>CP051246.1:0-4734807 GCA_017795085.1 Salegentibacter sp.
ATCTAAATTCTGTTTAGCATTTTTATAATCGTTTACAATTACATATTCCCCTTTTTCTTTATCTTTTTCGTAGCGGGGTTTACCGTCTTTATAAGGGTTTTCGGGGTCTAAACCGCCATACATTTCAGAAAATTGAGGGCCGTAGAAAAGATGGGTTTCCCCATATTGTTCCCGATTGTAATAGGCTAAAAGTTCACGGGCATTGTCGGGGCTGTTTTCATTGATAACCGTTGGGGCATTAGCTCTTATGGGTAACATAACCCAGCTGGAGAAACCGATAAGTATAAACAGGATACAAAGAAAAAGGGTATTTAGCTGAATATAATTTTTCTTTCGGGTATAGTTAATGCCGAAATAAAATAACGCTACGATAACTATAAAAGCAATAATAGTCCCGGTGTTAAACGGAAGTCCGATAGTATTGGTGAAAAACAACTCAGAAGCTGCAAAGAAAGTAAGGGTGTAGGGCAGAAGCAGTTTAAAAATAAACATCAACACCGCTACCACTACAATATTGGCAATTATAAAATTTTTAACCGTAACTTTCTTGTAGTTTTTGAAAAAGTATAAAAACCCTATGGCCGGAATGGTGAGCAAGCCCATAAAGTGCACCCCGAACGAAAGTCCGATAACTAATGAAATTAAAATAAGCCATCGGTTTCCCCGCGGTTTAAACATATCCCGTTCCCATAATAAACCTAGATAAAACATAAGCGCCATAAGACAAGCAGCCATTGCATAAACTTCGGCCTCTACGGCGCTAAACCAAAAACTATCGGTAAACGTAAAGGCCAAAGAACCTACTAAGGCACTACCTAAAACAGCGATTTTTTTAGAAGGATTTAATTTTTCACGCGAACCGGCAATTTTCAAGATCAAAAGTGAAATAGACCAAAACATGAACAGTACAGCAAAAGCACTAGCTGCCCCGGACATAAAGTTGACCATAAGTGCGACTTGTGAATTATCTGGGGCAAACATAGAGAAAAAAGCTCCCATCATTTGGTAGAAGGGTGCTCCGGGCGGGTGGCCTACTTCAAGGTTTGCTGAGGTAGCAATATATTCTCCGGCATCCCAAAAACTTGCTGTGGGTTCTATGGTTAACGTATAGGTGGTGAGCGCAATTAAAAATACGAGCCATCCCAGTATTTTATTCCACTTGCTAAAGCTGAAGTCTGTCATTTTTAGTAAAGTTCTTCGATCTGCTGGCGAATTTACTAATAATTATAAGAATGTATTTACAACGTATGAAATTTGGCTTTATTTCTTAAAATCCTGATTTCCCTTAACATAAAACCTCCTTGTGGGAAAACAGGAAAAAATGAAGGAAATTTTTAGAAAAAGTTTGTGTAAATAAAACTTTGTTATAAATTTGCATCCGCATTACAGCAATGGCCTATGGTGTAACTGGCAACACGTCTGGTTTTGGTCCAGAAGAGTCTAGGTTCGAGCCCTAGTAGGCCAACAGAATTAACCGGGAAGATTGATTTCTTTCCGGTTTTTTGTTTTTAAGCAAGAAGTTTATCCTGATGTGGCGTTAGTAGAATGGTAGAAATGGATCAAGCCTAATTGTTGTGTTTAGGCAAAAATTGTAGATAATCTAGAAATGCTTTAGATTAACAGCATTGAAAGCCAAAAACATTTGAGAGGAAATTTAGTTTATTCTTTTACCGCAACTATCCTAATCCTTTTATAATCGGCAAACCATTTATTGTTGATCAAACATTTTTCTTTTACTTCCTCCTGTACTTCATTTTTGATATCTTCAACATGTTTTTTGTCAACTCCTTTAAAAAAGCTTTCGGCAAACATTGAAATCCAATCTTTTATTCCTGATTTTTCGTCAGCGAGTTCGGTGGGGCGGTCGTAGTGTTCTGCCAACACAACCCTAAACCCGGCCGATTCTAATGCCACGGTGTATTCGGCAATTGATGGAAAATACCATAGATTTAATTTTGACTGTTCAATATAGCCTCTTTTATTAAGAGAATCCCTTAATTGATTAACGATGGTTTCAACATTTCCTTTTCCTCCAAATTCCAACACAATTCTTCCATTTGGGTTTAAGTTTTCAAACATACAGGCTATCGCATTTTCCTGATTTTTTATCCAGTGAAGTGTCGCGTTGGAAAAGATAGCGTCGAATTTTTTATTGAATTTAAAATTCTCAGCATTTTTCACCTGAAATTCAATGGTTTTGAATTTTGATTTTGCATCAGCAATCATTTCCGCTGATTTATCAATTCCTATAGTTTCTTTTGCAGACTCACTAATCTTGGAAGTAAGTTGTCCGGAGCCACAGCCTAAATCTAAAATCCGTTCATAGGGTTTTGGATCCAATAACTTTAGTAAGTTTTTTCCGTAATTATAAACAAAAGAATGTTTGTTATTATAAAGTTCAGGTTGCCACCTGGCTGTTTCAGATTTCATTTTTACTTGTTTTAAGGCGGAAAGGCTAATTTACAGTTTCTTTTTTAGAGAAGTTTTCTTTATAAACAAAAAAAGCCTCTTTCCGTTAAACGGAAAAAAGCTTCTCATTGGTTGCCAAAAAGCCAGTTAAGACTCATCGGCTAACTACACTATCCCGAACTAATCGGGACAACAACACAACTATTTTTAAAATCTTTACAAAATGAGTCTTTTAGGGCATCATTTTTTGAACTTCCGCAGTAAAGCAGGCCGGCAAATATACAATTACTAATTATTTTCAGCCAAGTTTTTTAAAATAATTATTTGGGTTTGGGAGTAGGATGTGTGATAAATTAAAAGCTCTAGTGCAAAGCATAAGTGTGTAAATTCCAAAACTTTTCCTTCTTAATACTGTGTTGAATAATTTCATTTTGTTGGGAACTCTAAAAAAATATTGCCGGGAATTATAGGTGAATTTTATGCAATTTGATAGTTACATCTTTAAAAAATTAATCTTTACTAAACATTTGTGGTGTTCATAACATTTTGTTTACGGTATATAATGGGGCTGGAAGTATTAAACTCCAATTATTTTATCTCCATTCTTTTCAGGCTAAAAACCCTTTGTCTTTCTCATTCATTATTAAACAGTTTCGGTCACTATTTACAATTGAAATTAGGATGGTTTTATTGTCTTTTGCTAATCAAATATCCCTAATAATACCCCCTTTTTGCAATTTAAACTTAGAAATATTCAGCTAACATTTAATTAAAGGAAGCACAACTTTAAATCCAGGCTTCATTTTAAACTAAGTAAAATATTTGCAACCCCAACTTAAATCAACCAAAAAATCATGAAACAAATTTTACAGCGAATTACTTTAATAGCTTGTTTTCTTGTTGGCTGGGTTACCCAGGCCCAGGACAGGGAGGTTATCGGTATAGTATCCGATAAGGCTGGTATACCAATTCCCGGGGTTACTGTTCAGGAGAAAGATGCATCCAATGGAACGGTTACTGATTTTGATGGGGAATTTTCCCTTGCTGTTTCAGATAATAGGAATACCACCCTGGTTTTTTCCTTTTTGGGATATGAAACTAAAGAAATTAAAATTGCCTCGCGATCTACTTTCGAAATAACCCTGGAAGAGGATTCAGAAAGCTTAGATGAAGTGGTGGTAGTTGGTTATGGTACTCAAAAAGAAGAGAACTTGGTGGGTTCTGTAAGCAAAGCGAATATCGGCGACATTCAAACCCGTCCATCGGCCGATATTGCCAGTTCGTTGCAGGGAGTGGTTCCCGGCTTAAATATTCGGTCATCTTCTGGTGGTGATCCTTCGGCTACCCCTGAAATTAATATCCGTGGTTTTAACTCCTTAAATGGAGGCTCTCCTCTTATTATTATTGATGGGATAGAAGGCGATATTGCCAATGTGAATCCAAACGACATTGAAAGTGTAACGGTTTTAAAAGATGCCGGGGCTGCGGCCATTTATGGAGCCAGAGGTTCTTTTGGCGTGGTTTTGATTACTACTAAATCGGGAAAGGAGGGAGAGTTTAATGTTCAATATTCTAACAATACCGGTTTTACCACCAATACCGCCCGAACAGATTTTGTGACCAATCCGGCTACTTATGCCCGTTGGGTAGATGATGCTATTGGCTCTTACCACAGTGGTTGTTATGTATGTTATGAAGATGAAGATTGGGAAATAGCCCAACAGGTTGGCAATGGTGAGCGGGAACCTTTTTATGAGCAGCAAGCTGATGGTACCTATAAATTCTTTGGTAATACTGATTTCTACGATGTTTTGTTTAAAGATCGTCGCCCACACCAAATTAATAATATTTCTATTTCGGGAGGCTCCGATAAATTAACCGGCGTAATATCCGGTAGAACTTATGAGCGGGAAAAAATTCAGAACATCCAGGATGCTGAGATGCGCCGTTATAATCTTCAACTTAAACTAAGTGCTACCCCTTATAAGTGGTTAAAATTAACTGCTTTAAGTAGGTTTAGTAGCCGGTTTGATGAACAATACGCTGGCACCAAAAATGGTTGGGGCGATGAATTTGGCGTAAGTAAATGGCGTGATTTATTTCCAAATCATCCGGCCTTTGTAGATGGCTATGGGGTGAGTGTTGGACGAACCCGAAATGGTTATGTTGGTCGCCTTGGAGCTTTGAAAGAAGGGGCAGCACATCGGCAATGGCAGTATGAGAATCAAACTAATACCCTGGAGGCTGAAATTAAACCGGTAAAAGGCCTGGTGCTTAATATGAATTATAACTACAAAATTGACAGGACCGATCGCACTTTCTCATATAAGCCATTTAGTTACCTCTCCGGTGAAAATTTGGAGTTAGTTGAGAATGCAGGCCTTAATCGACATAATGAATATCGTTGGAAAGATTATTACACGGCTATAAATATTTATGGTACCTATACCAAAGCGGTTGCAGATAAGCATAATTTTAAGCTGATGCTTGGTTTTAATCAAGAGGAATTTGACCGTGATAGAGTAGGAATGCGAATTGAAAATTTACTTACTCAAAATAAGGCTAATATCGCTTTTGGTACTGAAATGTTGGATATGACAGGTTCAACCCTGGAGTGGGCTATTCAGGGATATTTTGGTCGTTTCAATTATGATTATGACGGGAAATATTTATTGGAAGTCAATGCACGCTACGATGGTTCGTCCCGTTTTCCGGAAGAAAACCGCTGGGGTTTGTTTCCCTCAGTTGCTGCTGGGTGGATCGTAGATAAGGAAGATTTCTGGACTGGTTCGGTAGCAGATGTGATGTCTTCCTTAAAGTTTAAAGCCTCCTACGGAAAACTGGGCAATCAGAGTGTAGGCGTAAATACCTTCCGACAGCTAATAGGCATGGGAAGAACTGCTTGGTTATTTGATGGGGAACAAAGCAATTATGCCAGGGTGCCATCGCCGCTGCCAGCTAATATTGGCTGGGAAAAAATCACTTCCACTAATGTGGGGGTTAACCTTGGGTTTTTACAGGATAAGTTAACCACTTCAGTAGAATGGTATCAGCGCTATACACGTGATATGTACTTGCCTGGGCAACCGCTTCCGGCCGTTTTTGGAGCTTCAGAACCAAGACGAAATTATGCAGCGATGCGTAACCGGGGTTTTGAGATAACAGCCGGTTATAATGATCAATTTGAGATATTGGGTTCGGAATTATCACTTAGCGTACAAGCTAATGTTTCTAATAACAGAGGGGTGATCACAAAATTTGATAATCCAAATGGCCTATTGAGTACATTTTGGGAAGGACAGCAGATTGGAGAGATCTGGGGTTATCGTATAGATGGTCAATTCCAATCGGATGAAGAAGCTGCTGCTTTTCAAAATGAATTTGGAAGGGATAACCTTTTTAGAGTTTATAGAGGAATACTTGACTATGGTTCCAATGGAGATTGGAATCTTTTAAGAGGGGGTGATCTTAGATATGTAGATACCGATGGAGATGGAAGTATAGACAACGGAAATAATACGCTGGAAGACCCGGGAGATCTGGTTCCTATCGGTAATGCCATGCCACAGTTTCCTTTTGGGTTTAATATTAATGCTTCCTGGAAAAACTTTGATGTTAATGTTATTGGCCAGGGGGTAGCGAAACAAGATTGGTATCCTAACGGGCCATTATATTGGGCAACATTCCACCGGCCTTATACCTCTTTTATAAGAAAAGACCTTCTGAACAAAGTGTGGGATCCCGAACAGCCTAATGACCCGAATAGAATATATCCTCAAAGACAAAGGGCATACAATGCTTTAAGTGGTGGTCGTATGTCATACAACTATAATGATCATTTTTTAAAGAATATCGGCTATCTAAGAATCAAGAATCTTACAGTGGGTTACACTATCCCTCCAACACTAACCAAGAAGATAAATATAAAAAGGTTAAGGATTTTTCTTAGCGGGGAGAATATGTTTACCTGGACTTTTGGAGGCCTAACTAAATATCTGGACCCTGAAGAGGTTGGGGCGCATGTGAGCTACTCCAATCCCAATAGCGTAAGCGGAAGATCTGCAACAGATACCCAATTATATCCTATGGGTAAGACCTTTTCGGCCGGAGTGCAAATCAACCTGTAATTTTCCCATCATAATAGGATGGTTATCAAAATACATAAATTAATAGTGATAAAAATGAAAAAAAACATAACGAAAAGGGCGGTTCAAGTCTCCGCGATAGTGATGTTAACCTTGCTAATTGCAAGCTGTGAGGCAGATATCCTTGAACAACCACCTGGAGATGCGATAACTGCAGATGAGTTTTTTAACACCGGTGCCGATCTGGAAGCATATACTAATGATTTATATACCGTCTTGCCAACAAAATCGGTCTATATGGATGATTCAGATTCAGATAATATTTTAGGGGTAAGTGCCGGAGACAGGTTAAGGGGCACCCGGATTGTACCTACCGATAGAGGAAGCGGTGGCTGGTCCTGGGGACATTTGCGTAGAATTAATTTCTTTATTGAAAATTATAACCGGGTAAATGATGAAGAAGCTAAGGCTAAATATTCGGGAATAGCGAAATTCTTTAGAGCTTATTTCTATTACGAAAAAGTAAAACGCTTTGGCGATGTGCCTTGGTATAGTGAAGTTATTGAACAGGATGATGAAGAATTATTAACGAAACCAAGGGATTCGAGAGAACTGGTAGTGGATTCAATCTTAGCTGATATTGATTATGCTATTGCTAATATACCGGCGGAGAAAGAGTTAAATCGTATTACAAAATATACAGCACTGCTTTTAAAAGCTCGAATTTCCCTTTTTGAAGGAACATTTAGGAAGTACCATGGAATGGGGGATTATGAACGATTTTTAGAAGGCGCATCTGCTGCTGCTAAAGAATTAATGGATTCAGGGGCGTATGAACTGTATTCCGGGGGTGGAGAAGACCAGGTGTATTTAGACCTTTTTGCCAGGGAAAACCAGGATATGACGGAGACAATCTTAGCGGTTGATTATGAATTTGGAATAAGAACGCACGATCTGGCCTACAGAATGACCGCGCCAACCCAGGGAAGATGGGGGCTTACCAAAGAGCTTGTCAATAGTTACCTAATGGCAGACGGTAGTCCTTTTACTGATCAATCTGGGTATGATACCATGGAATTTTATGAGGAGATGCAGCATCGCGATCCCAGGTTAACGCAAACTACTGCAGGACCTGATTTTACGACCTATGGCTCGGAAAATCCTGAGCCGGTAGATTTAGATATAACCAGAACAGGTTACAGGGTGATTAAAGCCTTGCCTCCAAAAGGACCACAATGGGGCTCGGGAGGATCGATTAATGATGTGATACTTTTTCGTTATGCCGAGGCATTACTGATATACGCTGAAGCTAAAGCCGAACTGGGAACGCTTACTCAGGGCGATATAGATTTGACTGTGAATAAAATCCGACACCGGGTGGGGATGCCTGTTTTGGATATGGCAGTGGCTAATGCTAATCCAGATCCATACCAGGAAAGTCTATATGATAATATAGGCCAGGATGCTAATAAAGGAGTGATACTTGAAATCCGCCGGGAGCGCAGGATAGAACTGGTTAATGAAGGTTTTAGGTGGAGTGATTTAATACGTTGGAAGGAAGGAAAAAAGCTGGAAGGCCCCATATTAGGGTTGTATTTTTCAAGCCTCGGGGCTCACGATTTTAATAACGATGGTGAATTTGACGTCTATGTACACGAAGGTGATGCTTCAGGTGCACCAGCCGAGGTGAGTACTATGATTAACACTAACGAAAGACAGCTTTCTGAAGGTACATCAGGCAATCTTCTTTTATTTGAAGGTGGTTCTTTTGAAGAACCTAAGGATTACTATTATCCAATTCCAATGGAAGACCTTGAACTTAATGATAATTTAGAACAAAACCCCGGTTGGGAGTAATGTTATTTTGCTTATAAAAACCCAGTAATTAAATTTTAAATGTCCGTTATAAGTTATAATCGTATCGTCACCTGAACTTGATTCAGGGCCTCATTATAAATCTTGTTGATTTTCATTAGGTGCAGAAACAGGTTTGGCATGATGCAAAATGTACATTGTTACTAATAACGGATAATCATAATAACTTTTATAAAATGATAAAAAAAATAATTTTAGGAATATGCCTTTCGGGAACATGTTGCCTCTCGGCACAGAAAATGGTTAGCGGAGTAGTTTTTGAAGATGCCAATGAAAACGGTAAAAAAGAACGTCGCGAAAAGGGGGTTGGAAAAGTAGCCGTAACCAACGGAAAAGAAGTGGTGCTGACCAATAAAAGTGGCAGGTACGAATTGCCCGCTAATGAGGATATGATTATTTCGGTAATAAAGCCATCGGGCTATGTGGTAGCAACAAATCCTGATAACCTACCGCAATTTTTCCGGGAGTGGAGCCTACCGGGAAATTACCTAAATCGATCGATTTTGGTTTAATACCTTCTGAAGAAAAAGAGGAGTTTACCACCCTAATTTTTGGCGATCCGCAGCCATATACAAAAGAAGAGGTCGATTTTTTTGTAAAAGGGATAGTTGCTGAAGTTGAAAATATAGAAAATGTACCTTTTGGGCTTAGCCTTGGAGACCTGGTAGGGAATAATCTCGATTTGTTTAACCCTTATACACAGGCTGTAAAAAAAGCGGGAATTCCATGGTACAATTTGCTGGGAAATCACGATATCAATTTTGATGTAGAAGAAGATAAATATTCTGATGAAACTTACGAAGCTCATTTTGGCCCGGCCAATTATGCATTCAATTATGGAAAAGTCCACTTTATAGTTTTAGATGATGTGTTATATCCCGATCCCAGGGATGGCAAAGGCTATCAGGGTGGATTTAGGAGTGATCAACTTCAGTTTATAAAAAATGATCTGAAACACGTGCCTGAAGATCATTTGGTGGTTTTGGCTATGCACATTCCGCTTAGTGAGCCCGAAGGAAGAGATACTTTTAGAGATGAAGATCGGGAAGAACTGTTTGAGCTCCTGAAAAATCATCCCAATACCCTTTCACTTTCAGCACATACGCATATTCAACGTCAGGATTTCTTCAGTAAAGAAGATGGGTGGCAGCAGGACAAACCGCATCACCATTATAATGTAGGAACAACTTCTGGCGATTGGTATTCGGGGAAATTAGACGATGCCGGAATCCCTATTTCAACTATGCGTGATGGAACGCCAAAAGGTTATGCTTTTATCAATTTTGACGGTAATTCTTATGATATCGATTATAAAGTTGCCGGCAAACCAGCCAACTACCAAATGGAGGTTTTTGCACCGAAGGTAGTGGCTAATAACCGTAGAACTAAAGCCGGAATTTATGTGAACTTTTTTATGGGCACTAAAGGAGATGAGGTGCTTTATCGGGTTGATGATGGGGATTGGAAGCCGATGCGTTACGTGGAAGATTACGACCCTTCTTATGTTGAGAAAATTTATGAATGGGATTTAACTGAAGAATTGATGCCCGGGCGTCGCGGATCCAATCCTGTAAAAACCGAACACCTTTGGAGGGGTAATATTCCGGTAAACCTGGAAACAGGAGAACATAAAATCGAAATAAAAGCTAACGATATGTTCGGGAAAACGCATACTGCCGAAACTTCTTATAGACTGGAGGAACCGGCAAAATAATTTTTAAAATCCCACTTTATGGGGAAAATTTGTGTTTAGTTTGTAACAGCCTGCCCATGTTCTCTTTGTTTTTGGGTGGGCTTTTCTTTAAATTTTTAAAAAATGAAATTATTAAAAATTTTAGGTCTTGCGGTATTGTTGTTTGCTGCATGTAAGAATGAGGCTTCTAAAAAAGAAGATACAGTAAAGCAGAAAATTGAAATTAAACAGGTGGAAGTCCAGGGTCATCGTGGCGATCGTGGAAATTTTCCTGAAAATTCTATCCCTGCATTTATAAGTGCTGTTAAAAAAGGGGTTGAGGTGTTGGAGCTGGACGTGGTGATTTCCAAAGATAACAAAGTAGTGGTATCCCACGAGCCTTTTATGCATTCGCTGTATATGCTGAAGCCTAATGGTGATTCTATTTCAAAAGCCGAACAGGAGAGTTATAACTTTTACGAAATGAAGTACGATAGCATCAAAACCTTTGATGCCGGATCAAAAGGGAACCGACTTTTCCCCGGGCAGCGGAAGCAAAAAACCTATAAACCGCTTTTAAGCGAAGTAATTGATTCAGTTGAAAATTATATTGCCGAAAATAATTTAGAGCCGGTGAAATATAATATCGAGATAAAATCTTCTGAAAGTAAATACGACAGCCATCAGCCCCAGCCTGAAGAATTTGTTAAGTTGGTAATGAACGTTATAGACCAGAGCGAAATAGGTAGCTTTAATTTACAATCTTTTGATGTGAATATTTTAAATGAAATTAGCAATCAATTTCCTGAAGTAGAAACCGCTTATTTAGTGGCTGCTGAAGGAATTGAGAAAAACCTGGACTTGCTGAAGTATAGTCCCGAAATTTACAGCCCGCATTATGGTCTGGTGAAAGACAGCGCTTTTATAGATTCTATAGATCAAAAAAATATGCGTTTAATTCCCTGGACAATAAATGATACCGCGGATATTAACAACATGCTAAACCTGGGCGTAGACGGAATTATTACCGATTATCCGGAACGGGTTTTAGAGAGAAGACAATCGTTTTTAAATCAGTGATTTATGTAATTTGTGAAAAACAAGTTGAAAACTCATCTCAGACTTGTGTAAAAGCGGAGTTATAGCAACCTATCTTTACTTTTGTAAAATTCTGCAACCGAAAAGAATTGCCGTCCGGCGATAAAAAGGGGAATCGCGTGGAAATCGTGGGCTGTTGCGCAACTGTAAGTAACTTCGTTACAAGCCAGGTTACCTTACTTTTCGGAAAGACTTTTGCTTTCGCATAAAAAGTAAATGTCCCGGGCTTAAGTGATGTCTTCACTTACCGTGATACATTCTTTTATGCTTTTGAATTTAACCCAAAAACAAAAGTATTATGAGTATTTTCGACAAACGACTTAATTATAAACCTTTTGAATATCCTGAAATTTTAAGCTTTACCGAAGCGATTAACAAATCCTATTGGGTGCATTCGGAAATGTGAATTCCGTCATTCCGAAGCCTATTCGCGTTTGCTGGAAGTTTTGGGTTATAACAACGAATTTGAACGACTTATAGAAACTCCTGTTATCAAAAAACGTATCGCCTATCTTTCTAACGCGCTGGCACATACAAAATCTGATAACAAAAAAGAATACGTGAGTTCTCTTATTTTGTTCTCTATCCTAATTGAAAATGTTTCCCTGTTTAGCCAGTTTGCCATTATCCTTTCGTTTTCGCGATTTAGAGGTGTGATGAAAAACGTGAGTAATATTATCGCATGGACTTCCGTAGATGAGCAGGTTCATGCTAATGCGGGAATCTATATTGTGAATAAAATAAAAGAGGAATTTCCCGATTTCTTTGAGGAGAATTCCAAAGCCGATATTAGAAAAATCGTGGCCGATTCTATGGAAGTAGAGGCTGAAATACTCGACTGGATATTTGAAGATGGCGACCTTGATAATCTAAGCAAAACCGATTTACTAAACTTTATGAAATTCAGGGTAGATGATAGTTTGCAAAAAATAGGAATGGAAAAACTCTATCCTGAAGCCGCGCAGGGGAAGCAACCCCTTTTGTGGTTTGAAGAAGAAATTTTTGCTAATAGCCTTGATGATTTCTTTGCAAAACGCCCGGTAGATTATACCAAACACGATAAGAGTATCACCGCCAACGATCTATTCTAAATCTCTGAAAAATCAGGGATTTTCTCTCAAAACTGAATTAAAAAATTTAAAATTTTCCTTATGGAAGTGCCTAGTAAACTCGAACCCCAAGTTGAAACTGAACGCCTGTGGTGGCTTAATGATGAAAGTCAGCAAATTTTAAATCGTGGCTATTTGTTAAAAGGTGAAACTGCGCAATCGGCTATTGAACGTGTAGCTAATGCGGCAGCAAAACGCCTTTATAAACCCGAGCTAGCCGAAGCTTTTATTGAAATGATAGAACGCGGCTGGATGAGTTTGAGTTCGCCAATATGGGCCAATATGGGAACCGAACGAGGGCTGCCTATTTCCTGTTTTAACGTATATGTGCCTGATAATATTGAGGGCATTACGCATAAATTGGGCGAGGTAATTATGCAAACCAAAATTGGAGGAGGAACTTCTGGTTATTTCGGTGAGCTTCGTGGCCGTGGCAGCGCGGTAACCGATAATGGTAAAAGTAGCGGTGCAACGAGTTTTATGAAACTTTTTGATACCGCCATGGATACCATTTCCCAGGGCGGTGTTCGACGGGGTGCTTTTGCAGCTTATTTAGATATTGACCATCCCGATATTCGCGAGTTTCTGGAAATCAAAAACATCGGCAACCCCATTCAGAATTTATTCAACGGGGTTTGTGTACCCGATTACTGGATGCAGGAAATGATAGATGGTGATATGGAAAAAAGGGAAATCTGGGCTAAAGTTTTAGAGAGCAGGCAGCAGAAAGGACTTCCGTATATCTTTTTCAGCGATAATATTAACCGCAATAAACCGCAGGTATATAAAGACCAAAACCTGGGAATTTATTCTAGTAATTTATGTTCTGAAATCGCTTTGCCTTCCAGTAAAGACGAATCTTTTATTTGCTGTTTGTCTTCTATGAATTTAGAACTTTATGATGAATGGAAAGATACCGAAGCTGTAAAACTGGCCATTTGGTTCCTGGATGCCGTATTACAGGAATTTATTGCCAAAACCGAAGGAAATCACTACCTGGCTTCGGCAAATCGTTTTGCGAAACGCCATCGTGCCCTTGGTTTGGGCGTTATGGGCTGGCATTCTTATTTACAGAAAAATATGATTCCCTTTGAAGGCATGGAAGCCAAAGGCTTAACCCATAAAATTTTTGAACATATTAATACAAAGGCCAAAAAAGCTTCGGCCGAGTTGGCACAAATTTATGGAGAGCCGGAAATCCTACAGGGTTACGGACAGCGAAATACCACGCTTATGGCCATTGCGCCAACCACTTCTTCTTCGGCAATTTTGGGGCAAAGTTCTCCCGGGATTGAACCTTTCAGCAGTAATTATTATAAAGCCGGACTGGCAAAGGGCAATTTTATGCGAAAGAATAAGCACCTGAAGAAACTTTTGGAGTCTAAAGGTATAGACAACGAAGATATTTGGCGAAGTATTATGTTAAATCACGGTAGTGTACAACATCTTACTGAACTTACTGTTGAGGAAAAAGCCGTTTTTAAAACTTTTAAGGAAATCAGTCAGTTAGAGATTATTCAGCAAGCCTCCATTCGTCAGAAATTTATTGATCAGGCACAGAGTTTAAACTTAAACATCCCTTCAAATTTACCTGTTAGGGATGTTAATAAACTGATGATAGAAGCTTGGCAATTAGGCGTGAAAACCTTGTATTATCAGCGTAGTCAAAGTGTTTCAAAAGAATTTATTTCAGAAATGGTAACCTGCGCCAGTTGCGAAGCTTAAAAGTGTTTGTGTCATCCTGAACTTGTTTCAGGATCTAATTTAAATGAGAGCTCCTCTCCCTCAGGGAGAGGCGGAGGTGAGGGGCTGAATATTCTAATGTATTTATTGCAATTACGGCCTGAAGCCCTTATTTTAGACAAATGCAAATAGAAAATTTACAATCGGTAACCAGGCTTCAAAACGGGCTTAAAATGCCTGTTTTAGGGCTTGGTGTTTATAAGATGAGCGATAAGGAAGCCTTTTCTTCTGTTAAATTTGCTTTGGAAAACGGTTATCGACATATCGATACTGCCAGTTTTTACCAAAATGAAACTGCGGTTGGGAAAGCAATAAAAGAATCAGGGGTTCCTCGTGATGAGATTTTTGTTACCTCTAAAATTTGGATTACCGAACAGGGTTATGATGAAGCCAAACATGCTATAGAAAACTCTTTGCAACGCCTGGATTCCAGTTATATAGATCTGTATTTAATCCATTGGCCTACACCGGGAAAATTTACCGAAAGCTGGAAGGCTATGGAAGAATATTACAAAGCCGGGAAGTTAAAAGCCATTGGACTTAGTAATTGCTTGATCCATCAGATTGAGGAAATTCGAGTAATGGCAGCGGTAATGCCTATGGTACTTCAGAATGAATTTCATCCAAGGTTGGTGCAACAGGAGTTACTGGACTATTGCAAAAATCAGAATATTCAATATGAAGCTTGGGCTCCTTTAATGCGCGGACAAATTTTAGACCACAAAATCATTAAAAACCTTGCTGAAAAATATAGGAAAACGCCTGCGCAAATTGTCATTCGTTGGGATTTACAAAAAGGCGTGGTAACTATTCCTAAAAGTGTACATGAAAACAGAATCATAGAAAATTCCCGGGTTTTTGATTTTCAACTTTCCGTAGAAGAAATCAAACAAATCGATGCCTTAGACCGCGAAGAACGAACCGGCGCCCACCCCGATGGTTTTATGGATTATTTTAGGGAAAAAGGAGAGATTTAGTCAGTTGGCAGTTAGCAGTAGAGAATAAAATATTTACGTCATTCGGGCCTTGAACCTTAATCTAATTTCCATTATAACTTTCTCGTAATTAATTAGCTTAAACTCCCGATAAATAGATCGGGGCAGGATCTGCATCAATCCCAATGCTTCGGCACAGGGTGACGATTGCTTTTTTAGGCAAAATAAGGTTGATTCATTCGTGAATTAGTGGCGTTTACTTCAGTTTTAAACCCTATACGCTAACACACCAAAACCTTCATCTATTTTTCTCAATTTTTAGACTTTAATTTTTAATATTTTAAAATAGATAGCATCCTTAATTCCTGTACTGATAAAAATTATTAAAATTACGTAATTTAATACGTAAATATACTTAATTATCTATTTAAATTCCTAAATTGCGCTTACAATTAGGACGTTATGATTCAGGTAGATAAGGCATTGGAATTAATAGAATCCTCCACTTTTAGAATGGAGCCAACAATGGTTGCGCTTAATAATGCTGCTGGAATGGCATTGGCTTTTGATATCTATTCCCCTATAAATATGCCACCATTCAGAAACTCGGCAATGGACGGCTATGCGGTAATTCTTAATGGTCGCTCTTCTTATAGGTTAAACACAGAACTCAAGGCAGGCGATAAAATTCAATTAAAACCCGGGGAAGCTACACGTGTTTTTACCGGGGCCGCTGTTCCTGAAAATGCCGATACGGTAATTATGCAGGAATGGGCACAGCCAAACAGCGATACCGTAGAATTTATAAAAAAGCCGAAAAAATACGCAAATATACGTAAGGAAGGCGAGCAGTTAAAAGCCGGGGAATTGGTTTTTAAAAGGGGAACCGTACTAAATGAGGCTGCAATAGGCTTGCTGGCAGGTCTTGGTATTAGTTCGGTTGAGGTTTATGCAAACCCAAAAGTGGGAATATTGGTTACCGGTAACGAATTACAGCAACCAGGCGGACCCCTGCAGCCCGGCTGTATTTACGAGAGCAACGCTTTAATGTTAGAGGTAGCCTTAAAAAAAGCCGGAGTTCATAAGATTCATACTTACCGGGTTAAAGACGATTTAAAAAGCACTACACAAAAAATAAACGAAGCTTTACAAGAAAATGATTTGCTGCTAATTTCCGGCGGTATTTCTGTAGGGGATTATGATTTTGTAAAGCTGGCGCTGGAAAGCAACCGTGTTAAAGAGGTGTTTTATAGAGTAAAGCAAAAACCGGGAAAACCTTTATGGTTTGGGAAAAAAGATCAGAAGATAGTGTTTGCCCTGCCCGGAAACCCGGCTTCGAGTTTAAGCTGTTTTTATGTATATGTGCTACCCGCCCTCAAAAAAATGACCGGAAAACCTTTTAAAATCAACTATAAAATAGCGATTTCAGCAGAAAAAATTACCAAACCGCTAGGGAAAACATTGTTTCAAAAAGCAATAGTGGAAAACGGAAAATTAAGTGTTTTAAAGGGGCAATCTTCGTCAATGTTACATTCTTTTGCTTTAAGTAATGCCTTGGCTTGTGTTCCTGAAAATAAAGAAGAAATCCCGGAAAACGGGGAAGTTGAATATATTGAATTAAACCTGTAATGCTATACCCCGACCTCAACATAGTATTTCTGTTTGTTCTTGTTATGGTTTCATTTACGTATGCAGTAGTGGGGCACGGCGGGGCGAGCGGTTATTTGGCGCTTATGGCTATTTGCGCGTTTCCGGTAAGCTTTATGAAACCTACTGCACTGGTGCTGAATGTGGTGGTTTCGGGGGTAGCATTTTTATTTTTCAGAAATGAGAGTTTTAACTGGCGTTTGTTTTTATGGCTGGTTGCAGGTTCGGTACCGGCTGCCTTTATAGGAGGATCTTTAAGTGTTCCGGTTTATCTGTTTAAATTGATTTTAGGCGGGTTTCTACTGGTAGGTGCCTTGCGTATTTCCGGTTTCTTCGGAAAAGAAAAAAGTAGCATTATAAAACCAAAAAGTATTGTAGTAGTTGCCACCGGAATTATTATCGGCTTACTATCGGGAATGATAGGAATTGGCGGCGGGATTATTCTGAGCCCGCTTATTGTGCTTTTAGGCTGGGGAAGTTTAAAAGAGGCCGCTGCGATTTCAGCTTTGTTTATTTTCCTGAATTCTTTATCCGGCCTTACCGGATTTTTCTCTCAAGACGAATCTATTCCTTTAGAGACTTTCTGGTTTATACCTGCGGTGATTGTTGGTGGAAGCCTGGGCGCTTATTTCGGAAGTCAAAGAATTCCAGCTATCGGACTTAAATATATCCTTTCGGGAGTATTGGCATTGGCTTCTTTAAAACTGGTTTTATTATGAAAAAAATGAAGATAAATACTTATATCTTATGCGGTGGAAAAAGTTCCCGGATGAAAACTGAAAAGGGTCTGGTTGATTTCTGCGGAAAATCTTTTATACAGTATATTTTAGAAGGAGTAAGCCTGCTTTCAGAAAATATTTTCCTAGTTACGTCAAATACTGATTATAAGAAATTCGGGTATGAATTAGTTAAAGATATTTATCCTGGAAAAGGCCCTTTAGGCGGAATTTACACGGCCTTAAAGCATACTTCAACAGAAAAAAATTTGATCCTGAGTTGTGATATTCCGCTTATCAATCAGGAAATTATTGAAAAATTAATAACAAAATCGGCTCAAAAATATGCTGAAATAAGTTACCTGGCTGATGCTGAAAATAATTTTCCACTTATCGGAATTTATGAAAAGCATTTGATGCGGGCTTTGGAATTTAACCTTCAGCATAACGAATTACGGGTACAACAATTTATACGCAGTCGGTATGCCCGAAAAATTAATGTAGCTGCTGAAGAAGCAAAATTTTTAAAAAATATCAATACACAAGCAGAATTAGCAAGTTTGAAAATAATTTTCCACTTATCGGAATTTATGAAAAGCATTTGATGCGGGCTTTGGAATTTAACCTTCAGCATAACGAATTACGGGTACAACAATTTATACGCAGTCGGTATGCCCGAAAAATTAATGTAGCTGCTGAAGAAGCAAAATTTTTAAAAAATATCAATACACAAGCAGAATTAGCAAGTTTGATTTAACCTATAAACCAATGGAAACTTTAACTCAAATACCAAAATGTACAATAGTGGGCGCTGGTCCCGGAGATCCCGATTTACTCACCTTAAAAGCGGTAAAAGCCCTTAATCAGGCTGCAGTGGTACTGTATGATGCTCTGGTAAATCCTGAAATGCTGGAACATGCCCCACAAGCTGAAAAAATTTTTGTGGGAAAAAGAAAAGGTTGTCACGCCTACGCTCAGGAGCAAATTAATGAACTTATTGTAAAATTCGCTAAAGAAAAGGGACATGTGGTACGCTTAAAAGGCGGCGATCCGTTTGTATTTGGTAGGGGAAGTGAAGAAAAAAACTATGCACGGGAGTACGGGGTGGCAGTAGAAGTGATTTCAGGAATTTCCTCGGCTATAGCGGTGCCGGCTTTCGTAGGAATTCCGGTTACCCAACGCGATATTACCGAAAGCTTTTGGGTAATTACCGGAACAACATCAGGCCACAAACTTTCCAAAGATGTAAAACTTGCCGCAAAAACTTCGGCAACGGTGGTGATTTTGATGGGGATGGGAAAACTTGCTGAAATCGCAGCTTTATATAAAAAAGAAGCTAAAGATGAAATGCCGATTGCCATTATTCAAAACGGTACCCGAGAAAACCAAAAAGTGATTGCAGGAAGCATTGGCAGTATTGAGAACCTGGCTAAAGAATATGAGTTAGGCACCCCGGCAATTATAATTATCGGGGAAGTGGTAAAAGAATGTGAAGCTTATAAAAAGCAGTTAAGCACTACCGAAGTAGATGAATTTATTCTACAAAATCTTGGGTATTTACATATTCCAAAATCAGCTGAATTATGTTAAGGATTAAATATTTTGGGGTGATGGCTGAAGTTGCACGTTGTGATGAAGAGAAACTAGCGTTAAAAGACAAGAGTTTTTCAAGCTTAATTTCAGCATTGCATGAAAAATATGCCATTTATAACCTGCCGGTACAGGTAGCTGTAAACCGAAAAATTAGAAAACAAAACGAAAATTTCAATTTAGAAGAAAACGATGAAATAGCGGTTTTACCACCGTTTTCAGGAGGATGATTATGCAACGATACCAAAAACAAATCAGCTTGCCACAGGTTGGCAAGCAAGGTCAGGAAAAACTAAAAAACAGCAAGGTCCTTGTAATAGGAGTGGGCGGCTTGGGCTGCGCTGTTTTACCTTATCTTGTTTCGGCTGGTATAGGAAACATCGGACTTGTAGATGGTGATCGTGTTGATAAAAGCAATTTGCAGAGGCAGGTATTGTTCCGGGAAAAATCAGTAGGGAAATTTAAGGTTACCGAAGCCAGAAAGCAGCTTTATGCACTGAATTCTGAAGTGAAAATTGAAAATTATTCGGAGTTTTTAAGTGGTGAAAATGCCCCTGAATTGATAAAAAACTACGATTTGCTAGTAGATTGCACCGATAGCTTGGCAGTGCGGTACCTTATTAATGACGCCTGTGTGTTAACCGAGAAAAGTTTTATTTATGCTTCGGTTTATAAATTTGAATTTCAGGTTTCGGTTTTCAATTATAAAAATGGGCCGACTTATCGCTGTTTGTTTCCCGATGAAAAGGCGGAAGTACAAAATTGCGAAGAAGCCGGGGTGTTGGGAACCAGCGTTGGCCTGGCCGGAATGTTTCAGGCTGGGGAAGTGCTTAAAATTTTACTGGGCACAGGTGAAATACTTTCAGGGAAATTACTGCTATACAACACGCTTTTTAACCGTCAGGAGGTTTTCGAATTCGCAAAAGATGACTCTCTGAAAATCGATAAAGAATTTTATGAGCGGCAACATCAGCAATTTTTTTCCGAGGAAATTTACGCGGATGAAATAAATGAAAACGCCTTTTTTCTTGATGTTAGGGAAGCTTACGAGCAACCAAAAATGGATTTTCCTACAATGCTGGAAATTCCATTTTCTAAATTAGAGAATGAGCTTTGCCGACTAAATCCTGAAGATGAAATCCTTGTTTTCTGCCAAAGCGGAAAACGCAGCCTGGCTGCTTTAAAAATACTGAAAACTTATAATTTTAAAAATGTAAAAAGTATTTCCGGCGGAGTTCGGGCTTTACAACAATTGAAGGAAGTGGTTGTTTGAAAAAGCTCCTCTCCCTCTGAGAGAGGCGGGGTGAGGGTTTCGCCACGAATGTAGAAGGCCTCAATTATTAAATAGGGAGCCTAAGAAAGTTGCAAGAGATTGCTTCAGTCGAACCTCCTTCGCAATGACGATAAAGTTTTTTCGTCATTGCGAGCGATATCAGGAGCAGAGCAATCTGTAAAAATAAGTAATTAATTGAGGGATTAGATCCTGAAATAAATTCAGGATGACCTCGATTTATTATAAAAAGATTAATGAAATGAAAAAAGTATTTATAGAGGGAGCCATTCAACCTGGGTTTGTTGCCGAGGCTATTGCTAAACATCAAAGCAAGAAAAATATTGGAGCACATAATATTTTCCTCGGGCAAATTCGCGCCGATGAGGTTGACGGGAAACAAATGAACGCAATAACCTATTCAGCTTATGAAGAGATGGCCGCAGAGAAATTGCACGAAATTCGAGAAGATGCTTTTGCAAAGTTTAATCTTACCTGTATGCATATTTATCATAGCCTGGGCAAAGTAAAAGCAGGGGAATTATGCTTTTTTGTTTTTGTATCTTCAAAACGTAGAAAACAGGTTTATCAAGCTACTGAATATTTGGTAAACCGGGTGAAAAGTGAAGTGCCTATTTTCGGAAAAGAGATTTTTGCTTCAAAAGAATTTCAATGGAAAGTTAACGTGTAAGATTATGGTTGATATTACTCACAAAATAAAAACGCTTCGTTCGGCTACTGCAAAAGCGGTGGTGAAACTGGGAAGTGAAGCAACAAAAACCGCCCTTTTGGAAAAGAAGGTACCTAAAGGAGATGTTTTTGAAATGGCAAAAACTGCGGGGCTGTTTGCCGTAAAGAATACGAGTCAGAGTATTCCCGATTGCCATCCGCTTCCGGTAGAATTTACTGCCGTAACCTATGAAACCGAAGGCTTGGAAGTAACCATAAATGTTACTGTAAAAACGGTTTACAAAACCGGGGTAGAGGTAGAGGCGATGCACGGTGCAAGTATCGTGGCCTTAACGATGTACGATATGCTAAAACCCCTGGATAAGAATATTGAAATCGGGAATATCTCCCTGGTGAAAAAGTCTGGTGGGAAAAGCAGTTTTCAACAAAAGAACAGTCGAAAATTAAAGGCTTGTGTTATTGTTTGTTCCGATAGTATTTCAGAAGGTAAGAAAGAAGACCGCGCCGGGAAGGCTATTATTCAAAAACTGGAAGAAAGCGGCGTAGAAATTGCCTCTTACGAAGTAATTCCCGATGAAGCCGAACTTATAAGAAACAAAGCGCTAACCTATTCTGAAGAAAATGATTTGGTAATTTACACTGGTGGTACCGGACTTTCCTTTCGCGATGTAACCCCCGAAGCTTTGGAACCGATTATTGAAAGGCGAATTCCCGGAATTGAAGAGACCATTCGCAGTTACGGGCAGGAGCGTATGCCTTATGCTATGCTCTCCCGAAGTATTGCGGGAACTATTGGAAATTGCTTAGTCCTTGCATTGCCGGGTTCTACCAACGGCGCTCGCGAATCTATGGAAGCAGTTTTTCCCCATCTGCTTCACGTTTTTAAAATTCTAAGGGGAGCAAAACATCCTGAAAATGTCTAAAACCACGGAAGTCCTTACCGATAAATTCGGCCGAAGTCATAACTATTTACGTATTTCTTTATCCGAAAAATGCAATTTGCGCTGTAACTACTGTATGCCTGAACACGGGGTGCCGCTTACGCCTCGAAGCGAGTTGATGACGGCTGAAGAAATTTATGAGATTGCAAAAATATTTGTAAAAAACGGGGTTGATAAAATCAGGTTAACCGGCGGGGAACCTTTAGTGAGGAAAGATTTTAGAGAAATCCTTAAAAAACTTTCCACCCTTAATGTAGAGTTGGGAATTACCACAAATGCAATATTAGCCGATAGGTTTATTATCGATTTTAAGAAATACGGCTTAAAGAAAATCAATTTAAGCCTGGATACTTTAGATGAAAGAAAATTCAAGGTGATTACGAGACGAGATCAGTTTAAAAAGGCCTGGGAAAATATGCATTTGCTAATTGAAGAAGGTTTTACCGTAAAAATCAATGCGGTTTTGATGAAGTATTTTAATGAAGATGAGATTAATGATTTTGTGCTTTTTACCCGAAATTTGCCGATAAGTGTTCGGTTTATCGAGTTTATGCCATTTGATGGCAATCGCTGGAGCCGGGATAAACTGGTTTCTCAAGATGAAATTATGACTCAGGTAACCGAATTTTTTGGCGAAGAAAATATTATTGATTTAGAAAATGAAGCTAATTTCACTTCCCGAGATTTTAAAATAAAAGGATTTCAGGGCAAGTTTGGCATTATCAGTTCGGTTACCAATCCATTTTGTGATGCCTGTAACCGTATTCGCCTTACGGCCAACGGAAGGATTAAAAACTGCCTGTTTTCCAATAAAGAAACCAATTTACTTGGTGCATTTCGTAAAGGAGAGAATATTGAGCCTTTAATTGAACACAGGCTATTTAAAAAGAAAGCCACACGGGCGGGAATGGACAGCTTTCAAAAACTTCAAAATCCTAAAAAACATAACAACAACCGGAGTATGATTACTATTGGAGGGTAACTGTTTTTAAATCTTAGCTCTTGGATTAATAGATTGTTTCGGTTGTATCTCCATCACAATGACATATAAGTTCCCTAACCCCTAAAGGGAAATTAATGTGGGTGGGGTATTGTATAATGTAAGAGAGCATTCTTAAGTTGTTAAACACAAAAAAATCCGTTTCTCAATTGAGAAACGGATTTTCAAATCATATAATTTTCAAATCGGTTATCCCACAATATTTACAATTTTTCCAGGGACAACGATTACTTTTCTAGGTGTTCGTCCGTCTAATTGTTTTTGGGTACGTTCATCTGCCATCACGGTTTTTTCGATATCATCTTTTGGCATATCCAGCGGAAGCTCCATCGTAAATCGCATTTTTCCGTTAAAAGAAATCGGATAGTTTTTGGTACTTTCTACCAGGTATTTTTCTTCAAATTCAGGATATTCAGCAGTGACTACCGATTCGGAGTTTCCTAATTTATTCCATAATTCTTCGGCAATATGCGGTGCATAAGGTGCAATAAGTACTGCTAGAGACTCTAAAACTTCCCGGCTGTTACATTTTTGTGCTGAAAGCTCATTAACGCAAATCATAAACGTGGAAACCGAAGTATTAAAACTGAATTCCTCAATATCTTCAGTCACTTTCTTTATGGTTTTATGTAGGGTCTTTAAAGAATCGGCTGATGCTTTTTCTTCGGAAACTTCAAACTGTTCACCGTTGTGGTATAACTTCCATAGCTTTTTAAGGAAGTTATGTACGCCGGTGATTCCCGCGGTATTCCAGGGTTTTGCCTGTTCTAATGGCCCGAGAAACATCTCGTACATTCTAAGCGTATCGGCGCCGTAATCTTCACAAATATCATCGGGATTTACCACATTGTATTTGGATTTCGACATTTTTTCGACTTCACGACCAACAATGTAAGTGCCATCTTTTTCAGTTAAAAACTTTGCGTCTTTAAACTCAGGACGCCATTTTTTAAAGCCTTCAATATCCAATTCATCAGAATGGTTAACTAAAGAGACATCGGCATGAATTGGCTGTACATTATTTTCTCCTATTAGATTTTTAGAGACAAAAACATTCTCTTCTTCCAACCTATAAACAAAAGCACTCTGACCTAAAATCATTCCCTGGTTGATCAGCTTTTTAAACGGCTCTTCAACGGAAAGGTGACCGCGGTCGTGTAAAAACTTTGTCCAGAATCGGGAATATAATAAGTGTCCGGTGGCGTGTTCGCTTCCACCTATGTATAAATCTACGTTTTCCCAATATTTCTGGGCTTCTTTAGAAACAAATTCATTTTTGTTTTGCGCGTCCATATAACGGAAAAGGTACCAGGAGCTTCCTGCCCATCCCGGCATGGTATTTAATTCTAAAGGGAAAACTGTTTTATTATCTATCTTTTCATTGGTTACTACCTGATTAGATTTTGTATCCCAGGCCCAAACATTGGCTCGTCCTAAAGGTGGTTCTCCTTCTTCGGTAGGTAGGTATTTTTCAACTTCAGGGAGGTGCAGCGGCAAATGTTCAGCAGCTATCATTTGCGGCATTCCGTTTACATAATACACAGGGAATGGCTCTCCCCAATAACGCTGTCGACTAAAAACCGCATCGCGTAATCTATAATTTGTTTTACCATAACCCTGGCCGGTTTTTTCAAGTTCCAGGATGACTTTTTGCAGGGCCTCTTTATACTCGAGGCCGCTAAGAAAATTGGAATTTGCGATTACCGTGCCTTCTTTTCCTGAAAAAGCTTCTTCAGAAATATCCACGTTTTTAAAAATATTGGGAATAGGAATTTCAAAATGTTTTGCAAAATCATAATCCCGCTGATCGCCACAAGGAACTGCCATTACTGCACCGGTGCCGTAGCCGGCAAGTACGTAATCCCCAATCCAGATCGGGATTGGTTCTTTGGTGAACGGATGTTCGGCATAAGCCCCGGTAAAAACGCCGGTAATGCTTTTTACATCGGCCATTCGCTCGCGCTCGCTACGTTTTGCACTGGTTGCGATATAGGCTTCAACTTCCTCTTTTTGTTGTGTTGTGGTGATTTTCTTGACCAAATCATGCTCCGGCGCTAAAGTCATAAAACTTACGCCGAAAATAGTGTCGGGTCTTGTTGTAAAAACACCAATTCTGAATTCTGAATTTTGAATGTTGAAATCGACGTGGGCGCCTACTGATTTCCCAATCCAATTCCGCTGACTTTCCTTTAAACTTTCGGTCCAGTCCAGTTGATCTAAACCTTGTAATAGACGCTCAGAAAATGCCGAAATTCGCATGCTCCATTGTGTCATTTTTTTGCGAACCACGGGATAGCCACCGCGTTCGGAAACGCCGTTAACAATCTCATCGTTGGCTAAAACGGTTCCCAGTTGTGGACACCAGTTGACTTCGGTTTCAGCTAAATATGTAAGTCGGTATTTTAATAAAATTTCTTGTTTTTCTTCTGAAGAAAAAGCATTCCAGGCTTCTGCTGAAAATTCTTCTACATCATCATCACAAGCAGCCTTTACCCGCGAATTCCCTTCCGCGGTAAAAATTTCTTTTAATTCAGAAATAGGCCTGGATTTATCGGCTTCCAAATCATACCAGGATTCAAAAAGCTGGATAAAGATCCACTGCGTCCATTTATAATAGTCGGGATTGCTGGTACGCACTTCCCGGCTCCAGTCAAAAGAAAAGCCGATTTTATCAAGCTGTTCGCGATATCTTTTTATATTATTTTCGGTAGTTACTGCGGGGTGTTGCCCGGTTTGAATGGCATATTGTTCGGCTGGTAGTCCAAAACTATCATATCCTTGCGGATGCAAAACATTAAAACCTTTGTGGCGCTTGTAACGTGCATAAATATCGCTGGCAATATAGCCCAGCGGATGCCCCACGTGAAGTCCCGCGCCTGACGGATAAGGGAACATATCAAGCACATAATATTTTGGTTTGTCGGGTGAATTGCTGGCACGAAACGTTTGATTTTCTGCCCAGTATTTTTGCCATTTGGCTTCAATTTCGTTGAAGTTGTAACTCATTTTTATTCCCTGTTTGAATGGCTGCAAATTTACAATTTTAAACCAGTTATGAGAAGTTAAGGAGCGGGGATTAGTGGTTTTTATCCTGTTTATATTAAGAAAGTGAATTTATCTACTTTTTAAATTCATTGTTTTTTAAAACTGTATTTAATACAAGTGATACGCTTATTTTATTCCCACTAATAAGCTATTTACTCCTGGCTTCCCTTTCCATTGGCAGTAAACATTCATAAATTATTTTATTTATGGGTGTGGGGATATTTAATTTTTCACCTTCCCTAACAATATAACCATTAAAATTCTCTAATTCTGAAGCTTTGCTTTCCATTAAATCCCGTTGTGTAGAAGCGGTAGTCCCGGCAGGTTGACTATTGATAAGTTCAAAAGATTTTTTAAGATGCTCATCATTTAAAGGGATTTCCTTAGCCTTTGCCAGGGCTTTAATTTCCCGAGCCGTTTCCAGCATCATATCGTATAGATATTTACTTTCCCTGATTTTATCTATTGGCACACGGGTTAAACCGCCAATTCCGCTGATGGTAGCAATAAATAGGAATTTTTTCCAAATTTCAAGCTGAATGTTGTCAGGATTTACATTAGTGATTTTAGCCTTTTCAAAGGCCGTTTTTAATTGTTGAATTCTTGAAGTTTTTGAATTATCAATTTCACCAAAAGTGATACGCGGTTCAAAAGATACGTGTTTGATTTTCCCTGGTTTTTCTATAAAACTGATCAAATGGCAAAGTCCTGCCAGTACATTTTTCTTCGGAAGGATTTCCAGTAATTTTTCGGCATTATCGGCGCCGTTTTGTAAAGGCAAAACCATTGTGTCAGCAGAAATTACAGGTTTCAATTGCTTTGCTATTTCCTGAATTTGCCATGATTTTACCGCTAAAATCACTAAATCGGGCGTAGCTACTTCAGCTAAATTATCGGTAGCGAGTTTAGGCTGTACTTTAATGTTCCCGTTAATGCTTTCAACTTCCAGTCCGTTTTTTTGAATCGCTTCCAAATGTTTTCCACGGGCAATAAAACTAACAGGATATCCTGCTTTTGCTAGTCGGCCGCCAAAATAGCCACCCACGCCGCCGGTTCCGAAGATTAAAAATTCCATAGTTCCAGTTTTTCAGGATAAAAATAAAATTAAGAATCAGACCTGCCTAAAAGATTTGTGAGTTTGTGCCAAAAAAATATAAGTTGGGCTAATTTTTTTAAACTTTGAACGTTTTAAGGATAATGAAAGCTTATCTTTTTTATTTTTACAGAAAATCTGAGGTCACCTTATGAGCACATCTTTTGAAAAGTACCAGAAACGCCGATTGATCTCTTCTTATTTTTCGGTGGTTATTAGTATAGGTTTAGTACTTTTTTTATTGGGAATGTTAGGTATGCTGGTCTTAAATACCAAAAAGGTGGCCGATCATTTTAAAGAACAAATTGCTCTTACCGTATATTTAAAAGACAATGCCAAAGAGGTAGAAATTGAAGATCTCAAAAAGAGTTTGGCGATGGCTGAATATACCAAATCTACCGTTTATGTGTCTAAAGAAGATGCTGCCGAAACCCATAGTAAAGAAATAGGCGAAGATTTTATGGAGTTTTTAGGCTATAATCCGTTGCAAAATTCCATTGATGTGTATATGAACGCTGATTTTGTTTCTTCGGAACAGGTTAATGAGATTGCTACAGAACTCACCGCCAAAAATTTTGTTGATGAGGTGGTATACGATAAACCCCTAATTGCCCTGCTCAATGAAAATGTAAAGAAAATAAGTCTGTGGATACTCATTGCCAGTGGCCTTTTCCTTTTTATTGCGGTTTTGCTTATTAACAGCTCTATTCGACTTTCAGTATACTCCAAGCGATTTACGATTAAAACCATGCAAATGGTGGGTGCTACTAAAGGTTTTATCCGTCGTCCTTTTATCTGGCAAAGTGTGAAACTGGGAATGATTGGTGCTTTTCTTGCTTTAATAGGTATGGCGGGAATTTTATATTATCTAAATAACAGCTTTCCGGAACTTAATCTTACCGGCGATGTAAAACTGTTACTTTCGCTATTTATAGGCGTTTTTCTTATGGGAGTAATTATTACCTGGTTAAGTACATTTTTTGCCACTTCCCGCTTCCTAAATTTAAAGACCGACGAATTATATTATTGATTAAATGGTTAATTGGTGGGGATTCCTTAATTGGTTTCGCCACGAATTTTGTATCCCCCTCTCCCTCAGGAAGAGGTTGGGTGAGGGCTTTCCTTGAGCAATAAGTTTTATTCTATCCGGACTCAGTCAAGTTAAATCGGTAATCCGTGATTCGTTAATTGGTTTTGCCGCGAATTCACCAATGTTCTCTAAGCCTTTTGCGAAAAGCCTCACGCGCTTTACGGGAAAAAATAGATTTCTTGATCAATTTTATCTTCTAAATCATACCTGCCAGGAATTCATAAAATTTCTCTGTGCACTTCGCGTGAAATTAAATTCCTCAATCTAATTCTACGCTGTTATATTTTTAAAATATACTTTTTTTACTAAAATGAAAACGTTGTAGTTTCTCTAAACTATTGATTTTGCTTAGTTTTTTGTTTCTCATAACTTCAAGAGAGCGGGGTTTAAATCTTCAAAAACCTGATGCTCGTCATAAAAAACACAGTTGTTGTGCCGCAACTTTGTACCAAACTTAAAAACCTAATGTTATGAGAACTTTTGTAAGAACAAGCCTACTAGTTAATATGTTTTTCTTTCTGCTGGTCGCTGGAACTTTGCAAGCCCAAACTTATAAGATGCAATCTTCTTCTAAAATTATTGTAGAAGGAACTTCAAATATTCACGATTGGAAACTTGACGCTACAAAAAAACAGGGAACCGCTGAACTGCAAACCGAAGGGAATGAACTTACCGGGATAAAAAGCTTAAAAGTGATTATTCCTGCTGAAGGTCTTGATAGCGGAAAAAGCGGAATGGATAAAAATACTTATAAAGCTTTAAAAACCGATGACTATGAAAACATCGAGTTTCAATTGAAATCGGTTAATAGCATTGAAAGTAAAGGTAGTAATGCCTACGCCTTGCAAACTATCGGTAACCTAAAGATTGCGGGACAAACCAGAGAAATTCCAATAGCGTGTACCGCTGTTTTAAACGGCAGTAAGCTAGAACTTTCAGGAGAGAAAACCTTCAATATGACCGATTATAAAGTAGATCCGCCAACAGCAATGTTTGGTTCTATTAAAACCGGTGATGAAGTGACTATAAAATTTAAAACCTCATTTTCTAAATAAACATTCAACTTAAAATTACAAGACCATGAAAAATTCACTTAAATATTTCGGACTTATAGCCTTCGTGCTTTTTGGATTCCAAATGCAGGCGCAGGAACGTGACCTTGATAACTTCAGGCCATTAGATCAACGCGGATTACACATTTTTGAAGCCCCTAAGGATACCGTTTCTACCTTTGATGGTCTTCAGGTTAGGGTAGGAGGAGCCTCCACTATTCAGTTCCAGGCACTAGACCACGAAAACTCTGGGGTAGCCCTTATTAAATTGGGCAGCAACTTTAACCTGCCTACTGCCAACTTAGATTTGGATGTGCAGTTGTATGACGGAGTTAGAATGCACTTACGTACTTATCTTTCTTCTCGTCACCACCCAGAGCCTTATGTAAAGGATGGGTATATTCAAATTGATAAACTGGATTTTGTAAGCCCTGGTTTTATGGAAGATTTTATGAATAAAACTACCGTAAAGATCGGGCATATGGAAAACAACTACGGTGATGCTCACTTTAGAAGAACCGATAACGCCCAGGCTATTTACAACCCCTTTGTGGGAAACCTGATTATGGATGCCTTTACCACTGAAGTTGGTGCTGAGGTATACTACCGCGATAATGGATTTATCGGGATGGTAGGTGCTACCAACGGTAAACTAAACCAATCTCCCGAATATTCTGAAGCCAATGGTGTTTCCTGGTTGGCGAAACTAGGTTATGATAACCAGCCTTTTGCTGATGCCGATGATTTGAGATGGCGATTAACCGGGTCTGTTTATCACACTAATCAGGTAGCCAATTCTTATCTGTACAGTGCAGATCGTGCGGGATCAAGATATTATCTGGTAATGGAAAACCCCGAAGCCAGTGCAGCCGGAAACTTTAGGTCTGGCCGTTACAATCCTAACTTTGGCAATGAAGTAACTGCCTTTATGGTAAACCCATTTGTAAAGTATGGCGGTCTTGAATTCTTTGGAACTTTGGAGCACTCTAGTGGAAAACGCAGTACTGAAACAGACACCAGATCTTTCACCCAACTTGCGGGAGAATTGATCTACCGATTTGGACCGAATGAGAACTTTTATATCGGTGGCCGTTATAACACCGTAGAAGGTGAAGAAGCAAACGGGAATGACATCGATATTGACAGAACTCAGTTAAGTGCGGGTTGGTTTATGACCAAGAATATCCTGGCAAAAGTGGAATATGTAAATCAAAACTACAACGGATTTAATCCGGAAACCATCTTCCATGAAGGACAATTCAACGGACTTATGCTAGAAGCAGCAATTAGTTTTTAAGTTGAATACCGGCCCCGGATGCTCCCTCCTAACGAGTTTCGCCGGGGCTTTTTTGACAATAATTTATAAGTTCAATCGTCACTTCGAGTGATTTTAATGTAGCGAGAGCGGAATTAAAATAGTAGCGAGAAGTATTTATCAAAAACAAACCCCGGAATTATGAAAACCTACTTTTTGCTCTTCTGTTTATTTCTTTCTGTAGGTATAGGTTTTTCACAAACCAACCTGGAGACCCGGGAAGTGAAAATTCTTTCGGGAAGCAGTCTTAGTATCTCCGGTAATACCAATATCAACGAGTTTGAATGCGATTTTAATACGCACGAATTTCAGGAGGAGACTATTAAAGTAAATTTTATTAAAAAAAGTGGCACTTTTAATTTTAGTAACAGTGTACTTCCTTTGAAAAATGAAAAATTCGATTGCGGGAATCGGCGTATCAATAAAGATTTTAATGAGCTCCTTAAAACTGATAAACATTCGAGAATTTTATTAAAAGTCAAACAAATTCAAATGCAGGATAAAGAGAATGCCAGGGTGACTTTAAACTTTCAAATTGCCGGGGTAGATAAAGAATATACTTTTCCGGTAGAAGTTTCAGGCGAAGATGAACTTTGCTTTAACGGTAGCCTGGCTCTGAATATCACCGATTTTAACCTGGAAGCTCCAAGCAAAGTTTTTGGACTTATTGTAATTGAAGAAGAAATAGACATCAATTTTAACCTGAATATTAAAACCCATGCCAAATCTTAATATCGTCTCTGCCGCTGAAGCAGTACGTTGTGTGAAATCTGGTGACCGCGTATTTTTACAAGGTGCCGCGATGACTCCAAATACCTTAATCGATGCACTTTGCGAGCGCCATAATGAACTTAAAGAAGTAGAATTAATTCAAATTCATACCGAAGGTTCGGCAAGATATACCGAAAAACCCTATAGCGATGCTTTTATCACCAATTCCTGTTTTGTGGGCGGCAATGTGAGAAAAGCAGTAAATACTGAATCCGGAGCTTACATCCCTATTTTCTTAAGTGAAATTCATACCCTTTTCCGCAGAAACATTTTACCCTTGGATGTAGCATTTATCCAGGTTTCTCCACCAGATAAACACGGGTATTGTTCGCTTGGAGTTTCGGTAGATATTGCTTTACCGGCTATCCAAACGGCTAAAAAGGTAATCGCACAAATCAATCCACAGGTGCCGAGAACACACGGTGATGGAATTATTCACGTGAGCCAGATTTCCTCGGCAATTGAAGTTGATATACCCATTCACGCCTCACATATCACCGAAGCCACTGAGATTGAAAAGCAAATAGGCCACCACGTAGCCGGGCTTATTGAAGATGGAGCCACCCTGCAAATGGGAATTGGCGGCATTCCAAATGTGGTTTTAAACAACCTTAAAAATCATAAAAACCTGGGGATTCATACCGAAATGTTTTCCGACGGGATTTTACCGTTAGTTGAATCGGGTGTAATTACCGGGACGCATAAAAAGATTAAAACCGGGAAACTGGTTACCTGTTTTGCGGTGGGTTCGCCCAAACTTTACGATTTTATTGACGATAACCCCATAGTGCATTTTAAAGAGGCTGCTTATACCAATGATACCGCTATAATTCGACAAAACCCTAAAGTAACCGCTATCAATTCAGCCATTGAGATTGATCTTACCGGACAGGTTTGTGCCGATACTATCGGGAAGTTTCAATATTCCGGAGTGGGCGGGCAAATGGATTTTATTCGCGGGGCTTCCCTTTCTGAAGGTGGAAAGCCGATAATTGCGATGCCTTCGGTTACCAACAAGGGAATTTCCAAAATCGTTCCTTTCTTAAAAGAAGGGGCAGGTGTAACTACCACGCGGGCACACGTGCATTATATAGCTACTGAATATGGCGTGGTAAACTTATATGGGAAGAATCTAAAGCAACGCGCAAAAGCTTTAATCTCCATCGCACATCCCGATCACCGGGAAAACCTGGAAAAAGAAGTTTTTGAACGATTTAAAAGTTAAGGCTTGGTTGTAAAAAGCTAAAAAGCTTCTTCATTTATTTGAAGGGGCTTTTTGATTAATCTCAAAAAAATGTAAATCCTTGTTTATATGATTTTAATCATAAAAGTTTCAGGGTTTTCAGGCTAATTTTATCATAGAATTTAAAACCTGAAGATATGAGACTTTATAAGAATCTTTTAGCCGATTTTGAAGAAATGACTATGGGATATTCCGCGATTGGAATTATCGCATCCAGCTGTTTGGGATCTATTGCCGCTATGTTTATCTTGATGAATGGCCACAGCCTGGTAAATATGATCCAACTGTTTGTGGTGGTAATTGCCTGTATGGGCTTCAATACTACTATTTTAGCGCAATTAAAATCAAAAATTATTTTTAATTCCCTCTTGCTAAGTTTACTAATTTCCCTAATTTTTATTGTGATAAATCTATTTTAATGAAAGAGGATATAAAAACCCGGGAAGATGTTTATCGCCTTGTTTCCGGGTTCTATAAAAAAGTGAGAAAAAACCCTGAAATTGGTCATTTTTTCAATAAAAGCATAACCGACTGGGATGCACACCTGGAAAAACTCACCGACTTTTGGGAAAGCAGTTTGTTTTTTAAGGCAAAATACTTAGGAAATCCGCAAACTGCCCACGTGAAAGTTGATCGTGAAAATGAAAATAGCATTGGAGCTGAACATTTTGGCGTTTGGCTGAATCTATGGTTTGAAACCATAGATGAACTTTTTAAAGGTGAAGTAGCTTACCGCGCAAAAAACAATGCGAGAAAAATGTCTTCTCACCTACATCTGAAGATTTTTAAGGCAAGGGAAAGTCAATAAAAAAGAGGCTGTTGACAAATATTGTCAATAGCCTCTTTCACGTTCTAATAAAAGCTTTCAGTTCCCCTTTGGGGGCTAGGGGGCTTTTATAAAAAATCCACCTCTCCGGAGTCAAGATTGTAATAAGCTGGAACAATTTTCACTTTTCCGTTTTCGGCCGCTTCTTTAATAATAGTAGAGCGGGTTTTAAGCTCTTCAGCTGTAAGCTCTGCATTCTTTTTTACCACGTCGTTCACTCCGGCATTTTTATCTGAAGCTGCAATTGCAGGAGCAATATGAGATACCAGGTGATTAAGGTTATAGCCGTTATCACCCCCCTGCATAGCCGCGGTTACTGCACCACAACTTTCGTGGCCCATTACTACAATAATTTCGGTATTTAAGTGTGCTACAGCATATTCCATACTTGCGATTGATGAACTATTGGCAATATTTCCGGCAACACGCACGGTAAATAGTTCGCCCAGGCCAGTGTCAAAAGCCAATTCGGGTACTACACGACTATCGGCACAACTTAAAATGATAGCATAAGGTGACTGCCCGCCGGTAAGTTCCTGGCGACGCGAGCTATCCTGTAATTTTCCGTCTTTTTTATCGGCAGTAAAGCGCTTGTTTCCTTGTTTTAATCGGTTTAAAACTTCTTCTTTAGTCATAATTTAAATCTTTTTAAACTGTCGTTTATAGTAAAATTGAAAAGCAAAACCCAGAGGCTTTGCTTAAGCTATAAACATAACTATTTTGCTTAGATATTGCAAGATTTTCAGAAAATACAGTTCAATTTTAGTAATTTGAAATTGAACTTTAACCAAAATTCACAAATTAATCGTGTAGGATAAGTACTGGCATCTTTTGTCGTAGATGAGTTTCTTCAGCAGGGCGAAGTAAAAATGTTTCTGAAATTTTTAAATGGCGTGCCTTTAGCATAATTAAACTGGCAGATTTATTGGCTTTTTTCCAAAAATACAGTACAAATTCAGGAGAATCTTCGATCTTCTTGAAATCGGTTTTGAAACCACTCAGGATTTTGGTGAAAGTATTTTGGTGATCGGTTTTTTCTTCAACATTTTGACCACAATTATAAGTCCAGATGCTAAAATTTGTCCTGGAATGTACCGGTAGCTTTTTGAGCAGGTTTAAACTGGATTTTGGTATCGGTATGCGTGCGTCGACAGGAAAATAAACGGAATCCCAGGATTTGAAATCAAAATTCTTGGGTACCATAAGTACCGGACATTTCACTTTTTTAATAACATTGTATGAGTTTTCTCCGAGTCCTTGTAAATCGGAAAAATTCTTTGCTGAAACTCCCATAACAATCAAGTCAATTCTTTTTTCTTCTACTGTTTTTCGGATAGCGTTTATAAGGTTGTCAGTACTGCGTATGGCGTGAAAATTATGCCCCTTAGCTTTAGGGTTTTGAATGGTTTTTTGAGTGAAATCAATTAATTTTTGATCTTTTGAATTTCCTATATGCAACAAATAAAAATTAGACTTTTCTATTGAAAGATGTAATGCGTAATTAGCTGCCGAGTATGCTGCTTCAGAAAAATCGGTTAAAATTACGATATTCAGGCTCATAGTTTTTATTCCTAATTTGGGGTGAAACTACGGGCATTGGACTTGATAAAATATGATGGGAATCAGGTTAAGGGGAGTTTTTTCGGGAAAAGAATCAAGACAGTTCAGTTCTTTAAACCTTCCAGGTTTTTAATTTCTGGAAGGTTTTCACGCAATGTTTACCCAATTTGCTCTAGCTTATCAGCATTGAGCAATTTTACATTTCTGCCTTCAATTTCAATAAGGCCTTCTTTTTTAAAATCTGAAAGGGTTCTGATTAGCGTTTCTGAGGCAACTCCCGCAACACCGGCTAAATCGGCGCGGGAAATCCTGATACTCTGCAACGGGTTTTTCTTCAATTCACGGGCAAATTTCAGGATGGTTCGCGCTACTTTTTTTCGCACCGAAGAATAGGCAATTTCCATTAACTGATCTTTTACGCCAAATAAATTGTCGCTCATGACTTCCAGTAATTCCAGGCTAATCCGACTGTTTTGTTGTAAAACTTTCCGTAATTCTTCTCGAGAAACCGAATACAAAACCGAATCTTCCAAAGCCGTGGCAAATTCGCGATAAGCCGAGGTTTTATTAAAACTTAAATTTCCGAAGAAATCCTCTTCCTTATAAAGTTGCGTAATAATTTCTTTACCGCGTTCATCAAACTTGTGCGCTTTTACCACGCCGCGTTCTACCAAATAGAAATTTACCGAAGTTTTACCTTCTTCATAAATGTTTTCCCCCGCTTTAAAACTAAGGTGTTGCCCGTTTTTCATCATTTCCCGAAATGCCGAGAGATTGGGTAGGTTGTTCTCTTTTTCTTCAGTTGCCGACACCTGTTTTTTTAAAATTTCAACTTTGGCTAGCCTACTTTCAATGGCACTTAACAAGTCTTCTTCTTCAAAGGGCTTGGTAAGATAATCGTCAGCGCCAAGGTCCATCCCACGACGAACATCCTTATGTTCGGTTTTAGCGGAAAGGAAAATAAAAGGAATCGTGCTGGTTTTTGGATTTTTAGCCAGGCCTTGCAGCACATCGTACCCATCTAATTCAGGCATCATAATATCACAAATAATGATATCGGGAATTTCAGTTTGTGCTTTTTCAAGTCCCTTCTTTCCGTCTGGAGCGGTTACTACCTCATAGTCGGAAAGTTCCAGTAATTCTGCGGTGTTTTCCCGTACCGTTACATCGTCTTCTATTAATAGTATTTTTGTAGTTTGGTTGGTTGACATTGTACTTTGTGAATTTTATTCAAGTTTCCTTTTTGCCTTTATAGGGCAATTCCACAGTAAAAATTGAGCCCTTGTTTTCTTCACTTTTAAAATAAAGTTTCCCACCCATATTTTCAAGGTGGACTTTCGCGATATTCAGCCCGATTCCTGTACCCTGGTTTAAAAGTGCGTTTTCAGCCCTGAAATAGCGTTCAAAAATATGTTTCTGGTCTTTTTGCGGAATTCCGATTCCTTCATCTTCAACTTCAAAAATCACTTTTTCAGTTTCCGGTTTTACCCTGAATTTGATCAGGGAATCTTCAGGCGAATATTTGATGGCATTGCCCATTAAGTTAGACAAAATAAGCTCCACAATTTTTTCATCCTGATGCAGCATAATGTCTTTCAAATCCCGTGGATAATCAATTTCCTGCCCGTATTTTAAAGTCACGTTGGCATTGTATATCACATCGTTAATAAGCTTATTTAAGCTAAATTCACTGTATTTATAATTTACATTGCCTGATTCCAGACGTTCCAACGAAAGAAAATCATTTAAAATATTGTTGAGGTAGTGTACTTTGTTTTTTATGGTACGCAGGTGTTTTTCTCGTTTTTCCTGCTGTTCGGTTTTGGTGTATTTTTCAGCTAATGTAGCCGAACTCAAAATCCCGCTCAGTGGCGTTTTAAATTCGTGTGACACCAGCGAAAGAAATTTGGTTTTTAATTCGTTAAGTTCCTTCTCCTGCTTTAAGGATAGTTTCAAACGCTTTTCAGCCTTTTTTCTTTTAGAAATTTCTTTTTCGAGGTCCTGTACGGTATCACTAAGTTCCCGGGTGCGAATTTTAATTTTGTCTTCGAGATCGGCATTGAGCTCCCGAATTCGCCGCTGGTTTTCTTTTCGTACAGTAATATCTACAACCAAAGACATCACGAAGCGTTCCCCGTCAACTTCAAACGGGTTTAACCCGGCTTCAACAGGAAATTCACTGCCGTCTTTTTTTACTCCATATAGGTCGCGCCCGTGTCCCATTTGCCGTTTTTCACTGTGTTTTAAAAAACGCTTAAAGTGTTGTGAATGATCGGCTTTATAATTTATAGGGATTAAAATATTAAGATGTTCTCCCAGCAGTTCTTCTTTTTCATAACCAAACATTTGTAAGGCCGTCTTGTTGGCTGTAACAATTTTTTGTTCGCTGTTTACCACAATAACTCCTTCTGAAGCTGCTTCAAAAAGGGTGTGGAAGATTTCTTGGTGTTGCTGAAAAAATGCTTCTGCCAAAATTTAATATTATTTTGATTGTTCTCACTTCTGGCTCTTACCACTATAAATTCTATGCCGGGACCAGAAGTAATTTTCGAGGTATAAATTTACAAAGCTGTTGTTGTATTTCTTTAAAATTGATAGATTAATTTTTTTAAGGGGAATAAATTAATATCTTTTCAGCTAAATTTTATAAAAACATTTTTTTGATCCTAAAATTATTCCGAATGAATCTAAAAATTAATGATACTGTTCGAAAATCTAGTTTCGTACTTTTAGTAGGTCTTTTATCAGCTTGCGGGCAAAATAAAAATGATGATACGCCCTGGCGGGATATCACTCCTAAAGAAGATCTTGAAGGCTGGGAAGTAAAAGGTGGTAAAGCCGAATATCGGGTGGAAGATAACACCGTAATTGGTAAAACTGTACATAATACGCCCAATACCTTTTTAACTACTGAAGAAGATTACGAGGATTTTATCTTAGAGCTGGAATTTAAAGTACACCCAAGTATGAATTCAGGAATACAAATTCGCAGTAATAGTCTCGATGGGTATATGGATGGCCGTGTACACGGCTATCAGGTAGAAATTGACCCAAGCGACCGTGCTTGGAGTGGGGGCATATATGATGAAGCTCGTCGCGGTTGGTTGGTAGACCTGGAAGAACTGACCGAAGCGCGACAGGCTTTTAAGCAAAATGAATGGAATACTTATCGCATTGAAGCCATAGGAGATACTATAAAAACCTGGATAAACGCTGTGCCGGCAGCGCATTTGATAGATGAGATGACCGGGAAAGGTTTTATTGCCCTACAGGTACACAGTATTGGCGGTGGTGCTGAAGAGGGCACTGAAATTAGCTGGAGAAATATTAAAATTTTGACCGAAGATTTAGAAGAATATTCAAAGGAAAGTCCGCTAGAGCCTGTAACTACCAAAAACCAACTAACCAAATCAGAAGTTGATGCCGGCTGGCAAATGCTATGGGACGGAAAGTCTACCGAAGGCTGGCGTGGTGCTAAACTCGATGAATTTCCAAAACAGGGCTGGGAAATTGAAAACGGAGTACTTACCGTGTTGGCCAGTGGCGGTGAAGAATCGGCTGCGGGTGGCGATATTGTAACCAAAAAACGCTACGGCGACTTTGAGTTAAAACTTGATTTTAGAATAACTGAAGGAGCCAATAGCGGAATCAAATATTTTGTAGATACCGGTCTCAATAAAGGTGAAGGTTCGGCTATTGGATTGGAATATCAAATTTTGGATGATGAGCGCCATCCCGATGCAAAAAAAGGAAATCATAAAGGCAGTCGTACTTTGGCTTCGTTGTACGATTTAATCCAGGCTGATACTGATAAACCGGTTAATCCCATTGGGGAATGGAATACCGCCCGTATTGTTTGCGAAGGCAAGCGTGTAGAGCATTGGCTTAATGGTAAGAAAGTATTGGAATACAAACGAAAAACCAAAGATTTCAGGAAACTAATACAAGAAAGTAAATACAAAGACTGGCCAAATTTCGGTGAATTAGAAGAAGGTCATCTTTTGTTGCAGGACCATGGCAATCGTGTAAGCTTTAAAAACATCAAAATAAAAACCCCTGAAAATGAGTAGTAGAAGAGATTTTATAAAAAAAACAGGTTTGGCCGGAACAGGAATAGCTCTTAGCAGTTCGGCGATGGGCATGCCAGCCAGTATTTACAGGAATATCATTGGTTCCAACGATAGAATAAATATAGCCATTGCCGGTTTAGGAAGAAGGCTGGGCGCATATTTCCAGCCAATCGCCACGGAGTCTTCGAACGTAAAACTACTCTATTTATGTGATGTAATGAAAAGTCAACGGGAAAAGGCCCTGGAGCGCTTTTCAGAACATATTGATTATAAACCGAAACTGGAAAACGATTTTCGAAAGGTTCTGGAAGATAAAGAAGTGGATTTACTCATTAATGCTACGCCCGATCACTGGCATACACCGGGATCTATTATGGCTTTACAGGCTGGGAAACATGTATATGTGGAAAAACCCTCCAGCCATAATATGGAAGAAAACGAACTTCTGGTAGCAGCCCAAAAGAAATATGGGAAACTGGTACAGATGGGGAACCAGCAGCGTTCTTCGGCTCATACCATTGAAATAATTAAAGATATTCACGAAGGGAAAATAGGAACGCCATACAAAGCTGTGGCTTTTTATAGCAATGCCCGTGGAGAAACCCCTGTGCAGAAAAAAGCAGTTGTACCTGAAGGCCTGGACTGGGATTTATGGCAGGGGCCGGCCCCAAGGCGGGAGTATACCTCCGAAACCTGGGATTACAACTGGCATTGGTACGGATGGAATTACGGTACAGCTGAAACCGGGAATAATGCTACCCATGAGTTTGATATTGCCCGCTGGGCTTTACAGGTAGACTACCCGAGAAGGGTGGAAGTAGAAGCTGCCAAACGTCATTTTCTTGATGATGGCTGGGAAATGTACGATACGATGGAAGCCACTTTTAGATATGCTGATGATAAAATTATTCAGTGGGACGGGAAAAGTCGCAATGGCTATGACACCTATGGAGGTGGTCGTGGCACCATAATTTACGGTAGTGAAGGTAGTGTTTTTGTAGACCGTCAACGTTATAAACTCACCAACCGTAAAGGTGAGGTGCTTAAAGAATTCGATTCGAAAAGTGATGAGGCCGGTACGGCTCTTGGGGGAGGGGGCGATATGTCAACAGCACATATGGTGAATTTCTTTGAAGGGATAAGAGGTAAAGTTGATTTAAAAGCTCCTATTGCCGATGCCAATATCAGTATGGCTTTGGTGCACTATTCCAACATTGCCTACCGTATAGACAAAGGTTTTGATATTGACGAAAAAACAGGCCGTATGTTTGACCGTGATGCGATGGAACTTTGGAAGCGCGAATATGAGCCGGGCTGGGAACTTAAGTTATAATTTAAATGTTTCTTCCCGCCAGTGGATTTAAAAAAGCCGCCAATTGAGCGGCTTTTTCTACAATAACTATATCTCCTTTTTTGATTTTAAATAAGATTATATGATTGTCCGTTTGAATACCTAAGTTTATTTTTGTCATCTTGCGCAGTCGAAAGGTTAAACAAAAACGTCTCGACTGCGCTCGACGTGACAATCTTAGTTTAAATTTGTTTTTTTAGGTGCTTTACCAAACAAGCATATTTACCAGTATTTAATCTAGTAGCGTATATTCCTTAAAGCTATTGAAACAAAAGTTTAAATATAGGATTAGAATACTTAGATTAATTCCGTAATTTTTACATTAATTTTAATTCCCGATTAAACCAATAGGACATATCGTAGTCTTAAGAGTATAAGAAGATTCCGAAAATCTTTATTTATACTAACACCTATGATTTATATTCAATGAGATTTCTTAGCACTTTATTCCTTCTTTTAAGTTTTAGTTTTGCATATTCACAAAGTTTTCAAATCAGTGGTAAAGTAATAGATGAAAAGGGAAGACCCCTTGAATCGGCTACGGTTTATCTTGAAAAAGCAACGGATAGTAGCCTGGTAACTTATTCAATATCTGAACCCGATGGTAGTTTTGAACTAAACGGGAATACTTCAGCAGAAAACACCAATCTGTCTATTTCTTTTGCGGGTTACCAAACCTTTCGGCAGCAGCTAAAGCTGGAAGAAGAAATTGCCCTGGAAACTATTACCATGGAAGTTCAGAATAATGAATTGGATGAAGTATTAATTAATGCTACAAGTCCGCCAATTACATTGAAAAAAGATACTCTGGAGTTTAATGCAGATTCTTTTAAAACCCGGCCTGATGCCAATTTAGAAGAATTATTGCGAAAATTACCCGGGGTTGAAATAGACAGCGATGGTCAAATTACGGTAAACGGTCGGCCAGTTTCACGATTGTTGGTAAACGGCGAAGAGTTTTTTGGAGATGATCCGCAAATTGCTACTAAAAACCTTCCGAAGGAAATTATAGAGAAAATTCAGGTGACCGATACTAAAACCCGTGCCCAGGAATTTACAGGTGAAGATGGCGATCCCGATAATAAATCGATAAATATTACGATAAAAGAAGATAAAAACCGCGGGCTTTTCTCTCGGGCCACTGCCGGAGGTGGGACCAATGAGCGGTACGAGTTAAGTGCCATCGGTAATTATTTTAAGGATAATATGCGACTGAGTGTATTGGCGAGTTCAAATAATATAAATAGTTCAGGATTTAGTTATGATGAGGTTTTTGGTATGATGGGGCGTAGTGCCGGAAGAAATGTTTTTGGTAATAATGGTAGTGGGATTACAAAAGCCGAAACAGCAGGATTGAACTATGTTAATAAATGGAATGACGATAAGTATAAGTTAAGCGGAGATTATTTTTTCGGAAAAAATGATACTGAACGACGAACAGTAACCCAACGGGAAAATATTCTTCCCGATAACCGGTATTTTACCAATTCAGAACAGCGAAGTAACCTTGTGAATAATAGTCACCGGGCAAATACCCGTTTTGAAATAGAATTTGATACGCTTACCCGACTTTCCATCCGGCCAAGGTTTAATGCCAACTTTGGTAAATCAAACCGTTTTAGCAGTGAAGAATCCTTAGATGGCGACAGTGAGTTGATTAACGATACGGAAACATCAAATGAAGAAGATTTAAAGAGTATGGATTTTAGTAATAACCTTGATTTTATCAAGCGTTTTGGTAATAGGGGTGCTTTTTTTAGTGCTGAATTCTCCCATAGCCATTCCCGTCAGGAAAATGATAATTTTTTCTATTCTGAAAGCCGGTTTTACGAGGAAGGCGAAGAAGTAACCGAAGTCCAGGATCAGTTTATCGATGATAATGATAATAGAGACGCCTATTCCTTTGAAGTTCGCCAACGTAGCGTGCTGACAGATCAGTTGTTTCTGGACCTGTCATACGAACTTGAATATTCCAATACTAATAATGAGCGCTATGTTTATGAGGCCGAAAACGCTAATGGGGAATACAATAATATTAATGAAGAATTGAGTAATGATTTTGAGGTAACTACACGAAGGCATATCCCCAATGCCGGGTTAAATTACGAAGGCGATACATGGCGTATTAATACAGATGTTGGCTTATTGCATACCCGACTTGAAAATGAAAATTTCCTGGAAGATGTAAATTTTGATAATACCTACAATAATTTATTTTTACGGGCAAGGGTACGCTATGAATTAGAACGTTCAAAAAGTTTGACTATAAATTATAATACTAATGCCAATGTGCCGTCAATTGGGCAGTTACAACCGGTGGTAGACCGTACCAACCCATTGAATGTACGGGTCGGTAACCCCGAATTAAGACCAACCTTTTCCCAGAATATTCGTTTAAACTATCGAAATTTTGATTTCTCAACCCGTACCGGGATATTTAGTTGGTTTAATATGAACTTTACCGATAATAATGTGGTATCGGTAACCACAGTAGATGAAGATTTAAGGAGAAGAACAACCTATACCAATGTTAATGGGGCGATGAGTGCTGATTTGGGGACTTTCTACAATAAACAATATAAGAAAGATGCTAGGGAATTCCGTTATCGTCTTGGTTTGCGTGGAAATTATAACCGAAATATAGGATTTACCAATGAGGTACAATATATGGCTGAGCGCTATAGTGTGAGTCCCAGTTTACGATTTACTTTTGCAATTGAAGAATTATTGGATATTAATCCCAATTATGAATTAACTTACAATGATACCCAATATGATATAAATCCCGACAGGAATGAAGATTTTGTAAATCATCGAATTGGTATTCAAACTACTTCCTACTGGCCTGAAAATGTAGTTTTTGGAAATGATATCTCTTATAATTACTTCGGAAATGTTTCTCCTGGTTTTGATAATACCTCCATTCTATGGAATATGAGTCTTGGCTATCAGTTTTGGGATGAAGATGCCACTTTAAAAGTAAAGGTCTACGATTTACTCGATCAAAATATTGATACCCGCCGGGTAATTGGTGACGATTTTATTCAGGATACCAGCAACCTGATCTTAACCCGCTATGCAATGTTGAGTTTTACCTATAAATTTGAGAGGTTCGGAGGTATAGACCGCAATGGTGGTCGTGGAAGACGTTAAAAAGTATAAGGTCTTTATCCATAATCATCGGGATTGATTCAAAGCCTGCCCCAATTTATTCTTTATCGGGGAGATCCTTTGTATATTTTGTTTATGTTCAACACTATTAGATTTTAAAGAAAATTCGGAATAGAATCTCAAGCGAGTTGAGCAGTACCAAAAATGTATATATTACTAATAACGGATAATTAGATATTTAAACAAATTAAGCTCATAGGTTTTCTCATCGCAGGTTTTATTGATAAAAATTAGTTAATTGTTTAAAATATGTCAATGCTAAAAAGGCGCGGACAAATCTTGAGATTTGCTAAAATTAATTGAAAGAAATACCCTATTTAATTACAATATTTTTCATTAGTGAGCAGACTTACTTGTTTTTAACCGGATACGGGTGATTAAAAAATAATAGAATAATTGTAACAAATTTAAAAAAACAACTACAAATATAGTTGTGATGTGCCTTTTGTATGTTACGACTACTATTTTTTAATCAATATTATTTTAATGAAAAAGTTATTATTTCTGGCTGTTCTGATGATAACAGGAAGCCTTTTTGCCCAGGATTTTGAAATTAATGGAACTATAGTGGACCCTGAGGGAGAGGCATTGGAATCTGCTACTGTTTATATCGAGAATCCAAGTGATAGTAGTCTGGTAAATTATACTATTTCTGAGAAAAACGGCTATTTTGAGTTAAGCGGGAAATTAAATACAGATAAGATGCATTTTATAGTTTCCTATGCAGGTTTTGCACCCTATGACCGGGTTTTGGAGGTAAAACCTAAAATGAATTTAGGGAAGATAAGTATGGAAATTCAGGATAATACATTAGATGAGGTTTTGATAGAAGGCACTCGGGTACCGGTTACCATTAAAAAAGACACCTTAGAATTTAATGCTGCATCTTTTAAAACCCGGGATAATGCAAACCTGGAAGAAGTTTTAAAAGAACTTCCGGGGGTAGAGGTTTCTTCAGATGGAGAAATTACCGTTAATGGCACTCCTGTTTCACAGATAAAGGTTAATGGGAAAGAGTTTTTTGGCGATGACCCAAAAATTGCTACCAAGAACCTTCCTAAAGAGTTACTCAATAAAATTCAGGTTGTAGACACGAAAACAAAATCTGAAGAATTTACGGGTAAGGAAGGGGCATCAGATGATAAAACCATTAATATTACTATTGATGAAGATAAAAATAAAGGTTTTTTTTCCAGGCTTACTGCCGGAGCAGGTACCGATGATAGGTATGAACTAAGCGGAATTGGCAATTATTTTAAAAATGATATGCGGGTGAGCCTTTTAGGAAGCTCTAATAATATTAATTCCTCAGGTTTCACCTTTGATGAAGTATATGATGCAATGGGGAGAAATGCCTATTCTATTTCCCGAAACCAAAATGGAAATTTTAGTATTAATGGAAATTCATTTGGGGGTGGAAACGGAATAACCCGTTCAGATAATGCAGGTTTAAGCTTTGTAAATGAATGGCCTCAAAAAACAGAACTTTCCGCCAATTATTTTTATAATAGGGCTGATAACCGTACAGCAAGTAATACAGAAAGAGAGAATATTCTTCCGAACAGACGGTATTATAATATTTCGGAATCTAATGGAACCCGTTTGAATGATAACCATCGATTTAATATTAGTTTTGAGATACAACCTGATACATTAACTCGTATCTCAGTTCGTCCAAATATAGTGGCAAATAGCGGGCGTTCTCATAATAGTTCGGTAACTGAGTCTGTAGAAGATGAAGGAACTCCTATAAATCGTGCCGCTACAGAAAATTATTCCGAAATTCAAAGTATGAACTTTAGCAATAATGTGTTTTTTACCCGAAAGTTTGGTGATAAAGGAGGCTATTATAATGTAGGAGTTGGAAATCAAAATAATAAGCAAAACCAAGATAATACCTTTTATTCGGAACGTGAAATATATGATGAGCAAGGCCAACTTATTGAAACCGATATTCAGGATCAACTAATTTCAGAAGATAATAGAAATGATAGCTATAACCTTAATAGTTCCATTCGTCTGCCGTTAACTAAAAAAATAATGTTTGATGTTTCCTATCGTTATGAGCAAGGAGAAGAGACTAATGAACGTTTGGTTTATGACGCCAATACCGATGGGGAATATTCTGTCTTGAATGATGAGTTGAGTAATGATTTTAGATCAACTTCATACAATCATCGTTCCAGTGCCGGTCTGGTTTATAATAGTGAAAAATTTAGGGCTTCTATATCTGGGGGTTATCAGAGCCTTAGGCTTCAAAATCAGGATTTATTTACAGAGACTTCTATAGATAATACCTATGATAATATTTTTACCAGTGCTTATCTGCGGTACGAAATCGGGCAGGGAAAGAACTTTTATGCAAGCTATAGCAATTCCTGGCAAACCCCTTCTATATCGCAACTTCAGCCGGTAATAAATACAATTGATCCCTTAAATATTATTAAGGGAAATCCCGATTTAAGTCCTTCTTTAAACCATAGAATATATGCGAATTATAATGATTATGATTTTAAAACCCGGAGTGGGTTTTATGCCTATTTTGGAGGAAATTGGACCAAAGACCAGGTAGTGACCCGTACCAGTGTGGATGAAGATTTAGTGCGTACTACTACCTATATCAACTTAGATGGAGCATATAATTACTTTGGAGGATTTAATTTGGATAAAACCCTTGAGCTTGAAAATGAAAATTCCCTTAAAATAAAAGGAGGGGTATATGGGAATTATAACCGAAATATAGGTTTTTCTAATGAAGAGCAATATTATTCTAAAAGATTAAGCCTTAACCCGAGTATGTCTTTGGAGTATAATATAGGTGACCTGTTTCGTATAGAGCCTTTTTACAATCCTCAATTTAACACTGCTGAGTATAGTTTAGGAAATGGTAGGGAAGAAAATTTTGTAACGCATAATGCCTCACTTTCCCTTACTTCTTTTTGGCCGGAACGAGTGATTTTTGGGAGTGATATAACATATACAAAAGTAGGAAATGCCGCACCGGGGTTTCAGGATTCTTTTTATTTGTGGAATGCCAGCCTGGGCTATGAAATTCTGGGTGAAGATGGGGTCTTAAAACTTAAAGTCTTTGATTTGCTCAACCAGAATGTAGCCACACAACGATACACTGGTGAGGATTTTATTCAGGATACACAAGAGTTGGTTCTTGAACAATATTTTATGTTAAGCTTCACTTATAAATTCAGCGAATTTGGAGGGAAAGATCCAAATAAAAACAAGAGCTTTTAAACTTATCGGGCATTTTTAAAGTGAATAATGTTTAAGGATATACAATAGCTTGTTTTAAACAAGTTGTTATTGCAATCCTGATGAAAACGGGAGAAGCCAGCTGTCCCTGTTATTGCTAAATTAGTTTTACCCCGTTATAATCCATCTGCTCCATTGACTTCTAGTGGTTTTCTATAAAGTGTAGCGGGATAAAAAGGTGTATCGAGAAGTAGTTTTCCGATACATATTTCGTGGGTTTGCCCCGAGGTTGTTGATTTCAAGTGCTTTTTTTGCCTAAGAAAGTACCTGTTATACTTGTGGTCAAACGAGATTTGTACCCGGAAAACTCTGTTTATAAACTGCTAGCTGTGACTGTCAATTGAAGTTACCAACTTCCGCCGGCACCGCCGCCACCAAAGCCGCCACCGCCGAAGCCGCCACCAAAGCCGCCACCACCGCCAAAGCCTCCACCGGAACTTCCACCACCAAAGGAGCCACGACCAAGTGAGCTTAGAATGATAGCGTCTAACAAGGTGCTGCTGCCACTGCGTCTGCCACCATTGCGGCCACCTTTATTTCGGCTGCTGATGGAAACAATGATGATAATGAAAATAATTCCCATAATCAGGAAATGAAGTGGAATACCTTGTGAATTTCCGCGGCTTTGCGGTGAACCTTCAAAGGTGCCTGCCAAGACTTGAAAAATGGCATCGGTACCTTTGTCTAAACCACCGTAATAATTATTTTTGCGGAATTCAGGTAAAATAATTTGTTCGATAATTTCTTTAGATCGGGCATCGGTTAAATATTCTTCCAATCCATAGCCGGTAGTTATCCAGATTTTCCGGTCGTTTTCAGCAACAAGCACCAGTAACCCGTTATCTTTGTCACTTTGTCCAATTCCCCATTCCTCGGCCCAGTGTGCGGCATAAGTGCCTTCGTATTCGCCTTGTAAAGATTTTATGCTTACCACTACAATTTGTGTGGAAGTGGTATCAGCATAACTAATGAGTTTTTGCTCCAGTTGATTTTTTTCAGCATCAGTAAGGATATTGGCCTCATCATAGACACTGGTTTGCTCGGAGGGCTGTGGCGGAATTTCACGCTGTGCAAACCCGGTAAAGAATATTCCGAAGGCTATAAATAATAGGGCTGTTTTTTTACTGAAAATCGTGTGTGGCATTTATTTTTTTGAAATGGTGTTGGGCAATTCATTTTCGGTGTCGGAAGACCAGGGAAAGTGCTTTTTAAGCTGCTCTCCGGCTTTTAATATCCCGTTTACCAGGCCCTGTTTGAATTTCTTTTGTTTAAATTGGGTGACAATGGCATCTTTAGTGCTTTCCCAAAAATCATCGGGTACTACATCGTTAATTCCGCGGTCTCCATAAATCACGAATTCGTGATCTTCAACGGCCACGTATATAAGCACTCCGTTTTCTTCTTTGGTATTGTCCATTTTTAGGTGATGGAAAACTTCCCGGGCTCGTTCAAAAATATCTTTTTCGCCGTGGGAATTCTCCAAATGAACCCTGATTTCTCCGGAAGTATTGCTTTCGGCTTCACGAATGGCCGCTACAATTTCTTCCTCTTCTTTTTTATTTAAAAATTTTTCTGCCTTGCTCATTTTTTAAAAGTCAAAATCTACATCGGGGGCGGTTTCTGCACCTTCATCAGCTTCAAAAGTACTCATACGTTCAAAACCGAACATTCCGGCAAAAATATTATTTGGGAATTTTCTTATAAAGGTGTTGTATTCTTTTACGCTTTCATTAAAACGGGTACGCGCCACGCTCACCCTATTTTCAGTACCTTCTAATTGCGATTGCAATTGTAAAAAGTTTTGGTTCGATTTAATATCGGGATAGCGTTCTACGGTTACCAACAACCTGGAAAGTGCAGAAGACAATCCGCTTTGGGCCTGTTGAAACTGATTGATTTGTTCGGCACTTAAATTATCGGCATCAACATTTACTGAAGTAGCCTGTGAGCGGGCTTCGATAACTTCGGTAAGCGTACCGCGTTCAAAATCGGCTGAACCTTCTACGGTATTTACCAAATTAGGGATAAGATCACTTCGGCGCTGGTAGGCATCTTCAACATTTGCCCAATTGCCTTTTACGTTTTCTTCAAGTTCTACAGCGGTGTTGTTTACACCGGCGGTAAGATTGTAGCCAATAATTGCCAAAACAATTATTACGATTAACGGGATTAACCACTTTTTCATTTATTTATAAATTTATAAGCCCTTGGTTTGGCTTTGTTTATATGGATTAGTAATGATTTTTTGTGTTTATTATAACTGATTTTTAAGATGGTTGAGTTTAGCTTTTACTCCCTCCAACTTACGAATAATTTCGAAGTTAGAAAGGGTTTTTTGTTTTTCTTCTTTTAAATGTATTTTTGCGCCCTCCAGGGTAAAACCGCGTTCTTTTACCAAATGATAGATAAGTTCCAGGTTTCGAATGTCTTCCGGGGTAAATTTTCGATTTCCCTTGGCATTTTTTTTGGGTTTAATAACATCAAACTCTTTTTCCCAAAAACGAATAAGCGAAGCATTTACCTTAAAGGCTTCAGCTACTTCGCCAATATTGTAATATCGTTTTTCAGGGAGGTTAAAATGCATTAATCAAGCGATTGGTTTTCTTGTTGTGCTTTCTTTAAAACTTCATCAAATTCTTCCGGAGAAAGATTTCCATAGTAAAAATTAATCGGGTTTATACGTTCCTCTTCTTTAAAAATCTCATAATGTAAATGAGCGGCCATAGAGCGGCCCGTACTACCCACATAACCAATAACATCGCCACGTTGCACTTGCTGGCCAACCCTTACATTGTATTTGTATAAATGCCCGTAAAGGCTGGTGTAACCAAACCCGTGGTCAATTCTAATATGGTTTCCGTAACCGGTAGCACGATTATCAGCACGTTCTACGCGGCCGTTTCCGGTGGCGTAGACCGGTGTGCCGCGAGGGGCGGTAAAATCCATTCCATAATGAAATTTACGTACTTTGGTAAAAGGGTCGGTACGCCAGCCATAGCCGGAAGCAATTCTGCTCAAATCTTCATTTTTTACCGGTTGAATAGCGGGTACCGAGGCCAGCATACTTTCTTTTTCTCTGGCTAAATCAGAAATTTCATCCAGCGATTTAGATTGTACCACTAATTGTTTCGATAAAATATCCATTCTTTTAGAAGTTTCAATAATCAAATTTGAATTATCAAAACCTTCAAGTTCACGATATCGGTTTATCCCGCCAAAACCTGCCAGGCGTTGTTCCTCTGGAATGGGATTGGCTTCAAAATACATCCGGTATATGCTGTTGTCACGATCTTCAATATTGCCCAACACATCTTGAATATGATCCATTTTTTTATTTAACAGTCCGTACTGTAACTCCATATTTTCCAATTCGCGTTTTAAAGCTTTTTCACGTGGAGTTTCTATGCCTGGAATATTTAAATAAATAACCAGAAGGATAAAACCTGCTAAAAAAGACCCTAGAATACTAAGCAGTAAAATTCCCAATCGACGACCTCTGCGGCGTTCAATTTTTTTATAGGAAAGGGTTTCACTATCGTAATAATATTTAACCTTCGACATGAGTTAAATTTATGCTATTTTTGCCCCAAAAGCACGCAATTTTTGTGCTAGGTGCCATTGCTAAACGGGCAAAGATAAAAATTGTTTCAATGCGCACCCAATTTAATAATTTTTAGATTACAAAAGCTTTGATGAAATCCCAAGACATACGCCGCCAATTTTTAGAATTTTTTCAGACAAAATCACACCAAATTGTACCCTCTGCACCTATGGTAATTAAAGATGACCCCACCTTAATGTTTACCAATGCAGGGATGAACCAATTTAAGGAATATTTTCTCGGGAATACAAAACCGAAATATTCACGGGTAACCGATTCACAAAAATGCCTGCGGGTAAGCGGAAAACATAACGATTTGGAAGAAGTAGGCATGGATACTTATCATCATACCATGTTTGAGATGCTCGGAAACTGGAGTTTTGGTGATTATTTTAAAGAGGAAGCTATTAACTGGGCCTGGGAGTTGTTGACTGAAGTTTTTAAAATTGATAAAAACAGTCTGTATGTTTCGGTTTTTGAAGGAAATAAAGATGATGGCCTGGCGTTGGATACGGAAGCCCTGGGAATTTGGAAAAAGATTGTTCCCGAGCAACGGATTGTGTACGGAGATAAAAAAGATAATTTCTGGGAAATGGGCGATCAGGGTCCCTGTGGCCCTTGTTCTGAAATTCATATAGATATTCGCCCGGCAGCTGAAAAAGTTAAAAAATCAGGTCGGGAACTTGTAAATGCCGATCATCCGCAAGTTGTGGAAATTTGGAACCTGGTTTTTATGCAATTTAACCGAAAAGCTGATGGCCGTCTGGAAGAATTGCCTGCAAAACATATTGATACCGGTCTTGGTTTTGAACGCTTGTGTATGGTGCTTCAGGAAAAACAATCAAATTACGATACCGATGTTTTTACTCCCCTGATTTCGGAAGTTGAAAAAATTACCGGGAAAAAATACGGAAATTCAGAAGAAACTGATGTGGCGATTCGCGTAATTTCCGATCATATTCGGGCGGTTGCTTTTTCTATTGCCGATGGGCAATTACCTTCTAATACGGGTGCCGGGTATGTAATTAGAAGGATTTTACGAAGGGCCATTCGATACGGATTTACTTTCTTAGGTCAAAAAGAAGCTTTTATATACAAGCTAATGCCTTTGCTGAGCAAGCAGATGGGCAAAGCTTTTCCTGAGTTGGTTTCTCAAAAAACACTTTGCGAAAATGTAATTCGTGAAGAAGAACAATCTTTTTTGAAAACACTTGATCAGGGGTTGATTTTGCTTGAAAATATTATAAAAGAAACCCCGGGAAAGGAGGTTTCCGGAAAAAAAGCTTTTGAACTATACGATACTTATGGTTTTCCGATAGATCTTACCGCGCTAATTTTACGTGAACGTGGTTATTCTCTGGATGAAAAGAAATTCGAAGCTGAACTTAAACAGCAAAAAGACCGTTCTCGTGCGGCCACACAAATTACCGCCGGCGATTGGGAGGAATTAAATACTGTAGCTGAAGAAAGTTTTATCGGTTACAACCAGTTAGAAGCTGAGGTGAAAATTGCTAAATTCCGTAAAGTAAAAACCAAAAAACAAGGAGAGGTTTTTCAAATTGTGTTGAATAAAACGCCGTTTTATCCGGAAGGTGGCGGGCAGATAGGCGATAAAGGATACCTTATAGGCAGTAAGAGTGATAAAATTTCGGTTTTTGATACCAAAAAGGAAAACAACCAGATTGTCCATTTTACAAAATCTTTACCGAAGAACCTGGAAGATACATTAATCGCGGTGGTAAATAAGACCAATCGTACCGCTACAGCTGCCAATCATACCGCTACGCATTTGTTGCATCAGGCTTTACGTACAATTTTAGGAAAGCATGTTGAACAAAAAGGTTCTTTGGTAAAAGGCGATTACTTGCGCTTTGATTTTTCACATTTTAGTAAAGTAAGCGAGGAAGAATTGCGACAGGTTGAAAATTTTGTGAATGCCAGGATTTCAGAAAAACTGTCTTTAGAAGAGCAGCGTGATTTAACTTACGATGAAGCGATAAACCAGGGAGCAATTGCCCTTTTTGGAGAGAAATATGGCGATTCGGTACGTGCAATTCGCTTTGGAGATTCTATGGAATTATGCGGGGGAACGCATGTGCAAAACACCGGGGATTTATGGTATTTTAAAGTAACTTCAGAAAGTTCGGTGGCAAGTGGAATCCGTAGGATTGAAGCAATTACCGGTGAGGCAGTAAAAGAATATTTTACGGCTAAGGAAGCTAGCCTGGAAGCGATAAAAGCCGAGTTGAAAAACCCGAAAGAGCCGGTGTTGGCTGTAAGCAAATTGCAACAAGAAAATACCGACTTAAAAAAGCAGGTGGAGGCTTTGTTAAAAGATAAAGCCAAAAACCTGAAAACCGAGGTGAAAGCAGCATTGGAAGAAGTAAATGGAATTAACTTTTTAGCAAAGAAAGTCAGTTTAGATGCGGGCGGAATAAAAGATTTGGCTTTTCAGTTGGGAAGTGAGCAGGAAAACCTCTTTTTGATTTTCGGAACCGAGCAAAACGGAAAGGCTTTGTTAAGTTGCTATATTTCTAAAAATTTGGTTGCTGAAAAAGAATTGCACGCCGGAAAAATAGTAAAAGACCTTGGGAAATATATTCAGGGTGGTGGAGGTGGCCAGCCATTTTTTGCCACTGCCGGGGGTAAAAACCCTGAAGGTATAAATGAAGCACTTCAAGCGGCAAAACAATTTATTAAATAAAACCTACAGCGGTAGGGGAGAGGGCCAATGAATTTTACAACGCGTATACCCATACCGGAAAGCGGAGCGAAGATTGACTATAATTCAAAAATCTTTTTGGCAGGCTCGTGCTTTGTAGAAAATATTGGGGCTAAGTTTGAATATTTCCAGCTTCAGCATTTAATGAACCCATTTGGAATTTTATTTCATCCATTGGCCATTGAAAACTTATTTCGAAGAATCGTTGAAAACCATCGCTATTCTAAAGAAGATATTTTCTTTTATAATGAACGCTGGCATTGTTTTGAAGCGCATTCAAATTTAAGTGATGGTGACAGAGGACAATTACTTCAAAAATTGAATTTGGCTATTTCTACTTCCAGGAAATTCATCGAATCTGCCACGCATGTTATTATCACTCCGGGAACAGCCTGGGGATATTTTCACAAAAAAGAAAATCGAACGGTAGCCAATTGTCATAAAATTCCGCAGCGGGAATTTGATAAAAAACTGCAATCCCCTTCTGCAATAGAAAATTCTTTTCAAAAAACTATCGAGCTTATTCAGGCAATCAACCCAAAAGTTAAGTTTTTGTTCACGGTTTCTCCTGTTCGGCATCTTAAAGATGGTTTTGTTGAAAATCAGCGTAGCAAAGCGCATCTAATTACTGCGATCCATAATATTTTAGAAAATAAAGATTTAATGGAAGCTAGAGGGCTGTATTTTCCATCTTATGAAATTATGATGGATGAACTTAGGGATTATCGCTTTTATAATGAAGATATGTTGCATCCTTCTACTACTGCGGTAAATTATATCTGGCAACGCTTTACTGATATTCACCTTACCCCTGAGACAGAACCTACGATGAATCAAGTTGATAAAGTTAGAAAAGGCCTGGCCCACCGGCCATTTAACCCGGAATCTGAAGAATATAGGCAATTTTTAGAGAAGCTTAAGAAAGAACTTAAAAGTTTGCATAAGCGTTATCCATATATGAATTTTTAACATCGATTTAATGTTTTGGAGAATCTAATTTAATTGTAAAATTAATTTTACATTAAAATATTTTATAATTTTATAAGTGCGAAATAATAATGTCAATCCGTTGTAAACTAGTTGTAAACTATGGTTTAGGGGAGATATTTATAATGCGTTTTCTAAGATTTATTAGGGTAGATTTTAGAAGTTTTAAAGTTAATGGACGGGTGGGGCCGTCCATTAATATTTTATATAATGGTCTTATTTTTGTAATGAGTATTTCTATTTCTTTTCTGATACCCTATTACTATGAAAAATTTTTTGATTGGTGCCCTGTTTGTTTTGCTTATGGTTTTTGGTGTGCGTTATTGTGAAAATCAAAATAATAATCGCAATCAATTGGAAGCCGATACTTCTTTAATTCAGGAACAGATTAAGAATGTTGGAAAATTGGTAGTTACAGAAGGGACTTTCTCACAAGTGTATTCTTATAAAGATTCCCGAAAATTTTATATCGATATTTTTTCAGCCCGAAAAAAAGCTTTGATTGTAGTGAATGCCAAAGCTACCATAGCCTATGATTTGAGTGAACTTAAAATCGAAATCGATGAAGAAAATAAGATTGTTAGGATCGTAGCTATTCCGAAGGAGGAAATCAATATCAATCCTGAAATTAAATATTATGATGTTACCCAGGATTACTTAAATCAGTTTAAGGCCGATGACCACAATAAAATTCGCCATCGTATTGAGCGTAGTATGCGTGAAAAGGTGGAGGCCTCTACTTTAAAATCAAATGCAAAAAATCGTTTGGTAAGTGAATTGCAAAAACTCTACATTTTAACCAGCTCAATGGGTTGGACGTTGGAATACAACCAGCAAAAATTTGATTCGGCAGAATCTTTGGAAATGATAAAAGGGTAATTAAAAAATGTATGTGTTATATTGAATAACATATAATGAGATTTGTTTTCTTAGCAAATAGGTGTAAGGTTGATTTCTTAAATTTTGTTTGAAAGCATATTATTTCCTGCGGTTTTGCGACAGAGAGAAAAAGCCGACAATCTGCATTGTATTTCTTTGTGAATTAGGGAGCTTTTACAAGTTCAAGGCCATCATCAATGAGTTGTGCAGCTTCAGGGCGTTTTTTCTTTACTTCTTTTAAGTTTTCAAGGGTTTCATTAGCCAGTTTTTTATCTTTTCCCACAGTAAGCTCATAAATTTCTATGGAAAGCAGCCAGTCTTTTGGGTGGTGTTTTTTTAATAAATCCATTACCGCCTGTAAAGAAAATTTAGTGCTTTTACCTTCCCTGATATTTCTAACTGAAGCGTATAATGATTCCAATTCTTTACGTTCGGCGGTTTTTTTGCTTTTAATTGTAGTACTGGAAGTATTGTGGGTTATTAAATCAAAAGATTCCGGATCGGCGGGCCCTGCAAATGCTGAAATAATCTCTTTTCCTACCGCCATATCGTATCTTCCCCATTCGGGTTTAAATAAAACTTCATCATTATAGGTAAGCGTACAATTTTTAAAACTGATCAGGATAATTTTTCCCTGAAGATTACGTGTTCCGGTAATAATTTCCCCGGAAACTTTAACTTCCCCTTCAAATTCCAGATTTATGGTTTTACCTTCATAAATGTCATAAGCTTTTAAATCCCGTGGACTCATATCTTCAATGGCCAGGTTAATACCTTTTAATTTTCCAATAGGGGAGCCAAAACCTTTGGGATGAGTGTTCACCCCATGGCCCACCAATTCTTTATCTCGATAGGCAAGTGAGGTTTCTCCCTTAGTTTGAAAATAAATAGGATTATTTTCAAAATCGATTACCCTGGAGAAATCTCCTGAGATTTGTAATCCGGTACTCAACTCAATTGTACCCAGATTTTTGGAATCTATCAGTTTATTTAAGCCCTCTAAGCCGCCTTTTCGCAAGGCCATTTTATTGGCGAATTCTTCTAAAACCAGACTTAAATGGGCAAAATCAGGGGCCACATAAAGTTGTGGTTGTGGTTTGGTAATATCGAAGTCTTGCGTACAGGCTTCAAGAGTGTAAGGTAGTTTTTTGACTTTATTGGTCATACACCATTTACTTTCTCCGATAGAAGAAAGCAGGCCGGCCCCGTAGATTTTGGGGTTTTCGGGAGTGTCAATCAGTCCGTATTCTACCGTCCACCAGTGTAGGTTCCTTATTTGAGCCATTTCACTGGGTCTTCCCATATTATTTTGTAAGAAATCTACGCGTTGCTGAGCTTTATCAATTTCTTCTTGCGGAGTGTCTTCCGCTTCTTTAATAATAGATAAATGCCTGATGGCTTCGTACATCTCATAGTCTCGGGAACTGGAAATGGCTTTGCAACCAATTTCCCCAAAACGCCTTAAATATTCTGCATATTCAGGATTGGCTATTATAGGTGCATGACCGGCCCCTTCGTGAATAATATCGGGGGCGGGAGTGTATTCAATATGTTCTAACTGGCGAATATCACTGGCTATTACCAACACATTGTATGCCTGGAATTCCATAAAAGCGGCGGGAGGGATAAAGCCATCAACCGCAACGGCTGCCCAACCAATTTCTTTTAAAATACGGTTCATTCCGTACATATTTGGTATATTTTCTATGGATATACCGGTTTTCTTAAGTCCTTCCAGATAGGAATCATGAGCCACCTTACTAAGGTAATCTACATTTTTACGCATTACGTAGCGCCAAACCGCCTGGTTAATTGAAGTATATTCTTCATAATTTTGCGGTTTGATATATTGCTGAAGATGCGCCGGTAAACGCTTTAAAATTTCATTAGATTCAATTTTATTAAGCATTGTGTGTGGTTTGAATCCCATTAAATGGGTTTTGTACCCTGATGTTTGCCTTGAGTTTATCAAAGCTAAAGTCTGTTTTAAATACCTTTTAGGCTTTCTTCAGGCTAGTTGATTAAAATCATTTTAAAAATACAAAAACCTAATTAATTTACGAAATATTTAATTAAATAGCTGTAAAAATAAAAATACCCCTGTTTTTAGGGGTATTTTAAGTTGGAATTTCTCTTTTTCTTATCGTTCGTTACCCGGAGGATATTTTTCCAGGATTTTCTGAACAATTTCGTTAATGCGTTCTTGTTTTTTATTTACGTCTTTAGCAAGGGCAGCGGTACCCATACCCTGCCAAACCAATTCTTTATCTTTTGCATCAATAAGGTCTAGATAAAGTGTGCCTTCACTAGTACGGTTCACGGTGTTATAGCCGCTGCCCCAATACCAGGGATGCCAACCCCATCCGTATCCCCAGCCCATCATATTGTTCTGGTAGATGTTAATATTTTCATTGGTTTTCGTGAAAATACTTACCAGTAAATCGGGATTATCTGATTTTGTAAATCCTTTAGCTTCCATTTCAGATTCAATTGCCCGCAAGATTCGTTTTTTATCTAAGTCAGATATTTCAGCTTTATCGATTCCCGGCTTGAAAAATGCATAAGACTGATACTGGTTAAAATTAATTTCACGATCATAATCGGAAGCAACCTGTACACTACTACAGGAGGTGACCAATACTGCAAGGAGAAGCAAAACCGGTGTAATTTTTAGGACTTTCATAGGTGTTAATTTTAAATGGTTAATCGAAAAGCCCGGCATCTACTTTATTCGGGATGGTGATTTGTAAACGGGGCTCTTGTTTCATAGCTCGTTTTGCAGTAAAAACAGCCGGTTCATTTCCGGCCCAGTTTCTACGGGCAATCCCGTTATTTACATCCCAGAAAAGCATAGATTTTAAGCGCTCTTCCGACGCTTTATTACCTTCAAGAATCATACCAAATCCACCGTTAATTACTTCGCCCCAGCCAACACCTCCACCGTTATGAATACTCACCCAGGTGGCTCCGCGAAAGCTGTCGCCAATTACATTTTGGATAGCCATATCGGCTGTGAATTGTGAGCCGTCGTAAACATTTGAAGTTTCTCTATAGGGAGAATCAGTACCTGAAACGTCGTGATGGTCACGCCCTAAAATTATCGGAGCGATATCTCCCCGGGCAATAGCATCGTTAAAAGCTCTGGCGATAGCAATTCGCCCTTCGGCATCAGCATAAAGGATTCGTGCCTGTGATCCAACTACCAGCTTATTGGCTCCGGCTTCTTTAATCCATTTAATATTATCGGCCAGTTGTTGCTGAATTTCTTGTGGAGCCTCAGCTTTCAATTGTTCTAAAACCTTAACGGCAATCTCATCGGTTTTATGTAAATCTGCGGGGTTTCCACTTGAACACACCCAACGGAACGGCCCGAAACCATAATCAAAACACATGGGACCCATAATATCCTGAACGTAGCTTGGGTAAAAAAGGCTTTCAGTTCCTTTTTCAGGCAAAGGTAAACTGGTAAAATCATTGTTTTTATCTTTGTAAACTGCTGCACCGGCACGGGCAGCTTCAAGTAAAAAAGCATTGCCGTAATCAAAAAAATAAGTACCTTTTTTTGAATGTTCGTTTATAGCTTTTACTTGGCGCCTTAGACTTTTCCTTACCTTCTCCTTAAATTTTTCCGGATTATTGGCCATCATTTCTTTGGCTTCTTCAAGGCTTAAACCTGCTGGATAATACCCACCAGCCCAAGGATTGTGTAAAGAGGTTTGATCGCTGCCAATATCAATTTTTATATTGTTTTCAGCAAAATATTCCCATACTTCAACTACATTTCCTTTAAAAGCAATAGAAATAGTTTCTTTTTCTGTTTTAGCGTTATTAACACGGATGGCCAGTTCTTCCAAATTTTCAATTACTTCATCTACCCAGCCTTGAGAATGTCTGGTTTCTATGGCTTTTGGATTAACTTCGGCACAAACGGTGATGCAGCCCGCAATATTACCCGCTTTCGGCTGTGCACCACTCATTCCACCCAGGCCTGAAGTAACAAATAAAGCACCTTCCGGAGCTTTATTGATTTTTCTTAGTGCATTCATTACGGTAATGGTAGTGCCGTGAACAATGCCCTGTGGACCGATATACATATAACTTCCGGCAGTCATTTGCCCGTACTGGGTCACGCCCAGTGCATTAAATTTTTCCCAATCGTCAGGTTTGGAATAATTGGGAATCATCATCCCGTTGGTCACTACCACCCGCGGCGCTTTTTTATGTGAGGGGAAGAGTCCCATGGGATGCCCGCTATACATTACCAGCGTTTGCTTATCATCCATTTTAGCCAGGTATTGCATAGTGAGAAGATATTGTGCCCAATTTTGAAAAACCGCCCCGTTACCTCCATAAGTTATCAATTCGTCGGGATGTTGGGCAACTTTCGGGTCTAAATTGTTTTGAATCATTAGCATAATGCCTTTGGCTTGCCAGCTTTTTCCCGGATATTCTTCAATTGGCCTTGCGTAAATATTATAATCGGGTTTGAAGCGGTACATATAAATTCGGCCAAAATCTTCCAGTTCTTTTTTAAATTCGGGTAAAAGCTTAGTGTGATGTTCGGTTTTAAAATAGCGAAGGGCATTTTTTAACGCGAGTTTTTTCTCATCGGAATTTAATATTTGCTTTCTGCGAGGGGCGTGATTTATTTCCGGATTAAAGTTTTTAGGTCTCGGAAGGTTTTCGGGGATGCCCTGAAGTATTTGTTCCTGAAAAGTCATAAGCTTTACTTTTGATTCAATATTAATAAGAAATGTCAATAAAAAGAATTCTTATTAGTGAAAATTCAATTTAATGTTTTGAATCTTTTTTATTTTGAGAAAACCTTAATTATTTTTTGTCTACGCGACCGGTTTTTTTATTGAAACCATAAGGGCAATGCCGGCAACCGCTTTGGCAACAATAACCACGTTTTAAATGGTATTTTTCTGTAAAACAACGATAACCTTCGGGAGTAAGGTAGTAATCGCCTTCTTCCAACGGAATTCTTTTTTGAAACGAACTCATATTGCAAATTTACAATTTCTTATCTTCATCACGTGATTTTGATCGTAAACAAATACTTGCTCGGGAAGCGCTTTTCAGGTGTTTGCCTTTGGCCTTTTGTGGTTGTTAAAAACAAAACCCTGAGAGATGATGAATATTTTATTAACCACGAGAAAATTCACTTGAGACAGCAATTAGAAATGCTTGTGTTGCCTTTTTTTATTTGGTATTTCGTAGAATATCTATTGCGCCTGTTACAATACCGCAATAGATTTTTGGCGTATAAAAATATTAGTTTTGAGCGGGAAGCCTATAGCCAGGAAATAAAACAGGATTATTTAAAAGAACGGAAATTCTGGGGTTTTCTCCGTTTTTTATAAGCTAGGATTATGCGACCTTTGCCCTATGGAGGAATTTCTCGCTTTTAAATCATCGCCCAATCAATTTATCATCGAATTTCCGGGGAGAACCCGGCTTTATCTGAAGCGTGAAGATTTACTTCACCCTGAAGTTTCGGGAAATAAATTCCGAAAACTTAAATACAACCTGAAAGAAGCTTTTCAGCAAAACAAAGATAGCCTGCTTACTTTTGGAGGGGCGTATTCCAATCATATTGCTGCCACGGCTGCTGCGGGTAAAATTTCAGGTATAAAAACCATTGGTGTAATTCGGGGGGAAGAATTAGGTGTAAACTTTGAAAAAAACCTTTTAGGGAATCCCACTTTAAAGTTTGCCCACTCCTGCGGAATGAGATTTCTTTTTATTAGCCGAAGTGATTTTCGTGAAAAAGCCACTCCCGATTTTCAGCAAAAATTAAAAGAAAAATTTGGTGATTATTATATGTTACCGGAAGGAGGTACCAACGCGCTGGCGGTAAAAGGCTGTGCAGAAATTTTAGATGAGGATGATAAAGATTTTGATTTTATAGCCTGTGCGGCAGGAACCGGCGGAACTATGGCAGGCTTGTTAAATACTTCAGGGAAACACCAAAAAATTCTTGGATTTCCAGCTTTAAAAGGAGATTTCCTGGAAACCGAAGTTCAAAAGTTCAGTCTTCGAAAAAACTATCAATTTATACTAAACTATCATTTTGGCGGTTATGCTAAAGTAGATTCGGAATTGATAAATTTTATTAATAAATTCCAAAAAAACTATCAAATTCAGTTAGACCCGATATATACGGGAAAACTTGTTTTTGGTATTTTTGACCTTGTAAAAAAAGGCTTTTTTGCTCCCGGAACTTCCATACTGGCTATTCATACCGGTGGATTACAGGGAATTGCAGGGATAAATAAGCGCTTAAAACAGAAAAAATTACCTCAAATTCGGAATTTGGAGCCAGGTCAATAAACTAAGTGCCAGAGAATATTTATGATTTTGAAGACAACCCATGATAGTGATAAGCCCTTAAAGAGGGGATTAACTTACAAACAGATGAAACTTAATCGGTTTTTGGTACTGGTTTTTATCGGTTTAATGCTGGTCTCTTGTGGCGGAAAGAAAAAAGTAGTGACTACCAAAAAAGAAAGTGAACATAGCGGAATTACAGCGCCCCATCGCGATGCTAAAAAAAATGGGAATAAAGCAGAACCGGAAAATCGAAAACCCAATTCGAGGTATTATGGTGTAGAAGAATATATAGCTGAATTTGCCCCGATCGCACAAGAAGAAATGCGTTTATATGATATTCCGGCCAGTATTACTTTGGCGCAGGGAATTTTAGAGTCGGGCGCCGGAATGGCTAATCTGTCGCAACGGGCCAATAATCATTTTGGGATTAAATGCCACGATTGGAAAGGCCCAAAAGCTTATCATGATGATGACCGGCGGGGTGAATGCTTTAGGAAATATAAAGATGCAAAATATTCTTACCGTGATCATTCGTTGTTTTTAAGTGAGCGAAGCAGGTATGCTTCTTTATTCGATTTAAGCAAAGACGATTACAAAGGCTGGGCAAAAGGCTTGCGAAAGGCCGGTTACGCTACCGATAGAAAATATCCCGATAAACTTATAGGGATAATCGAACGCTATGAGTTGTATAAATACGATGCAGATGTGTTAAAACGGCCTTCGCCAACATATACGAGAAACCCAGAGCCTTCAGAATTAAAATATCAGGTAGAGCAAGGAGATACGTTATATAGCATCGCTAAAAAGTATAATATAAGCGTTGAAGATTTACAACGTTATAACGATTTGCAAGACTCAAATTTGTCTATCGGGCAGATTTTATATATAATTTCTCCTTCAGAATATTAAAAATTCCTGTTGAAAGAGGGAAATCAATAAAATAAATAAGTTATGATTTATAAACGCAGCAGCGAGCTATTCGCTTCAGCAAAAAAAGTAATTCCCGGCGGGGTAAATTCACCGGTACGAGCATTTAAAGCGGTTGGTGGCGACCCGGTTTTTGTAAAAAAAGCCGAAGGTGCTTATATGTATGATGAAGATGGTAACAAACTTATAGATTATATAAATTCCTGGGGGCCGCTCATTTTGGGGCATGCCCATAAACCTGTAGTAGATGCCGTGATTGAAAAGGCCAAAAACGGTACCTCTTTTGGGACGCCTACTGAAATTGAAACCAAAATTGCCGAACTGGCGGTGAAAATGGTACCCAATATTGATAAAATCCGATTTGTCAATTCAGGAACTGAGGCTACAATGAGTGCGGTACGACTGGCCCGCGGATATACAGGAAAGGAGAAAATTATAAAATTTGCCGGGTGTTATCATGGCCATAGTGATGCTTTTTTAATTCAGGCAGGAAGTGGGGCGGTAACTTTTGGTACCCCAAATAGTCCTGGTGTTACGCAGGGCACTGCAAAAGATACTTTACTGGCAAAATATAATGATATTGAGAATGTCCGTAGACTAATAGAGGCTAATAAAGGTGAAATTGCCTGTCTTATTATTGAGCCGGTACCCGGAAATATGGGGTGTATTCCTCCAAAAGAAGATTTCTTAGAAGGTTTGCGAGAGCTTTGTGATCAACACGGGGTTCTTTTGGTTTTTGATGAGGTAATGAGTGGTTTTCGCCTGGCTGCCGGAGGGGTGCAGGAACGATTGGGTGTAAATGCCGATATTGTTTGCTTCGGAAAAGTTATTGGCGGTGGATTGCCTGTGGGAGCTTTTGCTGCTCGCGACGAGATTATGGATTATCTCGCTCCGGTTGGGCCGGTTTATCAGGCGGGAACCTTAAGTGGAAATCCCCTGGCTATGGCAGCTGGTCTGGCAATGCTTACTGAATTGAATGAAAATCGGGATATCTTTAAAAGTATCGATAAGAAGACAGAATATCTTCATAAAGGGATTGAAAATGCTTTGAAATCGAATAAAGTAGCACACACGATAAACCGTCTGGGTTCCATGATATCAGTGCATTTCTCAGAAAAACCGGTGATTGATTTTGAGACTGCTGCTGAAGCTGCTTCCAATGGGGTTTTTAATAAATTTTTCCATGGATTGTTGGAAAATGGGATTTATATTGCCCCCAGTGCTTTTGAAACCTGGTTTATTAGTGAGGCATTGAGCTATGAAGATATAGATGCCACTATTGAAGCGGTTGATAAAGTTGCAAAAATATTATGAGTTTGATTCATAACTCTTGAAGGGTTCAAAGCTCTTCAAGAGTTAAATTAATCTGTTCATTTTCAACAACTCTTCCATATAATTGCGTGAGTTTGATAACCTTGGAATTTTATGTTGGCCGCCAAGTTTATCATTCTTTTTAAGCCAGTCGTAAAACAGTTTTTCGCGTGCCTGGTGAATTACCGGCATATTTAGTGTCATATTATTATAGCGTTTTGCTTCGTAATCGCTGTTAACTTCTTGTAATGCTTCATCTAAAGCAGTTTTAAAAGTTTCAAAGTTCTTTGGCGGTGTTTTAAATTCAATTATCCATTCATGGGCGCCTTTCTCCTTGCCTTCCATAAAAATAGGAGCTGCCGTATAGTCAATAATTTCGCAGTTACTTAATAAACTAGCTTTTTTTAGGGCTTGTTCAGCGTTTTCAATAATGAGCTCTTCTCCAAAAACATTGATGTGGTGTTTTGTTCTTCCTGAAACCCGAATACGATACGGATTAGTAGAAGTAAACCTTACAGTATCCCCAATTTTATAACGCCAAAGTCCGGCATTGGTAGTAATAACCACCGCATAGTTCTTCCCCGTCTCGACTTCAGTGAGGGGTAGGGCTCTTTCTTCAGTTGTGCCATAAGTTTCCATCGGAATAAATTCGTAGAAAATTCCGTAATCCAGCATTAGCAATAAATCTTTTACATCATTTTGATCCTGGCAAGCAAAAAAACCTTCCGAAGCATTATATATTTCATAAAACCGAAAGTCTTCTTTTGGTAATATTTTTTGGTATTGCGGAGCATAAGGTTCAAAACTTACCCCGCCGTGAAAATAAACTTCCAGGTTAGGCCAAACTTCAAAAAGATTTTCTTTTTCAGTATGATCCAGGATGTTGTTCAGCAAAACCAGCATCCAACTGGGAACTCCTGCCAGGCTGGTAACATTCTCTTTGATTGTTTCTTTAACAATGGCTTTCATCTTTACCTCCCAGTCGTGCATTAGAGAAACCTCATTGCTCGGGGTGCTGCTGAATTCTGCCCAAAAAGGCATGTTGTCTATTAAAATTGCCGATAGGTCGCCGTAAGAAGTGCCGTTGGTTTTATAAATTTCTTTACTACCACCAAGTCTTAAACTTTTACCCGTAAATAATTTTGATTGTGGATTATTGTTGAGGTACATACACAGCAAATCTTTGCCTGCGTTGTAATGGCATAGCTCTAAAGAATCATCACTTACCGGAATAAATTTACTTTTGGCACGGGTGGTTCCGCTGGATTTTGCAAACCATTTTATAGGGGTTGGCCAAAAAATATTGTTTACGCCCTGCCGGCTGCGTTCAATACAATCTTCATAATCTTCATATTGTTGTATGGGAACACGTTCGGTAAATTGTTGATAGTTTTTTATTTCTGAAAAGTTATATTTTTTGCCAATTTCGGTGTTTTTTGCTTTCGAAATGAGGTGCTTAAATAATTCATCCTGAACTTCACCGGGATATTTCATAAAGAGCTCCATTTGATGAATACGCTTCTTTAAAAACCAGGAAGCAATGGAGTTTACTAATGGAATTGGCATTATTCTTTATATCTTTATGCGCTGATTAATTACAGCCAGCATTAGTTAGCCCGATAAAAATAATCTAATCTTTAAAGCCTGCAAATCCTAAACGCTTAAAATACTGAAATTTCTATGAAATACGAAGGCGTACTTACCAAAATGAAATCAGAAATAACCAATGACGTTGCGTATTACCTGGTTTTTGAAGCTGATTTTTTAAATATGAACCAGTTGCTCAATAAACGGGTAAGTATTAATTTTTTGCATTTTCAGTGTTTGAATTGCGGACTGAAAAAAAAGATTTTTCGTCAGGGGTTTTGTTATGATTGTTTTACTTCAATTCCCGCAGCCGGAGATTGGGTAATTAACCCCGAGTTGAGTAAAGCGCATTTAGATGAAGAAGATCGGGATCTTGAATTTGAAAAGCAGGCACAATTACAACCTCATGTGGTGTATTTGGCAAATTCGAGTAATTTGAAAGTAGGGGTAACCCGAAAATCCCAAATTCCAACACGTTGGATAGATCAAGGTGCTCATGAAGCGATTGAAATTGTGGAAGTACCTAACCGTTACCTTGCTGGGATTACCGAAGTTGCCTTAAAAAGTCAGGTTTCTGATAAAACCAACTGGCGTAAAATGCTTACGAATGAAATTCTAGATCTAAACCTGGCTGAAGAACGTGATAAACTCAGGGATTTAATTCCTGAAGAAGTAAAAGAATATTATTTGGCTTCCAATAAAGAAACCGAAATCAGTTTTCCGGTTTTAGAATTTCCAAAGAAGATTAAAACTCTTACCCTGGCCAAAAATCCTTTTTATGAAGGGGTTTTAAAAGGAATTAAAGGACAATATTTACTTTTCGAAGACGGTACAGTATTCAATGTGAGAGCCCACGAAGGCTACGTGGTGGAATTACAGATAAAATAAACCTGTTCTTCTGAAAATTCAATTATATTATCATTCTGAGATCCGAGATAAAAATTATTTAGCCTAGGAAGTTGACGTGCGGCGAGCTTAGCGCGTTAAAAATTCCGTGTTTGAGTGTAGAAAATTAGCTGTTTATTTGCGGTTTCGATTGAGTAGCAATTCGGAAACACCTTCATAATAGGACGCCTTTTTTTGTTTCTCCTAGCTTGTCGAAGGATTGAAAAATGAAAGCACAAACATCCAGACCAAGTATGTTTCAACTAAAATAAAACAAGCCTAAATATAGCACTTAGAAAATACGTCAATGGTAATCAGGTTCAGACTTGACGTGAAAGTGTAATTGGCAGACAACACTTTTTTAATTTTGTTGCGGTTGTTGCCCGGTAGTTTCAGTATCTATAAGGTCTTGACTTAAATTGCTGTCGGTTTCGGGATCAATACCCAGTTTATTCATTACTTTTTCGGTAATATCATATTCGGCCGAGGCGAAAGCCAGGTTGTTTCCGCTGGCGTGAAGAATTTGCGTAAAACCCTCTTCTTCGATAACTGCTTTCATGGCGCTGTCTATTTTTTCATAAAGCGGTTTGGAAAGTTCGTTACGGCGCATTTGCATCATAAGGGAAGCACGTTGCCTAAAGTTTTTTATATCATTTTCAAGACCTACAATATTATTTTCTTTTTCGGCACGAAGCGTGTCATTTAAAGTGTCTCGTTGGGCTTCGTATTCTTTAATAAGGCTTTCGTATTCGGTGATAGCGTTTTGTAAATCACCTTGCAATTCGGTATTATAAGTTTCCAGGCCTTTGTTTACTTCTTCCATTTCCGGCATGCGGTTAAGAATATAGTCGGCATCAATAGTTCCCACTTTGGTTTGTGCGGTACCTACAAAACTCAGGCAGGTAAATACTAAAAATAAGATTCCTTTTTTCATCTATATAAAATTTTATAAACTATTGATTTAAATTTATTTGTCTTGGTTGGTATTGCCCATCCATTTTTAAAAACCTATTATGGGGTTTTATAAAACGATTAAAATTTTGGCAAATATAAATCAGAAATCCTATTTTACAGGATGATTTTTTGTTTTTTCAAAATCAGCTAATAACTGTCTAGCTTTTCTTTTCTCTTTTTGAATTTTCAGATTGATTTCCATCAGTGGTCTTGATATCTTGCTTCGATCGAAAAAGGTTTTCAAATGCGGCTGTGGGTTTGTCCCGAGCTTGTTGATTTAAATAATCTGGTAGGTTAAGTACGGTATGCAGGGGCTTAGTTTAATTTTAACCTTTTGTTTCTTCCCAGAATCAAATATAAGATAGATCCTATAAATGGAACTAAAATCACTGTTAAAAGCCAAATAACTTTATCATTCTGGGAGAATCTATTTCTTAAAACATCAATAAGACAATAAATCCAAAGCACAATTAAAAAAAGTATGAATAACTGCCAAATAAAAAGTCCGTAAGAGTTATCAATTAAATCCATAATCTATTTTTATAGTTTACCTGGATAGATTTTAAACATGTTTTTAATCTTATTTGTAGTAAATATATTAATTAACAACAGGAATAATGGATATTTCTTAAAAAAGTTGTTTTGTCTTTTTCTTTTTAGGTTGTTTCTTAATTCGTTTCTTTAAACATTTTCAAGACAGCCTCAAATTTCTTGACTATTTTAAAAACACGGGTTAGAGACCATAATTTAAAAAAGACCTAAACGTTTGATAAATAGCTTGTGCAACTTAGATGATTTCTTATTTTTGCCAGACCGGCTTATAAACTAAAAAGTAGTAACTGAGCTGTTTGCGTTTGGCAAGTTAATTGTATGGGCATCAAGTAAAAAATATTGAAAAATACAGGTTCATTAATTTTAGGTTTTTTTCTGATTGGGTTGGTTGGAGCCTGCAATCTATTTCAGGAAGAAGAGCAGCGTAAGGCAATCGTTCGGATAAACGATTCCTACCTTTATGAGGAAGATATCAATGACTTGCTGGGAGAAAATACCAGTCCAGAAGACAGTGCAGTTATTGTTTCTGCTTATATTAACCGGTGGGCCACGCAACGATTAATTATGGATCGTGCCGAGCTTAACCTGCCCGAAGAAACCCTTGCTGAATTTGAAGATTTGGTGAGGAATTACAGAAATGAGTTATATGCAAGGGCTTACACTGAAGCCCTGGTGAATAAAAATATCGATTCAGGCTTTAACGAAGAAGAGGTTAAAGCTTATTACGAAGCAAATAAAGAGAATTTTAAACTAAGGGATGATCTGGTAAAGCTTCGGTATGTTCATGTAGATAAAAGCAATAATAAACTGGAGGATATAAAAGATTGGCTTCAAAATTTTGACGAAGAAGACCAACGGGAGCTAGATAAGGCTTCCCTGCAGTTTAAAGATTATGCATTTAACGATTCGGTTTGGGTTAAAACCGGGACGGTTTATAAAAAAATTGGTCTGTTTTCAGAAGAAAATAAAAATGATTTCCTGAGGGAAGAGCAATTTTTAGAGCTTGAAGATTCACTTAACGTATATTTGGTGTATGTTAAAGCTGTTTTACGTAAAAATGAACAAGCACCCCTGGAATATGCTTCCAGAACGATTAAGCAAATTTTGCTTAATAAAAGAGAGCTCGAGTTAACTAAAAAATTAGAAAAAGAAATAACAAAAGATGCAATTGAAAACAAACAATTTGAAATTTACAATTAAATACCTGAGCCTGGCTATTTTCATGGTTGTAGGTATAGAAATGATGGCGCAGGAGGTGATAGTTACCGATAGTACTTCTATTCAACCTGAAGATGAAGTGGCTCAAAATAATACTTCAGAAAATAATAATACGCGTCGTAAAGTAGATGGTATTGCCGCCGTAATTGGCGAGTATATTGTTCTGGACAGCGATATTGATATGATGTATAAAGATATGCAAAGCCAGGGAATGTCTACTGCCGGGGTTGATGATTGCCAGCTTGCGGGTTCTTTAATGGAAAATAAACTATATGCCCACCAGGCGATTCAGGATAGTATTGTAGTGATGGATTCTGAAATCAATAATTATCTCGACCAGCAAATTGCTGAAATGGTACGTCAGGTAGGTTCTATGGAAAAAGTCTTGGAATTTTATAAAAAAGATTCTGAAGAAGAATTTCGGGAAGAGCTTTTTAAGCTGAATAAAGAGCGCCAGCTTGCCAACCGTATGCAGCAGCAAATTATTGAAGAGGTAGAAATTACCCCTGAAGAAGTGCGGGAGTATTTTGATGCTATTCCTGAAGGTGAACGCCCTCAATTTGGGGAGGAAGTAGAGCTTGCCCAAATTGTTGTAGAACCTGAGATTCCCGATAGTGAACGCCAAAAAGTGATAAGTCGTTTAAACGATTTTAAAGCTGATGTTGAAGATAATGATGCCAGCTTTGCTACAAAAGCGGTTCTCTATAGTCAGGATCCTGGGTCGGCAAAGGAAGGCGGGCAAATAAGTCTGGGCAGAAAAGATAACTTTGTACAGGAGTTTAAAGACGTGGCTTTTAGCCTGGAAGAAGGTGAAGTAAGCGAACCTTTTGAAACTGAATTTGGTTTTCATATTATCCAAATAGATCGAATTAGAGGGCAAACCGTAGATTTGCGCCATATTTTATTAATTCCCGATGTAAATAATGCTTCGCTTCAGGAAGCTAAAAATAAAATAGACAGCATTAGAAAAAGGGTAGAAGACGGCGACTTGGAATTTGCCGAAGCAGCCCGTGAATTTTCAGATCAGAAAGAAACGCGTAATGATGGAGGGCGTTTAATGAATCCTGAAACCGGTGACAGCCGTTTTGAACTTTCAAATATAGACCCGCAATTGTACGATCAGGTGGGCGATTTGCAGGAAGGGGAACTTTCAGGCAGGATTACCGAACAAGACCGTACCGGAAGGGCTAAATATAAGCTTATAATGGTTACCCAGCGTATTCCTGAACACGAGGCCAATTATTCTACCGATTATGTAAAGATTAAACGGCTTGCCCTTCGTGATAAACAAATGGAAGCTATAGAAAAATGGCAAAAAGAAAAAATTGAAGATACCTATATAAGAATAAGCGGAAAGTACCGTGATTGTGAATATAGTAGTAATTGGCTTAAAAAATAACCATCTTCCCGAATGTCTGACGTAGCCCTGGTAAAGCAACTTGTTGAAAAGCACCAGCAACTTAAAAATGAAATTGCCCGCGTAATAGTGGGCCAGGAACAGGTTATAAACCAGATTTTATTATCGGTTTTTTCCGGTGGGCATTCACTTTTGGTTGGTGTTCCCGGGCTTGCTAAAACCTTAATGGTAAATACTATAGCTAAAGCCCTGGGACTTGACTTTAAACGTATTCAGTTTACGCCCGATTTAATGCCCAGCGATATTTTAGGGGCTGAAATTTTAGATGAAAACCGACAATTTAAATTTATAAAAGGTCCTGTTTTTGCCAATATTGTCCTGGCCGATGAAATTAACCGAACGCCTCCAAAAACGCAAGCTGCTTTGTTGGAAGCTATGCAGGAACGTGCCGTTACTGTTGCGGGACATCATTATAAATTGGCCAGTCCTTATTTTGTACTGGCCACACAAAACCCGATAGAGCAGGAGGGTACTTATCCTTTGCCTGAAGCACAGTTAGACCGGTTTATGTTTGCGATTAACCTGGAATATCCCAGTTTTGAAGAAGAAGTAGCAGTAGTAAAGCAAACTACCAATGATGAAGTTGCTGAAGTGAACCCGCTTTTTACTGCTAAAGAAATAGTAAATATTCAACATTTAATCCGCCGGGTGCCAGTGGCCGATAATGTGGTAGAATATGCAGTTGGCTTAGTGGCAAAAACACGTCCAACTTCAGATAAGGCACCAACTTTGGTAAAAAACTATCTTGATTGGGGAGCTGGCCCGAGAGCTTCACAAAACCTTATTTTAGCGGCTAAAGCTCACGCGGTGGTAAATGGTAAATTCTCTCCTGATATTGAAAATGTGCAGGCCGTGGCCATCGGAATTTTACGGCATCGTATTATTAAAAACTACAAAGCCGAAGCTGAAGGTATTTCCGAAGAGAAAATCATTACAGAACTTTTTTAACCTGTTTTTTTTGATTAGGTAGGGCTTAAGATTGACTAAACTAACTGAAAATCTTTAGGTTCCTTATCAAGAATGGGTTTAAATTTAGCAGGACAGACTGAATTTATACTATTTCGGGACAGCTTATTTGTGAAATTATCAATTTCTGTTGTTGATATTAAGATTAGTTGAATTTTAAGTGCTTAAAATTGTCACTTGAGAAATAATTTTCACTAAATTTTGAAAAGAGGTTCTTATTTTTAAAATCCCTTTGAAATCCTTAAATTTGCTAGACTTTTTTAGAACATAAAACTTACAAATATGGCATACGATATTGATATGATCCAGAAGGTTTACAGCCAAATGGCCAACCGCGTAAATACAGCGCGTGAGGTTGTGGGTAAACCTTTGACTCTTTCAGAAAAAATTCTTTATTCGCACCTGTGGGATGGCGAGGCCAAAGAAGCTTATGAGCGTGGCAAAGATTATGTAGAATTCGCTCCTGACAGGATTGCCTGCCAGGATGCAACTGCACAAATGGCTTTGCTTCAGTTTATGCAGGCTGGAAAAAAGAAAGTTGCTGTACCAACTACGGTACATTGTGATCACCTTATCCAAGCCAAAATGGGTGCGGCTATTGATTTACAGTCGGCCAATAAATCAAGTAGCGAAGTTTTTGACTTTTTAGAATCGGTTTCCAATAAATATGGAATCGGTTTCTGGAAACCGGGTGCAGGAATTATTCACCAGGTGGTATTAGAAAATTATGCATTCCCTGGCGGGATGATGATTGGTACCGATTCACACACCGTAAATGCCGGTGGGCTTGGAATGGTAGCCATTGGAGTTGGTGGTGCAGATGCGGTTGATGTGATGGCCGGTATGCCTTGGGAACTTAAATTCCCAAAACTTATTGGAGTGAAACTAACCGGAAAACTTTCCGGGTGGACTGCTGCAAAAGATGTGATTTTAAAAGTTGCCGGAATTCTTACCGTAAAAGGAGGTACCGGGGCTATTATAGAATATTTTGGTGAAGGTGCCCGCTCTATGTCGGCCACCGGAAAAGGAACTATTTGTAACATGGGAGCTGAAGTAGGAGCAACTACTTCAACTTTTGGTTATGATGAATCTATGGATCGTTACCTGCGTGCCACTAACCGTGCCGACGTTGCTGATGCAGCAAATAACGTTGCTGAGCATCTAACCGGAGATGACGAGGTATATGCAAATCCTGAGCAGTATTTTGATGAATTAATCGAAATTAACCTTTCAGAACTAAAACCTCACCTTAACGGGCCATTTACTCCGGATTTAGCTACACCTATTTCAGAAATGGGGGAAAAGGCTAAAGAACACGACTGGCCTATTAATGTAGATTGGGGATTAATCGGGTCTTGTACTAACTCTTCTTATGAAGATCTTACCCGTGCAGCTTCTATTGCTAAACAGGCAGTAGATAAAAAAGTAAAAGCAAAGTCTGATTTTGGTATTAACCCGGGATCGGAGCAAATAAGGTTTACTGCAGAACGTGACGGACTGCTTCAAATTTTTGAAGATTTGGATGCTACAATATTTACCAACGCCTGTGGGCCCTGTATTGGTCAATGGGATCGTAGTGACCGAAAAGGAGAAGAAAAGAATACTATTGTTCACTCTTTTAACCGAAACTTCTCAAAACGTGCTGATGGTAACCCAAATACGCACGCTTTTGTAGGCTCACCAGAAATGGTGGCTGCAATTGCAATTTCAGGTCGTTTGGATTTTGATCCAACCCGTGATAAGCTGATGAATGAAGACGGTGAAGAAGTAATGTTGGATGAACCAACCGGAATCGAACTACCAAGCAAAGGTTTTGCGGTTGAAGATGCCGGTTACATTGCTCCAAAAGAAGACGGAAGTTCTGTTGAAGTAAAGGTTGCAGAAGATAGTGACCGACTTCAATTGCTTACGCCATTTGAGCCGTGGGACGGGAAAAATCTTACCGATGCCAAATTATTGATCAAGGCTTTTGGAAAATGTACTACCGACCATATTTCTATGGCTGGGCCATGGTTGCGTTACCGTGGGCATTTAGATAATATTTCTAATAACTGTCTTATCGGTGCGGTAAACGCCCATAACAAGAAAACCAACTTTGTGAAGAACCAGCTTACCGGTGAGTATGACGGGGTACCTAATGTACAACGTGAATACAAAAAAGCCGGGGTGTCGACGGTAGTGGTAGGAGATCACAACTATGGCGAAGGTTCTTCAAGAGAGCATGCGGCTATGGAGCCACGCCATCTTGGCGTAAAAGTGGTGTTGGTAAAGTCTTTTGCCCGTATTCACGAAACTAACTTGAAAAAGCAGGGGATGTTAGGACTGACTTTTGATAATGAAGCTGATTATGATCTTATTCAGGAAGATGATACTTTCAACTTTATCGACCTTGAAGATTTTGCTCCTAATAAACAAATAACTATTGAAATAGTACATGCTGATGGGAGTAAAGATACCATTAAGGCTAACCATACTTACAACAAACCACAAATTGAGTGGTATAAGCATGGTTCAGCGCTTAACCTGATTAAGAAACAAAACGGTGCTTAATTAGAATCTGGCAAATAATTTTTTAAAGAGGCTGGTTAATTTTTTTCACGATGTCACCCTGAACTTGTTTCAGGGTCTAAACTTCAAAGAAACTTAGATTCTGAAACAAGTTCAGAATGACGGAACGATTACAACTAATCAGCCTCTTTTTTATGCTTTACTCTAATACCTTAAAGCCTGTCTAAAAACAAAAGATGCATTCTTAAATGCATGGTGGGTGAATTCCGGGATTGTTTATATTTAGATGTTATAAGTACCTTTGTTTTATCCGTCAAAGCATTTAAAATTCGAGAATGAAAAAGCTTTTCAGTAATCAGTGGTTTAATATCATTTTTATAGTTTTAATATTGATTATGATAATTCCACAAACGCGTAAACCGGTACAGATTTTTGTAAATAAAATTTTTGCTTTTAGTCCATCGGAAACTGCTAAAGAAGACCGGGAACAACTTGAAAATTATAACTGGACCTTGGAAAATACTAGTCGGGAGCGTATTGATTTTTCTGAATTTGAAGGTGAAGTGATTATTATTAATTATTGGGCGACATGGTGCCCGCCCTGTATTGCTGAAATGCCGAGTTTTCAAGACCTGTATGAAGATTATCAAGCTAAAGTAGCCTTCTTTTTTATTTCAGGAGAGCAACATAGTACCACTACCAACTTTTTAAATAAAAAAGCGCTTAATCTGCCCAGTTATCGAATGCTTTCAGCAGATCCGAAACCGCTTGGAGGGTATACTTTGCCCACAACCTATGTTATTGATAAAAATGGGGGAATCGTAATAAACAAAACTGGTACCGCCGATTGGAATAGTCAAAAATTTAGGAATACTTTAGATCGTTTATTGGCGGAGTAATTCAGAAGGTTTTTCTGAAGAAAGACTTGATAAATTCAAAATTAAAGAGCGAGAACATAATTTTTAAGCTTTCTGAAGAACTCGTTTCTTCATCTAAAAACCTAAAAATATCTGTAGGTTCGTTCTTTGTATAGAATTTAGTGAATATTTTTTCTCCGAGTTTATTATTTCTTTGCAGTACATCCAGGAAAATTCCATCGTATTTTCTGAATTTTTTATCGATGAGTTTGTGATTTATTTCACGGCCGTGTTTAATATTTTCAATAATTGCAGCAACTTTCTTTTCGGTATTTTTAAAAGAATATCCACTGGAAGCTTTGACCCAGCCGCCACCTGTACCAATCTTTGTTATTTGAGGGCAGTTTTCTTCTTCAAACGGATAATCGGTCATGGGAATTATTCCTGCTTCAGTAGTTGAAATTTTATAATCTGAAATTTTTAAAATTCGGTTTAAATATTCTTTTAGTTTTTTTTCGTAAACAGAATCTTCAGTAAGAAAAGGTGTGAAAAAGGTATATTCTACCAAAGCCCTGTTAGAAGAAATAGGTAAAACATAAGTGAAAGCCGTAGCATTTTGATATGGAATACGGTAGTCCATCATAATAAATTCTGAAGGCTCAAAAGCAGCCTTTTCAGTTTCGATTTCCCAACCTTTAAAGTGTTGATAAATAAGATTGTGTTTACCCTCTCCTAAATATGCCGGATTTGGCCTGCTGTCAAAAAAATGAGTGGCGGTATAGTTTGTCTTTTTCCCTTCCGCACTTCGGGTTACCGGGTCTATTTTGGAAATGCTATCCTTTATTAGGATAATATCTTCAGAGCGTTTTAATTCCCGTAAAACATCTGTATAAAAGTCTGAAGCCTTTATCATTTTATAAAGGTAGGGATCGAGGTTAAATTTATGATTAAGTTGTGGAGTTACAAACCTGCCGGTTTTCCAGGAAGTAGTGGTTAAATTATCCCATTTCCCTGCATCTTCTTCCCAAAAGCACCAGGTTTTTGAAGGTATTTCAAAATCGGGATCAATAACCGCTATTTTTTTACCTTTAAAGAAAATATCTCTGCTAAGCTGTCTTGCTAACTGAAGGCCTGCCATGCCTCCACCTACAATTACATAAAAATAAGTTGGTACCTGCATAGCATTTTAACGGTAAAAAGTTAGGCTTATTTTTTAAAATATTTAAAAGGTACCAATAACATACCAAAACATTCGCCATCTTCTTTTTCAAGATGCTTATGGTGCATTTTATGTGCACGTCGAACCCCTTTTGCAAAACGGTTATTCGCGTTTCGAAATAATTTAAATCGCTGATGAATAAAAATATCATGAACGGCGAAATAAGTGATTCCATAAGCTAAAATCCCTAAACCAATAGGTAAACCATACCAAAAATCATTATAACGCCAAAGCAGAAAAAATGTGATACTAACCAGGGCGTAGAAAATAAAAAATAAATCGTTACGCTCCCACCAGTGGCTGTGATCTTTACGGTGATGGTCTTTGTGCAAAGACCATAAAAAACCATGCATAACATATTTATGGGTAAACCAAGCCATCCCCTCCATAAGGAGAAAAATGCCCAGAAAGACGGCTATCCAAACTAAGGTATTCATATATTATATAAGGTTTAATCTACACGAAATATACGATTTTGCAAGCAAACCGAATTTTTCATAATTCGGTACCCGAATACGGCGGGATTTTATTTCCATGGGTGGAGTTTTTTTGAGTTTATATAGTAATTTCTTATAATACACAAATGCGGTATACACACCGAATTTTGCTTCTACCGGAAGATGAATAATGCCTTTAAGGCCTTTTCTGAAATCTTCCTCAATTTCATCGATAATTTGTTTTTTTCCGGCCTCGTCTAATTGTTCAAAGTTAGCCTGGGGGAAATAACTTCGGTTTAATTCTTCATAATCGGCTTTTAAATCCCGCAGGAAATTTACCTTTTGAAAAGCTGAACCCAAACTCATTGCCGATTCTTTTAAAGTTTCATATTGTTGCCGGTCTCCTTTTACAAAAACTTTTAGGCACATTAATCCCACAACATCGGCACTGCCATAGATATATTTTTTGTAATCTTCAAAACTCAGATAATCCTTTTTATATAAATCCTCTCGCATACTTTCCATAAAGGACTTATATAAATTTGGGGGAATATCATATTTGTGCACCGTTTCCTGAAAGGAATTCAGGATAGGATTTAAACTGATTTTATCAAAAATTGCCCGATGCAAATCTTTTTCAAAATCATTAAAAAGCCGCTCTTTGTCATATTTGTGAAATGTGTCGACAATTTCATCGGCTAGACGTACAAAACCGTAGATATTGTAGATGTCCTGACGAATTGAAGGGGCAAGCATTCTGGTGGCAGTTGAAAATGAAGTGCTATAGGCCTGGGTAACACTTTTACTGCAGTTTCGAGATAGTGTGTCGTAGATTACTTTCATTATTTCCTGGAATTCTGGATTAATCCCGCGGCAAGTTTTCCTGAAATAAGGGAGGGGGGCACACCCGGGCCGGGTACGGTTAATTGCCCTGTAAAATAAAGGTTTTTAACTTTTCGGCTTTTAAGTTTTGGCCGTAAAAATGCGGTTTGTAACAAAGTGTTGGCCAAACCGTATGCATTACCTTTATAAGAATTATAGTCTTTTTTGAAATCCTTCACGCAAAATGATTCTTTAAATAAAATATCTTCAGAAACTTTTTGTTCGGTAATGTGTTCAAAACGCCGGATGATTTTTCTGAAATAGCGTTCCCTTATTTTCGGGCTATCTTCAACATCAGGTGCCAGTGGAATCAAAAATATTCCGGCTTCTTTTCCTATAGGTGCCACTGAAATATCAGTCACCGATGGAAAACTAGCATAAAATAACGGGTCTTCAGGCCAGCGTTTTTCATCATAAATTGCTTTAGCATGCATTTCAAAATCGGTGTCAAAAAATAAACTATGATGGGTTACATTCTTAATTTTCCTATTAAAACCTACGTAAAATAAAAGGGAAGATGGCGCAAAAATCTTTTTTTTCCAGTACGTTTCAGGATATTGTATATTTTCTTTAGGAAGCAAAGTTTCGGTGTGGTGATAATCGGCACCGCTCAATACATAATCGCTGGTTATTTTTTGCCCATTAATCTGAATTCCCGTAGCAGTATTATTTTTAACTAAAATCTTTTCAACAGCTGCATTGGTGGTAATATTTACCCCCAACGATTTTGCCAGACTTTCCATGCCTGCTATAACTTTATGCATTCCACCTTTGGGATGCCAGGTACCAAGACCAAAATCAGCATAGTTCATAAAACTGTAAAATGCCGGGGTATTGCTGGCTTTTGCCCCCAGGAATAATACGGGGAATTCAAGGATTTGTGTTAGCTTTTTGTTCTTAAACTCTTTACGGACTTCCTTAGAAATTGTACTGAAAAAACTTTTGAGTTTTTTAATAGTTTGTGGCGTAATCAATTCTGAAGGCGAGTTTCCGGGACGATATACCAGATCTTTTATGGCGATATCGTAATTGTTTTTGGCTTCGGCAATAAATTTTTTAAGTTTAGCTGAGCTTCCTACTTCTTCTTGTTCAAAAACCTGGTAAATGTTTTCCAATCCGGCAGCAATACTAATCTTTTTATTTCTTCCGAAAAAAACGGTATAAGCCGGGTCAAGTTGCTCCAGGTTATAATAATCTGATGGTTTTTTTTCAAAATCGGCAAAAAAGCGTTCAAAAACATCAGGCATCCAATACCAGGTGGGACCCATATCAAATGCAAAGCCATCTTTCTGTAACTGTCTTGCCCGCCCTCCAATTTGCTTGTTTTTTTCAAAGATATGAACCTCGTAGCCATTTTGGGCTAAATAACAGGAGGCAGAAAGAGCAGCAAACCCAGAACCTATTATAGAAACTGATACGGCCATTATAAGGTTTTAATAAAGTCGGTTAGTGAGTCGTAAATATTAATATGTGTAGGTAAACCCATTTCTTTTGCCGGTCGGGCCTTGTTTCCAAAAAGGTGAAGTTGGTAATTTCTTTCCTCGCATAATTGGCTAAGGAAATCTTCAATAAAGTCTTTTAAATTAATCGGAGTAATGGTAAAATAACTTAAAAAGCTTACATCCTTGTGTAATTCCAGTAAGTAATTCATATCGCTCAATGGAAGCGAGGGGCCAAGATAGATCGCCCGGTAATTATTATACAATAATTCATAATATAAATACAATAAGCCAATATCATGAATCTCATTTTCCGGAAGGAACAAAACATATAAAGTTTCTGAAATCGGGTTTTTGTGAGGATTGGTTTTGGAAATTTCAAGATAGAGCTTTTGCTTTATCAAATCAACTAAATAATGTTCATGAATAGGTTTTATGGTGTCGGTTTGCCATAGCGTACCAATTTCTTCAAAAAGTGGTAAAAATACCTGATGGAATATCTCACGGAATGATTTTTCTTCTAAAAGCTCCTTATAAGTTTGCTGAAAAAGCCTTTGGTCAAAATTCATCATTGCCATTTTAAAAGATTTCACCGCACGATTTTGTAAGCTGGTACTGGCATTTATATGTTTAACCATCTTAATGATTTCCTGATCGTTCATTTTAGAGATCCGGGAAATTTTATAACCGTGTTCATTTAAAAGGGAAATATTGAGTAATTTCTGAAGGTGTGAATTGGAGTATGTTCTAATATTTGTTGCAGTACGTTCCGGGGAAAGGATATTGTAACGCTTTTCCCAAATACGAATGGTATGTGCCTTGATGCCGCTAAGGTTTTCAAGATCTTTTATGCTAAAATTTTGTTTGATGAGTTCCATAGTCTTAATCAAGATAGTCAAATCTAAGGAAATATGAGAAACAGAAATTTTACCAAAAAGTTAAAACGTTTAATTTTTTAGTTAAATAGTTGAACAAAATTAGAATTGAAAATAAAAAAAACAGTCAGAAGTTGACTGTGAAAAATGAAGTAGTGCCCGGAGCGGGAGTCGAACCCGCACGCCCTAATGGACACATGGCCCTCAACCATGCCTGTCTACCAGTTCCAGCACCCGGGCAAAAAGCACGATTTAGAAAAAATTCCAAAAGGGCTAAAATAAGGTATGAACGTAGCAGAATCTCCTGTCCTGCTGAATTAGTTGAACTTAGATTTTAGATATTCAAATCAAAAATTTATTTTGTGATCTGGCTGGGGCTTCCTTCGATTTCGCCTGTCGGCTTCACTCAGAATAAATTTCTCGCCCTAGAAAAATCAGAACTTAAAATTGTGATCTGGCTGGGGCTCGAACCCAGGACCCTCTCCTTAAAAGGGAGATGCTCTACCAACTGAGCTACCAGATCGGTTCAATATGTCAAAAATTTAGATCAAGCCCGGAGCTTTTCTATCCAAATCTAAATTTATTTTGTGATCTGGCTGGGGCTCGAACCCAGGACCCTCTCCTTAAAAGGGAGATGCTCTACCAACTGAGCTACCAGATCTAAATAAAAAGCATCCGACTTTTTGCGAATGCGGGTGCAAATATACACTCATTAATTTATTTTTCAAGCCTAAATTCATATAAATTTGTAAATGCGCTTAAATTTATATTTAGTCGGTTATTAGGGTGGTTAAAGTATCCCTGATTTTAGATTGAAAATACTATTAATCTATTAGATTGTAGACTGATTTAATTTTAAGTTATTTGTAGTTGTGTAAAAAAATAAGCTATATGAAAATATTTCTATGCGGTTATATGGGGTCGGGGAAATCTTTTATTGGAAAGAAATTCGCAAATGCTTTAAATTACGATTATTTAGACCTTGACGACCACATTGAAATCCTGGAAGGAAAAAAAATTCACGATATTTTTGAAGAAAAAGGTGAGTTATATTTCAGGAAACTGGAGACCAAAGTGTTGAAAGATGTTTTAGAAAATTCTTCAGATTTAGTAATTTCCCTTGGGGGAGGTACGCCTTGCTACGGTAATAATCTTAATCTCATAAAAGAAACCGAAGGTGCGAAAACTGTTTATCTGAAAGCTTCGGTTGAAACTTTAACCAAACGTTTGTACCCCGAAAAAATCCATCGTCCGGTAATTAGCCATTTAGAAGAAAAGGAGGAATTAGAAGAATTTATCCGTAAGCATTTGTTTGAACGCGGCTTTTATTATAATCAATCTGAAATCATTATTGATGTAAATAACCGGGATGCCACTGTGATTTTAGAAGAATTAAAGGAAAAAGTATAGAAATAAGGTCTCGACTGCGCTTGATCAGACATGAGTTTATGTGGTGATCTTTAAGTAAACCTGGAAACCGGGAGTCCAGCTACACCAGCACTGCGCAATTTTTTCCTTTTTCAAAACTCAGTTTTACGGTTTCATTTAGGGAGGTAGAAAGTGAAATTCCTTTAAAGTCGGCTTTTATCGGATATTTTTTATGGTTTCTGTCCACCAAAACTGCGGTATTAAAACGCTTGAGGGGCACTTCAAGAAAATGCTTAACGCCGTAAATTAAAGTAGTCCCGGAATTTAATACGTCATCAACCAAAATTACAGATTTATTTTCATAATCGGTTTTAGGGAGGCTGGTGGTGATTTTTTCCAGTGGATTCTTTTTGTCAATTTTTACTTCACAGAGGTTGATTTGCAGGTTGGTGATTTTTTTCAGCCAGCGCTGCAGGCGTTTGGCAAATTCAAAACCTTTTCCGTTTATACCGGCTAAAACAATTTCTTTTTCTTCCAGGTTGTTTTCATAAATCTGGTAGGCAATTCGTTTTATTTTATGCTGAATTTGATCGTGGGTTAAAATTAATACGCCTTCTTTCATGTATTTAAAAATTATAATTCAATGAATTGTTTCCATAAAAACTATTATTGCAAGGGACTCAGGATAACGGCATTTAAGACTCATCTTTTCTCATTTTTATAAAAAGCTCTTTGCCCTGCCGGGGTTCTATAGAATTATAGCAAGGTTCCATAATTTCAATAAAAAAGCTATTGCTAAAATAGGTTAAATATTCCTTTTTACTACCCCCATATGGTGGCCCCGATTCGCTAAGTGGAAAATTAAAAAGAATACCGACTAATTTTCCATTATTCTTTAATAATTCATGACACTTTTGAGTATAGGCATTTCTTTGGTCAAGAGGAAGGACACAAAAAAATGTTTGTTCTATAATAAGGTCAAATTTTCCGTTTAGTTTAAAAAAATCTTGCTGAAGAATTTGTTCTTCAGGAAAATTGAGGTTTCGATTTTTAAAGTTTTTCAGCGGAGCTTTAGCAATATCCAATATATATACATTGCTAAAACCATTATTAAATAAATATTCGGCTTCGTAAGCATTTCCTGCACCGGGAATAAGGATTTTAAAGTTTTTAGTCTGTAGTTGATTTACATATTCAATAATAGGAGTGGAAGCATTACCAATATCCCAGCCGGTTTTTCCTGCTTTATACCGGTTTTCCCAATATTTAGCATTAGTTGTCATCGCCGGAGGTATCTACATTGTCGAACCAATCATCAATATCACGACGGTCTTTTTTGGTGGGACGGCCGGTACCTTTTTTTCGATAATAATCTTTAGAATATTTCAACAATTCTTTGTGTTCAAAGGCCTCTTTTGGTGTAGTATCTAAAACATACAGGTTTACCAATTTCGCACCAAGCCGGCTTTTGGGCAGGTCTATAACTTCCAGCTCATAATTTACCTGGTTTTTTCTTATTTTTAGTTTATCACCGGGAAAAACCTCTTTTGAAGGTTTAGCATTCTCGCCTTCAATTTTTATTTTTCCGGTTTTACAGGCGTTGGTGGCAATGCTACGGGTTTTAAAATAGCGTACACACCATAAAAACTTGTCTACTCTCATAAAATCGATACTTCTATCTTCTACAAAAATACAAGATTATTGTATCTTGCTCCCCAAAATTGGAAAATGATGAAATTGAAATATTCCCTAATTTTAGGAACTGTTTTTAGCTTTGGCTTAATTGGTTGTAATAATGATGATGAAGGTGGCGGTCAAGAAATCGAAGAACGCGACCCGGTAGAACAGGCTATGGAAGATGAAGAAGCACTTACCGAATACCTGAAAACCCACTTTTACAATTATGAGGATTTTGAAAATCCTGCTGAAGATTTTGATTACCAGGTTCGTATTGATACTTTAGATAGTGATAATGCTGATAAAACTCCCATTAGCGAATCTGATGATTTAGTGACGAAAACTGTTGAACGAAATGATGTAGAGTATAACTTATATATTTTAAAAGTAAGAGAAGGTGCAGGAGAGCGCCCGAAATTCACAGATTCGGTATATGTAAGTTATGAAGGACAACTATTAAACCGTACTGTTTTTGACGGTTCTGAGAATCCTTTATGGTTTCAATTAATGGGAACTGTGGTACAGACCAATCAGGGGTTAACTATAAGTGGTGGGACAGTTCCAGGTTTTGCCAATACTTTTCCTGAATTTAGGACTTCCACCGGTTATAAAGAAAATTCAGACGGAACTATTTCCTGGAATAATGACTACGGAATAGGAGCGGTGTTTATGCCTTCCGGATTGGGGTATTTTTCAGGGTCGCAAGGCGGGATTCCTCCATATAGCCCTCTTGTTTTTACCTTTAAACTTCATGGAATGGAAGAAGCTGACCACGATGGAGACGGAATTCCTTCCTGGATGGAAGATTTAGATGGTGATGGGAATGTGTTGAATGACGATACAGATGGAAACGGTATTCCAGATTATTCAGATAATGATGATGATGGAGACGGTACGCCTACCCGTGATGAAATTGAAATCAATGAAGACGGAAGCATTGAATTAACCGATTCTAATGATGATGGTACCCCCGATTATTTAGATCCTGATACTTTTCAATAGCTGACAGCAAACAAAACTCTATAGATAAAAAAGCCCCGAAGGTTTAATATCTTCGGGGCTTTTTTATCATTGTTGCTAAAATGCGTAAGATAAACTAAGAATCCATTGAGAAGGTCTGGAATCTATTTGAAAGTTTTCATCAGCAGTTTCGCTAAAAGCAGTGTTTTCAGTAAAAGCACCTTCATAACGAACATCAAAGCCTAAGCGTCCCAGGTTAACCCCGGCACCAATCTGATATCCTACTGTAATATCTTTTTCAACATCTCCAATCTTAAGAGTAGTGTTTTCCAGTTCATTTTCTATAATATACTGAAAAGAGGGACCGGCTTTTACATTCAAGGGGCCAAAAACATCCACACCTAGTAAAACAGGAACGTCAATTTTATCAATTTTATAATCAAAATTTTCGTATTCGGTATTTAAGCGGGTATAAATTAATTCCGGTTGTAGAAAAATACCTACAATTTCAAATTGAGTAAAAACACCCAAATGATAGCCTGATTTTTCTTTTCCTTTAAGAATTTCTCCTAAGTCATCTGTTGCGTTTTCCCATTTTAAATCTCCGGTAGCACCGTAGTTAAAACCACCTTTTATGCCCCAATTGCTTTCTTGTGCCGTCATTGCTGTTCCGCAAAGTAAAATGGCGATAATCATTAATTTTTTCATTTCAAATCTTTTTAATTAAGTTAGGTTGGTATATAACGCATAAATAATGCCGTTTAGTCTAAAGTAAAAAAAAAGCCTTTCCGGAATTAACCGAAAAGGCTTTAAGGCTTTTATTAACAATGGTTTAGCGGTTATTTTCTTTTTAAAACCTTTTCTGTCGCTTTAATAATAGCTGCAGCATTCAAGCCATATTTTTCGAATAGTTGACCTGGAGTTCCACTCTCTCCAAAGGTGTCTTTGGTAGCTATAAATTCCTGAGGTGCCGGGTGGTTTTCAGTTAGTGTTCTGGCTACACTTTCCCCAAGTCCGCCAAGAAAGTTGTGTTCTTCAGCGGTAACCACACATCCGGTTTTCTTTACAGAATTGATTATCGCTTCTTGATCTAAAGGCTTAATCGTATGGATGTTGATTACTTCCGCAGAAATTCCTTTTTCCGAAAGCGCTTCGGCTGCCTGTATGGCTTCCCATACCAAATGTCCGGTTGCGATAATAGTCACATCTTCACCTTCGTAAAGATTTACGGCTTTACCGATTTCAAATTTCTGGTCTTCGGGAGTAAAATTGGCTACTTTTGGCCTCCCGAACCGGAGGTAAACAGGGCCATCGTGTTCTGCAACAGCGATTGTAGCCGCCTTGGTCTGGTTGAAATCACAGGTATTGATCACCGTCATTCCCGGCAACATTTTCATAAGGCCAATGTCTTCAAGAATTTGATGGGTGGCCCCATCTTCTCCTAAAGTTACCCCGGAATGCGAAGCACAAATCTTCACATTTTTTCCTGAATAAGCGATAGATTGTCGAATCTGGTCGTAAACCCTACCGGTAGCAAAATTGGCAAAAGTTCCTGCGAAAGGGATTTTTCCGCCAATGGTAAGGCCTGCTGCCATTCCCATCATATTGGCCTCAGCAATTCCTACCTGAAAGAACCGCTCGGGGTTTTCATCAATAAATTCCTGCATTTTAAGCGAACCCACAAGGTCGGCACAAAGGGCTACCACATTGGGGTTGTTTCTTCCCAATTCGGTCAATCCCGCTCCAAAACCTGAACGGGTATCTACTTTTCCTGAATCTGTATATTTTTTCATTTTAATCTTCTTCTTTAAATCTTATAAATTCCTCCCCTCAGGGGAGGTTAGGTGGGGCTATTTTTTTAATAATCCCCTAAAGTTTCCGGGTTTTGTGCCAGGGCAGTTTCCAATTGCTCATCGTTAGGCGCTTTCCCGTGCCAGGCGTGGGTATGCATCATAAAGTCTACACCGTTCCCCATTACCGTGGTCATAATAATACAAACCGGCTTTCCTTTTCCGGTACGGGTTTTAGCTTCTTTTAATCCATCGATTACCTGTCCTAGGTCATTTCCGTCTTTTATTTCCATCACATCCCAGCCAAAAGCTTCAAATTTAGCTTTCAGGTTGCCCATAGGCAGTACGGTTTCGGTACTTCCATCAATTTGCTGGCCGTTATAATCTATGGTTGCAATAAGATTGTCTACTTTATTTCCGGCGGCATACATAATGGCTTCCCAGTTTTGCCCTTCTTGCAGTTCGCCATCTCCGTGAAGGCTATATACTAAATGATTGTCTTTGTTGAGTTTTTTAGCCTGAGCGGCGCCAATTGCCACCGACATTCCCTGGCCTAGTGAACCTGAAGCTACGCGTACCCCGGGCAGGCCTTCGTGGGTAGTAGGATGGCCTTGCAAGCGCGAATCGATATGCCTAAATGTAGCAAGCTCTTCAACCGGGAAGTAACCACAGCGGGATAAAACGCTGTAAAAAACCGGAGAAATATGCCCGTTGGATAGGAAGAAAAGGTCTTCATTTTTTCCGTCCATATCAAAATCGGGATTGTGTTCCATGATTTCTTTGTAAAGGGCTGTAAAAAATTCGGTGCAGCCCAATGACCCCCCGGGATGGCCCGAGTTAACTTTGTGTACTTGTCTTAAGATATCCCTGCGCACCTGGGTGGCAAAGTCTTTTAACTCCTGAATGTCTGACATTTTAAATGTGTTGTTTGAAATAATAGCCACAAAAATAGGTTTTTATATAGCTTTAGCAAAGTATGGATGCCTCAGTTATTAAAGATTAAGTTAAATTATCTCAGATTGATAAATATTGATAAGTTTAGCTATTAAAAAGAGGTCATTTTAGTTGATAAATGTTGTTTTATTGTTGAAATAGCATGAGTTTATATAAACTTGATTTAGCCGGCGCTCTTAAATTGTTGGTATTGATTTTTAGTTAAGTATCTTTGCACCGATTTAAAAGTGTATATGGATTTTGAACTCTTGGCTACCGATGTTGGTAGTAATGCCCGTGCCGGAACAATTGTTACGGCTCATGGTAAAATTGAAACCCCTATTTTTATGCCTGTTGGTACAGTAGCTTCGGTTAAAGGAGTGCATCAACGGGAACTTACCGATGAAATTAATCCTGATATTATTCTGGGAAATACGTATCATTTGTATTTAAGGCCACAGACCGAAATCTTGAAAAAAGCCGGTGGGCTTCATAAATTTATGAACTGGGAGCGTAATATCCTTACCGATAGTGGGGGATATCAGGTGTACTCTCTTTCGGCAAGACGGAAAATTAAAGAAGAGGGAGTAAAGTTTAAATCACATATTGATGGCTCTTATCATATCTTTACACCTGAAAATGTAATGGAAATTCAACGAGCTATAGGGGCTGATATTATTATGGCTTTTGATGAATGTACCCCCTATCCCTGTGATTACCGATATGCAAAACGATCAATGCACATGACGCATCGATGGCTGGACCGTTGCCAGAACCATTTGAAAAAAACAGAGCCTTTGTATGGTTATGAGCAAACCTTGTTTCCAATTGTTCAGGGGAGTACTTATAAAGATTTACGAAAGCAATCTGCCGAATATATCGCTTCATCCGGAGCAGCGGGAAATGCTATTGGCGGGCTTTCAGTAGGGGAGCCGGCTGAAGAAATGTATGCAATGACCGAAGTGGTAACCGATATTCTTCCTAAGGAAAAACCGCGTTATCTTATGGGCGTGGGAACACCTATTAATATCCTGGAAAATATTGCCCTTGGAGTAGATATGTTTGATTGCGTAATGCCTACTCGAAACGGTAGAAACGGGATGTTGTTTACTGCTCACGGGACTGTGAATATCAAAAATAAAAAGTGGGAAGATGACTTTTCCCCACTTGATGTTGCCGGGAATACCTGGGTAGATACACAGTATTCCAAAGCCTATGTGCGCCATTTATTTAGTGTGAATGAAATGCTTGGCAAACAAATTGCTACTATTCATAACCTTGGATTTTACCTTTGGTTGGTTCGGGAAGCCAGAAAGCATATCCTTGCCGGTGATTTTAGAGCCTGGAAAGATAAAATGGTAAAACAGATGGATAAACGCTTGTAATTTGAAAATTCTCGACTGGTACATACTTAAGCGGTATTTGGGCACTTTTACAATGATGCTCCTGCTGTTTATTCCTATTGGGATTACAGTAAACCTCGCTGAAAAAATTGATAAAATCCTTGAAAATGAAGTGCCTTTTATCGAGGTGGTTTTTTATTATATAGATTTTACCATTTATTTTGCCAATCTGCTTTTCCCGCTGTTTTTATTCCTTTCGGTAATCTGGTTTACGTCTAAACTTGCGAATAATACCGAAATTATTGCTTTTTTGAGTAGCGGGGTTTCATTTTATAGGTTTTTACGCCCTTATTTAATTGGAGCTACCCTGGTATGTGTGTTTGCCTTGATTATGAGTATGTTTTTAGGACCTTCTGCCAATAAAGGTTTTAATGAATTTAAATATCAATATTTAAAAAAAGGTTCTGAAACTCGTGAAACTAGCGATGTTTACCGGCAAATAAATGATAATGAATTTATTTATGCCAGCCACTACCAACCAAAAACACAACGCGCAAGAAATTTTACTTTGGAACATTTTGAAGGTAACGAAATGGAATTCAAAATAAGTGCTTCCAGTCTTAAATTTAATAAAGAAGACACTACCTATACCTTAACTAATTTTGATAAGCGAATAATAGGAAAAAATGGAGAAGAAGATGAAATTTATCACGAAAACAAAGTAGATACCATTCTACCTTTTGAATTTGATGAATTGACCCCGGAAATTTACATAGCAGAAACCTTGAATTATACTGAATTAAACGAATTTATAGCAACCGAACGCCGGCGCGGTTCTGGGAATATTAACCGGTATCTGGTTGTGGCATATAAGCGTTGGAGTGTACCGGTCTCAGCATTTATTTTAACCATTATAGCGGTGGCGGTTTCTTCAATTAAACGCCGTGGAGGTATGGGGGTAAACCTGGCTGTGGGTATTACCCTGGCTTTTCTTTTTATATTCTTTGACAAGATTTTTGGTACCATAGCTGAGCAATCTACGTTTTCACCGCTTATTGCTGTGTGGTTTCCTAATATAAGTTTTGGGGTTTTTGCCATTTACTTACTTTATAAAGCTAAACGCTAAAATTAAAATTTAGGGAACGCGAAGACGGATTACCTTAATAATAAGTTGTTGCCTCAATATTAATTTCAATCTTAAAATTGTTGGTAACTATCATAGAGTGAACTCAAAATATATTTTTGGGAAATATATTTTGTTGTAGAGATATACGGATAGGACAATGTAAGATTTAAATCTCGATTATCATGTAAAATTAATGGCTTCAGATGGGAATTCTTCCTTTTAAAGTTTGTTATATTTGTAGGCTAATAAAAAACAAACCATAACTACTTATGGAATATTTAGACTTTGAATTACCCATTAAAGAGTTAGAAGAGCAGTACAATAAGGCCTGCAATATTGGTGCAGAAAGTGAAGTTGATGTTACGGCCACCTGCAAACAAATAGAAAAGAAATTAAAAGAAAAGAAAAAAGAAATATATAAGAATCTTACCGCTTGGCAGCGTGTTCAGTTATCCCGCCACCCTAACCGTCCCTACACGTTAGATTATATAAATGCGATTTGTGAAGATACTTTTCTGGAGCTTCACGGAGACCGGAATGTAAAAGACGACAAAGCCATGATTGGCGGTTTAGGGAAAATAGATGAGCAAAGTTTTATGTTTATCGGTCAGCAAAAAGGCTATAATACCAAAACCCGTCAATACCGTAATTTTGGAATGGCAAATCCTGAAGGCTATCGAAAAGCCCTGCGGTTGATGAAGTCTGCTGAAAAATTTGGGGTTCCGGTGGTTACTTTTATCGATACGCCCGGTGCTTATCCTGGTCTTGAAGCTGAAGAGCGCGGGCAAGGGGAAGCTATCGCCAAAAATATTATGGAAATGACTCGCCTAAAAGTGCCGATTATTGTGGTGATTATAGGTGAAGGAGCCAGTGGTGGAGCCTTGGGAATAGGAGTAGGTGATAAAGTTTTAATGCTGGAAAATACCTGGTATTCGGTGATTTCTCCCGAGTCCTGTTCTTCTATTCTTTGGAGAAGTTGGGAATATAAAGAACAGGCAGCTGAGGCTCTTAAACTTACTGCGGGAGATATGAAAAAACAAAAGCTTATCGATGAGATTGTAAAAGAACCTTTAGGTGGTGCCCACAGCAATCGCGATGAAGCTTATGATATGGTAAAAAAATCAATTTTAGGTGCTTTCGAAGGTTTAAAAAACTTATCACCAAACGATCTAGTAGAAAATAGAATGGATAAATATTTAAGTATGGGGGTTTTTAAAGGTTAACCGCTGTAATACTATAAGCTTATTTAAATCCGAAACAAAAAGTTTCGGATTTTTTTAACTTATTAACCGAAAAATCAAGTTATCAACAGCCTTATTGTTGATGACTGGTGAATGAAGATGTACGATTGAAACTCAGCTTGTCTTAACAATTTATTTACTTTAGTGCTATGGAAAAAATCACTGCCCCCCAAAGTTTTAAATACCAGAAATCCAATGTAATAAACCTTGAAAAAGGAAAATTACCTCCGCAAGCAGTTGATTTAGAGGAGGTTGTTCTTGGAGCGATGATGATTGATAAAAAGGGGGTAGACGAGATAATCGATATCCTCAATGCCGATTCATTTTATAAAAATTCGCATAAGCTTATTTTTGAAGCTATCCATAAACTCTTTGAAAATACTGAAGCAATTGACTTATTAACCGTTTCTAACCAATTAAAAAAAGACGGTAATTTTGATAAAGTAGGCGGTGATTATTACCTGATTCAATTAACGCAAAAAGTATCATCTTCAGCACATATTGAGTTCCATGCGCGTATAATTCTTCAGAAATATATTCAGCGTAGCCTAATAAAAATTTCCAATGAAATTATTGAAGAGGCTTACGATGAAGGTACCGATGTTTTTGATCTTTTAGATAGCGCTGAAGCGAAATTATACGAGGTTACCCAGGGAAATATTCAAAAATCTACTGAAACGGCTCAGAGTTTGGTGATTCAGGCAAAAAATAAAATCCAGGAAATTTCCAATAAAGAAGGTTTGAGTGGGGTTCCTTCCGGTTTTGAAAGACTTGATGAGCTCACTTCAGGATGGCAACCCAGTGATTTGATTATTGTGGCAGCAAGGCCGGGTATGGGTAAAACTGCACTAACACTGTCTATGGCGAGAAATATTGCTGTAGGCCAAAATTTACCGGTTGCTTTCTTTTCTTTGGAAATGTCTTCAGTACAGTTGATAACCCGATTGATTTCTTCGGAAACCGGATTGTCTTCAGAGAAATTACGTACCGGAAACCTTGAAAAACACGAGTGGGAACAATTAAATGTAAAAGTAAAAGACCTTGAAAAAGCCCCACTTTTTATAGATGACACCCCTTCGCTTTCTATTTTTGACCTTCGGGCAAAAGCCAGAAGATTGGCTTCACAGCATGGTATTAAACTTATAGTTATTGATTACCTGCAGTTAATGACCGGTGGTGGCTCGCAAAAAGGTGGAAATCGGGAACAGGAAATCTCTACAATTTCCCGAAACCTTAAAGCACTTGCAAAAGAGCTAAGTGTGCCCGTTATTGCACTTTCTCAACTTTCCCGTGCGGTGGAAACCCGTGGTGGTAGTAAACGTCCGCTTCTTTCTGACTTGAGGGAATCTGGTGCTATCGAGCAGGATGCCGATATTGTTTCTTTTATTTACCGTCCTGAGTATTATAAAATTGATGAGTGGGATGATGAGGAACGTACGCCAACGCAGGGACAGGCAGAATTTATCGTGGCCAAACACCGTAATGGGGGGCTTGAAAATATCAGGTTGAAATTTATTGGGCATCTCGGTAAATTTGATAACTTAGATGAGTTCGATTCTCCGTTTGAATTCCATTCAAAAATGAATGGTGGGGGGTCACAAGAAGAATCTCAGGATTTTGGAAATCCTAATTTACCAAATCCAAGTGCTGATGAAGCTTTTGGAAGCTCGATGAATGACGATTTTAATAATGACGATAACGACGTGCCTTTTTAAAAAAATAAAATTTCTTGTTATGGGCTGCTTAAGAATATTGCTGCCCGTAACATTTTTTCTCTTTTCTATTTCTGGTTTTGCGGCACATATACTAATTCCAATGGATGAAGAGACGCAAACCAATCATCTTAAAGCTTATGGAATAACCTATTACGCACTTGAAAAGCAGCTTGAAGTACGATGGTTGTTGAATTACCGCGGTGGCTCTTTTCTGATTTCCGATTCTGAAGACCTTCAGAAAGAGTTAAAAATTCGTGGAGTTTCATATGAAGTAATTAGCGATTCAAAAACCACTTCCATTTTAGAAGAAATTAAAAGTCCTTCTAAAAATATGGAAAGTGTAGAATTAGAAAAAGCACCTAAAATTGCAGTTTATTCACCTGGAGATGCAAAACCCTGGGATGATGCGGTAACTATGGTTTTAACCTATGCTGAGATTCCTTACGATATTATTTATGACCGCGAAGTTTTAAACGATGAGTTGGTTTTATATGACTGGCTGCATTTGCACCATGAAGATTTTACCGGGCAATACGGAAAATTTTATCGTAGTTTTAGAACTACACCCTGGTATATTGAGGATAAAAAGAATGCTGAAGAAATGGCCGCCAGTTTGGGGTATAACAAGGTTTCAGAACAAAAACTAGATGTTGCCTTAAAAATTAAGGATTATGTAGTAGGCGGCGGATTTATGTTTGCCATGTGCAGTGCGACCGATAGTTTTGATATCGCACTTTCTGCTGAAGGTGTTGACATTGCCGACCCGATGTTTGACGGCGACCCCAGTGAGCCTAATTATCAAAATAAAATTGATTATCAGAAAACTTTTGCTTTTACCGATTATGTGTTGGAACGCAGCCCGATGGTATATGAGTTTTCTTCTATTGATATGACGGAGAAACGTAATATTCCGAAGGAATCAGATTATTTCACTTTAATGGATTTTTCCGCAAAATGGGATGTGGTGCCTACTATGCTCACTCAAAATCATACCAGGTTAGTGAAAGGTTTTATGGGGCAAACTACTGCTTATAATCCCAATAATATTAAAGTGAATGTGCTTATAATGGGCGAGAGTAAATTAAATGGGGAAGCGCGCTATATTCACGGTGTAAAGGGAAAAGGATTTTTTACTTTTTATGGCGGCCACGATCCTGAGGATTACCAACACAGGGTGGGAGATCCCAAAACCGAACTTTCATTGCATCCAACCTCACCCGGATATAGGCTTATTTTGAACAACGTGTTGTTTCCAGCAGCGAAGAAAAAACCTCAAAAAACGTAAAATTCAGCATGAAAATTATTCAGAAAGAAATAAGTTTATCACCTAAACCCAGGGGCTTTCATTTAGTGACCAATGAGATTATTTCTCAATTTTCAGAATTAAGAGATTTTAAAAATGGAATGCTAAATGTGTTTATAAAACATACTTCAGCGAGCTTAACGATAAATGAAAATGCTGATCCTACGGTTCGGGACGATTTTGAAAGTCATATGAATAAAATTGTACCTGAAAATCAGTCATATTACAAGCATACTATGGAAGGTCCTGATGATATGCCGGCGCATATAAAAGCTTCGCTTATGGGAGCTTCTCATCAAATTCCAGTTAGTAACGGGCGGCTTAATGTAGGTACCTGGCAGGGAATTTATTTATGTGAACACAGAAATAATGGTGGTTCTCGAAAATTGGTACTTACCCTTACAGGAGAGTAGATGCTATAAATAGAATATATAAAGCAAATAAAAAAGTCCGGTTTTTGCCGGACTTTTTCAGTATAAGAGAGTGTAATTGGTTTATTTTACTTTATCAACTATCGCCTTAAAAGCTTCGGGGTGGTTCATTGCCAAATCGGCAAGAACTTTTCGGTTTAGGCCAATTCCATTGGCTTTGGCCGCTCCCATAAACTGAGAATAAGACATACCGTGTTCACGGGCTGCAGCGTTAATACGCATAATCCACAATGAACGGAAATTACGTTTTTTAGCTTTGCGGTCTCTGTATGCATAAAGCATTGCTTTTTCAACCGCGTTTTTGGCTACGGTCCAAACGTTTTTACGACGTCCGTAGTAGCCTTTGGCTTGTTTAAGAACTTTTTTTCTTCTAGCTCTTTTAGCCACTGAATTTACTGATCTTGGCATAATTTACTTTGTTTTTGTAGCAGGCGGTCGATCATCGACTCTTTTAACTTAAATTTCAAACTGTTGCACTAAGCACAGTTGAAATGTTGCCCAACTCCAGGGTTATTAAATGGTTTAACCGTTAATTGCTTCAGCTTACTTTAAACGTAACTGAAGTTTAACATTGTCCTTATCGGCATCGTGTACTAAAGTACTGTGCGTTAAGGCTAGCTTACGTTTTTTTGATTTTTTAGTCAGAATGTGACTTTTAAACGCGTGCTTTCTTTTAATTTTACCGGTACCTGTTAGCTTAAAACGCTTCTTGGCACTGGATTTGGTTTTCATCTTTGGCATGTGCTCCTTCTTTTATAATTAACTCTCTTATTTACTTTTCTTTGTGGGCGCGAGAAACATGGTCATTCGCTTGCCTTCTAATTTTGGCATTTGTTCAACTTTTCCATGCTCTTCTAAATCCTGCGCAAGCCTTAAAAGCAAAATCTCACCCTTATCTTTAAATACGATAGAACGGCCTTTAAAAAATACAAATGCCTTTAATTTTGCACCGTCTTTCAGGAATTTTTCGGCATTTCGTTTTTTAAATTCATAATCATGGTCGTCGGTATTAGGACCAAACCTTATTTCTTTAACCACTACTTTACTAGCTTTGGCCTTCATGGCTTTTTCCCGCTTTTTCTGCTCGTAAAGGTATTTCTTATAATCCATTACCTTTACTACAGGAGGTTTCGCGTTGGGGGAGATTTCTACCAGATCAAGACCCTGCTCTTCAGCAATTTCAAGGGCCTTTTTTGTTGGATAAACACCCATTTCCACATTGTCGCCTACCAGGCGAACTTCATCAACGCGAATTTTTCCATTAATTCGGTGTAGTTCTTCCTTCTTTGCTCTTAGTGGCTTCTTTGATCTTTTTCTTCGTATTGCTATGGCTTATCGTATTTTGGTTAAACTTCAAACGTCTTTAACGTTTCTCTTATTTCTTTATTTATTATTTCGGCAAATTCTTCAGGGGTCATGGTTCCTAAATCGCCTTCGCCGTGTTTTCGTACAGAAACCGTACCGTCTTTTTCTTCTTGCTCCCCCACAATCAACATGTAAGGAAATTTATTTACTTCGGCTTCCCGAATTTTCTTCCCTATAGTTTCATTTCGGTTATCCTTTACGGCGCGAATTTCGTTATTTTCAAGCAAAGTTAAAACTTTTTGGGCGTATTTTTCATATTTCTCGCTGAGGGAGAGAATTATAGCCTGTTCAGGCATTAACCAAAGCGGGAAGTTTCCAGCGGTATGTTCCAGTAAAATAGCGATAAACCGCTCCATGCTTCCAAAAGGTGCGCGGTGAATCATTACCGGACGGTGTGAATTATTATCACTACCCTTATAAGTCAAGTCAAAACGTTCCGGTAAATTATAATCTACCTGAATCGTACCTAATTGCCAGCTTCTGCCCAGGGCATCTTTCACCATAAAATCGAGCTTTGGTCCATAGAATGCTGCTTCTCCGGTTTCAATTACATAATTTAGTCCTTTTTCTTTGGCTGCATTGATAATGGCATTTTCGGCTTTTTCCCAAACATCATCATTGCCTATGTATTTCTCCTTATTCTCAGGATCTCTTAAGGAAACCTGGGCCGTAAAGTTTTCGAAACCTAAAGAATCGAATACATATAAGGTAAGGTCTATAACCTTTTTAAATTCATCATCTAGCTGATCGGGAGTACAAAAAATGTGCGCATCGTCTTGGGTGAAGCCCCGTACACGGGTGAGCCCATGTAATTCGCCGCTTTGCTCATAACGGTATACCGTACCAAATTCAGCAAATCGCTTTGGAAGGTCGCGGTAACTCCAGGAAGTAGCATTGTATATTTCGCAATGATGCGGGCAGTTCATGGGTTTTAAAAGAAATTCTTCCCCTTCATTAGGAGTATGGATGGGTTGAAAACTGTCTTCACCGTATTTTGCGTAATGTCCTGATGTTACATAAAGTTCTTTTTGTCCAATATGAGGGCTTACCACCATTTCATAACCCGCTTTTTGCTGGGCTTTTTTAAGAAAATTTTCAAGGCGTTCCCGTAAAGCTGCTCCTTTTGGCAACCAGAGCGGTAAACCCTGTCCTACTTTTTGTGAAAAAGTGAAAAGCTCTAATTCTTTACCTAATTTTCTATGATCTCGTTTTTTAGCTTCTTCTAGTAACTGAAGATATTCTTTTAATTCTTTTTGCTTGGGAAAAGAGATTCCGTAAACACGGGTTAGCTGCAGATTTTTTTCATCACCGCGCCAATAAGCTCCGGCCGCACTCATTAGTTTGACTGCTTTGATGAAGCCGGTATTGGGAATATGGCCACCGCGACATAAATCGGTGAAATTAGCATGGTCACAAAAAGTGATTTCTCCATCCTGAAGATTTTCAATTAATTCTAGCTTAAAAGGATTGTTTTCTTTTTTATAAAAATTAAGGGCATCGGCTTTAGAAACTTCACGTAATTTAAATTCGTGCTTTTCACGGGCAATTTCCAGCATTCTTTTCTCAATTTTTGGGAAGTCTTTTTCAGAAATACTGTCTTCACCAAAATCTATATCATAGTAAAATCCATTTTCTATAGCCGGGCCAATAGTGAGTTTGGCTTGGGGATAGAATTCCTGAATGGCCTGGGCCATAACATGGGAGCTGGAATGCCAAAAAGCCTTTTTGCCTTGGTCGTCTTTCCATGTATATAAGACAAGGTTCCCATCTTGTGATAAAGGGGTGGTGGTTTCTACCGTTTGATTATTATACTTTGCTGAAATCACATTTCGGGCCAGGCCTTCGCTTATGCTTCTGGCTACTTCCATAGGAGTAGTTCCTTCCTGAAATTCTTTGATACTGCCATCGGGCAGGCTAACCTTAATCATATATATAAGACTTTATTAAAGCGGCAAAGATAACAGCTTGACTTTGGTTGCGCAATATTGACTGTGTAGAATTAATGATTTATAAACTGAAAATGATTTTTTTGGAAGCATTTTGAGAAAGGTGGGAATTGAAAAGCATTAAAAATGATTTTTTCATTATCTTTAACATCCTTTTTCTGAGTTATTTGCCGAATACATGTAAGAATATTTTAAAAAAGCTTACAAAAAAGCTTGCGGGGGTAAAAAACGGGATTATATTTGCATCCGCTTAGGGCGCAATTGTTGCTTTAAGGTTGCTATTAAGGTGTTCTTTGTGTAGTGTATTTACGAGTTTTTTGGTTGCTTAAAAAAAGGGAAAAAACTTTTTATTTTTTTCTTGCCAAGATCAAAACAAGGTGTATATTTGCAGCCGCAAAAACAGCGCTGCTTTTGAAGTTTGTTTTTGAAGTTCATAGGGCGTGTTGTTGTTTTTTAGAGGGGTCAAAAATTTTTCAAAAAATTTTTGGTGTATAAATAAAAAACGCAGTATATTTGCAGCCGCTTTCAGCGCAATTGCGTTCACAAACATAAGGAAAAGAAATCCCGGGTGGGTTATTAAAAAGTTAAGGTTCGAGTCCTTTTATTTTGACAAGAGAAACCTGATTTTTATCAGGGAGTTCATTGAAATATTGAATTGACAGCGCGTACGTTTTTCGAGAGGAAAACGATACAAATAATTTTTAGAATTAAGACTAGAAAAACATCTTTGAGTACTTACTTTTTGATTGTTGTACGATATAATGAAACAACGATGAAGAGTTTGATCCTGGCTCAGGATGAACGCTAGCGGCAGGCCTAACACATGCAAGTCGAGGGGTAACATTGGTGCTTGCACCAGATGACGACCGGCGCACGGGTGCGTAACGCGTATACAACCTACCTTTTGGAGGGGGATAGCCCGGTGAAAACCGGATTAATACCCCATAGTATATAAGAATCTCCTGTTTTTTATATTAAACATTTATGGTCATTAGATGGGTATGCGTCCTATTAGCTAGATGGTGTGGTAACGGCATACCATGGCAACGATAGGTAGGGGTCCTGAGAGGGAGATCCCCCACACTGGTACTGAGACACGGACCAGACTCCTACGGGAGGCAGCAGTGAGGAATATTGGACAATGGGCGAGAGCCTGATCCAGCCATGCCGCGTGCAGGAAGACTGCCCTATGGGTTGTAAACTGCTTTTACAGAGGAAGAATCGCCATTACGTGTAGTGGTTTGACGGTACTCTGCGAATAAGGATCGGCTAACTCCGTGCCAGCAGCCGCGGTAATACGGAGGATCCAAGCGTTATCCGGAATCATTGGGTTTAAAGGGTCCGTAGGCGGGCAGTTAAGTCAGTGGTGAAAGTCTTCCGCTTAACGGGAGAACTGCCATTGAAACTGATTGTCTTGAGTTATTATGAAGTGGTTAGAATGAGTAGTGTAGCGGTGAAATGCATAGATATTACTCAGAATACCGATTGCGAAGGCAGATCACTAATAATCGACTGACGCTGATGGACGAAAGCGTAGGTAGCGAACAGGATTAGATACCCTGGTAGTCTACGCCGTAAACGATGGTTACTAGCTGTCCGGCCTAATTGCGGGCTGGGTGGTTAAGCGAAAGTGATAAGTAACCCACCTGGGGAGTACGTTCGCAAGAATGAAACTCAAAGGAATTGACGGGGGCCCGCACAAGCGGTGGAGCATGTGGTTTAATTCGATGATACGCGAGGAACCTTACCAGGGCTTAAATGTAGTCTGACGTACTTGGAAACAGGTATTTCTTCGGACAGATTACAAGGTGCTGCATGGTTGTCGTCAGCTCGTGCCGTGAGGTGTCAGGTTAAGTCCTATAACGAGCGCAACCCCTGTGGTTAGTTGCCATCGAGTAATGTCGGGAACTCTAGCCAGACTGCCGGTGCAAACCGCGAGGAAGGTGGGGATGACGTCAAATCATCACGGCCCTTACGTCCTGGGCCACACACGTGCTACAATGGTAGGGACAGAGAGCAGCCACTTCGCGAGAAGGAGCGAATCTATAAACCCTATCACAGTTCGGATCGCAGTCTGCAACTCGACTGCGTGAAGCTGGAATCGCTAGTAATCGGATATCAGCCATGATCCGGTGAATACGTTCCCGGGCCTTGTACACACCGCCCGTCAAGCCATGGAAGCCGGGGGTACCTGAAGTCGGTCACCGCAAGGAGCCGCCTAGGGTAAGACTGGTAACTGGGGCTAAGTCGTAACAAGGTAGCCGTACCGGAAGGTGCGGCTGGAACACCTCCTTTCTAGAGCGATGTTCTGATAGTAATCAGAACTAGCGCAACAATTAAGTAACAAAGGAAGTAACGAAAAAGTGTTTCTTTTGGTCTTGATTCTAAGCTGTCGATTTAATAATATTTAAGAAAATGTATAGTGTATATATACTGTATGATGTATAATGAACGTGTTCGAAAGAACATTATACGATATGCGATTTACCCTATATGTTTTAACAAAGGACAGTCTCATAGCTCAGCTGGTTAGAGCGCTACACTGATAATGTAGAGGTCGGCAGTTCGAGTCTGCCTGAGACTACAGCCTAAGGCTGATTTGGTATCAGGTCAGGATTAGACAGAAGTTCATTACAAATTGAAAGGAAATTTTAGAAGTTGGGTCACCCAGTTTAGCGGTACGCAGTAAGCAGTTAGCAGTAAATAGAGACTGTTTGCTGGATGCTGATTACTGCCAACATAAAAAGCCGGGGGATTAGCTCAGCTGGCTAGAGCGCCTGCCTTGCACGCAGGAGGTCATCGGTTCGACTCCGATATTCTCCACAGGGCGATGCCTTGAGATGTAAATTTCAAGAGATTCGCCGCGAAGAAGCACTGATATTTATTTATCGGTGGCGATTCGCCAGGTTCATTGACATATTGAGAAACAAATAATACGAGAAACTACAGTTATAGAATGTAAATTTTGTAACGAGGTAATTAAATTAATAGAATACTTAGTGATTTATATTTAGTAATATAGGTTACGAGAAATTCGAGCATAAGCAAGAAGCATACAAGCTAGATAAGGGCGTATGGGGAATGCCTAGGCTCTCAGAGGCGAAGAAGGACGTGATAAGCTGCGATAAGTTGCGATAAGGGGCACATACCCATTGATCCGCAAATTTCCGAATGGGGCAACCCGGTATATTGAAGATATACCATCCTTTAAGGAGGCAAACGCGGGGAACTGAAACATCTAAGTACCCGCAGGAAGAGAAAACAAAAGTGATTGCGCTAGTAGCGGCGAGCGAACGCGCATTAGCCCAAACCAATGAGTTTACGGACTTATTGGGGTTGTAGGACTGCGATATTTGTTGTATAGAGAATTAGAACCCTTTGGAAAGTGGGGCCATAGACGGTGACAGCCCGGTATAGGTAATCTTTTACAACGATAGCAGTATCCTGAGTAGCTCGGGGCACGTGAAACCCTGAGTGAATTCGCCGGGACCATCCGGTAAGGCTAAATACTCCTGAGAGACCGATAGTGAACCAGTACCGTGAGGGAAAGGTGAAAAGAACCCTGAACAAGGGAGTGAAACAGATCCTGAAACCATACGCTTACAAGCGGTCGGAGCCAATTAATTGGTGACGGCGTGCCTTTTGCATAATGAGCCTACGAGTTACCGTTTCCAGCAAGGTTAAGCATTTAAGATGTGGAGCCGTAGCGAAAGCGAGTCTGAATAGGGCGTTTTAAGTTGGTAATGGTAGACGCGAAACCGTGTGATCTACCCTTGGGCAGGTTGAAGCTGTGGTAACACATAGTGGAGGACCGAACCCGTTGACGTTGAAAAGTCTTGGGATGACCTGAGGGTAGGGGTGAAAGGCCAATCAAACTCGGAAATAGCTCGTACTCCCCGAAATGCATTTAGGTGCAGCGGTATGCTAGTTTTATAGAGGTAGAGCTACTGATTGGATGCGGGGGCTTCACCGCCTACCAATTCCTGACAAACTCCGAATGCTATAAAATGTTGTATATCAGTGAGGGCATGGGTGCTAAGGTCCATGTCCGAGAGGGAAAGAACCCAGACCATCAGCTAAGGTCCCCAAATGTATGTTAAGTTGAATAAACGCGGTTGGACTGCCCAGACAGCTAGGATGTTGGCTTGGAAGCAGCCATTCATTTAAAGAGTGCGTAACAGCTCACTAGTCGAGCGGTCCGGCATGGATAATAATCGGGCATAAACATACTACCGAAGCTATGGACTCCATTGGAGTGGTAGGGGAGCATTGTAACAGAGAAGAAGGTGTCTTGCGAGGGATTCTGGATTGGTTACAAAAGAAAATGTAGGCATAAGTAACGATAATGCGGGCGAGAAACCCGCACACCGAAAGACCAAGGTTTCCCCAGCTATGCTAATCAGCTGGGGGTTAGTCGGGTCCTAAGGCGAACCCGAAGGGGGTAGTCGATGGACAAGCAGTTAATATTCTGCTACTTGCCCCACGTTAAAGCGGACGGAGGCGAGAAGTTGGTGCGTGCTGACGGAATAGCACGTTGAAGGAAGTGGTAACACTCCGATAGTACACAAAAGCTTCGGCCGGCGTGATAATCCAGCGGATCGACTTCCAAGAAAAGCGAGTGGATGCAACCCGTACCGTAAACCGACACAGGTAGTTGGGATGAGAATTCTAAGGTGCTCGAGAGATTCATGGCTAAGGAACTAGGCAAAATGGGCCCGTAACTTCGGGAGAAGGGTCGCCCATCTTCGGATGGGCCGCAGTGAAGAGGTCCAGGCGACTGTTTATCAAAAACACAGGGCTCTGCGAAATCGAAAGATGAGGTATAGGGCCTGACACCTGCCCGGTGCCGGAAGGTTAAGTGGAGGCGTTCGCCGTAAGGCAAAGCGTTAAAATGAAGCCCCGGTAAACGGCGGCCGTAACTATAACGGTCCTAAGGTAGCGAAATTCCTTGTCGGGTAAGTTCCGACCTGCACGAATGGTGCAACGATCTGGACACTGTCTCAGCCATGAGCTCGGTGAAATTGTAGTATCGGTGAAGATGCCGATTACCCGCTACGGGACGAAAAGACCCCGTGCACCTTTACTATAGCTTAGTATTGACTTTGGACAAGTGATGTGTAGGATAGGTGGGAGACATTGAAGCGGCCTCGCCAGGGGCTGTGGAGTCATTGTTGAAATACCACCCTTTACTTGTTCGGAGCCTAACCTCATTTTGTGAGGGACAGTGCTTGGTGGGTAGTTTGACTGGGGTGGTCGCCTCCAAAAGAGTAACGGAGGCTTCTAAAGGTTCCCTCAGCACGCTTGGTAACCGTGCGTAGAGTGCAATGGCATAAGGGAGCTTGACTGAGAGGCATACAGGCCGATCAGGTACGAAAGTAGAGCATAGTGATCCGGTGACACCGCGTGGAAGGGTCATCGCTCAAAGGATAAAAGGTACGCCGGGGATAACAGGCTGATCTCCCCCAAGAGCTCACATCGACGGGGGGGTTTGGCACCTCGATGTCGGCTCGTCACATCCTGGGGCTGGAGAAGGTCCCAAGGGTTGGGCTGTTCGCCCATTAAAGTGGCACGCGAGCTGGGTTCAGAACGTCGTGAGACAGTTCGGTCTCTATCTGTAGTGGGCGTTAGAAATTTGAGTGGACCTGATCCTAGTACGAGAGGACCGGATTGGACCAACCGCTGGTGTACCAGTTGTCCCGCCAGGGGCACTGCTGGGTAGCTACGTTGGGAAGGGATAAGCGCTGAAAGCATATAAGCGCGAAACCCACCACAAGATGAGATTTCTTTAAAGGACCGTGGGAGACGACCACGTTGATAGGCCACAGGTGTAAAGGCAGCAATGTCATAGCCGAGTGGTACTAATACTCCGTAAAGCTTGATGCGATTCCTCCTCTCCTGCAAGGGATGGGAGGAGCTTGAATGCTTACTGCAGTTTATTCTTATTTTTTGTTTCTTACATATGTCAACTCATTAGAGTAGGCAGTACCGGTAAAAAAGTTGGCAGTGTTTCTACTGCACACTTACAGACTGTATACTGCATACTAACGATTTAAGGTGGTTATAGCAACGGGGCTCACCTCTTCCCATTCCGAACAGAGAAGTTAAGCCCGTTAGCGCAGATGGTACTGCTATCCTGTGGGAGAGTATGTCGCCGCCTTGTTTTTTAAAACCCTTCATCATAATCGGTGAAGGGTTTTTTTATGCCCTAAACCAAAACAAATTACTGGCATTAAAGAGAGATTTCCTTAAGTTCAAAACTTTAAAAAAATAGCGATAACAAGAGCCGTATCCTGTCCGTAGTAAAAGTATAAGAAAAGTTTTTTCAGGAAATTGAAATTATTCCAATAGGGACTCTGGAACGTTTTTTACGCCTTATGAAATGGGGTGACAAGCGTAATAAATTTAAACGCTGGGTCTTAAAAACAAAAGAAAAACTACCTTCCGCTTTATATCGTAGTTTTTCCCGCTCCCAACTCATTTTATATCGAAAACCCAAAGGGGATTAATAGCTTTTTTACTAATTACTTACGAAGCAACTCAAGACTATTAATCTCGATTATCGAGTAAAATTGTAACTTGGCTTAAACTTTCTTTGAATGAGCTTTATTATTGCTGAAATTGGTCAGGCCCACCAAGGCAGCCTGGGTTTGGCACTTTCTTACATCAATGCACTTGCTGAGACCGGAGTTGATGCCGTTAAATTTCAGGTTCATATTGCTGAAGCTGAAAGTAGCGAATTTGAACCTTTCAGAAAAAAATTTAGTCAACAGGATAAAACGCGTTGCGATTACTGGAAACGCATGGAATTTACTCCGCACCAGTGGAAAATACTTAAAGAGCACTGTGAACTTCAAAATGTGGAGTTTTTAGCTTCTCCTTATAGCAATGCAGCCGTTGATGTTTTAGAGGAATTAGGTGTTAAACGTTATAAAATTGGTTCCGGAGAGGCAAACAACTTTTTTGCTCCTGTGTTTATTTCAACTGAAAAGTATACAGTAAAAAGTCCCGGTGAAATCGGGACCAAGGTGATTTTGTAAACGTAACATTTCTGGGAGTCCGGTGGTATTTTTAGCAATAATTCCGGCTATTCCGCACATCGGCTTAGTATTTTTTCAGCTTCATCCCAATCGGCGGGCGTATCTATATTTACATAAGGCGAACCGGTAGTGTCGTAAAAATCGATTTTATTTCCGAAGAGCGAGTTTTGCTTTAGCAGGGTTTCAGTTTTAGTAAGATAAATAGCCCCATCACGAAAATAGGCCGGGGGAAGTTCCTGCCGCCTGGGAATAATTTTTTTCTCGCTTGTGGCCAGTTTCAATTGGCCGTTTTTTCTTCGAAAACCCAATGCGGATTATACTCTTTTGGAACTTCGCGAACGCTGATTAACGAATCAGAATCTTCAGCTTTAAACATTTTAATGCAGGTGTCGATTAAATTTTTATTACGGAATGGGGTAGTGGGCTGCAGCAAACAAACCGCATCAAAAATTTCATCTTTTTCTTTATAAAATTGAAGTGCATGTAGGATAACCTCCAGGCTGCCGCTATTGTCTTCAGATAATTCTTTAGGCCTTTTAAAAGGAGTTTCGAGCCCTATTTTTTAGCTAGTTGAATGATTTCCTCATCTTCGGAACTCAGGATTATTTTATCGAGAAGTGTTGACTTTTGGGCAGCTTCAAAGGTATATTGTAATAAAGCTTTTCCGTGAAGCGACTTGATATTTTTTCGCGGGATTCCTTTGCTTCCGCCACGTGCCGGTATGAGTCCGAGGATTTTCATCAGTAGGTGATGGTTTTGTGATAAGTGAGTTCAGTTTCTGCAAGAATATTTGCGATTCTTTCTCCCGATTTTCCATCACCGTAAAGGCTTGAAGGTTTAAAACTCGGAGTTTCAACAGCTTTTTGCGTGGCCTTTAAAATTGCATTTTCGTTATAAGCCACATCGGTAACATTTTCAGCTCTACAACGCCTATGCTGCCTATCGCCAATATTTACTACCGGAAGGCCCATGCGAACATTCGCGAAGTCCCACACTAGAATTCCCTACCAGGGCTTTAGCATTTTTCAGCAATTTCAGAAAATCAAGCGGTTCCATATTTTTAAAAAAGTGAAAGTTCTCAGGTTGTTCCAATTCCCTAAAGGTCCGAATGCCATTGGAAGTCCCGTCGGAACCAGCATCAACATTTGGCCAAAACCAAAAGGTGGGCAGGTTTAATTTCTTTAAAGCGAAAAGCGTTTCAGTAATATGTTTTTTTGCTTCTTTATAAGCGGTTGTTACCGGATGCTGCATAGCCACAACATAACCCGATTTCCAGTTGAGTTCAACACCTACTCCGCCGTATTTTTCAATAGGATCAAAGTCAAGTTTTCCATTGCAGTTTATTTGATAGACCAGGTCTATGGAAGGGCAGCCGGTTTTTATGACCTTCTGAGGATTTTCTCCCAATTTAATTACTCGTTTTTTAGCATTTTCGGTAGCCACAAGATACTGTGTAAGTCAGCAAGTTTGGTATTGGCGTGCCGGACTTTTTCATCGATACTGCCAGTAACTTCCCCACCCGGGATATGCACCAGCGGAATGTTTTGATAAGCAGCTGCGATAGAAGTTGCTATGGTTTCAAACCTATCGGCAATGGTAATTACGGCATCGGGTTTCAGATTGTAAAATACGTTGGTAAGTACGCCCAGGCCGGTGGTTTTGGCCATAGTGGTTGGGTTTTCGCCTTCCAGGACCATAAAAACCTTTGCCGCGATATTAAAACCGTCCTTTTCTATAAAATCTACAGCATTTCCATAGCGATCAAGTAAAGCGGAACCGGCAATCACCAGTTGTAATTCTAAGCCGGGATGCTGCTTAATGGCTTCCAGTGCGGTTTTTATTCGGCTGTAAGAAGGTCTGGGGTAACTACTACACTACTACGCAAATTTTGCGTTTCTTCATAAAAAAGCATTCTACTTTAGCTAAAGTAGGAAAAAATAAGAGATGTTTTGAGGGACGCTGTGTTGTGGTGATTGAAATCTGTAAATAGTTAATTCGTGAATTGGGTAATGCGATCTCGGATCGGATTACAGGAGTATACCATTTTTATATTATTCTAATTTCAGGTTAGATGAATTATGGCCAATTCAGATGTATATTCATTTCCAGATTGATATCCTCTCGCTTAATATTTATTACCTCAGGTTGCTCGCCATAACTTTCATGCGTGTAGTAGACCTTTACGTTGGCATGTTGGAGCAGATTGTCCTCCTCCAGCTCTCCTTCATCCCAGTCGGCCAGATGAAATTGAAAACTGTTTTGATACTCAGGGTTAATATAAATATTATTTTCACTAAGGTCCCAAAAAAGGCTTTCTTCATTTTTGTGAATTTCAGAAAAATGCCAGATGTTTTTTGAAGCCATAAGTTCGGGAATATCTTTTCCCATAGGTTTTTGGAGGGCGAAAATTAAATCAGCAAGGCGTGCAGGATCATCTTCGTTGTATTGCGGATCCCAGGTTTCTCCCATTCTATCAAATTCTATAAGCTCAATGCCTTCAATTTGCACCGCATTGCCACGGACAACCTCAATATTTAGACTGCGGTTAATCGTATCGCCATCTTCACATACAAATTGGAAGGATAAGTTTCTATTTCCCTTAGTTACTAGGGCCAGGGGCAGCTGGAAGTTTTCTGACTCTGGGTAATGCGTCAGGCCTTCAGGCTCTTCAGCAAACCAGGTGACTTCCTGTAAGGCTTTATTGCTTTCAATATCTAAAGTAAAGTCCTCATCTATAGTAGGTTCTGAAATACTGAAATTTGTAGTTACTTCGAAATTATTTTCCGATTCCGGAATTCCATCATCTTCTTTTTCGCAAGCTATAAACAAACTACAAATACAGGAGAATAAGATATTTTTTTTCATAAATACCAATATTTTTGAATGATCTCAGGATATTAGTAGCCAAAATTTGCAAAACGTTACGAAATTCCCGATATTATATATTCAAATTTCAAGATTATGGTAGCACCAAAACCATTAAAAAGACATAAAGCACTTCAACCTTTAAGCCGGGAACACCACCAGGGCTTACTTTTGTGCTGGAAAATTAAAAATGGTTTGAAAAAAGAAATCGCCCCGGAACGCATAAAAGCTTATTCCGATTGCATTTGGGACGAGTTGATGAAGCCTCACTTCAAAATTGAAGAAGCTGAAATATTTCCGATTTTAGGAGATAGTAATCCATTGGTGAAACAAGCCCTTGAAGAACATCAGCATTTGGAAAGCCTTTTTACCGCTGAAGAACAGTTAGCCAATAATCTCGAAATGCTTGCCAACGACCTCGATAGTCATATTCGTTTCGAAGAACGGGTGTTATTTCAAAAAATCCAGGAAACTGCTGATGCTGAAGTTTTAGTCCATATTGAAGAAGTTCACAGCAAGGAATTTAGTTGTGGAGTTTGGGATGATGCTTTTTGGGAAAAAGAAGCTGAAAATTAGCATAGGAAGTTTAACGCAAATGATAATTTAAAAAGCATTCGTGAATTTGCGGCGGTTAAAAAATACCTGCTAAACTTCACAAATATAGCTTAACGGTATTCACTAAAAACCTTTGAAGCCTCGTTAAATGCCGATTCAAAGCTGGTCATTTTTATATTACAGTCTGTTTTTTTTGAATTGAAATAGGAGAGTATTTTTTCCGAAGGCATATTACCGGTAAGTTCGTCTTTGGCCATCGGGCAACCACCAAAACCCTGAATGGCACCGTCAAAACGTGTACATCCCGATTTGTAGGCCGCATCAACTTTTTCGTGCCATTTTGTAGGTGTGGTGTGCAAATGCGCCCCAAATTCAATATTAGGGTATTTGGGGATTAAGTTTGAAAAAAGGTATTCAATAATTTCAGGAGTTGAACTGCCAATGGTATCGCTTAGCGATAAGGTTTTCACCCCCATTGCCGAAAGTTTTTCGGTCCATTCCCCCACAATTTCCACATTCCAGGGATCGCCGTAGGGATTTCCAAATCCCATAGAAAGATAAGCGACAACTGCTTTATTCGATTTTTCTGCTACTTCCAGAATTTCTTTTAAAACTTCAACCGATTCTGCTATGGTTTTATGTGTATTCCGCATCTGGAAATTTTCAGAAATAGAAAAAGGATAACCCAGATAATTGATTTCTTCAAACTTTGAAGCATCAACAGCGCCGCGGGTATTGGCTACGATGGCCAGAAGTTTACTTTGGGTTTTTGAAAGATCGAGTTGTGATAAAACCTGTGCGGTATCGACCATTTGTGGGATAGCTTTTGGCGAAACAAAGCTTCCGAAATCGATAGTGTCAAATCCGCAGCGCAGTAATGACTGTAGATATTGTACTTTTTTTTCGGTAGGTATAAAGCGTTTAATTCCCTGCATCGCGTCGCGTGGGCACTCAATAAGTTTAATTTTCGCCATATTCCCAAAGATAGTAAAAAAGCCTTCCAAGCCCTAAAGGGAGTTTACGGTAATAAAATTAAAATTACAATTCCGATAAAAACCACAATTTGAAGCCATTTTAAAATATGTCCCGATAGTCGGTGTTTTCTTAGATATTCTGAAATTTTACCAGCGAATAGTGCTACCGAACCAAAAATCAGAATAGTTTGTAGCATAAATATTCCACCCAGAATATAAAACTGAACTACTGTATTTCCTGAAGTATTCCAGAGAAATCCGGGGAAGAAGGCAAGGAAAAATATGGTAACTTTTGGGTTTAAAACATTCATGATAAAGCCCTGTTGGAAAAGAGAGAAAAGACTTTTTTGTTTGATGGCTTCCGCAGAATAATCGATTTCAGGATCGCTTTTAAAAATCCGCCAGGTGAGATACATCAGGTAAACAGCACCCAAAAGTTTAATAATAAAAAATAAGGTTTCAGAATCTTTAATTATGGCCGAAACCCCAAAAGCCACCAAAGTAGTGTGGATAATAATTCCCGTGGCCAGCCCAAGCGCGGTTATAATTCCGTGTTTTTTGCCGTTGGCCATTCCTTGTACCATTACAAAAATAATATCTGGTCCCGGGGAGAGGGTAAGCAGTATTGATGCGGTTAAAAATGGGATAAGTTGTTCTACCAATTTTAGAATTTATATTGAATTTTATTTTCTCTATTTTGCAGAGCATTTTCATTTTAAAGTTTCCAGCAATTTTTTATTAATCGCTTTTATCAATCCCGGTCCTTCGTAAATAAACCCAGTATAAATTTGTACCAGGCTGGCGCCAGCTTCCAGTTTCTCTATTGCATCTTCAGGGCTGGTAATACCACCTACACCAATTATAGGGAAGGCCTTCCCACTTTTCTCGCTTAAAAACTTGATTACTTCCGTAGCCCGATTTTTAAGAGGTTTTCCACTTAATCCGCCCGTTTCATTTTTGTTTTCAGATTGTAAACCTTCCCGGGAAATAGTAGTATTGGTTGCAATTACCCCTGCAATTTTGGTTTCTCTTATAATATCAATAATATCCAAAAGTTGCTCATTGGTTAAATCGGGAGCTATTTTTAATAAAATTGGTTTTTGTTTTGGCTTTTTGGCGTTGAGTTGCTGCAAGGTGTTCAGCAAATTCATCAGGGGTTCTTTATCCTGAAGTTCGCGTAAATTCGGGGTATTGGGCGAACTCACATTCACCACAAAATAATTTACATAACTGTATAAAGCTTCAAAGCAAATTTTATAATCTTCAACCGCTTTTTCATTAGGCGTGATTTTGTTCTTCCCGATATTTCCACCAATTAGTACATTTTTATTCTTTTTCAATCGGGAAACCGCCGCATCTACGCCGTCGTTATTAAAGCCCATCCGGTTGATAATAGCGCCGTCTTCTTTTAGGCGGAATAAACGCTTTTTATCATTTCCTAATTGTGGTCTTGGTGTAACGGTACCAATTTCAATAAAACCAAAACCCAGACTATTCAGTTCTTTATAAAGCTTTGCATCTTTATCGAATCCCGCGGCTAATCCCACTGGGTTTTTAAATTTTAAGCCAAAAACCTCCCGTTCCAGTCGTGGATCGTTTAGTTGAAATTTTTTCTGAAGAAAAGTTGAAATTCCCGGAATTTTACTGAGTTTTCGAAGGCTTTTAAAAGTGAAGTGGTGTACCCATTCGGGGTCAAATCTAAATAAAAGCGGTCGGAGTAAAGATTTATACATAGTAGCGGTTTCTGCAAAAATAACCGAAATCATAAAATAAGCCTTCTAAATCTTAAAAGGTTTTGAGTGGGCTTTTTGAATGTTTATTTTTACTCGATAAGTGAGTTTATTTGGCAGTCTAAAATAGGTGACAGTGCTTTAGTTTGTTCCCTTCGTTATGCTAAACTTATTTCAGATTTGTTCAATTTAGCCTCTGAAATAAATTACCATTGACGAAATTAATCTTAGACGAGCATTAAAACTTAAATTTGCCCGACAGATTTCCGCGTAATATAAAAACTAACCAAAATGACCAACAAACAGCGAATTACCGAACGTTTTTTACGTTATGTAAAGATTGATACCCAAAGTAATCCTAATAGTGAAAAGACACCAAGTACAGAAAAGCAATGGGATTTAGCCCGACTTTTGGCCGATGAGTTAAAGGAAATGGGAATGGCCGAAGTAGAAATTGATGAAAACGCTTATGTAATGGCCACACTTCCTAAGAATATTTCGGAAGATGTCCCCGTAATCGGATTTGTCTCACATTTTGATACTTCGCCTGATTTTAGCGGTACAAATGTAAATCCACAAATTATTGAAGATTACAACGGAAGGGATATTGTATTAAATGCAGCGAAAAATATTATTCTTTCTCCCGATTATTTTGAAGATTTACAGCAATATAAGGGGCAAACTATAATTACTACCGATGGTACTACTTTGCTTGGTGCCGATGATAAAGCCGGTATTACCGAAATTATGACCGCAATGCAATACCTTTTAGACAATCCCGATATCCCGCATGGGAAAATCAGGGTTTGTTTTACGCCCGATGAAGAAATTGGCCGGGGTGCGCATAAATTTGATATTGAAAAATTTGGAGCAGAATGGGCTTACACGATGGATGGGAGCCAGATTGGAGAATTGGAGTTTGAAAATTTTAACGCTGCGAGTGCGGTGGTGAAAATTTCTGGGAAAAGTGTACATCCCGGTTATGCCAAAGATAAAATGGTGAACAGCATCTATATTGCGCAAGATTTTATCAATTCACTACCGCGATTGGAGACCCCTGAACATACCGAAGGCCGGCAGGGGTTTTTTCATCTTAGCAATATTAAAGGCGATGTAGAAGAAAGCGTATTGGAATATATAATTCGCGATCACGATAAGGAACATTTTGAAGCACGAAAAGAAATGATGCGGGATTTGGCTTCTGAAATTTGTTCACAATATGAAGAGGAGATTATTTCCGTAGAAATTAAAGATCAGTATTTTAATATGAAGGAAAAAATTGAACCGGTTATGCATATTGTTGATATTGCAGAAGAGGCGATGAAATCCCTTAATATTAAACCGCTTTTAAAACCCATTCGTGGGGGAACTGACGGCGCGCAACTTAGTTATATGGGATTACCGTGTCCTAATATTTTTGCCGGTGGGCATAATTTCCACGGAAAATATGAATATGTACCGGTAGAAAGTATGCAGAAAGCTGCTGAGGTTATCGTTCAAATAGCAAAGCTTACTTCTGAAAAATTCCAGTAAATTATTGTAGGGATTTTTTCTATGTTAGAAAATCGGGATGACCGGTTGAAAAACCGGTCATCCTGAATCTCTGGTTTTTACATATTCTGTAAAAGGATTTATATATACTTATTGCTGAAAAGTAAACATTAAACGATGGCCAAAACTATTAATAAGCATTGGCAATAATTTGTTCGTACAGCTCTTGTTTTCCGCTAATTTGTTGAGGTTCGCCTTTGGAATTGGCAATTTTGCTTAAATCTTCCAGACTTAAATCACCTTTTTCAAATTTTGCGCCGTCTCCGTTGTCAAAAGAAGCATAACGCTCGGTACGAAGTTTTTTGTAATTGGTGTTTTTCAACACGTGATCGGCGCAGATAAGTCCGCGGGCAAAAGCATCCATTCCTGCAATATGTGCAATAAATTTATCGTCTAAATCGGTAGAGTTTCTTCGCACTTTCGCATCAAAATTAATTCCGCCTCCTTGTAAACCGCCGGTTTCAAGTAAGACCAACATAGATTCGGTAATTTCATAAATATCAATCGGAAACTGATCGGTATCCCAGCCGTTTTGGTAATCGCCGCGGTTGGCGTCAATACTTCCCAAAAGTCCTTCGTTGGCCGCCACCTGTAACTCGTGCTGAAAGGTATGCCCGGCAAGCGTAGCGTGGTTCACTTCAATATTCAGTTTAAAATCATCCTGTAATCCGTATTTATTGATAAAACCAATAGAAGTTGCTGCATCATAATCGTACTGGTGCTTGGTAGGTTCCATAGGTTTTGGCTCGATAAAGAAATTTCCTTTAAATCCGTTTTTACGGGCATAATCTTTACACATCGTAAGGAATTGTGCCAGGTGGTCCTGCTCACGTTTCATATCGGTATTCAGCAGACTCATATAACCTTCTCGGCCGCCCCAGAATACGTAATTTTCACCGTCAAGGGTCATTGTGGCATCCAGGGCAATTTTAGCCTGGGCACTGGCATAGGCTACCACATCAAAATTCGGATTGGTGGAGGCACCATTCATATACCGTGGATTGCTAAACAGGTTGGAAGTTCCCCAAAGCAATTTTACACCTGTTTCCTGTTGCTTTTGCTTAGCATAGTCGGTCATGGTATGCATACGCTTTTCAAACTCGCTTAAAGTGGGAGCTTCATCTACTATATCTATATCGTGGAAACAGTAGTAAGGCACGCCTAATTTGGTGATAAATTCAAAAGCCGCATCCATTTTATCTTTGGCGCGGGTAATCGCATCCTCACTTTTATCCCAGGGCAAAGTTTCGGTAGGCGCACCAAACGGGTCACCGCCTTTATTGACCAGCGTATGCCAGTAAGCAACGGCAAAACGCATATGTTCTTTTAAAGGTTTTCCGGCTACTACACGGTCTTCATCATACCATTTAAAAGCCAGCGGATTATCGCTTTCCCGGCCTTCGTATTTGATCTTTCCTATGTTTTTAAAAAATTCAGTACTCATAATTATAATTATTCTTTGGTTTTACTTTTTTTATACATTACGATTGCGCTCGATGTGATATCTCATCTGGACTGGAGTGGTTTAATTTTATTTTCTTTGCTACTTCATTTATTACACTCACAAACGGGATTCTAAAAAACGCCCTGTATTGCTAACTTTGCATCTTTCCTTTGCGTGAAACTAAATATTGTTTTAACTACAAATTCTCTTTCCAATTTTGATAAAATTCTTTGTATTGGGAAACTAGTTCAGGTTTTGGTTCAATAAGTTCCAGACGTTCCAAATTTGAAAAAGCCTCCTCTAAACTGTTGAAAAAGCCCTGGCCGTAAGCTGCACCACGGGCAGCACCTTCTGCACCGGAAGTATTGTAAAGCTCTAAAGTGGTCTCTGTAGTTGCGGTGAAAATCTCCCGAAATACTGGACTTAAAAACAGGTTGGCTTTTCCGGCACGCACGGTTTTTCCTGAAGCGCCAAGGTCTTTCATAATATCGAAGCCGTAATTCATCGCAAACACAATGCCTTCACAAGCCGAACGGATAAGGTGTGAAGACTGATGAATATTGAAGTTGAGGTTTTGAATTCCCGAGTTCGCTTCTTTATTATTGAAAATCCGTTCTACCCCGTTGCCAAAAGGATAGAAGCGTAAATCTTTACTCCCCACTTCAGCCCGTGCCGCTTCTTGGTTAAGCTGATCGTAGGAAATAAGTCCGTTACTGTTGCCGAGCGACATGATTTTTCGCAGCCACTGGTATAAAATCCCGGAGCCGTTGATGCAAAGCAGTACGCCGTTGCGTTTTGCTTCTTCGGAATTATTGACGTGTAAAAAGGTATTTACCCGGTTTTGTTCGTCGGAAACATTGTTTTCGGTTACTGCGTAAATTACTGCGGAAGTTCCCGCGGTAGTGGCGATTTCTCCCGGCTGAAGCGTATTTAACGATAAAGCATTATTCGGTTGATCGCCAGCGCGATAAGTGATTTGTGTTTCAGAATCCAGGCCGAGTTCAGAAGCGATTTCAGGATTTACTTTGACCTGTTTTCCAAAACTCGGCACCACTTCGGGAATCATACTTTCCGGGAGTTCCATAGCTTCCAGGATCTCTGTGGCCAACCTTCCTTCTTTAAAACTCCAAAGCGCTGCTTCCGAAAGTCCGGAAGTACTAATTTGCGGAATTCCGGAGAACTTCGCCGCGATAAAATCGCCGGGAAGCATCATCCATTTTGCCTGTTTAAAAACTTCTGGCTGGTGGTCTTTTACCCATTTTAGTTTGGAAGCCGTAAAATTTCCGGGACTTCCCAAAATCTGGTTTCGTGAATTTTCCGGGCCTATTTTATTAAAAGCAGTCTCCCCAGTTTTCGCCGCACGGCTGTCACACCAAATGATGGAGGGGCGTACGGGCTTTAGATTTTCATCGGTAAGCACCAGACCGTGCATTTGATAGGCAATCCCGATTCCCGCTATTTTTTTAAGCGGAATACGGTGTTTCTTTTCGAGTTGTTGTAAGCCGTCTTTTACATAATCCCACCATTTTTCAGGATCCTGTTCGGCCCACCCCATTTGTGGGGCCACCATTTCCATCTCAAATTCGGGTACGGTTACCGAAGCAGCCGTAATGCCTTTTTCAGCATCAAACACCGATAATTTTATAGAAGAACTTCCAAGGTCTATTCCGAGAAAATACATAGTTTTTATTTTTCTTATTTAATTGATAATTTAATGTCTGCCACATGGTCGAGTTGAAATGTTGTATTTAAAGTAAAATTATACGTCATTACGATTTCGATGGAAATCGGGAGAAGTAATCTGTAACTTTAAAACAACAGATTACTTCGTCGCTGCGCTCCTCGTAATGACGAGGTATTTATTACTAAATTTTCAAAAGCATTACTTTGCAACCGGTTCTCGATATATCTTTGCGCCACTTGCGTTCTGCAAAGCCACTCGAACTCAATGGGCGTGTATGTTTACGCTCTTTGCGTGAAACTACACGTCTTTATACATTACTTTTTATCCCACAAAATTTCCATCTCCTCCAGAGTTTTGCCTTTGGTTTCAGGAACAAACCACCAGATAAATCCTGCGGATAGTACTGCCATAATTCCGTAAATCCAATACGAAAACCCGTTATTAAACAAATCGGTTAAAGTGCTGCTGTTGTTCATTAAAGGGAAAGTCCAGGAAACCACTAAATTTGCCAGCCATTGTACTGCCACGGCTACGGCCATAACTCCTTTAATTTTGTTTGGAAAAATTTCCGAAAGCAATACCCAGGTAATCGGTCCCCAGGACATGGCAAATGCCGCGATGTAAAGCAGCATAAATAATAAGGCTGAAAGTCCGGTAACCTGTAAATAAAGTACTGTACCCAGGCCAATCATGCTTATGGCCATTACCACACTACCGATTAGCATCAATTTTTTTCTTCCAAAGTTATCTACTGTAAATATGGCCAGCACGGTAAACAGCATATTAATAGCGCCCACGATAATGGTTTGCAGCATCGAGGCATCGGTTTCCATGCCCATGCCTTTAAAGATTTCAGGGGCGTAATACAAGACCACATTAATTCCCACGAACTGCTGAAAAATGGAAAGCAGTAAGCCAATGATGATCACTGTCCAACCATAGCTTAGCCAGTGTGCTCGTTTTACGTTAAACGAATTTTTTATTTCCAGAAGAATTCGGGTAGCCGATTCTTTATTGTCCATTTTTTCCAGTACTTCCAGGGCATTTTTTTCATTGCCTTTCATCACCTGGTAACGTGGGGTTTTGGGTACAAAAAGCAGAGAAAAGAAGAAAAGGGAAGCGGGGATTATTTCAGAAAAGAACATATAACGCCATCCAATTTCGTTAATCCAGGTTTCGGTTTGTCCGGCAACGATAGTGTAATTAACAAAATAAACCACCAACATTCCCGTTACGATGGCAAATTGATTAAAAGACACCAATTTTCCTCGGATTCGGGCCGGGGCCATTTCAGCAATATAAAGCGGGGCGAGCATACTGGCCAGTCCAACGCCCATTCCGCCTAAAATTCGGTAAACGATAAAGGCACTAAGGTCGTCTCCCCCAAAAAAGTTAAGATTTTCAGGATAGGCCGAACCTATGGCCGATAATAAAAATAGTAAGGCCGATAAAAGTAGACCGTTTCTCCGGCCTAAATTATTTGCAGTTTTATCCCCCATAGAGGCCCCGATTATACAGCCTACAAGGGCACTACTCACCATAAAACCGAGAATGGAATTCTTGAGATTTTCAGTCAATATACCCGGCAGGCTTAAAAACTGGAAATAATAAATAAGTCCGCCAATCAGAAAAAACACGATAGTTATAGCCAGGGATTTTTTAAAAGAAAAGAATTTAAATATAAAGGAGGTAAATAAAGCACCAATAGCTAACACACAAAGGCTTATGATAACTTTAAACTCAAAAATAGCAGCTACAGCGTCATTCGGGTTTTTTTCCAGGCTGCCTATAAATTGATTTTCAAGAGAGCCCACCGCACCGGAGATTACTGCAGTGTCATAGCCAAAAAGTAAACCGCCCAGGCTGGCCACGGCGGTTACAACAAAAATTATACGCTTGGTTTGTGATTGCGACATCTACTTATAGTTTATTTGACAACAAGTTTAAGAATTAATTTTTGATTTTACAATTTTATGGATCAAAAAACGATAAAATAATATTTCTCACTCAGAGATTTAGGGAATTACGGAGTATTTGTTTTAATTTGTTGTTTAAGGCATAAACCAATGATTAAAGATTTTATAGACGAAGAATCAGGTGAAAAAGTAAAGCATGCGGTAATGAACGCCATTACCATAGACTGTGTTATTTTTGGTTTTGAAGGTGGTAAACTGGAGGTGTTGCTCGTGCAACACGGACAGGGAATTAGTAAAGGGGAATGGGGACTTCCCGGCGGGTGGATCAAAAAAACCGAAAGTATAGACAGTGCCGCCCATCGCTTGTTACAGGAACTTACTGATATTGATGATGTGTATCTGGAGCAGTTAAAAGCTTTTGGTAGACCCGATCGGTATCCGTTAGACCGGGTAATTACCATTGGGTATTATGCCCTGGTCAAAAAGGAAGATTATAATGTAAAAGCCGGTTTTACCGCTTCTGATGCCCGGTGGTATAAAATAAATGAGTTGCCGGACTTAATTTATGACCACGGTGAAATTTTTAAGTTCAGTTTAAAACAATTACGGCAAAAGGTAAGACAGGCTCCCGTAGGTTTTAATTTATTACCAGAAAAATTCACTTTGCTACAATTGATGCAGTTATATGAAGAAATCCTGAATGTTGAGCTCGATAAGCCTAATTTTAGAAGGAAGTTTTTAAAAATGAAGTTGTTAAAAGGTTTAGATGAAAAACAAAAAGGAGTTTCACATCGCGCTGCAAAATTATACAAATTTGATCCTGAAATTTATAAAAAACTCACCGAGAAAGGTTTTAATTTTGAGTTTTAAGTGCTCTTACCCCAAAGGGGGAGTTTTGACGGGAATAAGTAGCTTTTTATTATTTTAATTATCAGTCAGCTTCAGCTGACTGATAATGAATTAGGGATTGTTTATTCGGATTTTGTTAATCAGGACAATTTTAAAAATTAAATTCTGAATCTCCGTTATTTGTAACAATGTATATTTTTACGTCATGCTGAACTCGTTTCAGCATCTAATACTATTGAAAATCATAAATTAATTAGACCCTGAATTAAGTTCAGGGTGAGGATATAATTATGACTTATTACGGACATTTAATAATTAAATTTAGGTTTTAGCCATATAATCCATTGAGTAGGAAGTAGGAATACTTTTGGGAGGAAACTTTATGAAATTGTTGCCGCTTCGTTATTATAAGGATTGAGCGGGTTTTCTTCTGTTATTCGCTGTAGCTTTAAAACCACCCGGGTGCCTTCAGGCTGGCAATTTTCATCTTTTTTATCGATGATTTCATATGTGATTTTTCCTGAATAGCTTTTGTTGTATAGGCTAATGCGCTCTTTAATAATTTGCATTCCCATACTTTTATGTTTTTTGGAGCTGGATTTTTTATTTGTTTTTTTTCGGCCTACACCATTATCGTCTATACTAATAGTGATTTCATCATCACCGGTAAGAATATTGATGAGCACTTGTTTGGTCTCCCGTTTGCTGGGTAGCAGGCCATGCCAAATTGCATTTTCAATAAAAGGTTGTAATAAAAGTGGTGGGATGTTAATCTCCTCAAGCCCTGACTCTTTATCAACCTTAATTTCGTAAGTGAAATCTTTTTCAAAACGGTTTTCTTCCAGGGTTAAATAATAACGGGTAAGTTTTAATTCTTCGCTCAGGGGAATAATATGCTTTTGGGAAGTTTCCAAAACCATTCGGGTATACCGGCTAAAAACCACCAGGTATTTCATCGCTTTGCTATTTTGTTCGGTTTGGATGAGGTAGGTAATCGCATTTAAACTATTAAATAAAAAATGCGGATTAATCTGAAGGCGGGTTACTAAAATTTCAGATCGTGCAAGATTACGTTCGTAAATGGCCTTCATTTTTTTCTTTTCCTCTTTTAAAATACGTGCGTTGGTTTTCTTTTTGGTTTGTGCATTGCGGTATTGCAGGAAAATTATAATTAAAATGAGCAGCAATCCAATTCCCATCAGCAACATAAGAATCCGGCGTTTTTCCAATAATTGTTCTTGGGCCTCCAAACGCGTTTTCTGTAAGGCTTTGTCTTTTTGGAGCAGTTTTATGCGGTTTTCTTTTTGCTCCAGATCATACTTTCTAACCAGTGCTGCAATTTCCACATTTTGTTCGGTCAGTTTTATACTGTCCTCATAAGCTTTTCCCAGTTTGAAATACTTTAAAGCTTCCACAGGTTGGTTAATTTCTTCTTTTAACCCGGCCATTTCCAGGTAATTTGCCATAAGTAAGCCATGTAGGTCTAAGTCTCTAGCCAGTTCTAGGGATTTTTGGTAATATTCTTCAGCATTCCTGAGTTGGCCTTGTCTTTTTTCAGTATTACCAAGGCTGGAGAAGATTTCAGCCTGTTTTTGCCGATCTCCTAATTTCTGAAATCCTTCTAGTGAGGTATTAAAATATTCTTTAGCGCGTGCCAAATTTTCGCCTTCTACCAAATAAGCTTTACCCAGGAATTCATTGGTAATAGCCAAGCCGTATTGGTCTTTCCTTTGGCTGTTGATTTCCAGTAGTTCATTTAGATATTCCCTGGCTTTTAAAAAATTTCCTTTATCAATGTAATAATCTCCTATGGAAAGGTAGTTCATTGCTATGCCCAAACTATTGTCCCGCTGTTTCTCAGCTTCCAGGGAGCGTTTAAAATAGTCTAGCGCCTGGTTGGCACGACCGGGAATTGAGCTTAACGAATTCCCTATTCCGTTGCTGGCAATGGCAATATTTTTAAGGTCATTTTCTTTTTCAGCGATTTTTAAGGCTTCCATATAATAAGAAATCGCCGTGTTATAATTATGGTTATAACGCCCGGCCACTCCAGCATTATTGGCAAAAATCATTTTATAAAGAGGGGTGATATCTTTGTTTTTTACCAGCTTAAAGGCTTTGGTATGCAAGGGTAGAGCCTCATCATAATCCTGATGAAAACGGAAGAGCAATCCCAAATTATCCAACGCTTGTGCGTATAATAAAGTGTCGTTCAACTGAAGCGCTTTTTGTACCGCCTGCTGAGCGTGTTTAATTTCTTGATCTTCATTGTGAGCTTCCCGGTGAATTTGCCTGCTTAACTTAATTCGTATAACTACTTTAAGCGAATCACTTTTTGCCTGCTGAAGTTCGTTGGTAAGGCTGTCTATTTTTGACTGGCCAAAAACTGAGCCGCACAGGAGTAAAATCCCTAAAAATAAAATGCTGAAATTTCTAAAATAAAGCTGAAGCATAGTATTAAGATGTTTTACTGATGGCATCAAAGAGACTGGTGATTAAATCCTTTTTATTTTTACTAACGGGAATAGATTTTCCATCCTGCATTACCAAATAACCACCATCGTTTTTGTAATATTTTTTCATATAGTTGGGATTGATGAGGTAGGACTTATGAATGCGGATAAAAAAGTATTTATCAAGCAGCTTTTCAAATTCTTTCAGGGTTTTGCTAAGTACCAATTTTCGTTTATCAGTGAGGAAAAGCTGGGTATAATTATTCTGGCTTTGTGCGTAAAGAATCTCATTGGTTTCAATAAATTCATAACCATCGGTTACCGGCAGGGCAATTTTATTTTTTAAGATTCCTTCTTTTCGCATGTAGGTAAGCAGGTCATCTATTTTTTCAGAAGAGAAACTATTTTTCTTTTTGCGTTCTTCCTGCCAGTCTAAAACCGCTTTGCGAAATTCGGTTTCATCAATAGGTTTTAGCAAATAATTTACCGCTTTAGCCTTAAAGGCTTTCGCTGCATACTGGCTGTAGGCTGTGGTGAAAATAACATCAAAATTGGATTCAGGAAGTTGGTTTAGCAGTTCAAACCCATTCATGCCGGGCATTTCAACATCGAGGAAGAGTAAATCGGCTTTGGCCTCGGGAAGGGCTTCCAGGGCTGTTTCGGGACGAGTTCCTTTATAGATGATTTCTGCATCAGGGAAATTTTTGCGCAGGTGGAGTACCAGGCCTTCAACACAGTGTACTTCATCGTCTAGAATCGCTACTTTCATCTATCTTTTTAATTTTTAGTTTTAAAAATGAATAAGCTAAGTATCAGGAATAATCGCCCTTCAATTTCAATACTTCCTGAAAAGCACTTCCTTAAATTTAATTTTTTATTAGCTAATTAATAAAGAATTAAGGATAAAAGTCTTCTTTTTCTTAGTAAACCGGGTTTTTGGTTGAGTGAAACCGATTTTAATGATTTAGTTTCAGAAAGTAAGGGAATTAAGTTCTACACTAATTCAAAAGCTGTTTACACTCATTAGTTGTTGAAAACGAGCAGGAAAGCTTGCAACTTCACACTCAGAAAACAAAAATAATATTAACCATTAACCAAACTTTTATTATGAAAACTAAATTACTAACAGCTGTTGTTGTCTTTTTTGCAGGAATCTATATGAGTTCAGCTCAGGAAGATACCCGAATTGGAGTAATGCTTAATTACGGAACCGAAGTAGAAGCCATAGGTGCAGGAGTCAATGCTGAATTTCCCATTATTGAAAACCTGACTATTTCACCGGCATTTATCTATTATTTTCCCGGTGATCAGTTTGGCGGAAGTTTAAACTGGTGGGAAATTAACGGGAATGCTAATTACTATTTTGTGAATAATGAAAACCTTGGTTTTTATGGAATGGGTGGACTTAACTATACTAATGTGAGTTTTGACTGGGAAGGTGAAAGTTTTGGAGCTGCAGAATCCAGTGATGGCCGTTTTGGATTAAACCTTGGCGCCGGGGCGAATTTTAGTATAGATAGCAATATAACGCCTTTTGCCGAAGCGAAATATGTCATTATTGACGGGGGACAATTAGTAATAGGAGCTGGTGTGAAATTCAGTATATAGGCCGGCCGTAAAGAAAAAGAGTATGGAATCACAAGAAAACTTAGCCGGAAACGAAAGAACCGACGATAAAACTTTAGGTATTATAGCTTATTTAACAGTAATAGGCCTGGTGGCAGCATTTATAATGAATAAGGATAAAAACAATGATTTTGCCACTTACCATATTAAACAATCCTTGGGTTTGTGCCTTAGCGGACTTGCCATTTTTATTGTGGGGCTTATCCCGATTTTAGGATGGATTATAAGTATTGTGGGCTCTATTCTCCTTCTTGTTTTATGGGTTATTGGACTTTTGAATGCTATAAACGGCAACCAAAAACCAGTCCCTGTACTTGGAAAGAAATATGAAGCCTGGTTCCAGAATATGTGATTTTTGAATTAGCTAAAAAATAGGGACTCGATATAAATTCAATTTTACTGAGATCAATTTAATTTATATTGAGAAACTATTTTAATAGAAATAATTGATGTATCACAAATAAATACATTACGAATCTCTTATTGGCATATTCTAAATTAGAGAATTAACTAATAAAAAATAATAATAACCATTAAATAAAATATTATGAACCTAAAACTAAACTTATTTTCATTTTTATTCGCCTGCATTTTTTTGGTCATGACATCCTGTTCAAGCGATGACGATAGTGTAGGTAATGATGATTTTAGTGCGGGATGTGCAGATTTTGAAGAGGTCTATACAAACGTACTAGATAAAGCAAGTGAATTTAGCAATAATCCCACTACTGAAAATTGTGAAAATTATAAACAGTCCATTTTAAATTTTTATGATAGCTACAGTGATTGCAACTTGTGGAAAGATGAATATGAAGAAGGTCTGGAAGAGCTGAAGAATATGGATTGTTCTGAGATTGCAGAAGCAGAATAGTTAAGAAAAATTTGTTGGGGCACTTTATGGGCAAAGAGGGACCATTCTTTAAATTTTAAAGGGTGGTTGTCCTAAAGTGTTGGGAAAGGTCGAATTTATTTCGACTTTTCTGTTTTATTAAACAACGTTAAACTCTTTTTCTGCTTGGCCAAAAAGCTTATTTTTAAAATAAAACCAAGCTATGACCAATCCTTTGCAAGATAAAATTCAATTTAGACTTCCTGTAAAGATTGCTTATTCTGTTTTAGAAAAAAAAATGCAGGAAAAGATACGAGGCGAGTTTATTAGTTCTGAAAACAAAAAGGGAGAACAAATTCGATATGCACAAATCCAGGATGCTTATCTTCAAAAAAGTAATTTTCAAAACTATGACCTTGCGGTAAAGTTGCAGTTTAAAACCCTTACCTCACTTTTTAAAAATAAGGAAGCTGGTGTATTGATACATCTAGCTTTAAATTTTGATAAAACTAGGCAGGAAATAAGTGTGCTTGATTTTGATTTGGAAGGTGTCAGTAATAACTGGCTTATGGATACCGGAATGCAGACCGTGGCCAATAATTTTATGTACCGGAAGATCAAAGAAAAAATGTCGCTTAGTTTTGCTGAAAAAATAGAAGAGGAATTACAGAAAATCAATCAGAAACTAAAAAGCGGGATGGAAGTGGTAGAAGGGATTGCTCTTTCCGGCTATCTGGAAAGGCTTAAAATTAGTGATTTTATCCCAGGTGACAGCTTATTCCTTGTTTTTGTTCAAGTTGAAGGTTTTGCGATTGCAGAGGTAGATGAAATTCCTTCGGGATAAAAAATAAAGATTTCTTAAATAAATAATCCTTTTTACCATTAGGTAAAAAGGATTATTTTAATGTTTTTTATAAAAATTAGGATTAATCTTCAGGGACTAATCTGGTAAATTACTTTCCCTAATTTGCGGGATGCGTTCATCAAGTAATTTAAGGCCAAGGCCATCTGTGCCCATTAAATCGAATAACTCTAAAGCACGTCGCATCATTTGTTCTTCTTCCATTTGTTCTTTTACAAACCATTGAAGGAAGTTTTCCGTAGTAAAATCATTTAATTTTCTACATTTTTGAACAATATTATGAATGCTTTGGGTGATACTTATTTCCTGATCTAAAGCGGTCTCGTAAATCTCTTCCAATGATTTAAAATCATGTATTACATTTTTTACTTCAGGGGAATAAGCTGTACCACCGTTGTCATTTACAAAGCGAAAAATTTTCATCATATGTCCCCTTTCTTCAAGTGACTGGTCATAAAAAAACTGCGCACTATACGAAAGGGCATTGTGGTCACACCAGGAAGCCATAGCTAAATAGGCTGATGATGAATGAGCTTCTTTTTCTATTTGCTTATTGAGCATATCCATAACTTCGACATGTATACTCAATTTTTGTCTTACTAAATCTTTCATTTTAATATAAATTTATAAACCATCATCCAACCCCGATGAGATTTAGGGGTCGTAGATTATGGGCTTTCATAATACTTTTTTTAAAAGTACTCAAAATGCATCTAAAGCCCTAATTTAGAGTGGAATTTAGAAATAGTCTAAAACAAAACAAGCTTAAAAATTTAAAGAGAAGCAGCTAGTACCGAATTGAGTTCAAGCATTGTAAAACTACCTTTGAGCAAATCCTTAAGGGCTATACATTCGTGGGTGTTGAAGATAAAAATATGCTTTCGGTTGCAAAGTACCATTATTTCAAAGCCGTGTTTGTTCTCGCCGCTAAAGTGTTTAGATAAGTCAATGTTTTTTACCTGATGGCGAAAGGCTAAAAACTGGCAGAAAGTAAAGGTTACCTGCTTATGTCCAAAATCAATAACAAAAGCACGTGAGTGGTCGCACTGGTAAGCGGTAAAATGTTGAGCCTGATGCAATACTTTCATAGTAGCGCCAAAATTAAATTTTATTTAGAATAAATCCAAATATTAAATTTTAATTTGCCGCTTAATTTGCTGATTTAACGAAATAAAGGTTTCTGTACGCGATACACCGTCTATGGCCTGGATATCTCTATTGAGCAATTCCATTAAATGTTCATTGTCGCGGCAAAGTATTTTGAGAAAAATAGACCAGTTTCCGGTAGTATAGTGGCATTCAATCACTTCAGTAATTTCACTCAGTTTTTTTACCGCCTGTGGGTTGCTCACGGCCTTATCAAGATAGACCCCCACAAAAGCCATGGTTTTGTAACCTAAAATGCGGGGGTCTATTATTAATTTTGAACCTTCTATAAGGCCGCTTTTTTCGAGTTTTCGTAAACGTTGATGTACTGCCGCCCCGGTTATACCAATACTTCTGGCGATTTCTAAAATAGGTTTTTTAGCATCTTCCATTAAATAATTAAGGATGGTTTTGTCAATACCATCAACAACTACGTTTTCGTTTACTACTTTCATTAGGTTGGGTTTGGTTAAGCTAAAGTAAGCATTAATTGCCAACCGCTCCAAAAGGGCTATAACCCAAATATTCGGTTTCCAGCTCTTTAAATACAATGCCATGATTTTCAAGTTCCTTTAGAATAGAACCGTAAACTTCTTTTTTGATGGGAAGCTGAACGCCCGGGGTGGTAATTTCACCATTTAGGATTTTTAAGGCAGCAATAGCAACCGGCAGGCCTACGGTTTTTGCCATAGCGGTTTCATTTTGGTTTTTACCAATATGTACCATGGTTGAATCGATTTGTTTTCTCTTTCCATTTAATTCGTAACCAAACTTATGGTACATCACAATCATATCTTTGTCCTCAGGGGAGAGTAACCATTTTTCCATCAAAATTTTCTGAAGCGCCTGAGCAGGGGTAGCCTCTTTAATTCCGATTTTCTTTTCGGAATTAAATAAATCGAGTTCTATAAGTTTTTCCCACATAATATCATCCTGGTCAATTTTTAAATTATGCCGTAGTTTTAGCTCAACAGAATCGGTAGGGGAGTAGGGCAGGAATGAATTTACAAAATCGCGGTAGCTCATAGTTTCTGAATCTTTCATCACAAAGCTATCGTCGGTCATACCCAGTTGCACAAACATATTCCAGGCTCTGCTGAAACCTACTTTTCTTATAGTCCCACGAAAAAGGGTAAGCACGTTTTCCAGGCCGTAGATGCTCATATAATCCAGGGAATTCCGGTTGGCATAGCCTTCAAATTTTCCGTAACCGGGTACTTCCAGAAATTCTGTTCTGCGAAATAAACGGTGATAGGGAATGTATTTGTATTTTCCTTCCTGGATAAATTCGGCCACGCCACCCTGGCCGGCCACCACTACATTCCGGGGATTCCAGGTAAATTTATAATTCCAGAGGTTGGTATCGCTCTCGGGTGCTACCAAGCCGCCGGTAAAAGATTCAAACGAAATCATTTTTCCGCCTTTCTCCCTAATTTTATCTATTACCTGCATCGCGCTCATGTGATCTATACCCGGATCTACGCCAATTTCATTCATAAAAATCAGGCCTTTTTCCTTTACATTCGTGTCCAGAGCTTTCATTGCGGTGCTGATGTAAGACGCGGTGACCATATTTTTATTGAATTTGAGACAATCGCGCGCCACTTCAATATGAAACCTGGCCGGGAGCATGGAAATCACAATATCAGCTTTTTTAATAGCGTTTTCACGACTTTCATTATTAAAAACATCAAGGCTAAACGCTTTACAAAGAGAATGATTTGGGGTAGCTTTTTTAGCACTTTCAAAGTCTATGTCGCAAATATTTAGAAAAATATCTTCCTTTTCGGCGTTTTTTAATAGGTGGCTAATTAGCACGGATGTAGATTTTCCGGCTCCTATTATTAAAATTTCTCGCATAATTTAAGTTATTTTTGTGTAGTGCTTCCGAAGATATTAAAACTTTATGGTAAATAAAACAAGCAATATAGACTGGCGATTCTTTCTAACAGGAGTGGTTTTTGGACTTTTAGGAGTAATAATCGGTGCATTTGCCACTCATGGTTTAGCTCCCAAATTAGAGCTTCAGTCAATTTCTTCTTTTGAAACCGGAGTGCGTTATCAAATTTATCACGCGTTGTTACTATTATTTCTTTCGGTTTTGCCCATTCAAAAATCCCATTCAAAAACGGCAGTTTATTACCTTTTACTCTTCGGAATTTTACTCTTTTCCGGCTCTATTTATCTACTATCTACCAATACATTAACTTCAGTTGATTTTAGTACAATCGCATTAACGACCCCTATTGGAGGAAGTTTATTGATTTTTGCGTGGATAATCCTTCTTAAAATTGGAATAATGTTAAAAATAAAATAATTCAAAAATAGGAGTTGTTGTTTCATTTTTGATTGCTAATTTTGTTTATAACAAACCACACACTTTTATTTTATGTTAGCTCAAACCCAATTTACGAAAACGATTTCGTTAAAAAAATACGGGATCAAAAATGCGACAGTTCACTATCAATTAAACCCTGAAAATTTAGAAGAGATTACGCTTAAAAAAGCTCAGGGAAAAAAGACAGCTTTTGATGCCCTGGCAATCAACACAGGTAAATTTACCGGCCGTTCCCCAAAAGATCGTTTTATTGTAAAGGATCAACTCACTAAAGACAAGGTTTGGTGGGGCGATATCAATATTCCTTTTGATACTGATAAGTTTGATTTGCTTTATAAAAAAATCACCGATTACCTGTCAGGAAAAGAAATTTTTGCCCGTGATGCTTATGCATGTGCTGATAAAGATTGCCGCTTAAATATTAGGTTTATTACCGAATATGCCTGGTCTAATCTTTTTGTATACAATATGTTTTTAAGGCCGGAAGAAGAGGAACTGGAGACTTTTGAATCCGATTGGCTGGTACTAAATGCTCCGGGTTTTAAAGCTAATCCTGAAATTGATGGCACACGTGCTGAGAATTTTGCCATTCTTAATTTCAGCAAAAAAATAGCTTTAATTGGCGGGACAGGTTATACCGGTGAGATTAAAAAAGGAATTTTCTCTGCGCTAAACTTACTGCTACCGGTTTATAAAAATACATTACCCATGCACTGCTCGGCCAATGTTGGAGAAGATGGGGATACTGCTATTTTCTTTGGCCTCTCAGGAACCGGGAAAACCACCCTCTCTGCCGATTCATCACGAAAATTAATAGGGGATGATGAACATGGCTGGACCCGGAAAAATACCATCTTTAATTTTGAAGGTGGGTGTTATGCCAAGGTGGTTAACCTTACAGAAGAACAGGAATCCGATATTTACCGGGCGATAAAAACTGGTGCTCTTTTAGAAAATGTAATTGTGGCAAAAGATGGCAGTGTTGATTTTACTAATACATCTATTACCCAAAATACACGAGTGAGTTATCCGCTACATCATATTAAAAATATTGCAGAACCTTCAATAGCTGAAAATCCGAAAAATATTTTCTTTTTAACCGCTGATGCTTTTGGGGTTTTACCTCCCATTAGCAAGCTTACGCCCGGCCAGGCGGCATATCATTTTATAAGTGGTTACACAGCTAAAGTGGCCGGTACCGAAGCGGGGATTGATGAGCCGGTTCCTAGTTTTTCGGCCTGTTTTGGTGCGCCTTTTATGCCTTTACACCCTACAAAATATGCAGAGATGTTAAGTGCAAAAATGAAAGAAAACGGGGTAAATGTATGGCTTGTTAATACAGGTTGGACAGGCGGACCATATGGTACCGGTAGTAGGGTGAAATTAAGATATACTCGTGCGATGATTAATACCGCGATGGATGGAAAGCTGAATAAGGTTTCTTATAAAACCCATGAGGTTTTTGGATTACATATGCCGAAAACCTGTGAAAATGTTCCTGCTGAGGTTTTGTCGCCACGAAGTACTTGGGCGGATAAAACAGCCTATGATAAAAAAGCTATGACACTGGCCGATTCGTTTAAAAATAATTTTAAAAAATTTGAAACTTATGCCAATGCTGAAATTTTATCCGGCGGGCCGGTTTCAAAGTAGTGGTTCCTTTTTAGGAATTAATAATAGTTGCTTAGTTTAATTTGGATCAAAAAATCCGGTGTTTCGGCACCGGATTTTTTATTGAAGTATTTTTATCTCCACCAGTGGATCTAATACCCCGATACTTTTCTTGATCGAGAAAAGTTTTTCCAATATATACCTCGTGGGCTTGCCCCGAGGTTGTTGATTAGTTTATTTCTTATTCATTTCAGCAATGTATTTATTCAAAGCCATTGTCATAGAAGGGGTATCAGGCGTTGGAGCCTTAATGTTCACGGTTAAGCCATGCTCTTTGGCTGCTTTAATAGTAGTATTTCCAAATACAGCTATTCGGGTGTTATTTTGTTTGAAATCCGGAAAATTTTCAAATAAAGATTTAATTCCACTTGGACTAAAGAACACCAGAATATCATAGGTTACATCACGTAAATCAGATAAATCGCTTACCACGGTTCTGTAAAAAGTGGCCTGCTTCCATTCAACCTCCAGCTTGTTCATGATTTTTGGCACATCAGGTTTCAGCATATCTGAAGATGGCAACAAAAACTTCTCGTTTTTATATTTTTTAATCAATGGGGAAAGTTCAGCAAAGGTACGTTTCCCAACATAAATCTTACGTTTGCGATATACCACATATTTTTGCAGATAATAGGCCACAGCTTCGCTCAGGCAAAAATATTTCAGGGCATCGGGAACTTTATAGCGCATTTCTTCAGCAATTCTAAAGAAATGGTCAACCGAGTTCCGACTGGTAAGTATGATGGCGGTATATTTAGTAAGGTCTACTTTTTGCTTTCTAACTTCTTTAGAAGAAACTCCTTCTACGTGGATAAAGGGAATGAAATCAATTTTTACGCGTTGTTTTTCCTCAAGCTCAAAATAAGGTGAATTCTCTACTTTAGGTTCTGGCTGAGAAACCAAAATTGTTTTCACTTTCATATATCAGTACTTTTATTTGTCCTTTTTATATCGTAAATAGCTTGTACAAAATAAAATAAGGGGCAATTTCGAGAGCGCAAAGGTACAAAATAAAATAGAACCAATTAGTGCTAATTATTTTTTGATTTTTACGATAAATAAGTGCCAGGCTAATTAGGTTGGTGAAAATTAGTATACCTAGTAAAATGTAAATAGCTGCTGCCCCGGCAGCAAAGGAATAATAATAAAGAAGTAGAGGGAAGAGCAATAGTAATCCCGTATAATTTTTATGACTTAATTTCTGGTAGATATAATAATCTATATCCTCATCAATGTTAAAAATGTTAGCAATTATTTTTTCAATTCCTATTTTTAACAAAACAAAACTAATATATGCCGTGGCAATCCTAATAAACAAAATTAGGGGGGTGTTAAATGATTCGGCAGGCCAAGCCAGTTTTAATATTAAGTAAATAAGCAGGGAAACCGAAAGTACATTTACGGCTAACATTAATATGTTAAAAGGATGAAAAGCTTTGTATTCCTTCCCTTTAAACAATATAAATTTGTTGGAGGTAAGTAGAGATACAAAGTCTGTAAAGCGTTGTGGATACAGGTGTTTTGTAAGGCTTATAATGATGAGTGCTAGTAAAAATACCAGACTTGCCCAGTCTAATGATTCCGCATGTCGTTCTATAGCCTGCAATGGAATTATTTTTTGACAAAGGTAGAATTTTGCGTTGCAAATTCAGACCTAAATGAATATTTAAAATGCCTACATTTGCGCAAAATTAATACAGGATGACCAAGGGGATAATTATTATACCCACCTTTAATGAAATTGAGAATATTGAGCGTTTAATAAGAAACGTCTTTTCACAACACCGAAAATTTCATATTTTGGTAGTAGATGATAATTCCCCGGATGGGACTGCCGCTTGTGTAAGGACATTGCAAGCCGAGTTTCACGACAGCTTGTTTCTGGAAGAACGAACTGGTAAACAAGGCTTGGGAACTGCTTATATTCATGGTTTTAAATGGGCACTTTCCCGGGATTATGAATTTGTGTTTGAAATGGATGCCGATTTTTCTCATAATCCCAACGATCTTATACGTTTGTACAACAGTTGTAAACGCGGTGGTGCCGATGTAGCAATAGGTTCACGCTATATTACCGGCGTTAACGTTATTAACTGGCCCATGAGCCGGGTGTTAATGTCCTGGCTGGCCTCAAAATACGTACGCTATATTACCGGTATGGATATTCATGATACCACGGCCGGTTTTGTTTGTTACCGGCGTGAGGTATTAGAAAAAATTAAACTGGATGAAATTCAGTTTGTAGGTTATGCCTTTCAAATTGAAATGAAATTTAAAGCATATCTAAAGGATTTTAAATTAGTTGAAGTTCCCGTAATTTTTACCGACAGGACTAAAGGAACTTCTAAAATGAGTGGCGGCATTATTTCAGAAGCCGTTTTTGGGGTAATAACGATGAAGATTAAAAGTCTTTTTAAGAAGAAAAAAATATAATGAAGCAGGTCTTAATCAAAAATGCACGCATTGTTAATGAAGGCAACATCAAAGAAGCTGATGTTTATGTTGAAAATGGAATAATTGCAGAAATAGCTGAAACCATCAGTGCTAAATCACCCAATGTTCAAATATTTGATGCTGAAGGTACACATTTGTTACCCGGTATTATTGATGATCAGGTTCATTTTAGGGAACCCGGTCTAATGCATAAAGAAACCATTGAAGCTGGTTCGAAGGCAGCAGTGGCCGGAGGCATTACCTCTTTTATTGAAATGCCCAATACGCTGCCGCAAACTACTACCATTGAAAAACTGGAGGAAAAATTTACTCTGGCAGCTGAAAAGTCTTATGCCAATTATTCTTTTATGTTTGGTGGGACGAACGATAACCTGGAAGAAATTTTAAAAGTAAACCCTAAAACCACTGCGGCCCTGAAATTATTCCTGGGTTCTTCTACCGGAAATATGCTGGTAGATGATGAAAAAGTGCTGGAAGAAATCTTCAGCAAGTCGCCTTTGCTTATTTGTACGCATTGTGAAGATGAAGAAACAATTCGGGAAAACCTGCAGCAATATATGGAACGCTATGGCGATGATATCCCGGTAGAACTACATCCTAAAATAAGAAGTGAAGAAGCTTGTTATAAATCGTCTTCAAGAGCAGTGGCCCTGGCTAAAAAAACCGGTGCGCGTTTGCACGTTTTTCATCTTTCCACCGGGAAAGAGCTGGAACTTTTTAGTAATAAAAAACCCCTGAAAGATAAAAAAATAACCAGTGAGGTTTGTATTCATCACCTTTGGTTTAACGATACCGATTATGCTAAAAAAGGCACGATGATTAAATGGAACCCGGCGGTAAAAACCGAACAGGATCAACAGGCTTTGTTACAGGGGCTTTTAGACGATTATATTGATGTGGTAGCTACCGATCACGCCCCGCATACCAAAGAAGAAAAGAAAAACGTATATACCAAGGCCCCCAGTGGCGGGCCTTTGGTGCAACATGCTTTACCGGCTATGCTGCAAATGCATCATCGCGGTCAGATTTCTCTGGAAAAAATAGTAGAAAAAATGTGCCATAACCCGGCCATTCTTTTTCAAATTAAAGATCGGGGTTATATAAGAGAAGGCTATAAGGCCGATTTGGTTTTAGTAGATTTAAATGCACCCTGGGCCGTACAACCCGATAATATATTGTACAAATGCGGTTGGTCTCCTTTTGAAGGGGTGACTTTTAAATCGCGGGTAACCCATACCTTTGTAAATGGAAATTTAGTGTACCGCAATTTTAAACACCAAGCCTTTACAAAAGTGGCCCAAAGATTGGAGTTTGATCGTTAAATGAAGTGCTGAAAGCTTAAAAAGTTTTTGAATGTTTGTTGTAAGCCATAATTGTACAGTGAGCCTGAAGTTGATTGATGGTCTAATTGTATAAATTTTTGATTTTAAATATTTTAAGGTCCCCGGAGAAATTCGGGATAAGGTCTGAAATGAAATCAGTATGACGTAAAAATGGATATTATTACTAATAACAGATAACCAAAAAAGTTTTGTTGTAACTAAGAAAATGCAAAAATACCTTTACATAATTTTCGGAATGTTGATGCTTTTGAGCTGCCAAAATATAGAACGCAGTGAAAAGCCCGACAATCTTATTCCGGAAGGTAAAATGGTTGACGTGCTTACCGAAATTTCCCTGTTGAATTCAGCACGGAATTTTAATAAAAGAATCTTTGAAAACACTGGGATAACCCCTGAGAAATATATCTATGAAAAATTTGATATAGATAGTCTTCAATTTGAGCGCAGCAGTAATTTTTATGCCGAAAATTATGATAAATATGATAAGATTTACAGTCGGGTAAAAGATCGGCTCGATTCAATGAAGATTAAGTTAGACTCGATACAGGAAGAAGAACACCGTATACAGGATTCCCTGGCAGTAGAAAGAAAAAAAGCAGATTCCCTTAAGCTTGATTCCTTAACCATTGATTCATTAAAAGTAGAGCAGATCCCCATGTTAGACAGTATTGGTGATCCGGCTACGATTAAGGTTCCTTAAACTCTGATTTAAATATTTCTCCAGTTTCTGAAATTACTTTTTCTATGGGAGTAAATTCAAAATCCAACTGATTTTCAATTTTTTCACTGCTAAATTGAGTATTTTCATTAAAGCTTTTTACGGTTGCTAGTGCCAGACTGCGTTTCAGGCCTAAGAAGCTTCCCATTTTTTGAAATACCCAGCCCCACCAGAGCATCCATTTTTTTAATTTGTATTTGGGTTTTTTCTTATTCAGGGCTGTAGCGCTTTGATGTAATACCGTTTTAAAACTTAAATTTTCAGCTACAAGAATGTATTTTTCATTTTTAATACTAGTATTCATCAATTTTAGTGCGGCATTTGCCACATCATTAACGCCCACAAAACCGGTGATTTTTTCAAAATAAAATGGCATACCGTGATGAATTCGGCTAAAAATTAATCCGCTTCCGGAACCCCAAAAGCCGGGGCCTATAATGATACCCGGGTTTACAATAACCACCGGAACGCCTTCCTGGGAGGCCCGCCAGACTTCAATCTCAGCCCCGTATTTAGAAATTGCATAATCTGTATGATTGTTTTCAGGATTCCAGGCTATTTCTTCAGTTATAGGCTTTTTGTTAAGGCTTTTACCTACAGCGGCAACACTACTTATATAACATAACTTTTTAATATTATAGGCAATACATAAATTAGCGATATTCGCTGTGCCTTCAATATTGATTTTTCGAAGTTGGGCTATATCAGCAGGGTCAAAAGAAACCAAAGCGGCACAGTGATAAACCTCACTAACGTCCTTAAAAGCCTTTTCCAGAGCGGGAATATCAGTAATATCGGCTTTTATCCATTCAATGATTTTTAGCCGTATTTCAACCTCTTCTTTGTTGGCGTAATAGGCAAAAACTTTTCGGGTTTTCTCAAGACTATCTTCATGACGGTAAATAGCACGTATTTTTTGCTTTTTTGCCGTGAGTTGAAATAATAAATGCGAACCGACAAGGCCGGTACCTCCTGTAACTAAAATCATAGCGTAAATATAACGAAAGCACTTAGGAAAAATAAGGGATTATGGTATCTTTACGGCACTTTTTTGAGTAGAAAACCAAAACTATGAACAGGAATTTTGTAGAAGAACTAACCTGGCGTGGAATGTTGCACGACACCATGCCGGGAACCGAAGAACATCTTAGCGAGGCAATGCGGGGTGCATATGTTGGAATAGACCCTACTGCCGATTCATTGCATATTGGCCACCTGGTAAGCGTGATGATGCTTAGGCATTTTCAGCTTTGCGGGCATAAACCTTTTGCCCTAATAGGTGGTGCTACCGGAATGATTGGCGACCCCTCGGGAAAATCGGCCGAGCGTAATCTTTTGGATGAAAAAACCTTGAGGCATAATCAACAGGCAATTAAGAGCCAGCTTTCAAAGTTCTTGGATTTTGAAAGTAAAGAGGAAAATGCTGCGGTAATGGTAAATAATTACGACTGGATGAAAGATTTTTCTTTCCTTGAGTTTATTCGCGATGTAGGTAAACATATTACCGTAAATTATATGATGGCTAAAGATTCAGTGAAAAAGCGTTTTAGTGCTGATGCATCTGAAGGTTTATCTTTTACCGAATTTACCTACCAACTCGTACAGGGCTATGATTTCTTACACCTGTACCGCGAACATAATTGTAGTTTGCAAATGGGCGGAAGCGACCAGTGGGGTAATATTACTACCGGTACAGAATTGATTAGACGAATTGACAATGGTAAAGGTTTTGCGTTAACCTGCCCGTTAATTACCAAGGCCGACGGGACAAAATTTGGGAAAACCGAAGGCGGGAATGTTTGGCTGGACCCCAAACGAACTTCACCTTATAAATTTTACCAGTATTGGTTAAATACCAGTGATGTAGATGCTGAAAAATATATTAAAATCTTTACTTTTTTAAGCAAAGAGGAAATTGAAAATTTAGTTGGCGAACATAAGGAAGCACCGCATTTACGTAGCTTACAGAAAAAGCTTGCTGAAGAAATTACTATTGCAGTACATTCTCAGGAAGATTTTGAAAATGCCGTAAAAGCTTCTGAAGTTCTTTTCGGTAAATCAACAGCTAGTGATTTAAAATCGCTTGATGAGGTTACTTTCTTGGATGTTTTCGAAGGGGTGCCCCAAGCCGAGTTAGCCCGAAAGGAAATTGAAGCAGGCCTGGATATGATTGCTGCGCTTTCAGCTAAAACCGGATTTTTAAATTCAAATGGTGAAGCCCGGCGTGCTTTAAAAGAAAATTCTGTTTCAGTGAACAAAGAAAAAGTAAAAGAAGAATATACTCTTGGTACTGAAGATTTGATTAACGATAAATATATTATCTTAAACAAAGGTAAAAAGAATACCTATATAATTAGATTGGTGTAGGAAATACAAAACCCCGTGAACAAAGCGTTCACGGGGTTTGCAACTAACTAACCAATCTAATATGAAAAAACTTCACTTAGTCTGCAAAATCAATAGAACTTATCTTTAGTTGATCTTGCATATGTTTAGTCGATAGAAAACTTGATTAATTACAGCTAAATTTTAGTTTTAACTTTTTTATTAAAACTTTAGCTTTTATTCCCAAGCGGGTATAAAATCCCGGTTTGCTTCGAGTTTATTGATTGTTAAATTTTGTTATTCAAAGTATTAGAAGGTTGCAACCTCGAATATCACTATTGTCAAATCTTCCTAAAATTTCCACTTGTTCAGCATTTATTTTTCTACCCAAATCCTGTGTGGCAATAAATGAGCAGGAATTAAAATTTGCCAGATCTATAATATTTATACCCCCGTTTCTACCATTTGGTAATAAGCTTAGTGCATCTTCGGGATCGCGAATATAGAATTTCATCCAGGGTGGGCTGGTAAAAGTGCCGTTGCCGGTAGAATAAGCCTGCGAGAGTAATTCGGTCATTCCATATTCGCTATGTATTTCAGGAACCCCAAAGGCCTTTTTAAGAATTTGATGAAGTTCTTCCCGAATCATCTCCTTTCGTCGCCCTTTCATCCCGCCGGTTTCCATTATTGTGGTATGCTTTAAAGTTAGCGGAAATTTTTCAGCCAAGTCAAGCAGTGCAAAAGAAACGCCGAGTAACAAGATAGGCTTTCCTTGTTTTTCAAGTTTTGTTAGGGTTTTTGCCAATTCTTCTAAATTGTTGAGGTAAAATCCGCTTTCGGGATGCTTGCTTTTTTTGATCAAAGCATGGGCCATATAAATCAGCGAAGAGCCGGTGCGTTCTAAATAAGAGGGTAGTAGTGCCAAAATCACTAAGTCTTGAGTTTTACCGTAAAATGATTCAAAAGCCAGAAGAAAACTTTCCCGATAAATCGAAAGATCACTCACATAATGTTTGCTGGTCTTTTGCCCGGTAGTCCCGCTGGAGGTAAAAGTGATTTCAGGTTTTTTGGAAGAACTCAGTAATTTCTTTGATTTAAAAAATTCTATAGGCAAAAATGGAATGGCTTCTGGTATATTTGTGTTTTTCGGATTTTTATGTAATAAATCACAAAATTGCCGGTATACCGTATTGTTTTTATACTGAAAATTAAAAACTTCAATAGCTGTTTTATTAAAACTTGCTTCAGAAGAAATTTGAAATATTTTTTTGGAAAACATAGCTCGAAAATAAACCGATTTGGAAAATAAAAAAAAAGCTTCCTGTAAGAAGCCTTTAAAATAAATTTAAAAAATATAAATCTTACCGAATTATCAATTTACGTGTAGCCTTACCCCGTTCTTCTGAAATTTTAATAATGTATAAACCGGCTTTTAATGAGGAAACATCTAGTTCTTTACCGCGAATTCGGGTTTTTTTTACTGATTTTCCGATAGTATTAAAAATTTCGATTTCTTTTTGGAGGTTTTTAGATGTGGAAATATATACCTTGTTGCCGGTAACCGGGTTAGGATAAATCGATAAGCCTTCTATAGGAAGCTCTGATTTCCTTTCGGTTCTGGTAGTATCATTTTTTTCCTGCGCAATTACGGCAGGTACCGTAAGCACAAACAAAATAACCAGTAAAAAGCTATACAAGTAAGAGTGCTTCATTCTTTTTGTTGGCAGTTTTCACAAACTTACAATAAAATTTCAAAAATTTCGTTCCAGCCTATGCAGTTTTAACAAAGCTTTTATATTAAAAGAAAAACCGCCCTAACAGGGCGGCCTTACTGAACTAAACTCTAATTTTACACAAAAGAAAGTTATTCTTGATCGAAACCTCCCGTTGCATCAAAATTAGACCAGTCTTCGAAAGCTGATAAATCAGCTCCGCTGGCATCTTCATTCATAGATAATAATTCGTCAGCAATATCGCTATCGTCAACATCGCTATCTTCAATATTATTAACCACAAGGTTTGTATACTCCTCGAAGTGGGTATTTGTGAATTCCAGATCTCCATTATCTACTTCCTGTAATTGGTCGTTTACAAAAATCATTGTTTCGTAGTTGTAGCCTACTATGTTGTCGAAAATTCCTCCTGTACCTTGTTTAAGGTCAAAAGCTGCTTTGCCTTCTCGGTTATGACCTCTTAAAGTAACATTGCTCACAGTTGGTTTTGCGCGTGGGGTGGCATTGTTTTCACCACTTCTGCTGGCTAATTCAAAAGCAAAATCTCCAATTCCGTCGTATTGATATATTACAGCATTGTCAATGCTTCCTCTATATCCTTCATCCCAGTCTACAGAGTCATCTTCCATACCTACAGCAGAAATGTTTTTAGCGTTTACCGTACCGCCATAAAATTCAAAGCCATCATCAGCTCCTTCAAAAGCTTCACAGTTTTCTACAATAGTCCCACTCCCAACGGCGAAGAAAGAAAATGCGTTAAATTCAAATTGGCCGTCAGAAGATGCCTGACCTGCATATTCTACACGTACATAACGTAGAATTCCAGAGTCGTCTTCGTCATCATCACCACCATAGGGTAACTGGCCGGCTTCAGATAGAGATTCACCACCTGGTGCATTCATTTTAGCACGTCCGTGAATTCCTATTCCACCCCAGTCTCCATCACCACCTTCGGCGTTTTTGTTTTCAGAAGTGAAAACAATAGGTTGGGCGGCGGTACCGTCGGCTACAATTCTCCCCCCCTGTTCTACAAAAATAAGGTTGATTCCTTCTTCCTGGTCTTCAGAAGAAACAGTAAAAGTTGAACCAGGTTCAATAGTAAGGGTAGCTCCGTCTTTTACACTTACAGCTCCGCGTAAGTTATAATCACCTGCTTCAACCAAGAGGTCTTCAGTAATATCACCTTCAAGAACGGTACCTTGAAGAACACCGTCTCCTCCATTGCCATTGTCATCATCGGTTGGCATGTCATCAGTTGGTGTGTCATCTGTGGGTTGTAAATTGTCATCATCACTACTACAAGAACTGAATCCTGCAAGCAAGGATAGTACAAAAAGGATTTTAAAAATTGGTTTTTTCATCATTTTAGGTTTTAGTTATTATTAATTAAAATTTATAGGTTACGTTTACTCCAATTGTGGTTCCCAGGTCAAAGCTTTCCACTATGTTGTTAAAACGATCGGGAAAACGGATATCCTGAGTAGGGTCTTGGGTGAATAGAGTCTCTTCGTTAAGAATATTGCGAACAGTGAGTTTCACGCCTAGTTTGTTATTGAATTCAGTATTCCAGGATAAGTCGAGTTGGTTAATGGGTTTCTCGTATATTTCGTCAGCTCCTTCTACCCCTACGGCATAAATTCGTTTTCCGTAGGTGTTGAAAATAAGGTTCACCTGGGATTCTATTTTTCCTGAATCGGTGAGTTGGTAACCTAAATCTGCATTTAAGCCCCAGTTCGAAGCTCCCTGAAGTTTTCTTTCTTTATTGGTTACCGCTGCAAATCTTGGATTGGTAGGATCGGCACTGGCGGTAGAATTCATCAATATTCCGTTAAAGCCAAAAGTAAGTGGATCAAGATTCTCTTTCTTCAAAATGTTTCCGAAGTTAACTCTCGATTCAAATTCAAGTCCGTATAAATAAGCTTCTTCAAAATTGTCAAAGAAAGTACGATAACCTACAGATGTAGATCTAGCCAAACGTTCTATTGGATTTTCTAGATATTTTCCAAAGGCTGTTACTGCAAAAAGTTCTGAGCTTGTAGGAAATATTTCATATTTTAAATCGAAATTATAATTTTTTGAATTTTTAAGTTCAGCATTACCAATAACCTGGTTACCATCTCCATTTTGATATACTGTTGGAAGAATTTCCCTTAAACGTGGACGAGTAGTGGTAATGGAAGAAGTTAACCTTAGATTAGAAGTTTCGTTTAATTCATATTTAAAATTAACCGACGGACTAATATCAAACGGTTCGTAACTTAATTCCTGATAAGGTGTTTGCGGCCTGTCCAAGGGTTCTTTGAAAATAATATCTCTAATAGCATGTTCTGCCCTTACACCGGCTTCTATTACAGCTTTATCCCATCGCTTAAAGAAGCTAATATATCCCGCGTTTATAGTTTGTTCTATTTTACTGGTTGCTGTAGGGTCAAATGTGCTGGAGTACCTTAAATATCCATTTTCAAAACCTTGCTGAAAAAAGTTTTCAGGGTCATTGGTATTAAGGTTAGGTAGATTATTTTGAGTTACTTGTGCGGTAATAAAACGATTAAAAAAGTCGTATTCAATATAATCTAAGTTATGACCTATTGTTATGCTGGAATCATATTCTCCTTCCCGTTCTTCGCTATCACTTTTTTGAAGACCTAGTTCGTATTCCAGTCTACTATTTATGTTCATATTCTCCAGAGTCTGATAGAACTTGAATGGATTAATTCCGTTTGTGGTAATATATTCGGCATCTTCCCCTCTACCGGCAGCTCTTAGCACTCGTCGGTCCGGCACACTATTGTTTCCCAAACCTGCAGAAGCTCCAAAACGGATTTGGTGTTTTTTATTATCAAACTCTAAATCACCTATAAGCTGAAAAGTAAGCTGGTCGTTTTCAGTATAACGCATATCGCGTATAAAGAAATCACGGTTATTAAGTTGAGTGAAACCGTCGTTTCTTCCGTAAGCTTCCCTTATAAAATTTGAACTGTTTTGAAGATAAATAGTGTTGAAGTCAAGGTTTAGTAAATCGTTCTTTTGATAATTAAGATTTAAAAGTGCCGATTTTTGTGTCCTGAAATCATAATTGGTCGAGGTGAAATCCTGCCCTGCAGTTCCTTCAGAGTTTAAGGTACGTTCCACCCCTTTCTGGGTACGGTGAAAATTACGGTAGTTAAGACTAAACAAAAATCCGAGTTTATGCTCTTCATTATTGATAAGCCTTTGCCCATGTGATATTCCAAACCGGGTGTCTATGGGAGCGCTTTTTTCTTCTGGAGTCCATGAAGTGTTAAATAAATTCTGAGACTCTGAAGCGTTTGCCTGATAACTTAGACTGTTTTTATTAAAAACCCCGGGTAGTTTTCGACCTTGGCCGGTGAAACCAAAATATTCAGCATCACTTGAATTGTCAGTATAAAAGTTTTTAAAAGTGGTATTGGTATTATAATTGACCCCGAAATTTACTGTAGTGGTGGGTTGTGCCGGGGCCGATGGGGTATTTATTTTAAATGTAGCACCAGCAAAATCATTGTAAAGTGACGGGCTAAAAGTTTTTAAAACATCTACCGAACTTACAATGTTGGTAGAAATATAACTTAAAGGAATAATCTTAAAATCAGGATCAGAAGAGGCAAGGGGAAGGCCGTTTACCATTAAATAGTTATAACGATCGTCAAGTCCCCGAACAAAAATTCCACGGTCTTGTACCATAGTAATTCCGGAAACTTTAGAAACCCCCTGTTCAACATTGGTTACGGCTTTTCGCGATAGTTCTTCAGCACCTATTGATTGTTGCATCTGAATAGCATTTTTTTGCTTCATAAGCAATGCTACCTCAGAATCTTCGCGTGCTACGGTAGAAATAATAACTTCATCTAAAGCAGCTGCACTGGCACCGATACCGGTGCTGATTTCAGTAACTTTTCCGGCAAGCACTTCTACATTGGGGACTTCTACAGTTTCATATCCTACAAAACTGAAAGATACAGTGTAAGTGCCTGGCTCCAGGTTGTTCAAGCTGTAAAGTCCGTCAAAATCTGTGGTGGTTCCTTTATTGGTTTCTTTAATAATGACATTTGCAAAAGGAAGGGGCTCCCCCTCTATTTCGTTGTCTGATAATTTTCCGGCAATTGTTCCGGTTACTTCGTCCTGCGCCTGCATGACTATTCCAAAAGAGAAAAATGTAAGTGTTAATAATAAATGTTTCATTGTGTGTTTAGTTCTGTGGCGCAAATAAAGGACAGTAGTGTAAAGCTGGTGTTAACTGGAAATTATTGATGTGTAATATTAAGGTTAGCTAAATGTTACGAAGACAAGGGGCTATTTTCAAATCCAAATTAATACTTACTTTTACAAAATATTTAAGAAATCAAGCCGATTAAAAATGAAGAAAAAAGACATTAAAATCCTTTTGGTTGATGACGAACCGGATATCCTTGAAATTGTAGGATATAACCTTTCTGCGGAAGGCTACCAGGTTATTACTGCTGAAAATGGTGCTAATGGTGTTAAACTTGCCAAAAAGCATAATCCGCAACTTATTATCCTGGATGTGATGATGCCTGAGATGGACGGAATTGAAGCCTGTGAACAAATCAGGAAGATTCCGGGGCGGGAAGAAACTATTATTACCTTTCTTACTGCAAGGGGAGAAGATTATTCCCAAATGGCAGGCTTTGATGCCGGTGCCGATGATTATATCACCAAACCTATTAAGCCAAAGGTGCTGGTGAGTAAGGTTAAAGCATTGTTAAGAAGGTTTAAAGAAGAGTCGGCTTCGGCCAACGTGGTAAAGATTGGAGACCTTACTATTAATCGTGATGAATATAAAGTGATTAATAATGGAGAGGAATTAATTTTGCCACGTAAAGAATTTGAATTACTTTCTTTACTTACCTCCAAGCCCGGGAAAGTCTTTAAGCGCGAAGATATTTTAGATAAAGTTTGGGGTAATGAAGTAGTAGTAGGCGGCCGTACCATTGATGTGCATATTAGAAAGCTACGCGAAAAAATTGGTGACGAATCTTTTAAAACAGTAAAAGGTGTAGGCTATAAGTTTGTAGTTTAATGGCAAAACACTTTAAACGTTCATATAAATTTGCGGTAAAAACATCGTTCTATATCATGCTGTTTCTTACAGCGGTTTTAACCCTGTTTACCTATATCACGGCTGAAATTCCTGTTTTAGCCCTGGTAGGCTTTGCGCTTATTTGTTATTTGTTTTCTTTCTTTATTATTCAGTTTAGGGTAGAACACTTTATTTATAAGCGAATAAAAAAAATCTACGATAATGTTTCCCTGCTTGATTCTACTACTTTGCGTCCCAGCCAGGTAACTACCGATATGGCCACGCTTACCCGAGAAGTCGAAAAATTTGCTGAACATAAAAAATTGGAAATCGAAACCCTGAAAGTTCGCGATTCTTACCGAAAAGAGTTTATGGGAAACGTCTCTCATGAACTAAAAACCCCACTGTTTACCGTACAAGGTTATATTTTAACCTTGCTTGATGGTGCGATGAAAGATAAAGCAGTTCGAAAAAAGTATTTGCAACGGGCCAACAAAGGGGTAGAGCGTTTAATTTATATTGTGAGCGATTTAGATATGATTACCAAACTGGAAGCCGGGGAGCTTAACCTTCATATAGAAAGCTTCAATATTGTTGAATTAATTCAGAATAGTTTTGATTTGCTGGAGATGAAAGCGGCCAAGAAAAACATTACGCTCACTTTTGACTTGCCTTACGAAGATCCTATTTGGGTAAAAGCCGACGAGGAACGAATGCAGCAGGTAATTACCAACCTTATTGTAAATTCCATTAAATACGGGAAAAAAGAGGGAACTACAGAGATAAGTATCGAAAACCTGATTAAAAACAAGGTGATTGTGCGTGTAACCGATAATGGGGAGGGCATAGAAAAACAAAATATCCCGCGTTTATTTGAACGCTTTTATCGTGTAGACAAAAGCGGTAGTCGTAAAGAAGGTGGTTCGGGACTAGGACTTTCTATCGTGAAACACATTATTGAGGCCCATGATGAAAAAATTTATGTGGAAAGTGTTTTTGGCGTGGGCAGTGAATTCTCATTTACTCTCGAAAAGGGAGAAAAGCCTGTTAAAACTTCCTTTGATATTGAAATTGGCGAAGCCTGAAAAATCTTTTAGCATTTTTAGTTTATCAAATGTAAAATCTTCCTGTCGGCAAAATGGGGCGATGCCCAATTTCATAAAACGTTCTGCTAAATATTCCTGTTCAAACTGGCCGGGAGTGGGAATAAAAAATGATTTTTTCTCCAGTTTTGCCAAATCCATAATGCTGGTATAACCCGAGCGGCAAATTACCACTTCACTTTGGTTTAAAACGAGTTCAAGTTCTTTTCCAAATAAATGATTTTTAAGACTTAGGCCTCGGTTTTTTTTGAATTGGAAACCCAGGAATTATTTTCCATTACCCCCCTGATAAATAAGATTTCCTTTCCTGAATTTTTTAGAGTTTTGAGTAAGGTTTTTTCTAAAATACTTCGTTGGGGCCCGGGGCCGGAAAGTAAAACCAGAATATCGTATTTTTTTTCAGTATCAATTTTTTTAAATCGGCCCAAAGGTCTTGAGTATTTTATGTTTTCAGTCCGGTTTTTAAGGTGGCCTAAAACACCGCTTAAATTCTTTGTTCCTTCAAAATCAGGTACCCAGCATTCGTTGAATTTCTTAATGTATTGTTGGTGTAATTTACTGCTAAGCCAGGTGGTGTTTCCTGAAAGCACGTGGAGTTGATGTGTGATAAAAACCGATTGTAAATGTTTATATCGAACGCCAAGTCTGTTATCGAAAATAATTCCGTCTAAATCGTATTTTTCTACTAGCTTGCGGGTAGTTTCTTTTTCGGCTTTTATTATTTTAATTATTCGCGGACTTTCTAAAAATAGCTTCCATTTTAGTAAAACTGCTTTTTTGCCGTACTCAATATTATAGGAGGGAAGGGTCTCAAAAATATTTCCCGGAAATTCTTTTTTAGCAACTTCAGAGCAGCTCCATCTGAAGCGATAACAGGCTCGAAATTTTTTCGTTCAAGTTCTCTAATAATCGGGATGCAGCGGGTGGCGTGGCCCAATCCCCAGTTTAATATTGCCACTAAAATTCGCTTTTTTAATATTGCCACTAAAATTCGCTTTTTCTTCATTATTCGAGCTTCGAAAATTCAAAATTTAAATATTAATCAAATACAATTCAAAGACATCTATTTTATCTTTCATTTTATATCTCTCGTATTTTGTACTTCGCTCTCCCCAAATCCTATTATTCAATATTCACTATTCATTATACATTTTAAAATCCTAATTTTGTCTAAAATTCAGTAAAAAGTGGGAAGTAAAAATAAATTAAAAAGGTTCAGAGAAAATGAAACTTTTGAAAATGTTATACAACCGGAAAGGGAAAGCCTCGAAAACAACTCTTTTTCTTTAAAAGGAAATTGGAACAGAGACTTTTTTAAAAATAACAATCCCATTGTTTTGGAACTGGGCTGCGGAAAAGGGGAATATAGTGTGGGTCTCTCACAATTTTACCCTGATAAGAATTTTATCGGTATTGATATAAAAGGAGCCCGTTTTTGGCGTGGTGCAAAAACCGCCCTGGAAGAAAATCTTAATAATGTGGCTTTTGTAAGAACCCAAATTGAATTGATTGAAAGTATTTTTGCTGAAAATGAAGTCGATGAAATCTGGATTACATTTCCTGATCCGCAAATAAAATACAAGCGTACCAAACACCGGTTAACCAATACTGAGTTTCTTCAGAAATACAAAAGAATTTTGAAGCCCGGTGGTGTGGTAAACCTAAAAACCGATAGCGAATTTATGCACGGATACACCCTTGGACTTTTACATGGAGAAGGACATGAAATAATTTATGCCCACCATGATATTTATAAAAATGAATATTCACCAAAAGAAGCACGAGAAATTCAAACTTTCTATGAAAAACAGTATCTTGAACAAGAAAAACCAATTACCTACATTAGGTTTGCAATAAATTAGGCTTTTGGAAGAAACCAAAGTATTTTTAATCACTTACTTTGCCGCCTTACTTGGTGTAGTACCGCCGGGTTTGGTGAATATGACAGTGGCAAAAACCTGTCTTGAAAAAGGAAAACGCAACGGTCTCTATACCGCATTAGGAGCAACGATTATTGTGTTTTTCCAAGCTCTTGTTGCAGTTTTGCTTGCTAAATATATTTTTGATCATCCTTATGTGCAAAATATATTGTTAAGAGCCGGTCTTGTGATTTTTATTCTACTGGGAATTTATTTCTTTATAATGGCAAAACGCCGAGGCGGCATTGAGCATACTTCTCGAAAAGCAAATGCCAACAGTATTTTTAAAGGAATGCTGGTGGCGGTGCTTAATGTTTTTCCTATTCCTTATTTTGTGGCTATTGCAGGAGCAATGAATGTTGGGGGTGGGCTATCTTACGATTGGTCGCTTATTTTTTCTTTTGTTATAGCAGCTGCCATAGGTAGTTTTACCACACTTTATTTTTATGTGCTTTCTTTTATCAGAATTGAAGAAAAAGCTGAAGAGGTTGCCAAATATTCCAATTATTTTATGGCGGTATTAATGCTAATCCTGGTAATAATAACCCTTTTTAGAATTTATAACCTATGAGTTCAGAAATGAGTTTTTTTGATAGGGTATATAAAGTGGCGCGGCAAATCCCAACAGGCAGGGTGACTTCATACGGGGCAATAGCAAAAGCTGTGGGCTCGCCACAAAGTGCCCGAATGGTAGGTTGGGCCATGAATGCTTCTCCTGAAGATGTGCCGGCCCATCGTGTGGTAAACCGAAACGGCCTGCTTAGCGGGAAAAGTCATTTTGGCGATAGCAATGCCATGCAGAACCTGCTGGAAGCTGAAGGTGTAATAGTGAAAAACAATCAGGTTCAGGATTTTGAGAAATTATTCTGGAAACCTGAAATTTTATCCTGAAGTTGGCTGGAAACGAACAATAATTTCCCTTTATTCCTCTATAAATCAATTATCGGTAATTGCTTCGTATTCTTAGCTTTTCCGCTTATATTTGCATTTAGAATCAATCTATATAAGTTGTTTTCTACATAAGGAGAAACATACTAAGGAATCAGGCTAAACCGCGATAAAAATTGCGGTTACAACCTAAAAATTATGTTGATGAAAATTGAGAAAAAAGAGATACTTAAAGCTTTGGAAACCATATCGGTAGCCGGAGATGGTAAAAATATGGTGGAAGATGGCGTTGTACAAAATGTGATGATTTTTGGCGATGAGGTTGAAGTAGATCTAGTGCTTAGTTCGCCGGCGCTTCATATTAAAAAACGTGCTGAAGTAGATGTGATGAAAGCCATTCACGAGCATGTTTATCAAAAAGCCAAAGTAAAAGTAAATATAAAAGTAAACGCTCCTGAGCCTAAAGATAAAAAACCAAAAATTAAAGGAAAACCCATTCCCGGAATTCAGAATGTGATTGCTGTGGCCTCGGGAAAAGGTGGAGTAGGAAAATCTACCGTTACTGCTAATTTAGCGGTTAGTTTATCAAGAATGGGCTTTAAGGTAGGCTTGCTTGATGCCGATATTTATGGGCCCTCAATGCCTATTATGTTTGATGTGGAAGCCGAGCGTCCACTTTCAGTAAATGTGGAAGGAAAATCAAAGATGAAGCCTATTGAAAATTATGGAGTGAAAATGCTTTCTATCGGTTTTTTTACCAAACCCAATCAGGCAGTGGTTTGGCGGGGACCCATGGCGGCGAAAGCTTTAAATCAGATGATTTTTGATGCAGCCTGGGGCGAGTTGGATTTTCTTTTAGTAGACCTTCCGCCGGGAACAGGAGATATTCACCTTAGCATTATGCAATCGCTGCCGCTAACCGGTGCGGTGGTGGTAAGTACTCCACAAAATGTGGCTTTGGCCGATGCTAAAAAAGGGGTGGCGATGTTCCGTCAGGAAAGTATTAGTGTGCCGGTTTTAGGCATTGTTGAAAATATGGCGTATTTTACCCCGGAAGAATTGCCCGATAATAAATATTATATTTTCGGGAAACACGGAGCCAGAAACCTGGCTGAAGATTTGGAAACTCCGTTTTTAGGTGAAATTCCTTTGGTACAAAGCCTTCGGGAATCTGGTGATATTGGAAGACCGGCTGCATTACAGGAAGACACACCTATTGAAGAGGCTTTCGAGGAAATTACCCGAAATATGGTGCAGGAGACCGTAAACCGAAATGAAAATCTGCCGCCTACCGAGGCGATTAAAATAACAACTATGGCCGGCTGTAGTGCCGTTAATAAAAAGTAAATGACAAGCGAAGAAGTAAAATTAAACGTAGAAAAGGCTTTGGCTGAAATTCGTCCGTTTCTGGAAAGTGATGGCGGGGATATTTCCCTGATAGCTATAGAAGACGACCGGTTAGTAAAAGTGAAGCTGGAAGGGGCCTGTGTTGACTGTTCAGTGAACCAGATGACTCTGAAATCAGGTGTGGAAATGACTATTAAAAAATATGCACCGCAAATAGAACAGGTGGTGAATATTCAAGAATAAGTTTTCCTAAACTTAGAGTATTATGATTAAAACCGATATCCTTATTATTGGCGCCGGTCCTACGGGGCTTTTTGCCGTCTTTGAAGCCGGATTATTGAAATTAAAATGCCATCTTATCGATGCACTTCCTCAAACAGGTGGACAGTGTTCGGAGATTTATCCTAAAAAACCTATTTACGATATTCCGGGTTTTCCCGAAGTTTTGGCTGGAGATCTGGTAGCTAACCTGATGGAACAAATCAGGCCATTTGAACCTGGATTTACTTTGGGAGAACGTGCTGAGACTATTGATAAACAGGAAGACGGGAGTTTTGTGGTGACTACCAATAAAGGGACAGAACATCATGCGCCGGTAGTTGTAATTGCCGGTGGATTAGGGAGTTTTGAGCCTCGAAAACCCCCGATTACCAATATTAAAGATTTTGAAGATAAAGGCGTGGCTTATATGATTAAAGAGCCGGAGGTCTATCGTAATAAACGCGTGGTAATTGCCGGTGGAGGTGATTCAGCCCTTGATTGGGCTATTTTTATGGCCGATGTTGCCAAAGAAGTTTCTCTGGTACACCGCAGAAATGAATTCCGCGGGGCTTTGGATTCCGTGGAAAAAGTAGAAGAGCTTTCTAAACTCGGTAAAATCAATTTAATTACAAATGCTGAGGTTACTGATCTTAAGGGAAACGATGAGCTGGAGCAGGTGGTAATAAGCCATAAGGGAAAAGCTTCGGAAAAAGAATTTAAAGATACCGATTACTTTATCCCGCTTTTCGGACTTTCACCTAAACTTGGTCCAATTGCCGACTGGGGACTGGAAATTGAAAAGAATGCCATTAAAGTTGATAATTCTTATGATTATCAAACTAATATTCCCGGAGTCTATGCCATTGGTGATGTAAATACCTACCCCGGAAAACTTAAACTGATTTTATGCGGATTTCACGAAGCCGCCATTATGTGTCAAAGCGCGTACCAGCGTATTTTTCCCGATAAAAAATATGTGATGAAATATACCACCGTTAGTGGAGTAAGCGGGTTTGACGGCAGTAAAAAAGAAGCCAAAAAAGAAGTAGTTAAGAATATAAATTAAAAATTAAACTTCACAGGTTTCTATAAACCTGTAAGGTTTTTACAAGCAACTATGTCTGATATTAAAATTACCATTATAGACAGGGAAGGGGAGGCCCACCAGGTAGATGCTCCCACCGATATGAATATGAACCTGATGGAAGTTATTCGTTCTTATGAGCTTGCTCCCGAAGGAACGATCGGAATATGCGGGGGAATGGCCATGTGCGCTTCCTGCCAATGTTATATGTTGAATATGGAACATATGCTTCCTGAAAAAAGCTTTGAGGAAGAAGATATGTTAGATCAGGCATTTTTTGTGGAAGACAATAGCCGACTTAGTTGCCAAATACCTATTACTGAAGATTTAGAGGGTCTTGAAGTAAAAATGGCTCCGGAAGCTACGTAAGGAAGTACGAAGTCGGAAATACGAAGTACGAAATTGTATGCCTGTAAATTAAAATGTCATGCTGAGCCCGTCGCAGCGGTTAGAAGTGCGAAAGTGTAATTTCGTGGGGTTTAATTTCAAAGTTAGATGTTATACCAGCTTAAAGCCTATAGCTTACCGCTTATAGCTATACTGATTTTTTTAATAAAATCTTTCCTGCTATACGGTTTTTCACATTTTTGGAGAAGACTACATCAATATAATAGATATGCACATAAAATTAGAAAAATTAACTCAATCCGATTTTACAAATTACTTTCAGATGGTAAAACGAAAAAGTAATGAAAATGGTTACCGGTAAAGCTATTGAATTGGAAGAGGCTAAAATCGATTTTGAAAAACTGATAAAAAATAAACGAGCTTGACCAAAACTTCGGAAAGTTTAAAATAGTGAATAATGAAAATAATGAATTTTTAGCTATAATTGATTCTAAAAATATACCGTCAAGAAAAATCTTGACAAACAATGGATTTACTTCAAAGGAAATTAAAAGTATTGATAGTTTACAAAGAGAAATACTTCAACTGAAACTTAGGAGATAATTTTTTTGGGATGAATTAAGCCCCGCTCAGAAAAAAGAAATCGAAACTGTCAGAAAACGAGATTACACTCCCGAAAACAAATCAAGGAAGGGTGTTCTTCAGACTACAACTCCTTTATGATCGAACATAGAGAGATGTAAACCACAGTGTTTAAGTTGTATTCCTCCTTACGTAGTAACCAATTTTTCTTCGATTTCCTCTTTAATACCATTCCAAAGTTCAGTTCGGCTATGTAGGACTTTTTTGGCGGTTTCCTGAACTTCTTGCCATTTTTGTTGATCATCGCCGCAGAGGTTTTCCAACATTTTAAAAGCCATAGGGCCATGTTCGTCACCATCGAGTTCAATATGCCGGTCAAAATAATATTTGAATAATTTTAGGTTTTTTTTCGGAAAGTTTTTCTGGATTTCAGCAATAATAGAATTAAACATTTCGGGAATCAAATCTTCGCGACCAAAAGTAAAAGCAGCGGCAATTTTATGAGGCTTTCCTTCTGAGATTACATCGAAAGTGGTTTTAATAAACTGCTTGATACTTACTGGGAGCTTGCTGGCGGCAATAATCAGGAAAATATCGGTGCCGTGAGTTACGTGTAGCAGGAAGTCGGTTATTCTTTTGGTGTCAGCACCGGCGGTTACCATGGCATCAAGGTACATTTCAAAATGACTTTGATGATTTCCATAGAAATTGGTGTCGGTTTCTTCAGCCAGTACGATTTCATTGATGAGGTAGCGGGTTTCAGGATCGCCAACCGGCATCCAGGGGTTGGTAGTTTTGGTAAAGCGCTCCTGTAAGGCAGTTAGCAGCGACATAAAATCCCAGACTGCAAAAACATGGTGCTCCATAAAAATTTGCAGGTGTTCGGGCGTGGTTATTTTTTTATATAAATCGTGTGCTAATAATTGCTTTATTTGTGGTTTTAAATCCTCTTTGATTGCTTGTATCATAAATCCGACTTCAATTTTTGCAAAAGTAATGGCTGTAAGGGGAAATATAAAATTACGGCTAAGTTTTTCAGGAGGCTTAACACTCGATTTCAGTTTTTTACTCGATAATTAAGATTTAAATGCCTCAAGGCTTGCCTCTAAATCAAAATTTTTTAAAAGAAGCCTTATGTTTTTTTTAGGCTAGTTTATTATCTTCAGAATATGGAAACCAAAATCCCGAAATCATATAATATAATAGTCTTTTATTCTAAAAAATCAAAAGACTATTTACGGGTTGATGGGGTAGTGGCCAAGAAACCAAAGCACTTAAAAAAAGAATGTTGCGAAAAATATAAAAAGGGCAACCGCTGTAAACGTTGCCCTTGTTTTGATTTGGTATAATGGAACCTTTATAGGTCATCCTGAACTTGTTTCAGGATTTAGGTGACTGCAAAACCAAAGACTTAGATGCTGAAATAAGTTGAGCATGATGTCAAACTTCTCTTATTAAAAAGCCGAAATTCCCGTAATATCCATTCCCGTAATTAAAAGGTGAATATCGTGGGTGCCCTCGTAGGTAATTACGCTTTCCAGGTTCATCATATGTCTCATGATACTGTATTCACCGGTAATTCCCATACCGCCGAGTACCTGTCTGGCTTCCCGGGCAATATTTAAGGCCATTTCAACACTATTTCGCTTTGCCATAGAAATTTGTGCGGAAGTTGCCTTGCCTTCATTTCTGAGCACGCCTAACCGCCAGGCCATAAGTTGAGCTTTGGTGATTTCGGTAAGCATTTCTGCCAGTTTTTTTTGCTGAAGTTGGGTGCTCGCAATAGGTTTATCAAATTGAACCCGTTCTTTTGCGTAACGGAGTGCCGTATCATAACAATCCATTGCAGCACCAATAGCGCCCCAGGCAATTCCGTAACGAGCCGAATCTAAACAGCCCAGCGGAGCGCCCAAACCTGATTTTTCACGCATCAGGTTTTCTTTTGGAACTTTTACATTATCAAAAATAAGTTCACCGGTAGCACTGGCACGAAGCGACCATTTGTTGTGGGTTTCGATAAGGCCGTGAATTCGGCCGTTTTCATCTTTAGCCCAAACAATGGCGATATCGGCAAAGGGCGCGTTTGAAATCCACATTTTAGCACCGTTTAATAAAAAATGATTGCCTTTGTCTTTAAAATTGGTCACCATTCCACTGGGGTTAGAACCGTAATCGGGTTCTGTTAAGCCGAAGCAACCCATAAGTTCCCCGGTAGCAAGTTTGGGAAGAAATTTCTTTTTTTGTTCTTCAGTACCATATTTGAAAATTGGGTACATTACCAAGGAGGATTGTACCGAAGCGGTTGAACGAATCCCGCTGTCGCCTCGTTCAATTTCCTGCATAATGAGTCCGTAAGAAATCTGGTCTAAACCTGCACCGCCATATTCTTCGGGAATATACGGTCCAAAAGCACCGATTTCGGCCAGCCCTTTAATAATCGATTTTGGAAATTCGGCTTTTTGGGCAGCTTCTTCAATAATAGGCGATACTTCGCGTTTTACCCATTTCCTGGCCGCGTCTCGCACCATTTTATGTTCGTCGGTAAGCAGCTCGTCGATATTATAATAATCGGGAGCCTGGAAGTTATCTGCTTTCATCTGTATAGTGTTTTACACAAATGTAATTAATTTTAACGCAAGGATTTGCTTGTAAAATTCTTTGCTCAAGATGAGATTCCGGATCAAGTCCGGAATGACGAGCAGACTTTTTTGGTACTGAAAATGCCACAAATTAACAAATATTCTCTGCGTGCTTTGCGGAAAACCTTTGCGCTCTTTGCGTGAAACCGTTTTTAGAGCATTTCACTTGTAAAAAAGAAGAAAATTTTAAGCTATAACTTCAAATAAAAATCTTTGACCAGGTTTTTATAGTTTTCGGTGTAATTGTGCCTGGAAATCTCGATGATGAGTTCTTCGATTTCCGGTTGGTTTTTATGAAAACTAAAACTCAGTAAACTTCTTTTTATGGGAGAATCTTCTGTACCACGTACCCGGGTAATTTTCTTGGGAGAAAGATTGAATTGCTCTGCCATTTCGATGAAACCTGTTTCTTCTCGATGCGGAATAATCGTGTTAAACTCTCCATGAGGATGCAATAATTTTGAAACCCCTTCAACTAATTCTAAAAACGGTAAAGCCCCGACAAAACGGGCTTTATTTCGTCGTGTATTTTCTGAAGTATAATCTTCAGCATAGAATGGTGGATTTGAAATAATAAGCTCATACTTTTCTTCATCCTGCATTTCTTCTACAAACTCATCAAATGCGGCATGATAACAAAAAAGCCTGTCGCCCCAATCGCTTTGTTCAAAATTTTCAACGGCCTGTTCATAAGCGTCTTCATCAATTTCCAGGGCATCAATCAGTATTGCAGGAGAGCGTTGGGCAAGCATTAAGGCAATTACACCGGTTCCAGTGCCAATATCGAGTATACTGTCGGGTTGATGTGCTAATGAAGCCCAGGCACCCAGTAAAACGCCATCGGTGCCGATTTTCATCGCACAACGATTCTGGTTTACCGTGAATTCTTTAAACTGAAAAGGTTTTTGAGACATAACTTAAAATTAAAAAACCGCTTCCTTTTAAAGAAGCGGTTTTTGATTTATTTGAGATTTCCGCTTAAGCGAAAATTACTTTTAGTTTAATTATTCTCCTAAAGCAACTCGCTCAAAAGCAACAACTTCAAGATCAGAATCTACAGATTTCACGTAATCGGCAACGCTTTGTTTACTGTCTTTAATGTACGCCTGATTAACCAAAGTATTATCTTTAAAGTAACGTTTGATTTTACCTTGGGCAATTTTATCAAGCATTTCCTCTGGCTTTCCTTCTTGGCGAAGTGTGTCCTTGGCAATCTCGATTTCTTTATCGATGGTTTCCTGATCTACGCCTTCTTCATTAAGTGCCAGTGGATTCATAGCAGCTGCCTGCATAGAAACGTTTTTAGCAGCTTCTTGAGCCCCATCGGCATTTTTAGAAAGTCCAGTGATTACGGCAATCTTGTTTCCGGCGTGAATGTAAGAACCAACAAAAGGAGCTTCAATAGTTTTAAAAGCACCTATTTCAATTTTCTCACCAATTACCCCGGTTTGTTCACTTAATTTCTCTTCAACAGTGATGCCTTTGTATTCTGCTTTTAAGAAATCTTCTTTAGCAGTGTAGTTCAATGCTAATTCTGCAAAATCATTGGCAAGGTTAATGAAATCTTCGTTTTTAGCAACAAAGTCGGTCTCACAGTTAAGCGAGATAATAGCCCCTTTGGTGCTATTAGCATTGGTTTTGGCGATAGCAGCACCTTCCGCAGATTCGCGGTCGGCTCTTTTAGCGGCAACTTTCTGTCCTTTTTTACGAAGCACTTCAATTGCTTTATCAAAATCACCATCAGTTTCTACCAGCGCTTTTTTACAGTCCATCATTCCTGCACCGGTAGCTTTCCTAAGTTTATTTACTTCTGCGGCGGTTATTTTAGCCATAATTTTCAGTATTATTTAAAAAAAGTCGTTTAGCAACTTTACGATAAAGAAAGAAACTAAACGACTTTTAAAAGTTATGAAATTATTGTTTTATTTTTCTTCTTTAGATGATTTGGCTTCTTCCAAAGTCTCTTTTTTAGACTCGAGTTCCACATCTTTTTTCGCTTCCTTCATTTCTTTTTGATCTTCAGCGTCTTTTGAAGGAGCCTCAGCTTTTTCCTCGGTCTTAGCGGCTTTAGGTGCTTTTGCGTCTTTCTCTTTGGCCTGCTGCTTCTCTTCTTTTTCGGCTTTCTTAGCTTCTTTGTTGGCTTTTCTTTCAGAAAGGCCTTCTACTATAGAATCTGAAACATAAGAAACCACCTTGTTGATAGACTTTGAAGCATCATCATTAGAAGGAATAAGGTAATCTACTTCACGAGGGTCTGAATTGGTATCTACCATCGCAAAAATTGGAATGTTTAATTTTTGAGCTTCTTTAATAGCGATGTGTTCACGAGTGATATCAACTACAAATAAAGCTCCTGGTAACCTGCTCATATCGGCGATAGAGCCAAGGTTTTTTTCTAATTTTGCTCTTAAACGATCTACCTGAAGGCGTTCTTTTTTAGAAAGAGTATTAAAGGTACCGTCTTTTTTCATTCTATCGATAGAAGCCATTTTCTTAACAGCTCTACGAATAGTTACAAAGTTGGTAAGCATACCCCCGGGCCAACGCTCGGTAATATAAGGCATATTCGCTTTTTCAGCTTGCTCGGCTACAATTTCTTTCGCCTGCTTTTTAGTTGCTACAAAAAGTATTTTTCTTCCGCTTGCTGCAATTTTAGCCAAAGCTTCTCCGGCTTCCTGCATTTTAGCGGCACTTTTATATAGGTTGATGATGTGAATCCCGTTACGCTCCATATAAATGTATGGGGCCATATTTGGGTTCCATCTTCTGGTAAGGTGTCCAAAATGTACACCTGCATCAAGTAATTCTTTTACTTCTACTTTCTTTGCCATTTTTGTAATAGTTTACGTTCTGTTGAGATAGCAACAACCAAGTGGCTATTTCTAATTCTAAAAGAAATACGGCCTTGATTGTTTAGATGCTAAACTAACTCCCGATAGCTTTCGGGATAACAACATGATACTTTTTAAAATTAAATGAACTTTTCGGGCAAATACCCGATAATAATTAACGCTTAGAGAACTGAAATTTCTTACGGGCTTTCTTCTGACCGAATTTCTTACGTTCTACCATACGCGGATCCCTGGTTAATAAACCTTCGGGTTTAAGCGTGCTTCTGTTTTCAGCATCAAGCTCTACCATTGCTCTTGAAAGTGCAAGGCGAATAGCTTCTGCCTGGCCGGTAATACCGCCACCGTAAACATTAGCGCTAATATCAAAACTCCCGTCATTTCCGGTAAGGTTTAAGGCCTGGTTTACTTTGTACTGAAGTGTACCGGTAGTAAAGTACTCTTTAAGGTCTTTTTTGTTGATGGTAATATTTCCTTTTCCTTCGGAAAGATACACCCTTGCAACCGCTGTTTTTCTACGGCCAATTTTGTGAATAACCTCCATTACTTAAATTCGTTTAAGTTGATAGTTTTAGGTTTTTGTGCCTCATGATCATGCTTGTCTGCGGCATAAACCTTTAAATTTCTAAATAAGTCAGCTCCAAGTTTGTTCTTTGGAAGCATCCCTTTTACTGATTTTTCGATAAGGCGATCAGCTCCTTTTTCAAATAATTCGGCAGCCGTTAGGCTTCTTTGCCCTCCTGGGTAACCGGTGTAGCGAATGTATTCTTTCGAATCCCATTTTTTACCGGTTAAGTTGATTTTTTCAGCATTGATAACAATTACATTATCACCGCAATCAACGTGTGGGGTAAAGTTAGGCTTGTGCTTTCCGCGTAGCAATTTGGCTACTTTAGAAGCCAGGCGGCCCAAATTTTGTCCTTCAGCATCTACAAGAACCCACTCTTTGTTTACAGTGGTCTTGTTTGCCGATACTGTTTTGTAGCTTAATGTGTCCACACTAATTAGTTTTACTTATTATTAAACATTCCATTCCCTTCCCGAAACGACGCATCTCGGGAAACGGGCTGCAAATGTACAATTATAAATCCAGATAGCAAATAGGCAGACTATTAATTTATTTTTTCTGAAGTTGCTGAGCTTCAAAGTCTTTTAGCCTTGGTAAAAGCATGTGGTTGAAGTTGATCTTATATTGTAAAGATACGGGAAATCTTAAGCCTTGAAAAGTGAGGAACCACTATAATGTGTTTATATTTTTTTGTTCCTATATATGGTAAGCAAAATTATTGGCTGGATTTTGGTCTTGAGGTAAAAAAACTGCTATAAATTAATGTCTTATTCCTCAGGTTTTCCTGATCACAATTTTTTAATATAATTTATGGCTTAGGGGTTGGGGTTTAAAGCAATCCCGGAAAATTCGGGATTGCTTTACAGCAGAGATTGTGTAGCTTGTTATTTGATAATTTTAAAGGGAACTTTTACATATTTAGTGTCCCATCCAATCAATAAATTGGCGGTTTGGTCATCTTCATTTCCTTCAAAAGTCATGGATAGGTGTTCAATAGGGTTTGCGGAGTCTCTAACCGGAACATTGATCCTTACAATATCATCTTTTTCGGCATATTCATAAGCGCCCCAGGTATGAGTTTTTTTATTCAGGATAATTATCCATTCTTTCTCTTTGGGGATGGAGTATAATGTATAGGTGCCGGCATCAATGTTTACGTTAGCTACTTTTGTTTTTTTGTACAGGGTGAGTTCTGTAGCTTCGTTGGCTCCGGTTCGCCATACCTGGTTGTAAGGAACGAGTTTTCCGAAAATCTCACGGTTTCTTCGTTGCGGGCGGCTATAAATTACACGGGCTACCACTTCATCGTTATGATTGCGATAATTTGCCAAATCCATAGGGCTGGCATCCATTTTAGGGAAATTTGGTGAGCCGGCGTTTTCTTCCTGCGCATTTACATCGGTTATAACCAGTAAGCATAATGCGCCAAATACAGTAATAAGTTTTTTCTTCATAGCTTTTTTAAATTTTGATTAAAGATACGCAATAGGTTAAAAAATCCTATGGGTTTTTGATTGCTTTTAGTGCAAATCTATAAGGAAATATCATACCAGAATTACATACGTAAACTTTTTTAAGTGAAATTGATAGTGGTTGCTATAAAAAATAATCGAATTATGTATATTTAGTTTATTAATGATACTGATAATGGTTTTTTGGTTTTTAAATTGTAACCACTGGCGCATATTTGTATCGAATTATTAAAGCAACAAAGTTATGTGTGGAATTTTAGCAGTAATCGGAGACCGCATCGAAAAAGAGACAATTAGCGGAATTTCCGGAAGGATGGCCCACCGAGGCCCGGATGAGAGCGGCTTGCAAGTTACTGAAGAAGGTTATGTGTTGAGTCATGAGAGACTTTCTATTGTAGATTTGCAAACAGGGCAGCAACCAATTCAGGGAACTGATAAAGCCTGGATGATACATAATGGTGAGATTTACAATCACCAAAAGCTGCGGGAGAATGAGCTAAAAAACCACCAATTTAGAACTACCGGAGATTCAGAAGTGATTGTTCATCTTTATGAAGAATTTGGTTATGATTTTGTAGATAAATTAGACGGGGTATTTTCATTCGTGGTTGTAAAAGGTAAGGATTTTATAGCAGCCCGTGACCCGATTGGTGTAAAACCATTGTATTACGGAACCGATGAAAGCGGAGCTATCTGGTTTGCCAGTGAGATGAAAGCTCTTGCCGATCAGTGTGTGAGCTTTGCGGCTTTCCCTCCCGGTCATTATTATACTCAGGAAACCGGTTTTGTAGAGTATTATACTCCGGATTGGTTTGATTATAAAAAAGCTGATAAAGAGCTTGATCTTACCAAATTAAGAGAAAGTTTGATTGAAGCTACCCGTAAGCGTTTAATGGCTGATGTGCCTTTAGGTGTTTTGTTAAGTGGAGGCTTAGATTCTTCTTTGACTTCATCTATCGCTGCGCGTTTGATGAAAGACAGTGGGCAGACGCTTCATTCTTTCTCTATAGGTTTAGATAAAGATGCACCCGATTTAATTGCGGCAAGAAAAGTAGCTGATTTTTTAGGAACCGAGCATCACGAAATTTTCTTCACTGTAGAGGAAGGAATTCAAATTTTGAAGAAACTGGTATGGCATCTTGAAACTTACGATGTTACTTCCATCAGGGCAAGTACTCCAATGTATTTCCTTTCAAAAGCGATAAAGGAACAAGGGGTAAAAGTAGTGCTTTCAGGAGAAGGGGCTGATGAGATTTTTGGAGGCTACCTATACTTTAAAAATGCGCCCGATGCCGATGAGTTTCAAAAAGAAACCATTAGAAGGGTACAGCGTTTGGCAACTGCAGACTGTCTGCGAGCTGATAAATCAACTATGGCCCATGGTTTGGAAGCCAGGGTGCCATTTCTTGATAAGGCTTTCCTGAAAGTAGCAATGGAAACCAAAGGAGAGGCAAAAATGCCAAAAACCTATGATGGTGTTGAAAAATACATTGTACGAAAAGCATTTGATACTCCTGAAGAACCATTTTTGCCTGAAGAAGTATTATGGAGACAAAAAGAACAATTTAGCGATGGAGTGGGGTATAACTGGATCGATGAGTTAATTGCCTATGCTGAAGCTCACGTATCTGATGAGCAGATGGAAAAAGCTGAAGAGCGTTTTCCGTTTAACACTCCGGCAACTAAAGAAGCATATTTCTATCGTGAAATTTTTCACGAGCATTATCCGCAGGAAAGCGCTGCAAGAACCGTTAAAAGATGGGTTCCGAAATGGCAGGCCGATCTTGATCCTAGTGGAAGAGCAAATACAGCTCACGTAGCTACGAATGCCAAAAAAGATTTGGAAGAATTAGCCAAAGTATAGAAGAGCAAGCGTGTGGTTTGTTACGCCCGCAGTGCAAGGTTTAAACATATAGCGCTGCGGGTTTTTTATGCACAAATTGTTAATAACTTAAAGGGCTAAAGTAAAGCTGTTTTCCGCTAAAAATATGCGTTTTGTTATATTTGTTCGTTATTGAATCACACGAATATAATTTAGTATAAATATATGAGCGAAGAAGCCAAGAAAAACAGTTATTCAGCCGAAAGTATCCAGGCGCTTGAAGGAATGGAGCATGTGCGCATGCGTCCCTCAATGTATATAGGGGATACCGGCGTTAGGGGCTTGCACCATTTGGTTTATGAGGTGGTAGATAACTCAATTGATGAGGCTATGGCCGGCCATTGTGATACCATTAAAGTGACTATTAATGAAGATGGCTCGGTAACTACAGAAGATAACGGCCGTGGAATCCCTATTGATCTTCACAAAAAAGAAGGAGTTTCAGCACTTGAAGTGGTGATGACCAAAATTGGTGCCGGTGGTAAATTCGATAAAGATTCATATAAGGTTTCCGGGGGATTACACGGGGTTGGTGTTAGTTGTGTGAACGCCCTTTCTTCTTCTCTTAAAGCAACGGTTTTTCGTGAAGGAAAAATATGGGAACAGGAATATGAAATTGGGAAACCCTTGTATCCTGTAAAACCTGTTGGAGAAACCGAATTAAACGGGACGGTAATTACTTTTAAGCCCGATCCTTCTATTTTTCAGCAAAGCGTAGATTACAGTTATGAAACTTTGTCTAGCAGGATGCGTGAATTGGCTTATTTGAACAAAGGCATCCAGATTACGCTTACCGATAAACGAGAAACTGATGAAAAAGGAGAATATCTCTCTGAACGGTTTTATTCTGAAGAAGGACTTAAAGAATTTATAAAATTCCTTGACGGCAACCGTGAGCCTATTATTTCTGATGTAATCGCGATGGAAGGTGAGAAAAACGATATTCCGGTTGAGGTGGCGATGGTGTATAACACCTCGTTTAATGAAAACCTTCATTCTTACGTAAATAATATTAATACCCATGAAGGGGGAACGCATCTTTCTGGATTTAGACGTGGTCTAACCACTACACTTAAGAAATATGCTGATGCTTCAGGAATGCTCGATAAGCTCAAATTTGAAATTACCGGAGATGACTTTCGAGAAGGCTTAACGGCTATTATTTCAGTGAAAGTTGCAGAGCCACAGTTTGAAGGGCAAACCAAAACCAAATTGGGTAATCGGGAAGTGACTTCAGCAGTGTCTCAGGCGGTTTCAGAAATGCTTGAAAATTATCTGGAAGAGAACCCTAATGATGCCAAAACCATTATTCAAAAAGTGATTCTTGCGGCCCAGGCCAGAAATGCGGCTAAGAAAGCCCGGGATATGGTGCAGCGAAAAACCGCGATGAGTATTGGTGGGTTACCAGGAAAATTATCAGATTGTTCTGAACAGGATCCTGTCCAAAGTGAAGTTTTCCTTGTTGAGGGGGATTCTGCGGGAGGAACAGCAAAACAAGGTCGTGACCGTAAATTTCAGGCAATTTTGCCACTTCGGGGAAAGATTCTGAATGTGGAAAAAGCAATGACTCATCGTGTTTTTGATAACGAGGAGATTAAAAATATTTATACTGCCCTTGGAGTAACCATTGGTACTGAAGAGGATAGTAAAGCTTTAAATACCGATAAATTAAGGTATCATAAAATTGTGATTATGTGTGATGCTGATGTAGATGGTAGCCACATTGAAACCCTTATTTTAACTTTCTTCTTTAGGTATATGAAAGAGTTGATAGAAGGTGGTTATATTTATATTGCCACTCCACCTTTATACCTAATCAAAAAAGGAAGTAAGAAGCGTTATGCATGGAATGAAGAGGAGCGTGATGAAATTGTAGCCGAATACAAAGGCGGGGTGCAGGTACAGCGTTATAAAGGTCTTGGGGAAATGAATGCCGAGCAGCTTTGGGATACTACTATGGATCCCGAACGTAGAAAATTACGCCAGGTAAGTATTGATAACAGTAGTGAGGCGGATAGGATTTTCTCTATGCTTATGGGAGATGAAGTGCCACCAAGACGTGAGTTTATCGAGAAAAATGCCAAATACGCAAATATAGATGCGTAATTTTTTAGAATATATAAGGAGACCCGTGCTGTAAGGCGCGGGTTTTTGTTTTTATGTATTAAATAGACCGTGTAATTATACCTTTCTGCGTTTTACTAATTTAGGGCTTTACTATGAATATGAGGCTGCATTTCAGGATTTAAGCTTCAGGTTTAACCGTTCCTTATTAGTAAAACTGTTGCTTTATTTGTATTTTCGCAGCAATTATTAATCGATATAAACCCATATAAAATGAAAGTTACCATAGTAGGAGCCGGTGCCGTAGGGGCCAGCTGTGCTGAATATGTTGCTATTAAAAATTTCGCTTCAGAGGTTACAATCCTCGATATTAAAGAAGGTTTTGCTGAGGGAAAAGCGATGGACCTTATGCAAACCGCAACCTTAAACGGGTTTGATACCAAAATTACCGGAACTACCAGCGATTATTCTAAAACTGCAGATTCTGATATAGCGGTTATTACCAGCGGAATTCCGAGAAAACCGGGAATGACCCGTGAAGAATTAATAGGAATTAACGCCGGGATTGTAAAAGAAGTTTCGGAAAACCTTATCAAACACTCTCCCAATGTAATTATTATTGTGGTAAGTAATCCGATGGATACTATGACTTACCTGGTTCATAAAAGTACCAACCTGCCTAAAAACCGAATTATAGGAATGGGGGGGGCTTTAGATAGTGCGCGCTTCAAATATCGTTTAAGCGAAGCTTTAGAATGCCCGCCTTCTGATGTAGATGGAATGGTGATTGGTGGCCATAGCGATACCGGGATGATCCCACTTACTCGTTTGGCTACAAGAAATTCAGTTTCAGCAAAAGCATTCCTTTCTGAAAGCCGATTAGAGCAGGTGTCTGAAGATACTAAAGTAGGTGGGGCTACCCTTACTAAATTATTAGGTACCAGTGCCTGGTATGCTCCTGGTGCTGTGAAGGCGAGTATGGGCTTGATGATATATGTATAGGTGTGCCGGTGATTTTAGGGAAAGACGGATTGGAGAAAATAGTTGAAATTGAGCTTGATGATGCTGAAAAAGATAAGCTTAAAGAGAGTGCTGCAGCTGTTAAAAAGACTAATGGCTTATTAGACGCGTAAAGCCTTCAATTTTTCTTGATAAAAGCACAAAAGGCCGCTTAAACAGCGGTCTTTTTTTAGCTCTAAAAGTTAAAATATTACAAAAAAAATTATTGGGATTTGAATTTTGAAACCCTATATTTGTCCGATTTTAAAATCGACCTATTTAATTATAATATAAGGAATAATGCAGAACAAAGGACTGATTAAGGTTTTTGCGATTTTATTTGGGCTGGTATGTCTTTACCAGCTTTCGTTTACCTTTATTACCAGTAAAGTTGAGAATGAGGCGGAAGATTTTGCCGTAGAGCGAATTGGTGAAGATATAGAAGATTATTCAGCTTTACGCGATGCCGAAGAAACTCGTTATCTCGACTCTATAGGGAGCGACGAAATTTTTGCCGGCATAACCTACAACAATGCTAAAGAAAAAGAGCTTAACAAGGGGCTTGACTTAAAAGGAGGAATTAATGTAATCCTTCAGATTTCAGTTAAGGATATTCTTCACGGCCTTGCTAATAACACTGATGATCCTGCCTTTAACCAGGCGCTTAATAAAGCCGATGAGGCTCAGCAAAATAGTCAGGACGATTATGTGGATCTCTTCTTTGAGGCCTACAACAATATTCCCGATGCCCGTCTGGCATCGCCCGATGCATTTTTTAATCGTGACTTAAGTAACGAGATCAATGCTGATATGTCTAACGATGAGGTGGAGCCTATTATTAGAAGAAAGGTAGACGAATCTATCACATCTGCTTTTGAGGTATTGCGTAAACGTATAGATAAATTCGGAGTTACCCAGCCGAATATTCAACGATTGGGGAATTCAGGGCGTATTCTGGTAGAACTTCCCGGAGCAAAAGACATTAGCCGGGTTCAGGGTTTATTGCAGAGCACTGCACAGTTAGAGTTTTGGCACGTTTATAAAAGCAACGATTTTGGTAATTTCCTTGCCGATGCCAATAACCGACTTAAAGATCTTGTAAATAATGAGCAGGTGGAAACAACCGAGGAGGTGGACACTGCCGATGCTGAAACTGACGATGATTTAGACGAACTACTTGCCGAGGCGGAAGAAGATACCAGCGAAGTAAGTGCTGGAAATAATCCTTTATTCGATTTAATTCAGTCCCCCGGCTATCAGGGAGGTCCTGTCTTGGCTTATTTTCAGCCCAGGGATACCGCTAAAGCTATGGAGTACCTGAATAAACCTCAGGTACGTTCTTTACTTTCTGCAGAGCAACGTTATGCTAAGTTTGTATGGGGTATTCCTGAAGGGGAACAAGAACTTGTAGGGCTTTATGCCGTAAAAGGAAACAGGAATATGGAGCCGCCACTTAGTGGTAGCGTAATTACCGATGCACAACAAACTTACGATCAGGTTGGTCGTGTAGCTGTTTCTATGCAAATGGATGGTACCGGAGCAAAAATCTGGGAAGAAATGACCGGTGTGGCTTCAGAGAATCAAAGCCAGATTGCTATTGTTCTTGATAATATTGTATACTCCGCACCTGGAGTTTCTAGTGGAGCAATTTCAGGAGGACGAAGTGAAATTACAGGAGATTTTAGTGTAACCGAAGGTCAGGATTTGGCAAACGTATTACGTGCCGGTAAACTCCCGGCTTCAGCAGATATAATTCAGAGTGAAATTGTAGGGCCTAGTTTAGGTCAGGAAGCCATTGACAGCGGAATTATGTCTTTTGTAATCGCTCTTATTTTCGTCCTTATATGGATGGTCTTCTATTACGGAAAAGCCGGCTTATTTGCCGATGTGGCCCTGGTAGTAAATATCCTATTTATCTTCGGAATTCTAGCCGGACTTGGAGCGGTATTAACTTTGCCCGGAATTGCCGGTATTGTATTAACCATCGGTATGTCGGTAGATGCCAATGTACTTATCTTCGAACGGATTCGTGAAGAACTCGCCAAAGGAAAAGTTCAAAAAGATGCAATTAAAGACGGATTTAATAATGCGTTATCGTCAATTCTTGATGCCAACATCACTACTGGGCTTACCGGTTTTATCTTATTGGTCTTGGGAACAGGACCTATTAAAGGTTTTGCTACCACTTTACTTATTGGTATTGCGACCTCTTTATTTACCGCAATTTTTATTACCCGTTTGTTTATTGATGGTTACGGTAAGAATAATAAATCTTTAGACTTTGCTACGGGAGCGACTAAAAATCTGTTCCGTAATGTAAAAATTAATTGGCTTGGTAAACGTAAAATTGCGTATGTTATTTCAGGTATTCTACTCATAATAAGTATTGGTTCCCTGGTTGTACAAAAGCTTAATTTTGGAGTTGATTTTGTTGGAGGTAGAACCTACACTGTTCGTTTTGATCAGGCTGTTAACGCTACGGAAGTTCAGGATGCTCTTACCGCGCAATTCGGTAGTGCTGAGGCAAAAACTTATGGGCCAAACAATCAGCTAAAGATTACTACTAATTATCGTGTTGATGATGACGGTTCTGAGGTTGATGATGAAATTCAAGAGGGAATGTATGAAGCCCTTCAGGATTACCTGCCTTCAGATCTTAGCTTTGAGCAATTTGCTGCTACCGGAGGAGGTGGTAATCAGGGAATAGGAATAATGGAATCTATGAAAGTAGGACCAACCATTGCCGATGATATTAAGAATGATTCATTTTGGGCAGTACTCGGCTCGCTGGTAGTAATTTTCTTATATATTCTTTTACGATTTAGAAAATGGCAATTTAGTATAGGAGCTGTTGCAGCTGTTGCTCACGATGTGATTATTGTATTGGGGATTTTCTCTATACTTTATAAGGTGATGCCGTTTAGTATGGAAATCAACCAGGCCTTTATCGCAGCAATATTGACTGTAATTGGGTACTCGCTGAATGATACCGTGGTTGTGTTTGACCGAATTAGGGAATATGTAAACGAGCATACCAGTTGGCCATTAGGGCGTACCGTGAATTCAGCGTTGGATAGCACAATTAGCCGTACTATTAATACCTCATTAACCACGCTTATCGTATTACTTTCCATCTTTATTTTTGGAGGTGAGAGTATACGAGGCTTTATGTTTGCCTTGATTGTTGGTGTTATTGTAGGTACGTATTCATCGCTCTTTATCGCTACACCAGTAATGTTTGATAGTGTGACCGATAAGTCTAAAATCGAAAAGAAAAAGAAAGTAGAGGAGGAAGAAACTGAATCTACCACAGCTTAAGCTTAATTAATATCCTTTTAATTCATATAAAAGAAGACCGTCTGAGATAATTTAGACGGTCTTTTTTGTTATAGTCATAGAACCAAGGGTTTTTAATCCTTGAAGAGTTGGGTTAATTTAGTGCTTTTGAGGTAAGTCTGATTGTCCGGGAAGTGTTTTTCAAACCGTCATTCTGAATTCATTTCAGAAGTTAGACTGTTGATAATTAAGTCTGGGATTCCGAAATGAATTCGGAATAAAGCCTGGGCATGCATAACGAATTCAGCTTCTTTTATTTTGTGAAAAACGGATTGTGGAATTTGAACTTCAGTATGAAAATAATTTGCTATGCATTTAAGGATTTCAAGCTCTTGAAGGGATATTTTTCAGCCTCTTTAAGTTTTAAGAACAATTGGCTTATTGGGTTTTCTTAAAATAAATTTTATCGCCTTTTTCAATATTCCATTCTTCTGCAAGTCCGCCATTGATTTCCAAGATGTATTGTGCCGGTACTTCTGATGGAATTGAGGTTTCATTTTTCGGTTCTGCTTTATTAGTAATACTCACCGCGGTGCTATCGGTGTCATAAAAAATTATATCTAAAGGGATATAGGTATTTTTCATATAAAAAGAGCGTGGCGCTTCATTTTTATATATAAATAACATCCCTTGATTATCTTCCATGGTTTCACGGTACATTAAACCGGTCTCCTGTTCGTAGGGGCTTTCAGCAAATTCAATATCCAAGCTTTGTATAGTATCCCCATCGGGTTTTATGAGGCTTAATTCACCTTCTTTAGTAAACTCGTAGCTTTCTTCGGTTTTTATTTTCTCAACGGTTCTGGTCTCCCTGTTGTCTTTACAACTAACAAGTATACTTGCTGCCAGGACAAATCCCAATAATAAATTTTGACGTTTCATTTTAAGTATATTAAAATTGAATATGCGTTATAAGTAATAATCGTATCGTCACCCTTGATTCAGAACCTGACCCGATTTATCCCTACCAGTGGGTTTTTAATACCCCGAGACTTGTCTAGACAATTTTTTTTGAAACATACCTCTTGAGCTTGAACTTGCCCCGAGGTTGTTGATTAGGTAATATAAATCCTTCAATTTATGATACCGTTTTCTTTTTAACAGGACGATACATAAAGTAGAAGCCTGCAATTATGAACGGGATACTTAACCATTGTCCGGTATTTAAGAGCCAGGTAGCACGTTCTTCAACCTGAGGTTCTTTAAAAAATTCAACAAAGAATCTAACGGCCCATAGTAGTACCAAAAACAAACCAAATAAATAACCTATTTTAAAGCGTTTTTCAGTTTTCCAGTATAAATACCATAAAAACAGGAAAATAAGTAAATAGCAGATAGATTCATAAAGCTGTGCCGGGTGTCGGGCAAAATCTTCTCCCAAGTTCTGAAAAATCACCCCGTAATCAGAATTGGTGGGCTTTCCTATAATTTCAGAATTCATAAAGTTACCAATTCTTACAAAAACACCCCCACTGGCCACGGGAATAACAATTCGGTCTAAAATCCATAATACCGGTTTATCTAAAACCTTTTTGCGGTATAGGTACATTGCTATAATAATTCCTATAGCCGCACCATGACTTGCCAGCCCTCTGAAACCGGTAAATTCAAATTCCGGTTCAAAACGAACCGGTAGGAAAATCTCCAGCAAATGGTTTTGAAAATAATCCCAGTCATAAAAAATCACGTGTCCTAACCGGGCACCGATTAAAGTCGCTAATACCGTATAAATAAATAAAGAATCCAGTTTTTCAATAGCAATTCCTTCCCGGGTGTAGATACTTTTCATAATGTACCAGCCCAGTCCAAAAGCGATAAGGAACATTAAGCTATAATAATGTAAGGTGATTATTCCTAAATCAAGTCCTTCGCTGGGACTCCAGGTAATGGCATTAAAAAGCATCGAAAAAAATTATTAATTAGTAAAGTAAAGATACATATTTGCAGCATTCTGCAAGCCATAAGCTTATTTTTTTGGCGGTACCGGGTCATAACCGCTTCCGCCCCAGGGATTGCAACTTATAATACGCTTTAGGCTTAACCAACCCCCTTTAAAAATACCAAAACGTTTTAATGCCGTGCGAAATAAAATTCCGGTAAAATTTAACCAGTAAAATAAAAGGATATGCCAGCCACTGTTTTAGCATTTATTCTATACTGAAAGTGGTGCCTTCTTTGCCATCTTTTAACTGAATACCCATAGCTTTAAGTTGATCACGTATTTTATCGCTGGTTGCAAAATCACGGCTATTTCGTGCTTCAGCCCTTAAGTTGATAAGTAACTCAATGGTAGAAGAAAGCTGGCTTTGGGTGGCTTCGTCATTTTCTGAAGCCTTATCCTGAAGCCCGAGTACATCAAACATAAATGCATTTAAGCTTTCTTTTAAAATGCTTTTATCATCTTCCGTAATAGTTTCGTTTTCTTCTTTAATGTTGTTTATATGTTTTACGGCATCAAATAATTTTGCAATGAGCACCGGGCTGTTAAAATCGTCATTCATTGCGTTGTAGCAATCTTGCTTCCAGGATTTAATATCAATTGAGGATTTTTCTGAAGTTGGAAGTGTTTCAATTTGATAATATGCATCCATAAGTCGGTTAAAGCCTTTTTCGCTGGCAATAAGGGCTTCTTTTGAAAAATCCAAGACACTTCTATAGTGTGCCTGAAGCATGAAAAATCGGGCTACATTAGGTGAAAACGGCTTGCCTAGCGCTTTGTTATTTCCTGAAAATATTTCTTCCGGTAAAATATTATTTCCGGTGCTTTTTGCCATTTTCTTTCCGTTAAGGGTAAGCATATTGGCATGCATCCAGTGATTCACCGGGTTTTTTCCGGTAGCGGCTTTTCCCTGGGCAATTTCACACTCGTGATGGGGGAATTTCAGATCCATCCCGCCACCATGAATATCAAATTCTTCGCCTAAATATTTAGTACTCATAACGGTACATTCAAGGTGCCAGCCCGGGAAACCGTCACTCCAGGGTGAAGGCCAGCGCATAATATGTTGTGGTTCTGCTTTTTTCCAAAGTGCAAAATCCTGCGGATTTCGTTTATCGCTTTGCGCGGTAAGTTCACGGGTGTTGGCAATCATATCTTCAATGGCCCTGCCGCTTAACTTTCCGTATTGATGATTTTCATTGTACTTGAGTACATCAAAATATACCGAGCCGTTAGCTTCATAGGCGTAACCCTGATCTATGATGGTTTTAATGATTTCAATTTGTTCTACAATATGCCCGGTAGCTGTAGGTTCGATACTGGGGGGAAGATTGTTGAATTTTTGAAGGATATTATGAAAATCAATCGTGTATTTTTGAACCACTTCCATAGGTTCAATTTGTTCCAGTCGTGCTTTTTTTGCGATACGGTCTTCTCCGCTGTCGGCATCGTTTTCCAGGTGGCCTGCATCAGTTATATTTCGAACATAGCGTACTTTATAGCCCAGATGCTTTAGGTACCTGAAAACCAAATCAAAAGAGATAAAAGTTCGGCAGTTTCCTAAATGAACATTGCTGTAAACCGTAGGCCCACATACATACATGCCTACGTTTCCTTTATTTATTGGGGTAAAAGTCTCTTTTTCCCCATTCATTGAATTGTAAATTTTTAAGCTCTGTTCTTCAAAAAGCGCCATAGAAATGGATTGTTTAGGTTTATTTAAACGATAAGTATTGCCGGGTTTGAATTTGTATTCCGCAGAAATTTAAAAAGAAGTATCTAATTTAATGTAATCTAAAAATTCCCTTTTTACATCCTTTTCTTTAAAAGCACCTCCAAATTCACTGGTAACGGTACTGCTTTCAATATCACGAATTCCGCGGCTGTTTACACACAGGTGTTTGGCGTCTATAACACAGGCAACATCGGGTGTGCCCAGGGCTTTTTGTAGTTCTTTTACCACCTGAATGGTCATGCGCTCCTGTACCTGCGGCCGTTTTGCATAATAATCAACAATACGGTTCATTTTAGATAAGCCAATTACCCGGCCTTTAGAAATGTAGGCTACGTGTGCACGACCAACTATAGGTAGTAAATGGTGCTCGCAGGTAGAATACACCGTAATGTTCTTTTCTACCAACATTTCACCATATTTGTATTTGTTTTCAAAAGTTGAGGCATTGGGTTTTTTATCGGGATGTAAACCACCAAAAACTTCATTTACAAACATTTTTGCCACACGTTGTGGCGTACCTTTTAGGCTGTCATCGGTAAGGTCCAGCCCAAGGGTTTCCATAATGTGTTTTACATCATCCCTGATTAAAGCGATTTTTTCAAGGTCACTTAGTTCAAAAGCATCCTCCCTAATTGGTGTTTCGGAACTGCTGCCTATGTGCGCATCCCCCATGTCATCAATTTCTTCAGTCAAAATTTTATCCATTTCCATCTATAAAAAATTATAAACCATTGATCCCGATACTTCGGGAGGTTTTGATTATATCGGCTGGTGTTGACCATCCGTTTTTAAAATGCCCAACTTATCCCGTCCCGGGATATCGGAATCGTGATTATGAGCTTTCATATTTAAAATTTTCACCGTCTTTTTACCACGGCGAGTTTTCACTTTGTAGGAGTAAACGTTTACCCTTGTTTTTATCTATAATGGCAGACGGAATTTGACTTCATATATCCGGCTGCCGAACTACTATCTCCTTAATAGTCGTAAGGATTGTGTATGACTTGCAAAGATACAATTTTAATGTGTTTTTAGTAGGTTTTTGAAAAAACTGCAAAGGCTTAAATATTCTTAGATTTTGCATATCTTCGATTATTAGCTATGAAAAAGTTTTTCTTATATATAATTTTCTTTTTGTGGATACCACTCTTGTTTTCTTCAGTGATGGCACAGGGCAGTTCTTGTGAAAACCTGGAGCCCTTTTGTGCCGGAAATGAAGCGCTGGTTTTTGAGAACTCAAATTTTGAGAATAGTAGTCAACTTAATGGTCCTGAAGGTCCGGATTATGGCTGTTTGCTGTCTCAACCTTATCCGGCTTGGTTTTATCTTCAAGTTGAAGAAGATGGTGATCTCGGTTTTACTATTTCTCAATTCCAAAATGCAGATGGGTCGGGGAATGCCTATGATGTGGATTTTGTGGTTTGGGGGCCATTTGAGCGTACTGACGATTATTGTGCTGATGAAGCCTTGAGTGCCGATAATATTGTAGACTGTAGTTACGAGGTATTTACTGAAGAGCAAATGTCGATAACGGGTGCTGAGACGGGAGATATTTATGTGGTTTTAATCACCAATTGGGAAAGTCAACCTGGTTATATTAGCCTGCAACAAACCAATTCAGATAATGATGGGGCAGGCTCTACCGATTGTACCATTTTAGACAGTACCCTGGGGGATGACTTGATCTTATGTGGAGAAACTGAGACTAGCCTGGATGGAACCACCAATGGTGCTACAGCTTACGAGTGGTATGTTTTTGATGAAGAGGAAGAACAATATGAATTAATACCGGGGGAAGAGGAAGCTACCCTTACCGTTAGTGAGACCGGAAACTATAAGGTAGTGGTCAGTGATGCTTTAAATGAAGAAACCGATGAAGATGATATTAACGTAAGCTTTTATCCCGAACCTGTAGCCAGTTCGCCGGATGCACTTTTAGTTTGTTCTAATGCAACTTCAGTTAATTTAAAGAATCTGGATAAGCAAATTCTGGCTGATGTGGATGAAACTGAAACTTATCGCGTAAATTATTACGAAACCCAAGAAGATTATGAAGAAGAGAATCCCATAAACTCGCCTGAAGATTTTGAGTTGAATGACGAAGATCAACTTTTTGCAGCAGTAGAAGGGGAAAGTAGTGCATGTATTTCAGATTTGGTTAGTGTAGAGTTTAATTATATAGGTGATAATGAGTATGGTTTGGAAGAAACCACTGTAGTTTGTGTTACACCAAACGGTAATCTGGAAGCCCCTTTTTCTATTGGTGAAGATCTGGGCGGTGATTTTGAATACGAATGGTGGGTTGACGGTCAAATAGTTTCAACAAATCCTGTTTTGAATATTACTTCTCTTCCGGAAACCTTAGAGGTAAGTTTGGTTCTTACTGATGTAAAGGCTGATTGTCAACAGGAATTTTCATCAGAATTGCAAATATATTCTCCGCCTGAAAGTATAGAAGTGGATGTTGAAGGTGATGGCCTAGATAGACCGTTCAGGGTTTCTGTAGTTGCTTCCGGTGGTGTTAATCCCGATGAAGGGTACGAATACCGGGTAGATGAAGGTGCCTGGCAAAATAGTAATATATTTAATACTATTCCCTTTGGTGTGCATACGATAAGTGTCCGCGATCTAAAGGCTTGTGGCGTAACTGTTTCGGAAGAGTTCGATTTAGTCGGATATCCACAGTTCTTTACTCCAAATACTGATGGCTATAACGATAGCTGGCATATTCAAAGCGATAGCCGAATAAGGGTGTTAAGCCTTCATGTTTTTGATCGCTATGGGAAGCTTCTAAAGCAGCTCAAACCTGATGGTGCTGGTTGGGACGGTACCCATGGTAATCGTGATTTACCATCAGACGATTACTGGTTTAAACTGGAATATGAAGATATTGAAACCGGAGAGCAAAGAGTTTTTAAATCTCATTTCACTTTAAAACGATAGCTTTAGAAAAAAAGAACCCGTTCAAAGACGGGTTCAGAATAAGCTGGTGATATTTTTCTTTTTAATCTATAAGCCAAAACTCAGTGATAAAACCACACTTGAAAAATCACGATTTACGCGGTAGGTATCAGTTAACCCAACCTGGTAAAGTTGTGGGCTGTCATCACGCTGGGCTTTATTGTAAGCTAAGTCTAAGCGCAGACTTCCAAAATTATAACCGAGACCGGCAGAATAGCCGGAAAGGTCTCCTATGGTAGCTTCATTTTCGTAAGGGCTTTCTTCAAAACGATAACCTCCGCGAAGGCTCCAGTTTTGAATGCGATATTCCCCACCTACACGATAAGTAGAAGCTGCACGCATTTCTTCCTCAATAATAGTGTTTTGAATACCAAACTCAAGATCGTCAGCAGGGCGAAATTCCATATTTGAATAATCCCGGAAAGAATAATCAAAACTTATCAAGCCCTGGCCGCCAAATAATACAGCTACACTTCCGGTTAATTTTGAAGGGGTTTTCAAGGTATAACCCGGATAAATATTCACTACATTGGGTTCTACCGTTACCCTCTCGCCGGCATTGTTATTTGTTTCTAAATATTGGGTGGCTTCTTCTTCAATGTTAAACCAGGTAGGACTTTGGTAGGAAGCTCCAAGCCTTATATTTTCATTGACTTTCCCAATAGCGCCCAACTGGAAAGAGAAGCCATCTCCGGTGGTACTTAAATTATTATTAAACCTAACTTCATTGGTTTCGCTACCCGGGTTATTATTGATTTCAATATATCGGGTGGAACGTTCGTAATTAAGGAAGTGGGTATTTAAACTGGCACCTAAATAAAGAAAATCCTTAAATTGCGTTCCTAAGTTAAAAGTAAATTTTCCGTTTAAACCGGTTTCATAGCTTGCATATTCCTGATCAAAGTTTCCTGGACTAATAAAAGAGTTATAGTTTGTGTTCTCGAGGTCATCAACATCATGGTCAATAACAAAACCCTGGTAGCCTAACATAGCCTGTTGAGCGCCAAAACCTTCATTTTCACCTAAATAAGAATAAAGGTCGGTGATGCTTTCGTTATCTTGAGTTTGCAATAAATCTAAAGGCAGACCTTCGGCATAGCCCAGGAAATATTGGTCTATAGAATTATTTCCTCTTCCCGAAGCTAAAAAGCTATCATCAAAATTGTTGGTTTTTGAATAATTAACGGCGAGGGTGAATTTTCGCCACGGGCTATTGTTTGCTGTGTCAAAAACCAAAACGCCACCACCCTGGTTGAAATAGGTGTCTGATTCTTCAGACGAATTAAAACCATTAAAATAATTAGTAGTGTTCTCCCTTGAATTAAAATCGAGGGTAAAAGTAGCCGAACTGTTTAAAAAAATCGCTGAACCGGCCGGGTTTACCCCAATTGCCGACATGTCACCACCTAAGGCGCCAAAGGCCCCACTCATTGCTCTAAAACGGGCTGTTCCGGTTAAATCTTCGGCTGAATATCGGTAGGCATCGGTATGGTCTTGTGCACTAACAATCCCTGCACTTAAAAGGGCAAAAACAAAAAGGCTGATATTTTTAAACTTCATGCTTATATAATTTGAATTTAGTACTGATGCGTTAAAATCGGAATGCTATAAATTCTAATATTTTTAAAGGTACTACACCTTGTTAAGGTTTTATTTTGAAGGGAATTTTGCAAAAATTAATTTTTAAATAAAGTTTCTGTCAATTCAAATCCAAAAATAAAAATTTAGATTTAAATAACTGATTTTAAATTTATTATAAATATTTTTTGAAATTTAACGCATCACCAGTAATTTGAATTGATAAAAAAGTCCTGAAAAAAACCTCACAGGGAATAAGGTCCTGTAAGGCTTATTTCAAAATTTAAATTGCTTATTAACGGCCGCCGCCGCCACGGCTTCCGCCTCCTCTGCTTGATCCTCCGGAGCTTCTTGTTGCACCTCCTGAACTTCGGCCAGAAGAGGAAGAACTTCTTACGGTTCCTGAACTTCTTGTACGGGTAGAAGAACGGTTGTAAGAATTGTTACTCCGGGTGGTTTTTCTATTATAGGTGTTTTGTGACCTTCTGTTATTATTGTTGTTTACCCGGGTGCGGTTCTCTGAATTTCTGGTAGAACGGCTGTAAATATTTGAATTGTCCCGGTTGGCCTGTCTTCGCGTTGAAGAATTATCAGACCTGTTATTCCTTATATTTTTAATACTTCTGGAATAAGAAGATTTCCTTGAATCCCGGCTACTTGCGTTAGCACTTCTTCGGGTTGAAGTATAATCGCTGTAAGAGTTTCTTCTTCCCGAATTGTAGGCAACATTCCTTCTGTTAAATCGGTTATTATATCCAAAATAATGAGAATTATAACCGTAGAATCCGCCGTACATGCCGCCCCAGCCAAATCCGAAACGATTGCCCCAGCCGCCATAGCCAAATCGTGAACCCCAGCCCCAACGGCCGTAACGAGGTCCCCAATATGAGCCACCCCAGTAAAGATCATAGAAGAACGGGTCGCCCCACATTCCCCAGCCACCGGCATAATATGGGTTTCCCCATCCCATACCCCAACGCCAGGGGTTATAAAAACCACCAAAGCCATTGTTGTAAATATTTACGGTATATTGATCGGGAGCATTTCCCCAGGGTGCGTGCTGGCCGGTATAAGCCATAGTATCATCCCGGTATGTTTCTTCTTCATAACCATCTGCCGAGGTATAATTATCTACATCGGTAAATATAATGTCATCGGCCATATCTCCGTACATAGTAGATTTTTCGGCAAAAAGATGCTTATAGTAGCCTCCGCTGTTATCTTCTTTGGTAGCATATTGGGATTGTTCAGACTCAGAAGAAGTAGCAGGTGTGGTATTACGTTGTCCTGAATCTCCATATATTCCGTCTTCATAACCGGTATATTGGTAAGAGCCACAAGATGCTAACAATAGCAATACAAACGGGGCAAGTAAAATTTTTGATATAGGTAAATTGCGTATCATTAGCTTTAATTTAATTGTTGAACATCACAAAAATAGTTAGTTTTGCGCTAAAAGCAGGTGTGATACCTGCTAAGTATCTACTAACTTGTGTTAAATTATAACACAAGTTTTATGCCAATAAATTGAAATGGGGAAGAAGTTAACCAAGCGTAGCGAAGATTATTCAAAGTGGTACAACGAATTAGTTGTGAAAGCTGATTTAGCTGAAAACTCGGCCGTACGTGGTTGTATGGTCATCAAACCATACGGGTATGCAATATGGGAAAAAATGCAGGCCCAGTTGGATAAGATGTTTAAGGAAACCGGCCATCAAAATGCATATTTTCCACTTTTTGTGCCTAAAAGTTTATTTGAAGCCGAAGAAAAAAATGCAGAAGGTTTTGCCAAAGAATGTGCTGTTGTGACCCACTATCGACTTAAAACAAATCCTGAAGACAGTTCAAAATTAATCGTTGATCCCGATGCCAAACTGGAAGAAGAACTGGTAGTAAGGCCAACTTCAGAAGCGATTATCTGGAACACTTATCGAAACTGGATCCAGTCTTATCGCGATTTGCCGATTTTGGTAAATCAATGGGCAAATGTGGTACGTTGGGAAATGAGAACCCGTTTGTTTTTACGTACTGCTGAATTTCTCTGGCAGGAAGGCCATACGGCTCATGCTACCAAACAGGAGGCTTTAGATGAAACCCGCCAAATGAATGATATTTATGCTGATTTTGCTGAAAATTTTATGGCTATGCCGGTAGTAAAAGGTCGAAAAACCGAAAGTGAACGTTTTGCCGGAGCAGTAGATACCTATTGTATTGAAGCAATGATGCAGGACGGAAAAGCTCTACAAGCGGGAACTTCGCACTTTTTAGGACAGAATTTTGCAAAAGCTTTTGATGTGAAATTTACTTCACAGGAGGGAAAATTAGAAAATGTCTGGGCAACTTCCTGGGGAGTTTCTACCCGGCTTATGGGAGCTTTGATTATGACACATAGTGATGATAATGGATTGGTACTTCCACCAAATTTGGCACCAACCCAGGTGGTTATTGTTCCTATTTATAAAGGGGAAGAGCAACTAAAAGAAATTTCAGAAGTGGCCAATAAGCTGGCTGATGATTTGAAAGCTGCTGGAATTTCGGTGAAATATGATGATCGCGATACTCAAAAACCCGGGTGGAAATTTGCTCAGTATGAATTACAAGGAGTGCCGGTACGCTTAGCTATTGGCCCTAAAGATCTGGAAAAAGGCTCGGTAGAGCTTGCCCGGCGGGATACGCTTACCAAAGAGTTTATCGCGCAGACCGAAGTAGTTGATAAAGTGCAGGGCTTAATGACCGAAATTCAGGAAAATCTTTTTGAGAAAGCTAAAAACTTTAGAGAAGAGCATATAACCGAAGTAGATACTTTTGATGAATTTAAAAAAGTATTGAAAGAGAAGGGTGGATTTATCTCGGCGCACTGGGATGGAACTGCTGAAACCGAAAATAAAATTAAGGAATTAACAAAAGCAACCATAAGGTGTATTCCCTTTGAAGAAAACCCTGAAGAGGGAAGTTGCGTTTTAACCGGAAAAGCCTCTGCAGGGCGTGTACTTTTCGCAAAAGCATATTAAATAATTTTTTTTCATAAAGATTTGCGGCATTTAAAAATAGTTGTATTTTTGCATCCGCATTTAAGAAAAAATGGTCCGTTCGTCTAGGGGTCAGGACGCCAGGTTTTCATCCTGGTAACAGGGGTTCGATTCCCCTACGGACTACAAAAAACTCAAAAGCTGAGTTAAAGTTACCCGAAAAGGGTTTTTTTATTGTAAATTAACGGTCCGTTCGTCTAGGGGTTAGGACGCCAGGTTTTCATCCTGGTAACAGGGGTTCGATTCCCCTACGGACTACAAGAGAAAGAACATTTAAAGAAGCATTAAAATGGCAAATCATAAATCGGCGTTGAAAAGGATTCGTAGTAATGAGACAAAACGTCTTAGAAATCGCTACCAACATAAAACTACACGTAACGCTATTAAAAAATTACGTGAGTCTGATAAAAAAGAGGCAGAAGCACTTCTTCCGTCAGTTATTTCTATGGTAGATAAATTGGCCAAGAAAAACATCATACACGATAATAAAGCAGCTAACCTTAAGTCTCAATTGGCTAAGCACGTAGCAGCGCTTTAAGAAATAATAGTGTTCAATTACAGAGAATGCTTCCCGAATTATCGGGAAGCATTTTTTGTTTATGTATTTTAAAATACCGAAAGCCCTGTAAGAGAAGTTAAACGTTCTAAGGCTTTCATTCCCAATTCAGAATTTCCTTTCTTATTTAAAATAGGGCTCCAGACCGCTACCGAATATTTACTGGGGTGTATAGCAACAATTCCGCCACCAACACCACTTTTTCCGGGTAAACCCACTTCAAAACTAAATTCTCCGGCTTCATCGTAAAACCCGCAGGTTTGCATAAGGGCATTGATACGTTTTGTTTGTAGCGGCGTTAAAATTTCTTCGTCGGTTGCTAAAATCTTTCCCCGGTTGGCAAAAATCATAAATGCGTGCGAAAGGTTTTTACATGACATCGCGAGGCTGCATAGATGAAAGTAAAAATCTACAATAGGTTCAACATCGCATTTAATATTTCCCAGGGCTTTCATATAATTTACCATAGCAATATTGCGATAACCGGTAGACCGCTCCGATTTATATACTTCTTTGTCAAAATCTATACTATCGTCGTCGGTTAGCTTTCTCACTAAATCCAGTAATTCCTGTTTGGGATCATCTAACTGGTCTACTAAAATATCAGAAATAACCAGTGCGCCGGCATTGATAAACGGGTTTCGAGGAATCCCGTTTTCATATTCCAACTGGGTTAACGAGTTAAAAGGATCACCTGAAGGCTCTACATGCACACGATCCCATAAATCTTCACCCATAATTTCCATGGCCATTGCTAAAGCAAATACTTTTGAAATACTTTGGATAGAAAAATTCTCCTCACTGTCTCCAAATGAATAATTTTGTTGCTCTCCACAATGCAAATGCATTCCAAATTTTCGTGGATCTACTTTGGCGAGTTCGGGAATGTAGGAAGCTACTTTCCCGGTGACATCACGATAATTCATTTCCTGGTTTATGGTATCGAGGAATTTTTGGTAATCCATTAATAAAGCTGGTTTAAATTTGAATTTGGCTCTAATTCGTAAGGTACTTTTTCTACTTCAAAAATACGGGCAGGTAGTTTTCCTTTTAACGTAATTTTATTATCACTTACCAGGAGCCAGCTGCCTTCCCGAAGTCCAACTACCGGTTGTGTGTTCTGTGTATGAAATTCTTTAATTCGGGTTTCCCGGGTTTCTCCTTTATGTTTAGAGTTTTTATCAGGATCTAAATAATGCGGATTGATATTAAAAGGGACGATACCCAGGGTTTTAAAAGAAGGCGGATAAACTATAGGCATGTCGTTAGTGGTTTGCATGGTAAGCCCGCCAATATTGCTTCCGGCACTGGTACCCATATAAGGCATTCCGGTATTTATTTTTTCCTGAAGCAGAGACATCAATTTATTTCGGTATAATTCTGAAACCAATAGAAAAGTATTTCCGCCGCCGGTAAAAACTGCTTCCGCATTTTCTATGGCTTTTTCAGGATTATTAAATTCGTTGAGCCCTTTTAAATTTACATTGGCTTTCTGAAAACCTTCCAAAGCGAGTTCTGTATATCCCTGATGGGAAATTCCGCCGGGACGGGCATAAGGAATAAATAAAACCTCTTTTACGTCTTTAAAAAAATCTTTGATATACGGAATTAAATACTCCAGGTATTCCTGACCATGCAGGGTAGAGGTACTGGCAAGCAGTGCGTTTTTCATTTATATAGGAATTATAAGCCTTTGGTTTAGCTTTGTGTATTATCCATTTTTGTTTTAAATGCCTATTATGGCCTTTTGTAAAATTAGCGTAAATACAAGGTTTTAACAAAAGTTTACACGGGGCTTACAAAAATTATAAGATGATAATTTGTTTCTTTATAATAGAAACTTTGTACTATGCTCCGGTTTATTTCTCTCCTATTTATTATTTGTTTTAGTCTTACCGCTTTTGCCCAGGACAGAACCCTGGTGAGTGGTAAAATTATTGTTCCTGAAAATGACGATCCTGAAGGGATGACGGTTTATAACAAAACCAGTCGTACCGGAACCATTACCAATACAGAAGGAGAATTTAAAATACGGGTTGCCGTAAATGACAGCGTAAGTTTTTCGGCTTTGCAATTTCAACGTTTTACCGTAGTGGTAGATCAGGGTGTAGTAGAATCTGGTGAGCTAAATGTTTTTATCCGGGAATCGGTTGAAGAATTACCCGAAGTAGTGCTTTCCCCGCATGATCTTTCCGGAAATGTAAATGCTGATGTTGCCCGAATCAGGATTTCAGAAGTCGATTTACCTAATTATTCTGCTGCTGAACTGGAAGCAATGGGTGTACGTGTGGAACCCGATTCCCTTACAGGTCCGAGACGAAATGAGGCGATGCTTTCAAGCCAAACCTATTTGGTTAACGGCCTTAATTTTGTAAATATTTTTAAGGCTATTGTGGGTGATAACACAAAAAGAAAGGAAATTCCAAAAAGGGAAATGGATGATTATATGCGGCAAATTTATAATAGTGAATTCTTCCGGGAGAACCTCAATATTGAGGAGGATAATATAAACGATTTTATTTTTTATGCCAGCGATAACGGACTTGATGCTGAGATGATGGAAAACGGCAATGAGCTCGATCTTATTGAATTTTTAATTGCCCAAAGCCGGGATTATAAAGAACTTCGTGAAGAAAATTGATTGTTTAAAAATATTTTTATGTTGTTTTGGTATGGCCGGTTTTCAGCTCCAGGCACAGGAGGTGCAAAAATTAAAAGGCCAGATTGAAGTCGACACCTTAAATGCACCGGTGCATATTATAAACCTTAGCCAAAAAAAAGGAACCCTTAATAATAAAAACGGCAGTTTTGAAATAGCGGTTAGGGAGGGCGATACCTTAATGATATCATCAGTACAGTTTAAAAGGGAAAAAATTAAAATAACTAAAGAAATTTTGCGAAAGTCTCCTTTTAAAATTAAGCTTGAAAGTGAGATAAATGAGTTGGAAACGGTAAAACTTCATAAACTTACCGGAAATCTCAAGCGGGATATTGCCGGGATTGAGGTAGTTGAACAGCCCTCTTTTCAGCCCCCGGCAATTGATTATTTAAAATCGGGTTCGGTTAAAAATGATGCTTTTGCGGCCAATCAAGCTCAAATGGCCCCAACCGGTATAGACTTTATTGCGATTGGAAAATATGTTTTTGGAAATAAGGGATTGGGGATTATAAAAACTGCAAAAAATAATCCTCAAAATAATTTTACCAAAGCAAAAGTAATTAACAAACTGCGTAAACGTTTTGATGATGACTTTTTCACCGGGCACCTTAGCCTGGAATTGAAGCAAACAAATAATTTTATTGCTTTTGCCTATGATAAGGGACTTACCGAAAAATTATTGCAAGAAAAAAATGCTTTAGAGCTTATAGCCTTTTTAGAAAGAACCGTAAAAGTTTACCGTCAGGAACAGGAATAAATGCATAAAATTTTTCAGCTATTTATCTTCTTTATTTTTACCGGTGTAATGGCACAGGAAATCGAGATTCAGGGAAAAATTATCAACGACAGCCTGGAAGCTCCGGTTCATATTATCAACCTTAGCCTGGAAAAAGGTAGTATAAGTGATTTTGAAGGAAATTTCAGCATATCGGCCAATGAAGGGGATTCTATTCAGTTCTCTTCCGTGCAGTATAAAAAGAAAATATTAGTTATCACTTCCGAAGCCATTCGGCAAGAAATACTTAAAGTTAAATTGGAAGAAGAAATCACCGAGCTTGATGAGGTAGAATTACACAAATTAAGCGGGAGTTTAGTTGAGGATTTGGAAAATATTGATGTTGTCGATTATAGAAAATTGGGACTTCCTATTCCTAAAAAAGAACCACCCACCATTGTAGAGCGAAAAATTATGGCTTTGAGTAACCCTGCTGATCCTGCCGGGCAATTGTATGGCTGGTTAAGCGGGGAGAAAAAGAAACTGAAAAAGGCTAAAGAAAACCAGGATTTAACAAATAAAATACTAAAAGCAAAACGTTTGGTGACTACTTTCTTTTTGACGGATGTTTTAGGTTTAGAAGAAAATGAATTAACTAATTTCCTGTATTTTTGCGCAGAAGAGAAACCTGGTTTCCATCGTTTGGTAGCTCAGGAAGATGCCCTTGAATTGATCGAACTTTGTAAAGCGGTAATCGATAAATATCGGGCGCAAATTGAAATGAAGTGATTTTGTGTTTTCAGCTATAGTTTTTTATGAAAAAAATTGGGTTTATTCTTAGTGCGTTCTTTTTTCTTACAGCTTTTAAGGCCGGGACACATGAATTTTACCTTAGTGTTACCGAAATTGAATATAAGGCCGAAAAGCAATCGCTGCAAATCATTACCCGGGTTTTTACCGATGATTTTGAGAATGTTTTGCGTACCCGTTATACTGATGATATTCACTTATCGGAAAATGCCGAAGAAGGTCCCGTGGAAGAAATGATTAAAAAATACCTCCAGCAAAAATTTGCTTTAAAAACAGATAATAAAAACATTGATTTTAATTATCTGGGTAAAGAATATGAAGCGGAACAGGTAGTGTTGTATGTTGAAGCTGAAAATGTATCGCCTTTTAAGCAAATTGAAGTAACCAATGCCATATTAACCGATTTATTTGATGACCAGAAAAATGTGGTTCACGTTACCATCAACGGAAAGACTAAAAGTTTGTTGCTTCACAAATCGGCAGATAAAGAAAAACTCATTTTTTAGTAAAAATAAACAACCTCAAGGCAAGCGCACGAGACCTTGAAAGATATTTTGCATTTTTGGGGAATTAAATCGCGATTATCGAATAAAAAGAAAAGCTTATTTTTACAAAAATTAATACCACACGTTTTATGCAACCATTAAAATACCTTGGTTTAGTCTTTGCTTTATTGTTTACAGGCATACTTTCCGCCCAGGAAGAGCAAGAAGAAAGACAGGAAAGCCAAACCAATCAAAATAAATTTCGTCAGCTTTATCAGGAATTTGCTACTCCAAATCAGTACCGTACCGGGTCAGGCGCTCCGGGAGAAGCCTACTATCAGAACCAGGCCGATTATGAAATGGATATTGTGCTCGACGATAAAAACACCAAACTCACCGGTAAAGAAACCATTACCTATCATAATAATTCTCCAGACGATCTAGAATACCTTTGGGTACAGTTAGATCAAAATATCCGTGAAAAAGAATCGCCGGCACTGGAAAAAGACCCCAGCGGCATTGATCCGGTATATACACCGGAATCTTTTTCAAATCAATTTTATAAAGAAAACTTTGATGGCGGTTTTAATATTGAAAAAGTTCATCAGGATGGCGAAAATCTGAACTACACCATCAATCAAACAATGATGCGCATAGATTTGGAAGAGCCACTTGGAGCAGGTGAAAGTTTTGAATTTTCAATAGACTGGTGGTATACTATCAATAACCATATTACCGATAGGGCTCGTTCCGGTTATGAATATTTTGAAAAAGACGGAAACAATGTATACATAATTGCCCAGTTTTTCCCCAGGATGGCGGTATATAATGATGTGGAGGGCTGGCAGAACATGCAATTTTGGGGCAACGGTGAATTTGCCCTTCCCTTCGGCAATTACGAAGTAAATATTACTGTTCCAGCCGATCATTTTATGGAAGCTACCGGCGAATTGCAAAATCGCAAGGCAGTTTATACCAAAGAACAAATGAACCGTTATGAACAGGCTCAGGAAGAGTTTGAGGAACCCGTGGTTATCGTGAGCCAGGAAGAAGCCAAAGCAGCTGAAAAAGGGTTTTCTAAAAAGACCAAAACCTGGAAATATGAAGCAGAAATGGTAAGGGATTTTGCTTTTTCTACTTCCCGAAAATTTGTGGCCGATATGATGAATGTTGATGTTGAGGGCAAAGAAGTAATGGCGGTTTCTCTATACCCAAAAGAAGGCAACCCGTTGTGGGGCGAGTGGTCTACCCGTGCCGTAGCGCATACTTTAAAGAATTATTCAAAACAAACTTTTCAGTATCCTTATCATAAAGCAGTTTCTATCCACGCAAAGAATCAAGGAATGGAATATCCTATGATTTGTTGGAATTACGGTCGCCCGGATGAAAATGGTAACTATAGCGATAGGGTGAAATTCGGGATGATTAGCGTGATTATTCATGAAGTCGGGCATAATTTTTTCCCGATGATTGTAAATTCTGATGAGCGCCAGTGGGGCTGGATGGATGAAGGTTTAAACAGTTTTAGCCAGTTTTTAACGGAACAGGAATTCGGTGAAAAATATCCTGAGGTAATCGCCCCGAATGAGAAATATCCCTCACGGCGTGGGTTCCCGGATAAAATTGTACCTTATATGAAAGGCAATCAGGATTATATCTCACCAATAATGTCTAATCCTGAAAATGTTTATCAATTAGGAAATAACGCCTACGGAAAACCGGCAACAGCCTTAAATATTTTGCGGGAAACGGTTATGGGCGAAGAATTATTTGATTACGCCTATAAAACTTTTTCGCATCGCTGGATGTTTAAACACCCAACCCCTGAAGATTTCTTTAGGACAATGGAGGATGCTTCGGGAGTAGATTTAGACTGGTTTTGGAGGGCCTGGTTTTATACAACCGATAAGGTAGATATCGGGATTAAAAAGGTAGAAAGATATTATGTAACCGATACCGCAACATCAGCAGGCCGTGAATTTTTGAAACGTTATGATGTAAGCCCGGAAGAGGTAGAAGCGGTTTATGTGGTTTCGGAAGAAGATGAAGAGTACAACCAAGAAATGATAGGTGAAAAACCTTTGAAAAATGCTGCCACCCTACAGGAATATTTGATGGATAATTTTTCAGAAGAAGAGCGAGCCCAGATGAAACAGCCTGCTTATTTTTATCAGCTTACTTTTGAAAAACCGGGTGGAGTTCCAATGCCAATAATCGCTGAATTTACTTATGCCGATGGTACTTCAGAAATGGTTCGATATCCGGTGCAACTTTGGAGGAAAAACGACAAAGAGGTTACCAAAGCTTTGGCAACCGATAAGGAGATTACTAAAATTGTGATTGATCCCGAGCTGAAAACCGCTGATGTTAATGTGGAAAACAATGCCTGGCCAAAGGAAGAAACCACCGATAAATTTGAAGAATTTAAAGAGAATTTGTCTAATTAGGCTTTAAAAAGAAGAGATAAATAAAATTATTAAGCCGACTTTAACGAGTGGGCTTTTTTTATGCTTAATTTTGTGGTTATATTTGTGTATTATGCTAGTAATTCCATTATTCATAAGTGGCGGGGAGATCGCCTTTATAATGTTTATCCTGGTTATGGTTTTTGGGGCCGATAAGATCCCGGAGATTGCGAAAGGCATGGGTAAAGGGATGCGTACCCTGCGAAATGCTTCTAACGATATAAAGAGCGAAATTCAGAAAAGCGCCGAAAAACAGGGTATTGATACTGATATCTCGAAAGACGTAAAGGGCGAAATTGATAAGGTTAAAGAAGATATTGATGAAATTACCGGTTCGGTAAAGCGTCGCTTTTAATTTTAAAATTAAATGTGGGAGCAGTTTAAACAATGGGATCGGAACTTATTTGTTTTTTTTAACGGCCTGGGGATTGAAAGTTATGACTCTTTTTGGATTTTTATAACTCAAATAGAAAACTGGATTCCCTTTTACATTTTTTTGTTTGTCTTGTATTTTATCGTTTTTCATTGGAAACGTGCCGTGTTTACTTCCTTGTTTCTTATTGCTGCTTTTTTAACAACCTATGGTTTTACCAATTTGGTGAAAAACGGTCTGGAAAGATTAAGGCCAAATAACAACCCGGAATTAATTGATGTTATCAGGGTTTTACAAGAACCTGCTGACTACAGTTTTTTCTCCGGTCACGCCTCTTCTTCTATGGTTGTGGCAACTTTTGTGGTGTTTAGTTTAAAAGATAAATACCAGTGGATTTACCTGGTTTTTATCTGGCCTTTACTTTTTATGCTTAGTCGTCTGTATGTGGGAGTGCATTATCCCAGTGATTTATTGGTGGGTGCTACCGTAGGAATGAGTTTTGCCTTTATTTTTTACGAATTGTATAAAAAAACCGGAAAACGCTTTATTTAACCCGACTTAAGGTGAGCCCGTCGCGAATAGGCAAAATCACACTCTCTATTCTATTATCTTCAGTTAGAAGTTTGTTGTATTTTAAAAGTGCCTGCGTAGATTCATCATCTTTTTTGAGTTCTTCAACAACTTTCCCACTCCATAATACATTATCTGATAAAATCACCCCGCCGGAATTCATTTTATCAATAATTAATTCAAAGTATTGTGGATAATTGGGTTTGTCAGCATCGATAAAAACCAGATCGAACATCTCATTTATTTCAGGAATTATTTCCGTGGCATCACCCAAATATTGCTTTATCTGGTTTTTCCATGGGGAAAGCTGAAAATATTGCTGCTGAAAATCGTAAAGTTCTTCATTTATATCAATGGTGTGCAGTTTTCCTTCCTTCGGAAGTCCTTCAGCCAGACACAAAGCCGAATAACCGGTGTAAGTGCCAATTTCGAGAATGCTTTTTGGCTGTATGATTTTAGAGATCAAACTTAAGACACGTCCCTGGTAATGCCCGCTTAGCATTCTTGGTTGCAAAACTTTTTGGTTGGTTTCACGGTTGAGTTGGGCCAGTAATTCAGGCTCTTTTGGAGTATGTTGATCAATGTATTTGTCTATGGTTTCAGGAAGAAAATGCATATCTATTTTTTATCAAAAATAAGGATTTTAGAAGTTTTACTCAATAATCGAGACTTAAATGCTCCAAGGCTTGTCCTAGCATAAAAAAGCAGGTGTCGATTTCATATCTTGTGGAATTGCCACGGGGTTCTTGATAACGGGCTTACGACTTCAGCAGGAAATTGTATTTTTACGCTTGAGTTCTTTTTAAAATGAACGCTCTTAATTATAAAATAAACCAGACATGCAATTTGAAAATTCAGCAGAATTTGCAAAAAAACTCGATCAAAATGATCCACTTTTAAAATATAGGAATGAATTTATTTTTCCGCAGCATAATGGTAAAGATGTAATTTATTTTACCGGTAACTCTCTCGGTCTTCAACCTAAGACTGCTAAAAAATATATAGACGAAATTATGCGGGATTGGGCTAATCTTGGAGTAGAAGGCCATTTTAAAGCTGAAAAGCCCTGGTGGGATTATCACGAGCGTTTTGCGGAAAAGCTTTCAAAAGTGGTGGGGGCAAAACCGGAAGAAATTACGGTAATGAATACCCTAACTGTAAATTTGCATTTACTGTTGGCTTCTTTTTACCGACCTACAAAAAAACGCTTTAAAATTATTTGTGAGGAGAAAGCTTTTCCCAGCGACCAGTATATGTTGACGAGTCAGGCGCGTTTTCACGGTTTTGACCCAAAAGAAGCCATTGTAGAAGTGAAAAAACGCCCGGGAGAGCATCATTTTAGAACAGAGGATATTTTACAAGTAATTGAAGAAACCGATGAAGAATGTGCTTTGGTACTGATTGGGGGCGTAAATTACTATTCAGGTCAGGTTTTGGAAATGCAAAAGATTACCGAAGCAGGACATAAAGTTGGCGCTTTTGTGGGTTGGGATCTCGCTCATGCCGCGGGAAATGTGGAGCTGAAACTACACGAATGGAATGTGGATTTCGCCGCTTGGTGTAGTTATAAATATATGAACAGCGGGCCGGGAAATGCCTCGGGGTGCTTTATCAATAAAAAACATCACGGCAAGAAAGATATTCCTCGTTTTGAAGGTTGGTGGGGCCATAATAAGGAAAGGCGCTTTTTAATGGAACCTGAATTTGATCCTGAGCCTGATGCCAATGCCTGGCAAATTAGTAACGCGCCGGTTTTGGCAATGGCCCCCTATCTGGCTTCTTTACAATTATTTGATGAGGTAGGGATGCCGGCATTAATTGAAAAGCGTAATAAGATTGTAGCCTATTTAGTGTTTATCCTGAAAGAAATCGATAAAGAGGTGGAGAGTTCTTTTGAAATCATTACTCCAAAAGCCCGTGGGACACAACTTTCAGTGTTTTTACACGGAGAAGGAAAATCACTTTTTAACTACCTAATGAAAAACGGGATCATACCCGATTGGCGGGAACCAAATGTTATTCGCCTGGCCCCGGCTCCGTTTTATTGTTCTTTTGAAGATATGTACAATTTTGGCCAGATTTTAAAACGAGGTATTCAATCTAAATAATCCCATTCCAGCTCTTAAATCTTCAGATTTATTTAATCAATATACTATGAAAAAATTATGTTATTTCATCTTTTTGCTTTCAACGGGTTTTTTTGCCCAGGAAGAAAGTATCGATGATCAACTTCAGCAAAAACTGGAGACCATTACCAATAATTTTAAAGGAGATATTGGGGTTTATGTCAAAAACCTGAAAACCGGGAAAACTGCCGGGATAAATTCAGATACGATATTTCCTACAGCCAGTATTGTAAAAGTCCCCATTCTCATCGGGTTATTTGACAAAATTGAAAGAGGAGAACTGACTTTAAATGATACGTTGGTTTATACTGAAGACCGGGAATACGGCGGTTCTGGCCTGATGCAGTTTTATAAGGACTCCACGATAACCGATATCCGAACCCTTGCATCTTTGATGATTAGTTACAGCGATAATGTAACTTCCATTTGGTGTCAGGAATTGGCTGGTGGTGGAGAAGAAGTCAATCCGCTTATGGCAAAAATCGGGATGAAAGATACTCGTGTAAATTCCCGTACCAAAGGCAGGGAAGAAATTTGGGAAAAGTACGGCTGGGGACAAACCACACCACGGGAAATGGCCACCCTGCTTGAAAAAATTAGAAAAAGAGCGTTGGTAAGCCACGCCGCGAGCGATGAGATGTACCGAATGCTCAGTAATTCTTATTATACCGATTATTCGTTGTCGCAAATTCCGCCCTACGTGCAAACCGCGGCCAAACAGGGCATGGTGAATAAATCGCGTTCAGAATTAGTTATGGTAAATGCACCTTCCGGCGATTATGTGTTTTATATCGCCACCAAAAATAATAAAGATAAAAGTTGGGGCCATGACAATGAAGCCTGGGTATTACAACGGAAAATTTCAAAAATATTATGGCGGCATTTTGAACCAGACAGCGACTGGCAACCCGCAAAAAATGCCGATGATTTAAAAAGAGGTTTGCAATATTAAATTTATCTTTTCCAGTGTGATAATTATAAAAATGAAAAACGAAATAGATAGTATAAAGAAAACAGAATATCAAGAAGTTGTTGAACTTTGGGAGGCTTCGGTTCGGGCTACACATCACTTTTTAAAAGAGGAAGATATTGAATATTTTAAACCACTAATTTTGAATACCTTTTTAGATGCAGTGGAGTTAAAATGTATAAAAAATAATGATGGAAAAATAGTTGGTTTTATTGGAGTAGCTGATAAAAATGTGGAAATGTTATTTATCCATCCTGAATACAGAGGTAAAAGAATTGGGAAAACTTTATTAGATTATTCAATTAACCAATTAGGTGTAACTAAGGTTGACGTAAACGAACAAAATGAACAGGCTGTAGGGTTTTATAAACATCGTGGCTTTCAAATAATAAATCGCTCTGAATTGGATGCTTCCGGAAAGCCATATCCAACTTTACATATGGAACTAAATAAATAACTACTGCCTGCCTGTATTTCAGTTGTGCATTTGTGTCTTATAGACATAGATGCGCAAATATAGAAGTCAGGAATTTACAACCAATCGGCAACTAAAAGTTATACAAAAACGCTTGTTAATTCCCTTTTGGAGAGCGGCTTTTAATTCAACTTATACAAAACCTGCTGTTCTTCCAGTGTATTTAGCAATTCCGGGGAAATCTTAACTTTCTGTTTTCTGCTGGGCATATGGAGTTTAACTTGCTCTTTCATTTCATAAACCACAAAGTTCAAAATATGGTCGCCGCGATGGCTCCTGAAAGTTTCTTTTAGCCATTCAATATTGTCTTCTTTCAGGTCGTCTATATTTAATTGAATGGTGAGTTTTTTGGCAAAAGTTTCCATGGCTTCAGCCAAAAGCATAAAATCCATAAACTGAATTCTCGGGTCGCCTTTTCTACCGGTTTCCTTATTGGTCCAGCCTTCTTTTACATTCAGTTTGATATGAACAAAAGAATTGGGCACCAGGAAGTGTCTGAATTTTAAATATTCTTCTCTAAAAATCCTGAATTCATAAGACGAATTATAATCTTCAACGGTAAAGGCCGCCCAGCCCTGTCCGGTTTTGCTCACCCGGTGCTGTACATCGCTAATTACCCCGCCAATGGTGAGGTTTCGATTTACACAGCGTTCCAGTTCTTCCAAATCGGCCAGTACGGCATTGCAGAAATATTTCATTTCCATCCTGAAATCATCTAGCGGGTGGCCTGAAATATAAATTCCAACTACTTCTTTTTCCCTGCGTAACTTTTCCATAGTACCCCATTCTTCACAAGGCGGTACTACCGGTTCGGGAATTTGGACTTCACTGGCTTCTCCAAATAAACTTACCTGCGAAGAGTTTTGACTCTCCTGAAACTTGGCGGCGTATTTCACTACTTTTTCAAGAAAACTAATGCCGTCACCATCATCATGAAAATATTGTGCGCGGTGCGTACCACCAAACCCGTCAAACCCTCCGGCCAGGGCCAGGTTTTCAAAGGCTTTTTTGTTGGCAGCCCGTAAATCGATGCGTTTGGCCATATCAAAAATGGAGCGATAAGGCCCGGCCTCGGTTTTTCGGTTTTCTACAATAGTTGCGACTGCACCGGCGCCCACACCTTTGATCGCACCCATTCCAAAGCGAACTGCATTATCTTTATTTACCGAAAATTTATAGTAAGATTCATTAACATCAGGGCCGAGAACATTGAGCTTCATGCGTTTACATTCTTCCATAAAAAAAGTAACCTGCTTGATGTCGTTCATGTTATTGGAAAGCACTGCCGCCATATATTCGGCAGGGTAGTGGGCTTTTAAATAAGCGGTTTGATAAGCAATCCAGGCGTAACAAGTTGAATGCGATTTGTTAAATGCATATGCGGCAAAGGCTTCCCAGTCTTTCCAGATTTTTTCTAAGACCTCCCGGGGATGTCCTCTTTCTTCCCCGCCATCAAGAAATTTTGGTTTTAGTTGTTCCAGGAGAGCAAAAATCTTTTTTCCCATTGCTTTTCGCAGCACATCGGCTTCACCTTTACTAAAACCGGCCAGTTTTTGCGAAAGCAACATCACCTGTTCCTGGTAAACCGTAATTCCGTAGGTTTCCTGAAGGTATTCTTCCATTTCCGGTAGATCGTACGATATTTCTTCGTTACCGTGTTTACGGGCAATAAAACTCGGAATGTATTCCATAGGGCCGGGACGGTACAAGGCATTCATTGCAATGAGATCATCAAAAACCGTGGGTTTCAGGTCTTTCATATGCTTTTGCATTCCCGGTGATTCATATTGAAATATTCCAATGGTCTCCCCACGTTGGAAAAGTTTGAAAGTCTCCTCGTCATCCAGTGGGAATTCATCGGGAACAAGGTCTATTCCGTGTTTTCCTTTTACAATCTGAACCGTATCTTTTATCAGCGTTAGGGTTTTTAAGCCTAAAAAGTCCATTTTTAGAAGACCGGCACTTTCTACTACTGAGTTATCAAACTGTGTAACATATAAATCGGAATCTTTAGCTACTGAAACCGGTACGTAGTCGGTGATATCTCCCGGAGTGATAATTACCCCGCAGGCGTGAATTCCGGTATTCCTAACCGAACCTTCTAAAACGCGCGCCTGGTTTACGGTTTGCGCTTCCAGGTCTTCCCCTTCAGAAAGGTTTAAAAGCTCATTGACCTTTTCGAGTTCTTCACTTCGAAATTTACTTTTTAAAGTCTTTTCATCCATTCCGAATATTTTGCCGAGTTTCGACATATTCGGGATGAGTTTGGCAATTCTATCGGCATCGCCCAATGGTAAATCCAGCACCCGGGCGGTATCACGAATGGAAGATTTTGCAGCCATTGTACCGTAAGTGATAATTTGCGCTACCTGGTTGGCCCCGTATTTTTCAATTACATAATCCATTACGCGGCTTCGGCCTTCATCATCAAAATCAATATCAATATCAGGCATACTCACACGGTCAGGATTCAAAAACCGCTCAAAAAGTAAATCGTATTTTATGGGGTCAATATTGGTAATTCCCAAACAATATGCCACGGCACTTCCCGCCGCCGAACCTCGGCCGGGTCCCACCGAAACGTCCATATTCCGGGCTTCACGAATAAAATCTTCTACAATAAGGAAGTAACCGGGATAACCGGTGTTTTCGATAACCGAAAGCTCAAAATTAAGACGTTCTTCAATATCGGGAGTGATTTCGCCGTAGCGGCCTTTGGCACCTTCAAAAGTGATATGTTTTAGATAAGCGTTTTCTCCTCGTTTTCCGCCATCCATATTATCTTCAGTATCCTGGAATTCTTCAGGAATGGTAAAAGCAGGAAGCAATACGTCACGAGCCAGCTCAAAAGGCTCAATTTTATCGATAATTTCGCTGATGCTGGAAATAGCTTCCGGCAGGTCCTTAAAGAGATTTTTCATCTCCTCAGCGCTCTTAAAATAATACTCCTGATTGGGTAAGCCGTAACGGTAACCACGTCCGCGGCCAATTGGTGTGGCCTGTTTTTCCCCGTCCTTTACACAAAGCAAAATATCGTGGGCATTGGCATCTTCTTTAGCACAATAGTAAGTGTTGTTGGTGGCGACCAGTTTTACATCGTGTTTTTTTGAAAACTGTACCAGAGGTTCATTTACACGGTTTTCATCCTCCTGCCCGTGTCGCATGATTTCAATATACAGGTCATCGCCAAATACTTCTTTCCACCAGAGTAGGGCTTCTTCTGCCTGTTTTTCTCCAACGTTTAAAACTTTGCTGGGCACCTCTCCGTAAAGGTTCCCGGTAAGCACGATCACATCTTCTTTGTACTGTTTTACGACCTCTTTGTCGATTCGCGGAACATAGTAAAACCCGTCTGTATAGGCTTTGGAAGACATTTTAGCCAGATTATGATAGCCTTTTTTATTTTTGGCAAGCATTACCACCTGGTAACCGTTATCTTTTCGTGACTTATCGGTGTGGTTTTCACAAATGAAGAATTCGCAACCTACAATTGCTTTGAGTTCTTTGGCTTCGGCGGGTTCGCCTTTTTCAGCTGCCGCTGCATTTTTTTCCTTTACACTTTTATTATAAGTACCTATTTCTTTTACAAAATGAAAAGCCCCCATCATATTTCCGTGGTCGGTAAGGGCCACGGCAGGCATATTTTCTTTGGCTGCTACATTCACCAAATCCTGAATACTGATGGTAGACTGCAGAATGGAAAACTGGGAATGATTGTGCAAATGCGCAAAAGGAACTTCGTCGAGTTTTTCCAGGTTTTCCTGAATTTCCTCGGTGGTAATTTCTTCGGAAGGCTGTTGTTTTTGAATTTTTTTCCGAATTTCATCAGAAGCCTTTTTTAGATTGATATGCTCTAACCCGATAAGCTCAAACGGCTCGGGATTGATTTCTACATAATCTTCAAAATAGTTATCGGGTACACCTAATTGTTCTCGCGTATAAACACGTCGGCGTAGTAATTCTAAAAAACAGCGGGTGGTGGCTTCCACATCGGCGGTAGCGTTGTGGGCTTCACCAAAGGCTTCGTCAAATAAGAACTCGTGGAGTTCGGTAAGGGTTGGTAGTTTAAATTTCCCGCCACGCCCGCCGGGAATTTTACACATTTCCGCGGTAATTTCAGTACAGGTATCTAAAACCGGTAACTCCTGTAAGCTGTTTTCCATAGTTTCGCGGTGGTATTCCGCGCCCATAATATTTACATCAAAACCAACATTTTGCCCAACGATAAATTTGGTTTTGCCCAGGGCTTCATTGAACTTTTCAAGCACAAATTCAAGTGATTCCCCTTGTTCTTCGGCGAGTTCGGTAGAAATTCCGTGTACTTTTTCCGCGTCATAGGGGATATTGAAACCTTCAGGTCTTACCAGATAATCCTGGTGTTCTACCAGCCGGCCCATTTCATCGTGTAGCTGCCAGGCAATTTGAATACAGCGTGGCCAGTTATCAGAATCGGTTAAAGGAGCATCCCAGCGTTTAGGTAATCCGGTAGTTTCAGTATCAAAAATCAGGTACATGGGCGGTAAATTTTAGCGAAACAATTGATTTTCAGTAACAGGAAAATCTAGAGTTTGAAGGCTAAAATTAGCGAACTTTTTGCGGTAGAAAAAAGAAAGTTTTTAGGAATTATTAACGCTCGCTTTTGCAGTTCGTTAGTAGGTGTTGCAGTTCGTCAGAAAAGCCTTTAATTTATTGAAATTAGAAGGTTTATTTGTTCTATACAATGAACTTTCTAATATTTACAGTTACTGGTGATGCGTTAAATTTCAAAAAATATTTATAATAAATTTAAAATCAGTTATTTAAATCTAAATTTTTATTTTTGGATTTGAATTGACAGAAACTTTATTTAAAAATTAATTTTTGCAAAATTCCCTTCAAAATAAAACCTTAACAAGGTGTAGTACCTTTAAAAATATTAGAATTTATAGCATTCCGATTTTAACGCATCAGTACTAATTTACAGTGATGAAAAAACTTTTACTATTTGTTCTTTGCCCTGACACTATCCCGGGAAAAATAACTATTTGATTTTAAATAATTACTTTTAGTGAAATTTTAACTACTTTATAGCTAATTTCCAATGAAGACATTTCTTTTTTCTTTCTTTTTCTACATTTTTTGCATTAGCGGTGCAACTGCAAATAGTATCGATACTGTTATAGACAATCCCGACTATGATTTTACCAGGACTGAAAAGTTCATGATTTCAAAAATTGAACTTTCTGCAACAGCAACAAAAGTACACCTTGAATGGGATTTACCTGAAGGCTGGTGGATTAAGTACGAGAAGGATATCTTTTTAAGAAATCCGGAAACCGGGAAAAAGTTTGCAATCATTAGCGTCGAAAATGAAGAATTTGATGCAAAAATCACTATTGATTCATCCGAAACACATCATAGTGTTTTAACTTTTCCGCCTTTGGAAAAAGGAATAGAAAAGATTGATTACAATGACCAATTTTTTGGACTTTATCTCAAGGGGAAAAAGCCCGAAAAATCTTCTGAGCTTCCCGAAGCGGTGGTAAAATGGATGAATGAAGAATTGGACAAGGTGAAAAAAGAGCCACTTCAGGATTACGAAACCGAAAAGTTTTTTAGCAAAGAACCGGCGAAGATTATTGGTTATATTAAAGGCTATGGCCCAAAAGCTGGTTTCGAAACGGGAATATATTATGCCTCAAATCAGCTCACCAGGGAAGACTATCCCGTTACCATTGAAATTCATAAGGATGGAAGTTTTGAAGCAGACATTCCACTCATACATCCCGTGAAATCATCTTTGATCTTCAATAAAAGATGGATGGAATTTTATTTAGAGCCGGGGCAAACCTTAGGAATGGTCCTAAACTGGAAAGACTTTTTGAAAGCAGAGCATTACAACAATAGATCTTATCCTCAAAAATCTATCGAATTTAAAGGCAAATTGGCCGAAATAAACAAAGAATTATCCCAATTTCAATTTCCACGATTTGATTATGACGAATACAAGAAAAACCAGCTAAACCTTTCTGCACAGGATTTTAAAGAATATGCATTCAATTTCCAGGAGGAAAACAAAAAGAGGTTAGATTCTTTTATCGCCCATAATGTAATTTCGGATAATGCTGAATTGATCTTAAGGAATGAAAACAAACTCTCAGGGGTTATCATGGTCATGAATTATTTATTAGATCGGGATTACCACCAAAAACAAAATCCGGAAAATGAATTCTTAAAAGAGAAAATAGAAACCGATTATTATGAATTTTTAAAAGACCTCCCGCTAAACAAAAAATCACTACTTGTAAACAAGGATTTTAGTCAATTCATAAACCGTTTTGAATATGCAGATCCAATAAGATTCGTTGCAGACCCAAAAGGTATTAGTCCTGAAATAAGCCTACTTGAATATTTTGATTTGCAAAAAATCCCTCTCACAGAAAAGGAGAGAAATATGTATAAACCCCGTTCTTTTGAGTCCATGGAAGAATATCAGGATTTTGAAGAAAAAAGGAAGCCATTTGATGAGAAATATTCAGAAGAGCTTGAAGCTTATAGAAAAAAGTATATTGAGCCTTTGCCAAAGTCAATTCCTATAGATTTTATGGAGCCATGGCATAAAAAAGATTCCGTTATGGCTAATCATCTCCATTTAAAAAACGATTTAGCGTATGATATAACCAAAACAAGAAGTTTAAAGTCTACTATTGGAAGAATAACAGAAGCAGATCAGGCTTATGAATTTTGGGACGAGCTTTCTGAAACTATTGAAAATGATTTTTTAAGAGAAGAAGGGGAAAGAATTATTCAGAGTAAATTCCCTAAAAAGGCAAAGGATATTGATGGAGTAAACAATCCTTCAGTTGCTGTAAAATCTAAAACGATTCCCTTACCTGAAGGGAAAGCTAAAGATCTTTTTTATGATATTGCCAGTCAATATAAAGGTAAGATCCTTTTCATAGACTTTTGGGCAACAAGCTGTGGTCCCTGTGTCGCCACAATTAAAAGTATGAAAGAAACCCGAAAAAAGTATGAAGATAACCCTGATTTTGAATTTGTCTTCATTACAGATGAAGCGCAATCTCCCATAAAAGCTTACACCAATTTTACAAAGGAGCAGGAAATGAAAAACCTACACAGGGTAGATACGGACATTTATAATCGGTTTAGGCAATTATTCCGGTTTAATGGTATCCCGAGATATGTTGTATTAAACAAACAGGGTGAATTAATAGATGGGGATTTTCCTATGCATAATTTTAATTATGAAATGCCCAGGATATTAAAGAACAATCCTTAATTTCCATTTTCATAAGTGTGACTACCAATGGCCCTGACAATATATGTGAAACAAATAGGTAAAGGCTTCTAATCTTGCTTTAACTCTAAGTAAGACGCTGATAAAGATTGAAAATTATTAATTAAGGTGCAATAGTACTCACCTGTACACCCAAACTTTATAAATAAACCTGTAAATTCTTAATGGTATGAAATTTTTGAAAACAGTGCTGTTTACCTCAATTCTGTCGCTTCTTTTTACCGCTTGTGTCTTTGAGATTGAGACTTCAGAAAAAAAGAATAGATTATATACCAGTGCCGAATTAATAGGGAAGTGGAACCAAGTAGGGGGTGGCGAACTATCAAAAGACCAGGATTTTAAAATAAAATCCATTCAATTAGTTAACGATTCCGTTGCTGAAATTAAACTGGTTGGGACTGATGGTGAAAAGTTAATATTTGGAGAATGGCAAAACGGCTATAAAAAAGAATTAAAAAAACTGCATTTAACTTTTGAGTCTGATGTGATGGTGACCTACAATACCGATAAAAACCACTCGAACGTCCTGATGTTTAGAATCTCTCAGGAAAATAACAAGAAAATAATGAGTTCAAACGACCTAAAGTTTGAAAAAGAAGAAAAATAAAAATTTGAAGTTTTATAATAAAAAACCTCACAGGCAGCGCTAAGCGTAACCTGTGAGGTCTGTACGAACACTAAAAACTACTACTACAACATCAATCAAACAATGCTCGTACATTGTATTATATCTGGGTTTCCAGGCTTTTTACCTTATTTAATGATCTTACAATTGCATCTTTTTGTGAGCGTAAAATATCAACGATATTCGGCGAAATTCCTGGCTCTTTCAATACTTGCTTATATTCATTAACAGCAGCTTGTTCGCCTCGTGCCGCTTCTTCTAAAGTGGTTTCGGTTTTATCGGCTGAGAATACTGCTTTTAAATTCATCCATGTGCGATGTGCATCGCCTAAAAAAGAAGTTTCTTCCTTAGGAAATTGCCCAAAATCCCGAATGGCCGATTTTAACTGATGCCCAAAATCGTATCGCTCTTCTGCACGTTCGTGAAAAAATGCTTTTAATTGTGGGTCTTTAATATTTTCAGCGGCAAAGCGATAACTTTTTTCAGCATCCAGGTTTTTTTCCAACAGGCGATTAAGCTTTTCGGCTATTTGCTCTGGATAATTCATAGCAACAAACTTTAGGATAAAGATAGAATGCAAAAACTATAACAACAACCTGTTTAACAGGGTTTAGCACTAATTAACTGCTTTTAACATGAGGTGTCTTTTAAGGCATAAAAACCTGCTGATTTTTATAAATTTGAAACTTTAAATTAATGCAGGCTAAGGGCTTGTAAATTAGAAAAATGTAATATCTTTGCAGCCTTATTAATAATCGGGGTCGGGAACCCCACAAATTAATTTTTATGCCAGTAAAAATAAGATTACAAAGACACGGTAAAAAAGGAAAGCCTTTCTTTTGGATCGTAGCCGCCGATGTGCGTGCAAAAAGGGATGGTAAATTTCTTGAAAAATTGGGAATTTACAACCCAAACACCAATCCTGCTACTGTAGATTTAGATGTAGACGGAGCGGCAAAATGGTTAGAGCATGGAGCTCAGCCAACCGATACGGCCCGTGCCATTCTTTCTTACAAAGGAGTATTGCTTAAAAAACACCTTGCCGGTGGCGTTAAAAAAGGTGCTTTAACTGAAGAGGAAGCTGAGAAAAAATTCCAGGCTTGGTTAGAAGAAAAGGAGGCGAAAATCGCTGCCAAGAAAGATAACCTGACCAAAGAGGAAGAGGAAGCGAGGAAAAAAGCCCTTGCAGCTGAAAAAGAGGTGAGCGCTAAGCGTGAAGCTGAAGCAAAAGAAGCTGAAGCGGCCGCAACTGCTGAAGCTGAAGGTGCAGCGGTAACCGAAGAGGGTGAGCCTGAGGCCAATGCTGAAAAGGAAGTTGAGCAAGAAACTGCCGAAGAAGCAAAAACCGAAGAGAAAAAAGACTAATTTTTAGCCGACGATGACTAAAGATGAATGTTTCTTTTTAGGGAAAATCGTTGCTAAATTTAGTTTTAAGGGCGAGGTGCTAATTAAATTAGACACCGATGAGCCCGAAGCTTACACTGAAATGGAATCAGTTCTTGTTGAATACAACGGGAATCTGGTTCCATTTTTTATTGAAAAAAGTTCGCTTCAAAAAAGCACATTACTCCGCGTTAAATTTGAAGATATAGAAACTGAAGAAGATGCTGAAGATCTTGTAGGTACTTTAACTTACCTCCCGCTTTCTATGCTCCCCAAATTGAATGAGGACCAGTTTTACTACCATGAAATTATCGGGTTTGATGTAATTGATGCCGAACATGGAAATATTGGAAAAATCGTTTCGGTAAACGACACTACTGCCCAGGCATTGTTTGAAATTAAAAAGGGAGAAAAAGAAATCCTTATTCCCATGAATGATGATATTATTACGAAGATTGATAAGGAGAACAAAACTATCTACGTATCCGCCCCTGAAGGTTTAGTAGCTATGTATTTGGGCTAAAATTTTGCAGCCTGTACTATTCCTATTTTGCTATTGTTGATTTTTATATATTTCAAATATTCATAATCAGCTCCGGGAAAATTACAAGCTATTATCGTATTTTTGAGTAGCTTTTGAATTGAAAGAACATGCTCGCGGAAATTTCCCACAAAAACCAAAAGTTTAAGGTTGACCTAGCCAAACCTATAGATATATCTATAGGACTGCGTAATGGACACAAAAATCCTGTAGCATGGTATCTCGGGCCACCTGAAATAAAACCGGTACGCGATGGTGATTTTATCGGGAAGGTAACAGAAGGTGCTTCTGTTAATTTTAATACCATTAGGTTTAATCCACATGCACATGGTACTCATACGGAATGTGTAGGACATATTTCCGGTGATTTCCATAGTATCAATCAACAACTTAAAGACTATTTTTTTACTGCAAAACTCCTTAGTTTCCAGCCGGAACATTGGATGGGTGATGCGGTAATTACTGCTGAAATGCTTAGCAGAAATCTTAAAAAAGATGAATGTGAAGCCCTGGTGTTACGTACTTTGCCCAATTATCCTGAAAAATTAAGCCGAAAATATTCACATACCAACTGGCCTTACCTTAGCGGAAAAGCAGCCGAATATATTAGAAAGTGCAATATTCGGCATTTATTGATAGATCTGCCTTCGGTAGATAAAGAAAAGGATGATGGGAAACTCCTCGCCCATCGGGCTTTTTGGGATTACCCTGAAAATCCGCGAACAGGGACTACCATTACAGAATTTATTTATGTACCTACACCTATTCCGGATGGCGAATATTTATTAAATCTACAGGTAGCGCCTTTTGAAAATGATGCAGCTCCTTCTAAACCTTTGTTGTTTAAAATCAAATCCTAGTTAAAGTCAATAAAACACAGTAAATCAAGCTTATGAAAACAACTTTAAAAATAGAAGAATTGGCAATGTTTTCCCTTGGCCTTTTTGGTTTTATTTACCTCGATTTTGCCTGGTGGTGGTTCTTACTGCTTTTTTTTGCACCAGATATTGGAATGCTCGGTTATATTTTTAATAGTAAAGTGGGAGCGCTATTTTATAATATTTTTCACCATAAAGGGATTGCGGTTTTACTCTATATTTTAGGATTTCTGGTTCAGAATGAAATTTTTCAATTAATAGGTGTAATTTTGTTTGCCCACGCTGCTTTCGATCGTATTTTAGGTTATGGGCTCAAGTATGAACGCGGTTTTAAATTCACGCATTTGGGTGAAATAGGTGCTAAATAAGTCATCCGTTAAAATTCAAAATTTATGGATATAGAAACTTTTCGCAATTATTGCCTCAAAAAAAAGGGAGTGACTGAAGAACTGCCTTTTGGACCGGACACTCTCGTTTTTAAAGTGATGGGAAAAATTTTTGCCCTGGCCGGTCTCGATGAGTTTCCACTGAGAATAAATTTAAAATGTGATCCTGAAAGAGCCCTGGAGCTTCGTGATATTTACCCCGGTATTGTCCTGCCCGGTTATCATATGAACAAAAGGCATTGGAATACTCTGGTAATCGACGGGCATTTGAGTAGGGTCATGCTCACCAATCTCATTGATCATTCCTATGATTTAGTGGTCAACTCTCTTACTAAAATAAAAAAGCAAGAACTCGAAAATTTATAATGACACAACCACTGCAATTCTATACCCGGCAAAAGGAAACCCATCAGCAGGAGCTTAAAAAATGTTCAACAAAACTGCTTTATTCCAGCTTATTACGCCTGTTTATTTTTCTTGTCGTGGCCTTTGGGGTATGGTATTTCTTCGGAAATATGAACGCAATAGTGCCTCTGGTAATTGGAGGATTTGCCCTTTTCCTGTTTTTGGTTTCCCGGCATAGTGATTTAAAAGATAAAGTCGATGAACAAAAGGAGTTGATAAAACTACAGGAACTGGAACTTGACATCCTAAAAAACCGCAAATTTCAGGACCTACCGGAAGGGACGGAATTTGAAAATCCGCAGCACCCGTTTAGCCAGGATATTGATCTCTTTGGAAAAGGTTCTTTTTTTCAATACCTAAACCGCACGGCACTTTACGAAGGGACAAAAAAACTCGCCGGCTTGCTTGGCGAGAACTCAATTAGGGAAATCCGGCAAAAACAGGAAGCAATTAAAGAGCTTGCAAAAATGCCGGAATGGCGACAGGAATTTACGGCCTTGGCCCGTCTGGTGAAAACCGAAACGCCTTCAACGCAGATAGTAAATTGGTTTAGAAATTATAAGAAATTTGTTCCTGGTTTTATAAAATGGTTACCTGCGGTATTTTCGGTTTTATCCGGATTGGTGATTTTAGCCTATACATTTGATTATATTCGTGGTATACAGCTCACATTGTGGTTTTTGGCAGGAATACTGTTTACGGGAATTTATTTTAAAAAAATCAACCTGCTTTCGGGGAGTGTCAGCAAAATCCAAGATACTTTTCATCAGTATCATTTGCTTTTAAGCTTGTTGGAAAAGGCCGAATTTTCTTCAGAAGTCCTCAAAAAAAAACAAGCGCTAATTCATTCTGAAAAGAAGAAAGCTTCTGCTATTTTCAGGGAATTCTCTAAAGCTATCGATGCGCTGGACCAGCGTAATAATATACTTTTCGGAATTTTTGCCAACGGGTTTTTGCTTTGGGATTTACGGCAGAGTTATAAACTCGAAAAATGGATATTGGCCTATCGTCAAAATGTGGAAAATTGGTTTGATGTTATTGAATTTTCTGATGCTTACAATTCTTTGGGAAATTTTGCTTTTAATCACCCAGCTTATATTTTTCCTGAAATTCTTCAGCAAAAATCAGGTATTTCAGCAGAAAAATTAGCGCACCCACTTCTTGACCCGGAGAAGCGTGTTGCCAATAATTTCCGTATAAAAAACGAGGAATTTTTTATTATAACCGGGGCGAATATGGCTGGTAAAAGTACGTTTTTACGCACCGTTTCCCTGCAAATAGTAATGAGTAATATCGGTTTGCCGGTTTGTGCCGAAAAATGTGAATATTCACCGATTAAACTCATCACCAGTATGCGAACCAGCGATTCGCTTAGCGATGATGAATCGTATTTCTTTTCTGAATTAAAACGTTTGAAGTTTATTGTAGATGAAATAAAAACCGACCGGTATTTTATTATTCTGGATGAAATATTAAAAGGAACCAACAGCACCGATAAAGCTTCAGGCTCTAAAAAGTTTATCAGAAAACTGGTGAAATCGAATTCTACAGGAATCATCGCAACGCACGATTTAAGTCTGTGTGAAATTACTTCGGAATTGTCGCAGGTTAGAAATCATTATTTTGATGCTGAAATTATTAAGGATGAATTGCATTTTGATTATAAATTTAAAGACGGGGTTTGCCAAAATATGAATGCTTCCTTTTTATTGCGTAAAATGGAGATTGTTTAAGTCCCCAAAAAGGGAGTTTTACGTCAGCCCTCACAGGTTTTCAAAACCTGTGAGGGCTCAAAGTAAAATTTAAACCAGGTGAAGGTTGCCACGAACCCACGAATATTATATAGAAAATTTAACCTTCAAGCCTATTAAATTCGTTAGTACAAACGCAGTGAAGTAATTTCTAAGGAGATGATTAAGAAAATAAACTCGTTCGGAGCAAGTTCACCATATTTTAAATTTCGATTATCGAATAAATGGATTCATTAACACAAATAGTTTTAGGTGCGGCGGTTGGGGAAGCCGTTTTAGGAAAAAAAGTGGGCAATAAAGCAATGCTTTATGGTGCTATTGCCGGTACGATTCCTGATCTCGATACCCTGGCCGGGCATTTTACCGATACGGTTACAGCCATTGAATGGCATCGTGGATTTACGCATTCTATTGTTTTTTCAGTCTTGTTTGCCCCGGTTTTTGGGTGGCTTATTTCTAAAGTTGAACGAAAATCGGTGGCGACCTGGAAAAACTGGTCCTGGCTAATGTTTTGGGGACTTTTTACCCATCCGCTGCTTGATGCTCATACTACCTGGGGGACACAACTTTTTTGGCCCTTCGACCTTCGGCTGGCGTACAAGAATATTTTTGTTATAGACCCGCTCTATACTTTGCCATTTTTGGTGTTTTTGATGCTGGCCATGCGATTGCCAAAAGATTCTCCGAAGCGTAGAAAATTTAACAGGCTTGGGATTATAATCAGTAGTATTTATTTATTGCTGATCACCCCGGCATTAAAGTGGTTTACATTCACCAGATTTGAAGAAGCCTTAAAAAGTCAAAATATTGAATACCGCGAGATTTCAACTAAACCTGCTCCGCTAAATGCAATTTTATGGACCGCCAATATAGAAACCGATGATGCTTTTCTAATTGGTGATTATTCTGTTTTTGATTCAAAGCCCATACAATTTTCAGAATATGCCAAAAATCACGAATTGCTGGGAGATTGGGCATCAAAGAAGAACCTGCAGCGATTGATCAATATAGCTGAAGGCTGGTATACTATTACAGAGGAAAACGGGGAATTGTATTTTAATGATTTACGCTTTGGAACATTAAGTCCGATAGCCGGAGAAAAAGCCGATTTCGCCTTTAGTTATCGACTTTATGAAGAAGCCGGGAAAGTAAAAGCTGAAGAAACCGAAAAAACCCGTGGAGATGCCAAAAAAATGCTAACCGATTTGGGAAATCGTGTTTTGGGAAACTAAACTTACCGTAGCGGAGCCTGAATCCTTGAGCGGTTGGATTTCAGCAGAAATATTATCTTTATTCCTTTAATACCTCGAGACTTGTCTTAATCGAAAAAAGTTTTTCAGATACATATCTCGTGGATTTGCTCCAAGCTTGTTAATTCAAAACCACAACAATGAAATACCTTTACATTTTTGCTTCACTTTTTTTATTTAGCCATAGTATTTTTTCACAAGAAGCTTCCGAATTACTTCAAAAAGTAATAGATACGGTCGAGAACCATAAATTTTATAATCAAAGCGAGTACCCCTTGGGCCTTTATACTAAAGGGCATTATAAAAACAAAGCCGAATTTGCTCAGAATCAAATTGAGGCACTTAAACAAATAAATGCCGAAGATCTACCGGAAACCGAGCAGATCTCTCTGGAACTTCTCAAGTTTATATTGCAGGAAGATGTAGACCAGTTTAAGTATGAAGCTTATCTTAATCCTTTACTTTCTGATGCCGGCTTTCATCTTAGCCTGGCTTATCAGGCTCAGGATTTTAATAATTACAAGCAGGTTAAGAATTATTTGAATAAACTTAACGCGGTTCCGGAATATGTAGACCAGCATCTTGAATTGTTGCGTGAGGCACTGGAAAAAGGTATTACTCAGCCAAAAGCCATTTTTAAGGGATATGAAAGTACCTATGATGATCAAATTGTGAAAAATCATAGGAAAAGCTTTTATTATGAACCCTTTGAAGAACTGCCACGGCAGCTTTCAGAAAAGCAAAAAGATTCGATTTTAACGGCTGCTGAAAATGCGATTGTTGAACATGTAATTCCGCAGTTTAAGCGTATTAAAGATTTTTTTGAAAATGAATATTTTCCGAAAATCAGAACAGAAATAGGAGTTTCCGCTATTCCAAAAGGAAAGGAATATTATCAAAATCGATTGGATTATTACACTACTCTTAATTTAAGTGCCGAAGAAGTGCATCAAATTGGTTTGGACGAGGTAAAGCGGATAAATACGGAAATGAAAACCGCTATGAAAGCTGCAGATTTTGAAGGGAGTTTCGAAGAGTTTTTAGAATTCCTGCGTACCGATAAGCAATTTTATGCAGAAACCCCGGAAGAATTGCTTAAGGAAGCGCGGGACATAGCAAAACGTATTGATGCCAAATTACCAGCTTATTTTAAAACCCTTCCTCGAAAACCTTATGGTGTGGCACCGGTACCGGCCGCCATTGCTCCAAAATATACCACTGGTCGCTATAAAGGGGCTTCCGATGAGACTAAACCCGGTTATTATTGGGTAAATACATACAATTTGTCCAGTAGGCCATTGTATGTATTAGCTTCACTTACAGCACATGAAGCCGTACCGGGACACCATTTGCAAAACGCATTAAATGCCGAACTGGGAGATTCTATTCCGAAATTCCGAAGAAATATGTATTTATCGGCTTATGGAGAAGGCTGGGGGCTATATTCTGAATTTTTAGTTGAAGAAATGGGAATATACCGAACTCCTTATGAAACCTTTGGAAAACTTACCTATGAGCAATGGCGTGCCTGTCGTTTAGTAGTAGATACCGGAATGCATGTGATAGGGTGGAGCAGGAAAGAAGCGGTTGATTTTATGAAAAGAAACACTGCGCTTTCACTTCATAATATCAATACGGAAATAGATCGCTATATTTCCTGGCCCGGGCAGGCAGTTTCTTATAAAATTGGCGAGATTAAAATAAGAGAACTCCGGGAAAAAGCAGAAGAAAGACTGGGTAACGATTTTGAAATCAGGGATTTTCATGAAGTGATTTTAGAACAGGGTGTTGTGACTCTGCCTATTTTGGAAAAAAGAGTGAATGCTTTTATTAAGAAAAACTGAAAGTAGTAGCTTAGCATTAGCTATGATTTTGAAACAGCCACAAATACGTTATTGGTTATTTCATAGCCCAGCTCTTCTCTTCTGTAAGAGGTGAAGAGAAAGGGTAGGGCATCCACGAACTTTTAAATCATGTTTTTATAACGTATTTGTGTTTTTTGAAAAAAAGTTGAAGCTTTATCAGTATTCAAAACAGGGATTTTAACAATGTTCAAACATGATAATATTCCGGATTAAGCTCGGACGCTGTATATTTATCCAATCATAAATTAACTTATTACAAATTTACAAAGCATCTAATTAAACTTGTATTTTTAGCTCTCAAAAAGAACTTAGATGGATATTACTATCGAGAATGTATTGCTAATTGGCTCTTTATTACTTTTTATAAGCATTTTAGCAGGTAAAACTTCTTATAAATTCGGAGTACCCACGCTGTTATTATTCTTGGCTGTGGGGATGCTCGCGGGTTCAGAAGGTTTGGGCGGGATTAATTTTAATGACCCCGGCCTTGCTCAATTTATCGGTATAGTTTCTTTGAATTTCATCCTCTTTTCCGGAGGGCTTGATACCAGTTGGAAAAGTATTAAACCGGTACTCTGGCAGGGAATATCCCTTTCTACACTTGGGGTATTATTTACGGCTGTGGGGCTGGGGGCTTTTGTATGGGGAATTACCGATTTTACCATTTATGAAGCTTTATTATTAGGTGCTATTGTATCTTCTACCGATGCGGCCGCTGTTTTTTCAATTTTGCGTTCCAAAAACCTGGCTTTAAAAACGAAGTTGCGCCCAACCCTGGAGCTTGAAAGTGGTAGTAACGACCCGATGGCTTATTTTCTTACTATTGCTTTTTTAAGTTTAGTTGTAAGTCCTGAAAAAAGTATTGTTAGTATTATCCCGTTTTTTCTTCAGCAAATTTTAATTGGGACGGCTATGGGGTTTTTATTAGGGAAACTCAGTAAATTGGTAATCAACCGTATTAGGCTTGATTTTGAAGGACTTTATCCCGTACTTGCCATTGCGTTGATGTTTATTGTTTTTTCTACTACCGATTTTATTGGTGGTAACGGGTTTCTTGCGGTTTATTTAAGTGCGGTATATCTTGGAAACCATAACATTATACACAAAAAAACCATTATGCGTATGTTTGATGGTTTGGCCTGGTTAATGCAAATTGTCCTTTTCCTTACCCTTGGATTGTTGGTATATCCAAGTCAGATTCTGCCGGTTTTAGGGATTGGGGTTATGGTTTCGGCTTTTCTTATTTTTATCGCAAGGCCTCTAGGCGTTTTTTTAAGTTTGTCATTTTTCAAGATGAAAATGCGCCGTCGTTGGTATGTTTCCTGGGTAGGGCTGCGTGGGGCGGTACCTATTGTATTTGCAACTTACCCTTTGATTGCCGGAATTGATAAAGCAAATATGATTTTTAATATCGTGTTTTTTGTTTCGCTTTCTTCGGTTTTGATTCAGGGTACTACGCTTTCAGTAGTTGCCAAATGGCTGCATGTGGCGCTTCCGATGCAGGTCAAACCAAAATCACCGGTAGATGCTTTCCTTTCTGATGAATCTAAATCTAATTTAAGTGAAATTCAGGTGCCGGAATACAGTCAAGCGGTAGGTAAAAAAGTAGTACATCTTCAATTTCCGAAGCGGGCAATTATTGCGATGATTTCAAGAAATGACGAGTTTATCACCCCTAATGGTAATACTGAAATTGAAGCCAACGATTTGTTAATTATCCTTACTGAAAACCGGAAAACCCTTGAAGAAGTTTATTCCAGCCTGGGCATTAAACCCGAATCGGAAGATTATTTAAGTGTCTAAAACATTTTTTGAGCTAGTAAGTTCAAGTATTTTTTGTTCTATTTTTTCAGAATCCCAGTTTTCTTCAATATTGGGTAGTTTCATGATTTTATCCATTATTGTTCGTTGGGCGTCTCCAATAGCAAGAGCTTCTGCATAAGGGCGATCAGAAAAGGTAACTCGGGAATACATAGGCACCCAAATATCAGGGTGCTTCTCGGCAAATTGTTTTTCTATTTTCTTCCGAAGTAAAAAATCGGCATCGGCAGTTTTGCTGCTCATTTCCATAAAATTGCGGTAACTAAGTTCGGCAATGGCATCAGTGTTGGGTTTTCTCGCTTCCTGATAGGCTGTAAAAAGTTGCTCCCAATCATTTTTATATTCGGCTATTTTTTCAAAAAGTATACTAATATCTTCAAATCCAGCATTCATTCCCTGCCCGTAAAACGGAACAATAGCGTGTGCAGAATCGCCAACCAGGGTCACTTTTCCTTCATAACTCCACGGGTAGCATTTTATGGTAACCATAGAGCTTGTTGGGTTTTTAAAGAAATCGCGTTTTAAATTGGAGATTTCATCTTTAATATCCGGAAAATGAGTTGCAAAAAAAGCATCGGCCTTGGTTTCAGTATCCAGGCTTTCAAAAGAGATTTCACCTTCAAAAGGCATAAACAGTGTACAGGTAAAACTCCCGTTTAAATTGGGCATGGCAATTAGCATAAATTCCCCGCGTGGCCAGATGTGAAAAGATGCATTGTCTAGTTTATGCGAGCCATCTGCATTTGCGGGAATACTTAATTCTTTGTAGCCCACATCAATAAAATGTTGCGAATAATTAAACAAGCTTTGGCGTTGCATTTTATGCCTTATCCGGGAAAAAGCGCCATCAGCACCAAAAATAAGATCAAAATTGTATTCTTTCCATTCGCTTTTTTCTGAAGCACCGGTAAATAATTTAGCTTCAGTCAAATCAATATCCCAAACTTTTTCTTCAAACTGGAATTTTACCCCGGCTTTTTCAGCTAAATCAATCATTTTACGGTTTAAAACCCCACGGGAAATCGAATAAATAGCTTCGCCTTTTTTTCCGTAAGGCTGAAAATATAAAGCCTGGTTATTAACGTGGAGGGCCCTCTTATCAAGCGGCAGGGCAAGTTTTCTTACTTCTTTTTCAATTCCAGCTCCCCGAAGGGCTTTCCAGCCTCGGTTAGACATAGCCAAATTAATGGATCGACCAGAAAATTCAACTTTACGTACATCGGGGCGCCGGTCGAAAACCGTTACTTTATGCCCGGTTTGTTTTAAGTATAACGCCAGAAGAGAGCCCACCAGGCCCGAGCCTACTACGGCAATATTTTTTGAACTTTGCATGAATAGATTTAAGCAATATCTGCTGTTTTCTTTTCAAAAATACTGATTTCTAAAGACTTTATATCTCTATTGGGGCCGGTAAAGAAGAGGTTTTGCTAATATTATTATAAAAAAGCCCTAAAACCCGGTTAATGGAAAAACAGACCGCTCTCATTTTAATTAAATTTCTAATTCATTAATTTCTAAACTTATTATTATGGACGAGCAGAAATTAGAGCATATGCGTTCGGTACTTTCTAAACTGGAGGATATTAAAAACACCCAGGAAAGTATTATTGATAAAATTAACCACGTGATTACCGATTTATTTGAACATCCCGATAAAGACCTTGAAAAGGTGATGGAAAGTGCACATCAAAAAGCATCAGATAATGTTGATACTGTGCGTGAGGCCATGGATGAGTATGAAATGAAAATTAATAAAGGGGAGAATGAATAAAATAGATGTTTAAGTATTGAAGTTAAACACTAGTTAAAAATAAAAAAACTAAGCAGTATTTCTCTAAATTAGTAGGTGTAATTAACTAAAAACCAAACTTATGAAAGATTTAATTTGGCTTATTGTGGTGATTCTAATTATTGCCTGGCTTATAGGTTATATTGGTTTTGGTGAAGCCGTAGGAAATTTGATCCATATTTTATTGGTACTTGCTATTATTGGTATTCTTTATCGGCTCGCAACCGGAAGACGGCCTTAATATTTTAAAAATTGATCAATGCAATAGACCATTGCATAAAACCAAAATTATGAAAGATTTAGTTTGGCTTATTGTAGTTTTACTGGTTATTGGATGGCTGGTAGGATATTTTGCATTTCCCCATTTAGGAAGAATTATTCATATCTTAATTGTACTGGCGGTAATTTTGATTTTGTATAAATTATTAACCGGCCGCCGATTATAAGTGGGACTTAGTTTCCTGCCTTAAAATGATCAATAACAGTAATTATGTGGCAACTTGTTTTTGCTGTTTTATATATTAATGCGAATCAAGGGTTAAAATATTAAAGTTATAAAAGCCGCAGCCAATCTTCCATATGCATGTACTGTTAATCCCTTAGTAGATCTTGCCCGGTGTGCATCTTGTATATCGGATTTTTCAATGAGCCAATTAAACAATGACTCAATAGGCTGCCTTACTTTGGATACAGCCCTAGAGTATAGGTCATTGGCTGCCCTGTCAAAATTTTTTAAGGATTGTGGCATCCCTTTGACTCCTTTGACCGGTGTAAGCATGTGTGAATTATAGTGGTCTTCTATTCCTTCAAAGAACTCTTTGTTGTTATATATTTTGTCTCCTATGAATATCCTGTTTTCCATTGTGCTCCACTGCTCTTTGAACAGGCTTAGGTCATTTACCGATGCAGGTGTAAACATGATTTCTTCTGGATAGGGCATTTTCCCTTGTCGACGAAAACCCAGCGCATGTAGTTTCATTCCATAATAGTACATGGATTTGGTGGAACAATAGCCTTTATCTGTAATTTCCCTGGCAACTTTGCCAGCTCTTTTCCCGGAACATGTTATAATGGGCATGGAATCCAATAGGCTTTGGCTCTTTGAACAGTCTTGGGGATGGAATTCCTTAATGATTGCCCCACTAAGCTTGTCCAGCACACCGGACAACCTGTTGAGCCTATTGTTAAAAGCCTGATAAGTTCCCAAATTGGGGAACCAGTCCAAAAGGTAGTCCATGGCAAACCGATGAATTTGTTTGATTTTAAAATATTCTTGATAATACATCACGTATAGATAAATGGCAAGGATTTCCTCATCGCTGAGCTTGGGTTCTTTGTTGTTGCTGAAGCGTTCACATTCAAACCAAAGACCTTCTTCAAATTTTTCACATACATAACAATAAATTTTTACTAATTTAGAGTGCTTGTCGTTGGGATTCATTACTTATATGGTGTTTGAAATCACATATAAGTTACTGATTATCAGCGACTTGTACAAGCCTAAGGCGTTGTTTTTCAACAAATTAGACTTGTTTTTTTTTATTATTTCAACCCTTGATTAGCATTATTAATATACCTCTGAATCTCTTCAGCTAGTCAGAAAAACCTTTTTATCTTTGTAGAAAGGGTATTTGCGGTATGAAAAAAGTTGAAGAAAAATTAGAACAAAAGGAAATACGCCCCACAGCCATGCGTATGTTGGTCCTTGAAACCCTGCGAAACCAAAAGGCGGCAATCAGTTTACAAGACCTGGAAATAGAATTTGAAAAAGCTGACAGGATTACATTGTATCGTACCTTAAAAACTTTTCAGGAAAAAGGACTGATTCATAGCATTGCAGATGGAACCGGGATTACCAAATATGCCTTGTGCGAGGAAGGTTGTAAATGTGCCCCGGAAGATATGCACGTACATTTTTTTTGTAACCGTTGTGAAGATACTTTCTGCTTACCAAAATTTAAAATCCCGAAAGTTTCCCTGCCCAAAGGTTTTGTTACTCTTGAAACCAATTTACTGGTAAAAGGAACATGTGCCAACTGCACCCATTAAAAATGCAACTTCATTGCACGTTTTACATCATAACTTTGAACTGAAAGAAAGTTTAAAATATTATGAGTGATTGTTGTGAAAGTGGGGCATGTTCAGCAAATAGCCTACAAAACGAAGAAACCAATATAAATTTTTTTCAAAAATATAAAGCATATTTGCTGGCTACTATCAGCTTTGTTTTTCTGGTAGCAGGAATTGTCCTTAAAGAAGTAGTAGAGCCTGCATGGTTTACGCTGCCCTTTCAGTTAGTGGTTTTTGGTGCAGCTTATCTTCCGGTAGGCGGGCCGGTTTTATGGAAAGCTATCAGGGAGATAGGGAAAGGGGAAATATTCAATGAATTTTTCTTGATGGGTATTGCTACCATGGGTGCCTTTTTTCTGGGGGAATATGCTGAAGGGGTTGCTGTGATGCTTTTTTATGCCGTTGGAGAGTTATTTCAACATTCTGCCGTAAATAAGGCCAGAAAATCTATAGAAAGTTTGCTGAAAGTACAGGCTGAAGAGGTGGCAGTAATCCAGCCTGATAATACCGTAAAGACAGTACATCCATCCTCAGTAGATATTGGAAATACAATTCAGGTAAAGCCTGGAGAAAAGGTAGCTTTGGATGGAGAGTTGATCTCCCGGGAAACAACTTTTAACACCGCTGCCCTTACCGGAGAATCGGCACCTGATAGAAAATATAAAGGAGAATCGGTTTTGGCAGGAATGATTAATCTCGAGAGGCTAAGCTTCATTAGGGTTACTAATCGTTTTGAGGATAGTAAACTCTCTAAAATCCTGGAAATGGTGCAGGAAGCCTCTACCCGAAAAGCCAAAACGCAACGTCTTATTACCCGGCTGGCAAAAATCTATGCTCCTGTGGTAGTAATTTTAGCCACAGCTCTTGTTGTTTTTCCTTACTTTTTGACAGATAACTATATTTTTGAAGAGTGGCTTTACCGGGCATTGGTGTTCCTGGTAATTTCTTGCCCTTGTGCATTGATGATTTCTATTCCCCTGGGATATTTTGGCGGGATTGGAGCTGCTTCCCGTAATGGAATTCTTTTTAAAGGTTCTAATTATCTTGATCAAATGCGAAAGATAGATACTGTGGTTATGGATAAAACGGGAACACTTACCAAAGGAGTGTTTAAGGTTCAACAAGTTATGACTGAAAATATTGATAAGGATTTGATGCTGACTTTGGTTTCTGCCCTTGAAAGCCATTCTACCCATCCGGTAGCAAAAGCCATAAGCTCTTATTGTGCCAATAATGGTTTTGAACCTTCTGTAATTAAAGAAGTTGAAGAAATTTCCGGTTTTGGGATGAGAGGTGAGGTAGCAGGGTTTAACGTGTTGGCAGGGAATGCTAAGTTACTTGAGAAGTTTGATATTCCTTATGATAGTGCGGTTGATGAGATCACAGAAACTACTGTATTGGTCGCAATTAACGGGCAATACTGTGGATATCTTAGTATTGCAGATGAAATTAAAGAGGATGCAAAAGCAACTATAGATGGACTGCGAAAGACGGGAATTGGGAGTTTGATAATGTTATCAGGAGATAAAAATATAGTTGTAAACCAGATTGGTCATGAATTGGGTGTAGATATAGCTATAGGGGAATTATTTCCCGAAGAGAAGATACGGGAAATAGAAAAATTTAAAAAAGATACTGAAGTACTTGCTTTTATAGGAGATGGTTTAAATGACGCCCCGGTTATTACCCTTGCCGATATAGGAATTGCTATGGGCGGTTTAGGGTCTGATGCTACTATAGAAACAGCAGATGTGGTGATTCAAAATGATCAGCCTTCTAAAATACTTACGGCAATAAAAATTAGTAAAACTACACACAGTATCGTATGGCAGAATATTGTTTTGGCTTTTGGAATAAAAGCACTGGTATTGCTACTGGGAGCATTGGGGATTGCTACAATGTGGGAAGCTGTTTTTGCCGATGTTGGAGTCACCCTTTTAGCTATTCTTAATGCAATGCGGATTCAGCGAAAGGATTTTCATCAAACAGAATTAGATAATACAAGCTCGTCTCTAAAACATTCTGACATCGGGAAAGCCTTAAAGGCAATGAAACATTAGATAGTGTGATTTTAGTAAAATGAATTTAAAAAAGATAAGGGTGGGAATATAGCTCCCACCCTTATTCATACTATATTTAAAAACTATCTTACAAAGGCATTGGCCATGCCCCCGTCCACATTAATGGTATTTCCTGTGCTTTTGGTAAGCAAGCCTACACAGGCAAATACCCCATTGGCTATATCTTCAGGAAGGATAATTTCCTGTAGTAAATTTCTCTTGGCATAGTGTTTTGGAAGTTCATCTACTGAAATTCCGTGGGCTTTGGCACGGCCTTCGGCCCAATCCCCTTCCCAGATTTTACTTCCCACAATGACCCCATCGGGATTTACAATGTTTACACGTATTTTATCCCCGCCAAGTTCAGCGGCCAACAGGCGTGACATATGCTGTTGTGCGGCTTTGGCCGTTCCATAGCCTACATTGTTTGGTCCGGAGACCAGGCCGTTTTTACTGGCAATACTGATAAAATCGCCACCTAAATCCTGCTTTTTAAGAATTGCCATCCCTTTTTGAGCGAGTTCAAACTGGCCTTTTACCAGGACATTCTGAAGCAAGTCCCAATCTTTTTCGGTGGTATCTTCCAAAGATTTCGAAATGGCCAATCCGGCGCTGTGAATAATAATATCCACCCCGCCGAAGGCTAAAATGGATTTTTTATAGGCCTTTTGGATAGACTGCGCATCGGTAACATCACAAATTGCCGTGGCGGCCGTATCTTTTCCGTAAGATTCCATCGCTTCATCCAATCGATCTTGTGAGAGATCGGTCAGGAAAACATTGGCTCCTTCTGCTGCCAGTTTATCGGCTATGGCTTTTCCAATACCGCCTCCACCACCGGTGATAAAGGCCACTTTTCTTGAAAGGGGTTTTTCCTTTGGCATCCGTTGAAGTTTTGCTTCTTCAAGCAACCAGTATTCAATGTCAAAAGCCTCCTGGCGTGGCAGGGAAGTATATGAAGAAATGGCTTCGGCCCCACGCATCACATTGATGGCATTTACATAAAACTCGCTGGCCACCCTGGCGGTTTGCTTGTTTTTGGCAAAACTAAACATCCCCACTCCCGGGAAAAGGATAATCACCGGGTTGGGATCCCGCATCGCCGGGCTGTTATCCCGTTTATGGTTTTCATAATATTCCTTGTATTCATTTCGGTACTGCTCAAAGGCCGGTTCCAGTTTTTTTAGCACTTCTTCCGGGTTGGAAAGGGCTTCGTTCGTGCCGAGGGAAAGCACCAAAGGCTGTATTTTTGTTCTAAGGAAGTGATCCGGACAGGAAGTCCCCATCGGTGCCAGGCGGGATAAGTCATTGCTGTTGGCAAATTCCAATACCACATCACTATCGGTGAAATGGCCAATCATCCGGTTTTCAGAAGAAGCAAGCCCGCGAAGCAGCGGCATTAATTCAGCGGCTTTTTCCTTACGTTGGTCTTCAGGCAGGCTTTGAACTTTTTGGCCGCCGAAAACCTCACCTTGTTCTTTTACCTTTTTTTCGATATATTCAGAAGCCGTTTCAATAACGTCAAGGCTGTTCATATAGCATTCATAAGAAGTATCGCCCCAGGTAAACAAGCCGTGGCTCCCCAGTACAATTCCGCGGATCCCCGGATTCTCCTCCAGGCATTTTTCAAGCATAAGGCCAAGTTCAAAACCCGGACGCTGCCATGGTACCCAGCCCATTTTGTCGCCCCAGATTTCTTTGGTCACTTTTTCACTGTCTTCAGCAGCAGCAACGGCAATAAGGGCATCAGGATGCAGGTGGTCTATATGTTTAAATGGAAGCAAACCGTGCAGTGGGGTATCTATGGAAGGCGCCTTGCTGTCTAAATCATAAATACAATGATTGAATAGGCCTACCATGCGGTCTTCATCATCAAGTCCGCCGTACACATTTTTAAGATTTCTCAGTCTTTCGGTATATAACCCGGCAATCCCCGAGCGGTCCAGAGTACCAATATCCCCACCGGATCCTTTCACCCACATTACCTCAACCTCTTCATTGGTCAGAGGGTCTTTTTCAATAGTCTTACAGCTGGTATTGCCACCGCCATAATTGGTAATCCTTAAATCGGCACCCAATATATTTGAACGGTACAAAAACAAAGCCACCTGATCCTCCCCCAACTCATCCGCTTTTTTATCATCCCATAGGTAAGCTACGTGCTTAAAAGTTTTCTCCATTTTTTTGTTCTTTAGCTTTTTAAAGATGCAATTAAATTTTTTTTAAATGAAATACTATCCTGTACTATGATGTATATAATCTCACTAGTTTAACAGTTATTTAACTTCTTATTTTCCTTATTTTACTCACCGAAAATTTATGAAAAATGGCTTCTAAATTTAATGTGAAGATCAATGAGAAATCCCGGGTTCCGAAATATAAACAGATTGTTAATTCTTTAATAGCTGATATTTCCAATGGTAATCTAAAAGTTGGGGAAAAAATCCCTTCCATTAATGAGTTAAGTGAACAATGTTATCTTTCGCGTGATACTGTAGAAAAAGCATATAAAGAACTTAAAGCTCAGAAAATTATCAATTCTATAAAGGGAAAGGGATATTATACAGCAAAGACTGATCTCATATCTAAAGTTAATGTGTTTTTTCTTGTAAACAAACCCAGTACCTATAAAATGATGATTTACAATCATTTTGTAAATGCCCTGGGAATGGATGGTCACGTCACACTTTCCATATATCATTGTGAAGAAAGTTTATTTATTGGAGCTATTGAAAAAAACCTGGGGGCCTATGATTATTACGTGATTATGCCTCATTTTAAAGATGAGCACTTAAATCATTTGAGTTTTACACCAAATGTTATAAAGTTATTGGATAAAATACCTGTTGATAAATTGATTTTATTAGATAATTTAAAACCAGAAGTTGAAGGTAATTTCGGGTCTATTTACCAGGATTTTAAGTTGGATATATATAATGCCTTGGGAGAAGCAAAAGAGCGATTAAAACAATATGATAAAATTATTTTGGTCTACCCCAGTAAAACAGTTTTTCCTTATCCCCAGCGAATTTTAAAAGGTTTCAGGCAATTTTGTGTTAAAAACGGATTTGATTTTGAAGTTCTTGAGAAGGTGTATGATGATATGGAATTATTGCAAAGTAAAGATGTTTATATTACCATAAGAGAAAGGGATTTAGTTAACCTGGTACGGCAAATTCAGCATAATAAACTTAAGATGGGTGAAGATATCGGAGTGTTGTCGTATAACGAAACCCCACTTAAAGAATTATTGGAAATCAATGTTATTACCACAGATTTTAAAGCAATGGGCGAAACGGCGGCCTATATGGTTTTAAAAAACAAAAAGGAAAAAGTAAAAAATGTATTTAAATATATTGAACGTAAATCCTTATAAGTTGAATTTAAAATCTGTTTTAGGAACTTTCTTTATTTGAGTTTCGATGGGTATAATGTCCCGTTGTGGATTAGTGATATAACAATAAATCACAAGTTTTGAGAAATTTTTACTGGATGGAACCAGTGTTGCTTTTGGAAGGGGAATTGTAATTACAACAGGAGAATTTTTTATACTCCCGGATATAAAGAATTTACGAATATTCGCTATTATTTTAAAGAAAATGTAATTAAAATTATTTAATCACAAAGTTGAGTTAAAAATATAGATTTTCATAATAGTCATTAAACGCATTGTTGTTCTAATTCTGGGGACTTATTATGTATTTTTCAGAATACTTCATGCCTCATAATAAGCCTTAGTATTTCGATATAGCATGATGTATTATTAATCTACCTGAAATCCCAGGGAGCTATAGGCTTGGGCTCCTGCCAAAGCCCGCGTTTGTTTTTTCTGGCTTCTTTTTCCAGGATATCATAACTCTTATCCTCAGAATATTTCTTGAAATGCCAGGCATATCCGAGTCGAACCAGTTCTTTATTTACATTAATCCCTTCTTCGTTAATAATCTCACCTATTATTCGCCCACCCATATCAAAATCGCCTTTGGTGACAATAGTTACCTTCTGGCCAAAACATAAATCTGAAAGAACAGTCTTTGCCTTATTGCCGTATGCTTGGCTGCCTCTTTTTTCGGGAGCGTCAATGTGTTCCAACCTAATTCTCAGGGGAAGTTTATGATATAAAATGTCCACTGTGTCACCATCAATAATACCGATGACTTTTACTTTTAAGTGAATTTCTCCATCTTTTTCCAATGTTGGAGAAGAAAAACTTAAACTAAGCAAAGTGAAAAATAAAAAAAGTGTTTTTCTGGACATTAACTTATAATTTTAAAATAAAACGCTGAATTATTTTTTCTAAGTTAGACTGAAGATTCATTGTTTTAATTCTCTCTAAACTCAGGAATAATAAAGCCTTGAGAGAAGAAAATTTATTTAATATATTTTTCAATGATATAATTTGTGACCGGTTTTAGGTTTTTTTTATTGATAGGGTGGAGACCCGGAGCGGTGAAAAATTCAAGCTGATTATCAGATTTATCATACCAAACCTGAACCTCCCCGTTTTTTAAAAAAGTAGTAATATCGGTTGGGGTTATTTTTCTGAAATTATTTAGGCGGGAAGTCTGAAGAGGTTCTTCATTTTCTGAACCGCTACATACCGTCTTTTCAAAATGATCCTCTTTCCAAACCATACATTCTTCCTTTCCAGTTTGGTAGCCCACATAGACAGAAACTCCCAGTAATGGCACTAAAATTAATGTTATAATCCAGGTTTTTTGTTTTTTAGGCTTTTTCAGGTCCTGTGGGAAATTAGGTTCTCTTTCGTTATTTACAAATGCAGCATAATTTTCATAACCCAAATATTTTGAAAGGTAGTCGGTAAGCGGGTGAGAAGCAGCATATTCCTTTTTATAATATCGGGTTAGTTGTTTTGAAGAGACCGAAAACTTATAAACTTTAAGAATATGTTCAGCCAGATATTCGGCTTTTCCATGTATCGAGTTTTTTCCGGATTCCTTTCCGGCTTTATCAAAGACTTTTTCGATTAATTGCTCGGTCATTTTTACAAAAAATTCAGAAATAAAAGTATAAAAATAATTGGACATAATTATCAGACAAACTTGTCCGGTTACTGTCTTCCTTCTGTCCGCAATTGTCGAGCGCTTTCAGTTTTTCTTTGACCTGTCGCTGAAAAATCAGTGGCAGAGCTTTTTTCCGAAGTATTAGGGAAATCGGGAAGTTTTCCTGCTGCTTCGGTCTAAGCCTACTTCCCAAACAGTCCGTTTTAAATCCGAAATCTTTCGGAAGGGCTCAGTCAATGTCAAATTTTAAATTTTTTTAAGATGAAAAAAGCAATTTTCACACTTTTATTAATGGCCGGATTGTTCAATTTTACTGCTTGTACCGAAGAAAGCCTGGCCGAAGCAACTAACTCGCCTGAAGATTATTATGCAAATGACAATGAAAATAATGATCCTGAAGAGGAGAAACCGGAAGATGATAATTAAATGAGTATTGATTTTATGTAAAAGCCGCCATTTTGAGCGGCTTTTTTTATTTTTGAAACATGAAGCACTTTTACTTCTTTCTTAGTTTTTTGTTTTTTTTATTACAGGCTTGTCAAAAAAGAAAGTTTAATGATGAAAACTTAAAGCCAACCGATTCGGTTTCTTTTTTTTATGAAAATGCAAAAAAGACTGATTCTCTTCCGCAGAAAGTCAGTTTTTATAATAAAGGACTTCGGCAGGTCAAACAGGTTTCCGATACTTTATTGCCGGTATTGCTGGATCATAAAATATATTATCACAATAGGCTAAAAGAATATGATAGTGCCCTGTTTTTTGCCGATAGTCTTCAACGGGTGGCAAGTTTTCAGAAAGATACAAACCGGGTAGCACTTGCTTTTTACAGAAAAGCGGTGATTAACCGATATTTGGACAATCAAGAAGCTGTTTTTAAAAATGCTTTTGAAGCCCGGCAACGCTACCTTCAGTTAGGCGATAGTACAAAAGCGGCACGACGGAGCCTGGAAATGGCCATCGCCCAAAGCAGGATGAACGATTATACCGGAAGCCAGGAATCGGCTACCGAAGCTTTACGCTTTTTAGACCCCGATAAAGACCGGGAATATTTCAGCAGTGCTTTTAATGTAATTGCAATTAGCTATAGGGAACAGGGGTTTTACCGGGATGCCTTAAGGGAATATGAAAATGCGCTGCAGTCTGCTGAACATCTTGAAGACAGTCTAACTTATCAGAATAATATTGCTCTGGTATATAGTGATCAGAAAGAATATAAAAAAGCTATTGCAATTTTTGAAGAAATTTTAGAAAAGGTGCCTGAGAATAATTATAACTCCCGGGCACGATATCTGGAAAACCTCTCTTTTACCCGATGGCAGAGAGACCCTGAAATTGATATTTCTTCAGAATTACATCTCGTTCTGGAATGGCGAAAAGAACACAATGACTATTCCGGATTATTGGGAAGTTATGAACATCTTTCCCGGTTTTATGAAGAGCGGGATAAGGCAAAAGCTCTTAATTTCGCTGAAAAATGGTTGGACGCTGCCAAAGAAAATAATAGCCTAAATGTTCAGGTAGCTGCCCTAAAACATTTAGTAAACCTGAATGGTGGAGAGCAAGGCTATGTGAAAACATATATACGTCTGAATGATAGCCTTGAATCTGCAAATTTGCAGGCCAAAAAAACTTTTGCTAAAATCAGGTTTGATGAAGAACGTAAACAGCAACAAATTTCCCAATTGGAAGCTTTAGCTGTGAAACAGGCCCTGAGAAATCAGCGAATAAAATCCCGAAATTATCTATTGATTTTTTTAGCAATTCTGCTTATAGGCATTGCAATTTTTATTATTTATTACAATAAGCAAAAGTATAAAAAGGAAAAAATAAAGAATATTTATAATACCGAAGCTCGTATTTCAAAAGTTATTCACGATGAGCTGGCCAATGATTTATACAATATAATGACGCGTTTAGAGCCGGGATTGCCTGTTGCTGAAATAGATAAACTGGAAGAAATTTATACCCGAACACGAGATATTTCAAGGGAAAATACTGCAATTTCAACCGATAAAAATTATGTAGACGGACTCGTAGCTACATTGTTTAGTAGTATCAAGAAAACAAAGGTTATTATCAAAGGGCGGGAGTTGCTGGAAAACGAAAAGCTTTCCGAAGAAAAAAAGATCGTGATTTACCGTGTTCTGCAGGAACTTATGGTAAATATGAAAAAACACAGTGAAGCCAGTCTGGTAGCGATTATTTTTTCAAAAGAAAATAATTTTTTAAAAATTAATTATTCTGATAATGGTGTAGGAAGTGGGAAGAGCGGTAAAAAATCTGGAAATGGACTCCAAAATGTGGAAAACCGCATTTTTTCAGTAAACGGGCATATTACTTTTGAAAATGGAAACGGGTTCAAGGTTGAAATTCGTATTCCGGTATAAAAATAAAAGGAATGTTTACAAAGGTTTTAGTGGCTGAAGATATGGATACGGTAACCCATGCTGTAGCCAGTGTTTTGGAAGATTTAGATATTAAAGAGGTTGCACATGCGCAATATTGTGACAAAGCTTATGCAATGGCCGGCAGGGCTTTCCAGGAGGGGAAACCCTTTGATTTGTTAATTTGCGACCTCTCTTTTAAAAATGATTATCAACCCGATAAGATTAGTACTGGCCGGGAATTAATAAACAAATTACGTAAACTCGATCCTAATTTAAAGGTATTGGTCAACTCGGTGGAAGACCATCCCCAAACCGTAAGAAACTTCTGGGAAAGCGGGAAAATTGATGCCTATGTATGCAAAGACCGCAAGGGAATGCATTATTTAAAAGCGGCTATTCTGGCTATTGAAAACGGCAAAAAATACAATTCACCTCAAATTGAAACAGCGCTTAAACAGGATAATTTATTTGTGTTAGATGATTTTGAAATCAATCTTTTAGACTGTATTTCTAAGGGCTTTACCCAAAATCGGATTCAGGAATATTTTATTCAGAATAATATTTATCCCAGTAGCAAAAGTGCGATAGAAAAACGTTTAAAAGAACTTCGGCAACAATTTGGAGCGAATACCACTCCCCATCTTATAGGTATTGTAAAAGACCTGAAACTTATATAAGCTTAAAGAAGTCTTTATTCCAAAAAGGGGAGATGATATAAGATAAAAAACTGTAAATAAAAAATCCCGCCTTCCAAAAGAAAACGGGATTATCTATTTTATTGAAGATTTAGCTTAAATTTCTAAGCTCGTACTTCAAATTTCATACCTTGATTTACATCATTCCTGGCATTCCACCGCCCATTCCTGGCATTCCGCCGCCGGCGTCTCCGCCTTTGTCGTCTTCAGGAATATCAGTTAATGCACATTCGGTAGTAAGAATCATTCCTGAAACAGATGCAGCATTTTCAAGAGCTACACGAGTTACTTTTTTAGGATCGATAATTCCGGCTTTCATCATATCAACAAAGGTGTTGGTTTTGGCATCATAACCAAAGCCTTTTTTGCCTTCAAGAACTTTGTTGATTACCACAGAGCCTTCTCCACCTGCATTTTCAACAATGGTGCGTAGCGGCGATTCAATAGCACGAACAACAATTTGAATTCCGGTAGCCTCATCAGCATTTTCAGCTTTAATATCATTTAATACGGCCTGTGCCCGAACCAAGGCTACACCTCCACCGGCAACAATACCTTCTTCTACGGCTGCACGAGTTGCGTGAAGGGCATCATCTACACGGTCTTTCTTCTCTTTCATTTCTACTTCTGAAGCGGCACCTACGTAAAGTACGGCAACACCTCCGGCCAATTTAGCCAAACGCTCCTGAAGTTTTTCTCTGTCGTAATCTGAAGTTGTAGATTCGATTTGGGCTTTGATCTGGTTAACACGGTTTTCAATGGTTTCATTATCACCTGCACCGTTAACGATAGTGGTATTATCTTTATCGATAGACACTTTTTCAGCAGTACCTAATTGATCGATAGTTGCGTTTTCAAGTGTAAATCCTCTTTCTTCAGAAATTACAGTACCACCGGTAAGGATGGCGATGTCTTCTAACATCGCTTTTCTACGATCTCCAAATCCGGGAGCTTTAACGGCAGCGATTTTAAGAGAACCACGAAGTTTATTTACCACTAAAGTAGCAAGGGCTTCCCCGTCTACATCTTCAGCAATAATTAGAAGTGGTTTTCCTGATTGTGCTACAGGCTCAAGAACCGGAAGCAGGTCTTTCATGGCTGAAATTTTCTTATCGAAAAGTAGGATGTAAGGATCTTCCAACTCAGTGGTCATTTTCTCGCTGTTGGTAACAAAATATGGAGAAAGGTAACCGCGGTCAAACTGCATCCCTTCAACTACATCAACATAAGTTTCGGTACCTTTGGCTTCTTCAACGGTAATAACCCCTTCTTTTCCAACTTTTCCGAAGGCCTCAGCAATTAGCTCACCTATATGCTCATCGTTGTTGGCAGAAATTGAAGCTACCTGCTTAATTTTTTCTGAAGAATCACCAACTTCTTCGGTTTGTTTTTCAAGGTTTTTGGTAAGAGCTTCTACCGCTTTATCAATCCCGCGTTTTAAATCCATAGGATTAGCGCCTGAAGCTACGTTTTTAAGACCTTCTTTTACGATGGCCTGGGCAAGTACAGTAGCTGTAGTTGTACCGTCACCAGCAAGATCATTAGTTCTGGAAGCTACTTCTTTTACCATTTGTGCACCCATGTTTTCAAGGGCGTCTTTAAGTTCAATCTCTTTAGCTACGGTAACCCCGTCTTTGGTCACGGTTGGTGCACCAAAAGATTTGCTAATAATTACGTTACGGCCTTTTGGGCCAAGGGTTACTTTTACGGCGTTAGCCAATGCATCTACCCCGCGTTTAATTCCGTTACGGGCTTGAATGTCAAATTTTATATCTTTTGCCATTTTTATTTAAATTTTTAATGTCTTTGTTTAGACAAAGATTAATTGATTACTAAATTGATTTTAGAAAAATCCCGTGAAAAATGGGGAATACGAATTATACGATTGCAAGAATATCATCTTCTCGCATCATAAGGTAATCGGTACCTTCTAATTTAAGCTCGGTACCAGAAAATTTTCCATAAAGTACCATATCACCTTCCTTTACGGTCATTTCGTGATCTTTGTTGCCTTTACCTACGGCAACTACTTTGCCGCGCTGTGGTTTTTCCTTTGCGGTTTCAGGGATATAGATTCCCGAAGCTGTTTTGGTTTCGGCTGCAGCCGGTTCAATTAGAACGCGGTCAGAAAGCGGTTTAATGTTTAGTCCCATTTTAAATGAAATTTATTTTAGGTTAATTACTTTTTTAAGTGATTAGCCTTATTTCTAAAATTATGCCACCGGAGTTTTTCTGCCAATGCCATAAAAAAAATGCCAGCTTGTCATAAGCCGGCATTTTTAATGGGTTATCTCGAGTTGTTAGTTGTCAGTTTCAGGTTGGGATTGCGGTTGCTGTACTGGTGGAGCTTGGTTTTCAGGAATAGTGTTTTCTACTTCATTATTGTTATCAAACAGTCTTGATTCTCCTACACCGTTACCATCCATAATAGATATGTTGGAAAGCAAAATCAGCACCAATAAAAGTGTGGCTAAGGTCCAGGTACTTTTATCAAGAAAGTCTCCGGTTTTCTTTACTCCGCCTACTTGTTGGCCACCGCCACCAAAAGAAGATGAAAGTCCGCCCCCTTTTGGGTTTTGAACCATAATTACCACAACCAGTAAAAAGGCTACGATAATGATTAATGCTAAAAAAATAGTGAATGTACTCATTCTTAGTTTGTATTAGTATCTTGTAATTTTTCTATCGCCCGAATTTGGTCTGCAAAGGAACCACTTTTTTCGGGATTTTTCAAAATTAAAATTTTATAAGCTTGAATGGCTTTTCTATAGTTTTTTTGTTCAAGGTAAACCCGGGCCAAAGTCTCCGTCATTAGTGATTCGGGAGGGGTGGCGTTGCGTTCGGCAAGATTGATTTTGTTGTTGGTTTTTGTTGGTTTTATACGCGGGCTCTTAGAAATAAATTGATCTATAAGCTGAAATTTATGGGAAACTTCTTCAGAAGATTCTTCTTCTCTAACAGGTTTTGCTGAGGTAAGTTTTAACCATTCCGAGAAAGAATGCGATTCGTTTTGATTAAAATCAAGAGGCTCTCCTAATTGCAATTCATTTTTTGTGGTATTTTCATCAGGTTGAGCTTTTTCAAATAAGCCGGGATCAAGTACACGTTCCGATTCTGATTGCTTCATTTTTATCGCTTCATCTATAGCAATACTCCGCCGGCCGAAAACTTCCCGAGCTTCGTAAACTATAATGTTTTTAATATCCTCATCCTGGGCTTTGATTTGCTTTGCAATTTGATTCTGATTGAATTCTTTGGAAGTTATAAAATCAAATAAAATACTGCGATTAGTAGTATAAGCGGCTGTTTTTTTAAGTGCTGCGTTATAAGCCGGGGAATTTTGTTCTCTTAAAGCTTTTAAACGCAAGGCACGGGCCGCTTGAAAATAAGGGTTTTTTGTTAAAATACGCTCCAAATCGCGCGCCTGTCCTCCAGTGATGGCAGCCGGGTTTTCAAGTATTTTATGGAACTCCTCTTTATTCATTACCAATCGGTTAAGGCAGCGTTAAATATATCCTGGGTTAAGCGTTCGTAAATTTCATCAATTGCTGTATCAAGCGTTGGGCCGGTTAATTGGGCCGCTCCCTCATAATCGTAATAAAAGGAAAAACGACGTTCAAAATCTTTATCGGGTTCTAAGGTATTGTAATATCTTACATTTACCGCTATGGTCAGGCGGTTTTCAGCAGCAGTTTGTTCAGCGGTTGCTGAGATGGGTGCCACGTAAAAATCGATAATTTCTCCTTCAAAAATAAGATCGGCGTTATTGTTGGCCAAATTCAGGTTGGTTTGGTTTTGAATGAGATCCTGAAGCTGTAGGGTGAATGTTCTGTCAATTCCTGGTTCTACTAAATCGGCTTCATTCTGAAAGAAATTAACCTGAAAAGAGGTGGCATCGCCGGTATCGGCCCCGGTAAAGGAGTAAATTCCGCAGGATTGAGCGCTAAATAGCAGCAGTAGGCTAAGAATAAAAGTGACTTTTTTCATAAGTAAACTCTCTTAATTAGAGATTGTATTGTTTGATTTTTCTATAAAGCGTTCTTTCGCTAATCCCTAACTCTTCAGCGGCTGCTTTTCGTTTTCCGTTATGACGTTCCAAAGATTTTTTGATGAGTTCCAGTTCTTTATCCTGAAGCGAGAGGGTTTCTTCTTCTTCAATTTCTTCAGCAAAATAATATTTGTCGTTTTCCGGTTTTGGAGTGGGTTTCGGACTTTGCTGCGGAATTTGAAGAACTTCCATTTTTTCTTCCTCACTTATTTCTTCAGCATCAATTTCTTCTTCATCGCCACCACCGTAAATTTTATTGATAAGACCTTCATTTTTGTCCCGAACTTCCTGGGTGTTTCCGTCTTTCATCAACTTCATCGTAAGTTTTTTAAGATCGTTCAGGTCGCTTTTCATATCAAAAAGCACTTTATAAAGAATCTCCCGTTCGTTGCTAAAATCGCTTTCCTTTTTTTTATCGGCAATTACTGCGGGCAAATTACTTCCAATATCGGGTAAATATTCTTTTAAACGTTCAGCATCGATACTGCGTTCTTGTTCTAAAACCGAAATTTGTTCGGCAATATTTCGAAGTTGCCGGATATTTCCGCCCCAACGATATTTTTGAAGCAAAATTACGGCATCGTCTTCCAGTTTTACCGTGGGCATCTTATATTTAAGTGCAAAATCTGAAGCAAATTTCCTAAACAGCAAGTGAATGTCGTCTTTGCGGTTTCGTAGCGGCGGCAGGTTGATTTCAATTGTGCTGAGACGATAATATAAATCTTCCCTGAATTTTTCTTTTTTAATCGACTCCTGCATATCGATATTGGTAGCGGCCACAATGCGAACATTGGTTTTTTGCACTTTTGAAGAGCCTACCTTTATAAACTCCCCGTTTTCCAATACCCTGAGTAAACGAACCTGGGTGGGAAGTGGAAGTTCACCCACTTCATCTAAAAAGATGGTGCCGCCATCGGCGACTTCGAAATAACCGTTACGAGTTTGGGTTGCGCCGGTAAAAGCGCCTTTTTCGTGTCCAAAAAGTTCACTATCTATAGTGCCTTCAGGAATTGCTCCACAGTTTACGGCAATGTATTTTCCGTGTTTACGATGTGATAAGGCGTGAATAATTTTTGGGATACTTTCTTTGCCGACTCCGCTTTCTCCTGTTGCCAAAACTGAAATATCGGTTGGTGCAACCTGAATGGCTTTTTCTATGGCCCGGTTGAGTTTTGGGTCGTTCCCAATTATCCCGAAACGTTGTTTTATTGCTTGTACTGATTCCATAGGTTGAACCCTAAATCCCGAAGGAGAATGGTATTAAAAATGAATAAAATTTTATTTGTAAGGAAAGCATAATTGGAATATTAGTTCATTTCACTAGGCCCAACTGGCTCTCCGATAAGTGTTGCACTGGTGCAATCCTTGATTTTTACATTAACGAAATCGCCTACTTTATAATTTTCCTTTGGAAAAACCACTACGGTGTTTTGCGTATTTCGACCACTCCAGTGTTCGCTGGATTTCTTTGATTCCTTTTCGATTAAAACTTCAACGGTTTTTCCTATAAACTGTTGTGTTCGGTATAAACTATGCTTCTGCTGCAGGTTTACGATTTCAGTAAGCCTTTGTTTTTTAATTTTCTCTGGTACGTCGTCTTCAAATTTTCGTTCAGCCATTGTGCCGGGCCTTTCAGAGTAAGCAAACATAAATCCGAAGTCATATTTTACATATTCCATTAAGGAGAGCGTGTCCTGGTGGTCTTCATCGGTTTCGGTTGGGAAACCGGTAATGATATCATGGGAAATTCCGCAGTCGGGGATTAGTTTTTTGATATTATCGATTAGCTCAAAATATTCTTCCCGGGTATGTAAGCGGTTCATTTTCTTCAGTACTCTATCGCTTCCGCTTTGTACCGGTAGGTGTATGTAGTTGCAAATATTGTTATATTTTGCCATAGCTTCAATAACATCCATCGTCATATCTTGAGGATTGGAAGTCGAAAAACGAATGCGCATTTTAGGTTGTGCTTCCGCTACTAATTTTAAAAGTCCGGCAAAATTCACTGCGGTAGCTTTTTGCATAGGCGTAGCATCTTTAAAATCTTTTTTAAGTCCGCCACCATACCATAAATAGCTATCTACATTTTGCCCGAGCAGGGTGATTTCTTTATAACCTTTTGTGGCCAGGTCGTTCACTTCTTCCACAATACTTTGCGGGTCGCGGCTGCGTTCCCGGCCACGGGTAAACGGTACCACACAAAACGTACACATATTATCACAACCTCGAGTGATAGATACAAATGCTGAAACACCGTTGGTTTGCAATCGAACAGGAGAAATATCGCCGTAAGTTTCTTCTTTTGAGAGAATAACATTTACGGCATCCCGACCTTCATCTACCTCGTTAATAAGGTTTGGGAGATCTTTATAAGCATCTGGCCCCACTACAAGGTCAACAATTTTTTCCTCTTCCAGAAATTTGCTTTTTAAACGTTCGGCCATACAACCTAATACACCAACCTTCATTTCGGGATTAATACGTTTAACCGCATTATATTTTTCAAGGCGTTTGCGCACTGTTTGTTCTGCTTTTTCACGGATAGAACATGTGTTTACCAGAACCAAATCGGCTTCTTCAAGATTTTGCGTAGTATTAAAACCTTCTTTTGAAAGTATAGAAGCAACAATTTCACTGTCGCTAAAATTCATCTGGCAACCGTAACTCTCAATAAAGAGTTTGCGGCCGTTTTCTTTTTTCGGCTCCATAACAAGGCTGTTGCCCTGCTGTTTTTCGTCAATAATCTTCTCCATAATCTTATTGTGCTGTGGGGTGTTTAGCCCTGCAAAGATAATGCGAAACCTGCTTCTGACAAACTGACAGCAGTATTTTTAAATTTTTCACGCAACCTTTTAGGCATTTTTGCATCTACATAGAAACTAACCGGGAAATTATGAAAAATTGTTATTCTTTTATTAGTATTTTGTTAATGGCTTTGATGTTGTTCTTTACTTCTTGTGAGAAACAAGAAAATCCAGAAGATATGCAAATGGTTGCTGTCCCCGTTACCATGTCGGTAGCTGATTTTAGGGCTTCGGTGAGTATTCAGGAACCTAAGACTATTGAGCAATCGGGTAAAATTTATGCCTATGGTAATTATCTTTTTATCAATGATGTAAGTAAAGGTGTTCATATTATAGATAATTCAGATTCGCGGGCGCCCGAAAAACTCAATTTTCTAAAAATTCCCCAAAACACCGATATTTCTGTAAAAGATGATATGCTTTTTGCCAACAGCGGGATGGATTTAGTGGTTTTTGATATCAGTGATTTAAATAATATCAAACAGGTAGAGCGGATAGAAGAAGTTTTTCAGAATTTTCAACCGCCGGCACCCGAAGGGACGGCTTATGTAGATACCCAAAATGTTGATTTTAATGCTGAAATAATTACCGGTTATGTGATGGAAAAACGAAAAATTGAAAGAGCTGTAACCGATGGCTGGATGTTGGAAAGTACTGCTTTTAATGCTGATGTGGCTGCTGTGGCCGGAGGAACCGGAACAGGAGGCTCTATGGCGCGGTTTAATATAAAAGACGATTATTTATATGTTGCCGGAATTAATAAAATGAATGTTTTTGATATTTCGGAGCTTGATAATCCGAAGGAAGTGTTTAATGAATATGTAGGCTGGCAAATAGAAACCATTTTTAACCAGGGAGATTATATGTATTTAGGCAGCGCTACCGGAATGTTTATTTATAGTATAGAAAACCGTGAAAAGCCCACCTATGTCTCAGAGATTTCTCATGTAATGGGCTGCGATCCAGTGGTGGTTGATGGCGATACCGCTTATGTAACCATTCGTGGTGGAAATGCTTGTGGACAAAATTTTAGTCAGTTAGAAGTTATAGATGTGAGTGATAAGGAAAATCCGCAGCTATTGAAAACTTATGAAATGGATAGCCCGTACGGACTTGGGTTTAAAGATAATTGGCTATTTGTATGTGATGGTGATTCCGGCTTAAAGATATATGATAAAACCGAGTCTCCCGAGTTGACATTAACAGACCATTTTCAGGATATCAACACCTATGATGTGATTCCGCTGGAAGATAAATTGTTAATGATAGGGGGTAATACTTTGCACCAATATACCTATAAGAATAATCAAATCAATTTGTTGAGTTCTTTCAATTTGAATTGATTCTTTTTGTTTGGTTTTTTAAGGGGAGGTCGTTTGATTAATTTCAGGCGACCTTTTTTAATGAATAATATAAATTGGTTAATTAAAAAATTGTGATGCTATGAAGCGGTAAATTTTCGTGTACGCATTCCGAACTTGTTTCGGAATCTAAATTTCTTAGTGATAAAAAATTGCTGGTTCCGGATCCCTGATTTTAAGAATTACACGATTCAAATCCTGAACTTTAAATTTTGAACTTTGAAATGCTTCAAAAATTAATTTCCAGTTGCTCGGGAAGTAACCTGAAACTTTTTCGGTGATATTTTGTTATTCCGTGTGCTTTAATAGCTTCACGGTGCTCACGGGTAGGGTAACCTTTATTCTTTTTCCAGTTATACATAGGGAACTCTTCGTGAATTTCTTCCATATAAGCGTCGCGGTGAGTTTTAGCTAAAATAGAAGCAGCTGCAATACTTAAATATTTAGCATCTCCTTTAACAATACATGAATGAGGAACCTTAGCATAAGGTTTGAATTTGTTCCCATCAACAATTATATATTCCGGTTTACAATTTAACCGGTCAATAGCCCGGTGCATAGCAGAAATAGAAGCATTTAGGATATTGATTTTATCAATTTCATCCATATAGATCTGGGAAATCCCAAAAGAAGTGCATTCCTCTTCTATAATTTTTCTTAAAATATTCCGGGTGTTAAGGCTTGTTTGTTTAGAATCATTTAATAATTTGTTTTTAAAGTCTTTGGGTAAGATTACTGCGGCGGCGGTAACCGGCCCCGCCAGGCAGCCCCTTCCTGCTTCGTCGGTTCCACATTCAAGAATATGTCCAGTGTAATTAAGTTGCAGCATACTTATTTAGGATTTGATAATTAAGCAATGGTTTGATTTTTCAAAATTAAAAATATAAGGTTTATTATTAAAAATATTAATAGTGTTTAAATTTAACATTTGTATTTTTTGGTGTATTAAGAAATTATTAAGACTTTTGGTATAGGCTAATTCAAATTAAATAAATAATGAAAAACAAATTACATGGAATTCTTACGCTTTTACTAGTGTTTGTAGTGCAGATAGGTTTTGCACAGGAAATGACAATAACCGGGACGGTTGTTGATGAACAAGGTTTGCCGCTGCCCGGGGTGAATGTTATTGTTGATGGGACAAGTCGGGGAGTTCAAACTGACTTCGATGGAAATTACTCTATTGATGCTTCGAGAGGAGAGATTATGGTTTTTAGTTATGTGGGGTTTGTTTCCCGGGAGATTTTGTTAGAAACAGATGAATCAATTGATATTGTTTTGGAAGTGGATTCAGGAGCTCTCGATGAAGTTGTGGTTGTTGCATATGGTACAACTACAAAAGAGGCTTTTACAGGTTCTGCAGAAGTAATTAAATCTGAGCAAATGGAGCAGCGAAGTCTAACCTCTCCTATTGCGGCTATTGAAGGTAATGCAACAGGTGTGCAAATTACATCTTCTTCAGGTCAACCCGGCTCATCTCCAGGTATTGTAATACGCGGGGTAGGTACTTTAAATGGGGATACTGATCCTTTGTATATCGTAGATGGTATTCAGTTTGAAGGAGGACTTAATACAATTAATCAGAATGATATAGAATCTATTACTGTGTTAAAGGATGCTGCTTCAACTTCTTTATATGGTTCAAGGGCCGCAAATGGGGTAGTGATGATTACCACAAAAAGTGGGAAGAAAACAGGAGGCTTAAGAGTGGATATTAATTCTCAATTTGGGGTGATAGATAAGGCGATAGGTGAATATGATTTCCTCAGCCCGGGTCAATATTATGAAACAATGTGGGAAGCTTATAAAAACTCTTTAGAGGTTGAAAATCCTGCAGCAGAGGCTTCTGCAACAATTTTTAATCGTTTAGGCTATAACCCTTTCGATGTCCCTAATGATCAAATTGTCGGGACTAATGGCCAATTAAATCCTGATGCAAATGTAATTTTTCAAGGTTTAGATTGGTATGATGCACTTGAAAGGCAGGGAAGTAGAACAAGTCATAATGTAAGTGTATCTGGGGGTGGGGAGAACCACAGTGTTTTCTTTTCTGCTTCTAATCTGCACGAAAAAGGGTATGTGGTAGAAAGTTCATTTAGAAGAACAACCAGTAGGTTGAATGCTAATTTCACCCCTACAGATTGGTTGACTTTAGGAGGTAACCTTAATTTATCGTTGTCAAATACAACAGGACCTTCCTCAAGAGGAGTTTCTATTGCTAACCCATTTGCTTTTGCTAAAAATATGGGGTCTATTTTCCCTGTGTATGTTGTTGATCCTACTACAGGAGAGTATATTAGAGATGCAGAAGGGAATCTCCAGTATGATCGAGGAGAAGGGTATACAAATTTAGGAATTAGATCAAGGCCTAATTCTTCTACTGTAGGTCGGCATGCTATCGAAGAAGCAATATTAAATAGTGATGTTACCAAGACAAATAATTATGGGTTTAGATATAATGCAGGTTTTAAAATTATTGATGGTTTAGAGTTGACATTGCGATATGGTCAGGATGTTAATGATTATATCAATAAGGAATATGAGAATCACTTAATTGGCGATGGAGCTACAGATGGTAGATATAGCGAATTAAGGTATAGAAGGACTGTAGAAAATTTCAACCAAATTCTTAATTATTCCAAAGTTTTTGGCATACATAACTTTGATCTTACTTTAGGTCATGAAAGTTTTGATCGTCACTATTCTGAAGTGGATGGATTTAAAAATATTCAGACGGCAGTAGGAATTTATGAGTTTGACAATTTTTCTACAATAGCAGATTTGTCTGGGTATAGCTCTAACAAAACTCTAGAAGGTTATTTTTCGAGGTTAAATTATAATTTTGATGAGCGATATTATCTAAGTGCATCAGCAAGGAGAGATGGGTCCTCTGTGTTTAATAAAGATGTCCGTTGGGGTAATTTCTATTCTATAGGCGGGGCCTGGAGAATTGATAAGGAAACATTTATGAACAATGTTGATTTTGTAAATAACCTAAAACTAAGAGCGTCTTATGGTGAGGTAGGTAATGATGATCTTAATGACTATTTTATTTCACAGCCACGTTATTCATTATTACCAAATGCCGGGGCACCAGGTATTTTTTGGTCAGATCTTGGTAACGAAGAATTAACCTGGGAAACCGTAGAAAGTTGGGATGTAGCCTTAGAATATGGGTTGTTTGATTTTCGTTTAAGCGGATCTATTGAATATTATCGGAGAAACTCTTCAGATCTATTATATAATGTTCCTTTACCTATTTCTATGGGGCTTAGTGAAGGCCCTGCAAATATTGGTGATATGTATAATGAAGGTTTTGAATTTGCTTTAGACGGTTTGATTGTGGATAATACTGATTTTAGTTGGCAATTAGGTTTGCAGGCTTCAACCTTAAAAAATGAGATTACTTTTTTACCTGATCCTTTTGTAGATGGATCTAAAAGGTGGGTTGAAGGAAGGTCGCGCTACGATTTTTTTATATACCACCATGCTGGAGTAGATCCGGAGAATGGAGATGCGTTATACTATGCATATGAAGAAAATGAAAGTGGAGAGAGTGTGCCAGTGTTAAATGAAGATGGAACCCATAAAACTGTAAATGATCATAATGATGCCAATCGTGCTTATGTGGATGCCACTTCGGTTCCTGACGTTATTGGGTCTATAAAAAACGATTTTACTTATAAAAATTTTAACCTGAATTTTTTATTTACTTATCAAATTGGAGGAGAAATTTTAGATTATGGGTATAGGGATATGATGCATGAAGGAAGTTATGGGGATTCTTTTCATCCAGATATTTTAAATGCTTGGAAAACCCCTGGGGATGTTACGGATGTACCTCGTTTGGAAACCGGGAATAACACTCTTGCTCCGTCCATGTCTTCTCGATGGTTAACAGATGCTTCTTTTTTATCTCTTAGAAATGTAAACTTGTCTTATGATTTAAAGGAGTCCGTACTTGAACAAATAGGGGTAAATAGGTTAAGGCTTTTTGTGTCTGCAGAGAATTTGTTTCTGCTCTCGGAAAGGACAGGGTTAGATCCTCAATATAACCTTTCTGGAACTCCTAGTGGGAATGACTATAATCCTAACAGAATAGTTTCAGCAGGTGTAAATATTGTTTTTTAATTAGAAAAATCATACGATGAAAAAAAATAGAATAAAAATAAAGAATATTGTAATTGTTACTTTCCTTTCGATAACTTTGTTAGGCTGTAGTGACGATTTTTTAGACAATACTCCAACTGATGCAATATCTGCTGAAGCTGCACTTTCCAGTCCGGAAAACATGATGCTTATTTTGGAGGGACTTCATAGAATAATGTACGCACAAAACCCATTGCCGGGTGGAGAATCAAGTAGAAGTGGGGAAAGTCACTTTATCCCTTCTTTTGATGCTATGGGAGGAAGTATAATTCATTCTTCTCCCGGAAATGGCTGGATGACTGCTGATTTACAGTGGTTAACACATGTCAATCCAACATATACGACAGTGTATAATTTATGGTATCAACGGTATCATTTTGTGGCAAGTGCGAATTCTATAATAAATGCTATTGAAGAAGGTGAATTCACTCAAACACCAGAAGTAAATAACATTCTTGGTCAAGCATACGCTTATAGGGCATGGGCTTATCATAGATTGATTACTACCTATGCTAAAGGTTATTTGATTGGAAATCCAAATACTGATCCAGGAGTGCCATTAGTGTTTGCTACTGAGCCACCATACGAGAGTGCCCCGCGGTCTACTGTTGAAGAAGTTTATAATCAAATTGAAGAGGATATAAATGCCTCTATAAATTTTTTGGCAGAAGCCAGTACTCCTGATAATAAATCACATATTTCTATTAATGCTGCGTACGGTATTAAGGCTCGTATAGCACTTTCAAAAGGAGATTGGGGAATTGCAGCTGAGTCTGCCGCTATGGCAAGAGAAGGTTATGCCTTGCTATCTGAATCAGAATGGTTGTCTGGCTTTAATACTTACGATCTTTCAGAAGTAATTTGGGGGGGTGAGGTTATTGATAGTGAAACAAACTTTTTTCAATCGTACTTCTACTATATTTCCCCAACATTTAATGGTAGTCAGAACAGAAGTAATCCTAAAATTATAAGTTCTGAATTATATGATCGAATTCCTGAGACTGATTATAGAAATAAAGCTTGGCTTCCGCTAGCACCTAATACTAATCCATCTGCTTCGAATGATAAGGGCGGGGGCTTTGAATCTGATCCTAATTATGATAATGAAGATGATTTTTGGGCGGCCTGGGAAGAAATTATAAATACATATGGCATGACTGATGGGCATAATACTCATCCGTACATGACTGTAAAATTTCTACAAAAAAATCCTGGTACAACAGATCCTGATGATGTTATCTATATGAGGGCTTCTGAAATGATATTGATAGAAGCTGAAGCTAAAACAATGATGGATGATATAAAAGGTGCTCAACAAGTGCTTGCTGTGCTAGGTGGAGCAAGAGATTCATCTTTTGATGAAACGCAATTTACTACACAATCTGAGTTGATGGAAGAAATTAAATTTCAGAGACGCGTAGAACTTTGGGGGGAAGGATTTAGTTTTCACGATCATATTAGGTGGGATGAGCCATTAGATCATTCAAATTCCGGAGCGGCCAAGGTTTTATATCAGGATGGTTTTATGCAGGAAAGACCTTCCCAAAATGATGATTGGATATGGAAAATTCCTCAAGCCGAAATTAATGCTAATCCCAACATTACCGAAGCTGATCAAAATTAAAAGTATATAATAAGTATAGTTTTAAAGAGGGTTGTCTGAAGAGACAGCCCTCTTTATGCTTTGGGACTACTTTTAAATACTTGCATAGTATTTAAATGATATGAATTTCGTATATTAAAACTTGTAAGGGGGACTAAACTTCAGAAAATGATATTTCCCTCAAAATATTACAGATATTGGGGTTTTTTTGTTTTTAAAATCTTTGGGTAAGACTACTGCCAGTACTTCGGCGGGAACTGGCTCAGCCAGACAACTTCGTCCCGCTTCATCGGTTCCACATTCAAAGAATATGTTTAGTGTGACTATGTTACGATATGTTAATTTAGGATTTGATAATTATATAGGGTTTTGGTTTTATAAACTTAAAAATAGGAGATTGATTGTTAAAAATATTAATAGTGTTTAAATTTAACATTTCTATTTTTTGGTATATTAAGAAATTATTAAGACTTTTGACCTAGGCTAATTCAAATTAAATAAATAATGAAAAACAAATTACATGGAATTCTTACGCTTTTACTGGCGTTCGTGGTGCAAATAAGTTTTGCACAGGAAATGACAATAACCGGGACGGTTGTTGATGAACAAGGTTTACCGCTGCCCGGGGTAAACGTTATTGTTGATGGGACAAGTCGGGGAGTTCAAACTGACTTCGATGGAAATTATTCTATTGATGCTTCTAGAGGGGAAACTTTAGCATTTAGCTATGTAGGGTTTCAAACTCAAGAAATAACTGTGGAGGCTTCTGATATCCTTGATATTGCTTTGAAAGTTGATGCAGCAGCATTAGATGAGGTTGTGGTTATGGGGTATGTTTCTAAAAGAAGAGAGGATTTGACTGGTTCAGCCGTCCAGGTGGATGCAGAGGAGCTTCAGCAAACTCCTATGGCAACTGTAGATCAAGCACTCCAAGGTAAAGTAGCGGGACTTCAAATTTCTCAATCATCAGGTACTCCTGGATCGACTCAAGATATTCGTATTAGGGGTATTAGTTCTATTAATGCTGGGAATGATCCTTTATATGTTATTGATGGAGTGCCAATTATTAATGATAATACAGCTGAGAGTAATCCAGGTGAGGAGTTGGGAACTTCATCTTTATCAGCCTTAGCTAGTTTGAATTCGAATGACATTGCTAGTATTACAGTGCTGAAAGACGCTTCAGCAACTGCGTCTTATGGCGCCAGAGGCGCGAATGGAGTAATTGTAATTACTACGAAAAGTGGGGAATCTGGTAAAGCAAGTTTTAATGTAAGCTCATATTATGGGTTTACGAATAATGCTATTGATGGCCCTAATCCATTAACAGCAGCTCATAAAGAAATTCTACATTATGAAGGTATTAAAAATACCTATGGTTTAGGTTCTGTGGATGAGGCTAGAACTTTTGAGGTGGAAAATCTTGGTGATTCTGGAGGGTTTATAGCTTGGAATGAATCAGGTAGACCAGAAGCTAATTGGAAAGATGTTATTGTAAATCAAGATGCTCCAATTCAGGAACATACCATTTCTTCTACCGGTGGTGGGGATGATCATAATTTTTATGCATCTTTAGGTTATTATGATCAAGAGGCTACAGTTATAGCTTCTTCTTTTGACCGTATATCAGGCTCTTTGAATTTTTCAAAAAAATTAAACGAAAATTTAGAGTTTTCTACCTCTAATACAGCTTCTCACTCTTTTCAAGATGGGTTGTTAGAAGGGAGTGCGTATTTTTCTTCTCCACATACGGCAAGATACTTTATGTCTCCACTAGATCTTCCGTATAATGATGATGGGTCTATAAACCTTAATACTGGGGTGCCAAATCCATTGTATGTAGCTGAAAATGATATTGATGAATCTAAACTGACAAGAATTTTAACTAATAATTCTTTAAACTGGAATACTCCAATAGAAAATCTTGTGTTTACAACCAGATTTTCTATTGATTATCAGGTCTATGATTACAAGACGTATAATAACAGGGTTTTAGGTGATGGAGATGACACTAATGGATTTGGGTATAATTTTAACCGGACTTCTGCAACCTATGTATTCCAAAACTCGTTGGATTATGCTCTTGATTTTGGGGATCATTCTTTTGATTTTACAGTACTTCAGGAATACCAGAAATATAGAAGACATCTTATCGAAGCGGAAGGAGATAATTTTGCTGTAGATGGTTTGAGTGAACTCGCAGTTTCGGGAAATCCTACTTTGGCTTCAACAGCATTTACTGATTGGGCGGTAGCTTCTTACTTGGGAACTGTTTCCTATAACTTTAATAATAGGTATGTGTTAAACGGAACATACCGCCGTGAAGGGAATTCAAGATTTGCTGCAGATAATAGATGGGGTGATTTTTGGTCTGTTGGTGCGGCTTGGAACTTGCACAGAGAAGTATTTCTTGATGGAAGTGATTTTGTTAACAATTTAAAACTACGTGCTTCCTATGGAAAAACAGGAAATGCAAATATAGATATTAATCAGTATCAGACTCTTTTTAGTTATGATGAAGATTATGCGGGAACAGGTGCGGCATATCCACCCGAATATGGAAATTCTGCACTAACCTGGGAAACAAGTTATACCTTTGATGCCGGGGTGGATTTTGGTCTTTTTGGAAATAGGCTTACGGGATCTTTGGCATATTACCGAAGAGAATCCAATGACTTGCTATTAGACGTGCCATTATCGATGACTACTGGTTTTTCCAGTCAATTTAGAAATATAGGGAAAATGGAGAATAGCGGTATTGAAGCAGAACTTGATGTTTCAATAGTTCGTTCTGAGGATTTTAATTTAAGCTTAGGTGCTAATGTTGGAACAGTCCGAAACGAAGTGTTGGAGGTTAGTACTGATGCTAGTGGTGCTGAAGTTCCTGTGACCAATATAGATGCATCGGGAAGTACACAAAGATCTGCTGCAGGGACTATGGTAAATGAATGGTTTATGCCTACTTGGGCAGGTGTTGATACTGAAACAGGTGTTGATACTTGGTATGTAAATGGAGTAGATGGTGAGACAACAACTGATTATGGTCAGGCTGAGCGTGTATATCAAGAGGCAAGTGCTTTACCAACTATCTCAGGAGGGCTTAATTTTCATGTGGATTTTAAAGGCTTTTTTCTTGATGCTAGTGGTTATTATGCTGGAGGGCATAAGGTGTATGAATCCTGGCATTTGTATTTGAATCAGTCAAATGCTTATACAAGTCGTATATATAATGGTTATGATGTACTTATGGATAGATGGCAAGAGCCCGGTGATGTAACTCGTGTTACAAAACCAATTTTTGGGGGTGAGCCTTGGAGGTATAATTCGAAGTTTTTACACGAAGGAGATTTTTTTCGACTTAGAAATGTAACTGTCGGTTATGACCTTCAATCAAAGGCATTAGAAGCTGTGGGGTTACAATCTGCTAGACTTTTTGTGAGAGGTACTAACCTTTATACCTGGGTTAAGGATGATGATTTACTACATGATCCCGAAATTGATGCAACTGGGTTTACAAGTATCACAACCCCACCAGTAAAATCTGTAGTACTAGGGGTTAACTTAAAACTTTAATTAAAAACAATATGAAAAAGTATATTAATAAATACGTTTATACTACACTAATAATAGTTGTAGTAGCCGTTAGTTCATGTACGACTAATGATTTGGATCCAACTCTCAATCAGCAGAAAGAAGAAAAAGAAGCTTTTCAAAAGGTAAGTGATCTTGAAAGTTTGCTAAAAGGAGGTTATAACAGGATGTCTGCTGCAGGTTATTATGGAAGAGACTATTTGGTGACCGATGAAGTAAGAACTCCGAATGTCTTTTCGAATGGAAATTCAGGAAGGTTTACAACCCAGGCAGCGTTTGAACAATTGCCTAGTGGAATCTATATTTGGGATAATGCTTATGGAGTGATTGCTGTTGCTAATGCAATTATAGGTGTAGATGCTACTAATTTAGAGGGAAGCCAAGAACAGGCTAGTCATATTCAGGGTCAGGCATATCTTATGCGAGCTATAGCTCATTTCGATTTGCTTAAAACCTATGGTCAACAATATGTAGGTGGAGATTTAGGCGTTCCCTACATAAAAGAGTTTAAAGGGAGTGATGATATTCCTGCAAGAGAATCAGTGAGTTCCAATGTTGAAGATATCATGAGTGATTTGCAAACGGCATTTGACCTTATGGATGCTGGTAGTTTTGATAGTGGATTGATTTCTTCCAAGGAATTTATGTCTGAATTTACAGCCAAAGCTTTTGAATCTAGAGTGGCTATTCAATTCGGAATGTGGGAGGTTGCAAGAGATGCTGCAAAAATGGTAATTGATTCCGGTGAATACTCAATTATAGATGGTGTGGATTATGTGGGGTCTTTTGATCAGGATGGAACCAATAATTCTATTTTTGAAATAGCTCAAAGTAGTACAGATTATCCTGGTTCAGATAGGATTGACTTTATATATAGAGGTGCCACCTACGGAGATATCGAAGTCTTACCACTTGTAGAAGACCTTTATCAAGGAGATGATGTTAGGGCTGATATTTTAGGTTATGAAGGAGAGCAGCTAAGAAATATGGGGAAGTTTCCTAATATACCTGCCAATATAATTATAATAAGGTATGAGGAAGTTATATTGAATTACGCAGAAGCTCTTTTTGAACTAGGAGATACAGCTGAAGCAATTAATTGGTTAAATGAAGTACCTGAACATAGAAATGCCGACCTTTATAGTTCAGTAACGAAAGAAAATATTCTTTTGGAAAGAAGAAAAGAATTTATTTTTGAAGGTCTTTATTATTGGGATTTGTTAAGAAACGGTATGGATATCGAAAAAGTTTCACCACTTCAAAATATTTCAGAAACAATTCCGTATGGAGATTATAGGCTTGCATATCCTATTCCATTAGATGAACTTGATGCTAATTCCAATATGGAACCAAATCCTGGTTACGGAACCTAATATTGTATCTTTTTTAAATAAAAAAGAAGCTGTCTCATTAATTTGAGGCAGCTTTTTTTATGTGTGGAACATAGTGTATTACTTGATGGTGCAAGTCCGCTATGGGTTATAACTAAATTAGTCAATGGCAAAGGGGACGCTATGAGGCGGAATCTGAAAAAAGCCCAAGGCAAAGTTTCGGTTCGAGGAACACGGGTATAACCGATCTGGATGAGTTTACCTTACAAAATGAAGATCTAAAGTTATACGGAGATTAGGGTGTAAATGATACGGATGTATAGAATGAAAGTGATACGTTTTAATGCGGGGGGTCTCATAAATATAACGAAAGCAGTGTATGAAGTTATAGTTTAAATAAAATTTACTGTGAGAAGTTATCCGGGGTAATAGTGCCGGCTAAATTGACTTCACCGGGAAGTGCCGAACCTTAAAAAGTAAATAGTCAATTGCTGTTACCTTATGAAGAGAAGAATGCAGAAAATTTCGAAAGATAGATATATGCTTGCTGCGAAAGAATGGGGAGGAACCGGTAGCTATGCAGGAGGCTGGACCTACATAAGGATAACTGAAAACAACCTTACTGATGTCAACTACTTAGAAGATGGATCCTGTCTTCTTCTAACCTGAATAGGGCCTACGCGGAGCTGAGCAATAAGGGAAAGGGAGGGTAGGAGATCGATTCGTTAAAGACTATCTTGTAGAAAAGGAGGCATTTTTATAAACCATTCGGATAGGAAGTACCGTTCCAATCCAGTCCGACGGATAGAAATACCCAAAGAGTGTTTGTTATCCTTACAGAGAATATTTCTACGCAAAGGCATAGAAAGGTAGGCTATCTATCTATTTCTACTAGACTATATTATTGTCTGAAGGTAAGGACGTAAATTAAGGAATCGCTCAGGACGGAACCGTATGCTGAGTAGTCCGGGAGGGCAGATTGGGAAATAACTACCCGATTAGTACTGATGAAAATTATTTTTTTAAGGTTTTTTGTTTGCCTAATTTTCTCTTTTAGTTACACGATTTATTTTACTTTTGTGGAATTCGTAATACAGGAATGAGAAAACAGCTTTTTATATTTTTTTTATTTATTAGTGGCCTTGGTTTAGCGCAGCAAACCAACCCTTCAGGTGGGATGGACAAAGAAAGCGATAATTCCAATGCAGACTCCCTCATCGCCCCAATTGAAGATTATAAAATTATCTCTATAAAAGGCGATACCACTCATGTAGACACTACCCTGAATATTTTTAAACATTACAAACATAATTATCGTAGAAAAGACAACTTTGAATTGCTTTCTTTTCATAATACAGGCTTGCCTTATAATGAATTGAGTTTCCGGCAGGACTTTGATCAACTTATGCCAGGCTTTGGAGCAGGAGCTAGACATATGAATTTCTTTGAAAAAGAAGATATCAATTATTATCATGTGCCTACTCCGCTTACCGAGGTTTATTTTAAGACTGTTCCGGAACAAGGGCAGCAACTCGATGCCTTTTTTACTATAAATACTTCAGACAGGTTAAATTTCTCTGTAGCCTATAAAGGCGTAAGAGCCTTGGGGAAATATCAAAACTCTTTAACGAGTACCGGGGTTTTTCGTACCACACTCAATTATCAAACCCTAAACCGAAAGTATCAGTTAAAAGCACATTTTGTTTCACAAAATTTGTTGAACCAGGAAAGTGGTGGGCTCGATAGTACGGCTGTTCAGCAATATCTGGCAAAAGAAGAAGAATTTGAAGACCGTTCTCTCCTGGAAGTACAATTTGAAAATGCTGAAAATGATCTGCACGGAAAGCGTTTCTATCTAGATCATCTATATCATTTAACTCAGCCTAGGCCAGACAATACCAGTGCGCTTTCTTTTGGCCATATTTTAAATTATAACTATAAACGGTATACTTATCAGCAAGACCAGGCCTATGAAGATTTATTTGGTCCATCGTTTGACAGGAATAATATTAAAGATGTGGTTCGGCTTTCGCAGATGAATAATGAAGCTTATGTACGATTTAACAATAAAATTCTGGGAGATGTAAAAGCAAAAGCAGCAGTGACTACCTATGATTATGGTTATAATACGTTCTATTATGCCGAAGATGGACTCATAAATGCCAGGTTGCAGGGAGTTAATTTTGCTGCCGGCGGAAGTTATAAAAACACTATCGGTCCTTTTAAGGTTGAAGGAGATGGGATGTTAAGCATTGGTGGTGACTTTAATTCTACTTATCTCAACACCCGGGCGGCCTATGTTTTTGATGAAAATAACAGCGCTGAATTTGGTTTTAATCAGAATAGTCGTGTACCTGATTATAACTTTTTACTATATCAAAGCAATTATATCAATTATAATTGGCAAAACGATTTTGATAATGTAAATACCCAGCACCTTTTTTTTAATTTGAAGTCGAAAAAAATAGCCACTGCAGAAGCTAGTTTAAGTCAGGTGCAAAATTATGCCTATTTTGGTTTAAATGAAGAAGGTTTTGTGAAACCATATCAGTATGACGACCAGTTACGCTATTTAAAAATTAAAGCACATCGTAATTTTGATTTAGGGAAATTTGGACTTGATAATACTGTGATGTATCAAAATGTGCTGGATGGTATTTCGGTGCTTAAATTACCTGAATTTGTAACAAGAAACTCAGCATATTATCAGGATCATTGGTTCCAACGTGCATTGTATTTGCAAACCGGGTTTACTTTTCGGTACTTTAGCAATTATCAGGGAAATGGGTATGACCCTGTTTTAGCTGAATTTTATGTGCAGGATGATTGGGAAATTGGCAACTATCCTGTAGTAGATTTCTTTTTTAATGGAAAAGTTGATCAGGCACGTATCTTTTTTAAACTTGAGAATGTGAATTCCCTGTTGTATGGGAATAATAATTTCACAGCTCCTCGCTATCCTTATACCGATTTTATGGTCCGTTTTGGCCTGGTCTGGAACTTTTTTATGTGAATTCTCCTCGGAAAACTTTGTGAGCTTCTCTTTTTTTAACCGAATTCGTGAATAATCTTATTGAAGCGAGCTGGATTATTTAATGACTTGAGGGGGTAAACCTTGTTTTTGTGACAGTTTGATAAAAATGTCTTCTGAGTTAAAATATCCTTGTGTATCAAAAAAACGGGATTATATTTGCATCCGCTTAGGGCGCAATTGTTGCTTTAAGGTTGCTATTAAGGTGTTCTTTGTGTAGTGTATTTACGAGTTTTTTGGTTGCTTAAAAAAAGGGAAAAAACTTTTTATTTTTTTCTTGCCAAGATCAAAACAAGGTGTATATTTGCAGCCGCAAAAACAGCGCTGCTTTTGAAGTTTGTTTTTGAAGTTCATAGGGCGTGTTGTTGTTTTTTAGAGGGGTCAAAAATTTTTCAAAAAATTTTTGGTGTATAAATAAAAAACGCAGTATATTTGCAGTCGCTTTCAGCGCAATTGCGTTCACAAACATAAGGAAAAGAAATCCCGGGTGGGTTATTAAAAAGTTAAGGTTCGAGTCCTTTTATTTTGACAAGAGAAACCTGATTTTTATCAGGGAGTTCATTGAAATATTGAATTGACAGCGCGTACGTTTTTCGAGAGGAAAACGATACAAATAATTTTTAGAATTAAGACTAGAAAAACATCTTTGAGTACTTACTTTTTGATTGTTGTACGATATAATGAAACAACGATGAAGAGTTTGATCCTGGCTCAGGATGAACGCTAGCGGCAGGCCTAACACATGCAAGTCGAGGGGTAACATTGGTGCTTGCACCAGATGACGACCGGCGCACGGGTGCGTAACGCGTATACAACCTACCTTTTGGAGGGGGATAGCCCGGTGAAAACCGGATTAATACCCCATAGTATATAAGAATCTCCTGTTTTTTATATTAAACATTTATGGTCATTAGATGGGTATGCGTCCTATTAGCTGGATGGTGTGGTAACGGCATACCATGGCAACGATAGGTAGGGGTCCTGAGAGGGAGATCCCCCACACTGGTACTGAGACACGGACCAGACTCCTACGGGAGGCAGCAGTGAGGAATATTGGACAATGGGCGAGAGCCTGATCCAGCCATGCCGCGTGCAGGAAGACTGCCCTATGGGTTGTAAACTGCTTTTACAGAGGAAGAATCGCCATTACGTGTAGTGGTTTGACGGTACTCTGCGAATAAGGATCGGCTAACTCCGTGCCAGCAGCCGCGGTAATACGGAGGATCCAAGCGTTATCCGGAATCATTGGGTTTAAAGGGTCCGTAGGCGGGCAGTTAAGTCAGTGGTGAAAGTCTTCCGCTTAACGGGAGAACTGCCATTGAAACTGATTGTCTTGAGTTATTATGAAGTGGTTAGAATGAGTAGTGTAGCGGTGAAATGCATAGATATTACTCAGAATACCGATTGCGAAGGCAGATCACTAATAATCGACTGACGCTGATGGACGAAAGCGTAGGTAGCGAACAGGATTAGATACCCTGGTAGTCTACGCCGTAAACGATGGTTACTAGCTGTCCGGCCTAATTGCGGGCTGGGTGGTTAAGCGAAAGTGATAAGTAACCCACCTGGGGAGTACGTTCGCAAGAATGAAACTCAAAGGAATTGACGGGGGCCCGCACAAGCGGTGGAGCATGTGGTTTAATTCGATGATACGCGAGGAACCTTACCAGGGCTTAAATGTAGTCTGACGTACTTGGAAACAGGTATTTCTTCGGACAGATTACAAGGTGCTGCATGGTTGTCGTCAGCTCGTGCCGTGAGGTGTCAGGTTAAGTCCTATAACGAGCGCAACCCCTGTGGTTAGTTGCCATCGAGTAATGTCGGGAACTCTAGCCAGACTGCCGGTGCAAACCGCGAGGAAGGTGGGGATGACGTCAAATCATCACGGCCCTTACGTCCTGGGCCACACACGTGCTACAATGGTAGGGACAGAGAGCAGCCACTTCGCGAGAAGGAGCGAATCTATAAACCCTATCACAGTTCGGATCGCAGTCTGCAACTCGACTGCGTGAAGCTGGAATCGCTAGTAATCGGATATCAGCCATGATCCGGTGAATACGTTCCCGGGCCTTGTACACACCGCCCGTCAAGCCATGGAAGCCGGGGGTACCTGAAGTCGGTCACCGCAAGGAGCCGCCTAGGGTAAGACTGGTAACTGGGGCTAAGTCGTAACAAGGTAGCCGTACCGGAAGGTGCGGCTGGAACACCTCCTTTCTAGAGCGATGTTCTGATAGTAATCAGAACTAGCGCAACAATTAAGTAACAAAGGAAGTAACGAAAAAGTGTTTCTTTTGGTCTTGATTCTAAGCTGTCGATTTAATAATATTTAAGAAAATGTATAGTGTATATATACTGTATGATGTATAATGAACGTGTTCGAAAGAACATTATACGATATGCGATTTACCCTATATGTTTTAACAAAGGACAGTCTCATAGCTCAGCTGGTTAGAGCGCTACACTGATAATGTAGAGGTCGGCAGTTCGAGTCTGCCTGAGACTACAGCCTAAGGCTGATTTGGTATCAGGTCAGGATTAGACAGAAGTTCATTACAAATTGAAAGGAAATTTTAGAAGTTGGGTCACCCAGTTTAGCGGTACGCAGTAAGCAGTTAGCAGTAAATAGAGACTGTTTGCTGGATGCTGATTACTGCCAACATACAAAGCCGGGGGATTAGCTCAGCTGGCTAGAGCGCCTGCCTTGCACGCAGGAGGTCATCGGTTCGACTCCGATATTCTCCACAGGGCGATGCCTTGAGATGTAAATTTCAAGAGATTCGCCGCGAAGAAGCACTGATATTTATTTATCGGTGGCGATTCGCCAGGTTCATTGACATATTGAGAAACAAATAATACGAGAAACTACAGTTATAGAATGTAAATTTTGTAACGAGGTAATTAAATTAATAGAATACTTAGTGATTTATATTTAGTAATATAGGTTACGAGAAATTCGAGCATAAGCAAGAAGCATACAAGCTAGATAAGGGCGTATGGGGAATGCCTAGGCTCTCAGAGGCGAAGAAGGACGTGATAAGCTGCGATAAGTTGCGATAAGGGGCACATACCCATTGATCCGCAAATTTCCGAATGGGGCAACCCGGTATATTGAAGATATACCATCCTTTAAGGAGGCAAACGCGGGGAACTGAAACATCTAAGTACCCGCAGGAAGAGAAAACAAAAGTGATTGCGCTAGTAGCGGCGAGCGAACGCGCATTAGCCCAAACCAATGAGTTTACGGACTTATTGGGGTTGTAGGACTGCGATATTTGTTGTATAGAGAATTAGAACCCTTTGGAAAGTGGGGCCATAGACGGTGACAGCCCGGTATAGGTAATCTTTTACAACGATAGCAGTATCCTGAGTAGCTCGGGGCACGTGAAACCCTGAGTGAATTCGCCGGGACCATCCGGTAAGGCTAAATACTCCTGAGAGACCGATAGTGAACCAGTACCGTGAGGGAAAGGTGAAAAGAACCCTGAACAAGGGAGTGAAACAGATCCTGAAACCATACGCTTACAAGCGGTCGGAGCCAATTAATTGGTGACGGCGTGCCTTTTGCATAATGAGCCTACGAGTTACCGTTTCCAGCAAGGTTAAGCATTTAAGATGTGGAGCCGTAGCGAAAGCGAGTCTGAATAGGGCGTTTTAAGTTGGTAATGGTAGACGCGAAACCGTGTGATCTACCCTTGGGCAGGTTGAAGCTGTGGTAACACATAGTGGAGGACCGAACCCGTTGACGTTGAAAAGTCTTGGGATGACCTGAGGGTAGGGGTGAAAGGCCAATCAAACTCGGAAATAGCTCGTACTCCCCGAAATGCATTTAGGTGCAGCGGTATGCTAGTTTTATAGAGGTAGAGCTACTGATTGGATGCGGGGGCTTCACCGCCTACCAATTCCTGACAAACTCCGAATGCTATAAAATGTTGTATATCAGTGAGGGCATGGGTGCTAAGGTCCATGTCCGAGAGGGAAAGAACCCAGACCATCAGCTAAGGTCCCCAAATGTATGTTAAGTTGAATAAACGCGGTTGGACTGCCCAGACAGCTAGGATGTTGGCTTGGAAGCAGCCATTCATTTAAAGAGTGCGTAACAGCTCACTAGTCGAGCGGTCCGGCATGGATAATAATCGGGCATAAACATACTACCGAAGCTATGGACTCCATTGGAGTGGTAGGGGAGCATTGTAACAGAGAAGAAGGTGTCTTGCGAGGGATTCTGGATTGGTTACAAAAGAAAATGTAGGCATAAGTAACGATAATGCGGGCGAGAAACCCGCACACCGAAAGACCAAGGTTTCCCCAGCTATGCTAATCAGCTGGGGGTTAGTCGGGTCCTAAGGCGAACCCGAAGGGGGTAGTCGATGGACAAGCAGTTAATATTCTGCTACTTGCCCCACGTTAAAGCGGACGGAGGCGAGAAGTTGGTGCGTGCTGACGGAATAGCACGTTGAAGGAAGTGGTAACACTCCGATAGTACACAAAAGCTTCGGCCGGCGTGATAATCCAGCGGATCGACTTCCAAGAAAAGCGAGTGGATGCAACCCGTACCGTAAACCGACACAGGTAGTTGGGATGAGAATTCTAAGGTGCTCGAGAGATTCATGGCTAAGGAACTAGGCAAAATGGGCCCGTAACTTCGGGAGAAGGGTCGCCCATCTTCGGATGGGCCGCAGTGAAGAGGTCCAGGCGACTGTTTATCAAAAACACAGGGCTCTGCGAAATCGAAAGATGAGGTATAGGGCCTGACACCTGCCCGGTGCCGGAAGGTTAAGTGGAGGCGTTCGCCGTAAGGCAAAGCGTTAAAATGAAGCCCCGGTAAACGGCGGCCGTAACTATAACGGTCCTAAGGTAGCGAAATTCCTTGTCGGGTAAGTTCCGACCTGCACGAATGGTGCAACGATCTGGACACTGTCTCAGCCATGAGCTCGGTGAAATTGTAGTATCGGTGAAGATGCCGATTACCCGCTACGGGACGAAAAGACCCCGTGCACCTTTACTATAGCTTAGTATTGACTTTGGACAAGTGATGTGTAGGATAGGTGGGAGACATTGAAGCGGCCTCGCCAGGGGCTGTGGAGTCATTGTTGAAATACCACCCTTTACTTGTTCGGAGCCTAACCTCATTTTGTGAGGGACAGTGCTTGGTGGGTAGTTTGACTGGGGTGGTCGCCTCCAAAAGAGTAACGGAGGCTTCTAAAGGTTCCCTCAGCACGCTTGGTAACCGTGCGTAGAGTGCAATGGCATAAGGGAGCTTGACTGAGAGGCATACAGGCCGATCAGGTACGAAAGTAGAGCATAGTGATCCGGTGACACCGCGTGGAAGGGTCATCGCTCAAAGGATAAAAGGTACGCCGGGGATAACAGGCTGATCTCCCCCAAGAGCTCACATCGACGGGGGGGTTTGGCACCTCGATGTCGGCTCGTCACATCCTGGGGCTGGAGAAGGTCCCAAGGGTTGGGCTGTTCGCCCATTAAAGTGGCACGCGAGCTGGGTTCAGAACGTCGTGAGACAGTTCGGTCTCTATCTGTAGTGGGCGTTAGAAATTTGAGTGGACCTGATCCTAGTACGAGAGGACCGGATTGGACCAACCGCTGGTGTACCAGTTGTCCCGCCAGGGGCACTGCTGGGTAGCTACGTTGGGAAGGGATAAGCGCTGAAAGCATATAAGCGCGAAACCCACCACAAGATGAGATTTCTTTAAAGGACCGTGGGAGACGACCACGTTGATAGGCCACAGGTGTAAAGGCAGCAATGTCATAGCCGAGTGGTACTAATACTCCGTAAAGCTTGATGCGATTCCTCCTCTCCTGCAAGGGATGGGAGGAGCTTGAATGCTTACTGCAGTTTATTCTTATTTTTTGTTTCTTACATATGTCAACTCATTAGAGTAGGCAGTACCGGTAAAAAAGTTGGCAGTGTTTCTACTGCACACTTACAGACTGTATACTGCATACTAACGATTTAAGGTGGTTATAGCAACGGGGCTCACCTCTTCCCATTCCGAACAGAGAAGTTAAGCCCGTTAGCGCAGATGGTACTGCTATCCTGTGGGAGAGTATGTCGCCGCCTTGTTTTTTAAAACCCTTCATCATAATCGGTGAAGGGTTTTTTTATGCCCTAAACCAAAACAAATTACTGGCATTTAGGCCTTAGTAATTTAAAGTTATTTTCTAATCAAATAAAGCCTTTACCATGGTTAATATTCCACGGAACATAAAGAAAATAGCTGTAGCACTGGCAATTATTCCGAAGATTAAAACCGGGATATACCAAGGGTGATCCTGGTTATTAAAAGCAGTAAATAAAACACTGGGGCCAATTAGTGTAAGTAAAACCGCTATGGCAAGAAATTTAAGTCCTTTTCCTAATAGCTCTTTGTTTGTGTGCTGCATTTGTTTTCTAATTGTTAGAGTTTAACAAGCCTTATTGTAAAATTTTAGTTAGTTGCTCCTCTAAATCTATCTATACTATTTTAAGATTTCAATTTGATGTTGTTCATCGTTTAAAAATACATCGTTGAAAAATTTAAAAACTTGAGGCAAATGATCAAAAGGCATCCCTGAATGTTCGTGTTTTCCACCTTTAAAACTATAAAGGATATAGGAGGAGTTTAATTTTTTTAATTTTTGGGTAATTGTTCTTGAGCCATCAAGCATAATGTAGCCAGGGTCTTTTCGGTCACACCAATGATGCGCACCGGTGGCGTAAGGAACTAAATTATCTTCAGTACCGTGAAAGAAAATTCCCGGAACGGCATTTTCTTTTGTAATATACCGGGCATCTATAATAGCTCCGGCCAGTGAAAAAACACCGGCAAAATTTATTTTTTCATATTTAGAAAAATCATTGAACATTATTCGTTCATTATAAACAGCATTTAAGACCGCTTCAGCGCCGGCACTGCTTCCACCTACAATTATTTTTTCAGGATCTATTTTATATTGCTCTTGATTTTTTACCATAAAATTAACGGCATCCATAAAATCTTCAGCAGCTAATTTAAAGGTTTCCATTTTTCCCGAAGATTTAAAATCACAGCTAAAAGACTTCCCTTTTCGTGTTAACCTATATGATATTTGGACTGCAACATAGCCTTTTTTTGCGGCATTTTTGGCAAAACGAGATTCAGCTTCATTATTACGATTGCCACCGGCAAATCCGCCACCATGCATAAAAACAATCAACGGTCTTTTGTTAAGAGTGTCGTTTTTAGGTTGATAAATGTCTAATTTAAGGGCTTCATCACTTTTATTGGTATAAGTTTCTGTTTTGATTTCTTCCAGCTCGAAACTATTTTGTAAAAAACGTTGTTGTGCTGACACAGAATAGCTTAAGAAAAAAAATAAAACCCATAGTATACTTTTCATAAAATATGGTTTAAATAAAAAGTCAATATACTTAATTTTGCAGGGAGAATAGGTGGTGAATTTGATTTTATATTTTATATTCGCTGCTGAAATGGAAATCCGATTTTCGGAAAACAGTTTGCAAAATGAGTTTACAAGAAAAAGTAATGACCGAGATGAAAGCCGCTATGAAGGCTAAGGATAGTGAAAGGCTTGAAGCTTTACGTTCGGTTAAAAGTGCTATTTTATTGGCAAATACTGAATCTGCCGGTAAAGATGGCCTAACTGAAGAGGAGGAGTTAAAACTATTACAGAAACTTGTGAAACAGCGTAAGGAGAGTGCCGCGATTTATCGTGAAAAGGGAAGAGATGAACTTGCAGAACCTGAAGTGAAACAAGCAGCTGTAATCTCAGAATTTTTGCCGGCTCAATTAAGCGAAGCTGAAATTGAGGCAAAAGTCGATGAAATTATTGCTAAAACCGGTGCTGGTGGAATGCAGGATATGGGGAAAGTAATGGGAGTTGCTTCTAAAGAATTGACTGGAAAGGCTGATGGAAAAACCATTTCTACTATTGTTAAACAGAAATTGAGTTAATAATTTTGAGAACTCAGAGATTTTCAAAATCTCTGAAGTTTAATAGGCCCCGTGGCGCAACTGAATAGCGCATCAGATTTCGGCTCTGAGGGTTGCAGGTTTGAATCCTGCCGGGGTCACTTTTTAATAGAAAAAGCCTGTAAATTGAACAATTTACAGGCTTTTATATTTTAAGTTATTTGTAAGAAAGATTATTCCTTCTTGTGTTATACAGTTGAAATTGAATTTCCGCAATGTTTTCTGTCATAATCTTTATGGTAAAAACGCTTAACACAAATTCTTGGAGTTTTTTATTTATCTTCTAGTCTATCTTTTTGACTGATTTCGTCTTGAGGAAAATCAATCATTTTCTTGCTATACAAAACACTTTCGGTTTTTTAAATTATAATTATGAGTACATTATTAGCATTTAGTATCGAGGAGAACTCAAAATTAATTGTCACATTCTAAAAATACATAAATGTTTTTAAGAACAAAAAATTCTTAATGATACTCTAAAACTTGATTTTATCTGTTTTATAGTGTAAGCCTATCTTTTTTAAAATTCAAACTTATTATTGAGTATTAAAGGTAGTTATTTAGCTTTTTATCATTTATCTAAGAACAGATAAAACTTTACCAATAATTATCATTATCATATTCTTCTGTAAAATTTAAAAACAACACTTGTTTAACAAAATTTTTTGTTTATATTTGAAAGTGTTAAAGAGACACGTAAACTAAAACTTTATTTTTATGAAAAAAAAATATTTAAAAAATGACAGACTGCTCTTTTTTCGAAAAGGTTGTAGCTTGTTGTTTTTCTCTCTGTTTGTAATTTTTTCTATTACTGCGCAGGAAGAAATAACCGTAGAGGGAAAAGTTACTTCTCAAAAAGATGATATGCCATTGCCTGGTGTAAATGTTATAGAAGAAGGCACAAGTAATGGGGTTGTTACAGATTTAGATGGTAAATATTTGATATCTGTACCCGAAGATGCTGTTTTGAAGTTTTCTTATCTAGGATTTGAAGGGCTTTCAGTATCGGTTGAAGGAAGACAGGAAATCACAGTAAGTCTAACTGAAGACTATGCTTCTTTAGATGATGTTGTTGTAGTAGGATATGGAACAAAAAAGGAAAAGGAAGTAACCGGAGCAATAAGTACTATAAAGTCTGAGGATATTGTGCGTACTGCTTCAACCACTACTGCTGGCGCGTTAGCTGGAAAAATTCAGGGCGTAGCTGTTAGGGCGCAAGACGCGAGACCGGGACGAGGAGCTCAATTAGAAATTAGAAATATGGGAAATCCATTATATGTAATAGATGGAGTGCCGTATGGAGGTGATACTGGTCGAGATTGGGTTCAATCTACCGGAAATTCAGGTAATGATATGTTTAATTCTCTAAATCCTGAAGATATTGAAAGTATTACTATTTTAAAAGATGCTTCTGCAGCTGTCTATGGAATGCGAGCTTCTAATGGAGTGGTGTTGGTAACAACTAAAAAAGGGAAAAATAATGATCAACCTAAAATTAACATTAATGGTTATTATGGATGGCAAGACTTGACAAGGTTCCCTGATTTGGCAAATGCAGCTCAATATACACGGGGACTTGTAGAAGCTGCTCAAAATGAAGGTGCTGATCCAAATAGTGTATTTACCCCGGAAGAACTTGAGAAATGGCAGGTTGGAACTGAACCGGGATATCAAAGTTATGACTATTATGATTTTATGATGCGGAAAAATGTTCCTCAGCATCATATTAACGCCAGTGTGGCAGGAGGTACAGATAAAACCAGTTATTATTTATCTTTGGCCAACACCAATCAACAGGCCTTACTGGATGATTTTTCTTATAAAAGAACAAACATTCAAGCAAATATAGAATCTGAAGTTGCAAAGGGTTTGTCTGTAGGTACACAAATAAGTGGAAGATTAGAGGAAACACGCGATGTAGGTTTACCTGGCGGAGATGGATATTTTGCCGCTATATTAGGCGTATTTAGTAACCTTCCTACTGCACCCCCTTATGCTAATAATAACCCGGAATATCCAAATCATATCAGAGATTATTCAAGAAATCCTGCATTATTTGAACGTGATATTGTTGGTTACAAAGATAATTTTGCCCGCAATTTGAATATTAATTTATTTGCCGAATATGAGTTTGACTTTGGATTGAAAGCCAGGGGTACCCATTCTTATAATTTTAGTAACAATAAGTTTGATGGATTTCAATATACTTATGATGTTTACACTTATGATTCAGATAATGACAGCTATAATCCTACCGCAGGTGCCGATGGAGGATGGCGGTATCAAGGCGAAAGGGAAGATATTAGTACGTTTTCCCAAATTAAATTAGATTATTCTAAATCTTTTGAAGATCATTCTATTGCTATAATGGCGGCTTTTGAACGCTCAGACTTTGAACAGGATCATCTACAATTAGGTACAAACCCATCCAATAATTATTTACCATTATTGGAATATGATCAACTCAACTCCTTTGCGGATGGTTGGAATTATCAGGCCAGAGCAGGTTATATAGGTAAAATTAATTATAATTATCAGGATAAATATTTGGTTGAATTGTTAGGACGTTATGATGGTTCTTATCTGTATCCCCCAGGGGATCGCTGGGGTTTTTTTCCAGGAATCTCGTTAGGATGGCGAATATCAGATGAAAACTTTTTTCAGCCTTTAACAAGTGTGGTAAATGATTTTAAAATTAGGGTTTCGACAGGGCAGACTGGCCAGGAGCAAGGAGTAGGTTTATTTGATTATTTAGGAGGGTACAGTTGGAATAACGGTAGTGCAGTTCTAAATGGGGATTATACAACAGGAATTAGGCCTAGAGATTTACCCATTAGAAATTTATCTTGGGTAAAGAATACGAATTCTAATATAGGGATAGATCTTTCTCTATTTGCAAATAAACTTAGCCTTACTGCAGATGTTTTTAGAATTAGAAGAACTGGTGTACCTGCTCCAAGATATGATGTCCTCTTGCCTAGTGAAGTTGGATATAGCTTGCCAAATGAAAACCTGAATGAGAATGGTTATAATGGAGGAGAAGGTATTATAACTTATAAAAATAATGTTAACGATTTTAATTATTCCATAAGCGGGAATTTTACTTATTCTCGTTACAAAAGTGTAGCTACTTATAAGCCCCGGTTTGGTAATTCCTGGGCAGAATACCGTAATTCTGCAGAAGACAGATGGGGAGGTATCTGGTGGGGGTATCAAGTTATAGGACGTTTTGAGTCTGAGAATGAAATTAGAGATTACCCTGTTAATATAGATGGACAAAATAATACTACTTTATTACCCGGAGATTTTATTTATAAAGATGTTAATGAAGATGGGATTATTAACGGGATGGACGAGCGTCCTATAGGTTATCCTACTGATTGGTCTCCTATAATATCTTATGGGGGTACTATAAATATGGATTGGAAAGGAATTGATTTGGCTGTGGACCTTGCTGGAGCTTCAATGCAATCCTGGTTTCAGGATTATGAACTTCGAAATGCTTTTCACGCTGGTGGAAATTCTCCGGCTTATTTATTAGAAGATCGATGGCATAGGGCAGATCCTTATGATCCCAATAGCGAATGGATACCAGGAAAATACCCTGCGATACGTAATGGACATGTAGGGCCTAATTGGCGTAATAGTGACTTTTGGTTAACCAATATATGGTTTTTGAGATTAAGAAATGTTGAATTGGGGTATACCTTACCTCAAAAGCTTGTTTCAAAAATACATGCTGATAGATTACGTATTTATGCTAGAGGCTCAAACCTTGCTTCGTTTGACAATGTTAAGGGGTTTGAGATTGATCCTGATATTTCAGCACCTGCTGCTGTAGTATATCCACAACAACGAACCATAGCTGTTGGAGTAAACCTTTCACTTTAAAAAAATCAATAAAAATATTATGAAGAAATATAAGATTACTGGTTTAATATTAATAGCCTTTTTATTTATTGTAAGCTGCGATAATGAAGATTGGCTGGAAAGAGATCCTAAAAATATTATCACTGATGAACAGTTGTGGAATGATCCACAATTAATTCAATCTTTATTAGCTAATTACTACGATCGACTGCCCAGTATGCACGGAGTTTTTAATAGCGGAGGAATGACCGAAATAGATGACGCTATGTGGTCGGGACATTTTGATCAGAACTGGCGTAATGATTTCCAGTACGGAAATGATTATGGGAGATACTGGGATTATACCTTTATTAGAGATATTAATCTTGCTTTGGATAATTTAAATGAATTTAGCACTGAGATAGATGCAAATCAAAAGAGTCTTTTTACAGCTGAGTTGAGATTTATAAGAGCTTTTGTATACTTTGAAATGGTGAAGCGTATGGGTGGGGTTCCACTTGTTACAGAACAACTGGTTTATGACTTTAATGGGGATCCTGAATATTTACAAGTACCTAGAGCTAAAGAATATGAAGTTTATGATTTTATATATAATGAACTTGAAGAAATAAAAGATAGTCTTGAGGGGAATAATGGTAGTCAAACACGTGCTAATACCTTTACCGCTTTGGCTTTAGAGAGTAGAGCCATGCTTTATGCCGCATCAATAGCAAAATATAATAACTTGATGGATACCCCTATAACACTGTCTGGTGAAGAAGTAGGTATACCAGTCGAAAAGGCTGATGATTATTATGAAAAATCACTAACAGCTTCTCAAACAATATTAGAGAGTGGAGGTTATTCTCTCTATAATGAAAATCCTGATAAGAAAGTTAATTTTTATGAGATGTTAATGAGCAAAAATAATAGTGAGGTTATTTTTGCGAAGGATTTTGAAACAAGCCTTAAGACTCACTTTTTTGCATTTGAAAATATGCCACGTAGTATTACAGAAGATAATGAGTATCCTTCAAATTTGACTCCGTCATTAAATTTAGTAGAAAGTTTTAAGTATTTAGATGGTAGTGATGGCGATTTAAATATTACAGGTACAGATGGGCAACCAATAGTATATGATAACCTTACTGATATTTTTGAAAATAAAGATGCTCGTTTATATGGAACTGTTATATATCCAGGAACTAATTTTAAAAGTGTTCCAGTAGATATACAAGCCGGGGTGGCTGATTGGGGTGATAGTGGATATGAATTTTTTGCTGCTCAAGATCTGGGAGCAAGATACGAAGACGGAGGTTTATGGACAGGTTATGATGGGCCGCAAAACAATGCTCAGTTTGTTACTAATACAGGTTTTTATATAAGAAAATTTCTGAGTGAGGCTTCAGGCGCAAGTCTTAGGGGAGTAGCTTCAGAAAACTGGTGGCCATGGTTTCGTTTGGGTGAGATTTACCTTAATGCTGCCGAGGCGGCATTTGAATTAAATCAAGCAGGAGTTGCTAAAAATTATATCAATACCTTACGTGAACGAGCAGGTTTTCCTGCTAATAGTTTGGAGAATATAACAATAGATGATATACGGGGTGAACGACGTGTGGAATTAGCTTTCGAAGATCACCGATTTTTTGATATGAAACGTTGGCGAATAGCTCACGAAATATGGGATGGTAACGAAAATAATGAAAATGCAGTAGTATATGGTTTATACCCATACCGAATAGTACGTCCGGGACATCCTGACAATAATAAATACATTTTCACCAAAATAAGACCTACTCGATTTAGACGTGCCCGACTTTTCCGTTTGGCAAATTATTATTCTTCTATAGATCAGGCGGTTTTAAATAATAATCCGAAACTGATAAGAAATCCTTTTCATTAAAATTAAAGGTTATAATTATAATATTTTAAAAACAATTTTCGATAATGAAAAAATATATTAAAATAATACTATTTGTATTTGTTATTACATTTACAAGTTGCGAGAAAGATAATTTTGACGCTCCCAATGCTTTATTAAAGGGGCAAATAAATTATGAAGGAACCCCTATAAGTGTTCGCTCTAATAGTGCGGAATTTGAGTTATGGCAAGATGGGTATGCGCTTGATGAGTTTATACCTGTTTTTATAGCTCAGGATGGTAGTTACTCTGTCTCTTTGTTTGATGGAGAATATAAAATGGTTCGTAAAGGAGGGGACCCATGGCTTCCGCAACTAAATGATACTATAAATATTCAAGTAAATGGAAATACCCAATATGATGTTACGGTTACTCCATATTTTTATATTCAGAATGAGAATTTTGAGAATGTTGGCAATACAATTAATGCAACTTTCCAAATAAATAAAGTAGTTGAAGAGAGTAATCTTCAAGCGATAAATATTGTATTGGGAAAATCAAAGCTGATAGATCAGAATATTAATGATTTTTCGGAAGAAATTAACTTGGATCAAATTAACTTAGGTTCACCTTCCACGGTGAGTATAGATATCCCAGATAATTTGATAGGCTTAGAGTTCTTGTATATAAGAATTGGAGTAGATTCTTCATCTTCAAATGAATTAATCTATACTAATGTTCAGCGAATTGATCTTTAGAAGAGAGATTGTAGAATATTAAAAAAGAAAACTTAGTGTTAAATATAATGGGCTATTTATCCTAAGTTTAGAACCCAATTCAGTAAATTGATAGTGATTTGAAGCCGTCTAAAGAGAAATTTTTTAGACGGTTTCTTTTTTTATAGTGTTTTTGGGATTATATGGGTGAGTTATTTGCTGATAGAAAAGAAGTCTTTTCCTCTTATTAAACTATCCTGAAGATTTTGTGCCAGAGTATTTAAGTTGGTACTATAAATAGAACTAAAAATTAATTGTCACATCCTAAAAATACATAAGATGTTTTTAAGAACAAAAAATTCTTAATGATACTCTAAAACTTGATTTTTATCTGTTTTGGGAGTGTAATTTCAACTCTGTCTCCTTCCTCATCCGGGGGTTGTAGTCGGTAAGTAACAATACACAGGGGTACCCCCGGAAGAGGAAAATTTAGTTTTTCGTCTTATATCTATGAACGGATAAATTATCATATTCTTTTGTGAAATGTAAAAATGACACTTGTTTAACAAAAAATTTTATTTATATTTGAAAGTGTTAAAATCACACGTAAACTAAAGCTTTATTTTTATGGAAAAAAAATATTTAAAAAATGACAGATTGCCCTTTTTTCGAAAAGGTTGTAGCTTGTTGTTTTTCTCTCTGTTTGTAATTTTTTCTATTACTGCGCAGGAGGAAATAACCGTAGAGGGAAAAGTTACTTCTCAGAAAGATGATATGCCATTACCTGGTGTAAATGTTATAGAAGAAGGCACGAGTAATGGAGTAGTAACCGATTTAGATGGCAACTTTCAAATTGAAGTAGCTTCTAATGCTGTTTTGAAATTTTCGTATATCGGATTTGAAGGACTTTCAATACCGGTTGAGGGAAGACGGGAAATCACGGTAAGTTTAACTGAGGATTATGCTTCATTAGATGATGTGGTAGTGGTTGGATATGGTACCCAGCGAAGAGAAGATTTGACTGGAGCTGTTGCTTCTATTGATGCTGAAGAAGTGCAAAAGGTTTCGAATAGTGATGTGTCTGCAATGCTTCAGGGTCGTACAGCTGGGGTAACAGTAACCAGTAATGGAGAGCCGGGTGCTGGCGGAAACGTTAGGATTAGAGGGGTTGCGACATTTGGAGATAGCCAGCCCTTATATGTTGTAGATGGTGTTCCGGTGGGAACCTCTATTAGAGATTTTAATCCTAATGATATAGAATCTATAGAGGTTTTAAAAGATGCTTCTGCGGGTGCTATTTACGGTTCTCGTGCTGCTAACGGAGTGGTTTTAATTACTACCAAAGGTGGTAGTAAGAATACTCCGCTTCAAATAAAATATAGTGGTTACTACGGTATAGATGAAGTGGCGCAAACTATTCCTGTATTAGAAAGGGAGAATTATCAAATGATCGCAAATGAAAAAAGGGAAAATGCTGGTCAACCCCTTATTTCGGGGAATGATCCAAATTCTGACTTATATGTAGATAATATTAATACCGATTGGCAGAAAGTAGGGCTGAAAAGCGGTAGCAGACAAAATCATAATTTTGGTTTTTCTGGTGGAGGCGAAAACATAACCTATAATGCTTCTATGGATTACTTTAAGAATGAAGGTGTTTTTGTGGGTAATGGACCCGATTATGAACGTTACTCGGGAAGAATCAATACAACGATGGAAAAAGGGATTTTTAAAATTTCCCCATCCTTATATTATACCCATAGTTTTGAGAATTCTCTTACGTTTAGAGATGATATACTAACCGGCGGAAGGCCTCCATTAATCAATGACCTGGTAAACGCAATTCCTACATTGGGAGTTTATGACGAAAACAACGAAGGGGGGTATGCAGGAACATCATCAGAAATTCATCAGGAAATAGTTTTAAATGTCCCCGGGATAAATAGCCTCTTTACCAATACGGCTGAAGTAGACAGGATATTTGCTATTTTGAACCCCGAACTTGAATTGCTAAATGATAATGGTCATAAGTTAACTTATAAATTAAATACCAGTTACGATAAGACTCACGTTAGAAATTTTTCTTTTGTGCCGGAATTTCAAATGGGCTATTTTTTTGGTTCAGGAAAATCTTTACTTGATGACGATTCCAGTATTTATACGGTTTTCTTAGTGGAAAATACGCTTAACTATGAAAAGGATTTTGGAAAACACGGAATAGATTTTTTAATAGGTCAAACCTATCAAAAAAACTCAACAGTTTTAAGAAGAGGACATTCTGAAAATTTACCTAAGCCTTATTATCCTGTACTATCTAATGGAAATAATCAAACTGTAGAAGGGGAAGAAATATATAGTACCCTGGCTTCATATTTTGGAAGGCTAAATTATAATTTTGATGATCGATATTTGCTAACAGCTACGGTAAGAAGGGACGGCTCTTCGCGTTTTGCACCAGATAATAGGTACGGTACTTTCCCTTCTATTGCATTAGGCTGGAGGCTTTCTAATGAAGATTTCTTTAATGTATCGGAGAATATTGTAAACCAATTAAAGTTAAGGGGTAGCTATGGGGAATTAGGAAATCAAAATATAGGGGATTACCTGTACCAGCCGGTAATTAATCGAAATATTCCTTATAATTTTAACGGAAACAGAGTGCTTGGAGGTGTGCAAACTAATGTTATTTCTGAAAATATTAAATGGGAAACCACTACCTCTTCTAATTTTGGGGTTGACGCTACTTTATTTAATAATAAAATAGACCTGACTTTAGAATATTATGAAAAAGAGACTACCGATGTTTTGGTAGGGGTGCCAATACCGGCCAGTACCGGTTCAATTGATACGGCACCAACAGTAAATGCGGGGAGTTTACGTAATTCTGGTTTTGACTTTGAAATTGGTTATCATTATAATGATGGAGAGGATTTTAGCTTTGATGTTTCAGCAAATGCGAGTACCATAAAAAATGAAGTGTTAGCTTTAGGAGGTAATGATGAACCTATTGCTGGAACTGGATCACGTACGGAAGTAGGACGGGAAGTAGGAGAACATTTCGGTTTTGTTTATGACGGGATTTTTCAAACCCAGGAAGAAGTTGAGGAACATGCATTTCAAAATGCAGCTACTGCTCCGGGAGATGTTCGTTTTGCCGATTTAAACGAAGATGGTGAAATAAATGCTGATGATAGAACTTTTCTGGGAAGTGCTATTCCAAGTATAACTTACGGATTAAACTTTTCAGCTACCTGTAAAAACTTTGATTTCACACTATTCGCATCAGGAGCAGCAGACTATTATATCAATAGCAGGCTGTACAGGTCACTTATGATATCTACCGGTTTTATTAATAGCCATGAAGATATTTTGGATAGATGGACGCCCGAAAATACCGATACCAATATTGCCAGGGTAATCGCAGATGACCCCAATAATAACGCTAGGGACTCCAACAGGCCCGGGTGGTTGCAAAAAGGGGATTATTTAAGGATTAACACTGTTTCTTTAGGTTATAATTTACCTGATGGTTTACTAAGTGGGTTTTTAACCTCTTCCAGGGTTTATGGAACAGTTCAAAACTTATATACTTTTCAACATTATAAAGGTTTTAACCCCGATTTTAATTCAGGGGTGTTAGAGCCAGGATTTGATAACGGAACTTATCCGAAGCCACGAACTTTTATGTTAGGAATTGATTTGACATTTTAATCAAATAAAGAACTATGAAAATTTATAAAACTATATTTTTATTGATATTCGTCACATTGTTTTCTGCTTGTGATGATAAACTTGAACTTTCTGATCCGAATAATATGATAGCAGAAAATTATTGGGCTAGTGCTGAACAGGCTCAGGCGGGAATAGACGCTGCTTATAATAACTTATTAATTGATGGATACTATATGCGGATGACCCCCGCTTTAACAGATGGCCGAGCTGATGATTTTAGAGGGGATACCCCCTGGCCGGATTTAATGCAAGTGTCTAATTTTACTATATTACCCACCGCAGACCCTGTGCAATGGGTGTGGGCCGCCTATTATCAGCAGATATTTAGAGTAAACCAGGTACTGCAAAAAGTTCCAGAAATTGAGATGGATGAAAGTTATAAAAGCAGAATAATAGGTCAGGCTCATTTTTTAAGAGGACTTGCCTATTTTCATCTTAAGATTAATTTTGAAAAAGTTCCTCTTGTTTTAGTACCAGCCGAAGGCGAAGATTATAATACACCTACTGCTTCTGAAGAAGAGATTTGGAACCAGATAATTGCTGATTTTCAAAAGTCCCAGGAGTTGTTACCTGTAGATTATGAAAGTATATCTGGACCCGATAAGGGGCAGATAGGGAGGGCCACAAAAGGGGCTGCTACGGGATTTCTTGGTAAAACATATTTATATACTGAAAAATGGGAACAAGCTGCAGGAGAATTTGACAAATTAGTAAATGGACCTGATGTTAATATCTATTCTTTGGTAGACAATTATCGAGATAATTTTGGACCGTTTAATGAAAATAACCCGGAGTCACTATTTGAAGTTCAGTTTGAGGGAACAGATGAGGTGGGAGGCACGGTTATGAATTATGGGGGAGAACCTTCTGGATCCTGGATGCAGGTATCTTCTGTAGGACATACTTATGCTATGGATGGGTATGGATATTCTGATTTTCTTCCTACGCAATGGATTTATGAGGAGTTTAAAGAAGAACAAACGGTTGATGGTGGAGTTGATCCGCGTTTATTGGCTACTATAGCTTCTTATGAGCCGGGAGCCAATTCTACAACCGTTTATAATGGTGTCGAATGGCCTCATGCAGAGGAAGCTATATATCCAAGAAAATATACCCACGACGGATTTGGTTTTGATTTGGAAAGCCAGGGAAGTGTAGAGCTCTCTGAAATAAACTATCGTGTGATGCGATATGCAGATGTGCTATTGATGTATGCCGAAGCGTTAAATGAAACAGGGCAAACCCAACAGGCCTATCAATATATACAACAGGTTAGGGATCGGGCTAATTTACCAGATCTGGAAGAAGTAAAACCCGGTATGAGTCAAAATGAAATGAGAGAACAAATAGCACACGAAAGAGCACTGGAACTCTCGGTTGAAAGTATTAGATATCACGATATTGTTCGGTGGGGGTGGTTGTATGATTCAGATAAATTGGAAGAGATTAGGGCTCATGATTCAGAGTTCAATACCTGGTCTGAAGGAAAAGAATATTTACCTATTCCGCAAAGTGAACTGGATGTTAACCCAAATTTAGAACCTAATTCAGCAAATTAATTAGCCATCTGGGAGCACCTTTAAAAAGATGTTCCCTTATTAAACTTTAAACAATGAAAAATAAACTATTATTTACACTATTAATAGGGGTGTTTTTTATCCCTAATGCATTCTTTGGCCAAACCAGTATAAAGCTAACAAAGAATGAAGATGCACCTCAAATTAGTAAACATATTTATGGTCATTTTGCCGAGCATTTAGGCCGTGCTATTTATGATGGTCTATATGTAGGCGAGGATAGTAAAATTCCTAATACCGATGGGGTTCGGAATGATTTGATTAAGGCCTTAAAAGATATTCAGATTCCTAATTTACGTTGGCCAGGAGGGTGTTTTGCAGATACCTATCACTGGATGGACGGAATTGGTCCTAAAGAAGATAGACCCAGCATTGTAAATGCCTGGTGGGGCGGTGTTACAGAAGATAACAGTTTTGGTACCCATGATTTTTTAAATCTTTGTGAAGAGTTAGGTGCTGAACCCTATCTGGCTGCTAATGTTGGAAGTGGAACGGTTAAAGAATTTACCGACTGGATTCAATATGTTAATCATGCAGAAGGAAGTCCTATGGCTGAGCTTAGGAAAGAAAATGGTAAAGAAGAGCCATGGAATGTGAAGTATTGGGGTGTTGGAAATGAAATGTGGGGATGTGGTGGAAATATGACCGCAGAGTTTTATGCCAACCTCTACCGTCAGTATGCTACTTTTATGACAAGTTGGGAAAACGACAATAACCTTTATAGAATTGCATCAGGAGCAAACCAGGATGATTATCACTGGACCGAAGTGCTTATGCGGGATATTCCAAAGCACCTTATTGAGGGTGTGGCGCTACATTCCTATTCTTATGTAGAATGGCAAAACAAAGGATCTGCAACCGACTTTAATGAAGAGCAATATTTTTCTACGATGAAAACTGCTTTGTTTATGCAGGAACTTATTGATAAGCATACTGATATTATGGATAAATATGATCCAAAAAAAGAAATAGATCTTATAGTTGATGAATGGGGTGGTTGGTATGAAGTAGAAGAAGGTACAAACCCTGGGTTTCTTTATCAGCAAAATACAATGAGAGATGCCATGATTGCTGGTGTTACTTTAAATATTTTTAATAATGAAAGTGACAGGGTAAAAATGGGGAACTTAGCACAAACAGTAAATGTGTTGCAGGCTGTTGCTTTAACAGAAGGTGAAAAAATGCTTTTAACTCCAACGTATCATGTATTGAAAATGTATACCGTACACCACGATGCTCAGTTATTGCCCGTAGTGTTTGATTCTCCTGAATACACCCATAATGGAGAAACACTTCCTGCAGTATCGGTTTCAGCTTCACAAAAAGATGAAAATGTAAATATATCTATAGTAAATATAGATTCAGAAAAAGAAAATACGGTAGAAATTGATCTAGCTGAACTTGAAGTTAATAACATGACCGCTACCATTTTAACTTCAGAAAACTTACAAGACCATAATACTTTTGATAATCCAGAAAAAATAAAGGTGTCCGGTTTTGATGATTTTAAATTGCGAAGGGGGAATCTAAAGCTAACGCTTCCTCCTTTTTCAGTGGTAGTACTTGAAGAAAAATAAAAGGCTTGAGAAGACGAATTAATATTCTGAATACTTCTAAAGTACCTTTATATGCTGATTTTTGATATCCATGCAATTCATTTATAAAAAATATTTGTTGAATAATTTTGTTTCTTCTTTGCTTTTATTGCTAAGCATAATTGCTGTATCTTGTTCTGATGATGCTCCAGCGGATTTTACAGATGATGCCACGGGGGAGGAAGAGGAAACTCCAGATGATTTTAGCGGTCCCGCTTATGCCGATAACTATACGGATATAGCTTCGTGGGAGCAACGTAGTCAATGGAATTTAGTCAATGTACACGACCCAACTATTGAAAAAGATGGTGATTATTTTTATATGTACCAAACTAATGCTTCGTATGGGAATGCGCATGAAGGACACGGGCATTATCCTGTTAGACGATCTTCAGATTTGGTAAATTGGGAGTACCGGGGTGCAGTTTTTTCCAAAGCACCTGGTTGGATAAAAGATTCTCTTAATAATATGAGAGCACGAATGAATCCGCCTCTGGAACCCATTGAAAATCCCGATTATGGTTTTTGGGCTCCCCATATTTCAAAAGTAGGAGATACTTACCGATTATATTACAGTGTGGTGGTAAACAATCCAATTACGGGGAATGATTCAAATACTTCCTGGACTGAACGTGCCTTTATTGGGCTGGCAGAGACAAATGATCTTTCTTCGGGAGAATGGAAAGACAAGGGAATGGTTATTCATTCTGTGGCCGATGGAATGGAATCTTACGAAAGAAATGGAAATAATGATTGGAGCGGCTATTTTAAATTTAATGCTATAGATCCTAGCTTCATCGTTACTCCCGAGGGTGAACATTGGTTGGTTTATGGATCCTGGCATTCAGGAATAGCCGCTGTAAAACTCGATCCGGCTACTGGTAAACCTTTTGAATTAGAAGAGCTAGAAGATTACGGGCAGAGAATTGCAGGACGTGGTGATGTAAATAACAATCGTTGGCAGGGATTAGAAGCTCCTGAAATTATTTATAACGAAGATACTGGGTATTATTATCTTTTTCTGGCCTATGATGAACTTTCTGTAGCTTATAATACACGGGTGGCTCGTTCAGAAAATATAACCGGGCCTTATGTAGGGATAGATGGTGCAAATGTTACAGGAGGAGCCGAATCCCTACCTGTTTTAACGCATCCCTATAAGTTTAATAATCATTCCGGATGGGTAGGTATATCTCATCCTTCAGTATTTCAACATCCCGATACGGAAGATTGGTTTTATGCTTCACAAGGGCGTTTGCCTAAGGACATTCCAGGAATTAATGCTTCTAATGCTATAATGATGGGACATGTGCGTGAGATGGAATGGACAGAAGATGGTTGGCCTGTAGTTTCTCCGCAGCGATTTGCTGATGTTCCGGAAGAAAATATTACAGTCGAGGAAATTTCAGGTACATGGGAGGAAATTACTTTAAATTATGAATACCAATCCATGCAAGAGTCTATTATAGTTGTATTGAATGAAGACAATTCACTGGGAGGAGACATTAGTGGTACTTGGTCTTTTGATGATAAAATGAACATACTTAGTATTAATGATATTGAATTAATTGTGAGCAATGCCTGGGATTGGGAAGCTTTTCCCCGAAAATCAACACTAGTGTATTCAGGGATTAATGGCGTTGGAGTTTCAGTTTGGGGTAAAAAAATCGACTGAAAAGTTTTAATAAAAACAAGAGAGGAGTGCTAAAACAAACTTTTAACATAGCTAATGTATAGAAAAATATTAATTGTTGTTTTTTGCTTATTTACAGCTGGGGTGTATGCTCAATCTGTAAATGGGAGTGGGAATAAAATGAGTGCTTATTTAATGACCTATTTTAAAGATAGTGATCACAGTTTACATATGGCACTCAGTACCGACGGATTAACTTTTACTGATATTAATCAGGGAAAAGCAATTATAGCTGGAGATTCTATTGCAATACAACAGGGAATTCGTGATCCACATATATACCGTGGTCCTGATGATAACTTTTATGTTGCCATGACCGATCTTCACATTTTTGCACAACGAGAGGGCTTACGCGAAACGGAATGGCAAAGACAGGGTGATAAGTATGGATGGGGAAATAACAAAGGTTTTGTCTTGATGAAATCGTCCGATTTAATTAACTGGTCTATTGCCAATGTGAATATTGCTGAAGAATTTGATGGATATGATGAAGTTGGTGCGGCCTGGGCTCCGCAGACTATTTATGATGAAGCAGAAGAAAAGCTGATGCTGTATTATACTATGCGCAATAAAAATGATCTAAACAAACTGTATTATAGTTATGTAAATGAGGACTTCGATCAATTGCTTACCGAACCGAAATTACTATTCTCTTATCCCAAAAATATTAGTTATATAGATGCGGACATTTCAATGATAGATGATCAATATCACATGTTCTATACACCACATGATGGTACCCCAGGCATTAAACAGGCGACTTCCGCAAAAATTAATACTGATTGGGAGTATGATGAGAAATGGTATGACACCGAAAAAGAAGCCAGTGAAGCACCAAATGTCTGGAAAATCATCGGGGAAGATCGATGGATTTTAATGTATGATATTTACGGTATTCAGCCTCATGATTTTGGGTTTTTGGAAACTACCGATTTCAAAAATTTTAAGGATATAGGACATTTTAATGGAGGTGTTATGAAGGCCACAAATTTTTCTTCCCCAAAACATGGCGCGGTAATTCATTTAACTAAAAATGAAGCCGATCGACTTGCAAAATATTGGGACTTTCAGTTAAAATGGAAAGAAAAATGAGAAGTTTTAAATTTTATTGTGCTGCGTGTTTCGTCATTACTTTGGTGATGAATGGCTATTCTCAAATAAATAAATCTTCACCAAAGTTTGAAGCTTATTTGTTTGCCTATTTTGAAGGAACCGGACCTAGCGAACTTCAGGAACAAATTCGGTTTGCAATCAGTGATGATGCAATAAACTGGCATGCCTTAAATGGGAATAAGCCTGTATTAAATTCATCAAAAATTTCAAATACCGGGGGCGTACGAGATCCTCATATTCTCAGAGGAGAAAACAGTGATTTTTATATGGTAGCAACTGATATGTTCACCAGAAAAAATGGTTGGGACACCAACCCGGGGATTGTGCTATTGTATTCTGAAAATCTGATTGACTGGGGAAGCTCAGCCATCAATCTGGAAGAGAGATATCCAAAAAAATTCAAAAATGTAAAATGGGTCTGGGCACCACAAACCATTTACGATTTTGAAGAGAAAAAATACCTGGTGTATTTCACCGTTCGATTTCATCATAATTTAAAATTAGATTTTTATTCAGCTTACGCAAATGAAGATTTTACAGGTTTTGAATCAGCTCCTAAATTGATGTATAGTGCTAAAGATGGAGCTATTGATGGTGATATCATCTTAAATGATGGGGTTTATCATTTGTTTTACAAAGGCAATACGAAAAATGAAGAAGGTGAAGAGTTTGAAAATGGAATTAAACAAGCCACAAGCACTTCTTTAAAAGGGTCGTGGAAAGAGCATTTTAACTATCTTGATGCTTATGCAAATAAAAATACAGTTGTAGAAGGTTCTTCGGTTTTTAAATTAATTGGAAAAGAAGAATACATTCTTATGTACGATCTCTATAGCAGTGGACGTTATGAGTTCCAGCGAAGCACTGATCTTTACAACTTTTCAAAGAAAACGGAGGAATTTACCAAAAACTTTCATCCTCGTCACGGCAGTGTTATCAGTATTACAAATGAAGAAATACAACGATTAAATAACCAATGGAGAGGCGTTCCGGCCTCTATACTTAAATAAAAAATGACATGAAAAAACAAACAATATTTCTTTTGCTAATTTTATTTCTTCCCTCACTGGTTATCCTGGCACAGGAAGAGCAGGAATTTCCTTACCATTTTCAAGTAAAAGGAAACCCTATTATCAAACATAAATTTACCGCCGACCCGGCAGCTTTGGTTGAGGATGATACGCTCTGGTTATTTACGGGACACGATTTTGAAGGAAATCAATCGGGATATAAAATGAAGGACTGGTTGGTTTTTTCCACAAAAGACTTTAAAAATTGGATAGAATATCCAGTTCCTTTAAAAATTACTGATTTCAAATGGGCAAAGAGTGGTGATGCTTATGCGGCCGATGTGGTTAAACGAAATGGGAAGTATTACTGGTATGTGAGTACAAATTGGTCGGGAATTGGAGTGGCTGTTTCAGACAAACCGCAAGGCCCTTATAAAGATGCATTAGGGAAACCCTTATTAACAAATAAAGATAGTTTTGCTTCCGATCATAGTTGGGCAACCATAGATCCTGCCATCTATATTGATGAGAATAATCAGCCCTGGATTTTTTGGGGAAATGGTGAATGTTATTATGCTAAACTTAAAGAGAATATGGTTGAAATAGATGGTGATATAAAGCAAATTACATTTGAAGGAGCTCCTTTTACTGAAGCACCATGGATTCATAGTCACCAGGGAAAATACTATTTGACCTATGCAACCGGCTTTCCTGAGAAAATCGCTTATGCAATGTCAGATAATATAGAAGGCCCGTGGGAATATAAAGGCATCCTCAATGAAATTGCGGGAAATAGTAATACCAATCATCAGGCAATTGTGAATTTTCATAACCAATGGTATTTTATTTACCATAATGGTGGCCTACAAAATGGGGGCTCTAGTTACAGTCGTTCCGTTTGTATTGATAAATTAAAATACAATGAAGATGGGACTATACAACGGATTCAAATGACTTCTGAAGGAATTCAGGAGCCGGTAAAATAAAATGCTATGAAAACATCAAATTTATTTACTTTCTTATTCCTATTAGGATTTTTAGTAATGAATGCTCAGGAAATCAGGGTGCACGACCCTGTTGTTGCAGAACAGGATGGTACTTTTTATTTGTTTAATACAGGCAGGGGGATTTCAGTATATAGTTCTACCAATTTAGAAAACTGGAAAAGGGAAGAACCTGTTTTTTCTGAAAAACCTGACTGGACAGATGAGGTAGTTTCAGATTTTAATAACCATATTTGGGCACCTGATATTTTTCACCATAACAATACATACTATTTATATTATTCGGTTTCATCATTTGCGAAGAATACTTCGGCCATTGGTGTTGCAACCAATAAAACTTTAAATCCTGAAGATGATGATTTCGAATGGGTAGATCACGGTATAGTAGTGCAATCGGTTCCAAATAGGGATATGTGGAATGCCATAGACCCTAACATGATCGAAGATGAAAAAGGTACTGTTTGGATGTCTTTTGGATCTTTCTGGAACGGGTTGAAACTTGTTAAAATGGATGAAGACCTAAAATCTATCACCAAACCAGAAGAATGGCATACCATTGCTAAAAGAGAACGTTCTTTTGAAATTCCTGATAAAAATCCCGGTGATGCTGCTTTGGAAGCCCCTTTTATATTTAAAAAACACGGTTATTATTATCAATTTCTCTCTTGGGATTTATGTTGTAGAGGAGAAGATAGCACCTATAAAGTAGTTGTAGGAAGATCTAAGGATGTAACTGGACCTTATATAGATAAGGATGGAAAGCCATTGAATGAAGGGGGAGGAACATTGATCGTAGAAGGAAATAAAAATTGGTATGGAGCCGGCCACAATAGTACTTACACTTTTAACGGTAAGGATTATATGTTTTTTCATGCATATGATGCAAACGATAAAGCAGCTCCAAAACTTAAAATTAAAGAATTAAGCTGGGATAATGGATGGCCAACTGTTGCTCCTTTGGAATAATAATTAAAAACAAACAAACTCATGATCAAGGCAAAATCATTAATAAAATTAGTACTTGTGGCTTTTTCTTTGCTGGCAGTTGCTAATCCTTCGCAATTAAATGCGCAAGATCATACGACTAATGTTGAAGATATAACAAAGTCAAACGATCCTATTGTGCTGCAACGTGCAGATCCTTTTATCTATAAGCATACAGATGGTTACTACTACTTTACAGGTTCTGTACCCACTTACGATGCTATTGAAATAAGACGAGCAAAAACCATTGAAGGATTGCAGGCTGCAGAGTCCTTTAAAGTTTGGGAAAAACACGAAAGCGGGCCAATGAGTCGGCACATCTGGGCACCGGAAATTCATTATTTAGATGGGAAATGGTATGTATATTTCGCAGCCAGTGAAGAAGACGATATTTGGAAGTTGAGACCGTATGTTCTGGAATGTAAAGGTCAAAATCCATTGAAAGACGAATGGAAAGAACTCGGAATAATGCAAGCAGCTGATGACGATCCAAAAAGTTTTACCGATTTTTCTTTAGATGGAACTGTCTTTGAGCACAATGGAAAGCGCTATTTCTGTTGGGCAGAAAAAACTGGTGGGCAATTCGCAGCTTCTAACCTGTATTTAGCTGAAATGGAATCACCCATAAAGCTAAAAACAGTTCAGTTTATGCTTACCACGCCAGATTACGATTGGGAACGTATTGATTTTTGGGTTAATGAAGGAGCCGCAGTGATTAAAAACAAAGGCAAAATTTATATCACGTTTTCAGCAAGTGCCACCGGAGCTTCTTACAGTATGGGAATGATGGAAGCAGACGAAAATGCTGATTTATTGGATAGAAATTCCTGGAAAAAGTCAAGATACCCCGTTTTAAAAACCAATGAAGAAAAAGGCATTTATGGTCCTGGACATAATTCCTTTACCGTCGATGAAAACGGAGATCCTTTAATGATTTATCATGCCAGAGATTACGAAAAGGCAGTTGGAGATCCAAAAATGGTACCTGCAACAGATAAAAGACCCTTAAATGAAATTAAGGCAGATCCATTATACGATCCTAATCGTCATGCAAGAATGATGGAAGTGAAATTTGATAACAATGGAAGACCGGTTTTTGAATTTTATTAAATAATAAATACTGCGGAATAGTAATAACGAAATTTTAAGGAAAAAGGCAGTTATGTAAGCATTGGTATGTCCTAAGTTATTTAATAAAAATTCTTTTAAGGCTCCAAAAAAATACTCCTGAAACACAAACTCAGGAGATTAAAGCAAACTTTATTATAAAATGCTATTCAATAAATGTTTTTAAATAAAAATTAAATGTTTTTGTAACACTTAATATCATAAAAATTTTATATTTGTTTTTAAGAAAATATTTAGATCATGAATAATTACGTCATAGGCCTTGATTACGGTACCGATTCAGTGCGTGCGGTACTGGTTGATACGGCATCGGGCAAAGAATTTGCCTCCAGTGTTTTTAACTATCCGCGCTGGGCTGTACAAAAGTATTGCAATGCTGCGGTAAACCAATTTCGCCAGCATCCGCTGGATCATATTGAAGGGCTGGAGCAAACTATAAAGGGAGTTATTAAGAAAAGCGGAATTGATGGGCGGGCCGTTAAGGGAATTTGTATAGATACCACAGGCTCTTCGCCCATTGCGGTAACCAAAGAGGGCAGACCTTTAGCATTTGAAAAAGGCTTTGAAGAAAATCCAAATGCGATGATGGTGTTGTGGAAAGACCATACCGCTATTAGTGAAGCCAACGAAATTAATGAGCTTGCCCGAAGTTGGGGCGGTGAGGATTTCACCAAATATGAAGGCGGAATTTATTCTTCTGAATGGTTTTGGGCAAAAATCACCCATATTATTCGCGAGGATGAAGCAGTGAAAAAAGCAGCCTATTCCTGGATGGAGCACTGCGATTTAATGACTTTTTTATTAAGCGATCATTCCGATTTAGCAAGTTTTAAACGCAGTCGTTGTGCCGCCGGACATAAAGCAATGTGGCACGAAAGCTGGGGCGGTTTACCGTCAGAAGATTTTTTAAATCGTCTTGACCCTTATTTGGGAGAGTTGCGTAGCCGATTATATACAGAAACTTATACCTCTGATGAAGTAGCGGGGAATTTAAATTCCGAATGGGCTAAAAAACTTGGCCTTAGTACCGATTGTGTGATTGCCGTGGGAACCTTTGATGCACACTCAGGGGCGGTAGGGGCTAAAATCGATAAAAATACTTTAGTCCGCGTTATGGGAACTTCTACCTGTGATATCATTGTTTCTGAACAGGAAAATGTAGGCGATAATACCGTAAAAGGAATTTGTGGCCAGGTAGATGGTTCGGTTATCCCACAGATGATTGGCCTTGAAGCCGGCCAGTCTGCTTTTGGTGATGTTTTGGCCTGGTTTAAAAATGTGCTTCAATGGCCTTTAGATCATTTGGTTTATAATTCCAAAATCCTTTCTGAAGAACAAAAAGAAAAACTTAAGGAAGAGGTTGAACAAAACTTTATTAAAGAACTCTCAGCAGCAGCCGAGAAACTCTCACTGGAAGAGAGTGTACCGGTAGCTTTAGATTGGGTTAATGGCCGTCGAACACCAGATGCTAATCAGGAATTAAAAGCTGCGATTTCAAATCTATCATTGGGGAGTAAAGCGCCTCATATTTTTAAAGCGCTGGTAAACGCTATTTGCTTCGGTTCCAAAGAAATAGTAGACCGCTTTCAGGAAGAAGGCGTGAAAATAGACAGCGTAATTGGCATTGGCGGGGTAGCCCGTAAATCGGGCTATATTATGCAAACCCTGGCCAATGTACTCAATATGCCAATAAAAGTTGCTTCTTCTGATGAAGCACCGGCTTTGGGTGCAGCGGTTTATGCTGCGGTGGCTGCGGGAATTTTTCCCAATGTAATAGAAGCCAGTAAAACTCTGGGGAGCGATTTTGAAGCCGAATATCATCCGCAACCGGAAGAAGTACCGGTTTATAAAGAATGGATGCAGGCCTATAAAGAACTGGGGGCTTTTGTTGAAAATAGTATTAATCAAAAAAGAAAAGCTGATGTCAAAGTATAAAGAATTGAAACGCGAATGTTATGAGGCCAATATGGAATTGGATGCGTTAAATTTGGTAATTTATACCTTCGGAAATGTGAGTGCCGTAGATCGCGAAAATGAGGTTTTTGCCATTAAACCCAGCGGAGTGCCTTATGAGACCTTAAAACCGGAAGATATTGTAATCGTAGATTTTGAAAATAATATTGTTGAAGGTGACATGCGGCCTTCTTCTGATACTAAAACCCATGCTTATTTATATAAAAACTGGGAAAAGATAGGAGGAATTGCGCATACTCACGCTACACATTCGGTAGCCTGGGCACAGGCGCAAAAAGATATCCCGATTTTTGGAACTACCCACGCCGATCACCTTACGGCAGATATTCCCTGTGCGCCTCCTATGCGTGATGAACTTATAGAAGGAAATTACGAGCATAATACCGGAATTCAGATTTTAGAATGTTTTCGCGATAAAAATATTTCTTACCAAGAGGTGCAAATGGTACTTTTAGGGAATCACGGGCCGTTTTCCTGGGGGAAAGATGCTGCCAAAGCCGTTTACAATAGCAAGGTTTTGGAAGAAGTAGCCAAAATGGCTTACTTAACCCTTCAAATTAATCCTGAAGCCCCACGTTTAAAAAATTCATTAATAAATAAACATTACGATCGTAAGCACGGAAAAGATGCGTATTACGGTCAACAATAAAATTCCGAAATTTAAATTATGACTGATCTATCACAAAAAGAAATTTGGTTTGCAACGGGAAGCCAAAATCTATATGGCGAGGAAACCTTAAATCAGGTAGCTGCCGATTCCAAAAAAATTGTAGAAGGATTAAATGCTTCCGAGCATCTTCCGTTAAAAGTTGTGTGGAAGGAAACCGTAAAGTCTTCCGAAGAAATTCACGACCTGATGATTCAGGCCAATTCTAATAAAAATTGTATCGGGATTATTACCTGGATGCATACTTTTTCTCCGGCCAAAATGTGGATTCGCGGACTTAATATCTTAAAAAAACCACTTTGCCACCTACATACGCAGTTTAATGCCGAACTTCCCTGGGATAAAATTGATATGGATTATATGAATTTACACCAGTCGGCTCACGGCGATCGGGAATTTGGCTTTATGATGAGCAGGATGCGTAAAAAGCGTAAAGTTGTGGTAGGTCACTGGCAAACCCAGCGCGTTCAGCAAAAATTAGGAGTTTGGTCTCGCGTAGTTCTTGGTTGGGATGAACTACAACATATGAAAGTTGCCCGAATTGGAGATAATATGCGTGATGTGGCCGTAACTGAAGGCGATAAAGTAGCTGCTGAAATGAAATTTGGTGTAGCGGTTAACGGTTTTGATTCTTCAGATGTGGTGGCCCATATCAATAAAGTTAATGATGCTGAGGTAGAAAACCTGCTAAAAGAATATAAAAATGATTATAACCTAACCGATTCCTTAAAAGAAGGGGGCGAAAAACGACAATCCCTGGTTGAAGCTGCAAAAATTGAACTCGGTTTACGGGCCTTTTTAGAAGAAGGTGGTTTTACGGCTTTTACCGATACTTTTGAAAATCTGGGAGAAATAAAACAACTTCCCGGTATTGCAGTTCAACGCCTTATGGCCGATGGTTATGGTTTTGGGGCGGAAGGTGACTGGAAAACTGCTGCTTTACTTCGTGCGATGAAAGTAATGGCTACAGGAATGAAAAAGGGAACTTCTTTTATGGAAGATTACACTTATCATTTTACACCGGAAAAATCTTTTGTTTTAGGTTCGCATATGCTGGAAATCTGTTCCTCAATCGCTGATGGAAAACCTAACTGTGAAGTTCATCCTTTAGGAATTGGAGGTAAGGCAGATCCGGTTCGTCTTGTGTTTAATGCTCCTGCAGGTGAAGCTTTAAATGCTTCCTTGGTAGATATGGGCAATAGATTTCGTTTAATTGTAAATGAAGTTGAAGCGGTTACACCAAAGGCCGACTTACCTAAACTACCGGTAGCCCGTGTACTTTGGGATGCTAAACCCGATCTGGAAACAGCGGCAACCGCCTGGATTTTGGCAGGAGGGGCACACCATACGGTTTATACGCAAGATATTACTACAGAATATTTAGAAGATTTTGCTGATATTGCAGGAATTGAATTGCTGGTAATCGATGAGCGTACCCGCGTTCGCGATTTTAAAGATACCATTAATGCTAATGAAGCTTATTATCACCAGTTTCAACACGGGATGTAAGCCCACAAGTTCGGGCGTTTAATAAAAATGGCCATTGCCAATCGGTATAAACAAACCGAAATCAGTGGCCTATAAATTTTTGTATAAATGAAAAAAACAAAATACACTTTTTTTAATTCCGCACTTGTTTTGCTAAGCCTTGTTATGGTGCAGTGCAAGGATAGCGGGAAAGAAAGCAAGGAGCCTATGCCAACCGAAACCGAACCAACTATGGAGGTGGCTAAATCAAACTACGGTACTACTTCAGAGGGCGAAACCGTAGAAGAATTTACCCTGAAAAATGAAAACGGAATGGAAGTTAAGGTCATTACCTATGGCGGAATTATCACTTCCTGGACCGCACCTGATAAAGGCGGGAACTATAAAGATGTAGTTCTTGGCTTTGATTCTTTGGAAGATTATACTGAAGAAAATCCATATTTCGGAGCGCTTATTGGTCGGTATGGTAATCGAATCGCTAAAGGGAAATTTTCTTTAGATGGTGAAGAATTTGAATTGGCCCAGAACGATGGTGAAAATCATTTGCATGGTGGCGAAAAAGGTTTTGATAAAGTGGTTTGGGGTGCCGAACCCATAGAGGGAAATTCATTAAAACTTACCTATACTAGTGAAGACGGCGAAGAAGGTTATCCCGGAACATTGGAAACTACGGTAATCTATACTTTAAACGATGATGATTCTTTTGATATAGAATACAGCGCGACTACTGATAAAAAGACTGTGGTAAATCTTACCCAGCATTCTTATTTTAACCTTTCCGGGGATTTTTCAGAAAAAATACTCGATCACGAAATAGAAATCAACGCCGATGAATTTTTACCGGTAGATGAAACCTTGATTCCCACCGGAGAATTAAAAGAAGTTGCGGACACACCATTCGACTTCAGAAAAGCCAAAGAAATTGGTGAAGAAATCGAAGCCGATAACGAGCAATTAGCCCTGGGGAAAGGCTACGATCACTGTTGGGTATTGAATGAACAGGATGCGGGAATGCGTTTTGCAGCTTCCGCTTATCATAAAGAATCGGGAAGATTTCTTGAAGTTCATACCAATGAACCGGGAATTCAGTTTTATTCAGGAAACTTTTTAGACGGTACCCGTCCTCAAAAAGGAGGCGAAAGCAATTACGGGCAACGCAGCGGATTTTGTCTGGAAACCCAACATTATCCCGATTCTCCAAATCAGGAAGACTTCCCTTCTGTAGTACTGGAACCCGGTGAAACTTATACTTCCAAAACCACTTTTAAATTTTCAGTAAAATAAGAATATGGTACCATTAGATTTATACGACTGGATTGCGATTGTAGGTTACTTTTTAGTGCTTTTAGGAATCGCATTTTGGGTAATTAATAAAAAACAATCCAATACCGAAGATTACTTTTTGGCTGGCCGTAATGTGGGCTGGTTTGTAGTCGGGGCTTCTATTTTTGCTTCGAATATTGGCTCTGAACACGTGGTAGGACTTGCAGGAGCCGGAGCCGGAGATAAACTTCCAATGCTTATATACGAAATTCAAGCCTGGGTGGTTTTGATTTTAGGTTGGGTATTTCTGCCGTTTTATGCCAGGAGCGGTGTATTTACCATGCCCGAATTTCTTGAAAAGCGTTTTGATGCCCGTTCGCGGTGGATTCTTTCTGTTTTTTCAATTATCGCTTATGTGCTTACTAAAATTTCGGTTACTATTTATGCCGGAGGGGTTGTGGTTTCAGCGCTTTTGGGAATAGATTTCTGGACCGGAGCACTTTCTACCGTTATTTTAACAGGACTTTACACGGTTCTTGGTGGTATGCGGGCCGTAGTTTATACCGAAACCCTGCAAGCGATTATTTTGGTTATTGGGGCTGCTGCTTTAACTTTTATCGGTTTAGATGAAGTTGGCGGATGGGCGAGTATGAAAGAAACAGTCACGCCACAATATCTGGATATGTGGCGACCTGCTACAGACCCCGATTTCCCATGGTTACCGCTGTTAATTACGAGTACTATTGTGGGTATTTGGTACTGGTGTACCGATCAGTATATTGTGCAGCGTGCACTTACCGCAAAAAACATTAAAGAAGGTCGTAGAGGGACTATCTTTGGAGCATTGTTGAAATTACTTCCTGTATTTTTATTCTTAATCCCTGGTATTATTGCTCTAACGCTTAAAATGCGTGGGGAATTAGAATGGGATAATCCTGATGAAGCTTTCCCTATTTTAATGAGTAATTTATTACCTTCAGGTTTACGCGGACTTGTAGCAGCCGGATTGCTGGCTGCATTGATGAGTTCGCTGGCATCGGTTTTTAATTCTTGTTCTACTTTATTTACAGTAGATATTTATAAAAAATTACGTCCAAATACACCGGAGAAAAAACTGGTTCGAACTGGGCAAATCGCCACGGTAATTATTGTAATTATCGGAATTGTCTGGATCCCGATTATGGCCAATATTTCAGGGGTTTTATATGAATATTTACAAAAAGTACAATCGTATATAGCACCTCCTATTACTGCGGTATTCTTATTGGGGATATTCTATAAGCGTATTAATGCTACCGGTGCTTTTGTAACCCTGGTAACCGGTTTTGTAGTTGGGGCGTTAAGGATTATCCTGGAACTATTTAAAGATTCTCTTGATCCTGACAGTTTCTTATTTTTACTGGGAGATATTAACTTTTTAAAATTTGCTGCGTGGTTCTTTTTATTCTGTGTAATTTTAATCACTGTAGTAAGTTGGTTAAGTCAGATACCGGCGAGGATTAAAATTGAGAACTTAACCTTCCAGACTATTTCTAAAGAAGAAAAGCAGAATAACAAGAATAGTTACAGTTGGATTGATATTTTAGTTTCAATAGTTGTAATTGCACTGGTTGCTGCTGTAATGATATTTTTTAACGGGAATTAACTTGTAAAACCGGGAAAACAACCTGGTGTTTTCCCGGTTTTCAAAACCTATAAAAACTAAAATTATGAAAATACCACAGGAATTTCAGATTACAGATTTACTACACCAGGAAACTTATCTCTCGCAGGGGAAATTGATGAAATGGGAAGGCCAAAAAGATGAGGTTTACTCTACAATTTCTTCTTCCGAAGATTATGAGCCTACATTATTGGGTACCATTCCGCATATGGATAAAGAATCGGCACTTAAGGTGCTAGATTCAGCCTGTAAAGCATACGCAAAAGGCCAGGGCGATTGGCCAACTATGAAAGTTTCAGAGCGAATAGCCTGTATGGAGAAATTCGTTGCTGAAATGGAAACAAAAAGAGAGCAGGTTGTAAAATATTTAATGTGGGAAATCGGAAAATCCCTTCCTGATTCACGCAAAGAATTTGACCGGACGGTAGAGTATATTTACGATACTATTGAAGATTACAAGCAATTAGACCGCGATAGTGCCAAATTTTCTAAAAGGGATGGAATCCATGCACATATAAGGCGTGGGCCTTTGGGGGTGGTTTTATGTTTGGGGCCTTATAATTACCCTTTAAATGAAACTTTTGCTTTATTGATTCCCGCACTAATTATGGGAAATACTGTAATTTTTAAACCGGCTAAAAATGGCGTTTTACTAATTTCTCCACTTTTAGAAGCTTTTAAAAACAGTTTCCCGCCGGGCGTAGTTAATATAATTTATGGTCGGGGTCGGGAAGTGGCAGCACCAATTATGGCAGCTGGAAAAATTGATGTGTTAGCTTTAATTGGTAATAGTAAATCAGCTATTGCTTTGCAGGATCAGCATCCGTATAAAAATCGTTTACGACTGGTTTTAGGCCTTGAAGCTAAGAATCCGGCTATCGTTTTGCCCGATGCCGATTTAGATTTGGCTATTGAAGAATGTATCTCCGGTTCGCTTTCGTTTAACGGGCAACGCTGTACAGCGCTTAAAATCATTTATGTGCACGAAGAAATACGGGAAGAATTTAATAAGCGTTTTGCTGAAAGAGTTGATGCCTTAAAATTTGGAAACCCCTGGGACGAAGGTGTTAAGTTAACCCCGCTTCCGGAAACCGATAAACCTGAATATATTCAAAGCCTGATTGAAGATGCCGAAGAGAAAGGAGCTGAAATCTTAAATAAAAAAGGCGGAAATATTTCAGAAAATTATATTTATCCGGCAGTGCTATTTCCGGTAACCAAAGAAATGCGGGTTTACCAGGAAGAACAATTTGGACCGGTAGTTCCTGTTAAACCATTTACTGATATTCAGGAAATTTTGGACGAAATGGCCGATTCAAATTATGGACAACAAGTGAGCTTATTTGGAAAGGATATTCAGGAAATCGCCCCGCTTATTGATACCCTGGTAAATTTGGTGTGCCGGGTAAACCTTAACAGTTCCTGCCAACGCGGGCCAGATGTTTTTCCGTTTACCGGAAGAAAAGATTCAGCGGTAAGTACGCTAAGTGTTCATGATGCCTTACGTTCGTTTTCTATAAGAACTTTTGTTGCTTCAAAAGATAACCCATACAATAATGAGATTCTTCAGGAATTGTTGAATTCTAAAACTTCTAATTTTGTAAATACCGATTATATCTTATAACCGGCTATTGTATTGATTGAGTTGAAAACCACGCAGACTTTTAGGTTGCGTGGTTTTTTTATGAGGTATGATTCGACTATTCTGAAGATAAACGATCTATTTTTTAGTTTTTTGCAAAAAAAATTAAGAATATCCTAAGAAAAAATAAGCTTCTCTAGCCGTATAAAAACACTACTTTAGTAGTGCTAAGCAGCCTCAAATTAATCAATAAAAATGCTATGGGAGAAGAAGCTACCTCGTTCCCGCGTGCTAAAAGCACTTCAAAATCTAAAGATTATGCCCAGGCTATTGTAAATACAATTCGGGAGCCTTTATTGGTTTTAGATGAAGATTTACAGGTGATATCGGCCAATGAGAGTTTTTATGGCTGTTTTGGTTTGACCCTACAAAAAATTGAGAATAAAAAAATTATTAACCAGGGGGAGGCTTGGGAATTGCCTGAGCTAGAACAAAAATTGATTACAGTACTTCAATCGGAAAACCCGCTTAAAGACTATCATATAAATTTGAATAATTGCCATGGTGAACCCGGTAGTTATGCTATTAATGCCAATATCTTAAAACGCAAAAAGAAAGCCCGGAAACTACTTTTAATTTCTTTTAAGGATATTACCGATTTTATAAAAGAAAGAAAGCGCGAGAAAGATTATATCAAGAGTTTTCAAACCATTATTTCGCAGGCGCCGGCTATGATTTGTACCCTAAAAGGTCCCGATCACGTTTTTGAAGTAGCCAATTCTAAATACCTTCAATTGATTGGTAACCGCGATATTATAGGGAAATCTGTAAAAGACGCTCTTCCGGAGGTTGAATCACAAGGATTTATAGATATCTTAAATGAAGTCTATACTTCGGGAAAACCCTTTCTGGGAAATGAAATTGAAATAAAACTCGATAAAGGTAATGGAAGTGTTGAACAAAAATTTCTTGATTTTGTTTATCAGCCTATCAGGAACGAATATGCTAATATTGATGGGATATTTGTACACGTGATAGATGTTACGGAACAGGTAAAAGCGCGAAAAAAAATTGAAGAAAATGAACTTCACCTTCAAAACTTAATTGATGCTGTACCCGCCATAATTTGGATTGCCAATAAAGATGGGGAAAGCATCTACTTAAATAAAAACTGGTTTAAATATACGGGTCAAAGAGCTGAAGATGCCAAAGGCTTTGGTTGGTTAGATGCATTACATCCCGACGATCGAGAAAAAACCCGTCAATCTTTTTATAAAGCACATAAAAACCAGATGGCTTACAGTGTGAGCTTTAGGCTTAAAAATTTAGAAGGTGGTTATAGGTGGGTGATGGATAAAGGCAGTCCGAAATATGATTCTGAAGGGAATTATGAAGGCCTTATAGGTACTGTGATTGATGTTCACGAAGAAAAAATTAAAGAGCAACTTATTCGGGAAAAAGAACATCGTATCCAATCTATTGTAGAACAGGCAACAGTGGCTTCAGCTGTTTATACAGGTAGGGAAATGAAGATTGAATTTGCCAATGATGCAATGTTTAAACTTTGGGATAAAGACCGTTCAGTATTAGGAAAAACCTTACGGAAAGCTTTACCTGAGCTTGAAGGCCAACCCTTTCATGACCTGCTTGATAATGTGTATACCACCGGAGAAGTGTATTGGGGTAAAGAAGACCGTGTGGATCTAAAAATTGGGGGCAAAATGCAAACCGGATATTATAACTTTACTTATAAACCACTTCGGAATGAAGACGGGGCGATCTACGGAATTTTAAATATGGCCATTGATGTTACCGAAATGGTACAGTCTAAAATGATGTTGAAGGAAAGTGAAACTCATTTTAGGCAGGTAGCCGATTTGATGCCGGGTAAAGTAATTAGTACCGATGCTTCTGGGAATGGAGATTATTTTAATCAAAACTGGTTAGAATATACCGGGCTTTCAAGCAAAGATTTAAAGCAACACGGCTGGATGCGGTTTATACATCTGGATGATCGTGAACTTTTTAATGAAAAATGGAGTGAATCTCAGCAAGAAGGAAAGGATTTTGAAATGGAATTACGCCTGCTCAATAGTGCCGGAAAATATCAATGGCACTTAAGTAGGGCGGAAGCTGTAAGGGATGAAAAAGGTAATATAAAAATGTGGATTTCAACAAATACTGAAATCCAGAAACTAAAAGAAGAAGAAAAACGCAAAGAAGATTTCTTGAAAATGGTGAGTCACGAGCTAAAAACCCCGGTCACCTCTATAAAAGGTTATGTTCAGTTATTACTTAGCATGGCAAATAAGGAAAGTGAAACCCTGAAAGCGGCAAAAATTCCTTTAAAACCTTCGTTAAAGCGAATAGACAACCAAATTACCCGACTTACCCGGCTCATTTCAGAAATACTTGATATCTCTAGAATTGAAGAAAACAAGTTGGAACTCCAGCTGGAAAAATTCAATTTAAATGAGTTGGTTAGCGAGACTGTTCAGGATATCAATTATACCAATACACAACACACTATTAAAATTCTGAATAAAATAGATTGTAAAGTTATAGCAGACAGAGATCGTATAGGGCAGGTGCTAATCAATTTTATTACTAATGCTATTAAATACTCTCCCGATAGCCAGGAAATAGAAGTGAGTGTTAGTCGGAAACAAGAGAATAAGGTGATGGTTTCTGTAAAAGACTATGGTATTGGCATAGATAAAGCTTTTCACAAAAATATTTTTAGACGCTTTTACCGGGTTGGTGTTAAGAGTGAAGAAACCTATTCAGGTTTTGGAATTGGCCTATTTTTGGCTCGGGAAATTATTCAGCGGCACCACGGACTAATAGATGTAAAAAGCGAGCCTGGGGTAGGCTCAGAATTCAGTTTTATTTTAGATATTGCCGAGTAAACTAAATAAGCCAAATGAGTGAAAATACTAAAATACTTGTAGTAGATGATGATTCTGGAATAGGAGAAATGTTAAAAACCCTTTTGGAATTTTATGAGTATAAGGTAGTGGTTACTGAAAAGCCACTGGAAACCGGAGAACTTATCCAAAAACACGATATTGACCTGGTGCTACTTGATAAATTAATTTCCGGGATAGATGGAACTGACGTTTGTAGTGACATTAGAAAAACTAAAGAAATTACAGATACTCCGGTAATTATGATGTCGGCCTTGCACGACGCCGGCCCACAATGTAAGCAGGCTGGTGCTAATGATTTTATAGCAAAACCCTTTGAAATGGATGACTTAATGGCAAAAATTGAAAAAGTACTTTCTACTTCAACTTAAAATAAGCTTGTTGTTTAGGAATATTTCCTATATATTTGAATTTATTATTGGAATATTTCCTAACAAATAGAAATCAAATGCTTACAATGCCGGGTATTGAAATCAAACATTTTAAAGAAGTAAGGGAAGAAAACAATTTTACCCAGGCTGAATTTGCCGAACTTTTGGGGGTTAATAATTCTACTGCCGATATTGAACGGGGCCGCACCAAACTCTCAGGAAAAGTAGTGGCTGGTCTTCTGAGTAATTTTGGGATAAATCCGCTTTGGCTATTTGGTGAGAGCGGGCAAAAATATTTACAATTAAGCAAAGGCGATGTAAGCCCAAAAGTAGTTACGGTAAATAGTGCCGAGAACGAAAATATTGTAATGGTAAACCAAAAGGCTGCTGCAGGTTATCCGCATAATGTTCAGGATGTGGAATGGTATCGACAATTACCTGCTTTTGATATTCCTCTTCCGGAATTTAGAAATGCTACTTATCGCGGGTTTCAGATTGAAGGCGATAGTATGTTACCTACTTATTATCCCGGGGAATGGGTTTTAGGAAAAGCCGTACCAGATTTGGACCAGGCTTCAAATAATAAGGTTTATGTGGTGGTTTTATATGATTCTGTTTTGGTAAAGAAATTGCAGAAATTACCTGATCCTTCTAAGCTTTTACTTATATCTTTTAATGAAGAATATTTGCCAATTGAGGTAAATGTTAATGAAGTTCAGGAATTATGGCAGGTAAATAGTAAGCTTACTTTTAACCTTGAAAATCCTTCAGAAAGCGGTCTTTTTCAGGAGCTTAAGGCTTCTATGGAAGAATTAAAAAGTGAACTCCGTAGCTTTAAGTTAAATTCATAAAAAACCCTCTGCAACAGCAAAGGGTTAGGTTCTTTTTTTAATTAATATTACTACACTAATCTACAGCGTCTTCCACGGCATCACCTGCGTCCTCAGCAGCATCTTCAATATCGTCTGCGGCTTTTTCCACACCAGAACGTTCGTCTCTACAAGATGTAAAAACCGCGGCAGTACTCAAGCACAATGCCAGTAATAAAATTACTTTTTTCATAATTTAAGTTTTAATTAAATAAAATTGGGTTAATAGTCATCGGAGGTTTCCTCTTTTATTTCACCTTCAATCTCTTCGGCGGCTTTTTCAACTTCTTCAGCGCCTTCTTCAATAGCATCACCGGTTTCATCGGCTGCATTTTCGATAGCATCGCCGGTATCGTCTATGGCATCTTCCATATCATTCCTTGCATCTTCCATATCATCGGACATTTCCATTTCATTTTTTTCTTCTTTTACTTCCCGGCACGAGGTTAGAGCGGTAGAAAGAGTGAAAATCATCGCTAATAATAAAATCGGTCTTTTCATAATTTGGTTTTTTTCTATTGTTAGTATATAAACAAAATTAGAGATGTGACTCGGGTTTTTAACGAAATCCCTGCTAAATTTTTCTTAAAACTCTGATTATTCTCTAATGCTATGTAACTAAAAACGACTTTTAATGGTCATCATTTATTTTATCAATCTCTTCATCAATTTCTTTATTTACCTTTTCATCTACCTTTTTACCAGCACGCTCCAGAATACCTTCTTCGTCTTCTTCTGTTGATTCGACAGCTGTTTCGGTTTCTTTTTCTGGTTCAGCTTCCCTTATCTCCACCTTTTTTTCCGTTTCCCTACAGGAGGTAAAAGCTAAACAGCTTACCGTAAGGCTTATTATAAATAAACGTTTCATACTGTTGGTTTTTAATTTGTTATACCGAAATTACAATTAAAACCATATATCAGTGAAATTTTTAAAAAACTTTAGCAGTTTTAAGTTTTCTGAAAATACTGAAAGCGTTTTCGAACAAATTGATTTAGGGTTAATCCAGATTGTGATTTGTAATATATTGCCGACTTTGCAAATGGTTTTATTGCGTTTTCTTAGGTTGTGAAAAATTGCGGTAGATTCAACAAAAAATCATATACTTTTGTGGTGATATAAATTTCAGCAATATGAATAAGGGAATTTTGGAAAAGCGATTTTCCAACAAATCGGCTTATGAAAGCCCATAACCTGCCCGTTCCGTTCAGGCGGTGGGGCATTAAAAAAAGAATGGTTAATATCAACCGATATAGCTGCCTGCCGGCAGGCAGGAACAAAACCAGATCAATGGTTTATGGATTTTTGTGTAGATGAAAATATGTTAAGACAACAAAAAGTAATCGTATCTCTGACTTCTTTTCCGGCTGCAATACCCTTTGCAGCAGGTGCAATTAAATCTATTATAGCAGGAAACGTCTTGCCTGACAAAGTGGTTTTATATCTTACGTTTTCGCAATTTGAGGATGGCAAAATTCCCATAGAACTTACGACTTTGGCGAACAAGAACCCGTTGTTTGAAATCAGAAACTATGATGAAGATATTCGTTCGTATAGAAAATTGATACCGGCGCTGAAAGATTTTCCGAACGATATAATAGTAACAATCGATGATGATGTTTGGTATCATAAAAATATGTTGCGAGACTTGCTGCATCTGCACAAACAAATTCCGGATGTTATTCTTGCCAATCGTGCCAAAAAGATAAAGCTAAACGCTCCGTATCGTAAATGGAAAAAATATCGTTGGTATCATTTTCTTGTAAAAAGGCTAAATTTTAGTTTCAAAAATATACAAACGGGTGTTGGAGGTGTTTTATATCCGCCAAATTCGTTGCATCAAAAAATGATCGATTCTGATGTATTTAAAGAAATTGCCCCAACAACAGACGATATATGGTTTTGGGCCTCAGCAGTGGCAAATGGAACGTATATAGTACCATTTCCCTTTGGGCGATATAATAAACCACACGGACTTAAAAAACCTAAAAAATTGTCTTTAAAAACCGCTAACTTCAAAAGAGGTACGGATTTGAACCGCGCTGCGTTTGAAAAAATACTCGAAAAATACCCCGTTGTAAAAGAGCGGGTTGAAGGCGAAAGAATTGTGGTGTCTATGACTTCTTTTCCGCCAGCAATACAGTATGCAGCTCAAGCAGTGCAATCTATTTTAAATGGTAGTGTTTTGCCTGACAAGATAGTTTTATACCTTACCTTTTCGCAATTTCCCAACTCGATAATTCCGAAAGAACTTACGGATTTGGGAAAAAAACATCCGCTGTTTGAGATTAGAAACTATGACGCGGATATTAAATCTTATCGTAAACTTATTCCGGCTCTTATTGACTTTCCCGGTGCCGTTATCGTAACTGCTGATGATGATGTTCGATATGATAAAAATTGGCTGAAAAAATTACTTAGTACACATAAAGTATTTCCAAAAGCGATTGTAGCTCATCGCGCGAGAAAAATAAAAATGGATGTTCCGTATTCTAAATGGAAAAGATATAAGACATTTAGGCATTTGCTATACGGACCATATCCTAAATATAGCAATCTTCAAGTTGGTGTTGGAGGTGTTTTGTACCCGCCCAATTGTCTTGAAAAAGAGCTGCTTAAAGCTGAATTATTTACAGAAATCGCACCTACCGCAGACGATATTTGGTTTTGGGCCTCGGCAGTGGCTAACGGAACTAAAGTTATGCCGGTTCCCTTTGGAATTGTAACTCCGTGCGAACTTGACAAACCTACGGAAATCAGTCTGCAATATCTTAACATAAAAGAAATTTCAGGAAAAGATATAAACTTAAGTGTGTTTGAGCAAGTCCTCGAAAAATATCCGATAGTCAAAAAAAGGCTGAAATGATGAGTGGTTTTGTTCCCAAAATATCGATTATAATTCCCGTATATAAAGTCGAAAAATATTTACGTTTCTGCTTGGATAGTTTGTGCGTGCAAACATTGACCGATATAGAAATAATATGCATAAATGATGGATCGCCAGATAATTGCGGTGAAATTTTGACAGAATATGCAGGAAAAGATAAGCGTTTTTATATAATAAATCAAGAAAATAGGGGTAGTGGGCCTGCCAGAAATAATGGAATAGATCATGCAAAGGGAGAATTTATCGGTTTTGTTGATCCTGACGATTGGGTTTCGCCCGATTATTTTGAAATTTTGTACAATAAAGCCACTATTTGTGGTGCAGACATAAGTGCCACAGCTAATGTTGTAAAAGCATATGAAGATCCGAGAAAAAAAAGCGTTGGTTTCCGGGGCGAAGAAATTATTGTTTCAGCGGACAAAAGAAAAACCTTAATTTGTCGTAGTGGTGTAGTTTGGAACAAAATTTTCAATAAAAATCTTGTAGATAAGTATAATATCCGATTTGCTGAAACAAAATCTACGGGACAAGATAATCCTTTTAATATAATTGCACTTGCTACGGCTAATAAAATTGCAACAACTACAATGGGAACTTATTTTTATAGAGTGCGTTCCGATAGTGCAATAAATGCACGGTCTTTAAAAGATATAGGCATAGTTGAAGTTTATGCTGATATTTTTTCGCAAGTAAAAGAGCTTAATCTTGTAGAAAAATATCTCAAAATTATTAAAAAGAGAGCTTTAAAGGATTTCGGAAATACTTACTCAAAACTTAATCCCGAGCTTCGTAAAAAATTACTTACTGAGTTATCTCAAAATATGCCAAGTATAGGGTTTGATAAAACATTTCGAAGGCGTTTGTTAGACCTGCGTTGGTTGGTGTTAAAAAGATGAAAAAAGAATATGGCAGACTATACTGTTGGCGCACTTATTCAGCTATATCTCTGCGAATATTTAGGCATATTCAGAAGTAAGGCCTTATTTACTGCTTTATGCATCAAAAAATTCCCGATCCGATTTTCCTATCAGGTTTTTTATGCCGCTTATGAGGTACAGGATAATTTTAGATGAAATTGGCGTATTTTAAGCTGTTTTTTTACCGACAAGACATACCTTTCCCAATTACGATCTTTAGGGTGTGGTTTTAGGCCGCTTGCTGCAGCCGGGCCACCGAGATTCGCCTTCCAATCTCCAAGGCATTACCGGTATGGATACCGAAAAATATCCATAGGATTTCGGTGGCCTTAGTTCGGGCTCTAACTCGTTTGAGGTGATAGTGTTCTTTGTTTTTCATGCTTGTCTGCCTTCCCCTTTCTTTTAAAGTCAGTAGCTACCCCGTGAGCGGTTAAAAATTTCCGGTTCTTATTGGTAGCATAGAGGGCATCGGCCCCCACTAGTTTGGTTTTTGTCTTGGTCAGACGCTGGGCTTTGAAGAGGGTATCGATAAGCCGGTTACCCTCGTGGAAAGCATCAAAACTCAGGTGTTCTATAAAACTGATTCCATCAATTTGAAACTTATTGACCTTGGCCCCAAATTCAACGGGTTTTATCTCCTTGCCTCGTACAATAGGCCTAATATAAGGCCGGTCGAGACTCACGATACGATCCTTGGGCTTTTTTCCCTTGTGGAAGTAGGCATCTTGCTGAAGGAATACTTTTTTGGCTGTGGCTCTTCGCCGGTGGTAATGGATAGACAACTCACCAGCCATTCCTTTTTCAAGATGATCCAACGCTCCATTGAGTTTATTCAATAAAAGCAATAAACTCCTGGTGATCGCCTTTCGTTTTTTCCTGGTTTTGCGTCGCATTTTAGCATAGCTCACATAGCGTTTCTTCCATTTGAGGTACTTGGTTCGCGGTAGGGGCACTCCCAATTCCCGGCAGCGCTTTTTCATCTTACCGTAAAGCCAAGCTACACATTCCCACAATAACTTCACATTGGTAGGATATCTCAGGTGGCTTTCATAACAGGTGGCATCCATAGTCACACTGCTGCGATCCTTCATATGCGGGGACCAATGATTGTAAAGGCTTTGTTGTACCTGGTCGATATCTAACTTCCCGGCCAGCTCACAACGGATCTCGCTTACGATCTTGAAATTTTCTAAACGCTCTCGGCCTAAATAGATCCCGCAGAAAAACTGCCACTCCAGGTTCCCGTTAAGCTGCCCTATAAGACGCTTGTCTGAGCAACAGCCATAGTGTTTTAGAAACATCAGGGCCAATTTGCCCTTAGGATCGAAGATTGAGGACGGCCCCATTTTTGATTCTGAAAGACCGAAGGAATCCACCAGGGTCTCCCAGGGAATGGCCTGATAAATTTTGCCTAAATCACTTTGCAGAAAACGCTCATAAAAAGAATCGAATTCTTCAGTGGGAGATAGAAAGGAAAAGCGGTGCTGAAAGTTGGAAATTCTTTGTATTTTAGTCATCCTATTAAGTTTAAAACCCCGTTTTTTGAGCTTCAGACTCATTTTCGGGGTTTTATTATACCTAAATATACGACTTATCTATCTTATAATCAATATTTTAACACACTACTGAACCTGCTTATTTATTTAGTATGTGGATTAATTTTTACTTTCAAATCGCCGTTTAATTGTTGGGTACTTTTCCATGATGCTTTCGAAAACCGTGCGATTCACATCAATACTCGATAACAAATTAGTGCTTCTCAAAGAAACTTTTGAGGGCTTCCCAAGATCGGGTTGACGCCAAAAACCGAATGGTATTGGTGCTATTTTGGTTCCATTTGCTACTGCAGCAGCCCAAAACCAAACATCGTCCGCAGTTGGGGCCATCTGCATAAATACCTCGGATTTTAACATTTCTTCGGATAAAGAATGCGGTGGATACAAAACGCCTCCAACACCCGTTTGTAAATTTCGGAAACTTGGTTTGAAACTCCGTGTAAACAAACTGCGACGTTTGTAGCATTTCCACATTCGATACCTTGCATTCAACTTTATGCGTCTTATGCGATGTCCGATTATCGCATTGGGATATTTCTCGTGACGGCTCAATAGGCGCTTTACCATATTCTTGTGATACCGCACATCATCATCAACAGTGATGATGATATCATTCGGAAAATCTTTCAGTGCGGGGATCAACTTGGTATATGAGCGAATATTGTCATCGTAAAATCTGACTTCAAAAATAGATTTTTGGTTTACCAAATCTTGAAGCCCTGATGGAATTTTGCCATCTGGAAATTGCAGGGTCATCAAGTAAAGCACCATTTTATCGGGAAGAACGGAGCCGTCTAAAATAGACCGTATCGCTTGAACGGCGAAAGGTAGCGCCGTCGGAAACGAAGTTAAAGATATGATGATTTGTTTTTTTTGCATTGTAAACCTAAATTTTATCAATACAAAAATACGTAAGCCATTGATTTGACTTTGTTCCTGCCTGAGTTGCCGGGAGATGGGCCGGCCAGGCTGGTATTAGCCATTTTTTTTTAAATGCCCTCCTCAACTTGATTGGGGAATGGGCTTTCAAAACTCGATTTCTCCGGCAAAATATCTTCAAAAGCATCCTGAATTTCTCCCATAACTTGTTCGTAATTACGAATGCGAATGTTGTCATTGAGGCAAATGAGTTTATACGATTGGTTTCGTATTGCTTTTACAGCATTCTTTTGCTTTGGTTTTATCATGAGCGCAAACATTTTCGTATCGCTATACGTATTGTAAGGCGTAAAATTTCCGGTACACATTTGCCATGCGCGAAATAGTTCGGGGGTATAATCGGTTACTGCGCGAAATCGGTTTGCCGAGGTTTCGGTTAATTCTTTTTCGCAATGTTCCCACACATCTTCAAACATACTTTTCAAAAAAGGCTGTGCATTGTGTGGTGTGCGCAACGTAATAAATTTTGGATAACACTTCATCAGGTAATTCATCCACAGTTTTTTTCCGTAAACGCGGTTGTACCACTTATCGTAAAAACGACTCATAACTTCCTTTTTATTAAAATGTTGATTGATGAGCCGGATGTTATTTTTTATTCGTATATACCACTGCGACCAATTGGGGTTATACTGAAAAATTGAAATATCGCAAGGCAAACCGTTTTGAAAAAAGCGACTTTTGTCTAAGTGGTTGGTAATGTAAAAATCATCGTTAAAATAGACAAAATGCTCGGCTAGACCGGGGATTTTATGCAAATAACGTTCGATAACCACAGAGTTAAAGCTCGGTAAAAACTGCTTCGGAATAAAATCTTCGTGGTTTACGAGGTTGATTTTTGGGTGATTTTCGTCTAACCATTCGGGTTTTTGTCCGCAGGTTACAAAGTGGATTTTACGTACCCAGGGTGCAAACACTTCAACACCACGAAACCAATATTTCAAAAATCCGTAATCGCGGAAACGTGCCGCCGAAACGGAGTTCTTTTCATTTTCTGTTCTACCGGAATATTCAGCAAAATCACGCTGCCACTTAGGGTCGTTCATATCTATCCAGGTAATCACAAAATCTATATCCATAAGAAAGAGTACTTTTTCAGTAGGACAAAGATAGGATAAATTTATGCGTGTTTTGTTTATTGAAAAAGGAGCTTTCAGGAGTAATTCGCACTAAAAACTATCGTCTAAAACCTTAAAAAAGGATATTTTTGCTAAATATATAGGAATCAAAACTATGTTTAAAAGAAAATACCCATTGTACTTAACAATATGTGCTATCGCTAAAAACGAAGGTAGATACCTGCAAGAATGGATTGAATACCATAAGATGTTGGGCGTAGAAAAATTCTATATTTATGATAACGAGAGTACAGACAATACTCGGGAAGTATTACAATCGTACGTGGATAGTGGACTTGTCGAGTATATCTTTTTCCCCGGAAAAAAAATGCAACTTAAAGCATACAGCAATTGTGTGAAAAAGCACAAACACCACACCAGGTATATGTCATTTTTAGATATCGACGAATTTATAGTGCCCATAAAGCACAAAACCATACCGGACTATATGGAAAGCCTCGGTAAATTTTCAGGTGTCCAAATCAATTGGATAGTGTATGGCAGTAGTGGTGCAAAAAAGCGGACAGATGGCTTTGTTATTGAACGGTTTCGCAACCACTCACTACCGGACGAAAATGTAAATCATCATATAAAATCCATTGTAAATCCAAGATTGGTTTTACGATTTTTTTCTGCCCACCGACCGGTTATACTCGGTAGGTATGTTGATGCTAATGGCAATAGGGCAAAAGGCTCGTTTTGGGATCGTTCGCCTGTTACCGAGCAGGTTCGTATTAACCATTATGCCATAAAGAGTTATGAAGAGTTTTTGGAGAAGCGTAGCCGCGGCAGGGCAAGGTTTGATAGAATTCGTGGCTTGGATTACTTTGATAAATTTGATAAAAATGATATAAAAAATGATTCTATCATGGACAAATATGTAATCCAATTGAAAAAACGGATTTCCTAAAGTATTCCTTGATGAAATCACCCGCCTATTAGCTAATTCTTACTTACCTTTGCCTGATAAAAACCCGTGTTTTTCAGAAAAAAGTACATAAAGATATTTAGCAAAGATTATTTGTGTTTATCTATAAAAGGAGGCAAAGCTATTAGCTGAAAAATGCCCGCAAATCTTTGCCGGATCTAAAATCGGTATCAAAGGTTGATAAAAAATAGAAAAAAGTGAAAAAAATACAGATGGTTGACCTTCAGGGTCAGTATGATGCAATTAAAGATGATATAAACATTTCTTTTGAAGAAATTCTGCAAACTTCAGCCTTTATAAATGGTCCTGAAGTTCAGGGTTTTCAAAGAAATCTGGAAAATTATTTAGGGGTAAAACATGTAATTCCCTGTGCAAATGGTACCGATGCTCTTCAAATTGCGATGATGGGGCTTAACCTTAAACCCGGGGATGAGGTAATTACTGCCGATTTTACTTTTGCCGCTACCGTAGAAGTGATTGCTCTGTTGCAGCTTACTCCGGTTTTGGTTGATGTTGACCCCGATACTTTTAATATCTCTGCTGAAGCTATTCGTAAAGCCATTACCCCAAAAACCAAAGCCATTGTGCCGGTGCATCTTTTTGGCCAACCTGCCGATATGGATGAAATTATGAAGATAGCCCGTGAGCATAATTTGTATGTAATTGAAGATAATGCCCAGGCTATTGGCGGAAATTTTCATTCTAAAAGTGGTGAAATTCAAAAAACAGGCACGCTTGGAGATATTGGGGCAACTTCCTTTTTTCCCTCTAAAAACCTGGGATGCTATGGTGATGGGGGTGCGGTTTTTACCAATAATGATGCGCTTGCTCATAGTATTCGTGGTATTGTAAATCACGGAATGTATGAACGTTATCATCACGATGTAGTAGGGGTGAATTCCAGACTTGACAGCTTACAAGCCGCTGTTTTAAATGCTAAGCTACCAAAGCTTGATGAATATAACACGGCAAGAAGAACTGCGGCTACAAAATATGATAAGGCTTTTGTGGAGATTCCCCAGGTGGTAACTCCATATAGAAATGGAAAAGAAGATACGCACGTTTATCACCAATATACCTTAAAAATAAAAGGCGGAGAACGTGATGCCCTTGCTAAATACCTTCAGGAAAAAGGAATCCCTTTCGGGGTTTATTATCCTATTCCCTTGCATAAACAAAAGGCCTATGTTGACGATCGCTACAATGAAGCAGATTTTCCGGTGACAAATCAATTAGTGCAGGAAGTACTTTCTTTACCTATGCACACCGAATTAGATGATGAGCAAATCAATTTTATTGCTACCAGTATTAAAGATTTTTTTAAAAATAAGGTTTTTTAATATATCGTAATACAGTGTATTGATGGCGGGTTTAGTACTCTGCGACTTATGTGAATTTTCTGTTTTAGAAAGGGTTTTGTGACAAGGTCATTGGCAATGTTTTGTGAAGTTACCGGCTTCTTAAGCAAATAAAAAATGATGGATATCCTCCTTTTTTTAAGAATTAACTGACTTTTCAGCCTAAAAAGTTATTTTCCAAGCATGCATACAGATAATTTAGAACAGGGTTTCTTCGGAATTGGAATTCAAAACGGTAAAACCCCTGAAAACCTTGGGGTGCTTTGGCGATCAGCCCAAAATATGGGGGCTAGTTTTATTTTTACTATTGGAAATCGTTACGAGAAACAAGCCAGCGATACTCACAAAGCGGTAGGGGCAATGCCTTATTTTCATTATAAAACCTTTGAAGATTTTTATGCGCATCTTCCCAAAGGCGCTATGTTGGTAGGAGTAGAGCTTACTGAAAATGCTGTGCCGCTGGAAACTTTTAAACATCCTCGGCGGTGTGTATACTTGCTTGGCGCTGAAGACCACGGACTTTCAAATACTGCTCTTAAAAAAGCTCATCACCTGGTGAAATTTAAATCCAGGTTAAGTTTAAATGTTTCTGTAGCCGGAAGTATTGTAATGTACGATCGTGGACTGAAAACCGAATTTTCTACCTGAAATTATATTATTTTCTGTAAAGCGGGGATTTTGGCGTTTTTTCAAATAGATTCTTTAAATTAGCGGGAAATTAAAATAAACTTGTTAACATGAAATACTTTTCAAGAACCTTGCTGGCATTGGCAGTTACAGGAATGTTTTCGCAAGGGGTTACGGCTCAGGAAGCTATGGAAAATAATCAGGCCGATTTTGATGAATTTATGGATCGCAGTGGTAACCAGTACCGCACCGCTTCTGGAAAACCGGGGCCGGAATATTTTCAAAATGAAACCGATTATGAAATTGAGGCCACCCTTAATGACGAGGAGCATACCCTAACCGGTAAAATTACCTTAACCTATACCAATAACAGTCCGCAGGAATTAGATTTTATCTGGATGCATTTAGAGCAAAATCGCTTTACCGCAGATTCCCGGGGAACCCTAACCACGCCAATTGGCGGTAACCGCTATAACGGAGATATTGATGGTGGTTATGAAATTAGCAATTTGGAAGCCAAAGTAAGAAGAAGCTCTTCTTCAGAATATATTATTAACGATACACGAATGCAGGTTTTCTTTGATGAACCTATCCCCGCCGATGGTGGAACCGCTACTGTATCAATGGATTTTCATTATAAAATTCCGGTTGATGGAATGGATCGTATGGGGCGTTTAGATGTTGAAGATGGAACTATTTATGCTATGGCACAGTGGTTTCCGCGTGCTGCCGTTTTTGATGATATTGAGGGCTGGAATATTGAACCTTATCTGGGCGCGGGTGAGTTTTATCTAGATTATGGTGATTATGATTATAAAATTACCGCTCCGGCAAATCATATTGTAGTGGCTTCAGGAGAACTGCAAAATCCAAGGCAGGTACTCTCGGCAACGGTAAGGGAACGAATGGAAAAAGCCGAAGAGAGTGATTCTAGGGTTTATCTTATCAAGCCTGATGAGGTGAACGATATGTCGCTCCGCGCTAAAGAAGAAGGTACACTTACTTGGCATTTTAAAATGGAAAATGCCCGTGATGTTGCCTTTGGTTCTTCAAAAGCATTTATTTGGGATGCGGCAAAAATCGATTTGCCAAGCGGAAAAAAGGCCATGGCACAATCGGCTTATCCAAAAGAAAGTGATGGGGAAGGGGCCTGGAGCCGCTCCACCGAGTATTCAAAAAAATCGGTAGAGCATTATTCAGAAAAATGGTTTGAATATCCCTATCCTGTAGCGGTTAATGTGGCTGCTGATATTGGCGGAATGGAATATCCCGGATTGAATTTTTGTGGGTGGCAAAGTGAAGGTGAATCGCTTTGGGGTGTAACCGATCACGAATTTGGCCATAACTGGTTCCCGATGATTGTAGGTACCAACGAAAGAAGATATGCCTGGATGGATGAAGGTTTTAATACGTTTATCAATCATTATAGTACATTGGAATTTAATGATGGTGAATACCCTTCAAATTTAGACCAAACCCGAAATATGACTGGTTGGTTTACCAGTGAAACCCGGGAAGGTATAGATAATTATCCCGATGTTACCAATTTACGTAACCTTGGAATGGTGGCTTACTATAAACCGGCGGTGGGCTTGTTGTTAATGCGCGAATATATTCTTGGTGAAGAGCGATTTGATAATGCCTTTAAATCGTATATCGAAACCTGGGCATATAAGCATCCGCAGCCAGCCGATTTCTTTAATCATATGGAAAATGTGGGAGGAGAAAACCTTTCCTGGTTTTTTAAAAAATGGTTCTATGGAACCGGAAATATAGATATGGCTCTAAAAGGCGTTCAGCAATATCAGGGCAATTATGTGATTTCCGTTGAAAACCGCGGAGAAATTCCTATGCCGGTGAAAATGAAAATCACTTATGACGATGATTCAACCCAAGAAGTTACACTTCCGGTTGAAATCTGGCAACGTGGCGATAGCTGGGATTACCTGCACCGCACTGATAAAAACATTAAAAATGTTGAACTTGATCCTAATAAGATTTTACCAGACGTAAACTTCTCTAATGATGCCTGGCCGAGTTCTCAGTATCAGAAGTAGAGTTTGTTGAGGATTATAGATTATATAAAGAGGTCTGAAAAGTTTCTAAGAGCGTCATTCTGTCTCGAAGTTTTGGGATTGTTTCAGAGGCTGGTTTAGAATTGACTTAGAAGTTGAAACCAGTTCAGCTTTACGAAAATTTAAAACTTTTCAGGCTTCTTTTTTTTTTGAATAATTTCAGGGTATGGATAATGCTGAAGTAATAGAAAAAATAAAAGAGGAAATTAGTAAGACCGAGGTTCAGGTGGAGAAATACAGGGAATTAACCCGACCTATTTCTCCTGAAAATGCGATTGGCCGGGTTTCCCGAATGGATGCTATAAATAATAAAAGCGTTAATGAATCTGCCTTGCGACAAGCCGAGGAAAAGCTAAAAAACCTTAAAAGAGTTCTGGAAAAAGCCGGAAGTAAAGACTTCGGGATTTGTGTAAAATGCAAACAAGCTATTCCTGTAGGCCGTTTAATGATTCGTCCTGAAAGTTTGCTTTGTGTAAAATGTGCCCGTTAATTATTCTTCCTGAAATAGGTTCTTTTCTTTGATCATTTTGGCTGTTTTTTCAGGAATTTTTTCCTCCCAATCACTTTCTCCATTTTTAATCATTTGCAATACGTGCCTGGAGTGAATATGTAGGATTTCTTCATTAAAATTTGTGATATCTACTACTCGTCCATTTCTTTTAAAGAAGTTGTATAAAGGCCTTGTTCTGGGGTGAACACTTAAATTTTCACTGGTGATAATCTCTCCGGTTTCGGGATCTTTTAAAGGGTAAAGGTAGATTTTAAGGCTTTTAAAGAACAATTTTCCAAAAGCTTCCAGTATTCCGCCACTTAGATGCCGGTAGTATTTTTCATCAAAAATATCTTTAAGTGTACTCACCCCCATTGTAAGTCCCATTCTTTCTTTAGTGTGTTGTGCAAAATATTCAACAACTTTATAATATTCCTTAAAGTTGGAAATCATTACGGTTTGGCCAAGCGAGCAAAGTAAATCGGCACGCGCCAGAAAATCCTTTTCATCAATTTCACCTTCACCTTTTAAGTTGTTGAGGGTAATTTCAAAAATAACAACGGTATTGTCTTTTTCTACTTTTCTTTCATTTAAGAATAACTCCAGGGATTTTTCATACATACTCATGTTTACAAGGGTTACCGGACGGAAACTTCCTCGTAGCGTAAGAATATTTCTTTTGTAAAGTAGTGTGGCCGGTAAAACATTGTTGCCGTCTGGCGAGAACATTACTGCTTCGGTTATACCATTTTTTACCAGTTGTAGGCTCATAAGTCGGTTGTCTACCTCTTTAAAGGCCGGGCCGGTAAAATTGATATTGTCAATTTCCACCTTGTCGGTAGAAAGATGGTCAAATAAATGCTGAAGTAATTTTTTGGGATTCTCGTGTTGATAGAAAGCACCGTATATGAGATTTACTCCTATAATTCCCAGGCTAATTTGCTGATGAATAGCGTTATTCTCGTGAAACTGTACGTGTAAAACAATCTCACTATAGTCTTCTTTTGGTTTGGTTTGAAAACGAATTCCCAACCAGCCATGGCCTTTATACTTTTTTGCCCAATCTATGGTCGCGACCGTGTTGGCGTAGCTAAAGAAAAGTTTATTAGGATGTTTCTCGCGGGAAATCCGCTCTTCAATAAGACCGGTTTCGTAATGCATCATAGCTTTCAGGCGTTTTTCAGTCACGTAACGTCCATCCTGAATACCATATATTGCATCACTAAAATCCTTATCGTAGGCACTTAAAGTTTTGGCAATAGTCCCCGAAGGATTGCCGGCCCGGAAAAAATGTCTAACCGTTTCCTGGCCGGCACCAATTTCGGCAAAAGTGCCGTAAATATTCTTGTTGAGGTTTATGCGGTAGGTTTTGTTTTCTACCGATATAATATTTTGAAACTCAATATCATCCTCTTCAATAACAGCCATAAGCTTTTTAGTTTTTTATCTATACAAAATTCTCAAGCCATTGGCTTGGCTTTGTTTATATTGGTCGGTATGGACCACTTTTGCTAAAGGCCCATTATGGGCTTTCATAGAATTCTCTATAAATTTACTAAACTTAAAACTTATCTACTACTACTTTATAGGTTGGATCTTCTAAAATATTCACTTCAATTATAGCATCGGCTTTATCAAGCAGGCGGCGACAATCTTTGCTCAAGTACCTTAGATGCAGTTTTTTACCTTGTTTGTGGTAACGTTCTGTAAGTTTATTTATCGCTTCAATTCCTGACATATCAACAATTCGGCTTTCAGAAAAATCGATTACCACTTCATCGGGATCGTTTAAAATATCAAACTTATCATTAAAAGCTTGAACTGATCCGAAGAAGAGTGGGCCGTACAATTCGTAATGTTTTACCCCGTCTTCATCAATGCGTTTACGGGCACGGATTCTTTTGGCATTGTCCCAGGCAAAAACCAGTGCTGAAATTATTACACCAATTAATACAGCGAGTGCAAGGTTGTGAAGGATTACCGTTACTACGGTTACCAAAACCATCACAATAATATCAGATTTTGGCATTCTGCGAAAGGTCTTTAAACTCGCCCACTCAAAAGTTCCCACGGCAACCATAACCATAAGTCCGGTTAGTGCGGCCATAGGTAAAAGTTCAATTACACTCGATCCGAACATGATGAATACTAAGAGCATTACCGCAGCTACAATCCCTGAAAGTCGGGCACGCGCGCCTGAAGTAACGTTAATTAAACTTTGGCCAAGCATGGCACAACCTCCCATTCCCGAGAAAAACCCTGAAAGAATGTTAGCACTACCCTGGGCTACACATTCCTTATTACTACGGCCACGTGTTTCGGTAATTTCATCTAAAATATTTAGAGTCAAAAGACTTTCTATCAATCCTACTCCTGCCATAATTGCGGCATACGGGAAGATAAGCATTAAGGTTTCTAAATTAAACGGAACCATGGGAATGTGGAATGGAGGAAAACCGCCTTCAATTGAAGCGATATCGCCTACTGTTTTTGTATCAATTCCAAACGCGGCAACAATACCAAAGACCACTAAAATAGCTACCAGGGTGGCTGGGACTATTTTAGTTAATTTGGGCAATAACCAAATAATTAAAATGGCTGTTATTACCAATCCTAAATAAGTGAAAAGCGGTGCTCCTGTCATCCACTCCAGTTTACCCTCGGCATTAGGGACTTTAAATTGATCGAGTTGAGACATAAAAATGATAATCGCCAATCCATTTACGAAACCGAAAATGACCGAGTGGGGCACCAATCGCATGAGTTTACCTAAGCGTAAAACCCCTGCGAGAACTTGAATGAGACCGGCTAAGACTACAGTGGCAAATACGTATTCAGGCCCATGCGAAATTGCCAGGGCTACAATGACTACTGCAACGGCACCGGTAGCTCCTGAAATCATTCCCGGGCGTCCTCCTAAAATTGAAGTGATTAATCCCATCACAAAAGCAGCGTATAATCCAGTTAATGGTGATAAACCGGCAATAAGGGCAAAAGCCACGGCTTCGGGGATTAAAGCTAGAGCCACAGTTAATCCGGCAAGGACTTCGGTTTTGTAATCTACTTTTTGTGAAAAATCAAAAAGGTTGAAGATCTTTTTCATTTTTAAAGGCTTTAAAATATATGTATAAAAAATAGCTAACTTGGTTTCCAAATGATTTGGGAACAAAACATGGGGGATTCTTAGCCTCCTAGGGCGGAGTAAGCGGAGACGATTGTATTTGATTGTTGTTCGTCATAAGAGCCGGCAAAATTAGCCAATTATCTCAAAGTACAAAGCCAAAGCCTGGTTAGTTTCAAACTTTTAATGTTTTCTTAAAATCGGGCATTAAAATTTAGGAAGTTGATAAGTGAACTTGAGTTTCTTCTGATATAAATTCCTGTGGTCTAACCGATTCATAAAAACTATTGGCTTCAGGATGTGTTAAAACCAATTGCCATAAATTTAGTTTTTTACTTCGGAAGGAAGCCGCGCAGGCACATAGATAGAATTCCCACATACGGTAAAAAGTGTCAGAATAATTTTCTTTTAAATCGGGCCAGGAATTTTTGAAATTCCTGTACCAGGCCATAAGTGTTTTGTCGTAGTAAAGTCCGAAATTATGCCAATCTTCCAGAATTAATTTTTCTTCTAGCGATGTGCCAATTTGCTTTATAGATGGAATTAAACCTTGTGGAAAAATATATTTATTGATCCAGGCATCGGTGTGGAATTTTGTTTTGTTTCCACCTATAAAATGGAGGAGGGCCAGTCCTTTTGGATTTAAGCACTTTTTTACAATATTCATAAAATTCTCATAGTTTTTGTGACCTACATGTTCCAACATGCCAATAGAGCAAATTCGGTCAAACTTTCCTTGAAGCTCCCGGTAATCCTGAAAACGTATATCAACAGGTAAATTTTTGCAACGTTTTTCTGCGGCTTCTTTTTGAGCTTTTGAAATGGTGACACCTACCACTTCAACCTTATAATTTTTAGCGGCAAACCAGGCAAAACCGCCCCAACCACAACCGATATCCAAAACTCGCTGGCCGGGTTTGAGTTTGAGTTTTTGGCAAATAAGGTCGAGTTTGTGTAATTGCGCTTCAGAAAGATTTTTTGCATTTTTCCAGTATCCGCAGGAATAATTCATTAGCGGATCCAGCATTTTCCGGTATAAATCGTTTCCAATATCGTAATGGCTCCCAATTGCTTTTACGGCTTTGCTCTTGGTTTGCTGGTTAAAAATCCGGGATTTAAACCATAGCCACAACAGTTTATAATTTTGTTTTACTCTTTCTTCCAAATCAGCTTTTAAGAGGCGGTACAGGCAGCCATCCGGTGCAGGACTGCTCCACCACCCCTGCATATACGATTCGCCAAGGCCTAAGGAACCGTTACGCAAAACACTGGTGTAAAAACGGGAATCGTGTACTTGAATATCCCAGGGTTTTCTGCCATTTATGCTTATGTCGGCTTCAGTTAATAGTTCTTCTACTGCAACTTGGTATTTATTACTCATTTAAAAAAGATTAAAGGGTTTAAAATGTGTGGTTTAGTTTCTAAATTTAAAATATTTTTAGCTTAAAGTCAACTAAGCACAGGGCAGGCCTTTTTTAATAATTATTTAAAATTACCTCTCTTATAGCTTTTTTACTTCCTATTTTTGTAATTTAAATCGAAAAATTATGGCACATAAAGCAGGTTTTGTAAATATTGTAGGTAATCCCAATGTAGGAAAATCAACCTTAATGAATGCTTTTGTAGGTGAGCGACTCTCTATCATCACTTCTAAAGCACAAACCACTCGGCATCGAATTTTGGGAATTGTAAATGGCGAAGATTTTCAGGCGGTTTTAAGCGATACACCCGGAATTATAAAGCCTGCCTACCAGCTACAGGAATCAATGATGGATTTTGTGAAATCAGCTTTTGAAGATGCCGATGTATTGATTTATATGGTGGAAATTGGAGAAAAGGAATTAAAAGATGAAGCTTTTTTTAATAAAATAACCCATGCTAAAATTCCGGTTTTACTGCTGCTGAATAAAATTGACACCTCTAATCAGGAAACCCTGGAAGAACAGGTGGGGCTGTGGCAGGTAAAAGTGCCAAATGCTGAAATTTTCCCTATTTCAGCCCTGGAGGGTTTTAATGTGCCTGAAGTTTTTAGCCGTATTGTAGAGTTACTCCCGGAATCCCCGGCTTTTTATCCTAAAGATAGTCTTACCGATAAACCTGAACGCTTTTTTGTAAATGAAATTATCAGGGAAAAAATATTGATGCATTATAAAAAAGAAATCCCATATTCTGTAGAAATCGATACCCAGGAGTTTTTTGAAGAAGAGGAAATTATTAGGATGCGAAGTGTAATTATGGTAGAGCGTGACACCCAGAAAGGCATCATAATTGGCCATAAGGGCGCTGCTTTAAAAAGGGTAGGGGTAGAAGCTCGTAAAGATTTGGAGAAATTCTTCGGCAAGCAGGTTCACCTTGAATTATATGTAAAAGTAAACAAAAACTGGCGTAGCGATCAGCGACAGCTAAAGCGTTTTGGCTACGAAAAATAAATACAAAGTTATTTAGGGGGCGGGTGCATTTAATTTTTTTAAGCTCTCCTCCCCCCTGGGTGAGGCGGAGGAGAGGGCTTTTCTATCTTTTTTCCTCTCAATCTATTTATTACACCAAATTCCACTAATTTTGCAGCCTAATTAAGAATTGAATTTATGGGCAATATTGTTGCTATAGTAGGAAGGCCAAATGTAGGGAAATCCACTTTTTTTAATCGTTTGATTCAGCGTCGGGAGGCTATTGTAGACTCAGTAAGCGGGGTTACACGAGATCGTCACTACGGAAAATCAGACTGGAATGGGAGACAATTTTCCTTGATCGATACCGGGGGCTATGTAAAGGGGAGCGATGATATTTTTGAAGCTGAAATTGATAAACAGGTAGAACTTGCCATCGATGAAGCCGATGCCATTATTTTTATGGTAGACGTGGAAAGCGGAGTAACACCAATGGATGAAGAAGTGGCAAGACTGCTTCGGAAAGTTGAAAAGCCCATCCTTCTTGCAGTAAATAAAGTTGATAATAATAAACGTCGTGAAAATGCCGTAGAATTTTATTCGCTTGGGTTGGGAGAATACTTTCCAATTGCCAGTACCAACGGCAGTGGCACCGGCGATTTACTTGATGCGCTGGTGGAAGCTCTTCCTGAAAGTGAAACCGATGAAGAATCAGAATTACCGCGTTTTGCCGTGGTGGGCCGGCCAAATGCAGGGAAATCTTCATTTATAAATGCTTTGATTGGTGAAGAGCGCTATATTGTAACCGATATTGCCGGTACTACCCGAGATTCGATGGATACAAAATATAACCGCTTTGGATTTGAATTTAATTTGGTAGATACTGCTGGAATTCGCCGTAAATCAAAGGTGAGGGAAAATCTAGAGTTTTATTCTGTAATGCGCTCGGTTAGGGCCATTGAAAACAGCGATGTTTGTCTGTTGGTTTTAGATGCCACCCGAGGATTCGACGGGCAGGTACAAAATATTTTCTGGCTGGCCGAACGCAATCGAAAAGGTATTGTGATTTTGGTAAATAAATGGGACTTGGTTGATAAAGAAACCAATACTATGCGAGATGTTGAAGCGCAAATTCGTCGGGAAATTGAACCTTTTACCGATGTGCCTATTATTTTTATGTCAGTATTGAGCAAGCAGCGAATTTTTAAAGCAATTGAAACGGCAGTTGGTGTTTTTGAAAACCGGAGCAAGAAAATAAAAACCCGCCAGTTGAATGATATCATGCTGCCTATTATTGAAAATAATCCGCCACCGGCCTACAAAGGAAAATATGTGAAAATTAAATTCTGTACACAATTGCCCACACCACAGCCTCAATTTGCCTTTTATTGTAATTTACCGCAATACGTTCGTGATCCATACAAACGTTTTATTGAGAATAAGCTTAGAAAAGAATTCGATTTTAGCGGTGTGCCTATTACTATTTATTTTAGGAAAAAATAAAACTCTAAACCTCATAGTTTTTAAACTCTGTGGGGTTAAGAGTTATTTTAAATGCCAACTTGAATTTATTCCCACCAGTGGGTTTAATACCCCGAGACTTGTCTCGATCGAGAAAAGTTTTTCCGATACATACCTCGTGGGCTTGCCTCGAGGTTGTTGATTTTAAGTCTATTTAACCCGAAAAGCTTTTTTTAAAGTTTGAAATAAGTGTTGTTAGTAAAAATATAGGTTTTCGAAAAGTCCAAAATTTATCCATTCCTTAATTCCAATAATAAAAGTTAGATTTTAAAAATCTCACAAAGCGAAGTTGCCACCCCGTCTTCTTTGCCATGACCTGTAACTTTTTTTGCAACATCAAGTACTTCCTGGCGGGCATTGCTTACGGCAATTCCAAGCCCTACGCCTTTTATCATTTCCACATCATTATAATTGTCGCCAAAGGCCACACAATCTTCCATACCAATTTCATAATGATTTTCCAGCAGGTATTTTATGGCGGTGAATTTTGAAATATTACTATTAGCAATTTCTAAATAAGTTGATTTTGAACGGTATAGATGAAGCTGTCCCGGAAAGTTTTCTTTTAAAAAATCCCGAATTTGGTCTATTTGATCTTCAGTACCCATTGCCATAATTTTATGGGCACTTTTATTTTCCGGTTTCCATTGGTTTAAAACATCTTCATTGGATTTGATTTCCGGTTGTACCCGCGTATTGTTTTCTTCGCGTTTGGCCCAGCGATCGTATCGTGGTACATACCATTCATTTTTATGATAAAGGCTGAGGTGGCAGTCTATATTTTTATTGAAATTATGCAAGGCGTTTAAGGTTTTAAAAGGAATTTCAGTAGAACTTACACTCTTACCATTTACCAAGATCAATCCGCCATTATAGCTAATAATAGGTTGATCTTCAATAGCCATATCGGCTTGCAGGTGGTGCATTGCCTTTGGCATTCGTGCCGATATAAGCACTACCGGAAGTTTATCTTTTAGCTGCCTGATAGTTTGTATGGTTTTAGGAGAAAGTTCCCGCTCGTTATTTAATAAAGTTCCGTCTATATCTGAAAAGATGATTTTATAGGCCATCGTTATTATTTCTTTTTTTAGGGTGTCTTTTAGCTTCTTTCAGGCTTTTGTTTAGCATCCATTCAATCTGGCCATTGGTACTGCGGAATTCATCGGCAGCCCATTTTTCAATGGCTTTCAGCATTTCTTCATCTACGCGTAAAGCAAAAGCTTTTTTCTTGCCCATAATTAGAGTTTCTTAATGAATTTTGCAAGTTTCGGTACTAATTCTTTATGTAAAGGCCGGGTAGCTTCATTATATGATTTTGTATTGATCAAGGGGTCTTTTTCTTTAACTTTTCTGAAGATGTGGTTCATATCTTCTAAAATTACTAATTCAGAATTTGGGGCTGCTTCGTGAAGGAGTTTTGCTTCTGAAGTTTCCACCTGAATGTCGTTTGTTCCCTGAATAATCAAAATCGGTTTTTTAATGTTAGCGATTTCTTTTGCCGGGTTATAGGCTATCCAGGAAGCTAAAAAAGCTTGCACCGATGGCCGGAAAATAGATTCTAGCGCCGGGTTGTAATTTGTGGTCTTGCCTTTTTCCATAATTTCATCAAAAGCCTGGCGCGTGTTTTCTTTGAGTCCGGGGGCTTGTTTTGCAATTTGACCAACAATTATTTTGTCTATACTCCTTCCGGCACCTGCCAGGGAAACAAGAGCATTTATTTCTTTATCATCGGCTAAAATGCTGATAAGTGCACCTTCGCTATGTCCGGCCAGGATAATTTTACGGTAATTTTTTTCAGCATTAAAATAAGTCGTAATTTCTTGTACATCGTTTACAAAATCTTCAAAGCGCAGGTCTTCTTCTTTGATATTGAATTCCTGTATTTTGAAAATACGTTTGTCAAACCTATAACTCGCGATACCCTCAAAAGCTAGTTCCCGTGCGATTTTTTTTGTCCAATCGCTTTTCATCATTGGCTGATTCCCGTTTCGGTCGGTAGGACCGGAACCCTGTATAAAGATTACCAAGGCCGGCTTTTCTGTATTTTTTGGCAGGGTTAAAGTGCCTTCAGAAAATTTTCCAATGCTAATTTCTTCTTCGGAGAAATGTGATTCTTGTGAAAAAGAGATTATGGTAAAAAGCGGAAAAATAAAAAAGATCACTAAATTTTTCATGAGTTTGGTTTACAATAACGTTCGATTGTTTTTTGGGCCTTTTTAGGTTCTTGTGTCCCAATTAAAAAAGAAGTTTTTGATTTGGTGTGAATTTGAATTCCAATATTCCCTTTTACCTTGTAAGATTTTTTGCCAAAGCCGCGTATTCCCCAGCCACCATGTTTGCTTAAAGGTGAATACTCTCTTACATAGCACTCCTTTATTTCTCCCCACCGAAATGACTTTTTACAAAAAGGCAGCGGTTTAAAAAAAGTGTGAATTCCTGTTCTGTCTATTTTGGTTTCTAGAGTAAACACGGCAAATAAAGCTAAGCAAATAAGCATAGTCGCTATTAAAATCAAGGAATATTTGATATTACTCGGGAACTGAATTATGGCATATAAAATTGTAAGTGTAAAAATTGCATAAATCCACCATTGTGTAAATTTCTGTTTTTCTTTAAAGACCCTCATTTTTAATGATTTAAAGTTCCGGCATTTACTACTGGAGTGGCTTCACGATCACTACAAAGTACAACCATTAAATTGCTTACCATGGCAGCCCGTCGCTCAGGATCCAGGTCTACCAGTTCCTTTTTACTAAGGTCGTCTATCGCCATTTCCACCATACTTACCGCACCTTCTACAATCTTATGTCGTGCAGCAACAATGGCCGTGGCCTGTTGGCGTTTAAGCATGGCACTGGCAATTTCGTTGGCATAAGCCAGGTAACCAATTCGGGCTTCCAATACTTCAATCCCTGCAATGTTTAAGCGTTCTTCCAGTTCCTTCTCCAAGGCATCGCTAACCTCGTTCATACTGGAGCGCAAAGTAATATCTTCATCTAGGCCTTCATCAGCAAAATTATCGTAAGGATAAAGGCTGGCCAGTTTTCGTACCGCGGCATCGGTTTGTACCACAACAAAGTCTTCAAAATTATCAACATCAAAAGAAGCCTTATAGGTGTCAAGTACCCGCCAAACCAAAATGGTGCTAATCATCACCGGGTTACCAAGTTTGTCGTTTACTTTTAAGCGTTCACTGTCAAAATTCCTGGCTCGGAGTGAAATTTTTTTCTTGGTGAAAAATGGGTTTACCCAAAACAACCCATTTTTTTTTACTGTGCCTTTATAATCTCCAAAAAGTAATAATACCCTTGATTCGTTTGGGTTAACCAAAATAAAACCGGGTAATAAGAATATGGCGATAATTATGCCGGTAATAAACCACATATTTTCATAAGTGGCAAAACTTACAATGCATCCGAAAAATAAAATTAAAAAAGCAAACAGGAGTAGGTAACCATTTGAAGGCTTCAGTGTCTTTTCTTGTGTCATGATTTAAAAATTAGTTGATATTAAATTGATATCATAAATATATAAAAATAAAATTAATTTCAGGAGTTAAGGAAAAGAATCAAGAAAAAGAATCAAGAAAAAAAGCGCCTTGATTATATTTGCGAAAAATCATACAAAATTATGATGAGATTATTTTGTCTGGCCCTAGCCTTTTTTAGTTTTCAAATTAGTATTACAGGAGATAATTGGGGTAGAACAGGACATCGTGCCACCGGGGAGATCGCTGAGCAGTATTTGAGTCCGAAAGCAAAAAAAGCTATTTCAGAGTTGATGAAAGGCCAGAGTCTGGCCTTGGTTTCGACGTATGCAGACGATATTAAAAGCAATCCTGATTATCGAAAATATAATCCCTGGCATTATGTAAATATCGATGAGGACAAACAGGAATATAATCGTGAAAAGGCCTATGAGGGGGGCGATTTGATTCAGGCCATAGAAACATCTATTTCAGTCTTGGAAAATGAAGAAGCTTCAAAAGAGGATAAACAATTTTACCTAAAAATGCTCGTGCATTTTATGGCTGATTTGCATCAACCTTTTCACGTAGGACATAGCGCTGATAAAGGTGGAAACGACATTCAGGTGCGCTGGTTTAATGAAGGGACCAATATTCACCGTGTTTGGGATAGCCAGATGATTAATTCATACCAAATGAGTTATACTGAAATTAGTAAAACCCAAAAAGAACTTTCTTACAATGAAATTAAAAAATTGGAAGAAGGAGAATTGCTTGATTGGGTATATGAATCTCGAAAAATAGCGGAAAAATTATACGATTCTATAGAAATTGGGGAAAAGCTTGGTTACGAATATATGTATAAGTGGTTTCCTACTGTATTAGGACAATTACAAAAAGGCGGTGTTCGTTTGGCCAAAGTCTTGAATGAAATTTACGAATAGGGGGGGTACCTGGAGTTTTAAAAAGAAGAAAATAAAAATCTCAAACCTTATCAATAATCTTCCTAAAAGTAAGGTTTAGCCTTGGCCCTATGTTTTTTTGGGTTTTTGGAAGTTGATGTTTCCAAAAGTGTTGGGTTTCGCCTGTCATAATTAAAACACTGCCGTGTTGTAACAGGATTTTTTGCTTTAATTCCGGTTCGGATGTATGTTTTAGATGAAATATTCTTTCGCTTCCAAAATTTACAGAAGCAATTACCGGGTTTTTACCGAGTTCCTTTTCATCATCGGCATGCCAGCCCATACTATCTTTACCATCCCGATAAAAATTAGCAAGACAGGAATTAAAATGAAAATTCCCGGTTGCTTCAATTTTGGCTTTGATCTTTAATAATTCAGGGAAAATAATTTCCGGTTTTAGCTGAAGTCCGGAATAGGTGTACGAAATTCCTTCTTCAGCAAAAAATGCACTTAAACGGGGTTGTAAAACTTCTTTTCCGAAGAGTTTGATTTTATCCTGTTTCCAAGAAATTTTTTCAGTGAGGACCTTGAAATATGAGTCGGCATTTTCTTTATTGAAAAAATCAGGGAAATAGTGTAGTTCGGCATTTTTTAGATTCATCTTAAAACTTTTACTCGATAATCGAGATTCGTGGGCTTGCCCCGAAGTACATTTACGGACATTCAAAAAATAGTTTATCAAAATCAAATTTATATAAAAAACGGCTGCCTGAAACCAGACAACCGTTTTATAATAATTACTGCCAACTGCTACTGCATACTGGCAACTAACTTATTTCACCATATCAAAACTACGCTTGATAAAAGCAGTGAGTTCTTCGCCTTTTAACAGGTTCTGTGATAACCTGGCCAAATCCAGCGATTGTTTAATTAAACGTTCCTGTTTTTTATCGGTTTTGGTATTCAGGATATCAGAAATTAACGGGTGATTGGTATTTACAATCAAATTGTACATTTCAGGCATATTGCCCATACCAAACATACCACCGCCTCCGGTTTGTTGCATTTCTTTCATTCGGCGCATAAACTCAGGTTGGGTAATGATAAGCGGCGCAGCATCACTATCCATCGCTTCCATTTGTACGGTGTACTTTTCTTTTGGTACCACTTTCTCAAAATCTCCTTTTAGTTTTTCTTTTTCTTCATCAGACAGTTTGGAGATTTTTTCTTCGTCTTTTTTGATGAGGTTATCAATATGATCTGAATCTACCCTTACAAAAGAGATATTTTCTTTTTCAGACTCCAGTTTCTGTAATAAATGAGAAATAATTGGAGAATCTAACATGAGTACCTGATAACCTTTTGCTTTGGCAGTTTCAATGTAACTGTGCTGCTCATCTTTATTAGAGGCGTATAGAATAACCAGCTTATCATCTTTATCGGTCTGGTTATTTTTTATGGCTTCTTTTAATTCATCAAAGGTGTAATATTTCTCATCGGTAGTTGGGTAGAGAGCAAATTTTTGTGCTTTTTCAAAGAATTTATCTTCGGAAAGCATACCGTATTCAATCACTATTTTAATATCGTTCCACTTTTTCTCAAAATCTTCACGGTTATTATTGAAGAGTGATTTTAGTTTATCGGCTACTTTTCGGGAAATATAGCTGGCAATTTTCTTTACATTGCTATCGGCTTGCAGGTAGGAACGAGAAACGTTCAACGGGATATCGGGTGAATCAATCACGCCACGTAGCATGGTAAGGAATTCGGGAACAATTCCTTCTACATTATCGGTTACAAAAACCTGGTTTTGATAAAGCTGAATTTTATCACGTTGAATATCCATATTCCCGGTAAGTTTCGGGAAATATAAAATACCGGTAAGATTAAACGGGTAATCTACGTTAAGGTGAATATGAAAAAGCGGTTCTTCAAACTGCATGGGGTAAAGCTCTCGATAGAAGCTTTTGTAATCTTCATCTTTTAGATCGGTGGGTTGTTTATTCCAGGCCGGGTTTGGGTTGTTGATAATATCATCAACGATTTTCTTCTCTGGTTTTGCATCTTCAGGTGCGTCTTCAGGAAGCGGTAATTCTTCTTCGCGGGTTCCGAATTTAATCGGAATAGGCATAAACTTATTATACTTGGTCAATAATTCACGAATTCTGCTTTCCTCTAAAAACTCTTTATCATCATCATTGATGTGAAGTATAATCTCGGTTCCCCGAACTTCTTTTTCGGCGTCTTCCAGGGTAAATTCAGTAGTTCCCTCACAAATCCAATGTGCAGCAGGAGTATCTTTGTATGATTTTGTGATGATTTCCACTTTATTGGCCACCATAAAAGCAGAATAAAACCCGAGTCCAAAATGGCCTATAATTCCACTGTCTTTAGCTGAATCTTTATATTTTTCAAGGAATTCTTCGGCACCGGAAAAAGCTACTTCGTTAATATATTTTTCAACTTCTTCTTTGCTCATTCCAATCCCTTCATCAATTACGTGAAGGGTTTTGGCGTCTTTATCAACTTTTACTTCAATTTTTGGGTTGCCGTATTCTACTTTACCGGCTTCGCCAATATCAGTCAGGTGTTTCAGCTTTAAAGTTGCATCGGTAGCATTAGAAATGAGTTCTCGTAAAAAAATCTCGTGATCGCTGTAAAGAAATTTCTTTATTAGCGGAAATATGTTCTCAACAGATACATTGATGTTTCCGGTTGCCATATATTTTATTTTAAATTATTATTCAAGTATTTGACAGCAACAGGTCAAAAAAAATACCATTACGTTCGCGCTGACAAACTGACATAACTGTAATGTTGTTATGCCAGATTCGTCTAAATTTTTAGTCTGCAACAGAATTTCTTTGACGGCTAACTTAACTTGAAATTGTTCACTGTCAGCTTAATATTTAACAATAATTTTGTTTAAAAAAATTATTTTTATATTAAACAAAATTTACTTTTGAAGTAGAAAAAATTGCTATGAATACCACAAAAAAAAATACAACTGCTAAAAAAAGGCCACTTACACGTGACAAATTAATTAGTATGTATATGGAGTACGTGTTGGAAAATGAAATTACACCAAGAAGTGTCTATAAATTTGCCAAGGAAAATAAAATAAATGAAGAAGAATTTTATAGTTTCTTTGGAAGTTTTGAAGGGCTTCAAAAAGGCATTTGGGAGAGTTTTTACGATCATACATACGCCATTATAGAAAAGAGTCCTGAATATGCTGAATTTACCAAGAGAGAGAAAGTCCTCACTTTTTATTACACTTTTTTTGAAATGTTGGCAGCCAACAGGAGCTATGTACTTTTAGTTTTGAAACAGTATGAAAGTCAACTTAAAAATCTGGAACAATTAAAAGGATTGCGAAAAAGAGTAAAAGCTTTTGCTTCTGATTTGATTGAGGAAGAAAATGAATCCAAAAATAGAAAAGTCTTAAAGCAATCGGAAACAATTTTCTCTGAGGTCGCCTGGATTCAACTATTATTTTTACTAAAATTTTGGATGGAGGATAATTCAGCACAGTTTGAAAGTACTGACCTCGCCATTGAAAAATCGGTTAATACTGTGTTTGATGTTTTGGATAATACACCCTTGGAACGGGTAATTGATTTTGGGAAATTTTTATGGAAAGAAAAGATGGCCTAGATGAAAACAATCGATAAAATACCTACGGGAAAACTAGGGCGTACTTCCAAAATAGTGCAAACCGGAGTTAAAATTAGCGGAAACTATCTAAAATATTATGGAAAACGTGCTTTTAATTCAGAACTTAGCCGCGAAAAATTAGATGAGAGTAATGCCAGTGATATTTATGATGGTTTAAAAAGCTTAAAAGGCAGCGCACTTAAGGTAGCACAAATGCTTTCTATGGAAAAAAGCTTGTTGCCTAATGCTTATGTTGAAAAATTTAGTCTGGCACAATTTAGTGTACCACCATTGTCGGCACCCCTGGTACGTAAAACCTTTAAGAAATATCAGGGAAAATATCCTGAAGAACTCTTTGATACTTTTGAGAGCAATAGTGTGAATGCAGCCAGTATAGGCCAGGTACACCGGGCTACCAAAGATGGGAAAAAACTTGCTGTGAAAATTCAATATCCCGGTGTGGCCGACAGTATTAGTTCGGATTTAGCAATGGTAAAACCTGTGGCTATCAAAATGTTTAATTTGCAGGGAAAAGATTCAGAAAAATACTTTAAAGAAGTTGAAGGTAAACTATTGGAGGAAACCGATTATATACTGGAGGTAAAACAAAGTAAAGAAATCTCTGAAGCTTGTGGGCATATCGAAAATTTAAGGTTTCCGAAGTATTATGAAGAGCTTTCCAGCGAGCGTATTATCACGATGGATTGGATGGAAGGTAAACACCTAAGCGATTTTGCCAAAACCAATACTAATCAGGATAAAGCCGATAGGTTGGGGCAGGCGTTATGGAATTTTTACATGTACCAAATGCACGGTTTAAAAGCGGTACATGCCGATCCTCATCCTGGAAATTTCCTTGTAGATCAAGATACGAACTTAATCGCTATAGATTTTGGTTGTATTAAACAAGTGCCTGAAAAGTTTTACGTGCCTTATTTTGAACTGGCCCGCATAGAAAATATCAATAATCCGGAAATTTTTCAAGCAAAATTAAGAGCGTTGGAGATTTTGAGAACCGATGATAGTAAAAAGGAAATCAATTATTTTTCAGCTTTATTTCACGAAATGTTAAGCCTTTTTACGAGTCCATTTCATTATGAGGAATTCGATTTTTCCGATGAAAGTTTCTGGAGAGATATTACTAAATTGAGTGAAAAATACAGTAAAGATACCGAATTAAGAAAAATGAACGGAAATAGGGGAAGTAAGCACTTTCTTTATATTAACCGCGCTTTTTTTGGATTGTATAATTTATTACACCACTTAAAGGCTAAGGTTAAAATAAATGATATTCGAGATTAGCTTTCATACTTGTAGTATGTGGAAAGCTTTTAATAATTTAAAAGAAGTTAAAGAGTTAATGATAAGGGCTTTGTGGCTTATATGGTCCCATAATCTTCCTGCCATGATAAGCCCCAGCCCTAATTTTTTTATGAAGCCTGTAAATATTTTTATGGGTGATTTTTCCTGCAGGCATAATTTCTATATCCTTTTTGGCAATATTCAGCATTTTCTTTAATATTTCTTCTCCTTCAAACGCTGTTTTCTGAGTTCCAGAAGAAAGGATGGTATCAACTCCAAATTTCATTAATATTTTGGTTGCATTTAATATATCTGGAGTTTGGTCTATAGCCTTGTGAAAAACAATTTTTAAAGGCCGAGCTCTTACTATTAATTCCTGAAGTACTACAGTGTCAATACTTTTATCCTGATTTAAAACGCCTAGGACTATTCCATCAACCCCTGTTTTTTTACAAAAATCAATGGAAGCTTTCATATGTTCAAGTTCAGAATCATTATATAGAAAATTTCCAGCGCGAGGTCTTACCATTACCCGAATAGGAATGGCTAATTTATTTTGGACTTTGGTAATTAAACCTTTATCAGGGGTTAACCCATCTTCTTCTAAATGTGCACATAATTCTATACGATTAGCACCAAGTTTTTCTGCTTGTATTGCTTCTTCAAGGCTTTCCACACAAGCCTCCTTTATAAAGTCCATATATTCTTTAAAATTAGGATGCCTAAATTGAATCAAGCTTCCGGGGCTTTACCCAAAAATGTATTGATCCCTGTTTGTTTGAATAGTCCGGCCCGCAAATATTTATGCGGGCTGGACTTTGTTTTATTAAATATTTTCGGGTGGTTTACCAATGAGGTATGGTGATTAATCTTTTACGTCTTCAGCATTGGCCTCAATAGTGGGGGTTTCTTTATTTTTCACATATTTTTCTAACCACTGGTCTTGCTCCCAAAGTACATGTAATACGGATTCTTTTGCACTATAGCCGTGACTTTCTTTTGGTAACATAACCAGGCGTGCGGTAGCACCCAGTCCTTTTAGGGCATTAAAATAGCGTTCGCTTTGCATCGGATAAGTTCCTGAATTATTATCGGCTTCTCCATGAATAAGTAAAAGCGGGGTTTTCATCTTTTCGGCGTGCATAAAAGGGGACATATTATAATATACCTCTGGAGCTTCCCAGTAATTCCGTTCTTCACTCTGGAAACCAAAAGGGGTTAGCGTACGATTATAGGCACCACTTCGGGCAATCCCGGCTGCAAATAAATTGGAATGGGAAAGTAGGTTGGCAGTCATAAATGCACCATAACTATGGCCACCTATAGCCACACGGTCACGATCTATATATCCCATTTTAGCCACTGCATCAATAGCTGCTTTTCCGTTGGCTACCAATTGTTTCCTAAAGCTATCATTGGGCTCTTTCTCTCCCTCGCCTATAATAGGAAAAGAGGCATCGTCTAAAACTACATATCCCCGGTTTACCCAATAAATGGGAGATCCGTAATATGGATAAGTGAAATCGTTAGCATTGGAAGTATTTTGCCCGGCCGATTTTCGATCTTTGTATTCCCGGGGGTAAGCCCAAACAATCATCGGAAGTTGCTCGGGGTTTTCTTTATCAAACCCTGCTGGTAGATATAAAGTAGCGTTTAATTCCAACTCGTCTTCACGTTTATAGGTAATTACTTCTTTACTAACATTTTCAAGGTTTTTGAAAGGGTTTTTGAAATCGGTAATCTGGTTTAGATCATTTTGGTTATCTATATCCCGAATGTAATAATTTGGATATTCAGTAGCGGCTTCGATTCGAACAAGTAATTCGCCATTGGTAATATCCAGTGCTTCTACCAGAGTTTCTTTTTTATTGTTGTATTCAGATTGATATAAACGCTGGGTTTCTCCGTTTTCAAGATTTATTTTATCTGCAAAAGGAAATTGACCTTTTTCGGTATAGCCGGCTCCTAAAAGAAAAGCGTGGTTTTTATCCAGTTCTAAGATATATTGCCCAAATTTATTTTTAGTAGTTACAAAACTTCCAGGGTCACTATATTGATCTTGATAATTACGGTCAAAAATAATTTCAGGTTCCTTAGTAGCATCCGAAGGATTAAACACATAAGTTCTTGTGTTTCGGTTGTTCCACCAGTAATCTTCTGCAATAGCTATATCTTTATTACCCCAGGTAATACCGTTAAACCGATCCCGGGTTTTTAAAATAGATATTCCTTTACCTGTAAAAGGAGCTTCCAATACAAAAATTTCATCCCTATAATCGACTTCAATTTCCGGGTCACCTTCATCCAGGGCTTTTACGTAGATCAGGCTTGAAGGCTTATCATTACGCCATCTAAAACTCCGCTTTCCGGTTTGAGTGGCCATAAACCCCTTTGGGAGGTCTTCTAACAAGGGAGTTTCGTTAACTTGTTGAATTTTATTTCCGTCAATACTGTAAACAATGGTTTTTGAAGGAAATCGGTAGTAAGGTACCAGGTAGGAGAAAGGTTTTTTGATATGGGTGAGCATGACGTATTTCCCATCAGGAGAAATTGATATACCTCTATACATTCGGGCATCCATCCATTTGGTAGCATTGCCTTCAAGATCCACTTTAAATAACTCTGAACGGGCTAATTGTTCAAAATTGAATTCATCGTTTGGGTTTTTAAGTAAATCCTGATAGGTACGGTTTTGTGCCTCTTTTCCGTCACTTTCTGAAACCGTTGGGCCGGTGGGGATAGCAGTTTCAGGGTCTATAAGTTCTTTACGGTCTTCGGGTAACAATTTTACGATCAAGCCAGAATTATCGCGTAACCAGCTTATTGGGCTGCCCATATTTGCATTAAGATTGGCTTTGGTAAGTTTTTTAGCCTTTGCAGTCGCAACATTGGCTACCCATAACTCCACACCTGTAGCTGTGGTGTGGGTAAATGCAATTTTAGACTCGTCGGGAGACCAGTTGAAATTCGAAAGCCTGGGGTTTTCTGGTAATCCGGTAATTTGAGTTGGTTCTTTGGCCTCAACGCTCTTTACTTCAAGTTTGTTATAATAAGTTGCCCTGCTGCTAATATTGGTAACAGGATTAATACGCAGGCCTCCCAGGCGTAATTCTTGTTCGCTTAATTCTGCAATGCTTTTATATTGATCGCGGTATAGTAAGATCATCATTTCCCCATCACTATCTACAATGGTGGCGGGAGCCAGGGGAACATCTACTAAATCAAGTATCTCTTGTGGTGGTTTTTGATATTCAAGGTTTTCCTGTGCGTATACTGTAGCGCACAGAAAAAATAGCAGTAGTGCAAAATTGGTTTTTTTCATGTGGTTTGTTTTTGATAAATAATTGTTGAGATGTTTAAATAGCGGAATGTTAATCTTTACTATATTGTCAACTCATTTTTTATGAAATGCTTACTTTTAATAAGATAGGTTCTAAATATACTAAAGTTTTAATTTATGTATCAGTCTAAAATTGCCGGAGTTGGAAGTTATGTTCCAGAAAATGTGGTCACTAATGATGATTTAGCAAAAATCATGGATACCACCGATGAATGGATCCAAGAGCGAACCGGAATTAAAGAACGCCGGCATATTAAAAAAGGCGATGGCAATACCACGGCTGTGATGGGCGTAAAAGCTTCAAAAATAGCTTTGGAACGCGCTGAAATTGATAAAGATGATATAGAATTAATTGTGTTTGCCACCTTAAGCCCCGATTATTATTTTCCGGGTTGTGGGGTGCAGGTACAGGAGATGTTGGATATTAAAACCTGTCCTGCGCTTGACGTTAGAAACCAGTGTAGCGGATTTATTTATGCGCTTTCTGTGGCTGACCAATTTATTAAAACAGGAATGTATAAAAATGTTTTGGTAATTGGTAGTGAAAATCATAGCGGCGGTTTGGATATGACTACCCGTGGCCGTTCGGTTTCAGTGATTTTTGGCGATGGGGCAGGAGCGGCTGTACTTACCCGAAGTGATCATAATGGCGAGGGGATTCTCTCTACACATTTACATTCGGAAGGTGAACATGCTCTGGAACTTTCTTTAAAAGGACCTAGTACCATGCATTGGGTTCCCGAAATTATTGCTGAAAACCCGCAGGGCGATAACATTCCCTATTATCCCTATATGAATGGGCAATTTGTGTTTAAAAATGCCATCCAGCGTTTTTCTGAAGTGATTATAGAAGGTTTAAAAGCAAACGGACTTGAAGTAAAGGATATTGATATGCTAATCCCGCACCAGGCGAATTTGCGTATTTCACAATATATTCAGCAGAAGTTTAAGCTAAACGATGAGCAGGTTTATAACAATATTCAGAAATATGGGAATACCACTGCAGCTTCAATCCCAATCGCCCTGACCGAAGCCTGGGAAAAAGAAAAAATCAAAGATGAAGAAATAGTGGTGCTGGCAGCTTTTGGTAGCGGATTTACCTGGGCCAGTGCGGTGATTAGCTGGTAAGCTTTTCTACTTTTTCAAGATAAAGTATTTATATAAATCATAAAGGCCGAGCCCCACAAAAGCAATAGCTAAGAACAGACCAAATTTGTCAATTTCTATGCTGTTTAAGTGGTGGTATATTCGATAGGAGCCGTAACCGGTAAAGGCAATTCCGAGTAATAGGTTCCAGATATTTCTTTTGGCAGGTTGCTGCTCGTTATTTGTCATTCTTATAATCTTTTGGGAAAGTTGTTTTAGCGATTTTCAGGGCTTCATCGTAATGTGATTTTATAACAAAAAGCTGTACCTGTCCGCGCAAACCACCACCAAATCCCGCACGAAGACCCGAGTCAAAATCGTTGCGTACCCTGGAAGAAATCCCGGCTTTATCAAAGACTTCCTGTAAATACTGTACATTGGTTTCCGAACCGGTGTACACGCGCTCATAACTTTCTTCGTTACTCATGATTTTTGCTAATTTGGTTGGAACTCAAATTTACAAATTTAACGTGTTGGTTAAAGGTGTTTTAAACAAGGTTTAACGTTCTACGCGTTGTAGTACTTGCTTTGCCAAATTTCTGCATTGAAATTTTTTCCGTATTTAAACCCGTAAAAAATGGCTAAACCGGCTATCCATTTAAAAATAAAGAAGAAAATCATAAAAAACTCGGTAGTACTTTGTTTTGGGGAAAACATGCCGTCTGGTACTAAAAGGGCCAGTAGAAAGCTACCTGCCAATAAAGTAATTGCAAAATTTTCCAGGCTTTTAAAAGGCCACATATAGACTTTACGAAATGTGCTTAAATCTTTGCCCCATTTATGAATTAAATAAAAATAATTATTTCCCATAGGGGTAAAAAGTAAAGGATCATCGGCATTTTCTAGTTTTAGTAATTTTGCCGGGGCAATAATCTTAAAATTTTTTAATTCGGTTTGGTGTTGCTTTTCAAGTTGTTTGATCTTGCTTATTGCTTCTGAAGGGATTTCAGCTTTAAAAAATTTGCTGTCTAAAAAGCGTAATCGGTAATCAATGCAAACCTGTTCTATATCTGAAATATGAAAAATTTGTTCGCTTTGCAGGAGATCAAAATCAAATGTATTGGAATAGGAAGTGTTTCCCGAAGCAAGACGTTCACGAATATTGTCTTCCTTTATTTTTTCCTGATTAAAAATTACCTGTACCTGTTGTAAGATATTATTCCTGCCTGTGGGTTTTACACCTTGTTTTTTGTAAATTCTTTTGTTACGGCTTTTTAGCAATTGCAGCTCAATGTTGGTACGGGGCAGTTTCAACTTCATTTTCATCAAATTACAACTAAATCTAAGGTAAAGAAATAACCTAAAACATTAAATAATTTTACGTTAAAGGACGGGCGTGGCTGTTAAAATATAATTAAACAGTCCGAATATGCTTTGTAAACCGCGTGTTTACAGGTATCTTCACTCTGAAAAACAATTATGAAATATGAGAAGAATAAAATACTTTTTACCAATTTTAATAACTGTACTCCTAACCGCATGTGGAGGAGGGCATACCAAAGAAGCCAAAAGCCTTAAAAATTATAATTCTTACGCTTTTTTACCTAATCAGGATACCATAATGAACCGTAGTTATAATAATAATGTCATTCACGAATGAAATTGTGAGTGCGGTTAATAAAAATATGGAAAATGAAGATTATGTTTTGGATAAAAATCAACCCGATGTGTTGATTTTTGTACATACAATGTTTGATGAAAAAGCTGATGTAAATGCTGATCCTGTTTATACCAGCTATAGTTACTATAGGCCTAATTTTTATATAGGGCCGTATTATAAACCTTTTGTATATGAAGATTATTATACTATTCAGCGTTTAAGCGGAAATCAAATTCAACAAATTCCATATACTGAACGTAGTATTGTAATTGATTTTATAAACCGAAGAAGTAAGGAAATTATCTGGCGGGCAACTTCAGACAATGAAATCGAAACTCGCCGTTTAGAACGGGACGTACGAAAGTATGTTAAAGATATTTTTAAGCAGTTTCCATAATTGATTACTAATTAATTATCCGCTATTAGCAATAATGTGTATTTTTAAATCATGCTGAACTCGTTTCAATATCTAATAATTCTGAAAATCAAATAGATATCCAATGAGACCCTGAAGCAAGTCCAGGGTGATGATACGATTATAACGGACATTCAAATATCTAATATCGAAAAACCCGTTTGCAAATTTACAAACGGGTTTTTTTATGTCCTTTTTTCTTTACAGACTCCCCGAAAGAGGAGGGAAAAGTTTTCTATCGTAACTCGGCATTCAGTTCTTTTTCAAAACGCTGTTGTAACTTGCCCATTATTTTATCAACCTGCTTATCGGTTAGGGTTTTATTTTCATCCTGAAACATAAAACTTACTGCATAACTCTTTTTGCCTTCAGGCAGATTTTTTCCCTGGTAAACATCAAACAGATTGACTTCTTTTAATAGTTTTTTACCGGTTTGCAGTGCAATTTGCTCAATTTCTTCATAGGAAACCGAATTATCAAGCAGGAGGGCAAAATCCCGTCTTACCGCAGGATATTTGGGAATCTCAAAAAAAATATTTTGCTGCATGGCCGAGGCCTCTACAACTGCTTCCCAGTTAAAATCAGCGAATAATACTTCCTGCTGAATATCAAAATGTTTTAAAATCGATTTTTTTACCATCCCGAATTCAACTAATCTTGATTTTTGTGAATTCAAGGCCAAACCTTCCGAAAAATGATCATTTTTAGTAGCCGAGGCCTTAAATTCTTTAATCCCTAAGCGTTCCAGAACACTGTTAATTATGCCTTTAAGATAGAAAAAGTCACTTTTTTGCGAAGGGATATTCCAACTCTCGGCACGACGATTTCCGGTAATGCTAAGGCTAAGGTGTTTGTTTTCATTACGCCCGCTTACATAATTATGGTAGGTTTTCCCGAATTCAAATAATTTTAAGCGATTCTTTTTTCTGTTTATATTATAACTTATCGCTTCCAGGGATGAAAACAACATTGACTGTCGCATCACCGATAAATCCTGGCTAAGCGGATTTAACATTTCTACATTATATTCTTTCTTAATTTCTTCGCTTAATTTAGCATATACAGGGGTGGTAAGGGAATTTGTCATAGCTTCATAAAAGCCCTGCCCCATTAACTGGTTAGAAATTAAATTCTGAAGTTTATAATCTTCGAATTTAGAAGAAAAAGCCACTGAAGCATTTAACTTATCACTGAACTTTATATTATTGTAGCCATATACCCGAAGGATTTCCTCAATTACATCGGCCTCACGCTGTACATCTACCCGATAAGAAGGAATGGTAAGCCCCATCCCGGTTTCGGTTACATTATTTACGCGAATTTCCAAAGAGGCCAGGATAGATTTTATGGTTTCTTCCTGAAGGTTTTCACCAATAAGTTTATTTACTTTTTCAAAGGTGAGAAATACCTGAAAGTCTTCAATTTTCTTAATATAAATGTCGTCTAAATCACTGGTGATTTCACCACCGGCCAGTTCTTTTATAAGAAGTGCGGCGCGTTTTAGTGCATATTCAACTGAATTAATATCTATTCCACGTTCAAACCTAAAAGAGGCATCGGTATTCAGGCCGTGACGTTTTGCGGTTTTTCTCACACTTACCGGGTTAAAATAAGCGCTTTCCAGGAAAACCTGATTGGTGTGCTCGGTCACCCCGCTTGAAATCCCACCAAAAACTCCGGCGATACATATTGGTTTTTCTGCATCACAAATCATTAAATCCTCTTCGTGCAATTCACGCTCAACTTCATCTAGCGTGGTGAATTTGGTGCCTGCAGGCAAGGTTTTGACATTAATTTCATTTCCTGAAATTTTAGCTGCATCAAAGGCATGTAGCGGTTGCCCGAGTTCGTGCATCACATAATTCGTGATATCCACCACATTATTTTTTGGAGTAATGCCAATCGCTTTTAAACGGTTTTGTAACCAGTCTGGGGAAGTGCCTACTTTTACATCAGAAAGCGTAACCCCGCAATAGCGTGGTGCCAGGTTAGAATTTTCAACTTTAATCGGGATTCTAAGACTCCTGTTATCTACATGAAAACTGCTTACCGAGGGGGTAATAAGTTCCAGGTTTTGACCTCCTTGCTGGTAACCGGCTTTTAAATCACGGGCTACACCCCAATGGCTCATCGCATCGGCACGGTTGGGGGTTAGGCCAACTTCAAAAACGCTGTCGTTTTCAATTTTAAAAATATCAGCAACGGGAGTCCCGGGTTGTAATTCGGGATTCATTACCATAATACCTTCATGACTATCGCTAAGTCCTAGTTCTTTTTCTGAACATATCATTCCGTAACTGGTTTCCCCACGAATTTTCCCTTTTTTAATAGGCCAGGCATCTCCATTTTCATCATAAAGCGTAGTGCCAATAGTAGCTACCGGAACTTTTTGTCCGGTGGCGATATTGGGTGCCCCGCAAACAATTTGCACCTCTTCACCATTGCCTAAATTTACTTTGGTAAGTTGCAGCTTGTCGGCATTCGGGTGTTTTTCGCAACTTAAAACATGTCCTACCACAATGCCATCAAGGCCGCCTTTTAGACTTTGAAAGCGTTCAATTCCTTCTACTTCAAGTCCCAGGTCAGTGAGAAGCTCACCTGTTTTTTCAGCATCTTCGGGTAGTTTAATAAATTGTTTGAGCCAGTTATATGAAATTTTCATCAGAATAATTTTTCAGGCAGCAAAGATAACATGACCATTGGTTTTGGCATAATCTGAGATTTTAATTTTTAGATTGGAGGGAAAAGAGAAATATCACCTTTTTATAATTCAGCAGTAATGAGGAAAATGCTTAGCTAATATAATTCCAAATGGTTTTTTTTCGAGTAATTTGAGTAAAGGTGTGCAGGATAATTTTATTCTTTTCGAGTTGCAAATTGGGATCTTCTTTTAAAACCATACTGGCAACATGCCGGGCATGTTGTAAAATCTGATTGTCTTTTACAATATCGGCTATATGTAAGTTGAGCACGCCGCTTTGCTGAGTCCCCATTAAATCGCCGGGACCGCGGAGTTTTAAGTCTACTTCGGCTATTTCAAACCCATCATTGGTGGTGGTCATCGTTTGCAGCCGGGTACGGCTGTCTTCCGAAAGTTTATGGCCGGTCATTAAAATACAATAGCTCTGCTCGGCACCACGACCTACACGGCCGCGTAACTGGTGTAATTGCGAAAGTCCGAAGCGCTCGGCACTTTCAATAATCATTACACTGGCATTGGGCACATTTACGCCAACTTCAATAACGGTAGTTGCCACCATAATTTGGGTTTCACCTTTTACAAAACGATCCATTTCGTAATCTTTGGCATCGGGTTTCATCTGGCCGTGTACGATGGAAATCTGAAAATCGGTAAATTCCCGGGCTATGCTTTCATAACCATCCATCAAATCTTTATAATCCATGGTTTCTGATTCCTGAATGAGCGGATAAACCACATAAACCTGGCGGCCTTTTTTTATTTCATCCCTTATAAAACCAAAAACTTTTAACCGGTTGGAATCATAGCGATGTACGGTTTTTACAGGTTTTCTCCCAGGAGGTAATTCATCAATCACCGAAATATCCAAATCGCCGTATAAGCTCATTGCCAAAGTACGCGGAATTGGTGTGGCCGTCATTACTAAAATATGAGGGGGGAGTAGGACCCCTTTAGTCCCCCCCGATGGGAGGGAAAGCTTTTCACCTTCTTGCGAGCGGCTCTTTTTCCATAGTTTAGATCGCTGTGCTACCCCAAACCGGTGTTGTTCATCAATAACCGCCAGACCTAAGTTTTTAAACTGAACTTTGTCTTCCAGCAAGGCATGGGTGCCAATTATAATATTGATTTCCCCATTCTCCAGTTTTTCATGAATTTCCCGGCGTTTTGCGGTTTTGGTTGAGCCGGTGAGTAAGGCTAATTCCAAATCCATTTTTTCGCAAAGTTCCTGCAATCCGTTATAATGCTGAATAGAAAGAATTTCAGTAGGGGCCATTAAACAGGCCTGAAAATCATTATCCAAAGCAATAAGCATAGCCATTAAAGCTACAATAGTTTTTCCCGACCCCACGTCGCCCTGCAACAAGCGGTTCATTTGTGCGCCACTCCCCAAATCGGCCCGTATTTCTTTAATTACTCGCTTTTGCGCTCCGGTAAGCGCAAACGGAAGGTGGTTATTGTAAAAATCAGCAAAATGTTCGCCTACACTTTCGAAAATATAACCTTTGATTTTTTTCTTGTGCAAGAGGTTTTTTCGAATTAGTTGTAGCTGAATGAAAAACAATTCTTCAAACTTTAAGCGAAATTGTGCTTTGGCCAGTAACTCTTGACTTTTGGGGAAATGTATGTTAAAGAGGGCTTCGGCTTTTGGAATTAGCTTTTGCTCTGCTAAAATTTCTTTGGAAAGCGTTTCCTGAAACCGGCCTTTGCTCTCTATAAAAAGCTGTTGCATCATTTTATTGATTACCCGATTGCTGATCCCGGCCTTGGCCAGTTTTTCGGTTGAAGGATACACGGGTTGCATTGCGGTACGCAACTGTTTTTTATAATCTTCAACCAGTTCCATGTCGGGGTGGGGCATACTAAACAGGCCGTTAAACCAATTGGTTTTACCAAAGATTACATAAGGTGTATTCAGTTTTAAATTCTCCCGAATCCATTTATGGCCACGAAACCAAACGAGTTCCATTTTTCCGGTACCATCGGTGAAATCGGCTACCAGGCGTTTCCCACGCTTTTGAGCCACAGTTTTTATATGGGTGATTTTTCCGACTACCTGCACTTCAGCCGAGTTTCGTTGTAGCTCATTAATTTTATAAAACCGGGTTTTATCGAGATAGCGGTTGGGGAAAAAATTAAGCAGGTCGTCATAAGTTTCAATACCAAGTTCGCTGCGCATAACTTTGGCGCGGTTTGGCCCCACACCCTTTAAATAATCTATAGGAGTTTGCAGCAAATTGACATTCATAAAAACGAAGATATTAAAATCGGGATTGATTTATTGTAAAAATCGAGTTCAGTTGTAAGCAGCAGCCAATTTTTGTAATTTGCAGAGGTTATTTTCCTACTATGAAAATTTATTTATACTCTTTTTTTCTACTGAATTTTACCCTGACTTTCGCTCAAACTTCCGTTGAGGTTCAGCTTAAAAATCTCGATTTTAAAAATGTAGATGCTCAAATTGCTATTGCTCCTGAAACTGAAATTGTTGAAGGAAAAGTTTCTTACATTTTTGAAGTTTTACAAGAAGTAGATTCCTTTTTTCTGGATGCTCAAAATATGGAATTTTCTGAAGTAAAAGTCAATGGAAACCCCGTTGAAACCAGCGTAAATGATACTGCAATTTGGATAAAGGAAACTTTAGAAATTTCTAATGAAAATCAACTGAGTTTAAATTATAAAGCTTCTCCTAAACAAGCCATGTATTTTATAAATTGGGAATATCCCGATGATGGAGAAATTCGAAAACAGGTTTGGACCCAGGGCCAAGGTAAAAAGAGTTCTCACTGGCTTCCTGTAATCGATAATCAAAATGAAAAAGCAATTTTTAATTTGGATATCGATTTTAATCGGGATTATAAAGTACTCGCGAACGGAGAGCTGATTTTAAAAGAAAATATTGAAGATTCCCGTTCCTGTTGGCAATTTGAAATGGAAGACCCGATGAGTAGTTATTTATTGGCAATTGCCGCCGGGGATTTTCAGCAGGAAAACCGGGAAAGTGCTTCAGGAATTGCTTTAGAACTGTATATGGATAAAAAAGATTCGGCTTATTTTGAGCCGACTTACCGGCATTCCGTAGCAATTTTTGATTTTTTGGAAGAGGAAATTGGCGTGGCCTATCCCTGGCAAAATTACAAACAAGTGCCGGTGCAGGATTTTTTATATTCCGGAATGGAAAATACCGGCGCTACCATTTTTTCACGGCTTATGCTTACCGATTCCATAGGATATAAGGATCGAAATTACATAAGTGTAAATGCGCACGAACTGGCCCACCAGTGGTTTGGGAATTTGGTGACTCAAAAATCGCCTAAGCATCATTGGCTGCACGAAGGTTTTGCCACTTATTATGCCTTACTGGCCGAACGTGAAATTTTTGGAGACGATCATTATTATTGGAAATTATACCAATCGGCTGAAAAATTAAAAGAACTAAGTGATACCGGAAAAGGGGAAGCACTTGCTAAAACCGGTGGAAGCTCGCTTACCTATTATCAAAAAGGGGCCTGGGCCTTACATGTTTTACGGGAACGAATTGGTGATGAAAATTTTAATAAAGCGGTAAAAGATTACCTGGAATTATATGCTTTTCAGAATGTAGAAACCGCTGACTTTATCACTGAAGCGGAACGAGTTTCGGGACAGGACCTTAGTGAATTTGTAGCAAATTGGCTAAATCAAACCGCTTTTCAGGGTGCTGAAGCCTTAAATTCGTTGAGAAAATCAAAATTTATAACCGATTATTTAGAGCTTGCAGGGCTTCGGGAAACCGGTTTAGCTGATAAAGCTGATTTCCTGAAGGTGGCGCTGAATTTTCCGGTAAACGATTATATAGGGCAGGAAGTGGTTTTTCAGTTGGAAGGGCATACTTCACAAGAAGCTATTAAATTGTACAAAAAAGCTTTTGAAAGTGGCAATCCGTTTGTACGGCAGGCTATTGCCTTGAGTATGGATGAAATTCCGCAGGAATTAAAAGCCGAATATGAAAGTCTGCTGGAAGATGAATCCTGGCTTACCCGCGAAGCTGCTTTAACCAATTTATGGATGCAATTCCCGAATGAAAATGTAAAATACCTTGAAAAAACCAAAGATCAGCAAGGTTTTTCCGATAAAAATCTACGTATTTTGGGGCTTACCTTAAACCTGGCCACCCCGGCATTTCAGCCTGAAAAACAGGATAATATTTATAAAGAACTTTCAGGATATACTGCGGCTCATAACCCTTTTGAAATTCGTGAAAATGCCTTCGGCTATCTGTATCAAATCAATGCCTTTAGCGACCAGAATTTAAAAGATTTAATGCAGGGAACACGGCATCATACCACCAGGTTCCGGGATTATTGTCGGCAATTGCTTTCAGAATTGCTGAAAACTCCGCAATATCGGGAGCGTTTTCAGCGGTTAAAAGGAAGTTTACCTGAAAATCAACAGGATTTTCTCGATTTAAAATTACAACAATTATGAGGGCACTAGTAATATCGGGAGGAGGCAGTAAAGGTGCTTTTGCAGGGGGCGTGGCACAATATCTTATTGAAGAACTGAAACGTGATTACGATTTGTTTTTAGGAACTTCTACCGGAAGCTTGCTTATTTCGCATCTTGCCTTGAAAAAAGCGGAAAAAATTAGGCAGATTTATACTTCGGTAAACCAGGATAGTATTTTCAGTTTACGTCCATTTATTACCAAAAAACGTCACGGTTATCATCAAATAAGTATCAATCATTTTAACGTATTCCGTAATTTTATTCGAGGTGGAAAAACTTTCGGGGAGAGCAAGAATCTGCGAAAGCTTATCGCAAAAACCTTTTCCGAAGAGGAATTTCAAACTCTACAGGCTTCAAAAAAAGATGTGGTGGTTACGGTTTCCAATATTTCAATGAATGAGGTGGAATATAAATCGATTAAAGATTTTGAGTATGAAGAGTTTTGCGACTGGATTTGGATTTCCTGTAATTACACACCTTTTATGAGCCTGGTTCAAAAAAATGGCTGCGAATACGCCGATGGCGGGCTGGGCTCAATGGTGCCGGTAGAAGAAGCTATAAAACGAGGAGCAACTGAAGTTGATGTGATTGTGTTAAAAACCGAGGTAACCTATTTTAACCGGATGCCTTCAAAAAATGTTTTTTCACTTATTACAAATTTGTTTAGTTTTATGTTAGACCGCATTGAATATCAAAATATAAAAATTGGTAAGTTTGCTGCGGCTAACAAGAATTCGATTATCAATTTATATTATACGCCCACGGTACTCACCACAAATTCCCTTATTTTTGATGAAAAAAAGATGACACAGTGGTGGGAAAGCGGATTCGCTTACGCGAAAAATAAAAGTGAAGAACTTAACCAAATTGAACCTTAATGCGAGCACTGGTAATATCGGGAGGAGGTAGTAAAGGAGCCTTTGCCGGCGGGGTAGCCCAGTATTTAATTCAGGAAGAAGGCAAGAAATACGATATGTTTTTGGGTACTTCTACCGGAAGCCTTTTAATTCCGCATCTTGCGGCAGGCAATATTGATAAAGTTTACGATATCTATACCAACGTTACCCAGCGTAAAATCTTTAGCGTAAATCCGTTTGTGGTAAAAAGAAAAGAAGGCCGGGAATATGTAACCATCAATTATTTTAATATGTTCTGGCAGTTTATCCGGAAAAAACGCACTTTTGGGGAAAGCCTGCATCTGCACAAGCATATTAAACGAAATTTTTCGCCTGAAGACTTTCAGCAATTAAAAGATTCTGTAAAGGATGTGGTGGTTACAGTTTCCAATTTGTCTAAAAACAGGGTAGAATATAAATCAATTCACGATTTTGACTATGAAGATTTTTGCGATTGGATTTGGATTTCCTGCAACTATATCCCGTTTATGAGTTTGGCGAAAAAAGATGGGTTCGAATATGCCGATGGAGGCCTTGGTTGCGTAGTTCCTATTCGGGAGGCCATAAAAAGGGGTGCTACTGAAGTTGATGCCATTATTTTGGAAGCCGAAAATATGGAATACAATAAAATACTCGGGAAAAACCCATTCTCGTTAATGATAAACCTTTTTGGATTTTTGCTAGACCAGGTTGAATATCACGATATTGTAGAAGGAAAACTCGCCGCACTCAATAAAAAAGTAAAACTCAACACTTATTTTACGCCAACCAAACTCACCGAAAATTCCCTGGTTTTTAATAAAAAATTGATGACAGAGTGGTGGCAACAGGGATTTGACCACGCCCAGGAAAAACACCTGCAATATTTAGAACAGCGAAAAAAGAGTTTTTTCGGGTTGTTTTAATAACATAATCTATTTTTAAAAAAACAATTGATAATTTAGATTCCAAACTAAATTAAAGGTTTCTTGTTTTTATTTTTTGCTCCCCCAAAAAAAGAAACAAAAAAAGGCGCCCTATGTGGAGGTGTTTTTTTGGTAACAAGGCCAAAAAATCGCAAATCAGCAGCTAAATTTTTCCCATGGCTTCAAAAATTATTAACGCTGCTGATTCGCTACACTCACAAACGGAGATAAAGCTCGCTAAGCTCGAAAAAATAGTACTACCTATTAGTTAATTATAATAGAATTAATGCTATTTGAGCATAATTCACAGATATGAAATTCGAACAAGTGAAAGAGAAGCAGCGAGTCAGAATTCCCCTTCGGGGGTTAGGGAGCTGGATTTTATATAAACTGCCTTACTTCCCTTTTGACATAAGCCAAAGCCGCATCAGAAGGGGCAGATTTTTCCATCAGACTTTTCAGTATCGTTTCCCGAAGTGAATCGGCATCGTGTACTTCTTCCATACTGCTGGCTTTTCTAATAATCCCGATAGTCGCATTTTTTGCGGTTTTTATGTAATCCCAGCAATCGGCGCTAATGTAAATTTGTTGTGCCAGGTTATGCTCAAATTCCTGTTCTATGGTTTTAATAAGCAGTTGCTCATATAAATTAGCTTCATCACCTGTAGGTTTTATTCTGAATAATAGCTTTCCCGGGGAAATACGCTCCAGAAACAAGGTCATGCGTTCATAGGCTTGAAGCCTAACAGGAAGTGAATTTTTTTGATTTTCCTTCCGCATTATAAATCGCCTGCGTGTTTCTTCATTCTTTAAAAATGAATTTAAAAAATAATAAGCTACGGCCGCAACAATTAATGCCGGTAAAACTGCAGTGATAATTAAACTGAATTCTATATTGTTCATTTCTCTTGTTTGTGTACTGAGGTTTCTTCGGTTTCAGCTTCTTTGGTCTCCACATCTTTTTCTTTAAACTTTCCGCCTAAATGAGGAGATTCAATGTGTTCTTTCACTCCATTAAAAGGAACTTTAGCTTTGTTATAAGCAAAAGTTGCCGCAAGTGTTTTTGCCAGGTTTTTATCGCTCAGGTTAATTTCCACATCGTCCATCGTGAACTGGCAGGGATGTTCGTAACCACAAGCATGGGTGATTTCCAGCAATTCTTTTTTGAATTTGCTAAAATAATAATTTACACGTTCCGATTTATCTTTTACGTTTAAACCTGCCTGGAGCCACCGGTTTTGTGTAGCCACGCCGGTAGGGCAGGTATTGTTATGGCAGGACTGTGCCTGGATACAACCAATACTGAGCATTGCTTCCCTTGCCACATTTATACAATCAGCGCCCATGGCCATAGCCATTACCGCTTTTGCCGGAAAGCCCAGTTTTCCGCTGGCAATAAAAACAATGCGGTTAGTAAGGCCGCGTTTTAGGAAAATTTGATATACATCGGCAAATGCGTATATCCACGGCAAAGAAACGTGATCGGCAAAACTGGGCGGTGCTGCCCCGGTGCCACCTTCACCGCCATCTATACTTATAAAATCGGGACCGTGATTGGTCTTTTCCATAAGTTCCGCTAATTCCTCCCATTGTTTTGGATTTCCCACTGCCGATTTAATTCCTACAGGGAGGCCGGTAGCATCAGCAATATTTTCAATAAAACCTATTAATTCTTCAATTGTGCTAAAGGCGGAATGTGAGGGAGGGGACAAGACATCTTTTCCAAGCGGGATATGTCTGATTTCAGCAATTTCTTTGGTGATTTTAGAAGCAGGGAGTACTCCGCCTTTTCCGGGTTTTGCCCCTTGCGAAAGTTTAATTTCAATGGCCCTGATTTGCGGGTTTTCTGAAATTAATTCCTTCATTTTTTCCATAGAAAAATTTCCGCTTTCATCCCTAACCCCAAAATACGCGGTTCCGATTTGAAAGATCACATCAGCCCCTTTATTGTGATAATTCGAGAATCCGCCTTCGCCGGTGTTGTGAAAAGCAGCGGCTTTACGGCAGCCAATGTTAAGGGCTTCTATAGCTTTAGCTGAGAGGGAGCCAAAACTCATTGCTGAAACGTTAATAACCGATGCCGGCCGAAAAGGCCTCTTACGTTTATGGTGAGCTCCCATTACTTTAGCACAGGCCACGAAATCATTTTCTTTTCGGTTTATGTGATTTTCAGGAAGCTTAAAGGGGAATAAAGAATTATTGATAAAGATATAATGATTGTCATAAATATCCTGGTCGGTACCAAAGCCTTCGTAATTATTTACATTTTTTGCCGAGGCATAGACCCAGCCCCGTTCCCGCCGGTTAAATGGTAATTCTTCCCGGTTGTTGGCAACAATATATTGTCGCAATTCGGGACCAAAGCTTTCCAGAAAATACCGTAAATGGCCTACTACCGGAAAATTGTGTAAAATAGTATGCTTTCGCTTAAAAAAGATATCACTTAAAGCTACTAAAAACAGTAAAATAAGAATCCATCCCCACCAGGGAATTACACTTAAAATCGAAGTTATTTTATCCATTTTTTATTGATTTAAATAATCTAAAGCTAATTGGCTTAAAGTTTTTACGCCCAGTAACATCCCACTTTCATCAATATAAAAATCGGGAGTGTGGTGAGGAGCGGCTTCCTTGTTGTCTTCGGGCATTCCACCCAGGTAGAAGAAAAGTCCCGGAACTTCTTCCTGGAAAAAGGAAAAGTCTTCGCCGCCTGTTGTGGGTTTCATCAGTTTTACATTTTCTTTCCCGGCGGTTTTTTGCAAGGTAGGTAGCATTTTATCGGTGAGTTCGGGATTATTATAAGTGATGCTGGTCATGTTTTTGATTTCTATACTTGCTTTTCCGCCATAAGCCTCAGCAATTGCGGGAACCATTTTGTTTATTCTGCGCAAAAGCAATTCTTTCATATCGGCATCAAGCGAGCGAATGGTACCAACCATTTCGGCTGTTTCGGGAATGATATTAAAACGTACACCGCTGTTTATTTTTCCCACCGTAATTACCGCTGCCCCGTCGAGTAATTTTGATTCACGGCTGATGATACTTTGTAGGCCATCAATAATTTTCGCTGAAATAAAAATCGGGTCAACACCGCTCCAGGGTTGGGAGCCGTGGGTTTGTTTGCCTTCTACTTTTATTTTGAATTCTTCTACCGCAGCCATCATTCCTTCAGGCGTGTATTTAATAGTATTTACCGGAGTTTCAGAATTGATATGGAGTCCGAAAATCGCATCCACATCGGGATTTTTGAGGACACCTTCTTTAATCATTAACGAGGCCCCGCCTTCTTCGCCTTCAGGAGCGCCTTCTTCAGCAGGTTGAAAAATAAATTTTATCGTGCCGTTAATTTTGTCTTTGTTATTGGCCAGAACTTCAGCAACTCCCATTAAAATTGCCACGTGGGTGTCGTGGCCACAGGCGTGCATCACCCCGGTTTTCTCACCCATAAATTCGGTTACCACTTCTGATTTAAAGGGCAAATCACTACGTTCGGTTACCGGCAGGGCATCCATATCTGCCCTCAGGGCTACGGTTTTACCTTCATTGTCGCCTTTTAAGATGCCAACCACCCCGGTATGGGCGACTTCGATTTGTACTTCAATTCCTAGACTTTTCAGGTGCTCGGCTACTTTTTTGGCGGTTTTAAATTCCCGGTTAGAGAGTTCGGGATTTTGGTGAATATTACGGCGCCATTCTATCACTTTTTCTTCAAGATCTTCCGCAGCACGGCTAATTTCAGAATCTATTTCCTGGGAATACAGGTTTAAACCGATTAAAATAAACAGGCAGGTGAAAATGCTTTTCATAGGTGCGGAATTTGATTTTAAATTATTTCCCGAATTTTTTAAGATAGTATTCAGGCTTTTAACTAAGGTAACTAAAGATATTTAAAATATGATTTTTAAGAAACCCGATTTGAGGTTTGTGTAAAAGAAAAGCTGAAACGGGTTTAGATTTTTACTCATTTTAGTTAAATTCACCGTTTTAAAAAAGGAGGAAAATTGGAAGCTTATTTAGCCGAATTGAATGATGCGCAGCGGGCGCCCGTGCTGCAAAAAGACGGGGCAATGATCGTAATTGCCGGAGCAGGATCGGGAAAAACACGAGTGCTCACCTATCGTATTGCTTATTTGATGAGCAAGGGGGTAGACCCGTTTAATATTCTCTCACTTACCTTTACCAACAAGGCCGCACGGGAAATGAAAAACCGTATTGCCAAAATTGTGGGCAACAGCGAGGCGAAAAATCTTTGGATGGGAACTTTTCATTCCATTTTCGCAAAGATCCTTCGGTTTGAAGCCGATAAACTGGGGTATCCTTCCAACTTTACGATTTACGACACCCAGGATTCGCAAAGTGTAATTCGTGCGATTATTAAAGATTTCAGGCTTGATAAGGATGTTTACAAATACAAACAGGTTTACAGTCGTATTTCTTCCTATAAAAACAGTTTGATAACCGTTAAAGCGTATTTTCAGAATCCTGAATTGCGGGAAGCAGATGCGATGTCTAAGAAACCCCGAATGGGAGATATTTACCAGGAATATGTGGAACGCTGCTTTAAGGCCGGGGCGATGGATTTTGATGATTTATTATTAAAAACCAATGAGCTGCTGAATCGTTTTCCGGAAGTGCTTCATAAGTACCAAAACCGTTTTCGGTATATTTTGGTTGATGAGTACCAGGATACCAACCATTCGCAGTACCTGATTGTTAAAGCGCTTTCCGATAAATTTCAGAATATATGTGTGGTAGGGGATGATGCGCAGAGTATTTATGCCTTTCGTGGGGCGAACATTAACAACATTTTGAATTTCCAGAAAGATTATGAGAATGTGGAAATGTACCGCCTGGAGCAAAACTACCGCTCTACCAAAAATATTGTAAATGCAGCGAATTCCATTATCGATAAAAATCAAACCAAACTGGAGAAAGTGGTTTGGACCGCCAATGATGAAGGTCCTAAAATTGTGGTTAACCGTTTGCTTACCGATGGGGAGGAAGGACGCTATGTAGCCAGTTCTATTTTTGAAAATAGAATGCAGAATCAATTACAAAATAAAGATTTTGCTATTTTATATCGAACCAATGCGCAAAGTAGGTCTATAGAAGATGCACTTCGGAAAAAGGAAATCCCTTATCGAATTTATGGAGGGCTTTCATTTTATCAGCGTAAGGAAATTAAGGATGTGCTGGCTTATTTGCGCCTGCTAATCAACCCCAAAGATGAGGAAGCGGTGAAACGGGTGATCAACTATCCTACCCGTGGTATTGGACAAACCACTATGGATAAACTTAACATTGCGGCCAATCAGTATGATAAGTCTATTTTTGAAGTGATTGAGAATATAGATCACCTTAATTTAGGGATAAATTCGGGTACGCGAAATAAGCTAAAGAACTTCGTGAATATGATCAAGAGTTTCACGATTTTAGCTGAAAATGCTGATGCTTTTACCGTAGCCGATACGGTTGCGAAAAAAACCGGTTTGCTTCAAGAATTAAAGAAAGACGGTACTCCCGAAGGGATCGCACGAATTGAAAATATTGAGGAATTGCTCAACGGGGTTCGGGATTTTGTGGAAGAGCAGAAAGAACTTGCCGATGCCAACGGCTCCCTGGCTGAATTTCTTGAAGATGTGGCCCTGGCTACCGATATGGATAAAGACACCGGCGATGATGACCGGGTGGCGTTGATGACCATTCACCTGGCCAAAGGTCTGGAATTTCCGTATGTTTACATCGTTGGGCTGGAAGAGGATTTATTTCCTTCGGCTATGAGTATGAATACGCGAAGTGAATTGGAAGAAGAACGCCGACTTTTTTATGTGGCTTTAACCCGTGCTGAAAAACAAGCCTATCTTACTTATACGCAATCCCGATATCGCTGGGGAAAACTGGTAGATGCCGAACCAAGTCGATTTATCGAGGAAATTGATGATGAATTTTTAGATTATATGATTCCGCAGGATGATTATAAATACAAACCGCTTATTGATACCGATATTTTTGGCGAGGTAGATAAGAGTAAATTGCGAACCAAAAAGCCAAAAAACGGCACCCCACCGCCTTCACATAAACCTACGGAATCACAACTTCGAAAATTGCGTAAATTAAAGCCTGCTGCAGCCGAACCTCCCAAAGCAACAAATAATATTCAGCTAGAGGCCGGAAATAAAGTTGAACATATGCGTTTTGGTAAAGGAAAGGTGCTTAAAATTGATGGAGTAGGGCAGGATAAAAAAGCAGAAATCGATTTTGAAAATGGCGGTATTAAAAAGCTCTTGCTTCGATTTGCTAAATTAAAAATGCTGGACTAGTCTATGAATATAGCCAATATTGTAATTACCCTGCTTTCTATTTTTAGTATTATTTTGCTGTCAATTAGTTTCTTTATTTCGCAAAACTCTGAAGTTTACAAACTTATCGGGTATTTCGATTTTGTACTGTGCCTGGTATTTTTAGTCGATTTTTTTGTGCAATTTTTTAATACCCGAAACAAATGGCGTTATTTTTATACTAGCGGCTGGTTAGATTTGCTTTCTTCAATTCCGGTGGTTTACGAATTCCGGTTTATCAGGGTTTTTAGGGTTTTCCGGGTACTTCGTATATTGAAATCGGTTAAATTACTGGTTCGCTTTATTCGGGAAAACCGAGCGAGTTCTATGTACGGATTCGTAGTTTTTACTTCTTTTGTAACCCTGGTTTTAACAACCACCGGGGTACTTTATGTAGAGCAGGATACCGGGAATATTCAAACCGCTGAAGATGCACTGTGGTGGAGTTTTGTAACGATTACTACCGTTGGTTATGGCGATTTCTATCCAGTGACTGGTATAGGTAAAGTTTTGGCATCTATTCTTATTTTCTGTGGAATTGCGTCTTTTGGAGCAGTGATTTCTTTTGTAAATCAAAAAGCTTCTTCTTTTAAGGAAATGAGTGGTTAAACTTGTGTTGTAAATATTAAAGTGAGTGGTGAGCCCTTACCTCCGCTTCTTCCAGACATCAAGCCGTCATTGCGAAGGAGGTACGATGAAGCAATCTGTTGATAGGAGCCTAGTAAGAAATAAATACTTAAAGATGGAGGAGGTAAGATTAAAGAGACAAGAAGCAAGATTCAGGAGGCTTTAAGATTTTTAATTTAGAATGTGAGCTGTCCTAAAGTGAGATAGGATAAGCATTTTTAGTAAAGAAAATAATTGGGATAAATCAAAGTGGAATTTGTAAATTCATAGTTTAAAAACCTATAGATATGGCTGAATTGATTAAAATCTACGATGAAAACCCGAGTCCTAAACATATTAATCGGGTAGTGGAAGCCTTACGTAACGGTGCTTTGGTTATTTATCCAACAGATACCGTTTACGGTCTGGGGTGTGATATTACGAATACTTCAGCGCTGGAGAAAATTGCGCAAATCAAAAAAGTAAAACTCGAAAAAGCCAATTTCTCCTTTATTTGTGAAGATTTAAGTAATCTTTCCGACTATGTAAAACAAATAGATACCAGTACTTTTAAAATTTTAAAACGTACCCTTCCGGGACCTTATACTTTTGTCCTGCCCGGAAATAACAACCTACCCAATGTTTTTAAGAAGAAAAAGACAGTAGGAATCCGGGTACCTGATAATAATATTTGCCGGGCCCTGGTTTCGGCTTTGGGAAATCCTATTGTGTCCACTTCCATTCACGACGACGATGAGGTTTTGGAATACACCACCGATCCTGAATTGATCAAGGAAAAATGGGATAACCTGGTAGATATCGTTATAGACGGCGGTTATGGAGATAATATTCCTTCTACAGTTATCGACCTTACCAGTGGTGAGCCTGAAGTAATTCGCGAAGGTAAGGGAAGTATTGAGATTATGTGATGGTTTGAAAATAGTTACTTTTAAACATTTTAAAATTCTTCGTTGAATTCAAGTGTCCCACTGCTAATCGGGATGTACCGAGAAGTCTTTTTTTGAAAAATTAATTCCTGTTTACGGGTCTCCTTATTTTTAGATGTTTTGTTTGTTTTATATTAGGAAGACTACCGATACCCCTAAATGATTAGGTGTATAAATATATGGGTGTATAACACCGTCGGTCACAAGCTTTGCCGAGATTGTCGTAAAGATGGCATATCGATGACATAATCGAATAAATCGACTTTGTGTATGTTTACAATAGATTTTAAAGATTATGGAAAAACAGATTTTATCAAAAAGGATTAAGGAATTAAGAATTTCTGAAAATTTATCTCAAGAAAAATTAGCTGAACTATCTAAACTTAGTTTAAGAACAATTCAAAGAATTGAGAAAGGAGAAGTAAAACCAACTTCCGATAGTATTTCAAGATTATCATCGGCTCTAAATTGCCAGCTCACAAAAGTTACTGATGAACATTCAAAAGAAAATATTCAATTATTAAGATTTGTATACTTATCTAGTGCTATGTTAATCATCAATTGACGGATAAAGTCTTTTTAGTTTTATTCTTGAATCCTTGGGTGTGAACTGCCAATTTATCGTCCCCCCTTTATTGTTACGGCTATCCTGCCAAGCATTCACCTCTTTTTTTATTTCATTCATTGTGGATATGTGCCTGTTAAGGCACTGCGCATTCAAAACATGCAGTTCTATCTCTGCCATGTTCAACCAACTTCCGTGTTTGGGCGTGAATACAAATTCAAACCTGTCCCATAACCTTTTGGCCTCTCCCGGTTCGAAAGTTTCATAAAAGGCGGAAGCTGTATGTGTATTGAAATTGTCCATCACAAGTGTTATTTTATCTGCCTCTGGATATTGCTCGTCCGCCAGCCTTTTGATGAATTTTGCCCAGTCTTTTTTCTTCTTGAACTTCGTTACCTCTACCAAGCGCTTTCCTTTCAAGGGTTCGTTGGCCATGAATATATTGACCATCCCATGCCTTACATATTCATAATCCACACGGGCTTCCTGTCCTGCTTTCATTGGAATGGAAATTTGGCCTGCCGAGATCAATTGTTTTGGGGACTCATCCATGCAGACCACGGGGTTTTGCTTATCGTAGGGCCTTTTGTAAACATCCAGCACCTGTTCCATGTTCGCAACGAACTCGGCGTTGCTTTCTGGCGGTATCACCCAGCCCTTTACTTTCCAAGGCTTAAGTTCGTTTTTTTTAAAACCTTCCCTACCGAAACGTGGGAGATGGCCGGTACATATTCCAACTCCACCATCTTGTCTGCCAATAACCTCAATGACCATTTGGCAAAACCCGGAGGTGGTTCGCTACAACAAAGCTGGACCAGTTTCGCCTCCACATCGCCATCTATTTTCTTTTCATAGGCCCGGCTACTCGGGCGGCGCTCAAGTACTGCTTCAAAACCTTCTTCCACAAATTTTTTCTTCACACGGTCTATAGTGCGCATACCGACCTTCAAGACTTTGCTGATTTGTTCATTGGTCACCTTTTCAGAATAATCGCCTTCATCGCAATTCAATAAAATGTAGGCGGCACGGAACTTCTGCGTAGTGTGCGAACCTTTGTTGATTATTGCCATCAGCGCGTTTACTTCTTCTTGGCTAAGCTTAACGGTATATCGTATCATTTCGATGATTTTTTTAAAGATACACATTTCAAAATTAATACGTCATAATAAAGTTAACTTAACACTAGCTTGTCTTATATAATTTTACCATTCTTTGGTATTTTAGTTCCTGCGATGATATGGATCTGGAAAAAAGAAGAATTAAAAGAGAAAGAAAGCCTGATAAAATCCTTATTATATTTTCAATTAACTTGGTGTATACTACTCGTGATTTCTCCAATTATTTCCTTTAAAGTTATTAACACTGCAATTTGGATTATTCAACCGATTGTTGATCCATTTGTGACTTCAAATATTAATCTTTTAAGGCTTAGTAGAGAATATCATATAGTTGTTTGGCTCTTCATGTATATTTTCAATCTTTATGTTATTCTCAAAAACGCTTGGAGACTTGATCAAAAAACTAAACTAAAATTTTTTGAAAAATTTTAGTTGCTAATTAAGCTAATACCCAATAGTGGATATCGCAAATGCCGGGTCTATAAAAAAGAACTAACTTAGATTTTCATAGTTAACCAAAACATTAAACTGATAAATTCACTTCCATAAATAATTCTGTAGCATTTGTCATTAACTGTAAATCGTTTTGCAAATTTTTTAACAAAATTAAAATATGAAATCTACAATTAAATTGCCGCTTTTTTTTCTCATTTTATTAATACTTAGTTGTAATTCAGAAGATGAAAAAGCACTCCATTTAACAGGAGAAGTGATTGGAGCCGAAACCGATACAATTTTTTTGATTAAGATTAATCAGGATACAAGATTCGATTCTTTGATTAAAATTCCTGTAAATAATGGAAATTTCAAATACAATCAAAAGCTAAAAAATCCAGAAGTGGTTAACCTGGCATTTGCGGAGTCGGTTAAAAATGGTGCTTTTAGACCAATGCCGGTGTTTTTAGAAAATCAAGAAATTGATTTGACTATTTATTCAGAAAATGAATTTGATAAAAATAGCATTAAAGGAGGAGAATTAAATGCCGAGTATGAAAGATATAAAAAAGATTTCGAAACCAAATTTAAAGCTCAAAATACACCCCTTCGAGATAGTTTGAGTCTTTTATTTAAAAGCAATAATTATTTTAATGAAAAAGCAAAAAAACTTCACAAGGAACTGAGGAATTCAAAAAATCAGGAGGAAAAGATTCCTATTTATAAAAAATTAGAAGATTTAGAGAAAAATAACCAACATTTGAGTTTGAAGGCTAAGAAGTTAGAAAATAAATTAGAACCAATTGTTGAAGAACAAAAACAATTTCAACACTCTTACATAGAAGAAAATTCATCATTAGTATCCTATTATCTTTTTTTAGAGAATCTTATCTATAACAAAGAAAAAATAGATTTAAATCTGGCTAAAAGGAATTATCAAATTCTCTCTCAATCAAATCCTAATCATCCCTATAATGAATTATCATCTAATCTTATAAGTGCAATTGAAAATATTAAGGTTGGAAAAAAATATATAGATTTTTCTGCACCTGAACTTAATGGAAACGTAGTACAACTTTCCGATAAAATAAATGGTGAAATAGCATTACTTGATTTATGGGCTACTTGGTGCGGCCCCTGTATAGCGAAGAGCAGAACGATGATTTGAATATAAAGACAAAGGATTTAATATTGTAGGAGTAGCTGGTGAATTTAAAAACACAGGTAAATTAGAAAAATTTCTGCAAAAAGAAAAATGGCCATGGCTTCAACTTGTTGAGTTAGATCGACAAAACGGAATCTGGGAAAAATATGGTATTGATGGTGCAGGAGGGGCTTTATTCCTAATTGATAAAAAAGGTGATATTATTGCTAAAGATCCAACCGCACAAGAAGTTAAACAAATATTGGAAAACCGTTTGGATTAATATATGTTGTATATAACAAAGACGGTTCTTCGCAAATAGGTGGCAGCGTTAGAAAATGATAAATTCACTGATAATGCAGGTCTAAGCCAATACGTGCACATACCTTACTAAGTCACGTTGCGTTAATCAAGATTGTTCCCAAACTAAAATTAATCATCGATCAAATTTTAAAATATTCCCTGGAAGGAAAAAATTAACAATCGATTTAGCGATTTTATTTCTTTATGTTTCGAGGGATCTAATACTGATAGAAAATTTATCGGTAATGATAAAAGCTTTATTTAGGGGGGTGATATTAACTTTTCATAGTTTCCTTCGTTTTGTCATATAATATCTTATATTTGTATCGCGCACGATTTAATCTTTAGCGATATGAATGCAAAAGTTTCTACTTTTCAAAATATTTCGAGAATTCTTTTAGGGGGTATTATGACTTTTGCAGGTATAGGCCATCTAACTTTTCAGAGGCAGGAATTTTTAGCTCAAGTACCCAGATGGCTTCCCAACAATGAGGTATTTATGGACTTTGTTGTATTATCTTCTGGCGTAGTAGAAATTTTATTGGGCATGGCAATGATTTTCTTAGGGAAATATAAAGTTAAGGTTGGAATAGTTCTGGCTATATTTTACGTGTTAATATTTCCAGGCAATATTTCTCAATATACTAATGAAATAAGTGCTTTTGGTCTGGATACAGATCAAAAAAGGTTAATTCGTTTATTTTTTCAACCAGTTTTAATTCTTTGGGCATTGTGGTCGACCGGTGCTTTAAAATATCTTCTAAACAGAAATAAAAAACATCGCCGACAGATCGATAATAGAGGATGATTTTGAAGCCGATTTGTCGATAGGATTAAATAAACTTTATGAGGTTTACTATTAATACAAACTTAGCCCGAAGATATTCACTTTGAGAAAATAAATATGGATAAAGATTTTCAGGAACTATATTTAGAGAATCAACTTTGCTTTCCACTTTACGCAACCTCAAGATTGATTACAAAAAAATATACCCCGTTCTTAAAAGAACTGGATATTACTTATCCTCAATATTTAGTATTACTGGCTCTTTGGCAATATGACAGACAGAGTGTAAACGCTCTGGGGGAACATTTATATCTGGAGTCTAATACCTTAACTCCTTTGTTAAAGAGATTAGAGAACAAAAAGCTAATCGAGCGTAACCGTTCTCAACAGGATGAACGTACGGTCCTTATTTCTTTAACTGCGCAAGGAAAACAATTAAAGGAAAGAGCAAGAAATATTCCCGGAAGAATTGTTGATTCGTTCCAGGATCCAACGATTACTGAAAAAGAAATAATTGATTTTCAGAAAACACTTTTCAAATTATTGGATATATTTAATAAGAAAATGTAAACGAATTAAAGATCAAACTTACTTCGCTATCCAAAGCGGCATTGGTAATTCTAGGTTAAAAAGCTCTTCGGTAACACTTCCCACTAAAAGGGTGGAGAAAGTATTGTTTCCTTTATCGCTTACTATTATAAGGTCGGCTTTATTTTTTCTCGCTTCTTCCAGAAGTTTATCGGCTTCATTATTATCACGTCCAGCGATGATTTTAATATCAGCCTGGTCTTTTGAGGGCTGTTTGTCCAGGAATTTTTCCGCTTTTTCGCGAGTGTGTTTTTCAATTTTAGGCGCCATTTTTTCTTTGGGTAAGTAAGGGGTAAACTGTACAGGCACGCTAAAAATATTAACCAAATTCAGTTTTGCTGAAGTATTTTCGGCTAAATCACTCCCCACTTTCCAGGCCTTTGCTGAAGATTTGGAAAAATCGGAACCTACCCAGATATTGGAAATTTTTGCTTTGGCAACTGCAGGAATTGAAAGAATATCACATTTAAGTAATCTAAGTAATTTTCCGGTTACCACACCGCTGCCGTGACTGCTGAGTTTATTGCCTAAAATAGTCAAATCTATTTTGTATTTATTAGCGATGTAACTCATTAGTGATTCGGTATAGGGATCTTCAGAAATAAGCACTTCCCAATCACAATCTGCATCAAAATGTTGTTCTACTTTTTCATTTAATTCGTCACCAATAATGTCATCAAGGTTTACTTCTTTTAGTTCCTCTTTAAACAATTCAGAAATTTCATATTTCTTGATATTATGGACAAAATAGACTTTCCCCACTTTAAGTGTTTTACACAGGGAAGTGGTGTATTTTATGAGGGTATCATCTAGATGAGATAAATCTAAAGCGACTAAAATATTTTTGAGTTCCATATTGGTGTTGTTTTTATTCTTTTTTTCCACTTCGTTTTTTTACAATATCAGAAACAATTTGCTCATAATTTTCCAGCTGTTTCTCATCTTTTTTCTGTCTCATTTTCTTAAAATCTTCCTGAAGTCCGCGATATAGCGAATAACACATAAATAGAAGAATAAATGCAAAAGGCAAGCCTGTGACTATAGAAGCGGTTTGTAAAGCTTGTAATCCTCCGCCAATAAGCAGCACAGCGGCGACTGCACCTTCGGTTACTGCCCAGAAAATACGCTGGCCTACGGGTGCGTCAATTTTCCCACCGGAGGTAAGGCTGTCTATAACCAACGAACCAGAGTCTGATGAGGTTACAAAAAATCCGGCAATTAATATTACTCCTATAATATTTAGGATAAATGCCAGCGGATATTCTTCAAGGAAAACAAAGAGGGCAATGGCTACATCTTCATTAACCGCGTCTACAATAGCATTGTTTCCTGATAAAGTTTCCTGAATTGCCGAACTTCCGAAGGCTGAAATCCAGAAAAAAGTAATTAAAGAAGGTACGATTAGAACCCCCAAAATAAATTCCTGAATGGTTCTTCCCTTTGAAATCCGGGCGATAAACATCCCTACAAAAGGTGACCAGGCAATCCACCAGCCCCAGTAAAAGACCGTCCAGTCGTTTTGCCAGTTATTGCCAGTAAAGGTTTCTGTCCAGGTAGCGGTTTCCAGGAAATGGAAAAAATAACTTCCTGTATTTTGAACAAAAGACTGAAAAATAAAGATAGTGGGCCCGAGGATTATTACTAGTAAAAGTAAGATAAAAGCTATACGAATATTCCACTCACTTAAAACTTTCACCCCTTTATCAACACCTAGCACTACTGAAATGGTGGCGATGAGGGTAATACCTGCGATAAGAGAGACCTGAGTAACCAGGCCTTTGTCTATAGCAAAAAGATGTTCCAGGCCGGCGGCGATTTGTTTTACACCCAACCCAAGCGAAGTAGCCAGCCCAAAAAGCGTGGCCAATACGGCAAAAATATCAATAACGTTCCCAATAGTACCGTGAATTTTATCACCGAAAAAAGGATAAAAAACAGAACGGATGGTAAGCGGCAAACCACGGGTATAGGCAAAATAAGAAAGTGCGAGGCCAACCAAGGCATAAATTCCCCAGGCGTGAAAACCCCAATGTAAAAAAGTGTAATTCATCGCTTCACGGGCTGCAGTTGCCGTACCGCCTTCGGCTAGGGGAGGACTATTAAAATGGGTGATGGGTTCTGAGATACTCCAAAAAAGAAGACCAATTCCCATGCCCGCGCTAAAGAGCATGGCAAACCAAGAGAGTGTTTTAAATTCGGGTTTGGCTTTGGGGCCTCCAATGCGCATGTTACCAAATTTGCTAAAGGCCAGGTAAATCATGAAAATAAGAAAGATATTCACACAAAGCACAAAAAACCACCCTCCATTATTGGCCACAAAATTTTGAATTTTATCAAAATAAGCTTCGGCCCGCTCATTAAAAATTAAGGTTAAGGAAATACTTGTTACGATAAGAAAGGCTGAAGTAAAGAAAACCGGCCCGTTAATTTCGAGTCCGAAAATCGAGGTGCGTTCATCACTTCTAGTTACTTTTTTAGCCATTGGTTATTGTTTTTCGAATTAAAAATAATAGCCCAGGTTTATGTTAAACCTGGCTTCCCATTTAGCATCGGGATTTCCACGGGAAAAATCATCTACAAAGTTTCCGCCCAGCCAGGAATGATTGTATCCGGCCGCATAATCTATATAGGTATAAAGATGTCCTGCGGTTACTAAAACCCCGGTTACGTTCATATAGGAATCGGTGAAATTTATATTTTGCTTATCCATGAAACCAAAATCATTGTAGAATTCCAAATTTGATATTGGCCCCCAGTTTACCGGGATATTACGCGAGATTGCCAGGGAATACAGCTCAAAATCGGCAGCTACTTCATAGGGAGCGCCATAAGCGGCAAAAGTGAGCGCTTCCCGGCTTTGGCCTTCAGCATTTTCAGGGTTGTGGCGTGCGGTTAAGGCTTGGGCTTTTAAATTCCAACGCTTGTGGGTAATTTCATAATGTACTGCCAGCCCATGGTGATTTCCCGATTTTTCGGTATCTAAATTATAAAGTCCGCCGTATTGTGCTGAAATTCCTAAACGGTTTGCTGCTTTTTTTCCAAATTTGTAAACCAGTTTCCCGTTTAACTGGTTAATTTCTTTATTTCTTCCTGAAACATCATAAGAATACCGGCTGGGAGAAGCTTCAGTATTACTTCCAAATTGAAGCTCTTCAGCATTTTTAAAAAAGGCAAGATGATATTCCCAGGTTTTTCCGGCGTGAATATATTTTATGCCCATATCATGGTCATCTTCCAGCCCCATATAATAAGTAAGGTTAAAAAACCAGTTATGGGAATTATACTGCTGGATCCCGAAAGGTACCTGTGTGAGTCCGACCTGTATTTCATCAAGCTCATTAAATTTATAGCCCATCCAGCCCTGTTTCATAACACCACCACCAAAAGCTTCGGAGTAAAGACGGTATTCAGCGTTAAGATAGACACCTTTCCATTTTACATTAAAATTCATGCGGAACATATCGTAACCAAAATCACCGCCCCGGTTTTTATGGCCCTCAATCCAGGAAGAGAAGTTGTAGTTATATCGCAGTGCGCCGCCTACATCAATTTCAGGTTTTTCCTGAGCATAACAATTCCAATTACTACAGAAAACCCCACCAAATAGTATGGGGATAATAATGAATCGGTAATTGCATAAAAATTGAATCAATATACTTTTTTGTTGGATAGCTTAAAAATAAGGGAAATAATGTGTGAAAATTTAATTTATATCTTAAAAAATAATTAAAAAACAATTTTTTATTAGTTATTTAATTTTAAAGCTGTGGAAAGAGGTGGATAAAATTTTTGAAGTAATTTATGATAAAAAAGCTTCATTGGAATAGTATTTACAGGCTTTACAGGGCAATTTTGCCCGATGAAGATTGGGGGGTATTTAGCCTTATTTGCGGACTTATAATTGTTGAAAAGACCTAGAGTAAATATATTGTTACCAAATTGTGGGGTAACCTTTTTAAGATTTTTTTAGAGAGTTCATTATTATCAAGGTCTTATAAATTAATTTGTAACTTTGTCGCAAAATAATTCTAATGCAGGCATTAAAAGAACAATTTCAAAAATATTATACGCCAAAACGTTGTTTAATCAATGCTTTGATTATGTTTAGCGCTGTTGCATTCTTCATTTATCAGCGTCCCGGGGAGCTTTTGTATTCTGTAGGTTTTGGGACTATTGGTTTGCTCTATATCGCTGGTTTTATTTTTCTGAAAACCAGGCAGAAGAATTAATTTTCTATCTGTGAAAATTCACTGTTTATTATTTATCTATTTTAATGCATTGTGTAAAAATAGACGTACCTTTGCAGCCTTTTAAAATGAGCCGCTTATATGACAGCTATTAAAAACATTGCAATTATTGCTCACGTTGACCACGGAAAGACTACCCTGGTTGATAAAATTATGTATCATTGTCGTTTGTTTCGTGAGAACGAAAACACCGGTGATTTAATTCTCGACAATAACGACCTGGAACGGGAGAGAGGAATTACCATTACTTCAAAAAACGTTTCGGTTACTTATAAAGACACCAAAATTAATATTATTGATACGCCTGGTCACGCCGATTTTGGTGGGGAAGTAGAGCGTGTTTTGAATATGGCCGATGGCGTTTTACTATTGGTAGATGCCTTTGAAGGTCCGATGCCACAAACTCGTTTTGTGTTGCAAAAGGCAATTGGCTTAGGCCTGAAACCTTGCGTGGTAATCAATAAAGTTGATAAGCCAAACTGTACGCCAGATGAAGTTCACGAGAAGGTTTTTGACCTGATGTTTGAACTCGGTGCCGAAGAATGGCAACTTGATTTCCCAACGGTTTATGGTTCAGCACTTAAGAATTGGATGAGTGACGATCCCGATAATCAAACTGATAATATTGAACCGCTTTTAGATATGGTATTGGAGCATATTCCATCGCCAAAAGTACAGGAAGGTTCAGTGCAAATGCTTATAACTTCTCTTGATTTCTCTTCATTTACAGGCCGTATTGCAATTGGCCGTTTACAGCGAGGAACTTTAAAAGAAGGTATGCAGGTTTCATTGGTAAAGCGTGATGGTTCGATCAAAAAGACCAAAATCAAAGAACTTCATATTTTTGAAGGTCTTGGCCGTAGAAAGGTTCAGGAAGTGCATGCCGGTGATATTTGTGCCGTGGTTGGCCTTGAAGGTTTTGAAATTGGTGATACCATTGCCGATATTGAAAACCCAGAAGGACTAAAAACCATCGCGATTGATGAGCCAACGATGAGTATGCTTTTCACCATTAACGATTCTCCTTTCTTCGGAAAAGATGGAAAGTTTGTGACTTCCCGTCACATTAAAGAGCGTTTGGTAAAAGAATTGGAAAAAAACCTTGCTTTACGGGTAGAAGAAACCGACAGCGCCGATAAATTTATGGTTTATGGGCGTGGGGTAATGCACCTTTCAGTTTTAATTGAAACGATGCGTCGTGAAGGATATGAATTGCAAATCGGACAGCCGCAGGTAATTATCAAAGAAATTGATGGTGAAAAATGCGAGCCTGTAGAAGAGCTTACTATCGATTTACCGGAAGATGTTTCAGGTAAAGCTGTGGAAATGGTGACGATGCGAAAAGGCGAAATGCTAAGTATGGAAACCCGTGGCGAGCGTATGATTATCCAGTTTATCATTCCTTCTCGAGGAATTATCGGCTTGAGAAATCAATTGCTTACGGCTACCGCTGGGGAAGCGATTATGGCTCACCGCTTTAAGGAGTACCAGCCTTTAAAAGGTGGAATTCCAGAGCGTCAAAACGGTTCGCTGATTTCTATGGAAAAAGGAAAGGCTATTCCTTATTCTATCGATAAATTGCAGGATAGAGGGAAGTTTTTCGTAGATCCGGGAGACGAAATTTATGAGGGTCAGGTAATTGGTGAAAACTCACGTCAGGATGATATGGCGGTAAATATCACCAAAACCAAGAAACTTTCGAATGTACGTTCAGCCGGTGCCGATGATAAAGCGAAAATCGTTCCTGGTATTAAGTTTTCTCTGGAAGAGGCTTTAGAATATATTCAAAAAGACGAATATGTTGAGGTAACGCCAAATCATATACGACTTCGTAAAATTTTCCTTACCGAAAATGAACGTAAGCGTAACAAGATTTTATAAATTCACGTCATTACGATCCCGATGGAAATCGGGGAAGTAATCTTTTGATTCTTACCAACTATCTAAAGATTGCTTCGTGCCTCGCAATGACTTTACATAGTTTTTGATATATAGTTTCTATATAAGAACTAGTAACAACAGAAAAACCCGGATCAAAAAATCCGGGTTTTTTATGGTGCGCCGTGCTGGCGTATCACTTGACGGTGCAAGTCCGTTATGGGGGTTTATAGCTACTTATCATTAGCCAAGGGCAAGGGTGTCCATCGCGAGCTGGAATCTGAAGGAAGCCTGCGGCAAAGTTCCGGTCCGAGGAACACGAACATCATATAAGGCATATTTAGTTTGGACGAGTTTGCAATACAAAACAAAATTGGACTTGCAACAAAAAGTCGGATAATTCTTTTAAGACCTATGCTGCATGGTTAATTTTCTGATAAAATTCCTGTTCTACTTCGTAAGGAGTTTTGTATCCTAATGAAGAATGCAATCTTTTTTTATTATACCATATTTCTATCCATTCAAAGACTTTTGATTTAGCTTCTTCGATAGATTCAAACTTGTTCCCATATACCAATTCTGTTTTCAAGGTTTTGAAGAAGGATTCTGCTACTGCATTATCCCAGCAATTGGCTCTCCTACTCATCGATTGAGTAATAAAAGCACTTGACTTCAATACCTTCCTAAATGCCCTTGATGCATATTGTATTCCCCTGTCAGAATGAAAGAAAGAGTATGGAGGCTGTTATTTTTCTTTTTCCTATGGCCATTCTCCAAGCCGGGATAATAGTTTGATCAGTATATAATCTCGTGCTTAATGACCAGCCAATGACTTGTCTATCGTACAAATCAATAACCGTAGTTAAATACAGCCATCCTTTTTGAGTTTTGATATAGGTGATATCTGAAACCCAGGCTTGATTGATTTAAGCTATCCGGCATAAAGTTACGATCTAGTAAATTTCTACATACCGGATAACTATGGTCACTGTCGGTAGTGATTTTAAACTTCTTTTTGTATTTACTGCCCCAGCCATTTTCTCTCATGATTTTGGCCACCCTGCGTCTTGAGATGCTATATTTTTTGCGTTTTAACTGCTCTGTAATACGAGTAGAAGCCTTGGGAAGAATTGCCGGATGGTTTAGCCTATTAATCAATAAACCAAATCCGAAAAAGTTTAACTGAAATTGATTTTCGGGAATGGAAACTCCAAAAAAATATAATTAATGCGGTTTGCAGTTTTTACCCATGTGCTTCATCATAAAAAAAACGGGCAGTTTTTTGCCTATGCTCCTTATGTGAGAGAAATGAATATCTGGTTGCAGAATTTTGAGAGTGTTGAATTTGTTGCTCCTCTCGAAAATAAGCATACTGAAAATGAGATGGCTTATGAGCATGATAAACTAAAATTCACCCGAATTACAGCTTTTAATCTGCTTGGTTTTGGGCAGGTGCTATAGAGTTTGGTATTAATTCCAGTAGTTTTTCTGAAAATTATGGCTGCTATGCACCGTGCCAACCACCTTCATATTCGCTGCCCCGGAAATATTGGCCTACTGACTTGTGTGGCCCAAATCTTTTTTCCGAAGAAGCCAAAAACGGTAAAATATGCGGGGAACTGGGATCCCTATGCCGTACAAGCATTTTCTTATAGACTTCAGAAGAAGATTTTAAACAGTACTTTTTTGAGTAAAAATGTAAAAGTATTGGTTTATGGAAAATGGACGGGAATGTCTAAAAATTTAATTCAACTTCCCGGAAAAATCTTTTTCCGGGAAGTTGAATTAAATTTTAAAAAGCCTTCGGATAGCTGTGTAATAATCCATAAATTTACTTGATAATCGAGATTTAAATGATCCGAGGCTTGCCTCGAAATCAAATGTTTTCCTATAAGTGCCTCGTGGGCTTGCCCAAGGTAGTTTACTAGGCTGATTTATACCTTTATATTATCTAAACAAAACAATAGCATGATGGTGGAAACCCCTGTTACCGAAAAAATAAAAAATCATTTAGATGCCCTTAAAGACGAAGAAAAACTGGCCTATGCAATGCGGCAGGGAAACCTGTTGTATATTAACGGCCAGGCACAGGTGCTGACACAATCTAAAGACCGGTTTGAAGTTGGGGTGGATGATCAGTTTGATGACTTTAAGGTGCAGCTTGAAATAAACGAGCAAATTTACGGGGGCTGTAACTGTAAATCACAAGATTGGTGTTCCCATAGGGTTGCGGCCTTACTACAGGTTTCCGAAACCTTGTCCCGTTTTGATAATGAAGACAAGCCAGAAGGAAAGGCTTATACACGGGAAGGGATGATAAAGCGTGTTTTGGAAGAACGGTCTGATAAAGCCCGAAAAGCCAATTACCATATTCAGTTTTCAGATAATATTTATGGGGAGCATTTGCTCATAAATGAACGCGGAAAAGAGTATAAGCTCACCTTCAGGGATTTTGAAAAGGAGCAGGGGTATTGTTCCTGCAACGACTATAAAGCCAATAAACTAGGTACTTGCAAACATTTGATGTTTGCCTTTAAAAAAGCTGGTGAAAGAAAATTGAAGGGGAACAAAAATCAGAGTTACCCTTTTGTTGAGGTTTATCTGGATCCGTTCAATGACTATAAAATTGCCTGGTATTACCCGCATGCACTGCCCGAAGAAGTATCGAAATTGATAAAAAGTTATTTCGGGGACCATCTATTATTGGAAGATGGAAAAATCAACAATTTTTTAAGTTTTGTCCGTCAAGCGGAAGATTTTAAGCAGGTTTTAATACGCCCGGAAGTACTTGATAGAATAGAGGATAGTTTTAACAGGCGTATTATTGAAAATGTGAAGAATAGTACCAAGCCAGATTTTTCATTGTTAAATGCCAAACTTTACCCTTACCAGAAAGAAGGTGTTGAGTTTGCGACCTATAAAAAAGGAGCCATTATTGCCGATGAAATGGGACTGGGGAAAACCCTTCAGGCCATAGGCACGGCAGTTTTTAAAAAGCAATTATTTGGTTTTAGCAAAACATTGGTGATTTGCCCGGCTTCGTTAAAAGCACAATGGAAAAGCGAAGTCGAAAAATTTACTAGTGAAAATGCGGTAGTTGTAGAAGGGTCTCCCGAGGAGCGTAAAAAAGTATATGCTGAAACAAATGCCTATTTTCAGATTATAAATTACGAAACTGTGTTGCGTGACAGTAAAGTAATCAATAAAACCGATTTCGATTTTATTATTCTGGATGAAGCTCAGCGCATCAAAAATTTTGAGACTATAACTTCAAGTTCCATCAAATCGCTACAAAAAAAGCATGCCCTGGTTATTACCGGCACGCCCATTGAAAATAAATTGATAGACCTTTTCTCTATTGTAGATTTTATTGAACCAAATATGTTGGCGCCTTTATGGGAATTCTCATATCAGCACTGTTATTTTGACCATAATCATAAAAATAAGATTACGGGATATTACAACCTGCAAGAATTAAAAGAAAGAATGCGGCCTCTGCTGATTAGGAGGGAGAAACAGGATGTAATGGAGCAACTTAACCAGGTAACGCAACTTGACGTACCTGTAGAAATGCATCCGGTACAACAAGACTACCATGCCAATAGTGCCATGGCCATTGCTAAAATCCTTGCCAAAAAATTCAAAACCCCTTATGATATGCAAATGCTTACCAAACATTTGCAAACTATGCGCATGGCTTGTGATTCGTCTTACCTTGTGGATAAGAAAAGTCATCATTCGCCTAAACTAGTGGAATTACAAGAGATTTTACTTGATAAACTGGATATGCACAACAATACCAGGAAGATCATTATATTTTCAGAATGGAAACGCATGAACCATATTATCGGGAAAATGCTGGCCAAAAATGGTATTGGGTTTACGGAATTGAACGGGAGTGTACCGGTAAAAAATCGAAAGAAGATTATTCAGGAATTTGAAAATAACCCACAATGTAGAGTATTTCTTTCTACCGAAGCCGGAGGTGCCGGGTTGAACCTACAGGTGGCCGATACGGTTATAAATTTTGAACTTCCCTGGAACCCGGCCAAAAAGAACCAACGTATAGGGAGGATAGACCGGCTGGGACAGAAGAACAATAACCTAACGGTAATCAACCTGATTACCCGTAAATCCATAGAAATGAAGATTGCTTCAGGGCTGGTGGTAAAACAAAACCTTTTTGACAGCGTATTAAGTCCGGAAAGTAGTGAAGATGTGGTTGATTTTTCTGAAAAAGGACGGGCGCAGTTCCTACAACAGTTAGAAGAGGCTATGTCTGAATTTTCAGGGAGTGAAGAAGAAGAAGGACAGGAAGCAGAACCTGTTGAAGCGGGAAACCAGGTAGTAAAATCAGTTTCAGAGGCATCAAATGAAGAGCAAAAAGAACGCATTAAACAATTGGAAGAGTTGGAAAGTGTAATGAGCCGTGGAATGGATTTTCTAAGCGGGATGTTTAAAATGAGTACCGGGAAGGAATTTTCTGCGACAGACAATAAAATAGAAGTAGATAAAGAAACGGGCGAGGTGGTGATGCGATTTAAGATGCCGGTTTGATAAAAAACGTAGAACTTATCAAAGACATTGCATAGCAGGTGATTTCAGTATTTGTTTTTTAGGAGAATATAAAAATCCACCGATATTCAATAGAAATTATTTCAGGTAATGACCTCGCAGTGATTGGATTTCCAGAACGGTAATTTTATTGGTCTCATAAATTTCATAAACAATGCGGTGTTAGTGGTTAATTCTACGCGACCACGAGCTGGTCAAATCCTCCACGGCTTGAGGGGTGTAAATTATATCCATAAGTCTTCAATGGCTATCTTGACCCCTTTGCCGTTTTCTACATCTTTTTTTCCTTTTAATATTTTTTACATCAATATTGGAAACATAAACTTCTGTATATGTTTTTCATCTAATTCCGGATTTGCACCTTCTTCGGCTGCAACCAAAGCGCCTACGGCGCAGGCAAAATCCAGGCTACTCTGCGAATTTTCCTCTTTCAGTATTCCCGAAATTAAACTTGCCAAAAATGAATCACCGGCACCTACTGTATCCTTTACGCTGGTTTTAAATCCGCTGTTGTAATAGCGTTTTTCGTCTTTTAATAATACCGCTCCGTGTCTACCTTTGGTTACGCAAATACTTTTAGTGTTGGTTTGTTTAGCTACAAACTCCAGGTTTTGCTCCAGGGAGTTATGTTTGGAGTCGAGCATCGCTGCAATTTCAAAGAGTTCATCATCATTGAATTTTATAAAATCGGCTTCTTCCATTAGCTTGATCAGCAAGTCTTTTTCGTAATGCGGAGGCCTTAAATTAATATCGAAGACCTTATACGAGGCGGTTTTCAGTAATTCAAAAAGACTGTTTCTACTAACCGAATCCCGGCAAACCAGGCTACCAAAAATAAAAGCATTACTTTCTGAAATGGTAGGTTTCATAGTTTTAGTGATTTCAATTTTGTCCCAGGCTGCGGGGTGGGCAATCTCGTAGGTGGCTGAGCCACCGGCAGAGAGGTTTACATTTACCACGCCGGTAGGATAATCATTCTGTATAGTAATATTCTCAGTAGCAATGTTTTTGTCCTGAAGATAGGCCTTAATTTTCCTGCCTTTTTCATCATTTCCAATGCTGCTAATCATTCCGGTGGAAACACCAAGACTGGCCAGTCGGGAAGCCACATTAAGCGGAGCACCGCCAATTCGCTCCCCGTCAGGAAAAACATCAAATAAAACTTCACCGAAACAAACGGCTGATAGCTTTTTATTCATTCTTAATTGATTTTAAAATGATATTCCTATTTAAACTTAAGTCAAATAGGAATATCATTAAGACTAATATACAAATTTAGTAATGGGGATTTTGTTCATACAGATCGCCGGTAAAATCTATTTCTCGTTGGGGGATAGGAAAGTATTCATCTCTTCCTGCTGTAAATTCAGCATTTGATAGGTAATCCCTTTTGATTTTTTCTTCGGATAAATAGGTGTTTAAGGTTTCTTCTGCCTCGCCCCATCTCACCAGGTCAAAAAAGCGCCATCCTTCCATTGCGAATTCCAGTCTTCTTTCAAATTTTAAGGCTTCAAAAGCAAATTCCTGTGAAGGAAAAGATTCATAAGTATCAATATTATAAATGTCTGTGGCTCCTGCTTGTAATGGGCGTTGGGTGCTTTCTCCTGCACGTAGTCTTATTTCATTGATAATTGGCAGTGCTTCATCCTGTCTTCCCAATTGAATAAGGGCTTCTGCTTTAAAAAGTAACACATCGGCATAACGTATAAAATTATAATTTACCGAAGTTCCAATAAATGGTCCTTCTTTGGTAAAGCAGGAGCAGTCTGGCGCCTGTTGTTCTTTCATATTTCCATAATAGCCATAAACTCCAGGATCTCTGGCCCAACTTTTTTTGTAAATCATATCCCCGTCTTCATTTACAGTGTTTCTATATTTAAATGGTCGGCCGGGAACTCCAATAGTATGATCTAAACGCGGATCAACACTTACGAATTCAGAAGCTTCATCCATATCTTCGTTATTGAAGTTTTCTAATAAAGGAAGCCCGTTAGTATTGGTTTTAAATGCATTAACCATATTTTGACTGGCCTGATGAAAACCACAGCATCCATATAATGGGGAGCCGTGAGGGGAATTTAAACCTGTAACGAAGCTAACCCGGCCAACATCGGTATTATCATCTATTGAAAATTGTACGGCAAATATTGATTCAGGGCCATTTTCATAATCAACCAGGAAATTCTCTGCAAAATCTGGTTGTAAGCTACCAACTACTTCATTTGCATATTCAATAACTTCTTCCAATCTTGAATTATTAATATTGGTTACCTGATGGTTTTCATCTTGTTCGTAGGCCTGATACAATCTTAGTTTTGCTAAATATGCTGCTGCGGCACTTTTATCGGCGCGTCCTACTTCATCCTGAGATTCCGGTAAATTATCAAAAGCAAAAAGAAAATCTTCTGCGATCACATTCCATAATTCCTCATTAGATAAATCATTTGAAGTTTCCATAATCTCTTCCTGAGATAAATCTTCAGTAATAAAAGGGACTTTTTTAAATATTAGTTTCAGCAAAAAATGAGAATGAGCACGTAAAAATCTTAGTTCAGCCTGTCTTTCTGTTTTTTTATCATATTCGCTTTCGGGAATTTCATTAATAACTGAAAGTGCAAAATTTGCCCTGGAAATAGCTTTATAATAATTAGTCCAGGTTCGTGGAGCCATTTGGTCGCCATCGTCGGCAACGGTTAAATTATACTGCTCATAATGGTCTACAACTTCAACATCGGTTCTTCCTCCTCCACCTTTGTAGGCATCATCGGCACGTATACTGCCGTATACATATTGGTTTGTTATAGGCCCAATCATCTCGTCATTGCCAATTGCCGCATAGGCAGCAGTTACCAGGGATTCTGCATTTTCTGCAGATTGTACGTTTTCAGATGAAAGCACTCCTTTTGGTTCATACTCTAAAAAATCTTTTTGACAGGAGGATAGGGTGAATATACTGCCAAGTACTATAAATATATATTGTTGAAATTTCATGATATTTACGTTTAAAAGTTAATATTAAGTCCCAAAGAATAAGTTGTAGGTACGGGTATCCTGTTTACATCGGTTCGTTCGGGATCAGAACCTATATAACCTTCCGGGGTAAACCATAGTAGGTTTTCGCCCTGTAGATACAACCTGAACTGGTTCATTCTTCCCCATTTTTCAATTATAGATTCAGGTAAATTATACCCCAAACTCATATTTCGAATTTTGAAATAGGAATTGTTTCTAAATAAATAGTCTGAAACCTGGGTGTCGTTATTGACTAAAGACAGGGATGGAACATCGGTATCCGTATTCTCAGGCGTCCAGGCATCGAGTGTGCCAGGTCCGGCATTTTCACGTCCCTGAACGAAATTGTTCCAAAATATATAGGGATCTTGTCCTATTCTCCCGGAAACGCCCGAGCCAAATACTGAAAAATCAAAGTTTTTATAACCGAGGTCCACTCTTATTCCATATTCCAGAGCCGGTAGCGTGTTACCTATAAAATCCCTGTCGTCTGAATTTATAATACCATCATCATTCAAATCCTTGAATTTAATACCTCCCGGTCTTGCACCAACCTGGTCGGCGTGTGCATCAATTTCCTCTTGGCTTTGGAATAAACCGTCGGTTTTATAACCAAAAACCGAAAATTGAGATTGGCCGATAATTGAATTTTCTGAAGTTCCTGGGTAGGCTGTTCTTACTTCTTCGGGAAGGACAGTTATTTCATCTTTAAAGGCTCCGAAATTGGTAGAAACTCCAAAATAAAGCTCATTTTCAAAAGTTTTTGAGTAAGCAATTGATAATTCCCAACCCTGGGTTTTTGTAGATGCCCCATTTAAAAACCTATCCTGTCCTTCTCCAATTACAGAGGCGATAGGCGGCTGTATTAATATATCATCGGTATTCCTAACAAAATAATCAAAAGAGCCGGCTAGATTGTTATTAAACAGGCCAAAATCCAATCCGATATTTACTTCTTTTGTGGTTTCCCATTTTAGGTTTTCGTTGGCAGCTTGTATGGAGACAAAACCGGAAGGTAAATTTCCGGTATTATTCCCGTTTAGATCATAAGCCGTTCCTACATTATAATACATATTAAAAAAGTCAGGCTGGTAGGAGTTCTGGGTAGGGCCATATCTTGATTCATAAAGTCCGAACCTGGCCAGGTCACCAATTGATTGGTTTCCTACTTCACCATAACCTGCCCGTAATTTTAAATTTGTAATAAGTTCAGAATTAAAAAAACCTTCATTGTTTATACGCCATCCAAGGGTTGCAGCAGGAAAAACCCCATACTGGGTATTAGCCCCAAACCGTGAAGAACCATCCCTTCTTAAAGTGAAAGAAGCAAGGTACCTGTTTGAAAATGCATAATTTATTTTACCAAACTGAGATAATAACCTGCTTCCTGTAGGGTTTCCCCGGGTGGTTTTTTGACCAGAAGCAGCATCCAAAGTGAAATAATCTTCGGTTTCTACCGCAAAACCTTCTGCGGAAGTATATATTTCATTTAAATCGGTTTTTATTGCTTCGGTTCCTACAAGAAGTCCAAACCTGTGATCTCCAACTTCAAGGTCATAATTTAGAGTATTTGAGAAGGTTAGGCTTTTATATTTGTTCGTGTCAAAAATCAGCCTGTTGTTAGATCGTGTTATAAACCCGTTGTCTATAGTGGGTTCAATATCCTTTCTCTCAAAATCATTAAAATCGAGCCCTAAGCTTGTTCGCAAAGTTAAGTTCTTTATTAGTTCGAGTTCAGCAAAAATATTTCCGAAAATACTTGTCCTGGCCGTATTGTCCCACCGATTTACATGCTGGATATACAAAGGGTTGTTCCTGTCGGAATAACCACTTCCCAATGGCCCTGCAAAATCACCATTGGCAGTATAAACGGGTAGGGTAGGTGCTAAAGTAATTCCCAATCCCGGGGTTGGGGCACTTCCTAAATCGGGAGATGCCAGGTTTTCATTTGAAGTTGAAAACTGGGAATTAATTCCAAAAGTTAATTTATCATCGAATAATTTAAAATTGGAGTTTAATTTGGCAGAGTAGCGTTCATAACCGGTATTTTTTAGGATTCCGGTATTTTTAAGATGGCCTAAATTAATTAGAACAAAGCTTTTATCGGTCCCTCCTGAAAATGTAACATCATTATTGGTAACATATCCGGTTTCATATAAAGCATCCTGCCAATCAGTATCTCCCGCAGGTACATTTTCATCACCGCCAACAAATGGCTGTACTGAAACATTATTTAAAACAGGATTGTTAAAATCGCCATTCCAGTCAAAATCATAAATTTCACCATATCCTCCAGTTGGGTCTGCATTATCATTTACTGAAGCTCTCCACAAAACACGGCCTCTTTCTTCTGCATTTAGCATGTCATACCTTTGTGGTTTTTCAGATTGAACGGAGAAATTAGAATTAAACGAAATTTCATATTTCTCCTCATTTCCCTTGACCCTGTTTTTAGTGGTTACTATAATCACTCCATTTCCTGCCCTGGCTCCATATAATGAGGAAGCAGAAGCATCTTTTAAAACCTGGATAGATTCAATAGTACTGGGGTTAATACTTGACATTACTTCCTGACGGGTAGTTGGAACCCCATCGATTACATATAAAGGATCGTTATTACCCAATGTGTTTACTCCCCGAATTAATATACGGCTGCTAGTACCACTGGGATCACCCGATTTTTCCACAAAAAGACCAGGTACTCGCCCTTGCATTGCTTGCATTGGGTTCCCAGAACTCATGCTTTGCTCTTTAATGGGAGACATTTCTACCACACTTACCGCTCCGGTTAAGTCTACTTTACGTTCCCTGGCATAGCCGGTAACTACAACATCATCTAGTTGTTGAGCATCAGTTTCCAACTTTATATTTATGGTAGCTTGTCCGTTTACTTCTACTTTTTGGGTCATAAAACCGATGTAGCTAAAAACTAAAACCCCGTCTTCGGGAACACCAGTTATTTCATAATTTCCATCAAAATCGGTAATTGCTCCTTTATCAGTGCCCTGAACCTGAACCGATACTCCCGGTAACGGCATTTCATCATCGGCAGAGGTTACTGTTCCTGATATATCAATTTCTTGTGCCATTGCCATAAGGGGCAATAGAAAGAGTAGATAAAATATAAATCTAGATTTCATACTAATTAGCGTTTAATTGATTAATGTTTAAATTGTTTATGCTGAAGTTTTCGTGATCACTGGCCGAAAACTTTTCATAGGGTGTCTTGGGGAAAAAGATTTCTGTCATCACCGTCTTACCGTCATCAAAGAATATTTCTATTGAGGTTTTATCGATAAATAAGTGAACCTTTAAGTTTTCAGCATCCGAAAGTCTGGGGGCTACTGAAGTTTTATTGCCAAAATTCTCATTGAAATCTACAAGACCTGATTCGCTTCGGTTTAGAAAGAATTCCTTTTTGGAATGATCGTAGCCAAATTTTAAATTATCTCCACGCTCATTGCTAAATACAAATTCATATTTACCCTCAGTCAAATCGGGAATTTCAAAACTGATTTCTGCTTTGCTAAGGTCGATTTCAGTTTTTTCAACCAGGTTTTGAGTTTTATTGATCTTTAGGGTTTCTTTAGAAAGTACATTTTTCCTGAAGTCTTTAATTTCCCCGGCAGGAGCAGAGCTAATCAAATATTTCTCATCTTCTTTGTGTAATTGAAGCTCTCGCGGAAGTGTCATCGTACTCCGCCAGGTTTCTGTAGGAACTTCGTTGGCATATTGCCAGTTAGACATCCAGCCAATAAATAAATGCCGGCTATCTTCTTCAGGAATATTAGACCAGGTAACCCCGGCGTAATTGTCTTTTCCAAAATCTATCCAATAGTTATGATCTTCTCCTATTTCGGCAATGGATTCATCTGGGGTAAAGGTGGAGCCATCAAAATCTCCTACAAAATATTGGGTTGCAGATCCCCCGTTTGGACCACCGGGGTTGATACTTACCAAAAGCACCCATTTTTCTTCATCAGAATTTTTAATATCCATTTTAATAAGATCGGGACATTCCCAAACACCGCCGTGGCCGCCTAAATCTTTTCCAAAGCTGCTTTCCTCTTTCCAGTCTAAAAGATTTGAAGAAGAATAAAATCGGATATGATCTTCTACAGCTAAAGCCATTATCCATTTATTGGTTTCTTCATCCCAACTCACTTTAGGATCTCTGAAGTCGCGAATTCCCGGATTATCTAATACCGGATTTTTATCATATTTTTCCCAGGTTTTTCCCGCATCAGGGCTATAGGCAATGCCCTGGGTTTGAAAATCGTCTGCTCCCGTTTCTGCTTTATCAGCATCGTGATAAGTATAGATTGCAATTACCGGTGGAGTTTTTCCATCGCCCAGTCCGGAGGTGTTTTCGTGATCTACCACGGCACTTCCGGAAAAAATGGTTCCGAGTTCATCGGGTTCAAGGGCAATAGGTTGTTCTTCCCAGTTTATTAAATCGGTACTGATGGCATGGCCCCAGTGCATTGGTCCCCAAATATTATCATCAGGATTGTGCTGAAAAAATAAATGATAGGTTCCGTCAAGGTAAAACATCCCGTTAGGATCGTTCATCCAACCCGATTGTGGTGAAAAGTGAAAGTTTGGTCTAAAGTCTTCATCAGACTGTACAATGGTATCGTTTTTTGAGGTAGATTTTTTAACATTCCGTTCCTTACAGGAAGTGAATGTTAACCCACCCACAAAAAGAAAAATCAAAGGTTTAAATATATGTTTCATAGTTTAGTATTTTAAGGGATTAGTTTTTTAAAGTGATATTATCGGCATCTTTTAATGAGAGTTCTTCACTTAATTCTTCCAGGGTTTTTCCTTTGGTTTCCGGCATCATAAAAATCACAAAGACGAGTTGTAGTACCATCATAAAGGCAAAAAATGCAAAAACATAACCTGCTCCAATTGTGGAAAACAAAACCGGGATTAGAGATGGAACTATAGCTGCAAGCACCCAATGCGTAGAAGAACCAAAGGCCTGTCCCGAAGCGCGTAAATGATTGGGAAATACTTCAGAAATAAATACCCAGATTACGGCGCCCTGGCCAATAGCGTGGGCTGCGATAAATAAAAACAGAAATATTGGTACCGACAGGCCACCCCAGTTCAGGAAAAACGCCATAGCCACCAGGGTGAGAGAAATAATATAACCTATAGAGCCGATATACATCAGTTGTTTTCGGCCTAACTTATCGATGAGAAATACGCCCAAAAGGGTGAAAATTAAGTTTACCACGCCTATCCCGATACTGCTTAAAAGGGCGGTGCTAACTTCCAGTCCGGCTTCTTCAAAAATTCGTGGGGCATAATACAGGAATGCATTTATTCCGGAGAGCTGATTGAAAAAAGCAACCAAAAATGCCAGAATTAAAGGAAACCGGTATTTTTTCATAAAAATGGATTGGCCCGAGCGCTTTTTCTCCGATTGCTGATTGATTTCCTGCATTTTCGTTTCCAGATCGATCTCAGGATTTACCTGTTGCAGCACTTTTCGGGCCTCAGTAAGTCTTGACTTTGAAATAAGCCATCTGGGACTCCTGGGAATAAAGAATACAAATAGCGTGTAAATCACTGCCGGAATTGCTTCTACTCCCACCATCCAACGCCAGGATTCTTCACCCACATTACTTAATAAATAATTAGAGAGGTAAGCGATTAAAATTCCGAGTACGATATTAAACTGGTAAAGAGCTACTAATCGCCCACGTTTATCGGGCGGTGCGATTTCAGAAACATAGGTAGGAGCTGCAATAGTTGAAGCCCCAACGCCCAGGCCTCCTATAAAGCGAAAAGCCGCAAATGATATCGGGTCGTTTACAAGAGCAGAACCCAGGGCGGAAATAAAATAAAGTACTCCTATTATTAATAAAGTATTTTTTCTTCCCAGTTTATTGGTCGGTATTCCACCTAAAATCGCGCCTACTACAGTGCCCCAAAGAGCCATAGCCATTACTATTGAACCGTGAAAGGCATCTGAAGTTCCCCAAAGCTCCTGGAGTTGTTTATCGGCACCGGAGATCACTACGGTATCAAACCCAAATAAAAATCCTGCAAGTGCAGCGCTTATTGACCAGGCAAATATTTTATTCATCTTGTAATTTGTTTTAATGTTTACTAATATATTTCTAAAAAGGGGAGTGCTATTTTGAGATTTACTCAAAAAGTTATGGTATTGTTAAATCAACTTTAAAAATAAGTTAAATGGCTGTTATACAGAATTTTACGTCGTGATATTTTTTATTACGAGAACGTTGTAGTTTTAAATTTGATACAGAGATTCAGGTTTTGATACCTGTTTTTGAAACCTCAGCTTTATTTTCTGAATTGTTTCGGAGAAACACCATACTTGTTTTTGAAAGTAGTAGAGAAGTATCCGGGAGAAGAGTAACCTAATTGATAAGCAATTTCAGCAATATTAAGCTCAGAATCCTGTAAAAGGTTTTTGGCTTTCACCAAACGTTGGGTGTTGATATATTCGCTAATGCTAATTCCCAGAATGGCTTTTACTTTTCGATAGAGCTGGACTCTTGAAATATGAAGCTGCCCGGCAAGATCTTCAACCGAGAAATTAGGATTATTAAGGTTAGCCTCAATATGTATATTAAGGTCTTTTAGGAAGTTTTGTTCTGAACTATCAAACTTTTCATCTTTAACTTCATCAATTTTATGGGTATAGTAATAGCGTAATTTTTCGCGGTTGTATAATAAGGAAATGATGGATTTCTCTAGAACTTCAAAGTTAAATGGTTTGGTAAGATAGATATCTGCGCCGGCCTGTAATGCCTTTATCCTTGAATCTTCATCGCTTAAGGCGGTAAGAATTAAGGTGGGTATATGGGATGTTCTCAGATCATTTTTTAAGTCTTTGCATATTTCAAAGCCACTTCTTTCCGGTAAATTAATATCGCAAATAATGATATCTGGAATGATATGAAAAGCTTCCTCAAGAACATTGGTGCCATCGGAAAGATGTACATAATAATTCTGTCCCAATTTTTGCATTAATAATTGAGAGAGGTCGGGGTTATCTTCAATAATAAGAATATGCTCGGCCTTCTCATCCTTTGGAGCTGGTGGTTCAAAATTTTCGATTTCGGGTAATGGTTTTAAACCTTGATGTTCTTCTTTGGAACTTTCTGCAAATTCCGAAATATTAAATTCCTTTAAATGAGACTTTCCTTTCAGTAAAGACACTTTAAATTCTGACCCCTGATGCGATCTTACACTAATATAACCCTTGTGCAGCTCTACAAACTGCCGAGTTATAAAAAGACCCAATCCGGAGCTGTTTTTGGTATTGTTCTGAGCCTGGGTAAAGGGATCAAAAATACGCTCGTATTCTTCTTTCGGAATTCCAAGCCCTGAATCTTTTACGGAAATCTCATATGTGTCATTTGTTTCATTCAGGCTAATTCGGATGTTTCCATTACGGGGTGTGAACTTAAAGGCATTCGATAGAATATTAAAAAAGACTTTATCCATCATTTGCCGGTCTATATATACCGTAGTTTCCGTTAAGTTGGTCGTAAACTCCAGTTTTATCGATTTTCGAAGCGCTTCATTTTTGAAATCCTGATAGATAATTTCCAGAAACTGTTTTAAATCGGTTTTGACAGGATTTGGAGTAAAAGAATTGTTCTCCAATCTTCTAAAATCAAGTAATTCATTAATTAGTCGCAATAAGCGCTTGGAATTATTCACGATTAATTGAGTTTCATAATTATAGCCCTGTAAACTGCTCCTCTGGTTTTTTGCAATGCTTTCTATTGAGCTGGTAATAAGGGTTAACGGAGTTTTAAATTCGTGGGATAGCGCCGTAAAGAAATTAATTTTACTCTCGTTATTTTCTTCTAGCTGCCGCGCGAAATTCTCGATCTGATTATGTTGCTCAATAATTTGTTGATTGTTTCGTTCTAAGCGGTGTTTACTTTTTTTAAGACGGTAGACCAGGTAGATGGTCCAAATCACTAAAATTAAAAGTACGCTTAACAACCCCACCATAATTTTAATAAGATTAGTTTGGGAATTATAAGTAGTGATTTGTTGATTTATTATGTTTTGTTGAGCAGCAATATCGTTTTGCTGCTGATTGATTTTATCAAACTGATTCTGCATAATTCCCACATTTACAGAATCAATTACTACCGTACGCAGAATATTGTTTTTATTAACGCTTTCACCTTCCAGCAAACGTTTAGAAAGTTTTATGGCCTCGGCACCACCGGTGGGATAAAGAATTGTCGCCGCCAAAATGCCTTCTTTTACAAGCTGAATTCCGCCATTAGGTCCAAATAAACCATCTACCCCAATAATCTCGATTTGCTTATGAAGGTTTTTATCCCGGGTTACTTGCCAGGCACCTAATGCCATCCGGTCGTTGTGCGCAAAAATAAAATCGGGTGGATTGATGCTATCCAAAATACTGGAAAGTTCGTTGGTAATAGATTTTTTTTCCCAGTCTCCATTTATTTGATGAATAATGTCAACTTCTGAAACAGAATCGATAACACTTCTAAATCCATAAGTTCGTTCCTGAGCAGGGGACGAAGCTTGTTCCCCTGTAATTTCAATTACATCGGCTTTTTCCGTAATATTAGAAATAATATATTTTGCAGCATGATTTCCAATTTCAAAATTGTCGGCTCCAAGATATGCGGTGTAATTACTACTCTGAATTTTCCGATCTATTACTATTACCGGAATTCCGGTATCCATCGCTTTTTCAACGGCCGGGATTATTGGGACTGATTGTATAGGAGAAACCACCAAAACATCAACTCTTTCAGCAATAAACTCTTCAATTTGTTTTATTTGCCGTTCCACATTGTTGTTAGCATCCTTAATTTCCAAATTAAACTCGGGATGCATAGAGGCTTCCACCTGCATAGATTTATTCATATCTCTACGCCAATTATCAGTGGTCATGGCCTGGGCAAAACCAATAGTATATTGTTCATCCTGGGGAGGAGGACCACAGGAGAATAATAAACTTACTAATCCGAATAGAAAAATTAGGTTTCGCATTTACTGGCTTGAGAGTTTAGGGGTAAAATAAATTAAGTACAAGAAATGAAAAAACCAGCTAAAAAACTATTTGTCCTCGTGATTTTAATAGGTTGAGTTAAAAGCAGGAGATGCAAAAAATTAGTTTTTTTAAGATTTACGTAAGTAGTTTTTATGGCTTCTTACCAAAATAACATGAAATATAAACGGCACTAATTGTCTTTGTTAATCAATATGTGGGAGAATGTGAAAACTGTGCCGAACTTCCCAAAGAGTTTATTACAATGTCGAGCAAAAGTAAATTAAATAAAGGTAGATGAGTCTTATACTCCAGGAAGTTAAGTCTATAACTTTCCGGTATGTATAGCTGTAGAGTGCCTTGATAGATCTTTTAAAAAGGAAAAAGCGACTTGGAATTCTATGGGAAATTACTATACCGAAATGAAGTGTTAATAGTAGATAACAATATCTTGTCCCCTAATAAAATGGTTTCACATCCTTCATAAAATTGTTTTACTTAAATTTTACTGTTTTTCCTGATTTAACCGATTCCTTTGCGGCTTCTAAAATTTCAACTACCAGGAGATTATTTTCTAAAGAATACAGACCAAATTCAGGAACTTCTATTTGTCCACGAATTACTTTTGCTAAATAAGTGAAAGGATCGGTAATTACCCCGGTTTCCTTAGCAGAAACTTTCAGTTTTTCAATATCATTATTTTTCGATTGGATTTCCATTTCTACGTCATTTCCAGTAATTATGGTATTATTTTCAGCATAAACTTCCATATCCTTTCGATTAAAGGGCCAATGCCAGGATGCCTGGATAATTGCTTGGGAATTTTCATAATTCACCAAAATAGTCGCATCATCTTCAACTTCGGAATAAATTTTAGGTTTATAATTTCTCGAAACAGCGGTAACTGATTTTGGGCGTTGTCCTTTCATCAAACTGGTGGCAATATTAGCTCCGTAACAGCCAAAATCTACCAAAGCACCGCCGCCGTTTAATTTAGGATCGGTAAGCCAATCCAAAAACTCTTCAGAAACGCCAATCTCCTTTGGCCCCTGGTGGCCGTGGTGAAAAACCATTTTTGAGATTTTATTTAAATCGCCTTCTTCCTTCATCATCAGAGTTTTCTTAGTCGTAGGATACCAGGAAGTTTCATAATTGGTAAGCAGTTGTACTTTGTGTTTCCGGGCTAAGGATGCCATTTCCCTGGCATATTTTGTGTTAACGGCCAAAGGTTTTTCTACCATAATATGAATTCCTCGCGGTGCGGCAGCTTTTACGGTTTCCAGATGATGAAAAACAGATCCAAAAGCAGCCACGGCTTCAGGTTTTACTGCTTCAAGCATTTCATTTAAATCGGTATAAAAAATTTTATCGGTGAGATTATATTGTTCTCTAAATTTTTGCTGAAGCTCAATATTGGGTTCGTAAATTCCGACTAGTTGAACATCATTTTTATTTTCCCTGTTGAAAATCCAGTGGGAATGGCCGTGGGATAATCCTGAAATGGCAAGTTTTAATGGTTTTTCCTGTGCTTTTGTAGAATTGCCGAAAGTCATCAGTATTAAACAACAGAGAAATTGAAGAATATTTTTCATTTGAAGAATTTTTAATCGTCTTTTTCAATATTAATCATATTCCTGAAAAACTTTATCTTGTAATTAATTTAATTTTAGATTGATGCTAATAAAGATTAAACGCATTTATGAGGAAAATGAGAAATCAAAAAACTACCGGTTTCTTATAGACCGGCTGTGGCCAAGAGGAATTTCTAAAGAAAATGCAAATTTAGATAATTGGTTAAAGGATTGGGCACCCAGTAATGAGCTTAGAAAATGGTTTGACCATGAAGCTGAAAAATGGAATGATTTTAAAAAGAAATACCACAAGGAATTAGACGAAAAAGAAGAAGAAATTAAAAATTACTTGGAGAATTTAGACAAACGAAAATCTATTTTGTTATTATATGCTTCAAAAAATAAGGAATATAATCACGCTAAAATTTTGAAAGAATATATAGAAAATCTGATTTGATCTATCCCTTAAAAACAATATTTTCCATAATCATACTGGCGTGAACACGGGAATTTTCTATAAACCATTTGTGTGTTTCTGTTCCACCGCAAATTACTCCTGCCAGATAGATTCCCTTTATGTTGGTTTCCATAGTTTGCGGGTTATAGGTGGGTATTTTCTTATCATCATCAGAAAGCGTGATTCCCATATTTTTTAAAAACTGGTAATTTGGGCGGTAACCGGTAAGTAGCAAAACAAAGTCATTTAGGAGGGTTTGCTGCCCGTCGGGATTTTCTACAATAACTTCATTCTCTTTAATTTCTTTAATTTTCGAATTAAAAAGAGCTTTTATACTTCCTTCTTTAATACGGTTTATCATATCGGGACGCACCCAGTATTTTACACGTGGTCCAATATCGTCGCCACGAACGATCATGGTAACTTCGCCACCTTTTCGGTAAATTTCAAGAGCAGCATCTACTGCGGAATTGCTGGCGCCAACCACAATGGTTTTTTGCGTGGCATAATAATGTGGGTCTTCGTAATAGTGTTTTACTTTTGGTAAATCTTCCCCGGGAACATTTATATAATTTGGGATATCGTAAAAACCAGTGGCCACCACTACCTTTTTCGTGTGGTAAGTGTTTTTGGTGGTAATAATTTGATGTTGATTATTTCTGAGGTTTTCAACTTTTTCAACCTTCTCAAAGAGATTGATATTAAGTCGGTTGGAGGTAGCTATGCGCCGATAATATTCCAGTGCTTCGGCTTTAACCGGTTTAGGATTATTACTTACAAAAGGGATCCCATCCAGTTCGAGTTTCTCTGAAGTTGAAAAAAAAGTCATCTTACTGGGGTAGTGGTAGAGTGAGTTTACCAAACAGCCTTTTTCCAGAATAAGGTAAGAAAGTTTATGTTTTTCGGCTTCCAACCCACAAGCTATACCAATAGGGCCACCACCAATGATTACTACGTCGTAGGTGTTATTTTGAGTTTGCAATTTTCTTTAAATTTTTTATGGTTTCCAATGAGTCTTTGGCTTTAAACACAAAGCTCCCGGCCACTAACACATCAGCGCCAGCTTTAACCAGTTTCTTAGCATTTTCATCGGTAACACCGCCGTCAATTTCAATAAGGGTTGGGGCATTATGCGTTACTATAATTTCCTTTAAACGTTGAATTTTATTATAGGTGTTTTCTATAAAACTCTGCCCGCCAAAGCCAGGGTTTACGCTCATTACAATCACTAAGTCGATATCTTTGATCACGTCTTTCAATAAATCTACAGAAGTATGCGGATTTATTGCCACGCCTGCTTTCATGCCTTCCGATTTAATACTCTGTAGTGTTTTGTGAAGATGTGTACAGGCTTCAAAATGTACCGTTAAGTTATCAGCTCCTAAATTTGCAAATTCCTTGATATACCGATCCGGATCGGTAATCATTAAATGCACGTCCAGGGTTTTTTGAGCATGTTTGTTTATGGCTTGTAAGACCGGCATTCCAAAGGAAATATTGGGAACAAAAACGCCATCCATAATATCAATATGAAACCAGTCAGCCTCACTTTTATTTACCATTTCAATATCACGTTGTAAATTGGCAAAATCGGAAGCCAGGAGGGAGGGAGCAATAAGTTTTGAGTTCATTTTGAAAGTTTATGATACAATAGTACAAAAATAAAAGAATTCACCGGTAAGAAGAATAGCTGCTTAGATTTATTCCGTTAAATCCTGAAAATGATCTTTGAGTACTTTTTGAGCGGCATGAAAACCACACATACCGTGTACACCACCGCCGGGTGGAGTAGAAGAGGAGCAAATATAAATTTGTTTATTTGATGTAGCGTATGGCGAAAAACTAATAATTGGTCGTGTAAATAGTTGAGTGATATCTGGCTTACCTCCATTAATGTCCCCGCCAACCAAATTAGGGTTAAAACTTTCCAGTTTTCGGGTATTTAGTGTACTTCTTTTTAATACAATATCTTTAAAACCAGGGGCAACACGTTCTATTTGGTTTTCAATAATAGCAGTGCAATCTGCGGTACTTCCGTGAGGTACGTGGCAGTAGGCCCAGGCGGTATATTTGTCTTTGGGAGCACGGGAATTGTCGAAATTGCTATGTTGTGCCAATAAAACGTAGGGCTTATCACTTAGTTTACCTTTATGAATTTTTGCTTCGGAAATTTCCAATTCCTCCGGGGAAAACCCAAGATGAACTGTTCCCGCTTTTCGGCATTTGTCATTGATAAATGGTATGGCCCCTGATAGTGCCCAGTCAATTTTAAAAACTCCGGCACCATAATTATAATTTGAAAGCTGCTTTCTGTATTTAGCTGAAAAATCAGTTCCTTCTATTTTGAGTAACTGCCGGGGAGTGAGGTCGAATAAATAAGCTTTGGCTGTCGGCAAAGTATTTAGGTTAGAAACTTTTTTGTTTAGTTCCAACACACCGCCGATAGATTGATAATATTTCAGTAATGCTTTTATAAAATTTTCAGCACCCCCTTTTGGGAACGGCCAGTTATATTGATGTGCCAGGCTTGCTAAAACCAATCCGAAGGAAGCTGAAGCTAAATTGGTTAAAGGAAGTGAAGAATGTGCTGCTGCCCCGTAAAAAAAACTTTTGGTTTTTTCCTCTTTAAAATATCTATTGACTAAATTTCGTGCTGGAGGCAAAGCTTTTACTCCGAATTTCAGTAAATTAACTGTGGAATCCGGCCAGCTTAACGGACCTAAAATATTGTTTTCAATCTTTTTCCAATTTTGGATTATAGGTTTAAAAAGTCGGAGGTAGGAATCTTTATCCGCCTCTAATTGTCCGGCGGTTTTATGAATATCTTTATAACAGGCGATTGCGCTACCATCAGGAAAAGGATGAGCATAAGGGATTTCAGGAAAAACCCATTCCAGGCCAAATTGTTCTAATGGAAGATTCCTGAAAAATGGAGATGCGATGCCCATTGGCATAATAGCCGCACCCACATCGTGCTGAAACCCCGGTAATGTTAATTCTTCGGTTTTCACCGCCCCACCGGGTTCATTGGCCTGTTCAATTATTAAAGTTTTAAGCCCTTTTTGCTGAAGTTGGATAGCCGCAGCAATTCCATTAGGGCCACTGCCGGTAATTATCACATCGTAATTGCTCATTTGGGTTGGGAATCTTATGAGATTAGAAATTACACAGAATTTTTAGGAATTACGAAGGCCTGCAAAGGATTAACAAAATATTATTCTGAATAATCCATGAAAAAACCCCGGGTCATCACGCCGGGGTCATTCATCAATCAAAAAACGAACAGTTATGTTACTAACCGGTAATCAGCCGATATTAACTGTTGTCATCTTCAATATGTTATCCAAGGTAAGTTTTTAAAATCTTACTTCTGGAAGTATGTTTTAATCTTCTAATGGCTTTTTCTTTAATTTGCCTAACTCTTTCTCTCGTAAGATCAAAAGTCTCGCCAATTTCCTCTAAAGTCATTGGATGTTGGTCTCCCAGGCCAAAATAAAGTCGAATAACATCGGCTTCACGTGGAGTTAAAGTTTCCAAAGCCCGTTCAATTTCGGTACGTAAAGACTCGTGTAAAAGTTCTTTATCGGGATTTGGGGATTCCCCGGAACGCAATACATCGTACAGGTTAGAATCTTCACCTTCCACCAAAGGCGCATCCATCGATACATGACGCCCGGAATTCTTCATAGATTCCTTAACATCATTAATGGTCATGTCAAGCTCTTTGGCAATTTCTTCAGCACTTGGCGGGCGCTCGTGTGATTGCTCTAAGAAAGCGAATGTTTTGTTTATTTTGTTGATAGATCCAATCTTGTTAAGCGGAAGCCTAACAATTCGAGATTGCTCTGCCAGGGCCTGCAAAATAGACTGGCGAATCCACCAAACGGCGTAGGAAATAAACTTAAAACCACGGGTTTCATCAAAACGTTTTGCGGCTTTAATGAGTCCTAAATTACCTTCATTAATAAGATCAGGTAGGGTTAACCCTTGATTTTGATATTGTTTTGCCACCGATACCACAAAACGTAAATTTGCTTTGGTAAGTTTTTCCAAAGCGCGGTTATCACCCGCTTTAATTCGTTGTGCCAATTCTACCTCTTCATCGGCAGTAATTAGGTCAACTTTTCCAATTTCTTGCAAATACTTATCCAGCGAAGCAGTTTCACGGTTTGTTACCTGCTTCGTAATCTTCAGTTGTCTCATCTATCGTCTCCTTGGATTTTTAATTGTGAATAGCTCTTGTACATAGTTATACGTAAGAACTAGTCGGAATGTTACAAAAAACCTTAATTATTTTTTTGGGGGGTCTCCGGCTTTGGCTTTTCGTTTTAAGTCCTCGCTCCCGCTGGTCGCTGTGAGCTTTTTACTGCAATCCTAGCGAAAAAATATTAGAAATAAATATTATTAAGGGTTTATCAAATACCTTATTTTATGGTCATCCTGAATTTATTTCAGGATCTAAGATGTTATAAATTAATTCATGTTAGAAGCTGAAACCAGTTCAGCTTGACGGTTAAATATTTTCAAAAAAAGACATAAAAAATCCCCGAAAAATTACTTCCCGGGGATTCTAATTTATAAAATTTAAGACGTATTAGTCGTTATTTCTACGATCTTTATTGTCTCTTCCTCTTCTGTCATCACGACCACGATTATCTCGAGAACCGCCGCGGTTATCACGGTTATTATCTCTCGGTGGGCGTGCCTCATAACCTTCCGGTTTTGGTAAAATAGCCTTTCGGGAAACTTTTTCCTTACGGGTTCTTGGGTCTACACCAAAGTATTTTACATCGATAACATCACCAATATTTAGCACATCGGTAACATTGTTGGTACGTTCCCAAGCCAGTTCGGAAATGTGGAGTAGCACCTCATTTCCTGGAGCTTCCATATACTCTACCACGGCACCAAAATCAAGTACTTTAATCACTTTTACTTCGTAGATACTGCCTTTTTCGGGTTTAAAAGTAATAGAATCAATTTTAGCAAGTACTTTATCAATACCTTCCTGACTGGTTCCCAGAATTTCAACTATGCCTTCTTCAGTTACCGGGTCTTCGTTGATTACGATTTCAGTTCCGGTTTCTTTTTGAAGCTCCTGAATTACTTTTCCTCCAGGGCCAATAAGTGCACCAATAAATTCACCCGGAATAGTTCTGGTGATAATTTTTGGGGCATGAGCCTTAACGCTTTCGTTAGGCGAAGGAATAGTTTCGGTAAGCTTTTCAAGTATGTGTAATCTTCCGTCCCGGGCCTGTTTAAGTGCCTGAACTAAAATTTCGTAAGGCAGTCCTTTTACTTTAATATCCATCTGGCAGGCGGTAATCCCGTCGGCCGTTCCGGTTACTTTAAAGTCCATATCTCCAAGATGATCTTCATCACCAAGAATATCAGAAAGAACAGCATGACGTTCACCATCAGAAATTAATCCCATCGCGATACCCGATACAGGTTTAGTCATTTTTATTCCGGCATCCATCATCGCCATCGTACCGGCACAAACCGTAGCCATAGAAGAAGAACCGTTAGATTCCAAAACTTCAGAAACTACACGTACTGTATATGGGTTATTTTCAGGAATCATTCCTTTTAATGCACGTTGTGCCAGGTTTCCGTGGCCAATTTCACGACGCGATGTTCCCCTAATTGGGTAAGCTTCGCCAGTACAAAATGGAGGGAAATTATAATGCAGGTAAAAAGTTTCTTCGCCCTGGTGGGTTGGCATATCTATAGTATTCGCTTCTCTGGAAGTTCCCAAAGTTACAGTTGCCAATGCCTGAGTTTCCCCACGAGTAAAGATAGCCGAACCGTGTACCGATGGTAAATAATTGGTTTCACACCAAATTGGTCTAATCTCGTCGGTTTTTCTACCGTCCAGACGCACACCTTCTGCAAGGGTAAGTTCTCTTACCGCTTCTTTTTCGGCTTTTTTGTAATAGTTCACGATGAGGCCTTCATTTTCTTCCAATTCTTCTTCAGAAAATAGGGCAAGAACTTCATCTTTTATACCTGAAAAACCTTCGCTACGTTCTTTCTTGCCGTGGCCACCCTTAGCTACTTCATAAATTTTGTCGTAAGCTGCATCAAATACTTTTTTCTCGATTTCTTCATCGGTTTTTCCGGTTTCAAATTCACGAACCGGTTTTTTCCCGAAAGCTTCAGCTAAGCGATGTTGAGCAGCAATTTGTTTTTTAATGGCTTCGTGGGCAAATTTAATAGCCTCGGCCATTTCTTCTTCTGAAATTTCTTTCATTTCGCCTTCTACCATCATTACAGAGTCTTCAGAAGCACCGATAATCATATCGATATCTGAATCCTGCAATTGGCTGCGGCTTGGGTTAATTACGAATTCACCGTTAATTCTTCCCACACGGGCTTCAGAAATAGCGGTTTCAAATGGAATGTCAGACAACTGGATAGCAGCAGATGCTGCAAGTCCTGCCAAAGCATCGGGCATTACTTCTTCGTCGTGAGACATTAACTGAATCATTACCTGGGTTTCGGTTTTGTAACCTTCAGGGAAAAGTGGACGTAAAACGCGATCTACAATACGCATGGTAAGAATCTCTCCGTTGCTTGGGCGAGCTTCTCTTTTAAAGAATCCACCGGGATAACGTCCAGCAGCGGCAAATTTTTCACGATAATCTACCGTTAATGGAAAGAAATCCATAGTGCTTTCTTTGTAAGAAGACACAACGGTACAAAGCAACATGGCGTTGCCCATTTGTACAACAACCGACCCGTGAGCCTGTTTTGCGAGTTTTCCGGTTTCGATGGAGATTTCTCTTCCGTCTCCAAGATCGATAACCTCTTTAAATGTTTGTGGAATCATAATAATTTTTAATTCTAGGGCCTGAATAACTTCAGCCAAGCCCTCCTGTTAAACAATGGTCTCTGCCAATACCGGGCAGCCGGGTTGTGTTGTTGTGTGTGTAGTTATGCAGACCAATGAAAAACTACCCTGCGAAGGGTGGACAATTTATACAATCTTTTGGGGATTGCCATAAAAAAAGGGGGCGTGAAAGCCCCCTTGAAATTATTTTCTTAATCCTAATTCTTTTACGATAGCACGGTACCTCATAATGTCTTTCTTCATTAAGTAGTCTAAAAGACTCCTTCTTTTACCTACCAGCCTAACTAACGACCGTTCGGAATTGTAATCCTGACGATTGCTTTTTAAATGTTCGGAAAGGTGTGAAATTCGGTGCGTGAATAACGCGATTTGACCTTCTGCAGAGCCGGTATCATTTTTACCTTTACCGTGCTTTTCGAAGATTTCTTCTTTTTTCTCTTTGGTTAAATACATTCCAATATTAATTTTAATGATTTTTATGTATTGACAGCTTTTCTGTCAGGCGGCAAAGATACTACTTTCTGACTAATAACCTATTTTAAGCGCTAAAATTATTTTAAAGGAATTATACCCTTACCGGCTGATTTTGAATAAGATCAAGATATAGGTTTATCCTCTTTTTAAGCTCAGAACGCTTTACAATGAAATCTAAAAAGCCGTGTTCTTTTAAAAATTCTGCAGTTTGAAAATCTTTTGGCAAGTCTTTTCCAGTGGTGTCTTTTACTACCCTTGGACCGGCAAAACCAATAAGCGCACCGGGTTCAGAAATGTTAATGTCGCCAAGCATGGCAAAAGAAGCCGTGGTCCCTCCTGTTGTCGGGTCGGTACATAAAGAGATATAAGGTATTTTTGCTTCAGCAAGTTGAGCGATTTTTACTGAAGTTTTAGCAAGTTGCATTAATGAAAGTGCAGCCTCCATCATTCGTGCCCCTCCTGATTTTGAAATAATCATAAGGGGAATATTGTGTTTTAGGGAATAATCAGCAGCACGGGCAATTTTTTCTCCAACCACAGAGCCCATAGAACCTCCAATGAAACTGAAATCCATACAGGCAATTACCAAATCTTTGCCTTTTGATTTTCCTACTGCTGTTCTTACAGCATCTTTAAGTCCGGTTTTATCCTGCGCGGCTTTTAAGCGGTCGGTATATTTTTTGGTATCCTTAAACTCTAAAGGATCTTTAGCGGTCATCCCTTTATCCAATTCTTTAAATTCATTATCATCAAAAAGAATCTGGAAATATTCTTTACTGGTAATTCGTACGTGATAACCGTCTTCCGGACTTACATAAAAATTGCTTTCTAGCTGTTCGGCATCAACAATTTTTCCTGTAGGGGATTTATACCATAAACCTTTAGGAACATCTTTTTTTTCTTCCGTAGGGGTTTGTATTCCTTTTTGTGTTCTTTTAAACCAAGCCATGTGTTTAGGGTTTCAGGGTTTTAATTTTGGAGGGCCAAAATTGATGGATTTATTTAAAATAAAAAAACAGCTGAAGTTTTTACTTCAGCTGTTTTCAAGCACAAATTTATAAAGTATCTACGTTGTTCAGGTGTTCAAAAGCCTTTTTAAGTCGGGCTTTAAATGTGATTTCACCTTCACGAATCCATTTTCTTGGATCGTAGTATTTTTTGTTGGGTACATCGTCACCTTCAGGATTACCAATTTGAGTAGCTAAATAGTCTTTTTTGCTTCCCATATAATCACGAATTCCTTCCAGATAAGCATATTGAAGGTCGGTATCAATATTCATTTTTATAACTCCGTATCCAATAGCTTCCCTTATTTCTTCAACAGTAGAACCGCTTCCACCGTGAAAAACAAAATCGATATGGTTATGCGCTACATTATATTTTTTGCTGATGTATTCCTGAGAATCTTTTAAGATTTTTGGAGTAAGTTTTACGTTGCCGGGTTTATATACACCGTGCACATTTCCAAAAGCTGCTGCTATAGTAAACTGGTCGCTAACTTTACTTAGTTCTTCGTAAGCATAAGCAACTTCTTCAGGCTGAGTGTATAGTTTTGAAGCATCAACATCGGTATTGTCAACACCATCTTCTTCCCCGCCGGTAACCCCAAGTTCAATTTCAAGGGTCATTCCCATTTTACTCATTCGGGAAAGGTATTTTTTGCAAATCTCAATATTTTCTTCAATAGGCTCTTCCGAAAGGTCTATCATATGAGAACTGTAGAGCGGTTTGCCAAATTGTTCGTAGTGTTTTTCACTAGCATCAAGCAAGCCGTCTATCCATGGCAATAATTTTTTTGCACAATGGTCAGTGTGTAAAATTACAGGCACACCATAAGCTTCAGCCATAGTGTTAATATGCAAAGCGCCGGCAATACCACCTTTAATCGCAGCTTTTTCGCCGTCGTTAGATAATCCTTTTCCGGCGTTAAATTGCGCACCGCCATTTGAAAATTGAATAATTACCGGTGCATTAACTTCTGCAGCGGTTTCTAAAACAGCATTGATGCTGCTTGAACTAATTACGTTTACCGCGGGTAGGGCAAAACCTTTTTCTTTGGCCAGGTTAAATATTTCCTGAACTTCTTTTCCCGTGGCAACGCCTGGTTTAATGTTATGACTCATAATTTAGTTGAATTTGGCTTACAAAAATAAGAAAAATAAACCACCCTAAGGCAAGCATAAAGCTTAGGAATTAGGAAAATATGCGATTAACAACAAGATTTAGATTTTGTTGAAAATTATTTAGAAAGGATAGTTAATTCCCACATTATAAACAGCATTGTTGAAATTATAATCTTTAAACCATCTATCTCCGGGGGTGCGTGCAGGGTCGTAGGTTTTAAAACCAACATCAAAACGCAGTACAAAGAAGTTAAAATCGTAGCGTAATCCGGTACCCGAACCTATTGCAATATCTTTTAAGTCGGAAAAAGAGGTGAAAGTGGCTGCGGGGTCTTCAACAATATCAAGTACATTCCAAATATTACCCACATCAATAAAAGCTGCTGAATATAAGGAACCAAATAAATTGAAGCGGTATTCTAAGTTGAAAGCCAGTTTCATATTTGCTTCGTTAAATTCGTTTCTCCCGCCGGTGCTTCCGGGGCCAAGATCATAGGCTTGCCAGGCACGGTTATCATTGGGGCCGCCACCAAAAAAACTTCGGGCAAAAGGAATGCTGTTAGCATTTCCGTATGGAATAGCTATCCCGCCAAAACCCCTAAAAGCTAAAATATCTTCGCCCCCCATAGGCCAGTGTTTTATGAAATCTAACTCAGTTTTGACGTATTGAGAAAAATTGACTCCTAAAATGTCATAATTACCATTTTCATTTTCGGGAAGGTTAAGAAGGTTTGAAGCCAATGAAAGTACGTTTCCGGCAGTTTCCATTTTTAGTCGAAAGCGGGTAAATTCCTGGTCATAAAGGTTTTCTTTGGTGTTCCAGAGGTAAGTGTAATTAGTTGCAAAAATCAGGTTATTTTCAGTAAGACGGTTTTGGCGTTCCCTTACATAACTTGCGACGCGTAGCTGATCATCGGTTAAGCCGGTAGTCGTAGGATTTCCTTCATTGATGTCTGTCAAAAAGTTATTAGCACCATCGGGAATGCTAAGTTGATTATTGGCATCTAGATAATTGGGGTTGGTGACTACATTTGGCGATTGTACAATGTCGTTTAATTCATTATAAGAACTCCTATATACATTAAAGTAATTATCGGTATTTAAATTTCTTACATATTGAATATCCAAAAGGTTAAGTCGGTTAGAGAGTTGTCTGGAGGCATTCCACCGATATTCAATACCCCCGGAAAGATTTCTTTTGTCGAGTCCTATATTATGTTGGGTACTAAGCCCTATATTAATATTAGTAAAGGGAGACATATATTTCGGGATAATTTTTTCAGTATTAAATGGCAGGAATATGCGCGGAAAAATAAGTTTTAGGTCAGCTCCTACTTCTGAGATGTCAAAAAACCGGTCGTCGTCCCCACTCACAGCGGCATCAGTAGAAGAGCCAATACTTCCACGGCCTGAAATTTCAAGGTTTTCTGCTCTGCGGAAAATATTTCTGATTAACAAAGAGCCGCCAAAACCAATTCCGAATTCCTGAATATTACTTTGGGAAATATCAAAATCAAAACCCACCGAATATTTTTGTTGAGGCGTTAATGCTACATTGGCTATTAAATTAGAACCTGTAGAATCGGCCGGGTCGGGAACATAACGAATATTTGGATATTTAAAATTCCGGATAGCATTTAAACGATTGTAAGTTCGGGTACGGGAAATATCGCTGTAAGTACTTCCGGGTCTAATGAAAACCGCATCGGTTATAGCTTCAGGCTTGTAACGCTGCTCTTCAAAACTATAAATATTATAGCCTTCATATTGAATACTATCGGTTAATTTTTTTCCACGGTTGGCATATTTATAATCGGTAAAAACATTTACCCTGCTTATTTTATGTATTTTAAACGGAACCCGGTTTGTGGTATCGCTCTCACTTGCAAAAGCGTTTTTAATAATTATGGTAGTGTTTACTTTCTTGCCGGTATTTACAGTGTCGGCTTCAAAACTAATATATTCCTGATCAAAATTATAAACCCCGTTATTTCTGAAAACCCGGGTTAATCGGTCACGTTCTTCATTGAAATCCAGGGTGCGGTATTGCTTGCCTTCTTCAATATGTGAATCAACTTTACTGGATTCATAAAGGGAATCGATAACTTTAGACGAGATACGTTTGTTTAATGAGTCAACATAGTAAGCTTCCCTGGTAGTGACGTGATATTCAACTTTAGCGCGTTTTTTCTTGTTTTCTGAAGGGATAATTTCATAATCGGTCTCAACATCAAACCAGCCGTGGTTCCAATACCAGGACTGCAGTCTGTTTTTAGATTTTTTAATTTCTTCTTCACTAACAATTACCGGTTTTTCTCCAGTTTCTTTAATCCACTGATTTAAACTTTTCCTTGAAAATAGAAATTTTTCAAACTGTTTGTGGGACAAGAGTTTTGTAAGCTTTCTTTTTTTATTAGGCTTGTCTAGATAATTTTTAGTTAAAATGGAATCGATATCCGGCCGGGCCAGGTTGTAAAAATGAAGCCGAAGCGGAACGCCTAGTAGACTGGTGTTGGGATGTTGATAAAGCTGATTGTAGATACGTGACTCATTTATCTTATCATTGTTAAGATAAATAGTATTATCTGTAAGCAAAGCCTTATCATCATCCACGCGTTTTACCGCATTACATGAAATAAGAAAAAACAGGGATAACGAAAATATTAATATTTTTGCGGGAAACCGGTCCAATCAGTCGTTTTTTTAGGAAATCAAAAATACATCTTTTGCATGGTTAGTAAAAGCCAAATTAAATTAATAACGAGTCTTGTACAAAAAAAGTACCGCTATAAGAGCAGACTTTTTATTGTGGAGGGAAAAAAGAGCATCATCGAATTTCTAAATTCAGATTTAAAGCTCGAGAAATTGTACACTACAGTATCGGGTTTTGATGCGCCTGAAGCCCAAACTGAAATTATTACCGAAACAGAATTAAAAAAAATAAGTCAGTTAAAAACTCCACAAACTGCTTTGGCATTATTTGTTATCCCGGAGTGTAGAAATACAGATTATTCTGGTTTAATCCTGGCTTTAGACGATGTTCGGGATCCCGGAAATTTAGGTACAATTATCAGGTTATGCGACTGGTTTGGAATTGAAACCCTGGTTTGTTCAAAAAATACTGCTGATGCTTATAATCCTAAAGTGGTACAGGCGAGTATGGGGTCTTTGAGTAGGGTGAAAATATTTTATCGCGATTTAAATGCGTTTATTTCTGAAAATGAATTACCGGTTTTTGGTGCTTTTATGAATGCTGAAAATGTATATCAAACTAAACTTCCCAAAAAGGCCGTGTTGGTTATGGGCAATGAGGCTAATGGAATTTCCCCAGAAATTTTAGTAAAAATCAATCGGCAAATCAGTATTCCTGCTTTTGGGGTTTCAGGAAAAACTGAAAGTCTTAATGTGGCCACAGCTACAGCAATCCTGCTTAGTGAATTTCGAAGAAGTTAACCTACTTATTGAAAAGTGAAGTTTAGAAAAATTCCCCGGGAAGACATTTTATCGATATTTTGGGTGTAAATACTATTTGGGTTTTCATCCCTAATTAATTCGTCATTAATGGCAAAAACCCCACGAATAGAAGGGGTGAATTTGAAATAATAAAGATAAAAGTCAATTCCAAAACCTATTTCATAGTAATAAGAATTGGTGGTCATTCTAAATTGTCCTGCCTCATTATCATCAGGATTGTCTTCATTACTGGATAGGTTTATGGATGTTGAAAGTCCGCCTACTATAAAAGGTTTGAAATTATTCAACCGATTGGTAGAAAACTTCAGTAAAAGTGGAATGTGAACATAAGTGGCATTGACTTCCCGACGGGTGTCAGAATTAGCACTGTCAACTTGAAAGTCGCGGGTGTTAAAAGCCACTCCCGGCTCTAAGCGCAAATCAAGGTTATTGTTTAAACGCAAGTTTCCAATAAGTCCTACATTAAAACCTATATTGGTTTCTACAATACGGTCTTTTCCGGTAGTTGGGCTTGGGGGTTCCTCTCCGTATTTAAATTTAAAATCGTACGAATTAAAACCTAAAAAATATCCCCAAGACCAGCGTTGGCGGTCAAAATTCTCGTTATTGAGTAAGCTTTCCCCTGAAAATAACTGTGCCTGGGCAATTCCCGAACTCAGTAGAAGAAGAGCAAGGGTGATTTTCATCTGTTTAATTAATTTTTTGCAAAAATCTGGGAACTCAATATAAACTTTTAATCATTCGCCTGTGTGACACCATTTTTACGTCCAACCATTTATATGAAAATATTCATATTCTCTTTAGGTTTGATTAGGCTTTATACTATTATTTTATACCTTTATAAATAGTCGCAACCCCAAAGGTTTGAGGGCGATGGTCTACATTAATAAACCCGGTTTTCTTTAAAATATTGTTGAAGGCTTCTCCGTAAGGAAAAGAGGCTGCGCTTTTACTAAGGTAAGAGTAAGCTTCTTTATCTTTGGAAAAAGCCTTTCCTATTAGCGGTAAAATATAGCCCGAATATAATTTGTAGCCTTGTTTAAAAGGGAATTTTGTGGGAACCGAGGTTTCTAAAACCACAAAAATTCCTCCCGGATTTAAAATCCGGTGAATTTCAGCAAGCCCCTTTTCTAAATTTTCAAAATTTCTAACTCCAAAAGCTACGGTAATGGCGTCAAAAGAATTATCATCAAAGGGCAAAGCTTCAGAATCGCCCTGAATCATTTCTATTCTATCCTGAAGGTTTTTGGCTTCAATCTTTTTTCTGCCTACTTTTAACATGCCTTCCGAAAGGTCTAAGCCTATAATTTTTTTTGCATTACTATCGGCCATTTGAATAGCTAAATCGCCGGTTCCCGTAGCAATATCTAATATGCTATCCGGGTTTTTAGCTTTTACCATGGCAATTACTTTCTTTCGCCATTTTACATCGGTCCCCATAGAAATCACACGATTTAACCCGTCATAATTTCCGGAGATTTTATCGAACATTTGTTCTACCTGTTTTTTCTTATCCAGGTTGGAATTTCGATATGGAGTTACCTTCTTTGCCATTCGGTAATTTTTTGCCAAAGATAAACCTTATGGAGAAACTGCCATGCTCCTTATCTTAAATTGTTGAACCATGCTTGGTTTTGGGATTGTATAAAATAGCTTACCTTTGCTTTCTCTTACAATTTCAAGCTGTTATATGAAGATAATTATCGCCGGAGCAGGAGAAGTAGGCTTTCATCTGGCTAAATTGCTTTCTTTTGAATCCCAGGATATTACCTTAATAGATACTAGTCGTGATAATTTGGTGTATGCCGATACTCATTTAGATATCAGAACTATTAAAGGCGATGCTACTTCTATAGCAATTCTTAAAGATGCGCAAGTAAAGCATGTAGATATGCTTATAAGCGTTACTTCCAGTGAAGCAACTAATATTACTGTTTGTGTTTTAGCTAAGCAACTCGGGGCGAAAAGGACTATCGCACGAATTTCGAATACCGAATTTTTGCATAGTAAGGAGGAGATTGGTTTTACACGTTTTGGAATAGACGAATTAATTTCTCCTGAAGCCATTGCAGCCAGGGAAATTGAATTGCTTCTTAACCAATCAGCTTTTAACGACAGCTATGAGTTTGAAGGCGGAGCCTTAACCATGATTGGTCTTAATCTTTCACAAAATGCTATGTTTGTTGGTAAAACGGTACGCGAAGCAGCCAAGATTTTTCCTGAACTCAATTTTGTGCCTATTGCCATTCAACGCTATGGCACACAATATACTTTAATTCCCAGGGGAGATACCCAGTTTAAGGAAGGCGATCAGGTCAATTTTATCACCTTAAAAAGCGGGGTTGAAAACCTGTATAAACTTACGGGAAAAGTAAAACAGGATATTAAAAATGTAATGATTTTGGGCGGAAGTAAGATTGGTAAAAAAACAGCCCGCGACCTTTGTAAAAATAGTTTTAATATAAAATTAATTGAACAAAATAAAAATAAGGCTTATGATCTGGCCGATGAATTACCAAAAGCTCTTGTGATATATGGGGATGGCAGAAATGTAGAATTGCTGGAAGAAGAAAATATCTATGATATGGATGCTTTTATTGCTGTTACCGGAAATTCGGAAACCAATATTATGTCTTGTTTGGTGGCTAAATCAAAGAGCGTTAAAAAAACCATTTCCCTGGTTGAAAATATGGATTATTACCAGTTGAGCCATTCAATAGGAATTGATACCTTAATCAATAAAAAATTATTGGCAGCCAATAATATTTTTAGATATGTACGCAAGGGTGAGGTAGTTGCCATGACCAAGATCAATAATATGAATGCCGAGTTATTAGAATTTATTGTAAAACCCGGTTCACAGGTATGTAATAAACGAATCAAAAACCTTGATTTTCCCCGTTCAGCCATCATTGGAGGAATAATTAGAGATGGTAAAGGAATAATAGCCTTAGGAGATTTTATGATAGAAGCGGGCGACCGTATTGTGGTTTGCTGTCTGCCGCGTTCTATTAAAAAGGTTGAAAAGCTCTTTTTATAATGCCACGGCTCAATTATCAAATCATTTTTCACGTTATGGGGCTATTGTTGCTTTGTAATGGCGGCTTTATGCTCACAGCGGTTTTAATGAGTTGGTATTATGATGATGGTGTAACCCTGCAAATTTCTACTGCAGCGCTTATTACTTTATTTATAGGGGTGCTTTTAATGTTTAGTACCAAGGGACACCGAAAGGAGGTGAAAAAGCGTGAAGGCTATATTATTGTTTCCTTCGGATGGGTTTTTATGGCGCTTAGCGGTACTTTACCATATGTAGTAAGTGAAGCCATACCTTCTTTTACCGATGCGTTTTTTGAAACCATGTCGGGCTACACGACTACCGGGGCTTCTATTTTAAATGATATTGAATCAATCCCGAAAGGAATTTTATTTTGGAGAAGCTTGACCCACTGGATTGGTGGTATGGGAATTATTGTTTTGGCTATTGCCATTTTACCATTACTGGGGATAGGAGGGATGCAGCTTTTTGCTGCGGAAGCGCCTGGCCCGAGTGCCGATAAGCTTAAACCTCGAATTACCGACACCGCGAAACGACTATGGCTTATTTATGTAAGTTACACCTTAGCTGAAACTATTTTGTTATGGGTGGCCGGAATGAGCTTTTTTGATGCCATCAATCACGCTTTGAGTACCCTGTCTACCGGTGGTTTTTCAACTAAAAACATCAGTGTTGCCTATTGGAATGATAATCCGCTAATTCAATATATTATTATCATTTTTATGTTCTTGGCAGGAAGTAACTTTGTATTGAGTTATTTTAGTTTTAAAGGCCGTATCCAAAGAGTATTACACGATGATGAATTTAAATGGTATTTCTTTTTTATAGCTGGTTTTACTGCTATTTCAGCCATTTTGATTTATTTTAATGCCGATCCCAGTTTGTCACAAATTAACCACCCCATGGTGTTGGGTGAAGCTGAGAGTGCGTTTAGACATGCTGTTTTTCAGGTCCTGGCAATTATAACTACTACCGGTTTTGTCACCGCTGATTATACGGTCTGGACCCCGTTTTTAACCATTGTCTTTTTTGGCTTGTTTTTTCTAGGAGGCTCAGCTGGGTCAACCGCTGGGGGGGTAAAAGTGATGCGTCATATTATAATGATACGAAACGGGGTTACCGAATTTAAACGAAGCCTTCATCCTAATGCCGTATTGCCGGTGCGTTTTAACGGAAAATCGATTAGTAGTGATATCGTATTTAATGTTTTAGGATTCTTTATCCTGTATATGCTGGCCTTTATTATTGGTGCGGTGGTATTGGCGGGTTTAGATCTTGATTTTGCTACAGCAATAGGAGGGGCAGCCTCTTCTTTGGGGAATATTGGTCCTGCTTTTGGCGCTTTGGGGCCCGTTAATAACTTTGATGTTTTACCCGCTTTCGGAAAATGGTGGTGTGCATTTCTAATGCTTATCGGAAGGCTTGAGCTCTTTACCGTACTAATTATTCTTACCCCGTTTTTCTGGAGGAATCGATAAATCACAAGACTTTTTTATAAATACGCCATTAGGGCCAATTTAAGCAATCTCTAAAATGAATTTTGAAGTGTTGGCTTAGAACTAAGGAATGATATCAATAAAAAAAGCCTCACAGTGTTTTTAAATTACCGTGAGGCTTATTTGTACAATTAATAGAAAACTAAGCTTTGGCTAAAGCTGATTTAATACGCTTCAAAGCTTCTTCTATCTGACTTTCACTTGCTGCATAAGAAATCCTTATACATTCTGGGTTTCCAAAAGCATCACCGGTAACAGTAGCTACTAGGGCTTCTTCAAGCAGGAACATAGAGAAGTCGGTAGCGTTTTCAATTTTATGGCACTTAATGGTTTTTCCGAAGAAATGAGAAACATTCGGGAATACATAAAACGCGCCTTCTGGTTCGGTAGTTACAAAACCGTCAATATCATTTAATAAATCTATAATAAGTTTACGGCGCTTTTTAAAAGTATCTACCATATAACTTATTTTACTTACGGGAGCTTCAAGCGCGCTAATGGTAGCACGTTGAGCAATACAGTTGGCACCGCTGGTTATCTGACCTTGAATTTTATTACAGGCACGGGCTATCCAGGTAGGAGCGCCAATATATCCAATTCGCCAACCAGTCATGGCAAATGCTTTGGCAACCCCGTTTACGGTTACTACCTGGTCATACATATCTTCAAATTGCGCCATAGAAGCGTGACCTCCTACAAAATTAATGTGCTCGTAGATTTCGTCACTCACAACAATAATGTCTGGATGTTTTTTTAAAACATCTGCCAGGCCTCTTAATTCCTCTTTACTATATACCATCCCACTTGGGTTACAAGGCGAACTGTACCAAATCATCTTGGTTTTTGGTGTAATAGCGGCTTCCAATTGTTCGGGAGTCATTTTGAAGTCGGTTTCAACCGTAGTTGGAACTTCCACCGGTATGCCTTCAGCAAGTTTAACGATTTCAGCATAACTTACCCAGTAAGGACAGGGAAGGATAACCTCATCTCCCGGATTTAATAAAACCATCGCCACATTGGCCAAAGATTGCTTAGCTCCTGTAGAAACTACTATTTGAGAGTGGTTATAAGTAAGATTGTTATCACGCTTGAATTTAGTGATAATTGCATCCTTAAGTTCAACATAACCATCTACTGGTGTATAAGAATTATAATCGTCGTTTATAGCCTGAATGGCTGCATCTTTTATAAAATCGGGCGTGTTGAAGTCGGGCTCGCCAAGGCTAAGGCCTATAATATCTTTACCTTCGGCTCTTAGTTCACGCGCTTTTGCAGCCATGGCCAAAGTTTGGGATGTCGCCAGGTTATTAATCCTGTTAGATAATTTCTCTTGCATTTTTAAAAGGGTTAAAATTAATTTAGACTGAAATTGCAGGTTTTGCCCCCATCGCTTTTAGATGTTTAAAATGAGCAATAATTGCTGCGCGTGTGGTTTTATATTCGTGATACGGCAAATTGCATTCTTGTGCTGTTTGTCGTACAATTTTTGAGATTTTTGAATAATGAATATGACTAATATTCGGAAAAATATGGTGTTCTACCTGGTGGTTTAATCCGCCGGTAAACCAATTCACAATTTTGTTTTTAGTTGAAAAGTTTACTGTGGTAAACAATTGATGTATTGCCCAGGTGTTTTTCATAGAGCCGGTTTTATCAGGTAATGGCATTTCGGTTTGATTAACCACATGGGCTAATTGAAATACGATGCTTAAGATTAATCCCGCGGTATAATGCATCACAAAAAAACCGATTAATATTTTCCACCAGGCAATGGATAAAATCAGCATAGGTAAAACAATCCAAACGGCAATGTAAAGTATTTTGGTTATGGCTACAATGCTCCATTGCGTAACCGGATTTGGCATTTTGCCATAGGCCAGTTTTCTTTTGAGATAACGTCTGGTTTGCTTAAAATCAGTAGTAATGGCCCAATTGAAAGTCAAAAGTCCATATAAAAACACGGAATAATAATGCTGAAACTTATGAATGCGACTCCACTTTGAATGTTTTGAAAAACGGATAACCCTGCCAGCTTCCAAATCTTCATCGTGGCCGTGAATATTGGTGTAAGTGTGGTGCAAAACGTTATGCTGAACCTGCCAGTTATAAACGTTTCCGGCCAGTAAATACATAGTTCCCCCCATAATTTTATTTACCCACTTTTTTGAAGAATAAGAGCCGTGATTGCCATCGTGCATGATGTTCATGCCTACGCCGGCCATTCCTGCGCCCATTACCACAGTAAGCAGAAGCATCCACCATTGGGAAATATCAAGGCTTAGAATCAAAAAGTATGGGGATAAAAATAATGAAAACATCACTATGGTTTTGAGGTGAAGTTTCCAGTTTCCGGTTTTTTTTAAGTTATTTTCTTTAAAATAAGTGTTTACCCGTTTATTAAGTGTTCTGAAAAATTTAGCAGAATCTACCCGGGAAAACCTGATATTATTATATGTGTATTCCATTGAAATCTAAATGAGCCCCAAAGTTAAGATATTCTATAAGCTATCATTGTTAAATACCGGAAATTTTCCGTGGTAATTTATGTATTTTTGTGCCAAAATTTTAAGATTTGGAATTAATCAGGAAATATTTCCCGAAATTAAACGAGATACAGTTAGAACAATTTAGCAAACTTGAAGAGTTGTATAAAGATTGGAATCTAAAAATAAATGTGGTTTCCCGAAAAGATATTGACGAATTATATTTACGGCACGTACTACATTCATTGGGAATTGCAAAGGTGCAGGAATTTAATGCGGGAGCTCAAATTTTGGATGTAGGGACCGGAGGTGGTTTTCCGGGAATTCCATTGGCTATTTTGTTTCCTGAAACCAATTTTCATTTGGTAGATTCTATCGGAAAAAAGATGAAAGTCGTAGAAGAAGTTGTTGCCGGCCTGCAACTTAAAAATGTTAATACCACTAATTCCCGTGTTGAGGAAATTAAAGGGGAATACGATTTTATTGTAAGCAGGGCAGTAGCTGCTATGCCAACTTTTGTACACTGGACTAAAGGTAAAATTGGTAAAAAAAGTAAACACGAGCTCAAAAACGGTATTCTTTACCTGAAAGGAGGTGATCTTTCCGAAGAATTAAACGATTATCCCAAAGCTGAGGTTTATGAACTTTCCAACTTTTTTGAAGAAGCTTTTTTTGAAACTAAAAGGGTGGTTTACTTACCCTTGAAATACAAGAAATAATACACCTGATAAAGCGTGTTTCTCGATACATTACTCTTTCCTTACTGTAGAATAGGAATGTTTTGGTAAAGTCCAATATTGGTTTTATTGCTGCCTTTCAATTTAACTTACTGGTTTTTTTCTGGTGACATCTTTGATAACTACTGTGCAAAAAAATACCTAACTAAACGAGTAAAAGAAATGTCTTTTGCAAGAGCCTTTTGAATAAATGCTAAAACCCCGGTAACTGGTAACTTAACTATCCGGGGTTTTAGTTATGTATTCTGAAAATAATAGTTATCTGGTACTCTACCAGAGGCTATTTGGTTTAAAACTTATTCTCCCATAAAAGGATAACGATAATCGGTTGCAGGAACAAAAGTTTCTTTTATCAATCGTACAGAAACCCAACGTAAAAGGTTCATTTTAGAGCCGGCTTTATCGTTGGTACCGCTGGAACGGGCTCCACCAAATGGTTGCTGGCCAACTACGGCTCCTGTAGGCTTATCATTGATATAGAAGTTTCCTGCCGAATTTTGTAATAAATCGGTAGCCCGGGCAGCTTCATAACGATCTCCAGAGAAAATGGCTCCTGTAAGTCCGTATATACTGGTGTTGTCTACCAATTTACAGATTTCAGCCCATTTTTCACTGCTGAAGTTTTTATCATCATAAGCATAAATGGTTACCACGGGACCAAATAATTCAGTTTCCATGGTGGTATAATTCGGATTGCTGGTGAGGATTACTGTTGGCTCAATAAAATAACCTTTTGATTTGTCATAATTTCCCCCTACCACAATTTCAGCGTCTTTGTCTTTTTTAGCTTTATCTATATAGCCAGCCAGTTTATCAAACGAGCCTTCATGAATTACTGCATTAATAAAGTTATCCATGTCTTCAGGCGACCCCATTTTAAAAGACTGGACATCTTCTATTACATAATCTTTAATTTGTGGCCAAAGGCTTTTAGGAAGATAAACCCTTGAAGCCGCACTGCATTTTTGCCCCTGGTATTCAAAAGCACCACGGGAGATAGCAGTTGCTACCTGTTTTGCATTTGAGGTTGGATGGGCCACAATAAAGTCTTTCCCGCCGGTTTCTCCTACAATTCTTGGATAGCTTTTATATTTCTGAATATTATTACCGATTTTACCCCAGATTCCTTTAAAGACATTGGTGCTTCCAGTAAAATGGATTCCCGCAAATTCAGGGCTGTCCAAAATGGTATCGGTAATCATTTCAGGATCGCCCATTAGCATGTTTATTACGCCGTCAGGCAGGCCTGCTTCTTTAAAAACCTCCATAATTACCTGAGCTGAAAATACCTGACTGTCACTGGGTTTCCATACTGTTACATTACCCATTAAAGCGGCACTTGAAGGAAGGTTTCCTGAAATAGCCGTGAAATTAAAAGGAGTGATAGCATACACAAAGCCTTCTAATGGGCGGTATTCTACGCGGTTCCAGCTACCCTCGGAAGATTCCGGTTGCTCATCATACATTTGTGACATATATTCTACATTAAAACGAAGAAAGTCACAAAGTTCACAGGCAGAATCAATTTCAGCCTGATATATGTTTTTTGATTGCCCAATCATTGTTGCGGCATTAATACGTTGGCGGTAAGGCCCGGCAATAAGATCAGCAGCTTTTAAAAACACCGCAGCGCGTTGTTCCCATTCTAATTTAGCCCATTTTTCACGGGCTTTTAGAGCCTCATCTATGGCCTCTTTTACATGTTTCTTTTTGGCCAGGTGATAAACCCCGAGATCGTGTTTATGGTCGTGAGGGGGATGCATAGAGACAGTATCACCGGTTTTTACTTCTTTTGAACCTATGTACAGGGGAACTTCCATTTTGGTGTTGTACATATCTTTATAAGTAAGCAATACTTCTTCTCTTTCCGGAGTGCCCGGAGCGTAAGATTTAACCGGTTCGTTAACGGCTACCGGAACGTGAAAAAATCCTTTTCCCATAATTATATCTTCTGTTTTTTTGATTTGAATATTATGAATATAAAGGTAAAAAAATTAGTCGATTTTTGACAATAGGTACGGCCTCTTCACTAAAGCTTAACTTTTTTAGTAAATTGGGTTAAATTATTAAGAAATATATATGTGTACTATCACTTTAGTTGCAGGAGCAAATTCGGCTCAATCTTTTATTTTAACATCTAATCGTGATGAGGCCAGTGAGCGTAAGGCTTTGGCACCAGATTTTGAAGTTAAAAATGGTGTTGAACTTTTATTTCCGAAAGACCCGGTTGGAGGTGGAAGCTGGATTGGTGTAAGTTCACAAAAACGTGTGGCCTGCTTGATGAATGGCGCATTTAAACCTCATAAAAGAAATTTGCCTTACCGAAAAAGCCGTGGGCAGGTTTTAAAAGAAATCCTGCTTGCTAAAAACGCCTCGGAAATTCTTAACAAGATAAGTCTTGAAGGTATTGAAGCCTTTACAATAATTATTGCCGATTGGAACGAAAACCTGATTTTTTACGAGTTGGTTTGGGATGAAGAAAAAAAGCATGTAAAAAAGTTGGATGAAACTCCAAAAATATGGTCTTCTTCTCCTTTATATTCCGAAGAAATGAAAAAGATGAGGGAAACCTGGTTTACTGAAATTAAAAACGATTTAAGTGCTGAAAATATTTTGGAATTTCATCATTCCGGTGGCATTGGCGATAAGGAACTTGACCTTATTATTGATCGTGGCTTCCTGAAAACCCAGAGTATTTCACAGCTAATTTTAGAACAAGATATGTTGAATTTCTGGTACAAAGATTTAAAAACAGGGAAAATCACTCAACAAAAAATGCTTTTTAATTGAGTGCAAAAGGTGCGCTTAATTTAAAAGAAGGGATTTTTACTTTAAATCGACGGGTTGAAGTGAAATTTACCATATTGTAATATCCGCTCATGGCTCCAAACGGCGAAGTTAATAAACAACCGCTATTATAAGAATGGGTTTCTCCAGGTTTTATTACCGGCTTTTTACCAATTACACCTTCCCCTTGAACGGTTTCGGTTTTATTGAGCGCATCTTTTATTTTCCAGTATCTGGAATTTAATTGTACAGAATCATTGCTCTGGTTTTCAATAGTGATGCGGTAACCAAAGGCAAAAAACATTTTGTAGTTCCTGTAAAAGGAACCATCAAAGCTAGTTTCTACCGAAATTTTAATACCTCTGGTTACTTGTTGTATCATAATTAATAAATAGCAAAAGAGGCCAATAGGGAAAATATTGTAGCCACACCTGCTAAAATAAAAAATAAAACATTCAGGATCATAAATTTAACAAGGGTTTTAACATGCCCCTGATTATAAAACTTGTGTAATGCTTTATAGAGGTAAAAACAGAAGGCAAAAACCCCAAAGGTTATAAACCAACTGGTTTGTAAAAGTTTATCAAGGAGAAGGGCCAAAGCAAAAATCACAAAAAAAGTAGTTTGCACATGGAAGGTGAAAATAAGGTGTTCCATATAATTAAATGCCCGCCGAATATATAATAACCAAATAAAAAAAGCGAATACCGGTAGATAAAAGAAAATGATAAATGGAAGTTTGCCCATAAAATAATCCAGGAAAAATTCAGGATTTTCTTTTAGTATAGTCCAGTCAACAGCTTTTTTATACAGCCAATAGTTGTAAGTTTCTTGCGGATATTGCAGACTATCCATAGCAATTTCGGCATTTAAAATAAGATGCTCACGATAAAATTTTGAAAAGATTTCAAATCTTTTAGCTCCGGAGGTAAGCATAGACATAGTGTCCAATTCCTTTGGAGCTACATAAATATCTTTGTAGCTGGCCTGATTATGTTTTTGCTGCTGCGCAATTAGAGAATCTATCGCCGGAAGTGTCGGAGAAGTTGGACTTAGTTGCCCTAAACTGTCTTGCGGAATTTCATTTAGGTGTTGTTGAAAATCTGATTGGGATATATTTCCAATATTAATATTATCTAAGGAGTTGGTAAAACTCCAAATCAAAAAGAATATAATAGATGCACTAAGATAAAAGCGAAATGGATTGGCATAGCGCATCCGTTTTCCCTGAATATAATCTTTAGAAATTTTTCCAGGCTGAAAAAGCAATGCCCGAAGCGTTCTTCTAAATCTGGAATCATACGCAAAAATGCCTGCAAAAAACTCATTGAAGAAATCGTCAAAAGATAATTTTTTCGTGCTGTTAAGTTGCCCACAAGCGGCACAGTATTTTTCGCTTTTATCGAGTTCGTAAGCGCAATTTAAACAGCGTATCCCGCGATATTTATATTCATTTCCCCCCGATTTCATTGATTTCTGGAAAAGACTTAGTTGGTAATATTAGTTGAGTTAGCGCTGCCACGACCAATTATCCTGTCGTAACGTGCTCCGGGATTTCTGTAATATATCAATACGTGATAATCATTTTCGGTTTTGTCAAAATCACCACTGAAAAATCCTTCGTCAATACTGGCATCAGGTTTTTTTAAAACGTATTTGTAATTGTAAAAACCCTGTTTAAAAAGACGAGCTCCTTCATAACGGTCGGTCTTTTTGTTATAACTTAATTTGGTGCTTTTATCTAGCACGTAATTATTAAAATTCCCGTAGATATGAACTTCACCACCATCTAACTGACTATAATTTTGTAATGAAAAATGAACCCAGCTATATTCAGCTTCAAGGTCAGGGTTTTCTGCTTGCAAATTACGTACGGTAAATCCGCCGTTAATATCAGGTTGGTAGGTATAGGTTTGGGTTGAGCGGCTACGATCGGGAAATAAATAGTGATGATAAAGATCTTTTAATTCTACATAATCAATATCAACCGTAGAAGCGCGTAGGTCTTTATTATCAAACTGAATATATTCATTACCTCCCCAAAATGCTGTTTCACTGTCATAGCGGTAAACCAGCTCATTGCCCATTGTATATTGAGGCTTTATATTTTTTATAGCGTTTTTAAGGTTTTGATTTTGAGTAATTAGCACTTTTACGGTTTTCTCGGGGTTTTTAAGTGTAAGATTTTCAGTAAGTACCTTGAAATTAACCACCTGCTTTTCATTTATAAATTGTAAGTCGCGGGAACGACGAATATTTACAGCTACATCTACAAACGATTCATAAACCATAAATTTCCGGGAAAAAACCAACTCATCTTTGGCATTAAAAATTTTTAACATGTAATTTCCAGAGACTTTCAAGCCTTTAGTGTCGTCATTGGGAATTTGAAGCTCATAATGCGAAAAATTCTGAAGCGTATTGTAGGAGTTTTTGTAATTAAATATTCGTATATCATCAAAACCTTCTAAATATTCAGCTTTGGCCAATTGCGAAGGCGTCCAGTCATAATTGTAATGTTCTATAGTGTAATAGTAATCGGCTTCATCTCCAATAATATCATCAAAACTTATATGGAAACCCTGACCTAGTTTTAAAGCCGGATTTCCGTTTTGCTGGGCGATATCACCGTTAAAATTTATGGTTCTTATATAATTTGGGGGTAGGGTTTCATTTTCTACCTGGGCATTAGCCGTTATAAAACAAAATAAAAGCGCCGTAATGTTTATTATCTTTTTCATCAAACAAAAAATATAGCCGTTCTAAAATACTAAATACTCTTTATTACGAGACATAAAGCAATCTAAAATGATAGATAGTTAAGTAATAATATATCCTAATTACTTTATGATACGGCTTTTTATCTATATTGGTTTTATCAAGTTGTAAACTTTTATGGTTACGAATATACGCAAGCTTTAACAATTTGCATACCTGAAAAATAGTGCTTAAGTCTTCTGGTTTTTATCTAAATCCGTAAATTTCACATTCAAAACCATTATTGAATGAAAAAAATATTATCTGTCTTTATAATCTTTGTCCTGTTTTATTCCTGTGGAAGTAGAAATAACATTCCTGAACGGGGCGAACCTGAAACAGAAAATCAATACAATTATAGTTTTCTGGCCCTGGGTGACTCTTATACTATTGGGGAGCGTGTAAAGCAAGATGAACGCTGGCCGGTACAATTGGTTGATAAGTTAAGAAAACAGGGCTTTAAAATGGCCCCACCTAAAATTATTGCTCAAACCGGATGGACTACCGCTAATCTTTATAGTGCGATGGAAAGTGAACTAAATTACACGCGAAAATTCGATTTGGTTTCTATTTTAATTGGGGTGAATAATCAATATCAGGAAAAATCTAAGGATGAGTATGAAGAAGACTTGCGCGATATTTTTAAAATGGCACTTAATTATTCAAAAAGAAGGGAAACCGGGGTTTTTGCTTTGAGTATTCCAGATTATGGGGGTACTCCTTTTGCAGGGGAAAATGGGGAAGAAATATCCAGGGAAATCGATGAATTCAACGCAATATTTAAAAAAGTAGCTAAAGAATTTAATGTTGATTTTTATAATATCACTCCAATCTCCCGGGAAGCCGCTCGTGATGAAGATCTTATTGCTGAAGATGGATTGCACCCCAGTGGACTTATGTACCGTTATTGGGTAGAAGAAATTATGGAGGAAATCACCCAAAAATTGCCAGACTAAAAATGATCAAAAAGTCTTTCCTAACTTTAACCCATGCGGGAAGACTTTCTACATTATCTCTGAAAATATAAGAAATTCAACTTTGCCAATGCCAAAACTTCTGAAGGGGAAGAAGTTATACTTATAGACCCGGGGAGACATAATCACCACGCAGGCCCCGATTTTTTTAATGCGGGTGTAAAAATAGGCGGGCAGCTTTGGGCCGGAAACGTTGAAATTCATTTAAAAGCTTCAGACTGGTATTTTTACCGTCATAAAACCGATGTTAATTATGATAACGTAATATTACATGTGGTTTGGGAAGATGATATTGAGGTTTACCGTAATGATAATTCGGTTATTCCGGGTTTGGCCCTTTGTAAGCTCACTGATATATCCCTTTTAAACAGTTATCGAAAACTCCTACAGACTCCCCAGAAGTGGATTAACTGTGAAAAAGATTTTGCGACAGTTTCCGTTTTAGACTAAGGCATTGGCAGGAACACTTGTATTTTGAGCGATTGGAGAAAAAATCAGTATTGGTTTTTTCCATGCTTGAGAAATATAAAAATAACTGGGAGGCAGTTCTATTTAATTTACTTGCCAAAAATTTTGGTTTAAATTTAAATGGTGATGCTTTTTTAAGTATTGCTGAAAGTATTCCGTTTGGGGTTTTGCAAAAATGCGCTAAAAAGCCGGTAGAAATTGAAGCACTTTTATTGGGGCAGGCCGGTATATTGGAAAATATTCCAAAAGAAGCTTATCCCGAACAACTTCTGAAAGAATACAACTTCATAAAACATAAATTTAATTTAAAAACCGAGGCTTGTGTAAATCCGAAATTTTTTAGGCTTCGACCCGATAATTTCCCCAATATCCGATTGTCGCAACTGGCAATGCTTTATCATAAAAACCAGCAATTATTTTCGTTTTTAGTTTGTGAAAACTCAATACAAAATTTTTATAAAATTTTGATGTGGCAACAAGTGCTTTTTGGAAATCGCATTATAGCTTTAAAAAATCACATAAGAAAAAAAGAAAACCCATCAGTAAAAATTTTAAGGATTTATTATTAATTAATACCGTAGTATTATTGCAATATTGCTATGCTAAAAGCCAGGGCAAATCCGCAACGGTTTTGCAGGAATTGATAAGTAAATTGCCTTCTGAAACCAATACGTATATAAAAAAGTTTAATAGTTTAAAACCTGAAACCTGTACCAATGTCTTGCAATCTCAGGCAATGCTGCATTTGAAAAAGGAATATTGCGAGAAAAACAAATGCTTGGAATGTGAAATTGGAGCCGGTTTAATAGGCTAAGCGGTATTTTATTATATTAGCCCTGTGCAACAAATGGTTTATAATATTAGGTATTTTTTTGAACGCCACGGCTTCTATGTATCATCAAGGCTGGCCGATAAAATTGGGATGCGTGCTCGAAATGTGAGGCTTTTTTTTATTTATGCTTCATTTTTTACCTTAGGGGTAGGTTTTGTGGTGTACCTTACGCTTGCTTTCTGGTTAAAACTAAAAGATTTGGTTTATACTAAACGAAGTTCGGTTTTTGACCTTTAAAAAAGGGGGGTGCTTCAAAAATAATTTTATTTAACAAATCCTTTACAATTTAACTCGTAAAAATTTGAAAAAGACTTATTTTTTACCATCTTGCTTCGCTGTAAAATAATAATGCTTAATAAATACTATTAAACTTTATGAGAAAGTACATACTTTCAATGTTCTTTTTTCTTTCATTTTTTGGCATTCAGGCCCAGGAAATGGAAGTTGAAGCCAAACTTGGTAACCCTTCAAAACTTATTAATGACGCTTTTATTGAGCTGGATGTTTCCGGCGGAGTGCCTCCCTACAAGTACAAATGGTCTAACCCGGATACTCCGTTAGACTCTCCAAGGGCCGAAGATCTAAGTGAAGGAATTTCCTATTCAGTAGTAGTTACAGATAGTGAGGGATCTTCTGTTTCCCGGGAATTTGAAGTAAAGGCCGAAGCCATTACCGAACATTTTAACGGAACATTTGTGCCTGTGGTAGAAGCGATGACCACGGTGTTATTTTGGGATCCTTTTAGTGCTATCGGAATTTATGACCCAACCGTATATGCCGATGTTAAAAATGTTCCTACCCCCGAGTGGAGCGCCGATGTTGAAGATAAATTTATTCTCAAAGAATGGATAGCTGAAAAAGATAGTCACGTTGAAGAAGGCGATTTAATTGCGATTGTTAATTCTGACAATCAGGGAGAACTTGAAGTTTTTGCCAATGCTACCGGAAAACTGAATTATCTTGTTAAAGAAGGTAAAACCATCTTTGATTATCAAAGAACCGAAGATCGTATTGAGACCAACGCCCATATGTTGGCCCAGATTGAATATGATAACCCGGTTTTATTGACTCAACCAAATGGCGATCCGCAAACCCATAATATTCCTTTTATCGTGATTTGGCTCATTTTTGGTGCGGCTTTCTTTACTATTAGAATGGGCTTTATTAACGTTAGGGGCTTTAAACATTCTTTAGATCTTGCTAAAGGTAAATACGATGATCCTAACGCACCGGGAAGTATTACACATTTCCAAGCTTTGGCCACGGCGGTTTCAGCTACGGTTGGCCTTGGTAATATTGCAGGGGTAGCGGTGGCAGTTTCCCTAGGGGGCGCCGGAGCTACTTTCTGGATGATTATTGCCGGTTTAATAGGGATGTCTTCCAAATTTGTAGAATGTACCCTTGGTGTAAAATATCGTTTTATTAATTCTGAAGGCCGGATTTTTGGTGGCCCGATGAATTATCTGCGTTATGGACTTGAAAAAAGAAACCTACGCGGATTAGGTAAATTTCTGGCGGCATTTTTCGCAATACTCGGAATTGGTGCTTCCTTTGGTGGGGGTAATATGTTCCAAGCTAACCAATCTTTTGAGATTCTTTCAGGACAATTTGCGTTTTTAACCGGTAATGGATTTTGGTTTGGAGTTGTGGTTGCTATTCTTGTAGGAGTTGTAATTATTGGAGGGATCCAAAGTATCGCGAAAGTAACCGGTAAAGTGGTGCCGTTTATGGCTATAGTGTATGTTTTGGGAGCACTGGCCGTAATTGTTGTAAATATTGAAAATATCGGGCCGGCTTTTTCGGCTATCTATAACGGAGCATTTAATGCTACTGCTTTAAAAGGAGGCTTTATTGGCGTGCTGGTTGTAGGTTTTCAACGTGCTGCTTTCTCAAATGAAGCGGGAGTAGGGTCGGCAGCTATTGCTCACTCGGCGGCAAAAACAAATCATCCGCCTTCTGAAGGTTTTGTTGCTTTACTGGAACCATTTATTGATACGGTAGTAGTTTGTACTTTAACTGCACTGGTACTTATTTTTACCGGGATGCACGAAGTTGAAGGTGTTGGAGGTGTTCAATTGACTTCTGAAGCATTTGCGAGTGTAATTTCTTGGTTTCCTTATGTGTTGGCAGCTGCAGTTTTCCTATTCGCATTCTCAACGATGATCTCCTGGTCTTACTACGGAATGCGTTCCTGGACTTATCTTTTCGGAAAAAGCAAAAGATCTGAATTGATGTATAAAATCCTATTCCTTGTATTTGTTGTGGTGGGAGCTTCAATAAGTCTCGGAGCTGTATTGGATTTCTCAGATATGATGATTCTGGCGATGTCTTTTCCTAATATTATAGGTTTATATATAATGTCTGGAGAGGTGCGGGAAGATCTTCGGGAATATTTCCGTAAATTAAAGGCTGGAGAATTATTCAAGAAACAGCGTGAAGCTAAATCGAGTTAAATGTAAATAAAGATGAAAGGTTTTAAATCCCATTTTGTTTTTTCGAAAAATCAACAAAATGGGATTTTTCTTTTGATGGCAATTATACTTATTCTTCAACTTGTTTATTTCTTTAGCGACAAATCTTCACACGTAAAGCTTTCAGCTGAAGAAAGTGAAATACAGGAATTTCAACAGCAAATAGATTCTTTAAAATCAGCCCGGACAGAAGCAACTAAAGATACCATTTATCCTTTCAATCCAAATTACATTACGGATTATCACGGGTATATGCTGGGAATGGAAGTAGAAGAAATTGACCGTTTACATAGATTTAGAGAAGAAGGAAATTGGGTGAATTCTGCTGAAGACTTTCAACGGGTGACTGGGGTTTCCGATTCGCTTTTAGCAGCAATTAAAATTTATTTCCGTTTTCCAGAGTGGGTAATCCAACAGCAGAAAAAGGAAGCCGTGGCGAAACGAACACCTTCGGTTGAGTTACAAAACCTGAATACTGCAAGCGCTGAGCAACTTCAGCAAATTAGTGGAGTAGGGAAGTGCTTTCGAGGCGTATTGTAAACTACCGAATAAAAATAGGAGGTTTTTTAGATGAAATTCAATTAAAAGATGTGTATGGATTAGATTATGAAATCCGGGATAAAATAACTTTAAAATTCAGGCTTGTTAAAAAACCTGAATTTGAGCGGATAGATATAAATTCTGCAGGTGTTTTAGAGTTAAGCGAGCTGCCCTATTTCAATTATGAGCTTGCCAGGGAGATTATAGATTACCGAACTTTGCACGAACGAATTAATAATTTTAAGGAATTGGCAAAAATTGAAGATTTTGAAGCTGATAGAATTGATATAATTCAATTATATTTGAAAATTAATTAGTTTTTGCAAAAAAATGACATATAGGTATTTTTGAAATGATTTAGTTACCCAATTTCGAAAATGAATTTATTTTAGCAGTTTTAAAAATTAGTATTGCAAAGCCGTAGTATCAATAAATATGAGCAACATATATTTTACAGAGGAGCACGAACTTTTTAGAAAGAGTTTTAAAGGTTTTCTTCAAAAAGAAGTCGTTCCGCATATTGAAAAGTGGGAAAAAACAGGAGAGATAGATCGTTTTATCTGGGAGAAGTTTGGTGAAATGGGCTATTTTGGACTAAATCAGCCTGAAGAATTTGGCGGGATGAACCTTGATCTTTATTATACTGTAATTTTCCTGGAAGAATTACAGAAAATAAATTCCGGTGGATTTGCCGCAGCGATGTGGGCCCATGCCTACCTGGCGATGACACACCTGAAATTTGAAGGTGACCGGACCGTAAAAGAGAAATACTTAGCGCCGAGTATTGAAGGAAAAAAAATAGGTTGCCTATGTGTAACGGAACCTTTTGGGGGGTCAGATGTTGCGGGTATGCGTAGCACGGCAGTTAAAAAAGGAGATCATTATATTTTAAATGGTTCCAAAACCTTTATTACCAACGGCGTTTATTCTGATTATCTCGTAGTTGCTGCCAAAACCAATCCTGAAAAAGGAAATAAGGGAATGAGTATTTTCGTGGTAGATCGGGACACTCCCGGAATTTCGGCTTCTAAACTCGATAAGTTAGGCTGGCGAGCTTCAGATACTGCTGAGTTGGCTTTTGACGATGTGAAAATTCCTGCTGAAAATTTAATGGGAGAAGAGAATAAGGGGTTCTCTTATATTATGCAACATTTTGCTATGGAACGATTAATTATGGGGATTAATGCCCACGCCAGGGCTCAATACGCCCTTGATTATTCCATAGAATATATGGGAGAGCGAACAGCTTTTGGAAAAAGTATCGATCAGTTTCAGGCTTTGCGGCATAAAGTTGCTGATATGGCTGCTGAAGTTGAAATGTGCCGGGAGTTTAATTATTCGGTAACCCGTAGAATGGATGCCGGGGAATATGTGGTAAAAGAAGCCAGTATGTCGAAATTGCTTTCTACCAAAATGGCCGATGAGGTAATTTATAATTGCCTTCAGTTTTTAGGAGGCTACGGTTATATGGAAGATTATCCGCTGGCAAGAATGTATCGCGATAGCAGATTAGGCCCGATTGGCGGGGGAACTTCCGAGATACTTAGGGAGATTATTGCTAAAATGGTGATTGATAAAAAGGAATATAAAGCGCCTGCTAAATAGTAAGGAGGTCATTTTTAAAACATTTTTTAAAATAATTGGTTATAAAATTGTGGGTCTGTAGATTTGAGTTATATTTGCAGCCTAATTTTTAAAGAAAGGAGGTGACACTATGTTAATAATACCAGTAAAAGACGGAGAGAATATAGATAGGGCGCTTAAGCGTTTTAAACGTAAATTCGATAAAACCGGAACTATGCGCCAGCTTAGGCAACGTCAGCAATATACTAAGCCGTCGGTAGAACGTAGGAATCAAATCCAAAAAGCGGAATATATCCAGCATCTTAGAGATCAGGAAGATATTTAACGCTTCTTAGTTTGAGAATTTAACCGGAGTTTTTCAGGAAACTCATTGAAGTCCTGCTTCTGCGGTATTAAAATATAAACTGTTGGTAAATAAAGTTTGTTAACTTTGTTTACCAACAGTTTTTTTATGTCTTTATCTCAGTTTCTCGATTATCTTCAGCTGGAAAAGAATTATTCCGCTCATACGCTTAAGGCTTACAAAGCCGATTTGCTTTCCTTTTCAGAATTTATTTCCGATGAATTTGAGATTTCAGAATTATCCCGGGTAAATTATACTCAAATCAGATCCTGGATTGTACGGCTTGTTGAAAATGGTGTTTCTAACCGAAGTGTAAACCGAAAAATTTCTTCTCTTAAAGCCTATTATCGTTTTTTACAAAAAACAGGTGATATAAAAGCCAATCCTTTGGCAAAGCATAAATCTTTAAAAACACCTACAAAAGTTCAGGTTCCTTTTTCTGAAAAAGAAATAGTACAGGTGTTAAATAGTTTTGAGATGGATACTTTTAACGGAATTCGTGATCGGTTGATTGTTGAGCTTTTTTATACTACCGGTATCAGGCGAATTGAATTAATTAATATTAAAGATAGTAACCTTGATTTGTCTGGAAAAATACTTAAGGTTTTAGGGAAACGAAATAAAGAACGCTATCTGCCTTTGTTGGATTCGGTTTGTGAATTGATTGCGCGTTATCAGCAAAAACGCCCGCTGGTTTCAGGGGGGTATTTGTTTTGTTCTGACAAGGGCGTTAAATTATCTGAAACTTTTGTTTATAGAATTATTAATAGCTATTTTAGTAGAGTATCGGGGAAGGTGAAAACAAGCCCGCATATTTTAAGGCATAGTTTTGCCACCCATTTATTGAACCATGGGGCTAACCTAAATGCTGTAAAAGAGTTGCTCGGGCATTCCAGTCTGGCATCTACACAGGTTTATACGCATAATAGCATTGCAGAGTTAAGCAAGGTTCATAAACTGGCTCATCCCCGAAACAAAAAAGACTAATTCAACTATTGTTTAATTAAATTCTACAGAACATGAAAGTAAATGTGCAGTCTGTTAATTTCAATGCCGATCAAAAACTCATTGATTTTATCCAAAGAAAATTAGATAAACTTGAAAATTATTATGATAAAATTATTTATGCCGATGTTTATCTAAAAGTTCAAAATACCAGTGATAAAGCAAATAAAATCACCGAAATTTTACTTAGTATACCCGGCGGGGATGTGATGGTGAAAAAAACCTGTAAAAAATTTGAAGAGTGTGTAGATGAATGTGTTGCAACAATGCAGCGACAGCTAATTAAGCGCAAAGAAAAAATGAGTACTCACGCGTAAAATTTTTTTCGCATTATTTGTTTTGCGAAAGGAATAATTTATTTACATTTGCAGTCCGTTAGAAATAGCGGACTTTTTTATGCTGAAAAAGTAAGTGTAAAGGCCGATGTAGCTCAGCTGGCTAGAGCAGCTGATTTGTAATCAGCAGGTCGTGGGTTCGAGTCCCTCCATCGGCTCTTGAAAGATTGAAAAACGGTGTATGTAGCCAGGCGTTGTGCTTAAATAATTGAATTTGAGCTTCCTGAAAAATATTCCGGATTTTTTTCAAAAATGTCTTGGATGCTGCTTTTAAAAGCTGTTAATTTGCAGCCGTTTTAAAAGAAACATCATAAGGCGTAGCTTTGATAGCTATGGTTCTATGAAATAGTGAAAAGTTTGAGGGGAGATACTCAAGCGGCCAACGAGGGCAGACTGTAAATCTGCTGTTTTTAACTTCGCAGGTTCGAATCCTGCTCTCCCCACTATTTTTAGTTTAAGGTTTGAAGAGTTGGGGACTTTGAATCTGAGATTTAAAACCTTGAACGAGGAATGCGGGAGTAGCTCAGTTGGTAGAGCGTCAGCCTTCCAAGCTGAATGTCGCCGGTTCGAACCCGGTCTCCCGCTCTAAATTTTCTGATGAAGGGCAGATGCAATTAATCTTGGGTTTTGGTTTGAGTCAGAAATCAAGGTGAGAATGTGCTCGATTAAGGCGATAGCGAAGTATCGGGAGGTTTGTCTTGATTGAAGTGCGAGCGAAATATTGGGGAATCTGATATCTTGCTCTGGTGTTTTCTGTTAGATAAGGGCTTAAGGTTGAGTTAGTCTAATGGGAGATTAAAAAATATTCGCTTCGTTGGGGGTGATTTTGTTAAATCAGATTGTCCTCTTTTTTAGGGTTAACTCTTATTTTCGCTAAAGTGTTTTTAAAAAAAATAAAGCTGACTTTTGATGATAGTTGTTTTGCTTTTAAAACAGGTGTTTAGTTGGTTTTACGAAGATAAATAAAGAAAGAAAACAACTATTAAAATATCCGTAGCCCGTTTTGGGATATGGTTTTTGTTGTTTAAAGAAAATGGGAGGTTTTCTTCCTTGTAAAAGCCGACGTAGCTCAGGGGTAGAGCGTTTCCTTGGTAAGGAAGAGGTCACGAGTTCAAATCTCGTCGTTGGCTCTAGATTTTGTATAAAATTGAACACTAATATATAACTAAGATTAAATAAGTATTAATTATGGCAAAGGAAACTTACGATCGGTCCAAGCCGCACCTTAATATAGGTACTATTGGGCACGTAGATCACGGAAAAACAACTTTAACTGCAGCTATTACTAAAGTAATGGCTGATGCTGGATATTCTGAAGCCAGAGCTTTTGATCAAATTGATAACGCTCCGGAAGAAAAAGACAGAGGTATTACTATTAACTCTTCTCACGTAGAATACCAAACTGCTAACCGTCACTACGCTCACGTTGACTGTCCTGGTCACGCCGACTATGTAAAGAACATGGTTACTGGTGCTGCTCAAATGGATGGTGCTATTCTTGTAGTAGCGGCTACTGATGGTCCTATGCCACAAACTCGTGAGCACATCCTTTTGGGACGTCAGGTAGGTATTCCTCGTATTGTTACTTTTTTGAATAAAGTTGATCTTGTTGATGATGAGGAGCTTTTAGAGCTTGTTGAGATGGAAGTGAGAGATTTGCTTTCTTTCTATGAGTATGATGGTGATAATGCTCCTGTAATTTCAGGATCTGCACTTGGTGCTTTAGAAGGAGAGGAGAAATGGACAAAAACTGTTCTTGAGCTTATGGAGGCAGTTGATGAGTGGATTGAGCTTCCTCAGCGTGATGTTGATAAAGAATTCTTAATGCCGATCGAAGATGTGTTCTCTATTACTGGTCGTGGTACTGTTGCTACCGGTCGTATTGAAACTGGTGTTGCTAACACTGGAGATCCTGTTGAAATCATTGGTATGGGTGCAGGAAAACTTACTTCTACTATTACTGGTGTTGAGATGTTCCGTAAAATCCTTGATAGAGGTGAAGCTGGAGATAACGTTGGTATCTTGCTTAGAGGTATTGAGAAAAACCAGATATCTCGTGGTATGGTAATTACTAAGCCAGGGTCTGTAACTCCTCACGCTAAATTTAAAGCAGAGGTTTATATCCTTAAGAAAGAAGAAGGTGGGCGTCATACGCCATTCCATAACAATTACCGTCCTCAGTTTTACGTTCGTACAACTGATGTAACAGGAACTATTAACCTTCCTGATGGTGTTGAAATGGTAATGCCAGGCGATAACCTTACAATTACTGTGGAGCTTATCCAGCCTATTGCGATGAATATTGGTCTACGTTTCGCTATCCGTGAAGGTGGTAGAACTGTAGGTGCTGGACAGGTTACTGAAATTATAGATTAATTACAGTTTAGATATAGAAAGGTACCCCGCGAGGGCGGGGTACCTTCACTTATCTTATATATACGGGTTTAGCTCAGTTGGTAGAGCACTGGTCTCCAAAACCAGGTGTCGGGAGTTCGAGCCTCTCAACCCGTGCTTAAATATGAAGTTGAGTTATTTTCTTTCTTCGCTAAATTGAAAATTGTTCAGCACGGTGGAAAAGAATTTATTTCCTCGTTTAAATACTTAAAAAACAAATGGCAGGAATTGTTAATTACATATCTGAATCTTATAACGAGTTAAGAAACCATGTTACCTGGACAAGCTGGCCTGAAGCGCAAAGGCTAACCATCTTGGTGGCGGTATTTTCAATTATCTTTTCACTGGCAATTTGGGGTGTAGATACCTTGTTTAGTGGGGTTATTGAGGAGTACTTTAGATGGATTAAATCATAAATTCGGGAAGATGGCAGAGGTAAAAGATAAAAAGTGGTATGTGGTTAGGGCGGTAAGCGGCCAGGAAAACAAGGTGAAAGACTATATAGAGCGTGAAATAGCTCATTTGGGGATGGAGGACTATGTAGATCAGGTTTTAGTTCCTACCGAAAAAGTGATCCAGATTCGTAATGGTAAAAAAGTAAATAAAGAGCGTGTTTATTTTCCTGGATATGTGATGATTCAAGCTAATCTTGGAGGGGAGATCCCTCATGTTATTAAGTCTATTAATGGGGTAATTGGTTTTCTTGGTGAAACTAAAGGAGGAGATCCAGTGCCATTAAGAAAATCGGAAGTTAATCGTATGCTTGGTAAGGTTGATGAACTTGCGGTTAGGACTGATAATATTGCAATTCCGTTTACGATTGGGGAAACCATCAAGGTTATAGATGGACCTTTTAATGGTTTTAATGGAACTGTTGAAAAAATTAATGAAGAAAAGCGTAAGCTTGAGGTTATGGTGAAGATTTTCGGAAGAAAAACACCATTGGAATTAAGCTATATGCAAGTAGAGAAAGTATAAACTAATTGTTACGTATATTTTTTGATGGTTTTTTAAAGCTTCCACTCTAACAAACTATCACCTAAAAATTAGAAAAATGGCAAAAGAAGTAAGTAAAGTTGTAAAACTACAAGTTCGCGGAGGTGCTGCTAACCCATCACCACCAGTTGGACCTGCTTTAGGTGCTGCCGGGGTAAATATCATGGAATTCTGTAAGCAATTCAATGGTCGTTCCCAGGATAAACAAGGTAAGGTATTGCCGGTTGTAATTACAGTTTTTTCAGATAAGTCTTTTGATTTTGTAATTAAAACTCCGCCGGCTGCCGTACAGTTAATGGAAGCAGCAAAAACTAAAAAAGGTTCAGGTGAACCAAACCGTAAAAAGGTTGCAAGTGTTTCCTGGGATCAGGTAAAAAACATTGCAGAAGACAAAATGCAGGATTTAAATGCATTTACTGTTGAAGCTGCAATGAAAATGGTTGCCGGAACAGCACGTTCTATGGGAATAACTGTAAAAGGTGATGCTCCTTTTTAATTAAAAAAGTAAGTAACAAATGGCAAAAATAACTAAAAAGCAAAAAGAGGCTGAGGCTAAAATCGAAAAAGGTAAGACCTATTCGGTAGCAGAAGCTTCTGCTTTAATAAAAGAAGTTTCTAGTGAGAACTTTGATGCTTCTGTAGATTTAGCGGTTCGTTTGAACGTAGATCCACGAAAAGCCAATCAAATGGTTCGTGGGGTAGTAACTTTGCCACACGGTACCGGTAAGGACGTAAAAGTGTTGGCTTTGGTTACTCCAGATAAAGAAGAAGAAGCTAAGCAGGCCGGTGCTGATTATGTTGGTTTAGATGAATATCTAGACAAAATTAAAGGTGGCTGGACCGACGTAGATGTTATTATAACTATGCCCAGTGTAATGGGAAAATTAGGACCTCTTGGTCGTGTTTTAGGGCCGCGTGGTCTTATGCCAAACCCTAAGACCGGCACAGTAACTATGGATGTTGCTAAAGCGGTATCTGATGTAAAGGCTGGTAAGATTGACTTTAAAGTTGATAAAACCGGAATTGTACACGCCGCTATTGGTAAAGCATCTTTTGAAGCTGATAAACTTGCCGGTAACGCAAAAGAATTATTAACAACTTTGGTGAAATTGAAACCTCAGGCTGCTAAGGGAGTGTATATTAAAAGTATTTACCTTTCTTCAACTATGAGCCCAAGCGTAGAGATTGATACTAAAAGGTTCACTGAGCAATAATTAGATAGTTATGACAAGAGAAGAAAAATCCGTAGTAATTGAAGATTTAACTGCCCAGTTAACTGATAATTCTGTGCTTTATTTGGCAGATATTTCCGGTCTTGATGCCGGTACCACTACAAATTTGCGTAGAGCTTGTTTTAAAGCCAACGTAAAACTGGCCGTAGTTAAAAATACTTTATTGGCTAAAGCAATGGATGCTTCAGAGAAAGAATTTGGAGAGCTTCCTTCGGTTTTGAAAGGGAATACCTCTATTATGTTTTCTGAAGTAGGAAATGCTCCGGCTAAAGTAATTAAGGAATTCAGAAAGAAAAATGATAAACCCCTTCTTAAAGGTGCTTTTGTTGATGAAGGAATTTATGTAGGAGATGATTACCTTGAAACCTTAGTTAATATTAAATCTAAGGAAGAAGTGATAGGAGATATCGTTGGATTGTTGCAATCACCTGCTAAGAATGTTATCTCAGCACTTAAGTCTGGTGGTGGTAAACTTTCAGGAATTCTTAAAACCCTTTCTGAAAAGGAAGGTTAAGCTAGTACGCACTTTTTAACAATTATAAATTTTAAAGAACATTTTAAAAACGATAGAAAATGGCAGATTTAAAAGATTTCGCAGAACAATTAGTTAACTTAACGGTAAAAGAAGTAAACGAGTTAGCTGATATTTTAAAAGAAGAATATGGCATAGAGCCTGCAGCTGCTGCAGTAGCTGTTGCTGGTGGCGGTGCTGCCGGTGGTGGTGAAGAAGCTGAAGAGCAAACTGAATTCGACGTAATTCTTAACGCTCCAGGTGGATCTAAACTAGCAGTTGTTAAGCTTGTAAAAGAGCTTACCGGTCTTGGTCTTAAAGACGCTAAAGCATTAGTAGATGGCGCACCAGCTCCAGTAAAAGAAGGAGTTGCTAAAGACGAAGCTGAGGCATTAAAATCACAGCTAGAAGAAGCAGGAGCCGAGGTTGAGCTTAAATAAGCTTGCCTTAAGCAATATTATTTAGGTTTAGACCTCAGGATTCGCTCCTGAAGGTCTAAACCCTTTTGCGTATATAGCGGTAAAGCTATTGCGCTACCCTTTTTTAATAAATTATAATCCGTCCATTGATGTTAGCAAAGCAAACTGAAAGATTGAGTTTCTCTTCTGTAAAGAACAGGCCTGATTATCCCGACTTTCTGGATATCCAGATTAAGTCGTTCCAGGATTTCTTTCAACTGGAAACAAAATCGGAAGAACGGGAAAATGAAGGGCTTTACAATACCTTCCTGGAAAATTTCCCTATTACGGATACCCGTAACCAATTTGTATTAGAATTTTTAGACTATTTTGTGGACCCGCCAAGATACTCCATCCAGGAGTGTATTGAACGTGGCCTTACTTACAGTGTACCGCTTAAGGCAAGACTTAAGTTGTACTGTACAGACCCTGAACACGAAGATTTTGAAACCATCGTACAGGACGTTTATTTAGGTACTATTCCTTACATGACCCCTAGTGGGACTTTCTGTATTAATGGTGCCGAGCGTGTTGTAGTATCGCAGTTACACCGTTCACCAGGGGTGTTCTTTGGACAATCGTTTCACGCAAATGGAACAAAATTATATTCTGCCCGTGTAATTCCTTTTAAAGGAAGCTGGATAGAATTTGCTACCGATATCAATAGCGTGATGTACGCATATATCGATAGAAAGAAAAAATTACCGGTTACCACACTTTTCCGCGCAATTGGATTTGAGCGCGATAAAGATATTCTTGAAATCTTTGATCTTGCTGAAGAGGTGAAAGTTTCAAAAACCGGACTTAAAAAAGTATTGGGCCGTAAACTGGCCGCTCGTGTATTGAATACCTGGTATGAAGATTTTGTAGATGAAGATACGGGAGAGGTGGTTTCTATTGAACGTAATGAAATTGTTCTTGACCGGGATACCGAGCTAGATAAAAATCATATTGAGGAAATCCTTGAAACCGGTACTAAAACTATTCTTCTCCATAAAGAAGATAATTCTACTGGAGATTATGCTATAATTCATAACACACTTCAAAAAGATCCTACCAATTCTGAAAAAGAAGCGGTAGAACATATTTATCGTCAATTGCGTAATGCTGAACCGCCTGATGAAGAAACTGCACGCGGGATTATCGATAAATTATTCTTCTCAGACCAGCGTTACAGCCTTGGGGAAGTAGGTCGATACCGAATGAACAAAAAACTTGGTCTTGATGTTGAAATGGATAAGCAGGTACTTACCAAAGTAGATATTATTACCATTGTAAAATATTTAATCGAGCTTATTAATTCTAAAGCTGAGATTGATGATATTGACCACTTGTCTAACCGTCGGGTTAGAACTGTAGGTGAGCAATTATCTCAGCAATTTGGTGTGGGGCTTGCTCGTATGGCACGTACCATCCGTGAACGTATGAACGTTCGTGACAATGAGGTGTTTACCCCAATTGATTTGATTAATGCAAAGACACTTTCTTCGGTAATCAACTCTTTCTTTGGTACCAATCAGCTATCGCAGTTTATGGATCAGACCAATCCGCTTGCTGAAATTACGCATAAGCGTAGACTTTCAGCATTAGGGCCAGGAGGTTTATCCAGAGAGCGTGCAGGGTTTGAGGTTCGTGACGTTCACTATACACACTACGGAAGACTTTGCCCTATTGAGACCCCTGAGGGACCAAACATTGGTTTGATTTCTTCACTTTCGGTATATGCAAAAGTAAACGGGATGGGCTTTATTGAAACGCCGTACCGTAAAGTTGAGGATGGAAAAATAAATCTGTCTGAAGAACCGATATATCTTAGTGCTGAAGAAGAAGAGGAAAAGAAAATTGCCCAAGCCAATATTCCGTTACAAGAGGATGGAACAATTGATTCAGAAAAGGTAATTGCCCGAATGGAAGGTGACTTCCCGGTAATAGATCCAAAAGAGGTTCATTACACTGATGTTGCACCAAACCAGATTTCTTCCATTTCAGCATCATTAATTCCCTTCCTGGAGCACGATGATGCAAACCGTGCCTTGATGGGATCAAATATGATGCGCCAGGCACTACCGTTATTAAGGGCTGATTCTCCAATTGTTGGAACCGGATTGGAACGGCAGGTAGCTACTGACTCTCGTGTATTGATTAATGCTGAAGGAGAAGGAGAGGTAGAATATGTAGATGCAACTAAAATTATTATTAAATACGATCGTACGGAAGAAGATAGAATGGTAAGTTTTGACAGCGATTCAAAAACTTACGATCTTATTAAATTCCGTAAAACCAATCAGGGTTCTTCTATAAACCTAAAACCTATTGTTGGGGTTGGGGATAGAGTAACTAAAGGTCAGGTTCTATGTCAGGGATATGCTACCGAGGCAGGTGAACTTGCTTTAGGTAGAAATATGAAGGTTGCCTTTATGCCTTGGAAAGGTTATAACTTTGAGGATGCGATTGTAATTTCAGAAAAAGTGGTACGGGATGATATTTTCACCTCGATTCACATTGATGAGTATTCTTTGGAGGTTCGGGATACCAAATTAGGTAATGAAGAGTTGACCAATGATATACCTAATGTTTCTGAAGAAGCTACAAAAGACCTTGATGAGCATGGGATGATCAGGATTGGGGCCGAGGTGAAACCCGGAGATATTCTTATTGGTAAAATTACGCCAAAAGGAGAAAGCGATCCAACTCCTGAAGAAAAACTACTACGTGCTATTTTTGGTGATAAGGCGGGGGATGTAAAAGATGCGTCACTTAAAGCTTCACCCTCATTAAGCGGAGTGGTGATCAATAAAAAACTCTTTGCCCGTGCCATAAAAGATAAGCGTAAACGCGCTCAGGATAAAGAAGATGTAGCAGTACTGGAGAAGAAGTACGAAACTAAATTTGCAAACTTAAAATCGAAATTAATAGATAAGCTTTTTGCTATAATTGGTGGAAAAACTGCGCAGGGTGTTCAAAATGATCTTGGGGAAGAAGTATTGCCAAAAGGGAAGAAATATACCCTTAAAATGCTTAATTCTGTAGATGATTATACGCACCTTACCCAGGGAACCTGGACTACCGATGATCACTTGAATAAGTTAGTTGCCGATCTTATCCATAATTATAAAATCAAGGAAAACGATCTTCAAGGGAATTTAAGAAGAGAAAAGTTTACCATTTCAGTAGGAGATGAGTTGCCTTCGGGTATTCTTAAACTGGCAAAAGTTTATATCGCTAAAAAGCGTAAACTTAAGGTTGGGGATAAAATGGCAGGACGTCACGGTAACAAAGGTATTGTTGCCAGAATTGTACGCCAGGAAGATATGCCATTCCTTGATGATGGTACGCCGGTAGATATTGTTCTTAACCCGCTTGGGGTACCTTCACGTATGAACATCGGGCAGATCTATGAAACTGTTCTTGGATGGGCCGGGCAAAAGCTTGGTAAGAAATATGCTACTCCTATTTTTGATGGGGCTACCCTTGAGGAAATCAATAAGCATACCGATGAAGCAGAGATTCCGCGATTTGGTCATACCTATCTTTTTGATGGTGGTACCGGAGAGCGTTTTGACCAACGTGCTACGGTAGGTGTAATCTATATGTTGAAATTAGGACATATGATTGACGATAAGATGCACGCGCGTTCTATTGGTCCTTATTCGCTTATTACCCAGCAACCACTTGGAGGTAAAGCACAATTTGGTGGACAACGATTTGGTGAGATGGAAGTTTGGGCCCTTGAAGCTTATGGGGCATCAAGTACACTACGTGAAATACTTACTGTAAAATCAGATGATGTGATAGGAAGGGCAAAAACCTACGAGTCTATCGTAAAAGGCGAGCCTATGCCTGAGCCGGGATTACCTGAATCTTTCAACGTGTTAATGCACGAACTGAAAGGTCTCGGATTGGATATTAAATTAGAAGAATAAGAAAAAAGTGTACAGTATGCAGTTGGCAGTATTTACTGCCACTGTATACTGAATACTGAATACTGGAACATATGGCTAGAAATGATGATAAGAATACAGTAAAGAGGTTTGATAAAATCTCTATCGGTTTGGCTTCCCCGGAATCTATCCTCGCAGAATCCCGTGGTGAAGTTTTAAAACCGGAGACTATTAACTACCGTACGCACAAACCTGAACGTGACGGTTTGTTCTGTGAGCGTATTTTTGGTCCTGTAAAGGATTATGAGTGTGCCTGCGGTAAGTATAAAAGAATTCGCTACAAAGGTATTGTTTGTGACCGTTGTGGTGTTGAAGTAACCGAAAAGAAAGTACGTAGGGATCGGGTTGGCCACATTAATTTAGTGGTGCCGGTTGCACATATCTGGTATTTCCGTTCGCTTCCTAATAAAATTGGTTATTTACTTGGCCTACCTTCCAAAAAACTGGATATGATCATTTACTACGAACGTTATGTAGTAATCCAGCCGGGTATTGCCAAAGATGAAGAAGGTAATCCACTTAAGAAAATGGATTTTCTTACTGAAGAAGAATATTTGAATGTTCTTGATTCAATTCCGCAAGAAAATCAATATCTGGAGGATAACGACCCAAATAAGTTCATCGCGAAAATGGGCGCCGAATGCCTTATTGAGATCCTGAGGAGAATTGATCTTGATGAACTTTCGTATGAGCTAAGACACAAAGCGAATAACGAAACTTCAAAACAACGTAAAACCGAAGCTCTTAAGCGCCTACAGGTAGTAGAGTCTTTCCGTGATGCCAATAATAATCGCGAGAACCTACCGGAATGGATGATTATGAAAGTGGTTCCTGTAATTCCACCGGAATTAAGGCCACTTGTACCACTTGACGGGGGACGTTTTGCAACTTCAGATTTAAATGATCTTTACAGAAGGGTTATTATCAGAAATAACCGTCTAAAAAGATTAATGGAAATAAAAGCTCCTGAAGTAATTTTACGTAACGAAAAACGTATGCTTCAGGAATCGGTAGATTCATTGTTCGATAATACCCGTAAATCTTCAGCGGTAAAAACCGACTCTAACCGTCCGTTAAAATCGCTTTCAGACTCGCTTAAAGGTAAGCAGGGGCGTTTTCGTCAAAACTTACTCGGTAAACGTGTAGATTATTCAGCACGTTCGGTTATTGTTGTAGGGCCTGAATTGAAGATGCACGAATGTGGACTTCCAAAGAATATGGCTGCAGAACTTTACAAACCTTTTGTTATCAGGAAACTGATTGAAAGAGGGATTGTAAAAACCGTAAAATCAGCCAAAAAAATAATCGATAAAAAAGAGCCTGTAGTTTGGGATATCCTTGAAAATGTATTGAAAGGACACCCTGTACTGCTTAACCGTGCTCCTACGCTTCACCGTTTAGGTATTCAGGCTTTCCAGCCGAAACTTATTGAAGGTAAAGCGATACAGTTACACCCATTGGCGTGTACGGCATTTAATGCCGATTTTGATGGTGACCAGATGGCGGTTCACTTACCGCTTGGGCCTGAGGCTATTTTAGAAGCACAGTTGTTAATGCTCGCTTCTCATAATATCCTAAACCCTGCCAATGGTTCACCTATTACTGTACCTTCTCAGGATATGATTCTTGGTCTTTATTATATGACCAAGCCAAGAAAATCTACCGATGAGGAAGTGGTGAAAGGTGAAGGTCTTACTTTTTATTCTGATGAAGAAGTAGTTATTGCATACAATCAGAAAAAAATTGACCTGAATGCTGAAATTAAGATTAGGGCCAAAGATTATAATGAGGCCGGAGAACTGGTTTACCAAATAATTGAAACTACTGTTGGAAGAGTATTATTTAACCAGGCTGTACCTGAAAAAGTAGGTTATGTAAATACCGTACTTAATAAGAAAAACCTTAGGGATATTATTGGTACTGTATTGGCCAGAACAAGTGTACCTGAAACCGGAGAATTCCTTGATGCAATTAAGGAAATGGGATATGGTTATGCTTTCCGTGGTGGATTATCATTCAGCTTAGGGGATATTATTATTCCTGAAGAAAAGCATAGTATGATTGATGAGGCCAACGAGCAGGTTGAAGGTATTATTGGGAACTATAATATGGGGCTTATTACTAACAACGAACGTTATAACCAGGTAATTGATATTTGGACTTCTACCAATGCCGGTTTAACCGAATTGGCTATGAAGCGAATCCGCGAAGATAAACAAGGTTTTAACTCGGTATATATGATGCTTGATTCCGGGGCTCGTGGTTCCAAAGAGCAGATTCGTCAGCTTACCGGTATGCGTGGTTTGATGGCCAAGCCTAAAAAATCGAATTCCGGTGGAGGTGAAATTATTGAAAATCCAATTCTTTCTAACTTTAAAGAAGGGCTTTCAATTTTGGAATACTTTATATCTACTCACGGTGCACGTAAAGGTCTTGCCGATACCGCTCTTAAAACGGCTGATGCCGGTTACCTAACCCGTAGACTGGTAGATGTATCGCAGGATGTAATTGTAAATGAAAAGGATTGTGGTACCTTAAGAGGAGTAGAAGTTCGACCACTTAAAAAGAATGAAGAAGTTGTAGAATCGCTTGGGGAAAGAATTTTAGGTCGTATTTCTCTTCACGATGTGTATAACCCTTCAACCGAAGAATTGTTGGTTGCTGCAGGAGAAGAAATCTCTGAAGAAGCCATTGCAAAAATTGATGATGCTCCTATAGAAAGCGTAGAAGTTCGTTCTCCGCTTACTTGTGAGGCGAAGAAAGGAATTTGTGTAAAATGTTATGGTAGAAACCTTTCAACCAATAAAATTGTACAACGCGGTGAAGCTGTTGGTGTTGTTGCTGCCCAGTCAATTGGGGAACCTGGTACACAGTTAACACTACGTACTTTCCACGTTGGGGGAATTGCCGGTAACATTTCAGAAGAAAATAAACTGATAGCCAAATTAAACGGGATTGCTGAAATTGAAGACCTTAAAGTGGTTAAAGGTGAAGCTCCTGATGGCGGCCAGGCTGATATCGTAATTTCCCGTACTGCTGAAGTTAAGATAAAAGATAAGAAAACCGGGGTGGTATTAAGTACCAATAATATTCCTTACGGTTCTCAAATCTTTATTGATGACGGTGCAGAAGTTTCCAAAGGCGATACTATTTGCCAGTGGGATCCTTATAACGGGGTGATTATTTCTGAATTTGCAGGAAAAATCAAATATGAAAACGTAGAACAAGGGGTAACTTATCAGGTTGAAATTGATGAGCAAACCGGATTCCAGGAAAAAGTTATTTCTGAATCTCGTAATAAAAAGCTTATCCCAACCCTTCACATTTTAGGTAAAAAAGATGAAGTAATCCGTTCGTATAACCTTCCGGTTGGAGCCCACCTTATGGTAGATAACGCTGAGAAGATTGGTGTAGGTAAGATTTTAGTGAAAATACCACGTAAATCTTCTAAAGCCGGCGATATTACTGGTGGTCTTCCAAGGGTAACCGAGTTATTTGAAGCGCGTAATCCTTCTAATCCTGCAGTGGTTAGTGAGATAGATGGTGTGGTTTCTTTCGGGAAAATTAAGCGTGGTAACCGTGAGATTATCGTAGAATCTAAACTTGGTGAGATTAAGAAATATCTTGTTAAACTTTCTAATCAAATCCTTGTTCAGGAAAATGACTACGTACGTGCCGGGATGCCACTTTCTGACGGGTCGATTACTCCTGAAGATATCTTAAATATCAAAGGGCCAAATGCAGTACAACAATATCTTGTAAATGAAGTTCAGGAAGTTTACCGACTACAGGGTGTGAAAATTAACGATAAGCACTTTGAAGTTGTGGTAAGACAAATGATGCGTAAGGTAAGAATCCAGGATCCGGGAGATACTATTTTCCTTGAAAATCAACTGGTTCATAAATCAGATTTTATCGAAGAAAATGATAAAATCTTTGGAATGAAAGTAGTTGAAGATGCGGGTGATTCTGAAAGCCTTAAGCCGGGACAAATTGTTTCTCCACGCCAATTACGCGATGAAAACTCGCTTCTGCGTCGTGAAGATAAGAACCTGGCCACTGCCAGAGACGTTATCTCAGCTACAGCAACACCTGTATTACAAGGTATTACCAGGGCATCACTGCAAACCAAGTCATTTATCTCGGCAGCTTCCTTCCAGGAAACTACCAAAGTATTAAATGAGGCTGCGGTAAGCGGTAAAGTTGATCAACTTGAAGGCCTTAAGGAAAATGTAATTGTAGGTCATAAGATTCCTGCGGGTACCGGTATGCGTGAATACGATAATATTATTGTTGGTTCTAAAGAAGAATTTGACGAAATGCTTGAGCGCAAACAGGAGGTTAATTATAACTAATAGCAATACGGAATTTTATTCCTTTTAAACAACCTCACAGGTTTTCAAAATCTGTGAGGTTTTTTATTCCTGTAATTCCCAGCTCACCAAAATATTTTGAACTTTTTTTAAACAAGTTTCATCAAATCCTTTTTTGTTAATTGTTTAAAGAATCCGGAATCGGGGTGAATAAGATCTTCTACTAATTTCTTTTTCCTCTCTTGTAGTTCCATTATTTTTTCTTCGATGCTGTTTGGGGTAATCATACGTATAGCAATTACTTTATTGGTTTGCCCAATCCGGTAGGCGCGATCAATGGCTTGATTTTCAACCGCCGGATTCCACCAGGGGTCTACGATAAATACATATTCTGCCTCTGTTAAATTCAATCCCGTTCCCCCGGCTTTTAAACTGATAAGAAAAACACGAATTTCTTCATCTTCCTGAAAAGCTTCTACTTGCTCCTGGCGTTTTCTGGTTTGGCCGGTAAGGTAGGCATACCTTACTGCTTCCTGATCCAAGCGTTCTTTTATTAGATCCAACATACCCACGAACTGTGAGAAAATTAGCACTTTGTGTTCACTTTGTAGTTTTAGGATCTGGGTAATCAACTCCTCTAATTTGGCAGACTGGTTTCCGTAAAATTCATTGTCTGAAAGAAGGGCGGGCGAATTACAAATTTGCCGCATTTTTGTTAAACCCTGTAATATGTGCATACTGGAAGATTTTAGTTCTTTTTCACTTTTCCCTTCAAGGTATTGCTGAAATTCTTTTTTATAAGTATCGTAAACACGACGTTGCTCCTTGCCCATATCACAATAAACCACCATTTCTGTTTTTTCGGGAAGTTCGGTAGCGACTTCCTTTTTAGTTCGTCTTAAAATAAAAGGCCCCACTTTTTCTTGTAGTTCCATGGCTCTGGCTTCGTTTTGGAATTTGTCTATTGGGGTGGAATAATCTGCTGCAAATTGTTTGGCATTCCCAAATAAACCCGGTATGGCAAATGAAAGTTGAGAATACAAATCGAAAGTATTGTTCTCTACCGGTGTTCCCGTTACCACAATTTTTTGCCTTGCCTGTAACAATCGTGCGGCTTTGTAACGTTTTGAAGCAGGATTTTTTATGGCCTGGGATTCGTCTAAAACAATGACATTGAAATTAACTTTTTTTAAAATTTCAATATCGTTTAGCATTGTACCGTAGGAAGTGATGAACAAGTCATATTTTTCAAAAAGGATTTCCTTAGTATGCCGGTCATTTCCGTAAATAATTTTATACTTGAGTTTGGGTGCAAATTTTTTGATTTCTACTTCCCAATTATACAGTAAAGAAGTGGGAACAATCACCAGGTTTGGGTTTTTATTCCCTTTTTCAATTTGCGCCAGAAAATATGCAATGATCTGAACAGTTTTTCCAAGCCCCATATCATCTGCCAGACAACCTCCAAATCCAAATTCATCTAAAAAACTTAACCAATTCAGGCCTTCTTTTTGGTAATCGCGTAAGCTGGCTTTTAGATTTTTTGGGCTTTCCACATTTCTTATAGAGTGAAAATTAGCCAGTTTTTCACGATAATTTTCCAATTCCATTTTTACTTCGGAAGGGAGGACTTCCTTTTCGAATAGTTCGTCTATGAGCCCGAAATGAGATTTATGCGTTCGTATAATTTTATCATTAATTTCTCCGGAACGGAAATAACGACTGAATTTTTCTATCCATTCTTTTGGTAATATTCCTTTGGTACCGTCGCCTAATTTCACGTAGCGGTTTTTATTTACCACAGATTTTCGGATTTCTTTCAAATCCACTTTTTGGTTGCCAAAAGCAATATCGGTATGAATATCAAACCAGTCAATTCCCGATTTCAGAGTGGCTTGTACTTTCATTTTATGAGGGCTAAGATTATTGTTTTTCAATTGCTTGAACCCGAGTATGGTATAACCGTGTTCACGCCAGGCTTCAAAAGCCTCAATAAACCAGCCTTCGTTTAAAAACTCTTGCTTGTGCAGATAATAAAATTCTGTTTGCGGGTTATCCTCAAAAGTGTGGTGTTGAGATTGTATATTTCGTTTAAACCGGTGTTCTATGGTTTCATTCCGCTCTATTACATACATCTTTCCTTTTTTATCTTCGGCATACACATTCCGTCGGGAAAGTACGGGGGCTTCAATTTCGCCGTAACATATTACCGGGGTAATCAGGATATAATCATCAGATTCAGAGAGGTAAACCATGTGTTCGGTAACCTGGTCCAAAGCTTGTTGCTGTACCACTTTTTTTGGTGCTTTTTTTATAAAGCTGTATTCCACATTTAGGACTTGTTCCAGATTATCTAAAAACTCTTTTTTAAATCCTGTAAATTGATATTCAGTCAAATAAATTTCATGTTTGTGCTCTCCGAAAAATGTTAATAGCCTATAAACTAATTGTTCTTTAATAAAATAACATTTTCCCTGAATTCGAAAATAATTTCCCGATTGTCTCAATTTAGCGGAAGAATAATTTTTTTCGCCTATTTTAAACTGAAGCTTTAAAATATAGAATCCATTTTTTTGTTGTACCTGCAATGTGGTTTCGAAATCTTCGACTATAAACTGGATAGGAGTGATTTTTGCCGGGGTAATTTTTTCTTCATGCCAGTCTGATTCAAAATAATAAAATGGTAAATCAAACGGATTTTTGAGAATATGGAGATCGCCAGAATAATCCCTGTCATATTCATCTTGCTGTAAAAGCTGTGTGATAAATAAAAACTCTTCGGGTTTGGACAGACTACTTAATTTATCCTGTAAATTTACCGCTCTAATCGGTGATTTCATCTTACCGCTTTTGGCCAATGTGGCTTCCATTAATTGAAAACTAAATCCGGCATCCAGATAGTCTTCTGCCAAAATGAATTCTATTTTCTTTTTTTCCGATCCAGAGGCCGGAAATTGAAAATTGGGGAGCAATGTCTTTTTTAAAGAAGAGATATCCTGTTTAGAAAGCGATAAAAAGCTATGTTTGGGCTCGATAAAAATCCTTCCATAACTCAGGGAAATACCATAAAAATTATCTAAATTACCAATATCCCCCAGTCCCTGGGAATCGGCCTCTTCTTTTAAGAACTGAAAACGAAGTTTTTCGTCAAAGGCCACTTGAAGCATTTCCACTTCGAGTATCGTTGATAAAGTAACTTGCAGATGCTTACAAATTTTAGTTGATGCATTCCCACAAGTACAATCTAACAGCAAATCATTCTCTTTTTGAACAATTTTAATATTAAAATCACGTATATAGGATTCATTGATTTTAGCGATAAAATTATTTGGCGGCATTTGGGCCTCAACAATTTCTATTGAATTGCGCCAACGTGGGTTTCGTGATTTTACAGCAATTCTTTCGATATCCTGGGCTTTTAATTGCAGGATATTCTGATTTTTTAGGATAAAGCTTTTTCCTTCTTTTTGCACAGGAATTTGGAAAGCCTCGGCATCATCAGAAGAGGTAACAATATTTGACAGTCCTTCTTTTTGTATCAAGCTATCGGCTTCGACCAATACATGAACAATATGCTTGCAATAGCCGCTCTGGTCGTAGGGGCAGCTGCACTGAGCAGAAACCACTTCCTTTCGAGTAAATTTAACTAAAGTGTTGTAATAGGTAGAGCCCAAAACTTCGGCTCTGATTTCATTAATACCAAATTCCAGTTTTGAAATGAGGGAATCGGCATACCTGCTTTGTGTCTTTGCCGTAGTGTTTTCTTGAATAAAGGTTTGAAAAGGTTTAAAGAATAGTTTCATGAAGGTTTATTTCGTTATATTCTGGCTCAAACCCGCGAAATTACTCAAGTAAAAAACTATAGCTGATTTTTGCCAATTTTTGTTTCCAGCTTCATACTGATTTCTTTACGGGAATTATAAGGATAAATTTAATGAACTGCCTTGAAGTAGAAAAGACGAAAAAGTGTTTACGAAGAGATTTTTTGTACTTTAGTGGAAATGAAAATGAATGATTTTAATTTAATAATATGAGTGAAGAGAAGAAAGACAAACAAAAAAAAATTAATATAGAACTTGATGAAAGTGTTGCGGAGGGAACGTATTCTAATTTAGCCATCATCAACCATTCGGTATCAGAATTCGTAATCGATTTTGTGAATATTATGCCGGGAAAACCCAAGAGTAAGGTGAAATCAAGAATAATTCTTACCCCTCAGCACGCCAAGCGTTTACTTAAAGCCCTAAACGATAATGTACAGCGATTTGAAAAAGCACACGGTGAAATTCAGGATTATGAAAAATCTCCTATTCCTTTAAATTTTGGCCCCACCGGTCAGGCTTAAACCTTACCAGAGCTTTTAGAAAATAATTAAAGAGACTGCCTACGTATTTATAACGTCATTCTGAACTAAGTTCGGTTTGCCAGAAAATAACTTAGGCAGTCTTTTTATACCCACAAGTGGGGTTAACCCCGGCTTGCCCGGAGGTTATTGAATTGTATTTATAAGTTAACATCCTGGGCATATCCTAAATTTATGAAGATTTCGCTGTGCTCCGTATAAATTTTCTCCATACTTTTTGAGCTTATTTACAGCGCCTTGTTTTATTCCCTTTCAGTAGCTTGAAGAATAATAGGACTTTTTGAAAATTATAGCTAAATTTAAGGAGCAAGTCCTTTATTTTTCGATATATGAGTCAAAATAATATTTCTAAACCCGCTAAACGAATTGCTGCCATAGACCTTGGAACAAATTCTTTTCATGCCGTTATTGTAGATATTTATTCAGACGGAAGTTTCCGAACGGTAAATAAGCTTAAAGAAATGGTGATTTTAGCCGAAAAAGGCCTGAAAGATCGGTTAAGCAGGGAGGCGATGAATCGTGGTCTGGAAGCCTTAAAAAGAATTAAATTTCTTTGCGACAGCCATAAAGTAGAACATATTCTGGCATTTGCTACCAGTGCGATTCGCGAGGCTAAAAACGGAGGTGATTTTATTCAGGAAGCAGGAAGTAAATCGGGAGTGAAAATTCGTGCTATTTCCGGGAAGATGGAGGCTGAAATGATAGGCCTGGCAGTAAGACATAGTATTGTTCTGGATAAGGAAATGGTGCTTATGATCGATATTGGCGGGGGAAGTGTAGAGTTTATTATTGGTAATAATGAAAAATTTATTTATTACAATAGTTTAAAACTTGGAGTGGCCAGAATGGCTGCTGAATTTGTAGAGACCGATCCCATTACATCTAAAGAAATAAAAGCGCTGGAAAACCATTATAAGAATACACTTTCTGAAGTTACAAAGCTTGCGAAAAAATATAAGGTAAAAACAATTATTGGTTCTTCCGGTACCATGGAAAATATTGGCGCTATGGTTGCCGGAAGAACTTCTATTACCGCTCAAAGGAGCCTGAATGAGTTAGAATTCAAGTCTGATGATTTTAAAGATTTATATACCGATTTTATAAAACTGGATAAAAAGCAAAGGCTTAAGGAAAAAGAACTGGAAGAAAAGAGGGTAGAAATTATCAATCCCGGAATGGTGCTTGTAAAATATCTCGTTGATGAATTTAAAATAAAAACTATTAAAATTTCTGAAGCAGCACTAAGGGAGGGGATGATCCTGAATTTTATTGAAAGAGAAAAAGAAAACCTGAACTTAGACTTAGTAAGCAATTTTGAAGATCCGCGAAGAAGAAGTATTTATGAATTACTGAGAAAATGTAACTGGCCTGAAGCACATTCAAAGCACGTTGCCAAATTTGCTTTACAAATCTTTGATGCATTTAAAGAAGAATTTAATCTGGAAGAAGCTGATCGTGAATTATTGGAATATGCCAGTTTATTACACGATATTGGGTATTATATTTCATATAGAAAACATCATAAGCATGCATTATATCTTATTAGAAATTCAGATTTATTGGGTTTTAAAGAAAATGAAATAAATATAATAGCAAATGTGGCGAGATACCACCGCCGTGCTTTTCCTAAAAAAAAGCATCCATATTATAAATTATTGAAAAAAAGCCTTCGGAAAAAAGTGAAAAAACTTTCAGCAATTCTAAGAGTTGCCGATGGTTTAGACCGAAGTCATTATCAAAACGTCCGAAAACTTGAAATAGATATAAAACCGGAAAGTATCAGGCTTCTAATTACTACGCACAGTGATCCTGAACTTGAAGTTTGGGGAACCTTGAAAAAAGGGAAAGCCCTTGAAAAATTAAGCGGGAAAAAATTGGAGGTCTATCAAATAGAAGAAAATTAACGTTTATATTTCTTAAAATAAATTCGCGCGGCTTTCATTACTCTTGGTGCAAGGATTATAGTGGAAATCATGGTGGGAATTGCCATTAATCCATAGAATCCGTCAATAAGGTTTATCATCATACTCAATGAAGTGGTAGCCCCTAACATGATACTAATGATATAAAAATAATTGTAATAATGTTTGTTTTCAGCTCCGGCCAGGTACGAAAGGCATTTTGTTCCGTAGTAAGAAAAGGAAAATAATGAAGAAATACTAAAAGCTGAAATACATAGCAATAAAAGATACCCCCCAATATAAGGAATGGAAGCGTCAAAGGCGGCGGCAGTAAGGCTGACTCCGTTTGCTTCGGTAGTTTGCCAAATTCCGGTAACTAGAATAGAGAGGGCGGTTAGCGTACATACCACTAAAGTGTCTATCGCAGGGCCTAGCATGGCTACCAGGCCTTCCCGAATTGGTTCAGAAGTTTTGCTGGCACCGTGTGCCATGGTAGCGGTACCAATTCCCGCTTCGTTAGAAAAAGCACCTCTTCGCACTCCAAGAATAATTAACCCACCAAGTAAACCGCCCAGAATTGGTTCCCCCTTGTAATTTTCTGCGGCAAAAGCATCGGTGAAAATCATTGAGAAATATTGAGGAACTACCTCAAAATTAACGATGAGGATAATAAGTACTGACAGGAAATAAAGTCCTACCATTGCTGGTACCAGTCTTGAAACGGTTTTACTAATACGTTGTAAACCTCCTAAAATGACTATAGAAGTAAGTATAACTAATATAATCCCTATAATAAGATTGGTGCCAATACCTGTTGAAATACCGTTAGGTTCCAGCAGAATAAAATTGATAGCCTGTGTAAGTTGGTTTACATTGAAAACGGGTAATGCCCCGATAAGGCCGGTAAGACTAAAGAAAATAGCCAGGATTTTCCATTTTTTGCCAAGGCCCTCTTCTATAAAATACATTACCCCGCCCTGAATATTCCCGTGGGTATCTTTACCACGATACATTACCGCCAAACTGTTAGTAAAGAATTTGGTAGCCATTCCTACTATAGCACTAACCCAAAGCCAGAAAATTGCTCCGGGGCCACCCAAAGCAATAGCTACTGCCACCCCGGCAATATTTCCCATACCCACGGTCGAGGAAAGTGCGGTTGAAAGCGACTGAAAATGGTTGATTTCGCCGGGATCATCGGGGTTGTTGTATTTTCCACGTAAAACATCTAACGAATGTCCCAGATATCTGAAGGGAAGAAATTTGGATAAAATAAGAAGGTATATCCCTCCGCCAATTAATAAAATAATCAATGGAAGTCCCCAAACTGCAGAAGCAAATTGGGAAACAAATTCATTTATAACATCCATAAAACCTCAATTATGCTGAAAATATATGAAATTAACTCCTATATAACACAGCGTGCTTATAGGTTTCTTTTAGCTCTTCTCTTAGGAGTTTAAAATCAGTTGCTTAAAATTCAGAGGTAAAATGGAATTTAATCGATGGATATTTGTCCTGGGTCATTTGTAATGAAAATTGGGAATCGGCTAAAAATACCAGTTGACCTTGTTTATCTTTAGCCAGGAATTTTGATTTTACCCGTTTAAAATCTTTAAACTCTTCACTTTTTTCATTTTCAGCTTCTACCCAGGTGGCTTTATGAACGTTGAGGTTTTCATAGGTACATTTAGCTCCGTATTCATGTTCCAATCGATATTGGATAACCTCAAACTGAAGTGCCCCAACTGTGCCAATTACTTTTCTGCCATTTAATTCTAAAGTAAATAGCTGGGCCACACCTTCATCCATCAATTGATCTATTCCTTTTGAAAGTTGTTTAGATTTCATCGGGTCTGCATTGTTAATGTATCGGAAATATTCCGGTGAAAAACTGGGAATACCACGGTATTGAAGTTCTTCGCCTTCAGTAAGTGTATCTCCAATTTTAAAGTTTCCCGTGTCGTGTAAACCAACAATGTCTCCGGGATATGAAATATCAACAATTTCCTTTTTTTCAGCAAAAAACGCATTCGGACTCGAGAATTTCATTTTTTTTCCATTTCGAACGTGCAGGTAATTCTTATTTCGCTCGAATTTTCCAGATACTATTTTGATAAAGGCCAATCGATCGCGATGTTTCGGATCCATATTAGCGTGTATTTTAAATACAAATCCTGTAAATTGATTTTCATCGGGCTTTACTTCCCGTATATCGCTTTCTTTGGGGCGGGGTGTTGGTGCTATCTCAATAAAACAATCCAGTAATTCCCGAACCCCGAAATTATTTAAAGCTGAGCCAAAGAAAACAGGCTGTAAGTTACCTTCCCGATATGCTTTTTGATTAAACTCAGGATAGACACCCTGGGCTAATTCTACTTCTTCTCGTAAGGTATTGGCAGCTTCAGAACCAATTAGTTCATCGAGTTCTTCAGTATTTAAATCGTCAATTTCAACAGTATCTTCAATATCTTTTCGGGGGTCTCCGGTAAAAAGGTTTACATTTTTCTCCCAGATGTTATAAATTCCTTTAAAATCATATCCCATCCCGATAGGGAAACTCAAGGGCGTGACGGTTAAATTTAATTTTTGTTCAATTTCATCAAGCAGTTCAAAAGCGTCTTTACCTTCACGGTCAAGTTTATTGATAAAAACTATCATCGGGATATTTCGCATCCGGCAAACTTCAACAAGTTTTTCGGTTTGTTCCTCAACCCCTTTGGCAACATCAACCACTACAATTACACTATCAACAGCAGTTAAAGTTCTAAAAGTATCTTCAGCAAAATCTTTGTGACCCGGTGTATCCAGAATGTTTATTTTGATGTCTTTATATTCAAAACCAAGAACAGAAGTCGCTACAGAAATCCCACGTTGGCGCTCAATTTCCATAAAGTCACTGGTTGCCCCCTTTTTGATTTTATTCGATTTTACTGCACCGGCTTCCTGAATTGCGCCTCCAAAAAGCAGGAGTTTTTCAGTGAGTGTGGTTTTACCGGCATCGGGGTGGGAAACAATACCAAACGTACGACGTTTGTTGATTTCTTTCTCAAAATTTTTCACACGTTTAAAATTTTATAATTCCTGGAAAATAAATTAATTAAAAATTAGAGAACGTATGTAATCATTCCGTTCTCGTATGAAAAATTTTATCCATAAGCTTTTGTGGGAAATGGTTAAAATTTATTCATACCCGTTTCATCTGTCTGATTTATCTAATCAACAAAAAGAATGTTGTGAAATCCTATTGATTTCAGCCTGCAAAAGTACTATTTTTTAAGGAGTTTTTCTGGTTATTGGCCATAAAACCCGATTCTGAACTTATGCTTAGCTAAAATCCTGTTAAAGCCTTATATTCATTCAAACTATCCTTAATTTTGCTTGATAATCGAAATTAAAATGTTTCCTTTAAGTGAGGGATTTCCCGGGATTATTTACTCATTATCGGAAGTTTTTATGAACAAGTTACAACAAATATTCATTGCCCTGTCTGTCTTGATAATGTCTAATTTTACTGTAAGTGCAACAGAGGAGACTTTTAGTGCCGGTGCGGTGCTTTTGCCTATGGACGCTAAACCACAAACGGCAAAAAATACGCTTCAGGTGTATGGTTTGTTATACGAATTGCTGGCTAATAGCGAGGTAGTGGTGAAGTGGATAATTAATCCGGAAAAAGTTAAAGACGGAGTTGATTTTGAATATGAGAATAAAAAATACCGAAGTGGTGTTTTTCTTATCCCGGTTTCTTATCACACTGAAAAAAATAAAAAAATCTTTGAAAAGTGGAAAGAAAAGGGGGTTCATTATATAACCACAAAAGAATCATTGACCCTGCCGGTTTTTACCGATTTGTATATTAAGCCCAAGTGGACTTTAGATAAGGAAAATGGAAGTATAGCGGTTCCTTTTTTTCGTGCAGCCGGCATTCCTTCTGAAGCCTATGGTGGTAATAAAATAAAAAATTGGAAAAATCCTCAGGAGTTGGGGATATGTGATGATATTTTTGTTATGCCCCATGCCGATCCGGATTTTGAAAGTCATAAAAACCTGTATTTCTGGAATAAAAATTATAAAGGAGCTATTTGGGCAGGATGTCATGCGGCAAGTATACTTGAAAACCTTACAGGAAAATTAAATGGAAAAGAAGGAGGTGAAAATATTCAACTGAATTTTCTATCTGCGGGTTTTGCAGGGGCCCGAAGTGCCGGTTTGCTGCATTATTCAAAACATCGTGATGGCACCCCTCCTTACAAAAATCATCATCCAGAAGATCCGGTTGCACAGTATTTGGGGTCTCCTGGTTTAGCTCATTTGAACGGCTCAGAACGGATTTTTCTTCCAAAAAAAATAAATGAATGGCGTTCTCAAACAAAAGTATTGGTTTCAGATCCTGATATGCCAGATATTCCAAAGCTTTCAAAAGGGCCTGCGGCTATAAGTTTGTATGGGCATGGCTTTGGAGACCCGAAAAATGGCTTGGTGATGTACCAGGCTGCCCATAATATTTTTGGGAAAAACGAAGGGCATATTGCAGCATTACGTATGTTTTTTAATTGGAGTTTTTATGCGACCGAGATAAAAAGACGTGAAAATTTGGTAAAATTTACGAGTCTAAGTGGTGATAATAATACGGTGGCTGCTAAAGTGGGGGATGACCTTAGATATATTTTAAACCTTAACCCGATCAATTTTGATCTGGATGAATATGAAATTCGTCGTGAGGCTAAAGAACAATTGCAAAAAATAGCCAGGTTTATGCAAAAAAATCCTGAAATTTTGATCGATATTCGTTCGCACACCGATAGCCGGGCAAATGATAGTTATAATAATGAGCTTTCAGAAAACAGGGTAAAAGCAACCCGCGATTTTTTAGTGGAAAATGGCGTAGAGGCCAATCGAATTTCAGGAAGGGGCTATGGCGAAACAGAACCGGTAAATAACTGCTACAATCATGTACCCTGCCTGGAATCACAACACGAAGCCAACCGGCGTTCAGAATTTATTTTATCTATAGATTGCGAAGTTTATAATGAGCTCCATTCTAATTAAGTTTTGTGCAGGCACGGGGCGTTTTTGTACATTTGAATTTCAATTAAAAAAATGGGAAAAGAAAAAGTAATACTGGTAAACGATAAGGACGAGCAAATTGGGCTGATGGAGAAAATTGAAGCCCACGAAAAGGCTTTGTTGCACCGAGCATTTTCTGTATTTGTTTTTAATGATAAAAATGAATTAATGATTCAACAAAGGGCTTTGGAAAAATACCATTCGCCTGGCTTGTGGACCAACACCTGCTGTAGTCACCAACGGGAAGGAGAAAGTAATATCGAGGCCGGAAAAAGACGCCTTCAGGAAGAAATGGGGTTTAGTACCGATTTAAAAGAGACTATTAGTTTTATTTACCGGGCTCCTTTTGATAATGGTCTTACCGAGCATGAATATGATTATATTTTAGTGGGTACTTTTAATGAAGAACCCAAACCCAATCCCGATGAGGTAGCCAATTGGAGATGGATGTCGTTGCAAGCTATTGAAACAGATATGGAAGAGCGTCCTGAAATTTATACGGAATGGTTTAAAATTATTTTCGACAAATATTATAAACACATTCAGCAATGAGGCTAACCGTACACAGGAAAGCGCATTTTAATGCCGCACATCGCCTTTATAGAAAAGACTGGAGCGATGAAAAGAACTTTGAAGTATTCGGGAAGTGCAGTAATCCGCATTATCATGGGCATAATTATGAACTTGAAGTAGCCGTTACCGGTGAAATTGATCCGGAAACCGGTTTTGTGATGGATTTAAAACGCCTAAAAACACTTATTTATGAAGAGGTAGAAGTGCCTTTTGATCATAAAAACCTGAATGAAGAATTACCTGAGTTTAAAGACCTAAACCCTACCGCAGAAAATATTGCCGTGGTAATCTGGAATAAAATCCGAAAAAAATTACGAAAAAATTTAGCTTTGAAGGTCAAGCTTTATGAGACTCCGCGTAATTTTGTAACGTATAAAGGAAACTAATATTTGGAATTAGGAGATAAAATACCAAAAATAAGCCTTCCCGATAAAAACGGAAATGAAATAGAACTTTCTGAAATTTCCAGGTCTCTGGTAGTTTATTTTTATCCAAAAGATTTTACTCCGGGATGTACAAAAGAAGCTTGCAGTTTTAGGGATGCGTATGAAGATTTTAAATCGTTAGGAGCTGAGGTTGTTGGGATTAGCACTGATTCTGGGGAATCCCATGAGCGTTTTTCTAAAAAATACCAGTTGCCCTTTATTTTGCTCTCCGATAAGGATAAAAAAGCCCAAAACTCTTTTGGCGTAAAACCTGCACTTTTTGGTTTACTTCCGGGCCGTGAAACTTTTGTTTTTGGAAAGGAAGGAGAATTGATTTATCGGTTTAACAGTATGAGTGGTGCTAAACATACTACGAAAGCTTTAAACGCTCTAAAACAATACCTTGCTAAATAATTTCATATAAAATTTAGCGCTGTAAACCAAAAATAGGCTAATTTCGCGTGAAATTTAAAATGCTTCCTGTTAAAGAGAAGCAAATAAGTAAACAATTATGGCAAGTAAAAGATTATTGAAACGCGATGTAAATTATGTGCTGGGAGATATTATAGATGCAGCTTATTTACACCAAATGGCAAACCCTAAAGAGAGTGCTGAAAAAAGCGATGCAATTGTAGATGAAGCTATCCTGGCTTTTGATGAGCTAATTGTGAAAATCAACAGAAGGGATATAGTAGATAAGAAACAGCATTTTAAGGGCATTCAAAAAGAATTGGAAGAAAAAGCAACTGTTTTGGTTAATAAAATCAATGATTTGTAGGTCTTTATTTTTCCTTATATAAAAAAACCCGGCAAAGTTGCCGGGTTTTTTTATAAATTGAGCTATAGAAATTAATCAGCAGCACTTGCTTCTTCCATTCCTTCTTCAATCATTCCGTAGAACTGGTCTAATTTTGGAAGTACTACGATACGGGTTCTTCGGTTTTTAGAACGTCCTTCAGCAGTATAATTATCAGCTACAGGAACATAAAAACTTCTACCCGCAGCAGTCATACGTTCAGGGGCTACTCCAAAATCTTCTTGTAATGCACGAACTACAGAAGTTGCACGCTTCACACTGAGATCCCAGTTGTCTTGAAACATTGCAGTTTTAATATCCTTATCATCAGTATGCCCTTCAACCATAAAGTCGATTTCTGGCTTATTGTTTACCACTTTAGCAACCTTTTCCAATACGCGCATTGCATCACCGGTTAGGTTATATCGACCACTGTCAAACAACATTTTATCTGAAATAGAAACGTAAACCACTCCTTTTTCAACATTGATTTCGATATCGTCATCGTTCATATTACCAAGAGCTCCTTTAAGACTGGTAACAAGGGCAAGGGTTACAGAATCTTTTTTGTTAATGGCATCACGCATTTTGCTAATGGCAAGGTCTTTTTCTTTCATGCTTTCCAAAGAACGTTCTAAGTTCTCGGCTTCTTTCTTAGATAAAGTTGCCAAATCGCCAACGTTGTTCAATAATGCCGCGTTGGTATTATTAAGGGTTTTAATACGACTGTTTAAGTCATCCTTGTCTTCTAAACAGGCATTAAGTTTTACAGTAGCCGTGTTTAATTCATCCTGGGTTTCTTTTTGTTTAGCTTCCAGCTCATTATATTTCTTTTGCGAAACACAAGAAGACAGCAATACAGCAACTGAAGCTGATAAAAGCAAGATTCGTTTCATAATTTTGTAATTATTATTAATGTTAGATGTGCCCAAAAGTATCAAAAAAATATAAAGCGGAAAAGAAGCTTTAACATTACTTTTTATGAGTTTCTCAAAAATTTGAGAATTTTTGCTTTTTTAGAATGAAATAATTCCAAACCAGCGAGTTCAAGACCGCATATTTTTTCTTTAGCTTACTGTTTTTTCTTTTTGTAAGCATTCTTTTGAGGTATAAGTAAAAACTAAAATGTGCCTGAATTATTGCATAGAAATGTGCAAAACGTCCTTCAAAAATAAATTTGATTGCGGCTATTCCATCTAAAACCAATCGAAAGAAAACAATAAAGCAAACTTGCGGTGCGGCTACATTTTTTATCAGACAAAATAAACTGTTTCTAAAATTCAAAAAGGTTTTCCTGGGATTCATAGCATCTAAAGTAGCCCCACCTAAATGATATACTCTTGAATTAGCTGCAAACTTTATTTTATAGTCTAAATTATATAAGCGCCAACAAAGATCAATCTCTTCCTGGTGAGCAAAAAAATCTTCATCGAACATCTGGGCCTCAAAAAAATGTTCATTTCTAATGGCTAAGCAGGCGCCACTGGCCCAAAAAATATAGGCATCGTCATTATATTGCCCGTGGTCTTCTTCCAAATGATCGAATATACGGCCACGGCAAAACGGATACCCCAATTTATCAACGTATCCCCCTGCAGCACCCGCATATTCAAAATAATTTTTCTTTTTATAATCTAGTAATTTAGGTTGAACAGCAGCCGTTTTAGGTTCGTTTTTAAAAATTTCAAGAATGGGAAGTAGCCAGTTTTCACTAACTTCTACATCGCTGTTTAGGAGGATGAAAATATCTTCTCGAACCGATTGAAGTGCATCGTTGTAACCCCTGGCGTATCCGCCATTTATTTTATTCCTGATAATTTTAACCGAAGGGAAATTTTTCTCCAAAAAACTAACTGAATCGTCGGTTGAAGCATTATCGGCAACATATATCGTTGCCTCCGTGGAAAACTGTACGACTGAAGGTAAGAACTCTTCTAAAAGGGTTTTTCCGTTCCAGTTTAAAACTACTACGGCTATAGATAAATCAGTTTTCATTTTTTGTTTTTTGAGGAAGCTCTGGTAGGAATTTATAAGTTTCCGCTTCGTAATCTAATTGGCAGTAATAATGTTGTAGGCCGTTGGTCACCATTAAATATTCAGCATTTAGGCTTAAGTTGTATCGGGCAATCTGATCAAAAGTTTCCTGAGTGATTTTTATATGTGGTGCTTTACATTCTACCACTAAAAAAATACTTCCGTCGGCATTGTAGACCACCACATCATAACGCTTCAGCAATTTTCCTATTTTTAATTGCTTTTCAGCGTTTATATGACTTTTTGGATAGCGTTTATCTTCGGTTAAAAACCTGATACAATGCTGGCGTACCCATTCTTCGGGGGTTAACACGAGAAATTTTTTCCGAAGTTCATCAAAAACGGCTATTTTATTTTCTTTATTTTTGAACCGGAATTCATACCGGGGAAAATTAAGGTCTAACATAGGCCAAAAATAGCAAAGTTGAATGTATTTCCCGCCGAACCGGCAAAAAGCTTTACATGGAAGAAGCCATACAAATTGTAAATAATATTCAGCAGGGCAAACTTGCTCCTGTTTATTTTTTGATGGGCGAGGAGCCCTATTATGTTGATAAAATTTCTGATTTTATTGCTGAAAATGTGCTTACGGAAGAAGAGCGCGGTTTTAATCAGATGATGTTGTATGGACGCGATACCAGTGTTGATGAAATTGCCAGCAATGCACGTCGTTTCCCGATGATGGCTGAAAAACAGGTAGTGATTGTAAAAGAAGCGCAAGAGCTATCACGGACCATTGAAAATTTAACAGCTTATGCCGAAAATCCGCAGCCTACCACAGTGTTGGTTATATGTTATAAATACAAGAAAATCGATAAGCGGAAAAAGCTCTATAAAGCCGTAAAAAAATCGGGGGTGATTTTTGAAAGTAAACGTCTTTATGAAAACCAGGTAGGAAGCTGGATACAGAAAACCTTGAAAAACCGGGATTATAGTATCTCTCCGAAAGCCGCACAAATGTTGGTAGAGTTTCTGGGTACCGATTTAGGGAAAATTAATAATGAACTGGAAAAGTTACAATTAATTACGCCAAAAGGTACACAAATAACTCCTGAGCTGATTGAAGAGAATATAGGTATTAGTAAAGATTTTAATAATTTCGAGCTTCGAAATGCCATTGGACAGCGGGATACTTTAAAAGCTCATCGAATTATTAATTATTTTGCCCAGAACCCGAAAGATAATCCGCTGGTGGTTACAGTATCTTTGCTTTACTCTTATTTTTCGCAATTACTGCAATATCACGGCCTGCCCGATAAATCAAAGGCAAGTGTAGCCAAACAACTAAAGATAAATCCATATTTTGTACAGGATTATACACTTGCAGCAAAAAATTACCCAATGAAAAAAGTGAGCCATGTGATCGATTTACTACACCAAACCGATGCTAAAAGCAAAGGAATTGGAGCTGCAAATGTTGCCCATGGCGATTTATTGAAGGAATTACTGGTAAAAATAATGCATTAAGATGAGTAAATTTAATTCCTGGATAAGTGCTGCACGGCTACGTACTTTGCCTCTTTCAGTATCGGGTATTATTGTAGGGACTACTATTGCCATACAATATGGTTATTTTAATATCGCTATTTTTAGCCTGGCCCTGGCAACTACACTCGGACTTCAGATTTTATCAAATTTTGCCAATGATTATGGGGATGGCGTGAAAGGAACTGATAATAAAGATCGTGTTGGGCCCCAGCGAGCATTGCAAAGTGGCCTTATCACTCAAAAAGAAATGAAACAGGGAATTATAATTACTACGGTAGTTACCTTGTTCCTAGCTATTTTACTTATTTATGCGGCTTTCGGAAAAGAGAATTTGGTATTTACCTTGCTATTTTTCTTATTAGGGCTTGGGGCGATTGCTGCAGCAATAAAATATACCATAGGCACTAGCGCTTATGGTTATAGGGGACTGGGGGATGTTTTTGTTTTTATTTTCTTTGGTCTGGTAGCTGTGTATGGCTCTTATTTTTTATACGCTCACGATTTTAAATGGCAAGTGTTATTACCGGCCTTTACCATTGGTTTTTTAAGCATGGCTGTGCTTAATTTAAATAATATGCGCGACCATATTTCCGATAAAAAAGCCGGCAAGGAGACCCTGGTGGTAAAAATGGGAGCAAAAAACGCTAAAAATTATCATTATTTTTTGATTATTGCCGCTATTGGTTGCCTGGTAATATACACGGTTTTAAGTCTGAAAAATGCATTTGATTTCTTATATCTTCCAGCACTGGTTCCTTTAATTCTACATTTAAAAAGAGTAGTTGAAAATGAAAATCCAATGTTGCTTGATCCCGAGTTAAAAGTTTTGGCACTTTCTACCTTTGCCACGGCCTTGCTTTTCGGGCTGGGACAACTTATTTAGATTTTGGGTTTAACAAAATATTATGCACTGTAGTTCTTGTTATATAAAGTCCTTACAAGCTAAATACTCTGGGGTATTTTCGGGAATGGGTTCCCCCTTCGGGGTTAGGGGCTTTTAACAAAATTATATAAAGTTTAAAGCCGTATAAAAATAGCTGAATGCTTACTTTTAGGAGTCATTGCAGTAATGTGATATTAATAATATTGTTCAACCAAAAAGTTTCTAAAAATGAGAATTAGTTTTTATGGCCAAAGTTGCCTGGGATTGGAGATTGGAGATATTAATGTACTGGTAGACCCTTTTATAACTGGAAATGATCTTGCTAAAGATAAAATAGATATAGATTCGCTTAAAGCCGATTATATTTTGCTTACCCACGCGCATCAAGATCATACCTTAGATGCTGAAAGTATTGCCAAACGCACCGGGGCCGTAATTGTGAGCAATTTTGAAATTGCAGGCTATTATGAGGAAAAAGGAATAGAAGTTCACCCTATGAATCATGGTGGGAGCTGGGATTTTGATTTCGGTGCCGTAAAATACGTAAATGCAATCCATACCAGTTCTTTTCCAGATGGGACTTATGGCGGCCAGCCCGGTGGTTTCGTTATAGAAGGCGAACACAAAAATATCTATATAGCCGGTGACACAGCTTTAACTATGGATATGAAACTTATTCCGCTGCATACAAAACTAGACCTGGCTATTTTACCTATTGGTGATAACTTTACCATGGGAGTTGACGATGCCATTGTTGCAAGTGATTTTGTGGAATGTGATAAGGTTTTAGGCTGCCACTATGATACTTTTGGCTATATTGAAATTGACCATGATGAAGCCAAAAAGAAATTTTATGAAAAAGGAAAAGACCTTATGCTTTTAGAAATCGGGGAAAGTTTGGATATTTAGAGAGTTCGAATTTTAGATTATTGGAAAAATTCAGAAACTCTTATACAATCCTGTTTATGAAGTTGAAATTAAGGATCAATTCTAAAAATCTAAAGTATTAATCTTGGCCCGTAATAAGTTATAATTTCATTGTCACTCTGAACTTGATTCAGGGTCTAACAATATATAAATAGTTAGTGTAATTAGTTCTTGTGAATATTAATTAAGTCCTTTGTTTAGCTGAGCTTGTCGAGGCTTATTTAGGATGCTCTCATTAAAATGTTACTGATTTTTAATATTATTAGATGCTGAAACGAGTTCAGCATGACGTAAAATGCACTATTACAAATAAGGGTTAATCAAGTGCTAATTATCCAAAAACATCAGATGACGGCAATCTACAATCAATATATTTTAAATTTTAAACGCCCCAGTGGAACTTCCCGGGGCGTTCTTACTACCAAAGAGACCTGGTTCCTTGAAATTAGAGATGGAAACAGGACAGGAATTGGTGAATGTGGTATTCTGCGAAGCCTTAGTGTTGATGATCGCCCCGATTATGAAAAAAAACTCAAATGGGTTTGTGAAAATATTAATTTGGGTGCTGAAGAATTATGGAAAGCCTTAAAAGAATATCCCAGTATTCAGTTTGGTGTAGAAATGGCTTTTCGCTCGCTGGAAGCCGAAAATAAATTTGAATTGTTTTCTTCAGCATTCACAATGGGAAAAGCTGCTATTCCTATAAATGGCCTAATATGGATGGGGGAAAAGGCTTTTATGAAAGAACAAATTTCAGAAAAAATCAAAGCTGGCTTTAACTGTATTAAGATGAAAATCGGTGCGATTAATTTTGAAACGGAAATATCGCTGTTAAAATATATAAGAAGTGAATTCCCTTCCAAAGAAATCGAACTCCGCGTAGATGCTAATGGAGCTTTTACCCCTGAAGAAGCTCCGGAAAAATTAATGCGGTTAAGTGAACTCGATTTACACAGTATAGAGCAACCTATAAAACAAGGGCAATGGGCAGCAATGACTGATTTATGCAAAAAAACGCCACTTCCCATTGCTTTGGATGAAGAGCTAATCGGGGTTTTTGATTTTGAAGAAAAAGAGAAATTATTAAAAACCATTAATCCGCAGTATTTAATTTTTAAACCAAGCCTTATCGGTGGTTTTCGCGGAACACAGGAATGGATAGATTTGGCAGAAAAATATAGCATAAATTGGTGGGTAACAAGTGCTCTGGAAAGCAATGTGGGACTAAGCGCCATAGCACAGTGGACCTATACAAAAAACACCAAAATACCCCAGGGGTTGGGTACCGGAAGTTTATATACCAATAATTTTGAAAGTCCTTTGGAGGTGAAGGATGGGAAAATCCAATATAATCCCGATATTTCGTGGAAATTTAAAATTTAATGAATGTACATAGCACAGGCTTATAAAGGTAAAACCGATTTTTGGAGATATCTTATTCCCATAGTTTTATTTTGTGGTTTAATGGTTCTCAATTATGCGGTCATGCAATTTCTTGACCTGGATTTTGAAAAAATGATAAAAGAAGAGATTGCTGCAAAAGGTTCCAACAGGGTTTTTCTGGAAAATCTTATACCATTTGTAATATTTTTTGGGGCGTTGTTTTTTTGGGTCAAGGTCGTGCATAACCAACCCATAAAAGCACTTACAACAACTCGAAAAAAAATAGATTGGAGTAGGTTTTTTTTCGGGTTTAGCTTGGTGACAATATTTTCGGCAGGTTCAATTTTGATTGATTACTATGTGAACCCTGAAGATTATTTATGGAATTTTAATCTTGATAAATTCCTGATTTTGGCAGTTATTTCAATCATATTAATTCCCATACAAACCGGTTTTGAAGAATATTTCTTCCGAGGGTATCTAATGCAGGGAATTGGTGTTTTGGCCGGTAACCGGTGGGTTCCTTTGGTAGTGACATCAGTAATTTTTGGAGGGTTACATTACTTTAATCCGGAAGTTGCCAAAATGGGAGATATTATTATGATAAGTTATATAGGTATGGGGTTTGTCTTCGGCATAATTACCTTAATGGATGAAGGCCTTGAACTCGCCCTTGGTTTTCACGCCGCCAATAATATGGTAGTAGCCTTATTGGTGACGGCAGATTGGACGGCATTTCAAACAGAGTCAATTTTTAAAGATATCTCAAACCCTTCTGTAAGTTGGGATGTACTTATTCCTATTTTTATATTTTACCCAATTTTACTTTTTATAATGGCCCGAAAATATGCCTGGAAAAATTGGAAGCAAAAATTATTTGGAAAAGTAGAAAATCAGGAAAGTTTAAAAATTTCGGAAGAAAGTTAAGATTATCGCAACAATTTCCTAACTTTAAATAAGCTAAAATATAACAATTTTGGGTGTAAGATATGGCAGAAAAATATAAAGTCCCGGAAACGCATCCGGATTTCAGGCTTAACAAGCGTTATTTCTCCAATGCCGATCTTTATCAGGTTGCTTACAGCTTTATAAAAGAAGGGGAGCCTTATGAAGAAAGAATCGGTGATTTCCTATTGGATTGGCTGAAACCTGGTAGCAAGGTTGAGGTACAAACTTCAGGCTCGACCGGAACTCCCAAAAAATTCAGGATTAAAAAAGAACATATGGTGAACTCGGCATTGGCAACGTCAAAATTTTTTAAGCTGCCCGCTGCCACAACTTCATTAATGTGCCTTCCTGCCGGTTATATTGCAGGTAAAATGATGCTGGTTAGAGCCATGGTTTTAGGGTGGCATATAGATTTGGTACCCCCATCATCAAATCCTTTAGATCAGGTTTTTAAGCGTTATGATTTTTGTGCGATGACGCCTTTTCAGTTAGATAATTCTATTGGAAGATTGCACTTGATTAAAAAGTTGATAGTTGGCGGGGGAGCGGTTTCCAATAAATTACAAAAAATGGTGAAAGATGTTGATACTAAAGTTTATGAAACTTATGGTATGACAGAGACTGTAACGCATATTGCTGCCAAGAGAATAAACCCGAAGAAAAACCTGCAAAAATTCCGTCCTTTTAAGGTTCTTCCTCATATTACAATTTCAAAAGATGATCGGGATTGTTTGGTAATAAAAGCACCAAAAGTTGCTGATGGTCCAATTGTGACTAATGATATAGTTGAAATAATCACATATAAGAAATTTAATTGGAAAGGAAGAATTGATAATGTAATCAATTCAGGAGGGGTTAAACTGTATCCTGAAGAGATTGAACGGAAATTTGAGAAAGTAATTGATCAACGCTTATTTGTTGCGGGAATGCCTGATGATGCACTCGGGGATAAATTAGTGCTTTTTATTGAAAGCGATTTTTCTGAAGAATTGCTTAAAGAATATACCAATAAGGTAAAATCCTTGAACTCGCTGAAGAAATTTGAAATTCCGAAGAAAATATATCTGATTGAAAAATTCGAGGAAACCCCTAATGGGAAAATACATCGCGAAAATACGTTGAAAAGTAAGGTGGAGTAAGCTAAACTAAAAAGTCTGGAATTAAGAAGCAGCCCCGAATTAGAAATTAATCTTAATAAAGAGAGAATTGAAATAATAGATGCTTCTAATTCTAAAATCAGTGGAATTTACTCATTTAGCCAAATTAAAATTGTAGAAATAAATAAGGAACGAACAAATTGGTTTATTTCGACACTAAGCTACATTGCAGATTTACTTATGGGGAGTGCGGTAGGAGGAAATTTTAAGGATAAGGCAAATTTAAAATTAGTAATGAATAACCAGACATATAAAATAGGGCTGATTGGGGCAAATATTAAAAAAGCGGTAAAAGTTGCAGAATCAATAAATAAAAGAATAAAGTTAGCACATAAGGTTATTTAAAAATACTAAAACAAATAAATTTTTTATTTTTAAATTCCCTTTGGGGCTTTAGTAGCTTTTCTAAGATTCCATTTTCATCATATAATCTGCAGAATGCTTTCCGGATCCATAGAATAGGAAAAATATACTGATAAAGAAAGCGATACCGGCCTCCAATAACATCGGCCCACTAAAATCACCAACAAAATTGATTAAAATCGCTCCGATTAAAATAGGAATTTGAGCCACAATGGCCCAGCGAGTCAATAATCCAAATGCAATAAGCAAACCGCCAACCAAATGTGCCGAGGCTACGTAATGAACCGTAAACATAGTGCCGCCAAAACCTTGTAAAGGTTCAAGTAAGGCAAGTAAAGTCTCGGTTTGGCCAGCAAAACCAATTCCTTTGATAAAAAAGAAAACTCCCAGGGCAATTCTTAATAAATCTAACGGGTAATAAGTGTGTGCATTGGCCCACTTATTTAATGATTTTACACTTAACATAAGACTGAATTTTAAAAACTACTATAAGTTACTAAAATTCAGTCGTATATATAAAATTTTAAAGGATTATTTTTGATAGCTTGTCTTTACGTAAAATTCCAACTCATTAACTTTGATAGCTTCCAGGGGTTGAGTGGCCTCCAGAATTTCAAGCCATTTATCGCTAAGATTAACCCTAATTTCCCTATCTTCAATAAGTAAGTCTACCGGCATTTTAAAATCTTCAACATCGGCTTTCCAGCGAACGAGTACATTTCCGTTTTCTTTTTTAAATTGTAATTCCGGAATTGCCGAATGTCTTAAATATTGTTCAAAAACTGGCTTTAAATCGACTTTAGTAGCATCATTAAAGAAATTCTCGGTGTCGGCAGTTTCAATAATTTGATGCTTGTAGGTCTCCGTATAATCTTTTAGCGTTTTCCACCATAATTCATCATCGTCATAAATACTTCGGATAGTATTTAGCAAATTTGCTCCCTTTGAGTACATATCGCCGGAGCCTTCGCTATTTACACCATAATCACCAATTATCGGACTTGAATTCCCGATGCCTTGTCTAAGGCCTTTAAGATATTCCAAAGCATCCTCTTTTCCCCAACGGCACTCTACATAAACTGCTTCAGTATAACTGGTAAAACCTTCGTGAATCCACATATCGGCAATGTCTTTTGCTGTTAAGCTATTGCCGTACCATTCGTGCCCCGATTCGTGAATAATAATATAATCCCATTTTAAACCAATACCGGTCCCGGAAAGATCACGCCCTAAATAGCCGTCCATATATTCATTTCCGTAAGCCACGGCACTTTGGTGTTCCATCCCGAGATAAGGAGTTTCTACAAGTTTAAAGCCGTCTTCCATAAAAGGATACTCCCCAAATTTCTCATAAAAACAATCCATCATTGGTTTTACTTCTTCAAATTGTTCTTTGGCTTTTTCCAGATTATAAGGCAAAACATAATAGTCCAATTCCAGATCTTGATAGGTATCTGAGAAATGTTCATAATTCGCGATGTTAATCATCACGTTGTAATTATTTATCGGGTTTACGGTTTTCCAGCTCCATTGGGTAAATCCGTTCCCTAAATCTTTTTCGCCTAAAAACTGGCCGTTAGAAACATTCATTAATCCGTTAGGCACCGCAATATCTAACTGAACTTCTTCAGGCTCATCGCTTTGATGGTCTTTATTAGGATACCAAAGGCTGGCACCGGTTCCCTGTACGGCCACGCCAACCCAGTGATTGCCATCTTCATCTTTTTCCCAAACAAAACCACCGTCCCAGGGTGCATTTTTAGCTACTGTAGGCTTTCCTGAGTAATAAAATTTAATTTCACCTTTTTTTCCGGTTTTTACTGATTTCTCTAAATCGATAAAAACCGCATTGTATTTTCGTTCGTAGCTTAATTTTTCACCCTTCTGAAGAATAGAATCGATCTCCATATTTTCAAAAAGGTCAATTTGAATAGTGGAAAGGTTTTTTTCAGCAATAAAACTAATCGTATTTGAACCGGAAATAAATTGTTTTTCAGGTTCCACTTTAAGCTTTAAGTGATATTTCTGAACATCAAAAGCGCGTTCTGCTCTAAGCGATCCGCGAAGGGAATCGGCTTCGGTGTATTTGCCGTCTTTGTTACTTAAAACCTGGGCATTTAGGCTAAAGGCAAAAGTTAATAGTATAAAAGTTATTAAGTTGAATTTCATTATTGGCTCTTTAAATAAGTTATTTTATAAGTTATAATGGGGGTAGAGAGTTGGTTTTTCAAGTTTGAATCACTCCTAAGTTAAAATCTTTTTCAATAGGAGCGTGATTGGCAGCTTCAATGCCCATAGAAATCCATTTACGGGTTTCTAAAGGATTTATTACTGCATCTGTCCATAAGCGTGCGGCTGCATAATACGGTGAAGTTTGTTCATCGTATCTTGATTTTATGGCTTCAAAAACCTCTTTTTCCTTTTCAGCATCAACTTTCTCTCCTTTTTTCTGCATTGATGCGGTTTCAATTTGTGCTAAAACTTTTGCAGCCTGTGTGCCACCCATTACGGCAAGCTCGGCACTTGGCCAGGCAGCAATTAGTTTCGGATCGTAAGCTTTTCCGCACATGGCATAATTTCCGGCTCCATAAGAATTCCCTATAATTATGGTAAATTTTGGTACGACGGAATTACTTACCGCATTTACCATTTTTGCCCCGTCTTTTATAATTCCACCGTGTTCACTTTTACTGCCTACCATGAATCCGGTTACATCCTGAAGGAAGACTAGTGGGATTTTCTTTTGGTTACAGTTTGCGATAAAACGCGTAGCCTTATCGGCCGAATCGGAATAAATTACCCCGCCAACCTGCATTTCGCCACCCCCGGGATGACTACTGTTTTCTAGTTTTTTGGTTTTTACAATTTTTCGCTGATTGGCAACAATTCCAACCGCCCAGCCATCAATTCGGGCATAACCGGTAATAAGCGTTTGGCCGTAACCTTCTTTATATTCGTCAAATTCCGAGTTATCTACCAGGCGTTTGATTATTTCCCTTGAATCGTATTGCTCACTGCGTTTTTTAGGGAGAATCCCGTAAATTTCTTCAGGATTCTCTTTGGGCTTCAGACTTTCTTTTCGATTAAAACCCGCTTTGTCAAAATCACCAATTTTATCCATGATATTTTTAATACGGGTGAGCGCATCTTTATCGTCTTTAGCTTTATAATCGGTAACACCGCTCACTTCAGAATGAGTGGTGGCTCCCCCCAGGGTTTCATTGTCAATAGTTTCACCGATGGCCGCTTTTACCAGATAACTTCCAGCCAGGAAAATACTTCCGGTTTTTTCAACAATAAGAGCTTCGTCGCTCATAATTGGGAGGTAGGCACCCCCGGCCACACAACTGCCCATCACCGCGGCAATTTGAGTGATTCCCATACTACTCATTACAGCATTATTTCTAAAAATCCTTCCGAAATGTTCCTTATCGGGGAAAATTTCATCCTGCATAGGTAAATATACCCCGGCGCTATCTACCAGGTAAATTATTGGTAGCCGATTTTCAATGGCTATTTCCTGGGCGCGAAGGTTTTTCTTTCCGGTTATCGGAAACCAGGCGCCTGCTTTTACCGTGGCATCGTTAGCTACCACTATACATTGTTTTCCGGAGATATACCCCATTTTAACAACCACGCCACCTGAGGGGCAACCGCCGTGATCCTCATACATACCTTCCCCGGCAAAAGCACCTATTTCTATGGAATTTGACTTTTCGTCCAACAAAAAATCAATGCGTTCACGAGCGGTCATTTTACCTTTGGCGTGATGTTTTTCAATACGTTTTTCGCCACCGCCAAGCTTTATACGTTTTAATTTTTGATTTAGAGAAGAAACCAAGAGTTTATTATGGTCTTCGTTTTTGTTGAAATTCAGGTCCATAGAAAGTGTGTTTCTGAAATAAACAGCGGCATCTTTTAATGAAATTTCAATTGAGATTTAAAAACCGCCTGTTCTTTTGGCTAAAATACAAAATAGGTAGTATTTTTAAATCAGGAAACAGTTCTTGTTTTTTCATTCTAAATTTATGGCGATGAATAAAAATACAGTTTTGGCCTGGGCTACTTTTATTATGATGATTGTAGGATTGGGGTTAATTGCATTGGGAATATTTAAATATAGAGAAGTTGCCGGCTGGGGTTTTGCCTCGGTAGGTGTTGGTTTTTTTGCCATCGCCTGGGTTTTTAACGCATTAAAAGGAAGAGTATGAGCGAACGACATGCAAAATTCAGAAAACGACTTATTAAACATTTAAAAGGCGGGGAGGCTTTTATGCCGCTTGAAAATTTTATTGATAACATTCCTTTTGAAGATTTAGGAAAACGTTCTGAAAACTTACCGTATTCATTTTATGAATTATTTTTTCATATTCGATACGCACAAAAAGACATTTTGGACTTTTGTAAGGCTGAGACATACAAAACACCAAATTGGCCTAATGATTATTGGCCGGAAATCTCGGGGCCTGAAAATAAAGCTTCCTGGGAAAAGCTGAAGAAAAATTATTTTGATGAGCGGGAGGAATTTGCTGATTTCATTATGGATACCGGGAATAAACTATTAGAACCGGTTAAGCACGGGGGAAGTGAAGAACAAAACCTTTTACGTGAAATTTTGCTGGTGATAGAGCATACCTCATACCATACCGGACAATTGCTTGTAATTGCCCGTTTATTGGGCGCATATTCCTAAAAGAAACTCCGTAGATTTCCACTTAAATTTAAGATATTTGCTAATCAAATTCGACGGGCTCAAAATGGGAGCCTAACCAATAAAAATTACAATTATGTCAGACGATAAAAAAGTGATTTTTTCAATGTCGGGGGTTACCAAGACCTTTAAAAATGCGAATACCCCGGTTTTGAAAAATATATACCTCAGTTTTTTCTACGGTGCGAAAATCGGGATTCTCGGTTTAAACGGCTCCGGGAAATCTACTTTACTTCGAATTATTGCCGGGGAAGATAAAAATTACCAGGGCGACGTGGTCTTTTCTTCCGGCTATTCCGTGGGATTTTTAGAACAAGAACCCAAACTGGATGAAGAAAAAACTGTTTTGGAGGTAGTAAAAGAAGGTGTAGCCGAAACTGTTGCGATTTTAGATGAATACAATAAAATTAACGATCAGTTTGGTTTGCCCGAGGTTTATGAAGATGCCGATAAAATGCAGAAACTTATGGATAAGCAGGCGGCACTTCAGGATAAAATAGATTCCTCTAACGCCTGGGAACTCGATACCAAACTGGATATTGCAATGGATGCTTTGCGCACGCCTGAAGCCGATAAAAAGATTGCAGTGCTTTCCGGAGGGGAAAGAAGGCGGGTTGCGCTTTGCCGCTTGCTGCTTCAGGAACCCGATATTTTGCTTTTAGATGAGCCTACCAACCACCTTGATGCCGAATCGGTACACTGGTTAGAACATCATCTGGCACAGTACAAAGGAACCGTAATCGCTGTAACGCACGACCGTTATTTCTTAGACAATGTGGCCGGTTGGATTCTTGAATTAGATAGGGGAGAAGGTATTCCATGGAAAGGAAATTATTCTTCCTGGTTAGACCAGAAATCCAAGCGAATGGCTCAGGAGCAAAAACAGGCTAGTAAAAGACAAAAAACGCTGGAACGCGAGCTGGAATGGGCAAAAATGAACCCCAAAGGTCGCCAGACCAAGCAAAAGGCCAGGCTTAAAAACTACGATAAGTTAATGAGCCAGGACCAAAAGCAAATGGACGAGCAATTGGAAATTTATATTCCAAACGGGCCAAGATTGGGAACTAATGTGATTGATGCTAATGGAGTTAGTAAAGCTTTTGGGGATAAATTGCTTTATGAAGATTTGAATTTTAATCTTCCTCAAGCGGGAATTGTTGGGGTTATTGGCCCCAATGGGGCTGGTAAAACTACCATCTTTAAAATGATTATGGGTGAAGAAGAGCCCGATAAAGGAAGCTTTGAAGTTGGGGAAACTGCGAAAATCGCTTATGTGGATCAGGCGCATTCCAATATTGATCCTGAAAAAACCATTTGGCAAAACTTTAGTGATGAGCAGGAATTGATTATGATGGGCGGCCGCCAGGTAAACTCCAGGGCGTATTTAAGTCGATTTAATTTTAGCGGAAGTGAACAAAACAAAAAAGTGAATATGCTTTCGGGTGGGGAAAGAAACCGACTGCATTTAGCGATGACCTTAAAAGAAGAAGGAAATGTTTTACTTCTCGATGAGCCAACTAACGATTTAGATGTAAATACACTTCGTGCCCTGGAAGAAGGCTTGGAGAACTTTGCAGGTTGTGCAGTGGTAATCTCTCACGACCGTTGGTTTTTAGACAGGATTTGCACCCACATTCTTGCTTTTGAAGGGGATTCACAGATATATTTCTTTGAAGGAAGTTTCTCGGATTATGAAGAAAACAAGAAAAAGCGTTTAGGTGGTGATATTATGCCAAAACGTATTAAATATAAGAAATTAGTGAGATAAGCTTACGTCATTCTGAATTTATTTCAGAATCTAAGCATCAGGTGTGTCAATAATATTAGACCCTGAAGCAATCCCGATAGTTGTCGGGACAAGGTGACGTGAAATTATAAGAAAGAATCCGTTGTTACACTCATCTCGCTGATACAATATTTGTTATCAGTATTTAAATTTCTACTATTCATATTGGGCAAAAATAAAACCCCAGGTTGTGGTGTTTAAGTTTCCACATTCGGGGGTTTATCTTATTTAGGATAAGCTTAGTTTTCCTAATTATTGAAATTTGAAAGTGCTTATCTTAAATTTGGAATTTTCGCTTACTAATTATTCCAATTCTTTTTTATTTTCCTCGGCAAGTGTGGTAGGTTTTACCTTAAATTTTTTACGTTTTGGGCGTAACCTGCCGTAAGTGCCAATAGCAATCTTTCCTCTTTTCGTTTTTTTATCTCCTCTTCCCATAAATTACTTTTTATTTTGTTGGTCCTTTATGGTTTTCTCATCAATATCTACCTTGTTTGTACGTTGGTTTGCGTTTCCGGTAGGATTGGTAGGATTTTTTTGATCCTCTTTTCGTTTTTTCTTATTTTTTTCTATCTTTCCTGGCATAACTTTATTTTTTTAATTCTCTCGAAGATAATCAACAAGAATCATAAAAGCTGCTAAGGTCTTGTTAGAATTGGGTTAAACCTAACGGATATTTTTTATAAAATCACTGATGTTTTTTGTCCCATTTTCATTTAAATGCTTGATAAAAGCCGACCCAATAATCGCTCCTTTTGCATATTCAGTAGCCTGGCCAAAAGTTTCTTTATCTTTAATTCCAAAACCAACAATTTGTGGGTTTTTAAGGTTTAAGGCTGAAACTTTTTGGAAGTAATCGCGGGTTTCCCTGCTAAAGCCACTGGTAGAACCCGTAACGCTGGCAGTACTTACCATATAAATAAAAGCCTTAGAAACCGAATCGATAAACCGGATGCGTTTTTCTGCAGTTTGTGGGGTAATCAGGAAAATATTTCGAATGTCGTATTTTTCAAAAATCTGCTGATAATTTTCATGATATTCCTCCACGGGAAGATCGGGGATTATAAGTCCGTCAATTCCTGTTTCTGCACATTTTTTACAGAAATTCTCCACTCCAAACTGAAGAATCGGGTTAAAATACCCCATCATAATCAGTGGGATTCTAACCGAATCCCGGATTCCCTGAACTTGTTCAAAAAGTTTTTGGGTTGTCATCCCATTTTTAAGTGCAGCGGTAGAACTTTTCTGAATGGTTGGGCCATCTGCCAGCGGATCGCTAAACGGTAATCCAATTTCAATAAAATCAACCCCGCTTTTTTCGAGATCTTTTATGATAGGAAGGGTATCGTCAATATCCGGATAACCAGCCGTAAAATATATGGAAAGCAGTTTCTTGTCCTGCTGTAAAGTTTGATTTATTCTATTCATTTTTATTATTTTAAGCTGTGAATTCACAAATGATTTAGTGGTGAATGAGCAGCAATGATAATTTTTTACACATAGTATTTATTCCCCCCTTTGGAGGTTAGGGCATCTACAAATTAAAATAATCAATATAGGTGCTTAAATCCTTATCTCCACGTCCAGAAAGGTTTACAACTATAACCTCGTCTGGTTTGAATTTTCTTTCTTCGAAAATAGCAAGCGCGTGCGAGCTTTCAATAGCAGGAATAATGCCTTCAAGTTTGGCCAATTGTGCTCCGGCTTTCATCGCATCATCATCGGTGATGGAAATAAATTCTCCTCGCCCGCTTCTGAATAAATTAGCGTGCATTGGTCCCACACCAGGATAATCCAGCCCGGCAGAAATAGAATAAGGCTCGGTAATTTGCCCGTCTTCGCTTTGCATCAACAAGGTCTTACTTCCATGAATGATACCTTCTTTTCCTAAAGCTGAAGTTGCTGCGCTTTCTCCGCTTTGAATTCCTTTTCCTGCGGCTTCAACCGCAATTATGCCAACCTTTGGAATATCGAGATAATGATAAAAAGCCCCGGCCGCATTACTTCCGCCACCTACACAAGCTACTACATAATCGGGATTTTCGCGCTTTTCTTTTTCTTGTAGCTGGTTCTTAATTTCTTCAGAAACCACAGATTGGAAGCGTGCCACCATATCGGGATAAGGATGCGGTCCTACTACTGATCCTATAATATAATGTGTGTCTACTGGATTATTAATCCAGTCACGAATCGCTTCATTTGTAGCATCTTTTAGGGTTTTACTCCCTGATTTTGCAGGAACCACTGTAGCGCCCAACATTTTCATTCGGGCTACATTTGGCGCCTGGCGCTCAATATCAATTTCACCCATATAAACAATACATTTAATACCCATAAGTGCACAAACTGTAGCTGTAGCGACACCGTGTTGGCCTGCACCGGTTTCAGCAATAATTCGATCTTTGCCCAAACGTTTTGCCATTAAAATTTGTCCCACGGTGTTATTTACTTTATGCGCTCCGGTATGGCAAAGATCTTCTCGTTTTAGGTAAACTTTTGTACCATATTTTTTACTAAAACGTTCGGCATAATATAAAGGAGTGGGGCGTCCTACATAATCGCGAAGCAAATCTTTAAATTCTTTCTGAAACGATGCTTCCTGCATAATGCTGAGGTACTGCGAGCGTAGCTCTTCTACGTTTGGATATAACATTTCGGGAATATAAGCTCCACCAAAATCGCCGTAATATCCTTTTTTATTTACCTGATAACTCATTCTATCTTTTATTTTTTCGTGGATTGCCACAAATACATTTCTATTTTTTAGATTTTGAAATCCGCAAGGTTTAAACAACCTTGTAGGATTTGTAAGTTAATTTGAACCTTCAAACCGCTTAATAAACTCCTTTAATTTTTCAATATCTTTTATACCTGGTTCTGTTTCAAAACGGGAGTTTACATCAAGGGCATACAATAAATTTTCTTTTTTATTTTGCTGAAAATAGTGTTGCAATTTTTTTATGGCGTCAATTTCCTCCAGACCAATACCACCGCTTAAAAAAAACGGGTTAGCCGAGGGATAGTCTTTTAAAATTTCCCAGTTAAAGGTTTTTCCGGTACCACCCTTGGTTTTTCCTTTCGTATCAAAAAGGAAAAAATCAACTACCGCTTCATAAGGTTTTAATTTATTGAAATCAAAGTTGTTTTTTATTGAAAACACTTTGATAATTTCTATTTCTTCAGAAATTTGTTTCTTTAATTCCTTACAAAAATCAGGGCTTTCATTGCCGTGTAATTGGATAGCCCGGAAGCCGTGTACTTTTATTTTTTCCTGAATATAAACCGAAGTTGCATCAACAAAAACCCCGGTTTTTTTTATTTCATCAGAAATTTCAGGAATGCTATTTTCAAAATAGCGAGGGGTTTTTTTATAAAAAATAAAACCCATATACTCCGGTTGTAATTCGGCTACTTGTCGAATATTTGCCGGTTCTTTCATTCCGCAGATTTTGAGTTTTAAGGCTTCCATTTAAAGGGTTATTTTGTCACTTTGAGCGGAGTTGAGAAGTTGTATAAACGCTGCTGCTGCTTTACCCGGATTATCAGTTTTCATAAAATTCTCACCAATTAAAAAACCTTTATAACCAAAGGGCTGTAAATCTTTAATTGCTTTAACTGAACTAATTCCGCTTTCTGATACTTTCACAAATTCCGATGGTATTTTTTCTGAAAGTTTTTTACTAATGTCCGTGCTAACCTCAAAGGTTTTTAGATTCCGGTTATTTACCCCTAGTAAGTCGAGACTGGGCATAATTGATTTTTCCAGTTCTTTTTCGTTATGTACTTCCAATAAAACTTCGAGTCCCAGTGTTTGTGCAAATTGAGAGAGCTGTTTAATTTCTTTTCTACTCAAAACGGCGGCAATAAGCAAAATCACATCGGCACCGTGGGCTTTGGCTTCCAGGAGTTGATATTCATCAATAATAAATTCTTTCCGCAATAGCGGGATAGTTACCGAAGCCCGGGCATACAGCAAATCTTCGAGCGAACCCCCAAAATATTTTCCGTCAGTAAGTACCGACATGCCACAAACTCCTGCATTTTCATAACCTTTGGCTACCTGTTCTACATCCAGTTTTTGGTTAATTATCGTTTTAGATGGCGAACGGCGCTTATGCTCGGCAATAATACCACTAGGGCTGCTCTTTAATTTTTTAGCCAGAGAAATGGTACTTCTTCCAAATAAAATGGTTTTTTCAAGCTGTGAGATTGGAACAACCTGTTTTTTTAAGGTGAGTTCCTTGTGTTTATCTGCTATTATTTTATCTAAAATGTTCATTTTTATTTTTTTACCATAATCAAGACTGATTTTCTGCTTAGCAGAAAAACATCTCGTAAAAAACGCCTTTTCTTTTGTTTCTCTCGAGCCTGCCGAAGGTTCTTTGGGTGAGCAAAAAAATGAAGTCGTTGTAAATATCAATATAAGATTATTGTAACTCAGTTAATTAAAATTCCGTCAATGGTAGGCAAAGCCTACGGCAATTTGTCTCTTCTGCAATGACGAATAGTTCATTAGTGTTTAGCTATTTACTTAGTTCCTGTAAGGTTTTTAAAGCTTTTAAAGCTTTTCCCGATTCCAAAGATTTTTTTGCAGTTTCAAAACCTTCTTTCGGATTTAGGTTTTTAGCTGTAGCAATAGCCATTCCGGCGTTGGCGCAAACCACATTGTTTTGTGCCTCGCTGCCTTTGCCCTCTAAAATATCGGTAAAAATCTTTGCTGCACTTTCAATACTTCCGCCCCCGGCAATTTGTTGTTGTTTTAATTGTTTTATCCCAAAATCTTCAGGGGTAATCATGGCTTCAGTATTATTGGAAATACTTTTGGTAGGGCCGGTAAGTGAGATTTCATCATAACCGTCTAAAGCATGCAAAATAGTAAAATTTTTATCGGTGTTTTGATAAAGATAAGTATACATTCTGGCAAGTTCAAGGTTAAAAACACCTACTAGCTGATTTTGAGGAAAAGCCGGGTTTACCATTGGTCCCAGCATATTGAAAAAGGTTTTTACCGCTAGTGATTTTCGAATAGGTGCTACATTTTTCATCGCCGGGTGAAAGAGCGGGGCATGCAGAATGCAAATTCCTGCTTTATCGATAGCTTTCTCAAGAAAATCTTTATCATTACTGAACTTAATACCCAGTTGCTCCATCACATTAGAGCTTCCACTCACTGAAGAAACCCCGTAATTTCCGTGTTTGGCTACATTCACACCGGCACCGGCCGTCACAAAGGAAGCGGTAGTGGAAATATTAAAAGTATCTTTCCCGTCGCCGCCGGTTCCGCAAAGATCTATTGGATTATAGGCGCTTAAATCTATCGCAATGCAAAGCTCCAACAGGGCATCCCGAAAACCTTCCAGCTCTTCAATAGTGATGCTTCGCATCATATAAACCGTAAGAAAAGCCGCAATTTGGCTCTCATTATACTCTCCATTCGAAATGCTAAAAAGAGCCTGTTTAGCTTCTTCTTTTGAAATGGTTTCGTGATTGATAAGTCTATTTAGAAGTTTTTTCATGCTACATTTCTTTTGCTGTTTCTGAGGCGTTTCCCTCCTTCTCTTTGGGGAGGGAAGTCGGAGTGGGGCTCTTTACCCAATTCTCTATCATCTTTTTACCCTCAGGAGTTAATACCGATTCCGGGTGGAATTGTACTCCGCGTACATCGTAATCACGATGGCGGAGCGACATTACCTGGCCCAATTCATCATAAGAGGTGGGAATAAGTACATTGGGAAGTTCTTTAAGTACAACCCAGGAATGATAGCGGCCTACTTTAATAGATTTTGGTATATCTTTAAAAAGCAATTCATCTTCCACACAAATATCAATGTTGGTTGCCACTCCGTGATAAACACTTTCTAAATTGCCGAGTTTTCCGCCATATACTTCTCCAATAGCTTGCTGTCCAAGACAAACACCCAGGATGCTTTTGGTGGCTCCATACTTTTCGATAATAGCTTTTAAAAGTCCGGCTTCTTCAGGAATGCCGGGCCCCGGGGAAAGTAAGATTTTGTCATATTGCTCTACTTCTTCCAGGTTTAGCTGGTCGTTTCTTTTTACAGTGACCTCACACTCCAAATCTTCCAGATAATGTACCAGGTTATAAACAAAGGAGTCGTAATTGTCTATAACCAGAACGGCCTCACCCCGGCCCTTTCCCGATGGGAGGGAGTTGGGGTTGCTATTTGTATTTTTAGTTGTCATAATATTAATTCTTATATTTTGCTCCTTTTTATTGGAGGAGGTTTTTATACCTCTTCTGCTATTTCCAAAGCTTTGGTCAATGCCCCTAATTTATTATATACTTCTTGCAATTCGTTTTCTTCTACCGATTCTGAAACCACTCCGGCACCGGCCTGGTAGTGTAACTCATGATTTTTACTTACAAAAGAGCGAATGATAATTGCATGGTTATAATTTCCTTCAAAATCCATAAATCCAATTGCGCCACCGTAGGCATCACGGTTTACATTTTCATATTTTTCAATAAGCTTCATAGCACTGTGTTTGGGTGCACCGCTTAAAGTTCCTGCCGGAAAAGTATCTGCAACTACTTGCATGGTATCGGTGTTTTCGTCTTTTTTGCCGGTAACTTTACTTACCAGGTGAATCACGTGGGAGAAAAACTGAATTTGGCGATACTTTTCAACTCTTACGTCATTTCCGTGGCGGCTTAAATCATTTCGGGCCAAATCTACCAACATCACGTGTTCAGCGTTTTCTTTTTCATCCGCAGCGAGTTTTTTTGCTAATTCTGCATCTTGTTCGTCATCGCCTGTACGTTTAAAAGTTCCTGCGATGGGATGAATTTCGGCCCGCCCGTCTTTTACCACAAGTTGAGCTTCCGGAGAACTGCCGAAGATTTTAAAACTTCCGTAATCAAAAAAGAAAAGATAAGGCGAAGGGTTGATGCTTCGTAATGACCGATATACATTAAACTCGTCGCCTTTAAACTTTTGAGAAAACCGGCGGGACAATACAATTTGAAAAACATCGCCACGGTAACAATGTTTTTTGCCGAGTTTTACGTTTTCGATGAATTCTTCATCAGTAAGATTGGAAACCGGGCTTTCTTTCCTGATAAAATTATAGGTCGCAAAATTCTTAACCTTTATTTGCTGTACTATCTCAGCTATTCGACTTTCCCCATTATAGTTATGATCAAAAATATAAGCTTCATTGTTAAAATGATTAATAGCGATGATATTTTGATACACTGCGTAGTACATATCCGGAATTTCGAGATCACCTTCTTTTTTCTGAAGTTTAATGTCTTCAAAATAACGTACTCCATCATAAGCGATATAACCAAAAAGACCGTTGTTTATAAACTTGAAGCCTTGTTTTTCTACGTTAAAACTTTTTGAAAACTCCTGGATTTTTTTCGGAATATCAATTTCCGAAGTAATAGGGGTAGTGGTGGCTTTTCCATCGGGAAAGTTTTCTGTAATAGTTTCATTCTGAATTTTGATGGAAGCTATGGGATTGCAACAAATATACGAGAAGCTGTTGTCACTGGCGTGATAATCGCTACTTTCCAGCAAAAGACTGTTTGGGTATTTGTCCCTGAGTTTAAGATAAACACTTACCGGGGTAATGGTATCGGCAAGTAGTTTTTTATGAGTGGTTTTTAGCTGGTACATATTTTAATTTATTGAGTTACTCCTACCCGAGCAGGAGTTGTTATTTTTACTTTTTATCACAGGAGCAACTAGCTTGAAAGAAGTTGATTTCCTCTTGTTTAACAGTCTCGCAAAACACCGGGCAAATTGCTTTATTTTTAATATATTTCAGTTGAAGATTCCTGTTTTGCTGAAATAAATTTAATAAAAACTAAATCGGTCTAAACATAAAAAAGGCTTGTCGTGAGACAAGCCTTTTTCTATTTTTTATAAAGGGCAAATCAGCTCACGACTTTTGACGTAAGTTGTTCCACCACCAGTTATTTGCAATCATGTTTTTCATTGAGGTCAAATATAGTTACGAAAATTAAACCCACAAAGAAAAATATAAAAAAAGAGGCTTTTAAAAGCCTCTTTTTTGTTAAACGGTTCTACGACTTAAAATTTCAATTCAACATTCAGGTCAAAATTGTCATAGATAGTTTGGTCACCAAGTCCAGAGAAAAAACTACCTGAATTATAGCGTACATCATATTTAGAGCGATCTATACTTAATTTGGCAGTTGCGGTTCCCTGTTCAACATCAAGGTCAAAAGTTACGGGATTGGTTTTTTCTTTAATAGTAAGGTCACCAACCACCCCGTAAGTTTTGGTATCTTTTTTTGCTACGCTGGTAATTGCCAGATGTGCGGTTGGGTGTTTTTCAACCCCAAAGAAATCTTCGGAATTTAAGTGTCCTTCAAGGCCGGCTTTATCATCGCCGGTAAGATCGGTAACGGTGATGCTGGTCATATCCATTACAAACTCTCCGCCGGTAACTTCATCGTTTTCAAAGTTTAGCTTTCCGTCTTTTAATTCGATAGTTCCGGAGTGTGAACCTAAAACTTTTTTTCCTTTCCACTGGATCTTGCTTTCCTGGGTGCTAATTTTCTTTTCCATAGTTATTTTTCTTTTTTAAAACTTTAATTCAACTTTTAAATCAAAATTGTCATAAATGGTTTTGTCTCCTAAATTATCAAAGAAACTCCCTGAACCATATCGCACGTTAAATTTTGTACGGTCAATAGTTAATTTAGTTGAAGCAGAATCTTCATTCCATTTTAAATCAAAGGTTACCGGGTGGGTTTCTTTTTTAATGGTAAGATCGGCTACCACACCATAAGTGCCATCATCTTTCTTTGCTGCATTGGTAATTACCAGTTTAGAAGTAGGATAAGTTTCTACTCCAAAGAAATCATCAGATTTTAAATGGCCCTCTAATTTGCCTTTGCCTTCACCTTCTATATCGGTAACATTAATACTGGTCATATCAATTTTAAATTCACCGCCCTTAAGCTCGCCGTCTTCAAGGATAAAATGTCCATCTTTCAGGCTTATGGTGCCTTCGTGAAACCCGGTTACTTTCTCACCCCGCCATTCAACATTACTTTCTTTTACATCTACTTTTTTCTCTTCAATTTTGTTTGAAGAAAAAGCCGCGGTAAATACTATAGCAGCAACAATAGCAACTTTTAATACATTTTTTTTCATTTTCTTATTTTTAAAATTCAGTTATTGATTTAGATAATATGGAATAATTCTTCTTTTTGTTTTCTTACTTTTTTAGCGTGCTGCATTTGATCTTCCTCACTGCGGAATCCTGCGGTTGCTATAACTGCTGAAGTTAGGTTAGTCTCGTTAATTCCCAGGATTTCATCAAACTTTTGAGCATCAAAACCTTCCATAGGGCAGGTATCAATTTTTAAGTGGGCAGCAGCTGATAATAGATTTCCTAAAGCGATATAAGCTTGTTTTTGAGCCCAAGTTTTTTGATTAGCTTCGGGTTGCTCTACAATATTGGTAGTGAGCATATTTTTTAGTCCGCTTAAATCTTGAATCTGAATATCCCGTATTTTACTTATATTATCCAGATAAGCATCTAAATAATTTTCATCGATTTTTTTTAAGCCTGCAAAAACAAATACATGAGAAGCATCGGTTAATTGTGATTGGTTCCAGGCAGCAGGTTTTAATTTAGCTTTGGTTTCTTCATCAGAAATCACAAAAACCTCATAGGGTTGTAGGCCGTAAGATGATGCTGAAAGTTGAATGCTTTTTAGCAAACTTTGTACTTCATCTTCTGATAATTTCTTTTCAGGATTAAATTTTTTAGTGGCGTAGCGCCAGTTTAAGTTTTCGATATAATTTTCCATAATTAATCTCTCATTTTGTTTAAAGATTCGATAATTTCTTTTATTTCTTTCTCATTAAGGTTTTTGGTCATTTCTTCTTCTACGGCGTCAATTTTGGGGTCTATTTCCTTTAAAAGTTCAAGGCCTTTTTGGGTAATACTTATCTCAACTTTACGCCGATTGGCCGGGCATATTATTCTTTCAGCAAACTCTTTAGCAATAAGTTTGTCTACAAGGCGCGTGGTATTACTCATTTTGCTTACCATACGGTCCTGAATAGTACTTAAGTTAGCCGGCTTCCCTTTTTGCCCGCGTAAAATACGCAATACGTTAAACTGCGGAATCGAAATATCAAAGGCTTTCAGGCTTTCGGCTACTTTGTCGTTAATACAATTGGCAGTAACCAAAATACTGAGGCTTAGTTTTCGAGCGTCAGGCAATTTTTCGGTTTTTAATCTTTCTTCAATACTCATTTGTTTAAACAACATTTGTATGTACAAATATATGTCGAAATTTAGAGATATACTTTAATGAAAAGTTAAATTTTTTAGGCTAAGGGAGCGTTGTACAATTCTAAAAAGTTTCAATATCTTTACGCTTGGATAGTGGTAACAAACAAAATATTAAATATGAAAGCCCATAATCATAATTCCCGATTCTGATATCTCTTCAGGATGAGACAAGCTGGGCATTTTAAAATGAATGGTCAATACTAAATTGACATAAAAATAATAATAATCAGTTTTTTATAAAATTTTATATAGATGAAAGAATTAGATCAGGAAACCTGGAAAAGCCAGGCTGAAAGTGATAAGGAAGCGATAATCTTAGATGTTCGTACCGAAGAAGAAGTAGAAGAGGGATATATTCCCGGCGCTAAAAATATTGATATATATAAAGGACAGGGTTTTGTTGATGAAATAGAAAACCTCGATAAATCAAAAAATTACTATGTGTATTGTCGTTCTGGTAAGAGAAGTGCACAGGCCTGTCAGTTAATGAATCAGATGGGTTTTGAAAACACCTATAATCTTGAAGGCGGCATTTTAGACTGGGAAGGTGAGATAGTTGAAGAGTAAAAAATCAAGTGTTTCTAATTTTTAAAATTAAGCATCGGCTAAAAACCGGTGCTTTTTTATATACGTTTCTAAAAAAAAATACGTTAACAGAAGTGCCGGGACATTCTTATTATTTTTTATTAAAATATTAAGCCGGAGCGAAAAGTTTAAACCTATATTTTATTATGAATAAATCTTTTTTTCTTGTTATAGCTGCAGTTTTTTGTTTTGGTTTCTCACAAGCCCAGGAATATAGCTTTGGTATTAAAGGGGGTGCTAATTATGCATTTGGTGGGGAAATACAGGGGAATATTGAAGGTACTGTAACTCCTGAATCTGAAATTGGTTTTCATGGCGGGGTATTCCTTCAATTGGAATTCGGGAAATTCTTTGTTCGTCCTGAGGTAATGTATAACACTGTGGAAACCACTTTTGATTTTCCGAATTTAGCTTCTACTTCTACTTATTCGGTAGAAAAGATTAGTGTCCCTTTATTAATTGGGTATAATGTGTGGGGGCCTGTTGATATTTACGCAGGACCTGCCGTTCAAAAGATTATGAACGCTACATTAGATCCCCAAAACCAGGATATTACGGCTCAAACCACTCCTTTGGCAGCCCAGGCCGGGGTGAAGCTTAATTTCGGAAGGTTTGAGCTTGATTTACGCTATGACCATAGCTTATCAAAATCACCTTCTCCTCAAAATGCAGGAACAGTTGGAGATCTTACCGATAGCCGTTTAAATCAGGTTTTATTAAGTATTGGTTTTACAATAGGTAACAACGAATTGAACTTTGGTCGTAAACGCGGAAACTGCTACTTTTAAATAATTATAAGAAGTATGTGTAAAAGACCCTGGTTTCGAATATAGGAATCAGGGTTTGTTATTTTTGCTGAATTATTAAAATAAAAATCTTTTATTTTGTAAATTAGTAAAAACTAAACCGCGCCATACTTACCAACCAAATCTACAATTACCTGAATAAGGCAATACCTGTTTAAATTTATATGCAGGCCGGTTAGTAATACAAAATACAAATGCCATGAAAGAATTGTATTCTATTAGGCCGGGGAAACGCAGAAAACTTATTCTGATATTAGCTGTTTTCTTTTTTATTTTTTTAGGAACTGAGTTTATAGAAAAGAAATATATGCAGCAAATTAATCACGATTTTTCGTCGTTGTATGAAGATCGTTTAATTCCTGCCTCGCAACTTTATGAGATGTCAGAACTACTTCACGAGAAACAATTTATTTTTGAATTGCTTGAAGAAAATGAGTTTCGGTTTACGCCTGCCAATATTGCTAAAGTAGAAAAAGAAAACCGGCAGTTTGAAGAAATTTTGACAAAATATGAAACCACTTACCTGGTGGAAGAAGAAGAACAATATCTCAATGGGTTTAAAACTGATTTAAATGCTTATCTGAAAGTTGAAAAAGAAATTTTATTTCATCTGGAAAATCAAAATTACAGTACCGCCCAGTTGTTAATTCATTCTGAAGGGCGGGAATTATATAATCAGGCCAATGCCAAACTCCATAAACTGGCTCAAATTCAGCCTAAAATCGGGAAAGAATTGCTGGCACATTACCAAAGCAGTTTTGGGAGTTCCAGCGCTTTGTATTATTTTAAAGTAGCCTTAACCCTTATAATCGGACTTTTAATATTACGGATTTTAGGTTTTATAAACTTAGTGACTACTCCTAAACAACGTTTTGAGTGGAATTAAAAAGGGTTTTAATCGGTGAGTTAGAGGGGATTTAAACACTTTTTTGTACAACTTCAAATACCCGTTGCCCGTCACATTTTAAGGTTTTTGAAGGATATTTTAAAAGCAGGGCATAATCGTGGGTGGCCATTAGAATAGTATTTCCATTTTTGCTGATTTCCTGTAAAACTTCCATCACTTCCACAGAAGTCTGTGGATCTAAATTCCCGGTAGGTTCATCGGCCAGAATTAATTCAGGATCGTTTAATAAAGCCCTTGCTATAGCTACACGTTGCTGTTCGCCACCAGAGAGTTGATAAGGATATTTAAAACCCTTGGTTTTCATGCCTACTTTATTTAGAACATCGTCAATTCGGTTGTCCATAGCCACTTTATCTTTCCAGCCGGTAGCTTTTAATACAAACAGTAAGTTTTCTTTTACATTCCGATCGGTCAATAATTTAAAATCCTGAAAAACCACCCCCAGCTTTCGGCGTAAATACGGAATGTCTTTTTCTTTTAAAGTGCGAAGATTATAATCTACAATGCTGCCTTCGCCTTCGTTTAGCGGCAGGTCACCGTACAGGGTTTTCATAAAACTACTTTTTCCTGTTCCGGTTTTACCAATTAAATAAACAAAATCACCCTTGTTTACGGTTACATCAACTTCAGAAAGGATAAGGGTTTCCCGCTGATAAATAGCGGCGTTTTTGAGTTCGAGCACAGGTTGGGACATAACTTCGTTTAAAAATTTTTACGTAAATGTAGTAAACAGATTTTACAAATAAATATTTTACTCGGTAATCAAAATTAAAGGAGTCTTGTTTCGAAATTAAAATATATTTCCCTAAGAATGCCTCGTAGACTTATCTCAAACTTGCTTTTTACTTTGATTTTGCAATAAAAGGAAAAAGTATTCCAAGCCGCATTCATTACTTATTCTGTAAACTCATCTCGTTAAAGTGTTGATATTTAGTTGTTTATTTTTGTTTTGAGAACTTTTGTTGAGAAATACCCATGATGAGCTTTGAATTTAACATAATTATCGTACTAAACGAGCGTTAATAAATCAAGGTTAATTTATCTTTGAAACATCAACTTAAAACCTAATTATGAGATTTTATAAAGCCTTATTACTACCTGCTTTTGTTTTGATGTCTTTTTCTGCGATTTCGCAGCAATCGGCAGTTTATACGCACGAGTTGGCTCAATTTAACCGGGCCTTGGAGTTGTACAATAATGAGCAGTTCTTAGCCTCTCAAAATCTTTTTGATGAGGTGATGGACGATACAGAAGATGAAAAAATTAAAGGTGATTGTGCGTATTATATCGCCAATGCAGCGGTTAGGTTAAATCAACCCGGGGCCGATAAATTAATGGAACGGTTTGTAACCCGCTATCCCAACAGTACCAAAACAAATTCGGCTTATATTGATGTAGCCAATTATTATTTTGAGACCGGAAAATATAACTTGTCTCGTAAATGGTACGATAAAGTTGATGAAAATAGCCTTGGTCGAAAGGACCGGGAGCGTTATTATTTTAATAGTGGTTATACTTATTTTAAGGCTAATCAATACGAGCAGGCACGCACTTATTTTGAGCGCATTCGCGATTCGCAAGAGTTTGGTTCGCAGGCTAAATATTATATCGGGTATATGGCTTATGAATCTGATGATTATGAAGAGGCCAATGAGAATTTTGAACAGGTTGAAAATAACGATCGTTATACCGAAAACCTTTCTTATTTCCAGGCCGATATGAATTTTAAACTCGGCAATTTTGAAGAAGCTATTAAATTGGCTAAAGAACAATTGCAGAAGTCCAACCGCCTTGAGCAATCTGAATTGAATAAAATTATTGGTGAGAGTTATTTTAACCTGGAAGAATATGCAGAAGCTATTCCGTATCTTAAAGAATATCGCGGGCTTCGTGGAAAATGGAATAATACCGATTATTATCAATTAGGTTATGCTTATTATAAACAAGGCGATTTTGAAAATGCCGTTTCAGAGTTTAATAAAATTATAGGTGGGAAAAATGATGTGGCGCAAAATGCTTATTATCATTTGGCCCAAAGTTACCTTAATTTAGACCGTAAACAACAAGCCTTAAATGCCTTTAAGAATGCCGCTGAAATGGAGTTTGATAAAGAAATCCAGAAAGATGCATTTTTGAATTACGCTAAATTAAGTTATGAGATAGGTAATTCTTATGAAAGCCCTTCCCAGGTGCTTATAAATTATCTCGAAACTTATCCTGCTTCAGAAGAACGCGATGAAGTAGAGGCTTTGCTAATTGATTCTTTTATAACGTCTAAAAACTACGAGGAAGCGATGCATTTGCTAGAAAATAACCGAAATTTTAGCAATAAGCAGGCTTATCAAAAAGTGGCATACTATTATGGGCTGGAGCTTTACGATGAACAGGATTATCATACGGCTATTGAAAATTTTGAAAAGGCCTTAAATGAACCCAGAAATTCAAAAATCACTGCCCAGTCTACTTTTTGGAAAGCAGAAAGTGAATTCAACATCAATCGTATTGATGATGCGATTATAGGCTATCGGGAATTTAGCGGTATGAGTGCAGCACAAGGCACGCCAGAAATGGAAAATTTGGATTATAATTTAGGCTATGCTTATTTCAAAAAGAAAGAATACAAGCGGGCAATAGAATATTTTAAGAATTATACAGCAAACAACAGCCATGATTCCAGTCGTAGAAATGATGCACTTTTGCGCCTGGGTGATAGTTATTTTGTAAATAGCCAGTACTGGCCGGCGATTGAAACTTATCAAAAAGCCCTGGGTAACAGGGTTTCCAATATGGATTACGCGGCTTTCCAAAAAGCCTTGAGCTATGGTTTTATAGACCGAAGTGAAACCAAAATTGAAGAACTCAACAAATTTATTAGTACCTATCCTCGTTCTCCGTATAGGGATGATGCTATGTACGAATTGGGAAATACCTATGTTTCGGCCAATAATACCTCACAAGCCGTTCAAGTTTATAACCGATTAATAAATGAAGTTTCAGGAAGCTCGTTTGTACCTAAAGCAATGTTGCGCCAGGGCTTGATTTATTACAATGCCGATCAGGGGGAAAAAGCTTTAGACCGACTTAAAAGAGTAGTGAACGATTATCCTAATACCCCGGAAGCTATGCAGGCGGTTTCTACGGCCAGAATGGTGTATGTAGATTTGGGAAGAACGAGTGAATATGCCAACTGGGTGAAAGGAGTTGATTTCGTGGAAGTTTCAGATGCCGATTTGGATAATACAACCTATGAATCTGCCGAAAACCAATATTTTAATGATAATATTGAACGTGCCATCAGTGGTTTTGAAGAATATGTTCGAAATTTTCCAAGCGGGTTACATTCAATAGAAGCCAACTATTACCTGGCACAACTTTATTACCGCCAGGCTGAAAAAGAAAAATCGGTTAAGCATTATGAATTTGTGGTCAATAAGCCTTCTAATGAATATACCGAGCAGTCTTTGGCGCGTTTATCTGAAATCAGATTGTCAAACAAAAATTATAAAGATGCCGTGGCACTATTAGAGCGCTTGGAAAAAGAAGCAGAATCTGCAAGTAATGTAATTTATGCGCAATCTAATTTGATGAAATCTTTTGATGAGCTCAATCAACCTGATCGTGCTGCGAGTTATGCTGAAAAAGTTTTGGATAACCCGGAAGCCGATTCCCGTGCCAAAACAGATGCTCAACTTATTGTAGCCCGTTCTGCAATTAAAAATGGAAACCAGGACAGGGCCAAAGAAGCCTATAAAGAAGTTCAGAAAAATGCTACCGGAGAGCTGGCCGCCGAAGCGCTTTATTACGATGCTTACTTTAAGCATGAAGGCGGGAATTTTGAAGCTTCAAATGCGGCTGTACAGATTTTGGCCAAAGATTTTTCAGGATATAAAAAATGGGGGGCTAAAGGCCTCTTGTTAATGGCCAAAAACTTTGATGAATTAGAGGATGCCTACCAGGCTACTTATATTTTGGAAAATTTGATAGAAAATTTCCAAAATCAGCCTGAAATTATTGAAGAAGCCGAAGCCGAGCTTTCCCGAATAAAAGCCGAAGAATCCAAGACCAATTCTTCAATAGAAAATAATAACTAATAATCACTCAATCTAGTAGTATGTATAAAGTTTCATTAAAACGAAGCCTGTTTTTAATCTTGTTTTTACTCAGCGGGATGCTTTTTGCCCAGGACCCACTTGGCAGTGAAACCGTAACGGTGATTAAGCCTTATAGTCCTGAAGTTGGTGACGCCAATAAAATCAGGGAAAACCCAAGTCGCTCAGATTCTATGGATATGGAGAAAAAACCTGTGAAATATAGTATTTTTTCAGTGCCGGTTGCTTCAACTTTTACTCCTGAAAAAGGCCGGGCCACAACAGTTGCACGCCGCCGTGCACCAAAAACTTATGATAATTATGCCACGCTTGGCTTTGGGAACTATACCAATGCATTGGCTGAATTTTATAGCAATCTGGAAGTGAACCGAAGTGATAATTTCGGAATATTTCTTCGACATAATTCTTCACAAGGTGGCATTAAGGACGTAAGGCTGGATGATAAATTTTACGATACAGAACTTAATTTAAGTTATACTTCTCGTACCCGAGATTTAGGCTGGAAAACCGAAATAGGAGGGGAGCATCAACTTTTTAACTGGTATGGTGTACCGGAAGAATATATTGATCCTACACAATCGATCAATACTATGGTTGACCCACAACAGAATTACTTTTCGGTTTATGCCGGTGGTGAAATTGAATTGTACGATTCTTTTTTTGATAATGCCGAAGCTTTATTTCGCCATACCGGCGATTCTTATAGCTCTGCTGAAAATCACTTCGATGCAACGGGTACATTTGAAGTCAATATTGCAGACGAACTGATTACTACAGATATTTATGCTGATATTATAAATGGTAGTTTTGAAGAAGGCTATATGGATTCTGAACCAATTGATTATACCTTTATGAATTTTGGGATTAGTCCCAGTTTATTGATTTTACGAGATGATCTTAGCCTGAATTTAGGCGTGGCTTTTTTCTATAGCCTGGATGCAGAAAACAGCGATAATAATTTTTATATCTACCCCAGGATTAAGGCCAGTTATCGTTTGGCCGGTGATTATTTTACCGCCTATGCAGGGGCAGAGGGTGATCTTGAACAAAACACCTACTACAATTTTATTCAGCAAAATCCTTATGTATCACCAACTTTGGAAATTTTGCCAACCAGCAAAGATTATAATGCCTATGTGGGTGGAAAAGGAAAACTAAGCAATCATGTGTCTTATAATATAAAGGCTAGTTATAGTTCAGAAATTAATCGTGCACTTTTCCAAAGAAATGCATTTGCACCTACTTCCAATCCTGAAAATTATGCCTACGGAAATTCTTTTGGGGTGGTCTATGATGATATGAATACATTTTCCGGTTTTGCTGAAATTGCCGTTGATGTAAATCGTGATTTTACTTTAGCCTTGAACGGAGAAGCTTTATCCTATAGTACCGATAGCCAGGAAGAAGCCTGGAATCTGCCAAACTTAAAGGCTTCACTTAATGCTGATTATCAAATTACCGAAAAATGGTTTGCCGGTTCAAGCATATTTTATGTGGGAGAGCGTAAAGATTTAAATGCAATTGAAAATACTACCGAAGCTGGTACTGTAATTAATTTAGATTCTTATCTTGATTTAAATGCCAATTTGGGTTACCGGTTTAACGATCAGCTTTCTATTTTTGCAAAAGGAAGTAATTTGCTAAATAATGATTATATGCAATGGACCGATTTTAGGGTACAGGGTATTCAGGTTTTGGCAGGTGCGACCTATAAATTTGATTTTGATTAAAGATAGTGCGATACTTTTTGAAAGCACCTCTTTTTGGGGTGCTTTTTTGTTTACTCCTGTTTTTGAGTGGGTGTATTTTTACAGAATTTATTGTATTTCATCAATTAATTTTCTCATTCTAAAATAATTATTGTTTTTTTAGTAAGTTGATTACTTAACAATAACACAACATTGAAAAGTGAAATTTAACCCTTTTACTAATTAATATTGCATTCAAATTTCAATTAATTTAGCTATAGAAATCAATGGCAAAAGGAAAAAAGTTTAGAAGATCAGACCGGAGCAGACCTTATTTAAATATCTTGGACTTTCTGGTACAAGAAAGAACCTTCCTGGCAATTGTAATTGTGAGTATTGTTTTGGCCGGTATTGCTTCCGGTTATCCCCGGGCAGGAATGTGGCTCGGTTTCTTTTTTGCAGCTTATGCAACCGTTGCAAACGACAGTATTCAGTCTTTAGGAACTTTTATTGAAAGTAATAAAGCTCGAAAATGGTGGATTCTATGGCTATTTGTAGGATCGATTTTTTTGATCACCGTAACCTGGAGCTTTTTTCATTATGATGGTGATGTAACCTACCAAAGGCTTTTAAATCCTGATGGCTCTTCAGATTATCCACATCCCGAACGGTTTAGCTTTTGGCAAATTATAGCCCCGTTGGTGTTGCTTATTCTTACCCGAATGAAAATGCCGGTTTCTACCACTTTCCTGATTTTAAGTGTTTTTAGTGCTGATACTTCGGGAATTACCTCGGTAGTATGGAAAAGTTGGAGCGGTTATATTTTAGCCTTTATCCTTTCTTTCCTGGTTTGGTATTTTTCTTATAATATGATAAAAAAATACTTTAAAAGTCGAATTGCGCATGGTGGTTGGACTGCAGTACAATGGATAGTCAGTGGTAGTCTTTGGGCAGTTTGGGTTATGCAGGACGGTGCGAATATAGCCGTATATTTACCTCGTCAGCAAACCGGTGTTGAATTTATAGTTTTTGCCCTTACTATTTTCCTTGGATTGGGGATTTTATTTTATCTCCGTGGAGATCGTATCCAGGAAGTAGTTAGTAAAAAAGCCCGAATTTCAGATATCAGGGCAGCTACCCTTGTTGATTTAACCTATGTAATCCTGCTGATTTATAAACTTACAATAAGTACGGTGCCAATGAGTACTACCTGGGTTTTCCTTGGTATTATTGGCGGACGGGAAATAGCCATAAGCCTTGCCAGAAATAAAAAAGGAAAAAAGCACCGCAGAAAAGCCGGAAATATGATATTTAGGGATTTTGCCTATGCCATGATAGGTTTGTTTATCTCTATTGCCCTGGCTACAGCCGCTAATCCTGATATTCGAATGGAACTTAGCCAAGTCATCTCTGATTGGTTTTAATGGAATAACGACAAAATAAAAAAGGCTGCGGAACAGAGTTCCGCAGCCTTTTTCTTTTAGGTTTATTCTTTGTTAGATCAAGAACCTCAATACAAGCCCAAGCCTTAAATAGAGGAATTAAATTCCGGCAGAAGCCGTGTCCATTTGGCGATTTATCTTTTTGACCAGGCCTTGCAGAACTTTTCCGGGGCCAACTTCAGTAAAGTTTGAGGCTCCGTCTTTAATCATATTTTCAACACTTTGGGACCATTTTACCGGTGCAGTAAGTTGAAATACCAAATTCTTTTTTATTTCATCGGGATCGGTTACCGCAAAAGTGCTTACATTTTGATAAACAGGGCATATCGGTTTGTTAAAAGTCATATTTTCAATAGCTGCGGCAAGTTCTTTCCTGGCCGGTTCCATAAGTGGTGAGTGAAATGCGCCGCCTACAGGTAGGAGCATGGCCCGTTTTGCACCTCGCTCTTTTAAAGCTTCGCAAGCCTTTTCAACCGCGCTTACTTCTCCTGAAATTACTAATTGTCCGGGGCAATTATAATTAGCGGCAACAACTACTCCGTCAATTTCAGCACAAACTGCTTCAACAACTTCGTTTTCAAGACCTAGAACAGCAGCCATAGTTGATGGCTGAAGTTCACAGGCTTCCTGCATCGCTAATGCCCGTTTAGATACTAATTGCAAGCCCTCTTCAAAACTCAGGGTTTTATTGGCAACTAAAGCTGAAAATTCCCCAAGCGAATGCCCGGCAACCATTTCAGGTTTGAAATCATCACCTAAAACTTTACTTAGTATCACAGAGTGTAGAAAAACAGCCGGTTGCGTCACTTTGGTTTGTTTCAAATCTTCAGCACTGCCTTCAAACATTACATCGGTAATAGGAAAACCTAAAATACTATTAGCCTGATTAAATAATTTTTGAGCTTCGGCCGATTTTTCAAAGAGGTCAAGTCCCATTCCCGGGAATTGTGCTCCCTGACCGGGAAAAATATATGCTTTCATTTTTATAAGTTTTCTGTACTTTATAGGGGCTAAAATAGAAAAATAAAAAAAGATTGTCTAAAAAATAACTACTACTTGCCAGGATGCTTTATAAGTAGTGCAATAGTCGGATTGAAATTTAATAATCATATCGGGATTGATGCTTCTATATTAAATATATTATACCCCATAAACTCTGCCAACTTGTAGAATTCAATCGCGACAAAGCAATTTTTAAAGTATAATTTAAAGAACTTCCAGACTGGAGCAATTGTTGATTTGAAATCATCAATCCTTATGGTGTATGTCTTCTTCACTTTTCCTTTATTTGTTAGTACTACAGCCGTTATTGCTTTCTTTTTTCTCCCAGAACAAATTCGTCAATGTGGATCGTTTTACCCATTGAGAGGTGGTGCTCTCCATGGCTTTCCTATAGCTTGTGCATCGGAGAGAACTTTAGAAAATCCTGATCCTTGAAATATTCATATAATTACTGATTTTATTGACTCTAAAGATCTACTTCTAAAATATTAATATTTGTTTTTTATTTATATATTAGCATCTTGTCTGTACAAAGGAACATAAAAGAATACATTTGGAATTAAAAGTTGACCATAAAAGCCCTATTCCTTTACACCGACAGGTGGAGGAACTCCTGAGATCTTTAATTGAGATCCCTGAATTCAAAAATGGAGCTTTTCTACCTCAGGAAGTTGAACTTGCTAAGCGATTGGGGGTTTCAAGAAACACCGTTAGGCAGGCCGCTAATAAACTTCATAATGAGGGATTAATCGTAAGAAAGAAAGGTGTAGGAACTAAGGTTTCGTCTAATAATATTACTACTAATTTAGGTGAATGGCATAGTTTTACACAAGAGATGAATTCAAAGGGAATACCTTTTAAGAATTTAAGGCTTAATGTGGAGTGGGTCTTGGTTGATGAAATAATTGCTAATTTTCTTAATGTAGATACTTCAACGAAGATTCTTAAATTATCTAGATTAAAAGGAAGTGATAAGCCTCTTGTGTATTTTGAGAGCTATTTTCAACCCAGAATTGGTCTAACAGGAAAGGAAGATTTCCAACGGCCACTTTATGAAATATTGGAAGATGATTATCACTCTGTTCCGGCGGTATCCAAGGAAAAAATAAAAGCAGGGAGAGCTTCTAAATTTGCGGAAATTTTAGAGATTGATAAAAATGACCCTATTTTAATTCGAGAAAGATTTGTTTCTGATCCTGGAGATCGTCCTCTTGAATATAATATAGGTTATTATAGAAATGATAAATTTACTTATTCAATAGAAATTAGAAGATAATGTATAGTATTGGAGTAGACATTGGGGGTAGTCACATTACTTGTTGTATGTATGAACATTCCAACAAATATTTAAATGAAAAAACTTTGGTTTACCGTAAAGTGAACACCAAAGGGTCAAAAGAAGAGATTCTTAAAACATGGGTTTGTGCAATTTCGAAAACGATTGAGCTTTCTGGAGTCTCAATTAAAGGGATTGGAATAGCAATGCCGGGGCCGTTTGACTATTTTGAAGGAATAAGCTTAATATCAAACGTAGATAAGTTTGAGTCTTTGTATGAGGTAAACATTAGGAAGGAATTGTCAAAAGACTTAAGTATTAACCCATCTGAGATTCGTTTTATTAATGATGCTACAGCATTTTCAATTACAGAAGCTCTTATAGGAAATGCAACTAATTATCAACGTTTAATAGCAATTACCCTTGGAACAGGCTTTGGTTCTTCTTTTTTAATAAATGGCCAACCCGTAATCGAAGCAGACAATGTGCCAAAAGGAGGTTTTTTATACGATAAAATGTACCAAGGCCAGTTAGCTGATGACGTTTTTTCAACTCGAGGTATTATAAAGAAATATAAGGAATTGTCTGGGAGAGAAGTCGGAAACGTAAGGGAGTTATGTGAGAATATTGAAAAAGATGAAAAGGCAGTACAGGTATTTCAATGGTTTGGAAATGAGTTAGGGAATTTTTTAAAACTTTACGTAACAGATTTTCAAGGTGGTATTGTAGTTATAGGCGGTAATATAGCTAAAGCCTTTACTTATTTTGAAAAGCAGCTTAAACTGCAATTGCCAGCGGTTAAGGTTTGCGTTTCTGATTTTGGCGAGGAAGCGGCTATTATAGGAAGTGCACTGCTTTTGGATGATGCTTATTATGATAAATTGAAACCAACACTAAAATTAATGTAACCTTCTTATGGCGAAGCAAAAAATCAGCAAAATAGCACCGGTTTTAATGTCCTATATTGTCATGGGGTTTGTAGATATTGTGGGGGTTTCTACCGGCTATGCGCAAAGAGACTTTGATCTTTCTCCAGAATTAGCCCAGCTCATTCCATCTATGGTTTTTATATGGTTTTTCCTCCTTTCGATTCCTGTAGGGATATTTCAAAATAATTTCGGAAAAAGAAAAATACTTTTAATAGGGGTTTTTACAACTGCTTTAGGGATGTTTATTCCTTTTGTGCATTATACCTATCCTACTTTATTATTATGCTTTCTTTTGTTAGGAATTGGTAATACTATTATACAGGTTTCTTCAAACCCATTACTTCAAGATGTAGTAAATAGGGATAAATTTTCCAGTTTTATGAGCCTGTCTCAATTTATTAAGGCAATCAGTTCCTTAGTAGGGCCTCTTATTGTAACTTTTATGGTTGCTTCCTATGGAGATTGGAAGTTTGTGTTTCTTATATACGGTTTTATTTCAATTTTTTCTGGAACCTGGTTGGCTCTAACCGGTATTGATGAAACTCAATCTTCATTTAAAGCCTCTTTTAAAACAAGCTTAAGCCTTCTTAAAAGCCCGTTTGTAGCATTTATGGTGGTAGCAATTTTTTTGATTGTTGGTCTCGATGTGGGAATGAATACCAGTATACAAAATTTATTAGTACAAAAATTTGACGTGGAATTGGAAAGGGCGTCTTTAGGGATAAGCGTTTACTTTTTTGCTTTAATGATAAGTCGTTTTGTAGGGGCTTTAATCCTGGCGAAAGTTAATAACCTTAAGTTTCTCTATTGGACTGCAATTATTACAGTGATTTGTATAGCTCTTTTAATTGTTGCGCCGAGTTCATTGATCGCCATGGTGCTAATATTTTTAATAGGACTTAGTTCCGGAAATCTTTTTCCACTTGTTTTTTCTTTAACTATAGATAAGCTTCCCGAGCGCGCTAATGAAATTTCAGGCTTGATGATTATGGCTGTTGTAGGCGGGGCGGTAATACCTCCTTTTATGGGGCTGGTTAACAGGATGGCCGGGGTTTCTATTAGTTTTATTGTGCTTTTACTTTGTGCTATATATGTTTATTTCACCTATCATTTATTTAAAAAATTTAAAAATTAGAAGCATGAAGAGATTTGTTTTTTGTCTTGCAGTTTTGGGGCTTGTCTGTTCCTGCGGGAAACCAGTTGATGACCAGAAAAAAGAAACTGATGGAAGGTCAGTTATAGATTATGTAGACCCAAATATAGGTACTGCACATAGTCGTTGGTTCTTTTATACACCTGGAGCTGTGCCATTTGGTATGGCTAAGTTGGGGCCGTCAACCAACGGTAGTTACGGAAATGAAAATGGCTGGGAAGCAGTCGGCTATGATTCCCGTCATAATAGTATAGAAGGTTTTGCTAATTTACACGAATTTCAAATTGGTGGTTTTCTCTTTACTGCTACTACCGGGGAATTGCAAACTATTCCTGGAACACTCGAAGATCCGGAGTCTGGTTACCGATCTCGATTCGATAAAGAGGATGAACACGTCTCACCTGGATATTATAAGATTAAACTGAAAGATTATGATGTTACAGCTGAGTTAACAGCAACCAAAAGAGTAGGCTTTCAGAAATATACTTTTCCGGATTCCGATAGTTCACATATAATACTGGATATAGGAAACCAATTAGGAGAAAGTGGTAAAGTAAAAGATGCGAGTATCACTTTTAATGATGACAATACTGTAGAAGGTTGGGTAACTACCTACCCGGAATATGTGAAAAAATACCAGCCGGAGGGACAGGTGAGTATGTATTTTTATGGTGAAGTTAGCAAAAAACCCAAAGAAATAGGGACTTTTAAGGGACAAGAGAAGTTTGAAGGTGAGAAAAGAATATTTGGAAAAGGAGCAGGGCTTTACTTGAATTTTGATACTGAGGCAGGTGAATCTATTGAGGTTAAAGCTGGATTTTCTTATACATCTATTGAGAACGCTCGTTTAAATTTAGAGACAGAAGCTCCAGAGCTTAATTTTGAAGAAGCTCGTTTGGCTGCTGAAAAAACCTGGTCAAAAGAATTGAATAAGGTGAAAGTAGCAGATAGTTCAAGTCAAAATAAAAAGAAGTTTTATACAGGATTGTATCATGCATTACTGGGGAGAGGACTGGCCAGTGACATTAATGGTCATTTCCCTGAAAATGATGGGACAGTAGGGCAGATTCCACTAGATGAGAATGGAGAGCCTGAATTTAATTTTTATAATACAGATTCTATATGGGGAGCATTTTGGAACCTTACCCAGCTGTGGGCCTTAGCGTGGCCTGATTATTATAATGATTTTGTTCAGAGCCATCTGGCTGTTTATCAAAATTCAGGATGGCTGGGAGACGGACTGGCTAACTCAAGATTTGTATCAGGTGTAGGTACCAATTTTGTAGGTTTAATAATCGCTTCTGCATACCAGTCAGGTATTAGAGATTATGATGTTGAGTTAGCATTTAAAGCCGCCTATGAAAATGAAGTTAAGTATAAGGATAGAAATGAAGGAGCAGGGAAGACTGACCTTAAAGGGTTTATTGAAAATGGATACGTACCTTATGTGCCAGGCTGGGAAACTTCAAGTGAAGGATCTGGCTTTTCTGTTTCTCATACTTTAGAGTACAGCTATAGCAGTTATGCCGTTGCTCAATTTGCAAAGGCATTAGGAAAGGAAAAAGAATATAAAGAGTTAATGGAACTTTCTGATAACTGGAAAAACTTATACGATGAGAGTACTGACTTTGTAAGACCAAAATTGCCTTCAGGAGATTTTATTGAGGATTTCGATCCATTTGCTCCTTGGATTGGATTTCAGGAAGGAAATGCCTGGCAGTATACTTTTTATGTACCTCATGCGCCAAATGAGTTGGTAGATGAGATGGGAGAGGAAAGGTTTGTAAAAAGACTGGATTCTATTTTTACCGTATCAGAAAAAACTAAATTTGGAGGTGAAGACATAGACGCATTTGCCGGATTAACTTACCTGTATAATCAAGGGAATCAACCTAATTTACATATTTCCTGGCTTTTTAATTATACCGATCACCCATGGTTAACTCAAAAATGGACAAGGGAAATTGGTAATACGTTCTATGGCGTGGAAGAGGTCCATGGATATGGATATGGCCAGGACGAGGACCAGGGGCAATTAGGTGCCTGGTATGTAATGTCATCAATGGGATTGTTTGATGTAAAAGGTTTGACCGAAACTCGGCCTACTTTTCAATTTGGTAGCCCAATTTTTGATGAAATTGAAATCCAGACAGGAGATAATAAAACTTTGAGTATAAAGACGCTAAATAATTCTCCTGATGCATATTATATACAATCAGTTGAGTTGAATGGAAAAACTTATGAAGGTAGGGAAATAGACTTCGAAACTTTAAAAAGTGGAGCTGATTTAGAAATAGAGATGGGGACTTCTCCTAATAAAAATTTGTTTAATTAAATATGCCCATTTTTATTTGACTGGTATCGATATCTAAATATATATTTTTCTTAAAACCATTTTAAATGAATATTTTTTTTATATTGCACATATGTTCAAACATATGAACTTGTAATGAAATTGATTAAACTTAAATATTGTGAATTTTATTCTGTTAAATGATTCGTTGGATTCAAAGGATATTTATAGTAGATATCGTAATTGGGTATGATAGTTATTTTTCTGATTTATAGTGTGTTTTGGTTTAAAAGGTTTAAAAATTATAAATAATATGATAAAAAAAATACTATTTCTTATATCGCTTTATTGCATAATGATTTCCCCCATCCATGCGCAGGAGAATTTGGTATGGAAAATAGGAGATGCAGATAATACAGGTAAAGGAATGGCTTTATATCCAAATGGATATAGTAAATTTCTTGAAAATGATTTTGGTTATGAAGACCGGTTTTTTGCCGTGGGTTTTCATGACATACAAAACGATTGGCCATTTATTCATCCCGGTCCGGAAAATTCTTGGGGAGGAACTAGTCATACAGCAGGGATTCGGTCGCATAGTTTAACTATAAATTTTCAACTCCCTGAAGTGGACTCAGAAAATATATATAAGCTATTAATCGATATTTTAGATACCGATACTATAGCTGGAACAAAATTAAAAGTATCGGTTAATGAAGAGAAGTTTTGGAAATTTGATATAAAGAGAGGAGAAGGGAAAGCTTTGACAACCGGAATGGCATCCGAATCACAGGAACAACTTTTACCGATTGAAATAAAAGGAAAACATTTAAGGAAAGGTAATAATACTATAAGCCTATCTATACTTGAAGGAGGCTGGATAGGCTATGACCAGATTAAATTGATTTCCAAAGAGGTTTTAAGTACCATTAAGCCCTCAAAAGCCATTATTCAAGAGATAAAGGTTGCCGATTATGAACGCAAGTTGAATAATAGGGAATTCCAACCGTTGTTGGTTAAAGTTCTACATCTGCAGGGAGAACCGGAAATATCAGTATGGTTGGATCAGGAACGAATATTTTCAAAGACCATAATCTCAGGAACTTATAATCTAGAAGCCCCCATGCCCCCGGTAGAGGAAACTATCGAAAGCCGGTATCAAATTAAAATAGATGGTCAGACCATAGATTCCGGAACAGTATTGAGATCACGTGAAAATCAAATAAGCCCGGCAGAAGAGGTAAGTACACTAATGGGAACGGGCCATTCCCGCTGGATGATTGCCCCGGGGCCATGGATGCCGTTTGGAATGGTAAAACTAAGTCCTGATAATCAAAATGGCGGCTGGCAAGCAGGTTACGATCCTACTTTTGAATCTATCGGCACATTTAGTCATATCCACGAATGGACTATGGCAGGATTAGGAACTTTCCCTACTAATGGCGAATTACATATTCAAGTTGGAGATGAGAGTGATCCAGAGAGTGGTTACCGGTCTAGAATAGACAAAAATACTGAAGAAGCTCCTTTAGGCTATTACAAAGTTGATCTTATTGATAGCGATATCACGGCATTACTTACTTCTACCACTCGTGCCAGCTTTCAAAAATATACCTTTAAAAGGGGCGAAACAGGGAGGGTGATGGTAGATCTTAGTATTCCTGCAGAATATGCCTATCAAATACAAAAGGCAGAAATCAAAAAAGTTAGTGATTATAAACTGGAAGGTTATAGCCGGCAATTAACGCCTAATGCCTGGTCCGGAGGTGTGGATCAGGATTACATAGTCCACTTTGTTATGGAGTTTGATCAGCCTATTAAAGAGTATGGATCCTGGATTAATAACTCCATTGAAAAAAATAAAAATCTCAAAACAGAAAAACCAGAAAGAGCCGGTATGTATGTAGAGTTCGATACTGAAAACGAAAAAAATGTTCAGGTAAGAACCGGAATTTCTTACGTAAGTATCGGAAATGCAGCTTTAAACCTAAGGGAAGAAATATCGAAACCTTTTGCTTGGAATTTTGAAGCTGTAGTAGATGCTAATAGAGCTACATGGAACGATTTATTGGGAAGGCTTAAAATTGAATCTGATGACCAGCTGGAATATAAACGTTTTTATACAAATATGTATCGAGCCCTTGCCAGTAGAAATATCTTTAGTGATGTTGATGGTCGGTGGCGTAATGCCGATGAGGAGATTTTAAAATTTGATGCCCCGCAGGAACTGGCTTTAAGCGGTGATGCTTTTTGGAACACTTTCTGGAACTTAAATCAGTTCTGGAATTTGGTAACTCCAGAATGGTCTTCAAAATGGGTAAAATCTCAATTGGCAATGTATGATAGTAATGGTTGGCTAGCTAAAGGACCTGCGGGAATGGAGTATATACCAGTAATGGTAGCGGAACACGAGATACCGCTAATTGTAGGAGCCTATCAGATGGGGATTAGAGATTTTGATGCAGAAAAAGCTTTTGAAGCAGCCCATAAAATGCAAACTACTCCTGCAACCAAGGTGGGAGGTGGTTTGGCTGGAAATCGTGACTTGGAAACTTATTTAAAACATAAATATGTACCTTATGATGAAGGGCGTTTTTCAAACTCTTTAGAATATAGTTTTGATGATTGGACGCTTGGGCAATTTGCTAAGTCTCTTGGAAAAGATGAATATTATCAAAAATTTAGCAAGCGAGGCTCTTGGTGGAAGAATGTTGTGGATACTGAAAGTGGATTTGCAAAGATGAAGGATGCCGCTGGTAACTATGTTGAAGATTTTGATCCTTTCAAAAGTGGTGCAAACCATCATTATGTTGAAGGAAATGCCTGGCAACTTAGTTTTTTTGTTCCCCAGGATGTTCCCGGACTTGTTGAGAGAATAGGAAAAGACAGGTTTTTAGACCGTTTGGAGTGGGGCTTTGAAGAAAGTTATAAGTGGCGGTTTAACGGCCCAAATGATCAATACTGGGATTTTCCCGTTGTACAGGGAAATCAGCAATCCATGCATTTTGCATTTCTATTTAATTGGGCAGGGAAGCCTTGGTTAACTCAGAAATGGAGTAGGAGTATTATGGAACGATTTTATGGTTATGGTGAGGGTAATGCCTATTTAGGCGATGAGGATCAAGGGCAAATGAGTGCCTGGTTTATAATGAATGCCCTGGGACTTTTCCAAACGGACGGCGGTACTTCAACAAATCCTATATATGAAATAGGGAGCCCTATTTTTCCTGAAGTTACTATTGATTTGAATGAAAAATACGGGCGGGGTAAATCCTTTACCATAAAAGCTAAAAATGTAAGTCGAAAAAACAAGTATATTCAAAAAGCGACTTTAAATCAAAAACCTTTAAATACATTCTGGTTTTATGCTGATGAACTACTTGAAGGAGGCGAACTTATGTTAGAAATGGGGCCTCAGCCAAATAAAAAATGGGGAGCTCATGGCTTTCCTAAAAAGCATTAACAATATGAAATTACGCACTATTATACCTCTACTGGGGCTTTTAATTAGCCTGAATGTATCTTGTGAACTTGAGAATAAAAAAGATAAGTCTCAAGCTAAAATCGGACTATCAAAACAGATTGCCAATGACAGTACCATAGCCCTTGTAGAAAAAAAAGCATTGGAAGTAGTTGAGAATGGCTTTAATGCTGGAGATGGTTATATGGAGGTATGGATCAGGGATTATAATACCTTTATTAATCTGGCTGCAGAGGTGTATGAAAAAGAATTATTAAAGAAAAATTTAAAGGTTTTTTTTAGGTTACAGGGAGAAGACGGTAATATTGTCGATGGATTTATTCCCCAAAAAAATGCAATTAGTAAAGATGGAGGGTATAATTATATTTTTACAGATATAGAGTCAAGCTATGCCGGCCACAAAAATACCGTTGAAACCGATCAGGAAACCTCTTTAGTCCAGACAGTATATAAATATGTCAAAAGTACAGGGGATGTAGCGTTTCTAACTGAAGAAATTGGAGGTGTCTCTGTTGCAAAAAGGATGGAGCATTCAATGGATTTCTTGATGAATAAGAGGTACAATGAAAAATATGGGCTATTATATGGAGCAACAACTGCTGATTGGGGAGATGTACAGCCTGAACATGAATGGGGAGTTTACTTAACCGATGATACCCATTATGCGATTGATGTTTATGATAACGCAATGTTTATAATTGCGTTGGATAACTTCCTTGAATTGGCACCTGAAAAGAAAAGCAAATGGGAGCCAATAAGAGAATCGATTGCAAAAAATGTTATGCAATATCTTTGGGATGAGGAGAACGACAAGTTTATTCCGCACATCTATTTAAACGGCTCTCCTTTTCCTGAAGCTTTTGATGAAAATAAAATATACTATCATGGAGGAACAGCAGTAGCTATAGAAGCCGGGCTATTAACTGAAGAGCAAATTGAAGTTTCCCTCAAAAAAATGAGAGATAATGTGAAAAAATCTGGAGCCCATAGTATTGGGTTAACACTATACCCAACTTATCCGCACGGAAGTTTTCAAAATACAGGAATGTACCCTTACGGTTATCAGAATGGGGGCGATTGGACTTGGTTTGGAGGAAGAATGATACTCGCGCTTTTAAAATATGGTTATTATGAAGAGGCTTATTTGCACTTGAAACCAATGTTAAACAGAGTAATAGCAAACGATGGTTTTTATGAATGGTATACCGTCGGTAATGAGCCAATGGGATCTGCAACATTTAAAGGTTCTGCGGGGGTTTTATATGATGCTATATATAAATTAAAAAAATATAAATGAAGTTAAAAGAGAAAAGAGAGACTAGTCAATTAGAATTACCAATAAGAAAACGTGATATTACTTCAACGTATGATATTTATCCAGCACATAATATCGGGGATAACTTAATCCAGGATAGCTACGAATCGCTAGCTAAAGAATTGGCGTCTTTTGATTATTTAAAGATTGATGGGTATGTAGGGATTTTATTTGAAGATGTATGTGAGAAATTAAATGCGGCTTTTTTAAAGATTGGTATTGAACCCAAATGGATTAATGTTCAGGAAGCTCAAAAAAATGAGCGTGAAATTGAAAATCTAGTTTCTCCTTTTTTAGGAGGTGATGACCCTGTATTTGGGAAAATAGCAGATCTGGATTTAAAGGATTTTTTTGATTTAAAAAAGATGAATTTTTTAGCAAAATCAAATACCATAAATCCAGTTATTTTCTATGGAACAGGTGCAAATCTTATTCCTGTAGAAGGGAAAACAATCTATTTCGACATTAGTAAAAATGAAATTCAATTTAGATCTCGATCTGGTTCAATATTAAATCTTGGAGCTAGCCAACCAGTCGATCCTAAGAAAATGTATAAGCGGTTTTATTTTGTGGATTGGGTGGTGCTTAATAAGCACAAGAATCAAATTAAAAATGAAATTTCTTATTTAGTTGATGGACAAAGAATAAATGAAATTACCTGGGTTAAGGGCGATGTCTGGAGAGAAAGTATAGATGAGTTAACAAAACGTCCTGTAAGAGTTCGACCCTGGTTTGAACCCGGTGCTTGGGGAGGACAATGGATTAAAGAGAAAATAAAAGGTTTACCGCAAAATGTAGTCAATTATGCATGGTCTTTTGAATTAATTGTGCCTGAAAATGGAGTTATTATTGAAAGTTCAGGAGTCCTTTTAGAATATTCTTTTGATTTTCTAATGTTTGTTGCCGGGGAACAAATTCTGGGAAAGGATTTTCAAACTTTCCAATATAATTTTCCTATTCGCTTTGACTTTCTCGACACTTTTGATGGAGGGAATCTTTCTATCCAGTGTCATCCCCAAAAAGAATACATGAAAAATCATTTTGGAGAAAATATAACCCAGGAAGAAACCTATTATATTCTGGATAAAAAAGATAATGCCCAAGTTTATCTAGGTTTTCAGGAAGGCATTACTCCGGATCAGTTTGAAGAAGCTTTGTTATCAAGTAAGCAGGAGGGTAAGGAGTTAGATATCTTACGTTATGTTCAATCTTTTGATTCCGAAAAACACGGATTATACTTAATTCCACCCGGAACAATTCATAGTTCAGGAAAAGATAACCTGGTGCTTGAAATAAGTTCAACGCCATATATATATACTTTTAAAATGTATGATTGGTTAAGAGTCGATATTGATGGAAAACCCAGGCCAATTAATATTGAAAGAGGTATGGAAAATCTTGTATTTGAGCGCTCAGGAGATGAGGTTGAAAAAGAGCTGATTTCCAAGCCAAAGACTATTGCGTGTAATTCTGATATGGAGTTGCAGCATCTTCCTACACACGAAAAGCACCTCTATGATGTACATAGGTTTAAAATTAATACATCAGTTAGAATTAAAACAGATAATCAGGCCCACGTTTTGAGTTTGGTTGAGGGAGAGAAAATGGAGATAATTACTAATGATAGTACTTCAATTTTTCACTATGCAGAATCTTTTATAATACCGGCGGCAACTGAAGAGTATACAATTAAAAATCTTACAAAAGAACCTGTGATGGTAATTAAAGCTTTTGTAAAGTGAGATTTTCAAAATTAAAAGATAAATTTTCAATCCCGAACCTATAAATGTTTTTCAATGACATATAAATTGAAAAAAAATAAATCTAATTATTAGATGTTTTAGAAAAAAAATTATTATTGAACTAATATTTTACATAATGTATAAACTCTAAGATCAGGTGGATTTTGAGTTGATTATTGTATGTGTGAGATGGAAATAAAAAACAATGTTTGAATTGTAGGCGTCCTTAATTGCAGACCAAATTCATCTACATTTAACAATAGAAAAATAAAAGATAGCTGTTATAGCTAAAACGTTTTATTATATTAGCGTAGCGAATATGATATTAGTTTATGTGTTATTCAGTCGTTTATTTACGATTATATAATACTACTAGGCTTTTTTTATCATTTTGCCCACTGCTGAATCATTTTGGCAGTGATTAATTGACTAATTGTTTAACCAAAAATTTAATTAAATGAAAGCACGATTACACCCAAAGATGGCCTTTGTTTTTCAGGATTGGCATCCTTTATTCAGTTGTCGAGAAATGAAATTTATTTGCATTTCTTTCTTTTTTCTTATGATTTCTGGAGTCGGTTATGCGTCTCCTGAACCCTCTCTTTATGTTCAGCAGCAAGTTGTTACAGGGACAGTTACTGATATAAATAATATGCCTCTTCCCGGGGTAACCATCAGAGAAAAAGGAACAAACAATGGAACGCAAACTGATTTTGACGGGAATTATTCACTTGAAATAAATTCAGCTGAGGCAGTACTTCAATATTCTTACATTGGTTTGAAAACTGTTGAAAAGGATATCGAGGGCAGCCTTAATATAGATGTAGTCATGGAAGAGGATGCAGCCGCATTGGAAGAAGTTGTTGTAGTTGGTTACGGAACTCAACAGAAATCAGATCTTACTGGCGCTATTGGTACAGTAAGCGGTGAAGATTTAGTAAAGGGGCCTATAGCAAACCCTTTACAGGGGCTCCAGGGGCAAGTTGCGGGTGTGAAAGTTTCCCTTAATTCAGGATCTCCATCTTCGAGTCCACGGGTACTTATTAGAGGTATCGGTACAATTAATTCTTCTTCCGATCCGCTCTATGTTGTAGATGGTGTGGTGATGGAAAGCATTAGATTCTTAAATCCAAATGATATCGAGAGTATGGAAGTGCTTAAAGATGCTTCATCCACAGCAATTTACGGTGCTAGAGGAGCCAATGGAGTCGTTCTTATAAGCACAAAAAGAGGTGCGAAAACTGAAGGCACAGTAATTGGCTATGAAGGTTTTGTTAGTATTGGGGTATTACCTAAGAAAATCGATCTATTGAATTCCACTGAGTTTATGGAGGTTTTGGAACAAGGTTTTAACAATCATTCTTTATATTCAGACGGTTCTATTCCGGAATTCACTGCAAATGATCCAAACCTTTTTGATGAAAACGGAAATCCTCTTTATGATACAGATTGGCAGGAAGAGGCTACAAGGGTAGCAATTTCTCATAATCATCAGTTATCATTCCAGTCTAAAGCTGAAAACTCATCCTTTGGAGCTTTTTTAAACTATGCAGATATGGAGGGTATTATGCTTAATAATTACCTTGAACGTGTAAATGGGAAAATAACATATGACGCTAGCCCTAAAGATTGGCTTTCTGTGGGACTTAATCTATTGGTTAATAATGTAAAGGAGAATGAAGCTCAGGAAGATGGTGGAAATCAGATGCCCAGAAGGTCTATGATTGAAATGCCCCCAATTTTTCCTGTAAAATTTCAAGATGGTACTTGGAGTAATTCGGGAATGGTTGATGACCCTTATGGGTTGGAGGCAATCCCGAACCCTGTCCACGTTTTGGAAACCCAGGATAGATTGCTAGAAAGAAATAAAATATTCGGAAACTTGTTTACTGAATTCCATATTCTTCCTAATTTGGATTTGAGGACTCAATTTGGCTTTGATAGAAATACTTTAAATCAACAATTCTACAGCCCTACTGATCTTATCAATATATCTTCTCCCAATGGGAGAGCAACTTTGGCAAATAATAAGAGCCTGTATTGGCAGCAAGAAAATTACTTAACTTATACTGATAATTTCGGCGATCATAATATTAATGCTGTAGCCGGTTTGAGTTGGCAGAAGAGAACTTCTGAATTTTTTAATGTAACTGCCGAAGGATTTTCAGATGACACATTTCGTTTTAATAGGATTCAGTCTGCTAGCCAACCAGGAACTCCGAATTCAGGTTATGATGAATGGAGTATGAATTCCTATTTTTTTAGGGGAAGTTATAATTATCTTCGAAAGTACCTGCTTACTTTCACTGGAAGGATGGATGGGTCTTCAAGGTTCGGAGCAAATAACAAGTATGGCTTTTTTCCATCAGTCGGTGTAGGTTATGACTTATCTAAAGAATCATTTATGGAAAATCTAGAAGAAACCATAAATGTTCTGAAATTCAGAGCTAGTTACGGAATTACAGGTAATACAGAAATACCAACTTATCAATCTTTGGGGACTATTTCTACCGGAACCACTCTTATTAATGGTACCAGGGCATCCGTAAGCTATGTCAACAGACTACCCAATCCGGATTTAGAATGGGAGAAAACCAAACAATTTGATGTTGGTTTAGATCTAGAAATGTTTAACCGTGGTCTAATAGTCAACCTCGATTACTATTATAAACTTACCGAGGACCTACTTTTAGATCGGCCGGTACCTTCTTCTACAGGGTTTGCTGCGGTGAGGGACAATATAGGCTCTGTATCTAATAGAGGGTTTGAAGTAATGCTCCAGGCTTTTCCTGTAACGAATGATAACTTTAGTTGGGAAAGTACTTTAAACTTTAGTTATAATCAAAATAGAATAGAAAGTCTGGGAGTCAATGATGAGGATATATTTCCCGGCCCTAATTGGGTATCAGGAAGCCAGACAATTTTACGGGTAGGCGAACCTTTGAGTTCTTTTTGGGGGTATGAACGACTTGGAACTTGGGGGACTGATGAGGTTGACGAAGCTGCTGAAGTAGGGGCTGTTCCTGGCGAAGCTAAAAGGAGTGATGAAAGAAAGATAATTGGTAATGGCATACCTGCATGGTCAGGTGGGTTCATTAATAATTTTTACTTTGGAAATTTTGATTTCACTGTTGATCTACAATTTGTGGCAGATGTTGAGATTATGCAACAAATGATGCACTCTACACAAGATAGGACTGGCTATGCAAACGGTTTAGCGGGTACTCTTTATGATGCCTGGACACCGGATAATCAAAATACCATGATTCAACAAATTAGAAACGGTCCTTATTCAGGGCAAAATAGCGAAGTTGATAGCCAATGGATCGCTGATGGATCATTTCTTAGGGGGCAATTGATTTCTTTAGGATATACCGTAAATCCAGAGGTATTGGAGAATATGGGTATAAAATCTCTTCGAGTGTATGGCAATGTTCAAAATGCCTTTGTGATTCATTCCGACGATTTTAAAGGTTATGATCCTGAAGCTTCTTCTTGGGGAGATAACCAATGGGGGCAAAATATATTTTTCTTTCAATACCCGCGTCCAAGAACCTTTTCTTTAGGATTTAACTTACAGTTTTAAACAGAAAAAGACTTAAAAATGAAACATTATAAATTACTTTATTTAATGCTCGTCCTGGTTGTTACAGGATGTGAAGACTTTTTAGAAGAGAGACCAGTTGATGAAGTTGCGTTAGATCAATATTTTACTCAGCCGGAACATGCAAGGGATGCAGTAAATTCGTTGTATAGAACAGGAGCTATGCAATTGTATACTGGGGGTGTTTATTCTGGATCAAGAATTATGTTTGGTCCCTATATAAGTGGTTTCGTTGACAACGAGTATAAAGGGCAGGAAGTTCATGTAACTAGAGCTCAGGAACTAACTTATGATGAAGCTAATTTATCAGCTTATTTTAATGGTATGTGGTCTGATATGTACCTGGGTATTTCAAGGGCTAATACTGCAATAAAGTATATTCCTGAGATAGCTACAATTTCAGAAGGAGAGAGTGCACAGTATATGGCTGAAGCTCGTTTTTTTCGAGCTTTAAATTACTTTTATCTGGTAAGATTTTTTGGAGGTGTTCCTTTGGTAACAGAACCTTATGAAAGTATTGGAGATCTTGAAATGGAAAGAAGTAGTGCAGGAGAAGTTTATAATCTTATACTGGAAGATTTGAATTTTGCTATTAGCAGTGGGGGTTTGGTTAGTACACATATGTCAAATAATAATGGCAGAATAACTGAAGAAGTTGCTCGAACACTCCTGGCAGATGCTTACCTAACAATGAGCGGGGAAGCAGTGGGGACAGATAATTATGAAGAGGCTGCAGATGCGGCCAGAAATGTTATAAATTCAGGAACTTATAACTTAACTAGTCACTCTTTTTCCAATGGTGAACTGGCTGAAAATGGGTCTGCTTACAATAAAAATAGACAGAGCAGAATCGTTGAAAACGAGCATATTTATTATTATGAATATGCATCTGGTATAGCTAATAGTACTTATCCCCAATGGAGTTTTCCTTCAGCACTTTCCCCTGAAATGGCTTATGCTATTGTGAATAATGCGTATAAGCCAACTGAGGATTTGCTAAATTCTTATGATTCCGAAAGGGACTTGAGAATTCAGGAAAAACAATATTTTCATACTTCTATTACTAAGCCTGATGGAGAAATTCTTGAATTTGAAGTCTCTCCTTATGTATGGTTGGATGAAGAAGCCACTTTTGAAACTGCAATTTCTGAAAATGCAACTCCAATTTACACGTATTCAAATATCTTACTGATGGGCGCCGAGGCGATTGCAAGATCTGAAGGGGTGACTGCTGAGGCAGTTGATTTACTTGCTAGAGTACGTGAGAGAGCTTACTGGAACGAGGATCCTGAAGCCATTAGAGCATCTTTAGCTGGTTTGTCAGAGGAAGCTTTTGTAGAAGAAGTTTTGAAAGAAAGAGTTAGGGAATTGGCCTTTGAATTTCAAATTTGGTTCGATGTACTTCGGACTAGGAAGTTCCCAGTGCCTTCAGAAAATCAATCTGGACAAATTAATTTTGTAAATGTAATTGGAGCTACCAACAATTTTGGAGGAACCATAAAAGAAGCTAATTTACTTTTACCGATACCTGAACTTGAAATGCAAAGGAATCCCGCTTTAACGCAAAACCCTGGATATGAAGATTAATTTAGGACTACTATCCTCATAAAAGTGTGTAAATAGAAAATATCGGGATGTTTACATCCCGATATTTTTTTAAATCTTGCCTGTCAATTCAGCCCTCTATTATTTACATAGTAATGAAATAAAAAGAAACCGTTCCTTCACCTAATTATCGTTAGGTTTTTACCAATACGGCTGCAAGCATTTTTTTAAATCTAATTCTCCGTTATATACATTTGTCTCATACTTAGCTTGTTTCAGCATTAAAATCAAATTCTAAATAAGCTTGCTTCAGCCTTTTTTATTTAAACCTTATCCGGTTTAGGGGGTACTTGTATTAAACCTTCCCTCCCATCAATGGATCCGTTGTGCTAACTTTTCCATTCTCGATATGGCCTGCAAATCGTTGTTTAAATGTAGAGTATTCTTCAATAGTTATACTGTAATCGTACCAACCAAAACTATTATTCATATTTAAAAGGAGTTCTTTTGTTTCTTTTTCTAATTTAAAATATATAGGTTCTTTCTTGTACGAATTATCTACTAGCTTAACGTGTAATTTATCTGGAATTACAGATTGTATTACTAGATGGAATTGGTTGGTGCTACTTAAAAGATTGACCCTTATGTCACAGGTTGTAAGTTCACGAATATTTCCACAAAACTCTCTATAAAAACCATTAGGCGCATAGGCTTTGATATGATATTTTTTGGAATCTATAGGCAATGAATATCTTAAATTCTCTCCTTCGTTAACTGCAAAATTATAGCAGGATTTTTCTGAATCCCGGTACAATGCATTTAGGTCATATACTTGAAACGGAGCGGCAATTTTTTTTGATTTAGAAAGCCCGGCATCGCAAGACATCTGGAGCTCTAAGGTGTTTCTATTTTCTTGAGGATTACAATTAAATGCTAAGTTATACGGTATAGCACAAGCTGGTTTTGTTCCGGGTTCTTGTTTTGGAAGAGATGCATTTAATTGCTGTTTACTCTTTAAATATTGCAATTTAGCATCGCTCATCATCTCATAATCTGAAGGTAACTTTTTATCTTTGGATAAATATATTTGTTCAATATAAGTATCTCTGTTTACAAAGATATTTTGAGAAGGCGGTGTACTATCAGCATCCCTAAATACTGAGGTTAAGTTGCCGCATATAGCTCTTCTCCAGTCGCCTATGTTTTCTTCTATTACCTTTTTACCGGTTTTCTCTTCTATAAAGTGTTCTAAAAACTGTAAAGAAGAGGTGTGGTCAAACACTTCGCTATTTACAAAACCTCCCCGACTCCAGGGAGATGCGACAACCATAGGTACGCGAAATCCTAATCCCAAATTATCTTTACCCTTTACAAACTCTTCTGCCGTTGCAATATTGGTAGTTGCACCAGTACCGGTTTTAGGCGCTACAAAAGGTGGGATATGATCAAAATACCCATCATTTTCATCATAGGAAACAATAAAAATTGTTTTTTTCCATTGTTCCGGATTTTTAGTTAAAATATCTAAAACTTCCGATACATACCAGGCACCGTACCAAGGAGATCCGGGATGATCTGAAAAGGCACAAGGTGCTACTAACCAAGATACCGTAGGCAAAGTTCCGTGGTTTACGTCTTTTCTGAATTGATGTAACACATCTCCTTTAGGAACACGCACTTGCTTGCCTTCAAATTCCAAAGTCTCCGTTTTACGATAATTTTTATCTAATTTATTGGTAATAAAAGCCTTATGGTGAATAGCTTTCTCGTGTGCACTTAATTTTTCAAAATTTGCTTCGCTATAGCTTTCTATATCTTTCTTCAAGCTTGCTATTTTTTGAAGAGTTGTTTCCAGGTCTTTATCAGGAAGCGTTCCAGATTTTTCCAGATTCACCAGTCTTTCTAACTCTTGCTTCATCCAGTATCTATGTTCCGGATGAAAACGAACATTATATTGCTTTATAAATTCAAGATCGTTATCAGTAAAATTTGCTAACCAATATTCTTCTTCATCAGATAAACCTGTAGGAATACTTAATTCGTTTTGATAGACACCCCATGAAACTCCTGCTTTTTCAAGACGTTCCGGATATGTTTTCCAACCTACATTTTTAAAATCAATCATACCATTATCAGTATGTGCTTTAGAATTAGGATTATGGGCGTCTTCACGTACAGTGCCTGCCCAAAAATAGTTTCGGTTAGGACTAGTACCGGTTAAAGTAGAACAAAAGCTTTGATCACAGACTGTAAAAGCATCTGCAAAGGCATAATAAAATGGTAAGTCTGCCCTATTGTAATGTCCCATAGTTAGGGGCATAGATGCATATTCGGGATTTCCGGATTTTTTTGCTTCGAGCCATTTATCCATTTTTCCGTGATTACGAGCAGCTACCATATCTTCCCATGCATGTGGAAGGGCTCCCATCCAGGTAGATTTCGTATTTTTTATATCTAAATGAAATGGTGATGCAGTTTCTCCGGAAGCATTACGTTGATACCATACAGGTAGTCCTGTAGGGGTATCAATAGCTCGGGGATCATTAAACCCGCGAACACCCCGAAGGCTTCCAAAGCAATGATCAAAAGACCTGTTTTCCTGCATAAGAAAAACCACGTGTTCTGCATTTAAGTAGGTTGTACCCGGATCAGGACTAATTGCCATGGCCCTAGCTACCGATTGTGGTATAGCACTGTAAAGAGCAGTGGATCCAGCTAAAAAGGCCGCTTTTTTTAAAAAGGATCTTCTTGATTCCATTTATTTTTGATTCAAATTTTGAAAACCATAGTAATCAGCAGGTTTTCAGTTGATTTTATTTAAATAGTAAGATATGGTAATACAGATTAAGAATAGTATTGTATTTAAGAACCTTATCAAATATTGCCCTTTTAGAAACGCATTATATTATTACCAGCAAATCCTTTAGATGTAACCTTGAGAGCATTTATGATGTTTTGTTGAGTCTTTTACTAAAACCTGTTCTTTGTATAGTAAAGGCTCAGGAACACTTCCTTGCAATAATTGATATTCTTGAAATTGATCTCATAGTTCTATCTCAACCACCAAGGTGTTTGTCGAATGCCATCATTGCCTCCAAATTGCGAATTGATGGCATCCTCAAGGTTTGCCGTATTGTTATTATATTCATCTGTTGGATATACAAATCGTGTGGGCGGTGTTTCTCCTGAACGATGTTCAAACTCCGGATATCCCGTTCTTAAATAATTGTAATACTGTGTCCATCCACCTTGTAGAAAGCTTGGAATGTATTTTTGGGTTAAAATAGTTTTCAACTTTTCTTCTTGAGATCCTTGAAAGCTTACTTCAGGTTGATTGAGATAATTATTAATAACATCATCTGACAGGTATTCAGAATAATCTTCTGCATAAGTTCTATAAAATTCGAAACTTGCAGCAACTGCGTTTGCAAAATGTATAGAGGCGTCGGTACTTATCCAACCTCTAACGGCAGCTTCAGCCATGATAAACTCTATTTCCCAATAACTAAGAATAGTATGAGGCTCTGTAGTTGGATCGGTGTAATATCTTGCATTTACTTTAGAAATATTTCCATCTGCTACCAAGGTCTCATTTATTACGGAATAGTTTTCTGTTGGGCTCCCCCCGTTATAAGATTCAAAATCATTAACGGATAACCCTGCTGAGGCTGCTGATGAAGTTTGCTCGGCTACAATAAATAGTCTTGGATCTTCTAGATTTTGAAGCAAATCGATATAAGTTGAAGACATATACATGCTTGAACCATAACTGCTTGAGTTAAATTCAGTGTAACGACTATCCTGCTGATCTTCAAAAACTAATTGTGCATTATCAGATAGTGAATTTATGATTGCACCTCTATTATAAACTTCGTTAAACTTATCTGCAATATTAATCGATCCAGCGGCGGTTTTACCCGATAAAGTCATTAGGATTTTTAGTTCGTAAGAATTAATAAGTTTTAACCACTGTGAAGCATCGCCGCCATAGATAATATCTCCCTCAATAGCCACTTCTTTTTCAATAAGTGAAGCTGCCTCATCTAGCTCATTAATAATGCCTTCAAAAACAGCTTCCTGCGGATCATACGCAGGCTGATATGTTGATGCAGATTCTCCCATAAGAGCTTCAGAGTAAGGAATGTTGCCAAACCTTAATGTAAGTTGATAAAAGTAATAGGCTCTATAAAACTTCCCTATAGCTATATAGTTAGAACTTCCTATTCGTTCAGCCTCTTCGATCATTTTAGTTACTTGCCTTAGATTGTTGAAATTATCAAAATTTCCATTCCCCCATTTAAAATATTGGTAATCATTCTCTTCACCTGTTTGTATAAGCATTCTTGAAGCGTATAGAGGACTTGTGCCCCCAACCTGAAAAGCTTCCGCTGAAATTTCAGTTAAAAGCAATTGAGGATGCGTTTCACTAACATTATTTGGATTCTCATTGAGGTCATCTATATCCTGACAGCTTTTGATTATAAAACCTAACAGAACAATTGTAATATATATATATAACTTTTTCATTATTTTAATTTTTGGATTTAAAGTTTAGAATTTAAAATTTACTCCTAAACCAAGATATCTTGAAGAAGGATCCTGGATATTATTATCATCTTCCGTTTTATAATCAGGATCGGTATAAAAATCACCTTTTTTTAGAATGAACAAGTTATACCCGTTAAAGCTTAGATTTGCATCTTTAATTGTTTTACTATTCAATAGATTGGTAAAATTATAGCTAAGTGTTACGCTTCTTAATTTTAAATAAGTTCTATCAAAAACATTGGCAAAAGTCTCGCTTTCGTCTTCAGTCACTCTAGCGCGATAAGGATAGTTTTGTGCCCAGGTTTGCCAGCTTATTGAGCTTGTATGTTCTTCAAAAACACGAGAGTCTGAAACCACATTTCCGTTTACATCTCTTACTAATTCACCGCTAACAAGATTAACCCCTTCTGGAACATAAACAGGTTCCCCGGCAGCATATTCTTCATCGCGATATTGAACAGATTTTGGATGCTTTCCGCCCCACCACATTTTTTCTACAACTTGAGACCTTAAAGAGCCGCCCCAAACCCCGTCTAGAGCAACATTTAAATTCCAGTTTTTATAGTTAAAATCATTAACGAAACCAAAGGTCCAGTCGGGATCAAAATGACCTAAATATGATAAATAGGTATCTCTTGTTGGTAGGCCTGTTGAAGCATTCAAAATTACTTTACCATCAGGAGATTTCATCCATTCAGTTCCGTAATAACTATCAATACGATCGTTTAATGAAAGGTTTCCAAATTTATCTTCACCACTTGTAATTTCAGTAAGTTTAGTAACCATTTTAGACCAGTTTAATAAACCGGACCATTTGAAATTATCATTTTGTATCGGTTTAAACCTAAGTGAGAGTTCTATACCATTTGTGGTATATTCATTTCCGTTAATTTTCCTTGAAGAAAAGCCAGAAGCAAGTGAGATAGGCTGATCGATAATCTGATCGGTATCTACTGTATTGTAATAAGTAGCGTCCAGCGCAAGGCGATTATTTAAAAATGATGTATTGAAGCCTAACTCAAATGAGGTGGAAGTTTCTGGTTCAATATTAGGGTTAACAATATCAGACGGATAGGTTAATTGCTGGACATTTGCAAAATTACCTGAACTATTATAATATGCAGAAAGTTCATAGGGATCCAGATCACTTGAAACCCTGGCCCACGAACTAAATAATTTTACATATTCAATTGCTTCTGGCATTTCAAAAATATTGCTTAACAAAACACTCCCCGATAAGGATGGGTAGAAGTAAGATCGATTTTCCTTTGGTAAGGTAGAAGACCAGTCATTCCTAGCCGACATAGTCAAGAAATATGTATCTAGAAATTCTAAATCTACTGTTCCATAAACACTATTAATCGCTTTTTGCCAAAGATTATTTTCTGCTCTTACCGGCCCTGTAGAATTCCCCATATTGTAAACTCCGGAAACTGTTAACCCATCAGTGGCAGCAAATTCTTCCTGATATCTTCTATAAAAGGTGGAAGCTCCTGCATTTACTACTATACCAAAATCTTCAGTAATATTATTATCATAAGTCGCCAGAACATCATAATCAACATTCAGTCTTCTTTTATTCCAGGTTTGATAAGAGCCTTCTCGAGGCGCACTATAATTAAAATATGATTTAGGGCTTTGAAGATCTTCAAAATTCTGTTTTAAAACTCCCGATCCTCTTAATTGTAACCTAAAGTGTTCATCAAATTCGTAAGCTAATTTCAATTGTGCATTCATCAGATCAGAATTATATTCTTTTTGATAATGTTCCGCTCCAAACCATGGGTTATTATACCAGGCATAATTCCAGTTTGCCTGACGATAGCCTTCCAAACCCGGTACCCACTGATGATTTTTAAGGTCTTGACCATTTACGTCTTCTCCCATCCAAATAAGTAAAGTATACATGTGACCACTTGGATTGTAACCGTAATTTGGATAATTTGGAGAGTAAACTTTATTGTAGGAAAGTTTACTTGTTAAGCTTAGCCTATCAGATAATTGTGTTAAAGATTTAAAACTTAAGCCTCCCTGCGATAAATTAGAGTTCGGAACACGATCTCTATTGTTAGAAAAGTTTCCATTAAGCCGATAATATCCTTTCTCGTTCTTCTGGCTCACCGTAAAATTTGTGCTGGAAATTATACTGGTTCTTAGGAAGTTATCTAAGTTATTATGACGTACCCATGGTAAAGCTTGTCTTGAATAACGGGAACGATCATCGTAGGGTGTTCCTGTAACACTACCATACCACGGAATGGTTTCCCCGGTTTGGTTATCTACAATAGGACTATTCCATTGTGGAATTGATAAATTTTCATCAAATTTTGGTCCCCAAATCATATCACCATCGGCAATACCTCCATCGGCTCCATCCCAAAATTCATATTGTCCGTTAGATCCATTCCCGTATTCATGCTGAGTTTCAGGAAATATTGCATATCCTGCAGACACCATTACATTTTGGGCTACTTCTATACTTAATCCATCTTCCGTTGCACCCTTTGTAGTTATTAAAATTGCTCCATTCCTTCCTCTGGAGCCGTATAAAGCGGAGGCTGAAGTTCCTTTTAAAACATTCATGGAAGCAATATTATTCTGCGGAACATCAAAGAAGTCAGTTTCTACCGGTATTCCATCAATCACCACTAAAGGGGTTTTGCCACGAAGGGAAAATGAAGGTGATTGAAACATTCCCGGGGGATTACTTACCTGAAGTCCGGCAACTTTTCCTGAAAATAAATTAGCAACATTTGGTACTGGTAAATTCTTCAGATTATCAGTTTCAATTTCCTGGGTTGCATAACCAATTTTCTTTTCGGCTTTAGTAATTCCTAATGCAGTAACTATTACCTGATCTAAAGACTCTGTGTTTACCTGTAGCGTTACTGTAAAATCATTTTGATTCTTAACCGCAACTTTTTGAGTTTTAAAACCTATATAAGAGAAAACCAGGGTATCATTTTGAGTTGCAGTGATTTCAAAATGTCCATTAAAATCGGTAACGGCACCTACTTGGTTGGATGTGTTTAAACTTAGATTTACTCCTCCCAGAGGAATACCATCAGAATCGGTAACCACACCTGATATTTCCTGTTGGCTGCTCCCTGTCCAGGAAAAACTAATTAATGTAAATAGTAAAAGATAAAAATCCTTCATTGATGTTTTTTTAAAATTCGCTACAAACCTAGTGGAAGGGGCGAGCATCGCTGTTAATTATACTTAAATAGATATTTAAATATTGGTAAATACTTAAAATTAACTTCGTCGAAATAAACACCTGATTAAAAGGTGATTGAGGTGGTTTTGTGTTCTTTTTATAAATGAATTTTGTTATTTTTTTAACAATTATTTTAAATTAGTCGGTGTTTTAAATAATATTGGTTTTTATATTGAAGAGGTTTCTGCCAAAGATGAGTTTGTTAAGTATTTATTTAGGTATTATATTCCTTACCTACCGGTGAAAACCTATACGGCATTTGTGGTGTATATAAACTTTCTAATGAGGGGGCAAAATATGCAATAACACGATCCAAGTTATCATTCCAGGAAAGAATTACTATTGAGCATTTCATTGAAGCGTTAGTTCAACTCTGTCTCTTTCGGTATCCCGAGAGCAATCAAGGTTGTGTATATAGGTAAACATTTTACCTTACTTTTTTAGTTTTTCTTTAAAACCAGGTCTTCATTTTCACACCGAAACAATTTTTTCTATTCAGGTTTTAATTTTAAAATTTATTGGTCTCAGGAATAGTTAAAACTATGCACTTTAGTGCATTTCGCTTTAGCTTCTAAAAACTTATCTTTGTTTCTATGTCAGAACAAAGATCAAGTGGACATACTGTTTCTCTTCTTATAGCTGATATAGTTTTATAGATACGCTGTATTAAAGGGGGATATTCAAAAACGTTGCCTTGAGTTGCTAATTCAAATATGCGAGGCTGAGGATATTGAAATATTGAAGGGAGTGATCTCCAAAGATCATGTTCACATGCATATAGATTATCGCTCATCTCAAAACTTCAGCGATTTGGTCAAGAAATTCAAAGGTAGAAGTTCGCGTAAGTTGCAACAAGAGTTTCCAGAATTAAAAAAGAAGTACTGGGGAAGACATTTTTGGGCTATTGGTTATGGATGTTGGAGTAGAGGAAATATTACAGATGAAATGGTTAACGAATATTTGGAACATCACAGAAAACCGAACGATAGGGGAGGCACTAATTTTATAATAGAAGAATGACCTTAGAGGTGACTTTGAGTCACCAGCGCGAAACTATGGACTTTAAGTCCATAGTGGTTCATTTTCCGATTACTTTACCTTAGAAATATTTAATTTAGATTCAAATTCTGAAAAGTTATTAATAAGTTTAATAGTACCCGTATTTTTATCATCTTCATAATTAAAGTAAGTATACCCAATTTTTTCTAAATTTCCGTAAACCCTACATAATTGACTACCCGAATAATAACAGGTACCCTTAAATTTTTTTCTGTTTGCCCTGAAAACATTATCGGTAAGTAAGAGATAGGATGAACTGGAGATAGAATTTTTAAGAAGGTTATGTGCTTCAATAACCGCTTTACCATAAAGCTTTTCAAAATTACTAATCGTATAGGTAGATAGCTCCCCAAAATGAACTATCATTTTTAAGGATAAATTGATTCTAAAACCATTATCCAAGCTGAGTTTTTGTATTTTTTCCTTAAACCTATTTAGCATTAGCTCATATTGATTCTTAATTTCTAACGGTGATAAAACATTCTTTTTATAAAATAGAACAGCATCTCCTTCTATTTCTGAAATTTTGAGTTGTAGAATGTTATTATCTATGATAACCTGGAGAAGTTGTTTTGTAATCTCACGACCTACAGTAAATTCTGTTTCGTTTACAAATTTTGTAAACCCACTAATATCTGGGATTAAAATTGTTCCGCTAGAGGAATGTTCTACACCTTTAGTTTTAAATCTATCAGCCGAAGTTTTTAATACTGGTGTTTTCATTTTATATTTTTTTGTCCGGTAAGATTTTTTGATTTGGTGGAATATAATGGTAGGCAATTTGTAAGTTTTTATTATTCCTACCTTGCTTTTTAAATATTTTTATAATCTCTTTATATGAAAGTTAAAACTCAGGTTTCAAGCTGTCTTAAAATTTAATTTTCTCTTTTTTATCATTGATCGAACTATACTGATTTATCATTTCATAAAAAAATAAGCGATGATGCCAATCATTGCTTCAAAGGATTGATGGTTATAGCTATATAATTTCTATTACATATGCCACCAGTTCGGCCATTTTACCATCGCGAAATCGCCAAACATCACAATACTCATATCGAATCACTTTACAATCTTTTCGTATTAATTTTATATTTCCGATAGCTGTAACATAATCATTATCAGCGATTAAATTTTTAACATCAAATTTTGGGGGTTCTATATAATTTTCTTTCATCCATAGGCGAACAGCTTCTTTTCCTTGTAGGCTTAGATCACCAACAAAAGTCCATTTCGTATCTTCAGTACAAAATGCTAAAAACCCCTCATGATCACCGTTTGAAATAGCTTTATTGGCTGCTATCAAAATTTCCTTATTATCCCATAGTAAAATTGTTTTAAAATAAGATACTTCTAAATTAAATAGTCAAAGAATTATCTTAATTAATTCAAGTGCTCTTTTAAATTCATTCTAGGTATTAACTCTTATCTTTTTTTATCAACGAAATAAAATCATTCTTAACACTATTACTTATAGTAACAGAATTATAAGTACAATTCTTCATCACTACCGGATCAAAACTATGTATATTTATCTTTGAAGGTTGAAATTCCTTGCATTGCAGGTGAGTAAACATATTCAAAGCTGCCTTTGACGTAGAATAGGCCGTTAAGCCGTAACAGGAGTAACAAAAATCTTCATCTTTCATCATATTCACATCACCAAGTGCACTTGTTATATTAATAATATTCGGATACTCACTTTTTAGTAATAAAGGCTTTAAGGTTTGAATGGTTCTTATTATAGCAAAAAGGTTAATTTCGTATACCCTCCTTAGGTCATCAATATTCAATTGGTCTATCTTATGACCAAAACCATTGACGATCTCGGCATTATTTATTAGAAGATCTAGTTTTCCGAAAGATGAATTTATTTTTGTCTCTAGATCATTTAAACTTTTCTCTGAGGTAAAATCGATTTCCACAAGCTCAAATGGATAAAAGCTACTGTTCTCTTTCGAAAGGGTTGCATAACTATCGCTACAGGCTGCAAGAATTACGTTATAATTATTCTCCGACAGTATATGGGCAAATTCTTTTCCCAAATTATTTCCAGATTCAGTAACTACGGCAACATTTTTCTCTTTCATAACAATCTATTTATTTAATATACAAAATTACCAAATTTGATCACCTCAATTGTATGGTGTCAAAGCTTGACAATAATATTTTACATTCTTCTAAATTTATTAGGTGTTGTTCCACTCAAGTTTTTGAAAAACCTAGTAAAATGTGTAGGCTCTTGAAAATTCAATCGATAGGCGATTTCGGCTATATCTAATCCTGAATGCTTCAAAAGACTTTTACTTTCAATTAAGAGTCTTGTTTGAATAATATCCTTAGCACTTTTACCTGTAAGTCTTTTTATGGTTGTGGTCAGGTAATTTGGGGTAATGTTTAACTCCTCAGCATAATCACTCACGTTTTTCGTATCCACATACATTTTATCTACTAAGGTCTCAAATTGATTTGCGATAATCTGTGCACGGGATAAATGATTCTCGGTCATTTTATGACGTTCATAGATCGCTTTGCAAAAAAAGAGTAGAGAACCAAGCATCCCCTCAAGCATCCGTTCCTGGTACGGATGCGGATTTTTAAAAACAGAATGCATCCTTTTTATATCTAAATTGAGCGATTCACGTTCCTCCTTTGTAAGTGCCATTACACTATTTTCCGTCATTTTTAGAAATGGGAAATCTTTTGTCAAATCGGGAAATGAATGAATCAAAAATTCTCTTCTGAACATAATATAAAAACCAGAAATCTTCTCATCCCTTACCCATGAAATTACCTGTCCCGGCACCATAAACCAAAGAGGATGTTTTTCAAAATTTAACCAATCCGTATTTAAATTGAACTTGCTTTCTCCAATATAACTAAGCAATCCCACTTGATAAAAACCTTGTCTATAAGGAGGCATGCATCTCTTACTAGAGGGATTAATATCTTCTACAGCAAAAATATCAAAGTTTGGAATGTGACTTCTGTGTACAAAACCCGTAGCCTCATGAAGGTCATGTGGATTTTCATAAACGGGTATATCAGCATTGCTCATAATGTTTTAATTCTGAAAATGTTCAAAAAGTTATGACTTTTAAATTTATTATTTACTTTTAATCATCAGCGAAATCGGTCGGGTTCATCACTTTTAACTTATTATTCAATTCTTTTTCTGAAATTATTTCCCAGCCTCCACCTAATGCCTTGTATATTGCAATTAATGAGGCTGCTGAGGAGATTTCACTAAGCGCTAAGGAATTCTCAGCCACAAGTAAGGCATTATCTGCACTTAAATAGTCAATGAAATTATCCAGTCCTGCATTGAACCGCTGTCTGGCAATTTTAGCAGCTTCTGCACTAGCCATAGAAGAGGTTCGCATAATCTCTCTTCTTCTTAATTCCTGGGTGAAATTACTAAAGGAGGTTTTAATTTCTTCCAATGCTTCTAAAACTGTTTTTTCATAATGATTAAGGGCAGCCAATGTTAAGGCATCGTTTCTTTTTATTTGTTGTTTTACACGGCCTAAATTAAAAGCTGCCCAACTAATGCTGGGAAACACACTCCAGGTAAAGGATTCCTTACTTCCAAAGTTTGCAAAATCAACAGCCGAAAATCCTATTGATCCTCCAAATTGAATATTTGGATAAAGTTCCGCAACGGAAATATTGTACTGGGCAATTCTTTCCTGTACTACGGCCTCTGCAAACCTAACGTCTGGCCTACGACGTAACATTGCCTGCACATCACCAATTGCAACGGATTTTGGTAAACTTGGTAGCGGTTGTTTTTTAACAATAGAAGAATCTAATTTCCCTGGAACTTCCCCAACTAGAACACTTAGACTGTTTTTTAGAGCTTCCAATCTTGCCTCCAGTGGAGGAATACTTGCACGTGTGGTTTCTAACTGTGCAAGCGCCCTGGATACATCAAGACTATTACTAGTCCCTGCTTCAGATAGTTTAATGGTTAAATTGTAGGTTTCTTCCTGACCTTTTAAGTTCCGTCTTGCTATATCAAGTAAATATTGAGTACCCCTTAATTCCAGGTAATTATTTGCAACTTCGGCAAAGATACTGATGTATACCCCATTCATGTCTGCCAAGGCTTGTTGGTTATTAGCATAAGCTCCTTTGACCCTATTGGAAACCCTCCCAAAAATATCCGTTTCCCAAAAAGCATCAAAGCTCGCATTATAGGTATTATATGTCGGGTTTTCACCAGGAACAAATACATTTTCTCCTAATCGTGTCCTTGTATAATCTCCATTCGATGTTATTGTTGGCAGCCTATCTAATTTGTTATCCTTAAGCATAGCCCGTGATGCCTGAAAATTTGCTACTGCTGAATTTATATCCAAATTATGGTATCTTGCTTTTTCAATTAGTGTATCCAAGATAGAATCATTAAATTCCGACCACCATTCTTTAGCTATACCTGTTTTTTTAAATGCTGAATCTGCCAATTCTTGTCTTAGAAAACCCTCTTCTATTACGACAGGAGATTCTATTTCGAAATCCCTTTTTTTAATACCACAGGAAACAACAAGTAGTACTAAAAGGGCTATTAAAAAGGAATTCTTCATATTATAATTTTTTATTTGTTAGTTTATTATGTGTTGATACTTTTTTCTCCTTTCTAGTCTTAGAAGTCCATTTCCTTCCCAGGTAGTAGAATATCGGTGTTAGGAAAACCCCGAATAGGGTAACTCCAAGCATTCCACTAAATACAGCTATTCCTAAAGAAACCCGAAGTTCTGCTCCTGCTCCAGTAGCAATTACTAGAGGAATCACACCAAGGATAAATGCCATTGCAGTCATCAGTATGGGGCGTAGTCTAAGCTTAGAAGCTTCTATAACAGCGCTTTTTAGTTCCATTCCCTGTTCTTCCAACTGTTTGGCAAATTCTATTATTAAAATAGCATTTTTACTAGCCAGGCCAACCAAAACCACCAGACCAATTTGTACCATTATATTATTATCCAGACCTGCAAGATCTACCCCTATCATTGCAAATAAAAGCACCATTGGCACAATAAAGATTACGGCTAATGGTAAAATCAGGCTTTCGAATTGCGCTGCAAGTAGAAGAAAAACAAATACTACTGCTAAAAGAAATGCTACACTTGCTGTATTTCCCGTTTGCTTTTCCTGATACGCAATTTCTGTCCATTGGAAATCTATACCTTGTGGTAGAATTTCCTCTGCCAGTTCTTCCATTCTTTCTAAAGCTTGTCCGGAACTATAGCCTGGTGAGAAATCTCCATTTAAAGATGCAGACGGATATAGATTAAACCTTGGTATTCTTGCAGCTCCTGCTGTATTTTCTTGCCTGGAGATTGACCCCAATGGTACCATTCCTCCTTCATTATTGCGTATCCTGATTCTGGAGATGTCATCTGGTGTTAAACGATTAGGAGCATCTGCTTGAGCGGTTACCTGAAATGTTCTTCCCAAATAATTAAATTCGTTCACAAAGGCAGATCCCATATAGATTTCAAGTGATTGAAAAATATTCTCAACATTGACACCCATTTTTTCTGCTTTTACACGATCTATATCGAGGAATAATTGAGGAGTCTGGTTATTAAAGAAGGTAAATACATTGCTTAAAATGGGATCCTCATTGGCAGCCATAGCAAGTGTATTTGTTGCTTCCAATAGTTTCTCTGTTCCTAGGTTCGCCCTGTCCTGAATCATCATTTTAAACCCTCCGGCATTACCAATACCACTAACAGATGGGGGCGGGATGACCAAAACCATGGCATCATCAATGTGAGCCAGTTTTCCGCGAATGGTTTCCATTAATTCCTCATATTTTAGGCCTTTATCGTTCCTTACATCAAAATCTTCGAGAATCTGAAATACCACTGCAGAATTAGAAGCATTTGTAAATGATGTTGGGTCAATTCCCGTAAAGGAAATAGCATCCTCAATACCGTCAATCTCTAAAGAAATGTCTAATACATCTTTTACTACATTATCTGTTCTGGATAAAGATGAACCAGGGGGCAATTGAATTACACTTATAAAATATTGCTGATCCATTGCGGGAATAAAACCTTGAGGTACCCTGTTGAACTCGACACCGGTAATCAAAATGAGTCCAAAATAAACTACCAATACCATAATTGAAGTTCTTACCAATTTTTGAACCCCTTTTCCATAGCTATTGGAAAGATTTTCCATAAACAAATTAAACCTGTTCCCTATATAAACAAAAGGCCTAAAAAGGATAAAAGTTTTCTTATTGTTTTCTTTTTCTTCGTGACGCATTAAAAGTGCTGCCATGGCTGGGCTTAAGGTCAATGAAACAAATACAGAAATTGCTGTGGCCACGGCAATGGTCAATCCGAATTGTTTATAAAACTGGCCGGATATTCCTTCCAGGAAAGCTGTTGGAATAAACACTGCAATTAGTACTAACCCGATAGCAACCAATGCACCACCTACTTCATCCATGGTTTTAAAAGCTGCGTTTTTGGGAGAAAAGCCTTTTTTTAAATATCTTTCCATATTTTCTACCACTACGATAGCATCATCTACCACGATACCTATAGCCAGGACTAAACCAAATAATGTGAGGGTATTTAGAGAAAAACCCATTCCCTGCATGACAGCAAACGTTCCTATTAAGGAAACGGGTATTGCTAGAATTGGTATTATAGCTGCCCTCCAGGACTGCAAGAACAAAAGGATGACAAAAATAACCAGTAGTACCGCTTCAAAGATGGTATGGTAAACCTCATCAATAGATTTTTGGATAAATTTGGTAGGGTTATATGCAATTTCATACTCAAGATCATCTGGAAAATTCTTTGAAAGTTTTTCCATCCTATCCTGAATTTCTCCTGCAGTTTCCAAAGCATTACCTCCGGGCTGTTGGAAAATAGGCATGGCAATGGCAGGTTTTTTTCCAAGATACCCACGTGTGATATAGTTTTGGGCGCCTAATTCTGCCCTACCGATATCTTTTAAACGCACTAAACGTCCATTCTCTTCAGATTTTATAATTACATTCTCAAATTCTTCAGTGGAAACAAGCTTACCCTGTGTTTGTACATTTATTTCAAATGCACTTTGATTTCCAGAAGGTAAAGTATTTAGGGTACCACTGGCAATTTGAACATTTTGTGACCTTAAGGCCGACACGACTTCAGCAGCGGTAATATCCAAATTCGCTATTTTATCAGGATCAAGCCAAATTCGCATGGCATATTCAGCGGCTCCAAAGAGCTGAATATCACCAATTCCTTTTATACGAGCTAACTCATCTCTTAATTGCAGAACTGCATAATTGCCCATATAGGTTTGATCATAAGTCTGATTAGGGGAATACAGGTTTATTACCATTAGCATGTTAGGAGACACTTTTTTTGTGGTAATTCCTAGTCTTCTTACAGATTCCGGTAATCTAGGCTCTGCTATAGCCACACGGTTTTGCACCTGAACCTGTGCTTTATCCAAGTCTGTACCTAAATTAAACGCAATTTGAAGTGTTACACGTCCATCCGCAGTAGATTGAGAGGTTACATAAATCATGTCCTCTACACCATTAATTTCTTTTTCCAGTGGTGCAGCGACTGTCTCTGAAAGTGTCTTAGCATTTGCTCCGGGATATGTCGCAACAACTTCAATGGTAGGTGGAGCGACATCCGGAAATTGGGATGTGGGTAGCGATATATAAGCCAATCCGCCAACAATAAGAATAAGTATACTCAATACTGCTGCGAAAATAGGTCTCTTTATAAATACGTGACTAAATTTCATAGTTAGAATTAATTTAAATTTTGCCAATAAAACTCCTCTGCTGCTTTGATATCCGTTTAATTTTTTGATAAAGGATCCTCACAAAAGGTTTACCCCTCTTGTTTTATTGTCATTATTTTCTAGAGAGAATAAGTTGGACGATTCTTATTATTTAGAAGCGGTAAGACCTGATTTTTCGGGATTAATATTTGATTCCTGAGGATTTACAACCATACCTGGTCTAACTTTTTGAATATTATTAATAATTAGGTGATCATCCGGAGCAAGGCCTCCCCGAATAATTCTTAATCCATTAGAATGTAATGGTCCCAGACTTACGTTTTTACTTACTACCTGGTTATTATTTCCTAATACATATACATAACGTAAGGACTGATTTGTACCAATTATTTCATCAGGGATCATAATTGCATCATGTTTTGCACTTCCCATAAGCCTTGCCTTACCAAACATTCCGGGTTCTAATAAATGATCTTCATTTTGAAGTACAGCCCGACTTTCAATGGTACCAGATTGACGATCTATTTCATTATCTACAAAATCCAGGGTAGCTTCGTGTAAAAAATCTTCCTCATCTGCTAATTTAATTTCCACGGGGAGTCCTTCAGTTCGAACAGATTTGCGTTTTCCATCACTGGCCAACCTTACATATTTTAAATAATCTGATTCACTCTCAGTGAAATAAAAATGTATTGGACTGGTGGCAACAATGGTTGTTAACATAGTAGAATTGGCACTGCCTCCATCTACTAAATTTCCTTCATTTACTCTATCTCTACTCACCAAACCGGAAATCGGGGCTTTAATCTCTGTAAATTCCAAATTTAATTCTGCTTTGTCAACTTGTGCTTGAGCTAATTGTACGCCCGCCTCTGCATGAACCAAAACTTGTTTCCTACGCTCATATTCTTCTATGGATAAAGCTCCTGTTTCCCTTAAGGATTCTACTCTTTTGAAGTTATCCTGGGCAGATTTTAAAGAAGAAATGGACTGCGCATAATTTGCTTGGGCCTGATCAAGTTCAATTTTAAACGGTCTTTGATCTATTACAAAAAGTACTTGTCCTTTTTTCACAAGTTCTCCATCTGTAAAGTTTACTTTTTCCAAAAAACCACTTACTCGTGCACGTACTTCTACACGATTACTAGCTTCAAATCTACCTGTATATTCATCCCACTCGGTAATTTTTTTAAATAATGGAGTGGCAGTTTTGACAGATAGTGCGGGAGAAGCGACATTTTTTTCATTTGCTTTACTGCTACTGTCAAGAGTGTTAAAAGCTAATAAAGCTAATATAGCCACAACTACTCCGATGATGGCAAGTATTCTAATCCTGCTTAAAAATATGTTTGTTGTCTTCATGATGTTTCTTATTTGTTGAGCAACAAAATTATCTATAGAGGGCTCCTTTTGGCTAACCATTTATATCTTAAAAATGACCAGAATCTTAAGTTTTAATATATCATTCTGACAAACCGTATTTTAACGGATGAAAAAAATAGTGCATTGATTCTCAGTGTTTTTTTATTTTTATGGTATGGTTTAATTCCCCCTCTTCAGTGTATACTTTCTTTCCAGCAGTTCACTATCGTAGAAGGACATTAGCATTGATTTTACTTTTGTCTTTGTATAAATGTTTAGCCTAAAGAGGCTTGAAATACTCTATTTTATTATATTCTCCTTATTTTTATTTACCTGAAAGCCGGAACAAATGAAGAATTATCTATCTATGTCCGGATTTTGGTAAATGTAAAATGCTCTGAAATGCGACTAAAAAGAAAAACCTTAGGGAAGAATGGAGGATTTCAAAGGAAGACTTAAAGGAAATATTTCTAAAATAAAGAATTGAATAGTATCTTGACCAGGTTTGTTCCAAATTACTCAACACCCAGAAAAAGTTTTTAGGCAAAGATTGTGGATATTGATAATTTTTTAGTTTTCCTTTGTCCAAGGAATGTGCAGGTCTCAAAGCGACTTTATTTTGAAAATGAAGAGTAGGGGGATAACAGGAATTCTATATTTATTTCTACAGTAATGAAATTATTAAAATCATATTTCAGGTAAGGATTGTCTTTAAACAATTCTCCATGGATTGGCGTTTCGGCAAAGAAAATCATTATTGCACCAGCTTTTTTAAAATTCGGTCCTAAAGTCAAGGCTTGCTTATGGTTTCCTTTTTCATTGAAATTTGCAGCTTTAATAGGTAAGGGAGGTAGGGTGAATCTTTCCCTGGTAAATATCGATACGAAAAATACTAATCAGATCGTTATTGATTTGAAGGGGGGTAATGTTGAAGACTTTAGTGCTTCAATTTTAACTTCAGAAAATTTACAAGATCATAATACTTTAGGCCTAAAACATACAAACTAAAGGATTTAAAGATTTCAAGCTTGATAGCGAAAAAAATCAGGTAGAATTGCCTTCATTTTCAGTGGTTGTTTTTGAAGAAAAATAATAAAATGCAATTTTTATAATAGAAACCCAATAGAATTGAGTTGCCTAAATCATTAAAATTACAATATGAATTATAGAAAATTAGGAAAGACGGGATTTGAAATTTCAGAAATTTCCCTTGGAACCTGGCAGATAGGTGGGAAATGGGGGAGTGATTTTAGTAATAAAACCGCTGAAAAAACTATAAATACCGCGATAGATAACGGAATTAATTTTATTGACACGGCTGATGTTTACGAGGCCGGTTTAAGTGAAAAAGCGGTAGGTCGCGTGGTTCGGTCGAGGTCGGAGCGTATTTATATAGCCACTAAATGCGGCAGGCAGATAAATCCGCATACTTCAGAAAACTATACACCTGAAGTGCTTATAGGTTATGTAGAGGAAAGTCTTAAAAGAACGGGTTTTGAAGCCCTGGATCTAATTCAACTGCATTGCCCCCCAACAGCTGTTTATTACCGGCCAGAAATTTTTGAAACTTTTCAGAAATTAAAAGATCAGGGTAAAATATTGCATTTTGGGGTGAGTATTGAAAAAGTGGAAGAGGCCCTAAAAGCTATTGAATATGATATCGTTGATACTGTTCAAATTATCTTTAATTTGTTCAGGCAGCGTCCTTCAGAGCTTTTTTTCGAACAGGCTAAAAAGAAAGATATCGGAATAATCGCTAGGGTTCCTCTTGGCAGTGGATTGCTAACCGGGAAATTCGGTAAAAATGCCCGTTTTGATAAAGAAGACCACCGATATTTTAACCGAAACGGGGAAGCTTTTGATAGCGGTGAAACCTTTTCTGGGATAGACTTTGCTCTTGGTTTAAAGGCCGTTGAAAAGCTTAAAAGTTTGTTTCCCGAAGTTGAAAATCTAGCTCCAATTGCTTTGCAATGGATTTTGAAATTCCCGGAAGTGAGTTGTACCATTCCCGGCGCTTCAAAAAAAGAGCAATTACTTTCAAATTTATCGGTTTATGAGTTGCCGGAACTGAGGGAAGAAAAAATTAAAGAGATGAATAAAATCTATGATGAATATCTAAAACAGGAAGTTCACCATAGGTGGTAGCATACAATTAATTGAATATCCGTGATATCCGTATCGCCATCCTGAACTTGATTCAGGGTCTTATTATATATTGCTATTGCTCATTTTCAATATCAGTATTAGATGCTGAAAACAAGTCCAGCATGACGCAAAAACTATAATATTTCTAATAATGAATAATATATTTCAAAAACCTTTACTTATATTTAATGAAAGGCTTTTTTATGAAACTGAAACTAAGGGTTTTACTATCGATTTTAATTCTGGGGGGTGGATTTACTTCCTGTAATTCCCAAAAGGAACTGATTAAAGAAGGGCATAGACCCCAGCTTATTTCCAATGAATTTGAGTTTACTGAAGGGCCGGCTTCAGATGCTGAAGGCAATGTATATTTTACTGATCAACCGAATAATAGAATCCATAAATGGTCTGTAGAAGATAATTCTATTTCTTTATTTATGAATGATGCCGGCAGGGCTAACGGACTTTATTTTGATTCAGAAGGAAATCTTTTGGCCGCTGCCGATGAGAATTCTGAAATATGGAAAATTTCTTTCGAAAAGAATGTGGAAGTTTTGGTTGATGATTTTGAGGGAAAACGATTAAACGGTCCAAATGATCTCTGGGTCGCGCCAAATGGAGGATTTTATTTTACCGATCCATATTATCAACGTGATTACTGGGAACGCACTGAAAAGGAAATTAAAGAAGAATGCGTTTATTATTTGAATTCACAAGGTGAAATAAGTATTGCAGCTGATGATTTGGTACAACCTAATGGTATTATTGGGACTCCCGATGGTAAAACCCTATACATTGCGGACATTGGTGATAATAAAACGTATTCCTATAAAATTAATCCGGACGGAAAACTTTCAGATAAAAAGCTTTTTATTGAATTAGGCTCAGACGGGATGACCATAGATAGTGAGGGTAATGTTTACCTTACCGGAGACGGGGTAGCGATTTTCGATAAATCTGGTAAGAAAATTCAGCATATTCCGATAGATAAAGATTGGACAGCCAATGTAACTTTTGGTGGAAAAAAACAACAAACCCTCTTTATCACCGCTCAAGAGGCTATTTATTCTCTCGAAATGAATGTGAAGGGGGTTCGTTGGTAAGAATGAATTTACACTTTTGGCAATTCCCAGCCATTATGATAATTGGCTTTTAACAAATCATCGGCTTCATTATCGTTAAAGGAACCGGTTTCTGCATTCCAGTATAATTTCTTTCCGGTTTTATAAGCAATATTGCCCATATGTGCAGTAATCGCCGCAACACTTCCAGTTTCAATACCACAATTAAGTTTTTTGCTGTCCCCAGATTCAATAGCTGAAACAAAATTTTTAGCGTGATTTTCTAGGGCATTACCTTCTGGAGAAATCAAATCTATTTTTTCGGTTTTGGTAACCCATTCTTCATTTTTGTTTTCACCTTCAGGAATAACTTCCCAACCATCCCTGTTTACCACCAACGTACCATTATTGCCAATAAAGGCTATACCTTCGGTTCTTCCGTAGTTTCCCCCATCTATACCGGTAGCGTGCTCCCACAATAGGTTGAAATCTTCAAACTCATAAACGGTTTGTAGGGTATCAGGAGTTTCAGAAGCATCGTTAGGATAAGCAAACTTGCCTCCAGAAGCTAAAATAGATTTTGGTGCTTTTGCACCCATAGCGTAAAGTGCAATGTCAATTTCATGAACACCCCAATCGGTCATTAAGCCGCCGGCATAATCCCAAAACCATCTAAAATTAAAATGAAATCTATTTTCATTGAACGGTCTTTTCGGAGCGGGACCCAGCCACATTTTGTAATCTACGCCCTCTGGAGGAGTGGAGGTTGGTTTAACCGGAACCGGATTCATCCAGCCTTGATAAGCCCAGCATTTTACTAAACGAATTTGCCCAAGTTCGCCCGATTGTACATATTGTATGGCATCATCATAATGCTTTCCACTCCGTTGCCATTGCCCCACCTGAACCATCTTATTATATTTTTTGCCGGCATTAAGCATCACATTACATTCTTCAATACTGTTGGCAAGGGGTTTTTCTACATAAACGTGCTTGTCGGCTTGCAGGGCGTCTACCATATTTAAGCAATGCCAATGATCTGGAGTACCTATAATTACCGCGTCAATAGCTTTGTTTTCCAACATGTTGCGATAATCTTTATATTGTTTTGGGGCTTTGCCACTTATCTCTTTTATCTGGGCGGATCTCTCGTCTAAAATGCGTTGGTCAATATCTGCCAATGCTATACAATTTACATTCGGTAATTTTAAATGGGCTTGCATATTTGCCCAGCCCATCCCTTTACAGCCAATTACTCCAAAATTGATGGTGTCATTTGCAGAAAAAATAGATATTGGATTTGCAAATAGTGACCCAGATAAACTTAAGCCGGCTGTAGCTAAAGTTGTTTGTTGTAAGAATTTTCGTCTTGGGATGTTGCTCATTATGTTTTAATTAAAATTTTATATTTTCAATATACTAATTCTTGGTGTATTTACGTGGGATTTGAAAAATTTTCAGGCTGTGATTTGCACTATTTTCAAGGTTTAGTTCTGAAATTACCCGGGTAGTATTATTCCCTACCGAAGTACCCCAATCATCATCGGTATCTTCATGCATATTGATTATTTGTAATTCTTTATCATCAATTAATTTACTTTTTCCCAGAGTTCCAATAATAACAGGATATTCATTATTTATTTTTTCTGAAGAAATTTCAGGGGATTTTCCGGTTATTTTTTTTAAGTCTTCTTTAAGGTCTTCAGCAACCCAATGAACCCCTTCGTGATCATTTTCGTCAAGAAATAAAGTTGAAATTTTATCACCGCTACTTAGCGTAAATCCGTTTGTCACTTCAGTAGTGCTGATGTAAGATTCCTGGGCGAAAATTGAGTACAGGTTTACGAAAATTAGGAATAGAAATAAGAATGATTTAGAAAATGCTTGAAAGGAAGGTTGCATAATTATGGTGTTTTGGTTTCGGTTTGGGTTTCAAATTCGACCACTTTTTCGTAAGCTTTTTTACGTTTAAAATTTTCATCAAAGAGAAGCGGGTAATTTTTTCGGCCTTTTACAGGATAAGTGTCTAACCAGGAATATTTGTCGGAAAGGTTCCAAAAAGTTACTCCCGTGATTACATCTTTATAATCCCTGAATACCCTAAAAAACATATCGTAGGCTTCAATTTGTTTTTGTTCGAGTTCAGGAGTGAATTCATCCGATTCGCCTTCTTTAAGCTCGCGCCGCTCTTTTTCCCACGGATACAGGGAAACATCAAGCTCGGTAATTTGAATTTCCAGTCCTAAACCTGAATAAAGATCCAAAGCTTCGCGAAGTTCTTCTTCGGTTGGTCCATAAATTGACCAGTGTGCCTGAATTCCAACGCCATCTATTGGTGCGTCGTTTTTCTGAAGAAACTTTAATAATTCAATAATTCTATCTCTTTTTCAGTGATAATCGCGTTATAATCATTGTAAAGAAGTTTGACATCCGGATCAGCCTCACGGGAATATTCAAAAGCTTTTACCAAAAAGTCTTTTCCTGCAATTTCCAGCCATTCTGATTTTCGGTAAACTTTAATAGAATCATCGGCAACCGCTTCATTTACCACATCCCAGGCATAAATATGTTCTGAATAACGAGGAACTACTGAATTGATGTGGTTTTTCATTCGCTTCAACAATTCCTCTTTATCAGCTTTACCACCGTTTTCATTTTCAAAGATCCAACTGCCGGTTTGTTGGTGCCAAACCAAAGCGTGCCCCCTCATTTTTATTTCGTTTTCTTCGGCAAATTCAGCAAGGGCATCGGCATCCTTCCAATAAAATTTATCTTTTTCGGGATGTATTGGCCCCATTTTCATCACGTTTTCGGGAGTAATACTGTTGAATTCCTTTTTTAACAATTCAGCCTCTTTACCTTTAACGGTATTTGGTGCTACGGCAACACCACCCATAGGGAAATAGTTTTGGTAGTAATCTTTAAGTCCCATTTGAGCAGTATCCTGCGAAGCCGTTTGTGTTTCTTTTTCTTCTGAATCAGAATTGGATTTGCAACTACCGAGGATTGCTGCAAATACCAAAATAGCCGCAGATTTTTGAAATAATTTTATTGAATTCATAATATTAATTTGAAAATTATTCTCTATAAAAACAGGAGTTTTATAGTATTATTAAAAAGCTTCCTGTAATCCCAATTCGAGTCCGCGTAATTCAGCGAGACCTTTTAAACGACCGATAAAGGAATAACCGGCATAATAATTTTTATTGGCTTCCATCGTGTGCAAATACCCGTGATCGGGTCGCATAGGAATACTTTGATTCCTTTTGTGCATTGTTTTTATAATCCGTTTCACCACATCGGTCATCGGGACATCGCCATTTAAATGATTTGATTCCATAAAAATTCCGGTCACTTCTTTTTCTACATTTCTTAGGTGTAAAAAATGAATTCTCTCTTCAAATTCATCGTAAATTTCCAACAGATCGTGATTTGGATTAGCGCCCAGGGAACCCGTGAAATAACAGAGTCCGTTAGCTTTGCTTTTTACGTTTTCAAAGATGAATTTCAGGTCTTTATGATTGCTCACCACACGAGGTAAACCTAAAACGGAAAAAGGTGGGTCATCAGGGTGAATTGCCAGGTTTACGCCGTTTTCTTCAGCTACCAGGGTAACTTTAGATAGGAAGTAAACCAGGTTTTCCCGTAGTTTTTCATCGGTAATATGTGAATAGGAATCCAGGAGTTCTTTAATGATTTCAGCGGTAAAGTTTTCCGTGCTTCCCGGAAGTCCGAGTAGAATACTTCTAAAAAGTTCTTCTTTTTCTTCTGAAGAAAGCTTATCGCCTACCATTTTTGCCGCAGTGATTTGCTCTTCAGAATAATCCTGTTCAACGTTTTTTCTTTTTAGCAGAAACAGGTCGAAATATGCGAATTTTATGGGATCAAACTTCAAAACTGAAGCCCCCTCGTTGTTCTCGTGAAAATGATCGGTGCGCACCCAATCTAAAACGGGCATAAAATTATAAGCTACCACCGGAATACCGCATTTACCAATATTTTGAAGGCTTATTTTATAGTTTTCTATGTATTCTTTATAATTTCCTGATCTTTTTTTGATGTCTTCGTGCACGGGGAGGCTTTCAATTACGCTCCATTGCATCTCCAAACTCTCAATCAGGTTTTTGCGTTCCAGAATGGCATCTTCGGTCCAAATCTCTCCAACCGGGATTTCGTGTAAAGCGGTTACAATTCCGCTTATTCCGACTTGTTTTAAATCTTTTAGCGAAAGCACATCATTTGGGCCGTACCATCGCATAGTCTGTTGCATTGAAATCATCCTAAAATCCTATTGAATTTCCACCATCTACGGGTAAAATAGTTCCCGTTACAAAAGCCGATTCTGAAGTTGCGTAATAGTACACTGAATCTGCAATATCTGAAGGTTGTCCTAATTTACCCATTGGGGTTCTTGATAGTACTTTATTTTTTCTTTCGGGATCGTTATCCAAGGCTTTTCTAGACATATTGGTTTCAATAAATCCTGGAGCCACGGCGTTTACCCGAATTCCGAATTGTGCCAAATCTACCGCCATAGCACGTGTCATCCCGTCTACCGCGGTTTTACTGGCAGAATAAGCGATAACTTTCGGAATTCCGTATTGCGCAGCCATTGAGCTGATATTTATAATACTGCCCGAATTTTGCTTTTTCATTATTTTTGCCACTTCGCGGCTGATTGCAAAAAGTCCCAAAACATTGGTGTGAAGGATATTCTGAAATTCCTCATTGGTTACTTCCAGAAATTCCTTTTTCATATTGATACCTGCATTATTTACCAAAATATCAAGACTTTCGGCTTGCTGACCAATTTTTTCAATAGCCTGGGGAATTTGATCTAAATCGTTTAAATCAAGTATAAATGGAATGGCATTTTCGCCCAATTCTTTACAAGCTTTTTCGGTTTTTTCTTTGTTTCTTCCGTTTACGTAGGTTTTTATGCCTTTGTCACAAAACTTTTTTGCGGTTGCATAGCCGAGTCCGGCGTTGGCACCGGTTACTATTGCTGAAAGTTTATTTTGCATTGGTGTATTAAGTTTTATTTAAATAGTGTATAAGGTTCAATAAATTTTTAAATACTACATATGGCAATCGATTGTGTAACAATATACAGTAAAATAATAGCAAATAAACAAAAATTTTATGCAACCGATTGTTGATAAAAATATTTTTTATTTATTTGCCCATAGGATACTGATAGGTTTAGATTTTTATTCAGGTAAGAGACTCCATTGAGTAATAATAGACAATGATGAAGCTTAACAGGATTTTCTGAAAATGTTGTTTTAAAGGAGGAGAATAAATATGAAAAAAATTATTGGAATTATCTTCTGTGTATTATGTTTTTCGACCTGTGCAGAGGTGGACGATAGGAAACAGGTGAACACATTAAAATTAGGACATAGTTTAAGTCTGGATCATCCAGTACACAAGGCGATGGAATTTTTCGCACAAAGGGTTTTAGAAAAATCCGATAGTAAGTTAAAAATTGCTATTTACCCCAGCGGACAATTAGGTTCTGAACAACAGTGTCTGGAATTGCTACAATTGGGAGGGTTGGCTATGACCAAAGTTTCTTCGGCTGTAATGGAGAATTTTTCACCAAAGCTAAAGGCCTTTGGATATCCTTATCTGTTTCGAGACCGCCAGCACCGTTACGATTTATATGATAGTAAACTCGGTAGAAGCTTGTTAAATGATGGCGGTAAATATTGGTTAAAAGGTTTAACCTATTTTGATGCGGGGAGTCGGTCATTTTATTCCCGGGATGAAAGCATCGAAACACCTGAAGATTTAAAGGGAATGAAAATTAGGGTGATGCCTAGCCCCACTGCTATTCAACTTATCAAAAGTTTAGGAGGTTCACCTACTCCGGTTTCCTGGGGTGAATTATATACTGCAATTCAACAAGGGGTAGTAGACGGAGCCGAGAATAACTTACCAAGTTTTTATTCTTCCCGGCATTACGAAATTTGTAAAAAGTTTTCGGTTGATGAGCATTCCGCCATTCCAGATATTTTGGTGATGAGTACACACGCCTATGTTTCGCTAAATGAGGAAGAAAAAAAATGGGTTGATGAAGCAGCTCGGGAAGCCGGGGTGAAACAACGTGAGCTTTGGGAAGCCGCAGAAAAGGAAGCTCTTGAGGAAATACAGAAAGCCGGGGTAGAAGTTATTTATCCCGATCAGGATTTGTTTAAGAATCAATCTGCCGGAGTAATTGAAGAATTAAAAACCCAAGACCCTGAACTCTTTCAATTAATTAAAGAAATCAAAAATGTCGGCAATGATTGATAAACTTAACCGGGTTTTAGAATGGCTAATTATCTGCTTTTTGACGGTTATGCTTTTTAGCGTACTCTGGGGCGTATGCAGTCGTTATATTTTAGCCGATCAAAGTTCCTGGACAGACGAATTGGCTAGATTTATGCTAATTTGGGTAAGTGTCTTAGGTGCTGTGTATGTTTCGGGGAAAAATGCCCATATTGCTATCGATTTATTGCCCGAATCAATTTCCCTTAAAAACAAGATGCGTCTAGATATATTTGTTTCATCCGTAATCTTTCTATTTGTAGGTTGCATTTTCATTATCGGTGGGGGACGTTACACTTATGTTTCTTTCAAGTTACAACAAACTTCAGCTGCACTAGGTATTCCCGTAGGTTTTATCTATCTCATACTCCCCATGGCCGGTTCACTAATATTATGGTATAAAACGCTGCAGATTAAGGAATGTATGCAAATGATAAAACAAAACAATTAATGGAAATATTTGTACTGGTTTTTAGTTTTATTTTATTAGTGGGAATCCGCGTACCAATTGCCTGGAGTATAGGTATAGCCTCACTGTTAACCTTATTGTTCAATATTGATTCTGTTGCAGCCTTTTCAGTGATTTCTCAGCGTGTTTTGACAGGGCTTGACAGCTTTTCCTTACTAGCCATTCCGTTTTTTATATTGGCTGGGCATATTATGAATAGCGGAGGAATTGCCAGTCGTTTGGTCGCATTCGCCAAATCTATTGTAGGGGCCTTACCAGGAGGGTTAGCCCATGTAAATATTGTGGCTGCCATGATGTTTGGAGCCATAGCAGGTTCAGCTGGGGCTGCAGCTGCAGCTATTGGTAGTTTTATGTCCAAAAGAATGGAAAAGGAAGGTTATTCCAAGGAATACGGGGTGGCCGTGAATGTAACATCGGCTACGACGGGTTTGTTGATTCCACCCAGTAACATTTTTATCATTTATTCCCTGGCGAGTGGGGGCGTTAGTATTGGAGCTTTATTTCTGGCGGGATATATTCCGGGAATCCTTACCGGTTTAATTTTGATGATTATTGCATTAGTATGGGCTAAGCGTAAAGGCTTTCCTACTGGTAAAAGAAGTTCAGTCTCCCATATTTTCAAATCCTTTATCGATGCTATGCCCAGTTTGATGTTGCTATTTATTATTATCGGAGGAATTGTTGCTGGAATTTTTACAGCTACTGAAGCTTCTTCGGTGGCGGTAATTTATTGTTTGGTGCTGGCTTTTTTGTACAAAGAGTTGAATATGAAAAAATTAAAAGGCGTTTTAATTGAATCGGCACAAACTATTTCTTTGGTTATGCTCCTTATTGGAATGTCTATTGCGATGTCTTGGGTAATGTCTTATGAAAATATCCCGCAAGAAGTGACTTCAGTTTTATTATCTTTTAGCGATAACCCATTGATAGTTTTGATCCTGATAAATTTAATTCTCTTATTCATTGGAATTTTTATGGATATGACTCCTGCAGTTTTGATTTTTACACCTATTTTTTTACCAATAGCAGCCGAGATAGGAATAGATCCTGTGCATTTTGGTGTAATTATGATCCTCAATTTATGTATTGGACTTTGTACTCCGCCGGTGGGCGCTGTGTTATTTATAGGGGTTGGGGTAGCCAATACCAGTATTCAAAAAGTAGTTAAACCGCTTTTACCCTTTTTTTTTGGTATGTTAATAGCTTTAGTTCTGGTTATAGCCTTTCCGATATTAAGTTTATGGTTACCTAAATTATTTGGGTTCTGATTTATTACGATTACTGGATGCTCTTACAATTATTTCGGTATCCAGCATAGCAATTTCAGAAATATTGGAATCCATGTTTTTTTCTGAATGTTCAAGTATTTTCTGAGTAGAAATTTCACCCATTTTTATCGCAGGATGTGAAACGGTGGAAAGAGCAGGTTCAACGATACGTGAAACAGGATCGTCATTAAAACCTATTACAGCCAGTTCCTCCGGGATTTTGATTCCTTTCTTTTTTGCATAAAGGATAGCACTCACTGCCGCTGTATCGTTGGAAGAAAACAAACCGTCTGGAGGATTTTCTAATTTTAAAAGTTTTTTGATAGCTTTTTCACCTTCTTCCAAACTTAATGTTTTTAAATCGATACTAAGTTCTTCATCAACTTCTAGCTCAGCTTCTCTTAATGCATCTAAATAACCTTTTTTTCGAAGGTTGTAAACATTCACGTGCTGGGCACCTGCAAAATGTGCAATTCGTTTACATCCTTGGTTAATAAGATGTTTGGTAGCACGGTAACCGGCCATATAATTGTCGATAATCACCCTGTAAGAATTAAACCTATCGGGCACACGATCGACAAATACTATTGGAATATTCTGTTTGACAAACGAATTGAAATGAGCGGTGTCTATGGTTTCCATACCAAGAGAAACTATTAGCCCGCCAATACGCGCATCGTAAAGAGCTTTGGCATTATTTACTTCGTTTTCGTATTTATCATCAGATTGTGTAATTATTACATTATATTTTGCCTTTCTGGCTTCCGTTTCTATACCAGTAATAAGGGAAGCAATAAAAGGTCGATTAATGCGGGAAATCATAATACCGATGGTCCTTGTAGTGTTATTTCTTAGACTGGCCGCAATGGCATTGGGGCGATATCCATATTCTTCAGCTTTTTTCTGAATCTTTTTAATCGTTTTTTTATTGATGCTTTTATGGTTTTTTAATGCCCGTGAAATAGTAGAGGGAGAATAATTTAATTCCTTGGCTAAATCATAAATGGTAACGTGTTTTTTCATCAATTTTTAGAATTGGCGGTTAAGAATTTGGTTTTACAGTGTGTGAAGTTTTGAGCTGTAAATGTAATCAAAAGTTTTTTTGTTGCACTTATTGGTCTATGATTTTAAGTACCTATAAAACAGTTGGTTGATATTAAAGATTGTTTTTTTGTTTACATTACTCCAAGACATTTGTTTTTTATACAACCGATTGTGTAAATATATGTTTTAATTCTTAAAATAATTCAAATATCAAGTAAGAGTATTCATTTAATGGTTGTTATATGGAATAATATGATTTTTTTTAAGAGTAAATTTAGATTTTTTTTACACAAACGATTGCGTAATAAATTTATTCTTGTACATTTACCAATGTTATACTGAAATACTTATTTACAGGATTATGCGGCTTTAAAAATTGAACTAAAGCAAATCAAAGGCACTGGTTTCAGGCCGTGAAATTGATAATATTAAATTTTTTGCATTAATAATTAATAATTATAAATTAAATGAAGCATTTTACTAAAAAAATCTTGTTGTTCACAGGGTGCTTAATTTTTAGCATTTCTGTACTGGCCCAAGAAAAGGAAATTACGGGACGGGTAACTGATGAAAATAACCTTCCTCTGCCAGGAGTGAATGTTGTGGTAAAGGGCACCACTAATGGGACACAGACCGATTTTGATGGAGAATATAGTCTCACTTCAGAAGAAGGGGGGACACTTGTCTTTTCCTTTATAGGGATGGAAGAAACAGAAATTTTAATCCAAGAAAGTAACGAATACGATGTAGTAATGCAGGAAAGTAGTTCGGATCTTGAGGAGGTTGTTGTTATAGGCTATGGAACACAACAGAAAGGAGATGTGACTGGTGCTGTATCAAGCGCTAATTTAGAGGCATTCGAAGAATCTCCAAATACCAATATTGCTCAAACTTTACAAGGAACAGTACCTGGGCTTAATGTTGGACAGGTTAATTCAGCTGGAGGCACTCCCTCAATAAGTATTAGGGGGCAAGCCTCCATTAATGGTTCTCAAGATGTCCTAATCATTTTAGATGGTATTCAGTATAATGGATCACTTTCCTCTATTAATCCAAATGATGTTGAATCTATAGATATTCTGAAAGATGCTAGTTCTACAGCAGTCTATGGAGCCCAAGCGGCTAATGGTGTTATTTTAATTACAACAAAAAGGGGGAACAGAAGTCAGGGGCCAAGTATAACCATTGCCTCTTCTTATACTACTCAGAATCCTTCTGAAAATCTTCGACCTGCAGGAAGGGAGGAATTTTTAGAAAATATGTACCGACAAAGTTATGACCAGCTCTTTTTAGCTCCTGAGTATACAACACCTAATCCAGATTTTCCAGGATTTTTCGCAGAGAATAATGGACTAAATATTATACCCATTTATGAATCGCCAGACAATCCAGGAGAATTTAGAAATGAAGATTATGACTGGTATGAAGAGGGAACTCAGAATGGTTTTATTCAAGAAAATCAAGTTAATGTTTCAGGAGGGTCAGACCGCGCGAGCTACTTGTTATCTTTAGGGTTAACAGAGCAGCAAGGTTTCATAAAGAATGATAATTTTTCACGTAAAGATATCCGTGTCAATGTAAATATAGATGCTACGGACTGGTGGGAAGTGGGTGTTCAAACATTTGGTTCTTTTGTGAATCAGGACGGGGCAGAGCCTTCGTTATATGACCTGTTTATTATGCCCCCTATCTTAACGCCATATGATGAAAATGGAGAGCTTATTAGAACTCCGACGGGAACAGTAAGACTTAACCCGTTTCTAAGTTCAAATATTGATAATTATGAAAGGCATGATTATTTATTTGCAAATATTTTTTCTGAGATAGATGTCCCATTTTTGAAAGGCCTATCCTATAGAATAAATTTCGGGAATAATTATAGAATAGACAAAAATTATCAAGCTAGTGTATACGCTGCCGGTGGCACTGGGGAGGCTTATAAAAATATTGGTTTTTATAGGGATTACACATTAGATAATATCCTAAAGTATAACCGAAAGTTTGGTAAACATAATATTGAAGCAACAGCTTTATATGGTGCCATTGAGCGGAAAGGTGAAGGTACAAATGCAAATGCATCTAATTTTGATCGATTATCTCTGGGTTACAATGATCTCGGTACTGGCGGAATACCACAAATCAGCTCTAATGCCTACACAGAGAGCTTAAATTACCAAATGTTTCGATTAAATTATAAATTTGACAATCGTTACATTCTTACAGGTACTATAAGACGTGATGGATTTTCAGCTTTTGCAGAGAACGAAAAAACAGCTTACTTTCCTTCAGGGGCACTAGGTTGGATAATTTCTAATGAATCTTTTTTAGAGCAATCTAATTATATAAACAATCTTAAGCTACGTGTATCTTATGGGATTAGCGGTAATCAAACTGGTCGATACTCTTCACTTGCACGCCTTTTAACGCGGCCAGCCTACGTTTTTGGTGATGGTGCATCTCCTGCATTTGGTCAGGAACTTACTTCACTCGCAAACCCAAACCTAAGATGGGAACGAACGAAGGGTTTGAATGTGGGTCTCGATTTTGGTCTTTTCTCAAGTAGATTGACCGGATCTGTTGATGTTTATAAAAATACTACAGATGATTTATTATATTCAGTGCGCGTTCCATATCTAACTGGATTCAATAGCATCCAAACAAATGTGGGAAGTATTGAAAATAGAGGTGTCGAGGTGTCATTGACAGGGGATATAGTGAGGACGGAAGATTTTACTTGGAGAGCTACCGCTAATTTCTCTCGAAATCGAAATGAAATTATAACATTAAACGGAGAAGATGCCGATGGAGATGGTGTTGAAGACGATCTTATTCAGAGTGGTCTTTTCATAGGTAAGCCTATAAATACAATTTATAATTATGATACAAACGGTATTTATCAGATTGGAGAAGAAAATATTTTGGAGGGTTATATGCCTGGCCAATACCGCGTTGTTGACCAGAATGGGGATGGTGAAATCCAACAGGCTGATGATCGTGTTTTTATAGGAAGCGATGATCCTAATTTCCGAGCATCTTTACTTAATACTTTTACTTATAAGAATTTATCACTTAATGTTTTCTTAAACTCTATTCAAGGTGGGAATGGTTATTATATAGGCCAGAATGATAATGCTATTTATAGAGACGCCAATTCACTTAGAAATAACATCGTTAGCGGTATTGATTACTGGTCGCCGACAAATCCAGATGGACTTAATGCGTTAGCGCCAAATTCACCAGGTATTGCCGGTACTAGATATGAAGACCGAAGCTTTGTACGTTTACAGGATATTAGTTTACGTTATAGCTTTAATCAAAATCTGATAGAAAAGCTTTCTATTTCAGATCTAAGCATATTCGTAAGTGGAAAGAATTTAATGACCTGGACTGAGTGGAAAGGATGGGATCCGGAGACCGGTCAAGGTTTAATAGCTGGAGGAAGGCCGGTTTTAAAAGGGTATTCATTAGGTTTTAATTTATCATTTTAAAAAAAAATAACAATGAAAAATTCAATTATATTAATAGTTTTAATCTTCCTGTTTAGTTCTTGCGAAAAAGATTTCCTGGATGAAAAGCCTGAAGATTTCCTTAGTTCAGCAAATGCATATGTTACATATGATGACTTTTCAGCATCGGTAAATAATCTTTATTTTTTGGTACGACGGCAATATTACAGTCGGGATGAGGAAAGACCGTTTGATTTTCTGTATGGTACAGATATCGTTTATGACGGTGAACCAAGAAATAGTGACAGACATAGTTTTATGGAAAACGCGTATAATCCTGCCAGTGATATCCCAACAGTACACTGGAATTTACTCTATAAAACAATTTCTGAAGCTAATGCAATTATAGATCGTTCTGAAAACTCTCAAATGACCGAAAGCGAAAAACTGGAAATCTTGGCTCAGGCCCGTTTTTTTAGAGGGTTTTCATATCGTGTCCTTGCTTATATGTATGGTGGTGTACCCCTTGTGACATCAGAAGTGACAGAACCCAAAATTGATTTTGTAAGAGCTTCCAAAGAAGAAGTTTTAAATCAAGCTGTTTCTGATTTAGAATATGCAGCTCAAAACCTTCCCGGTATCGATGAAACAACCGATGGTCGCGTCAATGCATTATCCGCAAATCACTTTTTGGCTGAGATTTACTTAGCATTAGGTCAGAATACTGATGCAATAGCAGCTTTAGATGTCGTAATTAATGATCCCGCTACAGAATTGATGCGGGAACGCTTTGGAACACGTGCTAATGAGACACCTGGTGATGTTTATTGGGATTTGTTTAGAAGGGGCAATCAAAACCGATCTACCGGAAATACTGAAGCCATCTGGGTAATCCAATTTGAACTCGATACTCAGGGAGGTGGCCTGCAATCAGGAGATCGGGGTGGTTCATATATGCTTGAAAGGCACCACGCTCCATTAAACAGGTTGGGAGCTTTTAGTTCGTGGCCAGTAAGTGATTATACTGGTGGTCGTGGTATTGGCTGGATGATATCTTCAGAGTTTTTTAGCAATACGGTATGGGGAGGAGATGCCAGTGATCCTGATTTTGTTAATGATATTAGAAATGCAAATCACAATTTTGTAAGAGAATATAACTCAGAAAATACAGTAGCCCTAGCGCCAGGAGAAACTTATTCTACGGAGGATTCTCCTACTATTAGGGAGTTTTACGCTTACCAGTCTAAAGTAACTACACCATATAACCATCCGGATGGTTTATTTAGAAATGAAAATTTCGGTTTAACTAGTTCTGCAGGAGGAACCTATACAGATCAATATATGTTGCGGTTAGCAGAATCTTATTTACTAAGAGCTGAAGCACATTTATCGAATAATGATCCGCAAATGGCAGCCGCGGATATTAATGTAATCCGACAAAGAGCAAATGCATCCTTGGCTACGGCTTCAGAAATGGATATCGACTATATTTTAGATGAACGTGTAAGGGAATTGGGTGTTGAAGAGAAAAGAAGACTTACACTTATGCGCCTTGGTTTACTTTACGACCGGGTATCCAGATTGAACCCTTATTACGTTGAACAGGGGCTACAACCACATTTTAATCTTTGGCCAATACCTGCAGACGAAATTGAAGGTAACCGAGGTGCGGAATTGGAGCAAAATCCTGGATATCCGAATTAATCTTATATTACAGGGATTATCTAAGAAGATAGCAACCCCTCGTAATCAATTGAAGCTAGACATTTTTTAATAAATTATTTATTATCAATATTGAAAACCCTTTTCTAAAAAACTACGGGGTTTAAATTGAATTTGTTAGTAAGCGCGATTCTATTTAAGAATTGCGCTTATTTATAGAAAGTAATCCAAAAAATAAATCTCTATTCCAGTAAAAACTGTATAGAAAAGGTAAAACTAGCCACATGTCAATAATTTAAGATTTTTATAAGATCTGAATAATTTTTATGAGGGTTTTTTAAACAAAAACTATAGGAGAATTAATGAAAAAAGAGAAATTCAAAAAAAAGGATAGATCGAAGTATTCATGGCTTTTTTTTCTGATATCTGTTTTAGGTCTTCAATCTGTATATGCCCAATTTACAATAGCTAATGAGGATCAGGTTGTATCCATCGTCTATGATATTGAGAACTCGGCATTGGATTCAATTGCTGCGCACCTTTTAGCCGAGGATATAGAGGCTGTAACAAAAAAACGACCAGAGGTTTTTACCAGTCTGGACAGTTTGGAAGGAAATGTAATTGTAATTGGCGATGTTTCCTCCAAATTAATCAGTGGTTATATTGATACTTCTAGACTTTCCGGCCAGTGGGAGATGTATGGACGTATGTTTGTAGATTCCCCAGATAAAGGAATTAACCAGGCCATGTTTATCGTAGGAAGTGACCCTCGGGGAACCGCTTATGGGGTCTTTGACCTATCAGAGCAGATCGGTGTGTCACCCTGGTATTGGTGGGCAGATGCACCAATTACACAAAGTGGTGGGGTGTCGGTAAAGGTTGAGAATTCCTTTTCCAGCGCTCCTACAGTCAAATACCGGGGTGTTTTTATCAATGACGAAGGTTGGGGGCTTGAACCCTGGGCATCCAAAACATTTGAACCGGAAGTGGGTAATCTGGGACCAAAAACCTACGCTAAAATCTTTGAGCTGTTGCTGCGTCTGAAAGGTAACGCTATTTGGCCGGGGATGCATCCTAATACGCGCCCATTTTTTACAGTACCTGGCAATCGAGAAATGGCCGACAAATGGGAAATCGTGGTGGGGACTTCCCATGCAGAGCCTATGCTCCGAAACAATGTAGGGGAATGGGACCACCAGACAATGGGAAGCTTTAATTATCAAACCAATGCCTCTTCAGTTCACAGATATTGGGAGGAACGGGTGAAGGAGAGCAAAGGAGTGGATGCGATTTACACTTTAGGTATGCGTGGTGTTCACGATAGTGGCATGCAAGGTTTTGGCTCCATGGATAAAAAAGTAAATGGACTTGAAAAGATAATTTCTGATCAGCAGGAGTTGCTTAGCAAATATATTAATGAAGATGTTTCCGAAGTTCCCCAATCCTTTACTCCCTATAAGGAGGTGCTAAAGATTTATGAAAGCGGGATGGAAATACCTGAAGATATTACCATTATATGGCCCGATGATAATCACGGCCACATCAAGCGTTTCTCTAGCCCGGCCGAGCAACAACGCTCTGGTGGTACTGGAATTTATTATCACTTATCCTATTTGGGTGCGCCTCACCCGTATATTTGGCTTTCTCCTATGACTCCTTCTCTTGTATGGCGGGAAATGACCCGTGCATCACAGCAAAAGATGAATGAAACCTGGATTGCGAATGTGGGCGACCTGAAACGTCGTGAATGGGGAATGGAGTTTTTTATGAATTTGGCTTGGGATATTGACTCTTGGAACCCGAAAAACATCAGGGATTATTTTATAACCGTCGCCTCACGGGATATCTCTGAAGAACATGGAAAACAGATCGCTGACATGATGTGGGAATACTATAGGCTGTCAACCGAACGAAAACCGGAATTTATGGGCTTCAATGAACCGCAATGGAACGGTTGGCCTCCCGTTCGTGATCCTTTATATAGCTTGTGGAATTATAACGACGAAGTCGCGGATCGGATGAATAGGTATCAAAAATTAAAGACCCAGGCCCGGAAAATTATGAAAGAGATTCCTGAAAATGCCAAAGATACCTATTTTCAGTTGGTTTACTACCCCATTGCGGGAGCAACAGCTATGAACGAAAAATGGCTCTATGCCTATAAGAGCCTGGAGTATGCCCGACAAGGTCGGGCGATTGCAAACGCTATGAGTGACTCTGCATTTGCAGCATTTGAAGAAATTAAAGAGCTTACTTATCATTATAACCATGAGGTAGCGAATGGTAAGTGGGAAAATATTGTAGATTATAGTCCAAGCTATAAAAAAGGCTCAGTGGTTTTTTGGGAACCGAATACCAAACAAATCGAAGCAGATGATCTTAATGGATTGGGTGTAGCTATTGAAGGGCAATCAGAACCATTACAGCCCATTCGAGGTAGCCAACCGGATATTATTACCCGGGAATCTATAATAAGAATGGACGCCTCCGAGGCTAAAATATCCGGGGACATGACACTGGATGCAGATTCGGAGGGGAAATTCCTAAGTTGGCCCGAAGATGGAACAAATCGTCAGATTAGTGAGCCGCACTGGGATAAAATCCCTTACAAAATTGACAGCCCTACAAAAGCGGTGTTTGAATTTAACCTTGAGGACAACCCGGGTGGGGTGCATACGCTCAATCTATCGGTAGATCATTCTAACCATGAAAGTGACTCCTGGTGGATTACCTTAAATGATAAACCGCCATACAGAACTAATGATTCCGTTGGGCGAATCCAACAGCTCAAGGCTAATGATTTTGTATTAAAACCTGGTTTAAATAAACTGGTAATTCACCCGGGTGAGGATGGAGCTAAGTTATATGGAATTGAGTTTGTACAGAAGTCACAGCGATTAAACCCAAAATATACAGAAGAGAATCGGCTCCCAATATATAGTCGCTTCAATCAGCAACATCATTTTATTGATATTTACAGCTGGGGACAGGAAACAGAAAATTGGTCTGCCAAAACCAGCGCATCCTGGATCGAGTTGAGCGATGGCGAGGGAGAGTTACAAGGAGGGCAGGATCGTATCTGGGTTACTATTAACTTTGATAAAGCGCCAAAAGATAAAGAATTAAGTGGTCATGTTGAGATTACGAATGGTGAACAACACTATAAGATAGGCGTGTCAGCAATCAATCAACATTTTGATCACAGAGAAGGTTTTGTAGAAACAAATGGGGTGATTACTATTCTGGCAAATCAGTTCAATCAAAAAATAGCCGGAAAGATGGCTTCTTGGCAGTCGTTAGGCGGATTAGGACGTAGTGGTTCTGCCATGTTGTTGGAGCCTATGAGCGGATGGTACGTCGAGGATTTGTCGGAGCTGCGCCAAAAATCGCCAGCCCTTGAATATAACCTTATTGTTACCCAGGGTGGTAAAGCCGAAATTATTATTGAAGCAGTTCCCGGTTTCCCGTTGAAACCATTGCAGAAATTGCGCTGCGCTCTAAGTATCGGAGATGGTGAACCCAAATGGGTTAATTTTGAAATGGGGAGTCAGCATTGGGATAAAAATGTTTTGGAAAGCCGGATGAATGGAAGCGTACAGATGAACATGGAACCTGGAACATACCGACTGAAGTTATGGGGTACAGATCCATCGGTAAATATAGACCGGATTCTTATTGATTTTGGCGGATTAAAAGAATCATATAATGGTCCCAAATCAACAAAAAATTCAAAGGACTAAGAGATTATAATTCTGCAAATAGTTCATCGTGCTGAACATCGATAACAGTGTGTTTTGACCTATTTGCATATTTCTTCAGGCGTGTCTGTTACGGCATTCAGGCCTGCATTTGTCTAATAACAAGAGATAATACAGTAATAAAATATCTAAACCTTCAGAAACAAATGAAAGAAATCACCAAACTTTTCCTTCCCATGCTCATGGCTCTTTTCAATTTAATCAGTTGTGGAACTCCCGTTGATCGAAAATCAGTTGATCCAGAGACGGACCGCTACAATGCTATTTATTCAGGAAGCCCATGGATAGATGATAGGGGAATAGAAGTCAGCGCTCATGGCGCCGGTGTAATCAAAGAAAATGGGAGATATTATCTTTTTGGAGAGAAAAAATCCGATACAAGCAATGCTTTTACGGGTTTTAACTCCTATTCCTCCACTGATCTATTTAACTGGAAATTCGAAGGAGTAGCTCTGAAGGTTCAGGATTCCGGAAGATTAGGACCGGATCGAGTGGGAGAAAGAGTCAAAGTAATGAAAAGCCCTGCCACAGGAGAGTACGTGATGTTTATGCACACAGATGACATGGGTTATTACGATCCTGCTGTGGGTTATGCTACTTCAGACAGCATAACCGGTCCTTATGAATTTCAGGGTCCCTTACTATTCAATGGAAAACCTATTCGGAAATGGGATATGGGGACCTTTCAAGACAGCGACGGAACAGGATATGTTGTAATGCATGGAGGTGATATTTACAAGCTCAATGAAGATTTTAAAAGTATTTCGAAGCAAATACTAAAGGATATGTGTAGTGGTTGTGAATCTCCTGCGATATTTAAAAAGGATGGTATTTACTTCTTCCTGGGTTCACATCTCACCAGTTGGGAAAGAAACGACAATTCATACTACACGGCTACTTCTTTAGAAGGCCCGTGGGAAGAACAGGGAAACTTTGCTCCTGAAGCAACGCTAACCTGGAACTCTCAGACTACATTCGTACTTCCTATTGAAGGCAAAAGAGACACTACCTACGTGTTTATGGGAGATCGATGGGCATATCCCCGACAACATTCAGCGGCTACTTATGTATGGCAACCTTTAACTGCTTCCGGCGCTTCTTTATCAATCCCGGAGTTTTTGGAAGCCTGGAAAGTAAACACGACAACAGGGGTGGCGTCGGAAATAGAAATAGAAGGTGAAGTTATTGAAAATACTGATAGGAGAATTACTTATAGCGGAGAGTGGGAGCATTCAGACAAAGAAAATGCTCAAACTTCCGAAAGCAGGTCCGATGTACCAGGTGCAAGTTTCTCGGTTAGCTTTGTGGGCTCGCAAATAGGGTTATTTGGAATTTCCCGTCCAGATAGTGGCTACGCCGAAATCATTATAGAAAATGATGATGGAAAAGTTGTTTTATCTTCTGTTATTGATATGTACAGTAAATATCCTCATTCTTCTTTAAAGTATATAAGTCCAAAACTTGAGAAAAATAATTATGTATTGACTTTTTCTGTTATTGGAGCACATGGAAATTGGACTGACAAGGCGGGAACTATTTTTGGCAGTAATGGAGATTTTGTATCTGTTAACAAAGTAGTGGTCAGGCAAGACGATCCTGATGCTCTTGAGGATAATTAGCTTATGAATTTAAAAGCATTAACTAATATGTGAAAATAGATTTTTAAGAAGGCGATTAAAAAATTAAAGTTCCAAAACTATTTTCTTGTATTGCTTTTTGCCGGTCTAGTTTTTGTTAGTTAAAATAAGACCCTTTAGTTATTACCTTTGATTTTTCAAAGGTAAGTCCATTTAGTAGCCATCCAAAAAGAGATGCCTGGGCAGATTTCAGTTTTAAACAAGTTTACTAGTTATTTGCCAATAATCTTATATGAAGGCGCATATCCGAAAACTTACATTATGCAGAAGATTGGTGTATTGCATACTTTCGAACGGAAATGAACTTTTTTTCAAAAAATCTTGTAGATTGGGAAGATGAAGGAACTTATATTTTTTATAGAAAGGGGAAATACTATTTTACTTGGTCACATCATGATACCCGAGACCCAAATTATAGAGTAAGATCATGGTTTTTTGAATTCTCCTTTAGGAGAATTAACAGTACCGGTGGATAATGTGGTATTCGCCAGAAAAGATAATGAAGGAATTTATGCGACAGGACATCATGCAGTCATACAGATTACTGGAACTGAAGATTGGTATATTGTTTATCATCGTTTTAGTTATCCAAATGGGATTAAAATGGGAAGGGACGCTGGGTATCATCGCGAAGTTTGCATTGATAAATTAGAGTTTAATGAGGATGGAATTATTAAGAGGGTTGTTCCTATAGCCTCGAAGTATCCAAAGGAGTTTATGAAAGACCTGAAGAAAGTGTGTAGAGCTGTTACCAAAGATGTAGCTGAAGATGAGCCATTGAACCTGGAAGAAAAATGGGATAATAAATGTCCTGTGGTCATTGAAAGCGGGCAGCGTAATTGGGAGCAGTTATCCCAGTATTTTCAGACACTGAACCTAATATTAAAGATTATTTATACCACCAATCATTACCAGATTAGAAAAGTTACCAATACCAAAGGAGCATTTACCAATGATATGGCGTTAATGAAATGGTATACCTGGCTACCCAGAGAATAGAAAAGAAATGGAATACTCCCCTGCAAAACTGGGGCTTGGTAGTTCAACAATTAGCCATTAAGTTTAAAGGCCGACTGGAGTTGGATTTAGCAACCAATACAACGAAAAACTAAATTTTCCTCCTCCGGGGGTACCCCCGGAGGAGGAAGGAGACAGAGTTGAAATTACACTCCCAAATTATCGTCAAAGGGACTATCTCAAAAACTGTGTAAGTAGAAAATATCGGGGTTTGCAAACCCCGATATTTTTTTATAAAAGGAACTGCGGTGTCCGAAACGCCTTTTGTTTTAGAAAATTCAAATTTACAGACCCGGATTTACATTAATAATTACACTTGAATAACTTGTATATCTTTTTCTTTTATAGCTTTTATCATACCTGTGGGAGCATTACTATCAGTTATTAAATATTGAATTTGATTGATATCGCAAATTTTCCCTAAGCCTCTTTTTCCAAACTTAGAACTATCTGCAAGAACCGCTACTACTTGAGCTGCATTGATCATTTCCTTATTAAGACTAGCTTCCGAAAGATTTGTTATGGAGAACCCAAAGTCTAAATCTATCCCATCTACTCCGATAAAGAGTATTCCTGATGAAATCTCTTCAAGCATTTTTTCAGGTATTGAACCAGCAACAGAAGAGGAATTTTGCCGTATGGTTCCACCCAGCTGAACGATTTCTACATTTTGGTGATTACATAATTCTAAGGTAACCTTAACTGCCGGGGTAATTATTGTGAGGCTTTTGCTTGGATTTAAAATTCGCGCTAATTCAAAAACTGTAGTACCCGAACCAATTATAATGGAGTCATTATCTCCTATCAATTTAAAAGCGGCTTTGGCAATTTTTTGTTTTTCAGCTGAATTAATTAATTCTTTTTCATTAATTGTTCTTTCATTCATATATGGATTGCTTGAACTTGCGCCACCATGTGTTCGGAATAATAAATTTTTATCCTCAAGCAATTTCAAGTCCTTTCTTATTGTAACTCCTGAAACATCAAGCCTTTCACTTAAACTGTTAATTTTTACTTTTCCATCTTCACGTAATATGTGAAGAATTTTTTCATGCCTCTCCGTAATATCCATTTTAAACTTAGTTTAACTTAATGTAAATGTTTTTAATCTTATTGAAATAATAAACCATAACAAAGTAAAATAAAATTAATGAAACTTATAATGATCATAACTATAATATAATTTTTATTTAAACATTAATTAAGATCAAAGTGTTTAAAAAGGTTTTATTTTGGGTTTCAATTAATTAAAATTTGTTTAATATGATTAAATATTATATGTTTGTTGAAACATTTTACGAAAAAATTATGAAAATTAAATTACTAACTAGGGATTACCTTAAATATTCGAAAACGTTTTCGGTGTCTCGCTAATCAAATTTGTATGGAATGCTAATTTCAAAAATCATGAAAAAAATTATTAAAAAAACATTTCTAATTTTAGGTTGCTTGATAACTTTTTCTTCTTGGGCACAAGATCGAAAAGTAACGGGCCAGGTAATTGACGAAGACGAAAATCCCCTTCCGGGTGTTTCTATAGTGGAAGAAGGTACTTCTAATGGAAGTGTAAGCGATTCTGATGGTGAGTTTTCAATTTTCCTTTCTGAAAATGATGATGTCATATTGATTTTCTCTTTTTTAGGAATGAAAGAGAAGCAAATTAAAATTGAAGATCAGACCTCTCTCAATGTGATAATGGAAAGTGAGGAATTTGCCCTGGATGAAGTAATTACTATTGGATATGGACGTGCAAAAAGGAAAGATGTGACAGGATCTGTTTCCAATATTGGAGGGGAGCGTGTAGCTGAAAGAAATATAACTCAACTATCTCAAGCTCTTCAGGGAACGATGTCAGGGCTTATGGTGACAAGGTCTAATAGTGAACCTGGAGCTGCTGCTAATGTTAGGGTTAGAGGGATAACCACTATAGGTAATACTAATCCCTTAGTTGTTGTGGATGGTGTTCCAGTAAGTGGCATGGATGATGTGAATTCCCAAGATATTGAAGATATCACGGTATTGAAGGATGCTGCCTCGGCCTCAATTTATGGAGCCCGAGCAGCTTCAGGGGTAATTCTAATAACCACAAAAAGGGGAGAGAGAAATGAAATTAATATGCAATACACTGCAAATGTAGGTTTTGATGTTCCCGCTACATTTCCTGAAACCGTATCTACGCAAAGGTATATGGAAATGATTAATGAATATACCTGGAATGATGCTGGAAATGTGGAAGGTGAACAAACACCCTTGTTCTCGCAAGCGGATATTGATAACTGGGGGCAAAACCACATTCAAAACCCCAATGAATATCCAATGACGGATTGGGTGGATTTGATTGTAAGGGATTATGCCCCAAGACAAAATCATTCTTTTACTATCTCAGGTGGAGGCAATGTTGTTAGCACACGAGCGTCGATTAATTATGAAAATGTTGAAGCCTTATATGATAATAAAACCTTTGAGAGGATTACCTCTAGGGTAAATAATACTTTTAGAATTAATGATTATTTAAATGCGAATATAGATCTGGCATATGTCTATGAGGATAGACAATCTCCTGCTATAAATCCTATTTCTTCTTCTGTAAGATATGCAGGAATCTATCCGGCTCTATGGGACGATGGCAGGATTGCAGAAGGGCAAAACGGGAATAATATTTATGCACGATATCAATTTGGAGGATTTAATAATGTTTCTAGAAACAAGCTTAATGGAAGGGCTAGTTTAGAATTTAAACCATGGGAATCTTTATCATTTAAAGCTGTAGTAGCTCCATATTTATATAATACAAAAGGCAAAAATTTTACACGAAGGTTAGAATTTTATACAGCAGACGATCCGACACAATTGGGTGGAACAATTGCAGGCCATAATACAACATCTTTAAATGAAGCACGTAATGATGGACATACCTTAACTACACAATTTTTAATTAATTATAATGAAGATTTTAAAGATCATACCTTAGACTTACTTGCCGGCTATGAAGGCTTTTCATCCTTTAATGAAACCTTAGATGCATTTGGAGATAATTATGAATTAAATAATTATCCATATCTGAACTTGGCTCCCTTAGATAATATGAGAAATGGAGGGAATGCCGTAGAAACAGCTTATCGCTCTTATTTTGGAAGACTCACATATGATTACAAAGATAAGTACCTACTACAGGCAAATATTCGATATGACGGATCTTCAAGGTTCCACCCTGATTACAGGTGGGGGACATTTCCATCGCTTTCCGCAGGTTGGGTAATAACTGAAGAAGATTTTATGCCAGAAAGTTCCTTTCTTTCCTACTTAAAATTAAAAGGGAGCTGGGGGAAACTTGGTAATGAAAGAATAGGAAACTATCCATATCAATCGTCCATAGGTTTTTCAAATGCCTTATTATACAGAGGAAATAATGTTGTTTCTGCTACTACTGCGGCACAATACTATTACGCTATTCACAATATAACTTGGGAGAATACCGAAACGGCAAACTTTGGTCTAGAAGCCTATTTTTTCAATAATCATTTGATGGTAGCAGCCGATTATTATGAAAAACAAACAAATGATATGCTATTGGAGCTGGAAATCCCTGATTATATGGGGTTTGAAAATCCAGATCAGAATACTGGTCGTATGACGACAAAAGGGTGGGATTTGGAAGTATCCTGGAGGGACAATATCGGGAGTTTAAATTATTCAGTCTCCGGGAATCTATCTGACTCCAGATCAAGTATGGGTGATTTAGGAGGAATTGTATTTAGTGGCTCACAAATAACCAGAGAGGGAACTGAATTTAACGAATGGTATGGCTATCGTTCAGATGGTTTATTTCAAAGTCAGGAAGAAATAGATGAATCCCCCACTTTATCTGGTGCTGTTAGACCTGGAGATGTAAAATATGTAGACATAAGTGGTCCTGATGGTGTTCCTGATGGTGAGATAAGTCCAGATTATGATCGTGTGCCACTGGGAGGGTCCTTGCCAAGATATCTGTATGGAGGAAATATAACCATGGATTATAAAGGCTTCGATTTTTCTCTTGCTTTTCAAGGAGTAGGTCAACAAAATAGTAGAATGTCTGAACAAATGGTGAAACCTTTTATTTCAGGATGGACTAATGTTCCCAAAATTATAGATGGGAACTATTGGAGCCAATACAATACTGATACGCAGAATCAAAATGTAAGATATCCTAGATTATCAAATATCGGTGCTGAAAATAACAACTATGAAATGTCTGATTATTGGTTATTTGATGGGGGATACTTCCGCCTTAAGAATGTTGTATTAGGATATACCTTTCCACGGCAGATAACAGATGTTTTAAAAATGAAAAATCTAAGAATTTTTGCATCGGGAACAGACCTTTTTTCGATCGATAATTATCCAACAGGATGGGATCCAGAAGTTTCAGCCAGCTCTTACATTACTAAAACTTATAATCTTGGTATTTCAGTTAATTTTTAAAAAGCGAATTATGAAAAAGTTTTTAATAGTAATAATATTGAGTTTTTCACTAGTAAGTTGTGAAAAATTAGATCTTAATCCTTTATCGGAGGCTTCTTCGGAAACTTGGTATTCGGATGCTGATGAAATCGAACTCTCCCTTAACGATTTATACAGAACATATTTATGGGATTTAGAAATAAATTTTATTTCAGAAAGAATGAGTGACAATTGGACTCAGAGACTTTCTGTTCGAGATTTTGCAGCCGGTGCGATTAATAGTGAATGGGGCCTGGCTGAGGATTTGTGGTTATCTACATATAAAGGAATTACCAGGGCTAATACAATTATAAATAACTTAGAAAACCCAGATCTTGATTTACCTGAAGAATTAAAAGAACAATTTGAAGGGGAAGCAAGATTTTTTAGAGCAGTATTCTACTCTAGATTGGTGTTCTTTTATGGTGATGTGCCACATTATGAAAACTATTTGACTATTGAAGAAGCATTTAAATTAGGAAGGACGGACAAGGATATTGTTCTTGAAAATGCTTATTCTGATTTTGACGCAGCTATTGAAAAACTACCGGAAAGTTATAGTGGGAATGAATTATTACGGGCCACAAAAGGAGCCGCATTAGCTTTTAAAGCTAGAGCAGCTTTATATATGAAAGACTGGGAATTGGCCAGAGATGCTGCGAAGGTTTGTATGGATTTAGAGGTTTACTCATTGCATCCAAGCTATAGTGACTATTTTTACTCCTCTACTCGCAACTCTCCTGAAACAATTTTTGCCTTACCTCAATCTGAAGATTTAGGGCAGTACTGGGGAAGCAAGAATTTTTATACCAGAACTGCAGGAGGAGCAAATGTGGCACAACCCTCTTGGGATTTATTTGCGGCATATCCAGCGACAGATGGTTTGCCTATAGATGAATCACCTTTATTTGATCCACAAAATCCTTTTGAAAATCGCGATCCACGATTGGCTATGACTATTGCTGAATTTGGCAAAGAACATTTAGGGTATATCTATGACCCGAATCCTTACGCTGAGGAAGTTTTAAATGTGGCTACAGGTGAAATGGTTTCCAATAAGGATACACGTACTGTAGTAACATACGCAGCATATAATGGTTTAGCCCTAAAAAAAGGAGTTGATAGTGATTGGACGGATAATGACCGAACTGATTTCGATATTAAGATTATGAGATATGCGGATGTTCTCCTAATGTATACTGAGGCAAAAATTGAACTAGGTGAAATAGATGATTCGGTACTAGCAGCTATGAATTCGGTAAGAGCCAGAGCTTATGACGTTGACTATACCCAAACTGATTCTTACCCAGTTATTACTACCACTAATCAAGATGAGTTAAGAAACATTTTAAGGAATGAAAGGCGCATTGAGTTTGCATGGGAAAATCGACGCTTTGATGATCTTTTACGGTGGGAATTAGCAGAACATGCGCTAACTCGCCCAATTTACGGGATGCTTGATCCGGATGATTTAAAAGAAAAAGTAGTCGATCCTGGATTGTGGTTTTTCCCGGAAAAACCTGAAATTGATGAATATGGATTACCCGATTTCTCTTCAATGCATCAGGCGGGGTATATTAAAATTTTAGGAGAAAGAGATTTTCAAGAAAGACAATATCTATTTCCGATTCCGTCAAAAGAAATATTGATAAACGAAAATTTGACACAAAATCCAGGATACTAAGCCAAATTGATTATACTCAATGAATAGCCTTGATCTAATAGTTATTGTAATTTATTTAATAGGTCTGATTGGGATGGGAAGTATTTTTTCCCGTCTCAAAAATGCAAAGGAAATGTTTGCGGCCGGAGGAAAGTCACCTTGGTGGCTTTCCGGCCTTTCTTCCTTTATGACCACATTTTCTGCAGGAACTTTTGTTATCTGGGGAGGAATATCATATCGCTACGGGATGGTTGGAGTTTCGATTCTAGTAGTAATAGGGATTGCAGCTTTGTTCGTAGGCTGGTTTTTGGCTGGTAAATGGAAAAGTTTTGGGTATGATTCTGCAGCCCACTTCATCAACGATCGATTTGGAAAATCATTAGTGAGGTTTTATACCTTTTTGCAAGGAATAGTTGGTCTATTCACAATGGGAGGGGCGGTTTATGCATTAGCAGTAGTGGTTGTAGCTCTTATTCCTATGCCTGAAGGTCATTTGTTTGCAGATCCTGCAACAGGAAATTTTTCAGTAACTATTGCGTCACTCATAATATGCATCCTGGTAATTGCAATAACCTTTGGAGGGGGATTATGGGCAGTGTTAATGACCGATGCCCTTCAATTTATCATTCTAACGGTGTCGGTTCTTATGGTCGTTCCACTTATTGTTATTAAAATAGGAGGACCTATGCAATTAGCTACTGCTTCTCCAACAGGGTTTATGTCGCCGGTAAATGATGAGTTTTCCTGGCTATTTTTAGTTGGATGGTCAATTGTTTTCTTTTTTAAGTTAGGAGGAGAATGGGCTTATGTGCAAAGATTTGTTTGCGTGCCTAATGAAAAGGATGCAAAAAAATCTACCTACCTGTTTGGTTTATTATATATAGTTAGTCCGTTAATCTGGATGATCCCACCTATGGCTTATAGATTGATTGACGATACTGCCAATTATGAGGAAGCTTATATATTAGCTTGCCAAACTGTTTTACCTGCAGGCATGTTAGGTTTGATGATAGCAGCGATGTGTTCCGCCACTGCCAGTATGGCTACTACCCAATTAAATGTTTTTGCAGGTGCTTTTACTTCTGAGTTCTATCAACGCATCTTTAAGCCGGAAGCAACCGATAAAGAGGTTGTACATATGGGAAGATTAATCACACTATTATTAGGGGGCCTCATAATCGCTGGTGCATTATTAATTCCATTTTTGGGTACCTATACCGGATATATATTATCATCTGTTGCTATTTTAACTGGGCCACTTATTATGCCTACCATTTGGGGGGTATATTCAAAGAAAATTGGATTAAAATCAGCCTGGATAATTTCTCTGGTTAGTCTCTTTATTGGCGTAACTGTTAAAATTGGATTTCAATCCGGATTTTGGCTTACAAATATAGAATTCTTGAATCCCATTACAGCGGGATTTCAAAACAACGAACGAGTAGCTGATATCATTTTAGGGACTGTGCTGCCTTTCGTTATGTTGTTAAGTATCGAAATATTTAGTACGAAAACGGATGAAGGATGGCAGAAAGTAATTATCAGAAGGGAAAAAATATCGAGAAAGGAAGAAGTATCACCGTCAAGCTTTCCAGCTGTTCTATGTGGTTGGGCTACCATAATTGTGGCAATTATTATGATAGTCATCTCATTTTTAGGAAGTCAGAAAAGTTGGTTAATTGCAGGTTTTAGTCTCATACTCTTCCTTTTAGGAATGGGAATTCTTCGATTAGTTAAAAGCAAAAAATCAATAAGAATATAAAAAAATTATGAAAGATAGAAAATATATTTACGAAAACGATAGAAAAACTCCAGTTAGAAAGGAAGTTGATGTTTTGGTGGTAGGAGGCGGTCCTTCTGGGATTACTGCTGCAATGGCGGCAGTTGAAGATGGTCTAAACGTAACACTGATTGAAAGCAGAAGTTTTTTAGGAGGAAATATGACAATTGGTTTACCTGTTCTTGGTTTTCTTGGCCAGAAGGGAAATCAAATTATTAAAGGTCTGCCTCAAAAATTTATTGACCGTTTAAAAACTATAGATGGAGCTAGCGAGCATAGACCCTGTCCTTTGCACATGAGTATTACCCTTGTAGAGCCCGAGGCTGTGAAAAATGTGGCTTTGGAAATGCTGTTGGAGTATGGTGTTGATGTTCAGTTGTATACACATTTTGCAGATTCGATTGTAGAGAATGGAGATATTAAAGGAGTATTTATAGAAAGTAAAGCTAGACGTGAGGCACTTTTAAGTAAAGTGGTTATTGATTGTAGTGGAGATGCAGATGTAGCTTTTCGTGCTGGTGTGCCTTGCGAAAAAGGTAATGAAAAAGGGGGGATGCAACCCCCAACATTGATGTTCTGCATGGCAGGAGTTGATACTGAATTTTTACGTAAGAATATTGCAGACCATAGTCGAACTTATCTGACTGATTTTATTCCGGCAGAATATTTTGGTCAAAATCATCAATTCATAGTTGTCGGGCTTAGAGAAGTGATGGAAAAAGCAAGGGAAGCTGGTTTAACTCTTAATACCGAAAGAACAATAATTATTACTGGGCTCCGGAAAGGAGAAGTTTGGATTAACATGTCAAGTGTCCACGGAGTGGATGGAACCAAGCCGGAAGATTTGACTTGGGGTGAGGTTAAAGGGCGACAACAAATTAAAGATATCCAACAATATTTAATTGAATATGTACCTGGATTTGAAAAAGCTTATTTCACTAAAATGGCTCCTTTTCTGGGAATCCGCGAAACCAGAAGAATTGTGGGAAAATATGTGATGGACAGGGAGGATGTATTGAATTGTAGAAGATTCGAAGATGCCATTGCTGTTGCTAGTTATCCATTGGATCTTCATCATCCAGAGGATGGAGGTTGTACCCTAACCTGGTGTGGAGATTGTTATGATATTCCATATTCATCTTTAATTCCACAAAAAATTGAAAATCTCATCGTGGCTGGTAGAGCTATTTCTTCAACCCATGAAGCCATGTCTGCAATTCGGGTTATGGCCCCTTGTATGGCTATGGGGGAAGCTGCTGGTAGAGCTGCCAAACTATCAATCCGAAAAGGTGTAAAACCTTCAGAACTGCCAGTAGAGTTGGTTCAAAATGAACTTTTGGACAGTGGAGCATATCTCAATCAGAAAACTAAAAAGATATGAAGACAGTATTATTTTTCAAGGGCGTTCAGTTTAAATTGATCAGGATATTCATAATTTATCTAATCTTATCTTTTTATATAAATCCCCTGTCAATAAATGCACAGGCTATACAGCAGGAGGGGCAGAATGAATCGCAAATCAATGTAATAAGTGCCAATATAAGAGTAGCTTTAAAAGAGGATTATTCAAAAGGTGTGGGATGGGATGAGCGTAAGGAATTGCTTTTTCGCATTCTGAAAAATAAGAATCCTGATATTTTGTGTTTGCAGGAAGTATTAAAAGTTCAGAATAAGGCCTTTAAAGATAACTTCCCCAATTACTTTTCATTTGGGTATGAAGGACCTGAAATGGATGCTTATACCGATGATGCTTACCACGGGATTGCAAAGAATCCAATTCTGTTTTCTAAAGAAAAGTTTGAGTTGATTTCCTCAGGAACTTATTGGCTTTCTGATACTCCGCATATAGGGGGGTCTAAGTCATGGAATACTGCTAGAGCTAGGCATGTGAATTGGGTTAGGATAAGGGATAGAAATACACAAAGAGAATTCAGAATCTTAAATACTCATTTTGATCACGTTTCTAATGAGGCTAAGAAGAACCAGGCCCTAATGATTTTGAAGGAATCAAATCAATACCCTAAAGCTTTCCCTCAAGTTTTAGCAGGTGATTTTAATTCTGATACGACCAGTGAACCAATTGATATAATATCTAATTTCTGGAAAGATAGTTATGCTGAAGTACATGGAGATACGGATCCTGGATTTACAGTACATGGCTTTATTGGCGATGAAGCAAAAACTAAAAAAGGTAAAGTCGATTTTATATTTATTAAGGGAGATATTCAGGCTCTTCAATCGGATATCATTAAGGATAAGGAAGATGGGAAATATCCCAGTGACCACTATTTTGTCTCTGCTAAACTTAAATTAATTGGTAAATAATTAAAATATGAGTAAGGTTGTTTGCTTTTTTGTTGTTTTTCTGGGGTATAGTTTCTGTTCTATGGCGCAGGGCATTGATAGTACACTAACAATTTTAAACTATAATGCTTATCACGGTTTTAGTGGAGACGCTGATTTAGAAAAAAGTTATGTCGAGTGGGTTAAGGAAATTGATCCTGATATTGTTGCTTATCAGGAGATGAACCAATATAGCCAAAATGCTATTGGTGAACTGGCTAGCAATTATGGTCACCCTTATGCTGTTATAATGAATAAAGAATTTGGAGTCCCGGTAACACATCCCTTAGCAATCACCTCAAAATTTCCAATTTTAGATGTGAAAAGAGTTATTGATAATATGTGGCATGGCTATATGTATGCTAATATAGAAGGGCTGCATTTATTTATTACTCATTTAGCACCCTTCACTTTAAGCGATAGAAAGAAAGATATTCGGAAAATCATAGCCCAAGTTGATCTCCTGCCTGAAGATGAAAGAATTATCATAGCAGGAGACTTTAATTCCTTATCATCAAAGGATTCTACTTTTTACGGGGAAAGACTATTAAACTCAATGAAAAGAATAGAGGGAAGACGTGAACCCAAAAGTGAAACTCCTATTGTACGAAATAGAATTATTTATCGAAAAAATCTTAATAAGGGGAAAGTTGATTATTCAGTTATTCAACAGTTGATAGATCATGGGTTCTACGATTCTTTTTATTTAAAGAACGATAACTTTAAGCATACAGTTCCTACTTCTGGTCACGCAAAAAAAAGCTCCAAACTTAGAAGAATTGATTATGTATGGGTTAGTAAAAGCTTATCCAATTATTTGTCAGATGCCCAGATTATCCAGGATGAAACTACTGATCACTTATCAGATCATTATCCAATTTTGATAAAATTAGATTTTAATAAGAATTAAAAGATGTATAGCCTTACTATGAAAAATGGAGTTTATTTTTTTTTGATACTAAGTTTTGGTTTTTATTCAAAAACCTGGTCTCAAACGTACAATAGTTTAGAAATTGAAAATGTCGATGAATTAAAGGAATTGTTCACCTATTCATCTCATCCTCTGCCTATAATTTGTGGACATCGTGGTGGGATAAATGAAAATTTTCCGGAAAACAGCATTGCCGCTTTCGAGAATACATTAAGTGAAATTCCTGCTTTTTTTGAAGTGGATCCAAGATTGACAAAAGATAGTGTGGTGGTTGTATTTCACGATGCCACATTGGATAAAAAAACAACAGGCACTGGAAGTCTTTCAGATTATAATTACGAAGATCTAAAACAATTTAATTTAAAGGATTCTCAAGGCAATCTTACAGATAAAAAAATTCCTTCACTTGATGAGGTTTTTAAATGGGCCAGAGGAAAAACAGTTCTTATGTTGGATAAAAAAAATGTACCGCTCTCACTTTTGCTAGAAAAAATCATTCAACATAAGGCAGAATCGTATGTACTGGTTTCAACCTATAAGCCCCAGGAAGCTGAATTTTATCATAAACGCAATAAGGATATTATGTTCGAGGCTTTTATTAAAAGTGAAAAAGATCTTAAGGCTTATGGAGATGCAGGCATACCGTGGGAAAATATTGTTGCCTATGTTGGGCAGCCCAAGAAGCCGAGTTTATATAAGCTATTACATCAAAAAGGTGTTATGTGCATAGCTTATACGGCACCTAAATTAGAAAAGATTAAGGATAAAAAGAACAGGATGGAAAGCTATAGAAAAACAATTATTGATGGTGCAGATATTTTATTGGCAAATGATGTTTTTGAAGTTTATAAAGTGATAGAACCGTTGTTTCTGGAAACCGATCCCAAAAAAGAGTTTATCAAACAAAAAAGCTTTTGAGGAACTTTCTTAATGGGGTATCCCCTTGAAAATCTCAAATTGATTATCTCCCATAATAATAGTTGAATTGTAGAAAGTTAGATAGGAGTGAAATTGATTTTTCTTGAAAAACGCTTAAAATAAAAATTTATGAATTTTATAAAAATCTCTCAGCTAATAGTTTTTTTCGCCATAGCTTTTGGTCACGCCCAGAACATAAAAAATACTCTTGTCTTCCCAACGGTTGAGGATACCAAATCATTCTTTTCAAATTCAGGCTCCAGAATGCCCATTATTAGTGCTCATCGTGGAGGTGCTTTGAAAGGTTATCCCGAAAACTCTTTGGAAACTTTTGATTACACACTGCAACATATACCGGCCATTTTCGAAGTCGATGTTCGTTTAACAAAAGATGATAAAGTAGTCCTTATGCACGATGCAACCTTAGAAAGGACAACTTCGGGTAAGGGGAAGGTAAAGGATCATACGTTAAAACAAATTAAAAAACTACGTCTTAGGGATCCAGAAGACAAGCTAACAGAAAATAACCCACCATCTCTAAAGGAGGCTATTATATGGAGTAGAGGTAAGACATTATTGAACCTGGATGTTAAAGATGTCCCCATAGAACATAAGGTAAATCTTGTAAAGGAACTAGAAGCATTCTCCCATGTAATCTTTACAGTCCATAATGCTAAGCAAGCAAAAGCTTTTTATGATTTAGATAGAAGAAGCATGTTTTCTGCATTTATCAAAAATAAGGAAGCACTCTTATCCTTCGAAAGAGCTAAAATTCCTTGGGAGAATATACTTATCGCCTATGTTGGGCCAGATATTAAGCAAGAGCATAAGGATTTGTACAGGATGATCCAAGAAAAAGGGGTTTTAATAATGGTAAGTGGATCACCTATTTATGATAAACTACCGATGATTTACGATAGGATAAGGGGGTATAAAGATATTTTCGAGAGTGGGGTGGATATTATTGAATCTGATAGACCTTTAGAGGCAGCATTAGCATTACTTCCCTATTTTCCAACAAATAGTGAAAGATTTTATTATTGGAAACGAGAAAATAAATAATTGGATACTCATAAATTATGCATATAACAGACAGAATAGGTCTACCAAAAAACTTATCCATAGGGTATATCGGGGTTCTGATATTTATGATGGGAGATGGTGTGGAACAAGGTTGGTTAAGCCCCTATTTAGTGGAGCAGGGCTTAAGTATGGAGAAGTCAGCATTGCTTTTTACAGCTTATGGTGTGACAGTGGGCATTTCTGCGTGGTTATCAGGTGTGTTAGTTGAAAGCTTTGGGCCCAGAAAAATAATGCTAACCGGATTGTTTTTATATATAGTTGGAACAATTGGCTTTGTTGGAATTGGGCTTCCAGATTTGAATTATGAACTCATGCTTCCTACCTATGCTATGAGAGGTTTTGGTTATCCCTTTTTTGCTTATTCGTTCTTAGTTTGGATAACCTACAATTCTCCTCAATTTATTTTAGGTAGAGCAGTTGGATGGTTTTGGTTTGTTTTTACGGGGGGCTTAGTTGTTTTGGGATCTTATTATTCAAGTTGGGCCATAGTGAAATTAGGATATATTCCGACACTATGGAGTTCAATAATTTGGGTGTTAATAGGTGCCTTTTTGGCAATACGCCTTAATAAAGCTAGTTTTAAGAAGTTTAATGATGAGGGTAAGCCCAACACTTCAAAACTTTTGGCTGGGTTTACAGTAATAAGGGAAGAACCCAAAGTGTTGTTGGGAGGAATTGTTCGCATCATAAATACTACGGCCCAATTTGCCTTTCCTGTTTTTATTCCAACCTATTTAGCAGAGTTTGGATTTTCTACTTCTGAATGGTTACAAATTTGGGGAACCATATTTATAGCCAATATTGGTTTTAATTTATTATTTGGTTTTATAGGGGACACCATGGGGTGGCGAAATACAGTCTTATGGTTTGGTGGTGTAGGATGTGGTTTCTCAACATTATTATTCTTTTATTCTCCTAGCCTTTTTGGTGCAAATTTTTGGCTGGTAATGGCGTGTGGAATACTATGGGGAGCTTTACTTGCTGGTTATGTCCCCCTTTCAGCCTTGATACCTTCTTTAGTTAAAAATAAAGGAGCGGCTATGTCAATTTTGAATTTAGGTGCAGGCTTAGCGGTGTTTGTTGGACCTGCATTAGTGGGCCTTTTTATCACCCAGTTAGGAAGCGAAGGGGTCGTGTGGATTTTAGCAGGTCTTTACTTTATAAGTGCTTTCTTAACTCATTTTATCAACCTACCCCAATTAGAACATAAAGCTTTTACCTCTAGGAATAAAAAATCATTACTTACTTAATTAAAATTTAATACATACTAAATCCTTTAAAATGAAAATATTAATAACAGCCCCTTACAATGAGCCTGGTAGGCAAGAGATTGACAAGTCAATTGGAAAAGTGATATATCGACCCTGGAAAACTAAGGGGCGAGCTTACAATGAAGATGAGTTGATTAGTTTACTTTCTGAAACTAAGGCCGAGGCCTTAATAACTGAACACGATGAAGTGAGTTCAAAAGTTATTGAAACATTTCCTAATTTAAAATTTATTGGTGTTTGCCGGGGTACCCCTTCGAACATTGCCTTAGAAGAAGCTAAAAGAAATGGTATTCCTGTTTATAATACCCCTGGCAGAAATGCCCAAGCCGTTACAGAAATGTTTTTGGCTGGAGTTATCATCTTAATGCGAAAAATTATTCCCGCTAATTCTTGGTTGGAAAATAAAAAGTGGGAAAAAGGGGCCCATACTTCTTATTTGGAATTTAAGGGAAATGAATTAGCCAATAAAACGATTGGGATGATAGGCTTCGGCGATATTGGCCAATGTATAGCGAACGTTTTAAGGGATTTACCTTGTAAGATTCAATACTATGATCCCTATGTAAAATGTAACGATTCTGCATATGAAAGTGTAACCCTTGATGAGGTATTTTCAAGTAGTGATGTTGTGTCGGTTCATTTACCTGTGAATTCCGAAACTACTGGGATGATTGATAAAGAATGTTTTTCAAAAATGAATGACGATGCTATTTTCGTCAATACCGCTCGTTCTTCTGTAGTTGATCGAAATGCATTATATGAAATCTTGTCCTTAGGTGGAATAGCAGGTGCGTATCTAGATGTATTCGATCATGAACCTCCTGATGATTTAGACTATAAAATTATTGAATTACCAAATGTTTTTGCAACTCCACATATCGCGGGTGCTACCCACGAAGTAGAAGATCACCACGTCAGGATTATGAATAAAACTTTGAAGGAAGAACATGGAATTATTGTTAAAAAATAAAAGTTACCAATATGAAAGAGGAATGTAAAAACTATTTAATAATTGATATTGGTACTGGAAATGTGAGGGTTGCATTAACCAATTCCCATGGAGATATCCTGGATGTGCTAAGAGATGACGTGCAATATTATAATGATAATCATTATAAAGAAGCTTTATACTTTGAACCTGACCAGCTTTGGGAACAAATTAAGAGTTTAACACAAAAGGTTTGTGAGGACCATCCCCAAACTAATATTTATGCTATTACAGTTTCTAGTCAGCGGGAAGGAATAGTAATAATTGATCAGGATGAAAACTCCATTATTGGATTACCCAATCACGATCATAGGGGACGCCATTGGGAAAGTATAATTAATAAACAAAAAATTATATATGAGAGGACAGGTAGGGTACCAAGCTCATTGTTTTCAGCATTAAAGATTATAGGTCTAAGAGAAGGTCGACCAGATGTTTTTAAAAACCTAAATTATTTCACAAGCATAAGTGATTGGTGTCAATTTAAATTGTCAGGGGTTTTGGGGTATGAGCATTCCCAGGCATCTGAGACCTTGTTATATGATGTAAAACAGAAAAAATGGTCCAATGAATTGGTTGAAATCTTTGGGTTGAATAATAGTATTCTTCCTCCCCTCCATAATTCCGGAAAAATCCTAGGTGAAATCTTGCCAACGATAGCGGAAGAACTCCAGCTTCCTAAGGAGGTCAAAATTATAGTAGGGGGTGCAGATACTCAGCTTGCTATAAAAAGCACGAAGCCTGCCTTAAATGATATGGTTATAATTTCCGGTACAACAACCCCGGTAGTCCAGGTCACTCCTAATTTTATTACGGATGAAAAGGAGCATACTTGGACGAATAGGCATGTAGATAATAATAATTTTATTCTGGAAACCAACGCAGGGGTAACCGGTTTGAATATTCAAAGGTTAAAAGGAATATTTTATCCAAATGAGGATTATAGTATTATAGAGAATGAATTGGAAAGAATTAAATCCGAGAAGTGTATCGCATCACTAGGCTCTTTAGTAGCTTCAGAAAATATTTCTTTGACTACTGGGGGGTTTATTTTTGAGACCCCTGTTTCACATACTTTAAAAAGAGCGGATTTTATTTTAGCTGCTTTTTGGGACCTGGCCAATAGTATTAAAGAAAACTTTAATTATTTGGCCAGTCTAACAAATTATTCAAAAAGCTATGTATGGGGCTGTGGAGGAGGATTTCAAAGCCGGATATTAGGTCAAATGATATCAAACTTAATTGATTGCGAAATAAGAATTCGGCCTGGATTTAAGGATGCGTCCGTTATTGGAGGCATAATTACTTGTAATCAGACCCTGGGCATAACCTCATTAATTGCAGATGAATGGGAGGAAATATATCCTGATAATCTGGATTCAAAAAAAATACTGTCAACAAATAAATGGCGGGATTTAAGAAAGAATATAAGCGAAAATTTTAATAATAAAATATTATGAATCCAGGTTTTATAGGTTTGGATATTGGAACTCAGGGAGCAAGAGCAGTTCTAATTAATTTTAAAGGCCAATTAATTTCTAAAGCTAAGGTTGAATTCCAATTAACTGAAAATTCGCGAGTAGAACAGTCTCCGGAAATGTGGTGGGATTCTACACTTAAACTTTTAAAAAAAGTAATATCCGAATGTACAACCTCCCAACATATAAGTATTAGCGCTATTTCAGTAACCTCTACTTCTGGAACTGTTATACCCTTAAATATAAATAAAGAACCTCTTTCAGATGCCCTAATGTACAGTGATCCCCGATCTCAGGATGTTGGAGAAGAATGCCAGAAAGCCGCAAAACTCCACGCAATGAGGTATACTGGTTTTAATTCAAGTAGTGGATTATCTAAGATGGTCTGGTTTTGCAGAAAATTTCCCGAAAAGGTTGAAAAGATCAAACATTGGGTTCATGCAGCTGATTTTATTACAGGTAAGATTTCAGGTATATGGGGAGTGACTGATTTTACAAATGCCTTGAAATCAGGTTATGATTTAAAGAAGGAGAAATGGCCAAATTATTTGTTCGAGGACTTAGAATTAAATCGAGAGTGGATGCCGAAAGTTTTTCCCTCAGGCGAAATACTAGGTAAAATGAAATCGGAATTGGCCCAAGATTTAGGACTTAAAAACTCTCCTTTTGTCACAAGTGGTATAACGGATGGTTGTGCTTCACAAATTGCCTCTGGTGCAATTAAACCTGGTGATTGGAACACCACAATAGGAACAACTTTAGTGATAAAAGGAGTAACTAGAAAAGAAATAATAGACCCTTATGGACGATTTTACAGTCATAAACACCCTGAAAACTACTGGATGCCTGGAGGTGCAAGTAACACAGGGGCGGATTGGGTGACTGAAAGTTTTAAGAAGGATTTTGATGTATTAGAGGAAAAAGCATTAAACCAAATACCGACTTCTCATTTAAGTTACCCTTTACGACAAAAGGGAGAGCGCTTTCCATTTATAGCTCCAAACGCCATTGGATTTGAACCAAAGAATATTTCTCGAGTTGGGCATTTTGTAGCAAATATGGAAGGCGTCGCATTTATCGAAAAATATGCATACGAGATTGCCGCGGAATTATCCTTGGAAAAGGTTAATAAGGTTTTCTCTGCAGGAGGAGGAAGTTTAAGTGAAAGTTGGTTAAAAATTAGAAGTAATGTATTAGATCTGCCAATTTATCGAATGAAGTGGACTAGTGGTGCATTTGGAGCGGCTGTACTAGCCGCCTCACAAACTCATTTTACTAATTTGACAGAAGCCGGCACAAACCTGATTCATTTGGATAAAGAAATTTTCCCTGAAAAAGACCTAAAGCTTCAGTATCAGGAAAAATACCAGGCATTCAAGGAAGAACTTATAAATAAAAATTATATAACTAGAAATTAATATGTTAAAGCTATATTTAGTCAGGCACGGGGAGACCTCTTATAATGCCGAAGGAAATAAGTATTGCGGAAGAACAAATGTTGATTTAACAGAGAAGGGTGAAAATCAGGCAATAGAGTTAAAAGTTCTTTTAGCGAATATAGAATTTGATGCTGTGTATTCTTCACCCTTAACCCGAGCATTTAAAACAGCTCAATTGTCTGTACCACACACTGAAATTAACACTGATGATAGACTGATTGAACTTGATTTTGGGAACTGGGAAGGAAAAACTAGAGAGGAGTTTATCAGAGAGAATAAATCAGTTTGGGATCTTTGGAATAACGATCCTATAAATAATAGAGCTGGTGCTTGTGGTGAAACAGCAGGAGAGTTAATAGAAAGAATCGATAGCTTTATGGATGATATTTTGAGAACTCATAATGAAGGTAATATTTTAATTGTAGCACATAACGGTGTCAACCGATTTCTAATGGCATACCTTCTCGGTTTTAATCCTAGAAATTACAGAAAAATTGTACAGGAAAATTCCTCACTTACTGTTTTAGGTTTTGATAAAGAAGAAGGATTCTCCTTATTGAAACTTAATTGCCGTTAAATCAATTTATAAAGTTAAAACAATACAAGAATACATTATTTAAAAGTAACACTATGAATTTATTTGTTGGAGAAAGCAAAAAGGCTATTTCGGTTTTCCTTTTAATTCTCATTATTTTAGGATGTGACAGTTCTTCACAACCCACCAGAGAAAACACTGATGATAATCCTGATCAAGAAGAGGAAAAAGAAGATGTTTTTACTATTGCCGTACTGCCGGATACTCAATATTATACCTCTGAGAAGCATGGGGGCACCGTTGAGTTATTCGAACGTCAAATCGACTGGATAATATCCAACTATGAGGATTCTAATATCCAATATGTTGTTCATCTCGGAGATTTAGTGGAGCATGGAGAAAAGGAAATGATTGAATGGGAAAGAGCCAAAGAAGTGATGTATAAACTTGAAGATCCATTACCGGAATTCCCGGATGGAATACCATATGGAATTTCCGTTGGTAATCATGATCAAGAACCTTTTGGAAATGCAAATATAGAAGGCACTAATAAGGGATATAATAGGTTTTTTGGAAAGAATCATTTCGAGGGAAGAGATTATTATGGTGGGTCTTACGGGGAAGATAATGATAATCACTATGGCTTATTTTCCTATAAAGATGAAAATTTTATTGTTATGTTCCTAGAATATAATGAGCCCGGTAATGAGAATTATGATGCTGATCTTGAGCAAAATATTTATCAATGGGGTAAAAAAGTATTAGAAGATTACTCGGACCGCAAGGCGATCATAATAAGTCATAGTCTACTTGCCAGACCAGAAGGAAGTAGTATGACCGAGGGAGGAAAAGGAGATAATAGCGTTCAAAGTGAATTCACCAATCAAGGAGCTAGAATTTATGAAGAATTTAAATCCTCTCCAAATGTATTTATGATGTTATGTGGACACCGTAGTGGGGAAGGTTTACGAATTGATAATTTTAAAGAAAATACGATAAAATCTTTTCTTTCGGATTATCAGTCAAGGGAAAATGAAAAAGGTCAAAGAGAAGGAGGGGGCGCTTTAATGCGGACTCTTGAATTAAATCTTACAAAGAATACGGTGAAAATAGAAACATTTAAGCCAACAACTACAGGAAGAAAAATTAGAGAAATGGATGGTGATAGTTACTTTACTCTCCCCTTATTTAATTAAACAAAACATTCTGAGATTATTTACTGATACGGCTAATTTAAAACAAATACCTGAAAACAGCACCTTGGTATTCCGGGTGGGTGATAACTAAGGGAGACTTCTCACTTAATTAATGGATAATACTAAAAGCTGTAGCAAATATAAAAGCAACAGAGAAAGTTTTAAAAAGAGAATAAATTATGAAACAGTTGTTATTAATTTCGTTTATCTTATTTAATCCTGTCAATCTCTTAAGTCAGAATTTATCCAATAAAAATGAACCAAAATTGGTCATTGGAATTGTTATTGACCAAATGCGATACGATTATCTTACCCGGTTTTGGAATCACTTTAAGGAGGACGGTTTTAGACGTTTGGTAACTGATGGTTTTAACTTTAAAAATCATCACTTCAACTATATTCCAACCAAAACGGGACCAGGACATGCTTCGGTTTGGACAGGAACCACACCTAGTAACCATGGTATTATAGGGAATAGCTGGTATGATAAAGAAAAGGATAAAATGGTGTATTGCACCGATGATAATTCTATAAAATCTGTGGGGACTTCTGCCGATGCAGGAAAAATGTCTCCAAATTTAATGAAAACCACCTCAGTCGCTGATCAAAACAGGTTGCACACTCAAATGAAAGGAAAAACCATTGGAATCGCGCTAAAAGATCGAGGTTCAATCTTGCCTGCAGGCCATACGGCCAACGCGGCATATTGGTTTTTAGGTGGAGAAGAAGGGAAATTTATTACTAGTTCGTACTATCGGAAAAATTTACCAGACTGGGTAAAAGAATTTAATAATTCTGGGCAAACACAATCTTACTTGAAAATATGGGAACCACTATATGATATTGAATCATATGTCGAGAGTGGAACTGACGAAAACAGTTTTGAGGGTGGATTTAAAGGAAAAGATAAGGCAATTTTTCCTTATAATTTAAAAGAATTAAGTAAGTATAATAATGGATTTGATATTATCCTCAATACTCCCTTTGGAAATGATTTAACCTTAGAGTTTGCCATAAAAGCCATAAAAGCCGAGGATTTAGGAAAAGATGGTTTTACTGATTTTCTGACGTTAAGTTTTTCGAGTACTGATAAAGTGGGACATAATTTTGGGGTTAATTCAAAAGAGGTTCAAGATACATATTTAAGACTGGATAAAAATATTAGTAAGTTTTTGAAATTTTTAGATAAGGAAATAGGTAAAGGGCAATATACTATTTTTTTAACTGCAGATCACGGAGCTATTCACGTACCTAAATTTCTTGAATCTGAAAAAATAGTAGGTGGCTATTTTAGTATGGATAAATTAAAAAAGGAGTTGTTAAGCCATGTTAATAAGGTATATGAGACTGATGGTTTGATTGCGAACCTTTCGAATTATCAAGTGTTTTTTGATTATAAAAAAATAAACGAAGAAAAAATAGATATTGAGACATTGGAGAAGTTTGTAGCACACTATCTTATACAAAATACTCATATTGATAGAGTTATTACTAGAAGTCAAATCACTGCAGCAAGTTATACAAGAGGTATAGTTGGAGCTCTTCAGAGCGGTTTTAATCAATCTAGAAGTGGCGATGTTATTTTTGTTCTGAATCCTTCTACTATCAGTTATAAAAAAACAGGTTCAACACACGGTTCAGGACTTAATTATGATACTCATATCCCTTTAATTTTTTATGGGGCAGGTATAAAAAAAGGTAGCACCACTCAGCGTTCCGAAATTCCAGATATCGCGCCAACGATTTCCAGTCTTCTTGGTATGGCCTTCCCAAACGGGGCCACGGGAAAGCCATTGTTTCAAATGCTGGATGAGTGATAAGTAAATTATCCACTACTATGTAACTTTGATTACTTTGTTCAATCATGATAGATTATAAGACCAAGCGTAGGGTTTTACTGTATTACTTTTTGGTTACCTTCTGCCTAACCTACCTACCATAGTCTTTCTTTTATAAAATCCAGATTAATATTAGCAAGTAATAAGATAAATAATAATTCCCTCTTTTGTAGGTTTTATCTATAAGACATTCATTTATAAAATTAGTTGAGATTATCATTACCTTAATGATATTTAAAAATCATTAAAAAATGTTTGAAATTTCTGTAATAAGCGAGTTTCAGTTGCTTTGCTTTAGATTTTTCAATAAAAAAAATGATTATTTTTAATTAAACCTTGGTGTTTTGTTTTTCTTTGAAAAGTTATTTTATCTTTGAATATATGTTAATAAACAGTTAATTCTGTTTTAGAGTCAATTACTGAAAAATGGGTTGTCAAGAGGATGTCATAAATCTATTAGTTAAAAACTTAGCCAAAAAAGATAAGCAGGCCTTTCATAAACTTTATCTCTTGTATGCCAATGATGTTTATTCTTTTTCAAGGAGTCTTGTTAAATCTGATGATTTAGCTAAGGAAGTATTACAAGATGTTTTTCTCAAAATATGGATGAATGCTTCTCAGATAGATTCTACAAAAAATTTTAAATCTTACCTCCTTACAATTGCCAGGAATGAAAGTTTAAATTTAATTAAGAAGGCTGCAAATGATATAAAACTTGCACAGAAAGTTTTTAATGAAACTAATGTGGTTTCAGGACCTTATCAGAAATTAAGAGACAAAGAACTAAAAGAAGTTAAGAAAAGTGCTTTAAATCGACTTCCTGAAAAACGTAAGCAAATTTTTTTGATGTCGAGGGAGGAAGGAAAAAGTTATATAGAAATTAGTGAAGAGTTAGGAATTTCAGTTAATACAGTTAAAGTCCAAATGTCCAAAGCTCTTAGTACCCTACGAGAGTATCTTATCAAACATTCGGATGTTTTTACCCTATCTATTTTATTTATTTGGATTGGAATTTAACTCGTTAGAGGCGAGAATTCTTAATGAAAGATAAAAAAACTAAAAAAATATTAATTTCCGAATAATACAAAACCCCTTTGAAATTGTATTATATAAAATAGGTAGATTGATGAGCCAAAAGCAGAGGCAACAGATATTGATTAAAAAGTTTATTCAGGATAATTGTACTTCTGAAGAAATTGCTGAACTCAAGGAGATTATTAAAAGTGATAATAATTTTTCTTTACCGCATGTTCAGGAAATTATTGAGCTTAATAAAAGCAAGATGAAATTGCCAAATGAGGAATTAGAAGATATTTACCAAAAAATTATCGAGAAGGGTGAAAGCAGACAGAATTCAGTTTTTAAATATAGCTGGATCTATTATGCAGCAGCTGTTTGTGTAATAGTGCTTTTATCTACTGTTTTTGTTCAAAATATTGCAACAAATAACGAAACCGAAACAGGGCATGAGCAATTTATAACACTACAAACTTCTAATAAATCAAAAGTTTTAAATGATAAAGATACACTCGATATTTCTAACCGAAAAGGTGAAATAATCGCTAAACAAACGGGGAACAAAATTGTTTATTTTCCCAATGCTAAAATTACCAATTCTGCTTTAACAACTCTGAAAGTACCCTATGGGAAAAAGTTTGAATTAGAACTTTCTGATGGATCTCATATATTCTTAAACTCGGGATCGGAAATATCTTATCCGGAAAAATTTCCTGCGGAAGGTGAACGTATTATAAATTTAAAGGGTGAAGCTTTTTTTGAAGTTGCGCACAACAAAGAGAGCCCTTTTATTGTGAAAGTTGAAGGATTGGATGTTGAGGTATTAGGGACGACTTTTAACGTAGCTGCTTATGCGGAAGATTCCTCAACCGATGTTGTGCTTGTTAAAGGCTCGGTGGGAATGTCTAAAAAAGGACAGGAGCTCCATGGTGATGCCATATTAAAGCCTGGGTATAAAGGGGTTTTTAATAAAGAAAATGGCAACATTTATAAAGAAGAAGTCGAAACTGAAATTTATACTGCCTGGAGGGTTGGAAATATTGTTTTTCGAAATATGACATTTAATAATATTCTTAAAAAGTTAGAAAGGCAATTTGGATATGAAATTGTAAACCAAAACAAAAATTTAGGATCAGAAACCTTTAATGCCAATTTCGGAAAGCAGCCATTAGAAGAAATTCTTGAATCTTTTCAGAAAATTTACGGGATAAATTATTCCATTAAACAGGACAAAATAGTAATCAATTAAAATACAACTTATTATGGATCCTTAAAAATTAAAATAAAAAATCGGAAAATGGTGACGCATTTCCCGATTTAGAATTAATGATTAAATAAATAACCATTATCAACATTCAAAAATATGAAAAATCTCCTTCTCTCAAAAGGAAGCGGGTATCTATTACTCAAATTTAGTTTAAAAATGAAAATCACCTTATTTTTCATTTTCACTACTTTCTTAACATTACATGCTGAAAATTCTTATTCACAACGAAAAATTGTAAGCCTTGATTTCGATAATGTAACTGTTGAAAAAGTTTTGAATGCTATCGAAGCTAATTCTGATCTTAAATTTGTTTATAAGACAGAAGACGTTGATTTGTCAAGAATTGTTGCCGTTCAAGCTCATGAAGAAGATGTTAAGAACATTTTAACCCGAATTTTTGAAAACTCGACTACAACATTTACTGTCATTGGGGAACAAATATTTCTTATAAACGAACCCAAGCTAACAAAGGATGAACCCAAAGATGTTCCGTATCAACAATCTGTTTCAGGGACTATCACTGATGAAACCGGGACAACTTTTCCAGGGGTCTATGTGGTGATAAAAGGTACCAGCAGAGGAACTATAACTGATTTGGATGGGGAGTTTTCTTTAGAATCCAAACCTCAGGATACCTTGATGTTTAGTCACATAGGATATAAAACCTTGGAGCAAGCTGTAGGGCTTCAGGAAATTATTAACCTTCAAATGAAGCCGGAGGCTGATCAACTTTCAGAAGTAGTGATCACAGGTTTTTTTGAAAGAAAAGCAGAAAGCTATACGGGGAGTAGTGTCACAATTACTAGTGAGGAGTTGAGGAAAAAAGGAAATGCTAATATATTTCAAGCTATTCAAAATGTTGATCCCAGTATAGTATTAATGGATAATTTTGCTATGGGTTCTAACCCGAATAGTTTACCTGATTTACAAATTAGGGGTACTTCAACCTTTCCTGCAGATGATTTAAGTATGGGCGGTGATTTGAAAGGAAATTATCTAAGAGACCCTAACCAGCCTTTGTTTATACTAAATGGATTTGAAGCAAGTGTAGAACAAATATATGATCTTGATTTAAATCGTATTGAAAAACTCAGTATTTTAAAAGATGCTGCGTCCAAAGCTTTATACGGTTCTCGAGCTGCTAATGGTGTAGTGGTTGTGGAAACAAAACAACTTAGTACCGGGGAGGCTTTAATAACATATAATACTAATGCGAATCAAGGGTTAAAATATTAAAGTTATAAAAGCCGCAGCCAATCTTCCATATGCATGTACTGTTAATCCCTTAGTAGATCTTGCCCGGTGTGCATCCTGTATATCGGATTTTTCAATGAGCCAATTGAACAATGACTCAATAGGCTGTCTTACTTTGGATACAGCCCTAGAGTATAGGTCATTGGCTGCCCTGTCAAAATTTTTTAAGAATTGTGACATCCCTTTGACTCCTTTGACCGGTGTAAGCATGTGTGAATTATAGTGGTCTTCTATTGCTTCGAAGAACTCTTTGTTGTTATATATTTTGTCTCCTATGAATATCCTGTTTTCCATTGTACTCCACTGCTCTTTGAAGAGGCTTAGGTCGTTTACCGATGCAGGTGTAAACATGATTTCTTCTGGATAGGGCATTTTCCCTTGTCGACGAAAACCCAGCGCATGTAGTTTCATTCCATAATAGTACATGGATTTGGTGGAACAATAGCCTTTATCTGTAATTTCCCTGGCAACTTTGCCAGCTCTTTTCCCGGAACATGTTATAATGGGCATGGAATCCAATAGGCTTTGGCTCTTTGAACAGTCTTGGGGATGGAATTCCTTAATGATTGCCCCACTAAGCTTGTCCAGCACACCGGACAACCTGTTGAGCCTATTGTTAAAAGCCTGATAAGTTCCCAAATTGGGGAACCAGTCCAAAAGGTAGTCCATGGCAAACCGATGAATTTGTTTGATTTTAAAATATTCTTGATAATACATCACGTATAGATAAATGGCAAGGATTTCCTCATCGCTGAGCTTGGGTTCTTTGTTGTTGCTGAAGCGTTCACATTCAAACCAAAGACCTTCTTCAAATTTTTCACATACATAACAATAAATTTTTACTAATTTAGAGTGCTTGTCGTTGGGATTCATTACTTATATGGTGTTTGAAATCACATATAAGTTACTGATTATCAGCGACTTGTGCAAGTCTAAGGCGTTGTTTTTCAACAAATTAGACTTGTTTTTTTGTTATTATTTCAACCCTTGATTAGCATTACTAGTGTGGATTTGGAGGTACCTGATTTATCCAGTTATGATTTAACCAATTCTTTAGAAAAATTGGAGGCAGAACGTATAGATGGATATTACCTGCCTAATCAGGACAATATTGAAAGCCAGGTTGAGTTACAACAGCTTTATAATTATCGCCGAAAATTAGCCCTTGAGGGTTTAGATACAGATTGGTTAGCTAAACCACTTCATACCGGGGTTGGACAGCGTCATTCTTTAGGAGTGGAATTAGGTAGTAATGATCTCAGGGTTCAGGCTAATTTAACCTACAGGGATATAAAAGGGGCAATGAAAGAATCAAATCGTGAAAATATTGATGGAAGTATAACAGCTATGTACCGGGTTAAAAATTTCATGTTTAGAAACATAATGCGAGTAAATCAAAATACCTCAAATGAATCGTCTTATGGTGAATTTAGTCAGTATACTCGTATGAATCCATATTGGCGTGCTCAAAATAACGATGGAAGTATACCTTATTTTGCAGAGATAGGTCCAACCAACATTGAATATACTAATCCACTTTATAATACCACATTAAACGTGGTAGATGAACAACGTTATTTGAATTTTACAAATAATTTATATATCGAATGGAGGTTTAAACCAGAATTTCGATTGACAACTAGAGTTGGCATTGATATTCAAAAAAGTTCGGCAGATGAATTTTATCCTGCGGGTCATACCATGTTCAATAGTTACAGGGGAGAAGACCTGTTGCGTAGGGGAAGTTATCAAGTAAATAATGGAGAACGTTCTTATGTTTACAGTGATATAAATTTGCAGTATAATAAAACTGTTAATAAAAATGTATTTTTCGCCAATGTTGGTTTTAATGTAAGAGAGGAAAAGTTTAGTGAAATAGTGCATCGCACCGAAGGATTTCCAAGTAGTCGTATGGAGGATATCATATTTGCCAGGGATTATGCAATTGATAGTCGTCCTTCAGGAATAGATGGCGTTACCCGGGATTTGGGTTTCTTAGGTGTTGGTTCTTATATCTGGGATAATCGATTCCTGTCCGATCTGACCTTGCGTACTAGTGCGTCTTCACAATTTGGTGCGGATAAGCGTTGGGCTACTTTCTGGAGTGCTGGTTTGGGATGGAATTTTCATAATGAAAAATTTATGGAGAATTCCGGTTTTGATCAGTTAAAAGTTCGTGCTACCGTAGGTAATACAGGGAATCAGAATTTTAATACAAACGAGTCCATCGCAACCTATAATTATAATTTGGATAGGCGTTACCAGGGGTTTCCAGGCTCTTCCGTGCAAAATATGGCTAATTCTTCTTTGCAATGGGAGTCGAAAATGGATTATAACGCAGGGATTGATGCCAAATATAAAATAGTGAACCTTCGCTTTGATTATTATGAAAGCTATACTGAGAACCTAATAACGGACATTACGATCCCTTATTCAACCGGGTTTAATTCAGTAGCGGAAAATTTAGGAAAAGTAAAAAATCAAGGTATTGAAGTAGACCTTAATTTGAACCTTTGGTCTAGTGGCAGAAACTTTTTTGCGGTAAACGCTGGTCTGGCGACCAATACAAATGAAATTATAGAATTATCAGATGCGATGCGTAGCTATAACGAAGCTATGGAGGAACAGGCTTCGAGTTTAGGTAGAGCTGAGCCTGTTTTGAGATATGTGGACGGAATGAGCATGAATACAATTTGGGCAGTTCCTTCTTTGGGTATAGATCCGGCTACAGGTGATGAGATTTATCAAGGTATAGATGGGAAGACCACTTATGAATGGGATGCTTCGAATTTAATAGCAGCAGGTAATAGTAATGCTAAATATCGAGGAATTTTTGGTTTATCAGGAGAGTATAATGGGTTTGGCATAAGTGTAACCGGTAGATATCTTACCGGCGCACAATTATATAATCAAACTTTGGTTGATCGAGTGGAAAATGTTGATATGAATTACAATGTCGATCGTCGTGTACTGACGGGAAGGTGGTTATATCCTGGTCAGGAGGCACGGTTTAAGAGGTTGGGTACTTTTAGTGTTGATACTGATGGTGATGGTATTTCTGATACTCAATATAATGAACGAACCCGTGCTACCACACGTTTTGTACAGGATAGAAGTGAATTGGATATTGCGGCGATAAATGTTTATTATGAATTTAATGAAAATATACTTGAAGCTCTACACTTACAACGACTGAGGTTAAGTTTCAATATGAATGAAATCGCAACATTCTCTTCCATTAGATTAGAACGTGGATTGGATTATCCCTTTGCCAGAAATCTCTCCTTTAGTCTTACTGCAAACCTGTAAAAAAGAAAAAACATGAAAAAAATAAAAATAATATATAGAATATGGGGGATTCTTATCTACTCGATGCTCATAATGTCTTGTGAAAAAGAGTGGTTGGATGTTACCTCAAATACACAGATCCGTGCCGAAGACCAGTTTCAAACTGTCGATGGCTACAGGGATGCCTTAATTGGAAGTTATATTAATATGACTGAAGCTGAGTCATATGCGAGGAATATGACTTGGGGAGTAGTAGATGTTTTAAGCCAGCAATATGAACCCTTGCAATTTGGTTCTAGATTCGATGAGATGCAACGCTTTGAGTATGAGTCTGCTAATGCAAACCCCATTATTGAGGGAATGTGGGTCCAGGCTTATCGTAATATAGCCAACATTAACCTGACCCTTGAATATATTGAAACTATGGATGTTTTATCGGCAGTTGAAAGAAATTTAATCAAAGGAGAACTTTTGGGTCTACGTGCCTTTTTGCATTTTGATATTTTAAGGTTATTTGGATTGGGTGATCTTGCTCAGCGTGATCTAGCAGGAGTTGTAGCACCACCTTATGTTACTGAATACAAATATTCGGTAACTCCGGAGAGAACCTATCAGGAAACTTTTGAGCTCCTTGAGAATGATCTTATGAAAGCAGCGGAATTACTTGAATCAGATCCTGTCTATACCGGACAAACGGAACCTGTTGATTACGGAGATATCAATAGAGATGGTTTTTACGACTCTCGGGAACAGCGTATGAATTATTATGCTGTAAAGGCATTGGAGGCTCGTTATTTATTGTGGATTGGCGCCTATGAAAGGGCGCGTGTGACAGCGGAAGAGGTGATTTTGGAAAGTAGTTTTGCATTGGTGAATACTGATAGTTACAATGTATCAAATGAACCTCTTTTATATCCTGAACTAATTTTTAGCCTTGATGTTGATGCTTTGGCAGATCTTACTACCGGCTTTTTCGATGCCAATGCGGCTACAGATTATGATGCATTATTTATATCTACATCCCGTCTTAACAGTATATATGAGACTGAAAACTCATCCATTGGACTGGCAGATGCAAGATTTAATGAAATGTTTAATCAACAATCCAGAGGCTATACCAGTACTAAAATAGATCAAACAGCAGCACATAGTATAGATAATCAAGTCCCATTAATAAAGTTGTCGGAAATGTATTACATCGCGGCAGAATCTTACCTGGAAGAAGATAATATAACTGAGTCGGTAAGATTGTTAAATGAAGTTCGCAATAGTAGGGGTATTATTGAGCAATTACCGGATACTCTTAGTGAAAATACGGTGGCTGAAGAGATATTTAAGGAATACCGCAAAGAGTTCATCTCAGAAGGTCAACTATTCTATTTTTATAAACGAATGGGGTATGAATCAATTCCAGAATATTCAAGTGAAGGGAACCTAGGCGATGAAATCTTTGTTCTGCCATATCCGGATAATGAAATTGAATTTGGAAACCGATAAAAATAAAATCATGAAAATATCTATTTATATATTGTTGATAATGATGCTAACCTTGTCTTGTGAAAAAGATGAGATTATGAATTATGAAGGCAGGGATGGTGTGAACTTTAATGACAATTTTTTCGATACCGATTTAAGTCATACTTATTCCTTTTTAGGCAATGATTCTGGAGAAGAAATTATTGAGATCCCTGTAGATTTAATGGGACGGATGGCTGAACAAGATCGAATTTTCCAGATTGAGGTTATAGAACAGGAAGGACCAGTAGTTGAATTTGAAGTTGTGGAAAATAGCATTCCTGCTGGTGAAACTTCCGGTATCCTAGGTGTTAAAGTGTTTAATGATGCCCAACTTGCAACAGCCAATGCCAGAATTCTTCTTCGTATAGCACCCTCTGAAGACCTTCAACCTGGTGCTGAGGAGCTACAGCAGTTTGAACTTACCTGGACAGATCAGGTAGTAGTCCCCGCCTGGAACTATTACCGTTTCTTTTTTACCCAGGTTGCTAGTACAGCTGCATATAGAGCCATAGTGGAATCAACCGGTCTTACCAGTCTTAGTGTAGCAGAATTTAGACTTATGGGGCAAACCAGTGTAGAAGCTCTGGGTACTCAATTCGGAAATTACGTTAAGCAATGGAATTTAGATAACCCCAATAATCCTTTGCTCCATGACGATGGCCCCCAGGCCGGGCAACCAATGATTCCTTTGTATTACTCTAGATCAATCTACGATTAAAAAAAATAAACTATGAAACAATATTTAATTAATAAATATAGTAAGTCTCTTTTGTTTTCAGTATTGCTTATTTTGGTAATAGCAATATTTTCTTGTACTAAAGACGAGAGTACTTTGAATGTAAACCCAATTGATGGGGTAGTATTTGACACAACCGGAACAAGTGTGCTCCGAGTTTATCAGTTTGATACTTTAAAGGTTAATCCTAGTATCCAAACGGATGGTATTCCCAGTGAAAATTTAGAATATGAATGGCGAATTAATAGAACCTCCGGGGATACTTTAAGTGATGTGATAGGGACTGAGCCAGATCTTTCTTATCCCGTTGAAGTTAGTCCTACAGTGACTGATCGAACCCTACAGATACTTTTAACGGTTACCGATAATTCTAACGGGCTTCAGTATAAAATGCTTTGGCCTCTTATAATTTTGAACAATATTGGCGAAGGCCTGGTAATAGCGGAAACACCTGATGGACAAAATACCGATATAAGTCATATTATGTCGCCGGAAGTAACCTCGAATTACAATTCTCAAAGTATTAAGTATAATGTGTATTCTGCAATAAATGAGGGTTCATATCCTGGCATAACCAAACAATTGCTTTTTGGGTCGCTTGCTCAAGAAGATGTGTTATTGGGGATTACTGACGAGTCATTATATCGTATCAATACTTTGGATTATACCTTAGCAGGTCAAAATGATGATTTGTTTGCTGCCAATAAAGATGATTATCGTCCTCAGCGTATTGACTATATATTTAATCAAACAAAAATATATGTGGGAGAAGGACAACTAACTGCCGCTTTACTAACTACGTATCCTGAATTCGGTGTACCCTTTGATTTTTCCTATGAAGTTCCAGATGAAATCGCAATAAATAAATATGATTATAGCGGTACGGAACCATCAGCTGTAATGTTTTTTGAAGAAAATCTTCAAAGGTTTATATATATGGCGGGTATTTCTCAATTTTCGTCTGATAAGGAAATGCGTCCGGTGCCTTCGGTGCCAAATGCACCTTTTGAACCTGATAATTTTGAAAATACAATGACAAATGTAGCTTCTGCAACTTATAGTACAGGCGGTTATATGTTTTTATTGCGAGAAATTAATGGAGATAAAATGCAACTATATCAGCTTGATCAGGGAGTATGGAATTATCCAGATCCGTCAACTCCTCCAGCTCCGGTTCGAAATTTTGATCTAAGCGATGCTCCGGAAATAGCCCAGGCTGAACATTTTGTTTTTCTTGATGACCAACGTGTATTATTTTATGCAACGGATAGAAAAATATACGCAGTATTATATAATGGTGTAAATCCAGTATTTGAGGAACGTTATACAGCGCCAGTGGGTGAAACTATTACAACATTGCAGGTCTATCAACAAGCATCTTATCCAAATGCTGATAATTATTTGCCTTTAAACAATCGTGCTTTGGTTGCTTCTACTTATGATGGAGCTGAAGGAAGGGTTTATTTGTTGCCCTATATAAATCAGGGAGTGGCTAATATTGATGTTGAAAATATAAAGGTTTTTGAAGGATTTGATAGGATAACCACTATAACCACACAACTGTAAATTTCTGCTAATGCTTCTAGAGAGGTTGCATAAATCATTTTATGAGGCCTGGCTCTACACATCTTAATTTAAACTTTTTTAATGAAAAAAATATTTAAAATAGCCAGGCTGGAACTGAGTATCCTATTCTACTCTCCCATTGCCTGGCTGATACTCATAATTTTTATAGTTCAATGTGGAATAACTTTCACGGATTTACTCGAAGCTCGTGAAGCAAGCCAGCAATTAGGAAATGAGCTCAAAAACCTTACGATGGATATCTTCGGGGGAGGTCGCGGTTTTTTTTCATCGGTTAAGAATAAACTTTATTTATATATTCCTTTGTTGACCATGGGACTTATGAGTAGGGAATTGAGTAGTGGCTCTATTAAATTGCTTTATTCCTCTCCTGTAACCAACAGGCAAATCATCTTGGGGAAATTTATGTCGATGATGCTTTACGGGTTCCTTTTGGTCCTGATAATTCTTGTAGTAGTTACTATAGCGTCCTTTTCTGTGGAAAATATTGATCTTAAATTTCTCCTGGGTGGCATTTTTGGATTATACCTGCTCATATGTGCTTATGCAGCTATAGGTTTGTTTATGTCTAGTCTTACTCCTTATCAGGTGGTTGCAGCTGTTAGTACCCTCGCAGTTCTTGCAGCTTTAAATTTTGTTGGTGAGATAGGCCAGAGTATTGATTTTGTAAGAAATATCACCTATTGGATTTCTATTGAAGGTAGAGCAGATAATTTCATTAATGGACTAATCAGCAGTAAGGATCTGATTTATTTTGTTCTTGTCATAGCCTTTTTTTTAATCCTTACTATTATGAGATTGAATAGTGGCAGGAAAATTCGTTCATCTGCGGTTAAAGCTTCAAGATATGCAGCGCTTGTGATTGGAGTATTGACAATCGGGTATTTTAGTTCATTACCCGCTTTTGATGGATATTATGATACTACCCGCTTCAAAGATCAAACATTAACACAAAACAGTCGACAGCTTCTGGAAAAGTTAGAAGAACCTATCACTATTACCGCCTATGTAAATGTATTGAATTCCTTTGCTCATATAGGTGCTCCTAAGTTTCGCATAATGGATCTTAATCAGTTCGATAAGTATACCCGTTTTTTACCGAACCTTGAAATGAAGTATGTTCCTTACTACGACTATACTCTGAATAGTAGAGACGAAACTGATAAATCTCTTGAAGAAAGAGGCCGAAGAGCTGCCACAGCTTATGGATATGACTTTGATAAGCTTTTAAAGCCAGAGGAGATAAGAGAGCGAATAGATCTGGTTCCTGAACTAAACGTATTTGTGAGGACAGTAGAATATGACGGGGAAACTGCTTTTCTAAGGATGTTTTACGATATGGTTGGCTATCCAGAAGAGGCAGAAATTTCAGCTTCCATAAAACGTTTGTTACAAAAACCTCCTGTAGTTGGAGTGCTTTCAGGTAGCGATGAACGACGTATAGACCGAATAGGAGACAGGGCATACAAGGATCTTACCAATACGCACAATGCTAGGGGAGCCTTAATCAATAAAGGATTTGATGTTACTGAAATATCCGTAGACAGCATTGAAGTAATTCCTTCAGACCTGGCGGCGCTGATAGTAGCAGACCCCTATGGTGGTTATTCAGAAGAACAAACTGCTAAGCTAGATCGTTATATCAAGGCTGGGGGAAATATGCTAATAGCGGGTGAACCCGGGAAGCAATCTGTATTGAATCCGTTATTAGAGAAGTTTGGGTTGAGTTTTAAAGCGGGAACCCTGCTTCAGGAAACTAAGGAGTTTGAACTTGATTTAATACAGGCAGAAGTTACCAAAGAGGCTTCTCAGATCGGGATTGAATTTGAAGATGATCATGTGATTAGTCTTCCTGGAGCGGTAGGAATTTCTATTAAAGAAACGGGAGATTATAAAATTATCCCGGTGCTGCAAACCGACCGTAAATCGGTATGGAATGAAGAGGGGAGCTTTGACCTGGAAACAGATACCGTAGTCTTTGAACCTGAAAAAGATGTACGAAATGAAGCTCCAGTGGCCGTAGCCGCAACTCGAAAATTGACAGATAAGGAGCAGAAAATAATGGTGGTAGGGGATGCTGACTTTATGAGTAACGGTGAATTAGGAAGGTTCAACCTGCGTCCCAAAAACTATGAGTTTGCTTTTAAAATGTTTAAGTGGTTCAGTGATGGAGAGTTCCCCGTAGACACCAGCCGCCCAGATCCTATAGATAATACCATTCTGGTTACTCAGGACGAAATATCATGGTTTGAAATTATCTTTTTAGTCGGCTTACCCATCGTCCTCGGATTTACCGGAGCATTTACACTTATTAACAGGAGAAGAAAATAAATTACACTAAAAAAACGAAAAAGATGGCAGAAAGTATTGCACAAGTAAAGAACCTTTCGCACCGCTACAGCAAGGATTGGGCCATAAGAAATATTTCTTTTGAGATCTCAAATAAAGGTATCTTGGGATTACTAGGCTCCAATGGGGCAGGAAAATCTACCACAATGAATATTCTTTGTGGTGTGATCAATCAAACCGAAGGCGAGGCTTATATCGATGGAATTAATGTGCGCGAGAACCCGGTGGAGGCAAAGCGATTGATAGGCTTCTTACCACAAAAAGCTCCACTACATATGGAGCTCACTGTAGATGAATATCTTATACATTGTGCGCACATGCGCTCCATTCCTTCCAGGGAAATCAAAGATGCTCTTGAATACGCCAAAGCGAAATGTGGAATCACACATTTCAGTAAGCGGGTGTTAAGTAATTTGTCAGGAGGATATCAGCAGCGGGTTGGACTGGCACAAGCCATCATTCATAATCCGAAGCTGGTGGTTTTAGATGAGCCTACCAATGGACTTGACCCTAATCAGATTCTGGAAGTAAGAAAATTAATCAAACAAATTGCAGAAGAACGGGCTGTGATTCTTTCCACTCACATTTTACCTGAAGTTCAGGCAACCTGTGACAATATTGTAATGATTGAAAATGGGGAACTGGTATTTGAAGACACACTTTATGCCTTCAATAACTACATAGAGCCTGATACGCTTATCATGGAGTTGGAAAATTCCCCAACAGAAGAAGAATTACTGAAAATAGAAGGGATCACCGGAGTTGAATTTATAAACAAAACAAGCTTGCGACTGACCTTCACCTCGGGACCTGAAATTACGCAGATCCTGATAAAGGCAAGTGTTGAAAATGGATGGCCACTTTCGGAAATTTATCTGGAAAAAGCTTCTCTGGATGGTGTATTTGCACAATTATCCGTAAGCCCCCAGCAGGAGCGAGCAGAATATGAGGCACGACAAAAAAATAATGAAACGACAGCTTAATGAAAAAAATTTATAGAATAGCACGCTTAGAGTTGGGAATTATGTTCTTTTCCCCTATTGCCTGGCTTGTGCTTATTATTTTTATCATACAAACAGGTTTAACTTTTACGGACCTTCTATATAGTCAGGAAACAAACCAGCAACTAGGAAGACCTTTAAACGTTTTAAGTAAAGTTCTTTTTGCGGGTGAAGATGGTATCCTGGCCACTGTTCAGAAAAATCTTTATTTGTATATCCCCCTTTTGACAATGGGATTGTTTAGCAGGGAAACCAGTAGTGGCTCTATAAAATTATTGCTTTCTTCTCCAGTTACTGTTACGCAAATTGTGATGGGAAAGTTTCTGTCAATGATGACATATACGTTCTTGCTAGCCTTAGTCCTTGCCAGCTTTATTGGAGCAGGAGTTATTTCAATTGAAGCTCTGGACATAAAGTTTGTATTGGGGGGGATACTCGGAATTTACTTACTCATGTGTGCCTATTCAGCCATAGGATTGTTTATGTCCAGCCTTACTTCATATCAGGTAGTGGCTGCCATTAGTACATTGGCTGTATTGGCATTTTTGAATTTTGTGGGGCAAATTGGACAGTCCTATGACTTTATACGAGACATTACCTATTGGCTCTCTATCTCGGGCAGGGCAGATAATTTTGTGAACGGACTGATAAGTACGAAAGATTTGATCTATTTTATCTTGGTAATAGGCCTGTTTCTAGCCCTTACAATCATGAAGCTCCAGAATGAAAGGCAAACTCGTTCTACGGGAGTAAAAATAGGCAGGTATACCTTTGCCATTTTATTTGTAGTCGTAATGGGCTATGTTACTTCTTTACCCGATATTAATGCTTATTACGATACTACACGTTTTAAAGATCGTACACTTACCGAAACCTCTCAAGAGCTCATCAAGAAACTGAAGAAGCCGATAAAGATTACTAGTTATGTAAATGCGGTACATCGCACTGCTTCTCATGGGGCGCCCACAAACAGGATAAGCGATCTCAACAGGTTTGAACAGTATAGGCGATTTTTACCCGACATGGAAATGGATTATGTAGTTTATTATGATACCCTGGTACGATATAATGATACTGCTACTACCCTTCTTGAAAAGGCAGAGAAAGCTGCTTCTGCTCATAAATTTGATTTTGAAGAAATGCTTCCTCCAGAAGAAATAGCAAAAGAAGTCAATTTGATCCCAGAGAATAATCGATTGGTGCGTTTTGTTGAATATGATGGTAAAAGAACTCCACTTCGGATGTTTGACGATATTTTTGTATATCCCAAAGAATCAGAGATTTCGGCTGCTTTAAAAAGACTGATTTCTGGTCCCGCCAAAGTAGGAATTTTGCAGGGAAACAATGAAAGAAGCACTCAAAGCATGGAAGATGCGGGGTATCAAATTATTACAAAAGGCGTCAACATCAGAGGATCTCTGATAAACCAGGGTTTTGAGCCAGTAGACATATATATTGATGCGGTGGCTGAAATTTCTCAAGACATCTCCGTATTGGTTGTATCTGATCCTAAAAGCACCTTTTCAGAAGATGAGGCTGATAAGATAAGGGGATTTATAGATGCTGGTGGTAATCTATTAATAGCTGGAGAGCCGGGAAGGCAATCCCTTTTGAATCCTATTCTTGAAGAACTAGGGGTCTCTTTTGCACAGGGAACCTTATTGCAGGAAACCGAGAATTTTGAACCGGATCTATTACAGGCACTTTTTACTACTGATGCACGTGCTTTGGGGTATGGGTTTTATGATGGTGCTGTGGTTAGTATGCCGGATGCCATGGCAATCAATTTTGTAGATACTTCCGATTTTAAGATAACCCCAATCCTTGTTACAGATCAAACTTCTACCTGGAATAAAACAGAGGAATTTGATCTTAAAACAGAAAAAGTAGAGTTTAATCGGGAGTCGGATCAAAAAGTACATGCTCCTGTAGCCGTTGCTTTGGAACGAAGTATGGAGAATGACAAACAGAAAATAATGGTGGTTGGAGATGCAGATTTTATGAGTAATACCGAAATGACCCGTAACAGCCCTAACACGGTGAACTCAAGTTTCGTGATAAGAATGTTCAGGTGGTTCAGCGACGGAGAATATCCTGTGAATACTGCCAGAAAATCTGCCATTGACACTACTATTAAACTGTCAAGGTCCGAAATTCAATGGCTGAAAGGTGTGTATGCAGGTATTATTCCAATGGCCTTTGCCGGACTGGGCATTTTTATCTTGATAAGAAGAAAGAGACAATAAACTGGGACTATGGAATGGTTATGCTTTCAGAAATTATTCTCTGAGTCTATGAAATGGCGTAAAGAATGCCTAAAAAACACAAAAACACAAAATCACCCAATGTATAAGTTAATGATATTTTTATTTTTTTCAGTTTTGCCCTTAGGAATTTTTTCACAGGTAACTGCAACAGTATCAGATCCTGAACAAATACCTATGGATCCTAAGGTAAAAATGGGAGAACTGGACAATGGTTTTACCTACTATATTCGGAAAAATAGTGAGCCACAGGAACGAGCACAATTATATCTGGTCATTAAAGCAGGATCATTACAGGAAACTGATGAACAGAAGGGACTGGCACATTTTACCGAGCATATGGCATTTAATGGCACCAAAAGCTTTCCCAAAAACGAGCTTATTGATTACCTCCAAAGAGCAGGAATACGATTTGGAGCTGATTTGAATGCTTATACCAGTTTTGAGGAAACAGTATATCAACTTCCACTGCCTACAGATGAGAAAGAACTTTTTGAATCGGGTTTCCAAATACTTTCAGAGTGGGCGGGAGACATCACCCTGGATAACAAAGAGATTGATAATGAGAGGGGGGTTATAGTGGCCGAAGAAAGGCAGCGCGGAAAGAATGCCTCGGAAAGGATTAGCAAGCAATTACTTCCGGTCTTACTGGCTGACTCAAAGTATGAAAAGCGTTTGCCAATAGGGGATATGGAGCTGATTGAAAATTTTGACCACGAAACTCTTAAAGAATTTTATCGTAATTGGTACCGGCCGAATTTGCAGGCGGTGATTGCAGTGGGCGATTTTGATGAAGAAAAAGTTGAGGAATTAATAAAGAAGAATTTTTCAGATTTACCTTCATCAGACGGAAAACCTGAAAGATCATTCTATAACATCCCTGAAAATAAAGAACCTTTGGTAAAAATAATTACCGATCCCGAATTTCCACATACGGTTGCCTCCGTGATATATAAACATCCCACTACCATTACAACTACCACAGAAGACTTTCGTAATTCTATAATCAGAAGTGCGGTCAACAGTATGCTGTCTAAAAGGATTAATGAGAAAATACAGAGTGGGACAGCAACTTATTTAAAGGCAGGAGCAAGCTATGGACCTTACCAGGGTGGTATCGCTGATTTAGACGCTTTTACCTTACAGGTGGTGGCCAAAGAACCCGAGCAGTTAAAGGAGGCTATCGAAGGGATCATGGATGAGGTGCATTCTATGGAACAATATGGATTTACACAGGCAGAATTTGACAGAGTAAAAAAGAATTTCATGACCTCGGTAATTCAGAGCCATAAAGAGAAGGATAAAACTTCTTCGAAGGTCTATGTAAATCAACTTGTGAAGCATTTTACCAAGGGACAAGCCGTTATTGACATGGACTATTCATTGGGTTTCTATAACACTTATCTCGATGGTATCAGTCTGGAAGAAGTAAACCAGATGGCAGACTTGTTTGTGACTGAAAAAAACCAGATCATTATGGTACAAGCTTCTCAGGATAGTAAAGATCTTTTGCCAAAAGAAGATACGCTACTTGAATGGGTGAGAAATAAAAGAGAAATTAATGCATACCAGGATGATGCGGTGGAAGGTCCTTTGGTTAGGGAGAAACTTATGGGGTCTGAAGTTGCGAATTTGGTTGAGCAGGCCGCTAACGGAACCACTGAAATTGAACTATCGAACGGTGTAACAATAATTCTTAAACCTACCGATTTTAAGAATGACCAAGTCTTATTTTCTTCGTTCAGTCCGGGGGGGTATTCTCTGGCAGATCAAGGTAAAATACACTCTTCAAAAATGGCTGCCACCATCATTTCATCTTCAGGTTTAGGGCAATACACATCCAGTCAGATAAATAAATTGTTAGCTGGGAAATCTTTATCGGTTTCGCCATATATAAGCACATATTCTGAAGGAATAAAAGGATCATCCTCTCGACAAGATCTTGAGACTGCACTAGAGTTGGTATACCTATATTTTAAACAACCTCGTAAAGATAGTGTCCAATTCAATAGAATTATTGAAAGAAACAAGGTTTCTCTTGAAGGGAAGTCTGCTAATCCAGTTTCCGTTTTTCAGGATACTATTAATATTGTAATGAAAGGTAAAGGTCCCTGGGCTTCGGCACTCACTTTGGAAAAGTTAGAGAAAGTTTCTCTGGATGAAGCTTATAACTTCTATCAGGACAGATTTGAGGACGCCAGTGATTTTACCTTTTCGTTTGTAGGTAATTTTGAAACCGATTCTATTATACCTCTTTTAGAAAAATATCTCGGATCATTACCATCTACCAAAAGAGAAGAAAATTTTAAGGACGTGGGAATTCGCCCTCTTTCAGGGGAGGTTGCCAAAACTGTTTACAGGGGTATCGAGGATAAAGCGGTGGTTGTCCTTACCTATCATGATGCGTATGGATACGATCAAAAGAACAATATGCAGCTTAACATGATTAAATCGGCTTTGGAAACAAAACTTCTTAAAAGGCTAAGAGAAAAAGAGAGCGGTGTATATAGCCCTTCGGTGGGTTTGAGCAAGGTGAAAATTCCATCTCCTTATTACAACTTTTCTGTTTCATTCAGCTGTGCGCCGGAACGGGTAGATGATCTAATAAAAGCCACCATAGATGAAATAGAAAAGATGAAAAAGGAAGGTCCCACTCAGGATGAACTGGATAAATTCATAGCTCAGGAAAAAAGGCAGAAAGAGACACAGTCAAGATCAAACAGTTATTGGTTGAGTTATATTCAGAATGTATATCAAGGGGAAGTAGAAATGGATTATATTAATAACTACCAAGCGTATCTGGAAGATTTAAACCTTCCAGATTTAAAGGAATCCACAAAAAATTATTTTAATACAAAAAATTCTGCCAGATTGATATTGCTCCCAGAAAAGGAGATTTAAGGAACCACAGAAATTTAAACTAAGGAATTCCTCCGAGGCTTGCCTGGAGTTATAGAAAATGAAAATATTGAAAAAAAGGATGTTTTTTATAAGGCCTGTAATACGTTTAAGAGATTATGAAATGATTGCAAATACAGGAAGGTAGTCATAATAAAGTTTATAGATGTAAATTTTTATATTGGTTACATTAAGTAACTCGAGTTAGTTTATAGAAGAATAATAATTCCAAAAATTTGAATTAGCCCTAAAGGCAGGTATTTTTTAAATATTTGCCTTTTTTAATATAAAGAAATTAATACTGATGCGTTAATTTTAGTTATTATGGGCTAAAATAGTAAATTTCTATTATGAATTTTATTAACCTTCCTGATCTTTACACGGATGATTTTATTGGTTTACTTGATTATATTAGTCATAACAAGTGAGGACGAAGAAACCAGTAAAGAATCCAAAAGGGCAGTAACAAACAATACAGGTTAATAAATAGCTAGGTAATAGCAGTTATTAATAGATACAATCCTGCAAAGTGTATAAAGTTTAATTAACAGGGGTTGGATTTTTTTAAAGTCTGACCCTTTTTTCATAGATCGTAAGGTACTGATTTAAAATAATATTCCAGTTCCTGATAGGCATTGACCACTTCTTGGTGGCTTCCTTGGTAGCCAAATATACAGATTTCATTACTGCCTCATCTGTAGGGAAAAACAATTTATTTTTGATGTATTTCCTGACTTTTATATTTAAATCTCAAGAAGATTAGTGGTATAAATGATCTTTCTTATTTCCAGAGGGAACTCAAAGAATACAGTAAGGTCTTCCTAGGTGTCCCTTCAGCTCTTCATCGCATAGGAGTGTTTACTTTCCCATTGCTCTGCAAAATCATCCAGGGCAGCTTTAGCAGCTTGCTGATTGGGCGCATAATATGCTTCATATCTGCTGTAAAGGCTTTCTTGTCCTTCCATACCACGTACCTACAGGCGTTTCGTATTTGATGTACCACACAGATTTGGGTTTTGGATTTGGGGAACACTTTTTGATTGTGTTGGTAAACATGATATTAAACTCCTGACTCATATCATTATTGGTCCAAGTGGTCGTTATTATAGTTTTACAGATAAAGGAATACTGTAAAAATTAAAAGTTATTATAATTGATGATAAAAATGCCGCTACATATTAGAGGTGTTTTTTGATCAACCCTGAATTGGCAATCTCCGTAAACTTTAAATTATCAGTATTGAACCATAAAAAAAGGAAAATTCGCTGTTACCTGAATTTTCCTTTCTCCAGGGGTAGGGTAAAACCCTTAAAAACTAAAGATAATACTTTTTAAATATTTAAACGTTTTCTGTGAGAGGGGATTATCCCTTTTTTTGAAAAAAAAATGTATCTTTAAAGAGCTGAAATTCAGCATTCAATTTTACGCAGGGGTATCCCTTATTTTGACTTTCGCCGATATCCTGCACATCGAAAAAAATTAAACCGGAAATTTTTTCCTGAACCTGGCAATGGACCTTTGGTCCAAATTGTACGAGATTTTTCTCCCGCGTGGCGGGAGGAAAAGGAGTAGCAAGAGGGTGCAGAGGACCCTGTTTCTCATTCTTTTTTATTTTGAAACATCTGATTTAAAGGTGTTTAGAAGTATTAAAATTTATTGAGTTTTTACAATTTACGACAAATGCCTTGTCAGTGTCTATTATCAGGGAGGAATTTGCGACAAATCGGCGAATTATGGATTCATTTATCAGTATTAGATTCAAAAAGAAAACCGCTAAACGGTTTCAGGAATTTTCCAAATCACACTTTAAATCCCACACGGAAACCTTGAGTATTATGCTTGACTTTTTCTTCTATAATGAGATTTCCCCACACGAAAGACTGGGCCCCACCGGAAGGACCATAGAACAAACTTTTAAGAAAAGCATTAATGCAGTCATTGCCATTATCCGGGATATGGAAAAGACCCAGACCAAACCAACGGTAGCCATGATGCAATTGTTGTTTGAAAACGAAACGCCCAAAGAGAAACCCTTGATTTTGGAGAAGAAAATCATTGAAGAAAAGAAGGAAGTACGCTTCCAAGAAAAACAAAATCAAAACAACGAACGCTAATTTTTTGAGCTATGTATATTACCATCACACCTCAAAAATTAGGAGACAATTATTCACAAAGTTCAGATGATTTTGTGAGCTATCTGGAAAAAGAAAACCAAGGTCTGGAACAAGAAGAAATGGAACATTTTTTCAATCAATATGGAGATAAAATTTCAGCTGAAGAAGTGGTAAAGGATATTGATAGCAACGGTGCCAAACTGAAAAAGACCGAACCTAAATTCTATTCGATTACCGTCAGCCCTTCTAAATATGAATTAAACAAATTACAAAATAGCAGCAAGGATTTAAAAAGGTACACCCGGGCTCTGATGCAGAATTATGTGGCTTCTTTTAACCGGGAGATTAACGGACGTCCGGTAAAGATCGATGATATAAAATATTATGCAAAAATCGAACACCAACGTGTTTTTAAGGGTACGGATTGGCAAATCAAAGAAAACCAGCCCTATGCCACCAAAATAGTAAACCTTAAAAATGAAATCCGAAAAATTGAAAGGGGGAGGATGCAGGGGAGTATTCGGCAGCGGGAAAAGGAGATTGCCACCCTGGAGTGCCAGGCGCCACATAGGCAAGATGAAAAGCGAATTGTCCAAGGCATGCCCAAGGCCGGAAACCAAAGCCATATCCATATTATCGTAAGCCGCAAAGATGCTTCCAACTCCTTTAGTCTTTCCCCGGGAAGTAAATACAAAGCCTCTGAGGTTAGAATGAATGGCAAGCAGATCAAACGGGGTTTTAATCGAAACCAGTTTTTTGAAAAAGCAGAAAAGACCTTTGATAAAACCTTTGACTACCAACGGAATTTTGTAGAAACCTATAAAGCCCGAAAAGAATTTATTAAAAACCCTCACAGTTATTTTACCAGTCTGGGAAAACTTGCTGGCTCTGAAAAAACCTTGGCTTTTAAAATGATGAAAGAAACAGGAATCCCGCTTATGCCTAGCATCCCGACAAACCAGGCGAAGCTGGCCTTAAAGCTGTTTAATAGGCTGCGAAAAGGGGTAGAAGTAGCCATAAAAACAAGTTCCATCGAAATCTAAACTTGTTGTTATGCAATTGGAGAACCTAAATACCATACTCTTACTTATTGGTCTGACCAGTTTGGTAGGTTATGTACTATACCGGTTAACAAGCTATGCCTTTATAATAAACCTGGTGCTATTGCTAATCCTGATCTACTTTTTATCCTACAGGAATGAACCGGCTTTTTTAGTCCTGGTCCTGGGATGCCCGTTGCTATTACTAAATATACTAGGTTACGTGTTTTTGCACCAGACCGGTACCACAAAGCATAATGCCCCTCAATATAGGCTTAAACTTGCCACGACCACAGGCCGTTTTACATTGGATAATATCAAACGCGGTGCCTCCATTATCGGTGCTGCCGGAAGCGGTAAGACGGAAAGCGTGGTATATGGTTTTTTACAACATTTTCAAAAGGAAGGCTTTTGCGGTCTTATCCACGATTATAAGGATTTTGAACTGACCGAAATGGCCTATCCGCTTTTTAAAAAAAATGAAATCCCGTTTAAAGTGGTTTCCTTTGATAAAATCATCCACCGGGTGAACCCCATTGCCCCGCGTTACCTGGAAAATGAGGAAAGCGTCAACGAGGTCTCCCGGGTGTTGGTGGAAAATCTCTTGGAACAACGGGAATCCGGTACTTCAGGCACCACTAAATTTTTCAATGATGCGGCCGAAGGTTTGATCGGCGGACTTATTTGGAAACTGAAGAGCGCTTATCCAGCATACTGCAGCCTTCCCCATTTAATTGCCATCTATCAATACCTGGACACCGATAGCCTGATCCGGTTTTTGGAAAGCAATACCACCTCTCGGGCAATGGCCGATGCCTTTATCAGCGGAAAGGAATCCGAGCGGCAAACCGCGGGGGTGAAAAGTACCCTGGCCAATGCTCTTAAACGCATAAGTACCCAGCGAATTTTTATGGTTTTATCGGCCGATGAAGTGCCCTTGGATATTAATAGCAAGCGTCATCCTGCGGTTATTTCTGTGGTCAACAACCCGAAATATGAATCATCTTACTCCCCGGTTATTGCCACGATCATCCATACCATTACCAAACAAATGAGTGTGCGCAATTCCAAAGCTTCCTTCCTGCTTATGGAGGAAGCCCCAACGATACGATTATTAAATATGCACCGTATCCCGGCAACGCTTCGGAGTTATAATATCGCTACCATTTACGTGATGCAGGATAAGATCCAAAATGATATGATGTATGGGGAGAAAGCGAGTAAGGCGATACTTAGCAACCTGTCCTATCAGTTTTTCGGGAAAGTCAATGATCCGGACACCGCGAAATATTATGAACGTTTTTTTGAAATTATAAAAAAGCCCACCCGGAGTATTAGCAAAAGTAGTGGGATGAGTTTTGAGAGCCGGGTGACCAAAGGGGAGAGGGAGGTCTCCAAACGACGTGCAGACCAGTTTTTTCGATTAAAGCCCGGGGAGTTTGTCGCTTTTGCCGATGGTAGGGATAAAAAGCTGCATTTTAAGTTGCAGTATATAGAGCGAGTACTTCCCGGGCAAACCAGGCAATTTTCAACAACAGATTTACAGGCCAACTTTGATAGGATTTATAAGGAGGCCAGGTCTATATTTGAGTAAATGGGACATTATTTTAACCACCTAATTGTAAAACAAAAATTCTTAATGTCAAGTAAATAACATAAAAAACTTGACAAATATGATTTAATATATATATTTGCAAAAGAATGAACTGTACAGCGTCTATAAAAACCAAAGTTGCTCGTATAAATACCGGGGAAGTATTTACGTACGATACCTTATCTATTGCCCAAAATGAATTTTCTGCAGCAGCAAAAGCTTTAAGCAGGTTAGTGGCCGATGGTGTCATCAGGAGGTATAAAAAAGGAGTGTTCTATAAACCCCAACAAACTGCTTTTGGGGAATTAGAACCAAGGGAAGACGAATTACTTAAAAAGTATCTCTTTAAAAACGACAGTCAAGTCGCCTATATTACCGGAGTGCGCCTATACAATGAATTTGGGTTGACCACCCAAATTTCCAATGTTGTACGATTGGCCAGTAGGGATAAAGTGATAAAAACGAAAGTAGGAAACCTGGTAGTTAAACCTGCCCGGAGTTATGTCCCGGTTACTGAAAAAAATGTACCTTTATTACAGCTTTTGGATGTAATAAAGGATTTTAAGAACATTCCGGATATGGATAAAAACAAGGGGGCTATTTTTCTAAAGGAGAGGATTGAAAAGCTTCCTGAAACAGATAAAAATAAATTAATTGATTTTGCAAAAGCATACCCTCCAAAGGTCCGGGCCTTGTTAGGGGCCATTCTGGAAGTCCTTTCACTTAATGAATTGAGCACATCCCTTAAACAAAGTATCAATTTTTTGAGTAGTTTTAAATTTGGCATATCCGAAAGCACCTTGCCTACCTTATCAAACTGGAACATCTCTTAATGAAACTACATCAATATAAAAGCGCTTTTGAAGGTGCCATCGTGGCCACTGCCCAGCACTTTGGCATATCCGAAATCTATATTGAGAAGGACTATTGGGTAACTTTTGCCCTCAAACAGATTTTTACAGCTGAAACAACCAGGGACATTGCCGTTTTTAAAGGGGAGACCTCCCTTTCAAAATGTTTTGGAATCATTGAGCGCTTCTCAGAGGATCTCGATATGATTGTCATCAAAGAAGATGGAGAAACCGATAACGCGTTAAAACGAAAACTAAAAAAGTCACCAATGTATTGGAACCTGTAATGACTGTCATTCCTGACCATCCCCTGGAAAACAAACGAGGAAAAATCAGAAAATTGGTGTATGGCTATGACAAAGTTGGGGTAAAGGGGGCATATGGGCAGATCCGGGACCATATTGTATTGGAAGTTTCAAGTCTTGGCAGGTCACATCCTTCAGAAAAAGTCAGTGTTCACTCCATGATTACAGAATTTATTGCCACCACTAATAACCCAGACCTTATCAAAGAATATCAACTCGAACCATTTAAACTTACCGCAATAAGTATCGAACGTACCTTTTGTGAGAAAATAATCAGCTTGGTGAGATTTTCATATACTGAAGATCCTTTAGGGGATTTAAAAAATAAAGTCCGGCATACCTACGATTTACATCAACTATTACAGGAATATAGGATAACCTCTTTTTTGGAGTCTGATAATTTTGAAAAAATGCTTTTGCAAGTGGGAAAAGATGAGGATAAAGCGATCCCAAATGATAAGGAATGGTTATCAAAGCCCCCATCAGAATCCTTGTTTTTTAAAGAAACCGAGAGAGTTTGGAGAAACTTAAGTAACACCTATACCGGGACCTTTAAGGAATTGCTTACGGGAGGGCTTCCTGATGAAAAAGAGGTATTACAGTCTTTGGTAAAGATTGGGATAAGGCTAAAAGAAATAAAGTGGAATATCTAAATCAATTACGCGGTTTCATAGGTTAGCCTGTAAGTCCATCCCAAGGACAAGAATTTTTAAATGTTTTTATAGCTGAAGCCAGTAATGCCGAATTGCCAAACTATCCAAGATTTTTGGATAGGAAAAATATGGTAAAACTGAACGAATAGACGACCTTGTCAATTCGGATGATTAATAAAGCGATGGGAGACTTTTAGTGTAATATCCCGCTCCCCGGCCTTCTCGTTAAGTTTTAAAACTGCCCTGCGCTCCCTGCTGATTGAAAATTTAGGGAATACATAGACCATTTTTACTTTCTGTCCTTCTTTTATTTTAACAGGAAGTTTATAGGTGAAAACCGGTTTTTTAAAAAGGGTCTGCGCTGATTTTTTCTTTCCCTTTTTCCTGGTCTGGATGGAAAGGTCCAGGAAATTCAAATCATAATCCAAACTGGATTTATTTTCCACCTGGATCACAAAATACAGCTGCTCCTTATCAAAAACAATGTTTTCAATACGTAAAACAATGCCCTGCTTTCTTTTTTTGAGCCGGCCAAGGCGTTGTTTTCTACTAAGCAAATAGGAAGAGAATCGTCGGTAATAAGCTTCTTTGCCTACCAGTTTTTTCTCGGGTTTATCTTCTTTAACCGTATCATGAGTTATCGGTTTTTCAGAGCCGATACTTTCTGCTTTACCAATAAAATAGTTCAGCTTTGAAAGCTGTTTTTTATAGGTTACAATATAGGAGAAAACCGAGCCCTTGGCGCCAATTACCAACAGGTTACTTTCGTTTCCGGGTTTGGCCTGCAGCAGCCCGAAATATTGTTGCTTTTCGCGGTTATAGGTGAATACAAAATTCCCGGCACCGGTAATCCCCTGACTTATTGCTTCAGGAAAAAATAAGGCAACATTTTTATGCTCATTGGCATAAATGGTGTCCAGCTGATTTTGTGCATTAGATGAAACGAACACCAATAGAAAGCTGGTAATTAAAATATGATTTTTCATAAAGTAGTTTTTAATAGTGGTTTGAACCCCAGTTGGTTTTGGGTTTATGGACTTTTTAAAATGAGTTTATAATTATTGAGCACGGTGACCTTTACCTTGCGGTTATTACGCCGAAATACTTTGCCGATCCCGCTTACTTGGGGCAGGCTCGGAATATTGATATCACTGATCACATCATCCAACACTTCGGTAGTGGCTTCTGCCCTAAAATTATTCTCCACATAAATCCCTTCGCTGCCATCTTGGAGGTCGAATGCTTCCAGGCTTACGGGATGATGCTTAATATGTTCGATCTCGATCAGGACCCGATTGGGCTGAAAGCTGATAAACCCAAAAACGGGAGTGTTCTTGGGAATCGGTTTATTAGCAATGATAGCATCTTGGGCAAGCCGCATGCGTAACCGGGAATTAGCTTTAACAACCTGCTTTCCATCGACGACCACCAAGATTTCCGGGTCAGTAGCACCGGAATTCGAACGATTCTCCCCTTTAGGCGCCGAGGCGAAAAATAGTTGGTGTTCCAATCCCATTTCCTTGGCCTCGATCTTTTGTTTCCTTGCTACTGCTGAAGAATCCACTTTTTTCGGTATTGATGGGGCCGGTTCCTTAGCACGGGATACCGCATTTATTTTTTCGTACCGGGATTGCCCCAGTTCATAAATACTATCGATCATTCGCTGTTTTTCTTTATCCGGTAATTCCGGGTCATAGTACCCGGAAGAATCCAGGAGCTTTTCGTCATACATACTGGGTAGCTTTCGTTCCCGTACTTCCTTGAGGTCATTTAGGGCTTCTAATTTGGAATCATATACCTTCTGATCTTCTTCCAGTTCTGGCACCCTGGTTTGCTCCAGGTTTTGGGTTTCCTCTTGTGCGTCCCCGCCCATCAATAGGGTATAGGAAATCAAAAAGGCGATGATCACGGCAATTACCGCCCCAAATACAAGCTTGTTTTTTTCTATTTTCATCATCCTTAATTTGTGGGTTGCGCTGCTATTTTCCTCAGGCTATTTTCAAAATAGTCGGTGATGAGTAGCCCGTGCGGATTCTTGGGAAAATGGCGGTCCACCAGAAGGAGCTTTCCGGTTGAGACCAGCTCATAGGTATCGACGATAACCCCCCGGTTGATCTCAAAAACCACCCGGGTCCTAAAATGGTGCTCGCCATCTACTTCTTCGAGTTCGGAATCGATATGCAGTACTTTTTGAACCAGGGAATACTGCAACAATCGGTTATAGACCCCATCGGCCTTCTTTTGGCGATAGAGGTTAGCTACGGAGCTATTGCCCAGCCATAGAGCTTTTTCAAGGTTTTTTTCATAATTGCTGGCATCGATATCATAAAAATAAGCGTGGAATTGCTCCAGGTGGGCCAGGGCCTCTACCTGGAAGTTTTCTTTTTGGGTAACGAGTTTTAAGGGAATAATGCTTCCATCAGTACTAATGGCAAAAGCGGAGTTCAGCGCCCTTTTACTGGTGGAAAAGGCAACCCATAGGGCAAAACTACTGGTGAGCATGGCAAAAACCACTACGGCCAGTACAATAAAGCGGTTGAGCTTTAAAACCTTGTAAATATCTTGATAAGGTGTTTTCATTTTAAAAAAATTTATAGCCTGTTGATTTGTTTTTATTGCTATCGGTTAAGCGATTTTAGCGCTCCCGCTATGGGCCGCTGAATAATTTTAAGGTAAAGGTGGTGGCGCGCCGGTATAATTTGAATTTTAAAAAGACGATAAAGCCTATGGAGCCGAGTTCAACGACCGGAGCAAAAAAGCTGTTGCCATAATCGCTGCCAAAAAGCTCCTGCCAGAAATTGCCATTGATCTCGGTATATAGGGTATTGATAAAAACATTGACCAGGAAGAAGGCGGGGACGAGCATGTACACTGCGGCATACAACCTGAAAAAGCCATAAGCCATCGAACGGAATTTTTCAAAGACCGCCAGACTGATGATAAAGGGAAAAAAGGCCTGCATGATTCCCAAGAGGAAAAACCGTTCTGCCAGAAAAAGCGGATAGATAAACAAATCCAGGATCCATAGGAACAGGCTGATTAAAAAGGCAAAGATTTTAAATCCGTAGAGCGGGGTGACCAAGGCTTCATAGAGCAGGGCCATGGCCTTTCGCATGGCATCCATGGCCGAGACCTCTTCTTCTATGGGGATCTCTTGCATTTGCAAGGGGAGCAGGGCAGGAGCCGTATCACGATACTGGGTTTCAATAGCGACCAAGATCCCATCAAAAAAGCCCAGGATTTGGGTGGAGAAAATAACCAGTAGGACGATGGCAAAATTCTTGGCCAGTTCCCCGGGGCTTAACCCCCAGGTATAGCCCTGCCTATCGGCCACGCCCTCATTGTATTTTTTAAGAATGTTCACCAGAAAAAAAAGAACGGCCAGGGTTTTTACCCCCACCATGGCGTACTGGGAAAACCCGCTATTCTGAATGGTCCGAAAAACACTGTCAATATATTCCAGGCCTAGTGTCAAAGAGATCATTTCGCTTATCATCAGTAGGCTGTTTTCCGGTTATTGACCTTGTCCTGCATTTTCCGAAAGGAAATGATATCCCGGTAGCGTTTGGTCTTTAGCTGCAAGTCGCTTAGCATTTCCTGGGATTCCAGTTCTTTTTGTTTTAAGACTTCAGCCCGCTCGGCATCACTCATTTTTAAATGGCCGCTGGAGAGGATCTCATCGATAAAATCCACCGCTTCCAGGGCATTCTCAACCACGGCATTAAAGGATTGGCTGACCCGGGTAATTTCTCCAGGTTTGATATAGGGGGAACTCAGAATCTCCTGAAGGGCGTTTTGCATCACTCTTATCAGACGCTGGTTGTTACGGCCGATTGCCCGGACGGCTTTTAAATTTTTGATTACGCTATTGACCTTTTCGATATTTTCCTTCTGTGTTTTAAGGAATTCCACCGTTTTAATAAGCTGGGAGGTCTGCTTGGCCGATTCGACCAGGGATTTGACCAGGCTTACAAAATTCGTATTGTCATAGACCGGCATCCCTTGGCAGACAGCACCTGCAGGTATGACTAAGGCTATGGCCAATACGAGTATGAAGGTTGTATGTTTTGTCCTCATAAGAGATTTGATTTTTAGGATGAAGGGCAGGCTAGGACTGCTTTATAAATTTCCGGATAGCTTCTTCCATCGTTCCGTATTTATTATACAAGGCCATAATGTCCGCGTTTTCACTGCCATCGGTGAGATAGGCGGCATAGACTTCCGGGGGGACTTCCAGCCGGAAAATATTACTTTCCTTACCGATTTTGATGAACATCTCGGTGTACTTGCGACTGCCGGAAAGCTTGTTCCTGATGGATTTTAATTGGTTAAGGTCGTGGCTGGACAAATGGAGCCGCCCCGCCAGTTCGTCATAGCCTTTTTCATTGTTAAGGCTATAGATCACCTGGGTGTTTTCCAGGATACTTGCCGAGGTGGAATTGCTGGGAAGCTGATTAATGGATTGCAAAATGATACCAATGGCCCCGTTTTGTTTACGGATGGCCTGGTAATAAAACTCCACGCTTTCCAAAACGTTGTCAAATTTCAATTGTTTGGCAAATTCATCAAAAAGGATGATGCCCTTCTCGGCCCGGTTTTTCCATATGGTTCGCTGGATAGCTGATTTTATCAGCTTGAGCATCACCGAGAGGATTTCTTTATTGTCCCTTACTTCATCGAGTTCAAAAACTAGGAGTCGCTTGTCTTCCAGTTTATAGGTTTGGTCTTCCTTAACCGCAAAAAGGAAACTATATAGACCATCGCCGACATACTCCGAGAGCACATGTAAAAAGCTGGTAATATTGAAGTAGTCGGGATGGATTTTAAGGGTATCGAGCAGTTCGCTTTGATGCTGTTCAATGAAATTGTAGAACCCCTCCAGGGAGTGATTGTCAGCGACGTTTTTGTAATAATGGCGCAGGATTTTTTTAATGGAGACCGATTGGGCCTTGGTCACTTTTACATCGGAAGCCAGGAGTTCAAATAAAAATACCGCGAGGTCTTCCAGGTGCTGGGTTCCTACGTCCTGGGGATTTTCAGTATAAAAAGGGTTAATGCCCAAATTCTTTCCATGGGCATAACGCAGAACGGCGTATTGCCCGGGATAGAGTTTAGCGAATTTGGTATAAGATCCCCCCAAATCGATAATGACCAGGCGCACCCCGCTCTCAAAATATTGGCGCAGGATGTTGTTGGCCAAAAAAGACTTCCCTTCCCCGGTGGGGGCGAAGATGGCAAAATTCCGGGCTTTGATCCGTTTTTTATGCTCGTCCCACACATCTTTTAGTACCGGGATGTTATGTTCGCGATCATTAAAAATAATCCCGGTCTGGTCCGATTTATAATTGGTGTTGTTGATAAAGAGGCAGAGCGCGTGTTTTAAGTCGGTGACATAAAGATCATCATCGGAGAAATTGGAGGAAAAGCAGCAATAGCTGTTCAGTAAATAATTTTTCCGCTCCTCGCCCCCGGGATGGTAAGGAATACTATCGAGTTCTTTGAATTCGGTTTTTATTTTAGCAGCAATCCGCTGCAACCCCTGGGCTTTTTTGTCCCAATAGACCACATTAAGGTGGCCCCGGATGATGCGGGCCTGGTCGTCGTCATTGATTTTTTTTAGGATCTCGCGAATCTTACCCAGAACAAGGTTATTCTGGGAACCAAAATTAGAACTCTTGTTGAGTTCCTCTACCTTTTTATCCAGGAGCCTGCGCCATTTGTGTTTGTCATCCATATAGAGGATCTGGTTGACCATATGGTTCTCGTTTAGCGTAAGCCCAAGGCCATCAATAAACCCCTGGTGAAATACAAAATCATCTGATGTGAATTTCTCATTGGTCTTGCTACTTTGTACACTCTCGCCAAAGCACAGTTCGCTGTTGATGGCCAGGGCATCAAAATAATGTTCCCCGGTCTGGATATGTTTTTTGTCCAGAAGAATATCGGTATCAAAACCCTGGTTGAACCCGTTGAAGTAGCCCCGGGTAAGGTGGGTGATTTCACCCGGGTTTAAAGGACTTAGGGAAACCTTCCGGCTGTTGTTGATAAAGGCAACCGAATCGCCCACCGAGCTGATAAAATCTTGCACATCCTTATCCAGTTCCCTTATGATACTTTTGGAAAGCTTTCGAAACGGGTTTACATATTTTGAATGGTTTAGGGCTTTGTTTTTGGTTAGGGTAAAGAAGAGCAGGCAGCGGTGCTCCATATATTCCCGGCCTTTAAAATGCCGATGAGTTGCTTTTGCTAAAAAACTAGCGCTGGGCAGCCCTGCTGCTGTATACTTCTTTTTCAGGTAAATATCCTGTTTATGGACAACGGTCCCCACGGGCAAAGATTTCAGGGCCTGGAACCAGGCGGTATGGAGGTCTTCAAAATCTTTTTCGGACAGGGAATAGATCTCGGGCAGGGCTACTTCATAACCTAAGACCACATTGCCGTTATTGGCAAAAATGATATGGTCTTGGATATCGGCAATAGGCCAGTGGGAGGAAAGGTTAATCTTCTTCATAGGGGATGCCTGAATTTCTTTTATTGCTAATGATCCTTGGGAAAGCCCTGCTTATTTGTATAGCTCCCACAAGCATGCTTCTATGGGTCAAGGTGATATATAAACCTGCATTGAAAAGCAAGGCCCCTATGATTACCCCCAGATTGAAGGAAAAGATGATCACCAGCAGGGATGCTACAACGGAGATCATCATAAGGGCAAACAGGGGAAGGGGCAAGCCAAAGATGACGGCCTGCTTTCTTATGTTTTTATAGACATTGTATTTTTTCATACTCCTAATTATTTGAAAGGTTTCTTAAAGAGTTACACCACTATGGAGATCAGGTAGGTAAAGATGCCCACTACGGCCCCGGCGATAAGGACAAAGACCAACACGCGGGTAATCCCTTTTTTCAGGTCGGAATTCTCCCCGAAGAAGTGCCCTGCGTTGAAGAGAAAGCCCACCAAAAAGATGACCCCCAGGATAATAGGGAATATGCTACGGATGGTATCGGAAATATCAGCCACGGAATCTTCAATGCCACCGATTTGTGCAAAAAGGGAGGTGGAGAATAGTAGTAAAAATGTAGTCAGGAAAATAGCTTTTTTCATAACGGAAGACTTTAAATTTTTGATTCGTTTTCGTTATGAGAAAATTACATATTTAAGTGTTTAAAATACTGAAAATCAGATATTTGTTAATAAAATAATTTTTGGGGTTATTTACATTCAGATGCTGTTATTTGACATCAAAATTTATGGGTTTTAGAAGATAGGTTGTTGATAACTCTAAAGAAGGAGAAGGAGGAAGCGTCTAAAAACATCAATTTTTACTCTGACACCTTTAAGAAATGCCTGTTTTTTCGAAATCCATAACTAGGAAGCATCATTTTTTAAGCATTTAAGTTTCTAATTTTATATTAGATTAGCCACTGGAACCATTTCAATTTTATTATCTATCTAAAAATGGGAAAACAATCGGAGCATATTGCCATTGAAGAAATGTTGCAAGAGAGAATCAAAGAACTTTCTTGTTTATACAAAGTTTCCTCAGCTTTACGGGATTATGAGAATTCTGTAGAAGATACTTTTAGGGATATTATTTTTATCTTAAAAGATGCTTGGCGATTTCCCAATTTGGCTATCGTGGTATTGAAATACAAAGATTTGTATTTACAAACAGAAACGGTTCCGCGGGAAGCCCATTTCCAGGTGAGCAGCTTTAAAATTGATGGGAAAGAAGTTGGCCATTTAAAGGTTTTTTATCCCGCCAATGCCGATGCTCCGGTAAGCTTTCTAATTGAAGAGCAAAAGCTTTTGGATAAGGTGGCTTATGAACTAGCCTTATTTTTAGAGCGACAGAAAATCAAACAAAAAGAAGAACTTTTAAAACGTACTGCCGAACGAAACGATCGGCTTTCAATTTTGGGTGAAATCACCGCCGGGGTAGCCCACGAACTTAATACGCCCCTGGGGAATATTCTTGGGTTTGCTGAATTCATAGAAAATCAATCTTCAAATCTGCAGGTGAAAACCGATGCAGGCAAGATTATAAAATCTGCACTTTATTCTCGGGAAGTGGTTAAGAAACTCATGATTTTCTCTTGTGAGGTTCCCCAAAACATTCAGGTGATAGAAGTGAAACCGGTTATAGATCAGGCTTTGGCGCTTTTAAAACCCAATTTTAAGAAAGCGGGTATTAGACAAAAAATAGAAATAAGTGAACCGCAGTTAGAAGCTCGGGTAGATCCTATACAGTTAACCCAGGTGATTTTTAATTTAATAATCAATGCGATTTATCACGCTGCAAAGGATTCCTGTATTTCAGTAAAGATTAGTAATGATAAGACTCATTTTTTCCTTGTAATTTCCGATGAAGGTTTGGGAGTTAAACCGGAAAACCGTGATAAAATATTTGAACCTTTTTTCACCACCAAACCCCTGGGAGAAGGTTCGGGGCTTGGTTTAAGCGTGGTACACGGAATTATAAAAAGCCACAGGGGAGAAATTTCGGTCTTGCCCAATAATCCTAAAGGCACTACTTTTAAAATCAAACTTCCCTTAAATTTATAGGCTATGTCGCTCAACAAAGAAAATATTCTAATTGTAGATGATGATTATGATATGCTGGAGGTTTTGCATCGCAATCTGAAAGCAGAGAATTTTTATACTTACAAAGCGACTTCAGTTTTAGAGGCAATAGATATTTTGAAATTCAGCAATATAGATTTGCTAATAACCGATTTACAAATGCCGGGTATGAATGGGATGGAGCTGGTAAAATACACTGAAGACCATTTTCCCGAAATTCCAAAACTGGTAATTACTGGTTATCCGTCTATAGATGGTGCTATGGAGTCTATTAAATCCGGGGCGCTCGATTACTTATCAAAACCATTTACCAACACTGAATTACTTTCAGCGGTGAGAAAATCACTTCCCGGGCGAGCTAAGCCTGATAAAACTGCCGAAGAAAGAGTTAAGCCTGATGCTGGAAGTTATGCAGGTATGATTGGTCACTCAAAGCAATTTGAAGAAATTATTGATATCATTGAAAGGGTTAAAAATAACCGGGCTACAGTATTAATTCAAGGGGAGAGTGGTACCGGAAAAGAATTAGTGGCCCGTGCTATTCATTATAAAGGTTCGTATGCGGCTAATCCATTTATTGCCGTAAATTGTGGTGCGATCCCTGAAAATTTACTGGAATCGGAACTTTTTGGCTATACCAAAGGAGCCTTTACAGGCGCTAATGAAACCCGGCAAGGCTATTTTCAGGCAGCAGAGGGGGGTACTATTTTTTTAGATGAAATTGCTACGGCCAGTGAGGCGGTGCAAGTGCGTTTACTTCGGGTTTTACAAGAAAGAGAAGTGCGTATGCTTGGGGCACGAACATCCAAAAAAGTCAATGTAAGGGTGATTACAGCCACCAATGCTGATCTTTTTAAAATGGTGCAAAACGGAGGATTTCGGGAAGATTTGTTCTACCGATTAAACGTAATAGATATTCAAACCCCGGCCTTGCGGGAGCGTAAAGCGGATATTGATCCTTTGACTGAAACTTTTTTGAAGAAATATGCCAGGGAATATCAGAAAAATACCGTGGGAATTTCAGAAAAGGCTCGCGAACTCCTTCGGAAATATAATTGGCCGGGAAATATTAGGGAATTGGAAAATGTCATGCAACGTGCCATTATTATGAGTGAAGGGGAAATTGAACCGGAACATTTGCCCTCCTGGTTAAAATATAAAATCCCTGAAACCAATAATTCCTTAAGCTCTCTTCGCGAAGTTGAAAAGCAACATATTTTAAAAGTACTTGCAGCGGTTGATCAAAATAAAACCAAAGCCGCTGAGATATTAGAAATTGACCGTAAAACCCTACGGGAAAAGATCAAATAATACACCTTCCCACCTAAATAACTACGGATAATTTCTCTCCAACCGGTACAAAACTCCCCGGCCTTCTTTTTGAATTGTACTTAATTCAATATTTTAAAATACTTATTATCAGTATTTTAAAATATTTGTATCCATAGAATTAATTGTGGGCATATCCTTTGACTATAGGTAGATGAAATAAAAATTTTGCCTATGAATCTTATTGATGCACCTGTTGTAATTCCTGAAAAAGAAGATGCCTTTGAGCTAAAAAAGGCAGAAAGTGATTTATTTAAAGCACTATGCTTCAATTGTGAGTTGAGGCATCATTGCACCTGGAAGCAACACCGAAAAATGTATTGTGAACATTTTCAATAAACCCTAACAACATGATTGAAACTAAAACTGCCAATAGGCAAAGCATGTATGATACTGTAATGAATCAGTTTCACAAAACTGCCGATATCATCAATTTAAATCCGAACATTAAAAAGATACTGGGAATTACCAATAACGAGATTATTGTTCATTTTCCGGTAAAAATGGATAATGGCAAAGTAGCGGTATTTACCGGGTATCGTGTACAACATAATAACGCTCTGGGCCCCTACAAAGGCGGTTTACGTTATCACCCTACAGTAGATGTAGATGCCGCTAAAGCTTTGGCTATGTGGATGACCTGGAAAACCTCTTTGGCCGGGTTGCCGTACGGCGGCGCTAAAGGTGGCATTCAAATAGATCCTCGTAATTATTCCGATGCTGAACTGGAACGGATCACACGGCGATTTACGTATGCTTTAGGTGAAAATATAGGACCTGAACACGATATTCCCGCGCCTGATGTAAACACCAATACGCAAACCATGGCTTGGATAGCCGATACGTATATGTCTACTATTTCCACTTCAGAGCGTTCACAAAATCAGCACGTGGTAACTGGAAAACCAGTTGGCTCTGGCGGCCTGGAAGGGCGTGACCGTGCAACAGGATTTGGAGTTTTTCTTACCATTAAGGAGCTGGTAAAGTCGCGCGGAGAAAACTTAAAAGGGAAAACTTTTATTGTGCAGGGTTTCGGAAATGTGGGATATTGGGCTTCAAAATTTTTAACGGAAGAAGGTGCTTTGCTGGTTTCTGTACAGGACGCCCATGCCACGCTTTATAATGCTGAGGGGATTTCCGTAGAAGACCTCTTTGAGCATTCGAGCCCGCGAAAAGGTTCCATACAGGGCTTTACCGGGGCACGAGAAATTGATCCTAAACATTTTTTCGGGTTGAAATGCGATATTTTAATTCCCGCAGCTTTGGGAAATCAGATCACTGAAGAAAATGCTTATCAAATAAAAGCCGGGATTGTGGCTGAAGGCGCTAACGGGCCTACAAACCCTGAAGGAGAAAAAATTCTTTTGGAAAATGGGATAACTATTATCCCCGATATTCTGTGTAATTCAGGTGGTGTTATAGGGAGTTATTTTGAATGGTTACAAAACCGAAATGGAGAACTTTGGGAGTTGGAGGAAGTAATGCAAAAACTGGAAAAGAAAATCCTTCAGGTATTTAAAAAAGTACAAACTGAAGTCGCCGAAAGAGAGACCGATTGGCGTACCGCGGCATATATTATCGCAATTTCAAGAATAGAAACAGCCTATAGGCAACGAGGCATTTTCCCTTAACTTTTACATTGAAATATCATTAATCCAGCATGAAGCTGGACACAAAAATGGCCACACACAGGGCTGTGATTATAAACCTGTGATCAATTCCATTTTGTGATATAACTATAAGAATATGAAAAATAAAACTATAATAATTGAAAAGAAAGAATATGAACTGTTGAAGCGGATTATGGGAATGGCTCAATATTACAAAGATAAGAGCTATAAAAACTCCATAGAAAAACTGTGTATGGAATTGCAATCGGCTAGGATCGTAAAAAATAAGGAAATGCCTGAAGATGTGGTCCGGTTTAATTCGGTGGTGGTCATTAAAACACCTTTTAATGCATCCAGAGAGTATCAAATTGTTACTCCGCAACGAAGCGATATTAGGGAGGGTAAAATCTCTGTACTGGCACCTATGGGGCTGGCCCTTTTTGGCTATTCCCAAGGCGATGAGATAGCGTGGGAATTCCCCACTGGCATGAGCTCCATTTTAATTGAAAAGGTGAAGCAGGAAAAGCTTAGCCCAGAAGAAGTGATAAATTATGATAAATAGATTTCAAGAACACCATACTACGGAAGAATTACAGGTACTTCAGTTAAAATCTGAAGTCCTGGACTGGGAGGAAAGACTGGAAGTAATCAATGCTGAAATTGCTTTCTTCAGCGAATTATTCAACTCCAGATTTGACGATAAAATTAAGGTGCAGATAAACCGCGAAGATTTGCGTTACCTCTTTCAAAAATTTGAGGAGGTAAAGCAGTACAACGATTTTCATTTAAGTACGATCAAAGATTATAAGAATAAGTTGGAAGGCTTAAAAGAATGCGATGATGTACAGTGTGAAAATTATTTTATTAAAGACCATCTTTTATTTAAAAGCAGTCTTAATAGGCATTTTAAAAGCCTAAGGGAATTAAAAAAATTAAGCTTTAAATACCTACACATGAGTTTTAGTTAAGGGTTACCCATTGTGTTGGTTTACTTGAAGGGTCCACCCGGTATTATTTTGGGTGGGCTTTTCTTCTAGGAGTCTTAGATGAAATAACTGAAGATTCAGGCCGAAAACATGAAAATTATTAGAAATTATAATTTTAACTTCTTTATATTGAGTTTTTTAAAGAATAGTCTTATGTTTAGTAAATCAATTACCGTTTTAGCACTTGTAGTACCCGTAGTGATTATTCGGTCTCTATTTGTGCATAAGGAATTTTACTTAAACATCTGGGAAAATAATAAGATTACCATTATTTTCCTGGGCGGAATGCTGTGCATTTTTTTACTATTAATCATGTATTACCGAAGATTAGAGAATTCCAAAAAAGACTAAAAAAAATTTATTTCTGCGATTCCTTCTTATACTTGGCTTTCGATAAAGCTATAGGATATTTGACTTTAGACAAGAAATAGGTTCAGATTTGTGTTTCTATGATTACGAACAAGTTTTAGTTAAGGATGGGTAGTGGTATTGATCGGAATAGAAGGTCCAGTTGGTATCTTTTTGGATAGATTTTTTTGCGCGGTTATATTTGAGTTTATTTACATCACTCCTCGATTTCTCACTTTCTTTTGTCTTTCGCTTTCTTATCAAAAGCAATTAAATTAAACAGTTCCCGCATCCGGCTACGTACCCGGTTGCCGTATCGGTCTTCCAGTTCGTCGGCATTAAGGTTGGTAGTGGCGTGGGTTTTTATCTTATGTTTTGTTCTCATGTAGAGCTCGTAACGGGAAAGCAAAATTTCCCCCATCACATTTAGATCTTTCCCGTAAAATCTTCCCACGGGCTCAACGCCTAGATTGTCAAAGCAGAAAAATTTAGCGTTTCCATACTGCTCAACGGTTTTAAAACCCAGGTGGTTATAACTAAAGCTTACATTGCGGCAGGGGATCATTTCATAGGGACGTTGTGTAGGAACCAGATGTCGCAGTAATTTCATCATCGAAGTTTTTCCACAACCAACAGGTCCTGAGAGTAAGATTCCTTTTTCGATATCAATTCCATATTTCTTGCAATTCTCTTTATCCCGGATAAAATAAGCGCAGAGTTTCAGTAAAATAACCTTGTCCTGATCGTAAATTTTAAACCGTTTTCCGAAAAGTAGTTTCCCTTTTGCATTGAGGTAGACCAGGATTTTCGGGAAATCGTAATACACGCATTTTCCATTAAATTTTCCAAGCGAATATTCTATATCACCTTCTTTGATTTTAGAGGGGTTGTCCATAATCTTTGTTTTTTGTGGTTCGTAGGTTATCTTGAATTTGGGACACTTCTTTTTTATTTATTTTTTCTTTCTGGACGATAAGCCCAATTTTTCCCATCCAATGCATAGCCAGTGCCCGCCAATTCCTTATCGCTATCCCATCGCTTGTTTGCCAATCCCGATCCCGATAATATTTAAAAAATTTTTCGTAGTCCAGATTAAAATGTTTAGCATTAAAAAAATTCAAAACCACTTCCAGGCTGTTTGGTTGTCTGCTATGTTTTATTGGTTTGGTATTGTTTATAGTAGATACCAGGGCTTGGCTATCTGTGGGACGGTTTGGGTACACCACTTGTCCATTGTTGGGAGGGTGCGGGATTGGTCCGCGTATGGGATGGCAGCACTCCGCCAGCTGTTCTAATTTGGGATCGTAATCACCCGTCTCCCGCTCATTCCCTGTCCTGATAATGGCCATCTTGACCTTACTGCTCTTGTAGGGGGTATTGGAGGGATAATAGCTAAGATAACCCCAGAAGCTAAGGTCGGTGATACACCGGTGGTAAGTAGGTTTGGAACCGATCTTGGCTGCTCGCATTAAATCCCTTCGGTTAATAAAAAATTCATCAGCAAAGCGGCTACGGTTCCATTCCTGGAACAAGGCCATATATAAACTGATATGAGTAGGCTTTAAACGATCATCGAAATAGAGCTTCTCAAAAGCGGCGTTGAGTAGCATTATGTAGTTCATTGCTTAAAGGTCTATATGGTGGTGTACCCGGTTATCTTCCATTAGCTTTTGAATCTCCAGGGTATCATAATAAATGATACCGCCTATTTTGGTGTAGGGGAGGGTCCCGTTTATACGTAAATTTTGAAGGGTCCCCGGGCTTATTTCTAACAAGTCCATAACCTCGGAAGATTTCAGGTACCTTTTGCTATTTCCCGAAGTTTGTTGGGATAGAATTTTTTTAAGGTCTTCGAGGAGTTCTGTTTTGAATTCCTGAAGGTCGTCTGTGGTAATTGAAGTTGTCATAATACTATTGATTTAAAAAAGGGACAATAGATTCTAAGTGCTTACACAGTCCCTTCCTGGTTAAAAATGAGTCTCAATTCAAAGTTGGGGTAAATCATTAAAATTCTTTCCATATGTAAGACGTAACTACGTAAAACTTTAACGTTTACTTGATTTTGATGTATATTATTAAAAAATGGGGATGAAAAGGAACAAAAAAACCTTTTTGTATTCAATTATTGGAGGAAAAGTAATTGCACGTAATTACATATATAGTTACGTATTATTTATAAGAATTATAATTTAATTAATCTTTATTTGTATTTAATCTAAATAAGAATTTATATTTGCTGCATCAATTAACAAGATATGCGGCCAATATTTTTATTTCTGCTTGTTATCATTTTTCAACCTGCTTACGGCCAGCTCTCTGGTGTGGTGATTTCTGAAGAAAATGGTCAAACCCTTGATCAGGTTTTAATTATCAATCAACTAGGAAATGAATGGGCCGTTTCCGATAAAAACGGAAAATTCACAATAGCTATAAAAAATCCTGAATTTATCCTCGAATTCCAACTTCTCGGAAAACAAGATTTAATTCTAAAAGCAGCGCATATTGAGGATAAGAATAATATCCAGGTACGTTTAAAAGATGATAATTTGCGCTTGGATGAGGTAACCGTTACCGCGGTGCCGAAGAAAAGCAAAATAGGATCGATTATTACTCTGGGGGAATATGCGGTAAATCAGGTTCAGGCCTATAGTCTTGCAGATATTTTAAAACAATTGCCGGGACAGGAGGTAACACCTAACTCTTTAAACGAACCTAATACTATTGCCTTACGTACTGCAAGCCCGCTAAATGGAAATAATAAATTCGGGGTTTCCTTTATGTTGGATGGCTTGCGGCTTTCCAATGATGAAAATATGCAGACCTACAATCCCGGAGCAGTGCTTACCGCTTATGATAATACTAATAGTGGAATAGACCTAAGGACAATCCCGGCCTCCAATATTGAGGAAGTGGAAGTTATAAGTGGTATTCCCGATGCTAAATACGGAAACCTCACCTCGGGAGTGATCGATATTACAAGAAAAGCCGGGGCCTCCCCTTACCATATTAATGCAAATATCAGACAGGGAAATACCTCCCTGAGTTTGCGAAAAGGCTATGGACTCGGAAAACAATTAGGGAACCTTAGTGTTTCCTTAGATTATTTAAATGCCAATAGAGACCCCCGTAATAGCCTGGAATCGTATAACAGAATTACCGGTTCCTTAATTTGGTCGTTAGCCAATAAAAATAACACTTTAAGAAATTCATTAAGCCTTACCGCCCACAACAATCTGGATGATGAAAAATTTGATAAAGACAATGACGATGGCGGTCGTGATTCGGCCTTTCGTAAAGATCGCGGGATTAGGCTTAATAATCGTCTGAACTGGAAACCGGCGTTAGATCTTATTGATAATATCAATTTAAATACCGGATTTTCCTATGCCTATCAACATTCATACAGGCAGGATTTTAGAAATGACGGCGGGCGCATTGTCCCCCTTAACCTGGAGACCGGAATTTCCCAGGGTGCCTACACCCCGGTAGCCTATCTTATGAAACGGGAAACTTTTGGCCAACCTCTAAATATTTCTGCAAATATTTCCGGGGATAAAGCTTTCGAAGTAAATAATATTTCTCATAATGTTACTTTTGGGTTCGATTTTTCTTATAGCGATAACAAAGGCCGGGGTAAGGAATATGATCCTAAACACGCTCACTCTCAGGTATCCTTTCCTGGTGGATCTTCCGATTTGAACGAAGGAATAAGGGCGGTGAACTTTAACCGGTCTGTATTAGGGCAATTTCGTTTTGGTGCTCATCTGCAGGACAATATCACTTATACTTTTGCCAATAATAGAAAAGCTTATGCCAACCTGGGGTTTCGGTATGATTCCCAAAATGGTTTTTCCAGTTACAGTCCCAGGGTGAACCTGGCTTATGAATTAACCGATAAATTGAGTGTACGGGGTGGTTTTGGTTTTGCCTCTAAAGCCCCATCCCTGGCACAAACCTTTCCGGGAGATAAATATTTTGACCGGGTAATGGCAGATTACAGAACCTCCAGTTATTCTTATAACCTGATATATACCCATAAAGTCCCTATCGATAAAATTGAGCTTGAACCATCAAAGAGTTGGAAATATGAAATAGGGGGTAATTACAATGCTAGTTTTGCACAGCTATCATTTACGGCATTCTACAATGAAAGTTTTGATGGGTTCACTGAGGACGATATTATTCAGTCGGTATACCTGCCACAACTCGAGTTTAATTTTCCTGATAACCAAAGCTCACCAACCTACGAAATAGTAGGCCCTTCAACAATGATCCTCGATTATTCGTTGCCTACCAATGCCTCTACTGTTATTGATAAAGGTGCGGAGTTTTTTATGAACTTTAAAAAAATTGAAGCCATCAATACCAGTTTCAATATAAATGGAACTTATACTTATAGCAAGGCTGTTACCAGTCTCACTGAAATAAAGAGAAACTCTGATCCCCTTGATGAGCAATACCTCTATGGCATTTATAACAAAACCTCAGAAAAACAGGATATGTGGCGGCTTCGGGGAACGGTAACCCACCATATATCCGAAATAGGACTATTGATGTCTTTTACGGCAGAACATTTTTTAAGATCGGCAGTTTATTCCAGTGTGGATGATATTTACCCTGTTGGATATATTGATGGCAACGGAAACCGGTATAGCATTCCGGCATCGGACAGAGCCAATTCGGAATATACTTCGCTCTTTCTGGACCCGAATAGTACGCAAGATCGTATTACGCCCTTGTATAATAATTTCCATTTCAGGTTAACCAAGGAAATGAAAAATAACATAAGTATTTCTTTGTATGCCAATAATTTTCTGAATTACAGGCCTGCAGTGACCGTAAATGGTAATAGAAAACGTAGAAATGAACCCATAAGTTTTGGGGCAAACCTTAAATATGAATTTTAATAAACAATAACAATAACAATGAAAAAACTTTCACTTTTAACGCTAATCACCACTTTAATAATGGGGTGTAGTAAGGACGATGACGGAGAATTTATCGCTCCGGTAAACTATGAAATTCAAGTAACCTATGATGAAAATTTTGATAATAAAGCCGCTTCGGAAGCTGTAATCAGCCTTGAAAATATAGAAGATGGCAAAACCTATGAAGCCACCACTAATACCGAGGGTATAGCCGTGGTAGAAGTGGTTCCCGGGAATTACCAGCTTACTATTAGCAAAACCATGACTGCTGAAGAATATTTTGATTTTTCAGGACAGGAAACGGAGGCCGAAGTTAGCTTCAATGGTTCCGCCCAAAATGTTTCCATCACCGAAAATAACGGGAGTACATCCATTGAAATTGTGACCGGAACTATCGGGAACCTCCTCATCAAGCAGATCTATTATAATGGCTCCGATGTTCGTTTGGGTGCGGTCTTTCGGGACCAGTTTGTAGAAATTCATAACAATTCCAATGAAATACAATACCTGGATGGTCTCTGTATAGCTCAAATAGAAGGTATGGGAAGCACACCTTCTCCTAATAAAGATTATCACCAGGCATCAGGTCAGTATGACTGGAGCCAATCTTTGGGCCAGGATAAAGAAAATCCCAATACCGATTATATTTATGCAGATGAAGTTATAAGAATTCCGGGTGATGGAGAAGAGTATATGTTGGCTCCGGGTGAAAGTGCCATTATAGCGGCCACTGCCATTAACCATAAACAACCTCTGGTAATTGAAGATGAAGAGGGTGAAACTAAAACTTATGAAGTAGCCGAACCGGATCGTACTGTAGATTTAAGCCAAGCACCGTTCGAAGCCTATTTTAGGCCGTATATGGAAAGTATTGGGGGGAGTTTTATGGATTTCGATGTGGATAATCCAAACTCCACCAATGTAGAAGTATTATTTAGTTATAGTGGTCGCGAGTTCATTTTAGATACCCATGGACGTGATGCATTGGTTGTTTTCTATGCAGATGACGAGCTTATTGGTTCCTGGAATAGGGTACCTACTCCTAATGTAGATGAAATAATAAATGAGGAAACTAGTTTGTATCTGCAAATACCCAATGAAGTTGTGTTGGACGGTGTGGAACTACAGCATAATAATCCTGCCAAACAAAAACCAAAACGTTTAAATAATTCGATTGATGCAGGCGAAACAACCACACCTAATGGATTCTATTCCTCGCAATCGGTAATACGTATAGTAGCAGGAGAAATTGATGGACGAATCTACTACCAGGATACCAATAACTCCAGTAACGATTTTAAATTCCTGGATCATCCGCAGGTTGAAATCAACTAATTAATTTCTATGAAGCGGTTTAGTCTTTTATTATTGCTTTGTTTGGCATTCCGGGTTACTGCCCAGAATAGTGTAAATAGCCCTGTGTCCAATCAATTCTTTACTGAAGTCTTAAAGAATTATAGCATAAACCCTGTGAGCATGGCAGAAGTGCCTTTAAAAGACTTTACCGCTTCTACTTTATATTACAATTTTGAGGAAGGTCGCCTAAAACAAGGTGGCGAACCAACGGCTATACATGATTTTGGACTGAAAACCGAAGGAATTTTCAGAAAAGAAAACGGAGTGCTGTTTTTTGGGGATTTATTGGTAAAGAAAACCTATTATCGAGACCTGGCCTGGAATTTATCGTATATGATGCCGGAAAAAGGCATCATGCCCGATCCGCATTATTTTGGGGTTTCCAAACCCGGCAACTGGAGCAACCAACACTACGAATTAAGTGGAGGAATTGTAGTCCCTATTAAGGATCGATGGAATTTTGCCCTGGCCACAAGTTACCGTCTTTTTAATAAATATCGGGTGGATCTTGATCCACGACCTAAATTAACCTACAATAACCTAAAAATAGGTGCAAATATCGGGTATGACTTTACAGTTAATCATAGCTTAAATATTGGCTATGCCTACCATTATGAGGATATTGCAAATGCGATTAGTTATTCCAATAAATACTATAATGTTCCTGTAAACTACGATATCTATGTAAAATGGATTGCTGGCTATGGATCACTTATTAACGCCTTTAATAATTCTATTAAGCGGAAAAACAATGCCCATCATCTTTCAATGGGTTATACTTTCCAACGAGGTAACGATCGGTTATTGGTCACCGCGAACTTGGAGCGAAAAGAGCAATTGACCTATCGGGAAAATCTGGATACCACCGAAGATATTGAAAGTAGTTATTTTGGTACTTATAAACCTTTGGAATTCAATCTACGGATAATGGGATTAAAAAACTTGGGAAAGGGAAACCATATAAAAGGAGAATATATGTACACTAATAGGGGCGGAGATAACTTTCTATTCTCAAAGAGCGGCAAAACTTATTCCGCTACTTTAACTGAACATAAGCTTTCCTTCTCCCAAATTCAACAAGATACAAATTCACTTACAGATCACGAATTTGGAATGGAATTAAGTTACTGGGAAACATCGCAACGGGATGCCCTGGCGGTTACTCGTTCCAATCTTAAAAATATCGAGGTGGAACTTTACGGACAAAAGGTAATTTATAAAAATCAAAAGATTCGGATAAGGCCTCACTTCAAAACCTGTTTGATGTTTAATTTCGAAGAAAACTTAGAGAATGAAAACAGTCAGTATTTGGAAAATATTGATGAGTATGATTATATGGGCTTTAGTCTCCGTAATTATTATAACCAGGTCATCACCCCAGATCATCAGCTGTTTTCTACCTCCCGATTAAAAATAGAAGCAGGGAGCTATATTGATTTTATCGGTAATGAAAATATTCGGACCTTGTTTAACCTTAAAGTTGGATACTTTTCAGCTATAGAGGATGTTAATTATTTTGGCAGTTCAAATCGAATATCTACCAGCTTATCTCTTATTTTGAATTATTGATATGAATAAATTCCATTTATATTATCTCAGCCTATCCATATTACTGAGCTTCTGTGCTTTCAAAGTTTATCAGGAATACGATATTGATAAGTTAAGGAAGCGCTATAGTAGCGGAGATCCATCAACCTGGCCGGTACCAGTACTTGAAGAAGAAGTCAGAGATAATTTTGAGGATATAGGGCATCTGCCTTCCCCTAAATTTCCTAAAGATAACCCTTATAATAAAGCAAAAGACGAACTGGGAAAAATATTATTCTTTGATCCCAGGTTATCCTCTTCAGGGCAAATTGCCTGTGCAAGTTGTCACGATTCTGAAATTGGCTGGGGTGATGGACGCCGGGTGAGCTATGGCCATAACAGACAACAAGGCCGTAGAAACGCAATGACCTTATTAAATGTTGGCTACGTGGATAGTTTATTTTGGGATGGAAGAGCAACTTCCCTTGAAGACCAGGTGGGTTTTCCAATTAAAGATTCCACAGAAATGAACTTTCACGTCAATCTGGCCATCAAGCGGATAGCTGAAATAAATGGGTATAAAAAACCCTTTGAATCTGCTTTTGAGAATGGAAAGATAAATGAGGAGAATATCCGAAAAGCTATTGCTACCTTTGAACGGACTATCATTAGTGAAAGCACTACATTTGACAGATTTATTGATGGAGAAGCTGATGCTTATTCTGATCAAGAAGTTTTGGGTTTACATCTTTTTAGAACTAAAGCTCGATGTATAAACTGCCACAATACTGGTTATTTTAGTGATAATGAGTTTCATAATACAGGTTTGACTTATTATGGACGGAAGTATGAAGACTTGGGTTTATATGAAGTTACTGGCGAAGCTAAAGATGTAGGAAAGTTTAGAACAGCTACTTTAAGGGAAGTTTCGCGAACAGAACCCTATATGCATAATGGCCTATTTCCTCACCTGGAAGGTGTAATTAATATGTATAATGCCGGAATGCCACGTCCAACACGAAAGGCACATCAGGTAAATGACAGTCTTTTTCCTAGAACCTCACCATTATTGGAAAAATTAAACCTAACAGATAAAGAAAAGGCTGCACTTTTGGCCTTTATTAAAACTTTAGAGTCAAGAAATAGAAGGATAAACCCACCGGAATTACCTAATTAATCATCTTTATTCAATTTAGCATCAAGTAGTATTTTTAATTGGTTCAAAAACTTAGTACGTTCACCCTTCCGGGCTTTGATATCATAATAAGTTTTATAAAGATTATTGAGTTTGATATTGAAAAAGTCTTCAAAAGCTCTGGAAATGGTGATAATATCTGTAGTTCCGTGGTTAAGATGACCACTAGAAAAAAGAGCGTAAATAAGTTCGATAAGATCGGTTTTTCCGCCGGACCATACTAATAAATTAGGCTGTCGTTCCTTGAATTCAGAAATGCTACCCGGTTTAAGACATTCCAATTTCTCTCGGATATAATGGATGTATCGATACAATGCCTGTACTTTGGCCCATAGCATATCGTGACTGGTAGAAAACTCCGGGTTTTGGTAATAATTAATAGAAGGGCTCAAGGAAAAGTTCTTTCTGCCCTTGCGGCTGAAGAATTGATGGTTCAGGTAATTATGGCTTTGTTCCATATAATGTACAAAACTGTTATTGGCCGAAAAGAACTTGTTGATTTTCTTGATCTCCTTTTTTAAAAAGCGCACTTTGTGAGAGTTCCCAGCTTTGGGCAATTGTAGTTCACACGAGCGCACCTCGGTAAAATAGATAAGATAGCTCATCGGGATGGGTTTGATATTTTTAAAAAAATCAATCTCCGATTGGCTATCCTCAAAATCATCCTGATTTACCTGTTTCTGTAATTTAGAGAGTGTTTTGATACAAAGGTTTATGCCGTTTTCTGCCTTTTCTAAATCGGTTTTTCCTGAATGGATTAGGCGCTCGATCTTTTCGCTAAATGTCGACATTGTTTTTTCGTACATAAGGGTTGTTCTAAATGAAAACAGATAATACCGTTGCTGTGCTATTTTCAATATGTTTTTTTAGGGAAGGAATATTAAAAATTACGCTTCAAGGAGGATGCTAATCTTTCCTTAACCATTCTAAAGCTTCAAGGCTGAAATTATCGTTTGCCTGAAGATATGCTACTTTGGGAATTATAGTAACTCCTAATTTCCGTTTTTCGAAAGAAGCACTAAAACCGAAATCTATCTGTTTAAATTTTAAGTCTTTTGCTCTTTTGATAGTTTGGTAGAGCAGTTGGCGATAGGTCTGAAACTCCTTATTATAATTATAATCCATTCCTATTAGGCTGGGGACATAAACCCGCTGTTGGTTTTTATAACAAAACATTACTCCTGCCAGGTTCTGGCTGTTTTTTAGCCGCAGTACTATAAACTCCCAGTTGGGATGTAGAGCCATTTTTTCAAAGACTCTTATGGGATAGGTAAAGGTGTTTAGCCCGAAATTCTTCGATTTAACTTCTTTGTATAATTCATAATATAATTGGAGGTCCTGGCTATTGGGCTTGTTCTGGATGTGAATATCAAAATAATCTTCAAAAGGTTTTACATCCTTTCTAAAGTGTTTTCGAGAGCGTTTACTCAAACGATCTAAAAATTCTTGTTCATTTCTCCAATCTAAATTTTGCATTACGCAAGAATCTGGCATTGAAACCGGAATATAGGCTTGTTTTTGTAATAAAGTTTCAACCTGTGTTTTAGGTGAAAAGTCACGAAGTACAGTCATAGCATTACCGGATTTATCTGCTAATTCTTCAATTTTTCTTAGTAAAAGCCTCAAAGCCGTTTCTTTTTGAGGATGCTCTTGATCCAGATATAGGTGAGCGCCTTCTGTGAACAAACAGCCCGTAGCGATAACTTTAGAAGTCATTTTGTAAGGATCCGCTTGTCGTTGTTCTTCTATGGCCTTTGAAACTTTTTCAGGTGATAACATATCGTCTTTCCAAATTGACTCACTTAAGAAAGTTGCTAATACCGTCTGCTGATTTCTGTCTTTAATCAAAAAGTAATGAAATTTCCAGTTATGCTCTTTTTTGGAATTCCCCTTAAAACATTCCTCGAGAAATTGGAGCCCTTCACTATCCATAATATTATTTCTTCCAACCATTTTATTCCAGGTATTGGGATGAATATCTTTAATGGCATTATAATAATAAATGTATAAATCTGTAATTGGAGCAGGGGGTACTTCTTTCGGATTTACACTTAGCTTAAAAGCTTTTGCTACTCTTTCAATAGTGTTTCCTGTAGCCAAAAGAGCTTTTTTATAGTGATATTCTAAAGCTTCGAACAATTGATCTATATCTGCTAAGGTATTATGAAGGGAAATGGTGATGCGTACTCCCGTATTTTTTACCGGTACAGCCGGGAAAAGTCCAAGATTCACAAAAAAACCATTGTCCATTAATTGTTTTACAAAATGATAGCCGGTTACAGGAAGACCGGTGCCTATATAAAATACGGGGGAATCATTTTGAGAAATAAGTGGTAAAAAACTTTGGGAAAGTAACTTATTGAAGTAGGTAATGCGTAGCTGCAATTCTTTTTGTAATTGATATATTTCCTGGGATAAATGAATATTGGCCGCGGCAATTCCCGCTGCGACACTTGCGGGTTCTAATTGTGCTGAGAATGTTAATGGCCCCCCATAGGTTTTTATTTTTCGATGGAGTTCATTATCAGAAAAAATAACGACCGATCCACTAGCCCCAAAGGTTTTGCTTAGTGTACCTACCAGGATTACATTTTGAGGTAATTTTCCTTTTAAGATATCTAGTACATATCCGGTACCGTTATTTCCTTTCCAGCTCATTCCATGTACATCATCAAAATAAAAATGTAACTGTGGGTACTTTCTGCTTATTTCCATAAGTTCTTCTATGGGCGAGAAATCCCCATACATAGAATACACTCCATCAGCCATATACCAAATCTTGGAAGTGCGGGATTGTAGCTTTTTTATTTTTTCTTCCAACATTTGTAAATTATTGTGCCTAATCATTTCTACAGGTATACCCCTTGGCTTCAAGAGCTGGGTTGCATTTTGAACACTCCAATGTACCTGGTGGTCAAGAATTACTGCATCCTCATCTCTTACAGCTGTAGGAATTACCGCTATATGACCAAGCGTACTATTCTTTGTAATGATTACTGGATAGCCATACATTGCTGATAATTTTTCTTCCAGTTCGAGGTAAAGAGGATGGGAAATATATGTTTTGGATAGCGGAAATTGAGTACCATAATTTGAAATAGCATTAATAGCAGCCTGTTTTAATCGTTTATCCTGTTCCAGGCCCAGGTAGCCTGTAGTTCCAAAATGTTTAAGATCCATTCCTTTCACCTTTATAGTATTACCGTTTAAAACTAAACCTTCGGAATGGAGGTGTAAGACACCTTCTTGTTTTGCATTGGAGAACACATCATCTACGGTATCCAAAAAATTATTGTGTTTAATTTTTGCCATAGTGTAAATTTTGAAAGAATATGGATTCAAACTACATATACTGATGTGAAACGATATCATTTAAGCTCCTTATCTATTAAAATTTTAGATTTTTAATAGGAATTTTTTTATTTTTAATAAGCTGACTTAAGATATTACCATTAATTTTATAGTGATAATTCCCTACCACTTATCACACAAAACCGCTGTTTATGGAAAGTGATTTTACCGCAAATAACGCGGTGGCCGATATTTATATTGAAGATGGAATTCTATTTTTCATTTACCAACCTAATATCCACCTAAGCCTGCAACTTGCAAAAGATGCAGTTACTCGAAGATTATCTGTTCAAAAAGATAAGGCTTACCCGGTGTTTTGTGATGTAAGGGGGTTGGCTTCTTCCGATAAAGTTGCCAGGGACTATTTAGCGAGGGAAGGCTCGGTTTTGGTTAAAGCTGTAAGCTTTCTTGCAAAAGATTATATCTCGCTGCGAATTATAAAGTTCTATATGAGTAACGATATTCACGGAATTCCATCCAGAATTTTTACTCAAAGCTATCACGCATTAAAATTTTTGCAACAATTTAAATAATCTCAAATATGGAACGACAACTTACACCTCGAACAGCCAGACCAATATTCCAAATACTAATGGAAATAGCAAAGGGAAATTTCTCCTATAAGATCCCAAGAAGTGATAATAGGGATTTATTAGGAGCACTGTACGAACAGGCAAACATGACGGTCCAGGATTTAGAAGAGAATTTCAAGCACCTGGCTTATGTAAATCCTCATATGACGTATCAGTTAATCATTCACTCTATAATTGTTCTGAATCAGGAAGAAATAATTAGCGCCTGTACACCTTCTATTTTGAATTATAAAATAGGAAAATCAAATCCCATTCTGGGAAAACCTTTTAAAAACCTGCTTACCAAATCTTCCCTGAAGAATTGGGAGAAGGCCATATCAAAATTTAAAAGTAATCCCGATAATCCCGTACAGTCTACATTGGAGTTGGAAATAGATGAACAATTGGTAATGCCCCAAAACTGTTATATTAAAAAGATGGAAACTAATTCTGATGATTGCTATATTGCCGTGAGCTTTTTCCAGAATAAAAGAATAAATGATCCTGCAATACTAAACGAATCAAAAGAAACGCTTTCAAAATGGGATGTGATGGCGCTACAACAGGTACATGATTATATCCAGCGAAATGTTGGAAAACCAAGAGTTTCGAACGCAAAACTGGCTGAAAAGTTTTATATTAATAAGCACCGGCTGCAAAAAGGTTTTATAAAACTTTTTGGATTAACACCCTTCCAGTATTATAATATTTTACGCCTGGAAGAAGCTCGGTATCGAATTATAAATACCTACCAAACTTTAGAAGTAATTTCATCAGATCTCGGATTTAAAAGTTACACGCAGTTTTCGGCAAAATTCAAAAGTCACTTTAACCGTTCTCCCGGATCCTACCGGGAATAGGCTGGTTTTAACATATTAGCCTGATAGAGAGAAGACTTCTCACTTTCAATAAGTATTCTTCCCGAAATTTATATCATTAAATCAAGGGAAAACTATTGTGAGTTCATCTTCTCAAATACGGGCTTCATTATATTTGATAATAGTGTATGCTTTTATCATATTATTGTTCTATGCAGCCGTTAGTAAACTCATAGAATATCCACAGTTTTATAATGATTTATTGAATAGCCCGGTATTTGGAAATGAGCATTTGGCAGTACTTGTTTTCTGGGCCGTGCCCCTTGCAGAATTAACCATAGCCGGATTGTTGATCAGTACTTCATATAGAAAGCTGGGAGTGTATTTAGCATCTGGTTTAATTAGCCTTTTTACGCTCTATATTATTTGGGTATTGGTTTTTAGTGAAAACATACCCTGTTCCTGCGGAGGGATTATTAGCAATTTTAGTTGGCAGGAGCATCTGATCTTTAATACCATATTTGTGTTTTTAGGTGCATTTGGAATCTATCTTCAAATTAAAAAGAGGAAAAGAGTATTTATAAAATAGTATTGCGCAATACTAAAAGCGCCTATTATCTCAAACGGGATTAGGCATAGTGTTTAATTTTTAAAATGTAATTATTATGAAAAATTTCAAATTTTTAATGCCCATGTTGGCATTCGTAATGGCAGTAGGTTTGGCCTTCACCACAAAAGCTGATGTCCAAACTGCAGGATGGGTTGAGAGGGATGGAATGCCTTATCAACTTCAAAATGATCCCTGTAACTCAGGCACTGAGGATGAATGTGAAGTTATCTTTTTAGATGACTTGGATACCCCTCATCAGGTATATACAGATTCTGATTTGCAGACTCCAAAGATAGGAGGAAGTCCAGATGGAGAACCTTATGTTATTTCAGATTAATTCAGTAGTATGAGGTTTAGCCCCGGTTTTAAACCGGGGCTATTACTATTACAAATTGTTGGGACCACCGGTTAAAACCCATCTATAATCCAGTTTAAAATATTTATTTGCAGCCTTTTGAAGATCTTTAGCGCTGAAATTTGTAAGGTATTTTTGAGCTTCAGAGGGATCGGCTATTGGCCAACTGTAGCGATAGTGACCATATAGGTTTTTCATAACATAATTATTATAATTTTTAGTAGAATTATCCCATTTAAGCAGGTACGCGGCATTTTTAATGGTTTGTAATGTATTTTCATCAATTAATTCGGTTCTCAATTCTTCAATAAAATTTTCACAAGAATTCACCACGCCCTTCAGGTCTTCCTTATTGCATTTAAGGTAGATTTCTATTGAGTTAATATTCCTTTCCGGATTTATCTTTTTTACTGCTTTAGCTGAATATATACCAAAATATTCATTGTATCGTAGCCTTCTAATTTTTACATCTAACGCGGCTTTAAGCAATTCCAGTTCGATCTCCGTTTTATAATTTATATTTTTATAGGGAACCCGAAATTGCATGGATAAATAGGAATTATCCACCGGCTGGGAGAAATTATGATGGGCCACGCCTTGTACAGGGGGTGTTGTTTTTGTTTTATCCGGGCAGCTAATTACCTCTGTATTTGGAAGGTTTCCTAAATATTTTCGCAATAATGGCAGCACTTTTCCTTCCTGAAAATCTCCTGTAATTAATACAGTATAGCTACTCGCATTGGAGTGTAATCTGATATATTTTTTAAAAGCATCTCTATAATTTAATTTCAAACTCTCTTCATATCGATTTTCACCTTGGGGCATTTTATAGTAACCAGTTTCCTGATTTCGGAAGTCTAAAAAATTATTATTCGGATTTGAATTTCGGTGAAACCTTTTTAATTCCTCCATTTTCCAATCCTTCCAGGCTTCCTTATCAAATCTTGGTTCGGTAAATTTTAGATAAATTACCTGCAAAAATGCTTCCAAATCATTTGGGGCTAAGGCTCCTTCAAAACCAGTTTCAGAAGCGGTTATATAATCATATAACCCATATTGAAAGCTCGTATCTTTAAGAAAATTGTTTATTTCAAATTTATTGTATTTTCCCAGACCACCATTTTTAATAAGACTTGGGGAAAGCATGGCTTCATAATCAGCTTCTCCAAAGCAGGATGCTCCAAAAGGACTAAAAGCTCTAATCTTAATTTTATCTTTATACCTTCCCCCTTTAGGTTGATTGTGCTTTAAAACTAGCGTTAATCCATTTTCCAACTTTATAATGTCTTCGCCATAAGCACCTTTTTCTCTGCTAATAATTTCAACTTCAGAAAATTTTTCTATCTCTTTGTTAGTTAGTAGTTTAGTTGGTTCCTTAACCTCCTTAAATGGAGTAGGAGCATTAAGCCCTTCTCTAATTTTCTTTTGAATTTCCTTTTTACTATAAATGCTGTCATCCCTTTCCTTAGGTATAATTACAGCGATGTCGTCTGGCATCCAGCTATATACTTTAAGGTAGTTATTAATAGTAGCGATATCCAAATTCTCCAGAAAATATATTTTATCTTCAATATTAGGTTCAAAATCGTTTCTTTCATTAACAACTCGATCTGTATAAAAATCAGCCCAATAATCTACAGAAAAAATGGGGGTCTGTTTTAAATTTCCTAGTCGGGAATTCATAGTTTCATTGTATTCCTTTTGGGTTATTCCATTTTTGCTCAATCCGGATAGGGTTGAAAATACATCAATAATACTTTCCTGGGAGTCACTAAATGCTTTTATAAATACTGCATTATGATATAGATTTGGGTAAGGTTGAAAGTTCACGGCATAATCAACATTATATCTATTCCCTAATTTATTTAAGCGTTTATTTATGATCGGTTTCAATAGGTTCCATAATTCAAGTTGCTGAAACCTTTTTAAATCTTTAAACTGCCAAGAATTTTCTCGAAAACGGAATTGAAAATCGGTATCTGATTTTGTTTTATCCAAACTATTAATTACCATAAAACTTTGGGGTATGTTTAGATATTCATAGAAACAATTTGTTTTTTTACGCGGATTTGCAGTCATCCTAATATCTTTAAACATCTTTTTTATTTTCTTTTCTATATCATCAATATTTTTAAAATTTCCTACGGCAACTAAAGTCATAAGATCTGGACGGTACCAGTCGTTATAAAATCGCTTTAAAGCACTATTCGTGGAATTCATAATCATATTTTCAAACTGATGAGGTAAGGGCGTTTTTTTATTACATTTAAATAACTTATTATTGATTTTATGTCTTGCATAACTCTTTTCCGGATTCCCTAATAAATACTCCTGATATACCGCTTTTCGCTCTGCCTTTATTTGGTCTTCTTTAAAAACCACCTTTCCAGAGGCTATTTCATAAGCATAATCAAAGATGGTATCCAAAGCTATACTGGTATTTGAAGGGTACATAAATTGAAACCAGGTAGAATTATCAAAAGTAAAGGCATGCAGATCACTCTGCCTTAAATTTAACTGCCCTAATAATTCTGTATCATTTTTAAAGTTTGTATAACTTTCTAAATAATTAAAAGCCAGATGTTCAAGTAGATGTGCATGATCAAACTGATCATTACCTTGTTGGCTTTTGCCTGCGTTAACAATAAAACGTACTTCATTCTTTTGAACCTTACCTGAGAGTGGTTTTATAATGTAGCGAAAGCCATTATCAAGTTTCCTAATTATAGGTTTTTCCTTTTCATTTTCGACTTTGTGTGGCTGAAAATTTTGTTGTGCAATAATCAGATTTAAACTGAAGACAAATAATACAGTGCAAAAAAATTTTGAATTACTTAATTTCATAATTACATATTAATACCCCGGATTCTGGGTAAGGTTAGGATTTTTCATTATTTCACTGGCAGGGAAAGGAAAGAACCATGAATTAGGATTGAAATTGGAACCTTCTTTATTTTCCAGATTGGTAGTTAAATTGTAGCGTTTAAGATCCAACCAACGATGCCCCCACTCAGTAAACAATTCTTTTCGGTGTTCCTGAATTACAAATTCCAAAACCTGCTCTTGGCTTAAAGACTGCTGAGAACTATCGATCAAAGAAATTCCCGCACGGTTTCTGATTACATTTATGTCTGAAATTGCACTGTTTATCTCTCCCAATTGGGCATTAGCTTCAGCTCGGATTAAATATTGTTCGGCAATACGCAAGACCATGGAATATTCGGTTATTTCTCCAGAGGTGTCATATTGTATTTTATATTTATAGGGATAATGAAGCGTATCGCTATTGATTACAATATCATTAATCCAGGTCTCCGCCCGATTATCAGGAATATTGTCATCAAATATTTCCAGGAAATCGTGAGAAAATGCAACGGGGGTATTATCAGTAGGTGTTTTAATTAGTAGATTTCCTTCGCGGGTGTGGCTAAAACTATTTCCCCATCCAATGGGTGATATTTGCCAAATCGCTTCCTTGCTATTTGCCAGAAAAACCTGGTCCAGATTTTCTAAAAGCTCATAGTAATCGTTATCCTCGATAACCCGGGAACTATAATTTACGGCCTCTTCCCAATTCCCCAGAAATAAATGCACTCTTGCCAATAGCGAAAGCGCGGCATATGTATTGGGTTGTGTTCGATCTTCATCAGTGTAAGAGGCATTCAGAAGATTTGCAGCTGATTCCAGGTCTAATGTTATTTGTTGAAAGATAATATCCCGGTCTTCATTACCTGCCAGGGCATTTACTTCATAATTTGTATTTAAAATTAATGGTATTTCATCGTACAGGATAACGAGGTAGAAGTAAGTAAAGGCTCTTACAAACCGAGCACTACCTTCAATTTTATTAAGAAGTACCGAAGATAGGTTTTCATTGTTTTCTATTCCTTCCAAAAGGGAATTGGCCTGGTAAATAATATTATAACTTCCCCGCCATAGCTCTAAATTAAAGTTATTGGTGGAGGTAATATTATTCTGGTAAAATTCATTTAAATCTTGGGAAGTAGATGTCACGATAAAATTATCCGCAGATAAACCTGCTAAATAGCTTACAGATTGGCTTCCTCCGCTAGAAAAACTGGCATTAAATAATTGATTGAACATGCCAGTTAAGGCACTTTGAGCTGCTTGCTCGTTAGCAAAGACCACCTGACTATCTAGTTTATAAGTTGGGGTATCCACTTTTACAAACTCCTCACAACTGTAAAGGGGTAATAAAACAACTATAGTAGCAAATTTTATTAGTGTATTTAGAATGTTCATGTTACGTGGTTTAGAAATTTACTTGTATTCCTGCTGTTATGCTTTGCAGTGCTGGAAGGTTTGTGCTACCCGGGTTTTGGGGGTCTAAACCTTTATAATCTGTAATGGTGAAGAGATTTTGCCCCTGGATGAATAATCTCAAATTGGAGACAGCAAGGTTCTCCTCATGTAGTGGTATCTTGTAATTAAGATTAATACTTTTCATTCGTAGGAAAGAGGCATCGGTTATTCGTGCCGAACTTCCCAGATAATCTCTATAAGCCAAAAAGCCGGAAATAGCCTGTGTAGGTTTTTGAAAATTTTCAGATTGAGGATGCCCATCTACGGTATACCTTCCATCATCGAGAATATTTGTTTTAAAACCGGGAACCCCACTATTATAACTGAGACCTTTTTGGTTAACAAACTCCATTAAAAAGTTTAAAGAAAAGTCTTTATAGCTAGCGCGGCTGCCAATACCTCCATAAAACCTTCTCCCTAAATTGTTTATAATTACCCTATCCTCGTAATTTAAAGTGCCATTGCCATCAATATCTATTACTTGGTATAATCCTGTTTCCGGATTTACTCCATCAAACTGATATTGCTTGATAATACTCAAAGGTTTATTAATTTCATAGGCAGTAGCATAGGAGCTTTCTTTAAGCCCTTCGAATTCCAATAGTTTATTTCTCGGGATACTGAGATTTAAGGAGCCACTCCAAAGGAAATTACGGGTTTGTAATAATTCGCCTGAAAATTCTATTTCCAGGCCCGAGTTTTGGACTGTTGCGGGAAGATTGGCCTCCACACTGTTGAAGCCGGTGATTGCGGGAAGGGTATAACCTACTAATTGATTCGAAGACCGATTTTGGTACCAACTTAGATTAAGATTAAAACGATTATCCACGAAACCAAGTTCAAGGGCAACCTCTAATTTATGAGTTGATTCCCAGGAGAACACCGGGTTGGTTAACTGGGTGGGGTAGAGGCCTCCGGGGCCAGGTGTCGGTTCGTAGGTATCCATATACTGGTAATCTCCGATTTGATCGTTACCGGTAATCCCATAGCTTGCCCTTAATTTACCGAAGCTTAATAACCTTAGATTTTCATTTATAAATTTAGTATTCGAAAATATCCATGCAGCTCCCACAGCACCAAAATTGGAGAAGCGGTTTTCCGGTCCAAACCTAGAAGATCCATCCCTTCTCCCGGTTAAATTAAGAAAATAAGAATGATCCCAATTATAGCCTATTCTTGCAAATACAGCTTGATAATTATAAATAAACTGCTGATCTGCGCTAACGCTTACTGCATCGGCAGCATTAAGATTGCCTATAAAATGGTCATTGGAATAACCGGTTCCGTTTAAGGATAAACGATTATCCAGATTCCTTTGAAAGGTGGTGCCAATTATTGCATCAACCTGATGATTATTAATACTTTTTGAATAGGAAAGTTGAGGTTCGGCAATCCAGGATCGTCTCTGTATCTGGGAGTGTTGCGATCTGCTAATAGTACGATCCCAAATAGCAGGATCATAAAGCTGGATAGGCATTAAAATATTATCCCTGCTTTCTAAGGTAGTATAGCCTAAGTTGGCCTTTAGAAACAAATCCTGGTTAAACTTATATTCTAAGCCTAAATTAGCTACTAAATTATTTGATACTGTTTGTCCCTTGCTCTCCAGAGCAGCCAAAGGATTGTCCCATGACGAGTTTTCCCAATTTAAACTTCCATCATCATTGTATAAAGCAGGAGCGTTGGGGGCCAGGTTTAAGGCAGTTTCCACAAAATTATCGCTGCTAAATATATCATTTTCGGTTATCCCATAATTTGCAGAAAGGTTGAGATGAAATTTTTCATTGGGAGACTGATGGTTAATAGTAAGGTTTACCGTCTTTTTTTCAAACGCATGATTTCCGGGAAATACGTTTTCCTGTTTTAAGTAGGAAGCCCCTAAATTAAATCTGGTAAGCTTTCCACCTCCAGAATAATTTACACTAGCATTAAGTGTAGGAGCGCTCTTGCCAAATAGTTCTTTTTGCCAATTGGTTTGTCTGTCCCGGTCCCATAGGATTAAATCTTCTGCATTTGAAGTAGTAGGTTCTATACCGTCATTTTCAAAAGCCTGACGCCTTAAAGACAAATATTGTGGAGTATTTAAAAGATTTAAGAAATTTGAAATCCGGCTAATGCCTCCATATACCTGTGCATCTATTTGCTGCCTATTATTACCAGTACTGCCTTTTTTAGTAGTAATTAATATAACTCCATTTGCTCCACGGGAACCATAAATTGCTGTGGCATCGGCATCCTTCAAAACTTCAATGCTCTTAATATTGGCCAGGTCGATACCGTTTAATGGATCTGTTCCGATAGTATTGCTAAACCTGTTTATAGAGGTTACTGGAGCAGAATTTATTGGTACTCCATCAATAATATACAATGGAAGGTTGCCATTGTTTCCTAAGCCTGTGCGCAGGCTATTCTGACCTCGTATGCGTATTGTTGGTGCTGCACCAGGTATACCCGTTTCTTGTACAATTTCAACTCCCGCCATTCTTCCCTGCAAAGCCTGCAGTGGACTTACCACCGGTTGCAATTCAATCTCCTTTCCGGAAACTCGCGAAATATTCCCCGTACGCTCCCTCTCTGTAGTATTATAATATCCGGCGTTTATCTCCACCGCGCCCAGGGCTTCAACATCCTCTTCTAACTGGATATTGATTTCTTCCCGGCCGTCTACGGCAACTTCCCGGCTTTTAAAGCCCAGGTAGGAAATAATTAAAGTGGCACCGGCAGGGGCGGTAAGGGTGTAGTTCCCCTCCATATTGGTTAAGGTGCCGTTGTTACTGTCTTTAATGGATACTGTGGCTCCCGGAACGGACAGCCCGTCTTTGTCGGTAATGGTACCGGAAATTTCTACTTCCTGGAAATAAGAATAGGAAAGGGGAGTGGCTGTTACTGGTTTTATAGAAAACAGCAGGAACAGACCAATTACTATAGCCGCCACGATATACGTGTGGCTTTGGTAATTATTTTTCATAATTTTGCGTGTGATTTTAATGAAACAATTGTTTTATTAAGCCCAGGCCTTCCTCACCAGACACCAATCTTTAGGAGGAAGGTCCTTTTGCTTATAGGCTAATCCAATTTTCTTTTCATATACAATTTTTTATGTATTTCCGGTACCGAAGCCCTACCTACGATACCTTTAAATCTATTAACCATGTTCCCAAACCTAGCTTCTTTAAAATAGAACCGGTTTCCCACCCAAAGCTGTTACTGAAAATAGGGTCGTAATAGCTGCCCACGGGATTGTTTACCTGTTCCCGTATAGGTATAAGTTCCCCTTTTGGGAGATTTTTACGAGATTGTTTTGATTTTTCCCGTCCCGCAACGAGTTGAGGTTAGACATAAATTTAGGTACCAAAACAGATGATTTTAGTACTGCGAGACTTATAAAATGTAGAAGATTACCTTGAAACTTATGAAGAGTATAAAACCAAAAAAGGCGTGGAACTCAACTTAACGAACTGGGGTACTGGTATACCTTGCAACGATAAGAGAGCCCACGCGGTTTAAGGCGTGAGCCTTCTACTTATCATCTCGTTGCTTAAAAATTACCAGTTTCCAGTTCGAGATTCAAAGCGAAAAGCTTCTAATGTTTTTACTAAAGAAGTTTCGCAAAATTACATAATTATTCTGTAATTTATTCAAAAATAAAAATTAATAACGACATATACGTCGTTGTAAATGTTAAAATTTATAGAGTATTTTACTAATGTGAAGTACGAGAAGAAACTTTTTAGGTATCGAGTGGCGGTAGGTATAGTTTTTAAGAAACTAAGACTGGAAACCACTATAAATAATAAGCCTTTAATTCAACAGGCTTTAAATGATAGAATTCAAATAAAATACAACAAAGCCTGGAATGCTGCGCGGGAAGAATCACTCCCAAATACTACCCTAGAAAATCTCTATTTAATGTGTGATTTTTTTCAATTAAGCTTTGAAGAACTTTTTAAGCGGATTGATAGTATTTCGGCTAACGAGATTGATATAACAATAAAACATCGAAGAAAACTAAGTCGACTTTATAAGAAAATGTAAAATGCAATTCTGCTTTACGGCTTTCCGTATTTTTCTTTCTTCTTAAAATTCTAGTATTTTTACGGCAAACTGTGAATTAAATAGATAACTAGTTATAATTAAGAGAATCTCTGGGATCTTATATGGCGCTTTTCCCTTTTTTTGAAATTATAATAGGGCTTGCGGATTTCAATAAAACAAGGGGTTTTAGCTCTTGGGAATATATCCTGGAATGGTTATGAAAATTTAAGGATATAATAGAAATAAATGTAATATTGCATTTATTTCCATGTTGGTAACAATTTAAACCTAAAGACAAAAAATAAATTAAATGGAAAAAATCTGGATAATTATAATAGCAATATCAATTTTCATAATTACTACAATAATTTATTTTAAGGTCACACGTAGACTCATTAAGAAAAAATCTGGACATAATACAAAATGGGGAGCGAGAATGGTTTACTGGCAAGATACCATTTATATCTGTACCGGAATTACTTTTCTCGCATTGGTTATACTAAAATGGACTAATGTTTTTTAAAATCTGAGACAGAAAATATTGGTGTAAGGTTCTGATTCAAATTAAAAAAGGAAGAAAACAGTTGCCAACAAAATAACCCGCTCAGCATCCTATTTGTGGTCACCTTTATTTAGCGCCACCAGCATCGCTATGATTGGTTAAACCCATCCTAGATTATTCGGATATGACAAGATTTTGTGCTTTTAATAGTTGAAAGGGAGGCGGTTACGGTTCATACAGCTAAACGTTATATCCAATTTGAAAAATGACCTTGGATCTGAAATTTAGACCTGCAAAACACGAAGATTGGGAGCTGATTTTTGAATTAAAAAAGACGGACTAAAAAGTTATGTTTAGGCTTTAAAAAGAGTTAAAAACTTCAAAATGAAGTGAATTGAAAAACGAAAATATAATTCTCAAAAAAGAAAACCAATTTCAAGGGTGTTCTGCAACGGTCTTATAATAGATAAAAAGGGGTTCATCTATCTCGCTAAGTATAATAATGATATTGTTGGTTCAGTTGCTTTAGAGAGGATTTCCGATAAACAATATGCATTAACCAGAATGGGAGTAGAATCTGGTTACCAAGGAAAACAAATTGGTCAATTACTTATTGAAATAGCTATTGAAAAGTGTATAGAACTTAAATTGGAAAGTGTTGTTCTATACACAAATCAAGTGTTGACTAATGCTCTCAATTTGTATTTTAAAAATGGTTTTAGAATAGTTCAATTAGATTATGTTCCATACAAAAGAGTGACAATAAAAATGGAACTAAAATTTGATAAATAAAAACGTGTGGTAATCGAGTAGGCGGCTCCGCCGTTAATTGACGGAGTGCTCCTCTCACAGCGGTTTTAGTAATGAAACTTATCGATTATAGTATTCGATTAAACTAACATAACCTTTTATTTTTAAGCGTTTTATGGTAATGGTAGTAGGCGAAATAGGACTTTGATTATGCCATTAATAAAGGCATTGGAATTGTAGCGCTTTCACAATGAGCTTTTGGGTAAGGCTAAAGCTACACGGGGACATAGGAGTACTAAAACTACGGAAATTTACACCCACGTGGCAACAAATATTTTTTTTAAAATCAAAAATCCATTAGATTAGTCAGGTAAAGACAAAATAGAAATAAACGTAATATTGCATTTATATGCATGTTGTGCCTCATTGTGAAAAAACCAGCCGCACAAACAGCACATTTGGCTTTTGCCGAGACAGAAAACCAAAACAGAAAACCAAAAGAGCTGTTTTTTGCCTTACGAAAATTACCGAATGAATACCTATAAAAGCTTTAAAGCATTTAATGAATACATTGGTTTAGCAGAACCATTGGATGATCATATTGATGTAGGGAACCTACCCGGATAGTACAAGACTCAAATCACAAGGCATATACATTGACTTTTACCGCATTTCATTTAAGACGAATTACATTAACACAGAAATGCCTAAAGTCTGTCTCAATTCGAAACTCCATGCTCGCTTACTCAGCGGATTTTCCTGCGGACAATCAAGCTTGCCAGCTCGCACAGTTTTTATAGGACGAGATGTTAACTGCCATTTGAAAAACGACACAGAAAAATAAAAAGAAAGAGAAATGTCCCCATATTGAAAATCCAATCGTCATTAGAGTGAACTTTAAAAATTTATCAAAATGAAAGAATTCGCATTAATTTTCAGACTAAGAGACATTTCGGACTTCAAGCCATCGCCCGAGCAAATGCAGGAGCGGATGAATTGGTTGGGGAGCATTGCAGCCCAAAACAAATTGGTGGACAAAGGCAATACGCTTTTGCCAATTTCAGGAAGTGCCAAAACCGTAAAACCCAACAACGTAGTAACAGATGGGCCTTATACTGAAATAAAAGAATTTATCAGCGGTTATATTGTTGTAAAAACGGAAACCATTGATGAAGCGGTAGAAATTGCAAAAGGAAATCCGATTTTTAAAATTGGTGGAAGCATAGAAGTCCGGGAAATTTTAAAAAAAGATTAATTGCTTAAAAAAATCGAAAATTATGATCAGTGCATTAGTAACATACCGTGTTCAGCCACAATTTGTGAAAGAGAACAAATTGAATATCAAAAAATTTATGGAAGACTTTAAAAAGTTGGATAACACTAAATTCACTTATGACATCTTTCTGAGAGATGATGGGGTAACATTTGTTCATATGTCAAGTTATTCAAACAAACAAATGCAGCAAAAAATCCTCATGACACCTTCATTTTTAAGCTTTCAGCAAAAAAGGGATAAGAGTGGATTGAATAATTCCCATAATGTTTCTTTACTGGAGTTTGTCGGCTCAACAAAATCCTTGACATTTTAATGGTGACTAAATCAGATAGAGAAATACTACCTCATCTGTTCCGGCAGGAATACGCTAAAATGACGGCTGTTTTATGCCGTCATTTTGGTTTAAGGCATATTGAGATTGCAGAAGATATTGCCAGTGATACATTTTTAAAAGCATCTGAGAGTTGGGCAATTAACGGAATTCCCGAAAACCCCACAGCTTGGCTTTACACCGTTGCCAAAAACAAGACCAAAGATTATTTCAAACACATTTCCGTATTCGAAACCAAAATTAAAAATGACTTAAAACCGGACAGGCCTAAACAAGAAAACGATTTTGAATTTAACGAACAAATCATTTCGGACAGTCAATTGGCAATGATTTTTGCCGTTTGCAATCCAGCCAATAATACCGAAAGTCAGGTTGCTTTGGCACTTCAAATTCTTTGTGGGTTTAGTGTAGAAGAAATCGCCAATGCGTTCATTACAAAAACGGAAACCATAAAAAAACGACTGCAACGAGCAAGAAACAATCTTCGAAACGATAATTTCCAAATCAAAACATTGACTGAATCTGAAATTCAATCAAGACAAGAAAACGTTTTGCAAACATTGTATTTGCTGTTTAACGAAGGTTATTTTTCTAAATCAAACAAGCAATTCATCCGAAAGGAACTTTGCTCGGAAGCTATCAGATTGAATTTGACATTAATCCAAAATCCACTAACGAACACGCCACAAACAAACGCTTTATTGGCGTTAATGTGCTTTCAAAGTTCACGAATTGAAGCCAGAATAAACGAAAAAGGCGAAGCCGTACTTTTTGACGAACAGGACAAAAATAGTTGGGACAAATCGCTCATCGAGAAAGGAAACTATTATTTGATTAATGCCACAAACGGAAACGAAATCTCAAAATATCATTTGGAAGCGGGGATTGCTTATTGGCACACAACAGGCAGCAAAGGCAAGTGGAAAAGCATTATGCAATTGTACAACCAACTGATTTTAATTGAATACTCGCCCATAACTGCATTGAACAGAACCTTTGCCTTTTCAAAAGTTTACGGACATAAAAAAGCAATTTTTGAAGCGAAGAAATTGAACCTGACAAAAAGCAATCAGTATCACGAATTAATGGGGTATCTATTTGCAGAATTTGATATTCAAAAGGCAATTGAACATTACGAACAAGCTATAAAAATGACAAAATCGGAAACAGAAAAACAGACATTGCAAAAAAAAATTAAGCGACTGAAAAGAAATAACGGCGGATAATACTGTATAGAATTAATTGCTAGTGCAAGCCTACTTACAAAAACCCTCTCAGATTTTCTATTCGGTTTGTATTTGCTAAATTAGTGGCTTGGCCACGCAACTAATCTTATGTGTGCCGAGAGTAACCACCGGTTGAAAGTCGTTACGCAACTGTTCACAAAATGGTGGAATCGACCCACCAATATTGTCCTGCAGGGGAGAACATTAAACCACCATAAGGTGTTTTGGTGGATATACTGGTCATACTGCCCCCTCGGATTTTTGTTAAAAAAATAAGATAATGGCAATATTGCAGTTTTTTCTAAGACCTACGCTTATGGAAAGCTTTACATAACAAAGAAGCGCCTTTAAGAAAAGGAGCTTTAAAAAGTATATCAACCTTTTTTTATAATTATAAGATCTTTCAAAGTGGCGCAGTTCGACCGAGATAGGTGGCGTCATCACTCCGAATAGCCACCTTGAGCAGCACTTACAGGATTTACAGTCATTTTGATCGTTTTGGGCCAAAGTTTTCCTGTTACGCCCGGAAGGATCATTTTTCATACTCATTTATTTGATTGTTTTCTTAGTTGTTCCAGCCTGTGAGAGAAAACTTCATGTATGGTTTGATGAAGGGGGTTACTGCTATCTGAAATTTAATAACTTAGCAATTAAATATTAAGTTGGAGTAGCAGGGCTACGTTATGCGGTCAGGCAAAAAAGACACCAACTTAAACAATTTTACAGGTGCAACAAATACGACAATACTTTGAACATTCAATTCAACAGAGAATAAGCGACAAGGAATGGGCATTTTTTGTTTCTAAACTTTCACGACAAGAATTTCCAAAAAATCATATCGTTTTAGAAACAGGACAAATAGAAGACTACCTTTCGTTTGTCGAGAGAGGAATTATCCGTTATTACATTCCAAAATTGGAAAACGACCTGACATTTACCTTTGTTTTTGACAATAGCTTTGTAAGCGGATACGACTCTTTTTTGACAAGAAAACCGTCCACTTACCATATAGCAACTTTAACCAAAACTATACTTTGGAGGCTTACATACACTGATTTACAAACCATATACAATGAAACGGAAATCGGTAACTTAATTGGGCGACAGGCAAGTGAAGATTTATTTATAAAAAAATCCAAACGGGAACTTTCGCTTTTGAATGAAACAGCCGAACAACGTTATCAGAATTTATTTACCGAACAACCCCATCTCATCCAACACATTCCTTTAAAATACATCGCCTCTTATGTTGGAGTTACGCCACAGGCATTAAGCAGGATACGAAAACGAATTTATTAACTTGGGTTCATTGTTTCACTCTACAATTGTCTTGACCTTTGTTGTTAAAAGAGTAAGAGATGAAACCTTTAATAGTTTTAATAAGTGTATTTGCTATTTCATTATTGGTCAAAAAAATCTTTAATGGCAATTTTGAGTTTGCATTGTCAGGTAGAATTGCAATGTCTGCTATGCTTTTGTTTACAGCTATTGGACATTTTGTATTTACAAAAGGAATGTCAATGATGTTGCCCGACTTTATTACATTTAAAACAGAAACGATTTACTTAACAGGACTTATTGAAATTGCCGCTGCTGTCGGACTTTTTATTCCAAATTTCAGAGCCGTTACAGCTTGGTTGTTAATCTTATTTTTTATACTCATATTACCTGCAAACATTTACGCAGCGGTGAAACATATTGATTATCAAAAAGGAACTTTTGGCGGTCACGATTTAACTTATTTGTGGTTCAGAATACCGTTGCAGGTTTTATTTATTACTTGGACATATTTATCTGCAATTAAAAGGTAAAAAAAGCCCGAACCACTAATCGAATAGACAGCTCCGCCAGTAACTGACGGGGTCTCTTATGCCAAAGTACATACGGGTCTTCCCGATATGCATCAGGACAGGATACGGCGGTTCAGTAATGAAACTTATCAATTATGGTCTAATAATAACCTTTCATTTTTAGGCGTTTTATGGCACTGGTGGTACGCAAGATAGGACTCTGGGCTACAGCCCAGCCGCCCATTCGAGTGCGACTCCAGGCATAGGCTTGATCTGGGAGATAAAAAACGGATAGCCCTAAATTTTGGATTAAAACCAAATTACAACTATTTTTAATCGTTAACCAGATAGTTTTGAGACAGACTGCCGCTATCCAAAAACCTAAATACTCAATAATGAAAGTAATTGGAACTAAAGAAAACAGTACATTTTTTAAATTATATTGGTTCTTTTGAGAGCAGACTCTTTTTTCAAGGAAGTAAATATGAATATAATGGAGGAGGTTTTGTATTATTAGGATTAATCATACAAGAAGTAACAGGGGAAAGTTACTATGATTATCTACAAAAAAATATTTTTGATCCCTTGGGTATGAACCATACAAAAGCACTTGAAATAGATGGTATAAATTATAATACAGCTGAAGGTTATTCAATTTATATAAATAAGGATAAATCTTTGGCTCATAATTATTATTATATATCAAAGGCCTCAGGGGCATCTGCACATTACTCAACTGCCGAAGATCTTTTTAAGTTTTCCAAAGCTTTAAGAAATTATCAATTGTTGAGTAAAAACACAACTGACTTAATGTTGGAGCCTAAAGTAAAAGGATACAATACTTTTCTGGGTTACGGTATTGATATCGATAAAAAATATGAAGAAACCATCGTTGGACATAGTGGAGGTTGGTATGGAATACGATGTGAATGGATGGATTTCTTAGATTCTGACTACACGGTGATTATTTTATCTAATATCGATAATGATGGTAAGGAAGAAGTTTCTAATTTTTTCAAGTCAAAGCTTACTAAAATGAAAGAATTAAAATAAAAGTTATGAAAGCTCCAAAAGTCTTAATAGCTCTGTTCATAATATTTTCCACTTCAATTAATTATGCTCAAAGCAGTTCAAACGTAGAAGAAAAAATAGATTCATTCTTGAGTGATTTATCCAGAGAAGATTTTTCAGGAACAATACTAGTCGCGAAAAAAGATAGCATTATTCAAAAGAGAGCTTATGGACTAGCCAGTAAAGAACTAAATGTTAAGAACGAGGTTGATACAAAATTCAATATTGCATCGATTACTAAAACCTTTACTGCGGTTGCCATACTACAATTGTACGAGGAGGGAAAGATTGACTTAAACACACCGATAGGAAAATACTTAAAAGATTATCCTAACGAGAAAATTAGAAAGGCTGCTACAGTTTCTCAATTATTAACGCATACTGCGGGACTCCCCAATTTTTACGTAACTAACTTTTTAGATAGATGTAAATTTAAATTTGAGGAAGTTAAAGACTTCTTACCGCTGTTTGAAAATGACATATTGTTAGCAGAACCTGGAGCGGAATATAATTATGATGCGGCAGGTTATGTATTACTTGGTCTTATTATAGAAAAAGTAACCGGCACGAGTTATTATAATTACCTGGAAGAAAATATCTTCCAAAAAGCAAAAATGTCAAATACTGCAGCCTATACAGTAGACGCTATTGTTGAAAATAAAGCAAATGGATATACTTTTGCCGGCGATACAACCAAACCCTTGAGGAACAATATTTTCTATTTATCAAAAGCTTCCCCAGGAGGTTTTCATTATTCCACCGTGGAAGATCTTTTTAACTTTAATGAAGCCCTGTTCAAGACAAAACTTATTAGCCAGGAAACATTAGAGTTAATGACCGAACCCAGAGTAAAAGGTTACAATACGCATTTAGGTTATGGGATTGATATAGATCAGCGGTATGATGAAATTATTCTCGGTCATAGTGGAGGATGGTATGGAATCAGTGGGGAAATCATCTATTTACCAGAATCAGATTATACCATCACAATTTTATCGAATGTAGATTCAACTATAGATTCAGGACAAGCAATGGTATCGAATTTCTTTAAAGAGTTATTAGCAGGTAAAATGGAGCAAAAATAACTGGTATAAAAAGATGATTAATCGAAAATAACGGGTGTATTGATGGAAAATCTATAATTTTAGAAACCAGAAATTTGTTGCTATCCTGCTTATGCCACCAATTTGAAAATGAACAAAAAAATTAAAAACATCTTACTTGCAATTGGAATTCCAGTTGTTTATGCTATTCTCGTCCGAATTATATTTGGATTGAAATTGAAAACTTGGGATGATTTTTTTCAAGTTATGTCAGTAACATTTTTGTTCCTACTTCCGACAATAATCGGAGCTTTGACAGTATATTTATCAAGTCAGGAAAAAGCAAAAAATATTGCATACAGAATAGTTACACCTTGGATTCCAGTTTTCTTATTCTTAATCCTGACATTGGCTTGGGGTATTGAAGGTTGGGCTTGTTGGATAATGATTTTACCTGTTTTTCTATTAGCTGCGTCAATTGGTGGGATATTTGGTGGTTACTTAAAAACTCACAGAAAAAAAGGCAGATTGAATATTTCGATATTAGTTCTTCTACCATTTTTAATTGGACCAATCGAAAGCGTAATTGAAACAATTCCTGGAATTTATAAAGCCTATACTTACATTGACATTAACGCACCAGCTGAAAAAATTTGGGATAATGTAACTCGTGTAAAAGAAATTCCAGTGGAGCAAGACAAAGGATATTTGACAAGAATGCTTGGTTTTCCAAGACCTGTAAAAGCAGAACTGAACTTTGAAGGAGTTGGAGCATACAGAGAAGCTATTTTCACAAAGGGACTTGTTTTTCACGAAACCGTAACGGAATACAGAGACAGTGAAAAAATGGTTTTCACCATAAAAGCTTATCCACACGAAATTCCATCAACGACTTTGGATGAACACGTGGTAATTGGCGGAGATTATTTTGACGTACTAAATGGAACTTATGAACTTGAAAAATTACCAAACGGACTGAATCGTTTACATTTATACAGTCATTTTAAAATGAATACGACTTTTAATTTTTATGCAGGTTGGTGGGGAAAATGGATAATGAAAGATATACAAAACAACATTTTACAGGTTGAGAAGAAAAGGTCTGAAAAGAAATAAAGTTGGTGGCAATAACCAAACATTCGTGTGACCCGTATCCCGTTTTTTCATTACATTGAGATGTTTTTGTTTTCGAAAAAAAGATGTTTCACAATAAAATAAAAACAAAGATGCTTAAATTAGGGAAAAATCCGGATCCAGCGCTCGCATGCTACGCTTAATTTTCCTAACGGACAATTGGAATGCGGAATGCCTGTCTTGTTCCACGGCTGTATAGATGGGGGTCTGAAACACCATGTAAACGGGGCACGGAAGCAATAACCGCTAAAATACACCTACCATAGTTAGATTTACGGGGTGTGTAAGTGAAAAATTGTAACTAAAATTTAAAACAATAGATATGAAAGCAAAATCGAATTCTAACAGCCCATTTTTAAGTTTCTTAATTGCTGTACTTGTGTTAACAGGAAGTTCTGATTTAGTTGCTCAAGAAAAAAAATCGTCAGGTTTAAAAGATTTTAAAGTCGTTGTGGAGAAAACCGAAAACGGAATTAAAATGCAAGGCATTGAAGGTAGTGCTTGGATTGATTTGTCATTCAGTATTAATAATGACCGACCCCAGGCAATTGATGAATACGGAATGACAAATTTGGATAAAATTTCTCCTAATAAAAATTCTGATCTTGCGGACTTTCTTTTCACCATAGCAACAACTAAAAACGGAATGGTACTTAAAGGAGTTGAGGGAACAGCTTGGACTGATTTAAGTTTTTCACTTAATGAAAATGGGAAACGGGCAATTGACCAATTTGGAATGACAAGTCTAGATTAAAGCACCTACACACAACAAAAAACAACAATGCTGTCTTTAGTATCAAATCCGAACGTCGTGTTCGCTTATAACACCTGATTTTATGCTAGGAAAATCAAGCTGGCAAGCTTGTACTGTTTTTATAAGACGTGATGTTGGAAGTAAGAGAAACAAATGATAATAATAACATTTCTTTTAAGTCTTACTTCAGTCAGCCAAAAATTGTCCGTTCCCGAAATCCAGACAGAGGTTGATAATGTAAATTCCGACAATGGATTAAAAAATCACGTATTTAATAGAAACGGATAGGGGTAACTTTAACGCTAGAAAAATCGGATGACCTTTTTAAACGTTTAATAAAATAAATACTATATGAAAAAGAACAAAATTATATTTTGGGTATCTACTTCTATCATTTTTTTAATGGAAGCTTTAATGCCGTTATCGACACTTTTATTTGCTCACGAATATTTCAATGCAGGCACGAAACCACTAGGTTATCCAGACTATTTCGCTTATGCGTTAATCATTTGCAAAATATTAGGAGCAACAGCAATAATGTTTCCAAAATTACCCGGAAAATTGCGTGAGTGGGCTTATGCGGGTTTGACATTTAATTTGATTTTTGCCTCATTTAGCCATATTTTAGTTGACAAAGATGTTGTCAATATTTTGATGCCGATTATAGTAGGAGTAATCCTTGGGTTATCTTATTTCTACAGTCAAAAAATTAATTCATCAACTAAAGACTCATAAATATGTCATTTCAGCATACATCGACAATATTCAGAAGAAGACAGGAAAATCACCTGATGATTTCAAAAAGTTAGCCGAAGAAAAAGGTTTTTTGCAAAACGGAGATTTAACCGTAAAAGCAACACAAATCACAAATTGGTTGAAAGAAGAATTTAAACTCGGAAATGGACACGCAATGACAATTTATGCGTCATTTAAAGGTAAAACGGAGTAATAATAAGTTTAGAGTTCGAAATAATTAAAAAGCCCAGCTCACAAAGGGGGGTAGGCCGCTTTAAATTTTCCATACATTTTCCTGGATATTGTCATAAATAAATCCGCCGCATTTTATTTTTATAAAACGCGGCGGAACTTCTGGTTAGTTATAGTTTAAATTTAAAAGATTATTTATCTTTCTTATCTTTTTTATCTATCCAGTTACCTTCTTCATCTGCATAAACTTCTTTCTTCTCACCATCTGCATTTAATTGAAGTTTATATATTTTCTTACCTTCCTTTTCTTTTACCCAGGCTTCTTCAGTAGTAGCACCGTTATAATCGGTCATTACCGCATCTTTAATTGCCTGAGGAAGAGCAACAACATCAATTTCTTCAAAATCTTGAGCTTTATCAGCAACCTGTGCTTCGGTTCCAGTTACTTCTTCAACTTGTGCGTTCATATTTTCAGTAGCGAAAAACATTGCTGCGGCTGCCATTAGACTTAATCCTAACTTTTTCATAATAAATAAATTTTTAGTTTAATGATTTAATTTGGTTAGGTAATTAGAAATATCATACCAATAAAAGCAAAAAACACTTAAATAATTCATTTTTAAGCAGTTGTGTTTTTGAAGTTTTAGAATTTTAGAATTTTTTATGTAGAATCCCCACTTTTTTAAGAACCTATTGTGTAGAATAGAATCACACATTCCGTAGTAGATAAAAAGCCAGATGTTTGTTGACCAGACCAATACGTTTATTGTGATTGAGTATAATATGCGATATTATATCGCAAGCCGATTGGTGGTTATTTCGGAGTGATGACGCCACCTGTTTCGGTCAAACTACGCCACTTTGAAAGATCTTAAAATTAGGTTTATATACTTTTTAAAGCTCCTTTTCTTAATGATACCCCGTTCTTATGGAAAGCTTTACATAATTCTGGTTTCCCACTTATAAGCAGTTTGCATTTTTAAAAAATCCGCAGGAAGCCTCTGCTCTGGCCAGGGACACTATGTAGGGAAAGAGATCGTGATTTACGGGGATCTGATCAGCGCTAAAAAAACCAGCTTGTCTAAGGGAAAGTATATGTATTTCGGAACTTTTTACGATAGGGAAGGGGAGGTATCCAAGACCATTCGATTTCCAAGGGAAGCTGAGCGGTATCCACTTAGAAGCAGAGGAATTTATCGCTGTCGCGGAATAGTCCATAAGGAGTATGATTATATTTCCATTGCCATTAAAGAAGTTCAACGCGCGGCTAGGGTCAGTGATTCGAGATTGGTTGGGATATTATAGTATATGAATAAATGCTAAGGGAAGTATACAATTATCAGTTTCAAATTCAAAAAATGCATTAATCACCGGTATTCCCGTAGGATAACTCACTTAAAATGACAGGTTTTTAAGTGAGGCACTCATTGGGTGGGTTTTAAGGCCTTATTTTTCCTTTTGCAAATATAACGTACGGCTTGGAAAGGCCATGGAAATTCCCATTTCTTCAAATCGCTCAAATATCTTAAAATTAATTTTCTGACGAATGTCCATGTATAACTTATAATTTGGGCTTTGAATAATATACACGATTTCAAATTCCAAACTGGATTTATAAAAATTGCTGACGTTTTTGATACTCGACAGAATCCACCGAAACTCAAACGGACAAAATAAAAGCCAGTTGCCAATAACTAAGCGTCCAACACCGCATAAAAGCAATTTGGGTTTGATTTTCTCGTGAAAATCAATTATTTTTAACTGGGGTCTTTGTTGGGTTCGAAAAGACGTTGCCATTTTCTCCCAAATTGACTTTTATACAAACACGTTAGCGGTCATTTTAAATATGAACTTTCCTGAAATACAAAATTTCTCCTATGAAGAAAACTCGTTAATGAATTCCCCGTTGGTACAGGCAACTTGATTGCCCCATTTAGTAATCGCTTCCAGTACAGGAACAAAGGACTTTCCAAAGTCAGTAAGCTCATAAACAACTTTAATCGGAGGTTTTTTACCATAGACCTTTCGATAAACCAAACCATTACTTTCCAATTTTTTAAGCTGTAAACTCAAGGTCATTTCAGTGATTGCAGGCATTTCTCTACGCAATTCACTGTATCGTTTGTTCCCGTCTTTTAGGTGATAGAGAATAACAGCTTTCCATTTTCCGCCCACCAAATCCATTGCAAGGCTTACTGTACATGGGTACACGTTGCCCTTGAGTTTCACGTAATCCGAACGACATTCTGTATCCATAATCTAATTTTTTTCATAGCTATCCATTTGGATAGTTATTGTAAAAGTAAATTACTATAAGGATTTTAGCAACTATAATTCTTATAGTTATAAAATTGAAACATAATGAATATATTAATTATCTACGCTCATCCCGAACCAAAATCACTTAATGGAACCATAAAGGACTTTTATGTTTCTTATTTTGAGGGTAACGGGCATCAAGTAAAAGTATCCGACCTGTACGCGATGAAATGGAAGGCGTCAGCTGACGGAAGTGATTTCACAACCTACAACCAGAAAAAGCGATTGCACTATATGCAAAGTTCCGGTGAGGCATTTGCCAATGGAACACAGACCAAAGACATCACTCAAGAACAAGAAAAAATCCTTTGGGCGGACTTGATTATCTTCCAGTTTCCTCTTTGGTGGTTTGGGATGCCGGCCATAATGAAAGGTTGGGTGGACAGGGTGTTTGCATTTGGATTTGCCTATGGTACCGGCAAGTATGGTGGAAAATATTGGGGCAACCGATATGGGGACGGTCCATTAATGGGAAAAAAAGCTATGCTATCCATTACCATAGGTGGGCGTAAACCTCAATACGAAGAAACCGGAATTAACGGGCATATTAATGACCTATTATTTCCCATTCAACACGGGATGTTATGGTATGCAGGTATCAGCATCATTCCCCCAGAAGTATTATACCAAGTACACAACATTTCAGAAACCAACTTAGAGGATTATTTGGAAACATTGAAAAACAAACTTAACAATATACAAAGTGTCCCTACAATTCCTTATCGTTTTCAAAATCAAGGGGACTATAACGAACAACAACAACTCAAATCCGAAATGCTAAATGGAAAAAGTGGATTTTCCATACATTTGAAATAGAGGATTGTGAGAAAAGAAAAAAACAATCCGATAACATTGGTAACCGTTGCTCAAGCCTCTAATTTTCTTCTCTGAACCAGTTTTTAAGAAACTTTGCGGCTTTTTAAGCAAGCTTTGCTTCTTCCACCGAAACTATAGGTTGATAAAAAAGGAGCTTTAGAATAGCCTGAAAAGTTTAACTCAATAAAAAACTCCCGGAGATTTAATCCGGGAGTTTTTATATTTACTGAAATAATTTCTTCTCTAAATACTTAGCAGGCCGCTAAAAACCACATTTATTTCAACTTCGGTATTTGATTCCAGTGAAATATTGAGTAGACTAAGGTCGGTTTCCCCAGTTGCTGTAGCTTCAATCTCTCCCTCAAATTCGAGTTGTCCATCCTGGTCGGAATCGGTATAAGAAACAAAATGAAGTTCATAATCAGATTCTTCCATAAAATGTAAAGAGAAATCGCTGCTATTTTCAGCAACTATACTGCTATTTACCGCATTTGCAAAGCGAAGTCCATTATTAGCTTCAGCTTCACTTTCTTCATAGGTTCCTGCTTCATAGGCATACACGACTACAGTTTCGTTTTCGGCTTCCCCAAAGTCAGTCACGCTACCTGAAATCACTCCGGTTTCAGCTGATTGTACTGCCCTTATGCTATTACTAAGTTGACTATCGGAAGCAAATGCATACTCCCCTTCATTAGCAGTAAGCATTTTTCGCAAGTTGAAATCAAGGACTATTTCATTATCGTTATTTTCTGCAATCTCAACATCATCATTAACAACTATTTCTGATGAACTGCTGGTGATAGCATGTGCTTCCCCATCGGCGGTAAGTACATAATTCCCGGGGGAATCTCCGCTGGCATCGCTCTCGTTATCGAGTACCAGGCTAATATCAGATGTTGCTCCGCTTTCTAAGTTTAAGCTTCCTAATGGCTCAGTACTGCCACTGTGCAAGCTACTTATTTCAAAAGTAGTTTTTGAGAAATTATCAATAGCTTCTCCATTTACTATTACTTCTGCCACGGTTATAAACACGCCCTCCACTTCGGCATTATCTAATGGAGAATCTGTGATATAAACCTTGGTCTCATAAGTTTCTTCCCCTGAATTTAAATCATTATCATCATCAGAACAAGACATCATCAAAAGTCCGATACATATAAATAATAATCCAGGTTTAAATACATGTTTAAAATTCATAATACATTGGTTTTTGCGCAAAGGCGCAAGGTTACATTAATAGATTTAGGTATTCTTTTTTGTCACTAGTTTATTTACAACCAAAAACGAGGCCGAGCTTAAAATGTTATCTTAAAATCTTAAAATTTGAAGTAGAGTTGATCGTAAAAGAATAGTTTTGTAGACTAATTTTAGTGAAAAGCCAGTTTGTCAAATTGGCAATTTTAGGGGCCAAACGATAAATTTAGATAAAGATTGAGATAGTAATTAAGAAATAACTACCGCCAATAACTACAGATCGTGTGACCGATATGGCCCAACATGAATGCACGGTTGAGTAAACCGGTTCTTTGCCGGTTAGCCATATATGGGGATTAGTCTGTTTTTCGGAGGTCAAATTTGTTAGGTAGGGCACCTAACCTCTATGCACAATTTCAGGTTTTGCTATTAATCGATGGTGCAGCTGCTTTTTACTGGGACTTACAGGATTTACTGTCATTTTGATCGTTTTGCTCATAGGTTTCCTGTTACGCCCGGAAGGATCGTTTTTCATACTCATTTATTTGATTGTTTTCTTAGTTTTCCAACCTGTGAGGGAAAAGGTACTGCTATCTGAAATTTAATAACTTAGCAATTAAATATTAATTTTGGAGTAGCAGGGGCTAAGCTACGCAGCAAGATAAACCGATGAAAAATTTAGTTATAATAATAACATTGTTTCTAAGTCTGACTTCAGTAAGTCAAGAACTCTCCGTTCCCGAAATTCAGGTAGAAGTTGAAAAAATAAATTCAGACAACGGTCTAGAACATCACATTTTTGATACAAACGAAATTTACAATCGAACTACTGATGGTGGCGGATCTTTTGAGGTCTGGATGGATAAAGGAAATGTCAAAAAGATAACGCAGACTCTTTTTCTCTCAAACGGACAATTTATAACCACGGTTTATCTTACAAATGAACAACCAATATTAATTACAGAAACGGAAAAGCATTTTCAGTGGAATAAGGATCTTACCGAAATTGATTATGATAAAGAGTTGGAAACTAATTATTCAGAGCTAATTTATTCTTATAATTGGGATAAAGATCCGATTAAAGTGGAAACAAATGGGGAAAGCCTGAGAAGGGAAGCAGTTTGTGGTATAAGTGATTACTGGGAGCTTTTGGAGACTGCAAAAAAGGCGGTGGATTGAAGAAAATCCTGCTGTCAACAGTATAAAAACAAAGATGCTTAAATTAGGGGAAAACCCGGAGTCAGCGCTCGCTTGCTACGCCTGATTTTGAAATATCTGCCTTGTTCCACGGCTGTTTAGATGGGATCTGAGACACCATGTAAACGGGGCACGGATCTTAAAAGAAGTCATTTATTTTGGTCCGCTCCAATCAACTGTTCCTGTTTTCTATTATCTTGGGCGGGTAAGGAAAATAGCAGACAACACCATCTAACTGCAATAGCCTCGAAAATGTGCCTACAGCAGTTAGATACACGTTGGCCGTTATTGTACAGCGACACCCACCGAACAGACAATTCACTAAACCTTTTTAGACCATTTTAAAAAAAATGTAATAAGATTTGCGAAACCAAAAAGTTGCATATATATTTGCAACCAATTGGTTTCTTAAGTAATTCATTAAAAATGAAGCAAGACGTTTTTCAAGCTATTGCAGACCCGACAGGCAGGGCAATCCTCGTATTGATTGCGGCACAGGCATTAACACCTAACGCATGGGCAGATGAATTTGATATAACATGCCAGGCTGTTTCTAAACATATCAAAATCCTGAACGACTGTGAATTATTGGAACAAGAAAAAAAGTAGGCAGGGAAATCTTCTATCAACTGAAAGTTGACAAAATGAAAGAAATAGATAAATGGTTAGAGCAGTTTAGAAAAATTTGGGATAACCAATAGACAATTTATTATTAACAATCAAAAACAAGGAAAATGAACAGTAATTTATTATTTGACTTCACCGTCAACAAAGAAAACAAAACCGTTCACGTAACCCGTGAATTTTCCGCAAACCTTGAACTGGTCTGGGAAGCGTGGACAAATCCTGAACTACTTGATCAATGGTGGGCACCAAAACCTTGGAAATCTAAAACAAAATATATGGACTTTAAAGTTGGCGGGCGAAGATTTTATGCTATGGTAAGCCCGGAAGGGCAAGAGCATTGGTCTGTGCAGGATTTTACTTCCATTAACTCCAAAACCAATTTCAAAATGATGACTGCTTTTGCAGACAAAGATGAAAACCCTGACTTGCCCGGTTCTGATTGGGATTTGGATTTCAGCGAACAAAATGGAATAACCGAAGTAAGCATAACGATACATAATGATTCTCTTGAACGTATGGAAAAGATGATTGAAATGGGTTTCAAGGAAGGCTTTACCGCGGGCTTAAATCAATTAGACGAATTATTACATACGTTATCGTAAATATGATTTTCGTTTTCAAGACATCTGTCAAAAACAAAATACAGGCAAAAAAGCTTAAATCACAAATTGACAACGTGTTGCCAAAAGCAAAATGGAATTTTGACTTTGAAGATTGCGACAATATTTTGCGTATTGAAAGCGAAGAAAATATTGTTGCGAAAATTACAACTTTGCTGAAAACTCACAATTTTGACTGCGAAGAATTAGTATAAAAAACAACGAGCGGCTAACATCAGCCATAGCAAATGCAGGCGAAAGTACCAGCCGCAAAGTTGGTGCTTCCATCACGCCAAAGCTACGCTTTGACGTTTATAGGAAAAGTTAAACATAAAGGCGTGGGTTCGTGCCTGGCGGAAAGGAAAGTGCCTTGAAGCCCTGCACTTGTCATAGCCGCGGCCCGTTACCACTAATTTAAAAAATGAAGATACTATTATTTACAGCATTACTTCTCCTTATCATATTCTTGATTAAATATTTTGTTAGTTCAAAATGGAGAATAGGAATAAACTTATTGGTCGGTTTCGGGATTTTTATAGGTGTTTTGGTTTTAGGTTTAAATGCCCTGTTTGACGAAACTTTTGGAGCTTCAACACCAGTTAATGTTGGGACTCAAAACTTGACCAACGAAAACTTAAAAGTTTACGCAATTGCTTTCTGGGACAATAGCTGGAATAAAACAGGAAATTATGTGACTTTTGACTCCGAAATCAAACCCAAAGAAGAATCAGATTTCTGGTTCGAAAATGACGGAACAAGTGAATTTTGGATTGTTGCAAAAAATGAAAATAACGGGATTGAGTATCTCCAGGTGATAAAGGAAAATGAAAGTGAATATGATGTTGAAATAACAGCAGATAAAAAAAATGATCCTGACAAAGTACAAATTGCACAAGAATTAACAACAAAGGCTGATAAAAAGCAACAAATGAAAAGATATGCTGTTTGGGCAAATATATTTTTAATCGGACTTCTGATCTTTAGCCTCTTCAAAATGAAAACTGGTGGCAACACTGCTAAAAACAAAGATGCTTAAACTAGGGCAAAATCGAAAGTCAGCGCTCGCTTGCTACGCCTGATTTTTCTAACGGAAAATCAAGCTTGCTAGCCGCACAGTTTTTATGTTTGCCGAGAAGCAATGACGGCAAAATATCATTGCATGCTGTATTTGAGATGGTGGAATCCAATTTTACTGGACGGCCCACCGCAAGCGCTGTATAGGCAGGGCTTGCAAACCATCTAAAGGTGCTGTGGTAAAGAGCCATGGTGCTGAGCGTTTAGGAAAAGGTAAACCAACGAGTTTATCAGGTAAGGATAAAAGAGATGAACGAAAGTAAACCACTGAAGAGGTGCCGAGAAAGTGCTTACATTCTGTCAAAAGCTGTAAAGGTAAAAATGCAGTGACAAGCACGGCGGAAACCTATTTACTGGTTGTGAGGCAGGCGTCATTTAGGTGGCATGACTTTTATTCGGGCTCATTTACGGAACTCGGGAACCTGTACAATAGTGTTAAGGGAAATGCACAATAGGATCAATCTAGAGGCAGAATATCAAGATATTGTTCAGGGACGGGCTAACCCGTAGTAGTGATGAAGTTCCTGTAATGGGAATGGAACGAAGGGTCAGGTTATACAGTTTAATAACATCTACCAACTCAAATTATGAGGATGAGTTTATGGAATGCAACAAAATCAATACCGATAAGCCGTCAAATGGTTTGGTCGGCTTATAAGAAGGTTAGAGCCAACAAAGGTAGCGCAGGTGTGGATTCTGTGAGCATGCAAGAATTTGATGCTAATAGATCCAGACACTTGTACAAACTTTGAAACCGTATGGCATCGGGGAGTTATTTCCCTCCTCCAGTCAAAGAAGTGGAAATCCCCAAGAAGGATGGAAAAATCCGCCAACTTGGAATTCCCACCATCAGCGACAGAATAGGACAAATGGTTATGAAGGACTATTTAGAACCTCGTTTTGAAAAGATTTTTAGCCCTAACTCTTACGGTTACCGACCAAACAAGAGCGCCCATCAGGCACTCGAAACGGACGTGAAAACTGCAGGAGACAGAACTGGGTTATAGATCTTGACATCAAGGATTTCTTCAATACAATTGATCACCAAAAGTTGATGTTAGCAGTACGAAAACACGTCCCAGAAAACTGGGTGTGTCTTTATCTTGAACGGTGGCTCGAAGCACCAGTGCTTAAAACATCTGGGGAGTTATACAGTCTAAGCAAGGCAAGGGAACGCCGCAAGGAGGGGTAGCAAGTCCTCTTCTGGCAAATTTATTCCTCCATTATGTTCTTGATAAATGGCTGGAACATACCGATGTGACAGTGAAATATGCCCGATATGCCGATGATTGCATATTGCACTGTCAAAGCAAAACCCACGCAGAACATATCCTTGGAGGGGTAAATAGGAGGTGGGAATCCTGCGGCTTAGAATTACATCCGGACAAAACAAAAATTGTCTACTGTAAGGACGGACGGTCGCAGGAGAGATGATTATCCTGTAGTGAAATTTGATTTTCTTGGATATTCTTTCCAACCTCGAACAACAAAATCCAGAAAGATAGGAAACTGTTTCTGGGCTATGACTGCGCTATAAGTATAAGTTCACGAAAACGCATTGCAGACAAATTAGAAGAGCTCAAATTTGAGGGAGTCAGCTTCAAAAGTATTGTAGGAATAGCTTATTATTTAAACCCGATTATTCGGGGATGGGTGAATTACTATGGTCGCTTCCGAAGATCTGAGCTCTCGAAAGTCTTCCGACTGTTGCGTATACGATTGATCAGGTGGGCAAGAAAACGGTATAAACGCTATAGAACAAGACTTAAACACGCCTACCAATGGCTGGATCGGGTAAGAAAACAGTTTACCTCTTTTACCACTGGAAGTTGGGCTTTTCTTGTTAAATTGGCTATGATTTGTATAACAGGAGCCGGGGATGATGCGAGAGTATCATGTCCGGATCTGTGAGAGACTTGGGGTGAAACTCCCCTTGTCTACTCGACACGAGATGTTATAGCTAATTTAGATGAAACATTATCTTAAAAAATATTTTAGAATCTGGTGGATACCTATTTTATCCTTTTCAATTCCAATGATAATTTTCATTTTTGGAAGTTTACTTGAAAGTGATTTTATAGTTGATTTATCTCTATGGACGTTTCTTATAAATATTATTGGCACTGTTATGTCAGGAATTGTCCAGATTTGGATTAAAAAATGGCACTTAATAATTCCTCAAATATTAATCACTGGTTTTATTATATTTTTTGTCCTCTTCAAATTTATTTTTTCCCCACCGGATTATTATGGAGCGAACAAAACTATTCCAACAGACATAGAAATATCTGATCCGCTCGACAGAGAACCGGATAAAGAAGATTTTGAAGATTCCGACTTGATAATTGCTGGACTTTTTCAACCTGGAATTTATAGTTATTATACTGCCTATAAGCCTAAAGAGGCTGGTTATTTTTATATAAAAGCTTTTGAAGTCACAACGAATGATCGCTTGTCTAAAGGGCGTATGGAGGAAAGCTCTAAAATCATAGTAACGGACTTAAATCAGGAATTCTATGAAGGAGAATTCACTATTTATGAAGGCTCTTGGGGAGACAAATATGCAGGACGAATAGAATTATGGTTTAAACCTTCCAAAACAAAAAAAGATTATAAAGTAGCTAAGAGAAATTATATTGTTGAAGGATGGATGAGATAAAACTGGCTACAACAATGCTAAATTCAGTCTCAAATCGAACTTCGGGTGTGTTTGCTGCGCCTGATTTTCCGCAGGAAATCATCTCTTGCAATCGGCACAGTTTTTATGGGACGTTATGTGCAATCCTCCCTATACCATACCATTGACTCCCAAAGCTAACGGGATGATAAGCGGAGGGACAAAAAGAGTAATGAAATTTATATTGTGATAAATTGATATTTAACTATTTATAAAACGTTAGTCAGAAGCGAGAAAAAATACTCGTCCAATTTTCGGTTGCCAGTAAACTTTCATAAGAGCAATTTTGCCTTATGGAATTACACAAAAAATATATCACATTTTTAGTGCTATTGTCGATACCACTAACAGGTTTTGCCCAAGAACTGAAATCAAATTTGTTCTTAAGGACACCTCAAGTTATCAATTACAATATCAATAAAAATGACATAGCTTATACTTCTATTATCTCAATAGGCGCAGGCCTTTCCCATAAATCAAAATTTATTGAACTGGCTACCTTTATAAGTGAAGACGACATTTATGGGTTTTATACATTTTTCGGAACTACTTTAAAAACCACGGAATTAAAAACAAACTTAAACCTGCATATCAATTGGTTTGGAGAAGTAACTTATGTTCCTGAGCAAAACCAAAATTCAGATTCTTTTATCTATACAACTGGAGTTTGTTTTTTTCTCAACCATAACTTTGAATGGGGTTCCATAGGCATTCCGCTATGTCTTGGGTTTGCTTATAGCAATGAGACAATCAGCCTAAATACACGTACAATTCTTAACCTATCACTAAATCTTAATTAAAAATGAACTTTAAAAACTTACACAATCAAGACAGCCCTTTATTAATTGCCAATGTTTGGGACGTGCCTAGTGCAAAAATAGCAATGGAATTAAACTTTCAAGCAATCGGAACATCGAGTTCGGCAATTGCCTCGCTTCTGGGCTACCAAGATGGTGAGGAAATGACTTTTTCCGAATTAGAATATATGGTAAAACGTATAGCAGGGGATTCAAACTTGCCTTTGTCTGTCGATTTAGAGTCAGGTTACAGTCGAAGTTCAAAAGAAATTGCCAACAATATCAAAAAACTGGTAAGTTTAGGTGTTGTCGGAATCAATGTCGAAGATAGTGTTGTAGATAAAAGCAGAACCTTACTACATGCTGAAAAATTTGCCCAAACAATTTCTGAAATAGTTGAAAACCTTAAAAAAGAGAATATCGATATTTTCATCAACGTAAGAACTGACACGTTTTTGTTGAATGTTCCAACTGCTATCGAAGAAACCAAAAGAAGAATTAAACTTTATGAAAATGCAGGGGCAAACGGAATTTTTGTTCCTTGTATTGAGCAAATTACACATATTGAAGAAATTGTAAATTGGACCCAATTGCCAATTAATGTAATGTGTATGCCTAATCTTCCTGATTTTGAAACGCTAAATAATTTGGGAGTAAAACGGATAAGTATGGGGAATTTTATCTTTGACAATATATATGGTCAATTCAAATCTAAAACCGAAGAAATTTTAAACCAGAAATCATTTAAATCAATTTTTTAATGCGAATCACGGAAAACAAAACAATAGATACTTACTACGAAGCCTTGTTGAAACGAAAACAAAACTTTGTAGGTATCTTTTTTGTTGGCGTAAAAACGACCTCAGTTTTTTGCATAGCAACTTGTAGAGCAAGAAAGCCAAAAAAGGAGAATGTTGAATTTTTTACCACTTTTAAAGATGCTTTAGACAATGGCTATAGACCTTGCAAAGTTTGCAAACCAACTGAAAATGCCAACGAAGCACCTGAACAAGTTCAAACCGCAATTCAATTGATTAAAGAAAACCCTAAATCGAAAGTAGCGGATGAGCAACTTCGCAAAATAAATATTAGTCCAGAAATTGTTCGAAGATGGTTTAACAAAAATTACGGAATGACATTTCAAGCCTATCAAAGAATGTATCGTATAAACGTTGCTTTTCAAGAATTGAAAAACGGAAAAAAGACAACAGAAACAGCCTTCGATTCTGGTTACGAATCTTTAAGCGGATTTGGTTACACTTTCAAAAAAATAATGGGTAATTCGCCAACAAACAGTACTATCGAAAATGTAATCTTAATCAGTCGATTAACAACACCCTTAGGCCCAATGTTCGTTTGTGCTACCCAAAACGGAGTTTGCTTATTGGAATTTGTCGACCGCAGAATGCTCGAAACCGAATTTAAAGATTTACAAAAACGTTTGAATGCCAACATAATTGCTGGAGAAAATGAACACATTAAACTAGCCAAAGAGGAAATTACCGAATATTTTGATGGCACCCGAAAAACTTTTAATGTAAAACTTGAAACACCAGGAACTGATTTTCGGAATTTGGTTTGGAACTGTTTACAAAAAATCGAATATGGGAAAACATCATCATATCAGCAACAAGCCGAAATAATCAATAATCCAAAAGCAGTAAGAGCAGTAGCGTCTGCGAATGGATTTAATCGGATTTCAATCATTATTCCTTGTCATCGAGTAATTGGAAAAGACGGAAAACTGACAGGTTACGGTGGAGGATTAGAACGAAAAAAATGGCTTCTGGAACACGAGCGAAAAAATGCCAACACATAACACTATATCCTAAAAAGTAATAACCTTGTCTCAACTCGAAAGTCCATGCTCGCTTGCAACGCCTGCTTGCCCTGCGGACAATAAAGCTCGTCCACTTGCAGTGTTTTTATACGGGGCATTGGCAGAATATATCCAAACACAAATAAAAAGACTGATTTTCTTTCTTATAACGACTCTGACTTTGAATTCCTGTTACTTTTTCGGTGAAAATGGAATAGAAATCCAAATAGAAAATAATTCAGAAACTTCTATAACTAACGTAAAGTTAACAACGGCTGAAGATTTAAATTCACTGGAATTTGAAGTGATTAATTCGGACGACGAAGTCTCTGGTTTTTTCAATATGGAGGAAAGTAAATCGGATGTAAGTTATGTATTACAATTTACACGTGGGAATGAAAAGGAAGAAATAAGTGGTGTTGGTTATTATACAAATGGTGGTTCTCTCGACAGTCGAGTGGTTTTCGTGATTGAAGAGGATACTGTTTTTGCTTCTACAAGCAAATATTAAAAACTACTATCCACAACATTAAAAGCAATGCTTACATCTGTTTCGATTCGAAGGTGCCAAAAAGCAATCTGGTTAAATAATAATCAAACTTCAGTTGAAAATTGAAAAAGACCTCCTGGGGTAAGGAGGCCTTTTAAGCTTTTACTTTTTAGATTCAGCAACTGAAACTTTACGGAATTCTTTTAAAAGTTTTTCCAGTTCCAAAGAAGATTTTCTGGCTCTGGTACCGGCGCTTTTATTGCCGTTTTCTAACTGTGTATTAGCCTCTGTTTGGAAATTTTCAAATGTGGTTTGAATGTTTTCAACAAGTTCTTTCATTATAATGGTTTTAGAATTTAAACCGCTAAAATAACAGAATAATATAATCCCTCCTCAACTTTTATCTTTTTTGATATATAAGATTAAGTTTACTCCGCTAAGCCCCATCTTTTAGTTGTATATTTCTGGCAGATACTGACTGACCTTTTCGTAAATAAATATAGCTGTGAATTAATGGTATGCACACTTACCAACGCATCAGCAGAATCCTTTAATGCAAAAATAAAAGCGTTTAGGGCTCAGTTTAGAGGAGTGAAAAATGTAGAATTCTTCTTATATAGATTATCTACAATTCTTGCCTAAACACAACAATTAGGCTTGATCCTCCTTGATCCCCCTTGATCCTGTATTTATTTGATGTTTTAGGGAAAGAAAAAAAGCCCCTAAATCAATGATTTAGAGGCTTTTTTGATAAATTTTGGTGCTTTAAAAGCGGTCTGGACGAGACTCGAACTATTTCAGGAAACCCTTATTTTGCAAGGTCTCCCGGAGGGGCGGTTTTCATACTCACCGAATTCGGCACCTTTAACGAATATTAACATTAAAAAAATAACGTATGGCACTATCCTATATTAAATTAAACTTCCAAATTTAATTCATAATGGACACTTCGCCCTCCACCTAAGGCTATAAATATTCCCTTAGAAACCAAATCCTGTAAATCACGGGTGGCCGTTGCTTTTGAAGTCCTAGTTATAGCAATATATTTTTTTGCCGTCATTCCACCTTCGAAACCTTCAATTCCTTTATCAAACATTTTGAGTACTACTTTTAACTGTCGATCATTTAAATTCTCGCGATGTTGATCCAGGAATTTGGCTTTATTTAAAATAAAACGGATTACTTGTTTAGCGTTCTTTTGTGCCGATAAAATTGTGTTACAGAAATAGACAATCCAATTGGTTATTTCTAATGATTGTTGGGCGGTTTTCAGCGCATCATAATAAGCGGTTTTATTCTGTTCTATAGCAGTGGAAATACTTAACGCCAAAACTCTACCTAAAGATTCTGAAAGGCATTTATCAGCTATTGCCCTACCAATACGTCCATTACCATCTTCAAAAGGGTGAATACTTTCGAAATATAAATGAGCTATGGCTGTTTTAATTAATGCAGATCGTATATCCTTCGGACTGGTTTTATAGTTGTTATACCAGTTTACAAATTGCTCCATTTCTGTAGGAATACGATTAGAAGGAGGAGCTTCGTAATGGACCACTTCTTTCCCATATCGACCTGATACAATTACCATAGGATCATCCCCGGTACGATAAGAGCCCGCCTGAATATACCTGGATCTGCTAAATAACATGGCATGCCAACCTTTTATTAACTGTTCGGTAAGTGATGTGGAGAAATTTTCCCTTACCTCCACCATTAATTCTGCTATACCTCTTGCATTTATATCCCTAATATTTGTACCATCCCCTATGCCTAATCGGTTCTTAATTGAGGACATTACATCCTGCCGACTATAATACTCTCCCTCAATAGCAGAAGTTTTCACCGCCTCATCGATCATAAATTGAACAATTGCATCCTGCTTAAAATCAGATGACAAAGCGTCTACAATACCTTTTACCTCTCCGGTTTCCGAGGCAAATTCGATTACAATATTATCTATAGCATCCGATTTATATTCGAAAGCAGGCCATTTTTTTAATTGCCAATTATACATATGAGCTAAATAAATGATTTTTTCAACTCAAATATACTAATTTTTTGAGCTGAAAAAAGTAAATAATCGGCTCAAAAATATATGAAGACCATCGGAAGATTTAGTGAAAATGTCTTTTCGTAGGGAAGCAAGGCTAAATATAAAATCAAAATTAGCACAATTTTTAAGTTGCCAGTTTCAGGATATGAGCTATTTTTAATTTTATCCCATAGGGAAAACCAAAAAAATTACAGTTTTAAAGTAAAATGCGTTCTATGCTATTCAAAAGGTATCTAGTTTATTATTTATTTTGTTAATAACTCAATTATTTACAGTTCAACCCATTTTATATATTGGTTTTTATCCTTGTTTAATTTCCTCGAAAATTAAATTTTGAATCATTTAAACCTATATGAAATTATTTTATATCATCTAATTGGAAAACAGTTATTTGTGAATAACTAAGGAAGTTTTTATTCTCTTTTCCTTGCTCTTATTTCTACTTTTATTATCAGAATTCTATTAAAAAATTACAAGACGTCTTGTTCATTTTCAATTTTAAAATTTATTTACAATGGACAAGTTTAAATTAGAAGAAAGACTGGACAGGATTGAAAACCTGTTGTTAGGGGTAAAAGAAGTACTCACTTTTGATGAAGCCTGTGATTATTCAGGGATTTCCAAAAGTTACCTGTATAAACTGACCTCCTCCGAAAATATTCCCCATAGTAAACCTAATGGTAAAAAAATCTTTTTTAATACCAGGAAGCTAAATGAATGGTTGCTTCGGAATGAACGCATGTCAAAGAAAGAATATCAAAAATGAAAATCGTTGGAAATACGAATTAGAGAAATAATCTAAATCTATTACTCGATTCATATTTCCAAGGAGTTGATTTTTTAACCTAATTTTTTTGATATGAAAAGTATTCCGTACCTAAGAGTAGGAACACAATATTATAAACTGGTAAAAACACCAAGTATCTCCGGGCATGTTAATGAGTCTCTGGTTTCCTGGAATATTGAAACCATAAGACAAGATCACGGGAAATCTTTTTTGGCAAAAATTCCGAAATATGATGGATTCACCTGTATTCCTGATCATCTAAACTTCCAATATACTCATTACAATTTCTATAATATTTATTCCCCGCTTAGCCACATCCTACAAGAAGGAAAATGTCAGGTATCTTTAAAATTTATTCGGCACATCTTCGGTGATCATTATGAGTTGGGTTTGGATTACCTGCAACTTTTATTTGTAAAGCCTACTCAGATCCTACCTATTCTTTGCCTGGTCTCCAGGGAACGTTCTACTGGGAAAAGCACTTTTTTGAAATGGCTAAAGAAAATCTTTGAAAATAACCTTACATATCTTACCAATGATAATTTTACCAGCCAGTTTAATTCGGACTGGGCTAATAAACTCCTGATTTGTATTGATGAAGTATTATTTAATAAAGAGGAACTCACAGAGCGAATTAAATACTTGAGTACAACCAACATCAACAAACTGGAGGCAAAAGGAAAAGATAAGCGGGAAGTGGAGTTTTTCGGAAAGTTTGTGCTTTGCAGTAATAATGAAGAGAATTTTATCAAAATCGACCATCACGAAACCAGGTTTTGGGTGTTGAAAGTACCGGTTATAAAAAAAGAACAAACGGCATATTTGGAGAAGCTGGAAGAAGAAATCCCCTTCTTTCTTCACTATTTAAAACACCGAAAACTCTCCACCAGCCACCAGACCCGAATGTGGTTTTCCTCTAAACAAATTGAGACCCCGGCCCTTCGAAAGTTAATACAGCATAACAAAAACCGCATTGAAAAGGAGTTGGCGAATATTCTGCTTATGGTAATGGAAAATCACGATATGGAGGAAATAAATCTATGTCCCTTGGATGCACTTAATGCTATAGGTAAGACCAGGCTTCGCACTGATCTTACGCAAATCCGGAAAATCCTTAAAAAGGATTGGAACCTAACCAGCCAACCCAATTCTCATAAGTACCAAAAGTTTATGATTTGGGGTGACGGGAGCATTAACTTCATAGATGGTAAAGGCCGTTATTTTACCGTAAATAAAATGTTCTTAAAAGAGAATTTTCTAGAACAGGATAATAGCTGAATTCAGTATTTCATCACCAAACTGATGATTTGATGACAAAATGATGACACGGAACCCTAGAGTTTACAAGGGTTTCCGAATGCCGTCATCGTCTCATCAAAATGGAAGCTGCTATTGAAAGAAAAAGGAATTTAAAACCTTCTTTTTTTGATGAATTGATGACAGAATAAGATAAGCCCAGTAATAGCAAGGCTTTGGGCTGTCATCAAAATGTCATCAAACTGTCATCAAAATCAAAGTGATACCAAAAAGCATTGAAAATTTCAAAATAACAAATGAGACTAATCCAAAGAAAAATAAATGCTGATGAAAAAAGAGAAATTAAGCTGTGAAAAAGCCCGCAAAATCTGTATCATCAAAAGCCTTGTAAACCTGGGGCATTTTCCTAAAAGAGAAACCGAAAAAGAGGCTTGGTATCTGAGTCCATTCCGGTCAGAAACACAGCCCTCCTTTAAGGTATCTAAAGTTCTAAACAGGTGGTACGACTTCGGAGTAGGGAAAGGTGGAAATATTATTGACCTGTTTTGTCTTATAAAGAATTGCGAGGTTAAAGAAGCCTTAGCATATTTAGAGGAAGAGCCCACCCTCTCTACCTTTCCATCTCCGGTTAATCCAGGAGAAAAGATGCCTTCCCTTAAAAGCAAAATAAAAATTAACGCTGTTACGTTCCTAACACATCCAGCTTTATTAAACTATCTGTATAAACGGAAAATTTCATTAAAAATAGCCCGGCAATACTGCAGAGAAGTCAGCTACTATTATAAAGAAAAATCATTTTTTGCGATCGGATTTGAAAATCATAAGGGCGGTTGGGAACTTCGCAATAAATACTATAAAAACTCCAGCAGTCCCAAAACCTATTCTTTTCTTGAACGTGATGCTGAGCAATTGGTAATAACGGAAGGGATGTTTGATTTTCTTTCCCTAGCCACTATCGATGAAAAACTGGTAGGGTGTTCCGATGCTATCATTTTAAATTCCCTGGCCTTTATTCAACAGATTGAAAGGATCCTTCAAAATTATGAACGAGTGCTGCTTTTCCTGGATAATGATGCTGCCGGTGAAAAGGCAACCCATAATCTTACTAGCCGGTATACCAATATCGAAAATTGCAGTAACCGGTATAAAGGCTATGTAGATCTCAATGAAAAACTCAAAAATGAAAAAGTCTAAAAAATACAACTCCAATTCCAGGAAGATTAAAGTCCCGAGTATGGAGGACCTTATTTTTCCTTCTACAACTGGAGAAGCGCCTAAGCAGGATAACAAGGAACTACAGCTTACTTTACAAACTGTAGCAGGAAGTGCAAGATGTGTGCCTGTGGGCACAATCTTGATTGCTCCCGATGGTCGCAATGAAAAAAAGGAGATGTTTAAGGGGAAAAGTGATTGTATAAAATTCAGGTGTTCGTTATACGAGAAAAAGCTGTTTAAACTAAAAGCCAGGCAAAGCGGACTTAGCTTAAGTGAGTTTTGTAGAACGGCCATCTATGAAAAGGAAATAAAAGAACGCCTCTCGGAGGAGCATATTGAAATCTATAAAACCCTGGTGAAGTTCCATAATAATTTCAAGTCGATAGGGAATATGTTCCGAAAGAAAGATCCACGTTTATCTCAAACAGTTTATGAGCTGGCCGATGAAATAAAAGCACATCTTAAAAAGGTACACTGATGATCGGGAAAGGAAAAGCCATATCGCATACCCGGGCTTCTATGTCCTACGGCTGGAACCAGGAAAAGGATGCCCAGGTGGTCTATTCCCAAAATATTACCGGGGAGAACCCGAAAGAAGTGAGCACTGAATTCCGCCTTACCCAGCAGCTTAATGAGAATTGCCAGAAAAACACCCTCTCCTTTGTAATTAGCCCAACCATTGAAGATGGTAAGAACCTTGAGAAAAAGGATCTCTCACGAATATGTAACCAGTTTATGAAGGAGATGAAGCTCCGGGACCGCCAGGCCATCGCTTTTGTACATAAGGATAAAAAGCACAAACATATCCACTTGTATGTAAACCGTGTAAATTTTAAAGGCCGGGCCTATAATGACAGCTTTATCGGGAAACGGAGTCAACAGGCAGCAGAGAAGGTAGCGGAAAGAATGCGACTGACTACCGTAAGACAGGTGCAATGGGAAAAAGAGCATAACCTGCAGGCTATTCGTGCAGAAATTAAACGGCGCCACGAATTGACCTTTAGGCAATTTAAACCGCGGACTTTTAAAGATTACATAAAAGGAATGGAAACCAATGGGGTGAAAGTGATTCCTTCCATCAATAAAAGCAATAAGCTACAGGGCTTTCGCTTTGAGTTTGATAAATACAACCTGAAGGGTAGTGCGGTACACCGCTCAATGAGCGGTGGTAATATCGGGAAACGCTTAGCGGGTGAGAAGGGAATGTCGCATTTTCTAAAAAATAATACTCAACTCAAACTGGCCAACAAAACCGTGGAGCTTTCCACGGGAATGATTAAAACCATAGCCAAAAATATTATAAAAAAGACTATTTCAAAAGGATTGGATATGGGCATTTAAATACAAGTATTATGACAAAATTGGAACAACTTAGTGAACTGCTGGTCTCTGAAATAAGCCAGTTTGAAAAGACGGTGGCCCGATTGGAGCGGATCCAAAAGCAGCAAATTGGGATTGACAGCAGCAACCTGGAAAGTGCCTTACAGCAACAGCACGAAAAAATGGAGAAGGCATTAGCCCACCACAGACAGGAAATGAAAAGTTTAGGCTATAAACTTCAACAAGCTAAAGCCTACCCGGTGTGGATCATTTGTGTTTTTATTGTATCTGTGGTGTTGAATGTGGTTTTGTTTATATTTATTTGATTTAATCAATAACCTTTAAGTCTTTCGGACTTGTAGTTAGGTGATTTTCTAAATTTAGAGATTTTAATTTCATTTTAATCTTTAAATTAGGATAATTATCCAACTTTGTTGCTATGAATATTTTGCTAGTTGAAGATGAGCCAAATGTGGCATCCCTACTGCACCGCTGTTTGTCTGAAGAAGGCCATCAAATAGGGATTGCCACAAATGGCAAAATGGGGTTAAACTCTGCCCTGACTAATACTTACGACCTCATACTACTGGATATAATGCTTCCAGAGTTATCAGGAATAGAAGTATTAGAACAACTTCAACTTAATAACAACCCTACCCCGGTAATTTTAATAACCGCTTTAAACACCACTGAAATGCTGGTGAAGAGATTAAATATGGGAGCTGATGACTATATTGTTAAACCTTTTAAAATAGAGGAAATTAAGGCCAGAATTAATGCTCTTCAGCGTCGCCTGGATAAAGGTGGGGTAGATTCTGACCAGCACTCAGCTAAAAAGCTTAGTTTTCAAAACCTGATTCTGAAAGATAGGGAAAAGAAAGTTTACAGGAACTCTACACAAAAGAAATTGTGGAAAATTCATTAATGAAGGAAGTGTGAATTTCGTTGTAAAAGATAAAAAACCTAAGAAATGGAAATAAGTTACCATAAACTATGGCGCTCAAGTATTAGAAATTGACTTAGCATAACTAAATATTTTAGAGTCCATAAACCCTAATCTAAATTCAAAATAGCCGCTACAAAAAGGTAGTATAATAACAAAATTGTGAAATAAAATCAACTAAATGAACTTAAAGAAAAGCATTCTGATATTGACTATAATTATTGGTTTTGTATCCTGCAGTAACAATGATGATGTATCACTTATACAACCTTCTACAACCACCATAGAAATGGAGGGAGAAGGTGGCGAAGAAGAAATTTCTTTTACTGGTGGGGATTGGTATATTGCGGAGATAAAAAACCATAATAGCAATTATAGTATTCAAGGGGATATCTATTCGCAAGACGGGGAAATGACAAGGGAAAATTCAATATTATCTTTAGAAGGTCAAGGCAGGATTGAAGCTTTATGGGATATTAAAGGTTTTATAATTACCAGGGATGCTCCATCTTCGCTTGAAATCCTGTTAAATGAAAACGGTACGGGCGAGGAGTTTGGTTTTACCATAGTGCTAAAATCAGGCGAAGAAGTTAAAGAGATTGAGGTATTTCAGAAAAAATCCCAGAGATACCGGTTTGATAATATGGAATTCAGTTTGGAAGAAGATGACGGAGATTCTCTTTTTGTAAAAAAAGGAACAACTTATAGGCATAATGTACAGGAACCCCAAGAATTGAACGTCTCTCCCTATGGAGGAGTTGATGTTCATAAACACTCTCTTTTTTTAAGTTCAGAAAAAGATGCATTTGTATGGACAGAGAAAGATTCAATTATGGTTGAAGTACCTACTGGTATTTATAACAACGAACTATATTTTAATGGGGAACAAAAATTGTATGGCAAATATTATTCAAAAAGCCCTCATGGTTTTGAAGAAATGATAAAAATTACTATCCCCGCCGGCCAGTCTGAATTTTACATTGAACAGGAATGGAGAAAGCGCCAGGTTTCGTATCAACTCAGCTTAATTAACAATAGGACCGGGGAAGAAAAAATCATTGAAGGAAAATGGATTGAGAATGCACCGACAGGAAAATATTCTATAAAATGGCAAGATTAAAAAAATAATAATTTCAAACTCACATATTTCAATGAGTTATATAGAAACATTATAATTTTTCCCTGGATGATTTAGATAGGGTTATGCTATACCAGCTATCCCAGGGAACTAAAACCAAGGACCTCCCTGATTTTGTAAATCTTTCTTTAAGGGCTGTGGAAAACCGAAAGAGAAGGCTCAAAGAAATCTTTGGTGTTGCCGGAGAAAGTAATAAAGCTTTATTGGATAAAGCGCGGGAGAGCGGCTATATTTAATCCTGCATTTTGAAACTGAAGCAAAGAAGGTTCTGTTCTAAATGTGCCGATTCTTTTTTATAGTTTTAAAATTAAAAGGATTTTCCCGCTGAAGAAGATGAAAATGGAAACCTCTGGTTTTCGCTATACAACAAAGGAATGTTTAAGCTATTAAGTGAGGGCAAATGGGAAAAAATCAGTTCGAAAAATTCTCGCCGTTTTGCTCAAAATGATATAACGAATGATAATTGGGAGATTCATACCCCGGAGAATTCGGAAGTTCCAAGTATTCACGTACTGCAACTTGCAACAGACCAAAACGGAACGATTTGGGCTGCTACTTTTGCCGGAAAAATGAAAATGAATGAATAGGAAGGTACAATGATTAAGCAAAATTATACTAAAAAATCAAAGTGCTTGTGCTAAGTAATTATTCAAAAGTTTTAAGCCTATGAAAGTTTTGATTATTGAAGATGAGCAGGATATGTTGTTGAATATGAAAACATTTCTTGAAAAAGAAATGTTTGTTGTAGAAACTGCGACCAGCCTCCTCGAGGCTAGCGATAAAATTGGTGTGTATAGCTACGATTGTATTTTATTAGATATTAACTTAAAAGATGGTAGTGGATTTCAGCTTTTAGAGGAATTGAAGAGTAAGAAAATAGAAGACGGGGTGATTATTGTTTCCGCAAGGAACTCTTTAGATGATAGGTTGGAAGGATTAAACCTGGGAGCCGATGATTATCTGGCAAAACCCTTTCATATGGCCGAGTTGAATGCCCGGGTAAAAGCAGTATTGAGACGAAGACAATTCAATGGAAATAATAAAATTAGTATATCCAACTTATCTATAGATCTTGAAGATCATAAGGCCACTATAAAAGGAGAACTACTAAATTTAAACAGAAAAGAATTCGAAATATTACTTTTTTTTGCTTCCAATCAAAATAGATTGGTGAATAAGTCGGCTCTTGCAGAGCACGTATGGGGTGACCATATAGACCAGGCAGATAATTTTGAATTTATTTATTCTCAAATAAAAAATCTGCGTAAAAAACTTAAAATGGCAAATGCAGGCGTAGCAATTAAAGCTGTTTATGGAATTGGTTACAAACTGGTAGAAGAATGAAATTATTAAACTACACAACCAGTTATTTTGCCGGTATTTTATTAGTGCTTTTAGGAATTTGGGCGGTAATTTTTTACTTGGAAATGCTCGACGAAATTTATGATAGTCTTGATGATGGGCTTGAGAATCAAAAAATGCTGGTGATAAACCGAGCCAAAAGCAACCCCCAGGTTTTACAAAAATTGGCATTTGAAGACGGTAGCTATACTGTTAAACCTATACAACAACAGACGGCCTTAAACTTTAAAGATTCTTATCGCGATACACTTATGTATATGCAAAATGAAGATGAATATGAACCGGTTAGGCTTCTGGAAACCGTTTTTCGGAAAGAAGATAACTTCTATAAGTTGAAGATAATAACCTCTATGGTAGAAGAAGACGATCTTATTGAAGATTTACTTTTTTCATTAATCTTTCTGTATGTAGGAATGATCTTTAGTATTGTATTACTAAATAATTTAATCCTGAAAAAAATTTGGAATCCATTTTATACGCTATTGCAACAGCTTAAAAGTTTTAGGCTAGAAAAAGATCAAAAAGTTAATACCGTCTCTTCTAATATCGAGGAGTTTAATTTGCTCAACTCACGAATAGAGCAAATGTTGGAAAAATCAATTTCCATCTATAATAATCAAAAACAATTTATTGCAAATGCAGCTCACGAGTTACAAACTCCGCTGGCAATTAGTATAAATAAACTTGAATTGTTGATTGATAAAGAAAATCTTAGTGAAGAACAGATGGAATTAGTGGCTTCTGTATTGAATAACCTGGAAGCACTTACTAGAATGAACAACTCCTTGCTTTTACTGGCAAAGATTGAGAGCCAGCACTTCCCCGAGGAAGAAGAAATTATTGTTAATGATCTGTTTACCAGCCTAGTTTATAATTTTCAGGATCTTGCAGACCATAGAAATATGAAGATCAATGTTAACGCGAGTGCAGTCTTGAAATATAAAATGAATAAAAGCCTGGCAAAAATCTTGCTGTCCAATTTGCTTAAAAATGCCATAATCCACGGTGATAAAAATTCGAATATTGAAGTAAATATTTCAGAGAATAGTTTTTCAATTAGCAACCTTGCAGGAGATCAGGCACTAGATGCGGATGAAGTTTTTACCCGTTTTCAGAAAAAACCTTCAAGAGAAGACTCTACCGGTATAGGTTTGGCTATAGCAAAAACTATAGCTAAGAATTACAATTTGGAACTCGAATATTCTTTTGATCAAAAGCATACTTTTGTCTTAGTTTTGCCTGATTAAATTTTTCCTTCACTAAAAAAGCTAATACTTCTACTTCAATTCCAGATTTATTCCAGTTTTAGCTATCATCTTTGCTTAAAATAAAAATCATAAAAGATGATAAAGACAGTATTCTTAGTACTTATTCTTGCAATAGGATTTATTTCTTGTGATGAAGATGATTTGCAGCGAACCGATGTGCCTTCTATAGTAGCTAATAGTTTTTCAGAAAAATTTCCTAATGCAAAAAACCTGGAATGGGAAAAAAGAGCCAATACATATGAAGCCGAATTTGAAGTTCAAAATGTAGAATATGAGACGATTTTGAATGCCGATGGCTCAATTGAAAAATACAAACACGAACTTGGCTACGAGGAACTTCCTGAAGCAGTAAAAGATACTATTTCTGCAGAATTTAACAAAACCAAGATTGATGATATTGAATTATTGGAGATATCAGAAAATACATATTATCAGGTAGAATTCGATGAAGAGTTAAATGATAAGAACGTGATTTTTGAAGAAACTGGAGCAGTTAATTCTGGAATAATCTGGTAACTTAAAATTTAAAAATGATGAACAGAGTCGCAGGACTGATTGTGGTTGGTATCCTAAGCCTTGCTGGTTTAATGATATTTGTATATAATAAAATAAATGAAGAGAAGAATTTGGATCGGCCTGCTAGTGATTATGCCATTATCGGAAAATGGGAACTCCCTTTAGAACTTGAAGAAGTTTCCGGTATAGAATGGCTTGGGGATTCTAAAATAGCTTGTGTTCAGGACGAGGATGGTGTCATTTATGTTTTTAACCTTAAAACTTCGAAAGTTGAACAACGTATAAATTTTGCCGGCCACGGAGATTACGAAGATATTCGTGTGGTTGGTAAAACCGCTTATATTTTAAGAAGTGACGGGAATATTTTTGAGGTTTCGAATTTTTTATTTGAAAGATTCCACACTAGGATCCACAACAATTTCTTAACTAAGAAACAAAATCTGGAAAGCCTGGCCTGGGATAAAGTTAATAATCGGTTATTGCTTGCCGTTAAGGATCGCGAACTTAATGATGATACTTTTAAAGGAATATATCAATTTTCGTTGTCAGATAAACAATTGGCAACCAAACCAGCGTATCGTCTTGATATGGAGGATACTTTGTTGAAAAACATAGATTCGAAACTTATAAAAAGACTACAACCATCGGCTCTGGGAATTCATCCTTCTAACGGCAATTTCTATATTTTAGATGGTCGTGCCCCTCAATTAATTATTGCTGATAATAAGCTCAAGCTCGAAAAAGCATATACGCTTCAAGAAGGTGATTTTGAGCAGGCCGAAGGCATTACCTTTAGCGAGGATGGTAGACTTTTTATATCGAATGAGGGCAATGGCGATAAAGCAAATATTCTGGAAGTAGAATTTAAATAAAATATGGTAGAACAACAAAGTGGCAATGTTAGACAGAGTAAAGCACCCTTAATTATTTCGGTAATAATTCTCGCAGCTATTGTAGCGGCGTATTTCTTTATCCCAGGAGTTCAAAACTTTCTAAATGAATCCTGGCAGGTGCTAACCAGTGATGATGAGAAAAGAATAGAGCAATGGGTATCCGGATTTGGCTGGATGGGGCCAACTATTTTAATTTTGGCCATGGTGGCCCAAATGTTTTTAATTGTTATTCCTTCTGTAGCTTTAATGGTGGTTTCCATTTTAGCCTACGGGCCTTTTTTCGGTAGTCTTATTGTTTTTGTCGCAGTATTTTCAGCTTCAACAGTAGGATATTTTATAGGTCGCTATTTTGGTCCGGTAATCGTACAAAAACTAATAGGCCCTAAATCTGAACAAAAGATCGAAGATTTTATAGACGATTATGGCTTTTGGGCAGTAATAGTTACCAGACTTAATCCATTTCTTTCAAATGATGCTATAAGTTTTGTTGGTGGAATTTTAAAAATGGGCTATTGGAGATTTATCGGGGCAACCATTTTAGGGATTGCTCCCCTTACTATATTTATAGCTGTTATAGGAAAAAGCACGTCAGAGTTAAAATCTGGTTTGTTGTGGGGGTCTCTGGTAAGTTTGGTGATTTTCGGTTTTTATGTGTGGTGGGATAAAAAAAGGAAAAAAGCGAAACATTAAAACGAACTTAGCAAATAAACTTAAATAACATTGATGCCTGAATTATTTTGAAGTGATGGCATATTCTTTCGGTTTAACTCCCACAAGATTTTTGAATGTTTTACTGAAGGAAGTTCCGCTGGTGTATCCACTTTCTTGATAGTATCGTTTTCCTGATAACCTTCCTTAATAACCTTCTTTGCATACTCAATTCATAGGCTGCCTATACAATCTGCAAAACTTAACCCGTATTATAGCTCAAGAAAATAGGAAATGTGATGTGAAGGCACATTCACTTCCCGAGCGCATGCTGTAAAGTTAAAATTTTGATTGAGGTACAATTTGTTCTCTTTGAGGCTTTCAAGTTTTGCAGATACTTCCTGTTTGTTGGGTCCAAATTTTAGATCATCCTTTATGTTTTTATAGAAGGTTTGACAGATTGAGGATTTTCGTGTAAAATGCTGGAAAATTTATCGGGATAATTCCAATAAGGAAAAGCGCGATTTTAAATACTAATGATGTGTCACATGGTGCACTTAAAATTATTAAATTCACCCTCCCTTTTTCTTCTGTGAACAACGCTTAAGCTGTTGCTGTAGAATTTCCATATCATTTGCTACCTTTTCATCTAAGACCTTTGCATAGATTTGAGTTGTTTTAAGGGATCTATGCCCCAACATTTTTCCCACGCTCTCTATAGGAACTCCCTTCGATAGTGTTACCGTGGTTGCAAAAGTATGGCGGGCTAAATGGGTGGTCAGATTCTTTTTAATGCCGCAAACGTCTGCGATTTCTTTCAAATAGGAATTAGATTTCTGGTTTGTGAGTACAGGTAATACTCCTTTTCCGGTTTTGACCCGGGGATGGTTGACATATTTTTCCAGTAATGCAGCTGGAATATCCAATAAGGGAATACTGCTAAGCGATTTGGTTTTCTGTCTTTTTGTTTTAATCCATTTCTTGCCGTTTATATCCATTATAATATTATCAGCAGTAAGTTTTCTTACATCAGCGAATGCCAGGCCGGTATAACAGGAAAACAGGAAAATATCCCTTACCAGTTCCAGGCGGGGAATATCAAATTCATGTTCAATCATAGCCTGAAGTTCAGCTTCGGTTAGAAATTCCCGCTCAGAAGCTTTCCACTTTCCTTTCCAATGGAAAAAAGGGTCTTTTTCTATCCATTGATTGGCATAAGCGATACGAATGATTTTTTTGAAATTTACTATGTACTTCTGAGCCGTATTATGAGCACAATCTTTTTCAGATTTTAAATAGTGGTCAAAACCAGTAATAAAGTTATGATCTACTTCTTCTACAGGAATATCTTTAACCTTCCATCGGAATCCCAAGTAATCTTCAATATGTTGCTTACACGCATTATACCGCTGCAAGGTCCCTTTGGTGTATCCTTTACCTATTAATTTTTCCATCTCATTATTATGGTCCTGAAAGATTTCCACTAACATATATTGTTTCTCTTCCTTGCCTAAGTAGATATCTTTAATGATAGCAGAGGAGATAGACCGATTCTCTCTTAAAAGCCTATCGTGAATATCATATAAGGAAGCCTTGATATGATCTAAAAAGCGGTTAACTGATCTTGCTTCTTCTGAAGTTCCTTTAACCTTTCCGCTTTTGTTGTTCCATTGTTGAAGCTTAATTTTTCGACTGGTACTGAATTCGGACCGTTTACCATTATAGGTTATCCTGGTATAAAGTACGCCGTATTCATCAGGAGTGGATCTACCTTTTTTGGGAAAAAATAGAATGTTTAAGAATTTTGACATAGGTGCATCTATTTAAATGCTCACCGAAAGATACAAAAAGAGAGGACTAAAAAGTGTTAAAATGTATGCGCAAGGGGTTTATTAACAATGCTTTACGAAAAAATAGGTGCGTCTTTTTATATAGCTAAAAGACGCACCGAATTGAGCACCAATCGCTTAGGTTTATTTGTGTTTATTTGATGTTTCGGGGAAAGAAAAAAGCCTCTAAATGGTTGATTTAGAGGCTTTTTAGTGAATTTTGGTGCTTTAAAAGCGGTCTGGACGAGACTCGAACTCGCGACCCCCTGCGTGACAGGCAGGTATTCTAACCAACTGAACTACCAGACCGTTGCGTTATTGCGAGGGCAAATATACACCTGTTTTATAATTCCACAAACCTTTTTTTGAGAATTTTTACGCATAATTTTTTATCACTAAGCAAACTTTTGTTTTTCAATTAGATAAGTGGTTAAAATTTTTTCAAAATTTTCATTGATGTCGGCAGGAACGTAATTAATCTTGTACCGCGCGCATTCTAATTTTAGGTCCTGAATATATTTGGCGACCTCTTTTTGATAATTTTCTTTTATATTTTCAGAATATAAATCTACTTCAGCACCAGTTTCCACATCAGTAAAGCGTCTGGGGTTATTGTCAAATTCAAAACTCAATTCCCTTTTTTTATCCATTACATGAAAAAGTACCACTTCATGCCTGTTATGTTTTAAATGGCGTAAGGCTTCAAAAAGCTTAGCTTCTTCAGCATCGGCCTGAAACATATCTGTAAAAAGCAGAACTAGCGACCGGCGTTTGAGTTTTTCAGCTATTTGATGCAAATAGGTATAGGTTTGTGTGGTTTTGTTCTGTTGTCTTTTTTTAAGCAATTCTTCCAGCTCCTTTAGCAGCATAAAATAGTGACGTTCACTGCCCATTTCGGGAGCGTAATATTCAAACTTATCGCTGTAAACACTTAAGCCCATGGCATCACGCTGGCGTTTTAAAATTTGCATAATGCTTGCACTGGCTAAAACCGAAAATCCTATTTTATTCATCGAGTCAAGATTTATCTGCTCTGTTTTAGGATAATGCATGGAAGTTGAATTATCGATAATAAAATGACAGCGCATATTGGTTTCTTCTTCATAACGCCGAGTGTAAAGCTTTTCGGTACGGGCATAAAGCTTCCAGTCTATATGTTTGGTGCTTTCCCCGTTGTTATAGATTTTATGCTCGGCAAATTCAGCTGAAAAGCCGTGAAACGGACTCTTGTGCATACCTGATATATAGCCCTCAACCACCTGTCTGGCCAACAGGTCTAAATTAGCAAAGCCTGAAGTTTTGTGAATTTCGCGGTTAATATCCATAGTCTCAAAGGTAAAGATTAGGAAATAAAAAATCCCGGCAGTACCGGGATTTAAAATATATATGTTTTTGAAAAACTATAAAAGTTCATCTAAAGCCTCAGCATATGTGTTTTTGGGTGCTACACCTACCTGGCGGCCCACTACTTCTCCGTTTTGGAAAACCAGTACCGTAGGTATGTTTCTCACTCCATATTTTGCAGCAAATTCCTGGTTGGCGTCAACATCAAGTTTTCCAACAACCGCTTTTCCGTCATATTCTGCGCTAATTTCTTCAATAATTGGTCCTACCATTCGGCAAGGTCCACACCAGGCAGCCCAAAAGTCAACCATTACAGGTTTTTCGCTTTTCAAGACCTGTTCTTCAAAATTAGCGTCGGTTATTTCAATAGCCATAATATATCTGTTTTTATCGTTTTTAATGGGTTTAAACAATGCGTAAAATTAGTCAATTATTTTTGAAATTCTTACAGGCTTAATATTGTATTTGGTTATGAATACATTCAAGAATTTTATTCCTTATTGCTTAAAACTTAACTCTAAATTATATGCCTTGAAATTTTACTGGTTTTTTATTTGGCGGTTACCCCCATGCTGCTGGCACGGGGCCGGGCTTTCAGCACTACATGGTAGCTTGCTTCTATCTCTAACCGAAAAACTATTCTACTTCAATTTTACTAAAAAACAACTCGAAATTACCATCAGAAGACTTATGTGATTTTGCGATTTTAACGCCTTTAAAATCTTTGTAATTTTCCCAGGTAGTAGGCATTTCCCGGGTTCCGTCTGCCGATTTGTATATCCATTCTTTTAGAATAAAATTGTCTTCATAAAATATATCATAAGTATCACCGGGAGTATAACCTCCTTCGCTTTTATAAGAAACACTCATTTTTTGCATTTCAGTATTGCTTATAGGGGCGCTTATCTTCTCGGGAGCAGAAATTTTGGCATCACTCCAAATTAATTGAAAAGGGAAAAGTAACCAATACGTATCGTTAATAAATTTCTGATCTATTTCTTTGTTTTCTTCAGGAATCGTATCGGTTTTAGTGTAAGTTTGACTAATATCGCCTTGAGTTAATCTTATTTCGTCAGTCTCTATATTCCAGTCCCAGTTTCTGCTGGTACGAATGGAATCATCAACCTTAACATTAAAAGTAAAGCTGATTTTTTTTAATTTTTCAAAGGCTTCAATACCATGGGCTTTGGCTATTTTTTCCTCCGGACTTAAATTTTCTTTCTTCTGCTGGTTTCCGCAGGAAATAAAAAAAGGAATAATAAATAAAAATAGGAGTGTTCGCATAACTAATGGTTTTTGTAAAGATAAAGATTTGTGATGGTCAATTTTTTAGAAAACATTAAAATTCCGGAAAACTAAAGTTGTTTAAAACCATTCTTTATATTAATGGTGGGGGAGGTTATCTTCGTTTATTGCCAGAAAAATATGGCAATTTTTATTATTTTTTGGCTAAAAGCAATGGGCGTTCTTCAATTTTAAATTTTACCGGAGGTCTATTTTAATAGGTTGGAGAAAATGCGCAGGAAATTATTGAAAAAGGATATAATGGTGCAAATTTTAGTCCGTTGTACGACCGGTTTCAAAAATAGGAAACAATGATTTTGAAGCATGCCGGAAGACATTTGGCTTATCCCATTCTAATTATTTTCATTCTAGTAAAACTTTGTATGCGGTATGATTAAATTTGACCCGACTCGAGGAAGTATTTAATATTCAGGAAGCTTATGAGCTGGGTACTTCAGAAAAAGCTTATCATTGAAAAACTTTACATGGGGCTTTAGATGATTTATCTGAACGTTTATCAGGAAGTTATGCTATTGAAGATATTATACCGTCAGAATTTAACTAAATATTACGCCCTGTGGTCTTGCTACAGGAAGAAAAATCCGAAAACTCCAGGGTAAATGCCCTGCGATGTTTTCACAGATGAATTCCTCTTTGGGGGTTAGGGAGCTTTTACTATAGGAAAACCCTCCGGAAGCATTCAAATCTAAAATTCCTGAAGAAAAGCGTTCAATTAAAAATGAAGTAATCAATAAACGCCTTAGCCGTTTGTTGAAATTTATTAAAAGTGATGGCTGAGCCTGGGAAGATGTGGTAGGAGAGAATAATATTGCATAATTATTTTAACCACTCTTTAAAATCTTTAACACGTTCCCGGCTTATAATAATTTTTTGAGAATTAATTCCTTTTAATTTTACCTCAAAGCGCTGATTGGAATAAGTGACGATATCTTTAATCCAATGTAGGTTAATGATAAACTTACGGTTTACTCTGAAGAAAAAATCAGGATCCAGGACTGATGCTAATTTCTCAAGACTGTATTCGAGTAAATACGCCCTGTTTTCATCGGTGTGTAAATAGGTTCCTTTGTTTTCAGAATAAAAACAACATATATTTTTTGTATCGACTATTTTTAAATGCTGCCCGACTGAAAGGGTAAAACGTTTTTTATATTGGGGAGAAGGGTTAAGTAAAGCTTTAAGCTCATTTAGGTTAACCTGGCTGTTTTGGTTTTCTTTAAATTTGGCAAGGGCAAATTCCAGCTCTTCTTCATCTATGGGTTTTAAAAGATAATCTACGCTATTCAACTTAAAAGCTTTTAAAGCATATTCATCATAAGCGGTAGTGAAGATAATTGCACTGCTGATTTTTACTTGTTCAAAAATCTCAAAAGACAGGCCGTCGCTTAACTGGATGTCTAAAAAAATAAGATCGGGATGAGGCTGGTGTTTAAACCAGTTAATACCTTCTTCAACAGAAGTCAATAGTCCTATTACTGAAATATTAAAACGCTCCAATAGACGTTGCAGACGCCGTGCAGCGGGTTTTTCATCTTCAATAACTATTACCTTCATTTTTTAATTTTTATTTCCATCAGGGGTACTACTCTTTAAAATCAAAATGTTATTTTAACTTAGTAGTTTACTTGGCTTGTTATTTACTCCCAGGTTTTTCTTTTTTCTTTTTCCATTAGTTCTTGAATTTTTCTATCCTCCCATTTTTTGCTCAGCAGAACATTTGGGCCAAAAACACTGGCCCAATGGGCAAATAATCCTATTCCCCAAAAAAAAGCAGTGCTGTAATTCCAAATTTCAGATAATCCATTTACAAAACCCTCCTCTCTAGTGCTTACGATAAAAATTACAATATTGATAAAAAGGTAGACTAATAAATGAACATAAAAGCCTTTAATATCCTTAACTTTTTTTTGGGCATTTCTATAGCGTGCACTGTCTTTATTTATTTCCATTAGTTCCAGGTTTTAGTTCGTTCTTCTTTTTCCATAATTTCTTTAATTTTTCGTTGTTCCCAGGTGGCGCCATAGCCAAAAACCGAAAAAGCATGAATAGTTAATCCCAGTCCCCAACCAAAAAGTGGAAACCAAAACCATTTAAATTCCCAATACGTATAATAGTTGATAAAAATAAGGAATGGAATTACAACTACATAGGATAGTAGGTTGCTATAGAATTCTTTTAATTCTTTTACTCTTTCTTTTGCTTTAAAATAAGCATTTTCGTGTTTTATTTCATCGGTTTCCATAATTGAAAGTTGTTTGGTTAATATGGGTAATTTCACTCTAAAAAACTCTTTGTTTTTTTCAATAAATACCTTTCGCTTAGTTACCAGTGCGTAGCGATTGATAATATTTTTAAGACCAACTCCTTCGCGCTTTTGGAGGGTTTCCTTTATCTGGAGGTTGTTTTCGATAATTAAATTTCCCTGCTCTTCATAAATTTTAATAGTCAGGGGTTTGGCTTCGCTAACAATGTTATGTTTGATGGTGTTTTCAAGGAGTAATTGCAGGGAAAGCGGAACTATTTTAGCCTCTTCTGAGGCAAGGTTTTCATCAAGTTCAAAATAAATGCTATTTTCAAAACGCATATGCAGAAGTCTTATGTAAACTTTTGAAAACTCAAGTTCTTCTTTAAGGCTTACTAACTCTTTATTTTTTTGTTCCAGTACATAGCGGTATATTTTAGATAGTGAACCTGTAAATTTTTGAGCTTTTTCAGGATTTTCTTCAATTAAGGCATTAAGTACATTTAGGCTGTTAAAAAGGAAATGCGGGTCTAGTTGGTTTTTTAAACTTTCAAACTTTGCTGAAGCACTTCCGGCAATAATTTTTTGTTCGGTTACTTTTTGTTCCTGTAAGGCTTTATAGAAATAAATTAAATGAAAAAACAGGGAGATAATAATGGTTAAAAGCAGTGGAAACAGATAGAAGCGCAGGCTTTCATTTTGCAGGAACTTGGTAAAAGCCATGTCTTGAAATACGGTGTAATCTACCATTCTGCAAAAGAAAAACCCAATAAGAGTGAGAATTATTGAGCCCCCTGAAGCAAAAAGAACTCTTTTGAAACCTGCATTTTTCCATCCTATTTTTTGGTTAAAAAAGGAAAAATAAGCAAGGTTAATTATAGTAAGCACCAAGCTGTAAAATAAGTACACCCCCCAGGTTTGGAAGTTGAGAAAATCGTTGAGCTTTTGGTTGCTGAATACAAAATTGAGCCCAACAACCAAAAGACAAATAACAAGTGCTATTTTAAGAGTTTTAAAAACAATTTTCATCTTTATAAAATTTTATAAACTATTGGTTTAATTTTTATATCGGGTGGCAAAGACCATCTAGGGCTTTTATTCCTATCAGTGGTTTTAATACCCTGAGACTTGTCTTGATCGAGAAAAGTTTTTCCGAGATATACCTTGGGAGCTTGCCCCCAGCTTGTTGATTTATATCATAAAAAGTCATTTTCCTGACGGTTTAGCCAGCTTTGTTCCAAAATTAAATCTACATAAAGGTAAATAGCTTTCCTGAATTAGATCTGTTGCATCTGTTTTGTGGCTCACTTCTTTTGTTAAGCAACTATTTAAACTAGTAATATTACTAGTTTTGTTGTCAGCTTTTATTCCTACAATACTGAAGAAATTGCTTAATATTATTAAAATTACCGTAAGCATTTTTCCTTTTTTAAATTCAATGTAAAGATGAGTTAAGTATTGAAGAAGATAAATTTTTAATGACTGAATTGTTTAAATTCAGGGATGAGTTGTGGTTTTAGGAAACAAGAGGGGATTGATGGGCTTGATTCAATGTAACAGCCTAAAATTAAAAAAGCCCGAAAACACTACGTGTATCGGGCTTTTAAGGTGGTGCCTCCAGGAATCGAACCAGGGACACAAGGATTTTCAGTCCTTTGCTCTACCAACTGAGCTAAGGCACCAGTTGCTTATTGTTGTAAGCGGGTGCAAATATAATTTCATTTTTATTATCTCACAAAGGAAAATTTAAAAAAATGCTTTTGTAATTTTGCTTAAACTAAAATTAGACGGGTGAATCTTATTATCGATATTGGGAATACATTAACCAAAGTTGCTGTTTTTCAAAATGATGGGCTCTTGTATAGATGCTCTTTTGAACGGGAATTATTTTTAGAAAAAATTGAAAAAATTTTTCAGGATTATCCTGAAACCAAGGCAGCGATACTCTCTTCAGTGGTAAAAAGTACCAAAAAAGAAGAGGATTTCCTGAAAAAGCACATCTCGCTTTGCGTGCTTTCACCTGATTTAAAACTTCCATTTTCTAATGCTTATGCTACTCCTGAAACTTTAGGGAAAGATAGAATTGCCTTAATAGCCGGAGCGGTTAAAAAATATCCAAAGAAAAATGTATTGGTGGTTGATGCCGGTACTTGTGTAACTTATGACCTAAAAACCGGGAATGAAACTTATTTAGGTGGTGCTATTTCTCCGGGACTTGATATGAGATTTAAAGCCATGCACAAGTTTACCGGTAAATTACCGTTAGTAAAACGAACTGAAGATGTAAAATCGGTAGGAAATTCTACTGAAAGTAGCCTGCAAAGCGGGGGTATAAATGGCCTTGCCTATGAAATTGATACTTTTATTGAGCGCTATTCAATTGAGTACAAATATTTAACAGTTATTTTAACAGGAGGCGACATGCAATTTTTGTGTAAGCAATTAAAAAATAGCATATTTGCCAACCCGATTTTGCTTTTGGAGGGATTAAACTACATTTTAGAATTTAACAAGACTCAATGATTAAACGATTTATTGTAATCGTAGCTGTTTTTACTACAGTCTTTGCCACGGCACAAGAGAATACGTCCTCACCTTATTCGTACTACGGTATTGGGCTAAACAAATTTAAAGGGACGGTAGAAAACCGGATGATGGGAGGAATTAGTACCTTTTCTGATAGTATTCACCTTAACCTTGAAAACCCCGCCGGCTATGGTAGATTAAAACGTACCACTTATACGGTTGGAGGAAGCCATGACAGAACAGAGATAAGTTCAGCTACAGAAACCGATATTGCTAAAATAACTTCACTGGATTATCTGGCTATAGGAATTCCAGTCGGGAGAGTAGGTTTTGGCCTCGGATTAATCCCGCAAACTTCGGTGGGGTACCGTATTTTGGATATTCAAGACGAAGTTTCCAGTAGGTTAGAGGGGCGTGGAGGTATGAACCGCGTGTACTTTGCTGCAGGTTATGAGTTTAATGAAAATTTTAGTATTGGGGCCGAAGCTCGTTATAATTTTGGGAATTTTCAAAATCGGCGTACCTTGTTACGTGAAAATATACAGTTGGGAAGCCGTGACATTAGTCGATCTGATTTAAGTGGTTTTAGTTTTAATTTCGGACTGGATTATCAGAAAATGATTTCAGAAAAGTTAAGATTGCACGCTTCAGCTACCTATTCTCCGGCTACTGAAATTGCTTCAGATAATTATAGGGAAGTAGCTACTATTGCATTCACCCAAAGTGGTGAGTTTCCTGTTGATTCCCGGGTTCTTGATGTGGCCGATACAGATTATAGCCTTGCTGAACGATACAGTTTGGGAGCGGGGATTGGAAGGCCCAGAAAATGGTTTTTGGGTGGGGAATATGTGAATTCCGGTCAGAGCGCTTATTTAAACAATATCAATAATGTAGAAAATAATGCAGTATATAAAGATGCTTCCCAATACAGGGTTGGGGGATATTTTATTCCGCAGTATAATTCGTTTACCAGCTATTTAAGCAGGGTGGTTTATCGTGCTGGTTTCCGCTATGAAGAGACCGGGCTTAACCTTAATAATACTGATATTAGTGAGTTTGGCATATCTTTTGGGTTAGGATTACCAGTCGGACCCGGATTTTCAAATATTAATCTTGGTTTTGAATATGGCCAACGCGGTACAACGGATGCCGGATTAGTAAACGAAGATATTTTTAAAATTTCTGTAGGTTTGTCTTTAACCGAAGCCAGAAAATGGTTCGAGAAACGTAAATTTAATTAACCACAATAAAAAGAAAATGAAAGCGAAATTTATAGCATTATTTACATCAGCCCTTTTAGGTTCCAGTGTTATGACTGCACAGTCTAATAGTGATTGTGCGAGAACAGCGGCTTTGGCTTATGACGATGCCAAGGCTAAAAATTATGAAGCAGCTTATGAACCGCTTATGCAGGTTATGGAAGACTGTCCTAAATATAGTTTGGCAACCTACCAATACGGTGAAAGAGCACTTAAGCATAAAATTGATAATGCTGAAGGCGATGAAAAAAGTGAATATATAGAGAAATTGACTGAAGTATGGGAGAAGCGTTTGGAGCTTTTTCCGGAAAAAACTTCAAAAGGTAAAGTGCTTGCCGATATTGCCCAGTTAAAATTTGATAATAATATAGGCGATAGGGAAGAGAAGTATCAGGCTTTTGATAAAGCTTTTGAAGAAGATCCCGAAAGTTTTACCAGTCCTAAAGGTCTATATGCTTATTTCTCTATTTTAGTAGATATGCAGGATGAAGGAGAACGTTCCTTAGAAGATGTTTTTGAAAAATATGATGATGTAATCGCTAAAATTGAAGAAGAAGAGAACGATCTTGCTGAACGTTTGGCCCCGCTTGTTGAAAAACAGGAAAAAGGTGAAGAGTTAACGGCTAAAGAAAAACGCCTGGTAAAGAATTCCGAAATCAATCTTGGTGCGTATAATACCGTTAAAAATGCTATTAATGGTAAATTAGGCCAACGGGCAGATTGTGATAATCTTATCCCGCTTTATTCAAAAGATTTTGAAGAGAAGAAAGGAGATATCGATTGGCTAAGAAGTGCCAATGCAAGGCTATCGGCTAAAGATTGTACTGAAGACCCATTGTTTATGCAGGTTTCTGAAGCGCTACACAATTTAGACCCTTCTGCAAAATCGGCTTTTTCCCTAGGACAGCTTGCTGAGGCAGATGGAGACGCTAATAAAGCCCTTGAATACTATAATCAGGCTGCTGAATTAGAAGAAGATAATACGGCTAAATCTAGAATTTATTATAGAATTGCCTCTAATTATAAAAGTAAAAACAGTTATTCTCAGGCTCGTAATTTTTATAAAAAAGCAGTTCAGGCTAAACCATCACTAGGTAATGCATATTTGCAAATTGCGACAATGTATGCTAAAAGCGCCAATAACTGTGGAGAGACTTCTTTTGAAAAAAGAGCGGTTTACTGGTTGGCTGCAGATTATGCAAGAAGAGCAGGCAGGGTAGACCCCTCTATTGCCGGCAATGCAAGTCAGGCTGCTAAAAGCTATATGGGATTAGCTCCTCAAAAATCCGATATTTTCCAGTCAGATGTAAGTGCTGGAGATTCTATGCAAATTGGATGTTGGATAGGGGAAAGCCTAAGTGTTCCTAATCTATAAGAATGAATATCACATTCCATAAAATAATTTCAGGCATTGTCACGCTTATTGGCGTGACAATGCTTTTTTCATGCCAGGGTAACCTGGAAGAAATCAGGGCGCTTGATCTTGAAGGTGATGATCCTCAGGCCGAGGCTAAAGGCTTAAACCTTACTTATACTGATTCGGGTAGGGTGGTGGCTACGCTTAAGGGTGAAAGGATGCTCGATTTTATGAATAAAAATTTCCCGTATTATGAATTTCCCGATGGCCTGGAAGTTGAATTTTTTGACAAAGAGGGTGAAAAAAATACCATTACTGCCAATTACGGAATTGTTTACGATAAAACCGGTCTGGTAGATCTACAGGGTGATGTGGTAATTCTAACCAGCGATAGCACAAGGCTGGAGGCCGATCAACTATACTGGGATCAAAAGATAAGCTGGATTTTTACCGATAATCCTAATAAAATCAGATTTCCTAATGGAGCCCTTAATGAAGGGCAGGGTTTTGATGCTAATCAAAATTTAGGTAATTTTAGATCACGTAGTAACGTTGGAATTCAAATCATAGAAGATAAAGAAAACGATGAATAAATATTTTAAATACTTTGAATATGCTTACCTTTTTATAGCTGCTTTCTTCCTTTTTGAAGCGGTTAGAATCTGGAATACAGAGCGTAACCGGGCTTATTTATTTGTCTTTTTTGTAATCGTTTCCATTTTTATGTTTTTCTTCAAAAGACGTTTTAGACGTAAATTTGAAGAACGCAACAAATAAACCCAATGCATACAGAAATTACTATTATTGTTCTTTCCCTTATGTTTTCGGCGTTTTTTTCGGGAATGGAAATCGCTTTTATCTCGTCTAATAAGGTATATATTGAAATTGAAAAGCGCCAAAATAGTTTTTTGGCCACTGTCTTAAAAAGGCTTACCAAAAAACCTTCAAAATTTATCGCTACTATGTTGGTGGGTAATAATATTGCCCTGGTGGTTTACGGTTTGTTTATGGGCGACCTTATTATGAATTGGTTGCAAACCCTTAATCCCGAAAGCGGTTTTTTGGAGTATCTTATCATTGACTTAAGCCTGTTTACTCAAACGGTAATTTCTACTCTGGTAATATTGTTTACCGCAGAGTTTCTTCCGAAGGTGTTTTTTCAGATTTATGCTAATTCAACGCTAAAGCTCTTTGCCTTGCCTGCCTATTTATTCTACTTGCTTTTTAGCTTTATCTCTTCATTTGTAATCTGGATTTCTGATGTTATCTTAAAACGTTTTTTTAAAACCGAAGGCGATGAAGTACAGCTTGCTTTTAGTAAAGTGGAACTTGGGAATTTTATAACCGAGCAAATGGAAACCGTTGAAGATGATGATGACGTGGATACCGAAATACAAATTTTTCAAAATGCCCTTGAGTTTTCCGATATCAAGGCTAGGGAAGTAATGGTCCCACGTACTGAAATTATTGCGGTAGATAAGAGTAAAGCTCCGGGTGACTTGATCGAGACTTTTCACGAAACCGGCCTTTCAAAATTGCTTATCTATAATGAAACTATAGATGATATTATTGGGTATGTACACAGTTTTGAGCTTTTTAAAAAGCCTAAATCAATAAAATCTATTTTATTACCCGTGGTTTTTGTACCGGAAACCATGTGGGTGAAAGATGTGCTTAATACCCTTATGAAAAAAAGAAAATCTATTGCAGTGGTTATAGATGAATACGGGGGTACCAGTGGAATGATCACGGTTGAGGATATTGTGGAAGAACTCTTTGGTGAAATTGAAGATGAACATGATTCCCCTATGCTTACAGAAGAAAGACTTGATGAAGATGAATACCTTTTTTCAGCAAGGTTGGAGGTAGATTACCTTAATGAAACCTATAAAATGAACCTTCCGGAAGGTGAAAATTATGAAACCCTGGGCGGTTTTATCGTTAACCATACAGAAGAAATTCCACAGCAGGGCGAAATTTTACGTATTGAAGATTTTGAATTTGAAATTAAAGAAGTTTCCAATACAAAAATTGAACTGGTTGCTTTAAAAATAAAACCTGCAGATTAATTCCTGTTTCGTTAATATTTTGCTAATCATATGTTTTATAATTAGGGTAAAAACACTATTTTCGCCCCTTATATTTCGATAAATAATAACTACAAATGGCAGTATTAAATAAAATCAGACAACGCTCTGTTTTCTTAATTCTTGTAATTGCTTTGGCTTTATTTGCATTCGTTTTGGCCGATGTGATTAGAAATGGAGGTTTTTCCTCTCAAAAATCTCAAAATACCGTAGGAACGGTAAACGATGAAGATATTAGCCGCGAAGAATTTGCCCGTCAGGTAGAAGCTTTTCAGCAAAATGCAGGTCAAAATGTAACTACAACCCAGGCGGTAAATCAGGTTTGGGAGCAAAAATTACGCGAAGTAATTATTGATGATGAACTTGAAAAACTAGGAGTAAGGGTTGGGGAAGCACAAATCCGTCAGTTGATGGAGACCCAAATGGCCAATAATCCAACTTTTCTTAATGAAGCCGGGCAGTTTGATGAGAACAGGTTACGAGAGTATGTTTCCAGTATCCGTTCAAATTCTCCTCAGGCTTATCAACAATGGCTAGAGTTTGAAAATAGTTTAGACGGTACTGCCAGGGAAAACCTGTATTTTACTATGGTTAGCGCCGGAGTAGGTGCTACCCTTACTGAAGGGGAACTGGCCTATCATAATCAAAATGATAATGTTGATTTAGAATATGTGCAAATACCTTTTTCTTCTGTTTCTGATGATGAGGTAGAGGTTAGCAAAGCTGAAATTCGTGAATATGTAGAAAATCATGCGGCTCGTTTTGAAACAGAAGCTTCAAGGGATATCCGGTATGTGTTTTTTGAAGAAGAAGCTTCAGAAGAAGATCGCGAAGAAGCACGAGAAGGATTGATCTCTTTAATGGGGGAACGGGTAGAGTTTAATTCTGCAGCCAATGCAAACGATACCCTTCCTGGTTTTGAGGCTACCGATGATTATGATACGTTTTTAGCTGAAAATTCAGATATACCTTATCAAGATCGTTTTGTGTTTAAAAATGAATTACCATCAGAGTTTCGTGATGATATTTTTAACCTGGAGGAAGGTGAAACTTTTGGGCCTTATGAACATAACACATCCTGGAAAATAACCAAAATGGTTGAAACCCGGGAAATTCCCGACTCTATTAAAGCCAGCCATATTTTGGTGGCTTACCAGGGCTTGCAATTTGCGCCTGATGTAACCCGAAGTAAAGAAGAAGCTGAAACCCTGGCTGATAGTCTGGCTAATGTGGTAAGAAATAATAATTCAAAATTTGCTGAACTTGCTGCTGAATTTTCTGCTGATAAATCTAACAGTGAAGAAGGTGGGGATTTAGGTTATTTTGGTCCCGGCGATATGGTTCCTGAATTTGATGAGTTTGTTTTAGAAAATAATAAAGGTGATATAGAAGTTATAGAAACCGATTTTGGATATCACGTAGTACATATTGTTGAGCAAAGTGACCGTAAACGTGCAGTAAAAACGGCAACTTTGGCTAGAGCTATCGAAGCCTCCTCCAATACAGGAAATGAACTATTTAATAAGGCCACAAAATTTGAAATAGCTGCTAAAGAAGGTGATTTTGCTGAAGAGGCTGAAGCTGAAGACTTAAATGTAAGAAGTGTAGAAAATATTAATGCTTTAGATGAAACTATTCGCGGTTTAGGTGCCCAACGTTCTGTTATTCAATGGACGTTTGAGGAAGATGCAAAAGCAGGAGATGTACGCCGGTTTGATATTGCAGGAGGTTATGTGGTGGCGCAACTTACCGCCAAGCGGGAAAAAGGCCTTATGAGTGCAGAAGAAGCTTCTTCAGAAGTATTACCAATTCTTGAGAAAGAAAAGAAAGCAGAAATTATTAAGCAAAAACTAAACGGCGATAAGCTTCAGGAAATTGCCGCTTCACAAAACCAGGTGGTACAAAATGCCAAAGCAGTTACACTTAATAACCCAACTTTACCAGGAGCTGGTAGAGAACCTGGTGTAATAGGTGCGGTTTTTGCCATGGAAGCAGGAGTAGTTAGTAAACCAATTACTGGCGAAAAAGGGGTTTATGTAGTAGAATTAGTGAGTAAAAATAAAGCTCCCGAGAGAGAATCTTATCGTAATATTGCTGAACAAGAGACCCAATCCCAACGCCAGCAAGCTTCACGACAAGCTTATGAAGCACTTAAAAAGAAAGCTGAGATTGAAGATAACAGGGCTCGTTTCTACTAAAAACAGCCTCTAATCAAATAGAAAACGCCTTTTAGGTTTACACATCTGAAAGGCGTTTTTTTAATTATTGAGAATCATTTCTTTATAAGAAAATATGGTGTTAAAACCTTTGGTCTTGAAGTAATCCCTGGCTCTTTCACCGCCGGTAGCCAGGATAAAATCGCCGCCCCACCCCCCAAGGCTTTTGACGCTGCCGCTAAAATCGGGAAAAAACTGTTTTTTTATCGACGGGATTTTGATGGTTTTGGAAATCAGGGTTTCATGAATGTCCAGTAACAAACAAAATTCTTCAAAACTATCACAGGAAATAATACTTTCGGTAATTCCCGAAATTTTTTCGATTAAAGTTTCCAAATCCTTTCCAGGCTGATTTCGGTAATGACTTATAGCTTCCCGGCTGTTTTGCTTTTTATTCAGGTAAACAAAAAACAATCGGTCTTTAAAACTGGGATTAAAACCGGCTTGTAGACTAATGGGGTTGTGCTTGGTAAGCTGATAAGTAAATGCTGAATCCTGGCCCGCTGCAGCAATATCATAGCCGCTACCGCCAAAAGTTTTAGCAAGTAATGCATAAGGATTAATTTTTAGCCAACTTGCCAGGTTATAAATTAAGGTGGAAGAACTTCCCAATCCCCATTTTCGGTTAAATTCAAGTGTCGTTGAAAGCTTAAACCCATTTTTAGAAGAAAAAAATCCGGGTTTTAATTTTGCTGCGGCATTCAAAATTTCAGTAAGTCTGGCAGTGGTTTGTATAGCTTGTTGTTGCGGGGAAACCGGATGAAATTCACTAGTGTTATACCTAAAATCATTTTTATACCAGGTTTTTCCGGTTTCATCAATACTCTCCCAACTTAGTTGGTCTTTATCAGTCTTTTTGATTTCTAAAAACTGACCGAACTTAGTAGGTACCGCTAACGCCTTTGCGCCATCTAAAACTGCATATTCAGCGGTTAATAATAATTTTCCGTGGCTGTAGAATTTCTGCACTTTATCTTATTCGGTTTATATATTATTTTCTTAATTTTTCCAATTGTTCAATTACACTGCTATGGGTAACGGTATGTTTTGTAAAATAGTTGGTTAAGGCAAGTTTTTCAGCTTCTGTGGCGTTTTGCTGGTTAAGAATATTCATTAAATGCATTTTCATATGTCCTTGCTGAATTCCGGTGGTCACCAGTGAACGTACCGCTGCAAAATTTTGTGCCAATCCCGCAACGGCTACAATCTTCATCAATTCTTCTGCTGAAGGTTGTTGTAAAATATCCAAAGCCAGCTTTACTAAAGGATGTAAACTTGTAAGCCCGCCAACAGTACCCAATGCCAATGGTAAATCTATCCAAAATTTAAAAATACCATCTTTAACTTCTGCGTGTGAAAGACTTGAATATTTTCCATTTCTGGCGGCAAAAGCATGGACGCCTGCTTCTACGGCCCTAAAATCATTTCCGGTAGCGAGTACCACGGCATCAACTCCGTTCATAATACCTTTATTGTGGGTTACGGCACGGTAGGGTTCAATTTCAGCAATTTTTACCGCCTGTATAAATTTTTCCGCAAAATCGGTTCCGGACATTTCATGGCCTTCGGCTAAATTTTCTACCGGACAGGAAACTTCAGCGCGAACCAAACATTGTGGAACATAATTGGAAAGGATACTCATAATAATTTCCAATTGTTTTTCTTTTTCCGAAAAAGGCTGGTAAGTATGAGCTTCTGCTTCAAAAACTTCAGCAAATTTCTCCAGACATGAATTTATAAAATTCGCCCCCATAGAATCACGGGTATCAAAGCTACAGTGAAGCTGATAGTAATTTTCGAGCGCTTGATTTTTGTTTTTTAGCGTGACATCTAAAATGCCTCCGCCGCGTTTTTCCATATTTTTGGTAATAGGTTTAACAGCATTAAGAAGTTTGGGTTTTACTTCTTCAAAAAAGCTTTGTAATTTTTTAAAATCCCCGGAATAGATGAAATGCACCTGGCCTATTTTTTTTATATCCAGAACTTCAGCTTTAAATCCGCCGCGGGAATGCCAGAATTTTGCCGCCTTACTGGCCGCTGCAATAACTGAACTTTCTTCAATGGTCATAGGGATGGCCAATAGCTCATCATTGATTAGGAAGTTTGGCGCCAGGCCAAAAGGGAAATAGAAGTTGGAAAGTGTATTTTCGGTAAACTCGTCGTGGAGTTGTTGTAATCGGGAATCTTCATTCCAATATTGCCTCAGAATACGAACATCTTCGGGTTGCTCTTTTAAATAAGTTTCTGCCAGCCAGTCAATTTTTTCCTTTTTGCTCAGTTTTGAAAAGCCGTTTACAGGTTTCATCATAATTCAGGGTGATTTCTGCGCGCAAAGATACAAAGTAGCGATTATTCCCTTGCATATATACAAGTAAGAAGTGTTTTTTAAAATTAACGATTTCTTAGTATTTAACATTCTAAAGCGTAATTTTTACTGAAAATTTAGTAAACTTGGCCTTTGTTATTTTATCTTAAAACAATATATGAAGTTCCCTAAAATTCTAGTGGGATTGCTAATTACTGCATCCTCAACTGTTTGTGCTCAGGACAAACAAATTAGCTTAAAAGAAATCTGGAATGGTACTTTTAGTCAGCAGCGTTTACAATCGCTTCAATCTCTTAATAATGGTCAGGAATACGTAGTTTTAAACCATGACCGTAAAGCTGAAACCACCAGTATTGATGTTTACAATTATAAAGACGGTGAGAAAACCCGGAGCCTGGTTTCCACTAAAAACTTAAAAAGTTTAGACCGTTTTTCTGGTTTTAACTTAAGTGAAGACGAATCAAAAATCTTACTTTCTACTGAAGTAGAAAAAATCTATCGTCGTTCTTCCCGTGCTGTTTTTTACATTTACGATATAGAAAATAAATCTCTGAAAAAACTTACTGATAAGAAGGTGCAGGAGCCAACTTTTTCACCCGATGCTTCAAAAGTAGCCTATGTTTATGAAAATGATATCTTCATTTTTGATATTAAAAGCGGCAAAGAAACCCGAATTACCAGTGATGGTGAAAAAAATAAAATAATCAACGGGATTACCGATTGGGTATATGAAGAAGAGTTTGCTTTTGTACGTGCTTTTGAATGGAGTCCTGATGGTGAAAAAATAGCTTTTCTTAAATTTGACGAGGAAGATGTGCCGGAATTTTCTATGGATATGTTTGGACAAAACTTATACCCGCGGCAGCAGGTTTTTAAATATCCTAAAGCCGGTGAAAGCAATTCTGAAGTTTCGTTACATATGTTTGATGTAGCTTTGGCGGAAACTGAAAAGATAGTGCTTGGAGATTATAAAGATTTCTATATTCCGCGGATTAAATGGACCCGTGAGCCTTCAGTCTTAAGTGTTCGCGTTCTCAACCGGCATCAAAATGATTTAGATTTGATTTTTGTGGATTCCGAGGATAATTCCGGAGAAATTGTGTTAAATGAAAAAGATGAGGCTTATATCGATATCAACGACGACCTTACTTTTTTAGACGATAACAGCTTTATCTGGACCAGTGAAAAAGATGGTTACAAACATATATATCATTACGATAAAAATGGAGATCTTATTAATCAGGTAACTGGTGGGAAGTGGGAAGTGACTCGCTATTATGGATTTGATAGAAAAAGCAAAACAATTTTTTATCAAAGTACAGAAAACGGGAGTGTAAATCGAGATGTGTATTCTATAAAACCAAATGGAAAAAACAAAAAACGCCTTACTGAAAAAACCGGTACCAACAGTGCCGATTTTAGTGCCGATTATACTTATTTTATCAATTCGTTTACCAATACCAAAACTCCTTACGAATTCACTTTGCATAAAGCAAAGAATGGGAAATTGGTGCGGAAAATTAAAGATAATTCAGAATTACTAAAAAAAGAAGAAGCTTATAATTTCGCACCGAAAGAAATTACCACTTTAGAAGTAAACGGCAACGAATTGAATATGTGGATGATTAAACCCAATGATTTTGAAGAAGATAAGGCATATCCTTTATTGATGTTTCAATATTCCGGGCCTGGTTCGCAGTCGGTTTCCAATACTTATTTCGGGGCTAACGACTATTGGTATCAGCTATTGACTAATAAAGGTTTTATTATTGCCTGTGTTGATGGTCGTGGTACCGGATTTAAAGGTGCCGATTTTAAAAAAATTACTCAAAAAGAACTCGGAAAATACGAAGTAGAAGATCAAATTGAAGCCGCAAAATTACTTGGTGATAGAAATTATATCGATGAAGAAAGAATAGGGATTTGGGGGTGGAGTTATGGCGGCTTTATGTCATCAAATGCCATTTTAAAAGGAAATGATGTCTTTTCTTTGGCCATTGCCGTAGCACCGGTAACCAGCTGGCGCTTTTACGATACCATCTATACCGAGCGATATATGACTACGCCTCAGGAAAATCCTGAAGGTTATGATGAAAACTCACCTATTAACCACGTAGAGAAATTAAAAGGAGATTACCTTTTAATACACGGGGGTGGAGACGATAATGTGCACCTTCAGAATACCATGCGAATGGTAGAAGCCTTGGTACAGGCTAATAAACAATTTGATTGGGCAATTTATCCTGATAGGGATCACGGAATTTACGGTGGAAATACGCGTTTGCACCTCTACACTAAAATGACTGATTTCCTGTTGGAAAACTTGAGGAATAAAGAATAAAAACTAATAAAATTACATGACAGATCAAACTATAGAGCGGAAAGAGCTTTTTGGACATCCGGTTGGACTGTACATTCTCTTCTTTACTGAATTATGGGAACGTTTTTCCTATTATGGGATGCGAGCCCTTTTTACACTTTTTCTTGTAGCTGAAACCACATCCGATAATCCAGGTTTTGGGTGGACAAATCGAGAAGCCCTTGAATTATATGGTTGGTATACTATGCTGGTCTATGTGTCTTCAATTCCTGGTGGTTGGGTAGCAGACAAACTTCTCGGCCAAAAGAAAACGGTAATGTGGGGCGGAATTCTATTGTGCATTGGACATGCGGTATTGGCTCTGGATAGTGAACCTACTTTTTACATCGGATGTTTATTTATTATTTTGGGTGTAGGTGGATTAAAACCAAATATTTCTTCGATGGTTGGAGGTTTATATGGACAAAAAGATGAGCGTCGTGATCTTGGTTTCTATATTTTTTATATGGGAATAAATATCGGAGGATTCCTTGCCCCTATAGCTTGTGGGATTTTAGCAGAGAAATATGGCTGGCATTTTGGTTTTGGGCTGGCAGCTATCGGGATGTTTTTCGGGCAGGTAGTCTACATATGGGGACAAAAATATCTGGAAGGTGTGGGAGATCTTATCTCAAGGAAAAATGAAAAAGACCGTGCCATATTGGATAAACCTTTAACAAGTATTGAAAAAGATCGTATTAAAGTACTTTTACTCTCCTTCTTACTCATTATCTTATTCTGGGCTGCTTTTGAACAGGCCGGGGGATTGATGAATCTATATGCACAGCAAAAAACCGATCGTTCTTTCTTTGGTTTATTTGAAGTTCCTGCTTCAGTATTTCAGTCTGTAAATTCCTTTTTTATCATAACACTTGCAACGGTTGTAGGTGGCTTTTGGTATAGATGGAAAAAGAAAGGAAATGAAGCTTCTTCACTTTTTAAGATTGCAATTGGTTTAATTATTATGGCGATAGGTTTTGGATTTATGAGTGCAGCTTCTGTACAATTTGAAGAAACCGGTTCTTCAGCCATGTACTGGTTGGTTTTGGCCTATTTATTTCATACAATTGGTGAATTATGTGCCTCGCCTGTTTCCCTTTCATTTATCACTAAATTAGCGCCGCTAAAGTATGCTTCAATTATTATGGGACTTTATTGGGCTGCCACAGGATTTGGAAATAAAATTGCAGGTTTAATTGGAGAGTCTGCCCAATCCATGGGGGATTTTGAAATTTTTACAGGTATTGCCATAATTTGGACATTAATTGGAATTATTGTGATATTACTGCTTAAACCTTTTAAGCGGTTAACCCATGGTGCTGAAGATTCAACAATTATGGAAGGTTTAGAAAAAGAAACTATAGTAGAATAAGATATTGGTTTTAAATTCACGAAATCACAAAACGTTCCTTAATTTTGAGGAACGTTTTTTGTTAGTTTAGATTTGAACATCGACTAAAAATCAAAATTACTCAGAATAATGCATAAGATTACCTTTTTATTAGTATTGCTTTTAACTGGAGGTATACTTCAGGCTCAGGATGAAATTAACTGGATGAGCATGAATGAAGCTCTTGAAGCTCAAAAAGAAGAACCTCGTAAAATCTTTATGGATGCCTACACTACCTGGTGCGGCCCTTGTAAAATGCTGGATAAAAATACGTTTACCGATAAGAATGTAATTGAATACATCAACGAGAATTATTATGCAGTAAAATTTAATGCGGAAGGAGATGAAAAGGTGATGTATAAAGACAAAGAATTTAAGAATCCGGATTTTGATCCTGATAAAAAGGGTAGGAACAGTACCCATCAATTAGCAATGGCAATGCAGGTTACCGGTTATCCAAGCTTAGTTTTTTTTGATGAAGAATCAAATTTAATCGCGCCTATTGCCGGTTATCGAACTCCTTCTCAATTAGAAATGTATCTAAAAATGTTTGTCAACGACGATTATAAAGAATTAACCTCTAAAGAAGCTTTTCAGGAATACCAGGAGAGTTTCGAAGGTTCGTTTTAGTTAATCTTAAAAATCCATAATAAAAGTCCCTTTTGTACCGGTATGGTGAAAAGGGGTTTTGTGCTTTTTACAGGTTTTTTCCCATTTTTCTACAAGGTATTTGTAATTACTTCCATCTGCTATAATTTGTTGGGGATAGTGAATGCTAAGTAAGCGATTTAAATTAATTTTAGGAGAGTTGGAAAGCAAAATGAGTTGAGGTTTTAGGTTTTGAATATTATAAACCCCATACTATCTACTACTAGAATCCTTTTAGCTTCAAACTGGAAAATGTTTGAAAGACTATTAATTTTAACTTGCAGAATGGATTGTTTGGTTTGATAATCGCTTAAAATATTTTCTACCGAAGCAAGACTGTCTTCTGAATGATGTAGCTGAAGCTTTTTGTTATTTCTAAAACCGATTAAACTTTCCCGGGTCTTGTGGAAAATCACCATTTCTGAAGTAGTATGGTTAAATTTTTCAAAAAGTAAACCTGTTTGAAAAACAGCAATGCTTACTAAAAGAAATACCAGGTTTTTAAAATTCCATTTTTGACTGATTAGGATAATTCCAAAAACCATTATATAAGCCAAGACACATAATAAACCCGAAAAGGGAATTTCATTGAATATGAAATTTTCCTGTAGTGCCACCCAGGCAATAAATTGGTTAAGCATACTGATGATTTTAGTATATAAATCGGCTAAAAGTAACGGGAGCAAATTAATTTCGGCTAGAAAAATTACTAAAATTCCGATTCCGAGAATAATTCCCAAAAAGGGTAAAATTACCAGATTGGATATAAAAAAGAGTCCCGGAAATTGGTGAAAATAATACAAGCTTAGCGGTACTACACCTATTTGTGCTGCCAGGCTTACACAAAACAGTCCCCATAAATACCGAAGCGGCTTAAATTTGGATTGGAATAAATTATAGAGTTTTGGGTGCAGGCTTACAATGCTAAAAACCGCAAGGTAGCTCAGTTGAAATCCCACCTGGAAAATAAAATAGGGATTGATAAGCAGTAAGATAAATAGTGAAACAAATAAACTATTTATGAGGCTGGTTTTTCGGCCTAGTTGCATTCCTACAGCTACAAAAGAAAACATACTCACCGCACGAACCACTGAAGAGGACAAGCCGGCTAGCGTGGCAAAGCCCCACATAAGAATCAAAATAAAAAGTGTTTTGATAATCCGTCCATGTTTTATTTGCTCCAGGGGCTTTAAAACGAAGTTTAGGATCAGTAAAATAATGTCAACGTGAAGGCCCGATACGGCTAAAATATGTACTGCCCCGGCTGCCGCATATTGTTCATATATTTTTGCTGAAATATCTTTGCGTTGCCCGAGTAGTAATGCCTGGATGATACTGAGCTCTTCTTTGGAAAAATAGTTTTTGAGTTTTTTGATTAAGTTTTCCCGAAAATTTTCAGTTTTAGCGGTAAGGCCAGGTGTTTTTGACAAAGAAAATATCTCAGCCGGGCAGAGGTGCAGTTGCTTTAAAACCGCTTGTTTTTCCATATAGTTTTTATAGTTAAACTGGTTGGGGTTGAGCGGCGAACTGATGTTTTTAAGATAATTAGGCACTAGTGGATTTCTCCTACTTTATAATTGCTTTGAATATTGCCTTTTGGCGTGCTGAACAAAATTTTTCCTTTTGTTAAAATATTTCGGGTGTCGATTTTTATTTTTTGTATTTCGGCAATGTAGCGTTGGCTAAAGGAAGTAGGCCTTAGTTTTTCAGTAACTTTTATTTCCAGATATTCAGGTTTTTTAGCTAAAAAGTTAGTGTAATGCGAAGCAAGATTTTTTGGCTGGTGTAGCGTGGCCGTAAGCATACCCAGATTTAAAATATTCAGTAGAAATACAATTCCGAAAAAAACATCAGAAAAAAGGATTTTTTGTTCACGAAACCAAGCAAACAACAATAAAACCAATAGGGTAGGTGCAGTAACAAGAAGTATTTTAGGCGGGATTTCAAAATAAAAACCCATCAGAATTCCGATAAGGAAAAGAAGGCTTATTTTTATAAAAGTAAAATTCAGAAATTTCATCGCTTTTGCTCGATAATCGAGATTTAAATACTCTGAAGCTTGCCTTGAAGTCAAAAATTATTAATTCTTGATGTTTCGTTGGCTTACTCCAAATTAATTTGTTTTTAAAGCGATTTGGATAAGTTTTATGAAGATAATAAAAATTAGAGAACCCGCCGGGCCATCACAAAATTATTATTCCAATAATTCTCTGAAAGTGAAGAAATAATCACACCGCGTGAGGTAGAAGAATGGATAAAATAAATATCTTCATCCTGCACTTCAACTACGAGTCCCACATGGTTAATGACTTTTCGGTTTTTATTGGTTTCAAAAAATAATAAATCGCCGGGGCTAACTTCTTTAAGGTATAGGCGATTGCCTTTTTTCGAAAGTTCACGGGAACTTCTGGGCATCGGGATATTTTCTTCAGAAAAAGAAACATAGATTAAACCTGAGCAATCCATACCCCTTTTTGTGGTGCCGCCATATTTGTAACGGGTGCCTTCAAAGCGCTTTGCGTACGAAATAATGTTGGAAGCAGTAGCATTTATAGGGGCAACCGTGTTTTTTGAGGTTCCCTTTTTGGTGGTTACTACTTTATTCCTTGACGCCCCACAGGAAACGAGGCTAAAAGCGATGAGAAGAAAAAAGAAAGTTCTAAGCATGAGACTTTATGTTATACTTTTATAAATAAGTTGTGCTGTTTTTAAACTAGCTCCGCGGCCACCTAATTTTTGCTCAAGGACATAATAATTTTCAAAGATTTTCTTGCGATGTTGCTCTTCTAAAATTTTAGTCAATTCTTTTTTTAAGTTCTTTTTATTAAATTTATCCTGAATGAGTTCAGTAACTACTTCCTGTTCCATAATTAAATTAACCAGCGAAATAAAGTCGAGCTTTATCACCCTTTTTGCAATATGATAGGAAATAAAATTTCCTTTGTAACAAACTACCTCCGGAACCTTAAATAAGGCTGTTTCTAAAGTAGCCGTTCCTGAAGTTACTAACGCAGCGTGAGCCAGGCTTAGTATATCATAGGTTTTATTCATGACTAATTTTACCCGGTTTTTTTTTAAAAACGCTTCGTAAAAGGCTTCTTCCTGGCTGGGTGCACCTGCAATAATAAACTGATAATCGGGAAAATTTGGAGTAATGCTAAGCATCACTTCCAGCATTTTAGTTATTTCCTGCTTTCGGCTACCCGGTAATAAGGCAATTATAGGTTTATCGCTAAGTTGATGCTCTTTTCTGAATTTCTTCTCGTTAATTAATGTCTGATTTCCAATAGCGTCAATTAGCGGGTGACCCACAAAATGTACTGGAAAATTGTGTTTTTCTTCGTAAAATTTTTTCTCAAAAGGTAGGATAACATACATCTCATCAATACTTTGTTTAATGGATTTAATTCGATTTTCTTTCCATGCCCAGAGTTGTGGTGAGATGTAATATTGGGTTTTAAAACCCTGTTCTTTTGCCCATTTTGCAATACGCATATTAAAGCCGGGATAATCTATGAAGATAATTACATCAGGTTTATAAGATGTAATATCCTCTTTACAAAAAGCAATATTTTTCAGGATGGTACGGAGGTTCATTAAAACTTCGGCAAATCCCATAAAAGCCAAATCTCGATAATGCTTTACAGGTGTTCCTGCCTGGGCCTGCATAAGGTCTCCTCCCCAAAACCTGAAATTAGCATTGGGATCGGTTTCTTTCAGGGCTTTTATAAGGTTTGCCCCGTGAAGGTCGCCTGAGGCTTCTCCGGCAATGAGGTAATATTTCACACGAATAAAATTAGATTAAATATTTGACTATCTTGGTATTAAATTACACGGTAAAAAAGCTATCAGTAAAAAGTCAATTTTATGTCTTTTTGTTGAGCGATTCCTATGGCTTAATAAATTTTTCTATGAGGCTTTTATCTAAAAAATTTTATAACTGGCAATAGCTATGGCTGCTACCAGACAAGCCAATAAAACCCCACGGGCGTGATATACCTGTTTTTTTCGGATAAAAACAAAAAAAGGCAGAAAATTAAGCACGGCACCAAGCGCTATAAGTTTACCCAGATAATCATTTTTTATAGCGTCTTGAAATGTGGTATCTACTCCGGCTTCAGAAAACAAAAGGATATATAACAGGATACCGCCTATGTTAAAAGCCAGTCCAACTAAAAAACCTATAATGATATTTTGTTTAATCATTGAGGTCCCAATTATTTAAATCGTCCATAAAATGATGGGCAGTAAGGTCAAATTGTACCGGTACCACAGAAACAAAACCGTTGGCAAGCGCCCATTCATCGGTGTCTTCTCCCTTGTCTTTATTGACAAATTTTCCGGTAAGCCAAAAATAATCCCTACCCTGCGGATTGGTTCTTTTATCAAATTCTTCTTCCCAGTGTGCGTTTGCCTGTCGGCAGACTTTAATCCCTTTAATATCGGAAGCAGGAGATTTTGGCAGGTTTACGTTTAAAACCACACCTGCCGGTAACCCGTTTTTAAGAACTTTTCGGGTAATGGCTTTTACATACTTTTTTGAAGGTTCAAAATCGGCGGTAAGCGAATAATCGAGTAAAGAAAAACCAATAGCGGGAATACCTTCAACACCTGCTTCAACCGCGGCACTCATCGTTCCCGAATAAATAACATTAATAGAAGAATTAGAGCCGTGGTTAATTCCGCTTACACACAAATCGGGTTTGCGGTGTAGGATTTCCTGAGTGGCAATTTTCACACAATCGGCCGGGGTTCCTGAACAACTGTATTCTTTATGTTTATAGTTTTCTTTTATGGTGACCGGTTCACAAAATAGTGTATCACTAATAGTAATGGCGTGTCCCATTCCACTTTGCGGGCTGTCTGGTGCCACTACTACCACTTCGCCCAGTTCTTTCATCACTTCAATAAGTGCTCTTATTCCCGGTGCGGTGATACCATCATCATTGGTCACCAGAATAAGTGGTTTTTTTTTGCTCATACGCTTGAAAAATTACTTAGCTAAAATACTAATTTCCTAAGGAAACATTATCTTAGTGGTTTAACAAATTATTATTAGTATTCATGTGCCTTGGCACAATTTTTAATGTATTTTGCTGAGCTAAAGAAAATGACGAAACTTAAAAGATTTATGAAAAGGAATGTGAAAATTTTGGTAGTTGTGCTGTTAATGGCAGTAACTGCTTGTAGTTTTACCACTAAAAACTTTAACGACCCCAGCAAAGATAAGGTTTTGATAGACCTTATTACTTATGTTTTAAACCAGGGGCATTATGAGGCCAAGGATTTAAATGATGAATTTTCCCAGGGGGTTTTTGGAGATTATATTGGGGGGCTTGACCCTTCAAAAAGATTTTTCTATGAAGAAGATGTTGAAGAATTTAAAGCTTACGAAAAGCTGATTGATGATCAAATTAAAGATAAAGAGGTTAGTTTTTTTAATCTGACTTTTGAAAAATTGATGCAGCGTTCAGAAGAAGCCCGTAAAATTTATAAGGAAATTTTAGCACAACCTTTTAATTTTGAGGAAGAGGAAGAAATAAATACCAATTATGATGAATTAGATTATGTGAGTTCAAAGGAAGAACTTCGTGAACGTTGGAGAAAACAGCTTAAGTTTTCAACGCTAATAACTTTTCATAATAAACAGGAAGAAGAACAACAGAAAAAAGAAGAAGATCCTGCATACGAGGTAAAAAGTGATGAAGAACTTGAAAAAGAAGCCCGTGAAGTAACCCTTAGTTCACTTGATGAATATTTTGACTTTACGGATGACCTTGAGCGTAAAGACTATTTTTCTATTTATATCAATGCAATTGTAGAAGAATTTGACCCGCATACTTTTTATTTTGCACCGCAGGATAAGGATCGTTTTGATATGGCGATGTCTGGTAAACTGGAAGGTATAGGAGCAAGGCTTCAGAAAAAAAGTGACGAAATTACCATTATGGAAGTTATTTCCGGTGGTCCAGCCTGGAGAAGTGACGAATTTAGCGAAGGTGATGTAATCCTTAAGGTTAAACAGGAAGATGAAGAAGAAGCCGTAAACGTAGTTGGGATGCGGTTGGATGATGCTGTAGATCTTATTAAAGGTCCCAAGGGTACTAAAGTCACCCTTACGGTGCGCAAAAAATTGATGGGTAATATTGAAGATATTACCATTACTCGTGATGTGGTTGAAATTGAAGAAACCTATGCAAAATCTTCAATGGTTAAAAAAGATGGTAAAAATTATGGAGTAATCAATCTTCCAAAATTTTACTTCGATATGGAGAATTACGAAGAACGTAATGCAGCGTCTGATATAAAAAAGGATATTGAAAGACTAAAAGAGCAGAACATGGAAGGTCTTGTCCTTGATTTACGGGACAACGGTGGAGGTTCTTTAAAAACCGTAGTAGATATTGCAGGACTTTTTATAAAAGAAGGGCCTGTAGTTCAGGTAAAGTCAAATGGAAAGAAAAAAGAAGTGTTGCGTGATAATGACCCATCGGTGCTTTGGGACGGTCCACTTGTGATTTTGGTAAATGAGCTTTCAGCTTCAGCTTCTGAAATTTTGGCTGCTGCCATGCAGGATTATAAAAGGGCCATTATTATTGGTAGTAAACAAACTTATGGTAAAGGCACTGTTCAAAATGTAATTGATCTTAACCAATGGATGCGTAACAGTGATTACGGAGATATGGGAGCACTGAAGCTAACCACGCAAAAGTTTTACCGGGTTAATGGCGGATCTACTCAACTTGAAGGTGTGAAAAGTGACGTAGTGGTACCTGATAGATATAGTTTTGTTGATATTGGTGAAAAAGATATGGAAAATCCGCTGCCGTGGGATAAAATTGAACCGGCTAATTACGAAGCATGGGATGGCTATATAGAATATGAAGAAGCTATTGAAAAGAGTAAAAAACGTATGGCTCAAAGTGAGCAGTTAAACCTGATTGAAGAAAATGCAAGATGGATTAAAAATCAAAGTGAGAGCGATATTCACAGCTTAAACTTTACCGCCTATAGTCGTCAAGCTGAAGAGATGCAAAAATTAGCTAAACGTTTTGATTCTATTAAAAATTACCAAACCGATCTTACGTATGTTTCTTTACCGTATGAAGAGAAATTAGTTGCAAAAGATTCTGTATTAAAACAAAAAAGAGAGCGTTGGCACACAAATTTGAGTAAGGACGTCTATATGGAAGAAGCTATTCACGTGCTTTCAGATATGAAGGTGAATGAAGGTCATAAAGTTGCAAACCTAAAAGACTAAATTTAGTTTTTAGTGATGAAATAATTAAAGCTGCCTGGTAGAATTTTCAGGCAGTTTTTTAGTTTTAACCAGTTGGGTTTTATACCCAGCCTTGCCTCAACCGAGAAAAGTTTTTCCAATATACCTAGTAGGCTTAGCCTGGAATTATAGATTATGTTAAAGAGAAAATATATTTATCCGCTTCTCATATTAATAGTAGCGGCAGGAATTTTGCTTGCAGAACGTTGTGCTTAAAAAAATGACATCCGTTCTGAATCTAATTTGATAAAGATAAATAAAAGTGCTGTAAAAGCCCATAAACCTGAGCCCCCATAACTTAAAAAGGGCAGAGGAATGCCCACTGTTGGAAAAATACCGATTACCATTCCTATATTCACTAAAAAGTGCATAAACAGTATACCGATTAAAGAATAACCATATACCCGATTAAATTGGGAACGTTGTCTTTCAGCTAAAAAAAGTAATCTTAGAAATAATAAAATAAATAGCGTAATAAGAACGGCACTTCCTAAAAAGCCCCATTCTTCACCAACGGTGCTAAAAATATAATCGGTATGTTGTTCGGGAACAAAATGGCCTTTGGTTTGGGTGCCCTCGGTCCAGCCTTTTCCTAAAAGTCCGCCACTGCCTATGGCAATTTCACTTTGGTTAGTATTATAGCCAATCCCGCGGGAATCTACTTCTTTGCCCAATACAATATTAAAACGATCGCGATGGTGTTGTTTAAAAACATTTTCAAATACGTAATTAACCGAAAGAGAGAAGCCTACAGCCACTGCCATTAAGAAAATATATTTTAAAATGGTAGGGCGTTTTTTTCGGTTTTTCAGAAATATAGAGATTCCTATTAATATAATTCCGGCAATTACCCAGGGAATCCCAAAAGCTAAAGTAGCAACAAAAAGAAATGCGGCAAAAAATCCAAGCAATAAATAAGCAAAATGAAGTCCTTCCCGGTAAAGTGGAAAAATAAAGCCAAAATAAATTAGTGCACTTCCCGCATCAGGTTGAAGCATAACCAATAAAACCGGTAAACATATAATTATAAAAATGCGAATTTGATGTTTAAATTCTTTCAGGTTAACCTGAATACCACTTACATATTTAGCGATTGCAAGAGCGGTGGCTGCCTTGGCAAATTCAGCTGGTTGAAGGCTAACCGGGCCAATTACATACCAGGCTGTTTGGCCTGCAATAGTACTTCCAAATATAAATAAGCCTGCTAAGCTTATAAGGCTAATGGCATACATGACACTGGAAAAGCGCTGATAAAACTTTGCTTCAATAGAAAGTATCACTATAATAAGAAAGATACTTAATGTTATAAAGAGTGCCTGTCTCCCGTATGGAGTGTCCATATTCAAAAAGCCGTCTGGGCTATTAGCTCCCAGCGAAGCCGAATAAATATTAGCCCATCCAAAACCTACCAATAAAAGATAAATTAAAATTGTGATCCAGTCGAATCCGCTTTTATTTTTTGCCATTTACTGATTAATTCTAAAGGGTTCTTCGCTAAGGGGTTTTGCATATTCTTCTTCAAGGCTATGACTTAAAATCCAGTCTTCCAAATCAGTTCTGGTAATTTCGTCTTTAAGGTATTTTTCTATCATCAGGCTGGCAATTTTACCGGCATAGCGGCTTCCCCAATAACCGTTTTCCACAAAAACAGCAATTGCTATTTTAGGATCATCTACGGGGGCAAAGGCAACAAAAATAGAATGGTCGGTAAGTTGTACGCGTTCTCCGTCAATTCGAGTGAAATTTTCGGCAGTTCCAGTTTTTCCGGCAATTTCAATACCGGGAATTTGTAAAGTTCTGGCGGTACCATCAGTATATACCTGGTGCATGCCTTCAACTACCGGTTCAAAATGTTTTGGATCTATAGTGGTATTTTTCTTTTCAGTAAATTTTTCATTGGTTATTGGCTTACCATCTACATGTGTAAGTAGATGTGGCGTGTAATAATGCCCACGATTAGCGATGGTAGCCGTCATATTGGCAAGTTGAATGGGGGTCATTAAAACTTCGCCCTGGCCAATGGCATTTGAAATAGTTGCGGCACTACCCCAGCGATATTTTGGGTATTCATAAATACTGTTATAATATTCTGAATCAGGTACTTTTCCAGGTCGGCCTGTACTGAGGTCTGAACCTAAATAATCTCCAATTCCAAAACTTTGTACATGATTTTTCCAGGTGTCAATCCCTTCTTGAGGGGTGGAGTATTTATCCAAAATTCTTAGATAGACATTGGCAAAATATGCATTACAAGATTTTGCAATTCCTGATACCATTGCTAGCGGGCTTCGGTGTGGGTGACATCCCATTCTGCGACCACGGCCGTAATGAAAACCGTTGTTGCAGGAAAAAGTATCATCAATGTCTACTACATTTTCTTGAAGACCAATAAGAGCATTTAAGGTCTTAAAAGGAGAGCCTGGAGGATATTCAGCAAGTATACTTCGGTCATATAAAGGCCTGGCTATAGTGTCGCGCCACATTTTACTGAAATTAGGAGACCTTTTTCTACCTACCAAATCTGAAGGATCGTAGGAAGGAGCTGTAATCATGCTTAAAATTTCACCAGAGGAGGGCTCCAGGGCTATAATTCCACCTCGTTTATTTTGCATTAATTTTTCTCCGTAGCCCTGTAATTTTGAGTCTATGGAAATTGTAATATCTTTTCCTTTTTCCGGAAGGGTGTCATAGATTCCATCTTTATAAGGGCCAATTTCCCGGTTAAAACGGTCTTTTTGAATATAATTTACACCTTTTTTACCCCGTAATTGTTCTTCATATACCGCTTCAACACCTCTGCGGCCTATAAGATCCCCAGAAATATAATATTGATTTTCATTTATAGTTTTTTGGTTAACCTGGGCAATAAAACCCAATATATTGGCACTGTGATCTACCTGATAATCGCGTAATGAACGTTTTTGAATATAGAAACCTTCGTACTTACGCATTTTTTCCTGTAAATAAGCGTATTCGGTTTTTGTTAATTGCGGAACGACCACTGATGGTAGTAAAGGGGAGTATATTTTTGCTTTATCAATTTTATTAACCAATTCGTCAGGGGTAATATCAAGAATTTTAGAAAATTCAAGGGTGTCAAAAGCTTTCAGGTTACGCGGAATTACCATGACATCATAGGAAGGCTGGTTAGAAACCATCAGATCATTATTGCGATCATAAATATAACCGCGTTGCGGATAGTTGTATTCTATTTCTATAGCATTATCTTGTGATCTAAGGAACATAGAAGTGTTGATTACCTGCAGGTAAAACAAGCGTGCCAGAAAGATAATTCCGGTGCTTAGGATTACAATGTAAAGGAGTAATCTTCTCATCTATATTTTTTGCTGAAAATACTTAGGCTTAAAGTACTTAATATTACGGTAAATATTCCCGAGTATAACGTTTTTTTTAAGATTAATAGTATATGATTTAGGCTAAACATTTCCAAGGAAAACAAAACAAAATGATGAATGCCTACTATTAATAGAATATAGGTAAGCCTGGCTCCAAAAGGTGTGCTCCCCAGTCTTAAATTTTGATGGTCATAACTTATCCCAAAAGAAAAGCGAAGCAAATTGGGACGTACAAAAGCGGCTACTACACAAGCAGCTGCATTTATGCCACCACTATCTTCAAAGATATCTATTCCTAACCCAAGCAAAAAAGAAAATATTAGAAACAAGCTTTGATTACTGTTAAACGGGTAAAGTAAAACAAATAGGATATATAAATAGGGGTTGATATACCCCATAAAGTTGATGTTGTTTAGGATTAGCACCTGCACAAATAACAGGACTATAAACCGAAAAATATTGGAGGTTATATTACTGTTCATCGTCTTCTACATCTTCAAGTGAGAGAATATTATCGCGATCTAAATTTTCAATTATATAAATAAAACCAATATTGGTCATATCATTAAAAAGCCGCACATTAATAGTATAATAGCTTTGGCTCTCATCCATAGTATAATCTTCAATACTGCCAATGGGCAGGCCTTCAGGGAAAATAAGTGATTTTCCACCGGTTACTATAGTATCCCCCCGGTTAACCGGTGCCTGTCGGGGCACATCGATTAGTTGTACAATATTTGGATCTTTCCCGTTCCAGGTTAAACTTCCAAAGTGATTGCTTTTACTAAGTTGTGCATTAATTCTTGCTTCACTGTGTAAAATAGAAATAACCCTTGAAAACCTACTGTTTACCCGGTCAACAATTCCAATAACCCCTTTGCTGGTTACCACGCCAAATTCAGGTTTTATGCCTGCATCTTCCCCTTGATTGATAGTGAGGTAATTATCAGCTTTAGAAAAATTATTATTGATAACCCGTGCCGCCCTAAAATAATATACTCCTTCAAAATTAGAAGAATCTGTGTAATTTTCAACGGAAATAGTATCGTTAAGGTTGGTGAGGATATTGCGAAGCTGTTTGTTTTCTTCCAACAAACGCTCATTGTATTCTTCTAAATGAAAATAATTTTCAATATCACTCGTCCAGGAATAGATACCACCGGTAAAACTATTGGCAGAACTTATAAAGCTGCTTTTATGAAATGAATGGGTTTGAATAGTGAAGAATACAGACAGGCCTAGCAGAAACAAGAATAAAATTTTATTCTTGTTGCGAATAAGAAAATTAAAAATCTGCTGCATAAAGCTTCCTTCTCCTACTTAATCAAAATTCCTTTATAGCGGTTTAGGGTTTTAAGGGTTATTCCGGTTCCTCTTACCACGGCACGCAGCGGGTCTTCAGCAATATAAACGGGCAAATCGGTTTTTTGAGATAAACGTTTATCGAGTCCCCTAAGCATAGAACCACCACCGGCAAGGTAAATTCCGGTATTATAAATATCGGCAGCCAATTCAGGTGGGGTTTGGGAAAGGGTTTCCATTACCGCATCTTCAACTCGTAAAATAGATTTATCGAGTGCTTTAGCTATTTCCCGATATGAAATGTTTACCTGTTTTGGTTTTCCGGTTAATAAATCCCGACCCTGAACACTCATTTCCTCCGGCGGAACTTCCAAATCTTCCGTAGCGGCACCAATCTGGATTTTTATTTTTTCAGCGGTGCGTTCTCCTACATAAAGGTTATGCTGAGTTCGCATATAATATACAATATCATTGGTGAAAACATCACCGGCAATTTTAATAGACTTATCACAAACAATTCCGCCAAGGGCAATCACGGCAATTTCGGTAGTCCCCCCACCTATATCCACAATCATATTTCCTTTAGGCTGCATAATATCTACACCAATTCCAATGGCAGCGGCCATAGGTTCGTGAATAAGGTAAACCTCTTTTCCATTTACACGCTCGGCACTTTCTTTTACTGCGCGCATCTCAACTTCGGTAATTCCTGATGGAATACAAATTACCATTCGTAAAGCGGGAGTAAACATTTTCTTTTTTAATGCCGGAATTTCCTTGATGAACATCGTGAGCATCTTCTCACTGGCATCAAAATCGGCAATAACCCCGTCTTTTAAAGGGCGAATGGTTTTGATGTTCTCATGGGTTTTTCCCTGCATCATCGCAGCTTCTTTCCCTACCGCGGTTATTTTACCGGAAGTGCGGTCGCGTGCCACTATTGAAGGGCTATCTACCACAACTTTATCGTTATGGATAATAAGCGTATTGGCAGTTCCTAAATCTATCGCGATCTCTTCGATGAGAAAGTCAAAAAATCCCATAAGTTGTTAAGTGTTGAAGTTTGGTAAATGTACTAAAATTAATGTTTAAAATGTCTTGTTCCGGTTATTACCATAGCGATTTCATTTTCATTACAGTAATCAATGCTTAATTGATCTTTTATTGATCCTCCGGGTTGAATTACCGCGCTTATTCCCGCGTTTCCTGCAATTTCAACGCAGTCGGGAAAAGGGAAAAAAGCATCGCTGGCCATAACTGCACCTTTCAGGTCAAATTCAAACGAATGTGCTTTTTCAATACTTTGTTTCAAGGCATCTACTCTTGAAGTTTGCCCGGTACCGCTGGCACATAATTGTTTGTTTTTGGCCAAGACAATGGTGTTTGATTTGGTGTGCTTGCATATTTTGGAAGCAAACAACAAATCAGATAACTCTGCATCGGTAGGTTTATTGTTGGTAGCTTGCTTTAAATCTTCAGCAGCATCGGTTTTGTGGTCTTTATCTTGAACCAAAACTCCGTTTAAGCAGGTTCGTACTTGTTTTTGCGGAAGTTCTGTTTCTTTTTGAATTAATAGGATACGATTTTTCTTAGCTTTTAAAATTTCTTCAGCTTCGGTCGAAAAAGAAGGGGCAATAACCACTTCGCAGAATAATTTATGAATTTCTTCTGCGGTAGCTTTATCAATTTCCACATTGCTAATTAAGATCCCCCCAAAAGCTGAAACCGGGTCGCCGGCCAAAGCATCAAGATAAGCCTGGTAAATGCTATTGCGCTGTGCTATACCACAGGCATTATTGTGTTTTAAAATGGCAAAAGTCGGTGCTTCTCCTTTAAATTCATTAATTAAATTTACCGCTGCATCAACATCAAGCAGGTTGTTGTAAGAAAGTTCTTTACCGTGCAATTTGTCAAACATCATCTCAAAATCGCCAAAAAATTGCCCTTTTTGATGAGGGTTTTCCCCGTAACGAAGCGTTTTCCCATTTTGGATACTTTCTTTATATACATCAATTTCCTCTTTTGTATTAAAATAATTAAAAATTGCGGTATCGTAATGAGAAGAAATATTAAAAGCTTTCGCGGCAAATTTTTTGCGGTCGGTAAGATTGGTCTCGCCCCCTTTTTCTTCCAATAAATTTTCAAATTCCTTATAATCTGCTACGGAAGAAACGCAAAGCACATCTTTAAAATTTTTGGCTGCAGCCCGTATAAGTGAAATGCCGCCAATATCAATTTTTTCAATAATATCCTGTTCTGATGCTCCTGAAGCTACGGTTTTTTCAAACGGATAGAGGTCTACAATCACAATGTCAATTTGCGGTATTTCGTATTCTTCCAGTTCTTTAACATCACTTTCATTTTCCTGGCGGTTTAAAATTCCGCCGAAAACTTTTGGATGTAGCGTTTTAACCCTTCCGCCTAAAATTGAAGGATAAGAAGTGATATCTTCAACAGGTATAACCTCAATACCAAGGTCTTTAATAAACTTCTCGGTGCCGCCGGTAGAATAAATGGTAACCCCCAACTCGTTAAGTCTTTTGGCAATAGGCTCAAGCCCGTCTTTACTGAATACTGAAATTAAAGCAGATTTTGCTTGTTTTAATTGGCTCATTGTGTTGTATTTGATAAAGTGGCAAAAGTAAGTATTTAACATAAAAACCTAAAGGTGTTTTGGCTTATTTCTCAATAAAATTTGTAACGAATTTTCAAGATGGGCGTCTTACTGTTAAACCGTTTAAAAACAGGTCGCTTAACTCATGTTGATATATCTACGAGTACTAAAAGAAAGTTTTTATTTTGCAATAAATGCGCTTAAAAATAATAAGCTGCGAACTTTTCTTTCGTTGTTGGGGGTTACTATAGGTATTTTTTCAATTATTGCAGTTTTGGCTGCTGTAGATTCTCTTGAAAAGGAAATTAAAGGAAGCCTGAGCGCATTAGATAACAGTACTATTGTAGTTATGCGGTTTTCTTTTGGCCCTACCGATGTACCTCAATGGAAGCGGGAACAATTTCCTGATGTTTCTTATGAAGAATACAATTATTTAAAGAGAAATTTACCTGAAACCGAAGCGGTGAGCTATGTGATTGGTGTTCCCAGCGAACCGATTAAATTTCAGGGTGTTACTAGTGAGGGGGTTGATATAGGCGCAGTAACCAGCGAATATTACAATATTGAAGCTTTTGAATTGGAAGATGGGCGGTTTTTTAATGAACCTGAATCGGTGGCGGGCTCAGCGGTGGTGGTATTAGGGCATGAAATTGCACAAAATCTTTTCGGAAATTCCAATCCGTTGGGGCAACAGGTGCGTATATACGGCCGTAAAGTTAGTGTAATCGGAGTTTTGAAAAAACAGGGTGCAAGTCTTTTTGGAAGCTCTCGTGATGGGCAGGCTTTTGTTCCTGCTAACCTCGTGCGGCGGATCTTTGGGGATGAGAATCGTATGGTTTTTCCTCAGCTTGTTTTAAAGCCTGAAAAAGATATAGATAATGATGAATATATAGCAAACGTTGAACAACAACTTCGTAATATCCGTGGAATTAAACCCGGTGATGATAATAATTTCTTTATAAATCAATTGCAGGGCTTTGCCGATTTTATAGACAATATTACCGGGCAAATGAATGTTATTGGGCTAATAATTAGTGGATTTTCTCTGCTGGTGGGCGGTTTTGGGATAGCTAATATTATGTTTGTAAGTGTAAAAGAGCGTACCAACCTTATCGGGATTCAAAAATCACTTGGCGCAAAGAATAAATTTATCCTGGCCCAGTTTTTATTTGAAGCTATAATTTTATCGGTAATCGGTGGGCTTATTGGACTTTTCTTTGTGTGGCTAACTTCTATAATCGCTTCGCAGTTTACCGGCGATTTCCAATTTGTGCTTTCTCCCTGGAATTTATTTCTCGGTACCGTGGTAGCTGCAGTAATCGGACTTGTTTCAGGAATAATTCCCGCGATTTCTGCTTCAAAATTAGACCCCGTAGAAGCAATTAGAACGGGAATATAAGAAAAAAGTGCAAAATTAGAAGTACAAAATACGTAGTGAATTTTTCAACTTCGTACTTTTAATTTCGTACTTCTAACTTAAAATTTTCGCTACTTCTTCATTAACCCATTGTAAAAAGTGTTCGTCTTCAATATTAAAAGGATCGGGAGTATGCGAATCGATATCAATTTGGCCAATGTTTTCACCGTTTAGAAATAACGGGATTACTATTTCGGCCTTAACGTGAATACTGCAGGCAATGTAATTGTTTTGTGCTTTTACATCGGGTACCACAAAGTTTTTATTGGAAACCGCTACCTGGCCGCAAATGCCTTTACCGAAAGGAATAATGGTATGATCGGTAGGTTCACCGGCAAAAGCGCTTAATTTTAATTCTTCTTTATCACCGTTTTTAAAATAAAACCCTACCCAGTCGTAATACGGAATATTCTCTCGCAAGACTTCACAAACCTGTTCCAATCGGTGTTCTACAGATAGGTTCTTTTCTTCTAAAATCGCTTTTACTTCGGGTTTTAATCTTTCAAAAGGCATAATTGCTAAATTTGTTACAAAAGTATTCATTTTTTAGTGCAGCCCACGAAGCTTAAATCTATAAATTTGTTAAAAACCAAACTTTGATTTGCTAAAACTTTTTGTGAAATATAAATCGGTACTGCGTTTTATTTTTATGTTTTTGGGCAGTTAGCTGGTTTTTTCGGTAGTATACAATCTCTATCTCAAATTTTTCCGTTCCGCAGTTTACTATCCGGACTATATCACTTATTTGGTGGCGCGCCAAAGCGAAATTTTAATCAGTAGTTTTGGTTATAATGCAGAAATTCTTCCGCATAAAACCGAACTTTCCATGAGACTTATTGTGAATGAGGTTTATCTGGCGAGAATTGTGGAAGGCTGTAACGCCATAAGTATAATGATACTTTTCGCAGCCTTTGTGTTGTCTTTTTTTGGAAAATTAAAACTCACTCTTTTCTATATTTTGGCAGGAGCCGTGATTATTTATGCGATGAATATTGTGAGAATTGCTGTTTTAGCAATAGGAATATACGAACTTCCACAGCATACCGAGTTTTTGCACAGTATTATTTTTCCGCTCATTATTTATGGTACCGTATTTTTACTGTGGGTAGTTTGGGTACGTATTTATGCGAATCAACGATGAAAAACCTAAAAAAAATATTGATTATTGGAGTTTTGGTGATTTTGCTGGCCCTTGTCAGGTTTTTTGAGTATCAACTTTTTTACGATCCTTTAGTTGATTTTTATCGGTTTGGGGGTTATCTCTCAGGAGAAATCCCGGAAATTAATTTTCTTAAATTATTGCTGAATCTTAGCTTTGGGTTTTGGTTGAACACCGGTATTTCCCTGCTGATTTTATACTTCGCTTTTTTTGATAAAGGCATTCTGAAATTCGGCACACTGCTGTATATACTAATTCACCCTGTTTTTATCCTTATTTTGCTACCGGGCTTTTTATTATTATAGATTGCAAAGCCCCCCTGGCTCCTAAAGTGGGAATTAGTAAGCCTTCGGGTTTTCTGAAGCCTTTGAAGTTCAGTTTTTGAATTTATTCGTTACACTGAACTTGTTTCAGGCTCTCATCCTGCCGTTTTTAAGACCCAAATCCCATAATTTTGAAAGTTTTTCCCTAAAACCTGAAAAGGCTTGTTATCAAAATTTTACTTATTTTTGTAATCTAATGAAAAAGCGTTTTCAAAATAGTATTTCTGTGGTAATGGCACTTCTAGTGTTATTTTCAACCTTTTCGTTTACGGTTGATAAGCACTACTGTGGGAAAGTTTTGGTAGATAAAGCCATTTTTTCTGAAGCTAAAACCTGCGGAATGCAAATGGAAACTACTTTAGAAAAAGATTCCTGCTGTACTAATGAAAAGGTTGCAATAGACGGGCAGGACGAACTAAAACACCATTTTGAAAAGCTTGATTTTCAACAACAGGTTTTCGTCGCAAGTTTTACCTTTTCATATCTCGAGATATTCGAAAGCCTTCCCACTCAAATTATTCCGTTTAAAGATTATTCCCCGCCTTTGCTGATTTCCGATATTCAGTTGGAAGACCAGGTTTTCCTTATTTGATATACAATCTGACCACCTTTATGGGGTCATCCTGAACTTGTTTTAGGGGCTTACTCCTTTCTCTATCTGTTAATGGTTTAGCAGCAAGCTGCTGTTTTAAAAATGTATATCAAGCAAATTTATGTTCAATAAGCTTATAAATTACTTTCTGTATAATCGTCTGGTTTCAGTGCTTTTACTTTTGGCTTTAATCGGTTGGGGATTGGTCACTGCGCCATTCGATTGGGATACGGGTTTTTTGCCCAAGGATTCTGTGCCGGTAGATGCCATTCCCGATATAGGTGAAAATCAGCAAATTGTTTTCACTAAATGGTCGGGTCGGTCGCCGCAGGATATTGAAGACCAAATCACTTATCCGCTTACCAGTTCGCTTTTGGGAATTCCCGGGGTAAAATCGGTACGCAGTAATTCAATGTTTGGTTTTTCCAGCATCTATATCATTTTTGAAGAAGATATTGAGTTTTATTGGTCACGTAGCCGGATATTGGAGAAACTGAATTCCCTTCCCGCTAATTTATTGCCGGAAGAGGTTAAACCTACTTTAGGCCCTGATGCTACCGCACTTGGTCAGGTTTTTTGGTATACTTTAGAAGGCCGGGATAAAGATGGAAATGTAACCGGCGGATGGGATGCCCACGAGTTGCGAAGTATTCAGGATTTTTACGTAAAACCGGGACTAAGTGCTGCCGCAGGTGTCTCAGAAGTAGCTTCCGTAGGCGGACAAATTCAGGAATATCAAATTGATGTAAATCCTGATGCTTTAAAAGCTTACAATATTGGTATTGATAAAGTGGTTGATGTGGTTCGGAATTCTAACCGTGACGCCGGAGCAAAAACTTTAGAAGTTAACAAGGTGGAATACCTGGTTCGGGGCCTTGGCTACATCGAATCGGTGGAAGATATTGAAAACACCGTGGTTGCTGAAAATGATAACAGCCCGGTACTTATAAGTGATTTAGCTGAAGTTGGCCTTGGCCCTGCCGAGCGTAGGGGAATTCTGGATAAAGGTGGCGCCGATGTTACCGGCGGGGTAGTGGTGGCCCGTTATGGCTCCAATCCGCTGGAAGTTATACAAAATACAAAAGATAAGATTAACGAGATTTCATCCGGACTTCCGAAGAAAACATTGGAAGATGGTACCGAAAGCCAGGTAACCATAGTACCTTTTTATGATCGAACACAACTCATTAACGAAACCATAGGGACTTTAGAGCGAGCTTTATCTCACGAAATACTTATTAGCATTATTGTAATTATTGTATTAGTCCTGAATTTACGGGCTTCGGTTTTAATTTCAAGTTTGCTGCCTATTGGGGTTTTAATGACCTTTATCGCTATGCGTTATTTTAACGTAGATGCCAATGTGGTTGCACTTTCCGGTATTGCGATTGCCATCGGGGTGATGGTAGATGTTGGGATCGTTTTTGTTGAAAATACAGTACGCCATCTCGAAATGCGCAAAAACCAAGGAGCGCGTGGTGAAAAATTATTGGCGATAATAAGCAAAGCTATTACTGAAGTCGCACCGGCGGTGGTTACTGCCCTGGCTACTACTATCGTAAGTTTTCTACCGGTATTCTTTTTGGAAAATGCTGAAGGAAAATTATTTCGCCCGCTGGCTTTTACCAAGACCTTCGCTTTAATTGCAGCTTTTATCACCGGAGTTTTGCTGTTACCCATGCTTTCTTACTTCGCTTTTAATATTAAGATCAACAAAGAGAGAAGCCGAAAAATAGGTCATATTATTCTGATTGTTTCCGGGCTGTTATTGGCCATTATCTTTAAATTTTGGTTGCCTTTAGCGTTAACTCTAATCGGGGTATTAAAATTACTGGAAAGCTATAAACCTGATTTATTCGGGAGGTTTTCAGAAAGAATTATAATGCTTATTGTTTTGCTGGTAAGTGTCCTTTTTCTTTCTGAAGAATGGATGCCACTCGGTTTTGGAAATTCTCTTTTTTCAAACTATCTGTTTGTTCTAGTTTTACTCGGTCTTACACTAATAATGCTTTTGGCGGTAGTGAAATTTTACAGCTCTATTTTGAATTGGTGCCTACTCAATAAGGGCAAATTTTTAATGCTGCCAATAATCACCATTTTCTTTGGACTAATGATTTGGTTTGGTTTTCCAAACCTTTTTGGGTTTACCGCCAACGGATTTGATAAAATTGGTTGGAACATACGTACAACCAGTGTTTGGAGTGGAATGGCTCATACATTTCCGGGAGTTGGTAAAGAATTTATGCCTTCGCTTAATGAAGGCAGTTTTCTCTTGATGCCTACCAGCATGACCCACGCCGGCATTGAAGAAACCCGGAAAACCCTGCAACAACTTGATATTGCGGTAACCAATATTCCTGAAGTTGATATTGCAGTGGGAAAATTGGGCCGAATAGAAAGTGCACTCGATCCTGCACCAATTTCGATGTATGAGAACATCATCAATTACAAACCCGAGTATATCCTGAATGAAAATGGAAGACTTCAGGCGTTTAAAGTTGATGAAGAGAAACGCTTTATTTTGAAAACCGGTGATACCCTTAGCAATGCTGAAGCTGTTGAACAAGGAATTTCAGAAAGCGATTTGATAAAAGATGAGAATGGTGAATTTTACCGAAACTGGCGGCCCGAGATTAAAAGCCCCGATGATATTTGGAATGAAATCGTGCAGCGTACCCGTCTGCCGGGCGTAACTTCAGCACCAAAATTACAGCCCATTGAAACCCGGTTGGTCATGTTACAAACCGGAATGCGGGCACCGATGGGAATAAAGGTTTTTGGCTCCGATTTACAAACCATCCAGGATTTTGGGATTAAACTTGAAGAAATTTTGAAAGAGGTACCATCGGTAAAAAAACAAGCTGTTTTTGCTGATCGGATTGTGGGTAAACCCTACCTGGAAATCGATATAGACCGTAATGCCATTGCCCGCTATGGCTTGAGTATCGAGCAAGTACAGCAAAGCCTGGAAACTGCTGTGGGAGGTATGAAAATTACCGAAACTGTAGAAGGTCGCGAGCGTTTTCCGGTTCGTGTGCGTTTTCCGCGTGAGTTGCGTGACGATCCCGAAAGTATTGAAAGAATTTTGGTGCCAACTTCTAAAGGTGTACAAATTCCGCTTGGCGAATTGGCTGAAATCAAGTATGAACGCGGCCCGCAGATGATAAAAAGTGAGGATACGTTTCTTACCGGCTATGTGCTTTTTGATCGTATGGACGATTATGCCGAAGTAGATGCGGTAAACGCTGCTCAGGCCGAAATTGAAAAACGAATAGAAAGTGGCGAACTTAAAGTGCCTGAAGGGGTGAGTTATAAATTTTCAGGAAATTATGAAAACCAGGTCAGGGCAGTAGAACGGCTTTCAATTCTAATTCCAATTTGTTTGATCATTATTTTTCTGTTGCTGTATTTTCAGTTTAAAAGTGTCATAGCTTCTACAATTCATTTTTCGGGAGTCTTTGTGGCTTTTGCCGGCGGATTTATCATGGTCTGGCTTTACGGGCAGGAATGGTTTATGGATTTTGCCATTTCTGAAACAAATATGCGGGATCTTTTTCAAATGGGAACGGTTAATTTAAGTGTTGCAGTTTGGGTTGGTTTTATAGCCCTTTTCGGAATCGCTACCGATGATGGGGTTTTGATGGGAACCTATATTCACCAGGTTTTTGAACGAAAAAAACCAAAAACCGTGAAAGAAGTGAGAGCGGCAGTTATGGAAGCGGGCTTAAAGCGGGTACGCCCTGCGATGATGACCACCGCCGTTACGATTATTGCCCTTTATCCGGTCCTGACTTCCACAGGAAAAGGATCAGATATTATGGTGCCGATGGCCATCCCGATTGTTGGCGGTATGCTCATTCAGATCATGACCATTTTCGTAGTTCCCGTTTTACAGGCGATGTGGAGAGAAAACAAAAGCCCTGAACCCCTTCTAGCTCCCCTGAAGGGGAAGCAGAAGGTTCCGTTAAATCTAATAACCTAAGAGAATAGATTATAAAATACTGAAGATGAAATTAATTCTTAAAATAACTTTTACTGCGTTGTTGCTTTTACTCCCCCTTCGGGGGTTGGGGGGCTTTTGCTTTGCCCAGGATTTAAACACCTATCTCCAAATCGCTTCAGAAAACCATCATAGTGTACAATCAGCTTATACCGAGTTTGAAGCGGCGCTTGAACAATCGCCACAGGTTTCCTCGCTGCCTGATCCTACACTTACCGTGAGCGCTTTTGGCCGGATGGTAGAAACCCGCCTTGGAGCCCAGGAAGCCCGCTTTAGTTTAATGCAAATGTTTCCCTGGTTTGGAACTTTAAAAACGAAAGCAGAAACAGCTAATTTAATGGCCGAAGCTAAATTTCAGGATTATTTGGTACGCCGAAATGAAATTCACCTGCAAGTTAAAAAAGCCTACGCCCGATTATACGAAATCGAAAAAACCATTGATTTAAAACGGGAGAACCTTAAAGTACTCGATTCTTACCGGGAGCTGGCACTGAGTAAATTTAGAAGTGGAAGTTCAAAAATGGTAAATGTGGTAAAAATTGATATTGACCGCGAGGAGGTGATCACCGAAATTGAATTACTACAGGAAGAACTGGAAAGTTTAAAACGGCAATTCAATATTTTGCTAAACCGGGAGGAAGAAAGTGAAATTTCAATTCAGGATACTTTGCAGTTTAATACCACAGCTTTAAAGAAATTCAATCAGGAAGATGTATTTAAAAACCACCCCGAACTCATCAAATTTAACCGGGAAGCAGAAGCCTATCAAAATCAGGTGGAAGTCACTAAAAAAGAGGGCTTACCTAAACTTGGTTTGGGGCTCGATTATTCAGTGATTTCAGAGCGTACTGATGCCAATCCATCCCGAAATGGGCAGGATGCAATTATGCCGATGGTTTCTATAAGCCTGCCAATTTTCAGGAAAAAATATAAGGCATCCAGACGCGAAGCAGAATTAAGAGAGAATGTAGCTAAGCAAAACCGAAAAGCTAAAGAAAATGAATTAAAAAGTAGCCTGGAAGAAACCCGTTATGCGCTGAACAAGGCCGAAAAGTTAGTTGATTTATATGAGCGACAATTGGAAAAAACCAATCAGGCAAATGAGCTAGAGATTTCGGCATTTAGTAACGATACGGGCGATTTTGAAGAGATCTTACAATTAAATCAGGATATTTTAATGCTAAAAACCCAAAAAATAAAGGCTGTAAAAGACGGCTTTACCGCTATGGCCAAATTGGAATATTTGTCTTTTAAAACTGAAGATTATGAAAATGCAACAAAATAAATGGCTAAAAGCTATCGGGATATTGGTGTTAGGCCTGTTTTTAGGATGGCTTATTTTTGGTGGCTCAAAAGAGGAAAATGAAACTCATGAACATCAGGAAGTTTCAGAAAATCAGGTTTGGACCTGTTCTATGCATCCACAGGTGAGAAAGAATGAACCGGGAGATTGTCCCATTTGTGGGATGGAACTTATTCCTGCCGATAGCGATGAAAGTGGAGATTCTGGTGTTTATACGATGAGTGAAAATGCTATGAAACTTGCAAATGTCGCTACGATGCAGGTGGGGAAAAGCCAGGCTTCAAAAGAGGTTCGGTTAAACGGAAAAGTTAAGGTTGATGAGCGGAATACTTATTCGCAATCTACCCATATTCCCGGTAGGATTGAAGATTTACGGGTGAATTTTACCGGGGAAAAAGTAAATCGCGGGCAAACACTGGCGGTAGTGTACAGCCCTGAATTGGTAACTGCCCAGGAGGAATTACTTCAGGCTGAGAAAATTCAGGAAAGTCAGCCAGAAATTTTTGAAGCTGCCAAAGAAAAATTACGACGATGGAAAATTGGCGAAAACCAAATCAATTCAATTTTAGATAATGGAAAGCCCATCGAGCGTTTCCCGATTACTGCCGATGTAAGTGGTATAGTTTCAGAAAAACTGGTTGACCTGGGCGATTACGTAGAACGTGGAAATCCTATTTATGAAATTTCAGATCTTTCAAAACTCTGGATTTTATTCGATTTATATGAGAGTCAGTTGGCCTGGGTACAGGAAGGCAGTAAAATTGAATATTCGGTTAAATCCCTGCCCGGAGAAACCTTTGAGGGTGAAATCAGTTTTATAGATCCATTGCTAAATGCACAAACCCGTGTAGCCACGGCCAGAATTGAGGTTGATAATGCAAATGGCCGCTTAAAGCCTGAAATGTTTGTAAGTGGAACCCTGCAAACAAATATCGAAGATACCGGAAGCGATGAAATAATCATCCCTAAATCGGCAGTTTTATGGACAGGAAAGCGCTCTCTGGTTTATACTAAAGAGGACGTTGAAAACGGTGCCGGATTCAAAATAAGAAGAATTACACTGGGTCCTTCACTGGGCGATTCTTATGTGGTTGAAGAAGGTCTTGAGGCCGGTGATGAAATTGTGGTAAATGGAGCATTTACGGTAGATGCGGCCGTACAACTTTCAGGAAAGCCAAGTATGATGAATCCGCCTTCAAAAGAAGGGGAAACCAATGCTGTTGATCTTTCAGAAGAAGCTCAGGCGGTTTTGAAGCCAGTTTTGGAAGAATATCTTCAGTTAAAAGATGCCTTGGTTTCCGATGACCCTGAAACTGCTGAAAATGAAATTAAGGATTTGAAAGAGAAATTAAATGAAATTCAACTTTCTACATTTAAGAATGAACACCGGGGTTCCGTGGAAAATTACCGAAATGAACTTGAGAAAAACCTTGATAATTTGTCAAATGCAGAAGGATTGGAAGAAATTCGGCAGGGTTTTATTCAACTTTCAGCAGTAATGATAAGAATAGCGCAGAATTATAAGTCGCTTGATGAGCGTCTATATATTCAGCATTGTCCTATGGCCAATAATGATGAGGGAGCTGATTGGCTAAGCTTTACCGAAGAGATTAGAAATCCTTATTACGGAAGTGAAATGTTGGGTTGTGGAGAGATAATTGGAAAAATAAACTGAGTTAGCAAACCTTAAAATCAAAATTATGAATCAATATTTAAAATTTGGCCTGATGATGGCGGTTTCATTTGTAATTATGTACGGAGTCATGTTCTTAAACACCGATGTTGTTGATCACGTGATGTTAAGTACAATGCGTACGTATATGACTATTTTAATGATTGCACCGATGGCGGTCTCTATGATGCTTTTTATGTGGAAGATGTATAAAAACAAAACCGCAAATTATGCGATTTTAGGAATTGCGGTGCTTATTTTTGTCATGACATTTTTTATGATGCGAAGTCAAAATGGAATTGCCGATGTGCAATATATGAAAGGAATGATTCCGCATCACTCCTCAGCTATTTTAACCAGTGAGAATGCTGATATTCAGAATCCGGAAGTAAAAAAACTGGCTGAAGAAATTATAAAAGCGCAGAAAAAAGAAATTGCCGAGATGAAAACTTTAATCAAAAAACTTGAAAATAAATAACACGCCTAAATTAATTTAAAAATGAAAAAGAAAGTTAGAAATTTAATGTTGTTGAGCCTTTTAGCGGGGACTATTGCTATGACTTCCTGTAAAAATTCAGAAGGAGATAAAGATGAAGCTTCAGCGCCTATGCAAAATGAGATGCACCAGGGAGAAGATAAAATGGAGCCCTACAAAGGGGAAGAGTTGCAGGCCGAATTTAAAGAGGAGGGGACAGCAAAAATGTATAAGCAGTACATAGCGATTAAAGATGCACTGGTAAATACCGATGCTGAAGCCACAAAAAAAGAGGCTGCCGATTTGGCTAAAGATGAAACTTCGGGAGAAATTGTTGCTGCAGCAGAGAAAATTGCTGCTTCCGATAATGTTAACAAACAACGCGAAGCGTTTTCTGAACTAACCAAGGCTATGGAAACTGAGTTGGAAGCGGCATTGGCTTCCGGAGAAATTTATAAGCAATATTGCCCGATGGCTTTTGAAGGCCAGGGAGATTACTGGTTTTCGAATTCCAAAGACATTTATAACCCATATTTTGGAAATAAAATGTTGAATTGCGGTAGGGTGGATGCTACTATTAAATAAAAAGACATAAACCTTCGAGGTTTTTAAAACCTTGAAGGTTTAAAATTTTGATTCTTTAATTCCGGATTATGGATAATAAAATTCTACATATTAAAAATATGGTTTGTGAGCGCTGCATCATGAGCGTGGAGAATATTCTTGAAAACCAAGAACTGCCATATACTGAAGTAAGCATGGGGCAGGTGGTTTTAAATAGGGAATTGTCTCCTGGCGAACTTCAGGGATTAGAGAAAAAGCTCCAGGAGATGGGGTTTGAATTGGTACAGGAACGCCAGGAAAAAATAGTCAATCAAATAAAAAGTGTCATTATTGAAGCCGTTTATCGCGCTAAGGAACCCGAAAAACATAAGCTTTCAAAAATACTTAGCGCAAAACTTCATTATGACTATAGTTATCTTACCGGGCTTTTTTCCAAAGCCGAAGGAAAAAGCATTCAAAGTTTTCAAAATAAAGTTAAAATTGAACGCATAAAAGAACTGCTTGAATACGGTGAGCTAAATATGAACGAAATTGCCGATGCTATGGGGTTTGGCAGTGCCGCTTATCTTTCTACTTTCTTTAAAAAAGAAACGGGAACAAGCCCTTCACATTATAAAAATGTGATTTCTGAAAGAAAATCTCTAGACGAGTTGTAACTCCTTCCTTTTGGTAGAGTCGGGGTGAGGGCTTTTCCATAATCTTAAAACTTCTTACCATAATTTTAAAAGTGCTTTCGGTTAATTCTGGTTAATTTTGGTATAAACCAATAAAAATCAGAGTTATGAGGAATGAGAAATTGCTTAGTATACTCGGAAATTGCAGTAACCACTGTAATTACTGTGCTGACGCTTGTTTAGATGAAGACAATGTGAAAATGATGAAAGATTGCATTCGAACCGACAGGGTTTGTGCTGAGGTTTGCAGTACTTTAAACCAGGTTTTAGTTACCGGATATAAAAATGTAGACGGACTCGTAAAATATTGTATTGAAATTTGCAATGCTTGCGCCGATGAATGCGGAAAACACGACCACGACCACTGCCAGGAATGCGCCAAAGCCTGTCGTGAGTGTGCTAAAGCTTGTGAAGCTTATTTGGCATAAGACTAATCTTAAGGGCTGATTGAATATTTCACGGGAAACACGTTATGCAGAACTTGTTTCAGCATCTAGTATTCTTATCAAGTTAGACCCTGAAATAAATTCAGAGTGACGTCTACTATAAAAATCAAACAACCTATTTTCTTCAAAATAACCTATGAAACATACCTACAAAATATCCGGAATGACCTGCATGGGCTGCAGGGCCCACGTTGAAAATTCTTTAAAGAATGTGAAAGGCGTTATCAATGCAGAGGTAAATCTGGAAAAAGCTAGTGCTGAGATCGAAATGGAAGATCATATTGACATTGAGAAATTTCAGCAAGCGCTCGAAGACAGTAATTATCAAATTCATCTAAAGGACGATAAGGTTCAAACTTATCAGGTGGGTGGAATGACTTGTATGGGTTGTAGAGCCCACGTTGAAGAAATTCTAAATAAGATTGAGGGTGTAAAGACTGCTGAGGTAAATCTTGAAAAAGCCGAAACGAAAATTGTTTCCAAAGAAGATATTCCGTTAAAGAAATTACAGCAAGTTTTTAAAGAAGATGGTGGGCAGTATGAAATTCACGAACTCGGAAAAAAAGTAAATTCAAAAAAGAAAAAGTCTTCAGAAGAGGGAGAAGGTGCCGGTGTTTTTTATTGCCCAATGCATTGTGAGGGAGACAAAACCTACGATGAGCCCGGTGATTGCCCGGTTTGCGGAATGGATTTAGTAGAAGAAGCCAGCCTGAAGCCTCAATCTACTCAATATACCTGCCCCATGCATCCTGAAGTTGTTCAGGAGGAGCCGGGTTCCTGTCCAAAATGTGGAATGGATTTGGTGCCGAAAGAACCCGAAGAGTCTGCCGAAAGCAGGTCGTATAAAAAGCTACTGAAAAAATTTAAGATTGCCGTCGCATTTACCCTGCCGATTTTCATTATTGCGATGTCAGAAATGATTCCGGGAAACCCACTTTATGATTGGATGCCGATGAATTACTGGAATTGGGTGCAGTTTGGACTTTCCATTCCGGTGGTTTTTTATGCTACCTGGATGTTTTTTGAACGGGCTTATCGTTCCGTAAAGACCTGGAACCTTAATATGTTTACCCTAATTGGGATTGGTGCCGGGGTGGCCTGGATTTTTAGCGTTTTCGGTTTGTTATTTCCAGATTTTTTCCCCGCCCAGTTTAAGTCGCATCAGGGTACGGTTCACGTTTATTTTGAAGCTGCTACGGTAATCCTTACGCTGGTTTTACTCGGCCAGGTTTTAGAAGCAAGGGCGCATAGCAAAACCAATTCGGCGATAAAAGAATTGTTGAAATTGGCTTCCAATAAAGCGATAAAAGTAGTTGATGGAGAGGAAAAAGAAGTTTCTATTAATGAAATTCAGCAAGGTGATTTGTTACGGGTAAAGCCGGGAGATAAAATTCCCGTAGACGGAATTATCGAGAAAGGTAATTCAAGTATTGATGAGTCAATGATTACCGGAGAACCTATTCCTGTTGATAAAGCTGAGGATGATAAAGTGAGTTCGGGAACCATAAATGGGAACCGAAGTTTTACCATGAAAGCCGAAAAAGTAGGAGAGGAAACTTTACTTTCTCAAATTATTAAAATGGTGAATGATGCGAGTCGCTCACAGGCACCCATTCAAAAACTGGCCGATAGAATTTCAGCCTGGTTTGTTCCAATAGTGGTTTTAATTTCCATAGCAACTTTTATCATTTGGGCAATTTTTGGTCCTGAACCACAATATGTTTACGCGTTGGTAAATGCCATCGCAGTGCTTATTATCGCTTGCCCCTGTGCGCTTGGTCTGGCCACGCCAATGTCGGTAATGGTAGGCGTGGGGAAAGGCGCTAAAAATGGCGTATTAATAAAAAATGCCCGGGCGTTACAGGAAATGAACGCTATTGATACCTTAATTATTGATAAAACCGGAACAATTACCGAAGGTAAGCCAAAAGTCGATAGAGTGGAAGTTCTTTTTTCTGAGAAAAAAGAAGAAATCATTAGTCTTATTGCTGCAGTAAATTCCCAAAGTGAGCATCCGCTGGCAAAAGCTACAGTAAGTTTTGCCAGAGAAAAGGAATTGAAGTTTGAAGAAGCTTCCGATTTTAATTCCATTACCGGAAAGGGAGTGACCGGAAAGGTTTCCGATAGGAAAATAGCAATAGGAAATGATAAATTGATGGAAGCGGAAAGCATTGATATTCCGTCAGAAATTAAAGAAAAAGTGATTGCCGAACAGGAAAAAGGAAAAACGGTTTCCTATGTTGCTGTAGAAGGAAAACTGGCTGGTTTCTTTACGATTACCGATCCGATTAAGAAAACCAGTCGTGAAGCTTTAAAATCGCTGATGAATGGCGGGATGGAAGTGTATATGTTTACCGGTGATAATGAGAAAACGGCAAAATCGGTAGCCGAAGAACTTGGGCTTAGCGGATTTAAAGCCGGTATGCTGCCTGAAAACAAACAGGAAGAAGTCAAAAAGCTTCAGGAAAAAGGTAAAAAGGTAGCTATGGCCGGTGATGGAATTAATGATGCCCCTGCTTTAGCCCAGGCTAATATTGGTATTGCTATGGGAACCGGTACTGATGTAGCTATTGAAAGTGCCGAAATAACCTTGGTAAAAGGAGATTTAAAAGCAGTGAAAAAGGCAAAAATCCTTAGCAAAAAAGTGATGCGGAATATTAAAGAAAATCTCTTTTTTGCACTTGTTTATAATACTATAGGAGTACCTATTGCAGCGGGGGTTTTATATCCGGTTTTTGGACTTTTACTTTCACCAATGATTGCTGCGCTGGCAATGAGTTTTAGCTCGGTTTCTGTAATTGGCAATGCACTTCGGTTAAGGAATTCAAAAATTTAAATTACATCAACTAGTTGTTCCAGGGCAAGACCCCTGGAACCTTTTACCAGAATATTGCTGTTGTGAATAGGGATTGTTTTTAAGTGTTCTTTAAGTGTTCGAGCGTTTTTGAATTTAATAAGGGTTGATTTTGTAACAAGAGTATTGCCAAAATTGGGCCCCACCAAATAGGTTTCATCAAAATTGGAAATTTCAACTAAGTTTACAATTTCCTGATGTTCTTCTTCAGAATAAATCCCCAGTTCCAGCATATCACCCAGAATAAGCATTTTTTGTCCCGGTGTTTTTAATTCAGAGAAATTCTCAATAGAAGCTTTCATACTGGTGGGATTGGCATTGTAGGCATCTAAATAAATAGTTTTGTTTTCCTTTTTTATTACCTGTGAACGGTTGTTTTCAGGAATATAAGCTTCAATGGCTTGCTGGATTTCTTTAAAAGGAACTTTAAAATACAGCCCTATGCAAAGCGCCGCAGCCATATTATAGGCGTTGTATTTTCCCGGAAGCTGACTTTTAAAATCGGTTTGGTTATAGTTGATTCTGGCAAATTGATCGCCCTCGATGTAATTTATTTTTAATTTGGCCGTCCTTTTTGAACCAAAACTGAAATAATGATTGTACGGTAGGTGGATTTTTTGGTTTTTATCATCTTGATTGAGGAATATCAGTTTTTTATGTTTTTTTAAATGGGTATAAAGTTCACTTTTAGCTTTGATTACGCCTTCTATACTCCCAAAACCTTCCAAATGTGCTTTTCCGAAGTTGGTGATATATCCGTAATCCGGAAAAGCAATATTACATAAAAATTCAATTTCCCCGGGGTGGTTTGCACCCATTTCTACAATACCAATCTCAGTTTCCTCGTCCATACTTAATAAAGTTAAGGGGACGCCAATATGGTTATTCAGGTTTCCTTTGGTGGCTTTGGTTTTATATTTTTTAGAAAGTACGGTATTAACGAGTTCTTTGGTAGTGGTTTTGCCGTTACTTCCGGTAATAGCAATAATAGATAAACCTAAGAACTGTCGGTGAAAGGTGGCTAGCTTTTGAAGGGTTTTTAGGCTGTTATTTACTAAAATATAGCGTTCATCATTGGGGATTATTGCAGTTTTTTCATCTACTACAACATAGTTTGCCCCCTGGGAAAGTGCTTCAGCGGCAAATTGATTTCCGTTAAAATTAGCACCTTTTAGTGCAAAAAAAATACTATTTGGCAGGATATTTCGGGTATCTGTACTTATACCTGAACTTACTAAAAAGTGTTGATGTAGGCTTGCAATTTTCACACGAATAAAATTATGTTAAATATTTGATTATCATTATAGTATAAAAAAGTGTTGAATGTCCGTAAAGAGTCATAATCGTATCGTCACCCTGAACTTGATTCAGGCTCTAATTTTGTATATTGCTAACTTACAATCTTATTAGATGCTGAAACGAGTTCAGCATGACGTAAAAATGTCAATTATTACTAATAACGGATAATCAGAAACAGTGGTAACCATAGCTTAATGAATCTTTCAATGAGGGGTTTATTTATATAAAATAAAGCTATAAAAAAAGCCCTGTTTTTTCAGGGCTTTTTTAAAATATTTTATATGCTGTAATTTATTATTTTTGACGTGCTGTTTTATTCTTCCCTTTATATTTTGACCCTACACGAGACATTGCATTTCTAAAACCAATATAATCGGTTGCCATATCTTGTGGGAAGAATCGGCGTTGTGCTGGGTCTAACCAATAAGCACGGTCTTTCCAGGAACCTCCTTTGTATACTCTTGCTTCATTGCTAATTAACGTAGTACGTCTTTGACCGTCATAGCCACGGTTCATAGTTCCGGCACTGTCATTTACGCTGATGTTGTCGTAAACAGGAGAGTTGTACATCCTTTTTGAGGGATCGTTTATCTCCTGGAAAGGCTCGTAATATCGGGAAGAATTTTTATCACCATCTCGAAAATCCCGCTGATCACTATCAGTATAATTAGTACGCATATACGTATCTTCTTCGGTCACGGGGGTTTGAACAATTTCCCCGGGAAGGTTACGAGCTACTATCTTTCCGTTGCTTAAAGTATCATAACGAACATCTTCTGGAGTTACCACCTCAATAGTACCGTCTTCGCTAATTTTGTGTTTGGTATAGACATTCCCCCGGTAATAGTTAAAGTCGTTAAATTCATCATCAACAATAGGGCGATAAACATCGGCAACCCATTCAGCCACATTTCCGGCCATATCGTAAAGTCCAAAATCATTAGGTTCGTAAGACATCACTTCAGCAGTAATGTCGGCCCCATCATCACTCCATCCGGCAATACCACCATAATCCCCATCACCTTGTTTAAAGTTGGCTAATTGGTCACCTTGGTTTTTCATATCACCAGAGCGGGTATATTGGCCATCCCAGGGATATTTTTTTCTTCCCCGGTAAGCATTGTATTCTCTGATTCCCGACAGGCCGAGAGCGGCATATTCCCATTCAGCTTCTGTAGGCAGCCGGTATTCAGGTAGTACAACTCCATCTTTACGTTGAACAAAAGTTTGGTCGCCAATGGCATTGCCTTCAGCATCGGTATTTTCTGAAGCTCTTTCTATCATACGTTCTGATTCCCGACCTCCCTGGCTAATTTCTGTGTTTCCGCCATAAGTTTGGCTGGGGGCATTAAGATAGGTTTCAGTATTAAAAGTAACACCTGCATCTATATCGGTATAACGGGCTCCTTCTTTGACATAACCTTGTTCTTCCAGAATTTTCTCATTCACCCTATCGGTTCGCCATTTACTGAATTCAATAGCCTGAATCCAGCTAACTCCAACTACAGGATAATTAGCATAAGCCGGGTGGCGTAAATAATTGTTTACCATAGTCTCGTTAAAACCAAGTCGGTTTCTCCAAACTAAAGTATCTGGTACGGCACCATTATATATATTTCGATATTTTTCTTCTTCGGGAGGAAAAACATTTTTTAGCCAATCCAGGTATTCCATATACATAAGATTGGTAACTTCGGTTTCATCTATATAGAAAGACTGAACGTGTTGCTGGGTAGGAGTGTTGTTCCAATCGTGCATTACATCGTCTTGTACCCTTCCCATAGTAAAGGTGCCTCCTTCAACAAATACCAGTCCGGGGCCTGTTTCCTGTTCATTATAATCAGTTTGATACTGAAAACCACCGTCATTAGAATTTATGTCCCAGCCGGTAGCCCTGGAATTATTTTTATAATTTTTTGAATTGTTACAGCCTGCAAAACTACCTGCCAGTACGACAGCTATCAAGGCTTTTAAAGCAACATTGGTTCTCATATAAATTCTCTATTTTGATAGAATTTTAGGCTTTGCAATATAGTAATTAACGCTAAATGTACAAGATTATTTTATTATTCCCCGTCGGTTTGAAAAATGGATAAAGCCTTGAATGACTTGCTTTGAGACTTTTAAAATGAGCTTTAATATTTTGTTTCAATTGGAATACGGTAGCAAAATTAGTGGTTTTTTGCTGAAGTTTTTAAAATTGGGGAAAATAATAGTAAAGTACTTGTTTGGGGGCTTTAGTGACGAATAGCTGTTATTTGATTTCTATAATTGAGGATTAAAATATTTGAATGAAACAAACGTTGTAAAGTTGTCCACCCCATTAATTATTCCAACTTTTAATTTTATTGAATTTGAATACGGTATTTTGATTTTTGACTAAGTCTTGTTTCCTTAACAGGAATAATACTATATATTTGTTTATCATTACATTTTGATGAAATGAGAAAAATAACAATCTTCTTGCTTGGGGTTCTCCTGGGGATTCATTTCTCAGGATTTGCTCAAAACGAGGAACGGGACCGGGTAATTACCACGACGGTGCCCTTTTTAATGGTAGCAGCAGATGCACGTGCTGCCGGAATGGGAGATCAGGGGGTGGCTACGGCACCTGATGTCTTTTCCCAACAATGGAACCCTGCAAAATATGCATTTGCTAAAAAAGAACATGGTATCGGGGTTTCCTATACTCCTTATTTAAGGGAGGTTGTAGATGATATTTTCCTTGGCAGTATTAATTATTTTAACCGCATTAATGAACGAAGTGCTTTTGCGGCCAGTTTACGTTATTTTGGTTTGGGAACAATCGAAACAAGAGTTACTTCTTTCTCCGAACCTTTACCGGTAAGTCCTAATGAATTATCTTTTGATTTGTCTTACGCGCTTCGGTTAAGTGAAAATTTTTCTATGGCTGTGGCAGGACGGTACCTGCGATCTGATTTGGGCTTGCAGGACGAACGAGATCTTGGGGCAGCCAATAGTTTTGGTGTTGATATAGGCGGTTATTTTCAAAGTAACCAACTTGTTTTTTCCAATTTTAACGGGCAATGGAAAGCTGGTGCCAATATCTCTAATATCGGGCCTAAAATGAAATATGATGATGCCGGGCAGGAAAACTTTATTCCTACCAATTTTAGGCTGGGAGGCGGTTTTGATTTTATTTTTGATACTGAAAATCGATTGGGGACTTACATTGAATTCAATAAATTACTGGTGCCTACACCACGCGACTTTAATGGTAATGGTACTGTTTTCGATTCTGAAGATGAAGCCGAATATAATAGTATAGGTGCCATTGAAGGGATATTTACTTCCTGGGGGGATGCTCCCGGGGGACTTGGTGAAGAACTTCGGGAAACTACCTGGGCAGTTGGAGCCGAATATCTATTCAAAGATCAATTTGCATTCAGAACCGGATATTTTAATGAAAACCAGAATAAGGGAGCACGTCGCTTTTTATCTTTTGGGGCAGGGTTTACTTATGAAAGTGTGAATATAGATCTTTCTTATCTTTTCTCTACCTCCCGGATTAAAAGCCCGTTGGAAGGAGGCTTAAGATTTGCCCTTACCTTTAATTTTGGTGATCAATACGTGTATTAAATCTTAATTTTTTCTAAAGTTTGTAGATGTTTCGATTGCTATCTCTTACCTTAATTATCCATTAATCAATGTTTGATGAAATCTTTTCAGTTAACTTCAGAATTTGAAATTTTTGAAAATAAAGAGGAACTTCCTGGAGAAGTTCAGGAACTGGTAGAAATCGCAATTGAAGCTCGGGAAAAAGCTTATGCTCCATATTCCCGTTTTAAGGTAGGGGCGGCCATTCTTTTAGATAATGGAGAAGTAGTTCCGGGAAGCAATCAGGAAAATGCTTCATACCCTTCGGGGCTTTGTGCAGAACGTACGGCAGTTTACTTTGCCGGTGCCAAGTTTCCCGATAACGAAATAAAAATCCTGGTGGTTTCAGCAAAATCGCTTAATAGAAGTGTTATAGCTCCCGTACCCCCCTGCGGGGCCTGCCGGCAGGCATTAGCTGAGTACGAATTGAAACAACAAAGCCCTATTTCATTATATTTTATGGGAGAAACAGGAAAAATAATGAAGTCTGAATCGGTTAAAAATTTATTACCATTTTTATTCGATAAATCTGCCCTTTAAGTTTTTCTATATTTTTTGCACAAAAACAGTTTTCCATTCTTATTGAAAATAGTATTTTTGTTACCCGCTTGGCAAAAGCTAATGTGTCTGGCCTAAAAATTAATAGTTTTTAAATGAAAAAAGTTACAAAAGCCACATACTTAAAGTGGTACGAGGATATGTTGTTTTGGCGCAAATTTGAAGATAAATTAGCGCAGGTATATATCCAGCAAAAAGTAAGAGGGTTTTTACATCTTTACAATGGGCAGGAAGCTATTTTAGCTGGTGCTCTTCATGTAATGGACCGGGAAAAAGACAAGATGATAACCGCCTATCGTAACCATGTGCAACCTATTGGTTTAGGAGTTGACCCCAAGCGGGTAATGGCCGAACTTTACGGAAAGAAAACCGGAACTTCCAGTGGTTTGGGAGGTTCTATGCACATTTTCTCAAAAGAACATAATTTTTATGGTGGTCACGGTATTGTGGGGGGACAAATTCCATTAGGTGCCGGTTTGGCTTTTGCCGATAAATATCATAAAAGAGAAGCCGTTACTTTATGTTTTCTCGGAGACGGTGCCGCAAGACAGGGATCACTTCACGAAACTTTAAATATGGCCGTGAACTGGAATCTTCCGGTGGTTTTCTGTGTGGAAAATAACGGATATGCCATGGGGACTTCGGTTGCCCGCACCTCTAAGAGTACAGATATCTGGAAAATAGGAAATGCTTATGAGATGCCTTGTGGCCCGGTTGATGCGATGAACCCAACTAAAGTGGCAGAGTCTCTTGATGAAGCTATTAAACGCGCCAGAAAAGGTGATGGGCCAACCTTTTTAGAATTAAAAACCTATCGTTATCGCGGTCACTCTATGAGTGATGCGCAAAAATATCGTACTAAGGAAGAAGTGGCCGAATATCAAAAAATCGACCCGATTACCCAGGTACTCGATATTATTAAGGAGAAAAAATACGCTTCTGAAGACGAAATTAAGGAAATCAATAAGCGCGTAAAGGATAAGGTGTCAGAATGTGAGAAATTCGCTGATGAATCAGATTTCCCCGATAAGAGCATTATGTACGATGTGGTTTACGAACAGGAAGACTATCCATTTTTAGCACATAAACCCGAATAAATTATGGCAGAAGTAATTAATATGCCGCGCTTGAGCGACACCATGGAAGAAGGTGTAGTTGCGAAGTGGTTAAAGAAAAAAGGCGATAAAGTAGAAGAAGGTGATATTTTAGCTGAAATAGAAACCGATAAGGCTACGATGGAATTTGAATCTTTTTACGAAGGTACACTTTTACATATTGGCATAGAGGAAGGCGAAACCGCTCCCGTAGATACGTTACTTGCTATCATCGGGGAAGAAGGGGAAGATATTTCTGAACTTCTTGAAGGTGGAAATGGAGACAGCAAAGACGAAAATAAGAAGGACGACGATAAAGAAGAAAAAGAGGAAGAGGATTCTTCAAATGAAGAAGAATCAGATGATGGTGACGGCGAAGTTCCTGAAGGTGTAGAAATTGTAACTATGCCACGACTTAGCGATACCATGGAAGAAGGAACCGTGGCAAGCTGGTTGAAAAAAGAAGGTGATAAAGTAGAAGAAGGAGATATTCTGGCTGAAATCGAAACCGATAAGGCCACAATGGAGTTTGAATCTTTTTACGAAGGTACACTCTTGAAAATCGGTATTGAAGAAGGTGGTACTGCGCCTGTAGATAGTTTGTTGGCCATTATTGGGCCGGAAGGAACCGATGTTTCTAAAATTTCTACCGACGGAAAATCAAAATCTTCAGGAAAGAAGGACAAGAAAAAAGAGGATAAAAAAGAAGAGAAAGCTTCCGAAGATAAATCTTCAGAAAAAGCAGAAGATAAAAGTCAGAAAGATTCAGGTAGGATTTTTGCTTCTCCTTTAGCTAAAAAAATGGCTGAAGATAAAGGTATTGATCTTTCCAAAGTAGAAGGAAGCGGTGAAAACGGCCGAATTGTAAAGAAAGATATCGAAGACTATAAACCTTCAGAAAAACCTGCTGCCGAAACTAAGGAATCGCAAGAAGCTAAGCCTGCTGCCCAACCTTATGTGCCAGCTGGTGAGGAAGAGTTTGAGGAGATTAAGAATTCGCAAATGCGTAAAACCATAGCCAAACGGCTTGGCGAATCTAAATTTAACGCACCACATTATTACCTGACTATTGAGGTAGATATGGAAAATGCAATGGCATCACGTAAACAAATTAACGAGATGCCAGATATTAAGGTGAGTTTTAACGATATGGTGATTAAAGCTAGTGCAATGGCCTTAAGAAAACATCCGCAGGTAAATAGCCAGTGGACGGGTGATAGCATGAAACTTGCAAAACACATTCATATGGGTGTGGCGGTAGCTGTAGAAGAAGGACTTGTTGTACCAGTGCTTAAATTTGCCGATCAAATGTCCATGACGCAAATTGGAGGAAACGTGAAAAATCTTGCTGGAAAAGCAAGAAATAAAAAGTTACAGCCCAACGAAATGGAAGGCAGTACGTTTACCGTTTCAAATTTAGGTATGTTTGGTATCGTTGAATTTACAAGTATTATCAACCAGCCAAATTCTGCAATTCTTTCAGTAGGGACTATTGTAGAGAAACCTGTAGTTAAAAATGGTGAAATTGTGGTAGGACATACGATGAAGTTGACCCTGGCTTGCGATCATCGTACCGTTGATGGGGCAACCGGAGCTGCATTCCTCCAAACATTGAAAACTTATATTGAGAATCCGGTTACCATGCTGGCTTAGATCAATTAAAATAATCTATAATTCTAAATCCCGCGGTATCGCGGGATTTTTTTATCTTTAGCCATATGAGAAAACTATTACTTCACTTTGCGATTGTAGGTATCGTCTTGCTCCTTGGCTGCAAGGAAAAATCCCAGATGACCGAAACAAAAAAACAGGAAATTTCAGTAGATAAAACTGAATTAAAATCTTTAACTGAGTTTTTAGCTTCCGATGATTTAAAAGGACGGGAAACCGGTACGGAAGGTATTGATCTTGCCGCTAAAAGAATAGAAGGTATTTTTGAGAAAAATGATGTAAAACCTTATTATGAAACCTATCGTGATTCTTTTGAAATTGAAGGCCGCCAGGCATTTAATGTAATGGGTTTTGTTGAGGGCAACGATAAAGATTTAAAAGATGAGGTTATAATTATCGGAGCGCATTACGATCATATTGGAAAAGGCGAAGAAATCGAGGGTGATAAAATTGCAAACGGTGCTAATGATAATGCTGCAGGTACGGTGGCCGTGGTAGAATTGGCTAAGTACTTTGCTAAAATTAATGATAATAAAAGAAGTTTGCTCTTTATCCTGTTTTCTGCAGAAGAATTGGGGCTTCAGGGATCTAAATATGCCGCCGAAAAACTAAAAAATGAAGGAATAAACCTTTATACCATGCTAAATTTTGAAATGATTGGTGTGCCAATGCAAAATAAAGATTACCTGACTTACATAACCGGTTATGAAGATTCTAATTTAGCTGAAAAATTTAATGAATATTCCGAGGATAAAATTGCGGGTTTCTTACCGCAAGCCAAAGAATATAACTTGTTTCAGCGTAGCGATAATTATCCTTTTTATAAGCAATTTAAGGTGCCGGCACAGACTTTCTGCACTTTCGACTTTACCAATTATGAATACTATCATCATGTAGATGACGAGACAGATAAATTGGATTTTGTTCATATGAATAATGTGATTGAAAGTGTGGCACCTGGAATTCACAAAATGGCAAATACTAAAGAAAAAGAAATAAAATTAACCGAGTAAATGAAACAAATTGTAATTACCGGTACCAGCCGCGGAATTGGATTCGAATTGGTAAAGTTTTTTGCCGAAGCCGGCCATCAGGTTTTAGCACTTTCCCGAAATGAAAAACCGATAAAAGAGCTTGGCTTAAGCAATGTTGAAGCTTTTTCCTGCGATATAGGTAGTGAAGCTGATTTAGAAAAGGTAGTAGGGTTTTTACAAAATGAGGATAAAAATGTCGATGTTTTAATCAATAATGCCGGCGCTTTTCTAAATAAGCCTTTTGAAGATATTTCTTCAGAAGAGTTTTTTAAAATCTATCAAACCAATATTTTTGGAGTAATAGGATTAACTCAAAAATTAATGCCCTATTTTTATCAAAAATCACATGTGGTGAATATTAGTACGATGGGCGGAGTACAGGGTAGTGTTAAATTTCCCGGGCTTTCAGCTTATAGTTCCAGTAAATCGGCTTTGATTAATCTTACCGAACTTTTAGCGGAAGAATATAAAGAAAAAGGCCCCGCATTTAATGTTTTGGCCTTGGGAGCAGTACAAACCGAAATGCTGGCCGCGGCATTTCCGGGTTTGGAAGCGCCGGTTTCAGCAAAAGAAATGGCACAATACATTTTTGATTTTAGCTTAACCGGTCATAAATATTACAATGGAAAATTATTGCAGGTTTCAAACAGCACTCCTTAATTTTGAATGATATTCTTAAAAAATACTTGCCTTTGTATGCTGTCGCTCCTATTTTTGAACTGATCAAGCTTAATAATGTTCATTTGAAAATTGTAAATGAACGGAAAACACGACATGGAGATTATAGAAGAATGCCCAATGGTGCCCAGCAAATTACGGTAAATGCTAACTTAAATAAATATCGTTTTTTAATTACATTAATTCATGAAATAGCTCATTTGGTTGCTTTTGAAAAATATGGCAGGAATATAAAACCCCACGGTATAGAGTGGAAACTTACTTTTAGGGAATTAATGGTACCTTTTATCCGTCCAGAAATCTTTCCAAATAAATTATTATCGCTAATTGCTGCACATTTTAGAAATCCAAGGGCAAGTAGCGATACCGATGCCCGGTTGTCTGTAGCGTTAAAAAGTTTTGATCCTGATAATGATAAAAACTATATTTTTGAAATTCCTCTGGGGAGTATTTTTAGGATATATAATGGTAAGACCTTTAAAAAAGGACAAAAACGTATAAAGCGTTATGAATGTCTTGAAATTGATACTGGAAAGTTGTATTTGTTTCAGCCAAACGCCGAGGTAGAACTGTTAAAAACCTGAATTTATGGAGAATGAAAATTACTATGCAATTCTAATGGCAGGCGGGGTAGGTTCCAGGTTTTGGCCGGTAAGTACTACTCAAAATCCTAAACAGTTTCTTGATATTTTGGGGGTTGGCGAGAGTCTTATCCAAACTACCTTTAAACGACTTTCAAAGTTTATTCCCACAGAGAATATTCTTATTCTTACCCATAAAATGTATCGTAAAAAAGTACAGGAGCATTTGCCCGGCATAAAAGATGAACAAATTGTATTAGAGCCTGAAATGCGTAATACCGCACCTAGCATTTTGTTAGGATCTTTAAAGATTTATACAAGGAATAAGAATGCTAAAATATTGGTAGCGCCTAGCGATCACTGGATAGAAAATCAGGGAAATTTCATTGAGGATGTTGAAAAAGCTTTTGAAAATATCCAGGAAGGAGGGAAACTAATTTGTTTGGGCATAAAACCAACTTTTCCAAATACCGGATATGGGTATATAAAATATAAGAAGGCCGGGGATTCCCTGAAGCCGGTAACAAAATTTACTGAAAAGCCTTCAATTAAAAAGGCACAAGAATTTTTGAAAGAAGAAAATTACCTTTGGAATGCCGGTATTTTTATCTGGAGTGCAGAATATATTATTACTTGTTTTAAAGAATATCTCCCCGAGATGTACCGACTTTTCGAAAGAGCCGGGGATATTTGGAATAAACCTGAGGAAAAAACCTTTTTGGAACAAAATTACGGCAGGGCTACCAACATTTCTATAGATTACGGAATTATGGAAAAGTCAAATAAGGTTTTTGTAATCCCTGCGAGTTTCAGTTGGAACGATTTGGGCACTTGGGGGTCACTCTCCCAGGAATTACCTCAGGATGAAAATGGAAATACTTCAGTAAATGCCCGACTTCTTACAAAAAATTCCGAAGGAAATATTATTAGGACCGAGCAGAATAAAATTGTGATCCTACAGGGATTAAAAGATTATATTGTGATGGAAAATGATGATGTGCTTATGATTATTCCAAAAGAGGAGGAACAGGAAATTAAAAGTATTAGGGAAGAAGTTCTTGAAAAATATGGTGATAAGCTAGTGTAAGTATGGAAAATCCACAACCACAGGAAGAAAAAAAAGATAGCACGGTTGAGTTAAAACAGAATGCTAAGGGATTCTGGCAAAATTTCAGACAGTTTTTAAATGAATTGTTGGAAATTCGTCATGACACCGATCGGGAGTCTACGGTAGAGGCTGTAAAAAAAGATATTTCTTTTAAAGGTCATAATGCCTGGATTTTAATATTTTCTATTTTTGTTGCTTCGGTGGGGCTAAATGTGGGAAGTACGGCGGTGGTAATTGGGGCGATGCTTATCTCTCCCTTAATGGGACCAATTGTGGGGGTAGGAATGTCTGTTGGGATAAATGATGTAGAGACCCTTAGGCGTTCTTTGATTAACCTTGGGACCATGGTGGTGCTTAGTGTACTTACCGCTTATATTTATTTTCTTATTTCTCCTATGAAGGAAGATAATGCGGAACTGGTGGCACGAACCTATCCTACGATTTTAGATGTTTTAGTAGCGATTTTTGGCGGTTTAGCCCTTATTGTTGCAAAAACCAAAAAAGGAACCATTGCCAGTGTAATTCTGGGGGTTGCGATTGCCACGGCCCTTATGCCCCCTTTGTGTACTGTGGGTTATGGTTTGGCGATAGCTAATTGGTCATATGCGGGTGGGGCTTTATATCTCTTTTCAATAAACGCGGTGTTTATAGCACTTTCTTCTTTTGTGGTTACTAAGTTGTTAGGTTTTCCGTTGGTTAAGTATGCCAACAGTAAAAAGAGAAGGAGAATTGCTCAAATTGCTTCTACTATTGCCATTGTGGTCATGATTCCCAGTGTAATTTTATTTGTAAACCTGCTTCAAAAACAACTTTTTGAATCGAAAGCAAGAGAGTTTTTAGGGGAAGTAGTTCGCTATAGCGGTACTGAAACCATTAAATACGAACACGATTACCAAAATAATAGGGTAGAGGTGTATTTAATAGGCCAGCGTGTACCCGCCGGAACTATAAACACCTGGAAAGAACAGATGACCGATTTTGAAGCTTTAAGTGAAGCAGAGCTTATTGTGCATCAGGGGGAGCAAAGCGGGGATATGCAGGAATTAAGCACTCAGGTACGTAGTGGAATTTTGGAAGATTTATATGAAAAAAACCAGGAAGCAATTGCTGATAAAGATCGAAAAATTCAATTACTTGAACGGGAACTTTCAAAATATCGGGCAGAGGATTTTTCTTTTAAGGATCTTAGTCGCGAAGCAAAAATCAACTATGAAAATCTGGAAGAAATAGGCTATTCTAACCTTATTTCAACCAATTTTAGCAAAGTAGATACAATCCCTACTTTTACCGTGACCTGGAGTAAAGGCTTATCGTCGTCGGTGAAATCCCGCGAACAGAAGCGCCTTCAGGATTGGTTGAGGGTACGCCTGCAATTAGATACCTTAAGTGTAAGGACAGTGAATTAATAGCCTTCCAGTTGGGCTTTTCTTACTTTTTTGAATAAATCGGAAGAGTACACAAAATCGGTTACGGTTTCATCTTCAGTTTTAAAAATTTGAGATTTATCGCCTTTCCAGGCTAATACACCGTCTTTTAAAAAGGCAATTTTCTCCCCGATTTCCAATACCGAATTCATATCGTGGGTAATAATTACTGTGGTAATGTCGTATTCATGGGTTAACTCCTGAACCAGGTTATCTATTACTGTTGCAGTTTTTGGATCTAAACCGGAATTAGGTTCATCACAAAACAAATATTTTGGGCGGTTTACAATGGCCCTTGCTATAGAAACCCTCTTTTGCATTCCACCACTAATTTCAGAAGGCATTTTATTAGCCGTTCCCGTAAGGTTTACCCGTTCTAAAACTTCATCTACCCGGCTTTTCATTTCTTTCCTCTTCTGCCTGGTAAACATACGTAAAGGAAACATTACATTTTCTTCAACAGTCATAGAATCAAATAAGGCTCCTCCCTGAAAAACCATTCCAATTTGTTTACTCAGATCCTTCTTTTCGTCTTCAGTAAATTCATGATAAGATTTACCATCGTATTCAATGGAACCTTTTTCAGGCATAAAAAGCCCTAACATGCATTTCATCAATACACTTTTTCCTGAGCCAGATTGGCCTATAATAAGGTTGGTTTTGCCACGGTCAAAAACAAAATCAATTCCTTTTAATACTTCTTCATCATCAAATTTTTTATGTAAACCTTTTACTTCAATCATAGCATTAACTTAATAAGAGTTGGGTTACGGCATAATTGGTAATAATAATCACCACACTGGTCCAGACAAATGAAGTGGTACTGGCTTCACCTACTTCCAAAGCTCCTCCTTTCATATAATATCCATGATAGGCTGGAATGGTAGCCAGGATAAAAGCGAAAAGAAATGTTTTTATGAAAGCGTAAACCAAATGAAACGGAATAAACTCATCCTGTAAGCCTTCAATAAAGGGTTCCGGGCCTACAAATCCTCCCATTACTGCTGCCGTATATGCTCCTACAATTCCTAAAAACATTGAAATTGCAATAACAAAAGGATAGGCTAACATCGCAATAATTTTTGGGAAAATAAGATAGTTTAAAGAGTTGATCCCCATCACCTCAAGGGCATCAATTTGTTCAGTTACGTTCATCGAGCCAATACTAGAGGTTATATAAGAGCCTACTTTTCCCGCCATAATAATGGAAATAAAAGTAGGTGCAAACTCTAAAATCACCGATTGTCTGGCAGCATAAGCTACGAGGGACTTTGGAATTAACGGGTTGGTAAGGTTTAAAGCGGTTTGAATGGCTACTACCGCACCTATAAAAAAGGAAAGAAAAGCCACAATTCCAATAGAGCTTAGAATAAGATCATCTATTTCTTTAAAAATAAGGTCTTTTAAAACCGAGCGTTTGGTCATTCGGCCAAAAACCCCTTTCAGCATTAAAAAGTATTCACCAATAGCATGCAAATAATTCATTCGCTAATTTTTGTAAAGCTAAAATACTAAAAAATACATCGAAAGTATTTAACGTAGAATTAATCTTTACCCGTTATAGTTTAGTAATTTTGGGGCACTTCAAAATAGAACCTAAAATGAGATACATTATTTTATTAGCTTTTATAGCCCTTTTTAACTTCGGGCTGAAGGCGCAAATTCCTGAGAATACAAAACCAAAGTTGGTAGTTGGCATTGTGGTAGACCAAATGCGCTATGATTATCTTAGTCGTTTTTGGGACAGGTTTGGTGATGACGGTTTTAAACGTCTCGTCAATGAAGGTTTTAACTTTAAAAATCATCATTTTAATTATGTACCTACCTATACCGGCCCTGGTCATGCTTCGGTATGGACGGGAACCACACCAATGAACCATGGCATTATTGGTAATAATTGGTTTAACAAGTTTGAAAATAATTTTGTGTATTGTGCCGAGGATGATTCAGTTGAACCTGTAGGTACCAATTCTGATGCCGGAAAAATGTCGCCTCACCGTATGAAGACTACCAGCGTAGCCGATCAGAACCGATTGCATACTCAAATGAGGGGAAAAACCATTGGTGTTGCCGTTAAAGATCGTGGCTCGATTTTACCGGCAGGACATACGGCCAATGCAGCTTATTGGTTTAATGCCGGGGAAGAAGGCAGGTTTATTACCAGCTCCTTTTATCTTGATGAATTGCCAGAGTGGGTGTTGGATTTCAATAACTCAGGAAAGGCGGCATCTTATTTAAAAACATGGAATACCCTTTATGATATAGAAACCTATACCGAAAGTGGGAGTGATAAAAATGAATTTGAGGGTGGATTTAAAGGCAAAAAAGAAGCTGTTTTTCCTTATGATTTAAAAGCACTAAGTGCTAAAAATGGAAATTTTAGTATCATAAATTCAACACCTTTCGGTAATGATTTAACTACCGATTTTGCCTTAGCTGCTATAAAAGGTGAAGAACTTGGCCAGGATGAAATAACCGATTTCCTTACTTTAAGTTATTCCAGTACCGATTATGTAGGCCATAATTTTGGGGTGAATTCCAAAGAAATTGAAGACACTTATTTGCGTTTAGATCAAAATATAGCTGAAGTTTTAAATTATCTTGATAAAAATATAGGCAAAGGGGAATACACTATTTTTATTACCGCCGACCACGGGGCGGTTGATGTACCTTCTTACCTGCAATCAGTGAATATTCCCGGTGGATATTTTGATGATAACCAATTTAAAAAAGCCCTTGAGAAATTTGTAGCTAAAGAATTTAATGAAGAAAATTTGATTCAAAATGTATCAAATGGGCAGGTATTCTTTGATTATAAAAACCTGCAGGAAGCAGGAGTCAATGCTGAAAAATTGGAGAAAGCGGTAGCACAATACATTCTTCAGCAGGATCAAATTGATAAAGTAGTAACCCGTAGCCAGCTCACCGGAGCAAGTTTTAATAGTGGAATTATGGAGTCTATCCAAAATGGATTTAATCAGCGCCGTAGCGGTGACGTGGTTTTTGTGATAAATCCAGCCACCATCATCTATTCTAAAACAGGTTCTACGCACGGTAGCGGACTTACCTACGATACGCATGCGCCACTTATTTTCTATGGAGCAGGGATAAAACAAGGCAGCACTACGCAGCGTTCTGTAATTCCGGATATTGCGCCAACCGTATCTGCATTACTCGGTATAGCATTTCCAAATGGAGCCACCGGGCAACCTTTGTTTATGATGCTGGATAAATAATTTTAAAATAGTTTTTTGCGTATTTTTTTCCAACGCAAATTTCGAATAAAACGGCCTTCTTCTTCTGAAACCAGGAGAGGCCGTTTTTCTTTTTTAGCTTTTTGATAACCCCGAATATAATCTTTAAAAAAGTTGATATTCCCTTTTTTAAACGCCAGTTTAGCAGAAGCAACTAAACTAAGTGGAAATCCATAGCCTAAGCTGTAAAAAGCTTCTCCCTGTTTATATTTTGAGGTTTTGCCGTAGTTCTTTCCGGTTGGTTTTAGATGTTTTACCCTTAGGGTTTCATCAGTTTTTATTTGCCAGTCATGATATTGTGCCAGCAATTCATCTACGGTATCCCAGCCCATTGCAGGTTTTAGGCCGTTAATATCTTCAAAACAATCTTTTCGGTAAGCTTTTAAAGCACCGCGGATATGGTCTTTTCCGGTAAGCTTTTCCAAAACCCAATTTTCATTTTTTTCAATTTCGCAAAAGCCGCCGGCCATTCCTACTTTAGGATTTTGCTCAAAATGATAACTGATTTTTTCTAAATAATCCTTCGGGAAAATTAAATCGGCATCAAATTTACAAATGATGTCGTAGCTTTCATCTAAAGCAGCATAACCTTTGTAAAAAGCATTAATTACTTTGCTGCCTGGCAAATGGTCTTTAGCCGAATTTGATTTTACCAGTTTTATAAACGGATATTTTTGGGCGAACAAGGCAACAATTTCAGCCGTATTGTCGGTAGAAGCATCGTCTACCACCACCACTTGGCGGGGGAGCAGCGTTTGGACTACCAAAGACTGAAGCGTTTCTCCTATATATTCAGCTTCGTTATGTGCAGGAATAACGATGTATATCTTCAAAATAAAATAATTTTTGGTGAAGGAAATTTAAAATCCGATTTTTTTGCTCCGTCTTTCCAGTAGGACGGTATTTCTCCATTTGCCATCTAATTGTGCAATTTTTTCCCTGTAACCCAAAACTCTAAACCCGAATTTTTCGTGTAATTTTATAGTAGCCGAATTTTCAGGAAAAACGCTGGAAAAAAGAGACCAAATCCCGTTTTCTTCTGAAGAAATAAGGAGTTTTTCCATTAATTGAGAGCCAATTCCCCTGCCTTTAAAGTTAGCGTGTACATAGATGCTTACTTCAGCTACGCCTCCGTAAACCTCTCGTGCCGATGTAGGGGAGAGAGCAGCCCAACCCACTACATTTGTGTTTTCTATATACACCAGGCGCGAATGTTTATGATGTTTTGAATTCCATATTTCCCAGGAAGGTACTGTTGTTTCAAAAGTAGCATTCCTGGTTTCGAGCCCCATTTGGTAAATTTTTAGCACGTCGGGACTGTCGCGCTCGGTCATTTCTGTAAGCATATCTTCTAGGAATTAAACTTCGATTACCGCTCACCGCTCAGCATAAACTGCATAATATCTGGGGGTGAACTGCCTTAAAATAGGCCTTATTCCTAATTTATTAACCGGATTGGTCCATTTTTTTCTATTAATAATTTTCCATCCTGCTTTTTCCAAAAGCCAGTCGAATTGCCAATCTTCAAACTCATGGTAATGTCGGTCACGCATGTCGGTTTTACTTCGGTAAGCACTGGAAAACCAAAGTTTAAGGGGAACTGTAGCGACCAGCTTTTTAGCTTTTATAGTAGCTAAAATATTGTAGGGCGCCACCAGATGTTCAAAAATTTCAAAAGCGGTTACCACGTCATAAGTAGAACTTTCCACGGCCTGGGTGTTTAAATCCAGGTCTTCCCCTTGAGTGTTTTGCACTTTGTAGTTATTTTTTTCCATAATCTCTGAGAAAGGATTTTTTACACCTAAATCAAGAATTTTAGCCGGGGGAGCTACATGGGCTTCTAAAAACTCTAAAGTTTTTTTATATCGTTTGTCAGGAAAGTTGTTTTCGTACATCTAGTATTGATAAACAATTGCATTTACGTTCATTCCCGCCCCAACACTGGCTAGAATAATTACATCACCCGTGTTTAATTCCTGGTTTTTTATTTTTCCTTTTCTAACCAGGTCAAGTAGTGTTGGTACGGTGGCCACGCTACTATTTCCCAATTCCTGAATAGTCATGGGCATCATATTTTCAGGGACCGGTTGCTTGTAAAGTCTGAAAAAGCGTTTTACAATGGCATCATCCATCTTTTCATTGGCCTGGTGAATAAAAATTTTCTTCAGGTCATTAATACTTTTTCCGCTTTTTTCAAGGCAGGACTTCATTGCCACCGGAACATGTTTTAAAGCGAATTCGTAGATTTTTCGTCCGTTCATTTTAATATACCGGATATCTTCTGGTGCTTTTGCATCATTTGATTTGCCGAAGTAAATATAATTGGCTTCGCTATAGGAGTAGGTAGCCGATTCTTGTGCTAAAAGTCCACCTTCTTCTAAAGTAGCTTCTACAACAGCAGCACCGGCACCATCAGAAAAAATCATTGAGTCACGGTCGTGTTTATCTACTACCCGCGATAAAGCTTCGGCACCAATTACCAGGCATTTTTTAGCCATTCCTGCTTTAATAAAAGCCTGTGCTTGAATAAACCCTTCAATCCAACCGGGGCAGCCAAAAAGCAGGTCGTAGCCTACGCATTTGGGATTTTCTATTTTAAGCTGAAATTTTACCCGGGTTGCCAGGCTGGGTACGGTATCGCTTTGCATATTATGCGCTTTTACATCGCCGTAATTATGTGCCACAATAATGTAATCCAGGCTTTCAGGGTCGGTTTTGGCGTCTTCAAGCGCCTTTTTAGCTGCAAACACCGCAATATCTGAAGTGTTGAGCTTGTCTTCTATATACCTGCGTTCTTCAATTCCGGTAATGGCCTGAAATTTCTCAATAGTAGTTTTATTATCATCAGGAAAACCACTGCCATCAATATTAAAAAAATCATGTTCCTGGAAGTCAGTATTTTTAGTCACCACATTGGGGATATAGCTCCCTGTTCCACTTATTTTTATATTCATTTTGAAAGCTTTCGGTTTATTTCCTAAATTAATAATTTGCTTTGAATTAAGAACTCTTTAAGATATTTTTTTGAAAAAATATCTTAAAAATACAATCACTCTCCTCGATGTAAATAGGGAGAAGTATTCTTTTATTCCCATCAGTGGGTTTACTGCCTCGAACTTGCCCTGGGCTTGTTATTTAACATTGCGTACCTAACAATGATTTATAAAGCTCTTTTTTATGCTTCCATATATTCTTCCATTGGTGGGCAGGAGCACATTAGGTTCCTATCGCCAAAGGCTTCATCCACCCGTCTTATACTTGGCCAGAATTTATTATCGGTAAGATAATCCAGCGGGAAAGCTGCTTTTTGTCTACTATATGGAAATTCCCACGTATCAGCTGTAAGCATTTTAACCGTATGCGGAGCGTTTTTTAATATGTTATTTGGTTCGTTTGCTGAGGTTTCGTCAATTTCTTTTTTAATAGAGATTAAAGCATCGCAAAAACGATCAAGTTCAGCCTTGCTTTCACTTTCTGTGGGTTCTATCATTAAGGTTCCTGTTACCGGAAAAGATACCGTGGGCGAATGAAAACCGTAATCTATAAGGCGTTTTGCAATATCGGTTACTTCAATCCCGTTGGTCTTGAATGGACGACAATCTAAAATCATTTCGTGGGCAGCCCTCCCGCGTTCTCCGGAATAAAGAGTATTAAAATCGTTTTTTAAACGCTCTTTTATATAATTGGCGTTTAGTATGGCGTATTCTGTAGCTTGCTGAAGTCCTTTTGTACCTAACATTTTAATATAGGCATAAGAAATTAGGCAAACTAAAGAAGAACCCCAGGGTGCTGACGAAATAGCCCCAATAGCATTTTCACCACCGGTTTTTATTACCGGGTTACCGGGTAAAAAAGGTTTTAACTGCTCGGCCACGCAAATTGGCCCAACGCCAGGCCCACCGCCACCGTGTGGAATGGAAAAGGTCTTGTGTAGGTTTAAATGACAAACATCAGCACCAATAACTCCCGGATTGGTAAGTCCAACCTGTGCATTCATATTTGCACCGTCCATATATACCTGCCCGCCATTTTCGTGAATAATACCGGTAATTTCCTTAATAGCCGATTCAAAAACCCCGTGGGTAGAAGGGTAGGTTACCATCAATGCAGCCAAATTATCCTTGTGTTTAAGGGCTTTTTCGCGTAAGTCGTCTATATCTATGTTTCCATTTTCAGAAGCTTTGGTAACCACTACTTTCATTCCTGCCATTACTGCCGAAGCCGGATTGGTTCCATGTGCCGAAGAAGGGATCAAGCAAATATTTCTATGGTCTTCCCCGCGGGATTCGTGATAAGCTTTAATTACCATAAGTCCGGCATATTCGCCTTGTGCTCCGGAATTTGGCTGAAGCGAAGTTGCTGCAAAACCGGTAATTTCTGTAAGTTGCTTTTCAAGTTCGCGCAAAACAATCTGGTAACCTTCGGCTTGCTCAACCGGTACAAATGGATGTATATTTCCCCATTGCGGGTCGCTAAGCGGAAGCATTTCAGATGCTGCATTTAGTTTCATCGTACAAGAACCTAGCGAAATCATAGAGTGATTTAGCGAAAGATCCTTGCGTTCCAGTTTTTTGATATAACGCATTAATTCGGTTTCAGAATGATAGGCGTTAAAAACTTTATGGGTAAGGAACTCGGTTTTTCTACTTAGGTTTTCCGGAATTTTTTCTTCTTCTGAAAGCTCTTTTACCTCAGAAAATTCTTTCCCTGAAAGTTGTGCAAAAACTGAAATTATCGCATTAATATCTGCCGGTGTCGTGGTTTCATTTAAAGATATAAATACGCTTTTTTCATCGGGATAGTAAAAATTGATCTCTTTACTTTCTGCAATTTCTTTAACCTTGATGGCATTAGCTTTTACCTGAAGCGTATCAAAATAAGCAGAGTTTACTTGCTCAAAGCCTAATTGCTGAAGCGATTTATCAAGGCTAACCGTAGAAGCGTGAACGGTGTTGGCAATGTATTTTAAACCTTCAGGGCCATGATAAACCCCATACATTCCTGCCATTACAGCTAGCAATACCTGTGCGGTACATATATTTGATGTAGCACGATCACGTTTTATATGTTGTTCCCGAGTTTGCAGGGCCATACGAAGGGCAAAATTACCATCCATATCTTTGGTTACACCAATTATTCTTCCGGGGATATTTCTTTTATATTCTTCTTTAGTGGCAAAATAAGCTGCGTGTGGACCGCCGTAACCCAACGGAATTCCGAAGCGTTGTGTGGTACCTACTACAATATCTACACCGAGTTCTCCCGGTGCCTGTAATTTTACAAGGCTAAGGATATCGGCGGCTACGGCAATTTTAATTCCTGATTCTTTACAGTTTTCAACAAAATTGGCATAATCAAAAACCTGCCCCGATTTTCCGGGATATTGTAATAATGCCCCAAAATATTCTTCTGAAAAATCAAATTCTTCGTGCTTGCCAATTACAACCTCAATATCGAGTGGCAGGGCACGGGTTTGGATTAAAGAGATGCTTTGGGGGAGCACTTCTTCAGAAATAAAAAATTTGTTTACGTTGTTTTTCTTTTGTTTTCGATCCCTAACGGCATGTAAAAGCGAAAGAGCTTCAGCTGCTGCAGTAGATTCGTCTAAAAGTGAAGCATTCGCAATTTCCATTTGGGTAAGATCGCTTACCATGGTTTGGAAATTCAGTAAAGCTTCCAACCTTCCTTGTGCAATTTCAGCCTGGTAAGGAGTGTAAGCAGTGTACCAACCCGGATTCTCTAAAATATTACGTTGAATAGGCGCCGGCATAATCGATTGGTGATAACCTAAACCGATATACGTTTTAAAAAGCTTGTTTTTTTCTGAAAGTTTGTCAATATGTTCGGCATATTGGTTTTCACTTAAAGCTTTAGAAAGGTTTAGCGGCCCTTGCAAGCGGATATCATCGGGAATTGTTTCGTAAATAAGTTGATCGAGTGAATTTACGCCAATAGTTTTGAGCATTTCCTGCAAATTGTTGCCCCTTGGGCCTATATGGCGTAGTGCAAAAGAATCTGTTCTCATTAAAATCAAGTTGTGGTTTTGATGCTGCGAAAGTACATATTTTAATCGTAAATTTTTAGTTAGAATAGGAGATTTAGAAATGCTTATTACCAGCCTGATTTTTTTGAATTTTAACGACTTAAAGTCTTAAGAATATTAGTTTTTAGAGCGGTTTTAAAGGGCAAAAACCTTTGGTCGGATGCTTATTTTCCTAGATTTTAATGCTTACTTTTAACACATAAAAACACTCATAGAGGGATTTATTCCAAAGTGGGTTTGCCCCGAGCTTGTTGATTAAAGCCAGGCTAATTGGTTAACAAATGGTTATGGACAAAATTTTAAATGTGTGAGAGTAGGGAAGCGTGTTTTTGATTTTTATCTGAATAGTAGTACTCATGTAGCGCTAAATGTAGTGGCCTTAAGCCTTGTTACCATTTTTGAGTATCGACTGCGTATTGATTATTATTTTTTAGCTTTTCTTTTCTTCGGAACCATTACCGGTTACAATTTTGTAAAATATGCAGGGCTGGCCGGTTTACATCACCGCAGTCTGGCCAAAAACCTTAGGCTTATCCAAATTTTTTCTTTTTTCTGCTTTTTGGCGTTTATTTATACCATTTTTTTTCAGGAATTTAAAGTCTTAATAGCTTGTGGAGGACTTGGCCTGCTTACTTTATTTTATGCAATTCCCTTTTTGAAAGAAAGAAAAAATCTGCGGGCAGTTCCCGGGTTAAAAATTTTGATTATCGCTCTGGTGTGGGCGGGGGTATGTGTGTTATTGCCTTTTTTACAATACAATAAACTCTCATCAGTTGACTTTGGGGTAGAATTTCTGCAAAAACTACTTTTTATTGTGGCCATTACCATTCCGTTTGAAATAAGGGATATTCCTTATGATGCACCGGGTCTGGCCACCCTACCACAGCAAATAGGAGTGAGCAAAGCAAAATTAGCAGGATACCTTGTGCTTATTGTTGTTTTAGGACTCGAGTTTTTTCATGCTGAAATGCGGTTTCAAAATATAATAAGCCTGATGATGGTATTAAGTCTTAGCGGTTTCTTTTTATATAAATCAAAAGTAAAACAGGGAGCTTATTTTTCAGCCTTTTGGGTAGAGTGTATTCCTTTGTTTTGGTTGGTAATATATGGTTTACTTAGTTATTTTTATTAGATGAGCTAGCTTCTCTGAGCTTTTTTCGATGGGCTTCTTTTTCGGCTTCAGTACATTTTTTGATTTCCGCTTTTTGAATAAGTTTGCTGAGTTTGGAATTTTTAGAAGTATACTCCCGGCACTGCCCGCAAATGATTATATGCAATAGAAATTTTATTTTTTCTTTAAACTTACTTTCCCGATACTGACTTTTATCACAGCAGCTTTTAGCACGGGGACAATCAAAAAGGAAGAATTTCTTTTTAGGCATAATTTAGAACCATTTTTTTTCCAAACAGGCAGCAAGGGCAGTTCGAGCCCTGTGGATGATGACCCAAAGGTTAGACGGGCTGATATTGAATTCATTACAGACCGCTTCGGTATCGGCACCATCAATGGTTTTCATTTTAAAAATAGCAGCGTGTTTTTCATTAATTTCATTTAGGCATTCCAAAATGGCCAGGCGAAGCTCTTCGTTTTCCATATCGTCTTCAGCACTTCGGTCAAAATCATCAGCGACCTGTTCTTCCAGCCAATCCCCGTTATTATCTTCGTCTTTATAATTTACACGGACTTCAGCCTGGCCTTTCTGCGAATTTATTTTGCGATAATAATCAATTATTTTGCGTTTTAAAATAGAAATAAGCCAGGTACGTTCCTTTGCTTTGCCCAAAAAATTATCTTTAGAATTTAATCCTGCAAGAAAAGTTTCTGAAACCAAATCATTGGCGATTTCACGATCATTCACCCGAACAATGGCATAATTAAACAGGTAGTCGGCATATTTGTCGACCCATTTATCGGGATTTAAACTATGTTTTGGCATAAGTTAGTTGAAGCTTATGCCAAAATTAGCAAAACAATTGTTCACTATAAGTTATAAAAAATATAAGGTTTCGGGTTAAAAATTATACGTTTTGTGATATTCTATGTTTTTAGCAGTCCGGCTCGTTTCAATAAAGCTTCGGGGCTGGGTTCTTTTCCGCGGAAACGTTTATAAAGCGTCATAGGATGTTCAGTGCCACCACGACTTAGGATATTAGATTTGAACTTATTGGCAATTTCACGACTGAAAATTCCATTTTCCTGAAAATATTCAAAAGCATCAGCATCTAAAACTTCAGCCCATTTATAGGAGTAATAACCTGCTGAATAACCACCCTGAAAAATATGGGAAAAAGCGGTGCTCATACAGTTTTCGGCAACGTCAGGATATAATTTTGTAGGTTCAAAGGCCTGTTTTTCATGTGCTTTTACATCGGTAATTGCTGAAGGATCTATCGCATGCCAGCTTAAATCCAGCATACCAAAACTCAGTTGCCTAAGGGTAAACATACCTTCGTGAAAATTAGCCGATTCCTTGATTTTTTGGACTAATTCCATCGGGATTAGTTCACCGGTTTTATAGTGTTTTGCAAAGATTTCCAAGGCTTCCTGCTCATAGCACCAGTTTTCTAAAACCTGGCTGGGTAATTCTACAAAATCCCAGTAAACATTTGCTCCTGAGAGGCTAGGATAAGTAGTTTCACCCAACATTCCGTGGAGGGCGTGACCAAATTCGTGAAATAAGGTCGTAACTTCATTAAAAGTAAGTAATGAAGGTTGTGCTTTTGAAGGTTTGGTGAAATTACAAACTATGGAAATATGCGGGCGTTCTTCTTTACCGTTTTTAATGTATTGTGGTTTATAACCGGTCATCCAGGCGCCGTCGCGTTTTCCCGGCCGCGGATGGAAATCGGCATAAAAAAGGGCTATATATTTTTCATTTTCATCGGTAACGCGATATGTTTTTATGTCAGGATGATATTTATCAACATCGTTTACCTCGTTAAACTGAAGTCCATATAGCTTATTCGCTACTTCAAAAACCCCTTTAATTACATTTTGCAGTTTAAAATAAGGTTTTAACTTTTCGTCGTCCAGGTTAAAACGCCTTTGTTTTAACTTTTCAGCATAATAAGCACTGTCCCATTTTTCCAGGTGATCAATTCCATCACGTTCTTTAGCGAAACTTTCCAGTTCATCAAATTCCATTTTAGCTGCGGGCTTGGCCTTTTCCAGCATTTCTTTTAAAAAACTATTGACTTTCTCTGGGGTTTCTGCCATTCGCTCTTCCAAGATAAAATGGGCGTGGGTTTTAAAACCTAATAATTGAGCTCTTTGGTAACGCAGTTTAGCAATTTTTAAAACATTTTTCTGGTTGTCTAATTCATCGTCATGAAAAGCTTTTGAGCCAAAAGCAAGTGCCATCTTTTTTCGAAGTTCACGATTATTGGCGTATTTCATAAAGGGCAGGTAACTCGGAAATTCAAGAGTGAAAACCCAGCCTTTTTTGTCTCGGCTGGCGGCAACTTCATGGGCCTCGTCTTTGAAACTTTGAGGTAAGCCGTCCAGATCATTTTCATTGGTGATATGCAACTCAAATGTATTGGTTTCTGCCAGTACATTTTCTCCAAATTTTAGGCTTAAAGAGGAAAGTTGCTTATCTATTTCACGCAATTCCTGTTGTTTATCTTCAGGAAGATTGGCCCCGTTTCGTGTAAAAGCTTTGTATTTTCGGTCTAGTAATGTAGCCTCCTCGGTAGAAAGCGCTATATTTTCCTTGTTATTATAAACTTGTTTAACCCTTTTAAACAAAGCTTTATTTAAGATAATATCATTACTAAACTCAGATAAGAGAGGAGATACTTCCTGAGCTATTTCCTGAATTTCCTTATTGGTTTCTGCTGAATTTAGGTTGAAGAAAATGCTGGTTACCCGATCTAATTTTTCGCCTGAAAATTCCAGGGCTTCAATGGTGTTTTTAAAATCGGGTGCTTCTTTTTTTTCAATTATATCATTGATTTCTTCCCGGGCAATTTCAATAGCTTTTTCAATAGCCGGTTTAAAATCTTCGGTTTTTATTTTAGAGAAAGGAGCAAAATCAAAGTTTTGCAATAGAGGATTAGTGTAGGTCATAAATAAAAAATTGACGTTTTTTAGAGAAATTATAACGTAAGATGTTGTGATTTAGTAAAATATCATATATTTGGCAGATGTTAAGACAACAATGCAGTGTAGTTGTTTTTTAAGTTTTTCTGGATTAATATTTTAGAATGGTTAATAAATTATTTTGCAGATTTTAAAAATGCACTGCTTGGGCCGCGTTTATAACGCGGCCTTTCTTTTTATTGCTTAACCTGTTTAGCACCTTCAATTACTTTTTCTTTAAGGCCTTCTTTGTAGATTTTTATTTTATCAAGCACACATTTGTCAGAGGCTCCGATAATTTGAGCTGCAAGGATGCCGGCATTTTTTGCACCGTCTAAAGCAACGGTGGCTACAGGTACCCCACCTGGCATTTGTAAAATAGAAAGTACAGAATCCCATCCATCTATAGAATTTCTTGATTTTACGGGAACTCCAATTACAGGAAGTGGCGAAAGCGAGGCAATCATTCCGGGTAGGTGGGCTGCGCCGCCGGCTCCGGCAATAATCACATTTATATCACGCTCATGAGCGGTTTTTCCGTATTCAAAAAGTTTTTCAGGGGTACGATGTGCCGATACAATATCGACTTCAACTTCAATATCAAATCCCTTTAAAATATCTATGGCATCCTGCATTACCGGCATATCGCTGGTGCTACCCATTATTACTGCTACCTTACTCATAATTTTATTTTTACAAAAACCTGTGAGGTTTAATTTGTACTTATTACTTTAATAGTATTTTTTACTTCTTCGGCAATCCTGCGCGCTTCCATCAAATCTTTATTCACAATGGTTACGTGACCCATTTTTCTATAAGGACGGGTGATTTTCTTGCCATAAATATGAGGGATAACGCCGGGCATTTTCATAATTTCTTCAATCTTTTTATAAACCACTTCGCCTTCATAATCTTTATCGCCCACTAAATTTACCATAATTCCACCAACTTTACTATCAGTATTTCCCAATGGAAGGTCTAGAATAGCCCGTAAATGTTGTTCAAACTGATTGGTATACGCAGCTTCTATACTATAATGCCCGCTGTTGTGCGGTCTTGGAGCAACTTCATTTACCAGGATTCTATCATCTTCGGTTTGAAACATTTCAACAGCTAAAAGGCCCACGTGATCAAAAGTTTTGGAAACTTTTTCCGCTACTTTTCTGGCTTTTTGGGCCACATTTTTATCAATTCTGGCAGGGCAGAGTACATATTCTACCTGGTTGGCAGTGGGATGAAATTCCATTTCTACTACCGGATAGGTTTTAATTTCTCCGGAAGGGTTTCTGGCCACAATTACGGCCAATTCATTTTTAAAAGGGATAAGCTTTTCGGCTATACATTCCCCGTCGCTTATTTCTTGAAGATTTTCTTCAGATTTAATTACGGAAACCCCTTTCCCGTCATAACCACCGGTAGCGGCTTTCCAAACAAAAGGAAGTTTGGTTTTTCCTTCTTCTACAGCTTTAATCAGACTTTTTTTATTGCTGAAAATCTCAAAATCGGCTGTAGGAATTTGATGGTCTTTATAAAATTTTTTCTGTACTGCTTTATTCTGGATTTTCTCTAAGGTAGCCGCAGAAGGCCAGGTTTTTATACCTTCACTTTCCAGTTTTCGAAGGGCCTCAACATTTACTCCTTCAATTTCAAATGTGAGAACATCTACTTTTTTTCCAAAATTTAAAACCGTTTCAAAATCCATTAAATCCCCTTGTTCAAAATAATTACAGGCTATTTTACAAGGCGCTTCCTGGTTGGGGTCCAGCACGTAGGTTTGAATGTCAAATTTTCGAGTTTCGTAGAGCAACATTTTTCCCAGTTGCCCCCCACCAAGGATACCGAGTTTAAAATTGGAAGAAAAATAATTTTGCATGAATTTCACACGAATAAAATTAGATTAAATATTTAATTATATATAGTAAACAGCATAGCAAATAGACGATAAGGTTAAAAAGTTTTCTTTCGTTAAACACCTACCATGGTTTAATAAATCCCTTTGTAAGGGTTCTATCTGTTTATATTTTGACACACACTGGAATTCGGTAAAGCTTTTTATCGATACCCAGAATATTGTCATTTTTTTGCCTCCAGCATCATACTGGTTTCAGTTTGTACAAAAATAATTTTTTAGACCGGTTTGCCCTATTTATTTATAGGGAATTTAGCCTGTGTGCTTATAGAGAATCCTTATCTTTGTCGCTTTAAATTTTTAGTTTTGATAAAATTACACGATTTAGTTTTTGAACCCTATATTTCAGAAGGGAAAATTAACCGGGCAATTGCAGGCGTAGCCGAAAACCTGAATCGTGATTATGCAAATAAAAACCCTGTGTTTTTAGGGGTTTTAAACGGTGCGTTTATGTTTGCCGCTGAACTTATAAAACGGTTTAAATACGATTGTGAAGTGAGCTTTGTAAAGCTGGGTTCCTATCAAGGCACTAAAACCACTGGAAAAGTAGAAACCTTAATGGGGCTTAATCAATCGCTTAAAAATCGGCATGTGATTTTGATTGAAGATATTGTAGATACCGGTAATACCTTGGAAAGTATTAATGAGATTTTACGTAAAGAAGAAGTTGCCGGTTACGAAGTTGCCAGTTTGTTTTATAAACCAGAAGCATATAAAAAGAAGTTTAATATAAAGTATGTAGGGCTTGAAATCCCCAATAAATTTATTGTAGGTTATGGTTTAGACTATGATGGTTTGGGCCGAAACCTCCCCGAAGTTTACAAACGAAAAGAAAACAACAATGACTAATTTGGTACTTTTTGGCCCTCCCGGGGCCGGGAAAGGCACACAAGCCGAAATTTTAAAGGAAAAATATAAGCTGATTCACATTTCTACCGGAGATGTATTTCGTTATAATATTAAAAACGAGACCGAGCTGGGCCTTAGCGCTAAATCTTATATTGATAAAGGGCAGTTGGTGCCTGATGAAGTAACCATTAACATGTTAAATGCCGAAGTTGACAAGAATGAAGGTGCAAATGGGTTTATTTTTGACGGTTTTCCGCGTACTGAGGCACAAGCTGATGCACTTAGTGTGTTATTGAAGGAAAAAAATACTGAAGTTAGTGCGATGATCGCCCTGGAAGTGGAGGATCAAGTTTTGGTAGAACGACTTTTGGAACGAGGAAAAACCTCGGGAAGGGCAGATGATGCAGATGAAGAGGTGATTAAAAATCGCATTAAGGTTTATTATGACGAAACCGCAATCTTAAAAGAATATTACAAAAAACAGGATAAATATTACGGTATAGACGGCGTGGGTTCTATTGATGAAATTACCCAACGTTTAAGTGCAGTAATAGACGAATTGATGAAGAAATAGAAAGTACTGATTATCCATTATTAATAATTAATGAATTTAAGTTCAACTTAGCCCCTGAAACAAGTTCAGGGTGACGATTCTAATTTGAGGGTTTATTTAAAAATATATGACTGAAGGCAATTTTGTTGATTATGTGAAAATCCATATTTCTTCTGGAAAAGGAGGGAAGGGGTCTGCGCATTTGCACCGTGAAAAATATATCGCCAAAGGTGGCCCTGATGGAGGAGATGGCGGGCGTGGTGGTCACGTAATTGTTAAAGGTAGCAAAAACCTTTGGACCTTATATCATCTTAAATTTAAGCGACATATAAAGGCCGAACACGGCGGTGATGGTGGAAAACAACGTAGCACTGGTGCTGATGGTGCCGATCAATATATTGAAGTGCCATTGGGAACCGTAATTCGGGATACTGAATCCCAAAAAATATTACATGAAATTACCGAAGAAGGGCAGGAAATCATTATTGCTGAAGGAGGGATGGGTGGCCGCGGAAACTGGCATTTTAAAAGTTCTACCAATCAAACGCCTCGTTATGCCCAACCGGGAATTGAAGGGCAGGAGATTGATGTAACCATAGAATTAAAGGTTCTTGCCGATGTAGGTTTGGTGGGTTTCCCAAATGCCGGAAAATCTACATTGCTTTCAGTGATTACTGCAGCTAAACCAAAAATTGCTGATTACGAGTTCACTACTTTAAAACCCAATTTGGGAATTGTACAATATCACGACTTTAAAACTTTTGTTGTAGCCGATATTCCTGGAATTATAGAAGGTGCTGCGGAAGGTCGTGGTATAGGTCACCGGTTTTTAAGACATATAGAGCGAAATTCGACTTTGCTTTTCCTTATTCCGGCTGATGCTCCTGATATTGTGGAGCAATATGAGATTCTTTTAGATGAATTGCGCCGTTATAATCCGGAAATGTTGGTGAAAGATCGGTTGATCGCCATCTCAAAAAGCGATATGCTGGATGCTGAATTAAAAGCAGAAATTAAAGCCGAAGTAGATGAAAAACTTGATATTCCCTGGCTTTTTATTTCATCTGTAGCACAGCAGGGTTTACAAGAATTAAAAGACCGTTTGTGGGAAGTAATCAATAAAGAACCGGTTTAAAAGCTTGTTAATCTTCTGGAATTAGGCTCAATTTTGAGTATTTTTAAGCAAATACTTAAAATATAGAGGTGATGAAATTCCAAAAAGTTTTTTTGTTTTTTATAGGTCTTACGCTTTTTTCCTGTAATACACCTAAAGCAGTGTATGATTATGATATAGATAAAAATTTCGCTACCTATACCACTTACGCATTATTCCCCGATTTTAAAAGTGGACTTAGCCAATTAGATGAAAACAGGATTCTGGCTAGTTTAGATGCTGCTATGAAGGAAAAAGGCTTTTCAACATCAGGAAATCCTCAAATATATGTAAATGTATATACCGAAGAATATCAACAGGAAAACCGGAACAATGTGGGTATTGGCATAGGTGGTGGAGGTGGTAATATGGGGGTTGGGGTTTCCGGCGGTATTCCGCTTGGCGGTCCTGATAATTATCTCCAGGTTACCTTCGATTTTATTGATGTGGAAGGAGATGCTTTAATTTGGCAGGCTGTAGTAGAATCAAAATTTAATCCGGGTGCTTCGCCTGAACAACGTAAAGCTCAATTTGATAAAATTGTCCAAAAAGCCATTGAAGGCTACCCACCTAAAAAATAATATGCTCATTGAGCGCTACTTAAAGGAGGCTGTTGTAGATATGAATGTAAAATTATTGTAATTCAGTTGGTTAGGAAATTCTGTGAATGATAGCGAGGATTAAGAGTGTGATAATCCCTTTGGTATGTTTTAAAATAAATAAAAGTCCCCGATGGTGTTTTCATCGGGGATTTTTTTATTCATAGTATTTTTAAACTTCTTAAGCCGCGGGTAAATCTCCAGGGCCTTTTGTTGAAAGTTTTGAACTTCCCATTAAATATTTATCAACCTGATAGGCGGCTTCCCTACCTTCAGATATAGCCCAAACAATTAAAGATTGTCCGCGGCGCATATCGCCTGCTGCAAAAATATTAGGAACATTGGTTTGGTAATTTCGTTCCGCTTTAATGTTTGTTCTGCTATCTTCTTCCAGGCCTAATTGTTCAGCCAGGGTCTTTTCAGGACCGGTAAAACCTAACGCTAATAAAGCAAGATCACAAGGCCATTCTTTTTCAGAACCTTCAACTTCTTTTAGTTGAGGTCTGCCGTTTTCTCCTTTTACCCATTCGATATTTACCGTTTTAAGTGCGGTTAAATTTCCGTCTTTATCAGTAATAAATTCTTTGGTAGAAATACTCCAGTTGCGTTCAACACCTTCTTCATGAGAGGAAGTTGTTTTTAGCGTAAAAGGCCAGTAAGGCCAGGGGTTTTCTTTAGTCCTGAACTCGGTAGGCATAGGCATAATTTCAAAATTTGTTACAGATTTTGCCCTATGACGGTTAGAGGTACCTACGCAATCTGATCCAGTATCCCCACCTCCAATTACAATTACATCTTTTCCTTCAGCAGAAAGTCTTTTGGTCATTTCGCTAAGTCCATCAACAACTTCATTGTTGTTTTTAAGGAATTCCATAGCCTGAACCACACCTTTTGCATCACTACCTTTAATAGGAAGTTTTCTACGTTGAGTTGCTCCACCGCATAGTACAACCGCGTCAAATTCTTTTAGTTTCTCTACATCATAATTTACACCAACTTCAACTTCGGTTTTGAATTCCACACCTTCTTCTTCCATCACTTTTACGCGACGATCTATAATATGTTTTTCCATTTTAAAATCGGGAATACCATATCGTAAGAGTCCACCTACCTTTTTATCGCGTTCAAACAAGGTAACTTTATGGCCGGCACGACGTAATTGTTGTGCAGCCGCAAGTCCTGCAGGGCCTGAACCTACAACAGCTACGGTTTTTCCGGTTTCTTCCTCTGGCTTATGAGGTTGAATCCAACCTTCTTTAAATCCGCGTTCAGCGATATACTTTTCAATAAGCTCAATGGCTACGGGTGGATCGGTAATACCTAACACACAAGCCGATTCACAAGGAGCCGGACACAATCTTCCCGTAAATTCTGGAAAATTGTTAGTAGAATGAAGAATTTTTAAAGCCTTTTTCCAGTCGTTTTTATAAACGGCGTGGTTAAAATCGGGAATCAGGTTTCCAAGGGGGCAACCACTATGGCAAAATGGAATTCCACAATCCATACAGCGTGCACCTTGTGTTTGTAGGTCTTCACTGCTTAAATCTTTAGTAAATTCTTTATAATTTTCAACCCTTTCTGGGGCCTCTATAGTTTCTTCTGTTTTTCTGTTGTATTCTTTAAATCCTCTTAACTTACCCATTTTCTACGCACTTTTTAATTCTACTTCAGCATCTTTTTTTCTGGCCTTTTCTTGTTCTTCAAGCATTTTTAATGCTTTTTTGTATTCGGTAGGCATTACCTTGATAAATTTGGAAGAATTTTCTTCCCAGTTTGCAAGGATTTCACCGGCCAAATCACTATTGGTATATTCAAAGTGATTGGTGATAAGTTGCTTTAATTCTTCTTTGTTTTCTGCTGAAGGATTTTCCAATTCAATCATTTCCATATTGAAGTTATTTTGGTCCAGGTTATCTTCAGGGTTATAGATGTAAGCAATTCCTCCACTCATTCCGGCGGCAAAATTCCTTCCTATTCTTCCTAGTATTACGGCAACGCCCCCGGTCATATATTCACAACCGTGATCACCAATTCCTTCAATGACAGCTTTTGCTCCAGAATTCCTTACACAAAAACGCTCCCCTCCAATTCCGTTAATATATGCTTCACCCGTTACGGCTCCATAAAGTGCAACGTTTCCAATTATAACATTTTCATGGGATTTGAAGCTTGCTACTTTAGGTTTTTTCACCACCAGCGTAGCACCTGAAAGTCCTTTTCCGAAGTAATCATTAGTGTTTCCGGTAACCTTCATTGTTAAACCTTTGGTAGAAAAAGCCCCAAAACTCTGCCCGGCCGAGCCGGTAAAGTTAAGTTTAAGTGTATGAGGAGGAAGACCTCCTTCTCCGTGAATTTTTGAAATCTCGTTACTAACAATGGCACCGGTAGTACGGTTGATATTGCTGATATCGAAATTCAGTTTCATTTTTTCCTTACGATAGATTGCAGGGTGTGCCTGATTTAGAATATCAAAGTCAAGTACGTTTTCAAGATTATGCTCTTGTTTTTGTGTATTATAAAGCGGCATATCTTCATCAATCTTAGGTTTGTAAAGAATGTTGGAAAGATCAATTCCTTCAGCTTTATAATGTTCAATGGCGTGGTTCATATCCAATTTCTGACTTTGTCCCACCATTTCGTTTAAGGTTCGGAATCCAAGGTCAGCCATAATTTGGCGTAATTCCTGGGCCACAAAATACATAAAGTTAATTACGTCTTCTGGGGTGCCCTTAAATTTTTTGCGCAATTCAGGATCCTGTGTGGCGATACCAACCGGGCATGTGTTTAAATGGCAGGCTCGCATCATAATACAACCGGATGCCACAAGCGGCGCAGTAGAGAAGCCGAATTCTTCAGCTCCTAAAAGGGCTGCAATAGCCACATCGCGACCGGTTTTAAGCTGGCCGTCACATTCTACTACTATCCTATTTCTTAGGTTGTTCAGCAATAAAGTTTGCTGGGCTTCTGCAATACCAAGTTCCCATGGTAATCCAGCATGCCGAAGAGAGGTAAGTGGAGAGGCTCCTGTACCTCCATCATATCCAGAGATAAGTACTACATCGGCTTTTGCTTTGGCCACCCCGGCGGCAATAGTTCCCACACCTACTTTTGAAACCAGTTTTACATTAATTCTGGCTTCACGATTTGCATTTTTAAGGTCGAAAATTAGCTGTGCCAAATCTTCGATGGAGTAAATATCGTGATGGGGAGGTGGTGAAATAAGTCCTACGTATGGTGTTGAATTTCTGGTTTTAGCAATATCAGGATTTACTTTTGGCCCTGGTAATTGCCCACCTTCTCCAGGCTTAGCGCCTTGTGCCATTTTAATTTGAATTTCACTGGCATTACTAAGGTAATTAATAGAAACTCCAAAACGGCCTGAAGCTACCTGTTTAATAGCTGAGTTTCGCCAGTTTCCATTAAGGTCTTTGTGAAAACGGTCTGCATCTTCACCACCTTCTCCTGAATTGCTTTTACCCTGCATCCTATTCATGGCAATAGCTAAATTCTCGTGGGCTTCTTTGCTAATAGACCCGAACGACATCGCACCGGTTTTAAACCTTTTTACAATTTCTGTCCAGGGTTCTACTTCTTCAACAGGAATAGGACTTAGCTCCTTAAATTTGAACATCCCGCGAAGCGTCATTAAACGTTCGCTTTGGTCGTTTACAACCTTGGCATATTCTTCGTAAGCTTTAGTGCTGTTTTGTTTAACGGCTTGTTGCAATTTGGCCACTGTAGTGGGATTAAACATGTGGCGCTCTCCGTTTCTTCTCCAGCGATAATCACCTCCAATGTCTAATGAAAGCCAACTATCTTTATCTTTTGGCGGATTGTAGGCTGCATCGTAACGTTTCTGGATTTCCTTTTCAATTTCATAAAGGCCAATCCCTTCAATTCGGGTTGGAGTATTGGTAAAGTACTTGTTAACAAATTTTTTATTGAGACCGAGTATTTCAAAAATCTGGGCTCCACGATAAGAATGAAGTGTGGAAATCCCAATTTTATTCATAATCTTCACAATACCTTTTCCTATGGCTTTATTGAAATTTTGAACCGCTTCTTCAGGATCTTCAATTTCAATTTCTTTGTCTTCTACCAACTGGTAAATAATTTCATTTACCATGTACGGGTTAATCGCACTTGCCCCGTAACCAAATAGTAAGGCAAAATGGTGCGGTTCTCGCGGCTCTGCCGATTCAATTACAATTCCAAAGGAAGAACGCCGATTGTATTTTTTAACTCTGTGATGTACAAAAGAACAAGCTAGTAACGAAGGGATTGGGGCCAATTTAGGATTGGCATTTCGGTCTGATAAAATGATTACGTTGCAACCGCGATCGGCAGCATCGTTAATTTCATCGATAATTTCATCTAATCTTGTTTCCAGGCCATTTAGTCCTTTTTCAGCTTCATATAAAATAGAAATAGACTGTGCTTTGAAACCTGGATATTCTATATATTTTATTTTGTCAAGGTCTTCATTTGAAATTACAGGATTTTGAATACGTAATTTCTTTGCCTGTTCGGGAATAATGTCGAAAAGGTTTCGATCTTCCCCGATAGAAAGGCTGATATCCGTAACAATTTCTTCCCGAATTCCATCTAATGGCGGGTTGGTAACCTGCGCAAACAATTGCTTAAAATAGTTAAAAAGCAATTGCGGTTTATTTGAAAGTACGGCAAGCGGTAAATCGGCACCCATTGAGCCAATAGCTTCTTTTCCCTGGGTGGCCATTGGGGTAATTATAGTGGTAATATCTTCAAGGGTATAGCCAAACAGCTTTTGCCTTGTATTCATATCAATTTTTTCTACCGGCGTTTTGTTTCCGGTATAAGGTACATCTGAAAGGGCAAGCAAATTTTCATCTAACCATTTTCGGTAAGGACGCTCCGAAACGATTTTTTGTTTTACTTCTTCATCGCCAATAATGCGGCCTTCATTCATATCAACCAAAAACATTCTACCGGGCTCTAAACGGCCATGTAGCTCAACATTTTCAGGTTTAATATCCAGCACTCCTGTTTCCGAAGACATAATTACATATCCGTCTTTGGTTAAGGTGTAGCGGGATGGCCTAAGACCGTTACGGTCTAACAGGGCTCCAATATAATTTCCGTCCGTAAAAGGAATAGAAGCCGGCCCGTCCCAGGGTTCCATAATACAGGCATTATATTCATAAAAAGCCTTTTTGGAGTCTTCCATAGATGGATTTTTTTCCCAGGCTTCGGGAACCATCATCATAATGGCTTCCGGCAGGGAGCGGCCGGTTTGAAGTAAGAGTTCCAAAGCCGTATCCATAGAAGCTGAATCTGATTTACCTTCCATAGTAATTGGAAGGGTTTTCTTAAGATCATCTCCAAAAATTTCGCTTTCAAACAATTCCTCACGGGCTTTCATTCTGCTTAAATTACCACGAAGTGTGTTAATTTCTCCGTTATGGCACATATACCTAAAGGGTTGTGCAAGATCCCAGGTTGGAAAGGTGTTGGTTGAGAAGCGTTGGTGTACCAAAGCCAGTTTGGTGACAACAGCAGCTTCATTTAGATCGCGATAAAAAACGTTGATGTCCTGGGGCATTAAAAGCCCTTTATATATAATGGTATTGGTTGAAAGACTGGAGAAATAAAAGTAATCGGCTTCAGAAAGTTCTGATTTACTAATTCGATGTTCGGCAATTTTTCGTGCTGCAAATAGTTTTGCATTAAAGGTTTTTTCTGAAACATCTTCTCCTTTTCCTACAAAAACCTGTTGTACATCGGGTTCAGAAAGGGAAGCTATACTTCCCAGGCAGGCTCGGTTAACGGGAACCTGGCGCCATCCAATTATATTCAATCCCTGGCCAATAATTTCTTCTTCAAAAATTTCGCTGCAGATTTTACTTTGGTTTTTCGATTTTGGCAGAAAAACCATTCCCACAGCGTATTCTTTAAACTCCGGAAGTTTAAATTCGCATACTTCTTTAAAAAAATCGTGGGGAACTTCAATAAGGATTCCGGCACCATCACCAGTTTTTCCGTCAGCGCTAACGGCCCCGCGGTGTTCCAGGCGAACAAGGATATCAATTGCTTTATGAATGATATCGTTGGTACGTTTTCCTTTTAAGTTACAAATAAAACCTGCGCCACAATTATCATGCTCAAATTCGGGTGAATAGAGCCCCTGCTGTTTTAATTTCATGTCCTTTTTGTCCTTAAGTTATTTTGGCTAAAATACCTAAAACCTTGTTAAAAATGAAGTCAAAAGCCGATTAATTGGGGTGAAATTCAATAAAATGAATAAACCTTAAATAAAATGAAAAATAGGTAATTTCACCCCCTTGAAATTAAAGAATTCTTAATAGTGATCTAAGGGAATTATGAAATAAAGAGTGGGTGAAAATAAAAAAGGTTGTTTTTAAAAGGAATTAAAAATCATTATTTTGATTCAAACAATTTCTCTAAAAGAAATTTTGTATATAAAATATTTATAATCAGTTAATTATGAGGTGAATTAGTTTGACGAAACTATAATTTTTTATTCCCACCAGTGGGTTTCATACCCCCGAGACTTGTCTCGATCGAGACAAGTTTTTCCGATACATACCTCGTGGGCTTGCCCCGAGCTTGTTGATTAGTCTTTTTAATATTAGTGATCTAATCTTTTAGTACTGAACGGGAGATAACGATTTTCTGAATTTCAGAAGTACCTTCGTAAATTTGGGTGATTTTCGCATCTCGCATCAGGCGTTCAACATGGTATTCTTTTACATAACCATTTCCGCCGTGAATTTGAACGGCTTCTGTAGTAACATCCATTGCAACTTTTGAAGCATATAATTTGGCCATCGCGCCCGATAAGTCATAATCGTTTTTTTGATCTTTATCCCAGGCTGCTTTCATTACCAGATGGCGAGCAGCTTCAATAGAGGTGTGCATATCGGCCAGTTTAAAGGCAATGGCCTGATGGTTGCAGATTTCGGTGCCAAAAGCTTTTCTTTCTTTTGAATATTTTAATGCCAGCTCATAAGCGCCAGCTGCAATGCCCAATGCCTGGGCAGCAATACCAATTCTGCCGCCGGAGAGTGTTTTCATCGCAAATTTAAATCCGAAACCATCTTCTCCAATTCTGTTTTCTTTCGGGACCTTTACATCATTAAAATTTAGAGAATGAGTGTCACTTCCGCGGATACCCATTTTTTGTTCTTTGGGGCCAATTTCAAACCCTTCCCAATCCTTTTCAATGATAAAAGCATTGATTCCTTTATGTTTTTGCTCCCGATTGGTTTGTGCTATTACCAGATAGAAATCCGCTGAACTTCCGTTGGTAATCCAGTTTTTGGTGCCATTCAGTAGATAATGGTCGCCTTTATCTATAGCTGTGGTTCTTTGTGAAGTGGCGTCACTACCGGCTTCCGGTTCAGAAAGGCAAAAGGCCCCCAGTTTTTCTCCGGTAGTTAATTTACTAAGGTATTTTTCTTTCTGTGCATCGGTGCCGTAAGTTTCAATTCCCCAACATACCAATGAATTATTGACTGACATTACTACGGAAGCAGAGGCATCTATTTTTGAGATTTCTTCCATGGCAAGTACGTAAGATACAGTATCCATGCCACCTCCGCCGTAATTGGAAGAAGCCATCATTCCCATAAAGCCAAGTTCTCCCATTTTATTAACTTGTGCTGCCGGAAATTCTTGTTTTTCGTCGCGTTCAATAACGCCGGGAAGCAATTCGGTTTTGGTAAATTCGCGGGCAGCATCGCGAATCATTATATGTTCTTCGGTGAGTTTGAAATCCATATGAAAAGTTGTTTAATAAAAACCAATTTTGGTGATCAAATATAACTTTTTAATGTGTAATTTTCAATTTACTTTATTTAATTTTACGAATATGAAAAAAGCAAATTACAAAATTCTTGGGGTTATGTCGGGTACATCCTTAGATGGAGTGGACCTGATCTATGTTAATTTTGATTACAAAAACAGTTGGAGTTATAAAATTCTGTTGGCTGAAACAGTGCCTTATCCGTTAAATTGGCAAGAGACCTTAGGTCGTGCCCTTAGCTATTCAGATGAAAATCTGGAAGAACTTAATCAAAAATATACCGATTACCTTGCCGGGGTGATCTCGAGGTTTATTGAGAAACACCATATTACCGAACTCGATGCGGTGAGTAGCCACGGTCACACCATAAGGCATGAACCTGAGAATGGGATTACTTTGCAAATTGGGAATCTACCGCAAATCGCTTATCTCACCGGGCAAACCGTGGTATGTGATTTTAGGGTTCAAGATGTGGAACTTGGTGGACAGGGAGCTCCTTTAGTGCCTATTGGAGATCGTTTACTTTTTGGCGATTATGATTTTTGCCTGAATTTAGGAGGTTTTGCCAATATTTCTACAGAAACTGAAAACGGCCGACTTGCCTATGATATTTGTGCGGTAAATACCATTTTGAATTATTATGCCAAGAAAATTGGAAAAGAGTTTGATGAAGGTGGGAAATTAGCTTCTTCCGGAAAATTGAATAAAAAATTGATGGAAGAACTTGAGGATCTTGATTTTTATGCTAAAAAACCACCAAAATCTGCCGGGATGGAATGGGTAAATGAAAGTCTGTTGCCGGTACTTGAAAAGTATGAAGATGATGTTGCGGCTATTTTGCATACCTATACCGTTCATATTGCCAAGCGAGTGGCAGCTGCTCTAAACAACGAAGAAAACTGTCGTGTTTTAGTTACCGGGGGCGGTGCTTATAATTCTTTTTTAATCCGTCAGTTTAAAAAGCATTCCAAATGCCATTTTACCATTCCCGGAAATGAAATTATCGAATTCAAAGAGGCCTTGATTTTTAGTTTGCTCGGTGTTCTAAAAATTCGAGGGGAAGTAAATACACTTAGTTCTGTTACAGGGGCTAAAGAAAACCATTCTGCAGGGAAAGTTTATGAGGTTTAGTGTTTTTTAATATTTTGTATAATATTTAATAAATTGGTAAATATGATTCCTTAATTTTTATATTTGTTGAAAATCACACATAAAATGAAGGAATTATTAAAATTATATGAAAAAAAAGCGCCTGAAATTGTTTTTAACTGGCGCGATACAGAAACTGAAGCTGAAGGCTGGACGGTTATTAATTCCCTTCGTGGGGGAGCGGCCGGAGGTGGTACTCGTATGCGTCCCAGACTAGACAAGAATGAAGTGCTTTCCCTGGCCAAAACCATGGAGGTAAAATTCACGGTCTCGGGGCCTCCGATTGGCGGGGCAAAATCGGGAATTAATTTTGATCCTAAAGACCCGCGAAAAAAAGGGGTTTTAGAACGTTGGTATAAAGCGGTTTCTCCACTGCTGAAAAGTTATTATGGTACAGGGGGCGACTTAAATATTGATGAAATTAGTGAAGTAATCCCTATTACTGAAGACTGTGGGGTTTGGCATCCTCAGGAGGGAGTGTTTAACGGTCATTTTCAACCCACCGAAGCTGATAAAATCAACCGGATTGGTCAATTGCGGCAGGGAGTGATTAAAGTGCTGGAGAATACGAGCTTCTCTCCTGATGTTACCCGAAAATATACCGTAGCCGATATGATTACCGGTTATGGTGTGGCAGAAGCGGTTAAACATTACTACGCAGTGTACGGCGGAGAAATAAAAGGAAAACGGGCTATAGTGCAGGGATTTGGCAATGTAGGTGCTTCAGCAGCATATTATCTCTCTCAGCTTGAGGTGAAAATTGTTGGAATTGTAGACCGTGATGGTGGTTTGATAAATGAAGAGGGGTTTAGTTTTGAAGAAATTAAAAATCTGTTTCTCGGTAAAACCGGAAATACCTTAAAACACTCCAATTTACTCCCGTTTGAAGAAATCAATGCAAAAATCTGGCAATTAGATGCTGAAATTTTTGCGCCTTGTGCAGCTTCAAGATTAATTAGCCGGGAACAAATTTCCAGTTTAATCGATAAAAATTTAGAGGTGATTTCTTGTGGTGCCAATGTGCCTTTTGCCGATAAGGAAATTTTCTTTGGCCCTATTATGGAATTTACCGACCAGCAGGTAAGCTTAATTCCCGATTTTATTTCCAATTGCGGGATGGCCCGCGTGTTTGCTTATTTTATGGAGCGACGTGTGCAAATGACCGATGAAGCTATTTTTAATGATACTTCAATGACCATTAGAAATGCGATAAAAAATACTTTTGAACACAATAGTAGTAAAACCAATATTAGCAAAACTGCATTTGAGATTGCATTAAAGCAATTGGTGTAATTATTTATTCCCGATAGTAGGTTTTATAATCCGACTTGCCTCGCTCTAGAAAAGTTTTTTTAAATACATACCTCGTGGGCTTGCCCTAAGATTATTAATTTCTCCTACGAGGTGTATAAAACCTCATAGGTATAAAAAGTTGGCATACTTTGAAATTTAAGCGGTTTTTACGAAAATCCTTAATTCTTCGAAAAAAGTAAAAAACTCATTTTCAAAATCTTTATAATTAATTTTTAAGTTTTCTACTGCTTTGCCCATATCAACTTCTCCGGGAACCCTTTGGCTCATTTGCGATAGAATTTTCTTTAGACCACTTAAATCAGCATAGCTCAATAACCAATTATCAGCTTTCATATACGGAAGAAAGTTTTGAACCTTTTTAGGTAGAACAGTAATGTTTTTTTGCAAAAGCGTGTAAAAATCTTCAGTATAGGCTTCCAGGGGAGTATCGCTATAATGGTTCCAGTTTGCAGCTAAGAAATGGTCATAAAACATATCTACAATTACCGGACTGTAATGTCGAAATTGAGAAAAGAGCCTGGAACCACTTGTTTTAAAAATTTCATGAGAATCAGTAAAACTGTCTATGGAACGATGAAGTATGATGCCTTTTTGAATTTCAGGGGGATATTTAAGGTATTGTTTTCCTTTAACCGAGTCAGCAATAAAATTTCCGATTTTCAAGGCTTCATCGTCGCCTGAAAGATATATATGCGCTAAATAGTTCATTGGCTGAAGTTAATAAAATCATTGGAAATCAAACTCAGACTACCGGAAATTATAAAGTACTTTACCAATATGATTTTCTTTTCTCTGGGGAAAGGTGGTGGGATGACAGGAAATTGTAACAGTTGTTAACCCTACGAAACCTTATATTGTAGGTTTTAAATTGTATTGTCACAAGGTAATAACCTCAGAACCTTAAACCTTATCCCTTGTGTTTTTTATTCATCCTGTTTTTTTCTGTTAAGTTTTGCAGGTTCTTTAGCGCTACTTGTATATTTGCTATTATAAAATTTTGAAAATTTACAATATGAGTTTAATAAAATCAATTTCAGGTATACGCGGTACCATTGGCGGTAAAACAGGTGATAATCTTACACCCTTGGATATCGTAAAGTTTTCAGCTGCTTACGGAACCTGGCTTAAGCAAAGTTCAGATAAAGAAAATTTAAAAGTAGTGATTGGTCGTGATGCACGGATTTCAGGAAAAATGCTCCAGGAACTTTGTATAAATACACTTACCGGACTTGGAATTGATGTAGTAAATCTGGAACTTTCTACTACTCCCACCGTTGAAATAGCCGTACCTATGGAAAATGCCGATGGCGGAATTATTTTGACGGCCAGCCATAATCCAAAACAATGGAACGCCTTGAAACTACTCAATAATAAGGGTGAATTTTTAAATGCAGAGGAAGGAGCGAAGATTTTGGAAATAGCTGAAAGCGAAAACTTTGATTTTGCTGAAGTTGATGAACTTGGTAGTATTATTAATAAGGATAATTATATAGATAAACATATTGACCAGGTACTTAAACTGAAATTGGTAGAACCTCAAAAAATTAAACAAGCTAACTTTAAGGTGGTTGTTGATGGTGTAAACTCTACCGGTGGAATTGCGATTCCTGCCTTACTCAAAAAGCTAGGCGTTGCGGTTACCGAGTTATATTGTGAGCCTAACGGTCATTTTCCACATAATCCTGAACCTTTAAAAGAACACCTTACCGATATCTGTAACCTTGTAAAAGAGAAAAATGCCGATTTCGGTATTGTGGTAGATCCTGATGTAGACCGTTTGGCTTTTATTGATGAAAAAGGTGAAATGTTCGGTGAAGAATACACGCTTGTAGCTTGTGCCGATTATGTTTTGAGCAAAACTTCCGGTAATACGGTTAGTAATCTATCTTCTTCGAGGGCTTTGCGGGATGTTACAGAAAAACATGGCGGAACTTATCAGGTCAGCGCAGTAGGAGAGGTAAATGTGGTACAACTAATGAAAGATACCAATGCCATAATTGGCGGCGAAGGCAACGGAGGGATTATATACCCTGAGGCGCATTACGGGCGGGACAGCCTTGTGGGAGTAGCACTTTTTTTAAGTCATTTAGCTGAACGTAAAATTTCTGTTTCAGCATTGCGAAAAGAATATCCTTCTTATTTTATGAGCAAAAATAAAATAGCATTGACTCCAGACTTGGATGTTGACGGTATTTTAAAAGCCATGGAAGAAAAATATGCAAATGAAGAAACTTCAACAATAGATGGTGTGAAAATCGATTTTCCTGAGAACTGGGTGCATTTAAGAAAATCGAATACCGAACCTATAATCAGGATTTACACTGAAGCTAAAAGTCGGCAGGAAGCTGATAAACTGGCTCAGGATATGATTGAAGAAATTAAAGCGGTTATTGCTTAATTAATCACTATCGATTTTGAATCAATAGGTTTCTTTTTGTGTTTCCAGCGTTTATGCGTCCATAAATAATATTGAGGATCATTTTTTATTTGTTGTTCCAAAAAGGAGATATATTTTTGGGTGATATTAAATTCGGGCTCCTCATTAGGAAAATCAGTAATAGTTTTAAACGTGGCTTCATAATGGCCACGTTTTACTTTTTCAACGTGTAAATAAACCACGGCCAAATCAAGTCTTCGAGCCAGGAATTCAGAGCCCATAAAAACCGGTACCCGTTCCCCCATAAAGTGTATCCAATGGGCTTTGGTTGCCCGTTTTGGGGATTGATCAGCAATCATAGCATAAACCCCTAATTCCCCCGATTTTACAATTTTTGGTATTTTATGGCTAACCTCAAATGTGGGGATTAATTCACTCTTAAACCTGCTGCGAATTTTCTTTACTAAATTATCAAAATAAGGGTTTTTAATTTTTTTATAAATTCCATAAGTTTGATAATCAACTCCACTCACTTGTAGGGCAATCATCCATTCATAACTGGCATAATGCCCGCACATAACAATAATGCCTTTATTTAGCTTTTTAAGTTCTTTAAATTTTTCAGGGTTTTTAAAAATAAAACGCTTTTTAAGTTCTGCTTCAGAAATAGAAATACTTTTTATCATTTCTAAAAACATATCACACATATGGTGATAGAAGTTCTTCCGGATTTTGGCAATTTCTTTTAAGTTTTTTTCGGGAAAAACCAGTTGTAAATTATCAGTAACCGTTTTTTTTCTGTAGCCAATTAGGTAATATACAAATATAAAAACGATATCAGAAATAAAATAAAAAACCGGAAAAGGAAGAATTGAAATAATCCAAAGCAAAGGGTAGACTAACCAAAAGACTATGCGGTGCATGAGAAAACTTTCGGCAAATATATGGTATATTTGGCGTTAAACTAAACCGGTTATGGGAGAATTAAGTTTGGTGACCCTAATTGTAATTGGCGTGAATGCGTTGGTTTCATTTAAAGGCTTTAACGATAATCTTTTTTTTGATAAATATAAATTCAGTATTGCGCAAATTAAGCAGGGTGCCAAACATCAGGTTCTCACTTCGGGGTTTTTGCATGTAAGCACTTCACATTTGTTGGTAAATATGCTTACCCTTTACTTTTTTGCCAATGTAGTGATCTATGCACTTGGTACCAGCGGGTTTTTACTAGTGTATTTTGCAAGTCTTATTTTGGGGAATTTACTTTCCTATTTTTTTCATAAAAATGAACCAGCATATACTGCAGTAGGAGCAAGCGGGGCGGTTATGGGGGTTTTGTATTCTGCTATTTTATTGCGTCCCGATATGATGCTGGGGCTCTTTTTCTTTATTCCAATTCCCGCTTATCTCTTTGGGATTGGTTATTTATTATATACCATTTACGGTATGAAAAGACGCTTGGGGAACATTGGTCACGATGCACATTTTGGTGGTGCTGTGGGCGGCTATTTACTTACTTTGGTTCTTGCTCCACGGGTTTTTAGCGAGCATTTATTAATGGTGGTATTATTGGCTATTCCTATCGTAATTTTATTTATTCTTCAAAAAATGGGAAAAATTTAGACTTTGGTATTTTTCTTGATTTAGGCAGATAAACATTTAAACATAAAAACTATGAAAAAGTTACTATTATCATCCTTTTTACTGCTTAGTGTGGTTGTAAGCGCTCAGGAAACCCAAACCACTCCCCAGGGAATTTTTGTTACCGGTGAAGGAAAAGTAAATGTGGTGCCAGATCGTGTAGTAATTAAATCTCAAATTGAAAACGAAGGGGTGAGTGCCGAAGAAGTGAAAAGGCAAAATGATAAAACAGCCGATGCGGTACTGAAATATTTAAAATCGGAAGGAATTGCCGAAAAAAATATCCAGACCGATTACGTAAACCTTAATAAGCGACATAATTATTCTGATAAATCATATACCTATGTGGCAAACCAGGCAATAAGTATTACTTTGGAAGATCTTGATAATTACGAAAAAATTATGAGCGGACTTCTGGAAAATGGCTTAAACGGGATAAATGGTATCCAATTTAAGTCATCTGAAGTAGAATCTTACAAAACTGAAGCTCGTAAAAAAGCTATACTCGATGCTAAACGCAAAGCCGAGGAATTTGCTGAGCCTTTAGGGCAGCAAGTAGGAAAAGCGATTTCAATTAATGAAAATTCAGGAAATAACTTTCAACCGGTCTACCGAATGGCAGAAATGATGAAAGCCAGTGACTCTGCAGGAGGTAACCAGGAAACCATTGCCCCCGGAGAACTGGAAATTTCAGTAAAAGTTGATGTTGGTTTTCAGTTGCATTAAAAAAATGTACTCATAGAAAAAAGCGGCCTAAACAGCCGCTTTTTTTGTATATAGGATATGTTACTATTGTTACTATTTATCAAGAAGCTCGGCCACTTTGGCTTCAAGCTCATCACCGCGCAAGTCGCGTGCTACGATAACACCTTCTTCATCTAAAATAAAAGTAGCGGGAATGGCTCTGATACCGTATTTTTTGGCGACTGGATCATTCCAGAATTGAAGGTTTGAAACCTGGTGCCATGGCAAACCATCATCTTCAATGGCTTGTAACCATTTATCTTTTTCTCCTGGCCGATCTAAAGAAACCCCTACAATCTCCAGACCTTGGTCATGGTATTTTTCATAAATTTTAACCACATTGGGGTTTTCAACCCTACAAGGTTTGCACCAGGCAGCCCAAAAATCTACAATAGTTACCGCTCCTAAAGCTTTGTTTAATGAAAGTTCGCCTCCCTCGGGAGTAGGAGCAGTAAAGTTTGGAGCTTTGCTGCCAATATCTACGGCACCGGCACTTTCAAGGTTATTTTCAAGGCTTTTAGCTAACTTTGATTGTTTTACCTTATCATTTAAACTTTCATACAGTTCTTTAATTTCAGAAGTAGGATAAGATTTCATATTTAACAAATCGCTAATTACCATTACAGAAACAAAAGAATCAGGATGGTCTTCTACCATTTTCTTTTTAAAAACCTTGTCATTATCCATTAACTCCTGTTCCGCTTTTTGCAATTTTTCAAGTTTGGTAGAATCTTGTTGCTGAAAAGCTTGTTGCATCTCTTGACGTCCTTCTCCAACTTTTTTGTTCATTTCTTTCAAGTGGTCAAGATAGGTAGTCAGAACTATATTCTCCTGGCCTCCCTTAACTTTTGAATTTCGTATACTGTCTTTATAAACCTCTATGGAAAGTTGTTCGTTCTCTGCTATAAAAATCACATTACCATTAAGGTTTTCAAACTCAAGGAAACTCAAGTTGGGCGATTCAACTTCTTCCATGTCCAGTTCAAACTTTTCTCCTTCAATTACAGTTGAGTCAATCCTTTCGGGACGCTGGGTAGGATTTGTTAACTGGGAGACGTAAATTTTACTGCCGTCTTCCATACCTTTTGCCGTTCCGGAGATAAAAAAACCTTTATTTTCCTGGCAGGAAACAAGGGCTAATACAACGGCTGCCATTGCAACTATTTTTTTCATAAAAAATTATTTTAGTATTATTAAAATTAAATAACTCAGCTTGCAAACAATTCTTCTGGAAAAATGAAAAAGTAATTGCTTTTTGCAGTTATTTTCAGCAAAAATAAACAACTACATAGTTCCCCCTATCGAATTTTTATAAAAAATTGTTAATTCAGGGATAGCATTATCCTTTGCTATATAGAACATGTAATTTTATAGTAGAATATATGATATGAAAGCCCGTAATCTACGACACAAGTTCGGGACGAGTTAGGTATCCCGACATAAATTTTGGAAGATGGTCTATACCAACTGGCATAAACAAAATTTTTCGAAGCATTTGGGAGAAATGCTTTTGAAATTTTTGTATAAATAAACCTCTTATAGAGGGATATATTAAAGCATGGTAATCGCTAAATAAAAGTTATTTTTATATTATTAGTGTTTCTTTATTATGTTGTTTAATGTTTTGACAATCAAATATTTAATTTAAATTCATTCGTGTGAAAAAATAGTTAGAAGATTTTCCTTTCCAAATAATTATCAGTTTTGAAGGTGTTATTGAGGCTTATAAAAAGTAATTGGAGAATGAAGAAACTGAAGTTTCCCGCGATTATATTACAAAAATGTTGGATTATGTGGGGGAATTTCTGGAGTTAAAAGAGGGGATTGAAAACCCTGATAAACTAAAAGAGTTACAGGAACCAATAAAAATACTCCTGGATGATCTTTTTCCTTGTGTTTTAAGTAATAATGAAATAAAAACTGCTTCAATATCGTATCATAGTATTTTTTCAATCGGTCAGCAAGGTTGAAACGTATTATGGAAGCAGCGGGAGATGTTGTTTGAGCAGGTGGAAGCCCGGGAAACAAGAAGTTTTATTTTAAATAAAAAGCTTGAAAACGATTGTAAATCGGGGATTTGCGAAAAAGGCTTTAAAAAAAATTAAAGAGCATAAGTTTTTTAGTATTCCAACATAAAGGCTTATGCTCAACAAAATAATAATCTACTGGCACAGAACCTCCAGGAAAACAATATTAAGAGTTGCATTTTAGCGCCTATTGGACAAAATGATAAATTGCTGGGGGTTTTGGAACTGGTTTCCAGTCGTAAAAATGAGTTGAATAGTATTAATGCTATCAAACTTGATAAAATCTTACCTTACATTGTCACGGCAGTAGAACGTACCCGCGCTGATTATAAAAACCGGGTGAAAGCGATAATTCAAAGTGAATGTACCAGTATTCACCCGAGTGTATTGTGGGTTTTTGAAAAAGAAGCTAAAAAATTTATCAAGGAATATGATACGGATGGCCTGGCATCGTTTAAAGATATAGTTTTTAAGGATGTTTACCCGCTTTACGGTCAAATAGACGTAGTTTCTTCATCAAAAGCCAGGAATGATGCTATTCAAAAAGATCTTCTCGATCAATTGGATTTAATAAGTGAAATTATTGATAAAGCTTATACAAAAGAACAATTACCAATTTATGAGCAGGTTAAATACCGCATTAAGGATTTTCAGAAAGAATTATCAGAAAGCCTGAATGCAACCAGTGAGCAGCAGATTGTTAATTTGCTCAAGAAAGAAATCAATCCGATTATGGCTCACCTGAAAATACAATCTGTTGATTTTAAAAAACTTGTAGAGAATTACGGAAAAGTTCTGAACCCTGACCGGTATAGTTTATAATCATCGTAAAAATTACGACAAGACGGTGCAACAAATTAATCGTACGATGTCTCGATATATTGATCGGAAACAATTTCTGGCTCAGGAAATTTACCCTCATTATTTTGAACGCTATAAAACAGATGGTGTAGATCATAATAGGTATATAGGACCGGCTATGGCCAGAAACAAATCTTTCAACAAGGTCTATTTGTACAACTTAAGGCTTTGGCAGTTAAGCACGATTTGCGAAATGAAAAATAGGTTTTACCAGCTTCAGAAAAATACGCCTATTCAATTAGATGCTGCTTCACTTATTTTGGTATATACTACACTTTCTATAAGATACCGTATGGACGAGAAGAAGTTCGATGTAGACGGAACTTATAATGTTCGCTATGAAATTATCAAGAAAAGAATAGATAAGGCCATGATAAAGGGTAGTGAAAAGCGGATTACTCAAAAGGGGAAAATTGTAATTATTTATTCTCAGCCTAGTGATCAACGGGAATATCTCAGATATATAAAATACCTGCAGACTAAAAATTACCTGGGAGATGAAGTAGAAATACTAGAATTAGAAGATGTACAGGGAGTAGTAGGTTTAAAGGCCATTCGCGTAAATATTCTTTATAATGTTCCCAATGAAAACGAACCGAAAAAAGTGATTACCTATGAAGATTTAATGCAGGAATTAGATCTTTAAATCAGATAAAATGCTACAACATAACTCAGTACGGAAACAATAATACCTATCATAAATACAGTATAGGTGACTCGTAAAAGCATGTATTTTCTGTTTAAAACTATACCTAAAGAATGTAAATCGAGCATCAGCGATTCATAAACATAGTCTTTATCTTTAATGATTTCTTTCATCCCCCACCGAAATTCTTCAAATGGCATTTTATGGAAATTTCCGAAAAACAATAAATTTACTTCACGATTTTTTACCTGGTCTTTGGTAAACTCGCCTGAGGTTACATTTGGGCGCGTAGACATAATTGAAAGTATAATGGTAACCACACTAAAAAGCATAAGTACCATACTGGGTACTAGTATATGTTTATGCGTTTGAGCGTCTAAGATTGGAACCAAATTAGCAATGGCCAGAGAAATGATAATTGCATTTACCGAAAGTAAAATATTAGCTTTAGTATCGGCAATATCACTTAGTTTTATATGGTTTCTCAAGGTTACCCTAAACAAAGTTTGAATACTTCGCTCAGGATTTTCATTTTTGAACTTTGCCTTTAAACGAGCTTTCGCCTCTTCTTTTTTAAGTTTCCTTTCTTGTTTATTTTGAGCTTCAATCAGGTTAAGGAGATTCTCCTCTTTCCCTTCCTGCCAGTGGGTAAGGGCATAGGTAGTATAGAAACGGTGCTTCTTGGTAAACGTTTCTATATTTTCTTGTAGCCATTCTGCACTGGTATAATTTTTAATACTGTGCAATTCCAGTTCCTGCCTTAAAAGTTCACTGGTTTCTTCAAAGTATTCTTGTGCAAAATGAGAAGAATCAGCATCTTGAATAATTTTTTCAGGTATTGTTTTTGGTTCATAATCAAACCGGGTAGCAAGGATGTTTTGCCTAACCTTTTCAAGAAGTTCAGGAGTAGCATTTTGACTATTCAGGAAGTCTTCAGCGATCTTTACACTTTCTTTTTCATGCCCCTTAAAAGTTATGGTGTAGCCGGTGTCATGAAACCATGCGGCAAGTAACAGCGCCTCTTGGTCTTTAACATTAATTTGAGAGTTATCAATTAATTCTTTAGTACTTTTAACTACACGTTGGGTGTGCCTATAATTGTGGTACAGATAAGTTGCATGCAGCTTTTCTTTAAAAAGCTTGAGTACAAATTCATCAGCTTTCTCAACAAGATTGTTCATCTGCGGGTGTTTTGTTAAGCCAAATTACAAAATTGTTTTTATACCCTATATGAAAAAACTACTCTATCTTTTTTGGCCTGTTAAGTATACTTATTTTAAACTCTTGTGCGTCTCCAGAACCAAAAGTAAAAATTCATAAAGAAGAGCCTGAAGAAGATTTTGGTTACCCTGTCAATAAAGAAATAGAAAAGTTATTTTATTTACTTGGGAATGGTGGATATTCTTCAGAAGGTTCCAGTTCAAAAGGATTTATCGCTTTTAAAAAATTCCTTGCTTCTGTTCAGGAAAGCGGGAATTACTCAATTAACTAAAGCAGAGTATAATTGCTACAATTCATATCGGGTTATAATTCTTGTTCCGAAGAATTTTCCGGAGTGGAATTAAGCGATAATTTATTTGAAAAATCAATAGTTCTAATAGGAAATGGAATGTTAATATCGTTTTTATCGAAGGCTTTTTTAACAGCGATAATAGCGTTATTTTTTGCTATAAGTATATCTCGGTTCTTAGTAACATCGGTCCAAAAACGGACTACAAAATTTATGGAACTGTCTCCAAACCCGGTATACATAAATTCAACTTCTTCATTAGCCTGAGGCTTGTAAAGTTTTTCTATGGTTTTTAATGTAAGTTTTCTAACTTCTTCAAGGTTAGAGTTGTAAGCAATACCACATTCTAGCATTACCCGGGAACGCGAAGTTCGGCTATAATTTTTAAAAGGTTCTTCTACAATTTTAGAATTAGGAATCACCACATAATTATTATCGGCTTGTTTTATAACAATATTTCGCAGGTTTATTTCAATTACCTGGCCGGCATAATCGTTAGTTTCTACCCAATCACCAATTTGCAATTCGGGAAGGAAACTTAAGATTAGACCTGAAAAAGTATTGTTTAATGTACCTTGTAATGCAAGACCAATCGCAAGACCAACAACACCGGCACCGGCTAAAATAGAGGTAAGTGCTTTATCGAGGTTGAGTAAGTCAAGGGCAACAAAAAATCCTACTAAGATTATGAGAGCCTTTATTACTTTAACCGTCATTAATCTAATAGAATCCTGACGGATACGATTTAAAAAAAGCCGATTGAATACTTTGCCAAGATATTTGGCTAGTAACAAAAAGAAAATAAAAACAAGAATGGCTAGGATAAAGTTCGGTAAATTGAGAACTATTGCATCCAGCCATTCCTGTAATTTCCCTCCTAATTTCCCAAGGGATTTATATATATCAAAATTGTCGAACATTCAATAATTACTTTGCCGGTGTATGTCCATCTGTGGTTTTCATTTTCCAGGCATCAAGCATCCAGCTTGTTTTTTCCAGTTCACGAATGTAAGCGCCAATAAGGTCTATTGTACCTTCATCACCAGCTTTATCGGCAACTTCAACAACACTGCGCATTTGTTTTAGGATAACGCCATGATCTTTAAGCAGAGCTTCAATCATTTCATAATCTGTAAGATCGGCTTTTGCTTCTTTAAGGTTAGACATTTTAAGATAATCGCTTAAGTTGCTTGTAGGTTGGAACCTTAACGTTAGAATACGTTCGGCAATTTCATCGACTTTTAATTTAGCGTCATCATAAAGTTCTTCAAATTTTTCATGAAGATCAAAGAAATTTTTTCCAATTACATTCCAGTGAAAATTTCTAAGTTTTTGATAATATAAATGGTAATCAGCTAATAATACATTTAATTCTTCAACAGTTTTTTCGGTCTGCTTTTCATCTAAACCTAAGTAACTCATAGTTGTTATAATTTTATTTGATTGATTTCAAAAATATGATAAATAAACACTATAATAAATTATTTTTTTGGGTTTAATAGAAATTTAACGCCTATTTGTCAATTGGACGGTGATTTTTTAAATCAAGTTTTTCTGATAATGGTTTAGACACCTGCCCACTAGAAATACCATAACCGTCTACCAACACACCTTTTCTTCCAGAAGTGGTGGTAATGGCATATAAAATGGCATTGTCGTCAGGATTGCTCATACCTTCAAAACGTAAAACTTTATCGACATCAAATTCTTCAACACTATAGGTTTCATTTTTTGTTTTTATTTCAATTTTTTCATCCATCAGGTTAAAATCGTGTTCATAGCCTTCTTCAAGCTTTAATTTATTAATTGCCTGAGATAGTGTCCCGTAATCTTTCATCTTTTAATTTTTTGATTGTGATTAGAGTATTAAGCTACAGCTAAAGGCTAAGTTTTGCAAATGAAAAACAGGGATTTAGGATAAGTTTAACGGCCAATATAAAAGGCTTTTCGGTAATTAGAGGGTAAATTTATTATTCCTGGTCTTTTTTATTCCGGTTGAATAACGAAAGAGGGAAAACGAGAAAAATAAAAAGATACCAGCCGGTGAGAATACCAATAATAGTTATTATCGCGGCCAGGATATAAAACCAGTATTTTTTAAAGAATGTCTCCATAACTATTTCCAAAAATACAATAGAGACTGAGAATTTGAAAAGTGGTTTAAGAGGAATTTCATTAAATATTAATTTGAAGTTGATGAAAATCCTAAATTGATAAAAATGCCAAGAAAGCCAAATTGATAAAATATTTTTTAGAAATATCCCTACTTTTGTCGAATATTTATGAATAATTAATTTATGAAAACCAAAATCACTCTTAAGGAACTTGCCAAATTGCTAAATGTTTCAGTTTCTACGGTTTCTAAGGCCTTGCACGACAGTCCGGAAATTAGTCCGAAAACTGTAGAACGGGTAAAGGAGCTGGCGAAATTGCATAATTATAGGCCAAATCCGGTAGCTGTAAACTTAAAAAGCAGCAAAAGCGGTACTATAGGTGTGATTATACCAAATATTTCCAATACTTTTTTTGCTAAAGTCCTTTCCGGAATTGAAGCGGAAGCCCAGCGCTTGGGGCTACAGGTTATTACTTATATATCTAATGAACGTTTAGACCGGGAAAAGCAAATTGTAGACCGGTTGACTTCCGGTTTTGTAGATGGTGTGCTTATTGCTATTTCTGAAGAGACCCAACGAAAAAAAGAATACGATCACTTTTATAACTTAGTAGAATACGATATTCCAGTAGTATTGTACGACAGGATAAATATTAATTTACCGGTAGATAAAATAGGAATTGATGACGAACGCGCTTTTGATGAGGCTACGCAGTTATTTATTTCAAAAGGCCTTGAAAAAATTGGATTAGCCACATCCATACATCATTTGGGTGTTGGTAAAATGCGAATTACAGGTTATAAAAATGCCCTTCCTAATGATAAAAAAACATTTATAGCCAACTCTTCCCGGCCTGAAATTTTACGTGAAAAAATAGAAAAAATGTTGCTTAAGGATAAGATAGAGGCTGTTTTGTGTACTGATTTTGAAAGCACTATGCAGGTGTATCGTACGGCTCATGAATTAAAAATAAAAATTCCCGAAGATTTAAAAGTAGTTGGGTTTATGAATAAGAATGTAGCCGCCTTCCTGGCACCAAGTATAAGCTATATAGAACAATTCCCTGAAAAGATAGGCCAGGGTGCTATGGATTTATTAGCTCGCCGATTGCAAAACTATCCAAAAGAAGCAATGACTTCTGAAAAAATTATCAGCACCCGTTTAGAACATTTGGAGTCTACGGTTTTTTAAAGGTTAAGATAGAGAAGGAGATGGTTAATAGGTACCTATAGTTTATCTTAAGTTTTTTGAAGTAGCTTAAAATTCTCTAAGATTATTTTGTGAATTGATTTAATTATTGTCAAGCTATATTTCGTCGCTTTGAAATTTGTAATTTAGCTGTGATGAAAGAGCAGCAGAATATTCTTATAACCGGTGGGGCTGGGTTTATCGGATCCCATGTAGTGCGGTTGTTTGTAGAAAAATATCCACATCTCCATATTTTTAACCTCGATGCCCTTACTTATGCGGGAAATCTTGAGAACCTAAAAGATATTGAAGCTAAACCTAATTATAACTTTTTAAAAGCAGATATAACCGATAGAAGTGCTGTTTTTAAATTATTTAAGGAATATGAGTTTGATTCAGTCGTACATCTTGCTGCTGAATCACATGTTGATCGGTCTATCAAAGATCCTTCGGTTTTTGTAAAAACCAATATTACCGGCACCCTTAACCTGATGGACGCTGCCTTGAAATGCTGGGAAAAAGACTTTAAGAATAAACTGTTTTATCATATAAGCACCGATGAAGTGTATGGCTCCCTGGGAGCTAAGGGTTTATTTAGAGAAAATTCTCCGTATAAGCCCAATTCGCCTTACGCTGCTTCAAAAGCCGCTTCAGACCATTTTGTAAGAGCATATGGTGAGACCTATAATTTGCCTTATATTATTTCAAATTGTTCTAATAATTACGGTCCAAACCAATTTCCTGAAAAATTAATCCCTTTGTTTATCAATAATATTATTCAACAAAAGCCTTTGCCTGTTTATGGAAATGGAAATTATACCCGGGATTGGCTTTTTGTATTAGACCATGCCAGGGCGATTGATTTGATTTTTCAAAAAGGAAAATTGAAAAGTACTTATAATATTGGCGGATTTAACGAATGGAAAAATATTGATCTGGTAAAACTTTTATGTAAGATTATGGATAAAAAACTCAATCGTTCAGCTGTAAGTGCTGAAAAATTGATAGAGTTTGTGAAAGATCGTCCCGGGCATGATAAGCGCTATGCAATAGATGCTTCAAAAATAAACAAGGAATTGGGCTGGCAACCTTCAGTAAGCTTTAAGGAAGGTCTTGAGCAAACCGTAGCTTGGTATTTAAGCAACAAAGAATGGCTGGAGAGGGTTAGTTCCGGGGACTATCGGGAATATTATAAAAGGTGGTATGTTGAAAATTAACTGAGTTTGTTAATCAGAAACGATATGGATTGGATACGGTTAATTTTTGAAATTGTAAATGTAAACCTATAAATTTCAGTTATGAAAGGAATTATTCTGGCAGGTGGCAAAGGGACACGTTTGTACCCGGTAACTCAAAGTGTGTCGAAACAATTATTGCCGGTATATGATAAACCTATGATTTATTATCCGCTGTCAGTATTGATGATTGCTGGTATTCGAGAAATTTTGATTATTACTACTCCGCAGGATCAAGAACAGTTTAAAAAGTTATTGGGTAGCGGAGAAAGATTCGGAGTTACTATTGAATATGCCATACAGGAAGAACCCAGGGGGCTTGCTGAAGCTTTTATAATTGGAGAAGAGTTTTTAGCCGGCGATGAGGTTTGTCTAGTTTTGGGGGATAATATTTTTTATGGTCAGGGTTTTACATTTATGCTTCAAAATGCTATAAAAAATTGTTTGGAAAATCGGAAAGCTACTATTTTTGGTTACTATGTTAAGAATCCAGGGCGTTACGGGGTAGTAGCGTTTAATGGAGATGCAAGTGTAATTAGTATAGAGGAAAAACCAGAGAAACCAAAAAGCAATTTTGCAGTAACCGGGCTTTATTTTTATCCCAATGAAGTAGTTCAAATAGCAAAAAACTGTAAGCCAAGTGTACGTGGAGAGTTGGAAATCACTTCAATTAATCAGGAATTTTTAGAAAGAGGGCAATTACATGTAGAATTGATGGGCCGCGGATATGCCTGGCTAGACACCGGAACCCACGATTCTATGTTGGAAGCTTCCAACTTTGTACAAACTATAGAAAAGCGGCAGGGTTTGAAAATAGCTTGTTTGGAAGAGGTTGCTTATAGAATGGGATATATAAGTAAAAAGCAACTTCAGAACTTTCTTCAAGAGATTGGTGATAATGATTATGCTACCTATCTTCAAGAGCTATTTAAATCTTAGTTTTTAACTGGTTGAAAATTTAAAAATGAATTTAAAAAGGTACATCCTGATTTGTGATTTAAAGAATAATGCAGACCTTATTTCTGAATACGAAGAATATCACCGTGAAGTTTGGCCTGAAATTATAGATAGTATTAAAGAGTCAGGGATTATAGATATGGAAATTTATAGAAACGGAACCCGGCTTGTGATGCTCATGGAAACCCAGGCTGATTTTTCTTTTGAAATCAAGGCCAGGTTAGATTCCCAAAACCCGAAAGTACAGGAATGGGAAAATTTAATGTGGAAATACCAACAAGCCATCCCTACAGCCAAACCCGGAGAAAAATGGGTTTTAATGAACAGGGTTTTTAAGCTTTAATAAGTAGTTACGAAATAAGTACTTATAATTAAATTATTCCATCGAAATTGTAGAAACCTAGTAGGGGAGAGAAGTTCTAGCCTTTATTAGGTTTGTAAAATTTTTGTAAAAAAAATACAAATAATTTGTCGAAAACAAAAAAGCCTTGAAAATCAGACGATCAACAAGGCTTTAAGTACTCGGGACGGGACTTGAACCCGTACGGACGCATTTGTCCATTGGATTTTAAGTCCAACGTGTCTACCAATTCCACCACCCGAGCGTGGAAATGTAATTATGAGCGAAAAACGGGATTCGAACCCGCGACCTCCACCTTGGCAAGGTGGCGCTCTACCAACTGAGCTATTTTCGCATTTTTTAAGAACTTCCCGCTAATTGCAGACTTGCGGGTGCAAATTTAATACAAATCTTAAAACCACAAAGGTTTTTCATAAAAAAAACTGTGTAATATTGATTGTACTTTTAAGTTTTTCAAGTGTTTTGGTTTAAGCAGTTGAAGCTGAGTAGTTTTCTTTATTCGGCTTTGGCACCCAATAAAAACCAACGTTCGGTTTTTTCTTCAATTTCGTCTTCAATTTGCTGTAATTTTACCGAAGATTCTTTAATTTCTTCACTGTTCAGGTCTTTTAAAAAATGTTGTTGTAGCTTTTCTTTTTCTTTTTCCAGTTTGCTGATTTGTTTTTCGAGTTTAGAAAACTCTTTCTGTTCATTATAGCTTAATTTGCTGCCCGAAGAGCTTTTTTTCCAATCTTTTTTGGCAGGCTTCTCCTCTTGAATTTCCGAAGTCTTCTGGGCACTGTCTTCATACTCCCTGTAATCAGTGTAATTGCCGGGAAAATCTTCGATTTCTGCATTTCCCTGAAAAACAAAAAGATGATCGACAATTTTGTCCATAAAATATCGATCGTGGGAAACCACTATCAAACAACCCGGGAAGTCTAGTAGAAAGTTTTCAAGCACATTTAAAGTAACGATATCCAAATCGTTAGTAGGCTCATCCAGAATTAGAAAATTGGGGTTTTGAATAAGTACGGTACATAGATAAAGTCGTTTTTTCTCTCCTCCACTGAGTTTTTCAACAAAATCGTATTGTTTTTTCCGGTCGAATAAAAAACGCTCCAAAAGTTGCTGTGCTGAAATTTGCCGGCCTTTTTTTAATGGAATGTAATCGCCAAACTCACGAATAACCTCAATTACTTTCTGGCCGGGTTTTACCTCAATGCCGCCCTGGGTATAGTATCCAAATTTTATGGTTTCACCTATAACCACTTTCCCCGTATCGGGTTTAAGACTTCCGGTTAAAATATTGAGAAAAGTAGATTTTCCAGTTCCGTTTTTACCAATAATCCCTACACGTTCTCCACGTTTAAAATTATAGTCAAAATTTTCAAAAAGCTCTTTATCGCTATAACTTTTTGAGATATTATGTAATTCTACCACTTTGCTGCCAAGACGCTCCATATTAAGTTCTAGTTGTACCTGATGGTCTTTACGCCTTTGGTGAGCCCGCTGTTTTATATCGTGAAAATCTTCAATCCGGGATTTTGATTTGGTGGTACGCGCTTTGGGTTGCCTGCGCATCCAATCGAGTTCTTTTTTGTATAGTTGCTTGGCTTTTTCGGTATTAGTGGCTTCTAATTCTACCCGGGATTCTTTTTTATCGAGATAATAAGTGTAATTTCCTTTATAGGTGTAGAGTTGCCCATGGTCAAGTTCTACAATTTCATTGCAAACCCGTTCCAGAAAATATCGGTCATGGGTAACCATAAAAATAGTGAAATTCTCTTTTTTAAAGTATTCTTCCAACCATTCAATCATATCAAGATCAAGATGGTTGGTAGGCTCATCCATAATGATGAAATCGGGTTTTTGAAGCAGCATAACCGTAAGAGCCAGTCGTTTTTTCTGTCCGCCGGAAAGGTATTTAACTTCACGCGATAGATCATTCAGCTTTAGTTTAAATAGAATTTGCTTGTACTGTGTTTCAAAATCCCAGGCCTGCATGGCTTCCATTTCTTCAAAAGCCTTTTGATACGCCTCGGTATCATCTGGGTTTAGCAGGGCTTTTTCATAGCGGTTGATTACATTCAAGATTTCATTTTCCGAAGAAAAAATAGTTTCTTCTACACTAAGATGCGGATCTAAATCGGGTTCTTGTGGAAGAAATGCGGTAGTTAGGTCTTTGCGGTATATTACCTGGCCTTCATCGGGCGTATCAAAACCGGCGAGGATATTTAGCAAAGAAGTTTTTCCGGTACCGTTTTTAGCGATAAAGCCCACTTTTTGGCCTTCATTAATTCCGAAGGATATATTTTTAAACAACTCACGTTCGCCATAAGATTTGGCGATATTTTCTACTGAAAGGTAATTCACTTAAATTTTGTTTTGCTGCAAAATAACAGGAAAATTGTGACTTAATTTTGTTATTAGCCTACAAAAACTATATTTGTTAAAACTATCAAAATAAAAATTCTTTTCTTAGATTTAACTTTTGGTGACAACCCTTCACGAAACACTTTATGCCGAAACGCTTTAAAAGTTTTTTAGTCTTGCTATTGGCGGTATTGAGTTTCTCTTCCTGCATTTCAACAAAAAAGCTGACTTACCTTCAGGAAGATTCTGCTGCGGTAGATAGTATTATTAAAGTTGAGCGAATTGATAAACCTTATAGAATATAAACTGGCGATTTACTGAGTATTCGGGTTAAAGCCCTGGACCAGGAACTGGTTGGGATTTTTAATCCTATTGGGGAGGAAAACAATAACGCAACTAGCTAGTGAAGAACGTATGTGGGAAATCCGGTTTTTAATATTTTATTAAGCTGATTATAAAGACTAAGCATAAGCCCTTTTTGATAACCACTGGCCACTACAATTTCATTAATATGATAATTACTAATGGTTTTTGAAAGTTTTTATACCCCAAAACTGTACATGCCACTTTCATTTAAAGTTTTACTAGCCTTATTATCGGTATTTACAAAGCCTACAATTTGATAATTGGGATCGGTTTTTTGCAGGGATTCAGCAATAAGTTTAATATCAAAAGAATCACCTACTACCAAAACCCGTTTATAAAATCTGGGAGTGGAAATTAGATTGATATAAAGAAACCGCCATAATAATAGCGGGCAGGCTATTGAGAGAAAGAAAAATAAGATTTGTAACCGGTTTTTCTGGCAAATTGGGAGTGAAAAATGGGATAAGCATAAAAAAACCACAGTAAATGTGGCACATAGTAAAATATTTTTCAAGACAATATCCCATTTACTTGCTTTTTGAAGATCGTAAAGTTCAAAAACCGTAGTGAAAAGATTGAGGTAAAATAAAAGTACCAGGCTCCAAATCCATTCGTCTGGAGTAATCTTAAAATAATCAAATTTAAAAATAATGCTAACCAGGCTTAAGGTTAACAAAACAGCTATTATATCAAAAAGGCGTAGCAGCACCTTGCGTTCAGAAATTTCAAAATGGAACAACGGGGGGTGTGATATAGGCTGTAGCTTACCAAACCAAGATATAATTTTTTAAGAAATATCTGTAATATGTATGAAGCTTTAATAGAAAATTAATGTTTGGGGAATTACTTTTTTCCTTGCATCATTCTCTTTTTCATTTCCTCTACAATATTAAAAGCGGCTGGACAAATAGCCGTATTTTTAATATTGAGATTTGAAATTTTATGGAAATTTTTTCGATCAGTATGCGGATATTCGCGACAGGCTTTCGGGCGTAACTCGTAAATAAGGCAATAATTGTTAAGACCTAAAAAGGGGCAGGGTAATTCCTGTAAAATATAATCTTTATCTTCATCAATCTGCAAATATTGCTCGATAAACTGTTGGGGTTTCAATTTAAAATGTTTGGCCAGACGTTCAATATCTTTATTGGTGAATAGCGGGCCTGTAGTTTTACAGCAGTTGGCACATTCCAGACAATTGGTGCGCGAAAATTCTTCTTCGTGCAATTCCCGCATTTGACTGTCTAAATCGCGTGGCGGTTTTTTTCTAAGCGCTTTAAAGAACTTTTTATTTTCCTTATGTTTATCTTTGGCGCGACTAGGGAGTTCTTTTAGAAATTCTTCCATAGCGCAAAGGTAAAAAGAACATGCATCAGGATAAAGATATCTTCGGAAAAGCCGCAGCGGCATTTTATTATCATCACGATACCACAGCAATTAAAGTACATTCTCCTGATTTTGAAGATGATTTTATTGAAGTTCCCTATTTATTCCGTGAATTTTCAGAAATGCCTCCACTGGAAAAAAAGGCATTAGACCTGAGTTCCGGTAGGATCTTAGATGTTGGGTGTGGTGTAGGTAGCCATGCGCTTTATCTTCAGGAAAGTAAAAACCAGAAAGTTATAGGGATAGATACTTCTCCCGGAGTGGTAGCAATAGCAAAGGCCCGTGGACTGCAAAACGCGTTACAACAGGATTTTTTTACTTTTGAAACTGAAAAATTCGACACAATTTTAATGCTGATGAATGGTAGCGGTATTATTGGTAAGCTTTCTAATTTGGATCAATTTTTTAAGCGGGCAGTAAAATTATTGAAACCAGAAGGCAAAATCTTTATGGACTCCTCAGATTTGAGTTATCTTTTTGATGCCGATGAAGATGGAGGGATTTGGGTAAATCCTGAAGAAGGATATTATGGAGAGTTACAGTTTCAAATTAGTTACAAAGGCGTAAAATCAGAAGTCTTTAACTGGCTTTATATCGATTTTAATTCGTTGAAACTGGCGGCAAATAAAAATGGTTTTTCCTGTCGACTGGTTTCCAAAGGAAAACATTATGATTATCTCGCGGAATTAACAAAAAAATAATATATTTCGCCATAAAATTTTTGATAAGTAAATGCTGAAAATTAGACAATTAGCCGGGTATTTATTGGTCTTTTTCCTATTAATAGGCTGTACCGATGATAATAGCGAGCAAAAGACTGAAATTGATAAAAGTAAAAATCTGCTAAGCCTTGGTGCTTCGGCACAGGATATTTTAAGTGACCAGACTTATACTTCCATTACTATTGAAATAGTATATGTAAATGGCTATGCTCCCAATCCTGAGGCCATTACACAATTCACTAAATTCTTAAAGGAGCGTATATACAAGCCCGATGGAATTGAAATAACCCAGCGTTCGGTAAGTTCTTCGGGGCAGGCACCGTTTGATATTGATGAGGTTGCCGCTATAGAAAAAGATGAGCGTTCTATTTATACAGTAGGGGATGAAATTGCGATTTATATCTATTTTGCCGATGGAAGTAATGAAGACGACGAGGATAATAAGTTTGTTCTTGGTTCTGCTTATAGGAATACTTCTATGGTGATTTACGGAGAAACTATCAATAATTTTTCAGAACGTAATAATGCACCGGAAAAAGAAGATATACAAGCTGCAGTGCTAAATCACGAATTTGCTCATTTATTAGGCTTGGTTGATCTAGGTACCGAACCTCAAAGTGACCATAAGGATGATGATAATGAGGGGCATTGTAATGTTTCAGGTTGCCTAATGCAATCTTCCATAGAATTTGGAAGTGGGATTGTAGATGTAATAGACGGTGGTAATATTCCCCAGCTTGATGCAGCGTGTATAGATGATCTACGAGCCAACGGGGGAAAATAAATTGAATTTTTTGGGTTACGAAATGCGAACAACTATTTTCAGTAACATAAACATCCTGAACTAGCTTTAAAGGTTCATTTAATCATATAAGAAATACCGAAAATCCTTATGATATCCCGGATCAATCTCGGGATGATGTTTTAAAAATATTCATTTTGCAACTGCTTACTGCAAACTGTTCACTGAATTTTAATTAGCTACTTCACTTATAAATTTAATCCGGTAGAGGCGGAGTTCTTCATCGTCGTAATCACCGTCAAATTCATCAATGGCTTCATCTATTTTATCGGTTTCTGCTTCCAGAAAATATTCGTGGATTTCCTCTTGCTGGTCTTCATCAAGAATATCATCAATCCAGTAATCGATGTTTAGTTTGGTACCGCTGTATACAATGGCTTCCATTTCTTTGATGAATTCGGGCATTTCCATCCCTTTTGCCGAGGCTATATCATTTAAAGGTAATTTCCGGTCTACATTCTGAATAATATAAAGTTTTAAGGCTGAATTGGCCCCGGTAGATTTCACCACCAAATCATCGGGACGAGTGATCTCGTTTTCTTCAACATAACGGCTAATAAGTTCAGTGAATTCTTTTCCGTATTTTTTGGCTTTTCCTTCGCCAACACCGTAAATATTAGAAAGTTCCTTACGGTTTATCGGATATTTTAGGGCCATATCTTCTATAGAAGGATCCTGGAATACTACAAAAGGAGGTACCTCAAGTTTTTTGGCTACTTTCTTGCGTAGATCTTTTAACATTTGTACCAGCTGCTTATCTATTCCACCACCTGATTGTGTAGGTGCGGCTTCCTGAGTAGTGGCATTAAATACGTGATCTTCCGTCATCATAAAAGATTTCGGATTTTTTAAAAAGCCATGACCTTTTTCGGTAAGTTTAATAATACCGTAAGTTTCAATATCCTTTCTAAGATAACCAGCTACCAGTACTTGCCGTACCAGGGCCATCCAGTATTTACTCTCGTGATGTTTACCCGCCCCAAAAAGCTCATGCTCATGGGTTCTATGCGAAATAATTATGGCATTGGCCTTGCCAATAAGTGTTTTTACAACTTCTTTAGCTTTATAAAGTTCGCGAGTCTCTCTTATGGTTTTTAGCAATAATTCCACATCATCCTGGGCTTCACTTTTTTTCTTGGGATTCCTAACATTATCATCCATAGAAGCTCCGTCACCGGTTTTTTCATCAAAATCTTCCCCAAAATAATGCAGTATAAATTTACGTCTTGAGACCGAAGTTTCAGCATAAGCAACGACTTCCTGAAGTAATGCGTGACCAATTTCCTGTTCAGCAACAGGTTTGCCGCTCATAAATTTCTCCAGCTTTTCAATATCTTTATAAGAATAAAATGCCAGGCAATGGCCTTCACCACCATCACGGCCTGCACGTCCGGTTTCTTGATAATAGCTTTCAATACTTTTTGGGATATCGTGATGAATTACAAAGCGAACATCGGGTTTGTCTATTCCCATTCCAAAAGCAATAGTAGCCACCACTACATCAATATCTTCCATCAGGAACATATCCTGATGACGGGCGCGTGATTTAGCGTCAAGGCCTGCGTGGTAAGGAACAGCTTTTATACCGTTAACCTGAAGGGTTTGCGCCAGCTCTTCAACTTTTTTTCTGCTTAAACAGTAAATAATTCCCGATTTACCTTCGTTTTGTTTTACAAACCTGATAATATCGGCATCAACATTTTGCGTTTTTGGCCGTACTTCGTAATAAAGGTTTGGCCGGTTAAAACTTGCTTTAAAAGTAGTGGCATCAGAAATACCAAGGTTCTTTAATATGTCTTCCTGAACTTTTGGCGTGGCCGTAGCTGTAAGCGCAACAATTGGAATGTTATCACCAATACGTTTTATAATATGCCTTAAATTTCGGTATTCAGGTCTAAAATCATGACCCCATTCACTAATACAGTGGGCTTCATCAATAGCCAGAAAGGAAATTTTCTGGGTTTTAAGAAATTCTACGTGATCTTCTTTGGTAAGCGATTCTGGGGCAACGTATAGTAATTTTGTAATTCCGTTAGCAATATCTTCTTTTACCTGCCGTACTTCCGTTTTATTTAGTGAGGAATTAAGTACATGAGCTACACCATATTCTGAAGAAATACCCCTGATAGCATCAACCTGGTTCTTCATTAAGGCAATTAAGGGCGAAACCACAATCGCAGTACCGTCTTTAATTAAGGCCGGAAGTTGGTAGCACAGCGATTTTCCTCCGCCGGTTGGCATTACCACAAAAGTGTTGTTTTCTTTTACAACACTGGTAATTACCTGTTCCTGAAGCCCTTTGAATTGGCTAAATCCAAAGTGCTTCTTTAATTGTTTGTGTAAATCAATTTCGGTCAAACTCATTCAATTGTCTTACAATTTTACATACATTTGCAAACTAAAGATACATATTTCTTTAGTACTCACAATTCTTAATTTTATAAATTTGAAACTTCAGGAAAAAATTCTTAGAGCTGCCAAAGAAACCATCTCCACTGAAGCTAAAGCTATTGCAAATTTAGAACATCTTCTTGATAATGAGTTTGTTTTGGCGACAGAAAAAATTTATAATTCACGGGGAAAGCTTGTGGTTACAGGAATTGGTAAAAGCGCAATTGTAGCCAATAAAATTGTAGCTACTTTAAATTCTACCGGAACCTCCGCTATTTCTATGCATGCTAATGCTATAAATGGGAATTTAGGGAATATTAAGAAAGAGGATGTGGTCATTTGTATTTCTAAAAGTGGAAATAGCCCCGAAATTAAAGTTTTAGTACCTTATATAAAAAGCTTTCAAAATTCAATTATTGGTATTACTAGCGATAAAGCTTCTTTTTTAGGACGCAATGCCGATTTTATGATTAATACTTTTGTTGAAGAAGGGACCTGCCCAAATACCCTGGTATCTGCCACGAGTACACACGTCCAAATGGTGATGGGCAATGCCTTGGCAATGTGTTTGTTGAAATTAAAAGAATTTTCATGCCTTGATGTTGCCAAATATCATCCGGGCTCTTTGAAGAAAAGATTGTATCCAAGACCGGACGATATTACAACACAATATAGAGAGTCTGCTGTAAATCCCGAAACTTCGGTTACCGATGGCGACATTCGACGAATACTGAAGAAAACCAGTAACTTTTCTAACATTACAGCACGAGATATTATGGGTGAAAACCCCATTGAACAGGATGCTTTGGCTGTTGGTACGCTTGAATTACTTGAAAAAAATAAAACCTCACAACTCCTGGCTATTGAAAATAATAAATACATAGGAGTAGTGCATATTCATAACCTAATTAGTGAAGGTATTTTATAATGAAAAAAATAGGTACTCCCCCAGAAGCTGAAGGAAAAGCTGAAGAAATGTCTTTTCTCGATCACCTTGAAGAATTAAGATGGCATCTTATTCGTGCTACTTTGGCCATAGTTATTGCCGCTTCAGTGGCTTTCCTTTTAAAGGGGTTTATTTTTGATATTTTGCTATTTGGGCCTAGTAAAGGCGATTTTTTCTCCTATGATATGCTTTGTCGCATTTCAACCTCGTTAGGCTTAGATGCTGGATTTTGTTTTGACGAAATGCCGTTTAGAATTCAGAGTAGAACTATGGGGGGGCAGTTTTCCGCTCACGTATGGACTTCAATTACCGCAGGCTTTATTATCTCATTTCCGTATGTGATTTATGAGTTTTGGAAATTTGTAGCCCCGGCTATGCATCATACCGAACGTAAATATGCACGGGGTTTTATTGCTATATCATCGCTCTTATTTTTCACCGGGGTGGTATTCGGTTATTATGTTGTAACTCCGCTTTCTATAAATTTTCTTGGAAAATATCAGGTAAGTGAAACGGTTTTTAACGATTTTGATTTGAGCAGTTATATTGGCCTGGTAAGAGCTTCAGTGCTGGCCAGTGGGCTTATTTTTGAGTTGCCCATTGTAATTTATTTTTTAACCCGGGTTGGTGTGGTAACTCCCGATTTCTTGAAAAAATACAGAAAGTATGCATTGGTGATTGTACTTATTCTTTCAGCAATTATTACCCCGCCCGATATTGTAAGTCAAATAATCGTGGCAATTCCCGTACTTATTTTGTATGAAATAAGTATTATCATTTCAAAGGTGATCTACAAACAAGAACAACGTAAATTAAAAAATCAAGGTTATGATAGATAAAGTTGACGAGTTTAATGCCTATCGTCAGCAGATGAACGATAAAATCTTAAGCGAGAACAACAAAGTGCTTAAGCGAATTTTTAATCTCGATACCAATGCTTTTGCTGAAGGGGCTTTAGATAAACGTACCAAAGAATTACTTGGACTGGTGGCTTCATTAGTGTTGCGCTGCGACGATTGTGTTAAATATCATTTAGAATCGAGTTACAAGGAGAATTTAAGTCGGGATGAAGTGATGGAAACCTTGAGTATTGGAACCTTAATTGGCGGTACGATAGTGATTCCGCATTTGCGTCGTGCTTTTGAATATTGGGAAGCTTTAGAGACTGCCCATGAATAAAGCTGGTACAATTCGTGTATCTTAGAAGAACAAAAAGTTATGATGAAGCTGCGCGCTGAAAATTTGGTAAAATCATATAAGGGCCGGGAGGTTGTAAAAGGAATTTCCGTTGAAGTTAATCAGGGGGAAATCGTTGGGCTGCTCGGGCCTAACGGAGCCGGAAAAACCACTTCTTTTTATATGATTGTGGGACTTATCAAACCGAATAAAGGCACCATTATTCTCGATAAACATAATATAACTAAATACCCGATGTACAAACGTGCCCAAAATGGAATAGGGTATTTAGCACAGGAAGCTTCGGTTTTTAGAAAACTCAGTATTGAAGAAAATATTATGAGTGTCCTGGAACTTACAGACCTCGATAAAAAAGAGCGACAAGAGAAAATGGAATCGCTGATTGAAGAATTTGGTTTGGGACATATCAGAAAAAACCGGGGCGATCTTTTAAGTGGGGGCGAACGTCGGCGTACAGAAATTGCCCGAGCCCTGGCAACCGATCCTAAATTTATTCTGCTTGATGAACCTTTTGCCGGGGTAGATCCCGTGGCGGTTGAAGATATTCAGCGGATTGTAGCTCAGTTGAAAAATAAAAATATCGGTATTCTTATTACCGACCACAATGTACAGGAAACCCTGGCCATAACCGATCGCACTTATCTGATGTTTGAAGGTACTATCCTGAAACACGGCATTCCTGAAGAGCTTGCCGAAGATGAAATGGTACGGAAAGTATATCTGGGTCAAAATTTTGAACTTAGAAAGAAGAAGATTTTTGATTAAGACCAATTCGGGGCAAGTCCACGGATTATCGGGTAAAACTTCAACAAACGAATAAACAAAATTGAATTCAGGTTGTCACCTCGAACACAGTCCAGACATTTCTATTTTAAACCCTATGCTATTTTCTTTTGATCTCCAAATATCAGGGAAAGTATTACATAACTTAAAATAATTAATGGGATGGCGATAAATTGAAAAATCAGGATTAAAACCAGACATACTATCAAAAAGAAATAACGTAGTTTATTTTCAGCAAAACCCCAGTTATCAAATTTTAAGGCAAATAATTTTATTTCGGCATTTAGCAGATAACAACTTAGAGCGGTTAAGGCAATTAGAAACCATTCATTCAATAATAAATCATTCATAAAATTCTCGGGTTGAAAAGTCAAAATCAGGGGTAAACTCAAAATTAACATCGCATTTGCCGGTGTAGGCAGACCAATAAACGAATCGGTTTGGCGATCGTCAACATTAAATTTTGCAAGGCGAAAACCAGAAGCCAGGCTTATAAAAAGCCCAACAATTGCCAACAGATGAAAATCCCATTCCCACCAGGAATTTTGAGCTTCCCAACCGGAATTTGCAATCGCTTTTCCCGGCAAGGCTTTGGTTAAAAGTTGAAACATTACTATGCCCGGTACCACACCGCTGGTCACCACATCAGCCAGCGAATCGAGTTGCAGTCCAACTTCGCTTTTTGCATCCAGCATTCGGGCAGCCATTCCGTCAAAGAAGTCGAAAAATACCCCACCCGCAACAAAAGCCGCAGCCATAATTAAATTGCCCTGAACCGCAAAAATTATCGCAATACAGCCGCATAATAAGTTCAATAAGGTAATAGTGTTAGGAATAAATCTTTTAATGCTCATGGGTTGATTTTTGATGAAAATAGATATTAACTCGGTACATTTAAATTTTAATTATCGACTAACCGTCGACCTAAAAGAATCACGTCCGTTCGAGTGAAATCCTACAAGGGTTTTGTATCGAGAACAGTGATTTGGGTTCAAAAACTTGTTCTCTATAAAATTTTCTCAAGAAAAATCACTCGAACTCAGATTAGTAAAAGTTTTCACTTTGTGTAAAACTAAGCTGAAAATTGCCAAAAAACAATCACTTTGGGTAAAACCCAAAAGTCTTTCCTATTTTTGAATAGAATTAAAAAGCATGAAAAATACCTTATTCGCCATTTTAAGTGGAATTTTCCTTGCCTTGGCCTGGCCAACCTACGGGTTTCCACTTTTGCTGTTTTTTGCATTTGTACCTTTGTTGTATGCTGAATTTAAATGGCGAAATTCAAAGCTGAAGTTTCGTGGCTGGCGTATTTTTGGCGGAGCTTATCTCAGCTTTTTTATCTGGAATTTAATCACTACCTATTGGATCTATTTTTCCACGCCTTTTGGCGGGGCCTTTGCCGTCTTGGTGAATTCCCTGCTGATGACCTTGGTTTTTATGTTGTATCATAAAGTCGCAAAGCGTGCAGGGTTTGGTGCTTCAGCCACATTTTTAGTGAGTATTTGGATGGTTTTTGAAAAACTTCATCTGAGTTGGGAGTTTTCCTGGCCCTGGCTAAACCTCGGAAATGCTTTTTCCGAATTTCAAAACTGGGTGCAATGGTATGAGGTAACTGGCACTTTTGGTGGAACGCTCTGGATTTGGGTAAGCAATCTACTTATTTTTCGCGTTTTGTTGCTTTATCGTGAATTTAAAGACCACGAGATTATTTATCGGGGTTTGGTAAAACTGGCACTTTTAATCTTGCTGCCAATTGGTGTTTCCTATTGGGTTTTGTCAGTTTATGAAGAACAAGGTAAATCCATGGAGGTGGTAGTTTTACAACCAAATATTAACCCATATACTGAAAAGTATAATACCACCGATAGCCGAATAGGGGAATTGTTATTGGATTTAGCTCAAGAGAATACTGACGAGAATACCGATCTACTCGTAGCTCCTGAAACCGTTTTTGCTGATGGTACGATACTTCCCGAATTTCAACAATCTGAAGCTGCATTTTTTGGTCGGGAATTGATTAACCGTTATCCAAATTTGAATTTTTTAAGTGGAATCTCTTTTTATGAGCGTTTCAATAATCCGGATAAGGTACGTAAGCAAAGCAATAGGCTAGGCCCTAATGATTGGTACGATGATTATAATTCGGCCTTTTTTATAAATCAGCAGGATTCAGCGGATTTTTACCATAAATCGAAATTGGTAGTAGGGGTAGAGAATTTTCCATATCAGGAATATTTACGCCCTATTTTAGGAGATATTATGATAGATTTGGGCGGAACCGTGGCGATGAAAACCACCCAGGAAAAGCGTTCGGTTTTTGAATTGGATGCCGGAGAGGCTACAGCACCAATTATTTGTTATGAATCGATTTATGGCGATTATGTTACCGGTTATGTAAAAAATGGTGCCGGATTTTTAAGCATTATTACCAATGATGCCTGGTGGGGTGATACACAAGGGCATCAACAGCATCTGAGTTACGCCAAACTACGCGCGATAGAAACCCGAAAAGATGTGGTGCGAAGTGCCAACACGGGAATCTCAGCTTTTATCAATCAAAAAGGCCATGTTACCCAAAGTTTAGCTTATGAAAAACGAGGCAGTTTGAAAGCTGAAATAAAATCAAATTCCATCGAGACTTTTTATGTACGCCACGGCGATTATTTACCTAGAATCGCGCAATTTTTAAGTCTTTTTATCTTTCTTTTTGCGATGGTAAAGTATAGGAGAAATAGGATGTAAAAAATAAAGCTAATCCGCTAAAAGGTATAAGAGAAAAGAATCGAGAAAAGCCGAAAAGTTAACTTCTTTTTTGAGGGTGTGGATTTTTATTCATACAGTAAATAAGGCTCTCTCTTTTCCTTAAACTCTTCTACACCAGGTTTCCAGGTTTTGCGAATTTCTTCCCCACTCATCCCTGTTTCAATTTGCTTTTGTAATTTTTCAGTACCTGCCAGTTTGGTGAAGAAGTTGTTGAAAAACTCATTTTTATCCTCCGTATGTTGATAGGCTTCAATAAGCCAGTCCAGGTTAATATAATTGAGTTTTCCGTAGTGGGTTAAATTTTTTCCGAAACAAATCTCACCTAAATGTTTGGGGCTTTTAGCTCCTTCTTTAGGTTCGGGTGTATAAGAGAAATCGAAATGTTTCCGATCCAAATAAGGAGAGCCAAATACCTGAAATTGTTTATCGGTACCACGTCCGGCATTTACATTAGTGCCTTCAAAAAAACATAAACTGGGATATAGGTTTATTGATTGTTTGTTGGGTAAGTTGGGCGATGGTTTTACAGGTAATTCATAAGGTATACTACGTTGGTAATTTTCCATGGTAATTACTTCAAGGTTACATTGCACCCCGTTTTTCAACCATTTTTCACCATTAATCATCTGTGCGTATTCCCCCATTGTTAATCCGTGAACAATCGGGATAGGGTGCATTCCTACAAAACTTTGATGTTTAGGCTCTAAAATAGGGCCATCAACAAAATGGCCGTTCGGGTTGGGGCGGTCAAAAACAATTAACTGTATATCATTTTCGGCACAGGCTTCCATTACATAATGTAGCGAAGAAATATAAGTGTAAAACCGGGTACCCACATCCTGAAGGTCAAAAATAAGCACCTCCAGGCCTTTTAATTGTTTAGTCGAAGGTTTTTTATTGTTTCCGTAAAGGGAAATAACCTCCAAGCCGGTTTCAGCGTCTTTTCCATTTTCAATAGCTTCGCCGGCATCAGCAGTGCCACGGAAACCGTGTTCGGGAGCAAAAACTTTTTGCAGGTTTACCTTAAGGGCTAACAAGGAATCTACTACATGGGTGTAATTTCCATTGTGATATATTCTGGAGCTTTGGTTGCCAACAAATCCAACAGTTTTTCCTTCTAAAAGCGGTAAATAAGCTTCAGTTCGGTTTGCGCCTAGAATAATTTCTGCGGGATGATGAACCGGATCTTTTTTTGAAGAATCTTTTTTTTCTGAAGTGTTTCCGCAGGAAACTAAGCTAATAAAAGCGAATAAAAATGTATTTTTGAATAACCTCTTAATCATTACGCCGATTTGAATTTCGAATTTTTTGTAGTAAAACGCCTTATAGGCACAAAAGATTATAAAAGTAGTATATCTGCCCCAATAATAAAAATAGCAATAACCGCCATTGCTATTGGGGTGGTGATGATGCTTTTTTCGTTTGCTACCGGCCTTGGGCTTCAGGAAAAAATAAGGGATAAAATTGCTGCTTTTAACGGGCATATTACTATTTCAAATTACGATAATAATTCCTCCCAGGTTAGCTTGAGTCCCGTTTCAATAGACCAGGATTTTTATCCTGAATTTCAAAATGTTGAAGGCATTAACCATGTACAGGCCGTAGCTACCAAGGCCGGAATTATAAGAACCGAAACCGATTTTGAAGGGGTGATTGTAAAAGGTGTTGGCCCCGATTACAACTGGAGTTACCTCAAAGGTTTTTTGGTTGAAGGCCACTTACCCGACTTTACCGATAATTTAAATGAAGAAGTTCTAATTTCAGCTTATCTGGCAAACCGGATGAATCTAGCATTAGGCGATAAAGTGCCAACTTACTTTCTTCGGGAAGACAGTGAGCGCCCGTTGTTAAGAGCTTTTAAAATTACCGGAATTTATAGTTCCGGGTTTCAGGAGTTTGACGAATTGTATATGATGGCCGATTTGCGCCATATTCAACGGATAAATCGCTGGGAAGAAGATGAAGTTGGAAATTTTGAAGTTTTTGTAGACGATTTTACCAAAATCGATGAAAAAGGACAGGAAGTCTATGAAAATACCGGCTCTTTTCTTGATTCACAGACTATAATACAGCAATATTATTCCATTTTTGAATGGCTGGAATTATTCGATTTTAATATCGCGCTTATTATTGGTATTATGATTTTGGTGGCGGGGATTAATATGATTACCGCCCTGTTGGTTTTAATTTTAGAACGCACCCAAATGATCGGTGTTTTAAAAGCCTTGGGTAGCGCCGATTGGAGCATCAGGAAAATATTTCTTTATAATGCCGGTTACCTGATATTTTTAGGATTATTTTGGGGAAACCTTATAGGTTTGGGCTTGTTGCTCATTCAGAAATACTTTAAATTAATCCCTTTGGACCCACAAACTTATTATGTAACCGATGTGCCGGTGTATATAAGTTGGGATTATATTTTTGCGGTAAATATCGGGACTTTGATTTTATGTATGATCATGTTGTTAATCCCTTCGCTTATCATTTCAAAAATCTCACCGGCCAAATCCATTAAATTTGAATAAATGGAATACGCAGAAAATATTTTAGGTACTATAGGGAATACGCCCCTGGTGAAGATGAGTAAAATAATCGAAGATATTGAAGCTTTGGTGTTGGCTAAATATGAAACTTTTAATCCGGGAAACTCGGTGAAAGATCGTATGGCAATTAAAATGATTGAAGCTGCCGAAGCAGAAGGGAAACTCAAATCTGGCGGAACCATTATCGAAGGAACTTCCGGAAATACGGGAATGGGCCTTGCCCTGGGAGCAATTATAAAAGGCTATAAAATGATTTGCGTGGTTTCTGATAAACAAAGCAAGGAAAAAATTGATGTTCTAAAAGCTGTAGGTTGCGAAGTAGTGATATGCCCTACTGATGTAGAACCCGATGATCCCCAATCCTATTATTCTACAGCTAAACGAATGGCTGAAGAAACCCCGAATTCCTGGTATGTAAATCAGTATGATAACCTGGCAAATACCAAAGCCCATTATGAAAGTACCGGCCCTGAAATTTGGCGCCAAACCGATGGGAAAATCACGCATTTTGTGGTAGGTGTTGGTACCGGGGGAACGATTTCCGGAGTAGGGAAATATTTAAAGGAGCAAAACCCAAATATCAAAATCTGGGGGATTGATACTTACGGATCGGTGTTTAAAAAATACCATGAAACCGGTATTTTTGATAAAAATGAAATCTATCCCTATATTACCGAAGGAATAGGAGAAGATATCCTGCCCAAAAATGTTGATTTTGATATTATAGACGGTTTTACCAAAGTAACCGATAAAGATGCTGCTGTTTATACCCGAAAACTGGCAAGGGAAGAAGGTTTTTTTCTTGGAAATTCTGCCGGAGCGGCTGCTAAAGGCTTACTACAGCTAAAGAACCATTTTACTAAAGATGACGTGGTAGTGGTGCTTTTTCACGATCATGGCAGTCGGTATGTAGGTAAAATTTATAATGATGAATGGATGAAAAACCAGGGTTTTTGGGAGTAAAAAGCCATAGTCTTCATTTCACTCCCTAGCTTTCGAGGTTGACTGGGAATTTTATTTTGGAGAGTTTTCTGATTAAAACTCAAAGTTGAGATTCAATTAAATTATGTTAATTGTTAATAGAGAAAACCAAATAACCATAAAGGTATTTTATTTTGAAACCCGTACAAGGTATCGTCAGTTACTATATAAGCATTTTCTACCGATTGGATTTGCTTTTGATTTTTTCCTTTTCCCCTATTTCAAAAGTAAATTTATCATCCACCAGAAAATCTCCCTTGTCAGTATATTTTAGTGTATGGCTATAGGTCAATTGATTTGAAAAAAAGGTCTCCCTCAGATTTCCTTTATTGGCATTCTCCCGTGCTAACAGATAAATCAGGTTAGTGTTGTCAAGGTGAATTTTGGACGGTTTTTGCAGTTTACTGATTCCATGAGCATTTTTGAATAGGTTTTGTGTTAGCCCAATTTCATCCAGATGGTGCAAATAGGATAATAAAGTGGCTCGGTTGATTCCAATTTTATCACTCAATTTGCTGACATTAGGAACAAAGGGCACCGATTTCGCTATAATTACCAGAAGTTGTTTCACTTTGGCAACATAGGCCAGGTCTACATTTCGTAATAAGGGTAATTCAATTTCCAAAATCATATTGACCACTTCCCCTAAACGCATTTCATACAAATCAGGCTGTTTCAGATAGAAGGGATAATAACCATGTTTTAAGTATTGGTCAAAATACTGGAATGGCTTTATTTCTTCATTGATTTTTTGTGCTTTCTCTGTATGATTATCTATAATTTGTTCAAGAGATAATTTGTCGAAGTTTACTCCGGTTTCCACCCCTATATACTCTCGAAAAGAAAACCCCTGCATAGTATATACCACTGCTCTTCTGCTCAAATCGGCACGAGCATTTAATATTTCGAGAAGTGACGACCCTGTAAAAACAATTTTTAATGTCGGGTAATTATCGTAGATGTTTTTCAATTCTTGTGCCCAACCAGAATATTTATGCACTTCATCCAAAAAAAGGTATTCTCCTCCCTGGCACTCAAAATCACGTACCAAGGTGTTTGCTAAGGTGTAATTTGATATATTGTAATAAAAGCGTAGTCTTGCCAATACCTTTTGATCCTTTAATCCCTATGAGCTGCGCTTCCCAATTGATTTCATCCATAACCGACCGGACAAAATTAAGGGATGTGTGTTTTAGCTTTTGTTGAAATTGCTCAATTAAAAAATCCATTTTTGTTTAGTGTATTAAATAAATTATACTACCAATACGATTACGATGTTGTCAAATAGCTTGTACAGGGGGCGGACATTTTGAAAAATCATGGACTTATAAGAGCTGTTGAGTATGTTCATTCTCAACTTTATTTATTACACAATAAGTAAGGTGGTATCTAACCTACTGATACCAGTAAAGCTCCGGTGGAAAATACAAAATACAGAACCACAAATGCTATTAGCCCAAATGAAATTGGAATTGAAGTAAAAAAGCGGGGGATGGCTAATGCACTTTCAAAGTCTGAATTTTTCCATAAAAAGGCGTGTGTTAATTTCTTTATTATTATCAGTAGAAAAGATGTTTACCAGGGAAATCAGAGTAGGTTTTGGAGAGATTTCCCACGAAGAAGATCAGGCAGCTAGCTTTAATTGCTTAAATAATATTCACTTCAGGTTCCAGGGAAATTGTGAATGTTTCTTTTATCTTTTGTTGAATTTTTGTGGCAAGATTTAGAACTTCTTCTCCTGTAGCTTTGTCGTAATTTACAAGTACCAGAGCTTGATTTTTATGTACACCCGCATCCCCTTCACGGTAACCTTTAAAACCGGCGGTTTCAATAAGCCAGCCAGCCGGGATTTTAATAGCGTTTTCGGCCAGCGCGTAAAAAGGTATTTCAGGATATTCCTCTTGAATGCTTTTAAAGGTCTTTTTATCTACAATCGGGTTTTTAAAAAAACTACCGCTATTGCCCAATAAGCGCGGATCAGGAAGTTTTGACTGCCGGATGGCAATTACCGCGTTGGAAATGTCTTTTATTCCCGGTTCGCTGATTTTGTTCTTTTCCAACCATTGCGGAATAACTCCATAATCAGTATTGAGATGATGGTTTTGAGAGCTAAGCCTAAACTGAACTGAAGTGATAATATAATCGCCTTTTAATTCATTTTTAAAAACCGAATTTCTGTAGCCGAAATCACAATCTTTAAGATAAAAGGTCTGTTCTTCCAGGGTTTGAATATGCACCGTTTTACAGGAAACAAAACTGTCTTTTAATTCTACCCCATAAGCCCCGATATTTTGAATAGGTGCCGTCCCTACATTGCCGGGAATGAGTGAGAGGTTTTCCAAACCGCCAAACCCCTGCTCTAAAGTCCAAAGTACAAACTGATGCCAGTTTTCCCCGGCGCCGGCTTCTACAACGACTTCATTTTTAGTTTTTGAAATAATTGTTTTTCCGCTTAGGGCGATGTGCAGTACAATTTTGTCAATATCCCGGGTAAGTAGCATATTGCTACCGCCACCCAGGATAAAGATTTCAGATTTATAAACTTTCCGAAGCACTTTCTTAAGTTCGTCCAACGAATAAATCGATAAGAATTTACGCGCTTTTACATCTATCCCAAAGGTATTGTAGGGTTTTAAAGAAAGGTTTTCAGAGAACTGCATCTATTTTATTTATTGTATTCTTTTAAAGCTATCTCTAATATTTTAATAGCGCGTTCCAGGTTTTCCTTTTTAAGGACGTACGCAATCCTTACCTGATTTAATCCGGTATTTGGAGTTGAATAAAAACCTGCGGCAGGAGCTACCATTACGGTTTCGTTATCCACTTCAAAAGTGTCTAGTAGCCACTGGGCAAAAACATCGGCATTTTCTACGGGTAATTCAGCAATACAATAAAAAGCTCCTTTTGGACTTGCCACTTTTACGCCTTCAATTTTTTCGAGTCCTTCGATTAATAAATCCCTTCGGCTGGTATATTCCTCGTTTACTTCATTAAAATACTCATCAGGGGTATCTAAAGCGGCTTCACTGGCAATTTGGGCAAAAGTTGGCGGACTTAACCTGGCCTGGGCAAATTTCATGGCTGTTGCCATTACTTCTTTATTTTTTGAAACCAGGCAGCCAATCCGTGCGCCACACATACTATACCGTTTAGAAACCGAATCTACCATAATTGCGTGTTCTGCAAGTCGGGGAACACTCATAATAGAGTGATGTTTTACACCATCGTATGCAAACTCACGATAAACTTCATCTGCCACTATAAACAGGTCGTATTTTATAGCGAGATCGGCCAGTTTTTCAATTTCTTCTTTAGTGTAAAGGTAGCCGGTAGGATTTCCCGGGTTGCTGAATAATATTGCTTTGGTGTTTGAGGTGATTAGCTTTTCAAATTCCGAAATAGGGGGGAGTGCAAAATTATTATCGATAGCGCCTTCTACAGGTAAAACTTTTACGCCTGAAGCAGTGGCAAAGCCGTTGTAATTAGCATAAAAAGGTTCGGGAATAATAACTTCGTCTCCAGGGTCGGTAATACTTCCCATTGCAAAAAGAAGGGCTTCAGAACCTCCGGTAGTTACAATAATATCTTCACTATTAACTGGAATTTCATTTTTACGATAATATGCGGCAAGCTTATTGCGGTAACTTTCAAAGCCGGCTGAGTGGCTGTAAGAAAGTACTTCAATATCGTTGTTTTTGACCGCATCTAAAGCCGTTTGAGGAGTTTTTATATCGGGTTGTCCAATATTTAGCTGATAGATTTTGCGGCCTTTTTTAACTGCAGCTTCCGCATAAGGTACAAGCTTTCTTATAGGCGACTCGGGCATCTGGCGGCCCTTATTGGAAATACTTGGCATATTGTTCTGTTTTAGTGGAATGCAAAAATGCAAAATTATTGGCACAAAGCCTTGAAGCCTGTGTCTTTATTAGCAATAATTTATAAATTAGAGCATGTTAAAAATGTGGGTGAAATATGGTTTGCCTGCGTTCATTTTTACCTTTATAAATGTTGTGGTTTGTGCTCAGGAGTTTAAAATTGAAAATTCCAGGGCTTATTATAAACAACAATTTAATTTGGTAGGTGGCCTGGTGATTGTACCTGTTAAAGTTAACGGGACACCACTTTCATTTATTATTGATTCCGGGTTTAATTCTACTATCATTTTTAGTGTAAGCTCTGAAGATTCCCTTGATGTAAAAAATGCCAGCCGAATTTATCTTCGGGGGCTTGGTACCGGCAAACCAATAACAGCAATTAAATCTGCCGGAAATGAATTTCGTATAGGCGAGGTGGTGAACCCAAATCAGGATATTTATATTATTCAGGAAGAATTTCTGGGAATTTCCAATCGCCTGGGAGTACCTGTTAACGGTATTATAGGCTATGATTTGTTTAAAAGCTTGGTAATAGACTTTAATTATCGCCGGGAATTGATGAAAATTTACACTCCTGAAAGTTATTCGTATAAAAATTGCAGACCTTGTGAAGATCTACCCTTGGAATTCAGGAGAAATAAAGCTTATTTGAATGCTGTAGTTGTTTTGAACGGAAAACCCAAAACGGTAAAGTTGCTTTTTGACAGTGGTTCGAGTGATGCGTTATGGTTGTTTCCTGAAGAAGAGGAAAAAATAGAAGTTTCTGAAAAATCTTTCAAAGATTATCTGGGATTTGGAATTAGCGGTAGTGTTTACGGAAACCGGGGGCGAATTGATAAATTAAAGTTAGGATCTTATACTCTGGAGGAGGTTACCACCAGCTTTCCTGATACGGCCTATATTGCCGATGTAGTTGCTTTTACCGAAAGGAATGGAAGCTTGGGGGGCGAGGTATTAAAACGCTTCAGGTATGTGGTAGATTACACCAATAAAAACCTTCGGATTAAACCAAACTCGAATTTTGGCGATGCGTTTGAATATGATATGAGCGGTTTGGTAATTCAGCATAACGGGCGTCGGCTGGTAAAAAACTTAAATGGAAAACCTACTTCTTTTTCAGTAAAGCAAACCGATGAGGGTGGGATTGAAGTTTACAGCAGTAATTATGAAGTGAAATTTTCCTTAGAACCCCAATATGAAATAGCTGAAGTGAGACCTGATTCACCCGCAGAAAAAGCCGGGATAAAAACAGGGGATTTTATTCTGGAATTAAACCGGAAACCGGTATATAAATACAGTTTAAGCAAAATCAGTGCTATTTTCACCAGTAGGGAAGGGCGTAATATCAGGTTGCTTTTAGAACGTGATGGGAAAGAATTTGAGGTGAAATTTAAATTGGAGAGGATTCTATAAAAACTGCCTGAAAGTATTAAAAACCTTCAGGCAGTTTTAAAAATAATATTTCGTTGAATCAGCTTAGCCGTTACCGTTTTCTATTACTTTACCTTTAATTTTAAGGGCTTTGGTGGGGTTTTCTTTAGAATTGGAGTATACAGTTACGGTCTTACGAATATGACCTACCCTTTTGGTGTCGTATTTAACTTCAATTTCACCATTTTCCCCCGGTGCAATAGGATCTTCCGGTTTTTTGGGAATAGTACATCCGCAGCTTGAAGTTACATTTTCAATAACCAAGGGGGCATTGCCGGTATTTTTAAACTTAAAAACCCTTACTCCGTCGCTTCCTTTTTTTACTTCACCATAGTCTATGGTTTCAGATTCAAATTCAATTTGAGGGGCATCTTGTGCTATGGCAGTTCCGGCACCAGCCAAAACAAACATAGCGATAGCAATTAATTTTTTCATCAGATTAATTTTAAAAGCTTGAAAAATACATGGGTTTTTCGAGCTTAGGTTCAACATCTGTCTTGTAATAAGACATTACTAATTTAATTTTCGGAAAGGTAAAGATAAGTCGAATTGTAATTGTGTACAAGATTATATTCAATTCAACTTCTTTTAATTTCCTTAACTTATAATTACTTTTGCCCTTATTTTCAAAAACCAGACCAATTATGGCAATAGCTTCCCAATACGATGCAAAGAAAGTTGAAGAGAAATGGTACAACTACTGGATGGAAAACAGGTATTTCCATTCTGAAGTCGATCAGCGGGAGCCCTATACTATAGTAATTCCACCGCCCAATGTTACCGGTGTGTTACATATGGGGCATATGCTAAACAATACCATTCAGGATGTGCTTATAAGGCGTGCCAGGCTTAAGGGCTATAACGCCTGTTGGGTGCCGGGTACCGATCACGCTTCTATTGCTACCGAAGCAAAAGTAGTTGCCAAATTAAAGGCCGAAGGAATTGATAAAAATAACATTAGCCGTGAAGAATTTCTAGAGCATGCCTGGGAATGGACCCATAAACACGGCGGCATTATTTTAGAGCAACTCAAAAAACTGGGTGCTTCCTGCGACTGGGAGCGTACCAAGTTTACGATGGATGAGAAAATGTCGGCCTCGGTAATTAAGGTTTTTGTGGATTTATATGAAAAAGGCCTTGTGTACCGGGGTTATCGAATGGTCAATTGGGACCCGGAAGCCAAGACCACCCTGTCTGATGAAGAAGTGATTTACCAGGAAAAACAAGGTAAATTGTATTACCTGAATTATAAAATTTCCGGAAGCGAGGAATATCTTACCATTGCCACAACACGTCCTGAAACAATTTTGGGTGATACCGCTATTTGCATCAACCCTAATGATGAACGTTTTTTACACTTAAAAGGAAAAAAAGCCATTGTACCGGTTTGTGATCGTGAAATCCCTATTATTGAGGATGAATATGTTGATGTTGAATTTGGTACCGGGTGTTTAAAGGTTACTCCTGCACATGATGAAAATGATAAGGTGCTGGGGGATAAGCATAAGCTGGAGGTAATCGATATTTTTAATGATGACGCGACTTTAAATGATTACGGACTGCATTATAAAGGTAAAGACCGTTTTGAGGTTCGCAAAGAGATAGTAGCCGAATTAAAACAATTGGGAATTCTTGCTAAAACCGAAGATTATACCAATAAAGTGGGAACCAGCGAACGTACCGGCGCCGTGATAGAGCCAAAACTCAGCGACCAGTGGTTTTTGAAGATGAAGGAAATGGCCAAGCCGGCTTTAGAAGCTATAGTGAATAAAGATATTAATCTTGTACCTGATAAATTTTTGAATACCTACCGCCACTGGATGGAAAATGTACGCGACTGGAATATCTCACGGCAGTTGTGGTGGGGGCATCAAATTCCTGCCTGGTATTTTGGTGACGGAAAAGATGATTTTGTAGTGGCTGAAACTGAAGCTGAAGCTTTGGAAAAAGCCAAAGAAAAATCAGGAAATTCCGATTTGAAAATTGATGGTTTAACCCGCGATAAAGATGCTTTGGATACCTGGTTTTCTTCCTGGTTGTGGCCTATGAGTGTTTTTAATGGAATCCTTGAACCTGATAATAAAGAAATTAATTACTATTATCCTACCAATGATTTGGTGACCGCTCCTGAAATTTTGTTCTTCTGGGTAGCGCGAATGATTATGGCCGGCTACGAATACCGGGGGGAACGTCCATTTAATAGTGTGTATCTAACTGGAATTGTAAGGGACAAACAGCGAAGAAAAATGTCAAAATCCCTCGGAAACTCTCCCGATCCGTTACGATTAATCGGGCAATACGGTGCCGATGGCGTTCGCGTGGGCATGTTATTGAGTTCTCCTGCAGGAAACGACCTGATGTTTGACGAAGAGTTATGTAAACAGGGAAGCGCTTTCAGCAATAAAATATGGAATGCTTTCCGGTTAGTAAAGGGTTGGGAAGTCTCTCAAGAAACAGCGCAGCCCGAAACCGCTAAAATCGCTATTGAGTGGTATACAGCGAGATTCAGAAAAACTTTGGTTGAAATTGAAGGTAATTTCTCCAAATATCGAATTAGTGATGCCCTTATGGGGACTTATAAATTGGTTTGGGACGATTACTGTTCCTGGTTTCTGGAAATGGTGAAACCTGCTTACGGCCAGCCAATTGATGCCAAAACCTACCAATCGGTTATTGCAATTCTTGAAGATAATTTAAAATTATTACATCCGTTTATGCCGTTTGTTTCTGAAGAAATATGGCAGGAAATTACAGAAAGGACCCCGGAAGAAGCCCTTATTGTAGCTCAATGGCCGGAAGCTAAAGAATATAAAGAAAATCTTATTGCCGATTTTGCTTTTGCTTCAGAAGTGATTGCGGGAATTAGGAAAATTAGAAAAGAAAAGAATATAGCCTTTAAAAATACGGTAGATTTAATGGTTTTAGATAATGAAAATTCTTCTAAAACTTTCGATCCGGTAGTTCAAAAAATGGGCAATATCGAAATCCTGAAGTATGTTGAAAAGCAGGTGGAAGGTGCACTTTCTTTTAGGGTAAAATCCAATGAATATTTTATACCCATTACCGGCGTGGTAGATGTTGAAGCAGAAATCAAGAAAATTGAAGAGGAGTTAAAATATACTCGTGGTTTCTTAAAATCGGTGGAGAAAAAACTTTCCAACGAACGTTTTGTTAATAAAGCACCTGAAAAAGTGGTGGCTGTGGAAAAAGCTAAAAAAGCTGATGCTGAAGGGAAAATAGAAACCCTGGAAGCGAGTTTAAAAGGCTTGAAATAATTGGCAGGGATTTATATTATTAAGTTGAATAATAATGAGGACTATCTCAAGAATTTTGTAAGTAGAAAATTCTTGAGATAGTCTCGCTTAATCATTGGCCATAGTATTTATTGTTTCCAATTTTGAAGTCGGTCGAGATATAAATAGTCTTCTACAAATTCTCTTTGTTCTGTACTTGTTATTTTTTCCAATAAGTGCAATGCGGAAATATAACTTGCCAGATTTCCGTTTGATGAACTGAATTTCCCGTCTTCTACAAAAGTTACCATACTATCATTCTGTACTTTTAAATTGGGGTAATCCTTTTGTAATTGCGTCCCCCCTCCAATCCAAGTAACAATTTTATGCCCATCTGCAATACCTGATTCACCAATAAGTTGTGCTCCTGCACAATTGCTTACAATATATTTTGTTTCTTTATTTCTCTCTCTAATGAAGTTTACAATTTTTTCGTTATGAACTTGGGCGTACATATCATAAGCACTTGGGACGAAAAGTGCTTCTAATTTTGGACAATTTTCAAATGTGTAATCAGGAACAAAATGCATTCCCTCCTCTGTGGTTATTGGATTTTCTGTTTCTGCAATTGTAATAACGTTAAAAAGTTGTTCTCCATCTGAAGCGTCTGGTTTTGAGAAAACATCTGATGTTGCAATAACTTCACTTTGTAAAACGCCATTGTACATTAATAGTCCAATTGTAGGTAAGTCTGCTCTATAAGGTTTTAAATGTTTTGTGAGCGTATCTGTTTTATATTCAATGAGCTTAGCTTCATTATTTTTAGCTTTTGTTTTGTCTTTATTACAACTCGCTAAAATAATTGATAGTAGTAATAAGATACATATGTTTTTATTCATGATATTTATTTTAGATTGGTTTTTTTGTGCTAATAGCAATTCTGTTCCAGGTATTTATCACGGTAGCCGCCATAATAATTTCTGCAAGATAATTTTCTGAAAACATTTCAAGGGCTTTGTTGTATGTTGCGTTGGAAAGTCCGTTTTTATGAATTAAAGTAACTTCCTCGGTAATGGATAAAATCACCTTTTCTTCTTTTGAAAAAAGAGCCGTTTCCTTCCATGCATTTAAAAGAAAAATACGTTCATTGGTTTCCCCATTTTTTAGAGCGTCTTTCGAGTGCATATCTATGCAAAACGCACAACCATTTATTTGTGATGCTCTAATTTTTATAAGCGCTTTGTGAGCTTTAGAGAGCTGGTTTTTGGTAAGACAGTTTTCAAGGGCATACATTGCCTTATATGCTTCTGGTTGTAATTGATCTATTTGAATTCTTTGTTCCATTTTATTATGATTTTAATTTATAGAACTAAATTAGTCCTCATAAATCAGAATAAAATTGAACTGGTTCAAGAAAACTTCTTTTTTCTAATTTTACTAACATATTCGGGAGATAAGCCTAGATAGGTGGCCACTAAATATTGAGGGACATTGTTTACAAAATCGGGAAATGAATCTCTAAATTGAAAATAAATTTCTTCTTTTGAGTAATTAAAAATATATTTCATTCGCATAATGGCAGCTCCATAAGCAGTTTGGTATATATGTCTAAAATAGCTTTCCATTTTCGGAAATTCTAAAAGTAATGCTTCTTGTTCCTTATATGATATTTGAAGAATTAAGGAGGGGTTTGCCGCTTGGATATAAAATTCAGAACTTCTATTGTTTTGAAATGCCAAGTAATCAGTAATCCACCAATTGTTGATTGCAAATTGTAATGTTTGTTCAGCGCCTCGGTCATTAATAAAATACATATATAGACAACCATTTCCAACAAAGTAATGTTTCAAGTCTTTACTCCCTGAATTGTAAACTATTTCTTTTTTATTGACGGATTTGACTTCGAAAAACGACATTATTTTCTGAAAATCTTCATTTTCAATGCTAGTATATTGGTTAATATGCTCGTATAATGCTTTCATTCTAACTAACGTATTGTATTTTGATTTTCAGCTTGTTTCAAGTTATATCTTCTTGGTGTAATCCAAATTTATCAATTTGTTTTTTAATATACCTTACCGGGTCGGGCTTTCTTTTTTGCTTTAAAAATAAGTAGGCCTTTATATTTTATATAATACTGAATACCAGTATTTTATTTCATTAGCCTTTCTAGCCCTGGTACTCTGGCCTGTATTCATTGTTTTTTGAGGTTGATTTCGGGAAGAATCTCATAGCTGCCTAACAAGGAAGTTCCTGGTTTAGCCTGCGGTAGGCTAGGCTGTTACAAAAAGTAGTTTGTACAGATATACAAATTAGAAGGTATTGTAAACCCAATTTCTGAAGAAAGTTTAGGCTTATTAAGAATATATAAATCGTTCAATTATTATATTTTTTATTGTAAGCACTACTTCGTATTTTATTGAAGTTTCCCTGCGTTTTCTACCAGGGTATTGATAAATTTTTGCAGTGGTCCTTTAAGCATCATACTCATCATGGTATTGAACTTTCCGTCAAAATCCATATGCACTTCACTTTGTTTTTCTCCTTTAGCTTCAATGTAGATATTGAGTGAAAAATTGAATTTTTCAGAAGTAGAACCTAAAACAATCAATTCCGGTTCTCGGGTTTCTTTTATTTCCAGTTGAATTTCCGGCATCCCTTTTAATCCGAATAAAAACCGGTCTTTGGCTTTTACTTCAAATTTTTCTTTGCTTTCCGGCATTAGTTGTTCGTAATTTTCAACATTGGTTAAAAAATCAAACATTTCCTGCTGATTTTTTCCGGTGATAACTCTTTGACTTTCTAAATGCATATTATTTTTTCCAGTTTGCCGGGTCTTTACTCCAGTTTCTTAAAATTTCGGCTTCTTTTGCGTTGATGTAATTGGTGCGTTGGGCGGTTTCAAGCAGGTATTCGTAATCGCTTAGAGTATGTAGATCAACTCCTGATTTTTCAAAGTTCTCTATTGAAGTATCAAAACCGTAGGTGAAAATAGCGAGCATTCCTTTTACATTTGCACCGGCTTCTTTTAGAGCTTTTACAGCGTTTAGGCTGCTTTTACCGGTGCTTATCAAATCTTCAATCACCACCACGTTTTGACCCTCTTCCAGCATGCCTTCAATTTGGTTTTTACGGCCATGGCTTTTAGGTTCAGGACGAACATAACAAAAAGGAACACTTAGATATTCAGCAGTAAGCATTCCAATTCCGATGGCACCGGTAGCAACGGCCGCGATAACATCGGGTTTTCCGTATAGTTTTTCGGTTTGTCGTGCAAAATGTTCCCTAATATAATTTCTGATTAATGGATACGACAAAATAATCCTATTATCACAATAAATTGGCGATTTCCATCCGCTTGCCCAGGTAAAGGGCTCTTGCGGGTCTAATTTTATTGCTTTAACTTGCAGTAGTAGTTCAGCAGTTTTTTTTGCTGTTTCTTTGTTTAAAATCATACTACAAATGTATAAAGTTTTTGTCAATGATGTCCCAATAATTCTTTCTACAAAAAAAGATATTGGTGAGAAATATGTTTCACTTCCTATAAAAAGGGTGAAACTCAAAAGAATCATCAGAAAAATTATTAAAGGGGAACTTTTATATGTTAACCTCTATCACGAAAAAGAAGAAAAGCTACTAAAGCATTTATTTAGGAAACTACGTGTGGTTACTGCCGGGGGTGGGATGGTTTACAATGAAAAAAAAGAAATTCTCTTTATTTACCGCAATAAGCGCTGGGATCTTCCTAAGGGAAAAACCGAAAAGAATGAAACTATTGAAGCTTCAGCTATTAGGGAAACCCGAGAAGAAACCGGAATTCAGGATTTAAAAGTAACCGGGTTTTTGGGTAAAACCTATCATGTTTTTAAAAGAAAAGGTAAGTTTAGGCTAAAGGTTACCTACTGGTATGAAATGTATTCGGAATATAAAGGCGAACTGGTTCCCGAGGAAAAAGAAGGGATTAAAAAAGTGAAATGGAAGAACTTTGAAAAAAGCCAAAAAGCACTTCAAAAATCCTACGCCAATATTCGCGAATTGTTTTCCGAAGAATATTTAGCGCGGTACACGAAAGATAGGATAGCGCCGATGTGATTTTTCATAATGTTTAGATTTTTTGTGCAGCCAGTCTAATTGTGCGTAAGCATTTTGAGCAAACTCGGGTTCATTGCGTTTTTTTTCTTCGAATTCCTCTCGCAATTCGTCATTTTTTTCTAGCATTTTTTGGGCTTCATCTTCAAAAACATAAGGCGAAAACCCTTCTTTTTGTTGTAAGACCGAATCGAAAAAATTCCAGTTAAAAAAAGAATCAGGTGCGGTGGGCTCTAAGGTTTCAACAAGGTAGCGCGCCCCATCCTGAAAGGTTTTTACCAATAAATCCCCTTTTTTGAATTTAATTGAATCTATACGCTTACTTACTTTGGTTTCGCTATGGAGATAATGGCCTTCAAAAGGCTCTTCAGCGGTTTTAAAATCTTCTATGTGGTAGACTTCAACTTCTAAAATAGAATCTCGCTCCAGGGGCTCCATTTTAATTTTGTTCATAGCCAGAAGTTCAGTAATATTCCACCAACCCTGGGGAATTACATAAGCCCTGGGGATTTCAATTTTATCCTGTGCTTTAAAATTGTCATAATAATTTATTTCTTTGGTAAAGGGCTTATCACGATTGTATTTTAAGCGATTGCTCCCGGTAACTTCACTGGTAATTATTTCACCTTCATAACCTTTAAAATCTCGTTTTGTGGGATTTTCCATGTCGGGTTCAAAGTTGATAGGATACCAGCGGTCAGTAAGGTATTTTCGGTTAGCTCTGGCACGAATTTCCTTAATCATTTCCTGATTGGCATCGGTATAATTAATGAGTGATTTCATAAATTCGTAAGTACCAATAACCCGATTTTCATAGGGTTTTAACATATGGGTTTCCATCATTAGGCCAAGCGTGTTAAAAAGCGTGGTGTAACCTGTAGAGTAGCGTGGATTATCTAAAAATTGAGAAAAACCTTTCTCAGGAACTTCATTAAACACATTCACATAAGGTGTCATCTCAAAATTTTTAACTTTAAGGGAATCTTCCAGGGCGGGCATCATTTGTTTATTAAGATATTCTCCCAATTCTCCTCCAAGTTTATTGTGCTGCGTAAAAAGATGTGTTAAAGTATATTGGTAATCGGCCCCATTGCTTACATGGTTGTCAAGAAAAACATCAGGCTTTACGCGATGAAAGATTTCATAAAAACTGCGGGCATTTTTAGAATCAGCTTTAATAAAATCACGATTGAGGTCGTAATTGCGGGCATTTCCCCTAAACCCATAGGCGGCAGGGCCGTTTTGATTGGTACGCGTAAAAGAATTCCGGTTGAGTGCACCACCAACATTATAAACCGGAATTGTGGCGATAATAGTATTTTTAGGTGTGTTTATAGAGTCACTGGCCAAATCCCTGAAAAGTATCATCGTGGCATCTATACCGTCACTTTCTCCGGGATGAATCCCATTGTTGATTAAAATAACAGCGTTTTCCTCACGCAATTTTTCGAAATTAAAATCTTCAATATCGCTAAATACAGCCAAGTGCAGAGGTTTCCCGCTATCAGTTTTTCCAATTTCTTGTAAACTTATTCGGGAATAGGTTTCATCCAATTGCTTGTAATAAGCAATTATTTCTTCGTAAGTCGCGGTTTCTTTACCTTTTGTTTCTTCAAAACGGGTTTCAAAATCATAATCGTTTTGAAGCCGGTAGCGTTCAAAATCACAGGAAGTTACCAGTAATCCCCCAAGAAATATTACCAGGAGTTTTTTCATGAAAAAACTTTAAAATTATGCCATAAACTTACTTAAATCGGTTAAAGTCACCAAATACCTGTGCCTTTTCACTCAGCAAATTTTGCTGTTAAAGTAAACCTAATCCTTGTTGATTTTTTTTAGGCATATAAATTTAAAACTATTTTTAGGCTAAAAGATAAATTTATGAAAAAGAAAATCAACCTGTTAAGCCCAATTTTTGTGGTTGTTCTTCCTTTTTTTTGTCTCGCACAGGTAAATGAAGATTTAAGCGAAAAGAAAAAGGAAGAATTATCCCAACAACCACCGGATGTTGTTGAAACTGCAATTGGCCTTTTAGAATTACCAGCTCCATTTTCTTCAAAATCGATAACAAAAGAAAGTAAAGTAATTAAATGGCCGAAAGATAAAACCCCCGAAGCTCCCGAAGGTTTTACGATAGAGCGTTTTGCCGATGGGTTTAAACACCCTCGCTGGACGTATATTGCGCCTAATGAAGATATTTTTGTAGTAGAATCGAATACCGAAAATAGTGCCGACCGAATTAGCATTTTACGAGATCAAAACGGTGATGGCGAACCTGATTACCGCGGAATTTTCCTAGATGATCTCAATCAGCCTTTTGGAATGCTGATTTTAGACGGTTATTTTTACGTGGCTAATACCGGTGGTTTATACCGTTATGCATATACCAAAGGCGATAAGAAATTATCTAATGATGGAGAAAAAATTCTCGATCTGCCGGCCGGTGGTTATAATAATCACTGGACCCGAAATTTACTTTCCAATGAGGACGGAAGCAAAATTTATGTTTCCGTAGGTTCGGCCAGTAATGTGGGTGAATACGGAATGGAACGCGAAGAAAGGCGCGCTGCCATTTTGGAAATCAACCCTGATGGTTCCGGTGAAAAAATTTATGCTGCCGGACTTCGAAATCCGGTAGGAATGGATTGGAACCCGATTACCGGTGAACTTTGGACTGCCGTAAACGAACGGGATAAAATAGGAAATAATTTAGTGCCTGATTATATCACCAGTGTTGAGGAAAGCGGTTGGTACGGTTGGCCGTATTCGTATTACGGGCAAATTAAGGACCCCCGCTGGGAAGAAGACCCACATCCTGAAAAAGTAGAAAAAAGCATTGTTCCTGATGTTTCTGTTGGTCCGCATACTGCTTCACTTGGGCTAACCTTCTACACCGCCGAAGTATTTCCTGAAAAATATCAAAATGGAGCTTTTGTCGGGCAACATGGTTCCTGGAACCGCGCAAAGTTTTCGGGGTATAAAGTGGTTTTTGTACCTTTCGATGCGAATGGCCAACCGGGCCAGCCAGAAGATTTTCTAAGCGGTTTTATCGCAGATGAAGAAGCCAGTGAAGTCTATGGTCGTCCGGTATGTGTTGCTGTTCATCCCGATGGTTCACTTTTGGTGAACGACGACGACGCTAATGTAATCTGGAAAGTTTCAGCTGAATAAAAATAAACTATTGAGAACTATAATCACGGGCTTGCTGTTTTTTTGCGGTATGGCCACAGGAATAAGTCAGGAAATAAAAGGAAAAATTATAAATGCAATCACTCAGGAATCCGTTGAGAATGCCAATATCGTCAACAAGGCTTCGCGAATTGTTGCTGTTTCAGATGTAAATGGGAGTTTTAATGTTGAAGTTTCTGAATTTCCGGTAAACCTGGAAATAACAGCCATGGGTTTTCAGACTTTAACCCAGGAAATTCATACGAGTGAAGAAATTATAGAAATTTATCTTCAACCTTTTGCAGAAAATCTTTCCGAAGTAGTGATTCAAAGTACCGCAATTCCGAATCGCCTGCAAGAAGTGGCAGCCCCTGTAGGACTTATTTCCAAAAGCGATTTGCAGCGTGGTGACAATACTAATTTGGCGACTGAATTCAATATGATGCCCGGGATGTACGTGAATCAGGGGGCTTTAAACACCAATAAAATTAATATTCGTGGGGTAGGTGCCCGCGCCCAGTACAGTACGAACCGTATTCAGTCGTATTTTGATGGGATTCCACTCACTACAGCAGAAGGTGCATTGACTTTAGATGATATTGATGCTGAAACCCTGAATCGGGTTGAAGTGATAAAGGGTCCAACTTCCAGCATTTACGGTGCCGGATTAGGCGGTTCCATCAATTTATATTCAAAATTTCCGGAAATAGAACAAACACGGGTTTCGGCGAAATCGCAATTCGGTAGTTTTAATACGCAAAAGCATTTTATGAGTACTTCCCACGCTACTGAAAATTCTACGGTAAATGCGAGTTTTACTAGTCTTACCAGTGATGGTTATCGCGATAATGGAAATTACGACCGAAAATCGGGTTTGGTAAATGCGCGTTTAAAAACTTCTGAAAATAATAGTCTTTCTTTCCTGGCAAATTTCACCCGATTAAAAGCTTATATTCCGAGTTCTATTAATGAAGAGGATTTTTTAAATAATCCCGAAGTTGCTGCGGGTAACTGGGAGAATTCCCAAGGTTATGAATCTTATGATCGTGGACTAATGGGAGTTTCTTATAAACATTATTTTGCTGAAAATTTGAGAAATACCACCAGTGTTTATATGAGTTTTCGGGATGCTTATGAGCCACGTCCTTTTGATATTTTAAAAGAAGAACGCGTTTCTGTAGGAGCCAGAACCAAATTTAATTGGGATACCTGGCTTTTTGATAAGGAATCTTCTTTCAGTTTTGGAGCCGAATATTATAATGAGTGGTATGAGACTGGCACTTTTGAAAATTTATATGAAGATTTTGATAACCGGGGTAGTATTTTGGGAAGTCGTTTAAGCAATAACGAACAAGATAGAAATTATGCAAATTTTTTCGGCCAGATAAATATGGCACTTTCTGAAAAGTGGAATTTGGAAGCTGGATTTAATTTGAATAATACTAAATATAGCCTAACTGATTTATTTACCGATGATGAGGTGGATCGAAGCGGGGATTACCAATTTGAAAGCGTTTTTTCTCCGCGATTGGCAACAACTTACGAGCTTTCACCGGGGAAAAATATATATGTCTCGATAAGTCATGGTTTTTCAACTCCCACCGTTGCTGAAACCTTAACCCCGGAAGGCCAGATAAATACCGATTTAAAACCCGAAATAGGAATTAATTATGAAGTCGGTTTTAAAGGAAACTGGTTGGAAAACCGGTTGTATACCGAAATTTCGGCATATTCTATTCAAATTGAGAATTTATTGGTGGCTCAGCGTGTAGCCGAAGACCAATATGTAGGTATGAATGCAGGAAAAACCGATCATAACGGATTGGAGTTTCTGGCTCGTTATTCCACTGAAATTTTGCCCGGTCTTTTGGCGCGACCTTACACCAATCTTACGCTGAATTATTTCAGTTTTGATGAATTTATAAATGAAGAGGAAGACTTTTCAGGTAATGATTTGCCTGGAGTGCCAAAATCAACTTTTAATTTAGGATTAGATTTAAACACGGATTGGGGGCTGAAGTTTTACAGCAATTTCCAGGCAGTTGGAGAAATTGCTTTAGATGATTCCAATTCAGGGTATACCGATAATTACCAGCTTTTAAACCTGAAGGCAGCTTATGAAATAGAACTTTTCACCGGATTTAACTTGGAACTTTATACCGGAATAAATAACGTTTTAGACGAACATTATGCAGCAAGTGTGTTAACCAATGCCGTTGGCTTTGGAGGAGCGGCTCCACGGCATTACTATCCCGGAAATCCCAGGAATTATTTTGGAGGTTTGCAGCTGTCGTATGGGTTTTAAAAATATTATTCTAGTGTTAAGTTAACTTTATTATGACGTATTAATTTTAAAATGTGTATCTTTAAAAAAAATCAATGAAATGATACGATATACCGTTAAGCTTAGCCAAGAAGAAGTAAACGCGCTGATGGCAATAATCAACAAAGGTTCGCACACTACGCAGAAGTTCCGTGCCGCCTACATTTTATTGAATTGCGATGAAGGCGATTATTCTGAAAAGGTGACCAATGAACAAATCAGCAAAGTCTTGAAGGTCGGTATGCGCACTATAGACCGTGTGAAGAAAAAATTTGTGGAAGAAGGTTTTGAAGCAGTACTTGAGCGCCGCCCGAGTAGCCGTGCCTATGAAAAGAAAATAGATGGCGATGTGGAGGCGAAACTGGTCCAGCTTTGTTGTAGCGAACCACCTCCGGGTTTTGCCAAATGGTCATTGAGGTTATTGGCAGACAAGATGGTGGAGTTGGAATATGTACCGGCCATCTCCCACGTTTCGGTAGGGAAGGTTTTAAAAAAAACGAACTTAAGCCTTGGAAAGTAAAGGGCTGGGTGATACCGCCAGAAAGCAACGCCGAGTTCGTTGCGAACATGGAACAGGTGCTGGATGTTTACAAAAGGCCCTACGATAAGCAAAACCCCGTGGTCTGCATGGATGAGTCCCCAAAACAATTGATCTCGGCAGGCCAAATTTCCATTCCAATGAAAGCAGGACAGGAAGCCCGTGTGGATTATGAATATGTAAGGCATGGGATGGTCAATATATTCATGGCCAACGAACCCTTGAAAGGAAAGCGCTTGGTAGAGGTAACGAAGTTCAAGAAGAAAAAAGACTGGGCAAAATTCATCAAAAGGCTGGCGGACGAGCAATATCCAGATGCAGATAAAATAACACTTGTGATGGACAATTTCAATACACATACAGCTTCCGCCTTTTATGAAACTTTCGAACCGGGAGAGGCCAAAAGGTTATGGGACAGGTTTGAATTTGTATTCACGCCCAAACACGGAAGTTGGTTGAACATGGCAGAGATAGAACTGCATGTTTTGAACGGGCAGTGCCTTAACAGGTACATATCCACAATGAATGAAATAAAAAAAGAGGTGAATGCTTGGCAGGATAGCCGTAACAATAAAGGGGGGACGATAAATTGGCAGTTCACACCCAAGGATTCAAGAATAAAACTAAAAAGACTTTATCCGTCAATTGATGATTAACATAACACTAGAATAAGTTATATTTGATCTTGTCAACTTGTATGGTATGTGTCTCCTCGAGCGCAGTCGAGAGGTTAAATATAAAGTACTCCTAATGGGTCTCGACTGCGCTCGACCTGACAGAAGCTTAGAGAATATTACGAAGCATTTAAATCTCGATTATTGAGTAAGTTCTTTAAGAACCAACTCATTTCTTCACACAATCGGGAACCATAAAATGATAATCGCCACCATGTTTTATAACATCACGGACTACGGTTGAAGAAATATGGCTTTTTCCTGATGAAGTGATAAAAAACAGCGTATCAATTCCACTCATTTTATAATTGGTTTGCCCAATAGCCTTTTCAAACTCCAAATCCTGAGCATTTCGAAGTCCGCGGAGGAGAAATCCTGCTTGTTGGGTTTTACAAAAATCCACCGTCAAGCCTTTGTAAGTCATCACCTCAATTTTCGGCTCCTTTTTAAAAGTTTCTTTTAGAAAACCCAAGCGTTCTTCTAGCGAAAACATATATTTTTTGCTTGAATTGGTGCCGATGGCTAAAATAATTTCATCGAACAAAGGCAGTGCCCGTTCAATGATATCGGTATGGCCAAGGGTGATCGGGTCAAAAGACCCTGGAAATACTGCTTTTCTCATAAAGGTTATTTTGTCATTTTTCGCAAAGGCGGAAACCTCTTTTCAATTTAAAAAACCGGGAAAACATTGTAAATATAGTGTTTTTCAAAAAGGCTTTAAAACCATATTATAAATTGAAAATTGTTGATATTGAATCAAAAAAATGTATTCCAATTTTATATAATTTAGACGCCTTTGACAACCCTTTATGAAAAATAAGCTACTATTATTTTTTTTCCTATTATGCATGGTCCTTGTTTCGGCTCAGGAAGGCGATAAAATTGAAAATGAAATATTGAATTATTCCGATTCTGAAAGTCAGGTTATTTCAAAGGGAAGAAAACTTCTTACTGATAGTTTTATCAAAGGAGATATAGAAAAGGTTTCCGAAATTAGGGATTATTTGCTTCGGGAGCTTAACCAGAAAGACTACATCGCTCTTTACCCTGGGGAGCAATGGATGATTCTTTACTGGACGGGAGAGTTTTCAGTTTTAGTAGATTCTCTACAGAGTTTTTATGCTCAGGATTTAGAAAGGTATGAACATAAAATAACTCCATCTCAAGACCAACTTTATCTTAAACTAGTAGAAAGGTCCTGGGAAGAGATTGTAAGACTGGAGAGGGACATAATTGATTCTTCGTTAGACCAGGAAACAAAAGGTTTTCTGATACTCCATTTAAATTATATGATTTCAGGAGAGCCTTTAAACCAGATTACCCAGCAGAAAATAAATGATATAGCCGATTTATTTCTGAAGAAATATCCTTCAGGAAACTATGAAGAATTTGTTAGAAATAACATCAGGTTTAAATTCAAAGCTTCCAATTGGGGTTTTGCCTTCGACTTTTTTGGAGGTTATGCTGCTCAAACAGACGAACTGACTTCGCAATTCAAAAATGGGTTTGCTATAGGTCATGGTTTTGATATTGAGTATAAAAGATTCAGTTTGTTTTTGAGGAATTATATAGGTTTTTCCAGAACACTTCAGGATATGGAGTTTGAAGGTGCCATTTGGGAAAAAGATATGCAGGTAAGACAATTTTTACCTGAGGCTTCCCTTGGTTATGCAGTTTTGGATAATAAGCAGTTAAAATTAAGTTCGTTTGCCGGTATTGGTGGAGTCGGTTATACTCCCACAGAATCCGATATTGAAGATCGTCCGGAATTAGATGATGTGCAGATTGGCTTTGCAACAGCGCTTAACATTGGGGCAAACCTGGATATAAAATTAAAGTGGAACACTGGGGCTTTGCTTCCAAACGATAAAACTTATTGGTTTCTGCGTTTTCGATATGGATACACCATGCCGCAAATGAAAAATTATCCTGGTTATAACGGAAACAGCCATTATTTTAATATTGGTATAGGTGGGGTATTTAGAGGTACAAAAAGAGACCTGTAAATTTAGAGTGAGAAAATTTTTAAACAATCACCATATTGTATTTTCTGATAGTTTTAAGGTGCTAAAGCTGCTTCAATCGCACTTCCGTATAAATCTCCTAAGCTTATTCCAGCAGCCATGGCCTGTTGTGGTAAAATACTGGCCTGGCTTAAACCGGGCGTGGTATTCATTTCAATAAAATGGGGTTCACCATTATGAAATATAAATTCTGAACGCGTAAAGCCCTGCATCTTCAATTTTTTATAAATGGTTTTGGCAATTTCCTGGACTTTTTCAGTTTGTTTTTTTGAAATATTGGCAGGGGTAATCTCCTGTGATTTCCCCAAATACTTGGCCTCATAATCAAAAAACTCATTTTCTGAAATAATTTCGGTAACCGGTAAAGCCCTTACTTTTCCTTTCCACATAATTACACCGACTGAAACTTCGGTACCGTCTAGAAAAGATTCGATAATCACTTCATCGTCTTCCTTAAACGCGATTTTAGTGGCGGGAAGTAATTCTTCTTCAGCTTTCACTTTAGTAATGCCAAAACTGCTTCCTGCTCGATTGGCCTTTACAAAACAGGGCAGACCAACCCGCTCAATAATTTCTGGAATATTTATTTTATCTCCTTTATTTAGAAAATAATTGATGGCTGCTTTAATTCCGTAGGGTTTTAAAACGCTAATCAGATCACGTTTATTAAAAGTAAGCGCCGCTTGGTAATGGGCGCAGGAAGTTTGGGGAATTCCCACCAAATCGAGGTAAGCCTGAAGCAAACCATTCTCACCCGGTGTGCCGTGAATAGTATTAAAAACGCAATCAAAGCTGATGATTTTTCCATCTATTTTCACCGTAAAGTCATTTTTATTAATAGGGTAAGGGGTATCGTCCTCGGCTACCACAAACCACTCTTTAGGCATAATATGCACTCGGTAAGCTTCGTATAAATCCCGGTCTAAATGCTTGTAGACCATATTTCCACTATTGATGGAGATTCTGTATTCGCTGGAAAAACCGCCCATGGCGATGGCAATTTTCTTTTTCATCGGGTAGGTATTAGTTGTAAATAACGGTGACCTGAGGCAACAATTGTGCGGGGAAATCCGTTAAACAAAAATATGATGAATTCAGGCAGTAACCAAAAGCCAGGGTTTTATATCTTTGTTGCTTACAAATAAGTATATGGGTTTTTTTAGATTTATTTTCAGTAAAACATTTCTCATTCAATTGGTACTGGCAGCTATCGCTTTGGTAGTTATTGCTTTTTTAGTTTTACAATGGTTAGATTCAACTACCAATCAGGATCAACATATTGAAGTACCGGACCTCGCTAAAATGTCACTTGATGATGTAAATCAAAAGGTGAAGGAAATGGACTTACGCTACGAGATCCTGGATTCAGCAAATTATAATCCCGATTTTCCGAGGTATTCGGTAATAGACCAGGTGCCCGAGCCGGGCCAATCGGTTAAAGAAAACCGAAAAATCTATCTAACCTTAAATCCTTCGGGTTATCGAAAAGTAATGGTTCCCGATTTGATTAGAAGATCTAAACGCCAGGCAGAACCTACCTTGCGTTCTATTGGTTTTGAAATTGGAGAAATTACCTATAAACCCGATTTTGCTAAAGATGTGGTTTTAGAATTACGTCATGAGGGTGTGAAAATTGAGCCTGGTGATGAACTGATGAAAACCGCTAAAGTAGATATTGTTTTAGGGGATGGTTCAGAACGCTATACCGCTGAAGATCGTGAAGAAGAGCGTGATAGTATTATTTCTGAAGAGGAAGAAATCGAATTTTAATGAAGGAAGCTAAAGAAGAAAACCCTGAACTTGAAAATCAGGATGAATCACTGTATGAACACTATAAGTTCGAAGCCGGCCCCGGCCAAAGTCCACTGCGGGTAGATAAATTTCTAATGAATTTTATTGAAAATGCTACCCGAAATAAAATTCAGAAAGCGGCGAAAAGTGGAAATATCTATGTGAATGATGAGCAGGTAAAACAGAATTATAAGGTAAAAGCCGGTGATTTAGTACAGGTAATGTTTGAACATCCGCCTTATGAGTTTTTACTTACGCCTGAAGATATTCCGCTTGATATTGTCTATGAAGATGAAACCTTGCTGGTGGTGAATAAAGCTGCGGGAATGGTAGTGCATCCCGGCCACGGAAACTATAGCGGTACGCTTATTAATGCCCTTGTTTACCATTTTGAAAATCTGCCCAATAACAGCAGCGAACGCCCCGGACTTGTACACCGAATAGATAAAGATACCAGCGGACTTCTGGTTATTGCTAAAACCGAAGAAGCTATGGCCCATCTGTCCAAACAATTTTTTGACAAAACGAGCGAACGGGAATATGTGGCCCTGGTTTGGGGAAATGTAGATGAAGATGAAGGAAGGGTTGAAGGCAATATTGGCCGCCATCCTAAGAATCGTTTACAAAACACGGTTTATGAAGGAGAGGAAGCAGAAAAAGGAAAACCGGCCGTAACCCATTATAAAGTTTTAGAACGTTTTGGCTATGTAACATTGGTTTCCTGCAAACTGGAAACCGGACGCACGCATCAAATTAGGGTGCATATGAAACATATGGGGCATACCCTTTTTAATGATGAGCGTTACGGGGGAGAACGAATTTTAAAAGGCACCACATTTACCAAATACAAACAATTTGTAGAAAACACTTTTAAAATTCTACCACGGCAAGCCCTTCACGCAAAGACTTTAGGTTTTACCCATCCCAAAACCGGAAAATGGCTGAGTTTTGATTCTGAAATTCCCGATGATATGCATTCGGCAATTGAAAAATGGCGGAAATATGCGAGTAATTTAACGGGAGAGCTTTAGCTACATCTCATGTTAGATTCCGAAACAAGTTCGGAATGACGATAGTTTTTGCCATCACCCAAAACTTGTTTCAGGGTCTAAGTAGTTAAGAATTAGAATTCCCTTCAATATATTCCGCTAAATAAGCTGCGTCTTTTTTTATACCGCCCAAAGTGGCCGAACCACGGGTGTAAAGCCAAGGCAAACCAATAAAATAAAGACCTTTAATATTACTAACTCCGCGATAATGTTTCGGGTAGCCGTCTTTTGAAAGTTCCAGGCCTTCTATCCAGTTAAAATTTGGCCGGTAACCAGTGGCCCAAATAATGTTTTTTAAGTTGGTGAGCTCGGCTTTTTCAGTTTGAATAATCTGATTCTTAGCATAAATGGTTTTACCAACAGACACTACATTTTCTCGTTTTAAAATTGCTTTTACATCGGTACCGATAATAGGTTGGCGATTTCGGCTTAGCTTTTTTCCAATCCAGTGGTCTTTATTAAAGCCTAGAATTCCCGTTTTCTTCAACCACCAAAATAAAGTCTTTCCCAACAACTCTTGCGGAAGTACTTTTACATTTGTTTCTCCTGAAAAATAAACCGTTCGGTTGGTTTGGGATATTTCATCAAGTATTTGAAAGCCAGAATCTCCTGCACCTACTACCATTGCCTTTCCGGGGTGTAATTGTGAAGGATTTTTATAATAATTAGAATGTACCTGGAAGATTTCAGGACTTATATTTCGGGCAAATCCGGGTGTATAAGGAATATGAAATGGCCCGGTGCCCACAATCACGTTTTTAGCTTGCAGATTACCTTTATTGGTTTTTATTTCAAAATAATCGTCTTTCTTTTCAAGGCCTTCTACCAAAATTTCCAATTTGATGGGAAAATCAAATTCCCGGGCATATTTTTTAAAATAATCGGCTACATCCTCTTTTGAAGGATAATAGCCTTTTGGAGAGGGAAACTCCATTCCGGGCAGGTTGTTGAACTCAGAAGGAGTGAATAAACTAAGGGAATCCCAGCGGTTTAGCCAGGAAGCCCCGATTTCATTTTCCTTATCCAGGATAAGAAAATCCCGCTGATTTTTCTTCAGAAAGTAAGCTATAGAGAGTCCGGCCTGTGCCGCCCCGATAATTATAAAATCCCGCATAAAGAGGTTTTCAGCAAAAATAAGCTTTCCCGCCGGGCTACTCAAATCTTTGTGTTTTCTTACTTTTGATGTCCATAATGGGCATTTAAAATGGCTGGTCAATGCCATTTGGAATAAATAATCAAAATCAATTTGAATTATGAGTGATAAAATCAGGCCGTATGTTTTGGCGGAAACAAACTGGAAACATGTAAAAGATGAAAACTATTCTGTAGCGATTTTGCCCTGGGGTGCTACTGAAGCTCACAATTATCACCTACCCTACGCCACCGATAATATTTTAGGCGAGGGAAGTGCAGTTGAATCGGCAAAAATAGCCTGGGAGAAAGGTGCTAAACCGGTTATTTTGCCCACCATTCCATTTGGCGTGAATACCGGGCAAATGGACGTAAAGTTATGTATGAACCTGAACCCTTCAACACAATATGCCATTTTAAAAGATGTGGCGCAGGTGTTACAGGCTCATCAAATTGATAAATTGGTGATTTTGAACGCGCATGGTGGAAATAATTTTAAGCAAATGATAAGGGAGTTGAGCCTGGAATATCCAGACCTATTTGTTTGTGCCATCAACTGGTGGCAGGTGGGCGATACCGATGCTGTTTTTGATGAACCCGGCGACCACGCAGGTGAACTGGAAACTGCTGCGGTAATGCATTTTAGACCAGAATTGGTATTGCCTTTGGAGGAAGCCGGAGATGGCGCCGATCGAAAATTTAAACTCCGCGGATTAAAAGAAGGCTGGGTAAGCACGCAACGGCAATGGACCAAAGTAACTGAAGATACAGGAGTGGGAAACCCAAAAGCAGCGACTGCCGAAAAAGGGAAAAAATATGCAGAAGAAACTTCAGAAAAAATAGCCGATTTCCTCTTAGAGCTTCATCACGCTGATATCAATGACTTATACGAATAAATTATGTTGAAAGGGCTGCTTTATATTTTTGGGTTTTTAATTGCGGGAGAATTACTCACCCGTCTTTTCAATTTGCCGGTGGCGGGAAATATCATCGGGATGCTGCTCATTTTTATAGCTTTAAAGCTGAAAATCATAAAACTAAAAGATGTGAAACCAGCCTCAGATCAGCTTATAAAATATTTAGTAGTATTTTTTATTCCCTATGGCGTAGGGCTTATGGTATATTTTAAACTTATTGCAGAATATTGGATCCCGCTTAGTCTTGGTTTGGTTTTTAGTAGTATTTTAAGTTTATATATTTCAGGAATTATACTTCAAAAATTCGGAAAATGAATGATTTATTTAACGTTCCGGTTTTTGGGGTTTCCATTACCCTGGCCGCTTATTTTTTTGCGATAAATCTTCGGAAAAAATGGAATTATGTGTTGCTAAATCCGGTGTTGATTTCAGTAGCCGTTATTATTATTTTTTTGCTGATTTTTAATATCGATTTTGAAACCTATAATATTGGCGGAAAATATATTAGCTTTTTCCTAGGCCCTTCGGTAGTGGCTTTGGGCGTGTTTTTTTATGAAAAATATGAGGAGGTTAAAGAAAACCTGAAAGTATTTTTGGTAGCGGTTTTTACCGGAGGAATCTTCGGAATCATAAGTATTATTGGTTTTTTAATACTAATGAATATCCCGGAAGTATTAATCCGTTCTTTAGCGGCTAAATCAGTTACCACGCCAATTGCCATTGAAATATCAAAACTCGTAGCCGGTACACCTGAAATAACCGCAGGAATGGTGATTGCAGTGGGGATTTTTGGCAATGCTTTCGGCCCGTATATTTTAAAGAAACTGGGAATATCCAATAAATTGGCTATTGGTGCTGCCCTGGGTACGGCCGCACATGGAATTGGCACGGCAAGGGCTTTTGAAGAAGGAAAATTACCAGGGGTATACAGTGGTCTGGCCATGTGCATAAACGGAATTATCACTGCTCTGGTTACACCTTATTTACTGCAGTTATTTTTGGGGAATTTCACCTGATTCGTTTTCATCTTTTTCTGTTTTTCGCTTAAAGTATTCAATAATCGATGGGGCGGTAAGTCCGTGGAGTATTATTGAGATTAAAATAATGTACGCGGTAATGGAGTAGAGTTCATTTTTATATTCAAAACCATCAAACTCTACAAAAGCCCAGGAGAGGTAAAACACCGATCCAATTCCTTTAATTCCCAGAAAGCTGATGGCAAGTTTGTTTTTAAAACTCTCTTTTATTCCCATCATACTTATAATTCCGGCAATTGGACGTATAATTAAAAGGAAAGTGAAAGCGAAAACTATGCCTCTCCAATCGGTAAGACTTAACATCCCGTTCATAATAGAACCTCCAAAAAGAATAATCCAAACCACGAGTAAAATCCGTTCAATTTCGTGTATAAAATCATGCATTTTGGTTTTATAATCTCCACTAACTTTTTCGTAATGGCGTAGGCTTAGCCCTGTGAAAAATACGGCGAGAAAGCCATATCCATGCAATAGTTCGGCTGCCCCATAGCTAAACAGGGTAAGCGAAAGTGCCAGGAAACCATCAAAAGTTTTAATACCAGAATATTTATGAAGTCTGTCTAAAATAAAACCGATAGCCTTTCCTATGGCAAAACCTATAATGGTTCCTATAATTATTTTTAGAAAGAATTTATCCAACATCCAGTCGGTAAAATCAAATGCAGTCCAACTGCCTGCCTGGGCAACCAATACAGCCATATAGGTAAAGGGAAATGCCAGGCCATCATTAAGGCCGGCTTCGGCAGTTAAGGCAAAGCGTATTTTTCCTTTATATTCTTTTTCCCGATCGGGATCATCGAGCTGGGTTTCCGCAGCTAGAACAGGATCGGTGGGGGCAAGAATTGCAGCCAGTAATAAAGAGGAAGGAACACTTAAATATAAAAAGTATTCACCCAGGAAATAAGCCGATGCCATACAAAGCGGCATAGTTAAAAAAACTAGTAGAAGCGGTCTTTTCCAGGCTTTGAAGCTATAATTATTTCCGATTTTCAGGCCGGCACCCATTAGGGAAATAATCACGATCATTTCCGAAAAATACATCAATCCCTCATCGGCCCAAAGTGGGTCTGGCCATCCCAGGGGCAAACCGGCAACAAAAAGCAGAAATCCAATTAGTAATAGGATTATGGGGCCGCTTATTTTTATTCTTTTAGAAACAGAAGGTAGCCAGGCCATTATTAGGGTGGCAAAACCTAAGCCCGCAAGAATCCAGTAGTGTTCTTTCATAGGATTACTAAAAATAAGAGATTTTTTTCAGCTTAAGTTGAGTTTTGGAAAAGTCTAACAATTGCTTAAGTAAAAAGTTTCAGGGTATTTACCTATGAGCATATATCCCGTTATCATGTTTAGGTTTGGTGATTTACGGAAAATTAAATAGTTCAATAAAAGCTTCGCATTGAAGTTTAAAATAGGATTTCCTTATAACCCCAGACTTTATAAAGAAAAAGCACAAAGAAGCCCACTGCCACGAGAAATTCCATAAAAGTAGAGGCTAAAAACCCGATAAATGAGCCGAAAGCAGCTTTTACGGCAATTTTTGAATCGGTTTTATTGATAATTTCTCCTACGAAAGCTCCTATAAAAGGTCCAATAATTATTCCCAGTGGAATAGGTGCAATGAGCCCAACCACCAAGCCTATAGTAGCGCCCCACATACCGGCTTTGCTTCCGCCGTATTTTTTAGTACCAAGTGCCGGAATAACAAGCTGAAGCGCATAAATTATAATCGCAATTACCAGAGTAACTCCCAAAAAACAGTAATTAATTGGTACAGAAGGAGCGATATAGAGCAGGAGCAAGCCAATCCAGCTTACCGGAACCCCTGGTATTATAGGTAGAAAACTTCCCATAATTCCAACGAGCATGCAAATTGCTCCCAAAGTAAAAAACAGAATATCCATAGGATTTAATTATTTAGTGAAGGTACATTTTTCAGTGTAAATCGGAATAATTTTTTTAAACTAAAAAATTAGGTTAAACTAAAAACTTAGTTTATATTAGCAGAGTGAATTGAAAAAGAATCAAAGAGAAGAGAATCAAGAAAAAAGACTCCCACCTTCGTGGAAGTAACTAAAAGAATTATTTATGAAACAACTAACCAAAGCAGAGGAAGAGATTATGCAAATTCTTTGGAAATTGGAGAAAGCCAATGTGGCAACAATGATTGAAGAAATGCCAGAGCCGAAACCGGCATACAACACGGTTTCAACCATTGTGCGTATTCTGGAAGATAAGGGCTTTGTAGATCACGAAAAAAAGGGTAAAGGTTATTTGTATTTTCCATTGATTACTCGTGAAACCTATAGTAATCAGAGTATGAACAAATTGATGGACAATTACTTTAACGGCTCTTTTAAAAGTATGGTGTCTTTTTTTATGAAAAAAAACGATTTGAGTACAAAAGATCTGGAGGCTATTTTAAAGGAGATTGATAAAAATGAAAAATGATGCTACATTATATTTTACAAATACTGATTTTTCAGCTCTTGTTTTTAGTGCTGTATGAACTTTTCCTGAAGCGAGAAACTTTTTTTAGTTCCAATCGTTGGTATTTATTAATTACACCACTTATTTCATTATTACTTCCGTTTGTAAAACTGGATTTTTTAGGTGGATTTTTTGAAGGTACTCCGGCAGCTTCCTGGTCGAATGTTTTGCTGCCGGAAGTTTATCTGGGTGCCGAGGCGGGGGCTGTGGAAACCCTCCCCGAAGTTCATTTACAGGAAAATCAGGGATTTCAACCTAATTGGTGGCTAATAGCTTATTTTTCAGGTTTTATCATTTCATTAATTTTATTATTACGGAAATCCTTTAGTTTATGGCGCTTATTTCGCTTTAAAAAGAAAGCGGAAAGTCGACATTTTCGACTTATTGAAGTACCAAAATCGAGAGTGGCCTTTAGTTTTTATAAAACCGTGTTTTTAGGTGCCGACCTATCCGAAACCGAAAAACAGCAAATTTTACTACACGAATTGGTGCACGTAAAGCAGCTTCATAGCTTGGATTTATTGCTTTTTGAAGTCTTAAAAATCATCTTTTGGTTTAATCCGCTCGTGTATATTTTTCAGCAAAAAATTGCTATGCAACATGAGTTTTTAGCCGATGACAAAGCTTCTAAAACACTAGAGAAAAAAAGTTATTTTGAGCAATTGCTCAACACGGCGTTTAACACGCAACAAATATCATTTACCAATCAATTTTTCAATCATTCATTAATCAAAAAACGAATTATTATGTTACAAAAATCAAAATCGAAATCAATTGCAAAATTCAAATTCCTAATCATTGTGCCGCTCCTGGCGGTAATGCTAATGTATGTGTCTTGTTCTGATGATTCTGACGGGATGAACAACGAAGACTCAATTTCAGAAAAACTTGCTGAGATTAAAGAGGCCGTGGATAATGGTAAAGAATTGAATGAAGAAGAAGTAAAACAATTGGCTGAAATTATGGCGGAAGCAAAAGGATTTGTTCCACCAACACCACCAACACCGCCTGAATCTCCATCAAAGTCAGAATCTTCACAGACTTACGAAGATGTTCCTTACGCCGTAGTTGATGAAGTACCAGTATTTTCAGGTTGTGAGGATTTAGGGTCAAATGAAGAACGCAAAAATTGCATGACTTCAAAAATAACTGAATTTGTTAGTGATAATTTTAATACTGATAAGGTAAAGGAATTTGCCAAACCCGGGGTTAACCGTGTTATTGTTCAGTTTAAAATTGATAAAACCGGGAAAGTGGTCAATGCCAAGGCCAGAGCAGCCGAGCCAGAACTTGAAAAAGAAGGCATCCGCGTAATTTCTTCTATTCCAGATATGGAACCCGGGAAACAAGATGGTCAAAATGTAGGGGTGATGTATTCTTTACCTATAGTTTTTCAGATTGGAGATGAATAAAATCTTTATTTTAGTATTAATATTAATTGCCTGCAAAGCCGAAGCACAAACTTCGGCTTTAGCTATTGCCGATAGTTTGTATGCAGTAGGAGAATATTCAGAAGCGATTAAAAAACTGGAAGCAATTTCCAATAAAAATGAGTCATTGCATTTAAAACTGGCAAAATACCAAGCCAGTAAGGGAGATCCAAAACAGGCGCTTCAGCATTATAAAATTATACTTGAGCAAAATCCCGACAAAGTTTTAACTGCCCTTAATTATGGGAAATTACTTAAAAAAACCGGGGGGATGCTGGAGAAAGCCGATAGTTTGTTTGCAACACTTTCAGAAAACTATCCGTCTAATGCCAATTTTAAATACGAACGCGGACTTATAAAAGAGAAAATGCAGGATAGTACCGCCCTGGATTATTTTCAACGGGCTTTACTTAGTGAGCCTTCGCATGCGGGATCGCTTTACAAAATTGCGAAAGAACGCTTACGGCAAAGCAAATACAAACAAGCTGAAAATCTATGTCAAAGAGGTTTAAAAAAGCATCCTCAAAACACAGCGTTGCGTTCAATTTTAGCACAGACTTTTTCAGCTTCACAGCAGTTTGAAAAAGCTATTCCTGAATATCAAAAATTACTGGATTCGGGAAAGGAAAATGAATTTATTTTACTAAAACTGGGCAGCGCTTATTATCATACTAATAAACTTCCTGAAGCAATTAGTGTTTATAAGAAATCGCTTCAGTATGAAGATAAGAATTCAGCTACGCATTTTAGCCTTGGAAAATTATACACCAGAACAGGCGATTTGGATAAATCGGAAACCCATTTATTGATGGCGATTTTAATTAAAGACCAGTCGGTAGATGCTGAATATTTTAGTTTGGGACTAACCTATAAACTTCAGAAAAAATATAAAAAAGCCCTGGAATATTTTGAAAAAGCCTTAGATGAAGATCCAGATAACGAGCGGGCACTTTACGAACGGGCTATCGCGGCTGATAATTACTTTGAAGACCATGAAACCGTGTTAAATTATTATCGCGCCTATCTCAATAAATACGAAGTTAATGGTAATGAAGGAATGGTATATCTAACTAAATCCAGGATAAATGATATCCGGGAGAAAGTTATTCAGGAGGAAAAACAGGAAAAAGCTGAGGCATTAAGCAATGGCTAAATGCTATTATATTCTGCTTAAAATCCTTACTTTTGCTGAAAGTCAATGTGCAGTCAGCCAATGAAAAAAGCTCTACTTTTATTTTCCGTATTTATTGTTTTTTCCTGCAATTTCGAGACAAAAAAAATCTCTTCGGAAGAAGTTTTGGAGCTGGAATCCCAAACTTTAAATTGGAAAGAAGTTGATGAATACCCGGCTTTTGAAGATTGCAAAAACGAAACCGGGTTAGAAGACGCACGCGATTGTTTTGAGCAGGAAGTGGCTAAAAATATCTATGCTTACCTTGCCAAACAACAACCCGTGGTTACTGAAAGTATAGACGATACTTTATATCTTTTCCTGAAAATAGATAAAGAAGGCCACCCGGAAATTGATTCCGTAGAAATTGATACAACCGTAACCAACCAATTGCCGGAAATTGCCGAATGGTTGGACCAAAGCATAGATTCGTTGCCTAAAATTTATCCGGCCAGTAAACGGGGCATTCCGGTTTCTACAAAATTTAAAATGCCAATTTTGGTAAAAGCCGAATAAACATCAAATAGGTGCTTTGGGGAGTTACTTTTAAACCCCCAGCATCAATTCTTCCAAATCGGGAATTTGCTCATCGCTGTACTTGTTTAACAAGGTGGTGATTAGTTCCCCAATGGCATCGTGGCGTTTTTGCGCTTTGTCCATAAACTGAATTTTACTCCAGCCGCGTACATCGCAAACCATCATTCCTTTTGCATCACGAATTGTTTGTCCATCAGCATCATAACGTACCGGGAATTCAATCGTGGTAAGTGCCAAAACAGTGTTTTCTGAATTTTTCATAACATTTTCTTTTGGTACAAAATAAAGGTGGGAATAATGATAACAGGTTAGTAGAGTGTTAATTATGATTACTTTGATATTACGTTTTAGTTAATTTGAATAGAAGCTATGTTGGTTTCGATTGGTTTTGCGAAGCTTTAGCGGAGCAAGGCTGTATTTGGAACCGTGAATTGAAGTTCTTTTTAAGGTTTTTTTACTCCAAAACATTTTAGTAATCGGCCTTCCAAAATTTCAGGATTTAGTACTTTTGAGTTTCCTGTAAAATTTATAGGAAAATCAGTCGTTTGAGACCAAACCGAAGTTTCTAATATGCTCGCGATTTTAAATAAAGAAATTAATTCCTTTTTTTCTTCACCTATCGCTTACCTTGTGATAGGTTTGTTTTTGGTAGCATGCGGATTGTTCCTCTTTGTTTTTACCGGCGAATACAATATTCTTGATAACGGTTTTGCCGATTTAAAGCCATTTTTTAAGCTCGCTCAGTGGATTTTCATTTTTCTTATTCCTGCCATTACCATGAAAAGTTTTGCCGAAGAAAACCGGCAGGGAACTTTGGAGTTATTACTGACCCGGCCAATAGGTTTTCCGCAGTTAATCCTGGGAAAATTTTTAGGGGCTTTGTTGCTAGCTGTTTTAGCAATTTTACCAACTGTTTTATATGTAATTACTATTCATCAATTGGGAAGGCCGGTGGGGAACTTTGATGTGGGGGGCACGCTGGGTTCATATTTAGGCTTAATTTTACTGGCCGGCTGTTATACTGCTATTGGTATTTTTGCCTCGACGTTTACTAAAAACCAAATTGTGGCTTTTATCGTGGCCGTTTTTTTGTGTTTTTTGGCTTATTTTGCTTTTGAAGGCCTTGCCGATTTCAGTTTGGGTGGAAATTACGGACTGGAATACCTGGGCATCAGTTATCATTATCAAAGCATTAGCAGGGGCGTGGTAGATACCCGCAATCTCATTTACTTTTTTAGCCTTATTTTTCTGTTTTTGAAGCTTACCGAAATCAAGCTGAAAGCTAACCAACAAAATTCCTGATTTTGAAGAAATTCAATAGTTATAAATCGGCTAGTTATGTGGTTCTTATCCTTGTGATTATAAATCTGCTTTCCTCACAGTTTTTTACCCGTTTTGACCTTACAGAAGATAATCGTTACACGCTTTCTGAAGCTGCGCTGGAAATTATAGAAGATATAGAAGAACCGGTAATTTTTGATGTTTTCCTGGAAGGAAATTTCCCTTCAGAATTTCGTCGTTTGCGTAATGAAACCCGGCAAATGTTGGAAGAATTTGCTGCTTATAACCCGAATATAAAATTCAAGTTTGTCGATCTGCTGGAAGGGGAGAATGATGCTGAAGCGGTGGCCCAGGAATTTTACCAAATAGGAATGCCGCCATCGAGGGTAAGTGTGCAGGAAAGCGGGAAGAGTTCCGAAGAACTTGTTTTTCCCTGGGCCATGGCTAATTTTGGAGAGAAGTCGGTGCCTATTTCTTTATTGAAAAATCAATTGGGTGCTAGTGATGAAGACCGGGTAAATAATTCGGTACAGCAATTGGAATATGCCTTTGCCGATGGATTGAGCAAACTTATTTATCCGCGGGAAAAGAAAATAGCCATTATGCGGGGCAATGGTGAGTTACCGGATGCCCAAATTGCCGATTTTGTAAAAAACCTTCAGGATTATTATTTACTCGCGCCGTTTACGTTAGATTCCGCAGCAGTAAATCCTCAGAAAACCCTGGAAGATTTAAAGGAATATGACCTGATTATAGAACCCAAACCTACGCAGGCTTTTTCAGAAAAAGAAAAATTCGTATTGGATCAATATACTATGCAGGGAGGAAAATCGATTTGGCTGGTTGAAAGTGTGGCGATGGAAACCGATAGCCTGATGAATGAAAGGGGAACGGCTTTGGCTTATCCGCGGGATTTACAACTGGGCGATATGTTCTTTTCTTATGGGCTTCGCATTAATCCAGTATTGATTAACGATATTTATTCGGCTCCAATAATTTTGGCTTCGGGAAGTGGCAATAATACTCGTTTTAATCCATACCCCTGGTTTTACAGTCCGTTGAGCGCTTCGCCCAACCAACACCCGATAGTGAACAATATTGAAGCCGTAAAATTTGAATATGCCAACCAGATTGATATGCTTAAAAATGACATAGAAAAAGTAATCTTATTAAGCAGCTCCCCCCAAACCAAAGTGGAGGGAACACCACAGGAAATTAGTTTAAGTATGGCTGGAAAAGAGCCAAATATTTCCACTTACCAGGATGGAGAGCAACCATTGGCGGTTTTACTGGAAGGCAAATTTACTTCAGTTTATAAGAATAGGGTTAAGCCTTTTAGGTTGGAAAATCCGGTAGATGAAGGTAGTAAAAGTAAAATGCTGGTCATTGCCGATGGCGATGTGATTAAGAATGAAATTCAGCGCGGGGAAGTTTTACCACTTGGTTTTGAGCGCTACACCGGGAATACTTACGGTAACAAAGAGTTTTTGATGAATGCTGTAAATTATATGTTGGACGATACCGGTTTGATTAATATAAGAAGTAAAGAAATTAGTCTTGCCTTTATGGATCCGGAAAAAATTGCTGCAGAACGAGAAAAATGGCAGGTGTTGAATTTAGCACTTCCATTGATGGTATTGGGTATTTTTGGATTTTTGTTTAATTATTTCAGAAAAAGAAAATACATTAAAAATCTTGAAGCTTAAATTATTGTAGAGTGTGCTATTTCTTCAACATATCAACAATTTTTTTAAAAGGTTTTATTGTAAAAAACTGTTTTTTAGTTTTTTATATTCATAACGAAATTTTTCCTTGTTAATAAAAAGCAGCTGTGAAGGCCTGAAATCTTCTCGTATTCAAATATATTTGTAATTGATTCTAATTAATCAACAAAGCCGATGAAATTTATTGTATCCAGCAATTATTTGCTGAAACAGCTTCAAATATTAGGCGGGGTTATCAACAACAATAACACACTGCCTATTTTAGATAATTTTTTATTCGACCTTAAACAGGATGAATTAAGGGTTTCCGCTTCCGATTTGGAAACCACGATGTCTGCAAAACTAAAGGTAGAGTCAGATTCTGAAGGAAAAATTGCCGTTCCCGCAAAATTACTATTAGACACTTTAAAAACTTTTCCCGAGCAACCATTAACTTTTGTTGCTGAAGACAACAATACCATAGAATTGAGTTCTAACCACGGGAAATATGCGCTGGCTTATGCCGATGGGGAAGAATTTCCAAATCCTGTGGAATTGGAAGAAAGCAGTACCACCACCCTTGAAGGTGATATTTTGGCAAACGCCATAAGCAAAACCATTTTTGCCTCTGGAAACGACGATTTACGTCCAGTGATGAGCGGGGTGTTCTTTCAGTTTTCTACTGATGGACTCACTTTTGTGGCTACCGATGCACATAAACTGGTGAAATATCAGCGGGAAGATGTGACTGCTTCTCAGGCTTCAGAATTTATTATGCCGAAAAAACCTTTAAACTTGCTGAAGGGAATTTTAGCCGGCAGTGAGAGTGAGGTTTTAATAGAATATAATGAATCTAATGCGAAATTCACTTTTGATGATACGCAACTGGTTTGCCGTTTAATCGACGGGAAATATCCGAATTATGAGGCAGTAATTCCGAAGGAAAATCCGAATAAACTAAGTATTGAGCGGAACCAGTTTTTGAGTTCAGTTCGCCGGGTTTCTATTTTCTCGAATAAAACCACACACCAGGTACGGTTAAAAATTGCCGGCGCCGAGTTAAATATTTCTGCTGAAGATGTTGATTACAGCAACAAAGCCGAAGAGCGATTAACCTGTTCTTACCAAGGCGATGATATGCAAATTGGTTTTAACTCGCGTTTTCTTACTGAAATGTTGAACAACCTGACTTCAGATGAGGTGCAATTGGAAATGAGTTTACCAAACCGCGCGGGAATTTTAACTCCTGTTGACGGACTTGATCCCGGCGAGAAAATAACCATGCTGGTAATGCCGGTGATGCTTAATAACTAGTATTGAGTAAAGAGAATTGAGTATATAGTAAAAAGGCAGCCCGATTGGCTGTCTTTTTAGTTTTTAAGATTTTTCTGGCTAAAAACCTAATCTAATCCTCACAGGATTTCAAATCTTGTGAGGATTTTTTATGGAAATTATTTTAGAATTTGAATGCTAAGCGGATAGTGGGGCATTTCGCTGTTACTGACTTTAATTGCATTTAAAATAGGGAAAATTAGCATGATTAATGCTATAGCGCCTAAAGCTATTAGCCCGAGCCCTAAAAGAAAAATCAGAGGAATGGCGATAATACTGTAAATAAACATACTGATTTGAAAATTCATTATCATTTTCCCGTGGACATCCATTCCGGCGATTTTATCGCGTTGGGTAAGCCATAAAATTAAGGGTACGATAAATCCTCCAATTCCGGTGATTAAATCCAGCAATTGGGTTAGATGTGTGACGATTAGTAATTGTTTGTCTTCTCTCATTGTATAGTATCGAGTAGTTAGTATTGAGGAATTGAATAGCTCCTTTAAAATAAGACGATAATTCAGGTGAATTGTTACACTTTTTATTCGGTAGGATTTTATAGCGAATTAAAAACTGTAAACTGCAAACTGATTTTTTACCTTTGTTGTATGAAATTGAATGATACTATAGTAGCGCTTGCCACCCCATCGGGAGCTGGTGCAATAGCAGTAATACGTATTTCCGGCCCTGAAGCTTTACAAACTGTTGAACCGCTTTTTAAAGCCAAAAGCGGTAAGAAGCTTGGGGAACAGCCCAGTCATACGCTTCATTTGGGAAATATTTTAGATGGGGAGCGTAATTTAGATGAGGTTTTAATTTCAATTTTTAAAGGGACCCGTTCATATACCGGAGAAGAAACCATAGAAATTTCATGTCATGGGAGTCCGTATATTCAGCAGGAAATTATTCAATTACTGGTTAGAAAAGGCTGTCGTTCAGCTGAGGCAGGAGAATTTACCATGCGTGCCTTCTTAAACGGAAAAATGGATTTAAGTCAGGCTGAAGCTGTAGCCGATTTAATTTCTTCTGAAAACCAGGCTAGTCATCAAATGGCGATGCAGCAAATGCGTGGTGGATTTTCAACTGAGATTCACCGGTTGCGCCAGGAATTATTAGATTTCGCTTCCTTAATCGAGTTAGAACTCGATTTTTCTGAAGAAGATGTAGAGTTTGCCAATCGTGATCAATTTAGAGATTTAGTAGCCCGGATTCAGCAGGTTTTAAAACGACTAATCGATTCTTTTGCTACCGGGAATGTCTTAAAAAACGGAATTCCGGTAGCGATTGTTGGTGAACCCAATGTTGGGAAATCGACCTTGCTTAATGCCCTTTTAAACGAAGAACGCGCCATTGTTTCAGAAATCGCCGGGACCACCCGCGATAGTATAGAAGACGAGATGAGCATTGGCGGAGTAGGTTTTCGATTTATAGATACCGCAGGGATTCGGGAAACTAAAGATGTGGTGGAAAACATTGGAATTAAGCGCACTTTTGAGAAAATAAGTCAGGCACAAGTTGTGGTATTTTTGCTGGAGGCAGAAAAATTTAAAGCTCACCCCTCAAAATTCAAAGTAGAAATAGAAAAAATCCAAAATCAGTTTCCACAAAAGCCTTTAATTATAGTTGCAAATAAGATTGATCAATTTACACAGGCTGAACAGCAAAAATTGGCAGAGAATCTTCGTGAAATTAAAGGAGCCGATTTACAGCTGCTTTCTGCTAAAACCGGAGCGGGAGTAGAGGAATTAAAACAGAAATTGTTGGAGTTTGTCAATACCGGTGCGCTGAGGAATAATAATACTATTGTTACCAATAGCCGTCATTACAATGCCCTTTTAAAAGCCCTGGAGGAGATCAATAAAGTAGAAGAGGGGCTAAATGCCGAACTTTCAGGTGATTTACTGGCCATTGATATCCGCGAAGCTCTACATTATTTTGGAGAAATAACCGGTGAGGTTACCAATGATGAATTATTAGGGAATATATTTTCCAATTTCTGTATTGGTAAATAAATTGGCTTTAAAATTTGGGGCTAAATAACTTTATTTGATATTAAATATTATGAAAATCAATGTTTTACAAGGTTATTTTCTTTTTGTGTTTTCCGTTTTTTAAATGTTAGTTCACTTTTTTTTACACCTTTATTACACCTCGATGTTAAAATTTGTATTCCAGGTGTAATAAATTACACCTTGTTTTATTTTTTTAGCTATCTTTATGAAAAACAAGTAGATATGAAAATAAAGCTAAAAAAGAAGAAACTTGCTTCCGGAAAATATAGTCTTTATATCGAATATTATAAAGGAACCATACAAGATGAGGATGGAAAACAAACTCATAATAGGGAATTCGAATACCTTAGAGAATACCTATTTGTTAATCCTAAAGATAGTTTCGAGAAGAATAAAAATGAAGAAACCTTATTAAGGGCAGAACAGATACTATCGATTCGAAAAGCGGAATATGCCCAGGGAAAATATGGTATAAAAGATAAAAGTAAGGAGAAATTTCTCTTTCTAACTTATTACGACAAAATTAAAGAAGAGCGTTATGAGAGCAAGGGGAATTACGACAATTGGGATGCCGCTCAAAATCATATCGAGGATTATATTGGGAAAAGGAAAATAACTTTTGAGGATGTTGATGAGGATTTCGTTTTAGGATTTAAAAAATACCTGAATAATAAAGCTAAAACAAAGTCTAATACTCTTCTATCCCAAAACTCCAAATACACTTATTACAATAAATTTAGGGCTGCTTTACGCCAGGCTTTTGACGATGGATATACCCGGCGAAATTTTGCTACAACGGTCAAAGGATTTGCTCAGGGGGAAACAACACGGGAATACCTTACGCAGGAGGAATTACAAGCTATGGCAACAGCCTACTGCAAGCACCGGGTACTTAAAAATGCATTTATGTTTAGTTGTTTAACCGGGCTTAGATGGAGTGATATAAACAAACTGACCTGGCTTGAAGTTAGGGATGAAGAGGAAGGATCCCGCTTAATTTTTAAGCAAAAGAAAACCTCGGGACAGGAATATCAATATATTTCCAACCAGGCAAGACAGCTTTTAGGAAAAAGAAAAAGAGACAATGCCCGGGTATTCCAAGGTTTAAAATACGGAGCCCATTTTAATTCAGAAATACTGAGATGGTGTATGCGGGCCGGTATAACTAAACACATAACTTTTCATAGTGCCAGACATACTCACGCCGTCCTACTATTGGAATATGGTGCTGATATCTATACTGTCTCAAAAGTTTTGGGACATAAAGAAATAAGAACCACCCAGGTTTATGCAAAGATTGTAGATAAGAAAAAGAAGGAAGCAGCCAACCTAATTCCTGAACTTGAAATGGATTATGAGTTTTGATCTTATCACATACCTAACAACACTGGGTTTAATATATATTTATGGGAGGCTTATTTTACATTATGGTGAAATGCTTGGGGCTTATATATTAAATGCAGGAATACTATGGAAATCGAATTTAGAAAAACCGAGAATTCTATTTCTTTGTATCGGGTTAGGATTTATGCACCTGATGTCATTTGCAAGTGCCAACATTTCTCCTGAAAATTATTTAGTTCAGGTAATTGTACTTCTGGCCTATGGAGTTGGATTTTATTTCGCATTTGTAACCTGGACAGACCAGTTCAGCAATAGTATGCAAGTCGAAGAAGCTTTGCCAGCACTTGAAAAAACCGCATTAAAAAAAGCAGAGAATTTTCAGCTTAAAATTTCCGAAGATCAAATAAAAATTCTATATCATGGATTACGGCAGTATGATCTTTTAGATACAGACAGAACCAGTCTTGAAGATTTCCGGAATGTAATTACGAAAAATTGGGTCGATCATAATTCAAAAATTCATTTTAGTATGGATGGCCCTAGTTCTCGAGAATTTTATGAATATTTTTCTAAAGCCTTCCCGAATGAAATGACGATGAAAGATTTATTTATTAACTCGGGTTTAATATTGCGTCCGGATGGGAAAAAGTACAAATACAATACCTTGAAAAATGCGCTCAATCGAACACCTATATCCAAACAAAGTGAAGCGCTGCATAGCATTTTTAGCAAGTTAACTAAAAAGGTTCAGTAATAGAGAAATTATTTATTTCTAAATTGTAAATCAATTAGCTGTAAATATCCAATCTACTCCTAACTTCCCTGCGCTCTTCAGCTATTTTACTTGACGTTAGCCAAAGAAATTAATGGAGTTTCTTTATATGGGGAATGGCTTACAACGTTTCTTAAGAACAGTGTAATCGGACGAACCTTATTGTTTCCAGGATTATACAGCAGGCAATTTTTTTCGAGTTTTTAGCAAATACTTTCACAGAATCAAATGTTGTTAACCGTTCAATTTTGTCTTTTCTATTTAAGTGTTTCAGCCATTAAAAGTATTTCTTTATTAATTATTTCTGCATTCTCTTTTTTTGTAATTAAAGAACCATGATTCGCATCCATATAAAATTGTTTTCCTTCAGTAGATAATTCTTTCAATTCTTTTTGCATTTCGAACCATATCTTAGGATCGCCATACTGTTTTTGTGCTGTAAAAACCAAAACAGGTAAAGAATCTAAATTCTTTGTTCTACCTGCTCGTAAAAGAATATCATCGTTTATCTTATCTTCTTTTACATACCTACGATAAACATCCCCTGAATATGAAGTTAGATCCATTTTACGATTTTTGGCATCTTCTGGTAAGTGTTTATCTATAGATTTCGGATTAGTTATTTCATAATATGCTCCCGTTATTCCTATATCAGAAATTATTGAAAAAGATTTTAATAGCGTAATTTGTGTTTCATCAAATATTCCTTTTGTTGTCAATCGTTTCCATTGTTCCGGATGGCTTGAATCCAGAAAAACCATTCCTTTTACTTCATTTGGATATAGATCCCTGAATATTAGATTATAGGGTCCGCCCATAGAGTGGCCTCCCAGTATATAAGGTGGTTTTTCGCCATTTTTTTCTAATAATTTATGTAATTGGCGAGCATAAAATTCCGCAGTAATACTGTCTTTACTTGGTTCGCTAAACCATTTTCCTTCTCTATCATAACGCACAACTCTTATATTTCTTTTTAATCCTTCAGCAATCCAATGAAATGCATCAGTATCACCGCCAGCACCAGATTCAAGAATAAGTGTTGGCAAATCATTTTTTGGACCTTCTGCTCTTATATGAAGTTTAATGCCATCGACATCAACTAGCTTCCCTGGTGGAACGGGTTTTGAACTAAATAAACGGAAAGCCAATCCTGATATTAAAAGTAGAATTATAAGTCCGGCTAAAATTTCACCAATCCACTTAAAGATTTTTAAAATTAATTTCATAGTATCTTTATAAATTGTTTAAAACCATTCTGTGTAAATACTGTGAGGGCGGGCAAGTTTGATTGTGGCAGGAAAATCCGGTAAGCAAGCAAGTGGGAGAGTTAAGATTCAGGACAGGTCTGAGCATTTTTTATTTAGGTTTATGCATTGGGCTTTTTTTTAAGAATACTAATATCAATCCTGCCAAAATAAATGGTAGGCTTAAGAGCTGCCCCATGTTTAAAGCTAGCTGGTCTTCAAAATTCACTTGATTTTCTTTGTAAAATTCTATAACAAATCTTGATAAAAATAATAGCACGAGAAAAATCCCAAAAATATATCCATCTTTTTTAATTTTCCTTTTTGATTTATAGATCAAAAATAATAGCCCGAAAATTAGTAAATATGCCGTTGCTTCATAAAGTTGAGTGGGATGTCTGGGAATCAAGTCATCTCTCTGAAAAACAACACCCCAATTTCCATTGGTTGGTTTTCCATAGATTTCTGAATTCATAAAATTTCCAAGTCGAATAAATGCTCCTGTAATAGGAGTTCCAATGGCTACTCTATCTAATATCCATAATAACTTAGTTTTATATTTTTTCGAATACCATACAATAGCAATTAGAACGCCTAAAGCTCCCCCATGGCTAGCTAAACCTTGAAATCCTATAAATTCATAATTTCCATTAATTTTTGCAACCGGAAGAAATATTTCTACCGGATGATTTAGATAATAGCTAGGATCATAAAATAAACAATGTCCGAGTCGAGCTCCAATTACCGTCCCTAATACAATATAAATTAAGAGCTTGTCTAAATTTTCTATAGGTATATTCTCTTTTTTATAAATGTACTTAACAGTATAATAGGCTAATAAAAGACCAGTCACGAAAAACAATCCATAATACTTTAGTGGAAAGGACTCGGTTATCCAGAATATAACAGGATCGAGATCCCAATTTATTATTTTATCATCCATTTTATTTTCATTCGTTGTTTATCTCTTTGTTAGCCGTGAGCTTAACTTCTAGTGTAAAAAAAGTGTAAGCAGGCGAGCTTGACTGTCGGTAGGACAAATAAGATGTTGCATACGAGTGTGGGGTTTCGATTGGAGAATAAATTTAGCATTCTTTTTGTATAATATGGCCGTTGCCCGTAGTGTTTTCTTCTTTTTTTTCTTCCAGAAGTTGTTTTACATTCCTACGATTCTTTAATTCTGACTAACGTCAAATTTTGTTGTTGATTTTCAAATAGTTGTATTTTTCACTCTTTTAATAATTTCCTCTTTTCTCTGTCCTTTCCCTTGACGTTAGCCGAAGAAATTAATGGAGTTTCTTCATGTGGAATGTGCCACAACATGAAAATAAATGCACTGGTGTGCTTATATATTAATATTATTAAGAATTTATTTTTGTTACTTTCTTGGTTCCCTAAATTAAAAATTTTCGATAAACCCCGTTTTTTTTCAAGGAATGGGATACTAGCTAAAAGTTAGTTTTCATATATTCTTGTTGTAATCTAATTCCATTTTGATGTTGGTCTTTCAAATGTTTCTGTTAGAAATTTATTTACTATAGAATTAAAGTACTTTGGATTTGAGCCCGGAGTATAATGTGTTTCTCCCGGCATAATACATAATTGAGCATGTGGTAAATTTTCGAAAATTTCCACTGCATGTTCGTTTTTTATAATATCCCTATCCCCATTTATCACTAAAACAGCTGCATTGACTTTTTGCAACTCGGAATGGGAAATATTAGGTTGATAGTACAGTAATTGGTCTAGTTGCTTTTCTAAGTTCCAGTCTTTTGATTTATCTCCTTTTGCTATCATTTTCTTAGCTTCATCTAAGTTTTCTTTTACCTTTTTCGGAGCCCAGCTATTTACAGCTGTTGTGTCAGGTCTTAAATTGGCCCCCATTGTGACAATTTTTTTAATTTTCACATTATTATTAATTCCCATTTTTAAACCAACTATACCACCATCACTCCATCCTACAATATTTATAGAGTCAAGTTTCAAATATTTGACTAATCTTTCCCAATCCTTAGCTATTTGATTATAAGTTAAAGAATCTGTTTTTAATTCTGATTTTCCCTGACCTCGACTATCTGCAACAATAATTCTAAATTTATCTTTGAAATAATCAATCTGATTTTCCATTGATTTTATATCTGCACCGCAACCATGAATTAGAAGTAATGGTTCTCCTTTTCCATATTCTTCATAGTAAATATCTGCATTATTTATTTGGACATATTTTCCAACTTCTGGATTGCTCCCATAAGCAACCTCGAATTTACGACTTTCTTGATTTTGAGAATATGAAAATCCAAAAAGTAATATTGTAAATAATAAAGTGATTCTTGAAAAGTGATTTTTCATAAGGGAATACTGGTTTTTGTATTATGTTAACAGCAATATAGCAATTTATTGAAGATGTATGTAATATTTAAAGGTTCCTTGTTGTTTTTGACAATACGGTTGCTGACTTTAAACCTGAAAAATATCAAACCTAAATTCTAGCAAATTTTTATATTCTGTGCTAGACTAAAAAAAATATTTTAAAACTAATATTAAGAAATGCTATGCGTTACCTGTGCATGGATAATTCCACTTAGTCTTGTTAAGAGTTTCAAGTCATACCTAATCCTTCAATTTTACATACCCGGTATGTAAAGTAAACACTTCCTACTATTTCCCTTTTTAGCTTAGCTTCAGAATTTACGTAACAAAAGCGCTTTTGTTCATTTTTTAACTTTAAATTTTTTAAAAATGAACGAACTAAAAATTTTAGAGCAACTGGACCGTATAGAAAAGATGGTCCGTGCCCACAAGAATGTATTGACTTTTGATCAGGCCTGTGATTATACCGGCATCTCAAGAAGTTATATGTATAAACTTACCGCTAGTGGAGAAATTCCTTATTCCAAGCCGAAAGGGAAATTAATCTTCTTCTCCCGGGAAAAACTGGATGATTGGCTGTTGCAAAATAACCATTCCTCTAAAGATGAGATTAAGCAGCAAGCTGTTGATTATGCTTTTCGGAATAAGAGGTTTTAAAGATTGGGATTATGAAGAGGGATGAGCTAAAACTCTATCAGGTCTTCGAACAGAAGAAAAAGACAATCTATGATTATGTGGATGAATATATCTCCAATAAGTACGATATCCGGTTTAATGAAATATCGCAGGAATTTCAGATATCCATCAAAGACTTAAACTCCTGGGAAGATTTTGAAGTGAATTCTTTGCTGATTGAATTAGCGAAATCAAATATTGAGGTTAACCCCGGGAAGCTTGATATTTATCTAAGGTCTAATCTAATTCCAAGATTTAACCCTATCACCGAATATTTTGATAAGCTCCCAAGATGGATAGGAGGGGACCATATTCGAAAACTCGCTTCCTACCTGCCTACCAGGGAACCTGAACAATTTCTTTATCACTTTAGAAAATGGCTGGTAAGAACAGTAAAAGGTTCTCTGGAAAAGGATTATTTCAATAAACAGTGCCTGGTACTTGTGCATTCGGAACAGAATTCTGGGAAATCTACCTGGTGCCGGTTTCTCTGTCCACCTGCTTTGTCCAGGTATTTCGCTGAAGATATGACAACGGATAAAGATGCCAGGATTCAGCTTACCAGAAACTTTATCATCAATTTGGATGAGCTATCTGTGCTGGCTAAAAAAGAAATAAATACACTTAAAGCTTATTTCTCCAAAACAATGATTAATGAACGATTGCCCTATGATCGCAAAAACTCCATCCTGCGAAGGACCTGCAGTTTTATAGGATCAACAAACAGAGCAACATTTCTTAATGACGAAACCGGTTCTGTGCGGTGGTTATGTTTTGAGTTAAAGGGTAAAATTGATTTCGCTTATTCCCAGGAAATAGATATCGACAAAGTATGGGCTCAGGCATACTACCTGGCCTATGTGGATGAACAATTCTGCCCGGAATTGACACCAGAGGATATTGCTGCAAATGAAGAAAGAAACAAGACCTATCGGGAAGCCAGTATGGAGGAAGAATTGCTCGCAAAATATTATCTCCGAAGTTCAGATCCGGCTGACTTTAAAACGGCATCCGATATTGTATTGCAACTCAATTGTATTAATCCGCGATTGAATATGTATTATATGGGAAGAGCATTGAAAGCTTTGAACTTTGAAAGAGTAAAATCGCCTCAAAATGGAAGTTATGGTTATCTGATCAAACCACGGTTTAAGACCTCTCCATTAGAAGTTTAGGAGAATCTATTTACCCTATTTACCCAAAACTTCGGAAAAGCCTATTAACAAAGGGACTTTCACGGGGTAAATAGAAATACAGAACTATCTACCCATATCTACCCTTGGGGTAATTAGGGTAGATAGAAAAAATAGCCAAAAAAGAATAAAAACCCAGTATTTACAGGCTCTGGGTAAATAGGTAATTAAAAAATAAAAAAATGAACTTAAATAACTTATCGTGCAAAAGTGCCCGTAATATTTGCATCGTAAAAACGCTGGCAAAATTAGGGCACTTTCCCACCAGAAAATCGGAAAAAGAAGCTTGGTTTCTGAGTCCCCTTCGGTCAGAAACACAAGCCTCTTTTAGCGTTTCCTTAATTAAAAACTTATGGTTTGACTTTGGATTGGGAAAAGGAGGAAATACCATAGACCTTATTATGCAAATGAAATCCTGCTCTGTAAAAGAAGCACTGGAATTTCTAAAAGATGATATGATATCTTTCTCTTTTAGCCCGCCAAAGCTTAAGCTTCCAGAAAAAGATTTTGACATTCATATAATAGATATCCAGTTTCTTAATCTTAACGCTTTAGTGAAGTACCTGGAATCCCGGAAGATACCTTTCGAGATTGCCCGAAAATATTGCAGGCAGGTTTGGTATAGCTATAAAGGGAAACAATATTTTTCGATCGGTCTCAAAAATTATAAGGGCGGTTGGGAACTTCGAAATAAATACTATAAAAACTCCAGCAGTCCGAAAACCTATTCCTTCCTTGAAAAAGATTCGAACCAGTTAATTATTACAGAGGGGATGTTTGATTTTCTTTCCCTGGCCACTATCGATGAAAAACTGGTAGAACATTCAGCTATTATCATTTTAAATTCCCTGGCCTTTATCCAACAGATTGAAATGATCCTTCAAAACTATGAACGGGTGCTGCTCTTTTTGGATAATGATGCTGCCGGTAAAAGTGCAACCCATAATCTTACAAGTCGGTATACCCATATCGAAAATTGCAGTAACCGGTATAAAGGCTATGTAGATCTGAATGAAAAACTCAAAGATGAAAAAGCCTAAAAAATATAAATCCTATTCCAGGAAGAGTAAAGTACCGAGTATGGAGGACCTTATTTTTACCCCTGCTGAAGGGAAAAAGTCTAAGCAGGATAGCAAGGAACTACAACTTACTTTACAAACTGTAGAAGGAAGTGCAAGATGTGTGCCTGTGGGCACAATCTTGATTGCTCCCGATGGTCGCAATGAAAAAAAGGAGATGTTTAAGGGGAAAAGTGATTGTATAAAATTCAGGTGTTCGTTATATGAGAAAAAGCTGTTTAAGCTAAAAGCCAGGCAAAGCGGACTTACTTTAAGTGAATTTTGTAGAACGGCCATCTATGAAAAGGAAATAAAAGAACGCCTCTCGGAGGAGCATATTGAAATCTATAAAACCTTGGTGAAGTTTCATAATAATTTCAAGTCGATAGGGAATATGTTCCGAAAGAAAGACCCGCGGCTTTCCAAAACAGTTTACGACCTGGCCGATGAAATAAAAGCACATCTTAAAAATTTTCAATGATGATCGGAAAAGGAAAAGCCATATCACATACCCGCGCTTCTATGTCCTACGGGTGGAACCAGGAGAAAAGTGCCGAAGTGGTGTATTCCCAAAATATTACCGGGGAGAACCCCAAAGAAGTGAGCGCTGAATTCCGTCTGACCCAGCAGCTTAACGAGAATTGCCAGAAAAACACCCTCTCCTTTATCATTAGTCCAACAATAGATGATGGTAAAAACCTTGGAAAGGAAGAACTCTCTAAAATATGTGACCGGTTTATGAAGGAGATGAAACTCCGGGATCGCCAGGCCATTGCCTTTGTTCATAAGGATAAAAAGCACAAACATATCCACTTATATGTTAACCGCGTAAATTTTAAAGGCCAGGCCTATAATGACAGCTTTATAGGGAAACGAAGTCAGCAGGCGGCAGAAAAGGTAGCGGAAAGAATGCGGCTAACTACCGTAAGACAAGTGCAATGGGAAAAAGAACATAACCTGAAGGCTATTCGTGCAGAGATTAAACGACGTCACGAACTAACTTTTAGGCAATTTAAACCGCGGACTTTTAAAGATTATATAAAGGGAATGGAAACCAATGGAGTGAAGGTGATTCCTTCCATCAATAAAAGCAATAAGCTGCAGGGTTTTCGCTTTGAGTTTGATAAATACAACCTGAAGGGGAGTGCGGTACACCGCACAATGAGCGGGGGCAATATCGGGAAACGTTTAGCGGGTGAAAAGGGAATGTCGCATTTTCTAAAAAACAATACCCAGCTCAAACTGGCCACCAAAACGGTAGAACTTTCTACGGGAATGATTAAAACCATAGCCAAAAATATTATAAAAAAGACCATTTCAAAAGGACTGGATATGGGCATTTAAATACAAACATTATGACAAAATTGGAACAACTTAGTGAACTGCTGGTTTCTGAAATAAGCCAGTTTGAAAAGACGGTGGAGAGGTTAGAAAAGATACAAAAACAACAAATTGGTATTGATAGTAGTAACCTGGAAAATGCCTTAAGGAAACAGAATGAGAAAATGGAAAACTCCTTAACCCACCACAGGCAGGAAATGAAAACTTTAGGTTATGAACTGCGACAAACCAAAGCTTACCCTGTGTGGGCCATTTGTGTCTTCATTGTTTCGGTAGTGCTGAATGGCGTTTTGATTTATGCAATTTTCAACTAGTCGAAATATCATTAATTTTAATATCTGAATTTAGATGGATACGACATTTGTCACTATATTTGTGATAAATGACGCGTGTTATGGTTGAGACAATTAATTATAAAAAAGAAAGAGAGACGGTTGCAAAGTGGCTGGAACTCAAAACCCTTTCACTAAAAAAAGGAAACTCCTCTTTTGCCTACCTTAAAGTTTTACAAGAAGGTTTACATAGGAACTCTGTAAATTCTTTTATAAAGCATTCCACATTATCCAGAAAACAGGTGGCTAAATTAATTCATGTTTCTGAGAGAACCCTACAGCGATATTCGCCTGATAAGACTATGGATATTAATTCATCGGAACGGCTCATAGAATTAACACGCCTTTTTCATAAGGGAATTAATGTTTTTAATGACAAAGAAAAGTTTATTACCTGGTTAAACCGCCCAAATAAATCTTTGGCAAATTCAAAACCAATTGATTTAATGGAAACGAGTCTTGGTATTGATTTAGTTTTAGATGAGTTGCTTCGAATTGAACATGGTGTTTTTTCATGATTGCCTATAGAATTACAAAGAAAAAATGGATTAAAGATTTAAGCGGAACCGGAGCGAAATTAACGGGGGGACGCTGGAACCCGAAAGGCTTTCCTGTTTTATATTGTGCATCAACCTCTTCTTTAGCTATTTTGGAAAAATTAGTTCACGTTGATTTTGATCTCTTGCCAGATGACCTATTTATTGCAGAATTGGAAATTCCTGAAAATAGCATTGAAGAATTAACATTAAAAAATTTACCTAAGCATTGGAATAAATATCCAGGTCCGGATAGCCTCAGGTCACTTGGAAAAAAATGGCTTATGGAAAATAAATACCTAATTCTTAAGGTGCCAAGTGCCGTAAACCCAAATGAAACAAATTATCTAATTAATGTAGATCACTCGGATGCCGATAAAATCAAAATCATAAAAACCTATCCTTTTGAAATTGATAATCGGTTGATAAAATAGAGCGAGTTTTATCAAATATTGATCTTCAAAAAAATATGTAGCCCACGCAGTTGTAAATATTTCAAACATTATGTAATCACTTTTAAATTATTTAAAAGTGATTTCTACGTTACTGTATGTGCTGTTCGCATTTAGTGAGTGTTGATCATAACCTCACCTTACGGGTGTACAGGCACCCTCGAATTTACAACCTCTTACCATTTCTCTTCACTATTTATATCTTGGAGTGATCACATTAAGTGAGAGCCCACGCCGTTGTATATGCTAATCGCATTTAGTGAGTGTAATTTCCAACCTCACCTTGCGGGTGTACAAGCACCCTCTTAATTATTCATTTATAAATTATAGCACCTGAAATTTCTTATTTGGTATAGTAAGTAATTACCTTTAGGATTCTGGACAATCTGTTAAAAAATAAGTGAGCCCACGGTTGTATATGCTAATCGCATTTAGTGAGTGTAATTTCCAACCTCACCTTACGGGTTTACAAGCACCCTCGTAAAATCATCAATCTGTTATCAATTCAATGCCGGCTTTTTCGGCTTTGTATTTTATTTTGGCCATCAGTTTATAATAGCTCCAGTTCCGCAATACAAATTCCTCCTCTTTGGCAATTTCCATTTTATTCTCCTGATTCATTAGAATTAGTGTGCCTGCCTGGTGCTTTACGCAAAAGTCAATTAATTTCCGACTGTAGAGGTGCAGCCGATTAGTCACATAATTCTTTTCTAACTCGTGAAATCTTTGCACTGCTTTTGTTTTTCGCCTGCGCCCTTTACCTGATTTTGCATAGGTTACTCCTTCCTGTGCCCTTTTACGGGCGGCTTGTATCGCAAGCCTACGGTATAAGAATTCTTCCCGGCTGCCGATGTTCAGTTTGTTCTTACCGGCTTTAACTATAATGGGGTATTCCAGCGACAGAGAAGCCTCGGCGATCACATTAGATTTTAAGCTGTGCTTTTCTTTTTCAATTTCAAATGTGGCCAGCAAAAAAGTTTTGTCATTTTTCAATTGAATGTGGGAAGTACATAGCTTTGTCTCCCCTGCTATTACCCGCTCCAGTAGCTTGCGCTTATCGGAATAATCCCTTCCTAAATATGTTTTTAGCGGAATGGAAAACAAACGAAAACAAAAGGCTTTTTTCTCTTCATCATAACATAATCCTTTAATGCCATCCATATCAAACGGAAAAGCCATATCCCTTTTAAAGTTCATTAAGGAACGTTCGCCCTTCCAGTATTCTACCTTATTTTTCTGAAACGTACCCATTAAATTGTGGTTGATATTGCCTAAAATGTTGGTAGGGATTTCCCCTTTATAGCGGTCGGACACTACCCGGTAGGTGGCATTGATGCGGGAGCGGTTCAGGATGCCGGCTTCATCTTTCTTTTCATCGGCCAGTTTATATTTTATCCCTTCGGTTAAATAAAAGAATTCCTGGATCATTTCCTGAACGTAAAGATGGCTAATAATAAGATTAGCCGCCTTGAAGCTGCGGTTGCGCCACTGGTAGAGTTTATCCAGAGCCTCCTTCCGTTCTTCTTTGGTAGGCAGATCAACCAGTAACTGGATCTTTCGGGTGAGTTTTATAGTATCTTTTCCCATCACTAAGCCGATTGTTGTTGTTCGTGTTTTAGCTGCAAAAGTTTATATGCTGCCATAAATTCTTTGTGGACCTTCTTTTGGGAAAGGTTGAGCTCATTTGCAATGGCAGCAAAAGAATACTGCTTTTCTGTACGTAGCTGTAAGACCTTTTTCTGGTCCTCGGTCATTTTGCCCTGTAGCTTTACCGCCAGCATCGGTTTTGGTTTGGTTTCCAAATTGCTCCCCTGGTGAATGATGTTTTTAATATCCTCGATCGCCCGTTTTACCTCGTTGCTGGTGTAGGTAATACTGGTTCCCATAAGCTGAGCAATGGCTTTATACTGAAAACCGTATTTTAAACAGAGTTCAATTAGGTGTCGTCTTTCAGGGCTAAGTAAAGGGAAAACACGGCTTACCCGGTCGAAGGCTTTCTGCTGGGTCTCGCTATCCAACAGATGTTCATCCTCCTTCTCGGGGTCATAGCCGTGCATGTATTTTTCATAGTCCTCATAATATTCCAGGCGGTTGATGTTTCGGTAAAAATTATTCTTAGGTCGGGCATAGTAATAGGTACAATCCCTTTTCATTACATAGCGAAGAAAAAAGAAAATATGTTCCGGGCGTTCTATCCCATCTCTATTTTCCCATAGTTTCAGGAAAGTATCCTGAAGGATGGTCTCAATGACGAATTCATCCCGAATTAATTGCTTTCCTAACCAAAAGAGCCTTCGGTGGTACCTGGCATAAATTAATTCCAGGGCATCGGGATGGCCTTCTTGTAATAATTTAAAAATACGCTGTAACATAATAAGTTAAATTTAAACTTTCATACTATGTAGGTTTTTCAGATCATTAGGAAGAACTTTTACAATATGATTAATAAAAATGCTTACAAGTCTTCTAATAACACTCAAATATAATGAAATTTTATAACTAATGGTACAGGTACCTTTGTTAAAGATTTAATTATGTTCCTAATTGTAGCCTCGGAACATAGCTCGTGGCAAGTAAAATTGAAATCTATATTATTAAAAAGGTAAGAGATAAGAGAAGGGAGAAAGGCTTATCTCAAATAGCTCTTTCCCAAAAATTAAATTTAAGTGATAGTTTTGTTTCCCATGTGGAATCAAAAAATAGAAGAGCAAAATACAACCTTAACCACTTAAACGAAATTGCTTTAATTCTGGAATGTTCTCCCAAAGATTTTTGGCCTGAAAAGCCACTTTAAATAACGTAATGGTTGAGTTGATTTCTTTTCATTACGGTTTTCCGCATTTCTCTCTTATTTTATTGTTTTATATTTAGCGAAACTGCGTTATCCCAACATATTAGTTCTTGAATGGCTTTATTTATCGGGATACAAGGAGTTAGGCATAATCATTATGAAAAAAGAAAAAGATTTTAAAATAGAAGATTTTTACAAGTTAATTGCCCTGGTAATTTTATTATGGATAATTAGTTGGATAACGACAGATATAATCTATTCTTCAACTACGGATAGAGGAGCATTTGGAGATAAATTTGGGTTTATCAATTCTCTATTTTCTGGATTAGCATTAGCTGGAATTATTTATTCTATTTTTCTTCAACAAAGAGAGCTCTCACTCCAAAGAAAGGAATTGACGGAAACAAAAGAAGAGTTCAAAGATCAAAATTTTCAGACTACATTTTTCAATTTAGTAAAAACTCAAAATCAGATTGCTAATGATCTATCAGCTAAGGTTTCATTTATAAGAAATTACGATGATCATACATATAGAAATTTAGAGGGGAGAAAATTTTTTAACCAATCCAAATTTGAGCTACAAAGAATTGAAAAAGCATTATCAAATTCAGCATTTCTAGAATTTCGCCGATGGGATCCTCAAGATGAATCAGATGAACCTCAGAGTTTTGAGGAAGCTATAAGACTTACCGACACTATGAAGATATCCTATACTTTCAACTATTATAAAATAGACAAAGAAACTTGGGAAAAATTTTCGCAATTAGATCCAATTAAAAAAGCTGAAAAATTGTATGCTTTGTTTTTCAATAAATTTCATTTCGCGATTGGTCATTACTTCAGACATATATACCATATTTTGCTTTTCCTTGAAAAAACTGAGGAAGAAAAAATATTAAAGTTCAATTCAATTACAGATTTAGAAACTAAAAATAAGAGAATTGCCTCTACAAAAGCTGAATTTAAACAGTATGCTGACTTTTTACAAGCTCAGATGTCAACACCAGAGCTTTTTCTACTTTTTTACAATTCATTATCATTTCCAAAACTAAAGAAATTACTAATTAAATATAATATTCTTGAAAATTTACCTGAGGAAGATTTACTTAATAAGGAGCACAATGCTATAGAAGGTATTAATTTGAAGAGTATAAAGGAAAACCTTAAATAATGACTATGCCCAATATTGGTTCATCGCAAATAACGGATATTTTGGAAAACTATAACTTTAAGAACCAAAAGAGAAAAATTGTTAGCCAATAATTCTAGCGAAGAACCTCCTCAATTCATGTACATCAACCATTGGAAAAGTCCTAAGAAAATTTATGAATTTTGAAGAAGTTAAAACCTCCCCTGTGGGGATTTGGTTTGTTAATGCACCCAACCAAGATACCAAGAAAGTACTGATTAAAACTTCCACCTATCTACTAAAACATATTTATATTGGGGTCAAGACTGAATTAATTGTAGGGATTTATAATAGTTTGAATACTATTTATCCAATGTTAGCTCTTAAAATTTTTGATGATACTGTTTATCCCAGTTTAATTACCGAAAAAGTTGAAGTTAATCAATTGGGGCCATTGGAAAGTGTAATGTCATCAGAGAAAATTGAAGTGAATTTTTATGATGAATTAGGTGCTTTATCCTTAATCGGATACCTACGAATTGATATAAATAATAGATTCAAATTCTTAGAATTTTATGGAGGTATAAATTATTCTGAAAATGACAGAAATATAATTAAAGCTAGTGATTCTCTTGATTCATTTACCAATGCTATAAATGAGAAAAAAGCTACAGATGAGATTATAAAGTTCAATTATTTTGAAATTAAATTCTATGATTTGGTACAGATTGAAAATCATCACCTTGGTTGGGGCCAAACAAATAAAATTTCACTAGGAGATTTTAATGAAGGTGACAAGCTAGAGCATCAAATAGCCATTGTAAGTGAGTCAATTTTCAAACAAAATACTTTTAAAAATCCATTGGTTAAAAATGGTAAATTTGAAAGAGAGTTAACAGACGTTTTTATGATGTATGACCGTGGTTTATTTCTAATAGAAACTAAAGCTTCGAGTGTCCTTAATAAAAAAGATCAAAAATTTGAAAGAAAAATTAATGGGGTTATTAAGCAAATCAAAAAGGGTGTTAATCAATTAATTGGAGCAAATAAGAAATTAAGAAAAGGATGTGATTTGTTCGATACTGATGGCTGTGAAATTAATTATAATTCAGAGGCAATTACTCAGAATATAGTTCTGGTTTCTGAGGTTGTACATTTAGCTGACAGAGAAGATTTAAAGCAATTTTTACTGAATTCCATGGTAGATAATAATTTATCAATTCAATTAATGGGATTCGATGAATACATGTTAATAATTAAAGCAGCGGAAGGAAAAAAAGAATTATTTGATTATTATCTAATGGAAAGAATGAAGGGATGGGTAAAAAAGGGGTGTCCTCTAAATTTCAAGATTATGTTCACGAATAATAATCAGCTGTAATAAAACAATGGGTAATCTAAAAATAATGTTTATGGCAGAGTGTTAATTGATTTAACCTAAGATCATCCAACATCAATATAGACTTCCCGCAATTTCCCTTATATTTGTCATATTCCCACCCTACAGGAATATTTAATTGCAGCCAAATCATTATATTCAGGCTGTTTAAATATAATTAAGAGCTCCAACCTACCATACATGGCAAAAGCAGATATCGATTTTGAAAAGGAACTCTGGGACGCAGCCAACGAACTTAGAGGTGCCGTTTCAGAAAACAATTATAAAAACTACATTCTTCCCCTGGTATTTCTTAAACACCTTAGCGAACGTTACGAGGTGATTCGGGAGGAATTAAAGGATTTAATGAACGATCCTTTTTCAGATTATCATACTACCGATACCGAAGAAATAAATTATGTGCTGGAAGACCGGGACGAATACCGTTCCCGCAATACTTTTAAAATTCCGGAAAAAGCGTCCTGGCAGTATTTAAAAGACAATGCTGAGCAGGATGATATCAAGGTAAAAGTAGATGATACTTTTGATGAAATCCAGGGACTGCTTATCGAATGCCAGTAGAAACACTCTTCAAAATATGTCCAGAAAGGCGAATAAGTGTTTCAGATTTCATTCTTTAGACAACTTGAAAAAAGTTTCCTGATTTGAAGATTGAAAAGTGAATTTTTAGAAGCTTTTCCTGCATATTTGAACTTTACAGATCCTTCTTTTTTACTCTCTTTACGGTTTTCCGCATTTTTCTCTTATTTTATTGTTTTATATTTAGCGAAACTGGGTTTGTCCTGGTCGATCTCATCTTAAAAAGGGATATTATTTGAGGTGTAACGAGTTTGCAACAATATTCTGATCGAATTTTAAAGAATGGCTAAAAAAAATCAATACAATAACTTACAGTTTAATTCAAAAGATTTTGAAAACATATCTAAATTGCTCTCTTCTTATAATTCAACTATAAATAGACAAATAGCCCAAAGTGACATTTCCAACTTTGCAAAGGAATTGTCGGAAAGTCTTACCAGACAAAATCAAATAAGAAGTTCAATTGGTGAAGAACTTAGAGGATCATTGGAGAATGGGAGTTTTCTAAAAAACATAAATGCAATAAACGGATTGAGTAGAATTACACCTCCGAATTTTCCAGATGAAAATTTTGCAAAGCAAATTGCTAATTTCACTTTAGGGAGTCAAATATTGGTCAATAATCTAAATACCCTATCTAAAAATATTGCTAGTGATATTGCTAATTTTAGTCCTTTAAAAATTGGAATTCAAGATATAAATGAATCTTTATATAAAGAGATAAATCAGTATAATGACTGGTCAAATCTTGAATCGATCACAGACATTAATGAAGAATTTGTAGAAGAAATTGAAGACACTGAGGCAGAAGAAATTTCCGATATAATAGAACTTCGCGACACTTTAATTGAAAGACTGCTAGTATTATATGAGAGAGCACGAACTGAAATAGGGAAAGAGTATATATGGAGGCTAATGAACTTGATAAGTTTAATCCTTAGTATATATTCTGCCGCAAATCCTTCTCAAAAAACTGTTATTCATACAAAAGAAATAGTAAGAGAATCTAAAAACAGTCTTCCTAGAATTGAATCTAAGCTTGATTCCTTAAATAAGAAATTAGATTCTAAAAATCAGCTTAGAATAGCTATAGCAAATGTCAACTTAAGATTGAAAAATAAAAAAGGATCTAAAAAGTCTGGATTAGTTCAATCTGGACAAATTGTAATTGTTTTAAAGATCAAACATAAATGGCTTTATATATCGTATGTGAATTCAAATACAGGAGAAGTACATTTTGGTTACGTTTTCAAAAAATATTTCGACACAATTTAATCCATACAGTTGCCAACAATGGCTCATCGCAAATAAGACGAGTATTGTGGAAAAAATTTGATTTTAGAAATCAGAAAAGTAAATAGTTAAGCCAATAACTTTACATCACCACACATCATTTAAATACAATTTAAAATAAATGAAAACTTATTTTGGAAGAATATCAATAGAAAATAAACCGAAAATAATAGAAAGTGTACGATTAACAATAAATAAAAAAAAATATGAGATTGAGTTTTCCTCCAGTGAAAGAAGTTTTCGCAATATAAAATTGATTCATGGAATATTTAATGGATTAGGTGATGTAACCTTAATAAATTGTAGAAATACTTCCTCAGAAAGTGGAGCTGGAGCAGAAATTAATAGGTATCAAGTTAATTATATTTTAAAAGGAATTCAGATTGAAAACTTAGAAGATTTTTTCTTCGATTGTGCTTATATCCGAATGCAAGGTTTACTTGATTGGACAAAGCTCTATTCTGTTGAATACCTTCGAGAAGGTCAAAAAAGAAGTCTAATTGTCAAAGATTTAGAGAAAATATTATTCCATGAAGGCAACCTTTTTTCAATCAAAATTTATGCTGCTAATACAATATCTTTATCTAGAAATCCAGATAGACGAACTATAATAGAAAACGCAGGTTTTGAAATCACCAGTAAACTCCATCAAAAACATAATTTTTGGGATTATTTAGAAGTTTTTCGGGAACTTCAAAAAATAGTATTGATCTTAGGGAATAGAAAGACCGATATCAATTTTGCGAATTTTCATAAAGAAGGTATTGATCCCGTGGATCTATTATGGAAAGACAGTATTTCAATAGGTCAGCCTTCCACAATGGGCCCATTTGTTGAATTTAAGGAAATTCAACCTGATTTAGATAGAATTCTTAAAACCTGGTTCGGTAATAAAGATATTCATACTAGTATAGATTTAATTCTAGAGAAATCAATAAATGTTAAACTAAGCAGAGAGAACCATTTTTTAAATAATTGCTTTGCATTAGAAACATTTCATCGCCGATTCAAAAATTATAAATTATTTGATAAGGAAGAATTCAAATCAATAAAAAGTAATATTTTACAATCCATTGAAAATCCGGAATTATCAAAACTTATTGAAAATAATCTAGCTCACATCAATGAACCTAATTTTAGAAGTAGATTATTAGATTTTAAAACTGACTTTACTTTAATCTTACCCTCCGAGTGGGATACTTCAGAATATATTAGGAAAGTTGTGAAAACTCGAAATTATTTAGTTCATAGAAGTTCTGCTAAAAATATTTTGGACAAATTTGATATGCTTTATGCTGCTTTCTTTCTTGAATTAATCACAAGGATATATATTTATAAAATTTTAGGTCTTAAAGAAGAGTTATGTCACAGATTATTAGAACAAAATGGAGAGAGAATCCAGGGATTCTATTTTTCACACAAAAGAATGCGATTCTAATCTTAAACTACACCAGATAAGGCTAATTCGTTGCAAATAACAGGGTCTCTGAAAAAATTGTAATTTTATAAACCAGGTAAGAAAATAATTAAACGGTATCTCTCCGTATTGTATAATATACCATTTTTATTAAATAAAGAACAAAATGGAAATACTTGTTCTTTTAGCGGTTGTTGTTATTATGGGTGCCTTATTAGGTGGAAAAAGTTTGGGCGGGACTATTAGAAAAGGTTGTGGGTTTTTCATCTTGCTATTAATATTAGGTATAGTGGCTTTGGGTATACTTCAGTATTTATCCGCAGATTCTAAAAGCACACAGGACGAAGAGAAAGAAGTAATTTTAACTTCTGACAATTCACCCAATTTCGTCGCAAAAGAAAACTGTAAGACATATCCCGAACCAAATATTGAATCAGTTTCCTCAGGAAACCTCGAAATTGGTAAAGATTATTTTGTAAAGGATAGCAATAAATTCAATTATTTCTATGAGATCACCTTTGAAAACGGTGGAAAGTTATTCGTAAGGAAAGAATGCCTGGAACGAAAATAAAGCCAAAAATCTGAATAATCGTCCCCAGTTCTATGAAGATCTTGTTTTTTTACAATGGTTTAAGCAAGTTCCATCACATTCCCTCATTTCCCTTATATTTGTAATATTCCCTCCCTACAGGAATATTTAATCGCAGCCAAATCATTATATTCAGGCTGTTTAAATAAAAACTAAGAGACCCAACCTACCATACATGGAAAAAGCAGATATCGATTTTGAAAAGGAACTCTGGGACGCGGCCAACGAACTTAGAGGTGCCGTTTCAGAAAACAATTATAAAAACTATATTCTTTCCCTGGTATTCCTTAAACACCTTGGTAGAGTGAGAGTCAAAACTTTCCTTAATTAACCTATTTTTCCTAAATTGTACCACGTAATAATCCCCCTGCAGATTATTAGCTTGCATAAAGCAAATCGAACCAACTTATCTATGATTCATAACGAAGACTCGAGGGTGAAGATCCCTTCCATTCTGCATTTTACCAGATTGGGGTATAAATACTTATCTTTAAAACACAGAAGGTGGGATCTGGAAACCAATATCTTTACAGATATCTTCCGGAAAAAATTAGCCGATCTAAACCCAACTGTAGAAGAAGACGAGATTACCCGTTTTATTGAAGAAGTAAAGCTCAGCCTGGCTAATGAAGATCTGGGTAAGGAATTTTATGAAAAGCTGACTTCCCAGTCCGGAATTAGAATGCTGGACCTTGAAAACTTCGAAAAAAACCAATTCAACGTGGTAACCGAGCTTCCCTACAAAAATGGCGAGGATGGTTTCAGGCCGGATATCATACTTTTAATAAATGGATTGCCTTTAGTATTTATTGAAGTAAAAAAACCTAATAACCGCGAAGGGGTGATCGCTGAGCGCAATCGCATTGCCACCCGTTTTCAAAATAAAAAATTCAGAAGGTTCGTAAACATCACTCAAATGATGGTCTTTTCCAATAATATGGAATATGATCCTGAAGATTTAGAACCTATCCAGGGTGCCTTTTATGCTTCTCCTTCCTATTCGCGACCAGTATTTAATTATTTCAGGGAAGAAGAAAACCTGAATCTTAAAAAACTACTTAAAGACCAGGACGAAAAAATAGAAGATGAGGTCCTAAAGGATAATAACCTGGTGATTATAAAACATTCTCCGGAGTTTATTACGAACAAAAACCCTGATAGTCCTACCAACCGGGTTTCCACTTCCTTGTTTTCCAAAGAAAGACTGAAATTCATTCTGAAATATGCCATTGCTTATGTGGAAGAATCAAGCGGAATGCAAAAACACATAATGCGTTACCCTCAATTATTCGCAACCAAGACTATTGAAGAGAAATTGGAGGATGGCATAAGAAAAGGAATTATTTGGCACACCCAGGGAAGCGGAAAAACTGCCCTGGCCTATTATAATACCAGGTTTCTGACCGAATACTACCAAGGAAAAAATATCATTCCAAAGTTCTACTTTATCGTAGATAGACTGGATCTTTTACTTCAGGCAAAGGCTGAATTCACTAGCCGTGGCTTAGTGGTTCATATTGTGAATTCTAAGGATGATTTTGTAAACGATATAAAAACTAAAGCCGCCGTTCATAATGATCGTGGGGAATTAGAAATAACCGTTGTAAACATTCAAAAATTTTCTCAGGATTCCCAGGTTGTACAGGCGCAGGATTACGACGTTAATGTACAGCGTGTTTATTTCCTTGATGAAGTACATCGAAGTTATAACCCTGAAGGCAGCTTCCTTGCCAATCTTGAAAATTCCGATAAAAACGCTATAAAAATCGGACTTACCGGTACGCCTTTATTGGGCTCCGACTATAACTCTAAAAGCCTCTTTGGAGATTACATTCATAAATATTACTACAACGCCTCTATTGCCGATGGTTATACGCTGAGGTTAATTAGGGAAGAAATTGACAGTAATTATAAGATAGAACTCGAGAAAATACTTCGGGAAATTGAAGTTCAACAGGGCGATGTAGAGAGACAAAAGATCTTCGCGCATCCTGCCTATGTAGAACCTTTCCTGGATTATATTATTGATGATTTCGAGAAATTTAGAAAGCTTAATGCCCCCAATGTAGGTGGAATGGTGGTTTGTGATAGTTCAGACCAGGCTAAAATGCTCTTTGAAATTTTCCAATCTAAATATGCGCAAAACGAAAGTCTGGAGTTCCGGGAAGCGGCTGAACCGGTAACTACCTATAAAACCAAAATTAAAAATTCCGTTAAGGTTAAAACTGCAGCGCTTATTCTCCACGATATTGGTACTAAAGATGAACGAAAGGACCTTGTAGAAGATTTCAAGGACGGAAAAATAGATTTCCTTTTTGTTTACAATATGCTCCTTACCGGCTTTGATGCAAAACGCCTTAAAAAACTTTATCTCGGCAGGGTGATTAAAAGACATAATCTACTCCAAACCCTCACCAGGGTGAACCGCCGCTATAAAGATTTCAGGTATGGATATATCGTAGATTTTGCTGATATAAGAGCTGAATTCGCCCGTACCAATAAAGATTATTACGACGAGCTTCAACAGGAGCTGGGTGATGAGATGCAACACTATTCTGATATCTTTAAATCTAAAGAAGAGATCATAAAGGATATTGAGAAGATTGAGGATAGCTTATTTCATTTCAACACCAGAAATTCTGAAATTTTCTCTCAGCAAATTTCAGAGATCACCGATAGAAAAACAATGGTGGATATGGTAAAGGCCCTGGCAAATGCCAAAAGCCTGCATAACCTTATCAGATTAATTGGGCACGAAGACCTTCAGGAAAAACTGGATTTCAAAAAGCTGAACCAGCTTTACCGGGAGGCCAACAATCATTTAATGCTGCTTAACCAAAAGGAAGCCTTAGAAAATGACGTTGATACCACCAATCTTTTAAATATCGCCCTGGAAGATGTGATTTTCAAGTTTCATAAAACCGGAGAAGAAGAGTTGATTCTGGCCGATAAACTTAAAAATACACTTCGCCAAACCCGGGAAGCTTTAGCCGATAATATCGACAAAAAAGACCCTAAATTTGTCAGCCTTTATGAGGAGCTGGAAAGGCTCTTTAAAAAGAAAAAATTAAACGAGGTAAGCCAGGAAGATATGCGCGAGAATATCGGGACACTCCGTGAAATTCACGCTAAGATCAAGGAGCTGAACCGGCAAAATGATTTGCTGAAACAGAAATATGATGATGATCCTAAATACTGCAGGATTCATAAGAGATTGCTGGAAAACGAAAGCTTATCCCAATCTGAAAGAAAACTTTTTAATGTGCTTCAACAAATAAAAGAAGGGGCCGACCTACACATCATTCAAAATAGCCGCATATTGGAAAATGAAAGTTATCTGGATAGAATGATGATTAAACTGGTAGTAAACAAATTTGTAAAAGAGAATAACATCCCGCTTAATGCGGAAACCTCCAGGTTTATCAATAATCTGGTAGTACAGGAATATATAAACGAATTTCAAGGACATACTGCATAAATGACAACCACAGTAGATTTTCAAAACAAAACAAAAGAATTAATAAATGGCCTTAAAGGCATCTGTTCCACTTATGGATTAGGAAATGACGGTGATGAATACAAGGTAATCACCCAGGCATTTCTTTATAAATTTCTAAACGATAAATTCACCCGCGAGATCAAGCAACTTAAGCCCGAACTCGCGCAAAGTGAAAACTGGCAGGAAGAGATCGAAAAAATTTCAGACGAAGAGTATGAATTGCTCACTATGCAGCTGGAAGCCGATACTGCCGTTTTTTATCCCAGGCACCTCATTGCCCACTTATTCGCACTGCAAAATAAAGATGATTTCGCCAAAACCTTTGACGATACCCTTATGGATATCGCCATTATTAACAACGAGATCTTCTCGGTACGTACCGTTGGCGGTTCAAAGGAACCTCTGTTTGAACGCATAAGCGAAATAGTTGAAGCTTCTGAAAGAAATTCTTTCTGCAAGGCTATTCTAAACAAATTGGTAGAATTTAGCTTTGAACATATTTTTGAGGAAAAATATGATTTCTACGCCTCTATTTTTGAATACCTCATCAAAGATTACAACAACGACAGCGGGGGTACTTATGCCGAATATTATACGCCTCACGCGGTAGCTAAAATTATGGCTTCTATCCTGGTGACAGAAGAAGTACAGGACGTCACCTGCTACGATCCAAGTGCGGGTTCCGGAACCTTATTGATGAACTTGGCACACGCCATTGGAGAAGATAAGTGTACCATCTATTCCCAGGATGTATCCAAAAAATCCTCCAAGCTTTTAAGACTGAACCTTATCCTGAATAATCTGGTCCATTCCCTCCAGAATATTGTACGTGGTAACACCATTTTGGCACCCTTTCACGAAAAAGAAAACGGTGAGTTGCAGCAGTTCGATTATATCGTTTCTAATCCTCCGTTTAAACTTGATTTTAGCGAATACCGGGATGACCTGGACACCAAGAAAAATCGCAACCGTTTTTTTGCCGGAATTCCCAATGTTCCCAAGAACAAAAAGAGCAGTATGGCTATTTACAGCCTGTTTCTGCAGCATATTATGTTTAGCCTCCAAGAGGGTGGTAAAGCTGCCGTTGTGGTCCCTACCGGCTTTATCACCGCACAATCCGGTATTGATAAAAAGATTCGCCAGGAACTGGTAAATCGTAAAATACTGGCCGGGGTGGTTTCTATGCCTTCCAATATTTTTGCTACTACCGGTACGAATGTTTCTATAGTTTTCCTGGATAAAAGCAACAAAGAAGACGTAGTGCTTATCGATGCCTCCAATTTAGGAACCAAGGTAAAAGAGGGCAAGAACCAAAAAACCGTTTTAAACGACCAAGAAGAACAACAAATTATAGACACTTTCAATAATAAAGAAGTCGTAGATGATTTTTCGGTGGTGGTGAGCTATGAGGATATCAAGACGAAGAATCATTCTTTGAGTGCCGGACAGTATTTTGAGGTAAAGATTGAGTATGTTGATATTACTGCGGAAGAATTTGAAACCAAAATGAATTCTTTTGAAGAAAATCTAAATTCGCTCTTTGCCGAAAGTAAAAGCCTGGAAAGCGAAATTCAGAATAATTTTAAGGATTTGAGATATTTGTAAAATGGACTTAAAAAGACTCAAATCTCTGATCGAATTTAAGAATGGCAAAATAGCTCCTAAAACCACTGGAAAATATCCTATCTATGGTGGTAACGGTATTTTAGGTTATTGCGATGATTATAATTATGAAGATGCAATAATTGTAGGTCGTGTGGGAGCCTATTGTGGCAGTATTCATAAAGCTGATGGGAAATGCTGGGTTTCTGATAATGCCATTGCAGGATTGCCAAAAGATTCAGAATTACTTGAATTTTACTATTACTTATTAAGAGAATTAGATTTAAATAAAAAACAGATTGGTTCAAGTCAACCCCTATTGACCCAGGGTATTTTGAATAATTTGGATGTGCAAGTTCCTTTAAATTCCAGAATGGCAGTTAAAATCGCCAAAACCCTCTCCGACTTAGACGCCAAGATCGAACTCAATCACAAGATCAATACTGAGTTGGAAGCAATGGCTAAAACCATATACGAGTATTGGTTTGTACAATTTGATTTTCCAGATAAAAACGGCAGGCCTTATAAATCCTCTAATGGGAAAATGCTTTTCAATGAGCAATTGAAACTGAAGATTCCTGAGGGGTGGAAAGTTAAAACTATTTCTGAGTGGATTAAAAATGATAAAAGTGGAGATTGGGGAAAAGAAGCAGAGCAAGGAAATTATACTGAAAAAGTTTCCTGTGTAAGAGGTGCTGATATTAATGGTTTAAATGGTAATGGAGAAGTAAATACACCTACACGTTTTATTCTTGAAAAGAACTCTCACAAAATATTAGATCCTCACGATTTAGTAGTGGAGATTTCCGGAGGAAGCCCTACCCAGTCAACCGGCAGATTAGCCTTTATCACTGAAGAAACTTTGGAAAGATTTGAAAACCCTCTGATATGTTCTAATTTCTGTAAAGCGCTCACCTTAAAGAACGAAAAATTCCTCTACAATTTTGTCTATCAATGGAATCGTTTATATGAAAACAATGTACTTTTTGGATGGGAGGGCAAAACCAGCGGTATAAAAAATTTACTTTTCGATAATTTCACTACGAATTATTATGTGCCTGTACCTCCTGAGCATCTTGCCGAAAAATTCTATGGGTTTATGCAACCTCTTCAGGCTAAAAAGCAAAAGAATCTGGTAGAAATAAATGAACTTGAAAATTTAAGAGACTGGCTTCTACCAATGTTGATGAATGGCCAGGTAAGTGTTGGTGAAGCTGAGGAAGAATTGAGAATGGTGGCGGAGGAGAATGTAAATTATGGGGATAAATAATTAGATAATGACAAACAAAAAGGAATCTTTGATAAAAACTAGTGATGAAATCTTAACTTATTTATTAGAACATAAAAAGAACAATCCCCATTTCACATTTGCTTTACGTCAAAGAAACAGTGTTCAGTCAAAAGAAAGAAGACTATCTAATGGCCAATGGTTTCAGGGATCGGATTACATATATGTCCCTCTTTTTAAAAAAGGTGATTCCCATAGAAAAATTAAAACCATAGGTTTTGTACTTGGCTTTGATGATCAAGGTGAAATATCAAACAACTACATTGAAATTTCCTTCAGAGGAGGAGTTGATAATAAAAATGAAATTGATTTTCATAATGAATTAGCTCAAAATATTGGATTGAATCTGAACAAAGATAACTTCGGTAAATTAAATTATAGCAACCCAAAGGAGTACTTAAAAAATCTTGAACATTATATAACTGAATTCCGAGACACCGCCATTAAGCTCTTAAACAAACATAATATTGAGAACAAATATTTAATAAAGGAGGCGGCATTTGAGAAAAATTTATCAAGAATAAATAATTTCAAAAAAGAAATGAAAACAAAAGTAGAAGCGTTTTCAGAGACAAAAGTTGTGGCTGAGTCTTTAAACCAAATCCTTTTCGGACCACCCGGAACTGGGAAAACATTTCATTTGCTCCAGGAGATTATTCCAACTTATGAAAAGAAATCAACCAAAAAACCAAACGAAATTGTAGAATCGGAAATTATCTCTAAACTGCCCTGGTGGAAAATTTTTGCTTTAGTCTTACTTGAAAAAGACAACCAAACGGTTCCGCAGATAAAAGAACATCGTTTCGTGAAATATAAATTGGAATTCTCTAATACCAACAGTTTAACTCAAACCATATGGGGACAATTATCATCACATACTATTGAGGAGTCCACTACAGTAGAATATGCTTCCAGGCAAGGTTCTTTGATTTTTGATAAAGAAGAAGAATCCGTTTGGTTCATCGCAAAGACCAAAGATCCTGTTCTTGAGGAATTAAATACTATACTGGAAGAAATAAAGAAACAAAAAGAATCTTCTGTTGAAATTCAATCCAACTTTAAGTTTATAACCTTTCATCAATCAACCTCCTATGAAAATTTTGTAGAAGGAATTACTCCTGTTTTTGAGGAAGATAGTTCAAATAAGGCAGACCAATTAACTTATGAAATTAAAAAGGGGAGCTTTTATACCGCCTGTGACGAGGCAGCAAAGCTTGCCGGCTTCTTAGGCTTAAAAGATTGTTTGGAGCATACAAAGGAAGAGCGAATTGCAAAATTTAAAAATGCCGCGCCCTACTGCTTATTAATCGATGAAATTAATCGCGGGAATGTTTCTGCCATTTTTGGTGAATTAATCACTTTAATTGAAGAAGATAAGCGTTTAACGAAAAATGAGGTTATAGTTGAATTACCCTATTCCAATAAAAAGTTTGGAGTACCTCCAAACCTTCATTTAATCGGCACTATGAACACTGCAGACCGCAGCGTAGAAGCTTTAGATACAGCCCTCCGAAGAAGATTCAGCTTCAAAGAAATGCCTCCGAAATATGACCTTGATGAACTTACCTATGAATATGCCGGTACGACAGGAAGAGAAATATTAGAAAAAATTAATAAGAGAATAGAAAAGCTGCTGGACCGAGATCACCTTATTGGCCATTCCTACTTTTTTCTAAAAGACGATGAAAATACTGAGGAAAAACTTATCAATGCTTTTTATAGAAATATCATCCCACTATTACAGGAATACTTTTTTGGCGACTATGCTAAAATTGGTGCTGTTTTAGGAGAAGGATTTATTTATTCAGAAGCAGAAGAGGATGACACCGCCTTTGCTAGCGGCTTCGAAAATGAAGATTATATCGAAAAGCCCATCTATCACATTATAGATTATACTGAAGGTAAAAACATTCAGAAAGAAATGAACTTTGAAAAAGCCATACGGCGGTTAATGAATCAGGATATATAGGAAAGACTTGAGAAGCCGGCCAAAGCATATTACAGTTTTTGAACACGACTCCTTAATTTTTAATTTAAAGGACGAAACTGAGCAAAATCTTCATCAGGCTCTGGTTCAATTCTTCGGTAAGGGTGTGCCCTATTTTGACCTTATCAGAAACGGTGTGAAATTCAATGAATTTGTAGGTGCCATACAAATTGGTGACACCTTAATTAGGGTTTCCTCAGAAATTCAGAAATTAAAATTATGTATTTCTGCGAATTTCACTAGGTTGGTTACAAATAAGATCATCCCTATCCAGGAATGAGAAGTATTGTCTAATTTAGCTTTAATTTGGTTGAGCCCGTATGTTTGTTTGGCCTGCCCAAATTTGGCTTCTATATGATTACGTTCGTTGAACTCCTTTTTACGTTTTCTCTTTTGGTAGGCATTAAGTTCAAGCTGCTTGCCTTTTGAAGCTACGGTCATCCGGATGCCGCGCTCCTTGCACCACTTGCGGTTTTTATTGGTGCCATAGATCTTATCCACCTGAATGACTTCCGGGTAATAGCCGAGCTGTACTTTATAGGCCTCTGCATGAGGAATGAGGTCAGCACTTTCATTGTAGGCATCCCAGCTTAAGGTCTGCGCTTTAACAAAACCATCTATTTGGGCCAGTCCGATCTTGGTACCGAACTCTACTTTCTTCCCTGTCTTGCCCCGAACAATAGGACGTACATAAGGTTGACTGATGCTGACAATACGGTCCTTACAGGTGTTGGTCTTATTATCGTACATTTCTCTTTGCTGATCATTAACCGTCTGAATTACCCAAAAATCCCTGAGCATCTTCCGGGATAATGGGGTATGATCTAATTTGTCAAGCATTAAATTGATGTTGCCAATATTACGATCTAAACAGTTTAGATGATAACGGATAGCCCTTCTTAGGGTTTTTTTATTGGCCTGTCTCTTCTTGGATTCCGCCAGGTATTTCTTTCGGGCCACTTTTCTGTAAGTCCGCGGCTTGACCGGAAGCTCATCCTTTAGATGCTCATAGAGGGTATCAATGATGGCCTCGGTCTTTTCACGAGCCACATTAAGTAGCCCCAAATCATTGGGATAGGTAATATACTGATCTGCCACCGTGGCATCGAGTTTTAATTTCCCTTTATTCTGCCAAGAAGTTCTCTTGGGGGAAGAGGCTTCCTGTGGAGCCCCACCATAACAAATTGTGGAGAGTACCTCAGAGAATTCATTGAAAGTATGATTCCCCAGTTTCTTTCTCCACTCTACAAAAAGAGAAGCAGAGAAAAGCGGCTGCGCAGAAAATTCCTCCAATCCTAAAAAGAACTGCATGTAGGGGTTCTCTTCGATGATCTGGACCGTTTGCTCATCACTAAGATTTAATTTGTGTTTAATAATCAGACTACCAATAACAATACGCGGATTAATGGCATTACGACCAACTTGAGAAAAATGTTTGGAAAAAATAGCTACACAACGGTCCCAGGGAAAATGGTAGGCTAATTGAATCCAACGGTTATTTGGGTTAAGTTTCATTTGGTAAAGATTACCAAAATTTTCAATTTTGACCTGGTACTGGGAAGAATAATTTATCATATGCAAAGTTATTACATAAATATACTATTTTCCTTGCATGTAAACAATTGAAATATAGATTTATTTAACTGATTCAAAAGGGTTTATAGCCTTATGAGGAAGGCCTAATTAACGTGCTTCCCAAAGCAGAGAAACGTAAATCGGATGACCAAAAGAAATTAAAATGGAATCGGGCTTTAATCGATATGTTGAGGGTGGTAAATGGTTTTGAGGTTAAAGCACCTAGTTCAACAGATTTAAAACTTAAAAATAACTCCGTTCTCGACCTGTACTTTGAACTTTTTGTGAGCGAAGTAGAATACTTGTTACATAGAGGGCTTGTCAAAAAATACCGGAAAACCGAAGGTAATTTAACTACATTAAAAGGTCAATTACTTTTTACCCAACAAATAAGTAAAAATGTCATCCATAAGGAGCGTTTCTATACCAGGTACACTACTTATGATCCTGAACATTTATTGCACATAATTTTATATCAAACCATCCTAGTGTTAAAAAAAATAAACACCAATGCAGCCATATCAGGAAGAATTAATGCATTAATGCCTTGATTCTTAATTTTCCTGAAATGCCCAATGTAAAAATTTCAGAGACTGTATTTGATAAAATTATTCTCAATAGAAAAACAAAAGGTTATAAAAAAGCGGTGGATATTTCACGGCTGATACTACTACACTACCACCCTGACTTAAGCAAGGGTAAAAATGATGTTCTGGCCTTAATGTTTGATATGAATTTGCTTTGGGAACAATTTGTATTGGTGAGTTTAAAAAAGAATAAGGGATTAAAAGTAAAAGGTCAAAATTCAAAAAACTTTTGGAAACCCAATGGCGGTAAAAGAAGAACCATACGGCCAGACATTGCGGTGAAATTTAATGGGAATGAATACGTCATAGATACTAAGTGGAAATTAGTAGAAAAACGTCCGTTAATCGAAGACATCAGGCAAATGTACGCCTATCATCACTATTTCGATGCTAAAAAGGTAACCCTACTATATCCTGGAGATAGCATTTATATAGCAGGTAAATTCGTCGATATTGAACAGCAAAATAAAACAGCCGATTTAGAATGTGGTCTAATGTTTACTCAATTTGATCATTCTGTTAAGCATTGGCAAAAGCAAATTGCTAATATGGTAACGGAATGGATTAAAGCCTAGACTTGATTCAATAAAAATTAAATTATAAAAGAACGAAATGAGACATCATTTATGAGGTAGTCTCTTCTAGCAGCTTATCATATAAAAAATTCCCAAATTGTTTGATTAGTTCTGAATCAACGTACTCACATTCTAATAATACTCTTCTTAAGTCGTCCCTGTTTAATCTTAGCTTTTTTATTCCTAGTGCAAGTAAAAATTCAGGTAACGCTTCTCCTTCATCAGTATTCCAGTTTTTTATTAAACTTATTAGAAATGATGTCATCATCAAACTACTATCTGAATCAAGGTCATAGGAAAAATAGGAGAATTCTCCGGCTCTTAGTAAACTAGCTTGTATTATTCCATCATTAAAACGATTAAAATTTTCAACTGCTAATAAATTCTTTATATAATTTGAACTTTTTAGAGATCTTTCTGAATTTATAGGTTTATTGGAAAGGTCATGAAGTATAGAAGAAATAGTGAAATAAACTTGACTCTGATATGCTATATCTTCCTTCACTTTAAAGTCCCAGTAAGCAAAACCTTTACGTAATTTTAAGGATGTACCATCACATTTTAAAAGGAAAACATTATTTGACAAACCTTTTTCCTTCCGGTTCTCTCTGAGAATTTTTAATCTATTTGACACATACTCTTGTAATTCTGTATTCTGATCCTCATCAATTTCCCCGATCATATCTTCGAAAAAATTTTTCTCAAGATCCCAAGATGTGTTACCCCTAGAGGGGGTAGTAATAATTTTTTCAGTGAATACAACTGGAAATGTATTACCACCATCTTTGCCAAATCCTAAATTACTAACCGTAGTTTTGTGATAGTTTTCAGAGGTGGTTCTAATAAGACCTATAAAATAGACAATACTTAGTTTGTCAAATTTCCGTAAATGTCTACTCACGTGGAAATAGTTTTTTCCTGTAACCAAAGCCGAGCCAACAACTACAACACTACCAGAAGAATTACTTATTTTATCCAATTCATTAATACTGATTTGCTCTGGAGGATCGGCAAATTTTATTTGGGATTTAATATAATTTGATAGATTTTTTGAACCATTATCATCCAGGTGAATAAAATATTTGGTATTAGCTGGAATATAAGTGTTAATTTTCCTTTTTAATTTTTTTTGAAATTTTCCTGGTGCATTTCCTTCCTTAACTAATTCATATAATTTTTCAGTATCAAGAAATATTTCATAATTTTCATTAGGTGCGGTCTCGTTATAATATGTCCTAATTATATTATCCGTTTTATTTTGATGACTTTTTATGAAGTTGCTTAAAAACTTGGGTGCATCAGTTTTTACTAGTTTCAGAAACTGAATTTTTGGCTGAATAGAGAGAAAAACATCACTTTGAAGTCTTATGGGTCTAGAATGATTTTTACAGAGTTTACACTTACTAGAATTATCATAAGTTCTGAAAACTTCTAATCCCTTAGGAAATTTTCTTGAATAAGTCAGGTTACAAAGAACATTACTTTTATAGTTTATGTATTTCGAAGTTTTACCCAGAAAGAATAAAACCAGAATCTGGTCTCTATCCGCAATTTCCTTGCTAGTTAATCGACTAATAATATTTCCCGATGTAGAAGAGGATACTAAAATAAGGGAATCATTGGGGAATCGAGAGGTTTTATTTTCTAGACCTTCATAAGAGTTAAAACTAAAAACAGGTATAGAATCAAATCTATGGTTAAATCTCCTTTTTAATTCAAAAAGTGAAAATGCTAAAACGTTTATGGATGATGTATCACAATATATTGCCGATGAGTTTTTATTTAGATAAGGTAATAATTGAAAAGACAAAAAGAAAATTTCACAACTATTTACAAGGATATTACCAGTTCTAATAAATTTTTCACTGTGTTTTTTAGATGGGAAAACAAAATGATGGTCTGGTGTGGATTCAACTAATCCTCCATTACTTTCAAAAATTTTTAAGCTTCCATTCCTTTTTAAATTTTGTAAAAATTCTTTTTCTATATCCATAGAAATCTCATTTTTTACCGAATTTAAATTTCCCTTATCATCAAACTGATAAAGCCGAAAAAAATTGGAAAAGTAGTCTTTTGAGAACCCCGGTACCCTTTTGAAAGTATCATATACTTCGCTTTCTAGAAATAAACCTCTAAAATTTTCATCACAATATTCGGGCAAAATCACGATTATTTCATCGGATAATGGATTTACCTGGAAATAATGATCAATTTCATTGATTAAACTCTCAACCTTTCCTGTTTTCTGCTGGTGTAAAAATAAAACAGTAAAAGACTTATTCCTTTTGAAATTCTTGAAGTCTGTATATTGGAATATAAAGGTGTCATTCATTACCTAATGGATATATTAATGAAATTAACGAGCCTGAACATTCGGGATGTTCTGAAAATGTATTATCTGAGTTATTCCAATCTGTTAGTTTAATACCTACTGAATTTTCGGACCTGACGTAAGGTTTATTTCGCATATCACGAATGACATCTACTCTTCCACTTTTAATTCTTAAAAATCCCTTACCACTAATAGTTTTTAAAACACGATCTAAACCCAAGCCTTTTCTTTCCTTCCTAATGCCAACGCTAGATGTATTGTGTTTATATAAACATTCCTTTATAAGCTCTACTTCGCGATTAATACTAATTGAATTTAAATCTGTAATATTTCCATATCTTCTTGCCAAACCAGGACCACTATCTAGAATCGAAATTTCTAGAAAGTAAACTTCGCTATTCTCGTTCAATGGTAAATTTGAATTGAGATATTTATAAAGTGTATTAGAATCCTTATACTGATTCAGATAGGAGTTTAATTTTCTCTTTTGAAAACGAAAATATGCAGCTCTAATATTTGGATAAAGATTTTGAAAGTCTATATCTGTTCTTGCATGCTCATCGGTATTAAAAAATAATTCATGAGTGATTTTAGAAAAATCATCAATTTTATTTTTAATTGAATTTTGAAAAACTCCCTTATTAAAACTTCCTACTTTTTTAAAAACAGGGTATAGATTAAAGTCCAGTTCCTCTTCGGAAACCAGAGATTTATCAGAATTATAAAAAAAACGGGAATAGCCTCTTTTGCTTAAGTCATGGTCAAAGCAATAAATTGGAACTGAATCGTTTTGTTTTAGCTTTAAATACTCCATTCTAGAAAAATAATCCTTACTTAATCCCTTTAATAAAGACTTTATATTTTTACCTTCTGTATTAAAGATTTTTTTTTCCCAAGAAAGTACAACAATAGGATAAACAAACTCTTGATCTAGATATTCTTCTAAGTTTTTAAACTCTGTAATAGGTAGGTATAAATTTCCAGAATTTGGTTGTCTTACCCAGGTAGCAATGAATTGCAGAAAGCTTGGAAATACGCTAAAATCTTTATGAGTGATTTTCGTTGGGAGAACTAAATCCAATAAATTTTCATTAGAAAATTTTTCTAGCTTTTGATATAATTCATTCAAATAAGCTAAAGTTATATTTTGCTTGATTTTAAGCTGTTTATTATTCAAACTATTCGTTTATAAATTGGAACATCTATACTATTAAATTTGGAGGAAGTTAGGAATTACTTTTTATAGGCCAAATAAATTGAATAAGGATTTTTTAGGACTTCGATAATTGTTTTTTCTTTAAACTACCGGTGAACTAATCGGTGAACTCACCAAATATGAATTTTTAGTAGATAAGTTTTAAATGTTAAAATTAGGGCTTGTACCTAGTTTACACCTCAAACTCCCAAACCCCCAGTGTTTTAAGTAAAAGAAAACTTCTGTATTGGTAAATAAAGATTTCGTTTTAGGATTTAAAAAATATCTGAATAGTAGAGCTAAAACAAAGTCTAATACCCTGTTATCCCAAAACTCTAAATACACCTATTACAATAAGTTTAGAGCTGCTTTACGTCAGGCATTTGATGATGGATATACCAGGCGAAATTTTGCTATAACGGTCAAAGGATTTGCTCAGGGGGAAACAACACGGGAATTCCTTACGCAGGAGGAATTACAAGCTATGGCAACAGCCTACTGCAAGCACCAGGTTCTTAAAAATGCATGTATGTTTAGTTGTTTAACCGGGCTTAGGTGGAGTGATATAAACAAGCTGACCTGGCTTGAAGTTAGGGATGAGGAGGAAGGATCCCGCTTAATTTTTAAGCAAAAGAAAACCTCGGGACAGGAATATCAATATATTTCTAATCAGGCAAGACAGCTTTTAGGAAAAAGAAAAAGAGACAATGCCCGGGTATTTCAAGGATTGAAATATGGAGCCCATTTTAATTCAGAAATACTGAGATGGTGTATGCGTGCCGGCATAACTAAACATATAACCTTCCATAGTGCAAGACATACCCACGCAGTGCTACTATTGGAATATGGTGCTGATATCTATACTGTTTCAAAAGTTTTGGGACATAAAGAAATAAGAACCACCCAGGTTTATGCAAAGATTGTAGATAAGAAAAAGAAGGAAGCAGCCAACCTAATTCCTGAACTTGAAATGGATTATGAGTTTTGATTTGTTTACATACTTAACCACTATTGGTTTCTTATATATTTATGGAAGACTCATTTTACATTACGGTGAGATTCTATGGGTATATCTGTTAGAAGACAAGGTATTATGGAAGTCTCATTCTGAAAAACCAAAAATCCTTTTCCTGATTGTCGGATTGGGATTTATGCACCTTATGTCTTTTTCAGGTTCCAAAATTCTCCCTGAAGATTATTTAGTTCAAATAATTGTACTTCTTGCCTATGTTGTTGGATTTTATTTCGCATTTGTAACCTGGACAGACCAGTTCAGTAATAGTATGCAAGTAGAAGAAGCTTTACCTGTACCTGAAAATGCACCTGAAAAAACAGCGTTGAAAAAAGCCGACAATTTTGAACTTAAAATTTCCGAAGATCAACTGCAAAAGCTAATGAAATATGATCTTTTGTACCTTGATAAAACCAGTCTTCAGGATTTCGAAAATGCGCTTACAAAAAATTGGAATACTCACGACTCAAAAATTCATTTTAACATGGATGGTCCGAACTCTCGTGAATTTTATGAGTTTTTGTCTACAACCTTTCCTAACGAGATGACCATTAAAGATTTGTTTATTAATTCCGGTGTAGTCTTACGAGCGGATGGGAAAAAATAAAAATACAATACTTTGAAAAATGCACCGATCCGGACCCTTGTTTCAAAGCAAAATGAAGCGCTGGAAAACATTTTCAGCCAGTTAACCAAAAAGGTCCACTAATTAAGCGAAATTATTTATTTCAAAATAGGCAGAAATTTGTTAGCGCTGCTTTCTGATCAAATTTTAATTTTATCGGGATCTTGCCTGTTGGAAAAAAGGGATAATATTTCTATAGATTTTTTATTTACCCGATAGTATAAACTGTTAAATTTTGCAACTACAGCTCTTCTAACATTTTTCTTTTTGGAAACTTGAAATAGCTCTGGATTTTTTGAAATTAATTCTATGGTATGATCCAATTCTCGAGAAAAATTTTCTAATTCTCTTTTAGACCAATTTTCCTCCAAATATTGTATTGTATTTTTTAATTCGGAAAGGGCGTGTTCAGTCCACAGGATTTTATAACCATTTCTCATATAATTTCTGTGCTTCGGAATGAGATTTTAATTTTCCGGCTTCAGCATCTTGAATCCCTCTTTCGATAGATTTTTTTTCTTCCTTTGAGATTGCTTTCCACCAGTCAGCTTTCTCATTATCTCGCAATTTCATTATTTTTTCAATAATGGACTCGTCATTCAGCGTTGATAGCCACTGAATTAATTCGATTTTCTTATTTTGAATATTTATATCCATAACTCAAATTTACGATTTTGAATTTAATTTTGTCCATTATGTGTTATTTTTAACTACTGCCCCCTCACGTTCCAACATGTTAGCAAGCGAGCATAACGTTTCGATTAGCCACTGATTCGAGCATCTTTGTTTTTATAATGTTGTGAGGCGTTTTCTTTTGCGGTTGATTTCTGCGCTTTTAGGCTTCTTTAATGAAATTGTTCATTTAAAGCGTAAATTTTAAAGTTGCCAGGACTTGTGAGGGACGCAAGCGATAACTACTTTGCACGTAATAATACTCGTTATTGTAAGCATTAATTAACTCATCGGTATTCAGGATATTCCGCCAGCTAATGTTTAGATCCATTTTTGGTTTTTCAAAAGTAAACTGATAGCTAAGGTTCACAAAATAATTGTCGCCATTATCAGATAACGAATTTCCGTAATATTCGCTGCTCACACTTAGATATTGATTTTCCTTAGGATAAAAATAAAGATCAAGTGTATGTTGATGGGTTTCTATTTGTTGAAAATCACTATCTCCTAAACCCGAAGTATAAGTTGAAAAATTTCCTGAATAACTCGCAATTAGCCAACTCGAAATATCGGTTTTCACACTTCCTCGTAGATTAAAACTTTGCGTATTCACCTCAACTAGCGTATTATTTAAAAGCTGTTGTCGATGCGATAAATTATATGAAGCATTCAGTTTAAGTGTTGTTTGTTGTTTCCTAAAATATTTACTCCCGCCGGCGCTAATGCTATGATTATCGAAACTATTATCGCGAGCCATGGCTTCTAAAATTGTCGTTCCGTTTTCGCCAATATTAGAACTGTATAACAAGTTATTTTCAGAATAGCTATAGGAATAAGAGGCATTAAAAAACAATTGCTTTAACGGATTTCTATAGCTCAGGCCACCACTATAATCTTGCCGTGTTTCTTCGGAAATTGGTGCATTGTACCGATTTAAATTTCGATAATTATTCAGCAAAAAACCATAATATAATTGTTGAAGTTCACCAAACTCATAACTTAATCCTGCTGAAGCATTCGCATCCCAAAAGGCTGAAAGTTTTTTATTCAGAGAAAATCTGGGCTCAAAAACCAATCGATCTAAACCTCTTTTTTCTTCAAAATTCTGATCTTCGAGCTGAAAACTTTTAAATTCAAGCGGCGTACTTAAATTTAAATTCCAGGTTTCATCCTTACTTTCAAACTTGAAAGCGTTTTTAAAATAAACCGAAGATTGTACAAATTCTGTTCTGTTTTTAAAATTGGCATCTAAAACCTCTTCTCCTTCCTGAAAAATATCGGTATCTAATTGCTGATTCTGGATCGAAAATCCAAACTTTGGTGATATAGTAAATTTGCCAAGTGCTTTGGTGAAGCCAGCCGAATTATCGGTATATATTTTCCTTGAGGAAACCAGTTGCTGAATTTCCCCATAAGAATCGCCATCATTAAAAATAGCTTCAAATTGTCCTGGTTGTACCAGTAGATCTTGATTATTTTTGGTAAAGCCTGTATTCGAATTAAAAGTAATTAGTTGTTTTCCTAAAGTTCTAAGAAAGCGTAGATCGTTTTCAATTCCGAAGAAAGGATCATCCAGCTGCTGCCTTATTTTTGTATCGGGACGATCGATCAAACCGCGATTGGCATTCCAAAATCCATTAAATTCTAATTGATTTTTCAGGTAATTTTTATCGGCATTGTTCTCTAAGGTGAGTTGTCCCTCTAACTTGCTTAAAAAAATATCATTATTGGTGTTTTCGATCACATCAATCGTATCTGTAGGTGTAAAATATCGAGTTTGGGTACTCCCATCCTGCTGTTGGTAATCATTAAGATAGGAAATATTCAGTTTTAGATCGACATCTTCCTTAATGTGCTGTAAAATGTTTGCTGAACCTAAATGCACGTTATTATCCAGCCAACGCTCCGAAGAAAATGGAGGCTCTGATACATTTTGGATTGAGAGCCAATCCCTTTTTTCGATATCAAAGTTATCCCCGGCATATTTAACCGAAAAATCACGAATTTCGCCCGAGACGTCGCTCCCAGCATTATTACTTTGATAGGTAAAGATCGCCTGTTGTTTTTCAGTGAAAATCATGGGGGTTACCTTGGTTTGCCAAAGCAAAGGCGCTGCACCAATCCCTGCGGTGGCTGTTCCGCTATACGTAATATCTTTTTTAAGCTTGATATTTATCGAAGCACGATCTGAAAACTCTAAACTATCCAAAACTTTTACCGGCTGATGATTTTCCAGGATCTCGACTTTAGAAACCGCCTCGGCAGAAAGGTTATTATTCGCCAGATTATAACGCCCTTCTAACAAATCTAAACCTTCGATATAATATTTTTGGATAGGTTCGTCTTTATAATAGATTTGTCCATTTGGTCGAATATCGATTCCCGGTAATTTCTTTAAAATATCAGCAATCACCCGGTCGTTTTTACCTTTAAAGGCTGCTACTGAAAAACTAAGCGTATCGCCATGTTGCCGCAAAATTTCAGATTTCACGAGCACCTCTTTTAAAGATTCTGAAGAGGTCGAAAGCTTAACTTCCAGGGGCTGTGCTTTATTCTGAATCGTTTTTTTAAACGTACCAAAACCTATGTATGAAACTTTTAAAAACAGGGAATCACTATCATTTTTTACAGCTATTTTGAATTTTCCGTCGGTATCTGAAATACCATAAGCTAAGATAGAAGAAACCGAATCTTTACTGATCATTACCGTGGCTCCAATAAGTTTTTCATATTGATCATCAAAGACCTGCCCTGAAATTTCATTTTGAGAATAACTCGTAAAAACAACGAATATCGATATCAGGATAAGGAAAATCTGTTTAAAATAATCCAATTATTCAATTTTTTGATTGATGATTATTCGTTAAGATGAAGTTCAATAGGATTATTTCGCCTTTTATATTTTTCGCTTAGTTCTTTCCTTGTTTTAGCTTCATCCTCTTTATTTCTAAAACCGAATTTAACTCCTGCATTTTTCAATGCGCCAAGTGGGTCACGGTTATTATCATCTCTAAATTGGTCGAGTTCTTCTTGAGAAACCACTTTATAATTATCCAAATTCAATATTTTAGTCACCGGTTTTTCTAACTCCTGAAATCCGGTAAGGGTAAAATGATAATCATCTTTAAGATCTGAAATCTCTAAAATAAGTCCCGGCAAACCACTAAATTTATATGGCCCATCCAAAAATGGTAATTCAGAAGCAAACCAGGCTACATAATTTCTACCGGCAAAAGAGCCTGTCGCCTTTTGAACGCTAAAGCCTAAAATTTCTTTATTCTCAGGCTTAATTTCCCAATCGATCGTTTTTAGCTTTTGTGTATATTTATATTTATACCTACCTGCCGTAATATCTTCCGCTAAAGTAAGTTCGTTATCCTGGTAATTTTTGTAGATCTTGTAGTTAAAATCGGTTTCCGGAGCTTCGAAAGCTCCTAAAGAATCATTAACCGCTTTACCTAAGCTGGAATATCGCGATTGACCTTCCCCTAAGTAAAGTAAAACGGTTTCAGATTGTATAGAATTTTCATCGGTAGAATCTTCCTGATATTCTAAACGGTAAGTAGCTTTATAAGAATAGGATTTTTGTGCCTGCAAATGTCCCAAACTCATTAAAAGTGCAAGGATTATAATTTTTCTCATTTTTGTAGTTTTATAGTCTTATTGTTTGGTCAATTCTGCTCAAGTTCGCTATTCATAAAAAATAATGATCTTCCCATCGATAACAAATTATAAAATGAATAGCAGTGTGAAAAGGCTAGTATTAATTTCAGACACATTAATTTTCCTGTTTTTTCAATTTTCACAAACTTCGGCGGAAAAATCCAATTTTCGATCCCTCCTCTGCCTTAGATGCTTCACAACAGGCATATAAATTTACCAGTACATTTACATCTATCATTTCACTAATCTAGCGGATTTCTAATTGCTAAAAAAATATTTGAAACACCATGAGTGTAAACTTCAGTGGTTTTGGTGCCCTTATGGCCTAATAACACCTGTGTATTTCTTAAATCAGAGCCGCATTTTAATAATTTAATTGCTTAGCAATGCAGGGATCTAGTATAGGCGAACTTATTCGTTTTTTTTTGATGGCCTCCGCTTTTTAAAATTTAGTTTTATTACCATCCTTTTTTCCGTTATGAGAAAAAACCTTCATAAATCTACCGGTTATAATAAATTTATTGAAATTCCTTATCTAAATAGCCATTAATTACCTGATTTTTTTTAAACCATAATTAGAATTATTAACACCTATTACCAAGGAATGGATAATTTTACAAAAAGTCCTTTCAAAATCCTCGAAGTGATACCTATAATCAAATTTTACATACCTGGTATGTAAGGCACACCCTTCCTACTATTTCCCTTTTTAGTTTAGCTAGAGAATTCAACTAACAAAAGCGCTTTTGTTCATTATCTAACTTAAAACTTCTATGATGAATAATTTAAAGATTTTAGAGCAACTGGACCGTATTGAAAAAATAGTTCGTGCTCACAAGACGGTATTTACTTTTGACGAGGCTTGTGATTATACTGGTATTTCCAGAAGTTATATGTATAAGCTTACAGCCAGGGGTAAAATTCCTTTTTCCAAACCCAAAGGCAAATTAATCTTCTTCTCAAGGGAAAAATTGGATAGGTGGCTGCTGGATAATAGTCATTCTTCTAAAGATGAGATTAGGCAGCAGGCAGTAGATTATGCTTTTCGTAAAAAAAGGTTTTAAGCACATCGGTTATGAAAAACGAAGAACTTCAACTCTACCAGGTTTCTGACCAGAAGAAGAAAACAATCTACGATTATGTGGATGATTATATTTCTGCGAAATATGATATCCGGTTTAATGAAATAGCCCAGGAGTTTCAGATTGCTATCAAAGGGGAGCGAGCCTGGGAAGATTTTGAAGTTAATTCTCTGCTCATAGAGCTGGCGAAATCCAATATTGAGGTGACTCCGGGAAAACTGGATATTTATTTACGGTCTAATCTCATTGAACGATTTAACCCTATCGTGGAATATTTTGAAAAGCTGCCGAAATGGGTGGGAGGGGACCATATACGAAAGCTGGCTTCTTATCTTCCTACCCGGAATCCTGAGGAGTTTCTGTATCATTTCCGTAAATGGCTGGTACGAACGGTAAGAGGGGCCCTTGAGGCTAATTACTTTAATAAGCAATGCCTCGTACTGGTTCATTCAGAGCAGAATTCCGGAAAGTCTACCTGGTGCCGGTTTTTATGTCCGCCGGCTTTGTCCAGGTATTTCGCGGAGGATATGACTACGGATAAGGATGCCAGGATTCAGCTTACCAGAAATTTCCTTATCAATCTCGATGAGTTATCGGTATTGGCAAGGAAAGAATTGAATGCACTTAACCCGCATTATTCATGAGTAGTTTAATTGCAGGAATATTTCAAATCAAATTGAACCTCCTAGTATTTCAGGAATTTTTTTCTTGTTTTTCCGTGCATTTTATAAACCGTAGGATACTTTTCCTTACAAAAATGAGTGTTTCCAGGGCTTAAATTCATAAAATTTCACGACAAGACGTAGGTATCCCAAGACTTATAAAAATGGCATCATAGAAGGGTTATCCAGAGAGTAATTCCTGCAATAGATTCTTATGGACAAAGGCTTTGGAGAGCCGGTAATAGATTCTTCTTTTAGTTATTTTTATGGTAGCACCTATTTTTAACAGGTGGGTTCTAATGCTGCTGATCTGCCATTTCTTAGCCTTTTCAAAAGAGGTTTTTTAGATAGTGTTCTTTAAAATCAAAAACAGCTCATAAGCCAAGCTACTGATATGCAGCCGAAAGAAATTTGCCCAGAATCCATGGTTGGATAATCGGTCAGAGAAACACATGTTTTTTACTTCCTTAATACGGTTCTCGCTGGTTTCTCCTCTTTTTACATAAAAGCCAAAATAGATTTCCCTGGCATCCTTTTCCGATAGATTGCTAACAATGTGTCTGATGTTCATACCAAGACCGGTACTTTCGATTTTAGAATAACATGACTGTAGTTTATGCCAACTCTTGGCTTTATACTCAAAGCTGATAAAATGCTGGTGTTTTTGGCCCTTACTTTGATAAAGATGCTTTACTGCTAGCTCTGCTCTTTTCACTCTTCTTTTGAGCACTTCATTACTGGCAAGTCCTATAAATACAAATTGTAATGATCAGCTAACTGATAAAAGGGAGCTGAAGAGAACCCGCTATCGGCCCTGATAATGATCTTCATCTCGGGGTAAACTTTACGGATTCTAGCAATAATTCTTCTTAAAATACCGACATACCATTTATTGGAATGACTGTTCCCTGGCCGAAGTACCGGTACGATAATCTGACCGGTATCTCCATCGTGAAAAAAGAGTTCATTGTACATAAACTGCCCGTAATAGCCGTTGAACATGGATAATTGCTGTTTCCCGTGAGTGGGATCGTCGGTACCATCGATGTCTATAATGATATTTTTTCTCCCTTTCAAACTGGAGACATACATATCTATCCAGCCATAGCACAATCCAAAGATAGCATCCTTGCTCAAACTATTCTCAAAACGGAAGATAGTGGGCTGGGAGGCCAGGTCTCCCTCCAGGATATCTTTATATAAAGGATCGTGCTGCAGGTGATGAACATCGTTGGCATCTTCATACCCCTGCATCAACATAAAAACCCGTTGCTTTAAAAGTTTATAGGTGGAATGGGTAACTTGAAGAGGATTCCTGTTATCCAGAATGAAGCTACTCAAATGGCGGATGATCCTGTGTTGGCGTTCGAGTTTCTCCAAAAGAACCAGAGAACCATCGGAACTTATTTCTTCTGCAGAAAAATTTACTGAAATAGATTTTTTACCTCGGTAGAAAACGGTATTTTTAATACTCAAAATTGGGTGTTTTTAGTGTTGTTAAAGTTGCCTGTCAGCTCTTTAAATATAACACTTTACACCCAATTTTACTTTGTATTCCATGAATTTTTCGGGTTAAAAGACCGTTAGGCTATTGCTTTTGTTCACCGGGATAAAGCCCATAAGCATATTCACCTATATGTGAACCGGATTGATTTTAAAGGCCAGGCCTATAATGATAGTTTTATTGGAAAACGAAGTCAACTCGCTGCAGAGAAAGTAGCGGAGAAAATGCAGCTGACAACCGTGAAACAGGTGCAGTGGGAAAAGCAACATAACCTTTCGGCTATTCGTTCGGAAATCAAAAGAAGACACGATCTGACGATGCATCAGTTTAAACCGCGAACCTTCCAGGGTTATATGAAGGGAATGGAAACTAATGGGTTGAAGGTGATTCCCTCGATTAATAAAGCGAATAAACTGCAGGGCTTTCGGTTTGAATTTGACAAGTATAATCTCAAGGGGAGTGAAGTGCATCGCTCCATGACCGGTGGAAATATTGGAAAAACCCTGGCTTCAGAAAAGAGTATGTCCAGTTTCCTTAAGGAAAATACCCAGCTGAAACTTGTAGGGAAAACTGTAGAGCTTTCTACCGGTATGGCCAAGGCCATAGCAAAACAGGTGATCAAAAAAATAATCTCTAAAGGTATGGATGCCGGGATGGGATTTTAAAAACTAAAAATTATGGCAAAATTAGAACAACTTAGTGAATTGCTGGTTTCAGAAATAGGCCAGTTTGAAAAGACAGTACATAGGCTGGAGAGAATTCAGAGGGAGAAGATCGGCATTGATACTGCGGCTTTTGAAAAGGTACTCCTGCATCACCAGAAAAAGATGGAAAAAGATGGAAAAAGATTTTAATCAATATACATTTGAAACGAAATCACTCGGGAGGAAACTAAAAGAGGCTAAAGCTTACCCGGTGTGGGCATTGACCTTGTTTACTGTTTCTCTCATGGCTAACGTGGTTTTGATTTTTATGTTAATTTCTTAATCGCTTATTAATCATCAGCGTCCTCTAAAATAAAATAGCCAATCCTGCGATTCTCAAATCGCGAATCGTGAATTGAGTTATTATTCAAGACAGAGTGCTCAGTATTCTCTGATAAACGACGTTTGTAATCACATTATAGTGTGATTCTATGTGTAAATTTAGATGATAATCATATAAATACTTTTATTTTCACATTAAAGTGTGGATTTTTATGTAATTTTGAATTCATTCATATTTATAATGTCAGTTTTCACAGTATAATGTGGACTTGAGGTGTAAAAATAAAGGAATCTATGGCAGCGATACAAAAAATTGGTCAGCTGATTCAGCAACGTCGCGATACTATGAAGGTTACCCAGAAACAATTAGCCGAGATGGCTGATATCGGGATCAATACCCTGTATAAGATTGAGACCGGACAAGCTAATCCTACCCTGGAATCATTAGAAAGAATCACAGATGTCCTTGGTATGGAGATTACACTGCAGGTCAAAAAAGTATAGGTGTAAATGAGACAAGCGACTATATGTTATAAAGGAAAGGATGCTGGTATTCTGAAACAACACGATGACGGCAGTTTTAGCTTTAGGTACCTGGAAGCCTGGTTGGATGATGCGGAAAATCCATCCATCAGTCTAACCCTGCCAAGATCCCAACCGGAATATCACGCTGAATACTTATTCCCTTTTTTCTACAATATGCTTCCGGAAGGAACTAATAGACAAACGGTATGTAAGGCTAACCGATTGGATTCCGATGATTATTTTGGGATTCTTATGACTACCGCCCGTTATGATACTGTGGGTGCAATTACTGTCAAAAAAAATAAAGAGGCTAAATGAAAATAGATCATTGCCCGGGAACTTTAGCAGAAGGATTTAGCACTTATAGTAGAACCTGCTTGAAGCGTGTTTTTGATGGACGTAAAGTATCACACGTGCTGCCTTATGATGCGCTAAACGCTAACCCGCAAACTGATAAACTCTTTGAGGACAATCAAAAACGTATTTCTATTTCCGGGGTGCAGGAAAAGTTTTCGGTCCTTCTGAAAAAAAATAAGTTGCGTCTCATCAAAGAAGGGGAGCAAGGGACCCATATATTAAAACCGATTCCCAGTGCAGGTAAGAAGAATTTTGAAATGCCGGCCAATGAGCATTTAACTATGCAGATCGCTCGCCAGGTATACAATATTGAAACTGCCGAAAACGCGCTTATCTTTTTTGAAAATGAAGCTCCCGCCTATATAACGAAACGTTTTGATGTAAACCCGGATGGTTCGAAGAAAGCAAAAGAAGATTTTGCGACCCTTGCCGGTAAAACTCCTCAAACACATGGGGAACATTATAAATACGAAGGGAATTACCTGGAACTATTTCAGTTAATGAAAAAATTCCTACCGGCTTATCGTGTAGAAACACCTAAATTATTTAAAATACTGATTTTTAATTATTTGTTTTCAAACGGTGATGCCCACTTAAAAAACTTTGCGATTCTGGAAACACCGATGGGGGACCATCGGTTAAGTCCAGCGTATGATTTACTGAATACTCGTATTCATGTAAATGATAGTGATTTTGCCCTGGAAGAGGGCTTATTACCAAAAAGTATAGCGCAGACCACCACTGCTGGTCAATTTAAGGTGTTGGCAGAACAGGTAGAGCTAAAGCCAAAACAATTTGATCAGATAATGGGGGATATGATGGGGAATTCAGAAGAAGTTGCCCAATTAACCCAGTCATCCTTTTTAGAGAAAGCTACCCAGCGAAATTATATCCAGGATTATCAATACCGATTAAAACAATTGCAGAAAATAAATTCGTAACCTGGATGCAAAAAGCTCGATTTATTGTTCCCAACGTTAAAGGGTATGGATACTGAAGAAAGTGTAGAAATGATATATGAAACTTAATTTTTTCAGAAGCTTTTTCAAGTATTTAAGCGAAAAAAAGCGACAGAACTAATTGAATTTTGCTTTAATAACCTTGCGGTATGTTTCGCCTATAGGTAAGCGAATATCCCCATCCAGACAAATACTGTTGCCTTCAAGCATCTTTATTTTCTCAGAGGGAATAATATATGATCTATGAATTCTTAGAAACTCATTTTTTGGTAGCATCTCGATAATATCTTTCATGTTCTCGTGCGCTATTATTTTATCGCTTTTGGTGTGAATCCTGATGTAATCTTTTAGGCCTTCAATATAGATGATCTCTTCCGGTATTACCCGGTAGACCTTTCTTTCCGCTTTAATATAAAACTCCCTCTTTTTAGAAGTAGGATTAAAGGATTTCTGCCAGGCTAAATATTTTTCTACACTTTCATAGAACCGCTGAAAAGAAATAGGTTTCACGAGGAAGTCGATTACCTTATACTTAAAAGCATCTAAGGCATACTCTTGATAAGCTGAGGTGATGATAAAATTATGCTGGGAATTATTGCTCATTTGCATGATTTCCATTCCGCTGAGTTCAGGCATTTGAAGGTCTATAAAGACCAGGGAATTGGTATACTTCTTAAGCAGCTCGAGAACTTTGTAAGTATCACTCCCTGCATAAATAATATTGAGGATGGGAACTTTTTCTGCGTAATCTTTTAATAAACGAACTGCGAAGGGTTCATCATCAAGGATTATGGTATTAATTTGGTTTTTCATCGAGCTTAATTTCTAATTGGGCGCTGAAAGTCTGTTGTTCCGTTTTTAAAATTAAGGAATGAGCCCTGGGATAATTAATCTCCAAAGTTTTCTTTAGGTTTTCGAGGCCTATTCCTCCTAATTTATCCTTTTTCTAATTGCTGATTTTATTAGTTATTTTAAAGAAAAGTGTGTTACCAGTTTGTTTTAAATCGAAAAGGATTGGGTTATCCTTATTATACTCCCCATGTTTTAGCGCATTTTCCACTAGGGGACTTAGTAAAAAAGGAGGTATCTGAACAGTGGGATTCTCAATAGTCATCTCAAGGCTCATTGTATTTTCATCTTCATGCCTTAATTGGTCAAGTTCAATATAGGATTTTATGTAATTAACCTCCTGCTGTAAATCAATTTTATCTTTGTTGGTTTCATAAGTAGTATACCGCATTAGTTCTCCCAGTTTTTCAATTGCCGGCAATGCCTTGTCAGATTTAAAATAAACCAGGGAGTAAATGTTGTTAAGGGTATTGAACATAAAGTGGGGGTTGAGTTGCGCTTTTAGGAACTTTACTTCCGTTGCACTTTTTTCTTCAACGATATGTTTATTGTATTCCAAGAGTCGAACATTAAAAATTAGAATCCAAAGAATGGAACTGATAATGAGCGGGAAACTGCCATAATAGAGGTTATCATAAATGTAAAAGCTAAGTGCGGTTCCTTCAAAATAATTACCGTGGCCGATAAATTGCTCAATCAAGACTTCTCTTCTTTGGATTAGGGTTTATGCATCTTATGGTATATTCCCTAAATTCCATTCAGACAGATAAACCTGTTGTACCTGCCATTATCCTCATCGTTTTTTTACTCGGTTTCTACCTTTCAATTATACCCTGGACAGAAAAATTCAAAAGAAGTGTTCAGAATCAAAAATTGATTAGCTCGTTAAAAAAGATCAATAATTTTAATTTGAATATTGGAGAGCATCAACTAAAAATTTTATATCAGGAATTGATACGATATGAGCTCTTGAACTCTCAACGCACAAATTTTCGGGATTTTAAAAATGTTCTTAATGAAGACTGGGACACTCATAACTCAAAAATTCAGCTAAATATGGATGGCCCAAGTACTCGGGAATTTTATGATCATCTTTCAGGTGTATTCCCGAATAGCACGATGACAATGAAGGATTTCTTTATTAGATCGGAATTAATATTACGCTTTGATGGTAAAAAATATAATTACAATACAATAAAATGCGCTCCTGTAAGGACTCCAGTTTCAAAATATAGTGAAATACTTGTTTCTATTTTTAGGAAATTAAAATAATTCTACTACTAAAAAGTAATATTTGGGGAATATAATCCCTGAAAATAGCTATATTTGGGGATTATAATCCCTGAATATGATCAAAAGAGACTTAGAAGATAAAATTATAAATCGTTTTGGTACTGGTAAAGCTATCTTACTTATTGGTCCTAGACAGGTAGGGAAGACAACACTTTTCAATAAATTACTGGAAGAAAAAGATTATTTATTCCTAAACGGTGACGATCCGACGGTTAGAAAATTACTTTCAAATCCTAATCTGGAGCAGCTCAAGAATATAATAGGTAAGCATTCTATAGTATTCATTGATGAAGCTCAGCGAATAGAAAATATTGGAATTACTCTTAAGCTGATTACTGATCAATTAAAATCGGTACAGTTATTAGTGAGTGGTTCTTCTGCTTTCGAATTAAATAATCAAACTCAGGAACCCCTAACCGGAAGAAAATGGGAGTATCACCTTTACCCTATTTCCTGGACAGAATTTGAAATGGAGATTGGCTATTTAAAAGCCGAACAACAGTTAGAATTAAGGATTTTGTACGGCATGTACCCGGATGTAATTAATAACCCCGGGGAAGAAAAAGAAGTTTTAAAGCAATTAACCGACAGCTATCTATATAGGGTTTCCTCAGAAATTCAGAAATTAAAATTATGTATTTCTGCGAATTTCACTAGGTTGGTTACAAATAAGATCATCCCTATCCAGGAATGAGAAGTATTGTCTAATTTAGCTTTAATTTGGTTGAGCCCGTATGTTTGTTTGGCCTGCCCAAATTTGGCTTCTATATGATTACGTTCGTTGAACTCCTTTTTACGTTTTCTCTTTTGGTAGGCATTAAGTTCAAGCTGCTTGCCTTTTGAAGCTACGGTCATCCGGATGCCGCGCTCCTTGCACCACTTGCGGTTTTTATTGGTGCCATAGATCTTATCCACCTGAATGACTTCCGGGTAATAGCCGAGCTGTACTTTATAGGCCTCTGCATGAGGAATGAGGTCAGCACTTTCATTGTAGGCATCCCAGCTTAAGGTCTGCGCTTTAACAAAACCATCTATTTGGGCCAGTCCGATCTTGGTACCGAACTCTACTTTCTTCCCTGTCTTGCCCCGAACAATAGGACGTACATAAGGTTGACTGATGCTGACAATACGGTCCTTACAGGTGTTGGTCTTATTATCGTACATTTCTCTTTGCTGATCATTAACCGTCTGAATTACCCAAAAATCCCTGAGCATCTTCCGGGATAATGGGGTATGATCTAATTTGTCAAGCATTAAATTGATGTTGCCAATATTACGATCTAAACAGTTTAGATGATAACGGATAGCCCTTCTTAGGGTTTTTTTATTGGCCTGTCTCTTCTTGGATTCCGCCAGGTATTTCTTTCGGGCCACTTTTCTGTAAGTCCGCGGCTTGACCGGAAGCTCATCCTTTAGATGCTCATAGAGGGTATCAATGATGGCCTCGGTCTTTTCACGAGCCACATTAAGTAGCCCCAAATCATTGGGATAGGTAATATACTGATCTGCCACCGTGGCATCGAGTTTTAATTTCCCTTTATTCTGCCAAGAAGTTCTCTTGGGGGAAGAGGCTTCCTGTGGAGCCCCACCATAACAAATTGTGGAGAGTACCTCAGAGAATTCATTGAAAGTATGATTCCCCAGTTTCTTTCTCCACTCTACAAAAAGAGAAGCAGAGAAAAGCGGCTGCGCAGAAAATTCCTCCAATCCTAAAAAGAACTGCATGTAGGGGTTCTCTTCGATGATCTGGACCGTTTGCTCATCACTAAGATTTAATTTGTGTTTAATAATCAGACTACCAATAACAATACGCGGATTAATGGCATTACGACCAACTTGAGAAAAATGTTTGGAAAAAATAGCTACACAACGGTCCCAGGGAAAATGGTAGGCTAATTGAATCCAACGGTTATTTGGGTTAAGTTTCATTTGGTAAAGATTACCAAAATTTTCAATTTTGACCTGGTACTGGGAAGAATAATTTATCATATGCAAAGTTATTACATAAATATACTATTTTCCTTGCATGTAAACAATTGAAATATAGATTTATTTAACTGATTCAAAAGGGTTTATAGCCTTATGAGGAAGGCCTATATAAAGACATTTTAAGTTATGGAGGAATTAGAAAACCAGAGATTCTGGAAAAGCTATTAAGAGCATTAGCATTTCAAATTGGAAGCGAGGTCAGCTACAACGAATTATCACAAATACTAGGAATTGACAAGAAAACTGTAGCTGCTTATATTGATCTACTTTGCCAGGCTTTCGTTATTTATAAACTTCCAAGTTTCAGCAAAAATTTGCGGAATGAGATTAAAACTAATCAGAAAATATATTTCTACGATACTGGGGTCAGAAATATGATTATTGGGAATTTAAATCCTCTGCAAAACAGAGAAGATAAAGGAAATCTATGGGAGAATTTTTTGATTACAGAAAGGTTAAAATCTAAAGCTTACAATTCTTCGTTGGCAAAAGGCTATTTTTGGAGAACGGTTAGCCAGCAGGAAATCGATTATGTAGAGGAAGATGCTGGGCTAATTAGAGGTTACGAAATAAAATGGAATCCAAAAAGTAAAGTGAAAATTCCCAAAATCTTTTCTGATACTTATAATGCTGAAGTCCAAACCATAAATCAGGAAAATTTTAGAGATTTTTTGAAATTGTGAACTCTTACCATAATATTCTTTTCAAGTCTAAATAATTCAAAGTTGGTGGATAGAAAGCGCATCAATTCGCGAATCTTAGATAATGGTTTTTTTCATTTTAAAAAAGCAGGTTATAGAAATCAATTTATCCCAAGAATTAGCTAATGGACTTTGTACAGGAATTTATTTTCCACTTGTTCTGATTTTTATATATAGTTGAAGCAATAATATAGAATTGTACGGAAGCTTAGTATCAATTGCATACCTGGAATCTTCTCCGTGGCCAGGGAAAATTCTTCTTTGTTTCCTATATATCCATTCTAAATGGTATACCTAGCGTACAATTTTACATACTATCCCAAAATTCTAAGTACACTTATTATAATAAATTTAAAGCTGCGTTGCGCCAGGCTTTTGAAAATGGTTATACAAGAAGAAATTTTGCTACCACGGTCAAAGGCTTTGCACAAGGAGAAACAACCCGGGAATATCTTACGCAGGAGGAATTGCAAGCTATGGCAACTGCCTACTGCAAGCATCAGGTTCTTAAAAATGCTTTTATGTTTAGTTGTTTGACCGGCCTTAGGTGGAGTGATATAAAAAGTTGACTTGGTTTGAAGTTAGGGATGAGGAGGAAGGACCGCGATTAATATTTAAGCAAAAGAAAACTTCGGGACAGGAATATCAATATATTTCTAATCAGGCAAGACAGCTTTTAGGAAAAAGAAAAAGAGATAATGCCCGGGTATTTCAAGGTTTAAAATATGGGGCTCATTTTAATGCAGAAATACTTAGATGGTGTATGCGAGCCGGTATAACCAAACACATAACCTTTCATCGTGCAAGACATACGCATGCAGTATTACTGCTGGAATATTGTGCCGATATTTACACTGTTTCAAAAGTGTTGGGCCATAAAGAAATAAGAACCACTCAGGTTTATGCAAAGATTGTAGATAAGAAAAAGAAAGAGGCAGCTAACCTGATTCCTGAACTTGAAATTACACTCCCGTACTCACTAAAAATTGGGACGTTCATTGTTCAAAAATCCATTTTAATATGAAAATATGCTTATCTCTTATAATAAAGACACTGTTGGATTATTCTAAAATTACAATTTGCAATTAAACAGCTGTCTGTTATTTTTATTGCAGCCTTTTGCAATGGCTACTAATCTTAAAAGTTGCTGACTTTACAAATAAACTTGTTAAAGTATTAATTAAATAATTTTATATTTACAAAAAACGATCATACCTAAATAATTTATTCTGGCTAACAACACGATAAATAACTCTTTTTTTATTGACCGTCTTAAAAAAGGTGAAGACACGGCCTATGAAACGCTGTTTCGCATTTACTTCGATAAATTGTGCTATTTTGCAAAAAGCTATATTGAGGATGAAGATGAAGCTAAAGAAATAACCCAGAATGTTTTCTTCAAATTCTGGCAAAAGAGGGCTACTTTGACTATCGATTCAAATTTAAATGCCTATTTGTTCAGAATGATAAAAAATGAGTGTTTAGATTATTTTAAACATCAAAAAGTTAAAGTTAGCTACCAAAATAATATTCAAAGTGAAAGAGCAGCACTTAACCAAGCTTCTTTACAGGATAATCCCGGATTACTTTTGATTGAGAGCGAATTAGAAGTAAAGGTGAATCAGATACTCGATGATCTGCCACCACGTTGCAAGCAAATTTTTATAAAGAGTCGATTCGAAGGCTTAAAATATAAAGAGATTGCAAAAGAAATGAATATTTCTATTAAAACTGTGGAGCATCAAATTGCTAAAGCTTTGCGTTTATTTCGTCGAGAACTTCAAGAATATATGGGACTTTTCTTATAATTCATTAAATAAATCTTAAAAAAATAATTAACCGAATAGGGGGAAACTTATTCTGTATCGTCATATCTATATAGGACTTATGAAAAAAGAAGATTTAATACGATTTATAAAGGGAACGGGAGACTGTAAGTTTCAGCAGTCAGTGATTGATTGGGTGAAATCTTCCGCTGAAAACAGAAGTCATTATAATAAGGTTAAAGCCGAATATGTGAGTAAGTTTGGTACGGGCGATCACCTGGATATAGATATTGAAAAAGAATTTGATCGGTTTCAAATTAAAAAGCAAAGAAGCTATAGTAGAACTTTGTTTACCAGGATTGCTGCAGTAATAACTATTGCACTTCTTACCGCAGGGGGCTGGTTTTTAATGCAAAGTAATCTGTCCTCTGAGCCCTTGGCTATTTATAAAGCTGAGCCAAGTTCTATGGAGGAGATTATCTTACCTGATGGGAGTAAGGTTTTTCTAAACTCTGAAAGTGTTATAAAAATATCTAATGCCTTTAACCAATCAAATCGTGAAGTCACTCTTGAGGGGGAAGCATTCTTTGAAGTTCAGAAAAACAAGAGCAAACCTTTTCTTGTGAATACTGAGTCTAACCTACAAATAAGGGTGTTAGGCACTAGCTTTAATGTTAAGTCTTATAAAACAGATCAAATTATTGAAACCACTTTGGTGAGTGGAAAAGTGGAACTTTTGCAAAAGAATAAAAGCCAGGCTGTGATTGCACTTTCTCCGAATCAAAAGGCAAGCTATAATAAATTGGAAGATAAACTGAATGTGGATATTGTTAGTACTGGAGAAATTACTTCCTGGAGAAGTGGAGTACTAATATTTGACAATGAGCCTGTACAAAATGTTATCAACAATCTGGAAAGATGGTATGATGTTAAGATTCAAATTGAAGACAGGGAGATTAAAACATATACATTTTCAGGAAAAGTGAATCGGGAAAAAAACATAGAAGAAGTTTTGCAACTTATTGAGGCTTCGTCGCCTGTAAAATATGAATACGATGAAAACAAAAAGACTTTTATTTTAAGAGGAGACAAATAAAAAGTAAGGGAAGTGCGGCAACACCTCCCTTATTGTTTAGCATTGTTTCTTGATGTGTGAACTAGAGTAATAACTAAACCTTCAAAACTATGAAAAAAAAGTTGAATGGCCCTATGCCTAATGGCTGTACGGATGATTTTTCTAAAAAATTAATCAGAATTATGAAAATCTATTCCTTAATCTTATGCCTAACCATTGTAAAAATTTCCGCAGCTAGTTTTACAGTTCATGGGCAAAGCATTAAGCTGGATTATCAGGATACGGAATTGCGCACGATCCTCTCGGACCTTGAAGCGCAAACAGATTACAATTTTTTCTATAATAATAAATTGGTAGATGAAAATATGAAAATTAATATTAACTATTCTAGTGAGAATGTTAATGAAATAATGAATCATATTTTAAAATCTACTAACGTAAATTTTAAAATAATAAATAACAATATTGTCTTATATACTGAGGTTTTGCCGGAAGCCAGGGAAAATATGAATAGCCCAAACCTGAAACGTAAATTAACTCAGCACGTTAATGCACTTAATTTTAACAAGTTTCAACAACAAATTAGCGGAAAGGTTGTGGATAACAATGGGTTACCTTTGCCGGGTGTAAATGTTATTATTCAGAATACGAGCCAGGGAACCCAGACCGATTTTGATGGAGCCTTTAGTATAGAAGCAGAAGAGGGAGATGTATTAGAGTTTAGTTATTTAGGTATGGAGTCTCAAACCTTCGCAATTTCCGATGTTGAAGACTCCATTGAAATAGTTATGATAAACGATGCAGATCAGCTTAGTGAAGTTTTGGTTGTTGCGTATGGGAAACAAAGCAGAGCGTCGTTTACCGGAGCTGCAGTAGATGTTGATGTTAGTAAAATTGACGAGTCCCCGCTAGCTTCCTTCCAGGAAAGTTTACAGGGGAATGTTGCAGGTCTACAGATGTCCACCGAAAGCGGTCAGCCCGGAGCATCACCTAATATAAGGATAAGGGGAATCGGCTCTATTAATGCCAGTTCAGACCCCCTATATGTTGTAGATGGAATTCCCGTAGTATCAGGTGATATTTCTCAGATAGCAACAAGTTCAAATACAATTGCAGGAATCAACCCTAAGGATATAGAAAACATAACAGTTTTAAAAGATGCTTCAGCTACTTCTATTTACGGATCAAGAGGTGCTAATGGGGTTATTCTCATCACTACTAAGCAAGGAAAAGAGGGGAAGACTACTTTTGAAATTGGCGCACAGCGAGGGATAAGTCAAATGATATTACCTGACCGAAATAAGCCTCTTAATACAGCTCAACATTTAGAATTATTAATTGAAAGTAGGGTGAATACAGGTGATACCCAGCAAGAAGCAGAGGATTTTATATATAATAGTGTGGATAGAACTATTGATACCGACTGGGAAGATGTTATTACGCGAAATGGAACTTACGAGCAGTACAATGTGAGTGCCAGCGGGGGCTCAGAGAAAACACAATTCTTTGCTTCCCTCGGGATGTACAAACAAGAGGGTGTAATTATTGGGATAGGCTATGATAAATTAAATGCCCGGTTAAATGTTAATCATCAAGCCAATGACAAACTAAAAATTGATTTTGGAATAGCTGCAAATAATCAGAAACTCAACACTAATAGTGATGCAGGAAGTGCACATAATCCGGTACGTGCTTTGGCTAGAGTTGTTCCGTGGGAGCCGGTTTATAATGAGGATGGGAGTTACAATACCAATATTCTTCTTACGTATAATCCAGTGGGGCTTGTAGAAGAAAATATTCGAGAAACTAAAATATATGGAATTTTGGGGAATTTGGGTTTAACCTATGATTTTACTGAAAATCTTAGTTTTCAATCCAAAGGGAATATTGATTTTAATTTGGCCGATGAATTTCGTTTTGATAACCCGGTATTTGGAGAAGGAAGAAATGACGGCGGAAGAGGTCGGGCCTATAACAATAAGGTGATTAATTATAATATTACCAACCTGCTAAAATATAACTGGAATATAAATGAGAGTCATAATCTGGATTTTACATTGGGTCAGGAAGCTCAAAGGATTGAAAGAAATTCGGTTTATGCTTACGTAAGTAATTATGGAGCGCCCGGTTTAACTACTTTGGAGAATGCCTCAGTTTATCGTAATGCAACAAACAGCCTAACTGCTTCTTCAATTTCCTCTTATTTTTTAAATGCAAGTTATGCCTTTAATGATAAATACTATTTAAACGCCACGGCTCGTAGGGATGGATCCTCTCGGTTTGGTTCAGATGTTAGGTATGCCAATTTCGGCTCTGTTGGAGCAGCCTGGAATATTATGGCAGAAGATTTTATGAAAGATGTGGAACTAGTTAAGGAATTAAAACTACGATCCAGTTATGGTGTTAATGGAAATCAAGAAATCGGTAATTTTGCTTCTCGCGGATTGTATTCTACAGGAGCTGACTATAATGGTGAACCCGGATATGTCTATAGCCAACAATCAAATCCAACATTAACCTGGGAAAAAAATAAACCTTTTAATATTGGACTTGACTTTAATCTCAATCACCGAATAACCGGAACAGTGGAGTATTATACAAGAACTACTACTGACCTTTTATTTAATGTGCCAATCTCAGCTACTAACGGTATTACTAATTTCTTAGCCAATATTGGTGAAATGAAAAATTCAGGTTGGGAGTTTGCAGTCAACACTGTAAACATAGATAATCCGGAAGGTTTTAATTGGAACACAAATTTCAATATTACGACCAATGCCAATGAAATAACAAAATTACAGGATGATGAAGCTATTGTAGATGGAAATTATATAAGAGAAATTGGAGATGATTTTTATACTTTCTATATGCCCGGTTTTGCGGGTGCCGATCCTGACAACGGTGAAGCTTTATGGTATACTGACGAGAGCGAAACAGCTACTACTAATCAGTATAGTGAAGCTCAGCCATATAAGCAGGGAAGCGGTTTGCCTGATTTCTATTCAGGTTTAACCAATACGTTAAGCTATAAAGATTTAAGTCTCTCTTTTATGCTATATTTTAATTATGGCAATAAAGTTTATGATTATTGGGGCAGATATACTAACAGTGATGGAAGTGCTCAGCTTAATGATAGGGGAAATATGACCCAAAACATCTATGAAAACAGATGGCAAAATCCTGGTGATATTACTGATGTTCCTAAAGTTGTTTGGGGGAATTCTCAATCTGGGCTTTCGAGTCAGCATTCTACCAGATTTCTTTATGATGGTACTTATTTGAGACTAAGAGATGTTACTTTATCCTATAATTTACCTGAAAGTCTTATAGAGCGGATAAAGGTGAACAATTTCCGTTTGTACCTAAAAGGAAACAATCTTTTAACCTGGGTAAAAGATGATAAAATAGAAATGGATCCGGAGGTTGGAATCACAGGACAATCTGACCTAAGAATACCTATTTCACGACAAGTTTTAGTGGGATTAGATCTTTCATTTTAAAAATTTAAGCAATGAGAAAAAATATAATATATATAATAGTTAGTACCTGGGCATTTTTATTCATTTCCTGTAGTGAGGATTTTCTTGAAATAGACCCAGAGCAAAATGTAGCTGCTGAAAATGCAGTGGTAGACCTTAACACACTTCAAACTGCGCTCAACGGGGTGTATAGTAATTTGCAAAGCAATGGGTATTATGGTAGAAATCTATACGTGATGCCTGAGCTTATGGCCGATAATCTTTTTTTAAGCCTTCGAAATACAGGGAGATATCTGGATTTTAATAATTTTGTGGTTAGTAAAGAAGACTCTTATGTTGAGAGTAGCTGGAATTCAATATACGAAGTTGCTGTAAATGCCAATCGAGTAATTGACGGAGGCGAGAATATCCTAGAAGAATTTCCCGGTCAGGAAGCACAAATTAAACAGCTTATAGGAGAGGCTTATGCGCTGCGAAGTTTGGCTCACTTTGACCTTGTTCGACTATTTGCCCAACCATATAATTATACTTTAGTAGCAAATGAGAACTATGAAGAGCTCTGGGCTGTAGATTTTAACCAGGAAACCTTAATGGAAGTAATAAATACTATTGCCGATAATGCTGGCACAAATGGGTTAGGACACTTCTTTGATGTTACCGGTTATGCAGATGCACTGGTTACCGAAGATCTGGTGGACACCTATAGTGAGAATGATGCGCGTTTACTGGCTATAACAGCAGGCTCAAAACCCGGTGCAGAAGAAGAAGCTTATTTTGTAAATAAATTTCCAAACGGAACCCTACACGATGACAATATTAAAATTCTCAGGTTGGCTGAACAATATTTAATTCGGGCTGAAGCCTATGCTAAAACTAACCAGGATGAGCTTGCACAACAAGATTTACAGGTAGTGGTGAATCGTGCCGATCCCGATGCCAAAATGATTACTGAAACAGGAGAGGTATTAATAGACAGAATACTTTTAGAAAGACGAAAAGAGCTCGCTTTTGAAGGTCATAGGCTATTTGATCTGACTAGAAATAAAAGAGATCTAAGAATAGACCAGGGGGAAGGAAGTGTTATTGAGGCATCCTATCCAAATGACAAATTTATCTTACCAATTCCCTTGAATGAAATAAATGCAAATCCGGAGATCCAACCTCAAAATCCGGGTTATTAATGGATTAGCCATAACTCAATAGTTATAATTCTAAATTGCAAGAAAGCATATTTGCTCTCTTGTAATTTAGAATTATTAAAAACATCAACTATGTTTAAAAAATTAATATTCTTAAGTTTTGTTTTAAGTTTGGTGATGTTTACTTCCTGTGGATTTCCACCAACTTCTGGTCAGGACTCAGATGAAATTATTGAAGATAAGGTATTGGATTCCTATTTTCAGCAACTTTGGGAAAAGGGTATGTTTAACGGTGCTGTTGCAATCAAAAAAAATGGGAGAGTCATTCTTAAAAAAGGTTACGGCAAGGCAAACTTTCAATTTAATGAGGATTTTAGGACGGATACTCCAATGGAGGTAGCCTCTATTTCTAAACAATTTACAGCTGCTGCCATAGTTTTATTGAAGCAACAGGGTAAATTAAATATTGGGGATAAGGTTCAGAAATATTTGGGAGAAGATTTTCCCTATCCTGAAATTTCGATAGAGCATCTCCTTACCCATACATCAGGATTGGTTAATTATGCCAGTCATTTCAGGAAGAACTGGGATACCACAAAAGTCGCCTATAATAAAGACATCCTTGCTTATTTTAAAGCTGAAAAACCGGATTTAGAAAGTATTCCCGGAGAGGAGTATAGTTATTCCAATTCGGGATATGTTATTTTGGCAGAAATAGTAGGTGTGGTTAGTGGCCAGCCTTTAGATGAGTTTCTTGAGGATAATATATTCGGGCCTGCAAATATGAAATCAAGCACTTTCTACGAGCGGGACAGCATTTGGAAAATGAGACATTACGCTCCGGCATATATGCTAAACACTAAAAACTGTGAGTATACCAAACCGGAAAATTTACCGGGAAAAAACTACTATACTTTTTTAAGTGGGAGGCTGGGGCCGGGAAGATTATCGGCATCTATAAACGACCTTATAAATTGGGATAGTATTTTGTATACTACAAACTTGTTTACCGAGAAAAGTAAACAACAGATTTTCAAGGTTCATATGCCAGAAAAGGATACCTCAGATTATGGATTTGGCTGGCATGTTTATAATGATGATAATCTGGGTAAAGTTGTTTATCACACCGGTAGTTGGGCCGGTAATCTTACTTATATTAAAAGATATGTCGATGATAAGAGTTTAATTATTGTTCTGGATAATATTTATAATAAAGCCTATATAAAAGAAATTAGAGCACAGCTTGAAGGTTATTTAAAGGGGAAACCTCTTGAAATACCAAGACGAAAAGTAGAATATTTGTTGCAAAAAGAAATCTGTGATTTGAATCAGGAAAATATAGGTTCCTGGTATGAAAGCTTGCCTAAAGACATAGAGTTGAATTTAGAGGCTCTACAAAGCCTTGAAAAGGATTACCTTAAAGTAGACGATAACGTAAAAGTAGATGTAGTTAAAAGATTAGTCTCCTTGATTAAGGAATCAAAGTAGTTTATTTTATAAAGCAAAGTATTAATGATATGAAGTTTAAATTCACAATGCCCCTGGTTGTTCTGCTCTTGTTTTCACAGCTTTTAATAGCTCAGGAGTATGATCTAATTATAAAAAAGGCTACGATTTATAATGGTATGGGAGATGAATCTGAGGTTCAGGATATTGGTATAAATGAAGATGAAATTGTATTTATCGGAGATTTAAGTAATAAGGAAGCGGTAAAGACTATTAATGCTAATAATATGGCTGTAGCTCCGGGATTTATCGATACCCACGCTCATATTGAAAATATTAAGGAGCTATCCAATGCAGAAAGTGCCATGCGACAGGGAGTAACCTTTGCCCTTGGTGGTGCTGATGGTGGTGGACCTGAAAATTTTGTCGAATATCTTGAATCAGTCGATAAACTTAAGTTAGGAATTAATGTGGGCTATCAAGTTGGTCATAATTCCATTCGTAAACGAATTATGGGTACGGAAAATCGGCAACCAACCGAAGAGGAATTAACCGAAATGCAGGAGTTAGTTTCTGAAGCTATGAATTACGGGGCGTTTGGTTTAAGTACAGGACTCACTTACGTTCCCGGAACCTATTCCCAAACGGATGAGGTTATTGCCCTGGCCAAAACGGCAGCAAACAATGGCGGATTTTATTCTTCCCATATCCGGGATGAAAGTTTGGGTTTATTGGAGGCAGTAGCAGAAACCATTGAAATTGCTGAAAAAGCGAATATAACAGTAGTACTCAGTCATCATAAAGCCCTGGGCGCCGGAATGTGGGGTGCAAGCGAAAAAACATTAAAGATGGTTGATTCAGCAAATAGCGTTGGTCTTGATGTGAGAATGGATCAATATCCATATACAGCCAGTTCTACTGGAATCTCTGCTCTAATCCCGTCCTGGGCCCGTGCAGGGGGTACAGAAGATTTTAAAAACCGACTTCAGAATAAGGAATTAAGAGATAGTATTGAAAATGGAATTCTATATAATATAACCCAGGTTAGGGTTGGGGATGAGTTGGATCGTTTACAATTCAGGAAATTTGGATGGAAACCGGAACTTCAGGGAAAAACTATGGAAGATTGGCTGAATAGTGAAGGCCTTAAACCAACTCCGGGCAATGCAGTAGGTTTGATTATACAAGCCCAGTTAAACGGTGGGGCTCAAATGATTTATCATGTAATGCATGAAGATGACGTTAACAGGATTATGCAACATCCTAAAACAATGATAGCTTCAGATGGTAAATTATCCCAGCCCGGCGAAAATCATCCTCATCCCCGTTCCTATGGGACTTTCCCAAGGGTTTTAGGGAAGTATGTCAGAGAGAAAAATGTGATTAGCCTTTCTGAAGCTATAAAAAAAATGACATCAATGCCGGCTAACCTACTTGGTTTGACAGATCGGGGTAAAATAGTGGAAGGTTGTAAAGCAGATTTAGTAATCTTTGATCCAGAAAAAATTAAGGACAGGGCTACTTTTGAAGAACCTCACCAATATTCCCAGGGTATTGAAACTGTTATTATAAATGGAAAAGTATGCCTGGAAAATAATAAATTAACAGGAATTACTTCCGGAAAACTTATTACCTCAAGCAATAAAAAACCTTAGAATATGAGATCATCTATATTATATATCTTGTTCTTTTTCCTGCCTGTTCTTATTTGGTCTCAGGAAGCTCTTACCGAGCGTATTTTAAACGATCGCGAAAGCTTTTATTACATAGATGCTGAAAATTATCCGGTTGGAGATAACACCCTGCCTGTGGGAGTCTTTGATTCGGGTATTGGTGGGCTTACCGTACTTGATGCTATTGTAAATTATGACGGTTTTAATAACGAAACCCTTACCGCGGGTGCCGATGGTACTGTAGATTTTGAAAAAGAAGAATTCATTTACCTGGCTGATCAGGCCAATATGCCTTATGGTAATTATTCAGCTGAAAATAAAGATGATCTACTGCGCGAACATATCATAAAAGACGTACAGTTTTTATTGGGCAAAACTTATTATCCCCAGGCCGATGATACTAAAATCAATAAGGGTAAATCTCCGGTAAAAGCCCTGGTGATTGCCTGTAATACTGCCACGGCCTACGGAAAAGAAAATATCGAAGCCTTTCTTGAAAAAGCCGAACTCGATATAAAAGTCATCGGGGTGATTGATGCCGGAGTGCGCGGAGCGCTTGAAAAATTGAAAAAAGAGGAAGATGCTACCATTGCAGTGATGGCTACAGCGGGAACGGTTTCTTCCAAGGGTTATTCAAATACCCTGATGGAACAAAAAGATAAACTCGGTTATACCGGAAATATTGAAGTTTTTGAGCAGGGCGGTGTAGGAATTGCCGAAGCGGTTGATGAAGATTCCGATTATTATGATAAAAGCCTCACCGAACCCCGAGACAGTTACAAAGGCCCGGCGCTGAAAGGAAATGTGAAAATCGATCAGGCTCTTTTAGATATTTACAATTTTGATTTCGAAGATTTTAAAATGCTTTGCGATACAAAAAACAGTGATGATTGCAATATTTTGCAAATAAACGATGCTGAAAATTACGTGCGCTATCACCTGGTTTCCCTGATGGAAAAAATCAGGAAAGCTGAAGTACAACAGCCTTTAAAATCGATAATTCTTGGTTGTACGCATTATCCTTACCTAACCGAAGAGATTAATAATATACTTGATGAACTTTATAATTATCAGGAGGAAGACGGTCCTTACCGTTACCGCGATTTAATGGCTGAAAATATTGAACTTGTAGACCCTGCGGTTAATACCGCTGCCGAGCTTTTTCAATATTTAAAAGAGGAAACTCTCTTTAATGAAAACGGGGATATCGAAAACAGTGAATTTTTTATCAGCGTACCCAATACCGATAATCCCAATGTTGAGGTAAACGAAAAGGGCGTTTTCCCTTATGATTATAAATACGGCAGGAATGAAGGGGAAGTTCAGGAATACGTGAAAGTGGTGCCTTTTAGTAAAAGTAATATTTCAGCGGATATTCTATCTCGTTTAAAATTTCAACTTCCATTCACTTATAGCTTATTAGAAAAATTTTATTAAATTTTAATAATATGGTTGTTAGGTTTTTAGAAGTGGTGGTTGTTATAAAATGAAATCGTCGTGTTTCAATTTGGAAAAGATATAATAATGGCTAAGAGACTTACATTTTTGGGGAAGCCTACTGCGTCCTTCATTAAAAAATACGATCTATTTAATGTCATCCAGTAAGAGTTTTATCTAAAACTCTTACTCTAATCCGATATTAAAACTATTCTGGGTATTATATTTTTCGGTATACATACTGGTAATGCGATGGAGATAGGAAGGCGAATCTCGGTGACTCGGCTGCAACAAGCGGCCTAAAATCATCATCCTGAAGACCTCCTTGGGAAAGGTATGCCTTGTCGGTAAAAAATAGGCCAGCATACGCCAATTTTACTTAAAATTATCCTGTACTTTATAAAAGTCATAAAAAACCAATAGGAAAATTGTATCGGGAATTTTTTGGTCTATGCCGCAGTAAATAATGTCTTACTTCTGAATATGCCTCATTAATGGATAAAATGCCTGTAAAAGAACTTTCTACAAAAACAGATTATAATGATTTTAAAAACATGAATATAAAAAATTGAAAATCAATCTATTTTAAGTGGACACTAATGACTATTTTTTTCGAATAAAGCGCAGCTCGTATTTTTGCTCAAAAACGCCGCTTTTTATTGTTAAGTTTTCTTGCAATCCTTCTATTTCTACCGTTTTAGCTGCCGGTTTCCAATGTGGATACTTTTTATTTACAGACTTAAATAAGGCTTCATGGTTGGCCAGGCCTGTTGGAATATACTTACTCCAATCGTGGGCTTTCAACTGCTCAAGGCTTTCTTTATCACAAAGAATTTCTATTTCGTAATTTTCCAACACAAAATTATCAATCCACAAAGGATTGCTGTTTTTACGGATTTCCCGCCCTGTATTTTTATCGTAAAGGTACAAAATGCTACCGTAGTTCGATTGCCAGGCGTTTTTATTTGGTTGGTTTTTAAAACGATAGTTGGAAAGTGGCAACTTGCTTAAATCGTTTTTTAATTGGTCATTAAGTTTTCTTCCAAACGCATCTTTATCAAAGTCATTTGAAACAATAGGCTGATGATATGGGGTGTCTTCCTTATAATGTACAGGCACAGCCACTGACGGAAATGTAACTTTTACCTGATAATTGTAATTTATTGAATCAAATTCAGGAATTTGAAGACCAAAAGCATCCGGGCTATTTTGAAGGGAATCGAGATTTAATTTTTCCAGCTCTTTACGACTTTCATAATAGTACTCATGTACCATAACGCTGTCAAATGGTTGTGCGTTTTCAAGTAAATTTCCATATTCAAAGGTATTAAAAACCCCGCCGTGTTTGCTTTTTATTACCTGCCTGTCTTTAAACAGCATTGCGCCATAACCCCGATAACCTTCTCCGGGCAAATAGTTGAATAGGCTTACATTAATCTTTAATGAGTCTTTGTTGGCTTTCAGCAATGTTTTATCATCAATCCAAAACTTGCCTTTGTCTTTCACTTCCAGGATCAAAACATAATTGCCATTGTCAAAGTCGATATCATTTAAAAAATGGAGCGATACGGTTTTTTTCTCGAGCGAAGTATCCACTTTTTTTTTGAGAGAACGAATGGCCCATCTGCCACCGAGAAAGATAGCGAACAGGATAATCGCTCCGACAGAAAGTATTATTTTAAGCCACTTATTCATTCTTTCCCATTTTTTCTATAATCTGGTTTCGGAGCCTAATAATTAGTATAGACAGCAATAAATTGACGTACAAAAGAGTAAATTTTCCCGTTGTTTTTTGTTTCTTATAATTATAAATCCATTAGCAATTCTATTCTTTCTTTTCATCAAAGGATATTTCTATCAACCCATCTTCCGAAACGAATCTTTTGTAATAAGCACTCAGCTCTTTTGCCTGTACTTTGATGGTTTGTTGTTCAAAATCGGTGCTGTTCATCTGTTCAAGGGGTTGGGTTGTTTTGCTCATTTCGGTGCTTTTGGCTATGTGGTAGGTATCGCCTTCTATTTTCACAACCTTAAAACAGCCAAACTCGCCTTTCATACCCAGCGGACTTCCTTCTTCCCGATAAATCTCGATACGGCCTTTGTAAATATCGCCTTTGGTTACCGTGGCTTTTTCGGTTTGCCTTTGCTCAAACTGCTCCGTTCGCTCTGGTGAGGTAACCAGTCCGTCGTAGACGAGATAACCCAGGAGTGCAAATGCACCGAGAAAGAAGATCCAGCCAAAAATAGTAAGCCTGAACACGGTTTTTTGCGGATGAAGTAGCTCCAGTTTCTGTTGGGCAAAGGTTTTCATCTGATCGGTCCATTTCCGTTTAGAAATTACCTTTCCGGTGGATGTTTCTATATATTGGGAATAGACCCTCTTGTTTTTTATTACCCAGAATACTGTCCGGCCTTCCCGCTGAAACAGGTTAAGTAGCATCGGATTACCCGGATTTTTTGGGTTAGTTAGATGATTGGCATCTACTTGTTTTACGCTGAGATCTGTTATTCTGATCCACATAGTTTTGAATGCTTAATGGTTAATATTTTTTAAGGTAAAACCACATTTTTAAATTCAAATTCCAGTTCCCGGACAGCAGTATCTACTTCCCGAACAATCTGTATGTAACAGCCCTCTGTCGGAGCTTCTGTTAAATGATATTGGTACAGGTTGTCAACGGAATTATACCCGGTGCTGATCGATTTTCCTTCGACATTGAATATCTTAAAACTGTAAAATGCGTCTTCAATTTTTATATTCGATTGAAAGGTAAGCGTGTGTGCCGAACTGTTGTTGACCAAACGTAACATATCATTAACCCATTCGCGGGCAAGTTTCACCTCTTCCTGTTCTTTTTCGGTTAATTTGCCGTTTTCTTTTTTACGTTTTTCTACTTCTTTGTCAATCTTTTTTTGCATTTCTTTTTGGATATCGATCAGTTCGCGGTCTTTTATCAGGGTTAGTTCTATTTCCGTATCAATGCCCTTGAATAAATTCTGCTTACTGTCGAGAAAGTTGTGGATAATCACTTTACCCTTGTTTTGTTCCGTTGGTGTAAAATAGAGCAAACTGCCTTTAATTTTAATTTTTGAGGCCTGGCGGGCGGGCGCATTGAAGATTAGTTCTAACTTTTTATCGCTTTGATACCTATTGCGGTAAAATACATCCTTCACCAAATACAGGTTGTTTTCTTTGTCATCTTTCACCTCTAGGCTCTCTTCATTTACCTTTACCAAATGATTTTTGTTTAAACGAATGCCGTTTACCATTGTGGTGAGCGTAATAGTGCTGGTGGAGTCAAAAGGACTTCGTTGGTAGGTGTCGCCGTCTATACGTTTCTCTTCTATGTTGCGTAAAAACAGGTTCAGGTTTTGTGAAAAAGTGTTGGCACCCATCATTCCAATAAGGATTATCAAAAAAAAGTTTCTAACTATACAATTCATTTTAGTGTTTTTAAGGTAATTTTATATGCTCTATTTTAAACGGAATTTCTTGTAATGCGTTGGCATTTTTCACCACGATCCGGAGCATAAAATCGGGTATAATTTCTTCTTTTGATGATAAATAATACGTGTTACGGTCATTGTAATAGCTCTTGGTCATCTTTTTACCTTCTGCATTGAACAGGTCAACAGATACGATGGTATTTTCGTCATCTTTTTTATAGAAATACAGGGCTGTTCCGGGGCCGTTTTTGTTATTCTTATATTCAAAATCCCTGATGATGTTATACACATAAAATTCAGCTTTTTTTTCATTTTCACCAATACCCAATTGTTTGTGCAAACTTTGAGCTTCTGCACCGATACTTTTAGGGTTTTCATTTTTCATCCGGGCCCATTTTTCAGCGTTGAGCAAAACCAATTGGGCGTTATCTACTTTACCGGCCAATATGTTCTTTTCAAGCATTGCCCTTATGTTGGTTTGCTCAATTTTGGAGTTTTTCGCTTCGGAAATCACAAAATACTCTAAACTTCCTTCTACACTTATTGCAGTGGCTTGACGGCTTGGGGCACTCAGACCAATCACCAGCTCTTTTTCCCGTGTATAATAGTTGGTCGGATAAGGATAGCCATTTTTCACAACAAGTTGATTGCCAATATTGTCAACCGCTTTGGTGATTTCCTTAATCCTAATCTTGTGGTCAGGATCTATCAGAGTACCTTGCAACTCGGTAATAATGGCAAGCTCGTTGTTTCTGTAATCCACAAGCCGATTTTCTTCAATGCCTTTGTACACCAGTTTGGCTTGTTGTGAAAAACCTGTTTGGCCAACGAAACAACAAAGAAGGATAGTCAATACCTTTACGTATAATGAATTTGGTTCTGACATAATTCTATTTTTTTATTCAATAATTTCTAATTCCGTTTCTACTACAATTTGCTTTTCTGAATGTCGGTCCTTCAGCACGGCTTTGAGTGTACAAGGACTTTCTACCCGTCCTTTTTGAAAGGTGATTCTTGCGTGAGCCTGTTTTTTTAAATCTTCCATCCTTATCCCCGTTGCTTCGTACTTGCTGAACAGATCGGGGTTTTTCAGGATGATGTTTCTTTTTTTGTCCGTTAATTCAATGGAAAACTCCGGAAATACCATTCCGTTGATTTCTTTAAAGCCGGTGACGCCTTCAAGAATAAGCATCAATACATCTTCCTGGTTGATGTTTTTGTCAAGCACAGGTGCATTATCGCTTTCGTTCCACAGGTAGATGTTGTCATTGCTTACCTGATTTGCTGTTACATCAAGTAGCCCGGCATCTTTTACGGTAAAAGGCATTTTGTAGCTGAATGTTCCATCGCCCTTTTTATCCCAAATGTTGATATAGGCAATATATTTCTCGTCATTGTTGTGTAGCAAGGCCGCAATAAAATTGGTCTGCAATTGCAAGGTTAAACCTGTGTCAGGTACAAAATCGGTTATTAAATCAGGTTCCGACAACACCGTGTCTTTCTCGTTGTTAACGATATACATCGACAAGCCGGGAAAAACATTGCCATTTTCCTTGGTAAAGCCGCTCATTTCATTAAACATAAGGTTTACGTTTTCGCCAAATACAAAACTGTTCCGCTCTTCGGCCCGGCCGTTAATTTCCATTGAAATAACTTCGCAGCTAAGCCCGTCTCCCTTTGCCGTAGTCCCGTTTATCAAATCTTTAAAACTGTTCCGCTCTTCGGCCCGGCCGTTAATTTCCATTGAAATAACTTCGCAGCTAAGCCCGTCTCCCTTTGCCGTAGTCCCGTTTATCAAATCTTTTTGATACGATTTCCGAAACTCGCAAGAGGAAAAAAACAATGTCATAAGCAATAGGTTTAAGAAAGTTGATTTACTTGTTGTCATAACTTTTATATTTTTGGGCCTTTATAGTGGGTTTTCACGAAAGAATTGAACTCTTTTTTCACTTCCTTAAATGAATAATCTTGAGCATTGGCCATTATTTCTAGCTGATTTTTTATCGTCTTTTTTTGTTTGATGAGGTTATAGGCAATCACAAACATCCAAAGTATCAGTGCCGACATCACAACAAGGGTTATGGTTATCAACTGGTTTTTGGACATCTTGCCTTGAAGTAAACGTGCAGCACCTATCATCGCTATCACAAAAAGCCCCGGTATCCTTACGGAATTGTTGAGTTTTACGTATTGCTCGTACGCTTTTAAAAGGCTCTCCATTGCTTCTTTTTTGAAATTGGGTAAATACCTCAACTCCGTTTGTTGTTTTATTTCCATTACTGATTCTTATTTTACGTCAAAACGCACTACAATACGGTATTTTCGTTCGTTTTTTATCTTCCCTAATAAAAGAATGCTTTTAATTTCCTGTTCATCGGTAGTTTTCACCACATAGCGTATTCGCTCACCCGAAAGGTTTCGGGTATCATTTTCTTTCTTATCAGCAATACGAATCTGACGTTTATCCAAACCGAATTCTTTTGCTTTTTTAAAAAAATAGGCCTTGCGTTCTTCCAACGAGAGCTCTTTTTCTCCGCCGTATATGGGCCTGCCGCTTAGCTCCATTATTGCTTCATAATGTTCTACCTCCCTTTGATAGATGGTCTTTCCGGCCACTTCTATATAACGGTCGTTTGTTTGTGCTACAGAGGTAACTATTGCAGCAAATAAAGTGGTTATTAATAGTATGTGTTTCATAATAAGTTGATTAAAAATTAAATCTCCCTTCAAAAAACTTCCCGATAATCGGTACGGGTTTTAAGGCTTCGTTGTTGGCGGCGATAATGCCCAGAATGATAAAGACAAGCGGGAGCAACCCGAGTAATGATAAAATACTTCCCAGAGAAGGAATAATACCCGCAATAATGGTAATGGCTATGTTCAGGATAACGGCAAAGATAAATACTCCCAGACCTTGTTCGAGGTGGTAAGAAGCCAGTTCGTTTTTTTTCTTATTGTTTTTGTTTTGGAGATAGGCGACGATCCATCCGATAATGGTGATGTACGATACGATTGAAATAGTTTTTGAATTCATGGATAATTTGATTTGAAATTTGAAATTATTTTATGGCAAAGCTAAACCTTAAAAAAGCCCTAATTGCTTTTGTACTGCTTATACAACGTCTACAACTTGTAATACTACCGACTACAAAGCGTCTACAAGATTGGGTGTTTTTGTTTTCAAGATTAAGAATTATAGTATTTTTGCGAAATGAATAGCTTGTTACCTGCTTTATTGTGTGTTGTTTTTTGGGTAATGTTCCCATTTAGTGTACGAGCACAATCAACTGTGGTCGATTCTTTAGATGTTATTATCGAAAATCCTAAGGTTGGCACAGGAAAACGTATAGAGGCAATATGCCAAAAAGTAAAAATCTTGACCACTCAAGACAAATTTGAAGAAGCCATACAACTTGTTAACCGTGCAAAGCAACTTCATAAAAAGAAGCAGAATCACAAATACGATGCGCTGATTTATTCCAACTTAATGTCGATATACGCCAAACAAGACAGCCTAAGTCTTGCTTTTAAAGCTTTAGACAGTGCCCAATGGTATGCCAAACGTACAGATGACAAGCTAATTAAAGGCAGGATATGGAATAATAAAGGATGGCTGGAAATGGTATTGGAAAACACAGACAAGGCTTACGAATACAGATTAAAAGCCTTGCGGATGCTCGAAGGTTTAACCAATGAAAAAGCAGCTTACATAAGGAGTAACATTTATCATCACCTTGCAGCTACCGAAGCACACTGGAAAAATGAAGACAAACAATTAAAGTTTACAACCTTATGCCTAAAAGAAGCCTTAAAGAGCAAAAATGCCGATGCTATTGCAAATGCCTATTTAAGTACAGGCAGTAGTTTTTTGTACCGATACAGAAAAGACACTTCTCGAAAAACGTTGTTAGATTCATCAAAATATTATACAAAAAAAGTACTGACGTTTTCTGAAACCCGTAAACATCGTATTACTTTGCCCAACACCATCGGGCTGGCTTCCTTAAATTTGGCAAATTTATATTACGAGTTTTACCCCATTTCTTATAAAGATTCCGCTGAAATTTACCTGAACAAAGCTCTGAAGGTAGGCAGGGCAACCGATAATCTTCAAATCATTGGGAACAGTTACGGAATTTTAAGCGGATATGCCCTTAAGGAAAAAGATTACGGGCGTGCCGAAGACTTACTGTCGATGGCGCTTGCCGAAATATCTTCCAGCCCAACAAAAGACACACGAACCCGATCGCGCATTGTAAAAGTTATGGCACAGGTAGCAGAAAAACAAAACGATGCCGATAAGGCTTTAAAATTTTACAAACAATATAACCTATTGGATAAGGAATTGTTTGATGAAGAAAAATTTTCTATCACCCAAAAACTGGAAGTCCAATATCAATCTGAAAAGCAAAAAATGGCACTTGCAAATGCCCAACAAGAAGCCTCTTTTAGCAAGCAATTAAACCGATATTATTTAGTCCTGATTATTGCCGGGGCAATCGCTCTGTTCTTTCTGTTTCGTTCGTATCACTTTAAATTAAAAACTTCGCAACAGCAACAGTTATTGCTTTCCGGAGAAAAAAATGAGGTAGAACTCCAAGCCAACCTTAAAGCCGAAGAAATGGCCCGTTTACAAGCAGAACGGGAATTAATGCAAGAACGATTAGATCGGTTAGAGAAAGAACTTCTGGCCGGCACACTACAAGTAGAAGAAAAAAACACCTTATTGAAAGATTTAAAAGAACAATTGAATTCTATGGATAGTAATGATCCGTTATATCAAAAAATTAAACGATTGCTCTCCAAAAGCAATGAAGCCGACAACAATTATAAAGACATTAAAACCGAGTTTATCGAAATACATCCCGATTTTACTGTGGGACTTCAACAAAAAGCCGAGAACAAGCTAACCCGACTTGATTTAAAGTACTGTTCATACATTTTGATGGGTTTAACCAATAAAGAAATGGCCGTAAAGATGAATGTGGCCCCAAAAAGTATCCGGATGGCACGTTACCGCATCAAACAGAAATTACAATTAAAGACAGAAGAAGATCTTGACGGATTTATTAATGAAATGGGGAGTAAAGATAATATAACTTAAAATATACCCTACTAAAAATCAATAACTTATTACTGAGTTGCACAAAACGTTTCTCTTTTTCTTAGCATTAAAAATCAACTACCTCGGGAAGCCCGACGGAACACAAGGTATACAATTAGAATAGAGAACTGCAAAAGCAAGTCCCACGCTAATACTTTGGTATGGGTAGCACACTCCGTCAGTTTCTAGCGGAGTGTGCTGTTTCCCCAATTAAGTACAGCTTTTTTACCTCTCTCCCACCCAATGCGGATAAATGGGGGATGGTTTTGAAATTTCATCAAGTTGTTTCAAATGTTCTTCAGCCAAGTTCCAGCCCACAGCACCAATGTTGGATAATAACTGTTTTTCATTTCTCGCCCCAACGACTACATTTGAAACGGTTTTATTTTGAAGCAACCAGTTGATGGCTATCTGCGGTATTGATTTCCCGGTTTCATTACTTATTTTCTCTAATATATCCACTATATTTAAAAGAAATTCATCCTCAACCGGCGGTGCTCCCACATCGCCACCTGATTTTATCCTGCCTGCCTTCATTTCCATCCCTCTTTTTATTTTTCCGGTCAATCGCCCCCAACCTAACGGGCTCCACGCCATCAACCCCATATTTTGGTCTTCCAGAAGTGGCATCAGTTCCTGTTCGTAATCCCGCCCGATAAGCGAATAATAGCCCTGAAGGATGACGTATTTTTCCAAATTTTTTCTTTCAGAAACAGAAAGCGATTTCATCAATTGCCACGCAGCAAAATTAGAACAGCCAATGTACCTTACCTTTCCACTTTTCACCATATTGTCAAGGGTTTTTAAGGTTTCCTCAATGGGTGTATTACGGTCAAAACCGTGCATGAAGTACAGGTCGATATAATCTGTGTTCAATCTTTTTAGACTATCTTCCAAAGCATTTATCAAATGGTATCGAGACGAGCCTTTTTCGTTGGGTTGCTCGCCCATTTGAAAAGTTGCTTTGGTAGAAATAATACTTTTGTCCCTTTTTCCTTTTAAGGCCTTGCCCAATACGATTTCCGAATCGCCGAAGGAATAGACATTGGCCGTGTCAAAAAAGTTGATGTCCCTTTCCAGGCAGATATCGATTAACCTGGCGGCTTCTTTTGCATCGGTTTGCCCCCAACGCTGAAAAAACTCGTTGGTCCCGCCAAAAGTGCCTGCTCCAAGGCTTAATACGGGTACTTTTAATCCTGAATTACCTAAGTTTCTGTATTCCATTTTTAGCTGTTTTTATGTTAAAATTATTTTTCTATTCTACTACTGATAACCGCCACTATAATGGCCATTACGGAAAAAACTGCACTCATCAAGGTTATTGACAATAATCCCAGAGATGTTGAAAGTAGCATTCCGCCAATTGATGACCCTAATGCTATTCCTATATTGAATGCCGAAATATTTAAAACCGAAGAAACATCTTCTGTTCCTGTCAGGTATTTTTCTGAAAGTTGAATGACATACAACTGCATTCCGGGAACGGTCGCAAAACCGATAAAACCCATTATTGCCATCAGTACCAATGTCGGTATTTTGAATGGCAAAAAACCAAATATCAGGACAAAATTTACAGACAAGAGTACGAATAAAACAATAAGGATTTTAGCGGGGTTTTTATTGGATAACTTTCCACCCGATAAATTCCCCAATGCCACGAAAACGCCATAGAGCAACAAAATCAGCGTAATTTGGCCCTCACTAAAACCTGAAATTTCTTCTAGTAAAGGGGATAAATATGTGAACGTCCCGAATAAGGCTGCAAACGAAAATAAGGTCAACGAAAAACCGAGAAGCATTGATTTGTTTCCCAACACCTTGAACTGGTCTTTCAGCCGTATAGGCGTTCCTTTTTTTATGTCGTTGGGCAACCAGAATTGATTGGCTAATAAACAAAGGAACCCAACAATAACAATTCCCCCAAAGGTAAAACGCCACCCCAATTGTTGTCCGATGTACGTACCCATCGGAACCCCCGTTACCATAGCCACTGTCAAGCCTGTAAACATTATGGAAATAGCCGTAGCTCTTTTTTCAATGGGAACCATACTACTGGCAATATTGGCACCAATGCCAACAAACACCCCGTGGGCCACTCCCGACAAAACCCTTGCAACAATCAAAAGGCTAAAATCAGATGAAATCGAAGCCCAGGCATTGCTTACCACAAAAAGTATCATAATGACAAGCAACAATTTTTTTCTGTCAACTTTATTGGTAAATGCGGTAACTAACGGCCCTCCGAATGCCACACCGAGTGCGTAGGAAGTAACTAGCCACCCTGCCAAAGCGGTACTGATGGAAAATTCTTTGGCAATGGTCGGCAACAAGCCAATCATAACAACTTCTGTGGTGCCGATGGCAAAAACACTAACGGTCAACGCCCATATAGCGATGGGCATACAGCTCTGTTCTGTAACTGATACACTTTTACTTTTCATACGACAAAGTTCCGAAAGGCATGGCTTGCCCAACAGGACATTTGTCAAGGATTTGCTGTGAGGAATGTCACATTATGCATTGATTTTTGACAGCCGGCTCAAGGTTTCGCGGGTAACACCAAGGTAGGAAGCAATCATCGCTTTTGGCACTCGTTGAATCAAACCCGGATATAATGTGATAAGATTGTGGTAACGGTCGTTGGCATTACTGCTTAAAAAACAAAGGATTCGTTTTTGTAAGGCAATGTATCCGTTGGTCGTTTTTTTGAGGAAAAAGGTTTGCATTTTAGGAAGTTCGTTGCTCAATTTTTCCTTGTTCTCCAACGTAAGCGAAAGGGTTTCGGTATCTTCCAAACAATCTACAATCAGGGTCGATTTGGTTTTGTGGTGAAATGCTTCAGCATCGGTTATCCACCAATTTTCCATTCCAAACTGTAAAATGTGTTCTTTTCCGTCCGTGTCCAGCCTGGAAACTTTCATCAAACCGTTCAATACGAAGTAATCGTAACGAGCATAATCGCCTTCGTGAAGGACAATTTGATATTTTTTAAACCTTCTTTTTTGAAAGTGCTCCAATACAAATGCAAATTCATCGTCTGTTAGTTGGACGATTTCTTCAATTTGCTTTCTTAATGGTTTTTGATTCATTTATCGCGATATTGTTATAGCGTTACTCAGTAACGCCAACTAAATTGCTAAGTTATTAAATTTTAGATAGCAGAAACCCGATGCCAAACCGCGTAAGCAGCTTTCCTAACATAATCCAAACCGGAACACCCCAAATACTTTCATCAAAAATTAACCTTATAAAAACAACCTAATCCCATATATCGTAAACCGGTAAAAACCGGTTTACTACTACTGCCTTCATAAAATTATTTTATAGGGAATTTATTCAATTATATACATCATTTTAGGGTTGAAATGGTATTAAACCGATGCCGGCAGGGTGATGGGGTATAGTTTTTCTAATATTCCGTAATTTTGTATCTGAAAACAGAAAATATAGCAAGCCCTGTAGAAACCAGGTAGGTCGATAAATTGTGCCGGATAAAACAACTTAAAATTGCGTCGGTATCCATACCATTAATGAAATTAACACTATCTATAACTTTACTATTATTTAGCCTGCAGTTGCAAGCTCAAATCAACCTTGATTCTATTGTTGTATTAAGAAAAAATCAACCTAAAAACGCCATTATAGCAATTGATAAATTGCTGTTTTCTAAAAGAACGGCAGATAGTTTAATACCATATTTACACAAAGAAAGTGGCTATGCATACCAAAACCTAAACGATTTGGACAAATCAATTACTCTTTTAGAAAAAGCAAAAAAAGGTTTTAACCCCAAAACACAAGCCGAGCAGTTAATGAATGTTGAAATACAACTGTCTAATAATTTTTCCAGACTGAACAAACAAAGTGAAGCCATAAAATATGGGAACAAGGCTTTGCAACGCGCTGAAGAATTAAATAACAAGGAGCTAATTGTAAAAGCTAATGACAATATGTCTTACGTCTATTTTATACTTGGGCAGTTGGATAAGGCCATTTCTTATTTGCAAGTATCAAAAGCATACCATTTAGGGGCTAACAACCAAGAAGCACTTTCTGTTACCTATAACAATTTGGCAATTTTATTTCGAAACAAAGGCGATTTACAGACTTGCATTTCCTATAATCAGAAATCTTTAGCTATAAATCGTAAGTTGAGGGATATGGCTTCCGTAGCCAAATCTTACAACAACTTGGGAATTGTTTATAACCAATTAAACAACACCGAAAAGGCGACATCTTATTTCACAAAAGCCATTGCCCTTAACGATTCTTTGAAGATAAGCAATAGCAATCCACTGATATCGCTGGCAAGATTGCAACACCAACAAAATGATTTTCAAAACGAAGAAAAAACCTTGTTGAGGGCACTGGATATTGAAGAAAAAACAGGCAGGCCTGATGTGCAAAAATCGCTCTACCAATCCCTTCTGAAAAATAGTTTAGAGCAAAACAATCCGCTCGGTGCCCAAAGCTATCAATCTACTATTGAACGTATTGACACCGAACTAGCCCTGCGCCAAAAAGAAGAAAATTTACAACTGGTAGACACGCACAGGCAGTTGCTAGAAAACGAATTGAAATGGCGAGAGCAACAGCAACGCACAATGACCTATCAATGGATCGCACTTTCTGTGTTTTTACTCGCGCTGGCCTTCGGGGTCTATTTTTATCAGCGTCAAACCAAAAAAGATTTAGTACGGCAAAAAGAACGTGCTGTGCTTAAAAATAAGGTTTTACGCTCTCAAATGAATCCGCATTTTATTTTTAATGCCCTTACGGCTATTCAAAATACGGTAATGAATAAAAACCCGTTAGATGCTGCATCCTACATTGCAAAATTTGCAAAATTGATTCGTCAGAATTTTGATTTTGTTCAGAAAGAATGGATTAGTTTGGAGGAAGATTTAGATGCACTTCAAAATTATATGGAAACCCAAAAATTTCGGTTTAACCACAGCTTCGAATATGATATTTCGGTGCAAACGCAAGAGGCGCCAGGCAACCTGAACATTCCGCCAATGCTATTGCAACCCTTTGTTGAAAATGCCATTGAACACGGATTGAAAAAAAGTGACAACCCCGGAAAGATTGTGGTTTCTGTAAACCAAAAAAATGAAAAATGCCTGCATTTTACCATTGAAGATAACGGGAAAGGCTATACCCCAACTTCTGACAACAAATTGCACGCCACACAAATTATAAAAGAACGACTCAAGATTCACAATCCCGGTGATGCTAATAGTTTTAAGATTCAATCCCTCGGTAAAAACAAAGGAACACGGGTTACATTTTCATTGTCGTTAAAATCATAAAATCTATGAAAGTTGTTATTGTTGAAGACGAAAAAAATGCCCAGGAAGCGTTAAAAAATATGCTGCAACTCACCGCACCGCATTTACATATTGAAGTGGTTTTACCAAATGTAAAATCAGCTGTTAAGTTCTTGAACAACAATGAAATAGATTTACTTTTTTTGGATATTCAGCTCGAAGACGGCAGCGGATTTGACTTACTCCATCAGCTAAATTCTCGACAGTTTGGGCTCATTTTCACAACTGCTTATGATGCGCATGCCATTAAAGCCTTCAAGTTTAGCGCTATCGATTATTTGCTCAAACCCATTGATCCGATCGAATTACAGAATGCCATTCAGCGCGCCGATAAACGTGATTCGCCCACCATTACATCCGTAGCAACGCAAAAAGATGATCAAAAAATTGTTCTTAAGACGACTGATAATCGCTATTTAATTGCCATCAAAGATATTTTACATCTTGAGGCAGATGGGGCGTACACGATGTTTTACACGAGGGAGCAAAAAATAATGGTTTCCAAAAACCTGAAATATTATGAAGAACTCTTGCAGGAATACGATTTCGTACGCTGTCATCAATCCCACCTCGTGGCATTATCGCACATCAAAGGCTTAAAGACAAACAGCTTACTACTCATCAATGGCACCGAAGTTCCTGTTTCGTATCGCAAACGAAAATTACTGCAAGATGCTATTCGCGATTTAAACTAACCAATCATACGCTTATCAATTTTCTATCAACGCTTATGAGTTGAATTTTATTTTTAACAGTTTGGGTAATAGGTTTGCTTCCAATTATAAAACTATTAAAACAACTACATTATGATTGGAATTATTATTGCCATTTTAGGCGGACTTATTGCCTCAGCTAGCGTGATTATCGCTAAAAAACCAAATGCCAAAGAACTGATTGACAAACTTACACCATACCAAGGCTGGATTGGCGTTATACTTGCTTTTTGGGGTGTTTGGGGTGCCATTAGTTCAATCCTCAATATTGGAAGTTTAAGCCTTGCCTGGATCATCGGCTTAGCGGTTGCCGTGGTAGAATTTGTCGTTGGATTTTTACTGGGTTACGGTTTGATTTCTAAATACCTTTTAGAAAAGAATGAAATTGCAAAAGAAAAAGGCCAGGCCCTGCGATTAAAGCTCGCAAAATACCAAATTCCTGCTGGATTGATCCTTTTGTCCTTGGGTGTACTCTTATTGGCGTTCTATATAATTGGGTAATGTAATGGATTAAATCAATAAATAATGAAAATCAAGATAAATGGATTCGTTAAAACAAGCCTTTTTGAGTAAAGATTATGCCCGGGTGGAAGCTATTATTTTAAGCGAAGTAAGTTCTTTTAAAAAACTAGCTCCCTTTGATCAAAATCAAATCATTAGCACATTTTTAAGGCTAAAGAAATATGACTTTATCTTAAAGCTATCCGACTCAGATGCGTTGATTTTAGATGTGTTTGAATTGGACAAACTCAACGGAAGTTTTATTAAAATCGTTTTCTCAGAAACGCCATTTTACTCCCAAGCCATTACTCCATATAATTTTGAAAGCCTTTCCCCAGAAAAACCAAATCAAGAGGCCTTAGATTTCTTTGAGGATTTTGTTTCAAAAATAGAAAACATAGAAGAAAGCATAGGCAATGAATCGCTTTTGAAGCTCGCACTCCATAAAAAATTGCCAATTCAAACTCTTGAAATACTGGTGAAGGCGGGTTGTAATATCACAGAAATGGATGCTACAGACAATACCTTGCTCTTTAACAAATTGAAAGAACCAGTGATGCAGTGGCTTATTGACCAAGGTTTAGATGTGAACCATAAAAATAAAGGAGGTAAAACGCCACTACTGCGAGCCATTGAAAATAATCAGCTTGATATGGTTCAACTTCTTTTAGAAAATGATGCAGATACGTCTATAAAAGACAAAGACGGAAATTCCATTTTTCATATTGCATTGATTGATAAGGTTTCTTATGAACTTTTTGATCTGCTTTGTGAATACGACAGTCCTTCTTTAGAAGAAATCAACTCCAACGGGTCAACCCTGCTGTTCAACTATATCGATAGATTGTACACTTCGGGTGAAAAAGAATTGGAATACCTCAACAAATTACTCGAAATGGGGGGCGATATTCATCAGGTAAATCGCAATGCGTATGGCGAAGAAACAACTGTTTTGGAGGCGGCATTAAAAAAAGGATTTGCCGTGTTTGAAACGCTTTTGAAACATGATTATCAAGATGTTAACCTCGCCGATAACGATGGCAACACCATCTTACATAAGGTGTGCGCAATGCAACTCAATTTTGATCAAGGCAAGGCAAAAGAACAGTATAAAATGACCAAGTTGTTACTCAAACAAGGTGCCGATACATCTATAAGGAACACGCAAGATAAAACCCCATTAGGCCTCGCCTCTGACGATAATTTAAAAGAGAAAGTTGTGGTTTTATTGTTGAAAAACAACTCGAAATAACGGTTAACTAATCAAAAAACCTAAAATGAGTAAATCATTCTTAATTGCCTGTGAAAACGGCAACCGAAAAATAGCCGAACTGTTATTGGAAAATGAAGTTTCGGACGTTAACTATACCGACAACAAAGGTCGTACAGCTTTGCATTACGCCGCTCATCAGGGATATAAAGAAATCTGTGCCAACTTAATTAAAAAAGGTGCCGATGTAAACTATGAAGACCATCAAGGTGAAACGCCACTTTATTTTGCAACGCTAAAAAACCAGACGCAAGCCATCAAATTGCTGTTAGAAAACAATGCCAAAACAGAAATTACTGATAAAGCAGAAAACACACTCTTACATCTTGCTACTAAAAATGGGCAAAAACCTCTGGCCAAATTATTCCTGGAAAACGGGCTGCAACTGGAAAGCACTAATAACACTGGCCAAACCCCGTTAATGTTGGCGGTTACTTATTGCAAAAAACTATTGATTGACTTCTTTATAGAGCAGGGCGCAGATACAGGTATCAAAACAAAAGATGGCAATAACCTTATTCATTTGGCATTATCTTCCGGCAATATGCCTATCATCAAAACCCTGCTTGAAAACGGTATTCCGGTAGATGAACCCGATGCACAATCAGTCACGCCCCTGCAATATGCGTGTTATAATAACAACATTATGCTGGTCAGGTTGTTTTTGGAAAAAGGGGGCAATATTTTTCAGCATACCCCAAGCGGATTGTCTCCTATTTATTACGTTTGTGCCTACAACCAAAAACAGTTGGTCAACCTGTTTTTAGAGCAAGGTTTAGATGTTGATTTCCAAACCCCTTCGCAAAGCGAATTAAGCATGGGAAGCTATCTCGATTTTGTGGAAACGGCTCAGGATTTATCATCAGACAGTTTGTTTAACATCTGCCAATCCCGAACCTCCGGCGGTGAAAGTTTACTGCATATCGCTACAAAGAACGGGCATTTGTATATGGTAGAATTACTGCTTAAAAAAGGGGGCAATGTAAATATTCAGGATGAATCCGGAAACACCGCCTTGCACTATGCCTCCGCAGTTGGGAACAAAGATATTGTTGCCTTATTGATAAAAAATGGTGCCGATGTCAACCTATCGAATGTGAGGGAACAAAAATCCCTGGATTATGCCAGTATTCGGGGCTATAATGAAATTGCCGCCCTCATTTTAGGTGAAAAAGATATTGCTGACGTATTAAAAACCAAGCCAACCAATAATGCTGTTTCCGTTGAGAACAATAGTATTCAATCTGCAGTTTCAATGAGTAAAGATGAGATTAAAGCCAAACTAAAGGAACTTAAAGAATTATATGAAGAAGGCTTATTGGAGGAAGGGGAATTTAAAGAAGCGAAAGCTAAGATCATCAATTCATTATAAATATGAATAAAGGAAGATGTTACAAATACATCATTTCATGATAAAATCTTAAAATAATGGATTATCCCAATAATATAAAACTAAGTATAATCATTTTTAGTGTTTTCACTTGGAACTTCCTCACAGTCCATGGTCAGGAATTGGAACCCCTGATCCTGGCAGAAAGGATCTTCAGTAAAGAGCATATGCCAAATATGGATGCCTACATAACAGAAGACTACAAAGGTCCTTTGGGTTTTGATTTCAAAAAAAGAGTTACCCCAAGGTTCACTTTGCTGGAGCAGAAAAAAACTTCAGCTGTAATAACTATGACGCTTTTAGATTCTTTAGCAGAAGGAATAGATACGTACTTATATTTTCAAAAAGATTCCATTTGGAAAGTGAGTGCCTTTAGGACGCTTGCCAATACAGGTATTATTCAGGAACTAAAGAACTCATTAGAGCAAATGTCTAAAAGAGAGGTAAGGCGCATCATAAAATACCATAAAAGACGGGACGATACCGATGCCTACGCTATTTTTGCATCAATGGATAATTACAACTTTCAATTAGGCAACGCACGGCTTATATTAGAATTGGATCAAAACATAGAAAAGCATTTTCTGGAAAACCAGGATGACTTTGAAAGGCTAAAACGTATGGCTTTGGAACAGTTGCAAAAAGAAAACAGCATGCAACAAGGAAGGATAAACCTGATTGAAAATTTAGAACCGGCATATCAAAAACTATTTATTTCCTCTGTTTCAACTGGGGGGCATAATTTTAAAAACTGTATCAATTTTTTAATTGGAGGAACATTAGATAATTCTGTGGGATACCTGTATGTTGAAGATAAAAAAGATTTACCCCTTATGAACCCTAAAAATTTTATTATGATAAAGAAAATTACCGGGTACTGGTACATTTATAAAACGACATAAATTTTAGAAGCAGTTAAGAAAAAAATAGAATTAAAATTTTGCCTCAAAATATTAGACCTCTAAAAATGAAAAAAACAATCATAATATTCAAAATCAGCCTGTTATTTTTTATTGGAGTTTCTTTAATAACTGGTTGTGCCACAGCTAAAAAAACGAAACCGGTAATTGATAAAGAAGAAACTGATTGGAAAAAAATGAATTTAAAAGGAAAAGTCAAGACTGTACAGGAAGTTTCAACTACCAAGTATCCTAATGAAGAGGCGAAAATAAGAACATCGGAATATGCCTTTAACAGGTATGGGAAGCAACTATTTTCTGATACTGATGAATATTCACACGAGAGTACCTATAACTCGGAAGGACAAATCATAGAAATGAAACAATATTTTCAAGATCGATTAGAAAAAAAAATAGTTCATAGCTATTCCAGTAAGGGCGAGAAAATTGCGAAAAGCACCTATATGTCCCCTACGTTTGAAACAATGGAAGAGTGGGAGGCCCATCAAGCCAAAAAATCTACCCTCCCGCACGAAGGGCTATATCTTCAAAATAAGCTGGAAATTCACGAAAATGGCAACCAGACAATAACCGTGTATAAGCAAAATAACGAAATAGATCGTGTGCAAAATGAGATTTATGAAGATTCAAAATTAGTAGAACTTACTGTAAAAGTTCCTTTTTCAGATGCTTTTGGTTATAAAAAGACCTGGAAGTATGACGACTATGGGAATCTTGTAAAGTTTAAAAAATATGTTAGTCCAGAGGAAAGATTAGAACATATTTGGGAATATGAGTATGATAAAAAAAACCGAATAATTAAAAAGACCTATCTGCGCTATATGCCTAAAAGTTCTTCTACATTTAATAAAGGACATCTGAAAGATTATACCAAAGGGTACTATTTGGATGAAAACCTATCGTATATCACCACATTCCAATATGATGCCAATGGAAGCCTTACTTCCGAAATACGAAAAAAGTATACCGGCGAATTAGTTCGTGAAATAACTTATGATCTTACTTATGATTCCAACCAACATTTAATACAGGAAAACGTGTACAATTCTAAAGAAACTAATGTCAAAAACTATATGGAATACGATGAAAATGGGAATGAAATATTCTATAAGTCGGTTGATGTTAATGGAGACCTGATATCAAAAGTTATAAGAAAATTCGATTCCGTTTCGAATATGACAGAACGTATTGTTTATAAGGCCGATGAAAGCATAAACTTAAACGAATCTTACGTTTATGACACCAGGGGCAATGTGAAAGAACATATTATAAGAAAGCCTCTTGAAGAAACCATAGAAACAAAGGTTTATGATTATGATGGCATTGGTAACTGGGTGAAATTTGAGCTCGAATTTCTCTCTTCAGAAACTAATGAGGTACTACAACAAGTGATTAATGAGCGTGAAATAATTTACTATGAGTAACTAAAAAAAGATAGATATTATAATTGAAAAAAATGTGAAAAAATTGGGAATATAAGCAAGTTAGGGGGCACTTGAAACAAAAAAATAATTAGATTTACCTATAAATTTAGCTTAAGCTACGGTTAATGAATATATCACTCATTAAAAAAAGGATATTATGAAAAAATGGAATTTTAAAGTGAAGCTCAATCCCAACGCGATAAGTAAGAATTTAGAAGCTTCGCTTGGATCTCTTAACGGATTTGTATTCAATATAGAAAAGGAAAGCAGCAATTTAATATCCTTTAAAATTCGCAAACGTCTCCTTTATTCCTGGTACATCATTTATCATAATAACGTTATTGTGAATGGAAGATTATCTAAAGCAGATACTAAAAATGAGACCAATGTACATATTTCCTTTAGTCAACACTTTTTATGGAAATTTGTGATATTTACACACCTTTTTTTGGGCTTGGGTTTTGTAATCGCTATAATTTTAGGAAACAATGATATCCCTATGTATTTATTAGCAGCTATTACTTTAGCAATTGGAATATTTTTATGGTTTAGGCTACAGAAAAAATACGAAAGAAATGTTCAGGAATACAAGATCTTAATTTCTAAAACACTAGAGTTTTAATGCGAATTACCATAAAGCGGGTTGATGACAAATAGCGTTAATACCAAAATTGGTGGTACTATCCCGAAACTTACCTATAACTGTTACGGCCGTGCAGAAAATTTATAATGATTTTTACTAAATATCACGCCTTGTGTCTTGCCACAGGGAGAAAAAATCCGAAAACTCGCAGGCTATATGCCCTGCGATGTTTTCACAGATCAGTTTCCCTTTGGGGGTTAGGGAACTTTTACCTTATACAATGTAGTAACCAAAACTCCTTTATAACCAGGGGATTTAGTAGATAATAACTGCTTTTCTTCTTTGATTCTAAAGTTAAACGGCGGTGCTAAAAGACTTACTCCACTGTGTTTTTTTAGCCTGATGCCCTGCCCGGAAATAATATCTTTATTGGGTTCAAAATCTTTTTCCGGTAAATGTTCGGTTAGAATGACATACTTAAAATTGTATAATTTTTCTACTACAGATTTTATTTCAGCATTCGATATATGTTGTAAAACCTGTCTTAGGATTGCACAATCTCCGGAAGGCAAATTATCTTTTGCGATATCCAAAGAATGAAATTCTAAGTTTTTTGCTTTAAATGTTTTCTTGTTATGCGCTATAAGTTCTGGAACTATATCTATAGCAATATATTTCCCGGAGTATTTTACCAATTCTTTACCAATATTAAAATCACCGCAACCCAAATCGCATACTACAAGAGGTGGTTCAAAAGTAGCTAAAAAAGAAGACAAGGTTTCCGCATATGGATTTACCAATTCAGGATGATGTGAGCCTAAACCAGAATAGAATTCAGATTTCTGTCCTCCCCAGAGGTTGTTTTTATAAATCTGCACCATGGCATCCTTGGTTGGCCAGGGTTTTTTAAATTTTTTATTCTTTGTCATATAAAAGAAACTGGTTTGTTACTATACAAAAGTAGAATTCTGGTTGATGATGTAAGAAAATAGGAAAAATGAGTTTTCATCTTAATGTTAACTGATTGAATATACTAGACCGTAAAACCTGTATCTAATGTTTAAGTTAAGCATAGTTTAGCCAGCCCAAGTTTTGTTCTTTTTCCCCTTTTTCTTCGTTGGAAAAGCCTCACTTAGCTATGGCTATGCTACGTTTTTCCGCCTCCAAAAAGAAAAAATAGCGGCAACTTAACCGACACACTACACTGAACTTAACACTGGTAATGATTTTTATCTGAAATAAAGGTTTAATATCCTCAATCACTATTATTTTTCCATCTTTTCTGAAGCAATATTGCAATTGGGAAGAATAGGGGAGTTACGTTTAGATCTACTCATCTTATTAATTCAGTAAAGCAAATTAAGGAATTACGGCCGAGAAAATGTGTCGTCTTAAAATTTTTATCTTATTTCTATATAACATCTAAAAAAAACAGATACTTTACAACGGGTTAAAAATCTGTAAAAAGTTTTCTCTATCTTTTTAGTATCTTCATAGTCTGTCAGAAAACAGCTCGTCTATAATTCTGTTTACTTTATGAAGAAATTTTTACTCCCCGGCTTTTTACTACTCTTTTTTATTGGCTTTGCTCAGGAAACCATTGAACAAAAATGGCAGGTTGTAGATTCCCTGGAGCTACAGGGTCGTAATGAATCGGCTACAGAAATTGTTTCGGAAATAATGGATACTTCTCGGGAAGCGAGGGATTATACCAATTATATTAAAGCAAAGCTTTTTTACTATAAATTTTTGCAGGTTAATCAGGAGTACTCAAATGTGGAGATTCTGAAGGATTTAAACCAAAGTATTTCAGAAATTCCCACTCCTTTTAAAAATGTATTGCTTAGTTATAAAGCAAAATTTCTTGATCAGTATTTTCAAAATCACCGTTGGAAAATCCGCGACCGGAAGGAAATTGACGATTCCGAAGCTTTGGAGATCGATACTTGGTCGGCTAATACTTTGCAGGATTCTATCGCTATCAGCTATGAACTTTCTTTAGCTGGGGAGAAAGAGCTTATTAAAACTCCAGTGGGGAATATCACAGAACTTTTAATTGAAAATTCACTTTACCGCAAATATCAACCGAGTTTATACGATCTGTTGGCCCATAGGGCTGTGGCTTATTTCTCCGATTCGGGTAATTTTCAATCGGTAGCCACCGCAAATGAATATGCTTTTGATGATGAGGAGTTGTTTGCAAAAAGTCTGGTTTTTAGGAAATTAAATTTTCCTAAAGCCGCCAAAGAGAATCCTGAAGTAAAAGTGCTCCAAATTTACCAGAATCTTGAGCATTTACATTCCCAGGATAAAAACCCGGAAGCTTTTGTATTCAATCAACTCCAACGACTGGCGGATGTAATAAACTATTATAAAGGTCCGCAGAGATGGGAGAAATACCTGTCGGCTTTAGACCGTCTGGCTGAAAAGTACACTAATCAACCGGTAAACGCACTCATTCTTTTTGCACGGGCTATGCATTATTATGAACGTTCTAAAGAAACTGATAGAGAGGATGAATTGGAACACCCGGAATTTCTTCAAAAGGCCGTAACATTATGTGAAGAAATAACAAAAGAATATCCCAATTCGTCTACTGCCCAGGAAGCTTATAGGCTTAAGAGCGCCATTACCGCTGTTGAGGTTAGTATTAAGGTACAGTCAATTCTTGCCCTCCGGGAACCGGGCAGAATTTATATTTCCTATAAAAACCTGGATTCAGTAACACTTAAAATTTTTCAGGTGCCGGAATCTTTCCAGCGCAATCTCACTTACAAGAAGAGGGATTCTATTATTAAGGACTATACCAAAAAAGAACCCGATTTTAGTAAAATCATTCATCTTCCACAATCCGAAGATTACAATCTGCATTCCACAGAATTTGCTTTTCCAGGCCGCGAGAAAGGAAATTACCTGTTGTATATTTCAGGTGGCGATACTCATGAAAACGAAGGCAACAGTTATGAATTTATCCAGGTAACCAATTTGGTTTTAGCCCAAACTCGTTTTAATAAATATGCAGCTTATCGTGCCATAGATCGGGTTTCGGGGGAGAATATTTCCGATGCTAAAATTCAAATCTTTAATGATAAAAATAAAATTGACAGATCCGGTAAGACTGATGAAAACGGGGAATTCAAAGATAATTTAAGTAGAAATAATCGCCGTTCAGGCAGAATACGAATTACCAAAGAGGGAGATACTTTAAATACAAATTATTGGTCGGGTTACTATTATCGCAATGATGAAGAGCAAAAAATACTGGCAAAATCTATGCTTTATCTGGACAGGGAGATTTACCGTCCCGGGCAAAAAGTTTACTTCAAAGGTATTTTACTCAAACATAAAAATGAAAACACTACCACTGTTCCTAATGAATATGTAGAGATATATGTGGATGATCCCAATGGCGAGGAAATTGAAAGTTTCAGGCTTAAGACCAACAAATATGGTTCATTTACGGGGGAATTTATGCTTCCCGCTACTGGTATAACGGGTGCCTTTCGCATTTATACCGAAGCAGATGCTGACGGGGACACCGATTTTTGGAATACCATATGGGACACCGATAGTTATATGAATAGTTCCGTCTCTTTTAGTGTTGAGGAATATAAAAGGCCAAGCTTTGAAATAGTTTTTGATAGTCCTAAAAAGACGTTTAGTCCAAAAGATACCATGAAAATTAATGGGGAAGTCAGCTCCTTTATGGGCGCAGGCATAAACAACACGAAGCTGAAATATGAGGTGCAGCGGGAAAAGCAGGTACGCTATTGGTGGCGTGATTCTTATACTGAAAAAACCCTTATTACTTCCGATAGTATTAGCACCGATGCTGAAGGAAAGTTCGCTATAGAATTTCCTGCGGTTGTAAAAGCTGAAGATTTAAAAGAAGATGATCTTATTTATAAATACACTATAAAGGTGGTGGTTACCGATGTAAGCGGTGAAACACGAGAAGCTTCTACCTCGGTTAAAGTAGGAAACAAAAATCTGTTGCTGAATCTTGAAATGCAGGAGAACCTGGGAAGCTTAGATAGCCTGAAACCAAATATTAAAGCAGTGAATTTAAATGATATTCCGGTTGCGGTAAAAGGGAAACTGCGAATTTATAAATTGAAAGCACCGGATCGAATTCTAAAGCATAGATTATGGGAGGCACCTGAAATTGCCATTCTTTCTGAAAAAGAATTTAAAGAATTATTTCCCGAAGAACCGTATAAAGAGGAGAATAAGCCAGAAAATTGGCCACAAGGGGAATTAAAATATGAATCTGATTTCAATACCGATGCTGTTTACGAACCCGAAATTTTAATAGATGAGGATTGGAAATCCGGGAAGTATAGCGTGGAAGTAGATGTTACCGACGGCAATAATATAGATTCCCTGCAGCGGACCTTTAATGTGATTAAACCGGAAGAGGATTACCTGGCAGACAATCAGCGTTTTGATTTTAAAATAGAAAATAGTGATTTTAGGAAAGATAAACGCTTAGAGGTGCTATTGCAAACTGCCTATGACTCCTTGAACCTGGAGCTTTCGGTTTATGATGAAAACGATCAGATCTTTAGGGAATTTATAATGCTTAATGGAAAAAAGAAAATTGAAATTCCCCTGGAAGCTTCAATTTCTGAAACTCTGGAAATTCAGGTTTCCGGGGTGAAAAATAATGCTGCAATAGCAGAAAGCAGGAAAATTTCGATTCCAATTACCAAAAAACAACTTGATATAGAAACCGAGACTTTCAGGGATAAAATTGAACCCGGAGTAGAAGAGATCTGGAGTTTTAAAGTCAGTAATGAGAAAAATGAAATTCCGGATGCTGAGGTTTTGGCTTCTATGTACGATGCTTCGTTAGATCAGTTTAAGACTGGTAAGTGGGAAGTCAATACCGGTTTTGACAAAAATTATCTGAATTTTCCCGATTTCAGTATTTCCAATATAGGTGAGACGCGGCATTTTACCAACAAGTTTCCAAGGGGTTTAGCGTACCATAATCAGAAAAAGATATTTGATAAGTTGAATCTTTTTGGGTTTTATTTTAGCCGGCCTAATAGCTATCAGTATCGCCAATACCTGAGTAGAAAAAAGCAGGAAGGAAAAAGCGATGAATTAAAAGGAAACACAAAAGGAAAAGTTACCGATACCCAAGGCTTACCACTGCCTGGCGTGAATGTAAGGATTAAAGGAGAAGGAGCAAGTAAAGGTACGACCACAAATTTTGACGGGAAATTTGCCCTTGATACTAAAGCAGACGATATTCTGGAGGTTTCCTATTTGGGTTATGGTACATACGAGTTTCGGGTAGGAAAATCCAAAGAATTGTTTATAATAATGGAAGAAGATTCCTCAGCCTTAAATGAGGTAGTGACTGTAGGTTATGGAGTTCAGCAAGAAGATACTAAAGAAATCGAAGGGGATGCATTTGCAGCAAGTAATCTTGAGGCACCGGTAGCAGAAGCAATCCAGATTAGGGGAAATTCTTCAGGAGAAGCTAATTCGTTAATGTTCATCGTCGATGGAGAAATTGTTGCTGATTTCGATCTAAATTCATCTGATATCATTTCGGCGGAAATGCTAAGTGGTACAGAAGCCATGGCACTTTATGGCGCACAGGCTGCCAATGGGGTAGTGGTGATTACTACCAAAAAAGGAATGGAAGACTTACAAAATGTAGAAGCCAGGAAAAACCTTGATGAAACAGCTTTCTTTTTTCCAGAATTGAATCTGGATAAAGACGGGAAATTACAATTTAGTTTTACTTCTCCTGAAGCGCTTACCCGATGGAAATTAAGGCTGCTTGGTCATACCAACGATTGGTCTACCGGGCAATACGAGAACACCGTGGTAACTCAAAAGGATTTGAATATCACTCCTAATCCTCCCCGGTTTTTAAGAGAAAATGATACGATTGTTTTTAAATCAAAAATCACCAATCTTTCCGGTGAAAGTATTTCGGGAACTGCCATGTTACAACTTTTTGATGCGGTAAGCTTAAAGCCAATAGATACCCTTTTGGGCAATACATCAAATAGCAAAACCTTTAATTTAAAGACCTCAAATAGTGCTGCAGTTTCCTGGCAACTAACTATTCCTGAAGGAGTTCCTGCTGTTACTTATAAAGTTTTGGCAAAAGCAGGAAATTTTACAGATGGAGAAGAGAATTTCCTTCCGATACTGACCAATCGTATGCTGGTAAATGAGAGTTTAGCCTTCTTCGTCAGACCAGGGGAAACCGAAACATTTGAGTTTAAAAATCTTAAAGAAAATAATTCCAGTACCTTAGAACATCATAAATATGCGCTGGAATACAGTTCTAATCCCGCCTGGTATGCTGTTCAAAGCTTACCCTATTTAATGGAATTTGAGCATGAATGCTCTGAGCAGAATTTTGCACGTTTATATGCCAATAGTCTTGCTTCGCACATTATCAATAGTCAGCCGAAAATTAAAGCGGTTTTTGAGGCCTGGGAGAAAGACGGTTCACTGCAAAGCCCGCTTGAAAAGAATGAAGAATTAAAATCGCTTATACTGGCTGAAACTCCCTGGCTAAGAGACGCACAATCGGAAACCGAACAGAAACAGCGCGTCGCTAAACTTTTTGAACTTAATAAACTTGCTAAGGAGCAAACAGAAGTACTAAAACGGCTAAAAAGGATGCAAAATAGTTCCGGGGCTTTTCCATGGTTTTCAGGTGGACGAGATAACTATTTTATCACCCGGCATATTGTTGCCGGCTTTGGACACCTAGAAAAATTGGGAGTTGATCTTGAGGCTTCAGGAATACTTAAAAAGGCCGTTTCTTATCTGGATAAAAAAATTATAGAAAATAGGAACGTTTTAGAATATAAGGAGGAGGATTTTTACAAAAGCACCAGCAATCTGCATTACCTGTATGCCCGGAGTTTTTATCTGGAAGAATTTCCGCTTTCAGAAGAAAACCAGGAAATAGCAAACAAAATTATTAAGGCTCATAAAGATTCTTGGATAGAGAGGAGTCTATATAATAAAGGTTTACTAATGTTAATTTTTTCCAGGAGTAGAGAAAAAGAAACTGCGGAAGATATCATGATTTCCCTGAAAGAAAATGCGGTGAAATCGGATGATTACGGAATGTATTGGAAGGAAAACGAAAGTGGCTGGCACTATTACAGCGCACCTGTTGAAACTCAGGCATTGCTGATAGAAGCATTTTCAGAATTAGAGGAATTAGCAACAGTTGAAGAGATGAAAATATGGCTGCTACAGAATAAGCGAACTAATCATTGGCCTACTACCAAAGCCACTACCGAAGCTACCTATGCTTTATTGATGCAGGGAGAGAATTGGTTGCAAATCGAAGATAAAACTGAAATGCTGGTTGGTGGGGAAGAAATATCTTCGACTAAATTAGAAGAAACAGAAAAAGAAGCAGGTACAGGTTACAGAAAAGTCACCTGGAAAGCTGATGAAATCAACGATTCTTTCAGTCAGATTTCTGTTAAAAATAACAATAATATTGCCGGTTACGGAGGTGCTTATTGGCAATATTTTGAAGATCTTGATAAAATAAAGACCCATAACAACGCTCCATTGAGTATTGAAAAAGAACTGTATTTAAATGTTTCAGGAAGTTCGGGTAAAAGTCTAAAGAGAATAAGCCCTCAAACTCTTGTTAAGACCGGAGATTTAGTGACCGTCCGACTAATAGTAAGGTCTACAACCGATATGGATTATATTCATTTAAAGGATATGCGGGCCAGCGGATTTGAACCTACAAATGTGCTGAGCGAATATAAATATCAAGACGGGACAGCGTATTACGAAAGCACTAAAGATGCAGCTACTCATTTCTTCTTTGACAGCCTTAAAAAAGGGACTTATGTGTTGGAATATACCGTACGGGCAAATAATCCCGGAAATTTTTCTAACGGAATTACAACTATAGAAAATATGTATGCTCCGGAATTTTCATCACATACTAAGGGAATTAGGGTGAAGATTACTAATAAAATTGAGTAAAAGATGTAGAATATTTAATGTGCAGAATATGATCTTTGTTTTTCGGTGAGATTTCTGAAAAATAGTTTATTGATTTTACATGTAACTTTACTCATGATTAAATATTAGGGGATAACTTTTGAATTATTTTTACAGGCTGAAAATGGGTTTGTACCTCGATTTTTCCGAAGTCAAGTGTTTCTGGTAATTGAAAGCTTCGGTATCAGGAAAAATAAAAAGCTCAAATTTTTAAATTATATTCTAATTTTAAGAAGTGTATTTTTATGTAGCTATAAAAAATTAAATAATGGGAAAACTCTTGCTAAAAACAGATCCGAAAGTCAATAAAATATTTGTCAACTATCCAGATAAAGTCCGGGATAAGATGCAATATTTGAGGGCTTTGGTAATAGAAACAGCTGAAGATACAGTAGGGATTGAGGAATTGGAAGAAACATTGAAATGGGGCGAGCCGAGTTTTGTAACCAAAAATGGAAGTACCTTGCGAATAGATTGGAAAGAAAAATCACCCAACCACTACGCTATGTATTTTCAATGTACGAGTCGTTTGGTTAATACGTTCAGGATGGTGTTTGATCATAAATTTCAATATGAGGGCAACAGGGCAATTGTGTTTCAACTAAATCAAAAAATCCCTGAATTGGAATTAAAAGAATGTATAAGAGCCTCTTTGATGTACCACGATGTAAAACATATACCAACTTTGGGAATTTAATAGCTGCTGGTTATCCATACAGGCTTTAACGGTATTTGAGAAGATGACAACAGAAGTTATAAATAGGATAAGACAATTAACCGATTTAACCGAATCGGAAATTTTAGAATTTATAAACATAGCCAGAATCAAAAATTTTGAACCGAAATCTCATTTTGTCAGAGCAGGACAAATACCAACTGAATTTGGGATTGTAATAAGCGGCTTATTTCGATACATTTATATTTCTGAAGAAGGAAAAGAATTTACAAAAGTCTTTATGCCTGAAAAGAGTTTTATCAGTTCCTATTCAGCAATGATTTCAAAAACAACTTCTTTTTTCTTTATTGAAGCAATAGAAAATTCAAAAGTTCTGGTAATGCCATATAATAAATGGCAGAAATTAAAAGAACACAACCCCAGATGGAATTTATTATTAGTGAAATTATTAGAGAAAGGATATGCCGTAAAAGAAAAACGAGAACGGGAATTTTTATTGTTAGATGCGGAAAACAGGTACAGAATATTTTTGGAAGAATATCCAAGATTAGAAAACAGAGTTAAACAATATATGATTGCATCGTATCTTGGAATAACACCAATAGCTTTTAGCAGAATTAAGAAAAAAATGCACGCATAAACCTATGTTAATGTAATTGGAATTACTTTAAAACACCTTTGTAAAAACAATAAAATTTAAGGTATGAAAAAAGTAATCCCGCCATTTCTTTTCCTATCCTGTATAGTTATTATGATAATAATAAGAAATCTGGTTGTTATCAAAGAAATTGTTCCGAGACCATTTAATTATTTCGGAACAGTATTAATAATACTAGGAATTGTAGCAACAATACTAGTCCGTAAAGAATTTGAAAAAAATAACACCGAAATACATACTTTTAAAGAACCAAGGAAACTTGTAACTCACGGACTGTTTAAAATTAGTAGGAATCCAATTTACCTTGGTTTTGCCATCAGCTTATTTGGTGTGTGGATTCTTTTAGGAACAATTCTTCCAATAATTGGGTGTTTGCTTTTTATAACAATAACAAATTGTTATTATATTCCATTTGAAGAACGAATAATGGAAAATACGTTTGGGAAAGAGTATAAAAAATATAAAGCTAAAGTAAGAAAGTGGATTTAGAGATTATTTTTAAAAAGCGTGTAGCTGATACAATTTGCTCAACCTGCTTCAGTATTAAGATATAGGTTATGGAAAGTTAACAGAAAAGGAAATCCGTGAATTAGAAACTCAGTTAAGTTGCCCCAGTGGGCATATGGGCGCTGAAGTTGGAAAACTATGTACGAGACCAATAATAAGATGGTTTTAAATTCAAAATTTCTTGGACTTCAAAACAAGAATTTAGTTTTGGAGCTTGGACATGGGAATTGCGGGCATTTGAATCCCTTTCTTAATGATTAGAGAATGAGATTTTGGTTGATGTATCGAGTGTTGTCGCTAGGGGGAGTAGCAAGGTTTTAAATACATCAAAACAAGCAAGACAATGGTAAGGTAAAGATTAAAGAACTATAACTAATAAGGCAGGAGATAAAATCTTTATGTCAAAGGATGGGTTAAGAAAAATGAGGTTTGATATTAAAAATCCTCATCATGGAGATGCTCCTCACATCCATTTAGAAATTTTCAAAAATGGTAAATGGAAAGACGCTATTCCTGGTACTCATAGAATTTATCCTAAACCATAGAAGTAATGGAATTTAAAATTTTAGAAACGAACTATGACGGAAAGAAATTTAGGATAGAAAAAGACTATCCTGAAGTGGGGGCATACCTGTATGTTTATGATGGTGAAAAATGTATGAAAGATTATTTACAGAATGACATAGAAACATGTAAACACATAGCATTTGAAGATTTTGGAGTTCCGTTAGATAAATGGTTGGTGAAAGAATAGAAGAGTTGCCGCTAAGGGGTAACGAATGCAATATCTAAAGGAAAGTTAGCTAATCACTTATTTAAAGGTGCAGGAAAACTGGCTGATACACGAGCTAATAGGATACTAATACAGAGAATTTCAAATGGTAAACCTCTTGGAGTAGACCAGTATGGTAAAGCTTGGTATACTGGGGTAGATGCCACAGACAAACTGATTTATTCCTATACACGAAATGGAGTTGTTAAAGGTGCTGGTTATATGAATATGACCCCAATTGAAATGATTACTAAATATGGTCTAAAATAAAATAGTTATGAAATTAGCAAGTGACGGCAAAATAAATGAAGAAGGTGTAATTTCCAGTAATGAGATGATTACTGAAAAGGAAGGCTATGAAGCAATGTTATATATGCTTAAAGCGTATTGGGAGGCTACTGAATCAACTGATTTAACAGACATATTAAGCGGTGGTGAATATTGGCTCAAGGCAGATAAACCAGCAGATAGTGCTTTTTGGGAATATTGGTTAGAAGCAATAGAAAAAGTCAAAAGGAAGGTCCGCCACCATTGAAAGAATTACATTAAAAAAAATCTAAAAGTTTGATATTTAGTCGGGCTTCTTATCTCAAGAGGGGAAAGAAATACTCCTTCTACCTCATCGAATAATTCGCAAGAAAATAATATTGCCTCCCATGGTTGAGGGCACACCGCCTTTGGCTTTGCAAAAGTTCCTTGCGTTTAAGGAGCTGTTTTCAAATTCATCGATCAAAGCAAACATTTCTTGTTCTTTACTCATAGTTATATATTTTTGAGCAAAGCTATAGTCAAACTAGTATTTTAGCAATATACATTTCGTGGGGTGGATACGTTTTAACGGAAATTATTAACTCATAGAATGAAATTATATTTCAAGGAGGATATAATTTTCAAATTCTTTTTGAGTTTTTTGAAAATAAAGCACGCCGAGAGTTTTTGATCTAGAAAATTTCAGCATCCAATTAATTTCATTGCTGATGGATGGAACATTTATGTGATCGACGATTGCGAAGCCGTGCTTTTTACTTTAAGCAACAAAGCGGTTGAATAGTATTCTAGAGTAACTGGATTAAGGATTAGCAGTTTCTCTGTATAGGTTTGCCAAGTTACAAGAGTTTTTTCTTTTTTCATACCTGTCTTTTGGTGATGGCAGGCAATATTTCAAGTACCACTAAATTCGTTATATTAGAGGTATGAAACCTGTTCTGTTATTAAATTTATTAATTTTAACCGTGAAAAGGCGCCACAAATTGGTTTAAGTTTTAAATATAATGACACTTTACGCATTCTCGTAAAAAATAAACTTGGAGCAAAATGGTGTAAAACCAATAGGCTATGGTATTTTTTGAATACGGAAAAAAACCTTGAAAAAGCTCTTAGTGTTTTAGACCCTATTGCAATATTAGAAAAAGATGATTTTAATAGAAATATAGTTGAAAAGAATAAAAAACGTGATTTTTCCAAAAATCAGAACAAAATTTTAAACAGGTTTAGTACCTATCTGAGAGGTAGAAGATATAGTGAAAGTACGATAAGCGTTTATACTTTTTTTATAGCTGAATTAGTTCACTTTCATAAGAATAAACTACTAAAAAATTTAACTAACCGAAATGTGGAGGAATTCATAGAAAAAGTATTTGTTACTAGAGGATATAGCATAAGTAGCCAGTGACAGTTTATAAGTGCACTCAAACTATTTGTTAAATACTTTCCTTATACAGAGATAGAAAAAATAACCTTAGAAAGGCCAAAAAAATCTAAAAAATTACCGCGGGTTCTTTCTCAGGAGCAAATAATCACGTTAATACAAGTTGCCAGAAATTTAAAACACAAGACTGTTATTGCAGTTTTATACTCTGCCGGTTTGAGAATTGGTGAATTACTTTCTCTTGAGCTTAATGATATTGATTTTAAAAGGAATCAACTTTTTATAAGAAATTCAAAAGGCAGAAAAGACAGATATGGGACATTATCCCAACAAATTATACCGTTAATAAACAATTATATAAATTCTTATAGACCTAAAAAGCTTTTTGTGGAAGGACCGGGCGATAAGCCATATAGTGCCAGCAGTGTAAGGAAATTTTTAGATGTATATGCGAAGAGGGCTGGAATAGACATAAAAGTTTCACCCCATATATTGCGGCATAGTTATGCCACCCATCTACTTGAAAATGGTGTAGGCATTAGGCATATTCAGGAATTATTGGATCATTCTAAACCTGAGACTACTATGATATATCCCCACGTAGCCCGGAAAGATTTATTAGCCATAGAAAGCTCGCTGGATACTGCGATACAAAAATTTAACAAAAAGGATAAGTTGGAGGAGAACTTCCCATTATCCCGAAAATATTGAGGGATATTAGGTATATTTATCCACATATAACGAGTTCTATGCAATTTAAAACTCTAACACTTTAATTGAACAATAATAAAGTGATAGATAATACGTGTATTTGGTGTTTGAAAAAATTCCCAGAGGTTACTTTTGATAAAAAAGCTCATACGATTCCCAAATCTTTAGGCGGACAAAATTATAATCGTAATGTCTGCGATTGTTGTAATGAATATTTTGGAACGCGAAATAATCATAATAACAGTTATTCAATAGAAGAAGCCTTAAAAGAAACCTTTATTATTTCTCGTCAAAGATTTTTACAAGAAAAAACTAAAAGAAAAATTGGAAGATTTAAATCAAAATTTTTTGATGTAAAACAGAGAAATGGCAAATACAGATTAAATGTAAAACCATCATTTAGATTTACACCCGGGTTCCAGGCTGAGCTATGTAGGGCATTTAAAAGAGGGTTGTATAAAATGGTTCTTGAAGAATTAGATCGTCAAAAAGGAAATGGCCACTCCCAAAAATTTGATATAATCCGCGATTTCGCCCGTTATGATAAAGCTGATCTTCCAGTTTTTTACTTTAACCGAAATGCGGGAATATTTATAATGTTTAACCGTGAAGCGGAAACTCCAATTTTATTTTTTGATCGAATGAATTATTTAGTGTCAAATGAGAAATTTATAGAAATTGAGTTTTTAGGACACGTATTTGGATTTCCAATAACCGATTTCACAAAAGCGGATTTCACTGCTTATGTGAACAAATCAATTCAAGAAAAAACTGGATTTTTTAAAGATTGTGTTATCATCAAGAAACTGACTGACATAGATATTTCATTAAATGTTCTGAACAATTAAAACTGCATAGAACAATATATAAAAACAATGCTAACTTAGTGCTTAATCGAAACATCGTGCTCGCTTGCAACGCTTGATTATCCTGCGGACAATCACGCTCGCCCGCTCGCACAGTTTTTATAGCATCAATGAAAAAGCAGTAATCGAGTATCTTTAATAATCACTATAAAAACTAAAGATATGGAAACTCGAGTTACTGCCTTACCAAAGTTATTCATAGGAATTGACATCCACAAGAGAAGCTGGAAGATACACTGCAGCACCGATCTTTTTCCCGGCAAATCTTTTACTATGCCACCTGAGCCAGAGAAATTATATGAATACGTTCAGAAACATTTTCCTGATTATGAGGTAACCACTGCTTATGAGGCTGGCTGTTGTGGCTATTCTGCGCATCGTAGCTTTGAGAGCTTCGGTTGGAAATCCCTAGTGGTAAATCCAGCTGATATTCATCGTAGAGGAAAGGAGCGCCATACCAAAACCGACCGGATTGATGCCCAATTAATTAGTCGGGAACTTAAGGACGGGCGTTTGGAGGGAATTATAGTTCCAGGTATGGAACGAGAAGAATTACTCAGTCTCTTTCGACGCCGAAATGAATTAGTTAAAGACCTCAGGCGCATCAAATGTATGATCAAGATGCAACTACTTTATTTTGGCATCAAAGTTCCCCCAGAGTTTGATAATGATCACTGGAGCCATGCCTTTCGTTTTCGTAATTGGATAGATAGCCAGCAGTTTAATTATCCTACTGCACGGGAAACTATGGCCAGTAAAATGCGTACTTTTAGGTTTATAGATAAAGAGCTTCGTGATGTTTCGAGTCAGCTCAGGGCCTATTGTCGTAAACATTTTAAAGAGGATTACTACCTGCTAAGGAGTATTCCGGGAATAGGCGGGATTGTAGCGGTCGGAATTATTGCAGAACTTGGAGATCTTAGACGTTTTAGCAGCTTAAAACACCTTGCAGGATATGTAGGGCTAGTTCCAGGCATATATCAAAGTGGAGCTACTTCTGTATATTAATCAAGCTCAAAGAATAAGGCCCATACCACAAAACGTCTCAGGTGACCATTTATGGATCACATTTTATAGCTAGTGGATGGGCTAATTTAACCAATCATAATGATGCTGGTGGCGTCAAGAAAGATGACCACAAAATAGGATGCTGAGCTGGTTATTTTGCATTGAATTCTTACTGAAGCAAAGCTTCATTAAAAATTCAATGCCTTAAAAATTGAAGATGTATGGAATAATGGAATTTAAAATATTATTTTTGAGAGACAAGATTATTGCTTTTCATAGGACGAGACGTTGGCATTAATACTCACAAAAAACGAACTTAATTTTATAAACCAATAAAAAAGTAATAACTTTGTATTCACAAAATATAAAGTTATGGAAACTTCAATTATTAAAATTGGAAACTCAAGAGGACTAAGATTGAGCAAAACAATTCTTGAAAAGTATCACATACAAGATAAAGTGGAACTGATTTTGGAAAAAGGACAAATCATACTTCGACCTATAGAATCTCCAAGAAAAAACTGGGAAGAAAAATTCAAGGAAATGGCAAATAATAATGACGATGAGCCTTTGATGAATGATGTTTTTGAGGATGAAAACTTTGATGAATGGAACTAAAACAATATTCTATCATTCTCGTAAATCTTGATCCAACTGTTGGAAGTGAAATTAAGAAAACAAGACCTTGTGTGATCATATCGCCAAACGAAATGAATAAGTATTTGAGAACTATTGTTGTAGCTCCAATGACAACAAATCTCAAAAAATATCCGACCAGAATTTCGATTAAATCAAATGACAAAAAAGGGATGATTGCAATTGACCAAATTCGGACAATTGACAAGCAAAGAATTATAAAAGTCTTTGAATCTCTTAGCAAATCTGAGGTTCGAAAATGTAAAGAAGTGCTAAAAGAAACGTTTGTTGACTAAATGTACTAATGCCAACAATATATAAAAACAATGCTTAATTTGTATCCGTCCGAGCAAACACGTTACTCCTTCTGACACCCGGGTAATAATTCCTCCAGGTTTTGGATGCTATAATCAGGTATCCTTCGCAAAGTATCCTCTAACCACTCTTGAGGATTAATACCTTGCATTTTACAACTACCGAAGAAGGAATATAACATAGCAGCGTCTTGTGCAGCTTTGTGAGAGCCTGCGAACAAGAAGTTTTTTCGGCTCAGAGCTAAGGGACGGATGGCATTCTCAATTTGATTATTATCCAATTCGATCCTGCCATCTTCAAAGATCACCTCGAACTTAGGATATTGATTCATGAAGTAGGTCATGGCTTTGCCAATAGCACTTTTGGGTAACACCTTAAACTGTTCTTCCTGGATCCAGGTTTTGATCTGTTGCAGTAGCGGCAGCACCTTTTTTAACCTTAGTTCTTTTCTCAAATCCGCATCACCAGCTGCTTCCTCTTTGATCGCTCGTTCCTGCCTATAAATTTCACTAAATAAGGCCAATGCTTTCTCTGCTCTTGCTTTATCCTGGTCCCGGGCATCCACAAATTTTCTTCTGTTATGTAAAGCTTTACATAATCGAAGAGAGTTTGATAAGGCAAAGGATAATGATAGGGAGCGCGCTGAAAAGGCACTAACCTTCATCCAGCAGCTATATGCTGTAGAAGTTCAGGCCAGAGAGGAAAAGCTGACTCCCGGTCAGCGAAAGGAACTGCGTCTTGAAAAATCATTACCGATATTAAATGAACTCGGAAAATGGATGTTTCAGCAGATGAGAAATCACCAGCTACTTCCAAGGAGTCCTATCGGAAAGGCCTTTCGTTATTCCATGGACCGATGGGATCAGCTAAATGCCTACCTCAAAGACGGTGTTCTGGAAATAGACAGCAACTTAGTCGAAAATGCCATTCGTCCCCTGGCCCTGGGTAGAAAGAACTACCTCTTTGCCGGAAGCCATGATGCAGCACAAAGAGCAGCCGGAATTTATTCCTTCTTTGCTATCTGCAAAAAACACGATGTCAATCCGTATGAGTGGTTAAAATATGTCTTAGAAAATATCCACACCATAAACCACAAGAACATCCGGGATCTGTATCCACAGAATTATAAAAAACTCCAGGAAGGATAAATCTTACCAAGGCGGAGAGGCTATAAAAGAATTATCCTACTTTAAAAGACGCACTTAGTGGGCCGGATACTTTATATCCATATGAATTATTCAAAATAGTAAAGGAACTTCAAAGGTAATTCGTTGTTGCAGTACATTATAAGAAACTAATAATATTTCTTTTTATAATAATTCGCGTTTTCTATCAGAAAATCAATCAATCCAGTTTGTTCAGATGATTTAATTTTTTTGGGGAATTTGGAATTTTCGATACAGTTTATCAAAAAAGAATTTATTTCCAATTCCTCAATTTTTAAAAATTCTGTAAAAAAGGATACTGCAAATTTCAATTTTAATTCTTTTAGAAGACTAGTATTTTCATCAATTTTTTTTAAATCTCTCAATTTGTTTGTTCTTCCGTTGATTTTGTTCAATAGAGGATCCACTGGAATTCTTCCTGTTAGAATGGTCAGAAGATCTAACTTAGTTCCACCAGGTCCTGTAGTAGCCGTATAAATTCTTCTTTCTATTTCAGTTGGAGGCTCTTTTCTGGCCATTGGAGCATTTAATTCATATTTATTGAAAACCTTTATATTTTCAGTATCTTTTGCCAAATTACCTGACAAATGATGAATTTTCACTTCGTCCAAATCGTTAAGTTTTTCTATTTAAAAAACCTCTAGTTTTCCATTTTTGAATATTTCTGGATCAATTACAATTATTTCATTTTGAAGATTCAATGCTGAAAATAATAAAGTGTCATTTTTTTGAACTGTAAATTTAGATTTCTCAAATGGCAATACAATAAAGCCAGTTTGTTGAGTTAGATTGATCACATTAATAGAATTAATTATAGAATCTGTCTGTACTATAACTTCTAATTCAATTTTATTTTGTCCGATTAAAATACTTGAAAAAAGAAGGCTGAATATGACAGGAAATTTTTGCAAAATGAATATCCTACTAGTTTAAGGTTTATTGGGAATGTTAATCAAGGGTTGAAATAATAATTGTTTAAGTCGTTTAAAAACAGAAATTTTATGTGATTTCAAACACCATATAAGGGATCCCAACGACAAGCACTCTAAATTAGTGAAATTTATTGTTATATATGTGAAAACTTGAAAAAGGTCTTTGGTTTGAAGGCGAAGGCTTAAGCATCCAAAGAACCCAAGCTCAGCGATGAGGAAATCCATTTAGCTATACGTGATGTATTATCAATAATATTTTAAAATCAAACAAATTAATCGGTTCGCCATGGACCACATTTTGAATTGGTTCTTTACTTTAGGAGCTAATCCAAAAGAGGGCCCCGGTTGGTTTTGTAATGTCCTTTGGCGCAATTGCTCCTATGCAAAGCTATACGCTCAGGATAGTAGTAGACCTCTACTACACTTCAAGTGTAATGGATCATCGTTTCCTATCCTATATACCGATACGGTACACTGTAGTAACTCTTATCTGGGGAGAAGTATACATAGCCCATTTTCCGCATCTTGGCCCTGCGATAATCTTTTAGCTCATAGGCAGTGGAGGACAAAGGTTTTAAGTACTGCGTTCTACTGATTGAAAGAGCTCCCTGCGCCTGGCTTTTTTCTTTTAAACAATAAGTATGTTATAGGGTACCAGTAGGCGTTTTATCTTCCGGTTTAAACCCTGCAAGGAGAAAGCTTATTTTGTGCATAGGATAATAGATACCCTGGTAAGCAAGGTTCGCTACATTCTCTATAAAGGCCTTGTCTTGATGAGCATACCCCCGAGTGGGATGGATCATACAATTGTAGTGATGGGCAAAGTTTTCTTCCAGTTAGTTTTACTTAAAATTAAATGGGCTTTCCACGATAAATTCTTTGAAGCTTTAGAGTCCAAAACATAATGCTTGGCCTTTAAAATCTAAAAAATATAGCTCCTGAGTTTTTCGATTTCAACCGTAAGCCAAGCTGCGATTAAAAGATGAAAATGCACCGATTGTGCTAACTGCGTGGTAGTGTTAGCTCAGCCGCATACTTATTGTAGTCTTACCTATTGCAAACTTCTAGGTAAATTTCTGAACAGACCTTTTATTTTATTCAACCAACTTCAACAAGATTATATCCAGCCATTGTTAAAGAAACATTAAGAAGGATTTTCTCAATTTTACTTTTTGTTGACATTCACGACTAGGGGATTTTGCACTTTTCCAACTCCTATATATAAAGGCAGAGAGTTTACATGGAAAACCTAACGGAAAAGGAGATAAAGTGCATCAGGTATCTCGCAAATGAGATGTCTAAAGAAAATCGTTCGGTATTCGAAATAGAATTATCTATAGATGATGAACTTCAATTATTATATAAACGGTATAGAAAAATATGGATGTTATACCCTTCTGATAATGTGCGCTTAATTCCTAAGCTTAGTCAACAAAAAATTCAGGGAAAGATTCAGAAGAAAAAATCTTTTAAAAAGATATATTCTGTCGCTGCAATATTGATTATAGCATTATTGGCTGGGATTTCAGCTATATATTTCTCGGAAAGTTTTAATTATACCAATTTAAAAATTGCTGATAAAGGGGAGCGTAAACAATTTTTCCTTCCAGATAGTAGCCGGGTGGTTTTAAACTCAGAATCTATCTTAAAATATAATGAAAATTTTTCTCATCCCAGAGAGGTTTGGTTAAATGGAGAAGCATTTTTTGAAGTAACCAAAAACCCGGAAAATCCATTTATAGTACATACCGATGACATTGAGGTGAAAGTAAAAGGAACCAGTTTTGGGGTAAATACTTTGGGAAAAGAACAAACTATTTCTCTGGCAACCGGAAAAGTAAATGTATTTCTCAAAAGCACTAAAGATGAAGTTAATCTCTTACCAAATGAACAACTTATCTGGAATTCACTTAATAATGAGGTAATTAAAAGAAATTTTGATCCTGAAAAAGTGCTGGCCTGGAAAGAAGATATTTTGTTTTTAGATAACATCTTATTTTCTGAAGCCATACATAAGATTAATGAGTTTTATGGTGTGGTTTTTAGTATTGAGGGTGAATATATTGAAAATCAGCGTATAACAGGTGCTTTTAAAGATCAAAGCCTGGAGGAATTTATTTCCTCTTTAGAATTTATAACCAATGTTAAAATAGTTGAAATAAGCCCGCAACAATTCACCATAAAAACTTCAGATGAAAACTGAAAATAGTATAGCATCATCACGTAACAACTCAGACCAGGACCGCGATTTATTTGATAAAATCTCTGAAGGGCAATATGCAGCACTGGAAGTATTGTTCAATAAGTATTATCATCCGTTATGTCGCTTCGGTTTAAGTTACAATCAGAATATAGCAGTTGTTGAAGAGAAAATATCAGATGTCTTTATTCTTTTATGGAATAAACGAAGAGAGCTTAAAAAAATTGATAAACCAAAATCTTATATCTATGTAATTGCCAAAAACAGTCTTAAAAAGAAAATTGAAATTCATCAGCTACATTCCTTTGATGAACACAGCCAATACACGCTATTTTCTCCGAGTATAGAGGAAAATCTGATAGATCAGGAAGAAAAAGAAGTCACTACACATTTAATTCAGTCTATTTTAGATAGCATGCCTCATAAATCCAGAAGAATATTTGAATTAAGCAGGATAGATGGTTTTAAGTATAAAGAAATATCAGAACTCATGGGGGTGTCTCCGCGCACTGTAGAAAACCATATTGCTTTGGCTATGAAGTACATCAGTAAAGGCTTAAAAAATAAACCAACATAAATTAATCGTAAACAACAAACTCCCAATAAACTAATGAAACGTAAAATTTTATTTTTCTCTTTAATTTTATTGAGCCTGGCTCATAAAATTAAAGCAGAGACAAATAAGCAAGGAGCTGCTGATTCAATAGAAGCTTCTGAAATAATTAATTTAAACATTAAAAATGTATCTCTAGAGAAAGTTTTTAAACTTATAGAATCCCAGGCTAACAAGCGTTTTATTTACCGCTCCGATCAGGATTTTCTTACTAAGAATATCAGTATGAATATCAATAATGCCGGGCTTTCAGAAACACTTTCAAAATTGCAAGAAATAACCTCCCTGGAATTTAAAATTTCGGGAGATGGAATTTTGGTTAAAGAAAAATCTAAAGAAACAAGTGCTCAGCAAGAACGGGAAATCAAGGGTACAGTTACAGGAAATGGTATGCCAATTCCCGGAGCCAGTGTCTTTATTGATGGAACTGATATTGGTACGGCAACAGATTTTGATGGGAATTTTATTTTAAATGTTCCTGTAAATGCTAAAACCCTTAGTGTAACTTTTGTTGGATATAAAAGAACAGACGTAGCGATAACGGATAAATCAGACATTTCAATTTTTCTAAAAGAAGATACCAATACCCTTGATGAAATTGTGGTACTTGGGTATGGAACTGAAAAAAGAGAAAATATTACTGCTTCTATCTCGTCTGTAGCACCTGAAGAAATAAAATCTTTACCAAAAGCCAATGTCACAGAAATGTTACAGGGTAGAATGCCCGGTGTTCAGATAATGAGCGATAATCGTCCGGGAGGTGGTACCTCTATCCGGGTAAGGGGATTTAGTACTATTAATAATAATGATCCTTTAGTGGTGATTGACGGAGTACCAACTTCAAATGGTTTAAGTAGTATAAATCCGCAGGATATAGAAAGTATTCAGGTACTGAAAGATGCTGCCTCTTCTTCTATTTATGGTTCCCGTGCAGCAAATGGGGTGCTAGTGATTACTACCAAAAGAGGGCAGAATAAAGATTCTTTTGCCGTAAATATGGATGCTTACGCAGGGGTTCAGTCGGCTTTTAATTTGCCGAGAATGCTAAACGCTCAGCAATATGGGGACCTTTTATGGCAAGCATATGCAAATGATGGTCAAACTCCGGGTCACGACATTTATGGAGATAATCCTGCTCAGGCACAGATCCCTGACTGGTTAAATGATGAACAAACAATCCCCAGTGGTGATGTAGATTGGGTGAAAGAAATTATGAGCCCGGCTTTAATTCAGAATTATAATGTGTCTATACAGAAAGGTTCAGAAAAAGGGCAGCATTCTTTTTCCCTGGGATATTATGATCAGGAAGGCGTTGTGGAGTACACCGATTTTTCCCGTTATTCGGCTCGTTTTAATTCAAGTTATAATGTAACTGATTGGCTAACTATTGGTGAAAATTTCACAGGTTCTTATACCCAGGAGGTAGCGGTAGGAACTAATAGCGCCCTGGGGAATATTATCTCTAATGCTTTTATGTTTCCTTCCATAATCCCTATAAGGGATGTGGAAGGAAATTTCGGAGGAAATCCGCTTAATGACTTAGGTAATCCTTTAGGGAATTTACACAGATCCAAAGATGATAAACAAAAAAACGTACGTGCTTTTGGAAATGTTTTTGCCAGTCTGAACTTTAGTGATTTTACCTTTAAATCTTCTTTTGGGCTTGACTATAATAATTTTAATTACAGAAATTTTTCACCTGTATATGATGAGATTCTTTCTCAAAATACCATTAATAGCTTAAGTACGCAAAACAGTTTTAATTACCAGTTCACTTTTACCAATACTCTGGATTATGCAAAATCTTTTGGAGATCATAATCTTGACATATTATTAGGACAGGAAGCTATAGAATACTACAACGAAGCTTTTTCTGCTTCGAGGCAGAACTTTTTATATGAAGATCTGAATTTCCGTTATTTAACTTATGGTACCCAAAACCAGTTGAATACCGGGACTGCAGGAGAATGGAAGCTAAACTCTTATTTTGGAAGATTAAAATATAATTTTGATGAAAAATACCTGATGACGGCCACCGTAAGACGTGATGGCACATCCCGATTAGCAAATAATAACTGGGGAACCTTTCCTGCATTTTCTGCCGGCTGGAGAGCTGATAAAGAAGGTTTTTTCAATTTTGGAGATGCTTTTACCAGTATGATGATACGTGCGAGCTGGGGACAAACCGGAAACCAACAGGTACCTTCTTATTCTACTGTAGATAGTTATAGCAACAATACAAATTATAGCGATTATGCTATAGATGGTGGCCAGAATTCAGTTTCTACGGGACTCACGCAAACTAGAGTAGCAAATGAAGATCTTCATTGGGAAACCACTACCCAAACCACTTTAGGAGTAGATCTAGGTTTTTTTAATAATAAACTTAATGTAAATGCGGAGATCTATAAAAAAGTAACCGATGATATTTTGGTATACGATGCAGTACCATTAACCTACGGAGGAACAAACGACGGGCAATGGATCAATGACGGAACCATGAAGAACACCGGGTATGACATTAACTTAAAATTTTCCGATCAAAAAGGAGATTTTGGTTATGACGTTGGACTGAATGTCTCGGCTTATAAAAATAAATTAACCAATTTATATAATGTTGCCTACCTTGGAATTCCCAGCTCATCAATGCATAGCGTAAATTCTAATCAGGAAATATCTAGAAGTTCCGTGGGACAGCCTATAGCTTCTTTTTTTGGCTACCAGGCTAATGGTTTGTTTCAAAGCCAACAGGAAATAGACAACTATGGACTGCAGCCGGATGCACAATCGGGAGATATTAGATTTACCGATATCAATGGAGATGGTGAGATTGATGATGATGATAGAACATTCATAGGCTCACCGCATCCTGATATGGTTCTTGGATTAAACCTTAATTTGAATTATAAAAATGTTGATCTTGGAATGTTCTTTAACGGAAGTTTTGGTAACGACCTTTATAATTTTACAAAATTTAAAACGCATTTTTTCAATCAATCTGCCTATAATAAAGATTCTGCTTTATTAGGAGCCTGGAGCCCGGAAAATCCAAATGCCAGTATTCCAAGATTAAGTCTTGACGATCCAAATAACAATACCAGGCCTTCATCTTTCTTTGTAGAAGACGGTTCTTATTTAAAGCTAAATAACTTGCAGCTTGGGTATACCTTGCCTAAAGAAGTTTTGACAAATGCAAACCTGAGAGTCTATGCACAGGCCAGTAATGTGTTTACTATTACAAACTATAGCGGAATGACCCCGGAGGTAGGTCTTCAAAACTATACCAGTAGCAGTCGAAACCTTGATATTGGGGTAGATCGTGGCATCTATCCACCCTCGAGAACTTTTGTATTTGGATTTAATTTAAACTTTTAAAACAACTAATAATGAAACTTAAAGTAAATATTATTAAGATTATGCTTGTTTCATCAATCATAATGAGTACTACTTCCTGTTCTAAGGATTATTTAGAGGAAGTAACCTATGGTGAAGTCTCGCCATCTGAAATGACTAAACCTGAGAACGTAGAACGAGCCATTATTTCAGCATATAGTGTACTTAACGGCCAGTTTGACGAGGCTAGTAGTGCCTTTAACTCACCTGCATCAAACTGGAGTTTTGGAGATGTGGTTTCTGATGATGCGTACAAAGGCGGCGGAGGTACCGGAGACCAAAATAATATACATCAAATGGAAATTTTTAATACCAATCCCACCACTCTTGATGTTGAGCGTAAATGGATGGCATTATATGAGGGGGTTAAACGCGTTAATGAGGCGATGCGTTTACTTGAAGCTTCTGAAGGTTTTGATGAAAATCTAAGAACACAAAGAAATGCGGAATTACATTTTCTTCGAGGTCATTTTTATTTTGAATTAAAAAAAATCTATAATCATATACCTTATATCGATGAAACAGCGGAAACGGCAAATGATTATGCAAAATCCAATACCGAGTTTACCTCAGAAGAACTATGGGGAAAAATAGAAGCTGATTTTAAAGTTGCTTATGACATTTTACCTATTACTCAGGAAGAATTAGGGAGACCAACAAAAATAGCGGCAAAGGCATATTTGGCAAAAACCTATTTGTTTCAGGAAAAATGGCAAATGACTTTTGATGCTACTACAGAAGTAATCAATAGCAATTACGGATTAATGGAAGATTTTCAGGAGTTATTTTTACCTGAAAATGATAACAATAAGGAAGTAATATTTGCCATACAACATTCTATTAATGATGGCCAGCCGAGTAACTATAATGGTAGCATAGGGGACAGGTTATTAGCTCCCGGAGGGCCTTTCTACTCACAATATGGTTTTCACAGACCCACGCAAAACCTGGTAAATGCTTTTAAAGTAACGGCAGAAGGTTTACCTGCAGATAGTAATGTTAATTTAATAAATTCAGATCTTGTAGATCCAAGAATAGATATTACCATTGGAAGACCGGGCATTCCCTATAAAGATTTAGAGATTCTTTATGAAGCGGATTGGGCTAGAGACCTGGCCACTTATGGCGAATTTGCTCCTAAAAAAAGAATAGTTTCGGCAAATTCTGCTTATCATAATGAGGTTTGGCCCTATGTAAACGCCTTGAATTATTATATTATCCGTTATGGTGAAGTATTGTTATGGAGAGCCGAAGCGGCAGTAGAACTAGGAGAATTAGAAGAAGCACGTTCTTTAGTAAACCAAATCAGGAATCGTGCAAAGAATTCGGCTTATGTTCAAACACTCGATGGAAGCGATGATGCTGCAAATTACAAAATAGAATTATATCCTAATACATGGAATAACCAGACCGAAGCCAGAAAAGCAGTGCGTATGGAATCCCGCTTAGAATTAGCCCTTGAAGGGCATCGTTTCTTTAACCTTGTTAGGTGGAAAATAGCAGATGAGGTGATCTCAGATTATCTTGAAGTAGAGAAAACAAGAAGAACACATTTATCTAATGCTGCATTTAAAGCAAGAAAAAATGAATATTGGCCAATTCCTCAGGCTTATATTGATGGAGTTGAAAATGATTTGATAACTCAGAACAATGGGTATTAGTTTGTTTGTACTTTGATTTGACAGGGGTTTGTATACCCCTGTTTTTTATTTCTGCCGGTGGATTTCTTATTCTGAGCTTATTGAATTACTGGATAATCTGTTGAGATCACTTTATATATTTAGTTATTTGCGTGAAAATCGGTTAAAATATTTAATTTTTATTAATGTTCCCTTGACTGTAAATTAACAAGTCTGAGTTAAATTGCATTTGTAAATTAATTGATATTGAGAGCTGTAGGTTTTATTAATTTGAATGAGGTAATGAAAAAGGCTATTATAAAAGCTTTTTATACGGCTCATACTAAAACTTTCTATATAGTTTATACCGGTTGCCAGGAATTTATTTCAAGGACATTCTTCAATTTAAAAATATCATCTTCTATTTCTCCATATAAGTGCCGGAAAAAATATTTCCATTTAAATAGTATTAAAAATTTTATATGAAAACCCATAATTCACGAAAGAAGTTAGTGACATGGTGGGCATTTAAAAATAGATGGTCAATACCAACATGTATAAATACAAAATCAATGACGTATAAAATTTGTTGTAAATGAAAAAGCGTGAAGTTGAGGTTTTGGTTCTTTCAGATATTCATTTGGGAACTTATGGCTGTCATGCTTCTGAACTTTTAAGTTATCTAAAAAGTATCAAGCCTAAAACAGTAATATTAAATGGTGATATTATCGATATGTGGCAGTTTAACAAAAGATATTGGCCAGAGTCACATATGCAGGTATTAAAACACATTACCGGTTTACTTGTAAAAGGAACAAAGGTTTATTACATCACCGGCAACCACGATGAAATGCTCAGAAAATTTGTGGGATTTCAAATGGGGTCGCTTGAAATTGTGAATAAGCTTGTTTTAAATTTGGATGGGAAGAAAGCCTGGATTTTTCACGGAGATGTTTTTGATGTTACGATGCAACATTCCAAATGGTTGGCAAAGATGGGAGGAAAGGGGTACGATTTGTTAATCCTAATTAATCGGTTGGTAAATCATATTTCAGAAAAGCTGGGAAGAGGAAAATTATCGTTTTCAAAAAAAATCAAAAACAGTGTAAAAAGCGCTGTAAAGTTTATCAATGATTTTGAGCAGGTGGCTGCAGATATTGCTATTAGCAATCATTATGATTATGTAGTGTGTGGGCATATCCATCATCCGGAAATTAAAGAGATCCTAAATAAAGAGGGAAAAGTCACCTACCTAAATTCCGGTGACTGGATTGAGAACCTTACTTCTCTGGAATATAACCAGGGAGAATGGCATATATATAAATATTTAGAAGACTTACCTTCTGTAAGAGCTTTTAAACTACAAAAGAAAGGAAAAATTCAAAAAGATACCACAAATGTTCTTTTTGAAAATCTCGTTAAGGAATTTAATATCAAGACTATAAAAGATAGCTGAAAAATCCGTGGCTAATAATTAAAAATATATGAAGATTCTTTATGCTATACAAGGCACCGGAAACGGACACATATGCAGAGCACTTGATATTATTCCTGTGCTTCAGAAAAAAGCTGAAGTAGATATTCTTATAAGCGGTACCCAGGCAGATATAGCAATTCCTTACCTTATTAAATACCAGTTTAAAGGAATTAGTTTTATTTTCGGAAAAAAGGGAGGGGTTGATCTCTGGAAAACCCTGGTTAAAAACCACTTAAAAAAGTTTATTTCTGATGTCAGGAAATTACCGGTAGAAAATTATGATTTGATAATCAACGATTTTGAACCGGTTTCTGCCTGGGCTTGTTTCTTAAAAGGCAAAGCTTGTTTTGCCCTAAGCCACCAATCTGCCGTATTGGATAAAAATGCTCCCAAGCCAAAAAAGAAAGATTTAATCGGGCGGTTTATTTTAAAAAATTATGCCCCTGCTAAATTAAGTTACGGCTTTCATTTTAATAAATTTAATAAAAATATTTTCACGCCGGTCATTAGAAAGCAAATCAGAGACCTTAACGTTAGCGTTTCAAATCATTATACGGTTTATCTTCCATCGTATTCGGATAAAAAATTAATAAAAGTCCTCGGACAATTCCCTGATATCGAATGGCAAATTTTTTCAAAACATAATAAAGAAGAAATGAGGAAAGGGAATATTAAAATCTATCCCATATCTAACAAAAATTTTCTAAGAAGCCTTGCTTCCTGTAAAGGTACCATATGTGGAGCCGGATTTGAAACGCCTGCAGAAGTGCTTTTTTTGAAAAAGAAATTGTTGGTGGTGCCAATGAAAAATCAATACGAACAGCATTGCAATGCGGCTGCTTTAAAAGAATTGGGAATACCGGTTTTAGAAAATTTTAAAAAGAAGCAGTTTTCTGAAATTGAAAAATGGCTGAAAAGTAAGCAGGTTATAGAAATAGATTATCAGGATAATACTAAAGAAATTATAGATCTTTTGCTTGAAACCTATAAAGTTAATTACTCTTCGTATAATTATGCTATTCCTTCCAGAGAAGTAGACTTAGAAGCCTTTTAAATGTCGGTGAAGTATAAGCACTACAATAGTGAACAGAAAGTGTTCAGTAAAAAAGATTTTGGTGAAAATTTTAAATGGGGAGTAGCGGCGGCTGCTTTTCAAACCGAAGGGAGTCCTTATGCAGATGGAAAAAAAGCTTCTATTTGGGATACCTTTAGCAGCAAAAAGGGAAAAATTTATAAAGGCCATACTGCAGAAATTAGTTGCGATTTTTATAAACGTTACGAGCAGGATATAGAATTGATGAAATCTATGAATATCCCGAATTTCAGGTTTTCCCTGTCCTGGTCCAGAATCTTTCCTGAAGGAATAGGAGCTTATAATCAAGAGGGGATTGATTTCTATAATCGCATTATCAACAAATGCCTGGAACTGAATATTGAACCCTGGATAACAATTTACCATTGGGATCTGCCGGAAGCATTGGAAAAAAAGGGTGGCTGGGCTAATCGAGAAATAATAGCATGGTTTTCTGAATATGTAAAGCTTTGTGCCAAAGCATTTGGAGATCGTGTAAAACACTGGATGGTGCTTAATGAACCCTTGGTGTTTACAGGAGCGGGCTACTTTTTGGGCATTCATGCTCCCGGGAAAAAAGGAATTAAAAAATTTATTCCCGCTATGCACCATGCTACTATTTGCCAGGCTCAGGGAGGTAGGATTATAAGGGAGACTTGTCCACAGGCCAAGATAGGAACTACCTTTTCCTGTTCCCAGATAGATCCTTATCGAACTAATAATAAAGATAAAAAAGCAGCCAAAAGAGTAGATGCTCTTATTAACAGGCTTTTCCTGGAGCCGGCATTAGGGCTTGGATATCCGGAAGAAGACTTGAGGTTTTTAAAAAGGTTAAAGCCTTATTTTCTCCCTGGCGACCGAGAGATGATGACATTTGAGTTTGATTTTATCGGACTTCAGAATTATACTCGGGAAGTTGTAAAACATGCCTGGCTGGTACCCTATGTGCAGGCTATGAATATAAAAGCACGCAAAAGAAAGGTACCGATAACAGAAATGGAATGGGAGGTTTATCCTAAAGGTATTTATAAACTTCTTAAAAAGTTTAGCGCTTATAAAGGAGTGAAAAAAATCTATATAACTGAAAATGGGGCTGCATTTCCGGATAAAATAGAAAATGGAAAAGTTCACGATACGGATCGTGTTTATTTTTTAAAAAACTATCTGAAGCAAGTGCTAAAAGCAAAAAAGGAGGGAGTGGAAGTAAATGGATATTTTGTATGGAGCTTGACAGATAATTTTGAATGGGCTGAAGGTTATCGCCCGCGATTTGGTCTTGTATATATAGATTTTGATACACAGAAAAGGATTGTAAAAAGCTCTGGCAGGTGGTTTAAAAATTTCCTGAAACACTCTTCCTGTCTTATTTAGTCGAAAACAATCTAAAGAGATTTTTAGTTTCTTTCTTCAATTTGTTAACCTAATTCATTAATTTCATTTTTAATAGATTAATATCGATGATACTATATACTGACTGATTTGGATGTTAGATAGGAGCAGAAAGAGAAGGGCTTTAGTCCTTCCGATTAACGCCTGTCTTGAATGAAGTCGGTTTTAAGGGAAGGTAGTTTTTGATAAATAGCTTATCAAAGGTATTAAATCCCATCTATTTGATTTTTAATATTATAAAACCACTTTCACTAAGCGATGTTTGACTTTCGATTAAAGGTTTTCCATACTGTAGCAAGACGACTTAATTTTACCAAAGCGGCAGAAGAACTATATATTACCCAACCGGCAGTTACCAAACATATCAAGGAAATTGAAAAACACTTTAAGCTGAAGTTGTTTGACAGAAACGGTACAAAAATTAAACTTACCAGTGCCGGGGAAATTCTCTTAAAATACACTGAGCAGCTTTTTGATATTTACCGAAATCTCGAAATAGATATGAATGCTTTAAATAGTATGCATTCTGGAGATTTGCGTATAGGGGCCAGTACTACTGTGGCACAGTATGTTTTGCCTCCAATTCTGGCAGATTTCCGTAAACACTTTCCGGATATATCTGCTAGGCTAAAGGCAGGAAATACAGAGGATATAGAAAATGCCCTTTTAACTAATGAAATCGATTTGGGAATTATTGAAGGACAATCTCAAAAACCACAAATTTCTTATACTCCTTTTCTGAAAGATGAAATAGTACTGGTGGCAAAAATAGGCTCTCCTCTGGCTAAAGATAATATTGGCTTACAAACGCTTTTAGATATTAATCTTCTAATGCGGGAGCAAGGCTCTGGTACACGGGAGGTAATTGAACATGCGTTAAAAAGTAAGGGAATTAGCCTGGCTGATCTAAAAGTAGAGATGGAATTGACCAGTACTGAAAGTATAAAAGGCTATTTGCTTAATTCAGATTGTATGACTTTCCTCTCAGTGTATGCTATACTTAAAGAATTGGCTTCTAATGAATGTTGTATTGTAGATGTGAAAAACCTGAATATAGAACGATATTTTTATCTCATCCAAAACCATGGGGAGGTAAACAATCTTTCTAAACTTTTTATAAATTTTGCTACTCGTTATAACTTCAGGTAATTGCTGATTACTATTTTGAATTTCCACGGAAAGTAGGATTTGCTGAAATTTGTCTTGTGTTATTTAATGCATGGGCCACGATGAGTCATACAGCTAAAAAAATTCAAAATGTTTTTCAGCAAGCTCTGGAAAGAAATATTTCACTGCGCGAACTTATTTTTATTCTGGCCCTCATACTTTGTCTTTCTTCAGTTGTTTCACCACCTATAGCATTACTTATGGGAATAGCCTTAGCGCAGGTTATTGGGCATCCTTATCTTCACCTTAATCATAAAGCTACCCAAATTCTCTTGCAAATATCGGTAGTAGGACTTGGTTTTGGTATGAATGCCAATACTGCCCTCGAAGCAGGTAAAAATGGTGTTTTATTTACGCTGGGGTCTATTTTCGGTACGCTCATCCTGGGTTACTTCCTAAGTAAAATTTTTAGGATAGAAAGCACTACCTCATTCCTAATCAGCATAGGAACAGCTATTTGTGGAGGAAGTGCTATTGCCGCTGTGTCTCCGGTTATCAAAGCAAAAGAAAAGCATATTTCCGTTGCCCTGGGTACCGTGTTTATTCTCAATTCAGTGGCCTTATTTGTTTTTCCGGCTGTGGGGCACCTGCTGGGTCTTTCTCAAACCCAGTTTGGAATGTGGAGTGCGATAGCCATACACGATACCAGTTCTGTAGTAGGTGCTGCAGCCAATTACGGTAGCGAAGCTTTAGAAGTGGCCACGACCGTAAAACTGACCCGGGCTTTATGGATTATTCCCATAGCACTAGGTGCTGCTTTTCTCTTTAAAACAAACAAAGGAAAAGTAAAAATTCCGTATTTCATTGGGCTTTTTGTATTGGCGATGCTTACCAATACCTATCTTCCCGGAATAGCAAAATTTAGCCCTTATATGCTTACTATTTCTAAAATAGGTTTAACACTTACGCTTTTTTTAATAGGTAGTGGACTTTCCGGTAAAGTATTGAAATCTGTGGGGGTTAAACCTATGATTCAGGGTATTCTTCTCTGGGTAGTGATTTCCATCGGGGCATTGTGGAGTGTCCTTACACTGGTTCAATAGCTTTTTAAGAATCTTAAAAATTCAATTCGCTAGTAGATACCCCTTTATATGTGAAAATTTTTATGCTTTTTAGTTTAAATTATTTAACAGCCTACTATAAACTTGTGTTAATCAATTGATATTGAGAATGTTGTTTTTTAAATTGATAGTGTATTAACCAAAAAAGATAAAGCTATGAGTATTGTAAAAGTAATTGAGGTAATTGCCTCTTCAGAAAAAAGTTTTGATGATGCAGTTAGAAATGCACTTAAAGAAGCAAGTAAATCGGTAAGTAACATAAAATCAATTTATGTGAAAGAAATGAACGCCAATGTAGATAACAACCAGATAACTACTTTTGGGGTAAATGCAAAAGTTTCGTTTACTGTTACGAAATAAGATTAATTGATAAGGAAGATAAATATTTAGTATTTATCTTCCTTATTTTTCTTAGAATTTTCAATAATAAAAGCACTTCATAAATTGAAAGTTGCTTCTTTGTTTTGGTTTAGCGATAAGAAATCATTTTATAAGTCCCGTTATTAACTTTCTTGACTTACAGGTTCAGCTTTTTCTATAACAGAGGGTTCTTCTTCCTCTTCGTCTTTTGAAAAGTAAGGAAAAACATCCAGAATTGGTGATTCTGTAATAGCCGGAATAGTATATTCTCCCATCGTATCTTCCATAGCAATACTTGTGTTTTCAAAAGCTTCTTTTACATCATTGGCCTGCACTAGTAAATAAATATTGGATTTTTTTTCTTTGCCACTCTCCTCGTCCAAGGCTATCAGCGAAACTTTTGATTTGAACCATCGATCGGAATTTTCAAAAGGATGAACTTCGGAGAAATTCGCGACTTTAATATTCATAATTCTAAAATCCTCACTGGTATAAGCAGTCATTTCTTCCATAAGCCTGGTTTCTGCTTCTGTATAAGATACTGCATCCAGCAAATAGGTATCGGTAGTCATTTTTTGCTCTCCGGTTTCGTGTGTTTTTTTGTATTTCACCTTACATTCAAACCAAGTTATGCTCATATATTTTTATTTTTTGGAGGCCAAAAATATTATTTATCCCAAATCTTCTGTATAAAAATCGCAATAGATATTCACAATTTTTCTGATTTAGCTTTAAACTATTTTAAATAAGGGATTTAATAAAACAGGTAGTTGTATTCATAGATCGATATCTTTAAACCTTATACTTTTTGGGTTTTCCATTTTCCCCGGGTAAAAAGCCATAAGGTAAAGATACCGGCACTTGTTTCTGAAAAAAATACGGCCCAAAATACTCCGGAATGCCCCCAGCCCTGATTAATGGCCAAAATATAGGCCAAAGGAATCTGAATTATCCAGAAAAAAACGAAATTAATTTTTGTAGGGGTGCCGGTATCACCCGACCCGTTAAAAGCCTGGGTGGCTACCATCCACCATCCGTAAATAAAGAATGAATAAGAAAGGATTTCCAGCCATTTCCCTCCAACTTTTATTACTTCAGGGGTAGCGGAGAAATATCCGATTAATGTCTCGTTAAAAAAGAAAAAGATCACAGAAACCAAAAGCAGAAAATACATGTTATATTTTCCTATTTTCCAGATCGTAGATTCGGCACGATCTGGATTTTTGGCGCCCAAATTTTGTCCCACCAGGGTAGTAGCAGCATTAGAAAGTCCCCAGGCTGGCATCATACAAAACATCATAACCCTAAGGGCAATGGTAGCTCCTGCAACAGCTTCACTACCAATATCGGCTAAAATCCGCATTAAAAAAATCCAGGAGGTCATACCTATAAACATTTGGCCTATCCCACCCAAAGAAGTCTTTATAATGGTAATCATGGCTTTTGCATTCCAATACAATTGAGATATTTTCACTTTAATGTGCTTACCGCCTTTAAAGAGCAACCATACTTGTACAAGTACCCCACACCCGCGCCCGATATTTGTGGCAATCGCTGCCCCTTCTAATCCCAAAGCCGGGATGGGACCCCAACCAAAAATCAATAACGGGTCAAGTAATATGTTTATTCCATTGGCAAATCCCAGTACCCACATAGCGATGGCGGCATCTCCCGCCCCTCGAAAAATTGCATTAATAACAAAAAGGAGCATAATTACCATGTTTCCCCCAAGCATCCATTGCATATAGGGATAACCATATTTGAGCGTCCAGGAATCCGCACCCATAAGCCTTAATAGGTCTTCTGCAAAAAAGATTCCGGCTACGGCAAATGGAATAGCGGCTAATATTGCGAGAATAATAGACTGGACTGCAGATACCGAGGCAATTTCTCCTTTCTTTTCACCGATGCGCCTGGCTATGATAGCGGTAACAGCCATGGCCAGTCCCATAGCTATAGAATACAACAAAAATAAATAGGTTTCTGTAAGGCCAACTGTGGCTACTGCTGAAGCCCCGAGTTTCCCTACAAAATAAATATCTACAATAGCAAAGGTAGATTCCATAACCAGTTCCAGAATCATAGGAATGGCTAAAAGAAAAATAGCGCGTTTCAGGCTAATGTTTGTATAATCAGCCTGAGTACCTTTTATAGCTTCTATAAGTGCTTTCCACAGGTTTCTTTTAGGTGGTTTTGAAGATATGGAAGATTGGTTTTGTTCCATGTCCTGTTTTTATTATAGGTTTTACAATATAACTCAGTAGCTTTTATTTCTCTCCGTGGAAAAAGATCTTGTTTTTCTTCTACTTTTGAGTTTCACTCAAGATAAAGTTTAGTTCAAGGCTCTAAGAAAACAGTTCGTCGGGTAACTTTTAAGCAGTATTTTAAAACCTGAAATTCAGCGGAAAGTTACTTAAAAAAGTAGCTCAAAGAACAGCTTTTATTTTTTTATTCCCACCAGCGGGTTTAATACCTTCGAACCTAGCCGCAATCGAGAAATGCTTCCATACAGCTCGTTGACTTGTTCCATAGTTGTTGATTAAAGAGAAGTTTGTCTATAAGGAAATTAGTTGACTTAATTAGCAGTGCAATAAACATTTCATAACCTTTTTATTACAGTTGATAAAAGTTCAGGCTATAACTTTGAATGTTAAGAACAGTATAGTTACCTGATATATGAAGATTAATATTTTGCTTTTTTTTTGTTTTTTGGCCAGCTAGGTTTTTCATTGCAAATAGGGCCGGATTCCCTGAAAGTATACGAAGATACCATTTACCTTCAGAAAAAAAGAGCTTTAGAAAAAGCCTATGCCACCCAGTCGGAATCAGAAATTGTTGCTCTTCATAATGATTTGGGAGATTATTATCAAAATGCCCTCTTGTATTCGGAAGCTATAGAACAGTATAATGAAGTCCTGCAAAATATTACAGGCTTCGGGGCGGATTCTTTAAAGTTCAGTATTTATAACAAAATAGCTTCCATACATCTTCAGCATAAAAATTATTCCAAAGCAAGGGAATATCTTCAGGAAGTTTTTCAGCCCGAAAAAAAAACCTATATGCAGGCTGTGGCTGAAGGCCTTATGGGGAGTTGTTATGAAAAAGAAGGAAATTATTTAAAGGCCCTGGAGCATCAGTATAATAGCTTGTCGATTTTTAAACAGATAAAAAATCAAAATGGCCTGGCTTTAGTAAATGAGAATATAGGTAGCATTTACGAAGATTTGAAGCAATTTGATAAGGCTTATACTTATTTTGAAAAGGCAAATAGTTATTTTCTAGATACCAAAAGTCCAGAACAAATAAGCGTTTTAAATAATCTTGGGGATGTATATCGAAAAACAGGGAGATATGACCAGGCAATAAAGTTTAGTACACAAGCTTTAAATCTTGCTAAAGCATACAATGATTATGACCAATTGGAGAGTGCCCATAAAGATCTCTCGGAAATTTATATGGAAACTGGTGAATTCGAAAAAGCTTATGGGCATTTACTGCGTTATGATGAAATTCAAAATGAAATTTTAAATGCCGAGAACCTCAGGCAGTTAAATACGCTACAGGCCATTTATGATACGCGTGAAAAAGAAGCAGAAATAGATTTACTTACCAAGCAAAACCAGGTTAATAAGGCAAATCAAAATTTATTACTTGGAGGAACTTGTGCATTGATTTTGATTTCAGGGGGCTTTTATTACAATTTACAACGTAAGAGAAAAGATAGAAATAAGGTACAACAATACGAACAGGAGTTACTTCAGGTACAATTGGATAAAAAGGCCATTGAAGAAAAAAAACTCAATGATGAAATTCATTTAAAAACAGCTTCCCTTTCAAAATACAGTCTGAACATGGCACAGAAAAATAAACTTATTGCCGATGTATCTGCAACCTTAAAAAACATTGCTGCCCGCCCCAAGATGGAGGTGAAAGATAAGCTTAAAAACCTGGTGCGCGAGTTGGATAGCAATTTAGAGCAATCGGAAGAATGGGATGAGTTTATGGGGTATTTTAAAGAAATTCACCCGCAGTTTTTTAAAAGTCTTAATGCTCAATCCAGCGGAAAACTTACTCCTACCGAATATCGCCTGGCCATGCTGTTGCGTTTAAAGATGAGTTCAAAAGAAATTGCCGCTATTTTAAGAATTACTCCAGATAGTGTTCGGGTGGGAAGGTACCGGTTCAGAAAAAAATTACCTATAAATGCTGATCAAAAACTCAGTCAATTTTTACAGGAATTATAGAAAAATTCACCCACTATTTTGACAAAGTTTAGTGATTGTAAATAAATCTTAATTGTTGCCTTCTTGTAGCCTTTAAAAAGTGAGTTTGTATACTGCTTGTTGCTTTTTAAAATACGGGTTAATCCCTTATCAGGACTATGTTTGTATCAGGATTTTAAAACTGAAACCCAATTAAAATGAAACACAGAAATGTATTCGATTTCAGGAAAATAATGCTCTTATTTTTCCTGTTTTTTAGCACAGCTTACCTCTTTTCCCAATCTGAACGGGCACGGATTTCCGGTAAAGTTACCGATGCGGTAAGCGGCGAGCCTTTAATGGGAGTAAGTGTAATTGTAGAAGATATGTCTATAGGTACAGTTACCGACCGTAGCGGAAATTATGTAATGCGCGTTCCTGAAGGGGAACATGATCTTGTTTTTACATACTTAGGTTATATCGAAAAAAGGCTTTCAAAAAGTCTTAAAGGACATGAAACTGTTAATGCAGAACTTAAAAGCGATATTTCTTCCATCGATGAGGTTACCGTTAATTTTAAACGTTTTGGACAGGCTCGTGCCTTGAATCAACAAAAAAACGCGGATAATATTAAAAATGTAATTTCTTCAGATCTTATGGGGCGTTTTCCCGATCAAAACGTAGCCGAGGCTTTACAGCGTGTTCCGGGAATTACTATTACCCGCGATCAGGGGGAAGGCCGCTTTGTACAAGTTCGTGGGACGAATCCAAACCTAAATAGCATCAGTATTAACGGAGAACAAATTCCTTCTCCGGAAGGTGATGCACGTTTTGTGGCAATGGATGTGATTCCTTCGAATGTACTTTCCGGTATTGAGGTAAATAAAGCTATTACTCCCGATATGGACGGGGATGCCGTGGGCGGCTCGGTAAATCTTAAAACGCTTACACCCATAGAAGGCCAAACCATTTTTAATGTTACCGCTGCCAGTGGGTACAATAACCAGGTAAAAGACCAAAGTCCGATACTGGGCCAAGGCGCTATCACCTACGGAAAACGTCTAGGCGAAGAAGAAGAATTTGGCTTCTTAGTAGCAGGAAGTTACGATTATGATAACCGTGCTTCAAACAACAATGAGATGGCTTATGAGGATGGGGAACTGGAAGAAATAGAATTGCGTGACTACGAATTGACCCGAGAACGCTTTGGGGTTACTTCTTCATTTGATTATAAATTTTCACCTTCATCTAAAATTTTTATGAATGCGATTTACAATCGCTTTGGCGATCACGAATACCGAAGAAGTATGAAGCTTGAAACCGATGCGATAGAACGCGAATTAAAAGACCGTGAAGAAATCCAATCTATTTTTAATGTTTCTTTGGGAGGGGAACATCCGTTAGGAGATAATTTGGATATCGATTACTTGCTTTCTTATTCGTATGCTGAAAATGATACACCAAGTGAATATGTAAGTATTTTTAACCAGGAATATGAAGATGATCAAGGAGAAAGTATTGATTTTATTGAATTTGACCGTACTAATACAGATTTCCCTCAGTTTAATGTACGTTCTGATGCGCCTGAAGGTGCCGATCCTTTAAATTACAATCAATACGCCTTTGATGAGTTTGAATATGCCAAAGAAATTACTACCGATAAACATTTTACGGGTCGGGTAAATCTTTCTACGAATTATAGTTTAGACGGTTTTAAAGGGAAACTCAAATTTGGAGGATTGTTGCGTACCAAAGAAAAAATGCTAAACCCCAACAATCAGTTTTTTTCCTATGAGGGTAGTCAAGCTTATTCCGATTTATTGGGTGATTTTGTAGACACTAATTTCCTTGAAAATCGTTACAATTTCGGACAATCAGCCAGTCCTTCTGGTATTCGTAACCTTTTTTATAACAACCGTAATGATTTTGAAATTAATGAGGAAGACACTTTTGTAGATAGTGAATCGGAAGATTACCACGCTACTGAAGATACTTATGCCGGATATGTAATGACCAAGCTTACCAAAAATAAGTTTAATATAGTCGGTGGTTTTCGTTACGAAAATACATCGACTTCCTATTTTGGCAATACCATTGAATTTGATGAAGAAGGGGAGTTAATACCTGAAGCTGTAGAGATCAATACCGACCGAAATTTTGATTTTTTTCTACCGATGTTGCACCTTAATTATCGTATGGACAAGAATACGGTTTTTCGCTTTGCCTATACCAATACCTTTGCCAAGCCGAACTATTTTGATTTGGCGCCTTACCGGATTGTAAATCGTGAAGATGATGAAATTGAATTCGGTAACCCCGATTTAGACCCTACACGGTCTATGAATTTTGACATAATGGTAGAGCACTATTTACCTTCCTTGGGGATTATTTCAGGCGGGGTGTTTTTAAAAGATATTAAAGATTTTAGGTATAACCGCTTGTATATTTTTGAAGATCCGGAATTTGAAGGTTTTGAAGCGGAACAACCTGTTAACGGAGATGACGCGTTACTGGCAGGTTTTGAACTCAATTGGCAACAACAACTGGATTTTCTTCCCGGTTTTGCAAGAAACTTTGGAGTGTTTATAAACTATACCTACACCTGGTCTGAAGCTGAAGTTTTGGGAGAGACCAGTGATGAGGTACGTACGGTAACGCTTCCGGGCCAAAGTAAGAGTTCGGGAAATGCAGCATTTTCTTATCAAAAAGGTGGATTTAACGGAAGAATTGCTGCTAATTATGCTGGTGCCTTTGTAGATGAGTTACGTGACAACAGTGGGAATGATCGTTATTATGATGAAAGACTTCAACTGGATATTTCCGCCAGCCAGCAAATCACGAAAAACTTGAGCATCTTTGCGGAAGGCTTAAATCTTACCAATGCACCGCTTCGGTATTACAACGGGGTAACTTCAAGACCGGAACAGCAGGAATTCTACTCGTGGTGGATGAATATCGGAATTAAATACGATTTGTAAAATGAAAAATAAATGGTATCCAATAACGATACTATTTATCGAAAAAGCGAAGTGATTTATCAAACTAAAATTAACAAATAAACACTCCTGCGAGGTTTTTAAAACCTCGTAAGTATAATCAAAACACCTACAAGGCAGGAAAAAAACCTTGTAGGGTAAACTAAAAATCATTTAAATATCAATTATGAAAAATCAATTATCAGCTCCTATATTCAAAATATTTCTTCTGCTTTACTTATCGAGTAGTGTACTTGTTACTTCCTGTAAAAACGAAGGAAAAAAAGACCGTACAGAAAAAGTAAATTCAGAAGAAAATACTTTAGAAAACCGAGAGGAAAAGGCTGTTTTAAAAGAAGCTTTTCACACCGATCGCGATTTGGGGGATAATGTAGACAGCCCGGCAATTTGGCATGGAGAAAATGGCGAAAACTGGCTATTGGCCACGGCAAAAGAAGGTAATGCAATTATAGTTTATAATGCAGAAGACGGCTCATTTATTGAACGTTATGGAGAATCTGGTGACGGGGAAGGGGCTTTTAGTCGCCCCAACGGAATTACCGTGATTGAGAATTTACTACTCATCGTAGAACGTGATAATCGTCGGGTGCAGGTTTTCCGTTTGCCCGATTTTGAACCGCTTGGTTTTTTTGGAGATGATTTGCTCAAAAAACCTTATGGAATTAGTGTAACCAAAACCGAAGAAAATAAGTTTGATGCCTACGTTACCGATAATTATGAAACTCCGAGTGAACAAATTCCACCGGTAGAAGAACTGGGACAACGGGTACATTATTTTAGTTTTGAAATTAAAAACAATAAAGTTTCCGGTGAGCATCAAAAAGCTTTTGGTGATACCGAAGGTAGAGGAATTCTATATAAAGTGGAATCCATTCTTATCGATAAAGAAATGAACCGATTGCTGATTGCTGATGAATATAGTAAACAGCGAAACATTAAGATTTATTCTCCTGAAGGAGCGTTTACAGGAGAAGTTATTTCAAGTCAGTATTTTGATAGTGAACCCGAAGGTATCGCGCTTTTTGAATGTGAAAAAGATGCTACAGGATATTATATCACTACCGATCAACACGATCATAATAATAAATTTGAAGTTTTTGATCGGAAATCTCTAAAGCACTTAGGTACTTTTGGTGGAGAAATTACTGCTAATACCGATGGTGTGGCAATCACCCAAAAATCGTACGGAAATTTTGAAAACGGTGCGTTTTTTCCCGTTCATGATGATGGTAGTGTAACTGCTATCTCCTGGAGTGATATTGCAGCAGCTTTAGATTTAAAGTCTAGATGTGAATAGTCCGTGTGAGGTAATACTACCGGTAATTTGACCGTCTTAAAAGTAATTTTAAGGCGGTCTTGTACCTTAGGGGAACACTATCCTTTTTCATTTAATAAAATCACTCGGACTTAACGCTATTTTGTAGGTTTATTTATACCTACCTATTGGCGCTCATAAGTTAAATAAGTAAATGCGTATTTGTGTTTTTCATCGGCAGGGTGATACTCTTTATTCGTTAACTTCCAGTTTTCTTCATTAATTTCAGGAAAAAAAGTATCGGCTTTAAAGCTTTCATGCACCCGGGTAAGTTCAATCCTTTCAGCTTTAGGCAGGGCGAGTTTATATATTTCACCGCCACCAATAATAAATGGTTGCTGATCTTCTCGGGCAATTTCTAGCGCTTTTTCCAGGGAATGTACCACTAAAGCACCTTCGGGGCTATAATTTTTATTTCGGGTTATAATAATATGCGTTCTGTTGGGCAGCGGTTTCGGAAAGGATTCAAACGTTTTTCGTCCCATTATTATATGGTGCCCGGTAGTAAGTTCTTTAAAACGTTTAAAATCGTCAGGTAAATGCCAAACCAAATCATTGTCTTTCCCTAAAGCATTGTTTTCGGCAGCTGCCGCAATCATCGTAAGCATATTTACGTATTCAGTGGTTTGTCAGGATTTTCAGAAGAAGACGGGCTTTCAGGACCGGGATTTAAGTTGGTGGTTTTATCTGTATCACGTGTTTGTTCAGATTTTTTTACTGGATAATCTTTTTCTACTTTTTTATCCAACTCGGCAATTTTCTTCTTTTGTTTATTAACCAGGCGTTCCATTTGCTTGGCTTCCCATTCTTTGCCCATTAAACTGCTGGTTACAAAAACATTAAAAAAATGAATAAGGAAAAGAAATGCCCAAATTAAAATAGCTGCTACAAACCAATCATAGCCAAGGATTTTAAAATTTTCCTGATAGCCAATTACTACATTAAGTACAATTAAAAATACAGCCCCGATTAAAAAAATCACAAAATGATGAAACAGGCGTTTTTTCTGTAACATCCTTCTACGGGCATTATCATACAATTCTCGCTGTTCAGCATCGATTTTCGCTTCATTTTTCTTTTTAGAAAACATAATAAAAAGTACTTTAGTGTCTACCAAATTTAAGAGTTTTACCGAGAAAAGCCCCGTACCTTATGCATAATTTAAGAAAAGGATTCCCTGTTTTAGATCGTTATACTTATTTAAACACAGCAGCTTCGGGCTTGTTGCCTGAAAAAGTTTGGGAATACCGGCAAGACCACGACCTTGATTTTCTGATTTCTGCCAGTATTCTAAAAGAAAAACAGGGCGAAGTATTAACTGAAATTCGCGAAAAAACAGGTCGGTTTTTTAATTGTGCACCAAATCGAGTGGCTATGGTACCCAATTTTTCTCACGGATATAATATTCTACTGGAATCACTTAATAAATATAAAAAAGCACTATTGCTTAAGGGCGATTACCCGTCGGTAAACTGGCCGGTGGAATCCCGGGATTTTGAGGTTGATTACGCTGAGATTGATGAAAATGTAGAAGAAAATATAGCAGAAGCTTTTTGGAAAAACCAACCCGATTTTTTCTCATTTAGTATTGTGCAGTATATAAATGGAATTAAACTTGACCTTAATTTTTTGAAAAGCCTGAAGCAGGATTATCCCAATACCATTTTTATTGCTGATGGTACTCAATATTGCGGTACCGAATTTTTTGATTTTGAAGCTTCGGGCTTTGATGTGCTTATTTCCAGTGCTTACAAATGGATGAATGCCGGCTATGGTTGTGGCTTTATGCTTTTTAAAGAAGATATGGAAGGAAAAGTCTCACCCAAAGCTCTTGGATTTGGTTCCCTGCAAGGAAAATATAAAGCGCACCAGGGGAATTTTATCGGTAAGTTTGAGCCGGGCCATCTTGATACGTTGAACTTTGGAAGCTTGGGGGCCGCAATTTCGATAATTGAAGAAACAGATCTGTCGATAATTCAAAAACAGATTGAAAATATAAAAACCAAAGCCAAATCAGCTTTTACTGAAATGGGCTTATTAGAACCTGCCGTTGAAAAACGAAAGATACATTCCACGATTTTCAATATTAAAGGAAGTGAAAAACGGGCTAACTATTTACGCTCAAAAAATATAATCACTTCCCGCCGTGGAGAAGGTATACGAGTCAGTTTCCATTATTTTAATACGGAAGAAGAATTGGAATTACTGCTAAAAACCCTAAAACAAAGTCCGGAATAATAAGCCTACAAATAATCTGCTTTTTGGATGGGGTTAGGAAAACTTGCGATTTGTTTTGCCACCACACCAATTAATTGAAAAGTTTCAGAGGTTTCTGTCTCTTCCTTTTTTCTTGTGTGTTGTTGCTTATCACGACTAGCTGGCTTTTGACGATGATCACGAACAATAGGTTTGGCTTTCACTTGCATCATTTTTTGTGCTAATTTAGCCTTTACCCTTACTTTTTTATTTAATCTGGGAGCCAATTTCACAAATTGATTTTGTTTTTTGCTTATCAGACTTTGTATTTTTCTAGGTTTTTGATTTCTTTTTTCATTGATTTTAGAGGATACATTCAATATAGTATTTCGTTCAATTTTAAGACCTTTGTTCACAGATTGTAATTGAAGTCGTTTATCTTTGCCTTTAAATTTTTTATTAATAATAAAGGGACCGAGGTTTTTTATTTTGGAATCGGTTAATAATTCTTCGTTTTTTTTAGATTTTTCAGGAAGTTTAATATCAATGTTCCGAATAAAAATTAGTTTTTGTGTAATCCTAGGGATATTGATCTCCTCCTGGTTAAGAAGGTTGATGTTCCAAAATGGGGAAGTCAAGATTGAACCGTCATACCAGGCCCTGGTGATATTTACAAAAAGAATTTCAAAATCAATAGATTCCAGTTCAAGTTCAGTTACTGAATTGTTGAAAATTTCTTTAAATTCTTCCAAATCATTTTCTTTTATAGAATTTTTGAGATCTTGAGACTTTAAACTTATTTTTTTCCAGTTTAATTCATCTCCTTTATACAGGTTGTTGGGCATACAACTTGTAAGGTGAAAATTTGCTCCACTTCCAAGGTGTTCCCTTTTGAGGCTTTCCAATTTTCCTTTAGTATTATTAAGCCGTGTCAGAAACCTTTTAAACTCATCTTTTACGATTTCCAGTATTTGTTCTTCAATACTTTCTTTGTTTCCTTTTTCTTTCCACTCTTTTTCTATGGTTTTCAGGTTCTCTTTCTTCATATTTATTTCCACTTCAGTAGCAGCTTTACTCTCAGAGACCTTTTCCTGAAGGTTGGCAATATCACCTGTTATTTTTTTTCTGAGTTTTAAAAAAGCACGATAGGTGTCTTTTTCTGGTTCCTTTACGGCATTTAAAGCCTTACTAAAAATAGGATGCTCGTAAAGCATCTCGATATTTAGGCTGTCAGGATCCAATAAACGAAGATGGTTAAGTACAGTGGCATAGGGATTATACAAATAATCTTGTTGTTCTCCCGAAATGGTCCAGTATTTATCTTGTTTAGGAAGCGTATTAGCTATTTGTGAAAATTCATAGAGTTCATCTAGATACTTATGGGCATCATCAGCGGCATTATTAGTATCTAAAAACAGAAAATCATCATAATTAAAACCGGTGGAAAATGGAGAGAAAATTAACTTATATTCTTCCCTTTTTTCATTTCCTGATATATGGTTTTTATAGAAGTCTTCTTTTATCTTGCTAAAGATGCTAGGCAATGGGATCATATCTCTTTAAATTAAAGTATTGAAAAAAAATACCTCGAAGCCTGTTTGTGGCCTATTCAGGTGTAATTGCAATAAAAACAAAAGATGTTTGTTTTTAATAATTACCGGTATAGCCCCGAGGCTTTTTAATTAGTTAAACCCATTCTTCCAGATCTGGTTTGGAATCGGGGGATTTAGGTAATTTATGACATTTAAAACCTATGAGTTGCATACCGTCTATCTTAATTCCCTGGCTTTCCCTACTCATCTTCATATCTCGTTCCCGATTCTGTGATTTATAACTTCCCCCGGCATTAAATGGCCCCCAGGAAACAAAACCGCCACCACTGGCTTTTTCAATTTCATTTGAAATTTCACTTTCCCTTTTACCAAAACTCAAATGTAAATCTTTTACAAAAATAGCGGTGGTAGTGTATGCAGGTATCATTCCTATAGGCGGATTACTCCCATCGGAGACCATGTTATCTTTAAATTCCGGGTTCTCCTTGTCAAACCGCCAATATTTACTGGTAAGGAAATTAACATTAAACCATGGTCTCACAATTGGTACCTGACAAAGCATAAATTTCATACTAAAACTGGAAGCATCAATTTTTTTCTTATAATTTGTCTTTTCATAACTTCCTTTACCTCCTACATTAAATAAACCAAGGGTTAATCCTCCTCCGGCGTTGCCTTTTTTTGAGTCGAATTTATAATTTGATTCATAGTCTGAACTTTTAAATTCAAACTGTGTCCAGCCATTATCACTTTCGGCAAAGCCTCCTGGAAGTAAAGAAGTATAATAAAACTCAGATCCGGAAGCTATTCCGGTTAGTCTTGCTTTTTCTAAATCATCTTTATATCGTTCTTTTAGAGTGAGCATGCTTCTGCCTTCTACCTGGCTTATGAAAGCTGCTATTTGGTCATATTCTTCTTTATAACCATTCGTTATCCAGTCATTTTTAGCGGCCATTACCTTATTGCGTAAAATAGAAGCGTTTAAACTCCAAAAATGTACAGCGGACGGATCCTTGCCTGACAAAGCATTTACTCTATGGGTATTATACTCTAATGCGGCATCCATATAAGCCTGCATTTTTTCATTATAAATCTTGACCATAGGTGTCTCTTCAATTACTTCTTCCTCTTCTTCGGTGACCAGGTCTTTTTTAATTTTCTTTTCTTGTAACAAACCTCGTAAGCGATCTATTTTTTCTTTAGTCTTTTCATCAGGTTCAAAATTGGCCACCTGACTAAAAGTGAGAATATGCCTGTAGGCTTGTGACAGCGTGTTTTCCGGGTTCCAGACATTCATAGTAACTTCTCCTTCAACACCACTGGTATCAGGAACCATATCGCAAAGCCGGGCGAGGTTTTCTGCCTGCATATATTTTCGGGTAGTGTCTTGAGCAAGGAGTTGGTTCATCTCTTCAGTAGAAATTTCTTTTGGCTCTTCATTTTCTATGTCTTCTTCACCTTCTTCGTTATTAGGTTTTTGGGATTTACGGACAACTCCGGTTAGTCCTGTAGAAAGGAATTCAAGTTCTTCTTTCGGATAGGGCATACCTACCGATAACCAGGCTAGGTAATTATCATCAGATTGTTCCACCACATCATCACCATTGGTTAATACGTCATATAATTTTCCTAAAACCGAGTTCATCAGTTGATCGGGTAATACATCTTTTGCCATTACATAAGGTTTTTAAGGTTGATAAGTTAAGTTTAATAAGTAACTGAAAACAGTAATTATTTTGATCTTAGCATTTTAATTAAGAATTCCCGGGTAGGTTTATTGAATATACCATTGATAGAAATCTCATAGTTTGAGGCCTGAAAGTCTTTTAAAGCTTGTTCTGTTTTCGGGCCAAAAACTCCATCTGAAGTACCGCAATTATACCCTAATTGTTTTAACGAGTCTTGTAGAAGAACTACTTCTTTTCCGGTATGCCCGCGTTTTAAGTTTTTTGTAGAGAATTTAACATCATCCAGAAGTCTAAGTCTTCTGTAACCAAGTATCTTTTCTTTAGGTTTGGCTGTAATAGATACCTGGTTTCCCTGATTTCCCCCCAAACAATATACCCGGGAACCATCAATGGAAAATCCCTGAAAAATCCCTACATGGCCTTTCCAGGAGTTTCGACTTTCCCTCCAAAAAATAACAATATCACCAGGTTCAGGGTTTTCCACCGGAATTCCCACGTTAAGCCAGGATCTGGCTGTTAGCTTATTAGTGCGCTCTAATCCAGATTTAAACGCAACCCAGTTTAAAAATAAACTACACCAGGCCGATTCATCTGAAGTGTAATTGGAAAACCCAGTGTCTTTGGCATACTCTAAAATTCTAGGATTAGAAGCTTTTCCGTAAATTTCTTTAACCCCTATTTCTGCGGTAGCAATATTCAATAAATTTTTCATCACTATGAAAATTTGGTTTAACACAGGTGAAAAATGTAAAAACAACCCTTTCTTATCACGAAACTCAATATTTTTACCATTACAGATAAAAAGCTAAATTATCGTGACATAAAGAATTATCATTATAAGAGGGGAATGATGAGAATTATTTATGTGCGTAGAATATAAATATTAAAATGAAAGGTGTTTTTTCATTTTGAATGCTAATTTAATAATTTATTTTAGATGGGAAAATTATTTTAATAAATTTTTGAATTTAATAAAGGGCGTTTTTTGAAAAATATATTCTGAATTTCTGCAGAGATAGTTTACTTAGCCACGTTTAAAGATATAATTTCGGTAGCAATCGCTTTCATCACTATACCGTGCTTCAATTTTTAACCCTGCTTCTCTGGCAAGCCATTCCACAACCTTTTCATCATATTTTTGAGAAATTTCAGTATGGATGCTTTCCCATTTATCAAATTGAACCTTTAAATTTAGTACCGGGATATTAACTTCCTGCTCTTCTTTACTCACTAAGAAACTTTTTGCGGTACCCGTTTCTGGGTCGTAAGTTTCCCAATGTAAAAAAGTGTCGGGTTTAAAATCGGCCTGCATTTCGCGGTTTATTCTTACCAGTAGGTTTTTGTTGAAAGCTTCAGTAATGCCGGTCTTGTCATTATAAGCATCTAAAATTTGTTGCGGTTTTTTCTTCTGATCAAAACCCATAAATAACATATCATCGGCATTCATCGCTTCGCGGATATTTCGAAGAAAATCAATCGCATTTTCGTGTAGGAGATTTCCAATATTTGATCCCAGGAATAAAATAACTTTCTTTCTGTGGCTTAATTCAGCTAAATAGTCCAGGGTTTTAAAATACGTTCCCTGTTGCGGTTTAATGCTAACCTTGGGCAACTCCCTGTTTACCGAGGCTTTAAGTTGGTTCAGCACATACTGACTAATATCTATCGGAAGATAATTAAAATCGGCATTTTGCCTGAGTAGTTCTTTTAACAGAATTTTAGTTTTTTTACCGTCGCCGGCACCAAGCTCAATTAGGTCAAATCTTTTTTCATCAGAAAAACTTTTACAAATATCGGTGGCGTATTTCTTTAAAATATTAAACTCACAATTGGTAAGGTAATATTCAGGCATCTCCATAATCTGTTGAAAAAGTTTATCGCCTTTTTCATCATAAATATATTTTGAAAGCAAATGTTTTGGGTAGGTAGTCAGGCCTTTATGAACATCTTCTTCAAATGCATTTTTAAAGGCGGTGGGAGTGGTTGTTTTCATCTATCAGTGTTGATTGGTATAAACTTTTGGTGTTTTTAAAAGCCTATTTGGCTAATCTAAACCCGGTAAATTGCCAGCGCAAATTTGGGTGAAAGAAATTTCTATACGTGTAACGAGTATGTTTTTCAGAAGTTGCTACCGAGCCGCCCCGTAATACTTTTTGATTGACCATAAATTTGCCGTTGTACTCGCCTAGGGCACCAGGTGCTTTGGAGTAACCCGGGTAAGGGGAATAAGCGCTTTCGGTCCATTCCCAACGACTGCCCCAATTGAAATATTCCTGTGCGGCTTCCCATTCAAATTCTGTGGGGAGGCGCAGGTTTTTCCATTGCGCAAAGGCAAATGCTTCGTAATAAGAAACATGGGCTACAGGAGCTTCAGGGGTTACAGGTTTTAACCCGTTTAAGGTATAATTATGCCATTCTCCGTCAATTTTATGCCAATAAAATGGTGCTTTAATATTATTTTCATTTATCCAATCCCAAGCTTCTGCATGCCAAAGCAAAACCTGATTATAACCGCTGTCTTCTATAAATTCCATAAACTCGGCGTTGGTCACCAGTTTATTGGAAATTTGATATTCCGGCAAGTAGGCTTTATGAAGACCTAATTCATTATCGTAACAAAAATCATCGGTTTTATGGCCTATTTCATAAAGGCCTTCAGCTATATCTAACCATTCTTTTTTAAAGTCCTGAATAGGATGCCCTTTAAACTGATCGTTGTATTTTGGAAATAATGGATTGTTACCTAAAATATATTTGATGTCGGTATAAAGTAATTCCTGGTGTTGTTTTTCGTGATGACAGCCAATTTCTATTAGACTCAGAATTTCAGCAGAAAGCTTTCCGGTCGCTAAAAATTGCTGCATAGCTTTAGAAACATATTGCCGATATTCATAAACCCAGGTAACAGTAGGGCGCGAGAGATTACCACGATTGGTACGCATTACCTTATCGCCTACACTTTCGTAATAGCTGTTAAAAACATAGGCTGAATTATCATCAAAAAGCTTATAATTTTTTTGATGCGGTTTTAAAACGAATTCTTCAAAAAACCAGGTAGTATGACCTAAATGCCATTTTGGAGGAGAAACATCTACAATAGGCTGTACCACATAATCTTCGGTTTCCAGAAAGGAACAAATCAATTCAGATTGTGTTCGGGTTTCGTTAAAAAAGGATGATAATTCCTGCTGCGATTGCATAAATTTGAGATACTATTAAAGCGTACCTATCAAATTTACGATTTTTTAAATTCTACAATAATAAAGAGGAGTTAAGGCGAAGTTAAAGTAACAGGTATAAAAAATCCCGGTAAGAACCAGGATTTAAACTGAAACACCGCAAGGGTTTTACCCTGCGGTGTTTGTATTGATGAGTCCCCTTTTTCTTTGGGGGCTAGGGGTTTTTACTATAAAGTAAGGGGAATGGTATAACTGGTTTCTTTAGGTTCTCCTTTTCGGGTTCCAGGCTCCAGTTGTGGAATTTTGGCTATCATCGCCTCGGCGGCTTTATTTACTTCAGGTTCAGACCCTTCAATAGATTCGGCTACAGCTTTGCCTTCCTCATTAATAACCAGTTTAATGGTTACCTTGCCGCGTACATAATCGCCATCATCATTTTTTGGATACTCATAATTACTTTGTACGTGTTTCATGAGTTGTTGGTTAAAGCAGGATTTTGGATTTTCTGCATCTTCACATCCCGGCCAAACCGGTGAAGTACTGTCTTGTGCAAAAGTTGCTCCTCCAATAAATAAAAATGCGATTAAAAATAAGCTCTTCATAATTTTCTTTTAATTTTTAATTAATTATTATTTTATAATTATACAAAATTTATACCGCAACCTTGGCTTTTATTGAAGGATGCGGGTTATAATCTACTAATTTAAAATCTTTAAACTTAAAATCAAAAATATCTTTGATTTCAGGGTTTAATTCCATTCTAGGTAATTCGCGTGGCTCTCGGCTTAATTGTAATTTAACTTGTTCAAAATGATTGTTGTAAATATGAACATCGCCAAAGGTATGTACAAAATCCCCGGCTTCATAATCGCAAACCTGCGCCATCATCATAGTGAACAAGGCATAGGAAGCAATATTAAAAGGTACGCCCAAAAATACATCGGCGCTGCGTTGGTACAGCTGAAGCGATAGTTTTGGCTTTCCGCCTTCTTTTGATGCAGGACTTACATAAAACTGAAAAAAAGCATGGCAGGGTGGGAGCGCAGCCTTTCCATTTGCCACATTTTCAGCGAAGCTTTTTGAAGTATCTGGCATTACCGAGGGGTTCCAGGCAGAAACCAACATTCTCCGGCTGTTTGGATTTGTTTTCAGGCTTTCAATAATTTCTTTAATCTGGTCAATTTCATCGTTGTTCCAGTTGCGCCATTGTTTACCGTATACCGGTCCCAGATCGCCATTCTTATCGGCCCATTCATTCCAGATCCTCACCCCGTTTTCCTGAAGGTATTTTACATTGGTATCTCCTTTTAAAAACCACAATAATTCGTAGATAATCGATTTTAAATGAAGTTTTTTAGTAGTCACCATCGGGAAACCTTCACTTAGATCAAAACGCATTTGATAGCCAAAAACACTACGGGTACCGGTGCCTGTTCGGTCACCTTTATCGGCTCCGTTTTCTAAAATATGCTTTAGTAAATCGTGATATTGTTTCATTGTATTTATAGAAAAATGAGGATTTTAGCTAAAATAGCAAACCATAGCAATTTTCAGTCTTAATAATCCTGAATTTTATCCCCAGGTTGTTAACCTATAATCATTCCAGCAATAGTTGCCGAAAGCAGAGAAGCCAGTGTCCCGCCAATTAGAGCCTTCATCCCAAACTCAGAAAGCGTTTTTCGTTGCCCCGGTGCAAGGGATCCAATTCCGCCAATTTGTATTCCGATAGAAGCAAAATTTGCGAATCCGCACAGCATATAAGTAGCCATAATTATAGATTTTTCATAAGTAAGGCTTAATGCATTTGCTGGATTTTTAAGCTCGGCAAGTTGGACGTAGCCTACAAATTCACTTGCGGCAATTTTAATCCCAAGCAATTGGCCCATAAGCATCATGTCTTCTTTGGCAACGCCAATAAGCCACATTAAAGGAGAGAAAATAATTCCCAAAATAGATTCCAGGGAAAATTTCTCGTAAGGCGTGTGGGCGGCGAGCAATTCGTTTAACCCGGTAAAAGAGCCGGTCCAGCCTAAAATATGATTAATCATCGCGATAAAAGCGATAAAAACCAATAACATTGCCCCAACATTGGCCGCGAGTTTTAAACCTTCGGTAGTTCCGTTGGCGATAGAATCTAAAATATTGGAACCTATTTTTTCTGAAGAAACTTCCACACTTTGATTGATAGGTTCTTGCTGCGGATATAAAATTTTTGAAATAACAATCGCACCCGGTGCTGCCATTACCGAAGCAGCCAATAAGTGTTTGGCAAACTGAAGTCGCATTTCAGGGTCGTCTCCTCCTAAAAAGCCGATGTATGCTGCCAAAACCCCGCCGGCTACCGTGGCCATTCCTCCAATCATAACCAGTAAGATTTCAGAACGGGTCATACGTTCTAAATAAGCTTTTATCATTAAAGGCGCTTCGGTTTGCCCCAAAAAGATATTGCCGGCAACGTTTAAACTTTCAGCTCCTGAAATGCCCAGTAATTTAGTTAAAACCCAGGCCATACCGCGTACCAGGATTTGAATTACTCCCAAATAAAACAATACTGAAGTTAATGCCGAAAAGAAAATTATGGTTGGTAAAACCTGAAATAAAAAGATATAGCCAAAACTGGAAGTATCCATAAGGCCACCAAGTAGAAATTCACTTCCGGCTGCAGTAAAATCAAGGATAAGCACAAAAATATTACCGATAAATTCAAAAATGCTTTGAATAAAACCGACTTTTAATACGCCAACTGCTAACAGGAGTTGGGCAGCAATACCTATGCCTATGGTTTTCCAGTTAATCGCCCGACGGTTACTGCTAAAAACAAAACCCAGTAATAATAAGGATAACATTCCAATGGCGCCACGAACTATACTATTAAAACTTATTCCCTGATTTGGGATTACTTCGGCTTTGGCTGGAATAATGTCTGTGTTACTTTTTAGTTTTTGCCTGAAACTAAACTCTTTCTTTCCTGAGGTAAGTACCAAACTGCTATCGGTAAGGCTATTTACCCGGTAGTTTACTACACTATCTGTAGGACTATTGTAGAAAAATACCAATAGGTTGTTTTGATAAATATAGTCTCCTTTTGCCTGTTTTTCTGAATTATTTTCGTGGCTTAATGAAAATTGCCCTTCTTCAAGTTCTAAAATGCTTTCAGGAATAAAAAGTAGAGAATCATTACCAGAATGCAATTGCCAGGTATTGTTGAGGTCTTGTGAAATACCGGAAGTAATTCCAAAAGTAATCAACAGCAGGCAGCACCAGAATTTATTCATATAAACCGGAGATTATTTTCTTTTGGAAATTTCATCCCTAATTCTGGCGGCTTTCTCGTAATCTTCATTATTTACGGCCTGGGAGAGCAGGGCTTTTAATTCGTCTAAAGAAAGTTTTTTGTAGTCTGAAGAATCTGCTTCTATACTAATATCATCAGGCAAGACTTCTTCAGAAATAATTTCTTCCTGTTCTTTGTCTTTTTCAGGGCTTGGCTCGTCTCCTTTAAGGAAAATACCTGCTTTGTCAAGAATATTTTTATAGGTAAAGATTGGTGCATCAAACCGAAGAGCTAATGCAATAGCATCACTGGTTCTGGCATCTATAATTTCTTCAATTTTATCGCGTTCACAGATAAGGCTGGAGTAAAAAACTCCATCTACCAATTTGTGAATAATTACTTGTTTTACGGTAACATCAAAGCGATCGGAAAAATTCTTAAAGAGGTCGTGTGTGAGCGGACGGGGCGGTTTTATTTCCTTTTCCAGGGCAATAGCAATAGACTGTGCTTCAAAAGCCCCAATTACAATGGGGAGTTTTCTTTCACCGTCTACTTCGCTTAAGATTAAGGCATAAGCCCCGTTCTGGGTTTGACTATAAGAGATTCCTTTTATATTAAGGCGCACTAAACTCATATAACTCCATAAATTAAAAAAGGCTGTCTAAATTAAGGACTTTTTACCAGGTTTAGACAGCCCTTTAAGGGGGTGCAAGTTATGAAAATTATGCGTTTTTAGCTTTAAATTCCTTCAATTTTTCATTGAGTTTCGGTACAACTTCAAAAGCATCGCCTACCACGCCATAATCGGCAGCTTTAAAAAATGGGGCCTCAGGATCGTTGTTGATTACTACTTTTGTTTTGGCAGCATTTACACCTGCTAAATGCTGAATGGCTCCTGAAATACCTATTGCAATATACAGGTTTGAGGCTACGGGCTTTCCGGTTTGGCCCACGTGTTCGCTATGTGGTCTCCAGCCCATATCACTTACGGGTTTAGAGCAAGCTGTGGCTGCACCCAAAATCTCAGCCATTTCTTCTATCATACCCCAATTTTCAGGGCCTTTCAATCCGCGGCCACCGGAAACTATGGTTTCAGCATCGGCAATGGTTACTTTGTCACTAACTTTATCTACCGATTCAACAGTAATATTGAAATTGTCTTCAGAAAGTTCAGGACTGAATTCTTCTACGGAAGCCTCGGCCTGATTTTCCTTTAATCCGTATGCATTTTTCGCAAGTCCCACAATTTTTACTTCGGAATTCAATTGTGTAAAGTTGAAAGCTTTATTGGTAAATGCACTGCGTTTAACGATAAATGGTTCAGTGCTTTCAGGAAGTGCAGTTACATTGGAGGCGTAACCGGCTTCAAGTTCAACGGCCAAAAGCGGTGCAAGGTATTTATCGTTTGCCGTTTGACTAAGCACGATTACTTTGCTTTCTTCTTTTTGGGCGGCTTGTTTCAGTACATTGGCAAAGGCTTCAGCATTGAATTTATTTAATTTATCGTTTTTGACGTTTAAAACCTTATCTACGCCGTATTTTCCCAATTCGGAAGCATCATCAACATTTACACTTAGCGCGGTAACATTTGTGCCTAATTGGTTAGCGACTTCACGGGCGTAAGAAGCTACTTCAAAAGCAGCTTTTTTGAATTTTCCTTCTTCAGATTCTGTATATATTAAAACTGACATATTAGTTGTTTTGTGATTGAGACTTTCTGAAAAGTTTTTTATCGTCAAGCTGAATTTGTTTCAACTTCTAATTTATTTTTAATGTGAAAAATTAGATCCTGAAATAAATTCAGGATGACGTTTATCATTGATTATTTTTAAAAAGTCTTTATTATATTATTGTTTACCAGACCTCACAGGTTTTTAAAACCTATGAGGTCTAAATTATAAATTTATATAACCTTCGCCTCGTTATGTAGTAAATCGATTAATTCGTCTAAATTATCGGCATCTACCAGCTTCACCTCTCCTTTTGGTGCGGGCTTTTCAAATTTAACTGCTTCACTTATAGGAGAAGTTTCATCGGCTTCAACTTTGTTCATGGGTTTTTTACGTGCCTGCATAATCCCACGCATATTTGGGATTTTTAGGTCTTTTTCTTCTACTAAGCCTTTTTGTCCACCAATCACTAAAGGAAGCTTTGTACTAAGGCTTTCTTTTCCTCCGTCAATTTCACGAACAGCTTTAGCTGTATCACCTTCAATTTCAAGGCTTATACAATTATTGATGAAATTGGCATTTAATAACTTGGCTAACATTCCCGGAACCATGCCACCATTATAATCAATAGATTCACGGCCGGCAATTATAAGATCATATCCACCTTCTTTAGCAACTTTTGCCAATTGTTTGGCCACAAAAAAACCATCGGTAGGCGTGGCATCAACACGAATGGCCGAGTCGGCACCAATAGCAAGGGCTTTTCTTAGGGTAGGTTCGGTTTCACTACTACCAACATTCACAACATCTACGTTGGCTCCTTGTTTTTCTTTAAACCACATCGCACGGGTAAGTCCAAATTCGTCATTAGGGTTAATTACAAACTGAACCCCGTTGGTATCAAACTTAGAATCTCCATCGGTAAAGTTAATCTTGGAGGTTGTATCGGGAACGTGGCTGATACACACTAATATTTTCATATAAAAGTTGTTTGGTTTTATAACAATTTCGATTACGAAGTTACATAATTTAATTCAAAAAAAGCTATGCATGCATAATAAGTTACTCCTGATTTCTGTGAAAATCTCCCGAATTAAACCTTTAAAATTTTGCCCTAAAAGCCTTCTGAAAATGGTCGTGTTTTTTTAGAATGAAGCAAAATTAAGTAAAAGCAAAAAAATTGTGCCCATAGTATGGGATAAACATAAGTGAATTACTATTTTTGTTTCCGCTAAGTTTTACACTAAATACGATACAATATAATGAAGACTATTCAATTTAGGGAAGCCATTCAACAGGCAATGAGCGAAGAAATGCGCAAAGACGACAGCATTTACCTTATGGGTGAAGAAGTTGCAGAATATAACGGTGCTTACAAAGCCTCAAAAGGGATGTTGGACGAATTTGGCCCCGATCGGGTAATTGATACCCCTATTTCTGAACTTGGTTTTGCCGGGATTGGCGTGGGTTCAGCAATGAATGGAAACAGGCCCATAATTGAATTTATGACCTTCAACTTCTCCCTGGTAGGAATTGACCAAATTATTAATAATGCGGCCAAAATGCGCCAAATGAGTGGCGGACAGTTTAATATTCCTATCGTTTTTCGCGGGCCAACCGCTTCTGCCGGTCAATTGGGAGCTACCCACTCACAGGCTTTTGAGAGTTGGTTTGCCAACTGTCCCGGACTTAAGGTAATCGTTCCTTCAAATCCTTATGATGCTAAAGGTTTGTTAAAATCGGCCATTCGTGATGACGATCCGGTGATTTTTATGGAAAGTGAGCAGATGTATGGAGATAAAGGAGAGGTTCCCGAGGATGAATATACTATTGAAATTGGCAAAGCTGATATAAAGAGGGAAGGTAGTGATGTTACTGTCGTTTCTTTCGGGAAAATCATTAAAGAAGCTTACAAAGCTGCCGATGAATTGGAAAAAGATGATATTTCCTGTGAAGTAATCGATTTGCGAACTATCCGCCCGATGGATCACGAAACGATTATCGAATCGGTGAAGAAAACAAACCGACTTGTGATTTTGGAAGAATCCTGGCCTTTTGGAAATATCGCTACTGAAATTACTTATCAAATTCAGGAAAAAGCATTTGATTACTTAGATGCCCCTATTGTAAAAATAAACACTGCCGATACACCGGCGCCTTATTCTCCGGTTTTATTAAAAGAATGGTTGCCTAATAGTGACGATGTGGTAAAAGCCGTAAAAAAGGTGATGTATATCGATTAAAAGCAAAGAAATCCTATTACTTTTGAAGCCTTGCCATTTTTGGCAGGGCTTTTTTATTATGAAGTACTTTACTCTTTTACTTTTGTTTTTTAGTATCTCTGCTGCTTTTTCCCAAACCCGGGTAGAAGGCCGGGTGGTAGATAAAACCGGAGACGGGCTGCCCTTTGTAAGTGTGGTGTTTGAGAATGCTTCGGAAGGTGTAAATGCCGACGAGAACGGATATTTTTTATTAAAATCTTTAAAAGAACATGCGGCGATTAAAGTTTCTTATCTGGGATATAAAACGGAAATAATCTCGTTAGAAGCTGAAGAAGTTTCAGGGCTGAAAATTATTTTGGAAGAAAAACCTGAAGCACTTGATGCCGTTCGTATTGTACAGGGTAAAACTTCAAAAAAGGATAACCCTGCCATTGATATCCTGAAAAAAATAAGGGAGAACCGTAGGGAAAACGGTATAAATGCCTTTGATCAATATGAATATAAAAAATATGAAAAACTTGAATTTGAATTAAGCGGACTAGATAGTAACGATGTTAAAAATCCATTGATGCGCGGTATGGATTTTATTTTTGATTATGCCGATACAAACCGGGTTTCTGGAAAATCTTATCTGCCGATTTTTATCAATGAATCGGTTTCTAAAATTTATGGGGATAATACCAGAAATTTAAAGCGCGAAGATTTGTTGGGAAATAAAAACTCGGGTTTTAGTGAAAACCAAAACCTTATTGATGTTGTAAAACAGAGTTATGATTCTTACGATATTTATGCTGACTATTTTAAAGTTTATGATAAGAGTTTTGTAAGTCCGTTGGGGCGTACTGGAATTCATAATTACAATTATGTACTTACTGATACGGTTTCTAACAAAGGGCAAAATAGTTACCGGGTGATGTTTTATCCCAGGCGTAAAGGAGAATTCACCTTTTCAGGAGAATTTTGGGTTAAAGAAGATAGTTGGGCAATTACTAAAATAAGTCTTGAAACCGCAAAGGGAATAAACATAAACTGGGTACGGAATTTCAGTATTGAACAGGAATTTGAAATTTATAAAGATTCGGTTTTTTTACTGAAAAAAGATTTTTTTACTGCCGATTTTTCCTATAGTCGAAATTCCGAAGCCAAAGGAATAAATGCCTATCGCAACACTCTTTATGAAGATTATCAGTTTAACCGAAAGCGGGAAAAACAATTCTATTCAAGGGAAGTTTCAGAATTACAGGATTCGGTTTTTAACAGGGACGAAGCATTTTGGAAGGAAAACCGAATTGAAAATTTAAAACATGAAGAGAAAGATATTTACGTAATGATGGATAGCCTTAGCCGCGTAAAATCTTTTAAGCGCCTTTATGATATTGCCACAATAGCCAAATCGGGTTATGTAGAATTTAAGGGTTGGGATTTTGGGACGGTCTATAATCTTTTTGGTTACAACGAGGTAGAAGGGCTGCGAACCCGCATAGGTGGCCGTACCTATTTTGGACAACACGATCCCTGGCGCGTTGAAGGGTATTTGGCTTATGGCATTAGCGATAAAGAAATTAAATACGGAATCCAGGGAAAATGGATGCTCGATAAAAAATCACGCCTCATCCTTTCAGGCGGTTATCGAAAGGATATTGAGCAATTAGGAGCCGGCCTTACAACGGCTACCGATGTTTTGGGGCGAAGTCTGGCTTCTTCATCTTTGTTAAATGTCGGTAATAACAATAAGTTAAGCCGAATTAAATTAGCACTGCTTTCTTTAGAATTTGAACCGTTTCAAAATTTTAGAATCGGTTTAAGCGGTTCAAAACGAAACTTGGAATCAGCTTCCGATAATTTTAGCCTGGCGTATTATACTAACGACGAACGTACAGAAACTTCATCCGTGATTAATCAAACCGAAATCACGACCCGGTTTACCTATACCCCGGGGCGCAAGTTTTCAGGTTATGGGGTGGAGCGAAGAACTCTTAACGAAGAGGAATTTCCTACTTTTTTCCTGAATTACAGCCTGGGACTAAAAGAGGTATTGCACAGCGATTTTAATTATAAAAAACTACAGCTCTTCTATAATCATCCTATGCAAATTGGTGGTTTTGGTAGGGCAAATGCAAGTCTTGAAGCAGGAAAGACCTTTGGCGAAGTTCCGTTGGGACTTTTAAGTGTGGTACCGGGTAACCAAACTTATTTTGCGATGTACAACAGTTTTCCCACGCTTGATTTCTATGAATTTGTGACCGATACTTATATTTCAGCACATTTTTCACATAATTTTAATGGTAGGTTATTTTCACGAATTCCGGGAATTAGGAATTTAAACCTTAGGGAAATTGTAGGAATTCGTGGGGTTTGGGGAGAAATTTCAGAAAATAACCGACAGCTTGATGCTTCTGGATTAGACCTACGGGCACCCGATGAAGCCCCTTTTTGGGAACTAAGCGCTGGTATTGGCAACATCCTTAAATTTTTAACGGTTGAGGGGCATTTTAGAGGGAATTATTTTGAAAATCCTGATGCTCGTGACTTTGCACTTACTTTTTCTTTCGGATTTGATTTTTAAAACCCGTTGAAGCCGAAAAAATCATTATCTTTGGCCGCCTAAATTAAGCTTAAAAAAAGAATAATGGCTGAAACTTTTGATGTTTTGATAGAAATCCCAAAAGGGAGTAGAAATAAATATGAGTACGATTTTGAATTAAAGAAGGTGCGTTACGACAGGATGATTTTTTCTTCAATGATGTATCCTGCCGATTATGGCTTTATTCCTAATACCCTGGCTCAGGATGAAGATCCTTTGGATGTATTGGTTTTGGTAAGTGAACCAACTTTTCCGGGCGTGGTGATGGAGGTAAAACCTATTGGTGTTTTTCACATGGCCGATGAAAAAGGACCTGATGAAAAAATTATTTGCGTGCCGGTTTCCGATCCTATTTGGAACAGGTTGAATGACCTGAAAGAACTCAACGGACATATGATTAAAGAAATTGAACATTTCTTTAAAGTTTATAAAGATTTGGAGAAGAAAAAAGTTGATGTTGGTGGCTGGGGAGACTCTAATGAAGCTAAGGAAATTATTAAGCAATGTGTAGAGCGTTATGAGAATTATGATGGAGATAAACGCCGCTTTGGAATAGATTAATAATATATTCTATACGGAATTGAATATTTAAAAGCAATAACCTTAAAAAGTTATTGCTTTTTTAATTATCATTGATTTACTACATTAGAGCCGTATTAACTAAAACTTAACAAGTAATATGGAATCAATGATGATTTATATGCCTGTAATACTGGCGATAATTGGCTTATTGTATATGTGGGGCAAAAGGTCTTGGGTCATGAAACAGGACGCTGGAGACGGTAAAATGAAAGAAATCTCTTCACATATATACGAGGGTGCCCTCGCTTTTTTAAATGCAGAATATAAATTATTAAGCTTTTTTGTAATCGGGGCCAGTATTGCCCTCGCTATTATTGCCTATGTGGTACCTACCACCCATTATTTAATTATCGTCGCTTTTATTTTTGGGGCTTTTTTCTCGGCCCTGGCCGGGAATATGGGAATGAAAATCGCAACTCAGTCCAATGTTCGTACCACTCAGGCGGCACGAACCAGTCTGCCTTTCGGGTTGAAAGTTTCTTTTGGCGGGGGAACCGTGATGGGGCTGGGGGTGGCCGGTTTAGCCGTATTAGGCCTCACCACATTTTTTATTATTTTCTATCACTTTTTTATGGGCGGACAGTGGACCAATACCATGCAAATGACCATTGTTTTGGAAACCCTGGCCGGTTTTTCCCTGGGTGCTGAGTCTATTGCGCTTTTTGCCCGTGTAGGTGGGGGAATTTACACTAAAGCTGCTGATGTTGGTGCCGATTTAGTAGGAAAAGTGGAAGCCGGTATCCCCGAAGACGATCCACGAAACCCCGCTACCATTGCCGATAACGTAGGAGATAATGTAGGTGATGTGGCCGGTATGGGGGCCGACCTTTTCGGAAGTTATGTGGCTACGGTTTTAGCAGCTATGGTACTCGGAAATTATATTATTGAAGATATGGGCGGAAATATAGTCGATTCCGGCTTTGGGGGAATAGGACCTATTTTACTTCCCATGGCCATCGCCGGTGTGGGAATTATTATGTCTATTATCGGAACAATGTTGGTGAAAATCAGTTCTAATGATGCCAAAGAGGCTGAAGTACAAAAAGCCTTAAATATCGGAAACTGGGTTTCCATTATTTTAGTAGCGGTGGCTACTTTCTTTTTGGTAAGCTGGATGTTGCCTGCCAATACCATTACCATGGGCTTTTTTGTAGGGGGAACTGAAGGTTTTGAATTTCGGGAAATAAACTCCATTCGTGTATTTTATGCCTCTCTTGTAGGAATTGGTGTTGGTGGAATTATCTCTGCAGTAACCGAATATTATACCGGTTTAGGTAAAAAACCTGTGCTTTCTATTGTTCAAAATTCAAGTACGGGGGCAGGAACCAATATTATTGCCGGTTTGGCAACCGGAATGATTTCTACTTTTCTTTCGGTATTGCTTTTTGCTATCGCAATTTGGGCTTCCTATGCTTTCGCCGGATTTTACGGCGTAGCATTAGCCGCATCGGCAATGATGGCAACTACGGCTATGCAGCTTGCTATTGATGCTTTTGGGCCCATAGCCGATAATGCCGGTGGAATTGCTGAGATGAGCGAACTACCACCGGAAGTGCGTGAACGTACCGATATTTTAGATTCCGTAGGAAATACTACCGCAGCAACCGGAAAAGGTTTTGCGATTGCTTCAGCAGCGCTGACTTCCCTGGCACTTTTTGCGGCTTATGTAACTTTTACAGGAATTGACGGAATTAATATTTTTAAAGCCCCGGTTTTGGCGATGCTATTTATCGGCGGAATGGTGCCGGTGGTTTTCTCGGCCCTCGCAATGAAATCGGTAGGGAAAGCCGCTATGAAAATGGTGCAGGAAGTACGTCGGCAGTTTAAGGCCATCCCAGGAATTATGGAAGGAACAGCTAAACCGGAATACGATAAATGCGTTGAAATCTCTACTCAGGCGGCTTTAAAAGAAATGCTTTTACCGGGAGTGATTACCATCGGATTTCCCATAGCCATAGCTTTGTTGCCAATGCTTTTTGGTTACGAAAATGTACTGATTGCTGAAATGCTTGGGGGTTATATGGCCGGGGTGACCGTAAGTGGGGTGCTTTGGGCCATTTTTCAGAATAATGCCGGTGGTGCCTGGGACAATGCCAAAAAATCTTTTGAAGCCGGGGTGATGATCAACGGGGAAATGACCTACAAGGGTTCTGATGCACATAAAGCGGCAGTAACCGGTGATACGGTTGGCGATCCGTTTAAAGATACTTCAGGGCCTTCTATGAATATCCTAATTAAACTTACCTGCCTTATCGGTTTGGTAATCGCCCCGATTCTCGGGGGCCATACCGAAGAAGATGTGCCTAATGAAGCGGAAGAAGCTATAGAGACTTCAGCGGTGGAAGAAAGTAGCGAAGATGCAAGAGTTTTTGTGATTGATGAGCAAGCTGAGTAATTGATGAAATCATCTGTCATCTGTTGTGGCCCGATGGTAACGATGGTAATGGGAATGTATTGAGAAGCATTATTTGGCCTGTAGATCGTATGGCTATAAGCAGGTTTTAATTTAATGATCGGCCGTAATCACTCATCATTTTATAAAAACAACGAAATATATAAATTTTTAGTCCTGATTTTTGATTTGGGGAGAAACTGATTTTAATAAATTTTCCCTGAATATTTTTATTATCTGCGAGCATAAACCTGTTATAATCCAAAAGAAAGTTGCTCGAATTTTTAAATATGAAATTCGAGCTTAAGGCTTTCACTTTTTGAGGATTTGAATGTTTTTTATGCATCGGTTTATAGAATAGATATCTTAATATACGAAAAACAACTGAATTACTATATTTAAATTTTCTCAACGAAATAAAACTCCGGCTTATTATTTAAAAATATAGGAATAAATCCATTTAAAAGGAATTTATCCATATATTTGTGATATGGAATTGAAAAAGTTTGGGAAAATAAAAAAATCGACTTACAGAAAACCCCTGGAATTTCATCAAACCGGGTTTGCGAGCCCCGCTACTCATTATGCTGAGCCCAGCATCGATTTAAACCGGGAACTCATAGGAAATAAAAATGCTACTTTTTTTCTCAGGGCGGGGAGTAATGAATTTTCAGTATTCGGAATAGAAAAAGACGATGTATTAATTGTAGACCGGTCGCTTAGTCCAAAAGCAGGTAGTTTAGCTCTGGTGGTGAAGGAAGGTGAATTTGAACTCACCCGAATAAAAGGAAATGATGCAGTAGTATGTGAACTTTGGGGAATAGTTACTTATCTTATTCATCTTGTATAGTTTTTAATGGTAGCCCTGGTAGATTGCAATAGCTTTTATGCCTCCTGCGAACAGGTTTTTCGTCCTGACCTTCAGGGAAAACCGGTGGTGGTGCTAAGTAATAACGATGGTTGTATAATAGCCGCCAATAGAGAAGCAAAAAGCCTTGCTCATATTCCTATGTTTGAACCGGTATTTAAAATTAAAGATCGATTGATTAAAGAGGGTGTGGTGTTTTTTTCTTCAAACTATACCTTATATGATGAGATGTCACGCCGGGTTATGAATATTTTAAAAGACTTTTCTGCAGAGGTTGAGGTTTATAGTATAGATGAATCTTTTATAAGTCTTAGGGGGATGGACCATTACGACCTTGGAACTTATGCTTATCAAATTAAGAAAACAATTTTTCAATATACCGGTTTACCGGTAGGAGTGGGCATTGGTCCCGGCAAGGTTTTGGCTAAACTTGCCAATCGAATTGCAAAAAAAACTACCGGGCAGCACGAACAGGTATATATTATTGATTCTGAAACAAAAAGAATAAAGGCTTTAAAAGAAACAGCAATTAAAGATATTTGGGGAATAGGGAAGAAGCATTGTATTCGCCTGAATAATGTTGGGGTAATTTCAGCTTTTGATTTTACCCAACTCTCTTTAGCCTGGGTAAGAAAAAATATGACGGTAGTGGGAGAACGAATATGGAGGGAACTTCGGGGAGAAGCTTGTATGCCCATTATAACAGTGCCCAAAAGCAAGAAGATGATTGGTACGGCAAAATCTTTTGGTAGAAAGCTGGAAAACCTTGAACTTATTGAGGAAGCCTGCGCATATTATATTAGTGAAGTTGCCGAGATTCTTAGAAAACAGAAATCCTGTGCCCGTTATCTCCAGGTCTTTTTACAAACCAATTATCATAGTAAACGCGATAAGCAATATCATAAAACTTATACTTTACCTCTATCGGTGGCAACCAATAATACCTTATTGTTGATTAGGGAAGCAAAAAAGATACTTTATGGTATTTATAAACCGGGGTATTGTTATAAAAAAGTAGGGGTAATGTTGAGTGGAATTATTCCAGAGGGGCAGGTACAGACTAATTTATTTGAATCGCCAGATAATTTTACACCTCCTGCTTTGATGAAGGTTTTAGATGAAATCAATCTTAAATATGGAAAAGCTACGCTTACCTCCGGGCTTTTGGGAAGTAAAGAAAGACAAAAAGAATGGGAATTGATAAAAGAAGAACGCAGCCCGCGTTATACCACGCAATGGAAAGAGCTGTTGAAGATTTAAAAACCTGTATTCCGATGCTGGTATTCATCGGAACAAAACAAATAAAAGTGTTTAATAAAATAAAGTATTTTTTTGTTTGTAAGCAATTTTAAATCAATACATTATGTTTTTTTGTTCAAGTGAAAGTCTTTAACCATAATTATAAGTTATTATCTCATAAATAAGAATAGGCCGCATTAATTTAAGTGTTATGAGGTTTAGCTTATATTTGAAATAAAAACTGACTATCCGTTATTAATAATGTGTATTTTTACGTCATGCTGAACTCGTTTTAGTATCTGATAGTGTTGAAAATCAGAAATATATACGATGAGACCCTGAAGCAAGTTCAGGGTGACGATACGATTATGACTTATAACGGACATTCGAAATAAAAACTATCTGAATATGAAGATTGTTGTATCTCCGGCAAAAAGCCTGGATTATGAATCTAAATTACCTACTACCCGCGGCACACAACCCCGATTTTTGGAAGTTACTGCAAAATTAAACAGAAAACTGGCACGTTTAAATAAAAATGAAATCGCCAGGTTAATGAGTATAAGTGATAAGCTTGCCGAACTTAATTATACCCGATATCAGGAGTTTGAAGAAAACCATACTAAAAAGAATGCGCGCCCTGCCATGTATGCTTTTAATGGTGATGTGTACAATGGTTTGGATGCTTATTCCATACCAGCTGAAAAACTTGATAAGGTCCAGGATAGTTTACGCATACTCTCTGGATTATATGGAATCCTACGGCCACTCGATTTAATTCAACCTTATCGGCTGGAAATGGGAACCGATTTCGGTATTGGGCGTAATAAAAACTTGTATGAAGTCTGGCAGAAAAAAATTACGTCTCAACTAAATGAGGAATTGAATGAAAATGAACTTTTTTTAAACCTGGCCAGCAATGAATACTTTAAAGCGGTAGATACTAAAAAATTAAAAGCCAAAGTGATTTCCCCGATTTTCAAAGACTTTAAAAACGGAAAATTGAAAATTATTAGTTTTTTCGCTAAAAAAGCCCGGGGGGCTATGGTACGTTATATTATTGATACTGATGCAAAATCCCTGGATGATATTAAAAGTTTTGATTATATGGAATACCGTTTTAGTGAAAAACATACTCAAAATGAAAACGAACCGGTATTTATTCGGTAGTAATTGCTCATTTAAACTATTAAAAGTTCACTAAGCTAATAAGAAAACCTATTTTTCATCATACTCATCCATATCCCCCGTTTATTCCAAAAAATGCGACCAAATTAATCGTAGGGACGCTTCCGCCACCACGGTTTACGATGCGACAATTTAAAGAAGGTGATGTAGATTTTTGTTATGGTAGCCGCGACGGGCAATTATGGCTGGTATTGGATAAAATTTTTAGGTTGGACTTGAAATTTGAAACTACTCCTGAAGCAATAACCCAGCGAATAAATTTTTTAAAGAAAAGAGGTGTTGGTATTTGTGATATGGTGGAAAGCAGCCTGCGTGAGAAAATTGATGCCAGTGACCTGGGAATGCAGCAGGTGGAACTTCGAGATATGATTGGGATCTTACGAAAACATCCAAAAGTGAACCGATTGCTTTTTACGGGCGGAAACTCTAAAAATGGCCCTGAGTATTTTTTTCGAAGACATCTTCGGGAAATCGATGAAAATATTCAATTAAAAATAGTTTCTAATGAGGTACCTCGTGTACATCAGTTTACATTAGATAATCGATCCATAACCACTGTATCGCTTACGGCACCTTCCGGTGCTGCCAACCGGGCTGTTGGAAGTATGGCACTTTACAAACAATTAAAACAAAAGAATCCTGATTTCAATACCATAGATTTTAGGGTAATGCAATACAGGGAATGGTTTTAATCTATTTTTTTGAAAGACTTGTCAGCTTTTTTTATTTTTCTCCTTAGGTGGCATGGGACCACGAAGGTGGATTATGAGTCCGTTAAGAAAATTTCGTAAAAATTGGTCGCCACATTCCATGTATTTTGGATGATCTTCAGCCCTAAAAATAGAACCCAGTTCACTTTTAGTGACTTTAAAATCTACCAAAGCACAAATTTTTACAATATCATCGTCCCGTAATTTATGAGCGACCCTTAATTTTTTGAAAATATCATTGTTAGTTAAACCCATACTGCAAATTTAAGTCTTTAGGAAGTCTTGCTTTTAATTTTTCAGGTTTAATTTTCTTTCAATAGCATTTATTTTGTTAATATCAGCTTGATTTTTCATAATCGATTTTGCATCGTTCAGTAGGTTTTTGGCTTCGGTATTTAAAATTTCATAATAATTTTTATCAACCGATTTTTGAGATTTTAGGTAAAAGAGCATCATTCCTAATTTTTGAACAATAATAATATCGTGTTTACAGTAAGCACGTATTGGTGCTAAAATCTGATATAAAAGCGCTTCAAAACTCACACTTCTTATTTTTATCAAGACTTCATTTTCAAATTTAAGATATTGTTTATCTTGTTTTTGCATGCGCAGGGCCAATAATTCGGTTAAATAATCCAGGCCGTTTAAAGCGGTGCCCGGATCATTGATCCCCGGCGACATTGCCTTTACAATTACTTCGGTAATTTGTTTAAAAGCCAGGACGTAGTTGGTCCTTACCAATTCACCGCGGGCCAGGCTAAAATTGGAAAGTACTTTTTTTAAAGTTTCTTCATCTAATTTCACTTTTGATCTAAAAAGCGGAATTCCGCTAAGGATAAAAATGCCTTTTACCGGCAAAACCTCAATTTGGGTTTTATTTTCCCTGCATATTTCAAGGAGGTTATCAGAAGAAATATTCTGAAAATAACCGCTTTTTTCGGCATAATATTCATACCAATCATCGGTTTCAGGAAATTCTACTCGAATTTCATTTTCATTGTTCAACAAAAAGTCTAAACGTGTTTTTGCCTGGCGAAATATACGGTCCAGTATATTATTAATTTGAATACTCTGCGAAATATTATGAATAAAATAGATAAAAGCCCCAATACAAATTACCGTAAATACAATTCCTATTAATACTGAAAACCCGGGAGTTTGATATGAATTGCCTTCGGGCTGAATAGAAACCGCAATAAAAATACAATAGAGGATTGTAGCCATGTAAATTCCCAGAATTATCTGGTGGTTTTTATCAGAGATGAGTCCGGGGAGTAATCTTGGGGAATAATTATTAGAGGCCTGATTAAGTAAAACCATTACCATGGAAAAGCTAAACACCATCATGGAAATTAATCCCGTGATACAAGCTGTGAGAATGCTTAGAGCGGTATTTCCATTGTTTACCACCAAAAGCGGAAATTGTTCTAAAAGTTGTTTGGAAATACCTTGTTGTTCCAGGTAAAGTAAAACAGCTGCAAAGACAAAACCGAAAATGGCAAAAACACTGGGGTAAAATGCAATTTTACTTTGAAGATTAGAAAGTAAAATGTAAATACGATTAAAAAAATAGTTCATTCCGTTTTATTTGAAAGATACTTAAATCTCATCAAAAGTAAGACAGGTAAATAAAATTGACAAAATGACGTTATTTTTCGTGATAAAAATGCCAAAAAGTCATAAAATTAAGATTGGAATTTAAATTGCTAATAATTTATCAGAATTAATAAAAGTAAAGTTTAACAAAAAGCATAAAGCTATGAGTTTAATTAAAAGAAATGAGACCAATTGGTTACCATCGGTTTTTGACGATATGTTTAAAACCGATTGGTTAGGAGGAACTACTAATGTAAATAGTATCGGGACCAGTATTCCTGCTGTAAATATCCAGGAAACAGATGATGCTTTTAGCGTTGAGGTTGCTGCACCGGGTAAAACCAAAGCTGACTTTAATATTGAGTTGGATAACGATGTGTTAACCATTTCTTCAGAAGAGAAGAAGGAAAGCGAAACCAGCGATAAAAATGGGAAATATACCCGAAAAGAATTTAGCTACCGTAATTTTAAACGTGCATTTAGCCTGCCTGATACGGTAGAAAGCGAAAAAATTTCAGCCTCGTATAAAGATGGAGTGCTGTTTATTGATTTACCAAAACGTGAAGAAGCAAAAATACAAGCTAAACGAATGATTGAGATTGAGTAGTCTATAAAAGAAGAATGCAATTTAAACCTCACAGGTTTTTGAAACCTGTGAGGTTTTTTTAGTTTTTATGATTTTTTCCAAATTTTAATTTACTAGTTACTTGCAGTATGCAATCCCGGATCGAGTCCAGGGATGATGGGTGAAATTTAATTACCTGTAAAGTAAAACCCATCGATTTCCTGCACTTTGAATGGTAAAAACATCTCCGGATCCAATTTCGGTGATTGAGTTGTTTGATTTAATATGGAGAAGATCGTTACCAGATATAAAATTCAAATTTTTAGTAGAAATTCCCGGCCAGCCAATTAAAATAATAGTTCTTCCTTCATTTTCTGAAGCCTTTGGGATATTAATTCCTGACACACCGTTATTGATACGTAGGGTGTTGGTTTCAGCAGGAATATCATAATTTCCAATAGCGCTAGTAGTGGAAGTATATATCTTATGTCCGCTATTTTTCCAACTCACTTCACCGTTAATTTCAGCCATTAACGGCCTTCACTGCCACGGGAATCAGGGAAAATGTAATGGTTTGAGGGATCACTGCCAATGCCCACCCGACCGGCAAAATAACCGACATAAACTTCTGAGCTGCTATTTCCTTCAGCTTTGGCGTAAATCCCAAAAATGGTTCCTCTGCCCGAGGGGCTTCTTATTTCAGTATAAATTCCGTAGTTGTCGGTATTAGCCCCTTCAGTTCTGCCCACCGAATTAAATATTCCGTATATATCTTTATTCTTATTCCCCTGGGAAGTATTGTTGTATATTCCATCTCCATCACCGGTTACATGATTTTTATCCCGTATTTTATAACAGCTGTTTGACTTCGGTTTCTTATTTTGATTCCATCGGTATTTTGGGTAGTGGCTGAATTGCTATTATCGACCTCTATTTTTTTGATATCTAAATCGTCTCCCGAATTTATCGCTATTTGGAGTTTGCTGTTAATTTCATCGGTGCCAATTCCAATGTTTCCTTTTCTGAAAATAGGTTCGTTAATATTTCCCGGGCTTTCAGTTTCTCCTTCTTTATAAAAGTTTTCAGCTTTCGCATCGGCTACAATAGATTTCCATTTTGATTCCGGTTGATGCCAGTAATAAAACTTCGACGGATTATTATTTACATTCTGGTTAAGGAAAATCAGCATGCCATGTTGTTCTGCGCCGGGAGAAGAATTAGGAAAACTATTAATCCTGGGAATTAAAATACCGTCTATTTTTGCGGGATTGTCTGTATCAGTAGCTACAATATCCAATTGTGTGCCGGGCTCGGTAGTGCCAATACCGACCTGTGCCTGAACAATACAGATATTGAAGAAAATAATAAACAATAAAAACCCTTTCATCTTTAGAAATGAAATTTTAATTCTGCTTCTGCGCTAAAAGGGTAGAGTAAATTTTAAAAATAACGCAATTCAGCGAAAATTTCCTAAAAATGTAAAAGTTACGGGATAACCCTAGGCTTTTTCCTTTAGTTTGTTTTGCAACATTTTAATTTCATCCCGGAGTTTGGCCGCTTCCATGAAATCAAGGTCTTTAGCGGCAGTTTCCATAGCTTTGCGTTTTTCCCTGATTTTTTTCTCTAATTGCGGTTTGGTAAGATAAGCCGATTCTTCTTCGGCAGCTTTGGTGGTTAACGGTTTTTCGTGTTCGTATACATCCAATTTTTTGCGTATTAGACTGCTGTCTAATTTTTTGACTAGTGGTGTTGGGGTGATACTATTTTGTTTGTTGTAAGCAATTTGTTTTTCCCGCCGATATTCAGTTTCATCAATGGTTTTTTGCATACTGTTGGTAATTCTATCAGCATATAATATGGCTTTTCCTTCTACGTGCCGGGCAGCCCGGCCTACGGTTTGCGTAAGGGAACGGGTGCTACGCAAAAAGCCTTCCTTATCGGCATCGATAATGGCTACTAAAGAAACTTCCGGTAAATCCAAACCTTCCCGAAGCAAGTTTACACCAATTAATACATCAAATAAACCTTTTCGTAAATCCTGCATAATTTCCACACGCTCCAGGGTATCTACATCAGAGTGGATATAACGGCAGCGTATATCAATACGGGTGAGGTATTTAGTAAGTTCTTCAGCCATTCTCTTGGTTAGGGTGGTAACCAGCGTTCGTTCATCTTTTTCAACGCGTAGCTGAATTTCCTCTACCAAATCATCAATTTGATTTAAACTGGGACGGACTTCAATAACCGGATCCAGCAGCCCTGTGGGGCGAATTACCTGTTCAACATAAACACCTTCCGATTTTTGCAATTCGTAATCGGCCGGGGTGGCGCTTACATATACCACCTGATTTTGCAGGGCTTCAAATTCTTCAAATTTTAATGGTCGGTTATCCATTGCGGCGGGTAACCTAAACCCATATTCTACTAAAGTTTCTTTTCGTGAACGGTCTCCGCCGTACATCGCGTGCACCTGCGGAATGGTAACGTGGCTTTCATCAACTACCATTAAATAATCGTCAGGAAAATAATCTAAAAGGCAGAACGGGCGTGTGCCTGGTTTTCTTCCATCTAAATAGCGGGAATAGTTCTCAATTCCTGAACAATAGCCCAATTCCCGAATCATTTCCAAATCGAAATTTGTACGTTCGTCAAGACGTTTGGCTTCCAAATGCTTGCCGATATCCCTAAAATAATTTACCTGTTTTACCAAATCATCCTGAATCTGATGAATGGCTCCCTGAAGTACATCTGGAGAGGTTACAAACATATTGGCCGGGTAAATATTCAGGCGGTCGTATTTTTCAATAACATCATTAGTGCCGGGGTCAAAAGCTTCAATTTCTTCAATTTCATCCCCGAAAAAGTGAATTCTGAAAGCATTATCCGCATAACTTGGAAAAACATCTACAGTGTCTCCTTTGATCCTGAAATTTCCGTGAGAAAATTCAGCTTCTGTTCGTGAATACAGGCTTTGTACTAGTTTATGTAATAATTTGGTACGTGAAATTTGCATATCCCGTTCTATAGAAACCACATTTTTACGAAATTCCACCGGGTTCCCGATACCATATAAACAGGAAACCGAAGCGACTACCAGTACATCCCGTCTTCCGCTTAACAGCGAAGAAGTGGTGCTAAGGCGTAGTTTTTCAATTTCTTCGTTTATCGAAAGATCTTTTTCTATATAAGTTCCTGAAGTGGGAATAAAAGCTTCCGGTTGGTAATAATCATAATAACTCACAAAGTATTCGACCGCATTATCGGGAAAAAAATGCTTGAATTCAGAATAAAGCTGTGCGGCCAGGGTTTTATTATGGGCCAAAACCAATGTAGGTTTTTGAACTTCCCGGATGACATTGGCCATTGTAAATGTTTTTCCTGAACCCGTAACCCCCAGTAGAGTTTGGTATTGGTCGTTTTTATTAATACCGCCCACCAGTTGGTTAATGGCCTGTGGCTGGTCTCCGGTAGGTTTGTAATCAGATTTTATATCGAATTTCATCTGTTTTTATTTTAGCGCAAACCTGAGAATTTAGCATAGGTTTAATCCTTAGCTTGAATATTGATGATTTTTGCGTCCAGCATCATGCTGAAATCTTTTTCTTAGTTTCACCAAATTACGTAATTATTATACCTATTCAAACCCAAAAAGTATAAACTAGAGATCGCGTTTTTTTAATAATCTATACGATAGCAATACAAAAATCGCTGTCCACGCCAAGACAATAAGAATGGTATACCAGTGTACGGCGTAATCTTTATCGATTTGGGATCCCATTTGGCTGGCTACTGTTTGTACTGAGCTTAATCGGCTAAAGGGTTCACTGAGTAGGTTCCCCATGGCGGTCATCGGAAAAAAAGAAGCGATATTATCTGCTATTTTTGAATCGTGGAACAATCGCCACTTCATCACCCCGTAAGCGATGTTTTCCAAAATCCACCAGATAAAAAGGAAACCCAGGGCAAAGGCTGAGCGTTTTACCAAAATCCCCACAAACATACAAAAGGCAAAAAAGCCGGTAAGATTAATAAAATAAGCCAGCAGGTATTCTAAATCTGAAAAAATGATAGTAGCTTCTGTATAATCTGAAAAAGATAAACCGAGAATTAGCGAAATTATAAATAGAAAAACAGTAGAAGCTAATGCAAAAACCAGCACGGTTAGGAATTTAGAGTTTATAAATTCCTTTTTGCTCAGTCCGTCAATCAGGTTTTGTTTTAAGGTACGGTAGCTGTATTCATTAGACATCATGGAAACAATTACGATGGCAAGGAACAATTTTAATAAAGCTGCGATATAGGAATTAAAGTGCCAGATATATGGGAAATTGAATATACCCTGATCGGCCAGGCGAAATTCAATACTACCGAAGTTGAATTCTATAGAAGCAATTAATGCAATAAAGGTCATCAGAATAAAATAACTGATAATCAGTATTTTTGCCGATCGACTGTATCTTAATTTTTGAAATTCTATGGCTAATAAACGTAACATCAGGTAGTTTGGGTTTGGTTGGTTAATTGTAGAAATTGTTCTTCCAGACTTTCACGGCGTTTTACCAGGTAAGAAAGTGAAACCCCTTTTTCAAAGAGGTATTCATTGATGCTTTCGGCTTCCATGGGTTCGTTTAAAATAGCCATCACTATATCTTCTTCTTTTTTTGAAACCTTCCCAATTTTAGGATGACTGTTTAAAATTTCTATCAGTAAATCTTTGTTTTTTGATTTTAATTCAAAGAAGCCATGGTTGGCGTTTATAGTATTGACAGCGCCACTGTAAAGCATTTTTCCTTGTCTGATAATCACTACGTGACTGCATACTTTTTCAACTTCGTCTAATAAGTGGGAAGCTAATAAAATTGTAGTGCCACTGGACGCGATTTTTTTGATAATTTCCCGAATTTGATGAATTCCCTGCGGGTCTAAACCGTTGGTGGGCTCATCTAAAATTAAAATTTCAGGATCGTTGAGTAGGGTAGAGGCAATTGCCAGGCGTTGCTTCATCCCCAGGGAAAAAGTTTTGAATTTACTGTTTTTTCGGTCAAGTAATCCTACCAATTCCAGTTTTTCTTCAATTTTAGCCGTAGGAATTTCTTTGATTTTACAAACCAGTTGGAGGTTTTGAACGGCCGTCATATACGGGTAAAAATTAGGGTGCTCAATAATGGCACCTACTTTTTTAAGCGCTTGATGTGTCGAATCCCGGCCTCCAAACCAGGAAAAACTTCCGGAAGTTTTATTTACCACATTGAGTACCATTCCCAACGTAGTCGATTTTCCACTACCATTGGGGCCTAAAATGCCGTAAACATTACCTTTTTGAATACTGAAAGAAAGCCCGTCTACAGCAGTAAGCGCACCATATTTTTTTGTAAGTTGATCGAGTTGTAAGATTGTTTCCAAAATCGAAGAAATGTTTATAATACGACGACGAAGGTACAGTTTTGTTACAATTTTCAGGATATAAACTGTATTTTTGAGGAAAAGCGCCTGGAAATGGAAGAAAAACTGATGTCTAAAAAAAAGCCGTCGTTCCCCGTAAACGATAGGTTTAACCGTTATCTTGCAAAGCATAATCGCAATACCAAAATCCCTGTTTTTTATGATGATTTGTTGCGATTTCAGGGGTGTATTGCTGTTTACGACCACCATGATCAGGATACCTTTTGGGTGCGCTGTTTTTATGAAGAACACGAACGAATTGAAATTGATAACAGCTTGAAACAGGTCTATACCATTTTACATTCTGATGGTAGCGATGATTCCCTTGAATATTTAAAAGTAGATGCAATTGATTATTGCACCTTCGGAAACTCCAAACCTTTTAGAGTGAGGATTCGAAATATCCTGAATGATAGTTTTATGTATTTTTATGTAAAAAAAGCTGATGCTTCCCGAATTTACGGACTTGAATTTGAGCATTTGCTTTCTCCACACCGAATCAATTTTTTAGTCTATAAAGACACCCTTATTGAAGAACATATTGCTGGCATCCCGGGAGATGTGTTTATAGATGAGCATTTGCCACAATGTGATAACCGGGCGCAAACTCAGATTGCTAAACAATTTGTGAAATTTAACGAACGCTGTACGGTAAGGCTTTTAGGCGATATGCGTTCGTATAATTATGTGGTAATTCCCACCCATGATTTTGACCACGTAGAATACCAAATCCGAGCGATAGATTTTGATCAGCAATGTTTTGAAGGTAAATTAAAGGTGTATCGTCCTCAGTTTTTTAAAGAAAACAATATCATGGTAAGTTTAGTGCAGGAAAAACTTCAGGATTCTTCTATTGAGCAATATAGAAAAGAGGAACGTTCGCTTTTGGCAAAACGAATGATTAATACCCAGCAGCGTTACCGCGAACTGATACGTTGTATGATTAACGATCACGTTTCTACCCGAGATAATGTAAAGCAATTACGCTGGGAGCTTTATAAATATACCCGAGATGTGAAATTTAAACGAGCCAATACCATGGGGCAAATCCTACGTACTGCTCTAGATTTTGTAATGCGCAATTATCAAGATGTAAATATGAAAAGGCTGTTACAGGATTAAGAAAAAGCCTCTAAGCTTCCGAAATAGTTTCGCAGGTGATTTTTTTTGAAATTAAGATTGATTAAAAATCACTTTACGTATATAAAAAAAAGAGGTCTTCGGAAATTTATTCTCCGAAGACCTTTCAAATTGCTAATTTATAATTATTTCATTCTGATATTTCCCCTTTGGGGATTAGGGGCTTCTTTATCCACATTTTGAAGAGCCACAGTCTTTACAGGTTAAGCAGCCTTCCTGATAGATGAGGTTAGAAGAATTACAATTGGTACATTTTTGTTTTTTGGCAACGGTACCATCTGCGATATAGCGTTTTAAGGCACGAGCCACCCCATTTTTCCAGGTGTTTATCGATTCGCTGTCCAGTTGCAGACTGTTGATCAAATCAACTACTTTTTCAATAGACATCCCATGGCGAAGCGTACTGGAAATCAATTTTGCATAGTTCCAATACTCCGGATTGAATTTATGCGATAATCCTTCAATGGTGGTTTTGTAACCACGCTTGTTCTGGTATTGAAAATCATAGCGGGAAGTTCCGTCTTCATTCCGGTTTTTGATAATCAGGCCTTCGTTAACCCAACGTGGAATTAAAATTCCATCTTCATCATCAGCAAAACCAGTAAAGATTTCATAAGGACGCCCATCAATTAAACCGATAAAAGCAATCCATTTGTCTTTATTATTTTGAAAGCGCACCACATCAGATTTTAAGGTATTCGGCCGACTGGTAGGGAATGGGGAATTACTATTTTCCTCTTCTTCAGCTTTCTTTTCTTCATTGGAGATTAAAACTCCGCTTCTGGAGCCATCGCGATAAACGGTCACACCTTTACAGCCGGCCTGCCAGGCTTCCAAATATAATTGCCCAACCAAATCTTCAGAAACATTATTGGGTAGGTTAATCGTAACACTAATAGAATGGTCTACCCATTTTTGAACGGCGCCTTGCATACGTACTTTACTCAGCCAGTCTACATCGTTGGAAGTGGCCTGATAATACGGAGATTGTTTTACCAGTTCCTCCAGTTCCTTTTCATCGTAGTTTTTTTCAGTGTCGTGGCCTTTTACGCGCATCCACTCTTTAAATCTGTGGTGGAAAACCACATATTCTTCCCAGCTGTCGCCAACTTCATCTACAAAATCAACGCGGCTGTCTTTATCATTCGGGTTTACTTTTCTTCTTCGTTTATATACCGGAAGGAAAACCGGCTCAATACCAGAGGTGGTTTGGGTCATTAAACTGGTTGTGCCGGTAGGGGCAATAGTAAGCAGCGCAATATTTCTTCGGCCGTATTCCAGCATATCGTAGTAGAGCTTTTCATCGGCTTCCCGCAATCGCTGGATAAACGGATTGTTTTTTTCCCTTTCTGAATCGAAAATAGTAAACGCACCTCGGTCTTTTGCGGTGTAAACTGAAGCACGATAGGCTTCGATAGCAATAGTTTTATGAATTTCAGTTGAAAAATCGACGCCTTCTTCGCTACCATATTTGATGCCTAATCCGGCCAGCATATCGCCTTCGGCGGTGATGCCAATTCCGGTACGGCGGCCTTCTTTGGCTTTTTTCCTGATGTTCATCCATAGGTTTCTTTCCACACCTTTGATTTCTTCCCCTTCAGGATCGCCATCGATTTTGGCTAAAATACCGTCAATTTTTTCCAGTTCAAGATCAATAATATCGTCCATAATACGTTGCGCGGCTGCTATGTGTTTTTTGAACTTATCAAAATTGAATTTTGCATTTTCGGTAAAGGGCTCTTCAACGTATGAATAGAGGTTGATGGCCAATAAACGACAACTGTCATAAGGGCAAAGCGGAATCTCCCCACACGGATTGGTGGAAACCGTTTTATAGCCTAAATCGGCATAACAATCGGGTACAGATTCATTGATTACCGTATCCCAAAAAAGGATTCCGGGTTCGGCCGATTGCCAGGCATTATGAACAATTTTTTTCCAAAGTTTCTCTGCTTCTATCTCTTTAGATTTCTTCGGATTTTCACTAAAAACCGGGTATTTTTGAACGTAGTTGCCATTGTTTTTTACCGCACGCATAAATTCATCATCAATCCGAACTGAAACGTTGGCGCCGGTTACTTTACCTTGTTCCATTTTTGCATCGATAAAATCTTCAGAATCGGGGTGGTTGATGGATACCGAAAGCATAAGCGCACCACGCCTCCCGTCTTGGGCAACCTCACGGGTAGAATTGGAATAACGTTCCATAAATGGTACAATTCCAGTTGAGGTTAAAGCCGAATTTTTAACGGCCGAACCTTTAGGACGAATATGCGAGAGATCGTGGCCAACTCCGCCACGTCGTTTCATAAGCTGCACCTGTTCCTGGTCTATTTTCATCACACCACCATAGGAATCTGAATTGCCGTCGTTCCCAATCACAAAACAGTTGGATAAAGATGCAATTTGATAAGGGTTACCAATACCCGCCATAGGACTACCTTGAGGAACAATGTATTTGAAGTCTTTAATAAGGTCAAAAACCTCCTCTTCACTCATTGGATTAGGATAGTTTTTTTCAACACGGGCAATTTCTTTGGCAATACGACGGTGCATATCGTTTGGGGTAAGTTCATAGATATTGCCATCAGAATCTTTTAGAGCATATTTATTTACCCATACCCGGGCAGCTAAATCATCTCCTTTAAAATATTTTAGAGAGGCCTGGTAGGCTTCGTCCTGAGTGTAAGTTTTTTGGGGAGGGGCAGTAGTAATTGGCGCGCTCATAGAATTTAATTTTCAGGTTAGTATTCGTTTCAAAAATGATAGGTAAATATATGCAAACAAAGCCAACAATTTTGCAGGGTGGTTTAAAAAGTTATCAAAAAAATAATGTTAATTAATTGATTATTAGTTTTTTATTAATTTATCAACATTGAGAAGTTTACAAAAAAATGAAAAAAATAAAAAATGAATTTGGTGCGTAATAAGCTATTGAGAGGGATGAAGTTAGCGGTAAGGATGGGGACGAAATACCAAGAACAAAGAAAATTTTTGGAGTAATTCAGGAAGTGTTTTTGCTGAAGTAGTTATAGAATACGGGTGGTTTTTTGCTTAATTACCTATAGTAGGATTATAAGGAGTTGTGTCGCATTCCATTGTAACAATCCCAAGAATAAGTTGTCTTTAAAGAAAATAACATAATGATCTATCTCAGATTAATTCTGATAAGTTTGCTATTAATCGTTTCAAAACTGCATTCTCAGGTACCCTCCAATATTCAAAATACTACATGGAAGCAAGAGGGTTATGACAGAATTTTAAAATTAAAAGATTCTACTTATTCCTATTATAACTTTAATCAATACCATTGCTCTGCATTGGTCAAAGGTGATTTTAATGGTCGCTTTAAGATAGTTGATATAAATAGTCATAATCTAATTTTAAACCCTGGAGGTATTGTTAATTACAGGTTTAAGAAAATTGAATCTATTCCTAAGGAGTGTGAAGTTTTAAATAATGAGGAGAAAACATTTGAAATTAATTTCAAATCATTTTGGGTGACCTTCAAGGACAATTATGCTTTTTTCGATAAACGAGATGTTAACTGGGAAGAGGTTTATACCAAATACCTACCACTTATTAGAAACTTAAAAACCAAGGAAGAATTCGCTTTAATTTTAAATGAGATAACTAAAGAATTTAATGACGGCCATATTAATTTAGAAATTCCAGATTCAATTGTAAGCCTACAAAATTCATCATCTAAAGCTATCTCTATCTCCAAAGCACAAGTACAATCAGATATCATAAAGAAGTATGTAGAAAATAGTAGATCATACAATCACGGTGTATTGAAATGGGGGAAATTAAAAAATAGGAATATTGGATACATCAGCATATCTGATATGAATAATTTTGCTAATTATGTCCCGGAAGAACTTCAAAATTCAGATAAATTTGATAGTATTTATAGTAGTGAAATTGACCGGGTGAATCCATTAAAATACTTTGAACAAGAGATAGAAGGAGTTAATGAAATTTTACCTCGAGTGAAAAATGACTTAAAAAATACTCAAGCCACAATAATTGATTTGAGGTTTAATGGAGGTGGATATGAAACAGTAGCCTTAGAATTATTAAGTTATTTCGTTGCCCAGGAATTAGAAATTCTTTCGATAAAAGCTAAAACAAAAAACGGTTTTACTCCCCTTCAAATTTTCTCTCTGACACCGAAATCAAAAGATAATAAGCCAGTATATTTATTAATGAGTCCATTTACTGCCAGCGCAGCAGAAATATTTGTTTTGGGGTCCCTTCCTTATTCCAATTTTGAAAGATTCGGTTCCAAAAGTGCAGGGATATTTTCGGAAATTTTATGGAAAGAATTACCTATAGGTTGGGAGTTTAGTTTGTCCAATGAAGTATATCTAGATACTAAAGGAATAAGTTATGAAGGGGAAGGAATTCCAGTAAATCATGAGTTTAATTATTCAACAAACAAATCTAAGTTTTACAAAAAATTTTATAGGAAAGAAAAGTTCGAAGATATTCTTCTAGAAAATATAATCGAATCTGATTTTTAGAAGTAATGTGGTATCGGGATGACGTTTGTAGGTATTTTTCTGGTTTTATTAAAGTACCAGATCAAAGTATTACCTACAGCATAAATAGAAGAAGCCGATCCTTAAAAAAGAACCGGCCTTCCTTGAATTAACACCTATGAAAATTCAAAATAAAAACCTTTATTCTGAAACCGACCAGATAGAATATCCGTTTGCGGGAGCTTCTAAATTGGCGGTCCCGTTTTCATCGGAGGTAGGGATATGTGTTGTGTTTCCGCTATAATCTAATAGCTCAACATTATTCCAATTTGTTTGAACGTTGCGGCGTTTGGTGTTGTTACCAGTACTAATATATAGAATTAATCCCGGGTTTTCACTATTTCCGTTTCTTTTCATGATATATTCATCATTATCAACATGTAGAATATCTACTTCGCCAGTGGCCAGGCTGTTATGAATGGTGATTAACTGCTGAATTTCTTGCTGAAATTCCTCATTTTCATAATCGGAATAAAAAATCGTAGGGTAGCCATCGTGGGTTAAAATGTAAGCATAGGCTTTCATTTTATTTTCAGGAGCAATGCGGTTATCTTCATTTTCATCTTTTTCAGTATCGTGATTGGCTGTAAAGGTTACTGCTTGCTCAGGATAGGTTTGTCTGAGCATTTCGTCTTCTAAAATTGTTAAATCCTTATGGCGGTCAAAGGCTTCTTCCATACGATAAAAAGCGGCAAAATCAAAAGCGCGAATACCGGTTTCCTCCACCCAATCTATCAATACATTGGCATTGCCGTCGTAATTTTCACCTACGGCAAACCCACCAACCTCGTCCATCCAGTCACGAATTACCCATTCGCCAAATCCTTTTACATAATCAAAACGCCAACCGTCAAAACCCATTTCATTTTTATAGTATTTTGCCACGGAATTTTCATCTTTCCAAAACCAATCCTGGACGTATTGCTGGTGGTGACAAAGGTCTTGTTCTGAAAAGAATAAATCGCCCTCATCACTTTCGTGAGTATCGTTGGGGTGAAAATGCTCATAACTTCGGTTAAACATCCCTGAAGCGTTTCCGTGTTCTTCGTCAAAATTGGTGTAGGTTTCCTTATCACGGTATGAATTATATTCGAGACCGCCCCCCGAATTATGATTCAAAACAATGTCGGCAATTACTTCCAGGCCTAAATCGTGGGATGCTGCGATAAGGTCTTCCAGCTCTTCGCGGGTTCCGAAGCGGGTAGGGATAGTGCCATGCTGGTCGTATTCCCCAAAATCAAAATAATCGGAAGGATCGTAGCCCATAGAATAACCACCGGACTGCCCTTTTGTAGCTACCGGAAGCCAAAGTCGGTCTATACCTGCATCGGCCCAGCCTTCGACTTTGTCGGAGAGGTTGGTCCACCATTCGTGGCGGGGTTCTACATCCCAATAAAAGGTTTGCATCATTACTTTTTGACCGCTTGAATACTCCTCTAAATCCAACATTTTCGGCTCTTCATTTTCTTCAGGAAGTTCACTGTCAGTATCATCAGGGTCGGTAACAGCTTCATCGTCATCTTTGCTGCAAGCTGCAAAGCTCAGTGCCAGGCTTAAAAATGCCGGGGCGATATATTTTTTTAATTTCATATATTTTTGAATTAAAAAAGGCTGTCTGAAAAGTCCTGTTATCGTCAAGCTGTCCCGACTTTTTGGGATTGTCAAACGCTTAGATTCTGAAATGAATTCAGAATAACGACTTTTTAATTTTTCAGGCAGCCCTTAAATTAACCTAGTCTTTTACTCCTCGCTTTGAGGAATTAAAATATACCGGCCATCAAGTGAGTTAAACCAGATATCGTAAGTTCCGGCGGTAGTTACAATGTTGTCACCACCTACTTCAGATTTTCCACTTGGGAAAGTTGTACCTCCCCAGTCTACATCCCATGCAAAATCAGCTCTGAATTTAAATTCTCCATCACTTAATTCTACATCGTTAAGATACCAGATATGAGGATTGAATTCAGATTGGTTCATCACTAAATCCAAATCAGGATTGTCGTCATTAGGCCAACCTACTTCGGTGCCATCTCCAACAAGTCCGATAGAATCATAAACCGTAGCTTCCGATTCATCAATTTCTTCCCAGGTATAAGTCATTTCATCAACATTTATCATTAGGGAGTAGTATGCATCATCTTCTACCGCAAAGGCATCGGGGTCATCTCCCAAAATGTCGCTGTTGCTTAATTCACCGTCGGAAAGACCCCATTGTGGTTGCCATTCTCCCAGAATTTCAAGTAACTTGAATCCTTCAACATCACCTCCTCCGGCAAAACGACCCTCAAAATAGTAAATGTTGTCATTTTCAGCATCACGGAAAAGTGGTGTATTATTGTTATCCGGATCCCAACCAGCTTCGGAGGCATCGCCAACTAGATAAAATTCACGTTTAGATTCTTCTTCCTCTTCTTCCGCCTCAGGAAGTTCAAGGCTTAAAGAAACCGGTTCAGAAATCGACTCTAGAGCATTTCCTTCACCCTCTCCGGCATAGGCACGTATCCTAAAGTAAACCAGCCCAGTATTTGGAGATTCAGTTTCAGGATCGTTATCTAAACCTGCATCTTCGGCAAGACCTAATAAATCATCAATAGTTATGCTAAGATTGTTGTCACTAGTGCTTCCCATTACTTCATAATCACCAAATTCAGTATCGGCGCTTCCGTGAAGCTCATAAGTTACCGTGGTAGGAGCATCAAAATCAGCTTCATTCCATACAAATCGCTCAGCAAGATTATTACCTGTGCTGCTGGTAAGAGTATAGGTTTCTGAAAAGTTGTTGGTAAATTCTATTCCTTCAGGATCTTCCTGAGCCACAAATACCACATCATCGTCGTGCGTACATGCGGTTATGCCGATTAAGGCAATAATGCTTAAAAAGAAAATTGAATATTGTTTCATGATAATGCTTTTATAAAATTAGTATCCTGGGTTTTGTTGTAAGTTGGTGTTTACTCCTAAATCTGAAGCCGGAATTGGCATTAAGTCTCGGTAGCTTTCGGTGGTATTCCCCTGTGGAACATTACCTTTCCATGGCCATACGCCACGGTCTGAAAATTGCCCGAAACGAATTCTGTCAGTTCTGCGATGTGCTTCCCAGTATAATTCTCTGGCGCGTTCATCCAGAATGAAATCTAAATCAAGATCGTTTTCAGAAATAGTATTACTACTATTTCCATAAGCACGCTCACGCAGGGCATTAATGTAGCTTACGGCTTCTGAAACGCTACCGCCACCACCACGAAGATGAGCTTCGGCGTACATTAAATAAGCATCAGCAAGGCGGAACATCGGGAAATCTACATCTACAAATTCTCCGGTACCGTCTTTTCCTGCTTCTCCCTCACTGGTAATATTCTTGTATTTGGTTACAGCAAAACCGTCATTAAAACTTGAGATGTCATCAATCTCTTTGGTTTGTCCTTCAGTAAAGAATAGTGCACGATTATCATCAGACTCTGCTTCTTCTGGAAATTGCTCTACAAGCGCCGAAGTAGTCCTTAATCCGGCCCAACCACTGCTTACACCAAATGCAGAAGGATCCATATCACCACCTATAGCAGCATGTATTATAAATGACATTCCGCCGTAGGATTGCGTGTTATTTCCATCAAAAGTTAGCGGGAAAATAATCTCGTTTTGGGCACCATTTACATCATTATCAGCAAGGAAAAGACTTTGGTAATCGTCTGCCAGTTCAAAATCTGAATTAATTACCCTTTCTGTGTAAGCTAAGGCATCAGTATAGCGGTTTTCACCGGTGTAAATTTCAGCATTTAGATAAAGTTTGGAAAGCAGCATCCAAACCACGGCTTTATCGGCACGCCCGTATTCATTAGTTCCGGCATCTGCAATTTCACTTTCAACAGCCAGTAATTCACTTTCGATATAATCAAAAAGTTCACCAGCCTGAATTTGCTCGGGAAGAAAAGCCCCAATTGGATCATCTTCAGTAATAAATGGCGGATTGCCGAAAAGGTCTAAAGCGTGGTAGTAGTGCAATGCCCGTAAGAAACGAGCTTCAGCACGGTAGCCGGCAATATTTTGTTGCTCTTCAGCTGCAATATTCCTACTTTCTACCCGTTCCGGTTCGGTTTGTCTTATGAACTCATTCACCAAAGCAATTTGATACATGATTCGGGAATACATCGTCCTTATGAACTCATTTCCTGCGGTCCAGTTTTGGGCATGCAAATCCTGAATGGTACCGTCGTTCCAGCCAATTAAGGTTTCTTCAGTAGTAAGTTCCTGCATCATCCAGTACAGGCGAAGGTATTGTGAGAAACCTTCATCCAGGCCTACCAGGTCGGGATTTCCGTCTGGACCTTCTTGTCCACTCACCGCAAAACCCGCGTAAAGTTTGGCTAAAAATTGCTTGTAAGCCTCACGGTTCTGAAATGTATTATCTGCTGTTTGCCTGTTGTCTTCAGGTTGTAAATCTAAATCGCTTTCACAAGACCAAACCAAAGTAAGGGCCAATAGTAGCGATAAGATTGATTTTATAGATTTAAACATAGCTATTTAGTTATATTGTTATTTAAAAAATCAGGTTTAATCCCAGTACAAGGTTGGTTGACCTCGGATAGAAATTATTGTCTATCCCGTTTGCAATTTCGGGATCAAGTCCTTCGTACTCGGTAATGGTCCAAAGATTGGTTGCGGTAAGGGAAGTCCTGATGTCAAGATCATCTCCGGGAAAGAGATACCCAATAGAAATATTGTCCAGTTTTACAAAATCTGCCGGCTGAATGTAATAATCTGAAAAGAACTGATTATTTACAAAATTGCTTTCCAGCACATTTGCGTTAAAATTAGAGTAGTAATCCTGCGGAGTATTGGTTCCCGCTTCCCTAAATCCGGTAGCCGACTGTGTGTTGTTGTACATATAATTTCCGAAACTTCCCCGAAAGGTGAAGCTGAAATCAAAGTTTTTATAGTTCATATTACTGGTAAGTCCCATATAATAGTCTGGATTGGCCTTTTTGTAGGGTTGTTTATCGGCTTCGGTAATTTCGTTGTCGCCGTTAACATCTACATAAGCTCCTTCAATAGGGTTACCATCATCGTTATAAACCTGTCGGTACACAAAAAAGGTGGAAGGGTCGTAGCCTTGTTTCCAAAGTTGGATGTTATTACCAACACCTCCGCTAATTCCTCCCTGCGGAATAAAGAAATCTGGATCATTACCTAAAGACAGTTGGGTGATTTCAATATCCTGGAAAGTAATATTGTAACTAAGGTTCCAATTAAAATCTTCTTGTTGAATGATAGCGCCGCTAAGGCCTACTTCAATTCCACGGCTCAAAGTAGACCCGACATTGGTTACCAAAAGGTCACTAAGGTTTGCTCCTGCGGGAACGGGGACTTGTGCAAGAAGATCTTGGGTTTCTCTATAATAACCTTCAACTGTACCGGTTAAACGGTTATTGAAAAAGCCAAAATCAAGCCCTACGTTCCAGGTTTGTAATTCTTCCCATTTTAATTCTGAATCGAACGCTTCAGGACGTAAGGTGTTATAAAACTGGTTTCCAAACTGGTAACGGGCAGCGCCTACACTTGGCGTATAAATACCTAAATACCCGTAGTTTGGACCAATTTCTTGATTACCGGTAATACCGTAACCTGCGCGTAATTTTAATTCAGAAATCAGGTTAGAATTGCTTAGAAAATTCTCGTTATGGATTTTCCATCCCACTGAACCTGCGGGGAAAATACTCCATTTATTATCGCTACCAAACCTTGAAGACCCGTCGCGACGCACACTCCCTGAAATTAAATAGCGGTTACCAATGTCGAAACTTGCCCTGGCAAAATAAGATTCCAAAGCGTTTCGATTAATTGAAGCCGGGTTTACCCTGTAGCCAATATCATCTGCAACAGTAAGCTCACTGCGGCTTTCTACATAAAATTCCTGATAAGAGTGACCTGCGGTAAGGTCTAATTCGGTATCCAGCGCCTCAATTTCATTTTTATAGTTAAAATAGAAATCAAGCAATTGGTTTTTATTGAATCCTGAGTAATATTCTTCAAAAGGCTGATTTAAGGTATTTGCCGCAGCAGTTAGCGGTCGTAAATTATAACCGTCGTTTTCAGAATAATCAAATCCGGCATTCATATTAAATGTTAGTTCCGGTAGAAAGTGAAACTTATATTCTGCATTTAAATTAGTGATATTCCGAAGGCTTTTTCCACGTCCGTCAAGCTGCTCTAATAAAGCAAGTGGGTTGCGAGTAGCCTGAATTTGCTGTTGAGTAGGATCTCCGGTTATAAATTCATTATAGCCATCAAAATAGCTGTTTTCATCATAAACCGGCTGGGTTGGGTCAAAAGCCACGGCTGCACCAATCGCACCCTGATCGGCAAATCGGTTTTCATCTATAATCCCTTTGGAAGTCAGCGATAATTTTAAATGATTATCGAATAAATCCTGATTTAAAGCAATATTTAAAGCATTTCGCTCATAAATATCGGTTTTTAAAACTCCGGTTTGTGAGGTATGGTTATAATTTATACGATAACGAAAATTATCAAAACCTTGCGAAGCGGTAAGGTTGTGGATGGCTCCTACAGAAGTTTGATAAATTTCATCCTGCCAGTCGGTATTGGTATCACCAAGTAAACTTGCATCGGTACCGGGAGTATTTTCTATCAGATTTCTAAATTGATCGGCATTTAGAACATCTACCTTATCGATAATTCTTCCTGCTGAAACTTTTAAATCATACTCCAGCTCAAATGGGGTGTTTTTAGAACCCGATTTGGTAGTAATAAGAATAACCCCGTTAGAAGCGCGCGAACCATAGATAGAAGTAGCAGCTGCATCTTTAAGCACTACAAAATCTTCAATTTCATTCGGGTTGATGGAGTTTAACTGGTTACGGACTCCCTGTACTCCGCGTTGGTCCAACGGCACTCCGTCTACCACAATAAGCGGTGAGTTGTTTCCGGAAAGAGAAGAACCTCCACGGATTCTGATTTCACCCCCACCACCGGGCTCCCCGCTGCTGGGGGTAATTCTAACTCCGGCCGATTTACCCGAAAGCAATTCTTCGGGCGATACTACGGCTCCTTTATTAAATTCTTCCGAAGAGATTTTCTCAACTGCTCCGGTAGCATCCTGTTCTGAAGTGCTACCGTATCCAATTAAAACAACTTCTTCAAGAGTATCGGCATCTTCATCCAGTTCCACATCTATTTCGGTTTGGCCTTCATAAGGAATTTCCTGTGAAGCAAAACCAAGAAAAGAGAACACGATAACATCACCTTCTTTCACGTTTTCGAGGGTGTAATTCCCGTCAAAATCGGTAGTGGTTCCGTTAGAGGTTCCTTGTACAATAACGTTTGCACCGGGAATAGGCATACCGGTAGCGCTTTCGCTAACTATCCCGCTAAGCGTTTCCTGGGCAAAAAAGCTCATTGGCAACATAAAGAGCAGCAACAATGTACTTTGGAAAAATGTTTTCATAAATTTTTCTATTGATTTAACTTGAATTAAAACTTATATTTTTACTTCCTGAGGTTAAAAGTATGTAAAATCAGATCGAAAAAAGAAGCGGTTTTTGTCAATAACGCAACGAAAACGTTGGAGTGTTGAAAAGTTTTTGGATTTATCGTAATCTCATATTTTTTATGGTATTTTTACCGTAAAGGGAATTACATTCTCTTAAATTTACAAAAATTACAAGGAATTATATGCGTCCTAAACTCACTTTAAAGCAAATTGCCCGCGAATTGGAAGTTTCAATCTCTACCGTTTCAAAGGCCTTAAAAGATAGCCCTGAAATAGGGGAAGATACCAAGCAAAAAATTAAAGCTTTTGCTAAGCTTTACAATTATAAGCCAAATAATATTGCATTGAGTTTAAAGAATAAAAAGACTAAGACCATTGGGATTATTATTCCTGAAATTGTGCATCACTTCTTTACTACAGTAATTAGCGGAGTAGAGCAGGTGGCCAATGAACTGGGTTATAATGTGATTATTTGTCTTTCTAATAATTCTTTTGATCGCGAAGTGATTAACCTTGAAATGCTAGCCAACGGTAGTACCGATGGGTTTATCCTTTCCCTGGCAAAAGAGACTATGCAAAAAGAAGACTATCACCATTTGCTTGAGGTGATAAGTCAGGGTATGCCGGTAGTGCTTTTTGACCGGGTGGTGGAAGAAATACATTGTGATAAAGTAATTATAGATGATGTTTTGGGAGCTAAAAAAGCAATAAATTATCTTGTTGATAAAGGCCGAAGAAAAATCGGAATTATTTCTACGGTAGATTATGTAAGTGTAGGTAAGCTAAGAACGCAAGGGTATTTAAAAGCACTTGAAGAACACGGATTGGAAATAGAGAAAAGCCGTATCCTGAAAATTGAAGATATGGATAATAGTCAGTCGGAAATTGATGCGTTTCTCGAAGGAAAAGACCTTGATGCTATTTTTGCAGTAAACGAACTTTTTGCAACACATACCATAAAAGCACTACACCGCCAAGGTAAAAAAGTTCCAGAAGATGTTTCGGTAATTGGTTTTACCGATGGTGAGCTATCTAAAAATTTTATTCCTGCTCTTACTACTGTAAGTCAGCATGGAGAGCGTATGGGTGCAGAAGCTGCACGACTTTTAATTGATAAACTGGAACACAAACCCGACGAAAACGAATCTTATAAAACCGTAATTGTGGAAACCAGCTTGATAGAACGGGACAGTACAAAAGTGTAGATTGAATAATATAAATTGTCCTTTGCGGTCTTTGCGTGAACCAAATTATAATTTTAAGAATTATTGAAAAGGTGAAAGTTTCATAGTTTTAGTTTATATTAGGTCAACCTTCTATAAATAAACACGTTAAAATCAAAAAGACAATATTTTTTTAGGCTGAAATAAAAAATTGCCTATATTTACCCCAGAATTCAATTTATCAGGACTTATATTTTTACTTCCTACCTAATATAAGTTTTGATAAGTCATAGCGCTTATCGTAACGTATTAAAATTACGATATGCAAAAACGCCGATTAAGTTTTTGGGAAATCTGGAACATGAGTTTCGGGTTCTTGGGTATTCAGTTAGGATTTGCCCTCCAAAACGCAAATGCAAGTAGAATTTTACAAATTTTTGGAGCCGATGTACACGAACTTTCGTGGTTTTGGTTGGTTGCTCCGGTTACTGGTTTAATCGTTCAGCCTATAATTGGCTATTATAGCGATAAAACCTGGACCAAACTCGGGCGCCGAAGACCATTTTTTCTCACAGGAGCTATTTTGGCTGCCCTGGGGTTGATCTTAATGCCCAATGCGAATATGTTTACCGCTATTCTCCCATCACTATGGGTAGGTGCCGGGATGTTATTTGTAATGGACGCTTCTTTTAATATTGCTATGGAGCCTTTTCGGGCTTTAGTGGCCGATAATTTACCTTCAGATCAGCGAACACTCGGATTTAGCGTGCAAACCGTGCTTATCGGGATAGGAGCCGTTGTTGGCTCGTGGCTACCGTATGTGCTAGCTAATTGGTTTGACATAAGTAACCGTGCTGTGGTTGGAGATATCCCGTTAAATTTACTGCTTTCTTTTGTAATTGGAGCAGCTATTTTGGTGGGAAGTATTTTGGTAACTGTTTTTACCACTTCTGAGTACAGTCCTGAAGAGCTGGAAAAAATGGATGACCACGTTAAACACGAGGTTCAGAAAGAAGAAAAGAAATCGGGGTTGATAGAAGTCTTTACTGATTTTAAGGAAATGCCTTTTACCATGCGTCAACTCGCCTGGGTACAGTTTTTCTCCTGGTTTGGCCTTTTTGGAATGTGGGTTTTTTCTACTCCTGCCATCGCACACCATATATACGATTTGCCTTTATCGGATAACAGTAGTGAAACTTATCAGGATGCCGGCGATTGGGTTGGGGTGCTCTTCGGGGTTTACAATGCCGTTTCAGCAGTTTTTGCATTTTTTCTTCCGGCAATTGCCTTAAAAATTGGAAGAAAAAGCACTCACATCCTTTCACTTATAATTGGCGCACTGGGAATGTTATCCATTTATATTATGCCCGATGAAAACTGGTTAATTCTTTCTATGGTAGGTGTCGGAATTGGTTGGGCGAGTATTTTGGCTATGCCTTACGCGATTCTTGCAGGGGCAATTCCACCGAAAAAAATGGGGGTTTATATGGGGATTTTTAACTTTTTTATTGTAATCCCTCAAATTATCAATGCGCTTATCGGCGGGCCCATGGTAAAATATATTTATGGTGGAAATCCAATTTATGCCCTGGTAACCAGCGGAATTGCCTTTTTGATTGCCGCTATTCTAACCTTTAGAATAGATGATGTAGATGAACCTGTAAAAGCATAAAGTTAAAAATCAGGTGAAGCCTTTTCAAGGCTTATAATACACAGTACATAAACTGATGAGAAATTAAAATGATGAAGACAAATAAAGGAGTAATATTCGATTTAGACGGGGTAATTGTTGATACCGCGAAATTCCACTTTTTGGCCTGGCGTAAACTGGCCAACGATTTAGGGTTTGATTTTACCGAAGAACAAAACGAGCAACTTAAAGGTGTTAGCCGTGTTAATTCGCTTAAAAAAATATTGGACTGGGGAGCGATGGAACTTTCAGATGAAGAATTTAAACGTCAAATGGCACTTAAAAATGAAAATTACCTTTCCTATGTTGAAGAAATGGATGAGCAGGAAATTCTTCCCGGCGTTCAAAAAGTGATCGATTATTTAATTAAAAATAGAGTGCCCTTTGCATTGGGTTCAGCAAGTAAAAATGCGCGGACTATCCTCGAAAAAATTAACCTGCTTGAAAAGTTTGATGCCATAGTAGATGGCACCGACGTGAGCAAAGCAAAACCAGATCCCGAGGTTTTTCTTATCGCTGCCGAAAAACTAAAAATCAAACCCGAAAACAGTATCGTCTTTGAAGATTCGGTTGCCGGGGTACAAGCGGCCAATAATGCGAAAATGATTAGTGTTGGAATAGGTGAAAAAAAAATACTTGGAGAAGCCGATTATGTGTTTCCCGGTTTTACTGAAGTAGAATTAGATTTTATAAAGAAATTACTCACTAAGTGAGATTTAAAAAAACTCGGCCTTTGGTCGGAACTTTTAAAATATTACAACTTAAAACTTTAGGGCTTGTCCTGAGGTAATTTATTTAAAAACGAGACAGAAATAAAGCAATGAATCAAGATTATATACAAGCTAACGAATGGTTTATTCAGGAAGAAGGATTTGATGTAGAACGCGTAAAATCTTCAGAAAGCCTTTTTAGTATCGGAAACGGTGTAATGGGACAGCGCGCCAATTTTGAAGAACAATATTCCGGGCCAAGTTTCCAGGGAAGTTACATTGGCGGGGTATATTATCCCGATAAAACCAAAGTGGGCTGGTGGAAAAACGGCTATCCGGAATATTTTGCAAAGGTACTGAACGCGCCCAACTGGATTGGGATTAATGTATTTGTAAATGAGGAGGCTTTAGATCTTTTTACCTGTAAAAAAGTCAAAGATTTTAAGCGTGAGCTTAATATGAAAGAAGGTTTTCACCGCCGAAGTTTCGTAGTCACCCTACCAAACGACATTGAAATTTCGGTAAAAGCTACCCGATTTCTTTCTATTGTTGAAGATGAACTCGGCGCAATAGATTTTGAAATTCAAGTGTTAAACAGCGATGCTGAGGTTAGGTTTGAGCCTTATCTGGACGGAGGAATTACGAATACCGATGCCAACTGGGAAGAGCGTTTCTGGGAAACTTTAGAAGTGAAATCTGAAGGAAATAAAGGTTTTGTATTATCTAAAACCCTTAAAACTGAATTTCACGTAAACACCTATATGCAGTCTGAAATTTTACTGAATGGCGAAAAACAAGATGTAGATTTTACTGAAAACAAAACCGAAGATAAACTGACTTTTTCCTATTCGGTTAAGGCAGAAAAGGGCCAAAAAATCAGCCTTAGAAAATACGCCGGTTATGTAACCGATATGAACCATAAACGTTCAGGACTAATTGAAGCTGCGAGTAAGGTTTTGGATTACGCGATCAATTCTGGGTTTTCCAAATTGCTTCAGGAACAAAAAGAAGCCTGGGCAAAAATTTGGGAAATGGCTGATATTACAATTGAAGGTGATGTAAAAGCCCAACAGGGTATCCGCTTTAATATTTTTCAGCTAAATCAGACGTATTTAGGCAAAGACGAACGACTAAATATCGGCCCAAAAGGTTTTACCGGTGAGAAATACGGCGGAAGCACGTATTGGGATACCGAGGCTTATTGTATTCCATTTTATATGGCTACTAAAGATCAACAGGTAGCCAGGAATTTACTGACCTATCGTTATAATCATCTCGATAAAGCCATAGAAAATGCCAAAAAACTTGGTTTTACCAATGGTGCGGCGCTTTACCCTATGGTGACGATGAATGGGGAGGAAAGCCATAACGAATGGGAAATTACCTTTGAGGAAATTCATAGAAACGGGGCGATGGTTTATGCCATTTATAATTATGTACGCTACACCGGCGATTTTGAATATATCCCGGAAAAAGGCCTGGAAGTAATGATCGCTATCGCAAGGTTCTGGCAACAGCGAGTGAATTTTAGCCAGGATAAGAAAAAATATGTAATGCTTGGGGTAACCGGCCCCAACGAGTACGAAAATAATGTTCATAACAACTGGTACACCAATTATTTGGCAAAATGGTGTATTGAATATTGTATGGAAATGATCGAAAAAGTTGAAGAAGCCTACCCTGATGATTACCAAAGAGTGATTGGAAAAACCAAGCTCAACGAAGGCGAATTGGCAAAATGGAAAGAAGTTGCCGATAATATGTATTTCCCGTATTCTGAAGCGCATAAGGTTTACCTTCAGCAGGACGGATTTTTAGACAAAGAAATCCTCCCAATTGCTGAACTTGATAAATCGCAGCGCCCAATTAACCAGAAATGGAGTTGGGATAGGATTTTGCGTTCCTGTTATATTAAACAGGCCGATGTTTTACAGGGCTTCTACTTTTTTGAAGATCATTTTAGTAAAAACGAACTGGAAAAACATTTTGATTATTACGAACCGATCACTGTTCATGAATCTTCACTTTCCCCTTGTGTGCATAGCATTCAGGCTGCACTTTTAGGGCGAACAAAACAAGCTTATGAGTTCTATTTGCGAACTTCCAGACTGGATTTAGACGATTATAATAAGGAAGTAGAGCAGGGTTGCCACATTACAAGTATGGCCGGGACGTGGATGAGCATCGTGGAAGGTTTTGGAGGAATGCGGGTTAAAAATGACCAGCTTTCTTTTACTCCCACCATTCCTGAAGACTGGCGATCCTATTCGTTTAAAGTGAATTTTAGAGACCAGATTCTAAAAGTAAAAGTTTCCGCTGAAAAAACGGTGTTTCATTTAGAAGGTAATAATGCGATTGAAATCAAGGTAAACGGAAAAGTTGTAGAAGTACAATCGAATCAGGAATTTACTGTTTAATTTATTTTTCGTCATCCTGAATTTATTTCAGGATCTAATATGTTAGAAGTTCAACAAGTGCAGCTTGATGAACAATTACTTAAAACAAAAAATCATGAAAAAAATACTAATTACCTTAATTCTTCTGGCCGGTTTTACCGGTTTTGCGCAGATTGAAAGGGTAGAACCACCAAATTGGTGGGCGGGTTTTAAAGAAACCGAACTCCAATTAATGGTTTACGGCGAAAATATTGGAAATGCGACTCCAAATATAGATTATCCCGGAGTAAACATTGAAAATGTTGAAGAAGCTAAAAGTCCGAATTACCTGTTTATAAACTTGCAAATAGGAAAAGCCGAGGCCGGAACTTTTGAGCTTATTTTTGAACTGGAGGACGGATCGGAAGAGGTTTACGAATATGAGCTGAAAAGTCGTGAAAAACCAGCATCAGAATATGTAGGTTTTGATAATACCGATGCACTTTATTTAATCACTCCCGATCGTTTTGCTAATGGTGACGAATCGAATGATAACAATGAAAATTTAAATGAAAAAACCATTGATCGCGACGATGATTATGGTCGTCACGGTGGCGATATCCGCGGAATTATAGATCATTTAGATTATATAAACGAAATGGGCTTTACTGCCATTTGGCCTTCCCCTTTATTAATTAACGATATGAAATCCGGTTCTTATCACGGTTACGCAATGACCGATTTTTATAAAGTGGATCCGCGTTTTGGAACAATAGAAGAATACAGGGAATTAGCCGATAAAGGTGCCGAGCGTGGCATAAAACTGGTAATGGATCAGGTGGCAAACCACGCCGGTGCAGCGCATTGGTGGATAAAAGATTTGCCCTTTGACGACTGGATTAATTTTCAGGAGAAATTCGAAAATGGTGAAGATTTGGTGTATTCCAATCATCGCAGAACAACCAACCAGGATTTATATGCATCCGAAACCGATAAAAAAGGAATGACTGAAGGCTGGTTCGTAGAAACCATGCCCGATTTAAACCAGAAAAATCCTTTTATGGCCAAATACCTAATTCAAAATAGTATTTGGTGGATAGAAACCCTTGGTTTGGGCGGGATCCGCCAGGACACCTACCCTTATCCCGATAAACAATTTATGAGCGATTGGGCCGGTTCGATTATGAGCGAATATCCGAATTTTAATATTGTTGGTGAGGAGTGGAGCTTAAATCCGTTACTTATTCGCTACTGGCAGGATGGTGTGGATAATGGCTATGATTCCAATCTAAAATCTACGATGGATTTTGCCATGCAGGAGAAGATTGTAACCGGATTAAAAGCCGAAGAAACCTGGGGTACCGGATTAGTGGAAATCTACGAAGCTTTAGCCAACGATTTTGCCTATGCCGATCCTGAAAATATTATGATTTTTCCCGATAATCACGACAAAAGCCGAATCTACACACAATTAGAAGAAGATGTAGCCAAAACCAAAATGGCCATAGCTTATATGGCGGTGTTACCAAGGATTTTCCAGATGTATTACGGCACCGAAATTTTAATGGATGACACCGATAATCCTGGCGATCACGGCTTGATCAGAACCGAATTTCCCGGGGGGTGGGACGATAGTGAAGTGAATGCCTTTAGCGGTGAAGGACTTTCCAAAGAAAAGTCAGAGATGCAGGAATTCGTTAAAAAAGTGATGAATTACCGTAAAAACAGTGAGGCGATCCACTCCGGGGAAACTAAACATTTTGCTCCGGAAGATGGTACTTACTTAATTACTCGTAAAACCGATGATGAGGTTGTAGTGCTTATTCTGAATAAAAACGAAGATGCTGTTGAACTGGATTTAGAACGTTTCAGCGAATTAAATTTAGAGGGAAAAAGTTTTAAAAACCTTATTTCCGAAGAAACTTTTCAATGGGAAGACTCATTAAAGTTACCGGAAGAAGGGGTTTACCTTTTTACGACTAAAATGGAATAAAAATCACCCTGCAAAGTTTTGGGAACCTTGCAGGAAAAAAGTTAAATCAACCTGAACTCGTTTTAGTATCTAAGATGTTTAAATAACTATGGTGTTAGAAGCTGAAACAAGTTTAGCTTGACGACTTCAAAATCTCAACTAAAATAAATAACAAATGAAAAAAGCAATATTAATGCTACTGGCCTTTACAGCCTTGTTCTCCTGTAAAGAAAACAAAAAACAAGAGCAACCAAAGCAGGAAAAAAAGGAACAGGTTATAGCACCAGTCTCTAATCAGGCGATGGAATCGGCTGTTATTTACGAAGCAAATATTCGTCAGTATTCTCCTGAAGGAACCTTTAACGCTTTTACACAAGATATTCCGCAGTTAAAAGAATTGGGTGTGAAAGTGATTTGGCTAATGCCAATTTATCCTATTTCGATGAAAAACAGAAAGGCTACAGGAGAGCTTTCTGTGGAAGATATTGAAGATCCAAAGGAAAGAGAAAAATACCTGGGAAGCTATTATGCGATTTCAGATTATACCGATGTTAATCCTGAATTCGGAAATTTTGAAGATTTCGAAAAATTGGTAGCGACCGCCCATGAAAACGGAATGTATGTAATCCTTGATTGGGTGGCGAACCACACCGGCTGGGATCATAAATGGATAGAAGAAAATCCTGATTTCTATACCCAGAATGAAGAGGGAGAAGTAATAGATCCTATAAATCCTGATACTGGTGAAAGCTGGGGCTGGACCGATGTTGCTGATCTTAACTACGATAATAAAGAAGTCTGGACCGCGATGGGTGATGCGATGAAATTTTGGGTAGATGAGTATGATATTGATGGTTTTAGGGCTGACGTTGCAGGGGAAGTCCCTACCGAATTCTGGGAAGAGGTAGTTTCAGAAATTGAAGAAAATAAAGAGGTTTTTATGCTGGCCGAGTCTGAAGATAAGGACCTTTTTCATAATGCTTTTGATATGGGTTACAACTGGGAAGGTCACCATATTATGAATGAAATGGCCCAGGGCAAACAAACTCCTAAAGATTGGGATGCTTATATGCAAAAAATCGATACTACTTACCAAAAGGATGATTATTTGATGAATTTCGTGACCAATCACGATGAAAATTCCTGGAATGGCACGGTTAAAGAACGAATGGGGGATGCTTCGGAAACTATGCTGGCCTTAAGCTATACTTTACCGGGAATACCACTTATCTACAGCGGTCAGGAATATGATATGAATAAGAGGTTACGGTTTTTCGAAAAAGATACTATTCCAAAGGAAAAGGGAAAAGTTTGGCCTTTACTGGAGAAACTCGGCCAGTTGAAAAATGAAAATAAAGCCTTGAACGGTGCAAAAGAGGCTGCCTCTTATGAAAAAATTGAAACTTCGGAAGAAGAAAAAGTATTGGCTTTTAAAAGAGAAAAAGATGGGAAAAAACTTATTTATATAGCTAATATTAGCAAAAAAGAAATCTCTTTTAATACAGAACTTGAAGGAGAATTTCAGGATTACTTAGCCAACGAAAACCGAAATATGGTATCGGAGGAGGAAATCACCCTTAAAGCCTGGGAGTACTTAATCTTAGTAAATAAGTAATAATTTTCATAAAATATTAAAAACAGCCCCCTCGAAAGGGCTGTTTTTATTAGTTATTAACCGAAAACGATTTAGTTTTTCCTGAAATTAGGTTATATTGCTCAATTAAAATAGATTTGGGCCAATGACAAATAAAATTAATAATATAGCAGTACTTACTTCCGGGGGGGATGCTCCGGGAATGAACGCCGCAATTAGGGCGGTGGTAAGGGCTTGCGCCTATTATAACCTGGATTGTACCGGCGTTTATCGTGGTTACCAGGGTCTCATTGAAGGCGATTTTGAAAAACTTAATGCCCGCTCAGTTAGAAATGTAATCAACAGAGGAGGGACTTTTTTGAAATCTACACGCTCTTTGGATTTTAAAACTAAAGAGGGAAGGGCAAAAGCTTATGAAAATCTTCAAAAAAACGGGGTTGATGCCTTGATTGTTATCGGTGGAGATGGTACCTTTACGGGAGCGCTTTATTTTAGTCAGGAGTTTAACATTCCTGTAGTGGGTATTCCGGCAACTATTGATAATGATATTAGTGGTACGGATTATACCCTAGGCTATGATACTGCCTTAAATACGGTGGTAGAAGCCATAGATAAAATTCGTGATACGGCCAGTTCGCATAACCGATTGTTTCTTGTTGAAGTAATGGGCCGCGATGCCGGTGATATCGCTTTAAATAGTGGTATTGGTGCGGGAGCTGAAGAGATTTTGATTCCGGAAGAAGATGAAGGGGTACAAAGAATGATGGATTCCCTGGAAAAAAGTAAAAAATCTGGAAAAACCTCTAGTATTATTGTAGTGGCCGAAGGAGAAAAAAGCGGTAAAAATATTTTTCAGCTGGCTGAATTCATTTCCCAAACCCACGCAGAGTATGATATTCGGGTTTCGGTTTTAGGCCACATCCAGCGGGGCGGTTCGCCAAGTTGTTTTGACAGGGTGCTTGCGAGTAAATTAGGGGTTGGTGCTGTAGAAGCACTTACCGATGGGAAATCAAACGTAATGATTGGGATTCACCATCAAAAAGTAGTTCATGTTTCCCTGGAACGGGCAATTAAAGAAGATAGAGAGTTAGATAAAGAGTTAAGAAGGGTGGCCAACATCACTTCTGTTTAAAAATTAAAATTTAAATTATGAGTACAAAAATTGGAATTAATGGTTTCGGACGAATTGGGCGTATTGCTTTTCGTATCGCAGCCGAAAACAAAAATGTGGAAGTTGTAGCAATTAACGATTTGCTGGATGTTGATCATTTAGCCTATCTTTTAAAATATGACTCTGTTCACGGGAAATTTAAAGGAGATGTTGATGTAAAAGACGGTAACCTGGTTGTAAACGGAAAAACCATCAGGATTACTGCCGAGAAAAATCCGGCCGACCTTAAATGGGATGAAGTTGGAGCTGAAGTAGTACTGGAATGTACCGGTATCTTTAAAGAAAAGGATACAGCTGATGCTCACCTTAAAGCAGGAGCTAAAAAAGTAGTGATTTCAGCACCTTCTAAAACTGCTCCTATGTTTGTAATGGGAGTTAACCATACAGATGTTAAGCCTGAAGATAACATTGTTTCTAACGCTTCTTGTACAACTAACTGTCTGGCACCACTTGCAAAAGTGATAGATGATGAGTTTGGACTTGTAGAAGGTTTGATGACTACCGTACACGCAACTACAGCTACTCAACTTACAGTTGATGGTCCTTCTGCAAAAGATTATAGAGGCGGAAGAAGTGCCCTTGCAAATATTATCCCAGCTTCAACTGGTGCGGCTGTTGCAGTAACAAAAGTTATTCCTGCTTTGGAAGGAAAACTTACCGGGATGGCCTTTAGGGTGCCAACTCCTGATGTTTCTGTAGTAGACCTTACGGTTAAGACCGAAAAATCTGTAAGTTACGATCAGGTTAAGGCTGCATTTAAAAAAGCTTCAGAAGGTTCTTATAAAGGAGTGATTTCTTATACTGAGGATGCAGTTGTATCTCAGGATTTCGTATCAGATGCACATACATGTAATTTTGATGCTGAAGCAGGAATTGCACTTAATGATAATTTTTTCAAATTAATTGGATGGTATGATAACGAATACGGTTATTCAGCTAAGCTAATTGATCTTGCAGCACACGTTGCTTCACTATAATTTCTTAAAGGCCTGAAGAGAACCAGAGTTACGGAATTTTGTGAAATCCGTGAGTGGGTTTTTTCAGGCCTTTTTTATTAACTATACTTCAAGCAAATGATATTAATAGCAGACGGTGGCTCAACCAAATGCGACTGGATTTTACTGGACGCCAAGGGAGAGCAGGTTTTTAAAACGAGAACTAAAGGACTTAATCCCGCGGTTTTTCCTGAATTGGTCCTGGAACAACGCATTGAAGAAAATGCTGATTTGCAGGAGGTGAAAGATACCGTAGAACGGGTCCATTTTTTTGGAGCCGGATGTGGTACTGTAACTCCAAGCCAACTTCTTAGAGGTATAATAGCCAATTTCTTCACAAATGTAGATGAGATAATTGTCAAAGAGGATATGGTAGCTGCAGCCTATGCCGCCACTACCGAACCCGGTATTGTCTGTATTTTGGGAACGGGCTCCAATTCCTGCTTTTTTGATGGTGAAGACATCCATCAGGCCGTTCATTCCCTTGGTTATATTTTAATGGATGAAGCCAGTGGGAATTATTTTGGAAAAAGATTACTTCGTGATTATTATTATAAAAGAATGCCTCCGGAGTTGGTAAAACTTTTTGAGGAAAAATATAATCTTGAATCCGACGAGATTAAAAAAAATCTTTACCGTAAAGAAAATCCCAATACCTATCTCGCAGCTTTTGCTGAATTTATTTTCACCAACGAACGTAACGGATATTTCTACAAATTGGTACACGAAGGTATCACAGAATTCATGCATTCCCGTGTACTTTGTTACAAACAAGCTCAAAATGTACCTGTGCATTTTATAGGAAGCATTGCTTACTTCAGTGAAGATATTATTCGTGCCGTGGCGCAACCCTACGGAATCCAGATCGGAAATATTGTAAGAAGGCCAATTGATGCCTTAATTGAGCACTATCGAAAAAATGTACTAAACCCCTAAAGGTTTCATAATTAAGTAATTTTACTACATTTAGAGAAAGAAGTTTTTAAATGTTGGTAAAAGTCTATGGAAGTGCCGTATTTGGGGTAAAGGCAACTACCATCACCGTAGAGGTGAATGTAGATACCGGCATTGCATACCATTTAGTGGGGTTGCCCGATAATGCGGTAAAAGAAAGCAGTTACCGCATTACCGCAGCCCTTCAAAATACAGGTTTTAAATTTACGCTTAAGAAAATTATTGTAAATATGGTACCGGCCGACCTTCGTAAAGAGGGTTCTGCCTATGACCTTACTTTTGTCCTCGGAATTTTAAGGGCTTCCGGGAAAATTCAAGCTGAAAATATTTCTGAATATCTCATAATGGGCGAGCTTTCCTTAGACGGAAGCCTGCAGCCCATTAAAGGAGCTTTGCCTATTGCCATAAAAGCCCGGGAAGAGAGTTTTAAAGGATTATCCTTCCTAAACAGAACGCTCGCGAAGCGGCTATTGTTGATGGCCTGGAAGTTTACGGTGTTGAAAATATTCTTGAGGTTATCAATTTCTTCGATAAAGATGAGCCTCTTGAAAAAACCAAAATCAATACCCGCGAAGAATTTTATAAAAACCTCGAAAATCCCGATTTTGATTTTGCCGATGTGAAAGGTCAGGAATCCATTAAACCTTGTATGGAAATTGCCGCAGCGGGGGCATAATATCATTCTAGTTGGTCCTCCCGGTTCGGGAAAAATCAGGTTAGCTAAACGCTTACCGAGTATTTTGCCACCAATGACTTTACATGAAGCCTTGGAAACCACAAAAATTCATAGTGTGGTTGGCCGGGTAAAGGAAAATGTGGGGCTAATGACACAACGTCCTTTTAGAAGCCCTCATCATACAATTTCCGATGTTGCATTAGTTGGTGGTGGGGCTTATCCACAACCGGGTGAGATATCACTTTCCCATAATGCTGTGTTGTTTTTAGATGAATTGCCTGAATTTAAACGTAGCGTACTGGAAGTGATACCCCAACCCTTGGAAGATCGGGAGGTGACTATTTCAAGGGTAAAATTTACGGTTACTTATCCTTCCAGTTTTATGTTGGTAGCCAGTATGAACCCCAGTCCGAGTGGATATTTTAACGATCCCGGTGCACCGGCTACTTCAAGTCCGGCAGAAATGCAACGATATCTCGGAAAAATAAGCGGGCCGCTTTTAGACCGAATCGATATTCATATTGAAGTTACGCCCGTGCCTTTTGAAAAATTAAGTGAAGAGCATCGTGGAGAAAGCAGTGTTGATATTCGCGAAAGGCTAACCACTGCCCGGGAAATTCAGGTGGAGCGTTTTAAAGAAAATGAGAATATTCATTATAATGCTCAAATGAGCGTAAAACAAATTCGTAAACATTGTGAGTTAGACAGGGTTTCAAAAGAATTATTAAAAACTGCGATGGAAAGGCTTAATCTCTCTGCCCGGGCATACGACCGTATTTTAAAAGTAGCCCGAAGCATTGCTGATTTAGAATCAGCTGAAAATATTTGCGGTAAACATATTAGCGAAGCTATTCAGTATAGAAGCTTAGACAGGGATGGTTGGTTGGGATAATTACATTTTTAAAATGAAAATTTCCCATTGACTTCAATTTTTCTGAAACGATAGTGAAAGAGAAATGTATCGAGAAGCTTTTTCTTTGTATTTTAAAGGATGTTTTAGAATATTCTATCTTTACTGTATATGGACGATTAAAATATTCTTACAATTAACAATCTCAAAAACTATGAAGCAATTGCTCTTGTTGTTGGCGCTGGTGATAATTAGCTGTAAAAACAACGAAAACCCTGAAGAAGTTTCTACTATGGAAGCCGATAGTGTTAATGAAATGGAAGGATTCACCGATAACCTGATCGGTGATGAGGAAATTAAATTTGAAGTTGAAGAAGCTAACCGACTGGTTGAATTGCCCTTGGGGTGTTTGCGAACCGAATATCCGAATAAACTCAATCAAACCCTGGAAAATAAAGCTGCCCTTGGTGAACCCGCCGAATTGCATCCCGCTTTTTACGGTTGTTTCGACTGGCATTCTTCAGTGCATGCGCATTGGTCGTTGGTAAGTTTATTAAAACAATTCCCCGATTTAGAAAAAAAAGAGGCAATTTTAGAAGCGCTTCAAACTTCTCTTTCAGAAGAAAACATCAGGGGTGAAGTTGCTTATTTTCAAAGGCAGGAAAGTGGTTCATACGAACGGACCTACGGTTGGGCCTGGCTCTTAAAACTTGCTGAAGAGCTCCATACCTGGGATAATCCTGTAGCTGAAGAATTGACACAAAACCTGCAACCACTTACCAGTTTAATCGTACAACGTTATATGGAGTTTCTTCCGAAGTTAAATTATCCTATTCGGGTGGGTGAACACGAAAACACTGCTTTTGGATTGAGTTTTGCTTGGGATTATGCACAGACCTTCGAAAATGAAGAATTTGAAAAACTTATTTCTAAAAGTGCAAAAGCCTTTTATTTAAAAGATGATGATTGTCCGATTAGCTGGGAGCCGGGTGGCTTCGATTTTCTTTCTCCCTGCCTGGAAGAAATAAATATTATGCGCCGGATTTTACCAAAAAACGCTTTTGAAATGTGGCTAGAAGATTTTATGCCGCAACTTAAAACTAAAGACTTTGAATTGGAAGTTGGCGAGGTTTCCGATCGAAGCGATGGAAAGCTTGTACATCTTGACGGACTTAATTTTAGTCGTGCCTGGGTTTTCTATGGTCTAATCAATAATTATCCTGATAAATTTAAGCATTTAAAACCAATTGCCGATAGGCATCTGACGTATTCTTATCCAAACCTGGTGGGCGATAGCTATGAAGGAGGGCACTGGCTGGGGACTTTTGCTATTTATGCATTGCAAGAATCAAAAAATAAATAGTGCGGAATTTCCTGAAAAATTTAGGGCCGGGTATTCTGGTCTCGGCAGCTTTTATCGGGCCGGGTACCGTAACGGTTTGTATTCTCGCGGGGGTTGAATTTGGGTATTCTTTGTTGTGGGCTTTATTACTTTCTTTATTTTCCTGTATTGTTTTACAGGAAATGGCTGCTCGTTTAGGGGTGGTTTCTCAAAAAGGCCTAAGTGATGTAATTAAAGAAGAAATCCGTAAACCGCTTTTTAAAATCCTTGCTGTAATCTTAATTTTTTCAGCCATAGTTATCGGAAATGCGGCCTACGAAGCCGGGAATATTACCGGTGCTGTTTTGGGTGCTGAAGCAATTTTTGGAGAATATCAGCTCAATTTTGGTGGTTTTCAATTGAATTTATGGAGTTTGTTTATCGGAAGTATCGCTTTCACTTTGCTTTTTTCCGGGAGCTATAAAACTCTGGAAAAGATATTTATAGGCCTTGTTATAGTGATGAGCCTTAGTTTTATACTCACTGCAATTCTTACCAGACCTAATTGGCTTGAGGTTTTAAAAGGGTTTATTCCCCAGACAAGTGCTGCCGGTTTGCTAAGTGTAATGGCGATTGTAGGTACTACTGTCGTTCCTTATAACTTGTTTTTGCACGCTTCCCTGGTGAGTGAAAAATGGAAAACTGCTTCTTTTTTACCCATTGCCAGGAAAGAATTAAGTCTTTCTATATTTTTAGGCGGATTTGTTTCCATGGCTATTCTGGTCTCTGCAGCGGCTTCGGGAATTCAAAAGGTGAACTCAGCAGCCGATATGGCGGTGAGTCTGGAGCCGCTTTTTGGTACTTTTGCAACCTGGTTTATGGCTTTGGGTTTGCTAGCGGCAGGAATTACTTCATCTATTACCGCTCCACTTGCGGCGGCTTATGTAGTGAAAGGTTGTTTTGGGTGGCAGAATGGCTTAAAATCGGCTAAATTTAAAGCGGTTTGGGCTTCAGTGTTGGTTTTAGGGGTTGTTTTTTCTTCACTGCAAATTAATCCCATTGAGCTTATTCGTTTTGCGCAAATTGCCAACGGTATCTTATTGCCGGTAATCGCTATTTTCTTATTTTGGGTAGTCAACAGGCCATCTGTACTTGGTAAACATCGTAACAATAAAAAGCAAAACTTCCTGGGAATCATAGTGATTACCCTTGCTGTTTTCCTCGGAATTAAAGCGATAATAAGTGTTTGGCAAAATTTTTAAAATGGAACCGGTGTGAATACAAAACCAGTAATATATTGTTTTTCTTAAATTTATTCTGGAAAGACAATCATTGTAAATCCCAGTCTAAATTGGGAATAAAAATAAGTTTTTAATATAAATTTATTCGGGTGGAAAATATACATATCAATTGCGATCTTGGCGAGGGCGGGAAGTATGATTCCGAGTTAATGCCGCTTATTTCGGCCTGCAATATTGCTTGTGGAGGGCATGCAGGTACTGTTAAAACGATGAAGGAAACCGTAAAATTTGCCATAGAAAATAAAGTGGAAATTGGTGCGCACCCGGCTTACCCAGATAAGGAAAACTTTGGCCGAAAACCAATAAAAATTTCTCCGGAAGAATTAAAACGGTCTATCATTGCGCAGGTTTTAAGTCTTAAGCAAATTGTAGAGGCAGAAGGTGCAAAATTGAACCATATTAAACCTCATGGGGCACTCTATAATGAAGCTGCAAAAGATGAAAAAATCGCAAAAATTATCCTGGAATCCCTTGCTGAATTTGATGAAAAACCCCCACTTTTTGTACCCCCAAATTCTGTGATTTCAGCACTGGCGAAAGATGAATTTCCACTAATTTTTGAAGCCTTTGCCGACCGGAATTATAATGAAAATTACAGGCTGGTTTCAAGGATAAAATCCAATGCTTTAATCCTAGAGAAGGAAGCCGTATTTAAGCATCTTTTTTTGATGTTTTCAGAAGGGAAAATACGCTGTGAAAATGGCTTGGAAATTAACGTAAAAGCACAAACTTTTTGCCTGCATAGCGACACCCCCGATTCGGTGAAAATTTTGAAATATTTGCATCAAAAATTCGGGGAGAAAAATATCAAAATTAAAAACACCTAATGAGCGAATATCCAAAAATAAATACGATGGGGGAGCGTGCAATTTTAGTTCAGTTTGAGCCGGAAATTAGTGAGAACCTCCTTAATAAATTACTTTTTTTTAAAAATAAGATAATTGATTTTTATGCTGAAGTAAATGTTGAAGTAATAAATTCATATAACTCGTTATTAATTAGTTATATGTTTAGTATAGAGGATATTTATAGTGAGATTTCAGTCTTAAAAAAGCTGTTTTCCCAGGCCAAGATAGCACAATTAGCCAATAGGCAAATTTTTTATATTCCGGTGTGCTATGATGAAGAATTCGGTTGGGATTTAGAAGAACTTTCAGAAGCTAAAAACCTTTCCAAAGAACAAATAATAGAGCTTCATCTTGCCCCGCTTTATACGGTTTATTTTATCGGCTTTTTACCCGGCTTTTTATATCTGGGCGGACTTGATAAACTGCTCGAAGTTCCACGTAAAAATCAGCCTCGGATGAAGATCGAAAAAGGGGCTGTTGGGATCGGAGGAAATCAGACTGGAATTTACCCGAGATCCAGCCCCGGCGGATGGCAAATTTTTGGAAAATCCCCAGTTGATTTCTTCGATAAAAATCAGGATCCGCCCTGTGAGATTTCAGCGGGAGATAAAGTGAAATTTGAAGCGGTGTCAAAAGAGGAATTTCAGAAGATTTCTAAAGCGGTTACTGCAGGAAAATATCAACTAAAAAAAGAAAAATATCATGGCTGAAATTGAAGTTTTACAACCCGGATTATTTTCCACTATCCAGGATTTTGGCCGTCGTGGATTTCAGCAATTCGGGGTGCCGGTTTCAGGAGTGATGGATAGGTATGCTTTAAAAAATGCTAATATTATTCTTCAGAATAAAATAGATGCTGCTGTGATGGAAATTACCCAAATGGGACCAAAACTTAAGTTTGCGGCAGCTACAAAAATCGCCATTAGCGGAGCGTATTTATCACCAAAATTAAATGGAGAGAATATTGACAATAATGAAGTGATTAAAATAAATCCCGGAGATGAATTGGCTTTTGGGCAACCAAAACTTGGAATTCGGTCTTATCTGGCTATTTCTGGCGGATTTCAGGTATCACAGGTTTTAAAAAGCAGAAGCTGGTATGACGGACTTACCGATTTTGACCGATTGGAAAAAGGGATGAAATTAAATTATAAGGCGACACAGGATGAGGTAGAAGAAACGTTTTCTTCAGTAAAATTTGATCCGGATTATCTAAAATCTGAAATAATACCTGTTTATCCGGGACCGGAGTATGACCAACTGCCCGAGTATTTAAAATTACATCTTCAGGAAAGTAGCTTTGGAATAGATAGAAATAGTAACCGGATGGCGATTCAATTAAGTGAGCGCCTTGAAAATGAGCTGAAACCGATTATTACAGGACCCGTTTTGCCGGGTACTGTACAATTTACACCAGCTGGAAAATTAATTGTACTAATGCGAGATTGCCAAACTACCGGTGGATATCCGCGGGTATTACAACTTAGCGAAGATGGGATTAATGCAATAGCTCAAAAACAGGCAGGCGATAAAGTAAAAATGGTTTTATTTCAATAGAAAACCTTCCCGAAAACTAGTTCAGGAAGGTTTTAGAATGGTTAACTAGTAAATTTATAGCCTGATTAGATCCTCAGGAAATATGGTCTTTTCAAACTGAGTTTTTTGCTAATAAAAAGTGCCGCTTTTAATGTTAAAATTTGATTACCCTACCAATCATTTTTTAGCTTCAGCGACACTTTTTGCCCTAAATACTTTAGTTAAATTAAATTAACGGATTCAAAAGTAGGGGATACAAAACGTGGTCACAAGGGGGAAAAATCCCCTTTTTTAATAGCTAGAAGTGAAGTTATAAGTAAGCCTTGGCTTGTGTCTCAACTGAATTTTGCCAAACCCAATATTTTCTCCTAAATTTACTTTATAATCGAGGCAAGTTTTTTCCGATACCTCGTGGGCTTGCCTGAGATTGTTGATGCAGGAATGAAAAATAAAATGTTTCTTGGGTATGATGAGCAGTAGGCTGACTTAACAAAAAATAAATTTTAACTAACCGATTCTATAATGAGAAAACCAAAAAAGTGCATCAGTGTTGATGATGCTAAAAAGCTTCAGAAAAAATGGGTAGAAACCCGGGGAAAAGATATTGAAAATTGTGAGGGGTATGAAGATACCCGTGAGTTTTGGTACAGCCTTGACGAACTACAGGAATATTTAGATTATGTTCGGGAGAAATCTAAGGAGCAGGGCGTAAAGAAACCGGGAATTCGCATTTATTTGGGAGCCTATCCGCAAACCAATGCTAAAAAGAGTTTTTCAACTGTTTTTCTTGCCCCCACCAAAGAAAAATCGAAAAATTTGCAAAGTAAAACAGCAGAAAGTGGAGATGAGAATAATTATGATATTGAACCTTTAAACCAAAATAATGGAGGACACCCGCCATCTAACTACTAAATGAAGGACCTCAATTATTTAGTTTATTTGTTAGAAGGAGTGGCAGCCGTTTCGGCTTTATTTTATTATAAAAAAAAACCGGCTGATAAATCTGCCGGTTTTTTTGCATATTTTTTACTGGCAACTTATATAGTAGAAACTATTGCCTGGATACCGACTATTATATATAGATGGGAAGAACTTCATTTTCTTAGGGATGGGTTTTGGTACCAAAATTTTTGGATACATAATCCTTTTTTAATTATCACGTTTTTGGTGTATGGTTATTATTTTAATACACAACTAATTAATAATAAGGCAAAGCAAATTGTAAAATTTACTTTAATTATTTATTTTCTGGCTTGTTTAATTAATCTATTATTCTCAGGGGTTTTTCTTGAATCATTTTCAGTATTGAGTTATGTTGGTGGGAGTCTAATGCTTCTCGCTATTATTTTTTATTATTATTTGGAAATATTACAAAGCCATAAAATACTTAATTTACAAAAAGAACTTGGTTTTTATATTTCAGGTGTGGCCTTTATCTATTATTTATCTTGTACGCCGTTATTTATCTATTTCCAATATTTCAATAATTTAAGTCCGGGCTTTGTTGAGTTAAATACCTGGATTTTAATAAGTATGAATATTTTTATGTACACTTCTTATAGTTTTGTCTTTTTAAGACTGGCCAAAAAGTCTTCTCACAATAAACTGAAAAATGCTCTCTAAAGAAGAACTTTTACTTATCGCCTATTTTATTGTAGTTATCTTACTACTCACGGCTTTTGTAATTGTCTTTTTTGTGGTCTACCAAAAGCGTAAAAACAAACTTTTAAAGGAGCAGTTTGCAGCCAAACAATATTTTGAACAGGAAATAGCCAGTTCGCGTATAGAAATGCAGGAACAAACGTTAAAAAACGTAGGTTGGGAGTTGCATGATAATATTGGGCAGTTACTTTCTGTAGCCAATATGCAACTCAATATCTTTTCTAAAAACCTGCCGGAAGCCGAGAAAACTTCAGCCTTGGAAATTAAGCAAATCCTGGCTCATTCGCTTCGGGAAGTTCGATCGCTTTCAAAATCTTTAAACAACCAAGTAATTGGCTATGCCGGTTTAGTGGCTTCCGTAGAAAATGAACTGGCCAGGTTTCAACGTATGGGTGTTATTGAAACCAGATTGGAAGTTTCTGGAGAAAAACAGGTAGTCCTACAGCAACACAGCCTTGTTTTATTCCGAATACTTCAGGAGTTCTTTTCGAATGTAATGAAGCATGCAAAAGCTTCAGAATTAAATGTTCAGCTAATTTTTGATTCTGAAGAAATTAAAATTAAAGCCTGTGATAACGGAAAAGGTTTTGATCCCAATTCGGTTTCCAAAAACTCAGGCCTTTTTAATATGAAAAGTCGTGCTGAATTAATCCATGCGGATTTTAAGTTGGAATCTTCCTTGGGGGTAGGGACTTGCTTATATTTGAATTATAAAATAAGTGTAAATGAATAATAATATTACTATTGTAGACGATCATAAGCTTTTTGCAGCGTCTTTAAAAAGTCTGGTGAATTCTTTTGATGGTTTTAAAGTCAGTAATATTTATAAAAATGGCCGGGAGTTTACCGATGCCTTTCAAAAAGAGACCACCAAACCAGCTATTGTATTGCTGGACATTCGGATGCCGGTGATGGATGGTCTGGAAACCATGTTTTGGCTTAAGGAAAATTATCCCGAACAAAAAGTTCTTGCGCTTACCATGGAAGACGATGAAGCTACTATTTTACAAATGGTAAAACTGGGCTGTAGGGGCTATTTGTTGAAGGATATTGAGCCAGATGAATTTCATTTTAGCCTGAAACAGGTGATTGATGAGGGCTTTTATTATACCAATGAGGTTTCCAATACCATTAAAAATTACAATGAAGAAAAAGGGATGGAAACTATTACGCGTCGCGAACTTGAATTTTTAAACCTGGCCTGTAGCGAAATGACCTATAAAGAGGTGGCTCAACACATGAATTTAAGTCCGAAAACCATAGATGGCTATCGGGAAAGACTTTTTGAAAAACTCAATGTTAAAAGCAGGATAGGCCTGGTACTTTTTGCGATTAAGCACAAGGTTTTTTTGATTTAGAAAAAAGAAGTGAAAAACTATTTAAGAAATTGATTCCTTTTTTTCATCTTTCTCTACCCTTCCGTCTTTAAGTCGAATAATTCTATGTGCGTGTTCGGCTATTTCTTCTTCGTGAGTTACTAAAATCACTGTATTTCCGGCTTTATGAATTTCATTAAAAAGCTTCATAATTTCTACCGAAGTTTTGGAGTCGAGGTTTCCGGTAGGTTCATCGGCAAGAATAATTGAAGGATGGTTTACCAGAGCCCTTCCCACGGCAACCCTTTGGCGTTGTCCACCTGAAAGTTGATTGGGTTTATGGTCCATCCGGTCTGCCAGGCCTACGTTGGTTAAAACCTCTTCTGCCCGTTCTGTTCTTTCAGCTTTGGAATAACCGGCATATACCATGGGTAAAGCTACATTGTCAAGAGCGGTGGTACGTGGCAGCAGGTTGAACGTTTGAAAAACAAAACCGATTTCTTTATTACGTATTTCCGCCAGTTCATCATCACTCATTTGGCTTACATCTTTTCCGTTTAAAATATAAGTTCCGGAAGTTGGTGTATCTAAACAACCTAAAAGATTCATCAAAGTAGATTTTCCCGAACCAGAGGGGCCCATAAAGGCTACATATTCACCACGCTCAATTTCAAGATCAATCCCTTTTAAAACCTTAACTATTTCCTGGCCCAGGGGGAAATCGCGGGTAATATTTCTAATCTCAATAACTTTGCTCATAAGCTGTTGTTTTCTGCCGATAAGACGTAGGTTTTGCTCATTTGTTACAAACGAATGCTAAAATGCTGCTTGGCTTGTTCTCTTCGGAAAAATACCAGGCCAAGATTAAAGGTGTCAACGGTTACTCTTACCTCGGGATTTCTTTTTATAATCTCCCAGGCTTCTTCCATATCCCGTGACCAATGTATATCATCAAACACAAAAATCGAATCGTTATGGGCAGTGGGTAATAATTTCTCAAAATACTCCAGGATAGCTTTTTGGGTATGGTGCCCGTCAAAATAAATCAAGTCATATTCCGGGGCATCCCTTTTCCAAATTTGATCGATAATTTCTGAAAACTCTCCAATTTCCCGACAAATATTTTCTAAACCAAATTCTTTGAAATATTCCCCGGCCACTGCGCTGGTATGCGCGCAGCCTTCAACGGTGGTTACTTTTTTGTTATGTTGACTTAAAGCCAGGGCTGAAGTTCCCATCCCAAGGGATGTACCCAGTTCTAAAACATTTTCACATTTTAAATATACTGATAAACGGAATAAAAACTTTGCCCGTTTTAAAGGGAGGCCCATATGTTTGGCAATAGCAGAAACTTTTCTGCGTTCAGATTTAAATACCCGGCTTCCGGCTCCAAAATCGGTTACGCTAATGATTTTATCATTGTTAAGCAGGGCCTTTCGGTATGATTTTAAAGTTTTATAAGTAGGATAAAGGCTTTTATCATAAAAACATTCCGTGACCAGTGCATAAACAAACGGTGAATGTAAACCGTGTTGATTTTGAGATTTTAAAAGGAATTTTAAGTATGCTTTTAGCACCATAGTCTAAGCTTTTATCTCCAAACTACTATAACCTTGTCCGTTGCGTTTAAGCTGGATTTGCGTGGCGATACGTTCTTTTAAAGATTCTACATGACTTATAATCCCGATGGTTTTGGAGGATTCGGCCTGGAGTTTTTCCAAAGTATCCAAAGTTTGGTCAAGGGTCTCAGGATCCAAGGTTCCAAAACCTTCATCGATAAACAACGAGTTGATTTCCACATTTTGGGAAGCCATATCAGAAAGTGCCAATGCCATTGATAAACTCAGTAAAAAAGTTTCGCCGCCTGAAAGGGTTTTTACCGAACGGCGTTGTCCGCCCATATGCTCATCTATTGCCACCAGCGCATCATCTTCCTCATCGTTGGGCTTGTCTATCTTATAACGGTCGCTTAAATCAGCCAGTCTTACATTAGCCAGGTAGAGCAAGCGGCTCAAACTCAAATTCTGAGCATAATCGTTAAATATTTTGCCTTTGGCATCACCAATAAGCTCATTTAACAACCGCCATGGCCTAATTTTCTTCTCGGTTTCTGCAATTTCCTCCTGGATTTTTTCAATGCTCTTTTGGTTTTGCTTATGGTTGCTGAGTTTACTGAATAAATCTTTACAGGCTTCTGCAATTTCAGCTTTTTCCTGTTTTTTCTTTTGAAAATCACTTTCCAGTTCCTGCCGCTCGATGTTAATATCGTGTTTTTTATATTCTTTAAATTGCTTTTGAAGAATTTCCAGGGAAGATTTGGTAGCGGTGATTTTATCGTCAATTTCTTTACGCCGGTTTCGTAGCGAGGCGGTTTGGGCTTCAGGCATCAAAGCTTTACGGGCATTGTTAATGGTGGGGAAACCGCGTTCTTCAAGTTGTGGAAGAAGTGTGTTTTCAAGCTGGGTAAATTTTGTTTCTTTACCCTTATTTTTTTCCTGAAGATTTTTTTTGTTTTCCAGGAGTTGTTTCTTTTTTTCCTGTCCGCTAATCCATTTTTTACTGAGATCGCCGATATCGGCCCCTATATTATCTCCGGAATATAAATTTTCCAGTTTCGCGCGCAATTCTTTTCCTAAAAGCAAGGTTTGTTGAAGGTTTTCCAAAAGGGGAAGTGCAGTTTCAGTGGCATTTTTTTGATTTTTTGCAGCTTCGAGTTCTTCTATAAGGTTAAGTTCCTGTTGTAAGCGGGTATAAAAGTCCTCCCAGTTTTCATAAGCTTTACGGCCGGTTAATCTGTTGTATTTGTTATCAAAATCTTCTTGTACTTTTTTTAAATTTTCCTGAAGTTCTACTTCCTGCATTTTCCATTTCTTCAGGTTGTTTTGTAAGGTTTCTTCTTGTGTTTTTAAACTCGTAAATTTTGCGTTCCACTGGTTTAGTAGCTTTTCGGTTTCCGCTATTTTTTTATCGAGCGAAATATCTTTAGCCGGCAGGTTTTTAGCAAAAGGATGTTCTATAGCGCCACAAAGTGGGCACGGCTTTCCGTTATCTAAAATATGCCGTTGTTCTTCAAACTTTGCCTGTAAAAGTTGGTGTTGCTGTTGTAATTTTAGTTTCTCTAAGCGCTCGTGGTATAAATCACGATTCATCCTGGCTTCTTTTATTTGCTTAGGCCATGATTTTAATTCCAGTTGGTAGCTTTTTTGCTCTGTTTTTGATTTATTGATCTCTTCAGAAAGGGTATTGAGCTGGTCTTGTTCCCGCCCTGCTTTTCGCGCCATTTCGGCCTGTTGTTTGAGATACTCCTTTTCTTTGGCAGTATCGCTAAAATCAATATGTTTTCCGTAATCGCTTATTTTTGAAATTGTTGTTTCCGCTTTTGTTTTGATTTTTAGTAATGCTTCCCGGTTTGTATCCGGGGATTTTTCGTTTAGCTGAAAATCAAGGCTGCGGGTTTCGGTTCTTATTTGATTTGCAATGGCTTTAAAATGTTGAAGTTTTGCCCTTATTTCTTCCTGAATGCCGGTGATTTTCTTTTGAAAAGCTGAAAGTTTATCAAGGATGTTTTCCTGGTTAACTTCCTCTGCGATTAATACCGAAGTTGCTTGTAAAATGTTGGTTAGGTTGTTTCTGTTTTTTTCTTGCTGGGAGTTTATTTTTTCAGTTTCGCTTTTAATTTCTTCAATTTCCCGTTTAAGTAAATTCCAATCCCGAAGTTCTTCAGCTAAATCTTCAATTTTTTCATGTTCAAGTAGCGGCTTTCCATATTGTTCCTGAAAATCTTTTAAATCAATTTCAAACTGATTTTTTTGTTTTTCGGTGTGATTAATTTCTTGCAGCCGGTGTTCAATATTCTTTTTTAACTCGATGTTTTTGTCGATTTTTTCCAGGGCTTCCTGTAAGTTTTTCTCCCGCTTTTCTTTCACTTTTAAAGAAGCTGAACTTTCTTTAAAATCATCCTCATTTAACAACTGATCTTTTAAGGCTTCCAGGCGGTTTTGGCGGCTTTCAATTTCAAGATTTACACTTTTGTGTTTTTGAAAAGCAAGAATGCCCAGTTTGCGGTAAATACCCGTTCCGGTAATTTTTTCCAGCAATTCTCCGCGTTCTTCTTTTTTTGCTTTTAAAAACCGGGCAAATTCGCCCTGGGCCAGTAATACCGATTTTATAAACTGATTGTAATTTAGTCCGATTAGCATTTCATTTTTTTCCGGTACTTCTGATTTTTTAAGGTCGAGAAGCGCTCCGGTTTCCACTTTACTAATTTGCATATCGTATTCCCGTAAGTTACCGGTTCGGGCGGTAGAAATTTGCCATTCACTTCTGAATTTTCCCGCATTACATTGATAGGTAACTGCCGCCATGGCTTCTTTTTGACTGCGGGTAATAATGGCACCGGTTTTAACTATTTCACCTTTAGAAATCCGGTCTATGCGTGGAATGTTGTTGAAAAGTGCCAGGGAAATTACATCAAGAATACTACTTTTTCCGCTACCTGTGGGGCCAGTAATCGCAAAAAGTGCCCCGGAGGTAAAAGGATAGGTTGAAAAATCAATTTCGTGTTTACCTTTTAAGGCGTTGATATTCTGAAATTCAACTTTTAAAATCTTCATATTTCGGTTTGGTTTTCATCGCGGTAAAGGTCTTCCAGCAGTTCATTAAAGGCAGTGTTTACCGAATCGAGAGTTTCCTTATCATAATCCTGTTGCTTAAGAAGTTGGTTAAAAACATCCTGTGGGCTCAGGTCTTCCAGGTTCTTTTCAGGATAAATCTCGCTAATATTCCGGCTTTGATTCTTAAAATTAATACGATGTTTTACAATTTGAAACCCAGGTAAATCAAATTCATTTATTAATTGATCAAGGGCTATAATTTTATCGGCATTATAATTTTCTTCAAGCATTTCAATTTCAATCAATGAATCTAATTGTCTTATCTGTCCTGGTTTTGCCATCTTTTCTTCAATTTTTTCCAAAGAACCATTGAGCTTCAATAAGTTTCTGAAAACCGGAATTTCCAGGTTTTTTGGGTGTGATAAATCTTCAGTATCTAAAATTAACACCCGCTTGTGGTCTTTTCGTTCACTAAAGGAGAGCTGAATTGGTGAACCGCTGTAGTAAACCGGGACATTGGCCCGAATTTTTTGCGGTTTGTGGATATGTCCTAAAGCGATATATTGAAAATATTCTCCAAACTGCAATGCGTTAAATGCGGCCAGGTTTCCTATTTGAATATCACGTTCACTTTCTGAAGTTTTAGCCCCGGCAGCAAAAAGATGCCCCATGGCAACAGCTTGAATTTGTGGAAAATTTTTAGAACACAAATTGGCAGCTTCTTTAAAATAATAGTTGATTCCGGCACGAAGTTGTTCCAGTCTATCCTCGTAATTAGTGTTTTCAGCGGCATCGCGAAGATCAGCCTCGCGTAAATAGGGCAGGGCGGCAATTACAAGCTTTACTTCTGCTGACTTGTTTTTTATAGGAATAATGCAGTCTTCAAGTTTTTCCGGCAACCCGCCGATTACATGCATATCGAGTTCCCGGAGGATTTCAGCCGGTGCATTTAGCATGGCAGGGGAGTCGTGATTACCGCCGGTTAGGATAAGTTTGCAATTTAATTCCCGAAGTCTGATAAGGCTTCGGTAATATTGTTTGCGTGCTTGGGAAGAAGGATTTGCCAGATCAAAAATATCACCTGAAACCAACAAAACCTCTATATTTTCAGTTTTAATAGTGTCACAAAGCCAGTCGATAAACAGGTCAAAATCCTTGGTCAGGTCATATTTATGAAGCTTTTTACCGATATGCCAATCGGCGGTGTGGAGTATTTTCATAAGGGGAGCTGCTTTTTACAAAAATAGCAATCCAAAGTTCAGGATAAAAAATAGATTTCTAATCTAAGTAGATTATTCTACCGGGAAATCAAAATAGGTATTGGGATAAGGTTCGTTTTTTAGCGAATAATGCCACCATTCTTCGGGGTAAGGATAAAAACCGTGTTTTAGCATGAGTTGTTTTAAAAAAATCCGATTTTGTTTTTGTTCTTTAGAAATTTGATTGGTATTATGATGACTTATTTTTCCGAAGAAATCATAAGGGCTGCCCATATCTAATTCTTCACCTGTATTTTTATCTATTATCGTGAGATCTATTGCACTGCCTCTGGTATGGCCAGATTTAGAGGCTATATACCCCAGTTGAAAAAGGTCTTTTTTATTTATTTCAGGATAAAATTCGGCTTTAGCCAGTGTATCTCCTGTTTTTTTTGCCCAAGCCACAAAACTATTTACCGATCGTTGCGGTCGGTAGGCATCAAAAACCTTAAGGCAATAGCCTTTTTTATCTAATTCTTCCTGAACTTTTCTCAACGCTTTTGCTGCTGGTTTACTTAAAATAATTTTTTCTTTACGATAGCCCTTTACAGGTTTTCCGGTAAAATTATGGGAACCGGCATAGCGAACTTCCCCTTTGATGGAAGGGATAGTCTTATGTAAATAAACAAACCCCTCGGGGATTTGGGCAAAAGAAGCTGTACTATTTATGCCAATAGCAATGCAAAAAATCCAGATAGCTTTCATCATCGGCAATTTAGGAAATTTTCAGGAGATCGTGTAGCGCTTCAAGGATAGAAAAAGGCGGTAGAAGCGGTTTTAAAGTTTAGTTTTAAACCGTGAAAGATGAGTGTATATAAGTTATATGAAGCTTCCGATTATAATATGGATTTAGATAAAAATAAGCTTTGCGCCTAATAAATGTGCCTTTTTTATTCTCTTATTCTATAGCATGGTGTGTGCTTCAAAATAAGGTTAATTGTTTATCGGGTGGTTTTGTAATCAGTTCTTTCCAATTCAATAAAGGTGATTTTAGCTATTTTCCTATAAATATTTAAAAAATGTATACTTAATAAGAAGTAATAAAAAAAAGCTTCATTTCCCGTAAGAAATGAAGCTTCTCCTTTGAGGTTTTAACCTCTTCTGGATATCAATATTTCCTGCGCCGGTATTATCCGGTTCAGGTGCTGCGGGTTTATTCTCAGCTAAAGCACCCCGATATTGATATTACAAATATAAAATAGTTTTGACGTTTTCTGTTTTAAAAGAAACTTAAAAAAAGATCTAAAAATCAAGTTGTTATGTTAAATTTTAATGAGCTAAATCGTTTAGGACATACTTCTTAAGAGTGCTAAAGTTTGATTAAACAGAGGGCTAAGCCCGGGTAGATTTTCTAATTTGGGGAAAATCTAAGAAACGTATGAAGAAACGCTTACGTAAACTTGCCGGAAAATATAAGTTTATTGAATGGGTATTAATTATGCCCTATCGCAGCTACGGCACACATTCACATTTATATATCAAAGGCCGGGTACTGGACAATGAACCGCTTAAAATTGCCAAAGATCCATCTTTTTTCAGGACCTTAAAAAATACCTACAAGCGCTTTGATACTTTTGAAATCCCGAATGCCCCGATAGAATTGGTACTGTCTGAAAAAATAGATCGTTTTTCCAAAACCGACGATGAAGGTTATTTTTTGTTTGATGATTTTATAGAAGAAAACCTTACCGAGTATGCTGATGAAGAAGGTTGGGTGGATTTTGAGCTGTATTATCACGGTCCTAAAGGTGAAAAAACCAAAGTTTTGGAACATCCGTTTAAGGGAAAATTTCTTATTCCCGATTCGGAAGCTGAATTTGGGGTTATTAGCGATATTGATGACACTATTTTACATACCGGTGTGACCTCTTTTTTGAAATTACGATTACTAAAAAATTCGTTGTTAACCAATGCTTATAAACGAATTCCACTAAAAGGTGCCCCGGAATTCTATCAAAAACTCCATTTGGGAAGAAGTGGGAAAAATAAAAATCCTATTTTTTACTTAAGCAATTCCCCGTGGAATCTGTATGAATATCTAAAACTATTTTTAGACCATAATCACTTCCCGAAAGGACCAATTTTACTTCGAAAATTTAAAACTCCTTTCGACAGGCCTTTAAAACCAGAAAAACCCCATAAACAAAGGGAAATACATAATATTCTGGAAACCTATCCTGAGATGAAGTTTATCCTGATAGGTGATAGTGGTGAGCACGATGCTTCTATTTATACAGAAATGGCCGAACAGTATCCCAACAGCATCCTGGCCATTTATTTGCGCAGTGTGACCCATAAAAAACAAATGCAAAAAATCACCGGTTTGATTGAAAATTTTAAAACCACTCCGGTACTAATGGTAGAAAGTTCAGAAGAAGCTGTTGCGCATGCCAGGGAGAACGGGTTTATTAAATAATCTAAGCATTTATTTAGGCTAGTTAACTTCAAGACTTCGAGTGTTCCGACGGCAATCGGGATGCATCGAGAAGGTTTTGAGTAGAGTTATTCAATGGAGGGTACATACACCTGCGATCCCTTTATGCAAAGTCACTCGAAATCAAGGTTTTTTGTATTCCTAACCCTAATCATCAATATGCTTGCCAACAGCGGTACGTTTTCCGTTAGGGGTTTTTCTGGGCATAGTTCTAAAAATATGATCCCAAAGCGGGGAAGAAACGCCAAAAGCACGATCGGGTTCACGATAATGATGAATGCTGTGATGATGCCATAAAACTTTTAGGAAATTATTGGGGACTTTAAAGATGTGTACCGAATAATGTACACCCAAATAACCGGCATAGCCAATTAAAAATCCGGCGAGAAAGCCAAAAACGTAATCGCCTAAAATCGCCCGATAGATAACAAATAAAATGGTGGCGATAACCAGGCCTAAAACCGGTGGCATGGCCAAACGCGATTTATCTTTAGGATAATCGTGATGCACGCCGTGCATGGTGTAAGAGATTTTCTTGCGTCGGTCACTAGTGGCTGGGAGATGATATAAATATCGGTGCATTAAATATTCCACAAATGTAAAAAAGAACATTCCGGCTATAAAAAGTAAAATCATCGTAGGCGTCTCAAAGCCTTTTTGCTCAATTCCATAGTAAAATAAAATGGTAGCTATGGAAGCAAAAATAATAAGTGGGTAGGCAATATGGGTATGGGATAACTTTTCTAAAATAGGATTCTCAAATAATTTGGGAGATCCTTTATGTTTTGGCCTTTTGTGTTTTGTCGATTCCATAGTGCAAATTGTTTTAAAACAAACCATGTAGTTGACCGTCTATGCGGCTTATAATATCGCCTAAATCTTCAGGCTTATCTACAAAGTTAATATTATCTACATCAATAATCAGCAAATTTCCTTTATTATAATCGTGTACCCAGGCTTCATAGCGTTCGTTTAGCCTGCTTAAATAATCGATAGAAATAGAGTTTTCATATTCCCTGCCCCGTTTATGGATTTGATTTACCAGGTTGGGAATACTACTGCGCAGGTAAATTAGTAAATCGGGTCCCTGTACCACACTTTCCATTAAATCAAAAAGCGAACGGTAATTTTTAAAATCACGATTGGTCATTAGCCCCATAGCGTGTAGGTTAGGGGCAAAAATATGTGCATCTTCATAAATGGTACGATCTTGAATAATTTTTTTTCCGCTTTCCCTAATCTGAAGGATTTGCCGGAAACGACTGTTTAAAAAATAGATTTGAAGGTTAAAAGACCAACGTTCCATTTTGTTGTAAAAATCTTCCAGGTAAGGGTTTTCCAAAACGTCTTCAAATTGGGCTTCCCAGTTATAGTGTTTTGCTAAAAGTTTGGTCAGGGTAGTTTTTCCCGCCCCGATATTTCCTGCAATTGCTACGTGCATATTCAAAAATTTATTGGCTTGTTGTGCGTGTGTATAGAGATGTAAAGATAAAAGTTTTGCACAATACCGCCTTTTAAGCAGTCTCAAAATAATTATAATTTTTTAAATGAAGGCATTCTGTTTCTATAGGATTCTAAAAATGATAATCTTAAAGAAGTGTTTAGTCAAACATTTTATGAAAAGGGACGCAAAAAATATTTATAGTTTTGAATAAACTTACGATAGCCTGCTTGAACATCTTAGAAATAATGATAATATTTCGGTTTTTGCAAAAATAGACCATGGGTATAATGCCCGCCAAATCGGGCAAGATCTTGCTTTCACGAAACTTGTGGTTTTTTTGGTAATCCTAAAGCGGGCACCTCGCCGATTCAGGAAAAATAATTAAGCTGTTTAGCCCTGCCTTTAAAAATCATGATTTGGGAAAACAGCTTCGGAAAAGTCGTATTGGGCTATAGTGACGTTATATTATTTAAACAAAACCCTGTGTTCCACAAAATGAAAAACCTTCAGATATACCTGGCTAAAAAGCAGTATAAACATTAAAATAATTGTCACCATTTATATATTTCCGAAGAAAGATAGCATTCCTCACATTTAGAAAACATCCATAGGCAATCGATAAAATCGGTGAACATATGAAATAGTAGACCTATAAAAATGAGGCGTAAAATTTTGTGTTTTATAAAAATGCTTCCAAAGAGATAAATCAAAATCGCAATTTCAGTATGTAGGGGATGGAAGCCAATTCCGCAGCGCATAGGGTCAAAAAGAGGAGTGGCCACCAAATGATCTAAATCAACTGCCATAGTGGCCAGTAAAATCAGCCAGTATTTTTTCCAATTCTTATAATCGTAAAGCCATGCGATGCCGGCAATAGCGATAAAATGTAAGAAGTAATGTACAAAACTTTGAAGCACCTATAATTTCATTTTAGAGGGGTGGTCGCCTTCATCTTCCTCATCAGGCTCCAAAAGTTTATTGAGTTTTCGGTCTAAAACAATATATCGTGAAATACCTATAAAAACGAATAATATGCAAATAAACAATGCTGCATAACCAATCCAGTGCAAATTGGGATACTCTTTAACCTGAAGAAGGGCCAACCCGCCAATAAGTAAATATAACGATGCCCTTATGTAGGAGAGCAAAGTACGTTCATTGGCTAGTTTTGTACGCTCCAGGGCTAAATGCTCCCTCACGAGTTTCTCGTCTATTATCCTGCTTTTAAATGGGTTGCTGAGTTTTACTCTTCTCATAGCTAAAACGGAAAAAATATTGGTATTATAAACGATGCGGCAATCCAAATGATAAAGTTAAGCGGAGTCCCGAATTTTAAAAAATCGTTGAATTTATAGTTTCCTGGCGCATATACCATAGTATTTACCGGATAACTTACCGGGGTCATAAAGGTTAAGCTACAGGCAAACATTACCCCTATAAGAAAAGGTTTCTCGCTTACCTGCATCGCATCTGCCAGGCTTATAACGATGGGGGTCATAAGAGCCGCCGCTGCTTTACTGGATAACACATTTGTTGAAAGAAAGGTAATAAGAAAAATTAAACTTAGGGTAATACGGGTATCCAAATTTCCAAGGTTTTCAAAGATGAAATTTGAAATTATGTCTGAGCCGCCGGTTTTTTCGAGAGCATTTCCCATAGAAAGTACCCCGGCCATCATAAAAATTACTTTCCACTCTATGGCTTCGTAGGCTTCTTTTGGTTTTAAAATGGCTGTGGTAACTATAAGTAAACTGCCCACCATAGCGCTTACTAAAATAGAGGTGAGGTTAAAAGCAGCTGCACTTACCACACCAATGGTTATTAATACAGCGGGGATAGCCTTTTTATAATCTACTTTTTTGCCCTGGTATTCTGAAAGGCTTACTACCAGTTTTCTTGATGTTAACTCCTGAATGGCTTTTTCTGAAGCAAAAAGCAACATCATATCGCCCTCTTTTAAAATAATGTTTGAGACATCCTGGGTAATGGTTTCTTTTCGGTGTTTTATTGCCAAAACCGAAGCATAATAAATATTTCTGAAGTTAAGTTGTTGGAGGGATTTTTCAGCTAGATCAGAGCCATAAGGAATCATTACCTCATAGATTTTCTTTTCTTCCTTCTGGGGCTTTTTCTTTCCCTCTTCTTTTTTATCTGAATCATATCTTGGCGCTTGTTTTACTTCTTCTTCAGAACCAATTACTTTATAATCTTCATTTTCCTGAAGCTTTGCCAAACTTTGTGGATTGATTAAAATTTTAATCGTATCGTTAACCCGAAGAATGGTTTCCCCATTTATTTCATAAAGCCGGTGGTGTTTACGTTTTATGGTGAGGATCTGCGCTTTATAATCATTGATGAGTTTTGATTTGGTAATGGTCTTATCTACATCATCATTTTCTTCCAGCAATTCAATTTGAGCAATATAACTTTCAGCTTCTTTTTGTAGTCCGGCTTCTTCAGCAGTTTCTCGTTTTGGTAATAAAATAGGGCTTAATACAAAAATATATACCATCCCAATGGCCAGCAGGCAAAGTCCGGCCAGCGAAAACTCGAACATTCCAAAGGCTTCCAGTCCACTTTTTTCAGCATAACTGCTAACCAGGATGTTGGTAGAAGTACCGATTAAAGTACAGGTTCCACCAAAAAGCGCTGCAAAAGAAATTGGGATTAATAGTTTAGAGGGGCTAATGCCGCTTTCCCTGCAAACCAATAAGGCCATAGGGATTAAAATGGCAACCACTGCAGAATCGTTTATAAATGCTGAAAAAACCGCTGCGGTGGCACAAAAACTCATCAAGGCAAAAAGGTAATTAATCTTTGCGATTTTGATGATTCTTGTACTTAAACCGTCAATAATACCCGATTTAAATACCGCGGCGCTTATTACAAACATACATCCTAAAGTAATGGTGGCCGGGTGGTTAAAACCAGAAAAACCTTCTTCAGGAGTAAGTACTCCGGCAACGATAAATAGTGCCATAATAAGGATGGAAGTGGTATCAATAGTGAAATAATCCTTGATAAAAAGGATTATTCCAATTCCTATTATGGCGACTGTTAAGTATAAATCCATTAACTTAGTTACTTAAACGGTGGCAGGTACAGCCCGGTGCCGTAAAACTTTGCGTGCTTTCGTGCCACGGAAATGCGGCGTTATTTTTGTTGTTTTCCCAGTAGAATTGTGTTCTTTTTTTAGGTTCATGTCCAATTTCGTTCATCGTTTCGGCATCGTATAACCGGCCATTTACCATTGTATAAATAACCGATTCTGAATTGCGAATATCTTCCAAAGGATTTTCATCCATAACTATCAAGTCGGCTAATTTTCCTTCTTCCAAAGATCCTATTTCACGACCCATTCCAATATATTCGGCCCCGTTTATAGTAGCGGCTTGCAGGGCTTCCATATTAGTCATTCCACCCATTTGAAGCAACCAGAGTTCCCAGTGTGCGCCAAGGCCCTGTAATTGCCCATGAGCCCCTAAATTTACTTTTACACCCAAATCGGTTAATTTTTTTACAGTTTCTGATACTAAAATCGGTCCGTTTTTATATTCTTCATCGGGTATCTTGGTGCGATGACGTGATCGAGCGTCTACAATATGTCGTGGGGTAAAAGTTAGTAAGCGCTCATTTTCCCAAACATTATCTTTATCATAAAAATAATATTCTCCGTTGATCCCGCCATAATTTACGATTAAAGTAGGTGTATAGCCGGTATTACTATTACTCCAAAGGGTTTCAATATCCTTATAAACAGGGGCTACCGGAATATTATGCTCAATGCCGGTATGCCCGTCCACAATCATATTCATGTTATGAAAAAAAGTACTTCCGCCCTCCGGAACCACATTCATATCGAGTGCTCTGGCAGCTTGCATAATTTGCTGGCGTTGCTCACGTCGAGGCTGGTTGTAGCTTTTTACTGATGTTGCTCCAAAAGCTTTGGTTCTGCGCAAAGCCGATTTTGCATCTTCCAGGTTATTGATTACCGCTTTAAAATCTCCGTCTGCGCCGTAAAGAATAATTCCGGTTGAGAAAATTCGCGGGCCTGTCATTTCCCCGGCTTTTACCATTTCGGCCATACTAAAAATTGTCTCACTCAAGGCTGAAGGATCGTGTACGGTGGTTACACCAAAGGCCAGGTTTGCGTATAGCGGCCAATGTTTTTCAGGGGTAAGTCCATAACGAAAAGCTCCTATGTGCGCGTGGGCATCAACGATTCCCGGCATAATTGTTTTGCCTTGCATATTATAAATTTCAGCACTTTCGGGAATAGTTATTTCAGAGGCTTTGCCTATTGAAATTATTTTATTGCCTTCAATAACAATGCTTCCATTTTCAATAACTTTATTTTCATCCATTGTGATAATGCGGGCATGGGTAAAGGCGATTTGTCCGTTGGGAACATCGGTTTCTATCTTTAGACCTATTTTAGTACCCTCTCCCGTAATTTCAGGAATAGAATCAGGGGAATCTTTTAAAAATGTAAAGCGCTCTGAAACTTTATTGGTAAAATATTCATCCCCTAAAGTCCAGTGTACTTTTTTGCTGTTGTTAGACCAGTGCAAATTCATCCCTGCATCTTTGGTAATCTGGCTTACCGGTATTGCTTTAGTGTTATTGTCAAGGTCTACCGGCCGGCCGGTTATCGGTAAGGGAGCCAGGTAAGCCTTGTGTAAATGTGTAAAAACCACCCATTTGTTATCGGGACTGGGAACAAGCCTGTTGGCGTATTTTGAATTGATATGGGTACGTTCGTCTTTTCCGTTGAGGTCAATACTTTTCAGGCTTTTTTCTATATTTCCCATCAAACTGCCACCGGTTTGAAAGAAAATTCGGGAGTCATCTTTACTATACATCGGGAAATCGCCCGATTCGTGAATTCTCTTTTTGTTCTTCCCGGAAACGGATATCGTATAAATTCCCGTTTTTTTACTAAAAGTCTGTCCCTGGTCGTTATTGCCTTTTTCTTTTATAAAAACAATATTTTCACCCTTATTTGAAAAGGCTGGATTACGATAAATTCCTTTTTCCGAAGTAAGTTTTTGCTTATTTTTTCCGTTTATTCCTACTTTTTTAAGTGCGCCCATTTCCTTATCGGTCCAGCTTACGTAAGCGATTTCTTTTCCGTCAGGGGAGAAGGTCGGTTCAAATTCGAATTCTTCTGAATCGGTAATGCGTTTTGGTTTCCCGTTGGGGAGCGATTTTTTCCATAAATACCCTACAGCACTAAAAACCAATATTTTTCCATCGGGCGAAGTTACCGCGTGCCGAATTACTTTAGGACTGAATTCTTCTGAGAAAACCGGATGTTGAACCCGATGGGCTTCGGCAATTTCAATAGTATTTTCAACTTCAAATGGAATTTCTTCCGTTTCGTTATTTTCGATATTTACTTTGTTGATTTTTCCGTTGGCCCAGAATGCAATTTCTTTGCCCCCGGGCATCCAGGAAAATCCGGGATAAACCCCAAAAATAGCCCAGGCTTCCTGCTGGTCTTTACTTAAGTGGTCATAGACTGGCCATTCTTCTCCAGTTTCCAAATCGTGAATGTAAAGTACCGATTTGGTTCGAACACGTTTTACAAAAGCCAGTTTTTTACCATCAGGTGAAACCTGGGGTCTTGCGGCGCCACCTGGTCCACCAGTAATGCTAGTGTTTTCTCCGGTTTCAAAATTGTAGCGTTTAATCACATAAATCTGTTTATTCGGGTCCTTGTTATACTGAAACATTCCTCCGGGATACATATCTTCACTGTAATACAGGTATTTTCCGTCTGGGGATACGCTGGGTTCATTTACATCTTGTTGATCGTTTTTTCGTTCAGTGAGTTGCAGGCCGGCTTCACCACCAATATGGTATTGCCACATTTCGCCGGCACCCAGGGAACGTCCGGAGGTAAAATGCTTCCGTGCGATAACCGAATTTCCATCGGCACTCCAAACCGCATTGTTCAACAATCTAAAATTTTCTTTGGTTAGTTGTTTTGCATTTTCACCATTAGCATCCATAATCCAGATGTTATCCCCGCCACCAGCATCGCTGGTAAAAGAAATTTCAGAACCATCAGGGCTAAATCGGGGTTGTACTTCGTAGGCCATTCCGGTTCTCAGAGGTTTAGCTTTGCCTCCTGAGACCGGCATTTTGTAGATATCGCCCAAAAGGTCAAAAACAATGGTTTTTCCATCGGGAGAAACATCCAGGTTCATCCAGGTACCTTCATTGGTCGTTAACGGAACCTGCTTTATATTCCAGTGGTCAGAATAAGGATCGTTCACATCCCATTTCTTATCTTTTTCTTGTGAGAATAATTGCGGGCCCGCTATCATCAAAAGTATGGCCAGAAGTAATCTGTTAAGCATAGTGTGGTTTTTTGTAGGTGCTAAAGATACTAATGTTTCTGAAAAATTATTCCAGATTTAAATTTGTATCTGTAATCCGGATTCGATATTTTCAAAGTATATTTTTACAGGTAGAATATGAATAATTCAAAACCGGAAGCATGGTTACGCGGTCCCGTTGCAGAAGTCCCGGCCTTATTGCAACCGGCAGCCCATGCGCTTATTCAATCAAGGGAAGAAGTGACCGAATACCTTAAAGACTTCCCCGAAGAATTGTTATGGAAAAAAATTGCAGGGAGAGCTTCTGTAGGATTTCATTTGCAGCATATCACCGGCGTGCTGGATCGGATGCTGACCTATGCGGAAGAAAAGGCCCTCTCCGCTTCTCAATTTGATTTTCTGAAGAAAGAAGGAGAGGAAAATCCTGAAATTTTAGTTGAAAATTTAGTAACCGAATTCAGTGAAAAGGTAGATAAAGCCCTGGAATTCTTAAGGAATATTCCTGAAGAAAATTTAACCAATTTTCGCAGCGTTGGTCGAAAAAAATTGCCTTCTAGTGTAATAGGCTTGTTGTTTCACGCCGCAGAACACAGTCAACGCCACGTGGGGCAACTTTTGGTGACAGTGAGTGTTTTGAAAAAAAATTAAAACGGCAAATTTCCTAAATCAACATTTCCCCCGGAAATAATCAATCCTATTCGCTTTCCTTTAAATTGTTTTTTCTCTCGTAAAATAGCAGCTAGTGCTACAGCACTTGAGGCTTCTATAACAATTTTCATCCGTTCCCAAATTAGTTTCATAGCATCAATAATTTCCTGCTCTTCCACCCGGATGATTTCTGAAACAAATTCCTGAATAATCGGGAAGTTTTTATCGCCTAAACGGGTTTTTAATCCGTCGGCTATGGTGTTGATAGATGGGTTGGTCTCAATTTTACCGCTTTTTAGCGATCGGTACGCGTCATCTACCTCAAAAGGTTCAGCACCTAAGATTTTGCATTTTTTTCCGAAGTAATTCGCGGCTAAGGCAGTACCCGCTAATAATCCGCCGCCGCCAACGGGGGTGATTATTGTTTTGAGATTGGGTTTTTCTTCAAGCAATTCTATGGCTGCTGTACCCTGGCCATAGATTACATCGAGTTGATTGGAAGGGTGCAGGAAAATTGCTCCGGTTTTCTGCTGAATTTCTTCAGCAGCTTTTTCTCTTGCTTTTAAGTTGGGTTCACATTCATAAATTATTCCACCATACGTCTTTACGGCCTCTTTTTTGACCCGGGGAGCGGAGGAGGGCATGACAATATAAGCGGGAATTTCCAGTAATTTTGCCGCCAGGGAAACCGCCTGGGCAAAATTTCCTGAAGAATGGGTAATAACGCCTTTCTTTCTTTCGTTTTTAGTTAAATTGAGAATGGCTGCCATAGCGCCACGCATTTTAAAAGCTCCGCTTCGCTGAAAGTTTTCACATTTAAAAAAGATTTCAGTTTCGGCAAGTTCATTAATCAGTCGCGACTTTAAAACCGGGGTTTGATGAATATAAGGTTGAATTTTTTTATGGAGTTTTAAGTACTCTTCTTTTTTGATCATTTATAAAATTTATTTGAATGCCTTGTTATAAATCATAATAGTATCGTCATCTCGAGCTGGATTCAGAGCCATTCAGAGCCATATTGTATTTTTATTTTTTCCCAAAGAAAATTCGAAATAAAGTCTGAAATGAATAGCATTGACGTATTTTTTAAATGTTGTATTTCAGTTTGTTTTCTATTATTTTAAAATTTCAGTTGAGATATACCTGGTCTGGATGTTTATTCTTTCATTTTTTGCTCGACCAATCCATAGAAAGTTCAGGAGAAACAAAAAAGGGCGTCTTATGTGGAGGTATTTCCAAACTGCTACGTAATTGGAACCGCCTAAATTTTCTTCAGCCCCTTTGATTTAACTCAGAACAAGCTTTCAAAAATTATTAACGCTGCTAGTTTGCTGCACCCAAACACGAAATTTTTAACTCACTAAGCTTGCTGCATGTCAACTTCCTACGCTTAATATTTTTTATTACGAGTTCAGCATGACGTAAAAATTTATTCTGAAATAGGAATAGCCAAAAACGGGATTTCAGCTTTTTTTAGTAACTCCAGGGAAACACTTTCTGCCAGCAGGTTATAAAGAAACCCGTGTTTGTGACTGCCCACAATAAGCAAATCGGCCTGTAGTTTTTTAACTTCTTCAATAATAACCTGTACCGTAGAACCCTGAATGAGCAGGGCTTCAGATTCAATATTTTTGCTAAGAAAAGCATCACAAATTGATTGTAGGTTACGATGCTCTTCCTTTAATTCTTCAGCTTTAATATCCCGTATGTATTGTGGGCCAGGCTCATAACCCACAAAATCTGGATGAGGTTCGGCTACATGTACCAACCAGACTTTTGCCTGGTATTTTTCAGCAAGGCTTTCGGCATAGGTTAGCAAATTACCTACAGTATCAGTGAAATCAATGGCTACAAGAATATTTTTAAGTTCCATAATATTAAATTTAATAACCTCGTTCTTTTTCTACTACATTTTTAAGGGGGTCTTCCTCTTTCATTCGCTCATAATTATCCACAATTTGAGGCACAACGGAATTTGGATGGGTTACACTGGCAATGTGTGGAGTAACTCTAATTTTTGGATGTTTCCAGAAAGGATGTTCATCACGAATGGGTTCTTCCCAAAAGACATCAAGGGCAGCCCCTGATAAGTGACCGCTGTCAATCATTTCCAGTAAATCTTGTTCTACCAAATGTTCGCCCCGGGCCACATTAATTACATAGGCACCTTCGGGCAATTGTTCAAAAAGCTCTTTGTTTAAAATTTTCTCTGTTTGAGGGGTTAGCGGGAGCAGGTTTATCAAAACTTGAGTTTCAGATAAAAACTCTTCAAGTTCTTCATCGCCTACGAAATTATTAATCTGATCAAAATCTTTTGAAGTTCTTGACCAGCTACGCACCTTGAAATCGTTATTTAATAATTTTTTGGCAGCAGCTTTTCCCATTTCGCCAATTCCCATAATGCCAACGCTTATATCTTTATTACGGTCATAACCCATAGGTTCCCATTTTTCTTCGATTTCGTTTTGTTGATAATGTCCAAGATTTCGTAGATGGTTTAAGCATAAACTCAACACAAAATAGCCCATATCTTCAGAAAGTAAAGGATCTACTACACGGGTTATTGTTACATTTTCAGGAAAATCTTTGTCACTTGTAATGTGATCTACCCCGGCACCCATGGATGCAACCACTTTTAAGTTTGGATAATTTTTGAAAAGTCCGCGAGGGTGGTTCCAGGTCAATGCAAACTCAACCTCTTCGTTATTATGATCTTCAGGATATACATAAATATTAAGGCCTGGATGCTGATTTTTTAATGCTTCAACCCAGGGTTTCGGGTCTTTACCCGGACTCACAATTAAAAATGACATTCGTTTTTGTTTAAAATGGTTAATATTAATATTAGCTCACAAAGGCGCTGTAACCGGTTATGGCGCGCCCTACAATGAGTGAATTTATTTCTTTGGTTCCTTCGTAACTGTATATGGCTTCGGCATCGGCAACAAAACGGGCCACATCGTAATCGAGTAAAATGCCGTTGCCGCCCATGACTTCTCGGGCACGGCTTACCACATCACGGGTTCGCATACTACAAAACACTTTGGCAAGCGAAGCGTGTTCATCGGTTAGCAAACCGGCATCCTGCATTTCTGAAAGCCGGAAAACCAGGGTTTGCATAGCGGTTAAATTAGAAACCATTTCTACCAGGTGGTTTTGTATTAATTGGTACGAAGCGATTGGTCTGCCAAATTGTTCGCGTTTTCGGGTATATTTTAGCGCACTTTCATAAGCTCCGCGAGCGCAACCTACCGCTTGCCAGGCTACTCCGGCGCGGGTCATTTGCAGTACTTTTGCCGTATCTTTAAATGAATTGGCCTCCTGTAAACGGTCGCTCTCAGGTACCTTACAATTAGTTAGGGTTATTAAGGCATTTTGGACAATTCGCAGGGCCATTTTATCTTCCATCTTTTCGGCTTTAAAACCAGGATTTCCTTTGCGAACTAAAAATCCTTTTACTTGATTACTGTCTTCGTCACGTGCCCAGATGATGATTACATCAGCAAAAGTGGCATTACCAATCCATTTTTTTTGTCCGTTCAAGACCCAGTTTTCCCCATCAAACTTACAGGTGGTTTCCAGACCACCGGCCACGCCTGAACCTACATTGGGCTCTGTGAGGCCAAAAGCACCAATGGCATCCAGTTTTTGCATTTTAGGAAGCCATTCCTGTTTTTGTTCTTCGCTTCCGCAGAGATAAATGGAACCCATGGCAAGACCACTATGTACGCCGAAAAAAGTAGAAATAGATACATCTACCCGGGCAATTTCCTGGGCGATGATGCCTTCCATTAAAAATGGAAGGTCAGGACAACCGTAACCTTTATAAGGAACGCCGGTAATATTTAGCTTTTTAAATTTTTCAATGATTTCATGTGGAAACTTTGCCCGGTTCCAATGATCATTTACCAGTGGGCGTACCTGGTCTTCCATAAAATTGCGGACTTCCATTTGAAGTTTTCGCTGATCTTCCGAAAGTTTTAAATCAAGGTTGTAAAAATCACCATCAATAGGCGGGAGGTCGCTTTGGCCTTTTTTACGTTTGGTTTTTAACATTTTCATCAGGCCTTTAAGTTGGCGTTCATCCAGTTGGCCTAAACTTTTCATGGCCTCAGAAAGGTCTATTTGCTGGTTGATTTTAGCAAGTTGATCTAAATCAACCGACTTCAGTAGCCTGAGGGTATTGCGAACTTTTTTAAAAACAGACATGTAGCTTTAGATTGGTTGAATTTTAAAATTAGCAATAATAAGCGCTATCCGTTGTTAAAGCTTTCCGAAGAAAAAGTCAAAAAAGGAAAATTAAAGAATTTTGATATTTTGAGAAGTTGAGTTTGAAATATTTTAGAAATGATTTACAGGCTTTACCAGTTGAGTTGCAATTTGATTAAATATTTCCTCTTTCTTTTTCCCGAATCCATTCTATATAATCGGTTTGTGATATGTTGGAAATCCCCAATTGCCGCATCATCATAACTACTTGCCCACGATGATAGCTTCCGTGGTTAAATACCGTTTGAATAATTTCCCGGGAAGGAATGGAAAAATTTTCTCCCTTTTGTTCAAATTGAATTTCTTTTTCCAATTCCGCATTCTTTACAAAATTTTTGAATTCTTCTGAGGTTTTCTGCCACGCCTTAAATAACTCATCATAGGACCCGGAAAAGTTGGTGACTTTTGATGATTCCCAGCCATTTCCTGTTAAACGGGAGAGCCAGCCGATCTCGGCCTTCCAAATATGGGAAATTGTAGCACGAATTGAGGGGAAACTTCCAACTATTTGCCTGGTTAGGAGTTCAGGGGCTAGTTTTTTTAAATCGTTGATAAGCCTGTTATTTGCCCAAATATTATAATTGGCATAATCAATATAAGATTGGTTCATTTTTTTGGTTTTAGATTGTCTATTGGCAAAATCCTAACGGGGTAGGTAGTTGCATATTTTTTATTCTAAATGACTTAATAAATTAATAGTTGCTCCATTGGGGTCTTTTATAAAGAACCGTCTTACTCCCCAATTTTCATTAGTAATCGGGTAAATGATTTCAATTTTTTCTTGTATGGCACGTTCATACCATTTATCGATATCAAAAACTTCAATTGACAAAAATATAACTGAATTATTTAACGGCTTGTTTTCCTTGTTTTGGAAAATTGATATTTGTGCGGTTTTGTTTTCTTTTGAGACGAAAGTTAAGATCCAACCCATATCCATAGCTAATTCCATTCCTAAAAAACAGGTATAGAATTGTTTGCTTTTTTCCATATCATTGGAGTAAATATTAGGAACAATTCGTCGCATAGCTATATTTATTTATTTCAATCCTAGAGATTTTTTATATATAATAACAATTTAAACCCTTGAATAAAAATCGAAAATTATTCTTGAATTTTGACAACGATCTTCCGTAGAGAAAAAGCCTTATTCCACCGGTGGGGTATATTTTAAAAAATACATCGTATCACCGCTTGGGTGCTGCCACTTGTGAAAGAGTTCAAAACCAAATTTTTGATAAACCACCGCATTTTTTCGCATCCGGGTTTCAGCATACAATGGAAGTTGATATAGTTTTGCACGACGATAAAATTCGTCTTTCATTTCTTTGCCTACCTGTGTGTCGGCACCGCGGGAATCGACTAAAATTCCCCAAAACCAACAGTACAGGTACTCACCTTCCGCAGGACGTTGTTTTTTAATGTAATTCTGGTTTTTTATAATTTGAATGGCATTTTTAAACCCTGTTACATTCAATACAAGTCCAATTTGCGCTCGCAAATCTTTCCAAAAATCATCCTCTTTTTTACTGGTTTTAAACAGAATGGCAATACCCTTTCGATTGTCAGACACAATAAGTGCGTCTTTTTCTATCGCTTTGTCTACCATATGTGTGGCCAGGTATTTAAAGCGTTTATGTCGGTCTCCACCTTTTTTTACAACATCCATTGAAGAAGGGATTTCTTTCAATAAGGTGGTTACTTTGTCTATAATTTCCTGCCGTTCTTCTGCTTCCAAGCTACTTTGTTTTAATTTGCGAAGATAAAAAAATAATAGCTTTAGCCTTAATTTTTAAAAGGCATACTATTTGCCAGGAGATATTTATATTTTAAAACTTTCATTATTTTCGTGACCATCAAAAATGTTGCTATGCTAAAACACATATTGCTTGTACCGGTAATTTTTATTACTTTTTCTATAAATGCACAAACAACTTCGTATACAAAAGATTCACTTCAGTTGCGAAAAATATACAATCTGACTTTAACCGAAGGGGAAGCCTATAATTGGCTTGACTATCTTTCCAACAATATAGGTGGGCGGCTGTCGGGTTCTCGAAATGCCCAAAAAGCGATAGATTATACCAAAGCTGAGTTGGAAAAAATAGGTCTTGATAGTGTTTGGCTGCAACCGGTGATGGTGCCTAAATGGACCCGGGGGAGTAGAGAGTATTCTTATATTGAGACCGCTCCGGGAGTAACCCGTGATTTGAATATAACGGCACTTGGAGGTTCAGTTTCCACGCCGGCGGGAGGAGCTAAAGCTGAAGTTATTGAGGTAAAAGGCCTGGAGGAACTTAAAGAAATAGGACAGGAGAAAATTAAAGGAAAAATCGTTTTTTATAACCGTCCTATGGATCCTACTAAAATCAGTACGTTTGAAGCCTATGGCGGGTGTGTAGATCAGCGGTATTCCGGAGCTGAAGAAGCTGCGAAATATGGAGCCATTGGTGTGATTGTACGTTCGCTAAGTTTAAAACAAGACGATTATCCCCATACCGGCTCGATGAGTTATGGCAATTTAAGTAAGGACCAAAGAATTCCTGCTGCGGCCATAAGCACTAACGATGCTAATTATATTAGTGGCATGCTTAAACTAACCCCGGATGCCAAATTGTATTTCAAACTGAATTCAGAAGTACATAAGGATGTAGAATCTTATAATGTAATCGGTGAAATAAAAGGAAGCGAATATCCGGATGAAATTATGGTTGTTGGGGGGCATTTAGACTCCTGGGATCTTGGTGATGGCGCTCACGATGATGGTGCCGGAGTAGTACAATCTATGGAAGTGCTTCGTCTTTTTAAAGAAATGGATTATCAACCAAAGCGTACTATCCGGGTAGTGCTTTTTATGAATGAAGAAAACGGACTTCGTGGCGGGAATAAATATGCTGAAGTAGCGAAGCAAAAAAGCGAAAAACACATCTTTGCCCTGGAAAGTGATGCCGGTGGTTTTACCCCTCGTGGATTTTCCTTTGATGCCGATGATGCGCAATTTGCCCAAATCTTAGGCTGGCAAAAACTTTTTAAGCCTTATTTAATCCATTATTTTGAACAGGGAGGAAGTGGTGCCGATATTGGCCCGTTAAAACAAGGCGATATAGTATTGGCCGGCTTGCGTCCTGATTCACAACGCTATTTTGATCACCACCATGCTGCTACCGATACTTTTGATCACGTTAATAAACGTGAACTTGAATTAGGTGCTGCTACGATGACCTCGCTAATGTATCTTATAGATCAACATGGGATAAAACATATCAATACCGAGCAGAAAGATAAATTCTAACGAAAACTTAAGCTGAATTTCAAGCTTAGGGCAAAAGAAAGCTATTATCTTTGCGGCTTGAAAAAATCAAGTTTTGCAATTAACTGCTTATACAAAAGAATTTAATAGAAACCTTCAAATTGCTTTTCCCGTAATGATGGGACAATTGGGGCATGTACTGGTTGGCCTGGTAGATAACCTTATGATCGGTCAGTTAGGTGCAGCGCCTCTTGCTGCGGTTTCCTTGGGAAATAGTATGGTTTTTATCGCCCTTTCTATGGGAATTGGTTTTTCCTTTGCCATTACACCACTAATCGCCGAGGCTGATGGAGCCGGCGATATTAAAGCCGGGCGAAGCTATTTTCATCATGGTATTATTCTTTGTACGATTAACGGGATTTTGCTTTTTCTGGCACTCCTTGTTGCAAAACCGGTACTTAATTATTTAGACCAACCGCCTGAAGTGGTGGCCCTGGCAATTCCATATCTGGAAATCGTGGCCTTTTCCATGATTCCGTTAATGATTTTCCAGGCGTTTAAGCAATTTGCCGACGGGTTATCCCAAACCAAATATGCGATGTATGCAACGCTTTTGGCCAATGTGGTAAATGTTGTTTTTAATTACCTGCTTATCTACGGAATTTGGCTTTTCCCCCGTTTAGAACTGGAAGGAGCTGCCATAGGGACCTTGATTTCCCGTTTCTTTATGCTTTGGTTTGTTTGGGAAATCTTACACCGTAAAAAGAAATTTATCGATTACTTTAAATGGAAAAGAAGCGAACTTATTCAAACCGATATTTTTAAGCGTTTGTTGCAACTCGGTTTTCCCACTGCCCTGCAAATGTTATTTGAAGTTGGGATATTTACTGCTACCGTTTTCCTGGCCGGCTTGCTGGGTACGAATCCGCAGGCGGCAAATCAAATTGCGCTGAACCTGGCGTCTATGACCTTTATGATTGCTGTGGGACTGGGCGTTACAGCCACAATTCGTGTAGGAAATCAAAAAGGTCTAAAGCACTATAAAGAATTACGCCGAATTGCGCTTTCTATCTTCCTGTTGGTTTTTCTAATTGAAGCGGTTTTTGCCATTGGCTTTATTTTGATGAAAGATTGGCTGCCCACTTTCTATATTGACGATGTTGAAGTAATTTTACTCGCTGCACAGTTGTTGGTTGTGGCCGCATTATTTCAACTTAGTGACGGGCTTCAGGTAGTTATTTTAGGTGCCTTACGGGGGCTTCAGGATGTAAAAGTGCCTACACTCATTTGTTTTATTTCCTACTGGATTATCGGTTTTCCCATTTCCTGGTACTTCGGAAAAGCGGAACACTTGGGCAGTATGGGAATTTGGCTGGGGTTATTAGCAGGGCTTAGCGCTTCCGCATTAATGTTGTACCTTCGTTTTAATATCTTGAGCAAAGGATTGATTGTACGTAAAACCAAATTAAAATTAAGCTGAAACCTATGAACTTTCCCAAATTCCTTTTAGGTGATAATACAGATTTTCCCGATGCTGTTTTTGTAATCCATACCGAATTTCCAAGATTTGTGATTAATCTTGAAAATGATGAAATTGAATGGTTGGAAGAATTTGACAAGCACGACGAAGATGAACTGGCCAATGAAACGGAAAATTTAATTAAAGAGGCTTCTGAGTTTTACGACAGGGAGGTTTCGCGATACGAAGAAAGCTAAATGATACAGCGACTAATTGAATTAGACCATCAGGTTTTTCTTTATCTCAACAACCTGGGCACTGAGACCTGGGATTGGTTTTGGTTGATTCTTTCTGATAAATGGGCGGCTATTCCACTTTATGCCCTACTTGTTTTTTTACTTTTTAAAAAATTGGGCTGGAAAACCACTGCGATTGGTCTTGTTTTTGTCACGCTCTTAATCACATCTACCGATCAGCTGGCCAATGTTTTTAAAGATGGTTTTCAACGGGTACGGCCCTGCGAAGAGGAAGGTGTAATGGAATATGCACGATTGGTAGCTGGTCATTGTGGAGGTTACGGGTATTTTTCCGCCCACGCTTCAAATTCTTTTGGAGTGGCTATTTTCCTTGGACTACTTTTTAAAAAATATTACCAAAAAATGATTTGGTTCCTACTGGCTTGGGCAGTTTTAGTTGCCTATAGTAGGGTTTATCTGGGTGTTCATTATCCGGGAGATATTATTACGGGAGCTTTAATAGGAAGTGTTTTTGGCTATATTTATGCCCGTTTATTCTTGTTATTGAAGTCAAAATTTTTATAATTTCTCAAACTTTTCCAATAGGAGTTTTGCTGCCCCAAACGCGGTGGTTTTATTTTTCTCAATTGCTTCTAACTGGTTTTGTAGCGCTTTTTTCATTTCCGGGTCTTGATAGAACCTCTTTTTTAAATGTTCATCGATACTTTGGTACATCCAAAATTTATTTTGTTCAATCCGTTTTTGTTGAAAAAATCCGTTTTTCCGATTTTGCTTTTCAAATTTTGAAATAAGATCCCAAATTTCAGCAATGCCTATATTTTCCAGTGCACTACAAAGCGCTACAGAAGCTTGCCAGCCATCCTCCTTCACAGGATAAAGTTTTAAAGCACGTTTAAATTCAATTTGGGCTTCTTTTGCAGCTTTTAGATTTTTACCATCGGCTTTATTGATTGCAATAGCATCGGCCATTTCAATAATGCCACGTTTAATGCCCTGAAGCTCATCACCGGCACCGGCCAGCTTTAGTAGCAAGAAAAAATCGGTCATACTGTGTACCGTGGTTTCACTTTGTCCAACACCTACGGTTTCAATAAGGATAATATCAAAACCGGCAGCTTCACATAATAAAATACTTTCCCGGGACTTACGGGCCACCCCGCCAAGCGAAGTTCCGGATGCCGACGGGCGAATGAAAGCATTTTCCTGTTTTACCAGGGTTTCCATTCGGGTTTTATCACCTAAAATACTTCCGCGAGAAATACTGCTACTAGGGTCAACAGCCAAAACCGCGACTTTTTTTCCTTTTGCGAGCAGGTGGTTTCCAAAACTCTCGATAAACGTACTTTTTCCTACTCCCGGCACTCCGGTAATTCCTATTCTGATTGATTTTTGAGAATGGGGTAGGGCAGCTTCAATAATTTTTTCAGCGCTTTTTTGATGATTCGGCTGATTGCTCTCTACCAATGTAATTGCTTGTGAAAGAGCTGTTTTATTACCTTTTAGAAGTTTTTTAAATAAAACTTGTTCAGAAAGTTTTTGTTTCCGAAGTGCTTTGAATCGGGCAGCTGCCTTTTTATTTATAGATCGTGATTGGGCCAAGTTTTTCTGATTTATGACAAATTTAAGAATATATACTTTGGCTCAATATCTTTTGCTTGGTATCTTGAGCGATATAAAGTTAATTAAAAAGAGAAAGATGAAAACATTGTATACCGCAAACGTAACCACCAAAGGAGCCAGGAATGGCCGAACCACCAGTGATGATGGTGTTTTAGATTTGAAATTGGTAATGCCTAAAAGCCTTGGGGGCGAAGGGGGGAATTATAGCAATCCTGAACAGTTATTTGCCGCAGGCTATTCGGCATGTTTTGGCAGCGCACTTGAGTTGGTAGCCAAAGAACATAAAGCTGACCTGGGTGATTATAGCGTTACCGCCATTGTTGATTTAGGAAAAACCGAAGAAGAGGAGTTGCAACTAGCCGTGGTACTTGATTGCTATCTCCCGGGTGTAGATGTAGCAACTGGTGAAAAAATAATTAATGCCGCCCATGAGGTTTGTCCTTATTCAAGGGCCACCCGCGATAATATTGATGTAACCTTAAATCTAATGATAGACGAGTAGGGTTCCAGAAAATTTATGATTTAGTAATTGAGTTCTCCCCTTCCTGGGGGAGGGCTTTTATAGGAACCTGGATGCTGATTTTATCCCAGGCCATTACCATAAAGTGTAAGTCGTTGGCTTTGTCAAAGAAAATGGTAAATTGTTCCAGGCTATTTTCGGTTTTATTAACCGGGACTTCCAGAACCAAAGCGTCATACTGCGGGTCGCGGTATGCTTTTTCTTCCATATTTATGCCCCAGGGATACATGTGATTGTTGAAAATTACTTTCCAGGAATCTTTTTGCGGGATCGTCCAGAGTGTATATTTTCCGGCTTTTAATTCCGAACCATCAATTAAAATATCTTTTTTGGTTTCAAAAGTGGTGGCTTCATTGGCGCCGGTGCGCCAAACTTCACCGTAAGGTACGAGTCCGCCAAAAATAACCCGTTCCTTTTTATAAGGTCGGTTGTAATAAACTTCAAGGTTTACCTCCTTATCAGTATAAGTTATGGTATCTTCAGGACTATGTGCCTTGGTATTGTAATGCAGGATAAAAGCCACTATCAATCCCACCGCGATTATAATTCCGCCTAATTTTAAAAATGTTTTTATCGGTTTTTTCATCTGTTTATATTTCGTTTTTTGTCATATCCTTGTTTATTAAAAAGCAGTTTTAACGCTAAGAAAGTTAAATTTTCATCTACATGCTCTATGGCAATACTCCTGTGTGCTTAGCGTTTGTTGTCAGTTTCATCTTCGGGGTTTCCATATCTTAACTATGGATATTTCAACCTCCAGTAAAAATCGACCTTTTTTAAGCTGCTGTTGTTTCTTTGACAGCTACTTCCACTCCTAATTCCCGGAGCATCTTTAGATGTCGTTTTATTTTGTGGTCTTTATTCCTGTTCTCTAAAAATTCATATCCAAGTTCCTTATAGGGTGTCTTGTCCTTTAATATGAAGTAGGCAGCTATCAGGATCTTATGTCCTACTGCGATCAATGCTCTTTTCTTGCCTCTTCTTACTACCAAACTATCATATTTACCCCTGAGGTATGTTCCCTTGGTCCTTGTCGCCGCCCAGGCACACTGCACCAAAAGCGTTTTCAAATATTTGTCTCCGTGGGTGGTTCTACTGCTTTTTTTTACCTGCACTCTCATTACTACCCGGACTCATTCCAGCCCAGGAGGCCAAGTGTTGTTCATTAGGGAACTGCTCCATATGGGTGCCTATTTCCGCAATAATATATTGGGCAGCCTCTTTTCCAACTCCCGGAATGCTTTCCAGTAGTTCCGCGTCCAATACCAGTTCATGGGCCTTTAATTGTGCTTCCAGCTGCCGGTCAAGTTTCTCTATGGTCTTCTCCTTCTCCAGGATGCTCTCCTTGATTGTTTTCAACATAAAACGATGGTGATCAGTCAGATTTCCCTTCAGGGAAGCGGCCAGATCCTCCACACTGCTTTGCATCTTACCGTGACGGAATTTCAAAAGTTCAGCGATATCCTCTTCTCCGGCTATCATCGCATCGATGATTTTGGTAGCACTCGCCCCACTCAGATTGCTTACCACGCTGGAGAGTTTGATGTTGGCATCTTCCAGTATTTTATGCAACCTGTTTTTTTCCGAGCTTATTTGCTGGACGATCTTACGCTTGTAGCGGGTAAGGTCCCTGAGTTCCCGAATCTCTTTGGGAGGGATAAAACTGCCCTTGAGCAATCCGCTAAGCAAAAGCTTTGCTATCCATCTGCTATCTTTCTTGTCCGTTTTCCGGCCCGGTACATTTTTGATATGGCGAGCATTTACTAAAAGAATCTCCACATGATCCTCCAGTATGTTGTAAATGGGCTTCCAGTAGACCCCGGTGCTTTCCATAGCCACGTGGGTGATCTGATTTTCTAATAGCCAATCACGCAAGGCTTCAATGGAGGCCGTAAATCCATCAAAGGACCTGGTTTGCTCTTTTATGCCAGTGCCCTTTATCGTAGCCACGATAAGGCTTTTATGCACGTCTATCCCGCAACCTCTTTCCACAAGCTGCGCAAACTCTACTGTGTTTCGATCTGTTGTTTCCATCTGAAGTGTTTTTAGCTCTAATTTACGATTTCGGCGCCAATAATCATCCCCCTGTGTGACGCCCTGCCGTCATGGATGTTTCATCTATAAAAAATTTATAACTATTGGTTTAGATTTGTCTATTCTGCCTTGATATTGACCAGCGGTTTTTAAATGCCCCTTATGGGATTTCCTTTATGCACAAATTTTTGCCTTTATATGGTAATTAATGTTTGAAGACAACCACTCAATTTGTTTCAAAAAGTATGCAAATCTTTTTTTAACTATTTGAAAAGTAAGTCTTAATTAGACAATTTTATCTAATTTCAGGAAATTTTAGGAAGATTTTGCAACATAGGAGATTTTATATCGTCTTTAAAATAGGAGTCGGGGATGATTAACCCGCCCATAGGTGGAAACAGATCAAAATCGACCTAAAGTCAAAAAGTATTGAATCTCACTTTGTGAGTAACCAACCATTAGAAGTTTTGATACAGCATCAGTTAATAGAAGCCTGCAGGCATCGGGATCGGCGCGCACAGCTTAAGTTATACAATACCTATAGTGAAGGGATGTTTTATGTGGCGTTTCGTTTTTTGAAAGATCGCTTTGAAGCCGAAGACGCTATGCAGGAAGCCTTTATAAAAGCTTTTAATAAGCTTCATCAGTTTAATGGGGAAGTGAGTTTTGGCGCTTGGCTTAAGAAAATTGTAATCAATAAATGTATTGATAAGTTAAAAGCTAAAAAACTGGAATTGGTAGTGATTAACGAACAGATTTTAACCACAGCCGATGAAGATGATAACTGGCAGGTGGATGAGCGGGTAAGTGTAGCACAGGTGAAAAAATGTATAGAAAATCAGCCTGAAAAGTACAAATATCCGTTGATGTTGTTCTTGATAGAGGGGTATGATCACGAAGAGATTTCAGAAATATTAACAATTAGCCCGGTGGCCTCGAGAACCCTGGTACACCGGGGAAAGAAAAAGTTACAAGAAGAATTAAAAATTGCACATCATGGCACAGGATATTAGGGAGTTGTTTAAAAATGAAAGCCCCCGCGAGAACGAAAAATTACCTAAGGGACACCAAAAACGTTTTGAAGCGCGGCTTGATACCGCTTTTCCGCAGGAAAAAGGAGGCCTTAATTATTTTTATGTAAAAATAGCGGCTGTCTTGGTGGTGGTTTTGGGAATAGGTTTTTATTTCCTACAGCGGGATAATATTTTTACAAAAGACCCTGTGGTGGTAGAGACGCCTTCAGAAGAAAAACAATTAGAAGATAAAAATAAAGCCTCAAAGGCGGAATTCAGGTTAAGCGAATTTTCACCGGAATTTAAAAAAGTTGAAAATTATTACCTCGCGAGTTTAAATATGGAACTCGCCAAAATTGAGGTCAATGATGAAAACCGTGAGCTTATTAATTCTTTTATGGAGCAAATGGCCGATTTGAATGAGGAATATCAGTTACTAAACAATGAAATAAGCAAAAATGGCATTACCGACCAAAGCCTGGAGGCGATGATTGCTAATTTGCAATTGCGACTGGAGCTGCTTTACAAACTAAAAAACAAACTTAAAGAAATCAATCAATCAAAACATGAGGATTATGAAAACTATCAGGTTTAGTTTGCCGGTTCTTCTCCTGTTTATTTGCGGATTTGCCTTTGCGCAAACCAAAACACTGGATAAGACTTATAAAACCAATAAAGATGTGGTGGTTAAAATTAACACCAGCCATACCAACGTAGTACTGGATTATTGGGATAGGAATGAAGTAAAAGTGGAAGCTTCTTTTGATGATAAAGACCTTAGTGAAGAAGAACGAAAAAAACTTGCTGAAGGCTGGAAACCTTCTATACGTGCTTCTGCAGAAAATATAGAGATAACATCAGGGGCTTTTGTTTTAAACGGCCCACCAGTACCGCCCATGGCAGCTTTAGCAGAAATGCCCGAAATGCTGTCGCCGCTTATGGAGAATATCGTAGGGCCTATTTTAGAGGGAATTTCCCAGCATCCTTTGCCACCGCAGTTTTCAGAAAGCATGGGGAGTTTGGAATTCGATTTTGAAGCTTACCGTAAAGATGGGGATGAATACATTGAAAGGTTTGAAAAACAGGTAGAAGAGAATTTCGGTGATGATTTTGATAAAGAGATGGAGGAATGGGCTGCCCAATTTGAAAAAGACAGTACCCACTGGAAAGATTTTGAGATGAAAATGGAAGTTTGGGGTGATGACTTTGGAAAGGATATGGAAGCCTGGGGAGAAAAATTCGGAAAAAAAATGGAGGCCTGGGGCGAGAGTTTCGGGAAGGATATGGAAAGGTGGGCAGAACAATTTGAAGCCGAAATGGAAGCTCACGAAGTAGATCCCCGAGATCCTGTGGCTATAAAATCAACTACAAAGATTGTTACATTAAAAAACAAAGAGGGCGGGGCAAAGAAAACCATTAAAATACAGCTACCCCGAAATGCTACCTTACAAATTGAAGCTCGCTATGGAGATGTAAATCTGAATGGAAAATCTACAAATTTAAAAGCAAATCTTGCCCATAGTAAGTTTTCAGCAGAAACTATTAGTGGTAAACAAACCAATGTAAAAGTGGCCTATACACCGGTAAGAGTTCAAAACTGGGATTATGGGGTTTTAGAAGCCCGCTATGTGAAAGATTTTAATATAAATAAGGCAAGAAGTATAAAACTGAATGCAAAATCCAGTGATGTGGTTTTGAATGAGATTGCCGAAACCGGGATTTTATCGGGTAGTTTTGGCAAACTTAAAATAGGACAATTACAGCCTGATTTTAAAACACTGGAAGTGAATTTAGAAAATAGTGACATGCAACTTTCTTTGCCAAATTCAGCTTATATCTTTAGTTATAACGGTAATAAGAGTAAAATAAAAACGCCATCAGCCTTAAACCTAAAAACTTCGAGTTCTTATGATAATGAAAGCCTGAACGGTTACCATAAAACCCGCGATACAGAAGCCAGGGTACATATTAAAGCAAGTTATAGCGATGTCTTGCTAAATTGATTCTGACGACTTATTTTTGAAACCGGAATAGGCTGTTTGAAAAGTTTTTAATCATCATTCTGAATTTATTTCAGAATCCAGGATTTTGGTAATCAAAACCGTGTTAGAATCCTGAAGTAAATCGAGATAAAGTCTGAAACAAGTTCAGCTTAACGAAATTAGATCTTTTCCAACAGCCTCTTTCCATTCTTAAAAAGTTGAACATGGAAGGTTTTGAGAAATTTATAAATGGATTGACCACAAGCTTTACCAGTGTGCTAGACATTAGTTTTAGGCCTGAAGACTATATTGCCATTGATCTTTCAGAAACCAATGAAGAACTGAATAAAATTGATATTTCTTCTCCCTGGAAATTTTCTGAGTTCATCAATGATTACCTGAAAAATACCGGAAAAAAAGTAGCCTTTGGAGGATATAGTGAAGTACGTAAACTTTATAAACGCAGTCAACTTTTTGAAAATTTAGAGGGTTCTCGGGATGTACATCTGGGAATGGATTTCTGGGCACCTGCTTATACCGGGGTTTTGGCAGTATTAGGCGGAAAAATACATAGTTTTAAAGATAACACCAATTTTGGGGATTATGGTCCAACCCTGATTTTAGAACATAGCCTGGCTGGAGAAAAATTCTATTCCCTTTATGGTCATTTAAGCCGAAATTCCCTTGAAAAAATTAAAGAAGGCGAAAAGGTAAAACAAGGCGAAAAAATTGCGGAACTCGGTACTGCGGAGGAAAACGGGGATTATGCACCGCATTTACATTTTCAGGTTATTGGTCATTTGCACGATAAAATTGGTGATTTTCCGGGCGTAGCATCACGTCGCGATTTGGATTTTTATTTAAGAAATTGCCCAAATCCTGAGCTCTTACTGAAGATCAATAAGCCTGAAAGGTAGAAGTACGAGGGGCAAAATACAAACTTAGAAATTTCTGAACTGAACTTCCCACTTCATACTTTACTTCCCCTTAGAGGATAAGGGGGCTTTTATTTCCTTTTCAATAGTAAGGCTACCACTGCGGCACTAACCACGCCCATCATTAAAGTCCCGGCTACAGCTTGGATGATATAAGAGTTCAGATTAAAATAGTCTTCAGCGTTTTCACGGCTCATTCGCTCGGTTTCCACGCTATAATTAATTGCGTTTCCAAAATAATCAGGAGTAATGAAATAGCTCGTGATGTATTGACCTATTGGCGAAAGCACGGCAATTACAATAGTCAAAATAATACCTGAGGCAAAACCCTGTTTCCAGTTCATCTTTCCGTGGAAAAATCTTTTACGCTTTTCTGCTATGGCAAAAAAGTAAATGGCGATGGCTAAAATTCCGAAAAAGTTGGTGTAAATAGCATGTTTGGCAATCAGCTGATCGTGCCATCCCATCGCTTTTTCAAAGTACATCCAAAGCAGGGACACTACAAAAAAGATGATGCCCCATTTTATTTCTGTAGTATAATTTTTCATCTACACAAAAGTTTACAAGTTATTGATCTTGTTTATGCCGGCTGGTATCGGCCGATTTATTACATGCCCAACCTGTCCCGAACTTGTTTTATGGCTTATGGGCTTTCATCGGTTGATTTTATATATACAAAATTACAGAAATTTTGGGTTTGTTTTCACCGATTTATAAATCATTGATCAAAATTGAATTGGAAAATTTGTGGGTTTATAGTGAGTTGGGCCCAAGCCCAATTATTGCTGCTCTTATGCGTTGCCGTTTTTAAAATTGCCATACTTTCTGAAGCGAACATTTGTGAATATCCTAAATTAAGTTTTACATCTTTGCTGAACTGGTGTGTAAAAACCACATCAGCTTCTATTCCAAGGTAATTATCAATATTGTTTCCTAATGAAGCAGCCGAAGAAAAGTGATGCGCTTTTAGTAAAAATGAATTTTTAATGCCCGCGGGAAAAGTGATTTTTCCATAAAAATCCCGTAGTCCTATGCTGTTGGCGTGATTTCCTACATAAAAATAATCCATAAACCCGTTAAATTTATGGTTGGTGCCATACAGTGGAAAAAAGGAATTATTTTTTCCTTCAACATTTACATCAGTTCCGCTTAAAACCTCAAATCCGAGTCCGAACAAGGTTTTTTGAGGCTTGTAAGTGGCTAATATTGAATATTGATAAGCACTTAATTTTTGTTGCGTTGAAGCATAACCAAATTGATAATATGCGCTTGCTGAAACGAAAAGTGGGCCTATTGGAGAATTAAAATAAGACCCTACTGTTTGCCGGTTGTATAGCCCATCAATTACTTCCTGATTTTCTTCTGAAATTTTCTGAAAACCATTATTAAGCAAAAGCAAACTAACTTTAGTTTTCTCCCAACTTTTACGTAAATAGGCATATCGCATGGTTTTATAACTAAAAAAGCCCTGAATGGAATATGAATTTCCGGTTTGGGCCTGATTTTCTTGATTATAAGCTGCGCCAATATCCATGTAGAAATCAGGGCTTTGATATTTTAATAACAAAGCGTCGTGAAATCGGCCCTGCATGGCCCAGTCAAGTCCGCCAAAAATTCGTTGATCGTCATAGGCAATTACCTGCCGGCCAAGTTTTACCGCCCAGGTCCCATTGAGTTGCAATTGTGCCCAGGCCTGGAACAACATAAAAGAGTCATTGCCATCCTGAGGCAGTATTTGGCGGGTATCGCCCCAAGTACTTATATCCTGAATGCTGATGAAACTTTGTAATTTTTCACTTTGATAATTAAAGTTTAACCGACTTCTCTGGGTGACAAAAGCGGCTGGTTTTGCCTCATCGGGAAAAAGACTCCCGAAACCATGCCGGTATTCAAATCGTGGTCTTATATCGGCATCCAAGGTGAATTTCTGAGCGTTGGTGCAGAGTGTTAAAAGTAGGAAAACTAATGGAGGGTATTTTTTTAATAGCATAATTTTGAAGTTATATATTAACATTTCAAAACTAAGTATATATTAAATATAATTAAGTAAATATACTTAAAAAATACGTATATTATATTTTGGTTATATGAAAAATCATGGTGACTTATTATCAGATTCGTATTGAGGGAGGGTTAATTCAAGTTTTTTTCCGTGAAAAAAGCACCTATATTTAGGCTGAGGTTTTTAAAAATTATTACAAAAAATGGAGTTTAAGACTCTGGTATTCTATATTTTATGATAAAAAAGATACTGTTTTTAAGTTTGTTAACGGGACTGGGATGTTCAACATCTTCAGAAGAAAAAGATGAAAAAGAAAGCAAAAACACTCATGTTTTATGGTATGAACAGCCGGCTTCAGAATGGATGGAAGCATTGCCTATTGGAAACGGCCGATTGGGAGCAATGATCTTTGGCGACCCAAAGAGTGAGCGTATTCAGTTAAATGAAGATTCACTTTGGCCTGGCGGTCCTGATTGGGGTGATTCTAAAGGGAGTCCGGAGGATTTGGAATATATACGAAAATTGATTCTTGAAGGTAAAACCAGCACAGCCGATAAAGAAATAGTAAAACGATTTTCAAATAAGGATATTTTAAAATCCCACCAAACCATGGGAGACCTTTACCTGAATTTTGACACCCCCGGGCAGGTAGAAAACTATAAACGTTCTTTAAGTTTGAATAATGCCCTGGCAGAGATAAGTTATACTATTGAAGATGAGAGTTATGAGCGTAAGATTTTTTCTACAGCGGCTGATGATGCCATTGTTGTTCACCTAAGCACTAAAGCTTCAAATGGACTTAATTTTAGTATAAACCTGGACCGGCCTGAAGATGAAGGCTATAAAACGGTAGAAGTGAGTACCCCGGCAAAAAACCAAATCGCAATGCTTGGCGAGGTAACCCAATATGGAGCGGTTAAAAATTCAGAACCCAAACCCCTGGACTATGGGGTGAAATTTGAAACCTTGCTTCAAGCTGAAACCGATTCAGGAGCGGTAAATATAGAAAACAAAACTTTAAAAGTTTCAGGAGCTAAAGAAGTTACTTTATACCTGGTGGCAAACACCTCATTTTATCAAGATGATTTTCAGCAAAAAAACCGCTCTACAATTCAGAATATTTCCAAAAAGTCATTTAAAGAATTATTGGAAGCTCATAAAAAGGATTACCAGAAGCTTTTTAAACGTGTAGACTTTTCGCTTGCTGAAGGCGAAAACAATAATTTACCAACCAATGTAAGGTTGAAAGCATTTAAGGAAGGAAAGGAAGATCTAGGCTTGATTGCCGATTTATTTCAGTATGGAAGGTATTTGTTGATTTCATCTTCCCGACCAGGCACCAATCCGGCCAATTTACAGGGTATTTGGAATGAACATATTGCTGCGCCCTGGAATGCTGATTATCACCTGAATATTAATTTACAAATGAATTATTGGCCTGCAGAAGTCACCAATTTGGGTGAACTTCATAAACCACTTTTTGATTATACGCAACGATTAATTGAACGTGGTAAAAATACTGCAAAAGAACAGTACGGTGTTAAGCACGGGGCAGTATTGCACAACGCTTCTGATTTATGGGGCGCACCCTATATGCAGGCGAGGGAGGCGTACTGGGGCAGTTGGATTCACGGTGGAGGCTGGCTGGCACAGCATTTTTGGCAACATTATGAATTTACACAAGATCGTGATTTTCTAAAGAAAACAGCTTATCCTGCACTTAAAGAGTTTGCCGGTTTTTATGCAGGCTGGTTGGTAAAAGATAAAAAAACAGGAAAATGGGTTTCTTTTCCTGAAACTTCCCCGGAAAACTCTTATATCAATGAACAAGGGGAAAGTGTGGCACTTTCTTACGGGAGCGCTATGGGGTATCAAATAATTGATGAGGTTTTTGACAATACCCTTAAAGCCGCAAAAATTTTAGAAATTGAAGATGAATTTGTGAAGGATATAAGAGAAAAGCGAAATAATTTGACTTCAGGTTTAAAAATAAGTTCTGATGGCCGGATTTTGGAATGGAATAAAGCTTATAATGAACCCGAAAAAGGGCATCGTCACCTTTCTCATTTATATGCACTTCATCCTGGTTCAAAAATTACCGGGGCTGATAGTACTTTGTTTAAAGCTGCCCAAAAATCTATTGATTATCGCCTGGAACATGGCGGGGCCGGTACCGGATGGAGCCGTGCCTGGATGATAAGCTTTAACGCCAGGTTACTTGATGCCGCTGCTGCACGGCATAATATTCATAAGTTCTTTGAAATTTCTTTGGCAGATAATCTTTTCGACCTGCATCCGCCTTTTCAAATTGACGGAAATTTTGGTTTTACCGCCGGGGTAGCCGAGATGTTGTTACAGTCCCATGAAGGTTTTCTACGTATTTTACCTGCATTGCCCAAAGCCTGGTCAGCAGGGGAGATCAAAGGCCTTAAAGCCCGGGGGAATTTTACGGTAGATATTAGTTGGAGCGATAATAAATTGAAATCCCTGCGCCTAAAATCGCCAAAAGACAAAACCGTTAAGATAAAATATGCTGATATTGAAAAAAATATTTCCCTTAATGCTAATAAAGCTGTCGAGTTAGATAAAAGTCTTGTTATTATAGAATAAATCCATAATCCATGATCCCGATATCCCATCGAGACAGGATAAGTTGGCCATCTCGAAACCGCAATGGTTTATGAAATTGGTATAAGTTAAAAAGTGTTGGGAAAGCTATTTATTTTCCGCTATATCTTTTACTCGTCTTAACCCAAAAATACCTTTAAGACATATTTAGGAATCAGGTATAAAGAAGTTTTATCTTTGCCAGTATAAAAAAAATATTTTGGAAGAATTTAATCAGTTTCAGAGTAAATTAGAAAATAAAAGAATATTAATTACCGGAGGTGCCGGATTCATTGGTTCTAATCTTTGCGAAACCCTATTAAAGTTAAAAGCAGAAGTGATTTGTCTTGATAATTTTGCTACTGGCCATCGCCATAATCTGGAGCGTTGTTTTGATAATCAAAATTTTCGGTTTATTGAAGGGGATATCCGGGATTTGAAAACTTGTAAAGAAGCTTGTAATAATGTTGATTATGTATTGCATCAGGCTGCTTTAGGCTCGGTTCCCCGTTCTATAGAAGATCCGATAACCAGTAATGAAGTAAATGTTTCCGGTTTTTTAAATATGTTGGTTGCGGCACGAGATACAGCAGTAAAACGCTTTGTATATGCCGCGAGTTCTTCTACTTATGGCGATTCAAAAGGGCTGCCAAAGATAGAGGATAAAATAGGAAAACCACTTTCTCCTTATGCTATTACCAAATATGTTAATGAATTATATGCTGAAAATTTCTATAAAACCTATGGTTTAGATACTATAGGCCTTAGATATTTTAATGTTTTTGGAAGAAAACAGGACCCTAAGGGAGCATACGCTGCAGTTATTCCTAAGTTTGTGATGCAATTTATGAAAAATGAAAGTCCTGTAATAAATGGTGATGGCACCTACTCGAGAGATTTCACCTATATCGATAATGTAATCCAGATGAACCTGTTGGCGCTTACTACCGATAATAAAGAAGCGGTAAACCAGGTATACAATACCGCAGTAGGGGATCGTACTAATTTATTGGAATTAACAAACCTGCTAAAAAAACATTTAAGTACGTTTGATACTAAAATCGCTCAGGTTGAAATTAAACATGGCCCAAAGCGCCCGGGAGATATCCCTCATTCTTTGGCATCGGTTGATAAAGCAAAAGAACTCTTGAAATATAAGCCCAGTCATAGCATTGAAGAAGGAATTAAAGAAGCTGTAGCGTGGTACTGGAACAACCTAAAGAAGTAAGCCGTGGAGAAATTAGTTGATAGAATAAATAAAAGCTTTTGAAATTCAGTTTTGATACAATCATACCTTGGCTTACACTTATATTCGGAAAGGAGAATATAATTCACTTTCTGAAAATATGATGCCATTTTAGCAATGTTGATTAGTATTGAAAGAGAATCACAATAATGGACACTTTAATATAATTAATAGGATATAGAAAATATGAATTCACCTAATCTCCGAACCTCCGGCACTCCTGCTTGCCGAATAGCTGTAATTGGTCTTGGATATGTGGGCCTGCCATTAGCAAGGCTTTTTGCTACCAAATATCCGGTGGTGGGATTTGATATTAATCGGGCCAGGGTTAAAGAATTAATGACCGGGCACGATTCAACCATGGAAGTTGAAGATGATATTCTGCAATCGGTGTTAGTTGATTTCTCAACGCATTCTGAAAATCACGTTGCTAAGCTTCAGTCCCCTCGAAGTAATGGGAAAAGTTCTGTTAAGCAATTATATTTTGAAAAAGGTTTGTTTTGTTCGGCTGAGCTTGAAGATATAGCAAATTGTAATTATTATATTATTACTGTTCCTACTCCGATAGATAAAAATAACCGGCCTGACCTTACTTCCTTGTACAAATCGAGTGAATCTCTTGGGAAGGTTTTAAAAAAAGGCGACGTGGTGGTATATGAATCTACGGTGTACCCCGGTGTAACCGAAGAGGAATGTGTACCGGTATTGGAAAAGTCCAGCGGATTAAAATTTAATGAAGATTTTTTTGTGGGGTATTCACCTGAACGCATTAACCCGGGTGATAAGGAACATACCTTAGAAAAAATTCGTAAAGTAACTTCAGGTTCCACCCCTGAAATTGGAAGGCAGGTGAATGAGCTTTATGCCGAAGTAATTACAGCAGGAACACATTTGGCACCAAGTATCAAAGTTGCCGAAGCGGCAAAAGTTATTGAAAACGCCCAACGGGATATCAATATTGCTTTTGTAAATGAGCTGGCTAAGATTTTTAATATTATGGAAATCGATACCCAGGCGGTTTTGGAAGCTGCAGGTACAAAATGGAACTTTCTTCCGTTTAAACCGGGATTAGTAGGCGGCCATTGTATAGGGGTTGATCCTTATTATTTAGCACAAAAGGCCCAGGAAATTGGTTATCATCCTGAGATTATTTTAGCAGGAAGAAGGGTGAATGATTCTATGGGAAAATACGTGGCTTCAGAAGTGGTGAAATTAATGTTGCAAAACGATATAAAAGTAAAAGGTTCCGATATTTTGGTTATGGGAATCACTTTTAAAGAAAATTGTCCGGATGTAAGGAATACCAAGGTGATTGATGTGGTTAAAGAACTCCAGCAATACGGCACTAATCTCACTATTTTTGACCCCCTGGCCAATCCGCAGGAAGTAAAACACGAATATGGTCTTGATACTATAAAATCTTTTCCTTATAAAACTTTTGATGCAGTGGTGTTAAGTGTTGCACATCAAGAGTTTTTAGATTTGGATCTAGATCTGCTTAAAAACGAGCATACCGTAATCTATGATGTGAAGGGAGTTCTTGGTGATAGAAGCGATAAGAAGCTATAGGCTCCCGGGATATAAGGGAATAAAATAAAGAGTCTAATATTCTTACATCTTCCTCTTTTTAAGTTCCCCTTCCATAAGAGAAGGCAGGGAGATAGGATTAAACAAAATTTAGGAAAGCCCGTAATTCCGAAGTAGATTCGGAATAAGGGGGCATCCCCAAAGCATCCTTTAGGGATTAATGATTATAAAACTTTTGTATAGATGAAAATAAAGAACATTTGTTGTATAGGAGCGGGTTATGTGGGTGGCCCTACTATGGCAGTAATTGCGCAAAAATGCCCTGAAATTAATGTGACCGTTGTCGATATCAATGAAGCACGAATCGCAGCCTGGAATGATAAGGATGTGGAAAACATTCCTATCTATGAGCCAGGCTTGTCCGCCGTGGTAGCAGAAGCCCGGGGGAGGAACCTGTTTTTTTCTACCGATGTAGATGCTGCAATAGAAAAAGCAGATATGATTTTTATCTCTGTAAATACCCCTACCAAGACCTATGGAATAGGGAAAGGGATGGCCGCCGATTTAAAGTTTATTGAACTTTGTGCCCGTCAAATTGCCCGGGTCGCTAAAAATGATAAGATAGTAATCGAAAAGTCTACTTTGCCGGTGCGTACGGCTGAAGCCTTAAAAAATATTTTAGATAATACCGGGAACGGGGTAAATTATCAAATCCTTTCCAATCCTGAATTTTTGGCTGAAGGGACGGCTATTGATGATCTGATGGATCCTGATCGGGTACTTATCGGTGGGGATATTGATACGGAAGCAGGGAAAGCAGCTATGGAAGCCCTGGTGGATGTTTATGCGCATTGGGTGCCCCGGGAGCGGTTGTTAACGACCAATGTCTGGTCTTCAGAATTATCCAAATTAACGGCCAATGCATTTCTGGCTCAGCGGGTTTCCAGTATCAATGCTATGAGCGAGCTTTGTGAGAAAACCGGGGCCGATGTTAACGAAGTGGCTAAAGCTGTAGGAATGGATTCGAGAATTGGTCCGAAGTTTTTAAAAGCCTCCGTAGGTTTTGGGGGGTCATGTTTTCAAAAAGATATTTTAAACCTGGTTTATATTGCCAAATCTTTTGGGTTACATGAAGTTGCCGATTATTGGGAGCAGGTAATCTTAATGAATGATCATCAAAAGCGACGATTTGCCGAAAAGATGGTTCGAACCTTGTTCAATACGGTTTCGGGCAAGAAAATCGCTATCCTGGGTTGGGCTTTTAAGAAAGATACCAATGATACCCGGGAGAGCGCTGCGATTTATGTGAGTGATTACCTATTGAATGAACAGGCAGAAATTGTCGTGTATGATCCCAAAGTAAAAACCGAACAGATCTATGCCGATTTAGATTATCTCAATACCCGTTCTTCCGAAGAAAACCGGGCCAGGGTAAAAGTAGTAGATTCACCTTATAAGGCTTCTGAAGCTGCCCACGCTGTTGCGGTACTTACCGAATGGGATGAGTTTAAAGGATTGGACTGGGAAAAGGTTTATAAAGACATGTTAAAACCAGCCTTTCTCTTTGACGGAAGAAGGTTACTGGACCTTAAAACTAAAGAAAAAATAGGCTTTGAATTTTATGCAATTGGTGCCCCAATCGCCTCAAATAGAGAAGGTAAATAGCGTGTATTATATTAATTGGTCGTATATAACAAGAAATTATTACGTCCACTTCATTTAATAAGGCTAAAGTTGGTTAACTCTAAAGGCTTTGGCAGCTTCTTCCTAATACTAAATTTTCTATAATTGAATATGAAAATAGTATGAATGCTGCCGTTTTGGTTATTCTTTTTTATGCTTGTCTGGTGAAGCACCTAAAAAAGCAAATTTGAACTAAGCTTAGATATTCAAACGGACAATCATATTCTTTTTTCTTGGAAAAATTATACTATAGCTCGAGTTCGAGAATCGAGATTTAATTGTTCCGGCTTGCCTCGAAATTGGAAATTAATCCTTCTTAATGTTTCGTGGACTTGCCCTGAAATCTTTTATTTTCACATAAGATTTATGTTGTTGATATTCAGTTTTGTAAGTGTGTTTTTGTTTTGTGAGTGAAATTTAAAACCGGAAGAAATAAATTGAAATAAGCTTTATCTATAAGAAAATCTTATTGTTTTAAGATTAATTTAAGAAAAATAAAATCCTATTAAATTGGTAGGGTTTAAATGAAGTTTATATTTGCATCTATAAAATTAAGTAATAAAAAGCTAAAGTTTGGATTTAAGCGCGATACAAAAAATAGCCATAACAGCGGCCATAGAGGGGGGATTGGAGATTATGAATATCTATGAGAATGAAGATTTTCAGGTGGAGATTAAAGAAGACGATTCTCCATTAACGATAGCTGATAAACGTGCGAATGAAATAATTAATGAACATCTTATTCCAACTGAAATCCCTGTTATTTCCGAGGAAAACAAACAGCTTGATTATTCAGAACGAAAAAGATGGTACCAATGCTGGATTGTAGATCCACTTGATGGAACTAAGGAATTTATAAAGCGCAGCGGAGAATTTACGGTAAATATCGCCTTGATTGAAAACCAAAAACCGGTATTTGGGGTAATTTATGTTCCGGACAATGCCGAACTTTATTTTGGGATAGTTAATCAAGGGGCTTATAAAGTGGAAGGAATACAGTCAAATGAACATATAGAAGAGATTCTTTCTAAAGCTAAAGCGATTAATCCTGATAAGTTTGATGATAAAATAAAGGTGGTAGGTAGTCGTGCGCATATGAACCAGGATACCCTGAAATATATTGAAAGTCTTGAAAAAGATTTGATTGAGAAAGTTGAAATTGTTTTCAAAGGAAGTTCTTTAAAGTTTTGTCTTCTGGCTGAAGGAAATGTCCAAGTTTATCCGCGTTTTGCACCTACCATGGAATGGGATACTGCAGCCGGGCAGGCCATTTGTGAAGCTGTAGGCTTACAAGTTATCGATAAAGGGACCTCTGAAGTCATGGTATATAACCGGGAAAAGCTTTTAAATAATTACTTTTTAGTGTCAAACCTTGGCTAAAGCTTATAAACGACATATTGCCAAAACAGTTACCTGGCGGATAGTCGGTACTATTGATACTATTTTGCTTGCCTGGTTAATTTCCGGAAATCCTTATACCGGGATGCAAATAGGTTTGGCGGAAGTAGTGACAAAAATGTTTTTGTATTATTTGCACGAACGGGTATGGTTTAACATTAAAACAGGGGTAACTAAAAAAGGAGCCAGTAAAAAACGCCATATAGCAAAAACCTTGACCTGGCGGGCGGTAGGAACTATTGATACGATGATATTGGCCTGGATAATTTCCGGAGATCCTATGGTTGGTTTACAGGTGGGTGGAGCAGAGGTAGTCACTAAGATGATTCTCTATTATTTCCATGAGCGGGCCTGGTATAGAATTGATTATGGATTAAACAAAAGACGAAAAAAAACAAATTCCGTATAGTAATTCAATATATTTGTGAGTTATGGAAAATATTATTCCACACAACTTTTATATTAGTAAAGAGAATAGAAACCACCAAAATGGTCATAGCTCTTTTGTGGTTTGGTTTACCGGACTTTCCGGTTCGGGAAAATCGACTTTGGCTAATTTGGTTGAAAAGGATTTATTTGATAAAAATATAAAAACTTTTGTTTTAGATGGAGATAATATCCGGCGGGGTCTGAACAAGGGCTTAGGATTTTCCAGAGCAGAAAGACAGGAGAACCTCAGAAGAATTGCCGAGGTTGCCAAACTTTTTGTGGAATCTGGTACGGTGGTTATGACCTCTTTTATTTCTCCACTAGAAGAGGATAGGAAATTTATCAGAAAAATAATAGGAGATAATAATTTTGTTGAAATATTCGTAAATACTTCCCTGGAAGAATGCGAAAGACGGGATGTAAAGGGTTTGTATAAGAAAGCGCGGGCCGGAAAAATTAAAAATTTTACAGGAATCGATTTACCGTATGAAGCGCCAAAGAAGCCTGATTTAGAGGTGAAAACCGAGGAAGAAACTTTGGAGGATGCTACAAAAAGAATAGTTTTACATCTTCAAGAAAAACTGGAAATAACAGTATAATGAGTAAATATTATTTAAATTATTTAGACGAATTAGAATCTGAGGCGATTTATATTCTCAGAGAAGTTTGGGCACAATTCGAAAACCCCGTCATCCTTTTTTCAGGGGGCAAGGATTCCATACTGGTGACCCACCTTGCGAAAAAGGCCTTTTACCCGAGTAAAATACCTTTTGCCTTAATGCACGTAGATACGGGTCATAATTTTCCTGAAACCATCAAATTCCGTGATGACCTCATTGAAAAATTAGGAGTAAAGTTAATAGTGGGTTCTGTACAGGAATCTATAGACCAGGGGCGTGTTGCGGAAGAAAAAGGAAAGAATGCTACGCGAAATGCCTTGCAGATCACCACTTTATTGGATGCTATAGAGGGGAATAAGGTAGATTGTGCTATAGGCGGGGGCCGTAGGGATGAAGAAAAAGCCCGTGCGAAAGAGCGTTTTTTTTCGCATCGCGATGATTTTGGCCAGTGGGACCCGAAAAACCAGCGTCCTGAGTTATGGAATTTGCTAAACGGCAAATATTTTGAAGGGGAGCATTTCCGTGCCTTTCCCATCAGTAACTGGACCGAGATGGATGTGTGGAATTATATCAAACGGGAAAACATCAGCATTCCTTCTTTGTATTTTGCCCACGAACGCGAAGTAGTTTACCGTAGCCATTCCTGGATTCCTGTTTCTGAGTATTTAAAACTGGAAGAAGGCGAGAAAGTGGAAACGAAAAAGATACGTTTTCGAACCTTGGGGGATATCACCATTACCGGCGGGATCGAATCGGAGGCCGATACCCTGGATAAAATCGCTGAGGAAGTAGCGGCGATGCGCAAGACCGAAAGGGGAGACCGCTCTGATGATAAGCGTAGTGAAACCGCGATGGAAGACAGAAAGAAGCAGGGGTATTTTTAAAAAACTCCCTACCCCCGAAGGGGATTATAGTGGATTGCAAAAATGAAATTCGGAATAACTTAAAAAATAGATAAGCTTTTACTCCTCTTCTCAGGGAAGGTCGGGAGAAGCTTTTTTTTACTATGGAAATAAACAACAACCAACTCCTTAGATTTACCACAGCCGGAAGTGTGGATGACGGGAAAAGTACGCTTATTGGACGTCTTTTGTTCGATTCGAAATCAATATTTGAAGACCAGCTGGATTCGGTAAGTAAAACCAGTGAAAAGAAAGGCCACGACGGGGTAGACCTAGCCCTTTTTACCGATGGCCTGAAGGATGAACGGGAACAAGGGATTACCATTGATGTAGCCTATCGTTACTTTACGACCCCAAAACGTAAATTCATCATTGCCGATACCCCTGGCCATATCGAATATACGCGAAATATGGTAACGGGAGCTTCCACGGCCAATGCAGCGGTGATTTTAATCGATGCCCGACACGGGGTGATCGAACAGACCAAAAGGCACTCGTTTATCGCTTCTTTATTGAATATCCCTCACTTAATTGTTTGTATCAACAAAATGGATTTGGTGGATTTTTCCGAAGCAGTATATAACGATATTGTAAACCAGTTTGAAGAGTTCTCTTCGAAGTTATTGATGAAGGATGTCCGTTTTATCCCGATTAGTGCTTTATTGGGGGATAATGTGGTTAACCGTTCTAAAAATATGGATTGGTACCAGGAGGGGACTTTATTGAGTACTTTGGAAACCCTACATATTAGTAGTGATATCAATAAGATAGATGCCCGTTTTCCGGTGCAAACCGTACTTAGGCCTCAAAGTGAAGCATACCGGGATTACCGTGGTTATGCCGGACGGATTGCCAGCGGGATTTACCGGGTAGGCGATGAAGTAGCGGTATTGCCCTCGGGCTTTAATTCAACCATCAAGTCGATCAATGCCGGGGAGCAGGAAGTAGAAGAGGCCTATGCACCGATGTCGGTTTCCATGACTTTGGAAGACGATATAGATATCAGCCGTGGGAATATGATTGTTAAGAAGAACAATCAACCCGAGATGGAACAAGAGTTTGATGTCATGTTATGTTGGTTAAACAGCGATACAGCTAAACCCCGTGCCAAATATACCATTATGCATACCAGCAATGAGGAGCGTGCGATAATAAAAGAGGTAGTCTATAAGATGGATATCAATTCCTTTGAGCGCGATAATGAAGATAATGATTTAGGGATGAATGATATTGCTCGGGTAAAATTAAGGACCACCCGTAGGTTGGCCATAGATTCTTACCGGGATAGTAGAAATACCGGAAGCATTATCCTTATTGATGAAAATACCAACGAAACCGTGGCGGCAGGGATGATTGTGTAAAAGGTTCCTGCTCAAAAGGAGAAAATTTTGATTATTTTTTACAAAGTGTCCTTACTATCTTGATTGCTCATCTTTAAGGTCAACATAAAATAGGGGTGAGGTTTACTAAAACTTTCGTTATCATCTAATTATTAAATAAATTCTTACTATTCTCAATCACAGGTTCAAGCCATTGGACCTGTTTTTTATTGAGTGTGATTTTTGCTAATTTTTCCAGATGATTTAATCGATGGGCATCACTACTTATAAAGTCAATATACCCATTTTCTAAAAGTTGCAGTGCAGTTTTTTGCATGCCCGTACCGTAATGTCCGCTAATAGATAACATATTAAGCTGAAATCGGCATCCTCTGGATTTTAAATCTTTATACTGTTTTAAACCTTTAGAATGATAAAAACCATAACGTTCGGGATGAGCTAAAATTGGCTTGTAGGCCTTGGTTTGTAACTTAAATAAGATTTCAGTTAAATTGATGGGCTGTTGAAAATAAGACATTTCAACCAATAAATAATTTTCAGTTACAGGAAGTAGTTTTCTATCTTCTATTATTTTTAATAAATGTTGATCCATCATATACTCCGCGGCTGCATTTATTGAAATATCTGATGGTAATTTTGCCCTAAGCTCTTTTAAAGCTGTATTTATACTTTCAGGAGTATTAGGGTAATAATCACCCATCACGTGCGGGGTGGCTACAAAATTTTTAACCCCAAATTCTTTAAACTTATTCAGCATTTGTAGGGAATCTTCTACGGAAGAAGCACCATCGTCTATGCCGGGGAGTAGGTGGTTATGGAAGTCGGTAAAACCTTCAAGGAGGTCGACCAAATATTTATTTTTGCTAAAAAAAGAAATCATTTTTAAATTTTATTAAAATCAAGAACCTCGGGACAAGGCCACGAGGTTTTAATCAGAATATATTTTGATTTTCGAGCCAGCCCTTCAATAATCTCAGGGATAACTTTGAACTTATTTCTTCAGTAAAATTAAGTATTTTTGATTACTCTAAGTCCTTAATCAAGCAAATACTTTCTTAAATCCTGCTTGTTTTTCGAGTAGTTAATCTGCTGTAATTACTCAGTAAATTAACAATAGAACTACCGGTTATCATGGATGTCAAAATCCTGGTTTGAAGGTATTCTAATACATGAATTTATTCTTTTAAGAAAAATCATGTATCAAAATTTCTTCGGAAATAATACTTGCGATTTTTCGGTTTACACGATAATCGAGATTTAATGCTCCCAGGCTTAGCTCGAAACTAATTTTTTTCTTAATAAATGTCTCGTTGGCTTGCTCCGAGGTAAGTTACTTAACAAAAGTTTAATGGCTGTTCAGGTATTGCTGACTTTCGTTTTTAAAGAAATTGCGTTACTTTAGGCCTATGAAGAATCGGAAAAATATGCAGGGCAGGGGATTTGTTTTTAAAAAGTTTGAAGAGGAAGAAAAGTCCCCATTTGACAAATTATTTGAAATCTTTAAAGAATTAATCACCCATACTTCTGGAGATTTAGAGGAAGCTTTAGACTGGCTAAAGCAACTTGACCAGGAGTATAAGCTTACCAGTGAGGCGTATACACTAGATGATTTTGTCGAAGACCTGAAGAAAAAAGGCTACATCCGCGAAGAAGCAGAAAATGGTGAGGGTGGAATGAAAATTACTGCTAAAACCGAGCGCGCTATTCGAAAAAATGCCTTAGACCAAATTTTTGGTAATCTACGGAAAAGCACTTCCGGAAACCATCGTACCAAACATATAGGCCTTGGCGATGAACATACCGGCGATTTTAGAAATTATCAATACGGTGATTCGCTAGACCGTATCTCTATGACCGAAAGTTTACGCAATGCACAAATTCATCATGGTATCGGAAATTTTAATATGACTGAAGATGATTTGGTGGTGGAAGAAACTCATTTTAAATCACAAATGAGTACCGTGCTAATGATAGACCTTAGCCACAGTATGATTTTATATGGCGAAGACCGTATAACTCCTGCTAAAAAAGTGGCTATGGCACTGGCCGAACTCATTACCACGCGTTACCCTAAAGACACCCTTGATATTATTGTTTTCGGTAATGATGCCTGGCAGGTCTCTATTGCAGATTTACCTTATTTAAAAGTTGGCCCATACCATACCAATACCGTGGCCGGATTACAATTAGCAATGGATATTCTGCGTAGAAAACGCAATACCAACAAACAAATTTTTATGATTACCGATGGCAAACCAAGTTGTGTGAGGCAACGTGATGGTAGTTATTATAAAAACCCTATGGGGCTTGATCCCTTTATTGTAGATAAATGCTATAATATGGCCCGGCAGGCTCGAAAACTTAGAATTCCTATTACTACTTTTATGATTGCACAAGATCCTTATTTAATGCAATTTATTCAGGAATTTACTTATGCCAATCAGGGAAAAGCCTTTTACACCGGCTTGAAAGGCCTGGGTGAAATGATTTTTGAAGATTACGAAACCAATAGAAAAAAGAGAATTAGAGGTTAATACGCTAAACCTATATACATTCAGAATTGAAGAGTACTATGGAAATAGAAAATATAAAAACACTGGCGGCACTAAAAGATAGTGGATATAAAAGCAAAAGTATAAAAGAGGAACTTCGTCAAAACCTTCGCGATAAAATCCAAAAAGGTGAGCCTGCTTTTGAAGGAATACACGGTTACCAATATACTGTGATTCCTGAACTGGAGCGCGCCATACTTTCTAAACACAATATCAATTTACTAGGTTTACGAGGCCAGGCAAAAACACGTTTGGCGCGTTTAATGGTTAATTTATTAGATGAATTTATGCCGGTAATAGAAGGTTCTGAAATTAATGATGATCCGCTAAATCCAATTTCACGTTACGCGAAAGATCTTATTGCTGAAAAAGGGGATAAAACTCCCATTAGCTGGATTCCCCGGGAAGAGCGATTTTATGAAAAACTGGCAACTCCTGATGTAACTGTAGCCGATTTGATTGGTGATGTTGATCCTATTAAGGCAGCAAATTTAAAATTGAGTTATGCCGATGATCGTGTAATTCACTTCGGGATGATTCCACGCGCTAATCGCAGTATTTTTGTAATTAATGAACTCCCCGATTTGCAGGCACGTATCCAGGTGGCCTTATTCAATATCTTGCAGGAAGGGGATATTCAAATCCGTGGATTTAAATTGCGTTTACCTCTGGATATGCAATTTGTGTTTACTGCCAATCCTGAAGATTATACCAATCGTGGTAGTATTGTAACTCCTCTAAAAGACCGAATTGGTTCGCAAATCTTAACCCACTATCCAGAAGATATTGTGGTAGCAAAAGCTATCACCAAACAGGAAGCCCGTCTGGATGCCGATCAGGAGGCCATGGTTTACGTACCTGAACTCGCCAAAGACTTACTGGAGCAAATTGGTTTTGAAGCCCGAAAAAGTGAATTTATAGATGAAAAAAGTGGGATTAGTGCCAGGATGAGCATTACCGGTTATGAAAATCTGTTAAGTACTGCAGAACGCCGCGCTTTAAAATCAGGAGATGAAAAGACCATCGTTCGTTTTAGTGATTTTCTAGGGGTGATTCCCAGTATTACCGGAAAGGTAGAACTGGTATATGAAGGGGAACAGGAAGGTGCCGCAGCCGTGGCGCTTAGACTTATTGGAGAATCGGTAAAAACAATATTTCCGCAGTATTTTCCTAAAATTGAAAAATTAAACAAACCTGATGCTACCAGCCCGTATGATGATTTGGTGGAATGGTTTTTTGATCAGAGCGGTTTTGAATTGCCAGATGATATTTCTGATTCGCAATATCAGGATAAGCTAAATAATATAAAAGCCCTTGAAGTCTTAATACAGAAATATCAATCGGAAATCGATAAAAAAGACCGTAATTTCCTTAAGGAATTCCTTCTTTGGGGCTTGGTTGAATATAAAAAGCTCAGTAAACAGCGATTCAGTAAGGGAATTCAGTTTAAAGACCTCTACGGAAGCTATATTAGCGGTTTTTAAAAGCGGTATTTTCATTGTTATTTTTAGTGAATTTTCATTGTAATATCGATTTTTTATAAAATAAAAAATAAATAACCGATTTTATGAAATATTCATATTTCTCTTTTCGGTGGTGTTTTTTCGTTTTTATTTCGGGTAAAAACCTGTACTTTTATCACCGGATTTAAGGAAAAGATGAAAATACATAACACACTTTTTACCGAAAACCGTATTGCAACCGGAATTATTATGATTACCGGTATTACCCCTTTTGGGGTATTTTGTATATAACTTTCCGCCACACGTACACACGTACATTTTTAAAGCTCAATTTTTCAATTTTAAAAAATTAAAACAATGAATGTCCTGAAATTTGGAGGATCATCTCTTGCTACACCCGAACGCATTAAACTGGTAGCGAATACCGTAGAAAAACATCTGGAAGATAATAGCACTATCGCAGTATTTTCTGCTTTTGGCGGGGTTACCAACGATTTACTTAAAATGGCCGAATTGGCGGCTAAAGAAGACCTTTCCTATAAAGATATTTTGGAAGCCAACGAAAAGCGTCATCTTGATGCGGTGCGTGAACTTATTCCGGTTAATGATCAGAGTGCTGTTTTAAGCAAAGTAAAAACCGAATTCAATCGTCTGGAAACCCTATATGAGGGTGTTTATTTACTGAATGAACTTTCTAATAAAACCAAACACGTGGTTTCCGGTTTTGGTGAGGTTTTATCTTCAACGATTATAACGGCCTATTTTAAAAGCAAAAATGTAAATACTGAGTTTGTGGATGCCCGGGAACTTATAGTATGCCGCAATAACAACGAAAAGGTACAGGTAAATTATGTGGAGACCAATACCAATATTGAGCGTTATTTTGCTGAAAAATCCGAAGGACTTTTTGTCGTTCCGGGATTTGTAGCTAAAAATGATGAAGGAGTACCAAGTACCCTTGGCCGCGGTGGATCCGATTTTACTGCTGCTATTTTTGCCGGTGCCCTTAGCGCTAAAAAAGTATGGATTTATACCGATGTAAATGGGATGTATACCGCAAATCCTGGTATAGTACCACAGGCTTATTCCCTGGAAAAAATCTCTTATGAAGAGGCGATGGAACTTTCTCATTTTGGAGCAAAAGTTTTATACCCGCCAACGCTTCAGCCACTGTTAGACAAGAAAATTAAAATCCATATAAAAGACACCTTTAATCCTGAGGCACCGGGAACTTTAATTTCAAAATCCAGCAAGGAAAATTTCCGTTGGGTTACCGGAATTACTCATATAGATTCTGTAAAACTGCTGAATATTGAAGGTAGCGGAATGGTAGGCATTCCCGGGTTTTCCAAACGTTTTTTTGAAGTTTTGTATCAGGAAAATATAAATGTGGTGCTTATCACGCAAGCTTCTTCAGAACACAGTATTTGCATTGCGGTAAAGGATGATGAAGCCCTGGCCGCAAAACAGGCTTTAGATGAAGCCTTTGAGGTTGAGATTCAGCATAAGAAAATCAAACCGGTTCATATTGAAGAAAACATTGCTATCGTAGCCCTTGTAGGGGACCAGATGAAAAGCCACCACGGACTTAGTGGTAAGATGTTTAGTGCATTAGGGAATAATAATATCAATATTCGCGCAATCGCCCAGGGATCTTCGGAACGGAATATTTCAGCGATAATCGCTAAAAAAGATGTAAAAAAGGCCTTAAACACATTACACGAACAGTTTTTTGAAGTTCCTTCAAAAGAACTCAATTTATTTATTACCGGAGTTGGAAATGTAGGAAGCCGTTTACTCGCACAATTGGAGAAACAGGAGAAATACTTGTTGGAAAGATTGCGATTGAAAGTTCGGGTTTTAGGGCTTTCAAACTCTCGAAAAATGGTCTTTAACGAAAATGGGATCGATCTTTCAAACTGGCAGGAAGAATTGGGAGAAGGCGATCCTGCCGATCAAAAAGCTTTCCTAAAGGGGGTTAAGAAAATGAACCTGAGAAACAGTATTTTTGTTGATAATACTGCAAGTGCCGAAATTTCTACCTGGTATAAAAAGTATTTAGCGAATTCTATTTCGGTGGTAACCTGTAATAAAATTGCCTGTGCCGACGATTATGTAAATTATCAGGAGTTACAGGACCTTTCCCGTGAATATGGCGCTTCGTTTTTATATGAAACCAATGTAGGTGCCGGTTTGCCGATTATCGATACCTTGAAAAACCTAGTGGCTTCAGGGGATCAAATCACTAAAATACAGGCAGTATTGTCGGGAAGTTTAAACTTTGTTTTCAATACCTATAAAGGAGAAGAGCCTTTTTATAAAGTAGTTGAAAAGGCAATGGAAGAAGGTTTCACCGAGCCCGATCCTAAAATTGATTTAAGCGGGGTAGATGTGGCTCGAAAAATCTTAATCCTTGCCCGGGAAAGCGGTTACCAGATGGAGCTTGGCGATATTAAAAGCAAGGATTTCCTTTCTGAAGAAAGTTTGAATTCAGCTAATAATAAAGAATTCTTTGAACTACTTGAAAAGGATGAACCTAAGTTTAAGGAAATATATGATAAGGCCGCTACAAAGAACGAGCAATTAAAGTATGTGGCCCAACTTGAAGATGGCAAGGCCGAGGTTGGTTTGCAGCAGGTAGACCCGAAGCATCCGTTTTATAATTTAAGCGGAAGTGATAATATCGTGCTTTTCTTTACCGAGCGTTATTCTGAGCAACCACTTATCGTAAAAGGAGCCGGAGCTGGTGCCGATGTTACCGCTTCAGGGATATTTGCTGATATCATCAGAATAGGAAAGAAATAAAATTGTATGTCCGTTATATTTATAATCGTATCGTCACCCTGAACTTGATTCAGGGGCTTATTATGTATTTTACTGATCTTTATTGGTATTAGATGCTGAAACGAGTTTAGCATGACGTAAAAATTGACATTATTGCTAATAACGGATAATCAGAAATAAAAGATGGAAGAAATAAAAGTTTTTGCACCGGCTACCGTAGCCAATCTTTCCTGTGGGTTTGATGTGTTGGGCTGCTGTCTCGATAATGTTGGCGACGATATGTTGGTGAAAAAAAATGATCTTGGCCGGGTACAGATTACTAAAATTACCGGCCAGGATTTACCGATGGAAACCGATAAGAATGTGGCCGGAGTTGCAGTTCAGGCTTTACTGGAAGCAGCTGATAGCAAACAGGGATTTGATATTGAAATCGATAAAAAGATAAAAGCCGGTAGCGGAATTGGAAGTAGTGCGGCGAGTTCAGCCGGAGCCGTTTATGCAGTAAATAAATTACTTGGAGAACCTTTTAGTCAAAAAGAACTAATTGCTTTTGCGATGGAAGGGGAACGCCTGGCCAGTGGCAATGCCCATGCCGATAATGTGGCACCTGCTCTTCTTGGCGGGTTTAGCCTGGTAAAAAGTTACGAGCCGCTGGAAGTTTTAAAACTCCCGGCGCCATCAGATTTAAAAATGGTGATTTTACATCCGCATATCGAGATAAAAACCCGTGATTCCCGTGGAATTATTCGACAAAGTGTAAGCCTTAAAAAGGCGATAAATCAGTGGGGAAACCTGGCTGCTTTAGTCAGCGCACTATACACCGATGATTATCAGTTGCTCGGGCGAAGCTTAAAAGATGAAATTGTGGAACCTATCCGGTCAATTTTAATTCCGCATTTTGACAGTTTAAAAGGCATCGCACTTAAAAGTGGAGCGCTTGGCTTTGGAATTTCAGGTTCCGGACCTTCGGTTTTTGCCATGTGTCGTGGGGAAGAAACCGCAAAAAAGGTCTATGCCGAAATTGAAAAATTTTACGCTGATAAAACCATAGAATTTGAATTACATTTATCATCCATCAATCCGCAGGGAATAAAAGAATATAAATAAGATGAAATATTACAGTTTAAATAACCGGGAGAATATCAGCACTTTTGAAAACGCTGTGGTAAAAGGACTGGCTGACGATAAAGGCCTTTATTTTCCCGAAAAAATAAATAAGTTACCTGATTCTTTTTTTGAAAATATCGACAGCCTTTCCAAAAATGAAATCGCTTTTGAAGCTATTAAAGAATATATCGGCGACGAAATTCCTGAAGACGCTTTAAAAAGTATTATAGCTGAAACCCTTGATTTTGATTTTCCGGTAGTTTCAGTAAAGGAAAATATAGGGGCTCTCGAGCTTTTTCACGGTCCAACATTGGCTTTTAAAGATGTAGGGGCTCGCTTTATGGCAGGGTGTCTTGGGTATTTTATCAAAAAGGGAAAATTTGGAAAAATAACCGTTTTGGTAGCTACCTCTGGTGATACCGGGGGAGCTGTAGCCAATGGATTTTTAGGTGTTGATGGTATTGATGTAGTGATTTTATACCCTAAAGGAAAAGTGAGTGGGATTCAGGAAAAACAACTCACCACTTTAGGTCAGAATATTACCGCGGTTGAGGTAAATGGTACTTTTGACGATTGCCAGGATATGGTAAAACGTGCTTTTCTGGATAAAGAAATCACTGATGAAAGACAACTAACTTCTGCAAATTCTATTAATGTGGCCCGATGGTTACCACAAATGTTTTACTACTTTTTTGCCTGGAAACAATTAAAAGCTAAAGATCAAAAACTTGTATTTTCCGTGCCTAGTGGAAATTTCGGGAATATTTGCGCCGGATTTATGGCCAGAGAAGCAGGTTTGCCTATTGATCAGTTTATTTCTTCTAATAACGTAAATAATACGGTGAAGCGCTATTTAGAATCAGAGCAATATGACCCAAAGCCAAGTGTGCATACCGTATCAAATGCCATGGATATTGGTAACCCCAGTAATTTTGTTAGGATTCAGGAAATCTTTGGAAATCATTTTACCGATATAAAAGAAAACCTTTCGGCTTATAGTTTTGATGATGAACGTACTAAAAGTGTAATGGCTAAGGTCTATAAAGAAACCGGCTATGTAATGGATCCGCACGGGGCAGTGGGCTATTTAGGGGTACAGGAGTTCTTGAAATTAAAACCTGAATATTATGGTGTTTTCCTGGAAACCGCACATCCCGTTAAGTTCTTAGAGACTGTGGAAGCGGCTATTAATACAAATGTTGAAATTCCCGCTGCTATAAAATCTTTTATGAACAAGGAAAAACAAATTGTAACAATAGATTCTTATGATGATTTAAAGAATTATTTGAGGAAATAGGCCCTCATCTTCGCCTCTCTTAAGGAGAGAGCTAAATTAGGGTTGTCTGAAAAGTTAATTTACATCATCCTGAACTTGGATTCAGGATCTAAGTTGTTCTGATTATTAACAATCTGGATTCTTGAAAATAGAATGATGTTTTTACTGCTTTCAGACAACCTCTATTATTTTTTGAAATTAATCTAATAAATCATTCATATCTAGCCGGGGCTCCATCTTCCGGTAAGCTATTTTCTATAAACTCCCTGATATCGTCATTGGCATTTTTTAGGTCTTCGGCACGTAAGTACATCATATGGCCGCTTTCATAGCCTTTAAAACTTAGGCGGTCTTTCATTTTTCCGCTGGGATCAAGTTGCCACATCGAGTATTTTGCATTGAAATAAGTGGTGGCACCATCAAAATAACCCGATTGGATCATAACATCTAAATTGGGGTTTTGAGCCATTGCCTGGCGTAAATTTTCCCCGGTGTTATCTCCACTTCTGTCCCATGGATGTACCGGACCGAACATATAATATTTTAAATCGGTTTTAAAATTGAGCTCATTTTTCATATAATGATTGATGGCCGGGGTAAATGAATGTAACCAGGAAGTAAGCTCTGCGTTATAATCAGGCGTATCGCCGGCATCTTTTGCGTCTAAACCAAGGTAACGCGAATCGAGCCTGCCAATAGTATACCCGCTCTTTTCCCTTAATAATTCTTTCCAAAAGGATGGAATGGATAATTCCAGGTTATTTTGTAACAATACTTTTTCTGAAATCCCTGAATAATGGCTCATTTTCTCTGCAATTTCCTGTTTACGACCTTCATTGATAAAGCCCCCTTTTACAAGACCTGGAAGCACTTCCTCAATAGTGTATTGTTCAACTTCTGCCAACAAGTTTTCAAGTTTTTGTTTTTGTAAATCTTCAGAAAGCATATTGTGATACCAGGCGGCAGCGGCGAAATAAGGGAGACGATTGGCCACTTCTACGGGGCCTTCACGATCTATTCCAATTTCTGTAGGAGACACCAGGATAACTCCGTTTAGGTACATCCACTGACTGTTTTGTAGTTCTAAAGCCAAACCGGAAACACGGGTAGTACCGTAACTTTCCCCAATTAAATATTTTGGGGATAACCAGCGGTCGTTTCGGCTTACAAAAGTATTAAGCCACTCGGCCAGATATTTAATATCAGCCTGCACGCCGAAGAATTTTTCACGGTCAACTTTTCCTTCTTTATCAGGAATAGGACGGGAGTAACCGGTATTTACCGGATTTACATATACCACATCGGCAACATCTAAAATTGAATGCGGATTTTCTTTAATTCCATAAGGCTGAATTGGAAAGCCTTCATCATCAATTTTTAAAACTCTTGGCCCGGTATAAGCTACGTGCATCCATACTGAAGCAGACCCGGGACCCCCGTTAAAGGATATTAATAAAGGTCGATTTTCCTTGTTTTTGATGTTTTTACGTTCGTAAAAAGTGTAATTAAGTGCCGCAATGGGTTCACCATAATCATCCCAAACGGGTTGCATTCCCGTTGTAGCCGTATAATTGATATCTTGCCCTTTAATATTTACTACATGTTCTGTGACAATGGTGGTATCTGCAGGGACTTCTATTTTTTGGGCCTGAAGTGACATGGTTAAAAACAGAAAAGCTAAAAGCGTATAGCTATATTTCATAGGTGTATGGTTTAAATTAAAACCGAAAAATACACCGATTTCATTAAACCCGCAAAAAGTGGTCTTGAAGTTTCAGTTTTAAAATTTCAGGTTTCATCTTTAAAAATAATAATATAACTAAGGTAAATTGCACCGGCCGCTGCCATTAAGAAAAAGAGCATGGCAAGGCCGGGATATCCGAAAATGGTGAATTTTGTAGGAATTTGCATGAGCATAGAGGCACCAATAATCATAGCCGCGATAATAAGCCCTAAAGTAATACGGTTAGCTACTTTTTGAAAGCCATCGGTGACGCGTTTTTCATCTATGGCTTGCACGTCTAACTTAAAACGATTGTTGGCCAGGTTGTCTGAAATTTTATTCAGGTGTTCCGGCAGGTTTTCAATGAGTTTTTTGGCTTCAAGAACTACGGTAAAAAAACTTTCGGGCTTTAGCTGTTGATACATTTTCTCCCGCATAATGGTATTAACATGTTTTTGAATGGCAGCTCGCAAATCAAAATCTGGATCCAATACAGCAATAATTTGATCCATATTCAGCAAAATCTTACCAAGAATGTTTACTTCTACAGGAATATGGATTCTATTTTCTGCAGCCAGCCTGTTCAGCTGAATAAGCAGCCGTCCGGTTTGCATATCTTCAGCAGCATTCGATTGGCTGTCCATGACAATATCACTAATCTGTTTCTTAAAAGTCTTTATGTCGGCATTTTCGCCGCATTCACTCATATTGAGCAATACATGAGCCGTTGCTTGTCCATCACTTTTACTAATTGCAATAAGTAATTGCAACAAGTTTTCCTGAAGCCCTGCATTAAATTTGGCTACCATTCCAAGATCTATTAGAGCGATTTTATCATCTTTAGTAAACTGAATGTTACCGGGATGCGGATCGGCATGAACAAATCCATCATTGATTACCTGTTTAAGATAGGCTTCAACTAATTCATCGACCAGGGGAGAATAATCGACTTCAATTTGTTTAAGTGGGGATAAAGAAGTGACTTTTTTTCCCTCAATAAAGTCCATAGTTAGTACCTTTCCGGTGGAATAATCGAGTACTGGTTGGGGAACGATTAAGTTTTTAAAGTATTTCAGGTTTTTTCCGAGCCGAATAAGGTTTTGTGCTTCTCGTTTATAATCTAATTCGTGCATCAGAATCCGTCGCAATTCAGCTAAGACGTGGTCGAAACTATATTTTTGTGCTGTTTGTGTGTGTTTTACCGCCAGTTGAGCTAACTCTTCAAGAGTATCTAAATCTTCGGTGAATTTTTTTCTAATTCCTGGTCTTTGAATTTTTATAGCCACCGGTTTCCCCGATTTTAATCTTGCAGTATGCACCTGGCCAATTGAGGCACTGGCCAATGGCTTTTTATTAAATTCCTTAAAAGCTTTGGAAATTCGGGTACCTATTTCCCTCTCTACAATTTCATGTACTTCTTCATAAGGTATTGGTGGGACGTCGTCCTGTAAAGTAGCCAGGACATTGAGATATCGGTCGGGTAATAAATCGGGCCGGGTAGATAGGAGCTGACCTAATTTAATATAAGTAGGCCCCATGGCTTTTAAATCTTCAACCAGTTCTTCAGGACTTTGATCAAAGTCCTCTTTTTGAGTAGTTTCAGGTTCATTTTCTAAAGCTGAAGCTGCAGTTTGTTCAAAAAGGTTACTGTTCCAGTATTTTAACATAAACCCGAAAAACTTGCGATAGCGTTCCAGGTTGTCGGGAAGTATAGACATAGGTTTGTGCTTAGATTGTAGTTTTAAAGATATCCATATTAAACCTAATTCCCCAATCCCGGGCTGCAACATTCGTGAATTTTGGGAATTTATTCACTAAATGTGATGTAAATGTTTAAAGGCATATCTCAAATTCTTTTTGAATATATACCTATGCATTCTCAAGTTGCTTCAGACCAAATTTAAAAGGATAAATCCTGGTTAAGCTTACTAATATTATGAGGATGGCCAAAAATATAAAGCAAATCGCCTTGTTGGATTACGGTTTCAGGACCAATTTCAGTAATATAATCGGTGTTGCGCCTTATTGTTAAAATAGTTAACCGGTAATTTTTTCCAATGCCCGATTCTTTAATGCTTTTACCTACTATTTTTGAATTGTTCTGTTCCACGGTAATCGTTACTATTTCCTTATTCGGAATATGCAAATGTTGCAAAGACGGGCGGTGAGGTTTTTCTTTTATTCGGGTTAACATTTCATAATCTTTAGACCTGATGCTATTGATGAATTCCTGAATTTCGTTGAAGGGCACTAAATATTTTTTCAAGACGCGGGTAAAAATTTCGATTGAAGTTTCAAATTCTTCCGGAATTACTTCATCGGCACCTAAGCGAATATTTTCTTCAATTTCTTTTACGTATCGTGTGCGAACTATGATGAAAGCAGTTTGTGTAAATGTTCTAATATTGCTGACAATTTTTTTAGTTGCTGAAGTATCTGAAATGGCAATAACCACTACCCGGGCTTCATAAATATGAAGATGCTTTAAAATTAATGAATTGGTGGCATCGCCATAAGTTATCGGTTCGTTATTTTGCTTGGCTTTTTGAAAAGCATCAGGATCCATATCTACAATAAGGTATGGGATTTCAGCACTTCGGGCCGCTTTTGCAATATTCTGTCCGTTAATTCCGTAACCTATAATAATAAGGTGGTCTTCTAAAGATTTTTCACTAACATCATCGGTAATAGAATGTTTTCTGAAATTATCCAGCCTTCGTCGTACCGGAGCTGGCATAGGTGCTTTTAGCAATGCATAGGTTATTTCTGAAGCACTATTCATTATAAATGGGGTTAAGGCCATACTTATAATGGAAATCGCCAGGAAATATTGATAAACATTATCTGGAATAATCTCATTTTCCAAACCAACTCCTGAAAGTAAAAGAGAAAATTCCCCTACCTGAAAAAGACTGAAAAGTGTCATAAAAACGGTACGTGGCGGATAATGTAAAACAAGTACCGTTCCTGCAATAATGAGCATTTTTAATAAGATTACAGCAAGTACCAATACCAGGATGATTACTATATTTTCAATGAAAAAATTTAGGTTTAAAAGCGTACCCACTGAAATAAAGAAAAAGCTGATAAAAATTTCCCGAAAAGGCAATACATTGGCAGTGGCTTGGTGGCTATATTCAGAATCTGAAATAATAAGTCCGGCAAAAAAAGCACCCAGGGCTAGGGAAAGCCCTACCGAAGAAGTGAGCCAGGCTATGGCAAAACAGAAAACTACCATGGTAAGGATAAAAAGCTCCCGGCTTTTGGTTTTTACAACCATTTCTAAAACTTTAGGAACAATATACCGGGCCAGGATATATATTACCAGGCCCATTCCCAGTATTTTGAGTACCAAAATGCCTATGGTTTCTAGGATATTTTCTGATTCACCGGCTAGCAATGGGGTAAATAGCATCATAGGTACCACCACGATGTCCTGAAAGATTAATATCCCTAAACTTATACGCCCATGCGGACTCTTTATTTCTCCTTTTTCCTGTAAAATTTTAAGGACAATAGCAGTACTACTAAGGCTAAAAAGGAAGCCGACAAATATTGCTGAATTTAAAGGTAAACCTAAAAGACTGGCAACTACAGCCGATAAGACAATAGTGCCTCCCACTTGTAATGCCCCACCCAAAAGCACCGTACGTTTCATAGCCAATAACTCCTTGAGTGAAAGTTCTATTCCAATTACAAAAAGCAGGAAAATAATACCAATTTCAGAGAGTAGCTCTACTTCATGTTGTGAGCTAATAAGATTAAAAGCGTGGGGTCCTGCGATTATTCCGGCCAGTAAAAAACCTAGCAGCGATGGCACTTTTATCTTTTGAAACAACAAAATGATAAAAATGGAGAGGCCGAGAACAATAACAATATCAGGTAAAATCGGGATTTCCATACTTGGTTGGTTTATTGACCAATTTAGTTTAAAACAACAGATTTCTCAAATAAAAAAGCGGCAGGTTTCCCCGCCGCTTTAAAACTTAAATTAAAATCTATTAACCTTTTAACCAAGCTTTGCGCAGACTTACCCGTGCGGTATCATCATCTTTTTCTATTATTCGGGTTGAGGTAGAAACCGGTTGCTTGGCTTCCGCGCTTAAAGTTATTTCCTCCCCATCTCGTTCTACCACAAATTCAATTTCCTGACCTTCTTCCCAGGATTGAGAAGTAGAGATCAAGTTATAGGCACTTTGGATAGTGTATTGCTGCCCATCTACCGATTTTAGGATATCGCCACCTTCAACGCCCATTTCATCCAGAAATGAATTATAGGTGATGTTTTTCCTAAAGAAAATCTCCCCGGTATCAGGATTACCATCAATATAGGGAGTTTGTCCTTTTAAGAAATACCCGGTCTTGGTTTCAAAGGCTTCTTGTACAAGCCCCACCTTTGCAAAAAACTTGTTGTAAGGAATAGGTGTGCTACCACTTATATACGTATCAAAAAAATCTCTAATTTCAGGATAGGTTAGGGCTACAATATTGTCTATAAGTTCATCATCTTCAAAAGGTTTGTCTTTTCCGTATTTTTGACTGAGCTTTTTCATAAGATCGAGTAGTCCTGATTCTCCGTTGCTCAATTCCCTAAGGCGTATATCCAGGGCCATTCCTATTAATGCACCTTTTTGATAAACGTTGTAATAACTGTCTTTATACTCCTCTTCCAGAATGTTTTTACTCATTTGGGTAAACGGCATGGTATCGTCAAAATTAGAAGCGGTTTCTATTTTATCAGAAAGTCTCTGGTAAAACTTATCATTTTCAATAAGCCCTTGATTTACCTGGAATAAATTCGCAAAATATTCGGTTACTCCTTCATACATCCACAAATGTTGTGACATATCGGGGTCGTTATAATTGAAATAATGAATTTCGTTAGAATGAACATTAAGCGGGGTTAGAATATGAAAGAATTCGTGAGAAACCACATCGGTCATGCTTTCTTCCAGTTGTGCGGGTTGCATGGTTTCAGGTAAAACCACTACAGTTGATGTATGGTGTTCTAACGCACCAAATCCGCGGGCATCCGGTTTTTCCATAGACGGCATATAAAGCAGGATAGCATATTTACCGGTATTATCTATATCGCCCAGGAAGTTCTTTTGAGCTGAAATCATCTTGCGGATTCCTTCCTCAATATCTCCTGAAGAATATTTGTTATTTGCCGAATATACATTAATTAAGACCTCCATACCTTCTACCATAAAGCTGGTTGTATCGGGTTTGGAGTACATAATCGGGTTATCGGTTACCTGGAAGTAGCGGTCAAGCTCAAAAACATCGGTTTTAAATTCACTCTCTTGTTTTTCAGTATCAGCCTTTGCAAGGTTTAAAGAAGTACCGGGAATGAGACTTTCCGGCCTTTTTATCTCAAGTTTGTACTTTTCTTCGGTCAAACCATCAAAATAACCTACAAACCCGTGCAGGTTTAGTACAAAGTTTTCATCTTTAATAATGTTGGTTCCGCTTGGCGAAAAGACACCGCCTTCTTCATCAGCATCAAAAGAATCGTTTACCCAGTAGCTTACTTTATCAAGCTTGCCGGCATTGGAAATAATCCAGGAGTTTTCTCCTTCTTTGGTAGCCTCCAGTTCGTTACCCTCATAATCCAGGGCTTTAAAGTTTTCTACGAACTTTCCGTAATCATCATTGGAGTAAGTTCCGGGAACGGTTTTAGGAATATAGAAAGTAATTGTTTCCCGATTGTTAAACCTATCGGGATCTACGCTTACCATAACCTTATCGTCTTCAACATTAACCAAATCCATCGAGGCTACAATGGGCTTTTTAGCTTCCTGGATCTGAGAAGTTTTACAGGCATTTAAAAGACCCAAAAAGGCCAGGCCTAAAACAATTTTTTTCATAAGTATGATCGTACTTTTAATATTAGATTACAAAAATGCCAAAATATTACATTTTTATTGCTCAAAATGAGGTTAAAATATATAGGCCTCGGTTATAAAAAGAAAAAGCCACCAAAAAAAGGTGGCTTTTTAAAAATTTAAAAAATTAATTATCGAATATGGCCTTCGCCAAGGACATAGTATTTATTGGTTACCAATTGCTTAAGCCCCAATGGTCCGCGGTGGTGTAACTTATCAGTACTAATAGCAAGTTCAGCGCCTACACCCATTTGTCCGCCATCGGTGAAACGGGTAGAAGCATTATGATAAACTGCAGCGCTATCAATTTGTTCCATAAATTTCAGGGCTTCGTCTTTATCTTTAGTGATGATAGCAGCAGAATGCCCCCCGGAATACTTGTTGATTTTATCAATAGCAGCGTCTAGATTATCAATGCTGCCAATTACAATTTTCAGTGCCAGGAATTCTTCATACCAGGTATCTTCAGAAGGTACTTTTTCTTCAGAAGAAAGCACTTTTGATACCTCCTTATCAACCAGTAGCTCTACGCTGTGATTTTTAAGATGCTCGGCAAGGTCTTTTAATTTATTCTCATAATCTTCAATATTTCTATCTACCAATACTTTGTCTAAAGCATTACAACCTGAAATTTTATCGCATTTTGCATTAGTAGCTACTTTTTTTGCAGTTTCCCAATCGGCGTTTTTAGAAATATATAAGAAATTATTTCCACGGCCACTTACTAAAACGGCACCGGTAGCGTGTTCTTTTACAAAAGCGATTAAGCGTTCTCCGCCACGAGGCACAATTAAATCTATATGTTGTGGTGGATTTTTAAGGAATTCCTGGGTTTCGGTACGATCCATTTTCAGCATTTCAATCCAGTCTTTTTCCAATCCGTTTTCCTGAAGGGCTTCATGCCAGCAATTTTCAAGAATTTCATTACTATGGAAAGCTTCTTTACCACCTTTTAAGTAAATTTTATTATTGGCTTTGAAAGCAAGTACCGCTGCTTCAATAGTTACATCGGGACGAGATTCATAAATAATCATAATGGTGCCGAAAGGTGCCGTTTTATTGGTAATATCAAGTCCGGTATCTAACCTTCGGTGTTCGATAACCTTTCCTACCGGGTCGTCCTGTTCCATCACTTCCTTAACCGAACGAATCATATCGCTTACTTTGGCATCGTCAACCACCAAACGGTCATACATCGCCTGATCTCCACCGCTAAAAGCGTCGAGATCTTTTTTATTAGCTTCTATAATTTCTTTGCGTCTTTTGTCCAGGATATCAATCATGGACTGTAACACATTATTTTTAGTTTTGCTATCTATCAATTTCATTTTTTCTTCTCCTTTATTTGGTTAACAATTTATTTTATGAGGTAAACTTGGTTCCCACGGGCTTACCAGCCATAATATCCAAAATTACATTAGGTCGTTTTCCGTTGGCGATATAGGTGGTAATATTTTTGGCTGCCGTACCTTTTGCAATCTTGATTTTAGATTCCATTCCTCCACGGCCTTCACCTTCACCTTTGTCCGATTCCTGAACGTATTTCTCTACGTTTTGATCGATTTGGACTTTATTTAATTTTTCTGAATCTTTATGATCGGGATGCCCGGTGTAAAGTCCGTCTGTGTCACTTAAAATAATTAGCGCATCAGCCTGAATAAGTTCAGCTACTAAACTTGCCAACTCATCATTATCAGAAAACATAGACATGGTTACTGAAACCGCATCATCTTCATTGGCAATTGGAATAATGCCTTCAGATAAAAGCGATTCGTAACAGTTAATCATATTTTCACGGTGAATTCCCGGGCTAAAATCGCGTTTGGTAGCTAGAACCTGGGCGCATCGCATTCCAAAATCGTGAAAAATACTATAGTAATGGCGCATCATACGTGGCTGTCCAACTGAAGAAAATACCTGCCTTCTTTTTGAAGGATCTTCAATTTTTACATCACCCAGTATTTCTTTTCCGGCAATTGCCGAACCTGAAGAAACTAAAACTACCATAATGTCTTCTTCGTACAGGCTGGCAATTTGTTCTACCAGGTTTTTTAATATAGGTTGTAAAATTCTGTTGTCTTTGTTGGTCATTACATTTGTACCAACTTTTACAACGATTCTCTTTTTTTCCATTTTATTGAATTTGAGACTTTTTTATTATGCTGTTATATATGAATTTAAAGAGTTTGTAACGGAAGAAATTATTCCTCACCTAATTCTACAGCCCTATCAAATGCGGCATAGGCAGCATCTTTGATCAATTCTTTAACATTATTATCGTCCATAGAGTCTAAAGCAGCACGCGTAGTACCTCCTTTTGAAGCAACACGCTCCATCCAGGTTTCTGGCGAAAGGTCAGATTGGTTAAACAATTCTACGGCACCTTCAAAAGTTTGACTCACCAATACTTTTGAATCGTTTTTGGTAAAGCCCATTTTTAAAGCTGCTTCTAACATGGAGTTCATAAAATAGAACACATAAGCCGGCCCGCTACCTGAAATTCCGGTAGAAGCATCTATAAAGTTTTCAGTCTCTACGTGAATGGAAGCACCGGTGGTATCGAGTAGGTTGCGAACCATTAAAAGTTCAACCCGTGAAACTTCTTTAGATTCAGTAAAAGAAGTTACCCCTTTTCCTACCTGTGCGGGTAAATTGGGCATAGACCTGATCACTTTTGTTATGCCAAGGCCTTCCTGGATTTTTGCTATGGTAACTCCAGCCATCAACGAAACAAATATTTGTTCCTTGTTAACCAGGGGTTTAATTTCTTCAAATAAAGAATCTACGTGATAAGGTTTTACGGCCAGGAAAACTACATCAGCATCCGGAAGACATTCTTCAATGTTATCATAAACATCAAAATAGTCTACCTTGCTCAGGTTGGTAATTATTTCTGCAGATTTATCAAAAACCATTAGATTCCTACGGTTTAGCAATGCCGATTTCGCCATTCCTTCTCCGTAAGTGAGTCCCATATTTCCTGCTCCAATAAGTAATACTTTCATGTATTGTTTTTTTGGTTAATTAATTTTTAGGTTAAATACTTGTTTATAAATATCGCTCACAATGGCACAAATACCATGCAAGCTTTCCAAAATGCTGATAAATTCAGCCATTTTCAGAAAGTAATTTAATTTTTTTTAGATGAAATGCTGTAGCCAAAAAGGTTAAACTAATCTAAAATTTTTTAGGATGAGTAGTTTTGCAGGAGGAATCTTCGCCTTTTAGCACTTATAAATAGAGGTTTAAGCCCCAATTTAGGTTTGAAGGCTTGAAGGTGTTTTTTTGAGTTATAATGTTAATTTATAAGAAAATTTGGAATTTAGAGTTTATCTATGATTTATAGATATTATCTATGTAAATTTATTTTTGATTAGTGTGAGCTGATACCTGTAATTATGGCAGGGTATTTTGGCGGATTTTGGAAACTGTGCTCTTTTTCGAGGTGAACAGATTATCTTCAAAAGTCATTTTAAGTTTTGCAAAGCAGTGGAAGTATTAAAATTTTTGAAACCACTGTCTTAAACGCTTATATTTTTTATCTGTAATTGCTTGTCAAATACATCAACAATCTCTGGGCGGTTTCAGTAGGTGTGCAGCAAAACTTTTCTCGATTTCGGTAGTAAAGAAAGAAAGTCATCCCGAATCAAAAAACAGGATGACCTTCAATAACTTTTTAGTGTGATATCGTTTTAATTTTTGGTAGAAATTTTAATAACACCATTTTCTCCATTTTTATAGCTAGAAGCTGCATCGCCTTTAAGGACATCGATACTTTTAATATCTCCGGGATCAATACTGTTTATGTTAAAGTTTTTAGATTGTTCTTTCCCGTCAATAATGATTAATGGTTGTGGGCTTTCGCCTGAAAATGGATTTGCTGATTTTTGCCCATTTTCAATTTTCCTAATTGCTATGCTAGCATTTTTGTTTTGTGTGGCATTAATGGCTTCAGCTTCTGGGATTAGTGCCTCTTTAGCTTTTGGGTTTTTCCTGAACGACATAGCAACCGGCTCTTCCTGCGTTTTATCTTTAATAAATCCGGTACCTTTTATATTTTGGTTTTCCTTCTCTTTTAATTTTATTTCAATTACCCCTTCTACCTTCTTATTGGTTTTAGCAGCTGCTTTTTCTCCTTTTAGGACATTAACCGATTCTATTTCGTTGGGATCTAAAGCATCAACTTTTGATTTATTGACTTCTTTTCCATCAATTTTGTAGATAAGTCTTTTTCTTGTTTTTGAAGGGTGCGGATCGGAAACCCCGCTTTCAACTAAATTAACGATTACTTCATTTGTTGTAATCTCCAGGAAATCAGTGGCTATTACTTCTCCATTTTTAAACACCATCCTAAGCATAAAAGGAAGTAATGATCCATTTTCATTAGTTTTAGCTTGAAAAGTTTTTGACTCACCATTTTCTATGGTATATCTTACATGAAGGTTTTGTAGTTTTCCATCTTTAAAATTTACTTTTTTCCATTCGAGTTTTACGTTTTTTTCAGCAAAACGTTTTTTGTAATGATCGAGTTCTTCTTCTGTGGTATTTTCAGCAAAATGGGCTTCTAAAATTTGTTGCTTGTCGCCGGCAATTTTTTCTGAAGTTTCTTGCGAAGAAATTATCCGGGCTTCGGTTTCTACATTAAAGGATAATAAAAAGGTCAAAATTAGCGGAAATACCAAACTCATTTTCCAGGCTTTTTGCGGGTTTTGATTCGATTTGTTTAACATAAGTATTCGTTTTTTGATGAATGATTGATAAAAATTGTTGGTAAGCGCCGGCGGCATTTGCGTAACGGCAGCCTTTACCAAAGTTTGTTGATAAGTGTTTTTTTTACCTGAAACCTGAATGGTTTCTGCATCGGCAATAAATTCGAGGTTTTGGGTAATCCCTCTTTTATACAGCCAGCTTAGCGGATTAAACCATAAGATACAGGTGGTGAGTTGTGCTAAAAGTATATCTGCCGAATGCCATTGCCTGGCGTGTATTTTTTCATGGCACAACATAAGCTGTAATTCCTTTTTATTATAAAGTTGAGGATTATAGATAATGAAGTGAAAAAAGGAGAATGGACCGATATTCTGCCTGGTTTCTATAAAATAAAATTCTCCGCTTTTAATGGCTTTTGATGAAATAATAAGTCGTATTACAGAATATAACTGTACGGTAAAACGCAGCAATAAAACTGATAAAACCACGAGATAAATCAAGCCGAACGCTTCCCAAATATCAAAGGAAGTTGTATTGGAGGCCACAGGATTTAAGTTTTTGGTGTAGTTGGTATTAACTACCGATTCGGGAAGTGTAATATTACGGGTAAACTTTACTGATGGAAGCAAAAAAGAGGCTAAAATACCACCGGTGAGAAATTTTCTGTTGGCTGAAAACCCAGGTTCATGGCTAAGTAAAAGGCGGTACACTAAAAAGAAAATACTCAAGATGGCCGCACTTTTTAAAAAGTATATAAACAGGTTTTCCATACTATTTTTCTTTTTCGATAATGTCTAAAATCTCCCGGAGCTCCTCAGCGCTTATTTTTTCTTCTTTTGCAAAGAATGAAACCACATTTTTAAAAGAGTTATCAAAATAGCGCCGTGCAGCCATATTCATAAATTCTTTGCGGTAGGTTTCTTTAGAGATTACGGGAAAATAACGATGGGTGTTGCCAAAAGCTTCGTGGCCTACGTAGCCTTTATCTTCCAGCTTCCTAATAATAGTTGAAACCGTGTTGTAATGTAGTTTTTGGCCTTTGACGCCTGGCAATATTTCTTTTACAAAAGCTTTTTCAAGCTTCCATAAAATACGCATAATCTCTTCTTCTTTATTGGTAAGTTTCTCCATAGGGTATAAAGGGGTGAAAATTTCAATAATCAAATATAACGAAAAAAATAGTTTATAAACTACAAAAACAGTTATTTATTTTAAATTATTTTAAAATTGTTGGCATTTACAAAGTCTTATCTTCGCAAAAAAATGTTTTGATGAGTGTTATTTTTATTCTTTTAGGCTTAACTTTTTTAGTAGTTGGCGGTGAATTTTTGGTACGTGCTGCCGTAGCACTTTCTTTTAGGTTTAGTATTTCGCGAATGGTAATTGGCCTAACGGTGGTTTCTTTTGCCACTTCGGCCCCGGAGTTAATTGTAAGTTTGCAGGCCGCAATTAGCGGTTTTTCAGATATTTCGCTGGGAAATGTGATAGGATCGAACGTTGCCAATATCGGTTTGGTTTTAGGAATTACCGCTATAATTTCTTCTCTGTCGGTAGACCGGGATTTTTATCGGTTTAACTGGCCGGCAATGATGTTATTTTCAATTGTTCTTTATTATTTTTTGTTAAGTGGAGATCTGTTATCACGTATAGAAGGTGGTTTGTTATTGGCGGGTATCGTAATTTATCTTATCCTGCTTATTAGACGTTCACGTGGAAAATCGGAAATCGCTGTAGAAGGCATTGATGATAGTTTGAAAAATACCAGCGGGTTTAAAACTATAGTATGGTTATTAATAGGAGGAGTGGCTCTTTGGGGCGGTTCTGAATTATTGGTAAACGGGGCGGTAGATCTTGCAACAGCTTTAGGAATTAGCGAGCGGGTAATTTCAGTAACCATGATTGCTATTGGTACCAGCGTGCCCGAACTGGCCGCTTCGGTAATTGCCGCTTTAAAAAAGGAAAAAGCTATTTCACTGGGGAATTTAATAGGATCGAACATATTTAATATTGGTTCGGTCCTGGGGATTACTTCCTTAATCCAACCTATTTATATTCAAAGCGATAAGATACTTACCAATGACATTTTTTGGCTTTTAGGGATTGCTTTTGTCTTAATTCCGCTTGTTTTTTTACCTAAAAAGCTTGTGGTGAGCCGTTATAAAGGTGCAATATTATTTATAGGATACGTTATTTTTATTGGTTTTGCATTTTTAGAATAAATTTGAGGGTTCGTATTAATAAAAATGTAAAAATTATAGATAACCCCTACTAAGTAAAGGGGGTGTGGATAAAATTATTTAGATTTGGGGGTTGAAAATTAAACATAAACAACACAATATGTCAACTTTACGATTTGAAGCCCTGAAAGAAACTTTTAGAAGACAGGCAGTTCATATTGAAGAGCCTGCACGCCGCTCAGAGCTCTTTGGAACAAATGTTTTTAATGAACACACTATGCGGCAATTCCTTAACAAAGGTGCCCACCAGGATGTGATGGATGCTATTAAAAGCGGTAAGAAAATTAGCCGTGATGTAGCTGAACACATTTCCAGCGGCATGAAAGAATGGGCAATCTCCAAAGGAGTGACCCATTATACGCACTGGTTCCAACCTTTAACCGGTGCCACTGCTGAAAAACACGATGCATTTTTTGAAACCATTGGAGATGGACTTGCCATTGAAAAATTTGGTGGCGGTGCCCTTGTTCAGCAAGAACCAGATGCCTCCAGTTTTCCAAGTGGAGGGATTAGAAATACTTTTGAAGCCCGTGGCTATACTGCCTGGGATCCTACTTCACCGGCTTTTATTTGGGGAACCACCCTTTGTATTCCTACCATATTTGTTTCTTATACCGGTGAGGCGTTAGATTATAAAACCCCGTTACTTCGTGCGTTGCAAACTATTGACCATGCAGCCACAGATGTAGCAAAATATTTTGATAAAAACGTAACCAAAGTAAATGCAACTTTAGGTTGGGAGCAGGAATATTTCCTTATTGACTCGGCCTTGGCTAGCACGCGTCCCGATCTTAACCTGGCAGGTCGTACTTTATTGGGACATTCTCCGGCTAAAGGGCAGCAATTAGACGATCATTATTTTGGTTCAATTCCTTCCAGGGTACTTTCTTATATGAGGGATTTGGAGATTGAGTGTATGAAATTGGGAATTCCGGTAAAAACCCGTCATAACGAGGTGGCACCAAACCAGTTTGAGCTTGCTCCTATTTTCGAAGAAACCAACCTTGCTGTAGATCATAATTCCTTAATTATGGATATTATGACTAAAGTGGCTGAAAAGCATTATTTTAAAGTACTTTTCCACGAAAAACCTTTTGCAAATATAAACGGAAGTGGAAAACATAATAACTGGTCGTTGAGTACTGATACCGGAACAAATTTATTAGCTCCAGGTTCAACACCTATGAAGAACTTGCAGTTTCTAACTTTCTTTATCAATACCATCAAAGCGGTTTATGATAATGAAGAATTATTAAGAGCTGCTATAGCAAGTGCTTCTAACGATCACCGACTAGGAGCTAATGAAGCACCACCGGCAATTCTTTCGGTATTTATCGGGTCACAATTAACCGAGGTACTCGATCAATTGGAAAAAGTAACCGATGGAAAACTTTCCCCTCAGGAAAAAACCGAATTAAAACTAAATGTTGTAGGTAAGATCCCTGAAATTCTATTGGATAATACCGATAGAAACAGAACTTCTTCATTTGCTTTTACCGGAAACAAATTTGAATTTCGTGCCGTAGGTTCTACAGCAAACTGCGCAAACCCAATGACGGTATTAAATACCATCGTGGCTAAGCAGCTAAAAGAATTTAAAGTTGAAGTTGATAAACTTATTAAGGAGGATAAAATGAAGAAAGATGATGCTATCTTCAATACCCTTCGTGAGTATATCAAACAATCCAAGAAAATCCGTTTTGAAGGAGATGGTTATGGAGAAACCTGGGAAAAAGAAGCAAAAAAACGTGGTTTAAGTAACAACAGGACTACTCCTCAAGCTTTAAAAGCACAGGTTTCAGAAAAAACCGTGAAATTGTTTGAAGAGCTTAAAGTAATGAATAAAGTGGAGATTGAAGCGCGTCACGAGATCGAGCTTGAAGATTATGCGATGCGTATTCAAATTGAAGGACGTATCCTAGGAGATATTGCTCGTAACCACATTATTCCAACAGCTGTTCGTTATCAGAACATCTTAATCGAAAATGTAGAAGGTTTAAAACACATTTACGAGAAAGACTTTAAAAAGCATTCTGAGGAGCAACTGCATATTATTGAAGCGATTTCTGCTCACGTAGCGAAAATCAACACCGGTGTTAAAGATATGATTGAGGCGCGTAAAGTAGCCAACAAAATTGAGGACGTTGAAAAGCGTGCTTTCGCTTATTGTGATGATGTAAAACCTTATTTTGATGTAATCCGATATCACTGTGATAAATTAGAATTATTGGTAGACGATGAGCTATGGCCACTTACTAAATACCGTGAACTATTGTTTACACGTTAAGCATTTAGCTTAAATCTGTTATAAAAAACCGCGTTCATTTCAGAACGCGGTTTTTTATTTTTAATAAACTTTAGCAAGCCGCTCAATCTCTTTATCTTTGAACCTGTTAAAACCATATTATGAGTCAGGAAATTAGTAAACGCTATGCACAGCGTGGCGTATCAGCCGGAAAAGAGGATGTTCACAATGCGATTAAAAATGTAGATAAAGGGCTTTTCCCCAAAGCATTTTGTAAAATCGTACCCGATTATTTAACCGGAAGCGATAAACATTGTCTGATTATGCACGCCGATGGTGCAGGCACAAAATCGTCCCTGGCTTATATGTATTGGAAAGAAACCGGAAATCTATCGGTTTGGAAAGGAATCGCGCAGGATGCTTTAATTATGAATATTGATGACCTGTTGTGCGTAGGCGCTACAGATAATATCCTGCTTTCTTCAACTATTGGCCGAAATAAAAACCTGGTTCCGGGAGAAGTGATTTCAGCAATAATTAACGGTACAGAGGAGCTTATTTCAGAATTGAAAGATTTTGGGATTGAAATTCATGCTACAGGCGGGGAAACTGCCGATGTTGGCGATTTGGTACGAACCATTATTGTAGACTCTACGGTAACGGCAAGAATGGACCGTGATAAAGTTATTGATAATGCCAATATAAAACCCGGGAATGTAATTGTTGGCCTGGCATCTTTTGGACAGGCTTCCTACGAAAAAGAATATAACGGAGGGATGGGCAGTAACGGACTTACCTCTGCGCGCCACGATGTTTTTGACAAATATCTAGCTGAAAAATATCCTGAAAGTTTTGATAATGGAATTCCTTCGGAACTGATTTATTCCGGTGGAAAAAAACTTACCGATAAAGTTGAAAGCTCTCCACTTGATGCCGGGAAACTGGTGCTTTCTCCAACAAGGACTTATGCGCCGATAATCAAAAAAATCCTTTCTAATTTCAATAATAAGGATATTAATGGAATGGTACATTGCAGTGGGGGAGCGCAAACTAAAATTCTTCATTTTATTGACAATCTGCATGTGATTAAAGATAATATGTTTGAAGTGCCACCACTTTTTAAACTTATTCAGCAGGAAAGCAAAACCGATTGGAAAGAGATGTATCAGGTTTTTAATATGGGTCATCGTATGGAATTATACGTTGATGAAGGTATCGCTTCCGAAATTATTGAAATTTCTAAATCTTTTAATGTTGATGCCAAGATTATCGGGAGGGTAGAAGCCGCTGATAATAAAAAACTCACTATAAAAAGTGAGTTTGGAAAGTTTGAGTATTAAAAGTTTAGTATTAATATAGAAAGCGATAGCTCGACAACGTTCTATGTGACAAGGACCAAGTTTAAATTTGATGAGAATTAAATTATTACTAATCACGATTATTTTAGTACTCGGATTTATTTGGAAAGAAGAATTCTTTTAACTTCAAATTCACGATACTTATTAGGTTATGAGTTATCTGAGTGTTGCGATAGTTTTAGTGATTATACTCGGTATAATTTTCGGAATCCAGTTTTTGATAAAACAGCGTTATAAGGCTTGAAGGTTTTACTCAAAAGTGCGTGACGAATGATTTTTTGGAACATCAAATTTAAATAAGATAACCGCTTTCTTTCAATTTGAAATTATCTTTTAAAAGTTCGGTACAGCCATCTTTTAGCAAATAGATATCATCGGATAACTCCAGAATTTCACGGTACAGATGATCGGTGATTATAAAGGCCTTTTGTTGTTTTTCCTGATTTATTTCCTTTTTTATTTTTTCGATATACATGGGGGCCAGGTGGGTAAAAGGCTCATCTAATAAAACCAGTTTTGATGGCATTTTTATAATCAGCCAGGTAGAAATGAGTCGGTTTTCACCACCGGAAAGTTGTGAAGGTTTGGAAGAAGCACAGCTTTTCATCGATGGGAAATTTTTTACAAATTTGGTCCAATCTACCTTATAAATTTTGAATAATTTCTGCAGTTCAATATTGGGTTGCAAGTGATAGTCCTGGGATAGAAGTTTGACCATATTGGATGCGTAAAAATTCTTTAAAAACCGTTTATGTGGAGTAATAATCAATTGATTGTTTGCTCTAAGACTGCCAAACATAATACGCAATAAACTTGTTTTTCCTGAGCCGTTTTTACCAAGGATTCCGGTTACCTTGCCGGTTTCAGTCTTTAGGTGTATTCCGTAGAGAATATTTTTTCCGTTATAATTGAGTTCTACATTTTCCAGCTTAAAATACATAATTCAGGATTTTAAAACAGATAATGTTTAGGAAGAACTCTATAACTAGGCATCCACAAAGCAAAAATCCGGGGGTAACGGCAAAATTCTTGTAGAATAAAAGTGGGTCTTTCTTTACTATAAATAGTATCCATCCAAAATAACTTCCCAAGAGAAAGAATTTAACAAGTAATAAGGGTTCTATCGGGGTTCTTAAAAAAACAAGTAAGCCGGTAAGCAGCAGTGAAGCTAACAGCAATTTTTTATAAAAAATAAACAGCAATCTTATTTTTAAAGGCAACACTTAAGGTTTGTAACTAAAAATACGTATAAAATTGAGAGTGTAGTACAAAAACCGAATTAAATATCGCTTAATTTATCGTAAATTTGTGAACCTAAATTTAGAAGGCGACTATGATTGAGAAGCTTAATATTGTAAAGCAACGTTTTGATGAGGTGAATGATTTAATCATTCAGCCCGATGTGATTTCTGATCAAAAACGATATATAGAGTTAAACAAGGAATATAAGGACCTCAGGGCCCTTATGGATGAGCGCGAGAAATATATGGAGCTCACCAATAATATTGCAGAGGCCGAAGAAATTATTGCTGATGGGAGTGATGCGGAAATGACCGAAATGGCCAAACTTCAACTGGAAGAAGCCAAAGAAGAATTGCCGGCATTGGAGGAGAAAATAAGAATGATGCTGGTGCCTAAAGATCCTGATGATGCCAAGAATGTGGTTGTAGAAATTCGTGCCGGAACCGGTGGGGATGAGGCCAGTATTTTTGCGGGAGACCTTTACCGTATGTACACCAAATATGTTGAAAGCAAAGGCTGGAAACATAATATTGTTGATTTTAGCGAAGGAACCAGCGGTGGATTTAAAGAGATGATTTTTGAAGTTTCCGGCGAAGATGTTTACGGAACGATGAAGTTTGAAGCCGGGGTACATCGTGTACAGCGCGTGCCACAAACTGAAACCCAGGGGCGTGTGCATACTTCAGCCGCTACGGTAATGGTATTGCCGGAAGCGGAAGAGTTTGATGTGGAAATCGACCCGAAAGATGTTAGAATTGATTATTTCTGTTCTTCAGGACCCGGTGGGCAATCGGTTAATACCACCTATTCTGCAGTACGTTTAACACACGAACCAACCGGTTTGGTGGCTCAATGCCAGGATCAGAAATCACAGCACAAAAACAAGGAAAAAGCTTTTAGGGTTTTGCGTTCGCGTTTGTATGAAATGGAACTGGCCAAAAAGCAGGAGGCCGATGCCGCCAAGAGAAATTCAATGGTTTCCAGTGGAGACCGTAGTGCGAAAATCCGAACTTACAATTACTCGCAGGGCCGAGTAACCGATCACCGGATTAATCTTACCTTGTATGATCTTCAGAATATCATAAATGGTGATATTCAGAAAATTATTGATGAATTGCAACTTGTTGAAAACACCCAGAAATTAAAAGAAAATTCTGATATTTTTTAGTGCAAAAGAGTCGTCATGGCGAGGCACAAAGCAATCTGTAAAGTTTGTTTTGAAGAAACAAAAAGATTGCTTCAATGCGTTAAAAATAAATTTTTTGGAAATTATTAAATAATGTCTTTTAAGAAATTGAATGAGCGTTATAAGTCATAATTGTATCGTCACCCTGAACTTGTCCTCGATAGTTATCGGGACAGGGGCTCTTGGATATCTTTTTAATTTTCAATAGTATTAGATGCTGAAACGAGTTCAGCATGACGAAAAAATGCACATTATTATTAATAACGGATAATCAGTTTTAAGTAAATACAATCTATGTCAACCCAAGAATTAACCAAGCAAATTTTAAAAAAGAAATCCTTTTTATGCGTAGGCCTAGATGTAGATTTAGAAAGAATTCCTACGTATTTACTTTCTGAGGAAGACCCTATTTTCAGCTTTAATAAAGCCATTATTGATGCCACGCATCAATTTTGTGTGGCCTATAAACCCAATATTGCTTTTTATGAGGCTTGCGGACTTGAGGGGTGGCAGGCACTTGATAAAACCATAAAATACCTTAATCACCATTACCCTGAAATTTATACCATTGCCGATGCCAAACGTGGTGATATAGGTAATACTTCCCGGATGTATGCCAAAACTTTTTTAAAAGATTTGGGTTTTGATTCGGTTACTGTGGCACCTTATATGGGGAAGGATTCGGTAGAGCCTTTTCTGCAATTCGACAATAAACAAGCTATTTTACTGGCTCTGACTTCAAATGCCGGTGCTTTTGATTTTCAAACACTGGATACTGAAGGGGAGCAACTCTATAAAAAAGTGCTTAAAACTTCGCAAACCTGGGAAAATGCTGATCGGTTGATGTATGTTATCGGGGCCACCAAGGCTGAATTCCTAACGGAAGTCCGCAAGATTGTTCCTGAAAACTTTCTACTGATTCCGGGAGTTGGAGCGCAAGGTGGGAAATTGGAAGATGTTTGTAAATACGGAATGACCAAAGATGTGGGCTTGCTGGTTAATTCTTCCAGGAAAATTATTTATGCCTCCGAATCTTCTAATTTTGCCGAAATAGCAGGTGCAAAAGCCGAAATTTTACAAAAACAAATGGCTGAAGAACTGGCGCAATTATAACAGTAATGGAAATTACCGATCAGCTTGACAGAACGCTAAAACTTACGGCTACACCGTGTAGGATTGTTTCCCTTGTTCCCAGCCAAACCGAACTCCTGATAGATTTAGGTCTTAAAGAAGAATTACTCGGAATCACCAAATTTTGTGTGCATCCCACCGGACTTAGAAAGTCCAAAAAAGTAGTTGGTGGTACCAAACAGGTACATTTTGATAGAATTAAAGCACTGGACCCCGATATTATTCTCTGTAATAAAGAAGAAAATACCAAAGAGATGGTTTTGGAACTGGAAAAAATAGCTCCGGTACATGTTTCCGATATTTTTGATCTAGACAATGCTTTTGAGTTGATGTATCAGTATGGAGAGGTTTTCGATAGGAAAACTTCCGCAGAAAAATTGGTCGAAAATATTCAGAATGAATTAAAGCAACTGCAAAAGGAACTTCAGGATAAACCCTGGATAAAAGTGGCCTATTTTATCTGGCAGAAACCTTTTATGGTGGCCGGAAGCCAAAGCTTTATCGATAAACTCCTCCAGCTAAATAAACTGGAAAACGTGTATAAAACTCCCCGTTATCCTGAAACCGATTTAGAAGAATTAAAAGACAAAAATCCCGAATTGATTTTGCTTTCTTCAGAGCCATTTCCATTTAAAAATAAACATAAAAAAACCTTCCCTGAAAAGGAGAAGGTGGTACTAGTAGACGGGGAATATTTTAGCTGGTACGGTTCCCGATTACTAAAAGCGATGTCTTATTTTAGAAGTTTACGAAATCAGTGGTCTATTTGTTCATAATCCATCCTGCGTAATTCCTTAAGGATTTTTTTGGCCTTTGTATTTAGCCGGTCGCTTTCTTCTTTATTGGTTAGGGCAAGACGATAAGCTCTGTGCATCAATTGAGTATATTTATCACACATGCATTTTTCCTTCGTTCGAGACTCAAATATCTTAAACATAATTAATTCTTTCGAAAATCAAAGATAGGCTGCATCCTTGCTAAGAATTACTAAGCATTGGTTAAGCTTATTTTAAAAAATTCAGGAAAAAATGATCAAATGTTAAAAAAGTAAATTTTTATGTGATTTTTAAGTATATGTTGAGAAATGTAATGAGCTTTAGCAGTGTTTATCTGTTAGGGGCTTAGGGGCTTTTATTAATCCTGTAGTGCAAAAACCCTTTTTAACAAACTGCTGGTTCGGGCAGAAACTTTTTCTCTTATTTCTTTTTCTTCAACTGCAATCATCGTATAAACACCGTTTAGAGCTTCGTTGGTGACATAATCGGTTAGGTCAGGATTAACATTCCCCGTAAGGGGTAAGCTGTTATAGCGATTAATGATATTTTTCCAAACCTCGTTGGCACCTACTTTGTCTAAAGATTGATTAACCACAGGGTTGAATTTATTGTAAAGTTCCTGTTCGGTTTTGTTGGTAAGATATTGAGTAGCTGCATCTTGCTTGCCCATTAAAATATTTCGGGCATCGGCAAAATTGATTTCACTAACGGCGTTTACAAATATTGGCGTAGCTTCTTTAACAGCATCTTCAGCGGCACGGTTTAAGATTTTCAGGCCTTCATCGGCAAGCGCGTCAAGGCCTACATCACGTAGAGTTTTATCAACTTTTTGTAATTCAGGAGGAAGGGTAATTCGAACTAATTCATTACTGAAAAACCCGTTTTCTTCGGTGAGTTTATTAACCTGTTTATCAATACCGTTATCCAAAGCCTGACGCAAACCTCCGGCAATTTCCTGTTCACTTACTCCAAGGCTGGGATATTGATTGGCGATTTCCTGAAGTTCGGCACAGGAGGAGAATAAAAGAATACTTAAGATTAGGGATAATTTTTTCATGGTATAGTTTTATGTAAAGCTATCATTTTTGCAGCAATTGATTATCATATTAGTGCAACAAAGGATCTTTTTTCAAAAGTACTTTATTACTAAAAACGGATATTCAAATTACATCAATAATAAATCCGAAAATACAGAAGATTAGGTGAAAATTATAGTCTTGTTATTAAAAACCAGGGTTTTTCTGTCAATATGATATTTTATTCCCCGGGCAAGTACAATTTTTTCTAAATCCCTTCCTTTTAAAATAAGATCTTTAATAGAGTGGCTATGAGAAATTCGGGTAATATCTTGTTCGATTATAGGACCGGCATCTAATTCTTCAGTAACATAATGGCTGGTAGCTCCAATTATTTTAACTCCTCGTTTATAAGCCAGGTGATAAGGTTTAGCCCCGGCAAAAGCAGGTAAGAAAGAATGATGAATATTAATGATTCGGCTGGGGTAAGCCGCTATTAAAGTCTGTGGTATAATTTGCATATACCTGGCCAGTACCATAAAATCTATCTTTTCTTTTTGAAGTAACTTAAGCTGTGTTTCCGCAGCTTTTTCCTTGGTATCAGGCGTTATGGGAATATGATAAAACGGAATTCCAAAATTTTGCGCTACTTGTTCAAGATCTTTGTGGTTGCTAATTATTAAGGGAATAACCACCCGAAGTTCGCCCGATTTATACCGGCTTAAAATATCATAAAGGCAGTGATCATATTTAGAAACAAAAACAGCCATCCTGGGTTTTGAATCGGCAGAGTACATTTGCCAGGACATATTGTATTTTTCAGCCACAGTTTCCTTAAATTCCTCTTTGGTCGTGCTAATATTTGTTTGCGCATTAAACTCACATTCCAGACGCATAAAGAAAACAGTATTCTCCACGTCTACATATTGATCTATATAAATAATATTGCCTTGCCTTTTATAAAAAAAGGAAGTTACATGGGCAATAATTCCTGAAGTGTCAGGACAATGGATGAGAAGCGTGATTTTGGACATAGCACGGATTTAGGAGGCTAAAATTAAGCATTTTGAGCAGATTGAAAAGTACAGGGTTTAGAATTATATTAATAGCACAGCAAGCGCTTTAGAATTACAATTTTCGTAAATTGCAGTGTTTAAAATACGATACCATTATAAATGAAACAACAAAAACCATATACACCTAAAAATAAAGTAAGAATTGTAACGGCAGCTTCTCTGTTCGATGGTCATGATGCAGCGATTAATATAATGCGCCGTATTATACAGGCAACCGGTGTTGAGGTAATTCACCTGGGCCACGATCGTAGTGTTGAAGAAGTAGTGAATTGTGCCATTCAGGAAGATGCCCACGCTATCGCAATGACTTCTTACCAGGGCGGGCATATCGAGTACTTTAAGTATATGTACGATTTATTGAAGGAGAAAAATGCCGGGCATATCAAGGTTTTTGGCGGTGGTGGCGGAGTTATCCTTCCTGATGAAATTAAGGAGTTAATGGATTATGGTATCACGCGGATTTATGCTCCTGATGATGGTCGCGAAATGGGTTTACAGGGAATGATTAATGATATGGTGAAAAGGGCTGATAGCCCCTTAACCCCCGAAGGGGGAACGCTTGCTCAGCCTTCAAAAGATATAGTGAAAAAACTAAGAAGCAAAGATGTTAATACCATAGCAAGATTGATTTCTTTAGCTGAAAATCATCCTGAAGAATTTAAAAATATTTTTTCTCAGCCTTCGCAGGGGCAGGGGGGGACTCCAGTTTTAGGAATTACCGGTACCGGTGGTTCCGGGAAATCGAGCCTGGTAGACGAATTGGTTCGTCGATTTTTATTGGATTTCCCTGAAAAAATGATTGGTATTATTTCGGTAGATCCTTCAAAAAGAAAAACCGGCGGCGCTTTGTTAGGCGATAGGATCAGAATGAATGCCATAAATCACAAAAATGTGTATATGCGTTCGTTGGCTACCCGTCAATCAAACCTGGCACTTTCCAAACACGTAGCCGAAGCAGTTGAAATTCTAAAAGCCGCAGAATACGATTTAATTATCCTGGAAACTTCGGGAATCGGACAAAGTGATACCGAAATTTTAGATCATTCTGATGTTTCATTGTATGTAATGACGCCTGAATTTGGTGCCGCAACCCAACTCGAGAAAATCGATATGTTGGATTTTGCCGACTTGGTAGCGCTGAACAAATTTGATAAACGCGGGGCCCAGGATGCACTTCGGGATGTGCGTAAACAATATCAGCGCAATCATAACTTATTTGAAGAAAAACCCGATAATATGCCGGTTTTTGGCACCATTGCTTCCCAGTTTAACGATCCGGGAATGAATACGCTTTATCGAAAAATTATGGATAAAGTAGCTGAAAGGACTCAGGTAGATTTGAATTCGAATTTTGAAGCTTCCCCAGAATCCAGTGAAAAGATCTTTGTAATTCCACCAAAACGAACCCGGTACCTTTCTGAAATCGCCGAAAACAATCGTTCATACAATGATAAGGCTGAAAAACAATCGGAAATCGCCCAAAAACTCTACGGAATTTTTAAAACCATAGAAACGGTTTCCGGGCTTCAGTTAGAAGAAAAACAAAAAGAATACCTTTCTAAAAACGGCCTCGATACCGAAGAAATATTAGAATTTTCTGGAGCTGCAAATAAAGAACTATTGGACTTGCTTTTTGCAGAATTCGATAAGCTGAAAATGGATTTAAACCCGCATCACTGGGAGTTAATTCTGGAATGGCCCAATAAAACCAGTAAATATCGCGAGCCTGAATACACTTTTAAAGTAAGGGATAAGGAAATTAAAATTGAAACTCATACCGAGTCACTGTCGCATACACAAATTCTAAAGGTAGCGATGCCAAAATATAAAGGCTGGGGCGATATTTTAAAATGGAGTTTACAGGAAAATGTGCCCGGAGAGTTTCCGTATACCGCCGGTCTGTATCCGTTTAAAAGAAAAGGGGAAGATCCTACGCGAATGTTTGCCGGGGAGGGCGGCCCGGAACGTACCAACCGCCGGTTTCATTATGTGAGTTTAGGGCTTCCCGCAAAACGTCTTTCTACCGCTTTTGATTCGGTTACACTGTATGGAAATGATCCTGATTACCGTCCTGATATTTACGGGAAAATCGGAAATTCCGGGGTTTCTATTTGCTGTTTGGATGATGCCAAAAAACTCTATTCCGGTTTTGACCTGGCCGATGCGATGACTTCCGTAAGTATGACCATTAACGGGCCTGCACCGATGTTGCTCGGCTTTTTTATGAATGCCGCTATCGATCAGCAATGTGAGAAATACATCAAAGAAAACAAGCTTGAAAATAAAGTTGAGACTAAACTGAAAGCCTTATATGATAATAATGGAATAGAGCGTCCTTCTTATAAAGGAGATTTACCGGAAGGGAATAACGGGCTTGGCCTGATGCTTTTGGGGGTAACCGGCGACCAGGTGCTGCCTTCTGAAGTTTATGCTGACATAAAAGAGAAAACAATTAATGTGGTGCGTGGTACCGTTCAGGCTGATATTTTAAAGGAAGACCAGGCGCAAAATACCTGTATTTTTTCTACGGAATTTGCCTTGCGTTTAATGGGTGATGTCCAGGAATATTTTATCAGGGAAAAAGTTAGAAATTTCTATTCGGTTTCTATTTCAGGCTATCATATTGCCGAGGCCGGCGCTAACCCAATTACGCAGCTTGCTTTTACCCTTGCAAACGGCTTTACCTATGTGGAATATTACCTAAGCCGCGGGATGGATATCAATAAATTCGGACCAAACCTTTCCTTTTTCTTTTCCAACGGAATTGATCCTGAATATGCAGTTATTGGCCGGGTAGCCCGAAAGATTTGGTCTAAGGCACTAAAACATAAGTACGGAGCGAATCCACGGGCGCAAATGCTTAAATATCATATTCAAACTTCAGGGCGTTCGTTGCACGCCCAGGAAATCGACTTTAATGATATCCGAACCACCTTGCAGGCACTGTACGCGATTTATGATAATTGTAATTCACTACATACCAATGCTTATGACGAAGCGATAACCACACCAACCGAGGCCTCGGTAAGAAGGGCAATGGCTATTCAGCTTATCATCAATAAAGAGCTTGGTTTGGCTAAAAATGAAAACCCAATTCAGGGGGCATTTATTATTGAAGAGCTAACCGATTTGGTGGAAGAAGCCGTTTTAACCGAATTTGACCGAATTACCGAACGGGGTGGGGTTTTAGGTGCGATGGAAACCATGTACCAGCGCGGAAAAATTCAGGAGGAAAGTTTGCATTACGAAACTTTAAAACACAATGGGGAATATCCTATAATTGGCGTGAATACCTTTTTGAGTGCTACAGGCTCACCAACGGTAACACCCGGTGAAGTAATTCGGGCCACCGAAGAGGAAAAACAAAACCAGATAAGAACCCTGGAAACTTTGCATAGTGCTAAGGAGCAATTGGCGCAGAAAGCTCTGGAAGAAATTCAGGAAGCCGCTGTAAAGAACGAAAACTTGTTTGAAGTTTTAATGGAAGCCACTAAAGTTTGCTCCCTGGGCCAAATTACCACCGCAATGTTCAAGGTTGGCGGGCAGTATAGAAGAAATATGTAAGCAGAGAGCCACTTTTCACTGCGCGCCGTGAAAAGTGAGCGAATTACTTATTTAGGGTTGTACGTAATATATATGAAAAATTCCTACGTAATACTTTTGGTAATACTACTGAGTAGTTTGAAATCTTTCGGGCAGGAAATAACTTGTGAAGATTTTAAAAATGGGACATTTTTATCTCCAGCAACGGAAGAGGTCCCTTTGAGTTATAAAATAATTAGAGAAAGAAATACGCAAACAGAAATTACAGAAGATCCAAATGGAGTTTTACCTCCTGATTTTCAGAAAAAACAATATGTAATTATTGATTGGATTGATCAATGTAGCTATCGAGCAAAATATGATGAATCCAAAATGCAAATGAGCCAATTTCATAAATTGGTAAATGAGAGTGGTGGTATTTTGACAGAAATGCTAAAAATTGAAAATGGATGTTTTTTCTATAAATCAACTTTAACCGTTAATGGTAAAACTGAGAGGTTAGATGGTAAAATGTGTATAGAATAGTTGAATTCTATTGGTGAATTCGTGGTAATAAAAAAATGAAATTTTTTTATTGGAACATTCATTTTTCAGTGTAATTTTGCCGCTTCTAAAAATGAACTTAACTTAGTAAAAGCTTAACGCCTAAAACTATGGAGAATATCTGGTTGTTTGCCATAGGAGTGTTTACCGCTTTTTTCGCGATTAATAATCCGGTTGGGAATATTCCTATTTTTTTAAGCCTTACCAAGCAGGCCGATCGAGGTAGAAAGCGGCATATTTCAAAAAGGGCAACCTTTACCGCTTTTATTATTGTTTCCGGCTTTATTATTCTGGGAAAATACATTTTTGATTTTTTTGGATTAACAATCCCTGCTTTTAAGATTACCGGCGGAATTTTAGTGTTTTTTGTGGGCTTTGAAATGATTAGAGCGCAGCAATCGAGTATCGACAACCAAACAGAAATCGATTTTAACGAGGGGATTTCCATTTCACCGTTGGCCATTCCTATTTTGGCCGGTCCCGGCACCATCGTTACTGCAATGAATTATACTACCACCGCTAATTATGTAGATATGATAATTCTGGTACTGGTCTTTGGAATAGTTATGTTATTAAATCACCTGGCTTTTGTTTCCAGCGATTATTTAGTTCGATTTATAGGTCAAAACAAAATTATAGTGATTGAAAAAATTATGGGCTTGATTATCGCTATAATCGGTACAAATATGTTTATTCAGGGGGTAGATCTGGCATTTTTAGAATAAGACGATCAGATAATTGATCATCTGTAATTTTTGCTTAATTGGTGGGAATATCACTGTTTGTGCTATTTTTTATAAGTCCAATCGTTTACCATTTGATCAAATTGCTGTATTTCCCTGCGTAGCATTCCGAGGAATTCCAATTCTTTTACGCCTGAAAATTCGAGTTTTTTACAATAATTTCTAAGATTTTTGGCAGCATTCCTTATTCGATTTATTCGCCGTAAGCGTGAAGCATTGTTTTTAGCGGTTGCTACAGAGGCAATGCCCGGGGCTAATTGTAAAGATTCGTTTACCAGGGAACCGGCAAAATGATAACGCGGGTTGGCCGAAAGATCCATTTCCATTATATTCTTACCTTCAGAAAAATAGGAAGCCATAGCCCGGGAAATTTTAAAAATTTCAAGGGCTTTTCGGTAAACCGGCAGATGATAAACTTTATGAGGAAAAGCATTTTCCATCTTAGCAATTTTTTTATAAAATTACTTAGAAATAAGTTATTGTATCTTTTAAATTTTAAGCTAAATTTGATTTTACCCTTTATTTTAAGGAAATAAGATGTAAAAGCTTTAAAAATGAAAATAGATGATTTAAGTTGGGCTATTCTTGACCGACTACAAAAAAATGCCCGGGCTTCTTTTTCTGATATCGGCAGGGAAATAGGTTTAAGTTCACCTGCAGTTGCTGAGCGGGTGAAGAAAATGGAAGACGCCGGAGTGATTTCCGGATATAAAACCGAGGTTTCTTACCATAAAACTGGATATCAGTTAAAAGCGATTATTACCCTGCGGGCTTTTATGGGAAGGTTAAAACCATTTTTGGAGAAAGTGAAGGATTTTAGGGAAGTGATTAATTGTTACCGGATTACCGGAAATGAAAATATAATTATGGAGGTGGTACTTTATGATCAGACCCATCTCACCGAATTTATAGATCGATTAATTACTTATGGTGAGATTAAAACCCATATAATTCTTTCTAATGTTATTGAACATGCGCCCGTTAAAAAACGCTTGCGATAAGAAAATATCCTACTAATTAGATCTTTTTAATGTTTTATTCCCCGAAGTAATCTGGCTTGCTTATTTAAATAGCTCTTAGACTTGTTCCAGGCTTTTTCCCACCAATGAATAGCCCGAGACCGGTCCGGATGGAGAAAAGCTTTTCTGATATCTACCTGATAGGCTTACCCCGAGCTTGTTGATTGATTTTTAAAAAAGCTTTCTTGACTACCCTAAGTTAGTTGGTTTTAGTCCTTAACATACTTTTGCACCGGTCTCAGGGCTAAGTTAATTTATGATTAATTGTAATTTATTTAATAATTGTACGACTATTCACGAGTTAACTTTGTAGCAAAGAATTAAGTTATGAGAAAGAATAGTATTTTATTTTTAATAGTAGCTATTGTAAGTGGAATTATAGGTTTTGCTGGTTTTGATTTTTCAGGAATTGAAGTAGTAAGAATTATATTCCTGATTTTTGCTGATTTACTTATAGTGTCTTTATTGGCAAGGTTTCTTTTTCCTGAACCCAAAGTGAGTATTCAGCACCTTAAAAAATAGATAGTCAAAATTTACCAAAAATATAAAAAGCCTCTGCTGCTATTATTGTTGTAGGGGCTTTTTTATTCCCACCCATGGCTTTAATTATCCCGAGATTTGTCTCTATTTTATCCTGAAATTATACCTGGAATTTAGGAATTTATACTGATCTCTTCTCTGATTTTCGGTGTAATACGGATTAAAAAGAAGTCGTAATCTAAAATAGCACTAAACAAATAGTAAGCTTATGCTAAACCAGAACCATTTTTTATAAATATTGTTAAAAAACTTAGTAAGTATTATTCCTATTCTTTTTGGGAATAATAATTTTTAGCATTCAAATTATAAAATTGGTATATTTAAAGAAAAGATTTTCTATGCGTAACGTATTATCTCCACTGTTTTTGTTGCTAATTTTAATTCCGCTACACCTTTTTTCGCAGGATCAGGAATTGAAAATTAAAAAGGGAGAAGTAGTTGATAACCTACCTTTAAATGATAGTATTTCAGAAACCTTTGCCCTTTATATTCCTGAAAAATATGAAGATGACCGGCGTTGGCCGGTTATTTTGATTTTTGATCCTGATGGGGAAGGAGCAGAAGCAGTTAGGCGTTTCAAAAACATAGCCGATGAACAAAAATATCTTATTGCCGGTTTAAATTACGAGATTAAAAACGACTCATTGCAAGAGCATTTACCGTATGCGGGAAGTTTGATCAATAAAGTTATGAGATCTTTTAGAGTGAATCCCGGATTAATTTATGCAGCCGGAATGGGAGATGGAGCTGAGCTTGCAACGGCAATTCCGTTGATTTATAAAAATATTCGGGGAGTGCTGGCGGTTGGTTCGGCTTGGGTAAACCCACAATTTATCAAACAACATCCAGCTTTTATGTATAGCATATTGGCGGGAGATGAAGATAGTAATTATTTTCAGTTAAAGAATTTTATTGATTATTTTGATAAGGCCAATTATCCAAACGAAATAATATCTTATGCCGGGAGAAATAAAGAGTGGCCAAATAATTATGTGCTTAGCGATGCAGTTACCGGATTTACATTACGGGATATCAAGGATAAATTACGGGAGCAAGACAGGGAATTCATAGCGTTTTTATTTAATAATGAACTTGAAAATGCAAAACGATTTGAACGCCGCCGTAATTATTTTGGGGCTTTTAAGCGCTTTAAACAAATTCAGGAAAAATATAAAGATTTTGAAATAGGGGAGGAACGACTTAAAAATACTTTAAAAGAATTACGCAGAAATACTGCTTTTAGGCAACAAAGGAGAGATTACCAGGAAGCTATTGAATTTGAAGAATTAAAAAAAGAAGAATATATGTATTTAATGGAAATGGATATTCTTCAGAATAATTTTGAAAATATTGGCTGGTGGGCTTATGAACTGGAAGAATTACAAAAGAAAGCTGCCGAGAATATGGCTGCAGAGAATGTAGCTTTAAGACTGACTGATTATGCCAATAAACTTTCTGAAGCTTACTTTGATCAGCTTCAGGGTAGCGAAGCTGCTATAGATACCAAAGTTTTTGTAAGTGTGTTGCGTACTGCAATTGCCAAAAACGATCCCGAAGCATATCTTAAAATTATCGAACTTGCCGGCCACGATGGTGATTATGAAACGGCCCTGTTATATTTAGAAGATCTTCTTATAACAGGTTATGATGATATGGAAAGTTTGTATGAAATAGAAGGGATTTTAGATTTAAAACTCAGTCCTAGCTATAATAACTTAATAAGGGAATATTTGGGAGAAGCAAAATATTACAAAGCTCAGGTGGAAGAATCTGATAATGAGAAAGAAGGAAGTGATTAATTTATAATATTTTTTCTATGTAATGATTCTTCTTGCCGTGAAGGCTTCTTTTTCAACGAAACCACCAACTCCGGCGGACGGTATTTTGGACTTAAGGATACCGGAGGGTGATTCCACAATACATTTCAAATTTTTTATGTATAATCCCGCCCGTGAAAGACTGTTAAACTTTCTCCTTCAGGCGGGATAGTACTAAAGTGATCTTAGTTCTTGGTTTTAGAAAGAATATATCGCTGCCAGAACAAAAGACGATAGATTATCATTTCGCTCAAGGTCACTGTTAAAGAAAACAGGATCAGGGGTATCAGAAACACTATCTAATCTTAGTTCGGGTTTTAATATCAGGTTTCCCACGGAATAACTTCCGGTTAAGGTATATGCCATAGTAGTAGCATCGGCACCATAAACAGGCCCACCGTCTTCCAATTCTTTAAAGTATTCAGCCCTTAGTCCCAGCGCAAAATTTTCTGAAGTATTTACTTGTGGATATAAAGCGGCTCCATAAAAACCTTCTCCGTCAGTAGCATTGTAAGTGGTGTTTAAACCAAGATAAAAAAGCTCGCTCAGATTCCACCCGGTGGTAAGATCAACTTGGAAAAGTGCTTCATCTGAAGTAGGCATCTGCTCTCCATATAATACATTTAAAAAGGCGCTTCCGTTATCGTTGGAATACCCTAACTGCCCACCAAAGGAATATTTTCCAAAGGGATTATATTCGGTATAATCGGTAGGGTTCATAACACCCAACATTGCACTCCAATTGTCATCTATAGCAAAATCAGCTTTAATCCCGGTGTGGGAAAACGGGCCGTAAGAAAACATATAAGATGTGGAATAGTTGAAATTGGCAACCGGGGAAATAACCTCATAGCCTAAAAAGGTATTAAAGTTACCCATCGTTAAGGTTACGGCATCTGAAACATTCCAGTAAGCATACAATTGATTTACAATATTATTTGAAGGACCTGAAGCAAAAACGGCATCTTCCCCGCGTGGTCCAAAAACAAGGTCGGCTACAAAGCCAACTTTTTCTCCTTCGTAGCTTAAGATGGCATTGGCCATCCCAATAGCAAATCCGGGATCGTTAGCGAAAGAAGATGCCGGAGCTTTTGGAATAAGATCCCCATTCCCATCATATTCATCTTTGTTCAGCCCGTTAAAATTGGTTCTGAAATAAGTATCAACACTTCCGCTAATTTCAAGATTAGACAAAAAGCCGGATTCGGTATCTTCTTGTGCACTTAAATTAAAAGTTAAAAAACAGCATACCCCTAAAATCATTATTTTTTGGATATTTGTAAGAGTGTTTAGTTTCATAAGAATTCTGTTTAATTTAGTTATGGATTTAAAAATTAAGCAAGCGTGTGGAATGGATACTTTAGGGGGCTTGGCAGAGCCCCCTTTTTATTGAGGTTTATTTGTCAGAAGTACCAAATTCAGCATAGGCATCCATTCCGTGTTCGTGAATGTCAAGCCCTTCGGTTTCTTCTTTGTTTTCCATACGTAAGCCCATAGTAACCTTGATGATATAAAGGATGATGAAAGCTGAAATACAGCAAAATGCTCCAATTATCCCTATTCCGGAAAGCTGGATAAGTACCTGATCAAAACCGGCAAGATCTCCAAAGATACCTACAGCAAGGGTACCCCATATTCCGCAGATAAGGTGAACGGCGACGGCACCAACAGGGTCGTCTAATCTAAGCTTATCGATAAGGGCAACTCCAAGTACAATTACTACACCGGCAACCAGTCCGATAATAATAGCATCGGTAGGGCTCATTAAATCTGCCCCTGCGGTAATTCCTACAAGCCCTCCAAGAATTCCATTCAGGAACATGGTAAGATCGTAGTTTTTGTACCGAATAGTTGAAAACACGAAGGCAGACATTCCTCCTGCTGCAGCTGCAAGGCAGGTAGTTACCAGGGTAATTGAAGTTAATGAAGGATCGGCAGAAAGTACAGAACCTCCGTTAAATCCAAACCATCCTAACCATAGAATAAATACCCCTGCGGTAGCCAGTGGGATATTATGCCCCGGAATAGCGTGTGAAGTCCCGTCTGAACCAAATTTTCCTAAACGTGAACCTAGTAAATAAATGGCTATTAATGCAGCCCAGCCTCCTACAGAGTGAACAAGGGTAGAACCGGCAAAGTCATAGAATCCAAGCTCATCTAAGAATCCACCTCCCCATTTCCAGGAACCTACTATAGGGTATACAACAGCAAGGTAAATCACAGAAAACAACATAAAGCTTCCCAGCTTAATTCGCTCGGCTACAGCACCTGAAACGATAGTTGCTGCTGTGGCGGCAAACATTCCCTGGAATAGAAAATCGGTCCAGTAGGTATAACCTGCATTGTAGTCTAAATCCAAGGCACCATCAGCTGTTGGTGCGCTAAGGCCAAAGAGGTCAAAAAAGTAATCAGGAATAAATCCTGCGATAAATGATGAAGGATACATTAAGTTAAACCCGATAATGCAATAAATTAAAAGTCCTGCGCAAATAATAAAGCAGTTTTTAAATAAGATATTAATAGCGTTCTTCTGACGGGTTAAACCAACTTCTAGAAGTGAGAATCCCAGGTGCATAAAAAATACCAGGGCGGTACACACCATCATCCAAACATTGTTTGTAGTAAGAGCTTCCATAAAATTTAATTTTAATTTTTTTAAACGATTTTTTAATTAAGCGAGGTGGTTCCTTTTTCTTTAGTGCGGATACGGTAGGCTTCGTCAAGGGTGGTGACAAAAATTTTCCCATCGCCTACCTGGCCGGTATGGGCACTCTCGCAAATAGTGTCAATGGTTTGATCGAGAAACTCATCTGATACTACCACTGAAATCATCCTACGTTGAATGTCGCTGGTACTGTAAGAAACCCCACGATATACATGGCCTTGTTTTTCATTTCCTACACCGGTTACATCCCAGTAGCTAAAAAAATTAACTTTAGTTTCGTGTAAAGCTGCCTTTACTTCGTCAAATTTTGACTTTCTGATAATTGCTTCAATTTTTTTCATAAAAACTTGTTTTTGAACACTGTAAATGTATAAAAATATCATAAAACCCCTTAAAAAATAGGGGTTAAATCATAAAAAATACTAAAAAAATAAAATTACCCCCTGTAAATTAGGGGGTTTATTTTTTTAATAGTGTTTTTTTAATTAAAATTTATGTTTGTGAAGAGAAGCTTACGTTAATTTGGAGGTAAAAAAGCCTAATCCTATAGCTAACACCCCTAAAATTAGACTTAAAAAGGCATAAAAAAGTAAATATTGGTAATCGCCCCCTCTTAAAAGAGTGTAATTTTCTGAAGAAAATGTAGAAAATGTGGTAAAGCCCCCACAAAATCCAATTGCAAAGATTAATTGGATTTCAGAATTAAAATAGTTATGCCTGGCTAAATAGCCTATTAAAAAGCCTAAGATAAAACTACCTATTATATTGACGGCAAAAGTGCCAAGTGGAAAAGTAAAACCAGGTTGATTTAGAAATTTAGAAAGCAGGTAGCGCAATACACTACCTAATCCCCCGCCAATGAATACCAGTAGCAAATTTTTAATCATTTTCTAATGGAATATGAAGTTGGGTTACCCAATTAGCAGGATTGGCATTATTGTTTTTTCGGGTTTTATAGACAGCAAAAGCTTCTTCGTCTGCGTTTAGCTTTAATGCGTTTTCCTTTATATAATCATAAGCGCGGTTTCTGGTTTCAGCAAGATTTTTATAATCCCCTTTTAAGGTTAGTCTCAAAACTTTCTGATTGGGCAGGTGGCCACTTAAAACAGGGCTGTCTCCAGGTGTGATTACCTGGCTGGGTGTTAAATAACCCCCGGAAAAAATGGTGGTACCCTCATCTTGTTTCCAATCATTAAAAACAATTATCGGGTTTCCGCTAATTTCAATATTATTATCATTCATGTAATTTTCTACATCGGCAAACATCTTTTCCACCCGGTTTTGCATACGGTTTATTTTTGTTGCCGTAGTGGCATACATATAATAACCGCCACCGTGTTGAATAACTCCATCTACATTAATGGAGTATTTTTCCATTTTATTTATTACTGAAGTTTCAATATTATTTAAACCTTCCTGAAACATAGGGCGCATCATTTCGTCTAAGGTTTCACTCTGAAAAACAAACGCCAGTTTTTCCATAAAACTTTGTTTGCCTTTCATACCCCAGATTACCTGTGTGCTATCTTCATCCTGTTCCCGAAACTCCCAATAGATATCACTGGTTGATTTACCAAAAGGGGTGTTAAAGCTAATTTCCTGTTCAAGCTCACTAAAAGGACGGGCTTCCAGGGTATGGATTTCTCCATCTCCCATATCCTTACTTTTCCACGAATAACCGGCGTCTTTACCACGAGTTTTTTCCCGATATTCCTTCACCATATTTTCACTTTTACGTGACCAGGGCTCCCAATTTTCCCAATTTTTAAAATCGTTTACTTCAGCATAAACTACCTCCTGAGGTGCCGCTATGGTTTTGCTTTCTTCAATTTGGAAATTACCATCTTTTGTGGCGATATAAATTGAGCCGGCTATAATGGCAAGCAACAAAAGGAAAAAAAGGTATTTAAAAATTTTCATGGCTAATGGGTTGGTTATAAAGGCTAAGATAAAAAAATTAACAAATCAAACCGATTTCTTCTGGTTACTATCGCCCTAACCAGGTTTTAATAAAGAAAAGGAGGATAATAAAAGCGATAAACCCAATTAAAATGTAAAAACTACCACGATAGTATTTTTTATGGAGTCTGGTGTCTTTGCGATATGAAAAAAATATAACTGCCACAAAAGCTATTAAAAACAAGCCGGCAAATATCAATTGTCCCGTACTAAACATTTCTTTATTTTTGAGCAAAGTTACATGTAAACTGTCTTAGGGCAGTGGTGTGATTAATTAAATCTCACTTGAATTCTATTTTTGAAAGCCATAACAGGTGAAATGGGTGTTATTAATTGCTGTAAATGATAATAAATCAATAACTTATAAAATTTTGTGTAGATGAAAAAACCTTTAAATGCGGTAAGTGAATTTCATAGTGCTTTTGGACTCGGAATAAGTGATAGTCCGCGAGCTAATTTGGGAATAGCTAAAAACAAGCTGCGATATGAACTTATGAAAGAGGAAAATGAGGAATATCTTGAAGCTGCAAGCAATAATGATTTAACCGAAGTTGCTGATGCCCTGGGCGATATGCTATATGTATTGTGTGGTACGATTTTAGAACACGGGCTTCAACATAAAATTGAAGAGGTCTTTGATGAAATTCAGGCCAGTAATATGAGTAAGTTAGATGAAGATGGAAAACCTCTTTATCGTGAAGACGGAAAAGTGATAAAGGGACCAAATTATTTTAAACCGGAAATTGAAAAACTCTTTAAATGATACGAATTTTATGTTTATCAATGGGGGTAATGGGGCTTGTCTCAGCGGGGAAAAGTTTTCTCCAGTGCATATTTTCTGCACTTGTGCCAAAGATATTGATTTTTACTTTGACAGCTTTGTGTCTTTTTTCCTGTAAGAATGGTAAAGAGCACAGTAAAAAAGCTTCGGAAGAAATCTCGCAAGAGCAGTGGACAAGTTTTGAAAATGAGTCCTACCAAATCGTGTTGAAACATCCTGAGAACTATAAAATCACTGAAGCTAGTTTAGCCGGAGATACCCCTGTAGTCAATGTTTATAATACGGCAAATAAAGCTACCGCGCCTTATGGTATTCACGAAGGATTTAACGAGGGATATATTGCCTTATTACCAAAAGGTTTTGGGGTAGATGGCCCAGGAGGTGATTATAAAAAACTTTCTGAATTTGGAAATCCTTTACCACTTTCTTTTGAAATTGATCCTGAAAAATCTACTGCTTATTTATTGAAAAACGGCCAGCCCTGGGGTTTTTATCTCAGCTTTTACACCGCTCCCGATTCCTGGAGTAAGAATGGCGGTATTTTTATTCGTTATCCGGTTTCCGATTTTGAAGCGGTTTGTATTTCTAACGAAGAAGAAATAGATATAAATGATTGTGACCCGATGGGAGGGGAGCAACGGATTGAATATCGGGGGCAAGTTGTTGAAAAAAGTAAGATGGAACTAAATGAGATTCTGAAAACCCTGTATTTTGAAAGGAAAAATTTTAACCGCAGAGAGTTAAATGACTTGATACGGGTTGATTTTCCCGAAAAGGAAGCTGAAATTTCCTCTCCTTTAAAAATTAAAGGTGAAGCCAGGGGAATTTGGTTTTTTGAAGCTAATGCCGGAATTGAAATTTTGAATGAAGATTATATAAAAATAGGTGAAGGTTATATAAAAGTAGAAAATGCTAATTGGATGACTGAAGATTTTGTACCATTTAGTGGCGAAGTTTCTTTTAAACAACCCGATTCAGAAAAAGGCTATATCGTTTTTAAAAAGGCAAATGCTTCCGGTAAACCCGAACTCGACCGTATTTTTAGCATTCCCGTAAGTTTTTAATATTTTCTCATTATCGGGAGCGCCTTCAGCGGTATTTGGCACCAAAGCACTTATAAAAGTGGTTTCGACTATGCTATCATTGACTGGGTTTTATAATAAGTTGAATTACAGTAGTTTTGTGCAGATTATAACTTAGGTTTAACTGTAACAAAGGTTACTGCCACAATACACTTATTATACTATTTTTGTGTTGTAATAATTTGAAAAATCAATTGGAGAAATATTTCAACATTTTTACAGGCTCTTTTACAGGTTATTTTAATTACCTGTTACAGGAAATTACCCAACCTGCGTGGAACTCTTATTTTTACTGGCTTTTAGGCTTATCTTTATTGGTGTGGGGATTAGAGGTTGTAATTCCGTGGCGTAAAAACCAAAAGCTACTAAGAAAAGGTTTTTGGCTGGATACCTTCTATATCTTATTTAATTTCTTTCTTTTTTCCCTGGTAGGCTATAATGCGATTTCAAATGTGGTCGTGGAGTTGTTTAACGATTTTCTCAGTCTCTTTGGTATTACTAATATTGTGGCTGTTGAGGTGCAGGATTTTCCGGTATGGTCACAATTGTTAATTATGTTTGTAATTGCCGATTTTATTCAGTGGAATGTCCACCGACAATTGCATAAACAGCCCTGGCTTTGGGAATTTCATAAAGTGCACCACAGCGTTAAAGAAATGGGGTTTGCTGCACAATTTCGGTTTCATTTTATGGAAACCATTGTGTATAAAAGTACGCAATACATTCCACTGGCAATGATTGGCTTCGGGATACAGGAGTTTTTTGTGGTGCATATGTTTGCGGTATTTATCGGGCATTTAAACCATGCCAATGTGGGCTGGGACTATGGGGTTTTTGGATATATTCTGAATAACCCCAAAATGCATATCTGGCATCATTCTAAAGCACTTCCTGAAAAGCATCCCTACGGAATGAATTTTGGATTAAGTTTAAGCCTTTGGGATTATTTATTCGGAACGGCCCATATTCCCGGGGAAGGAAAAGATGTTGAACTTGGTTTTGAAGGTGATGAGACTTTTCCTGAAGACTTTAAAAATCAAATGATTGTTCCTTTTAAAAACAGCAGTAAATAACAAACCATTATAAAGAAATAAAATGAAGATAAAACAATTTAAAGATGAGCCTTTGGCACATTATTCCTATGCGCTAATAAGTAACGGGGAAATGGCCGTAATAGACCCGGCTAGAAACCCTAAGCAATATTATAAATTTGCTGAAGAACACCAGGCCAAAATTATTGCGGTTTTTGAAACCCATCCGCATGCCGATTTTGTGAGTAGTCATTTACAAATTCAAGAAGAAACCGGTGCTACTATTTATATAAGTAAGAAAGTGGGGGTAAGTTACCCGCATACCAGTTTTGATGAAGGGCAAAACCTTAAAATTGGTAATACGCTTATAACAGCTTTACACACTCCGGGTCATTCGCCTGATAGTCTAACCTTTGTGGCTAAAGAAGGCGAAAAAACCGTTTTATTTACCGGAGACACTCTTTTTATTGGCAATGTAGGCCGTCCCGATTTACGGGAAAAAGCCGGAAATATGAAGGCAAAACGTGTGGAACTGGCCAAACAGATGTACCAAACCATGCAAACCAAATTTACTGACTTGCCTGATGATGCTATAGTTTATCCTGCTCACGGAGCCGGCTCTTTGTGTGGAAAAAACATGAGTGATGCCGCTTCAAGTACGCTTGGTAATGAGCGCCAGGGAAATTGGGCCTTTAAAGATCAAACAGAAGCGGAGTTTGTGGAAGAAATTTTAAAAGATCAGCCTTTTATTCCTTCATATTTCGGTTTTAATGTGGAAATAAATAGGAATGGTGCCTTGAATGTTCAAAAAGCCAAATATGAAGTGCCTTTACATTTACATGTAGATAAGCTTGAAGAACAGGTATTGGTTGTAGATTCTCGTGATGAAAAAGCGTATAAGAAAGGGCATTTGCCGAATAGTATAAATATTATGGCCCGGGATAAAAGTGATAAATATGAAACCTGGCTGGGAGCAATAGTAAAACCTGAAGAAGAATTTTATCTGGTAGCGGAAAGTGTTGAAGAGATAGATGAACTTTTAGAAAGAACTGCAAAAATTGGTTATGAGAAGCAAATGAAAGGAATTGTGACTTTATCGGTGAAAGTTTCCGGAAAATCAGCCGATTTTGATTTAGCCGAATTCAAAGCTAATAAAGCTAATTATACCATTGTAGATATCAGGAATAACAGCGAAGTTGAAGAAGGTAAAATTTTTGATAGTGCAAAAGCAATTCCGCTCAACGAACTTCGTGAACGCGCTGAAGAACTTCCCAAAGATAAACCTTTTGTGGTACATTGTGCCGGAGGCTATCGGTCAGCTGCCGGAAGCAGTATATTAGAAAATAAATTTCAGAACCAAAAAGTTTACGACTTAAGCGATGCGATTAAAGAGTTTAAAGAGTAATGTATTCATTTAGAAGTTATTAAAAGCTGTCTCAAGCTCACTTATTAACCTGAGTTCGATAAAGGAATATTACAATCTGTTTTTAAGGTGTGACTAGAGGTATTTGGAAGCAAAGTACTTATAGAGAGGTCTCGACTGTGCTACCAATGACGTATTTTTTCCAACTCAGGTTTTTGAGCTTTTTTTGGTGGTTTCGCTTTTTTAGAAAAGTAAAAAAATGGACATACAAGACATACTAAGATAGCAAGTAGTCTGAAAATTATTCGGTTTTATTCAAATTTCCTAAACAATGGCATTCTTTATCGCTAGATGATTTTTAATATCACGCGGCTCGACCTGATAGCTAACGATATAAAGTATTGATTATAAGAAGGCAATGAATGTGTCTAAGGATGCTTGGTTCATATCTGCTCTTTTAAAACAATAGCTCCATCTTCATTTTTATCTACAATTATTGCTAGATAAGGCTGAGTTGTGAAAGTTTGTTTTTCACCTTTTTCAGTTTTGTAATTTAATATGATTTCACCTTTTTCGTTTTTATGCAAACCAGTTGGTTTTATAGTTGTAGAAAATTCAGTTTCAGGTTGAATAATGGCAATTACAAATTGTTTGGAAAAATCAATTTCTGTGGGTTGTGAATCTTTCCCCATGGTAGTAGCTGAACCAAATATTTTATTGAATTCTTCAGCAGTTTCAATTTTAGGGGTATCAATATTTTTTATATTGTTTTTTACAAAATACCGCTTTGCAATTGTAAAAGGTATTTCTGTTTCTTTGGAAGCTTCTACTTTGCTATTTTTATTAGAATTATTGTCTTTTTTCGAGTTGTTTTGACACGCCGTAAAAAATAAACAGGTTGCTGATATAATTGTTAAAATTCCTTTTGTCATTTTAAATGGTATTTGGATAAAAATCATATCTAAGTTAGTGATAAGAAACAGTACCTTCAAAACATTTAAGGTATTTTTAATGGAGTATCCAATACAGGCGGAATTAACCCGGGAAGGTTTCTATTTAAATAAATTCTGATATGGAAACTCAAAAGTTGACTGCACTTACTGCTAGCTATAAACTTATTAGGGGGGGTAAGGCTATTGTCTAAATAGGTAATTTTGTTCGTACTTATTTTAGCCTGAATTTACTCGATAATCGAGATTTACATGCTCCAAGGCTTGCCTGAAAATCGATACTTATTTTGTTAATGCTTCGCGGGTTTGCCCCGAAATTATTTACTTCTTAAAAATAGGAATCAAATAGGAAAGGGTATAACCGTAACCAACACCTATACTGCTATCATCATAGGTGCGGTTAAAACCGGGAATGGTGAGGTTATCAAACCCCTCGGGAGTAGTTTGAAGAAGCCTTCGCTTTAATTGTACATTCGCAGAGAGGTAGAGGTTATTGATAAGCTCTACTTTTAAGCCTCCCACCAATTCAATCCAATTTGCGATAAGCCCTGAGCTTTCCATAGCTTCGTTCCTTACATCAGAGCCAAAAAATTGGGAATTTCCATAAATAGCATATTCATCCAGGCTTTGGCTAAACGTAGAAAAACCGTATCTAAATCCGGCGTAAATCATATTATTCATACCTTTCCAATTGGTGTAAGCATTATAATCTACCCCGAGTTTTATAAATTGTCCGTTTGTGGTAACTTTTATATTATCACCTTCAAAAGGCATTTTTTCAAGGCCTATTTCAGCAGCGGCATACCAATTTTTATAAACCCGGTAATCGCCCGTTACTTCCAAACCCTGATAATCTTCTTCCCAGAAATTTCGGCCAAGTTTTACCAAATCAAGACCTACCCGAAGTCCGTATTTTTCTTTAACCTCAGTAGTATCAAGCACATTGTTTTCCTGACCGGAAAGCGTTCCGATTAGAAAAAAGAAAAGGCCTTTAGTAATAAATAGAAATATGCTTTTCGTTTTCATCGGTTACGTCTAATTGTTCAATAACTATATTTTGCATCCAGCCCCCGTTTTCCCCTTCATTATAAGCGTATTTTAAATCAAGGAATTCAACCCGGAAGGCACAGGCACGGTTTACATAAACTTCATCGGGAACATACGAGAAATTAATGATATCGGTTTGTGGGGTAAGGGGACTACCGCCATCATCTTCATCAGGATCTTCTTCTCCGGGGGTTTCGTCTTCGTCTTCACCTTCGTCAGGATCCAATTCTTCTCCATCCTGATTGAGTTCCGGGGCATTTCTGATAAATGCGAACTCGGTTTGGTTTTCAAAAGTTTTTAGCGGAATAGCAATACTATCCAAATTTACCCGATAAGCATAAATAGAATCCCTTTCTGTGTCGATTATGGTTAAATTATTAGGAGCACGTTCTTCATCCTGATCCTCAAAATCGTAAAATCGTATGATAAGCATGGGAGTGGTTTGGGTGGCTTCCGGACAAATATCATCGCGTTGGCAGCCGGAAAACAGCAGTATTCCTCCAATAAGTAATGCAATTTGTAATTTAATATTCTTCATCAATTTATATTTTGCCACAAACCTGGGATATAGTATACTTTAAGCCCAAGCTTTTTTCCTTTTTCTTCGTTAGAAAAGTTTCACTTAGCTATGGCTATGCTATGTTTCTCCGCCTTCAAAAAGAAAAAAATAAAGGCGACTTAACCGACACACTACACTGAACTTAACACTGCACGTTTTTCTAAACAAACCACATTTTCAACGTGGTGGGTTTGCGGGAACATATCTACAGCCCGGGTTTTGGTTACTTTGTAATATTCATCTAAAAGTGCTAAATCCCTTGCCTGCGTAGCTGAATTGCAACTCACGTAAACAATTCGTTTTGGCAGGATACCAAGAATTTGCGCTACTACATCTTTGTGCATTCCATCTCGTGGCGGATCGGTAATGATAACGTCAGGATGGCCATGTTTATTGACAAATCCTGAAGTAAATACCTTTTTCATATCTCCGGTATAAAATTCAGTATTATCAATATTGTTTCTTTCAGCGTTTTCTTTCGCATCTTTAATGGCTTCCGGTACCGCTTCAACACCGATTACCTTTTTGGCATTTTTAGCTATAAACTGAGCGATAGTTCCGGTACCGGTATAGAGATCGTAAACCAGTTCTTCGCCTTGTAAATCAGCAAAATTTCGAGCAATTTTATACAATTCGTAGGCTTGTGCTGAATTGGTCTGATAAAAAGATTTGGCATTTATTTTGAATTTCAGGCCTTCCATTTCCTCAAAAATATGGTCACGGCCTTTAAGCAAATCACTTCCTGATCGTAAATAGTGTCGTTGCCCTTTCCGTTGATAACATATTGTAATGAAGTGATTTCAGGAAATTTTTCAGCAACAGCATCCAATAAAAGTTGACGTTTTACTTTATCTTCTTTAAAAAACTGTACCAATACCATAATTTCACCCGTAGAACTGGTACGAATCATAAGCGTTCGCAATAAGCCGCTTTGTTCGCGGGTATTGAAAAAAGCGAGTCCGTTTTCCGTAGCAAATTCCTTTACAAAATTACGAATTGCGTTACTGGGGTCTTCCTGAAGATGGCACTTTTCAATATCCAGTATTTTATCCCACATCCCGGGAATATGAAATCCGAGTGCATTTTTATTGGTAATCTCTTCCCCGCTTTGAATCTCTTCCTGTGTTAACCACCGGCTGTCACTAAAAGAAAATTCCATTTTATTTCTGTAAAAATAAATATCCTTACTGCCTAAGATAGGAGTGATTTCAGGGAGTTCAATTTTCCCAAGGCGTTTCAGGTTGTTGATTACCTCGTCTTGTTTATAAGCCAACTGATGTTCATAGCCCATATTCTGCCATTTACATCCGCCGCAAACGCCAAAATGCCGGCAAACCGGTTCCACTCGTTTATCAGATAGTTCGTGAAAATTTACAGCGGTGCCCTGATAATAAGCCCGTCTTTTTTTTGTGGTTTGTACATCGGCTACATCGCCCGGTACGGCATTATCAATAAAAATCACTTTACCATCCGGGCCCTTGGCGATACTTTTGCCTTTGGCCCCGGCCCCGGTAACTTCAACAGCTTCAAACAACTTGTTTTTATTCCTTCTTCCCATAAGCGCAAAAATAGGATAATTGCTAAGATTTCACCGAAATGGGATTGAAAAATTCAATAAACATTTAGTAATTTGCAATACTTGAATTGCGGATGATTTCTCTCCCAAACTGATAACTTCAGTAAAGAAGGAATTGTAGAAATTTAATGATTAAAAATATAACAAATGTCATTAACCGAGATTTCAACATCAGAAGAAGCTATTAAAATGGAAGACCAATACGGTGCGCATAATTATCACCCGTTGCCGGTGGTACTATCTCGCGGCGAAGGCGTGCACGTTTGGGATGTGGAAGGGAAGAAGTATTACGATTTCCTTTCGGCATATTCTGCCGTAAACCAGGGGCACTGCCACCCAAAGATTGTAGATGCACTTTGCGGGCAGGCTGCCAGGCTTACGCTTACTTCCCGGGCTTTTCATAACGATGTGTTGGGACCTTATGAAAAGTTTGCTTCTGAATATTTTAATTTCGATAAGCTATTGCCGATGAATACCGGTGCAGAAGCTGTTGAAACCGCGATAAAAATTGCCAGAAAGTGGGCTTATGAGCGAAAAGGCGTAAAAGAAACCGAAGCACAAATTGTGGTTTGCAAAAATAATTTCCACGGAAGAACAACGACAATAATTTCGTTTTCAAACGATGAAGAAGCCCGTAGGAATTTTGGACCTTACACTCCCGGATTTTTGAAAATTCCTTATGATGATTTGGAAGCGCTGGAAGAGACCCTGAAAAGCAATGATAATATTGCCGGGTTTTTAGTAGAACCTATTCAGGGGGAAGCAGGGGTTTACGTGCCTTCGGAAGGTTTTTTAAAGCGCGCTAAGGAAATTTGCGAAAAACACAATGTACTTTTTATTGCCGATGAGGTACAAACCGGGATTGCCCGAACCGGAAAATTATTGGCCGTAGATCACGAGGAAGTAAAACCCGATATGTTGATTTTAGGGAAGGCAATTTCCGGTGGGATTTATCCGGTTTCGGCAGTATTGGCCAATAATGAAGTGATGAATGTTATTAAACCCGGGCAGCACGGTTCGACTTTTGGAGGAAATCCTTTGGCCGGTGCAGTGGCAACGGCTGCTTTAGAGGTGATTCGCGATGAAAAACTTGCTGAAAATGCTGAAAATCTCGGCGGACTTTTCCGCAGATTACTTAATGATTATATCAGGGAATCAAATATTGTGAAATTGGTTCGCGGAAAAGGTTTGCTCAACGCAATTGTGATCAACGATTCTGCTGAAGGAGATACCGCCTGGAATATTTGTATGGCGTTAAAGGAAAATGGATTACTTGCCAAACCTACTCACGGAAACATTATTCGTTTTGCCCCGCCTTTAGTGATGAATGAAGAGCAACTTAAAGATTGTGTGAATATTATTATTAAAACGCTTAAAGAGTTTGAAAAGTAGTAAAAGCCCCCCTTAGCCCCAAAGAGAGAATAAATGAGGGGGTATAGGGGGTGTTGTAGAAAGTATAAGGGACAGGATTTCAAGATTTTTTAACGCAAAACAAAACTTATACTTCGTGGAAAGATTTCAAAGCGCTGCTTTGTGAGGTTAATATCTTCGTTTTAAAATTTTAAAAGGGGGCTTGATTTGACAAGCGGAAAGAATAAAGCCATCTCGACTCCGCTGTGACAAATGGAAAAGCTGTGAAGAACTTAATAACTGCCAACTGAACACTCTGGACATTGTTTTCAACTTCAACGTAGGTCTTGTGTCCCTTCGGGGCTAGGGGAATACATGTTTAAAAAGCACAAATAAACCTATATTTTGCACTGTATGGGTGCGAAATTATTTTAAAAATGCACTTGTATAGTGCATTATTTGTGCCTTTGTGAAAAATCAAAAAAATGGAGTAATTATTTCAATATTCCAATAAGCTTATTAATGAAACAAAAATGGATTTTGTGCGATATATGTTTCATTGGGTTATTGGCATTACTCCCCCTTTCCCTTCCAAGAACCGTACGTGATGTAGAGTAGGTGGCCAGCGAGTTATTTGAGCCTTATTTTTCATTTTTATAGTTTTAAGTTTCAATTACTTTTCCAATCACCCCTCTCCGAACCCTTCGTGACTCTTTCGATGTCAAGAGGCTCTCCGCATCTTGCGTACCTTAGTTATTGGCAAACGTTTTTATTCTTTATTTTCTTGTTGATTTGCTTTAACTATTTCTCTTATTGAAGTTCCGTCAATCAGAACGTCTTTTAACACAGCGTCTCCGTTCTTAATGCTGACCAAGGCATAGGTTATTTTACTTGTGTCTCGCTGTGATTGTCTGTATGTTAGTTCCGCACCATACGCTTTTGATTCTTCCATATAATATCTGTCAAAGGGGTAGTCAATAGTCAGCTCATTAGAACCATGTCCTGATGCGAACCTCACTTTGGCGTTAATGAAATTTTCGTTGTCGGTCGGTTTTATTTTTGAAACCGATTTTATTTTGGCAAATCCAGAATTATCGGTTGTAAGAGTTACATAAATTGATTCTCCTCTCACCCAATCCTGTCCATCGGAAACCACCACTGAATTTTCATCATAACTGAGGTTGACATATTTTCCCCTGAACGGGTCGTTTGGGTCAATTGGTGCTGTCTTGAATCTGTAATCTGTCCCAGTTTCTAATACACTTTCCCTATCCCATATCATTTTGGTAGGGACGTATAGTTGCACCAATGCAACAAGAATAAATACAGTCAACAGTATTTTTTTGCTATTCATTTGTCTTTTTTGTCTTTCTTTTTTTAAGCAACCAATAATTTGCGGCAAAGAACCCTGCACCGACTGATACGAACATAATTCCCCTAATGACAAAACTTAAGTCTGTATCAAAAAACCTACAAGTCACTAATGCTGTGATTATTAACAAACCATAATTCAATATTCCTAAGTGGTCTTGCTTAGCACCATTTCTAATTGTCAAGATTCCGATTGCAAAAACATAAAGATTGATAAGTACTACTGCGATAGAGAAAGAAAGTCCTATAATGAATGTTACAATAAACAGTATAAAAATTAGGGCTAAAGGTTTAATGTCGCTCAGGGTTTTATTCTTATGTTGCAAATAAAAAAGCCATCCTGCCAATAATGAAATGATAAGAGAGGCGAAAAATTCAGGTGCTGAAATTATCTGATTTAATTGAAAGCCTTCTCTTCTCAAATCCTCCCAAAACCAATCAAAACTCAATGTCAATAACAGCACTATTGTACCAAGTGAACCCAATATTTTATACCCGTTATTTCTTGGATTTTGCTGAGTAAAAAAACTTGAATTCCCTGCTAAATAAAGTAACCCAAAAAGGCTGAAATAGGCAATAAACATTAATTCGTCTGTTTTTTTTGCTATTGTTCCAAGCGAAATGATCACCGATAATGGAATTATCCAATTATGGAAAATCATAAAATTGCTTTCGGACTTTTTCTTGTATAAAAGGTAATAATGTGGTAAGGCAATTAGTAGTAGCAACCAGTATAAATATGATTCGGAAGATGGGTACGACCAATAGCTGGTTTCGCCTGCATAATATGTTATTCCGATTAGATATAGTATTGAAGAAATGGAGGATTTCATAACATGTGTAAGAGGAAGGCACAGGAGCATCCATGTAAGCAAGAATGAACTTAAATTACCCGGTATATTGTAAATCTGACTTACGAGTGATATGCTTGCACCAACTGAGAAAAATAAGAAAGCTGTTGCACTTTCTCTCCATGCAATACTGTCCGGTTTTTTGAATAATGCAAAAACACAGAGTATTTGTCCAATAAGTAATGGTAGAAAAGCAAAGCATGTTTTAGTCGCTCGTGAAAGTTCGTCCCAGTTATGAGCTATTATCAATATAATACCAAGTCCGACCAGTATTGCACCTAAAATTCCAAAAATGATGAATAATCGGTTGGTCGATGAACTACGCTTGTTCTTGTAATAGTCCCGAATTCTGTCAGCCGTTTCTTGTGTGATAACGCCTGCTTTAATGAGTTCGGGTAGTTCTTTGAATATATTCATCGTCCTATTTAAAATGTTTGCGTAGAATAGCCCCTACTACCCAAATTAATATATCTAATTGCTAAGTTATTAAATTTCGGATAGCAGTACCCGGTATCAAAAATTTAACATCCCAAAAACAACCCGTAAAGAATCGATTTAGTCGACAGTGCGCTCATGTTGGGCTCCGGGAAAAACGGGACAGGTTGTATCGGCCACACGATCTTAGTTATTGTGCCCAGTTATTTTATTCGATAAATTGTTTTATTTTTTTCTCCTATTTTTTCAAATAAACCTAATTCAACTCCTTTCTTTAAATCTCTACTTGCTGTCGCTGAAGAAATGTCTTTAAAAATGTCCATATAATCTTTTCTTGTAAATTCAGTTTTATTTAGTGAAACATAATATTCTAATCTATCTTCTTCGCTTAAGGTTCGATTGTTAAAATCCAATAACTCACTTATTGAAATGTCAATCACGTTTAGCATATATTCAATAAACTTTGTTGATTTTCCAGATTTATCATTTTCAGCCAAGGCTTTGTGATATTTTTCTTGGTCGTTACTAATTAAAGTTTCAAATGGTAAAAACTCAAACACTGGATATTTTTCCATTAAAATTAAAGTTTGCCATAATCTTCCCATTCTTCCGTTTCCATCTAAAAATGGGTGTATAAATTCCATTTCATAATGAAAAACACAACTCTTTATTAATTCAATTTCGTTTGATTTTTGCAAGTATTGAAAAAGGTCTTTCATTAAGTAAGGGACGTTGTCAAAAGGTGGGGCTAAATGCTCAACTTTTGAACCTTTTACAATTCCGACACTTTGATTCCTATATTTTCCGGTATTTTCAATTAGACCTTCCGTTAAGTCTTTATGAGCTTTTAAAAATGATTTTTCATTAGAAGGATTGTATTCTTCTAAATTTTCATAGATTTTAATTGCATTTAAAACTTCAAGAACATCTTTTTTTGGACCAATAATTTTTTTATTTTCAAGAAGTGCTGTTATTTGTTCTTCTGTAAGCGTATTTCCTTCTATTTTTAAAGATGAATGAATAGTTTTGATTCTATTCTGTTTTCTCAATTTAGGTGAAGGTCTATTTAATAAATTAGCATTTACTTCTCCTATTTTCTCAGAAATAGAAGTGATTAATTTTAAAATTGAAGATGTTATTTCGTAAGGTGGTTTCATTCTTGATACTATCATTTGATACTATCAAAGATACAATCATTAAACCTAAATTATGTAATGAAACTGAATTTTTTAATTGGGCACGACGTATATCTAACTGCTGTAGGTGCATTTTCGCGGCTATTGCAGTCAGATGCTGTTAAAATATGACCAGAAAAATGGTTTTATCGATAAGTAAGTTACATTTAAGTCCCTAGAAAATGTTGGAGCCTAAAAAACCAACAAAAATTACGGCTAATCTGCCGGAATAAAAATACAAAATAATCCAGAATAAAAAGGCATTCCCTATAGAGGAGGAATCGGATCCGTCAACAAGATATTCAGCCCTGGCCTATCGGCGGGCTGAATACTTAGTTATTACCCTTTGTTATTTTTTACGAGTTGATAATTATTCACTAAAACCGAAGCTGAGATTTGAAGTATTCGCTCTAACTCTCTAATCATTTCAACTGTCAATTTCTTTTTCCGATTTAAGATTTCAGATACTCGGCTTTTACCACCAATGATTCCCACCAAATCTTTTTGGCGTAAATTCAGTTCTTCCATTCGTATTTTTATCGCTTCGATTGGATCAGGTGCTTCGATTGGATAGTGTTCATTTTCATAGTTTTCTATCATTAGTGAAAGAATTTCAGCTTCATCACCTTCTTTTGAGTCAATTGGAGCATCAAAAATATCTTCCAAACGATTAAGTGCGTTTCGGTAGTCGTTCTCGTTCTTAATAGGTTTTAAATTCATAATCAGTTGTATTTTAAATCGTATCAGCGTTTATTTTATCGTATTCAGGGTGTGTTCCGATAAATCGAATAAAAGCCCATTGTTTTTCATAGTTGAATTTCACCACTAGCCGATAAGAGTTTCCTTTTATATTGAAAACAACTCGACCATTTTTAAGAATACTTGCTGAAACATAAGTTTGCTTAACATCGTTTGGAGAAAACCATTTAGAACTTTTAGCCGTATCATACCAAGTTTTCAAATACTGTTCGGAATCAGCGTGTTTCTCCCAAAATTCTCTAAGTGTACTTTTCGCAATTATTCGTTTCATCAGTCAAATTATAGAACAAATATACAATAAGTTCTCAAATATTGAACTGAAATGGATTTTTTTTAATAAAGGGTAACGATTTGGGCTATGAGCTGTGGCGTGATTTTGCAACTAAGTTAGCAAAAATTCCCGAACGGTAGGAAAATCCAGAGGATTTTCCGGGTAGGCGAGTAGGAGCCATGGCTTAGTTATTGTGCATTCGGTTTTTTCGGTCAATGTTTTTCAAATGCTTTCGGTTTCTCGTTCTCCAAAACTTATTTTTTTTCCGTTAAGTTCTTTTTTTCAGCGTTTTATTTCACGTAATTTTTTCCTCTATGAATTTCGTTTCGCTCGGATTTCAGTTTTTTTAAACTCCGATTTTTCGAGTTTTTATGGATTTCTTTGAAATCCGCCGTATTTTTTTAACCGGAATATTTTTCTTTTTAAACTGATGCACAACATGTATATAAATGTAATATTACATTTATATGCATTATATCCTTAAATTTTATAAGCATTCCAGAATATATTCCCAAGAGCTAAAACCCCTTGTTTTATTGAAATCCGTAAGCCCTATTATAATTTCAAAAAAAGGAAAATCCACATATAAGATCCCAGAGATTCTCTTAATTGTATTTTCCCCTATTAATTATAACTAGTTATCTATTTAATTCACAGTTTCCCGTAAAAATACTAGAATTTTCAGAAGAAAAATGCAGAAAACCGTAAAGCCTAGCAAATCATATAGGCAAAGAACTGGTTTAGTCAACAGTGCGTTTATGTTGGGCTCCTAAAAAAAGGGGACAGGCTGTTCCGGCCACACAGAATCTTAGTTATTGGCGGTAGTGATTTCCTTTTTAGTTAGTCTCTCCATCAAATTTTTTTATAGCTTCTTTGGTAACAGGTGTAAACAGGTTCACTAAATTGCCATCAGGGTCTCGGAATAAAAAAGATTTATTGCCCCAAGGTAAAGTAGTTGGTTTTTGAACTATATCATTTTTGAGATAGTCAGCTAGTCTTTCATAATCTTTCTCTACATCTTCTACTCTAAATTCTATGATGGCACTTTGGTTATGAGCTGCTTCTGCAACCTTCTTGCCTCCGAATGCCTGTAAAGTTTTGGTGCTACCAATTGCCAGCGTGGCAGATTTGCTATGAAGTTCAGCAAATTCAGGTGTGTATCGTATTAATTGTGTTTCTGTTACACACTCATAGAATTTTATTAAATCATTGATGTTGGCTGTAATAATGCGAATTGATGCTAAATTCATTTTCTTTTTTTTAAGTTATTCGGCAAAGGTAATTTGCGTTTATGACAAGGGTGTGTCAGGGGTGTAAAAGTTTTTTTCTTTTTCAACACATCCATTTAAGATAAAAAACGATCCTCCCGGGCGTAACAGGAAACCTATGGCCTAAAAAGATCAAAATGACAGGAAATCCTGTAAGTGCCAATGAAAAAGCATAGTGAAAAGCAGTTGCTCCTTAAGTCAATAACCAAAACCCGACATCCAGTATAGGGGTTTAGGTGTCCTACCTACCTACCTAACAAATATTATCTCCTAAAAACAAACTAATCCCCATATAGCGCTAACCGGCGAAGAACCGGTTGAGTCAACAAGGCGTTTATGTTGGGTTGTGCCGGCCACAGAATCTTAGTTATTAGCACACCTTAATTCATCTGTATTTCTGGAAATAACTCTGCACTCTGCACATCTTTTACTACCAATTTTGTGAAATTTGAAAATATTATTTTCATCAAAATCAGCCAAAATGCCGATACATTTGTACATATAATCACTTTGATCTTTTTCTACTTCACATAACTGAACTCCTACCAAGTTTAATGTTTCTTTAGCTAATTCGGGTCTAAAGCATACATTGAATGAAGGTTTAGAAGCTATTGAGGGATAACACCAAGCGTCTTGCACATCTCTTGGAGACAAATCAAAATAGGCTTTTGCAATTCTTTCGGAAGATCGATATAAAAATTCTGTACCTTGACCTACATCTCGCGTAAACTCGTCATTCAGAAAATTTAAGAGAATTCTCATTTTTAAATTTTCTTCTGAGCTTAATTCCGGTTGGTTTTCCCACTGACCAATAATTGAAACTTTGACTTCCTTTTTTACTTCTTCCAGGCTGTAAGTCCTTCCTGCCGCTATATCCTCTTCACCTTCAGCTATCATCCGGTTTAACCACTGCCGCTCAATGTATTCTTTTGCAGTTTTATGTAGGGCGTTTAAAAACTTTCTGTCCCCAATCTCTATATATTTATAGAGTTCTCCCCTTAATTCTATTGCTCCCATAACTATAAATTCTAATATACAATTTTTGTTCCACTTCCATTGACTACGAATTATTTCTTCTGGTTTTTAAGAACCTCTATCAATTTTTCCCTTACTACCTTTAATTGCCGTTCAAACATCTTGATTGTTCTTGTAATATCCTTATTTATCTAGATTTTATCATTATTATATTTGCTTAGGGAATCAAGGGATTAAGAGAACCTTACCCTGGCTTTTTCCACCTTCCAGGAATTTATGAGCTTTCCATCCCTCTTTCAACTTGAAAGTAACAGGGGTTTTAATATGTAATTGTCCATTCCGAATCATATCAAATAACTCTCCTGATCGTTTTATTCTTTCCTCTGATGACTCCAAGTGGCTCCACAAATCGCCGCCAATTAGTCGTTTACTTCCTTCGCCTAATATTTTTGGATTTATTGGTTCTGGATCGCCTCCACTCATACCAAAGAATACCGTACTACCTCGTACTTTTGTGACCTCAATACTTTCGGAAAGCGTAGAGCCAACACTATCATACACGACATCTACACCTCTACCATTAGTTATTTCCCATATCCTTTCCTTCCATTTTTGGTCCAACTTTAGCACATAATCAGCTTTGTTGTCAAGAATAGCCTGAAATTTATTTTCACTTCTGGATAATCCAATTACAGTGGCGCCTTTAAATTTACTCATCTGAGTCAAGATCTGTCCGACTCCTCCTGAGGCTGCATGTATGAGTACAACATCCCCCTGTTCCACTCTATAACTATCGGTGGTAAGATATTGAGCAGTTAATCCTTGCAAGAGTAAAGAAGCTGCCATTTCAAAATCAATATCGATAGGTAAGGGGATTACTTTCTCTTCTGGAACGACCACGTATTCGGCATTTGAAAATGGCACATCTGCGAACGCTACGCGATCTCCAGGATGAAATATCTTTGAATTACTTTGTGAAACAATTCCAGAACCTTCATATCCTAATATATATGGAGAATTACCATCTAAGTGATAGTTTCCCTTTCTCCTGTATATGTCTGCGTAGTTCAAACCTATAGCCTTCATCTGGACCAGAACCTCCTTATCTCCAAATTCTGGAAGGGTAATTTCTTGATATTCTAGTACTTCAGGTTCTCCGAACTGTGAAAATGTTAATGCTTTCATTCTTTTATCTTTTTATGATTAGTAATTCCAAATAACGCGATACCCATCCATGTAATGTTCAAGAACAGAGATGGAAATGAGGTATTGTAATAACAATTGAAGGCTACAAAAGCAGCCCCAAATAAGTTAAAATAGTTACAGATAAAATGAACATTTTTTCCTCCTTTGATGGTCAAAGCGTAGGCAATAACCACTAAGGCAGATCCGATCCATCCAATAATTTCTACTGCCATAATTATAAATAGTTATATTTAATTATATCTATATATTGTGGTAAATTTTTTAATAATTTTTTCTAATTTCTTCAGCATACTCCTTAAGGACTTTTTCATTCCTTTTAAAATATGTCCACTTTCCGTGTCTGGTCGATATGAGCAAATCAGCTTTCTCCATCATAGCAAGAAAAGTAGAGATAGTAGGCTGAGAAAGGCTAGTCTTATTTTTAATAAACGAAGCACACACGCCATCCTCATAGTGTCCCAAATCCTGCTCTGGAAAATTCTGTTCAGGATTTCTGATCCATTTCAAAATGTTCAATCGGGTTGGATTTCCCAATGCCTTACTTATTTCCACTATTTTTTTCTGATCCACATAGCAAACATATATATAAATAGCTATATGACAAAATGAAATTTTGTTTTTTTACTAAAGTTGACTTAAAACTGTCTTAATATAAAAAGCTATTTTCAAATTAAACAGGGGAACCCCCCAATTTATATGACTCTTTACGAATTTAAATTATTACCAGAGCAAGAGCAATATCATACACTATTTAATCAGGGTGAATTTATATCCTACAGGCTTGAACCAAATGCAAGATTTGCCTTGTATGCCCTGGAAAAATTCTTTGTTGAAGTGGATATGATCCTAAGAGTAATAAAATTGTAAATAAAATAAGTTTTATTAGTGGTAAAAAGTTAGATAGATATTCGGTATACTTTTCAGTTGAAATAAACATTAAAATTTAAATCAAGGATTTTAGAATAGAATATTCTCAACTATTATTTAAATATAAATAACTAACAAACAGAAAATTACTATGCCTGTTTTTATCTATAATTATCCTGCACTCCCCGAAAATTATATTGGGAATTTTTTGATCATTATTCAGCAACTAATACTAATGGACTACTCTTGAATATCCCCTGTTTATAGTAATTATTATAGCTTATCTGTTCTTTTTTAAGAAGTCCCTTTTCAACTGCATCTAATAAAATAAGGCCTAATTTATTACGGAACTTTTCAATTTTACCTTATGTTCCTTTGCGATACGCCTGTGTACCAGCGAGGTTTCATCTGCTATTTAGCCGTTTTTCCTTCATTGGGTAGAAGTTTGGAAATATCTCTTTTGGTATGATTATGTATTGCCTCACGTATAGCAACTTTTACTACGGTCTCATAATCGGTGCTTGTAATGTCAGCAGTATTCAGAATATCTTCCAAGGTTAATTTCCTTGGATCGTTATAACGAGTGATCATTGTTTCGTAACTCATACCTAACGCAAATGGCATTCCAGTAGCATATTCACTGGAAACTTCTTTCATCGAGCGCACATCTCCCGTAGCAAAGCGAGACTTAAGATTTCTCAGAGCCTCGCGCATAGTATGCGGGTTTACTCTTTTTTCAAACTTCGCTGAGTTTTTTTCTTCTGATTTATCTGTTTTCTTAGCCATAATAGTATTGACTTCTTAAAAATCAATCTAAGATGGCATTATGAAGTTGATAATCAATCAAATATCACATTATATCTAGTAAATATTAGAATTTATGTGATATTTATTTTAATTATTAATATATTATTACTAATATTGTATGTGAAAATCATATTTATTTATAATATATAACAGATTATATCATAAATATATTCGATTAAATAGGTGTTAACAAAGAGTCTCGACCGCAAATTCCGACAATTTGTAATCAGAACGAGACGGTAGGTTAATGCCCGAGGTGATATTTTGTGTACATTCGTACCGCTATAGCACTAAGGGCTCTATCGTATTCCGTTTCTGATAGGCGTCGGAACCTTGCGGTACGGTTGATAGGGCCTGCTATAGTATTTGGTTCTATATATACTAGAGAGACTCGTTTTCAATTCATCGATATGAAGACGAGTTTTTTATTTTATATGGTCCTCATTTCCGCCATTCATGGCGGCAAGCCCCTCTTTAATGGCCCGTCGGCAGCCGAACGGCTATTTCCAGTTAAACCCAAGAAGCCTATCTAAGGTATTTCCTTCATAAGCTCCAACAAGGGAGGAGCACCGAAATGACAACCTCTGAAGAACTATAGGAAATTTACAAAGTCCTTAAGATAGTTGCAAAAACTGGATGCACTGGCTTTTTCGGTCAGGCGTAGGACTTCAGTCCAGGTATAAAAAAGAAATTGTTTATGAAAAGAAATTTGAATTAGTCTATAAGCAAAATCTCTTTCCCTTACTAAAGATTGGCGTCTAAGTGGGGAAGGCCTGGGCTTAATAAAACAATTGTTTCATTAAAATCACACGCAAAATTATGAAAAATAATTACCAAAGCCCCACGTATATCGTGGCGGCTATAGTAATTGATCTGTTCCTGCTTTTCTCCATACAAGGAATAACAGCGGCCACGCCCAAACCCCTTCCTTATTTTCAGGATATCACCATAACAGGAACTATAACCGATAAAGACGGTTTACCTGTTCCGGGAGCTACCGTTTCTATTAAAGATAGTAACAAGGGTACCCTTACCAATATGGAGGGGGACTACGAGCTAACCGCACCTGCAAATGCCGTTTTAATAGTTTCTTACCTCGGCTTTAAGAGTAGGGAAGTGGCTGTAAACAGCAGGGAGGAAATCAATATTGAGTTAGAAAAGGATGTTACCGCCTTGGGAGCCGTAGAAATTAATGCCGGGTATTACAAGGTCAAAGAGCGAGAACAAACGGGAAATATAAGCAGAGTAACCTCAGAGGGTATTGAGCTCCAGTCAATTGTAAATCCTTTACAAGCCTTACAAGGAAGAATGGCTGGAGTAGAAATTGTGCAGCCGGGCGGAGTGCCAGGCATAGCACCTAGGATACAAATAAGAGGGCAAAATAGTTTACGTACTGGAAGTAACCTTCCTCTTTATATCATAGATGGAGTACCGGTCAATTCGAGTGCAATTACTGGTATAAGTAGTATGAACAGTTTAGGTATAGACCCGTTAAATACAATAAATCTATCTAATATAGAGAGTATAGAGGTCTTAAAAGATGCGGATGCCACGGCCATTTATGGTTCTCGTGGTGCCAATGGGGTCATTCTTATTACTACCAAAAAGGGAAAAGGCCTTGAACAGAAAACTGAAATTGAAGTACGTTTATATTCAGGTATAGGAGAAGTCTCTAATAAAATGAAACTCCTAAATACTGAGCAATATTTAAATATACGGAAAACCGCCTTTGAAAATGATGGTGTTGAGCCAACAATGGATAATGCTGAAGATTTAACAATATGGGATCAAAATCGATATACGGATTGGCAAGAAGAATTTTTTGGAGGAACTACTTTGATTACCGATTTAAATGTTGCAGTTTCTGGAGGTAACGCTACTACTTCTTTCCGTTTAGGAGGCTCTTATCATAAACAGGGGACAGTGTTTCCTGGAGACTTTAGCTACAATAAGGGAACCGTTGGACTTAACTTAAATCATACGTCAGAAAACAACAAATTAGGAGTTAATCTTTCGGTAAATTATGGAGTAGATAATAATAACTTATTTAATGGGGGGAGTAACTTTGTAATGGACGCATTATTTTTACCACCTAATGCTCCTTCAATATATAATGAAGATGGTAGTCTCAATTGGGAAAACAATTCCTGGGATAATCCTTTCGCCTTTCTGTACAATAGTAGTACCTCAAAAGTAAATAATTTGGTGGTCAACCTTGGCTTGTCTTACCAATTGACAAAAGGTTTAACCCTTAAAACAAATATGGGGTATACTAATCTTGACAGTGAACAAAAAACAATAACCTCAAAAGAATCTTACCGTCCTGACGATCGGGAAGATACTCCATTGGATTCAAGACATTCAAATACAAAAAGACGATCGTGGATTATAGAACCACAAATTACTTATAGCAAGAATTTTGGCAATAGTAATTTAGACGCTCTTATAGGAGTTACTTTTCAGCAGAATGACGATAATAGATTATTTCTACTTGGTAGTGGATATGCATCTGAGTCCTTAATTGGTAATTTAGGTGCTGCCGAAGAAGTTACCGTTCTCTCTAATACTGATACTAAATATAAATATAATGCCATATTTGGTCGTTTAGGTTATAACTGGAAGAGAAAATATTTTATTAACCTGACAGCGCGAAGAGATGGTTCATCACGGTTTGGTATCAATAAACGTTTTGCAAATTTTGGAGCTATAGGCGGTGCCTGGATATTTTCTGAAGCTTCTTTTTTTAAGGATAAAGTGTCTTTCCTGAGTTTCGGAAAGCTAAGGGGAAGTTATGGAACTACAGGAAGTGACCAGATAGGGGATTACCAGTATTTGGACGCCTATGAACCAACTCCGGGTCCGGGAGGGTTATACCCTACACAACTTACTAATCCCGATTATTCTTGGGAAGAAAATAAAAAGTTGGAAGCGGCTGTTGAACTTGGTTTTTTAAAAGATAGAATTAACCTTAATGTTAGCTGGTATCGTAACCGATCTTCTAATCAATTGGTAGGCTATCCACTTCCTGCAACGACAGGATTTGCAACTATTCAGGCTAATTTGCCGGCTATGGTACAGAATACGGGATGGGAATTGGAATTATCTACATTAAACATTCAGTCTCAAACTTTTCGATGGCAAACTTTTCTCAATTTTACCCTTCCAAAAAACAAACTTGTTAGCTTTCCTAATATAGAGCAAACCTCTTATGAAAATATGTATAAGGTAGGACATCCTTTGGACATTGATTTAAGATATGAGTATAATGGTATTGATCCGGACACGGGTTTATATAACGTGGTTGATGTTAATGAGGATGGAAGATATGATTATGAAGATCGTGTTGTTATCAAGGATCGTGGAAGAAAATATTATGGAGGGGTAAACAATACTATTACCTATAAAAATCTTGCAATTCAGTTCTTATGGGAGTTTGTGAAGGAAGAGGCTGGGAAGCCTTATTTTTCAAATCCCGGTACTAAGAGCAATCAACCTTATGAAGTGTTTGAAGCATTTCGGAATAATACAGATGATAAACGAATTCAGAATATTTCCCAATCTATTGAAGCATCAAGAGCATATTCCAGAGCCAGAACTACTGATTATTTCCTAAGTGATGCTTCATTTTTACGTTTAAAAACGCTCTCCGTTAACCATAACCTACCGAAAGAATTAATCCAAAAATTAGGATTAAAAACGTGTAGTATCTTTTTGAATGCTCAAAATCTTTTAACAATAACCAATTTTATAGGATTAGATCCTCAATATACAGGCGGTACTGTAATTCCTCCTTTACGGACCATAACCTGTGGTTTACAGATTAATCTTTAAAATAAAAAAGCATGAAATTAATTGTAAAAATCAAATTTTTAATAATGATACTCTACATACTACTAGTGGTATCATGTGAAGATTTTGTCGATGTGGAAGTTCCAAATCATAAAATTGTAAGCGAAGCAGTCTTTGAAAGTGATGAAACAGCGATAAACGCTATGACAGGGATTTATAATGAGTTGTTTAATGCTTCGTTTTCCGGTGGCTGGCAAAATAGTGTTACGGTTTTGGCAGGCTTGTCTGCTGATGTATTACAGCCAATAAATCCTGATGACTCGGCATTTGGTGAATTTTATCAAAATGAAATAATGCCTGCCAGTTCTCCAAACCTCAATATATGGTCCAGTGCATATAATATTATCTATATGACCAATGCTGTATTGGAAGGTATAGAACAATCCGATAATATTACAGAAGAAGTCGGAATTCGTTTGGAAGGGGAAGCCCGGTTTGTTCGAGCCTTTACTTACTTCCATTTGGTAAATATATACGGGGATGTTCCTTTGGTATTAGCTACAGACTATCGGAAAAATTCATTGGTTTCACAGGATACGGTAGAAGAAATAAATGTACAAGTTTTTGCTGATTTAGAAAAAGCTATGGACCTTTTAGGTATAGAATACTTGGAAGGAGAGCGTACTCATGTTAACCGACTTGTTGTAATGGCATTTTTAGCAAGGGTACACTTATATCAGCAAAATTGGGAACAGGCAGAAAGTCTAAGTAATCAAGTCATTTCCCATACAGATACTTACGAAATTCTGAAAGATTTGAAGCAAGTTTTTCTAGCCAATAGTAGGGAAGCTATTTGGCAAATATCACCTATTGGAAGAGGGAATATATTGACAACTACTAATGAAGCCCCTGTGTTTATTGGAACTTCATATTCGTATATAAAGATAACAGAAGGATTTATGCAATCTATTCACCCGGAGGATAAGCGGCTCACAGACTGGATAGGTCATTTTACCAATGAAACACGAAATTTTCACTTTCCATATAAATACAAGGATAGATCTAGCCTAAATAATATTACTGAATATTCTATGGTACTTCGATTAGCAGAGCAATATTTAATACGGGCAGAAGCAAGAACCATGCAAGGAAATCTCACTGGTGCCATAGCAGATGTGGATGAAATAAGAGATCGGGCCGGGGTCGACCTGATTACAGATACCAGTCCGGGAATCGATAAAGAAACCTTATTGAACCTAATCATGAAAGAAAGAAAATTAGAACTGTTTTCGGAGTGGGGGCACCGCTGGCTAGACTTAAAACGTACTGGGAAAGCTACTGAAATTTTAGGAATAAAAACATCGCTTTGGGAAGACACGGATGTTCTTTATCCAATACCCGAAGAAGAACGTGCAAAGAACCCTAATCTGGGACAAAACCACGGGTATTGAAACCTTGTTCTCCAAATATGCACAGATCAAATAACATTTTATAATGATGAGAAATTCGTTTTTGGTAATGTTTCTTTTGCTACAAAGCATAATGCCTGTTAATGGCCAGAGGAATGCCCCATATCTTACTGTTGATACTTTACCTTTAGATCCCGAAGTTAGATATGGTAAGTTGGCCAATGGATTCACCTATTATATTCGGCGTAATAATATACCTGAAGGAGAGATTGAACTTCATATGGTCGTTAAAGCGGGATACTATCAGGAAGATAAAGACCAGAAAGAGTATGCACACTTATTGGAACATGTCGGAGCCAAAGCAACCAAGCACTTTCCTGATATACATTCCTACTTCCGTAGCTCAGGAAAATATAGTCATGCCAATACAGGTCAAAATTATACGGCCTATTATGTGAAAATACCATCCGGTGATAAAAAAGTATTACAGGAGGGGGTACTATCTGTCCGAGATCGGGCTAAGGACATTCTGATGGAACAATCTGTAATTGATGTGCAGCGAGGGGCAGTATTGGGAGAAATGAGAACAAGTGATCCATATAAAGATTGGTTGTCAAGAACAATTAAGAAACGTGTAGAGAAGAATACAGGATTTAGCTCATATACTCATGAAAAATATAAGAAAAGTATAGAGAATTTCAATCGTGAAGCATTTATACGCTTCTACAAGGATTGGTACCGTCCAGACCTACAAGCGGCCATTGTTGTTGGGGATATCAACGTGGATAGTATGGAGATGCATATAAAACAGATATTCTCAGACCTAAAAAAACCTGTCCGTCCCAAAAACGCTCAAGCCAGAGTAGATGCCCAAACAATAAACCTGAAAGGTGGGAACCAGTACTTTTCTGTTAAAGATACCAAGAGAGAGGATTTTAGAGTCTATATTATTTCCAAAAGACCTAATTATAAATATAGTCCAAGGAATAAATCAGATTATAGGAAGATGTTATTACAACAACTTTATAGGGAAATCATGACCCCAAGAGGGGAGTACATGATAGGGCAACGAAACTCCCCTATATCGAACTTTTCTGCTAAATACCGGGCGAATCAGATGGCAGGTGGCCAACTATGGGTCAATGAGGTCATTGTAAACTTTGACATGAATGATCCAAAACATATAAAAAAACGCTTTATTGATGCTTTAGTGACGAGAAAAAGGATGCACACAGGCTTTACAAAAAAAGAACTGACCGAAGCAAAAACAAAAGTATTGAAAAGTTTTTCCGCAGATCGATATGAAAGTACTTCTGCTCTAGCTATTCGATACAAATATCATTTTACAAAAGGTCAAGCCGCTCCCAGTCCTAAGGATGAAAAAAAGTTGATAATTCAACTTCTTGATGGGATTGACCTGAAAGTAATTCAGAAATTTGCACTTGATTTTGTTGACCTTGGTAAGAATACCGACTTTCTGTTCTTTAAAGGAAAGAACGTTACAATCCCTAGTTATGATTTAATCGAAAAATGGGTCTCCGACGTGAATGAGATGGAAGTGAGGCCTTATACGGCGGATATGCAATCCATTACTTCTGCATCTCTAAAAAATATTACTGATATTCCCTTGAAAGAAAAAAATGTTATCAAGCATACATCAGAGAGTCTAATTGATGTTACTACTATCGAACTCAGGAATAATGTCAAAGTAATCCTAAAACCGACAGCACCAGGAGGTGAATTATTTACTAATAAAGTCTCACTATACGCCTACCGCCCTTTCTCCATGCCTTTTGAAAACCGGAACGATTTTCTAGCTGCAACTGTATCTGGCAAAGTGGTTAAACACGTAGGAGCAGGACCATTTAACACCTTTGAATTGGATCAATTTATGCGAGATAGGGGCATACAATTGAACTTTAATCAGACAAAAAGTGAACAAATAATTAATGCGCATTGCCAAGCCGATCATATCGAAGATTTTTTGAATCTTCTTTACTTATACATAGATAAGCCAAAAATTACTCCTGAAACTTTTAGAGATTGGAAAAACCATTACAAAAAGCAACTTAAATATGGAAGAAGAACTTCTTCAGCTTTCTTTCGGGATAGTATTGAAGCATTGAGATTCCCTGATATTCCACGTATGGATCTTGAGGATGTAAACCAACTGAAGAAGGAAAAGGTGCATGATGTATTTAACCAGTTATTTTCTAATTTTAATGGATATACCTTTATCCTAACCGGTGATTTTGATAAAGACCAACTTACACCGATATTGGTAAAGTATTTGTCCGCATTTCCTAAGGGAGAACTTCAGTCATCAGATACTACAAATATTCCAATATTTCCACTTAAAAAGATGAATGAAACTATTTATTTAGATAACCTTAATCAAGCTTTAGTGCGTTTATCTTTCCCTTTGAAAGCTCCAACAGACATAAAAACCAAAATTATTCTTCGTTTATTAGCCAAGGCTTTACATACTAGAATTAGAGATCGTTTACGTGAAGGTTGTTATGCCCCAGGTGCGAATGGCCATTTTGTGGATACCCAAAAAGGTTTGTATGAGTTTATTATTTCATTTGATAGTGAATTGAGTAATTTGGAGAATATGATTCGGTACGCAAAAGAAGAATTTCAGTCGTTGCGAGAAAATGGAATGGATAAGCAATGGTTTGAAAAGACAGTAGTTACGGAAGAAGAAACCTTTGGAAAACGTATTGAATACTTTAATTATGCGTCTAATAATTTTTGGCCAGGTTACCTGAAAGAAAAGTTGAATAATAATGAAGAACTCATTTTGGAAGTCTTACAGTACAAAACACTCCTGGAACATTTTGTTAGCCTAGAAGATGTAAATGCTGTGGCCAAGAAATATTTAAGTGAGGAGTTTTATCAAAGGTTTATTTGCCTTCCCAAAGGACAGGAAGAGTTAACTCGGGGATTGCCATAAATACGGAGTTACAGAGAACTTAAAGAGATAAACACCAAGGCTAATAAATACCTTGGTGTTTACTTTAAAATTAAAAAAATCATTACTAAAGCTCCACCGGATCTTCATTAGTGGTTTTTATAATATTTCCATTCAGTGCATCGTGAACGGGATACACTTCACTTGGATTCGATGAAAAATACACTCTACAATCATTAGCTCCAGTAGGACCAGGACAATCAACTGTTATTTGCTCCCAGCCATTAGGACCATCAATCCAACCGGTAGCTGCGTACCTTTCCGATTCTAATGTCGTAAAAGACATTCCAATGGCAAAAATAAATGCCAATACGGGTAATAAAAATTTAATTTTCATAATTTTAGAATTTAATTGTTTAATAAATATGCCTACTCTATGGGTTCAGGTTTTCGGCAGCTCCCTGCTTTTGTTGCGCAACAAAATTTCTTTATATGGTTCACTTCAATTGGTAATTCGTTAGATTGTTTTTTTCTTTTTTATCTTCTCTTCGTAAGAATATGATCCCCAAAATGGCCAATAGTATCCAGACGATATTAACTATAAAATGCTGCTTCCAGGATAGCAGGGTAATAATTCCTCCGCACGAACAAGGGGTATACGGGCTAATAAATAGTATGCCTGCAACGTAGGCCGTAAATAGGATCATTAGTACAAATGCACCATATAATCCTATTAGCCTTGTTTTGGCCCAGGCCAGCAATGCTGCCACCAGAATTTCCAGAACGGGAATGCCCCAGGCCGCAACACCGGCAATGGATTGAACTCCAAACAGAGGAGAATTGTTGAGGTTGGTATAAAACTGGTCTCCTTCTAAAAGCTTGGTAAACCCGGCATAAACAAAAAGCAGGATAAAGAGGTAGCTTATAGCTTCCACTGCATATTTCCTGATATTTTGTTTGCTGTAAACCATGCTGATGGATTTATAGCATTAAAATTATAGCAAAAAACTTTTTTTTAAGGGATAAAGTTTTGGTTATTAGGGATTTATTTTGAATGGTGAGTTTAATAACCCAAGGTTGTTGATTATCTCGAAGTCATTGATTTTTTTTTTAAAAGAGCTATGACTGAGTAGGGCAGCCATAGCTTATTGCCTGAAAACCGTAGTTAACAGGCACCCGGTTTGTAATGTTTTCTTGGATTATAAAGTTAAGAGATATAACTTTTTTCTAAAGGATAAAAAGTTGTTGATTAGGGAGAATCTTTTCTATTCTGGTTTCTAAATTTTTTTGGGCTGGTGCCAAAATGCTTTTTAAAAATGGTGGAAAAATGAGAAGAATCTCTATAGCCAAGATGTTGTGAAATCTGCTTAATAGGCATAAGGGTATTTTTTACTAAAAGTTCTGCATGTGACATACGCTCCCTGGTTTGAAACCGAAAAATGGAAATTTTATATAGTTCTTTAAAACCCATTTTAAGTTTATATTCGTTTAGGTCGGCTATCTTTGCGAGTTCACTCATGGAAGGAAGATTTTCGTAAAGATGGTTTAATATATAATTATGAAATGCCCTAATTTTATCCCAATCTTCCTTTAGAAGCAAGCTATTGCCAGTCTCCTTTATTTTTTTGATAGCTTTTTTGAAATTACAATGCACGGAAATAAGTCTGGCACCACCTTCATTAAAAGCAGTGTACCAAAAGGAATAGCTTGAAATTTTAGCATCGGCTTTATCCTTAAAGTGTAATTCGTGGTATTTTTCGTGAAAGAGTTCATTATCAATTTTCATCATTTCATCTAGAAAAAACTGTTGTGAAGAACTGGTAAGTACTGTTGTAAAATCTTTACCGAATAATTGTTCTTTTGAACTCTTAATAGCTGATATGGCATCGGGACTTACAAATATTATTTTTCTGTCTTCATTAATTAAAAAGCTGAGATCAGGAAGCTTCTTACGAAGGGAAGGAGCGTGGAGATTATAGAGAGTCTGAAGCCTTTGCGCCAGCATATTGAGCAGAAGGCCGAAGGTTTCAATTTCATCATCCTTTTTGCCAGTAATATGTAAACGGGTTGAGAAATTCTCTGAAGCAAGCTCTATAAGATGACGGTAAAATTCCAGAAACCTGGTCTGTTTCTTATGTAATTCCATATAAGTTTTGTGTTTGTATAAGCCTATTAATTTAATTTTACTGTTTGTTGTAGTACTGTCAAGGGCTTGTCTGTAAAAAACGAGGGTTTCGGAGGCTGAACCTGACAAATGCACTATAAACTTTATAGTCAAATATGAGAACAGCTACTGATCTCTAAGAGACAATTCTATACAGTTGTGTTTTTACAAAAACCTATTTGATTATTTAAAATCCTTTAAGTAATCGAGGGCCTTTTGCTTTTGATTAAAAATATGTACCGGGATACAGGGTTTACTGGTCTTTACATAAAAATTGACCATCTGTAGGCTGTAAACAGACTCTATCAGGAAAGCATTGGCGTTACATAAGATAGAACCTTTAGTAGCCAAATAATCTCTTGCGTCCTGTTCGGAATTTATAATTTCACGAGTATCACAGAACACGGGATAAATAATATCTCCCTGTAGTTTAAGTCGGTCGGCAACGATCTGTTTTGCCATATCCAGGTTTATAATGGGGTAGGGCTTATACACATAGTAGAGTATTCCATTATTAATCCAAAACTTAGCAAAATCATTTTCATAATGATTGTACATCTTCTTTATTTGGAATTGGTGTTAAAATTAACAAAAAAATAATGATATTTCAATTATTTTACTTTTCAGTTAGGGATAAAAATTTGTATTAATGGGAGAAAGGCTGTAGTTTAATGTATAATGTATGTATAGTGTAAGGCCTTAGACAAGTGGATGTAGTTTAGGAGATTGTAGCTTGTTGACAGAGGTATTAGGTTTCCAGTTCAAAGTTTCAGGTATAGGTTTCAAGGAAATCAATGGGTTTATAGAAGCTTAGATCCTGAATCAAGTTCAGGATGACGGTAATAAAAAATAGAAGTAAACTGGCCTATCCAAAATTGCTCGTGAAATTGGCCGTGAGTGAAGCTTACTAATTTTAGGCCGTTTGAGCGTAGCGAGTTCCTAAAATTTAGCTTCCGAACAAACAATTTAGAACCAGTTTGGTAAGCCTTGATTTTTGCTTCTTTTCATTAAGGAAAAGAAGAATAACCATTCAAAAGGAAATGTTTATAGAAAACAATAGTAAGGTTTGAATCAACAGATTACTTTAATCCTTCTATGATTGACGGAATTCTAAATTACAGTGATTCTTCTTAGAGGTTTACACAGCTTCTTTTTCATTTTCTTTGCTCGCCCAAAGATCCTTCGGCAGGCTTAGGAGAAGCAAAAAAATCTAGGCTTATTTTTATTTTCTTGAAAACGCAGCGCTAATTGTCTATCGTGCGCATTGCAACCGCTGCGCTAGGCAATGCTCCACTGCCCGCCGCGGCCCATTAGCTTGGTTTTACTACGGAATTAAAAAATAGGCCGGTTCTGAACTTGTGAATTTTAAATATCAATAAATTATGTAAGATTTAGGGGATGAATGTTTGAGAATTGTTATGGGAATAAGCTCTATTTTATATTTTGATAAAACTATGCAAAAACCGAGGGCTTTACTTGCCTTAAAAAAATAAAAATATATATTTGCTCAGAATTTTATAAGGGTTTTATGTCGATTAATATTGCATTTCATCGAATAAAGCTAGATGAGGATAAGGGAAAAGAATTTGTTTTAAAATAATTCTTTTTGCTGATTTTTAGAAAGATAAAGGGGTTTTATGGGACTCTCGATGGCGAAGCCATGAAAATTAATAAAAACTTACAGGTTAAATATCTTGTGATGTTTTCACCGTTGAATTTTTTAGTTAGAGTGCAGTGTTGATAAACCCAACAGTTTTTCGAACTTAAAATAAGGAAGTAAGGCTGAAAGCCTTGTTGTTTTAACATTTTAACAATTTTTATTTTACGGGGTGGAAACCTGCGTATATATTTGAATTGTTTTAGCGGAAATCGCATGTATATTAGGTTTTTCCGTAATTTTTTCTTTAAGAGACGAGAGAAGAGGAAGATTATTTAAAAATACATTTGGTGAGTTTTGAAAATGGGACTCACAATGGCGAAGCCATGTTGTAACATAACAGGATTTAGTATGGAAAGCGAAATTAAAAGCTTGAGTTTGATTTCTGATAGTCTGTTTGGGGGTAGTTAAGAACTTTTTGATGAAAATTGGGGTTTCGACAAGCTCAACCTGACATTGTTTTGGCAAGTTTGACCTGACATTGCTTAGTTTACAACTTTAAAAACACTGCGGGACTTGTTTTTTACTCTCGAATTGAAAATCTCTTGTCAGTCTGAAATCTCTTGTCAGTCTGAATCTCATAAACTAAATATAAACTGTATAGTCAAATATGGAAATAGTTAACTGAGTTGTATAGATTCTTACGTCATGCTGAATTCGTTTTAGTGGCTAATAAAAATGACTAGTATTATATAGAACTTAGACCCTGAATCAAGTTCAGAGTGACGATACTATTAGGATATAATAAAGTACAATTAATTAATTTTTTATAAATAAAATATAAAAATAAAACATTAGTCTGCGAATTAATAACTAACCCAACTTTTGCAACGCCCTACCTATGCAAAAGATTTAAAAATGTTTATGGTAAAGCCCATCAGCATTCCTGAAAAAAAATCTAAATTTATTTTAAAATATTTTAAAGCATTTTTAAAAAGGTGCTTTAGCTATGCTTTTTGGTATTTTAAAAATTAAGACTTTGTTAAATAATGGATGTGACCAAGTCCAATGGAAATTCTCACCTTTTAAACTAGGGTTTTTTTGGACGTATAGGGGTAAACTTTATTATCTGGTTTAAAAAAGAATCGGGTGCTATCATAGAATTATACTGGCAGGAAGTGAATGAAGAACTCTATGGGGGAATATGTAGCTGTTGAGGTATTTAAGCTTATGTTGTATTGATTAAAAATTAAAAAAGGTGCCGACATTTTGGTTTTGGGCTTCACCATTAAAGAGAATAGCCCTTATGTGCGGAATACTAAAGTGGTAGATGTGGTTAAAGAACTGCAATTTTACGGCACCATTCTTATTATTTATGCTTAACTATATACTTTACACTTTTAAAATAAAGACTTTTGAGAACAAAAAACCTTATTATCTTCGGAACACGGCCGGAAGCCATTAAAATGGCTCCTTTAGTACAGGAATTCAAAGCAAATGCAGAAAACTTTGAAACCAAAGTATGTGTAACCGCACAGCACCGAGAGATGCTTGACCAGGTTTTGGAATTTTTTGAAATAATTCCTGATTTTGACCTAAACCTTATGAAACCCGGACAAAATTTATATGATTTAACCGCTGATATTATTGTACAGTTAAAAGAGGTTTTAGAGGAATTTCAACCCGATTATGTATATGTTCATGGTGATACCACAACAACCATGGCCGGAAGTATCGCGAGTTTTTATAGCGGAGCGAAAGTCTGTCATGTAGAAGCTGGCTTACGTACATTTAATAAGCGTTCGCCTTTTCCGGAAGAGGTAAATAGGCAAGTTACAGGACGTATAGCCGATGTACATTTTGCGCCTACCAGTACTTCCAAAGAAAATTTGTTGCAAGAAAATATAGCTAAAGAAAGCATTGTAATTACAGGTAATACTGTAATTGATGCATTGTTAGGAAGTGTAGAAAAGGTAAATGAAAATCCCAGTCAACTTATTAAAGAACTCCAAAAAGAATTAGGAGAACAAGAAGTTGTTCTGGTAACAGGACATCGGAGAGAAAACCACGGAGCAGGTTTTGAGCGTATTTGTAAAGCTTTAAAGCAAATTGCAGAACAAAAACCGCAGGTAATGATTGTTTATCCGGTTCATTTAAACCCCAAAGTACAGGAGCCGGTCAATAGAATTTTAGGAGATATACAAAACATAAAACTCATAGATCCATTAGCTTATCAGGATTTTATATGGCTGATGAATCGTTCTAAACTGATTATTACCGATAGCGGCGGTGTGCAAGAAGAAGCACCAAGTCTTGGAAAACCTGTTTTGGTAATGCGTGATACCACCGAACGCCCTGAAGCCGTAGAAGTAGGTACGGTTATTTTAGTAGGTACCGACACCGATAAAATTATCAATGAAACCTTAGACTTATTAAATAATGAAAGTCGTTTTGAAGAAATGAGCAAACTACATAATCCTTATGGTGATGGAGAAGCTTGTAAACGAATTGTAACGCATATTCGTAATTTAGAGCAATAAAGATAAATAGATAAGAGCTGGCTTTTTATTCTTTTACCCCAGCCTTAAAGGGAGAGAATTGAAAAATACATAGCATAATTTTTCGACACCCTTTAAAATAGGATTAAAGCTAAAACGAATTTAAAATTAATTAATAATAACCTTAGCTCCCTCCTTAGGGGGCGGAGGAATAATAAAAAACGGAGTATCTTGCTTCGTTAAAATAGTAAGTATATGAATCCACAAGTAACCACCATCGGTTTAGGTTATATAGGCCTGCCTACATCTGCATTAATTGCTTCTAATAAAATTGAAGTTTGGGGTGTAGATATTAATTCCAAAGTAGTAGAAACCCTAAACCAGGGGAAGATACATATTGTAGAACCCGATTTAGAAGAAGTATTGGCTACTGCTGTTCAAGAAAACTATTTTAAAGCCGGTACCGAGCCAAAAGAAGCGAATACCTACCTGATTGTAGTACCTACCCCTTTTAAGGATAAAAACGAACCTGATATTTCTTATGTAGAAGCAGCCACTAAGGGAATTATTCCTTTGTTAAAAAAAGATGATTTATATATTATTGAGTCTACTTCACCGGTAGGAACCACGGAAAAAATGATGAAGCTCATTTATAGTGAACGTCCCGAACTGCAAGGCGAAATCCATATTGCTTATTGCCCAGAACGTGTGTTGCCTGGCAATGTTATGCACGAACTGGTACAAAACGATCGGGTGATTGGTGGGGTAGATGAGGCCAGTACACAAAAAGCAATAGCTTTTTATAGAGCCTTTGTTAAAGGTGAATTACATGCTACCAACGCACGTACCGCAGAAATGTGTAAACTCACTGAAAACTCAAGCAGGGATGTTCAAATCGCTTTTGCCAATGAACTATCATTGATTTGCGCTAAAGCAGGTATTAATGTATGGGAGTTGATTAAGCTGGCAAATAAGCACCCACGTGTAAATATCTTGCAACCGGGTTGTGGGGTAGGTGGTCACTGTATCGCAGTAGACCCCTATTTTATTACCTCAGAGTTTCCGATGGAATCACAAATTATCGGGAAAGCTCGAGAGATTAATAATTATAAAAGTTTTTGGTGTGCCGAGCAAATCAAACAAGCCAAACACGACTTTCAGCTCAAACATGGTAGAAAACCGGCTATAGCTTTAATGGGGTTGGCGTTTAAACCCAATATAGATGACTTAAGGGAATCTCCGGCAAAATATATTGTACAAAAAGTGCTACAAGACGCACAAGACGAAGCCTATTTTATTGTTGAACCCAATATAGAGACTCATCAGGTATTCAAAATAACTCCTTATCAGGAGGCTGTAGAAAAGGCAGATATTATAGCTTTTTTAGTAGGGCATAAAGAGTTTAAAGGTTTGTCATTGAAAAAAAACCAGGAGATTATAGATTTTTGTGGAATTAAATAAATTAACCATGTTAGAAAATAAATCAATACTCATTACAGGAGGAACAGGCTCTCTAGGTAAAGCCTTAACTGCTCACATTTTAAATAAATATCCCAATATTAAAAGATTGGTGATTTTTTCAAGAGACGAGCAAAAACAATTTCAAATGGCTCAAGAGTATCCTGCGCACCAATATCCTCAGGTACGTTTCTTTATAGGCGATGTTAGAGATAAAGAACGTCTTATCAGGGCATTTAATGGAGTAGATTATGTGATACATGCGGCAGCAATGAAACATGTACCCATTGCTGAATATAATCCTGATGAATGTGTAAAGACCAATATACATGGAGCACAAAACGTAATTGATGCTTGTTTTGAAACCCAAGTAGAACGCGTAGTAGCACTTTCAACAGATAAAGCTTGTGCCCCTATTAACCTTTATGGAGCTACCAAGCTAGCTTCTGATAAATTATTTGTAGCTGCCAATAATATTCGAGGTAAAAACCCAATTCGCTTTTCGGTAGTTCGTTATGGGAATGTAATGGGGTCAAATGGATCGGTCATTCCATTTTTTATTAATAAAAAACAAGAAGGGATATTGCCTATTACAGATATGAATATGACTAGGTTTAATATTAGCCTTCAAGGAGGGGTAGATATGGTAATGCACTCTCTGGAGAAAGCTTGGGGTGGTGAAATTTTTATCCCAAAAATTCCTTCTTATAAAATTATGGATGTGGCAGAAGCTATAGCACCTACTTGTGAACATAAAGTAGTGGGTATAAGACCGGGTGAAAAAGTTCATGAGGAAATGATTACGCCTTCTGATTCATTTTATACTTATGATTTAGGAAAGTATTATACAATTTTACCTTCAAGGCCTAACTGGAATTTAGAAAATTTTTTAACTGAATTTAATGGAAAAAAAGTAGGAGAAGGTTTTGCTTATAATTCTGGTGATAATACCGAATGGGAAACCGTTGAAAGTTTGAGAAGTTTGATAAAAGAACATGTAGACCCTACTTTTGAAGTTTAAAATGGTATGAAGAACAAAGTAATTCCTTACGGAAGACAACACATTACTGAAGAAGATATTCAGGTTGTTATTGAAACACTTCAATCAGACTATCTTACCCAAGGACCAAAAATAGCAGAATTTGAAGAAAAATTTGCACACTATGTAGGAGCCAAATATGCTGTAGCTTTAGCTAATGGTACAGCAGCGTTACATTTATGTGCTATGGCACTTAATGTAAAAAAAGACAATAAAGTAATTACTACACCTATTACTTTTGCAGCATCTGCTAATTGTGTAAGGTATTGTGGGGGGGAAGTAGTTTTTGCAGACATCGATTCGGACACTTATTTATTAGATATCAATGCAGTAAGACAACTGTTAGAAGCATCGCCTAAAGGAACTTATAAAGGGATTATTCCAGTCGATTTTGCAGGTAAAGCTGTGAATTTAGAAGAATTTAGGGAACTAGCTGATGAATTTGGGTTATGGATTATTGAAGACGCTTGCCATGCACCCGGAGGATTTTTTGTTGATAGCGAAGGAAAAGAACAATTTTGCGGTAATGGTAAATTTGCTGATTTGGCGATATTCTCTTTTCATCCAGTAAAACATATTGCATCTGGCGAGGGAGGTATGATTACGACAAACGACGAAGTTTTATACAATAAACTTTTACAATTACGTACACACGGGATTGTAAAAAATAATGATTTGTACACTAATTCTGTTGAATTTGCCGGGGGTAAAGAAGCATATCCCTTATGGTATATGGAAATGCAAGAACTAGGTTATAATTACCGTATTACCGATTTTCAAGCCGCTTTGGGTAACAGCCAGCTTCAAAGAGCAGACGAGGGTGTACAGAGAAGAAGAGAAATAGCGAAGACCTACGCTGATGCCTTTCAAGGGAAGAATTATATTAAAGGACAATCTGGGAAAGTGGAAGGTCACGCTCATCATTTGTATGTTATTGAAGTGGAAGATCGTTTAGGTTTATATAATTACTTACGCGAAAAGAAAGTTTTTGCACAAATACATTATATTCCGTGTCATTTAATGCCTTATTACAGACAGTTTGGCTGGAAAGAAGGCGATATGCCTAATGCAGAAAATTATTACAAACATTGCATTAGTTTACCCATGTACCCCACTTTAACTGAAGAGGAGCAACAATTTGTAATTGACACAATAGATGGGTATTATGGGAAATAACTTATGTATTATCCCTGCAAGAGGAGGCAGTAAACGGATTCCTAAAAAAAACATTAAAGAGTTTTTGGGTAAGCCAATTATTGCTTACTCTATTGAAACTGCTTTAGAATCTGATTTATTTTCAGAAGTTATGGTTTCTACAGATGATAAAGAAATTGCAGAAATAGCAAAAAAATTCGGGGCAAAAGTACCTTTTTTTAGATCTAATGAAACATCAAATGATTTTGCTCCCTTAAAGGATGTGGTAGCCGAAGTATTAGAGTACTATAAGAGTACTGAACAAAATTTTGATGATGTTTGCTGTATATTGCCAACAGCTCCTTTTGTAACTAAGACAATGTTTAAAAAAGCTCAACAGTTAAAACAATCCACAAATTATGACTCTATAAGGCCTATAGTTCGTTTTAGCTATCCCATTCAACGTGCTTTGAGGTTTTTTATAGAAGGTAAAGTAGAAATGTTTAATCCTAAACATGCTTTAACAAGGTCTCAAGATTTAGAAGAAGCTTATCATGATGCAGGAATGTTTTATTGGTGTTCATTTAAGCTTGGTTTAGGGGGGGAGAATAGAGGAGCAATTGTAATTTCTGAAAATGAAGCTCAAGATATTGATACCATAGAAGATTGGAAAATGGCTGAATTTAAATACAATTATTTATTCCCTAATGGAAAATGAAAATAAAATAATCACAAGGCTGGATGCAGGGAATTATTTTGGATTGGGGCATTTATCACGCTGTATTTCAATTGTTAATGAAACTTATATATCTTTTCATTTGTTTATGATTAAAAGTGACAACAAGAAGCTTGTAATAGATTTTATCAATGAAAATTTAAAAAGCAAAAAATATCAGTGTATTTTTTTAGATGTGAACACATCTAAAAAAAAAGAAATTGATGCCATTTTAGAATTTTATATTAACAAAGATATTTTAATCGTTGATCATTATCAAGCAGATGAAGCATACCAAAAACAACTGTTTGAAAAAAATGTAACATGGTTGCAATTAGATTCTCATGCGAAAGTAAATTTCTATGCCAATTGGGTAATGCATGGAAGTCCAGGTGCCACCATCGAATTATATGAAAGTTTGAGGCTTAATTCGAAAACTAAATTTCTTATAGGACCTGAATATTGTATTATTAAAAAAAGTGTTCTAAATCTATCGGAAAAAAGACAGCCAAGAAACAGTTTACAAACTATACTAATATGTTTTGGTGGAGGAGATGATAGAGGAGCTACGCTTGCTTGCATCAAAAGTATTGATTTACTAAAATTTAGAAATATTCAGATTTTTGTAGCTGTAAGTTCTTTTAATAAAGATTATAATGATATTTTAGAATATCAACGACAAGGTTTTCTCGAAATTATAGAACAAAATTCTCTTCATGTGAAAATGAGTGAATCAGATTTGGCAATTGTAGCACCAGGAATGATTAGTTATGAATGTGCATTTTTAGGTTTACCAATGCTTTTGATAACTATTGCAGATAATCAAACTATAAATTCTAAAGCTTGGGAAAAGTATGGATGTGCCATTAATTTAGGTTTAGTAAACGAAAAATTTGGTATTAATACCACTTTAAATATTTTAAAATCTAATCCGCAAAAGCTCCGGAAGATGTCTATAGATTGTCTTAATTTAGTAGATGGTAATGGAGTTAAGAGAATAGTAGAACAATTAAATGTAAATTGAAAATGAAGAAAGCACTTATTTTAGGCACTAATGCCGGTCAAGCAGACATCATCCGCTATCTTAATGAAAATGGTTGGGAAACACATGCTTGCGGATACAAAAAGGAAGGCCCAGGATGCGATCTTGTATATCATTTTCATTTGGTAAATACTACAGATATTGACGCAGTAAAGGATTTGGCTGTGGATATAAAAGCGGATATTGTATATTCTGTTTCTTCAGATTCAGCTATAACTACAGCTACAAAAGTATCAGAAATTTTGGGACTCCCATATTTGTTGAATGGTAAACTTATAGATTTATTTAATAATAAAAATGATTTTAGACATTTTCTAAATCAAAACAATATTGGTGTTACCCAATACATTGCAGTAACGGAGAAAAACATTGAAACTGTTGAATGGACAGATTTCCCTTGTGTTGTAAAGCCTACAGATTCTCAAGGGCAAAGAGGTGTGCAGTTCATTAATTCTAAAAATGAATTAGCAGAAGCTTTACGGTTGGCGATCGCTTCTTCTAATAGCAAAACTGCAATAATTGAGGAATATTTAGACGGGGCTGAATTTTCTACAAATACAGTGGTACAAAATGGAGAAATAATCCTGAATGAATTTAGTGATAGAATTGTTTTTAGTGAAAAATATTTCGGTCTCCCAAAGGGACATCGTCTTCCAATAACCTACATTAACGAAGAACAATTTGCTATCGCCAATTCTTATGTGCATAAGATTATAAAAAAGTTAAATATTAAAAATGCAGTTTTGTATATACAAATGAAGTTGAAAGGAGATGAACCAAGAGTTATTGAAATTGCTCCAAGACTTGATGGTTGCCATATTTGGAGACTTATAAAACACTACAGAGGAGTAGATTTAAGAGAACTTGCAATCAAATGTTTAGTGGGTGAAAAAATTGATAAAGGCGTTTATTCCAAACTAAAAGATCGTAAAAGCAGTGTTTTAGAGTTTTACCATTTGCCAACTGAGGAAATTTTCAGTTTAGAAAAATTAAAGGTGAAAAAAGATGTATCTTTTATAGAATATCGATATTCCGATGGTGATGCCATTGTACCTATAAATGGGAAATTAGAAGTAGTAGGATATAGCATTTTTGATGAACATTAAGTAAGAAATGAATATATTAATCACAGGAGCTTCGGGGTTTTTGGGTAAAACATTAGTGAAAGAACTACAAAAGTCTGATTTAGGGATTGTCGTAGTAGGAAGATCTTTAGAGAAGTTAGAAACGGCATTTGGCAGTGAGATAGTAAAGAAAGAAACAGATTATTCTTTAGGGAGTTTATCTGTTCTTATACGAGGGGTAGATGTGGTAGTACATTTGGCATCTCAACTGATGACCCGCCATACAGATCCTTTAAAAATCTCAGATTTTTATGAAAATCTCCAAGTGGTCGAAAATTTAATGATTGCTTGCCAAAAAAACAGCGTTAAGCAATTTATCAATACTTCGTCCATCAGTGTATATCATTTAGGAAAAAATCTTTCAGAGACTGATTTTTTGGCTCCCTCTAATATTTATGGTGTTAGTAAAGCTAGTATTGATTCATACTTGGCATATTTTCAAAATAAAACTAAGACCAATATTGTTTCACTAAGATTAGCACGATTATATGGTGCTGGTGAAAGAGAAGGTTTAATGTTTACAGATTTTATAAATAAAGCTACCAGAAAACAACCTCTTACAGTTTTTGGAAAAGGAAAATCAACTATTGATTATATATATGTAAAAGATATAGTTGATGTCTTTCAGATTATACTTTCCAACTCATTAATCCGGGGTTTTTATAATGTAGGAACTGGTAAAAGTTATTCAATTCAACAAATCGCTGAGGAGATAGCAGAAATATTTGAAACTAAGATTCAATATATAGAAGATAAGCCAGATGGGGTTTTAGGAAGTGAAATGAATGTGTCGAAAATCTATGAACAATTAGGCTGGAAAGCCAAATGGGGTTTAAAAGACTCTGTACTTGATATTAAAAAAATATTTGAAAATGAATAATAAGACATTTATAATAGCAGAATTATCAGCCAATCATAATAATGATTTGGAATTAGCCTTAAAAACTATTGACTCTGTTGCCAAAACGGGTGCCGATGCTATAAAGGTACAAACTTATACAGCAAATTCTTTGGCTTTAGATGTAGATAATGAGTTTTTTGGGCCTAAAAAAGAGGGCTTATGGAAAGGTATTCGCCCTTACGATCTTTATAAAGAGGCTGCTTTGCCTTATGAATGGCATCGGCCATTACAAGATCGGGCTAAGGAGTTAGGTTTGGTGTTCTTTAGTTCTCCTTTTGACTTGGAAGCGGTAGATTTTTTAGAAAGTTTAGAAGTGCCATTGTATAAAATTGCTTCTTTTGAAATTACTGATATTCCACTTATTAAATATACCGCATCTAAAGGAAAACCTATGATTATTTCCACAGGTGTAGCAGACGAGGATGATATTCAACTTGCTGTAGCTACCTGTCGTGAAGTAGGGAATACAGATGTTACCTTATTAAAATGTACTTCACAATATCCTGCAACTTTAGGTGATGCCAACCTTGTAACCATTCCTGATTTAAAAGAAAAATATGATGTAAAAGTTGGTGTTTCTGATCATACCATAGGTGACGTTGTAGCTACTACGGCTGTTGCTTTGGGGGCTAAAGTAATAGAAAAACATTATATTTTAGATAGAAGTTTAGGTGGCCCCGATTCATCTTTTTCTATGGAACCAGAGGAATTTAAAGCTTTGGTAGATCGTGTCCGTGATGTTGAAAAAACTCTTGGTAGAGTTAATTATGAAATTACTGATAATGACCGATATAAAAGACGTTCACTATTTGCCACTCAAAATATAGCCGAAGGAGAAATGTTGACTGTAGAAAATGTCAGATCTTTACGCCCGGGTATAGGACTACACCCAAAACACTTTGACCAAATTATAGGCACAATTGCTAAAAAAAATTATAAAATAGGAGATCCATTATAGATAATATGAATATTTACAAATTATCTTCTATTACTAGTGTATGCTTTCTAATTTTGCAAATGAGTCCATTTATAACATGGATAACAGGACCTCCATTGTTAACTATACCCTCTTATTGCTTAGTTATTATATGTTTTTTGATGTTATTAGCTAAAGGAAGATTGATAATTACCGCCAAAAGAATTATTTTGAGTTTACTTACATTATTACTTGCGGCGCATATTACCCTGCCTATTTTTACTAGTATTTTAGATTTAGGAAGGTTTATTCCCTTTTGTATATTAGCTTTAATTCTTTTGTTTCCTTCAAATATTCTAGTAACTTCCTTTTATTATTTTAGAAAATTTCATTTATTTATAGCTTTATTTTCTATTATTATTTTTTTCTTAGGTGTTGTTGTAGATATTCCACATTATACTATCTCTGGAGTAACAAATATTATGACAGGAACTGAATATTACTATAAAGTATATGGGTTCATTGTATCTTCCACTAACACCATTTACAATATTGGAGGTTTGAATATAGCCAGAATCTGTGGAATATACCAAGAGCCTGGTCATTTCGCTACATATTTAGGCATACTTATTTTTATTGAAAAATTAGTTTTTAATAGAGTATCCAAACTATTCATTATTGCAGGGGTATTAACATTTTCGCCGATTTTTTATATTGCTTTGACTTTAATTTTTTTATATAATATGATTATTAAAAAATCATTGAAGGAAATGAGGTTATATTTAATTGGTATTGTTGGATTAATTATAATATTTACTACTGTTTCAAAAAGTTTTACAGACCAAATTTGGCAACTAGCAATTGGTAGAAACATATCAGGAGGCGACATGTTGGAAAGGTTGAATGAAAGGACTAATATTCATACTTTAATGAGGTATAATAGATTTATAGAAACTCCAGAAGTATGGTATGGTAGAGGGGCAGATTATGTAGATAAATATGGAATATTTTCAGATTTTAGAGGTTATGTTTTTAAATATGGTATTATTGGTCTTGTTTTATCAGTTTTACTTTTTTTAAAAATTATAATGCATTCAAAAGCATTCTCTTACTTGTTTTTAATGTTACCTTTCGGATTATTAATCTATCTTCAGCGATCTTGGATGTTAAGCTCAGTCTATATATATATGCTGCTTTTTATTTCCTATTTATTCTATGAAAAATATAAATGTTCAGATATTAAAAAAGAAGAAATTGTTTAGGGTTTTATTCATACTAATTACTGCAGGATTTTTATTTTTTATTCTTAACAGGAAACAAAAAGACAATACTCTTGAACTTATTTCAGTAGATAAAATCTGGAGTAATGATAGGCATAATGCTTTTACTTCATTGGCATACTATAAAAATGAATTTTATGTTGTTTTTAGAGAAGCCAAAAAACATAATAGCCGGGAAGGAAAAATAAAACTCATTAAATCTACTGATACTAAAAAATGGACACATGTAGCCTCTGTTTCTCTAGATGAAAGTGATTTGAGAGATCCGAAAGTCATTGTAAATAAAAAAAATCAATTAATTGTTTACGGGATGTCAAGAGCTAGCCAAACAAATAAAGGTATTCCTCATTATACCCATTCTTGGATCTTACAAGAAAATAAGTTAATAAAATCAGCTAATCTCAAAACGAATAAAAATACTTGGAAGTGGGGTATTAATAGAATTGGAGAAGATATAATGAGTATTGCTTATTCTGGAAAGGATAAAAGAGGAACTCTTTATAGAAGTACCCTAGGATATAATGATTGGTCAATTACAATAAAGAATATTTTTCCTAATGTAGAAGATTTTCCTAGTGAATCTTCTTTCATCCAATTACAGGATAAATCGATACTCACATTATTACGTAAAAATAGAGGGAATAAAAAAGCAATGATAGGTCACTCAAAATATCCTTATCAACAGTGGAACTGGCAAGAATTGGATAAACAAATAGGTGGCCCTTCTCTAATCCAACTTTCTAATGATTCAATATATGCGTGTGTGAGATTATATGATAATGTAAGAACTTCACTATGTAAAGTAGATACAGCTACAAGTACATTGCAGGAAATTTTCACTTTTCCATCAGGCAATGATACTAGCTATGCAGGCATGGTTCAGGTTAAAGATACATTATACATAAGCTATTATTCAAATCACCAAGCAGAAAAAAATCTTTCAGATATATTTTTATCTAAAGTTAAGATAAACTGAATAATTTTTATAATCTATACATTTACCTTTAGTGATGAACATATAACTTGAAACTATGAATAAGAAGTTATTTATCTTACAGGTTTACTGTAATAGTTAATATTTTTTATGGACATAAAAAACTATAATGATTTAGATCTAAGAATAAAAAAAATGATATTAAAATATGATAATATAGATATTTCATATTTAGTTCGAAATCATTTAATTTCTTTAATAAGAACTAAGAATAAACGAGGCAATAAAGAACTTCATTTAGACAAAACTATTTTAAAACGTCTCATAGTTTCGATTATAACTCACAGTTATACTATTTTTAAAAGAAAACCAATATGGGTGTTTTCTAATGCAGAAAGAAGAAAAAAAATAGGTGATAAATATTATGACAGAGTAGCCTCTTTAGTGTCAGAAGCATACCCGGAAGTGCTTTTTATAGAAAACCCTGTAATAAGCGCTCATAAAAAACCTACTAAAGATATTGTTTTATCTGATGCTATTTTTTTTATAGGTTCTTTTTTATTCAGTAAATTATACTACAAAAAAAAGCACTTACACATTGATGATAAATTAATAAGACTTGCAAAAGAATATAATATACAACTTCAGATAGAACCTTTAATAAAACGTTTTGTGGGGCAATACCTTTTCATGAGGTGGTATTTAAAATACGTTTCTAATCCAAAGAAGGTATTTTCGGTTTATCCAAATGGGTATTATGGTTATAATTATGCCTTTAAAGAAAGGAATATTCCTATCATTGAGTTACAACATGGGATAATATATCCATTACATCCATCGTACAATACTATATTGATCGAGGCTGCTCAAAAATTTAAGCCAGACTATATCTTTACATATGGTACAAAGGATAAAGAATGCTTAATCGACTTGAATTATGTAACTAAAGATAATATTTTTGTTGTGGGGTCTTATGGGCTTTGGAAAATTAAAAAGGAAAAAGCTCAAGTATCTAGCTATTTAGAAGTACAAATAGACAAAAATTTTAGAACGGCCTTAGTAGTGGCCACTACTAATGATATACAAGAACTTTACCAATGGTGCTTAGCTCTAGAAGCTGAATGTCCTGAACTTAACATATTGCTATTGCCAAGATTTCAGGTAACAGAGTTTACCAATACTAAAAATGTAAAAGTACTTGATATCCACGACACAAATATTTTTGAGACTTATCAAGTAGCAGACTTTGTACTCACAAAAAATTCTACGGCGGCATTAGAAGCACTTTATATGCAAGTTCCTACTTTTATCTATGACCCAAATGAAAATTCTGTCTACAAGAAAAGCTATAATTATATAACGTCCCTTAATTTTATTAATAGTATAAAGGGGTTTAAATATGCAATTGAAAATAAAAGTTATAAAGAATCGTCAGCAAAAGACGTAGATCAGGTCTATGCAGAAGAAGTTCTACGCAACTTTACTAATGCTACGGAATTGGTAAATCGATGAAGAAGTTAAAAGAATTACTTTCTAATAAGCTAGTTCAAGATACCTTAACCTATGGGCTTACCAATGCTCTATATACAGGACTCCCATTATTATTGCTGCCTTTTTTGGTGGTGGTATTAGATCCAGAGGAGTATGGTTTGGTAGATTTGTTTAGAAGTATTAGTATGGTATTGGTGCCTATTTTGGGTTTTAGTGCTGTACAGTCTATAGGCCGATTTTATTTTGATTTAGACCAAAGCAACTTTAAGCAGTTAGTGTCTTCTATCCAGTTATTTCAGTTAGGAATGGCAATTATTGCTTTAATGTTCGTATTACTAGCCTCATCCTGGCTTTCTGAAACCTATCTAAGCTTATTTTTACTGTCTATTGCTAATTTTTTATTTGGGCAATTCAGGGAAAGCTTGTTGGTAGTCTACAGAGTGACCAATAAAGCTAAATCGTATTTGGTGATTAGGGTATTTAACATTCTACTAGAGTTAGCTATACTTTTTGTACTCTACAAAAGCTTGACCCAATTAGATTGGACTTTTAGAATATATCCTACCGTAATAGCCTGTTTAGTAACAGCATTGCTGGTGTTATATCAGTTCCACAAATTAGGTTATACACTTTCTTTTTCAAAATCACTTTTGTTAAAGGCTTTAGCTTATAGTTCTCCTCTTATATTACATATGCTTTCGGGGTATATTTTAAATATTGGTGACCGCTTTTTGATAAAATACTTTTTAGATGAAAAGGCTTTGGGTAATTATGCTGTTGCTTATCAAATAGGAATGGCCGTCAATTTTTTTTACTCCAGCTTTAACTTAGCTTGGACACCTACTTACTTTAAATGGATGAAAGAAAGAAAATATATCCAAGTCAAAAAAGTAAAGAAGGTGGTGTATCTGGCATTACCAGGGTTAGGTTGTATCACATTTGGAGCTTGGTGGTTGTTTAGCAGTTTTTGGTTAACAGACTCTTCTTATTTAATTTCTACACCTATTGTTATAGTAGTGTTAGTTGCTAACCTTATTTTGTCTATTTATAAGTTTGAATCAAATTACTTTCTTTTTATAAAAAAAACCAAGCAATTGAGTTTGTTTACATTTATATCGGCTATGGCTTCAGTAGGGGCAAATATTTTATTAATACCAATAATGGGGATATTTGGAGCTGCTATAGCAACTTTATTCTCGTTCATTGTAATTTTGGTTTTAGTAATTATTAATAAACGAAATCATGAAAAAATATATTAAAAAGACAATATCCAATATTTTACTTTATTACCATGCCTATCGATACAATAAAGACTTATTAAGTGGTTGTAAGGTAAATGGAGCATGTAAATTTAATGGAAACGAAGTCTTTGGGAATAATGTGCATTTTAATGGGATAAAAATTTTTGGAGAAGGAAAAGTTATTTTTGGGGATAATTTTCATTCAGCAGAAGGCTTAAAAATGTTAACGTCTTTTCATAATTATAAAGGTGATAAAATACCTTATGACCATACTTTAATTACCAAAGGCATAACCATAGAAGATAATGTTTGGATAGGTCTAAATGTTATTATATTAGGAGGTGTAACGATTGGAGAAGGCGCTATTATTCAAGCCGGAGCTGTGGTAGTCAAAAATATTCCACCTTTAGGTATTGCTGGCGGGAATCCAGCCCAATTGTTTTCAAGAAGAGATGAAAAACATTATTGTAATTTGAAAAAGTTTAATAAATTTCAATAAATAAAGCTGCATGCAAAATTAGAACTTTTATTTTATAAAAGGCAGTCAAATTCAATAAGACATGTTTAAGCGTGAAAATACTACTAATTCGTTAATTATTTAAGAAAAAAATAACGGATGAGGTTCCCGATTTATTTGTAGAGTTTCGTGTGAATATTCCAAAATACAAAAAAGACTTATTTCTATTGAAGATCAAGTAAAAATAATATCGTAGTCAACTTAAAAAAAATGGCTGGTATAACTCAAGATAAGATAATTTTAAAAAACTATTTTGGAAAAAAGTATGCATTATAATATTGAAAATTTTAAAACATTGGGAGGGATTGTTTCTTTAACAATAATTAACCCTAAAACTGATGATACTATGCGAATGAAGAGAAATGTAGCTAATAAGTATATAAAAATTATATTAGAGTAATTAAATCTTTAATATTATGAAAATAGTTTATTTTTATCAGTATTTCTCAACCTCTAGAGGTTCATGGGGGACTAGAGTTTATGAGTTTGCTAAACAGTGGATTGAGGAAGGACATGAAGTAACAATTATAACAGCCATTTATAGTAAGTCAGATTTAACAGCTACAAAATTTATAGAAACTCAGTACTTTGAAGGTATAAAAGTAAAGGTGATTAATGTTAAAATTGATAATAAACAATCATTCTTAAAAAGGATTATTTCTTTTATCTTATTTAGCCTAATTTCGTCAGGGTATGCTCTAAAACTAAAAGCTGATGTGGTAATTGCGTCTTCAGGACCCATAACGATAGGAATACCAGGTTTAATTGCAAAATATATAAAAAAAAATAAATTAGTTTTTGAGGTTAGGGATTTATGGCCGGAAGGAGCTATTGAATTAGGTGTTATTAAAAATCCTTTAGTGAAACGTATATCTTATTGGTTTGAAAAGATTTGCTATAAAGCATCCTCATTTATTATAACACTTTCTCCGGGAATGACACAAAATATTCAAGATCGGTTCGGATTTCAAAATATTATAGATGTAACCAATGGAGCCAATATAGAATTATTCTCTACTAAAAAAAAATTACCATCTAATAAATTAATACCAAAGAGTTACGCTATTTATACAGGCAATATTGGAGTGGTAAATAATTCTTGTTGGTTATACGAAGCGGCTAAGGAACTACAGAAAATGGGAAGGGAGGATATTCAAATAGTATTAATAGGTGAAGGTCAACAACGAGAAGAATTGGAGGCTTTGGCTAAACGCGAATCTGTATCTAATTTTATTAGGTTAAATTTGATGCCTAAAAGTAATTTGGTAGCTTTTGTTCAAAACTCATTTGTTTCTTTGGTTCCTTTAAAAGGCTCACCTGTTTTAGACACTTCATCCCCTAATAAATTTTTTGAATCTTTGGCAGCGGGAGTTCCAATCATACAAAATACGCAAGGTTGGATGAAGGATTTTTTGTCTACACATGAAATAGGAGTTACATTAGACCCTAATAACCCAAAGCAGCTGGCAGAAGCCCTTGTTTATATGAAGGATAATAAAAATTTAACTAATGAAATGGGGGTTAAAGCTTCAATAGTGGCAAAAGAATATTTTGACAAAAATTATCTATCAAATAAAATGTTAAATGTGCTAGAAAAAGTAGTTAATGATAGTAATTAGTGGTTCATCAGGGTTTATTGGGGGGAATTTAAAAAAAGATATAGATAGCTCAGTAGGGGTATCGCTACGGGTAAATAATTGGGAAAAACAATTTGAAGAAGCGAGTATCATAATCAATTTAGTAGGTAAAGCTCATGATCATAATAAAACAGCAACAGTAGATGATTATACCTTTGCCAATGTTCAATTAGCAAAAAAGGTTTTTAGAGCTTTTATTGACTCTTCTGCAACATTGTTAATACATATAAGTTCGCTAGCAGCAATTGAAGAGTATGAATCTAAAGTGCCCTTAAAAGAAGCAGATCCTTGTGCTCCAATTTCCTTATACGGTCAATCTAAAAGAGAGGCTGAAGTATGGCTTTTAGAGCAAAAGTTACCTGAAAATAAAAAACTTATTATCCTTCGTCCGCCTATGGTTCATGGTCCGGGCGATAAAGGAAATCTAAATTTTCTATATAAATTAGTAGCAAGAGGAATACCTTATCCATTAGCAGCTTATAATAATCAACGCTCTTTTATTTCTATAGATAACTTTTCTTTTTTTTTAAAGAAAATTATTGAAAATCAAGAAAAAATAAGTTCAGGAATTTATCATATTGCTGATGATGAACCGATATCAACAAATATGATTATCGGAGTGATGAAAGAAGTTACGGGTAAAAAAGGCTTTAATTTAGCCATACCAAAAATTTTAGTAAATGGAATAGCAAAAGTTGGAGATACTTTGCCAATTCCTTTAAATTCTATTCGATTGAAGAAAATGACTTCAACACTTTTAGTTTCCAATACAAAAATTAAAAGGGTTTTGGAAATAGATGCTTTGCCTAAGACCACTGAAGAAGGGATGTATACTACCATAAAAAGTTTTCAAGAAGATAAATAGTACATGGAATACACATTACTTGCCGTAGGCTTTTTACTTTTAGAGTTAATCTATTTTAAAATCGCCGATCGTTTTAATATTATCGATAAACCCACTGAACGGAGTTCGCATACCGAAATTACCATTCGTGGCGGAGGAGTGGTTTTTGTTTTTGCCACTTTAGTATGGTTTTTAACTCATGGTCTTGAATATCCCTATGCTATTGTAGGCTTACTTTTGATAAGTGGAATTAGTTTTTTAGATGACCTCTATACATTGTCTAGTAAACTTCGGTTAGGCATTCAATTTACTGCTGTAGTTTTATTGCTATACCAAACAGGTATAGTTGAAACCTATAATTTAATTTGGACCGCAATAGCCTTAATAATTACTGTAGGCTTTACCAATGCTGTAAATTTTATGGATGGGATTAACGGAATAACCGGCTTATATGCACTTGCCACCATGTTAAGTTTATGGTATATCAATCAAATAGAAGCCTTTACCCAAACCTCCTTTTTGATATATAATGTAATAGGAGTATTGGTTTTTCTTTTTTTTAATTTACGAAAAAAAGCAAAATGCTTTGCAGGTGATGTGGGAAGTGTAAGTATAGCCTTCTTATTATCCTTTTGGATACTGAGCTTAGTATTAGAAACCGGGAGTATAGTTTACTTATTATTATTAGCGGTTTATGGAATAGATGCCGTATTAACTATTGTACATCGTTTGTTTAAAAAAGAGAATATATTTAAGCCACACCGTTCTCATCTATATCAATATTTAGCAAATGAAATGGGATATAGCCATGTGTGGGTTTCCTTTGGTTATTTTCTTGCGCAAATGCTAATTAATATTGTTTTTATTGCTGTACTAGAAAATTCTAGTCTGAATGAATGGGTTCTACTCTTGACAACTATAAGTTTATTGTGCTTATTATATATTGGCCTAAAAAGAATTATTTTAAAAAATATAACAACTTATTAATTTATTATTACCAGAGTGGATATAATACCCCGGGACTTGTCTCGATCGAGAAAAATTTTTCCGATATATACCTTGTGGGCTTGCCCCATATTCTTAAATATTTAAATATAGAAAATTAAAGAGATGGAAAAATCACCTTTATTAATAAAAGGCGGTCACCACGAAGACGAACGTGGTAGGCTTATTTATAATAATAACTTTAATTTGTTTTCTTTTAATATTAAGCGCTGTTATAGCATTATGCCTAAAGGACTAAGGGCCTGGCAAGGGCATCAAAAAGAACAGAAATGGTTTATGGCTCTTGAGGGGATAATTTTACTTTTAGTGATAAAACCCGATAATTGGGAAAATCCTTCCTTCGATTTAAAAGTGAATAAATATATTTTAAAAGCTAATGATGGCGATGTATTACATGTGCCTGAGGGATTTATAACAGGTATGAAACCCATTACAACCGGGGCAACTTTAATGGTATATTCTGATTTTACATTAGAAGAATCTTTGAAAGATGATTATCGTTTTGACAAGGAGCGTTGGCACTATAATGGAAATTAATATATATTATCAGTATAAAAAATCAAAAATATGCAGGCTAAACGTCCAATGGTATTTTTACCTATCCCCCTGGAGCTTGTCCCGATTTTATTTAGGAAGCTTTTATATTAGAGTAATCCAAATGTTTACTAAAAATTTATTTACGTGAAAAAGCCCAGAATTTTGCTTTCTTCCCCACATATGGGCGGAACCGAGCAGGACTTTATAAATAGAGCTTTTAAAGAAAATTGGATTGCCCCCTTAGGACCCAATGTAAACGGATTTGAAGAAGATATTAAAAATTATATTCTTAACTCCTTCCCCTCAGGGGGAGGCCGGGAGGGGGGTGCTATTGCCACCCTTAGTTCAGGAACCGCGGCTTTACATTTAGCACTTATCCAGCTTGGCGTACAAGCCGGAGATGAGGTGCTTTGCCAGAGTTTTACTTTTGTCGCTTCTGTAAACCCCATTACCTATCTTGGAGCTACTCCTGTACTTATAGATAGTGAAAAAGATACGTTAAACCTTTGTTCCGTTCAATTAAAAAAAGCGATTAAAGACCGTATTGCTAAAGGTAAAAAGCCTAAAGTCATTATTGCGGTTCATCTTTACGGGATACCTTATAAAGTAGACGAAATTAATGCAATAGCCTCTGAATTTGATATTCTGGTAATTGAAGATAGTGCTGAAGCCCTTGGCAGTACCTATAAAGGCAAAGCTTGCGGAACCTTTGGAACATTCGGGATTTTATCTTTTAACAGCAATAAAATTATTACTAGCGGAGGAGCCTTAGTTTGTTTATCGGAGGAAATAAACCAACAAACCATTTTTTATGCAACTCAGGCACGAGATAATGGACCTCATTATCAACATAGTAAAATAGGATACAATTATTGTTTAAGTAATGTTTCGGCCGGAATTGGACGTGGACAGATGCAGGTTATAACAAAAAGAGTGGCTGCAAGAAGGGCCATGCACGAATTTTATATAGATTTATTCGCCGGAATTGATGGCGTAACGGTTTTTAAAGTTACTAATGATGATTACTATAGTAATTACTGGTTAAGCGTGATTTTTATCGATGAAAATAAAACCGGGGGAATAAACAGGGAAAAGCTTCGTTTATACCTGGAGACCTATAATATTGAAAGCAGGCCGTTGTGGAAACCGATGCATTTACAACCCGTTTATAAAGATGCCCCTTTTTACGGAACCGGTGTGGCTGAAGGATTTTTTAAAACCGGGCTGTGTTTGCCTTCCGGTTCCAATTTAACAGAAGTGGAAAAAGGCAGGATTGAAAAAGCGGTAAAAGATTGTTTTTTGGGTCTGTAGCCTTCTGAAGATAATGTATAGTGTAGAATGTTGTACGTTATAAGGCCTTCGACAAGCTAGGCTGACAGTAGGAGATGACTCTTCGGTAGGCTCAGAGTGACAGTTTGGGATTGGTCTTCGATGGGGTCCAGCTCCCTACCCGAAGTAAATTCGGGACAAGCTGAACTATATGGTTGATGAAAATATTATGATATTTAGCTTTAAAGTTTTTCTAATTAGTTTATCTGTTTTAGCTGATGGGGTGCGAAATTGTTTTCGTTTTTATATATTTATTGCTAGCATTGGGTTTACTATCCCAGGAGCCTGTCCTGATTTTATGGAGAGCCAGCCTGGATTGAGGAGTTTCTTAAATATATACCTGGTGTACTTGCCCCGAGCTTGTTGCTTATAGTAATACAGGTTGTGATGAATGAAGTTAGATAATAAGAAAAGTGATCAAAATTGATAAGTCGGATAGAAGATATAGCTTATTATACGGCTCAAATGATTTTTATGCTAGGGTGTAAAAGTATCGGGTGAATAGGAAGCATTGTTGTGTGAAAGATTCGATTTTTCACGGGGGTATATTTATAATTAATCGTTATGAGTAATAATATACATTTTTAGGTCATGCTGAACTCGTTTCAGTATCTAATATTTAGTGAGAATCATGAACATATACTTAGACCCTGAATCAAGTTCAGGGTGACGATATAACTTATTACGAATATTCAATATAATTATAATCTATAGGGAGTATTCCTTTATATTTTACTGATTTTTAAGTAAATTCAGTGAAAGACAGAAGTAAGAAGTATAATATAATTACGAACAGACCATTAGATTAATTAAAATTATGGCAAGATTAAAGAGGGCCTTATATAAAATATTTTCGGGAGCTGACAGTTCCCTTGACTTGCGTAATATCAAATATTTACCACGTTGGGCTGTATTGCTTATTGATATTGCCCTGGTTGCACTATCTACCTTATTCACAATACTTATTGTTGTAGATTTAACCCCCCAGTACTATAAGTTGTTAAGCTTTTATGATAAGGCGCTTCTTATTACTGCGGTTTATATTTTTTACTTCTATATTTTTAAAACCTTTGCGGGTATTATTAGGTACTCTTCTAATATTGACGCCCTTAAATTGTTACTGGCTACTATTAGCTCCTTTTTTAGCTTACTACTTATTAATTACATCACTTTTTTTATTATAGGTGAAAAGATTTTTCTGCTAGGCGAATTACTTATAAACGTATGCCTTTCTTTTACCATGTTATTCCTCTTTAGGCTGGGGGTAAAACAAGTTTACGAATATTTTAAGCTGGTTCAAAAAAATGAGGATCTAATGCCCACTGTTATTGTTGGCGCTGATGAAAATGCGATTTCTGTGGCCGGGGCTTTGGATATTGAACATCCCAAACGATTTAAAATTGTCGGGTTTTTAACCCAGGAAGATCAAAATAAAAAAATACGATTACTGGACAAGCCGGTAATTACCCATTCGGGCAAGGTACATCACGCTGTTAAATCTTTAGGAGCGGAAGCTATTATTCTTTCAGAGCATAATTTGAGTGCAGAACAGAAATTTGAAATAGTTGAAAATTGCCTAGAAAATAATATTAAGGTGTTTAATGCTCCTGTTGTTTCCACCTGGGAAGAAGCAGGGCAGCCTATTGCCCAAAAGGTGAAATCGCTCCAGATTGAAGATTTACTGGATCGGGAACCTATTAAACTAGATCCTAAGAATAAAATTGAGCAGCTTACCGGAAAAACTATTTTAGTGACCGGGGGTGCAGGGTCTATAGGAAGTGAGATTGTTAGGCAGGTTGCCGATTATCAGCCTAAAAAGTTGATTATCCTTGACCAGGCCGAAAGTCCGTTACATAGTTTAAGACTGGAGATAGAGTCTAAGTTTCCTGAGTTAAATTGCATATTTATAATTTGTGATGTAGGTAATATTAAGCGACTTGAACTTATGTTTCAAAGGCAAAATATAGATGTGGTATACCATGCCGCAGCTTATAAACATGTACCCTTAATGGAGGAAAATCCCCATGAAGCGGTATTTGTAAATATTGCCGGTACAAGAAATTTAGCCGATTTATCAGTTAAATATAAAGTTGGCCATTTTGTAATGGTTTCCACCGATAAGGCGGTAAACCCGAGTAATGTGATGGGAGCTTCAAAACGCGCTGCCGAGATGTATGTACAATCCCTTTACCATCATCAAATAACGGAAAACCAACAAGTCCATACCAAATTTATAACCACACGATTTGGCAATGTATTAGGCTCAAACGGTTCGGTAGTTCCTTTGTTTAAAAAACAGATTGAGAAAGGCGGACCGGTAACCATTACCCATCCTGATATAATCCGGTATTTTATGACGATTCCCGAAGCTTGCCAATTAGTTTTGGAAGCCGGTGCCATGGGAAAAGGTGGGGAAATTTTTGTTTTTGATATGGGCGAGCCGGTTAAAATTATGGATCTGGCCGTTAAAATGATCAAACTGGCCGGTTATGAACCTGATAAAAGTATTAAAGTGAAAATTACCGGGTTACGTCCCGGAGAAAAGCTTTATGAGGAGTTGTTGAATGATGAATGTAAAACGCTACCCACCCATCATAAAAAGATTATGATTGGCCAGGATGTGGTTAGGGATTATTTGCAAATAGCCTCCCATATTAAATTGATTATCGAATCGGCTAATAATTTTAATCCTGAGATCGTGGTTGGGGAGTTAAAAGCTTTAATTCCCGAGTTTAAGAGTAATAATTCTTTATTTGAAAGTTTAGATCAAAAAGATAAAAGCCTTTAAGCTTCTTAGCTCTATATTGTATTATGAATCGTGTATAATGTAAGAAAGTGTGTGTTGCCTTCGACAAGGCTGACAGTCTGGAATTTCTCGTTTGCAGGCTTAGAAGAGGTAAGAAGGGAGTTCTATGTGGAAGGGTTTCCGAATTGCTACGCAAATGGAACTGCAAGCCAACAACTAAATTTTCTCCAGGATTTCAAAAATTATTAACGCTGCTGATTTACCATTATCTCACGCAGAATTTAAATCTCAAACGCGTTATTTTCCTACACTAGATAATTTTTTTATCACGGGTCTCAGGCTGACAGTTGAGATTACTTCAGTTCGTACTTTTTTTCATGATGTGTGTGTTTTTTGACTAAAGAGGTGCAGTAATTTTTTGATTATATAATAAATAGTGTAAATTGTATAATAAAAAAGAAACCTTAATCCCTACCTTAAATTTTAAACCTTAAACCCCTTTATGAGTTTTTTGTCTGGATATTCTGGTGATGCTGACCCCTCGTACTGGCCATACTGACCCCCCTAAGGATTTTGGTCAAAAAGATAAGATAATGACAATATTACAGTTTTTTTCTAAGACTTTCCCCCTTTAATTCTATTCGGTGTGAGGTGTGTACCAAACGGTCCAAAATTGCGTCAGCAATGCTTGCCTCGCCAATGATATCATACCAACTTCCTACGGGAAGTTGACTAGCGATTATTGTTGATGATCTTCCGTGGCGATCCTCAATGATTTCCATCAGATCCATTTGTTGTTTTCCATCTAAATGGGCCAGTCCAAAGTCGTCCAGGATCAGCAGTTTAGCTTTTGCCAGCTTATCAAAGAATTTCAGGAAGCTCCCATCAAGACGGGTCATTTTGGTTTTCATCATTAATTTTTGAGTATTATAATAGAGGACTTTATGGCCCTGGCTACAGGCCTGGTGTCCAAGGGCTGAAGCAAGAAAACTTTTTCCACAACCCGTGGCCCCGGTCAGTAAGATGGATTCCCCTTTTTCTAGATAGGCACCACTGGTAAGTTCTGTGATTTGCGTTTTATTGATCCCTCTGGTGGCATCCAGGTTGAGTTCTTCCACGCTGGCCTGGTATCTGAACTGTGCACTTTTTTTCAGGCGTTCAAAACGGCGATGTGTTCGGTCTTCTGCTTCCGCCTGTAACAAGACTTCCAGGCCTTCCCCAAAGGAGAGTTCGTGATGTTGCCGGGTCTCCACCATGGCTTTCCAGCTGCTTTGCATACCATGTAGCCGAAGTTTCGTTAATTGATTTTCAATGGTGTTCATATATTGATTTTTAATAGATTACATATTATTTATAGGATGATGCTCCACGGATATTCCCGTGAGGGGATCTGGATTTTATTACAGGCTCTTCAGGGTATTCGGTCATCCTGTTTTCCAGGATTTGTTTTAAGAACTTGTACGAGTAATTCTGATGTTCCATTGCCACCTCACAGGCTTTGGTAAAGGGTTCGAGGTTTGTTTTTCGAGCCAGGTTTAAGATACCATCACAGCTTTTGTAAAGCTGCTCAGGATATTTATCTTGTTTGAACAAGGCCTCCATATACTGGTATAACGTCTCGGAATGATTATAGCCGCGCTGCATGTAATAGGTGGGGCTTCGCTCTTTGTAGTACTGATGATGGGAACACAGGTGTTCCTTGCGGGTGGTATACTTACCTTTCCGGTAACTCCGGGGATGTGTGGCAATCAGGTTGGCTTTGTGGTATATTTTCACCAGGGATCGGGTGTAGATCACTTTGACCTTCATCCCGATATAAGTGAAGGGTACGCTATAATAGTGCTTGTCCATACCCAGTTGAATATGATTGTTTTTAGCCACCTTATGTTCTTTATAGTACTTGATCTCAAAGGGCTCGCCAGGTAAAGGCTGCAGGGTATGTTTCTCATCGGCCAGGAACTTCTCTTCCCTGCAATAGTCTTTCTGTTGCATACGGGTCTGGTTATGTTCCCTGACTTTCTGAGCAATAGCCTGGTTTAGAGAAGGAAGATCAAAGAAAGTAAGCTCGCGAAGTTTCGCGTATACCCGGCTATAGATCAGCTTTACCTGATTCTCAACCAGGGATTTGTCTTGGGGCTTTCTGGGACGGGCCGGGGTCACCGAAGTACCATAATGGTTGGCAAAATCTTCCAGTGCCTGGTTGATATCGGGTTCATAAGGATTGGCTTTAGTTACCGCGGATTTAAGATTATCCGGTACCAGTGTTAACGGAACTCCTCCCAAATTTTTTAAACAACAGCCCAGGGCATAGATAAAATCTTCAAGCTTTTGGCTGGGTACCGCCATGGCAAAGCAATAGTCAGAGTACGGCAGGCAGGCCACAAAGACCTGGACTTTAATTTCTTCCCCGGTCTCCCGGTCGATGTAAGATAAAAGTTTACCCGCGTAATCCACATACAGTTTATCTCCGGCTTTATGGTCCAGTACCATAGAGGGCTTACCGCTACGACGGTGTTGCAGCATATGGTAACAGAACTGCGCATAACTATAGGGATAAGGGTTATCGGCTTTATATTCCTCCCAGAGCAGCAAACGGGTAACACCTACTTTGCCCAGCTCTTTACAATAATAGGCTAAATGAGGTTTGAGCTGCTCATAGCGCTCATCTTTATAGGCTGGATTTCCTGGCCATAGTTTACCCTCCAGGACAGGGTCCTCTAAAGCCAGCAAAGTTTCTATGGGAAGATTGCCCGCATCAGCTTTACGAACATAGCCTTTGACAGTATTCTTACTCAAAGACAGCGCCTTTGCAATGGTTTTTATTCCCTTTCCCTGTTGGTGCAGACGAAGTATTTGTTTTACTTGACTCATTAGTTTTGGTTTTCCGGACATCTCTGATCTTTTGGTGGATACCACCAAATAAACCAAAACCAGAAAGAAAATAGCCAAGGGGGGCAGCATGCTCCCGAATAAATTATCCAGAGGGGTCAACATGCTCCAGAATAATTTTAAAAATTTAGCTATCTTCTTTTTCTAAGGGGGGTCAGCATCCGCCAGAACGACAGCACGCTAAATCTAGACTGTTAGGGGGGTCAGCTTAGTCCAGTGTATCCATTTTGTCGACAAAATCTTTGTTCTAGTTAAGAATTAATAAATCTAAAATTTTATATTCGCACAAATTTTAAAATTATGAAATTGGTTCACTATATAAAACCTGCGTTACTTGCTTTGGTAGTCGGGGTTTTAATTACTTCCTGTGTGTCTCGGGAAGATATTGTTTACCTTCATAACCTGGAGAAAACAGAAGCCTTACAAGGAACTAATAAAGTGCCTGAGGCTATTAAACCTAAAGATTTATTAACCATAAGTGTAGCCGCGCCGGAACAGGTGGCGGCACTTCCCTATAATCTTCCCGTAGTGGGTGCCCCGATGAACGGCATCGATATGAGCATGAGCGTAAATGGCCGGCAGCAAATGCAAACCTACCTGGTGAATTCAGAAGGGAATATTCAATTTCCGCAATTAGGTGCGGTGGAAGTAGCCGGTTTGAGTAGGGAGGAAGTTTCCAAAAAACTGGAAGGTATTCTTACCGATTATATTAAAGACCCTCTTGTAACGGTACGTATTGAGAATTTTGAAATCAGTGTTCTCGGGGAGGTTAACAGGCCGGGGACTTTTGATATTGAAGACGGATATGTAAGCCTGCCCCAGGCTTTGGGTATGGCTGGGGATATGAGTATTTACGGCCGGCGCGATAATGTTTTAGTGGTACGGGAAGAGAACGGTGAAAAAACCCATGCGTATTTAGACCTTACCGATTCTGCAATCACCGAATCCCCATATTACTACCTGAAACAAAACGATGTGGTGTATATTGAACCTAACAGGCCGCAACGCCAGAGTGCCAGCTATAACCGGAATGCCTCGGTCTATATTTCCATCGCCTCCGTAATTGTTTCATTAGCCGTTCTAATAACCCGATAACAAACTATGTCACAACAGCAGCCTACTCCCCCTGTTCATCAGCAGGAAGAAGAAATTGATTTAAGGGAAGAATTAGAAAAGTATTTACGGTATTGGCCCTGGTTTGTTATCGGGGTGATACTTTGTGTAATGCTTGCGGTAGTTTACCTGAAATTTAGCACCCCCAGTTATGATACCGTAGCCAGTATTATTATTAAAGATGAAGAAAGTAAAGGCCCTGCTTCTGAAATGGAAGCTTTTGCCGATATGGGATTTCTTAGCGGGATGGGGACCAATAGCATTGAAAATGAAATAGGAATTCTTCAGTCTAAATATCTGATGACCAATGTGGTTAAGGAATTAAAACTAAATGTTGGCTATTTTGAGGATTCCGGAATAAAGGAAGTTGAAATCTATGATAAGAGTCCATTTCTTGTACAGATCCTAAAAATGGATGAGCGCCGGTTAATACAGGATATTGAGGAAGAAAAAGGCAATGCCTTTAGGATAATCCCCAATGGGGAGGGCTTTAGCTTTGTTAACCTGGAAACAAATAAAAAAACCGAAGCTAAATTCGGGGTTCCTTTTAATACAGGTTTTGCCGAAATTATTGTTACTAAAAATGATTTGGTGCCTTCTCTTGATCTTGCTGAAGCTGAAACCGTAATCTTAAAGTTTTATACGGTGGAAAATGTGGAGCAAAAATACAGGGAAAACGTACAGGTAAACCTGCCCGCTGAAAAATCCAGCCTGATAAACCTTAATTTGCAAGACCCGGTAAAACGTAAAGCCCAGGATATTTTAGACCAGTTGGTATTGGAGTATAATAAAGAAGCCATTGAAGATAAAAACCTGGTAGCCCGTAATACGGCTTCGTTTATCGATGAGCGGTTGGCGATAATTAACGAGGAGCTTGATTCTGTAGAAGTAGGGAAGGAATCTTTTAAAGAAGCTAACCGCCTTGCAGATATTGAAACTGAAGCGGAACTGTTTATAGAAAATGCCAGCGATTACCGTAAGAAATCTGAAGAAATCGGCACCCAACTGGAATTGACCAGAGCCATGATTTCTTATTTGGAATCGGGGAATGATTATGAATTATTACCCGCCAATTTAGGACTGGAAGGAGAAAGTGTAAACCAGCAAATAACTGAATATAATAGTCTGGTTTTAGAACGAAACCGCGTACTATCGGGATCTACAGAACGAAACCCCGTTGTGGTACGGCTAGATAGCCAGATTGAGCAATTACAGGCTAATGTTCTAAAAAGCATGAAGCGTTTACAGGCCAATCTTGAGATTACTCAGGAAGACTTAAGACAGCAAGGGGCCGCCATAGGTTCGGAAATTGCGGCTATTCCCTCAAAAGAACGACAATATCGTGGTATTGAACGCCAGCAAAACATAAAGGAAGCTTTATATTTATTCCTTTTACAAAAGCGGGAAGAGAATTCCCTTTCCCTGGCCATTACCGCACCTAAGGCAAAAATAGTTGACAGGGCATACAGTTCTCAAGATCCGGTTTCACCAAAGTCAAAAATAGTACTGCTGGCTGCCTTAATCCTCGGTTTGTTGATTCCGTTCCTGGTAATTTACCTTCGGAATTTACTGAATAATAAGATCAACAGCCGGGAAGATATTGAACGGGCAGTGAAAGATATTCCTATAGTAGGGGAGTTACCCCGTATAGCCAAAAAAGATACCGATATTATATCTTCAAACGACCGCTCGGTATTATCGGAAGCTTTTAGGATTATGGTAACCAATTTGCAATATTTATTGGTTAATACTGGTGATAAAGAAAAAGGGATTAAGCTTTTTGTTACATCTACGGTAAAAGGAGAAGGAAAAACATTTACTGCTTTTAACCTGGCTATGACCTTTGCCAATATGGGTAAAAAAGTATTGATTCTAGGGGCCGATTTAAGGAATCCGCAATTGCAGCGTTATGAGGAAGGAGCTCGTAGTTTTAGAGGAGTTAGCGATTATCTTGTCGGCAATGAAAGCACTTTATCAGAACTTACCGAATCATCGAAATTGAGTGAGAATTTAGATTTAATCTCTTCCGGAAGTATACCGCCGAACCCTTCTGAACTCTTACGAAGCAAGAGAATGGGGGAACTATTTGCGGAACTGGAAGAAAAATATGATTATATCATTGTAGATACCGCTCCGGCCATGCTGGTAGCCGATACTTTTCTTATTAATAAATACGCCGATTTAACCTTGTATGTAAGTCGGGCAGGATATACAGAAAAGAAGTTGCTTAACTTTTTGACAGATACCCGTGCCGATGGGAAATTACACGATATAAGCATTGTGTTGAACGATGTGGAAAGTGCTAATTTTGGCTATGGAAATAAATATGGCTATGCATATGGAGAAGAAGAATCCGGATTTTGGCAGAAAGTTAAAAACCGTTTTTAAAGCGATTCTGAATGTATAGTGTAAGGCCTTCGACGGTCTCAGTCTGACAGGTTGGGACTGCTCTTCGAGGCTCAGAGTGAGACGTGGATGAGATTCCTGAAAACAAATCGGGCAGACTCTGAATCAAGTTCAGGATGACGGGATCAAAAAAAGTAAAAGCCCCCTAGCCCTCAAAGGGGAATAAATGAGGGGTTTATAGAGAGTATAGTGTAGAAAGTATAATGTTGTAGAGCTTAAATTGTGTTTGTTATTAAAGCACCTCTCCCTCAGGGAGAGGTGAGGGTTAATATTAATTACAAGGTTGAATAAAATTATCCAAACCATTCCTGTAAATGATTTTCTGAGATACTATCTTTAGTAAGTGGTTCAAGTTCTAATTTTTTTATTGGCTTATCGGCGTTTAAATACCGACTGATAATTTTTTCAGCATAGGCTGAAGTTTTTTGTGGTACCAGGAAATCCTGAAACTGTTCAATGCTATTAAAATCATCAGAATTCTCGATAAATCCGTAACCGGCATAACGACCTTTGTTTAGATAAATAAAGCTTTTTTCCTCTTTACTTCTGCCTTTTTCCACCAATAAGCAGGAGTTTTCAAATCGGTTGATGTAATCAAGGGCGCGGGCAACACGATTATTATATTCTTCTTTTTTAATTTCATTTTTGCACATCCCACTACAGGTAGTGATTTTATAATGATTACATTGGCTAACGCCACTCTGTAAGTTACAGTATTTTGGGCAAAGTTCAAATTCCCGGCAAATAGTCTCCATAAATTTAACAGCTTCTTCACGGGTATAGAATTTCATCCAGCTAATAGGAGCATTCTTGTTTTTATGAATGGCAAATTGTTCAATACCTTTTTGATTATGATAGGAGGTAAGGGTATAGGGGCGACTTACTTTTTTAAGAGCTTTATTAAATTTTGGAAAATACTTTAAAATCAGTTCCGATTCTCTTAAAAGTGCGAGGAGTTCACTACCGGTAAGTTCATAATCAATTGAATAGGTGGCCTGCATCAGTTTGTATTTTCGGTTTGATTTTTCCTGAAAATGCGACTTTATCCTGCTTTTTATATTTTTAGCTTTTCCGATATATAAGGGAATACCATCTTTATCTTTAAAGAAATAAACCCCGGTAGTAGCAGGCAGTTTTTCAAAATCTGAATTTTTAAAATTCGGAGGCAGATAGGAAGCTGCAGTTTTTTGATTTAATAATTTATTTAAAACGCTATATTCGGGATCTAAATCTAAGCATCGCTGAAATAAAATTACCGTTGCTTCAGCATCTCCGCGTGCTCTGTGGCGATCGTAATGAGGAATATTGATAGAGGTACAGATATTGCCAAGACTGTAAGAGAATAGCCCTGGAATTAACTTTCTGGCCAGACGTACCGTACACAATCGTTTTCTGTCAAAAGAAATATTTAAATTCTGGAATTCTGACCGGATGATATTATAATCGAAATTTACATTATGAGCTACAAAAACACAATCCTTTGTGATTTTATCAACTTCTGTGGCAATTTCAGCAAAAGTAGGAGCTTCCTTTACCAGCTCATCATTTATTCCGGTAAGCGTTTCTATGTATAAAGGAATATCGGTTCCTGGATTAACCAGGGAGTTGTATTGTTCTATGACTTCCCCGTTTTGAACAACAATCACGCAAATTTCAGTGATTTTATTGCCTCTAATACCTCCACCGGTGGTTTCAATATCTGTTATTGCAAATTTGATATCTTCCATAAGATCAAATTAAAAACAAAATCCATTAATATAAAAGGAAATTTTACAAAATAAAGGATATATTCCATTTTGTAGATTTATTATGAGGTTTGTATTGATATAAACAATGTATAGTGTATATGATAAAAAAGGCTTTTGACGGGTTCAGGAGAAACAAAAAAGGGCGCCCTATGTGGAGGTGTTTTTTTGACAACAAGGCCAAAAAATCGCAAATCGGCAACCACTAAATTTTTACAAGGATTCAAAAATTATTAACGCTGCTGATTTACTACACTCACACACGGAATTTAAAGCTCGTAAAACTCGCCAAAAGTCAATTTCCTTCGTTAGATAATTTTTATCTCGGATCTCAGGATGACGGGAATCAAAAATGTAAGTAAAAGCTCCTTAGCCCCAAAGGGGGAATTAATATATATTGTCATTAGTGTCCACTTAAGTTAATCGTTGATTTCCGATAGGGCTTGAAATTAATTAGTTTCCAAGGTTTTTTCAATGGTGACGATTTGAAACAGAAAACCATTAAAATTTTATAAAAAGCATTTTTTTGAAACGAAAGAAATTAATATACAACCTTTTACAAATACAACTAGTACCATCAAGTCTTCATATTATTTTTAATGGACACTAATGATATATTGTATAATGTAAGAAGGTTCATTTTGAGGCGAAGGGCTGGATGTTGTATACCTATATTGCTTATTGAAGTATAATTAATTACTCCAAAGGGTTACTGCCCAGTGCCTGAAGATATTCAGCCTGGGTTTTTAAATAATCGGTTTGCAGGTTTAACTCTTGCAACCGGGCATCGATCAAATTGGTTTCCCGGGTGTTTATTAGAAAGATAGAACTTTCCCCAAAATCAAATTTTCTGAGTTCTGCATCAAGCAGGATAGTGGCATCTTCAACCATTTGATCTATCATTTCGCTTTGTTCACTATAAGCATCAAGTTGCTGTTTAAGTGAGCTTGCTTTGGCTTCTAATTGTTGGTCTTTTAGGTTTAGTTCCAGTTCAGCGTCCCGTAATTTAAAATCGGCAATTTTATAATCGCCCCTTTCTTTCCGTAGAAATAAGGGCATAGAGAATTTGATTCCGGCTTTGTATGCCCCTGCGTTAAAGGTCTCAAAATTCTCCGGTTCTTCAGATAGGAAATTATATTCAAGATCTATTTTAGGTAATAATTTATTAAAACGGTAGCGTTTTTCAATTTCAAGGGCTTCTATTTTTCGTCTGTAAAATTCAAGTTGGGGATGATTTTCAAGATTTTGATTTACAGCGGGAATACTACTCAAAAATGTCTCGGAAATACTTTGCGTATTAGCAGGGGAAACTTCTTCTTTTAATACCAACGGACTATCTTCATACCATAAATAAGTTGAAAGTTCCAGGCGCTTTTTATTTAAGCTTACCTGGGCCTGGTTTAGTTGAATTTTGCGTTTTTGTAATGTAATACGTGCTTCTACAGTATCTATTCCGGCAAGGTCGCCGGTTTGCGCGCCACGACGAATACCACTATAACGTTCCAAAGCATTTTCAAGGAAATTCTCAAACATGTTTTGTTTTTGATGTGCCTGTATCCATTCAAAATAAACAAAAGAAGCCTGTAACAAAATATCGTTTATCATTAGCTGTTGTTCGGCTTTGCTTTGCTGACGATAAGCTTGTGCTTTCCTAAGTCCGGCCATCCTGGAATTAATCCACAAGCCTTCTCCCAGGGAAAGCATAAGCCCAGCCTGAAATAAACCCGCTTCCGGTACCTGGTTTTGAGGATTTACATAATTGCCCTGACTTTGTTGAAAGCCACCTTTTAATTTGAGTCCGTACCATGTAGGGATTTGTAATTGTGCGTCTAATAAGTTATAATATTCTTTGCCTTTGTATTCTTTACCTTTATAATCAACAACAAATCTCGGGTCAAAACCACCCCGGGCAGCTTTTACTTCAGCATCTCCTACGTTTCTAACAAGACCTGCTTGTTTTACTGGATACACTGGACTAAGCTGACCCCCCTAACAGTCTAGATTTAGCGTGCTGTCGTTCTGGCGGATGCTGACCCCCCTTAGAAAAAGAAGATAGCTAAATTTTTAAAATTATTCTGGAGCATGTTGACCCCTCTGGATAATTTATTCGGGAGCATGCTGCCCCCCTTGGCTATTTTCTTTCTGGTTTTGGTTTATTTGGTGGTATCCACCAAAAGATCAGAGATGTCCGGAAAACCAAAACTAATGAGTCAAGTAAAACAAATACTTCGTCTGCACCAACAGGGAAAGGGAATAAAAACCATTGCAAAGGCGCTGTCTTTGAGTAAGAATACTGTCAAAGGCTATGTTCGTAAAGCTGATGCGGGCAATCTTCCCATAGAAACTTTGCTGGCTTTAGAGGACCCTGTCCTGGAGGGTAAACTATGGCCAGGAAATCCAGCCTATAAAGATGAGCGCTATGAGCAGCTCAAACCTCATTTAGCCTATTATTGTAAAGAGCTGGGCAAAGTAGGTGTTACCCGTTTGCTGCTCTGGGAGGAATATAAAGCCGATAACCCTTATCCCTATAGTTATGCGCAGTTCTGTTACCATATGCTGCAACACCGTCGTAGCGGTAAGCCCTCTATGGTACTGGACCATAAAGCCGGAGATAAACTGTATGTGGATTACGCGGGTAAACTTTTATCTTACATCGACCGGGAGACCGGGGAAGAAATTAAAGTCCAGGTCTTTGTGGCCTGCCTGCCGTACTCTGACTATTGCTTTGCCATGGCGGTACCCAGCCAAAAGCTTGAAGATTTTATCTATGCCCTGGGCTGTTGTTTAAAAAATTTGGGAGGAGTTCCGTTAACACTGGTACCGGATAATCTTAAATCCGCGGTAACTAAAGCCAATCCTTATGAACCCGATATCAACCAGGCACTGGAAGATTTTGCCAACCATTATGGTACTTCGGTGACCCCGGCCCGTCCCAGAAAGCCCCAAGACAAATCCCTGGTTGAGAATCAGGTAAAGCTGATCTATAGCCGGGTATACGCGAAACTTCGCGAGCTTACTTTCTTTGATCTTCCTTCTCTAAACCAGGCTATTGCTCAGAAAGTCAGGGAACATAACCAGACCCGTATGCAACAGAAAGACTATTGCAGGGAAGAGAAGTTCCTGGCCGATGAGAAACATACCCTGCAGCCTTTACCTGGCGAGCCCTTTGAGATCAAGTACTATAAAGAACATAAGGTGGCTAAAAACAATCATATTCAACTGGGTATGGACAAGCACTATTATAGCGTACCCTTCACTTATATCGGGATGAAGGTCAAAGTGATCTACACCCGATCCCTGGTGAAAATATACCACAAAGCCAACCTGATTGCCACACATCCCCGGAGTTACCGGAAAGGTAAGTATACCACCCGCAAGGAACACCTGTGTTCCCATCATCAGTACTACAAAGAGCGAAGCCCCACCTATTACATGCAGCGCGGCTATAATCATTCCGAGACGTTATACCAGTATATGGAGGCCTTGTTCAAACAAGATAAATATCCTGAGCAGCTTTACAAAAGCTGTGATGGTATCTTAAACCTGGCTCGAAAAACAAACCTCGAACCCTTTACCAAAGCCTGTGAGGTGGCAATGGAACATCAGAATTACTCGTACAAGTTCTTAAAACAAATCCTGGAAAACAGGATGACCGAATACCCTGAAGAGCCTGTAATAAAATCCAGATCCCCTCACGGGAATATCCGTGGAGCATCATCCTATAAATAATATGTAATCTATTAAAAATCAATATATGAACACCATTGAAAATCAATTAACGAAACTTCGGCTACATGGTATGCAAAGCAGCTGGAAAGCCATGGTGGAGACCCGGCAACATCACGAACTCTCCTTTGGGGAAGGCCTGGAAGTCTTGTTACAGGCGGAAGCAGAAGACCGAACACATCGCCGTTTTGAACGCCTGAAAAAAAGTGCACAGTTCAGATACCAGGCCAGCGTGGAAGAACTCAACCTGGATGCCACCAGAGGGATCAATAAAACGCAAATCACAGAACTTACCAGTGGTGCCTATCTAGAAAAAGGGGAATCCATCTTACTGACCGGGGCCACGGGTTGTGGAAAAAGTTTTCTTGCTTCAGCCCTTGGACACCAGGCCTGTAGCCAGGGCCATAAAGTCCTCTATTATAATACTCAAAAATTAATGATGAAAACCAAAATGACCCGTCTTGATGGGAGCTTCCTGAAATTCTTTGATAAGCTGGCAAAAGCTAAACTGCTGATCCTGGACGACTTTGGACTGGCCCATTTAGATGGAAAACAACAAATGGATCTGATGGAAATCATTGAGGATCGCCACGGAAGATCATCAACAATAATCGCTAGTCAACTTCCCGTAGGAAGTTGGTATGATATCATTGGCGAGGCAAGCATTGCTGACGCAATTTTGGACCGTTTGGTACACACCTCACACCGAATAGAATTAAAGGGGGAAAGTCTTAGAAAAAAACTGTAATATTGTCATTATCTTATCTTTTTGACCAAAATCCTTAGGGGGGTCAGTATGGCCAGTACGAGGGGTCAGCATCACCAGAATATCCATTTTACCACAGGATGCTGGTTTATGATTTTATCGAGAAATTCCGGGTAGCTTAAACTGTCTTGTTGAGCCAAACCCGCCTTTGAAAAAATAAGGAATAGTATAATTATAAAGCGCAGCTGCATAGGCTGTTTATTTATTTTTTTTAGGAGCAGAATTATTTTGTGTTTTTTGATTAGTAGGGGTATAGTAATTGGGAGGGAACCCATTAAGGTTTCTCCATAGTTCATACCAAATAGGGACATCTTCAAGCAAAGCAATGGTATAGGCGCCACTTCCTATCCCGATTTGTTTCGGCCAGGGGTGATCATTAGAATCCGGAGCTAATAAAACCCGGTAACGTCCATTTTGGGAAATATAGTTTTCTACGGCTACCACCTTTGCACCATAGGTACCAAAAGATAAATTAGGCCATCCGCTAAAAACTACTGCAGGCCAGCCATCAAATTGAATACGCACTTTTTCTCCAATATGCATAAGCGGCAGGTCTAAAGGCCTTACATAGGTCTCTACGGCCATTTGGAAATCCGCAGGCATAATCCCTACCAATTCTTCTCCCTGGGAGAAGGTGCCGCCAAGTCCTGCTCTTAAAGCCTTATTAATATAACCGTTTTGAGGGGCCAGAATATAATATAAATCACTTCGGCGTTGATAATTAGATAATTGTATTTCAAGTTTATCTACTTCAGCCTGAGTTCCCAATCTTGTACTTCGTGTGGTAAAAATTTCCTGGCGTGTTTTTGCTATCTTATCGGCATATTCAGCATTGATCCTGCCAATTTCTATTTCAGCATTGATAACGTTATTTTTACTGGAAAGCAATTGATTTTCTTGTGCAATTACCCCGGCATTGGCTTCCTGTAACTTTAAACGGCGTTCTTCCAGGTCTGTAAGGCTTTTAAGACCTTCTTCCTGTAGGGTTTGCATTCGATCAAAACGAGTGTGGGCAATTTCGATTTGTGTTTTGGCAGCTTCCAGCTTAATACTGTCACTACGCACGCTTAATTTAGCCTGCTCTAATTTATTAGTAGCCTGGTCTTGCTTTAATTCTCTTTCATTAACCTGGGCTTCTAATTGTTGTTCCAGAGCTTCTATTTTTTCCTGATATGATTGAGCCGATTGGTTTTTAGCATCGATTTGACCGGAAGTTCGGGCTATTAATTTGGGGTCAAAATAATCGCTGCTTATCTCTGAGATACGTAAAATAGTATCTCCTTTTTTTACAAAATCCCCTTCGTTAACAAACCATTTTTCTATACGTCCGGGAATAGGTGACTGGATGGTTTGCGGGCGGTGTTCGGGACTAAGTGTGGTAACATTTCCGCTTCCCTGAATAGTTTGGGTCCAGGGAAGAAATAGGATAAGGATAAAAAGAATAAGGGTACCTATGAGCACCTTATTGAAAACTTTATAATGTTTTCTAAACAAAACCCGTTTCCCCGATTGGTAATCGGCAAGATCTATGTGTTCTTTTAATTTTCCGTTTGAAATATTAAGCATATTACACCGATTATTTAATTTGTCCTTCCCATAATTCTACACACTCATCACAAGCATCTCTCCATAAAGGGTCGTTACTGGCTACGATCAAACTCCATTTGTGGTTGGGATCTGTCAGGAATTTTAGCAAGCGTTTTTTCTCACGATTTTCAAATTTTTCCAGCGGTTCTTTTAGAATCAGGATTGCAGGTTTTTTCAGGATTGCCCTTGCCAGGATAATTCGTTTTGCAATCAGGGCAGAAAGGTATCTCCCTTCAGGATGTATATGAGTATTTAAGCCTTCAGATTGTTCCCGAACAAATTCTAAAAGCCCGGTATGCTTTAAGGCCCATTCAATATCACTATCTGAAATATTTTTATCCCTAAAGGTCAGGTTTTCCCATAAGGTGCCATCAAAAGGTATTTCTTCAGGCAACATTGTGCCAAGATACTGGCGGTATTCATTAAGTACAAGCGTATGTCTTGCCGTACCATTAATATAAAATTTACCGGAAGTGGGCGTAAATATTCCCGCCATCATTTTTAACAAACTGGTTCTTCCGGTTCCTGCACCTCCGGCAATTACCAGGTTTTTACCAGGTTCTACAGTGAGATTAATGTTTTTTAATACCCGGTATCCTTCAGGTTCAAAATTAGCATTTTTCAATTCCAGTTTTATCCCGGCAGTAGGATTAATTGTTTTATCACTTTTCATTAACTCCAACGGCTTATCTACTACCTGACCTAATTTTTCTACGGAAGTTAAGGTGTCGTATATGTTATCTAAGCTGCGTATTATTTTTTCTACGGAAGCAATAACCAGTAAAATGATGATTTCAGCAGCTACAAACTGCCCGATATTCATTTGTTGATTAAGCACCAGCATTCCCCCTATAGCCAAAAGCCCACCGGCTACCAATACTTTAAAGATGATGAGCTTGATATATTGAATTTTTAAAACCCCAAAATGATCTTCCCTTTCTTTTAAATATTTTTCGGTGAGTTTATCATTTTTATCAAGAGCAAGCTGGCTTCTTCCCGAAATTTTGAAACTTATTAAATTACGGGCTATTTCCTGAATCCAATATGCTACTTCATATTTATGTTTTGATTCGTCTAAGCTTGTTTTAATTCCTTTAGCCACGGTAAACTTAAATACCAAATAAATCAGTAGAATCAATAATACACCATAGAGGATAAAAAAGGGATGGTAGAGCGAAAGTAAGATAATCCCAAAAGTTATTTGTACCAGGGCTGCAGGAAACTCCAATAGTAATTTGCTAATTCCTTTTTGAACAATTAGAATATCAAAAAAGCGATTGGCGAGTTCAGGTGGGTAGATATTTTTTAATGCTTCACTTTTAATTTTTGGAAAACGGTAAGAAAATTCAAAACTCGCTCGTGTAAATAACTTTTGCTGAATATTCTCAGCCAGTCTAAGTTGCAATAACTCGAAGACCCCTACAAGCCCTACAGCGGCAGTCACTAAAATAACCAGAATAATCCAACTGGTACTCACCCGGCCTCCCTGAATTAAATTTACAATAGCCTGGATGCCCAATGGTACGGTTAAATTGATTAAACCGGCAAAAAGGGCATAGAATAAAATATGACTTACATCCTTTTTATCAGCTTTTAATAATTTATATAATCTTTTGACTGGAGTCTTAGGATCGGTGTTACTCATGAGTGGTCTTGAAGCTTACAGTATTGGCCAACTTTTAAAATGACAGTTGCAAAAATAATTTTCAAATCAATACGAAACCTAATAATATCAAGGCTTTAACGAATGATTAAGATTTGTAGTAGTCTTATGTAAAACCGTGATTTCTCAATAAAGAGAGAATGTGTTAATCAAAGGAATTTATTTTGAAAAATTGAAATTCCGGAGGGTATAATTCAGATAAATCTTTAAAATTATTGTTTTTAAAAGCATACATTAAATTTGTGTAAAATCCTTTACTTTCCCAACGTAATTCGGAACAAGCTCCGAAGAGGAACTCAACTCATCAGTAAAAACGCTGCAGAGGTTTTATCCTGAAAGTGTTAGTTTTTACTGTACCAAGATCACCGGATGGTAAACCTATAAAATCTCTTTAAGCGTGTTTTATTCCCGGCTTAGTTTGATTGAAAAAAGTTTTTTCAATACCCGTCCTGTTGATTACTCATATCTTAAAGATTCAATAGGATCTTGTTTTGCAGCTTTGGCAGCCGGATAACTTCCTGCCAGAACCGCTACAAAAATCGTTATCCCGGTAGCCCAAAGCATCGCAACCCAGGGCGTGGTAAAATCGAAACCCACCCCTTTGGAAACAGCAAAACCAATTAGTATTCCGAGGAAAATCCCCAGGATTCCGCCAATTTGACCAATAATAAGGGTTTCCATAAAAAACTGGGTAGCAATAGTTCCTTTTTTTGCTCCCAGCGCCTTTCTTATGCCAATCTCCCGGGTACGTTCAGTAACACTTACCAGCATAATATTCATAAGGGCAATAGAAGAGCCAAAAATGGTAATTATTGAGATTACCCATGCCGCAATATTAAGATAAGTGGTAATCGATAAAATTCGGTTAATTAAATCGTCACTGCGTTCCAGACCAAAATTATTTTCCTCTACGGGATTCAGTTTTCTGATATTCCTAAAAGTGAGTATTGCTTCGTCCTGAGCAGCATCGAGGTATTCTTTATTACCAACCTTAACACTTAAATTGTAATTAATATTGGGCTGGGTATAGAGTGAGCGGGCATTTTGTATAGGAATTAATACCCGTAAATCCTGACTATTACCAAAGGTAGAACCTTTGGATTCCAGGATCCCGATTACCGTAAATTTGGCCCCGCGTACGCTTATTCTTTTTCCAATAGGGTCTCGCCCTTTAAACAGACCTTCATCTTTAGCAAAATCAGAACCTAAAATTGCCATATTACTGTTATTGGAAATATCAAAAACATTAAATTTTCTACCGGCTTCCACTTCCAGGCCACTGTTATCTAAAAAGTGCTCGTTTATTCCTACCACAGTAACTTCAGGATCGGTTTTTGCATTTTCATATTTTATTTCCGCAGAAGAAGTTCCTGTAAAGGAAACCGCGGTTTTGGTAAAAGGATAGGTGAAATTCTCTTCAAATTCTCTAACTTCCCTATAGTTTATGATAGGATTGATTTTTTCGGTTTCACCACCTCCGCGACGTTGTGATGTAAAATCATAACGCTGAATGTTAAAGGTATTGGCCCCCATAGAAGCAAAATCCCTGCTAATAGTGTTTTCAAGAGCAGTTACAGCACTTAATATTCCCACCAAAGCGGTTATTCCGATAGCGATAATTAGTACCGTTAAAATGGTACGTAATAAATTACTTTTAATTGCCGTAAAAGCAATCCTGATGTTTTCTTTAAACAGCCCGAACATAGGTTTTTGTTAATCTATGGTATTAGACTGTTTTTACACTAAAATGTTACTTAAAAAGGTAAATTTGTTTGGGTTTGCCTTAAAATTAAGATATTTGCAGCCCATAAGAATTAGAACAATAATGGCACAAAAACCAGGCATCCCGAAAGGTACGCGCGATTTTTCCCCTGCGGAAGTCGCTAAACGAAATTATATTTTTGATACGATTAAAGCTGAATTTCAAAAGTTCGGATTTCAACCTATTGAAACCCCGAGTTTTGAAAATTCAGATACCCTGATGGGGAAATACGGAGAAGAAGGAGATAGGTTAATCTTTAGGATTCTTAATTCCGGTGATTTTCTTCAGAAAAGTGATAAGAAGGCGTTACAAGCCGAAGATAGTTTGAAACTGGCCCCGAGTATTAGTGAAAAAGCCCTGCGTTACGATCTTACCGTGCCTTTTGCGCGTTATGTGGTGCAACACCAGAATGAAATTGATTTTCCGTTCAAACGTTACCAGATTCAGCCGGTTTGGCGAGCCGATCGACCCCAGAAAGGACGATTCCGCGAATTTTATCAATGCGACGCCGATGTGGTGGGAAGCCAAAGCTTATGGCAGGAAGTTGAATTTGTTCAACTTTATGATGCGGTTTTTTCAGCTTTAAAATTAGAAGGCGTAAGTATAAAGGTCAATAATAGAAAGATCCTTTCAGGTTTTGCTGAGGTAATTGGCGAATCAGATAAACTTATCGATTTTACCGTGGCTTTAGATAAGCTCGATAAAATAGGGGAGGAAGGCGTAAAAAAAGAAATGGAGGAAAAGGGTATTGCAGGAAAGGCTATTCAAAAAATTGAACCGGTTTTTAACCTCAAAGGTGATTTTAAAACTAAAATTGAAAGTTTAAAAGAAATTTTAGCCGATTCTGAAATTGGAAAAGCAGGAATTAAAGAACTGGAATTTATGGCACATGCCATAGATGAACTGCCCCTTAAAACTGCAAAACTTGAACTTGATGTTACCCTGGCCCGAGGACTTAACTACTATACAGGGGCTATTTTTGAAGTGGCTGCACCCGAGACCGTAAAAGTTGGTTCAATAGGCGGGGGAGGCCGCTATGATGACCTTACGGGGATTTTCGGTTTAAAAAATGTAAGTGGTGTGGGCATATCTTTTGGCCTGGATCGTATTTACCTGGTACTGGAAGAACTCGGTCTTTTTCCTGAGGCCGTTACAGAGAGAACTAAAATTTTATTTATCAATTTTGGTGAAAACGAAGCCCTATATGCTTTAAAAGCGATTAAAAAACTTCGTGAAAATAATATTACAGCCGAATTATTTCCTGATGCTGCAAAAATGAAAAAGCAAATGAATTATGCTAATAAGCGTAATATTCCATTTGTTGTGCTTGCAGGCGAAAGTGAGGTTCAACAAGAAAGTTATACTTTAAAAAACATGCAATCCGGGGAACAGGAAGAAGTTGATTTCGAGCTTATCTTGCAAAGGCTTTAGGCTGTATATAAGATAATTTATAAAGAAAGCAATCTTGAATTCTTTGACCTTGATTGAATCTAATACTTAAGCCTTTTTTCCTCAGGGAGTGGCAGGGGATGAGGACTAGGAAAATACCGAGAATCCTTGCTAGTATTGTAAAGTTTAAAATCAACAGATTGCTTTAGGTGTTCTTTCTTGTAATGGCGGAAGCCCCTAGCCGCCAAAGGGGGAATAAATGAGGGGGGTACAGTGTAGATTGTATATGTCTCACAATAAACTGTGTAAGTTCCTTTAATCTCTCTATGGAGGAATTAAACTGGAATAAAATTAAATTTATGGCCATCCCGGACTTGATTTAGGAGCTAAATTATTGACGGACTTGAAAATATATAACCAATCAATTTTATCCCGGACTATTGAAGGTTGTATTACGTAAAAGATTCTTAAATTTGAATTCTATTTATAGAATTTAGGAAAGAAAATTATGTCGTGGTATGTCCTTTATACAAAACCTCAAACAGAGAAAAAAGTAGCTTCCCGTCTTGAAAAAATTGGAATTGAAGTCTATTGCCCGTTAATTACGGAAAAAAGACAATGGAGTGATCGAATTAAAAAGGTAAGCCTCCCCTTATTTAAATCTTATGTTTTTGTACGAATTTCAGATAAAGAAAGAAATAAGGTTTTTGACGTTCCCGGGGTGGTAAGGTATATGTTTTGGTTGGGGAAACCCGCAATTGTTAAAGATTATGAAATTCATGTTATTGAAAGCTGGCTTAATAATGAAACAGTAGAAAAAATAAACCTTGAAGATTTTAATCCCGGAGACCGTCTTGTTTTAAAAGAAGGGGCCTTTAAAAATGAAAAAGCTATAATTAGGGAAATTGGCCAGAAAAAAATGCGACTTATTTTACCTAAAATGGGATGCACTATAGTGATTAATACCCGTGAACTCACCGGTTAAGCTTAGCAGATTTAGACGTCCTGTTTTTAAGTAAGACTTATCTACCCACGTAAAATGCATATAATAAGCCCTGAAATGGAAAAGGCTGTTACTTTTCTGAGTTTTTTGTAGTTTAAAGTAAACCAGTTCTTTACGTTGCATTAAAAAACTTGCATTGTTTTCGTCCGTGAGTTTCTTCTTTTGAGTGGCGCGTGTAAAAAGGAATAAGTGCCATTGCTATCCAGGTTACCCTACTAAACCTTTCCTTCAACAGCACTTTTTTATTCCTCAAGGGGTGAAAACTTCTTTAGAAGCCTTTTTTCTATAATAATTTACTTTAATTCAAATTATTCTATGAGGGAAAGGTCTGCAGCTCCCTTTATTTCAGTTGAGATTTCTCCCAGCCATCCTGCATTTGCCTGAGCCCCGGTGTAAACCTTTACAAAATCAACTCCTTTTAGATCAACAGGATTTAGTGAACTATCTACAGCCCAATCTATTTCCATAGCATTTCCACCATACGTACTGTAATCTTCATCGTAATTGTCCGTATAACCCCATTGCAAGGCATCAACAGAAGCAAATCCTTCTAAATTTATGCTAGGATACACCCTGGTTCCCGTAAAAGTTACTTCTTCCTGTTCAGCTATAAATAAGGGGTAATAGTTTTGAGTATGATAGGCATTCACCATAACGCTATCCTGGTTTTCCCTGTTATCTATCCACGGTACATTGGTATGTTCTTCACCCGGATTGCTATAGGTCAACTCGTAATCTAATAAGGTTTCTTCTGCCTGGTGTGCACTTCCGGCCAATTCATACCAGGTATCGTCTGCAATACCATTTCCGTTTTCATCAAAGGAAACCTGTACTATCCCGGGCTCAGAATGTCCGTTCATAGCATTACCATAAACTACAAAGTCTTTCGTATCTTCCCGGTTTTCAATAGTGTGATCAAAAGTGAAAATCACATAACCGCCCCAGGCCCCAAGGGAAAGTATAGCCGATTTACCACCAATCAATTCTTCGGCATCCTCAAGCGTTCCCAGGGATTTATTCATATATTGTCCCGGTGCTGGTTTGTATTCAATTATTTCCGAAATAAAGGCATTGCTGTCTTCTGTTTTGGGACGAGAATATTCTTCATAAGGATCTTTTACAATAAGCTGGTAGGTTCTATTTATTGAGTCATTTCCTGCCACCGCTTTGAATTCAAGAGAAAATGTTCCGGGTTCTTCAGGAATATAATTTAAGTTTTGTTCGCTTGATATTTGTTCTTCGTTTAACTTCCAATAAAAATCCGGGCTTGGGGGGATGTTTAAGATTTCAGGCTCTATTATTAAAGTATCTTTTAGGATTAACTCATAATCTTTTTGGAAATCAGGATTGGTAAATTCCATTGGAATTATTGCCGGCTCATCGTCTGTACTACAGGATGAAAGGAGGAAAAACCCTCCAATACATAGAAAAAAGTAAAAAGGTAATTTTTGTTGCATTTGATTTGTATTAAGGTTAATAACTGATATTAACTATTTACAAAACAAAACTGCAGGGGATATGATTAGAATAGAAGAACTATCCAAAGCAATAACTCCCGAAAGCTTTGTTTTTATGATATTACGGCAGGTCTTCTGACTTATCCCTCTTTTTAATCCTTCCCATCTTACGGACAGTGGATTATTAAAAAGATTTTTCTCGAAAATACGAGAGAGACTTACAGCAGCGGGAACTGTTCAGGATTTACACCTGATTCCCTTTTAATACAATTCTATATGAAATCGTAACCGAAAATCATGGCAATATTAGGGTATTTTATTGAGGTATGGAAATTTTATATAAAGGCATAATCCTGAAGGAATACTTTTAGGCTTATTTTTACTCGATAATCGAGATTTATCCCGATAACTATCCGGGAGCTCTGAGGCTTGACCCGAAGTTGTTTACTTCCTTGAGTAGCGCTAATTGTCTGTCGTGCACATTGCAACCGCTGCGTCAGGCAATGCTACTCTGCCCGCCGGGGCCAATCAGTTTGGTTTTGTTACGGAATTAAAAGTGGACCGGGGAATGTGGTTTAGCGAGGTGTATAATGTATAGTGTTGGCGGAGGTATTAGGTTTCTAGTTCAAAGTTTCAGATGTAGGTTTCAAGGAAATCGGTGGATTTGTAGAAGCTTAGATCCTGATCAAGTTACCATTGACGTATTTTCTAAGTGCTGTATTTAGGCTTGTTTTCTATTATTTTAAATTTTAGTTGAAATATACCTGGTCTGGATGTTTATGCTTTCATTTTCTGCTAGCCCAATCCGTCGACAGGTTCAGGAGAAACAAAAAAGGCGGTCTATGTGGAGGTGTTTCCGAATTGCTACATTCACATACGGAATTTTTAACTCACTAAGTTCGCCGCACGTCAACTTCCTAAACTAGATGGTTTTTTATCACGGCTCGCAGGATGACGGGAATCAAAAATGGAAGTAAAAGCCAAAAGCCCCCAACCTTCAAAGAGGGGAAATAAATGATGGGAGTATAGCGTAGATTGTATAATATCTCGAGTGAGAAGTATTTAAGATTTTAAGACAATTTTTTTAAACCTTTTTACTAAAAAAAACCTCGGAGCAAGCTCACGAGGTTTTTTGATTTTCCGGAAAATCTTAACGTGTTTAAATCTCAATTATGGAGTAAAATTACTGTTGGATTTCCCTTAAGATTTCTTCCTGCATTTCTTGTAGGCCTTCAAATCCGCCGTACATGATAATAGCCACAATAGAAGCTATTAAGTTTAAAGCACTTAAAACCAAACCGATAATTGCCAAAATACGTCCGGTTTTTACATTGTCATATCCGGAATACAATTCTGGATTGGCGTTATAGATTTCGGTGGCACGTTTACTCAACACCAGGGCGATAATCCCAAAAATAATTCCTAAAATCCCGTAGCAACAGCATCCTATTATCGATAAAATACCAAAAACGAGAATTAAGGTTGAATTGGGTAATTGTTGTCTTTCCATAAAATGGTTTTTAATTGATTAGTTGAAAATATAAAACATTTTAAAACTGTAGTTTACGGCCATAACCAGGCCACAAAAAATTATTAATCCGATTTTTATCTGAAAATCTTTTTTAAAACGATAAAAAAGGTTGAAAATTAAAAATAAAAATAAGACTGCAATCGGATAGATTGCAGGATACATATAAAAGGCTTCAGTAAATTCTCCCTGTAAGAGCAAAACCAAAGCACGTTGGCCACCACAACCAAAACAATCAACCCCAAAAAGGCTTTTATTTAGGCAGGGCAACATATATTCTTCCATACGTTTTTAATATTATTATAATTTTGTCCTGAGCCATTGAGATAGTTCGAAATCAAAGTCTCTTTTATAATTCCTCGCGGGTGCTGCCCAAGTTTATTTAGTGAGTAAAAGTTTTTTACTGACTTCAGCCTCAGCTGTTTTTACTTTGACAATATAAATTGCATCACGCAGGTTTCCGGTATAAAAATAATAATATTGTTTGTTTTCGTATGTTTTTTTCTGAAAAATGAGGGAGCCACTCAAACTAAATATCTTTATTTCTTTTAACCTACTGCTGGTTAAAACTTTAATATATCGGGGTCTTTTATCGTAAATAAGTTTTATATCAGGGGGTATTTCTTCTTCTTTTTCAGGTATAGGAATTTCTTTATTGTTGTCGGGTTTTGAAAAAACAAGAAAAAAAAGCTTATCAAAATTTCCTTTCGGAAGCTTTATTTCTACCGGGTTTTTAAATAAATTATAGTAGGTTTCATCTTCCCGATCGAAAAGGTAGATTTCCTTGACCTCCATAATCTTTTTGGCTAAAGTAATAGCCACTTCAGTATCTTTTGCCGAAGAAAAAAGCAAAGGTATTTTTCTATCTTTTTTAAAGGGGAGGATATTGATTAAAAAAGCGTTTTCACCAATTAACCAGGCGGCATCAGTAGTAAGTACATCAAAACTACGAGCGTCCATCGCGTGGTCTTCATATTTTGTGGCATTTTCATTAAAGCCCAATACCAATTGCCGTGTATAGGTTTTATTAAAACTAAAGTTGATTCTGATAATTTCCGGATTTTCAGCCTGCCTGAATTCTGAAGTTTGTGGATTTTCTTTTACAAATTTCCGGTAAGAATTCTTAAAAGTAATTTTTCCATCTGATGCACCAATCACCATAAATCCCTGAGCAATCGGACTAAATTTACGGGCGTAATTTATTCCGTTTTCACCAGAATTTCCCGTTTCGTTACTTGCACCATTATAGCTTTTAAAAACGGCAGGGGCATAGGCATTAGCACCGGGGGAATAAGCACCATACCCACCTTCGTAATCTTTGAGATAGTGTGAACTAACAGTATCCTGAAAATCCCAAAAGTAAGCGATTCCCGTAATAGCGGTATTATTGGTTAAAAACTTTTGTAAGTTTAATGCAGAGGGGTAGGGATTCCCGATTAAACGTAGCTTGTCTTTTTCTACATTGAGTTTTAATTCACCGTCATTTGGTTTTCCCCTAAAATCATAACGCTGTGCGTTTCCCAGGTTATTTTGTACTCTTTCAATTTCATTATTATTGGTGCCATTTACACCTTTCATACTAAATCCTTCGCCAGGCTTCAGGGTAAAATTATTGCCAACAAATTGCCAGTCTGCATATGGGCCCCCGGAAAATTTATAAATCCATCGCTGGGAAATTTGTAGCGGATTGGCAGACCCCTCTAAAGATGGAGTAAGTGTGGCCCGTTGGCTGTTGGTCTTGTCTAAAGCTTCAAAAAGACCGTTGGTAAATTGATTTCCATTTTAGAAATTATCACTTATCGGCATACTCCAGTAATTATAATTGTAAGCATTGGCGCTACCTTCCTGAAAAATGGAAATTTGACCGTTTCCTGAATTCAAATCCTGATTTTTTTACCCTGCAATAGCTGGGAACCTTTTCGGAAATAGATTGAGGCGCTTGTTAGGATTTGTGTTTTTTTCCAAATAAATTTCATTTTCTACAAAAAGAAACCTATCCTTTACGTTTATATAAAAGCATCGGCATGGGCAGAAGGAGATACACTAAGTTGTGCCGAGGCTCCAAAACACCAGAAAATAATAAGGAAAACCGGGAAATGCTTCATTTTACCTTAACTTTGCAATCAAACAAGTTCCATAAAATGCCACATTTTGGCTATAGGGGCTTTCAAGTAAAATTAAACCTGTGAGACAGGACTGATTTTCCCGGGCCTTATTCTTGGTAAGAATTAAGTTGAGTCTGCTAAAATTATCAATGGAGCCTGATTCCTGTCAATGGGTTTTATACCCATAGGTTGTTGATTTAAATTTTAATTTATATGAAGAATTCGCAGGTAATAAATACGATTTTAATAATTGCGGGTGCGGCTTTGTTGCTGTATTCCATCGCTACTGAAAATGCCCCGGTTTACCTTAAAATTATAGGCTTGGTAATAATAATGTTTGGCCTGTTTCGAGCGACTAATTTTTGGGTGGAAACCAAAGATGATCATAAAAACGAAAAGGAAGAAGAATGAAATTTTCGGTAGGTGACAGAGTAGCGGCAATTGATGACGATTTGGAAGGAAATGTGATTAGGGTTGATGGGGAAACTATTAGCGTGGAAACCTCTGAAGGTTTTCTTATGGAATTTCAGCCTTCTGAATTGGTTAAAATTGAAAAACCTATAGAAGAATTATCCCTGGAAGTAGATGAAGAGGTTTTGGAGCAAAAGAAATCTTCCAAAAAGCCCAAACCCAAACGATTAAAACCTAAAGAACGTTCTGTACCCCCTATGGAAGTTGATTTACACATTGAGAAATTGGTGAATTCTTACCGCGGAATGAGTAATCACGATATATTAACGCTACAAATAGACACTGCCCGGCGACAATTGGAATTCGCTATGAGAAAACGCATTCAAAAAGTGGTATTTATACACGGGGTAGGAGAGGGGGTCTTAAAAGCAGAACTCGATTTTTTACTCGGCCGTTATGATAATTTAAAATTCTATGATGCTAATTATCAAAAATATGGGCTGGGTGCTACCGAGGTTTATTTCTTCCAAAATGTTTAGTGCTTCTAAGTGATTGTTTCTTCTTTTTTTATTGCTGAAATCCTTCGGAAGGCTGAAGAGAAGCAAAAAAAGAAGGTTTCATTCAAATTTTGCGATACTATTCAACAGGTTGATTTGAACGAATCATTCTGTTTACTTCGAGAGTCTTCACCCCCGCCTCTCCCTATGAGAGAGGAGCCTTACAAATGCCATGTGAATCTTACGGGAGACGCTTTTTATTTCCTTGAAAACGCAGCACTAATTGTCTATTGTGCGCATTGCAACCGCTTCGCCAGGCAATGCTCCTCTGCCCGCCGCGGCCAATCAGCTTGGTTTTACTACGGAATTAAAAAGTAGGCCGGGGATGTAGCTTAGGGGATTGCATAATGTATATTGTAAGAAAGTGTACGTTTTTTATCGATTAGTACCCTCTTGGGAGGTTAGGTTAGGAGCTTTAATTACTTACCTCGAGGAGCAGGTCCATTTCCTCGGCGGTGAGCTTAAGTTCAATGGCCTCCTTAAAGGCATCAAGGTGAGCATCTTTTGTGGCACTGGCAATAGGAGCTGTTACAGTTGGGCGGTTAATAAGCCAGGCCAGGGCAACTGCTGCTTGCGAAACCTGATGGTTTTTGGCAATTTTATCAAGGGCTTCCAAAATTTTTTTACCACGCTGATTAAGGTATTTATCAGCAAAAATTTTACGCTCACTGGAATTAAAATCTGCTTCTTTTCGATATTTCCCGGTTAGAAATCCGCTGGCCAGGGCAAAATAGGGTGTTACCCCTAAATTATGTTCTTCAGAAAGCAAACGTAAACCATTTTCAAATTTATTACGTTCCAACAGATTATATTCGGGTTGTAAAACTTGATATTTAGGTAAGCCTTTATTGATGGAAGCGGTTAATGACTTTTCAAGTCGGTTGGCTTCGAGGTTGGAAGCCCCTATATACCGTACTTTTCCTGCAGCTATTAATTCTGAATAAGCTTCGAGGGTTTCTTCTACAGGTGTTTTATTATCATCCCAATGCGTAAAATACAAATCGATATAGTCGGTTTGAAGGCGCTTAAGAGAATCTTCAGCTGCATTAAGGATATGTGTTTTTGAGATGTTTTTTTCACCACCTTGTTGCATACTCGATCCTACTTTAGTGGCCAGGTTGATCTTATCGCGGACGCCGCGGGACTTCATCCATTTACCAATAATTCGTTCTGAAGTTCCGCCTTCTACCCCTTTGGCCCATCGGGAGTAGACATCAGCAGTATCAAGGGTATGAAAACCCAGGTCAAATAATTTATCGAGCATCTCAAAAGATTGCTTTTCATCCAGGGTCCACCCAAAAACGTTTCCACCAAATATAATAGGAGCGGTATAAAGCTTTGTATTTCCTAATTGTTTATTTTTCATAAGTTTTGTTTTTAGCGTTTCTAATGTAAAAACTACTTTTCGGAAAAACCTCAAAGATCTAAGGTTTTGGATGATTTTAACGAAAAACCCTATTCCCAAAGGAAATCCCCTGTAGGAAAAATGCCGGTTTTGTTTTCTATAAATGACACCCTTTTGAGTGATTCTACATCCTGTGGTCTTGTACCAAGTAATTCGGGGGAGAAATCTAAGAAGCTGGGTAAAAGCCCTGCGATGTTTTTATAGATGAGTTTCCTTTTTGGGATTAGGAGGCTTTTATTTCGGAAGGCTGAGGAAATTTTATACTTTAAAACTACTATTTTGTATTATTAGAAGTCACAACGGGATAGTTAAGACTTTGTCAAGTCTTCGATTAAAGCGCACCATGTGATTAATAATAGGGGTGTTTTTCTTCCATTAAGGGTAAAAATATATGTGCAATCTTTTGAGTTATTCAATAATTTCCACATCAATATGCACATTATCGATAGGCCATTCAGATTCATTGGTCTTTACTTCTGAAATTTTATCAACGACATCCATGCCTTTGGTTACACGGCCAAAAACCGTATGATCGTTATTTAAATGGTGTGCACCATCTTTTCCGGTGACAATAAAAAATTCGAATGGAGATGAAGCCTTACTCACATTTTGTTCGCTGTATTTTGCTGCTGAAAAAGCTCCCCGAGTATGGCGGTGGCCGGCATCAAATTCATTGGGAATTAAATAGCCGCCAATGCGTTCACGATGCTCCCGGGTTTCTTCATTATCACTGTTTCCGGCCTGAATAACAAAGCCCGGCGCCACACGGTAGAAATAGGTGTGATCAAAATATTTGTCTTTGGTAAGCATAATAAAATTAGCCCGGTGTAAGGGAGTATTACGATAAAGTTTCACTTCAATATCCCCAAAACGAGTAATTATCTTAATACGGGTTTCCGGGTTCTCCTCACCAAATTCGGTTAAAGTAGGAATTAATTTTTCCTGCGCAATAGGAAAATCTAATTCCAGAGTTCCAATTTTTCCTTCGGAAGAAGATTTTTTAGCTTGTTTTAAACTATCTAAAATCCTACGAACAGAGTCTTTTTCCCTGTTTTCAGTATCGGATTTAGTGGTAGGGTTTGAAGAAGATTTGTTATCTTCACAACTTGCAAAAATTAGAAGTAGGCATAGCATTAGTATAGAAACTGGTCGTATCATGGATTTTCAAGACTTTAAGAACAGGATTCCAAAATTAAAAAAAATTGAACTTCCAGGAGAGGAGGCGCAATTTAAATTGGCTCCCCGTCAAAGAATTGAGGAACTTAAGGGGTTAAATAAAAGTGCAAATACACCAAATCATGCCGGAGTTATGGCTGTTTTTTATCCGGGTAACAACAATGTTACCCAATTGGTACTTATTTTACGCAAGACCTATAAAGGGGTACATTCTAACCAGGTGGGATTTCCCGGAGGTAGGGCAGAGCCTGAAGACAAAAACATAGAAGAAACAGCCTTACGGGAAACCGAAGAGGAAGTGGGCATTCCAAGACAGGAAATTAAGGTGATAAAAAACCTAAGCAGACTTTATATCCCGCCCAGTAATTTTTGGGTGCATCCGTTTATGGGAATCCTAGAAAAAACACCTACTTTGATTCCCCAAGAGAGCGAGGTTGAACGTATCCTGGAAATAAAACTAAGCGATTTTATGGCTGAAGAAACCCTGGTAAGCCGTAAATTATCTACCAGTTATGTTAAAGAACTTGAAGTGCCGGCTTTTTTATTAAACAATTATGTGGTTTGGGGGGCTACAGCAATGATGTTAAGTGAGATAAAGGTGATTTTGCAACAAAGCTTTCAGCATTAATTTAATGGAGTTTGCTATATTTGTGAGTTTTTGCTAAAATTGAGATATTTTCAATCGATAAATTAAATATGGGTATTTTCAAAAGAAACCCTTTCGGACATATTTTATTTTTAAAGAAGTGGTTGATTCGGTTTTTTGGATTGCTTACCCACAGGCGGTATCGCGGATTTAACAAGCTAAATATTGAAGGTTCTGAAATTATAAAAAACCTGCCTGAAAAGAATGTGCTTTTTGTTTCAAATCATCAAACCTATTTTGCTGATGTTACTGCCATGTTTCACGTATTTAATGCGAGCCTTAGTGGGAGGGTGGATTCTATTAAAAATATAGGCTATATCTGGCAGCCGAAACTTAATATTTATTACGTGGCCGCCGAAGAAACCATGAAAGCGGGACTACTTACCCGTGTTATGGCTTATGCGGGGGCAGTAAGCGTAAAACGTACCTGGCGTGAGAAAGGTAAAGAAGTAAAACGGGAGGTAAATCCAAACGATACCGAAAATATAGGAATTGCTTTAAATGATGGTTGGGTAATCACTTTTCCGCAAGGTACTACCAAACCGTTTAAACCTATTAGAAAGGGGACGGCTCATATCATAAAACAATATAAACCGGTGGTCATCCCTATAGTCATAGATGGGTTTCGCCGTTCTTTTGATAAGAAAGGCCTGCGGATTAAAAAACGTGGGATCCTTCAAAGTTTCCAGATTAAACCGCCCCTTGATATTGATTACGAAAATGAAAGTGTAGAGGAAATTGTAAATAAAATTGAATATGCTATTGAGCAGCACTCTTCTTTTTCAAAGGTTATCCCGATGGAAGAAATTGAAGCCATGGAAGAGCTTAACAAAAAACGCCAGTGGGAATATTAAATTTACCACTACAATAAAATCCTACGAATTTGCAACGTAAACGCTATTTTTATCTTGTTAAGGTTCAATATTTGGGCTACCGACTACACGGCTGGCAAAAACAACCCGATGTAAAAACCGTTGAAGGCCTAATAACAAAAACCTTGCGTTATGTTATGCCTGAAGGAAAATACAAAGTTTTAGGCACCAGCCGTACCGATGCCAAAGTTTCTGCCGCCGATAGCGCTTTTGAACTTTTTGTAGACTACGAACCTTTAGATGACCTGGATGACTTTTTAAAATTATTCAATCTAAACCTACCTCAGGATATTCGTGCAGTTTCCATAAAAGAAGTTGACTCAACGTTTAATATTATTCAACATCCTAAAGAAAAGGAATATTTATACCTTTTTAGTTTTGGAGAGAAGTTTCATCCATTTTGCGCGGCTTTTATGGGAAATTTCCAGGAAGAACTCAATATTGAAGCGATGAAGGAAGCTGCCGGTTGTTTTCGCGGAAAACATAATTTTAAAAATTATTGCATAAAAGTTTCTGAAAACAGTCGGTTCGAGCGAGAGATCTTAACGGCTGAAATTACTGAAGATACCGAAATTACAGCCAGTTTTTTTCCGAAAAATACCTATGCGTTCCGGGTGAGTGGAGAAGGTTTTTTACGGCATCAGGTTCGTTTGATGATGGGTACTTTGATCCTTGTTGGCCGGGGAGAATTGAGTCTGCAAGACTTTAAAAAAAGCCTAAAAGCTGATGTTGAGATGCAAATGGATTTTCTGGCTCCGGCCTCGGGATTAATTTTAAATAAAGTAGATTTTTCAGAGTAATAAATACTTATCCAGCCGATTTAGAAGTTTTAAATAGTTTTTCCAAATTCCTCACGGAAGGCTTAAATTGAAGAGGAAAACCTCTTGACCGTGTTCGACTTGGCACTTTTACCCGATAATCGAGATTTAAATGCTCCAAGACTTGCTCCGAAGTAGTTTACTGAGGCGATTTTTTTCCAATTTAGCTTTTGGAGTTGTTCTCAATTTGGCTGCTATAATACTTTTTCTTCCTTTTCAATAATGGCCAAAGCCCCACGAATAATATTGTAGTCTATAGCTTCTTCAAAATATTCAAAATAGGGTTTTAAAGCTGTTGGATTATCCAATTTTATACGGGCTTTTTTTACAGCTTCCACATCATTTTTATCTATAAACCGACTGAAATCAATAGTTTCTCCTTTGTCATAAAGCTTAAATAAGTGGCTGAAAACTGTACTTAATGCCAGTTCCCGTTCACGGGCAATTTCTTCAGGTGTAAGTCCATCATTATATAATTCCAAGCTTAATTTAAGCGTATCACCTTTTGATTTCTTTTTCTTCTTTGGTTTTTTAGAATGTATAAACTCCCTTATTTCCTTTAAAAACTGATAACCATAATCCTGCATTTTCTGACGCCCTACCCCGTTAACCTGAAGAAACTCTTCGTCGGTTTCCGGACGGGATTTTTCCATTTCTTTCAAAGTAGCATCGTTAAAAATAAGATAGGCCGGAATTCCTTCTTCCCGTGAAATTTTTAAGCGTAATTCCCTTAATTTTTCAAATAATCCTGAGGTTGTAATTTTTTGAGCGGTGGTTTTAACTTCGGTTTTTTCAGGGGTTTTAGCCAGTTGTACTTTTTCTCCTTCAAAGAGGACTTTTTTTGCAGCAGGAGTGAGCTGCAGGGAATTTTCCCGGTGAAAAGCAATTTCAATATATCCTAAATTAATTAGTTGGATAATATAATCCTGCCAGTTTCGCCAGGGAATATCACGACCCGCTCCATAAGTTTTCACATTTTGGTAACCCTGGGAAAGTACATTTTCATTTTGGGCACCACGTAAAACATCAATAACCGCAGTTAAGGCTGCTTTCTCTTTTAACCTAAAAATACAACTCAGTGCCTTTTGTGCGGGAAGGGTACCATCAAAAAATGTTGGGGGATTGCGGCAAATATCACAATTGCCACAATCTTCAGTTTTAGGTTCACCAAAGTAATTCAGCAGTATTTTTCGCCTGCAGGTAAGCGATTCAGCATATTGTTTCATACGTTCCAGCTTAGCCAATTGTACTTCACTATTTCCTGAGTTTTCAGCAAAACGCTGTAGCTGGATAACATCGGCGTAACTATGGAAAAGCATGGTGTCAGAAGGAAGTCCGTCTCTTCCGGCGCGGCCAATTTCCTGATAATAGCCTTCAATGTTTTTTGGCATATTATAATGGATTACCCACCGAATATTGGATTTATCAATGCCCATCCCAAAAGCGATGGTGGCACACACCACTTGAATTTCATCGTTGATAAAGCTGTCCTGCACACTAATCCGTTCTTCACTCTTCATTCCCGCGTGATAGGCTTCGGCTGTAATACCTTCTTTTTTTAATTTTGCAGCAACTTCTTCAGTAGCTTTTCGACTTAAACAATAGATAATTCCGTTTTGATCTTCGCGTTCTGAAACAAAATTTTTAATTTGTTCCAAACGTTTAATTCCCGGACGCACTTCAAGGTTAAGGTTTTTTCGGTCGAAAGAAGCGATGTGTTTTTCAGCATTCGGGATATTGAGTTGACGGCAAATATCGTGGCGGGTTGCCTTATCTGCCGTGGCGGTGAGGGCCATTAGCGGAGTGGCAGGATAACGTTTTTTTAAGTAACCAAGTTGCGTGTAAGCCGGTCTGAAATCGTGTCCCCAACTGGAAATACAATGTGCCTCATCTATAGCGATAAGGCTTATCTTTTCAGGACTTAATAAATTATCTACAAAAGAAAGGCTTTCAGGAGCCAGGTATAAAAGCTTGAGCTCATTTTGCTGTATTTGCTTAAAGATTTCCTGTTGTTGTTTTTCTGTTTGGCTGCTGTTTAGAAAAGCTGCAGAAACCCCATTGGTTTTTAGGCCGTCTACCTGGTCTTTCATCAAAGCGATAAGCGGGGAAATAACCAGGGTAAGCTGCGGAAGTAAAAGTGCCGGTAGTTGGTAGCAGATAGATTTTCCACCTCCTGTAGGCATAATTACCAGATTGTCTTTCACTTGAAAAACAGATGAAATAATACGCTCTTGAAGCGGTCTGAAACTTTCGTATCCAAAATATTCTTTAAGCGTTTGCAGCAGTTTGGTTTCTTCCATAAGTGCAAAAATAGGATTTTGAAATCGATACAAAAAGTAGGGGTTCCACCAAATTTTAGATTAGGGTTTTTTGCGGAACAAACTTTTATGCTATTTCTCGGCATAAATTTTGTAATCAGATGAGAAAAACACTACATATCCTCCATTAAAAAAGTATGAAGCTTATACACTTAAAGAAGAAAAATGATAGCTATTTTGCCAAAGTCGAAGAAGAGAAAACAGTTTTAGGAATAAGGCTTTTTAAGCGTATATACAAATTTATCCTTCCTGAGAAGGAAAATTACTGGTGTTATGCTAAAAGTGAAAAAAGAGTAAGTGTAAATCATCAAAAATATTTAGAGCAATGCTTACATGACCATAAACGCTTTATTGAAAAACAGAAGTTTTAATGGTCGAAAGTCGGGTTACAGAAAAAAGACTTGTTAAGAGTTAGGGATTGTTTTGATGCTTCAGGGGTAAATAAATAAAAACTGTCCCTCTGTTGAATATCAAAGTTTTATTTATGTTTTATTCGAAAAAGAAGTTTAAAATAGTTAATACTTCCAGCTAAATACCAAGACGAAATACTTAACTAGAGCCATTGTTGATTATGTAGAGTAGGTTAATAGTAAAACACCATTGTTATATGTTTTTGAATGTATCAATTTTAGAGGTAATTCGTCTTCTAGTTTTTTAAATAAAGGTTTCCCACCTCCCAAAACTACAGGAAAGAGCAAAATTTTATATTCATCGATTAATTTTATTTTAGTTAATTTCTGAACAATGCTTGCACTCCCTATAAGCATAATATTCTTTCCTTCTTTCATTTTTAATGCTGTTACCTGCTCAACAAGGTTTTTTGTAGATAGTTTTGAGTTATTCCATTTTAAATTATCATCAATAGAAGAAGAAAAGACAATTTTATTCATTCCATTCATCAAATCTGCTAATGGCTCCTCTTTAGTAGTTACATTGGGCCAGTATTGAGCAAGGCTTTCATATGTTATTCGCCCAAATAGAAAGATATCCACATTGTTATATTCTGAGGCAATATCAGTTTCCATTTCATTTATAAAATTCTGGGTAACGAAATCCATTTCCTGTCCGTTTCTTCCGGCCATATAGCCATCAAGAGAAAGAAATTCGTATGCTATCAATTTTCTCATAATTTTTTATTAGGGTAATTTAAAGAACTTACATAATTTTTAAAATGGCAGTCTATCAATAATTGAATGGTAATTTTAAAATCAAGTAGGTCTCAATCTTTTAAAAAACAATAGCGTAATAGTCACCCCAAGAATGGAAAATAAGATTACCATGTTAAAAGCATAGTTCACTCCTGTTGCTGTTATGGTTTCAAGATTAGGATTTCCTGAAAAAACTTGTGAGATGCTAGCCAAAATAGCAATGCCTAAGGCCCCGCCCACGCTAAAAGTGGTTTCAACAATCCCTGAGGCAAGGCCCGAATCTTCATCTTTCACATTTGACAATGCTGCAATTTGGGCTACTACAAAGGAAGCTCCCATACCAATTCCAAAAATAGATAATGCAATTAACATCATCCATTCCATTTGTTCAACAGGAAGAATATTTATCAATACCATCCCAGTACCCAGCAAAATCATTCCACTAATCCCCACAATTTGCAAGCCCAATCGTGAAATAATATGCTGACCTACATACACGCCAAGTACAGATAAAACGGTCATGGCCGTCATTGTTAAACCAAACTGAAGTGCTGTATACCCAAGCAATTGCTGAACAAAGAGCGTAAAAATATACAGCATCCCGTCAACAGACATCCCTGCAAATAACATAAGCAGGTTACCGCCAACCAATATTGGAGATTGGAAAATACGAAAAGGTACAAGCGGCTCTTTTGCTTTTTTTTCTACTTGAATGAATGCAATTAAAAGCAAAATACTTCCTATAAATAATAGTACAGTATGATTACTTTTCCACCCATATTCAGGGATTCCTGTAATTACATAAGCTATTATTAATAAAAAGCCGGTAATAAGCATGGCACCGGGTATATCAAAGTTGGTAATTGTTCGGTCATTACTTTCTTTCAATAAAATAGGAGCTAAAGCCAACACAATAAGCCCTATTGGGACATTGATAAAAAATATCCATTCCCACCCAAGCCATTCAGTGGTGGGGCCGCCAATCAATAGTCCACCGGTTGCGCCAATACCGCCCATGGCACCCCAGATTCCAATTGCTTTGTTTTTTTCCTTTTCATTCTTAAATATGTTTATGACAATAGATAAAGCAGCAGGAGTCATAATAGCTGCAGAGACTCCTTGTAATAGCCTGGCAAGAATTAGTGCTTTACCAGACCAGGCAAATCCGCATAACATAGCTGAGAGGGTAAAAGCTATAACTCCTATAATAAACATACGTCTACGTCCAAAATAATCCGATATTCGCCCCCCTAATAAAACTAACCCGGCAAACACCAGCATGTAAATGATGATAATCCACTCCGGTCCCCCTAATGAAAACTCAAGTGATTTTTCAATTGATGGCAATGCAGCATAAACACTGGTAGAATCGGTTACCACCATAAAGAAAGAAACACAAAGTAAAGTCAAGGCTCGCCAGGGATTGGGATTTTGTTTTATTTGATTGGGGTGTTCGAATTGATGCATAATGAATATAACCTTTTCTGATTTTTTCAAAGATAATTTTCACTATACACTGATTGTTAGTGTTATTCCGACAATATAGGGGGGTGATTGCGACAATCTATTTTTTGTGAATCGCTTTAGCTTTGTTGATTCTCGCTGGTTTGTTTTAGATTTTCGGGCTGTTGATTTCTGACGATCTATTGTTAATGTAATGATGCGGCTTTTGGCTTTAGAATTCAGAATTGTATTTTTAGCTAAGATTCACAGGTTTTTACTCCTGAAGTAGTTAGAGGCTTAAGTTGTGAATTGCTTTCAGAATTGTATTTTTAGCTAAGATTCACAGACTAAGGTATTTAACCTTAAATTGGACAGGCGTTGTGAATTGCTTTCAGAATTGTATTTTTAGCTAAGATTCACAGGGATTAGAACCCGGTGAAGAATTAGACTGGGGTTGTGAATTGCTTTCAGAATTGTATTTTTAGCTAAGATTCACAGGCAGGATTTTCTTATTTACCAGGGAAGAACAGTTGTGAATTGCTTTCAGAATTGTATTTTTAGCTAAGATTCACAGGTTAACAAACTTAAGTAGCGGTAACAAGGGGGTTGTGAATTGCTTTCAGAATTGTATTTTTAGCTAAGATTCACAGGCACTTGAAAAGTTTGAAAAGCGTCTCCTTGTTGTGAATTGCTTTCAGAATTGTATTTTTAGCTAAGATTCACAGGAAATTACGGCAAATACAGCATCAGCCAATTGTTGTGAATTGCTTTCAGAATTGTATTTTTAGCTAAGATTCACAGGAATGGTACAAATTGCCTGAAGTTATTACCAGTTGTGAATTGCTTTCAGAATTGTATTTTTAGCTAAGATTCACAGGATAATTCCACATCTACTACATCTCCTTTTTGTTGTGAATTGCTTTCAGAATTGTATTTTTAGCTAAGATTCACAGGATCTTCTTTATCGAGATCGTGAATCATAATGTTGTGAATTGCTTTCAGAATTGTATTTTTAGCTAAGATTCACAGGGATAATACCCTGTGTCCAGGAATACGCATAGTTGTGAATTGCTTTCAGAATTGTATTTTTAGCTAAGATTCACAGGCGACCTTTACGGCTGACACCTACAGCTGCAGTTGTGAATTGCTTTCAGAATTGTATTTTTAGCTAAGATTCACAGGTGCGGTTCATTTTTATAAAATCGGCCAGTTGTTGTGAATTGCTTTCAGAATTGTATTTTTAGCTAAGATTCACAGGATTTTGCATTTGATCTAAGCGACAATATAGGTTGTGAATTGCTTTCAGAATTGTATTTTTAGCTAAGATTCACAGGGTATGAGCAGATTTCTATGGATATAAACAGGTTGTGAATTGCTTTCAGAATTGTATTTTTAGCTAAGATTCACAGGAAAAAAGCTATGATTGGCAACCCGCCACCAGTTGTGAATTGCTTTCAGAATTGTATTTTTAGCTAAGATTCACAGGTGGATTCGTCATCTGCGTTAAGACTGTCATGTTGTGAATTGCTTTCAGAATTGTATTTTTAGCTAAGATTCACAGGTGCGGATACCCAAGGTCACTTCTTGACTTAGTTGTGAATTGCTTTCAGAATTGTATTTTTAGCTAAGATTCACAGGGTTTGTAAGCATAACAGCAGCACAAACAGGGTTGTGAATTGCTTTCAGAATTGTATTTTTAGCTAAGATTCACAGGCTATAGAAACCACTAGCAAAGAAACAGAAAGTTGTGAATTGCTTTCAGAATTGTATTTTTAGCTAAGATTCACAGGGTTAGTGCTACCGACCTACATAAAGACCTGTTGTGAATTGCTTTCAGAATTGTATTTTTAGCTAAGATTCACAGGAAAATGGAGAGTTATTAAAACCCGCCACCTGTTGTGAATTGCTTTCAGAATTGTATTTTTAGCTAAGATTCACAGGATAAAGCGATTAAACAAGCTGCAGATCTTAGTTGTGAATTGCTTTCAGAATTGTATTTTTAGCTAAGATTCACAGGACAAAAACCAATATGCCGACGTTAAGGTGGGTTGTGAATTGCTTTCAGAATTGTATTTTTAGCTAAGATTCACAGGGCCGTCAAAAAGCTTAATGAGCAAAAGCGTGTTGTGAATTGCTTTCAGAATTGTATTTTTAGCTAAGATTCACAGGTCCCTGCATTGAATAGCCTTATTCCGTCAGGTTGTGAATTGCTTTCAGAATTGTATTTTTAGCTAAGATTCACAGGATCACTATTATAGACAATATAATTGTTTCTGTTGTGAATTGCTTTCAGAATTGTATTTTTAGCTAAGATTCACAGGTTTTTCTTTTATACTCCCTTCTGGTACCCTGTTGTGAATTGCTTTCAGAATTGTATTTTTAGCTAAGATTCACAGGCATATTGTTTTTTACGAACAATGTCATGTCGTTGTGAATTGCTTTCAGAATTGTATTTTTAGCTAAGATTCACAGGCCACAGCGCAGTGATCGCAATGACCTGCATGTTGTGAATTGCTTTCAGAATTGTATTTTTAGCTAAGATTCACAGGTCTGGGTGTACAGATATATTACAGTAGCCCGTTGTGAATTGCTTTCAGAATTGTATTTTTAGCTAAGATTCACAGGTATTAGGCAGTAAGCCGTGTAGGTTGCAAGTTGTGAATTGCTTTCAGAATTGTATTTTTAGCTAAGATTCACAGGGAGCATCTTCTATAAAGCGGCTAACACTATGTTGTGAATTGCTTTCAGAATTGTATTTTTAGCTAAGATTCACAGGTTTTTCTTTTATACTCCCTTCTGGTACCCTGTTGTGAATTGCTTTCAGAATTGTATTTTTAGCTAAGATTCACAGGAGACCACCACAAACAGTGGGTGGCTATTGAGTTGTGAATTGCTTTCAGAATTGTATTTTTAGCTAAGATTCACAGGTATTGGCGCGCACTTCCGAAACCGCCGCTCGTTGTGAATTGCTTTCAGAATTGTATTTTTAGCTAAGATTCACAGGCTTCAGCAAGCCGAGATTAAACTATCCATTGTTGTGAATTGCTTTCAGAATTGTATTTTTAGCTAAGATTCACAGGTTGTCAGCAAATACATCACCCTTGCCACTAGTTGTGAATTGCTTTCAGAATTGTATTTTTAGCTAAGATTCACAGGATCGTACATTTTTGAGTTGATCCCATTATCGTTGTGAATTGCTTTCAGAATTGTATTTTTAGCTAAGATTCACAGGTTCAGATCTTGAAGTCACAAGACCTAAATCGTTGTGAATTGCTTTCAGAATTGTATTTTTAGCTAAGATTCACAGGAGAATAATAAGACCAGCATTGACGCCAAGAGTTGTGAATTGCTTTCAGAATTGTATTTTTAGCTAAGATTCACAGGATACCCGCTCTAAAAATCTGGTATCCTGTTTTTTATGTAGGTTATTGGAATTAAAAAATTCTAAGAATTCTTTACTGTTGTTTTTGGATAGATTAGTGAATTCCGATTCTAAACCAAAAAGCTTTGTGCAACCCTTCAAGGGTTCCAAATCCTTGAAGGGTTATTCTAAAAGAGTTCGAGTTGTTGTGTGGGGGCTTCGGGTTCGGTCTCTTTGCGGCCATGAAAAAGTTCAATCATCCCGAATTGTTTATCGGTAATCTGCATAATACAGACTTTTCCCTTTTTAGGTAAATTTTGTTTGGTGCGTTTGGTATGGACATCGGCGTTTTCACGACTGGCACAAAAACGCGTGTAAATGGAAAACTGGAACATTCCGAAACCATCATCCAACAGATTTTTCCGAAATCGGGTTGCTGCTTTCCGTTCTGCCCGGGTTTCGGTTGGTAAATCAAAAAATACAAGTACCCACATGCTTCGATATTGGTTTAAACGTGAAAATTTATCTTCCATCTTTAGTGTTGAATTCTCGGTTGCGCCTCGAATGACAGTGTATGACTGAATTTTTAAACTTTATTGGTATACGGGATAAAGAACTTTTCGACTTAAATTTGCAAAACATTCATACAGCGAGTTGGTCGTTCGGCTTAAAGCTACCATTAACGGACTCCATTTCCCGTCGATAAAAACATCCAGCGCGGGGATTTTTAATAAATGGGATTTTAATTCGGTATTTAGTTCCGTAATTTCTACCCGTGAAGCCACAATTTCATAGACCAAATCATCTACATAAATACGGTAAGGCTCCATAATATCATCGGCTAGGGCAAAAGCATTGTATTTGTTATGGTGAAAAATGCCCACGCCGGGTAGCAAGCCCGAACTTATTAATGCCCTTGCGGTCACCGCTCGAAGAATAGCATATCCGTAATTCAATAAATTATTGGGTGGAATTCCGTGTCGATAACGGCTAAACCCCTCAAGATCAAATAAGTTTTGCCAGTAATGCGCTGCGGCTATAGCTTCGTGATTGTCGGTATCACCGCTTTTTACCTCTCCGGCCCAACGGGCCAGTTTTTTATGATTTTTATTTCTTCGGAAAAGATGCTGCGCCTGGTTACTAATTTTAGCACTAACGGTTTGTTGCCATAGATTTTTCTTTAAGGGCAGGCTGGCTTTAAGCTGAGCCGCAAAACGTTCGGTTTGTTCGGTATGGCCAACCAAGGGTTGCAAAATAGAGCAGGGGAGGTGTTGTTTATCGCAATTTACCACCGATGCTTTATTCTGGATAAGTTTAGTTATTAAACCGTTGGTAAGGGTAATTTGCGGATTTTCCAGTACGAGTATCCCAATATCTTCAATAGGAACGGTTCTGTCTTCCTTTTCTTCCCCGGGAAAAGAAATAAGTAATTGTTCGTTTTTGGTACTTAAGTAGGCGGGATTGGCAAAAAAGAGGCTGCGTTTTATCATGGTTTCTGTTTTAACAACAACCTTTTAAGGGTTTTAAACCCTTAAAAGGTTAAGTATAATTAATACCAGTTAGTTCAGGTGGCATGCTATGACAGTATTTGAAATTTTCAATATCATTAAAATGGTTTATGGTTTCTTCTTTTTGTAATTATGTCTTGTCTTTAGAAATAAGTGCGCTATATGAAGAATATTTTCAATCTTTTAGCAATTATGCCAAACCTGCTTTTACAGGATTGTAATGGATATAGTGAACCAATTTCCTGAAATAGCCATCATCTGTTATCAGCTTTCGTTTGAAAGTATGCATAAACAGATTGCCTTTTCGATTGTGTTGTTTGTTGAAGGCCTGGCTGTATGCGTTGAATAAATTGGAAAATTGTTTTGAAACAAAAGAATAAATCGCCTGTTGTTTATCTAACCCTTCAAGGGTTTTACTTCCTTTCTTAATCTTCTCTAGAATAATTTCTTCTAGTTTTTTTTCTTCTTTAATCCGAACCAAAAAATGAAAGTGATTCGGCATTAAGCAATAGCAATACGTATCGACTATAGGAAAAATATACATGTCATACTTCCGAAGAAAGTGGCGATAATTTTCTTCCGACAAAAACAATCGCCCATCACCATTTGCCCTGTTATAAATATGACAGGTGCCTTCCGGACTTAATATGGCTTTTTGATTTTGCATGGTAACTTATAAAACCCTTCAAGGTTTTCAAGACCTTGAAGGGTTGAACTCACTTAACTACATTTATAATATTCCCTAAACGATCTATCTGAAGTTTCCAACAAGTTTCTTTAATTCTGATTGTGTTTTCTATATCAAGAGTCGTTTCTAATTTATTTTGACTAGATAATTCACCCGATTTAGTTTTTGAATCATAGCGTTTAATCAATGATGAAATATTTTGATGAATAAAATAGCACTCTGTGCCAGAACTACTCACCATCTTGTAAATATTTTCTTTTTTAATTTTTTCAGGAATTATATCTGAATCCATATCTTCCACCGTGGGAACATATACCAAATCATTTGGGGACAGATAAAATAAAAACTTTCCTTTGGTATGATCAATTGGAATGGGCTGCTTTTCCTTCATCGGGATATGCGCCATTTGTTTTTGGTGTTCTACCACCTCGTTTAACGGAATGGTTTCAAAGTTTCTTTTCCCCTTTTTCTTATCCCAATAAACTGCGAAAAACAGATTGGTTCCTTTAGCCGCTTCTACATATTTATCGGTCTTATTACCTTGTTCTCCCACGTTAAATTTACTTCCAATTTCATACTGTCTTACCTTGTAAATAGGTTGATGGTTTTTACCGTTATTCAGTTCCTTAATATTTTTATTTAAGTCTGTAACTCCTTTTGGGCTAAAAGCTTCTGCAAAATCTTCTTTCTCATTTTGATCAAGATAGTTTTTTACGTGATTGCGAAGAATTCTCTGAATACTTTTATCCGTTATCTTATCAATATGTTTGTGATTTTTTATATCAGAAATATTCGCGCGGGTAGCAGTGGTAACTTTTCCTTTTGGCGTGGGAACATCTATCAAACCGGAAACGGTTTCTTTGTGAAGAGACTTTCTAATAGCAAAATTCTTTCCCTTCTGCGTTTGCAATGTTTTTTTCCATTGCCCGTTTTTCTTTTCCCAGTGCCAGGTTTTATTATTGGTTCGGTTAATGACCCGAATATTCTTTTTAAAGCTAATTACAATGTCTTCCAAAGCATTTTTGGCATCTATAGTAAAACCTTCCCAAGGCTTTTTAAAGGATTTTGCTACAGTACGTTTTTTTCCTCCCAATTCTATTTCCTTAGTTTCCCGTAGTTTCTTTACTAAACTGTGGTTTTTTCTTTCGGTATTAATCGAGGTGATATAATTGATGTGGTCTTTGGTCGTGCAAGCAATTACCAAAGCGTCTAAAGCGTGGTGGCGGTGATCTATTCGTTTTTTGCTAAAACCAACTTCAATATCTTTTGGAACTTGTGTTCTAAAGGCATTGATTTTATTGTCCCAGTAGCCATAATCATTGGATTTTGTGATTTCATTCATTCGTTTAAAGCGCGGTGCAATGATTTCATTCCATTTGTCATTCAACCCCCAATCTTGTTTTAATTCGCTGGTAATAGCACCGCTTACCGGAATAAGGTTTTTAACCGTCGCTTCCCTTTCATCGGGTTCTCGTAAAATATTACTCAATAAACCTTTTATAAACTTACTTATATACCGGCTGTCGTTTAATTGCCTATTAATAAAGCCTTCTGGAATATCTTCGCTCAACAAATATTTTAATTTTGTACGGTTTTTTCTGAAATAACTTTTGCAATGTTCCTCGTAATCTTCCACAGAAAAGATTGTACATTCTTTACCATTCTTTGCTAATTCCGGAACCACACAACCTCGGCTGTTGGTAATAAATTCATAAGCGGTCTGATTATCTTTATAGGGATAGGGATTGATAGCACTTTCACAAATTACTTTGTTATTGAAAGAATCATCGAAAAAGCGGGATTTCGGAATGATATGTTCAATTTGATAATCGGTAGTAAACAATTTGCTCATCGGGATTATCTCTCCCGTGTAGGGCGAACGATAGCCTTGTTCCAGCCATAGTTTATAACGCAAAATATCCTTTTTGGTTGGCGTGTTTTTCTTCCTGATATTTTCAATTTCATCTTCGCTAACCTTATCATATTGAGCGTTATGATAAACTCCTTCTTCGTAAAGTTTTAAAATTTCCTGCTGATTTGGTGAATAAGGTTTGACCGCTTCCACACCTTCATTTTGCAATTCTTCTAGAATCGCTTTAATGCGCTGATTGGTGTTTTCTCGTTCTGTATTTTTTTTGCTTAAGCGCTGTCTTTTTTCTGCAGAATTTTTCATTTCCCGGCCTAATTCCAAATGAATTTCAGAGAAATAATCCTTTTCACTATCCCCATAACATCTCCAGATATCCCTAACAACTCGCAGGGTTTCTGTAACCACTTGCTCTACTATTGGGTTTCTAAGCTGATGCTGTTTAAAGGTTTCATTTAAATAATGGTCAATGTCTGAAGGCGATTTCCAGTTAATGATTTCTGAAACCTCAGAATGCCTTTCGTAAACCGCATAACAAGCCTGATAGGTATTTAATCCTTCAAAAGGGTTTTCCTTATCGTCAAACTTGATAAAACTCTTTAAAACTTGCTTTTTGTATGCGTCATCGGCAACACGATCAATCTTTTCTTTATCAAAATCAATTGCCCGAAGCCGTTCAAGAATATCATTTATTCTGTTTTTAATTTCGGGGGTAATTGAACTTTCCTTCCAATATTTCCCCATTTGCATTACGGGCAACAATTTTTTAATAGCTTTTTCTGAATAAGCCCCGTAATCATTAGGGTAGGGTTGCGTTTTTTTAAAATTGTCAACGAATTTTTCCTGCGGAATACCTTTCTTATTTGCAAAGGTTTCTAAAGCTTTTTCAAAATCTTTTTTATCTTTTACCGAATAAACGATATGCCATAACTCTTTTTCTGTTTTCTTATCCAAGAAGTCTTCTGTAACTCCCTTTATCTTTTTCAAACGGGACAAAAACTCTGCTCGGGTCGTATTACAAGGATATTTTTTGTCTTCTACATAATTCCAACGATAGGCGGAAGTGTCCTTCCTCTGTTTAGGAATCAGCTTTAAATCAGAAAAATATTTAAGTAGTTGGTTTTGGTCTATTTCTTTTTTATCATTTAAAAAATCAAATAACTGAACTATTGAAGAGGTATCGGGCAATAAAGTTTTGGTAACATCATCATCAATTTTGGCCTTTTCTTTTCCTTCGGCAATTTTCTTATAAACTTTAAGATTTTGGATAAACTGCCATAATCTAAATTCCTGATAAAGCGGGTTGGATTTAGGGATGCTTTTTAAAGGTTTTTCATGTAATTCTCCATCTTTTTTAAAATACCTCTTTTCATAAGAACAATTGGAAATGGTAGACTTTTTGGTTTTTAGAGGACGTTGATAAAAAATGGTGTCTTCAACAAATAAATAGGTGAAATCCCTATCCTTGATGTTCGCTTGATGAGCTTCGTTACTCGGATATAACTCATTTAAACATTCTTTATATAATTCCTCATTTTGCAACTCGGTGTGAAACTCCTTTTGCGTGTTTAAAATTTTTGTGAGTTCCTTTTTGTAATACTTTCTATCAATGGTTTTTACCAAACTACCACGAATTTTTTGATTGGGTTTTTCAAGAAGGGTTTCAAAAATAAACTCTCCTACGGTCTTGTTGGTTTCATCTATGTTCTGCTCTGTTTTCTTTTTAATGGCAATCCAGTCCTGCTCAGAATCTACTTTTTTAAAAGTCCTTTTTATGCTACCGTCTTTACTTGTTTTTGAAGTAACTATAAATTCTCGTTCTTGATTCTCCCAATCTTCAATTTTAGTAATTTCACGATCGTATTCCCAACCATTTTCAAAAATAATTTTGTAAAGGGGTTTTCCTTTTACCGCTTCCCTAGTATCAACCAATTCCTTTACTTTTAACGAAACATACTCTTGGTTTTTATCAGTTTCTTCCTCTTCGCCACGTAATTGATAATAACCACGTTTCTGATTAAAATTAAGTAAAACCCAACCAAGCTCTTCTTTGCTTATTTTTTCTTGTAAAGCTTTCTTACGCAGGTAATATAAAGTCCAATCATAAGGAATTTTAAGATCAGGGTACTTTGCTTTAAATTCCTTTGCCATTTCTTCAAAACTGTCTTGAAAAATAAACTGATGCTTAGACCCACCGTTTAACCTGTAATTAAATTTCACTTCCTTTCCAGAAAGAAACTGCCCTAATTTATTATGGAAATCAATTGCTCCTGAGTAGTGATCGGATAGAAAGCCTAAAATATTAAGAATTCTGTGCAAACGCTGTCGCCGAAGAAGATAGCGCTCATTTAATCTTCGCATGCCTCTATAGCCAGTTCTTTCCGCAGTTTGTGAAATAGAGTTCCCGCTATCAAACTTTCCTAAAATGTCCTGACTCATAGGAATCACCCGGGTTCCCATTCCCAAAATCTTACCTTCTTTTTTATCAAAATCTTGTTCTATAAGCGACCACCCAATCGAGTTGGTCCCCAAATCCAGTCCTAAAATTCGTTTCATAATTCCTTGTTTTCGGTCAAGTTAAACAATCTGGTTTTCAGTTGTATGCGGAAAACCACATTGCAGGTTTCAAATATTTTATTTAATATTGCTCTACAATTTTGAAGCAATTCACAATAAGGATTATTCCGTTGTGAAAACATTTAAGGATGCCCTCGCCTTTCTTCGGGGGCTTTTTTTATTTCCTCTTTACCAAAAAAACTATAGGGATTTCATTCGGTAAGTCTTACATATTTACTGAATTTTCTTAAATTTTGCAAAAACAGTAATTTTATCACACTTGTTTATTCCATATTTTAATGAAAGATAATTTTTCTGATGCTTCCGGTGATTATGCCAAATTTCGCCCCACTTATCCAGGGGAGTTATTTCGGTTTATTGAAAGTCAACTTTCCCAAACCGGTGCGGCCTGGGATTGCGCTACGGGAAACGGACAGGTGGCCGGGGAACTGTCTAAGTTTTTTGATAGGGTAGAGGCCACTGATATCAGTAAGGAACAGCTTAAAAATGCGGTGCAGAAACAAAATGTAACCTACAGCCTTCAGCGGGCAGAGCAAACTGATTTTCCTGATAATACTTTTGATTTAATCACGGTTGGGCAGGCGGTGCATTGGTTTGATTTCAATCAATTTTATAGGGAAGCTAAACGGGTCTTGAAACCTGGCGGATTAATCGTGTTGATAGGCTATTCCCTTTTTAAAAGCAATCCCGAAACCGAAGCGGTGATTCTTCATTTTTATAAAAATATTATTGATACATACTGGGACCCTGAACGTCGCTATCTCGATGAGCATTATAAAACTATTCCTTTCCCGTTTCAGGAAATAGAAACGCCCGATTTCCAACAAAAATATATCTGGACTTTCAATCAGCTTGCGGGCTATCTAAAAACCTGGAGCGCGGTAAAACATTATAAAAAAGAACATGGGCAAAATCCCGTTGATCTAATTTTACCTGATTTAAAACAGGCTTTTGGTGAAGAGGGGGAAGTAATATTTCCTATTTTATTTAGGTTGGGGAAGGTGGTTTAAGCAGGTTTCCTTTAATTTGTTTTTTAGAAATAAAAACCGTGAAACTCAGGCACCGCAGAAAATTAGTTAATTACCGGGAAAACCTTGATAAACCCTTAGGTTTTAGGCCATTTATTTTTAGTCGGGTCTTTTTTCTGTGGGCCTTGCTTGGGATTATTGGTGGGGCCATAGCTGGCGGATATTGGATAATACTCGAATTTTTAATCCACTGGTTTGAAAATTTTACCGGTTGGATGGTGGTGCCGGTTATGGCTTTGGCTGGTTTATTTGCAGGATTTGTTATTCACTTTTTTGGAGATCCGGGGGAGCTTAACCTTATCGTAAATAATATTAGGTTTAGAAAAGGAAAATTGGATCCGCGTAATAATTTTTCTATGATTTTATCTTCGCTACTTTGTGTTGCTTCAGGTGGAAGCCTGGGGCCGGAAGCTCCTTTGGTACAGGTTACAGGTTCTACGGGTTCGTGGATTGGAAAAATATTCAGGTTAAAAGGAGAACAATTACGCTCGGTAAGTATTGCCGGAATGGCTTCAGGTTTTACCGCATTATTCGGTGCTCCTTTAGGCGGAAGTTTGTTTTCTCTTGAAATCCTGCACCACAAACATGTAGTGGAATATTACAAAGCTATAATTCCCGCTTTTGTAGCCAGTTGTTTTAGTTATTTAGTTTTCGCGCTGATTATTCATTTGGGATTAGGACCCATATGGGATATTCCCGCTTATGAAATGGAAGATAAATTCGACTTTATCCTGGCGGTGGGTTTTGCAGCAATTGCTGCTTTTACGGGCTGGGTGTTTATTTATTGCACCAAAGCGCTAAAACGCCTGTTTGAAAACGTTAGCTTTCCTATTTATATTAAAACTTTAATCGGCGGAATTTTGCTTGGGCTTATTGCCTGGTATTTACCCATTACACGCTATTTTGGTCACCATGAGATTAATGAGTTGATTGCCGGTGGCTTTTCTGTAGAAATGCTTTTGTTGGTGTTGGCCGCAAAAATTGTGGCTATAGCCATTACCGTAACTTCGGGTTGGCGTGGCGGATTTATTATTCCGTTGTTTTTTACCGGTGCCGCATTGGGACTTATTTTACACAGTATTTTTCCTGAAATTAGTCTTGCCCTGGCCGTGGTCAGCTGTATGGCTGCCATTAATACCTGCGTAACCCGAACGCCTTTAAGTACCACTATTTTACTGGCCACTTTAACCGGTTTTGACTATTTTATCCCTATTTTCTTTGCCAGCCTTACCGGATATTTTCTGGCACCCCGCCTGCCGTTTATCGGATCCCAATTAAAATCTGAAGCTTAAAATTTTAGTTTATATTTATCCGGAAATTTTAAAGCCTTGATTATGAATATTCCGAAGCAATATTTGCCCGTAATGCCCTATTTGGTTTTAAAAGATGCTGATGCTCTTACTCAGAAAATATCAGACAAGAAAACTGGAGGGATCAAGTCTGGGGAAATAAAAATAGAGAAAGCGCTAAATAAGCTTGTCTTTGAAAACGATTCGCAATCCCTGGGAAAACCTTCAAAAAAGCGTATGGGTTTAGTGTTGGTTTTGCTGATAGCTCCGGAAAATTACAGGTTTATTACAACGCCTGAATAATTAGGCATAAAATATGTATTTTAAGGCCTCGTTTATAAAATACCAAACAAAGATAAATTTAAGATTATGAGAAAACTGGCTTTTTTAATCCTTGGTTTTTTGATTAGCTCAATACCGGTAATAGCACAAACTTTTGAAGATAATATTTCAGTAACAGAAGAAGTTTTAAGTGAACTTAATCGTGAACGAAGTCTGTTAAGCAGAAACCTTGATTATCGTATTAGGGAAATAGATTCTAAAATCAGCAACCTGGATGAAAGCATTCAAAACACCAATAGTTCAGCGGAAAAAGTTGAAAAATTATTGGAGCGGGTAAAATATCTGGAAGAAAAACAGGAAGAACTTGATAAAAATACCATTAGCGTTTATAAGTACAATTATAGTTCAGCGGTATTAAACCTTGCTTCTATGCAGCGAGAAATAAAACCGCTTACGCTATTTAATTCTTCCAGACAATTTTATTCTACTTTAGACCAGGTGAGTAACCCAATGAATTATGAAGGTTACCAAGAGTGGTTTGGGGAATTTAAAAAATTTGTAGAGCAAGAAAAGGAAAAAGATGCTCGGCTTTCAGCAGTAAGTCATATTCTCAACCTTACCGGCGATCTTGCTGAAGGCACCCCGTTTACAGGAATGTTTGCCGGTACTCTTTTTGATGGAATAGGGAGTTTTATCAATAATATGGGCTGGGGCGATAAGAAACTGAAACAACAAAGTACCGAGATGTTAAAGCTTACCACTACTGTGGCCCAATTTACCCACGATAAAGATTTAATTGAAACCGAATGGGAGTCGATAAATAAAAGTCTTGATGAATTGAAGGAGTTGCAGTCTAAAGCGATGGAAGAGAATTTTATTGGATTGCTGGATATCGATTTAAAAGAATTTGAACAAAATTTCACCAACGAAACCGATGCAAAAAAACGTACCCAGTATATTCTTGATATTTCAAAAATTGCTGAAAATAAAATTGTAGAAGAAAAGGCTAAAAATCCTGAAAACTGGAAACAGGATTATCATGATCAGATGATGACGGTTCAAAACCTGAAGATTAGATTTGGTACTATTACCTTCAGGATTTTGGAGAATTTAAATAAGTATGAATCGCTTATTAAAAAATATGAAGACGACCAGTATTTAAAACCCAAAGTAGCTAAATTAAAATCAAAATTAGATCTGGTACGTAATAGTTTTGAATCTACTTTTAATCCGCAAGATTATATTAAAGCCTCTAATGAGATGTATGTAGTAGAATAAGCTTATTCACGGGGAAGTTTTCGATAAGGATAGTTGCGATGTTTGGAAATATTGTTAAAGATTAAGGCGATAACAAGTAAAATTACCACTCCGCTAAAAACCGGGTTCAGTAAATAATAAAAACCCAGTTCTTTAATATCATCACTGCCTATTACAGCAATAAGGGCAGTGGCTCCACCGGGCGGGTGTAGGGTTTTTGTGATTTGCATTACAACAATAGAAAGTGAAACCGCAAGGGCTGCTGCCAACCATAGCAAGTCTGTAAAAGGCAATAGTTTTACAACTAAAACGCCGATTAATGCGCTTAATAGATGACCACCGACTAAATTTCGGGGTTGTGCCAATGGACTGTTGGTAGCGCCATATACCAAAACTGCAGAAGCTCCAAAAGAACCGATAAGAAATACATTATCGAGCTGATTAAATTGTAAACTTTGTAAATATCCTATCGCACCAATTCCCAGAAAACCTCCAAGAAAAGTCCATAAATGATCTATAGGATCAAGAATAGTTTGCCGGTAAATAATATAGCGGGTTTTTCTGTAGGTTCTGCTATTTTTCATGCTTAGGTTACGATAGCTATTGTTGAAATTTCCTGCAAATATATTTAATTGAATTTATAAACCTACTTAATTGATAGGTTAAAAACTTGCTTATAAAGCTTTCATTTGTTTGTTTTAATTGGATGGAAACAGAAGTTTTTTAGTAGGGTTTTGCAAATTACCCGAAGCTAAAGCCCTACGTTTAAAAATTCTTTTACTTTTACTGCCTAAGGCAGATTTAGTAATTTATCAAACTTTTAAACCCCGATAGATAGCAGAAATATGAATAGCAGAAAGGAACAAGTTCAGGCTTTTGAACGCCTTCTTGATATTATGGATGAACTTAGGGAAAAATGTCCCTGGGACCGAAAACAAACCCTGGAATCCCTTCGCCATCTGACCATTGAAGAAGTTTATGAACTCGGCGATGCGATTTTAGATAATGATCTGGAAGAGGTTAAAAAAGAGCTGGGGGATGTATTATTACACCTGGTTTTTTATTCAAAAATAGGAAGTGAGAAAAAAGCTTTTGATATTGCCGATGTGGCCAATGGTATTTGTGAAAAGCTTATTGCCCGCCACCCACATATTTATGGTGATGTTGAAGTTGCCGATGAAGAAGAGGTGAAAAAAAACTGGGAAAATTTAAAACTGAAAGAAGGTAAAAAAAGCGTTTTAGAAGGTGTACCACGGTCTTTACCTGCTTTGGTGAAAGCCAACCGAATTCAGGATAAGGTAGCCGGTGTTGGTTTTGATTGGGAAAAACCGCAGCAGGTTTTTGAAAAGCTTCAGGAAGAACTTGGAGAGTTACAGGAGGAAGTTAAAGATAGGAATGAGGATAAAATTGAGGCTGAATTTGGGGATGTGCTTTTTTCAATGATCAATTATGCCCGTTTTTTAAATGTAAACCCTGAAAATGCTTTAGAACGTACCAATAAAAAATTTATAACACGTTTTCAGTATTTAGAAGAAAAAGCTCAAGCCGGAAACAAAGCACTTAAGGATATGAGCCTGAAAGAAATGGATGTTTTCTGGAATGAAGCAAAATTACTTTAAGGCTGTTGAATTTCTATATATTAAAATTCTGATTATCATTTTTTTTAAATCTAAAAAAACTTAAAAAGCGGGTAAAATATTACGTCCTGTGGTCTTGCCAGGAATAAATCGGAGGCTAGAACTGCAGCGAGGTTGTACAGATGTGTTGCCCTTCGGGATAAAATTTAAATAAGTCAGCTTGAAGAAAAAAGACCGTCGAAATTCTTTTTCGGCGGTCTTTTCTACATTTATAAGAAGTTTGCATTATGGAACTTCAATAGTATCTACATCTTTACTGTAGTCAACTGAACCGGGATTAACTTCCATAGTACGATCTGCCGGATTATCCATTTCTTTAAGTACAGCTGCTGCTTTTATAAAAAAAGCATTTAATTCAGATTGACTTATTTCATCTTTATAAAGGCTTTCTAGATCTTTACGTAATTCATCTACTTCTTCATTCATTTCAGAATAAGCAGTTTCCTGCATTTCTTCCATAGCGCTAACAATATTTTTGAGTTCGGCCTTGAGATCTTCTCCCGCTACCGAATCGGTTTGGACTTCCATTGCTTCAATTTTATCTAAATTTTCAGGAGTTTTATTAATCATACGAGATCTTTCATTTACAGCAGCAGCAAATTTCCGGGTAGATTCATATGGATTTGGTTCTGTAGCTACATCCTCATAATCGCCTTTATTTTCAATATAAGTAATAAATTCAGCTAACTCGTTATCCGGATATTCCATATCGTCTTCTATTTCTGAAGTATTATTGATGGAATCAATATCTTCACTAGCGTCCATCAGGTCTTTTTCTTTGTTTTTACATGAATAAAGCAACGTTACACTGAAAAACAATACCAAACTGTTTCTAATTATGTTCCTCTTCAAAATCATCATTCTCTTCTTTCTTTTTGGTTTGTATAGTACAAGGTAAGAGCAATTTTGCGGAAGAAAATACTAAAGATGATAAACTATGTTTAAAAATAGGGCTAAACCTTTAATACTTAGTTAAAAAGGAAAGCTTATTAGGTGTTTTTACGTTGCTATCTCACAACTTTTTATATTTAATCCACTTATCGCAAATAAAAAATTTTAATTGTGCCTCATGATTTTGATCTATTAAATTCTGAAGAGGCTGTTGATCAACAAGATAATATAAAAATGCACCAATATCTTCATCCGATAACGCTAAATTCATAAGCATATAGTCATAATAATTAGTTTTTAAAAAATGGATATTTTCTCTCTTCTTATCTATTTCTATATGTTTTTTTATTCTATCTGTCCGTCCAGAAATTTTATTTATGATAGGATCAACCTCTAGCGAGCCTCCCAGAAGGCTAAGTAAGTGGATAAGTTTAAAATCACCGGCTGTATATAACTTTCTTTCATTAGGGCTAAGCTTTTTTACTTTTTTGGGTATTATACCTAGCGAGACTGCATCAATATTTGCATATTGATTTATCTCCACTTCATCCAATTCTATCCTATGGTCACTTACTTCAAAAAGGAAGAGCTTACTTTCCAGATGACTTCTTTTTATAACTACTATAGATTCCTTTATGCTAACATGGGAAATAACCAATGAATCCCCAATTTTAGCCCTAATTTTAAAAATACCTTCTTCGTTGGTTGTTACGGTTTGTGCATTAGCTATGTTTTTTATGTGAATATCTTGAAGTGTAGAATCCTTGCTTTGTACAATTCCCTCCAGGTATTCTATTTCTTGAGAATAGGACGCCGCATGAATAAAAAATAAACATAGGAAGGTAAAGGTTATATTGGCATACAAAGAAAGAAAATACGCAGGTATTAATTCTATAAATACATTTGAAAAAGAAAAATTGATATTCATAGAATTGTTTCTATTCTAAGTATTGGAGGTACTCACTCAAGCTGGTTGGTTACAATATTATCAATTCTATTTGTTAAAGTATTTTAAATATTTCTAAAAAGAGCTTATTTGTTACGGCCGAGGAAAATTATGGCTATAGGTAACAAATAAGCTCTGTAGTGTTTTTAATTGATATGTTGAGTGCTCCTTTTGGCCTTATCCCGAATTTAAATAGGGAGGTTTAAAAGGCTAGTGTTCAACTAATCTACCTTAAAAATTATTGGCAAGGCGTAAGAAACATTTACAGGTTTTCCGCGTTGTTTTCCGGGTTGCATATCGGGTAAATTTTCAATAATCTCCCTGGCCTCTTGTTCCAAGGCGGAATGTGGTGCCCGGATTTGAATATCAGTTACTTCTCCTTTTTTATTTATCATAAACATTACATTTATACGGGTAATTCCTGAAAGGCCTAATTTTTCACCTAAACTTTTATCAAATTCACGATTGATGTATTTTGTGATTTTTTCACTCATACAGGTTTTTCTTTCGCCATTATCTTTTAAGGTTTCACAGCCCGGAAAAATGGGCACATCTTCAATAAATTCAAAAGGAACTTTTTCAGGTTCATCATCTTCAGGGGCTTCCACAATATCGTCCACATCAACAATGTCTTCTATATTATCTTCCAGACTTTCGGTATTATCTTCCGCTTCATCGGGTTCATCATTGTCAATTGGTTCAATCTTATCTATAATAGTTTTTGGCGGCGGGGGAGGAGTAGCCTGGGGTGGGGTGGTAATCGGAATAACTTCCTCTTCAGGTTCGGCATAAGTAATCTGGTCTTTAGAATCTGTAGCTACAGCATAGGTTTTCCACTCTAGACCGAGGTAAGCCAATAATAATACAAGGATTAAACCGGTTTGTAAAAAAATAATTCCACGACGGTTTAAATCAGCTTTCTTGTTTTTCTTCGGTTTCATAAAAAATAGATTTTAGTTAATTAATGAAAAAATGAATAAAAAATTATTGGCTGGTATGATAAACTATCAATAAAAATGCCAAAATGATTTTGTTTCTTTCTATCAGTGGCATGGATATCCCGGGACTTCTCTCCATTTAGAAAAGTTTTTGTGATACCTACCTGGTGAGCTTGCCCTGAGCTTATTTATTTTTGTTGATTTTTTCTGAAGTTTGGAATTCATAAGGTCAGTATGGGCTAAAAAACTACTTTTGTAGTATGGAAATAAAGCGTTTTATAGATCATAGCCTGCTCAGACCTACAGCTACTGCTTCAGCTATTGAAGCTTTATGCCGGGAAGCCCTGGAATTTGAGTTTTATGCGGTTTGTATTCAGCCTTGTTATGTGGCCTTAGCGAAAAAAATTCTTAAAAATTCAGAAGTGAAAATCGCGAATGTGATCGGTTTTCCATTAGGAGCCAATACTACTAAAGTAAAGGTGTTTGAAGCTAGAGATTGTATAAAAAACGGCGCCGATGAAATTGATATGGTACTGAATATTGGCTGGGTGAAAAGCGGTAAATTTAGCGCTGTGGAAGCGGAAATTACTGCGGTAAAACAGGAAATAGGGAATAAACTTTTAAAAGTTATTATTGAAACCTGTTACCTTAGCGATCAGGAGAAAAAACAAGCTTGTTGGGCTGTACTGAATGCGGGAGCTGATTTTGTAAAAACATCAACCGGTTTTGGTACTGCAGGTGCGAGCTTTGAAGATGTAAAATTGATTAAAGAAACCCTGGGAAATAATATAAAGATCAAAGCTTCAGGGGGGATTAAAAATAAAGAAACCGCAAAACGCTATATTGAATTAGGGGTTAGTCGAATAGGAACTTCTTCGGGAGTAAACTATGTAAAGGAAAGCCCACAAAGCATTAAAAAGAAATAACACTCGATTACAAGACAAGCCTGTGGGCGTTTAAATCTCGATTATCGAGTTGATAATACTAATTAAAAAATGAGCATACATATACAGGCAAAAAAAGGAGAAATTGCTGAAACGGTTTTGCTTCCGGGCGATCCCAAACGAGCTGAATGGATTGCGAAAACTTTTCTTGAAAATCCGGTATGTTATAATGAAATAAGAGGCATGTTAGGTTTTACCGGTACCTATAAAGGCAAAAAAATTTCGGTACAGGCTACCGGAATGGGGATTCCTTCAGCATTGATTTATGCTACTGAACTTTTAAAATTTTATGGGGTCAAAAATCTCATTCGTGTGGGAACGGCCGGTTCTTATCAAAAGGTTGTTAAGGTAAACGATATAGTTATAGCAATGTCGGCTTCTTCAAATTCAGGTTTTAACCGTTCTCGTTTTCAGTTTGCCGATTTTGCGCCTACAGCCAATTTTGATTTATTGATGAAAGCGACAAAGTATGCGAGAGAAAATAATATAGGTTTTCATGCCGGTAATGTACTTACTTCTGATGATTTTTATGAAGATGATGATGTTTATAAGAAATGGGCGCGTTATGGGGTATTATGTGTAGAGATGGAAACTGCCGGCTTATATTCTGTAGCTTCAAAATTTGGGGCCCGGGCAATTTCTGTACTTACTATTGCCGATTCGCTGGTTACCGGTGAACACCTATCTTCAAAAGATAGGGAAACCAGTTTTGACGGGATGATAAAGATAGCTTTAAATGCCCACTAATATTTAATGCCATAAATTGAATTCAAATCTTATATCATGAGAAATTTTTTAACATTTGTTTTATTTATTTTTACAAGTATTGTTGCCGTTTCTCAAAATTCTTTAAGTAAACTGGAAGCCACTATCCAGGATAGTTTTGAAGCTGAACAGGGCGATTTTGCGCTGGCCTTTACAATGATTTCTGAAGGAAATAAAGAACTTTTTATAAATGCTGATGAGCGCTTTCACGCAGCCAGCACTATGAAAACACCGGTGATGATTGAAATTTTTAAACAGGCTACAAAGAAAACCCTTTCATTAGACGATTCCCTGGAAATAAAAAACCGGTTTGTTAGTATTGAAGATGGTAGTGAATTCAGCCTTGAACTCAGCCGTGACGATGCTGAACATTTGTATGAACAGATTGGTAAAAAGCGAAGTATTCGCGATTTGGTAACCGATATGGTAATTTACAGCTCTAACCTTGCCACCAATATTGTTATTGAACTGGCAGGTACTGAAAATATAAATAATACCATGCGGGAACTCGGTGCAGATAATATTCAGGTTTTACGTGGGGTAGAAGATATGAAAGCCTATAATGCCGGTAAAAGTAATACTACTACAGCCCGGGATTTGCAAATTATTTTTGAAGCTTTGGCAAAAAGAAATGCTGTAAGTCCTGAAGCTGATAAACAAATGCTTGAAATTTTACGTCAACAAAAACATACCGATTTAATTCCTGCACTGCTTCCTGAAAATATAAAAATAGCCAATAAAACCGGATGGATAGATGGAGTACATCACGATTCGGCATTTCTTGAATTGCCCGATGGAAAGTCTTACGTTTTAGTGCTGCTTTCAAAAAATATGGAAGATATGGAGGCCGGTACAAAAATGCTGGCTCAGGTCTCCAAGATGGTTTATGATTTTGTAAAAGCACAATAATTTTTATTTCTGCCAGTACTAATGTCCCCGGCATTATTGATAATTGTCTAATAAGTTTACCACAAGGTTCTTTAAATTGGAAAATAGAGGTAATAAATTTATTTCCGCCAGTGGGGTGAATACACCGAGAAGGCTGTCCGAAAAGCTTTTTTAAGCCGTCATTCTAAATTTGTTTCAGAACATAATCTATTAATAATAAGAATATTACAGAAGATGAAGGAAGTTCAGTTTGACGAATTTATATCTTGTCAAATAGCCTCTTTTCCGAAACATACTTTGAGTTTTTTGATTAGAAATAAAGACCTTGCTTCTATAGATGTTTTCCCTAAAATTTTTATTAAAATTGAATTTTACTTTTTTTTGATTGTTGCCAGACCAGAAATTTCGATTTCTCAAGATATATGTTATTTTAGCTGAAATGAGTTTTATATAATCTTAATGACATGAAATATACCTATTTTCTGGTTGGACTTTGTTGTTTGCCGGCGTTTCAGAGCTTTAGCCAATCTACAAATATTCCTCCCGAAGCTACTGAGTTTTATGAGCCTGTGCCACAAAAAATAGCAGCTTCAGCCGTAAACACCAAAGCTCCTTCTGATGCGATAGTCTTATTTGACGGAAATAATCTTTCAGCCTGGGAAAATGAAAAAGACGGCAGTAAGCCTAAATGGAAAGTAGAAGATGGAGTTTTAACGGTAAATCCGGGTACCGGCAGCATAAAAACCAAAGAAAGTTTTGGGGATATGCAATTGCATCTTGAGTGGCGCTCTCCTGCCGAAGTTAAGTCTGAAGGCCAGGGGCGTGGTAACAGCGGTGTTTATATTATGAATAAGTACGAGGTTCAAATCCTTGATTCTTATGAAAATGATACCTATACCAATGGACAGGCTGCAAGTATTTATAAACAGTCGCCGCCGTTGGTAAATGCAAGCGTTCCGCCGGGAGAATGGAATTCTTACGACATTATTTTTATAGCTCCCCGATTTGATAAAAACGGCGCGTTAATTAGTCCGGCAAAACTTACAGTTTTCCATAACGGGGCTTTAGTTCAAAATAATTTTAAGCTTCGCGGGCCTACTGTATATACAGGAATACCTAACTATACACAACATCAGGAAGAATTACCTTTACATCTTCAAGATCACGGCAACCCGGTAAGTTTTAGAAATATCTGGCTTAGAAAATTAAACTGATGAAAGCTCGTAATCCCGAAGTGAATACGGGATCAAGTTGGGGATTCAATAAAGATGGCCATGACCAACCAACCGGTATAAACAAACCGAAATCAATAGTTTATAAAATTTTATATAAATGAAAAAATCAAGAAGGACTTTTATAAAGAATACTGCCCTGGCTACGGCTGGCTTGAGTTTACCCGGTTCGGTTTTAGCGCAAAACCTGAGTAAACTTTCAGCAAATGAAACTTTAAATATAGCGCTTATAGGCTGTAAAGGAATGGGCTGGGCTAATTTACAGGCACATCTTAAAATCGATAAGGTAAATTGTGTTGCCCTTGCTGATGTAGATGAAAATGTATTGGAAGAACGACTTGGAAATGTAGAAGCGCTAACTGGCAAAAGGCCAAAAGCTTATACCGATTATCGAAAAATGTTGGAAGATAAAGATATTGATGCGGTTATTATCGCTACACCAGACCATTGGCATTGCCTTAATACTATTCATGCCCTTGAAGCCGGAAAAGATATTTACGTAGAAAAACCCCTGGCAAATAGCGTGGAAGAATGTAACTTGATGTTAGCGGCGGCAAAAAAACATAACCGAATTATCCAGGTAGGGCAGTGGCAACGTAGCGGCACCCATTACGACGATGCCATTGCCTATGTGAAATCGGGGAAATTGGGAAATATTAGATTGGTGAAATGTTGGGCTTATATTGGCTGGAAAGATCGTTTGCCTAAAAAACCGGATGCACCGGTACCCGACGGGGTTGATTATAATATGTGGTTAGGTCCGGCTCCAAAACGTCCCTTTAATGAAAATAGGTTTCATTTTACCTTTCGTTGGTTCTGGGACTATGCCGGAGGTTTAATGACAGATTGGGGAGTTCACGAACTGGATATTGCCTTGTATGCCATGGGGGCTAAGGCTCCTAAATCGGTATTGGCATCGGGAGGAAAATTTGCCTACCCCAATGATGCTGCCGAGACTCCAGACACCCTCCAGGCGGTTTATGAATTTGATGATTTTAATTTGCTTTGGGAACACGCTGTAGGAATAGATGGTGGAAACTACGGAAGGTATGAAGGCATTGCTTTTATTGGTAATAACGGAACTTTGGTAGTAAATCGTGATGGTTGGGAAGTTATTCCGGAAACCGAAGAAAAAGATGGGGAAAGTCAGAATAAAACCGATCGGATTGAATTGCAAAAACCAAATGGAAGTGGCCTTGACGCCCATACCCGGAATTTTGTAAAAGCTATAAGGACACGTGATGCATCTATCCTTAACTGTGGTATAGAAACCGGTAGCATCGCGGCAATTAATGCCCATATGGGGAATATAGCTTTTAAAACCGGAAAAAAACTACATTGGAATGCCGCCGAGGAATCTTTTGATGATGCTGAGGCTAATAAACTTTTAAAGGCAAACTATCAGAATGGTTGGGATTTACCCGGCGCTTAAATTGAATATATTTTATGGAATTATATAAACCCGCAGAAGATCGTTACGAAAAAATGCAATACCGCCGTTGTGGAAAAAGCGGTATTAAACTCCCGATGATATCTCTTGGGCTATGGCATAACTTTGGCGATGAAGCCGATTTTGATAATGCTGCTGAAATTCTTCGTACGGCTTTTGATCACGGAATTACACATTTTGATTTGGCTAATAATTACGGCCCGCCTTATGGAACGGCTGAAAAGAATTTTGGAAAAATTTTTGAACGCGATTTTAAAGCATACCGAGATGAACTAATTATTTCTACCAAAGCCGGTTGGGATATGTGGCCTGGTCCCTACGGAAATTTTGGTTCGCGGAAATATTTAGTTGCCAGCTTAGACCAATCTCTACAGCGTATGGGATTGGATTATGTTGATATTTTCTATCACCATCGTCCCGACCCTGAAACTCCTCTGGAAGAAACAATGGGAGCTTTAGACCAAATTGTAAGACAGGGAAAAGCTTTGTATGTAGGAATTTCACAGTATTCTGCAGAAGAAACTGAGAAAGCTGCTGCTATTTTAAAGGAACTGCGTACCCCATTTTTAATTCATCAACCACGCTATAATATGATGGATCGCTGGGTTGAAAACGGGCTGTTGAATAGCCTGCAAAAAACCGGCCTGGGAAGTATTGCTTTCTCTCCGCTGGAACAGGGAATTCTAACTAATAAATACCTAAATGGAATTCCTGAAGATAGCCGGGCGGCCAAAAAAGGGACTTATTTAGATAAAAATAAAGTTACCCCAGAAGTGGTTAAAAAAATCAAAGCTTTACATGAAATTGCCCGGGAGCGAAATCAAAGTTTAGCACAGATGGCGGTAGCCTGGCTGTTAAAAGATGAGCGGGTCACTTCCGTATTGGTTGGGGTAAGTAAAAGCACGCAGTTACTTGACAATATCCAGGCGCTTAAAAATACCGGCTTTAGCAAAGAAGAATTAAAGAAAATTGATGATATCTTAGGCTATTAAAGGGCTTATGAAGCCTCAAAAGCTTCCTGCCACCCCGACTTAGCGAAAGTTAAATTATATCAAAACCTTGTTGATCTTATGATTATCAAGGTTTTGTTGTTTTTGGGCTTTCATACAAAATGATGTAATATCATTGAAAATGATACCCATTCGGTTACCTATTCGGTCACCTCTTTTTGAAAGATAAAAATGAGCATAACACTGATTTGACAACCGTTTTCAGCCGATTTGTCTAATTTGAAAACGCAAGTGTTATGCAAAATTCTGTTACCTTTGGGGTCATCTTTGTACTCAAACAACAAAAAGTAAGTAATAATACAGCCCCTGTTTATGCAAGAATTACTGTTAATGGAAAATGAGCTTTACTAAGTATAAAGCGCCGTATCGAAGTTAATAACTGGAACTCTGATGCCGGAAGAGGAAAAGGAACTTCCATAAAAGTACGTCAACTCAATACTTATCTCGATCAGGTTTACCGCAATCTTCTGGAAGCCCACAAGCAACTTTTAGATGAAAAACGGGTTATTACTGCACAAGCCGTCAAAGCCCGATATTTAGGAACCGATGATACGTTCAAAAAACTTTCGGATATTCTGGAATACCACAGTATCCATATGAGGAGTGTACTCAAGCCTGGAACATTAAAAAACTACAGGACTACGGAAAAATACCTCAATGAATTCTTGGAAGTTAAACTTAAAACTTCAGATATTTTCCTAAAAGAACTCAATTATAGGTTCATCGTCGACTTTGAATATTTCCTAAGAACATACAAATCAAAAACGCATCGACCTACTCCAATAACGAAGTAGATGCGCCACAACTAATTTGGAATTTTTTCACGAGTTTGAAGTAAACGAAACCCCCTATCTTTGGACTTCTCAACAAAATAACTTTGGACTTTTCAACAAATATACTTGAAAATGTTATGCTCATCTTTGCAGTATAAAATTTTAAAAAAATGGAAAATAGAGTAACGGCAAAAAAGTATTTCGAAGCAATGGTAGCCGGAAACTTTGATGAAATGAACAAGTTAAAAACGCCTGATTGCGTTTATTGGTTGAGTGGTGAGGGATCCTGGCCGTTTGGAGGTTACCAATCACCTGAAAACCAAGCAAAACTATGGGGTACCGTAGCAGAACGGTTCCCGGAAGGAATGAAAATGATGCTCCAATCTATCACGGCAGATGAAGAGCGGGCAGCACTTTATGTTCATATTCGGGGAACGCGAAAGGATGGTCGTATTTACGAAAACAATGTGGTGCTGCTTTTAACCTTTAAGGATGGCTTAATTAGCGGGTTTTATGAATATTTGGATACCATTATGGTTAATGAATTATTCTGTGGCCCGATGGATGATGTAAAGAATAGTTAATAACATCAGGAATGCGATGAGCAACATAATAGAAATAGGAAATTGAAAGTAATTATAACAGGAACAACAGGAATGGTTGGCGAGGGCGTTCTATTGGAATGTTTGCAAAACAACAAAGTATCAGAAGTGTTAAGTATTTCAAGAAAACCCTACAGTATTAAAAATCCAAAACTGAAAGAATTATTAGTGCCGGATTTTACAAAATTGCAGCACTTTGAAGACGATATAAAAGGCTACGATGCCTGTTTTTATTGTGCAGGGATAAGCTCCGTAGGAATGTCGGAGGAAAAATATCATTACATCACTTATGATACTACGATAGCGTTTGCAAAAGTACTATTAAAAGCCAACCCCAAAATTACTTTTTGTTATGTGAGCGGAAGAAGTACCGACAGCACCGAACAGGGAAAAGTTATGTGGGCAAGGGTAAAAGGCAAAACAGAAAACGCCTTAAAACAAATGCCTTTCAAAAACGAATATAATTTTCGTCCGTCTTTGATGAAGCCTACCAAAGAGCAAAAGCATCTTTATGGCTACAATCGTTGGGTACATAAAATATTTCATCCATTCTTTAGTCTGTTCTTTCCTTCTTGCACTATTCAAGAAATTGGTAAAGTTATGATAAACGTAACTATAAAAGGGTATTCCAAAAATATTTTTGACGAGAAAGATATAAAAATGATGGCTCAATGAATCGTTTTTTCAAAACACTAAAACGCATAATGATATTACTGTTTACTCTCATAGCAATACTTTCCGTAATAACATTTTTCTATTTACGTCAGCCACAGTTTGGAGCGTTACCCAAAGATGCAAGATTTGAATTAGTGAAAAAATCGCCCAACTATAAAAATGGAGCGTTCAGAAATGTTGTGGAAAAACCAACTCTTAGCGAGGGTTACACCACACTTGGAGAGCTTTATAGAGTGATATTCAAAAAATATCCAAATAAAGAACCGATTGACAGCTTGCCTTCTGTCAAAACAAATTTAAAAGCCATTCCGATAGATAGAAATGTGATTGTTTGGTTTGGACATTCATCGTTCTTTATGCAGTTGGAAGGAGTGAAAATTTTGGTTGATCCTGTTTTTAGTGGTAAAGCATCGCCTCTGCCTTGGGGTGTGAAAGCATATAAAGGCAGTGATATTTACACGGCAGACGATATGCCCGACATTGATTATCTGCTTTTATCACACGACCATTACGACCACTTGGATTACGAAACAGCAAAAGCGTTACAATCAAAAGTAAAGTTTGTGATTTGCGGATTAGGTGCAGGTGCTCATTATGAAAAATGGGGTTACACACCAAAACAGATTTTAGAAAAGGATTGGGGCGACAAAACAGAGGTAAAACCCAACTTCAATATCTATACAGAACAAACGCATCATCTTTCGGGGAGAGGGTTAAAGACAGGACAAAGCTTGTGGGTTTCGTTTTTCATTCAATCCCCGACATTAAACATATATTATAGCGGGGACGGTGGTTATAGCGACAGATTTAAACAAGTAACCGAAAAATACGGACAGATTGATTGGGCAATTATGGAGTGCGGGCAGTATGACATAGCGTGGCAGTCCGTTCACGAGCTTCCCGAAGAAGTTGCTTTAGCGACAACAGAATTAAAAGCCTTAAATTTGCTTACAGTTCATCATTCAAAATTTACATTAGCAAACCATAGTTGGGACGACCCTTTGAAACAGATAAGCGAATTTTCAAAATCAAAATCTTTCAAATTGGCAACCCCAATGATTGGCGAAACAGTAAGGCTAAACGACAGCACACAGGTATTTAAACAATGGTGGAAGAATATAAAATAGTAAACAGTGAAAGTAACTGACATAAAATCTTGCTATATCGGGCCCGAAATTTCGCCTGAACAATTTATTGCTGAACACTTTTTCTTGTATTTGGCTAAAGGAAAAGTAAACGCCTATGATGGAAATAAAAAACAAACACTCAATGCAGGAGAATACTGTTTATTTATAAAAGATAATTTGGCTAGATATAACAAGGAAAAAACAGAAAATGAATTTGAAAAAGTAGTCATCATTTTTGATGAAGTGTTTTTAAAAAAATTTCAGGAAAAACATAAACCGACAGTTGCAAAATTTAAATCAGAAAAAGCATTTTTAAAACTACACAAAAGCGAATGGTTGCCGAACTTTATTCAATCACTTGCACCCTATTACAATCGTTCGGGAAAAATTGACAAAGCTTTTGCAGACATAAAACGAGAAGAATTGCTTATCATCTTGCTGAAAAATCAACCTGAACTTGCAGGAATATTTTTTGACTACTGCGTACCCGAAAAAATAAATTTGGAAGCGTTTATGAATAAAAACTTCAAGTTCAATGTAAACATAGAACGCTTAGCATATATGACAGGGCGAAGTTTATCGGCTTTCAAACGAGATTTTAAAGAAATTTTTAATGAAACACCAAATCGTTGGCTGGTCCAGAAACGCTTACAAGAAGCACATTTTCTCATTGACAAAAAGAACAAAAAACCAACTGACATTTATATGGAACTAGGTTTTGAAGATTTGTCGCATTTTTCTTACGTTTTCAAAAAGCAGTTTGGTTACGCACCAACAGAACTATCAAAGAAACAAATAATCGCATAGGAACAAGCGCATTTGCAAACCGCACAATCCGAATCACAATCCAGACCTCATCCGCTCCACTCCCCAATACAATTCGGCTACAACAAATACTAACTCGACTACTTTCTACAAATCGAAAACTAAGAACTTTGCAGTAAAATCATAACAAAAAATAATATATGCTAATCAAGGGTTGAAATAATAAAAAAAACAAGTCTAATTTGTTGAAAAACAACGCCTTAGACTTGCACAAGTCGCTGATAATCAGTAACTTATATGTGATTTCAAACACCATATAAGTAATGAATCCCAACGACAAGCACTCTAAATTAGTAAAAATTTATTGTTATGTATGTGAAAAATTTGAAGAAGGTCTTTGGTTTGAATGTGAACGCTTCAGCAACAACAAAGAACCCAAGCTCAGCGATGAGGAAATCCTTGCCATTTATCTATACGTGATGTATTATCAAGAATATTTTAAAATCAAACAAATTCATCGGTTTGCCATGGACTACCTTTTGGACTGGTTCCCCAATTTGGGAACTTATCAGGCTTTTAACAATAGGCTCAACAGGTTGTCCGGTGTGCTGGACAAGCTTAGTGGGGCAATCATTAAGGAATTCCATCCCCAAGACTGTTCAAAGAGCCAAAGCCTATTGGATTCCATGCCCATTATAACATGTTCCGGGAAAAGAGCTGGCAAAGTTGCCAGGGAAATTACAGATAAAGGCTATTGTTCCACCAAATCCATGTACTATTATGGAATGAAACTACATGCGCTGGGTTTTCGTCGACAAGGGAAAATGCCCTATCCAGAAGAAATCATGTTTACACCTGCATCGGTAAATGACCTAAGCCTGTTCAAAGAGCAGTGGAGCACAATGGAAAACAGGATATTCATAGGAGACAAAATATATAACAACAAAGAGTTCTTTGAAGGAATAGAAGACCACTATAATTCACACATGCTTACACCGGTCAAAGGAGTCAAAGGGATGCCACAATCCTTAAAAAATTTTGACAGGGCAGCCAATGACCTATACTCTAGGGCTGTATCCAAAGTAAGGCAGCCTATTGAGTCATTGTTTAATTGGCTCATTGAAAAATCCGATATACAAGATGCACACCGGGCAAGATCTACTAAGGGATTAACAGTACATGCATATGGAAGATTGGCTGCGGCTTTTATAACTTTAATATTTTAACCCTTGATTCGCATAATATGCAAAATCTTAAAGAAAAAGTAGTTGCTGTTACTGGAGCAAGTGCAGGAATCGGAAAAGCCATAGCAATAAAATTGGCAGAAAATGGTGCAAAAGTTGTTTTAGGTGCAAGAAATACCGAACTATTAGAAAAAGTAGTGGAGGCGGAGCCATATATGCAAAAACCGATGTAAGTAATAAAACTGATTTGGTTAAGTTGATAACTGTAGCCGTTTCGCAATATGGCAAATTAGATGTTATTATAAATAACGCGGGCATTGCCCGTCTTAATCGCATTGATGAATTAGATATTGACGGCTGGGACGAAATGATTAACATCAATATAAAAGGCGTTTTGTATGGTATGGCAGCTGCAATTCCTGTTTTTAAGAAACAACAATCAGGACATATTATCAATATCATTTCCACTTCGGGCCTGAAAATAGTGCCTACACAAGACATATATGCAGGAATAAAAAACGCTATTCGCACTATTACTGAAGCATTTCGGCAAGAATCGGACGGAAGCATACGAATTTCCGGAATTTCACCCGGATTTATAAAGAAAGATTTTGCCATTAAAAGCGTAAATACAGAAGAATCGAATACGATTTCAGTAAAATACAGATTTATTTACAGGCAAAAGGTAAACTCCTATTCGGTAAAAAGTTTAAGCGCTATCCAGAAGACAAATCATTACTGTTTAAACTCAGTTGCTATTTTATAGAAGACACAAAAAAATGCCGTCAATTAGGAATCGACACTAATAAAGGATTAATACTATCGGGACCGGTAGGTTGTGGTAAAACTACCTTAATGAAATTATTTCCGTATATGGTTCCCCATAAACGCAATCGGTAGTTTGTGTTAATTCCTACACGAAATCTCGTCTTTGGTTTTAATAATTTAGGTTACAAAATAATCGAAGACTACGCAGACCATAAAAACTATTGCTTTGACGACTTAGGTATAGAACCCACCGGCCGCCATTATAGCAAAGATTGCAACGTAATGGGCGAAATCATCTTATCCAGGTATGAATTATTCTTAAATAAAACAAGCGGTCACCACCCCGGACTGTCACACAGAGCTTGTCGAAGTGTTGATTCGGGATCTCATCTTAGCAATAAACAAAACATTCAATACTCACCTCTCAAATCTAACCACTATTCCCCCCACATCACTACCAACCTCAACGCCCAAGAATTGGAAGAACGTTACGGGAACAGGGTACGTTCAAGGATGCGGGAGATGTTTAATTTGATTGCATTTGGGAAAGAAAGGGGTGATAAACGAAAGTAAATTCTGCCAACGTATTTTAAACGAGGGTAATTTTCACCCTTATATTTAAAACAAGGGTGATTTTTTGCTATATTTACGCTCGTGTTAATATCGAAGGTGTTTTGCACCTTCGTTTAAAATAGTAAAGTGAGTAGCAAAATAATGTACAATCCAGAAATACCTTACAATGATTTACCTCTATTGCCTCCATTAAAGGAAATAGAGAGTATAGCTATACTTAAAAAAACAATTACAGCAAGTAGGGTACTATCCGAGTTAAAAGGGGCGATAACAAATTTGCCTAACCCCATATTGTTTATTGATACTATCAATTTACAAGAAGCACGAGCAAGTTCTGCAATAGAAAATATTGTTACCACACAAGACGAACTTTTTAAAGCATCTATAGCTGATAAAAAGAATGATAATCCTGCTACAAAAGAGGTGATTCATTACAAAGATGCATTATGGTATGGTGTAGAGCAAATAAAGAAAAGACCAGTACTTACAACCAACCTCTTCATAGCGATAATGCGTATAATCAAAGAGAATGAATCAGGTATTAGAAATGCTCCAGGTACACAATTGAAAAATCCGGCAACAAATAAAGTAGTTTATACGCCACCTGAAGGAGAAAATGTAATTAGAGAAAAATTAAAAAACCTAGAAGATTTTATTCACGCTGAAGATGATGTTGATCCTTTGGTAAAAATGGCAATTATTCATTATCAATTTGAAGCGATCCATCCATTTTTTGACGGTAATGGACGTACAGGAAGAATCATCCTTTTACTATATCTGAAATTTGCCGATTTATTAGATTTACCAGCACTTTATCTAAGTAACTACATTATCGAACACAAAGACCAATACTACGCTAACCTCCGCAAAGTGACAGAAGATGGGAATTGGGAAGGTTGGATTGTATATATGTTGGATATGATAGAACAAACAGCATTAAGAGGAAGGCAACAAATAGCAGAAATAGAAAAATTAATGAATGAAATGGGAGCCGAAATCCAAGAAAAATTACCCAGAGTTTATTCAAAAGATTTATTGGAAGTATTATTTAAATTACCGTACACTAAACGAAACCAATTAGAAAAAGCAGGTTTAGGGAATCTAAAAACAGTAGGTAATTATTTAAAGGAACTAGAAAATAACGGTTTTCTTAAGAGTGAGCAAGTAGGTAAAGAGAAATTATACCTTAATTTCAGATTGTTAGAAGTTTTAAGAGGTTAAAAAATATTAAAATATGCAATTTTCAGAATATCAAAAAGAAGCCAAGAAAACAATTCAAGAGTGCCGGATTCGATTTTAACTCGGATATCGAACCGACTTGGTTTGAGGAATTTCGATTGGAAGCCGGAATATCTAAGGCAATTGGACAGGGACAGATTATCCAAAATTTAAAACTATTGACCACAGATGGCAAGGTAAAAAATGGTGGCGTATTACTTTTCGGGAAATCACCGGAACAATTTATGGAAACAGCAGTTATTCGCTGTATTAAATTTGACGGAACAAGCAAAACCCATATCGTCGATGACAAAATGTTCGGAGGGCCTTTAATAAGGCAGTATCAACAAGCAATGCAATGGTTAAAGGAAAAACTGGACATTTGTTATGAAATAGAAGGCAGTGGCCCCAGAAGGGAGATATGGGAAATCCCCGAAACCGCTTTTAAAGAAATCATTATCAATTCACTTTCCCACCGTGATTATTACGACAAGGAGCTCGCATTACCGTAGAGCTGTTTGATGACCGGTTGGAAATCAGTAATCCCGGAGGGCTTACCAGTGCCATTTCAAAAGCTGAATTCGGTATTAAAATCCACAGCCGAAACCCTTAGATTTTTGGATTATTTGTCCGGATAAATATGGTAGAACAGGTAGGTTCGGGTATTGGCCGGATAAAAGAACTAATGAAACAAGCTCGTCTATTGGAACCGGTGTTTAAAACGGAAGGGATGTTTACGGTAGTACTCCACAGGACTGTGGAGAAAACTCCTGTGGAAATAATTCTTTCAAAAATGGAAGAAAACCCCAAGGTTACTATCAAAGAACTTAGCGAGCTAACAGGTCTGTCTAGAAGAGGGGTAGAATATAACATTGACAAACTAGAAACCGAAAAAATTATCGAGAGAATTGGTGGTGCTAAAGGAGGTAGTTGGAAAGTCTTAAAATAAAAAAGAGAAGCAAAGATAGGCGGCTTCCCAATACTAGCCGCCCTATGCCATCAAGGTCAAGCCTCCGGTTTTGAAAAAAATCTCCACCCACATTTTATTAAGATAAGAGGGTAGTATTTTTTCCAAAAACCTTGACAACATTCTTAAAATAGCAAAATATAAAATACTGATTAACAGGTTGTAAAACAAAGGGGTAGCTTCCCGCCACCCCGACGAACCCTATTCAAAAGGATATAAAAACACTGTTAATTTATTGGTTTTCAGTGTTTTTTTGTTTTTGTGATATCACCCTATTCGGTGAATACATTCTTTCCAGCATTTCACTATCTTAGAATGATCATTAGATTGATCTGACTTTCGTCTTTAACACTTATTGTTTAACTTAAAGGCACTTGAAATGCCTGATTTTACTACATTCTCCGTGCTTTTCTTCACAAGAAAACTCAACCGGAACAAGAAAGAATTATCCATCTACGCCCGTATCACGGTAAATGGAAAATGCGCTGAAATGAGTCTTAAAAGGAAAACTTCAGTGAATGAATGGGATAGTTCTAAAGGACGCCTTAAAGGAACCTCGCCCAGGATTAAAAAACTAAACAACTATTTGGATCAGGTTTATTCCAATTTACTGGACACTCAAAAGAAAATTTTAGATAAAGACAACTTGATTTGATTACCGCTGATAAGGTCAAGGCTTCTTACCTAGGGTTAGATGAAGAACATAAAACTCTCAAGGAGATTATTGAATATCATAATGAGAAGATGAAGGATGTCCTGAAATGGGGAACGCTGAAGAATTACCATACTACTGCAAAATACCTACAAGAGTTTTTAAAGAAGAAAAAGAAAACTAGTGTTATGTTAATCATCAATTGACGTATAAAGTTTTTTTAGTTTTATTCTTGAATCCTTGGGTGTGAACTGCCAATTTATCGTCCCCCCTTTATTGTTACGGCTATCCTGCCAAGCATTCACCTCTTTTTTTATTTCATTCATTGTGGATATGTACCTGTTAAGGCACTGCCCGTTCAAAACATGCAGTTCTATCTCTGCCATGTTCAACCAACTTCCGTGTTTGGGCGTGAATACAAATTCAAACCTGTCCCATAACCTTTTGGCCTCTCCCGGTTCGAAAGTTTCATAAAAGGCGGAAGCTGTATGTGTATTGAAATTGTCCATCACAAGTGTTATTTTATCTGCATCTGGATATTGCTCATCCGCCAGCCTTTTGATGAATTTTGCCCAGTCTTTTTTCTTCTTGAACTTCGTTACCTCTACCAAGCGCTTTCCTTTCAAGGGTTCGTTGGCCATGAATATATTGACCATCCCATGCCTTACATATTCATAATCCACACGGGCTTCCTGTCCTGCTTTCATTGGAATGGAAATTTGGCCTGCCGAGATCAATTGTTTTGGGGACTCATCCATGTAGACCACGGGGTTTTGCTTATCGTAGGGCCTTTTGTAAACATCCAGCACCTGTTCCATGTTCGCAACGAACTCGGCGTTGCTTTCTGGCGGTATCACCCAGCCCTTTACTTTCCAAGGCTTAAGTTCGTTTTTTTTAAAACCTTCCCTACCGAAACGTGGGAGATGGCCGGCACATATTCCAACTCCACCATCTTGTCTGCCAATAACCTCAATGACCATTTGGCAAAACCCGGAGGTGGTTCGCTACAACAAAGCTGGACCAGTTTCGCCTCCACATCGCCATCTATTTTCTTTTCATAGGCACGGCTACTCGGGCGGCGCTCAAGTACTGCTTCAAAACCTTCTTCCACAAATTTTTTCTTCACACGGTCTATAGTGCGCATACCGACCTTCAAGACTTTGCTGATTTGTTCATTGGTCACCTTTTCAGAATAATCGCCTTCATCGCAATTCAATAAAATGTAGGCGGCACGGAACTTCTGCGTAGTGTGCGAACCTTTGTTGATTATTGCCATCAGCGCGTTTACTTCTTCTTGGCTAAGCTTAACGGTATATCGTATCATTTCATTGATTTTTTTTAAAGATACGAATTCTAAAATTAATACGTCATAATAAAGTTAACTTAACACTAGGTTGGTTCTTTCCTATAATTTTACCCGTTTTTGAATTGCCTACACCCACTGGAAAGCTCGATATCGGCTCGAGAGACATTTATATTAAAACTGATCGTCCTGAAACTATTACAAAAAAAGAAGGAGATAAGAGGGAATTAATGGTTAAGGTCTGGTATCCGGCTCAAATTGAAAATGAAAATACAGAGAAATATTTGGATAATGGAAATAGGCTTGGCTTTGCAGCTAAATATGGTCTCCCCGGCTGGATTATGGATCATTTAGACCTTGTTAAAACCAATACCTATAAAAATCCAGAGGTTGCCAAAGGAAAATTCCCTGTTTTGATTTTTTCTCACTGGCATTATTCTATGGCTTTTGGTTATTATGCGCTTATCGAGGAAATTGTGAGCCAGGGTTACATTGTTTTAAATTTAAATCACACCTATGAAAGTACAGGTTCCGTTTTTCCAAGTGGAAAAATAAAGTTATACAATACTACGTATGATAGCTTAAATAATGATCAGCAAATGGCTGAAATGGCCTGGAATGCAACCCAGGAATTTAATCAGTCAGAAAATGCCGAAGAAGAATATAAAGCCATAAAAAACCTATTGCAGGATTATATCGCAGCAAAAAGTATCAAAAGATGGAGCAAGGATATTTCTTCGGTAATAGATTACTTAGAAAGTGAAGATGAATTCTCCTTCCTGAATAACCATATTTTAAATTCTAATATTGGCGTTTTTGGTCATTCCCACGGAGGAGCGGCAGCAGGACAGGTCTTAATTGAAGATGAACGGGTTAAAGCAGCTATTAATATGGATGGCACACAGTGGGGTTCCATGGTAGAAAGAAGATTAGATAAACCTTTTGCATATATTTCTTCTGAATGGCCAGCAGAGCAACCAAATTTCAACAAACATGCTTTTAGAAATAAAAGCAGCGCTGATTTCTATAATATTGAAATTGAAAGTACAGGACATTCAAATTTTATGGACATCCCATTAATGGTTAATCTATCTGCAGTAAATGAGGCAGGAAAAATTGATCCTCTGAAAGCTTATAAGGCTACTAATTCAATGGTAATTAAGTTTTTTAATAAATATCTTAAGAATGAATCGAATGATATTTATAAGTTGGAAAATGAATTTCAGGGAATAATTTCTATAGAACCGAGTTTTTAAAACCATAAAAGAAAACGTTAAATACACTGTCCGATTTTGCGCTCGTTTTTTCAAATTCTTGGTTTCAATAAATGCAAATTACCTGGAATTAAAAAAAATTGAAATTTGCTGAATTTAATAGTATACCTAAGATTGGAAAATTAAGTCATCTACCACTTTTGCAGTCACTTCGCTTAAGCTCCATTTCAGCAAAAGAGGTTCATTACTAGTTGTCTTGGACACGAGCCAAAAAGCTTTAATGGATGGATAATTCAGAAATTATCTTCTAAAACATCTGCAATGGTACTTTTTGATTGCCTAAATAGCAACTATTTTTCTTTTGTATTATAAAGTATTCCTTAAGGTATCTATAATTAATAGAAGCTTCGATTTTGACCTTAATCAATTTTTTCAATATGTATTTATCATAAATTTGGTCTTATAGAAATTAGATTATTTTTAATAAGATGATGCTCGCAGACTTGATACGTAATCAAACAGAAATCAACGGAAAGGAACTTGATAAAATTCTTTCCTATTTCAAATCCTATAAAGCTCCAAAAGGTAAATTATTACTTAAAGAAAAGGTTGTAGCTGATAAAATTTTCTTTATTAATAAAGGTTGCCTCCGATTATATTACAGTGATAATAATTACAATACAACAACTCGGTTTATGGCTTTTGAGCATACATTTTTAACCTCAATCGTCAGTTTTATTTCAAGAGGGCCTTCGCTGGAGTATATAGAAGCTGTAGAGACTTCGGAACTTCTAGTGATCACTTATAACGACTTTTTTTATTTAAGAAATACGATACCGGAATGGAATAAAATGTATATCCATATTCTTGAATATGGACTGACCGTAATAAACTTTAAACTAAGTAGTTTGTTAACTCAAAATGCTACCGAACGGTATCGTAGTCTGCTTAAAGATAACCCTGAACTTACACAAAGATTATCCAACACCAATCTTGCAGCTTATTTAAATATTTCTCCAGAAACCCTGAGTAGGCTAAAATCTCATATTTAGTAGATAAAATGAATTTTAAATTGTAATGATGACAAAAATAATTAATAAATATTCACGTATATTAACACAGGATGAAACACTTCCCGGTGCAAAAGCTATGTATTACGCAATGGGATTTAAAGATGAAGATTTTGATAAGGCACAGGTTGGTATTGCTAGTATGGGCTGGGACGGAAATCCTTGTAATATGAGCCTGAACAAGTTTGCTACTATCATTCGCGATACTATCAATCAGATCGACGGCCTACTTGGTCTACGTTTTTATGCAACTGGGGTAAGCGATGGAATTAGTATGGGTACACCTGGAATGCGTTATAGTTTAGTAAGTCGTGATCTTATTGCAGACAGTATAGAAACAAATGCGGGAGCTCAATATTATGATGCTCTCATTACCATACCAGGTTGTGATAAAAATTTGCCTGGCTCAATCATAGCTATGGGGAGACTCAACCGTCCTAGTATCATGTTATATGGCGGTGCAATTGCTCCCGGCCGCTATAAAGGGAAAGATATTAACCTGGTAAACACTTTTGAGGCCTGGGGTGAAAAAGTTTCCGGGAAAATTAGTGAGAAAGATTTTAAAGGTATTGTTCGTCATGCGTGCCCTGGTGCAGGTGCTTGTGGAGGAATGTATACCGCGAATACAATGGCGAGTGCTATTGAGGCTTTGGGTATGAGCCTACCATATTCCTCATCTAATCCAGCAGTAGGTCAGGATAAAAAGAATGAATGTGCAACTATAGGAAAGGCAATTAAACTATTATTGGAAAAAGATATTAGACCTCGCGATATTATGACCCGCAAAGCTTTTGAAAACGCCATTACTTTGATTATTGCACTCGGTGGCAGTACAAATGCTGTAGTACATTTAATCGCAATGGCTAAAAGTGTTCAAGTTCCACTTAGTATAAATGATTTTCAGGAGATGAGCAACAGAGTGCCGGTATTGGCAGACTTTAAACCGAGCGGTAAATATCTTATGGCAGATTTGCATAAACATGGAGGTGTTCCGGCAGTTATGAAATATCTATTTAACAATAAGCTGTTGCACGGCGATTGTCTAACAGTTACTGGTAAAACGATTAAAGAAAATTTAGAAAATATTCCTAATCTTGATTTCAATACTCAAAAAATCGTGATGCCGCTAGAACGCCCCATCAAACCTAATGGACATTTGCAGATATTATATGGTAATCTAGCCGATCAGGGCAGTGTTGCCAAAATAAGTGGAAAGGAAGGTGAACGATTTAAAGGAACGGCACGTGTTTTTGATAATGAAGAAGAATTTAGCAAGGGGATTAGTACAGGTAAGATAAAGCGAGGTGATGTCGTTGTCATCCGTTATATCGGGCCAAAAGGAGGTCCGGGTATGCCTGAAATGTTGAAACCAACTGGAGCCATAATTGGCGCAGGGCTAGGAAAAACTGTGGCACTAATTACTGACGGAAGATTCAGTGGTGGTACACATGGTTTTGTAGTGGGACATATTAGCCCGGAAGCTTTTGAAGGAGGATTAATTGCGCTTGTGGAAGATAACGATTTGATAGAAATTGATTCAGTCAATAATACGCTAAATCTACAGGTTTCTGATGAAGTGATTGAAAAACGTCGTAAAAAATGGATAAAGCCCCAAATGAAAGCTTCTAATGGTGTTCTATTTAAGTATGCACAGTCTGTAAAAAATGCCTCCGAAGGATGTGTTACAGATGAATATGCTCAAGAATTTAAGATATGAAGTCTCGGTTTAAAGGGCTGATGAAGCCTTAAAAGCTTCCTACCCCGATTCAGAACCTGGCCAGGTTTATTTTTTATTGGGGGTTGATTGTGTAGCTTTTATACCACTTTTCAGACAGGATTTAAATTAGGAAACTTATTCTTTTTCAGGTACCGGAAACCCACGGTCACGCATAAGTGCATCTATCTTTGCATCCCTCCCTCTAAACTTTCTATAGGCCTCTGCAGGATCTATGGCATTTCTTGGGGCAAAAAGGTATTTTACCAATTTTTCGGCAAGGTTTTTATCATAAAAACCATCGGGAGCTTCGGCAAAAGCTTCCGCAGCATCAGCAGTTAGTACATCAGCCCAAAGGTATCCGTAATATCCAGTAGCATAACCTTCTCCCGAGAAAACGTGACCAAAATGTGGTGAGCGGTGGCGCATAACAATCTCCTTGGGCATACCTAATTCTTTCAGGGTTTCTTTTTCAAACTTCCTGGGTTCTATTTTATCGGGATTGGTGGTGTGATATTTCATATCCATTAAAGCTGAAGCCAAAAATTCAGTGGTGGCAAATCCCTGATTAAAAGTAGCCGATTTCCTGATTTTTTCTACTAATTTTTTCGGAATCACTTCCCCGGTCTCGTGGTGGCGTAAAAAACGATTAATAACTTCATCAGTGGCAAGCCAGCGCTCTAAAAGCTGTGATTGAAATTCAGTATAATCACGTACGCCGCTGTTAAGAGTGGGATATTTTACATCGGCTGCCAAAAAATGTAGGGCGTGGCCAAATTCGTGGAAAAATGTTTCGGCATCATCCCAGGAAATAAGTGTGGGGGTTCCTTTTGCTCCTTTAATAAAATTAGAATTATTAGAAGCCAAAACCGGTTTGGCTCCTTCCAGTTCAGAATAACTACGGTAGGTATTGGCCCAGGCTCCGGAACGTTTCCCCTGCCGGGCGTATGGATCTAGATGCCATAAGCCAATAATCTCACCGGTATCTTTATCGCTGACTTCATACACCTGCACATCTTCGTGAAAAACCGGAACGTCTTGAACAGGGGTAAACCTAAAATTGAAAAGTTTTTCAGCCGTAAAAAATAGGGCGTCGGTTAGATTGTCCAAAACCAGGTATTGTTTGATTTCTTCGCTATCTAAATCATATTTTTCTTTTCTTACTTTTTCGGCATAATAGCGGTAATCCCAGGGCTTGATAATGATGTGGGCATTTTCTTTATCAGCTATAGCCTGCATATCGGTAACCTCTGCTTCAACACGGGTAAGGGCAGCTGGCCATACCGATTTCATTAATTCCATAGCATTTTCAGGGTTTTTGGCCATTCGGTTTTGCAGTCTCCACGCTGCAAAATTATTGTAGCCAAGGAGATTTACCCGTTCGTGACGGAGTTTTAAAATCTTTTTAATGATTTTATTATTATCAAATTCATCATCATTATCGCCACGCGAATAATAATTACGCCAAACTTTTTCCCGCATTTCCCTTTCATCAGAATAGGTTAAAAACGGATCCATGGAGGAGCGGGTATTGGTTATGGCATATTTATCGGGTTTTCCACGTTCTTCAGCAGCGCTTTGCCGAATTAACATAAGAGTCCGGCAATCCGCCTAACTGGTCTTCTTCAAGAAAAACCACATAATTTTCTTCTTCCGCCAGTACGTTATTTGAAAATTCGGTATATAATTCAGAAAGTTCTTTATTGATTTCAGCATAAGACTGTTTATCTTCCGCATTTAAGGCGGCACCTTCCATCACAAATTCTTCATAGATTAAGTCTAAAACCCGTTGTTCTTGAGCTTTTAAAGGTTTTTTTTGTGAATCCTTATAAATTTTTTCAATGCGGGAAAAAAGTTTTTCATTTTGGGAAATTTTAGAACTATAGGCAGAAATTTCAGAAGATAGATCTTGTTGTACCTCCCTGAATTCAGGAGAGGATTTATTACTGCTAAATATGCCATAATAAGTAAATACACGCTGTATGGCATCTCCCGATTTTTCAAATGGAATAAGGGTATTTTCAAAAGTGGGAGTTTCAGGATTATTGGTGATTTTATCAATTTCAGCAAGATGGAGTTTTATGGCTTTTTGCATTGCCGGTTTTATAGCCTTTACTTTCATCTTGTTGAATGCAGGAACACCTTCATAAGGCCCTTTCCATTCTTCCAATAAAATATTATTCATAGGGTCTTTTTGTGCATTTGAATTTAAAATACTCATAATAATAAAAAAGACCAGAATAAGAGTAGTTTTGAAACTTTTTTTCATTAAAATTATTTTAGACTTTAAGGTCTTGAATATATCAATTTTAATTGTACTCAATTTCAAAAAAGTAAAAAGGATTTTATGAAGCGAATAAAAATCAGTTATCTTTGAATTTGCATTTCATATAAACTGATTTGCAATAATTAAAAGCAACTAAATTTTATTTATTCATGAAGGTTTTACACAAATTTGTATTGATTTTCGCTGCAGTGGCCCTGGTAGCCTGTGGTGATAAAAAGAAGGACGAAAACAGCCAGGAAGAAGAATTTACTATTGGGGACACCCAAAGTGGAAATACATCTAAAACTGCAGAAAGTTCAGATTCTTCAGATGAGAACGTAGTAGAAATTACTATTGAAGGAAATGATCAAATGCGTTTTAATAAAGATGAAATTAAGGTAAAAGCCGGACAAACTGTACGTATTACCTTAAAACACGTAGGTAGTATGGCCAAAGAAGTAATGGGGCACAATTGGGTGCTCTTAACGCAGGGAACCGAGGTTTCTGCCTTTGGACAAAAAGCAGTACGAGCCAAGGAAAACGATTATATTCCTGAAGATTCTTCTGATGAAATTATTGCCCATACAAAAATGCTGGGTGGTGGTGAGAGTGATACCATAGAATTTGAAGCTCCCGAAGCCGGAACTTATAATTTTTTATGCTCTTTTCCCGGCCATTATTCGGTAATGAAAGGAAAGTTTATTGTTGAAGAATAAACTTAAAAATTGCATTTTTAAACCCGTTTGATGGATTTTCAAACGGGTTTTTTTATTACTTTATAGAAAGCATTATCAGATTTGATGAATTTAACGAAAAAAATTAGGGCTTAAAATCTTTAATTTGGTAGTGTAGTCGACTTTATTTTAGAATTATTTCAACAGGAATTTATAATCAATCGCAAATATTATAGAATTTATAAGAACGGGAAGCCAAGCTGTAATACCGAAGAAAATTTGTTAAAAACTTCCTTTTTATCAAGGCGAAAAGTCTTAGTTTTAGCCTTCGAATTTAACGCCCAAAATAACAGGAATGACACGTCATTTTGTAATTGATTTTGATAGTACTTTTACCCGGGTTGAAGCCCTGGATGTATTAGGGGAAATTTCCCTTGCAGACGATCCCGAAAAGGATAAAAACCTTAAAGAAGTTGAAGAACTAACCAACCTGGGAATGAAGGGTGAACTTAACCTGCGGGAATCGTTGGTAGAGCGTTTACGTCTTCTTAAAGCTAATAAAAAACATTTAGAACCCTTGGTAGAAAGTCTTAGTGAAAAAGTTTCTTCTTCTTTTCGTAGAAATAAAGAATTTTTTGAGGAATACCAGGATAATATCTATATTGTTTCTAACGGATTTAAAGAATTTATTGTTCCTATTGTTGAAAAATACGGCGTAGCACCTGAAAATGTATTTGCCAATACTTTTGAATATGATAGCGCAGGAAATATAATTGGTTTTGACCAAAATAATGTGCTTTCTTCCAACAACGGTAAAGTAGAACAACTAAAACAATTGAACCTAAAAGGCGATGTTTACGTAATTGGTGATGGATATACCGATTATGAGATTAAAGCTTCAGGCCTGGCCAATAAATTTTACGCATTTACCGAAAATGTAGAACGTGAAAGCGTATTAGCTAAAGCCGATCATATTACCCCGAGTTTAGACGAATTTTTATTTGTAAATAAGATGAACAAAGCGATTTCTTACCCCAAAAACCGAATTAACGTCCTTCTCCTTGAAAATGTACATGCCGATGCTGTAGAAATTATGAAAGAAGAAGGTTATAATGTAACCACACATCCAGGTGCGATGGATGAAGAAGAACTATCAGAACGCATTAAAGATGTTTCTATCATCGGAATTCGATCTAAAACACACTTAACCAAAAAAGTGTTGGCCAATGCCAAGCGCTTAATCGGGGTAGGGGCTTTTTGTATTGGAACCAACCAAATAGATTTAGAAGAATGCCTTAAAAAAGGAATTGCGGTATTTAATGCGCCATATAGCAATACCCGTTCGGTGGTTGAACTTGCCATTGGTGAAATTATCCTGTTAATGCGTAACCTGCCCGATAAAATTCGATTGATGCACGAAGGGAAATGGGAGAAATCGGCTAAGAATAGTTTTGAAGTCCGCGGAAAAAAACTCGGGATTATAGGCTACGGAAATATTGGTGCCCAGCTATCTGTAGTGGCAGAATCTATTGGTTTTGATGTGTATTATTATGATGTGGAGGAAAAACTTCCTATGGGAAATGTTACTAAGTGTAACAGTTTGAATGAATTACTGGAAACGGTAGATATTATTACCCTACACGTAGATGGCCGTAAAGAAAACCATAATTTGATTGGCCCTGCGGAATTTGACAAAATGAAAGAAGGCATGATTTTCCTGAATTTGAGTAGGGGGCACGTAGTAGATATTGAAGCTTTAAAAAACAATATTGAATCAGGAAAAGTTCAGGGTGCAGCTATAGATGTATTTCCCAAGGAACCAAAAACCAACAACGAGCCTTTTGAATCGGCCTTGGTTGGATTGCCAAATGTGATTTTAACGCCACATATTGGAGGGAGCACTTTGGAGGCTCAGGAAAATATCGGGAATTTTGTACCGGGGAAAATTATTGAATATATAAACACGGGGAGTACAACCAATTCAGTAAATTTTCCAAACCTACAATTACCGGTATTGAAGAATGCCCACCGATTGATTCATATTCACGAAAACCGTCCCGGGATTTTAGCGGAAATCAATCGTATTCTGGCCGCCCACGATATTAATATTATGGGGCAATATTTAAAAACCAATGAAACAATTGGTTATGTGATTACGGATATCGATAAGAAGTATGAGAAGACCGTTATAAAAGACTTAAAAGGTTTAAAAGGAACTATCCGTTTTAGGGTATTATATTAATTTCTGTTTTATTTCAAAGAAAAAAGCACCTAAGGAATTCGCCAAAGGTGCTTTTTTGGTTTTAGAGTAAAGTTAATTGCGATTTTTAGGGTGGTAAACGCAACATATTTTTAGCCTTTTAAACATATTGCTGGCGGTACGTTATTTATTCGTTTTCAAAATTCTCGTTTCCTGATAGGGTAAATCCAATTTCAGGTTTTACTTTTATTTTTTTGGTCCATACCTGCCAGAAGTAAGTACTTTATACACTATTGAAATTGGGCTTTATGTAATTGATCTGTTCTATATGTAAGCTTCCCTTAATTTAAATTTTTATTGGGTTTGTTTTATCAATTCAAGTCTTCCTACAATAGAATGTTTTTCCAATAGCGTTCCGGGAGATAAAACTGCATTGGCTCCAATTTTAGAATGATCTCCTACCAAAGCTCCAAATTTTTCTATCCCCGTATCAATTAATTGGTTATAGTAATTCACCCAAATTCTCTTATTTGCCCGTTCATTATAATGATTTGCAGCAATTGAACCTGCTTCGAAATTTACATTTTGCCCTATAAAACTATTTCCTATATAGTTTAAATGAGCTATGGAAGTATCAGAACATATGATGCTGCTTTTTAGTTCTGTGCTAGGCCCTATTTTAACAGCTTTACCCAATAATACTCCTTCTCTAAAATAGGCGTGAGCACCCACATAACATTTTTCCATTACAATTGCCGGCCCTTTTATAGTAACTCCTTTTTCAACCACTACAGATTTATGAATAGCTGTTCCATTCTTTATATGAAAATCATCTCCGAGTTCAGGAATTATTTTTTTAATAATTTCTTTTAGGTCTGTTGTTATAGCCCAAGGTGAATTATATTTTTGGAACTGGGAATAAAATGGGATTTTAGATATAAATTCATTAATATCAATCATATATAGGGAGTTTTTAAATGATATAAACCTTAGTTTAAAGATGGTAATATAATGATGTAGCTATAGTTGAGTAATAAGGTTTTCATCTATTGCTTTACAGCAATAATAATTCCTGTTGCCCAATGTTGTTTTGTTAGTACTATATCGTTTCTACGCTCTAATTTTTTTACAAAGTCTATAGCTTTTTCTTGATGCCCTTCCGGCCAATTTGCTTGAGGGAGCATATCATCAACAATATAAAAACCTCCCTTGTTTACCATTTCCAAAACTTCGTCTAAAAGGAGGTATTTGCCGTGCCAAGTATCGGCAAAGATATAATCAAACTTTTGTTTCAGGTTTGCTTTAATCCAGGTTTGCCCATCTTCACAAACGAAATCTAATCGCTTGTCTTGCCCTAGAAAATTTTCAGCAATTTGTAAAAGACTTTTATTATGATCAATTGAAATAATTTTGGAATCATTATCCATTCCGTCAAGTATCCAGCAAGTGGAAAGACCGGTTCCCGTGCCAAGCTCTAGAAATTTACTTTTTGGTTTTGAAGCAGCAAGGGTTCGTAGCATAGAGCAGGTTAAAATATCAGATGGCATGGTAAAGCCATTTTCTTTAGTGGCTTTATCAATATTAAGGTAGGATTTAGGGAGTGGTTGGAAAATTTTATCTGTCATGCTGATTTGGTACTTTTTCTTGAATTTTATACGTAATATATAATTTTTTCTGAACCTAAAAGACAGCAAATAAGAATACGCTACATTTTCAACTTCTAATTTTGTACCTGGTGTTACTATTTACTGAAAATAATTACTTTGGGTAATACTTCTAATTTTTGGAAACCAAATTTCTTTTTTATCCAGGTTAAACTTTCTTTTGTATAGAAAAATACATGGGTGGGATCATCTTTGTAATACCATTTGTCAAAATTAACTTCTTCTGAAAACAAAGAGGTTTTGCAATAGAGTTTACCGCCGGGATTTAGTAACTCATAAAATTGCTGAAATTCTTGAAACGGATTATAAAAATGTTCCATTACTTCGCAGCATATAATAAAATCATAGGTTTTGGAAAGTGGGGTTTTATCGGGTTTAAAAAAAGGATCGTATAAAGCAACTTTAAAGTCTTTTTTAAAAAGTTCACTTGCAGCAACCGGTCCGGTTCCACAGCCGTAATCAAGTCCTGTTTTCGAGGAATTGAAGTCTTGTAGAACCCGTTTAGTTATGGGGCTTACAAAATTTTGATACCGCGGGTCGTCTACATCATTATTATGGGTAAGGTAGCGGGATTCTTCTGCATGGAGCGAAATATAAAATTGCGGATCCATTTGAACAGAACCGCAATTCTTACACTGATAGTATTTAATTTCATGAGCTTCCTTAAAAAAAAGAGCTGTCCCCTTGCATAAAATACATTGCATTAATATAAGGACTTGATTTTACGCATTTTTTCTTCCCAAACTTCCAACTGTGCTTTTTGTTCATCAATATTTTTATGAACATCCTGCACTAACGGATTATCATCTTCTACGTTTGAGAAAAATTGTAAATTGTTTTCCAACTGCCTGATTTCGTTTTTGGTTTCTTCAATTTTCTTTGAAAGAAAGTAATGTTCATTTTGCAGTTGTCTGTCGTCTTCAGCTTCATTAATGGCCTGTAGCTTGTTTTCGTATTTAAGCATTTCGGCTTTGGTTTTATCTAAGTCAAGCTTATTAAAAACCTGATCAAGAACTTTATTGAATTTACCCTCTATAAAACGCTTATTATGGGGGACTTTGCCGATGTTCTTCCATTGTTCAATAAATTCTTTAATCTTAGACAGGTCTTCTTTCTTATCCCCACTTAATTCTAAAGATTTTAAATGGTCAAGAACCTCTTTTTTCTTGTCGTATGCATCAAACTCTTCTTTGTTTTCTTCTTTTCTGGTAGCGTGAAACCTATCAAAATAATGGTTACAGGCAGCTTTAAATTGTTTCCAGACCTTGTCGCTGTCCTTACGGGGAACATGACCAATTTTCTTCCAGTCAGCCTGGATTTTTTTCATTAAAGGGGTTACGGTTTTAAAATCGTCACTTTCTTTATTGTCTTCAGCAATTTGAATGAGTTCCTTTTTCTTTTCCAGGTTTTCGTATTGTTGTTTTTTCAGGTTTTTATAGAAAGCATTTTTCTTACGGTTAAACTTTCGAACCTCTTCCTTAAAACGGCCCCAGGTTTCTTCGTTTTTATTACGCGGTACTTTTCCGGATTTAAAAAACAACTCCCTAAGCGCTTCAATATCTTTGATCTTTTGCTGCCATTGGTGATGTGATTTATAATCTTCAGCCGCAATTGTACTTATTTTATCGATAATTTCTTGTTTGCGCTCCCAGTTTTTTTCAAATTCCTGATCTAACTGGTTAAAATATTGCTGACGCTTATCGTGAATATTTTTAGTGGCGTTGCTAAAGCGTTCCCATATATCGTCACGGAATTCTTTGGCCACAGGCCCCAGCTCTTCCTTCCACATTTTATGCAGCATTTGTAGCTCGCGAAAAGCCCTGTTAATATCACTTTCTTGTAATAATTCTTCAGCGCGGTCTATCACTTTTAATTTTTGTTCAAGGTTATGCTTGAAATCCATATCCCTAAACTCACGGTTTAAGTGCAAAAAGTCATAGAAATTTTCTACATGGTGGTGATAGGTATTCCAGACATCATTGTATTTCTCCCTTGGTACGGCTCCGGCCACACGCCATTTGTCTTGTAATTCTTTAAAATGCTTGTAAGTGGTATTTATATTTTCTTCTACGTCAATAAGCCCTTTGAGTTCTTCGATAATTTCCAGGCGGTTATTGAGGTTTTTGTTAAGATCCTGCTTAAGTTTTTTGTAATAATTATTACGTTTTTCACGATAATCAAAATACAGGGAATTGAAGCGTTTTTTAAGCGGAGTAGAGTAGTGGAAGTCTATAATATTTCCACCATCGGCAAGAAATTCTTCTTTCTTCTCTTCCATTTCCTCATCGAATTTCGCATTGAATTCGGTGCGGATTTCCGTCACGTGTTCTTTTATAGCTTGTACCTTTTCACCCTTGAGTAAACGCTCGAGTTCATCGGCTAGCGCTTCTTTGCTCATAGCATGGTAATCTTTCTTCGCAATAGTGTGGCGCTCGTGCGAGGTTTCGTCTTCACTATCTTCAGCTACGGCATCATCCACATCTTCTTGTGCGCTTTTTGGAGTGTTAGAGGCATCAGATTCTTCCTCATCTTCGTCTTGATCTTCAATAGCATCAGCAGTGGTACGATCTTTAGCCGATTTATCTGAAGTAGCTTCATCTACTATTGCATTTTCCAAATCATCTTCGCGGTTTTTTTCCACGGGGATATCTTTAGAAACAGGTTTTGTGACTTCTTCGGTATTTTGCTGCTGATCTTCACTTTTCTCTTCTTCCAAAGATTGATCTACCTCATCAGCAGTGGTACGATCTTTAGCCGATTTTCCTGATCCGGCCTCATATACAATAGCATTTTCCAGGCTACCGTCTTTTTCCTTTGTATCGTCACCTTGTTTTTTTTCAGAAAATGAAGTTTCCTTCTTCTCTAATCTATTTTCCTGATTATCCTGCTGCTGATTTTCTGAATTTTGCAGTTTTTCTTCGGAAAAATCTTTCTTCTTATTTTCATTTTCTTGTTCAGACATATCTTTCAATGTTAGGAGCTTTCACTGGTTATTAAAGTTGAAATATAGTAACTCCACTAAAATTGGACAAACAATTGGCTTTTTTTGTATCCACTAAGAGCGGAAAAATAATGTATATAAATTCTTATTTGATGAATTGGAATGGAGCTTCGTGAGTTTGAAATGAATCAAAAAACTAAAAACCTAACAGCAAGAGGGGGAGTTCCTCTTGGAAGCCGTGCAGACTTTTACGAATTCCAAATTTCCCAGGCAGCTTCAGCCTGTAATTCCAACATATTTTGGCCGTTGGTAACCCAGGCGCCTTTTTCTTTTGCAAGTTCCATTAAACGGGTAGTTTCCGGGTTATAAATGAGGTCGTAGATTAAATGTTTTTCATCTAAATATTCAAAAGGAATATCAGGGTGTTTATCATAATTAGGAAAGGTGCCAACCGGCGTTGTATTTACAATAAGTGTATATTTCTGAAGTACTTTAGCAGTCAAATCAGTATAACTAAATTGTTTTTCTACAGGTTTTCTGGAAACTAATTTGGGCTCAATACCTAATTTATGAAGGGCAAACTCTACTGCTTTTGCTGCACCACCGGTACCTAAAACCAATGCTTTTTCGTGATGGGGTTTTAAATGCGGTTTAAGCGATTCTAAAAACCCGATATAATCGGTATTGTGGCCGGTGAGGCTACCATCTTTTTCAGGCTTAATAACATTTACAGCACCAATTTCTTCAGCATCTTCAGCGAGTTTGTCCAAAAAAGGAATTACCGCTTCTTTGTAGGGAATGGTAACATTCATCCCGGTTAAATTGGGGGTTTTTAAAATCGAGGGGAATTCTTCAATTGTTTCCAGATCAAAATTTTGATATTTGGCGTTAATTGTTTCGCGCTCAAATTTTTCAGTAAAATAGACCCGGGAAAATGAGTAATCTATATTTTTACCGATAAGTCCGAAATTTTTCATCAATTTTAAATTTTTTGGTTTTTCTTTTCATACCAGGCCAATCCCAGTACCAGGAAGATGCCTAAAATAATAAAAAAGATGGCAATCCAGGTTTCTGCAATACTAAAATTAGGAAAGTAGCGGTCGTAATTATCCAAAACCCTATTTCCAGCACTATCAATTAAAATTTGTCCGGTGTCATCGGTCTCAAATATTTTTTCCTTCCAGGGCCAAACCACGCCCAAAGAACCGGTGATAAACCCAATAATTGTAGCAAAAGTATCTTTTTTGTAATGTTTTAATACATAACCCAGAAGGTGGGAAAGTGTGACTAAACCAGCCAGTGAACCTGCACCAAAAACTATCATTACTTTTAAAAGCCGCATCTGTTCAGCATTATTGGTGAAACTAAAATCCAGCAACATCAAATCGGTAATTGTATCGTATAAAGCATTAACAGAATCAACGAGTAACAACACATAATTTCCTAGTAAAATAAGTACAAAGGAGCCTGAAAGTCCGGGAAGCGTCATTCCTGAAACCCCCACCATTCCGCAGAAAAAGACAAACCAGAGATTGTCATTTTCACGAGCGGGTTCTAAAAAACTAATGGCAACCCCGGCAAGAATGCCCAATACCACAAATAATAAACTTCTGCGACTCCATTCTTCAAAGTCTTTGCTGATGTAATAAATAGAACCGATAATCATTCCGAAAAAAGCCGCCCATACGTGAAGCTCATAATGCAGGATAAGCCAGTCCAACATTTTAGAAACACTAAAATAGCTGATAAGCATTCCCAGGATAAGCAGGCTCAGGAACCTTCCGTTTACGTATTGATATAAACTTCTAAAACGCCCGTTAATAAGCAGTTTAAAAGCTTTTAAATTAATTTTTTGCAGGGAGTAAATAAATTCTTCATAGAAACCGGCTACAAATGCCACCACACCCCCTGAAATACCGGGTACTTTGTTGGCAGCACCCATAGCCAAACCTTTAAGCACCAACAGAAATTTATCGGTAAAGGTTCTAGTTTGCTGCATAGTCCTGTTCAGGTTTTTGAACTGCAATTCGCTCTAAAACAAATATAAGTACAAAGCCGGCAATCATTAATAAAAAAGCGAAAAGAGTATTGGGTTCACCATTAAAGTTCCAGGGTAAGACCGATGCTTCTTTTAAAACTATCTCTTTATCGCCATACATTTCAGTTTCCAATACATGTTTCCAGGGCCATATTTTAGGAAGCGACCCGGCGATAAATCCAGTAAGAAGTGCCAGTGTTATACTGCTGTAATGAGCAAATAGCCACTTTAATATTTTAGAAAAACTCAGCAATCCTACCACAGCGCCTACAGCAAAGAAACCCAGAGTTTGAAAGTTGAAATCATGGGCAGCTTCGGTAATGGTTTTGTAGGCTCCCAGAAGTACCAAAATAAATGCACCAGATATTCCCGGTAAAATCATGGCACAAATAGCTATTGCCCCGGCAAAAAACACGAAAAAGTTGCCGTTTCCTCCTGCTAGGGGAGGTAGGGAAACAATATAGAAGGCTACTATAGCACCAATAAGTAATGCTATTACCACTTTAAAATTCCACTTCGGGATTTGTGAACCTACATACCAAATACTAGCCAGTACCAAGCCAAAAAAGAATGACCAGATTAGTATAGGATGATTTTCGAGTAGGTAGTTAGCAAGCCGCATTACGGTAAAAACACTTACGAGAATACCGGTAAAAAGTGCTATTATAAAAGGCCCGTTTAGGGCTTTCCAAAAAGCGGTAAAACCATCTTTTTTTAAGGTTTTAAAAAGTGAAAAATTTACCCCGCTTATCGTGGCAATAAGTTCTTCGTAAATACCGGAAATAAATGCGATAGTACCACCGGAAACCCCGGGAATTACATCGGCGGCGCCCATGGCCATTCCTTTAAGGCCAATAATTAAATAATCAAAAAAACTTCTCTGCATCCCGGGAAATTATAAATTCCCGCCAAAGTTAGTAAAATAACTAAGAGCGGTTTATATAGGAATTTATAATTTGACGTACACTTTTACGATCGAAAATATCAGGGAATAATTCTTCAATAATGATGTAATATTCCGCATCAATTTTTAAAGCATTATTTAAATGAAAATAGGCTTTTTCCGGTTGATTCAATGAAAAGTAAAGACCGGAGAAACGAAATTCAACCTCGGCGGTCTCCGGATAAAATTCCCGGGCTTGTTTCAGGTTTTTAATAGCGGTTTCAAATTCGCCAAGCCCGATCAAAATATCACAACGTCTTATCCAGGTTTCCAATTCATAATTTCCGAGATCAAGGGTTTTTTTATAGCCCTGTTCGGCTTCTTCGTAAAACTTTAAGCGATTATTGATTTTTGCATAGCGTTTCCAGTACAACACGTTTTCTTCATCGATACCAATGGCACGGTTGATATAATACAATGCTTTTTGAAAGTTCAACTTCCTGATATAGAAATCGGTGATGGCAATCCAGCCTTTATCTAGTAAAGGATCTTCATGAACACATTCGCGATAATGCTTAAGTGCCAAATCGTTTGCTCCGAGTTTTTCAAAACACTTTCCGATACGCAGATAAGCAAAAGAAGTAGGATCGTCCAATTCTAAGGTTATTCTGTAATTTTCAATTGCTTCGTTATACCGACCGAGCTTTTCCAGTACTTTTCCTTTTTCCAGATAAGCGCCTATAAAAGTATCGTCGCTAATTATGGCAAAATCAAAAGCCGAAAGAGCTTTTTTATATTCTTTAAGGTCAAAATATTGTTTTCCCACCTGATGCCATGCTACCTCACAGTATGGGTTTTTATCAAGGTACATATTCAGGTAGTCAATTGCCTGTTCTTTTTGATCGAGAAAATCAAAACAGTACATAATATTATAAAGAGCCGAATAATCTTCCTCATCGGTTTCCAGGCACTTCATAAAACTGTATTTGGCATTTTCAAAATCTTCCAGAAAGAGGTATTCCATTCCGATTAAAGAATAAATTTCAGCTTCATCCAGAGTATTTTCCAAAGCTAATTCAAGCATTTTAATAGCACGATAATGGTCATCCCGCTTTGAAAAAATCTGGGCTTTCTGAATATAAATTTCTTCGTTGGAAGCTTCCAGGTCTTGTAATTCGCTTAATAAGCCATCAGCTAAATCCAGCTTATCTTCAAAAACCAAGATTTCAACCTGAAATAATTTAAGGTTGGTGGAACTAGGGTGCTGGGCCAGCCCTAGCTTTACCGCTTTTTTGGCCAATGCTATTTTACCGTTTTCCAGGTAATAATTAATGATATTCTCAAACTCGTTAGAGTCGAAAAATAAAACATCATTAGTTTTAAGCATAGATTCAAAGCGGGTAAGGGAGAAATTGTTTTCGTCGTTATGGCTTAATTGCATAGACTGGGAATTACGGGATTTCTACAGTATTAAATTTAAAAATCAATAGGCTTTAAAATCCCTAAAGTTTTTTTTGTTGTTAACAAACTAATCAACACTTCTCTGCTGACTTTTAATGCTATTTAATGAGTCAAGAATAATGCCACAACCTTTCAAGATTTCTTCCTTAGAAATAGTAAGGGGAGGGGTGATTCGTACTGCCTTTTTTTCAAATAACAACCAGAATAAAATAAGCCCTTTTTCCTTACAATCCAGGATTAATTGATTTGCCATTTCTTGGGAAGGCAGTATTAATGCCAGCATAAGGCCTATTCCGCGAATTTCTTTAATAAGGGGATGTTGCAGGTTTTTTCTGAAAATTCGCTCTTTTTCAAGACTGGATTTTATTAGGTCTGACCTAGTTATTTCTTGTAAAGTGGCCAGCGCAGCTGCAGAAATTACGGGATTTCCGCCAAAAGTGGTAATATGCCCCATTTTTGGCTTATCGCTTAAAGTATCCATGACCTCTGAGGAAGCTGTAAAAGCACCCATAGGCATTCCACCACCCATTCCTTTGCCCATAACAAGAATATCAGGAGTTATTTCAAAGTTTTCAAAACCGAAAAGCTTACCGGTTCTTCCAAAACCGGGTTGGATTTCATCTAAAATCAATAGCGCTCCAACAGCTTCACAGCTAATTTTAAGCTTTTTTAGATAGTTGTTTACAGGTAAAATAAATCCTGCACCACCCTGAATAGTTTCCACGATAACCGCAGCTGTTTTTTTAGTGATTTTTTCTAAATTTTCTTCAGAATTAAAATCGATAAAACCTATATCTCCCAATAGAGGCCGAAAAGGTTTTTGCCGTTCTTCAAAATCCATTAAACTTAGCGAACCCATTGTATTACCATGATAAGCATTTCGGGCTGCCAAAATTTCAGTTCGCCCGGTAAATCGGCGAGCGAGTTTAAGGGCTCCTTCAATAGCCTCAGTACCCGAATTGACCAAATAGGTTTTTTCCAATGGAGAGGGAAGCTGTTGCGCTAATAATTTGGTATAGTTCACCGATGGATTTTGCGCATACTCGCCATACACCATCACGTGCATATATTTTGCTGCCTGTTCTTGTACAGCTTTTACAACTTTTGGATGGCAATGTCCCAAGCTACAGGCCGAAACTCCGGCCACAAAATCGAGATGGGCCTTCCCTTCGGTGGTGTATATATAACTGCCCCGGGCGTGGGAGACTTCAAGCCCCAAGGGGTGCGGGGTAGTTTGCGCCTGGTATTTTAGAAAATCTTCTTTCAATTTTGCTCTTCTGCTTCAGTTTGATTTTCTTCGTTTTGAAGTTCTTCCAATAAATCTTCAGCTTCGTTTTTGGGAATTTCTTTTGGAGTCTGTAAACTGTCTTTTTGAACCCGTAAAGAATCCTGATCTACCTGAAGGGAATCTCGGTCCCGGTTTTTGAGGTCTTCCGGTTTTAAGCGGGATTTTTCATTTAGCAATAAATCGTCTTCTTCGCGTTCATCAAAAAAATCTTCCTGTTCGTCGGGTAATGGGATTCCACGAATAGGCGTTAGTTTTGGTGGCGGTTTTCCATCAAAAAGGTCTTTTTTACTTAATAACCTTTCATCACCACGCCAGTTAAAACCAATGAGTTCCCGTGCATTGACAGGGTAATCTTCATCGGGGGTTAAAGTGCCATCAACATTTTTATAATAATAAATATCTTCAATTTGCTGATCTTTCAAAAACATTTCTATTCGACTGGAAAGTGTTTTGTTTATACCGATTAATTTACCGTCTTCCGCCCGACTGTAATATAGGGTTTCAGTATTTTTATTGATGTTTACCTTGTAAATTTCATTATTTTCAAATAAGCCTACCAAATCTTGTCCTTTAACCTGGTTGTAGCCTTCAATAGTGTCTTTTTGTATTAAGAAGGCATTATTGAAAACCCGCATAGAATCGAGTTTTTCGGTTTTATTATTACTTTGTAGATGGATGGTGTCGCCGGTCATTTGGCTTAAACCTGACCAAAGTACAGGGCTTCGACTAACATCAACTGAAGTAACAGGGCCTGAATTAAGGTTAATCATTTTTGTTAGACCGGTGGCCTGGTTAATATGCACTGAATCACTTTTCCCGCTCATGTCTTGTTTGAATAACCTAACATCGTAAAAGCCACGGATAATCCGTTTTTCAGGTTTCCCTGTAATCATAATCGTATCCCCATGAACAAAAAGCGAATCCTGATCCTGAACACTTGCCGCTACAGCACGTTTGGTAATAAATACCGAATCTTTATCCCGGAAAACTTCAGCATAATGGCCGGTAACCAGGCTTTGGTTAGTGGTATCAACCACTCGAATATTATTAGTTGCCGAAGCAAAATTCTTCTCGCGGTCAAAATAAAGACTGTCGCCATACACCTGACGATTATCATAATCTATTCGGGAATTTTTCACAAAATAACCGGTATCTCCGCGGGTGTCATAGAATCCGCGTTCACAATACACCGTACTGGTTTCGCTTTCAATGGTTGAAGGCCCGTAAAGATAGGCGTGGCCGGTTTCACCATAAAAATCGAGTTGTTCTGAGTTTATTATATATTCAGGATTGGTTAAAACTACATTGGAAACAAAAGAATATTTGTCTTCTTCAATAAAATACCGACCAATATTACTGGTTATTACTCCGCCGGTATCAATTACCTTTCCACCGCTACGGTAATAAGCCTGTTGTTTATTTCGATCAAAAAATAAACTGTCGGTTTCCAAAGTGGTTTGCGGACGTTGCATTTTTACATCGCCGCTGGCAAAAGCAAATTGCGTGTTGCCATTGTATTCGGCATATTCACTGTCTAAACGAACCGTATCTCCTTGTTTCATTTGCACATTGCCAAATGCCCTGAAAAAGTTTTCAGTATTATAATGAATGGCCAAATCGCACCAAACTTCAATACCCTCGTGCTTAAAATACACCTGCTTTTCTACCTTACTTAAAATAAACGCCCCGGGATATTTTTCATTTTGAATATTCCGATCTGATTCAAAATCTATTTTTCGAGGTTCTTTTTCCTGTGCCAACAATCCGACAGAAAATGAACAAAGAAGTAGGAAGAAAAAAAGCTTTTTCAAGTTGTGGTGATTTTGTTCAAAAATAACGAAAATTGGCGGAATGAATTGCAGGTTTGTTTTAAGTTGAAAGTTTCAGCGAACTCCAGCTTCTGGATTGACTTAACTCGTGAGTGTTTAAAAAATTCCGGAAGCTCGTCTGAAAAAATATAACCGTTATTACGAACGTAGTGAAATAATCTCACCCAGAAAATAAATCTGCAGATTGATTACTCGTTGGTAATAACGGTTTATAAGAATTTTTAATGTTGGCTTGAAAAGCTAACGCTCAATAGTTTGTTTTCTATCCGGTCCTACGGATACTAATTTAATGGGTACCTGAAGCTCTTCTTCCAGGAAGGCAACGTAATCGTTAAATTCCTTTGGAAATTGGTCTGCTTTAGTCATACCGGTAAGGTCTGCATCCCAGCCTTTTACTTCGGTGTAAACAGGTTCCACGTTTTCAGATTCGATATTGTAAGGTAAATGCTGAATTTGTGCTCCTTTATATTTATAAGCAGTACAAACTTTAAGGGTTTTAAATCCGCTAAGCACATCGCCTTTCATCATCATCAATTGGGTCACGCCATTGACCTGCACGGCGTATTTTAAAGCGACCAAATCCAACCATCCACATCGTCTTGGGCGTCCGGTAACGGCACCGAATTCGTTGCCTATTTTGGCCATCTTTTCGCCGGTTTCATCAAAAAGCTCGGTAGGGAAGGGACCGCTACCCACGCGAGTGGTATAGGCTTTAAAAATGCCATAAACGTCCTTTACTTTGTTTGGCGGCACACCAAGCCCGGTACAAGCCCCGGCAGCAGTGGTGTTTGATGAAGTCACAAACGGGTATGTGCCAAAGTCAACATCGAGCAATGAGCCTTGCGCGCCTTCGGCCAAAATGGTTTTTCCTTCTTTTTGCGCTTGGTGGATATACGCTTCGCTATCGATAAACTGCAATTCTTTTAGCTGCCTTACTGCTTGAAAAAATTCTTCTTCCAACTCCTCCAAATCGTATTGGATGTTTACGTCATAAAAAGCAATCATTTTTTCGTGTTTATTGGCCAATGCCCGGTATTTGTGTTCCCAATTGTGCATTTCCAAATCACCGACACGAATGCCATTGCGCCCTGTTTTGTCCATATAAGTCGGGCCAATGCCTTTGAGCGTGGAACCGATTTTGGCTTTGCCTTTGGCGGCTTCAGATGCAGCGTCGAGCAAGCGATGGGTTGGCAAAATGATATGTGCTTTTCTGGAAATCAACAGGTTTTTTTTGTAATCAAGGCCAAACTGATCAAGTCCTTCCAGCTCTTTAACAAACACCACAGGGTCAATGACCACGCCATTTCCCACCAAATTAATCACGTTTTTGTGAAAAATCCCTGAGGGGATGGTGCGTAAAACATGCTTAATACCGTCAAATTCCAAAGTGTGACCAGCATTTGGCCCGCCCTGAAACCTGGCTATAATATTGTATTTAGAGGTAAGAACATCTACAATTTTTCCTTTCCCCTCGTCTCCCCACTGGAGTCCGAGTAGTAAATCTACCGCCATGAAAATTTAAGGTTATTTGGTTGTTTTTTTATTGCCGTAAAAATATAAAGAATGTTTGTTTACTTCTATATCAAACACTTCTTCTATGGTTTGTTTGATACTTTGAATACGCGGGTCGCAAAACTCTATTACTTCACCGGTATCAGTTAAAATAATATGATCGTGCTGGCGATCAAAATATGATTTCTCGTATTGAGCCTGGTTTTGTCCAAATTGATGTTTACGCACCAAACCGCATTCTAACAGTAATTCAATGGTATTATAAAGCGTGGCTCTGCTTACCCGGTATTTTTTATTTTTCATATTTATATATAACGATTCGATATCAAAATGATCTTCGTTATTATAAATTTCCTGAAGAATAGCGAAACGTTCCGGGGTTTTGCGGTGGCCTTTTTCTTCTAAAAACTTGGTAAAAACGTTTTTAACTACCGCCTGATCTTTTTTATTTACTATTTTTTTGCTCATAATTAAGTGCAAAGATATTGGTTTATTCACGGCTTACCTTATCGATGCCGTTAATTTTTTTAAGCCTTTTAATAATTTTGTTAAGGATGGAATTATTCTTCACATTTAATGTGATTCTTCCGTTAAAAACCCCATCAAGGCTTTCAAAATTAATCTTTTCCATGTTAACATTCAGGTTACTGGAGATCTCTTTGGTAACTTCGCTAACCAAACCTAAGTTATCGATACCGGTGAGTTTAATAACTGCTTTAAAATCTTGTTGCGAAGAATCTATCCACTTTGCAGGAATAATACGGTAGGCATAATTGCTTTGTAGCTGAAGTGCATTAGGACAATCTTTTTTATGTACTTTAATCCCATCGGTAACCGTTACAAAGCCAAAAACACTATCGCCAGGAATAGGGTTACAACAGTTGGCCAGTTTGTATTCCAGGTTTTCATCTTCTTCCCGGCCAAAAACCAACTGGTCATACTTTGTAGTAATTTCATCCTTATTAAGGTCTTCTGCAATTACCGGTTTTTTAATTTTACGTTTGATGTAGCTTACAAGGGCATTGCTTCTGGTGTTTGCAAATTCCTTGAGTTTTATATTATCTATTTTACCAATACCTACGCGGTAAAATAAATCAAGACTGGTTTTTAAGTTAAAATGGACAACAAGCTCATTGATGGTTTTCTCATTAAAAGGAATCTTTTGCGCTTTTAATTTCCGGGTTAAAATTGCTTTTCCTTCTTCGGCAATTTCCTTTTTCTCATCTTTTAAAGATGATTTTATCTTAGCACGTGCCCTGGCTGTAGTGGCATAATCTAACCAGTTTATATTGGGTTTGGCATTTTCAGATGTGATGATTTCTACCTGATCGCCATTTTTTAAATTATGACTAAGCGGTACTAATTTATTATTAACCCTTGCCCCCCGGGTTTTCAAACCGATTTCAGTATGAATACTAAATGCAAAATCAAGAGGGGTAGCTCCTTTGGGCAGAGATTTTAAATCGCCCTGGGGCGTGAATACAAAAATTTCTTTGGAATATAAATTCAGTTTAAACTGTTCAACAAAATCCACGGCATTTACTTCAGGGTTTTCCAAGGCCTCCTGCAACTTATTGAGCCAGTCCTCCATACTTTTTTCTTCCTGGGCACTGCCGTGTTTGTATTTATAGTGAGCCGCATAACCTTTCTCTGCAACTTCGTTCATGCGTTCACTCCTTATTTGCACTTCTACCCAGCGGCCTTTTGGCCCCATAACCGTAATGTGCAGTGCTTCATAACCTGTAGATTTAGGCGAGGAAATCCAGTCACGAAGGCGGGTGGGATTTGGCCTGAAATGGTCTGTAACAATGGAATAAATTTTCCATGCGAGAAATTTTTCATTCGCCGAATTACTTTTATAAATAATACGAATAGCAAATTTATCGTAAACCTCGTCAAAGCTAACATTTTGAGCCTTCATTTTCCGGTTGATCGAATAAATTGATTTCGGGCGGCCTTTTATTTCATAGTCAAAATTTTCCTGATCAAGAGAACTTCCAATTACTCCTGAAAATTCCTTTATATAAGCGTCTTGTTCCTCTTTACTTTCTTTTATCTTTTGTTTAATGTCTTGATATGTGTCGGGTTCGGTATATTTTAACCCGAGGTCTTCCAATTCGGTTTTGATATTATAGAGTCCTATACGATGCGCCAGGGGTGCGTAGATATATAGCGTTTCCGAAGAAATTTTTTCCTGTTTATCAGAGCGCATAGCATCCATGGTTTGCATATTGTGCAACCTGTCGGCAATTTTTATGATAATTACTCGTACATCATCATTGAGGGTGAGTAACATCTTTCTGAAATTTTCAGCCTGAAGCGATACATCTTTATCCTTTTTTAAACTGGAAATTTTGGTTAGTCCGTCAACAATCTTAGCTACGGTTTCGCCAAACATTTCACGTAAATCTTCCAGGGTGTAAGGCGTGTCTTCCACCACGTCATGTAAAAGGGCAGCGGCAATTGAAGTGGCATCCAGGCCAATTTCTGAAGCTACGATTTTTGCAACGGCAATGGGATGAAAAATATAAGCTTCACCAGACCTTCGCCTTTGCTCTTTATGAGCATCAACTGCAGTATCAAATGCTTTTCGAATCAGTTTTTTATCCTGATTGCTCAGGCTTCGATAACTAATACGCAGGAGCTCTTTATATTGCCTGGCAATTTGCTTGTTTTCTTGTTCTATAGCTGCTTCTGTCATAATCTGAATATACGATTAAGATTTTAATGGCGCAAGCATTTAATGTCGGTTTAAATTTTGATAACGCTGCAAAAGGCTGGGGTGGGAGTAATGCATAAAAACATAGGCTTTATGAGGAGTAAGATTACTCAGGCTGTTTTTTGAGAGCTTTTTTAAACCGGAAATCAGGGGCTTGGGAGTATAGGTTTTACCGGCAAAATCATCGGCCTGATATTCAAATTTCCTGGAAAGCATGTTCATAATTAAACCGGTAATTTCTGAAATAGGACTATAGAGAATTCCGAAGGCTACCAAACCAACATGAAAACTCGGAATACTTACTCCCAGGGCTTGTGAGAGTACCGGGCTACCTACAAAAAGGGAAAGTAGCCAAAGTGTAAATCCGGTGGTAAGTATTGAAACACCCAGGTTTACCAAAATATGGTTTTTCTTATAGTGACCTACTTCGTGGGCCAAGACCGCTACAATTTCCTCTTCACTTAAATCATGGATCAGCGTATCGTAAAGGCTAATTCTTTTTTCTTTTCCAAAGCCGGAAAAATAAGCATTGCCCTTGGTGCTTCGTTTCGAACCGTCTATCACAAAAATATTATCGAGTTTGAAGTCGACTTCTTTGGCATAGGTTTCAATTTTACTGCGCAGAGAACCTTCTTCCAGGGGAGTTTGTTTATTAAATAGCGGTACGATGAGCCGGGCGTAAAACATATTCATTATTACCGAAAACAGGGCAATGGCTATCCAGGTGTACCACCAGAAATCTTCTTCAGCAAATTCATAAAACCAAACGATTAAGGCCAGAACACCACCTCCAATTATAGCCATCATCAGCCAGCCTTTTAATTTATCGAATATGAAGGTAGCCGGAGTAGTTTTATTAAAACCGTACTTTTCTTCAATTACAAAAGTGTTGTACCAGGAAAAGGGGAGGGTTAAAATATCGTTCCCAAGGATAATAATTCCAAAGAAAATCAGAGCGATGAGTATTGAATTATCACTAATATCCCTTGCAATTGCATCTATCCAGGGGAAACCTCCAAAAATAATAAATGCAAGGGTAAGGATTAGGGAAAATCCCGAAGTAAGGATTCCAAAACGATAACGCTCCTTTTTATACCGCTGCGATTTTTCATAAGCTTCTTTATCGTACACATCACTGAGTTCTTCCGGTATCGGATCATCAAAATGTTTGGCGTTAAGGGTATCTAGAATTTTATCGATTAAAAAATCGATGATAATGACCGCTAAAATGATATAATATAAAGTTTCTGGACTCAAAGGTTTATGGTTTTAATTTCTTTATTGGTTTGAAAAGTAATTTTTGTCAAAGTGGTTTCAAAATTATAGGTAAGCTTCCTTACAATCCCGATGGAAATTCGAGGTGGTAATCTTTTACCTGATTTCTAGATTGTGAAATTATATCATATCACGCAAGGGCATATTTTCAGCAATTTTAGGAATTCTATAAAGAAATTATATTATCTTGAATTGATTTTGAAACCGTCCCGAATCCTTTCGATACAGCATATTGACTTTGTAATTTATCACACCACCTCAATTTTAAAAATCACACTTCGCTCGTTGCCGTTTGGCTTCAAAAATAAGAATTCCCGCTGCAACCGAAACATTCATGGAATCGATTTTCCCCTGCATGGGGATAATGATATTTTGGGTAGAATTTTCCAACCATTTTTCGCTTAAGCCTTCGGCTTCGGTACCCACCACTATAGCTGCAGGGCCGGTAAAATCAATTTTTTGGTATTCTTTTGAAGCCTGCAAAGCCGCTGCATAAATTTTGATAAGTTTATGCTGAAGAAAGTCTATAATTTCTTTAGTACTTCCCGTGGCTACCGGGATGGTAAAAACCCCACCTACACTTGAACGGATTATATTGGGGTTATATAAATCGGTTTTGGGATTAGCGATAATTACCGCATCTAAAGCCGCAGCATCGGCTGTTCGAAGCAATGCCCCAATATTTCCCGGTTTTTCGGGAGCTTCTGCCACTAGAATCAAGGGATTTTCTTTTTCCAGCTTAAGGTTTTTTAAAGAATTTTCTCTGCTTTTAAAAACCGAAATTAATCCTTCGGTACTGCTTCGGTAACTGAGCTTACGATAAATTTCCAATGAAATTTCAATGATTTCAGGATCTTGTTTTTCCGTAAATTCTATGAGTTTTTCCTGGGGAAATAAATCTTGGCAAAAAAACAGTTTTTTTAGGCTGAAACCACCTTTTAAGGCTAGTCCCGTTTCCCGAATTCCTTCCACCGGAAAAAGCTTTTCTTTTCTGCGTTTCCGGGATTTTTCCTGAAGTTGGATCAGGTTTTTAATCTCAGGATTCTGGGGGCTACTGATTTCTTTAATCATATGCGGTAAAATTACGCAGATTTTAATAAAAAATACCCCCAAAAGTGGAGGCATTTTTTATCTAGACAAGATCAATACGAGTGTTTTCCATTAAATAGGACTGTTGATTTTAAGTGAATTCAATTGGTCAATAGTATGGAGAAATGTCCCTCAGCTAAGAGAAACTTTTCGATACAAACCTGATTGCTATAGGGATCACTAGAGTTTTACTTTTAAATTATTTCGCTTTTTTCTCTTTGTATTTATTGCTGTAGCGCTGGTAAAGTTCGGTTTGATGAGTTTCCAGACTAATGTCACGCCCCTGGATAAAGGCGCGTTCAATAATATTGCCTCGCATATCCAGTGCATCACCTTCACTTATAAAAAGCGTAGCGTCTTTTCCTTTTTCTAAAGTGCCGGCAACTTCATCAATTCCCAGAATTTGTGCTACATTGGAGGTGATTAACTTTAGGGCCTCTTCTTTTTCTAAGCCGTGTGCTACCGCTGTACCGGCATAAAAAGGAAGGTTTCGGGTGTTCATGCGTTCCATGCGTCCCGCGGACTGAATACCGACTAATACCCCTGCCTGATGTAATTGAGCAGCCAATTTATAAGGGTAATCATAATCGTCGTCATCCTTATCGGGAGTATTATGGGGCCGGTTGGTTAATACTGAAATATTGTTTTTTTTCAAGGTCTCGGCTAGCTTTAAGGCTTGGTAACCTCCAACAATTGTGAGTTTACCGAGCGCTTGTTCTTTCATAAATTGAATGACATCCAAAATCTCTTTTTCTCCATCAACATGAACAAAAACACTTTTTTTGTTTTCAAAAACCGGTTTCATTGCCTGATAGGGGAGGTGGGCAATTTCCTGATCCCCGTTTAAATAAGCTTTGGCCGAATTAAAAAATTCAGTGATTTCACGAACCTCTTTTTGGTACTCTTCATTAGCTTTTATAACAGAATCTTCGTCGGCCCACCAACGGCCCCTTGAAAAACTATTTGGCCAATTAAGGTGGATAGCGTCATTTTCTTTTATCACGGCATCTTCCCAGTTCCAGGCATCAAATTGAACAACGGATGATGTTCCTGAAATGCGACTACCACGGGGAACAATTTGCCCCATCAATACACCGTTTGGCCGCATCGATTCTACCAGTTTACTTTCGGTATTATAAGCAATAATACTTCTGATATGCGGTAGCATTTCCCCGATTTCATCTTCATCATCGGTGGCGCGTACGGCATCCACTTCCACAAGGCCCAGGGTAGAATTTGCGGCAATAAAACCCGGGTAAACATGCTTACCTTGAGCTTCAATAATTTCGCCGCGGTATTGCATTTTGGTTTCTCCGGCATCCATCACCTGAGTGATTTTAGCATTTTCAAATATTATAAGGCTATTTTCTATTACTTCGCCATTACCAAGATGGGCTGTTGCCCCTACAATTGTAACAGCATCCGACTGCTTTGGCGCCGGGGTTTGTTGTGCAAGAGTATTGGCAGCAAAACTGAAAAGCGCCAATAAGGTTATATATTTTAGTTTCATTTTAATTATATTTTAGTGTATGGCTTCTAAAGTTCCACAGTGAATGTGTTGTTCTTTTTCTTTGCTTACCGGCTGGGTTTTTACGCCATCGTTTTTAGCCTTTAGCATTTGGGTAATTAAATTGTTTCGCTGTTTGGAAATAACTTTACGTAGTTCTTTATCACGTTGCAAATCAAAATAAACCGCCCCCTGAATTAAGGTCTTTTCTGCTTTGGCATAAACCGAAAGTGGGTTATCACTCCACAATACCAAATCGGCATCTTTTCCGGTTTTTATACTCCCTACACGATTGTCAATATGAAGTAGTTTTGCCGGGTTTAAGGTTATGAATTTCCAAGCCTCTTCTTCTGAAACACCCCCGTATTTTATGCTTTTGGCTGCTTCCTGGTTCAGACGCCGGCTCATTTCAGCATCATCGCTGTTTATGGCTGTGGTTATGCCAACTTTATGCATAAGAGATGCATTAAAAGGAATGGCGTCATTCACTTCATATTTATAAGCCCACCAGTCAGAAAAAGTTGAACCACCTGCTCCATGCTCCTTCATTTTATCGGCTACTTTATACCCTTCCAGGATGTGGGTGAAGGTATTTATGTGGAAATCGAAATTTTCAGCCACTTTCATCAACATATTGATTTCACTTTGTACGTAAGAATGTGCGGTTACGAAACGCTCCATTTTCAGAATTTCTGAAATGGTTTCCATTTCCAGGTCTTTACGAGCGTCAGCTGAAGTTTTTTTAGCTTCATATTCTCGGGCGCGGGTAAAATAATCAGTGAAAACCTGTTCTACGCCCATACGGGTTTGCGGAAAGCGTGAACGACTTCCCCAATTTGATTGTTTTACATTTTCACCCAAAGCGAATTTTATAAATTTAGGAGCATCTTTCAATAGCATTTCTTCTGCAGCCGCGCCCCACTTTAATCGTAAAATAGCAGAGCGGCCACCAATTGGATTTGCTGATCCGTGTAAAAGCTGAATAGTGGTTACCCCGCCGGCAAGGTTTCGGTAGATGTTAATATCGGTAGGGTCTATCACGTCTTCCATGGTCACTTCTGCGGAAGAATTATGCCCAGCCTCATTTATTGCTGAAGCTGCAATATGCGAATGCTCATCGATTATCCCTGAAGTCAGGTGCTTTCCCGTAGCATCGATTTCACGAGCATTTCCGGCATTGATATTATTGCCGATACGGGAGATTTTTCCATTTTTAACCAATACATCGGTATTTTTCAGAATACCTTCTTCCCCATTGGTCCAAACTGTAGCGTTTCGGAACAGAATATTTTCAGCTTCAGGTAGTTTATCAAATCCGTAAGCTACATTAGGGTAACTTACCGATACAATTTCGGGAGTTTCCGTTTTTTGATTCTTTTTGTCTTTCTTCGCTTCGGAAGTTTCCTCAGCTTTTTTGACAGCAGTAAAAGTGCTTTCAGAACCATTGGCTAAAATGGCTTTTCCTGAAATTTTATCGGTTTTTTTCGGAACTTTAGAAATCAGCCTGATAAATTCGGCTTTAGTGGTATCGGGCGAAGAAAGTAACAAATTTATCCAGTTATTGGAAAAACTGAGTTTTGAACCTATTTTCATTTCCCCGAGTTTAACTTCAGCTTTAGGCTTTGCGGGCTCTCCTGAAATTTTAACTTTATAAGTTTTACCATCTACTACCAAATCATAATCGCCTTTAATATTGGTAGTATTCATATCTTCAAGTACGGCACGCCTTCCCTGTACCCAATTTTCGTAAAGCGTAGTTTCTTTATCAAAAAAGTCGCCGGAAGTAATAATAAAATTTGCCCAGGCACCTTCTTGTAAGTTTCCTAAACGATTTTCTTCGCCAATCAATTTAGCGGGAGTAGTGGTAAGGGCCGCTAAAGCAATTTCTTTATCCAACCCGTATTCAACGGCCTTCAGAAGATTTTTTCTGAAATCTTTTTCCGTGGTTTCAAGTCCTTTAGTAGTTAGTATAAATGGAACCTCGTTTTCAGCAAGGATTTTAAGATTTGCAGGCGCCTGGTTCCAGCGTTTCATCTCAGCGAGACTTACTTCCTTGGCCAGGTAAGGGTCCTCCACATCGTAAGCATCCGGAAAATTAAGAGGAAGGATAAAAGTGGCTCCGGTTTTTTTGATTTCCTCTACACGTTCAAATTCAAAACCGCTTCCTAAAATAGCATATTGAATCCCGAATTCATCACCAATCTTATCAGCACGCAATTCATCCAGCAGATTATCAACAGCAAAAATTTGCAGCAGGTTTTTGTTATTATTTATGGCTTCCAGAGCCAGGTCTTTATTTTTTGATTTCCCTTTTGCGTACCATTTAGCATCATAATAGGCCTGGCGAATCAAGGCCATCGCACCCATTGTTGAGGTGGGATACGATTGCCTGGATTTTACACTCTTATCAAAAGAAAGGTATTGCGCAGAGCGCTCTTTTAAAATACGATCGCCCTCAGTGGCATCGGGACTTAGAGCAATCAGCATTCCGTTTCCACGAATAATTCCGTCGGCTTGATGGGTATTTACAACCCCAAAACCTGCTTTTTGCATGTTCTCAGCCAACTTTTTATCGTAGCTGAAATAGGAAAGAGCCTTGGTGTCCGGGCGAATATGGTCATTCCAGTAATAGCCTTCGCGGCCGGCTTTGTACTGGGGCTGGTCACTACCTTCAGCTTCTTTGGGTTTTTTAATTCCAAAAGTGCTGTACAAATCAATAAAAGAAGGGTATACTTCTTTACCTGTAAGGTCTATAGTCTGACTATTTGCAGGAATATTGATGTTTTTTCCAATAGCAGAAATTTTGCCATCTTTTATAGCAAACATCGCGTTTTCAATAATTTCACCGGGTTTTACATGAATTTTGGCATTAGTAAAAATAGTGGTTCCGGTGCGACTGGTTTTTACACCATCGTTTTTAGGAAAATATTCCTGGGCATGCAATTGCATTCCAATCAGAAATAAGCATAGTAATAGTTTTAATCTCATAGAATTAAAGATTTTATTAGCATGTGATTTTAATTTGGAAAGGGTAAATTAAGAAAAAATTAAATAAACAGACGTGTTATGCGATTTTCAGTAGAAAAAATAAAAGATTGACAGTATGAGCTTTAATTTTTTAAATATCCGTAAAGAGTCATAATCGTATTATCACCCTGAACTTGATTCAGGGGCTAATTTGTATATTTCTGATTTACATCTTATTAGATGCTGAAACGAGTTCAGGATGACGTAAAAATGTCAATTATTACCAATAACGGATAATCAGTTTATTTTTTAGCAAAATCTAAAATTTACGCTCTTTATCAAAATAATTAACCAATAGGGCTACCACATAACTGTAGCTTTTCATCCCCTCGGCCTGGTTGTTTGCGATAAGGTATTGGTTGTAAGTAGCCTGAAACAAAGGTTCCAGCGGATTCTGATGTTCGAGCCAAAATTCTTCAACTTCCCGATAATTTTCTAAAATTCCCGGCCTGATAACTTCTTTTAACCGCTTGAATTCATCAGGATTTCGCAAATAGACTTCGTGCATACAATAGCGTAGCGCAAAGGTGTAGCCTGAATAGCGAAAATAGTTGTCGGGATGGTTCATCGTGGCCAGGCAGGCGATAAAGTTTGCTTCGTTTTCTTTGGCAAAACCCAGTTGATGGCCAATTTCATGACTGGCGGTGGTAGGTAATTTATAAGGAACAATTTGGGTATTTACCTGCGCTTCCCCGGTAATCGGGTTTAAATATCCATTAAAGCCCATATAGGTAAGAGGAATGCTGTATAATGAGGGCTTTATATTTTCATTTCGGTAAGTAAGTTCAGGATATTGAGCACTAAGGGTAACATAACCTTTTATGGTTTTTTCAAATAACTCGTTTTGATGATAAGGAATTACAATAGCTGAAGAATCATTGGGTTCTAAACTTTTATGGATTTCATTAGACTGATTTATAAGTCTTTCGGTAAGGTTTATTAATTCCTTAGTTGAATAATCGTGATTGATTTTTAAGGCCTTATGTAAGGGCAGACGATAATAATTTAGCCCCCAGAAAATGTGAAAACAACCGTAAATTATTGAGAGTACGGCCAAGGCTTCCAATATCCATTTTTTGGGTTGGCGTAGCCGGGTTTTTATTCGTTTTATTAACCATAAAATCAGTATAATTCCGGCTGTGGTATATAAAAAATCACCCAAACTAAATGGAACAAATCCCAGGAAATAGCGAATTATAGGAGAGACATAAGCATAAAATTTCAGGCTATACCATTCCTCTACCCATAAGGGTTTGGTGGCGAGGAATTTTACCAGGATAAATTGTACCGGTAACAGCAGGGCTAAAATAATAAGGCTTTTCTTTTTCACTTTTCAAAAATACAAGCTTTGTATTAAACAGCATATAGATAATACAATTTGACGATAATTTATACTATTTGGTTTAGCCCTTAAATAAAGTACAAGAAGAAAATCAAGGCTTGGATTTTAAAATTCTTGGTTATTATAGAGGAAATGCTGCTGTGTTGGTTAAAATCATACTAAAATCGGGTGTGATTTTCCATTTTCTTTAATTACCAATATATTTGTGTATACATCAAAAAATATACCGATGAACGAAGAAATAAGGGTGCTAGAGCCACAAGTAATCTGGAAAAACTTTGCTGATCTCAATGAGGTGCCCCGTCCTTCAAAAAAAGAGGACCAGGTAATTGAATTTATAAAAAACTTTGGCAATAGTTTAAACCTTGAAACCGAAGTGGATGAAACCGGAAATGTGTTAATTAAAAAGCCGGCCACAAAGGGAATGGAAAACCGAAAGAAAGTGGTTTTACAATCTCATCTTGATATGGTTCATCAAAAAAATAACGATACCGAGTTTGATTTTTCTACCCGCGGTATTGAAATGTATGTTGATGAAGAAGGTTGGGTGCGTGCCCGCGGAACAACACTTGGAGCAGATAATGGTTTAGGTGTTGCTGCGATGATGGCTGTTCTTGAGAGTGAAGATTTGTCCCATCCCGAACTTGAAGCTTTATTTACTATAGATGAAGAAACCGGAATGACCGGGGCTAAAGGTTTAAAACAGGAGTTTTTGTCTGGAGATGTTCTTCTAAACCTTGATACTGAAGAAGATGATGAGATTGGAATAGGCTGTGCCGGTGGAGTTGATATTACCGCGGTAAGGGATTATGAAATTGAACATACTCCTGAGAATTCTGTGGGTTATTCTATTTCGGTAAATGGTTTACGTGGCGGTCATTCAGGAATGGATATTATTAAAGGATTGGGTAATGCCAATAAATTACTTGCCAGACTGCTTTACGATTCTAATAAAGATTTTGGCCTGCGACTTTCGGAATTGGAAGGAGGCGGACTTCGGAATGCTATTCCTCGGGAAAGTCGTGCTTTAGTAGCTGTAGATCGTGCAAATACCGAAACTTTTCTGAATGAAGCTATTATGCAAATTAGAGAAATAAAAGCTGAATATGCTTCCCTGGAACCTAATCTTGATATTGAAATTACTGAAGCTGAAGTGCCGGATGAGGTGATGAAAATTGAAGATCAACTGGAAGTGATAAAAAGTATTTCAGCTGCCCATAACGGGGTGTATAGAATGAGTCCCGATATTGAAGGTTTGGTGGAAGCCTCTAATAATATTGCCAGTGTGAATGTAGGTAAAGGCAAGGTTAAAATTACTTGCTTAACCCGTTCTTCGGTAGAATCTTCCAAGCAAGATTTGACCAATAGCCTGGAGTCAGTATTTGAACTGGGCGGATTTAAAGTAAAGTTATCAGGAGAATATCCCGGGTGGGCTCCAAATCCTGATTCGGCAATCTTAAAAGTGGTAGATAAAATTTATCAAAAACAAAATGGTAAAGAAGCCCATATTGCCGCCTGTCACGCCGGCTTGGAATGTGGGATAATCGGCAATCGCTACCCCGATTTAGATATGGTTTCTTTCGGGCCAACTATTCGCGGGGCACATTCTCCCGATGAGCGTGCAAGCGTGGAATCAACTCAGAAATTTTGGAAATTTTTAAAAGAAGTATTGGGGAATATTCCGGAGAAATAAAAATACATATAATTTAAAAAAAAGAGGCTGTCTTAAAAAGACAGCCTCTTTTTTTTAAAAGGTATAGCCCGATTAATAATTCCTCCCTTTTTTGGGAAGGTCAGGGGGCTTTTTTATTCCTCAGAGCTTTCTAAGAGTTCAACACGGAAAATCAAATCAGTATTTGGTGGAATAACTCCTCCGGCGCCATTTTCACCGTAACCCAGGTGAGAGGGAATAAATAAAATGGCTTTATCTCCTTCTTTCATTTGTTGTAAGCCTTCTTTGAAACCTGATATCATTTGTGCTTGAGGACCATATGGGATTTTCATAGGATTGTATCCAATTTGGTCTTTTTTCTGCTGATTGAAAACTCCTAATTCCTTTGCTAAATCTTCTTTACTGGTATCAAAAATAGTCCCGTTTTCTAAATAACCTTCATAATCTACCTGTACCATATCACCATCGGCAGGTTTGTTACCATCGCCTTCTTCTTCATAATAAATTTTCAGCCCACTTTCCAATTCTTCAGCATCTTCTTTTAGGGCTGCGAAGCGCGCTTTGTTTTCTTCCTTAGCTTCTTCAGCTCTTGCGGCAGCTTCTTCTTCTTCGGCTTTACGAGCGCTAAGTTCATCTGCAAATACTTTAGGGGCATCAAAATCTTTAGCAGCCTTACCTTTTCTAACAATGTTTACCTTGTTCATCAAAACTTCTTGTTGAGGCTTATCTGCCGGACCGGTTTGTACTTTTCCTATAGAGTCTACCACGCTTTGGCCTTCTACAATTTTTCCAAATACCGTGTGACGTCCATCGAGGTTTGGAGTAGGAGCAAGGGTGATAAAAAACTGACTGCCGTTGGTGCCGGGGCCTGCATTGGCCATAGAAAGGATGCCTTTGGAATTGTGACTTAAGCTGTCTACAATTTCATCGGGAAAACGATAACCGGGGCCTCCGGATCCATTTCCTGATGGGTCGCCCCCTTGAATTACAAATCCGTCTATGATTCGGTGGAAAGTCAATCCATCATAGAATTTTTTTCCTTCGTAGGTAGAATCTACCATAGTATTGGTTCCTTCAGCCAGAGAGACAAAGCTGGCAACGGTTATAGGGGTTTCTTTGTGGTAGAGTTCAGCTACAAAATCACCTTTGCTGGTTTTAAACTCAGCATAGAGGCCATCTTCTAAATTGGGATATTCTTCATTACAGGCTATCAAACTTAAGGCGATAGCAAATACAAAAATCAGGTTTAGTTTCTTCATTTTAAAATTAATTATTTGGTTCGTTTTGTTTTTCTTCTTCTTCAATTTTATGTAAAGTTACTTTTGTTTTAAGCGGTATGTTGGTGCCAATTTTGTTTTTATCGCCATAATAGCCATATCCTTTATGCGAGGGAAATAAAAAAGTTACCGTTTCTCCTTCTTTCATCAGTTTGATGCCCTGGCGCAATCCGCTGAATAACTTTTCTTTATCAACTGCGTAGCTTTTGGTAGGTTTTTCTCCTTTGGCATAGATTGTTTTACCATCTACTGTAGAAATTTGGTGATCAAATTCAACAATATCACCAAACTCAGGAGTTTCTGTTTTGGTAGAATCGTTATTCTTTACATTATAATAATACCAAAAACCATCGTTGGAAGCTATGTATTGATGAGCAGAATCTTCTTTAATCAATTTTTGAATATAAGTTTCTTCTTTGGCAATAAGCTCACGATTACGTTCAATAGATTCAGATATATAAGACCCTGAATTTTGCGAAATAGGGTATCTGGCTTCCGGCGATTTGCAAGAAGCAGTAAATAAAACCATTAAAATAATCGCTAATTTTTTCATGAAATCAATTCTTCCCGGTATTGCGGCAGTATTTCTTCAAACTTTTTAATGGTTTGAGGTAAAGAAATCGTACTTTTTCCGCCGGCAGCATTTATATGACCACCCCCATTAAAGTGCGCTCTGGCAAATTTATTAACATCAAAATTAGCTTTGGAACGGAAAGAGATTTTAATGATATTTTCCTGAGTATTTTCAATAAAAATCACGGCCAACACAATTCCTTTTAATGATAAGCCGTAGTTTACAAAACCTTCAGTATCTCCCTTTTTAAAATTATTCCGGTCTAATTCTTCCTGGTTAAGGCTTATATATGCCGTATTGTATTCTTTTATAACCTTTAGATTGTTTAAAGCGGTGCCCAAGAGCTGCAACCTGTTTTCAGAATTAGTGTCAAAAACATTATTATGAATTTGTGTGTTCTGGGCACCACGTTCAATAAGGTCCGCTACCACAGTATGTGTCAGGCTACTGGTTGCACTATACCTAAACGAACCGGTATCGGTCATTATTCCGGTATAAATACAAGTGGCAATTTCAGGGGTGATTTGATTTTTACCGCGAAGTTTTTCAATAAAATGATATAGCATTTCGCAGGTTGAACTCATTTCTGCATCACTGTAGGTGTGCATGGCGTAATCCGTAGGCTCCTGATGATGGTCTATCATAATAAAAACTGCCCGGGCAGCTTTTAAAGGTTCTACCATATTACCGGCACGGGAGAGTTCATTAAAATCTAAGGTGAAAATAAGATCGGCATCGTTTATTAATTTCCTACAATGTTCTTCTTCATTTTCATAGACAATTACCTGATCGTTACCCGGTAACCATTTTAGAAAATCAGGATAATTATTGGGGGCAATTACTTGCGGGTTATGGCCTTTATCTTTAAGAAAATGCCAAAGGCCTAAAGAGGCCCCCATCGCATCACCGTCGGGGCCTTTATGCGGAACAATTATAATATTTCTGGCATTTGCCAGTTCGGCAGTAATTTCTAAAATACTTTGTTCAATCATCATATAAAGGGTAAAGATACAATTTATTAACACGTAGCCGAAAAGGATACTTTAAATTTGCTCACTAAACGAATTTTTAAACCTGCAAGTGTGAGGACCTTTCCTCAATTAACAAATCAACAAAAAATGAAATTAATATATAGAATTCTACCTGTAATTTTTCTGTTATTCTCCTGCGGAAGTATTTCGGAAATCCAGAAAACTAAAACAAAGGATTTTGATTATACCCTGGCATTTGGGAGCTGTAATCGCCAAGATGAACCTCAGCCACTTTGGGAGGCTATTTTAAAAAATAAACCGGAAGTTTTTATCTGGGGTGGTGATAATATTTATGCCGATACTGATAATATGGAAGAGATGCGCAAGATGTATAAGAAACAAAAGAACAATCCCGGATACCGACAATTATTGAAACAAGCTGAAGTCTATGGCACATGGGATGATCATGATTATGGGATTAATGACGGTGGAAAAAACTGGGAACATAAAGACGAAAGTCAGGAATTGTTGTTGGATTTTTTAGAAGCTCCAGAAGATGACCCACGGCGAAGCAGGGAAGGGGTTTATCACAGTAGCATAGTCAATGCTAAAAAAGGAACTATAAAATTGATTGTGCTGGATACCCGCTATTTTCGGGATGAACTAAAATTCGATACCGAGGGAAATAAAAGATATGATGCTCGAGACGAGGGTACGATTTTAGGAAAAAAGCAGTGGGCATGGCTTTGGGAAGAATTAAAAAATGATGAAGCTGATTTTACCTTGATAATAAGTAGTATTCAGGTACTTTCAGAAGAACACGGGTTTGAAAGCTGGGGGAATTTTCCTGAAGAACGCCAGAAGTTGTTGGATTTAATTACGGCATCTGTGGCGAAAAATGTGATATTACTTAGTGGAGATCGGCATATTTCTGAGTTTTCGGTCTGGAATTCCGAAGATTTGAATTATCCGCTTGTCGATTTTACCTCTAGCGGACTTACCCATAGTTATGATGGATTTTCAGGAGAGCCCAATCAATTTAGAAAAGGAAAAGTTGTTAAAGATTTAAGTTTTGGGCTATTGAAGTTTGATTTTGATAGGAAAGAAGTATGGATGGAGATGCGGGGTAGAAATAATCGACTTCAGCAGAAAATAAACCTAAATTACGCGTTAAAAAACTAAAGCACTTGGTTTTGGAGGGGATTTATTTATTTTTGCAACAAAATTAAAAAACATACCATGGCAGGAAACAGAACATTTACCATGATTAAACCTGATGCCGTTGAAAAAGGGCATATAGGTGGGATATTAGAACAAATTACCGCTTCAGGTTTTAAGATTGTGGCGTTGAAAATGACTCAAATGACCCAGGCTGATGCTGAAGAATTTTATGCAATTCACAAAGAGCGTCCGTTTTTTGGGGAGCTAGTAGAGTTTATGACCCGTGGGCCAATTGTATCGGCTGTTCTTGAAAAAGAGAATGCTGTTGAAGATTTTAGAACTTTAATTGGTGCCACCAATCCTGAAGATGCTGCTGAAGGAACTATCAGAAAAAAATATGCTGAATCTGTAGGTGAAAATGCTGTACACGGAAGCGATAGTGATGAAAATGCTCAAATAGAAGCTGCTTTCCATTTTTCAGGAAGGGAGATATTTTAGTATCTATTCTTAAAAGTACTAGTGCAGGCCATCAGTTTATCTCTGGTGGCTTTTTTTAGGCTTGTCCCGAAGTTAAGTTGTTTATTATGAAATATAAACCTCTAATAGTTCGGTTTCAGCAGCTGAAGTTATTTTAACTTCTTTATTTCTGGCGGGAATTAAAATGCTTTCTCCTTTGGATATTTTTTCGCTATTCCCGTCAATACTAATTTCAGCATTACCATTTACGCACATATAGATTACAAAAGAATCAAGCTTGTTGTAATCTTTAGTGATTTCTCCTTTTATGGGGAGGTAATTGGTTGTGAAATATCGGCAGGAAGCAACTTGGCAGGAAGTGTTCTCCTTTTTATCGTAATCTAATTTAAAATCTTCTTTCTTTTCAAAATCAATTGCATCTATGGCTAGTGCGGTGTGGAGTTCCCTGGCATTTCCCTGATCGTCAACACGATCCCAGTCATAAATACGGTAAGTTACATCTGAAGTTTGTTGAATTTCTGCCAATAGAACTCCAGCACCAATAGCATGTACTTTCCCGGTATTGATAAAAAAGCTATCCCCTTTCTTTACATCTTCAAAATTTAATAATTCTGTTATCGCTCCACTTTCCAAGTGCTTGATATATTCTTCTTTAGTGATATTTTCTTTAAAACCTATATTGATATTAGCATCTTTATCGGCTTGCATAATATACCACATCTCGGTTTTTCCGAAGGAATTATGGCGTTGTCTGGCAAGTTCGTCATTAGGATGCAGCTGAACAGAAAGAGCAGTTTTTGCATCTATAAATTTTATAAGAAGCGGGAATTCTCCTCCAAATTCTTCATAAATTTTTTCACCCACCAAATCACCTTTGTAAGATTCCAGCAAATCTGTTAAGGAATTGCTTTTTAGGGAGCCATTGGCTACCACCGATACATCATCTTTTACGCCTGAAATTTCCCAACTCTCGCCAAGATTTTCAATGGGACTATTTTTATTAAGGAGACTTTTTAATTTATTTCCCCCCCATATTTTTTCTTTGAGAATGGGACGAAACTTCAGTGGATAATTGAGCATTTTTTGATTAGGTTATTTAAAAGGAGGGTAAATATACCAAATTAACAGGATTAAGAAAAACTCATTTTATTTTAAAGTAATATCTTTTTCCTATGTGGTTAAGAATGTGATTTTTAATAAATCTATGTCACCTAACTTATTTAAATTTAAAGAAAAACATTGTTTTATTTATAAATCAGATTATATTTGCAAGCGCAAAAAAGGTCGCATAGCTCAGCTGGATAGAGCACCTGCCTTCTAAGCAGGCGGTCCCAGGTTCGAATCCTGGTGCGATCACTTAAGAGACTTTAATATAAACCCTACATATTTATGATTTGTAGGGTTTTTTTATATGATTTAATTTTAATAATAGCATAAGTTATAATTATTTATTTGAATGTCTATTATACATAACCATGTCATCCCCCTGTCCTAGAGCGGGAGTAATTCAGGGGGTGAGACATTAAAGCGAGCCAGGCATGCCGTAAAGCACATTATATTAATAGCGAACGAATAATCAGTTATTTATTGTTTACTTGTACAATCCCTTTTAGGGGTACTTAAAACATGAGTTGTTAAAAGAATTAATGTGGAGATAAAAAGGATTACTTACTTTATTCTAATTTTTCTGGTTTTTGGTCAGAATAAGAGTATAGGTCAAAAGATTGATACTGACCACTTGACTATTAAACAAATAGATAGTATAAGGAATGTTGAATTTACGAATTATTCTATTTGGGATAGAACTATGGAAGCTTCTATAGAGTTAAATTCTAAACTTTTAGAAGCTTCTAAAAAATTGGATTATAAAAAGGGAATTACCCATGCATACCTGGGTGCAGGTAATTTATCATGTAATATAGGCAATTTTAAAGATGCCTTAAATTATGTTAAGCTTGTAGAACAATCGGAGTATTATAAAAATTGTGAATGTAAAAGTTTAAAAGCCAGGATATCAAATTTAAAAGGAAGGATTTATATTGGGCTTGGTTATCATAGTTTTGCTTTGGAGGAATTAAATGAAGGGCTTGAATATTTAAAAAATGATACCTCACAAAATCTAAGATTAAGTATATTACATGTAAATAAAGCAGCAGCTTTTGCTGCTATAGGCGAAAAGGATTCTGTATTTTATTCACGTAAGCGCTCTTTAGGGTATGCCTCTTCGGTTTTTAATTATATACTTATGAGTAGGTGGTACCTTAATTTTGATAAAAAAATAGATTCAGCAAAGTATTATCTCGATTTAAGTAAGGCTGAATTAGAAGAATCAAAATCAGTTCCAAAATATGGGAAATCTATTTATTTAAGGAATGTAGCTAATTATTATGAAGTGGTGGGTGATCATAAAAAAGCTATAGCTAATTATTGTAGGTCTTTAGATATTTCTATGGAGATTAATCGTGACAAGGAGATCTTAAAAACCTATAAAAACCTGGCTGATTTATATGTAAAAACCGGTGATATTGAAAAATCCAATAGCTATTATTCAAAATATGCAAAGTTGAATAGGAACATAAAAAATAATAAGGATCGAATTCGGGATATTACAGGCAGAGAATTTTTCAAAGAAAAAGAACAGCAGCATAAAAGTGATAAAAACCAATGGCTGACTATTAGTCTATCAATTGGAATTATTGTAATTGGTGGAGGATTATTTTCTAGAAAATATGTTCGTACTAAATATAAGAAATCTGTCAAGGAAAAGATAGAGGAATTGCATAGGGTGAATAGTCTGGTACAAGAAAAGAAACAAGAAGAAAAAAAATTAAAAGCTCAATTAGAAAATACCCAACGTGAACTAGTTGAGCTGGCCAAGAAGAATGATGAATTATTTTTACCTGAATTCCGAAGGGTCTATCCTGAATTATACAAGAAATTGGAGGAAATAGACCCAAAAATCACAAAAAGCGATCTTATTTTATTGGGGATGGTATGGTTAAATTTTTCTTCAAAAGATATTGCCAATGCTACTTTTGTTCAGCATCGAACAGTACAAACCAAAAAATACAGGTTACGCCAAAAGCTAAAACTTCCTAATGGCACTGATTTATACCAGTGGCTACAGAAAATTGGCCTTAATTAATAGACCTTTTTAGGTGTTATCTATGGTGGCTTTTGGGGGAATTGATAAATATGTTTTCGTTGGATGCTTTAAAATTTTGGGCTTTACCTTTGTAGGTATTTAATATTTTTCCTCGATTATTAAAAGCTTCTGAGAAAAAAATTTAAGCTATTAGAAGTTTACTGTTTTGAAATGATTTAAGTAGGGAAATAGCCATAAGGCATTTAAAATTAAAACTACTTTGGCATTAAAAATAAACTCTTTACTTTTTCTTATTGTATAATCCAGCCCCTAATTTATCATAAGATCATATCGATAATTGCTGACTTCCAGAACATTCTATTTTTAAATTAACAATACAATAAACTTGATTTTATTTAGTACAAAGAATAAAATCAAGTTATATTCGTTTAATTTACCAAACTATTTATTATTTATATAATGCACTTAAAGTATTCGGGAAAAAAAAGAACTATACGAAAAGTTGTCAACCGGGCAAATCGTATATTGATTAGTCCCTTTTTCCTGCAGCAGTTAAAGGAAACCCGTATAACTACTGATAATGGAGTCTGGGAAGCACTTATTCAAAAGATTAATATGGGAGATAAACAGGATATTCTCGTGCTGAGCTATTGGAATCCGTTAAAATCAGTTAGTTTGCATACAGTTGGAGCAACAAAAATCTATATCAACAGGGCTCGTCTAAAGTATTCTAAACGCTCTCTACTTTCCGTATTGCTTGAGAAATATACGTTAATTCAATTAAGTAGCCTTGATTCATCAGATCAACAATTCAATCAGGAGGAATTGGTTAAGAAAGTAGGAATATTGGCCAAGGGATATATGTAAGCATTCCATATACTTTTATACCAACTTTTGGGTTACTATCTTTACTCCCATAAAAAATTTAAAGTTGTTTGCCTTTAAATAACTATTTATAATTTAATAAGCGGTTCACAATTAAAAATCTTGGGACAAGTCCATTCTGGACCTATTCTGTACCAAAAAAAGCTAAAAATAAATCAACAGTTATTAAGGCAATCAAGGAATGTCGTTTGAACCATATAAGTGAGGCACGACGCAATAAATATGTTTGGTTGGACGGCGTTGCTCATTTTAAAAAAGTAAGGCTCTTTCCTTCAGAGATATTAATGAAGTATTTCAGGGAAATAAAATTGGACAATCTTTAATAAACCAAACAATTCAAATAGCTGAAAAAAGAAGCGTAGATTATATTTGGTTGGGGGTTTGGGAGAAAAACATAAAGGCAATTGCTTTTTACGAAAAAAATGGACTTAAAATAGTTGGAACTCATCCTTTCAGAATGGGAAATGAAATTCAGACGGATTATGTAATGAAACGAAATATAAAGCCAGTTGCCAACAAAGGAGACCGTTGTGTATAACCTGAAAAAATTATGAGCAAATACAAATCAAGACCAATAAAATTCAAAGAAATAATTGGAATAAACGGTTGGAAACTAAAAGTATATACCATCACAAAAGGGGGAAGTTTCCACCATCCAGAATTTTATAAATCAGTTAAGGAGAATTTACCAAGTTGGTTATCTTTAAAAAATTCCTTTAATCACGATAATGATAATATAGGCTTTTTGATATTGCATTCGGGAAATGAAGGTGTTTTTTCTATAATCAATTGGTGGGTAGGTGAAAATATGCTGAACACACATATCTTTTTCTCTGATTATCAATCAAATAATAATTTCAAAAAGATTTCGGGAGATGGACTTGCTCCTTGCGTTTGGGAACTTGAAGTGATTTATCACGAAAAAAAATCGTGGACAAAAAATGTTCTTAAAAAATTACCTGATGCTGATTATGATAACTATATTTTAGATACACTAAACACAGAAGTATAATGCATAATAAACCCGTAATTAGATTTGCCAAAGAAAGTGATTTACCGAAACTGGTAAATCTATGCAAACTACACGCCCAATTCGAAAAATCGGAATATGAACTTGAAGGCAAAGAAGAATTACTAAAAGACCATCTCTTTAGCGAAAGACCTTCACTGTACTGCCTTGTAGCTGAACATAATCAAAAATTGATTGGCTACACTAGTTATATGAAACAATTTTCAACTTGGGATGCAGGTTATTATATCTATATGGATTGCCTTTTCTTGACGGAAGAATCAAGAGGTTTTGGAATTGGGGAAAGGCTGATCAATCAAATTAAAGAGGAGGCTAAAAAAATGGACTGTTCTTTAATTCAATGGCAGACACCTAAATTTAACATAAGAGCTATGAAATTTTATGATAGAATTGGAGCCTCTTCTAAAACAAAAGAAAGGTACTTTTTAGCTTTATAAATTAAGATAACCAGCTTACAACAACAAGCTTAAAATTCAAAACTTAGAAGATAATTAGATAAATAATTTGAACATAGAAATAAAAGCTAAGTCAAATAATAATTCAGAAATAAGAAAAATATTGCAATCTAAGAATGCTCATTTTAAAGGCATAGATCATCAAATTGATACATATTTCAAAACTATTGAAGGTAGACTTAAACTAAGAGAGGGAAATATTGAAAATAAATTGATCTTTTATAAAAGACAAAATAAAAAAGGTCCTAAAAAATCTGATTATATACTTTTTTCTTCAGAACCGAATTCCTCGCTAAAGCAATTATTAATTAAATCAAATGGGATTCTTACAATAGTAGATAAAGAAAGAGAAATCTATTTCATAGATAACGTAAAATTTCAACTTGATACAGTAAAAAACTTAGGCACCTTTATAGAAATAGAGGCAAGTGATATACATCTAAATAACAAAGAAGAAGATTTATTAAATCAGTGTAAATTTTATATGGATTTATTTCAAATATCTGAATCAGATTTAATTTCAGTCTCTTACAGTGATTTGGTTTTGGAGAAAGAAAAAACCAGTTGAGAATGATAGAATTAAAAGAAAATAATAATTTCTATGTCATAACAGGAGGACCAGGAGTAGGAAAAACAACTTTGTTGGAGGAGTTAAGAAATAGACATTATACCATAGTTCCTGAAATTGCTCGTAAATTAATTAAGGAACAACAAGAAAGCAATGGAGAGGTTCTACCTTGGAAAGACAAGGAATTATACAAAAAAATAATGTTTGACCGTTCAATAAATAGGCCTTCCTCATAAGGCTATAAACCCTTTTGAATCAGTTAAATAAATCTATATTTCAATTGTTTACATGCAAGGAAAATAGTATATTTATGTAATAACTTTGCATATGATAAATTATTCTTCCCAGTACCAGGTCAAAATTGAAAATTTTGGTAATCTTTACCAAATGAAACTTAACCCAAATAACCGTTGGATTCAATTAGCCTACCATTTTCCCTGGGACCGTTGTGTAGCTATTTTTTCCAAACATTTTTCTCAAGTTGGTCGTAATGCCATTAATCCGCGTATTGTTATTGGTAGTCTGATTATTAAACACAAATTAAATCTTAGTGATGAGCAAACGGTCCAGATCATCGAAGAGAACCCCTACATGCAGTTCTTTTTAGGATTGGAGGAATTTTCTGCGCAGCCGCTTTTCTCTGCTTCTCTTTTTGTAGAGTGGAGAAAGAAACTGGGGAATCATACTTTCAATGAATTCTCTGAGGTACTCTCCACAATTTGTTATGGTGGGGCTCCACAGGAAGCCTCTTCCCCCAAGAGAACTTCTTGGCAGAATAAAGGGAAATTAAAACTCGATGCCACGGTGGCAGATCAGTATATTACCTATCCCAATGATTTGGGGCTACTTAATGTGGCTCGTGAAAAGACCGAGGCCATCATTGATACCCTCTATGAGCATCTAAAGGATGAGCTTCCGGTCAAGCCGCGGACTTACAGAAAAGTGGCCCGAAAGAAATACCTGGCGGAATCCAAGAAGAGACAGGCCAATAAAAAAACCCTAAGAAGGGCTATCCGTTATCATCTAAACTGTTTAGATCGTAATATTGGCAACATCAATTTAATGCTTGACAAATTAGATCATACCCCATTATCCCGGAAGATGCTCAGGGATTTTTGGGTAATTCAGACGGTTAATGATCAGCAAAGAGAAATGTACGATAATAAGACCAACACCTGTAAGGACCGTATTGTCAGCATCAGTCAACCTTATGTACGTCCTATTGTTCGGGGCAAGACAGGGAAGAAAGTAGAGTTCGGTACCAAGATCGGACTGGCCCAAATAGATGGTTTTGTTAAAGCGCAGACCTTAAGCTGGGATGCCTACAATGAAAGTGCTGACCTCATTCCTCATGCAGAGGCCTATAAAGTACAGCTCGGCTATTACCCGGAAGTCATTCAGGTGGATAAGATCTATGGCACCAATAAAAACCGCAAGTGGTGCAAGGAGCGCGGCATCCGGATGACCGTAGCTTCAAAAGGCAAGCAGCTTGAACTTAATGCCTACCAAAAGAGAAAACGTAAAAAGGAGTTCAACGAACGTAATCATATAGAAGCCAAATTTGGGCAGGCCAAACAAACATACGGGCTCAACCAAATTAAAGCTAAATTAGACAATACTTCTCATTCCTGGATAGGGATGATCTTATTTGTAACCAACCTAGTGAAATTCGCAGAAATACATAATTTTAATTTCTGAATTTCTGAGGAAACCCTAAATAGTTTTGAGCAGATTGAAAAAAAATTAGATGGAGGAAAAAAAACCATTTTTTTTGACCGTGGATTTTTGGACACAATTTGTTATGCAAAACTAATTCAATCAGAAATAGACGAACGAATGGAGTCCTTTGCCGAGAATTGGAAGTATAATAAAAATATATTTATGCTTCCACCTTGGGAAGAAATTTACGCAACCGATAATGAGCGAAAACAAGATTGGAAAGAAGCGGTTTTGACATATGAAAAAATGTGTGAAACGTATAAAAGTTACGGGTATGATATTGTCAAAATACCCAAAATACCAGTAATCGAAAGAGCGGATTTTGTATTGGAATTTATAGAAAAATAAAACTGAAAATAAATACAAACACACGACATCGACGTAACCACCCCACCAGCTACATCTTGATTAGCTGACTTTCTACTGATAGTTTTTGCTCTAAAATAATATTTATTATGAGCAAACAGGAAGAAATGTACAATTTGGTTGCATAATCCGCTGAAAGCGGACAGGCGTTCCGTTTCAAAACGGACACTTTTCTTCAAAAATTTCGGTTAAGTTAATTAAAATTTTTTTGCTCTTATTTTCTAAATTTTCTCATCGATTCTCCCTTTTTATGTAAAGCTTTACATAACAATTCGCTAAGTTCTTTTCTTGATGGCATTATAGTATTGTTGCATATTATCAACAAAAATAGTAAATTTGGGGAAAATATGCAATGAAATGAATTCTAAGAAAACAATTCTATTACCGAAGTATAAGAAGGTTTTTGAACAATTGGGCGAGAATATAAAGCTGGCGCGAAAACGTAGAAAGCTCACGACAGAGCAGGTTTCCGAACGTGCAGGGATTAATCGTACCACACTGTACAGAATTGAAAAAGGTGATCCGACGGTTGCCATAGGTTCTTATTTTAATGTATTCAGGGTGTTGAATTTAGAAGATGATTTTAAAAAGCTTGCTGTGGATGATGAATTCGGCAGAAAACTGCAAGACCTTGATTTATTATAAATACTATGGCAACAGGAAAATTTGATATATACGTGTTTGCAGATTGGGGGGCTTTAGAAAAACCAACATTGGTAGGTGTACTTTCAGCTCATTTTGCCAAAGGAAAAAAAGCATTTAGTTTTGAATATAACAAGGATTGGTTAAAGACCGATGCACAACGATTGTTGGATCCAGATATAGATTTTTATTCAGGACCACAATATCCTAGCAATAAAGAAAACTTTGGAATATTTCTGGATAGTATACCAGACACTTGGGGGAAAACTTTAATGCAGCGTAGAGCTGCACAAGATGCTAGGAAGAAGGAAGAAAAAGCGCCTAAACTTTACGAAATAGATTATCTGCTCGGCGTTTTTGATGAGAGTAGAATGGGCGCTTTACGCTTTAAAACAGATTTGGAAGGCCCTTTTTTGGGTAACGATACACACAGTCCGACACCATCTTGGTCATCACTCGGTGAACTTCAAGAAGCAGTAAATCAGTTAGAAACTGATGAACAAAGTGATGCCATTAGAAAATGGATTGCAGTTTTGATCGCACCCGGTTCGTCGCTGGGGGGTGCAAGACCAAAGGTTAATATACTTGATTCTCAGAAGAACTTGTGGATAGCTAAATTTCCTTCTAAAACGGATGTAGTGGATAAAGCAGCTTGGGAGTTTTTAGCCTATAAATTGGCCATTGCTTCTGGAGTAGAAATGGTGGAATCTAAAATTGAAAAGATAAGTGGTCAATATCATACATTCCTGACCAAACGATTTGATAGGGATAATGGCACACGAATCCATTTTGCCTCAGCAATGACAATGACAGGGAATACAGAAGATATCATCAGAGATACAACACCTAGTTATTTGGAAATTGTTGAGTTTATTGAGAATTATGGAGTTGATGTAAAAAAAAATTTAGACCAACTATGGCGAAGAATTGTGTTTAATATTGCTATCTCAAATACGGATGACCACCTAAGAAATCACGGATTTATACTAACCCAAAAGGGTTGGATTTTATCTCCGGCTTACGACTTAAATCCTTCAATAGAAAAAGATGGTCTATCTCTGAATATAGATATGGACGATAATGCTTTAAATTTTGATTTGGCTAGAAGCGTGGGTGAATACTATCGCTTGAGTGAAGAGGAAATGAAGACTATTCTGGATGAAGTTCTTTCAGTAGTGAAGGACTGGAAAACCATAGCCAAAGAAATAGGAATAAAAAATGCGGAAATAGAACTGATGGAAGGGGCTTTTAGATGGGAGTAATAAGATAATTAGATTAACTATATCAAAAAAATAACACAGTGAACCCTAAGAGTAATTTTTCCTCTAAAGAATTTTTAGAAAAAGTTAAGGCAGACAGAATTGAGAAGTTTCAATTCTGGAGGGATATACAGCGGTTTTATAAACAAAACGAAGTAGAGGACATTAAGCTTTTCGTAAGTTGTTTAAATCTGACTATGCGAGCAGTCAGTTTTACACTTGGCTTGAAAAATTTTCCGAGATTAATCCTGAAATAGCGGAAAAATAAAGGAAGAAATTGAGAACAATTCTTCAAGGAATACATATGAATTTTGGGCAAGTATAGTTTTTGGTTTGTCTCAGCTTGGAAAAGATTTTGAAGATGAGATAATAGATAATATCAAATCGGATCTAGGCTATAAGGTTTTAATAGGATTTCGAGCGGCCACAATTATAGATCCCAAAGAAAAACTTTTATTCTATAGTGAAATAGAAGGACTGATTGATATACAAAAGTTTAAAGGAATTTTTGCTGATATTGATTGGACATATCTAATGAATTTTTATACACGATATCTAAAGCATCTTCCAAAATTTGATCATAGAATAACAGAGCTATTTTACATTGACTCTATGTATATATTCAGCCTTGGTAGGAGCGCTAAATTCATATATTGATATAGAAAAATCTGAGGAATTATTTTATGAGTCAATAAAGCATCTTGTAACTACACCTATAGGATATTCGGGCATTTATAACTCCCTAACTTTTTCATTAGATAAATATTTTGAAACCAATCCAGATATAATTAAATGCCTACTGAAAAATTGGATAGATTTTCACTTGCCCGAAGCGAAAGGGATGCAGGTATTAGAACACCTTCTGAACAACTTTAATGACAAGAATCCAAAATATTTTCATAAGCTTATTTCAGAATGTGGATACTTCGGATCAAATTGCGCCAGGCATTTCGGTCAAACTGCGCCAGTGATTTCGGTTCAATTTGCGCCACTTCCAATAATCCGGAAGTGATTTCGGTTCGTTTTGCGCCACTTTGAAAGATCAAGTACTAATACCTTGTCGCTAAAATATAGCGATATGGCAAACACACTTGATTCTATGGACTTAAAACAAATCATTTCTCTGAAGGTGGATGGCCTTAGTAACCGCAAGATCAGCGTCACTCTAGGAATTGCACGAAACACCGTAAATAATTATATGCGGGCTTTTAAAGCCAGTGATTATACCTTGAAAGCATTATTGGCTTGTGATAATGCCATTCTGGAGGCCTTGTTCACTTCTCATACCACTATTGATAATCAACGTTTTGATCAGCTAACCCGTTATTTTGAGCGGATGAACAAGGCCAAAAACCATCCCGGGTTTACGTTTCTCTATCATTATCAGGAGTATGTGCAACAGGTCAAAGCCCCTTATAGCTACACGCAGTTTATGGAACATTACCACCGTAAATATGCAAAGGTCAAAGGCTCTATGAAGCTGGAACATGCCCCTGGCTATGAGCTTTTCATTGACTTTACTGGTAAAAAGCTTCATATCGTAGACCGGGAATCGGGTGAGATTATTGAGGTGGAGGTATTTGTCGCTATTCTACCTAACAGCCATTACACTTACGTAGAAGCCTGTAAAAGCCAGAAACGCGAAGACCTGATTAATTGTTGCGCCAATGCTTTGAACTTCTATGGGGGTGTCCCCAAGGCCATTGTCTCCGATAATCTCAAGTCCGCCGTGAAACGTGCCAGTAAATATGAGGCCGATATCAACCGGAGTTTCAAGGACTTTGCTCATCATTACAACTGCGTGATCAATCCCACTCGTGGATATGCACCTCAAGACAAGGCCTTAGTTGAAAATGCAGTTAACCTGGCCTACCAGCGTATTTATTATCCCCTTCGCAATATGACCTTTTTCTCCTTGCAGGATCTCAACAGGGAGATAAAACGCTTACTGGAATCCTACAACAACTTATTGTTCAAGAGAAAACAAGCCAGTCGCCGGGAGCTCTTTCAATCCGTGGAACGCGAGCACTTAAAACCTTTGCCTTCCACGGCCTATGAGCTTAAAGATTATCGCAGGGCCAAGGTGCAGAAAATGGGTTATGTGTATTTCTCCCCGGATAAAAGTTACTACAGTGTACCGTATCGGTATATAGGAAAAGAAACCATGATCCATTACACGGCAAGTGTCGTAGAAGTCTATTTTTACCATGAGCGCATAGCCCTGCATCAGCGCAATCCCGCCAAAGGACATTACAATACCAACCGGGATCACCTTAGCAGCACCCATAAGTTTTACTCCGACTGGAACCCTGAATTTTTCAAAAAGATGGCTAGTAAGCACGGTGAGCATGTACTTGGGTGTATAGAAGAAATACTTAAAACCGGGGATTATCCTGAGATTGGCTATAAACGGGCTATGGGGCTCATCCAGCTCCATAAAGCCTACGGTGGCGAAAGGTTGGACAATGCCTGTAAACGAGCTCTGGAGGCTGATGCCGCCACCTATAGACATATCAAAAACATACTGAAAAACAACATGGACAAAAGCTCCTTATTTTACCAGGACCTGGAAGAGGATAAACCTCATATTCCAGAACACGAAAATAAAAGAGGAGCCGATGCTTATAAGTAACTGTATATTAATTAAATCCAAATATTATGAACAACAATCAGACCATTGAAAAATTAAAACAAATGCGACTGGGGGCCATGGCCGAGCTACACCTTCAGCATGTAAACAATAATCAACTTAGTGATATGACAGCCGATGAATACCTGGCATTACTTATCGATCACCAATGGGAAGATCGGCAAAATCGTAAGATCAGTCGGCTTTTAAAACAAGCTGGCTTTCGTCAGCAGGCATCTCTGGCAGATGTGAATTATACGCATAACCGGGACCTGGATAAAAATATGTTCTTGCGACTGGGTACGCTGGATTTTATGAAAAGAAATGAAAATATTATCATCTGCGGTCTTTGTGGATGCGGCAAGAGCTATCTCTCTCAAGCTTTAGGGCATCAAGCATGCATGATGGAATATAAAACTATTTATGCCAATACTGCCCGGCTGCTGAAAAAATTGAAGCTAAGTAAAGTAGATGGTACGTATTTAAAAGAACTGGGGAAACTGCTAAAAGCGGACTTACTAATCCTGGATGATTTTGCCTTGCAAAGCTTTGATAACCACGCCAGGGAAACCTTAATAGATATTATCGACGACAGGTATAACAGAGCATCAACCATTATATCCACTCAGATACCGGTGTCCGCCTGGTACGAAATTATTGGTGGAGACGGGACTCAAGCCGATATGTTGCTCGATAGGATTTCGAACTCCTCACACCGTATCAATCTCAAAGGCGAAAGTCTAAGAAAAGGAACTTTAAAGAGTATATAAACTTAATTTTTTTTTATAATTGTAAGATCTTTCAAAGTGGCGCAATTTGACCGAAACAGGTGGCGTCATCACTCCGAAATAGCCACAGAATGGTTGTTAAAATCCCATAACTATGGCCTCGCAGTTCAACACGTAATTAGTGAGATTAGAAGTTCAAGGGATTCTTTACAATTGGATACGAATTGGATAAATAAATTAAATGAAGATGATGTCATTTTATTGGCTTTAAGAGTAGTTGGTTTTGTTTGAGATAAAGATGTGGCTTACATTTTTTTCATTTAAAAAAATCCCGTCATTCAATGAATACAAGGATAACATTTTGGCACTTAGAGAGAAATTTGTTAAAGCTGAGGAATTCAATCCATATGCATCTGGTTTGGAGGTCCTGCACCACACTTCATCCTTTCACCATAAACAAGCTCCATTGCCATACCTCTACCATCGTTTTGTAAAATAACAGAGGTATAGACATTAAAACGGCCCTATATCTCTCGGTCCATTATGCGTAACCTTCCATTGGCCATCTTCCTTGACCATTTTAAAAACTCCGGGGTTCGGATCATGAGATGTTGAATATTTAATCCAGGTTACCTCACTTTCTCTTTGTTCATCCACCACCTGAAAATTGGATTCAGAATCTTTATCTTCAGTAAACATTTCTTGTATGCTGGAAAGATTTGTATATCCAGACGCTGTTGTATATTTTTTTAAAGTTACCTTACCTTTGTTGAAATGGAGCTTTTGCAGAATGGAGATAAAAGTGGTGAATGGTCGATTAGAGTAGAAGATTCTTCTGAATTAATTCACCTTTAGATTTGTCAAATAAATAAAATTTATAATGATGATGTTGAAGAGTGAAAAGAAATTCTATTAAAAGACTTTTTGATAATTAAAAAGTCCTAAAAACTTTAAAATTCTCATTAATTTTTTGTTACCAGAAAAAATATTCATTTTACAATTTAGTGATATTCATTTTTACGGGATAATTCAATTTTCGGGACTCCTTATAGTAAAGGACCTGATGAATGAAAAATATTACTAGAAAAGAACGTAAATGTATCCGTTACCTTTCCGGGGAAATGTCAACTGAAGATCGTTCTGTCTTTGAAATCGAATTATCACTAGACCTTGAATTGAAAAAAATATTCGAAACCTACAAGGTAATATGGCAACAATACGATAAGGAAGCTTTAATTCCTGATAGTCTGGAGGAAAAGGTTGTTTCACAAAATGGAAAAGTGAAATTGGCTATCGGTATGTTAATGCTAATGATCTTTGGTGCTTTTCTGTATTTTTATCAATTAAACCCACTTATCGCACAACATCAATTATCAGCCGGTTATGGGGAACGGAAGACTTTCTTTTTACCTGATAGCAGTAAAGTTATTCTAAATGCCGGAAGTGAACTCTATTATTCTAATAATTTTAAAGATCATCGGGTAGTAGAACTAACGGGGGAAGGCTATTTTGAAGTAAAAAAAGACAAAGAGCATCCCTTTTCGGTCCAAAGCAAACAATTTAAGGTTAGGGTATTAGGTACTTCATTTTCTGTGAAAAATAGCTTTAACAATAAAGAAGTTGCTTTAAAGGAAGGAAAGGTGGAGTTTATACAGAATGATAATAAGGATAAAATCACCTTAGCTCCGGGGGAGCGGTTACTTTGGGATAGTAAAACAAACCAGGTTCATAAGGAGCAATTTAATGCTGAAAAAGAATTGGCCTGGACAACCAATACATTACTTCTTGATAATGTTTTATTCCTGGAGGCCCTAAAGGATATAAATCAATTTTATGGGGTGAAATTCGTGATTCAGGATAATACCTTGTTAGATCAACATATAACGGGGATGTTTAAAAATGAGAACCTTAAAGAGTTTATAAGTTCATTAGAATTTATTGCGAATGTTAAGGTAAAAGAACTTCAGGATAATATATTTCTTATAAAATCTCTCCATCATGATTAAGTCTATTAAACCAAAGAATAAAACTAAAAATAGTGATAAACAACTTTTTTTAGACATGAGTAATGGAGAGTATAAGGCTTTAAATCAATTATTCAATAAATATTATATGCCATTATGCCAATTTGGAAAACTCTATGAAAATGACAGTGCACTGGTTGAAGAAAAAATATCAGATGTATTTATTCAATTATGGAATAAGAGAAAACTTTTAAAGGATATTACAAACCCAAAACCATACTTATATGTAACCGTTAGACATAAACTTATTAAAAAGAAGCGTACTCAATTTAACTTTCGCTACCTAGATGATCATATGAATGATATTGGTTTGCAAGAACCAAGTATCGAAGATGAAACTATCATTCAGGAACAAAGAGAACGTGTAAAACAATATCTCACCCAGATTTTAAATGTACTGCCTAAAAAATCAAGAAGGATATTTATTATGAGTAGAGTAGAAGGGTTTAAATATCAGGAGATTGCTGAAATCATGGGAATTTCACCTAGAACAGTTGAAACACATGTAGCTATTGCTATAAGATACCTAAGCAAACAATCAAAATATCCGAATCATTAAAGAAAAAAAACAGATTCAGGATCCTGAATTGTAGTTATTAAAAAACAAAAAAATGAGAAAAAAAATATTTTTAATTTTCGTTTCTATTTGTCTGAATTCAAATTTTTATGCCAGCTCACTAAGAGCAGAGGTCAATATAAATATAGATAATCTTAAAGAAAATTTAATTCATCTAAATATAAACAATAAACCATTATCCCAGGTTTTTTTAGAAATCGAATCACAAATTGATAGGAGGTTTATTTACCTGCCGGATTATCAAATTTACAATTCAAAGGTTTCTCTAAGTATAAAGAATGCTTCATTAAGTCAAGTATTAGAAGTCTTAGAAAAATTGGTGGATCTAAAATTTAAGATTACAGAGAATGGCATTCTTGTTCGTGATGATTTGAAGCAGAAGAATGTAGAACAAAAAGTCTCAATTGAAGGTAGAGTAATTGATGAACAGTCTGTACCCATCCCTGGTGCTTCGATAATGCTCATCACAGAAAACCGTGGCACTGCTACCGATTTTGATGGAAATTTTCAGCTAACTGTTGAGAAAAGTAATTTTCCTTTGGAATTAAAGGTTTCTTTTGTAGGGTATAAGACACAATATATACCGGTTATAGAGGAAAATAATAGATTGGAGGTTATTTTAGAAACTTCTTCGGAAAGTCTTAATGAGGTAGTTATTACTGGACAAGGGGCCGATGTAAGAAAAAAACGACTATCAACTTCTGTAGTTACAATTGATGAGGAGGAATTAAATAAAATTTCCTCCCAACGAATTGATCAAAAACTTGCTGCTCAACTGCCTAATGCACAAATTAACCTTACCGGGGGACAAGCTGGGGCTACTTCAATTATTAGGGCTCGGGGTGTAAATTCTGCTTTTTTAAGTTCTACACCCATTATTTATCTTGATGGGGTTCGTCTGGATAACCTCAATACTCAAATGGAACTAGGGGGGACCTCACAGGGGGCTGCAGTTAGTGCTCTTGCAGATATCCCGATGGATAATATTGAAAAGATTGAATATATTAATGGTGGTGCTGCTACCACTTTATATGGTTCTGATGCGGCAAATGGGGTGATACAAATTTTTACGAAAAAGGGTGGTAAGTTAGGAACTAATTTAACTATTGAAGCGGAGAGTGGTGTTGAAACTCCAACCAATGATTATCTATATTTTGACCGTACTAAAGATTTGTTGTTTAGGGAAAGTCTTTATCAAAAATATAGACTCAATTTAAATGGCAAGGGCGAAAAAGGATTTGGTTATACATTTTCCGGAAGTTTTAGAAATAGCGCAGGAGTACAGATCCATGATCAAAACGATAACTTAAAGGCTGATTTCAGTACGGGATTCAGGGCTTCTTTGAATGATCAATTAGCTTACGAAAGCTCTTTTATTTATGTTCATAATGAATATAAAAGAAACCGTAACGGAAATCAAGGTGGGTATACAGGGCTTTGGTTTGCTGAGGATGGTGCATCAGCAATAACCGGTCCGGGATTCAATAATCGGTTGAATGAACTTTCCGATCAGGAGTTTCAGGAAATCAAGGATTATGTGGATAATGCAGAGCGCCTACAGGATAATCAAATCATTGTAAACCGATTTACAACTTCACAAATTCTTAAATACAAGCCTTTAAAGAATCTAAACTTTCGATTTACTGGAGGATTGGACTACCGCGCACAAGATCAAAGTGTAGTGATGACTAATGAATATCTTACAGCTACCAGGGGTCAGGAGGTTAAGGATGAAGGAAGTATTCAAAATGTACAACGAAATTATCTGGGTATAACTCTGGAATTTACCGGACAACATAGCTGGGATATTGAAGATTTCTCTTTTATTTCCACATTTGGAGGACAGTTTTTTAGGACTAAAGATCACCAGATTTTATATAGAGGTTCCAATATTCGTGATGGGGCCCAAACCATTAGTGATGCCGCAGTAAAAGACAGTGATGAATTTTTAAACGAAGTATTAAACTTTGGGGTTTACCTGCAGGAAAATATCGGATTTAAAGATAAACTTTTTTTGGATTTGGGGATTCGGGGGGACCGTAATCCAGCTTTTGGAAGTAATATTGGTACGCAATTTTATCCCAAAGCAGGTTTTTCTTATATGATGTCTTCAGAACCTTGGTTTGATTCTCAATTGTTTAATTCATTTCGAATTAGGGGAAGCTATGGTGTGGCTGGAAATTTACCTCCAGCCTATGCTAACGAAAAAATTATTCGTTTTGATGGTTTTCTCGGTGAACAATCGGCGTATTTTGGACAACCGGGAAATGATGATTTAAGACCTGAGAAAACAACAACCCTTGAAGGGGGGATTGATATGACTTTATTAAACAACCGGTTAAATATTTCTGCAGGATATTATCGTGCTCTAACTAGGGATGGGTTGTTTTATGTGCCGGCAGCACCTTCTACGGGCTATAGTGTAAATCAGTTATATAATATTGGAGAAATAGAGAATTACGGACTAGAACTAAGTGCTACAATTGTTCCAATTGATACTGAAGATATAGACCTTAGTGTTACTGCATCTTTCAATACCCTTAATAATGAAGTGATCGATGCGGGAGGAGCTCCTCCATTCAATATTAATGGATTTAGTTCTCGAACCTTGCAAACCGTAGTTCAGGAAGGACATCCAATTGGATTCCTAAGAGGGAATTATGGTACTTTTGATGCAAACGGAGTATTGGAAAATACCCAAGCCCAATCATATCTTGGAACAACAATTCCTGATGTTTTTGGAAATTTGAGTTTGAATTTTAGCTATAAAAATTTTAATCTATTTGCGAACTCCTCTTATCAGGCAGGAGCATCTGCCCACAATTGGGATGCGCAATTTCGGTATTATTACGGCGCTTCTGAAGATTATATTCCTACTGGAGAAATTGAGGCTAACGGAAGAAGTAACTGGTTATCATTTACCAATCGTTTTGTTGAAAAAACCGATTATTTGAAGATAAGGACGATTGGCTTAAGTTATAGGCTTCAGCCAGAAAGGAATATGCCATACAAATCTGTAACTTTTGGTTTGACGGCAGTAAATCCGATAAATTTTACAGCATCGTCATTTGATCCGGAAGCTACGATAAGCGGTGCAGCCCAAGGGCAGGGAGGCGCTAGTACCGGAGGTATTTCCTATGCTACTTATTCTGCCCCAAGACAATTTTTAGGTTCAATAAAAATTAATTTTTAAAAAAAATCTATCATGCATAATTCTATACATAGAAGCGCAATCATACTTGTCGTTCTTTTTTTAATAAGTGGTTGTGTTGAAAATCCTAATGTCACTGAAGAAGTTTATCTGCAAAATCCGAATGCCATGCAAAGCTGGGTGGTGGGGTTACAACGTCAATTGGCAATTACAACAAATACCGTAACTATCAATACAGCTATTACTTCTGATAATTATTTTAATAATTATTCCCAGTATAGTAAAGTTTTCGACAGGTTACAAATTGATTATTTTGATCCAGATGTCAACAATCTGCAGGCTGATATTCAGGAGTTAAGAGAAATGGCAAAATACGGTTTGGAAATAGTGCTTCCTGCAGATGAATCGGCTACAATTGAAGATGAAGCCTATTTATATTTTTGTTTGGGATATGCTAATCTTTTAGGGGGTGAACTATTTACAGGTCTACCTAAATCCAATAAAGGAGAGGTTCAAACCGGGGAGGAGTTATTTCAAAAAGCACTGGAATATTTAGATAATGCAATAGCTTTAGATACTTCTTCAGAGATGTTACTGGTTTATCAATTATTAAAATCAAGGGTTTATTATCATTTGGGAGATCGTGATAATGCTATGGAGATAGCTAGCTCTTTAATTAATCAGGAAATTCTTTATTCCGTCCAGTTTGATGGTCAAAATGGGGTTTCTAATGAAATGCAAAATGCAACTTTTGATGCATTGCCCAATCGGTTAGCTCCTTTACCCCGATTGGATTTCCTTGATCCCAAATATTATTCTGTAGGAACACCCCAAACCGATCAAAAATCAGTCGCTATTGCTAAGGTAGAGGAAGCTTATCTGATTTTGGCTGAAGGATATTTGGGACAGGGGGAGTTAGATGCTGCAAAATCTTCATTAATAGGACTTATAGAAGTGGTAAATAATAGATCGATACTAATAGTAGATGATAGTGGGGAAACTAGGAATGGGGGGAACAGAGATGATTATCCTCTTGAAGCAGTGCCGGTAAAGTTTAGTGATCAGGATGAATTAAGGGAGGGGTACGTAGTAAACAGGCAGGAAAATGATATTCCCGTTTATGTAATATCGGGCACCATGGTTACAGAGGAAGATATCAGAAATGCCAATACCATAAATGAGTTATTGTATCTTAATTATCGGTTACGTCAGGAAATATTTATAAGCGAAGGGAGGCGTTTGACCGATTTGGGAATAAAATTCCCTATTTCCCAGACCGAGCAGGATAATAACCCGAATGTGGATGATGAATTTACTATTGCACAAATACCTTCCTTTATCCCTGAAGAATCGATAGATGATTTTGAGGTGGCAGATAATGGTACAATTACGATGTCTGTAGATTTAAATCAATTAATTGTTGATAATAAGGAGTTACCTGTTATTGTTCCATTTTTTTAAAAGAAGACTGATGAATAAGAAATGTTTTTTATTGTTTTTTACGCTATGCTTTATTCCTCTTTTCGGAATGACACAAAATATTGACCATGTCATATTAATCAGTATTGATGGCTTTCGACCTGATTTTTATAGGGAAGAAAAATGGCCAACTCCCAATCTTAAAATGCTGGCATCCCACGGGGTTTCGGCCGATAATGTACGAACTATATTCCCATCTTCAACTTATCCCTCCCACACCACTTTGATTACCGGAGTTTTACCCAAAAGACATGGAATTTATTACAATACTGTAATTGAAGATGATGGCAGACCCGGGCAATGGATCTATAACTTTCAGGAGATACAAGCTCGTACTTTATGGCAGGCAGCAAAAGAAAAAAAACTGATTACCGCTTCTGTTTCGTGGCCAATAACGGTAGATAATCCTTATATTGATTATAACATTCCTGAATTTTGGTCATTCGAAAATCCTATGGACAGACGTTCTGCAACTGCGAATTATGCCCGACCGGAAGGACTATTCCAAGAAGTAGTTAAAAATGCAACAGGAGACTTGACCAAAGATGAATATAATCTTAGTTCGTTACGAATGGATCAAAATCTAGGAAGAATTGCTACATATATCTTAGAGCAATATAAGCCTAATTTATTAACATTACACTTGCCAAACCTCGATGGAGCGGAACATAGTAATGGGCGGGAAGGAGTCCAGGTCGCTAGGGCGGTTGCAGGAGCCGATCAGGTGATAGGACAGATATTTGACGCTGTACAACGAGAAGGAATGGCTAAAAATACGGTTATTATTGTCACTGGAGATCATGGGTTTGTTTCCACCCATACTAGTATAGCACCTAATTTATGGCTTCAGGATATGGATTTGGCTGATAAGGCAGTTTTCTTTTCAGCTGGTGGTTCAGCTTTTCTTCACATCTTAAAAGGAGATAAAGCTCAAATTTTAACAAAAATTAAGTCGGGACTTAGTGAATTACCCTTAGCCCAAAAATCGATGTTTCGTATTGTAAGTTCAGAGGAAATGGAAATTATGGAAAGTGATCCAAAAGTTCAGCTAGCTATTTCCGCAAAACCAGGGTTTTCTTTTACTAATGAGAAAAAAGGGGAGTTACTTCAAAAAAAGATAGGGGGAAAACATGGACATTTTCCGGATTTTCATCAAATCTATACAGGTTTTATCGCTGCAGGACCGGGAATTGAAAATGAAACGGTTATCCAGCATATGGCATTAGAAGATATCGCGGGAATGATTGCCCAACTTTTAGATATTAATTTACCTGAAACAACTGGAATAGTCTACCCCGGACTGGTGAAAGAATAAAGTTTGATTTGATTTTAGTTTGACAAGGAGCTGTCTCATTGATTTGAGATGGCTTTTTGTTCTTACGATTTGAAGAACCGTTGATTTGAGAAACCTATTTTCCATGGGAAAGTCTATAGGGGTAAAAATTTACTTGTAAATGATTATAATATCTGAATGGTATCCAGCTTTGTGTATGAATCTTCTAACAATTAGGCATATTTCAAACAAAGCCTTAAGAAACTTTATTTATCAAATAAAAGAAAGATAGTGAAGATTAAAATACCTTCAGAAAAAGCGAAAAGAGCTAGGTGGTTTTATTCCACAGAGAAAAAATAGAAGTTCGAAATAAAAATCTTCAGAGGTCAGTAGATAGTTACTTACATTAATGTTTATTTTTATTATAAATATTGGATTTAGCGTAATCGAAACATAATTTAACAGCCGAATAGTGCCTTACTCCGCTATAATAGACAATACTACTCATTTTAAAGTTCTGCTTATTAGTGATTTACATGTATTGATAGATGAGTATTTAACTACTGACCTCTAAAAATCCTTGAAAGTTTTTTAAAGCAGAGGGAAAAAGATAAAAATTAAGGGAAATTAATCGTTCTAATTATTCCTGATGAATCCCGAACTTTTGGAATGGAGACACTTTTTAGACAAACTGGAATATATGCACCACACGGCCAAAGCGGTGCTATTATGGAAAAAGGAATTACCGAAGCCGGTTGTATGATGAAAAAAAGCGGGCAAATCGATAAAATCCTGTCAGAAATGCTTATTTATGTAGTGCTTGAAACTTAAATAGGACTAAAAACCCAATCTATACAAAAGCCTTACTCTCAAAAAATTCATACATCAAAAGACTAATCCCCATAGGACAATCGACAAAGTAGCGGTTCAGTCAACAGGGTATTCTTGTGTTGGGTCGTTCCGACCACACGAGCTTAGTTATTGTGCACAGTCCTATAACTTGAAAAGACCATCCAAATGTCTATTTTTTACCACCTCATTAATTCGTTTAAGTTTTCCAAGGTCTTGTAATCGCTAGGGTTAAACCCTTATGCTGGATATTTACAAATAGTGTTTTCCCACTTGGAGAAAAACAAGCTCCTGTTAATTCTGATTTATAGCCCACATTTAAACCCAGATGATAAATTTCACCTTTTGGAGGAATCCCGACAAGTCGTGGACGTGTGTTATCCTCACAAAGCACCAAATCCCCCCATCGTGCAACAGTCAGGTTATCGCAGGATTCCCCTTTACCTACTCGACTATGGGCTTGCATTCATCAATAAGATATGCCAACCTTTTTATGAACATAAGTTTTTTTTTCTATCTGGTTCAACATAAAATGAGCTACATCAGCTCTGGATACTTTCAATTTTATTTTTTCATCATTGGTAAAACCGTGTTTATATTTCTGAGATTGTCTTCCATTGGTCAGATTTCCGGGTCTGACAATTGTCCAATCGAGGTTGGATTTTTCAATGACATTTTCTTGATTTTCGTGATCTGCAAAGGCATTTTTCAAAATGACCGGAACAATAATATACTTCATATACCAAGGCAAAATCTCTTTGCTATCTGCAAATCCTAAAGATGACTGACAAATTAATCGCCTTACTTGGTTTTCTTCCATTGCTTTCACAATATTTGCTGTTCCATTCTCTCTAAGACCTGATTTGTCAGATGCAGGCATACCTATACAACAAAATACAATGTTGTGATTCCTGATTGCTGACTCAACGTCTTTGTAATTAAGAACATTACCCGATATTATGGTTAGGTTGACATTTTTTACAGAAATTTTTTCGGGGCTTCTTACAAAAGCAGTTACTTTGTGGTCTGAATTTAGAGCTTGAATTAATAATTCATTACCCGTTCCGCCAGTAGCACCAAAGATGATTAATCGATTCATATTTTATTACTTTTTGATTTTGTGATGCTACAAAGATGATTAATAACTCTTTTGCAGAATTGTACAAAACCGTCAATCTATAACTGATAAAAGTTCTTTGGGAGTTTGTCCTGTGTACTGTTTGAAAGTCTTTATGAAATGCGACTGGTCAGCAAATCCATTGTCATAGGCTATATTTATGAGATTTGTGTAGTCTGAATCCTTAATTTGATTGAGAGAAAAGCTAAATTGAATAATTTTAGAAAACTGCTTCGGTGTTACGCCAATTTCCGACAAAAATTTTCTTTCGAAGGTTCGTTCGGTAATGAATAATTGTTTTCGCAATTTTTTAATTGGCAATGTTCCCTTGGTGTTGATAATGGATGAAATAGCCATTTTAATGACATTGTCCGGGTTGTTTGAAGATTTTTTTACTAGACTGAAAACATAATCTGTAATAATATCAATCTGTTGATTTGTTGATTTTTGAGCGAGTTTAGTGATAATTTGATGGGTGTCTATATTTACAATATTCACTAAATCATAACATTCATCATTTATTGATCTAGGATCAATATCCAGTAATAACCGAGTAGTAAACGGGTATAACTGAAAAACAATTAATTTGTAGGACCCATTAATTAAAAGTTTAATGGGCTGGATAGTCTGACCAAATAGAAAAAAATTGGTTAGTTTCTTGTTTCGAGGAAGTAATTGGATTTTTTGTTGGGTTTCAGAAAACATTATTCCCGGGAATCCATCTGCATAAAAGGGCAGTTTATGTTCAATTTCATCAGCATTTTCTAAAAGAAATATTTCACGCACAAATGCTGAAATCTTTTCGTTTATTTCTAATCTATCCAAGTAACTTTTTGGTTTTGCTTACCCATAACGGTTTCGTGATCGAGTAGGCAAAGGAGTTTTACCTTTTCCCCTCTCAAAGGAACCGTGCTTGATAGTCTCTCTCCCATCATACGGCTCTTCTTATACAAATATAAGCTATTACATTGATTTTGAGAACTCCCAGTGATAAAAACAAGTTTGGAAGTTGCTTTTGTAAGCTTGCTAAGCATTTGTCGACTTTCCTCAAACTGGTTTTAGAAGGCTTATATCTTCTTCTTGTCCAATACACCAACCGACTTATCCTCAGTGGACAGCTTACGATCCCAATAACTATCAAAACCAGTTCAGTCAACATAGCAAATAGCGTTGGCCTATCGGCAAGTCATTTAGTTGTTATACCAAGTTATTTTTCTTCCATTTTACTTGCTAGTAATTCTTTAAAGAAGTCAGATACCATTGCTTTTCCTGAATCCATACTCGAATCTACATTAGATAAAATTATTAGGGTATAATCCGATTCTGGTGAGTAGATAATCTCCCTAATAATCATTTTAATGTATATCCTCCTGATTTATACATCTAATCGTCAATGGAAATTAATTTCTAATCAGTTAAGAAATTAAAAATCTTAATAAGATGATTTACTGAAAAATACTAAATCGATGATTTCCATCGGCTTTACCAAAAACAATGGCCGCTGCTCCCAAACTACCGGCAATATTCCCCAGTTGGGCGGCTACGATTTCCGTATGTTCTCCACAATCAGGCATCATATTTTTATAAGCTACTTTTTTTATCATATCTATATAAAATTGACCGGCATCCGAGATACCTCCTCCTATTACGATTTTTTGAGGAGCAAAGATATTAATGAAAGAAGCTATGCCATGTCCAAGATATTCGGTATGTTCCTGAATGCTTTGAATGGCAAATGGATCATTCTTTTTAAATTTTTTTACAATGTAAAGACCATCGATATTGTCTTTATAGTTTCCCGATAATTCCTTGTATCGTTTAACTAATACAGAAGTAGAGGCATATGCTTCAAGACATCCCCGGCCACCGCAATTACAATCAATACCCTTATGTTCAACAACGATATGACCCAATTCAGCACCTCTATTCTTATAACCACTATATATGCTGCCATTGATAATGATAGCGCCACCAATTCCGGTACCTATGGTTAGGCATATAACATCGCTGCAACCTCTTGCAGCACCATAATGCAATTCACCATAGCCCATTAAATTAGCATCGTTGTCAATACTGACAGGTAATTTGAATCGTTCTGAAAAATATCCAGATAGATCTAATTGCTCCCATCCTTCGAGGTTATCCGCAGCACCGATAACAACCCCGTCCAAGATGATACCCGGAGAACCAATCCCGATTCCGACGATCTCGAGTTTTTTTTCAAAAGACTCATATAGGGTTGTTTGGATTATTTGTTCGATAGTATCTAGAATAGTATCTCTGGTAGCCTCTATTCCAATAGGTACGATGTGAGTAAACCGGATAGCCCCCGTTTCACAGACTAGAGCTGATTTTACATAAGTTCCTCCCAAATCTATTCCGATGGCATATTTAAAATTTTCTATTAGGCTCATATATCTATAAGTTAATTACTTTTCTTTTTTGTGACGATTCATAAGCTGCATCCATAATCCTTAGTACCACAAGCCCCTCTGTTAAACCCGGTACAGGTTGCTTTCGCGTTTGTATGCAATTTACAAAAGATTGCATTTGATGAGTATATATAATTTGACTACAGTGTTCGTCTCTTTTGGGGAACTCAGGAATTATCTCTTCTGAAGATTCTCCTTTTTTTAATTTTAAATAGGTTGGAAATAAAGATGCATATCCTTCTGTTCCAAATATGCTACTGCTAGCTTCAGGACCATCCCTGTGAGGATGCCACCATCCGCTTTCAATAATACTTTCCGTTCCATTGTCCCATGAAATTAATATAATCCCGGTATCGTCAACATCATAATCTCCAAAATTTGTTGCGATTCGGGCATAAACTTGTAAAGGGTTAGGATCTCCAAGTAAATACCTTATAGTATCAATGGCATGAATACCCATATCCGCTAAAGCTCCACCTCCTGCCAGCTTCTTTTTAGTAAACCAGCCGCTTGGTCCCCAATTTTCATGTATTCCATATCCTTTGGTTTTAAAAACCCTGCCCAGTTTTCCAGTGTTGATACTTTCTTTAATAAATTTGGCTTCCGTATCAAAACGCCACATATGGCCTACCATTACTAATTGCCCAGTTTTCCTGGCTGTTGTAGCAATACTTTCTCCCTCTCTGGTATTGATAGCCATAGGCTTTTCAAGAAATACATCTTTGCCGTTTTTGAGAAATTCAATGGCATAGGGCGAGTGAAATGAATTAGGGGTGCTGATTATCACGGCATCTATGTCAGGGTTTCTCATGATAGGGGCAATCGAAGTATAGACATACTTTATTTGGTAAGTGTAAGCAAATTTTTCAGCCTTTTCCATATGCCTCGAAACCACAGCCAGTATTTCTATCTCGGGCATGGTCATTAGTCCGCGCGCATGATAGTGGGCTATATAACCTGCTCCAATAAGGGCGAGTTTTATTTTTTTCATTACTTTTTTATTTCAAAAGCATCAACAATTTCCCCGCTATCATTAAAGGCTTTGTATTGGAGTACATCGTCCTTTATGGCCATATGTTGATAAAAAAGTCCCTCTTTAAATCGTTTTTCAGCATAGGGTTCCTCACCAATATCATCATGATTCGCATTTGTACCAACAGAAATGGTATATATCGTTCCTTTTTCAAATGAAGCTACTACTTCGCCATTATTAATGGGTTTTGAGCGCATATAATAATGTATGTGTCCTGACATGACCATATCCACATGATAGGTATCAAAAATTTCACCCCATGCTTCTTGAATGTCCTTATAAGGTTCTTCAAAATTGTAGGGAGGAAAATGAAATATAGCAAATTTCCACTTTGCCTTAGTGTTCTTCAATTGATTTTCTATCCACTGAGTCTGCGCCTCGTTCGGATGTGTTGAATCGATCATAAGAAACAAGGCGTCGCCATACTCAAAGGCGTAGGTGCTTTCCGGATGTACAGCTTTAGGTCCATTTATTGGAAAACTAAAGAGGTCGTAGTACATCCAAGCTCCTAAACCGTCTTGGCGATCGTGGTTTCCTGGTACCAGCATTAAGGGTTTTTTAGAAAAAACCTCCTTTTCATAGCCAAAAAATTCATCCCATTCATTCCTGTAGAGTCCGGTACTTACAATATCACCAGCAATGGAATAAAAAGCTATTTCAGGATGCCGAAGATCAGCTCTTTGAAGATTTGCTGCCCATCTTGAATCTTTGTGCGTATCTCCGAACCAAATAAATGAAAAGTCTTTGGATTGCTTTGGTTCTGTTTTAAAATTATAGGTTTTTGACCAGGCACTGTTTTTCGCGTTACCGACCTTATACTGATACCTTGATCCACTTTTCAGGTCTTTTAGATGGATATTATGACGATGAATATATCGATCGTTAAAGAGCATTCTATCCTCCATTACTTTAGTAGATGCTTGTAGTGAGATTGTATCGTCGGTTCCTGATTTCCAATAAATAATATTCGCATTGTTGACCGTGGTATCGGTTCTCCATTGAATATCCATGGAACTGGTGGGGTCATTGTTCCAGGTAAGTACAATTTGGTCGGGCTTACCGGAGGAAGGAAATTTTGTTTCTCTAAAAGCCCCTATAATATGAGCCTCCCTGGCTCTTCCTCTTACTGTAGTAAACAAGCGTTGCCCCTTAAGATCTTCCGGTAATTCGGTAATGCTTAAGTCGGACCAATCGTGATAAGTAAAAGCTCCACGTTCCATGGTTTCCAGGGAATACTTGGGATAAATTTCCGTTACTTTTAGATCGTCTGAATCCTTCTTAGGTCCTACGGTGATAAAATATACGGGGCGATGCTTGTCAAAGCCCGGTATGCCTAGACGAACCCAACCGGGTTCATAATCTTTTTGCCATACTTCATAAGTGTAGTTTTCGTTTTTTACAAGCTTCTCTGTTTTTTGAAAACCACTTTCTTTTAACCAAAAAGGAATAGTGGCTTGATCAATGTTACGCATTAATGAAACCGTAACTGGTACATTGACTTTAAAATACTGATATTGACTGGCCAGAACGGATTTTTCCTTATCAGATAAAAAATCCAATATAAAGTCATTATCAATATTTTGAAGTTCACTAGGGGTTACGTGTTTATATAGTCTTGTGATGGCATTATCCATTACCTCTTTGACCGTTGTTTCATTATCTTGTTCTTTTTTTGAGTTGGACGAGCAAGAAGTGGCAAAGATTAGGATAGCTAGATATAATAATCTTATTTTAAATACTTTATATGGTGATTTTGATTCAGACATGATTTTTAGTTTTGATTTATCATTTGTATTGATGCTGTTTCTATTTTAAAAGAGACGGTATAGTTATATTTTGGAAAAGCAGCTATTAAAGATTTCCAATTTTCTATCTCAAGGGTTTTTAATTCTTGAAGCTTCGTTTTATGAATATATCCGGTACCATCGAATGTTCTCTTAATGGCATTATGCCTTATTACAAGTTGATTGTCTTTTGAGAGTAGCAAGTCAAATTCAATTTTTTGTGCACTAAGTCCAAGAGCCTCCTCAAAAGCTGTAATAATATTTTCCCGATGGTTTTCCACCGTTCCCCTATGGGCGCAAAGATCCTTTAGGGATGAATTTCCTTGCTGCTTGAATCCTGTGGAAGCTTTTGAAAAATCGAAGCTTAAAAACACCAATAGAAAAACTATAAATATGCTTGACTTCATCCGTTTATTTTTTTGTGTTTAAGTTGGTCCTGTTCATCGGGAAGGAAGGATGTTTTCTAGTCCATTAACTCCGCTGCGTAAGTATGAATTTTATTTATAGCTATAGCAATACGATCCATATCAGCTGTTGTTCCCATTAAAGCCTTGTGGTGAATGCATACTGATTCTTCTTTAAAAATACGTTCACAGTTGGGCAGTAAAAACCTTTTGGGATCGATAGCTTTCCAATAGGCCTCATTTAATTTATGTCTGGAAGGTTTTGTGTGAGGCACATATAAGGAACAATTATTTAACGGTTCGTAGCTGGCATCTATAAGGATTCCTAGTTCAGCTTCCAAAGCACTTCTGAATTTATCTATGGGCAAGCCTTTAAATTCATCTTGGGAATATCTAAATGCAAAATTGAAGTATGCTTTTTTAGTTTCCCTTTTATTGCGAGGAATGGGAGCTACTCCAGGGATTCTTTCAAGCAAGGTATTCAAATATTCCCCATTGGCATCCCTGGTGGCATTTTGCGCTGGTAGCCGTTTTAGGCCTTCCACCAAAATGGCAGCCTGGAATTCGGTTATTCTCAGGTTCCCTGACTGTATAAAATTGCCATCGTCATCTCCATAATCTCCTGCTCCCTTATCATAATTAAAGGCATCGGTTTGAGGTCTTCTTCCGCAGTTTCTAAGGGCGTCCAATCTATCGGCCAATTTAGAGTTATTGGTTGTTACAGCTCCACCTTCTCCGGCAGTCAAATGCTTGGATAGCTGAAAGCTAAAACTTCCAATATCCCCAATACTGCCCGCTTTCTTACCATTCCATTCTCCTCCATGCTTGTGGGCGCAATCCTCAATGACATAAAGATTGTGCTTTTTGGCAATTGCCATAATGGCATCCATATCCGCAAAGGCACCATATAGATGAACGGGTATAATAGCCCTGGTCTTTGCGGTTATGGCTTTTTCAATTTCCTTCGGATCAATACACCAGTTGTCCTGATTAACATCTACTAATACTGGAGTGGCATTTACATCAATTACTGTTGCAGCGGTAGCTTGCCAGGTTAGTCCGGGAAGAATAACTTCATCTCCCAGACCTATACCAAGTGCTTCAAGCGAGATTTGTAAAGTGATGGTGCCATTCACGGTACATATGGCATGTTTGACACCGGTGTACTGTGCAAAAAGTCGATTAAACTCTTTTTCTCTTGGGCCATTATAGGACCAAACGCCGCTTTTGAGTACTTCTATAAGGGCAACCTCTTCTTCTTTGCCCCATACCGGCCATTTAGGCCAGGGATGTGTAGTGGTATTACAACACGGACTACCTCCTTTAATGGCTAATTTCTTCATAGCTTATATGGTGTGAATTCCAGGCTTCAATTTCTAATTTGACAGTAGCGTTGTGCCTGAATCTTGTTTTTAAGGTTCTCTGCTCTTTGGGCAGTAAACTGATAAAGTTATCTTCCCAAAACACAGGTAAAATAGGTGATCCAGTGTTTTTATCCTGTAATTTAATGTTTATTAAAAAAGCAATTATGCTGCCGGTATTTGTTATGCTTAGGCTTAGTTCCTGTTCGGTTTCAAGTTCTTTTATTTGGTAATCTACCCCAATATCGACTTTAGCCATGCTGCTGAGCAAAGAGAGATCGGCATAGACTTTACTAGGGGTATGAAATGCGAATTCTCCTAAATCGTCCTCGTAATCCAAAACTTCTTCTTTAGTTGACAACCAGTAAAAATTCGTGTCTATTACTTTATTGTTATTATCAAATATTCGTAGGTCTATAAAATAGGTGGTAGATATATCTTTTAGGTCTTTGTCCTTAATTTTATAAAGGGGAAGAGAACTATCTTCTGAAATATCAAAGTCAATGCTTTGATCCAGGTATAATTTGGAGTTTATGTCGTAGATACGGATCCGAGCCTGTAAATTATTAGTAGGGTGAGCATAATTGTTTGTTGCATAAATGCTATGGTCCCCATAGTTGTATATAAGATGTAATGGCGAACATGCTTTTTTGGTGGCATAGAAGGCTCCTGTTGGCATAAGGTAATAGTCATAGAGTTGCCAATACATTTTTGGCCAGGCCGCGTTTAACATCCACTGAATAATGCCCGTTGATCGGTCTCTATGAACCTGAAAGGCCTCAAACATAGGGCGCATTAATTCATAGTTCATCGCTTGCGCTTTTTGATTAAACTCCTCTAGATTCTCCGGATTTCCATAACGCTCTCTAATTGCCGTTATAAAGCGGCTGAGGTCGCCAAACTCATAGCGTCCACAATGATAATTCCATACATCACCAATGGGCCATAGTTGGTCCTGGGGAATAAACCTCTTTAAGCTTTCCAATTGGGGTACCTGAGCTCCCGGACCCGTTTCGGTATTAAAGCCATAAGCCCCTCCAAAATTAGTATCCGTAAACCAGTATACCGGCGCGGTATAGGCATAGGGGCCTAACATCTTAACGCCGGAGGATCCACTGATATCACTGATAACATCTTCATTTCCTATGACATGTTTATCGCTTCCGACTCCTCCTGTTGAATTTAAATACGGTCGAGTAGAATCATATTTTTTGAAAGTTTCCAGGTATTTTTGCTCTAATTCGGTAATTGGTACTTTGTCGCTGGCGACCGTCCAAACAAATATACTTGGGTGGTTGCGCAACCAGATTAGCTGATCCTCCCAGGCGCGGGCTATGTGTTCAATGTCTTTTGGTTTGTAAACCCCACCATAACGTTCATTTACCGGGACGCCCATATGGATTTCATGCTCCCAGTGACAGCTCCAACCAACCATAAGCAATATGCCGTGCTGGTCACAGAGGTCGTAAAGTTTATGGTCTTTTCCCCAAAAACCTTCCAAACGAATCGTATTTAAATTCATTTGTTTAACATACTTTATTTGGGCCTCTATACTATCATCCGTATCCATCAATAACAGGTCATCTGTCCAGCCGGCACCTTTTATCAGGACTTTTTGGCCATTTATTTTAAAACCTCGGTGAATATCATTTAACCAAAAGTCTTCTACCTCTCGGATGCCAAACATAATTTCAGTGGCATCGGATACCTGCTCACCTATAATAAAGTAAATTTCTAGTTTATAAAGATTTGGATCACCTAGATGAACAGGCCACCAAAGTCTGGGGTTGTCCAGCTTCAATTGAGGAAATACGAGAGGGTCAAATTCAATAAGCATCGAAGAATTTGCTTCCAGGCTTACTTCTTGTTGAAACTCTATATCCTCTATTTTGCCCCTTAACATACCGGAAATGGAGGAGTGGGTTGTATTTTGTAATTCCGCAGAAACAGCAAGCTGGGCTGTATTTAAATTTCTTAAACCCACCTCTGATCGAACAAAGGGTCTTTTGATTTTTACACCTTTATATAAAACGAGTTTTACGAGTCTGAATATACCCATATTTCCATCTGGCGGAGAAGGGTTCCAATCGACAAAACCGGTACTGAAGTCTCCCGGTTTGGGAGGGATAACTTCAACAGCCAATAGGTTTTGACCAGAAATAACAGCTCCATTAATATCTAAAGAAGTCATGCGATAAGCTCCGTGAATGGACTGGCTATGGGCAATTTGTTTTCCGTTTAACCAAACATTGGCTTTGTAATTTATGCCTTCAAAATCTAAAGATGCATGAAATTCAATTTGATCCTCATTAATGTGGAAGGAAGTGGTATACCACCATGGGACTTTAAATTGTTTGGTCGGAATATGCCTAAGGTTTTCACCAAAATAAGGGGCTTTATAAATGTGGTTGGTGACCAAAGTGCCTAAAACAGTAGAGGGGACTCGGGCGGGTATCCAATCTTTTGTATGAGAAGCTTCCAGGGAAAGCTCCTTACCTGTTATAAAAACATATTGAGAGGATTGAATTTTCCAATTCTCTCGTAATTCCAATTTTTGACACTTTATCTGTTCCCTGCTCATTTATCGTTTTTCTTCTTTAATTTCTTTAGGGTAAATCTGGATTTCCAGATCATTCCGCCACCAATGGAGAGTAAAAGCAATCCTGCAATCATATCGGTCATTTGTTCTATAATTGTTTCCGTATAGATCATGGCAAAAAGTATAATAAACCCGAATGTCAGAATGAATATTCCAAGAGCCTTGTTCATTTGAGCTGCCTTGATTCTTTCATTTATTTTTTTTGTCTCCATAGTTTTTAAATTAAGGCTTAGAAGTGACTGTAGATAGCTGCCAGAATAGAGAGAACGGCAATAGCCCATAACTTTAAATTGTTCCACCAGTGTCGATTTTCTTTGACCATTCCCTGGTATATATACTCATTGGGTAACAACAATACCAAAAGACCAATAACGGCATACAAACAGAGAAATATGATTTTTGCGGTCTCTTGAGATATATCGGAAAGCCAGTCAAAATTGAACATATCAAAGTTTTTTATTTTCCACTAAAATTTTAGAATTAAATACTAGGCCCTGTAATTCCTCTGCTGTGTGTTTTTTGGTCAGTAAACTAACTGCTACATTTATAATTGCACTAAGGAGAAAAGACCACCATGAAATGTAAAGAAATGGATCTTCTATGGTGAAAAACCGTTCTTTAAAGACATTGAGGTAGATAGCAAATCCTATTCCTATGACCAAGGCGGAAAGTCCCCCCCATTGCGTGGTTCTCTTCCAGAAAATACCCAATAGGAGAATAGCGAATATCGGTCCTTGGAAATAAGACATAAAGGTTTGTATGGCTACGTATATTCCCGGGAAATCACTGCTGATGGGAGAGGTTGCTACACCAATAAGCAATAGAACGAGGGTGGTGACTTGCCCTACCTTTAAATAATGCTTGTCAGTGGCCCCTTTTTTAATAAATGGTTCATAGATATCTTTAGTAAATAAGGTTGACGTGGAATTTAATAAAGAATCTACACTGGACATAAGTCCCGCAAAAAAAGCGGCAAACATCAGACCTATCAAACCTGGTGGCAAGATGGACTTAATCATTAATGGTAAAGCCTGATCTCCGTCTGCTATTCCCGGGTGAACTACTACAGCCATAAGACCTGGAAACAAAACCAGTATGGGAATAAACATTTTAAGAGCAGAACCAAAGATCATACTTGCTTTGGCATGCCATTCATTTTTTGCAGTTAGACAGCGTTGTACTATTGCCTGGTTACCTATCATATAAGCATTGGCCATAACAAAGGTGAGTCCAAATAAAATTCCTGTCCATGGAAAAGGAGATTTCGTATTCTGGGGTTGGATAATCTCGAAATGACTTTGGTACTGAGGCCCTATGTTGTTTATCTTATCAACCATACTGTCCCAACCCCCAACCTCGTAAAGACATAGAACAACAAGGGCAAAGCCTCCGATGAACATTATAATGAATTGTACCACATCAGTCATTATTACCGCGGTAATTCCGCCAAAATAAGTATAAAGTCCAACTACCCCGGCCATGGAAATGATAGAAACCCATATTGGCCAGCCCATAAGTACATTTAATAATACCGCACTGGCCCAAAAAAGCACACCTAAATCCAGGGCAAAAAATAAAATCCAGGTTACCGATGCGATCGTGCGTACAGATTTATTATATCTTCGGCCTAAATATTCGGGTATGGTGTACATGCCCCCGCGCCAGAAATAAGGAATAAATATAAATGCCGCCAACAACATCGCAGGAACCGATCCAACCCAATCGAAATTCCCAACTGAAATTCCATAGCGATAAGCTTGTCCCGAAACCCCAACAAAATCCAAAGCTCCAATATCTGAAACGACAATAGACATACCTATAGCCCAAAAAGGTAGGTTTTTGCCTCCGAGAAAATAGTCTTCTGAGCTGTTAACAAATTTTTTAAAATAAAGCCCCAGTAGTAACATACCTATGATGTAGGTGATTACAATAAAATAGTCGATTCCTGAAAGCATATTGAATATAGTTAATTGGTATACAAATTAAAATTAAATGGAGTCAAATAGATTAATATATCTTGTTGGATTTATATGATATATTGTCCTTTTTCAATGATTTTAATCGTAAAATGATACTATATGTATAGTGGAACTTATAGTGTTTTTTGATTTTAGAAGAAAGACAGTTCCAATCCTATAAAAATCAGATAAGTGAAGGAAAAATTGCATATCTAACTTAGATGCGGCAATGAATAATATTGGAAATATTGAAAACAGTTATGTACAATTTGTATAAATCTATTAAATAAGATACTTCCTCCTTCCTCCATCGGACTAAAAAGGACTGATCACTAAAAATTTTATTAAAGGTATATCGTTGGAAATAAACTACTTGCTGCGTTTCTTCATTCCTGCATATTTAAGCTGAGTCCGTTTTGTCTCGAATAAATACATCCTTGTTGGGTAAAGACAACATTATTTTTCAAGGATAGTTTTTTCTCTTTATAGTCTTGAATTATAAGTGCTATGATAATAGTGTGAAAATACACCCCAGTAAAATGTGCTGCGGATAAGTAAATTGTTGTTATACCTTTTACACTACTCAGGTTGGCAAGATAAAAATTACAGGGCATTTTGATCGAGTCAATTCGCTTCACTTAAGAACTTTATTTCGTGTTAATAATATCTTAACGATAATTTGTTTTATCCTTAAAAAACAGAAGGTTAAGGGTAAAAAATCGTATGTAATTGATAAAATACCGTGTACTAAAAAGAGAGGAATAAAATAGTTTTGTGAAACATTTATTAAAAAATTTAATAATTGACCTTTTAAAAACATAAACTAATATGGAAAAACAAAAAATCAACTTGTTCTTACTTTTTATTCTTGGCATGTTCTGCGGGAGTATAGTGGCGCAAAAGGACGTTACAGGGAGCGTCAGTAGTATGGGTGGTGAATTGTTGCCGGGAGTTTCGGTAATCCTTAAAGGAACAGCCACTGGGGTCTATACCGACTTTGATGGAAATTACAGTATAGAGGTGCCAGATACTGATGCTGTATTGGTATTTTCTTATATAGGTATGATTACTCAGGAGGTTTCCGTGGGTAATCAAACTACTGTTAATGTTGAAATGGAGGCTTCTTCAGAGGCATTGGATCAGGTGGTGGTAACTGCACTTGGAATTTCCAGGGAAAAAAAATCGCTAGGATATTCAGTATCCGAAGTGGATGGCGAGGACATTACTACAGTGACGCAGGAAAATGCCTTGAACGGACTAAATGGTAGAGTTTCTGGGGTTCAGATCAATTCAACAGGTGGGGCTGGTTCTACTGTTAGTGTTGTTCTACGCGGGGCCTCTTCATTAACTACGGATAATCAACCGCTATATGTGATTGATGGTGTGCCACTTCAAAGTAGTCTTACCAATATTGGCAGTGTAGGTAGTGGTATTGCTGTAGATTACGGGGGTGGTATCAGTGATATTAATCCGGATGATATAGCAAGTGTATCCGTTTTAAAAGGACCCAGTGCAGCGGCATTATATGGTTCAAGAGGGGGCAATGGGGTTATTCTAATAACTACAAAGTCTGGTAAAAAAAGTAAAGGTCTAGGGATTTCCTTTAGCTCAAGTAATGTATATGAAACACCATACAGGTTCCTAGAAAAGAGTACCCTTTTTGCAAACGGGAGTAGACCAGACCCCAACACTTCACAGATTGATGAGACTTCTTCAGGTTGGGTGGGCCCTGAATTGGATAAGGGATTGAGTGCTATCCAATGGCCTTATACCGCAGAAGAAATAGAAACTGGTGTAGGTGTTCCCAGGCCACTTACTTCCAGAGGTAGGAATAATGCCAAAAACTTCTTTAAATCTGCTATGACATCCACCAATACAATTTCTCTTGAAAATAATACTGATCGTATGAATTACCGTATGTCCTATACGAATATGAGACATAAAGGTTTTATTCCTAATTCCGATTTAGAGCGAAATAATTTTTCCATAAACAGTGGCTTCGATGTTAATGATAAATTGAGAATAACATCTAGTTTAAATTATGTTATCTCAGGTGCGGACAACAGGCCCTCAACCACAGATAGAAATGCAAATCCTTTACAGGCAATTTATGATATCAATCCACATATTGATATTCGTGATATGAAAGATTACTGGTTAGTGGAAGGTCAAAGTCAGCATGCTCCTTATAATTTTGGAGAAGATCCATCTGATTTTGAATACAACAACCCCTACTTTATGGCCAATGAAATAAACAATGGTTTTGAAAGAAAGAGGTTTTATGGGAATATTCAGGCAGATTATAAATTTTCGGATAAACTTTCTTTAATGCTACGCTATACTTATAATGATAGTCGTGAAGAAAGGGAAACCAAAATCTCAAGCGGATTTAATAGAGAAAGAAATGGAGCCTACGGTTTAGTGAATTTGGATGGGGTGGAAAGTAATGCTGATTTCTTACTAACGTATAAAGATCAATTAAACGAGAATATAGATTTTAGTTTATCTGGTGGGGGTAATAGAAGAGATGTGAAAAACGGCTATGTATCTACCCAAACCAAAAATGGTGGTTCTGGATTGATAATTCCTAATCTGTTCACCTTATCCAATATTGCAGCCGATAATATTGACTACAATGAAACGCATTCCAGGGAACGGGTAAACAGCTTGTATGCCCTGGGTAATATTGGTTATAGGGATATGGTCTTTATAGACGCAAGCCTTAGAAACGATTGGTCAAGTACCTTGCCTGAATCAGATAACAGTTTTTTATATCCATCGGTTTCATCAAGTGTTCTAGTCAATAACATTTTTGATATGGGCCATAATGTGTCTTTGTTTAAACTACGTGTTGGTTGGGCTCAGGCAGGTAATGATACCAGTCCACATAATTTATTTACAATATTAAGTAATATTGGAGATTGTCTTTGTTTAAACTACGTGTTGGTTGGGCTCAGGCAGGTAATGATACCAGTCCACATAATTTATTTACAATATTAAGTAATATTGGAGATTGGGGAACTGCCTCACAATTGTCAGTAGCAGGTGCTTTGAAGAACGATAAAATTAAAGCAGAGCTTAATACATCTATAGAATATGGTATCGATTTATCCCTTTTCAAAAATCGCCTGAATTTGGACTTTACCTATTATGAGTCTGATAATAAAAATCAAATATTTCAAAACTCTCTTCCAATATCTTCCGGTGCGACTAGTAAACTTTTTAATGCAGGTAACTTAAACAGTAAAGGTTTTGAAGCTAGTTTAGGGGGGACAATAATAAAAAGTGAGGATTTCCGCTGGAATTTGAATTCAACCTTTACTACCAATAAAACAATAATTACGGAATTAGCTGAAGGGACTGATTACGTGAGGTTTTGGAGCCAAGCAAAAGGAGGAGCATATACTTGGGTAGGAGAAGAAGTAGGTCAGATTGTTGATAGGGATTTTGTAAGAGTAGAAGACGAGAATTCCCCTTATTTTGGGTGGCCTTTGTTAGATGATGAAGGTTGGGAAAACAGTGACAGTACTTTATCCGATGAAGATGGCAATAGAGCTGCTCCTGTTATTGGTAATTATAACCCCGATTTTAAAATGGGTCTACAGACCTCTATTCAGTATAAAAATTGGAGTTTATCAATGAACTTGGACTGGAGAAAGGGCGGACAATTCGTTTCTCAAACACATCGCTATGGAGAGTCGGATCTTCAAACCACAAGATGGCTGAATAAAGTAAATGATCTTAGCGATGTTGGCGATATACCAGCCTATATCAAAGAAAATGCAGATAGATTTTTATCTCCCGATGGTGAATTTTACCCGCTTGTCGGCGGACCAACTGCTGAATATGGTGGATTTCCGGTAGATGATTTAAATGATGGTGTATTTTTGCCTGGAGTTATCGGTTCTTATGATGATGATGGCAACTTTATAGCAGAACAGGAAAATATTGGTGGTCCCGGCACAAAATATCATACTTACGGTGATAACTATGCCTGGGACTTTACCAGAGCTTCTACTTTTGATGCAGATTATGTAAAACTTAGGCAGATATCAATCGGCTATACATTTGACAGCAAATTAACTCAGAAAATCGGAATGCGAAATTTAATGCTTTCGGTGTTCAGTCGTAATATCATTTTATGGACCAAAGCTGGTATCAACATTGATCCAGAATCTGCTTTTCAATATTCTAACGGTAACCTCTCACAAGGTGTTGAAAGATATAATATTCAACCTTGGGCGATACCAATAGGTCTTAAATTAAACGCAAGTTTCTAAATTAAAATTTAAAAATAAGGATATGAAATTAGTGAAAAACATAGCGGTTAAATTTCTATTGATTCCATTATTGCTTGTCTCTTCATGTGATAAAGATTTAGTTGAAATAAATGAGAACCTAAATGGGGTGGAATCTAGTGTGGTTGACCCTAATTTGTTAATTAGTTCAGTAATGACCGGCTTAGCTACAAGTACTACAAGCAGAGGTTATGCTGGTGATACAGGAGCTGGATCGCAATTCACGCAGAAAGACTCTTGGTCAAGTAATCGTTACGATTGGGAAACAGGTTCAATCTGGTCTACCAATTACAGTTTATTGCGGACTAACAAAGTGGCCCATCAGAGAGCAGTAGAACTTGGGTTGCCTTTTCATCAAGGCGTTACGTTAATATTAAAATCCATGATGTTCGGTAATTTAACCGATTACTATGGTGATATTCCTTATTCGGAAGCTTTGAAAGGAAATGATTTACAGGGTGAACGACCAACATATGATACCCAGGAAAATGTTTATAAAGGGATTATTGCTGATTTAGAAACAGCTTCAGATCTTTTGGGTGCTAATAGTTATGAAGGAGTTAACAAGGATCAGGACGTGTTTTATGCAGGGGATGCTTCAAAATGGCAAAAATTAGCCAACTCTTTAGCCTTACGGTATTATATGCGTTTATCTGAAAAACTACCTTCTTTTGCGCAAACAGGAGTGACAAATACGCTTCAAAAGCCATTAATCAGTGAAATTGATGATGAACTTGTGCTAAGTTTTATTGGTGGGATCGAAGAACAATCCTGGCCAAATAGTGGACAATTTGGATCAGCTTCCGAATTTTATCGAGTAAAGCCCTCTACTACCATGACGGATAAATTGAAGGAGTTAGAAGATCCTAGAATATCGGTTTGGTTCGCACCAGTAGAAGTACCTACAAAAGTAGTGCCTGCTGTAGAGGTTCCTGGTGGCGGTGATATTGCCGAAGAAGGTGGTGTTCGTTATATCAACAAAGAAAGTTTAGCGGCCAATGATTATGCGATATACTCTCAAGAAACATACGCCGCAGATATAGAAGCAGGTAAAAAACTAATAGATACCAGTAGTGTGTATGTTGGGTTGCCTGTGGCTGTAAGTACCGTTGATCCATACGAGTACAATTTGAACTCGGAAGGGTCAAGAGGTGGTACTAATGCCTACGTATCAAGAATGAATGAAGTGTTTAACCAAAAAGAGGATGGTGGAAATCTTTTAAAAGCTAGATTGTTTTCTTATGCGGAATTATCCTTCTTAAAAGCGGAAGCAGCAATTAGAGGCTGGGGTTCCGATGCTGAAGAAAATTATCTGAAAGGTATTAAGGCCTCTTTGGAGGTGTGGGGTGTTGGCAATACCTATACTGATTATATTTCCAATGCAGGAGTTGCTTTCGATGGCACTTTAGAACAAGTTATGGAGCAAAAGTGGATAGCCAATATGTTCAATGGTGATGAAGCCTATATGGATTGGAGGAGAACAGGATTTCCGGATTTAAATGCGGGACCATTTGCTAGAGAGGATGTAATGCCCTTAAGGTTTATATATCCAGATGATGAAATAAATATAAACACTACTAATAATGCTGCTGGTGCCGCTTCATTGGAAGGTACCTCATATAGTACAACTGATCCCAACGACAGTCCTTATGCAAGACCGTGGATAGTTAAAGGTGTTGACAAACCTTGGTAAGTTAATTTTTATACAAGCAGTTCTTTATTATCATAATTGCGTTTGTTAATTATATTGCCCGGGATGGCCCGGGCAATTTTTATAAAATAGTTGAAGCAAATCGAACTGTTCCATTAACGTCTCTCATTATGGAACTAAAAGTGGGGAATTAATAATAAAATAAAGGGACAGACTCTCTAAATAGGAGAGATAGGATTTGTTAGTTTTAATGCTAATACCTGGCTGGGGAAAAGGATGAGATGATGTTGGTGAATTTAGCTTTAGAACCAAACTTAAGCTCTTGCAAATAAATTCTTTATAGCTAGTAAATAACTTAGTATATATTTGGAATGTTCAAGACAGGTCAAATATGCAATGGAAGAAGTAAAATCAAATAAAATATAAAAATCATGTAGACCTTTCAAAGGCAATAATTTTGGTTTTTACGGGAATTAATACAGTTACTATTTTTAATTCACGTTTTTTCCGATACCTTCTCCTAGCGTTAAATATAGAATATTGAGAATGGAAAAACAGTAAGGATAGGGAAATCGGATCGAGTTTTTTTACGATTGTCTATAATAACTAGTTCAATGTTTGGGGTTCACTGATTACACCTAAATATCGTCCCATCCAATAGGGGAGAAGCCATATATCACCGGCAGAATATTCCTCAGTACCATCGTCTTCTTCTAGTTGATCTAGGTGAAACATATTGCTATTGTGGCGTTGCACGCGTCTTTCATCAGGCGGTAACACTTCCCTGATGCTTTGCTCTCTAAAATTGGGAGCTATAAATTCAATATCTTTTCGGTGACTGTTCTTTATGTTCCAGGAAATTAAATCCAATGGGTGTTCTTGGAGGTACCATATGGCATTCTCAAGGTCAAATTCGGAAGTGCCGGTCAATGCAGTCATTATATTCCAGGCTCCATCTTTTTCGGGGCGTTCGGCTTCCCAGTGATCAAGAATAGACGCTTTGAATTGTGTTTTAAGAGTATCGTTGAAAGCGTATTTGTATAAACCCCAATAACCTAGAAAATACATTTCATCATCGGAATGGTTCCAGGATTCGGAAAGCATCCTGCTCCAGTCATCTGCATCCTCGGGTGCTGATGTTATTTCTTCCATTGGCCTCATTAGATTGTCTATTGGAAGAGTTTATTTTACGATCACCGACCATTTTGGGTCTTGCATTTACATATTCCGGGTTCCATTTGCCCCAAGTGGTTGGTTTTCCATCAAAATCAACCATATACATATCATTACGAACGATATGACTCATCAAGGTATCAATAAGTGTTATGGCGCGGTCTTTTAAATCATTGTCCATTAATTCGGCCATAACCCCGTAAGCAAATATATGCCCTATGGCCTCATCACTGCTGGTAGTCGATTTCCAATCCCATTCAGGATCACTGGTATGCTGCCATCGCTCTGGATTGTGTAATTTTTGTATATAACCACTTCGCTCAAAAGAGCGTGAGGGAAATCCTGGGACTGGATTGATGTTGAACAAGCGCTCCATGGCTTCCATGGCCTCGCGACAGTTTTTCAATGCGTCTTCCGATTTTGTAACTGCATAGCGAAAAACTTCACCTGCAAGATACATTGATGTCCATAATCCATCATTATCGGAATCAGAAAGTCGTCCAGAATCTATATTTCCATCTTCCAAATCGACCAGAGTAGCATTGAATCCCAAACGAATATGACGATTTCTAACCTGTTTTTCATAGTATTGCGCTTTATCAAAAAGGCTCATGTTTTCAAAAATAATTTGACCTAATCCGGCATCGGTCAATATCAAAACAGATCCGTCAGAACCTTCAGAAATATGTTTAACCATATTGCCTGGCAACCAACGTTTTCCATAATAGTAATCAAATTTGCCATCATCACGCAGTTTAAAGGCACCCTTTGTAGAACCGAACCATAAATGATCATCAATGCTTGCAATTGATGTAATTGAGTTTACGGGCAGTTTGTTTTTGATTTCTCCGATTCTTTCTCCGGTATTGGGATCTATCTCAAAATACCCATTGGATGTCCCAATAATCAATTTTTTATTAAATAAGGTGAAAGAAGTTAAATTTTCTTCTTGTTGTGTAGTTTTTAAGGTGTTCTTGGAGACTTCAAAGCTCGAAATACTTTGCTTTCCTAAAATCCAAAATATTTCTTTTGTGGAATCATATAAGATCCCTAAGACCACATCATCTGTTTTTCCTTTCCATGTTGCTTTGTCTTTTGAAAGAAACTGTAAAGTCTCTCCGTCGCTAATCAAGAATTCGAAATCAATGCCTGCCGCCAAGAATTTAGCCTTGGGAAGCTCATGGGGGAGAAAGAGTTTGCCTGCCCAGGCATTGCTCAAGACTGCTTTGTTATCTAAATAAATAAATTGATCTTGGTAGGTGGTTATGCCGTTAATGTTTTTATCGGTAAGTGGCCTGTACGTTTTGTCCTTCATCAATGTTCCTGGGTATAAAAACTGACCATCATGAGTACGTAATATTCCGTTGTTGGAAAGGATTTGAATGACACCGTTTCTGTCCATATACCCCTCTAGAATTTCTTGATCATTCCTCGAATTATATTTTATACTATAATCCTGGAGATAGGGAATGTCTTTATAAACGGGTATTTTGGAAATTTGTGCTTTTGCCTTATAGAAACTGCTACATAATAACACAAAGAGTGAAATTATTATAAGATAACAATGGTTCATTTTTTTCATAGTATCTAAGTGATTAGAATAGTTAAAAGTATACCAGGTTATTATAGAGTGGAGCAATATACTCTATGGCATACAAGACAAATTAACCAATTTTTGGTCTACATTATTACCTATATTTTATACGCTTTACATAGAATATTAACCAAAGTCGGTTCCTGGTGTATCCGTCGGATTTTCGATTCAGGCGGTGTAGTGTCTTTCTTTTCCTATTGAAATAAGCCACTATATGATCGGTAATTTATAGGATTTTTACCTTTTTTAGGTGTGTTTAAAAGGTATGCTATAGTAATGTTTTTAATTGTTTTTGTGAAAATTAGTTGGGTAATATTCATATTTTGTTCCTTTCTATTTTGCAAGAAAAGCTATCTGAAATTTTTACGATATTCTGTCGGGGTTATGCCCATGCTTGTCTTAAAATAGTGGTTGAAATTAGCTAGATTGTTATATCCACTATCATAACAGATTTGGGTAATCTGATTGTCTGTTTCAGCTAAAAGTTTGGCAGCCATTCCGACTCGAACATTTTTAACATATTCCATAAATGTAATGCCAGTTTTCTTTTTAAAAAACCTACAGAATGAACTCGGAGCCATATTTAAGACAGAGGAAGCCTCTTCAAGGTTAATGCCTTCTTGAATGTTTAAAAATACATACTCATATACTTTATTGATTTTTTCATTATTCTTTGAAAAAACAGAAATTTCGTTGATGGGGTTTGATAGTTTTTTTTTGTCATCGATTTTTATCAATAGGCTGAAGATTTTTAATAAACCAATATAATATTCTAGACCTGTACATAGGGAAAGTTCGGTTAAGATTTCGTGTATTTCATGATCATCTTTAACACTAAATCGAATTCCACGGTTTGCTTGATTTATTAGTTCGAGCATATTTTGGAGCTCCGGTATTTTAAAAAGATCATTATGCAGGACGTTTTCCGAAAAATGAGTAACAATACAGGTGGGCTCTTTGTTTTTTTCTACATCGAGCAATTCCCAACAATGCGGAAGTTCAGGACCCAATAACACAAGATCCCCTTTTTCAAAGTCCGAAATATTATCACCAACAATTCTTCTGCCCATACCAGAGGCAATATAATTGAGCTCAATATTTTTATGAGAATGTATTGTTGGGTCACTGGAAAGTGATAACTCCCTGGTAATGAAGGAGTGATTATTTGGGATGAAAATTTTATTAAAAACAAACTCCATATGTTGCTTTATTAACACCTGTTTCAATATTACATAGAATATTAATTATCACAGGTTAATATTCTATCAGATTATTGTATAATAATTGTAATCATAGCCTTGGAATTTAATTTTCTTTGAAGAGCCAACCCCATACTATATGATTATACTATATGGTTGATATTTTACTATTATCAAGGAAGAGATGGGTTGGGAAAATTATTAGTATAAAATTTATTCTTATTGTTGAATCAGCTGGTTAGGTGGTATGTTTTTCAAAATTGGATCTGCCGCTGAAACAACTAAAGCCTAGGGATATTTTTAAGTAACTAGGTTAATGAAATAGGTAAAGTACACTGGGAGAATTTTAGGAACAGTAAGCATTACTGTAGAACCAATAACCCATTAATTATGCTATTAATAATATAATGTTAACCGAAAGCTTACATAGAAGTAATATCGCTTAAAAATGTGCTTTTAAAAAACCATGTAGTAGGTTTAGAAATATGTTTATAAGGATAATAATAAGTTTTGAACGAATTGTGAAATAGTATTGAATTATAAATCAATTAATAATGAGAATATTAAAAAGTCTTTTAATTTTATCGATTACCTGTATGTTGAATAATATGGTACAAGCCCAACATAAGCACACAGACGGAGAAGTTCAAAGTCATTCACATTACACAACCCATGATGCGACCCCTGCACATAAATTAATATTTCCGTCGAGTACCCCGGATCGTATTATTTCCAATCTTACCGAAGATGCGGCTCACTCATTTGCAGTGAACTGGAGAACGGATCAGCAAGTGACAAATGGAGTAGTAGAGGTGGCATTGGCAACGGATGGTCCTGAGTTTTTACTACGTGATGTACGTAAAATAAATGCGGTGTCTCAGAAATTTGAAAATAAAAATAGAAATGAACCTCTGGTCAGGGCCACCTATCATTCGGCTTTAATTAAAGATTTGCAGCCAAATACTACTTATGTCTACAGAGTAGGCAATGGTGAGAAGGATAATGCTTATTGGAGTGAATGGTTTCAAATTACAACAGCTCGAACCGGTATGGAAGAATCCTTTAGCTTTATTTATTTTGGAGATGCTCAAAATAATGTTAAATCAATGTGGTCTAGGGTTATACGAAGCTCATATCGTGATTTCCCACAAGTGGATTTTATGCTTCATGCAGGCGACTTAATTAATGATAGAGATGCTAATTTAGAGTGGGGCGAATGGTTTCATGCCGGTAGTTTTATTCATGCAACAGTGCCAAGTGTGATGACGCCTGGCAACCATGAATACAGGGACGGGATATTAACTTCTCTGTGGAAACCACAATTTTCACTACCTGAAAATGGACCCATAGAAGAATTAAAGGAAACGTGTTTTACTTTGGATTATCAGGATATGAAATTGATTTCAATAGACAGTGAGGGGTTTGATGAGAGCTTGGAAGCAAGAGAAGCACAGGTAAAATGGCTCGATTCTGTATTGCAATCAAACACTAAAAAATGGGTAGCAATTACTACTCATTACCCAATTTATTCAACGAAAGAAGGTAGGGATAATTGGGAGTTGAGAGAAGCTATAAAACCCCTAATAGATAAATATGGGGTGGATTTAGTGCTGCAAGGCCATGACCACACTTATGCAAGGGGCTTTCCTGAAAATGAAGATAAAGGTTTAACAGTAGTGGAAAATGCAGGTACTGTTTATGCAGTATCTGTAAGTGGACCAAAAATGTATGATTCGAAGGACCAAGAGTGGATGGTCAGAAGAGGTGAATACACACAACTGTTCCAGATAATTACAGTCTCAGAGAATTCTATAGAATATGGTGCCTATACACCAGTAGGTACGCTTTATGATGCTTTCGAAATCATCAAAAAGAATGGTAAAAAGAAATTGATAAATAAAATTCCTGATGATCCTATAAGGTTAAAAAAAGATATTGTAAAACCCGAGTAAGGGGGCGATAGGGTACTCTTTACTGGGGACACCTTATTTATTGGTGACGCGGGAAGACCGGATTTAAGAGAAAGTGCTGGGAATATCATGGCTAATTGAAGAGAACTAGCTGAATTAATGTATAGCACTATTCTTACTAAATATAATGACCTTCCGGACGATACTATAGTTTATCCCGCACATGGCGCCGGGTCTCTTTGTGGAAAAAATGAGCGAAGCTAGCAGCAGTACCCTTGGGGCTGAACGCAGGACAAATTGGGCATTTAAAGAACAAACTAAAGAAGAATTTATTGAGGAAATACTTAAAGATCAGCCTTTCGTACCCGCTGATTTTAGTTTTAATGTTGATTTGAACTGCCAAGGCGGAGTAAACGTTGCGAAAACAAAAAGAGAGGTTGTCATCAAATATAATATAGATCACATAGAAACAGACCTTCTGGTAATTGATACTAGAGAAGAGGAAAAATTTAAAAGGGGACATCTACCTGGTAATATTAACATAATGGCCAGATCTGATAGCGATAAATATGAAACCTGGTTAGGTTCGATTGTGGCGCCCCGGGAAGAGTTTTTTCTTGTTATCGAGAGCATTAATAAGTTGGATGAGATTTGGAATCGAATTGCAAAGATAGGATATGAAAAACAGCTGAAAGCGATAATTATATTATCAAACAGGATTAATGAAAAATTTGATGAATTGGATTTTGAAGATTTCAGAAAGAATGAGTCAGGATATACTATAGTAGACATTCGAAATGAGAACGAACTGGCAAGAGGAAATTTTTTTTCAGGTGCCTATCATATACCACTAAACGAACTTCGCGATCGGTACATTGAACTTCCCCGTGATAAACCTTTCGTAGTTCATTGTGCGGGAGGTTATCGATCTACGGCAGGGAGTAGTATCCTAAAAAACATCTTCCTGAATCCAGAGTATATGACCTGGGCGAAAGAATCAAGGAAATTATTTAAAAAATCATTGGCGGACAAATTAATCTTATTCAATTGACTTAATATTGACGAAAATCTTAAACTAATTACTTATAATCATAAACTCGGTAAGATTCCTGATAAACGTCATACGGTTTTAAAAAAACAGATGGAAGCTTGTATTATGAGCAACTTTTTGGGACTATAGGTTTTGATGGTATGTCTTCTAACCTTTACCATGAACACTGCCCTACGCAGGTAAAAGAAGTAAAAGGGAGTTATAATGTAGCGTCTAAAATTGCCACCGAAAACAACATAAAATCATATCGTTTTAGAGGATTTCAGATAAAACCGAATCTAGATTATCTTAAAACCCGGTAGTTTTGACTAATAGCATTCTAAATTCAAATTTAAACAATCAATATCAAATTAATTGGACGTTAGAAACTCATTACTTCAATTTTTCTTATTAGAGTAAAAGTAGAGACACTATCATAAAATAGCAAAGGGAAGGCTGCAGTATCTACAGGAAAAAATACAGAAGGTTCATACGGCAAGCAGAGAGCTAACCAAAAAATTACTTAATCTAACGAAAATTCAAATGTAATCTCAAAATTCCCTGAGCCTAAACTCCTGATGAATAATGTAGGTTAATTTTAGAGAAATGCGCTTAGAAGTTAGGATAACTTATCGTTGCAGGGTAGGGGAGTGGGAAGTAATGATTTTGTGTATATTCTATAACGACTAAAGATTTCATTGGGAAGCTGTGTGGGGATCCAAGTTTTCTCTCAGTAAACCTATAGTTATATCGAAAAGATTGCTTTCTAAAAATTGGATTTTCCAGAATAAACATAAAATTCAGTTTCAACTGCGATCAAAAGGCAATATTCCAAATGACTCTTATTAAATTATTAGAAATAGATCAGATCCTGTACTAGGTGTAAAAAGAAAAAGCCCCACATCTCTGTGAGGCTTTAATTTTCCTGGTAGCGAGACCGAGATTTGAACTCGGGACCTCCGGGTTATGAACATCGACAAGTAGTTATTCCAAATAGATTAAAAACCGTTAAAATATATGATTATCAGTTAAATACGTAATTTTTGCAATCAATTGAATTCTGTTAAAATCAAGTGATTCTGTACTTATTCTGTACTAGTTTTTAAACTAATTATTTATCTTTATAAAGTTCAAAATTAAATAGTTATGGCTAGCATAAAGATAGTTTTAAGGAAGAATATGATTCGAAAAGATGGAAGAATTCCTTTAGCACTGAGAATTAGTGAGAATTATAAAACTAATTACAAGTGGCTCGGACAATATGTTTTTGAGAAAGATTGGGATAACAATGCTGGAATGGCTAAGAAAAGTCATCCAAACTCGCAACAGCTCAACATTTTTTTAATGAAGAAAATGGTTGAGGCTAATAACCTATTTTTCCACTCTGAAGATCGTGTTACTCCAAAACAGATCAAGCAAAAATTAAAGGGAGCCAGGGGGCAAAAATCATTTTTTGAATTAGCGGCTGAACGTATAATGGAAAAATATGAGAGGGGGATATTCTCAGTTGCAAAAGGTGATTTATCTATACTGTATAATATTGAAGAATTTTTAAACTTTAAAAGGACTAAAAGGAAGTCAGCGATCATTGAGGATATAAAGGAACGCAGATTGAAACGTATCAGTAATGCTCGTCGTAATAAATATGTATGGATGGATGGGGTAGAGCATTTCAAAAAAAGTAAAGCTCTTTCTTTTAGAGATATCGATGAAGTATTCATTAATAAATACAAAACCTTTTGCTATTCTTATTTAGGACAAAAAACCAGAACTATTACTAATCAGCTTATTTTAATTAGAACCCTGTTTAATTTAGCAATTAAGCAAGGAATTATTGATCAAAAATATTATCCTTTTGCCGGAGATAAGGAAAAAATTAGAATTGGTTCTGGTAATAAAGTAGGACTTAGCGTAGAAGAGGTTGAGAAAATTGAACAGTTGAAATTGGAGGAAAATACTTCTATCTGGCATACGCACAACATATGGTTATTTTCTTTTTATTTCGCAGGAATTCGTATTTCCGATGTGGTTAAAATGAAGTGGTCTGATTTTAAGGACGATCGTCTTTATTATGTGATGAACAAAAATGAAAAAGCACTCAGCCTTAAAATTCCTTTGAAAGCGGAAAAAATTTTAAATTATTACAAAAAGGAGAAACACCTTAATAAAGGTTTTGTATTCCCCTTTTTAAGAAATACCAATCCTAAGGATGCTGAACAAATTTATATAAAAACAAAAAGTGCTACGAAGGTTTTTGATAAATGCTTAAAGCTAATTGCCACGGAATGTGGAATCGAAAAAAACTTATCTAATCACATTGCTAGGCATAGCTTTGGTAATATTGCTGGCGATCGAATTCATCCATTAATGTTACAAAAGCTCTATCGTCATAGTGATTTAAAAACTACCTTGAATTATCAAGCTAATTTTATGCACCGGGATGCTGATGAAGCACTTGATGAAGTTATTAATTTTTAAATTTATATGGATTAAAAGTCTGTAATAACATGATTTATGATGGTTAATCAACCGTTGATAAATATCTGACATATGGAAATACCAAGCTTATAACCAGAAGGTCCCTCGAGTCCAGTTCCCTCTACTGGCATTAATAAGGTTTCAAGAAAGTGAAATCCTTTTTTCAAGGACTGGTTACAACATTTTTTGAAAGTTCGAATTCCCTGAAATTTAATATTAACATTATTCAGAATCAAACCTTATGATAACCGGGATAAATATGGTTCCAGAGACCAGACTTGGTTATTTCGTTTTATCAAATATTGTGGTGAAGTGACTACAGAATGAACTTTATATTTTAAATGATATTATTTAGATTATTCTATTGTGCCTATCCCAGATTTTAGACCTATAGAGGGAAATCCCTATTAGTCAATCCCGCTGATACACACCGTAAGGGAAAGGAGCAATACACCAAAAATGACAGGATGGACACTCAGCTCATTAGTCGGAAACTTATAGACGGCCGTCTGGATAGTATTACTATACGTAATATAGAGCGTGAACAATTGCGAAGTCTTTTCCGTCGCTGGATTGAACTGATCCTTATGAAATTGGGGTGATATCATAATATTAATAAATAGCTAAGCTCAAAATAGTAAAAGTTTGTACCACAAAAAAGGTAGGTGGCCAATTAGGATCACATTTTTTAGCAAATGGACGGACTTATTTCACCAATCAGAGTGATGTTGGTGGCGCTCTGGAAATGCCTTAAAAAATTAAATGATTATTAGATAATAAAAATTTAAATATTATTTTTCAGAAACAAGATTATTGCTTTTCTTAGGATACTTTGTTGTCTTGTCCTATTTTAGTTGTTTTACTATTAAAGCTTTTATAAAAATAAAGTAATCCAATAAAGGTAATTATAATGATGCCGGCTATAATGAAGGGATAATAAAACCCACCGGCAATGAGCCAGGTTCCGATGATCGGGCCTAAAATCTGTCCGACACTGTTTGCCGAGGTCTGTACAGAAATATTACTGCCCGCCTTTTCTTTTGAAAGTAAGGAAACGGCTGAAAGTAGGTTAGGGGTTACAATTGCTCCACCAGTGGCGAATGTTACAATCAGTACATAGACATAAATTTCATTGCCGAAAAAAGGAAATGCGATTAGTGAAATGCCTGAAATCAACAATCCGGCTCCAATTTGTTGTTTTGCTGTCAATATTTTCTCTCCATAGGTCGCAAATACAGGTTGTAATACCGCCATTACTATCCCACAGACCATAAAACCAATTCCTATCTGATTACTTGAAAATAGCAACTGATTTTTTCCATAAATTGAAAAAACCGTTTCAAAGAGGGTCACTACAAACTGCATAACAAAAGAGAGCAGTAATAGGACAATAAAGAACCTACTAAAACTAAAATTTAATTTTTGTTTTCCTGAAACAAACCTGCTAACCGGTTTTGTATTCCTAAACGATTTAATCAAAATAACCAATACAGTAAAACCTAAAAGTGCAACCAAAATAAAAGGAACTGAGAACCGGTCCAGATGTAATATCCAAAACGAATATTTAAAGTGTAGGTTAGTTTGGGATAGAAAACTGCCTAAAACAGGTCCAAAAATAACCCCTGAACTTATCGCTACCCCAGACCAAGCCATAATTTTAGTCCTATGTTTTTTAGAAGTGATATCACTGAGAAATGCGTTACTGACAGGAATAACAGCCGAAGTGAATATACCTCCGAGAATACGCGCTATATAGAGCATTGTAAGGGAGGTTGCCAATCCAGTAAGCAGTTGCATTACTATAAACCCAATTAATCCAACAACGATAATGGGCTTACGCCCGTATTTATCGGATAACCTCCCCCAAAGTATAACGAAAAGAAGCTGAAAGAAGGGGTAGATACTCGTTAATAAACCAATATGAAAATTGATCGAATTAGTATCGAGGTTAGCTCCTAAAGCAAGCCTTTCGGTATAGTATGGAAGGATTGGCAATAAAATACCATAACCAAGCATTACCATAAATAAACTCAGCAGGACCAAAAAGATCCTGCCGAGCTTGCTTTTTTTAATCATTATTTTTTTCCGATTTTCTTTTTCAATAATTGAGCATTAATGGCCACTATGATGGTACTCAAACTCATAAGTACAGCTCCAACGGCTGGACCTAAAACAAAACCGGTAGAATAAAGCACTCCGGCAGCCAACGGAATGGCAATAACGTTATACCCCGTCGCCCAAATAAGGTTCTGGATCATTTTATTGTATGTAGCCTTACCGAACAAAATCAAGTTAGCAATATCTTGTGGGTTGCTGTTTACCAAAATAATATCCGCAGTTTCAGCGGCTACGTCTGTGCCAGAACCTACTGCAATACCTACATTGGCTTGAGCCAGAGCCGGTGCATCGTTCACGCCGTCTCCTGTCATTGCCACAAACTCTCCCTTACTTTCCAATTCTTTTACTATTTCCACTTTTTGATGTGGCAAAACTTCGGCGTAGTATCCATCCAAGCCGAGTTTATCGCTAACAGCTTTGGCAGTTCTTTCATTATCACCGGTAGCCATTAAAACTTTTATATTATTCTTTTTAAAGACTTTTATAGCCTCGGCAGATTCTGGTCTTATTTCATCGGCAAGTGCAATATATCCTGCCAGTTTTCCATCAATCAAGACAAAGACGACAGTTTCAGCGGCGTCACTATAGGCATCTTCGGGAATAGTTATTTTTTCATCCCTTAAATAACCAGGACTAACCACTTTTATTTGCTTTCCTTCTACATTTGCTTCCACACCTTTACCCGTAATCGCATTAAAGTTTTCTGGATTTGGGATAGCAACTTTATCTTCTTTTATCTTTTTAATTATTCCAACGGCAATAGGGTGTTCCGAGCTTTGCTCCAAAGCACTCGCCAACCGTAATATTTCCTCTTTCGAAAATTTTTCATTTACAGATTCAATTCTTGTAACCCCAAAATCTCCCTTAGTAAGCGTTCCCGTCTTATCAAATAATAAGGCCGATATTTTTCGGGACTCTTCAAAAGCGGTCCTGTTGCGAATCAACAACCCGTTCTGAGCAGATACAGCTGTTGAAATAGCAACTACTAACGGAATCGCAAGACCTAAAGCGTGCGGACATGCAATAATCATTACGGTTACCATTCTTTCCAATGCATAAACAAATGGAAAGCCCAATATGAGCCAAACCGCTAATGTTCCAAATCCAATTCCCAATGCAACGTAAGTCAACCATTTTGCAGCCCTGTCAGAGAGGTTTTGCATTTTTGATTTAGACTTTTGTGCTTCCTCGACCATAGTGATGACCTTGTTGAGATAGCTGTCCTTTCCGGTATGCTCTACTTTTACTTTTAAACTGCCATTACCGTTTACCGAACCTCCAATTACTTTATCTTTTTTATCTTTTTTTACCGGTTTAGATTCTCCGGTAAGCATGGATTCATTTAGATAACTAGAACCTTCTACTATAATACCATCAGCGGGAACTTTTTCCCCTGGTTTTACAAGTATTACGTCATCTTTCAGTAAATCCTCCAGAGGAATATCTTCAATAGTGTCTCCTTTAACACGATGTGCCTCGGCAGGCATCATGCTTACTAACAGCTGCAAGGCCTTAGAGGCGCCTAGAACGCTTTTCATCTCTATCCAATGACCTACAAGCATAATAGCAATAAGCGTAGCCAGTTCCCAGAAAAAATCGACACCTTCTAAACCAAACACCGTTGCCGAACTATAAAAGTACGCCACGGTAATGGCCATAGAAATAAGGGTCATCATTCCCGGTGCACCTTTTTTAACCTCGGACCAGAATCCGGTAATAAATGGCCAGCCGCCATAGAAATATACTACCGAAGAAAGAGCGAATAAAATGTACTGGTTTCCAGGAAGCAAAAACTCATACCCAATAAAATCTTGTATCATAGGGGAGATGATCAGGATGGGAATGGTCAAGATTAAAGTTACCCAAAACCGTTTTCTAAAATCGGCAATCATCATTTTATGATGGTCGTGCCCGTGTTCTCCGTGCCCTGGATTGTGGCCAGAATGGTCTCCACTGCCGTGGTTCATCTTACTATGATCCATAGCCTTTTCGTGGCCGTGCTTTGTTTTTTCGATATGATGGTCTTTTATCTCTTCTTCTTTTTTTTCTGCTTCTATCTTTGTGGAATCTTTCCCTTTGCTTTTATGGCCGTGATTTTTATGGTCTTTGTGATTTTCCATGATTTCTATTTTTAAGTATTAGGATATTTTAGGTTTAGTTTTTTTAAATGCTCCGTAATTATATTGGCAACGCTAAAGTTGCGGTGCCAACGTTTATCTGCGGGTATAATATGCCAGGAAGGTTCATCGCAGTCATTTAATAACATATTGTAGCCAGCTCTATAAGCCTCCCATTTTTTAGCTGCTTTTTTATCATTGGCACTATATTTCCAACGTTTATGAGGTTTTAAAAGTCGTTCTTTTATACGCTGTTTTTGTTCTTCTTTCGAGATATGGAGAAAAAATTTTAGTACATGAATGTTACTCAGTTTAAAATGCTGTTCAAGATGCTTTATGAGTTTACAACGGTGTGCGAGAATCTCTTCTGGAAGGGAATTGTTGAGCCTTGGCATCATTATATCTTCGTAATACGAACGGTTAAAAATTTGAATCATACCCTTTGGTGGAATATGGGGGTAAACACGCCATAAAAAGTCGTGCTTCAACTCTTCCTCGGTCGGTTTTTTAAACGATTTAACCTGAACGCCCTGCGGATTCATACTGCTAAGGGCATGACGAATGGTGCCGTCTTTGCCGGAAGTATCCATGCCCTGTAGGATAATAAGCAAACCAAAACGCCCATCGGCATAAAACATATTCTGAAGTTCAAAAAATTCTTTGCGAAGCTGTGCCAGATTTTTCTTTGCCTCGCCTTTTGAAATCGTTTGGGGTGGTTTGGTTGAAATTTTATCTAAATTTATCATTTTCAAGATTTTATCTTAATTTTTTTCGCATTGCTTCCGTTAGGTTTTCAGCATAGACACCGTAAGCATCTACCAAAAGACCCTTAATGCCGTTTTTAGAAGATATAGCATATAAAATACTATTATCATCGGTACTGCTCATTCCTTCAAAGCGATAGGTTTTATCTACTTTAAAATCTTCTGGCCGGATCTCAATTTTCAGGGAAGGACATTCTAAGCACTCTGGTTTTAAATTGAAATCATAAGGATAGTCGTTTGCTTGTAAGTCATTTATGGCTTCTGAAAGTGTATCGTAATTTGTCATCTGTCTTTATTTATAGTTCATTGTAAAATAGCTCTTATCCTCTTTTGTAAATTCCTGAAAGGTCAATAAACCTTTTTCATTTAATTTTTCGATAACGGTATAATTGAGTTGCTTAATGCGAATTCCCCAGGCATAGGCTTTAATATTAATTTTTGATTTTATAGTGTTTTTCCCATCCTCTAATTTTCGGTCATAAATTTTTATGATGCTTTTGGAACCAAAAAAGTTTAACAAGCCCGAGTCAAAACTCATTTCCAATTTAATATCTTTCAAGTTTTGTAAATCGTAGAGCTTTTTAAAATTTTCAGAAATGGTATTAATTTCGGTTTCTTTTGATTTTGGCTTGGAAAACGGAAAAGCCATTATCATTACATTGGCGTCATCTGGCTCACAACGGTAGGTAGTAGTGTATTTATCGGTTGATTGTTTGTTTTTGTCAAACAATTCTGTAACTACCTTTATTTCATAATATCCATTTTCCTTTATTGTTTCTCCAGCTTCAAAAGTTTGTTTATTGAGAAAATCACCTTCTTTATCAAAATTTTTTCGCACTACATCCCTGCCTGAAATCTGCCCGATAAGCATTTCGTTTTGAGCATTTATACCTGTACAGCCCAAAATAAAATAGAACAATGCTGCCGTGAACATCATAGCTGTGCTATATGTTGTAGGATATTTTCTATTGAATTTTCTAAACATTTTCTTTATAAATTACATTTAGATACTTGATCGTGTATGCTATTCTATGTTTTTTAAAATAAATTCTACCCGTTCAGTTGGTGGCAAAACTGGAACAGAAACAATTGGAAATCCCAAGGAAGTGTAAACATCTATTATTAATTGGTGTATTTTCTTTTGAGCCTCTTCATCCTCAGTACGGGCATAATCTTTGGTGAATGGTAATCGGTCTAAAATGAATATTTTTTTATAGGAAGTGTTTTTAACTGCGGTGAGCAGCTTCTCATCATAATCAAGCTTTAAAAATTGATAGTATGCCATAGCATCTGGAATGGCCCTATCTAAGAAAACCAAGTCTTGGGGCAATATGGAAGCTTCTTGTTCTATTTGCATATCCAAGACCCCTATTTGAAATTTCTTACGATTACTTCTTAATTCTTCAACCGTTTGACCTTCAGTACGCATGGTGTCTATATAGTGCCTTGCATGCTCAATGGTTGTTTTATAACCTCTCTCAGCCAGCATATTAATTACAGTGGTTTTTCCAGTACTAGGTCCGCCGGTAATCACTTGCCAGTTCGTGCTTGCTTTTTTGGTTTGCATTTTTATATGATTAACAAATTATACATTTTCTATACTATATAGCTGTGGGATTTCCGAATTCCATTGATAAGTTTCTTTAATTCCTTTCTGCAATGCTTCCGCACTTTCTTTTTCACCGTGTACTATGAAAATGCGCTCTGGCGTATTTTTTATTTTGCCCATCCATTCTATAAGTTCTTTATGGTCTGCGTGTGCCGAAAGCCCTTCAATTTCTGCAACTTCCATATGAAACGGCACCCATTTTCCGTACACTTTCAATTCCTTATCACCTTCCAATAATTTTCTTCCCCGAGTACCTTCGGCCTGATAACCCACAAAGAGCAAAGTGTTGTTTGAATTTTGTGCTTGGGTTTCGAGATAGTTGAGCATTCTTCCGCCAGTAAGCATTCCGCTTCCTGCAATCACAATTTTTGGTTTGTTATCGGTTCGTAATTCCATAGTTTCCCGATAACTGCTTACGACCGTAAAATGTGAACACATTTCATCACATTCATTCTCATCTAGTCTGTGCCAGTCCCTTGTGCGATGAAACAATTCCAATACACTAGCGCCCATTGGGCTGTCCATTATCATTCGTACTTTTGGGATTTTCTTCTCTTTCAATAATTTCCAAAAAATCACCATCATCAGTTGGGCGCGTTCTACCGAAAAACTTGGAATAAAAAGACTTCCACCTCTATTGATAGTGTCATTGACCAATTTTTCAATCTGCGGAAGTGCTTCTACTTCATCTGGATGAAACCTTCCACCATAGGTTGATTCTATAAATAGTACATTGGCTTTTTTCGGTTTTAACGGTGGATATAATAGTAAATCGTTAGTTCTACCAATATCTCCTGAAAACACAAAACGTTTCCCGTATACATCCAACTCAATGTAAGTGGCACCCAGAATGTGCCCGTTGTATTGGAAACGAACTCTGATACCGTCAAACAATGGAATCCATTGTGCTTGTGGAATACCTTTAAAATGCGGAATGGTTTTTTCTACATCCTTCAAATCGTAAAGTGGTTCGGCAGGACTGTGTTTGGAATAGCCTTCTTTGTTGGCACGTTCTGCTTCCTGTTCCTGAATTTTAGCGCTATCGTTCAAGATGATCGTGGCGATGTCTAATGTGGGATTGGTACCATAGATAGGCCCATTGAATCCTTGCTTGACTAATCGAGGCAGATAGCCCGTGTGGTCTAAATGACCGTGGGTAAGCAAGACCATATCAATTTCCGAAACTTTCACTGGCGGATAGTCCCAGTTTTTAAGGCGTAATTCCTTTAGCCCTTGAAAAAGTCCGCAGTCTATGAGTATTTTTATATCTCCTGTATCCACTAAATATTTTGAGCCGGTTACGGTTCCTGCTGCTCCCAAAAAGTGGATGTTTATTTTATTGGTTTTCATCTTTATAGTATTTTTTTAGTGTCCACCACAGCAGGAAGATGTGTTTCCTTTACCTTGGTTAGATTTGCTCAATTCCACTATTTCTTTATATAGATTACGGGAATCCTTTTTGATAAAAAGAGCCAATTTCTTTATGGATTTAGGTTCAAAGTGTACCATTTCCAGTAATATCTCAAGGGCTTCTTCAAGTATTTTAGAATCATCTTCCAATGCTTGGTAAAATGGCTCTAAATCGATACTGTCCTTTTCTTTCAGTTCATCTGTTTTCATTTCTTCTATTTTTAAATTAAAAATTTAAATAGTGCTTTAATGAATTCTACATAGTTCTCTTGAATCCTCAAGAATCTTTTTGTGTCTTGATTTTGGCACTCCTACTTGTTCTAAAATTTTTGGTGTTTCGTGAAGCTCTTTGCAGAGCACGATTCCTTTCTCCAATAATTTCATTTTCTCGGCTTTGGTCAGCGTTGTTAAAGCAGTTAAGGGGTGCAAGCCGGACTTGTCTATCCTGTTTTTTAAACCATCGCCCCTTGGGTAATCCCAGCTTGTCAATAATAGCCCAACGCATTTACCATATTGTATAGCATCACTTGTAAATCGGGTGTTGGTATATAAACCTCCTTTGTGAATTTTAGCTTCGTGACCTTTTTGGCGCTCCCATTGTTTTTCTACGTCCAAAAATCTTGAATGGATATAAAGGGGCACTTTAACATTGCAAACCCGCCCTTGATCACTATGGTATTTACATTCAATCATATAATGTTCGTTATCCTGTTGGGCTATCACATCTGTTTCGTGCTGCACGCAATTGCCCTGCACAATCACACCCACCTGTGTTACAAACCCCTCGTGCGTTAATAGTTTGCTCACAAACCTTTCAAATGGAAAGCCCGTTGGGCCCAGCTCCATCAAAGCTTTTTTGAGTTTGTACTTTGAAGCACTTACCCTCGATCTTAATTTTAGCATCTTGAAAGCCAATTGATAGATTTTCTTAGTGGTCATTCCTTCTTCAATCTGCTCTTGCACCTCCTGTGCTATATCTTGAATAAGATCCTCATCTGCCTGTGAACGTCGCAGAGAATTGATGAGTTTGTTTATATCAAAAGCTTCGTACTCGCCGGAATATTTTTTTATTAGGACTGGTTTATTCATTGTTATACCTTAATGGTCATTACCGGCAATTCGGAATGATTGGTTACGCCCTCGGCGATACTTTTGGAGAACAGGCTTAAAAAACCTGTACGGCCACTAGTACACATTGCTATTAAATCGGCATCTTTATATTTCAAAAAATTGTTTATACCTGTTTCTACATCAGGTTCATTATATACATTCATTGAAAAGTTATCCAAATCGGGGAATTTCTTCAAGAATTCCTTGATGGGGTCCAAACCCTGTTCTATACTGTTAAAATCAGTTTGGGTATTAACCCTCAATAAATGAAGATGTGCACCGCACTTTTCCGCAATAGAAATAACCTGCTTAAATGCTTCGCTCACATCTTCCAGAAAATCTGAAACAAAAACAATATTATTAAAAGGAAAAGTTACTTTTTCATCCTTAACCACAATTACAGGGACATCGGCTTTTCTTACAATTTTCTCTACATTGCTTCCCAGTAATTCGCGCACTCCACCTCGGGTGCCGCTGCTTCCTGTAACAATAAAGTCGTGGTGAAAATGACCGGAGTGTTTAAGTATATTTGCCTGTCCGCCATCAAACTCAAGGAACGTCCTGCATTCAAGCTCTTGTTGTTCTGCTTTTTTTTCCAGTGCTCTCAAGGAGGCTTTTGCACTTCCTATTTCTTTTACTGTTTCTGGATATCTTTTTTCTTTTTCCTTATCTAGCTCAACCCAGTTTACGGGGGTGTTAATTAAGTGAAAAAAATGAATTTCTGAATTGTAAAGCTTTGCCATTTCAATTCCGAGTTCCTCTGCTTTCTTGCAGTTTTCTGAAAAGTTTGTAGGTACGAGTATGTTTTTCATGATTTATTGGTTTTAAATTGTTTTCGTTATAATTAAGCTATGGTTATACTATCTTCCAGATATACCTGTTGGACGGAGTGCAGTAACTCAATCCCTCTAATAAAAGGCTTTTGAAATGCTTTTCGACCCATAATCAATCCAGAGCCGCCAGCTCTTTTATTGATTAATGCTGTTGTTACCGCTTCGGTCAAATCTGATTCACCTTTAGAGCCACCGCCGGAATTGATCAATCCTATTTTGCCCATATAGCAATTGGCGACTTGTAATCGACAAAGGTCAATGGGATGTTCTGTGGTAAGGGTTTTATACATTTCATCATCATATTTTCCAAACCCAATTTCCTTAAATCCAAAATTGTTTGTAGGTAATTTTTGTTTGATGATATCTGCCTGTATCGTTACGCCGATATGATTAGCTTGTCCGGTAACGTCGGCGGCAGCGTGATAATCTTTCTTTTCGGTTTTAAAATTTTCATTGCGGGTATAGCACCATAAAATGGTAGCCATTCCTAAACTATGGGCTTCTTCAAAAGCTTCGGCTATTTCCTTTAGCTGTCTATTACTTTCTTCAGAACCAAAATAAATGGTGGCACCCACAGCAACGGCTCCCATATTCCAAGCTGATTTTACTTTTCCGAATAGTGTTTGGTCATATTTGTTTGGGTAGGTAAGCAGTTCATTGTGGTTAATCTTCACGATAAACGGAATTTTATGGGTATATTTTCGTGCGTTTAATCCTAAAACCCCAAAGGTGGAAGCCACTCCATTACATCCTGCTTCTATTGCCAATTTTATAATATTCTCCGGGTCAAAATAATCCGGGTTTTTATAGAATGAAAAAGCAGCACTGTGCTCAATACCCTGGTCTACGGGAAGGATGCTCAAATAGCCTGTACCGCCAAGGTTTCCGTGGTTATACAATTGCGAAAGACTTCGCAGTACCTGTGGATTTCTGTTACTTTGAACAAATACCTTATCTATGTTTGCTTTACTGGGGGTTTGCAGTTCATCCTTTGTTATTTTTTCACAAACGTGTTCCAAATAGAAGTCTGCCTTTTCTCCTAAAAGTCCTATTATGTTTTTGCTTATTTTCATCTCGATAGTGTTTAATGGATTCCTAAACTTTCATTTGTTTTGGCGATGGATTTAGCCCCATCTGTTTCAATTCCGGTTAATGCCCTAATAGCATCAATTGTTTCCGGAATTACAATAGCTTGATTATCGACTACATAAGCATAGAAAAGTTCATCGCCATGTACTTTTAGCATATCTTCCCATAGGGCTACTTCGTACATATCGCCCCAAGGCCTTCCCATATCCAAGAACATTTCTTTTATGGTATTGTTGGAAACCAAACCTTGGTCATATTGAATCAATTTGATACGGCTGGACGTTTTAAAAGCATTAAGCACTTCTTCTTTAGAGGCTTGTTTTTTTAACTTCACGTTCCAGTAGTGTAAATGGCTTAAGGTTTGGGGTACCTTTATTGCGGTAGTAATAACATCCAAATCAGGATCTACACTTTTGGCGTCTGGTCCTTGATGGCTCGGAATATCCTTTTCGGGAACCATTGTGTTCATAATCCCGCCTAAATGACTTTCCCAAGGATCTGTAGCTCTTCTCAAGAGTGTCCCTCTGGCATAATCCAATAGATCAGCTTTTTTTAATGCTGTTAAGGTTCTTAAAATAGAGGTGGTGTTGCAGGAAACAACCCTCGTGGCATCTATATTTATAGCCGATTTGTAATTATTTTCGGCACTAAAGGAATGGCCTGTGGTTTCGTGTTTTTCGCCTCCCTGTAAAATAAATTTGATATTTTGTTCTTTATAAATCGCAACATTTTGAACCGCAATTTTTTTAGGGGTACAGTCCACTACAAGGTCTGATTTTTCTAAAAGCTCCTGCATATTGCCTTTTACTGAAATTCCTTCGGACTTCATTTTATCGGCCGCTTCTTGAGTGGCTGCATAAATATCATATTCTTTTCTTACCGCGTTTTGAATGCGCCAGTCGCTAATAACATCACACACGCCTAAAAGTTTCATATCGTCTTGTAGATTGATGGCATCTGCCACTCTTTTTCCAATGACTCCGTATCCTATAACCGCTATACTTTTCATTATTTCTTAACTTTAAGGGTTATCGTTTTTTGGTTATTCTGTAATAGGATTGTCGTTACTATAATCCCTATACTCACTAAGGTCCATAGGATCGCCAGCTTTAGGGTAAAGAGGAAGCCACCGCTTTGAAACAAAGCTTCATCAATGCTCAAAAAGACAAGTACTGGTAGCGGTACCATTGCTATCCCGCTTATCAACTTTTTGTTTTTCATTTTTGTTGTTCTTTTTGTCTGTTCCATAATTTTTAGTATTAAATAGTAATTACATTTTTTCTTTTGCAGGTTTGTTGTCGTCCATCCCCATAGGCATATTTCCTTCACTATCAGTATGGGAAATCATAAAAAGTCGTTCGGCAAGAAGGATGAGTATTATACCGATGGCCGCCACAATTAGCACCAACGGATCGTTCAGGTATTTTATATAGATAAAGGCAGTAAGCACCCCAATATCCAGTATGATAGCGATCAAGGGGATGATTGGTTGAAATTCAACTTCTTTTCTAAGATGTCTGAAAAGCCCCCAATGAATCGCGATATCCATTATGAGGTAAAAAATGGCTCCAATAGAAGCAATTCTTGTTAAATTGAACAGGGCAGTCAGTAAAATGGCAAGTGAAACTGTAAATATGAGCGCCGGATTTTTAAAATTCCCCATCCCTTTTAAGGAAGGCACCTGTTTCATATTACTCAACATCGCCAACAGGCGTGATGATGAAAACACACTGGCAATAACGCCAGATACTGTGGCAATTATAGCAATACCAATAGTAAACCAGGAGCCCCATTCGCCAAAAACAGGTCTTGCTGCGGCCGCAAGGGCATAATCTTTTGCCGCAATAACTTCAGGAATGCTTAAACCTCCGGCAACAGCCAAAGCCAGTGCTACATAGATGAGCGTACAGATAAGAATAGAAATAATAATAGATCGTCCCAGGTTTTTATGTGGGTTTTTAATATCCCCGCCCTGGTTGGTGATAGTAGTAAAGCCTTTGTAAGCGAGGATAGATAAGGCCAAAGCAGCCACAAAGGCGAATCCTTGCGGTAATGTCTCGGTATTTTCGGGAATATAGTTTCCGGTGATATCGGCAAAACCTGAAATTGCTAAGCCGGCAATGGCCAATATTGCTATTCCCACTACCTTTATAATAGCGGTAAATGTTGCGGTGACCCCAATAACCTTATTGCCCAGGATGTTCACTATATAGGCAACAACAATTAGCCCAACACCCAGGGTAGAGGCATAACCTGCATAAGACTCGGGAAATAGCCTAAGTGTATAAGCTCCAAAAGTGCCGGCCACCAGACTTTCGGAAACTACCATAGAGACATACATCAACAATGAAAAAACACCGGTTGTAGTTCCTGGCCCGTAGGATTTACTTAAAAATTTTACGACACCTCCAGAGGAAGGAAAAGCGTTTGAAAACTTTACATAAGAATACGAACTAAAACCTACCACAATAGCTCCCGCAATAAATGCTATTGGAAATAGATCTCCCACTAATTCAGCTATTTGACCCATTAGGACAAATATGCCAGCACCAATCATTACGCCTGTACCAAGGGATATGGAACCTATTAGGGAAAGCTTATCTTTATTCTCTCTGTTATTCTTCATTTTTAAATTATTTTCCCCTGTTTTTAATCGAAGATTTCGGATTAAAATTTCTAATAATCAGTCGGTTGCTCTTTTCATAAGTGAAATAACTAACCGCCCAATTAAAACCAACCATCAATCTTTTTCTAAATCCGCTTATGGACATCAAGTGTACTATGGACCATAGTAACCAGGCGAAATAGCCAGCAAACTTCATTTTTCCCAAGTCGGCTACTGCTTTACGTTTTCCTACGGTTGCCAAAGAACCCTTGTCTTTATATTCGAAAGGTTTTGGTGCCTCGTTCTTAATGATTTTTAATAGTGAATCACCCAACCATTTACCTTGCTGAATAGCTGTCTGTGCTACTTGTGGATGCCCTTTTGGTGTATCTTTAGTAATTATAGCCGCTATATCGCCTATGGCAAAAAAGTTTTCGTAACCTTCTACCATTAAAAATGAGCCAGTTTTTATACGGTTGCCCTTGACCACGTGTTTTTCATCAATACCTTTTGGGAATTGTCCTTTTACGCCAGCCGTCCAGATAAGATTTTTAGCCAAAATGGTCTTACCACTTTTGGTAGTGACTTCGTTGCCGTCATAATTGCTTACAGCTTCATTTAATAATACCTTTACATTCAAATCCTCTAAATATTTGAGGGTTTTCGATGATGCCTTGTCTGACATTGTGCCTAACAACTCATCAATGGCTTCTATTAGATAAATATTCATAATGGAAGAAGGGTACTCTGGGTAATCTTTGGGAAGGATGTATTTGCAAAACTCTGCCAAAGCTCCTGCCATTTCTACGCCTGCTGGACCACCACCTACTATTACAAAATTTGTCAGCGCGTCGCGTTCTTTATCATCACAAGTAATAGCTGCCTGTTCCAAATTTTGCAACATCATATGACGGATGTTGAGGGAATCGCGAATATCCTTCATCCCCAAACTATTTTCGGCCACAGAATCCATCCCAAAGAAATTGGTGGTCGTGCCAGTAGCCAACACTAAATAGTCATAAGAAACACTTCCCTTATTGGTCAATATAGTATTTGAATCAGGTTGAATTTCCTCAACTTCAGCCAAACGAAAGAAAACATTTTTATAGCCATTGATTTGTTTTCTGAATGGAAATACAATACTGTCAGGCTCCAGGGCACTCGTTGCCACTTGATATAATAAAGGCTGAAACTGATGGAAGTTATTTTTATCGAGTAAAACCACTTGAACTTCTTTGTGTTTCAGTTTCTCAACCAATGCCAAACCTGCAAATCCTCCACCAACGATAACCACACGAGGTAATTTAGTATCGGGAAGACATATCTCATCTGTTATCTTACAGGTGGATTCCAACGTAATGCTATGTGTTTGCTTTTCTTTCATTTTTTATTTCTATCTCTTGCAATCAGTACTGAACATTTGGCATTTGTGGTTAAATATTGGGATACTGAGCCCAATACTAAGCGAGAAAAAGCACCGTGACCCTGAGAGCCTACTACAATTAAATCTGCACCCCAATTTTCTGCTTTTTCATTAATAGTACTTTTGGGCAGTCCGCTAACAACACTTGTGGTTATGGTAAGTGCCTTGTTTTCGGCCTTGATTTTATCGGAAGCTTCTGAAACGATTTTGTTTCCCAATTTTTGAGCGTTACTTTTAATTTCTTCTATGTAATTTCCTATCTTGCCGCCCATAGTATGCAATCCCAGACCGGTTGTTTTAGGAAGTTCATAAACATTTATAATATGAATTTCACTATTTGAGGATAAAGTCATTTTCTTAAGCTCGTTAATGGCTACTTCACTAAAATCTGAACCATCTATGGCCAATACAATTTTCATTTTTTTCGTCTTTTTAATCTCTGATTTCGGGTTTAATTCCACTAATTCTGTCCGAATTAGATTTACATGTCAAGCCAAAGAATTTAGTAATCGAATCATTTTGGATATTTCATTTCCAACCTCTCTTATAAACTAGTTGTATTGCATAAGCTTAAGCTTTTTGGTTTTTAAATAATCCACTGTTTCTTTTACCGATAGTGGATACGTAGCATTTCCTGTGCGTACATAAAAAGTGGTGTTTCCTTCATCACTCACATAAACCGGTTCGTTGGAAGGTTCGATATCCACCACGCACACATCTTTCTCATCAATACTGTAGAACGAAATATGGTTGCTGAAACAAGCCTCGTGACCCAATTGTGTAGAGATAATCCTGAACACCGCACGTTCATACCCATCCATGTTTTTATGCTTTAGGGTTTTATAATCTTTTTCCAATCCCAGAACATTTCCGTCGTCATCAACACCAATTATAAGTTTTCCACCCTTGGCATTCATAAAGCCCACAATGGTTTTGGCAATGACCAACTCCAGTTCCCGATTGGTTGTTTTACGGTAATAATCATAGCGTATGGAAGATTTGAATTCCACCCGTTCATTTTCACCGGCCTGGATTAATTCTTCAATATCACGAACAAGCAGCCGCTGTTGTGTGCCAATAATTTCATTTTTCTTTTTCAGGTTTATCCAGAATAAACCTGAAACTATCCCCAAGAATCCTCCCAATAAAGTTAAGAGTCCGCCCATGCCCCGCATATTGAAACTGAAAGATTCCAAAAAACGTTCTTCTAAGACTTGCTGAAACAAGGGGAAAGAGAAGGGCGTATCACTGAACTCAAACCAGTAGATTACCATTGTAAAAGGGTGTACCAGGAAATAAAAAATACCTGCCCCAATAAATAAATGAGTCAAAATGATCTTAATATTTTTATAAGTATTACTGTTTATCATTTTTAGCGGTTTATGAATCTTTGATATAATTATGTTCTAAATTCAAGAGGGCCTTATCTAAACTTTCGATTAAACAATCCTATTTAATGCAAAATCATCTGTTTTTTATTTGGGCATTATAAAATGCCGCAATACACGCTCCAATCAACCAGCCTAAAATGAAGCTTTGCACAATACCAAAAAATGCTTCTAATAGTGGCACGTCCATTCTTATAATATTACTGGTGTCCAGACCGTGTAAAAGGCTGTTGAAAAATATAATCGTTCCTTCCTGTCCTGCTGTAGCCATCACGATCATACAGCCCAAATAAATTAAGGATACTGTTAGACCGAGGGCAAAACCGAATTTTTTTACATTTAATCGATACATAATTTATATGTTTTAAGATTGGTTATCTGATTTTAATAATTTTTTGGATTCTTCAAATTCCTCCTTTGAAATTTCGCCCTTGGCAAACCTGTTTTTTAGGATGTCCAATGGCTTTTCTTTTTTTGGTTTTTGGTATGGGATATCAGTTGGGATAAAGAAAATCCAAATGATAAACGCCATCCAAATAATCCACCATATCAGGTGCATACCTCCGAAACTTCCGTCGTGAAAAAACATAATTTTTGATTTTAAGTTACTTTTATAGTTTTTCAATTGTGTAACCCTCAAGGTTGCTGAGTTGTTTTTGTAATTCATCTACTGAAAGCGTTTCCTTCATAGTGATGATTGTAGCTCCTTTTGGTGCCAGAAAAATTTCTGCCTTTTCAATCTTTGGATGTTCTTCCAATGTCTTTTTGACCCTGCTAATGCAGCCGCCGCAACTAATACCATTAATTTGAAATTTTCGTTTCATAACATAAATTTTAGTGATGTTGTCCTTCTTTTTTTTTATCCTTCTTTTTTAAGTTCTCATTGGACAATCCGTGCGTATGGCTCCCGTGCCGCATGGGCATTAACAAGTGTACTGCGAACATTATTATAATAAATGCAAAAAGCCAGGTGCCACCACCAATTCCAATAGATGGTGCTAAAAAGATGAGTAAAAGCGGCAGTCCACAACCGAGGACCATCCATAACCAGTGATTTTTCATTGTTTTTTATTTTAATTAATGTTTATTCCTCGCCTTTTTAAGACCTGAACTGGCTTATGTTGTAATTGGGGGATTATCAACACAAGCCTTAGGGAGTTCGGGCTTTAGGGTTTTTAATATTATAATTAACACGAAAGCTATCTGTTTTTATGCTACTTCATCTGCATAACTTTCGTTGTTATTTATATAATTTCATCATAGAAATTTCGTTTCCATTTTTCTGTGTTTTTATAGTCGCTCATACTCATTCCCACAATCTCTTTAAACTGTCTTGATAAATGGTTAATGCTACTATAATCCAGCATATATGCCACATCTGAAAAAGAATATTGTTTTAATTGAATAAGTTCTTTTACTTTTTCAATTTTCAGTTTTATAAAGTATTTTTCAATGGTGGTGTTTTCATTTTTAGAAAACAGCCTGCTCAGTATTTTATAATCCCTGTTGAGCGTAGAAGACAAATGTTCTGAAGTATTTGTTTTCAAATGAAGTGGTAACTGAGTAAGCAGTTGGATTAGAATGATTTTTACTTTTTCAACCAGCATTTCCCCTTCACTTTGTACTATTTCAAAATCATTGGAATGAAGTACTTTGGTAACTTTATACGTAACCTCCGTGTTGGTGTTTTTTGAAGATTCAACCAATAGTTTACCTAATTCCAAAGAGAGTACGGTTATTCCCATCTCTTCCAGTTCTTGCGTTATTACTTTTAGACAACGGCTACATACCATATTCTTTATCCAGAATTCTTTCTGTAAATCCATAGTATTAATTATTTATTCTTAGAATGGTATTTATTCTAATAGATTATAAATTTCTGTTTTTCAAATAGTTGAAAGTGTGGTATGCTCAGGATAGAGCGCACCAGTTGTTAGCCTTTGCGTAGTACAGGCCAACATATAAGGTAGGTTGTTTGAAAAAGAACCTACTTAGGATGAAATCAAATTAAATATACCTCGTGGAGTACTTGAAAATCTTTCGGTATGAGGGGTGGGTCATAATCCCTAAAAGGGATTATATTTTGTTCCAACCCTTCGAATAGATTTACGTAAGTGTAAAAAAATGTGTGTAGGAAAATCAGTTTATGATTTTCCATCTCAAATGAAGCTTTTTGAAAGTTATCGCCACTTTCTTTAACTATAGATTTATTAGCACAGCAACCTTTTTTTTCGAACGAACATTTTTTTGAAGGATTGGTCTGAGCCTTCACCGCATTATCACAAACCTGAGCTTTATTTAAAACCGCCATATCCACGAGTTTATCACAGCAGAAATGCATATTCACAGTAAAAGACGATGAAGCAAACATTACTGCAAGTACCAATGAAACAGCTATTATTTTATTAAAGCTTTGCATAATACGAATATAAAAAAAATTAACAAATGTTAACTAATTTTTAATAATGAATTTTTTAGAACTTATTTTTGCCGAACATACTGCAAAAAAGAAAATAAAAATATGATATTTATCATATTTTTAGAAGTTTGATTCTTTTATTTTTGTCGAAAATAGTATAGGAAGTAAAAGTTTAACATAACGAAAAGAATTATTAATGTTTTTATATTTCGTTGTTTTATATATATTTGCAATCTTATGAAATCGTTTTTCCATAAAATATTATCTGTAGCCTTGGCGAGTTTGGTATTTGTTACCACTATGTCGTTTACTGTAGATATGCATTATTGTGGAGATTCATTGGTTGATTTTGCTTTATTTCATAATGCTCAAACCTGTGGTATGGAAAATCAATCATCCCAAAAAAGTTGTGAAGCAGGTTTTTCGGAAAAATCTTGCTGTTCAGATGCACAAATAGTGAATGACGGTCAAGATGATTTAAAAACATCTTACACCAATTTAAGCTTTGAGCATCAAGCCTTTGTTGCTACTTTCTTTTATACTTATATTAATCTTTTTGATGGACTGGATAAGAACATTGTTCCATTTAGAGATTATACACCTCCTTATCTTGTAAGGAACGTACAAAAACTACACGAAACTTATTTAATTTGATTTTAAACAGTTTCCGATAATTATCGGAAAGATTTGCTCTATGGTTACTTCCATCTTGGGCTTACTTTGTTGTGTTTAATTTTCTGATATTATCAGAAAGTTATTCAATGTATAACTGTTTAATTATCAATAAAGATGCTAAATAAAGGCATAAAATTTCTTATAGAAAACAAACTAGTAGCAATTATCCTCCTAGTCCTTTTTGTAGGCTGGGGCGTGGTAAATGCCCCTTTTAATTGGGAAACCGGTTTAATTCCGCGCGATCCCGTGGCGGTAGATGCCATCCCCGATATTGGCGAGAATCAACAAATTGTCTTTACCAAATGGGAGGGGAAATCCCCCCAGGATATAGAAGACCAGATTACCTATCCCCTTACTACTTCGCTCCTGGGAATTCCCGGTGTGAAAACCATCCGGAGTTCCTCTATGTTTGGGTTTTCCAGTATTTATATCATTTTTGAAGAGGATATTGAGTTCTACTGGAGCCGTAGCCGGATTTTGGAAAAACTCAATTCCCTGCCGGCAAACCTGCTTCCCGAAGGTGTAAACCCTGCCCTGGGTCCCGATGCTACCGGGCTGGGCCAGGTTTTTTGGTACACCTTAGAAGGACGTGACAAAGATGGCAATGTTACCGGGGGCTGGGATTTGCACGAACTGCGAAGCATTCAGGATTATTATGTGAAATATGGACTTTCCGGTGCCAGCGGGGTTTCCGAAGTTGCATCCATAGGTGGCTATGTGCAGGAATATCAGGTAGATGTGGATCCCGAACTGATGCGTCAATACGATATTTCCCTGGCACAGGTGGTAAAGGCCGTAAAGGAAACCAACCGTGATATTGGTGCACAAACCTTGGAAATAAATCAGGCCGAATATTTGGTACGTGGGCTGGGCTACGTTCAGGAAATAGAAGATATTGAAAATGCCGTGGTAACTTCAGAAGAATTTACCAGTATCAAAATAAGCGACATTGCCAAAGTAAACCTGGGTCCGGAAACCCGCCGTGGTATCCTGGACAAAGAAGGTGCCGAGGTGGTTGGCGGAGTGGTTGTGGCTCGTTATGGCGCAAATCCGCTGGAAGTAATCAATAATGTAAAGGATAAAATAAATGAACTTAGCCCCGGCCTGCCCACCAAGGTGCTGGAAGATGGTCGCGAGTCGCAGGTAACTATTGTTCCATTTTACGATCGTACGCAACTGATTCAGGAAACCCTGGGCACGCTTAATGAAGCCCTTACATTGGAAATCCTGATTACGGTACTCGTAATTATCGTTATGGTTTTTAACCTACGGGCCTCCATCCTCATTTCCGGTTTATTGCCAGTAGCGGTTTTAATGGTCTTTATCTCGATGAAGTTCTTTAATGTCGATGCCAATATCGTGGCCCTTTCCGGTATTGCCATTGCTATTGGGACCATGGTGGATGTGGGCGTGATCTTATCTGAAAATATCATCCGGCATCTCGATCAGGACAAAGAACGGAAATATTTGACCACGAATGAAATCGTGTACAATGCCACTGCCGAGGTTTCCGGGGCAATTATGACGGCCGTGCTTACCACCATTATCAGTTTCCTTCCCGTCTTTACTATGGTGGGGGCAGAGGGGAAACTGTTCCGCCCACTGGCATTTACCAAGACCATGGCACTGGTGGCTTCCCTAGTGGTTGCGCTTTTCCTTATTCCGCCATTTGCCGCATCTTTCTTTAAGAAACGGACCCGGCGTACTTCCGCGGGCTGGGTAATACAGGGGATTCTGATAATTGCAGGGCTTACCGCTATTGTTTTTGGATATTTCATCGGTATTGTCCTAATTGCTTTTGGCGTAACCGGAATACTGCTTCTTAAAAAGAAAATTAGTTCCAAAAGATCAAATGTTATCAATATAGCTATTTCGGCTTTCGCCATAGTGCTACTTTTAGCCGAGTATTGGCGTCCGTTGGGTCTGGAAAAAAGTGTTTTCTGGAATTTTATTGTGGTAGGGATTATATCCTTTGGTTTGCTGGGTGTTTTTGCCCTGTTCCAAAAATTTTATACCCGCATCCTCAATTGGGCCTTGCGCAATAAGTTGTTGTTCTTGTCGGTGCCCACCGTTTTGGTTATTCTCGGTTTTATGATTATGCGCAACATTGGGCAGGAATTTATGCCCTCACTCAGTGAAGGCTCCTTCTTGTTGATGCCCACTTCGCTGCCCCATGCAGGTGTAGAGGAGAACAAGCGGGTCTTGCAGCAGCTGGATATGGCCGTGGCCGCTATCCCGGAAATTGAGACGGTAGTGGGCAAGGCAGGTCGTACAGAGTCGGCCCTGGACCCTGCACCTATATCCATGTATGAAAATACAATCCAATACAAACCTGAATATATGCTGAATGAACACGGCGAACGCCAGCGCTACCAGGTAAATGAAGACGGTTTATTTATGTTAAAAAATGGCAAATTGGCAATAAACCCAAGTTTAGAGGTGGACGAAGATGCAGCTGGCAGTTATAATGACAGCGAAATCGTGGAATTCCACCGCGTAAAAAACAAACAGCTCATTCCAGATGATGACGGGGAATATTACCGTAACTGGCGCCCCGAAATAGAGTCGCCAGATGATATCTGGAACGAGATCACCGCCGCCACCAAGCTGCCGGGGGTAACCTCGGCGCCCAAGCTCCAGCCCATCGAGACACGGCTGGTAATGCTTCAAACGGGGATGCGCGCACCTATGGGAATCAAAGTGCAGGGGCAAAACCTTCGACAAATAGAAGATTTTGGACTCCAACTGGAAGACCTGTTAAAGCAAGTGGAAGGTGTAAAAGACGAAGCCGTTTTTGCCGACCGTATTGTTGGAAAACCTTACCTGCTTCTTGATATCAAGCGTGAACGTTTGGCTCGTTATGGTATTAGCATAGAAGAAGTTCAGCAACTTTTGGAGGTTGCTGTGGGAGGAAAACGCCTAAGTCAAACGGTGGAAGGACGCGAACGCTACGGTGTACGCGTGCGCTACCCAAGGGAATTGCGGGACAGCCCGGAAGATATGGGCAATATCTATGTTCCGGTTGAGGGCGGCTCGCCGGTGCCGTTAGATGAGTTGGTAGATATCCGTTACGAGCAGGGGCCGCAGATAATAAAGAGTGAAGATACCTTCCTTATTGGCTATGTGCTTTTCGATAAACTCGATGGTTTTGCCGAAGTGGATGTAGTAGAAAATGCCCAGGCCCTTATTCAGGATAAAATCAATAACGGGGAGCTTAGCGTGCCCAAAGGCCTCAGTTATAAATTCACGGGGACTTATGAAAACCAGATTCGCGCTGAAAAGACGCTTAGCATTGTGGTGCCATTGGCACTGATGATTATCTTTTTGATCCTGTACTTTCAGTTTCAAAAAGTTTCTACCTCGCTTATGATCTTTAGTGGGATCTTCGTGGCTTTTTCTGGCGGGTTTATCCTTATTTGGCTCTATGGTCAGGGTTGGTTCCTGAATTTCGACTTTTTTGGCGAAAACCTTCGGGATATGTTTCAGATAAAAACTATAAACCTGAGTGTGGCCGTATGGGTAGGCTTTATCGCCCTCTTTGGTATCGCTACTGATGATGGCGTGGTAATGGGTACCTACCTTACCCAAACTTTTGACCGGAACGAGCCCAAGAGCCGAAAGGAAATCCGTAAATCGGTGGTGGAAGCGGGCTCTAAGCGTATTCGTCCCGCCTTGATGACCACGGCTACAACAATTCTGGCACTTTTGCCCGTGCTTACGTCCTCGGGGCGTGGCAGTGATATCATGATTCCGATGGCCATCCCCGCCGTTGGTGGTATGTCTATAGCATTAATCACATTGTTTGTAGTGCCGGTGTTGTTTAGTTGGAGAAAAGAAGCCGGCATAAAAACCCTGGAGACGGCGAATAATGACAAGAGAATTGAAAATAGAAAATAGAAGAAAGCCTTTTACTATGAAATCAAAAGATATTTTAATAATAAAATTGAATAGAAGAAGCGGAATGCTAGCGGTGATTGTCTCTCTTTTCTTTTTTCTTACAGGAACAGCCCAGCAGCTCCAGCCTTACCTTACCCAGGCTTTGGAAAATAACCCGAAGATACAGGCGTTTGAACTGCGTTATGAAACGGCCCGGGAGAGGATTGAAGAAGTTGGGGTACTCCCGGAAACCCAGTTCAGCGTAGGCTATTTTGCCAGCGAACCAGAGACCCGAACGGGCCCACAGCAGTACAAACTATCGGTGCAACAAATGATTCCGTGGTTTGGGACTATCACGGCAAGGGAGAATTATGCATCAAGCCTTGCCGATGCCCAATATGTGGAAATCGCCACGGCCCAGAGGCAACTGCTGCTAAATGTGGCCGAAAATTATTACAGGCTTTATGCCATTAGGGCAAAGCAACGCGTATTGGAGGAAAATATAGACCTGCTGGAAGCCTATGAGCAGCTTGCACTTACTTCCCTTGAAGTGAACCAAGCTTCATCGGTAGATGTGCTTCGCCTGCAAATGCGGCAAAACCAGCTACGGGAACGTTTTGAAAACTTCGATGAAGAATTTAAAGCCGAACAAGCTACTTTCAATGCCTTGCTCAATACCAGGCCCGGTGCCGCGGTAGAAGTTTACGATTCTCTGGCGGTGCCACAGGAAGACCCGGTACAGTTGCCAGAAGTTCCACAGGTGCACCCGGAGTTGTTGCGTTTTGACAAGCTGTATGAATCGGTAGGGGAAGCAGAAAAAATGAACCGAAAGGAAGCCCTGCCCGATCTGGGATTTGGCCTGGATTACGTTGCGGTGGGGGAAGCCACTGCGATGCAAGCCCCGGATAGCGGAAAGGACATCCTGATGCCGATGGTCTCTATAACGGTTCCAATTTTCGGTAATAAATACAAATCGGTTACGCGGCAAAATGAACTGAAGCAACGTGAGCTAAATGCACAACGGGAGAACCGGCACAACGAATTGGTGTCGCGCCTGGAAGCCGCGGTGAGCAATAGGGCAGAGGCACGCATAAGCTACCGTACCCAGTTGCTCAACATCGAGCAAGCCAATGATGCCGAAGAAATCCTCAGGCGGAATTACGAAACCGGTACCATAGATTTCAATGATGTGCTGGACGTACAGGAGTTACAGCTAAATTTTGAGCTGAACCTGATAGAAGCGGTAAAAAACTATTACCAAGCCAGTGCGAACATTAATTATTTAAGTGAATAATTCAGAATAAATTAAAACAAAAACGATGAAGAAATATATCATTTACACCGGATTAGTGTTAGCAGGATTGCTCCTTGGCTATCTGTTCTTTGGTGGCAATTCGTCTGAAAAAAATGTCGAAACAGCCACTACAGAAGAACACAATCACGAGGAGGAAAACCAGCTGTGGACCTGCTCTATGCACCCGCAGATTATGCAGCCCGAACCGGGCGATTGCCCCATTTGCGGGATGGACCTTATCCCTGCCGAGAGTGGCGGCGGCGAGGTTGGGCCGCAACAAATAGAAATGTCTGAAACCGCCCTGGCTCTGGCCAATATCCACACCGTGGAGATCGGCGATAGCCTCTTAGGGGATCACGACCTGGTGCTCTCCGGGAAGATCGTGGAGAACGAAGAGGTGAAAAGTGTGCAGGCTTCTTATTTTGGCGGCAGGATAGAAAAACTTTATATAAATTACACCGGGGAGGAAGTACGCCGCGGGCAGGTGTTGGCCACTATTTATTCCCCAGAGCTGGTCTCTGCCCAGCAGGAATTGCTTACCGCTGCGGGGATGAAGGACTCTCAGTCCCGGTTATACGAATCTGTACGCCGAAAATTGAAATTATGGAAACTCAGCGACAAGCAAATTGAAGAAATTGAAGCTTCTGGGGAAGTTAAAGAATATTTCCCTATTTATGCTACGGTTTCAGGTACGGTGACCGAAAAACTGGTGGAAGAAGGTGATTATGTAGAGCAGGGCCAGTCCCTTTATGAGATTGCCAACCTTAGTATTGTATGGGCACAATTTGATGCTTATGAAAACCAGATTGCACAGCTTGAAGAAGGGCAACAGATTAGCGTGACTGCCAATGCCTTGCCGGGAAAAGAATATGAAGTGCCCATTACTTTTATTGAACCACTGCTTAATACTGCCACCCGTACGGTAACTGTACGTGCAGTCCTGCCCAATAAGGAAGGTCGTCTAAAACCCGGAATGTTCGTGCGTGGAAAAGTGGCACCGGCCAAGAAAAAAAATGCAGATATTGAAGAACCCCAGCTTATTACAGTGCCAAAATCGGCCGTGATGTGGACCGGGGAACGTTCGCTGGTTTACGTACAACCCAATCCAGACAGGCCTGTCTTTGAAATGAGGGAAGTAAGCCTGGGTGCCGCAGCGGGTGGTAATTATGCGGTTACAGATGGCTTGAGTACCGGAGAGCGCATTGTGGTAAACGGTGCCTTTACCGTAGATGCTGCCGCACAACTCCAGGGCAAAAAGTCTATGATGAACAAGGACGGAGGCAAGACATCTACCGGTCACGAGGGCCACGCCGGTATGGACATGGCAGGTAGCGAGGGTAATGCCAATATGGAAACGGCAGGAACCGGCAACGTTGACCATACCGAAATGCAGGAACGCATCGTGGTACCTGAAGAGTTCACCAACCAGCTAAATGGCGTTTTTGATCAATATTTGAAGTTGAAAAACGCCCTGGTGGAAGATGAGGCCAAAACCGCCCAAGCAACTACAAATAAAGTACTGGAAGCAATGAACAAGATAGATATGAGTCTTTTAGAGGATCGTGAAGCTCACGACCACTGGATGCTGATTTCAAAAGAAGTAATTGGTGCTGCGGAAAAAATAACGGAGAGTGAAGATATTTCTACTCAGCGGGATCATTTTAAACACCTGTCTGCCCATTTGAGCAAAGCGATGCAACTTTTTGGAGTGGGACAGACCGTTTATAAGCAATTTTGCCCTATGGCAGATGACAATGCGGGAGCCTACTGGCTCAGCCGTTCAGAAGAGATCAAAAACCCTTATTACGGTAGCGCAATGTTAACCTGCGGCGAAATCGTGGAAACTATAAACTAAAGCAGGGAAGAACAAATTTTTATAACCTTTAAAACCTATTAAGATGAAAAGAACAATGATGATGCTCCTTCTAACTTTGTTAAGCATGGGAGTTTATGCACAACACGACCACGACAATATGGCTGGTCATGGTGAAGAAATGCAAATGTCGCCTAAGTTCAAAGACAAAGATCTGGGCGCTGCTTATGAACATTACCTATTGGTAAAGGACGCTTTAGTGGCTTCAAATGATGCAAAGGCCGCCAAGCATTCGATGAAACTCGAGAAAACTTTGGCAAAAGTGGAAAATGCTGAGACGGCTCGCAAAGAAGCTTCGCAAATGGCCGGTGCCACTTCTCTGGAAGACCAACGTGACAATTTTAATGCTCTTAGCGATGCAATGTTGAAACTGGTTAAAAATGGGAAGCTTGCCAAAGGTGAAATTTACCTGGAATATTGCCCTATGGCAAACTCTAATAAAGGCGGCTATTGGCTTTCCAATGAAAAGGCGATCAAGAACCCATATATGGGCCAAAAAATGCTGAAATGTGGTAGTGTAAAAGAAACTATCAATTAATAAAGTCCTGCAAGGTATGGATAGACTCTTTTTTATATGTCTATCCATTTTGCAGGCACAAAATTAGATTGAAATGAAAAATACATTCAAAGTTCTAACAGCGGTATTTCTTCTGGCCGTGGTTTTTGGTGCTTGTAACTCCTCTGGGGAGCAGCAAAAACAAAAAAAGCAAGACAAACTGGCTACAGAAATTAGTACAAGTACCGCCAATAAACAAACCTTTTCTTTAGATTTTCAGATAGGAGACAAGTTGCCTAATGACCTGGTATGTATGGTAAACGATGCCTATATGGCCAAACCGCAAATCCCGGTTCCGGTAAACGGGAAAACCTATTATGGTTGCTGCGAGATGTGCGTGGGCACCTTGAACAACGAAGAATCTGCAAGGATGGCCACCGATCCCCAAACAGGGGAAAGAGTGGATAAAACCGAAGCCTTTATTGTACTGCTTGACGCGAATGGCCGGGTTGGCTATTTTAATTCAGAAGCGAATTACACAGCTTACACAAAAAAGAGCTAAGCATAACAAAACTTATTTCAACTTAAATTTAGAAGATATGAATGAGATCAAAGCCTTTATCAGACCCGAAAGACTTAGTGAAGTGACCATGAATCTGCGGGAAGAAAACTTTTGTTGTTTTACCGTACTTCAAGGCGAGGGGGTTGGAGATTACACTGATTCCAAAACCGCTTCCCCAGTTTGAATTTTCCATTTATGCACAGCAAAGTCATTAAAATGGAGATAGTGTGCGAAAAAGAGGATGTAGATAAAATTGTAAATATTATAAAAGTAAGTGCCCGTACTGGCAAAAGCGGGGACGGGCTCATCTATGTAAGCGACGTGGAACAGCGTATAAAAATAAGGACTGGGGAAAAGGAAAGCCGGTAAGTGCTTTTTTTGTTTCCGGTCGAACAACCAAGTAAAATACTAAGTTCCGGGCTGTGTTTTATGGCATCCGGAAAATTTAATTAATTGCAGTAACAGAAATATCAACCTTTTAAAAACAAGAAAAATGAAAACAGTAAAAGTAAGTTTGGGAGTGATGGCTATGGCATTTGCCGTAATAAGCACTTCTTGCAAGAACAACGAGAAAAACAGCAATACAACTATTGAAGACGCGGCGACCGAGCGCGCTGTCCCGATGGAAGAAAACAGGATGGAAAGCAGCAATGCTGCCCAAACCGATGCCAGCCTGACCACATACTTGGAGCTTAAAAATGCCTTGGTAAATGACGATCAGGAGGCCGCGGCCAAAGCCGGGGAAAAAATGGTGGGACAGTTAAAGACCTTTAAAACGGAAAACTACGAACAGGACGACCAACAAGAACTGCAAGATATCATAGAAGACGCCACAGAGCATGCGGAGCACATTGCGGAAAGCCCCATAGGCCACCAGCGGGAACATTTCGACATTTTGAGCAAGGACATGATAGACTTGATTGACATTGTCGGAACCAGCCAAAAGTTGTACCAAGCTTATTGCCCGATGTACAATAATAACAAAGGTGCACAGTGGTTGAGTGTAACCAAAGAAATCAAAAATCCCTATTATGGAAGTAAAATGATGGATTGTGGAGAGGTGCAAAGAGAGATTAACTAAATGAAGGCAATCAAAATCATAGCACTGGTTTTTTTAGTTGTGTTGGTGGGCATCCAGTTTGTGCCCACCAATCGCAACCAAAGTGAAGTGGTGCCAAAATCAGATTTTATGCTGGTGAACAATGTCCCGAAAGACGTACAGGATAAATTAAAGGTTTCCTGTTATGATTGCCATAGCAACAATACAGCATACCCTTGGTACAATAAAATACAACCAGCTGCCTGGTTTTTAGAGGATCATATAAAAGAAGGAAAAGATGAATTGAATTTTAATGAATGGGGTGAATATTCCGACCGAAGAAAAAACAGCAAACTCCGGTCAATCATCAGTCAGATTGAAGATGATGAAATGCCACTGGACTCCTACACTTTTATTCATGGGGATGCGAAACTTTCCAAAGAAGAAAAAACAGAAATGATACAATATATGACCCAGCTTAAAAATAGTTTATAGGGGATTTTTAAAATAAACAATATCATATCCCAAAAAAGGAAAGGAATTTTTTCATTGATTGGTTAGTTAATCTTTTTCTTTTGAGAGTATGATGTTAAAGTCCTGTGAGGGAAGAGTGTTTTTTGTTTAATTAGTTTATAAAGCCTCTTTCCTTGACAGGCACAAAGATTAAAAAATAAAATATTGTTAGACTACTGGGAAAAACATGGGCGTGGTAGCTTAAATAAATGCTTAGGGTATGATAAAAAATAAATTTTTAAAAAACATTACCAAAAAATTATCATGGTAGAAGTCTTTGTTAAAAATATGGTCTGTAACCGGTGTATTAAAGTAATTAAAAACGAGTTACTTGAAGCCGGGGTGGAAGTAACAAAAGTAGAACTAGGCCGGGTAGTTTATAAAAGCAAAAATATAGCTCGTGATTCTAAAAAGTTAGAAAAGGTCCTCGATGAAAATGGTTTTGAAATATTGGAGGGATCCGATAAAATTTTAGTCGAGAAGGTAAAACAAAGTCTTATACGGCTTTTGGAAAACCTTCCCCTGCAAAAAACGGGGACTTTATCCAGCTACTTATCCAAAGAAACCGAAACTGATTATTCGCGCTTGAGTCGAATTTTTTCCTATACCGAAAATATAACGGTGGAAAAGTATTTTATAAAACTGAAAATTGAAAAGGTAAAAGAACTTATCCAGTTCAAGACCTATAATTTTACCGAGATAAGTGAGCTATTGGATTATACTAATGTAAATTATCTTTCCCGGCAATTTAAAGCAGAAACAGGGATGAATTTATCTGAATATAAGGAACTTAATAAAAATTTTAGAAATTCTTTAGACCAAATTTTATAGATGTTTAACCAAATTATGACAATATATCTTTTTTCTAACCAGTAATTTAGGAACAAATTAAAACCAGTCAAGATATGAAAAATAGATTTTTAAGTTTTAGTGTGTTTTTATTTAGTGTAATTGTATTTACTTCCTGCCTTGATAACAAAGCAAAACAATCGGTAGGAATAGACACCCCTGAAGAGGTTAAAAAAGCCGAAGGGAAAACAGCAGATATCGCCGATCAGGATTTTATAGATGGAATGACGGGAAAAATATGGCATAACTACCTGGAAATAAAAATAGCATTGACCAATGCTGATGCAGGCCAGGTACAGGATGCGTCTCAAAGTATGGTAGCCTCTTTTTCAGAAGAAAGAGCAGAACTGAAAGCTATTGCACAACAATTATCTGAAACCAGCGAGCTGGAAAAACAAAGGGAATTATTCGCAGCATTTACAGAAAAAGCTGGGCCTATGTTTGAAGATGCATTATCTGGTGGTACGATCTATAAAAAGTTCTGTCCTATGGCTTTTGACAATAAAGGAGCCTATTGGTATGCTGATATCGAAGAAATAAACAATCCATATTTCGGTGATAAAATGCCCAATTGTGGTTCCGTAAAAAAGACAATTAAAAAGTAAAAAGCTATACAACCAAAAACCAAAAAATAATGAATTCAGAAGATAAAAAGCAACATAAAATGAGTGGTAGCAATTACAGTAGATTTTTTTTAATGCTTGGACTATCCTTTGTGGCCATGTACATCACCATGTACTTGAATACTTACGAATTTGATCATGTTTATTTTAGCTTAACCCGTTTTTATATGACCTGTTTGGGAATAGCGGCAATGGCGGTAATTATGTTGTCGTTGATGTTGAAAATGTATAAAAATAAGAAGAAGAATATAGCAATTTACGTGGGTAGCCTGGTGCTGTTTGTCTCTGCTTTAGGTTTAGTACGAGCACAACGACCTATTATTGGCGACGTTTTATATATGAAGGCAATGATTCCCCACCATTCGATTGCGATTTTAACTAGTAAGCGGGCAGATATTAAAGATCCTGAAACCAAGAAACTGGCAGAAGAGATTATTGAGGCCCAGAAACGGGAGATTGCCCAGATGAAGAAGATCATTTATCGTTTGGAGAACGAGGAATAATATTAAGCGAGACCCCACAGGTTTTCAAAACCTGTGGGGTCTTCTTTAAATAATCAATGTAGAATATTTTCAACAGGATCGATCTTTTTAGCCTTGTTAAAGCCTTACTAATGAAACCTAAAATATTTAGGCATTAAAATATCAAGAATGAAAAATAATTTTTTTTTAATATTAACTTTGTGTTCAATGATGATTTCCTATGGCCAACGGCACATGGAAAAATCTGTTGAAGGAAATATAAATAATTTACCGGTACACGAATATAACCTGACCATAGACCAGGAAAAGGTTACTAAAGCCGAAGGCAAAGAGGTCATGGGGATGACCATTAACGGGGGAATCCCCGGCCCGACCCTGGAATTTACCGAAGGCGAATATGCGGTGATCTATGTTGAAAATAAAATGGATGTGGAAACTTCCATTCACTGGCATGGGATGATTTTGCCAAATTTCTTTGATGGTGTCCCTTATTTAACCACGCCACCCATTAAACCGGGCGAAACCTTTAAATATGAATTTGAGATCAAACAACATGGTACATACTGGTACCATTCCCATACCATGTTACAGGAACAAAGTGGGGTATATGGCTCTCTGCTAATCAATCCAAGAGAAAAAACATTGGAGTATGACAAAGACCTGGTGCTGGTACTTTCAGACTGGACCAATGAAAAGCCAAAAGATGTGCTTAGGTTTTTAAAAAGGGGCACAGAATGGTACAATATTAAAAAAGGAACAGCTACTCCCCTAAATCAGGTGATCAAGCGTGGAGCTTTGGGCGCACAAATTGATTTTTGGAGACAACGGATGGAAGGTGCCGATATTGCTGATATTTACTATCCTGCATTTTTAATAAATGGTGAGGAGAAAATAGAATATCCCGAATTCAAGCCTGGGGAAAAAGTTAGAATGAGAATTATTAATGGAGCTGCCTCTACTTCTTTCTGGATGACCTTTGGAGGTAATATGCCTACGCTGGTTTCTGCTGATGGTGTAGATGTAGTGCCGGTGGAGAAAAATAAAACCTTTATTGCAGTAGCAGAAACCTATGATTTTATTGTCACCATACCCGATGATGGCAAAATGGAATTTAAAATTACTGCACAGGATGGTTCTGGGACAGCTTCAGCTTTTCTAGGCACCGGTAGGATACTTCCCGCCCCTAATGTGCCCAGGCCCGATAAAATTGGGATGATGCAAAAAATGGCAAAAATGGATATGAAAATGGGGGCACCAGCCCTTAAATTCAATCCAAAAAATGTTGATCCCTATGAAATGATGGATAAGTGGGGAATGCAAATGGATGAGATGAACATGGAAGGGTTGAACCATGGCGATATGAATATGAAAAAAGAGGGAGATATGCAGGCCATGGACCACTCTAAAATGGATCATTCCAAAATGGACATGAAGAAGGACTCCACAATGGCCAATAAGGACCATAGTGTGAAGATGAAAAAGGACTCTATGAAAATGGCCGGTGGCGGGAAAAAAACCATGCAGATGGATAAGATGAAAGGAATGGAGCAAGGAAAAATGCCGGGTATGGATATGTTTTCAGAATATAACTATGATTACCTGGAATCTAAAAATCCTACAACACATCCCGAAGATGCGCCTGTAAAGGAAATCCTGCTGAATTTAACCGGAAATATGGCCCGCTATGTTTGGAGCTTAAACGGGGTGCCCCTGGCCGAAACCGATAAAATAAAAATTGAAGGTGATGGGGTTACCAGGATCACCTTTAACAACCTTACCATGATGCACCACCCTATGCATCTACATGGGCATTTTTTCAGGGTAATTAATAAAAACGGAGAACATTCCCCTTTGAAACATACCGTCAATGTCCCGCCCATGCAAAAAGTGACTATCGAGTTTTATGGGAACGAATATGGTGACTGGTTCCTGCATTGCCACATCTTGTATCATCTGGATTCAGGTATGGCAAGAGTGGTAAGTTATGATACCAAAAGGGACGATAGAATGAAGCCTTACCCTCTAAGTAATTTAGTCCGGGAAACCAATAAATTCTATACCTGGGGAATGTTAGATGCTGCTTCACATATGACAGGACTTAATGTAGTGAGTTCAAATATAAGAAATCAATTTACTGCTTTGGCTGAATACGGCTGGAACCAGAACCTTGAAGCCGAATTTACCTATGAATATTATCTTTATGACTGGGTTCGACTTTTTGGTGGGGTGAATGTCGAGAATGAAATGGAAAACAGCATGGAAGAACTCAGTACCACCGCCATTGGAGGTATTAGGTATTTTACTCCCTATATGTTTGCTTTAGACCTTCGTGTAGATAATAAATTGAGGCCCCAAATTAGCCTTGCCCGGGAAGTTATGATCTTCCCTCGACTTGTTTTATTCGGGGAATATGAATTCCAGGCAGATTTTGGCTGGGTCAATGATCTTGAACCAGGAAAAGATTTTGAAGATGAGCAAGTATGGAGCGCCGGGCTGGAATATTTTCTTGGTAAGAACTTTTCATTAATGGGAAGTTACGACAATAGATTTGGCGCAGGAGGTGGATTATCATTACGATTCTAAACAATATGGGAAATTATAAAGAAAACAGTCTAAGCCTGGTGGGTGCAATATCCATGGGAACCAATGTAATGATTGGTGCAGGGATCTTTGCGCTTCTTGGTCAAGTGGCAGAACTTTCTGGTGAGTATTTTCCAATAGCTTTTATTGTGGGTGGAATTATATCAGGGTTTAGTGCTTATTCCTATAACAAGATGTCTAATGCGTATCCATCTGCAGGAGGTATCGCCAAGGGACTTGTAACTGCTTTTGCAGCTTTACTGATGATGTTCTCTATGATTATTAATGAAAGTCTGGTGGCCAGGACCTTTGGTAGTTATACGTTGCAATTGTTCGATGTTAACTGGGCAATTTTGACTAATCATATAAATATAATATAATGAGTGCAAATAGAAGAGAGAGAAGAAAAAATAAAAACAGGAAAAAGTCAAAATCCAAGAAAGATACTGTTTCCAAAAAAGATAAAATTTATGGTATTCTTGCTTTAATTATTTTGTTTTTTGCAGCCTTATTTGCTGCCATTTCTTTTGCTTTTATGGCTTAGAGTATATATTTAAAACCTAAATTATGATTAATACTCTTTATCGAGTTATCAATTTAAGTTCCATTTTAAATGACCAGAATAATGCGGGTACTTCTAAATAATTTAAGATGTTTGGGCCTAATGAATTTACCTTAAAGACATATTTATATTATATTCTGCCACCAATCCACGAATACTTTCTACAATTTATTGGTGGATTCGTGGCTCCTTTGCGCATTTTTGGGCAGACTAAGAATATTCTATGGTCCCGGTAATTGACTTTATAACTCCAACTCTTTATATTAAAAATATGGTGTGTGCACGCTGTATAAGCTCAGTCGCGTTTATCTTAGATAAGTTGAAAATTTCTTACAGTGTCATCAAACTGTGTGAAGTATATTTAGAATAAGAATTAAATGAACAAACAAAAACCTTTTGAAAAAAGAACTTCGGAATTCTGGTTTTAGTCTAAAAACCGATCGAAAAAGTCAACTCATTGAACAAATGAAAAGCCTGGTAGTGGAAAAAATTCAACACTCCAATAAGTTTTTCGATATAAAATGGCCAGAATTTATAAGTGAAAAATTACATCTTAACTATAAGTACCTTAGCTCTTTTTTTCTGCTGTAGAAGGCATAGCATTTGAGTTATACATCATCAACCAGAAAATTGAATGTGTTAAAGAATTCATTGATTATTATAAATTGACTTTAAGTGAGATAGTTTTTAAACTAGATTATAGTAGCGTTGCCTATTTAAGCAATCAGTTCAAAAAAGTAATGGGAATAGCACCCACGCAGTTTAAGAAATCTGTGGACAAACACCGAAAGTCATTGGATGAGATTTGATTAAAGGATTTTAAAAACCAAGGATTGTTTAAAAGTTTACAGTTATTTGCATTATTATTCAAGTATTTTGTTAAATCATACGATAAATATATAATTGTTGTTACTTTGAGTAAAAAAAGATGAGCCTAGAAATAACTTCTCCACGGAATGAAGGGGACAAGAAGCAAATATCGTCTTCCAAGGAAACAATATAATAATTCGGACGGCTTTAAGGCAATAAGCAAAATTCTGTCTCTTGCGGAAAGCGGGGTACGACTGAAAATCCTATTCCTGTTGAACATAGAGAATGAATTGTGCCCTTGCGATATAGCTGACATTCTTAAAATGAGTGTTCCCGCCGTATCTCAGAATATCTGTCTTGACACTAATTGCTGGAACAAGCGATATGGAAATTTAGCAAACAAATAACACAACACGTTATAAGGTAACCGACAAAAGAAAAAGTTAATGGAAACTACTATATTAAAATCAGAAATCACCTATCCTGAATGTGGGCAAAAAAAGAGAAGTAATGTTAGTAGAATCTTGCCAATTTTTTACGAGGGTGGGAATTGTAAAACGGTTTTAAAACCAAAAGGAGGTATTTGTTGTGTTTACTGTTCATACCGAACTGAATCTTGCCCACCAATTTAAAAAAATAATAGAGGCTGATGGTTTACTTTGCATACCCTGTGCATGCATATTTAATTATCTTTGTAATGTGAAAATAATGGCACTCATATTATCGCTTTATGTACTCGGGCTTAATTTATTAGCCTGTAATGATAATGATACTTCACAATTGAATTCTGATTCAGAAGTAACAGTGATTGCTGCCCAGGATTTAGATTTCGACCATTCACATGATAAAGTAGTGGATTTATGCCCTCCTTTTTGTAGTTGTCATTGCTGCCATGTGCATACAGTAGATTTTGGTTCTTCAAATTTCAAAGCTTTGATTGCGGAAATTCCATCAAAAGCTTTTTTTCATTTTGATAGTTCAGTGGAAGAACCTATACTTTCCTTTTTAGATCCTCCAAAAGTTTAATTCAGTTTTTTTAAAGGATAATTATATCCTTTTTTGACCAAATCCTGGTTCTCATACTAGATCCTTGGTCCTATTGATAGATTTTGTTAGGCACAAAATTATTATCAAGAATTTTAACTGAATTAAATTTTTATTTATATGATTAATAAGATAATCGCATTTTCCATTAATAATAAATTTATTATTGGACTACTTACCTTAGCGCTGATAGGGACGGGTATTTGGTCCATGATGACCGTCAACCTGGGATCGGTGCCAGATATTACTAACAATCAGGTTCAGGTGATCACCCAGTCGCCAAATCTTGCCACAGAAGATATTGAACAATTTGTAACCTATCCCGTAGAACTTTCGATGGGTAATTTACCTGGAGTTACAGAGATTCGCTCTATTTCACGGTTTGGACTTTCGGTAGTTACTATTGTTTTTAAAGATGATATGGGAACTTATCTCCCTCGTCAACTAGTACAGGAAAAACTTAATGAATTGGGAGAAACCATTCCCGATAAATTTGGAAGTCCTGCTATGGGACCTATTTCAACCGGATTGGGTCAAATTTATGAGTATACCATAAAGCCAAAGGAGGGATACGAAACTGAATATTCTCCCATGGAACTACGAACTATTCAGGACTGGATAATCAAGCGACAACTTACCTTGCTGGAAGGTGTGGTGGAAGTAAATTCTTTTGGAGGCTCCATAAAACAATATGAGGTAGCAATCAATCCTGAGAAATTAAACAGTATGGGTATAAGTATCTCTGAGGTTTATGAGGCGCTGGCCCGAAACAATGTGAATACCGGTGGAGCTTATATTGAGAAAAATAAAATGTCAAATTTTATTAGAGGTGAAGGTTTAATCCGTTCACTGGAGGATATAAGGAAAATTGCTATTACTACCGAAAATTCTATTCCGATAACTATTGGAGATGTTGCGGAAGATGTTCAGTTTGGAAATCAGGTACGCTACGGAGCTTTCACTCAAGACGGAGAGGAAGCCGTAGGCGGGATAATAATGATGTTAAAAGGCGCCAATCCCAATGCCGTAATTCAGGATGTTAAAGATAGGATGGCAGAAGTTGAAAAGTCACTTCCTGAAGGTTTGACCATAGAGCCAATTATTGATCGGAGTGAATTAATAGCACGAACAACCGATACTGTTAAAACAAATTTACTGGAAGGTGCATTGATAGTGATTTTTGCCCTGGTATTGTTATTAGGTAGTCTAAGAGGTGGACTTATTACTGCTACCACTATTCCCTTATCACTGCTTTTTGCTTTTATTTTAATGAAACAATTCAATGTCTGGGCCAATCTAATGAGTTTGGGCGCTATTGACTTTGGAATCATTATAGACGGTGCAGTGATTATCATCGAGGGAACCGTGTATGAAATACAAAAACGGATAAGATCTGGCAAGGTGAAATTCAATCAGGCTAAAATGGATGAAGTAGCCTATGATGCTGGGAGCACGATGATGAGTTCCGCATTTTTTGGACAGATTATAATTCTTATTGTATTCACGCCTATACTTTTTCTTACGGGGGTAGAAGGTAAAATGTTTAAGCCGATGGCGTACACTTTCGGTTTTGCCATGATAGGTGCTATTTTCTTATGCCTTACCTATGTCCCTATGATGTCTGCCCTATTTATGAAACCCATTCAGAATAAAAAGAACTGGTTTGGAAGGTTTGAACGCTGGCTGGAAAGGATAAGTGATAAGATAATTGGTGGAATACAAAGGGTATATATGCCTTTACTGAAAGGGGCATTAAAACTGAAGCTCATTGTTGTAGGTGCTGCTGCTGTTCTACTTGTATTAGCCGGTTTCCTTTTTTCCAGAATGGGAGGAGAATTTGTGCCTCAACTTGATGAAGGGGATATCGCCATGCAGGCTTTAATCAGACCAGGAAGTTCATTAACAGAGTCTATTGAAGTTTCCAAAAAAATAGAAAATATCCTTCTAGAAAATTTTCCTGAAATTAAAACAGCAACAGCAAGAATTGGAGTAGCGGACATCCCAACAGATCCAATGCCGATGGATATAGCAGATATGTACCTGATTCTTGAAAAAGATAAGGATAATTGGACAACCGCTGAAACTAAAGAAGGACTTATAGCGCAAATCAAGGAAAAACTCAATAAAGAACTTACTGGGGTAAACCTTGTGTTTACGCAACCTGTAGAATTAAGGTTCAACGAATTATTAGAGGGGGTTAGAGAAGATATTGCGGTTAAACTATATGGAGAGGACCTGGGGGTGTTGTCGGAAAAGGTACAGGAAATGGCCAGTATTATCCAAACCGTGCCTGGTGCAGGAGACGTAAACGCGGAGCGAACATCAGGCCTCCCACAAATGACCGTTAAATTTAACCGTGATAAAATTGCGCAATATGGACTGGATATCCAAAAAGCCAATGATTACATAAGTACAGCTTTTGCAGGAGGAACAGCCGGAGTCATTTTTGAAGGAGAAAAACGATTTGATCTGGTAGTAAGATTTGATGAAGATCATAGAAAGAATATTGATGATTTGCGTGGTATGTATATCGATCTTCCAGACGGAACTCAGGTGCCTATAAAAGAAATAGCAGATATTGAGTATGTTCCGGGGCCTATGCAAATTTCAAGAGATGATACCTACAGAAGAACCTATGTGGGTGTAAACGCCCGGGGAAGGGATGTAGAGTCTGTGGTGAACGACATTCAGCAAAAATTAGATGAGGAATTAGAATTGCCACCAGGTTATTATATTACTTATGGAGGGGAGTTCGAAAACCTTCAGAGTGCCAAAGACCGATTAGTGATTGTGGTACCGATAGCCTTATTCCTGATTTTCGTGCTTCTATATTTTGCCTTAAAATCTTTTTCCCAATCTATCATGATCTATATGGCGATACCATTGGCTGCTATCGGAGGTGTTTTTGCCCTTTGGTTAAGAGGTATGCCATTTAGCATTTCCGCAGGTGTAGGCTTCATTGTTCTGTTTGGTGTTGCAGTTTTAAACGGACTGGTACTAATAAATAGATTCAATTCTTTAAAAGAAGAAGGAGTAACCAGTATAAGAGATAGAATTTTTACAGGAACCAAAGAACGAATACGACCTATTATGTTAACAGCAACAACAGATATTTTCGGTTTTTTACCAATGGCATTTTCCACATCTGCCGGTGCAGAAGTTCAACAACCACTTGCTACAGTTGTTATAGGTGGTATGCTTACGGCTACCTTGCTTACGCTGGTGGTTCTTCCTGTCCTTTATACATTTGTAGAGAAGAGACGGGAGAAAAAGGAACAGAACAAGCTTGGTTCTTCCAATTCACGATCTTTAGCTACGATTTTGATAATTGGCTTTGTTTTAGGCGGAACCTTTTCTGTAAATGCACAATCTGATGCAATGTCATCTGAATATTCACAACAGGATTCTTTACAAACTATTAGTTTGCAAGAGGCTAAAGAAATGGCAATCCAAAACTTTCCGCAATTAAAAGCTGCTCAACTTGAAATTGAAAGTGAGGAAGTATTGCGTAAAACCGCCTATGATTTTGGAAATACCCAAATCTTTACAGGAAAAGAAGAAGTAGGAAATGGCTCTGATGGGGTCTATACTCAAATTGGCGTCCAACAGCAAGGCATTGATATTTTTGGAATTGCCCCCCGGTTAAAATTGCAGAAAGAAAGGGTTGCCCTTGCTGAAAGTGCCTTAGAGTTATCTACTATTGAAATTGAACGTGAAGTAAGCAGGGCCTGGGCCTCGGTTTATACAACTAAAAGGACATTCCAGGTTTATAGAAAAATGGATTCAATTTTTGAAGATATTGAAAGGGCTGCAAGAATCAGGTATGAAACAGAGGCCACCTCCAAATTGGAATATCTTGCTACCTCCAACCAGGCGAACGAGGTTAAAATACAGCTGGAACAATCGTACCGAGATTACCTGAAATCAATACAGCGTTTAAACCTATGGTTCGTTAGTGACACAATCTATGATGTACCAGATTTGCCTGTTGAAACTTTAGACGAACCTTTAAACTTTCTGGTAGAGTCGCTTGAAAATCATCCGTTGCTACAGGTTTCGGAACAAAGGATAGATGTTGCCAAAGCGGTTACCAGAGAACGAAAATCTGAATTTTTGCCCAAATTTCAGGGTCAGTACGGTAGGCAGGAAATAGCCGGGCAATCGGGTTTCTTCCAATATCAAATAGGAATTCAAATTCCGCTGTTTTTTGGGCCGGAATTAGGCCGTACACAGGAAGCACAAGTAAATAGACAGATTGCAGAGCAAAACTTTTATCAGGATAAAATCGAACTGGAAACCGCCTATAAAAATATGCGTGAAGACTATATCAAATGGAGAAACTCATGGAATTATTATAGGGATGAAGCACTTCCTTTAGCACAGGAACAACAGGAAGGGTCAGTATTAGCATTTAAAGAGGGAGCTATAGATTATATAACTTTCCTTCAAAATATAAGGGATGCCATTAGAATTGAGGTAAATGCCTGGAGTGCTTTTAATGATTATCTCGACAGCCGTTACCAACTGGAATATTACCTTAAGAATTCAAATTAAAAATTAAAATAAGAAAATCGATATGAATACAAGATCAATAAATATTTTAATGCTTGCCTTAACGCTCAGCATATTCTTTGGATGTAAAGAAAATCCTGAGGAAGGGGATGACGCTTCCAGTGAAACTGCAACTACTAATACCGAAGAAGGTGAAAATCACGGTGAGGAAGGAGATGAAGAACACGGTGAAGAAGAAGGTGGGATGCGTTCGGTACATCTTTCAGAAATGAAATTCAATAGTCTGGGGATTAAAGTAGATACCTTACCTAAAAAAGCTTTGTCCGGTATTGTGGAAGCCAATGGCCAGTTAGAAGTGCCGCCACAATATGAGGCTACCGTGACGGCAGTTTTAGGCGGTAATATAACTTCTATAAAGGTTATTGAGGGGGATAAGGTAAATAAAGGTCAGGTACTGGCTTATCTTTCTCACCCAAATTTAACCAGAATGCAGTCTGATTATATTAATGCATATAGCAGGATGCAATTTTTGGAAAAGGAATTTGAAAGACAGAAACGTTTATATGAAGCAGAGGTAGGATCTGGAAAATCTTTTCAACAAACCCAGGCAGATTACCAGTCTGTACAAGGTGAAGTGCGGGGGTACGAATCGCAATTGCGCCAGTTAAACCTAAATGCTTCCCAGGTTAGAGACGGTGAATTATATGAATATATTCCGGTAGTAAGCCCAATTGGAGGTTATATAGAAAAAGTACTGGTGCAGATAGGACAGTATGTGGAGCCGCAAACCAGCATGTTTATGGTAGTTGATAATGAACATGTTCATGCCGATCTAATGGTTTTTGAAAAAGATATTTATAAGGTGAAAGAAGGCCAAAAGATTGAGTTTACACTGGAATCGGTTCCAGGCAGTAATTTAACCGGGGAAATTTATTCAGTGGGGAAACAATTTGAACAAAACCCCAAAGCGGTACATGTGCATGCAGAAATCGATAATAAAGAAGATTTTCTAATTCCGGGGATGTATATAAACGGAAAAATCAGGACCGGTGAAGAAGCTGTTCCTGCCTTACCGGAAGAAGCAATAATTGAAGAAGAAGGAAATCCCTACATCTTTACGGCCCAAAAACACCAGGAAGATGGTGAAACCGAATGGGAATTGAAACCAGTGCAGGTTAGAACGGGAATAAATGAAGATGGTTGGGTTGAAATTAAACTGCTGGAGCCTCTGCCTGAAGGTACGTTGGTTGCCTATAATAATGCCTATTATCTGGTTTCTGAAATGCAGAAAAGCCAGACTTCCCATGGTCATTAAATTAAAAAAATTAGATGGATGGACTCTCTGTTAAATGTTTGTCTTAATTAAAATTCCAGAGGGTTCATCCTTAATACTAAAATTAATATTACAGCAATGAAAGAAATAAAAGCATTTATAAAACCGAAACGAGTTCAAAATGTAATTGAAGCTCTTAGTGAAAGCGGATTTAAAAGTATGACCCTTTCCCAGGGAGAAGGGACCGGAGCATTTAAAGCAAAAGGCGCATCGCCTTCTTTGGATTTCCGTGTAACCGACAGCCCGGTGGTAAAGTTAGAACTGGTATGTCAAAATGAAGAAGCACAATCAGCAATCGATATTATACTTGAGAATTCAAAAACAACTGAACCCGGTGATGGAATTATTTATCTTTCAGATATTGAAGATGCCTTCCGAATAAAAACCGGAGAATCTTTGAATCGATCTGGATTAAATAATGATGGAAATGAGTGATATCGAAAAAAATTTAGAGGCACACGAAGTTCGGCCAACAGCCATGCGTATCCTGATCTATAAATTTATGGCCAAAAAAGACAGGGCTGTAACCCTTACCGAAATTGAGAATGCTTTTGGAAAAGCAGACCGGGCTACATTATCTCGAACAATACGCACATTTGAAGCAAATGACATTGTGCATCAAATAGATGATGGCACAGGCATACCAAAATATGCGCTCTGTGAAAGTGATTGTAATTGCGAAGTAGAACAGGACTTACACATCCACTTTCATTGCAATAATTGTGATGAAACTGTTTGTTTGACCGATCATAAGATTCCACATATTAACCTGCCAGAGGGATATATGGCAGAAAATGTAAACCTGGTAGTAAAGGGAATATGTGAGAAATGTAGTGGTGTTTAATTTTTGAAGAGCAAGGAAGCATATAAAAAAGAGGTGAAAATGGAACTATATAGTATGGAGATTACCAAAATCAGTTTATGGAAACGGAAAGAAAAAACGATTTAAAAAAGGCAAGAACGCTTCAAATATGGAATGTCATTTATGATACCATTGAAGTAATAGTATCTCTAATTGCAGGAATAACTGCCAATAGTTCTGCTCTTATAGGATGGGCACTGGACAGTACAATAGAAGTGATAAGTGCGGCCACTTTAGGCTGGCGGCTGCATGGCGAGCTCAAGGGCATTGACGAAGAAAAAGTCAAAAAACGCAAGAAGATCACCCTTTATGTAATTGCAGTATCATTTACGTTGGTCTGCATATTCATCTCGTATGATTCAATCACAAAACTCCTTAGTCAGGAAACTGCAAGTTGGGGTACTATGGGATTAATCATTTTAATTATTTCTCTAATTATCAATCCCATTCTTATCTATTTCAAAAGAAAATATGGACATAAGCTGGACAGCCCAGCTTTACTTGCCGATGCCAAGGATACCTTTATCTGCCTATACCAAACCGTAGTTGTTCTTGCCGGTTTACTATTGGTTAACTGGCTGGGCTGGTGGTGGGCAGATCCTGTCGCGGCACTGCTCATTGTACCTTATGCAGCAAAGGAAGGTTGGGAAGCCTATACTAAAGGAAGAGAAATCAAGTATAACATCACTTAAAAGACAGACATAACTATGATCCATATAACCAAAACAGAAAAAAGCAATTTGATACCCGCTACTATCTATGGTAAGATCACTAAGGAGGATGCAGAAAAAATTAATCCCTTGATACATAATATTGTTAAAAATGGGGATAATGTGGATTTCTTTTTTGAGCTGGTTAATTTTAAGGGTTATAATCTCAAAGGCTTGTGGGAAGATTTAAAGGTTGATGCAGCTCATATTTCCAATTATGGAAAAATGGCATTTGTGGGTGCGAAAGAATGGCAGCAATGGGCTGTTGGAGCTACTAACTTTTTTACTGCTCGGAAGTTAAATATTTCGACCTTACCGAAAAGGAAGAGGCTAACAGATGGATTTTAAACCAATAGGGATATGAAAAAATTACAACTGAAAATTCCGGTATTGCTACCTCAGGTGCCGAATGAAAAAGATACCTGTGTACAAAGACTTATTAATGATCTAGAAGCCGAAGAAGGACTTGAGAGGGTTCATATAGCAGATGAAAAGGAAGATTCGGTTCCACTTCTTTGTTTTCATTATGATCCTGACGTTATCTCTATTGATCGCATTCAATCTTTGGCAGAAAGGACAGGAGCAAAAATTACAGAGAAATATGGACATCTTCTTATAGAAGTCGATGGAATTAGACATACCCGACATGCAAGGACTATAGAAAAGAGTCTGCTGAATATCAAAGGTGTGTTGGAAGCTTCTGCCAATGCGGGAGGAATGATCCGTTTAGAATATGATAAACATAAGACCACTTTTAATGAGATAATCACAAAGCTTGAAAAAGAAAACTTACAAGTCAAGAAAAGCTCCTCTTTTCGTGAAAATGGCTTTAATTCTTCAGAAAAAACTTCTGATGAATTAAATAAAGGAAATAAGATGAGTCAGGAACAACAGCATGAAGATAAGGATGTCCAGAATCAAAAAGAAGCTGATAGCCACGGTGCCGGCGAAGAACATTCCCACTCCCACGGAGGTATTTTTGGGAAAAATACAGAGCTTATTTTTGCTATCATTTGTGGTGTTTTATTGGGAATAGGTTTTGGATTATCCTTTGTAGAATCAGTTCCGCAATGGGTGAGCCTTGCACTTTATATTGGAGCCTATTTCTTTGGGGGCTTTTATACCGCGAAAGAAGCTGTGGAAACTGTAGCCAAAGGCGGATTTGAGATTGACTTTCTAATGCTGGTTGCAGCTATTGGAGCAGCTATTTTGGGCGAATGGGCTGAAGGTGCCTTGTTACTATTTCTTTTTAGTCTTGGGCACGCATTGGAACATTATGCAATGAACAAAGCACGAAAATCTATAGCCGCATTGGCAGAGCTGGCACCAAAAACAGCCCTGCTCAAAAAAGATGGTAAGACGGAAGAAATTGGTATCGAAAAGTTGAGTATTGGCGATATCATTGTAGTGAAACCAAATAGTAAAATATCAGCAGATGGCGTGGTGGTAGATGGGCAGAGTAGTGTAAACCAGGCTCCAATAACCGGGGAGAGTGTCCCGGTAGATAAAGTTCCCGTGGAAGACATCGAAAAGGATTATTCTACGGAAGATGATATCAAGGATGAAAACCGGGTTTTTGCAGGTACAATTAACGGTAACAACACCCTTGAAATAAAGGTAATCAAAGCAGCCAAAGATTCAACGCTTTCCCGATTGTTGCAACTAGTCAACGAAGCGCAGACCCAAAAATCACCAACCCAGTTGCTTACCGATAGGTTCGAAAAATATTTTGTGCCCTCAGTCCTTATTTTGGTCGGGATTCTTTTGTTCGCTTTTTTAGTTATTGACGAACCTTTTAGCGCCAGCTTTTACAGGGCCATGGCGGTACTGGTAGCTGCAAGTCCCTGTGCATTGGCAATCTCGACCCCCAGTGCTGTATTGAGTGGTGTGGCCAGGGCCGCCCGCGGTGGGGTATTAATCAAAGGAGGCCGCCCACTGGAAGATCTTGGAGAACTGACCGCTCTTGCCTTCGATAAGACCGGAACTCTAACGGAAGGAAAGCCAAAACTTACTCAAGTAGTAGCCCTTGGGGATATTTCAGACAATGAACTTCTCAAGATAGTAGTAGCCGTGGAAAGTTTAAGTGATCATCCCCTGGCAAAAGCTGTAGTTCGTGATGGAAAGGAGCGTCTGGAAGGTGAGGAAATCCCGGATGCTTCCAATCTGGAAGCCGTGTTAGGGAAAGGTATTAAAGCAACATTAGGAAATGATAAGATCTATGTTGGGAACCTCGATCTGTACGAAGGGCTTGATGAGAGTACACCTTCCGACAAAATAACTACGAAAGTGCGTGGTCTTGAAGGTGGTGGAAATACAACGATGCTTATTCGGAAAAATAAAGAATATATAGGCATCATCGCCTTAATGGATACCCCACGGGAGGCAGCAAAAAAGACCCTTTCTGAATTAAAGGAAATAGGTATTAAACGAATGATCATGCTTACTGGTGATAACCAGAAGGTAGCAGACGCAGTAGCAGAAGAAATAGGATTGACTGATGCCTGGGGTAGTTTATTGCCAGAAGAAAAGGTAGAAGCAATTAAAAAACTGAAAGAGAAAGAATCTAAAGTAGCAATGGTAGGCGATGGTGTTAATGATGCGCCTGCCATGGCAAATAGCACCGTAGGAATCGCTATGGGCGCTGCGGGAAGTGATGTCGCCTTAGAAACCGCTGATATTGCTCTTATGGCCGATAAATTGGAAACCCTTCCCTTTGCAATAGGATTGAGTAGACAATCTAAATCTATTATCAAGCAGAACCTTTGGGTAAGTTTGGGAATTGTGGCTTTGCTTATCCCAGCAACAATTTTTGGTTTTGCAAATATTGGAGTAGCGGTAGTTATACACGAAGGTTCCACACTCCTTGTAGTATTTAATGCATTAAGACTTTTAGCTTATAAAAAATGAAAAAAAGCACCTTTATAGTCAGTCAAATGGACTGCCCTTCCGAGGAGCAGATGATCAGGATGAAATTGGAAACTTTTGAACAGATAAAATATCTCGACTTTGATATTCCCAATAGGAAATTGGAAGTATATCACGTTAACGGTATCAAAGCGATACAAATATCTATAGCCAGCTTAAAACTTGGAGATTCCTTTGAGGGCACCACAGAAGCCGAACCACCCGTAATGGAAGACCAATCCAAACAAAAAAGAATCCTTTGGTGGGTTTTGGGCATCAACTTTAGCTTTTTTGTTATTGAAATGACCACCGGTTGGATATCTGGCTCAATGGGACTTATCGCCGACTCGCTTGATATGCTGGCAGATTCGATAGTTTATGCACTAAGCTTATTTGCAGTGGGAGGTGCTGTTTCAAGAAAAAAGAAAGTCGCAAAATTTAGCGGCTATTTTCAAATGTTTTTAGCGACTCTGGGATTCGTAGAAGTCTTACGCAGGTTTCTTATGAGTAGTGAAACTCCCTTATTTCAATGGATGATTATAATTTCTTTTTTAGCACTTGCCGGAAACTTAATCTCATTATGGCTAATCAACAAGGCTAAAAGTAACGAAGTCCACATGCAAGCTAGTGCCATTTTTACTTCAAATGATATTATCGTGAACGGCGGTGTAATTTTGGCGGGAGTTTTGGTTTATTTTTTAGGAAGTAAATGGCCAGATTTGATCATTGGAGGTATTGTCTTCACATTTGTGATGCGTGGGGCGGTTAAAATATTGAAGCTTTCACGATGAGAGTAATATAAAAAAAGAACGATAAAAATGAATGTCTGGTTGTGGGTAGGCGTTTTAATACTTGCGGCGTGGGCTGCTCATTGGGGGGCTGATCAACTTCTAACCCCCTTAAAAATGCTTCGTAAACAGTGGGGTCTGACGGCTTCTGCCGGAGCCGCTTTTCTTGCAATTGTAACGGCAAGTCCCGAAGTGGCAATAAATATTACTAGCGCCGCCCGTGGTGTATCTGATATCGGGTTGGGAAATTTGCTGGGTTCCAATATAATTTCCATCCCACTCATGGTAACCATTGCCTATTTCGCTTCCAGAAAGAAATTTAAAAACAACAAGGAGCATCAAAAACATTTGGATGCCAACCTGCTGGCTCTAAACAAACGTTCCGTTGCGGTATTATCTATACCCTACCTGGTAATTATCGCTTTAGTGGCTATACTAACACTACCAAAAGCATGCTTGAAATGGCTGAAGTGGATGTGGTTACCAGAAGGACTGGTAGGGCTGAACTGGACGAGCATGCCCAGGGAGTAAATGCCGCCGAGATCGATGTACCATTCACCCTGGAAGATAAATCGAAGGAGGAGTTTTTTGAAGAGGTACGGAAGAAATTAAGTATCGTTCCGGGGGTTAATATTACGCTGGGGCAGCCCATTGCTCACCGTATCGATCATATGCTTTCAGGTACGAGAGCCAATATCGCAATTAAGATCTTTGGACCCGATCTTCAACAGCTATATGAAATAGGTAAAAACGTGGAGGAGAATATTACTCCTATCGATGGGCTTGCCGATGTAGCTGTTGATCAGCAGATCGAAGTACCACAGATCAAGATAAGCCCAAAACGACAGATCCTTTCAGCTTATGGAATGACCGTAGGACAGTTAATGGAGCAGGTAGATATCGCCTTTGCCGGTCACGAAGTTGGTGAGATTTATGAAGGTCAGAAGTATTTTGACCTGGTGGTGCGTTATAAGGAGGATGTTAGAAACAGCATTGAAAAAATCAGAACTGCCTTGATAGGATTGCCAAATGGTTCACAGGTTCCATTGGAACAGCTCGCTAGTGTTTCTTCTGTAAGCAGTCCTAATACCATTAGCCGGGAAGATGTGCAAAGGAAAATCGTTGTTGCTGCCAATGTGCAGGGTCGGGATTTAAGAAGTGCGGTGGAAGAGATCCAGGTAACCGTGAATTCTTCAGTGACTATTCCCGAAGGTTACAGGGTACAATATAGCGGACAATTTGAAAGTGAATCCAGAGCTTCACAAATGCTGTTGATCACTGCCATTATTGCAATCTTCGTGATTTTCCTCCTGTTGTATTTTGAATTCAACAATGTGAAACTCGCTTTTGTTGTGCTTATCAATTTACCCCTGGCTTTGATTGGTGGAATCTTAATCGTATACTTTACTTCAGGAATTGTAAGTATAGCTTCCACGATAGGTTTTATCAGTTTATTTGGGATCGCGACACGAAACGGAATTCTGCTGGTTTCGAGATATGAAGATCTACGGAAGGAAGGCCTTAGGGGTTATGAGCTCATTAAATCTGGTGCGCTCGACAGGTTAAATCCAATTCTGATGACCGCGTTTACCACAGGACTGGCACTTATTCCGCTAGCTTTAAAAGGAGGCGAACCGGGAAGTGAGATTCAAAGCCCAATGGCGGTGGTGATACTTGGAGGATTGCTCTCAGCAACGGTACTAAACCTGGTTGTGATACCTTGTGTGTATGAATTAGTTACGAGGGAAGATTAATTCATTTCTAAAATTTTAAAAAAAATTGGCGGGCTCGATGTAGAGTCCGCCATTAATTAATGTTCTTTAAAACTCCCTTTTTCCGGCTAATAAACCTGGGTGATATTTAATTTCCACTTATTAGTTAAATTACCGTCTTCTTCATCCTGAACTATCCCTTTTACTTTTACAATTCCGGGTTTTAACCTGGAACGTAAGTTGGTAGAAGTTGCTTCAGCTATCTTAAAAGTTTCTTTCCCGGTTTGTATTGCATAAGTGCCATCCTGCTCAACGAAGTTGCCCTTTATAACTATTTCGGCATTCTTAGCTGAAAAACCATTCTTTTTTACTTCCTCCTGAATTTGCCTAAGGCTCAAGTTATTGTTATTTGCCAAATCAAGATAAGCTTTACCGTCATTCAGGCTAACCTGCACTTTTTCCAGGCCATCCAATTTTTCAAGACCTCGCTCCAGTCCATAAGCACAGGGGGCACAGTCCATTCCAAATACTTCCTGATCTATTTTCTGAATCTGGGCATTGGAACTAAAACTTCCAAATACCACAACTACAATTAATAATACTATTTTTTTCATCTGTTTATTTTATTAAATTTATTTATACTATAACCAATAACTTAAATTAATGGATACCCGATAGTTTTCTTTGATTGCCTTTGGGGTTAAATCCTGTACCACTGGAAACAGCGCTCCGAAAGAAATACCCCAAGCCCCGTAAAGTCCTAAGAATGAAGGTCCCACTAATACTTTTTTGCTACGTTCGTCTGTAAAATTTTGTTGACCGGTATATTTATTGTCTCCTGGAAACTCGACTAATGATTCAATAAAAACCCGCCAATCGGGTTTAGGATAATCCCCCATAAAAACATCGGGACGATAACCTATCACCATGCTTGCATAGGGTAAATCGCCTAATTGCTGGTTGTCCTTTTCAAAATAATATTGGTAACCGCCACCTAACCAGGCGTACCAGGTACGTGAGGCATATCCCGTAGAAATGGCCCCATGGATAGAGTTCCCTACATTCACCTGTCCGCGAACATCCTCAGTAGGGGCAGATACACCTAAAATTGCTGTGGATTCAAACCTCTTTCCTACCCCAAAAGCATTTGAAAAAAAACGATACCACAAAGCAGCCTCGATATCTCCATTGGAAGGCATCATACTATTTCCACGGGTTCGTGGAGCATTTTCCAGACGCTCAATCACAGTAGGAGTGGTAAGGGTAACCTGTAAATCTTCCGTAATGCCATAGAAAAATGTATACCGAAGCATATAAGAGGCATCGTCTTCGGTCGCTATACTCATTCCGGCAGCGCTCATGTTTATACCGCCTTTCGCCAGAGTGGGCGTCTACAAACCATAAATAGGGCCATGTCCTTGGGCTTCTACTTGATACAACGTCAATAATCCTATACCCAGGATCAAAAAATATGTCTTCATTTTAATTATATTATAATTCTAAAAATTTTTGAATGGGAAAAAGTAAATAGGCTGCAAAAAGTCCAAAGAGATATAACACAAAGGAAAACCACAAGATCCCTTTGCTCCATTTAGCTGCTGTATCACAAGCCGTTTCATTTCCGTCTTCGTCTATTTCACAACTCTGCTGCCGTTTTCTTCCGTAGAAAAGCCAAAAGTTAAAGCCAATCATTACCCCGGCAATCAAAAAAGTCCAGCTTTTATAGCGGCTCAGGCTAAACAACCAGGGAATATCTGAAGCCAGGCCGGCCACCACAGCTCCCATTCCCAGAGCTACCAATAATGATGGTAACGCGCAACATAAGAGTGTGGAAACGGAGGTGAATAGCGATCCTATACTTACAAAATCTTCTTTTATTTTGGCAAACATCTTTATTTTTTTAAACAAGGGATTAAATGTACACCGGAAGCCCGGGTGGTATCCAAACTTCTAGAGGCTTTTTTTTATAGGTGGTTGTGGATGAGAGATTGGATAGTATTTTTCCCTACTTTATAATCCCATTTATAAAAAAGGAGCAACTTTTTAGCCGCTCCTTTTAAAAAAAATTTCACATTTTTTTTAAGCTGCCATTTCTTTACAGCTTTCGGCACAGGTTCGACATTTTTCTGCGCATTGCTGGCAAACTTCACTGTCAAACTTTGCACATTCATCAGCACAGGCTTTACATAAGTCGGCACAAATTCCGCAAACACGTTTTGAGTAATCAGACTGGCTGGCTAATAGCTGGACGCACGCACTGCATAAAGCAATACAATCCAGACAAAATTTGTGGCATTGTTTCATGTCGGGTTCCCCCAAATGTTGGTCAAGGCAAATTCTCGCCGCAGTAATGCAGGCGTTGCAATCATCGATACATTTTTGCATTTCTGAACTTAATGGTTTCATAATTTAAATGGTTTTAGTTACTTCCAGATTTGCTCGGAAATCAGAAATAAAAGATTAAGAGCCGAACCTCTTTTCAAATATCGACTCATAGCCCGGGGGATAGGCAAGCCGATTAATAAAGATTTAACATTTTAATTTGATTAAAAAAAAAGGCAGCCAAAAATGGCTGCCATAAAAAGTTTCAGATTTTAATTTCAGTACGATGGTTTTGCTAACTGGCTTTTCCTATTCCTGATTCGATAAGTTTTTCTTTGCTTATACCATTGTTTGTACAGCACTCAAGCAATTTTCCATCAACCGCCACCGAGGGAATTCTCTTTACACCGTACTCCTGCACTTTGTCTATACAGGTTTTATCCTCATATTGTTCCACCAGGTTATAGGTGGTAATCTCGCAACTATCGCAGGACAACTCTTTCACCATTTTTACAACCGGATCACAAACCGGACAATTTGCCGTAAATATTTCTATTTGTCTTTTCATTTTTTTTTGAATTTAAATTAACAATCAGTTTTATCCTTCTTATTAAAGAACAATCCAAAGATAAGAGCGGAACCGGGGTGGTCTCCAAATAAAAAAACCTGCTTTTTTACGACAGATTTTTATTAGTATTAAAATTAAATGGAAAATTTTTGAATGTTTTACTCTGATCTATTTTCGGAAATGTAAGATTCCAGCCTTCGTTTAAGTTCATCAATCTCCTTCATTTTATCGGTAAGGCTGTTAAGCTCAAGGTCGGGAAATTGTTTGCGAATAAATTCAATTCGCTCTTCATTACCGCAATTACCGGGACAGGCTTCCACAGTTTCTGAAATTTTGATCGCCAGCGCTTTGCGGTACACTTCATCTAAAAGAAGAAAATGCGCCTTATCAAGTCCTTTTTGCGCCGCTTTGAACTGGATCAGAATCTTTTCTGGATCTTTATTTTCATCCAGCATTTTTATAAGTCCGTTAAGCTGGCCGCTGATGCTCTGCAAGCGAGTTTTTATATCTTTACTTAGATCTCTAGGAATCATACTTTTAATTTTCAGCAAGATACATCTGGAGTGGGGGAGGTCACCAAAAGTATTTTAAATTTTTAGCAGCAATTTGTTCCTTCCTGAATGGGTGGACAGGCAACATTACCATAAGAACAATAAACACAGCAATCACCTTCTTTTGGTTTTAATAAATGATTACAATTATCACATTGGTAAAAAAACTGACAGGCTGTTGTGGGCATTTCCTCTTCTTTTGTGTGTCCGCAACCAGGACATTTAATGGTAGAAACTAGTTCTATTTCCATAATCTATTTGTTTTTAAAGCATATGAGGAATATCCGATGACATAGTCGGATACGTAAAGATCATCGTCCTTAACTCATTGATTTTCATTTTGGTCTTTATTGCCATGGCGAATAAATTGATGGTTTCCTCTGTGTTAGGACCTATTAAATGTGCCCCAAGAATAGTCTGATTCTCTTTATCAATAATCGTTTTATAAGTATATTCTTTAACATTCAGTCTTTTTGCATTGAACCAGCTTTCCGCATTGTTATAATTGACCTGATATTCTATCTGTTTTGATTTGGCTTCTACTTCGGTCAATCCTACTGATGCCAGGGTAGGTAAAGTAAAAACTACGGAAGGCATTGGTGGATAATTAACTTTTTTCTTGTTCCCTTTGATGATGTTTGATGCTACAACATGTCCTTCCATCACCGCGACCGGTGTAAGGGGCAAGCCTCTGGAATCTGCCGAATCTCCTGCTGCATAAATATTAGGGTTAGAGGTGCTTTGAAGGTATTCGTTGACCAGGATTCCTTTTTTTGAAAAAGATATCCCTGCTTTTTCCAAATCTAAATCAAAAATAGCGGGAGGACGACCGGCCGAGTTAAAGACAGAGTCAGTCCTATAAGTTACCTCTTTTCCATTGGATTTTCCTGTTACTACAAAATGATCTTCTTTCTTTTCAATTTTTGAGACTTCAGTTTCCAAAACCAGTTTAATTCCCAGGTTTTGCGTTGCATTCACAAGATGTTGTACAATGTCATGGTCAAAGTTTTCCAATGGATGATCACCACGATGTAATATGGTTACATCGGCACCGGCCCGCGCAGCGATATGGGCAAATTCAAAGGCAATGTAGCCTCCTCCAATAAATAAAAGTGATTCAGGTAGCTTTTTCAGGGTAAGGAAATCTGTACTTGAAAGTGCTAATTTTCCACCTTCAAAATCCAGTACCCGGGGTTTTGCACCTGTTGCGATCACGAATTTCCCAGCTTCAATAACTTCATCACCTAACTGTAAGGTGTTATCAGATAAAAATTTAGCTGAAGTGTGATAGGTGTCTATGTCTTTATTCTTATATCCTTTTTCAATTTTAGGAGGCATGGCATCGACAAAAGATTGCTTAAAAGCCATAATATCTTCCCAATTGACTTCAGGCACAGTATCTATTCCATTTCCTTTAAGTCTTTGGGCAAAATCACGTACTTCCGTTGCTCCTATAATCACCTTTTTAGGATCACAGCCTCTTAGGGCACAGGTTCCACCGTAGGGAAGTTCATCAGTAATGCCCACCTTAAGGCCTTTGGAGGCACATTTATTAGCAACAGTCATACCTGACATCCCGGAACCTATTACAAATACATCATATTTTTTCATCTACTTCTCTTTTTTATTTTCTGTATCGATTACTTTATAACCAGTTGTATTTATTGCTTTTCTGATTGCGGTTAAATCGACTTTAGTTTTATCATATTCTACCACGGTATTAGTATTTGCGTAACTCGCCTTGACTGATAAAATACCATCTAGGTTATTTACCTCACTTTCTACGTGGGCTTCACAGCCTGCGCAGGTCATTCCCTCAACTTCAAAGGTGTGCTTTATTATGTTTGATTGAGAAACATACACTATATCTTTACTGGGCTGTGTATAAAATATATTGGAATAATAAGGGAAAGCCAGCATCAATCCGGCAAATACTGTTACCATGAACAGAAAATTTTTGGACTGCCAAAAAGATGGTTTTTCTTCCTCATCACAGGCACAATCTATTTCTTCTTGTGTTTTAAGTTTCAATTTTAAATACCAGGCCAAACCAAGAATTCCTATAGTAAGCGCAATCAAATAAGGACGAAAGGGTTCTATCCAGGAAAATGTGGTGACAAGTCCACTACTACCTGCTAAAATTGCCAGGAGGGGAGTAATACAACATACAGAAGCAGTTACTGCAGTAAGCAAGCTAACAAAAGCTGGGCTGTTGGACATATTGGATGATTTCATTTTACGCAGTTTTTTTAACCATTTTAATTGTAGTGAAAACAGCATCAAGTACCGCTGTTTTATCCTTCACTAATGAATAATACAACGTTTGCCCATCTCTTCTTGAAGAGATAAAACCTGCATCTTTAATTTTGCGGATGTGTTGGGATATTGCCGGTACACTCATTTCTAAAATATCAGCAATATCACAAGGGCATAATTCGTCTTCCATATTCAAAAGGAATAAAATTTTTAAGCGTACTTCACTACCAGCAATCGATAGTAGTTTGGTCATATCTTGAAAATTATCATCCATTCTTTCCAAAGTGTTTTTGCAATTAAGAAGTTGTTGATGATCAGCCTGAGCTCTTGTACACGAAATTTCCATGGTTAATCTATTATTTAGAGATCAAAAGTATAATAAAATACGTATTTAAGCAAATTCTTAAATAATAGTTAGTATAAATATTCTGCTTCATACATTTAAGAGATTATGACCACTAATTTCAAAGACCTTCTGGTTGTAAATCGGTCAGCACATTACCGCTTCATTCTGCGAAATGCTCCATTTCGGGTAAAGAGCTTCCCTAAGAATATCTTGGGCATCCTTTTTATTTTCCTAAGATGTATCTGACATATAGTAGTTATCGCTCCTCGTGTAGTTTTATACTTAACGAAGTAAAAAAGGACGCCCGCTAAATCGGAATTCCATTCTTGCTTTTACTTCACTTCCGGTTGTTTCTCAATTTCAGTATTTCCATTTCCTTCCCGGCCGTTGCTGTCCCTACCTTTTTTGTAATGCAAAATACCAATATTTAGAAGTTAGTACAGGTTGCATAAGCCAGTCGTCCCTCCTTTTTATAAACCTTCCCTAATTCTAAATATTGAAAATGTATCAGCATCAAAAAAGGTAACAGCAAACGGCTCTATAGGAAGTAAATCAACAAATAACAATTATGAAATCATTTCAAAACAACATACCCGGAAGCGAAATAAAAAAATTAAAAAAGGAAAACGCTCCGGATATAATAAGTAAATCAATGTTTAATCAACCTGCAAAAAAAAGCAGGTATCTAAATCTTTTAATTATGAGTAATCTAAGAAATCAAGTACAGTTAATCGGAAACGTGGGGAATGCCCCTGAAATTAAAAACTTCGAAAGTGGTAAAAAAGTAAGCAGTTTTTCACTGGCTACCAATGAATACTATCACAAGGAAGGAGAGAAAATTCAACAAACCGACTGGCACAATGTAGTGGCCTGGGGAAAACAGGCACAGCTTATCGAGAAATATGTTGATAAAGGTAAAGAAGTGGCTATCCGTGGCAAACTAACTTCCAGATCCTATGAAACCCAAAGCGGAGAGAAACGATATGTTACCGAAATTTTAGTAAGTGAAATCCTCTTTCTTGGAAATAGAGAAATTACTGATTAAGAACCCAAAAAACAAAGAGGGCGTTCCCTTCGAAAGTTGCGCCCTCTTTTAATTATTAACCCTTTAAATAAGCTAATAATGAAATCCAAAGTTAATGAAATAGCGATAAGCTACAGCGGAAGTTTAAAAACAAATTTGCTTCCAAAAATAACCAGTTCCAGGTGTGCGGCAGAATTAGCCTTTGAGCAATGGAATAAAAATAATATTGAATTGCAGGAAACTTTTAAAATTATACTGCTCAATAATGCTAATAAGGTTAAAGGAATTTATGAAGTTTCCAATGGAGGTATTACCGGAACCCTGGTCGATGTTCGAATCCTATTTGCAGTAGTATTAAAGTCCTTAACCACGGCAATAATTTTATTGCATTATGTAGAGTAAATTATTATGTAAAGTTTTTTAGATAAATCAATGCTATTCAATGTTTTGTTAATCATCCACTTTACATAACAGTATTAGTTTACACATCGATCATTTTATTTTGTGAATAATATTCACATAAAATTTAATGATTATGATCAAACAAATTACAGCGTTCAATGAGCTAACAAACAATGCTGGCAATTATCTTGAACAAGAACTTGGCTATGCTTTAAAGACCTCAGGTATGTACAGAAGAATTTGGAGGCAACTTAGAGAGTTCATGTTTGCCAATGGTATTGAAACTTATGATGAAAACGTTGGGAAGAAGTATTTATCCAATAAGTTTGGTGATAAGGCCAAGCAAGATTTAACAAGAAATCAGAGTGTTACTTACAACGGCATTAAGATGCTGACTGAATTTTCTAAGACGAAGAAGATTAATGTTCCGGCGCGACCGTCAAGGTATCCATTGGAATTTAAAGGTCATATAGGCAAGGCCATTGTGAAGTTTTTACATCATAAGAAACAATCAAACCCTTCCAGAACTACCTATCACAATTACCAGCGTCATCTTTACGAATTCATGATGTATTGTGAGAAGCAGGGCATTTCCAGAATAGCAGATATTGACTTGGTACTATTGCTACATTTCATCAATCAGTACGACGCTTCCAAGAAAACGGTTGTTATAATTACCATTACGACATTGCGTGGCTTCATAAAGTATCTTTTTGAAGAAAATTATCTAGATATAGATTATTCTGAAAAGATTCCCCGTCATAAAATAGTACAGCAACCAAAACTTCCTTCCAATTACACTAAAGAAGAAGTTAAGCATTTGATCGCTTCTGGAGATAGGGCCAGTTCCACAGGAAAACGCAATTACGTTATCATCCTAATAGCAGCAAGACTTGGACTCCGAGCTTCTGACATCTCTCGGCTTAAGTTTGAACACCTGAACTGGGAAAACAATACGATTGTAATACCACAATACAAGACAGGTAAACAGTTGGTGTTACCGCTACTTCCAGATGTAGGAAATGCTATTATCGACTATCTAAAACATGGCAGGCCAGAATCTGATGAGCCTTACATTTTACTTACAGCACGCCCACCTTACAGCAGATTTACAACAAGTAATGTTGTTACTCATGTTGTACAGCGAGCTATGAGAAAGGCCGGTATTGATACCAAGGACAGACGCTTTGGTCCACATGCCCTGCGCCATAGTCTGGGACTGCGTTTGTTGGAAAAAAGCACAGCACTTCCCGTAATATCAGAAGTGCTGGGTCATCAGGACACTAATTCCACAACATATTATCTCAGGATAGATCTGAGATCCATGCAACAATGCATGCTCGATGTGCCACCAGTGAGTACTGACTTTTATACGCAGGGAGGAGGTAAATTCTATGGCTAAGAATTACCACAGTATTTATGGGCAGCACATAAAGCAGTTCATACAACTCAAACGAAATTTAGGCTTTAGATATGTTACTGAAACCTTTGCATTATCAAGAATAGATGAACTGGCAATAACAACCAACCAGTCTTCAAAAGGCATTACAAAACCCTTTGCGGACTTAGTTGCAAAAAGGCGACAGAATGAATCCAAAGAATACCACTACCATAGGGTTCTGATGCTGGCCAAGCTCTCTTCATATATGAATGATATGGGCATTGCTTCTTATATTCCCAAGCTTTCGTCTTGTCCTAAAAATAATTTTGTTCCCTACATCTACACTAAAGAAGAAATAGATGCACTGCTTAAAGCTTGCGATGAATTAAGGTTAAGGGTCAGGAACCATAATACAAACTTATTTTGTATGCCAGTTCTTGTGCGGGTGTTGTATGCTACAGGAATACGTATTGGTGAAGCACTTGACCTGAAGGATGACGACATCAATCTCGAGAATAAGTATATCCGGGTAAATGACTCTAAAAACGGAAAACAACGTATCATTCCAATTGCAGAATCTTTGGTACAGGCCTGTAGCGACTATTTAGAGTACAGAAACCGACTTCCATCTATAAGACCATGTTACTTCTTTTGTAATCTTGAAGGCAATAAATGTAAACAAGGAGCATCTATGAAAAAGCAGCGAGTCTCGTATCTTTAAAGTTCACCAAAACAATAAGATATGAAATTAGAACCCACTGCCCAACCAAAGTTATACATTGGCATCGACATTCACAAGCGGAGCTGGAAAGTTCATTGCGCCACCGATCTATTCGGCGGCAAATCCTTTGCTATGCCCCCGAAGCCTGAAGTACTATATGAGTATGTAGCCAAACATTTTCCCGAACACGAGATTACTACGGCCTATGAGGCAGGCTGTTGTGGGTATTACGCCCACCGTAGCTTTGAAACATATGGCTGGAATTCCCTTGTAGTTAACCCTGCCGATATCCATCGCAAGGGCAAGGAAAAATATACCAAGACCGATAAAATAGATGCCCAGTTGATAAGCAGGGAGCTTAAAGATGGCTGGCTTGACGGTATTCACGTTCCCGATGTGGAGCGGGAGCAATTGCGCAGCCTTTTCAGGAGAAGGAACGATTTGGTCAAGGACTACAGGCGCGTAAAGAGCTTTATAAAGATGCAGTTGCTGTACTTTGGCATTGCCATTCCCGATGAATTCGACAACGACCATTGGAGCCATAAGTTCCGTGATTGGGTTGACGGGGTAATTTTTAAATATCCTCCGGCACGTGAGACACTGGATAGCAGAATGCGAAGCTTCAGGTTCATAGACCAGGAGCTGCGTGATGTCTCATCAAAAATGCGTGCCTATTGCCGCAAGAATTACAAGAAAGACTACTATCTTTTAAGAAGTGTTCCGGGCATCGGGGGGATTGTTGCCTGCGGCATCATCTGCGAGCTTGGTGATTTGCGACGCTTCAATAATATAAAACATTTGGCGGGCTATGTCGGGTTGGCACCGAGCATACACCAAAGTGGCGACAACCAAAAGAGCACAGGCATTACAATGCGCGCCCATCGATTGATGCGGAGCTATTTTATAGAGGCCTCCTGGCAGGCCATCAGAACGGATCCTATAATGCAGGCGTATTACCGCCGGCATTTGGGGAAGAACGTCAAGTCAATAATAATCAAGGTCGCGCGAAAGTTATTGAGCAGGACTTTGGCAGTAATCAAAACAGAAATTCCTTATGAGATAGGGGTCATAGAATAAAGAAATAACTAATAACAAAGCTCACAAAGAAGTATTAAAAGCTCGTACCACAAAACACCGTAGGTGATCCAAGGTATTGGAATCACATTTTTATAGCAAGTGGACGGGTTTATTATAACTTATAATCATACAGATGCTGGTGACGACCAATACGGGTTGATCACATATAGGATGCGGAGCAAGTTATTTAAAGGCATTGAAATGTTGATAATTCCGATAGGATTATCAACATTTCAACACCACAATATCATCATTATGAGATAATTGAAAATAAAATATTATATTTAAAGAACTGGATTAGTGCTTTTCATAGGATACGTAGTTGGTTCAGAAAATGTTTAGAGCTTGCAGGGATACCATATCTGGGCACAGGACAAGGCCCCCGGATCCATGATCTTAGTTATCCAAACAAAAATAAAATCCAAACCTTTAAGTGTAATTACTTGATTTTTAGCCAACAAAATAAATATAGGTGTGGATTTTTAATCTAAATTGTATGCTTCACTAAAAGAAGTAAAAACAATTATGGATGTACAAAATTTACGGGAAAAGTATCCCCTACTCATTACATTTCTAGAAGAAAACCAATACTCTCGAAATTATATTGGATGTTTTAAAAGGGAGATAAAATGTATTCTTTCCAAAGCAAAATCTGAAAAGTGGAACTCCTACACCGATGTCTACCTATTTCATACAAAAAGAACCAAGTCTATTTCTGTTCTTCAAGAAAAACGAGGAATTATTGGTGCTATTGCAAGGTTTGACTTAGAAAATATCTATCCTGATAGATCGTATAAAAGCCCAATATTCAAGAAAACGGCTTATGATCTTTTGTCTGAGGAATTTAAAGCTGTGATCACGACCTATTGTAGTGTGGAAAGAAAGAAAGGTAAAAAGGAAGATACTATTTATACTGAATCACATAATGCGACAAGCTTTCTATTGTCATTGCAGGAGGATAATATTTTTTCACTGATAGCTATCACGGAAAAAGCGGTGTTGGACACCTTCTATCAAAATGGTAAGCTACGCAGAGGCTGTTCCTATAAAAAGAATATTGCAGCCGTGATCAAAGCCTGTATCCCTTATTTCCCAAACAATATTTGTGCTACAGTTTTGTCTTACCTACCGGCCCTTCGTGAAAGAAGAAAAAACATACAATACCTTACCAAAGAAGAAACTTCTAAAATCAAGACGGTATTAACCGGCATGAATTCATCCCTTAGTTTGCGTGATAAAGCTATCGGTTTACTTGCTTTTTATACTGGTTTACGCTCCTGTGATATTGCAGGGTTAGTACTATCCGATATTGATTGGAATAGCGACCTTATTCATATAAGGCAACAGAAAACAGAAGTTCCTCTCACTTTACCGCTCAGGGCAATAGTTGGTAATGCAATCTATGAATATCTTATAAACGAAAGGCCAGAGACGAAATGTCAGAATGTTTTTCTAACCCAAGTTCATCCATTTATAAAACTACAGAGTGGAAGCCTGTATAGTATTTCCATGCAAATCATGAAAGCAGGAAACATTAGAACAAATCCCGGAGACAGAAAAGGTTTTCATCTCTTTCGACACCATATGGCAATCTCATTGCTAGAAAATGGGATTTCACAGCCAGTTATCAGTCAGACCATGGGGCACCAATCACCCGCTTCTCTACATCCATATCTGAGTGCCGATTTTTTACATTTGAAAGAATGTTCACTAAGTATTGAGAATTTTCCAATTCAGAAGGAGGTGTTGTTATGAGTAAATATCAATCCCCAGCAGGTCCACTTATCGAAGAATATATTTTTTATCGAAGAGCATCCGATTATTGGAATGAATCGTCTTACGGGGCGACCCTACTTATCTTTGACAGGTATTGTTTGAAAACGTACCCACATGCTCAAGTCCTCTCTCAAGAAATGGTTGATACATGGTGCAGCAAACGTGACACGGAAAAAAACAACTCTTGCAGGTCACGTATTTATCCCGTCATCAGTTTTCTCAAGTATCTTAAGAGTCGAGATAAAATAGATATTGTGGTGCCAGAACTACCATATAGAACGCCAAGAACCTATATTCCTCATGCTTTCACAAACAAAGAACTATTAGAATTCTTCAAGGCCTGTGATACTATTACCGGAACCCGGACTGAGGAGCAGCGGGCTAGAAAAGTCACCATTCCGGTATTCTTCCGTTTATTATATAGCAGCGGAATTAGAACCACTGAAGCCAGGTTGCTAAAAGTAGAAGATGTGGATCTTAAGGATGGTGTACTAAATATTCGGTATTCTAAAGGTTATGACCAGCACTTTGTAGTTCTCCATGATAGCATGCTCGAACTTATGAGAGCGTTCGACAAAGCTATCAGCCAAATCTACACCAACCGCATTTATTTTTTTTCAGCCCGTAAAAATAAATGCCATAAACGTAGCTGGGTTCAGGTGAATTTCAGAGAATTATGGGACAAAAAAAATACCGCTTACGCCACAGCATATCAGCTTCGGCATCACTATGCAACAGAAAATATTAATCGTTGGATAGGAGAAGGTATGGAGTTTCATTCAAAATTCCTGTACTTGAGCAAAAGCATGGGACATAGCGTTTTAGAGAGCACTAAATATTACTATTCACTGACCCCGGGGCTTTCTGATGTGATACAAGACAAAACCAATGACTCCTTTAACAACATAATTCCAGATTCAAAATGAAAAAATCAAACCAAGAGGCTCATGTGATTGCCTATTACATCCACAGCTGGCTAAAGGAGTATACGCTAACCTTTAAATCAAATAGTTCACATACGATAAAATCCTATTCCCAGACACTATCTTTATTCATTAATTTCTTGGAAGTAGAGAAGAAAGTGAAGCCTTCAGACTTCTGCTCTAAATACTTCGCTCGGGATTACATAGAACAGTGGATTTTATGGTTGAAAAACCACAGAGATAACAGCCCTGAAACCTGTAATAATCGGTTGGCATCATTAAGAGCATTCTTGAAATACCTCGGTAGTAAGGAGATCTCCTTCTTGCATTTATCATTAGAGGCTGCTCAAATCCTTCGCCAAAAGACGATTAGAAAAAAAGTAAATGGCATGAGCAAGAAAGCGGTTCAAGCCTTAATGAGCGTTCCAGATATTTCTACAAAGACGGGCCGAAGGGACCTGGTATTCCTTATTGTGCTCTACAACACAGCGGTAAGAATAGACGAAATATTATCAATAAAACTTAAATATTTGCATTTGGAGACCATTAAGCCTTATGTAACAGTTATTGGAAAAGGAAATAAAATCCGGACCCTTTATCTTTTACCAAGAGCGGTCGAACATTTAAAGAAATACCTGGATGAATTTCACGCTGTGAAATATCCTGATTCGTACTTGTTTTATTCCAGAAATACAGGTGTCAAAGGCAAGATGAGCCAAGTAGCTGTAGACAAGCAATTAAAAAAGTACGCCCTATGTGCCCATGCTATTTGTGATGAAGTACCGCTTAAATTACATGCTCATCAGATTCGTCATGCAAAAGCGTCACATTGGTTGGAAGATGGCATGAATATCGTACAAATTTCTTTCTTACTCGGGCACGCTAATATTCAAACAACGATGGCGTATTTGGACATTACCACCGAGCAAGAAGCCAAAGCTCTGGCAACTTTAGAAGATGAAGGCAAAAAAGAGATATCAAAGAAATGGAAGTCTAATTTAAGTAAGCTCTCCTCATTTTGTGGAGTAAATGAAATACAAAAGAAGTGAATTTATCCAAACCTTTATTAATTGTATAGCCTTTAAATCAGGTGATTATACTTAAAGGTTTGGATTTTATTTTTGTTTGGATAACGGATATCATGTACCCGGGGCCCTTGTTGCTTCCCTATATGTGGTATTCCACATCGTTTCAGTATTATTTTAAACCACCTATATGCAACACCTAATGTAAATGGGGTTCCATTGGCCTTGACAAAGTAAAAATGATCCTTACCCGCTATGTCCTTGACCGGAATTTGGTTTCTATATCGCTCGTATTGTCCCATCACTTCCATAAGGGAGGGGTTTATTGGCACTATCCGTTGCATTTTGTTTTTTGTTTTTCTTATGACAACTTGATGGTTCTGGTAATCCACATCCTTGTTCTTAATGGATAAGGCCTCGCCAATTCTTGTCCCGGTACTGTAGAGGAAGCGTATCAAAGCAGGGATGGCAAAAAGGGCCGTGTTCATATTGCTATATTGCGGTAGGACTAACCTGTCACATTCCTTGAAGATGCATTTCATTTGCCGACGGGTGAAGATATAGGGAATGAAGTTCCAAGCATTCCCCTTGGGCAATCGTGGGATATAGCATTCATGGCCAAGATGGCACATATACCTGCAGAACTGGGATAGAACCGAGTATTTATCGTACAACGTCCTGGCTTTATCATTTACTCGGGTAGCTCTCCATGCCATAATCTGTTCACTGCTTATATAGGTCATGGTAGCCCCGGTCTTCAAGAAAAACCTGTCGAGTTCTAAAAAGATATATCCGAATTTGTCAAGTCCATATCCCATGGTATCCTTCATCTTCAAAAAGCTCTCAAAATAGGGAGCAAACACACTTTCGAATTTAAATTGCCTAGCCATAAAAAACACCCCCTTTCTGCTCATAAAAATTCAGGGGTATCAGGGGTACTTCCAGCGCACACTGCATAAGCCCCTTTATATCTATACGCAAATAGTTCATAGTCACCTGCGTATCGGAGTGACCGAGTGTTTCGGATATTACGGGAAGTGAAGTCCCGTTACGTAATAGTTGGCTGGCCAGGGTATGCCGCATGGCATGGGGGCCGAACTTGCGGCCATTGATGTTGACACTGGATGCTCTTATTATTCTACTTATGGCGCCATTGATGACCAATCTGTTGATAGAACTGTAGGGAGCGGTAGCTGTCAAGAACACTTGCTTCAGTTCGGATAATGGTCTGCCATATTTCAGGTAACTGATAATGGCCTCCCCAACATCGGTCAACAGGGGGAGTTCCACTATTTTCCTTGTCTTCTGTTGAATTAGGCATATAAGGTTACCTTGCCAATCCAAATTTTCGAAGGTCAGTCCTGCAATGTCCGAAGAACGAAGGCCTAGCCGGGTGGTCAGGAGAAGCATTGCATAATCACGTTTTCCAACGGCACTAGACTGCTCGACGGTATTCTCAATACGTCTTATCTCATCGGCATTGTACACCGATGGGAGTTTCTCTCGTATGGAATAATTATTCCTTCCTATGATATATTCCACATTTGTATCGATGTATTTCCGTTCATATAAGAACCTACAGAACATACGTATAGTACTGAGATACCTATCCTTACAGTTCTGAGACGATGATATAAAACTAAGTACATCGTCTTCACTGATATCGGAAATATGGCCAACAGACCTTAATGTAAGATGGGCAATAAAATAGCTTAGCTTGCGTCGATGGCTTTCAATGGTAAGTCTGCTGCGACGTAAATTTTCTTGGGACCTTAGGAATTCAAGGGCAACTTCTCCCATCTTACCGGGCAGTTCATGATGTACATATTGTACAATTCTTTTCCTGACTTTCCCAAGCAAAAGAAAATCGTCCAGAACGTGCACACTGCGCCGGATTGCACGCATATAGGTAGCACTCATTAACGGCATCCCGTCCAAAAAACTTTCTCCGATGGTAGGACGGTAGTTTTCTAATGAGTTCTTTTTCATATACTCTTGGATTCCATTCCGCCAAAATCGAAGGTAATCTTTGATCCGTGGTTCGCTGTAGCCTTCCTGCCTGAGGAAAACTACACAATCCCCAATCAGGGATTTAATTTCTCTTTCTGTGTCCATTTGTTATTTTTAGTGTAATGCACCATTGCATTCATTTGAAAATAACAAATATTATCACAAGAATATTATCAAAACTACATTGATTAACAGATGGTTATAGAGTTTTTTGAGCAATAACTTCGGATAACGATTTACTTTGGATAAGAGAAGTTATCACAACTCGTGATAAATATTCTGAAGATATTGATTTGGTGGTTATAAAAGAGGAGGGGGAAACCGATAATTCCTTAAAGCGAAAACTCAAAAAAGTCACTGGTGTACTGGAACCTGTGATGACTGTTATTCCCGAACATCCTTTAGAAAACAAACGAGGCAAAATTAGAAAAGTGGTTTATGGGTATGATAAAGTAGGCGTGGAGGGTGCATTTGGCCAGATACGGGATCATATTGTAGTAGAAGCTTCAAGTCTTGGGAGATCCCATCCATCGGAAATAGTCAGTGTCCATTCCCTGATTGCGGCTTTTATTGCCACGACTAATAATGTAGACCTTATCAATGCGTATCACCTTGAACCTTTTAAGGTTACGGTATTAAGTATAGAACGTACATTTTGTGAGAAAATAATAAGCCTGATAAGGTTTTCCTATACCGAAGACCCTCTGGAAGATTTAAAAGATAAGGTTCGCCATACTTACGATTTGCATCAACTTTTACAACAAGATAAAATTTCTTCGTTTTTGAAATCTGATGTTTTTGAAAAAATGTTGCTGCAAGTGGGGAAAGACGATGATAAGGCTATCCCCAATGACAAGGAGTGGTTATTAAAACATCCATCCCAGTCCTTGTTCTTTAGCCAAACAGAAATGGTTTGGAAATCCCTGGGCAAAACCTATTCTGGTTCATTTAGGGAGCTGCTAACCGGAGATCTTCCTGAAGAGGGGAAGGTATTAAAATCCATGATGAGGATTTCCGTAAGGCTAAAGGAAGTGAAATGGGAAATTTAAAACTACCTCCGTTCAAACAAGCCAACAACTAGTTAATATTTAAATTAACAACCTATGTGCTAATCCGGTAACCCAATTACCCTGCAAGAGACCCCGCAAGTCACCCCGCATGTTCAGGATCTATTAAATGTAATTAATGGTGAAGATAGCAGAAGTGAGTTTCAATACCATTAAGGACTTTCCGATAGAGAAAAATTTAGAAAAATTTATTTGCAACCTGCCCTTGCCGAAGGATTGAAATGACCATTCCCGAGAAGCCACAAAGTAGTAAACAGGGTTATAGGCTGACTGTCAGGGGTGCAAAAGCCACAAAAATTTAAAATTTTAAAGTCGGAATTTTTCAATATTATCAATTAGGATCATTAATAAACCGATGGGAAATCTTTAATTTCAAATTCCGTTCTCCGTCTTTTTCATTAAGCTCTAATATCGCCCTCCTTTCTTTAGACAAGGAAAATTTTGGCAGTACATAAACCATTCTTACAGTTTGATTTTTTTCAATCTTGGCCGGCACATTGTATTTAAAAACCGGATCCTGGTATAAACGCTGCAGGGATTTCTTCTTTCCCTTTTTGCGCATTTCAATGGCCAATTTTAAAAAGTTAAGATCATAATCCAGGCTGGATCTATTCTCAATTTCGATCACAAAATAGAGCTGCTTCTTATTAAAAACAATATTCTCAACACTTAAAATAATACCCGTCTTGCGTTTTTTTATGCGGCCTATGCGTTGCTTTTTACTCAGCAGGTAGCTGCAGAATCTGCGGTAATGATCTTCCTTCTTGTTTAAGTTCTTTTGCGGTTTTTTGTCCCTAACTGAATCCTTGACAACTGGCTTTTCCTTTCCGATACTTTGCGCTTCAGGGATAAAATAGTTCAGCCTGGAAAGTTGTTCTTTATACTTCAAAATATAGGAGAAGACAGCTCCATCGGCTCCGATAACCAATAAGTTACTTTCCTTGCCGGGTTTGGCCTGCAGGAGCCCAAAGTGCTGCTGCTTATCCCGGTTATAGGTAAAAACAAAATGCGCTGCTCCAGTAAGCCCCTGGCTAATCGCTTCGGGAAAAAATAGCGCAACATTTTTATGATCGTTGGCGTAGATAGTGTCCAGTTTTTCCTGGGTTTGTGCACTGGTGAAAATAAAAACCAGTAGAGCAGCCTTGGTTAAAATATACTTTTTCATAATGATTGTTTTATTGGTTAGCCATTCCCCAGTTTGATTCAGGTCTGCTGGCTTTGAGAATTAATCTGTAATTATTTAGAATGGTCACTTTTACATTGCGGTTATTTCGGCGAAATACTTTGCTTATCCCGCTGACCTGTGGCACGCTTGGAATATTAATATCACCGATTACATCATCGAGAACTTCCGTGGTTACTTCGGCCCGGAAATTATTCTCGATATAAATGCCTTCACTGCCATCTTCCAGATCAAAAGCTTTAAGGCTGGTGGAATGCTTATTGATATTTTCAATCTCAATTAGGACACGATTGGGTTGAAAACTAACAAAGCCAAAAATCGGAGTGTTTTTAGGAATATGTTTATCACCGATCCTCGCAGATTGTGCAAGCCGCATCCGAAGCCTGGAATTGGTTTTGACTACCTGGGTGCCATCTACCACCACTTTAATTTCCTTATCGGTAGTTCCTGTGATTTCAGTTTCAGGTTTTTTAGGAGCAGAAGCAAAGAATAATTGATGCTCCAATCCCATTTCTTTGGCCTCGATTTTTCGGGCTTCCCTGGCTTCCGCAGTATCTACTTTCGATGCCCTTTGAATTGGGGATGGCCTGTTATGCTCCGGTGGACTGGTTTTAGGGGGTTGGGTAAGGTTTGCAATTTGCGCTTGCCGGGCTTTTCCCAGCTCGTAGATACTGTCGATCTTGCGTTTTTTCTCTTTTTCCATAAGCTCGGTGTCGAAATAGCCTAAAGAATCCAAGAATTTTTCATCATAAATACTTGGCGCATTTTTCTCCCGAACTTCTTTGATGTTGTCAATGGCCTTCAGTTTGGAATCGTAGGTGTCCTGGCTTTCCTCTGCAAGGGCTGGTACCTGGGTTTGCCTGAGGTTTTCTTGTTGCTCCTTATCGCCCCCGGTGATCATTAAGGTATAGGTGATAAGGAATACCACAATGACCACCAGCACACTGATAAATACGATTTTATTTTTCTTTATTTTCATTGGGTTGTTGTTTTAATCTTCCGGGGAAATTTTTCTTAGACTGTTTTCAAAATAATCTGTGATAAGCAGCCCGTGTGGATTATGCGGGAAATGCCGGTCCACGATAAGCAGTTTTCCCGTGGTAACCAGCTCATAGGTATCGGCAATACTGCCCCGGTTGATCTCGAATACCACGGTAGTTCTAAAATGATAGGAGCCATCCCTTTCTTCAAGCTGCGTATCGATCGTTAATACTTTCTGAACCAGGGAATACTGTAATAAGCGGTTATAAACCCCTTCTGCTTTTTTTTGCCTGTAGAGGTTGTCCACCGAACTATTGCCCAGCCATAATGCTTTTTCCAGGTTTTTCTCATAATTGCTGACATCGATATTATAGAAGTAGGTGTGGAATAGTTCCAAATGAGCAAGGGCTTCCACCTGAAAGTTTTCTTTTTGGGTCACTAGTTTTAAGGGAATGATGCTCCCATCGGTATTAATGGCAAAGGCGCTGTTTAGTGCCTTGTTCCTGGTGGAGATGGCCATCCAAATGGCAAAGGCACTGCAGCCCATCGAGCAAAGCACTACCACTAGTACGATAAAGCGGTTGAGTTTTAGAACCGAGTAAATGTTTTGATATGGTGTTTTCATTTTTGAACTATTTTATTAATAATTAAATTGGTTATATCGAAACTTATTAAGGGAGCCATTTTAAAAGCCATTTATGGGCCTTAAGTGCTGAATAGTCTTAGGGTAAATGAAATGGCCCGTCGGTAGAGTTTGAATTTTAAAAACACGATAAATACTATGGAACCCAGTTCTACCACCGGGGCGAAAAAACCGCTCCCGTAGTCGGTACCGAACAGGTTTTCCCAGAAATTGGTGTTGATTTCTGTATAAAGGGCATTGATAAATACATTGACCAGGAAGAATGCCGGGACGAGCATATATACTGCCGCATACAACCTAAAAAAACCATAGGCCATCGAGCGAAACTTTTCAAATACGGCCAGGCTTAACACCAAGGGAAAAAAGGCCTGCATAATTCCAAGCAGGAAGTACCGCTCCGCAAGGAATAATGGATAGATGAACAGATCCAGGATCCATAAGAACAGGCTGATTAAGAAAGCAAAGGTTTTAAAGCCGTATAGCGGCGTGACCAGGGCCTCATAGAGTAGAGCCATAGCTCTACGCATCGCCCCCATAGGAGAGACATCTTCCGCTATGGGGATCTCCTGCATTTGCAGGGGCAATAGGGCAGGGGCGGTATTGCGGTACTGGTTTTCAATGGCCACAAGAATGTTGTCAAAGAATCCCAGAATTTGTGTTGAAAAAATAACCAGCAGAACCACCGCAAAATTTTTCGCCAGCTCTCCGGGGGAAAGCCCCCAGGTATAGCCCTGCCTATCGGCTACGCCTTCATTATATTTTTTAAGGATGTTGACCAGAAAGAATAGTACCGCCAGGGTTTTCATACCGACAATGGTATAGCGGGAAAATTCGCTCTCCTGGATGGTCTGGAAAACGCTGTCGATATATTCGACACCTACGGCCAATATGATTGCCCCTTCCATCATTAAAAGCCTGTTTCCCGGTTATTGATCCTGTCCTGCATTTGCCGAAAAGAAATGATCTCGCGGTAACGCTTGGTCTTTAGCCGCACATCGGTAACCATTTCCTTAGACTCAAGTTCTTTTTGCTTTAAAACTTCGGCCCGCTCGGCATCACTCATCTTTAAATGACCGCTCGATAAAATCTCATCGATAAAGCTTGCAGTTTCCAGGGAGTTGTCCACCACGGCACTGAAGGATTCGGTCACCCGGCTTATTTCGTCGGGTTTGATATAAGGGGAATTCAAGATATCCCGGAGGTCGTCCTGCATCACCGCGATAAGCCGTTGATTATTTCGAGCGATCTCGCGCACAGCTTTTAAATCCTGAACCACGCTACTTACCTTTTCAATATTTTCCTTTTGGGCTTTTAAAAAATTAACGGTCTTGACCAGGTTGGCAGTTTGCTTGGCCGATTCCACCAGGGATTTGACCAGGCTGACAAAGTTCGTATTATCATACACCGGCATCCCCTGGCAGGCAGCGCCTGCAGGCAAGCATAATGCTAAAGCCAATGTGAGTATCCAGGTTTTGTGTTTGTGTTTCATAACAAAGTGTTTTAAGTATTTATGCGCTTCAGGTCTTCCCAATGAATTCCTTGATAGCCTTTTCCATATTTTTGGTCTCATTATAAATGGCCATTATCGCCTCGTTTTCGGTGCCGTCGGTCAGATAAGCAGCGTAGACTTCAGGGGGTACTTCAAGGCGGAAAATGTTGCTCTCTTTTCCGATCTTAATGAAGATCTCGGTGTACTTGCGTTTTCCGGTTAAGTTATTCCTAATGGACTTTAACTGGTTGAGATCATGACTGGAGAGATTAAGACGCCGGGCCAGTTCCCCGTAACCTTTTTCATTGTTCAGGCTGTAGACCACCTGGGTGTTTTCAAGGATGCTCGATGAAGTAGTATTATTAGGGAGTTGGTTTATGGATTGCAGGATGATCCCAATGGCCCCGTTCTGTTTTCGGATCGCCTGGTAATAGAACTCCACGCTTTCCAGCACATTTTCAAATTTGAGCTGTTTGGCAAATTCGTCAAAGAGGATGATCCCTTTTTCTGCCCGGTTCTTCCAGATAGTCCGCTGGATGGCCGACTTGATGAGTTTAAGCATCACTGAGAGGATCTCCTTGTTGTCCTTGACTTCATCAAGTTCAAAAACAATCAGGCGTTTGTCTTCGATCTTATAAGTTTGGTCCTGGCTAACTTCGAATAGAAAACTATATAGACCATCGCCGACATACTCCGAGAGCACGTGCAAAAAACGGGTAATATTGAAGTAGTCGGGATGGATTTTAAGGGTGTCCAGCAGCTGATCTTTTCGCTGCTCGATAAAACCGTAAAAACTATCTAAGGAATGGTTTCCCGTGGTGTTTTGGTAATAGTAATTTAGAATCTTTTTTATAGCTACGGATTGTGCTTTGGTCACCTTGTCATCTGAAGCAATGAGTTCCAATAGAAATACTGAAAGATCTTCCAGCCGCTCCGGGCTTATATCCTCGGGATTGGATATATAAAAAGGATTGATGCCTAAGCTCTTGCCACTCTCGTAGCGTAAAACGGTGTATTTTTCAGGATAGAGCTTTGCGAACTTGGTATAAGAACCTCCAAGGTCGATAATCACCAGGCGCAGCCCGTTTTCAAAATACTGGCGCAGGATATTATTGGCCAAAAATGATTTCCCTTCCCCGGTAGGGGCGAAGATGGCAAAGTTCCGCGCCTTGATGCGTTTCTTTCCCTCATCCCAAACATCTTTGAGCACCGGGATGTTATGCTCGCGGTCATTAAAAATGATGCCGGTAGGGTCCGATTTATAATTGGTGTTATTGATAAAAAGGCACAGGGCATGTTTTAAATCGGTCACGTAAAGATCTTCATCCGAAAAATTGGAAGAGTGGCAGCAGTAGCTGTTTAGCAGATAATTCTTTCGTTCTTCTCCCCGTGGGGCGTAAGGGATAATGTCCAATTCCTTGAACTCAGCTTTAATTTTAGAGGCAATGCCTTCCAAATTACGAGGGTCACGATCCCAAAAGACGACATTGAGGTGGCCTCGGATGATCCGGGCATTATCATCACCGTTTATCTTTTCCAGGATATCCTGGATCTTTTCAAGCACGACTTTGTTTTGAGAGCCGAAATTGGCACTCTTGCCAAGCTCTTCTACTTTTTTATCCAGTAACTTGCGCCATTTGTGTTTATCATCCAGGTAGAGTACCTGGTTGACAATGTGGTTCTCGTTTAAGGTAAGCCCCAGCCCATCAATAAACCCCTGGTGAAATACAAAATCATCCGATGTAAATTTCTCATTGGTCTTGCTCGACTGAACCCTTTCGCCAAAGCACAGTTCGCTGTTGATGGCCAGGGCGTCAAAATAATTGTCCCCGGTTTGAATATGTTGTCTTTCCAGCAAAATATCGGTGTCAAAATCTTCATTAAAACCATTGAAGTATTCCGTAGTGAGACCGGTAATTTCTTCTTTACTTAAGGCATCAATAGCAATCTTTCGGCTGTTGGCTATAAAGGACACACAATCGTTTACCGAGCCGATAAAGCTTTTAAGATTGGCATCCATTTTCCTGACGATGCCCCTGGAGGTTTTTCGAAAGGGGTTTACGTATTTTGAGTTGTTTAGGGTTTTATTACCGGTAAGACAAAAGAATAATAAGCAGCGATGGGCCATATACTCCCGATTTTTAAAATAATCGCGAGTTGCCTTTTCCAAAAAGGTGTGATTAGGAAGCCCATCTGCAGTAAATGCTTTTTTCTGGTAAATATCCTGTTTATGGACTACCGTGCCCACCGGTAAGGATTTGAGCGCCTGGAACCAGGTGGCATGCAGATCGTCAAAATCTTTTTCCGATAAAGAATAAATTTCAGGTAGTTCGAGCTGGTAACATAACACCACATTGCCATTGCCGGCAAAAATGATATTATCCCGGATATCGGCAATCGGCCAGTGGGAGGAAAGCTTAATCTTTTTCATAATTGATACCTGAATCTTTTTTGTTAGTAATGATTTTTGGAAAGCCGGAACTCATTTGTAGAAATTCCAGGAGCCTGCTGATTCGGTTAAGCCCCATATATAAAGAAGCATTAAAAAGTAGGACACTAATAATCACCCCCAGGCTGAAGGAAAAAATAGCGACCAATAGGGATGCGATAACCGAAAGCATCATCAGGGCGAATAGGGGAAGGGAAAGCCCAAAGATGACGGCACCCTTCCGAATGTTCTTATAGGGAATATATTTTTTCATAAGATTTCATTTATGATTTCCAAATGTCGCTTAGCGGCCGACTTAAACTACAATGGTGATCAAATAGGTGAAGATGCCTACCACGGCACCTGCGATAAGTACAAAGACAAGGACACGGGTAATTCCTTTTTTGAGATCGGAGTTTTCCCCGAAAAAATGACCGGCGTTAAATAGGAAGCCGACCAAAAAAATGACCCCAAGGATTATTGGAAATATATTCCTTATAGTATCGGAAATATCGGCCACGGAATCTTCGATCCCACCGATTTGTGCAAAAAGTGACGTGGAAAGCAACGAGAAGAATGTTGCCAGAGCGATAGGTTTTTTCATAACGAAGGATTTTAAAATTTTTGATTCGATTTCGTTATGAGAAAATTAGGGATTTATTGATTTAAAAAACTGAAAATCAATATATTGTGAATAAAATATTATTTATATTTTATTGTTTTTCAATGCTTTTATTTAGCATTAAATCTTATGGGGTTTTGGAAGAGGGTTGTTGATAAGTTGAAAGGTAGAAAATATAGGGAGGGTTAAAAACGTCAATTTTGAGAGTTGGCTTTAAAAAAATAAAAGATACAGAGGAGTTTAGGCAGGCTGTCTACAAATCAAGTAATAGTATATAATTCGAAAAAATAATGAAAATGTACTACAGGCTGGCCCTTATAACTAGCCATGAGGGGGCTAGTTCCAATCTCCCAATCCAGCCCCCTCATGATAAGTTTTACAATAGCGCGTTATAAATTAAAGTCCATAATACTATCCAGTCCACGTTTTAGACCTTTAAAATCATTTACTTTTTCAATGGCCAGAATCCCTCCTTTCACGTATGGATCGGCACTTGCACCGGAATCGTGCCGAATGGAAAGTCTTTCGTCTTTTAGCCCAAAAATGGATTCTATTGAGATTACGTGCCCTGGTAGTCGAACGGAATGAACATGAACGCCATCTATCCGAGCGCCCCTACTTTCTTTTTCTCCTCTAAAATTATCATCAGAAACATGCTGTTTTGGCTCCTGTACCTTAGATAAGCTATGGGCTAGTTGCCTTGCCGTACCACTCGGTGCATCGACCTTATCTTGGTGAGCGTAATCTATGATTTCATAATTGGGAATGTACTTAGCTGCAATTTGAGAAAATTTTTGAAGTAAAACCACAGTGATGGCGAAGTTACCTACAGCCAGTACGGAGGCATCATTATCAACAGCCGTCTTTTCAATTTCCTGATAATCTTCATTATCCAATCCAGAAGTGCCTATAACTACATTAATATTGTTTTTCAAGGCGGTAACAATGTTATGTTTGGCTATGTCTGGTTTGGTATACTCGACAAGGACATCAATCTCCAACGCTTTTATCGCTTCTTCTATTTTAGAAAAAATGGGGATTTCATTTTCTGTACCCAGGTTTAATACCTTGGTAAGGTCTTCTCCCCCTTTACTGGAAGAAAGCCCTCCCACCAGTTCTAAATTATCTTTTTCAAATACCCCTTTACTTAATGCAGATCCTGCCCAACCTGTGGCCCCTGCAATAAAAACTCTTTTTTTCATAATCACTGCTTTATAATTTATAGAAATTTTCCCCTTTGTGATGAAGCTGTTCCGCTGTTAATATATAATTGCTATTTCCTAAATGAATCCAACCTATGGGATGTGGCCGAAATATTTTTAAAAATAACTTTCCAAGTTCCCCGGGACTATTTTTATTGGCATCAAAAAGAATTTTTTGTAGTTTATATTCTTTAAACCAATAACCAATTGTTGCTTCTAAGTAGGCCTGTAGGAATTCCTCGGAGACAGCCGCTTTGATGGTTTTAAAACAAATGAAGGCTTCTGAATCCCTTATATATTCTAAATAGGCATATCCTATAATTTCTTCGTCTTCTAACCATAATAAATAATTACTTCTTAAATTATTATTACTTTCGTTTGTGGCATCCTCCATTTCCTTTAATAATTCTTTAGTGGAATAATTGGAAAATCCAGTTTTGCTGAGAATAGGCTCCAGAATATTTGGAATATTAGCGATAGCATAATTCTGGATACTTAAAACAATACCTTTTGCGTTTAAAACTTCCATAATATTTCTTTTTTTCTTGATGGTTTCTATAATTTGGCTATTCGCGTGCTAAATTTTTTTCTGAACGCTCCTTAAAATCTGCTATTGACAAATTGTCCTCAAGTATTTTTAGTTCATCCAGGATAGTTTTTTGGTGGTTCATTATTTCTTTTAAAGCCTCAAGTCCAGCCTTCCAGTATTTTTCTAATTCGGGAAGTTTATCCTTCGCTTTTTGAGACAACATCAACTGGAATTTACGCTTATCTTTATGGTCCTTAATAGCTTCTATATATCCTTTCTTTTTCATTTTATCCACTAATTGAACAATGGCGGGATGAGAGAGGTCAAGAGCTTCCGCAATCTCCATAATGGTTAATTTTTCGTGCTTTTGTAGGATTAAAAAAATAATATGCCAATTGGGTTCAATTTCAAGTCCGTGAGCGCGGTAGAATTCTTTGGTGGAGTATATAAAAGAATCACTCATTCGTTTTAAACGACCTGTTAAACCAGCATATTCCATTTCAATTAAAAAGTCATTTTTCATGGTCAAGGGATTTATTTGATAAAATGTTTTTTTGTTACAGAGGCTACTTTTGAAAAATTAAATAATGGACAATAGCAATATATTCAAGTAAACTACGTAACTGCTTACGCAAATATAAAAATAAACTATGTAAGTGCTTACGTATTATATGCTATTTAACCTTTATTTAATATAGGATGGGGGCAGAGCCATTGATTGTAACCAAAACATTATAATAATAAGGAATTAATAATTTGGTCGTGCTTAAAAGGATTTTTAAGATTCAATTTTATTAAAATCAGGATATTACTTTAATCGTACTAAGGGTTGGATCACGGTTTTAAATGAATTGTACCTTCTTAATTATCATATAGTTTTAGAAAATTATTTTTTCCCAAAAAGTTATTTCGATTGATTTTTATACCCGTTTGTCTTTTCTGTTTTTATCAAAAGCAATCAAGTTAAACAACTCCCGCATCCTGCTGCGAACCCTATTTCCATAGCGTTCTTCCAGTTCTTCAGCGTTTAAATTGGTAGTGGCGTGGGTTTTAATTTTGCGATTTGCCTGGAGATAAAGCTCATACCGGGAGAGTAGTACTTCTCCCATAACATTCAGGTCTTTACCGTAAAACCGTCCAGGCGGTTCAACGCCCAAATCATCAAAACAGAAGAACTTAGAGCTTCCATATTCTTCTATGGTTTTATAGCCTAAATGGTTAAAACTAAAGGTTACATTGCGACAGGGGATCATTTCATAGGGACGTTGCAGCGGTACTATATATTTCAGCAATTTCATCAAGGTAGTTTTACCACATCCTACAGGTCCTGATAGGAGAATTCCTTTATCGATATCAATGCCGAATTTCTCACAGGTAGCCTTGTCCCTAATGAAATAAGAACATAACTTTAATAGGATTTTCTTGTCTTTCTTGTAGATTTTGAAATTCTTCCCGAAGAGCAGTTTTCCTTTGGCTTCCAGGTAGATCAAAATTTTTTCAAAATCATAGTTTACACATTTTCCGTCAAAGCTACCCAGGGAATATACCACGCCACCTTCGGTTATTTTAGAGGGGTTGTCCATAATCTTTATTCTTAGTGGTTCGCAGGTTGTCCCCGTCCCGATAGCTATCGGGATGGGACACTTCTTTTTTGTATGCTTTCTTTTTTTCTTTGGCCAGCATAAATTTATCCATCCAATGCATCGCGAGTGCCTGCCAATCTCTGATCTCTAAGCCATCGCTGGTTTTCCATTCCCGATTTTGATAATAGTCGAAGAATTTTTTTCCGTAATCCGAATTAAAATTTTTGTCATTAAAAAAATCTAAAACCACCTTCAAACTGTTTGGATGTTTATTATGTTTTATTGGTTTAGTATTGTTTATAGTAGATACCAATGCTTGTCCACCTAAGGGACGCTTCGAATACATAGCTGGTCCATTATTGGGAGGGTACCGATTCATTACAGGTTCTGTTATGGGATGGTAGCGTTCCGCAAGCTGTTCTAGTTTGGGATCGTACTGTCCTTCATCTGGATCATTACTTGTCCCAATAATGGACATCTTAATTTTACTGCCTTTGTAGGGGTTATGGGAAGGAAAATATTCCAGGTAATCCCATGTGTCCAGATCAGTTATACACCGGTGATAGGTAGATTTGGAACCGATCTTTGCAGCATTCATTAAATCCCTGCGGTTTACATAAAAATCCTTCGCAAACCTGCTGCTGTTCCACTCCTGGAATAAAGCCATATACAAGCTGATATGCGTTGGATTAAGACGATCATCAAAATAGAATTTTTCAAAAGCGCTGTTTAATAGCTTTATATAGTTCATCGCTTAATAGTCTATATGATGTACGCGGTTCTCTTCCATTACTTTTTGGATTTCATCCATCTCATAATAAATAAGTCCCCCTATTTTGGTATAGGGCAAGGTGCCGTTAACCCTTAAGTTTTGAAGGGTGCCGGGACTTACCTTTAGGAGCTCCATAACTTCGGAAGATTTCAAGTATTTTTTAATCGTTCCCGATTGTTGCTGGTTCAGTAGTTTTTTAAAGTCATCCAGCAATTCCATTTTAAACTCTCTTAAATCATCAGTGGTAATAATTGAAGTTGGCATAATACAGTGAATTTAAGAAGGAGGTCATAGTTTATACGTTTTAATTAGCCCCCTTCAGGTTATTAAAGAAGTCTCTTTTCAAAATTGTAATTAACCTTTGAGAGTTTTTATATAGGGATATGGTAACTACGTAAAACTTTAACGTTTCATAGTTTTTGATTCGATTTGATATATTTTGGTAAATTCAAGGCCCTGTAAAATGAATTTTGAGTTGGAAATAATAGACAAAATCGAAAACACGTAACTACGTGGTTACTTACGTGATTTTTGAAATAAAAGTAAAAGGAAATTTAAAGTGGTTGCACTCCTTTGCAAGAATTGAAAAGTATTGGATAATGATATGGAGAAAAATAATTTACTAGCAGGGCAGGGGTACAGGGTTAATTGGTACTATTAATCATCATCCTTATTCATCTTGGCCTCAAGAAGGATGACTAATAAATTTAAAAATTTCGTGCGGTCACCCTTTCTGGCCTTGATATTGGAATAAGTTTTATAAGGATTATCGAGTTTGATATTAAAGAAATCCTCAAAAGCTTTACAAGTGGTAATAATGTCTGATGTTCCGTGGTTGATATATCCACTGGCAAATAGCGCATAAATAAGTTCAATTAAATCAGTTTTTCCTCCTGACCAGACTAAAAGATTGGGTTGGCGTTTTCCAAATTCAGAACTACTGCCAGGCTCAAGCCGTTCTAATTGCTCACGGATATAATGGATGTACCGATAAAGCGCTTGTGCTTTGGCCCATAGCATATCGTGGCTTGTAGAAAACTCCGGATTTTGATAATAGTTAATGGAGGGACTAAGAGTGAAATCCACTTGAGCCTGACGGCTGAAAAACTGATGATCCAGATAATTATGCGTTTGTTCCATATAATGAACAAAGCTGTTATTGACAGAGAAGAATTTATTAATTTTTTTTATTTCTTTTTTTAGGAACCTGATTTTATTGGAATTCCCGGCTTTTGGCAATGAGAGTTCACAGGAACGTACTTCGGTAAAGTAGATCAGGTAGCTCATCGGAAAAGGCTTGATATTCTTAAAGAAATCAATTTCTGTCTGACTATCCTCAAAATCATGTTTATCTACTTGCTTTTGTAATTTAGATAAGGTTTTTATACAAAGCTTTATGCCATTTTCAGCCTTCTCCAATTCGGTATCTTTAGACTGGATTAAGCGCTCGACTTTTTCGCTAAATGTCGACATTGTCTTTTCAAACATGTTGGTAGTAAATGAAAATATATAAAATCGTTGTTGGGCTCTTTTCAAGTTTGGTTTTGTTTTATAATATTCTACCAGGGAACCTCATATGGCAATAAATTAGCCTAAATTCGATGATTTTGAATGTTAAAATCATAAAAATTGCCAAAAATTAATGAAATTCACAAGTTTACTACTGGAATGTATAAGTATTTATTGAATATTATCTTTTATATTTGGAATATGTAAATCTGGTCTTCCGGATATATCCTTAAAAAACCCTACTTGACAAAATAAGCAGCCTCTTATGTTTGAAGGTAAGTATGGTACATATTGGATTGATGATGGTATTATTTTCGTAGATTATAAGCCAGATATTATAGTCTCTTTAAAAGTTGCTAAAAGGATTGTCCGGGACCGGATGGAGTTTCAGGAAAATAAGGAATATCCGGTTTTCTGTGATCTAACCGGGATTATTGGATCGCACTCAGCAGCTCGGCACTATCTTGTCCAGGAAGGTACATTGCTAATAAATGCATTAGCATTTCATTCAACTTCTCCGGTTGCTATCCGGCTAACCGAATTCTATATTCAAACACTTAATCATCAGGTTCCCACTAAATTTTTTAAATATAGAAATCAGGCAATTCACTTTTTAAAATCCTACACCGAATGAAATATTAATGTAAACCTACAATTATGAAACGTGAATTTAATAGGGTAAATTTACGTGGTATATACCGCATGCTTACCGAAATGGCAAATGGCAATTTTGCCTTTCAAATCAAACGCACCCACCACCAGGACGAGATCGAAGCGCTCCATGCTTATGCAAATCAAACTGCAGAGGAACTTCATAGAAAACGGCGTCAGTTCCTATGGCTTAACCGGCAAACCGAAGTTATGGTGATTCGCACAGCTAACTTTCTCTTGGATAAAAATTTGAAGGTAATAGATTATAGTTATAAACATCCTGATAATATCGAAGTGGAACCTGATAATATTTTAGGAAAATCATTTTCTGAATTGCTTGTAAAAAAATTTCAGAATGGGTGGGAGAAAAAAATCAAGAAGTTCAAAACAGGCAAAGAACAATCTTTTAATATTCGGCTGGAGTATCATTTTGATGAGCTATTAAAGATTAGATTAAACACAGTGGTTTCCAGGTTCACCGGTGTACTGCAGGAAAAATATATAATAACTTCTTATCTTATAGATACCTCAAAGGATATTCTCTCAGAGTTGCCAGATGATCCCGAAATCAAAACATTTTCAAAGTGGGATCAAAAATTATTTCACGAAATCCATATTTATATTATGCATCATTTAGATGAACCCCCAAAAACTTTGGATGATTTGGCAACGCTCTTTAACACCAATGAATATAAAATAAAGACTGGTTTTAAAGAGGTTTTTGGGTGTACTCCGACTCAGTACTATAATAAACAGCGTATACGCCAGTGTAAAATACTCATTGAAAATACTAGTTTATCCCTGTCGGAAATCTCAAATAAAATGGGCTTTAGTTCTTACCCCCATTTTTCGAAGAGTTTTAAAAAGGAAACTCATGTAACTCCCAGGTTTTATAAAAAAATCACCCGAAATTCATAAAATTTGCGTGAATTTATACTGATCTGACAAGTTTGCCTCCACTTTGACTAAGTATTTTTACTGATATTTACAATGTTGATGATCAATAAATTAAGAGCTTTTAAAATGGAGTTTTTGATCGATGATGTTGAGCAACAAAAAGCTATATGCTCAACTCAATATAAGTAAAACTCCCAAAGATATTATTGCGCGATAATCCAGGTTTGAAGCCGATTACCTGGTTAAACGGCATTATTTTACTAACATTTAAATTTTAAAATTATGAAACACTTAAAAGTAATTTTACCGATGATGGCAATGATATTTGCCATAGGATTGACCTTTGCAACTGTTAATCCGGAACCAGAGCCGAAACCGGAAATACCCGAGAATGAGAGCTATGCCCTTATGTATGTTAACATAGATGGTGAATGGCATGAAATTGAGGTGGATTGTGAAGCAGGAGAAGCAAATTGTCGAGTTGTATTTACCGACGCTCCTAGCGAAGGAACTTTCCAGGTTTACAATTCCCAGAGTCTTAATGATCTCGCCGAGGGAAGTACTGGAGTTAAGGAAACACAAACTCCTTTCCCTTCCAATTAATATGAGTTATGTACAGCCTTTTTTAAGGCTGTACATTTTTTACTTCTTAAATTCTTGGGGAAGCATTTTAAAAATTAAAGGACTATTTTTTAAATGTTTGGCAGCAGTTGCCTGAATATCTATAGGATCAATAGATTGTATAAATGTTTTTTTTTCTTCCTCTGAAACCCAGTTATTATCATCTTGAATTACCCCATACATTTCTTGAATTATCTTTCCAGGAGTTAATCTTCTATTTAACTGCATTTTCTTTACATTCTCTAAAAGGGAAAATTCCACGGGATTTTTCTTTAAAATTTCAACTACACCTTTTGACTCCTTAATTAGACGGTCTGTATTTTCAGGAGAGGCATTAAAATCTAGGTACATTCCATTATATTTATAAAAGCTGGAATGATCTCTTATCGCTAGTATCTGATATGTACCACCTTCGCTCGACTCGAACCGCATACGTCTGATTAATAATTCCGCTAATATTCTGCGTAAGATATTAAGTTTAATTTCCTCTTTCCAGTTTAAAATGCCAGTGCTGGTTTTTTTAATATAAGCTACTCTTACCATAGCTAATTCTAAAGGAGCTTGGGAATAGAATGTTTTTGATTTTACCGAATCCATTAATGAATCCACATTTGTATTTATACAATTTGATGGGGTGAACTTTTCGGGAAGGTTTCCTAAATACTTTTGACATAGTTTTAAAACCTTTTCTTCATTAAATTTCCCTGAGAATAAAAAGGTAAAAGAGCCAGCATCATTAAAAATCCGGTTGTAAATTTCCTGAATTCTATTTAAGTTTATTTGTTCAAGCCCTTCAATAAATTTTTTTCCCTTTGGGGTAAAATCCTTGTGAGGTATAATTTCCCTAAATGCGGTCTCAAAATTTTCAGCCGGATAATTTTTATAGGCTATATTAATTTTCTGCTGAATCCTCCAGTCTTCAAAGGCAGTAATATTAAAATTAGGAGATGTAAAATATAGATATATCAATTGCAAAGCAGTTTCCAAATCCTTTAAAGTAAATTTTCCTTTTAAACCAGACGCATCGCTCTCAACATAGGGTGATACATAACCATCAAACTCCTTTTGGTTTAAATATCGTTTTAATTCAAACTTATCGAAATCGCCGATTCCAGAATTTTTCAGTATTGAAGGAGCATGGATTACTGCGTAATAATCTTCTTCGGAAAAACAATTTACTCCCCGGGGTGAAAATCCTCGAAAACTTATTTGATGTTGGTCTGATACTTTATCTGAATTCTTTTTTAGTGTAGGCTTGAGTATAACTCGTAATCCATTTTTCATCCGATAGCTTTTGCCGCCGGGAATTTTAGTTTCCAATTTTTCTAACGAGTCTTTATTGAGTGCTGATATTTTTGATGTATCTATCAGTACTAAATTCTTGTTAGGGGTAACAGGTGACTCAACCGGTAACCTGTTTACTTCAGTTATCCAGTTTCTAAGCTTTTTTTCAGAAATATCTAATGACTGATCGTCTTTATATCCCACAATACTTATATCCTCCGGTTCCTCCTTAATGTATTTTTTAATTTGAGAATTGAATTCGTCTATACTTAGACCTTCTAAAATTTTGTTCAGAATTTCAGATTTGCGATGTGGTAAGGCCTCTCCGGTTATAAAATGTTCATAAATTTGATTTTTCCAATAACGAACTTTTGAGGTATCGGTTTCTCTTAATGATTTAAGATAATTAATTTTGGCTGTAGTAAACTCCTTATCAGAGAACCCGTACTTCTTTATTTTTTTCAATGGTTTAAACACATTTACAAAAACATTCTCTTCCAAACTCTTCTCTGGAATAACCTCAATTTTTAGGGCCGAGGGAGGTTTCAGAAATTTAGAACGAATAGATAAAAATGTATTATATTCCTGTAAGACTTCCAGATACCTTTTGTTTAAAGACTCAATAAAGAGTTCTCTGACTAAATAATCTTTTAACCCTTGCCTACTTTTTGGAGCATTATGTTCAGATTGACGAAAATATAGTCGTAACTGTATTGGTCTATAGGGTAGGTGATCATTGTCCCCTTTAAGTTCTTTTTTATAAAATTGCGGGTCTTTTTTAAGATAACTCGCCTGATCAACGGTTGTTCGTGGAGGATGATCCATCCGTTTTCTCTTTGAAAACTTTTCTTTTATCATTTTTTCAATGCTATCTACATCATCCATATCCCCTGTAATTACAATTGCCATTAAATCGGGCCTATACCATTTCTTGTAGAAGTTGATTATTTTCTTAGGTTTAAAATTTAAGATATGATACGCATAATCATCAGGAGGGGCTGCGCCCCATCCTGTTATTTGTTTTTCTATAAAATAGGAATAAATATCAGGTCTAAAGTTTCCTCCATTTGCTTCTCCGAGTACAGTACTACGTTCCAAATCAATATTTTCATCTGTAAAATCTAAATTCCATAATATATTCTGAAAGAAATTAAATGCAACCTCTAAACCCAGGGGGTTCTCTTTAGATGTTTGTACAAAATAATCTGTGTAATCATTAGATGTTAACCCATTTATATCAGCTAAACCTATTCCGGCTTTATCAATGAGGTTAGGGGTGTCATTAGTTGAAATATTTCTTCCCGCAGTAAATCCAAGATGTTCAACAATATGAGCAAATCCGGTTTCCCCGGAACGCTCATGAAAATATCCAGCTTTAACTACAAGTCTTAAATTCAATCCGGCAGCGGGATTATCAATGGGTTTAATGTAATAAGTCAAACCACTGGTTAATTTACCATACCTAATACTCGAATCTAGTGGGATACTGTCATTTAAAGGTTGATTGGCCATCGAAACATTAATAACCGAGGCTGCAATAAATGATAATAAAAACCTTATTTTTAATCTTGTTTTCATGACTATTAAGCTTTAAAGAAATTAATATCCTTCATTTTGAGTTAGGTTGGGGTTTTTTCTTAGTTCATCTTCCGGGATCGGATAAAAAACATCGGTATCCTCCCAGAATGGTTTTTTGGAAGACAAAACAGCGTCAGCTTCCCCACTACGTTTAAGGTCCAGCCAACGGAGTCCCCATTCGGTAAACAATTCTTTTCGACGTTCTTCCAGTATGAGATTTAAAATTTCATCCTGATTGATACCAGGATCATTTGTATTTTGGGCGCTTAAGTTTGAACGCTGTCGTATTTTGTTTAAATCCTCAATGGCCTCCATCAATTTATCCTGCCGGGCATGTGCTTCAGCCCTGATCAAGTATTGCTCCGCCAGTCTCATAACCATGGAATACTCTGAAATTTCGTCTGTGGCATTCTTAACCTTATACTTATAAGGGAAATAGTAGCTTTCGTTTTCAGTTGTAAAAAGCCCGATCCATTGCTCCAGGCGGGTATCATTGCTTTCAAATGATTCTATGAAATCTTCAGTTAAAGCAACACTGCCGCGATTGTTTAACATAATAAACAATGCACCTTCCCGGGTATTGGTTTGGGAAGCTCCTCCTTCCCGGGGGGATATTTGCCAAATAGCTTCCCTGCTGTTAGCTAAAAAGACTTCCTCATGTGCTAATAATTCAAAGGTTTGTGAGGCCTCAATTACTTCCGTACTATAGTCCTCTGCCAGTTCCCACTCTTCTAAATGAAGATATACCCTTGCCAGCAATGCCATAGCCGTAAAACGGTTGGCCCGCAATCGCTCTCCATTCTCGTAAGTGCTGCCTAATTGTTCAGCGGCAATTTCTAAATCCTGAATGATTTGGTTGTAAATTTCGGAGGAACTATTTCTAGTTTTTCGGGAATTATCATCGTAGTCCGTACTAAGTACCAGCGGAACCTCTCCGTATAAATTAACCAGGTAGTAATAGGTAAAGGCCCGGATAAACCTGGCTTCGCCTGTAAGCTTTTCATTCAGCTCTGGTGAAATATTGCTATTGTCTCTTAGGCCTTCTAAAACGGCGTTGGCCATATAAATAATGTTATAAGCACTTGACCAAATGCCCAGGTTATAGCTGTTGCTTATAAAAATTTCATTTTCTTCAAACTCGAGTAAATTGGTAGTTGTTACTGTTGCCTTAAGGTTATCGGCTGATAATGCTGAAAGCACAGTAACCGATGTTTGAAAACCACTGGAAAAAGTAGCCTGGTACAATTCATTATAAATACCTTTTACTGCACTGTTGGCTGTTTCATCACTACTAAAAACGCTTTCACTAATTATCCGGTCATCGGGAATTTCAACTTCAACAAAATCTTCACATGAAAGTTGTAATGTGCAGGCAAGTGCCAGTATAAAAATTTTATAATATTTCATAATGCTTAATTTTAAAGGGTTATTCGAATGCCGGAGGTGATGGTGCGCAGAGGGGGAATAACTTGTCCTCCTTGTGGGTCAAGACCAAGGTAGTCTGTAGCTGTAAATAGATTCTGTCCGTGTAAATAAAGATCAAGTGCTTTTATCCCTAAGTCTTGTAGTATATCCTTCGGAAACTTGTAACTTAAAGACAGTGTTTTTAAGCGTAAAAAAGATGCATCCGTGATCATTAAGTCTGTATTCAATACATCAAAATAAGACAATAAGGAGGGTATTGACTGCGAAAGTTGTTGAATATTAGTATTATCCCCCGGCTGAGTCCAGGCATTAAGTATTTGAGTTGAATTATTCCCGTAACTCCCCGGCGAGTTGAACATTTCAACTAAATAGCTAGGCCTATCCTGATTTATATATTCAAAAAGAAACCCCAGGTTAAAATTTTTGTAATTAATGGTATTTTGTATACCTCCATAAAATTTTCTCCCTAAAAATGCGGTACCTGTCTGATCACTGAAATCAATTCTTCCATCATCATTAACATCCTGTATTTCATATTGTCCTGTTTCAGGATTAATCCCGCCATACTTATATACCAATGCAATATCTAATGGTTCTCCAATTCTATAGGTCTGCCTGTAGGAGGTAAGTTCAAGGTTGTCGAACTCCACCAATTTGTTTCTGGGGACCGTAAAATTAAGGGAAGTTTGCCAGGAAAAATTATCGCCTTTAATATTAAGGGAGTTTAGCGCTATTTCCCAACCGGAATTTTCAATGGTGGCCGGAAGGTTAGCCTGTACGGAACTAAACCCTGTTATAGCTGGCAAGGGGTAACCAATCAACTGGTTGGAAGATCTGTTTCTATACCAGTTTAGTTCTAAATTTATTCGATCTTCTATAAAGCCCAGTTGAAGCGCTGCTTCCAGTTTTCTGTTAATTTCCCATGAAAAATTAGGATTATAGAGTTTAGTGGGATATAAACCACCAGGACCATCCGTAGCCTCATAAGTATCCATAAACCCGTAGTCCGGAATTTGATCACTGCCGGTTGTTCCGTAACTTCCCCTAAGTTTTCCAAAACTTAAAAAGGGTAAATTTTCCTGAATAAAAGCTTCTTCCGAAAAAATCCAGGCGGCTCCTATGGCTCCAAAATTTGCAATACGTTTGTTTAGGCCAAACCTGGAACTCCCATCTTTTCGCCCGGTAATATTTAAGTAATATTTCTTTTTCCAGTCAAAGCCTAATCGGCCAAATATAGCAGCATAACGGTAGTGTAACTTTTCATCTGAATTTATCCTAACACCATCTGCTGCCCTTAGATTCCCAACCAGGCTATCATCGCCATAACCAGTACCTTCAAAAGTTAGAAAACTATTTTTATTATCTTGAAGGGTTAGGCCTGCAAGGACATCTATATTTAGATTTCCGAGGCTTTTATTATATACAAGTTGGGGTTCGATAATCCAGGAATTTCGCTGGGTATTGTTATGGTATGACCTTAGATTCACCTGATCCCAGGTGCTGGGGTCGTAACTGTCAATCAAAAATCGCGTATTCTCCCCACTGCTTAAGTTTGAGTACCCTAGACTAGTCTTTAATTGTAATCCTTCCAGTATGTTATATTGAACACTTAGGTTGGATATCAGGTTATTAGTTTTTATATTTTGAGGCCTGAACAATCCTTGCAAGGGATTATCCCAACTACCCCCTGCCCAGTTTAAACTACCGTCTTCATTATATAATTCAGGAGCATTTGGTGGTAGGATAATTGCTCTTTCAACAAAATTGTTACCATAGAACAATTCATTATTATCATAACCGTAATTAGCTGTGAAGTCCAATACAAATTTACGGTCTTTAGATTTGTGATGTAAACTAAGATTTGCCGTTGCTTTATTATATTCAAAAGTCCCCGGAAATACAGAACCTTCATTCCGATAGGATCCTCCGAGCCGGAACGAAGTTTGTTCATTGCCACCTGATACCACCATGTTCAAATCGGTTATTGGAGAAGTTCCGCCCAATAACTCTTCCTGCCAGTCGGTTTCCCGGTTCTGATCCCACAGCACCAGGTCTGGGGCGTTAGACTCGGTTGGAGTGGCACCATCATTTTCAAATGCTGTTCTGCGGACTTCCAAATACTCTTCGGTGTTCATTAAGTCCATCCGGTTGGAAACTTTCGAGAAACCCGTGTATATCTTTGCCTCGACCTGTGTTTGGTCGCCTTTATTTTTCTTGGTACTAATAAGAACAACGCCATTGGCTCCACGAGATCCATAAATAGCCGTGGCATCAGCATCTTTTAAAACCTCTATACTGGCTATGTTCGATAAGTTTAAAGTACTCAGGGGATCCATTCCGCTGCTGTTGGTAAATGGACCTACACTATTTATGGAATTGGCATTAATTGGAACACCATCTACTATAAAGAGGGGTTGATCTGCTCCCGAACGTAAACTGCTCCTTCCCCTAATTCGAATAGAGGAAGCGACACCACGAACTCCGCTGGGTTGTTCTACTTCTACTCCGGCCATCCTGCCCTGCAGGGCTTCAAGTGGACCAACAACCGGCTGTTGTTCTATATCCTCCCCGGAAACCCTTGAGATACTTCCCGTTCTTTCTCTATCTGTAGTATTATAATACCCCGCATTGATTTCTACTGCGCCCAGGGCCTGTACATCTTCTTCTAATTGGATGTCGATTTCTTCCTGGCCATCTACGGCAACTTCCCTGCTTTTAAAGCCCAGGTAAGAAATAACTAATGTGGCTCCGGCCGGCGCGGTGAGTTCATAGTTTCCTTCCATATTGGTGAGGGTGCCGTTGTTGCTGTCATTAATAGAAACGGTAGCACCAGGAACGGGCAGCCCGTCTTTATCGGTGATAGTTCCCGTTATGGTGATATCCTGAAAATAAGGAAGTGGTTTTGGTGTGGCCGCTGACAATGATTTTATTGAAAATATCAGGAGCAGGCCAATAACTATCACCGCCACGATATATACGCGGCTTTGGTAATTATTTTTCATAATTTTGCGTGTGATTTTAATGAAACAATTGTTTTATTAAGCCCAGGCCTTCCCCACGAGATGCCAATCTTTATTAATGGGGAAGGCTTTTTGGCTTACTGCCTTAAAGGCCAATTCAAACTCTTTTTACATAGCAACTTCTTTTTTCGTAGCCCATTTAATTCCCTCTTAGGGAGCTATGGGGCTTACCATTCTTGTACCATGGCCCTACCCAGGGTACTTGTAAACCTATTAACCAATAAAAATGACCCAAAAAACCCACATAATTGCTCCTTGCTTTTTACCTAACGGTAAGGTTTAGGTTATGAGGTTTTCCCACCCAAAGCTGTTATTAATAATAGGGCACCTAACAGCAACCCACGGGATTGTTTAAGAGATTTTCCTGCTCCCGCAAGCTAGGAATTAGCGAATTACAGTAATGGCTACTGCCGGCCACTTTGGCCTATTAAAATGTAGGGGCAAAAAACCGGCCGCGCTTACCTATGAAATTAACCTGCGCGTTTGCAAGAAGAGAAAAAACCTACTACATTTATAGCAGTGCGAATAACCATATTATTGTAGTGGCCTAAATCCCTAATGCTACCCTATTTAGTTAACTCTTGGATAGCGGACCGGTATGGCCGGGCAAAAAGCAGGGCTTTTTGCTACCGGTTACGCTACATTATTCTGGCGCACATATTATGTTCTTTAAGATAGATTGAAGGGGGTGAGATTGTACCTGTGAGGGAGTACAATTGGTAATGACCGCAGATAATGATTTGCAGTAGCGATACTTTGATAGATTTGCTTTACTCGTTTTCATATACCTCAATAGCTTATGATGAACAAGTTTAAAAAGCGAAAAGGCCGGTATTCTACCTCCAACCTTTGCCCAGGCGCTAGCAGGCCTACAACACGGTTTTCAGTAGAAACCAGCCTAAAGAATTGTGCAAAGATACACAATATCTTTAGACGTGGGTTTAATTCTACCGCCTCGTGTTGTGTCGAAATGCTAGCTTCGGACGCTGAGGCTCATTAAACTCACAATCTATTTATAGATGTAATAATCAAGTTAAACAGCACAACAAGTGCTTAGTAATAACTATGCTAATGTAAAAAGTTAGTTCATACTAAGCAAATGTTTTTGAATATTTTTTTCATAATGGCAAAAAAAGTCGCTCCAAAATCAAAGATAGAATGGAAAATAGTTAAGCTCGTGAAAGCGAGAAGAAGCAAATTAAATCGGAGCCAATCAGATATTGCAGAACTATTTGGGGTTACTCGAGGCTATATTGGACAAATTGAAATGGAAAGCTACTCCAGCATGTATTCTTTTGATCAGTTAAACGAACTGGCAAAATACCTTGAATGTAGTATGAAAGATTTTATGCCTGAAAATCCAGCATAGACATAGGATATTATTATGTATACTTCCTTTTTATGGTTTTCCACATATTGCTCTTATTTTATATTTTGCAATACTGCATTTATTCTGCCATATTTCTATTTTTAAAATATCTTGTAAGGAAAATTAGTTGAGCAAAACATTTAACCGAATGATTGAAAAATACATACAAGCACTGCAAACAGTTGAAAATCCAACCATCAATTCAGGGTATGACTTACAATCGTGGCAAGCGAAAGCCGTGAATGTTGTAACCCGAATTTATGGAGAAAATAGTAAACAAGAAGAACAAATAATTGGGATAAAATTTCGGAGTTATCCAGTATTTGGGACAATTGGAACAAGAAACTCACCATCTACTCGTTCGGGTGGAGGGAATAACGGTAAACATTGCGAGAGACAAGCAAATGAACTAATAAAAAGTTTTATAGCTGATCTTGAAACATTTGGAGTCCCAGAACCTAAAAAAAGTGAAAATGATGGCGGTATAAATATTTCAGTGAACCAAAGTCAAAATCAAACTGTGAATGTAAATGTTATTTGGGAATCTATAAAAGATGAATTAACTGGAAAACAACTAAAAGAAGTTGAAGAAATTATTGATGATATTGAAGAACCTGAATTGAAAAAGAAAAGGATATTTGAAAAGTTAAAAAGTTTTGGAACTGATTTAGCTTCAAATATAGTTGCTGGAATATTAACAAATCCTGCGGTATACGGAGGATAAAAATACTGTGAACAATCGAGAGGCTTGCTCATCTAAAAACTTACGGTGTATACTATGCGTTTGAGTCCTGTATCGGCGATGTAATGAAGCTTACTGATTATGATTAACCAATTCTCTATTTATATCGTTTTATCCAGTAGAATAAGAGGAAAATATTTAAGCCCCGATTTATTTCTAATTTTTATTTAAGAATTCAAAATTTCTTGCTATTTTGGGTTTTATGTTATCCTTTCCCTACAAAGGTGTTTAATTCTAACCAACTAAGAATTTAAATGTCCCATACACTTTTTTCAATTTCAGAAAGGGAACTCTTTTTTGAACTATACACTGCTAAAGATGAAGCCGAGCTATTAGAGGTTATTGGTAGATATCCAAATTTATTTGATGACTCTAATTGGAAACCTTTAGATAATAATCCAAGTAATTACGGGATTGTAAAAAATCAGCAATCCAACCCCATTGCTGCATTAATAGAAAAGGTTACGAATTCCATTGATGCTTTACTTACCAAAAAATGTTATGAATCTGGAGTTAATCCAAAAAGTGCTGATGCTCCAAGATCTATGAATGAGGCCATTGAAAAATTTTATCCAAATAATAATTGGGATTTGAACTCTCAAAAAAGGGCACAAGCGGAAGAAATACAAATCATTGCCGATGGAAAAGGACCAAGGAGTAACAGAGCAAGTTATGATACTTCTGTTATTGTATATGATAATGGTGAAGGCCAGCACCCGAAGGATTTTGAAAAAACATTTTTATCCTTGGTTCGAGGTAATAAAAATGATGTTCATTTCGTACAGGGGAAATATAATATGGGCGGAAGCGGTTCTATAGTTTTCTGTGGTAAAAAGAGATTTCAATTAATTGCTTCTAAAAAACACGATAATTCCGGTAATTTTGGTTTTACTTTAATAAGGGAACATCCAAAAAGGGTAACCGATCAAGCTAAGGAAACCTGGTACGAATATTTACTCATAGACGGAAAAATCCCTTCTTTTCCTATTCAAAAACTGGATTTAGGACTAGAAAACAGGTTGTTTGAAACCGGTTCTATAATAAAAATGTACTCCTATCAATTTCCAAAAGGTTATTCCGGTTTCGCCCAGGATTTAAATCAAAGTATTAATGAATATTTATTTAATCCTGCTTTGCCAATTTTCACGAAAGATACCAAAGAGCGTTACCCGAATAATAAGGTGTTAGTGAAGGATTTGTATGGGTTGAAAAGAAGGTTGGCAAATGAAGAATCTGAATATTTGGAAGAGCGATTCTCAGAGGAGTTTGAAGACCAAAGTCGTTTTGGAAAGATGAAAGTATCTTGTTTTGTGTTTAAAACCAAAATTCGTGATTTTGATCTTAAAAGGTCAAAAGAAGTTATTCAAGACCGATATTTTAAAAATTCCATGGCGGTCTTATTTTCCTTGAATGGGCAGGTACATGGCCATTATACATCTGAATTTATCACACGCTCCTTAAAGCTTAACCTTTTAAAAAGCCATTTACTGATTCATGTAGATTGTACTGAAATGAAGTATGAGTTTAGGAAAGAACTTTTTATGGCTTCCAGAGACCGTTTGAAAGATGGTGATGAAACTCAGTTTTTAAGATCGTATCTAGCCAAGCAATTAAGTAAAAAAGATGGTCGCCTGGCAGAAATTGAAAAGCGCAGAAAACAGGCAGTTAATATTGACACTTCAGCAAATACCAGTGATCTTTTGAAGAATTTCACTAAGAATATGCCACTCGATTCTGAATTGATGAAGTTACTGGGAAAAACTTTTAAACTGGATCTAAAAGATCAAGAGAAGAAAAAACAAGAAGGCGGAAAAAAACCAAAGAAAACAGAAACCCAGCAAATTCCTTTTAAACCAGAACGTTTTCCTTCTATGTTTAAAGTAAGTGGAAAAAATAGTTCAGATGTCGTTGCCAAGATTCCTTTAGAAGGAGAAAAAATGATTAATTTTTCTACTGATGTGGAGAATGAATATTTTGACAGAAGTGAAGAACCTGGGGAGCTGAAAATTTCCATTCTAAATATTAAAAATAATGATAGTGAAGGTGGAACAAAACCCGGTACACCCAAAGAACCTACTGAGATTTTTAATGTAGTAAAAAGTAGTCCCAATAAGGGATCGATAAAAATTGCGCTCAACCCTAAGGATCAATTAAAAGTAGGAGATGCTGTGCAAATGAAAGTCGATCTTACAGCTCCAGGGAAAGATTTTACTGAAATGTTTTGGGTTATTATCACTGATAAGGAAAAACCTAAAACAGAAATTCCAAAAGAAAAAGACGATAACGAGAACCTGGGTTTACCACAATTACTTTTCGCCTACGAAGAAATAGCCCCTGACCAAAAAGATGCAGTCTCCTGGGCGGGTGTAGAAGAGGCGACAGGCCTGGATATTGATTATTCCTCGGTAATGATCCCCGATGCCGAAGGTGACGCCTTAAAACGGATTTTTGTTAATATGGACAGTAAAGTGCTTATGAACTTTAAATCTAATTACAAGCATCCCAACCAGGAGCAAATACAGATTGCAAATAGAAAATATTATACTTCTGTTTATTTTCATGCATTGTTTCTTTATACGATAACCAAAAACAGAGGCTACCAAATATCCCAAAAAATAGAGGGTAAAGAGACCCCAGAAAATATTGATTTAGGAACTTATTTAAAAGATCTTTTTGATCACTACTATTCCACCTTTATTTTGAACTTTGGAGGGATGGAAGAAATGATGCAGGGTATTGGGGAATAAGAGATTAACTTACCAATTGAAGTTTATTTTCTATAGGTTTCAATAAACTGATAACTTGAGCAATATCAGTATATCTTCTTTTCTTAGAATAATTCAGCATAGTTCTTACAATTACGTACAAAGTATTATTTTGAATATAACAATCTTGTCCTGTTTAAATACTCCCACTGGAGCATTGTTTTGGAGGATATACCAAAAAACTTTTCCTAATTGATAAATGTCTGATTGGTGATCAATTTTACAATCATGTTTATAATTGAAGTCAATTCCATCACATAAAAATTTATTCATCGCTTCTGGAGATATCCATCCTCTAGGGCCTATAAAGTCATTATCCTGATCTATTTCTTCTTCCTCATCTCTTTCCGCCAAAAGGCCAAGATCTCCAATTTTCCATGTCTCACCTACGATAAAAATATTATCAGGTTTAATATCTCGATGATAGTAACCTAATGATTTTAATTGTTCAATACCTTGAGATAAACTTAAACATAAATTAATTTTCTTTTTAAAACTTAAATTTACATTATTTTCTATGTAATCTCTTAAATCAGAATTGGCATATTCCATAGTATAATATAAATATTCTTCATACTTGTGGATTTTTGAATTAAAGATTTTACAAGTTCCATCTTCAAAAATTGAGATAATATTTTGAAAATTTTTCTTTTTGCACTCCTTTAAAGCAGAAATTTCTTTAATAAATCTTTTTTCTGCTTTTTTCCTTAAAAAAGGCTTTTTCGCTTTTGTATATTTTAAAATTTTAAGAATCCGGTCAGGCTCATCATACTCCACGTTAGTCATTTTGATTCTTTGGCTTGCAAACAGTTTCAAAATAATAGAATTTCCACCTTTATTCTTTCCGGTAGAATTTAAATATGTAAAGTAATAGTCAGTGCCATCTATATTTATCTGATTATCCTTAGGATCTAATGGATCTATTAGAAAATGATTGAATTTTCTTTTTTTAAATTCAAAATTTCTTATACTATCCCCAATCAGAGTTTTATTTTCAGGAAAAGTAAAATCAGACATTCTCAAATAAGTTTAAATCTATTAATTCATACTCATCAATTTTCTTTAGATCAATTTTTGATTCCCCAAATATACTTATCAAATATTCCAAAACGGATTGGTAAGTTTCATTCTTGTTTATGTCTCTATTTTTCAGAATAGAATTAAAAAACTTCAATCTATTTAGACGGGCATTTTTTGAATTTGATTGAGAAACGCAATTATTAGCATACTCTCTGAGAGGAGGACAATCTTCATTCGTTGGTCTAATAAACTGCCTTCCTTCTTGATCTTTACCATCAATTAATAAAAGTATTTTGTATTGATATAATAGGGTATCTTTATTCAGATTGTTATTTTCATCTACAAAAGTAAAAAGTGTAAAGAAATCATTTTTTTGTTTATACCGGGTCTTATTGATAGGTGTTATTTCATTGAAATCGTGAATGATATCTATAACCTTATGAAACTGATTTTTTAATTCTATATACTCTTCATCACTTATGTCTTCTTCATACAGAGTGTTAACAGGATATTTTTTTTCTTTAATTCCCATTTTCAAATAACCAAGTAACTCCTCGACGAATGCTCTATCATTCATCCGTTTACTAGATGATTCAGTAAATAGATTTAGGTCAATAAATTTTTGATAAATCAGAACTTCATTTGCTAGTTTAAGAAAATTTTTATCATAGTGTTCGGACTTATTGACTTCAGGCGTATTAAGCTGCTTACCTTTTTTATTAATTAATACGTAAAAGTCATTTAGTAATTTTTCATCTTGAACATTCTTAATAAAAATGATCGGCAATTTATAATTTAAAAATTCGGATCTGACTTCATTAATTTTCTTTTTACCACTATTCTTACTAGAAGATATTTCTCCATTAATAAAACTATAAATAGTAGTTGTTCTTTGCTGTCCATCCACCATATCAAAATTGCCGCTAGGTTTTTGGTAAATGAAGAAATTAGGTAAAGGAAAACCCTTTAAAATTGTATCAATCAATTCATTTTGATCTTTAGTCGACCATATAAAATTCCTTTGGTAGGAAGGGTTTAAATCAATTTTGTCATTGTTTAACCAATTTACTAACTTCTCAATTGTGACTTCTTCAAATGAATAATCCATTTATAAAAAACAAGTATTACAACCGTCCCTTTCAGTTCCTTCTAAAATGTCAAGAAGATAGGGGGAGGATTTAGATTTTTCTCTATTAGAGCGTTGGATATGCCCTTTTTTTATTTGTTTTACTCTTTCTGGTTTAATAAGTTCAGCGAGGGATTCATTAGGCACCCAGGTAAATAATTCATCTTCATTTTCATATTTCATTGCCTCCTTATATAGTTCTGGGTGCTGTTCGTAAAGCCAGATCCACTCAATCTTTTGTTGAAAAAAACAAAAGAAGCAACCAGACCGGCTGCGGGCATATTCCCCTTTTTCTCCATCCACCTCAAATTCTATTTTTTCATAGTATTTTGGAACGCCTATACCGGATTCACGTAAGGTTCTAAAAATATCTTCTCTTATCAGTACATCTTCGTTGTCCAATAACTCAAAATCTATTTCTGTAGCCAGAGGATACTCTGTGGTTTTAAGAAAGTCAAAAACAGTTCTGTTAAATTCAGGAATTCCAAGATCAAGAGAATTCGAAATTTTCCTTTTCAGAAGCTTTTCTGTTTCGGCTTTATTATTGAGATTAAAATCAATAGGCTCATTTAAGAGATTCACAAAACGATCATACTTGTTTCCTTTGTGATAGGAATTTAGAAAGTCTTCAACTTGTTTTTGATTTTCTGGATCAAAGAATTTACTAAGTACATCATTACTCCAGATATTTCTTCTAAAAGGAAAAATAGATTGGATATTTGATTCCCTTGAAATATACCCTTCTCTTTCTTCATCCCCTCTAATTCCTACATAAGAAATAGTTGGCTCTCCATTTACAAATTTTTCAAAAGGTTTTAATTTCATTAATGCGGTGCACCAACGTGCTTGAGGAGAGGGTAAATATCCCCTAAATGATTTGTAGTAATAATCAAAAGGATTTTCATTGGAGTTTTTTAATTCCTCATTCTCCAATTTTATGATTTTCTTACCCAAATATGATTCCAGGTTCTCAATCAATTGATAGGTTTCATCCAGTTCCTTACCGGTATCGCAGAAATAATATTCAAAATTTAAAGTTGGGTATTTATCGTTGAGGTAAATGGCTAAAGCAGCACTGTCCTTCCCTCCAGATATTCCCAATACGTGTCTTGGTTTACTCATTCTTCTCTAACTCTCGTTTCAACAGTGAAACTAATATAGGCATTTTAAGATTTTTATGCCCATCTAATTGCTTCGATATTTCCCTTAAAATATTTTCTATCTCAGCAGATTGATTTTTAGGAAATCTTATTATTTGACTTTTCCCTCCCTCTTCTTTAGATGTAAGATCTAGTTTAAAAAGTTCTTCATTCTTATTAATTGCTACTTTATTCAGGTCTACCAAGTTATCCAGTTCTCGAACATTAGTTAATAGCTTCTCTTTAAGTAACTTCTCGTCGCTATCTTTAATTTTGTTTAAACCTTTGCCAATTAGGGCCTGTCCCAGAGACATTAGAAAACTATCCCTGTCATCTAAATTTGAATTTATCCTCCAAAGCAACATCTTATGTTTTGCGAGGGCTTCGTGTTCTTTGACCGACTCAAATCGTTCTTTTAAAATATTCTTATATTCTGGAAAATCAACTCTCTGATTTATTATTTCATTTGTAATAAAAATTTCAAATCGATTAAGTAGATCAGTAAAAGAGGCTTTTATTTCCTCAATTTTCTCCTGAAACTCTATAATGTATTCATCAAAGAGTTTATTGTTAGATGCCAATTCATTTAAGGAAAAACCCAAAGCTTCAGGAATATCTTCAAAGAATGTCTTTTCAGGGTCTTTTGCTTTACTAATTGAAGTTCTCAGTTTTATGGCCTCTGCAGATATAGTTTTTGTAGTTTTTCCATAATCAGTTAAATCCCTATAGAAAATAAGTAAGGGACGTATGCTTTCAATAAAAGAATCGGTATCTAAAGACTCCTTATTCTCTTGCTGTAAAAAATCCCGATATTTATTAAATAGATTAAGCCTTAAATTATTTAATTCGAAGCTTTTCACGTAATACTCCTTAGGATTTCTAGTCATCATATAAAGGGTATTGTCCTCTAAATAGGGAATAAACCCCTGGTCTCCATATAAAGCAAAATCTCCTCTTTTAAGAAAAAGAAATGTAGGTACCCAAAAATCTATAACTCCTTGTTTAAGCTTCAAGGGAGCCTCGCTTAGACGCTCTATGAACGAAACTATACTCTTTTTTGAAGTTTTAGCATCATTCAAGAAGTTATTGCTTATCTCCCATAAGAGAGCAAAATCATCAGTTTGTGGTTCCCTTAGGATATAACTTTCTCCTTTTTTATAATGAATACCAGTCTCTTTAAGAAGCGTATAATAAATAGTCTTTTCAGCTGGCCATTTATTTGCGTCAAATCCTAAATCTTCTTGTTCGTAATTATTTACTAAAGCCCGCCAATAGTTTCTTCGTGCAGTAGAAATTGCCGCTGAAACTTTATGCCTATTAAACAATTCATTATTAATTCGCGGAGTAGCGTTATAAATCTCCAGGCATAAATTTGAAAGTGTCTTATTAAAATCCCGCTTATTTTTTATTTTAAATTTATTTCCATTTGCATACCACTCCACTTTATCTGAATAAATATTATCCAAAACAAAATGGCTCAGTAAGGCTTCGTGACTTTTAATAATTGATTGTAATTCTTTGATGGCCACCCTGTCATTTTCATCTTTCATATCCTTAAGAACCTTCTTTGTCTTTTCAATCTCAAAGAGGGTTTCAAAAATTCCGGTTGTATTTTGAAAATAACCAAACATTACCGCTTTATTCCTGCTATAAGTAATGATTTCCTGCTCATCAATCTGATTTTCCGTAAAAATCAAATTAATGACCCCATCTATTTCCCCGGAGGGAATAGTAGCAGTTGGTTCGTTGGTTAATTCAAATTCAAATAATCTCGGTGTACCAAGTTGATAAGTTATGGCTTTGGCCGTTATAAGAGGAAAATCGAAGTGTGAATTCAATTGGGTTAACTTATCCATTGAACTGTCAATTCTCCGCTCAGCATCAGAAATAGCTTTTTCAATATCAAGATCAGTTCCATCGAAAAGCTTAAAAGAATCATCAAAGGAAGTAAATCTTATTATTTTAGTTTTTCTAAGTAGTTCAATAGTTTTTTCTACCTCTTGACTTGAATGCTTTTGCCTGAAATAATTAAGAAAAAACGAAGTGTTCAGTTTAGAGCCTTTTTTTGAAAGAATAGCCAAAAGACCAAGACTTTTTAGAAATTTACTAGCAAGTTCTACATCTAAATTTTCAACTGTTTCAGAACGCTCGAGTGCATCTTTGATAGCTATCCAATTAGAATAATCAGGATTGGATTTACTTATAATTAACTGGTAGAATTCAGTGAATAAGTAATCGTAAATATTAGCTAATCCAAATTCGCTTTTATCCCCTTCAATTTCTTGGAACTTAACAGACTTGAGAAAGGTGAATAAGGATCTTTCATTTTGACCATATCTCTGCAAAGCTAAAGCTAGGGTGTATCCACTAATTGCGGTAAGTGGAAATAATTGATTTTCTTCCTTACTCAAATAATCAGAGTTCAGGGAAAAGAGATTATACTCCTGAATTAATTGAGCATCACCGTTTGATTCATTTTCTTTTATGATTAAACTATTTTTTCTTAAATAAGCTATAGCTAGAAATAATAGTTGTTCCACAGGTTCGTTAAAAGTTAAGTCCTTAAACCTACCTTTAACTTTTTTCCACTCATTTAAATTCTTCTCTGATAATTTATAACCATAAGATTCAAAACTCTGATGGATGGAAGTAAGGAGAAGGATATTTCTTTTTGGTGAATTCACGAATTCAGCTAAACTCTGAAGGAAATAAATTTCTTCTTCTGAACTATTTTTAGCAGCATACTCTAAAAATTTACCGAATTCATCTATTGCAATAACCAACAGACTATTTTGACTTTGCAATTTTTCATAACGTTGAAAAATACTATCAAAAAGCAGGCTATTATCCTCATTATCTTGAGGCCCTTTGAATTCTTGTTGAAGAGCAGTTTTTAAGGAAGAATATTCACCGATAATTTTTACAAATTCTACCTGACCATTATAGATAGTCTTGAAATATTCCTTTTCACCTTTAAGAGATTTTTCCAATGCCCAGAAAAATGCTGATTTTCCGGTTCCGAATGAACCTATCAAATTAAAAGCATGCGATCCCTGATCAAAATCTTCGAAAATTGCACTAGCCGTCTTATTCGCATTCGGAGTCACTAAATAATCAATATCAAGGCTACTGTCCCTAACAATATTTACAGATGGGGAGAGATTATTTTTCATAGAATAAATTCAGGATTTCTAAAGGAGATATACGCTTTTTCAACTGTAACTCTTTTATACCGGCTTCACTATTATAGGTAATATCGTTTCGGTTTTCGGTTATCTCCACTAATTTATCTTCCAATTTATCTTTATCAAAACAAAAGATATTACCCACACCTCTCTTATCAGAATATAAACTATTAAAGCTTATAGAATCACCGTAGTTCGGGTTACTTAAAATTGCATATAAAATCACTTCCCAAGGAATATTATCTTGAGCTGGATTTTCAACTCGATAAAGCTTTTGTTTTTGTTGGTTTAAACCAATTTCTCTTAAAAAAGAGAGTTCGGTCATTAATCCACTATAATTATCTTCTTTATTTTTTTCTTTACCAACACCGTAAGTCCTAGTAAAAACCGAGAAATCTTTTTCTAATATTTTTGTGTTCTGAGAAGAATCTAAACTTCTCACATAGGCTACAAATTGTTCCCGGGAAAATTCAGGTTTTAGCTTTCGAAATTCCCTAAATATCAAGTTATAAATTGTAGCGTGATTTTCCGCGCAAAGTTTATAATGTAATAAGTACAATGTAGCTTCATTCTCCAAATAAGGATCCCAACCATTATTGGAAAATAACTTTTTAAATAAGGGATCAATGTTATTCTGGTCATTTGAAATTCCAAAAGCTTTTAACCAGAACCGAATAGAATTAACCATATTCCTTCCTACCCCTAGAGTAACACCGGAGTCATCCCTAAATTTTTCTTCAGTTGAAATGTAATCGAAACCTTTTTTTAGCCAAAAAAGCCTACAATGAAAAGTATCATGCCCAGAAAATGTCATTTTATCAGTCATAGTTTTACAAAAATATAAGTAAATAACTTAGAAACGACAATTATGGAGACTAGTTTTACACTGTTTTTTTAACCTCTTGGTGGAAGATTATTTTTAAAGGTTTGAAGAAGAAGGGAATTTTAAAATTCTAATATTTTTACAATCTAATAATTTCAAATTACGATATTGAAAGACCTTATGAGAACATTCAACCAACTTCTGGATCTTTTCAAACCGATGCCAATACACAATAAAAGTGGTAATAAAAGTACGGGAACCAGGGCAAGAAAATCTTCTCTGGAGTTAGAGAAACTTTTAAAAGAGTTCCGAAAAGCATCCCTTGCGGAATCTAAGAAGTAATTGCTTTCTGCAGGATTAAAAAGTGTTTTAGAGACATTCACGCCTGCAACATTAATATTAAGTCCCGCTTCACACTGGACTTAATTGCATATTAATTAGATGATTACAAACTTTTAGCCTTCGCCACCAATTCTTTTAATTCCTCCTTAAAGCCGTGTTCATCTTCAAGATTTGTGGTATTTAGCCAGCTTATTACCTTATCATAACTGCTATTCCCTTTGAATTCCGAATCACGAAGCAAAAGTGAAAATGAAGCAACACTGGCTGAAAATCTCATAAAATCTGAAGATTGTTCAAAGGTTTTGCCCTCATCATAAATTTCAAGATCTATTAATTTACTGGTGTTGGAATTTGGCTGCTTGTATCTGAAATCCACTTTAAGTGATGGAATAGAACTATACTGTGGATGTTGAGTAGGAACAATCTCATAAAGGGCTGTTATATTTTGTCCTGCCCCAATTTCACCGGCATCTTCGGTGTCATCCTCAAAATCTTCTTCTTCCAATAACCGATTTTCATAGCCTATCAGTCTATAGGCCTCTACATTTTTGGGATCGAATTCTACCTGGATCTTTACGTCTTTTGCAACGGTAAAGAATTTACTATACTCGTAAATAAAAACTTTACGTAATTGTTCAATGCTATCAATATACTCATAGGTACCGTTCCCTTTATTGGCAATTTGCTCCATAGTGGCATCGTTTAAATTTCCACGGCCAACGCCAAGTACCGTCAGGAAAATTCCAGCATCCCGTTTGGTTTCAATGAGCTCTATCAATTCATCGTGATCGGTTATTCCCACATTAAAATCACCGTCACTACCTAAAATAAGCCGGTTATTTCCGCCTTCAATAAAGTTTTCACTAGCAATTTCATAGGCCGTTTTTATACCTTCTGATCCTGCAGTACTTCCTCCGGAGCCTAACTGGTTGATGGCATCAATAATCTTTGTTTTATCGTTGCCGGGAGTAGATTCTAGCACAACAGCGGCAGCACCGGAGTAAACCACAATGGCTACTTTATCATTTGCGGTAAATTCATTAACTACAGATTTAAAACCATTTTTTAAGAGTTCCAGTTTATCTTCACTACCCATAGAGCCTGATACATCAATTAAAAAAACAAAATTTGAATTTGGTTTTGGTTCTGGAAGCGGTTTGCCTTTAATTCCTATTCGGATAAGTTTGGTTTCATCGTTCCAGGGGGTTTGGCTTATTTCCCCATTTAAAGCTATAGGATGGCTGCTATCCTCAAAATCATAATCCAGGTTGAAATAATTAATCATTTCTTCTGTTCGGATGGCTCCCTTTGGAGGCAACTGGTTATCCTGGGTAAGAAATCGCCTTACATTGGCATAGGAAGCCCCGTCAGCATCGATAGAAAATGTGGAAGTAGATTCATTTTCTGTGGTAATAAACGGGTTTTCTTCAAAATCATCGTAATTATCTCCAATAGGCTCATAAACGCCTCCACCTAAATAACCATCCCCATTGTTTAATGAGTATCTTCCATTATCTGTAGAAAATTCTTCACTTGCATTTTCAGTATCACAGGAATAAAAAATCATTCCTATTACAGCGAATAAATAATAAAGCTTCCTCATAATTAGTTGGTTTTATATTTAATAGATGCATAAATGATTAAAAGGTTGCGTGAGAAGAAGGATAAATTTTCAACTTACATTAATTTTTTCTGAAATAAATTAATGGATTAATCATTTTTAGATCGAAGAGGAATTATTTGAATCATAGCTCACTTGCTAAGTTAAAACCAGGATTTTGCATTAACCTAAACCGCAGTAGCATTTAACTCCACCTCGTAAGGAAAGGCAAAATTCTGATGATCGGTGCCGTTGAGCCAGGACTGCTGATCCTGGGTTTTTAAAACCACCGGCATTCGTTTTTTATTATTGTGAATTTCAGCCATAAGTTCATTGGCTTCGGTGGTTACGATCGAGTAGGTGTTTAAAGTCTCATCGGTTTGTGGATTAATCCAGGTGGAATAAATCCCTGCAAATGCGAAAATCTCCTGATCGGTAGGGCTAATCAAATATTTTTGTTTTTCCTTTCCTTTAGGGTCTTTCCATTGCCACTCATAATAACCATCGGCAATGATCAGGCAACGTTTTTTAACCGAATTTCTAAATGATGGTTTTTCGGCTATGGTTTCAATTTTTGCATTCAGTGTTGCTTTTTTGATCTTATCATCTTTAGCCCAAAAGGGGATTAGTCCCCAATTAAACATTTGAATTTCTCCCTGGTTTTCATCGGAAATAATCGGTGTCTTAGAAAAAGTAAAGGCGTTGATTTCCTGGCTGGGTTTATATTCCTCCGGTTCAATAAATCGCGCATCCAACGTGCGTTCTATATCACTGAGTTTTGAATTGAGCTTGGTTCGGTAACACATAAATTAAGATTTGATTGGAAGTTAAAATCCTATTCCTATATAAATATAAATCAAAGCATTAAAATCCAAGAATAAACCGACCTTAAAAATTAACGAAGCTATAGCGGGACGATATGATCTAATTTTATACATTTGGATAAAATCCATTAAAAAGGATATAGTCCATTAAATGAAAACGAAATCGATCATACATCTTGATTTAGATACTTTTTTTGTGTCGGTGGAACGCCTGCTTAATAGCGAGTTGCAGCACAAGCCCCTTATTGTTGGTGGTAAAGGGGATCGCGGAGTTGTGGCTGCCTGTAGTTATGAAACCCGAAAATTTGGGGTGCATTCGGGGATGGCAATGAAGGTCGCCAGGCGCTTATGTCCTGAGGCAACGGTAATAAAGGGCAATGCCGGGACTTATACCAAACATTCCAATATCGTTACTGAAATTATTAAAAGCAGGGTGCCGAGTTTTGAAAAAGCCAGTGTGGATGAATTTTATGCCGACCTGAGTGGAATGGATCGTTTTTTTGGGATCAATAAATTCTCGAGTGAACTACGTCAAACCATTATCAAAGAAAGCGGCCTGCCAATTTCATTTGGATTGTCTCAAAACAAAGTGGTTTCCAAAATTGCTACGGGAGAGGCCAAACCCAATGCGGAAATCATCATTGCCCAGGGCACAGAAAAACCCTTTTTGGCACCTTTAAATGTCAATAAAATACCGATGGTGGGCAATAAAACCTATCAGCGGCTTATGGAATTGGGTGTAAGGCAGATTAAAACTCTCCAGGAAATGCCAGTGGAAATGCTTGAAAGTGCTTTGGGAAAAATCGGGAGAACGATCTGGAAACGTGCCAACGGATTGGATGATCCGCCAATTATCCCTTATCACGAGAGTAAATCGATCTCTACCGAACGCACTTTTGGTAGGGATACCATTGATGTGGTACGACTTCACGCCACACTAGTGGCAATGACCGAGAGCCTGGCCTATCAATTACGTCAGGGCAATAAACTCACCAGTGTGGTGAGTGTAAAAATCAGGTATTCCGATTTTCAAACCGCCTCCAAACAGGCGCGAATTGCCTATACCAGTGCCGATCATATTTTGATTCCCAAAGTCGAAGCTCTCTTTAAACAGTTGTATTCCCGCCGTCTGCTTATTCGCCTTATCGGTGTGAAATTTGGCGGTTTGGTAGGTGGCCATTATCAAATTAACCTCTTTGATGATTCTAAGGAAATGCTTGATCTCTATAATTCTATCGATAACATCCGAAAACGCTTTGGCGAGCATAGTGTGATGCGGGCGGTAACTATGGGGACAAAAACCATTGGTAGAATGGGCAATGCCTTTAATGGAGAACCCCCGGTAGTTTTAGCGCACCGCAAACAGTAAGTGCTATGTTTTATTTAAATGCTCATACCTGGTATTCTTTGAGATACGGGACAATGTCTATCCCGGAGCTTTGCGAATTAGCTAAAAACAATGGGGTAAAACACCTGGCCGTGACCGATATTAATAATACTTCGGCTTGTTTGAGCTTTATAAAACTGGCCGCGGAATACGATATTCAACCCATTGTAGGTATTGATTTTAGAAATGGAGCCCGGCAGCAATATGTAGGCATTGCCAAAAACAATGAAGGTTTCCGCCAACTCAATCAGCACTTATCCAATCACCTGCACCAAAAGAAAAAATTTAAAGTAACTGCCCCCGACCTGCCTGATTGCTTTTTGATTTATCCATTGGAGAATGTAGCATCGGAAGAGAAAAATGATTTTAAGGAAAATGAGTTTATCGGGGTATCTACAGAAAGCCTTCGCAAGCTTAAATTTTCCAGGTACCTTGATTACAAGGATAAACTGGTGCTTTTGCAAACTGTAAGTTTCAGGAATAAGCGGGATTATAATGCCCATCGGCTCTTGCGGGCTATTGATAATAATACCTTGCTGAGTAAACTACCCAAAGCTGAACAGGGAAACTATAGCCAGCAACTTGTTCCCCCGGAAACGATTGAAGAGACTTTTGAAGATTATCCGTTTATTCTGGAAAATACCCGAGCATTAGTTCATCAATGCCAGGTACATTTTGATTTTGGAAAAGATCAAAACCGAAATTTGAAAGTAGTAGCGGAAAACCCGCAGGCTGATGAAAAACGTTTAAAACAACTGTGCGAGCAAAAACTGCCCAACCGCTATCCAAAGGCAAACTGGTATGTAAAAGACCGGATGGAAAAAGAACTAAAGGCCATCATTAAACTGGGTTTTGTCTCATATTTTTTGATCAACTATGATATTGTGGAATACGCCCGTTCCCGTAATTTTCCCTTTATAGGGCGGGGGAGTGGTGCCAATTCCATTGTGGCCTATATTATCGGAATTACCAATGTTGATCCCATTGAACTGGATTTGTATTTTGAGCGTTTTATCAACGAGAGTAGAAGTTCCCCACCTGACTTTGATATCGACTTTTCCTGGAAAGATCGGAATGAGGTGACCGATTATATTTTCCGAAGATATCAGCATACTGCCCTTATGGGAACTTATGTGACTTTTAAATACCGTGCGGTAGCCAGGGAACTTGGTAAGGTGTTTGGCCTGCCCAAAGAGAATATCGATAAGCTTTCAGCCGGGTATTTTAATGCCAATGATTTAGATCAATTGGAAAAACTGGTCTTACGCTATAGCCGGTTAATTGAAGGTTTTCCCAATTATCTAAGTGTGCATTCCGGAGGGATATTAATTCTGAATGATTCAGTCTATAATTACGCGGCTACCTTTTTACCGCCCAAAGGTTTTGAAACCATCCAGATCGATATGAATATAGCGGAAGCGGTAGGCATCCATAAGTTTGATATCCTCGCCCAACGTGGCTTATCGAAAATCACTGATGCCATAGCCCTTATCAAAGAAAATCAGCCCCAGGCCAGGATTGAGAATATGGAGAATTTGAACGCTTTTAAAAATGATCCTGAGATTAATAATTTGCTTAAAGTCGGCGATTGTATGGGCGTTTTTTATATTGAATCCCCGGCAATGCGGGGGCTACTTACCAAATTACAAACCGATAACTACCTGAATCTGGTAGCAGCCAGTTCTATTATCCGCCCGGGAATCTCCAGTGGTGGGATGAAAGAAGAATACATTAAACGCCACCGGGAACCGCAGCGGATAAAACAAGCCCACCCGGTGATGTTGGAGATTATGGAAGACACCTATGGAGTGATGGTCTATCAGGAAGATGTAATGAAAGTCGCCCATAAGTTTGCGGGATTGAGCTTTGAAGATGCCGATGTGCTAAGACGCGGAATGAGTGGGAAGAAAACTTCTAAAGGGCAGATGGAACGTATCGAGGAAAAGTTCCGAAGTAATTGCAGGGAAAGAGGGTATTCTGAAAAATTAATTGATGAAGTCTGGGAGCAGATTTCTTCCTTTGCCGGCTATGCCTTTCCGAAAGGCCATTCGGCCTCCTATGCGGTGGAGAGTTACCAGAGCCTGTATTTAAAACGTTACTTCCCATTGGAGTTTATGGTCGCCGCATTAAACAATGGCGGTGGGTTTTATAATGTGGCGACTTATATCCAGGAAATACGCCGTTGTGGGGGCAGGGTTCACCCGCCCTGTATCAATAAAAGCGATCATCCTACTACGATCTATGGAAAGGATATTTACCTGGGCCTGGGCTATATTAAAGAACTGGAAATAAAAACCATTCAGCATATCCTGGAGAACCGGCAGTTTTTCGGGGAGTTTACCTCTTTTGATAATTTTATAGACCGGGTAGCTATTTCCATTGAGCAGCTGAGCATTTTACTCAGAATTAATGCCTTTCGGTTTACCGGACTGGATAAACATCATTTGCAATGGAAGGCTTATTTTAAATTAAATGCTTCTAAACCCAATACCAATCAGCAACGACTTTTTAATCCGCCGCATAAAGATTTTGAATTGCCGGAATTCACCTTTGATGCCCTTATTGAAGCTTTTGATCAGATGGAACTTTTGGGCTTTCCACTTATTAGCCAGTTTAGCTTTTTGAAAAATCCGCCAGGGGAGTCTATTTTGGCCAGTGACTTAAAATATAATGTTGGGAAAGAAATAGTGATTTACGGAGACCTGATTACCGTTAAGAAAACCGGTACTTCCAATGGGAAGTATATGTATTTCGGGACTTTTTATGATAGGGAAGGGGGCGTATTCGATACCGTGCAATTTCCCAGGGAAGCGGAAAGATACCCGCTACGAAGTAAAGGCATTTATCGTTGCAGAGGCTTAGTGAACAATGAATACGATTATATTTCTATTGCTATAAAGGAAATTACACGAGAAGCTATGCTTAGTGACCCGAGGTTGGTTACTATATATCCATAACCAGAAAGATAAATTTCGAATTATAAATTGAAAATTTTAATTTCTAAAATAGGATTATCTAGAATATACATAAAATTCAGCTTCATTTGCTATCAAACCAAGCTATTCAAAATGAAGTTTAATAGTTTTTCCGAAATGGACCGAATTCTGTACCTATTCTGTACCTAGTTTAAAATAAAAAAGCCCCACATCTCTGTGAGGCCTTGATTTTCCTAGTAGCGAGACCGAGATTTGAACTCGGGACCTCCGGGTTATGAATCCGACGCTCTAACCAACTGAGCTACCTCGCCTTATCTACACTTATTCTTGCAATCTGCCTGTTGGCGTGGGTTAGCGCCATATGCGCTCGCCGTAATTGCGGGTGCAAATATAAAAACAATTTGTATTGACGCAAACAATAATTTCTAAAATATTTATTTTGTTTTCTTTTTATCTTTCTAATTAATATCTATATTGCCCGAACTAACTAATAAATCTAAATATGGAAGAAAAGATTAAGTATGAAATGGAATTTCCCATTCAAGCTTCTCCTTCTTTGTTGTATCAATATATATCAACGCCTTCTGGATTAAGTGAATGGTATGCCGATAATGTGAATTCTCGTGGCGAGTTGTTTACTTTTATTTGGGAAGGAAGTGAGGAACAAGCTAAAATGGTAAGCAAAAAGAATGAAGAACGCGTAAAGTTCAAATGGCTTGATGATGAAGATACCCCTTATTTTTTTGAAATTAGAATTCAGGTTGATGATATTACCAAAGATGTTTCTATAATTATTACCGATTTTGCTGAAGAAGGTGAAGTTGACGAAGGTAAAATGCTTTGGGATAATATGATATTTGAATTAAAACAGGTACTTGGTTCAACATAGATTTAAGTCATAAATATTACCTTTGCCCCGCAATTAGCGGGGCTTTTTATTTAAAGCTTTTATTCTCGCTAGTGGGTTTAATACCCCGAGCTTGTTGATTTTAATAAATCTTTAGGGAGATTTCCTGAATTAGACTAGACCTAAGACCTGTAAATTATGATAAACATTAACGGACAACTTATAGAAGACGAAAAAGCAAATATCTCTGTTTTTAATAGAGGATTGGCCTATGGAGATTCGGTTTTTGAAACCATAAGGCTTATAAGCGGAAAAGTGATGTTTTGGGAAGATCATTATTTCCGTCTGATGGCTTCTATGCGGATTATGCGCATGGAAATTCCTGCAGAATTTTCTCCGGAATTCCTGGAAGAACAATTTCTTAAACTTGCTCGAGCCAACAATTTAGAAGATTCTCCGGCACGGATTCGCTTTACGGTCTATCGAAAAGACGGTGGCTTATATAAACCTGCAACCCGGGAGATTTCTTATATTTTGAGCATTCGAAAGTTAGAAGACGCTTTTTATACTCTTGATGATTCTCCCTATGAGGTAGAACTTTTTAAAGATCATTACATCAACAGTGGAATGCTCTCCACTATAAAGTCAAATAACAAGGCAATAAATGTGCTGGGGAGTATCTATGCTCAAGAAAATGATTACCAAAATTGTCTTTTACTCAATGAGAAAAAAAATGTGGTAGAAGCGCTTAACGGAAATATTTTTTTAGTAAAAGGAAAAACCATTAAAACTCCGCCGTTAAGCGATGGGGTACTCAATGGAATAACCCGAAAAAAACTTCTTGAAATCCTTAAAGACCTGGAAGATTATAACCTGGAGGAAACTTCAATATCTCCATTTGAATTACAGAAGTCTGATGAATTGTTTATTACCAATGTAATTATGGGCATTAAACCCATTAGTAAATACCGCAAAAAGAAATTTGAAATAAAAGTGGCAAAAGACTTGCTGTCCAAGCTCAATGTAAAAGCCCGGCTAACTTAATTATAAGAAGGGTTTTCGGGAGCGTTAGACCAAAGTAGATACTCACCGCCTAGTTGCATCATTTTTTCCCTCCAGAAAGAAGAGTAGGGCTTTTCAATAACTTCAGATGCGTTTTGGTTGGAAACAACTATCCATGAATGTGAGTTAAGCTCATCGTTTAACTGATTGGCATCCCAACCAGAATAACCGAGAAAAAAACGTATTTGTTTTTCATTAATCAACTTCTTTGATATTAATTCAATAACAATATCAAAATCACCACCCCAATAAATACCGTTTGCAATTTCAATGCTGCCGGGAATAAGCTCAGGTACCCGGTGAATAAAATAAAGATTGTCTTGTTCAACAGGCCCCCCGTTATAAACTTTAAATTCCGAATCTAGTTCGGGAATTAAATCTTTTAAATTAAAATCAAGTATTTTATTGAGGATAAAACCTACTGAACCAGTTTCGGAATGGTCTGCCAACAATACCACCGAGCGGTTAAAAGCCACATCTCCAATTATGGAAGGTTCAGCGACTAAAAGATGGCCTTTGGTTGGTTTTAATGCTATCATAACCCCATTCTTTTAAACTAATCTACTATTTATTTAAAATAAATCAAATAAATATTTAAAATTTTTACATAAAAAAAGCCTCCCAATTGGAAGGCTTATAATTTTTTTTACTAATCTAGGTTGTTAGTTTACAGCTTTTTGTAAGTCTGCCCCAGCCTTAAATTTCACTACATTTTTAGCAGCAATTTTAATGGTCTTACCGGTTTGTGGGTTTCTTCCCTCACGAGCAGCTCTTTTAGATACCGCCCAGCTTCCAAATCCTACAAGGGAAACACGATCCCCCTTTTTAAGCGACTTCTCTACGTTTTCAAGAAAAGATTCAAGTGCTTTTTTAGCAGCAGCTTTAGAGATTCCGGCGTTTTCGGCCATTGCATCGATTAAATCTGTTTTGTTCATAATTTGAATTTTTAAAAAATTGTTGGTTAAACATTCTGTTAAATTGCTCTACAAATTTATATGGAATTCTCAGCCGTGCAAGTAATACCAAGGGAAAAGCGAAATATTGTTGATAACTTTAACCTTTTGTTAATAAACTGACCTTGATTTTATCGAATTTTTGTTCGTTTCAGTGTTTATAAGGGTTTAGCGGAAAATGGTATTTTCTTTAAAATTATAGCCGTTAAGCAAGTCTTTTACTTTCATTTTTCGCTTTCCGGGCAGTTGGAGCTCTTCAATTATAAGATACCCCCCCTTAACAGCCACTTTCAGTTTTTTTTCTGTTACTATAATAGTTCCGGGTTCTTCTATAGACTTTTTAAATTCTGTAGAACAATTAAAAATTTTTACTTTTTGATGGTCTAAATAGCACCATGCAGCAGGATAGGGGTTTAAGCCTCGTATGTGGTTGTAAATGTGCTTCAGGCCCTCATCCCAGTTTATTTTTGTATTCTCCCGGTTTAATTTAGGCGCATCTTTTAATATTTCTTCAGGAGCTTGGGCTTGAGGAGTTACTTTGCCGTTAGCAACTAAATTCAGGGTTTCTATAATGAGACTTGCTCCGCTTTCCATTAATTTATCGTGTAGGCTTCCTGCGGTTTCATTTGTGGTAATAGTGGTTTCTTCCTGTAGGATTATCGCTCCTGTGTCAATCTTCTCATCTAAAAAAAACGTGCTTACACCGGTTTTGGTTTCGCCGTTAATAATGGCCCAGTTTATTGGAGCTGCACCACGATACTGGGGTAAAAGGGAAGCGTGTAAATTAAAAGTTCCCATAGGTGGCATATTCCAAACTACCTTTGGTAACATTCTGAAGGCTACTACCACTTGAATATCGGCATTAAGGGCTTTTAAATCTTTTAGAAAATCTTCCGATTTTAAATTTGATGGCTGTAAAATATTTAGGTTTTCCTGTTCGGCAAATTCCTTTACCGCACTTTTTTGTAATTTTCTCCCACGGCCTGCCGGTTTATCGGGGGCGGTAATTACACCAACAAGCTTATGGGGCGATTCAAGAATTTTTTGTAAACAATGCACGGCAAAATAGGGCGTGCCCATAAAAACTATTTTTAAAGGCTTCATTTTTTTAAGGTATATAGGTTTGTTGAAGTAAGTTTTATTCTGTTTTTATCGAGTAATAATTGTAGTACATGTAAAATATGTACTTCTGAAAATGGAAGTTTGCTGCATATTTCCCGGGAATCTTTAGGTCCGGATTGCAACAATTTTTCTAATTTTTTATAGATAGTATTCATTTCTTCCCTGCTTAATCCCGATGTGTTTTTAGCGCAAACCGAACAAATTCCGCAATCTTCTTTAAGGTTTTCTCCAAAATAGTTGAGTAGGTGTTTGCTACGACAAATTTTATCATCGGCAATATATCCCAATACCGAGTTGATTTTTCGCTCTTTATTTTTTTGCTGCTTTTTAATAAAGCCTGCAAACGGATTAATAGTAGTATCGTCTTCCCTGGGAACAAGGAAGTGAACACTTGCATCGTGAGTATTATATGAAAAGTCCAGGATTTCCCGATCCTGTAACTCGCTTAAAAGCTTTAAGATTTGTTGTTCTTTAAGCCCGGTTTTTTGTTGAAGGCTTTTTAGGTCTATATTGGTTTTATGATCTATAATACCGCCATAGGTTCTCAAAATAGCCTGCACCGGCTCATTATACCTGATGTTTTCTTGTAAAAAATTACGTAAAATAGCTCCTGAAACTAAAAACTGGAGTTCTGTTTTTTTAAAGACCTCTTCTGAAAGTTTTAAGATACCACAGCTGTCTAACAGCCTTAAGGCATTATATGTCTTTTGTGCTGAAAGCTGATAATGGCCACAAAAGGCAGCAAAATTAAAATTTTGGGTGATATTTTCTCCTTCTCCATATGCTATTTGAAAATAAGAAGTTAATTTTCGATAAACCAATTTTACTTCCTGAACCCCGGGAATTCCGGAAAGGAATTGCTTTTTAAGTACCGGGATATCACTGGACTGCGTAACAATGGTAGCTGCGGCATATTTTCCGTTACGACCAGCCCTCCCGGCTTCCTGAAAATAACTTTCTAAGGATTCGGGTAAATTAAGATGGACTATATTCCTTACATCCGGTTTATCGATCCCCATGCCAAAAGCAGAGGTTGCTACAATTACAGCGGTTGTATTTTCCATCCAGCGGTTCAGGATGTTTTGTTTTTCCTCATTTTTTAGTCCGCCATGAAAAGCTTCAGCGGTGTATTTTTTTTGCCTGAGAAATTTAGCAAAATCCACACTCGCATGTCGGCTTCTTACGTATACGATGGCTGCAGCAGTTTTATCTTTCAGGATATCACAGAGGTAGCGGTTTTTATCTTCAGCTAATACCACTTTATAAGCCAGATTATTTCTAAAAAAAGATTGTTGGAAAAGCTTTATATCTTTTAGTCCTAACTGTGTTTCGATATCTTTTATAACCGTTTTGGTGGCCGTTGCGGTTAGCCCGATTACCGGTACTGTCGGCTGAATTTCCCTAAGCAGGTGAATATTGCGGTAAGCCGGCCGGAAATCGTGGCCCCACTGTGAAATACAATGCGCCTCATCAACCGCGATTAAATTTACGGGCATTTGCCTGATGCGCTCTTGTACCAATTCCTGTTGTAACCTTTCCGGAGAGAGATAGAGAAATTTAAAATTTCCATAAATGCAATTATCCAGGGCCGCATCCAACTCATGAAATGGAATGCTGCCGGTTAAGGCCATGGCTTTTATATCTTTTTGTTTTAGGGTTTTTACCTGGTCTTGCATAAGGGCGATAAGCGGAGAAACCACAATACAAATTCCATCCCGGGCAAGTGCCGGCACCTGAAAACACACCGATTTCCCCCCACCGGTGGGTAAGAGGGCTATACAATCCCGATTTTCCAATACTGTCTGGATAATTTCTTCCTGAACCGACCTGAATTTTTGATGGCCCCAGTATTGCTGTAGTATTTGTATGGGTTCTTGCAAATTTTCTCTCTAAATATGGTCTATTATAAATTTGGTACGTTCTTTAATAGGGGCTTTGGGAACTTCAATTGGGGTATATCCGTAATTTTTATAGGTATTTTCTAAAAATAAAGAAATTCTTAGGGATTCGGTATAGGATTCATATCGTTCATTATCACTTTGATAAATTTCTTCCCAGGGCGGGAGGATAAAAACTTTATGATAAGTGAATTTCTCGCAGGCCTCCGAGAAAAAATCAGGATACTCGGTTTTGTAATACTCCATATAAGCTAATACATCGGGAATACCACGATCCATAAAAACAGGGTTCTCTTTCAGCATTGTGGCCTCACGATATTGCTGAATTCGTCCTTCAAGTAGCTTTTCACTAAAAAGTAAAGGCTTTTCAAGAAATAGTTGATCGATGCCTTGTTTTTGAGCTTCAAGGGTTACTTGTCTAGAGATTTCATGCAGGCAGGTATAGCCTTCTTTTTCAAGGTGACGAATAATAGATGATTTTCCGGTACCGGGACCGCCGGTAATAATAATTCTGATAGTTTTCACCTGGCGAATTTCGGCATTTGAATCCGATTATAAAAATGTAGCTATTCTATGTATCTTTGCAATATTAAAGGAAGAATGAATATTATGAGTCAAGCAAATAATCCCGAAGCGTTTTATAAAAAACTAAAAGAACAATTACAAGACACTTCCCTGTGGCCTTCAGAATATTTATATAAATTTATTGTGCCTTCAAAAAATGGGAAGGTAAAAGAGATTGAGAATATTTTTGATAATATGGGAGCGGTAATTACAACTAAAAAATCTAAAAAGGGAAATTATACCAGTGTTTCAGTAAATGTTAGAATGAAAAGCCCCGATTTGGTTATTGAAAAATATAAAGAAGTAGGAGAGCGGGTAGATGGCGTAATTTCATTATAAAATAAGCGTTTAAACTGCTATTTTTCTGAATAAAATTATTATTTTGCGCAGCATTGAACTGTAGGTTGCAAATTTGTAATTTTTTATAGTAACAATTACGATGGTAAAGCCTGCAAATTATAACCTCATATAGCGAGTAAAGTATCACCAATTTAAATTTCAATTTTGACTAACGCATTAGAATATAATTCCGAGAGGACTAAACTGATTATTCCCGAATATGGGCGACATCTTCAAAAAATGGTAGAACATGCCGTTGAAATAGAAGATGATGTTGAACGCAATCGCAAGGCCAAAGCCATTATTTCGGTAATGGGAAATATGAATCCGCATCTGCGTGATGTACCCGATTTTCAGCATAAATTATGGGACCAGTTGTTTATTATCAGTGATTTTAAACTAGAAGTAGAGTCTCCTTTTCCTAAACCTACTCCTGAGATGCTTGCTGAGCGCCCCGAAATGTTGGAATATCCTCAAAACTATCCAAAATATCGTTTCTATGGAAATAATATCAAGCGGATGATAGACGAGGCCAAACAATATGAAGAAGGTCCCTTTAAGGAGGCTTTGGTTTTTACTATAGCCAACCATATGAAAAAATCTTACCTGAACTGGAATCGTGATTCTGTAGAAGACCAGGTAATCTTTGGTCACTTATTTGAATTAAGTGACGGGAAAATAAACCTGGAGAAAAAAGAAGAAGACCTTAGCGATTCTTCAAATTTAATTCGCAGCAAGAAAAAATTCAGTAAAAACAATCCTAAAAAAACTAACCGTAATAAAGGCCGTAAACGCTATTAATTATTTTTAAAATATGGGAATTTTCCGGATTGAAGGAGGGCAGCAGCTTAAAGGAGAAGTAAAACCTCAAGGAGCTAAAAATGAAGCCCTGCAGATTTTATGTGCGGTTTTATTAACTGATGAAGAAGTTAGAATTGATAATATTCCCAATATCCTTGATGTTAATAAACTGATTAAACTACTTGGGAACTTAGGGGTAAAAGTCACTCAGCTCGCTAGGGGAAGTTATAGCTTTAAAAGTGATAAACTTGATTTAGATTATCTTAAAAGCGAGCAATTTAAAGAAGATGGAAGCGGTTTACGGGGCTCTATTATGATCGTTGGGCCTTTGCTTGCCCGTTTTGGAAAAGGATATATACCCAGACCGGGTGGGGATAAAATTGGACGTCGCCGTTTGGATACCCATTTTGAAGGTTTTATAAAGCTTGGGGCAGATTTCAGGTATAATAAAGAAGAACGATTTTACGGGGTAGAAGCACCAAAGGGATTAAAGGGACAATTTATGTTGCTGGAAGAGGCTTCAGTAACCGGAACGGCAAATATTGTTATGGCTGCCGTATTGGCTGAAGGAAAAACCACAATCTACAATGCTGCCTGTGAACCTTATTTGCAACAACTCTGCAATATGTTGAATGCAATGGGGGCAAAGATAAGCGGTGTAGGTTCAAATTTGCTTGAAATTGAAGGTGTAGAAAAACTCGGTGGATGCCAACATCGAATTTTACCCGATATGATTGAGATTGGCTCCTGGATTGGTCTGGCTGCCATGACCAAAAGTGAAATTACAATTAAAGAGGTTCGCTGGGATATGCTGGGGCTTATTCCTACTACCTTTAGAAAACTTGGAATAAATTTAGAACAACACGGAGATGATATTTTTATTCCTTCTCATACAGAAGGCTATGAGGTACAAAGCTTTATAGATGGTTCTATAATGAATATTAGCGATGCTCCCTGGCCCGGTTTTACGCCAGATCTTTTGAGTATTATGCTGGTAGTCGCTACCCAGGCAAAAGGAAGTGTTTTGATTCATCAAAAAATGTTTGAAAGCCGTTTATTCTTTGTAGATAAACTTATTGATATGGGTGCTAAGATTATTCTTTGCGATCCGCACCGCGCAACGGTAATCGGTCATGATTTTCAATCGCAGTTAAAGGCCACTACAATGAGTTCACCGGATATCAGGGCGGGTATTGCGCTTCTAATTGCAGCTTTATCGGCTAAAGGTACCTCCACAATTCATAATATAGAACAAATAGATCGCGGGTATGAAAATATAGATGAACGCCTTCGTGCCCTTGGAGCTAAAATTAGCAGGGAAGAATAATTTTTTCCATTACTAATTACTACATAAACTCTAGGATTAAGCCTTCTGAAATATAAATCAATAAAAAAATCCCGTCTTTTTTCGAGACGGGTTTTTTATGTTTTTAGCGTTTGTGGTGTGTGAAATTTAAACTTCAGTTTTTGCTTTTTCCTTACTTTCCTTATAATGAAAAAGATTATGTTCTTTTATCATTGTAGTTGTTGCTTTAGGAAGCATATCTTCCCAGCCTTCTTTTCCCTCGTTAATCATTTGTAAAACTTCCCGGGAGTAAATATCTAAAATATCGGGATTGTAATTTTCAATATCTTCTACGCGGCCATTATATTTAAAGAATTTGTATAATTCTTTCATACGAGGGTGAACCATTAGATTATCACTGGTAGTGATTTCTCCGGTATCAGGATCTTTAAGTGGATAGAGGTAAACCTTTAAATCTTTGAAAAATAATTTTCCAAAAGCTTCAAGAATACCACCGCTAAGATGGCGATAGTATTTTTCATCAAATACATCAATAAGGTTATTAACTCCCATGGTAAGCCCCATACGTTGTTTGGTGTATCGTGAAAAATACTCTACTACCTTATAGTATTCCTGGAAGTTTGATATCATAACTGTTTGTCCCTGAGAGCAAAGTAGTTTTGCGCGATCCATAAAATCACGCTCATCAATTTCTCCTTCTGCCCGAAGGTTAGAAAGGGTAATTTCAAAAATAACCTCTGTATTTTCACGTTCAACTTTACTTTCTTTGAGAAACATTTCAAGGGAACGCTCATACATATCCATATTTACTTTGGTAACAGGACGAAAACTTCCACGCAGTGCCAGAATATTCTTTTTATATAGAATTTTAGCCGGAAGTACATTATTACCATCTGGGGCAAACATTACCGCATCAGTCATTCCGTTTTTAACCAGTTGAAGGCTCATTAAGCGGTTATCAACATCTTTAAAACGAGGTCCGCTAAAGTTAATGGTATCTATTTCAATTTGGTCTTTATCGATATGGTCGTATAAATAACGAAGTAATTTTTTAGGATTATCGTATTTGTAATAGGCACCGTAAATAAGGTTTACCCCAAGTATGCCTAAAGTATTTTGCTGATGCCTGGCATCGTTCTCATGAAAGCGAACGTGTAAAATAATTTCGTTATAATCTTCATTAGGGCGTACCTGGTATTTTATTCCAACCCAACCGTGCCCTTTATATTTTTTGGCAAAATCAATGGTGGCCACGGTATTAGCATAACTAAAAAATAATTTATCAGGATGCTTTTCCCTTGAAATCCGGTTTTCAATAAGGTTTATTTCATGAGAAAGCATTTTCTTTAACCGGGCTTCGGTAACATAACGCTTGTCTTCTTCCATACCGTAGATGGCATCGCTAAAGTCTTTATCATAAGCACTCATGGCTTTTGCGATAGTCCCGGAAGCACCACCAGCCCTAAAAAAGTTTCTTACGGTTTCCTGGCCGGCACCAATCTCGGAAAAGGTCCCGTAAATATTATCGTTTAGATTTATTCGAAGAGCCTTGCTTTTTATGGAAGGAACATTTTCAAATTCCTTATCGCCCATTATGGTTATTGGCATAATTTTTCTTTTAAATTTTTCTCTTTTTTTACCAATCAAAGGTACTAAAACAGGAAGGTAAACAAAAAAATATATTTATTTTTGTGGTAAAATCAATCAGTGTGGAAGTTACATTTTTAGGTACCGGAACCTCCCAGGGTATCCCCATTATAGGCAGTAATCATCCTGTGTGTTTAAGTGATGATCCCAAGGATAAACGACTTCGGGTTTCAGTACTAATCTCCTGGCACAAGTATAATATTTTAATTGATTGTGGTCCAGATTTTAGGTCGCAAATGCTCAAAAATGAAGTAGAGCGTATTGATGCCATATTTTATACCCACGAGCATAATGATCATACCATAGGCCTGGATGATATCAGGCCTTTTTTCTTTAGGCAGGGCGATATTCCGATTTATGCTCATCAACGGGTTTTAAAAAGTTTGAGAAAACGATTTGATTATATCTTTGAATTGGAAAACAAATATCCCGGAGCTCCCGGGGTGATTGAAAATGTGATTGAGAACAAAGCTTTTTCTTTTGAAGGCCTAACAGTTACTCCCGTAAATTTTATGCATAATCGCCTACAGGTTTTTGGATTTAGAATGGAAGATTTTGCCTATCTCACCGATTTAAAAAGTATTGAAGATCAAGAGATAAAAAAGCTTAAGGATTTAGAAGTTTTGGTAGTTAATGCCTTACGGATTGAACCACACCATTCACATTTAAACTTGGAAGAAGCACTGGAATTTATAGAAAAAGTTAAGCCCAAAAGAGCTTATTTAACTCATATTAGTCATTTATTGGGCTTTCATAAAGAAGTTGAAAAGCGACTCCCGGAAAATGTTTTTCTGGCTTATGATAATTTAAAAATCAATATTTAATGCGAAATAAAATCCTTTTATACCTCTTTATCTTCAGTGCGCTTTTTTGCATTTTTATTTACGTAAACGATAAAAAAATACTCGATTCCCTGGAAGAAGACCTGGCGCAAAAAGAGCAGCTTATCGAAGAACTTGAAAAAGAGAATACAAAGCTTTTAGAGAATAATAAAAATGAAGATGTTGTAGCCTATTTTTCACTGGAGAATAATGAAGAGGGGCTTTCTTATTTTGAAAGTAAAGGAATTAAGCCCGAAGAAGTTTTAAAGGCCATAGATAATGCGCTTATTGATGCCAATTCTGCTAAAGGAAATAATATGGTTCCTTATGATGGTATAGATGGCCCCATGCGTATTAACCGTATTAAAGTGTTAAACCACAAATGGATAATAGCCGATTTTACCGACGGGACGTATTGGGGGGAAATGCTCTTGACTTATGAGGTTTATCAGGATGGGCCAATGGAGCTTACCGTAGAAAAATCTTTTTTATACCCCGTAAATTAAATACGCTTTTCCAGCCAGTTTTTTAATTCAAAAAAGTTTTGTGGTGCAACCCCATGGCCCACGGGAAATTCAGAATAGCTATTTTCAATTTCTAAATTATTGAGAAAAGCTTGGGTTTGGCGTGCCCAGTCTACTGGAATTACCTGGTCTACCGAGCCATGGGAACAGTAAAAATTCAGTTTAGAGAAATCATGGTTCTTATAGTCTGATTTTAAAATCCCCTGATTTACATATCCGCTTAATGCGATGATGTTTTTTACTTTTTCAGGATAGGAGAGGGCCACGGCATAACTCAAAATACTTCCCTGACTAAAACCGAGTAAGGTAACATTGTCAGCATTATATTTTTTAACCGCCTGATCTATAAACCCGGCAATTTTATCTCGGGATTCTTTTGCCTGTTCATCATCGCTGAATTTGCCGTCATTATTGTCCCAGTGAATGGCATACCAGGCATTGCCGTAGGGTTGCATAGCATATGGCGCTTTTAAGGATAGCACCAATACTTTATCGGGCAATTCCCCTGCAAAAGAAAACAAATCGTTTTCATCGCTGCCATAGCCGTGAAGCATAATCAGCAAAGGTGGGTTATCAGATGGTACTTTGGGTTCTCTAATTAAGTATTGAAGTGAGTTTAATTCCTGCATTAACGTATTGTACTAAACCATTTTTGAAAATAAGTACCCAATAACGGTACTTCTTTTTGTTCTCCCTGAAAAGCACCTACCAGGCCATAAACGCCTAATACCGCTATAAAAATCCAAAAGCTCCAGGTAATTATCCAGCTGTCAAACATGCCAATTATTAAACCTAGAACATAAAAAGTTATATGAATTCCAAGCGCCTGGCGTATATGAAATGAAGCAAAAGGATTTTTATGCTCATTATTCATAAAATAAGCGATAATAGTGCCTATAATCGTTAGATAAGCAACAATTGCAGTGGTTTTTCCTTCTTCGGCTGTGGGGGTCATATTGTTTTGTATGTATTGCAAATTTAATAAATGAGAAATGCTTTAAACAAGGAAATCACCTTTTTCAGTAATTATTCCAAGCGATTTTCCTTTTAATTTTTCTCCAAGAAAAATACTGTTGTGTGAAGTGGAAAAAATATGTTCTTTCTTAAAAGTATAAGCTTCCGAAGGTTCAAAAAGGCTTAGGTTTACCGGCGCACCTTCTTTAATTTCAGGGTTTTCTTCTCCAAATCGTTCTCTGCCCCGGTTTAGAATTGCAATACTTTCTTCAAGTTCAAAAATTTGATTTAAAGCACCAAAGGCAGTTTCCAGGCCAATGGTACCAAACATAGCATTGTCAAATTCTACTTTTTTATTTTCTGAATCAATAGGGTTGTGATCGGTAGTAAGCATATCTATTGTTCCGTCTTTTAAAGCTTTTCTGAGCGCCTTTACATCTTCTGAAATTCGAAGCGGTGGCAATACTTTGGCATTGGTATTGAATTCTTCCAGCAAATCATCGGTATAGAAAATATTGTGTAAAGCAACGCTGCAAGATACATCAAGTCCCTTTTTCTTGGCCTCTTTGATAAGCTGGGCCGATTTTTTTGTGGAAATCGTGGGGATATGGAGTTTTCCACCGGTGTATTCCAGTAAATAAAGGTCTCTTGTAATTTGTAATTCTTCGGCAAGGTTTGGAATTCCCTTCAACCCCAGACGGGTACTTTGATGATGTTCATTTACCAAACCGTTATTAGAAATCCTTTTTTCCATCGGAAAAGATTGTATTAAACCTTTAAAATTCTGGGCATATTGTAGGGCGATTTTTAGGAGGTTTGGATTGCGCAATGGCTTTTGATAATCACTGAAACTCACTGCTCCGTGCTGTTGCATATCATATAATTCAGCCAGGTCAACACCTTCGCCTTTTACGCTTAAATTTCCCAGGGGCAGAAGTTTTACCGGATGGAAAGTACTTTTTGATTTTATGGCATTTATAGCACTACTATTATCGGGAGCAGGGTTCGTGTTTGTGTTAAGGGCAACAGTTGTAAAGCCGCTTTTACCGGCCGTATCCAAACCATTGGCAATGGTTTCACGCTCTTCATAACCGGGTTCACCAAAATTCACACTACTGTCAAACCAGCCTCGGGAGACATGTAAATTATCGTTTTTTATGGTTTTATCAACAGAAGTTTTAATAGATTTTTCTATTTCTTTAATCCGGCCATCTTCAATTAAGATGTCAAGTTGCTGCCGGTGGTATTTTGACTCCCTGTCAATTATAGTAGCCGATTTAAGCAGTAGTTTCACACGAATATATTTAAGTTAAACATTTGATTGTCGTTATTTCATTTGAAAAATTTTAATAGAAGCATTTCAAGGATTAAAAAAATCAAGGCTAAAATAACAAAGGATTTCCAAAGTGCAGTTTCTTTAGTGGCTTTTCGAACTTCGGTAAAATAATTTTTTACTGAATAATATACGTTGGCATTTTCAAATTCTTTCGGGCTATGAAGCTGCGTTTTACTTTCTTTTCTGTTAAAATTATAGCTTAAACTCCCCCGGGTTTCATCTTTAAAAATAAGATTGAAATTTCCATCATATTTCGGCAGGTTATTAGTATTTAACTGAATTTTACCCGCAAAAGCCTGTTGCTGTGGAATAAAATTCTCTTCTTCTGAAGTTAAGTTTATTATTTCATCCCCATTGCTTTGCAGTGGGAATTCTATTTGGTTTTCTTTCCCAATTTCATAATATAATTTAGGTGCTGTAAGAGCTTCCCGGCCAAGATTATAAAAAACAGGCACCACCAAAGGCGAGTTTTTAAAATTAGAATTTTCCGGGTTTAAAGCGGAAGCAAAAACCGCTACTCCGTTTTGAAAAGTGAGAAATGCACTTTGATCCTGAAATTCTAAAACCTTACTTTCCTCTTTAGTTGTATACGAGCTGCGCGAGAGTGGATAGTCAAAATTATAAACGCTTTCTTCAAAAACCCCTTGCATTAGTGGATGGCCAAAAGCGATATTGGTAATAAGTTTTTCAGTGGTATGGCTATTGCCATAACCGGAATTACCTACACTTTGCAGAAAAGTATTTAAATTTTGGTTTTTTACAGGAGGAATAACCACAATAATCCCTGAATTTTTATGAATTTCCTGTAGGCTGGAAATCATATTTTTCGGAATACTGTTCAGTTCGTTTAGTACGACCAAATCTGCATTTGCAAGGTGATTGAAATCTAAATTTTCAATAGTAAAACTACTAAAATCAAACTCCGGTTCGGTATAAATTCTAGACAAAAAACCGGCATCGGTTTCAGGAGCTGAAATCACTACTGCATTGATTTTTTGAGTAGAATTAATACTGAAAAACAAGCTATTATCGTATTGAAGTCCATTATCTTCAATTTCCAGTCGACCATTGGCAATCGGGTTGTTTGGCAAGCGAAAACTACCGGTAATTTTATTGTTTTCCAGAGGCTCAGGGCTTTTACGTCCTAACAATTCTTCCCCGTTAAACACAGATATAGACACTGGTTCTTTACTATTTTTATTTGCTAAAATCTCAAACTGTATTTCTATTTCTTCAGGATTCTGTTTTTTAATATAAAGTGTATCCAGGTTTAGGTTAAAATAATCAACGGGGACTTTGGGGATAAGCTTGATTTGCCCATTTCCGGAGAAATCTTTTGGAAAATCAGCTTCTGGAAAGTCAGAAATAAGGATTAATTCTGCTTCATTATTTTTGCCAAGCTGCTGGGATTTCAGCTTAATTTCATCAAAATTTAAAGTTTTTTGAGAAAAATCGATATCCTGTAGACGATTTTTTAAGATTTTTGAAGTAACATCCCTGAATTCAGCATCATTGGTGAGTAAGTGGAAATTTTCATTTTCAGGCAGGCTTTCCATTAAATCCTGTATAGCACTTTGCATCAATCTCCCGTTTTTTCCCGGAGCTTGCATACTCAGGGAATTATCGAGGTAAATTATTTTTTGGGAAAAATTTCTATTGGCTTCGGCTGCAGGAAAAAAAGGTTGCGCAAATGCTATAACCATAGCGGCGAGGGTTAGCATTCGACTTATTAAAACCAACCACTTTTTTAAACGTGAACTCTTTCGGGTTTGTCGGGCAATACGTTTTAAAAATTTAACATTAGTAAATTCTTCTTTTTGAAACTTTCGAAGTTGAAACAGGTGAACCAGCAAGGGAATAATTAGAAACAAAAGGGCGTAAAGTACTTCCGGCTGTTTAAATTGCATGCTGGTAAAAAAGTTTGTCAAATATAGGAAATGCGCCGTTAAAGCCGTTTAATCTTAAAGATAAAATTACTTCCTTTTACCGGCTTGCTTTTTAAAAGTTCCGTTTAACTGAAAAATGAAAAGTTGTATGTTCGCCTGGCTTAGAACATACACTTATTTTTCCACCAAGTCCGTTAACCAGTCTTTTAACCGTAGAAAGACCAATACCGTTACCTTTGTTTCCATTTCTATCGGTTACTGCTAGCGTGGTAAAAATCCTAAAAATTTCTTCTTGTTTTTCTTCAGGAATACCAATACCGTTATCTTTTATACTAAAATTATAAAAATCATCATCTTGCGAGAAGGTGATTTGAATAACTATTTTTTCGTTAATATTATACTTTAGGCTGTTACTTAATAAATTGAGAAAAATTTGTTCGAGAGCGGCCCGGTTAGATTTTATAAAGATATTTTCTTCCGGAAGGTGTATTTCTGCATCATCGGTGATATTTAACAAATCAATAATTTCTTCCAGCATTTGATGTAGGTCAAAATCCTGACTATTTACTTCGGCAATTTTATCGCTTTCATAATGGGTAAGCAGTCCACTGATGTATTCACTTAAATTTAATCCTGATTGTTTAAGGTTTTTAAGGTAACGCAGGCCTTCTTCATCAAAATATTTTCCATACTTGGCTTTTAAAACATCAGCCGTAATAATCATATTGGCCAGGGGCATTTTCATATCGTGAGAAACTACACCTGCAAAATCTTTAAGCATGGCATTATGTTGATTTAGCTCCTTTTTAACCTCTTGCAAATGTTTGTTTTTTTGTTTGAGTTCTATAAGCATCTCTACCTGGGTTGCCAGGGCTTTTAAATTTTCAACCTGCTCAGGTGTAAGCTTATTAGGTTTATTATCGATAACGCAAAGTGTACCCAGCACTTGATTGTTATGATCATTTAAAGGCATTCCTGCATAAAAAATAATGGGGTCATTTTCCCTAACTACAAAGGGATTATCTTCAAAACGTTTGTCTTTACGGGTATCTGGGATTTCCATCAACATTTTTGGCTTGAGAATGGCATGACTACAAAAGGAAATATCCCGATCGGATTCACAAAGGTTTGTACCCACTTTTGATTTAATCCATTGTGAAGATTCACCTACTAAAGAGATAAAGGAAACAGGGGTTTTGCAAATAAAACTTGCAAGTTTGGTAATATTGTCAAATTCAGCTTCTGGAGAAGATCCAAATAGCTGGCTTTCTCGTAACGCGGCGAGACGTTCTTTTTCATTTTGTGGAATAGCAGGTACTATCATAACAAACAAATTTATATTCCCGGCTTATCCTCATAGGGAAGGAAATAATGATAATACAAATTAACAAAATTCTTTAGACAATGTTAAATAAAACTTAATATTTCTCAAAAACCCCAAGTCCAAAAAGAGCAAAGTCGTATTTAACCGGGTCAGTTGTATCCATTTTTCGTAAAGCATAATCTAGCTCGGCCAGGGCTTTTGCATCGTTTTGTTTTCTTTTAAGCAAGCCGAGTTTTCGGGCTACATTTCCTGAATGAATATCTAGCGGGCAGCTTAGTTGAGCAGGCGAAAGGTTTTTCCAAATGCCGAAATCAACCCCTTGAGGGTCTTTTCTAATCATCCAGCGAAGAAACATGTTTATACGTTTTGCCGCTGAATTTTTTAAAGGATCACTAACGTGTTTTTCTGTTCTTTTAAGGTGAGGTAATTCAAAAAAATGTTGTTTAAAATGATGAATGGCCGGTTGCAGGGTGTCTTTTTCAGCGTATTTTTTAAATATTGCTTCCATACCGCCATAAGTGGTATAAATATGTTGTAACGCAAGAATAAAATATTGTAAATCTATTCCGTTAAAAGTACGGTGTACAAAATGTTCCAGTGGTTTTAAATCGGCGGGGGAGTGGTTTATTATAAAATCGTAGGGACTTTGATCGAGTAAATCCATAAGTTGTTTGGCATTTTTTAAAATACTTTTTCTATTGCCCCAGGCAATAGTGGCGGTCAAAAAACCGGCAATTTCAATATTTTCCTTTTTGCTAAACTGATGCGGAATTTGAATAGGATCACTTGTAATAAATTCAGGGGTATTATACTGCTCAACTTTAAAATCGAGAAAGGATTTGAGTTCACTTTTTTTCAAAATCGGTGGGTTTTCAAAATATTGGATAACGTTTTCTTATCACAGCGGTAAAAAATTTGAATTTTGCAGATTAAACCATGTTCTGCGTTTTTTATCAAAGGTTTTTAGGGAGCTATTACACAATTTGCCCGTCAACCATGGTGAGTTTACGGTCGGCCATATCGGCGAGTTCTTCATTATGGGTTACAATTACAAAGGTTTGCCCAAATTCTTCCCGCAATTTGAAGAATAAAGCGTGTAGGTTTTCAGCTGATTCACTATCTAAATTTCCTGAAGGTTCATCAGCAAAAATTACGGCAGGATTATTAACAAGCGCCCGGGCCACTGCAATACGTTGTTGCTCGCCCCCACTTAGCTCTGAGGGTTTATGGTCTGCACGATGTTCAAGGCCTAGAAAGCCTAAAAGTTCATGTGCGCGTTTCTCAGCTTCCAATTTTGGGGTATTTTTAATAAAAGCAGGAATACAAATATTTTCAAGTGCAGTAAATTCGGGAAGCAGTTGATGAAATTGAAAAATAAATCCGATATGTTTATTTCTAAACCGGGCCAATTCTTTAGAAGAAAGTTTGTAAATGTTGGTCTGGTTAATTTCAAGTTTAGAATTTTTATTTCTTTCCGGTTGGTCTAATGTTCCTAAAATTTGCAGTAAGGTAGTTTTTCCCGCTCCGGAAGCCCCGACTATAGAAACAATTTCCCCAGGTTTTATATGGAGGTCAACCCCTTTTAGTACGTGCAGGTTACCGTAGTATTTATGAATATTCTTTGCTGTAATCATAGTTTTTTGCTAAGGAGCCTGAAAAGTAGCTAAATTGCGGGTAATCCCCAACCTTGCTTTGGCCTTCTTGTTTAATTTCTCGTTAAAGCTTCTTTTTTTGTTGACTTTAAACTTATTTTTGATGAACAATTTTAAGAAAATTTGCTATGATTGAAAGAAAATTGGAAACCGCTACATTTGCAGGAGGTTGTTTTTGGTGTACCGAAGCGGTTTTTCAAAGAATAAAAGGAGTACAAAAAGTATGGTCTGGATTTACAGGGGGAACGATTAAAAATCCGGCTTATCGTGAAATCATCACGGGAAGAACCAGGCACGCCGAAGCAGTGCAAATACGTTTTAACCCGGAAGAAATAGACTTTAGGGAACTATTACTTATTTTTTTTGGCACACACGACCCTACCACGCTTAACCGGCAACAAAACGATGTGGGTACCCAATACCGAAGTGCCGTTTTTTATCATTCCCAGGCACAAAAACAAATTGCTTTGGAAGTAATTAGAGCACTAGAAGAGGAAGGAGTATTTGAAAATAAAATTGTAACGGAAGTGACAGAAGCTTCTAATTTCTATATCGCTGAAGAGGAACATCAGGAATATTATAATTTACACAGGCAACAAGCCTATTGTCAGTATATTATAGATCCGAAAATAGAAAAATTAAAAAACGGTTTTGCCGATAAACTAAAATGATATGGGGTATTCTTTTTTAGAAAATTACGATGAAAATCTTTTAGAAAATTTACAACAAAACTATACAGATATCCTAAAAGGTGTGGGAGAAGATTTGAGCAGGGAAGGTATTACCAAAACCCCTGAACGTGCTGCAAAAGCAATGCAATTTTTAACCCAGGGTTACCGTATGGATGCCGAGCAAATAATACGTAAGGCAATGTTTAGGGAAGATTACGATGAAATGGTAGTAGTAAAAGATATCGAGTTATACTCTTTATGCGAACACCACATCCTGCCTTTCTTTGGCAAAGCTCATATTGCTTACATTCCCGATGGACATATTGTAGGTTTGAGCAAACTGCCCCGTGTGGTCGATGTTTTTGCGAGAAGGCTTCAGGTACAGGAAAGACTTACCCACGATATTCTGGAATGTATTAATAAAACCATACGGCCAAAAGGAGTGGCAGTGGTTATAGAAGCCGAGCATATGTGTATGATGATGCGTGGGGTCCAGAAACAAAATTCAGCAACTACAACTTCAGGATTTAGGGGGCAATTTGAAAAAATTGAAACCCGTAATGAATTTTTAAAACTTATTAGTAGCGATCTAAAGTAAGCCTGAAAGTCGTTGGGGATATAAAACAAAAAATATTTCTATCATCCTGGTAAGCCCTAATTTTCACTCCAATATTAGAGAAAATCTGGCACTTTATTTGTTCTAACTTATACAAAACCAAAATAATGATTGATAAAAACAGATTGTTGATAAAAGGTTTAGCCTTTGATGCCCTGGGTATGGCAACTATGGCTATTCCTGTGGTGGGGCCGTTTCTTGATTTGCTTTGGGCACCTTATGCCGCTAAAAAAATGCAAGAAATGTATTCTGGAAAAAAAGGAAAAATAGCTTCAATATTGGTTTTTCTGGAAGAAATTTTACCGGGAACCGATATCATTCCTACTTTTACATTAATGTGGTTATATACCTTTATTTGGAAAAAGGAAAATAACCAGGATTTAACTTTAAGACCAATACGCGTTAGAAAATAATTCCGGAAAAGCTTGATTGTTTGTCTTAATTGAAAACAGCCGGGACTTTTGCCCGGCTGTTTTTTATAGGATTACTTCTGATTATCCGTTAGTAGATTAATGAGACATTTTACGTCATGCTAAACTCGTTTTAGCATCTAAGACTGAAAGTTAGTAAAATATACAATTAGATCCTGAATCAAGTTACCATTGATTTATTATTTATTTGAGAGTTAAAGGAGTGGACATATAATTCTTAGTAGAAAGTTGAATCGGCCTATCGAAAATTGATCATAAAATTTGAAGTGAGATGTCGTTTAAATTTTCTGCTGTTTGAACGACACGTCTTTTTCTTGTTACTTATATTTTTACCGTGAGTTTATAAAATTTAGATCCATTTTCATAAGCCTAGATTTTTTGGTTCTTTTTCATCAATGGAAAAAGAAGAGAACACCAATCTATTTCAGCTCCATTAATGATTTTAGTAATATCATATTAATTATCCACTAGATAAAACTTTTTAATCTCAGGCCTCAGGGTGACGATAGAATTATGACTCATTACGGACATTCAAAATATAATTTTAGGTTTTTATAAAAACCATTGTGCCGAGATAGAGATGTTTCTACCAATATTAGAAATTTCGTCTGATTTTAATCTGGAAAGATGTGAAATATAATTTTTATTCAGCAGGTTATTCCCGTTTATCGAAATTTGTAATTCAGAGCCTTTAAAATCTAACGTTCCTCCAAGTCCGGCACCAAGTAAAGTGTAACCACCGGTTCGGGTTTCAAAAGCACTAACCCGTTTCTGGTCAAATACATTTTTTAGACGAATAAATGCATATTTTGAAACCAGTTTATTATTCCCTTCAAATTCTACCCGTAAGGTATTAGTAAGTGTGTTAGCAGGAATTAAAGGCAGGTTTTCGCCATTTTTACGTTTGCCGCGCACTATTTCAAATCCAGTTTCCCAATGCAACCAGTCTAAGGGGTGTGGATGAATATGCGTGCCGATTTCTCCTCCGTAAAGGTTGGCATTACTTTGAGTATATTCAAAAACAGCATTTTCATCCAGGATTTCCCCGGTGGGGTTTAAGAAAATATAATCGCTTATGCTGTTGTGAAATGCGTTGGCAAAAGCCTCAAAATGTTCGTTACGATGTTCTAAGGAAAGATCTACCTGAAAATTCTTTTCATTATTCAGTGTAGCATCCCCAAGTTCATAACGATTTGTTCCGTGATGGGTGCCGTTTGATGTTAATTCAGCGAGGTTTGGGGCTCTAAATCCACTGGCCAGGTTTAAGCGTGCAGTAAAAGTTTCAGAAAAATTATACTTAGCACCTAAAGCGCCGTTGAAACTTTTAAAACTCCGGTCTATGGCAGGGATATAACTTTCTTCTGCGTGTTGATGATCATGCGGTTCCTCTTCTTGGTGCCGATGTGTTTCTTCTGTCTCATCACTCTCAATATGACGAATATCATAGCGTATTCCTCCTTGGAAATCCCATTTTTCTAAATGCAGGTGAGTAGTGGCAAAAGCTCCAAAATCTGTAGTTCGGGCATCGGGTATCAATATTTCTTCTCCCAGGTTCTTATTGGTTTGATGCATTCCCTGTATTCCTACAATCGTTTCAAAATCACCTGTTTTAGGAAGGTTGTATTTTACATTATAATTAAGGGTTTCAAGATGCATTTCTAAAGCAGGATGCTCTTCAGCATGGCTTTCCTCTTCGTGGTTGTGCTCTTCTTCCTCATTATGATGGTGTTCATCTTCAAATTCCTGACGGTTGTTAAACTGGTAACCTACTTTAAAATCGAGCCTGGAATCATTAAAAAACAGTTTGTTTTCGAGGCTTAGAATGTGGTTGTCTATTTTCTGAAAAGGTAGGAGTGGAGCCTTATCAGTACTTTGATCACCTATTTCTTCCGGAATTCCGATTTTAGAACGGTTAAAATTATATCGCAAATCAGCTTTATACTTATTGTCCTGATAAGCTATACCTGTTTTTAAATCTTTCTCATTAAACCGGGAGTTGGTAACGCGTTTCCCGTCGCCGGTTTTATAATCGCTGTGTGCCGAATAGCTCCCACGGGCAAGAAATTTTATCCTTTCTGCGGCGGTAGAAACCATAGCGCTACCCTGATAGCCCTGTGTGTTGCTAAAATATTTTGCATCGGCTTCAGTTTTTGTATTGTTGGCAGAGGCATAGCGTTCAGGATTAAGGTAAAGCACTCCACCAATCGCATCACTTCCATAGAGTAAAGATGCAGGGCCTTTAATCACCTCCACACTTTCAATTCCTTTATCGCTTATACCCAGGCCATGTTCATCGCCGTATTGTTGATTTTCTAAACGTACGCCCTGTGTGTACACCAATACCCGGTTTGAACTAAGTCCGCGAATTACAGGTTTTCCAATCCCTACACCGGTGGTAAGACTTTCAACACCTTCAATCTGGGAAATTCCGTCAGCCAGGCTAATTGCGCCTTTTCTATTTAAGGTAGCCACATTTTCCCGTGCCACCCGCATTACATTCTCACTTTGTAGTTGATGAAAAGGGGTGGAGATAATCACTTCTTCCATTTCAATAGCTGAAGCTTTTAGGGAGATTTCCAGAATTTCAGAAGTTGGGATGGTAATTTCGGTAGAATAACTACTATAACCTACCAGGGAAATTACCAGTTTATGAGTGCCCCTCGGTAAACCTGAAAACGTAAACTTCCCGTTTTCATTGGTGAGTTGGCCTTTTTCAAGTTCAGGAAAATATACCGTGGCACTAAAAATAGCTTCCCCGGTTTCCCGATCTGTAATTTTACCATTAATATTTTGTGCGTAAATTGTACTATTTGCCGCTAAAAATAGCAGCAAAAAAATAAGGAATCTCATCTCGATTGAATTTTAAGTAGCTTGATATTAAATAATTAGGGAGTAATTATTTTAGGGCTGGCGGGCCACGAAGCTCAAAGGAAAGTTGTTGATATTCACTTAAAAAACCGTAGTAATTAGGTAGGTATTGCCCCACTAAAACTTCAGGAAGTGTGTCAAAATTTATAAAACGAAGTGCTAGTAGATGATTTTTAGGGCATTTATAAAGTTCACATTCCAAATTATCCTGATGAAAATGTTCATCGGTATAATCTATGCAAATTTCATGGGTGTGATTGCTGAAACTATGTGCAAAGCTAACTGCTGTCGGCATTAAAATAACCAAGGCAGTAGTAAACAGGAATATATGGTTAAGAAGTATTTTCAATATTAATTAGGTTACACCATTAATATTTGTGTTTATTGTTCTTCAATAATTGATTGCCCTGTTGATTTGTCTCCAGATGTCCATTCCCAATTTTCATGTAATCTTATTTTTCCCCCTGGAGACCTTTCTGGTTTTGAAATGCAAATGCCTGTCATTAGTTCTCCTTTGTCGTTAATTTGATGATATCGCATTTCTATATTGCCAGCTTCGTCTACCAATCCAATAATATGTCCGTACTTAATTTTTCCGCCGGAATATTCAGAAGTAAGCACATTGCCAAATTGCTTATAGAGAAAAAGAGTTTCACTTGAGGTCTCTCCATTATCTGTATTACTAACTGGTCTAAACAGCTTATTGTTATAATTTATCATTGCTGAAATTTATAGATATCGTTCTTGAAAAAATTAATGCGAGTAAAACAAGTTTGAGATTAATTATTGCTAAAGATCTTAGCAAACCCTAATCGACTAAGCATTTTCTTTTCGAAGGCCCAAAAAAACTTGAATTGACCGAATAACCAACCAAAACAGACCAATAAAACCTGGTAAATTGGAAAAATAAGCAAGATTCGGGCAGTCCAATAGATAGACCAATGTGAGGTATTGCTATTTAGGCCTATAAAATCACAAACCGGCCCAGCCAGTTTAGCTGCAGTAGATCCGGTAAGGGCAAATACCAATAGGATAACTAAAATTTGCAAGTTTGAATTGATGCCCCAGCGTTCTTTTAGTTTGTTCATGCTGCAAATATATTAAAAGCTTACCGACCTGAAAATACCCATTGGGCTAAATACGTGTAGGCACCGGAAAACTTTGGTTATACTGTCGGCTGAAGTACACAAAATAATTATACAAAAGATAGTTCACCTCATAACCATAATCAATATTATGCTCGTAATTAATTTCCTGAATATATAAATCGGGGTTATAACGACTGGGCTGGCGAACACGATTGTTGTACTCGCTTACCAGTATTTGATTTTTGTTTTCCAGGTAAGATTGAGAATAATAGCCTTCAGGCCGGGCTATACTGTTGATAAACAGATTGAAGCCCGGTTCTATGATTATAATTTCATATTCCAGGCTGTCATTAGCAATTCGCACTGTATCGTCTTGAGCATTGGCAATACGATCTGATTTCAAGCTTCGGTGTTGAGAGCCACAACTATAGAGAAACAAGCCGAATAATATGATATAAATAAGATTTTTCATCATCTATCTTTTCTTATAAAAAATAGATCAAAAATCACGCCTTAAAACGCGAAATTATTTCTTTTGCTAATTCTATACTGATGCGTTCCTGGGCTTCCTGGGTGCTGCCCCCAATATGCGGACTTAAAGATATTTTTTCATTCATAAGTAATTTGATAGCAGGTTTTGGTTCTTCTGCAAACACATCAAGCCCGGCAAAACCTACTTTCCCGGTTTCCAGGGCTTCTAAAAGTACGTCTTCATCAACTAAACTACCGCTAGCCGTGTTGATAATTCCAACTCCGGGTTTCATTGCATCGATTTCCCGCTTTCCGATAAGTGGCTTATCTTGAGCAGGAATATGTAGGCTGATAAAATCGGAATGTTTAATAAGGTCTTCTACAGGTTCGATAGTAATGGGGATTTTTATGCTCTGATGATTGTAAAACGCTAATTCAATATCAGCCTTATCCACTTCTTTATCACTGGCAATCACTTTCATCCCAATGCCCAGGGCTATTTTTGCCACTTCGCGACCAATTTTTCCTAACCCGATAATTCCTAGCGTTTTATCACGGAGTTCGGTTCCGCCGGAATACGATTTTTTAAGCTGATTAAAAAGCATTTCACCTTCAAGTGGCATATTCCTATTTGCGTGATATAACTGGCGTACTCCACTAAGTAAATGAGCAAAAGTAAGTTCAGCTACTGAAGTTGCCGAGGCTTCAGGAGTATTAAAAACCTGTATGCTCTTTAGTCGGGCGTAAAGTGTGTCAATAGTATCAAGACTCACTCCGGCACGGGCAACAAATTTAAAATCTGGGTTTGCTTGCATTACTTCTTTATCTACAGTAGTGGTGCTGCGCACAATAAGTCCTTCGATTTTATGCTGCTTGATATAATCCCTTAATTGATTTTGGGCTACTTTCACTGAGTTTACTTCAAAACCTTTGTTTTCAAGCATTTCTTTTCCTGTATTCGATATACCGTCGTTAGCCAGTATTTTCATATCTTATTTAATTTTTAAATCCTATTAAAAGGTGTTTATTTCCCGATATTCTAAATCAAAAAGAACCCAGGCCTGTTTGTATAATTACCCACAAACTTGCCTTGAAGTTGTTGCTTTTTAAGCAGTACGTTCAAACTCCTGCATAACTTCAACGAGTACTTTTACGCTTTCAGGGGGTAACGCATTATACATTGAGGCGCGATACCCCCCAACACTACGATGCCCACTTAAACCATCTATTCCCGCTGTTTTCCAAAGTTTGTCAAATTGGTCTTTTCTTGATTCATCGGTAAGGTTAAAGGTGGCATTCATTAAAGAACGGTCTTCTTTTTCAGCAAAACCTTTAAATAGTGAATTTCGATCTATTTCATCGTAGATCAATTTCCCTTTTTCTTCATTTGTTTTTTCAATACCGGCAATTCCTCCTTTTTTGTCTAACCAACGCAGGGTGAGTAAAGTAATGTAAACCGCATAAACAGACGGGGTGTTGAACATACTTTCTTTATCTATATGAATTTTATAATTCATCATAGAAGGGATTTGCCGGGAAACTTTTCCAAGAATATCTTCTTTTAAAACCACCAAAGTAGTTCCGGCAGGTCCCATATTTTTTTGAGCTCCGGCATAAATAAGATCAAATTTTGAAAAATCTATTTGCCGTGAGAAAATATCACTGCTCATATCACAAACTAACGGAATATCCACAGCAGGAAACTCCTTCATCTGGGTACCGAAAATGGTATTGTTGCTGGTGCAATGAAAATAATCGGCATCAGTTGCAACCTGATAGTTTTTAGGAATATAGTTGAAGTTTTTATCGGCCGAGGAAGCAACTTCTTCCACCTCACCAAAAAATTTAGCTTCCTTTATTGCTTTAGAAGACCAGGTCCCGGTGTTTAGGTAAGCGGCTTTTTTCTCTAGCAGGTTATAGGCCGTCATCAAAAACTGGCTACTGGCACCGCCTTGAAGAAAAAGGGCTTTATAGCCTTGATTTTCCAAACCTAAAAGTTTTAAAACCAGGTTTCTGGCCTCTTCCATAACAGCTACAAAATCGTTACTACGATGTGAAATTTCCAAAATTGAAAGTCTGGAATTATTGAAATCAAGAATAGCCTGAGAGGCTTCCTGAAGAACCTCCTGTGGAAGAATACAGGGGCCGGCGCTATAATTATGTTTTTTCATTTATAATAAAAATTTATAAACCATTGTTTTTTTTATATTGGTAATGATGTCCGTTATGAGCATTCACTGTGTTTTAATGTAAAAATTCAACAAATATCAATATTCTACTCTAAATATTCAGCAGGAATCTCATCGTATCTACATTGTCGGCATAATCCCATAAATGGGGTTGCTGGGTTTGACCAAAAGCGATTTCGTTTTCTCCAGGCTTGTTTTTTACCACGCATTGTAACTGCCCTTCTTTGTTTTTTAAATATTTCTGAAGCTCAACCTGAGATTCATAAAATTCATAAAAGAGAGTGGCAATAGGAGACCCAAAGCTTTCATCCTGCTTAAGGATAAGAAATCCGTTTTCCAGTAACTTATATTCACTCATTAGATAAACCGCCTTGTTATAATCATAATTGTTAGCATATTTATCCCGGTTTATAATAGGGTTCCAAGGGTAAATAGCTTTAAAAAATGTATCGAAATCATAATCTCTCGGCACATAGAGCTTGGAAACATTCCGGCAACCCAGGCCATAATAGCGAAAAATATCCTCGCCAAGAGGTTTCAATTCTTCCCTGGTTTCTTTTCCGGTCAAAACTGCTACAGAGTTTCGGTTTTTTCTGATGATATTGGGAACTTTAGAAAAATAATATTCAAAATAACGAGCTGTATTGTCGCTTCCTGTAGCGATAATCGCATCAAAATTTTGCAATTTCTCATCGGTGAATTCAATTACATCGGCATAACTTTTATTTACATAAATAAGGAATTCAGCTATAACCGGCAAAAGTAATTTATCGCTTGCCGATTGACGTATAAGGGCTTTGTGACCGGCCATTAAAACTGAAAGAAAATCGTGAAAACCTACCAATGGTATATTTCCGGCCATAACAATGCCCACAGTTTTCGGGCTTACTGTTTCAATTTTATAATTATTCAACCACTGGTTTATATGATCTTCCTTTAGAGCTTTGTGCCATTGTTGAAGGGCGAAAATTACATTTTCTCTGGTAAACCATGCGTTATGATGTACTGAAGCTGAAATCGTTTGGTTTAGTTTATTGTAAAATGATTGATATTTAGGTTCAATATCTGGGGTTTCCTGAGGATTTTCTTTGAAATGGCCCAGGAAATTACCAAGTTCTATAAAGTGTGATTTTCTCTCTTCGATAGTCATTACCTTATTTGGTTATGAAGTTGATTGGTTTTAAATTTGCAACAGCGAAAGTAAAAATTTGATCTCCAAAACTCTTCTAATTCTATAGGAAAAACGGATTAAAATTTTTATTTTTCAGAGTGTAAATTTACAAATAAAAAGAGCTATGGCAATTGTAATAACCGATGAATGCATAAACTGCGGAGCTTGTGAGCCGGAATGCCCCAATACCGCAATTTATGAAGGGGCAGATGACTGGCGTTATGCCGATGGTACCGATTTGGAAGGCAATGTAGTGCTACCCAACGGGAAAGAGGCAAATGCTGAAGAAGCCCAGGAACCTGTTAGTGATGAAATCTATTATATCGTTCCCGATAAGTGTACTGAGTGTAAAGGTTTTCACGAAGAGCCGCAATGTGCGGCGGTTTGTCCCGTAGATTGTTGTGTACCTGATGAAGACCATGTTGAAAGCGAAGAGGAATTACTCGGAAAACAACGCTTTATGCACGAAGAATAATTTTGCAAATAAGACTTAGTAAAAACCTGCTTCTACTAAGAGGCAGGTTTTTTTATGAACTAACCCTAACTTTTAATTCATTTCGGTAAGCTGAAGGGGATTTCCCGGTAAAGGCCTTGAACTTCTTATTAAAATGGCTAAAATTATTAAATCCGCTTTCAAAACAAACATCGGTAATACTAATTTGTTTTTCATGCAAGAGTTTGGCAGCATGAGCTAAACGGTATTCATTCACAAAATGCGTAAAGGTTTTCCCGGTAATTTTCTTGAAGTAACGGCAAAAGGCGGGAACTGTCATTCCTGATTTTTCTGAAATTTCTTCGAGGCTAATGGGGCGTTTAAATTCTTTTTTTACAAAATTAAATATAGTATTGATTCGGTTGTTGTCTTGAGCAGCTGTTTCAAGCACAAAACCTTCAGCGTTTAAGATTTTGTAATCTTCTGCCATTTCAAGCATTTTTAGTACCTCTAATAAACCGAGTAATTTTTCGAAAGGCGTTTTTTCAACAAGAGATTCAATTTTAGTACCAATTCGTTTTTTATCATCACCTTGAAAAACAATACCTTTTTTAGCCAGCTCCATCAAGTCTTTGATACCTTTTACTTCAGGAAGTTCAAAAAAAGTTTCCCCTAAATAAGCCGGATTAAGCTGAATAACAGTTTCTTTTTCAAAATTGGTAAGGCTATCGGTAAAACCACAATGAGGCAGGTTTGAACCTATTAATATAAGGTCTCCGTTACGGTAATGAGAAACATGGCTTCCTATTTGCCGTTTTCCCGATCCTCCGTTTACATATACCAATTCTATTTCAGGGTGATAATGCCAAAAAGTATTGTTATTGTTCTGGTTACTCTTGTTGTAACTGCGAAAGGTAAACGAGCTTCCGAAGGCCGGTTCGATTTTTTCGAAAGTAGGACGTGTGTTTTTTATCATATCATCAATAAATTAACAAATTAAAAATGGTGTTGCTATTCAAGGTTAAATCTATGTAAAATTAACTTAAATATGTTTTATTTGCGTAAATACCATATTAAATAATTGTTATGGTTAATATAGAACATATTTTTGTTTATAGAATTGTATTCAGTAGCATTCTTCTGCCTTAACTTTGTAAATGAATTAAAGGGGTATTAACAGTTAAAAATTACTAAAAGATGAAAAACGTAATTAAAAACGCAATTTTTGCAATCTTGTTAACTGCGGGTGTAGCTGCCCACGCAAATGAAAGGATTAATGTAAAAGTAAATGAAGGGTTAACCCTGGAAGTTGTTTTTGCAGAGAAGGGAACACTTAAACTTGAAGATCAAAAAGGTGAAATACTTTATAAGGAAGTCAGCATAAACGAGAAATCTCATAATAAAATGATAAGTCTTGCTGAAATTCCTGACGGAACTTATTTTCTTGAATTTGAAAAAGAAGATAGTATTGTAACTTCGGTTATTAATAAAAAAGCAGGTGAAATCAATATTGTAGATGAGGCTATTGTATTTAAACCCGTGTATGAAGTTAAAGAAAAAGCGGTTAAGTTTCTACTTACTAACCCTATGGAAAAAAAGGCGACCTTAAAGGTATACGACACAAATGGGAATTTAGTTGGGGAATCTGTGAATAGCGATTTTGTTTTCAAAAAGACATTGGATTTTTCAAAAATGCCTGCCGGAGAATATACTGTCTCTTTGAGGATAGGTGAAAATAATTTCCTTAAAACAGTAAGTCTTTAATTTAACTTTGAATAAGTTAGAGATGTTTAGAGAGGCTAACATCTGAATTTTACTAAATTTTCAACAGCCCCGTACTTCCGGGGCTGTTTTTATTAACCATTTAACCACTAAACTATGCTTAATATTCAAACTAAATTACCGGAAAGCCTGATAAATGATTTATCGGAAAAAGCAAAAACCCATGATGTTGCTGAAAATAAAATTATAGAGAAAGCTTTAAGCTTGTATCTGGATCAACTGGGAAGGGCAGAGTAATAAGCCCAAGGAAGTCTTGAAGTATTCTCGATTATCGAGAAAAAAAAAGCAAATATTTTCTACAAAAAGCCTGTGATTAATTTCACGGGCTTTTTTTATAAAAAATCGTATCGTCAACTTTTCGTGAAGCATCGGGATTGATTCAGAGCCTGCGCCGATTTATTCTTTATTAGTGGTTAATTGTGTTTTTTTTGGATTTCCATAGTATTAGCTTCCCAAAGAAAATTCAGGATAGAGGCTTAAATGAGTTGATGACATAAAAATTTATATTATGCATATCGGATAATCAGGTTGATATTTACTAAAGGTGGTAGAGTATAACAACATTTTCGATACGCATAGGCTGAGGGTTTTTAAATTTTTATAGCTGAATAAAAACCACTGGAGCGTTTATGGATAATGTAAAGATTTTGACGGGGTAAAGAATTCATTTTACAAGTTCTCTTACGCATTTATTTTGTTACATTTGCAGCCGCAAAAAACAGCATAAAATCATATTATGAAAGCCGGAATTGTAGGTCTGCCAAACGTGGGAAAATCCACGCTATTTAATTGTTTATCCAATGCCAGAGCGCAAAGTGCAAATTTTCCTTTTTGTACTATAGAACCAAATGTAGGGGTGGTAAATGTACCTGATAGGCGATTGGAAACCCTAGATAAACTGGTGGTACCTGAACGTGTAGTTCCGGCTACGGTAGAGATTGTAGATATTGCCGGTTTGGTAAAAGGAGCGAGCAAAGGGGAGGGATTAGGTAACCAATTTTTGGGAAATATCCGTGAAACCGATGCTATTCTTCATGTTTTACGCTGTTTTGAAAATGATAATATCGTACATGTTGATGGTTCTATAGATCCTATTCGTGATAAAGAAACTATAGATATTGAACTTCAGCTTAAAGATTTAGAAACAGCCGATAAAAAGCTTGAAAAAGTAAAACGTGCTGCTCGAACCGGTAACAAGGAAGCGCAAAAGGAAGAAGCTGCTCTTAGCAAAGCAAAAGAAGCTCTTGAAGCTGGGAAATCTGTGCGAGTGGTTGATTTTACTGAGGAAGAACGTACAGATTTTATTAACCCCTTACAGTTTATTACCGATAAACCGGTAATGTATGTTTGTAATGTAGATGAAGCTTCAGCCTCAAGCGGGAACACTCATGTAGACCGGGTAAAGGAAGCAGTAAAAGATGAAAATGCTGAAGTTTTAGTACTTGCTGTAGCCACGGAAGCTGATATTGCTGAGTTGGAAGATTATGAAGAACGTCAATTGTTTTTAGAAGATATAGGCTTAGATGAAGCCGGTTCGGCCAAACTTATTCGTGGCGCATATAATCTTTTGAATTTAGAAACCTATTTTACAGCAGGAAAAAAAGAAGTAAGAGCCTGGACTTTTCCTAAAGGTGCTACTGCTCCACAAGCCGCAGGAGTTATCCATACCGATTTTGAAAAGGGGTTTATTCGTGCTGAAGTAATAGCCTATGAAGATTTTGAATCTTATGGAAGTGAGGCTAAAGTAAAAGATGCCGGAAAAATGCGGGTGGAAGGTAAAGATTATATCGTAAAAGATGGCGATGTGATGCACTTTAGATTTAATGTTTAAATCTACTCTACTTTTTCTTTTCAGTATTTTTGAGTGTTTGGATTAAATGCTTGGTACAATGAATGCATCTTGCTATAAGTTAAATAATTAGATGATTCCTGGTACAGTAAAAAAACATTCGGCAAATCTGCTTAACCGATTTCAACAGTCGCTCCTAAATCTTTGTTAATTACTTTGTGTGACGGGGGTTTCAACTTTTGCTGTTATATCTTATATTAGCTGCAAACTCCTTAATCTGCTTATGAGCCAGGATACCAAGTACACTGAAGAAAATATACGGTCTTTAGACTGGAAGGAACACATTCGTATGCGGCCCGGAATGTATATCGGGAAGCTGGGCGATGGTTCCAGTGCCGATGATGGGATCTACATTCTTCTAAAAGAAACCATAGATAATTGTATTGATGAATTTGTGATGGGATCAGGAAAAACCATTGAAATTTCAGTACAAAACCAACGGGTGATCGTACGTGATTTCGGACGTGGTATTCCGTTGGGGAAACTGGTAGATGTGGTTTCAAAAATGAATACCGGAGGGAAGTACGATACCCGGGCCTTTAAAAAATCGGTAGGTTTAAATGGGGTAGGTACCAAGGCAGTAAATGCCCTTTCATCTTATTTTAGAGTAGAATCTACCCGTGATGGTAAATCCCGTTCTGCTGAATTTGAGCAAGGGGAGTTAAAAGATGAAGAACATTTAGATGAAACTTCCCGACGCCGTGGTACTAAAGTAACTTTTATTCCGGATGAAGTTATTTTTAAAAACTTCAAGTTTCGGAATGAGTATATTGAAAAAATGCTCAAAAACTATGTATACCTAAATCCAGGTTTGACGATAGTTTATAACGGCGAAAAATTTTATTCTGAAAACGGACTAAAAGATCTTTTAAGCGACAGCATTAATGAAGAAGATCGTCTATATAATATTATTCATATGCGCGGTAATGATGTGGAGGTTGCCTTAACCCACAGTCGTTCGCAGTATAGTGAAGAATACCATTCGTTTGTAAACGGTCAAAATACCAGTCAGGGAGGTACGCATTTGCAGGCTTTTCGGGAAGCAATTGTAAAAACAATTCGTGAATTCTACGGAAAAAATTATGAAGCTACCGATATTCGTAAATCCGTAGTGGGTGCCATAAGTATAAAAGTTATGGAGCCGGTTTTTGAAAGCCAGACCAAAACCAAACTCGGATCAACGGATATGGGAGGGGATTTCCCTACGGTTCGTACCCACATCAACGATTTTATAAAAACAAACCTCGATAATTACCTGCATAAAAATCCTGAAACAGCCGATAAGCTTCAACGAAAAATCCTTCAGGCAGAACGGGAGAGAAAAGATCTTTCCGGAATTCGAAAACTGGCAAAAGAACGCGCTAAAAAAGCCAGTCTTCACAATAAAAAACTACGGGATTGTAGAATTCACCTTGGGGATTCTAAAAAAGAACGTTATCTGGAAACCACGCTCTTTATTACCGAGGGAGATTCGGCCAGTGGTTCTATTACCAAATCCAGAGATGTAGAAACCCAAGCTGTTTTTAGTCTTAAAGGAAAACCGCTTAATAGTTACGGCCTCAGTAAAAAAATTGTTTATGAAAATGAAGAATTTAACCTGTTGCAAGCCGCGTTGAACATTGAAGAATCAATGGAAGATCTTCGTTATAACAACATTGTAATTGCTACCGATGCTGATGTTGACGGGATGCATATCAGGTTGTTACTCATTACCTTTTTTCTCCAGTTTTTTCCTGAATTAATTAAAGAAAATCACCTGTATATTTTACAAACCCCGCTCTTCAGGGTTCGCAATAAAAAAGAAACCATTTATTGCTATAGTGAACAGGAACGAAAAGATGCTATAAACAAATTAAAAGGCAAGGTAGAAATTACACGCTTTAAAGGTTTAGGGGAAATTTCTCCTGATGAATTTAAACATTTTATTGGTGATAATATCCGGCTTGATCCGGTGATGCTTGATAAGGAAAAATCTATTGAGGAAATGTTGCATTTTTATATGGGTAAAAATACACCGGACCGACAGGAATTTATTATCGATAACCTCAAAGTTGAACTTGATTTGGTTGAGGAACTTGGTATATAAGGTTTAATAACAAAAATGTAAGGAAGGAATAAATCGCATTTTCCTCAATTAAAATTCTAGAAAAGAATAAAGCTACTGCTTAATGGAAGACAATCAACAAGAAAATCACGAAGAAAAATTTGAGCAGCCAAAAGAAGAATTGATTCGGGTAACCGGAATGTATAAAGACTGGTTTCTGGATTATGCCTCGTATGTGATTTTAGAACGAGCGGTACCTGCCATTGAAGATGGATTTAAACCGGTACAACGGCGTATTATGCATTCCATGAAAGATCTTGATGATGGCCGTTATAACAAAGTGGCCAACATTGTAGGGCATACCATGCAGTACCACCCGCATGGAGATGCCAGTATTGGGGATGCCATGGTGCAAATGGGGCAAAAAGATATTTTAATCGATACTCAGGGAAACTGGGGGAATGTACTTACCGGAGATCGTGCAGCTGCACCGCGATATATTGAAGCTCGACTTTCAAAATTTGCACTGGAAGTCTTGTTTAATGCTAAATTAACCGAATGGCAACTCTCGTATGACGGGCGTAAAAGCGAGCCGGTAAATTTACCGGTAAAATTTCCGATGTTACTCGCTCAGGGTGCTGAAGGTATTGCTGTGGGATTAAGTACCCGCGTGCTTCCACATAATTTTAATGAGCTTATAGATGCTTCCATAAAGCACTTACAAGGAAAGAAATTTAAATTATACCCTGATTTCCCGACCGGTGGGGTGGCCGATATTTCAAATTATAACGATGGTAAGCGCGGAGGGAGAGTTAGGGTTCGAGCAAAAATTACCCAAAAGGATAAAAATACGCTCGCCATTACCGAAATTCCATTTGGAACTACTACTTCATCGCTAATTGATTCCATTTTAAAAGCCAATGATAAAGGCAAAATTAAAATAAAACGAATTGAAGATAATACAGCGGCAGAAGTTGAGATTTTAATATTGTTGCCAAACAGTATTTCTCCTGATAAAACCATAGATGCGCTTTATGCCTTTACGCAGTGTGAAAACTCGATTTCACCTTTGGGCTGTGTGATTATTGATAACAAACCCGAGTTTCTCGGGGTTTCAGATATTTTAAGACGTTCTACCGACCATTCGTTGTATTTATTGAAAAGGGAGCTTGAAATAAAACTCGATGAATTTGAAGAGCAATGGCATTTTGCTTCTTTGGAACGAATCTTTATTGAAAACCGGATTTATCGAGATATTGAAGAAGAGGAAACCTGGGAGGGTGTTATTGAGGCGATAGATAAAGGCTTAAAACCTCATACCCGCCACCTAAAACGAGCAGTAACCGAAGAAGATATTGTACGCTTAACCGAAATCAGGATTAAACGGATTTCAAAATTTGATATCGATAAGGCACAGCAAAAAATAGAAGCGCTGGAAGATGAAATTGCTAAAATCAAACATTCCTTAGATAATTTGGTTGATTTTGCGGTTGATTATTTTAAGAAACTTAAAAAAGATTACGGACAGGAAAAAGACCGAAAAACAGAACTTCATATTTTTGATGATATTGAAGCGACCAAAGTAGTAATACGCAATACAAAACTTTACGTTAACCGTAAAGAAGGTTTTATAGGTACCTCTCTTAAAAAAGATGAATACGTTACCGATTGCTCTGATATTGACGATGTGATTTGCTTTACTGCCGCGGGGAAAATGATAGTAACCAAGGTAGATAATAAAACATTTATCGGAAAAGATATCATTCATATCGCTATTTTCAAGAAAAAAGATAAGCGCACTATTTACAATATGATTTATCGTGATGGTAAAGGCGGTGCCTCCTATATTAAACGTTTTGCAGTAACTTCAGTAACGCGTGATAGGGAATACGATTTAACCCAGGGCAAGAAAGATTCAAAAGTTCATTATTTTTCTGCAAACCCAAATGGGGAAGCAGAAGTGATTACTATATTTTTAAGGCAGGTAGGCAGTATTAAAAAACTTAAATTTGATGTTGACTTTGCTGATATGCTAATTAAAGGCCGGAACGTAAAAGGTAATATTGTTACTAAATACGCCGTGAAACGGATTGAACTTAAAGAAGAAGGTGTTTCTACCTTAAAACCCCGACGAATTTGGTTTGACGAGACCATAAAACGACTTAATGTTGAGGAGCGGGGAGAATTACTGGGAGAGTTCAAAGGCGATGACCGAATTCTTATTGTTACTCAGGATGGGATAGTAAAGACCATAAAACCTGAACTTACGACACGTTTTGATGAAGAAATGCTGGTTCTGGAAAAATGGGTGCCTAAAAAACCCATTTCAGTTATTTATTGGGAACCTGAGAAAGAACGTTTTTATGTAAAACGCTTTCTAATTGAAAATCCTGATAAAGAAGAACGATTTATTAGCGATCACGAAAACGCGTACCTGGAAGTGATTTCTACCGATTACTATCCACAGGCAGAATTGGTTTTTGTAAAACCCAGAAATAAACCGCAAAAGCCAAACGAGACTGTAAACCTTGAAGAATTTATTTCAGTTAAAGGGATAAAAGCCCTCGGAAATCAGCTTACCAGTGAAAAGGTTAAGGATATCAACCTGCTGGATCCTTTGCCTTATGAGGCTGAAGAAGAAAAGCAAGTTGAAGAAATGGAAGTTGTGGATGAAGAAAATATTACAGAAGATAAGAATACAGCTGATATGGGAAATATGACCAAAAATACTTCAGAGGAAAAATCTGAAAGTCAAACTCGTTTATTTGAAGAAGATTAATGGGGATTATTAAAGAATTTAAAGAATTCGCCATAAAAGGCAATATGGTTGATATGGCGGTAGGAATTATTATTGGTACCGCCTTTAATAGTGTGGTAAACACCCTGGTGAGTCAAATAGTGATGCCACCGCTTAGCTTGATGACCGGGAACATAAATTTTGCCGACAAAAAAAAGATTCTAAAAGAAGCCGAATTCGCCGCAGACGGATCGGTGCTTGCCGAAGAAGTAGCCATTGGTTACGGTTTGCTTATTGAAACGATGATTGACTTTTTAATTATCGGATTTACTATTTTTCTAGTGGTAAAGCTTATGAATCGGTTTAGACAGAAAGCTGAAGATCCGAAAGATATTCGGGAAAGCACTCCTAAAGATATTGAATTACTATCGCGTTTGAATGAGCTTATGGAAGAACAAAATGTTTTGCTAAAGGAAAAGAAACGCTAAGTCAAAGTGAAACCGAGATTTATCGGGAAATCTGATTACTAATCCTCCACCTTTCTAACCTCGCCACGTTCTTTACGCGTTTCTCCAACTACGCCGTATTCAAAAATATAGCCATTTTTAGAAGTGGTTAAAATTTTAATATGAATTGGTTTTTTTTCAGCCATATTCTTCGGATTGAGGTTTTTTAAAATATACTCGCAATCATTAATCCAACGAACCGAAGAAGTATCGGTATGGCCTTGAAAATAATCTATTTCTATGCTATCTCTGCGTTCAAAACGAGAATTAACCATTTCTCCGTTTAAATAAGATTCAAATTCAAAAGTACCGGTTTTAAAATCCGTGCAGTTTTTTTCCTGTTGAAAACAAGCGCTAAAGGCTAAAACACTAAAAAGTAGTATGAATTTCTTCATCTATAGTACAAGTTATAAACCATTATTTATTGAATGGCCTTTATTTTATAAATGCCCAATTGTTCTGCCCTTAAGAATATAGGGATTGTAGACTTAAGGATTTTATTTTACAAAAATAAGGGTATCTATTAATTTATCAATTTTCAAAAGCTTCAAAAGTCCCATCTTCGTAAAAAATAACAATTTTCTTGATTTGTTTCCCTTTTTGAGTTGAGGGATGAACGGGTGGCAGGTTAGGAATTTGATTTTGCTGACTAGTAGAAGAAGTACCTGAATTAACCGAAGATTTTTGTTGCAAGTTTTCCTTTTCGATTGACTCCCTTTTAGGGAAAGATCCTTTTCCGTTTAACAGCCAATATAATTCTACTTCAGGAAAATGAGTAACCACCTTCATTACAAAATCCAGGCTTGGCTTATTTCTTCCTGAAAGAATATGAGAAATAGAAGAGCGGCCAACTTCAATCTCATCAGCAAAAGCAGCAGCAGAAAGTCCGTAGTATTTCAACATTTTTTCAAGTCGGGCAGCAAATTTTTCATTGTTTACCATTGTGAATTATTGATAAAGTATTAGTGGTTTACAATTGTAAATATACAATATTTTCATTGATTATTACAATTGTAAATTATAATGATTTGTATAAATGTATACTTCAACTAATTGATCATAATAAATTGAAGTATAATAATTTGAATTAATAAATATTGGGTAAAGGAAATATTCCATGTGCTTTGTTTATTAAATTAAACAACGGTTTACAATTGTAGAAAAATAAATTCCATTTCTTTGTTTACAATTGTAAAATTTGTATTGTTTACTTTTGTGAACATGGAATACGCAACAAGAATAGATTCAGTTTTAAAAGATTATCAAAAAATTAAAGAAAAACACCTTCAGGGTAGATATGTTCATTTAGATAATATTCAACCGCTTTTAAAAAAACACGCTAATCATTTCAATATTGAAGAGATTGGAAAATCGGTTTTAGGGAAACCTATTTTTTCGATAAACCTGGGCTCCGGGGAGAAAAAAGTTCTAGCCTGGTCGCAAATGCATGGTAATGAAAGCACTACAACAAAAGCAATTTTTGATTTGTTGAATTTGTTATCTACAGCTCGTCCTGAGGTTAAGAAAATACTTTCAAGCTGTAAAATTAGTATTTTACCGATGCTTAATCCTGATGGAGCCGAAGCTTATACACGTGTGAATGCTAACGCTATTGATTTAAACCGTGATGCATACAAACAACAGGAACCGGAAAGTAAAGTCCTTAGACGGTTTTTTGATGAATTTCAGCCTGATTTATGCCTTAATTTACACGATCAGCGTACTATTTTTAGTGCTGGAAATACAACTAATCCTGCTAGTCTTTCTTTTTTAACCCCTGCGATGGATAAGACTTGTGAAATTTTCGAAGAGCGAAAAATGAGTATGGGGCTTATTGGGGGAATCGCAAAAGATTTAGCAGGGGTACTTCCAAACAGGATTGGGCGTTATGACGATGCTTTTAATATTAATTGTACAGGCGATATGTTTCAAAGCCTCAAAACACCAACTATTTTATTTGAAGCCGGCCATTGCCACGGCGATTATATGCGGGAAGAAACACGAGAGTATATTTTTGCGGCTCTAGTTTCAGTATTTGTTCAATTTCTTTCAGAAGAAAACCCCAGTCTGAGGTTTAAGGATTATTTTAAAATACCGGAAAACGATAAAAATTTTAGAGATATTATTATACGGGATATAAGGTTAAAGGGTAAAAAGCGTGATGTTAGTATTCAGTATAAAGAAGTTTTAAATGAAAAAAAGCTCATTTTTGTTCCTGTAGTTGAAAAAATCGCAAAAAAAATTCAGGAAACCGGACATCGCGAAATTGACGGAGTTAATAAAAAACTTGAATTAATAGGAGGGGAAGAGCTTCTCGAAAACGTTATAGTTAATAAAATAGTCTTAAACAATGAAATTTTCAATCTTAAATATGAATAATTCTCAAAATCCTTAGCAATTATTCAAGGATTTTGTATTAATTTTGAAATTCATATAAAACAGAAAATTTAAAAAATGGCCAAGTTTAAGTTAGACGAGACAGATCATCAGATTCTCGATATGCTTATCGAGAACACGAGAACTCCATTTACCGATATTGCAAAAAAATTGCTTATTTCGGCAGGAACCGTTCATGTAAGGGTTAAAAAGATGGAAGAAGCCGGAATTATAATCGGTTCTTCATTAACATTAGATTATAAGAAATTAGGATATGCTTTTATCGCTTATGTTGGGGTTTTTCTTAAAAATACCTCACAAACCAAATTTGTGCTAGAGCGTATTAATGAAATACCGTTTGTTACCGTGGCTCATGTTACCACTGGTAAGTTTAATGTGTTTTGTAAAGTGAGAGCACGTAACACTCAGCATGCTAAGGAAATAATCTTTCAGTTAGATGATATAGAAGGTGTTTACCGTACTGAAACAATGATCTCACTTGAAGAAAGTATTAATGATAAAAAACGTTTAATGCATTCTATTTTCCAGGAATTGTAAGTTAACCTAAATTTTTATTAAAAACCCTTTAGGCTAACTCGTTTAAAGGGTTTTTTTATAATTTTAAAAAAAGACCAACTAGACTATGCACAGAGAACCAAAATTGGAACGATTTAATGAAAGTGTTCTGGCAAAATACCAGGTATATAACAGTATTTTCTTAACCCTTCCTTTTGATGATATCAAAAAAACAGGGGCTTTGCTGCCGCTGTTTCAGGATATTTGCGAAGCTGGATTTAAGGAGAATAAAAATCCTTCTGAAATTATTGAAACTTTTTTCAGTAAATATCAAGACGATCCGGAGGAGAAAGGGAAAATAGAATTGTTGTTTAGATTCATTCAGTATATCGAGCGGCAGGTAGTGCTTTTCGATGCTATTGAAGATGCCTCTTTTCCTATTGTAAATAATATGGATGGCCGCGGAACTTTAAGGAATATTAAAGAAGAAGCTGAAGCTAAAAATAAAACTGAAGAATTAAAGCAATATCTGCAACGTTTTAAAGTTAGACCAACCCTTACGGCTCATCCAACACAATTTTACCCGGGAGCGGTTTTAGGAATTATTACCGATCTCGATAAGGCGGTACAAAAAAATGATCTTAGCGCCATTAAAAAACTTTTGGCTCAATTGGGAAAAACCCCTTTCTTTAAAAAGGAGAAGCCCACACCTTATGATGAAGCGGTAAGTTTAATCTGGTACTTTGAAAATGTTTTTTACCAAAGCATTAGCCAGATGTACAATTACCTGCAGCAAAATGTTTTTGAAGGTGAGGATTTTGATAATCAGGTAATCAATCTTGGGTTTTGGCCTGGGGGTGACCGGGATGGTAATCCGTTTGTTACTACAGAAATAACGTTAAAAGTAGCCCAGCGTTTACGCTCTACTATTTTGCTTAATTATTATCGTGACGTTCGCCGGTTAAAGCGAAGATTAACCTTTAATGAGGTTGATAAATTGATGGATGAGATTGAAAAAGGTCTTTATGAAAGTGCAATTTCCCGTACCGGAGAAATTAAAATTTCACTTGAAGAGTTTAGGAGTAAGTTGCTTAAAATCAAAAAAATAATTTCTGATAAACATCAGTCTTTATTTATTGATGATGTAAATGATTTGTTGAATAAATTAAGCTTGTTTGGTTATCATTTTGCAACCCTCGATATTCGACAAGATTCCGGGATTCACAAAAATGTGCTTGAAGAAATAGAAAAGCAAAATCCCGATCTTTTTGATAAGAAATATGACGAAATGAGCGATGAAGAGCAAATACAGGCCTTGCTTAAAGCAGAAGGAAAATTAAATCCTGATAGCTTTGACGATGACGGGATGGCAAAAGCTACGCTTTCTTCGATTTATGCCATGCAAAGCATTCAAAAATCCAATGGGGAAAATGGAGCTAATCGGTATATTATTAGTCATAGTGAAGTACCACAAAGTATTTTGGAGCCATTGGCATTTTTAAGATTGTGTGGATGGGATAAACCAACAGTTGATATTATACCTCTTTTTGAAACAGTACCCGATTTAAAAGCATCGCCAGAGGTAATGGATACTTTGTATAAAAACCCAGTTTACCGTGAACACTTAAAAAGAAGAGGGAACAAGCAAACTATTATGCTTGGATTTAGTGACGGAACAAAAGACGGGGGATATTTAATGGCTAACTGGAGTATCTACAAAGCCAAAGAAATGCTAACCGAGGTTTCCAGAAAACACGGGATCAAAGTTATTTTCTTTGATGGTCGTGGAGGACCACCGGCACGAGGTGGTGGGAAAACCCATCAGTTCTATGCATCTTTAGGGCCTGGTATTGAAAATGAAGAAATTCAACTTACGGTACAGGGGCAGACTATTAGTTCAAATTTTGGAACCCGCGATAGTTGTCGTTATAATTTGGAGCAACTCTTGAGTTCGGGAGTTTCCAATGCCATTTTTGCTGATGAGAATAACGGGCTTTCAGGAGATGACAGAGAGACCATGAACAACCTGGCCGAAATAAGTTATGATACTTATACTCAATTTAAGGAGCATCCTAAATTTTTGCCGTACTTAGAAAAAATGAGTACGTTGCGTTATTACTCAAAGACCAATATTGGTAGCAGGCCTTCAAAAAGGAATAAATCGGCTAAACTTAATCTTACCGATTTAAGAGCGATTCCATTTGTTGGTAGTTGGAGCCAATTGAAGCAAAACGTACCCGGGTTTTTTGGGGTAGGGACTGCTTTGGAAAAGTATGAAAAAGACGGGGAGTTTGATAAAGTGAAAAACCTTTATAAAAACTCTGTTTTCTTTAAAACATTACTGGAAAACAGCATGATGAGCCTTACTAAGTCATTCTTTTCTTTAACTGCATATATGAAAGATGATAAAGAGTTTGGGGATTTCTGGGAGCTCATTTATGAAGAGTACCAACGTACTCATAGAATGTTACTTAAGGTAACCGACTATAAAGAGCTTATGGAAAATCAGCCTGCAGGCAAAGCCTCTATTCAGGCTCGTGAACGTATTGTTTTACCTTTGCTTACCATCCAGCAACATGCCTTACGTCGTGTTCAGGAATTACAAGAGCAGGGTAAAGATGCCGGAGAACTTTTAGAAATTTATGAAAAAATGGTAACTCGCTCGTTATATGGTAATATCAATGCCAGTAGAAATTCTGCATAATGAGAGTAACCGAGTTACAAAAAGACGAGTATAACGAGTTTTTCCAAAATTATATAGACGGGCTTTCCGGGGATGACACCCTGGAAAGCCTTTTTTATAACAACCAAACTGCAGTACAAAATATTTTAAATAATTTAACTGCAGAAAAATTAAAATATAAATATACACCTGAAAAATGGAGTATTGCAGAAGTGCTTCAACATTTACTTGACGTAGAACGAATCTTTCAATTTCGAGCATTAAGTATTGCCAGAAACGACAAAACTCCCTTACCGGGTTTTGATCATAATGCTTATGTTCTTGCTTCAGAGGCAGAAAAAAGAAATTTACAGGATTTTAAAAAGGATTTTGAAGTAGTTCGAAAGTCAACTATTTTTCTTTTTGAAAGTTTTACCGATATAATGCTAAAATGTAAAACACCGGTTGGAGGGACCCCGACTTCTGTACGGGCTTTAGGTTTTATTATTGTTGGTCATACCAAACACCATCTGCATGTTTTAACAGAAAGGTATTTAAAATGAAGTTTTTTAAAACCTTTTTCAATCTTTTGAAACAAGCTTTTATTAGCTGGAATCGCAATGAACCTTATTCGCGTAGTGCCACAATTGCTTATTACGCTATTTTTTCGTTACCCTCCTTATTGATTATCGTAGTTACTGTAGCCAGTACTTTTTTTGAGCGTGAAGCAGTTCAGGGAAGAATTACCAAGGAGATTGAAGGTTTTGTTGGTGAAGAATCAGCCAAAACCATAGAGGAATTGATCTCCAATGCTGCGGTTTCACCTGATTCTACATTAGCCATAATTATTGGGGTAAGTATATTAATTTTTGGTGCTACAGGAGTTTTCTTTCAGTTAAAGATAGCGATGAACAATATTTGGAATGTAGCTGCCAAAAAAACCAATTTCCTCCAATTGATCATAGATCGGTTAATTTCATTTGGGATGGTGCTGGTAATTGGCCTGTTATTACTTATTTCACTGGTAGTTTCAACAATATTGAGCATCTTTAGAGGTGAGATTGAAAATTTTGCACCAAATATAACAGGGACTATGGTAGACTTTGTGAATTTCAGCTTTTCATTCATAATTATTACTACTCTTTTTGCTGCAATTTTTAAATTACTTCCTGATGTCAAAATTCGCTGGAGAATTACTTATTTGGGAGCAGCATTAACCACGCTCTTATTTTTAATAGGAGAAAGCTTAATCGGGTTTTATTTTGGAAAAAGTGAACCCGCCTCAATATATGGTGGGGCTTCAACAATAATTCTTATCATGCTATGGGTATATTATACTTGTTTGATTTTATTTTTCGGTGCTGAATTTACAGTTCAATATGCCGTTCATAAAAACGAAAAAGTTGTTCCCAATCGGTATGGTGAACCCGCAATTTATCAGGAAATGAAAAAATTGAAACAAAAGCGGGTACAATTACAGGAAGATAAGAAGATTTTTGATGCCCTGGCAGAAAATCTCGACATCGATGCAGAAGATATTGAGGATTATAGAAAAACAGAAACAGAAGATAAAAACTGATCATAATCTGCTCATTTTTAAATTATTCACTTTAATAAAGTTTAACTTTAGGAGCTTTCATTTTATCAAGGTCTTAATAGCCATTGCATTTCTTGATTTTTAATTTTGAATAGAATCAAAAAAATAAAAATTATGGAAAAGCGAATTGCAATTCTAGCCACTAATGGTTTTGAAGAAAGTGAACTAAAATCACCAAAAGAAGCTTTGGAGAAAGAAGGCTTTAAAGTAGAAATAGTAAGCCTGGAGAAAGAAAATATTAAAGGTTGGTCCAATGGGAATTGGTCTGATGAAATAAGCGTAGATCGTAGCATTAAAGATGTAAATGCCAAAGAGTATAATGCTTTGGTGCTACCCGGCGGAGTTATAAACCCGGATAAATTGAGAAGGGATGAAAATGTTCTTATTTTTGTTCGGGATTTCTTTAAACAGGGAAAACCCGTAGGAGCTATATGCCATGCCGGGTGGACTTTAATTGAAGCTGACGTGGTGAAAGGTCGTACAATGACGTCTTTCCAATCTATTAAAACCGATCTGGAAAATGCAGGTGCGCTTTGGGTAGATAAAGAAGTAGTGGTGGACGAGGCCCTGGTCACCAGCCGAAATCCTAACGATCTTCCTGCTTTTAACAGCAAGGTAATTGAAGAAATTAAAGAAGGTAAACACGATTTACAACACGCTTAATTAGAGAATAAAATTGCTATGAATAAGAAAGGAACTTGTGAACAGGTTCCTTTCTTATTATAATGTCAGGTCTGAATCCTGATAACTCCCCACAGGAATAGTTTCTTAATTGAGAGGCTGTTTTAAGACTATTTCCTTTTATAGCACGAGTTCATTAAAAAGACGATTCAGGGTTTTATTCAGATCATTTGTCATTCCCGGGTGTGGTCGCGAAGTTTGTATTATAGAACTACGTATCGCGGTAAGCCATCTAAACCGCGAGGCTAAATCAAGTTGAGCAATAGGCCCCCCATTTTTATTTCCTTCGCAAATCTTCTTAAAAGAATCGAGATTGGAACAGAGTTCATCTTGGTCCATATCTTTACAGAAAAGACGTAAGCGGGAGGCATCAATTTCAAATAAAGCTTTCAGAAAGCCAGCCCGTTTGCTGAACACAATAATCCCGACGTTTAGAAATTCCTCCCGTTCAACCTTTGGGACTACCCTAATTACAGCATATTCATATAAGTGCTTTTCTTGCATTTTCTGCTTCTTTTATAAAAATTTCTGAGTGTGCTAAACGTGTGGTTAAAAACTGGGTATAAATTTCTTTTATTTCCTCTCTTGATTCCTCTACGTTCTCCCATATTAGCCATTCATCCGGGATTAAGGAAACAATTTCTTTGATCTTTTTTGGGGTAAGCAATTGGCTGCAGAAATCATCGGCTTTTTTTAATGCAGTAGCCCGTGGGAGTAAAACATGATCTTTTATAAAACTGAAAGCTGTTTTTGCTCTTTCTTCCACATTTGTCCATGAATGGTGGAAGTAAAAAGAAGCCCCGTGGTCTATTAACCATAATTCTTTTTGCCACATAAGCATGTTAGTGTTTTTGTAAGTGCGATCTACATTGGTAATAAAGGCATCTAACCAAACAATTTTGGAAGCTTCAAATGTATCAACTTCAGTCACGAGAGGATCAAAATTAATGGCCCCGGATAAAAAATGAAGCGCCAGATTTAACCCCTGACTAGCTTGCAATAAATCCTGAATTTCCTCATCCCCCTCTGTTCTTCCAAAGGCTTCATCTAAATAGGCAAAAACGAGTTCGGGCACTTTAAAACCCAAAGCACGAGCAATTTCACTACCTAAAAGTTCAGCGATTAAAGCCTTTACCCCATGTCCCGCACCGCTAAATTTCAACACATATTTAAAGTCGTCATCAGCTTCAGTTAGTGCAGGTAATGAGCCGCCTTCCCTAAGTGGGGTAATATACCTGGTAACTTTCACCGTTCTTAAGTCTGCTTTTTGCATAGGCTGTTATAAAGCGTTAAAGTTAAAGTTTATCAACTTATTCGGAAATAGGTTCAAGAATAATACAGTTTTTTAGGTTGATACCTTGGTGTATAATAGTCCTCATCGGTATCTTTCTTTTCCGAAAGAAAAAATTGATTATCCTCATCGAGTTATACCTGCTGATCCATAGCTTGCTTTTAAATAATTCACCGCGCTGCCAAGACGGAATTCAAAGGCAAAATTTATTTTAATCTCTCTCCTGGCTAGTTTTAAAGGGATAGGCTAGAATAAAAACCAAGGCTGTGCTAGCCCTAGTTTTATGTGAAATTATAGAACCATGGATTTTTGATTTTAAAACTTTTCAATCATCGTCATCATCGGAAGAATCATCATTTTTCTCCGGCATCTCAGCAATGGGATCATTGTACTGCGAATCCTCATAATCATCTTCATCAAAATTAGCCATAGTGTTTTCTAAACGGGTACTCACTTTCACCAAATAAATAGTATCTTCCGTACGAACTTCAACGGCATCAACGGTTTCATTTTTCGCATTTTTAAAAGAAATAATCTGGTCGTCATCATAACCATCAGGGTATTTTTCAACCAACATGCTTAAAATTTCAGGGGTAAGTTTTTTGTAATCAACAATTACTCTTTTCATAATTAGATTGCTTTGTACAATTATAGCGAAAAATTTTCCTTGAACAGAAACTTTAATTTAAAGTATAAATTAATAATAATCAAGATTTAGCATAAAAATCAAATGCTTCTTTAATCAGTTCGTTAGGCACCAAACAATCAATTACCGGTTTACCGATGTCTTTCAGCAAAACAAAATTAATTTTTCCAAATTCATTTTTCTTATCGTGTTTCATCAGCTCTATAATGCTACTAATCTCTTTTTTGCTGAATTCCTGTTTGCCATAAATATCGATAACTACCGAAGTGATTTTTTTGAGTTTTTCCTTTGGAAAAGATTGCAGTTCTACTGAAAGATAGCTGGCCAGGATCATTCCTACAGCAATGGCCTCTCCATGTAAAAGCGTAATCCTTTCGGGGCTTTCAAGACAGTAAGACTCTATGGCGTGCCCAAGGGTATGGCCATAATTTAAGGTTTTTCTAAGACCGTTTTCCTGTGGGTCCTGAATTACTACCCCAGCTTTAATATCAACCGATTCTTCAATGATTTCATCTAAATCCTCCAGGCTCAGGTCTTTTAGAGAAGATACTTTTCCCCAGTAATTTTCATCGCTTATCAGGCCATGTTTTAAAATTTCAGCCAGACCACTGCGCATTTCGCTGGCGGGAAGCGTGTTTAAAAAACCGCTATCTATAATTACCATTTCAGAATGGTTTATAACCCCGATTTGGTTTTTGAGATTCCCCAAATCAACACCGGTTTTGCCGCCTACTGAAGCATCTACCATGGCCAGTAAACTGGTAGGTACATTAATGTAATTAATTCCTCTTTTAAAACAGGAAGCTACAAATCCGCCAAGATCGGTAACCACACCGCCCCCCAGATTAATCATCAGGCTCTTCCGGTCACCATCAAGTTCAGACATCGCTTTCCATAACTGATTGCAAGTATCGAGATTTTTATGAGCTTCTCCCGCTTCAATTTCAAGAATTTCTATAGTGTGACTTCCTGAAATTTGTTGGGCAAACAAATTCAAACAATCGCGATGGGTATTTTGATCTACCAGGATAAAAATTTTGGAAGGAGCCTGGTTTTTTAAATAAGTGTTTAATTGCCGGTAAGCTTCATTTTTATAATAAACGGTACCTTTTGCTGCCGTATTAGACATAGTTCTTAACGTTTTTAATATTCTGATCTCGGCTTCGAAAATAAGCAGAAATATTCATAATAAAATTAAACTTCAATAATTATATTTGCTTAACTAAGCCAAGCCTATGATTAGAAGAAAAATCTTTAATGATACCAAGACCGCATTTAAGTTAAAATCAGATTCAGAATTAGATCGTGCTATTTTTTTATTCAGTATGATGAAACATAAAAGATTGGTAGATGCAGGCTCCTGGCTTACAAAAATGTCATTAAAGTTAAATTTACCCGTTGAAGGCCTTATTAAAAAAACCATTTTTGAGCAATTTTGTGGAGGCATTACTAAAGATGATTGTAAACCGGTAACCAGGGAAATGTACGGAAAAAAGCTGCATAGTATCCTTGATTATTCGGTTGAAGGTAAAAAAACTGATGAAGAGTTTGATAATGCATTGAATAAGAAAATGGAGCTTATAAAATTTGCTTCAAAAAGCGAAGAATTACCCTTTGCTTTATTCAAACCTACAGGAATTGGCCGTTTTGAGGTTTGGGAAAAACTTTCTGAAGGGATTAACTTAAGCGACGCAGAAAAAGAAGAATGGAAACGTGTTATAGACCGTGTTGATAAATTATGTAATTGTGCTTACGAAAATAATGTACGTTTATATGCAGATGCCGAAGAAAGCTGGATACAGACCGCTGCTGATGAACTCATGGAAGAAATGATGCGTAAGTATAATAAGGAAAATGCAATTGTTTATAATACGATTCAATGTTACCGGTGGGATCGCTTAGAATACATACAAAAACTACACGAAAAAGCTAAAGAAGAGGGTTTTAAAATTGGCGCTAAAATTGTTCGTGGAGCCTATATGGAAAAGGAAAATGCCAGGGCAAAAAGATATAATTATACCAGTCCAATCTGTGAGAACAAAGAAGCTACCGATGTTAATTTTAATAGTGTAATGTCGTATTGTTTAGCAAATTTAAATGACATCAATGTATTTATAGGGACTCATAATGAAGTGAGTAATTATCTCGCCCTGCAAAGTATGGAAGATAAGAACTTGCCTTTTGATGATGAACGAATTTGGTTTAGCCAGCTTTACGGAATGAGTGATCATATTAGTTTTAATTTGGCTAAAAAAGGTTATAACTCTGCTAAACTGGTGCCTTTTGGGCCAGTTAAAGAGGTGGTACCTTACCTTTTACGCAGGGCACAGGAAAACACTTCGGTAAAAGGGCAAACCGGCAGGGAGTTATCGCTTCTGGAAGAAGAAAAGAAACGACGTAAAGGTCAGCCTACCAAACACGACCGTAAGGAATTCTAAAAACTAGTTGGGACTATATTAAAAAAGCCGACACTTGAATAAACATCGGCTTTTTTAATATTTCTATGCTGAAAGATTAAACGCTCGCCGGGGTTTCTTCCATAGTATGATAAACGTTTTGAACGTCATCATCTTCTTCAATTTTTTCAAGTAGTTTTTCTACTTCCTCGGCCTGTTCGGGAGTGAGGGGTTTGGTAACCTGTGGAATTCTGTCAAATCCTGAAGAAAGGATTTCATAATCCCTGCTTTCCAGTTCTTTTTGAATAGCTCCAAATTGTTCAAAAGCTGCATAAATATGGATGCCGTCTTCATCTTCAAAAACCTCTTCGGCTCCAAAATCTATAAATTCAAATTCAAACTCTTCGACATCAATTTCATCAGCATTAATTCTAAAATTGCAAGTATGGTCAAACATAAATTCTACCGAGCCTGAAGTGCCCAGATTGCCGTTACATTTGTTAAAGTAAGATCTGATATTGGCTACCGTACGGTTAATATTATCGGTGGCCGTTTCTACCAAAATAGCAATTCCGTGAGGAGCGTAACCTTCGTAAAGTACGATCTTATAATCCCCCTGACTTTTATCACTTGCACGTTTTATAGCCCGTTCAATATTATCTTTAGGCATATTCACGCTTTTTGCGTTTTGAATAACCGCCCGAAGTTTTGCATTGGTATCGGGGTCGGGACCGCCTTCTTTTACGGCCATTACAATATCTTTACCAATGCGGGTAAAGGCTTTGGCCATGGCCGACCAACGTTTCATTTTACGCGCTTTCCTGAATTCAAATGCTCTTCCCATTGATTTTAAATAAAAATAAGGGCAAAAATACTAAAAAGGCTTTTATAATGTAAGGGTAGAACACAAGATTTATTCATTGCTGGCTTCCACAATTTCTTCAATGGCATTTGCAAGTTTAAAATCCTTTTCGGTTACACCATCGGCATCGTGGGTGGAAAGGGAGATTTCAAGTTTATTATATACATTTCCCCAGTTTGGGTGGTGCTGCAGGGCTTCGGCTTCAAAAGCAATGCGCGTCATTACTGTAAATGCATCTTTAAAATCAGTAAACTCAAAAGTAGTATGAATGGCATCTTTAGAGTACGTCCATCCTGATAAATTTTCGAGTTTTTTGTTGATTTCGTCGTTACTTAACTTTTTCATATCCTGTTTTTAGTTTTAATTTCTTTAAAATTAAGCAACTAAAAAGGATATATCGAAGATTTTTAGGCTTTTTCTAAAGCTTTAACCACTTGTTGAACTGAAGCCTGTAAGTTTTCAGGCAGTAAATTATCTTTTGGGAGGATGGCTAAAAAACGATCGTTATTAGAATCGTAAACATTTTTAAATAATGGACTATCATAACCTAAAGTTTCGCAAACTTCCTCTATAAAATCTTTTTGGTGAATTAAATCGTAGCTTCCCAGGTGAAAGACCCCTTCTTTTTTTCGGTTTATAATGTAATGAACCTGCCGTGCGATATGGTCAATTTCAGCCACATTAATTACCACATTTGGAAAAACCTCAATAGCTTCGCGTAAATAGAGCCTGTTTTTTAAATCTTTTAATCTGGGGGATTCCTGCCCGAAAACCATAGGAAGTCGCAGGATATTGTATTTATGGTTTGGCAAGCGCAGCAATGCATTTTCAATTTTTATTTTAAATCGGCCGTAAATACTTTGCGATAGTGTTTTATCGTATTCGTAAGAAGGGAAATTGGTAAAGGCATCGAAAACATTGGCTGAGGAAATAAAAATAAGCTTTACCTCTTCATTTTTCAACAGGTAATTGATAATGTTAAAGTGGGTATGGATTTGTGCGTTAAAATTACCTCGAACCGCTGAAATAATGACAGTTGGTTTTAGGGATTCCAATAAAATTTCCACATTTTCGGTTTCCATATCAAAATGGTGAAAATGCTGGTTATTTTCAAAAGCACCACTTGACGTGTTATAAGTACCGTGTGTATTAAAATAGGAGCATAACTCTTTGTACAAGGCATTGCCTATAAAACCACTAGCTCCTATAACCAATATCTTTTCCAAATGAATTATCCTTTATAAAAAGGCAATTTCACCTGAGTAGCGGGAACCACTTTTTTTCGTATTTTAATGAAAATCTTTTTTCCAACTCCCACAAACCCGGTGGCAACATAGCCCAAGCCTATTCCTTTTTCTAAAGAAGGCGACATGGTACCCGAGGTTACTTTGCCAATTTCCTTGCCATTTTCATCTATAATTTCATAACCTTGCCGCGGAATTCCGCGTTCTTCCAGCTCAAATGCTATCAGTTTCCGTTTTGAGCCTTCTTCTTTTTCTTTTTTAAGGTTTTCTGAGTTTACAAAATCTTTAGTGAATTTTGTAATCCAGCCCAGTTTAGCTTCAATAGGCGAAGTGGTTTCATCAATATCGTTTCCATATAAACAAAAGCCCATCTCTAAACGTAAGGTATCTCTAGCAGCCAATCCTGTTGGTTTGATGCCAAAATCTTTACCCGCTTTCATTACAGCTTCCCAAATTTGCTCAGCATCTTCATTTTTAAAATAAATCTCAAATCCGCCACTTCCCGTATACCCGGTAGCTGAAATAATTACATTATCCACTCCGGCAAATTCAGCTACTTCAAAAGTGTAAAAACTCATCTTCTGAAGCGCTACATCGGTAAGCGATTGCATAGCTTCTGCAGCCTTTGGACCCTGAATGGCGAGTAAAGATAACTCCTCGCTCATATCGCGCATTCCCGCATCTTCGGTATTATGTTTTGAAATCCAATCCCAATCCTTTTCAATATTGGAAGCATTGACTACCAAAAGGTACTTTTCAGCATTAAAGCGATAGATAATCAAATCGTCAATAATACCTCCAGTTTCATTTGGCATCACCGTGTATTGTGCCTTGCCGTCTACCAGTTTGGAGGCATCATTAGAGGTGATTTTCTGAATTAATTCAAGGGCATTTTCACCGGTTATTAAAAATTCACCCATATGTGAAACATCAAAAACACCCAGGTTTTCCCTAACATTATGATGTTCAATATTTACACCTTCATAGGATACCGGCATATCATAACCGGCAAAAGGTACCATTTTGGCGTTAAGTGATTTATGGATAGAGGCGAGGGCTGTTTTTTTCATTTTTGTTTGAAATTTGAGCAAATTTATTCAATTCACCCGAAAATCAGGTAGAATTAGTGTTTTTTTCCGAAGTCTGTAAAATTTGAGGTTTTGAAGGCTATTAATTTCCGTAACTTAGTAGCAAAAGCCTAAGCATGAAAATTTATTCAGCCAAACAACTTCAGGAAGCCGATAAAATTACCGTTGAAAATCAACAAATTTCAGGTACCGAATTAATGGAGCGGGCCGCCAGTCTGGTTTTTGAGCAAATTCACCAGCGTTTAAATAATGCTGAAATTCCGATTAAAATTTTCTGCGGAATAGGAAATAATGGTGGTGACGGGCTGGTAGTAGCAAGACTTTTAGTACAAAACGGCTACGAAGTAGAAGTTTTTGTGGTGAATTACAGTGATAAACGTTCTCAGGATTTTCTTATAAATTACGATCGGTATAAAGAGCGTAGTAATAATTGGCCTGAAACTATTAAAAGTCAGCATAATTTCCCGAAAATTAACAAAGGAGATTTTGTAGTAGATGCAATTTTTGGCCTGGGATTAAACCGTCCGGTAAAAGGTTGGCCGGGTGAACTCGTAAAACATATTAATAAATCCGGAGCATTTGTTTTGGCAATAGATATCCCTTCAGGCTTGTATCCTGACGAAGCTCCCCGGGAAAATACAGTAATAATTAATGCAGACTTCACCCTTACTTTTCAAGCTCCCAAACTTACTTTTTTCTTTCCTGAAACAATGGATTTTGTAGGCGATTTTCAGGTTTTGGATATAGGTTTAGATCCGGAGTTTTTAGCGAAAACCGACACGGAAGCGCGATTAATTAGTAAGGCTCAGGCCCAGCTTTTATATAAAATCCGAAAGAAAAACAGCCATAAGGGAGATTATGGACATTGCTTGATTGTGGGGGGAAGCTATGGTAAAATTGGCAGTATTTCTCTTTCGGCTAAAGCAGCTTTAAAATCGGGGGCAGGTTTATGTAGTATATTTTCTCCTGAATGCGGTTATCAAATTTTACAGATTGCTGTTCCTGAAGCGATGGTTATAACCGATAACGAGCAGCATCATTTAACAAGAATCGAACCTGGGTTTAAACCTGATGTGATTGGTTTTGGAATGGGAGCAGGGACCCAAAAAGAGACAGCCTCTGCTTTTAAAAAATTACTGGAAAACACAGAAACTCCTTTATTAATAGATGCCGATGGATTAAATATCTTGGCTAAAAATCCTTCCTATTTAAAATTACTTCCAAAAAAATCGGTATTAACACCGCATCCCGGAGAATTAAAAAGGCTTATTGGAGAATGGAAGGATGATACTGAAAAGCAGAAAAAAGTGCAAGAGTTTGTACAGCAGCATAAAAGTATACTGGTTTTAAAAGGCGCGTATACTTTTATTTTTTATGATGATGAGATTTATATTAATAATTCAGGAAATCCCGGGATGGCCACTGCCGGGTCTGGCGATGTGCTTTCTGGCATTATCACAGGATTAATGGCACAAAAATACGATCCTTTAATTGCCTCGGTCTTGGGAGTATACATCCATGGGCTTTCTGGAAATATTGCTGCACAAAAAATAGGCTATGAAGCACTTATTGCAGGAGATATAATAAAACATATAGGATTAGCTTTTCTGGAATTATTCAAAGAAGAAGTTTAAATGTTCATTACTTATTCTGAAAAAACAATAATTTAAAGCTTAGAAAACTTGGAAGTTTTTAATGATTGTTTGATTTTTGAAGTCTGAATAAGAAAAAAATAATTTATGGAAACTCACTATATCAGTTCTGCGGTTTTAAATTTAAAAACCATCATCCGTATAGTGAACAAAAAGATGGCCCTGGCCCTTAGTGATGAAGCAATTCTTAATATTAAAAAGTCCAGAGCTTATCTAGATAAAAAAATTACCGAAAGCAATACACCGGTGTATGGAATTAATACCGGTTTTGGCGCTTTATGCAACGTTAAGATTACTCCGGAAAAACTGACTGAACTTCAAGAAAACCTGGTACGTTCCCATGCTTGCGGGACGGGTTCAAAAATAGATAGACCAATTGTTCGTTTAATGCTATTGCTGAAAATCCAATCTTTAAGTTATGGAAATTCCGGAATAGCCCTGGAAACCGTTGAACGTTTAATTGCTTTTTATAATAATGATATCTTACCGGTAATTTATGAACAAGGTTCCTTGGGGGCATCAGGAGATTTAGCACCGCTTGCACATTTAGCGCTTCCTTTAATAGGAGAGGGGGAAGTTTATTTTGAAGGCAAAATTATTCCTTCAAAAAAAATTTTAACTGATAAAAACTGGCAAGCCCTTAAACTACAATCTAAAGAAGGTTTAGCGCTTTTAAATGGGACCCAATTTATGAGTGCTTTTGCGGTAAACGGATTGCTTAAAGCTTATCGTTTATCTTATTTTGCCGATATAATCAGTGCGATTTCTATGGATGCTTTTGATTGTAATATGTCTCCGTTTGATGATTTAGTACATCAGGTTAGGCCCCATCGAGGGCAAATTAAAACTGCCGGACGTATTAGAAGTTTCCTGGCGGGGAGTGAAATTGCCAAACAGGAAAAAGAAAATGTACAGGATCCATATTCTTTTCGTTGTGTTCCGCAAGTACATGGCGCCACAAAGGATAGTCTTGATTTTATTAGAAAAACAGTAAAAACCGAAATCAATTCGGTGACGGACAATCCGAATATTTTTATTGAAGATGACAAAATAATTTCGGGAGGAAATTTTCATGGGCAGCCTTTAGCGCTAGCTCTTGATTATCTCGGAATTGCCATGGCTGAACTGGCCAATATTTCTGAAAGAAGAATTTATCAATTGGTCTCCGGCTTACGGGGTTTACCGGCCTTTTTAATTGAAAATCCAGGTTTAAACAGCGGATTTATGATTCCGCAGTATACCGCCGCCAGTATTGTGAGTCAAAATAAGCAACTGGCAGTACCAGCTTCGGTAGATTCTATAGTTTCCTCTAATGGACAGGAAGATCACGTAAGTATGGGCGCTAATAGTGCTACAAAATCAGCTAAAATACTAGATAACGTGTTAAGTGTTTTAGCTATTGAGTTTATTAATGCTTCTCAGGCTTTACATTTTAGAGAGCCGGCAAAAACTTCACAATTCTTACAGGATATTATAGTGAAATTTAGAAATGAAGTTCCAATTTTAACCGAAGATATTATGATGGCGCCTTTTATTCAAAAGGCGCGATATTTTATCAAGGATTATGAACTTAATCCTGAGGATATATTAGAATAAAAAACTGCCTAAAAAATATTACTTCTTAGGCAGTTTTAAATCTATTACATAAATTAAATCTATTCTTTTTTCGATTCAGTTTCTTTCTTTTTAGGCTTTTCTACCTTGATTGTAAGTTCTTTTTTCTTTTCATCAAGATCCATGAAAATCGTATCACCTTCAGTGATTTTGGAAGTAATTATTTCTTCTGCTAACGCATCTTCAATGTATTTTTGAATAGCCCGGTTAAGCGGTCTAGCACCATATTGCTTATCGAAACCTTTCTCGGCAATAAAGTCTTTGGCTTTTTTGTTTAACTTAAGGTTATAACCCAGGCCACCGATTCTTTCATAAAGTTTAGCCAGCTCAATATCGATAATTTTGTGAATGTCTTCCCGCTCAAGCGAGTTGAATATTACCACATCATCAATCCTATTTAGGAATTCAGGAGCAAAAGCTTTTTTAAGTGCATTTTCGATAACACTTCTTGTGTTTTCATCGGCTTGAGAACGCTGTGAAGCTGTTCCGAAACCAACGCCCTGTCCAAAATCTTTCAGTTTTCTGGCTCCGATATTCGAAGTCATAATAATAATAGTATTCCTAAAATCTATTTTTCGACCCAAACTATCGGTTAAATAACCATCATCCAATACCTGGAGTAACATATTAAAAACATCGGGATGGGCTTTTTCAACTTCATCCAGAAGAATTACGGCATATGGTTTACGACGAACCTTCTCGGTAAGCTGGCCACCTTCTTCATAGCCAACATATCCCGGAGGTGCCCCGATTAACCTGGAAACCGCAAATTTCTCCATATATTCACTCATATCTAAACGAATGAGAGAATCTTCACTATCAAACAATTCTCGGGAGAGTACTTTAGCCAACTGCGTTTTACCCACTCCGGTTTGCCCGAGAAATATAAAGGAACCAATAGGTTTATTGGGATCTTTAAGTCCGGCTCGGTTTCGTTGAATAGCCTTCACTACTTTTCCCACAGCATCGTCCTGGCCAATCACTTTTCCTTTTATGTTCTTCGGAAGCTCAACCAGTTTATTGCTTTCGGTTTGTGCAATTCGATTAACAGGAACCCCGGTCATCATAGAAACCACATCGGCAACACTTTCTTCATTTACCGTTTCTTTGTGTTTTTTTGATTCTTCTTCCCAACGTTCCTGAGCAGATTGAAGTTCTTTTTCCAGATTTTTCTCGTCATCCCTTAATTTTGCAGCTTCTTCATATTTCTGCTTTTTGACCACAGAATTTTTATTTTCACGAACTTCTTCCAGTTTACGTTCTAAATCCAGGATTTGTTTTGGAACATCAATATTGGTAATATGTACGCGAGAACCTGATTCATCCAAAGCATCAATAGCTTTATCGGGTAAATACCGGTCTGTCATATACCTATTGGTTAATTTCACACAAGCATCAATAGCTTCGGGGGTGTAAATAACATTGTGGTGTTCTTCATACTTATCCTTAATATTATTAAGAATTTCAATTGTTTCTTCCACCGAGGTAGGTTCTACCAATACTTTTTGAAAACGACGCTCTAAAGCCCCGTCTTTTTCAATATATTGGCGGTATTCATCTAATGTAGTGGCACCAATACATTGTATTTCGCCACGGGCTAGGGCCGGTTTGAACATATTACTGGCATCAAGACTTCCTGTAGCTCCGCCAGCACCAACAATAGTATGGATTTCATCAATAAAAAGAATAATATCTTCATTCTTTTCCAACTCATTCATAACGGCTTTCATACGTTCTTCAAACTGACCGCGATATTTAGTACCAGCTACTAAACTGGCTAAATCAAGGGTAACCACACGTTTATCAAAAAGAATACGGGAAACTTTGCGTTTAATAATTCTAAGTGCCAATCCTTCAGCGATAGCCGATTTTCCTACACCTGGTTCTCCAATAAGTAAAGGATTATTTTTCTTTCTTCGGCTTAAAATTTGGGAAACGCGTTCAATTTCTTTTTCACGGCCTACCACCGGATCAAGCTTATCAGCTTCTGCCAACGCGGTTAAATCTCTTCCAAAGTTATCCAAAACCGGAGTTTTTGATTTTTTTGAGGTTTTGCCGGGGCCACTGCCACCACCGCTAAAGGGATTATCTTTTGTAGCATCATCGGTACCACTATCTTCATCTGAAAAGGCGCTGGTAGGTGAATCAGCAAAATCATTGTCATCGCTGGCAGTCATGTATTTAAATTGTTCTTTTACCCCATCATAGTCAATTTTTAATTTATTGAGCAATTTAGTAGTAGGGTCATTTTCATTTCTTAAAATACATAAAAGCAAATGCGCCGTGTTAATGGAAGAACTCTGAAATAGTTTTGCTTCCAAAAAAGTTGTTTTTAAAGCTCTTTCGGCCTGTCTGGTAAGGTGTAAGTTGCGCTTATCATTGGCCATCGTGGCTACGTTTGGATTTGCAGGGCTTAAGATTTCAACCTTTCTTCTAAGGTGGCTCAAGTCAATATCAAGCGCATTTAAAATATCTATTGCCTTACCATCGCCATCGCGCAATAAACCCAACATAAGGTGCTCGGTACCAATAAAATCGTGACCGAGGCGTAAGGCCTCTTCTTTGCTATATGCGATTACATCTTTTACTCTTGGTGAAAAATTATCATCCATCTTATCTTCCTTTCTCTCTAAAATTATTTATTTCAAATCTGTCAAAAACTATACCTAAGGGAAGTATATAGCTAATTGACAAAATTACTTTCAAAAATCAAAATGGAAAGTAATGAACTTATTAACGGTATGCCACTAAAAATTTGTTAATAAAAATAGGTAATACTGCGGGAATTTAGCCGTTAAACATTGATAAAATATGTAAATTGGCTCGTTAGATTTAAAAACTAAAATAAACCATAAATATGGCTGAAGGAGAAAAGTTAATTCCTATCAACATTGAAGACGAAATGAAGTCGGCCTACATTGATTACTCAATGTCGGTCATTGTGTCACGTGCCCTTCCCGATGTACGTGATGGCCTTAAGCCCGTTCACCGAAGGGTTTTATACGGAATGTATGAACTAGGGGTACTTTCTAATCGGGCTTATAAAAAATCAGCGAGAATTGTTGGAGAGGTACTGGGTAAGTACCACCCTCATGGCGATTCTTCTGTTTATGACACTATGGTTAGGATGGCGCAGCAATGGAGTATGCGCTATATGTTGGTAGACGGCCAGGGTAACTTTGGTTCTGTAGATGGCGATAGTCCTGCAGCCATGCGTTATACTGAAGCAAGAATGCGCAAGATAAGCGAAGAAATGCTTGCCGATATCGATAAAGAAACCGTAGATACCCAACTTAATTTTGACGATTCCCTTAATGAACCCGTGGTATTGCCTACCCGAATTCCAAATTTACTGGTAAACGGAGCAAGTGGTATTGCTGTGGGGATGGCAACCAATATGCCTCCCCATAATTTAAGGGAGGTTATAGACGGTACCGTTGCTTATATTGATAATAACGATATTGAAATAGATGAATTGATGGAGCATATTAAAGCTCCTGATTTTCCCACCGGCGGAACTATCTACGGTTATGATGGGGTAAGAGAAGCCTTTAAAACCGGAAAAGGACGAATTGTAATGCGGGCCAAATCTCAACTTGAGGAAATTAACGGCCGTGAATTTCTTGTGGTAACCGAAATTCCTTACCAGGTAAATAAGGCTGATATGATCAAGAAAACAGCCGATTTGGTAAATGAAAAGAAAATAGAAGGAATTAGCCTTATTAGAGATGAGTCAGATCGTAATGGGATGCGTATTGTTTATCAGCTCAAGCGCGATGCTATTCCAAATATTGTTTTAAATACCTTATATAAACATACTGCTTTACAGTCTTCTTTTAGTGTAAATAATATTGCCCTGGTTAACGGACGACCGGAATTACTTAACCTTAAAGATATTATTTATCATTTTGTAGAACATCGTCATGAGGTAATAGTAAGGAGAACCGAATATGAATTGCGAAAAGCTGAAGAACGCGCGCATATTTTGGAAGGTTTAATTATTGCCTCTGATAATATAGATGAAGTTATTGCGCTTATACGTGCTTCAAACAATGCCGAAGAGGCAAGGGAAAAGCTTATTGAGCGTTTTGAACTTACCGAAATTCAGGCAAGGGCCATTGTTGAGATGCGGCTGAGACAACTCACCGGTCTTGAACAGGATAAACTCCGTGCCGAATATGAAGAAATTTTAAAGACCATTGAAGACCTTAAAGACATCTTGGCACGAAAAGAACGTCGAATGCAGGTAATCAAAGATGAGTTATTGGAAGTTCAGGAGAAATATGGCGACGAACGCCGTTCGGTCATAGAATATTCCGGAGGTGATTTGAGCATAGAAGATATGATTCCTGATGAGCGCGTGGTAATTACTATTTCTCATGCGGGATATATTAAAAGGACTTCCCTTAATGAGTATAAAACACAAAACAGGGGAGGGGTTGGCCAAAAAGGTTCAACTACCAGAAATGAAGATTTTCTGGAATATTTATTTTCAGGAACCAATCACCAATACATGCTTTTCTTCACTCAAAAAGGGAAATGTTTCTGGATGCGCGTATATGAAATTCCGGAAGGAAGCAAAGCCTCAAAAGGCAGGGCTATCCAAAACCTAATCAACATAGACCCCGATGATAGAGTTAAAGCCTTTATTTGTACCCAAGACCTCAAAGATGAGGAATATGTCAACAGTCATTATGTGATTATGGCTACTAAAAAAGGACAGGTTAAAAAAACTTCCTTAGAGCAATATTCGCGACCGCGTACAAATGGTATTAATGCTATTACTATTAAAGAAGGTGATGAACTTTTGGAGGCTAAACTTACCAATGGGGAAAGCCAGGTAATGTTGGCAGTTAAAAGTGGTAAAGCCATTCGATTTGAAGAGAGTAAAACCAGACCTATGGGTAGAAATGCATCTGGAGTAAGGGGAATTACCCTGGCTAGTGAAGACGATGAAGTAGTAGGTATGGTTTCGGTAGAAAATTTTGATTCTGATATTCTGGTAGTTTCGGAAAAAGGATACGGGAAACGTTCGAGCTTAGAAGATTACCGTATAACCAATCGTGGAGGAAAAGGAGTAAAAACTATCTCAATTAAAGAAAAAACCGGTAATTTAGTAACGATAAAGAATGTATCTGATGAAGATGATATTATGATAATCAATAAATCGGGTATTGTAATTCGTATGGAAGTGGCCAATTTACGGGTTATGGGTCGTGCTACACAGGGCGTTAGATTGATTAATTTAAAAGGTAAAGATTCTATTGCCGCTGTAGCAAAAGTGCTTCATGATGAAGATGATGTTGAGAATATGGAAGATGCTGAAACGCCCGAAGGTAGTGGTTCTGCCCCTGATGGCACAGAAGTTGCAAACGATAGTGAAGAATAAATTAAATAAAAACCAAATTTAAAATGAAGACTAATATTTTAACTCTGGCCCTGGCATTTTTCACTTTGGCAGCGGTCGCACAAAAGAAAGAGGTAAGAAATGCAGGTAATGCCGTAGATGATGAAAATTTTGAAGAAGCAAAATCATTATTGGAGCAAGCAGAGCCTAATTTATCTGAATTAAATGACAAATGGACTGAAAGGTTCTACTTATATAAAGGTAATGCTTATTTGGGTAGTACTGAAAACGTGAGTGTAGAAGATATGCTAACTGCTTCAGAAGCTTTTAATAAAGCTATTGAAATGGGAAGTGATGAAGCTCAACAAGGCCTTACAAAAATTAGTAGTGCATTGGTAGAAAGTGCCGTGGCCGATCAAAATTCAGAAAAATTTGAGCAGGCAGCCGAAAAGCTTTATACCAGCTACAAAGTAAATAATAAAGACACTATTTATCTTTATTATGCTGCTGCAAATTCTTTAAATGCCCAGGATTATGATAAGGCATTGGAATATTACGAGATGCTGCGCGAGGTTGGTTTTGATGGTTCTGGGGTAGAATACTTGGCAACCAACACCGAAACCGGTGAACAAGAAAACCTGGGGAGTAAAGAACAACAGGACTTAATGGTTAAAACCGACCAATATAGCGATCCTGTTGAAGAAAAAGTACCTTCTAAAAGAGGGGAAATAGCTAAAAATATGGCGCTTATTTATATCAACCAGGAAGAAAATGAAAAAGCGATTGAATTAATGGATGAAGCTAAAGAGCAGAATCCTGATGATGTAATGCTTTTACAAGCTGAGGCTGATATGTACTACCGAATGGATGACAAACAAAAATATAATGAGATTATGCAGGAAGTATTAGAAAAAAGTCCTGATGATCCTGCTATCTATTATAATCTTGGAGTAACTACAGCTGATTTAGGCGATTCTGAAGGGGCCATTGAATATTATGAAAAAGCTTTGGAATTAGATCCTGAAATGAATGAAGCCCGGATGAACATTGTAGTAGCTATCCTTGCTAAGGAACGAGAATTGATTGATCAAATGAACGAATTGGGAATGAGTGCCGACGATCAAAAAAAATATGAGGAACTTGAAAAAGAACGTATGGATATTTACGAAGAAGTAACGCCATATCTTGAAGAGGTAATTGAGCACGATCCTACTAATGTAGAAGCTATTCGTACAGCGATGAATATTTATAGCGCTACCGGTAAGGAGGAAAAAGCTGCTGAAATGAAAGCAAAGCTTGAACAATAGTTTTTAAAATTAAAAAATATGATTGTCCGTTTGAGAATACCTAAGCTTAATTTTTGCCACCTTGAGCGTAGTCGAAAGCTTACATAAAAACGTCTCGACTGCGCTCGAGGTGACAATTTTAGTTCAAATTTACTTTTTTAGGTACTTTACCAGACAAGCATTTTAAGAAATTAAAAAAGCCGCGATTTTCGCGGCTTTTTTGTTTATATATCGATTAAAAATATTAAATAACCTTTTTAATAACCCTGAGTTTGTGGGTATGCTTACGAAGTTCTATATTAAAAATTCCGGAGTGATCAATGCGGTCTATCCTTACTTTCCCATCAACGTGAATGATATAATTATTTTCCATAATTATCCCTACGTGATTTATAACTCCTTCATTATTGTCAAAAAAAGCAAGATCTCCGGCCTGGGTTTCTTCTATAAAGCTTAATGCTTCCCCTTGTGTTGCCTGTTGTGCAGCATTTCTAAAAAGTTTATAACCATTTAATTTATAAACCATTTGTGTAAATCCGCTGCAATCTATACCTAAAGGAGTTTTTCCACCCCAACAGTGAGGCGTATTTAAATATAAAAGGGCGGTCTCTATCAACTTGTTTTTTGGCTTTTCACCACTGGTGAATTGCCCTTCATAATTATGATTAAAATGCGATAAGGAATTTAAAACAGCTCCAAAAGGCACGGGCATCAAATGTTGATGTTCATTAATGATATAGGTAATAATATCAGTGGAGAGTTTCAGGGGGGCTTTTTCAAGTTTTAAAAAGTAATTTTCCTCTATTCTCTGAAATTGCTTATTGTTTATCCAGGCTTCGTAATTATCAAATGCAACACGAATCTTGCTCCAGTGGACTCGTTCTTCTAAAACTTTAAAATGTTCCCCGTAAAAAACCTGAGTTACCAATTCGCTTTCATTGATTGGGGCCTCGCGAAGTGGTACAATGCTTAAGTGGCAAATTCCGTATTGCATTTAATAGTAGTTAATTAACCCCGTTACTTTTAAAGGCATAAAATTCTAACATTAGGAATTTCAATATTGATCAGGGCTTGTTGTAAGTTTATTTAATGGGTAAGTCAAGCTTCTCTTTGAATTATCATTGCCGAGGCGCCACCGCCACCATTACAAATAGCTGCAGCTCCAATTTTTCCGTTATTTTGCTCTAAAACATTTAGCAAAGTAATTAAAATACGAACCCCACTGCAACCAAGTGGATGTCCCAGGGAAACAGCACCACCATTCACATTAGTTTTTTTATCGCTAATGCCTAGAATTTTCATGTTTGCCAAACCAACCACCGCAAAAGCTTCATTAAATTCAAAGAAATCTACTTCTTCTTTGTTAATTCCAGCTTTTTTCAAAGCTAAAGGAAGTGCCTTTGCCGGAGCTGTGGTAAACCATTTTGGCTCTTGTGCAGCATCGGCATAAGATTTTATACTGGCTAGTACTTTTAAACCCAATTCTTCAGCTTTTTCCCGACTCATTAGCACCATTGCCCCGGCACCATCATTTATGGTAGAAGCATTGGCAGCAGTTACAGTCCCATTTTTACTAAACGCGGGTCTGAGCGATTTTATTTTTTCAATTTTAATATTTTTAAATTCTTCGTCTTCCTTCACCACCACTGGATCACCTTTACGTTGTGGTACTTCTACCGGTACGACTTCATTATCAAACTTACCTTCTTTCCAGGCACGTGCTGAGCGTTCATAAGATTTGATAGCAAAGGCATCCTGGTCTTCCCGTGAGAAATTATATTCGCTAGCACAAAGATCGGCACAGGTTCCCATTGCATTTTGATCATACGCATCTACCAGGCCGTCTTTTTGCATGCCGTCTTCCAGTTGGGCGGGACCAAATTTTTGGCCTTTTCGCATATGTACATAATGCGGAATTAAACTCATATTTTCCATTCCGCCGGCAATCACAATATCAGTATCACCCAATAGAATGGATTGGGTAGCCTGCATTACGGTTTTCATGCCGCTGGCACAAACTTTATTTACGGTAGTACAGGGCACGTTTGCAGGAATTCCGGCCCCAAGAGCTGCCTGCCTTGCCGGAGCCTGGCCTACGCCGGCTTGTACAACATTTCCCATAAAAACTTCCTGTACAAGTTCGGGTTTTAAACTTATTCTTTCAAGCGCAGCTTTAATAGCTATCGAACCTAACTTCGTAGCCGGAACAGTAGACAAACTTCCTAAAAAACTTCCGATAGGAGTGCGGGTAGCGCTTACTATTACAACTTCTTTCATGTATATGCTGTTTTAGTTCTGTGTGTATGCGAATTTAGTGATTTTAAAAGTAACCTGGCAAGCTGCTTATCACAAGGTCATTTTTTAGTACATTTGAATTAAGCAGCCCTATTAATATGACCAAAATTGTAAATAGTCTCTATAAAAACCAGGCCCTTTTTTATAAGGTTTTTCTGTTCATAATCACAGCGATACTTATTGTGTATATGCTGCCCAAAGGAGGAAAATTTAAATATGAGATTCCTAAAGGAAAACCCTGGCAATACGAAAATCTTTATGCCCCATTTGATTTTGCTATTCTAAAAACCGAAGCGGAAATTGAAGCCGAACGTCAAAACATTAACAATAATCATACACCTTATTTCAATTTTGATCAAGAGATAATTTCTCATGTTAGAGAACAAGCCCGAGCTGAAATTAAGCTTGTTTTTACTGATAGTATTTTAAATATTAAAGAAAATCAAATAGAAGGTTTTGTAGACCAAACCCTGAATACGATATATGAATACGGGGTGTTAGACGAAGATAACCGGTTGGCTCCTGACAAGTTTGTTTACTTAAGAAAAGGGAATGAAGCTTTTGAAATCACTTATAAAAATATTCTTAAACTCGGTGATGTTCGTAATTTTTTAAATGAAAAAATTGAAAATTCTTCCCTCTCCGGTTTAAATGATGAACTTCTTGAGGTGTTTTTTAATGCCATAGAACCAAATGTTACTTATGATAGTAAGCTTAGCCAACAGGAATTGGAAAGTAAACTCAACAATATCTCCTATACACGGGGAAATATTGAACAGGGAAGCCGGCTTATTTCAAAAGGGGAGGTGGTAGAAGGCACTAAATACAATATTTTACGCTCACTTAAAGCAGAATACGAATCACAGGTCTGGAGTGAGAGCAATTATACCTGGGTAATTGTTGGTTATAGCACCCTGGTTTCCCTGGCTTTGTTAATGTTGTTGTTGTTTATCAGAAAATACCGTTTTAGTATTTATGAAAACAACGTAAAAGTCACTTTTATATTTTTCAATATCCTGTTTATGGTATTGCTTACCACCCTGGTGGTACGGTTTAATATCAATTATGTATATGTGGTACCACTCTGTATTTTACCGCTTACCTTAAAAGCATTTTTCGATTCGAGACTTGGTTTATTTACCCATGTAGTTACCGTTTTGTTATTAGGCTTTATCGTTCCTAACAGTTATGAATATATGTTTCTTCAAATTATTGCCGGTATTGTTACTATTCTTACTGTTTCAGAACTTTATAAACGTGCCAATTTATTTATTTCAGTAGGAGAAATTACCCTGGTCTATATTTTAAGCTATTTTGCTTTTACCATTATTCAGGAAGGAAATATTTCTGAAATTAAGGGAGAAGTTTTCCTGACTTTTCTTCTTGGTGGTTTAGCCACCCTCTTCGTACAACCGCTCATTTATATTTATGAAAAAATCTTTGGAATGGTTTCCGATATGTCATTATTGGAACTTTCCGACACCAATTCAAAATTGCTTAAAGAACTGGCCGAAAAAGCCCCCGGTACTTTTCACCACTCGTTGAATGTGGCAAATTTAGCCGAGGCCGCAACTAATGAAGTTAAAGGAAATGCCATGCTCGCCCGGGTAGGTGCCCTGTATCATGATATCGGAAAAATGGAAAATTCAACTTATTTTTCTGAAAATCAGACTAGCAACGTAAATTCTCACGATGATTTAGAACCGCAGGAAAGCGCTCAAATTATTATAGAGCATGTGATAAAAGGTATTGAAATTGCCAAAAAAAATAATTTACCCGATCGTGTTATCGATTTTATAAGAACTCACCATGGTACGAGTACGGTTTACTATTTTTATAAAAAGGCCTGGGAAGAGAATGAAAATGTTTCTGCAGAAAGTTTTCGATATCCCGGACCTATCCCTTTTAGTAAAGAAACAGCAATTTTAATGATGTGCGATGGGGTGGAAGCGGCTAGCAAAAGTTTGAAAGAACCAACTTCAGGACTTATAGACAATTTTGTAGAAAAAATTCTCGATAAACAAATGGAGGAGGGACAGTTTTTAAATGCTAATATCACATTTAAAGAAATTCAACTCATAAAAAAAATTCTCAAGCGTAAGCTCAAGAATATTTATCATTTACGGGTAGAATATCCCGAATAATCAATGCACTCTTTTAATAGTTATTTCCTGACCGTTAAATTTTATGGTATCTCCGGCTTTCTTACCCTGCATCGTTTCATAAATAGGAGCTTCTGTTGAAATGGCAAAAACGCTACTGCCGTCTTCCATTTCCAGATTACCTATAGGTACAGCCACAAAATAGTAGTTTTTATCAGTTTCAACCACACTGCCAAAATCTATGGTTTCACTATAATGCTCCATATCTATTTCTGCCAGGGTCTCTTTCATTTCACGAGCGCGGTTTAAATATTCAGCATATTTTTCAAAATCACCTAAAAGCTGTCCCTTGTGGTCTTCATCATAATCGGTTTTGGTATCATTGGCATCCATAGATTCTTTAATCATATCCATTTCCTGCTGATATTTTTCGATTTTATTATTTACGGCATCTAAGCTTTTGTAATATAATTCTTTCTTGTTAGTAAGCATTATGTTGTTTTTTTCGGTTTTTCTAAAATTAATTATCAACTTTTTTATGAAAGAACATTTAGGAAAAATTTAATAGCTTAAAAATTATAAACATAAGCATCTAAACTTATAAAAATACATTATAAGGTTTAAGGCTTATAATTATTTAATATAAGGTTTTAAACTAATATTTCTTATATTTGAAATATGATAGCCGTAATCACTGCCGATTTAATCGATTCTTCAAACTATGCTGAAGCTTTAACCACAAAAGTGATTTCAGCATTAAAAAAGGAATTTCTGTATTTTAAGAAACAATTTAAGGCCGAATTTAAAATCTATAGAGGTGATAGTTTACAAGGAGTTTTACCAGACCCTGAACATGCCCTGCTTGCTACTTTAATTTTAAAAACCGCAGTGTTGAAACAACCGGCCGAAAAAAAAATAAGGGCCGATTTAAGACTTTCTATCGGAATAGGTGAAGTAGATTTTAAAGCTAAAAACCTGGAAGAATCCAATGGTCCGGCTTTTCATTTTTCGGGGCGTACCCTTGATGGAATGAAATCCAATAACCCTAAAATTGCAATTACCACAGCTAATAAGAACCTGAATTCTGAATTTGAAGCATCTCTGGCATTGTTAGATGAAATTACCGCCCGTTGGAGTATTGCCTCAGCAGAAGTTGTGTATTTTTTGCTTTACGAGAAAAAAGAAATCGAAATTGCAAAAGAGTTAGGAATTAGCCAATCGGCGGTTAATCAACGAAAAAAAGCAGCGGGCTGGGAAGCCGTGACAAAACTTTTACAACGCTATAAAAGCATTATTTCAAAACGCTATTCCTAATGAACACTACTTTAATATTATTACAGCTTTTACTGGCACATCTGCTAACCGATTTTATATTACAACCCAACAAACTAATTGCCCATAAACGAAAATACAAAGCAAAATCCTGGTTTTTATATATACATGTTCTTTTAGCCGGGGTGCTATCTTTAGTCTTTTTACAGGAGCTAAAATGGTGGTATGCCGCTTTGATTATTTCAATTACACATTTAATCATTGATTTATGGAAACTTCAAAGAAATGACTCCCTAAAATATTTTTTAATAGATCAGGGTTTACACCTTTTAGTGATTTTTGTTATTTGGTTACACCTAAGCAATATGCTTCCCGATTTAATACCATTTATAGGAGGTGTACTGCAAGATCAAACTTTTTTGGTAATTATAACCGGGTATCTTTTTATCATTTTTCCGGCAGGATTTTTAATTGGTAAGGCCACTGCCCGATGGCAAGACGATATTGCACCCACCCATAAAAAAGAAAGCCTTGAAGCTGCCGGACGTTATATCGGGATTTTTGAGCGTATTTTAGTGCTTACCTTTATATTATCCGGTAATTTTTCAGCCATAGGTTTTCTTATCGCCGCAAAATCTATCTTGCGGTTTAGCGATAAAACCGAAGCCGGAGCTCGTAAACAAACCGAATATGTACTAATCGGTACGCTTATGAGCTTTGCCATAACAATAGTTACGGGTTTTTTAGTAAGCCATTTCGTATTCTAACAATTGAATTCGGCTTTGTAAATTTTGCTTTACAATATTCATCATTCGCTTGTTTAGGGCAGAAGAATTCTGGATATATTTTTTATATTCCTCTAAACTGAACTGACCAATAATAATTCCCTTGAGGCTGTTTCTGAATTTCACATCCCGGGTTATCGCATTTTCAATATATTCCAAACGTTTTTCCGGACTTAACTCATAAAAAGTATTTTTGTGTTTGTGGACATAATTCCTGAAAACTTCAAGTACTAAGTCTTCCTGAAGTTTAGTGATAGGGCGAAGAGTTTGATTTTGGAATTGTTCATCTAAACTCATGTTTTCCGAAACTCTGGCCGAATCAATTACCGGCCGCATTTCAAGTAATTGTAAATCACGTAGATTCATAATAAAAGGAGTTTCTTAAAAATAATTATTTATAAAGCGCAAAACTCATACGGCAAAAAAGACTTGTAAACCGGTTATAAACAAAGATGCTCCTTTAGCGTATGTCCTAAACAAGACTAGAAAGCTCTTAAAGGATAATAAAACCTTTTTGTGAGTTAAAATCCTCTTAATCGCCTTCAAAAGCCGTAATCTTCTTTTTATATTTAATTTAAAGCCCTTTTTTGAGGATTTTTTCAAAAATTAATTAAACAAAATGATAACATCCATAAATCCTTATAACGGCGAAAAAGTAGCCGAGTTTAAAGAACTAAATAAAAAAGAGATAAATTCCTGTTTGCAAAATGCACAACAACAATTTGAATCATGGAGAAAAACCAGTTTTTCGGAGCGGTCAAATTTAATGTTTGCCCTGGCAAAAGAATTAAAAGACCATGCCCGAGAATATGCTGAAGACATCACTCTAGAAATGGGAAAACCAATCTCCCAAAGCGTGGCTGAAGTAGAAAAATGTGCATGGTTATGTGAATATTATGCTGAAAACGCTGAAAAACAATTGGCCGATGAACAGATTAAAACCGATGCAGAAAATTCGTATGTATGTTACGAGCCACTGGGTGTTGTTTTAGCGGTAATGCCCTGGAATTATCCTTTTTGGCAGGCCTTTCGTTTTGCCGTACCTGCATTAATGTCCGGAAATATAGGTGTTTTAAAACACGCCAGTAATGTGATGAAATCGGCCAATAATATTCAAAAAGCCATTGAGCGTGCAGGATTTCCAAAACATTGTTTTCAGAATTTAGTAATAGGAAGTAGTAAAGTTGAATCAATTATAAGAGATAGGCGCGTAAAAGCCGTAAGTCTAACAGGAAGCGAGCCCGCAGGTTCTGCGGTGGCATCGGTAGCCGGGGAAGAAATAAAAAAAAGCGTATTGGAACTCGGCGGAAGTAATGCCCTGGTGGTTTTTAAGGATGCTAATATAGATAAAAGTGTGGCAACCTGTGTTATGGCACGTTATCAAAATACCGGTCAGAGCTGTATTGCAGGAAAAAGATTGCTCTTACAAAAGGAAATAGCCGATGAATTTACCGAGAAATTCACAAAGGCCGTACGGGAGTTAAAAAGTGGTGATACCATGGATGAAGAAACATTTATTGGGGTACAGGCTCGTGAAGATTTGGCAAAAGACCTGGAAGAACAAGTAAATAAATCGGTAAAACAAGGTGCGAAATTAGTACTGGGAGGTCATCGGGCCAAAGCGTATTATGAACCTACAATTCTCGAAAATGTTAAACCCGGAATGCCTGTTTTTGATGAAGAAACTTTTGGACCGGCTATAGGAATAACGGTTTTTAAAGATGAGAAAGAAGCTGTTGATCTGGTCAATAAATCTGATTTTGGCCTTGGGGTTTCCATTTTTACAGAAGATTTTGATTTAGCCAAAAACCTCGTTTCTCAGTTTCAGGACGGAGCTGTTTTCATTAATGAGTTGGTAAAAAGTGACCCGAGGTTACCTTTTGGAGGAACTAAAATTTCCGGGTATGGCAGAGAACTTTCCCACCACGGTATTAAAGAATTTGTAAATTGTAAAACGGTGTTTTTTAATAAATATTGATCCTATATGAAATTCGGAAAAGTAGATAATCCTGGAAATATTGATTTTAGCCTCCCTGAAACGCCACAGGAAACCAAAACTGTTTTACAGCAGTCAACCAACAGCGGATTTCAGGATGTACGGGTAGGGTGTGCCAAATGGAACAGAAAAGATTTAAAAAATTTTTATCCCAGGGGCACAAAAGATGAACTACAGTACTACGCCTCTCAGTTTAATTCTATAGAGTTAAACGCTTCATTTTACCGAATGTTTCCGAAAGAACAGTTTGATAAATGGCGGGAAAAAGCAGCAGGTGATTTCCGTTTTTTTCCAAAGGTTCCCCGGCTTATTAGTCAGATAAAACGCTTAAACGATGCCGACGAGTTGACTGATGTTTTTGTGACCAATTTATTGGGTTTAAAAGAAAAGTTGGGAATGGCTTTTTTACAAATGCCTCCAAATTTTCACCCGAAAGATATGGAAAGAGTAAATCATTTTTTGGGATATTGGCCGAAAGAAATTCCTTTGGGCGTGGAATTCCGCCATCCTGATTGGTATGCAGATCAAACCGCAAACCAGGAATTAATGGAAATTTTGAAAAAGAATAATATTAGCCATATTATTACCGATAGTGCGGGAAGACGCGATCTGGTACATATGCAGTTAAGTAATCCCGTAGCTTTTATCCGGTACAACGGCGCTAATCATCCCAGCGATTACACCCGTCTTGATGATTGGCTTGATCGCCTGGAAGAATGGCAAAGCCTGGGCCTGGAGAAATTATATTTTTTTATACACCAGAATATGGAAGTTGAATCGCCTCTACTTGCAGCCTATTTTATTGAAAAGTTCAATAAAAGATTTAATACAGATATAAAAATACCAAAAACCCCTGACCAATGAAACAGCAAGAAGTAGCAGTTACCGTAGATAGTGTAGTATTATGCAGCACCAATAAGCATTTTAAGGTGTTGCTTATCAAACGAAAGAGCGAACCTTTTAAAGATGAATGGGCGCTTCCCGGTGGTTTTATTGAAGAATCGGAAACCCTGGAGGAAGCAGCTATAAGGGAATTACACGAAGAAACAGGCGTAAAAGTAAGCAGTATGGAGCAGGTGAAGGCCTTTGGAGCGCCTGGCAGGGATCCAAGGGGACGGACTATCTCAATAGCTTTTATAAGTAGAATTTATTGTGAAGAAAAGTTAAATCCTGGCGATGATGCAATAGATGCCAAGTGGTTTGATTGGGATAAACTCCCAAAGCTTGCTTTTGATCACGCTAAAATTATAGAAGCTGCAAAAAATTATTTATAAAATTAAGCAGTAATTTAGTTGAAATTTAAATTAAAAGCACCTGAAATTCCTATTTTAGGAAATCGCAGGAATAGTCTTGGATATGGCGTAATTTCTTACTAATTTTAAAATAAAAATGAGATTTCATACCAGAAAATGGGTTAAACCCCAGGATTTAAACCCCAACGGAACTTTATTTGGCGGACGCGTATTGGAATGGGTAGATGAAGAATGTGCCTTGTACAGTATTATTCAGCTGGAAAATCCTAAAACGGTTACCAAATATATAAGCGAGATTAATTTCGAAAACTCTGCCAAAGAAGGCGATATTATAGAAATTGGTATTGAAGTGCTTAAATTTGGAAATACTTCGTTAACGCTACGTTGTGAAGTGCGCAATAAAATGACCCGTAGCACTATTATCACTATTGATAAAATTATTATGGTTACCCTTAATAAAGAAGGAAAACCAAGTCCTCACGGTAAAACCAAGGTAGAATTTGTAAAAGACAGACTGGCTAAAAAAGATTAGTGAAATCTAGTTTTTGTATAGCTGTTTTATAAGTAATGAACGTCAATGTAAGAAATGAAAATAGGTGATTGAAAAGAAAAACGCCATAGTAGACCACCGATAAATTCGGGATAAGATACTTAAATAAACGTCGTTAATCGGAAAGGAAAGTATCTTGAAATCCGGTATCAGAGTCCACGGCCTGTAACCTCTATTTTTCTTCCCTTTCTCTTAAATAAGTAGAAATATCATCACCGGAAGGGGATTCAAACAGTTGAAGTTTAAAAAATGGGACGGCAGCGATAATATGATCAAAAATATCAGCAGTGATATATTCAAAATTCGCCCAGCGTTTATCCCGGCTGAAACACAAAATTTCTATGGGAATGCCGTTAGGAGTAGGGGCAAGATGCCGTACAATCACGTAGAGTTCTTTATGTACTGCTGAGTGGTTGTTTAGATAAGTATCAATATATTTTCTGAAAATCCCCAAATTGGTTTGGTTTCTCCCGTTAATTTGAAGGCCTTTATCTATGGCTTCTTCAGTATTATATTTATTAATTTCTTCCTGCCGGTTTTGAATGTAAGAAGAAACAAGCTTTATTTTTTTGAGCTTATTTAATTCAGCATCATTTAAAAATTTAACTGAATTCTGTTTGATATAAACAGCCCTTTTAATTCGGCGCCCTGGAGATTCCTGCATTCCGCGCCAGTTCTGAAAGGAATCTGAAATTAAACTGTAAGTAGGAATAGTAGTAAAAGTATTATCAAAATTCTGAACCTTAACTGTGGCCAAATTAATTTCGGTAACCGTACCGTCTGCGCCAAATTTGCTGAAAGTGATCCAGTCGCCAATTCTAACAATATCATTAACACTAACCTGAATGGAGGCCACAAAGCCTAAAATAGTATCCTTAAATACCAATAAAATCACCGCTGAAGCCGCTCCTAAAGAGATAATAAAGTTAATGATTTCTTTACCTGTAATTTCAGCAAAAATTAAAATAAGAGCGAAAATCCAAACAATAATCATCACGACCTGAGTGTAACTTTCTACAGGTTTATCTTTAAAGGATTCAAGCGTACGCAGGTAATTTTTAAGGGTGCGCATTACGCTTCTAATTATCCAAACCCCGAGAATGATTATATAAATATCAAAAAGGAAAATGAAGATTTCTTCTGCTGCGGGAAAATCACTTAAAATAACAGGAATCACATAATAAATAAGCACCATCGGGATGATTTGCCCTATATAAAACGGAAACCGGGTTTGTACCAGATAATCGTCAAAAGTGGTTTTGGTTTTATTGGTAAATGCCTTAATTGCGGTAATGATAAAATTCTTAAAGAGATAGTTAATTCCTATAACAAGCAGGATTACCACCAAAAGATTAACACTAAGGTTAATGTATTTTGCCAAAACTTCATTTACTCCGTTTTCAAGAAGAGTATTCTCAAGTAAACCACTTAATTGCTGTAAAGCTTCTTCAAGTTCCAACATATATTACAAATACTTTTTTTCGACATAAAAAGGGCCAAAGGGAATTAAAGAACAACCCAAAATAATGAAAAGCTCTTTATAATTCCAATTTAGAGGTTTAAAGAGTAAAACCGCGCCGAGAACGTAAGCAATAAAAAGTACTCCATGAGCCATTCCCACTTGCTCTACCATCATAGGAGAATCAAATATATATTTTAAGGGCATAGCTATAAACAAGAGTAATAAAAAGGAAATACCTTCTAAAATGCTAACCCACTTAAATAACTTTTTCTCTTTTTTCACAATTTTTATTTTCCTGCCGGATGATATTTATATCAGGCTTTATTTTTATCTTCAATTAAAGGTAATCAATCAATTTAATTGCAGCTGCAAAGATAGTTTTTATAGTTAATTTAGCAGTAAAACGATTCGGGTTTTAGGTTTAGAGGATAGAAAGATTTTTAATGAATATTTTAAAGTCTTGCTCTTGTTTTTTCTTAATTTGCAGGCTCACCAAAAAATAAACTAAATGAAATCCAAAATCCTGGTCACCGGCGGACTTGGCTTTATAGGTTCCCACACTGTGGTAGCTTTACAAGAAAAGGGCTTTGAAGTCGTAATTATAGATAACCTTTCCAATTCCAGTATTGATGTTCTTGGCGGAATTACCAAAATAACCGGCAAAACCCCAGAATTTGAAGACCTTGACCTAAGAGATAAATATCGGGTAAAAACATTCTTTGAAAAACATCAGGATATTGAAGGCATTATTCATTTTGCTGCTTCAAAAGCGGTGGGTGAAAGTGTAGAAAAACCCTTGTTATATTATGAAAACAACCTTTCCAGCCTTATATATTTATTACAGGAATTCAGTTTACGAAAAAATTCAGGCTTTATTTTTAGTTCCTCCTGTACAGTTTACGGCCAGGCCGATAATTTACCTATTACAGAAGAGGCGCCTGTAAAAAAGGCAGAATCTCCATATGGAAATACAAAGCAAGTAGGCGAGGAGATTATTTACGATACCTGTAAGTCAACTCCTGGTTTTAAAGCTATTTCATTACGGTATTTTAATCCAATTGGGGCACATCCTTCAGCTGAAATAGGGGAGTTGCCCTTGGGAACTCCACAAAACTTGGTCCCCTTTATTACACAAACCGCTATTGGCAAACGTGAAAAACTTTCGGTTTTTGGAGATGATTATCCCACAGAAGACGGTACTTGTGTTCGGGATTATATTCATGTATTGGATTTGGCCCAGGCCCATGTAGTAGCGCTTGAACGCTTAATAGGAAATAAAGAAAAATCGGAATTTGAAGTTTTTAACCTCGGAACCGGAAAAGGCAAGTCGGTTCTTGAAGTGATTAATAGTTTTGAAAAAGCCACCGGCCAAAAATTACCTTATGAAATTACCGGCAGAAGAGAAGGAGATGTAATAGCTGCTTATGCCGATACCACCAAAGCTAACGAAGAATTAGGCTGGAAAGCTGAGCTGTCATTAGAAAATGCACTGGCAAGTGCCTGGAAATGGCAAAAAGTAGTGTATGAAAGGGAACAGAAGTAATACAAAAGATTTAATAGAGAAGGCAGGCTTGTTTTTTTATAAGCCTGCCTTTTTTAATTTTTAAAATTTCAGGTTATCGCGTTCCGTTTACCAGGAATGCGTGAATCATACCCGGAATCCAACCTAATAGTGTTAACAGTAAGTTTATTAGAAAAGTACCGCCCAAACCGTGTTTTAGAAATACGGCCAAAGGGGGCAACAGGATATTTAAAATAATAGTTAGAATAGACATAACTTAAATTTTGTTGATTAGTTGTGTTGAATTTAAGTATAAACTTACTATTCTGGCAAAATCCCAGTAGGTTTAGCGCGATTTTAACAGCGCTTATATGGTTTTCCAAGCTTAATTCTTTATTAAATAAAGCCTGCATTAGCTTCAGGGAGTAAGCGCAGGCTTTTTATTGAAATGATATCGGTTTATTGTATATTTCTTTTTAAAAAAGCAATTTTGAGAGAATCTAAATTTTTCTGGATTATTTAAAGTTCTTAATCCTGAAAAAGGTTTTTGAGTTTTTAATTATACCATTTCAAAAATAACCAGAGCGTAGAGATAAAAACGCACAAAACGCAATAAACCGAACATTAAAAAACTGTGTAGCGGAAATTTTATAATGCCGGCGGCAATACTGGTCATAGCAAAAGGAATCGGTAACAATGCTCCAACAATAATTAAAAACCCACCCCATTTTCGGGTGTTTTTAATATGCTGTGCCATTTTTACTTCAATAGCTTCGTGAACTGCAGGAATTTTGGTAATAGCCCGGCCAATATAATAAGAAATAACCCCGCCAATATAAGAAGCCAGTGCCAAAAGTGAAAGGTATAAAATTGGGCTGGATGATTTTCCCGACCAGGCAATAAATAATTCAGGGGGAACAAGACCCAATAAAGATTCAGAAATAAAAAAGACACCAATAATACCCATAGGAGGGTAGGTCTCGGTTACGTTTACCAATATCGATTCAATATCAAGCAAATACCAATCAATAGCTATTAAAGCACCAACAAATAACACAATGGGCAGAATTGCTTTTTTTATACTGCGCCAAACAAATTTGTAAAATCCGGTGTAGCTGTAATACTGGTGTAATAAACGTATACGCGACTTCTTTTTTTTGCCGGTATCCTTCTTCTTCATCAAGCCTCTTTTATGTAATATTCTTTGAAATAGAGCGTAAAAGCTTACTATTGGGTATAAGCTTGAAAAGCGCTCACATATTCCCTTAATTCCAGTTCATTTATTTTGTTTTCGGGTTCTCCCATCAACGATAACATATAATCCAAACTTTCCTGACCAGTGACAACTTCTTCTTCAGTAGCTTCTTCACCTTCTAAAGGTTCATCCTGGGGAATAGCAATATCAAAATCCTGGTTTTCATTAATATGCTCGTAAGCAAGACGAGTTACTTTAGCGAGTAACGGATTGCCTTCTTCTACAATTATTTCTCTCAGGGCTTTTAGATCATCAACCAAGGTATTGGTGATTATTCCGTTGCGCATAAGGTCACGCTGAATTTTGTTGAGCAACTGTTGGGCCTTAATATTCTTCAAAAGAAAATGAATTTAATATGTTAAACATAAGCGCTACGGAAAAGTTTACCGCTGGCTTTTATTTTTGCAAATGTACTGCTTTCACACATTTATAAAACTATTTAACACTAAAATATGAGCATTTTTTAAATTTTAAATTAACAATATCTTAGTCCGCTTTTTTTCGTTGAAAGTTTGATGTTTATTAGCTTTAGAGCCTCAATAAACTTAAAAAAATTGAATATGAGTTCATTACAAAATAAAGTTGCTTTTATAACCGGCGGAAGTAAAGGAATTGGTTACGGAGTAGCCCAATCATTATTAGATTTAGGAATGAAAGTAGCCATCACCAGTCGTTCCTTAAAATTTGCTGAAGAAGCAGCAAAAAAGCTTGGTGGAGCGGTTTTACCCCTTGAAGCCGATGTTCGTAACCTAGAAAGTCAGCAAAAAGCTATTGATGACACAATTGATAAATGGGGGCAACTTGATGCCCTTATTGCCAATGCGGGAATTGGCCATTATGCCAGTATTGAAGAGCTTACGCCCGAACAATGGCAGGAAACTATAGATACTAATTTAACCGGTGTTTTTTATAGTATTAAGGCTGGGTTGGAAGGACTTAAAAAATCTAAAGGTTATTTTATTACCATTTCCAGTTTGGCAGGAACTAATTTCTTTGCCAACGGTGCTGCTTATAATGCCAGTAAATTTGGCCTTACCGGATTTACACAAGCCGTGATGCTTGATGTTAGACAACAGGGAATTAATGTGAGTACGATTATGCCCGGTTCGGTTGCCACACATTTCAATGGCAATACGCCTTCAGAAAAGGATGCCTGGAAAATTCAACCCGAAGATATTGGTGAGTTGGTAACAGACTTATTAAAAATGAATCCGCGTACCCTACCCAGTAAAATTGAAGTAAGGCCTTCGCAGCCTCCAAAAAAATAATTTTGATTAGCGGTCTTGAAAGAGACCGCTTTTTTTAGAATTAAATTAATCGTAATATTGCAATAAAATATTTAAAATGGGTGTTACGAAATCTGAAATTTTCAGCGGACTCCAAAATGAACTGGCTTCGGTGGCCAGGGTTTTGGGTCATCCTGCCAGAATTGCCATTCTACAACAAATTATTAAAAGTGAGTCTTGTATTTGCGGTGATTTGGTGAATGAAATCGGTTTGGCGCAACCTACTATTTCCCAACATCTCAGGGAGCTAAAAAATGCAGGAATTATTAAAGGTGATATTGAAGGCACCCGGGTTTGCTATTGCATTAATGAAGACAAATGGGAACAGATCAAAATTTTATTAAATGATTTCTTCGATTCCCGGGTGAAATCGGGAGACTGCTGCTAATTTCTCAATAATCAAATAACTTAAAACGTTATGGCGCGAAAAAAAATGAATTTTCTCGATCGCTTTCTTACTTTATGGATTTTCCTGGCCATGTTTATTGGCGTAGGCATTGGCTATTATTTTCCCGGAACTTCAACAATAATAGATTCTTATTCCGTGGGAACTACCAATATTCCTATTGCTATCGGACTTATTTTAATGATGTATCCTCCGCTTGCCAAGGTTAATTACAAGTATCTGCCTCAAATCTTTAAAAATGTAAAAATTCTGAGTATTTCACTTTTGTTAAACTGGATTATTGGGCCGGTATTAATGTTTATTCTGGCAATTATATTCCTTGGAGATCATCCCGAATATATGGTAGGCCTTATCTTAATAGGCCTGGCCCGTTGTATCGCCATGGTTCTGGTTTGGAACGATCTTTCCGAAGGGAGCAGTGAATACGGTGCGGGCCTTGTAGCGCTTAACAGTATTTTTCAGGTTTTCTTTTATAGTTTTTATGCCTGGCTCTTTATTACCGTTTTACCTCCATTTTTTGGTTTTGATGGTGCTATTGTAGATATTTCTATCGCAACCATTGCTGAAAGTGTTGCGATTTACTTAGGTATTCCCTTTGCAGCCGGTTTCTTCGGAAGATTAATTTTGGTAAAATTGAAAGGCGAAGAATGGTACATCAAAAAGTTTTTACCGGCTGTTTCTCCACTTACTTTAATCGCTTTGTTATTTACCATTTTAGTCATGTTTAGCCTGAAGGGGGAAACCATTGTAGAAATTCCTTTAGATGTAGTTATCGTGGCAATTCCGCTTGTAGTTTACTTTGTACTGATGTTTTTTATCAGTTTTTTTCTCGGAAAATATTTTGGTGCCAATTATAAAGAAAATGCTTCTATCGCTTTTACGGCAACGGGAAATAATTTTGAATTGGCCATTGCCGTAGCCATAGGGGTCTTCGGAATTAATAGCGGCCAGGCTTTTGCAGGGGTAATTGGCCCTCTTGTTGAAGTTCCTGTTCTTATTGGTTTGGTAAGTGTTGCTTTTTGGCTAAAACGAAAATACTATCCAAAAGAAAAATTGAAAAAAAGTTGAAACGTGTTTCTGAATAAACTTTATAAAAAAGCAGGAGAAAATTCCCCTGCTTTTTTTAATTCAGTACATCAATAGTTAGAGAAAGGTCAGTTTAAGCTAATAGGCATAAAGTGAAACTAAAGCTCAACAATCATTTTTCCTTTATTTTTTCCTTCAAATAAATCTATAAAAGCCCCGGGGGTATTTTCAAAACCTTTAACAATGGTTTCATCGTATTTTAATTTACCGGTTTTTAACCAACCGGCTAATTCTTTGATGGCCTCCTCATATTCCTGGGCATGATTACGAACTAAAAAGCCCTGCATTAAAGCACTTTTTTTAATTAAAATACCTTCTGGGCGGGGGCCGGTAGGAACTTCCTTTTTGTTATATAAAGAAATAGCACCGCAATTGATAATTCTGGCAAATTTGTTGATATTTTGCAAGACGGCATCTAAGATTTCCCCGCCAACATTATCAAAATAAACATCAATACCGTCAGGACATTTTTTAGCCAGAACTTTTTGCATATTTTCAGTGGTTTTATAATTGATGCCTTCATCAAAACCGAATTCTTTTGTAATTTGATTCACTTTCTCATCCGTCCCGGCAGTGCCAACTACCCGGCATCCTTTTATTTTTCCTATTTGCCCTGCAATACTCCCTACAGCTCCAGCAGCTCCCGAAACTACTAAAGTTTCACCATTTTTAGGTTTTCCAATATGTTTTAAAGCTAAATGTGCAGTTAAACCGGTAAGTCCTAAAATTCCTAAATAAGCTGAAAGCGGGGCCAAATCTTTATCAAGTTTATTGAGTTGTTTTGGATGTATGCTTTGATATTCTTTCCAGGCTAACATTCCGCTTACAAAATCCCCCTTTTTATAATTGGAGTTATTAGATTCAGTTACTTCAGCAACAAGCATAGATTCTATTGGCTCACCAACTTTAAAAGGCGGGATATAAGATTCTTCATCCCGCATTCTTCCCCGTAAATAAGGATCTACTGAAATATATTTGGTCTTTAATAACACCTCATTTTCTCCAGCTTCGGGAGTAGCCTCTTCGATAAATTTAAAATTATCAGATTGTGGTGTTCTTTCCGGACGACTTTTTAAAACTATAATCTTATTCATAAAGCTTGTAATTTTTTTATTAAAAATACTAGGCTGATGTTCCAGGTACAAACTATAGATGCTAATTTATCCTTAAATATCAATTAGTCCTGAGAATTAAATCCACTAACTTAGGATCAAATGTTATCATTTCTTTAATCCTAAAGAAAAAGCCTTACTTTGAATGTAACTTTGTTCTTGAATTAAAAATCTTATCTCTGGCTTGAAGAACTACTTTCTTAACATATTTAAATTTTTTAGAAGTGCTGATTTTTCTAAAGCGGTAATTCTAAGTATTTCTATAAGTGTTCCTATACTGGTTTTTGTTTCTTTAGACCTTATGCCGGTAGGTGTTGCTTTGGCAATGGGATGCTTGTTAGCTTCTCCCAGTGATATTCAGGGGAGTTTTCGCCATAAGGTAATAGGGGTTTCTTTGGCCGCTTTATTGGCCGGGCTGGCTTCAATGGCAACAGGTTATGCCTCGGTTACTATTTTTGTTTTAGTTCCAATTTTAGCCTTGTTGATGTTTGGAATATCTTATTTTGCCGTTTTTGGTTTTAGGGCTTCTTTGGTGGCTTTTTCAGGACTTTTTGCCATAGTCTTAAGCTTTGCCAATATTTCAAGCGTACTTGAAATTTGGGAAAGGGCTTTATTGGTAAGTCTCGGAGGGTTTTGGTACCTTGGCCTAAGTGTACTCCTTCATTTTATTAATCCAAAACGTCCCACGGAAGAGTTACTTTCAGAAACCATGGAACTTACGGCGCGTTACCTTCAGATAAGGGCAAAATTGTTAAGTGAAAAATCCAGGCGTAAAACACTTAAAAAAGAACTATTCCAGCTTCAGGGAGATCTTAATGATAAACATGAAACCCTTCGTGATACCTTAATTAGGTCGCGAGTAAGTTTTGGGAATTCAAATTATGCCAGAAAGCGGCTGCTGATTTTTATTGAATTGGTAGATATTTTGGAACTGGCCGTGGCTAATCCGGTTGACTACCGCCAGGTTGATGAATTGTTTGCAGAAAATTCAGAAGACCTGAAAAGAATAAAATCACTTATTGAAAGCCTTGCCGCGCAGCTTGAAGAAATTGCCGCAGCCCTGGAAAAAAGTACCAATTACACCAAAGAAGAAATTCAGGATTATCTTCAGAAAATAGAATCCGGTTTTACATCTTTTAAAGAGGATTTTGAATTTAATCCTGAATTCAAACAAAATTTTCTTTTACAAAACTTGTTTGATTATCTCGATAAACAGGCACAAAAAATCAATACCATTGTTCGTGTTTTATATAATCTGGAAAAGGGTGAGCGAATTTTCCCAAAAAGGGGAGAGGTGTTAAAATTTATTACTCCGCAGGATTATGATCCTAAAATGCTACTTGAAAACTTTAACTTTAATTCGGTTATTTTCCGACATTCCCTGCGTTTGGCCATTGTGGTACTTATAGGTTTTTCAATAGGTGCCATTTTTTCACTCGATAATGCGTATTGGATTTTACTTACTATAGTGGTTATTATGCGGCCAAATTACGGACTTACAAAAGAGCGTTCTCGCCAAAGAATTATAGGAACGCTAATAGGTGCGGTAATTGCTATTGGTATTATCTTTTTTATTAAAAATGAAGTGGTTTACGGAATCTTAGGACTGCTAAGCCTTACGCTAGCTTTTTCCCTTATTCAGAAAAATTACAGAACAGCAGCCGTTTTTATTACTCTTAGTATCATATTTATTTATGCCCTTTTACAACCCAATGTTTATAATGTTATTCAGTTTCGGGTAATTGATACTATAGTAGGAGCCGGGCTGGCTGCTTTTGGTAATTATGTGTTATGGCCCGCCTGGGAAGTAAAGAATATCAAAAATATTGTTTTTGAAAGCCTGAAAGCAAATATTGCCTACCTAAAAGAAATCGATCAATTTTACCATAAGAAAGGAAAATTACCTATATCTTATAAACTTGCAAGAAAACAAGCATTCCTGGAAACCGGTAATTTAAATACGGCTTTTCAGCGAATGACCCAGGAGCCCAAATCACAGCAAAAAGACCTGGAAAGAACGTATAAAATAGTTAGTTTAAATCAAACATTTTTAGGGGCACTGGCCTCTCTGGGAACATTTATTAGAAATCACGAAACTACCAGTGCTTCGGTTAATTTTGAAATTTTAGTAGCACATATTATTAGCAATCTGGAAAATACCGAGAAATTACTTCAAAACAGTAAACATCTTATGCCACCAGATAAAGAGAAGACACGCCAGGCCGGAGAAGCACTGGATAAAACCCTGGATATGCTGTTAAAAACTGAGAAAAAAGATTTTCAGAATGAAACCGTGCAGTTAAAATTAAGAGAAGCTCATTTAATTAGAAGTCAATTGAAATGGTTGTTGGAAATTTCTGAAAAAATCCATAAAAATATAGAAAAAGCGGTTTTTAATTAAGGCTTTCCTAATCAGGAGATTTCCTTTACATTTGGAAATCTGATGAAAAAAATTCTCTTTTTATTACTGTTTTGTATATCAATTCCCGTTTCTGCACAACTCGGGTTTTGTAAAGGCAGTAAGGGTGACCCTATTTTTCAGGAAGATTTTGGAAGTAATTCCGGTTATGGAAATCAATTACCGTCGGGAACAACCAACTACACCTATGTGCGGCGCGATCCTGCACCGGGACAATATGCAATTTCAGATATAGTTGGCCAGAATAATACTACCTGGCATCCTTATTTCCCGGAAACAATTTCAGGGGGTCGGGCTTTATTAATCGATGCAGATTACAATGCCGGAAAATTCTATCAAACCCAAATTTCAGACTTATGTGAAAATACCAGCTATGAATTTTCTGCCTTTGTGATGAATATTTATGACCGTATGGAAACGATTTGTCCAAATGGGGGAATACCTGTAAATGTAAGGTTTGAAATTTGGGATGAAAAAGATAAAGAATTACTGGCAGAAGCCAGCACGGGCAATATTCCTTCTACCAGCGCTCCCGAGTGGGAACAATATGCGCTTACTTTTCAGAGTGAACCCGGACAGGAAACAGTGATTCTAAAAATGTATAATAACGGTATCGGCGGTTGCGGAAATGATTTGGCCATAGACGATATTATTTTTCGTTCTTGCGGTGATCTTACTGAAGTAACCACAATTACTGAAGAAACTTCATTTACTATTTGCGAATCCGATGCTCCACAAGCTGTAGAATTAATGGCTACGCCTGATTTCTCTGCCTATGACAATCATTATTTTCAGTGGCAGGAAAGTGCTGATCATGTGAACTGGGCTGATATTGCCGGGGAAACCGATGAATTTTTTGAAAGTCCACAACTAAATGAAACCCGCTATTATCGCGTAAAAGTAGCCGAAGATCAAGTTAATCTTGATGATAATTTGTGTAGCACCGTTTCAGAAAGTTTTAAAGTAAGTTTTGTTGAAAATCCTTCAAAACCGGTGAGTAATGGAGATCTCATAGCTTGTGGTAATGAGAGCTTTCCGGAGTTAAGTGTAAATGTGCAAAGCGATGAATCGGTAAACTGGTATATCGATGAAACCGGAGGAGTCCCCATTGCAGAAAATACCATAACTTACACTCCTGAAGCGCCAGGTATTTATTATGCCGAAGCAGTAAAAACAGGATTTGAATGTGGCGGAAGTAAGCGAATCGCAGTTAGTTTTGATGTTGCAGATAATCCCGAAGTTGAAGATGAAGCTTTACAACTTTGCGAGGGTAGCGAAATTCAGCTTAATGCTGGCGTAGAAGCTGCTGATTACGTTTGGAATACCGGAGAAGATACCCGGGAAATTACTATTTCAGAACCCGGGGAATATTTAGTAAATGTTACCAATAAAGTAGGTTGCAGCAGTGAGAAAAATATTGTGGTAAATTTGGTGGATATTGCTGGAATTGACGAAATTATTTCCGACGAAAACCGGGTAATCATAAAGCCTGAAAATGAAGGCGATTTTGAATATTCCCTCGATGGAATAAATTTTCAAACTAATAATGAGTTTGAGGCTTCCGGAGGAATCTACACCGCTTATATACGTGATAGGGCAGGTTGTAGTACGATTTCAGAAAAATTCCCGCATATTGTGACACCTAAATTCATTACGCCCAATGGCGATGGTTATAATGATACTTTTCAAATACAAGGTTTAAGTTATTTTGATTCATCAGAAATTAGTATTTACGACCGCTACGGAAAATTACTCATTACCGGAAAAGGAGAACATTTTAGTTGGGATGGCACTTTCGATAATCGTCAACTCCCTGCTGATGATTATTGGTATGAGGTTAAAATTGAAGGTTTTAAGCCAAGAAAAGGAAATTTTACTTTAAAGCATTGAAACCTTTTTTACTTTTTTTATACGCTGAGAATTAATTGTGGCTAATGCCATTGCCCCGAATATTAGCAGAATTATAGTTCTAAAATCAACACCCTCATCAATTAAAAAACCAACCAATAATGGCCCCAATGCCGTACTAATTACCATAAACATAGTAAAAACGCTGCGTATAGCTCCCATTTTTGCGGTTCCGTAAAGCTCGGCAATTAAAGAAGTTTTTACAGTTCCCGACATTCCGGTGGTAATTCCTGAAGCAATTAAAAATAAAAGTGCACCAATTATACTATCCATAAAAGCAAAGGGAAGTAATCCTAAATTTAAAGGAATCAGGTAAAGCCTGAATATTTTTTTTGCGGTAAATTTATCAACCCAGGTACCACCAAGAAGTGAAAACAAAAATCTGGTGATAGCATAAACCGTAAAAAAAGTAGCATAAAGTTGCGCCGACCAGCCTTTATCTTCTACAAAAACATATTGATAGAAAAATATAGCCGTGTTACTAAAACTCAAAATAAAACTGGCGGGCATCATAATTGAAAAACGTTTATCCTTAATTACTTCTTTATAATCTTTTAAAAGCGAAATAGCAGAAGGTTTACCGGCCGGTGAAAGCTGCTTATCAAAAGCTATAAGGTTGGTAAATTTTAAACGTATTAAATATGATAATAAAGCAATACCACTAATTATAGTAGCCATTCGCCAATCAGAAAAAGCAATTATCGAAGTAATAATTATAGGGAAAACAGCTTCTCCCATAGAATAGCCTAAAGAAGAAACACTTAAAGCTTTGCCCCGGTTTTTGTCAAAATATTTGGATATTATGGTCATACTAATATGGCTTAGCAAACCCTGCCCGCATAATCGTAAGCCTATTAAGGCAACAAAAAGCACTGCAATGTGATAAGATAATCCTAATAAAATACTTGATAATCCAAGACTTATAATGGTAAAAGCAGTAACTTTTTTCACCGGTTTATAATCAACAGTATGTCCTACAGTTAACATAACTACCGAAGCAATTACTGTACATCCTGCATAAATGGCACCAAAAGTCCCTTCGGTAATTTCAAATTCTTTTACAATTTGAGGTACATAAAGAGAGACTAAAAAAGTTTGTCCAAAACTGGAAAGAAAAGTGAGTAGCCATCCAAAACTTACTTTTTTATAGTTGGTACGTAAAAAATAGAAATATTCCTTCAAAACTTAGCTTTCTTCAGAATTAGAAAGTTGCAAAGGTACGATTATACCTAAAGCTGGAGAATATTTATAAATAGAAAAGCTACTCTTTTGTGATGGCTTGAAAAACGTTTTTCTGTCAAAATTATTTTTGGTTTTTTCGGTTTAGAAATTACGTCAATGATAGGTTATTGATTTATAGATGAAAACTGGTAGACCACTGATTTAACTACTTCATTTAGTATTGAAAGCATTTATGGTATGATAGGTAGATATTTTAGTGTAATGCTTACTTTTGAAGAGAATTGAAATTATTTTCAAAACAAATTTACAGGATGAATAAACAAACGCTAATAGGCGAAATAAAAAAACGCAAGCAACTTCCCAACCTGAAATTCAGAATCAAAGAAAAAACGGAAGCTTTTGTAGATAAATTATTTTATACCCTGTTTGATGAAGAGACTGAAGTTGAAAGCAATATTGAAACGCTGGGTAAAGATTTTGAGGTATTGGCCGATTTGGTCTGCTGGAAGCCTAAAACCCCCTGTCGGGATATCTGGCAGGATTACCTGAATAGTTTGCCCGAAATTTTGGAACAATTAAATGCAGATGCCAAGGCCATTACTGAAAATGATCCCGCAGCAAATTCTCCTGAAGAAGTATACCTTTCTTATCCGGGGTTTTTTGCCATTGCCATCTATCGACTCAGCCACGAGTTTTATAAATTCGGACTTCCCCTGGTGCCGCGTTTAATGACCGAATGTGCACATAGCCGTACCGGTACTGATATTAACCCGGGAGCCGAAATAGGAGTTCCGTTTTTTATTGACCACGCAACAGGTGTGGTTATTGGCGAAACTGCGATTATAAAAGATAATGTAAAAATATACCAGGGGGTAACCCTGGGCGCTTTGTATGTAGACCGTAACCTTAGAAACATAAAAAGACATCCCACGATTGAAGAAAATGTAACTATTTATGCTAATGCGACCATTTTAGGTGGAGAAACCATTATTGGAGCAAACAGCGTAATTGGCGGAAACGTTTGGTTGACTTCTTCGGTTCCAAAGAATTCTATGGTGTCCCATACCCCTCAAATCAATATCAAAAATAACGAGAAGAATAATGAATGATTCTATATTAGAGTTAATAGGAAATACTCCTTTAGTAAAAGCAAAAACCCTTGTTAAGAACCCAAATGTTTCCCTTTATTTTAAACTGGAAGGACAAAATCCCGGCGGAAGTGTAAAAGATCGTGCTGCTTATAATATGATTAAAAGTGCCTTAGACCGCGGGGAAATTACTAAAGAAACCAAGCTTATTGAACCTACAAGTGGAAACACCGGAATTGCCCTGGCAATGATTGCTGGTATCTTTAAATTGGATATCGAACTGGTAATGCCTGAGAATTCAACTATAGAACGGGTACAGACAATGCGGGCATATGGTGCCACAGTAACTTTGACCGATGCCGATGGCGGCATTGAAGGTGCCCGGGATTACGCAGAAGACAAACTGAAAAAAGGCGGTTATTATATGTTTAACCAGTTTGGTAATGACGATAACTGGAAAGCACATTACAATACCACTGGTCCTGAAATCTGGAATGATACTAAGCATAAAATCACTCATTTTGTGTCTTCTATGGGAACTACCGGAACCATTATGGGTACTTCAAGCTTTTTAAAAGAAAAAAATAAAGCGATACAAATTGTTGGTGTTCAACCGGAAGATGATGCGCGAATTCCAGGTATTAGAAAATGGCCTGAAGCTTATTTACCAAAAATCTTTACTCCTGAAAAAATTGACCGAATTCTGGAGGTAAATGAAGATGCGGCTCGAAAAATGACTGTGAAACTGGCCAGGGAAGAAGGGATTTTTGCCGGAATGAGCAGCGGGGGTGCAGCAGCGGCAGCCGTACGACTTTGTAATGAACTGGAAAGCGGCCTGGTAGTTAGTATAGTTTGCGATCGTGGTGATCGCTATCTATCATCAGATTTGTTTGATTAAAAGCTTAATAAAATATTTCTCGGGGTTTTTCAGGAGAAATATTTTATTAAACCTAAGAAATCAGCTATTTTTGCAAAATTCGAGACTTAAAAGAGACTAATGGAGGTTGAAACATTTGGAATTGAAGCAAAAAAGGTTGATAAAGAACTTTATGATTATCAACAAAAAGATATAGATAAAATATTTAAGGTAATAGATGAGCATCCCGAGCACTATAATTTGCTTTATCAATTACCTACCGGTGGGGGGAAAACGGTTATCTTTTCCCAAATGGTTCGTGAGTACATTCAGCGAACACAAAAGAAAGTACTCATTTTAACTCATCGTATCGAGCTCTGTAAGCAAACCTCCCGTATGCTTACAGATTTTGGTGTGCGTAACAAAATTATTAATAGTAATGTAAAAGAGTTGCCAGACCAAGAAGATTATATGTGTTTTGTTGCAATGGTAGAGACACTCAATAACCGTCTCAATGATGAAAAGTTGGAGATTGAGGATATCGGGATGGTTATTATTGATGAAGCCCATTATAATTCTTTCAGGAAACTTTTTAAATTTTTTGAAAAATGTTTTATCCTTGGGGTTACTGCAACGCCCTTAAGTTCAAACATTAAACTTCCGATGAAGGACAATTACCGTGAACTTATTGTGGGAGATTCTATTACTTCCTTAATCGATAAAGGTTTTTTGGCCAGAGCAAATACGTATAGCTATAATGTTGGTTTAACCAGTTTAAAAGTGGGAATGAACGGAGATTATACCGTAAAATCTTCTGAAGAGCTTTATACCAACCTTAGCATGCAGGAAAAACTCCTCAATGCTTATTACGATCATTCCAGAGGTAAAAAAACCCTTATTTTCAATAATGGTATCAATACTTCTATAGAGGTTTATGAGACTTTTAAACAAGCCGGTTTACCTATTCGTCACTTAGATAACACTACAAGTAAGCAGGATCGTAAAGAAATTCTAAAGTGGTTTAAACACACGCCAGATGCCATTGTAACCTCAGTAAGTATTTTAACCACAGGTTTTGATGAACCCACAGTAGAAACTATTGTACTTAATCGTGCTACTAAATCTTTAACGCTTTATTTTCAAATGATTGGTCGGGGTTCGCGTGTGCTTCCCGGGAAATCTGAATTTAATGTGATTGATTTGGGGAATAATATGTCCCGTTTTGGCCCCTGGAGTGCCCCGGTAGACTGGAAACAAATTTTCAGGGCGCCGGATTTCTATTTTGAAAACCTGTTGAGTGATGAGGAAATAGAAAGGGAATTCAAATACGTGATGCCGCCTGAATTACGTGAGCAATTTGCCAATTCAGAAAATGTAGATTTTGATGTTGAACAAGCCTATGATAAAGTAATTCAAAAGGGGTTAAAATCTAAGGCTGTTTTAGAATGGTCGTTAGAGCAACATGTAAAGATGTGCGTGGAAAATAGTGAAGATGTCTTTGATGCCCGAATTTTGGCAAAAGAACTTAAAGATGATATTGCATCAAGAATTAAACAATATTCGTATTGCATTAGTAAAAGCACCAAAAATTATCGCGATTGGCTGGAAGAAGACTATTCCCGGAAGTTAAGGATGGCGATCAATAAAGAATTTTAAAAATTTAGTCCTTCAGGAATAGGAATTCCTGAAGGACTTTTATTTTATTATCTGTATAGCTAATAATCTTGATTAGCGTCATTATGAGCTTGACTCAGAATCTCAAGGTTTGTAGGTTTACAATTATTTATCCTTTTTGCCGCCAAAGAGCCGTTTAAAAAATCCTTTTTTCTTCTTTTTTTCCTTTGGTTCTTCCTTTTTTTCTTTATCCGGATCATCCTTTTTATTTCCGAAGAGACGCTTAAAGAAACCATCACGTTTTTCAGGTTCACAATCTAAAATTTCCATGGTTTTCGGGGAAATGGAAAATCTTGCACGGGTGATTTTATTAAATTCGGCTTCAGCATTCATTTTTTGCATGAGTTTTGCAAAAACGGGTAAAGCAGAATTAGCACCCTGACCAATGGCTGTATTCCTAAAACCTATTCTGTGATCATCGGCTCCTACCCAGGTTACTGCTACCAGATTTGGGGTTAAGCCAACAAACCAGCCGTCTTTATTATTTTGTGTGGTCCCTGTTTTTCCAGCAATATCGTTTCGAAGACCGTAAGTACTCCTAAGCCTTACAGCGGTACCATTATTTACCGTAGCCCGCAGCATTTCAATTAACAATTCCCGGTTGGTGTCGGAAATTGTTTTAGCTGCTTTTTCTTCCGGTTGAAATTCAGCGAGTAAATTCCCGTCTCCATCTTCAATTTTGCTGATATAATAGGGCTTGCTTGAACGGCCGGCATTGGCTAAAGGGGTATATGCCCGGGCGAGTTCCTTTATACTTAACGACGCCGTACCCAATGCAATAGAAGGCACTTGCGGTAATTCGGATTCAATTCCCATTCGATGTGCCTGTTGAATAACTGTAGGAATCCCCGTTTTCATTAAAACCTTAACTGCAATGGTATTCATAGATTTGCTTAAAGCTTCTTTCATAGAATAATTCATATACGGGTCATCGTCATCATTTGCTGAGTTGGAAGGCGTCCATCCATTTTCATACGTTTCTTCTTCAGCTGAAAAATAAGTACAGGGATCTATACCTTTTTCCAGTGCCGCGGCGTAAACAAAAGGCTTAAAAGTAGAACCTACCTGCCTACGGCTTTGCGAAACATGATCATATTGGAAGTAGCGATAATCTATCCCACCGACCCAGGCCTGAACAGCCCCATTTTGGGGAGAAATTGCCAAAAATCCTGAATTTAAAAATTTCAAATAATGAGCAATACTATCTTTTTTACTAATATCCCTGGTTCGGGAACCTTCATATTCAAAAACTTCAGTGGGTTGTGTGCGTTCAAGTTGGTTATTTATCTCTTGTTCGGTTAGGCCTTCTGCTTTTAATTTTTTATATATTTTAGCGTTTTTAATGGCATCATTAATTAATTGCTCATTGGTTAACCAGGGCGCCGTATTACCATAAGATTGCTCGTGTTGGGCCTGTAAAAGTTTCATATGTTCTTGCATAGCTTCTTCGGCCAGTTGCTGCATTCGGTAATTTAAAGTAGTATGTACAATGAGTCCGTCGCGATAAATGTTATACTTTTCACCATCTTTGTTTTTAAGGGTATCCAGAACTTTACTAACATCTTTTCTAACCTGTTCCCTAAAATAAGGAGCCAGGCCTTTATTATGACTATAATTTTTATAGTTTAGAATCAGTTCTTCTTGTTTAGCGTTTTCCGCTTCTTCTTCTGAAAGGTAGTTATACTTGGCCATTTGTGTTAAGACCACATCACGCCGCAGCCTGCTTCTTTCGGGAAAAATTCGCGGATTATAAGAATGAGAAGCCTTGAGCATACCAACCAGTACAGCCGATTCTTCAAGGGAAAGCGCTGCAGTATGCTTTCCGAAGAATTTCATTGAGGCACTTTCAATTCCAAAAGTATTGTCGCTAAAAGGTACTGTATTAAAATATAATTGAATAATTTCATTTTTATCGTAGACTTTTTCCAGTCTTTTAGCAATTATGCCTTCCTGAAATTTATTGACCACAATGCCCAAAGCGCCGTAGTCTTTTCGGCCATAAAGATTTTTAGCCAATTGTAAGGTAATTGTACTACCACCCCCTGAAGATTCATCCTGAAGAAGAATAGATTTAAAAAATACTCTTACTAAACTTTGATTATCTATTCCATCATGTTCATAAAAGCGCGCATCTTCCGTGGCTATCAACGCATTGATTAAATGCTCTGGCAGTTCTTTATAAACTACAGGTTGGCGATCGTAAATAAAAAATTTGCCAATGAGGTCCCCTTCAGAAGATAAAACCTGTGTAGCCCGGCTTTGTTCAAGTTTGCTTAACTCTTTTGAAGAAGGTAATTTTCCCCAGGCCCCGAAATAAATACTGGCAAAAAATAATAGAAAAAGTGTAAAAAGGCTGAGTAAAATATAAATAGCCCACTTTATTTTGGGATACTTTTTAAGTTTTGAAAACATAAGTGAAATTTAAGCCTTAGCCGGATTTTAATATTTTTTTATAATTTTCCCATAACAAATTAACGGTGCTTTCTTCGGTTTAGTTTATTTTTTATAGCAATTTTAAGGCTTTTTACTCTTCTAGGGAAAATAAAGTAATAGCCGGACACGCTAACTAAAAGTTCCGGCTATGGTTAAAACAAGTTAAAAGGAGCTATCAGGATAGCAGGGCAGAACGGCAGAACATTCGGGAGATTTGGTGAGCGTATTGGAATGCTTCTTCCGAGTTTCACTATGCCGCCTGTTAGCTTTTCTGAATATCTTCAGCAACGGCCTGTACTTCATCTAATACTCGTAATAAGTTTTCTCCCCAAAGTTTAGCTATTTCTTCTTCGGTATAGCCTCTTTTTACCAATTCAGCAGTAATATTTAAAGTTTCAGAAGCATCTTCCCAGCCGTAAATTCCGCCACCACCATCAAAATCAGAACTAATTCCTACGTGCTCCAAACCAATTAAATCAACCATATAATCAATATGGTCCACAAAATCAACCACATTTACAGCATTGGCTTTCTGTCTTAGTTTTTTAAATTCTAAATCGGCTGTTTTCTGAATTCTATTATATTCTTCAAAATAAACATTGCGTTGTTTATCAGATAAAGCTGCTACATCATCCCTATTTAAAATAGCAAAATTCATGTCTTCTGCTTTTTCACCAATAATCTTATCCCGGGATTTAGTATATTGTTTATGTTTTTCGGCATCAACATAAGTTGCAAAAGCAACAGTTTGTACTACCCCGCCGTGCTTTTTAAAGAGCTTCAGTAATTCATCATCTAAATTTCGACTGTGATCGCACAAAGCCCGGGCAGAAGAATGAGAAGCCATAAGTGGTGCTTTTGATAGTTTGAACATTTGCTTAATAGCTTCTTTGGAAGGATGGGAAACATCAATCATAATCCCGTATTTATTCATTTCCTTTACCACTTCTTTCCCCAAGTCACTTAAACCATGATGTAGCCATTCTCCGTTTTCTTCACCGGTATTAGAATCGCTAAACTGGCTGTGGCCCTGGTGGGCTAGTGACATATACCTTGCACCAAGATCATAGAATTTTTTTACGTTTTCAATATCTTCACCCAGGGAATACGCATTCTCAACACCTAACATTGCCACTTTTTTACCGGATTTATGAATCTTACGGACTTCTTCTGAAGTGGTGGCCAGGGCTATTTTATCGGGAGCAAATTCATTGACCAGTTTATGAACGGCATTAAATTTACTCATTGCATTGGTATGGGCAGCTTTAAACCCTTCTTTGTCTAAATCACCCTGCCCGGTATAAATACTAAACCAGGCCACATCAAGTCCGCCGACATCCATTTTGGGTAAATTTACTTGTGTATCCAGGTTTTCTGTATAATTTTTTTCATCGGTAAAGTTAGCCACGTTAAAATCGACGTGCGTATCGATTGCTATAACATTTTTATGAATTTCTTTAGCCTTTTCTAGAATTTCCGGATTATAATCCTGAGCCTGTAAGCCAAGTGTTCCTGTTAAAAGCAGGAGGGTGGTTTTTATAATTTTCATATGTGTGATTTTTAAAAAGCTGAAAATAATTATAAAATTTAAAAACCTTGACTATTTCAGAAAAAATCCTTTTGTTAAATAACTTCTTAAAGCATTATTTCTTACTCCGACTCCAAATATTTTTCTGCTTATTCCAAGTAAAATATTTTTAAAAAGCAATTATATTTTAGCTTACATTTGATAGTTTTTAGAAAGTTAAATGAATAAATATATTGTTGTAAATCACCCGGAAACCTGGGATTTAAATCTGGAACATGTAAACATTGTTTCAGCCTGGGAATATCTTACCAATTCTGATTTCTCCAAATTAAAGCAAACAAGGGTTTTTAACCTTTGTAAAGATTACTCATACCAGTCACAGGGATATTATGTGTCGCTTCTGGCAGAAGCACGAGGGCATTTAGCAATTCCCAATGTTAAAAACCTGGTTGATTTACGAGAGCCAAAATTAGTGAAAATCGTATCTGATGAATTTGATGAATTAATTCAGAAAAGTTTAAAAAGCATTAAGTCACAGGAATTTACCCTTAGCATTTATTTTGGGCAAAATGTGGCACAAAAATACCGGGAACTCAGTGCTGTGTTTCATCGGCATTTTCAAATCCCTTTTCTCAGGGTGAAATTTAATTATACCCATAAGTGGAATATTAAAAGCATTAAAGCCATTTCCGAAGCTGAAATTCCTGAAGAACACCGGGAGAGTATGTATGTATTTGCCAATCAATTCTTTGGCAAAAAACGTTATGACAGGCCTAAAGCTAATGCTTCACAATACGATCTGGCAATTTTGGTAAATCCTAATGATCCTGCACCACCAAGCAATCAAAAAGCAATTAAAAAGTTTACGGAAACGGCTGAAAAAATGGGGTTTTCGGTAGAAATTCTAAGTCCTAAAGAATTGTCCAGACTTTCAGCTTTTGATGCGCTTTTTATAAGGCAAAGTACCGAAGTTCACAATGAAGCCTATGCTTTTTCCAGGAAAGCTCAGCAGGAAGGTTTGGCCATTATTGATTATCCCGATGCTATTTTAAAATGTTGCAATAAAGTTTTTATGGCTGAAGCACTTCAGAATGCCGGAATTCTAACCCCCAAAACACTTATTGTACACAAGCATAATAAGGATCTTATATTAGAGGAAATTAACTTACCTGTAGTTTTAAAATCACCAGATTCCACCTTTTCATTTGGCGTAAAAAAAGCTGAAACAAAGGAGGAATATAGTAATCTGGTTTCTACCATGCTTAAAAAATCAGAATTGGTTATTGCCCAGCAATTCTCTCCCTCAGCATACGATTGGCGTATAGGTGTTTTAGACCAGAAAGTCTTTTATGCCTGTCGTTATTATATGGCCAAGGGACATTGGCAAATTTATAACTGGGAGGCAGATGAAAAAGAAGACCAGGATGGAAATGCCGATTGTTTGCCAATTGAGAAAGTCCCGAAAAAGATTATAAGCCTCGCTTTAAAATCGGCTAAAATTATGGGGGCGGGATTGTTTGGTATTGATATTAAGGAAGTAAACGGAAAAGCCATGGTTATTGAAATTAACGATAACCCGAATATCGATTTTGGCGTGGAAGATGCTTATTATGGTGATAAAATTTATACCGAAGTTATAACTGCGCTTAAAAATAGGTTGGAAAAGTAAGTAATATGGCTAAAAAATATCACCTTTTTGAAGTAATAGGCCTGGAGTTGGAATATATGCTGGTAAAACAGGAAAATCTACAGGTAAATCCTATTGTAGATCAACTTTTTACAATTAAAAATGGGGAACTAACTTCGGATATTGATAATGGAGAAATTGCCTGGAGTAATGAACTGGTAGCTCACGTAATTGAATTAAAGACCAATGGCCCAAGCGCCAATTTGGAAAACCTTGATGAGGGTTTTGCTGAAAATATCACTGAAATTAATCAATTACTATCGGGTTTTAAATCTGTGCTTTTACCTACGGCCTCCCATCCCTTTATGAACCCTAAAACCGAAACCAGGCTTTGGGAACATAGTTATTCTGAAGTTTATGCGCTTTATAATCGAATTTTTGATTGTCATGGGCATGGATGGAGCAATGTGCAGAGTATGCACCTTAATTTTCCGTTTTATAATGATGCTGAATTCGAAAAACTTCATGCCGCAATTAGGGTTTTATTACCCATTTTACCAGCTTTAAGTGCTTCGTCACCAATTTTAGAAGGGAAAGTCACGGGCTTTAAAGATACAAGGTTGGAAGTTTATAAAACCAATCAAAAAGAAATTCCGCAACTGGCGGGGATGCTTATTCCTGAAGCCGTATTTAATAAAAAGGATTATCAAAGAATTATTTTTGATCCCATTATAGAGGCGATAAAACCCTTTGATACAGAAAATATACTGGATCGACATTTTTTAAATTCAAGAGGAGCCATAGCCCGTTTTGATAGAAATGCTATAGAAATCAGGGTCCTGGATATCCAGGAATGCCCAGCAGCCGATATCGCTATTGCCATCCTAATTGTTGAAACCTTAAAACTACTTGTACAAGGGGATTTAATCGCTCTGGAAGAACAAAAAAGTTGGCACGAAAGGGAGCTTTTCCAAATCTTGAACAGTGTAATAAAAAATGGTGAGGCTATTGAAATAACTGATAACAGATACCTTTCTTATTTTGGTTTATCTGAAAAAACAAGTGTTCGGAAAATTTGGAAAATACTATATAGAAAAGTAAAAAAACATATTTCCATAAAACATCGCTTAGCTATAGAATTCATCTTAAATGAGGGAAGTCTTGCCAGCCGAATCTTGAAAAAGACTGGACCGGATTTTAGCACGGAAAAATTGCGAAAGCTTTACGGTGAGCTTCAGGTTTGTCTTCAGGAAAATAAATTATTTAGGCCTTGAAGCTTGTATTGACTTGCGAGCACGCTTCAAATAGAATTCCCGCACCCTTAAAAGAATTATTTAAAGGTAAAGAAGATATTTTGGATAGTCATCATGGTTTTGATCCGGGAGCTATAGAATTATATAAAAAGTTAGGACCGTTAGCTCAAAAATCATTCATTTATAAATGGAGTAGGTTAGTGGTGGAAATAAACCGATCTATTAGGCATCCTCAACTATTTTCAGAATTCACTAAACCACTTGCAAAAAACCTTAAGCAGGATATACTCCAAAGCTATTATTTTACTTATCGAAATCAGGTTGAAAACCATATTAAAAACATTCTAAGAACAGGTGCAGCGGTTTTGCATTTATCAGTTCATACTTTCACCTCTGAATTATCAGGAAAAATAAGAAATGCAGACATAGGTTTATTATATGATCCGGCACGCTCTTCGGAAAAAAGATTTTGTCGGGATTTTAAAGATAATCTACAGAGAGAATTTCCTGAATTCAAAATAAGGTTTAACTATCCCTATCAAGGTAAGGCAGATGGCTTTACCACTTATTTACGCCAAAAATTTCCAGACCAATATTTGGGCATTGAAATAGAGCTCAATCAGGGGGTATTGCAAAAAAAGAAATTCCCAAAACATATAGAAAAGGGAATTTATACAAGCTTACAAAAGTCTCTTATTTAATTTTTTAATTCCATATCTAAAGTAACTTTTGTATTCAATAATTTTGAAATTGGGCAATTTTCTTTGGCGTCATTAGCCAATTTTTCAAAAGTTTCTCGGTCAATTCCCAGGACTTTTGCTTTTAAAATAAGGTGGGATTGGGTAACGGTTCCATCTTCAAAAGTAACCTCTGATTTTGTTTCTAATTCTTCAGGTTCGTGACCTTCTTCAGTAAGATTTGCTGAAAGTTGCATGGTAAAACAACCGGAATGGGCTGCGCCAATAAGCTCTTCAGGGTTTGTGCCAATTCCATTTTCAAATCGGGTTTTAAAAGAATATTGGGTTTTGTTAAGTACACCGCTTTGTGTACTTATATGCCCATTGCCTTCTTTTAAACTACCATTCCAAACAGCATTTGCTTTACGTTTCATAAGTAATATTTTAATCGGTTTGGTCTAATTTAAAAAGCCTTTGAGGCAACTAAAAATAATTATCAAAAACTTAACCTTTACTCACACTTTATTGCATAAAAAAACGGAGCAAAGCCCCGTTTTTTATAAATATATGCTGAGAAAGATTACTTAATCTCTACTACTTCAAGATCAAAAACCAAGTCTTTCCCGGCAAGTGGGTGATTTCCGTCTACTACAATAGACTCATCTTTTACTTCTTTAACCACAAGGTTCATTTCACGACCATCAGGGCTTTTAGATACAAGTCCCATTCCTACTTCAGGCTTGATTTCTTCTGGAAGCTGACTATTAGGGACTTCCTGAATTAATTCTTCACGAGGCTCACCATAAGCTTCTTCTTTAGAAATATTTATGGTTTTTTTCTCGTTCACTTCCATATCGATAAGGCCTTTTTCAAATCCGGGAATTAACTGCCCTTGTCCCATAGTAAATTCTATAGGCTCTCCGCGTTCTACAGAACTGTCAAAAACCTGTCCGTCAGTTAATTTACCGGTATAATGTACCTTTACCGTGTCATTTTGCTTTACTTGACTCATAATTTCTTTTTTCGAGTTTAAAAATTGGCCTTATTTTCAGGCATTTAAAGTTGCAAAGGTACGTTTATAAAGATGAAAGCCAAATTTGACACTCTTTAATGCTGTTTTCTGAAGAAAATATTAACATTTTTAATTTTTTGAAACTATACCCATTTATAAGCTAACCCTTAGATGTAAAGTGCTGATAGCTTGTTATTCCCACCAGTGGGTTTAATACCCCAAGACTTGTCTCTATCGAGAAAAGTTTTTCCGATACATACCTTGTGGGCTTGCCCCGAGCTTGTTGATTTGAAGACAAACTTGGAAATTTGAAATTAAAAAGATACTTTTATTAACGAATTTTTTAAAATAAACTAAAACAATTTAGCTACTATGAAAAAAAACAATTCGGAAAATTCCCGACGGAATTTTCTAAAGAGTACAGCCCTGGCAACGGCTGGAATCACCATTTTGCCCCGGCACGTATTAGGAGGCCCGGGGTTTATCGCCCCCAGTGATAAACTTATAATTGCAGGAATTGGTGCGGGAGGAAAAGGAGAGAGCGATTTAAACAGTTTTCATCAAAGCGGAAAAGCTGAAATTGCTTTCCTATGCGATGTTGATGACAGACGTGCAGTCAATTCAAGAAAGCGTTTTCCTAAAGCCAAATATTATAAAGATTATCGGGAAATGCTAGATAAAGAAGCTAAAAATTTTGATGCTGTTTCTGTTTCCACACCAGATCATAACCACGCGATTCAAACCCTGGCTGCTATGGAACACGGTAAACACGTATATGTTCAAAAGCCATTAACCCACGATATTTATGAAGCCCGGCAATTAACAGAAGCGGCTAAAAAACATAAGGTAGTAACCCAAATGGGAAATCAGGGTGCTTCAAATGATGGGGTACGTAAACTTCGGGAGTGGTATGATGCCGATGCTATTGGAAAAGTACATACAGTGTATTGTTGGACTGACAGGCCGGTTTGGCCTCAGGGAATCCCATGGCCCAAAGATAAAAAAGCCAGTGTTCCTTCAGAATTAGATTGGAACCTTTGGTTAGGTACAGCTCCTTATAAAGATTATATTGACGGTTTAGTACCATTTAACTGGCGTGGCTGGTGGGACTATGGTACCGGAGCTCTGGGCGATATGGGATGCCATTTAATTGAAGCTCCTTACCGTGTACTGAATTTAAAATATCCTAAAGACGTTCAGGCTAGTGTTGGTAGTGTATATGTTGATGAATTTCAACGCGGTTATTTCCCTGAAAGTATTCCGCCTTCAAGCCATGTAACTATGACTTTCCCAAAAACCGATAAAACCGATGAAGATGTTACACTGCACTGGATGGACGGTGGAATTCAGCCAACACGGCCGGATGAGCTAGGGGCAAATGAAACTTTTGGTGACGGTGGTAACGGTGTTCTCTTTATTGGAACCAAAGGTAAAATGATGTGTGGTACTTATGGTGAAAACGCACAATTATTACCCCTGTCAAAAACCGAAGAGATTAATGTACCGAAAAAATATGAAAGAGTACCCGGTGGTGCTAGTGGTCACTACGCTCAATGGGTTGAAGGGGCTATGGCAGGCTATGGAAAAAAGGAATTAAGTGCTCCTTTTGAAATTTCAGGACCGTTAACCGAAACCCTGCATATTGCTAACCTGGCAATTAGAGGGGTAGATGTTCGCAAAGAAAAAACCAGAGATAACGGGGATAAATATTTTGAATATCCCGGTAGAAATGTAGAATACCTTTGGGATGCAGAAAATATGAAAGTAACCAATATAGATGAAGTTAACCAGTTTGTAAAGCGTGATTACCGCAAAGACTGGTAAAATTTTTTGTAACTTTCTGCGTTAGTTATACCAAAACCCGCTGTAATGCTTTATATAAAAGTATTTTCTTTACTTTTTTTACTAGTTCTCTTAAGTTTTTCAGCGGGTTTTTCTTCTTGTAATTTCTCTTCTCAGAAAACTAAACCAAAAGTTGTTTGGGACACGCTTGAGCTTACTGTTTCAGCATACAATTCAGTACACTGGCAAACCAGTAAAGAAAATTCAAACCTTACTGCCTGGGGCGATACTTTAAAACCGGGGCTTAAAGCCATAGCGGTTTCTCGTGATCTTATTTCCCGCGGATTTAAGCATAACACCCCGGTTAAAATTGAAGGTTTTGATAGTATATACCTGGTAAAAGATAAGATGCATTATCGCTGGAGTAATAAAATTGATATTTATATGGGTAATAATGTTCAGAAAGCCCGGAATTTTGGTAGAAAAAAATTGAAGGTATATGTGGCTGTAGATACGATTTTCCCTTCCGAATAGCTTGGTCTTAAAATAGCCCGGGATTATAAAAACTACAATCATTTCTATAGACCGTACCCGCCACTAATTTTTTGGCGTCGCAACCTGTCTAGAAGGTGCGTAATTGTTAAGTTCGAATTAAATTTACTCGATAATCGGAATTAATTTTTTCCTATAAATTAAATGCCTTTGAGTTTGCCGCAGGTAGTTTGCCACTATTAGCTCTTAAAAAATATCAGCTTTCATTAAAGTTTTATACATATTTGATTTCTATTGAATTTTGTAATTTTAGGCTTAGAAATTAAAAACAAAAAAATGAAAAAGATAATTTGGCTGCCATTACTATTTCTAAGCATTGGTTTGACCGCCCAAAAATCACCGGAATTAATAAAAAAAGTTGACGGGTTTAGTCATCCTGAATCGGTTGTTTATGATGAAGACCGTGATGTCTTATATGTTTCAAATATAGGAGAATCTGATACTGAAGACGGGTTTATTTCCCGCGTAAGTTTTGACGGTGAAATTCTTGAATTAAAATGGATTGAAGGCCTAAAAGATCCAAAGGGATTGCTCGTTGACGGTAATAAATTGTATGTAACCGCAGTTGATCAATTTGTTGAAATGGATATTGAAAAGGGAGAAATCACCAAACGCCATAAAATTAAAAATGCCGGTGGACTAAATGATATTACTATAGATGCTGCTGATAATATTTTTATTTCAGATTCTAGAAAAAGTAGTATTTATATGAAATTGGCTAATAGTGATTCTGTTGAAAAATATATGAGTGGGGAAGAACTGGAAAATCCAAATGGATTACTGGCAGTAAGAGATTATTTATATGTATCTGCCTGGGGCCAGGAGGCCGGGCATTTTCTTAAAATTGATCTGGATATAAAGGAAATAGAAAAACTTTCTGATAAGCCTATCGGAAACCTTGATGGAATTCAACTTACCAATGAAGATACTTTTATTATTTCAGACTGGGCTACCGGTAATATTTATGAAATAGATATGAAGGGGAATTACAAAAAAATCCTGCAGACCGATAAAAGTGCCGGGGATATTCTTTTCCACCAAAAAACTAAAAAACTTATTATACCTATGAATAAGCAGAATTCAGTGTGGTGGTATCAATTATAATTATCAAAAACTAAAATCCTAATTCATTTTTTTCTACTGAATTAGGATTTTTACTCGATAATCGAGATTTAATTGCTCCGATCTTGCTTCCAAAACCGGAAATTATTTCTTCTTATTGCTTGCTGGACTTCCCTCCGAGATTGTTGATTTTATAAATCTTTAAAAAAGGGATTTCAGTGTCAAATTCATTGTAATTAGAAATGTTTGCCTTGGCAAGTATTCCCTTTAGGTATCCCATTTTTTGGTATTGCCGAAAATACTTGTAATGATCGGTGAGTTTTTGATCGGCGAGTAATAAGGTTTTTTGATATAAGTTTTTAGGTTTTGAAAATCCACCTATTAAAGCTGTTTTTGAAATCTTTTTCATTTGGTTTAGCAAATATAAAGCATCGCTTACGGGGATAACATGAAAAAATAAATTTGCTATTCCCGTATCGTAAAAGTGGGGACTTACAAAACCTTTTTCCAGGGTATTGCATTGAAAGTCTATGTTTGAAATTTGCATTTCTTTTTTCGCTCTTAATGCTTCAAAGATTTTAGATTTAGATTTGTCTATCCCTATTCCGTAATTAATTTTGTGGGATAACTTTAGCATCAACTGTCCATCACCACAAGCAAATTCTATTACACTTGTATTTTCTTTGGTTAAATCAATTATTTGGTTTCTAATTGGGCTAAGATTTTTGTTTGATTTTAATTTTAAACTCATCTCAAAATTTCAATACCGTTTATTTACATTACTATTTCTTAATCTCATTAAGCAATAAAAAAGCCTGGTTTATATATTCTTTTTCTAAGAATAACGCAAAATAATTTGAGGTAGAAATCATTTCAAAAACAGGAATTCCTTCATAAGCCAATAGTTTAAATATATAAAAGTATAACCCAACCGACTGGGAACTGTTTTTCGGTAAAGCTATCGTTATTGAAGAAAGTTCTTCTTTAATAGAAACTCTCCTCTCCATTTTAAAACAGTCTTCCACCAAATTGGTTAAAGATGAGGATACTAAAATATTGCTTTCCTGATAATTACTTGAATAGTTAAGATATACTCCGGTTTGATCTTTTACCGCCTCTAAAAGTTGTGCTTTACTAGCAATAATGGTATTTGAATTTAAAAAAGTATATTCGGTAATACCCGAACGTACTACAATGTCCCCCAATTCCCGGAGATGTCGCATATTTATTTTTGTGCGTCGTGGGGCATAACGGCGCAACGCCATAATTATAGAGCCCTGTTTTACTTCTTTTTTCATTTCAGCTTCAACTTGAGGTTGAATATCAACAGCAAGTCCACTAAAATTTACAATATCGCGTGCAATGGCATCATCAAGAAAAGGTTGATGCCTTATAATATCGTGTACACAGGTAGTTATGGTTTTCATTGTTAATTATTATACATTTTGTACAAATGTATGTAAAATGCATTATAATTTTTGTCTCATAGCATCTAAATTCTAATTATGCAGCATCAAATTAATACAAATGAGAGTTTTAAAGTTTGGAGGAACATCAGTAGGATCAATTGAGAGCATTAAAAATGTTCGATCCATAGTTGCCGCAATAGGAGGTGAGAAAATATTGGTGCTTTCTGCTATGAGTGGAGTTACCAATCAATTGGTAAGCATTACTGAAGCCATGGGCGAAAAGAATTATGAAGCCATAGATACGGTAATTTCATCATTAAAAGAAAAACACGAAACTACCATAGCCGGGTTAATTGAAGATAAATTGCTGATTTATGAAGCACAAAAAGAAGTGGCTTCAATTTTAACTGAATTAGCAGCTTATAGCCGTGAAAACTTTTCAGAAGAAGTTTATGCAAAGATTGTTACTTGCGGCGAACGGATGCTAACTTATATTTTTTCAAAGTACCTGGAAGATTGTAAAATAAGCAACCAATGGTTAGATGCGCGGGATTTTATGTACGTGGCCAACCTTGAAAACCCGGATACTTCATTGGTAGGAAGAAATTTTGAAAATACGATCTCAGAGGTTCCAACCGATATCTATATTACCCAGGGATTCCTAAGAAGAAATGGGCAAAATCAAATTAGCACCCTAAAACGTGGCGGGAGTGATTATACGGCTACTATTCTGGGGGCAGCGGTTAATGCTGAAGAAGTACAAATATGGACCGATATAGATGGATTCCATAATAATGACCCGCGGTATGTTGAAAACACACATCCAATTGCCCATCTTAGTTTTGAAGAAGCTGCCGAGTTGGCCTATTTTGGAGCTAAAATTTTGCATCCACAAACCGTATCTCCGGTTATTAATAAAGGAATCCCGGTTTTTCTTAAAAATACCTTTACCCCAAACCTCCAGGGAACAAAGATCTCTGCGGAAGCCAGTGGAAAAGGCCTGAAAGCTATTTCAGCAAAAGATGATATTACCGCGATTAAAATCAAATCGAACCGTATGTTGATGGCTCACGGTTTTCTAAAGAAAATATTTGAGGTTTTTGATAAACATGAAACAGCTATCGATATGATCACTACTTCAGAAATCGCTATTTCTTTAACCATAGACGATAATCGTAATCTCGATAAAATTATTGCTGAAATTGATGCGTATGGAGAAATTACGGTAGAGAAGGAGCATAGCATCATTTGCCTGGTAGGTGAATCGGTAATTGAAGATAAAAAAGCAAGCAGGATTTTTGAACTTCTTCCAGAAACGCCTGTAAGAATGATTTCCTATGGAGGGAGTAATAATAATATTTCGCTGTTGGTAGACACCAAAAATAAAATTGATGTATTACAACAGCTGAACCGGAAAATTTTTGGCAACGAATCTGTTGCCAGATTTGTTTGATTTTTTCTGTTAGTGAACAGTAGATCTGTTCCTTTTGTGTAGTGAAACCGTCGGGATGCTAATAATTTACCGGCGGTTTTTTTCTTCAATAAATCGCGACATAAAGTAAGTGCTTCGATGTAGGTGATGTTTTAACATGGCTCCGGTAAAATTTTGTAATCTATGAGATGTCAAGTCCGAATTTAATTCTACTAATTTTTTATCGAAAAGTATATAAAAATCCATCCTGGAAAAACGCTCGTTTATTATTCTAAATCCGTTTTTCCTGAATTTATTCCACTGTTGCTGATCATTATAAAGTTTAATGGCCGCTTGTATAAATTCTGCTCTATCATCGGTTATTTTTCCATTCCAGGGAAGTTGTCCATTCATCCCTTCAGCACCTGTTTTTGTAGTAATACTGGGAGTTCCATTTTGCATGGCAAGGATTAACTTTCCTTTTAAACCGGCTCCAAACTGTAGGGGTGCAAGCAGTATTCGTGCTTTTTGCATTATTCCAACAGCATTGTCGGTTCTTCCGTGTACCAGAAAACCGTTTTTTGGTTGGTGCATTTCTAAAATTTGTTGTGTGGGATAAGCTCCATAAATATGTAAATTGGCTTCAGGTAAATGTTTCCTTATTTTTGGCCAAACTTTCTCTTTTAAATAAATTACCGCGTGTTTATTGGGCTTGTGTAAGAAATTACCAATACTGATAAAGTCTTTTCGTTGTTGAAATTCAGGAAAATTCTTTATCTCTTCATCAGTAATTTTTTCCAGTAAAAAGGGCAGGTAAAACAGTAAAAATGAAGGAATTTTAAAAGTATCGGTAAGGAGTTGGAGTTCTACTTCAGAAATAATTAGACTTAAATCACAACGATAAATTGCCGCTATTTCACGTTTTGCTATTTCCGATTGCAACATTAAATCCTCCACGGCAATATTCTTTTCAAAAGCTTCCTTTCGTGCATCACGTAAAAAATGTAAATCTTCGGTATCGAGTATTTTTATGGTATCGGGAGCAGATTTATCAATCCTCCAGCCAAATTGTTCTTCGGTGGTAAATCGGTCAAATAGCACCACATCCGGATTAATTTCTTTCAGGAAATCATCAAAAGCAGCATCGTTTACTTTTATTTTGCGGGCATCAATATTTAAATTTTCAGGTAGTGATGTATGCTCGGTTTGGCTCGCGGTACTGGCAAAGCAAATTTTATAAGCTTTCGACTTAAAAAAATCGAGCAATTCCAATATTCGTTGGCCGGCCGCTGAAGAATTAGGCTCGGGCCATACTTTGCCAATTACCAGAAGTTGTTTCATTTGATAAAATTTTTCAAAAGCGAATTTCAGGAAATTTTATCAAAGAATCAGGTTTTCACAAAATCCATCTAAATTTACTATCTTTTAAAATTCCTAAAAATACGATTATGAGCAGGGGATTTGTAAAAGAAGAAGACCAGGAAGAAGCTCCCATGATTCCGCCAAGAGCGGCTTTGCCCGATGGAGCAATCAATTATGTTACTCCAAATGGTTTAAAGGAATTAAAAGATGAAGAAGAAGGATTGCTAGTAGAAAGGGCAAATCTGGATAACGAAAATGAGACTGAAAAAAGAAGGGCGCAAGCAGTTATAGATGGGAAATTAAAGCTTTTACGAGAACGAATTGGCACCGCGAGACTCTTAGACCCAAATAATCAACCTGAAGGTGAAGTACGTTTTGGTGCTTTGGTAGAACTGGAACAAAATGGGAATTCCCAAAAATTTCAAATAGTAGGTGTGGATGAAGCGAATGTCAAGAAGCAAAAAATTGCTTTTGTAGCCCCTATTTCCAAAGCGGTTACCGGGAAAAAAGTTGGTGATAAAATCGATTTTAAATTAGGTGGAGAAATCAGAAAATTAAAAATACTAAAAATAACTTATTAATGGCCGTTTACATTGTCACTGGGGTTTCGGGTGTTGGTAAAACTACCATCGGGAAACTTCTCGCCCAAAGATTGAATTTACCTTTCTATGATGCCGATGATTTTCATCCTCCTGAAAATGTTGAAAAAATGAAAAACGGCTTTCCTTTAAAGGATAAGGATCGAAAAGGCTGGTTGGATGTCCTCGCTGAAAATATTCAAAACTGGAACAAAGAAGATGGGGGCGTTTTGGCTTGTTCCGCATTAAAAGAAAAATATCGAAAACAATTAACTTCAATTTCAGAAAGAGATATAAATTGGATTTTTCTCCGGGCAGGTTTTGAAGTAATTTTAAACAGGTTAAAATCACGAAAAAATCATTATTTTAAACCTGAATTGCTTAGTTCCCAGTTCAAAACCCTGGAAGAACCAAAGAATGCTTTGCAAATAGATGTAAATACCTCTGAAGAAAATATTATAAAGGAAATTATGGCGCAATTAGAAACCCCAAAAGCAGAAATAGGCCTTATTGGGCTTGGGGTAATGGGCAAAAGCCTAACACTAAATCTGCTTTCAAAGTATATCCAGGTATCGGTTTTTAACAGGCACGTCCCGGGAAAAGAAGAAAATGTTGCCAAAGAGTTTGTGCAGGAACATTCGGGGAGTTATACCTTTAAAGGTTTTGATGATCTAAAGGGTTTTGTGTCCTCTTTAAAGCGCCCAAAGAAAATCATTTTAATGGTAAATGCGGGTCCAGCTGTTGATGCGGTTATTGAAAGTTTACTTCCCTTTTTGAGACAAGGTGATATCATTACCGATGGGGGAAATTCGCATTATAAAGATAGCATTCGCAGGGAACAGGTTTTAAAAGAAAAAGGAATTCATTTTATAGGTTGTGGAATATCGGGTGGGGAAGAAGGCGCTTTAAAAGGCCCTTCTATAATGCCCGGGGGGCCTCTTAAGGCTTATAAACAAGTCGGACCAATTTTGGAAAAAATAGCGGGCAAAGATGTGAATAAAAATGCCTGTTGTACATATATAGGTCCTGATGGAGCAGGACATTTTGTAAAGATGTTGCACAATGGAATTGAATATGCCGAAATGCAACTTATTGCCGAAATTTATCATTTTTTACGCTTTGGTATGGAGAAAAACCCTGAAGAAATCGCTAAAATTTTTACGGAATGGAATAAGGAACTCCAATCCTATTTGCTTGAAATTTCAGCGGAAATCCTATTGAAAAAAGAAGTCGATGAATTGCTCCTGGACAAAATTTTGGATGCGGCCAAACAAAAAGGTACTGGTGGCTGGTCTACAAATGCTGCGCTTGAACTCGGTGTTCCTTTAGATACCATAAGTGCAGCGGTAATGGCACGAATAATTTCAGGAAAAAAAGAGGATCGCAAGCAGGCGGCTTCAATTTATGATCGCAGCTCCCAAACCAGCGAAATTGAGGTAAATTCTATTTTAAAAGCTTATAAAGCAGCAAGTATTATAAACCACGCCATTGGATTCGATCTTTTGCAAAATGCTTCAGAGACCTATAACTGGAACCTTAATTATTCTGAAATTGCCAGGGTTTGGACTAATGGCTGTATTATTCGTTCTGCTTTAATAGAAGAATTAGTAGAAACATATAAAAATCATAAAACCCATTTATTATTGGAAAATGCTATGGCTAAAAAATTACAATCAGGTAAAAAGGATTTTTCAAAAGTGGTAACCACAATATTAAAAGCAGGGTTTCCCGTGCCGGTCTTGAGTTCAGCTTTTAATTATTATTTGGGCTTTACTGCTGCTCAATCTTCGGCCAATATGGTTCAGGCGCAACGGGATTATTTTGGGGCACATACCTATGAACGTACAGACAGGCCACGCGGGGAGTTTTTTCATACCAACTGGAAAAACAATAATTAATGGATATACAATTACTCTTTGCTGTTTTTGCGGGAATTGCGCTGTTGTTGTTCCTAATCCTAAAACTTAAAATCCAGGCATTTTTAGCGCTTTTACTGGTTAGTTTACTGGTTGGTATTGTAGCCGGTTTGCCTGCTACAGAAATACTGGACAGCATAAGTGAAGGAATGGGAAGTACCCTGGGCTTTGTTGCAACAGTAGTAGGTTTGGGAGCATTATTTGGAGCAATGCTTGAACATTCGGGTGGAGCACAATCTTTAGCTGCTTTTTTACTCTCTAAAACCGGTGATAAAAAAGCACCCTGGGCAATGGTGGTAACCGGTTTTGCCGTGGCCATTCCAGTATTTTTTGATGTGGCTTTTATTATCCTGGTACCCGTGGCTTACGCACTAAGTAGAAGGACCGGCAAGTCGCTCTTATTGTACGCATTGCCCCTGCTTGCCGGATTGGCAATTACCCACGCTTTTATCCCGCCAACGCCGGGACCGGTGGCTGTTGCAGATATTCTGGGTGCCGACTTGGGCTGGGTGATTTTATTTGGTGCTTTAACCGGAATTCCTACCGCAATTATTAGTGGGCCTTTTTTCGCACGCTATATCTCAAAGAAAATCCACCTGGAACCCAAACATTTTGCCACGGAAGAGAATCAAAATCCTCAGGAATTTCCATCAGCTTTAATGATAATTGGGATTATTGCGGTGCCCATTGTTTTAATAGTCCTTAACACCTTATTACAAAGCCCTTTGGTTGAAAATATGAATATTCCGAATTCAATTTTATATGTTTTTGAAATTTTAGGCCATCCGTTTACTGCTTTGATTATTGCTAACCTCATTGCCTGGTATTTCCTCGGAATAAAAAGGGAGGTAAGGAAAAAAAAACTTTTAAAAATTTCAACAAAATCATTTGAAGCTGCGGGAGTAATTATTTTGCTTACCGGGGCAGGTGGGGCTTTTAAACAAATTTTGATTAATACCGGAGCAGGGGAGATGATTGCCGAAGCTTTGAATAATTCACTTTTTAACCCTTTAATTTTTGGATTTATCGTTGCTGCTTTGGTACGAATTTTACAGGGTTCTTCTACCGTAGCGATGATAACCGGGGCGGGTATTACAGCACCGATACTGGCAGGAGGTGATTTCTCAAGTCCTCAAATTTCACTTATTGTTATTGCTATTGCTGCCGGCGCCAGTATTTTATCACATGTAAATGACAGTGGATTTTGGTTAGTAGGACAATATTTGGGGATGAATGAAAAACAGACCTTTCAATCCTGGACGGTAATGACCACGCTAATTGCAGTAACCGGTTTATTAATGACGCTGCTTTTATGGTTTATAATACCTGATTAAGATATCTTAAACTTATAAAGCCATCCTAAACCTGCTTTTTGAGAAAGACAGTTGGATGGCTTGAGAATATATTTGATTATCATTCAAAGCGGTCTAAAACTTATAATTTAAGCTTAGTCTAAAATTTCTTCCCGGTTCACTCTGCCAATATACATAACTTCCATAATCAGAACCGGAGTAGAGGTATTCGTTTAGCAAATTATTGATATTTAAAGCTACTTTAAATTTGTTGTTTTCCCAGGATAAGGCTCCGTCCATTCTAAAATAATCCGGTAAATCTGTTCGGTTATCGGCTCCCCAGGCCCAGCTAGAACGATCTATCAGGTATTGATAGCCCAATGAAACTCCGAGTCCTTTCACTTTTTCCTGCTGAAATTTATAGTTAAACCATCCATTGGTCACGTGACGTGCATGCCCGGCAACCCTGCTTCCTATGTTTTCAGGATTGGTATCTTCGGTTATTTCAACATTGGTATTGGCATAGTTTAAAATAACCCCCAAGCCCTCTGCAATTTCTCCTCGTAAATCAAACTCAAAACCCTTTGAAACAACTTCGCCTAATTGTACAGAAAAGTTAGCATCTTCAGGATCGGAAGTTAGCGCGTTGTTTTTAATTATATTAAAGTATCCTGCCGCAACATTCCATTTACCATCTGAAAAATTATACTTCAGGCCTCCTTCAATATCTTCGGCTTCTACGGGTTCAAAAGGATTTCCGGATCGATCAACACCGGGTTCAGGCAGAAAAGATTGATCAAACATAGCATAAGCGCTTAAATCATCTATAATAGAATAAGATGCTGCTATACGCGGGGTAAAGACTTCATCATTGGTTTTTGTACCATAGGAAGAACTTTTAAATTGTGTAAGTCTTCCGGCAAGGGTCAGTCGCAACTTATCCTGAAAGAAGCCCAATTCGTCTTGTGCATAATACGACAAATATTCTGATGATAATACTACACTTGAACGTTTACGTAAACTTTGGCTACGGTCATAATCAGGTAAGTGAATAGCCGGGGTAGGATCATAAATATTAAAAGGATTTTCTTCAGAATCCAAAATTACTGGTTGGTTCCAATCTCCTATATAATTTTTATTTCCAAAATCTAAGCCGGCCATAATTTTATGTGATACATTTCCGGTTTCTATAGTCCCGTTTACAAAAACCTGGCCTGATTTCTGTTCTTCTTTGGCATCCGAAATACTTATTCTCCTTAACAAATTTCCTTCTTCGGTAATCCCATAGGTTCCGTCTAACCATAAGCTTGACCCTACCTGATCATAATTTAAGTAGCTTAATTGTGCAATTACATTCCAATTGTCATTTAATTGATGGGTAAAATTGATAAACCCGTAGTGCTCTTTCATAATTGTCGGGTCTATTCTTGGATCGACTAATGAAAAATCACGATCTAAACTAGCATATCCGGATTCACTTGGACCAAAAACATAAGCTGATCCCAGCAGCGGCATTTTTGCATATTGATAGATATATTGACCTGTAACCGATGTTTTATCATCAATCTGATACGTAAGCGTTGGCGCAAAAGTATAACGGTCGTTAAATTCATTTTCGCGATGCGAACCTTTAGTGGTTCCCGCTCCAACAAAACGGTATTGGAGTTTTTGGTCTTTAGAAAGTTTTCCTTCTATATCTAAAGTAGCTCTTAAGGTATTATAACTCCCAGTGGTTACCCCAACTTCACCACCAGCATTGCCGGTGGGTTTCTTGGTAACCACATTATAGAGACCGCCGGGTTCTCCGCTAGAGAGCATAAAAGCAGAAGGACCTTTTACCACTTCAACTCTATCAACAATAGCCATATCTTCAGCAAGTGGCCCCCAAGTAGAAAGTACATTCATCCCATTTCTAAATGGCGGTAACCTAAAGCCTCGCATATTGACCCGGGCAAAATTTCCCCAATGTTCAATCATTTGAGCCCCGCTTACGTTTCGGGTTACGTTTTCCATCATACTGATTACCTGTTGGTCTTGTAATAAATCGCCACTGATAACCTGGATATTCTGGGGGATTTTATGAATATCCTGTTGAAGTTTTAACGAGGCTGAAGGTTGCCTTTCTGTATATTTTGATCTTCCATTGCCGGAAATAACCACATCTCCCAATGAATTAACTTCTTCCTGAAGTTCTACATTCAATTGTAAGTCACCCTTAACTTCAATTTCTTCTATGTAAGTCTGATATCCAATTTCTGATACTACCAATACATAGTTGCCGGTTTTTATATTGGAGAGGCTATATAAACCTTTTTCATCAGAATAAGTACCATAACTTTCTCCTTGTAAATAAATGTTTGCATTCGAAAGAGCTTGGCCGTTGCTATTTGTAAGTTTACCAGAAATAGTATATTCCTCGGTATTTTGAGCATGTAATGCAGTAAGCTGCAATAAGGTCACCAATAATAATTTTAGGTATTTCATTTTTAAATTTAATTAGACTTATTATAAATAGTGAGGCAAATCTAAAAAACATTTTATTTAAAATCGATTTAAATAATAAATTATTTTTTTATTACAAAAGCTGAGAAATGAATCAAGAGTATTTACCAGAAATAAATTCTATATTTGAATAGTAACAAGAGCAATAAATTGAAAAAAAAGAAAGTAAGGATTCCAAAGCATTGAATGTTTTTAATAATACCGGCAAGAAATAGCTTTTTTTAATTTTTGCTTTTCCTGAAATTATAATGAAGTAACTGTCGATAAACTTAACAAATAATCAGTAATCAAATTTATATTATGAAGAAATCTTATGTAACCACCTTAAATCCCGCTCAGGTAGATATTGGGCTATTAATTTTTAGAATTGGAATTGCGGTTTTAATGCTTATGCACGGAATTCCAAAGCTTATCACTTTTTTTGGCCCTGATCCTATACAGTTTGGAGATCCTATAGGGCTTGGGGAGACAACTTCTTTAGGCCTTGCTGTTTTTGCTGAATTTCTATGTTCCATTCTTATCCTTATAGGTTTTGCTACCAGGTTTGCCGCAATTCCCTTGGCTATTACAATGCTGGTTGCAGGGCTTATTATACATATGCCCGATGGTATGGTACGGCAGGAACTTCCGCTTTTGTATTTAACGGGATATATTCTCCTATTCTTTTCTGGAGCAGGAAAATACTCTTTGGATCATTATTTTCTAACTTCCAAAAAGTAAACTATTTTGGGACAAGCCGATACGGCATTTTATAAAATAAACATTTTGATTCGAGGCAAGCCTTGGAACATTTAAATTTAGATTCGGGTAAATAAGTCTAAAAGAAAAAGGCCGGCTTAAAATTACTTTTAAGCCGGCCTTTTTAATAAGTATGGGAATAGCTCTTACATTTGCGAATCTAACATTCCGAAGAATTTTTCAAGATCGGGGATAAGTACAATTCTTGTTCTTCTGTTTTTAGCCATATTTTCAGGAGAATCGTTTTTTACGAGTGGTGCATAACTGCTACGGCCTGAAGCGATAAGTTTAGCAGGATCTACACTATATTTATCCTGAAGTATACGAATTATAGAGGTTGCCCGGCGTACACTAAGATCCCAGTTATCTTTAAGATAAGATTCTTTAACCATGGTTCTGTTGTCGGTATGACCTTCTACCATTACTTCAAGACTAGGCTCAGAATTGATTACTTCAGCAAGTTTTTTCAGCAAATTGTGCGCTTTATTATTTACACGATAGCTACCATCAGAAAATAATAATTTATCTGAAACATTAATCATAACCACAGTTTCATCCACATTAATATCAATATTTTCATCATCGGTACCTTCAGAAATAGATTGCTTTAAATTATAAGAAATTGCCAAATTAACAGAATCTTCCAGGGTTTCTGCTCCCGCAAGTTCCGAAGGATCCATTTTGGAAATGGTTTTACGCATTTGCTCTTTAGAATTGTTGTTAACCGGAGCAACAGCAGTCATTTCCAATTTCTCGTCGTTTTCATCTCTGAGTGAATTGATTTTTGCATTGTATTCTGCCACCCGGTCTTCAATTCGGGCGTATTTTTTTTCAATTTCCTCTTTCTCTACTTGTGTTTGCTGTAAGTTACTTCGGGTATTGTTGAGTTGAGTTTCTAATTCGGTGTATTTCTTTTTTGACACACAGGAAGACAAAACTGCTGCCGATAAAATTGTAATAGCTACGGTTCTTTTCATGGTAGTTAATTTAAATTTGATCCTTTTCTAGTTTTTCGAGATTGGTTAATTGTAAAAAGGACTTTTCCGTTAAAAAACGATATGAGTCTTTATATAGTATCTAATAATTATATTTAACTTTTTTTTAGGCAGAATTTATATGTTTTTTTGTCGGAATTTTCTTCTTTTATTGTCTGTATTGTATTTTAATAGTTCAGAATAGAAAAAATATATACTGATAATCAATTTTAAACAGCCTCTTAAACATAAGAGATTCCTTTCAAGGCCTTTAACAGAATTTTATTGAAATCCTTTCTTTTCCTGTGCTGCAATTCAGTTAAATTTGAAAAAAGCTAACCAGCCGGGATTTGGAAAAAAAGCCTAAGAAAAAGAAGAAATTTAAAGCTTTACGTGTCTTCGCAAAAATCCTTGCGGGCTTATTTATTTTAATCTTCTTGCTAGTTCTCTTTATTCGAACACCCTGGGGACAAAATATAATAGTTGATAAAATCACAAATTCCTATGCCGAAAAAACAGGTACCACCATTAACATTGATCGTGTTTTCATCACTTTTTCAGGAAATATTTCTGTAGAAGGGCTTTATTTAGATGATAAAAAAGGGGATACCCTGATATATTCAAAATCACTTGAAGCCGATATTCCCATTATACCAATTATTCGCGGAAATAAAATTAGTATAAATTCAGTAGATTGGAATGGGCTGCGGGCCAATATCATCCGGCAGGATTCTATAAGCGGGTTTAATTTTGATTTTTTACAGGAAGCCTTTGCATCAGGCGATACCACAACTACCACTCAGGATGCTAGCGCTTCTCAGGAATTTAGTATCGGAAAAGTAAATTTAAATGATTTTCAAATTAATTTCAGGGACAATGTTTCGGGGATTGACACTAAATTACACTTGGGAAATTTAGCGGTGATGATGAAAAAAACCGACCTGAAGAATATGAATTTCAGGATAGGGGAGGCCAGTCTTAAAAACACCGACTTAAATTACTTACAGCAAAACGCTTTTCCTGAGAGCGAGGAAGAAGCCGGCCCACTTCCCAAATTGGTAATCGATAAATTTGAGATTAAAAATGTTAAGGCACACTACGATTCAAAACCCGATTCTATAGAAATCCTGGCCGATTTAGAAAATTTTTATACCGAAATCCCCAATTTAGACCTTGAGGCTAATAAATTTGAAGTCGATGAAATATCCCTGGAAGAATCATTATTTGCCCTTAACTTAACTACAAAATCTTCTAAAAAAACGCCTCAAAACAATACAGAAACCGATTCGGCCGCTTTTTCCTGGCCCGATTTTGACATACAGGTAAAATCGGTTAAGCTTGTTGAAAATGAAATTAAATTCACTGAAAATAATCAGGAGCCTGAAAAAGGAATTTTTAAACCTTCAGCTTTGTTTATAAAAGACTTTAATCTCAAGGCTAATGAATTGTATTTACAAGATAAATCAGCCGGCTTAGCGCTTAATGAATTATCATTTAAAGAAGCTTCCGGAATAAATTTAAAAGAGTTTCAGGCAAATGCTCAAATAAATAACCGTGAATTGGAAGTTTCCGAAATTAAAATCTTTTTAAATAAAAACAAATTAGAAGGCCGGTTGGCAAGCCAATATAATTCTGTCCAAAATTTAATTGAAAATACCGGAAATCCTGAATTTAACCTTGATTTCCCTAATTTTGAACTTGATTTAAATGAAATTTTTCGTTTTCAACCCGCGCTGCGAAATAACCCTTATCTTGTAAATTTAAGTCGAATGCCGGTTAAGGGTAGTTTGTCTGCCCATGGCAGTTTCAATAAACTGAATATAAATATTCCTAATTTATCATGGGGGAATACGCTATTGAAAACCCGGGGGGATTTAGGAAATATATCAAATCCCGAAGAACTTCAGTTTGACTTTCCATCAATAAGTGTAAACTCTGGTAAAAGTGATTTACAACATTTTGTTCAGCAAGACAGTTTGGGTATCCAAATCCCACAGAAACTTGCCCTGCGTGGCCGTGCTCATGGAAATCCTAAAAATATCAATACCCGCATAAAACTTACTTCTTCTGAAGGAAATGTTTTGATTCAGGGAACCATGCAAAACACAGAAACTATTGTTTATAAAACCAATTTAAAAACCGAAGCCCTTAACCTGGGGTATATTTTAAAGGATGAACGCCTGGGTAATTTAAATCTTAATGTGGAAAGTGCCGGAAGGGGCAATGATATAAATTCCTTGGATGCCAGCCTGAATGCTGAAATCACCGATTTCAGTTACAATAATTACGAGATTACAAACCTGCCGATTTCCGGACAAATTAAAAATGGAAACGGGACAATAAACTCGGCTTACAAAGATGAAAACCTGAAATTTGATCTGGAAAGCCAGGTAGCCCTCGATTCGGTAGTACAAGAAGTTCAGCTCGGCTTAAACCTGGAAGGTGCAAATTTAAAGGCTTTGGGACTCACTAATAGAAATATAAAAGCAGGTTTTAAACTGAATGGAGGTTTTAAGTTTGAAGACCCTGAAAATTACAGTCTTCAGGCTAAAATTAACGATGGTATTGCGGTTTATGATAATGAGCCCTACTTTTTGGGAGGGCTGGAAATGGATGCACATGTAGAAGCCGATACCACCGCTCTTCATGTAAGTAACCAAATTTTAAACCTTACTTTGGAATCTAATGCCGATCCTGCCGCTTTTTCAAATGCCCTTCAACGTCATTATCTAAGTTATTTTAATGGTGAGAAAACCAATGTTGATTCTTTAACTAGTCCCGTTGATGTGAAAATCAGGGGTGAAATAAGGGATTCTCCTGTTTTAAACGAGGTTTTTGTGACCGGCCTTGAGCAAATGGATACCATTACCATGAATATGGATTTCTCTGAAGATAAGCAGAAATTGACTGCAAATATCGATTTTCCGCGTTTAAATTATAATGGAAATGTCGTAGATAGCCTGGCTTTTAGAGTTAATTCAGACCGGGAAAATTTTGATTTTGAATTTGGGTTTAACTCCATAGAAGGTGGTCCCTTACTGATTAAAAAAACCTATCTGGAAGGGAAAATGGAACAAGATAAATTATTGCTCGATTTTATTGCCAATGATGAAGATAGTTTACTTGTCCATGTTATGTCAGAAATAACACGGCCTGAGGAAAACCTGCAAATTCATATCAATCCTTCCGAATTGGTTTTTAATAAAAAAGCCTGGGAAATTCCTGAAACTAATTCGATGAAGCTTACCGATAGCAATCTAGTTTTTACCGATTTTAATATCAGTAGAAATCAGCAGGAGATACGTTTGCATAATAATTATGAAGAAGCTGAAAATAAACATTTTAACCTCGATTTTAATAATTTTAGTCTTCGAAATATTTTTAACTATTTTAATCCCGAAGAAGAATTGGCAAGTGGCCGTTTAGATGGCGACCTTGTTGTTGAAGATCCTTTTGGGGCTACGGCAATACTTGCCGGGCTGCAAATAAGCAATTTTTATGTTATGAAAGCTCCGCTTGGCATCCTGAATTTTAAAGCCAATCCCGGGCAGGGAGGAGGATATAACACAGAATTATCTTTAAAAGAAGGCGATGTAGATTTAGATATTTCCGGAAGATTTCAGCCTAATGAAACCGCAGCAAACCTCGATTTTGATATTCAGCTTAATAAATTGAAAACATCGGTTATTGAGCACTTTTCAATGGGGGAAATTAAAGATTCCCAGGGGAGTATAGCCGGAAATATGAGCATTCAGGGTACTACAGTAGAGCCGGAATATTCAGGGGAGTTTAATTTTAATAATACCGGCTTTACGGTTTCTATGTTGAATGCTGGTTTTAGGTTTGAAGATGAAAATCTGAAGATTGATAATGACGGGATATATTTTAATGATTTTAGCATTCAGGATGAACAGGGGAACAACTTTGTTATGAACGGAGATATTTTAACTGAGAGCTACCTAAACCCTGAATTTGATTTGCAAGTTGAAGCTAAAGACTTTAATGCACTTAATGCCAGCAGGGATGATAATGAATTATTTTATGGAAAAGCGATTTTTGATGCTCGGGCAAGAATCACCGGAAATATGAATCTTCCACAAATAAATGGCCGGATTACAATAAATTCTGGTACCGATATCACTTATATTATGCCTGATGCCGAATTGGAAATACAGGAACGGGATGGAATTGTAAGATTTGTAAACCGTGAAAATCCCGATGATATTTTAACCGGCAGCAGTGAAAAAGAAGAAGAAACAGTACTTTCCGGTTTTATAATTAATTCTTTAGTGGAAATTGAAGAAAATGCTTCTTTTAATATTATTATTAGCAAAGAAACCGGTGATAATTTTAGGGTAACCGGTAGCGGGGAACTTACCTTTACCATGGATGAAAACGGCAGGATGAATTTATCGGGACGTTATGAAATGAGTGACGGGCATTACGAAATGAATCTTTATGAGCTGGTAAATCGAAGATTTGATATTGTTGAGGGTAGTAGTATTTCCTGGAGTGGCGACCCTATGGATGCCAGTCTTGATGTTACGGCTGTTTATAATATAGAAACTTCAGCTTCTTCATTAATGGCCGCCAGGGATGTGGGCGTTGGACAGAAAGGTGGTCAGTTTCGTCAGGAACTACCTTTTGAGGTTTTTCTTAATGTTGATGGAGAGCTTATGCAACCTAAACTCTCATTTAATTTAGGTATGCCTGAAGAGGAACGAGGGGCTTTGGGTGGCCAGGTATATGGCAGGATTCAGCAATTAAATAATCAGGAAGAGGCTTTAAATAAACAGGTCTTCTCCCTGTTGGTGTTAAACCGGTTTTTTCCCGATACGGGTAGTGATGGTAGTAGCGGTGGAATGGAAACCATTGCTCGTGATAATTTAAACCAGGCACTTTCCGATCAACTTAACCGCTTTTCAGACCAATTATTGGGGGATACAGGAATCGAGCTCAATTTTGGGGTAAACAGTTTCACCGATTATCAGGGGGCAGACGGACAACAGCAACGCACACAGGTAGATGTTTCCGCACAAAAAAAGTTACTTGACGATCGGTTAATTATAAAAGTGGGAAGTGAAGTTGATGTACAGGGAAATAATCCAAATGAAGAAACGAGTCCGGTAATTGGAAATGTAAGTTTGGAATATTTATTAACCGAAAATGGCCGGTACAGATTGCGTGGTTTCCGAAGAAATGAATATGAAAATGTTATTGACGGTCAGCTCATCGTTAGCGGAATTGCACTTATTTTCACTCGTGAATTTGATAAATTCAGGGAATTATGGAAGAATTTCTTAGGTGAGGAAAATCAGCAACAGAAGGAATAATAATGAAAAACATAAGTCATAAAATAGCTATATTTTCAATCCTTTTGGGATTTATCATATGCCAATCCTGTAATGTTAAAAAATTTATTCCTGAGGATGAATTATTATATTCAGGTGCTACGGTAGCATTAAATGCTCCTGATAGTATAAAAGCACCAAATCGTATTAAAGAAGAAGTTCGTTCCGTTCTCAGGCCCCAGCCAAATAGTAAATTTCTGGGGATGCGTCCCGGACTCTATTTTCATTATAAAGCAGCACGGGAAAAACCGGGATTTATTAATAAATTTCTTAATAATAAAATAGGAGAGGAGCCGGTTTATATTTCTGATGTTGATTTATCTCAAACCGGAGATTTCATTGAAAACCGTCTTGAAAACCGCGGATATTTTTATAGTTCGGTATCGGGTGAAATAGAAGAAAACCCAGATAAAAAAGAAGCCGGGCTTACTTATGCCGTTCAGGTTGTGATGCCTTACCGAAAAGAAACGTTCACTTTTGAAGGGGATAGCCTGCCGGTACAAAAAACAATTCAGAAAACATTATCTGAAACGTATATCCAGGACGATATGCGTTTTGATCTTAATGTTTTTAAAGCCGAACGTGAACGTATTGACCTGGCGATTAAAGATAGTGGATATTACAATTTTAATGAGGCTTTTTTAATTTTTGAAACTGATACCAATAGCTATGAAAACAGCAGGAAATATGACTTGTATTTAAGACTTAAGAACAACGTACCGGCAAAAGCTGTTATTCCCTACAAAATTGACCGGGTTAATATTTATCCTAATTATAAAATAGGCGGCCGTGATAGCATTCCCCAGGATACCGTTAAGCTAAACGGAAAGAATTTTTTCCAGGAAACTGAAATTTTTAAACCCAAATATCTAGAACCCTATATTCAAATCGATAAAGACGATTTTTACAACCCACAAAATTCTAAAAATACCAGTCGGCGTCTGGGTTCTATTGGCGCTTATAAATTTGTGAATATTAATTACAAAGAATTAGACAGTCTTCAAACCGATAGTCTAGGCCATCTGGAAGCCAATATCTATCTTTCGCCAATTAAAAAGCGTAGTTTACGAGCTGAAATCCAAGCGGTTACTAAATCTAATAATTTTGCCGGACCCGGGCTGGCCTTAACCTATAGTAACCGTAATTTGTTTAAAGGGGGTGAGATTTTAAATTTAACGACAAAATTAGGCTATGAACAACAAATTGCCGGTGGGAGCCAGCGGGGTTTGAACAGTATACAATTGGGTGCCGAGGGCGAGATTATTTTTCCGCGTTTACTTTTCCCTGTTAAAATAAACCATCATTGGTTTAAATATGCCATTCCAAAAACCAAAACCAGTTTGGGGGTAGATTTCTTGAGCAGGAGTAAACTTTTTACTTTGGTCTCGGCTTCCTCCCGTTTTGGATATTCCTGGCAGGCCAATCGTTATGTAAGTCACCAGCTTAATCCCATTTCACTTAATTATGTACAACTTGCCCAAACCACGGAAGAATTTGATAAAATATTAAGAGAAAACCCATTTTTAGAAAATAGCTTTAGCCAGGAGTTTATTTCAGGATTAACTTATTCATTTGTTTATAACGGACTGATAGATTCTAAGAAAAGGCATCAATTTTTCTTTAATTTCAATTTTGATACTGCTGGAAATAGCATTGATATTTTCAATAATTCATCACAAGAAAGCCCCAAAAAATTTTTAGGGCTGGAATACGCACAATATGCAAAAGGGGATATAGATATACGCTATCATCTAAAGGTGGGTAGTGCGCAAAAAATTGCAACCCGTTTGTTTGCCGGTTATGGTTATGCCTACGGAAATTCAAATATTCTACCTTTTACCAAGCAATATTTTTCGGGAGGTCCATACAGCGTTCGTGCTTTCCGAATTCGTTCTCTGGGTCCCGGGACCTATACGCCCGAAGATATAGATAATAGCTTTTTTGACCAGGCCGGAAATATTCGTCTGGAGGCTAATATTGAATATCGTTTTCCTATTTTTTCTTTTCTGAAAGGTGCCGTATTTGCCGATGCCGGAAATGTTTGGAACTCAAAAGAAAATCCATCACTTCCAGGAGGAAAATTCAGCTCTGATTTTATTAATGAATTGGGAATTGGAGGAGGGGCAGGCCTGCGAATAGATATTCAAAGTTTTGTGATACGATTTGATTTGGCAGCACCTTTTCATGACCCAAGACTGGAAAAAGGAAATCGCTGGAATTTTGATTACCAAAATCCCGTTTTCAATTTTGCCATAGGTTATCCTTTTTAATGCTGAAGTTTGCTACCATAGCACAAATCGCCCGCATCGCCAAGTCCAGGTACAATATATCCCCTTTCATCGAGCTTATCATCAATAGCTGCAATCCATAATTTGGTATTTTCCGGAAAGACTTTTTGAAGCATTTCAATACCCGGTTTCGCACCAATGACGGAAACCAAATGAATTTCTTTTGGCGTGCCCATACTTTTTAACGATTCATAAACATTTACAAATGAACTTCCGGTGGCCAGCATAGGATCGGCAAGGATTAGGGTTTTATTTTCTAAAGAAGGAGAAGCGAGGTATTCTACCACAATTTCAAAATTCTCATCATCATTTGGATGATGGCGATAGGCCGAAATAAATGAATTTTCAGCATCATCAAAATAGTTTAACAGGCCTTCATGTAAAGGTAATCCTGCGCGCAGGATACTGCACAAAACAATTTGAGAAGAAGGAATAGCCATTTGTGCTTTTCCCAGCGGACTTTCAATATTTTGTGTTTTATATTCAAGACTTTTACTAAGCTCATAGCCCAAAATTTCTCCCAAGCGCTGAATGTTCCGCCTAAATCGCATTCGGTCTTTTTGAACCTCAATATCACGTAATTGAGCAATAAATTTTGAAGCAATAGAATGAGATGCCAAAAGATGATTAACTTGCATAATTGAAAGTTTACATTAACTATAACAAAACTAAAAGTTACAGATAAAATACAACTAATCTGTAAGAGTTTTTATTTTGGTCATATTTTTGATATAAGTTAATGAAAAGATTAATCTAAATATTTCTATGAAAGCTGTTTTTACTTTGTTTCTTTTTGGGGTTATTAGTCTTTTCAGCCTTAAGGCTAAGGCTCAGATTGAAATTCCGCGGACTACCAATTCTGGAGGAGTTTTAAAAGCCGAACCAGAAAAAAGCAGTGCTTTCCCTTTGCTTAGAAGAGAAGAAACCAACGATAAAGACAGTAAATGGCTTCGGGATGATGAACCGAAAAAAATAGATTTTCGTGAGAAAAACGACGATTTAAAAACTGCGGGCGATGTAGCTAAAGAAAAATTAGATAAAGACCGCGAAGCCAGGGAGGCCTATGGAGAAAATCAAAGCCTTGGTGAAATTAAAACCGGTGGCAAATTTGTGGAATTATACAGTAGAGACCACGAATATGTTGATGGTGACAAGGTTCAAATCTATGTTAATGGCGTAAAGGTACAGCGTGTAAACCTAACTGCTGGCTATACTCCGGTTTTAGCAAAATTGCAAAGCGGTATAAACACCATAGAGTTTGAAGCTTTAAACCAGGGAGAATCGGGACCCAATACCGCCGAATTAAAAGTTTTGGACGATGAAGGTAATTTGGTGGCTTCCAAAGAATGGAATTTACTTACCGGTGCAAAAGCTACTTTATTGGTCATAAAAGAATAGTTTCTGTGTGACACTTTTGACCATTTAAGTCGACCTGGTTTCAGAAATATTTCAGGCTTAAAATTCAATTTCTTTAATTTTTTCCTTTCTATACTGCTTTAACTTAACATTAAACCGTTAAGTAGTTGCCAAAAGCTGATTTTATTATTTTTTCTTACTAAATTTAAGTTGCAACCAATTTAATTTTAATTATGGACAAAGTATTAATCGCGATAGATTATCATCCGGTTTCAGAAAAAGTAGCCCGCGCCGGTTATGAACTCGCTCAGAAAATGAATGCGGAAGTTTGCCTATTGCATGTACTGGCAGATATGAGTTATTACAGCATGCAATATCAGCCTTTCTTAGGCTATGAAGGCTATGATGATATGGCCCTTGATATAAATATAGCTTCAGAAATGCGACAAGTAGCTGAAGATTATTTAAAAACCGCCGCTTCCAATCTAAATGATAAAAAAGTGGGTATCAAACTTATAGAAGGTGATAAAGCTTCAGCAATTTTAGATTATGCCCGGCGATGGCATGCTAATTTAATTGTTATGGGAACACATAGCCATTCGTTTTTAGAAAAACTACTCATGGGAACCGTAGCTTCCGAAGTGCTTGAAAAAACTGAAATCCCGGTTTTTATGGTGCCTATAAAAAAGGATTAATTCATCATTAAAAAAGCTAAAAAAGGTACAAGGATTAAAGAGAGTACCATAGATAGCAAAACCAACAAGGCAGATTCTTGCTGTTTTGACCTTAAAAATGAAGCAAAAACAGTAAGGTTTGCAGCGATAGGGAAGAGGGGGATAAGCGCCATAACCTGGCGCTCCTCTCCAGTTAACCCGTTAATCATACCATATTCTAATCCCAGCAGTAAAGCGGTAATTATTACCGCACTCAGCGCCCTAATTCCCAGCACTTTTGAGTAATACGGCCAGTTGAGTTTTTTAAAATTGATGTTGCTGATATTCATCCCTATAATTAACATTCCGGCTACCGAAACAACAATTCCCAGGAAATCGGTGACGGGGGAAACGAACTCCGGCGGTTTGAAATTCAAAATTTTTAGAATAACGGCCAGTACAAAAACATAAATAAAAGGGATTTTAAAGACTTCTTTAATTGATTGTCGTGTTGCAAATCGGGATTTTGCCACCTGAACATAACCAATAATATTTCCATAAAGTGCCGTACCAATATAAATACAAATTAGCGTAGTAACTGCCTCTTTTCCAAAAAGCGCGATAACGGTTGGAATACCGAAGAAAGCCACGTTAAAAAATGAAAAACTACTGCGTAGCAAATGCGGGTTCTCCAGGTCTTTAAACTGCTTGTAAATCCAGGTAGCCGGGATGACCATTAAAGCGGCTAATCCAAAAGAGATAACCGGTAAAATAGCCAGTTTTTCTACCGAAGCTTCCAGGACATGATCGATCACCAAAATGGGCATAAACAAAAACAATAGCGGTTTATGCACAAATTTTTGGGGTAGGATTTTCTTCTTTTTTAAGAAGAAGCCTACGGGAATACACAATAAATATGGAAGTAAAGAGAGATAAAGATTAGTAAATATTTCCATCTTCCCTTATTTTGTATAAAACATCATCGGTAAACCTGGCAATGGTTTTTACATTAAACCAAACCGTGTTTACATCCATAAGCATTCCGTTTGTTAAATGCTCAATAAATTGAATTACTAATTCTATTTTTATAAAAGCGGCCGAACCCACAAGCCTCACCGCCAATAATAATAATTTTTTCCCACTCGCTTTGGCCCCCTTTAATAGTTTTACCATCAATAGCAATCAACGTATACTTATGTCAAAGAATAAGTAGCAGGTTTTATAGCTTCTTATTCGTCAGGATAAAGATATGAATATATTATGTATAAACCCTAATACGTAAAATATGATAAATATTATCTAAATATGATTATTAATATTGTATTTTTGTCAAATAATAATTTAAAACTAAATATCATGAAAACACGAAAATTAATTTTCTCAGCATTAGTATTGTTTTCATTTGTCTTTGTTCAAGCTCAAGATATTGATACTGATTCACACATTATTACCATTTCTGCTCCCGCATTGGCCCTTGTTGATATTGAACCTTCTGCAGACAATACAATTATTATGGACTTTACCGCTCCCACAGAAGCCGGTTTGCCTTTGACCGCTCCCGTGGATAATACGGATTTGTGGTTAAATTATTCCTCAATAATTGACGGTGATAACGCTAATAGAGCGATTTCGGTTGAAGTCGATGCCCTCTACCCAGGTGCTGATATTTTAGTGGAGGCAAGTACTGATGCAGGTAATGGCGATGGAATTGTGGGAACTCCTTCTGCACAACTTACGTTGACGGTAGCTCCACAGAATATCATCACAGGTATTGGTAGCGCATACACCGGAGATGGAACAAGCAATGGTCACAACCTTACCTATTCGTTGGAAGCTTCTGGAGGGGGAACAGCTGACTATGCCGATCTTGAGGCAAATGCAGGTACTGATATCACGGCTACTTACACCATATCTGATAACTAATTGATAGGTATCAATAAAATAGGGGTAACTTGTCATTAAATTGACAGCTTATTTAACTTTTCAACGCAAAGGTAGCAGTTGTTTGTCTTATGACACATTTTCTATAACCAAAAAAAACGGGCATGTTTCGTAAAATCATATACTCTTTACTGTTGAGCGTGGTCACTTTGGTACCTGCACAAGCCGGTATTATGGTAGTAAATGGATTGACACATACCTATCAAATTGGAGAAGATACTTATTATAAAGGGGTTATTACCATTCAAAATACTTCGTCAGAGCTTCAGGATGTAAAGCTGTTTAAAAGCGATTATTCCTATCAGGCGACAGGGGAAATGTATTACGGAAACCCTGATTTAAACAACAGGACCAATGCCAATTGGATTAAACTAAATACTACTTTTCTAACCCTTCAAGGAAAAGAAAAAGTAGATGTGGCCTATGAAATAAAAGTGCCCAAAGACGTAGCGTTACAAAATGGGGCCTATTGGAGCGTTATAATGGTAGAGCCGGTGGCACGGGCAGTTCCGAGTGATGAGAAAAGTGGTTTTCAAATAACATCTAAAGTGCGCTATGCTGTTCAAATCATTACCACCTATAATGAAGCCGAGGCCACCACGCTTCTCAAGTTTGAAGATGTTGGTCTGAATGCTGAAGAAAACCGCTATTTCCTGGAAGTAGATATGGCCAATAACGGTGAGCTTTTTCACAAAGTACGCATGCATGTTGAAATTTTTGACAGAACTACAGGGAATGATATGGGTGCTTTTTCCAGTGAAAAGCTCAGTCTTTTGCCCGAAAGTTCTAAACGTTTCGGAATCAATTTAGGAGATTTACCCTCCGGAAACTATAGAGCTGTATTAACTGCGGAAACCGATAATGACAACGTGTTTGGACTCCAAATGGATTTGGAACTGAAACATGAAGAATAATAAGCTGCTATATTGTTTTTTGTTTTTGCCCTTGTTTCTTGTTGCCCAAAACTTTGAAATAAACCTTGTACAACAAAAAGAGCAATACCTTCCCGGAAATGCACATTCATTGGTTTTTAAGGTTCAAAACAACCAACAAATCACCGCAACGTTTATTCCTGAGATAAGACTGCCCCATCAATGGAAGTCAACAACAACACCGGTCCAAACCTCGCTGCAAGCCGGTCAAAGCACCATATTGATTTTTCCAGTTCATATTCCTGCAGCCATCCTCAGTAAGGACTATGAAATAATACTTGCATTGCTCTCAGAGCAGTCGGCTACTACAGAGGTGCGTTTCAACCTGCATGTGGCCGAAGTACACAAAGTAGTGCTAACACCGCACCAGTCACCAGATTTTATAAAAGCCGGAGACTCCATCGTTTCTACATTTATACTGCGAAACCAAGGAAACAGTGTGGCGCGTTTGCGCTATGAAATCAATCAGGAATCACTGATACGAAGCGGTATCCCCGATGTGCTGCAACCCGGCGAAATGCAGGAGGTGGAAGTTGTCACCCCCACCAATGCCAATTTGCCCAAAAGCACCGGAAAAGCCGTCAGGCTTACGGTTGAACAACTTAATGTTGATACTAACCCCCTCAAAGCCTATGCGCGAACAACAGTGATTCCGATTGAGGCACAACAAGAAGATGTATACCACCGCTACCCGGTGCGTGTATCGGGAATGTACATAGGGCGTAATCGCAACGGGGGGTATGCCGATGGTTTTCAAGGTGAAATATATGGAAAAGGCACTCTTGATGCTGAAAGAAAAAAGCACATCGAGTTTAGAGCCATTGGCCCAGACCAATTTAGCTTGGCAGCTTTTGGACGTTATGAAGAATATTTTGCAACTTATACAACCGACAGGCTCTATGCCCATCTAGGTGATAAAGTATATTCGGCTTCCTATCTCACTGAGTTTGCCCGATATGGTAGAGGTGCGGAAATCAATTATGAAAACGACAAATTTGCTGTTGGAGGCTATTACCAAAAACCGCGTTTTATTGAAGATATGACCAAGCAGTTTCACGGTTATGTTGCTTATAAATTTAAGGAGAAAACACGTTTGGCTTCCGGATACCTGTTAAAAACCTATCAAGACCAACCCGATGTTAACTTGATGTTTCTTACGGCAGACACCAATTTGTTTGGCGTGGTTGATTTGCATGGTGAGTATGCCATTAGTGACTCACAGTTTCAAAACGGACAAGCGTTTCGCATTCAGGCTACGGCTAATATTCAAAACCTTTTGCTCAATGCTTCTTATCTGGAAGCTTCGCCATACTTTCAAGGCTTTTTTACCAACACCAATTTTATTACGGCCAATATGCGGTACCGCATTCATCCCAAGGTGAATCTTATAGCTAATTATCGCAAAGATGCTCGCAACATCAATCAAGACACACTTTTTATGGCAGCACCTTATAGTGAGCGTTATTTGGCCGGAGTAAATTACAAATACACCAAGTTGGGTACCATAACGGCTTCTGTGGGAAAGCAAAAAAAAAATGGACCGCATGGAAATCAGGAGGTTTGATTACAAAGAAGATTTTTTGAGGGTAAATTTTATGCAACGATTCAATAGTTTTCGTTTCAGACTGCAAAGTCAATTGGGGCAAACCAACAATTTTTTAAATGACACCTACGGAAATTCACAAATGCACACGCTCAATGTGACCTATAACCGCTGGAAAAATTCGTTTAATCTTTTTGGAAGTTATCTCAACTCCAATCGCTATGCCGATATGAAAGAAGAACAATTTGTTTATGGCGGAAGATTTTCGGGAAACCTAACGGCCAAAACGCATTATAGCCTGTTTTATCAAAACACCTATTTGATAGAAGAATATTTTAGGGATAGGAATTTTTTTGAATTGCAACTCACCCAATCTCTAACCCCAAACCAAACCATTGATGTGATTGGCCGATACAATATCGCACAAGGTCAAATAGAAAACAAAGACCTTGCTTTTTCTGTACGCTACACCCTGCACCTAAACGTGCCGCTGTACAAAACCAAAGAATACAGCACCCTCAAAGGTCGCATCTCAAATATAGATGCTCAAAATATTGAAGGTATTCGATTATACTTAAACAATCATGAGGCAGTTACCGATAAGTTTGGTAATTTTACATTTGTTGATGTAGCACCGGGCACCTATTTTTTAGAACTCGATAAAACCAGTATTGGAATTCAAGAAATCCCTACAATGGTTTTGCCGGCGCGATTGGAAATTAACGAAAAAGAACACTTTGTCGATTTTGGATTGACCCGTGCGGCAACGATTTCGGGTGTGGTTCAATTGACCCGTGAAGAGCGAATCAACAATAGCAAGCCGGAAGATGAAAGTGTAATTGTAGAAATCTCTGATGGAAAAGAGGTGTTTCGAAAAGTGTGCCGTGCAGGCGAACCTTTTGATTTTACCTATTTAAGACCCGGCACTTGGCGCGTGAAAGTGTATCGAAACGGACTGAACAAACATTACCAAATCAATAACAGCGAATTTACGGTCGAATTGCAGACCGGACAGAATCATCCGGTTGTTATTAATGTCCTAAAACGACAACGTGAAATTAAATATTTGCAAGAACCGCTTCAGATACAAGCGATTAAATCAAAACCCAAAAAATAATGCGGCGGCATCGAAACAGTTTGGTAGCACTTTTTACACTGGCAACCTTGGGGGTTTTTGCGCAATCCAGAAATGTTGACCTCACTATTCCTGAAGTTGCCCTGTTGGATATAGAACCGAATACGAATGATATAGAATTTGTTTTTCAACCACCTGCGGAAGCTGGAAACCCTATTACGGTCTCTCCCGATAATTCCAAGTGGATTAACTATTCAGCAACTATTCCCACAGGCGGAACTGCTAAGTTCATCACAGTGGCTTTGGATGCCACTATTACGGGTATGGATATCAATCTTGTTGCCGGAAATGCTGTGGGAGGAAATGGCACATTGGGCACACCCACCGGCAACATCGTACTCTCAACCACGCCCACGGTGTTAATACAGGGTATTGGAGGCAGCAGTACCGGAGACGGAAGCGCAAACGGACACCAACTCACCTTTAGCCTTGAGCCTTACGGAGCCGGTGACCTGCAAGCCAATACCAACCATAGTGCTACCGTAACCTATACAATAAGTGATTAAGATGAAAATATTTAAACAAATACAAAAAAAAAATAAACAAGCTATATTATATTACTTCATTTTAACTTTTCTTAGCTTTCAAGGTTTTTCACAATCAATATCAGTAAGTGGTAGTGACTGGAATGTTGACCTTACCGGAGAAATTACCGAAGCCGGGGAAGATTTTGTTGGAACTTATGAAAGTGCAAACAATCAGATTTTAGTGTCTATGTCCATACCAGGATTACTCCTTGTAGGAAGTCAAGCTACTGCTTCCATTCACTATGAAGAGAACCTAGTTTGGCAAAATAATGTAGTAATTGAAAGTAGAAGAACAGGGTCTGGAATATCCGGTTCAATTTGTCTTCTTTGCAGTGTTAGTGGCGGGGGAAGTTATCAGGTTATTACAACAAACGCAGTTTCATTTTTTACTTTAAATACAGGAGCTGGATTGGTAACAAATACAAGAAATAATATTCCCGTCCAACTCCGTTTAAGCGGTATCACCACAAGCATTCCTGCCGATAACTATTCTGCTGAGATTGTGTTTACAATTTCTAATTAAAGCCGATAGCACTAATTTTATATTCTCGTTTTACACCAGCTATTCGCCGTTTTACTTATATATTATAATTTGTACTATAATGTTTCTGCCTTATGTAACTTTGCTTTGGTAAAAAGCTTTTATCAGTACTAATCTTCTTTTATTTTTTTCTTTCCCGAATGTTTTTTTGCAATGTTAATGGAATAAGCTTTGCCCGAAGCAACGATAGGAGTGGAGCGGGAATGTGTATGGAATGGGATTATTCTTTCTAATTTTCAATCAATTACGGAATTCCGTTGGCAACCATGCTTTGATTTTTCATATTTTTAAATTACTTAATCTAAATATAATCCTTGGAGTGATTTTGCTTCTTACCTCGTATGCAACTTCTATGACTCCAATGAAAGTCAATAATACCTTACCTTCTCTTACAAAATCCAATCTAATCTCTAAGCCTAAAGTGGGAGAATTGATTGAATCAGATCATTGTGAATACTTAGTGAAAGGTAGAAGCTATGTTGCTTCAATAGGCTTAACAACAAAGGGGGATCTAAAAAATGGAGCTAAGGTATAGATGAGTGGGTACAATTAGATGGAGGTAATTCTTAATATAAATCTGTTATTTTTATGAAAAAAAAGAATATTCCGCGCTTTGATTATTTAAATATGTACTTTATATGCGCGATATAATACATGATGCACAACCAGCGATAATCGTAGTCAAATATTTAAAATCAAATATAACAGCAAAACCAGGAACTAATTTCATTCGTGAAAAAATGATCCTAAACTTTAAAGCATTTAACAAGAAGTAGAAGTAATGGTCTTAGAGGTACTGAATTTAATCGAAAAATATAAATATAATAGCGCTTGTAGCTGATTAAAATAAAATATATACAGGAGTAGATATACAGGAGTAGTTTATGTTCACAATTTAATGGCGAGAGGAAAAAATTATGGCAAAGGAAAAAACAACGCAGGATAAAATGTCTTTTTTAGATCATTTAGAGGACTTAAGATGGCATTTAATAAGAGCATGTCTGGCAATAGTTATTGCAGCGTCCTTTGCCTTTTTGGCAAAGGAATTCATATTTGACGTTTTGCTGTTTGGTCCCCGTAGAGCGGATTTCTGGACCTATGATATTCTTTGTAGGATTTCAACAGCCACTGGAATAGATGGTGGTTTCTGTTTTGATGAAATGCCCTTCAGGATTCAGAGTCGTACTATGGGCGGTCAATTCTCTGCACATATCTGGGTGGCCATAACGGCAGGATTTATTATTTCTTTTCCATATGTAATTCACGAATTCTGGAAATTTGTAGCCCCTGCCATGAAAGACAATGAAAAGAGAAATGCCCAGGGATTTATCTTTATTTCTTCCCTGCTATTCTTCATTGGAGTTCTTTTTGGCTATTACGTCCTTACTCCGCTGTCTATAAATTTTCTTGGTAAATACCAGGTAAGTGAGAATGTTTTTAATGATTTTGACCTTAGTAGCTACATGAGGCTGGTAAGAATCTCCGTATTGGCCTCTGGGTTAATATTCGAGCTTCCTATCGTTATGTATTTTTTAACGAAAGTGGGGGTTGTTACTCCGCAGTTTCTACGAAATTATAGAAAATACGCCCTGGTAATAGTTTTAATCATTTCAGCTATTATTACTCCTCCAGATGTTGTGAGTCAGGTCATTGTCGCCATTCCGGTTTTAATACTTTATGAAGTTAGTATCTTTATTTCAAGAATAGTTTACAAAAAAGAGCAACAAAAAATGACACAAGAATTAAGAAAAAAATGAAGCTTTGGCAAATCGGGTTAAAGATTTATTAATTCATAACAGGATCGGCTAAATGAAAAAATTAGATAATATTCTGAACATAATAAACTAAAATCTTAATATTATAATTTGAACTATAATTTACATTATGTAAAATAGAAAAATAAAAAGATACAAGCTCCCTGTTAAAATAAGCTATTCGTTTTCGTCTAAGGCTTCTAGCTCCCCCTGATAAGAAATTGTATTGCGTTGTGAACTATTTACTGAAATATTGGTATTACCGTTACTATAAACAGATATTATAAAGTCAAAACTCTCATTTAAGTGTGCGCCTTGAAACTTAATCTGGTATTTATTTTCTTTTGGTTTATCTATTTTCAATTCTTTTAACCGACCCTTATATTTAATGCCGCTTTCGCTTCCATAGCCACCGCCCATTTGTCGGAATCCAAAATACGGAAGAAATAAATCTACGCTATCCTTATTAAATTTCACATAATTCGGATTGCCAATTAAATTAATTCGGAGTCCTCCCAAAGGTGTAGCCCAGGTACTTTCAATATTAAATTGGCGCTGCTCAACTAGATTTGCTATTTCCTCTTCCGAAATTCGGTTTTTAGCGCTTCCGCAGGAATACAATAAAAATCCGCACAAAGCAAGCAAGCTTATATTTTTAATAAAATTTCGCATAGCTACTAATTAGTAACTACCAAGATACAAAATTATGAAACGGGTTTAGATGTAAAACTTCCTTAAAACTTTCCAAATGAAGATGTAATAAGCTTGACATACTGTGTATTTTTAAGTTTATTCGAATAAATAAAATAACAGAATTATGGATGCGAGATTTCAATATGTAAAGATTGAAAAAAGTGAAAATTTAGAAGCTTTCACCCAAAAAAAACTAGACAAATTAGAAAGTAAATATGACTTTATTGTTAGTGCTGAAGTGCATTTTAAACGTCATGAAGTTGAAGATCCCACAGGCTATATTTGCAATATAAATTTAAGTATTCCCGGTCCTCAAATTTTTGCAGAAGCTAATAAAGAATCCTATGAAGCTGCAGTTGCTCAAAGTATTAAAGAATTAGATCGTCAACTAGAAAAACGCAAGGCTAAAATGAAAACTTTTTAGATTGTGATTCAATTAATAAAAAGCCCCGGAACTAAAAAGTTCCGGGCTTTTTATTAAAATACATCTATTCAACTAATTCTTTAGGTCTTCGTGGGTTTTATCTAAAGATTCATCTTCACCAAGTTCCTGTTCTTCTATACGTTCCTTAAACTCATTAATTATTCCACCTTTTAGCAATACATTAATTTGGCGATCACTCATACTATGTCTGGTTTCAAAAGTTACCTTATCCCCATTGCTTTTACGAATAATCACTTTAATGTTATTACGGCTTTTTACATCTTCACGTAAATTTTTAAAAGTAATAATATCCCCCTGCTCTATCTTTTCATAATCATTAATATCCATGAATTCAAGGGGTAGAATTCCGAAATTTACCAGGTTTTGCCACGCAATTCGCGCATAAGAATTAGCTATTACCGCTACCTGACCAAGATATTTTGGCGCTATTGCTGCGTGTTCCCTACTCGATCCCTGAGCGTAATTATCACGGGCTACAACAATATGCCCGCCGTGTTCTTCCTTGCTTTTCATAGCCCGATCGTAAAAAGTTTCATCAATTACCGTATAAGCAAATTTACTTATCTCGGGCAAGTTACTCCTAAAAGGTAATACCTCGGCACCGGCTTTCAGGATTTCATCAGTAGAAATATTGTCCTTCATTTTTAATAATACCGGTACGCTATAATGGTCCTGCATAGGCTCGATATACGGTAGAGACTTAATATTTGGTCCTTTTTTAAGTTCCACTTTTGATCCATCTTCTGGGGGTGCAACTAGCATATCGGTATTGATAATTTCCATTTCAGGGGCTTTAAATTCAGGATATTTCATTCCATAGATTTTCTCTAAATCCCTGGGATCGGTAATTTTTCCTGTTAAGGCTGAAGCTGCAGCGGTTTCCGGACTTACTAAATATACCTGATCGTCCTTGGTTCCGGAACGATCGGGGAAGTTACGCGGCATAGTCCGCAAACTTATTGTCATAGAAGCCGGAGCTTGCCCCATACCTATACAGCCCATACAACCAGATTGATGGAACCTCCCTCCTGCTTTTATCAAATTTGCAAAAGCGCGATTATCAATTAAATTTTGAATTATTTGTCGTGAAGTTGGGTTAATATCGAAAGAAACCCCTGGATTTATCGATCTATCTTCCACAATAGCCCCGGCCATCCAAAAATCCCGAAGGCCCGGATTCGCTGAAGAACCAATAACTACCTGACTTATCTCTTTCCCTTCTACTTCACGTACGGGTACAACATTACCCGGGCTGGTAGGTTTGGCAATAAGCGGTACTAAATCGTCTAAAACAATTTCTTCGTGCAAATCATACTCACAACTTTCATCGGGTAACAATTCTCTCCAGTCCTCTTCCCTGTTTTGAGATTTTAAAAAGCTTTTGGTTTCTTCATCACTGGGGAAAACCGTAGTGGTTGCACCAAGTTCTGCCCCCATATTGGCAATTACGTGACGGTCCATAGCACTCAAATGTTTGAGACCCTCTCCATAATATTCTACTACTTTTCCTACTCCGCCTTTCACATCATGCCGGCGAAGCATTTCAAGAATAACATCTTTTGCACTAACCCAATCAGGCAGTTTTCCGGTAAGTTTTACGCCCCAAACCTGCGGCATTTTCACAAAATAAGGCTGGCCGGCAATAGCCGCGGCGACATCAAGTCCGCCGGTACCAATGGCCAACATTCCAAGGGAACCTGCTGCCGGGGTGTGACTATCAGAGCCCACTAGTGTTTTTCCTGGTTTTCCAAAACGTTCCATATGTACCGGATGGCTCACCCCGTTTCCAGGCCGGCTATACCATAATCCAAATTTTTGTGCTGCGGATTGCAGAAACACGTGGTCATCGGCATTTTTAAAATCGGTTTGTAACAAATTGTGATCTACATATTGTACAGCCACTTCAGTTTGGGCTTTTTGCAATCCCATAGCCTCCAATTCAAGTTGTACCAGGGTTCCCGTAGCATCCTGAAGTAATGCCTGGTCTATTTTTAAACCAATTTCAGTACCCGGTTTCATTTCCCCCTTTAAGAGGTGTTCTTTAATTAATTTTTGGGTTACGTTAAGTTTTGACATAGTTGGCGGTTTAATTTTCTTTAAATTATTACTTTTTCAAGAAAAAATAAGGGGGTTTAACAATATCTTATACCATAAAACTAATGGTAGTATTTTATTTTATGAGAGATTAACATAAAAAGGGTTACTTGACGCGCAATATCATAATAATCTGAATTTATAAAAAAACCGCGATCGATACAATATTGCCTTTTAAGTAACCCTTCCAGGATGTTTTTGAATAAATTTAAGCGCTACCGCTACTCAATGAATTTAGGATATCGGTTTGATGACCCTCTTCCAAATTAAAACCCGGTTTTCCTTTTCGCGGAAATAAATAAGCAAAAGGTTGCTGAAATGCTCTCCAGCTTTCTGCAAGTCCATAATCATCATTCTTGTTTTTCATTTCTGGCCTTTTAAACGTATTTAAATCTGATGAGTATGAAGAACCTTGCGCATCTTCACCGGTAAAGAGCATTCCGTCATTAATATCAGAATGTAGAATTACAGATGCACCCCCATTTCCTGGAAGATCAAAAACCTGCAGGCCAAATTCTTTCAGGTTTTTACGCTGGGTAATATCCCGGGTTTTAAAACTATCGTTAAAACTTTTTCTAGGATGTGCAAAAATAGGTGCGCCGCCAGCATCTTCTGAAATAGTTTTTAAATCAGCATAGGCGGTTTTCATAATATCGTCACAGGTAATTAAAATACCTTTTATATTATAGCCATCTTCCAATAGTTTCTTTACTGCTTTTTTTGTTGATTCTTCTACCATATCAATCAAAATAATATCGCGCCGGTTTATATGTCTAATGGCATATGCCTGATTATAAATTCCGTCTTTTTTGTCACCTTTAATTATAAAGATATCGGGAATAAGTTTATGAAATTTACCGGGTTCAGCCTGTGCAATAAATTCGGCCGATTGGCTGTGAAGAACCTCCATTTTATCAACAGTCTTCATAATATACTTAAGTTTAAAATTAGTATCAGTTAAGATACAAATTGAGCGTAAGCAAGGCAAAGCTTTAACGAGGGTTTAGGAGATATTTAACCCGGTTACGATAAAGAGCTTTTTAAGTCTTTTTAAAGGCCATGGACATATTTTTTAATCAAAGTTATTTTAAATGTTCTCCGCCATTTACCGGAATAATGCTTCCGGTAATCCAACAGGCCTCATCTTTGCTTAAAAGATATACTACATTGGCAACATCATCGGGCACGGTAAGGCGTTTAAATGGATTGTGTTTTAAAGCGTGAACCCTAAGGGTTTCGTTCCCGGGAATCATTTGTAAAGAGCGGGTAACGGTAACCCCGGCCTGAATACAGTTTGCCCGTATGCCGTATGGGGCAAACTCTAAAGCAATACTTCGTGTTATGGCTTCTAAAGCAACCTTCGCCGCTGATACTGCTGCATAATTTGCCCAGGCTTTTTGATTGCCCTCACTGGTAAAAGAAATTATACGGGCATCTTTAGCAAAAATTTTATGATTGTAACAGAGTTTTACCCAATCGTAAAGGCTTACTGCCATGGCATCAATGGTCATTAAAAAGTCATCTTTCTGAAGCGTAGGTTCTTCCCCACTAAGGGGTTTTAATTGTGCTTTGGAGATACTATGTACCAACGTTCTAATTTTATCTTGCCCCAGTACCCTTATAATTTCCTGGATAAGTTTTTGCTGAAATCTTTTTTCGGTAGCATCTATATCAAAGGTTCTGAGTTTAACCTTATGCGCACGAATATCAGCAAAAGCTTCCTGTATTTCAGACTGGTTTTCATCATCCTGGTGCACAATTATTATATTCATCCCATGCCGGGCAAGTTTTTTGGCTGTAGCTAAGCCAAGTCCTGTACTTCCTCCAAGGATAAGTGCCCAGTAGTTTGATTTCTGAAACTCCATAATTCTGTTTTTCAGTTGCTTAAATTTAAGAAAAAGGCATAAAAAATCCCGGAAAAGTTTTCCGGGATTTTTTAATTTTAAAATTATAGAAGCTTTATTCCTGATCTTCAGTTTGTTGCTTAGCTTCCTCCCTAAGTTCATCATTTGCTACAATAGCCAACTCCACCCTACGGTTTTTAGCTCGGCCATCTGCAGTTTCGTTATCATATTTTGGTTGAGTTTCTCCGTACCATTTAGTGTCAAATCTACCGCGGTTAAGTCCCTGTCCAAGCAGGTAATTGGTAACCGATTGTGCACGGTTTTTAGAAAGCGTAAGGTTATAACTTTCACTACCGGTGCTATCGGTATGGCCTTCAACCAGAATATTGGAATCGGGATATTCTTTAAAAATCCCGGCTAGTTTTTGAAGTGTTTCTTCTGAACGGGCGTTGATATTATATTTTTCGGTATCAAAATAAACTCCGCTTGATTCATCAAAGGTTACATTAATACCTTCCCCCACACGTTCAACTTCAGCTCCGGGAATTTCTTCTTCTATTTCCTGGGCTTGTTTATCCATACGGTTACCGATATAAGCCCCGGCAGCCCCACCAACAACGCCACCAATGATAGCGCCAAGGGCGGTATTTCCATCACCGGTATTGTTACCAATTACGCCACCAATGGTTGCACCACCGGCTGAACCAATTACGGCTCCTTTTTGTTTGTTATTCGCATTTTTAATAGCCTCACAACCAAAAAGTAAGGTTGTGGCAAAAAATAATGCAATTATAGGTTTCAATCTCGTTCTCATATTCATAATAATTGGGGTTAAGTTTAATATTTAGAAAAATTCATTTGTATCACAAAAGGCTCACCATCTAAAGTAACCGTTTGCTGCCAAACCATCTGATCACCGCTAAGTGATTTTAAATTTAAGCGAAAGCCCTGGTTTCCTGTAGTTGATTTATAGTTTTCATCGGTAGGTTTCAGGAGGAAATCATACACACCTCCGGGGGTATTTTCCTCATCAATAGACCAAATAAAATTTCGCTGTCCTCCATCGCAATCACTTCCCTGAACCTGGTAAGTTCCCCTGTTATTATTGGAAACAAAATCCCAGGTACTACCTTCAAAGCAATTTGCCGAGGCCTCATTAAATAAAGTTACATTAAAAGTGCCTGATTCTTCAGGATAGGTTACACTATCTAATACCCAGCCGCCATTAAAGGTTTTTCGTGCCTCCTTGGCAGTTTTACTAGGGCCACAGGCAGCAACAATTAGAGCAACCGAAACTAGTACTAAAATTTTTTTCATAGTTCTTGATTTAGATTAATATAAAAAACCAATGCAAGCTTTAGACCACATTTCTAAAACGCATTGGATTTTTTATGTTTTGAAAATTCTATCGTCTGAATAACCGACTAATAAGAGAAATGACAAGCAGCACAATAAAAATATAGAAAATAATTTTGGCAATATCTGCAAAACCTTCGGCAATACCACCAAAACCAAAAATGGCTGCTATTAAAGCGATAATTAAGAAAATTACAATTAAACGTACCATAATATTAGATATTTGATTAGCTAACTCTAAGTTACAGGAGCGATGCTAACAAGACAAAACATTATTAATAATTTAACAGGTCTAACTTTAAACAATTATGATTTTCAGGTCTTACAATAATGTTTTTATTAATATTCTATTAAATTTTGAAGTTGTTTTTTAAATCGATGTTTAGGAAGATATTCATTTTCAAGGTTTTTGGCAAAAGGTATGGGGGTATCTAAACTTCCCGAACGGTAAACCGGTGCATCTAAATATTCAAATAAATTTTCCTGAATATAAGCTGCAATTTCTGAAGCCAGACTGCCAAAAAGACTGTCTTCGGTTAACACAATCACTTTTCCGGTTTTTTTGACGCTGGTCTCAATACTTTCATAGTCCAAAGGCTGAAGACTTCTTAAATCTATAAGATCAATTTCCTTTAAATTCAATTCTTCTATAATTTCCATGGCCCAATGAATTCCGGCCCCGTATGTAATCACGCTCAGTTTTTTTCCAGATTTTACTTTGGCTGCTTTTCCAAGAGGCAGCGTATAATAAGCTGTTGGGACTTCCTGTCTTATGCTGCGATAAAGGGCTTTATGCTCAAAAAATAGTACCGGATTGGGATCGTTAAAGGCCGAGTTCAGTAATCCTTTGGCATCATATGGAAATGCCGGGTAAATCACTTTCAATCCCGGGGTTTTGGTAAACCAGGCTTCATTGGTCTGACTGTGAAAAGGTCCTGCTCCCACACCGGCACCACAGGGCATTCTTATTACTACATCGGCATTTTGTCCCCATCGATAATAAGCTTTTGCAAGGTAATTAACCACAGCATTAAATCCCGAACTTACAAAATCTCCAAATTGCATCTCTACCATCGCCTTCATCCCTGAAATTGAAAGTCCCATAGCCGCGGAAATTACTGCCGATTCACAAATGGGCGTGTTTCGAACCCGTTCTTTACCATATTTATTTAAAAATCCTTCGGTAATTTTAAAAACCCCTCCGTATTCGGCAATATCCTGTCCCATTAAAACCAGCTTATCGTGCCGCTTCATCGATTGATCAATACTTTGGGAAATCGCATCGATAAATCGTATTTCTTCCTTTTTTTCTGAAGGAGTAACCTCCTGGTAATTAAAATATTGAAAAACATCATTTAATTCATTACTTGTAGATGAAACGGTTTCAGGTTCAGCCAGGGCAAGTTCAAGGTTTTCTTCAATTTCATTTTTTATTTCCGCTTCATATTCCTGCTGAATAGCTTTATTTAAAATTTCTTGTTGCAATAAAAATTCCCTGAAGTTTGAAATTGGGTCTTTTTGTTCCCAAAATGACAATAATTCCCGCGGAACATATTTGGTGCCACTTGCTTCCTCATGGCCTCTTCTTCTAAAAGTTTTAAATTCTACTAAAACCGGTTTTGGATTTTCACGCATTTCAGCAGTAATTTCTCTAAGTTTAGAAATTACTTCCAGAATATTATTTCCATTAATAATATGTGCTTCCATCCCATAGGCTGCCCCCCGATTAGCTAAATCTTTACATCGATACTGCTCGCTAACGGGTGTAGAAAGCCCGTATCCATTGTTTTCAATACAAAAAAGTACCGGCAAATCCCAAACCGATGCAATATTCAAAGCTTCGTGAAAATCGCCTTCACTGGTACCGCCTTCCCCGGTAAAAACCGCGGTTATTTTTTTCTCGTTCTTAAGTTTATAGGCCAGGGCAATCCCATCGGCTACGCCCAGTTGGGGCCCTAAATGGGAAATCATCCCCACGATTTTATATTCATTTGTCCCAAAATGAAAACTGCGATCGCGTCCTTTGGTAAATCCGGCAATTTTTCCCTGCCATTGTGCGAAAAGTTGGTGTAAAGGAATTTTTCTCTGGGTAAAAACACCCAAATTTCGATGCATGGGTAAAATATATTCATCTTCCTGTAAGGCGGAAGTTACCCCAATAGCAATTGCCTCCTGCCCTATTCCGCTAAACCATTTAGATATTTTTCCCTGCCGTAACAAAACCAGCATTTTCTCTTCAATTAAACGTGGTTTTAGCAAGGATCGGTATAAATTCAGCAATTCTTCAGCTGAAAAGTTTTTATAAGGAGAATAATCTATTTTTTCTTCCTGAGGCAGGTTCATTGGTTGCGTAGTTTTAGCATGCGGGTTTATCACTGTCTTTTCAAATGTAACGAAATTCTTATATGCTAAGAAAGCTCATTATTTACGATCCTGCTATAAACAAATATAATCAATAGGGAATAAGATTTTGGATGGATGAAAATATAAACACTCGGCTTTTCCCTTAATTTTATTAACTTCGCTTGATGACCTCAGACTAAAAAATTAGCAATAATGGCAATGAATAATATTCCCAGTGTAAACCTGGCCGATTTTCTCTCTGAAGACCCAAAACAAAAGCAAAAATTTGTAGATGAAATTGGTAAGGCCTACGAAGAAATAGGTTTTGTAGCGCTAAAAAATCATTTTTTAAGCGATGAATTGGTTGAAGACCTTTATAAAGAAATAAAAGCTTTTTTTAATCTTTCTTTGGAAACTAAGAAAAAATATGAAATAGAGGGTTTGGCCGGGCAACGTGGATATATTTCTTTCGGAAAAGAACATGCTAAAGGAAAAAAAGAAGGGGATTTAAAAGAATTTTGGCATTTTGGACAGGAGCCCGATGAAGATGCTAATTTAATAGAAACCTATCCTGAAAATGTTCAGGTTAAAGAGCTTAAAGATTTTAATAAAACCGGGATGGAAGCTTATCGAATGCTTGAAAAAACCGGGATTTATGTGCTTCGCGCCCTTGCGCTTTATATTGGAGTAGACGAGCATTATTTTGATCACTGGGCAAGCAATGGAAATAGTATTTTAAGGCCAATTCACTATCCGCCAATTTCCGAAGAGCCTAAAGGTGCGGTAAGGGCCGGTGCCCACGGCGATATTAATTTAATCACCTTGTTAATGGGAGCTTCAACCGGCGGTTTGCAGGTGTTGCGAAAAGACGGAGAGTGGATTGATGCCGTTCCTCAGGAAGACGAATTGGTAATTAATGTTGGAGATATGCTGGAACGCCACACCAATAATAAATTGCGTTCTACTATTCATCGTGTAGCCAACCCGCCAAAAGAAGCATGGGGCAAACCACGTTATTCAATTCCTTTTTTTATGCATCCACGCAGCGAAATGCCATTAAATTGCTTGGAAGAATGTATAGATAAAGAACATCCAAAACAATACGAAGATATTACCGCAGGTGAATTTTTACACCAACGGTTGGTGGAAATTGGTCTGGCAAAAAAATAAGTTATGGCTAAGAAAAAGTTAGGACTGGAAGATTTAGGTGGTTTTGTATATTCTACCGATAATGATTTTGATGAAAATCAATACAGTGATGAAGATAAAAAACAAACCACGCCCAAGCCTTCTGAGCAAAAATTAGAAGCACATTTTAGTAATAAAGGCCGGGGTGGAAAAACCGTAACCATTATTAAAGGTTTTGTAGGTTCTGAAGAAGATTTAATCCAACTTGGCAAAAACCTGAAGAAAAGATGTGGGGTTGGCGGCTCGGTAAAAGATAGGGAAATTATTATTCAGGGAGATGACCGCGAAAAAATTATGCAGTTATTGCGAAAAGATGGTTATAATGTAAAACGTGTTGGTGGGTAACCCGCTAACTTTTAATGTTGCTATGGAAGGTACCGCATTGCATATTACCAATGGTGACGCGCTAACAGAGAAGATGAAAGAACTCGATCTTCCCGGCCAGGTTGTGATTTGGCGTGAAATGCTTTGTGAAGGTCCTTGTGCAAAGGAAGTTGGCAACAAAGAGTTTATAAAACTCAGAAAGAAGTTTTTAAAGGAATATTACGATATCTCTGCCGAAAATTATGAAGAAAAATTTATTCCACAACTCAAAGCTTTAAAAGCTGCTAAGAATTTTGATTATGTAGTGCTTTGGTTTGAATTTGATTTATTTTGTCATATCAATATGCTTGCTGCAATTAGTTTTTTTATGGAACATAAGGAGCAAAAACCTTTTTTCCTGGTATGTAGTAAGAAACTAAAAGGAGAAACCGAACATCACCCCCTTTCCCTACTTAATCTAAAACAACTTCAAAATCATTACAACAATAAAATTACGCTTACTCCTCAAGATTTGGAAATAGCGCTTTTAATTTGGGAACTTTATTGCTGTAATAACCCCATGCCTTTAAAACCACAAATCAAAACCACATCAAACTTTGAGTATCTTTCCAGTTGCATTCGGGCACATATAGAACGTTTTCCCAATTCCAATACCGGAATAAACAGTTTGGAAAGAAACGTACTAAAAATTATTGAAAATCAGCATATTTCTTCTGAAAACCAATTGTTGGGATATGCTTTGCAATATCAGGGCTATTATGGTTATAGTGATATTCAAATGCAGCGGTTATTGAATAAAATTTCCATTTTTTTCGTTTTTGAAAATGATCGGATTGTTTTAAATGAAAAAGGTCGGGCGGCTTACGATGGTAAAAAGAACTTCTATCGTGATTTAAAAAATGACGATTGGTTTGGCGGAGTTAAAATGTATGATTTTCTTTATGAAGCCGATTCTCATCGTTTATTAAAATTATAATAAAACGAAACAATATAGACATCCCGAGGTAAAAATTCAGGAGTGTGCTCCCACATTAATCGGGATAACAAAAATATAAATCAATGCTTTATAAAATTTAAAAAGGTGAAATTAAAAGCTTCAGAACTTATAGTAAATAATGACGGTAGTATTTATCATCTCAACCTGCTTCCCTCCCAACTTGCAGATACTGTGATTACTGTGGGCGATCCAGACCGCGTTTCAAAAATAAGTAGACATTTTGATAAAATTGAACATAAAATACATAAAAGGGAATTCTATACCCATACCGGTTTCTATAAAGGAAAACGCTTAAGTGTAATTTCTACCGGAATTGGCCCTGATAATATTGATATTGTCCTGAATGAGTTAGATGCACTGGTGAATATCGATTTGGAAAAAAGACAGGTTAAAAAGGAATTAAAAAGCCTGAATATTATAAGAATTGGTACTACCGGAGCTATTCAGAAAGAAATTCCAGTAGATTCGTTTTTAATTAGTGAGAAAGCTGTGGGCTTTGACGGAATGTTACATTTTTATGAAAGTGAAGCTATTCAGGATAACAATTTTACCGAAGCTTTTGCTAAACATTTAAACTGGTTCAATAAAAAAGCTACACCATATTTGGTTCAGGGTGATGCTGAGCTTGTAAAAAAAATGCAGGATAAAAAAGTTCACAAAGGGATTACCGCAACCAATATTGGCTTCTATGGCCCACAAGGTCGTGTGTTACGTATAAAACTCCAGGATGAAGAAATGAACGATAAACTGGCAAGTTTCTCTTACAAGAGCTCAAAAATCACTAATCTTGAGATGGAAACAGCCGCCATTTATGGCTTAAGTCAGTTATTGGGGCATAAAGCAGTGTCTATGAATGCTGTAATCGCTAATCGAGCTAGCAGGCAATTTTCCAATAATCCAGCAGAACTTATGGAGGCTCTTATACAATATTCCCTCGAGAAAATAATTAAAATTTAGGAATTTATTTAACAGAATATTAAATTCCCTGGCCTTTGCTTCTTAGTATTTTTGGATGGTTTCTCTCCCCTTTTTGGGGCGTTAAGTCAACATTTTTCATCATCGCAGTAATCAATTTCTTGAAAAAATAACCAATCTATGCAAAAACCTGATGACTCCCGCTTAAAACACCGTGATCTTAATTGGTTGAGTTTTAACGAAAGAGTTTTACAGGAAGCCGAAGACCATAAAAATCCGCTTTATGAACGTATAAAATTCCTGGCTATCTATTCCTCCAATCTCGATGAATATTTTAGGGTTCGAGTTTCCCAACTCCGGCAAATAAAAAGAGTAGAAAAAAGCATCAGGAAAAAACTGGCTTTAAAACCCACACGAACCACCAAGAAGATTATTGAGATTGTAAAGCAACAACACGAACGTTTCGGAAAAATTTATAATGAACAAATTGTTCCTGAACTTGCAGAAAATGGAATTTTACTAATAAATCACAGGCAATTTAATCAGAAACAAAAAAACATTGCTAAACATTTCTTTCAGGAAAAAATACAGCCTGAAATTAAGGCTCATACGGTAGATCCAGAGTCGGCGGAAAAATTATTTCTGGAAAATTCTATCTTGTATTTTATTATTGAATTTGAAGAGGAAGAAGAAATTGGCGTGGTAAATTTACCGGTTAAAACCTGTGGCCGCTTTATAAATCTTGTTGGCGATGGCCAATCCAACTCCATTACCTATCTCGATGAAATTATTATAGCGGAAATGCAACATATCTTTCCGCATAAAAATATTAAGGGGATTTATGAAGTCAAACTTTCCCGTGATGCCGAATTATATATTGAAGATAAATACAATGGGATTTTAGCAGAAAAAATATATGAATCCCTGGCACAACGTACCGATGGTCAACCTACCCGTTTACTCTATGATTCTAGCATGCCCAAAACAATTCAGAAAAAATTGAGGCAATTATTAGATTTAGGTAAAATTGATATGATGCCCGGCGGAAAATACCACAACTTCAAAGACTTTTTTTCTTTTCCCGAGCCTACCGGAAACCCGAAATTAAAATATAAGAAGCCTAAGCCTATTAAGCACCGGGTTTTGGAATATGCGGAAGACTATTTTAAAGAAATTGGTGAAAAAGATCTAGCCTTACATTTTCCATATATGTCTTTTAAATATGTTGAAAATTTTTTAAAACAGGCTGTTGAAGATAAAAATGTTACAGCAATAAAAATCTCACTCTACCGGGTTGCTGACCAATCGGCTTTGACTTCTTTACTTTTAAAAGCCCTGGAAAACGGGAAAAAGCTTACGGTATTTGTAGAAGCCAAAGCCAGATTTGATGAAGAAAATAATATTATCTGGGGCCGAAAATTTGAAGAAAAAGGGGCTAACGTAATTTATAGTTACCCTAAGGTGAAGGTGCATTCCAAAATTATGCTAATTCAACGTAAAGAAGAAAATCAAACAGCATATTATGCTTATGTTGGCACCGGAAATTTTAATAGTGAAACTTCAAAAACTTATTGCGATCACGCGGTTTTTACGACCAATAAATATATTACTAAAGAGTTATCTCGTTTATTTAAAGTGTTGGAAGGCGAATTAATTATCCCACGGGAGAAAAATTTATTGATTTCTCCATTTTCAACTCGTCAACGATTTAATTCGCTTATTTATAACGAAATTGAAAATGCCCGGGCAGGAAAAAAAGCGGCCATTACAGCAAAAATGAACAGCCTGGAAGATACTGAAATAATTGAATTACTTTATAAGGCAAGTCAAGCCGGTGTAAAAGTGAGATTATTGGTTCGGGGATTTACATGTTTAATTCCCGGAGTTAAAAATTTAAGCGAAAATATTTATATTACCAGTATTGTAGACCGTTATTTAGAGCACGGTCGCATCTATGTTTTTGAAAATGGCGGGGAAGAATTAATGTTTTTTGGTAGTGCCGACTGGATGAGCCGGAATTTGAATCGTAGAATTGAAGTTTTAGCACCCGTGATGGATACGGCTATTCAAAAGGAATTCAATGAAATTCTAAGTCTTCAGCTCAATGATAATGTTAAGGCGAGGGTTCAGGATGAACAAGAAAGCAATAGGTATGTGCAGGCCAAAAAGGGTGAAAAGCCTATCCGGTCGCAAGATGAAATTTATAAATATTTAAAAGAAAATCACGAAATATAAAAACCTATTACGATCCTGGTATCTTTTCGAGACGGGACAAATTGGGCATTTTTACCAAAAAAGCAAATATCCAATCGGTATAAAAAATATATAATGGTTTATAAAATTTAGTACAGATGAAAAGTATAAAAGTAGGCGGTGTGCCTGAACATTTTAACCTGCCCTGGCACCAATGTATTGAAGAAGAAAAGTTTAAAAAAGAAGGGCTTAATATTATCTGGAAAGATTTTCCCGGAGGTACCGGCGCAATGACAAAAGCCCTTAGAAATGGTGAAATTGATGTAGCTGTAATTTTAACCGAAGGAATTACAAAAGATATTATTTCAGGAAATGAAAGCAAAATCATTCAAACCTATATAGGCTCCCCACTTATTTGGGGAATTCATGTAGATGCCGCTTCAGAATACAATTCTACCGAAGAACTTAAAAACACAAAAGCGGCTATTAGCCGAAATGGAAGTGGCTCGCACCTTATGGCCTATGTTAATGCTGAAAATCATAACTGGGTGCCTTCAGAGCTTGATTTTGAAGTTGTAGGAGATATAAGTGGTGCCGTAAAAGCTTTAAAAGAAGACAAAGCCCAATATTTTATGTGGGAACATTTTACAACCAAACCTTTGGTTGATAATCATACTTTTAGAAGATTGGCCGATTGCCCCACTCCCTGGCCGTGTTTTGTTATTGCCGCAAGAAACGAAGCGATAAAATACGATTGTCAGGAATTAAAATTGATGCTGAATATACTTAACCAACAGACAAGAAATTTTAAGGAAATTCCAAATATTGACCAAACTCTTGCCGATAGATATGAGCAAAAACCTGAAGATATCAGAAAATGGCTATCGATGACTACCTGGAGCAACGAACAGCTTTCGCAAGAAGAATTAGAAGGAATACAACAAAAGCTATTACAGTTAGGCCTTATCAGTAAAAAACTGGAGGCTTCAGAATTAATTCATAACTTGTAAGCCAAAATTTATACTCCCAATTGATGAAAAAAAAAATTCTATTATTGTTTCTACTTTCCGGAAGTCTTGCCTTTGCCCAGGATAATACTCCCGATAAAAGAGATATTACCCAAAATGAAATAAGCATTGGTGCATTGAATTTAGTTGCTTTTGGAGTACTTGATATCACTTATGAACGAATTATTGATAAGAATTCAAGTTGGGCTCTGGAGGGTTTTCTTCAGGCGTTAAACAGAGATAATGAAGATATTTCTGAAGCTTATGAAAAAGATTTTTCATTTACCGGTAAATACAAATATTTTTTTAGTGATTCCTATGCACGAGGCTTCTATGTAAATGGTTTTAGCATGATTTCACACGGTGAATATGAAACCGATTCATACTACGATGAAACGGTAGGTAATGTTTATGAATATGATTCTTATACCGATTTTGCCCTGGGATTTGGGGTAGGTGGAAAATTTGTTGCTAAAGGCGGTTTTTTACTTGATCTAAGTGCCGGAATTGGTCGGAATTTATTCAACAGCAATGCACCAACCATTGTTGGGCAATTTAATGTGAATGTTGGTTTTAGGTTTTAAATTACCAATTTATAGGTTTCTCCCCCTTTTCCTGTAAATATTTATTTGCTAAGCTAAAATGTTTGTTCCCAAACCAATAACCCCGATTAGCACTAAGTGGTGAGGGGTGTCCACTGGTTAAAACCAAATGGTTGGTTTTGTTGATCTTAGCGCCTTTCTTTTTGGCATAGCCGCCCCAAAGCATAAACACCAAATTTTCTTTTTCTTTAGAAAGTTTCTCAATTACAGCATCGGTAAAAGTTTCCCAACCTTTATTTTGGTGCGAACCCGCCTGGTGCGCTCGTACCGTTAAAGTTGCATTTAATAGCAATACCCCTTGCTCGGCCCAATGTTCCAAACTACCGGTTTTAGGAAATGGTTTTCCCAAATCTTCTTCAATTTCCCTGAAAATATTGATTAATGAAGGCGGAAATGCAATTCCGTCATTTACAGAAAAACAAAGTCCGTGAGCCTGCCCGGGACCGTGGTAGGGATCCTGCCCAAGGATAACCACTTTCACTTTGTCTAAAGTGGCTTTATCAAAGGCGGCAAAAATATCAGCCCCTTTAGGAAAACATTGGTGATTGGTGTATTCTGTTTTTACAAATTCAACCAAAGATTTAAAATAAGGTTTTTCAAACTCATCTTGGAGTAGGTTTTTCCAACTCGGGTGTATCTGTACGTTCATAGAATTGAGTAAATTTGTAGCACCTCAAAAGTAGGGAATTATTTCTATGATTAAAATTGCATCAAAAACATTACAAGACCTGGAGTTTCCAAGGGTATGCATTCAAATTTCAGAATTTTGTATTACCTCGCCGGGTACGGAGAAAGCATTAAAATTAAAGCCATTTTCCTCTTATAGACGCACTTTGTTTGAATTAAATCAAACTAATGAATATGTAAGTTCAAAAACCCGGGAAGCACGTATCCCTAACCACGGGTTTGATGCTATAGACCGAGAATTACGATTGTTGGAAATAGAAGACACTATTCTGGAAGTTTCCGGTTTCAAGAGAATATCTGCGCTTTCTGAAACGGTAAATACCCAGTTAAAATATTTTGAAAAATATCAGGAATATTATCCTAATTTACAAAAAACCGCTTCTGAAGTAGAATTCACCACTGAAATTACTGATAAAATCGGGCGAGTAATTGATAAATTTGGAGAAGTTAAAGATGATGCCTCTCCCCTGCTTCAATCGCTTAGGCGTTCTATAAATTCAGTAAAAGGACAAATTAATTCCAGTTTTTCAAAGGCGCTCACTACTTATCATTCATTTGGGTATTTAGATGATATTCGGGAAAGTGTGGTAGATAACGTTCGGGTTTTAGCCGTAAAGGCAATGCACCGGCGAAAAGTAAAGGGCGGTATTCTGGGAAATTCAAAAACCGGCAGTATTGTTTTTATTCAACCTGAAACAACTTATCAGTATACCAGGGAGCTGAATAATTTAGAATATGAAGAAAAAGAAGAAATTAAACGTCTTTTAAAAGAACTCACCGGCTTTATAAGACCGTTTAAACCTTTGCTAATTGATTATCAGAATTTATTAAGTGAGATAGATCTTATTTCTGCAAAAGCAAAATATGCTGAAGAAATAAATGGAATTCTCCCAAAAATCAGCAAAGGAAGAGAGCTTCAACTTAAAGAAGCTTTTCACCCACTACTCTATTTAAACAATCGAAAAAAAGGGGAAAAAACTTATCCACAGGACATTGAACTCAGTGAAGGAAATAGAATTGTGGTTATTTCAGGGCCTAATGCCGGAGGTAAAAGTATTACTTTAAAAACCGTTGGATTATTACAATTAATGCTTCAAAGCGGCATCTTAATCCCAGTTCATGAATATAGCCGGATGTGCCTGTTTAATAAGGTTTTAACCGATATTGGGGATAATCAATCTATAGAAAATCATTTAAGTACCTATAGCTACCGGCTAAAAAACATGAATAGGTTTTTGCGAAAATGCGATGATAAAACCCTGTTTTTGATCGATGAGTTTGGAACGGGAAGCGATCCGGAACTCGGCGGGGCCCTGGCAGAAACTTTTTTGGAAGTATTTTATGAGAAAGAAGCTTTTGGAATTTTAACCACACATTACGCCAATCTTAAGAAGCTGGCCAATGAATTGCCTGATATGAGCAATGCCAATATGTTGTTTGATTCACAAAGTTTAGAGCCTATGTTCAAACTTCGGGTTGGGGAAGCCGGAAGTTCTTTTACCTTTGAGGTGGCTCAAAAAAACGGGATTCCCTACAGTCTCATAAATCGTTCTAAAAAGAAAGTAGAACGTGGAAAAATAAGATTTGACAGAAGTATAGCGAAACTTCAGCAACAACGTTCAAAACTTCAAAAGACCACCGATTCCCTTAAAACCAAAGAACAAAAAGCAGCTTGGGAAAAAGAAAAGCTGGAAGAAATCAATCAGAAAATTCAGCAAAAACTGGAAAGTTATCAGGAATTATACGATAGCAATCAGCGGCTAATTTACCTTGGGCAAAAGGTAAATGAGATGAGCCAAAAATACTTTCAGAATAAAAATAAAAAAGTATTGATAGGTGAATTCCTAAAGATGGTAGAAATTGAAAACTCCAAGCGAAAAAAAGAAAGCAAAAAACAACAGCAGGTTAAAAAAGCTAAAGAAAATAAAGTTCAGCAGGAAGTAAGGAAAAAAGTAGAAGTGATTCGGCAAAAGAAGAAAGAAGAAAAAGCTAAAATGACTGAGGCCGAACGAAAAGAAGCCGAAAAACCAAAAACACCCCCAAAAATTGGAGACCGGGTACGTTTGGAAGACAGTCGATCGGTTGGGACTTTAGACCAAATAGAAAAAGGAAAAGCCACGGTAAATTACGGAATATTTACCACGCAGGTTGATCTTGAAAAACTGGAATTGGTACAGGCTATGAAGAAAAAATAATATGGAACTTCCCAACAACAAAAAAATAATCCTTTTTGATGGTATATGTAACCTCTGCAATGGCGCGGTTACTTTTATCATTAAACATGATAAAAAAGATATTTTTCGATTTGCTTCACTTCAAAGCGAATTCGGTAAAAAACTAGTGCAGGATCGTGGAATGAACCCTGAAGAGCTGGATTCAATTATTTTAATTGAACCCGGCGTGGCCTATTACCGAAAATCTACAGCTGCACTTGAAATTGCAAGAGATTTATCCGGAGGATATTCTTTACTGAAAAATTTTCTGTTTATTCCTGAAAGCCTGAGGGATGGTATTTATAATTTTATTGCCAAAAACCGTTATAAATGGTATGGTAAAAAAGAAAGCTGTATGATTCCCACTCCCGAGTTAAAAGCAAAATTTTTAGATTAAGCTTTTTCCTCTTCTTTTATTGTTTCCGGTTCAGGGTGATATTCATCGTCCCATTCTTTAACATTAGGCGGCCCCATTTTTCCAACCGATTTCCCTACCATAAGTGAAACAGCAGCATCTCCGGTAACGTTTACCATAGTTCGGCACATATCCAATGGGCGGTCTACTGCGAAAATAAGGGCCAAACCTGCTTCAGGAATTCCGGCCTGGGCCAGTACAATAACTAACATTACCATTCCCGCACCGGGAACAGCCGCCGAGCCGATAGAAGCTAAAGTAGCGGTAGCAATAATGCCTAATTGGGCAGCAATACTTAAATCCATCCCAAAAGCCTGAGCAATAAATACGGCAGCAACAGCCTGGTATAAACTGGTCCCATCCATATTGATGGTCGCACCAATGGGTAATACAAAACTTGTAACTTCACGGCTTACCCCCATATGCTCTTCTACCCTTTCCATAGTTACCGGTAAGGTAGCAGCACTGGAACTTGTTGAAAAAGCAAGAAGCTGTGCAGGAGCAATTCCGTTAATAAAAAATGATGGTTTATTTTTAGTGAAAATCCATACCAGTAAAACATAAATGCCAATCATTAAAGCAAGGCCTAATAACACGGTTCCTCCATACATGGCAAGTGCTGTAAACAAATCGGTGCTGGGAGATTCTACCACGAGGGCTGCTAAAAGCGCAAAAACCCCATAAGGTGCGGTAAGCATTATTAAATCGATCATTTTCAGGATAACCTCATTAAAACCATCAAAGAAATCTTTTACCGGTTTGGCAGTTTTTTCCGGAATTAAAATTAGGCCTATTCCAAAGAATATCGCGAAGAAAATCACTTGCAGCATATTGGCATTATCGCCGGCTGCAGCGAAAATATTTTCAGGAACCAGATCTTCTAAGGCTTGCAAAGGACCGGCTTCCCGTTGTTTATCGGCATTGGCTTTAACCCCCGAGGCATCACCTTCATAACTTGCAATTAAATCTTGCTGGGTTTCCTGGGTAATGGCGTTTCCGGGTTTAATCAGGTTAACCACCAAAAGTCCTATAGTTACTGCAATTATAGTCGTTACCACATAAATACCTATGGTTCGGGTACCCATTTTTGAAAGCTGTGAAATATCCTTTAAATCGGAAATCCCCTTAATTAACGACCCTAAAATTAGTGGTACGGCAATAAGCTTAAGGGCATTTATAAAAATAGTACCAAAAGGTTTTATCCAATCGCTTACAAAACCGGCTCCCCATTCAAAATTGGTTAAAATAAGGGCAAAAACAACCCCAGCCGCCATGCCGATTAAAATCTGCCAATGTAGAGCAAGTTTCTTCATAATATTTTATTCTAAAATGAAATTACAATTTTGCACATTTATTTTGAAGCATAAAATCTGCCAGAACTAAAGCTGCCATGGCTTCAACAATTGGTACTGCTCGGGGAACCACACATGGATCGTGACGGCCTTTCCCCTGCATTTTTACCATATCGCCTTCCCTGTTTATGGTTTCCTGATCTTGCATGATCGTTGCCACGGGCTTGAATGCAACATTAAAATAAATATCCATTCCGTTAGAAATACCACCCTGGATACCTCCGCTTAAATTTGTTTTTGTTGTCCCGTCTTCATTAAATAAATCGTTGTGCTGACTGCCTTTCATTTTTGTACCTTCAAAACCACTACCGTATTCAAATCCTTTTACGGCATTTATAGAAAGCATGGCTTTTCCCAGTTCGGCATGAAGCTTATCAAAAACCGGTTCACCAAGGCCTTTGGGAACATTTTTAATCACACATTGTACCGTTCCGCCCACCGTATCTCCTTCTTTTCGAATTTGCTTGATATAAGTTTCCATTTGTTCTGCGGAAGCTTTATCAGGACAACGTACAGGATTGGTTTCAATTAAACTGAAATCAATTTCATGTGGCTTTTTATTCAGAAAAATATCTCCTACAGAAGCGGTAAAAGCGTTAATCTCTATATTTTCCAGCAATTGTTTGGCTAAAGCACCGGCTACTACTCTACAGGCAGTTTCCCGTGCCGAAGAGCGCCCACCGCCGCGATAATCACGAAAACCATACTTTTCATCGTAGGTATAATCAGCGTGGCTGGGACGATAGGTATTTTTTATATGCGAATAATCTTTTGATTTTTGATTGGAGTTTTGAATAATAAAACCAATAGGAGTCCCGGTGGTTTTTCCTTCAAAGATTCCCGAAAGGAATTCAACCGTATCAGGTTCTTTCCGTTGGGTTACAATAGCCGATTGCCCGGGTTTTCTACGGTTTAGTTCGGTTTGTATTTTTTCTAAATCTACTGATAATCCGGCCGGGCATCCATCAATTACACCTCCAATTGCCGGCCCGTGAGATTCTCCAAAAGTGCTAAGCTTAAAAAGTTTTCCGAAGGAATTTCCTGCCATTTTTATGATTTTGAACAAATGTAATTTTTTAACCACATATTTAAAAGCCTTCGTTAAATTAATATTTCTGTAACAAATTCAGGCATATTTAACTTCAGGATAAATATCTTTTAAAATGTCATTAAGCGATTAATAATTTAATATTCAAATCTTTGTTAAGATACCGGCTTTTACCAGCGCGTAATTTACCAGTCTAAATAAAATTAAACCAATGGCCTAAGAGCTTTTGTACGGATAAAATATTAAGTCAGGGGACTTAAAGAATATAAATCAACAAAACAAGCTCAGGGCAAGATATGGCAATTTTAAGGTAAAAGTTCATAATTCCAGAAATAAATGCGAGACAAATTGGCCCTTTAAAAACGGATGGCCAATACCAAACGAAATAAGCAGATAGCGATTAATAGTTTATAAAAATTTGTATAGATGAAAACTGGTCTAAAATATCCTGAACTGGTTGTAATTTCAGATACACACTTGGGTACTTTTGGGTGCCATGCCAATAAATTACTGGAATATTTATACAGTATTCAGCCCCAAATATTGGTGTTGAACGGGGATATTATAGACATTTGGCAATTTAGAAAAAAGTACTTCCCAAAAACGCATTTGGCGGTTATAAAACGTATTATTGAACTTAATGCCCTTGGTACCAGGGTGGTTTACCTAACTGGAAATCACGATGAAATGCTCAGGAAATTTAGCGGGACCCAGTTAGGAAATTTTGAAATTAGCAATAAACTGGTGTTGGATTTAGATGGGAAAAAAGCCTGGTTTTTTCACGGTGATATATTTGATGTATCTATAAAAAATGCCAAATGGATTGCCAGCCTTGGTGCTATAGGCTATAGTTTACTTATTCATTTAAACCGTTTACTAAATTGGATTTTAGTTAAATGTGGAAAAAACAGATATTCACTTTCAAATAAGATTAAACACCGAGTGAAAAATGCCAGGGAATTTATAAATAACTTTGAAAAGGCTGCTTCAGATCTGGCTATTGACAAAGGCTATAAATATGTGGTTTGCGGCCATATTCATCAACCAAAAATGATAAGAAAAACCAATGTAAAGGGCACTTGTTTATACCTGAATTCAGGAGATTGGATTGAAAATTTTAGTGCCCTTGAATATAAAAACAAAAAATGGGAACTGGTTTTTCCCACAGCCGAAGAAAGTAAACAAACCCGATTAAATTTCCTTACTGCACTTACTGTTTTTGGAAACAAAAAACCGAAAATTTAGTCATTTAAAACTTCAGCAAAAAAACCTTCCTGTTTTAAGAAATTAATTATGGTTTCTACACAAACCTGCTGGCCTTCCAAAGTTTCTATCCGTAAGATATTATCACAATCTTCAAGGTCAAAGTTTACCAAATAATTTTTATAATTCTGCTCGATGTCCTTTTGAAGCTTATTAGCTAAAACTGGATTACCGATATTGGTTTTAAACACTTCAACCATGCTAAAAATTTTTAGAAGAAACCTTTCTTAACAACAAGACGATTTTTCTGATTTTTTGTTACAATGATTTAGGTTAAATATCAGTTTATTCCGAAGGGAAATTTTCATTAGCCTTTACTTCCGCTATCTGTAAAGTATGTCTGGCTGTATGCCCGGCAATAAATAACATAGACTGGTATCCATCTATAGGGCCAAAAGGAGAATCACTAATATGATTTCTAAAAGCTTCAAGTGAAGCTTCCTGTATATAGCCCAAAACTTTTTCTCGTTGAAGTTGTAATTCGGTTATCCCCTCTTCCGGATTATCATATTTTCCTTCACCAGTTAATTCATCACTGGCCTGGGCTTTATGGCTACGATCGTTTATTCCTTCAATAAGTTGTTCATCTTTAACCTGAACCTCCTCTTTTCGCTCTGGATTTTCAGGTTTTTCCATTCCGGCCTTGGCCATTTCAAACAACATATTTTCTGTAAGTACAATATGCTCCAGACATTGACTTATTGACCATTCATTTTCTGAAGGTTTAAAGTGCATTTGTTCTTCTGAAAGTCCGGAAATCTCATTCTTAAGATTTTCAACGGTTTCTTCAAAATAATTCAGCAAAAAATCTTTATCATTAGCATTTTGCTGAGCATTAACGGTAAGTGGAAGGCTTCCTATAAAAAAAAGGATTAAGCCAAAAATTGAAGTTTTCATAAATTAATTTTTAATAAGTTATTTTCGGGATTATCCCGAATTATTAAATTAAACCACTATGGTCTTAAAATCCATAGTTTTTAGCAGACTAAAAGTCTGTTCTTGCGCCACGAATACACAAATATTTTTAAAGTAAGAACCCAATATAATCGTGCATTCGTAGCGTTAAAAAATTTTAGAAACTAAAGTGAAATGCACTTAAATTAAAGGGATTTTTATCACTGCTCATTAAGTAAGATAGAATATTATCCTCCTAATTGTTGTAAATTATAACTTTTTATTAATATTGTAAAACACATTAAATTTATGCCCGTCAGGATCAGCAAAGACACAAACATAGTAACCGTTTTCTTCATACATTTTTTTCTGATCTTTTTTCGGATCAAATAAAATTTTTCCGCCTGTTTTCTTTACTTCTTCTACCCATTTGTTAACTTCCTGTTTATTTTCTGCTGAAAGCGTAAACATAATTTCATTTCCTTTACTTAAATCTGCTATTTCACCTTCAGCTGTGACTTTAAAACGTTTTTTTTCGAAAAAATGAATTACAAAATTGTCTTTTCCAATTATAAAACTTGCGAGTTCTTTGGTATCGGGAGAACAATTTGGTGTAAACCCCAATTTAAGATAAAAATCCCAGGTCTCTTCTACGTTATTTACAGCTAAATTAGCCCAGATTTTTTTAGGTTGCATATAACTACTTTTCAATAGGAAAATTCAACATCCATTTTATTCCGAATTTATCGGTAAAACTCGAAAAAAGATCTCCCCAAAACATTTCTTCCAGAGGCATTTCTACCTCTCCGTCGGCAGAGAGTTTATTAAACAAGCGTCGCGTCTCCTCTTCACTTTTAGGAGTGACCGATATATAATTGCTACTGCCAAAAATTGCTTTTTGCCCAAAGCTTTCCAAACAATCAGATCCCATTAAGATGTTATCGCCAATAGGCAGGGAAACATGCATAATCTGATTGCCATTTTCTTGTAGTACCTCCTGATCACTTTCTTGTGAAGGTGGCATATCTTTAAAACGCATAATATCGGTGAAATCACCTCCAAAGACCGATTTATAAAAATTAAATGCATCTTCGCAATTGCCGTTAAAATTTAAATAAGGATTTAATGTTGCCATCATAAATAGTTATTGAGTTAGTAGTTTTGTTATCTTGAATTTATATCGAAAATAATATTAGATCTATGCTTCCAGGTGGAGGCTATGTTATACTTTCTGCATACTTTTTAAAGTTATTTAATATAGCCTGCCATCCATCCTGTTGCATTTTTCTACTGTTTTGGTCTTCAGCTTCAAATCTTTCCTCTACAAGTGTAGCCTTACCATCTCCTTTGAAATCTACTGAAACTTTTCTACCATCAGCAAGGGTATAGGCCAGATACTCATTTTGTTTAACCTCATTATAAATTCCTTCAAAATCGAAACCGGCACTACCATCTTTGGCTTCCATCCTACTTGAAATTTTTCCGCCTTTACGTAAGTCATTCGTTGCGGCGGTGGTATGCCAGTCTTCTGAAGCGGCATTCCAGTTTTCTATATGCTGCGGATCATTCCACACTTCCCAAACTTTTTCTACCGCTGCATTTACTACTACTGAAATATTTATGGGGTTATTTAGCGAACTATTATCTTCAGATAAACCCTTTAATTTTTCAAATGCTATTGGCCAGGTCTTAAGAAAATAATCTTTATACTCTTCATCAAGATCCATATGTACGGTAAGTTTAGTTTTTCCGTCTTTTTCCTCTAATTGATAGTCTTCCATGGAACCCGCCCAGGCTTTTACTTTTTCGCTCTCTAAATCTTCTTCCCCGTTTTTGTTGATTATTCCCAAATACATAAAGTTCATGATTTCAGGATCTTTACGTTTATCAATCTTCGCAATCATTCCTTCACCTTCAGCATTTAAAAAATAAATTTTACTGCCTTCTTTCCAGTCTGATTCTGCACGGGAGCCTTTAAAAAAAGCCGCCGTCCACTGCGGATAAGTTTTCTCACTCCATAATACCTCCCACACCTTTTCCCGGGGTGCATTAATGCTTACCGTAAAATTTCTCCTTTCCATAATTCTATTGTTTAGTGTTATAAATAAATAGTACGTTTCCGCATTCAAAATGCAATGATTCTTTAAATTTAAGCGGTTTAATAGTTTGAAGGTTATTAAAAACTGCTGTTCCTTTCCCCAATATTACCGGATTAACAATAAACCGATATTCATCGATTAAATTATTATCGGCAAGGAAAGATGAAAGCCCGGCTCCTCCAAAAGCAACAATATTTTTTCCTTGCTTTTCTTTTAGTTTTATAATTTTGTTAACGGCATTTTTAGCAATAAAACGAGTGTTATTCCAATGTGAAGAAGTAATGGAGCTTGATAAAACAATTTTAGGTAGGTTATTCATTGAATTTCTTATTTTTTGCTCTTCAGAAGAAACCTTTGGCCAATATGCAGCCATATTTTCATAGGTTTTCCTACCCAGTAAAATGGTATCTACCGAATTGAAAAATAAATTCATATAATCATCCATTTCAGCCGACCAGTTATGCCAACTAATATCTTTTTCAGGATTTTCTATAAATCCATCTATCGAAATCATTATGGATAATATCAACTTTTTCATCACTCAGTTAATGCCCTTTAAAATCAGCTTTTAATTTTTCAATATCAAACTTCTTCATTTGCATAAAAGAAGCTATAACACGTTCTCTTTTTTCTGTATTTGGGTCCTGCATCATTTTATTGATTAAAGCCGAAGGCGCAACCTGCCATGAAACCCCAAATTTATCTTTTAACCAGCCACATTGCTCCGACTCCGGCACAGCCGAAAGTTTATTCCAGTAATAATCAATTTCCTCCTGGGTGTCGCAATTAATAAGAAAGGAGATACTTTCATTAAATGGAAAATCATTTTCCATCCCGCTATCCATTGCCATAAAAGTCTGACCTTCCAATTGAAATTGGGCGTGTTTTACTGTACCTCGTGCATACTCATTTTTATCCGCTTCAGCATATTTTAAAATTCCTTCAATCTTTGAATTTTTAAAAACAGTAGTATAGAATTTTATTGCTTCTTCGGCTTTGCCTTGACTTTTTCCGGTGAAAAAAAATGACGGAACTATTTTTTGTGTTGTACTGCGTGGCTCTTCCAGTATCAATTGCCAATTCACCCCAAACTTATCCTGAATCCACCCGTAAAGAGAACTCCATTCATACCTATCTAAAGGCATTAATACCTGAGAATTTTCATCCAGTTTTTCCCAGATTTCATGTATTTCTTCTTTAGATTCACAAATCACAAAAAAAGATATCGAAGGATTAAACTGAAAATACGGTCCACCGTTTAAAGCAATAAAATCTTGGTTCTCAATAGTAAAATCAAGCGTCATTATACTGCCCGGCCTTTGCCTATGGATTTCTTTTCCCGATTCGCCATAACGAGAAATAGTTCCTGTTTTAGAATTTTTAAAAATGGAAGTATAGAACGCTGCGGCATCTTCAGCAGGTCTTTTCTCCGGATCAAACCATAAATGCGGAATTATTTTTTGTGTTTTCATTATATTATTGCTTAAACCTTATAAAACTCGTAACCCTGTGGGTTTGGTAGTTACTCCTATTTATTTAATTGGTACCACATATGAGATCATTTTCTTTATTTTTGCATTTTTAAAGCCTGAAAATTCATAAATATCACAAAAGCCATAAGACTTTTCCACTCCTTTTTCTTTCATTCTGAATGTTCCGTTTGCCGAAGCTAATTTTCCATGGGTAACTACTTTATCCAATTTGTTCTCCAACATTTCAAAATTATCCATCGAAGCCAGTTCTTTTTCTATTTCAGCCTTTCCTTTGTGGACTTTTCCACCCACCATTTCCCATGCTACATCATCGGCCATACTTTCTATAATAGTTTGTATGTCTCCTTTTAAAAACGCCAGTTGTAGTTCCTGTATTAATTTTTCCTTTTGTGACATAATTTTATTTTCTTCTGTTTAAACCGCTGTGAGGTTTTTATATTTGTATGTTATAACTATTCCTCTAAAACCGATATAATATTTCCTTCAGGGTCTTTAAACCAGGCAAGGGTAGGTTCTTCTCCTTTACTTCGGCAAATTCCTTTTTCATCAGTGGCAATTTCACCATCGTATTGTTCAAAACGAATCCCTTTTTTGGCCAGATGATCTACGGCTTTATCAATATTTTCCACCGGAATATTCAATACGGTAAAAACAGCCGGTTGATGATCGGGTTTGGGGTAGATAATAATATTGTTCGCCTTTGGAACTTCCAGCTCTAAAACTCCCATGGCAGAATCTTTTATAGGTAAATCCAATATTCCGGAATAAAATTCTTTTGCCCTTTTAATATCTTTTACTGAAAAACTACTAAACATTGCTGAATACTTAAACATTTGACTGTTGATTTTTGATTATGATAAAATTACATGCTTTTATCTAATAATTTAATGGGGTATTACGCCAAATTTTGGGGGAGATTGCGACAAATTTTAATCCTGCTGACAAAGCCTTGTCATAAGACCTGCTAATTTTATTCGATAATCAAAATAAATCCCCGGTATTTACCTGCCCGTCCGGTAGATTAAATCAGTTGGGAAAATAAAAATGATAAAAGCGCTAAAATATTATCTTTGGAGTATTTACAACTATATTATGAGTTTTGACCCCTTAAAACGATTTGACCGCATTGTAGCTATTCTTATACAATTACAATCTAAAAAAGTGGTTAAGGCACAGGAACTGGCAGATCGGTTTGAAGTAAGTCTACGTACTATTTATCGTGACATTAAAACGCTGGAAAATTCAGGAGTCCCTATTTATAGTGAAGCCGGACTTGGGTATTCTATAGTAGATGGGTATCGTTTACCACCGGTAATGTTTACCCGTGAAGAGGCAGGAAGTTTTGTTGCTGCTGAAAAATTAATGCAGAAATTTACCGATAAATCTATAGGAAAGCATTACGAATCGGCTATGTTTAAATTGAAATCGGTTTTACGTGGTTCGGAAAAAGATTGGGTTTCTGCTATAGAATCACAAGTATTTATAAATTCTTGTGAAGATCTTTTTAACAAAGATGTGCCCGACGCCTTGCAAATTTTATTTGAAAGTATTGCTGAAAAACGTCAGGTCTATTTCAATTATCATTCACTACATTCTGAAAATCCAACTTCTCGACAAATTGAACCGGTAGGACTTTTTCACGAAAATCAGCATTGGTATGTAATGGCTTATTGCCATTTGCGAAAAAACTATCGGCAATTTCGTACAGATAGGATTCTGAAAATAGAACGTACCTCACAGACATTTACACGCGAACACCCCACTTTAGATCATTTTTTAGAGAAAACAATTCCAAAAGATTCCACCAAAATTCGAATTCTGGTCGCTAAAGAAGTGATAAAATACATCAAATCCGGCCGAAAGTATTACGGATTTGTTTCAGAGAAAATTGTAGGAAACCAGGTAGAGATGACTTTTATGTCCAAGGATTGGAAAGACGGCTTTGCCCGTTGGTATTTAATGTTTGGCGATTATGCAAAAATCCTGGAACCGAAATGCCTAAAACACCGAATAAAAGAAATCATTCAAAAAACTGATGAGGGGCTTCGGTAAATTAACTATCGGTCTCAAACCCAGGAAGCATTAAAACCCAAGACTTCCCGAAAACCTAGGACAAAATAGTATTCCGAAACGAGACCATTATCGGGTATAATCTTTAAAAGTGTAAAATGAAAAGTAAATGTATAGCCTTATTACGCGGAATTAACGTAGGCGGTCACAAAAAAGTGCCAATGGCCGACCTGAAAAAAATGATGACAGATTTAGGATTCGAAAATATAAAAACCCTGCTTAATTCAGGAAATGTTGTGTTTTCCACCTCTGAAAAAAATATAAAAATCCTGGAAAATCGTATTGCTGAAGCTTTGGAAGAAACCTTTGACTTTCCAGTACCTGTTTTAGTTAGAAAAGCAACAGATTTTCAAAAGTTGATTAAAAATAATCCTTTTGGAAATATTGAAATACACAAAGATATTCGGCTTTACGTCACATTCTTAAAAAGCCCTGCAAAAAATACTCATTTTGAAATTCCCTGGCTTTCTGAAGATCGGTCTTATCAAATTATTGATTTTTCAGGTTCAGAAATTATAAGTGTCTTAGATGTTTCTGAAAAAAAGACTACCGATGCTATGAAAATTCTGGAAGATAACTTCGGAAAAGAGCTTACCACCCGAAATTGGAACACACTTATAAAACTTGAAAAACATTTATAATAATTGAAGCCGTCTAAAAATGGATTTTTCAAACGGCTTCAATACTATTCTAATTCTTCACATTTAAAACCAAAGTAGTTCAAAGTCATCAAAACTTTATCAGGAAATAATCTTTGGGCTTCAAATCGAAGTATATTATCGCAATCTTCCAGATCAAAATTCCAATTTTCTCCGGAAGAAATTAAATTATCCAGGGCATCTTGTAACTGTTGTACCTGGATTTCATTTTTCACCGAGGTTTTAAAGACCAATACTTTCATAAGTAAACACAAGCATTTGATTATAAAAAAGTAACAAAATCTATAGGTGCGATTAAACCCGCTAGCAGAAATGACTGATAGTTTATCGCTCCCAAAAAGCCGGCGGCTCTACCCCAAGCGAACGCAAATAAACATAGCCCTGGCCGCGATGATGAATTTCATTATCAATAAAATAAAAAATATTCTCCCAGACTTTGCCTTCATATTGCCCAAAAGATTTTATGGTTTCAGAAAAGCGTTCGGGTTTTATCTGTGGCCAATATTCTTCAATTTCAGCACTCGCCTTATCCCAGGCATTAAGAAGGTTTTGCTTTTTATTTTGATGATCAAAATTTTCCTGTAATTCTGCCGGTTTTCCTGTGGCAATTTCTTTAATCCCCGGGGCGGCTATACCTAAAAGTTCCTGAATCATTTCAGCAAAAGTCCGCATTCCCCCAATAGAATAATTGAACAGTTTATCTTCCGGAAAAGCTGCAATAGTTCTACGGGTAAGGCCCTGGTGACCTTTTAAATGTGCCAGTAATTCTTCAGCAACAATTACCTGTTCTTTTTTGTTGGTGACTCTAGTGTCCATAATTTATAAAATTTAAAGGATTAATTAATTTCTTTATTTAAATATTCGTAAAAAGTAGTTCCTGCCTTTTGAGTATTGTTTTCCGGCATGGTTTTTCCTTCAATCACAGCCTGTGTCATTTTTATAAGTCCTTTTCCTGCACTTTCAGAAAATCCAGCATTATCTAAATGCTCTTTCCATTTTTCAGGAGGAATTGGCAATACCGCTATATTTTGTTGTAATACTTCAGAAAAAATAGTGGCAATATCATTAGTAGAATACTGTTTAGGCCCTTCAAGCTCAATAGTTTTTGAACCCAGTGTTTTATCCTTAATTAGATTTGCAGCAAATTCCCCTACAGCTTTTGGAGAAATCATGGGTATTTTTAAATCCGGTGGAAAGAAACTTGGTAGTATCTTTTCTTTTTTAACCAAGGGCAAATAATTCAGCCAATTACTAAAATAGTAAGCAGGTCTTAAGAAAATTCGGGTTTTAAGACTTTGAGAATCCAATTTTTCAAGATTATGTGAAAGCAAAAGATTACCGGTAGCCTGATTATGGTGTGCCCCCATAGAAGAAAGACCTACAATTTTTTGAACCTGGTTTATTTGAAGGGCATTTTTATAATTTTGAAGAAGAATTTCATGCTCTTTAAAAATATCAGGAGACCTCATATTTTCAGGGGTGATTAAAAAAGCAGTTTTAACGCCTTTAAAAGCGTGTTTCATTGCCTCGCCATCCCGGTAATCAGCTATTTTTATATTAATTCCCTTTTCCTTTAAATTACCCGATGTAGCACTATTTCTAATTACAGTCACTACAGGTTCTTCTGGGATAAGTGATTTAATTACAGCACTACCTACACGCCCGGTGCCTCCTAAAATAAGATTCATTGCTTTTCTTCTTGGTTTATACATCAAAGTTAACCAGGTAGGGTGACAAAGGTTTGTCAGCAGGAAATAAAAAAGTTTAATAATCTTTTAAAGCTTGTTAATACTGAATTTTATAGTAACTTTAATCCTCTGACTTTCAGATTATGAAAGTCCATAATAGGCATGTAAATTAAAAATAGCCAGTACCACCGGCAAAAACAAAACCTCCCAAAAAACGGGCAGTGGTTTATAAATTATATAGTAATGAAAAAGCATATTTCCATACTTATCCCTAAAGGCCATACCAGTTTAGTGAATATTGTAGGTTCGCAGCAGATTTTTAACCAGGTAAATAGTTTTTTACGACAACGCGATAAACCTCCTCTTTTTGAAGTAGAATTGGTTGGAGTTTCCAGTCCTATCGAACAATCTAACGGACTTTTTTCAGTAAAGCCGGAAAAAATGATAAGTGAAATTGATAAAACTGACTTGATAATAATTCCGGCTATTCACGACGAGCCTGAACTCACTCTGGAAAGAAATAATGAATTTATTCCCTGGTTGAAGAGACAGTATAATTCAGGCGCAGAAATTGCAAGTTTGTGTGTTGCAGCTTTTTTTCTTGCTGAAATTGGACTTTTAGACGGAAAACAATGCTCTACACATTGGATTCATGCTGAAGATTTTAAATCACGATACCCAAAAGTCAACCTGGTAGCCGATAAAATTTTAACTGAAGATTCAGGAATTTATACCAGTGGTGGGGCTTATTCCTACCTTAATTTACTTCTTTATTTAATCGAAAAATATGCCGGCCGGGAAATGGCAATCCTTACCTCCAAAGCTTTTATGATTGATATGGATAAAGCTGAACAATCAGCATTTCGAATTTTTGAAGGACAAAAAGACCACGGAGATTTAGTGATAGAAAAAGTACAAAAACATATTGAAAATCATTTTCAGAAAAAACTAAATGTAGAAGACCTGGCCGATAAGTTTGCCCTTAGCCGTAGAAGTCTCGAACGGCGTTTTAAAAAAGCTACCAATAATACCATAAGTCGCTATATACAACGCGTAAAAGTGGAAGCCGCCAAACGCAGCCTGGAATCCACCCGGGAAAAAGTTGGAGAAGTAATGTTTGAAGTTGGGTATTCCGATGAAAAAGCTTTTAGAAATACCTTTAAAAAAATTACCGGTATTTCACCGGTACAGTACCGTAACAAATACAATCGGGAACGGGCAAGCGCTTAAAAATAAAAACCTTTTCGAATAAATTACATCACTCCCCCAAGTTAAATCAAAGCTTCCCTTAAAATGCTTACCGGGTGTTGGGCAATGCGTTTAGTGCCATCGAAAATCTGGTGGCGGCAACTCGTTCCATTGGCTGAAATTACAGTTTTTTCATCAGCTTTTCTCACCGCCGGAAATAAGGTTTGCTCTCCAATATTCATACTTACTTCGTAATGTTCCTTTTCATAGCCAAAAGATCCGGCCATCCCACAGCAACCCGAAGGAATAATGCTTACCTTAAAATTCTTCGGAAGGTTTAAAATATCAAAAGTCACCGCAGTATTTGAAAGTGCTTTTTGATGGCAATGTCCGTGGATTTTAACGGTCTTTTCTTCGGAAGTAAATTGCTCCGGTTCAATATTACCAAGAGCCATCTCCTTTTTCACGAATTCTTCAATTATAAAACTATTTTCGGCCAGTTTTTCCGCGTCAACTTTATTATTGGCCAAGCGTAAATATTCGTCACGAAAACTTAAGACAGCTGAAGGCTCCAGGCCAATTAAGGGAGTGGCTTCTGAAACCAAATCTTTAAAAATATCAATATTTTTATTGGCAAAAACTTTAGCTTCATCCAAAAATCCTTTGGAGATATGGCTGCGCCCGCTTTCTTCGTGTTTTACAAATTCAACTCGGTAATTTAACTGATGTAAAAGTTCCAGCGCATCAATTCCTATTGCTGAATCGAGAAAATTAGTGAATTCATCATTAAAGAAATAAACGGTTTTTATAGCATTTTCAAGCTGAAAACGCTTCTTGTTCTTTTGATAATAATTTTCCAGGGTTTGTTTGCCTAAAATTGGCAAACTCCGCTCGGGTGCCACTCCCATCATTTTTTTTGCGATTCCGGAAGTCAAGGAATTTTTAAAGAAAAAGTTGGCAATTCCAGGGGTTTTTGAAGCCAGACTATTCATCTTGGCATTATTGGCAAAAGCTTTACTTCGCAAACTCTTTCCGTTTTCTCTCTGATATTGATACTGGAATTCGGCTTTTAAAGCAGCTACATCTACACTGGAAGGGCATTCACTTTTACAACCTTTACAGCTAATACAAAGGTCAAATGCTTCTTTGATTTCATCGTGAGCAAAACGGTTGCTTTTATCAGAATTGGTCAAAAATTCGCGCAGCGTATTGGCACGAGCACGAGTAGTGTCTTTTTCATCTTTAGTGGCTCGATAACTCGGACACATGGTGCCGCCTGCTTCGGCCGATTTTCGGCAATCACCACTACCGTTACATTTTTCGGCCAGGCGTAAAATACCCTCAGATTCCGAGAAATCCATCAGGGTCTTAATTTCCGGTTCTTTTCGATCGGGTTGATAGCGTAATGAACTATCCATGGGCGCCGCATTAATAATCTTACCAGGATTAAAAATATTATCGGAGTCAAAAGTGAATTTAAGCTCTTTGATGAGTTGAAAATTTTTAGGACCAATCATCAATTCTATAAATTCGGCGCGTACGCGGCCGTCTCCATGTTCCCCGCTTAAAGAACCATTATATTTCTTGACCAGTTTGGCCACATCGGTGGTGATCTCCCGAAACATTTGTACGCCTTCCGACTTTTTCAAATCAAGAATAGGCCTTAAATGAATTTCCCCGGCTCCCGCGTGCGCATAATACACGGCATCCTGGTCATATTTTTTCATTATTTCAGCAAATTCCGAAATATAATCGGCTAAATAAGGAATAGCCACAGCAGTATCTTCAATACAGGCTACTGCTTTTTTATCTCCTATAATATTTCCCAAAAGTCCCAGACCGGCTTTACGTAATTCCATTGCCATTTCGATCTGCCCTCCCATTAAAACGGGATAAGCATAACTTAAATTGGAAGCTCTTAAGGTCTCTAAAACACGTTGACTTTGCTCCTGGACTTCCTGGGTTGTATTTGCCCTTATTTCCAACATTAAAATCGCCTTGGGGTCTCCTTCTATAAAAAAACGGTTTTCTTTGTATTTAAGGTTTTGTTTAGTGCAATCTAAGATGGTTTTATCCATCATTTCACAAGTATAGAGTGAATGCTCCATCACCGGGACCACAGCTTGCATACAACTTTCTATACTGTTAAAATGCGCAGCGATCATCGCGGCTTCGGGAGGTTGTAAATCATCCAATTGTAGCGTGATTTCAGTGGTAAGCGCCAGGGTACCCTCACTCCCCGACAAAAGTTTAGCCAGGTTTAAAGGCTCTTCTATTCCCTCGGAAAAAACTTCAGTAAATAACAGTTCATCTATAGCATATCCGGTATTTCTTCTGTGTAAACTATGTGGTGGATATTGCTCTACAATTTCTTTTCTATTTTCTTCTGAAGAAAGTTGCTCGTTTAATTTTCGGTAGATTTCTCCTTCCAGTGAATCTAATTTTAACTTCTGCTGAAATTCCTCCTTAGTAATATCTTTAAATTCAACTTCGCTACCGTCACTTAAGATGGTTTTTAAAGAAATCAGTTTTTCCCGGGTGGTACCATATTTAATTGAAGTAGTCCCGCTGGAATTATTCCCTACCATCCCGCCAATCATACAACGGTTGGATGTGGAAGTGTTCGGTCCAAAAAAGAGTCCGTACGGTGCTAAAAACCTATTTAAATCGTCACGAATAACACCGGGTTGCACCCTTAGGGTTTTTGCCTGTTCGTCTATACTTATAATATTGGTAAAGTGTTTGGAAACATCTACTACAATACCATCTCCAACACACTGCCCTGCAAGTGAAGTTCCCGCTGTTCGCGGAATTAATGAAGTGTTGTTCTCCCTGGCAAAATCAATAAGGAGTTTCAGGTCTTTTTTATTCTTGGGGTAACAAACCGCAAGTGGCAATTCCCTATAAACAGAGGCATCTGTGGCGTAAATAGACCGCCATAAATTATCGGTAAATAATTGTCCGTCAAGTTCCTGACCGAGTAGGTTTAATTTTTCTTTCATAATGAGCCCCTAAAATTACATATTTTCACCTAAACCACTTAACAGATTTTTAAAGAATATTAACAATAGATTGGCCTGTTTCAACGTTTCTATGCAAGTTTAACATTTAAATTTGTGCAACGAACTAAAAATCTAATGAACATGAAAAAGTTGATTTTGCTTGCCGTATTCGTTTGTGGAACGGCTTTCTATTCCCAGTCTAACGCCCAAAGTATTTCTGAAAATGCACTGGGGCTAAGACTTGGTGGCGGTGATGGTATAGGCCCCGAAATCTCATACCAACGTGCTGTTGGTGGAGATAATAACCGATTGGAATTTGATCTTGGTTGGCGAAATCATAACCGTTACGATGCCTTTAAGCTAGCTGCCCTTTACCAGTGGGTTTGGAATATTGAAGGTGGATTTAACTGGTATGTTGGTGCCGGTGGTGGCGTTGGAAGTGTAGATGTAAACCGCGACTGGAGGGATGATTATCCTAATGACGGCGCCTTTTTATTTGTAGCCGGGGATATTGGTATTGAATATAATTTTGATATCCCATTATTAATTTCACTGGATTTTAGACCGGAAATTGGGTTTAATGATTATAACGTAACCAACGATTTATCGCCAGATATAGCACTGGGGGTTAGATATCAGTTTTAATCAGTGAATATTGTAAAAAACAAAGCTGCCGGGAAAATTCTTTTTCCGGCAGTTTTTTTATGCCTTATGCCGGTTTTAGCGCTTTTTCGTACAAAGCTTCATAATGAGGTACGATTTGTTCAATATCAAATTTTTCAGCTACGCTTTGAGCCCCTTCCTTAAACTTATTTAAACCAGCTTCAGTTTCAAGGATTTTCAGGGCATTTACTGCCATTTCTGAGACATCGCCCACATTGCTTAAAAAGCCTGAGACCCCTTCTATATTTACTTCAGGTAATCCTCCGGTATTAGTTGAAATAACAGGTACGGCATTTATCATAGCTTCAAGTGCTGCTAAACCAAAACTTTCGGTTTCAGACGGAAGAAGAAATAAATCGGAAAAACACAAAATTTTATCTATCTCATGACTTTGTCCCACAAAAAGTACTTTTTTACCTATCCCTAATTCTTCAGCCAAAGCTTCGGCATTTTCCTTTTCAGGCCCTTCCCCTACCATCATTAATTTGGCTTTTATTTTCTTCTGAATTTCAAAAAAGATTTTGATTACATCGTCTATACGTTTTACTTTTCTGAAATTACTGATATGGGTAATGATTTTTTCATCATCTTCAGCCATTAATTCCCGTTGGCAATCGGTGAATTCTTTATTTTTATATTTCTGAACATCAATAAAGTTAGGAATCACTTCAATCTCCCGGGTAATATTAAAAGATTTATAAGTATCTTCTTTTAAACTTTCGGAAACCGAAGTCACTAAATCGCTGTTATTAATACTAAAATTAACCGCCGGTTTATAAAACGGGTGCTTACCCACCAATGTGATATCGGTACCATGAAGGGTAGTTACCATGGGTAAACAAATACCTTCTTCTTCCAACATCTTCTTGGCCATATAACCGGCATAAGCGTGAGGAATGGCGTAATGAACATGTAGAACTTCAATTTTGTGGAGTTTTACCATATTTACCAACTTACTGCTTAAGGCCAGTTCGTAAGGTTGGTAATGAAATAAAGGATATTCAGGTACATGAACCTCATGAAAACGTACCTTGCTGGAGAGTTGATCGAGCCTTACCGGCTGCTTATAAGTGATAAAATGAACTTCATGACCCCTACGGGAAAGTGCCAGGCCAAGTTCGGTGGCCACCACACCGCTACCTCCAAAGGTAGGATAACAAACAATACCTATTCTCATTCTTAATTTTTTTGATCATTTTAACCACTCAATATATCCGGTTAAAAATCGATGGCATTATAAATTACTTCCTGAATTTTAGACCTCACATCTTCACGAATCAGTTTCCGGTTGTTGGAATCAGGAAAAGTGCGATTAGACAAAAATACATATACTATTTCTTCTTCAGGATCAGCCCAGGCAAATGTTCCGGTAAAACCGCTATGGCCAAAACTTGTCATAGACACACAATTACAGGTTGGCCCCAAAGAACCTAGTTGAGGTTTGTCGAAGCCCACACCACGCCTTACATTTTCTTCGCAATAATAACAAGTGTTAAATTTATCTACAGTTTCGGGATTTAAAAAACGTTCCCCCCCGTATGTTCCTTTATACAAATACATATGCATAATTTTGGCCACATCATTAGCGGTACTAAAAAGTCCTGCATGACCTCCTATTCCACCTTGCATAGCAGCACCCTGATCGTGAACATACCCATGAACCCGCTGTCTACGCCACATTTTATCTTCTTCCGTAGGAACAATTTGTGCTTTTGGGTATCTTGATAAAGGTAAATATCCGGTATAATTTGCCCCTAATTTTTGATATAATTTTTCCGAAGTTAATTTATGTAAACTTTGTCCATAATAATCTTCCAGGTAATATTTGAGTAAGTAATAGGGCAAATCGCTATAACGGTACCCCTTTTGTGGTCGTAAAGAACTTTTTTTGATTTCATTGAGAATAAAATTCCGCATATCGTTACGGATATACATATTATTAGCAACCAGGGTATTGAATTTTTCTGAAAGCGTATCAGCATAAAAAAACTTTGAAGGTCTTTTAGTTACCTTATCTATAGTAGGAACATATAGCGGAAGCCAGGGCTTAAGCCTTGCATAATGCATAAGCATATCCTGAAGTTTTAAATGTGCTTTATCTGTATTTTGAAACTTTGGCAGCAATTCTTCCAATCGCGTTTCAAAATTAAGTATTCCCTGTTCTTCCTGCTGCATTACCAAAGGTAAAGTTGCCAGGATCTTTGTTAACGAAGCCAGGTCATAAACCGAAGTATCACTAACAGGAATCTTTCTTTCATAAGTATGATAGCCAAAATTTTTTTGATACACCACCCGACCTTTCCGGGCTACAAGGATTTGCCCGCCGGGTGTCATTTTTTCTTCAACGGCCTCATTCATTATCGTATCAATATTTTGAAGCTCAAAAGAATTTAAGCCCACACTCTCGGGACTTCCATAAGCCAGGCGTTGCAATTTTCCCGTATGATAGGCTGTACCGGCAGGATAATCCCAACCTACACTAACCGGTAAACGACCTTTGGCTTCCAAGCCTCCAAAAATCACCTGAGCCAGTTTTTGCTGTGTCAGTTTACTATTTTGATAGCCAATTAAAATTCCTTCTAAATCGGTTAATGGTAAATTGGCCAGGGCGTATGGCTTTGTAAATAAGCTCAAAATACAGGTATTATTCCTCGAAATTTCGTGAATCCACCGTACTTCACGGTCCGAAAATTTATAATTTGCCCAGGGACTACTATCAGATTTATGAAAACCCAAAATTACATAATTGTAGGCTTCTAATTTTTGCATTAATTCAGGAAGTCTGGCTGCACTTACCCAATCTACGTGGCCATATTTACGTAATTGCGCTAAAAAATCACTCCCATCGGCATTACCGAAATTCACATAAGCTATTTTCTTTTCCTCAATATCTTGTACAGGAATTATTGATTTGTTGTTTTTAATAAGTGTTATGGAATTTTCAACCAATTTTTCCATTAAAATACTATCCTGAAGTGTATGGAGTTCTTTGTATAAAAAAGCTTCACGGGGTTGGTGATATCTATGTAATCCTACTTTGTATTTGGCCCTAAGAACCTTCTTCACCGAATGTGCCAGTCGTTCTTCTGAAATCCGTTGGTTTGCATAAGCTGCAGCAATTCGTTCAATACCGTTTGTAACATTCTCAGACATCAGCAAAACATCATTTCCGGCTAAAAAAGCCCTTAAGTCTGTTTCACCTGGAACTTCACTTGCTTTAGCCCCCGCCATTCTAAGCGCATCGGTAAAGATAAGTCCGTCAAAATCAAGTTCATCTTTCAACAAACCGGAAACGATTTTTTTACTTTGCGAGGAAGGAATTCTCTGTTTTTCCTGTAATTCGGGTATATTTAAATGCGCTACCATTACTCCGGGAAGCCCTTCTTCAATTAGCTTTTTATAGGGAAAAAGTTCGGTAGATTTTATCCGTTCTTTAGAAAATGAAACCGTAGGCAGGGTTTTATGAGAATCTGTATTGGTATCTCCATGGCCTGGAAAATGTTTGGCTACGGGAATAATACCTTCACGTATCATCCCACGCATAAAGGAAAGTGACTTTCGGGTTACGTTTTCCTTTTCTTCACCAAAACTCCGACTTCCGATAATAGGGTTGTCAGGATTGGTATTGATATCTACCACCGGAGCAAAATTAATATGAATACCCATTCTTTTGGCATGCCGGCTAATAGCGGCTCCGGCCTGCTCTACCAAGTGGTCATCCTCAATGGCCCCTAAAGTCATATTCCAGGGCAAAGCAAAAGTTGAATCTAAACGCATGGCAAGCCCCCATTCAGCATCCATACCTATTAACAACGGCACTTTCGCATTTTGCTGTAATTCATTTTGAAGGCGTAGCTGGCGTACAGGACCACCTTTTGAAAAAATTATACCTCCAATATTTTCATTTTTTACCAGATTACGAATTTTATTAATTTGACTTTCAGAAGCATTTGAAGCCACATCGGTCATAAATAACTGCGCAATCCGTTGCTTAAGACTCATATTGGTATATACACTATCAACCCATTTTTTCTGAGCAACTGCATCAGGTGATTCCAATGGATCGGTAATAACCTGCTGGGCTTGGGTGTTCAGAAAAAAAAGGCAAAATAGAAAGGAAATTGATAAACGTAAAATATTCATCAATTCATAAAACGCTTATGCCAACTTTCAGCGGCCGGAACTTCCCAATCTGAAAGATATTCGGCTTTATTATTGACCAGATTATTAAAAACGATGGTTTTTTCAGAAACAGCTTTATTCTTTGCCATTTTTTTAAACTCTGTAAGGCTTTTATAAGCTACAAATTCACCATTTTTATAAGAAACATTCATCTTATCAAGCAAATCTACATTATAATCTTTTTCGAGTTGTTGAATAAAATGAACCGAAGCATCTATAGAACATCCTGAAGCTGAATTCAGTTGCTGGTCTAAAGCTATGGTAATAAAACGTTTGTATTTTATATCGTATGCTGCTTTAAGCTCTGCTCCGTGTGCTGTCCACTGTGTGATAAAATCATCTAAACGAGTTCTGATCTCATCTAATTCTTCTTCAGTAAAACTACGGTTGGCCTGGTAAATCCAGACTCTTGCAGAATCAGGCAGGGTATTAAAAGGTACTAACATCTGTTGCTAATTTTTTCGGAATTACAAAGCTAATTGTTTTCAAGTACAGCTTCAAATATAGTACCAAATTTAAGTGTTAAAGATCTTCAGCATTAGCAATGAGCTCGGCTACATCCATTACAGCAATATCATCTTCTTTCTCTTTATTTTTTATCCCATCGGTCATCATTGTATTACAAAATGGGCAACCAGCAGCTATTACCTCGGGTTTTACCTCCAGAGCCTGTTCGGTTCGGGCAACATTTACATCTTTATTACCGGGTTCGGGCTCCTTAAACATTTGTCCGCCACCGGCACCACAACAAAGCCCGTTACGCTTGCATTTGCGCATCTCAACCAGTTCTACCTCCAGACTTCGAAGTAAATCACGAGGGGCTTCATATTCACCATTTCCGCGACCCAAATAGCAAGGATCGTGAAATGTAATACGTTTTCCTTTAAATTTACCACCTTCAACTTTTAGCCGGCCTTCGTTCAATAAAGCCTTTAAAAACTGCGTATGGTGCATCACTTCATAATTACCACCCAATGCAGGATATTCATTTTTTATAGTATTAAAGCAATGCGGACAAGCCGTTACCACTTTGTTTATTTCATAGCCATTAAGTACTTCAATATTGGTAGCGGCCTGCATTTGAAAAAGGAATTCGTTTCCAGCCCTTTTGGCAGGATCGCCGGTACAGCCTTCTTCAGTACCTAAAACAGCAAAATCAACTTTAGCATTATGAAGTAATTTTACAAAGGCTTTGGTTATTTTTTTGGCGCGATCATCAAAACTTCCGGCACAACCTACCCAAAATAAAACTTCGGGCTTTTTACCTTCAGCCATATACTCGGCCATTGTAGGAACTTTTATTGCTTCAGCCATAATTATAATTTCTTCTGTTTATATTTTATAACACCCAGGAAGTTTCGAATGATTTTAATTTTCCTGTGTCCAGTTTAAACGGTCTTGTTGGTTATAAGGCCAGGGTGCTGCATTGTTTTCAATATTAGTCATAGCAATAGCCAATTCGTTGGGAGCCGCGCTTTCTTCCATAACCAGGTAACGGCGCATATCTAAAATAATAGACATCGGATCTATACCAATTGGACAGGCTTCTACGCAGGCATTACAAGTAGTGCAGGCCCAAAGTTCTTCCCTAAGGATATGATCGTCTAATAGCTTTTTGCCGTCATCTTCAAATTTTCCTTTTTTATTAATGATTTCCCCAATTTCCTCTATGCGGTCCCGCGTATCCATCATAATTTTTCTAGGAGAAAGTTTTTTACCGGTTTGGTTAGCCGGACATTCAGCAGTACAACGGCCACATTCGGTACAGGTATAGGCGTTTAATAATTGAATACGGTTAAGATCAGTTACCTCTGAAGCCCCAAACTTATCAGGCTCTTCCTGCTCGTCTCCTTCGGCCGGTGCTGCAAAAGGGTCGGCATCGGGGTTCATCATTAATTTTACTTCTTCGGTAACTGAAGCCAGATTGTCCATTTTTCCTTTAGGTTCCAATTTTGAAAAATAAACATTCGGAAAAGCCAATAAAATGTGCAAGTGTTTGGAATAATACAGGTAATTCAAAAAGAATAAAATTCCTAAAATATGTAACCACCATGCCGCCCGTTCAATAATGATAAGTGTAGCATTGCTCATCCCATCAAAAATAGGAAGTATAAATTGGCTGATGGGAAAAGCTCCCACAATACCGGCTTCACTCGAATAATGTGGAACTCCATTTAGTTGTAATTGGTAATCAGCTGCATTCATCGTTAAGAACAGCAGCATTAAAACCATTTCAAAATAAAGAATGTAATTGGCATCATTTTTTGGCCAGCCTTTGAGTTCACGGCTTAAAAAACGATAAATGTTGGTCATATTCCGTCGTATCCAAAATACAATTACCCCAAGCAAAACCAAAAAAGCAAGAATTTCAAAAATAGCAATAAGGACATCATAAAACCCACCCAGAAATGAAAGTATTCTATGAGTACCAAAGAGCCCGTCAATTATAATTTCAAGGACTTCAATATTAATAACAATAAAACCGAGGTAAACAATAATATGGAGAATTCCTGCAATGGGCCTTCTAACCATTTTACTTTGCCCCAGGGCAATACGCGCCATTTTGTTAAAACGTTTCCCAGGCTGGTCGGTTCGGTCTGTTTTTTTTCCCAATTTAATATTTCGGGTAAGTCGGCGGATGTTACGAACAAAAAATCCGATTCCCGCAACCAGGGCTATTAAAAATAAAAGCTGCGTAATTATTTGCATGTAGGTGTGATTATTTTAACGAATCTCTCGGTGCTTCATAAGGTCCCGGCTTTTTACCGAAAACAGAAAAATGAACATATCGCTTTGGATTCAATTTAATATCCTGCAACAATTGCTCGAGCTGTAAGGTGGCCCGGTCAAGATTCTGGTACACTTTATCATCGTTCAACAGTTTTCCAGCGGTACCCTGCCCGCTATTTAAATTATCTGAAATTTGCTCAAAATCGCCAATTACTTTTTCCAGGTCATTGGTCATTTTCCCTATATTTACCGTGGCCAGAGTATCAGATAATTTATTAAAATTAGTAGACATTTCATCCAGGTTCGTAAAAGTACGGTCTAGTTTTTCGGAATTCCTGCCCAAAATACCTTCCAATTCAGTAGCAGTTCCCTTAAATGAGCTTACTGTGGCATTTAGTTCTTTAAAGGTACCACGTATGTTGTTTCTTGTACTATCATCAAGGATTTGATTTATAGCAGTAAGCATAGAATCGGCACTAACAATGGTATTTTCTACTTTTTGTTGTAATGGTGTTAGTTTGTCATTAACCAGTTCCATAATACCTTCTTCCACATCACTGTCTAAAGTATCGCCTGATTTAGCCATTTCTTTTTCATCATAATTAGGGAGAATGGCCAATGATTTCCCTCCTATTATTCCACCACCATATACTTCGGCTACACTTGATCGGGAAAATTGAAAATCGTTTTCTACCGTAAATTGCACAATAAGAAGTCCCGTATCGTTTAAAAAATCAATTTTAGTAACCTGCCCTACTTTTAAGCCGTTAATTGTGACTGCTGAAGATGCTGAAAGTCCCTCAACATCTTCATAAATTGCATAGAACGTACGATTTGAATCCAATAAGTTTTTCCCTTTAAGAAAAGAATAGCCAAAAACCAAAAGAATGATGGCAACAATAACTAAAAGGGCGGTTTTTACCTCACGTGTATACTTCAAGGGCTATTTTTTTAGGATATGCACAAATTTAGAAATAAAAAACAAAGATACCCTTAATTTACCTTAGATTTTAACGCGTCATTAACTGAGATTTTATTGCCATTCTTAAAAGCCACAATAAAGCTTCCAGGAAATCCGTTATCCTGAGCTTCGCGTTCCAAAGCCTGAATTTTTAAGTAACTTGAAGTATTACCATAATAGTATTTGTACATCTTCCCTTCTTTTCTTCTTTCTATTTTCTCTAGCCCTTTAAAATTATAAGCTTGAGTTTCAAGTTTTTTTGAACCGGCAGCAACCTGTACTTTAAAGTTTACTCCTTCATAATGATCCGGTTCTTTAATACTGGTAATTTGATCTTCTTCACTGCCAATACTCTCAAGATTAGAAAGGTTTATACTTTGGGCATATTTAAGAATAGCATTTACAATGGCTTGTGACATTTTATTTTGTCCATTTCTGCTATTTAAGTAGGCTCCTTCACTGTTATTGGTCAAAAAACCTGTTTCAATAAGTACACTGGGCATAACAGCATTTTTTAGAACCAAAAAACCTGCCTGTTTTACACCCCGGTTTTTTCTTTTTAAAGTATTCGTGAAATTCTTCTGAACAAAATCGGCAAGCAAAATACTTTGGTTTAGGTATTCTTCCTGCATTAATTCCATACCTATATAGCTTTCTGGTGATTTTGGATCAAAACCATCGTAGGTTACCTCGTAATCTTCTTCTAAAAAAATAACCGAATTTTCTCTTTTAGCTACTTCAAAATTTTCTTCAGATTTATGAAGCCCCAAAACAAAAGTTTCAGTGCCGGAAGCCTGAGAACTATGAGAATTACAATGTACCGATACAAATAAATCGGCCCGGGCATCATTAGCGATTTTGGCACGTTCATTTAATTCGATAAAAACATCTTTTTTTCTGGTATATATTACTTCAACATTACCACTTTTTTCAAGGGCTTCGCCAATTTGTAAAATTATACTCAAGGCTATATCTTTTTCTTTGTAACCATTGCCCATATTTCCAGGGTCTTTCCCGCCATGGCCGGCGTCCAGCACAACAACAAACCGGTCTCTGGGTGGGGTTTCAGTAGCAAAGCTTGAAAAATTGAGCATTATTATAAAAACAAAAAATACGAAAAAAGAAAATAAGTTCGTTCTCATAAAGGCTTAACGCAATGTTTAGGGTATTTATTTTAATACTTTCAATCTCATTTTTAGATTTAAAAAGTATTATATTTTTAATATGTTTAGCTTATAAAATCAAGCTGCAAGCGCAATTTATTATTTTTATGTATAGTTACACTATTGAAGCGAACCAAATTTTAACTTTTGTAAATACTCATCATTCAAGAATAAAAACTTTTAAGATTTATTTGCCATTTCAAACTTAGTAGCTATAAAAAAAACTTATAGAAAATATGCACGATAAAAATTTATTCCCAATAGGTTTAATACCCTGAGGCTTGCCTCGCTGGAGAAAAATTTTTTAAATACATACCTTGGGGATTGCCCCGAGCTTGCTGATTTCTGGTAAAATACCATCGATTCATAATTTTTAATAAAATCCCGAATCAGAGCTGAAAAAATATATGTAATTTTGAAATCGCAAAAAGCAAGCCATTCCGTACAAAAATAGCATTTATAGCATTGCAAACCATTATACCTAAAATACTTTTTTGCAGTATTTTTATACTGATTTCAGCCTGGGCAAACGGCCAGGAAATTGGTAACGAAGAAGGTATAGAGATAGATGCCCGGGAACGCGACACCCTGGTAAGTGTTGGTGATTCCCTTCCTCTGGCAGAAGTGATTAAAGTCCAGGATTCCATTATGGCCGATACCCTGAAAGAACCCGGGAACCAAATGCTTACCGATGTGGTGACCTATACCGCTACCGATTATATGCGCCTTAGCCAAAAAGAAAATCGCATGTACCTCTATAATGAGGCCGAAGTCACCTATGAAGATATGACGATGAAGGCCGGGTTAATTGTAATTGATAACAATAAAAATGAAGTGCATGCCTACGGAATTCCCGATTCTACGGGAGCTTATTCACAAACCCCGGTTTTTACCCAGGGGAACCAAACCGTAGAACCTGATTCTATAAGGTTTAATTTTGACACCGAACGTGCGCTGGTGCATAATTCACGAACGAAGCAGGCGCAATTTAATGTAATTGGGGAAACCACCCGTCGCGAAAACGATTCGGTTTATTTTATGAAAAATGTACGATTTACAACTTCGGAAAATGTAGAGGATCCCGATTATTATTTTTATGCCCGACGTATAAAGTTTGTTCCCGATAAGAAAATTGTTTCCGGCCTCGTAAATATGTACATTGCCGATGTGCCTACTCCTCTGGGGCTTCCTTTTGGTTATTTTCCAATGACAGAAGAACAAACATCAGGTTTTATACCCCCGTCTTTTGGAGATAGCCGTAGAGGTTATTTTCTTCAAAATGGGGGATATTATTTTGCGATGAGTGATTACGCAGATCTTATGGTCTTGGGGGATTATTACACCAATGGTAGCTTTGGTGCCCGTGTAGAATCTAATTACGCTAAACGCTATAAATTTCGTGGAAATTTTAGGCTGCGTTATGAAAACCTGTATGAAAGTGAACGTGGATTCCCAGATTTTTCTCAACAAACTGTTTACAATATTCAGTGGAGTCACAGTCAGGATGCCAAAGCAAACCCTAATTCCAGATTTTCAGCATCGGTGAACTTGGGAAGTTCAAATTATTACCAACAATCGGTGAATCAATCTAATACAGGTAATTTTTTAAACAATACCTTAAACTCTTCTGTTTCTTATAGCAAGACTTTTCCCGGAGAGCCGCAAGTTAACCTAAGCCTGGCAGCAAGGCATAGCCAAAACACAAGAACACAGCAAATTAACATGAGTCTGCCCACCTTAAATGCGAGTATGTCCCGGGTTTATCCTTTTGCGCCAAAAACCGGGGCAAAAAAAGGAGCTATTCAAAATATTAACTTTCAGTATAATTTAAGAGGCGAAAACCGTATAAATACTACCGATTCTTTATTCTTTAAACCAGAAATGTTTCGCGATGCCGAAATGGGACTTCGCCATCAAATACCACTAACCACAAACTTTAAAATATTTAAATATTTTAGTACAAGTGTAAGTGCCAATTATGAAGAAAGCTGGGTTTTTAAAACCTTTGATCGCTCCTGGGACGAACGTGCAAATCAAGAAGTCGTAGATACCATTAATGGTTTTGATTCGTATAGGACTTATAATTTTAGTACGAGTTTAGGAACTACCGTGTATGGATTAAAAAATTTTGGAAAAGACAAAAAAATTCAGGCAATACGGCACGTAATGCGGCCGAGTATTAGTTATAACATCAACCCTGCTTTTGATCAATATTACGATACCTATGAGCGGATAAATCCTGCCAATCCTTTAGAAACCAATATGGTTGATTACTCCCGTTTTCAGGGAAGTTTATATGGCGCACCGGGCAGGAATTTCTCCAGTTCCATTGGGTTTAGCCTTAGTAATACTCTTGAGGCTAAAGTACGCGATAAAGATTCTACCGCAACAGAACCCAAAAAAATAAAATTACTTAATAATTTTAGTTTAAGTACCTCATATAATGTGGCCGGGGATTCTTTAAAGCTCTCCCCCATTGCCATTCGGGGAAGTATCCCTATTATTCAGAATAAACTGGATATTAATGTGGCAGGAAATATGGATATTTACGCTCTTGATAATAATAACCGGCGTATAGACCGACTGAATATTGAAAACGGTGGTAGTCTTTTTCGGTTTACCAATGCCAATGTGAGTTTTGGCTATTCCTTTTCCAGTAAAGATTTTGAAAGTGGTGGCGCAGAAAATGAAGAAGAGGAAGATAGTGAAACCTACCGTAACGGGGGACGTCGGGATAATTTATTGGGAGAAGGTACAGATTTAGATGGTAGGTTTTATGATGAGGATGAAGATGAAGATCAGGATGATCGGGACGATGAATGGTATAATTATAAAATACCCTGGGATTTACGTTTGTCGTATACCATGACCTACAATAATCAACAACGACAAAACGAAATTACCTCCCACTCTATTATGTTTTCTGGCGATGTAGAATTATCTCCAAAATGGAAAGTTGGAGGTTCATCAGGCTTTGACATTAAAGAACAAGGCTTTACCTATACTCAATTAAGATTTCAACGCGATTTAGACAGTTGGCGAATGACTTTTAACTGGGTGCCTTTTGATGTAAGAGCTTCCTGGTACTTTTTTATCGGGATAAAATCTTCTATTTTAAGCGATATTAAATACGATAAACGCCGTGAACCAGATAGACAGTTGTAAGAATCAAGAGAAAAGAATCAAGAATAAAGAATAGAGAAAATGAAAAAAATTATTAAAACCAAAAATGCACCAGCTCCTATAGGGCCATACAATCAAGCTATTTTTACCGGGAATATGTTGTTTATTTCGGGACAAATTGCATTAAATCCGGAAACCGGAGAACTGGAGACCGGAAACCTGAAAAAAGAAACTACCAGGGTTATGGAAAGTTTAAAGGCTATCTTAACTGAAGCCGGGCTTAATTTTGAACACGTGATAAAAACCTCAATTTTTATTAGCGATATGAATAATTTTGCTGAAATTAATGAGGTTTACGGAAGTTATTTTCAACCCGAAACCGCCCCGGCCCGAGAAACCGTGGAAGTAGCTAACTTACCTAAGTTTGTTAATGTGGAAATTAGCGCAATAGCGGTAAAAGACTAAAAGTCTTTGCCTCCTTCAGGATGGGCTAACTCAACAATAAAAACCTCGTAATCTATGTTTAGCCTGCGAGGTTTTTATTTTTTTCCGAGAGTATTATTTTGTCAAGCTTTATAGTAGATAATTGGCGTATATAACCTCTTATAAATCGATAGCCGTTATTAGAGCAACTTTTTCTGATTAGGACAAGAACCTATTAAATTCCCTGAATCAAAAGTTTGGCAGTGGCAGGGTTTGTTGCCAGGGGAATGTTATGCACATCGCAAATACGCATGAGCATAAAAATATCGGGTTCGTGCGGATGCTTGTCCATAGGGTCTCGAAAGAAAATCACCATATGTACCAGGCCTTCCGCAACCTTTGCCGCAATTTGGGCATCGCCTCCCACCGGCCCTGAAAGTAGTTTTTCTACATTAAATCCGGCAATTTCAGTTTTTGCCCCGGTAGTCCCCGTGGCAATTAACTGAATATCTTTTGATTGTAGAGCGTCACGGTTTTCATTTAAAAATTGAACCATTTCCGCTTTCTTTCCATCGTGAGCTATAATAGCAATAGTTTTCATCTATATAAAAATTTTATAAACATTTGATCCGATACTTCTTCGGGAGGCCTAACCTTCCCCGTATTCATTTCGGAGATCTGGTTTTTTATTAAGTAGATAATATATCAGAAATTCTTAATAATTCTTTATTAATTACAGGCTTATCTTCTAAGGCACTGGCTAAATCGCAACTTTCTATACGGTTGTTTTCCATCCCTACCATAAGGTTTTTCTTTCCATCTAAGGCTAGTTCAACGGCTTTTACACATAAGCGACTGGCCAAAACCCGATCGAAACAAGTTGGGCTTCCTCCACGTTGAATATGACCAAGTACCGTAACTTTTGCATCATAATACGGGAGGTTCTCTTTTACATATTCGGCAAGTTCAAATACATTTTTCCCAATTTTATCCCCTTCAGAAACAACAACAATACTTGAGGTTTTTCCCGATCTTCGACTGCGTTCCAAAGAATTCAATAAACGGTCTAAGCCCAGGTTTTCTTCAGGAATCAGTATTTCTTCAGCCCCGGCACCTATTCCACTGTTTAAGGCTATAAATCCGGCATCCCGGCCCATTACTTCAACAAAAAACAAGCGATTATGCGAGCTAGCCGTATCGCGAATTTTATCAATGGCATTCACAACAGTATTTAGTGCAGTATCATAACCAATGGTGTATTGTGTTCCGTAAATATCGTTATCTATCGTTCCCGGCACACCAATTACAGGAATATTATGCTCGTTACTTAAAACCAAACCACCTCTAAAGGTTCCATCCCCACCAATTAAAATCATAATATCAATTTCGTGCTTTTTAAGCACCTTTGCGGCTTTTTCACGACCTTCTTTGCTAAGGAATTCTTTGGAACGTGCCGATTGCAAAATGGTACCACCCCGATTAATAATATTCCTTACACTTCTTGCATTGAGCTCACAGCATTTGTCATCAATCATTCCCTGAAAACCCTGGTAAAATCCGATACATTCGGTATGATAATAAGCACAGGCCCGGGTAATAGCCCTTATAGCAGCATTCATCCCGGGAGAATCCCCACCGGAAGTCATAACACCTATACGTTTAATTTTTTTAGACATACTTGATTAGTTTTCTGATATAAATCTACAAACTCCTTAGAAATAAGCCCACATCTTATGATTAGTTTTCAGTCTCCTCAGGGAAACTAATATAATCTGGTGCGATTGACTTAGCTGAATTTTTCATCTCTGCTTCTGCTTCCTGTTCTTCTTTTTGTCTAATAGCTTCAGCATTTACTATTTTTTGAATAAATTCTTTAAACGTATCAAAATCTACCGAATAGGAAAGTCCTACTCCCTGGGTAAACCCTATTTCTTCACCTATAAATTGGATATTATTCTCCCGGTTAAAAACATTGGCTCGTAATGATCCGTCTTCATTTAATAAAAAACTGATTTCCAAATCGCCCACAATAACCGATTCGGTTACTCCGCCAATAGGCACACCTACTTCCCCGTCTATCAATACCCGATCACTAATTTGTGTAGAAAGCGTAAGTCCGAACCGATCTACGGTTTGTTGATCGGGTGTGCGATCTCCCTGAACATAGTTTACTCCTACCTGGAATTGCCCATCTTCATCAGCAAAAATATCATTGATAATACTGGAGGCTCGTTCTGCCAGGGTTCCGGTAATAGCGGTTTCCCGTAAACCAAATTCACTATAAAACGATCCCTGGGTTACTAAAAACAAGGCCTGTAACTCCCGGGAGGCCCTATCGTCCATACGATATTCCAATTCTGATCGCACTACTGAACTGGCATTAGGAAAATCAATTTCAAAACTAATTTCCGGTTGGGAAACTTCCCCTTGTAAATCGATAATTACTTCTACCGGAATTTTACGGTTAACACTTGGATTTTCTAGTAATACGGCAGGATTTGCATTTAATTCATATATAGCGCTTACATCTAATTGTGCTCGTGTAGGGTTTCCGTCCCAATTGATACTTCCTCCCGATTCTACCCGAAAAACCTTTTGTACCAATCCGGCATATTTAAAGTTATACACGCCTTCATATACTACAAAATCACCCCACATATTAAATTTACCATTGGTATTTATTTCCAGTAAAAGGTTACCTGCTCCACGCCCACGCAGTGTGCTGCCACTGGTTTGGTCTACCACCACTTCTACTTCAGCATCATCGGTAACATCAAGGTCAAAAAGTAATTCTATACCACTAACCTCAGGTTCTTCTATTTCTTCCCCGGCAAGGAGGGCAGCTTTCTCTTCCGGACTTATAAAATGAATATAAGAGTTATCCCCTGCCGATTCCGTATCACTTAAAGGGATTTTAAACACCGTTCCTTTTTCGGTTGTTGCTGTTACTTCAATACTTAACTGGTTGGTAGGTCCGTTGATATTAGCATCACCACTAATAAAAGCAGTGCCATAATACAAAGATTCTTCCTGCGCTTCGGTATCAAGTACCAATAAACGATCGGTATCAATATTAAGATCCAGGGTCCAGTCTATAAAATTACGGTGGCTTATAGTTCCGTTTAAAATTCCGCGGGTTTTGTATTTGGTATCTACAATTCCTATATCATCAAAAATAAATTGTTGTTCACTAAGGTCTACTTTGGCATCATCTTCAAAATCCAAATCAACATTCAGGTATGGAATAAGTAAGCCGGCCTCTTCCAAATTTATAATTCCTGAAAATTCAGGATTTTTATAATTTCCGCTTATTCGGGCTTCACCGGAAGCGAGTCCGCGTACATTGGTAAATGCTTCTCCTCCAAGCGGACTAAAAGCAGAAAGTTTTAAGCGGTTTAAATCTACATTTAAATCTATGCTGGGTTGTTCACCACTGACATTAATTCCCCCGACAGCATTTAAAGATTCATAGCGTTTTTCTTGTAAGGTAGCGTTTATAGCATAATTTGTTAAATCTTCATTGCCCGCTACATCAATTTCCAAATTCCCCATCAAATCACCATTAACTTTCAGGGAATCTATTTTCATTGAGGTATTTGGATAATAGGCACCGTTTTCCTGTAACAAATCCAGTTTCCCATTTAGTAAACCGCCTAACTCCAGGCTATCGATATGTGGAGTGATTTTACCAACATCCACATTATCAAATTCCATACTGAAATTCTTATAGGTAGAATCCCGCATAATACCGCTAAGTCGAATTTCTTCATCTTTATGATTCATTATTATAGAATCGATGCTGATATTTCTAAAATTGTTATCAAAAACGATTTTATTGCTCTTGTTACGTTCTTCATTAAGAAACCAGATATTATTCCTAAACTGAATATCAGAACGTTGAAAACCTATAACCGACTGATTATCTTCATTTATAGTGTGAAATAAATTCAAGTTAAAAACATCATCGTTCTTTTTTCCACCACGAAATTCAGAGCGAATATACAGGGTATCCCGCTGGGTTACATTAATAAAACTGAATTCAGAAAATTTATAGAAATCTGTAGCTACGCTATCGGCATCAAAATAAGTATTGTAAATAGGGTTGGTATTGTCTACCCGTAATTCCAAGTTTTCAATATAATTACCAAAAGCATCAATTTGTGGCGAGTGGAAATTCAATTTAAATTCAGATTCGTCAGACTCTACCCTTCCTCTAATTTCAGTATCTGGTGCAAGAGTAATCTCAGAATGAAAAACCTCTACAATTTTATTATAAATTTCAAAATCGAATTCCATATACTGGTTGTCGGTAATGGTTTCCGGTTCATAATTCGTATATATACTACCCAGAGAATTCTGAAAAAGCGCAGCAATTTCTGATAATTTAAAAATACCTGTAACTTCCCCATTAATTACATCGGGTGAATTGATTTGGATGCTACGAACTTCTCCCTCAAAGCTTGAAACTATACTAAAATCATCAAAATAATAAAAATCATTCTGATTTTGATAAGAGGTATTCAACAACATAATCTCTCCCGCAGCATCATCAATACTGGTTCCCCGCATATTCATAATTACATCGCCTTTAAAGATGGAAACACTATCTTTACTTATCAAATTTATGGCATTTAAATCGGCATATCCCACAGCAGCTTCAAAGTCATAAATGTTGGTCTCTTGAGAAAGATCGGCCAGTCCGTTAAATTCCATCTTTAAATTGGGGTCATTGGCAACTAAATAGCCATTAAAAACAGGTTGTCTTAAATTCCCGATTACCCGTATATTTGAATAACTATAGCCTTTATATTCAATTTTACTAACGTTGCCTTCCAGTCGGGTACTTAAGTTTTCCTGATCAAAACCACTCCCGTCAATTTCAATATCAAAACTGGTTTTCCCTATAGTTTCATTTTCAAGTAAACGCCCCACATTAAAATCTCTAACTGTTAAATTTCCCTGATACGAACTTGCGCTTACACTGGTAATATTATCAATACTCACATCAATATCTGCTGAACCTAACTGACTTGTAGCAGCAAGCCTGGCCTCTAAAGAATTTTTGGTTAAAACCGAAGTTCCGTTAAGCTTTATGTTTCCAAAATCTCTTAATTTCTCTGGCAACTTTCCTTTTAAATCCCCAGGAAGTAAATTTATCAAATCATAATAATTTGAAGTAAATTCACTGAAATCACCTGTTATTTTAAGATTTTCACCGGCATCAGAAAAAACACCCTCTATTTGAAAATTTCCATCAATCCTACTTCTATCAAGTCCACGAAGCTTAAAATTATCCAGGACAAAATTGTTTAAAGTTCCTTGCAAATTAGTATTGAACAAGACTACCTGTCGGTCTCCAAAACCATCATGAAAAGGCTGCAAATCGGTGCTTGACAAAGAACTTTCTTCAAAATTAGCGGTAATTTCTACTGTATTTTCAAAATCTGAAAAACCGGTTTCTGTATTCAGAAAAATCTTGCCATTTAAAGAAGATTGCGGTGTTTGAAGACTTAAATTATCCAAGCTCATAGCTTCAGGCGCATACTTAAAATGAGTACTGAGATTATTGATTTTTATCCCGCGTTTTTCATAACCGCTAAGCGAATTTATTGTTGTACTTATTTGATCCCCGTTAATCTTAAAATCACTGGTGTATAATGCAACACTATCTAAATATACCGCGTGTTGATAGTCAAGGCTTTCATCGGTATAACTGTAATGCCCATTTTCTACCTGAATGCTACTAACATCCATTGTAAATCCTGATGATTCCTCCGAGGGGTTCTTCCTTAACTTATCTAAAAACAGGCTAAAATTATCTTTTTCTTCTCCCGCATATTTCTTCATCTTAAATTCCAGGCCATCCAAATAGGTTTTGCCCAAATCTGGATTTCCGCCTACTATAGCGGGAAGACTAAGAATAGAAGATCGCAATTCATCAGCAATAAAAAGGGTATCGCCATGGTGGTCTTCAGCGAAAATTCCCTCTAATTTAACTTTTCCCAGATAAGAAACCCCCACTTTGTCTATAGAAAGCTTTATATTGTTTTTCTCATTCAAAGACATGGTAACTTTTCCGGCAACAAAGGTTTGCACCGCCGGAATTGAAAAAATTATTAGAAGAAGAATAAAAAACAACACCAGGGCTACCAGTGTTCTGATTAATATTTTCCAGAATTTTTTGATACGTGATTATGTTTTAACTTTGCAACAATATTAACAATTTCTATGCCCCTTCATTCCTAATGGCTTCACAAAATATCTACATTTTAGCAATAGAATCTTCCTGCGACGATACGGCAGCAGCTGTATTACACAACGGAAAAATACTTTCAAACATAGTAGCCACTCAAGAAGTTCACCAACAATATGGCGGGGTGGTTCCCGAACTGGCTTCTCGTGCCCATCAACAAAATATTGTACCGGTAATACACCAGGCCATCTCACGCGCAAATATCGTTAAAAAAGATATAACTGCAATCGCTTTTACACGTGGTCCCGGACTAATGGGTTCTTTGCTCGTGGGTACTTCTTTTGCCAAGTCGCTCGCCCTCGGAATGGGAATTCCTTTACTCGAAGTCAATCACATGCAGGCGCATATCTTAGCCCATTTTATAGAAGAACAAAATTTTAAAAAACCTAAATTTCCTTTTTTGGCACTTACCATTAGCGGCGGGCATACGCAAATTGTAAAAGTTAAGGATTATTTTGATATGGAAGTTATTGGCGAAACTACTGATGATGCCGTAGGCGAAGCTTTTGATAAAAGTGCAAAAATCCTGGGCCTTCCCTATCCTGGCGGCCCATTAATCGATAAATATGCACAGCAAGGAAATCCCACAGCTTTTAAATTTCCAAAACCTAAAATGCCGGGATTGGATTTTAGCTTTAGTGGATTTAAAACTGCGGTTTTATATTTTATTCAGAAACAAACCAAAAATAATCCTAATTTTATTGAAGAAAATCTAAAAGATATTTGTGCCTCCATCCAGTATACCATTATCAATATATTGATGGATAAATTAAAAAAAGCCGTAAAAGAAACCGGGATTACCCAAATTGCTATTGCTGGAGGGGTTTCTGCCAATAACGGGATTCGGAATGCTTTATTTGAAGCTGAAAAAAAATACGACTGGAAATGTTTTATCCCTAAATTTGAATACACTACCGATAATGCGGCAATGATTGCCATTGCCGGTCATTATAAATACCTTTCAAAAGATTTTGCCGATTTTTCAATCACCGCACAAGCACGCTATAAATTTTAAAATATGCAGCTTTTCTACCATCCTGATCTTGATAAAAGCTCTAAAAATGTTGAATTTTCAAAAGATGAAAGTCGGCATATTGTAAGAGTACTTCGAAAAAATACCGGAGATGAATTACAGGTTACCAATGGCCGCGGACAACTTTTTAAAGTACAAATAAGCCATCCAAACCCGAATCGATGCAAGGCTGAAATTAAAAAAATTACCGAAGAGCAACTCCCGGAATGGAAATTACATTTAGCAGTAGCCCCAACCAAAATGAACGATCGCTATGAGTGGTTTTTGGAAAAAGCTACTGAGATAGGTATTGACGAGATTACTCCCGTAATTTGCGAGCACAGCGAACGTAAAATGGTTAAACTTAATCGTTATGAACGGGTTTTGCAAAGCGCAATGAAGCAATCCTTACATTATCGTTTGCCACAATTAAATGAAATTGTGAGCCTGAAAGATTTTCTTAAAAAAGAAATTCCCGGGCAGAAATTTATTGCACATTGTGAAGATGATAAACCCAGAAAAAGTCTGAAAAAAGAAATAAAACCTGGAGAAAACGTGAGTATTTTAATAGGTCCTGAAGGCGACTTTTCCCCAGAGGAAATAGAAATCGCCATACAAAACAATTGGCACCCCGTAAGTTTGGGAAACACTCGTTTAAGGACCGAAACTGCAGCCATAGTAGCTTCCCATACGGTGGTTTTAATGAATGAATAGAAACCCCTAGCCTCTAAAGGGAAAATTTATATGAACTATATTTTTACTTAATTTCACCAAAAACTGTAGCATTGAAAAATCAAATTTTCATAATAACTTTCCTGTTTTCAACAGTTTCTGTATTCTCACAAAAAATTGCTTTGTTAAAATATGATGGTGGTGGCGACTGGTATGCTAATCCAACCGCCCTGCCCAACCTTATAGCCTTCAGCAATCAACAAATAAATACTACAATTGCGAACAAACCAGAAACGGTAAATCCCGGGAGTAGTGATATTTTTCAGTTTCCTTTTGTGCATATGACCGGGCACGGAAATGTGTATTTTAATAAGACCGATGCCGAAAACCTGAGAAAGTATCTTTTAAGCGGTGGTTTTTTGCATATTGATGATAATTACGGGATGAAACCCTACTTAGAAGAAGCTCTTAAAAACGTTTTTCCCGATAAGGAAATGCAGGAATTACCAACCAACCATCCCATTTTTAATACGGCTTTCGATTTTCCTAACGGATTACCTAAAATTCACGAACATGATAAGAAACGCCCGCAAGCTTTCGGAATTTTTGAAGAAGATCGCTTAATCCTGCTTTTTACTTTTGAAAGTGACCTGGGCGATGGCTGGGAAAGCCCGGAAGTCCATAACGACCCTGAGGAAGTACGCCAAAAAGCTTTAAAAATGGGGGCTAATATTATTAAATACGCTTTTGAGAATTGACACAACTAAGCCATCAACAAATAGATTTTCAGCAAAAATCTTTTCCGGTGATTCTTTTTTTAGATGAGGTATCAGGAGAAGCCAATATTGGAAGTATTTTTAGGCTGGCAGATGCTTTCGGAATTGAAAAGCTGATTTTTACCGGTACACCGCCAAATCTTAAGAGTCGCAGACTTCAAAAAACTTCGAGAAATACACATACCGATGTGCCTTATGATTTTTATGAAGATAAAACTACCGCGGTAAAACAATTCCAGAAAATTGGTTTTAAACTCATAGCGCTTGAAATTACCACTAATAGTTTACCTATTTCAACCTGTAAATTTAATAAAGAGGATAAAATTTGTCTGATTATAGGAAATGAAGTTAAGGGGGTAAGTAAAAAACTTTTAAAACTTTGTGAATCAACCGTACATATTGAGATGTTTGGTAAAAATAGCAGTATGAATGTTGCGCAGGCCACAGGTATTGCTGTGTATGAAATAACAAAATCTATACGCGATTTTCATAAGAAATAATATATTTACGTTGTGAACAATTCAAAATCAATTACACTCGGTATTTTACGTGCTGCAGGAATTATGGTCGGCATTTTATTGCTGCTGTATTTCCTATACGAAATCCAGTCGGTTCTTATTTATATTATAATCGCTGCGGTTATTTCATTAATCGGGCGCCCTGTGGTAATGTTTCTTAAATACCGTTTAATGATCCCCAATCAACTGGCGGTAATTATGGTTCTCTTATTAGTTTTAGGGGTTTTAACAGGAATTATTTTTGTTTTTGTCCCGATTGTGATTGAACAAAGTCAGCATCTGAGTCAAATAGATATAAAAGCTTTTCAAAGTGATTTAAATGAGCTTAATCAGGAAATAAACGATTATTTAGGAGTAGAAGAAATCAATATTATTGAAGGCCTACGCCAAAGTGAATTCATCAGAAATTTCGATATATCTTCAATTCCCAGCTTTTTAAATAATGTTTTCGGTATTCTTGGTGCAGCCCTTATCGCAATTTTTTCTGTAGTTTTTATCTCTTTCTTTTTTCTTAAAGACAGTAAATTGATGCTAAATAGTATCCTGGTTTTTGCTAATCACGGCGAAGAACAAAAATTTCAACGGGTTTTTAATAAAATTAAAGTCCTGCTATCGCGTTATTTTGTGGGGCTTTTTCTACAAATAAGCGTACTATTTGTACTTTATTCTATTTTATTAACCGTGTTTAATATCAATAACCCGATCGCTATTGCATTTATTTGTGCTTTTTTAAACCTTATCCCTTATCTGGGGCCGATTTTTGCCGGAATTTTAATGGGGCTTTTTGTGATTTCCAGTTTTCTTGGGGCCGATTTTTCAACTATAATTTTACCGCGTCTAGGGTATGTGATGCTCGGTTACGGAATTTGCCAGTTAATCGATAATTTTATCTCACAACCTATGATATTTGGAGCTAGTGTACGCTCTCATCCGTTGGAAATATTTTTGGTGATTTTAATCTCCGGAATCCTCTTTGGAATTTCCGGAATGGTAGTAGCGGTACCTTTTTACACGGCTTTAAAAGTAATTGCCAAAGAATCTTTAAGCGAATATAAAATCGTGAAAAGACTTACCCGAGATCTCTAAAAATTCTATATTTTGAATGCAGCCCTGCTCCAGCCCGAGGTACAGAAATTTATAAAAAATAATCTGAAAACCGATATCCAGCAATTGGTATTGAACGGAAGCCCTTTTCCCGATGTTTCTGCGGCTGAACTCGCCACGCAAATTACAGCCCTAAAAACCGCTGAAAAAAAATTGCCCAGCTGGTTTGAATCAAAAAATATACTCTTTCCGCCAAAAGTAAACCTTGAACAAACTTCGTCTGAATTAACAGCAGCTTACAAAGCTTCTCTTATTTCAGGTAAAAAAATGGCAGATCTCACCGGCGGCTTCGGAATTGACACTTCTTTTTTTGCAGAAAATTTCAAGGAAGTTTTTTATTGCGAATTAAATAAAGAACTCGCTGAAATCGCTTCACATAATTTTAGGGTTTTGGGTAAAAATAACATTAGGGTTTTAAATGGAGACGGCATAGGCTTTTTAAAAGAAACAACTAAAAACCTCGATCTGGTTTTTCTTGATCCTTCCCGCCGCGATAAACATGGCAGTAAAGTTTTTAAACTTGCCGATTGCCATCCCGATGTTCCGAAAAACCTTGATTTTATTTTCAGTAAAATAGATACAATCCTAATAAAAACCTCTCCGCTTATTGATTTAAAATCAGGAATTGAAGAATTACAAAATACAGCAGAAATTCATATCGTGGCTGTTAACAATGAAGTAAAAGAGCTATTATGGTTGCTAAAAAAAGGTTTTAACGGAACACCAAAAATCACCTGTACCGATCTTCAAAACCCTGAAAAAATTAATTTTTCAGCAACTTATGGAAATCCTGCCAGAGTGACTTTTCATACTCCGCAAAATTTCCTGTACGAGCCCAATGCGGCAATTATGAAAAGTGGATTCTTTAATGTTTTGGCTGAAAAAACCCAAACCAAAAAGTTACATCAGTTCTCGCATCTTTATACTTCTGAAAAACTTATAAATTTCCCTGGAAGGATTTTTAAAATAATTGATTTTAAACCTTTTAAGACTTCAGAAGTAAAAAATAACTTTAAGAATAAAAAAGCAAATATCACTACCCGAAATTTCCCTGAAACTGTAGCGCAACTCCGTAAAAAATTTAAGATAAAAGACGGTGGTAAAACCTATCTTTTCTTTACCACCGGGCCAAATGAGGAAAAACTGATTATAATCTGTGAAAAGTTTTAAATTCTCAAATCTCTAAATAAAACCGGTTTCCTGCCGGCTTTCGGAAATTTTAATACATCTATTTCTTTGCCATCAATTTTTTGTAATTCAGGCAATACTTTCAGGTGAGCCTGTAAATGAGTTTTTAGAGCTTTAAGGTCATTAAATTCATTAGGAATTTTAATCAATAATTTATCATTTTCCAATTCATCATGCAGTGCCTCAATTATATAATTGTTTAAACTTCCAAAAGCGTTTAAGCACTCTATTACTTGTTGCGGATATACACTGGTACCCTTAAATTTCAACATTTGCTTTTTACGTCCTAGGGGAGTACTTATTTTTAAAGAATTTTGTCCACAATTACAGTTATTACCTAATTTTCGTACCATATCGCCCGTGGCAAAACGCAATAAAGGCATGGTGCGGGTTTGAAGGGGTGTTACCACTAATTCGCCAATTTGCCCGGTTTCTACCTCTTTTCCATTTTTATCTAGAATTTCAGCAAAAATAAGATCGGGAAGATTATGGTTTCCGGTATGTTCTTTACACTCAGTAAAAGCCGTGGCCATTTCGGTACTGGCATAGGTAGAAAAAAGTTCTATATCCCAATCAGCATTAATTTTTCTCCCCAGAGCATTAAGCTTCAAATTGCTATCCCTCAAAGGTTCCCCAATGCAAATTACCGCTTTTACGCTCGTTTTTTTTAAGTCTATACCTTCCTGCTTTGCAAAAGCAATCATTTTCAATAAAAATGAAGGAACGGCAACCAGATATTTCGGTTGAAAGCGAGTAATCGATTCCCATTGCAAAGCCGGCAAACCGCTCCCACTTCTTACAATTCCCGCACCCAATTTTCGAAGCCCCAAAAAATAAGCCATTCCCGCCATAAAACGACGATCTAAAGTAGTAGTGAGCTGCACTACATCATCTCTTGTAATTCCCACCATTTCAAATGAACGCTTCTCATTTTCCGCCAGACGTTGTAAATCGGCTTCATTAAGAGCAAAACTCACTGGTTTCCCCAGGGTACCGGATGTAGTGACATAATCTATGATTTCAGCTTTCGGGACACTTATAAAGTCTTGATTTTGATGCTGTAAATCCTCCTTTGTGGTCATCGGGATTTTTTTAAAATCTTCAAGGTTTAAAATATCATTAGGCAGAAGCTTTTCTTTTTGAAAAAGTTTACTATAAAATGGAGAATTCTCTACAATATAACGAAGCTGTTCCCGTATTAGCTGGAACTGCAATTCATTGATTTTAGAAAGTTCTTTATAAGAAATATTCATCTATACAAAAATAATTTGTGACGGTTATCTTCTTTACTATCCTCACCCCTTTTAGGAATCAGGAACTCTACAATCGGCGTTTGGCTTTTTTTAGCAGTTTTTGCAGTTTTTCTTTTTCCGGTACCGAACTCACTTCTCGTTGCAACGCCTGCTTTAAATCAATTACCGCTTTTTTATATTTTTTTTGCTGATAATAATTTTCCCCCGCCAGGGCATACGCTTTCCAAAAATGTGGATTTAATCGCTTGATATCTTCAACTGTTTCCGGAGAAACCGGTTGGTTTTGCTCCAAAGAAAGGCTTATATAACGACTGAGTTCACGATAGTTTTCGTAATCCTGAAAAGCTGTTGATTCTACGAAAGGATCCTCCTGAATGGTATTATTTTCATCGGCCAAAGAAGTTTCAATCCTTCCTTCTTTAAAATCAGTAAATACCTTTTCCAAATCATAGGCGACAAAAGCCCCTAATTGATACGGGTTTGCCGAAACCCATACTTTTTTCTGCTTCGGCTGAAAAACGATACCATGATGCGCCAACAATTGATTGATGGCTTTTTCATTTCCCAAACCGATGTTTTCTCCTTCCATTCCTTCTTTATTTCGAAGTATACCCACAGCTTTTTTAGGATTTATAATTTGTTTTTCGTGCAACAATTCCTGCATACGCTTATAGCGATAAACGGTATGGCTCTTTGATTTCGCTTTTTGATTTCGGGAATCTTCAGCATAGGCTTTACTCTGGAAATGATTGCTGCAAATAAGTTCAGTAGAATTGTTCACTCTATACACCCCAAAATTTTTCGGGGACACCTCAATTAAAATCGCTTTTCCTTCGCTCCCGCTACCTACCATAATCGCTTCAGCAACAAAAACCTCTCGTTTTTTTGCGATTTCTATTGCCTCTGCTGTAGTTGCGGCATATTGTAATATTTCCCGAGCAACCAGGCTAATCGGTGTTTTGGCCTGTAAGGGAATCTTGCTCTTTCCCGCATTAATAGTTACACTAATCCCTTTCTCATTCATACCGCTTACATTTCCCACCATTCCAGGCCAGGTGTACATCATAAATTTATGTCCCTGATCAGGATTGATGAATGCCGCTATTTTTTCTTCGGAAAACGCATCTCCGGCATAAAAATCGAAATTACGGCCTATCAATAAATCTCCGTTTTTTGTTTTTGGTCCCCAGGCAGCAAATGAGGTGCAGCCTACTAACATTAAATCCTGTAAAGCGTGACCGATATCATGAGCTGCGTGGTAATATAAATTTCGAAGATAAGCAGGCGCAAAATCTTTATATTCTGAAGGTGCAAAACGCGATACCCCGTAAATTTCCTGTTTATATTCTTCAGGAACGTGTAAGTGCATTTTACGATTAAACCAGGCCACGGCTTTTTTTAAGAAATTGCGATAGTTTTTTGAAGGTACCCGACTTTCAATTTGTTCCATAAAGGCGGTTTCCTGTTTTTTAAGGAGTTCCCGACTTAGACTTCCCTGGGCAAGCCCGCGCTCAAGGGCATTGCCTTCAAGGTACATTTCCCAAATCCCGTACTTGTTTTTCCGTAGTTGGTTTTCACCAACTATATAATGATTTTCAGAAAGCTTTATTCGCGTGGTATCTATATTTTCAATTCCGGAAATATCAGGACGGTTATTATAGGATTTTTTTACACCACAACTTACAAAAAGCAACAGGGTACTTAGAAAAAACACTATTTGGCTGAACGTATTTCTCATCAATCTGCTTTTTGGAAAATCAGCATTTTGTTTTGGCGGTAAACAATTTTGAAATCGGCATCGATTAACCAACGATGAGGCATTTCACTATTTAAAAAAACAACGGTTTTGGCTTGTTTTATTATTTCTTTTTTTAATTCTGAATTAATTTTTACTTCAGTGTTTGTTGAAAAAATAAAAACATTTTTGTCCGGTAGCGCAGAAGAAATATCAGTGGTAAAGTTCAAGCATTTTTGAAAATTTCTATGGGTATTTTCAGCCACTCGACAATGTACTTTTGAAGGATTCCAGGCCCAAATTTCAGCTTCTTCGTTTTTATAACTCAAAAAAACCGGTAAAATTCCAAATCCAGAATCCAGAATCAAAATTTTGTCTTCCGGGTCAATAAATCCTGAAATTTTTAAATAACGTTCCTTTTCCCGGTTAAATTCACTCCTGGCCATACGAAATTCAGGCTTAAAACGATAATTACTTAAGACCGAACGCCGGCGATAGAGCTTTTCTTCCGATTTAGATTTTAGGAATAAAGCGGAAAAACTTAAGGGTGGCCTACCAGATTTTTTGCGGTTAAAAAACAAGAGTTCATAAAACTTGGCCTGGATAATAAAAGCAACTAAAACCGCAGTAACCACCCCGATTACCGAAACCATAGAGACCGATTGTAAGGCAGGATGACCGGCAAAAATTAATGCACCCATACCCAACAAGGTGGTAATTAAAGAAAGTAATATTGAAGTTTGATAAGTCGGTAAAACCTTTTCGCCGGTTTGAAACTCGCGCAAACAGGCATTGGTTATAAAAATGCTATAATCCAGTCCTAATCCAAAAATAAATGTGGAAATTATAATGTTTAATACATTAAATTCTATGCTAAAAATCGCCATAATCCCTATTGCAATTACCCAAGTAATTGCAATAGGAAATAAGGTAAGCAAACTAAGCTCTAAATTTCGGTAAAATAGTAATAGCATAATAAAAACAGCTATAATAGAAAAACTTATAAGTCGGTTAAAATCGTTTTTCAGGTTACCCAAGAAAGTCTCATTAATTTGTTTTCGATCTATGGCTACAACGCCTTCCTCAGGGGGAAATGCGGCTGTAAAGGCTTCAGCTCTGTCTTCTTCAATTTGCACCGTGGTGGTCACCGTGAAGAAATTTTCGCTTTCAGAAATAAAATCATCCAAATAAAGTCCTGAAACCTGACGGTAATTATTTAAAAAGATTTCATTAAAATCCTTATCCAATTGCCGGTAAAAATATTGAAAGCTCTCTGGTTTAAATCCGTATGCTGAAGAAGCGCTCACCAGATTATCTTCTACATTTGACTTTTTTGCGGGACTCCAGAATTTCCCCCAATTACTTATACGCCTACTTTGGGTTTCAGAAGAAAGCACTACCCCACCAATACTACTAAAAGTTTTAATTTTTCCATTCTCCTTGAATTTGCGCAAATTTTCATAAAGTTCGTTATTGGTAAAAAGTGCTTCATCAATTGAATTTCCATAGGATATCAGATATACCGACTTTGCGGATCTTCCGGCTATATCCATCACTTTTTCCTCAGTTTCTTTTAAGTCTTTCGGCTCATAATTCAATTTGGAAATATCACTGTTAAACTGCACCTCCCCGAAGAAAAATAATGTGCCAGTAAATAATAAAACCAAAACTAATACCAGTGGTTTTTTCTTATAAAACCGAATAGCGGCCAGTTTATCGAGCCAACCCGAATTTAGATCGGCATTATTTTTAGGGACTTTGTATAGTAAAGGAATTAAGATAAGTGCAAAAACCGATGAACCTAAAACCCCAACAGCAGCAAAAATACCTAAATCTTTAAGCGCTTCACTTTTGATAAATAACAGGCATAAAAAAGCAATGGCAGTAGTACAGCTACTCATTAAAATTGGTTTGCTTAGGTCTTGATAAAGTTTTTTGATATTATTGTTATTGCGATAATGAGTAAGAATATGCAGGGCATAATCAAGGCTAATTCCCAATAAAATCGCGCCCATTCCCAAAGAGATGGCAGAAACTTTTTCCCGAAGAAAATAAAGTACCGTGAGTGCAAGTAAAGCCCCACATATACTTGGAACAAACAAGATTAAAGGTACCAGGATACGGCGGTAAAAAACAATGAGCAAAATCAATAAAATACTTACTGCTATGCCAAGGGTGAGTTGAATATCTTTTTTTATTTGGCTGGCATTGGCAATACCATATAAAAATCCTCCGAAAAAATCAATTTCAATATTACTATTCTGTTGATTTAAGCTATTGGTCAGGGTTTTGAGTTTATTTGCAAATTCCTGATTCTTTGCTATTTCAGAAGAAGGGTTTTTAGCATCTAGAAAAAGCAACACATGCTTTTTATCAGCGGTGGTTATAAAATCATTATGAAGTTCAAAACCTTCACCTACCTGTAGTTCACGTAATTTTTGAAGCCCTAAAGTGGTAATGGATAACGGATCTTTGAACAGGAATTCTTTGGTTACCAATCCTGTTGGGGAAATAAGGTTTTTATAATTGTCCTTTACTCTTTTACGTATACTATCGGGCTGAATGCGGTTTTCAATTACATTATAATCTGATGAATTTAAGAAAATAGGGAGATTTGCATATACAAAATCGTAGACTTCCAATACATTTTCTTCCGGGACTTTTCCCTGGATTTCCTCTATATAATTTCCAAAACTGAATTTTAGGGAATCTATCAATTTTTCGGCCTCCCGGGAGAGTTCATCGACGGAAGTTTCTTCGCTTTTAGCTGAAATACTTACAATAACCTTATCTGAAAAGTCAGTTTCATCCAATACCTTTTTCAAAATATTTTGGCGCGCTCCGGAAGGCAATAATTGACTTATATCTTCTTCAAACTGAAGTTTTGATATAAAAAAAAGTGTAACTGAAAGAAACAGGATAAACAGGGATATTGCCGAGACAGTTCGGGAATTGAAATAGTTATAAATTTTCAGGAAAATCTGATACATTTAGGGCTTTACCACCTGTTTTTGATTCAAAACCGAAAATAAGAAATAAAACACAATCCAAAGGCCTAATGCTATGAAACCTGCCAGGGCAATACTTCCTAGCAGATATTGCCATAAACCCTGTGCCAAATCGGCGGCGCTATCAAAATCAGCGGGGTGAACTTCCCAGGCAAACCCCTTTCCGGTAAGCAAAGACCCGGCCTGATAACTGGCATAAATTATAAAAGGAATAAGCGGTGGAATACTGATGTTGGAAAATATAAAAGCCACCACTTTATTCAGCTTAAAAACAGCAGCAAGACTAAATACCAGAAGTGTATGAAGCCCCCAAAACGGCGAAATTCCCACAAATACTCCCAAAGCAATGGCTGCAGCTTTTTTATGCGGAGGCTCCTGACTCTTAAGTACGTTTTCTTTCCAAAATCGCTTATATCCTTTTTTTCGGAAATCCTTGTATTTATCACGCGGATGAATATAAAAGAAGCTTACCAGTACAAACCAAATATAAAGCAAGGTTATGCGAGTAATATCCCAAAATGGCCTAAAGTGGGTGACCCGATTCTCTTGCTCATAAAAAACTTTGATGGGTATATTCTTTACGTGTACTTTTCTCCAGGCAGCCTTTACAATAATTTCTATCTCAAATTCAAACTTTTTAGTGTAAAGTTTAATGTTGTTCACTACTTTAAGCGGATATAGCCTATAACCGCTTTGGGTATCATTTAAAGCAATACCAGTAACCACCATAAACCAAAAATTAGAAAATTTGTTTCCGGTTGTACTTTTTCCGGGAATTCCGTCCTGTCCCATATTCCTATCGCCAACCAATAAAATTTCGTTTTCCGACTTTTTATTCTCCAGTTCGCTTAAAAAAACATCTAAATCATCGGGGTAATGTTGCCCATCAGAATCAATGCTTATAGCATAGTGATATCCCAGACTTTGGGCAATTTTAAAGCCTTGTTTCAGAGCTTCCCCTTTACCTTTATTTTCTGAGAAATGATGAATGTTTATATCGGAAATTTGTTTGAGAATTTCCTGGGTTTTATCAGTAGAACCGTCGTTTACTACTAAAATATTTTTAGTGTAAAATTTTAAATTTTGTAAAACTGAAGCAAGGGTCTGGCCATTGTTGTATGTTGGAATCAAAATACAACACTTCAATTTTTCAAAACGGGATTGATATATCGGTGTACTACTCAAGTGTGATATTCATTATTAATTATATAAATATACAGCGTTGATTTTTAATGCAATGCCACTTGTTGTTTTAGCTATTCCTTTAAGAGTAATTTCTTTAGTCTTTTTCTGAATCTCAGATTTTAAAGTCAATCCTGAAGCTTCATTAGGGTTAACCACTGCTATAAATTTTACATTTGCTGCCGATTTTAATCGAAGTTTTTGTTGAAGCCTTCGTTCGGCTTCTTCTTTAAATAATTGCATCAAAATTACCCCGGGAGTTACCGGACGTTGTGGAAAATGACCTTCGTAAATCAAATGTTTATCATTGATCTCCAATCGTGTAATAAAGGTATTCCCTTCTTCTAAAGATTCTTGAACTGTATAAAAATTCTTTAATAGCATAGCCTGTGGTTTAGCCACTAAAATAGATAGAAAAAAAGGATTAGAAAGTTAAAGAATAGAGAATTTAAAAAGAAATCTATTTGAAAATAGCCTGTAATTTATAACATTTTTGCCTTTTCAATTATTCTAGGAATTCAGTTTTTTGGATTTTTCAAAAGCGTATAAAAACACAAAAGGCATTTGTGGATTTGTGGTAATAGTTAATTTAAGGCTTTTTCTTTATTCCCGCCAATGGATTTAACACCCCGAGACTTGTCTCGATCGAGAATTTTTTTTCGATACATCCCTCGTGGTTGTTGATTATATTATTTCAAACCTGCCATCTCGGATCGATCCCGAACTTTGTTTGGAACAGAATCATGTAGAAGACAAAATTATTCGAAAATCCCATCTTCAATGGGTTGATTAAGTAAAATATTCGAAAATTCTATCAATGTATAATCGCCTGATTCTTCCAGTAATTTAACCGATTTCACAATATTTTCAGCATTAAATGTCAAGTGGATTTCAGAAAAAATACGGTTTAATTTTTCATCTTTTGGTTTAATATTGGCTAAAATATGATTGTCTTCCTTAAAATAATTAATGTGAAAATCATCGGTTTGCTGTAATAGTTTTCCATTTACACTTCCTGAAACCAACTTACCGAGTTTTTTAAATAAGGCATTAGAACCGGCTTTTGCCATACTCTTTTCCCCCTCATCATCAATATGAAGCTCTCCTTTTTTAAATAAGACTTTATAGTCATAAGGTTGGTGATATTCCCATTTCAAAAGCTCCGGAGCTTTAAAATAAACCTTTCCTCGGCTTTGCGTTTCATCTTCCATCATATCCATACTTTTAGTTTGGGTAAAATCTGCCTGCAAAGTTTGAAGATTTGAAGCCCGGGTCTTTACTTCCTCTTGAAATTTATCAACTTCAGAATTTGATAATTCCGGTTGTTGGGCCAGCACCCCAACAGAAAACAGTAATATTACAAAGCTATGTATACGCATTGATTTTCAGTAGTTTATCAAGTCTTGTTATTTGGTAATCTTTCTCTTGCAAGAATAGCAACAATTGTTCCAATGTATTATTACTTCGCGATATAGTATCGTGAAATAAAATTATCCCGCCGGGTTTTATTTTTTTCCTTACCCTGTGTAAAACCGCTTCTTCAGAAGGAATAACCGCATCAAAGGACCTGATGCTCCAACCTACCGATAACATTCCTGTAGCTTTTAAAGCATCTCTCGTATGCGGACTCACAATTCCAAAAGGTGGCCTGAATAAGTTCATCTTTATTCCGGCAAGTTTTTCAGCTACTTCATTACAACGCGTAATTTCCCGGGTGGTTGTTTTGGTATTTAAAGTCCCCATTTTTCGGGTGTGAGAATAGGTATGATTTCCTACAAGATGCCCGGATGCAATGATTTTTCTAAAAATTTCCGGATGTGTTTCTATCTGTTTACCAATACAAAAAAAGGCTGCCTGCACTTGATATTTTTCCAGAATCTTTAATATTTCAAGGGTATTTTCCGAGGGGCCATCGTCAAAGGTAATCGCAATTTTTTTTTCTGAAGTTTTTACTGAACTAAGTGACTTCACAAAATAATTAAAGCGTACATTGGTTGAAAGTGTTAGTATAAAGATTACATAAAACAGGCCAAAGATAAACACATATAAAAATTCGGTTAAACCTAAGAAAACCAGGACAAGTCCCGCCAGTAGCAGAAAAACCACCAAAAAATTTATAACTTTAAAGTCCACTCAGTAGAATTAAACTATGGTTTTTACCAAGATACTGGTTATAGATGAGAATATTTTTAATTTTTGAAACCGATTTTTTATTCAGCTTCATTTCAGAAGGAATTATCCCCGATTTTAAAATTCTACAGGCAGCCCAAACTGCAAAGCCCGAAGCCGTGTCATATTCTCCCGAAAACTGTTTAAAACCAAGCTGTAATGTTTCTTTAAAAATACCCTGTTGTAATGTATGGTAGTGATTATCAAACCGAAAATCGCCATTATTTCCTAAAATAAGCGTATCAATATCACTTAATTCCAAATCGTTTTTTGCTAAAAAAGTCTGAATTTCTGTATTCATATTTTCAGGCCTATATTTTACAGTTAAATCCTTTAATTCAGCATAGTTGTTTTTATTTTTTTCCGAAGAAAGGACAAAAAACTGTGAGCCTTCGGCAAAAAATGTTCCCGGAGTTTTGCTTTGAAGTAACCTGCCTTGAGGCAAGTCCGCAAGGTAGTTTTTAGAAAAAACATCCTGATTCGAGACAAGATTTGGAGTATTTAAATCCCGATTATCGAGTAAATCAGTTTTGTGATTTTTTTTAAGCTGACCATCAAAAGCCATAAATCCAGTAATAAGTTCTGAAATCTCCTCGACCCCGCCGGTAAGTATATTTTTTGCACTTTTTTCCTGTAATTGCATTAAGGCATCCTGTAGGGCAAGTTCTAAAGAAGCTGAATTTTGTGTGTACGTTATATTATATCCCCGACATTTTATATGTAAAGCCATTTGGCCTGCAAGGGTATTATGGGTAGATTGAATAAAAGAGGTGGGACTTAACAAAACCTCTCCCCCGCTTTCCATTTCGGTTAAAAAGCGCTCGGTATCGCGTTTGCAACCCTGGCCGGTACCAGTAATTATAGCATCGGGCATTTCTAGCTTTGCATCTTCCAAAGCCATTTTACCAGCGCTAAGTCCCATTTTTATGGCCGGTGACATTCTACGCAGGGCTGCCGGTTTTATGTACTTTTTAAAATCAGGCTTATGGGCGCGGGAAATTTCTTCTGAAACTTCTAAAAATCCTTTCCCCCAAGTAAATTCTTCCTGGACCGAAATAGAAGAAATACCATTTACAAAGACTTTATTCCCCATTTCGACTAAAAATTAAAGATGTACAATTCCCACCAAAACCAAACGAATTAGACATTACAAAATTTATATCTTTTTTCTTAAAACCAGTTTCCGGATACAGCCCAACTTCTAAAATCCCTTTTTTAAAATTCAGGTTTGGAAAAACACATTTTTCCTGAAGCGATAACAAACTAAAAACAGCTTCTAAAGCACCGGCTGCTGCCAGTGTATGGCCAGAATAAGCCTTGGTAGAACTAAAATCAGGAATCTCCGATTTAAAAATACGCTTTAGGGCAGCACTTTCTGACAAGTCATTATTTAAAGTGCCGGTACCATGGGCATTGATATAATCAATTTTCTCTGCTGAAATTTCAGCGGTTTTTAAAGCTTTTTGCATGGACAGAAAAGCTCCTTCCCCAGTTTCTGAAGACGCGGTTTGATGAAAGGCATCATTCGCGTTCCCGTAACCTGAAAGCCTGCCTAAAACCAGCCTTTCACCTATTTCCCCTTCGGCTTCCAAAACCAGATATGCAGCACCTTCTCCAAGGTTCAAGCCGTTACGATTTTTATCAAAAGGCTTACAAAACCCTTTATCCAAAATCATTAGCGAGTTAAAACCATTCAGGGTAAAACGACTCAAACAATCAGTGCCACCAGCAATTACGCGTTTGGCCTTTCCTGATTTTATAAGTTTAGCCCCCAGCATAATTGCGTTAGCCCCTGATGAACAAGCCGTGCTTATGGTATTTACACCTCCGGTGATGCCAAAATATTCAGCGAGTTGTTCCGTAGAAAATCCAGGATGTTGTGCCCGGATGTATTTCCTTAATTCTTTATTTTCCTGAAAATTTTTAAAATGTTCTTCGGTAGCATCCATTCCGCCCACACTAGTCCCCGATACTAAAAAAGTACCATTAGCCCTGATTTTAGACTGATTTAAAGCTTCTTTTATCGCCAGGGCTGCTAATAAAGCGGCCCGGGTAACAACAAGCTCTTGGGGAATATTAAGTTTTTCAGCTAAATCGGCATTTGAATGTTTGATTTCCCCAACCGGTAAATTTGTATGCCGGGTTTTAAGAATTTCAGGATATGAAAGTCCGTGGCGGGCATTTTTAAGAGCATTAAAATGAGTAGGAACATCGGGGCCAAGCGCCGAAATTATTCCCATTCCCGTAATGGCCACGCCCTTTGCCATATATTATTTTGTTCGGTTTTCTTCAATAAATTCAGCCATCCGGTTAACAGAGGTAAAAATTTCCCTGCCCTGAGTAGGATCGGTGAGTTTTATTCCATAATCTTTCTCCAAAAGCACAATAAGTTCAAGGGCATCAATAGAATCAAGCCCCAGCCCATCACCAAAAAGCGGCTCGTCGCTGGCAATATCTTCCACCTGCATATCTTCCAGGTTAAGTTGTTCTATAATGCTCTTTTTAAGTTCGGTATGTAGGTTTGTCATTATTCAAAATAGTATAAATGTTCAAGATTTTCTTCAGAAAACAGGGTTTTACCCCTAGAAGAAATCAGGCACAAAAATACATCATATTCGTCATTCTGCAAGTTTAACCAACCACAAACCGCCTGCGGTGCTTTCTCCTCTTTCAATAAAGCTGATGTATAATCCGTTATTAATTCGGTATCAAATTTTTCAGAAACAAAAAATGCATTTTCACCTTTTAAATTGAATTTTATACTAATCTCCCCCAGCACGATATTTGGAAGTGTATATACAAATAATGCAGGAGAAGCAAAAGATTCTGTTGAAGCCTGAAACTGGCGATCTGCTTCAAGACTGGAAGATTTGTTGGAAAAAATTAAGGCGGTTTCTTCAGAAAAAGAATTGCTTGTAAAAAGAATTTCCGAAGCCAGGATGCCTAATTTCGAGAGTCCGTCCATTTTATGAAATTTAGGATAATCCAGGTTTAATTCTGAATAAACGCATTTCAGGAATTTGTTTAAATCGGCTTCCTTGTTTTCAAAAAGCAAACTCCCGCAGTGAAACACGCGATTATTCCTGATTTTCACCCAATCTTTTATGTAATCTTGGTTTTGCATTTATACTAAATTCTTTTTAAACATTAAGGCCAGGTTGCAACCGCCAAAACCTGAGGCAGTTTTTAGCACATAGCTTAGCTCCTTTTTTGCATATTCTGAAGTAATATTTAAGGGTTTTGAAACTCCCGTTTTATCAAAATTGACTGTAGCATATAATTCGGAATTCAAAAGTGAATACTTGCTAAGGATACTTTCAATTAAAGCTGAAGCCCCTAAAGTATGGCCATAGATTCCTTTAAAACTATTTATAGGGACAGTGTTTAATTTTGCCCGATCAAAAGCCACGGTCTCCATTTCATCATTATAAAGAGTAGCTGTGCCATGGGCCGAAAGAAACCCAATATTTTCAGGAGAAATTCCTGTTTTTTGTACAATAGAAGTTATGCTTTTAAAAAGTCCTTCCCCGGTTTTTGAAGGTCCGGAAATATGATTAGCATCATTTGCCGAAGCTTCCCCGATTAAACTCACAGATTTTGTTTTTGGCTTTTCAGAAGAAACCAAAATAGCCGTTGCTGCTTCCCCTAAATTTATACCATCCCGGTTCTCTGAAAAAGGCTTGCAGGGATTTTTGCTCAAGGCCTGGAAAGAATTAAAACCGGTAAGTACAAAATTACTCAATAAATCTCCTGCACAAACTATAGCATTTTTAAATTTTCCTGTTATCATTAAGCGTTTGGTAATACTTAAGGCCAGCCCTCCTGAAATACAGGCGTTAGAAACCACCATTGGTTTTTGTTTAAATCCAAAAAAATCAGACAGGGTTTGTGCCAGTTTACCTAGATAAATACGATTTTTTGGGAAATTACCGAGATTATCCAGTAAATCGATATTCCCTTTTGTGGTAGATAAAATTAACGGAATTGAAGCACGGTCAAGCCCGGGGTTTTTATCTAAAACCTGTTGAATAGCCAGGATTAGCATTTTTTCTAATTTGGTGTATTTTTCGGGAGCTGCTATTTCATAAAACCCGGCATCAATTTTTTTATTGGAAATAAAACCCGCGTAGGTTTTTATCCCTGAAAAAGTATAGGGTTGTATGCCTGAAATTCCCTGTCTTACCGCCTTCAAATTTTCAGAAGTTGTAAAACCCAGCGGAGAAATAATAGCATCATCAAGTAAGTAGAGGTGTCTCATCTGTCATTTTTTGCAAAAAATCCGGGAATTATTTAGTACAGACTTTTAATTACTCGCCTATATGATGATGCCATTTTGCGCAGCATCATACCGGGGTTTATTAAATCAACTTCATTTTCTTTTTCCAATCTAAGAAAAACTGCGGATTATTTAAGGCTAGCTCCCGATTTTCATCTAAAAAAACCTGTATAGTTTGCCCTGTAGCCACCAATTCCCCTGATTTAAAAATCTTATAATTAAAGATCATTTTTGCGGCTTCAGTATTTTCAAAATGGGTATAAACTTCAAAAGTATCACTATAGGTAAGCGGTAATTTATGCTCACAAACCGATTTCACAATGGGAGTAGCGTAACCTTTTGCCCTGGCATCGAGATAGGAAATACCATGTTCGCGCCCAAAGGCTTCACGACCTTCTTCAAAATATTTTAAATAATTGCCATGCCATACAATATTTAGCGGGTCGCATTCGTGAAAGCGTACTTTCAATTTTATAATGGAGGTTAATGATTTTTCAAGCATAAGTAAGTTTAAACATACAAATATCTAATTCAAGGAATACAAGATTCCTTAATCTACAGTAACGGTTTTCATTTCTGAAGTAGCCAGTATTTTTCCACTTTCATCTTCGGTTATAGCACTTACTATAGTTACGTTCAGGATTTCGTGCAAAATCTCTACCCTGGTAAACAAACGTGTTTCTGCTTTAGGTAAACCAAAAATTTCCACCGATTTTATTGCTCCGATAAATCCTGTTTTCGGTTTTTTAAGTCCGGCAACAAACCCCTGGTAGCCCCGCCAAAGCGACATACTTTGTGCCATATGCTCGATAAGCCCGGGTTCAGAAAAAATACCATCTTCAACTAAAACATTATCAATTGGAATTGTAAAACAGCATTTTCCCGTTTTTTCGGTATATTCCAACAAGCCGTCTACCATTACAAATGGTGGTTTCTGCGGAATTAATTCCAGGATTTTTCTAATATCGAGAATAGGTTTTTTTAATAAATTTTCTGTCATAATTTTTATTTAGCTGAAATCGTTCCAATAATCATAATAGTTATACCACTGATGCGGATATTTTTTTAGCATTTTTTCAAGGTTTTCAAGATACGCTTTTAAAATTATTTTTGGTGATACCTCCAATGCCATAAAAGGCCTTGCATAAAAATGATAATGAAAATTTTTCTCTCGCATAATATGAACAAACAAAACAGGAATTTCATTTCTTGCCGCAAGTTTAAAAGGCCCCTGTGGAAATTTCTGCGGAAGCCCCATAAAAGCTTCGGTATAGGTTTTTGAGTTTTCTAAATAACGATCTGCAGCAAATACCAACAGCTCGTTATTTTGAAGTGCCCGGTTCATTTCAAAGATATGGGAAAGGTCATCTTTTAGAGTGATCAGCTTTATAGCAGATTTCCCGATTACCGAATTGAGATATTCTTTTATTTCTTCGTGCTCACGATCGGTAAGCATCAGATTTACAATGGTGTGATTGTGTTTTTCGTCAAAAAAATGTTTAGCCAGGTTAAAATTACCAATATGCGCGGTAAGCAGAATTCCACCCCGCCCCTGTTTTAGCAACTTTTCTATGTGGTGGATACCATCAAACTCAAAAGAATATTTATGCTTTAATCCCGATGCAATTGCAATTCGATCAAGTTGAATTTTTCCAAAGGTGAAATAACTTTTATAAATATTCAATGCGGCACTTACAGGAGAAAATTCCAGTCGTTTTCTAAAAAGAAAATAAATACTTTTAGTAGCATTCCAGGCAAAAAAAACAAAATAGAAACAAACGAACAAGAGTACAAAATACGATGTATAAAGTCCGAATTTTTTTATTAGGAATACATAGATACGAAATCCCAGTACCGTACCCCGCGATTGTCCTTTCCAACTTGCCATTTAAGAATATAATCCTCCGTTAATATTAATAACCTCCCCGGTGATGTATCCGGCATTTTCTGAAGCTAAAAAACCAACCAAAGAAGCCACTTCTTCTGCTTTTCCGAAGCGGTTTAACGGAATTGACTTTTTAAGTTCTTTTTCATCAAAATTGGTCGTCATATCTGAAATGATAAATCCGGGTGCTACAGCATTTACCGTAATTCCCCGCTTTCCTATTTCCTGGGCCAGGGCTTTGGTAGCAGCCACAACCGCACCTTTTGCCGCCGAATAATTTACCTGTCCGGCATTGCCTTTTAAACCCGATAAAGAAACCACGTTAATAATGCGGCCTGAACGCCGGGTAAGCATATTTTTCAGCAAAGGCCGGGTAACATTGTAAAATCCGTTTAGATTGGTATTGATTACCGAATGCCAATCTTCGGGTTTCATCCACATAAATAACCCGTCTTTGGTAATTCCCGCATTATTGACAATAATTTCAATCTCGGCTTCGGGATTATTATTTTGAAAATCTACCAGCGATTGCTCTACCGTTTCCCTATCGGAAACATCAAAAGGCAATAATTTACAGGAAATAGCCTCCTTTTTTATTAAATTGGCTGTTTCTTCCGCAGCTTTTTTATTGGAACGATAATTCAGTAAAATGTGAAAACCCTGGTTAGCTAATTGTAGGGCAATTGCTTTTCCAATTCCACGGGAAGCTCCGGTAATCAAGGCGTATTTCATAGTTGGTTTCAGGTTTGAAATTTGAAGTCACCTGTTTTATTCAATATAAGGCCTCGCGGTCAAGGCCTTATATTGAACTAGTAAACTTCTTTATTCTTTATAAACTCTTTTACACGTTCTATACTTTGATAAAGTGGTGCGTCATTTTTAATTTCAGGAATAACAGGTTCCATCTTTTTTAATATTTCAGCTGATTTTGAAGATAATTTATCTCCATAATCCAGGTGACGTAAAGCCTGGATAATCGCAATCATTTCTACCGAAACAACCTCAAAAGCATTTTCGATAACCGTTTTTGTAATATTGGCTGCATTAGTCCCCATACTCACAATATCCTGATTGTCATTATTATTGGGAATACTGTGAATATACATCGGGTTTGATAAAGTTTGGTTTTCTGCTGTGGTAGAAACCGCCGTAAATTGTACCCCCTGTAAACCGAAATTAAACCCTAATTGCCCCATATTCACAAATGGCGGCAAAATATTATTGAGTTTACTGTTCATTAAATAATTCAGTTGGCGCTCGGCCAGCATTGATACTTTAGTGATAACCAGTTTGAGTTTATCCATTTCCAAAGCCACATAATCTCCGTGGAAATTTCCGCCGTGATATACATGTTCAGACTCCACATCAATTATAGGGTTATCATTGGCTGAATTCACTTCTTCTATCAAAATTTTTGAAGTGTTTTGAAGCGTATCGTACACTGGCCCCAGGATTTGCGGTACACAACGAAGACTATAATACTCCTGTACTTTTTCTTTAAAATACGTGTTTTTATCGGCATTCCCATTGTAGAGATGCTCATTCCTATCGCGGGTTAGCTGGCTATCAAATAAATGTTCCCGCATTATTTCAGCAATTTTCTGCTGACCTTTATGTTTTTTTGCTGCATTAAGTTCAACCGATAAATGATCGTCATAAGCCTGTACAATTTCATTGATTACCGAAGAACAGAACACCGACCAGTAAAGCAAACGTTTGGCATACATAACATTTACAATTCCGATGCCCGTCATTGCCGAAGTCCCGTTTATAAGGGCCAGGCCTTCCCGAATTTTAATTTTTACTGGCGGAATGTTCTCTTTTTTAAAAACTTCGGAAGTTTCCCAGCGCTTTCCTTTATAAAAAACTTCCCCCTCACCTATTAAAACCAGAGCCAGATGTGCTAGCTGTACCAAATCGCCCGAAGCCCCTACTCCGCCGTGTTCAAAAACCAAAGGCGTAATATTTTTATTGATAAGTTCTTGCATGGTTTTTACCACCGAAGTATGAATCCCCGATTTTCCAAGGGAAAGCGTATTTAAGCGGGCTAACATTAGAGCTTTTACGTAACAGGGTTCCATTGGCTTTCCTGAGCCCGAAGCATGGCTCCTAATCAGATTATATTGCAAGGCTTCCCGGTTTTCGTCGTTCACTTTGTATTGCGCCATAGGGCCAAAACCGGTATTAACCCCGTAAATAACTTTATTCTTTGAAAATTTTTGTAAAAAAAGGTACCCCTTTTCCAGTTTTTGAAGTGTTTCTTCAGCAACTTCAATTTTTGAATTTAGAAATAAAACCCTGTGAAAATCATCAAGATTTAAGGGATTCTTTATTTGGAGCATAGATGTTGATTTATAAAAACAAACGAAATATTGAGGTAAGATTCTGAATCAAGTCCAGTATAACTATTTACCTCAATTTCTAATTTAAATCCATTTTGAATAAAATTATACCTTTCAAAAATAAATTTTCGGATACCGCCTTGCGGCGGCATTAATTTAATTAAAACTTTTCCATGTGTCTTAGGCTTTGTAAAAGTAAGTTTCATTAACAAATGTAGTATATTTAGCCCGTTTTTAAAATGCGGAACGCAAAATGAGAAAGCAAACCCAAGTCTTAATAATCGGAGCCGGACCATCAGGAATGGTAGCCGCTGCTTACTTACAAAAACAAGGAGTAAAATGCCTGGTGGCTGAAAAAGCTCAGTTCCCGAGATTTAGCATTGGAGAAAGTCTTATTCCCCGCTGTATGGACAATTTTGAAGAAGTGGGCTTACTGGAGGTATTAAAGACACAACAATTTCAAAAAAAAGATGGTGCACGCTTTATAAAAGGAGAATTAATAGGTGAATTTGATTTCAGTAAAAAAATTAGCGAAGGTTGGGATTGGACTTGGCAGGTACCCCGTGCAGATTTCGATTTGGTTTTAGCTAAAGAAATTCAAAGTCGTGGAGTTGAAATATTTTTTGAAGCGGAAGTAAAAAATGTAAAATTCCAGGGAAAAACTTCTAAAACAATTGTTCAAAAATCAGGAAAAACAATAGAAATCGATGCTAATTTTATTATTGATGCCAGTGGAAATGGCCGGGTGCTTGCCAAGCAACTCGGTTTAAACAAAACGCCTAAACTCACCGGAAATTCTTCTGTTTTCACCCACATCAAAGAAAAAAACCGTCCATCAGGCAAAGAGGGATCACTCATTACTTTTGAAGTGTTGAACGATAAAGTTTGGTTTTGGTATATCCCCTTTTCCAACGGAAATTCAAGTCTGGGTTTTGTAGGCCCAACCGGATGGATCAATTCTTTTAATGGAACTACTACGGAAGCTTTTCAGCAGCATTTAAAATCGCTTGATTTTTATAAAGATAGATTTGATACTTATCCGTTTTTATTTGAACCGGTAAAAATGGAAAATATAGCAAAAAATGTAAGTCGGTTATACGGTCCCGGATTTGCATTAACCGGAAATGGTGCTGAATTTTTAGATCCGGTATTTTCCTCAGGCGTGGCCTTTGCTACCGAAAGCGGGTTACTGGCTGCAAAACTTGCCGTAAAGGAATTAAGAAATAAAAGCGTAGATTGGGAAGAAGAATATGCTGAATATATTCGAAAAGGAGTTTCAGTGTTCTCAAGTTACGTAAAAGAATGGTATACTGGTAATTTACAGAAGTTATTTTTTTCTTCCCATCAAAACGAAATCATCAAACAACAGATTTGTTCGGTTTTGGCAGGGTATGTTTGGGATGAAAGCAACCCGTTTGTAAAGCAACACGACCGGATTATTAAGAATGTTGCCCGAATAATAGCTATAGAAGAAGAAAGAAAATAAATCGACAAACTTAAAAATAAGCCCACGGGGAGTTCAAATGATCAAGTCTTAATCTATTTCGACACAGGAATTGGTATTCCCACCAGTAGGTTTAATACCTCGAGATATGTCTCGATCGAGAAAAGTTTCTCCGATACATAACTCGTGTGCCTACTCCGAGCTTATTGATTTATTAAGATTTAAAAAACTGACTTAAAACCATTTAATAAAAAAGCTGAAATTTTCTGTAGGTTTTAGTTAAAAAAAGTTTGGAAGCTACCCAAGTAAAAGTTACATTTGCAACCGCAAAAATACTTGCGAAGTTCTTTAAAAATGGAGAGGTGGCAGAGTGGTAATGCAGCAGCCTGCTAAGCTGTCATCCTTTTTGGATGCCCGGGTTCGAATCCCGGTCTCTCCGCTGGATTTTTAGTCTGTGGGTTTATTTATTCTCTTTTTCGGTGGTGAAAAAACGGGATAAATTTCCTCCGCTTCCCGATTGCTTTTGTTGTTTGGAACGGAAGGGCTAAAAATCTCATTCAGAATTAAATCGGTTATCATCTTACTTCCTCACCTGAAGTATTCTGAACCCGGAAATTAAATCTGATGTTACGGTGTAACCCTGACTTTCGTCAGGATAAACTCCTCCTAGTTATCGCGCCGAGCGCGATTAAAAAATTACTCGGGGTGTAGCGTAGCCCGGTTATCGCGCCTGCTTTGGGAGCAGGAGGCCGCAGGTTCGAATCCTGCCACCCCGACTTTAATAAGTTATATTTTAACATAATTAAAGGGTAATTGTATGGTTTTCATATAGTTACCCTTTGTTTTTGTGCTTAAATTTTAACAAACAATGTTAAAATTTATGTGAGTTCACTGGGAATTTGTGAGTTTATCGTGAGTTATTTTTTGTATTTTTAGCTTACCGATACTCCATAATTACGTATTGGTAGTTTGACTTTCGCCTTTAATTATTGTTTCATTTTAACAACAAAACGATGCGTAGCAGTCAAACCTTTTCCATTTCTTTTATTATTCGAAAAAAGAAAAAGCAACCTGAAGTTGCCCTCCTCTATGCCCGAATTACCGTTAACAGCAAATCCTTAGAAATTAGTTTAAAACGCACTATTCCGGTAGACAAGTGGAACCAGGCTGGCAGTAAACTTATCGGTAGCAGTTCTGAAAGCCGGCTCATCAATAAAAAAATTGATGAAACCAAGACAATCTTACCAAAGAAGGACTGCTGGTAACCACACAAACGGTCAAAGCTAGATTTCTAGGTAGTGACCAGCAACATTATACCCTTATCTATTTAATCAATTATCACAAAGAGAAAATGGATAAGGTGTTAAAGTATGGTACCATGAAAAACTATACGACTACGGAAAATTACCTGAAAGATTTTTTAAAAGCCCAGCATCATACTTCAGATGTTTATCTAAAGCAAATTGATTACCAGTTTACCCTGGGATTTGAAAGTTACTTAAGAGCCTTACCCAGCCTTCAAAATAACGGAGTGATGAAACATATGGAGCGCTTTAAAAAACTGATGCGCCTGGCCGAAGATTTAGATTGGATTGAAAAGAATCCCACCAAAAGGTTTAAACTCCGCTTTGACCAGGTGGATATGGTTTATTTAAATAAGGCCGAGCTAGAAAAGATAACAAATGAAGAGTTTGAAAAACCGGTACTAACAATAAACCGGGATATTTTTGTTTTTGCCTGTTATACCGGGCTGGCTTATTCGGATGCCAAAGCCTTAAATAAAAATAATCTGCAAATTGGAGTAGATGGTAATAAATGGATTTATACCAGAAGGAGTAAAACGAATACTGCTGTGCGGATTCCTTTACTTAAAGAAGCCGAACGAATTCTCCAAAAATATAAGACGCATCCTAAAATTGATGGATCAGAAAAATTACTTCCGGTTTATTCTAACCAGAAAACCAACCAGTATTTAAAAGAAATAGCTAAAGGATTAAAAATTAGAAAGCAACTTAGCTTCCATACCGCCAGGCATACCTTTGCCACAACGGTAACCTTAGCTAACGGCGTGCCTATGGAAACTGTTTCTAAGCTTTTGGGACATACAAAATTATCGACCACCCAAATTTATGCCCGGGTGATCGATTCTAAAATTTCAAATGATATGGATGATTTGAGAGATAGGCTAAAATAAATTATGACAGGATTAATTTGCCGCTCTATCAATACTAACCTAGTACGGCCTAAGGAATTAGCAGAATAATGAGAGTTGCCCATTTGCTTTTGCATTTTTATCAAACTTAATCTAAAGGAGGCTTGCCTCAAGTTGTAGCAAAGGAAAAGTATGAAAAACCATCCGTTTTTCATAACGCTTCGCAAAAGCGTATATTGGGAATGTTGAAGATGATCACATATACAGGAGTCAGAATAAGACTTTATTGATGTACCATTTGGTATTTCCTATAAAGTACAGAAAGAATGTTATTACTGAAGAATCTTGGCAAACCTTAGTGAGTGTTTGTAATGGTATATCCGCACGTTATGAAATTGAGTTTATCGAAATAGGACATGTGAATCTGACTACGTTCATTTTCTTGTACAAAGTGTACCCAATATGTGTGTAAGTGAAATGTGTAGGACTATAAAGGGTAGTAGAAATAAAGGCGCTGTTATGGGGAGGTAGCTTTTGGACAAGTGGATTTTATGCCAATACTGTTGGACTGTATGCAAGTAAAGAAGTAATTCAAAAGTATGTAGAGAAGCAAAGGAAAGAAGAAGAAGAAGAATACAAAAAAAGGACACTATCCCGTAAAGTGTGTAAGTTTTCAATAAAGGGGTTTGGCTTTTACTTAAAGTTGAACCCTTTCTTCATATATAGTTAAGAACTGATTGAGGATAATTCCCCACTTTCTAACAGGCATTGTCCATTTTTTAGTGGCTTCCCTTGTGGCCAAATATACAGATTTCATCACGGCATCATCGGTAGGGAATGATAATTTATTTTTGGTATATTTCCTAATCTTACCGTTTAGGTTTTCAATCAGGTTGGTGGTATAGATAATACGTCTTATTTCCACAGGGAACTCATAGAAAGCGGTTAGATCTTCCCAGTTATCCCGCCAGCTTTTGATCGCATAGGAATATTTATCATTCCAATTACGTGCAAAATCCTCCAGGGCGGCTTCTGCAGCTTGTTTTGTTGGTGCATCATAGATAAGCTTCATGTCCTTGTTAAAGGCTTTCTTGTCCTTCCATACTACATACCTACACGCATTCCTGATCTGATGTACTACGCAAATCTGAGTAGTCGATTGAGGAAACACATTTTTAATGGTGTCGGTAAATCCATTGAGGTTATCGGTAGCCGTAATCAGGATATCTTCTACACCACGGGCTTTGATATCGGTGAGTACACTCATCCAGAAGGCTGCAGATTCGTTTTTACCAAGCCAGAGCCCCAGCACTTCCTTTTTCCCGTCCCTTCTGAGTCCTACGGCAATATAGACTGTCTTATTGACTACCTTGGAGTTCTCACGTACCTTAAAGACAATGCCGTCCATCCATACAATTAGATAAACAGGCTCTAAAGGACGATTCTGCCAGGCTACAATATCATTGCTGATACGATCGGTAATCCTGGAGATGGTAGTGGTAGAAACATCAAAGCCATAGACTTCAGAAATTTGTTCTTCGATATCACTATTACTCATCCCTTTAGCGTAGAGGGAGACAATAACATTCTCGATGCCATCTACCATATTTTGTCGCTTGGGGACAATCATTGGATTAAAGGAACCTTCGCGATCTCTAGGAACCTTTATGTGGTCTTCGCCAAAGGAACTGCGAACCTTCTTCTGAGAATAGCCGTTGCGGGTGTTTCCCTCTTTTGATCGTTGGTTTTTCTGATAATCCAGATGACCATCAAGCTCTCCTTCCAACATTTTTTCCAGACCACGTTTCTGGAGTTGTTTTAGAAAATCACTGAGTTCCTCACCGGATTTGAACTGCTTTAAAAATTCATCATTAAATAAATCTTCTTTTTTCATCAATGTGTAAATATTAGTGCCTGAACTGAGCAGGCAAGGTTAAAAAAATATCGGGGTTTGCAAACCCCGATATTTTCTACTTACACAGTTTTTGAGATAGTCCCAAAAAAAGCCACTCAAGCCAAATCAAATTACTCTAATACCTCGTTGGTATACTGGCTTTTTTTCTTGAAAAGAGTATGCAATAATATTTGCCACAAGGTTGTTTATAAAATTGCCAAAACTCCGATAACTAGAATTTTCTGCGTGACATATATTCTTGAGCTGATCATTTATTCTTTCTATAACCGAACGTTTTCTAAGCAATATTTTATCTCTCATTCTTTTTTAGAGGAGTCATTATACCGGAAGATCTGTAATATCATCTCCTAAAAGTAAGTAATAGTTCAATTCCTGTAATCTTTTAATATGTCTACTTTTCTTCTATAATTTAAAAGGGACTAAAATATCCTCAATTTTGCCTGTTTACAAAAAAGTTAACCAATAAAACAACAAGTACAGACCAAAAAAGAGTAGCAGGGTACATTTTGAACGAATATAATATTATGATAACACAGGCTCGGTAATATCAAAAGATAAGTTTGTAATTTTGAATGTCTATTTCAGTAACTTCCAAAGTTTTTCAAGTGAAAAAGGATCAAAAAATCAAGCTGCTGATCACGCAGTTAAATGAAGGTAATGAACTAGCTTTCGACTCATTGTACAAGCATTTTGCTCACCGAGTGTTCGCATTCGCTCTTTCCCTATCAAGAAATCGAATCGAAGCCGAAGACGTCGTGCAAGAGGTTTTTTTAAAGGTATGGAATAAAAAGGGGGGAATCTCCGTGTCAGGTTCATTTGAATCTTATTTGTTTACGATTTGCAAAAACAGCTTACTCAACAGTATCCGGAAAAAAGAATATCACCGTACTTTTATAGAATACAAACGCACTCATTCAGGGTCTATCCCAACCCTAGATGACGAGTTAAATGGCAGGGAACTGGAAGAACTATATCAAAAAGCCATCCATACGCTGAGTCCTCGCAAAAAAGAGGTCTTTGTCCTGAGCCAAAAACATGCCCTCTCCTATTTAGAAATAGCTCAAAGACTCGGGATTTCGGTCAAGACAGTGAGGAATCAGATGGATGCCGCATCCAAAGATATCCAACATGCTATTGCTCGATTCGGTATTACCTTAATATTAATTATCTCCTTTTTCGTTAAATAATTATTATGTGCGTAGGCATATTCTAAGTTTGGTGTGTGTAACCTATGAAACATGCTAAATGGATTATTTATGCACGAATTAGAAGAACTATTAAAACAGCTGCGCTCAAATCCTGAAAACAAGGAACTGAAAAAGAAGGTAAGGCAGTGGCTGTATCACAATAGAGAAGACTCAAAAACAACTTCACTTTTACGATCACATTGGGATCTTTTGGAAAAGAAAATGTCGGAGCGCGAACTCAAACGGCTAAACACTACCCTAAAAGTTATTCACCATAAGTCTGGAATGACCACTACTTGCTTTAGAAACAACAAAACGAGAAGAATTAGCCGTAGCACTATTTTCAAAATTGCAGCCACGCTTTTTATACCCATAATGATCTATACGGTTGTAGAATACGGTAGTCCATGGGGAACTCGAGCCGAAGTAGCGGAGTTGATTGCCGAACAAACCACTACGGGAAACAAACACTTTTTTCTCCCCGACAGCACCGAAGTTTGGTTGAATTCGGAGAGTCGATTAGATTACCCTTCCGACTTCGAACAAAACAAACAGCGTATTGTAAATTTGAGCGGACAGGCTTTCTTCAAAGTTACTCACGATGCAGATCATCCATTTATAGTACAAACCTCTGATATGGATATTCGTGTAGTTGGAACCTCATTTGATGTTGCGGCCTATGCAGATGAAAAGCATATTTCCTCAGTTCTTGAAGAAGGGGCTATAGTGGTTTTGGATAAGTATGGGAAGGCCTTGGACCGTCTGTTTCCAGGGGAAAAAGTCCTTTTTAACAAGCAACATAAAACCCTCGAAAAAACGAAGGTGAAAACTGAAAATTTTACTTCTTGGACTTCCGGAAAACTGGTATTTCACAATGCTGGTATAGCCGAGGTGGTAAGAAAATTGGAGCGCCGATTCGGATATACGATTTCGGTTTCCGAAGAAATAATGAAAAAAAAACCGACTTATACCTTTAGTGTCAAAGACGAAAAAATAGAAGAAATATGTCAACTTATTTGTCTTTCTACAGATGCCGAAGCATTTGTAGAAGGTAAACACATTCGACTTGAGAAAAATTAAAAAAGGTAGTGTTGGAGCACTACCTTCAAGCATTAACGCTAAGTAAATTGAATTATTAACACTTGTAAAACAACAAAAGTATGAATTATTTACGACGATCTGGGCTTCGCATCAAAATTTTAGCCATACGCCTCCGAATGATCAAACTGACCATCGTCAGTATACTATTATTGGTTCACGTGCATATGCCTCTTTATGCGAACCAAGTTTCTATCCCACTATTGCTTAGCCACCAAAGTGTAAAGGAAGCTAAGCTCCCAAGAATCCTCGAAATCATAGAGGACAAAACTGGATACTCCTTCTTTTACAATTCCAAAAAACTGAATCTCGATTACACCCTTCCCATGATCCAATTCGAAGACAAAAGTATCGAGGAAGTACTGGACGAATTATTCCGCGACACAAAAATCCAATACAACATCCGTGGTAAACAAATTCTGCTTACGGAAAACAAGGAAGAGCAATCCACTGAAATAAACGGAACTGTCACCGATGAAGAAGGTATGCCAGTTCCCGGGATTTCCGTGATGGAAAAAGGGACCTCTCGCGGAACCGTTACGGATTTTGACGGGAATTATGCCATTCAGCTTGGCGACCAGGCGACACTTATTTTTAGTGGATTGGGGTTTGCAACACAGGAGATCGCTATCAACGGACAAACTAATATAAATGTTCAAATGCAGACAGATACTGAACAATTAGGTGAAGTAGTAGTTACTGCTTTGGGTATTACCAGAGCCACCAAAGCTTTGGGATATTCGGTGGCCAAAGTAGACACCGAAACCCTGAACCAAGCGGCCAATACCAATGTTTCCAGTGCCTTAAACGGCAAGGCTGCCGGCGTACAAATTAACAACTCTGGGGGCGGTATGGGAGGAACCACCCGGATAACCATCAGGGGGAACAAATCCTTGACAGGAGATACCGAACCACTTTGGGTAGTTGACGGTGTTCCCTTTAATGATGGACAGGTGAGCAATGACCTCGCACAGGAGTACGGCGGGTATGATCGTGCAGGAGCATCTTTTGACCTCAACCCGGAAAACATCGAATCCATTTCTGTTTTAAAGGGTGCCAGCGCCTCCGCCCTGTACGGTTCACGAGCCAGCAATGGTGTGATACTGGTCACTACAAAGTCAGGCAGTCGTAATCGCCATAAATTAGGCCTATCGTACAATACCTCTGTAGTTTTTTCTGAAGTGGGGTACCTTCTTGATCTGCAAAACATCTACGGACAGGGTACAGGTGGCCAGTATGGCCCTAATGAAACTGGTGCCTGGGGGCCTCGGATGGAAGGACAGTTGTTAGAATCGTGGAGAGGGGAGGAAATTCCGTACCGAGCACAACCGGATAAACGAAAGGCTTTTTTTGATACAGGTATTACCCAGGCACATAATATTGCAGCAAGTGGATCTGGAGAGAAAACATCGGTAAGAGCGAGTTTCGGGTATAACAAATCGAATGATGTAACCCCTTCCACGATCTTGTCCAAGTACAATTACGGCCTGCGTTTAACACATCGATTGACCGATAAATTGACTCTGGATTCCAAAATGTCCTTTAATCACACTAAGGGAAGAAACCGGCCGATCTCTGGGCGATACGGATATATGGCTCATTTTAACACCATGCCGGCCAACATCAGAACACAGGATCTAAAACCCGGATATATCTACGATCAGGGAACGGGATTACATGAGGAGATTAACTACAACGGCGAACCCAATGTGAGTTACCGGAACCCATATTTTATAGATGCCTCAACTAAAAATGAAGACCAACGCTTCAGAAATTTCGGTTTCGCAAGTGCCCAATACCAGATTACTCCCGATCTGTCAATACGGGGAAAGTACGGATTGGATTACTACCGGGAAAAACTGGAACTTATTAACCGATACCAATCGGTAACTCATCCCGCTACGACTCCTGATTACAAAAAGACAGAAAACTTTTTTAGAGAATCAAACCTAGAATTCTTGTTAAATTATAAAAAGAAATTTTCAGAAAACTTCGATATCGATTTGAACATCGGTGCTAACAGAATGAATCAATACAGAGAAGGGCTTACCAGTAATTCAGGACAAATTGATGGAGAAGGTAATTACTTTCTCGGGCTCGGGGCCAATGTTACTTCCTCTAACTCCTACTCCGAAAAAGAAATTCAATCGGTCTATGGTTTGCTCACCATCGGGTTTGAAAATTATCTATTTCTCGATCTTACCGCTCGAAACGACTGGTCCTCTACACTACCAAAAGCAAACAACAGCTATTTCTATCCCTCAGCCAGTCTTAGTTTTATCTTATCGGATGCCTTAGACCTACAGAGTGAGGCCATTTCCATGATTAAGTTAAGAGGTTCTTGGGCAGAAGTAGGTAAAGACACTGATCCGTACCGCCTAGTAGCTACTTACGGCATTGGTGCAGGACAATGGGAAACCATATATGCTAATGTGCCCACCGTGCTTTACAATGCTGATTTAAAGTCTGAAATCACGAAATCTTATGAATTCGGGTTGGATGCTCAGCTCTTTCAAAACCGATTGGGGCTTGAGGTTTCTTACTATCGCACCAATACCCACAATCAGGTACTCGAAGTCGATATACCCCAATCGTCTCAGTATTCCAGAAAAATTATCAATGCCGGGAATATACAGAATTCCGGATTTGAAGCCATGCTTCGTACACAACCGGTAAAGACCGAAGATTTTTCACTTGGAGTAGATTTTAACTTTTCAACAAACACCACCAAGGTCATTGCATTGACAGACGATGTGGAATACTATGAATTTGGAAGCTACAATAACGGACTTGCTGTCAGAGGCTATGTGGGAGGCGAATTGGGAGATATTTATGGAAATAGGTATTTAAGAGATGACAACGGTGATTTTGTATTGGACGAGAACGGTTTGCCCGGAATTGATACCGAAAAGACCAAGGTGGGGAATTTACAGCCAGATTTCATCGGTGCCATCTTCTTAAACGCGACATATAAAACACTTTTTATGCGGGCATTGTTCAACATGCAGCAAGGAGGTGATGTGTACTCCCTCTCCGAATCTCAGGCCGTTTCAGCTGGTACGGCAAAAAGAACAGTAAACCGGTCTGATGTAGAAGCTACCGGAGTGAACGCTCAGGAATATTACCAGAGAATAGCCGGCGCCACTGAAGAATTTATGTATGATGCTTCTTATATGAAACTGGGTGAGCTCTCCATCGGCTATCAGTTTAGCTCTCAATTCTTAGATCGCCTTACTAAGAACAGTATCCAATCCGCAAGTTTGAGTATTGTAGGAAGAAATCTGTTTTACCTGTACAACAACACGCCCGGAACCACACCCGATGGAGGATCATTCAACCGAGGATTAGCTTCCCAAGCCTTAGATTATTCCATCGTTCCAAATACCAGAACGATAGGATTGTCCTTAAATGCAAGTTTCTAAAAAACAAAATAGCACAAAGATGAAAACATATATTTTACTAAAAATAGCACTGCTGTTCACTGCTATAAGCCTTCTGCAGAGCTGTACAGATGATTTTGAAAAAATCAATACAAACCCTGCTGGTGTAGAGCAAGTTTCAGATGCATCCTACTTCTTCGCAAAGATGGTGGATAAGGGTATCTACGACAATTTTCAGCGTACCGTAAACCTTTATTCCCATTTTTATGCGCAGTATTTTGCCAACTGTGTAGATGGCTATAGTTCTCCCCAATATGGATATGTAGACGATTGGATCGGACGGCAATGGAATGCGTTTTACGTTGGACGCTACAAAGAATACGAGAATATCAAGGCGATGACTGCCGATAACGAAGCCACTACCAATATGTTTAATATGACGGAAATATATATGGTATATCTGTGGATCCGTATGGCAGACTACAGAGGTGATTTGCCATATTTTGACATGACTCCTGGAGAAGTTAAATCCTATGATCGCCAGGAAGACATATATCCAGATCTCTTGAGGCGTCTTGCTGCGGCTACCGATGCTTTGACAAACGACGATAGCCAATCGGCTTTTACACAGGGTTTCGACCTTCTATATGACGGAGATGTGGATAAATGGAGAAAGTTTGGAAACTCTCTTAGACTACGCATCGCTATGCGACTGGTAAATATAGATCCTGCTTTGGCGAAAGAACATGTCGAAGACGCCATAGCCGACGGTGTGATGGAATCCAATGCCGATGTGGCCAAGGTAGGACAAGACCCTGTCGGATGGTACGATTACCTCGACAAGATCGTCACCCAATGGAGTAACGCTCGCATTTCCAATACCTTTACTGATTATCTAAATAACGAATCAGATGTTCTTGATCCAAGGGCGCCACTTTGGCTCACCGAATTCGAAGAAGGCTACGAAGGAGTGGCTAACGGATACTCAACCCCTTCGACCTCTGATCCGGACTTCCGGGAAAAATCGGCTATCAATGCTTCTGCAAGTGGGTATCAGGATTTTGTTGAAGGTAATATGAGCGAGGCTATCATGTTTTACGCTGAAGTACTTTTTTTGCGATCTGAAGCTGCTTTGCGCGGGTGGAACGCCGGAGGATCTTATGATGACCTGTACAAACAGGGAATTCGGGCGTCTATGGAATATGTAGGTGTCACAGATCAAGCCCTGATTAATGACTATATCGACGGACTCAAGGTAAATATTGGATCGCTTAGTTCGGATGAAGCCAAGTTAAAGCAACTCATCACCCAAAAATGGATTGCCAATTTCCCCAACGGCATTGAAGGATGGGCTGATTTCAGAAGAACAGATTACCCAGACCTAACTCTTCCGGTTGATGGAGTGAGTAGTTCTGCCACGGTAGCTCCCCAAACCTATGTAAAACGCATTCGCTATCCCGACAATGAACACAACACCAATTCAGAAAGCCTACCCGAAGGTATGCGCACTCCGGGTGATGACCGTATGGATATACGTCTTTGGTGGGATACCGCAGACACCAAAACAAAAAACGGTGGACTGATGAATTCAAACTTTTAAATAAATACTACAAAAACAAATAAAAATGATCAGAAGAAAATTTCTTGGGGCACTCACCATGGGCTCTACTGCGATGGCACTGGGAGCAGCAAACCGAATTTCTCCCCTGTTTGAAGACGAATTAAAAGACTTCGACAAACCTCTGCAATTTATACAACTAACCGACACCCACGTTTACGAACACAAAGACAGCGAGAAAAACACCCGCTTATTTATGCAGAAACTGGCTCAAGTTGCCCCAAATCCGGATGTGATTATTCACACCGGAGACATCATACACGACGCGTTAGGTAATGATCGACAAGAGGTGCAAAATCAGTGGAAACTGTGGCATTCACTCAAAGGTGATTTGCCGAATAATACCCGCTACGCCATTGGTAATCACGACGTGTGGGGTCACGGTCCCAAATCGGACAAAATGTATGGTAAAAAATGGGTGATTGATGAATTAGAGCTTGATGATCGCTATTATAGTTTTACCAAAGGTCCTTGGAAATTTATAGTGCTTGACAGCACACAATCTAAAGACGGCAAGTGGTACATCGCTAATATCGATGGGGAACAAAGAGAATGGCTAAAAGGCGAATTGGACAACACTCCTGCACACACCCAGGTCATGATTGTCTCTCATATACCAATACTCTCTACTTGTATTTTCGACTGGGCAAAATCTGAAAATGGGGTATGGACGGTATCGGGTGCACTGATGCACTCCGATTCGCATGAGGTACAGGCTATTTTACGAGAGTATCCGCAGGTAAAATTGTGTATCAGCGGACATTTGCATCTTATGGACAGTATGCGCTACGACAATATCGATTATCTCGGTGCCGGTGCAGTAAGTGGTAATTGGTGGAACAGCGAAAATTTCAGGCAAACGCCTTGCGGATTCTGTGTGTTTAATTTATATCCGGACGGAAGCTATCAGCGTGAGTACCATGAGTACAGCTGGAGCTAACGTTAGTAGGAAAGCGGGAGTTTAACTCAAAAACTCCCGATTCCTATTTTTACAAGGAATACAGTGGGGCTGTTCAAGATGAGCTTTATTGATTCTTATTAAAAAGAGACAACTTTTAAGAAGTTAGACTCTTCATTTGTTTACTTAATTGGTATAAAGAGTGATTAGAAAGATGGATTATGAAACACCATATACGGGACCCTTACTTACTTTACCCTTGTTTTTCATTTAAGGCGGGGCTGCTCCGGTTTGTTCTTACCTTCTTGAAAGCCTTCTGAACCTGTGACTTTTTAATCGGTAATGTTTTGTTTTTCATTAATTAAAGATCATCCTTAAAAATTTAAGTTGTCATACAATAAATAAACATATCAAGTGAAGCCCTTCACTAACCAAAGTTATTGCTCTGAATCTTTAGAGCTTTACGCTACTACGGTTTCATCCGTCCCAGAAATACAGTATCGCTACTTTCCGGCTTTCCTCTACTTAGGTTTTCGCCGTTTTCACTTAATTCACCTGTATTCTGGTTCTCCTTTTCCTTAATTGCGCCCGGATAAGGGCCTTGTCTTGCCTTCTATATGCCGGATGCCGTGCAACCAGTAACCAGGTTCACCGTTGCACCTATATCTCTTGGAGCTGCTCCTCCTTGATTTGGACATCATAAAGATTATTTTCGACATTTCGATAAAGGTTCACTTGCGTTCAACTCCACTTATCCATAGCTACTGCCTGTTATCCTGAAAAAAAATAGCAAACCTGCAATATATACACTATTGCTGCTAGAAAGACAGGTTTTAAAATTAACCGGAGTGCATAAACCACTTTGTTATTTATAACTCCTCTTTAATTTCAAAGCTTGAAGATGAAAATGCATCAAAAGGTAGTGTGACGGCTCTGGAAGAAGTAAATGAAATAACGGAATATTCCATTCATCCTGATCTACAGCTGTTTTTTTTAGCCGGCAAAAGGAAAATGCTCAAGATGGAAAAAGTAAATGGTTTTTATGAGATTTTTCTCTTCATCTTTTCTTTATACAACTAATAAGATGCAAATTTTTGTTAGTTAAGAAAAAGCATCGCAATTGAATCTTAAAGTGATAGACGGGGAGTAAATATTCATTCCCCGTCTATCACCTAGTCAAGTGAAAGTACTACAAACAAATTAAACAATCAATAAATGAAACACTAAGACTAATTATTAAAACGGTTCTATTTATTATAAATGAAGTCAACTTTACTTTATTGTTAATATAAATCAAAACGTCTTCGCTTAAATGTTTCTACTAGTAAGGTTAATTAACATTGCGATAACTTTATAATTGTTCCTGAATAACCACTTATTTTTAAATTCACAAGTATTTTATACTTGGTTATGGATTCTAAATACCATTTCTTTTTTAATAAATTATTCGATAAAACCCACGGAAAAGCCTTTAATTTCGTTCTATCGATGACGAAAAATAAAGAGCTTACCGATGATATCGTGCAGCTTGCTTATATAAAAATGTGGAAGCAAATTGAAAAATTCTCTAACCATCCAAAACCAGAGGCTTTGGTGTATGTAACCGTTAAGAATGTTTTTTTGGATGAGATAAAAAAATATAACCGTAATCGTGTACGGGCATTAAGACTGGACAATAACGATCATCAAGTACAACAACTACCGGCTACAGAAAATAATGATTCTTCGGATATAATAAGCTTAATCCATAAAAAACTAGAGTTTTTACCAGCACGCATAAAGAACATTTACAACTTATACTGTTTTGAGGAACTCACGCCCAAGGAAATCGCTAAAAAACTTAAAATTTCCAGGACTACGGTACAGGTAAACATAGAAACGGCCGAGCGTTATTTACGACAGGAACTTAAAAATCACCTATAAAAAAACCACGATTTTTTTAATGCGTGGCTTTTTTACTGGTTGGGGAAAGCTTATTCTTTTGGAGTACTTAAAATTTCCACAGTCGTAAGTTGAAAACTACTATTTCCGTATTCATCAATTGTTCCTTCAAATATATATGAAGCGTTTAAATACTCACCAGCATCAAATGGATAATAAAATGTAGGATTACCAAAGACATCAGGAATCAATTGTTCGTTGGTTTCTGAATCGTAGATTCTCATAGCAACAGAGTAGGGACTATAATTAGGCCCTGCATCTGCGGCCATTTTTTCTTGTGAGGGTACTGCAATAAATTTCGAAAACGAGTTTGCAGGTATCTCCTCAATCTTATATATCTCCTCAAATGTTACAAAATCAGCCGAAGCCAAAAATACAATATCTACTGTTTTTCCTTTGGATGCTGGATAAGTTGTTAAATTGGCAAACCTCATATTCGTATATTCTTCTGGGGGTGGTTGTACACCTTCAAGAGGACTTATAAACGTTGGGTTGCTATCATAAGTAAGGTTAAAGAGCGTCAATGCAATTTCATTATCGGCTTCCGGAAAAAGGAGTGTGTCCGCAACGAGCTCTCCAGTTTTTTCATTTCTTACTTCAATGAGGGTTTCAGTCTTAAGGGCTAGATAGGGATCTCCGTTCCTTGCTAAGGTATCCATAACCTTTTCATTATTGCCATAAATAGCATACCTATTTTCTACATCCCCGATCTTTTGTATGTGTATGCGCCCATAGGTAAACTCTTCTATGGGTTCTCCATTATCACTACAAGAAATAGTTACAAAAATTCCTAAAAAGGTTAATAAAATTGGTATAAGATTAATTGATTTTTTCATCGTTTTTGTTTTATAAAGAAGTACGGTAGTTGCCTACCGTACTTCACTTGTTATTAGAATGTTTTACTAAAATGAAATTAAAGATTAATAAGGATTGCTATCCGGGAAATAAGAAGCCCAGTTATCATCCCAACTACTTGCTGTAACTAGGCCAAATGCTCCTTTATAAGAAACTGTAGTAAAGCTTGAAGGCAAATTAGAATAATTTGTCCCATTAACCGCACCGCCTCTGTTTCTATAATCAGGACAGTCTGCATAAGGGTTTACAAGATTCATAAAATTAGGATTACTACTATTCAGTATAACATTTCCATATTTAGGCTGGCTGGTAGCTGAAGTTGGTGTTATTACAGGTGTATTATAAGAATGTACCAGGTTATAGCTAAAGTAACTATTACCAGAAGCGGACATTTTATTACTGGTACCATCAAAAAACACCCCGGCATCATCATAGCCGGCAATAATGGAATTCTTGATTACAAAAGAAGAATTTCTTCTCCAGCGGTTGCCATATAAAGTAGGGCCGGCTGCCGATGAACCCTCTATCCCCAAAATGGTGAAATTTGATAATTGAGGTTGTGTTACTGGAGAAGCACTGCTTCCAGTAGCATCATTATCAGATTCAATACCATTGGGATCACCACTAAATGGAACCCCGGCTACCTTACGGGATACGCCAAATTGGATAGCTCCTTGATAACCCTGGTCAAAATCAAAATCATCATCAGCATTTCCATAAGCAATCAGGTTATTGGCATTAACGGTTCCCCCAAAAAACTCAAAAGCGTCGTCCAGACCATAGGATACCTGGATATACTCCAGTGTAGTACCATTACCAACCCCTCCAAGGGTAAGGCCATTGATTTCATTACCGCCACCAAGGTCACGCCCTGCATATTCAATACGAATATAACGAAGGCTTCCACTGGTGTCAGTGCTATCGGTACCCCCATAATTAATGCTCATTCCGTCAGGAATGTCTTCTTCAAGGATTCCTTCAATTTCCGGGTTTGACTGGTTAACCGGAGCATTTCCTAATAGAATTACACCTCCCCAATCACCAGCAGAACGATTGCCAGCACTTTGGTCTGAAGTAAATACAATAGAGGTAGAAGCACTTTGCCCATCTGCAATTAATTGGGCATCTCGCGTAATCACTAAAAAGGAAGCACTTCCATCCGTAGGATTAGATCGTCCTTTGATGAGGGTATTAGGCTGAATGGTCAAAGTGGTTCCCGGGGCAACAAAGGTAGGACCATCTATAAACCATACCCGGTCATCAGTTAAGGTCGTATTGCTGGAAATCACCCCGGAAATTGTACCGGTAGCCGATGGCCAGCTTCTATTGTCGTTACATAATCCCGGTGCAGAAACATTGGCTACTTCCAGCCCTGATTCGGGAGATTTGGTAACATCCTCTTTAGAGCAGCCGGTTATTGCCAGAAAAAGTAGGATCATCATTGTTGATAAAAAATTTGTTTTCATAATTAAAAAGGGTTTTGATAGGTTAAATATGGCATTCAAATAACAAGTGTTTTTGCTTTAGTTTTTAAAAAGTATACAGGAAACTCAGGGTAAAGCTTCGTTGCAGGTCAAAACGGCGCCTTACCGTATCGTACTGCTCGTCATAATCACTGCCACTGGGATCATCCAGGGGTAGCTGAAGGCTGCCACCACCTTCAGCTACCCCAGAGACAATTTCCGTACGAGGTCTTAAAGTATTGGGATCAATATTATTATTGTACTGGATCACGGGGTCATTAAAGATGTCCCTAAGGTTCAATTTAATTTGTGCGCGGTTATTCTTTAAAAAGTTATAACGTAGTTGTAAATCCACCACATTACGGGGCTTTTCATAAATGGAATACGCATCTACCTCGGCCGGTAAGATAACCCTTGGCCCCACCCGGTTATAATTGGCACTTAGTCCAAAGCTATGGCCATCATACTGTAAACCGGCATTAATGATGTAGGGCGCCTGGCCGTATAAAGGGCGGTCAATTTCTGAAACCCCCATACGATAAATAGGATTTCCTTCTTCATCCTCATCTCCCGTAGGTATAACCCCTTCTTCAGTATCATAATAAATGGTAGACCAGATAACTGATGCGTTGCCAAAAAGGTACAGATCTTTAAAAAAACTACCGGGAATAAAGCTAAAGTCTTTTCTAAAATCTACTTCCAGCCCATAATTTTGGGCTTCTTTCAGGTTCCGGTAACGGGCGCGAAGTGCCGAAGTTTGGTTGACACTTTGCTCTACGGTTAATTCAATTGGATTTTCAAATTGTTTATAAAACCCGGCCAGGCTAAATGATTCTTTGGGGCTGGGGTAAAATTCCCAACGAAGCTCTGCATTATCAACTTTGGTCTGTTCCAGGAAAACATCGTTGCCTTCATCATCTTGCTGATAGCCGGAAATAATAACCGTACGTAAGCCTAAGTCATAATAAGAGAAATCCCCAAGCTCGGTAAATTCTGGCCGTGCCAGTGATTTATAAAAGGACCCCCTCAGGTTCATCTGTGGAGTGAGTTCAGCAATCAGGTTGACCGAGAGCAGGTAATCGGTTTTATCAAGAGTGTTGACAGACTCTGTTATGGTAACTTCTCCACCGGAACCTTCATCTTTATATGTTGTAATCGTTTCCATAGTATTGTCTTCCACGCGAATACCACCGGAAACGTGCAGCCAGGGGGCAGGGTAAAAATCCAGCATGGCAAATCCGGCATGTAAATCCTGGGTGGCATCAAAACCATTTCCTAGATTGGATACTCCGCGACCCGAAAAAAGCGGGCGGTAAAACAAAAGTTCCTCATTAAAGCTTTTCTGGTTATAAACCTCATAATAAGGTAGGCCCTTAAATATACTTTGTGTTTCTGCATCGGTGGGCATAAGGGCAAATCGGAATTGTTCATTAGAGGCCTCCCGTCGCGTCCCACTATAGCCTATTTTGGCCTTCGCCCTAAATTGCTCGGATAAAAAGGGAATTTCACCATTACCCCCCCAGTTATACCGCTTTTCATCATAATAGCTATAATAATCCTGTGAAGGTCCCCGGGATGTCTGATTAACTATATAATTATAGGGAGGTTTTTTTAAGTCTTCATAACTTGCATCATAAACGGGGTTTCTTATTCCTTCCTCTACAGAAGCATTCGGATAGTCATCGGTGTAAAAGTAATCGGTATTTCTTCCGCGAATTTCAATATTGTTGGGTTGGTCCCTGCTATAATCGGCCCAGCCTGCATTCCATTTTATCTTTATGGGATTGGCCTTACGGGATAATGCATGTTCCCCTTCCAAAACACTTTGCCAAAAATTATTTTGTATCCTGTTTTCCGTTATACTCCTATTATAAAATCCATTATATAAATCAGCTCCATTTATATCTGTGGTTTCGGTTTCCAGTTTCTTATAGAAAGTGTTTTTAAGGTTAATCTTATTTAATCCAAAGGAGTAAGAAGCATTTAATACTGCCCCCAATCGCGTGAGGAAATTATAGCGATAGCCCCGGTTGAGCTCAAAAACCGGTTGCATATTATAAAAGTCTCGTTTGGTCTGTTCATTACGGTAGGTGGCGGCACCGGTAATCCCCAGCGTATTATCTTTTATGTCGATAATCTTTCCAAAACTAAGAGCATGGTCCTGTGTGGGCTGTTGCTTATAACGGGTAAGCCTAAAGCGGTCATTGCCCGGCATATTTTTACTTGCTTCCGTAAAATTTTCTGGATCGGATTGATCTACATTTCCTATAGCTTCCCTAAAATAGTTTGGGATATTTACGCTGCTTTTCCCCCAACCGGCCAGATAATCTCCGTCATATCGCGGAAAAGCATAGGTATCTTCAAAGGTATTTTCATTTCCACCCGTACCCACTTTAATCGTAAGGAAATCTTCGCGAGGCACCTCAATGGTATTTACATTTACATAGCCTCCTGTAAACTCTCCGGGCAGGTCCGGGCTTCCCGATTTATGTACGATCACATTACCTATTAAACTGCTAGGCACAATATCGAAGGCATAATTCCTGCGGTTGGCTTCGGTACTGGGCATCAAGGCACCGTTCATGGAGACATTATTATAACGCTCGGAAACCCCGCGAACCACTACATATTTATCATCCTGCACATGCAATCCGGCAATTCTCCTTAAAACCTGCGATGCATTATTATCCGGGGTTGCCGAAATTTGTGCGGCCGTAATTCCATCTAAAGCCGTCACTTCATTTTTTCGTAAGGTATTAAGGGCAGACACGTTATTGACCCTTTCATTGTAACTGGTATTAATAACGACTTCCCCAAGTTTCTCATTGGCAGATTGCAAAGTAACATCAAGGTTTTGAGTTTCACCTTGAGTAACTACTACGTTAGCAATACGTTGTGTTTCAAAGGAAATATAACTTATAACAACCGTGTATTCCCCGGCAGGCAAAGCCAAATTGTAATCTCCATCAAACCCGGTAGCAGTTGCCCGGTTGGCTCCTTCTATAGTAATAGTGGCTCCTGGCAAAGGCACATGTTGCTCATCAAACACATGTCCTGATAACCGGCCTGATTGTTGTTTAATTTCATCTTTGGAACCAGATAATCTTATAGAAACATTTCTTCCGTCGATAGAGTAAGAAATGGGAACCTGCTCATTGATACTATTTAAAATAGTTTTTATAGGACGTCCATCAATTGCTATAGTGTCATTAAGGGCTATATTCCGTAATTGACGTTCATTAAATAATATATTATAATCGGTTTTGTAGTTTAATAATTCAGCTAAATATAATAAAGAGGTGTCAACATCTTTTTGTGTGCTAGTTCCCTGAAATGCATGCCCTGGATTACAAGTTAAGGTGACTAGCGCAAAGCACCATAAGAAAGAATTTCTTTGAAGTACACAACAGCTTAGCTGTAATTTTTTTGTAAATTTGATTTTCATTTAATTAATTATTGATTTATAACTGGTTTTTAATTATTACGTAAGGATTAATGCTAGTATGAATTCAATAGTTGTTTTTTAAAAAGCGTTGGGTCCAAGCAACGCTTTTTTTATTGATAATGATTCTTATTTTATGCTACTGCTGTTTCTTAAAAGGATAGAGTACCTGATTTTTTCTCTTTATTTTTAAGTTGTGTATAAATAAAATTTTCTCAATAATCTCTATGGGTTTAGTCATTGTAAAAACTCCACTGATGGTAGCGTTTTTCTGTTCCTTAGTTAACATACTGGTATTTACATTTAAATTATATACTCTGGCTAAGCGTTTTAATACAGCATTTATAGTTTCGTTATGAAAAACCATGTTATTAGAAGTATATAATTTGGATAAACTATTTCCCGTAGTTGTGACCGTACTATTATTATTGATTTTATCGTATTTCATCATCTCACCTGGTTTTAGCACGCCTAGTTTCTGTTGTTCATCCTGTTTATTCCTCGTTAGTTGAATACTTCCCTCCGATAATACGACCTGAATTTCATGTTCGAATTCATAGGCTTTAATATTAAACTTTGTTCCCAGTACTTTTGTAATTAATTCACCGGTAGTGACTGTGAAAGGTAATTCCTTATTTTTTGAAATATCGAAAAAGCCTTCCCCACTAAGCAGTATTGCTCTATTTTCTTTATTATAATTTGAAGGTTGATATGAAATTGAAGATCCCGGTTTAAGCCAAATCGTGCTATTATCATTCATGCGCACTATTTTTGTTGTATTCATATCATTCCCTACTGTTTCCCAATTGGATGCTTTTTCCGATTGTATTTGAATATAGAAATGTCCCACAATAAACACTAGTACTATGGAAGCTATGGCATAAACCAAGTTTTGCCTTCCCTTTTTAGTGACAGAAGTTTTAAAATCAATAGATTGCTTTAAATCTTTGCTGTAATCTTCAGAAACTATGTTTGAAGCTTCCTTCCATTGCGATGATAAAAAAGCATCTACATCCTTCGGATTATTCTTTATATATTGTTCAGCTTGTAATTTCTCATGATCAAAACATTTTCCTTTGAAATATTTTTTTAAAAGCCTTACATCCATTGTCTCCATTTATTTACTTGAATGACGATTTTAAAGTATTTTTTAAATGAAGTAAATGTTAAGTAAAACTTAATTATTTATTAAGTGTTTTAAGAACTAACTCAATTCTTGCTGAAACATAGGTCAGGTAATAAGAGAATGACATAAGCCTATTGCATCCTGAAGACATTTTGTTTAGCATATGTAATTGCTATCTTCGTTAGCCAGATAAAGAAGCCCCTTGGGTGAACTCTTGGTAAAAGCTACTCTTACTTGCTTTTAATGTATCCCTCCCTTCGATGATAAGTGGATGTCGGTATTAGTTCGATTGTCCATCGCTCTTGGAAAAGATATGAAGGGTATTTAAAATAAAATTTTTGATGTTTCATTGCTTTGAGGTTTACTTCTTCTACATTGGACTTGGTCTATTCATTTAAAACAAATAAATAAGAACTCCAAAGTCGGGATGAAGTATATGGCAGGTTTAAATATACCCCTTGGCCAGTCTTCCTACTCTTTTGACCAAATCCTCCTGATCGTTTTCTTGGCCTGTATCAAGAGTGTTCAACTGAATCAAGGTATACTTCTCAAGTAATACGGAGAGCAGAGACCGTTTAGAATATTTTATACGGACCCTATTAATATAAATTTTTGTAGATCCGGCCGTATGTAGGCTAACTGGTTTTAACAGATTCCAATAGCTCCTCACGGAAATGTTTTGCGCATCACCCAAATTGATCTTCTGAATAAATGCTTCCCATGTACCATTATCAGTCGTTATACGGGTTTCCTTTAACTGTTGCAGAAAAAAGGGACTGATCAAAATACGATTTGCCCGGTTGACGACTTTTCGTATCGCTCTTTTTTTCCTGAATACTTTAAATGCATAAAAATAACAAATCGGGAGACAAATAAATTAAACGATTATAAAACGATTTTATCCTTGTTCTAAATGAAAGCAAGTTTACTGTATTGTTAATTAAAGTTAGAATGTTTGAGATGGGGTTAATTGTTGTCTTGATACTTTGATAAATAATGTGACAGCGAAGAAGTAAATGATTTTTTGTTTTGAACTTACCCCCTCATTTTATTTTTAGTATTACCTATTTAGGGGAATTATAAAAGTTTTACAATTTCTTTGATAAATATTATCATCACTTTTTTTAATATACGTTTTTACTTCTTTTCCTATTTTTTCATAAAATTAAAAGATTGAGGATGACTACTACTCACATAAATTTTAAGAAATCCTTTTTTAAAATAATATGGGGAAATTATGGATTTTAGCCAATAACTCCCATATTCCTTTCCTTTCTCAACTATATGAAAGTATTTTAAAAATATTGTTTGCTTACCGACTTCTATATTTTCAATTTTAAGCTTATGAATATCTCCACCTACGATAGTTAAAACACCTATAGCTTTTTCATTTTTTCAATAATATGTATTTCATACCATATTCCTTCAATACGCTTTATACCTTCAATATAATTTATAGCATGGTAAAGTTCATTATAGTCATCCCAGTTATTTTCCAATTTCCAGTTAATAAACCTACCTATGGGAGAAAAGAGTTTGCTTTGGAAAGATGTATGTAAGATGAATTTTAAATCATTGTCCTTAGTTCCAATTATTTTCATCGGGAATTCGAGGTTATCGAGAAATTTTAAATTTAAGTTAGTTGGTAAAATTAATAATTTAACAGTGATAGAAGCTTGTTGTTAGCGGTAGGTTAATTGAATATGTCGATATTAAGGTGTTCAAACTTGTTAATTTTATAATTTGCAACTTCAATTTCAAAATCAATATTAGCATTGTCATTGGTAAATGCGATAACTGTCATACCTGCTTTTTTGGCGGCTAACATACCTGAAAAGGAATCTTCAATTGCAATACAGCTTGTTGTCGCTACATTGAGTTTTGCAGCTGTTGTTATATAAACTTCGGGGTCTGGTTTTCCATACTGTTCGAACTCTGCTGATGTAACTGTATCAAATAAATGAAGCGCATTTAATTTCTTTAAAACTGGCGAAATTATTCTGCTAGGCGAGTTTGTCGCAAGTCCGATTTTGTAATTTCTTAATTTAAGTTTTTCAATAAACTCTATTACCCCATTAATTACGCAGTCATTTGTGGCAATAAGTTCTATTACTCTTGAAACAACCATTTGCTCTACAACCTCTAATTCTTTTTCTTTCCATGGAAATTTGTCAAACCAAAATTTTGTAACCTCAGTCGTCGTCATTGATTGAGTAATTTTGGAATATTCGTCAGTTACAGTCACGCCTAGAGAAGTGAAAATTTCATGCTCGGCTTGTTTCCAAAGTCCTTCCGAATCAATAATTACCCCGTCCATGTCAAATATAACTGCTTTATAGTCTGTCATTCTTACTTGTCAATTTTTAGGTTGTCATTGTAACTTACCGCTAAAAATAAGCTTCGCTGTGTTGAAATTACCGCCGATATTCTATAATAAGCACAGTAGCCGATTGAACACACTGATTTTTCGGATAGCAATATACTCAAAAACCCTTCGAGTTTGCACCCGAACCGCTACTGCTTTCACATTGTTATATACTGCTACTTTTTCACGCATATTATGTCCTTTCCTATTCTCCGTGATACATATTAGAGTACATTTCGGCTAATTTTGAAGGGGCTTCTTTCCAAGCGCTAAACATTCCAAGTCCCATTTCGTCAGGAACTATTTCCAATTCTCCTGCTTCTACCTTAGCCAATATTATTTTTGCAATTCCGTCTGGTGCTGGCATATCCCAATCGCTTCCCTTGTTCATTTCAGTATCAATTGCTCCCGGGTTTATTGCGTGTACAGTTATTCCTTTTTTGGCTAATTCAATTCTTACTGATAGCGTTGCTGAATATAAAGCGGCTTTTGATACTGAGTAAGCTGCAATTGATGGAAGGGGGGAATAAGCTACAATGGAAACGAGATTAATGATTTTAGCTGGTGCATTTTTCTTTAAAATTGGAGCAAACGCTCTCATCATATTTACTGTGCCATAATAATTGACTTCCATATCGTTTTCTACCGCACTAATTTCGCCTTCCAAAATGTTGCCTTGGCTTAAAATTCCTGCGTTGTTAATAAGTACTTCAACGTCTGTTGATTTTTCTGCAACTTTTGAAATTTGAGTATTATCGGTTATATCTAATTCCAATGGAACAACTCTTTCATCTCCGAAATCTGGCATTTTATTAGATTTTCGAGAAGTTGCATAAATCTTTTTCGCACCTTTTTCCAATGATGCTTTAACAAGCGATTTCCCAATTCCTCTATTCGCCCCTGTAATCAGTATTACTTTGTCTTTCAATGTTTGCATATGTTTTTTATTTAAAATTATTACACAAAATTACATTGACGATTAAGCTGGTAAAATCCGTTACTTGCGGTATTATGTTTCAATTGTTCTAAATGTTAAATTAATTCTTGGGCTTTTAACTTTTTTGGTCGGTGGCAAACGGTGTAACCAATTTGTTTGTGTTTTTCCTTTCATAACCAACAAACTACCTTTTTCCAAAATCACGGAAACGGTTTGTTTTGTTACTTTGTGTTTGAAGGAAAATTTTCGGTCAGCCCCAAGACTCAATGAACCAATTGCCCCGTTCTTTTTTAAGTCTTTTTCCCCGTCACTATGCCAAGCCATACCTTCTTCTCCACTGTGATAGAGATTCAGTAAACAGGAATTAAAAGTTTCTCCTGTCTTTTTTTCAATGATGTTTTTTAGTTCTAAAAGTTCCTTTGTCCAAGGCAAGGCGGATTTCGTGGTTTTAGAATACGTATAGTCAAATGGGTTATCGCCATACCAAGCTACTTTTCGTTTGGTTATAATTAATTTTCCAAAAATGATAGCTTTGTCATTGTCCCATCCGATATTGCATAATAAACGGTCGAAATAATGTTGAGCGTTTTCCTCATTAAGGATTTTTCCATAATAATTTACTTCTCCATCATTTGGTAAAATGTTCGATATAGGGTTGCTGTTAAATAAGTCCATTTTTCCATATTTTATATTCGGCTCTCAAACAATGTCCGCAAGGTCTGTAACCTTGTTCTTTTGCTTGTGCCACAGTCTTAAAAAACACCCGATTCTCCATTTTCATTCTTTTCCCCGATTTGCAATACAAGGTTCCGTAAATTTTCAGGTTACGATTTCCACCATAAGCAATTTCTTTTCGTTTTATTTTTTGATGAAGTATTTTGGCTTCTATTTTAGTGTGTTCTATCATTTCGTCAACTTGTGGCATCGTGAAAAATGATTCCCAAAGTATGCCGTTTTCCTTTGGCGACTTCACTAACTCCGTGCCTCATATTCACTCTGTAATAACCTCTTGCTCCTTTAATTGGTCGAAAATTGGTTGTAAAGATAAGCATATCCCCTTTTTTGGGTTTTAGAACAATGGCTTTGGATTGTGCTCTTGGTACTTGTTGGGTTAAAACGAATTCTCCACCTGTAAAATCTTTATCAGGTTCATTTAAGGATAGCACTGCTTGCATCGGAAAATATACCTCTCCGTATAAATCCTGATGCAAGGTATTAAAGCCGCCTTTTCCATATTTTAAAATCAAAGGAGTTGGTTTTAACTGCTTATTTTTATGGCAAAGCAATTGTAATTCTTCTAAAGTATCGGGAAACGATTTTTCAATGTTCAGCACTTTCATCCAAAGATTTGCAATAGGTGAAAGTTTAGGGTAAATAGTTTCTCTTACTATTTGGACAATTTCAGGCAGCGGATAATCAAAATATTTATATTCGCCCAAACCGAAACGATAACGTTCCATTATCACGGTTTTCCGATATAAATGTTTGTTATCGTATGCTTGAATTAGTTCCTCGCATTGGTTGTCTGCCAATATTTTAGGAATATGGACATAGCCTTTTTCATTCATTGATTCCGTTACATTTTGCCAATCTATCGTGCTAAGTTTTGTTTCAAGGTTTTCCATTGCTAAACGTTTACATTTGAGGTATCCGTTTTCGATGCTTCCCAACCAATAATGGCAGTTTTTCGGGTTGTTCCCCACATATAACCACCAAATACTCCTGTGGATTGAATTACCCTGTGGCAAGGGATTAAAAACGCAATCGGATTGTTTCCGATTGCAGTTCCCACTGCTCTTGATGCGTTTGGTTTTTGAATGGCGTTGGCAATATTTCCATAGGTGGCTAAATTTCCTATTGGAATTTTTAAAAGTGCTTCCCAAACTTTTAGTTGAAAATCTGTTCCTTTTAGATGCAGTTTTATTTTATCGATTTTGCTCCAATCTTGGGTGTAAATTTGTAGCGCATTTTGTTGAATCTCGTCTGTTTGCTGAATGAAACTGGCTTTTGGAAAACGTATTTGCAATTCAGAAAAAGCAATTTCTTTGTCATCCGAAAAGCCCATATAACAAATGCCTTTGTGAGTAGACGCCACTAAAATATCCCCAAATTCACTTCCTGAAAAGCTATAATTTATGGAAAGATTCTCTCCTTTGTTTTTATATTCCCCCGGTGTCATCCCCTCAATTTTCACGAATAAATCGTGTAACCTACCTGTTCCCGAAAGCCCTGTTTTATCAGCCGTTTCAAATAACGTGGACTGAGAATTGGTCAGAATTTTCTTGGCGTGTTGAATGCTGATGAATTGCAAGAATTTTTTAGGGCTAACGCCTGCCCAATCGGTAAAAAGTCTTTGAAAATGAAATGGGCTTAAATGTACTTTTCTTGCAATTTCGTCTAAGGATGGTTGCTCAATGTAGTTTTGTTGTATGTACCCAATAGCTTCTGCTATTCGCGTGTAATTAATAAATTCTTGCTCGTTCATTGAATTTAAGTTTTATAACAGCAAAAATAGAATTGATTATACTCCTATAAAACCCGAAACTTGCTGAATAAACGGTTGTATTTTTGTATAAGGCACAATGGTCAAGTATAAGCGAATTTCAGGATTTCCGAGCTATTCACTCTTAGGCTGCACCAGAATTTGATAGTTGCAAAATACTCAATTTTAGCTTTCAGCCTGGATTACACTTATAGAATGTTAATTGCTATCCTTTTTCTAATTTTGTTAGTATATTACTCAGATAGCTATTCAGCCTCTTGGATTCTCCATTCATTAACAAAATTTCTTCTTCTGATTGAATAAATTCATCTGGGGTAAGCTCGTTTTTGCAGTTGCTTGTTATTTGACTTATCGATTTTGGCGTTACCTCAAAGTGAAACTGCAGCCCTAAAACACGCTCGTTATAGAGAAATGCCTGGTTGGGGCAAACTTCTGTTTGTAATAAATGCACTGAATCTTTAGGCAAATCAAAGGTGTCTCCATGCCAATGAAATGCGGTAAATGTTTCTGGTAAATCGCTAAGTAAGGAGTGATCTAAACCTGCTTTGGTTTTATGCACAGGATACCAGCCTATCTCTTTTTTAAGTCCGGGATAAACCTTAGCTCCTAAAACAGAAGCAATAAGTTGAGCACCCAGGCAAATACCAATGACTGTTTTGCCTTTTTCTATGGCATTTCGGATAAGTTTCTTTTCTAGTTTCAACCATGGATGCTTTTCGTAATCGTTAACGCTCATAGGCCCACCCATCACAATAAGCCAATCAAAATGATCAGGATTTGGTAAATCTTCATTCTCAAAAAATTTTGTACAGGAAATTTGGTGATTGTTTTCACTTATCCAATTTTCTATATAGCCTAAACCTTCAAAAGGCACATGTTGTAAATAATGAATTTTCAGGGTTTTCATGTTGTCATTTATTTTCGTTCCAATAATAACTGTCCGGGTAGGATCTTGCTCCAAAAATGGCCGTACCAACCCGCACCATGGTGGAGCCTTCTTCTATAGCTATTTCCAAATCGCCACTCATTCCCATTGAAAGCTCATGGGCCGGGATGCCCTTTTCCAAAACTTGGTGTTGGATATCTTTTAGAAGACGAAAGCATTTATGTACCCTAAAGTCTTCTTCGGAAAAAAGTCCAATGGTCATAAGACCTCTTATTTCGATCCGGTCAAACCGGCTAACCCGCAGAGCAAAATCCAAAGCATTCTGAGGTGAGACCCCAAATTTACTTGCTTCGTTCGAAGTGTTTACCTGTAGAAAAACATTCATCGTGCGGTCTTCAAACTCCAATCGTTTTTGGAGTTTTTCTGCAAGCGATAATCTGTCGACCGATTGGATGCACTGGACATGTTTCAGTACATGCTTGACTTTGTTTGACTGCAAGTGGCCAATAAAATGCGTTTCATGTGGATAAACCTTTAACTGTTCCGCTTTTTCCTGAAGTTCCTGCAATTTATTTTCACCTATAAGTGTTTCTCCTGCTTTAAAAGCACTGATGATGTTTGATGCAGAAACTGTTTTGGTGGCTAACAGGAGTTTCACTTCATCAGTAGAACGGTTCGATTTAATACAGGCATTCGCTATTCTTTTTTTAATTGAAATGATATTCTCTGCAATAGCATTCATGTGTAGTTTTTTATTTTAAGCGGTCACATGGAATCTTTGATTAAAAATTCATTCGCGATTAGTGTAAAATTCACGCTGAATTTTTAATGTCGATTTCGTGCCTTTAATTCATGCTCAGGGCAATCAATCCGTAAATCAGTGTTAGTTAGTTTGGTTTGTAATAATTTACAATAATGCTGCCCGTTATTTTTGTCGTAAAATCTGCAGGTAAAACACATGCGCTGAATAGTAATGATGCCTGCCTTGTTCAGGTCATGTATTAAACGTAACAAACCGGAAAGCATAGCTTCTTTTTGTTCTTCAGTCAAAGCATTCAGTGGTTTTTCAAAGGCTCCGGCAAAGCTGGCAGCCTTTTCTGCGGTTGTTTTACCTGAAGTGGTAAGTCCAATAATGTAGCTGCGTGTATCAACAGGGTTATCGAGCTTTTGAACCAATTCTTTTTTGATAAGTATCCTTACACTATCGCTAATGGTAGCTTTAGTCATATTAAATTCATGTGCCAGGTAACTTACCTTACATTTTTCCTCTGAGTGAAACAAAAGAAAGATGAGTATCTGCGTTTGAATGGGGCTTAATGCGTTTTCCTTGCTTTCATTCCACAACAAAACGCGAAAAGCTTCCGAAATACGCTCCAGTGCTACAACGATTTTGCTTTCGGTGTTTTGGTTTTGCCGATTGAGATTAAAAGGTGATTGCATCATAGTTTAATGGTAAATTATAAGTGCGGTGCGGGTTTCATACCGATTAAATGTCTGTCTAATTTAAAAGGTTTATTAAAAGAAGAAACTTGTTTTTATCTAGTTAGCTAGCCCACATTACTTTTATACAGTGTTCTAAGCAGTTTTATGATATTTTTCATTAAATTCATCAATTTCGCTAAATAATGACTCGATATGCCCTTTGGTCAAAAAGGGATTTAGCAAAACGGTTCTTAACCAGAGTTTGCCTTTGTATCTTGGTAAGGATAGGAAGAAGTCGGTTTTAGCTAACAAATAATTTTGTAATTTTTCGTTCCATTTGTCAAGCATCGAATTTTGTATTTGATTCGGTTCTGCTCGAAAACAAATTATATTAAGCTCGGGTCTGCTTGTTAATTTTAGATATTCTCTTTTTGAAATTTCAGTGATAAATGTTTCGGTAATTTCAAAACTAAAATCAATTAATTCCCGAATACCGCTTTTGCCTAAACCAAGCAGGGAAAGCCATAGTTTTACTATTTCTGCATATTTGGTTCCATGAATATTGATTTCCCCTAAATTTATATATTCATTTTGCTCCTTCATATATGGTGCGGTAATCCTGAAATTTTGAATCATACTCTTAAAATCGCGGAATAAAACCATAGAACAGGTTTTTGCAACATACAACCATTTCTGAGGGTTGAAAGCTATAGAATTTGCATGCTCGATTCCGTTCATTAAATGCTTGTGCTTTTCAGAAAAAATAACTGCACCTCCATAAATAGCATCTACGTGCAACCACAATTTATTTTGCTTGGCAACTTTGGCGATTTTTTTCAATGGGTCAATATTTCCAGATACTGTTGTTCCTGCGGTTGCGACTATGGCGAAAGGTATTTTTCCTATTTTTTTCTGCTCAGTAATTTGACGTTCTAAGTCTTGGATATCCATTTTTGAATTTTTATCCGCTTTGATTTTAATGACATTTTCGGTACCGATACCGATTATCATACCTATTTTTTGAACGGAAGAATGAGAATGTTCTGAAGTAAAAATAACCGGCTCATTATTTAATGAGGCAATATTTCCATTACTAATATTAAGTTTATCATTTCTCGCTATAATAAGAGCTTGAAGATTAGATAATGTACCACCACCCAACATAAGTCCTCCTGAAGAATTGGGAAGACCGAAAAGACTGGCAAACTGTTCTGTGATGGAGTATTCCAGTTGAGTTAATACTGGGGACATTTCCAAACTTAATAAATTGTTATTCATTGCAGAAGCCACATAATCCCCGATAATAGACCAAAGTGTAGGTATAGTGTCCATATGACCTATGTACTTAGGGTTTGATGGATTCATACTTGAATCGAATAACTCTTGCAGGCTTGAACTTATTTGCTCGTCAGATTTTGGGTTACTAGGTATTTTAAAGTGTTGGGTTCCAAAATTTTTAAATTTAGGATTGGTTGGCTTGTTTCCTGCATCTGAAAAGAAATTTAAAAGTTGATTTGTGACATTCTGTAGTTTTAAATCAACTAAATCCTTATTGGATCCTTGAGGATTTATAAATTGGTTTAAAATGTTTTCTTTTAATTGCATATGATCTTTAAATTCTGACGAATGTTTTACAACATAATAATGTAATTTGCCATGGCATATAAAAAACGCCCCACAAAGTTAGGAAACCTAACAATGCAGGGCAAGATTTTATTTGACGTTGTAGGGCAAAGACAAATCGCCACTGGCTATAGCATATACTTTATAAACACCTAACATCGGTTTTTCTTCATTTTCGGTGTTTATTTCCATGTAGGCCGTTACCCCATCGTAAGAGAAATTAGTTTGGTTGTTGATCCGGTAATCCGGCACCACCACACGGATCTTATTTCCCTGGGTAATCACCTGAAATCCCGGGGAATCCATATACATGGGCATACCTGGATTGGTAGGAGGTAGTTGAACATTGGGATCTCCTTTTTCAAACTCCTTTACGGAAAAGCCACCCTCTACGCTTTTATCATCTCTCAGCACCACCCAATGTGGATGCCAAACGACCCCGTCATTATCAAAATTTTGATCTGCATTTTCATCCCACAAAGGGGTGTCATCAAAATCAGGATGAGAAGTAAGGGCCAACGTTACAATGCCTTCTGTTTCACTGAAACCAACATCAGTTGATTTTAATGAGGTGGGAAAAACATAGCCTAACACGGGAGCACCATTGAGTTGTCCGGCAGGAATAGGTGTAGTTTTTCCCGCTTTACCACTTACTTTAATCTCCCAGATGGTAGCCGCTAATTTCTCTGAATGCTCTACACGTACACTGGTGATTTTAAAGTTGTCGTTTTCATATTGCTTGCAAGCATCGCAAGCCATCGTTTGGAATCCGAAGAAGACACCTATCATTAGTAAAATAAGATTGTTCATGTTTTTGGTTTTTTTATAGTTATGCACCCTTATTAGAGAAGGAGTCCTAACTATATTTTTTAAAAAAAGTTAGCTTTTTACATCAGCAATAGATGCTCCAAAATTAAGATGAAGTACATTTCCATTGGGAGTAAATAGTGCAGGTACTGACTGTACGCCCCTGCTTTCCGCCTCAGCGATTTTGTCTTTCTGTTCGCCAAGGTGGACAATGTCAACATTTTCGCTGCCTATCAACGAAATAATGTCTTGCTCTGCACTTTGGCAAACTGGACATCCTGCATGATAAAATACCGACTTACTCATTTTCTTAGAATTTTAAGATTATTTAGCAATATTGCTTTCACAAATATAGTTAGGTTTCCTAACTAAAAAAAAAGTTAATGCATTTTTTTCAACATATTGAATGCGGTTGGGTCAGCTTGCAATTATCGGATAAGTAATAGAACGGTAGTGGAATAAAACGCAATTGCTTTTTAGTAATTACGCTCACCTAAACACGAAAAAGGAACTCTAGGTTGCTATCTCTGGGATAAGAATGGAGGAAGTAGGAATAAAAATTATGGTACTGACGAACAGGAATTAATATATACATATAAGGCAACAAGGCATCATTTTGATGTCCAAGACATATTTATAGTAATTACTAATGTAATAAATTCTGAATATTATTTTCTACATATCTGAAATACTATAAATACTGGGGTTCTCGACGTTTTAAGAGCGTTCTGCCGCCCCGACAAAACTTACTTAAAAGGATATAAAAACACTGTTGATCTATTGATTTTTAGTGTTTTTTTAAAAACCACTTATATTTTAAAATTTATTTACATTTTGCTAAAACCTATTAGCCAGGCGTGTAGCGATAAGGCTTATAATTAGAATTTGAAAAGCGTGAAAAATCATCAGCGGCAATAAAATAATACCGGTTGGAATCGATTCGGGAAAAAGGACTTTGGAAAAGACCGTACCGTGTACAAGCGATTTTTTTGTGCCACAAAACTGAGCAGTAATTTGATCTTCTTTATTAAATTTCAACATTCTCGAAAGATATCCGGTAATATAATATACACTAAAAAATAAAAAACTTGTGGCTATACCCACAAAGGCTAGTTCCCAAATTCCAACTATTGTAAATATTCCTTCTTCAAAAGACTCTGCGAAGCTTTTATAAATAATCAATAAAATAATAGTTTTATCAAATAGAGATAATTGCTTTGAATACATTTGTGCAAAACTGCCCCAATATTTTTGTAATAGCAAACCTAGAATCACCGGAACCAAAATCTCTATGAGCAGTTTTAAATAAATATCACCTAAATCGAAATCGGTACCGGATTCCTGAAGAAAAATCCCAACCCAAAGCGGCGTAATTACAATTCCTATTAAACCTGAAATACTGGCGTTAAAAATAGCGGCTGGAATATTTCCTTTTGCCATAGAAACCATAACTACAGAAGAAGAAACCGTAGAAGGAAGTGCAGCCAGAAATAAAAATGACAACCAAATGGTCTCTTGGGAGCCCTGTTGAATATACGGAAAGAAAATAATTACTATAATAGGAAAAATTAAGAAGGTAGATAGTTGAATAAGCAAGTGTAACCTCCAGTTCTTTAATCCAGTAATGATTTGTTTTCCACTTAATTTTAAACCATAAAAAAAGAAGATAAGCGAAATACCAATACTTCCTATAAGATCAATTGGAATTTCACTCTCTTCACTGCCATACTTCGGAAAAAAATAAGCAATAGCTATAACGGCTATAATAGCCATTACGAATTTATCTAATTTTAATTTCATGATGTGTAATAGGTATGCTAGTTATTCTATTATGCCTACTTCTAGTATAAGCTAGTAGTTCAACGACATTAAAATTCATTTGGAGCAAGGAATTCATAAACTTTTAAGTACTAAAAATCACTTTGATATCATCTCCAATTCTATTGAACTCTATTTATTATAAAAACAATATATCCTAAATAAACAGTAAGAAAATAGCTGTAAAAAGCTTGTTCATAAAGCTTTTTACAGCCATCAATTATAATTTTTGTTAGTGTTTTAGTTTTTTATTATCAGATACTTTTAATTGGTACTCTTTTCGATAAAACCAATAAAAGATTTGAGGTAGCACTGTAAAAGAAAGGAACATACATATTATAAGTCCCCCGACTATCATAATGGCTAATGGTTTTTGAACTTCAGATCCCATACCATTAGATAATGCTGCTGGCAACAGACCAAGAGACCCCATAAGGGCTATCATTACAACTGGTCTGATACGACTGTAAACTCCGGTTGATATTGCCTTTTCAAGAGACATTTTATAGCGCAAATTATCTTTCATAACTGCTACAAGTATTATCCCATCGATAGTACAAACACCAAAAAGAATAATAAAACCTATCCCGGCAGAAATACCAAATATAGTTCCGGTTAACCATAGTGATAAAAATCCTCCAACGAAGGCAAATGGCAATACGGATATACAAATAATAGTGTCTTTAATATTTCCGAAATTCATGTATAAAAGGAAAATTATAAGGAGTAAAACACCGGGAACGATAAGTGAAAGTTGCTTTGTTGCACGCTCTTTACTCTCAAATTCTCCTGCCCACTCCAATTTTGTTCCTTTGCTTAGTCGTACTTCTTTTTCAACCACCTTTTGAGCTTCATCTATAGTACTTCCCAAATCTCTTCCTGCAATACTAAACCCAACACTGGTAGTGCGGCTACTTCCTTCTCGATAAATAAAAGCGGGCCCCGTTTTAAATTTAATATCGGCTATCTCCTTGAGAGGAATCTTTTGCCCCTTCAAAGTAGGAATTAAAATATTCCCTATTTCATCTTCACTATCCCTGTAAGATTCTTCATAACGTATTTGAATATCGAAACTTCGTTCATCTTCATAAAAACTGGAAGCGGATTTTCCTCCAATAGCCATTTCTATTACCGCCTGTGCATCCTCCGTATTTACCGCATATTGAGCCATTTTATTTTTTAATAACTCAATTTGAAGTTCAGGAAAACCAATATTTTTATACACTAGAATGTCTGTAATTCCTTCAACCTTGTTTAGAGATTTGGAAATATCGTTGGCCTTTTCTTCCATTTCAAAAAGGTTATCACCAAAAATCTTAACCACTAGTTGACTTTTAACCCCGGCTACATATTCTTCCACATTGTCCTGAATTGGCTGGCTAAAACCAAAGGTCATTCCATTAAAGACCTCCAGGCTATCTTTCATCTCTTCCAACAATTCATTTTTTGTAATAGATCGGGGCCATTCATCACTAGGGTGCAATTCAATATGAAATTCATTATTGAAAAATCCAGTTGGATCGGTACCATCATTAGGACGTCCCGTTTGGTTAAGTACAAACTTTACTTCCTCAAAAGAACGTAATTTCTCTTTTATCGCTTTTCCGGTTTTAACCGATTCTTCCAGGCTTACGCTATTGGGCAGGGTTGCTCTTACATATACAGCTCCTTCATTTAGCTGAGGAATAAACTCTGTGCCGTAATTCATGAATTTAATAATACAAATTGCAAATAAGGTAAGAAACAATACCATTGTAATTCTTCTAGAGCTACTGGCTATTTCATAAATTCTAAAAATATTTTTTCTTACAAAGTTTACTATAGGATTATTCTTAGCCTTTACGTTCTTACTTAACATTACCTTACACATAGCCGGCACGAAAGTAAGACTCAAGATAAGAGATCCTAATAAGGCATAACCTAACGTATAAGCCAAAGGAGAAAACATTTTCCCTTCTACTTTTTGAAAGGAAAAAATGGGTAACAATGCAATAATTAATATAAGCTGTGCAAAGAAAATATGCGGTGCTACTTTTCGAATACTGTTTTTAATTATCCCTAGTTTAGACAGTTTGTTATAACGAGTTAAACCTATTTCCCCCGATTTTCTCTCTAGCTGAACATAGACCGCTTCAACAATAACGAGCGTTCCTTCCAAAAGCAAACCAAAATCTAGGGCTCCCATAGAAATTAAGTTGGCCGGCATCCCCTGTATACGCAGTAACGTGATACTAAATAAAAAGGATAACGGGATAACCAGGGCAACAGTAACTGTAGTTCTCCAGTTAAATAAGAAAATTAAAACAATAAGTGATACAAGAATAATACCCTCTATAAGATTTTTACTAACTGTCTTAACCGTAGAATTTACGAGTTCTGTTCGATCTATAAAGGGTTCTATCTGTACATCTTCGGGAAGCACACGGGTATTCACCTCTTCTATTTTCTCTTTTAATCGGGCAATAACATCAGCTGGGTTTTCCCCCCTAAGCATTACCACAATACCCTGCATTACATCTTCATTGTCATCTAGACTTACCTGGCCTAACCGCGGTTTTGCACCTATCTGTACTTGAGCTATATTTTTAACTAAAATAGGCACATCTTCGTGCGTGGTGATAAGTATATTTTCAATATCCTCTATACTGGTTAATAATCCAACACCACGAACTACATAGGCCTGACTCCCTTTTTGAATCATATCCCCACCCACGTTAATATTACTTTGGGAAATGGCATCATAGACATCTAAAGGAGATAAATCATAAAGCTCCAAACTGGCCGGATTTACCTCAATTTGATAGATTTTTTCTTCACCACCAAAGCTCTGAACATCTGATACGCCGGAAACGGCTAAAAGTTCACGCTCTATAGTCCATTCTTGAATAGCAGCTAATTCTTTTATAGGCCGGTCACTTTTTATTATATATCTAAATATTTCGCCGGTAGCCCCATAGGGAGGATCAATTTCAGCCTCAGCATCGTCTGGTAAATCTATACCCTGCAAACGATTTGAGGCATATTGCTGTGCGTAGAAATCATCAGTCTTATCATCAAATATCACGGTTACTACCGATAACCCAAATAGAGAGACCGATCTCACCTCTGTCTTATTGGGTATGGTATTCATAGCTTTCATCACAGGAAGCGAAATGAATTTCTCTACCTCTTCTGCACTTTTACCAGACCATTGTGTGATGATACGCGCCCTGGTATTGGTTACATCAGGGAAAGCCTCAATAGGCGTGTTTATATAGCTTATAATTCCTATAACCGCCAATAATCCTGTAAGAAAAAAGACTATTAAAGAGTGTTTTAAAGAAAAGGAAACTAAAGCATTCGTGAATTTATGCATAATTTTTTAATTATTTTCTGAAGAAATTTTATCAAACATTAACAAGGCGTTTTCTACCAAAACCTGGTCTCCCTGTTCCAGCCCTTCATCAACGTACACCATCTTCTCATCTTTAGAAAGTATATTTAATCGCTTGATGAGCATATCACAGTCGTTTTTTGCTATTACACTGTAATAAGTATCGTTATGAAACACCACAGCATCATCAGGTAGTTTAAATGCCTTTTCCTCTTTATTTATTTTTACAATGGTTTCCACGTTTAATCCGGGTTTTAATAATAAATCATTATTCTTCAGAACAACTCTTGCCTTCAATACATTTTCAACTGGGTCGATTACCTGAGATATTTTTGCTATTTTTCCTTTAAAGACTTTATCGGGATATGCACTTGTTTTTATATCCACCTCCATATTCTCTTTCACATTATCTATATCGGTAGTATAAATATTGAAGTTAACCCATACGTCATCCAGGTTTGATATGGTAAATAAGGGCTCTCCTTCAGCGGAAATTTGCATTCCTGTAGAGATATTATTATTTACTATAAAACCACTAACAGGTGCTTTAATTTGGAAAACACCTTTTTCAGTACTTGCACTGTAGAGTTCAAGATTTGTTTGTAACCTGGTAAGTTCTGATTTGAGATTGGCCACTTCGCTTTGAGCTGAAATAAGTTCTTTTTCAGAAGCAATACCATCATCATAAAAGCTTTGGGTAGAAACAAGTTGTCGTTGGGCAACGTTTAAAAAGGAATGAGTTTGTTGGATTTCGGTCTCAATAGCATTAAGTTCTACACTTTTGATTTCTGCTAATACCTGGTTTTTTTCAACTTTATCTCCAAGTGTTATATAGCTGTTATTTATAACACCCCCTACGAGGCTTACATAATTAACCACTGCATTGGGATTGTAAGCCACCTTTCCCTGAAAGTTTAACTTTTTTACCACTTGAGAACGGGTAACCTTAACAAGCTTTGCATTATCCCCCAGGCATACTTGCTCTAGAGGATGATCTTCTTTTGATTCTTTATTTTGGCAGGCAACACATACCATTAGTGAAAGCACTAGTAAACACTTACCAGTGTGAATTCTAAAAAAATTTTCCATGAGTGTATTTTGATTAATTTTATTGTAATTCTAAACCGGTTACAAACCTTAACTCTTCGAGAGCGTCCATAAATTGTTTCTGATTTTCGAGAATAATTTGTTTATTATCCATATAGGCTTCTAAAAAGTCTAAGAACTCCAGCATATTAACTGCTTGATTTCTAAAATTTTTGGTATAAACTTCAATAGATAGGTCTAAATCATCTACATAATCGCGGTCTATATCTTGAAAAAATCTTTTGGTTTGCATCAGGTTTTTATATTTTTCAAAAACCTCTGCATTCACCCTTTTAAGATGCTCTGTTTGTGCGAAGTCTGCTTGTGCTACATTTAATTCAGCTTTACGAATTCCTCCTTTGTTTCTATCAAAAAACGGTAAATCAATAGAAAGCCCTATACCAACAAAGTCTTGTAAAATATTACCTCCACGATCATACCCCAGAGAAAACTCAATATCGGGAACGCGTAATGCTTTTTCATAATCTAATTGCCGGTTAGCCATATCAGTATCCAGCTTAGAAATTTTCACATCCGGACGGTGAAGTAAAGCCAGACTTTTTAAATACTCTAAATCTGGGATAAATTCGAGTTGATAAGCGTAATCATCACGAAATACATTAGTAAATTTAAGTTCAGCCTCATCTGGCAGGTTTAGTAACACGATTAATTGTGACTGCAATGCATTAAGTGCCTCTCTTTGGTCTATAATTTCATCTTTTAATTGTAACTGAATGGACCTTAAGCGTATTACTTCGTACTTATTAATATTTCCGCGTTCATATTGCCTTTGGTAAGAATCTACCAAACCTGTAATAGATTCGAGCTGGCGTTCTAACATTTCCAGATAAGCTTCATAATAGCTATAACTATAGATATTTTTTCTAAACTCGATTTTTAAGCTTAATAAAAAATCTTCCAGATATGACAGGGCCAGGCTCTGATCTACTTCAGTCATTTTTATACGCTTTTTACGCTTTCCGGCAGTTTCTACTAATTGTTCTATTCTGGCAGAAATTTGTCGGAACTTACCAAAAGATTCACTTCCAAAAAGAGATGGTAGTTCTTCTCCGGTTCTTTGCTGGTATGGTGTGGTCCATAGATTAATTTCATCTAATTCCAGTTGGGGATTTGGCCATACCTTAGCCTGAACGATGTCTGCTTCTGCTTTTTCTATATTTAACTGATGAGCTAATAATTGCAGGTTATTCGCAAGCAATAACTGTTCGGCTGCTTCTTTTTCTAAAACAAGGGTATCTGAAATCTGCGCTATAGCAGGCAGATAAAAACAGATCGTTAAAAGGATTAGTATTTTTCTCAAAGTCTTTCTTTTTATGGTACAAAAGAAAAGACTAAGTATTAGAAGTGGCTTTACCTCAAATTAAATGTAGATTGGAATACATTAGAACTTTTTAATTTAGAAAAGTTAATTTGACACGTGTCCCTTTGTTTAACTCACTTTGAATATTAACAGCTGTATTCTGCATATTCAAAATTTTAAAAGCAATACTTAATCCCAGACCATTACCTTCAAATTTTAGGGCATTCTTTCCTCTATGAAATGGCTGCCTCAATAATTCAAGTTCATCTTCGGCAATGCCAATCCCTTTATCTTCTATAATGACGATTAATTGATCTTGATCAACAGAAAGTGAAATATTCACAATTTCTTCAGAAGAAAATTTTGCTGAATTATCTAAAAAATTATATAAACTTATATACAATAAGGTCTCGTTGGCATAAATCTTTAAATGATTAAAAAATTCTGGTGGAACCTGAAAATCCAATTGGAATCTTTCCGGACTATATTTTTTTGAAAGCTGTGCGAGAATTTCCCATAACACTTCATCTATCCTAATCCAATCTTGCTTGATTTCTTTGTTTTTCTCTAATTCAGAAAGTAAGAGAAGATTATCTAAAATAAGTTTTAAACGGTTTGCATCAACGAGGACTTCATCCATTTTCACTTTATATACTTCAGGGCTTCGTTCTTTAAGCGTGGTAATCTCCAGGTCGTTTATAATTCCAGCCAGTGGGGTTTTTAATTCGTGTGAAGCGTGATCTATAAAATTTTTCTGAATCGTATACGTTCTTTCAATTTCAAAAAGCAAAGAATTAAATGCTTTAAAAAGTTCTTCCAATTCATCGTGAGATTGGGGATAAGCCAATGAAAGCGGCTTTTTATTCAGGTTTAAATCATTAACCTGTCTAATTACATTGCTAACGGGACGATAAACCAGACGGGATAAATAATTAGTTGCTAAAATAAGTATGAGCATTCCTACCAAAAAAGCAATAGAGAGAATGATAAGTAAATATTGTCGTTGATTATAAAAGAAAGGATTTTCGGCACTAACTAAAATAACGAATTCACCTTGGTTATCTTCATAAAATAAGCCGTGATAAAAATAATCGTCTATCTGGAAATTATCAACTTTTCCATTTCTAATATCATCTAGGTTTATTTCTACAACTTGTTCTTGAGGACTGGTATTAAAAGCTAATTGATTATTACTGTTATAGATAGAAATTGCCTCATTGCTGTTAAGATCAGAAAAAGCTTTGCTGATTGGAGCGTATTTCTTTTTACTCATTTCATCTTCTTCCAAGTAGAATAAAGCTGAAATTTTTGCAGTTCTCGCGAGCTCTCTGTAAAAAATTTTTTTTGAAGATTCTGAAAAGCCTTTAAAAATTAGAATAGAAATAAGTCCTAATACAATTGCAAATACGGTACTTGATATAAATGTTATTTTATGACGTATTTTCATCAGGCATCTGTAATCATATATCCTCGTCCCTTGATAGTTCGAATTAATTTTTGCTCATAACCAGAATCTATTTTATTTCTAAGGTAGGAGATATAAACATCTATAATGTTGGTATAGGTATCTTGAGGAAGTTGCCAAACTTGCTGAAATATGCTGATTCTACTCACAACACTACCTTTGTTCTCTAGTAGAAAATGCAGTAATTTAAATTCTTTTTGAGAGAGTTCTATCACTTTACCAGCTCGTTCTACTCTATTTTTCAAAAAATCAAACTTTAAATCGGCACAAATTATTTCTCCCCGATTTATTTCCTTATATTGATCAGCCCTCCTTTTTAAAGCTTTTAATCTTGAAATTAATTCATTAAAATGGAACGGTTTAACCAAATAATCATCGGCTCCCGTATCTAATGCTTTTATCTTATCTTCCGGTTCTCCTAAAGCACTCAACATTAAAATAGGAATTTTTATTCCTTTAAACCTTACGTATTCACATAATTGGACACCCGATAGTCCGGGAAGCATGACATCAAAAATGAATACATCCCACTGGTCTTGTGCAATTTCATCCCTTGCCTGGTAACCATCATTTACCCATATTACAAAAAAACCTTCTTCTTGAAGACCAGTTGATAATGATTCTCCCAACCTTTTATCATCTTCAACTAATAGAATTTTCATACAATGAAATGGGATTTGTTTTTATTGACAAATAAAATCAAAGTTAACTTATAATTAAAATAAATATCGGGAAACTGTAATCATTTAAATTCTTCTGGCAGTGTAAGCTTACATATTTACAACATTTTTTTTAATTACGCTTACTTTGGCAACAGCGATAACTGAAATTTCAAATATTTACAATCAACTAATTTTTAGCTAAATTGAATGTTATTTCATAAGATAATCTTTATTTTTGGTTTTGGCTTTAGGGGTATTCTAAAAGAATTGAGACAGTCCCTTTGAACCTGATTCGGTTAGTACCGGCGTAGGAAAAAGTTTTATTACCTGTTTATTTACCTAAAGGAATAATCCTTCAGCCATTTATTTACCCCTAAAATTATAAATGATGAAGGAAAACCTCTGGAATAACATTGAGCAACTAAAAAAACAATCTCCTCTTGTTCATAACGTTACTAATTATGTAGTAATGAACAATACGGCTAATGCTTTGTTGGCCGCAGGCGCCTCCCCTATTATGGCCCATGCTCATTCAGAAATGGAAGATATGATGGCTATTTGCCAGGCTTTAGTGGTGAATATTGGTACGCTAGATGAATATTGGGTTAAGGCTATGAAAAAAGCGGCACACCAAGCTCAGCAACTTGAAAAACCCTGGGTTTTAGATCCTGTTGGCGCCGGAGCCACTCCGTATCGCGATGAAGTTTTAGCTGAATTACTTGAATTAAACCCTAGTATTATTAGGGCTAATGCTTCAGAAATTATGGCATTGGCAAAGCATAATACTACTCCCACAAAAGGAGTAGATAGTTCTGCTGAAAGTAATGAAGCTGTACTTGCTGCTAAATTTTTAGTAGAAAAGTACCATTGTACCGTATGTATTTCAGGAGCTACGGATATTATTTTAAGTCAAGAAAAAGAAATCCACCTTTCTAACGGAAATGTATTAATGTCAAAAATTACAGGAATGGGTTGTACAGCAACTGCCCTGGTGGCTGCTTTTTCCGCAGTAATTAAGGATAAAGTTGAAGCCGTGACTTCTGCTATGGCTCTCTTGGGTGTAGTCGGAGAACTTGCCGCGAAAGAAAGTAAAGGACCGGGAAGTTTACAGATGAATATCCTGGATCAACTTTACGGGATGTCTGAACAAGCATTTACTTCTACCCTTAAATTAGAAATAAAACGTGATTAAAAAAGAATTTCCATATCGATTGTACCTGGTTATTTCCGAAGAAGCCTGTGTACATCATTCATATTTAGAAGTGGTACAACAAGCTGTAAAAGGAGGCGTAGATTTAGTTCAACTAAGAGAAAAAAATGCTTCCACAGAAGCGTTTCTTCAAAAGGCTATTCCTCTTAAGAAATTATTAGATCAATACGAAGTTCCATTAATTATTAATGATCATTTAGAAGTTGCCCAAAAAGTAGATGCTTTTGGAATTCACGTAGGAACCTCAGATATTCCTCCCACGCAAATTCGGAAGAAATGGAAAAAAGTAAATTGTTTAGGCTATTCTATTGAGGATATTCAACAACTAACTACCCAGGAAACGCATCTGGCAGATTATTTCGGAATAAGTCCGGTCTTTAATACGCCTACCAAAACCGATACGATTATTGAATGGGGATTGAGCGGAATTAAACGCATACGCGCTATTACCGATAAACCATTAGTAGCCATTGGCCATATGAATACTGAAAATGCACAGGAAGTCATCAAAGCCGGAGCCAATTGTATTGCGGTGGTTTCTGCTATTTGTGCTGCTAAAAATCCCGCAAAAGCAGCCGAACAATTAAGAAACGAAATAGAAAAGGTATGATTGAAAGAAAATATACATATCCATCAGTACTCACTATTGCTGGTTTTGATGGCAGTGGTGGAGCAGGCATTCAAGCAGACATAAAAACTATTTCTGCTTTGGGTTGCTATGCCACTTCTGTCCTTACCGCTTTACCCATACAAAATACGACCGGTGTAAAATCTATTTTTAGCATTCCGGAACATATAGTCGGGGAGCAAATAGATACTATATTAGAAGATATCTTTCCTAATTCGGTGAAAATCGGAATGGTTCATTCTTCTAAATTAGTAGAAATCATAGTAGACAAATTGAAACAGAATCCCCACCTCCCTATTGTTTTTGATCCGGTAATGGTAGCGACCAGTGGGCACCAACTAATTGAAGATAATACAATACAAACTATTATCCGGCAATTATTTCCCATTGCAGATGTAATTACCCCAAATTTAGATGAAGCTGCTATTTTGGCCGGAATGAAAATAGAATCTATTGATGAAATGAAAATTGCCGGAAAAAAGATTATGAAACTCGGCTGTAAATCATTGCTTTTAAAAGGCGGACATTTAAAATCTAAACAACTTACTTCCCTTTATTTTTCTACCAATGGAACTGTTAAAAGTTTTGAATTTCCAAAATATAAAACCAATAACACCCATGGTTCCGGATGTACACTTTCTTCGGCAATTGCTTCGTATCTAGCACAGAAAAAATCCCTATCAGAAGCGGTTAGGTTAGGACAAGACTACATTCATCAGGCTATTTATCACGGAAAAGATGTGGTAATTGGAAAAGGTAACGGGCCGGTAAATCATTTTTTTAATCCTCAAAAACTAAGTAAACATGAAATGGACAGCTAAAGCCTGGAAAGAAATTGAACCCATTTATCAAAAAATAATAGAAATGCCTTTTATTGAAGAGCTTCAAAATGGAACGCTCCCGTTAGATAAATTTCAATTTTATATGAGTCAAGATGCTTTTTATCTTGAAAATTTTGCCCGTAGTTTAGCTTTAATTGGAGCTCGATCTCAAGATACTTCTCATGCATTAGCTTTTATACAATTTGCTGAAGGAGCAATTGTAGTAGAAAAAGCCTTGCATGATTCTTATTTTGAAGAATATGGACTTACCCATCGCGGGAGCATGGCACCTACCACCCATCATTATATTAATTTTTTAAAGTGCACCGCGGCATTAGACCAGGTAGAGGTAGCAATGGCAGCAGTTTTACCTTGTTTTTGGATCTATAAAGAAGTAGGTGATTACATTTACAAAAATCGGTTAAATGTAGAGAATCCCTACCAAAAATGGATAGACACCTATGCTGGCGAAGAATTTGAAGAATTAGTAATTAATGCAAAAAAAATCTGTAATGAAGTTGCTGAAAATTGTACCGAATCCCAACAAGAATTTATGACACAAGTATTTATTGAAGCCAGTAGGTTAGAATTTATGTTTTGGGATAGTGCTTACCAGTTGAAAAACTGGGAAATATAGTTAAACTTAACACCAAAACTTCTAATCAACAACCTAAGCCTGTGAGGTATGTATTGGAAAACTTGTCTTAATCGAGACAAGTCTCGGTGTTGAATCTACTGGCGGGAATCAAAATTGAAATATTTGATATAGCATCAACTTTAAATTTTCATCTCTACTAAGTATTAGTATACAAGCAATACAGCAACACCATCCCGTATAAAAATACTCATAATCCTTATGTGCAAAATGTACCATTAAAGCCCCTATTGCAAAAGATAAAAGCCAGAGTACGAAAAGATTTTTTACTCGGTGAATCTAAATCCCTACAATAAGACCAACTAATAATTCACTATAGCCCAAAAACAAAGTCCATATTTTCCCAAAACCAAAAAACCTTATATTATTCATCATACTCTGCTTGGTAAAGTGTATAAAAACTCAGTATTAAATGGCCGATTGAAATTGAGTAGGCTCACATTTTTGTTAGATGAATAAAATATTGTGGATTAAAAAGTTGTCTGGTATTTCCGAAAGAATGCTCATAGCCTAGCTTAAGATTTGCAGATAGATGGCTTGGTAAACCGAATTTCTTATCCTGAAATACTCTAAGATTAGAATATGAACTTTCAAAAAAAGAAAAATCACTAGAAATTATTCTAACACATATGGCAGAATGGGACACAAAAAAATAAAGACGCTAGGTTAGCATTGCGTTTGTATTAAATATCTATGAATTTTAATATAGTTAATGGCACTATAATAGTTAAAAAGCACTTATTTTAGCTACTACTTTTGAAATGAAATAAGCAAACAATGAAAACACTTCATATTCATTATTTACAACATGTATCTTTTGAAGGCTTAGGTTACATAGAAAATTGGATAAGCAATAACAATCACCAGCTTTCCGGCACAAAGTTTTTTGAAGGTGAAGTCTTGCCAAATAATCATAGTTTTGACTGGCTCATTGTGATGGGCGGCCCTATGGGGGTTAATGACTATGGAAAATATCCCTGGTTAAAACCTGAAAAAGAATTTATCCGAAATGCCATAGAAAATGATAAAACAGTAATTGGAATTTGCCTGGGTGCCCAACTTATAGCATCTGTATTGGGAGGAAAGGTTTTTCCAGGTATCCAAAAAGAAATAGGTTGGGTTTCCTATTAAAAAAACCCAAGACGGGACACAAAACGATTTAATTAAAGATCTACCCGAAACCTTTACAGCGTTTCATTGGCATGGAGATACCTTTGATTTACCCAAAGAGGCAATACATCTATTACAAACAGATATTTGCCCGAATCAGGCATTTCTTTATAATAATAAAGTTCTCGGAATTCAATTTCATTTTGAAGTAACTCCGGAAACGATGAGAGAAATGACAAACAATTGCAAAAATGAACTTATTCCTGATACTTTTGTTCAGTCAGAAAATGCGATGCTAAAGCAAGAAAGTCGCGCTCAACTATTAAATACCTATTTGAGTAACATCCTGACTAAATTGGGAAAAGAAAAGAAAACGCTAAATTTAACGGCTACCAATTAGAGACTGTATGCAAGCCCTTACTTAAAAATAATTTTCTATTAAAATATCTACCACTTTACTTACAGAAAATTACGAGGAAAACAGAGAAAAATACTTCAACTTTTGAAACATAAGTTTTCAAAACTACAGTCTTATTCTTTAAACTGTTCAAACTACTTTTCTTACGCGTTTATCAAGCTCACCCGATACTACATTCTCCCCTTATTGAGTTACGCAGATTCTGAAAAAGAAACCTAGTGTTATGTTAATAATCAATTGACGGATAAAGTCTTTTTAATTTTATCCTTGAGTCCTTGGTGGTAAACTGCCAATTTATCGATCCCCCTTTGTTATTCCGGCTGTCCTGCCAAGCATTTACCTCTTTTTTTATTTCATCCATTGTGGATATGTGCCTGTTAAGGCACTGCACATTCAAAACATGCAGTTCTATCTCTGCCATGTTCAACCAACTCCCGTGTTTGGGCGTGAATACAAATTCAAACCTGTCCCATAACCTTTTGGCCTCTCCCGGTTCGAAAGTTTCATAAAAGGCGGAAGCTGTATGTGTATTGAAATTGTCCATCACAAGTGTTATTTTATCTGCATCTGGATATTGCTCGTCCGCCAGCCTTTTGATGAATTTTGACCAGTCTTTTTTCTTCTTGAACTTCGTTACCTCTACCAAGCGCTTTCCTTTCAAGGGTTCGTTGGCCATGAATATATTAACCATCCCATGCCTTACATATTCATAATCTACACGGGCTTCCTGTCCTGCTTTCATTGGAATGGAAATTTGGCCTGCCGAGATCAATTGTTTTGGGGACTCATCCATGCAGACCACGGGGTTTTGCTTATCGTAGGGCCTTTTGTAAACATCCAGCACCTGTTCCATGTCCGCAACGAAACCAGCGTTGCTTTCTGGCGGTATCACCCAGCCCTTTACTTTCCAAGGCTTAAGTTCGTTTTTTTTAAAACCTTCCCTACTGAAACGTGGGAGATGGCCGGCACATATTCCAACTCCACCATCTTGTCTGCCAATAACCTCAATGACCATTTGGCAAAACCCGGAGGTGGTTCGCTACAACAAAGCTGGACCAGTTTCGCCTCCACATCGCCATCTATTTTCTTTTCATAGGCCCGGCTACTCGGGCGGCGCTCAAGTACTGCTTCAAAACCTTCTTCCACAAATTTTTTCTTCACACGGTCTATAGTGCGCATACCGACCTTCAAGACTTTGCTGATTTGTTCATTGGTCACCTTTTCAGAATAATCGCCTTCATCGCAATTCAATAAAATGTAGGCGGCACGGAACTTCTGCGTAGTGTGCGAACCTTTGTTGATTATTGCCATCAGTGCGTTTACTTCTTCTTGGCTAAGCTTAATGGTATATCGTATCATTTCATTGATTTTTTTTTAAAGATACCAATTTTAAAATTAATACGTCACAATAAAGTTAACTTAACACTAGTTACCATCACCACTTTTACAGTACGTGAACCACGAACTTATTGGCTTAAAACATTCAAAAATTAGAAAACAATTTGTTTTATTAACAAACTACCACTAGTTTAGCAATATTTTTACTAAAATTAACATTGTAATTTTAGTAAAAATTAAAAAATAACACAAAATAAACACTTCATTACTGAAATACATTATATATGATAAAACAACTACATCTTTTATTATTGATAAGCTTATTAATTGGCATACAACAAGAAATCAGATCACAACAATTAGCCTTTCCGGAAGCTGAAGGTTTTGGAAGATATACTACCGGTGGGCGAGGTGGTGAAGTTTACCATGTAACAAACTTAAACGACGATGGACCAGGGTCGTTCCGTGATGCAGTAAGCCAACCCAACCGTATTGTAGTTTTCGATGTTGGTGGTGTGATTAATGTTGGGGATCGAATTGTGATTCAAAAAAATATTACAGTAGCAGGACAAACAGCTCCGGGGGGTGGTATTACCCTTTACGGAAATGGAGTGGCTTTAAACAGTAGTTCCGGTAATAGTATTATTCGCTATCTCCGGATACGCATGGGGGAAAATGGTGATTATAGAAAGGATGCTTTAGGGATTTCCGATGGCCAAAACTATATTTTTGATCACGTATCAATTTCATGGGGATGGGATGGTACTGTCGATGTAAATGGCTCTAATATTGACAACATTACTTTCCAAGATTGCATAATAGGCCAGGGAATCGATATTGTTGGTCATTCAACCGGTGGATTAATGCAAAGCGGGAAATGGTCAATGATTCGTAGTTTATATATCGATAACGAAACCCGTAATCCGAAAGGAAAAGGAACTCACGAAATGATTAATAATGTTATTTATAACTGGGGGTCTGACGGATACATTATGGGGGCTAGCGATGGTCTTTCCGAAGTTAACTTTATAGGAAATTGGTTTATATATGGCCCAAGTAGTAGTGCTGGCACACATATTACCCGTACAACAGAATCATTTCATGTATATGCCGAAGATAATTGGGTAGACGATAATACAAATGGTATTTTAGACGCTACGCCTTTAACCGATTATTCAACGGCAACCTTAATGGATACTCCCTATAATTATGATGGGATGAGAAACCTGATGCCGGCAAATGACGCCCTTCAATACGTAATTGACCATGCAGGTGGATCTTATCCCGCAAGAGATGCTGTTGACCAGTACTTAATTGATGAACTTATTTCTTACGGTACCAAAGGTGCTATAATCGATAGAGAATCAGATAATGGAATCCCTGATAATGTAGGTACTGTGGCAAACGGAACACCACCAGTAGATACCGATGGAGATGGCATGCCCGACTATTGGGAAATTGCATTTGACTTAGATCCGAATGAAGCTAATTCCGACGGTGATGCAAACGAAGACGGGTATACCAATATAGAAAACTACCTAAACTGGCTGGTAGCCAAAGATAGATCATTACCTATGACCATATTACAAGAAAATGAAATTGGTTTTTGCAATGTTGAGGGTAATATTTCCCAACAATTAAGCGATTATACAGGGGAAGGATATAGCATGGCAGAAAGTAAATCAGAAAAGGGGGTTGATTGGTCAGTAAACCTTACCGAAGCAGGAAACTATCCCGTTTTAATAAATTACTCGAATGGTAGTACTGCTTTTAAAAATGCTACGCTAATCGTGAATGGAGAAATTATTGATAAGGAACTTAAGTTTGCCAGCACAGATAAATGGGGAACCTGGACTATACACGAGATTGAGGTTCCATTATCACCCGGTAAAAATCAGATACGTATTCAGGCCAACGACAATAACGGTCTGCCTGCTATTGATTACCTGGCTGTAAAAGGAACAGGTTTTGAAGCTGCTTCCTGCACCGGATTTAAACCTCCTGCGATAAACCTTATTACCCCAGATGAACACGAAAAAATTTTTGCTAATTATGATGTTGAAATACATGCTTTTGATGCTGATATAGGAATTGAAAATGGTGACGGCATTGAAAAAGTTCTTTTTGAATTGATCAATGAGGATCAATCAGTGACAACTTTTGAAAGTGCGGAAGCTCCTTTTATATGGAATTTAGATACCGAAACTCTAGCAAATGATACTTATACGCTAAAAGTTACAGCCTTTAGTACTGAAGAAGCAGGGAGAACAATAAAAACAAAGAAGTTACTATTTATTGTAAAAAACAACTTACCCGTAGTCGCAACTCAAATGGCCGAAAATGAGTTAATGACAGGTACTGTTAATATTGAAGCAATTTCTTACGACCCCGATGCCGGTACTGAAAATGGAGAAGGCATTGAAAGTGTTAATTTTGAATTATTGCAAGACGATAATGTTATTGAGAGCTCCACGTTAACCGAAGCACCTTATAACTGGACTATAGATAGTGAAACACTACCTAACGGGCCACTTACATTAAGAACCGCAACAATTTCAGAAGCTGCATATGGTAGCGTAAGTCAGACGCAGGATATCAACATATATGCCTGGAATTATCCTGAAGTTCCTCCGATACTTCGGCTGGAAGCTGAAGATGCAACAGTCTCTGGCGGAAAAGTATTGGCAGCACATAAAGACTATTCTGGCACAGGCTATGTAAATTTTAAAGGTGCCAGCCCTACCCCTCCCGGATATATTGAATGGACTATAACTATTCCCAAAGAACAAGAGTATACCATTAATTTCGGCTACGCAAGTAAAGTTCATGATGATAATCTTACATTAAGTATACCCGATGTATTGGAAACCGAAATTGCTTTTCCGGCAACAAACGACTGGAAAAAACGGGAAGTAACGGGAATTACAACTTTACTCCCTGAAGGGGAACACACCTTCAAGCTATGGTCTACCGGTATTAAACGTGCAGAAATAGACTACCTTGAAATACCAGATGGAAATTACCTTAAACCCATCGAGACTCCGGTAACCACTTCAATAGTTACACCATCAAATAATAGTATAGTAACCAGTCAAACAAATTTTGAAGCTATAGCCAATGATCCGGATGTGGGCGACAGTAATGGAGATGGTGTTAACAAAGTTGTTTTTGAACTTGTTTCCGATAATAATGTGGTACTTACAGAAACAGACAATGAAGCGCCTTTTAAATTACCATTTAACCCGACCGACTACAAGAATGGTGCTTATTCGTTACGGATTACTGCTCACAGTGAAACGGGAGATTCGGCCACTACAGTATCTGCCTTTAATATTCAAGATTCTAAGCCGACTGCAACAATTGTATATCCTTCGGAAAACCAATCATTAACGGGTGATAATACTATTATAACTACTGCGTTCGATCCTGACAAAGGCAATAATGATGGCAATGGTATTGAAAAGCTTGTATTTGAAATTCTAGACAATGATGAAATTATAATTTCAGCAGAAGATAGCGAAGCCCCATATTCATATACATTAGCTACAACGGAACTAGAAAATGGAGCATATACCATACGTGCAATTGCAACTAGTTTCCCGGAATATGGCGGTACTTCCAGTATAACTGAGCATGATGTATATATTAGCAATAATCCGCCGGTAATAGATATTCTAAGTCCTACATCAAACGAAACAATCAATGGTATTCACTCCATTAAGCTTAATGCAAGCGATCCTGATATCCCGTCTTATAGTAATAATGGTATCGAATCTTTGACCATCAACCTTTTAAAAGATGATATGATAATTGACACCAGGGAATTTGAAGCCCCAGACTATATTTGGAGCTTAAATACCCTTGAACTTGAAAACGGTACTTACACATTGTCTGTAGAAGCTGTTGGGACACAAGAAGCCGGTAATGAACAAACATCTGCCGCTATTGATTTTGAAATCTTTAACCAAGATCCGGAAGTTTCATTTCCTTACCTTAAAAGTGATACAGAGTTGCAAGCTACAGCTTCTATTATAGCACAGGCTTTCGATATGGACGAAGGTCCGAATAATGGTGATGGTGTAAAAGATGTGGAATTCCAACTTTTAAATGGAAGTGATGTTATAGCACAAAATATTCTATCAGTTCCTCCTTATTATTGGAATTTGCAAACCAACAACATTGCAAATGGTAATTATACTCTTAAAGCAATTGTAAGCAGTACACAAAATGCAGGCGGAACATCTAACTCAACCCAAATCAACGTTTCAGTTAGTAATGGTACATCTCCTGCTTCAGAGATAATGATCCAGGAAAACACCATGGCTTTTTGCAGTATAGATGGTACTGTTGACGATAACAATGAAGGCTTTACCGGCGATGGTTTTAGTAATACTGATAATGCTATTGGCGAAGGGATCAAATGGAAAATTGAAGTAAAAGAAAAAGGCTTATATACTTTCACATGGAGATATGCCAATGGTTCTTCAGCCAGAAATGGCGATTTAAAAATTAATGGAGAAACATTGGCCCACAATGTTCCACTTGAACCTACCGGAGGCTGGACAAGTTGGGAAAATAGCTCGATAACCTTAACACTCGAGGCCGGCATTTATGATGTAAGTTTAGAGGCTATTTCAAGTGGTGGGCTTGCTAATATTGATTATATGGAAGTGACTGGACAAAACGTAATTTCAGCCAGTTGTATTGAAGTTCCCGATACTGAGGATTATTTAATAATACAGGAAAACACCGAAGGTTTTTGTAGTGTTGAAGGCACGATTGATAGTGACAACGAAGGTTTTACAAGTGCTGGTTTTGCCAATGCTGAAAATACCACTGGAAAAGGTATAGAATGGTCGGTTGCAATCCCTGTTGATGGAACTTATAACTTTAGTTGGCGTTATGCCAATGGTTCTTCAAACCGGCCTGGTAAACTTCTCATTAACGGGAACGAAGTAATTGCCAATGTAGATTTTGGTTCCACCGGAGCCTGGACCAGTTGGATGGAAACAAGCAGCTACGATCTGGAATTGACAGCAGGCACTCACATTATTCGTCTGGAAGCAACCAGTTCAAACGGCTTAGCAAATATAGACTACCTGATGCTAACTGGTCAAACATTGCCTACAGCTGGTTTATGTAGCCTCAATAATACATCAACCAAATTCGATTTAAATGAAACAGGGGTTATTATCGAAGTTATATGCTTCCCTGTTCCGGTTACTGATAACCTGAATATTCAATTGAGCAAACCCCTCGATCAAACTCATAGTATTTCACTGTTTGACTCTATGGGAAAATTCATAAAAACAGACGAGTTGAGTGGCTCTAAACATATTATGGACATGAGTGGTTTAACACAGGGAGCGTATTTATTGAAAATTTCCGGTCCTGTAATAAGTACAACTAAACATATTGTTAAAGAATAGTATTATCTGAATTTAGAGTAATGAAGCTGCCTGAAAAAGTTTTGAAATTATTATGCTATGCGGAAGATTCGGAATAAAGTCTAGAACAAATTCAGCTTGGTGAAATTAGGCCTTTTTAGACAAAATAATTGTGGCCATGACCATTTCAATTTTTATAATTAGAAGGAGCTGTTATAAAAATGTTACGTCTAATATTAAATCTGTACTCCGGTTTTTATACATACAACTCAAGTACAAATAGCTCAGAAATTATCAATAATCTTAAAGCGGGATTTCCCTGACAGCTTTCCCGCTTTATAGAATTAGTATATATCAAAAAATAAACATTCAAAATCCATAGTTACTGGCTAACGACTTTAATTCATTGTTAAAATTATTATTCAATTATAAAATTTGCCTCTCTAGCTATTGAGAACCACTTATAAAATTTAACTTAAGAAGACTTGTTGATACATCCCGATTACCATCTGGCCATTCAAATCCAACGGAATATTGGAATATTCATCTCTTAACTGCACTAAAATGGTCTTGACATCTACCTCTATCCTATTCCTCTGGATCTATAACAATAAATTCAGAACGACGATTTCTTTGATGCTCAGCTGCACTACATTCTGCCCCATTTCCACAGTCATTCACCAATCTTTTTTCGCCATAGCCTTTTGCTTTTAAACGACTGGTAGCTATTCCTTTTTCAATGAGGTAATTCCTTGTTGATTGGGCCCTTCGCTCAGAGAGCTTTTCATTATAAATATCGTTACCACGACTATCGGTATGAGATCTGATTTCTATGTGTAAATCAGGATACTCCTGCATTACCGTCAGCAATTTTTCCAATTCAACACGGGCATCACTACGAATATTGGATTTATCAAAATCAAACAGGATATGTTTAATTTGTAATACCTGGCTAATATCGGTCCCCGGTGTTAAGGCCAGGGTATTCCTGTTTAATTTAAAGTTGATTTCCTGTTCCTCAATACGTGCCTGGCTAAAGGCTTCTTTTGTATCATAGTTTTCTTTTCCGGCACGAATACCATAAACCTGAAAGTAATTAACTTCAGTCTTGTAATTGCCCTTATCATCGGTTTTGATGGTTTTATACTGCTCATCTCCTTCATTAATCTGGATCGTTGCATTCGCAATAGGCTCCTCGGTATCAAAATCCACAACTTTACCGAATAGTACCGCTGAATACAACTTTTTTATAGCTTCCTGCTCCCGAAGGGTATAAATATTATCATTTTTAAAAGTTTTGTCTGCTGTCCTGTTAGAACTAAAAAAGCCCTTTTTGGTTTGGGTATCAATCCCAAATGAAAAATCATCGGCATAAGAATTCACAGGTCGCCCCACATTCAGGAGATCCCCGAACCCGGAATCCTCAATTTCAATATAGAAAATATCCATTCCACCTAGGCCGAAATGCCCGTCTGAAGAAAAATAAAGTTCTCCTTCCCCGGATATAAACGGGAAAGTTTCTTTTCCTGCCGTATTCACCTTAGGCCCTAAATTCTCTGCCTCACCAAGGCTGCCGTCTTTTGAAATACTTGCCCGGTACAAATCAGATTCCCCATAGCCACCAGGACGGTTTGATGCGAAATAAAGATATTCTTCAGTGGCATCAAGAGCGGGGTGTGCTGAAGAATACCCCTCTATATTAACTGACAATTCCTCGAGGTCTTTCCATTTATCTTTAGCACGTTGAACCCGGTAGATCTTTAAAAGTTGCGAGGCCTTCCCCTTTTTATCTACATTACTCTTGGTAAAGTATAGCGTAGTACCATCAGCGCTTATTACAGCAGAAGATTCGTGGAACTTATCATTTACCGCTCCTTTGAGTTTATTAGGTACTCCAGATACAGAATCCCCGCTAACTTTAACCTGGTACAGGTCTAAAAATCCCTGTCCGTCCCAGGCGTTTTTCCTGTTTACAAATACCCCGGTATCGCCGGTAGCGGCATAAATAAGTTTTTCATCTTTAAAAGAATGCCCAAACTCCCTGCCTTTCGTATTAACTTTATTTAATTTTTTTATGGAATACCTCCCGGAGTTCTCTGAAATTAAATGTGCATAATCTTCTGCGGTCAAGAGTGATCCTGAAGATTCCTTAAAATCATTATAGGTCCGGCTTGCTTTTGTATTATTTCCGGTAGCCTTTAAAGTTTGGGCATAACGTCTTAAATAAACCTCGCTTTGTTCTTCATTTAATGCAAAAAGTTGTTCATACCAATGCAGGGCTTTGTCGTAATTGGCATTAAAATAATAGGAATTGGCCAATCGCTGAAATAACTCCTCAGATTCAAAGCCTTTATCAGCCACTTTTAGATAAATATCACGGGCGTTGATATACCCATAATTCTCGTAGGCCTCACCGGCCCTATTTATTTTAGCCTCTTGCGCATCTACAGCCGAAACCAATAAGAGTAGCAAGAAGGGAGCTAAGAAGTGTATTTTTTTTATCATAAACAAACTATTAATGCTATTAGAAGAATCGAGGGTTTACCCTATTACGAACACGGGTGCCCAACTCAAATCTTAAAAAGATTTCGTGGGAACCAGAGTTATATCTTGTTAAAGGCGTGGTATCGTAATCATAAGCATAACCCACCATAATTTGATCGGAAATCCTAAACCCGGCCAAGGCACCAACCGCTGCATCCAAACGATAGGAAGCGCCCAGCGTTAGGCGCTCATAAAATTGGAAATTAGCTGAAATATCAACGGCCAGGGGGGCACCCGATACCGCCTTTAACATAAAAGCAGGCTTGAATTTTAGATCCTGGTTTAAATCAAAAACATAGCCCCCTATGGCATATAAATGCATTTTCTCGGTGGCTGTAGAGACGGCAATTTCATCAAAATGTTCTGTCTCCAGCATATTGGGGGTGGAGAGTCCGAAATACCATTTTTGGGAATGCAGGTAAAGACCTACACCAACCACGGGAGAAGTTAGGCTCCGACTTACCAAATTAACATCATTGGGATTTTCGGTATCCAGTTTATTGATATCCAAATTAAACATATTAATCCCGGCTTTAAGGCCAAAAGACAATTTGGTATCCGCGTTAAATACCGGAATGGTATAAGAAAAATCAGCTGTTAAAACATCTTCAGTGGAAGGACCAATCCTGTCGCTTATAAAATTTATCCCCAGGCCTACCCTTCTTAATCCAATAGGAGAATTCACTGAGAAATTTAGGGTTTCAGGGGCTCCATCAAGGCCAACCCATTGGTTACGATACAATCCAAATGTACTTAACATCCCACGGTTACCGGCATAAGCGGGATTTACACTCACGGTATTATACATATACTGACTGTATTGGGAGTCTTGTTGGCCCCGGGCATCCTGAAGGAAAAAAACAATCCCCACAAGAAGTAAAAACAGTGTTTTTTTAATAGGTGTACTCATTCCAAATCTTTTCTAATTAGTTTTAGTTACCATTTAAATACAGGTAGCCTGTCTTTTTAAAAGTTTCCCTATTCTGGTTAGCGGTTTCATAATCAAATTTTAAAATATAGAAGTAAGTTCCTGAGGGTAACTGCTGATCCCCATTCACATTAAGTCTACCGCGGGAGAAACCATCAAATACATCCCGGCCTTCCCCGTAATTATCGGTTTCAAAAACTTTTATGCCCCATCGGTTATATATTTCAACCTCCATATTTTCGGCACAGGAATTTGAGTCTTTGATAACGAAATAATCATTAACCCCATCATTATTGGGTGTTACTGCGTTATATACATTGATCTGACAAGGTAGTTCCCCTGTACCTTCCATCCTTGCCAAGGTAAAAACACCATACTTATCAACTACAGTAGAGACCGTTCGGTTGGTATTATCTACAATGCCGCCTTCTTCTATCCACCTGTTCTCCCCTTCATCCCATCTTACAATACGTAGGTTTTCATCCCTGGGCTGCTCAAGGATTTCAGCAGGGGTAGTCTCTTCGCTCCAGGAAAGGCTAATAAAGGTTTCTGCTGAACTTCCAATATGCTCAATGGTCCAGTATTCATTGGTATTGATTATTTCCACAAAATCAGAGCGTAAATTATGAGGGTACAATTCATCACTATTTTCCAAAAAATATTTTGAATCTATGATAGCTGAAGAGGCTAGTACTTCAGAAGTACCGGCATATCGGTAATAACCAGCATCACCGATGGGATAAATAAAATCTTCATTGCCATAGTGGGTTACTATGCCGTCTACATGACTGGCATCTGAGGTATGGCTATGCCTTCCCTGTTCTCCAAAAGCCATTTGACCACCGTGATTATCATTATCTACAATACCGGAAAGAAAATTAGACTCCCCCTCAATTATCATAGCTCCTGATAAATGAAAAGGCACTTCACTACTGGAATTATTAAACTCCACATCATAAAAATAACTATCCTGAATCCCCGATAGCTCCTGGGTATCAGCTCCTAAAAACCGGGTCAAACCCGTTTGTTGATAAAAATTGACTTCACCATCATTAGCAAAATGACTATAAATAAAGGCTTCACCATCATTTAAAAATGATCCTGAATCCCCGTTCCGAAAAGCATTTACTATAGACAATTGGGTATCCTCACTTACGTAAAGCTGACCTGAATTGGTGGTCTGGGCAAAAGAAATTCCAGAAACCATGAAAGTGAATAAAAAAGATATTGCTGAAATTTTATAAAAATGCTTCATACTTAATTGCTTTTAGCTTTTGAAGGTAGCATGGGGTTGGTGATTATTAAACAAGGAATTTGGTTTTTACCACTACCATAACCTGTCATAACAGTAGTTCCTACAACATTTTGTGTTCCAACAATCGTATTGGTTCCTGTAGTATTCCATGGGATATTGTTAAATGTATTCCCATTGGTTAGCACCAAAGGAAACAACGGACCTTCTGAAGTTTTGCTGCCATATAGGGCTATCGAACCCGTAGGGCTGATAACTACCCGGATAAGAGGGGCTGAAGCATTTCCTGTCATTTCCCAGATAGCTCTTTCTGTATCTTCTTCATATTCATCACCATCGGCAAAGCGAACGTTAATCCCAGAAGTACCGGAAGATTGGAACTCAAGCTCATCAACGGCGAGTTGCGTCCCATTAATTTCCATATTAAAGGAATTGTCCAAGGTATAGATATCAAACTGAAAACCATAATCTGTTGCAGGTTGTGTAAAGCTTACACTTTGTCCACCAGATAAGTTAAAATTTTCTCCTTCGATATCTTCAGAACATCCAATGGCACAGCCTCCCATACTTTCCGGGAGGGATGCATCTTTAACAAGTACCAATACTTCGGTTAGTTCACTTTCACAACCGCCATCACTCTGACTTATATAATAGTTCTCGTAACCCGCTGTAGAAGTATTGGGCGTTACCGGTGAACCTCCTTCGTTTAGGTACCAGGTAAGAGTATATCCAGGGTCGGAAATACCATCTGTTGGGATGGTCTCCCCCTGGCAAACTTCTATATAACTATCTACCACAGGGGCATTGGGTTGTGAAGCTAAATCTATTGATGATTCGTTGTTATTCTGGTTCTCCAGAGGTTCTATATTAGTTCCGGAACCGTTAAATTCTACTTCTGCAGTATTGGTATAACCAGAATTAGCATTTTCTATGGTAAACGTAAAAGGTGGTGTTGATCTTCCCGAATTCAGCGTACCGCTACCGTTTAGGGTAAATGTATGTGTAGTACCACTACTGGTATGTGACCAATCAGTACTGCTGAAATTGGTAAGTGTAGCTCCCGCAGGTATCTCATCAGTTACCACCACTTCATTGATACTGCTGTAGTTTAAGTCATTTGTTCCCATATTGGAAACCCTTATGGTAAAGTCATTACCATTCGTAGCATCCAAACACTGCTGATCCGTATCTTTTTCAATGGTCAGATCTACGCCCTCTGCAATTACAGGGGTACTTACCGTTGCGGTATTATTGGCCAAATCGGAGTCCGTAATTTCATTATTTTCAATACTGACTGTGTTTTGAAGTAAATTCCCTTCGGGAATATCAGTTAAAGTACCTGTTACCGTAATGGTTCCCGTACTGTTTGCTGACAAACCTACAGTTCCGTTAAAATTTCCGGTGGTTATCGGTGTTCCGGCAGTAGGTGTTGGTAAACTAGCGTTGGTAAAACCATTATGGCTAATGTCTGTGATATCAAGCATCCCGTTGGGAATAGAATTTCCTTCCCCATCAGTAAGTTGATCTTCTACATCAATAGCCGTAAGTATTGCAGGTGTATCATTGGTCACTTCTATCGTATAGGTCACTTCATTTTCATTTCCCGATCCGGGCACGGAACGTAATATATTTTTATCGACCAATTTGCTTACCCTCAAATTGCCTGGTGTAGTTACCAAAAGATTTCGGATTTCGTGATAATTGAACCCACCACCTGTAGAAGCCGCAAAGCCCAATTTTAATAAATCCGGTGGAATATCTGAGGTAGTATAGTTTATCAAATCGGTAAAGGTCCCTCCTTGGGTGGTTGCCCAACGTACTGTAATGTCATAGGTACCGTTTCCGGTGGGGGTAATCTCGATTTGTATCCTGCGATAAAACGTGGCATAATTTGGGCGAGAGCTTACCGTAGTATTATAATCAATTACATCATCTTGAGCAGTTCCTTGCTCATTAAGAGCATCAACGATATTGCCGTTTCCTAAAATCGTTACCCCGTCTAAATATTCATTGGTGTTAGGATCAGTTGGGCTGGTTGAAGCAGTTAATCCTCTAAGAGCCACCGAATTGGGACTAAGACCTGAAGATCCTCCGTTTTTTCCTTCCGAAGCTCTTATATAATTCCCATAAGCATCAAAACCAATGCCCACATAACCTCCGGTAAGACCGGGAGTGTCAGGATTGGTGGCCGTACTGTTGGCATATCCCAAAGAACCTCCATAGGCACCCAAGGCAAAGTTTCCCGGACCGTAATTGGCGTCAAATAAAAAGACACTAAATCCGTCTGCTCCATTATAGGTGTTATCATTTTGGTCTCGCCACATCGTATATTCAAAATCTACCAATACTCCCAAAGTTGAAGGAAAAGATTTATTGATATAGGCATAGCCTTTTTGATTGGTCGTGGCACTTGTTAACCGTAACCACCCGGCATTTACGGGATCGTCCACTCCTGATGTCAAGTAAGCATCATCGCCTATAATGATATCCGGCGAACCACTACCCCTAAAGTTATCGGTAATGGTAAACTGAGCCGAAACTTTTAGTGTTCCAAACAATAGAATGATACCAATGATTAATATGTGTTTTATGTCTTTCAAATTGTTAGGTTTAAATTTTGACGTTACATTTTTAGTTTTTTAAACAAACTACAAGGTTTTGTAAACCTTACAGATTTATTTTCTTTCTACTATTTCACTACAAACACAATATTCATAAAGGAGGCTACACTATTTGTAGAGCTTATGACATCATAAGTTAAGTTCCCATTAGCATCAATAGCTAAATTGTCAAACACAGTATCATCATAATAGGTAATATAGTACTCCAAATCATTGGCATTTAGGGTAGGAATAGCACCTGAAGCTCCACTACTGGAGACTACAGGTGAACCAAATTGATCTACATACTCCTGATGTAAATTGCGGGTAAATGTACCCTGGCTTGAAGTATCGAATACCACACTTGGCATATAAAAGAATTTAGGCATTGCGGCTTTCATTTGTTTTATTACCCCACTATTTGGATCAATTACTACAATATTATCCGTTTTTGAACCACCCTCTAATCCTTCTATAGCCAGGGTGTTGGTGGCATCAGCCGTAATTGTAGTAGGTTGAATTAAATCTCCCCCCAATTGAATATTATCAATTGTAGCCGTAAGCCCGTTATTGGCTCCTACTTCCAATGCACCTGTGGTGCTATTTTGGATTAATCCATCTCCGGCAACATTAGGATTTATATCCGAGGCTTCAACCGTACCATCTACAATGTTTTCTGTATTTACAGCATCATCAGCTAACTTCTCATTGGTTACTGCATCAGCTCCAAGGGCATCGGTGTCAACGGCTCCATCACTGATTTCTGCTGTTACTGCTGTTAGAGTCGCTCCTGTTCCACCGGTAATCGTTAAATCATTAGAAGTAAAGTCATTCCCGTCCACTGTTGAAGCATCAACATTTTGGTATACAATGGAACCATCGTTTTGTACCACTCCTACTTTTCCATCATCAGCAGGATCGGCTCCAAGGTCTTCCGCCTGTACTTCGCCATTAGCTATCTTATCTGTGGTAATCGCATTATCGGCAAGATCAGCAGTCCCTACTGCACCATCCAAAATATTCTCTGTATTTACAGCATCATCAGCTAACTTCTCATTGGTCACTGCATCAGCGGCTAACTTATCGGTGGTGATTCCATCATCAGCAATCCCGATTCCTGTCTCAGCTAACAATTTTCCTACTCCGTCTGTACCACCGGTGAATTCTATTCCATCAGATACGCTTAGGTCTTCCCCATCAACACTTTCCGAAGATAGGTTTTGGTAGACCACAGTACCATCTGGTTGTACCACACCAACTTTACCATCATCAGCAGGGTCGGCTCCAAGATCTTCCGCCTGTACTTCGCCATTAGCTATCTTATCTGTGGTAATCACATTATCGGCAAGATCAGCAGTCCCTACTGCGCCATCCAAAATATTCTCTGTATTTACAGCATCATCAGCTAACTTCTCATTGGTCACTGCATCAGCTCCAAGGGCATCGGTGTCAACGGCTCCATCACTGATTTCTGCTGTTACTGCTGTTAGAGTCGCTCCTGTTCCACCGGTAATCGTTAAATCATTAGAAGTAAAGTCATTCCCGTCCACTGTTGAAGCATCAACATTTTGGTATACAATGGAACCATCGTTTTGTACCACTCCTACTTTTCCATCATCAGCAGGATCGGCTCCAAGGTCTTCCGCCTGTACTTCGCCATTAGCTATCTTATCCGTGGTAATTGCATCTGTACCTACCTTATCGTTGGTCACAGAACCATCGGCTAAATCGGCAGTTTCTACCGTTCCATCTACTATATTTTCTGTTTCTACGGCATCATCCGCCAGTTTATCGTTGGTGATCCCGTCTGCAGCTACACTAACATTCGCATCGACTAAAGTAGCTCCGGTTCCGTCAACAACAGTAATTGAAGCATCTCCGGCTGTTAGGTCCTGACCATCTACATTGGAAGAAGATACATTCTCGTATACCACAGAACCGTCAGGTTGTACTACTCCTACTTTTCCATCATCTCCAGGATCGGCAACCAGTTTTTCAGGGGTTATATTTTGATTGGCTATGTCGTCAGTCTGTACTTCGCCATCGGCAATCTTATCCGTAGTAATTGCATCATTCCTTACTTTTTGATTAGTCACTGCTCCATTTTGAATTTTATCCGTAGAAACTGCATCGTCAGAAAGATCTACTTCGTCTACATCCCCGTTCCTAATTTTTGCAGAAGTCACTGCGCCATCATTTATCTTACTATTTGTAACTGCATTATCCGCAATTTTTTCCTGGATGATTCCTTCATCAGCTATTCGAATACCTGCATCGGCCAAAAGCTTATCAACTCCATCACCTGTGGTAAATTCTATCCCTTCGGATACGATCAGGTCTCCCTTATTGTTTTCTATCGTCTGGGATAATTCATCTATAGCTCCCTGGGTATTATCTGAACTAAGACCTGATGTACTATTGTCATAGGCTATGGCGTTGGCATTAGTATCAACGGTAACAGGAGTACCATTTCCTGTATCAAAAGTATAAGTTCCGTCCTGATTATCTGACACCTGAGTTTTAGTAATAGTTCCCAAATCATCACCATTATCTGAGGTCAAAGTTACCGTACCGTCATTATTGTCCACCAAGCTTACCCCGGCTCCGTTGTTCATACTGTTGACTACCTCGTCAAGGGCATCCTGTACATTATCAGAAGCCAAGCCGCTATTGGTATTGTCGTATTCATTGGTCGAAGCGGCGGTCTCTACCGTAGTTATAGGGTTGCCTGCCCCATCGGTAAAGGTATAACTACCATCGGCATTCTCCGTTACACTCGTGGTGTTCGCATCAAAAGTCACTACCGTACCATCTACGGTCGTATGCGTAAAAGTACCGTCATTGTTATCAATCAGTTCATCGGTAGTATTATCAAGGTTATCCTGAATTTCATCTAAAGCATCCTGTACATTATCAGAAGCCAAGCCGCTATTGGTATTGTCGTATTCATTGGTCGAAGCCGCTGTTTCTACCGTGGTGATAGGGTTTCCTGACCCATCGGTAAAGGTATAGCTGCCATCGGCATTCTCCATTACACTCGTGGTATTCGCATCAAAAGTCACTACCGTACCATCTACGGCCGTATGCGTAAAAGTACCGTCATTGTTATCAATCAGTTCATCGGTAGTATTATCAAGGTTATCCTGAATTTCATCTAAAGCATCCTGTACATTGTCGGAAGCAAGGCCGCTATTGGTATTGTCGTATTCATTGGTCGAAGCCGCTGTTTCTACCGTGGTGATAGGGTTTCCTGACCCATCGGTAAAGGTATAGCTGCCATCGGCATTCTCCATTACACTCGTGGTGTTCGCATCAAAAGTCACTACCGTACCATCTACGGTCGTATGCGTAAAAGTACCGTCATTGTTATCAATCAGTTCATCGGTAGTATTATCAAGGTTATCCTGAATTTCATCTAAAGCATCCTGTACATTGTCGGAAGCAAGGCCGCTATTGGTATTGTCGTATTCATTGGTCGAAGCCGCTGTTTCTACCGTGGTGATAGGGTTTCCTGACCCATCGGTAAAGGTATAGCTGCCATCGGCATTCTCCATTACACTCGTGGTGTTCGCATCAAAAGTCACTACCGTACCATCTACGGTCGTATGCGTAAAAGTACCGTCATTGTTATCAATCAGTTCATCGGTAGTATTATCAAGGTTATCCTGAATTTCATCTAAAGCATCCTGTACATTGTCGGAAGCAAGGCCGCTATTGGTATTGTCGTATTCATTGGTCGAAGCCGCTGTTTCTACCGTGGTGATAGGGTTTCCTGACCCATCGGTAAAGGTATAGCTGCCATCGGCATTCTCCGTTACACTCGTGGTGTTCGCATCAAAGGTCACTACCGTACCATCTACGGTCGTATGCGTAAAAGTACCGTCATTGTTATCAATCAGTTCATCGGTAGTATTATCAAGGTTATCCTGAATTTCATCTAAAGCATCCTGTACATTATCAGAAGCCAAGCCGCTATTGGTATTGTCGTATTCATTGGTCGAAGCCGCTGTTTCTACCGTGGTGATAGGGTTTCCTGACCCATCGGTAAAGGTATAGCTGCCATCGGCATTCTCCATTACACTCGTGGTATTCGCATCAAAAGTCACTACCGTACCATCTACGGCCGTATGCGTAAAAGTACCGTCATTGTTATCAATCAGTTCATCGGTAGTATTATCAAGGTTATCCTGAATTTCATCTAAAGCATCCTGTACATTATCAGAAGCCAAGCCGCTATTGGTATTGTCGTATTCATTGGTCGAAGCCGCTGTTTCTACCGTGGTGATAGGGTTTCCTGACCCATCGGTAAAGGTATAGCTGCCATCGGCATTCTCCATTACACTCGTGGTATTCGCATCAAAAGTCACTACCGTACCATCTACGGCCGTATGCGTAAAAGTACCGTCACCATTATCTTCCAATTCATCAGTGGTGGCATCTAGATTGGACTGGATTTCATCTAAAGCATCCTGTACATTGTCGGAAGCAAGGCCGCTATTAGTATTGTCATAGTTTAATGCATTAGCATTGGTGTCGATCGTGGCAATAGTGTTCCCTGCTGAATCAAGAAAATTATATTCACCAGCGACGTCATCGTATGATATATCCACAGAAAGTACATCGAATTCTACATTATCACCATCATTATTGGTGAAAGTATAAGAACCATCAGTATTATCCGTAAGATCAGACTTCTCTACAGTACCAAGGATAGTAATTCCATCGGAACCAACTAATGAGAAGCTTCCATCTACATTGTCTTCGATCGTCAAATTACCAAAGCCGGTCTCCAACTCTGTTAATAACTCTTCCAAAGCCGCCTGTACATTGTCGGAAGCAAAACCATTGGTGGAATTGTCAAAAACAATCGCATCGGCATTCGTGTCGATCGTGATAATCGTATCGCCATTACCATCGGTAAAGGTATACACGCCATCGGCCTCGCTTACACTGGTGGTGTTCGCATCGATAAGTTCTTCAGTGCCATCTACCGAAGTGTGGGTATACGTACCATCGCCATTATCTACCAGTACATCGCTTTCCGTACCAAGGATATCGATGATCTCATTGTAAATAGCACCTTTATTCTGGATGTTGGCTACCACATCATCAACTACTGTTACTGTTATGGTTTCCCCATTGTCATTGGTAAAGGTATAGTTCCCCAAACCATCTTTAGAATAACTAGTCGTGTTGGCATCAAAATCTATAGTATTACCTTGGGCATCGATATACGTAAAAGTTCCATCACCATTATCAGAAAGATCTATATTATCTAAACCCATATCATTAAGGTTCGATACAAGTTCATCCAAAGCATCCTGTACATTCCCTGCTGCCAAACCACTATTGGTATTGTCATAATTTAATGCATCTGCATTGGTATCGATCGTAGCGATGGTGTTCCCATTACCATCGGTAAAGGTATACACTTCATCGACCTCGCTTACACTGGTGGTATTCGCATCAAAAGTAACCACAGTACCATCTGAGGAAGTGTGGGTGAAGGTACCATCTCCGTTATCGACTAAAATATCAGATTCAGCTTCTATTAAGCTAATAAACTCATTATAGATATCACCCTGGTTGCTGATGTTTTCTACCACATCATCTACCGGATTTATTGTAACTCTATCACCATTTGTATTTACAAAAATATAATTCCCGTTTTCATCCTCAGAGAAATTACTAGTATTTGCGTCAAAGGTTACTTCATTACCATCTCCGGAGATATGGGTAAAAGTTCCATCTCCATTATCGATAAAAGAGCTACTTCTACCATCCAGTAAACCAATGATTTCTTCATATATAATCCCGTTATTACTGATATTCCCAACTACATCAGCAGGAACATTTATAGTAGTCACCGAGTTATCTTCACTGGTATAAGTATAGGTTCCATCAACATTATCAACTAAGGTAGTTATACTTTCATTGGCAATATCATCCAAACCAATACTTACCTGCTCTCCATCCTCATCCAAATAAAAGAAAGCTTCTTCCTGAGGATTCCAGATTACTATATTTTCAGGTATATCAATATCCGGGTTGGAAGACGAACCTATTCTTTTCCAACTACCATTAAACCAATAGTAATAGCCTGGTGTAAGATCTCCCGAATTTGAAGTATTAAATACAAGCAGACTTTCAACATTTCCATTTGAAATGGTTGTTTCATCTGTTGAGCTTGTAAGGGGTACTTGAGGGATTAAAAGCCCACGATCGTTAGCAACAATTTCTAATTGGCTGGAGGAATTTGGCATATCTGTACCAATACCCACCTGTGCATTTAAAGAAAAACCAATAAGAATAATTAGCAAAGGTAATAGTTTCTTCATAGACAATATTTTTAAAATATGAGATGAGAATAGATTGTGATTGAAAGTAAATATGAATTTTCAGACAAAATTATGAAAGCAAACGTTCTATTTGATCTGTAACGGGTATTACATAGATACTACATGTTGGACAATTCCCAACATAATCTTAATAATCAAAAAATTATGGATAATTAGAGAGTATACAGTATACTTTTTTATAGAAGAATCAAATGCCCGAAAAATAAACTAAAACCTCAATTGAATTTGAATCGAGAAGAAATAGATTATCAAAAATGAGGGAATAATCAAAAGATCTCAGAAAACAGTACCTACAAGGCATCAAAAAAAATTGCCCTTATTTTTTAAAAGTGACTTACCACGTCATCTTTTCCTAGCTAAAAGTTTTAAAATATTGATAAAGATTTGTACCGGGATCAATATTCAATTTTTTACGCAACCTACTCTTCTTGGTTTGAACAGAACGATGCTCGATAAAGGTAATTTGGGCTATATCTTTTGAAGAAAAATTTAAAAAAATCATCGCACTAAAAACACGCTCGCTACTGGTAAGATTGGAATGTTTAGTATAAAGATTTTGCGTAAATTCAGGATAAACCTCTTCAAATCTAGATAAGAAAATCGGTGAATTATCCTTTGCAAGATTTATTATCTCCTGAAAAGCATCATTCACCTTATATTGTAAAATTTGAGATTCCCGGGTTTTCTGTTTTATTTTTTGCTTCTGAAAGTAAAAATAACCTAAAAATGATAGTAAAACTATAAGCAAAATACAACTAAAAAGAATTATAGTTTTAAATTTTGAATCTTTTAAAAGAATCATTTTATTATCCTTATTTTCTAATAAAGTACTTAAAATAATATCCTTTTCCTTATTATGTGCAAAGCTTAAGCTATCTGCTAATTCTGAATACAGTGTTAAATATTCTTTTTCCTTTATTGAATTACCTGTTTTTTTATAAAGATGCGTGAGAGATCGATAGTAAGTTTCTAAATCTGGTTGAATATTAGTTGATTTTGCTTTCTGAATAGCCATTTTTTGAAAACTAATCGCCTTTTTATAATTTCCCAAGCTATCGTTTACATCTCCTAAACCATTATAGGCATAAGTAAGATAATAATTACTGCTATCCTTTATTGTATGTATGGTTTCCTGATAATAATATTGAGCTGAATCTAAATTTGAATTATCTCTGAAATAATCACCTAAATGGATACTCAATAAACTTCGATCTAAATGACTTCCTTTTCCTTTGTATTTTTTATCCTGAACAATCTTTCTTGCTTTTTTTAAAAATTCATATGCTAAATCAGGCTCTTGTCGATATGAATGAAGGGAATATAAAGCTATATTTAATAAAAAAAATGCCTGTTCCTTTTCAAAGCCCTCTTCCATTTTTTCTAGAATATTTGATGCGTTTTTATATTCTTTTTTTGCAATTGGAATTAAATCGGAAAAATCATAATTCTCAGCTCGTAAATATTGTAAATAATATTTGTCTATTAAATGTTCATTTAAGTACTCCGAATGTTTTTCGGCTCTTTCAATGTACATAAAGCTTTTCTCAAATTCGCCTAAGTAAGATAAACACAGGGCTATAAAATAGTTTCCTTTAACAATTCCCTTTTCATAACCTATTGGTTTAGATTTCTCAACGGCAGTAACTGCATTTTCCATCACTATTTCATAATTTAATTTTAAATACGCAGAATCGGCCTTATCTAATAATACTTCAACCTCTTCTATGTTCTGCCCTTTAGCTATTAAACTATAATTAAACAAAAGAAAAATTAAAGCAAGCTTTAAAACTAAATTATTTATTTGCATCGTTTTGAAAAATACGCTTGGCATCAAAAGGGAATTTTTATTTAAAGATTTAATTAATCTTATATATCCTGAATCTTTATACAATAAATTACGAATATAACAACTTTACTATATAAAATTATATACTTCTAAAATTAACAGATATAATAACTATTTAGGGAAGTGTATTAAACTATATATCAGAAGTCAAATTCTCCAACCATCTATATAAATTAGTTCCCTGGGGAAGGGATAGCTTTTGGCGTAACCTGTATTTTTTGGTTTGTACTGTTCGATGCTGAACAAAAGTAGCATTGGCAATATCTTTTGAAGAAAAATTTAACCATACCATCCCCAATAAAATAAGATCGCTTTTTGTGATTTTTGGGTCTATTTCCTCCAATTTCTTGTATAATTCAGGATAGACCCTTCGGAATTCAGGTAAAAATGATTCATCATTCTTTTTGGCCAGCTCAACTAGTTCATGTTGGGTATTTTCTAATTGAGCTTTTATTTTTTTTTCTTCTTGTTTCTTTTTTTGTACCAGACTATTCACCCTATGCAATTCCTCTACCTTTTCCTTGACAGATTTCTTATATTTAGTACGAACATATTTTCTAGAAAATAGTCCTCCACTAATTACAATAATTCCAATTGATAGACTAATAGTCAGCCATTGGTTTTTATCACTTTTATGCTCCTGTTCTTTTTCTTTGAGAAATTCTCTGCCTGTAATATCCCGAATTCGATCCTTATTATTTTTTATGTTCCTACCCAACTTTACATATTTTGAATAATAGCTATTGGATTTTTCAATATCACCGGTTTTTACATATAAATCAGCCAGATTTTTATAGGTTCTTAAGATCTCCTTATCACGATTAATCTCCATAGAAATATCTAAAGACCTACAATAATTAGCTATAGCTTTTTCATGATCACCCACCACTTCATAATAATTAGCTACATTCCTTAAATAGATAGATTTCCCATATTTTGGAACTGATTTTGATTCTTCTAATTCAATCTTACTTAAATCGAGATAATACTTTGCTGAATCTATTTTCTTATCAAAATTAAGGTACCACCTACTCATAAGTATATAATTAAAAGCCGAAGAGGCATACCCTAAAGAGCGCTTACGTGAATAAAATACAGAATCCCTTTCGCCTATAGCAGCAAAAGCTGCTGCTTTATTTACATGTAATATACTTAATCCTAGATTTTGTGAGGTATCATTTTTTAAATATTCAAGCCCTTCATTTAATTCCTCCAAAGCAAAACTATGATAACCAAGCCCAATATAAATCCTTCCTTTTAAATTTGATATCCTGGCTTTTAAACTTTTACATTCACAATTTTTATAATACTCCGATTGTTCTACGAGCTTAACATAATTTAAGGCATCTTTAAAATTGCCTATATTACATGATAATTTACCTGCACCCAGGTATGCATGGGTAATTCCCTTTTTATAATCCAATTTTTTAGAAGCTTCTAAAAGTTTAGAATTTAACTCTATAGAAGCTTCCATAGTTCTATCCCAAATAGAATAATTCGTAAATTCAACATTCCTTATACTATCTATTTGTTCAATAGTCAAGTGGTCAGTATCAATCTTTTGACCTATACTCTTATTCTGACCAAAAACCAGAAAAATTAGAATAAAGTAAGTAATCCTTTTTATCTCCACAAAATTTCCTTTAATAATGGCTGTAATGAGAATAGCTATTACATTTTATAATTTGTCTTAACCCAATTATATCACCACATTAGCCTGTGTCCAAATTTAGCTTGCTCGGAATTTATCCAGAGGCCTAAGTTGAAAATACATTTTAATTTCATATCTCGAACTTCAAATTCCAGCTCAGACTCCAAAAATAAAATAAAAACTAAGACATTGAACTTGTACTATAATAACTAAATAATGAATATTCCATCCCGCTGATTACCGGTTTTTCCTCAACAACTGAATCCACAGGTATATTATTCTTAGCACATATGATAATTAACTTTTGATAATTCATAGTATTCCTGGCTTTCCAGATAGATATGGTATTTGGACTTACTCCAAAAAGTTTTGAAACTTCTAAATCTGTCTTTATTCTTAATCGTTTTAAAATAGTTTTTACTGCTACCATATTCTTTTTCATTTGAATCTAGCACAATAAATTTAATATCAACAACCTCGGGGCAAGCCCACGAGTATGCATCGGAAAAACTTTTCTCGACCGAGACAAGTCTCGGGGTATTAAACCCACTGGCGGGAATAACGGTTCTTCTAATGTTTAGCTTCACTATCCATTCCCACAATCATTCACTATATTTTCTTCACTTTATTTGCTTTAGACAACTTACTGATATTCCTTTTTCAATTATTATATATGTTTATAAAATTCCTATAGTTGATTTGCGATATACACATATTGATGAGCTTACAATAATTGTTTCATCAGTTGATGGTATTAAGAGGCATTTGAGGGATTTAAATCCCTATACAAATACTTTCTTGAGCATTTTTAAAACGAGAGGCATAAAAGTATCCTTCCCTAATCTCATTTAGCCAGTACCGTAGATTAACTAAATATTGCGCCCTGTGGTCTTGCCATAGGGAGAAAAAATCCGAAAACTCGCAGAGTAAATGTCCTGCGATGTTTTCACAGATGAGTTCCCCTTAGGGAGCTTTTACTACTATAAAAGGAATCTTATGCTGTTTTTATAAGAAAAACATTTTGCTCCAAGGCAAATCTCGAAGCTCCCGGATAGTTATCGGGATAAATCTCGATTATCAAGTGAAATTTTGAACTGTTACCCGGGAATTAAATCGCAGTAATAAAATTGGGTATCCCAGCTTTTCTCATCATCTGAAAAGCAATTATCTTTATCTTTTCCGGCTGGTTTATATGATTTTTCAACAATTTCCCCTTTTTTAAATTGTACGGCATTTTTAAAAATCGGGCCATCAAACACAAAAGTGTGAAATTCCCCGTTTTCACCACAGGGGTCTACATGTTTGGGTAAGTCCTGAAGAAAACTTTTATCAATAAGCCTTCCGCAAAATGATTTATCGAGTTTGGTAGCATTTATACAAACCACCACAGCTTTAAAACCCGCCGAAATAAACTCTGAAAGTAATTGTTCGGTATCTATTTTCCAAAGTGGAAAAACAGCTTTTAAGCCTATTTTTTCCAGCTGTTCTTCACGATATTTTTTAAGGTCTTCTAAAAATATATCTCCGAAAATACTATGAGTGAAATTTTCATTTTTTAATTTTCCCACAGCATCTTCCATCACTTTATTGTAGTGCTGCATAGATACATTTCCGTTCAACAATATTAACTGAAATGGAAGGTCAATTTCTTTGGCTTGTTCTATCAACAGCTCATTACGTAAACCGTGCATAGAAACCCGGTTGGTAGCAGTATTTATAGTTGATACCAGTTTTTCTATGGAAAAAGTATTCTCATTCTGAAGTTTATAAAGTGCCATACAGGCATCTTTACCGCTACTCCAATTCATATAAGCTTTTTTCATTTTTCTGAATTCAAAAAACTTTGTATGGCCAGGTCATAACTTTGCAGGCCAAAACCCAGGATTACCCCTTTTGCCCCGGCAGCGATAAAAGATTTATGTCTAAATTCTTCCCGTGCATGTGTATTGGAAATATGTACTTCAACAACCGGTACTTCAATACCTTTAATAGCATCACCAATTGCTATGGAAGTATGGGTATAAGCCGCAGCATTTAACACCACGCCATCAAACTCATTATTGGCCTGATGCAATTTATTTATAATTTCCCCTTCAGAATTGTTTTGGTAGTAAGATAATTCGGTGTTTTGAAATTTAAACTGTAATTCAGTAAAATAGTCTTCAAAAGTTTTGCTGCCGTAGGTTTCCGGTTCGCGGGTACCGAGCAAGTTGAGATTTGGGCCGTTGATAATTAGTAGTTTCATGTATTTAAAAATTTTTGCACGAACCAAAATGTACAAAAATTTATCGCACACATGGAACCGCTTCGCTCTCACATGAATTTATTTTAATCATACCCCTGCGGGTATTTTTTGATTAAAAAAATTCATGTTCGTTTCATAACTGTAAAGATAGTTTTTTTAGCAAAATTGCCGAAAACTATCTTTACAAGCTATAAACCAAACTCCAGGCCTAAATTTACCGAAGCTATAGAAACCCCGTCATTGCTTATACCGGAATACGAGCCCACAACTGAAAAACCGCCAACCCCAACTCCAATTTTAGGACGGTAATAAAATCCGCCTTCACCTCCATCATTTAAGCTAACAGCATAACCTAAATCTGCACCAAGAAATACTTTTCCCAAACCTACACGACCGGAAGCTGCGATAGGCAGAAAACTCCCGTCATCAACATCAACATCAATTTCACCAACGGTATCAATGTCTTCAGTAAAAAAGCGCGAATAGCCAACCATAGGACCAATTTCCAACATATTATGAACGCCGAAAAGGTAAGATAAATCGGCTCCTAATTGAAAATTGGAAAATTCTTCAATATCACCCGTAGGCAAACCGGCATTGATTCCAGCTTTAAGGCTACCCTGTGCTTTTAAACCCGCAGTTCCAAGCAAACAAACTAGAACGAATAAAAGTATTTTTTTCATCACTTTAAATTATTGGTCTTTATAAAGTTATAAAAATTATACCAGATAAAACCATGAATAATCGAGCTGAATGGAAATTAAGGGTTTTGGGTATATGATTTTTAGTCTTAAAACTTATATCCTAAAGAAAATTGCCATACGCCTTGATGAAGATCAAAATCAAAGCCTAACAAATTTTCATAATTATAGGCACTGACATTATTTAGACCTAAATAATAATTAGCTGAGACAAAAACTCCAAAATTGCTTTGGTAACCTACGCCACCATTAAGTCCAAAATCTACACTATCCAATTGATCTTTTACATCTAAATCCCGTGAATTCGGGATTTCATCTTTAGCTGATACCAAGAAAGATACCTGTGGTCCGGCAACTATATTTAAACCTTTATAAACATACATTTTAGCCAATACCGGTAGGTTTATATAATTATATTTACCTGTAGAGTTCAAATTCTCATAGAGCGTTGTCTGGGAATTATTATTAGCCGGAGAGCCCCAAGGCTCTAGTTCTCCTGGTGGTTCTATTTCTACATAATTTATATCCGATTTCGTACCTTGTTGAGAATAAAGTAATTCCGTCTGCAAAGCAAAAAGTGAATTAAAACGGTATTCTGTAACTATTCCTCCGTGAAATCCTATTTTATTTTTTGTAAACTCTTCAATAGGTAAATCAGAAGAATAAATATTAGCAAGATTAACACCTGCTTTAATACCATAAGAGAAATTAGAATTGTTTTTTTGGGCCACTAAGCTAGTACCCAATAATGCAAAAGTTATTAGAAAAAGTAATTTTTTAATCATTTTTATAATTTATGGTTACTTAAACAAAAGTAAACTAAAAATACAGTTACAGCAATAAAAAAGGACGCAACCCGAAGGTATACGCCCTTTTTTATATTCATAGGTGTATTTTGTAAAACCCGGCTTAGAACATCAGTCCCACACCAAGCTGAAACCCGTTATTGTTTACCGCATCCTCGTCCCAGTTTTCGCTGTCAAACGCATCGGTAAAGCCTTGGGTGTAACGGGCGCTGGCAAAAAAACCGTTATTGAATTTGTAAGAAGCACCTACGGCTCCTCCAAATTCAAAAGTGCTACCGTATTCGGCATCAGCATTCCCATCTCCTATTGGTGTATCAAATGCTATTTCCTCATCAACTAAAAAATTAAAAGAAGGTCCTAATTCTAAAGAAAGACCATCAATAAGGTACAATTTCGCTAAAACCGGAACCTGTATATAATCTAAGTTATATTCGCCGCTAGAAGTTTCACCCCCTATTACCTGCTCGGCTTCAGTTCCCTGGGTAGAATACAATACCTCGGGTTGTACGGAAAATTTTTCGCTAACCGGAATCTCAGATAATAATCCTATATTAAAACCAGTTCGGCTGTTATTATCCTCAAATCCGTCTGAAGTCATATTGGTAAAATTCACACCACCTTTTACACCAAAATACACATACTCTTGTGCTGTAGCTGAAGTGCTTATACCAAATACAGTTATAATTGCTAATACAATCAAATTTTTCATAACATCTATTTTTGTTTGTTAGTAGAACAAATGTAAGAATAGGCATCTTAATAAAATGTTATGCAAGCATAAAGTATTACTAAGATTAAAAGTGAAATTGTTCATATCTTTAACACGTGAACTGGCAAAATGCATTAGAAGACTATAAGCATTATCTGCGACTAGAACGTGGACTTTCAGCGAATTCTATCGAGAATTATGGAATGGATGTTCAAAGTCTTATCAACTTTTTGAGCGTTAAAAATCTAAAAGAAATTCCTATAGAAATTTCTGCAGAAATCCTTCAGCAATTCATTTATGATTCAGCAAAAAAATTAAATGCGCGTTCCCAGGCCCGGCTTATCTCAGGCCTTAGAAGCTTTTTTAATTTCCTGGTTTTTGAAGGCTACCGTAAAGATAACCCGCTTGATTTAATTGAAACACCAAAAACCGGCCGAAAGCTCCCTGAGGTGCTTTCTACTGGTGAAATCAATAAAATGGTAAAAGCCATAGACCTTTCTAAGTCTGAAGGCGAAAGAAACCGGGCCATAATTGAAACCCTTTATGGTTGTGGTTTACGAGTTTCAGAGTTGATTAACCTGAAATTATCTGATTTATTTTTTGAAGAAGGTTTTATAAAAGTAACCGGGAAAGGAAACAAACAACGCTTCGTACCCATAGCCGATTTCACTAAAAAATATATTGAAATTTATAAAAATGAAGTCCGCCCGCATCAGGCCATTCAAAAAAATGCTTCAGATACTTTGTTTCTTAACCGGCGTGGTAACCAACTTAGCCGGGCTATGATTTTTACCCTGGTACGGCAATTGGCAAAATCGGCCAACATTCAGAAAAAGGTAAGTCCGCATACGTTTCGGCACTCTTTTGCAACACATTTACTGGAAAACGGAGCCGATCTTAGGGCTATACAACAAATGCTTGGGCACGAAAGTATTACCACCACCGAAGTTTATATGCATATAGACCGTAAACATTTACGGGGAATAATCAAAGATTTTCATCCACGAGCAGAGCGTCATAACCCTCAAAAAGGGAATTAGCAAACCTATGAGACAGTTTAGTGGTTCCCTTTAGCCTGATATTTAATATTAATCTACTATTATTGGTAATCTTTCGAATAAAATCTGACAGATAAGGCTGAATTTGAGAACATTAGCAATGAATTCTTTGTTAGCAATGATAATGCCTATAAAAATATTTATGACGATTATAATGTATGTTCTAAGAATATTTAATTAATATCACTTAAAAAGACAAAACCTCACAGGTTTTAGAAACCTGTGAGGTTTATAAATCATTAAACCCACTGGTGGGAATAAGGTTTTAAAAGAAATTATTTCGCTACATTAACTGCCCTGGTTTCCCTAATAACAGTAATTTTAACCTGTCCGGGATAAGTCATATCAGTTTGAATTTTTTGTGAAATTTCAAAGGAAAGGTTTGAAGCTTTCTCATCGTTTACTTTTTCACTTTCCACAATAACCCGCAATTCACGACCGGCCTGAATAGCATAGGCTTTTTTAACACCATTAAAACCAAAAGCAATATCTTCAAGGTCTTTTAAACGCTGAATATAAGAATCAAGTACCTGTCGTCTTGCACCGGGTCTTGCACCACTAATCGCATCACAAACCTGAACAATTGGCGACAATAATGAAGTCATTTCAACTTCATCATGGTGTGCACCAATGGCATTACAAACCTCGGGTTTCTCTCCATATTTTTCAGCCCATTGCATCCCGAGAATTGCGTGCGGAACTTCTGTTTCGGTATCAGGCACCTTCCCGATATCATGCAATAAACCGGCGCGTTTGGCCAATTTGGCATTTAAACCGAGTTCAGCAGCCATCACTCCGCACAGTTTGGCAACTTCCCTGGAGTGTTGCAATAAGTTTTGTCCGTAAGAAGAACGGTATTTCATTCGGCCTACTACTTTTATTAATTCGGGATGCAAACCATGAATACCTAAATCAATAACGGTACGTTTACCGATATCTATAATTTCCTCATCAATTTGTTTTCTGGTTTTCTTCACCACCTCTTCAATTCGGGCAGGGTGAATACGGCCATCGGTTACCAACTTGTGCAACGATAATCTTGCAACTTCTCTTCTTACAGAATCAAAACAGGAAAGAATAATCGCTTCCGGGGTATCATCAACAATAATTTCTACACCGGTAACGGCTTCAAGAGCACGAATATTTCTACCCTCACGACCGATTATACGCCCTTTTACATCATCGCTCTCCAAATTAAATACCGAAACACAATTTTCTACCGCTTCCTCGGTACCAATACGCTGAATGGTATTGATTATAATTTTTTTGGCCTCCTGTTGTGCGGTAAGTTTGGCTTCTTCAACCGTATCCTGAATAAGTGCCATGGCATCTGCCCTGGCAGTATCTTTTAAAGCTTCGGAAAGCTGAGCTTTGGCATCCTCGGCAGAAAGTCCCGAAATTACTTCTAGCTGCTGTATCTGACTCGCATGAAGCTTTTCTATTTCTTCTTGCTTTTTCTCCAGGTAATCGGTTCGGAAATTGTAATCGTTTATCTTATCTTCAAGTTCTTTGTTGAGTTTTTTGTTTTTTGACAATTCTCCCGAAACCTGAGATTCTTTATCTTTTATACGTTTCTCGGTATCGTTTATCTTTTTATCACGCGTCATGATAACTTTTTCATGCTCGCTTTTTAACTCGATAAACTTTTCTTTGGCTTGAAGGATTTTGTCTTTTTTAATGCTCTCCCCTTCAGTTTTTGCTTCTTTTATAATATTAGAAGCCGCTTTTTTGGCATTGGCAATAGTTTGTGAAGCTTGCTTTCGCTCTAGCAGTTTAGCAACGGCAAATCCCACCGCAATCCCTACTATGCCAATAATTATTATTAGTATTTCACTCATAGTTGATATTTATATATAAAAAAAGCCTGTATTAGCATGGTTTTGTAGTAAACTCCTTAAAATCAAGTTTAGGGCTAACCGATTGATCAAGAATCCGCTCTAAGGCGGCGCGCTTTTACAATCAAGACTCACCCTTTTTAAAGAATTCGTGTTGAGTTTCTCAAAAAATCACTAATACAGGCAGTAAGCTTTATTCTATTTTAATGAACTTATGAAGCCAGATGTTGTTGTAACAATTCATTCAAAGATCGTAATTTCTCTTCGGCTGCTTCAACTTCTCCAGACTTCTCTATATCCCGTTGTTCGGTTTGGGCGGCAAACTGTAAGGCACACATCGCCAAAACATCTTGCTTATCCCTTACCGCGTAGCTTTGTTCAAACTGCTTGATCATGGCCTCTATCTTTTTTGCAGCCTTACGTAAGCCTTCTTCCTGACTTGGGTTTATCGTTAATGGATATACCCTGTCTGCAATAGATATTTTAATTCTTAATTTATCGGCCATATTTATTCAGATAATTGAACGATACATTGATCAATTTCCTTTATCAAGCTGTTTATTTTAAGCTTGGTTTCTCTTTTGTATTCTGTACTGCCCAGCATTGCATTGGCTGCTTTTAAGCTTTCTATTTGCTCCCCGGAATTTTTTAATTCCTGTTGCAATTGAAAGTTTTCGCCGTTGGCATTAGTTAATTCTTCCTGAAGTTGATTGTAATTATTTTTTAATACTTCATATTTATGAAGCAGTTTACTTATCCTATTTTCAAGATTATCAACTATTTCTGTCAACTCATTCATAAAAGCCCAATCTCATGCTTATTTGCACAAAGTTAACATACGAGTTGAAATATCCCAATACTTTTTTACGCTATTTTAAATTTATATAAAGTAACAAGCTAAGTTATTAAGCCTTAAGCTTTTATTTTTTGCAGGAAGTTTGCTTAAATTTACCACCTAAAAAAAATTAATGTACCGACTATCTATGAAAATCATCCACTTCTTATTTTTATTTTTCTCCCTGTCTGTTATTGCTCAGCCTCAGGTACCACAAGAGTATTTTGATAATCCGCTAAATATTCCTTTGGTGCTTTCAGGAACTTTTGGCGAGCTGCGTTCTAATCATTTTCATAGCGGATTGGATATAAAAACCCAGCAACGCCAGGGTCTGGACGTGTTAGCAGCTGCCAATGGCTATGTAAGCCGTATTAAAATTCAACATTACGGCTACGGAAAAGCGCTTTACATACAGCATCCTAATGGCTATACCACGGTTTATGGACATTTGAAAAACTTTTCTCCGGAAATTGAAGCCTATATTAAAAAAAGGCAATATACCAATGAAACTTATGAAATTGAACTTTTTCCTGAAGCAGGAGAGCTTAAAGTATCTCAAAATCAACTAATTGCTTTTAGCGGAAATACCGGTGGAAGCGGTGGCCCGCATCTGCATTTTGAAATTAGGGATGGCAATCAAAGACCGATGAATCCTAAACTTTTCGGAATTGAAATCAAAGACTCCAGACCGCCATTGGTAAATTCTTTATTTGCTTATCCGTTAGATGATGAATCGCACGTCAATAATAGTGCAAAAAGACAAAAAGTTAGGTTGATTCCGCTTCAGGACGGTAATTTTACTACTGAAAAAATTGAAGCCTGCGGGAATATCGGCTTCGGAGTCTCTACGGTAGACCAACTGGATGGTGCACCAAATAAAAATGGGATTTATAAAATTAAAACTTCGGTTAATGGTGATCATATTTTCAATCTTAACTTTAACCGGTTTTCATTTTCAGAAACGCGCTACCTTAATCAACTTATCGATTATGAATATTATATTAACCATCGTAGCCGCGTCCAAAAACTCTTTGTAGAAGCAGGAAATCCACTCAGTTTATTTGAAAACGTGGTTTCCGAAGGAAAATTGGAAATCAAAGACAGTTTAGATTATAATTACAATATAACAATAACCGATTTTGCCGGAAATAAACGAATAATACGTATACCTATTTCCGGAAAATACAGTGGGAATATTCAACCTAAAGAAAAAGTAAAAACCGATTATTTTGTAAGTGCCAATCAGGCATTTTCGGCAGAAGAAAATGGTATTGATTTTTATATTCCGAAAAACAGCCTGTATAACGATACTTATTTAGATATTGAATTTAAAAGTGATACTCTGAAGTTTCATCACGATGACACGCCCATTCATAAAAATATTACCGTGGGGTTTGATGTAAGTAAATATTCCGAGGAAGATCGGGAAAAAATGTATATCGCGCGTTTGGGCTATGGAAACAAACCCCTCTATAATAATACCAATAAAAAAGCTAAGCGCTTTACAGCAAAAATTAGGACTTTTGGTCAATATACACTGGCTTCCGATGTGACTCCGCCAAAAATTAACCCGGTAAATTTCAACGACGGACAATGGATTTCTTCAAATAATACATTAAAAGTAAAAATCTCCGATGATCTTTCCGGCATTAAAAATTACCGCGCTGTGGTAAATGGAAAATTTATTTTGATGGAATATGAATATAAAAACAACACGCTAACCCACGATTTTAATGATGGGGTGGTTACCGATACCGAAAATAACTTTAAAATAATTGTAACCGATAATATTGGGAATAGCAACACTTATGAAGCTACGTTTTTTAGAAAAAGCGACACTTAGGTTTTAGGCAAAATAAGCTGCTGCTGGTCTTTTAAATATTGTTTTAAAGCAAGGGCAGCAGCAACTTTTGCTTCAGCTTTATGTTGCTCCCTTAGCTTTTCTGCAGAATAATATTTTTTCACAAAATGTGTGTCAAAATTCCCAGTTCTAAAGGCTTCATGTTCAAAAACAAACTTCCCGAAACTCAGGGTTGTGCTTACGCCCTTTACCTCATAGTTGGTAATAGCTTCCAGCATTAATTGAATAGCTTCTTCACGATTTTTCCCGTAGGTAATTAGTTTAGCCAACATCGGGTCGTAATAAATAGGTACTTCCATTTCCTCTTCAAAACCATTATCAACCCGAATGTTTTTTCCCTCTGGAAGCCTATATTTTTTCAATTTTCCTACACTTGGCAAGAAATCGTCTAAAGGATTTTCGGCATAAACCCGTAATTCCATAGCGTGACCATGTATGGAAAGGGAATTTTGACTAAATCTAAGTTTTTCTCCCCGGGCTACTTTTATTTGCTCTTCTACCAAATCAATTCCGGTAATCAACTCGGTTACCGGATGTTCTACCTGTAGTCGCGTGTTCATTTCCAGGAAATAAAAATTCCGATTTTCATCAAAGAGGAATTCTACTGTTCCTGCACCAACATAATCGCAGGCTTTCGCAACACGCACGGCAGCTTCCCCCATTTCTTTACGTAATTTTGATTCCAAAACACATGACGGGGCTTCTTCTACTACTTTTTGATGTCGGCGCTGGATGCTACATTCCCGCTCAAAAAGATGGAGATAATTCCCGTGGGAATCAGCTAAAACCTGAATTTCAATATGTCGTGGTGAAGCCACATATTTTTCTATAAAAACCGAACCATCACCAAAAGCCGATTTTGCCTCGCTAATAGCGCGCTGCATTTGTTCTTCCAGGTTTTCTTCTTTTTCAACAATGCGCATTCCCTTACCTCCACCACCGGCAGAAGCTTTTATAAGAATGGGAAAACCAATTTCCCCGGCAATTCTTTTAGCTTTTTCTGCATCGGTAATGGCTTCATCAATTCCCGGTACCATGGGAATATCATATTTTTTAACCGCATCTTTAGCGGCCAGTTTGCTTCCCATAATTTTAATGGCTTTCGAACCCGGGCCAATCCAAACCAAGCCATTTTTTTCAACATTTTTGGCAAATTCAGCATTTTCGCTTAAAAAACCATATCCAGGATGAATGCCGTCTACCTGCAGCTTTTTTGCTTCTTCTATAATCTTATCGCCTTTTAAATATGATTCTGCGGATGGAGCAGGACCAATACAAACTGCTTCATCAGCAAATTTGACATGCGGAGCCTGCCTATCTGTTTCAGAAAAGACTGCCACGGTTTTAATTCCCATTTTCTTAATGGTTTTCATAACCCGCAAAGCAATCTCCCCCCTATTCGCAACTAATATTTTCTTCATTTTTTAATATTTTAATTCCCTGAATACTGCCAACTATAAACTGCTTACTGAATTATTCCATTTCAATCAACAATTGATTTTTCTCAACCGTTTCCCCTTTTTTAATCGAAACTGATTTTACCACACCATCGCGTGGAGCCGTAAGGGTATTTTCCATCTTCATGGCTTCCAAAACCAATAAATAATCACCTTCTTTAACCTTAGCACCTTCAGTAACATTCACCTCAAGGATTAGTCCGGGCATTGGAGCTTTAATATCATTTACCCTTTGGGCAGCACCTAAAGAAAGCCCCATCTCTTTGATTAACAAATCAAGCGGATTGGATATATCTACGCTATAAAAATTACCGTTTAATTTTATGGTATAGCTTCGGGCTAAAAAGTTTTGTTCGGTTATTTCAGCCTGCACTCCTTTATTTCCTTGAAGTATATGAAATGTTTTTTTGGTGGCTTTACTTATATTGAGTGCATCAATTTCAGCTTTTGTAAAAGAAAATTCAAAATCTTCATTTACTTTTAGCTTATATTCTTTTTCCATATTTTCTGTTTTCATACCAAGTCTAAAATACCGATATTCTTGAGTAAATCACTTCGGGGCATGCCCACGAAGCATTAAGAAGAAATAATTTTTGATTTCGAGACAAGCCCCGGAGCATTTAATTCTCGATTATCAAGTAAATATAAAAAATTGCACGGAAAAGGATGATTCAATAAAGAAATATTGAATAGTTGTTATAAATAATAATCGTATCGTCACCCTATGCCGAGGCATACGGATTAATTCAAAGCCTGTGCTGATTTATTCTTTATGAGCAATAATTATAATCTTATTGATTTTCAATCGTATTAGATTCCCAAAGAAAATTTGGGATAAAGTCTGAAACAAACACAACCTGACGTAAAACGTATATTATTACTATAACGGAGAATCATCAGAAAGAATTACAATTCGAAAATAGAAAGCTAGCAGGGCTCTTCAAGCAAAATCAATAACTCCCCATTCGTAATCCCGTTCTACTTTAGTGATTCTAACTTTAAAACTTTTATACCAAGTTTTTTTACCTTTTTCCTGCGCAATTAAATGCTCACTATTTTCTTTCCATTTTTTGATAGCTTCCAAATCTTTCCAATAAGAGACGGTAATTCCTATAGTTTCACGAGCACTTTCAACACCTAAAAAGCCAGGCTGTTTTTTAGCCAATTGCACCATTTTATCAGCCATTTCCGCATAGCCGGAAGAGTTTTTATGTTTAACCGATGTAAAAATCACAGCATAATACGGAGGTTTAGGGGTACTGGCAAGCATAATTTTTTAATTTTTCTTCGCTTTTTTACTGCCCTCGTAAACCTGATATTTAAGCAGTTTGGCTTCAAGGGCACCATTAAAAAATTTCATTTTTCTGGATGGCCGCAAGCCCACGTGTTTAATCGCCTCAAGGTTTGAAGTAATAAACCAGGCCTCACTACCGGGATAACTTTGTTTTAAGGTATCGCCAATATTTTCATAGAATTTGGGCATATCAATATCCAGGCGTTCTCCATAGGGCGGATTAAACAATATATGCAAATGACGCTCATTTTCTTTTTCTGATTCAAAGAAGTCTTGGCGTTTTACTTTTATAAATTCAGCTAAATTGGCATTTTTAATATTATCAATAGCTTTTTCTACTGCGGAAGGTGCTTTATCGTAACCCAGAATACTAAAATGAAAATCCCTTGCTTTATTCAACACCGATTCTTCTATTTTTTCAAACAAATCTTCTTCCCAATCTTTCCATTTTTCAAAAGCAAATTCCTTTCGGTTTAGATTTGGCGGAATGTTACAGGCAATCATTGCTGCTTCAATTAAAATAGTACCGCTACCGCACATCGGGTCTAGAAAGTCACTTTGTCCGTCCCAACCGGAATGTAACAATAAACCTGCAGCCAAAACTTCATTCATCGGCGCAATATTCGTGGCGCTGCGATAACCGCGTTTATGTAATGAATCACCTGAACTGTCAAAAGAAACATCACAAAAATTCTTTTCAATATGAATGTTAATCCGCAAGCTGGGATGTTTTAAATCTACACTGGGACGGTTGCCAAATTTATCGCGAAACCGGTCTACAATAGCATCTTTGGTTTTAAGCGCAACATATTTTGAATGCGTAAATATTTCAGAATGTAATGTACTATCTATCGCCAGGGTATCACCTATTTCCATAAATTCTTCCCAGGGTAAATCATAAATTTTGTGATATAATTCTTCTTCGCTATTTACTTTAAAACTTTTATAAGCTTTTAAAATGGTTAATGCCGTACGCAAACTAAGATTTGCTTTATACATAAAACCTTTATCCCCATAAAAACTCACATTTCGGGTACCTTCTTTAACATCCATTGCACCCAGATTTCTCAGTTCACGAGCCAAAACAGGTTCCAGGCCATACATTGTCTTGGCAACCATTTTAAAATTATTTCCCATATCACATTTTTGTTGAAAACCACAAAAATACGTTAATTTTGTGAGCTTAGCGGGAGTTGCCCGACCAATAAAAAAAGCCTGAATTATTTAGATGATCTATATTTTACCCTTTGTGGCCGTTTTGGCGGGATATGTTATTTCAAGATTTTTAAGCCCTGGGAATTCCGTTGCTTTTAAATTATTATTAAGCTTAAGTGGAGCTTACCTGCTCTCTGTAACGGTATTTGAACTTCTCCCGGAAGTTTATCGTTCTAATGAAAGCCACATTGGTTTTTTTATCATGTTGGGACTTTTGCTTCAGATAATACTTGAATTCATTTCAAAAGGTGTAGAACATGGCCACCTACACTATTCTGAAAAAAATGGTGATTTCCCTTTAATGTTGCTTATTAGTTTAAGTATTCACGCATTGTTGGAGGGTGTTCCCCTTAATGAAACCGGACATTTATTACATGGGGTGGTAATTCATAAAATTCCGGTAGCGGCTATTTTATCGGTATTCCTTATTCATTCAAAGTTAAGTAAGGTCAAAGGCTTTTTATTTTTGGGTATTTTTGCATTAATGACACCACTTGGGAGTTTTCTGAAAGCTTATTTTCCAGAGATCAATCAAATCGCTCCTTATTTAAATGCAATGGTAATCGGAATATTTCTGCATGTTTCTACCACAATTCTTTTTGAAGCCTCTAAAAACCATAAGTTCAACGCTTCAAAACTGGGGGTCATTATTTTAGGAATTTTACTGGCTTATTTTATTTAAGATGTTCAGCAGAGAAGAAAGTAAAAGATTAAGGGAGCAATTCTGGACGAGTTTTGGCATCGTGTACCGTACCAAATGGATTCGGTATAACACAAAAATCAAAGAAATCGAACTCAAATTTACCTTTACTAGAAAATATGCCAAGGTTTCGTTGGATATCATTGATGCAGATGAACTTATACGTGCTTACTATTTTGAAAAATTATTAAGCCTAAAAAAAATAATCGTTTCTGAATACCTTCCCAAGGCCCAATTTGAAGAGTTTTATGAACTTCCCGAAGAAAAACTTATTTCCCGATTATTTGTTCAACAAGACGGAGTTAGTATCCATAATCGCCAACAATGGCCTGAAGTGATGTCATTTTTAAACAAAAATATGCTTCAACTTGAAGCCTTTTTTAAGGATTACCGCGAAGTTTTAGAGGGTTAAGAGAAATTTACCAGCTACGGTCTGGAAAGTTTAATACTACCAAAATAAACCTGTTTCTAGCTCTAGTGTATCTTAAAGATTAACAACCTATACCCAAAGTCGGCACATAATGGCAATTAAACAGCTTGACTTTTAGGTCACAAATCCACAAGTAATTGCCTTAAAAAAATTAGTTAATTCGGGGTGAATTTCAGGTTATTAACCCCACTGACGGGAATAAATTTCAGGATACAGTTTTTCATTTTCTCAAGCTTCCCAAAAAGTGTATATTTAAAGAAAAGCATCTATTATGAAAATCACCTACACTTTACTTTTTCTATTTTTCTACGGAAGTTTAACAGCACAGCAAAACAATATCCTTCCGAAGGAAGTTCAGATTAAAACCGCAAACCTGGCCGCTCCTGAAGGAGATCGTAACCAAACCAAAGTATACGGCTACAATGAAGATGGCAAAATGGTGGTTTTACGGGAAGGAAGCAACAATTTGGTTTGCCTGGCCGATAATCCTGAAAAAAATGGTATTGCCGTAAGCTGCTACAATAAAAAGCTAGATGATTTTATGGCTCGCGGAAGGGAATTAAAAGCCCAGGGAATGAGTACGGAAAAACTTCGGAAAACACGAGGTCAGGAAGCCAAGGAAAGTAAACTTAAACTTCCTGATGCCCCGAGTATGACCTATATTGTAAGTGGACTTGAAGAAGATTACAACCCCGAAACAGGCGAGTTAAAAAACCTATATATGCGTTATGTAATTTATATGCCCTACGCCACTACTACAGCAACCGGCTTACCCGATAAACCCTATAAAGAAGGAATGCCCTGGTTAATGGATCCCGGAACACACCGCGCCCATATTATGATTACTCCTCCCAGAGATTAAATTTTACAACTGTTTATGACGTAACCTGATGGTCCGAATTTTCCAGTAGCCCCCTTTAAAATATATAAAAGCCCCAATAGCAGCTACCACATTTGAAGTAGGAAAAGCCCACCAAATTCCTTCAAAATCCAGTCCGGTTTTATGACTTAGAATAAATGCGGTTGGAAAACGAATAATCCATAAGCCTAAAGCAGAAATCAAAAGCGATGCTTTGGTAAATCCGGCACCATTAAAAACACCGTTTAAAACCTGTTGCACTCCCATCATTCCAAAAGCAGGAGCCATAATTTTAATAAATAAAGCCCCGTCTTTTATCACCTGAGGATCATTAGGAACAAAAAAAGCAGTGACCGGTTCAGCAACAATATGTAATAAAACTCCTACGGCTGTTAAACCGAAAAAAGCAATTTTGGTACTTAACTCCCCTATTTGCTCAGCTCGCTTAATACGTCCTGCACCAATATTTTGTCCCACCATAGTAGTGGTAGCCATTGCAAAACCAAGAGCTGGAACAACAATCAAACTCAATACCCGGCTTCCTATTCCATAAGCGGCCACGACACTACTTCCAAAACTAGTTACCAGCATTATCATTACTGTCATCGCCCCTGCACGGGTAGATTGCTCAAGACTTGAAGGAATACCTATTTTAAACATTCGTTGGGTCCAAGGGAAATCAAATTTCATATCAGAAAAATTGATTTTTATTCCCACTCTCCCCCGATATAAAATCCAAATTCCCGCCAATGCTGATAAGCCCTGAGTTATAATACTGGCTACAGCTGCCCCGGCAACACCAAAACCGGGTACAGGCCCAAATCCGAAAATAAATAAAGGATCTAGGATTAGATTGAGTAAAACCGTGCTTAAAACTATATACATGGGCAAAAGTACATTCCCGATTCCACGCATAAGTGATTGAAAAACGTAGAACATAAAAAGAAAAATAAACCCCCAGGAAGAAACTTTAAAATAACTCACCGAATCTTCCAAAATTTCAGGACCGGCACCTACCAGTTTCATCAAAGGTTCAGCCCCAAAATATCCAATTATTGCAAGAAAAAAAGCTATAATAGTAATCACAAAAATAGTTTGGGAAGAGCTGTAATTTACCTCTTGCTGATTTCCTGAACCTTTATATTGGGAAACGATAACCGTTCCCGCCAGGGTTAACCCACCGCCTAATGAAAGAATTAAAAACAAAATAGGAAAACTTATACTTACCGCGGCCACCGCATTGGCCCCTAAACGCCCCAACCAAAATGTATCGATTAACTGATAAGCAGTTTGAAGGATATTGGCCAAAATAATAGGCCATGCCAAATTTAGCAGTTTATAAAAAATACTGCCTTCAGTTAGGTTTTGTTGTTTATAATTTCGCTTCAAAAAAATTAAATTAGCATTGCAAATAATAAGATTCAGTAGAAATAAAAATAAAACCTTACATCTAAAATAAAGTTTTTAAGGGCAAATTAAGGTTACATATCAAGCTTATTCTTTATAATCTTATTTGCAATATTAACAGCCTTAACAATACTTAACAAGATCCAAAATTCGGAATTATTTTAATTCTATAACAAAGATGCTTTTTTAAAATTTGGTTTGATATTTTATATTCCTAAACTGCCGTTAATTAAGTTAATTTTTCTGCTTAAAACTTTATTCTGAATTACTTTCATACCGATTAAGCATTCAAAATATTGCTATGATACAAAAAAGATATATTCCGATTTTAAAGACACATTATCTCAATAATTTAAAGTCTGAAGCTTTTTACAGACAGTGTTATTGGCATGAACGGAAAATATATCTTAGAAATTTACTTGAGAAGTTATATACCCAAAAAGCTTCGTTTAACCGGGATTTATCCCAGTTTTATTTAAATCATAACAACCAAAAACAAACGGGTAGAGTTTCCTTACTTCCAAAAAGCCGAAAAAGCACTCTGCCCAAAATTCAGAAACAATCATTTCGGAGGCTGGAATGCCAATGTCTTGAACTAGAGCAAAAATCATTAAAATTCTATCAAAATTCCCTTAAGCAAGTTACCAATGGTGAATTACGTAATATCTTTCTAAACCATAGATATCAAATTGTTCATATTTTAGAAAATGTAGAAGTAATGAATAAATATATTATTTAAGTTTGTTACCACTTGGTTTTAAAAATTTATACACTAAGCTGTAAAGATAAGGTGTATTGCCACTAGAACAATCCCCTACAAACCGGCAACCACCCCAAAAGTGAAGAATCCTGAAATAAACTAATTATTCCAATAAACGGTATTATATATTGATTTTTTTCAAGCTCAAAAATATATAAAAAACCCCGGACTTGTTAGTCTCATACAAACCCGGGATTCATCTTTTGATTGGCTAGAAAATAAAATGAATGATTCTATTGATTCCCTCATTAGTGATTTCAATAAAACAACATTTTACTTTTAAATCAATCACAATATAGTTAAATATATACACCTTACATAAATATTTAGCTTATTCTTTATTTAAAATAACATAATTAGCAAAAAAATCCAGTTATTATATACAAGGAGTTTAAAAAAATCACAAATCAATAAGCTTGGGGCAAGTAGACGAATTATGTATTGAAAAAAAATTCTCGCCCGCGGGAAAACGGGAGCCTTTCGCATAAATAAATTCAATTGATGTAAATCTCAATTTTCTATTGGCAATTTCTTAGGAAAGCTATACAATACTTAAGAAAAATTTAGCACCTCAACCAACCTAAGTCCTTTGTTATCAAATGAAATCAGCTTATATTACTAGTTCAGATTAACCCACTGCTACAATTTTAAATATTGCAGCATTAAAGAATGAAAATTATGGCATTGATAGATGAAAAAGATTTAAAAAAAATCACTGAATTCAACGGAAATTGTGTTTCCATTTTTATTCCTACGCAGCGAGCGGGAAAAGAGGTATTAGAAGAAAAAAATAAAATTCATCTTAAATCACTTTGGAAAGAAATCAGCACAAAACTCAGCGAAAAAGGTGTTGAAAAAAGCGAAATTGAAGCCATAAACACCCCCATTCAAAAATTACTAAATAATCGCGACTTCTGGAGACACCAATCAGATGGATTAGCCATTTTTGCCGCCAAAGATTTTTTTGAATATTATAATCTTCCTCTAAAATTTGAAGCCCATTATTACATTAACAAGGAGTTTTATATTAAACCTATAGTTCCTATTTTTTCTGGTGATGGCCGTTTTAATTTACTTAGTCTTCAGTTAGAAGAAGTAAAATTATATGAGGCAACAAAATACAGTATTGGGCCGATAGAAATTCAAGATTCAATACCACAAAGATTAGAAGACCGTGTAGGTTACGATTATCAAGAAAAAACCCTCCAGCAAAAAAGTGGAGCTACCTCTATGGGGCAAAAGAATATGCACGGCCATGCCGGGGCTGATCGAGAACGAAAAGATGAAATTTTACGCTTTTTTAGAGCGGTAGATCAGGGATTAAATGAATATTTACAACAAGAGAAATTGCCTTTATTGGTAGCCTGTCAGGATTACCTTTTCTCTATTTATAAAGATGCCAATACCTATCAAAACCTTTATCCCGAAGTCGTTCCAGGGAATCCCGGCGAGACCGATATGATTGGTCTTCACAAAAAAGCCTGGCAGGTAATTGGCTCCCATTTTGAATCGCAAAAGAGAGAAAAAATTGAGCAATTTAAAGAACAACATAATACCGAAAAAACTTCAGCAGTCGTACACGATATCTTTCCGGCTATTCACCAGGGAAAAGTCGATACCCTATTATTAGAAAACCGTGGCGAGATTTGGGGAAAGTACGATAAAGAAACAATGAAAGTGGAAATTGAAGACCAACAAAATTCAGAAAATATTTCTTTAATGAATTGGGCCGCAGCCAAAGTACTGGAACAAAACGGGCAGGTATTTTTGGTTGAAGAAGCTCAAATGCCGGAAAAAAATTCAAAAATAAATGCGATCTATCGTTATTAAATATCAAGCACACTTTTTTTAAAACAGTCAATAATTTCCATTGGCTGTTTTTTATTGAAAACACTTATCTTTAAACTAAATTAAAAACTATGGAAACCAACCTCGCGGTGCTTATTGATGGTGATAATATCCCTTCAGCCTATATAAAAGAAATGATGGAAGAAATTGCTAAATACGGCAATCCCACTATAAAACGAATTTACGGTGACTGGACCAAGCCACATTTGGCCAAATGGAAGAATGTTCTACTTGAGAATGCAATAAATCCCATTCAACAATATGCCTATACACAAGGCAAGAATGCTACCGATTCTGCTATGATTATTGATGCGATGGATATTTTATATTCCAACAAAGTTGACGGATTTTGCCTTGTTTCCAGCGACAGCGATTTTACCAAACTCGCCACACGATTACGAGAAGCTGGAATGAAAGTCTACGGAATTGGAGAAAAGAAAACCCCCGATCCTTTTATTGTGGCTTGTGACCGATTTATTTACCTGGAAATTCTGAAAGACAGTGATGAGAAAGATACTGTAGATGAAACAGGGAAAACAAAAAAACAAAAGAAGAAAAATGTAGACAAAATCACGCCGAAAGTTATAAAGCTTATCTCCACCACCATTTCAGATGTTGCCGATGAAGACGGTTGGGCTTTTTTAGGTGATGTGGGAAGCTTATTACAAAAAAAACAACCTAATTTTGATTCAAGAAATTACGGTTACGATAAATTAACGCCACTAATAAGTTCTATACCTAAATTTGATGTTGAGTCACGCCCGGGACAAAATAGCCGTTTTAAGCTCATTTATGTTAGAAATAAAAAATAATTATGCGAAGTATTAAGAAAGTCCACGAATCAGTATCCAGACCTATTGCCGATCTAAAAACCGTTTCGCCAATGCCAACAGCCAGCGTGGAAATGATTGACCCTTTTTTATTTTTAAATCACCACGGGCCACAAACTTACGGTCCAAAAAATAATGGATTGCCCTTTGGGCCACATCCACACCGCGGAATGGAAACCGTAACTTTTATCCTAAAAGGGGACATTGCCCATAAAGATTCAAGCGGAAATAAAAGTGTTATTGAAGCCGGCGGCGTACAATGGATGACAGCCGGACGCGGACTTATACATGCTGAAGTTTCTTCTGATAAATTTCTTGAAAAAGGCGGGGATTTGGAAATCCTGCAACTTTGGGTGAATTTACCAGCACATTTAAAAATGGTTGAACCTTCTTATAAAGGTTTGCAGAAAAATGATATTCCAGTAAAAGAATTTAAAAATGGACTGGCACAGGTGGTTTCCGGAAAATTCATGGGAACTTCTGGAGCTTTTAAAACCAAGATCCAGATTAACCTGGCAACTATTTATTTAGACAAATCTGGTGACCTGGAATTAGAAATTCCAGCTTCCCATACTATTTTCTTTTACGTCATAAAAGGTGAAGTAAATGTAAACAACACCCAGGCCATACAAACTCGACTTGTAGAGTTTGAGAATGATTCAGAACTCCTGAAAATTAAAGCCATTGAAAACAGTATTATTCTCTTTGGCCACGCCAAACCATTTGATGAACCCGTAGTTGCCCGGGGACCGTTTGTAATGAATACCATGGAAGAAATTAACCAGGCTTATATGGATTACCAGGCCGGGAAATTAGGCACCTGGACGGAATAAATCTTCACGGTAAATTACAATCCAAAAAATATATTACGATCCCAAATCTAGCCTCAAGTATTAAACTCGATTATCGAATTACCGATGCCTTTTTTCTAAAACTTTTGCGATATCCTTTAAAGAATAGCCTTTGGCTTTTAGTAAAATCAGGTAATGAAAAAGTAAATCGGCACTTTCGTTTAAAAACAGTTCTTCGTTATCGTCTTTAGCTTCAATAACGGTTTCTACGGCCTCCTCGCCTACTTTTTGCGCAATTTTATTCATTCCGGCATCAAAAAGAGAAACCACATAAGAGTTTTTATCTTCCCTAAGTTCTGGCTCAACCTCGCTCATTCTTTTGCGTTTAGCGATAATTCCTTCCAATTTTGATAAAAACCCAAAATTAGGCTCATTTTCTTCTGCCCAGCAAGTATCGGTTCCTTTATGGCAGGTTGGCCCTACAGGATTTACCGAAATAAGCAAAGTATCATTATCGCAATCATTTTTAATGTCTACCAGATGTAGGAAATTCCCGCTTTCCTCACCTTTGGTCCATAAGCGCTTTTTTGTTCTGCTGAAGAAAGTGACTTTTTTAGTTTCGTTGGTCTTTAAAAAAGCTTCCTCATTCATATATCCCAACATCAACACATTTTTAGTGGAAGCATCCTGAATTATTGCCGGCACAAGTCCGCCGTCGTTTTTATTAAAATCTATATTCATATCAATATTTTTGTTAAATAAGATAAAGAAACTGTTTTAGAAAATTCTTAAAAATCGTCATCCTGAATTTATTTCAGAATCCTAAACATTTATCTTAAACAAGTTAGAAGCTGAAAGAAGTTCAGCTTGACGAAGGTTTAACTTTAACAAATCTTTTCTCTTTATTCTTGTTTCTTATATCCTGGTTCTAATTACAATCTAACTTCCACCCCATTCCGGAGAAGTTCCTCCTTTAAATCCTTAATTTCAATTTCCTTAAAATGAAAAACACTGGCAGCCAGGGCCGCATCGGCTTTTCCTTCCAAAAAAGCATCGGTGAAATGCTGCATATTCCCGGCGCCACCGGAAGCGATTATCGGAATATTTAATGTTGAAGACAAGACTGCCAAAGCTTCGTTGGCAAACCCAGCTTTTGTGCCATCATTATTCATAGAAGTGAACAAAATTTCTCCGGCGCCACGATTTTCCACTTCTTTGGCCCACTGAAATAAATTCAAATCAGTAGGTACTTTTCCTCCAACCAAATGCACCATCCATTCGTCATTGATTTGTTTAGCGTCGATTGCCACCGTTATACACTGGCTCCCAAATTTAGCTGCGAGTTTATTAATTAAATCCGGATTTTTTACTGCAGAAGAATTTACAGAAACTTTATCGGCACCATTTTTAAGTAAAATGTCCACATCCTCAACAGATGAAATTCCACCGCCTACAGTAAACGGAATATTCACTTTTTCGGCTACTCTTCTTACCAAATTGGCCAGGGTTTTTCGTTTTTCTTCCGTTGCTGAAATATCTAAAAAAACCAGTTCATCTGCTCCTGACTTGGCATAAATCTCAGCCAGTTCTACAGGATCGCCGGCATCACGTAAATCTATAAAATTGATGCCTTTTACAGTTCTTCCGTCTTTGATATCAAGGCAGGGTATTATTCGTTTTGTAAGCATTGTTTTAAAAGTTAGCAATACGAAGTTAGAAGTATAAAGTCTAACTTTCTAATATAAAATTCTCTAATTCTTTCATTTGAATCCGGCCTTCATAAATTGCTTTTCCAATTATAGTGCCTTCACAGCCTAATTTAGCCAGTTTGGGAAGTTCACCAAATTCTGAAATTCCTCCGGAAGCAATTAAATTAATTGACTTCTCGGCTGTACTTGATGTGAGATTTGTTTCTTTTAAAATTCGGCGATAAAGTTCAAAAGAAGGGCCTTGTAGCATCCCGTCTTTAGAAATATCGGTACAAATTACATATTTTACACCATCTTGCTGGTACTCCTGAATAAAAGGAATAAGTTCTTTTTCAGATTCTTCCTGCCAGCCACTAACGGCTATTTTTCCATTGTTAGCATCGGCTCCCAGAATAATTTTTTCTGAACCAAATTTTTGAATCCAGGATTTAAAAATTTCCGGATCTTTTACCGCGATACTTCCACCGGTAATTTGATTTGCACCACATTCAAAAGCAATTTCTAAATCTTTCTCGGTTTTAAGTCCTCCACCAAAATCAACTTTCAAGGTGGTTTTTGAAGCGATTTCTTGCAGGATTTTATGGTTGACGATATGTTTTGATTTTGCACCGTCCAAATCTACCAAATGTAGATATTGAATACCATGGGCCTCAAACATTTTTGCTACCTCTAGCGGGTTTTCATTATAAACTTTTTTGGTATTATAATCACCTTTGGAAAGTCTTACACATTTACCTTCAATAATATCTATAGCTGGGATAATTCTCATTTAAAGTACGAAGTTAGAAGTTAGAAATACGAAGTTTCAAAATTATAAATTTAGGAGTTATTATTTCCCTGTTTTCGCCTTGCGGTATTAATTGATGCTACTGTAATTGCGAGTATTTCCTCTGCTTCCTCTTCAACAATTTTAAGTTTATTTATAAAATCGGCAGTAGATTTAGCTCGTTGTGAAGCTCGATAATTAGCACCTACAGAGCTGGAACAATGAATAAGTTGATTAACGTAAGCATTGTATTCTCGGGAGTATGGAATTCTCCGGCAATAAAGCCAACAATCCAATGCAAATTGTTTTGTTCCCTTTTTTAAATCTCTCATTACTTCGTACTTTTAATTTCGTATTTCTAACTTTAGAAAATTCTCAAGAATTTTCTCTCCGGCATCACTGCTCTTTTCGGGATGAAATTGTACGCCGTAAAAATTATCTTTCTGAATGGCCGATGTGTATTCCACACCATATTCCGTAGACGCAATTGCTTCTTCACATTCCTTTACGTAAAAACTATGCACCAAATACACAAATTCACCTTCTGAAATTCCGGTAAATAAATCTGATTTTAGATCAAAAATCTTATTCCAACCAATTTGTGGCACTTTCAAATTATTATTGAATTTTACCACATCAGCGTGAAAAATTCCGAGACCATCAGTATCACCTTCTTCACAATAAGTGCACATTAACTGCATTCCCAGGCAAATCCCCAAAACCGGCTGCTTTAAAGTTAGGATCACTTTATCCAGGCCGGTAGATTTTAGCATTTTCATCGCACTGCTAGCTTCTCCAACACCAGGAAAAATAACCTTATCTGCACGCCGGATCTCCTCAGCATCACTACTTAAAACCGCATCGTAACCCAGTCTTTTTACCGCAAATTTTATGCTTTGAATATTTCCTGCACCGTAATCAATTATTACTATTTTCATTTTCTATTTTCACAATACAATTTTTGTTCTTTTCACTTTTTATTCCCCCTTTGGGGGCTAGGGGGCTATAACATTCCTTTAGTTGATGGCAGAATCATCTTTTCGGCATCGCGTTTTACCGCCATTTTAATCGCTTTGGCAAAAGCTTTAAAAATCGCTTCAATTTTATGATGTTCATTCTGGCCTTCAGCTTTAACGTTTAGATTTGCTTTCGCGCCATCGGTAAACGATTTAAAAAAATGATAGAACATTTCCGTAGGTATTTTTCCCACCATTTCCCGTTTAAATTCGGTTTTCCAAACAATCCAGTTCCTTCCGCCAAAATCTATAGCTACCTGAGCCAGGCAATCGTCCATCGGCAAACAAAATCCGTAGCGTTCTATACCCAGTTTATTTCCCAAAGCTTTACTGAAAACCTCGCCCAGGGCTATTGCCGTATCTTCTATGGTATGATGTTCATCAACCTCTAAATCGCCCTTTACCTGGACTTCCAAATCCATTTGTCCGTGACGTGATATTTGATCCAGCATATGGTCAAAAAATGCTAATCCTGTACTTATTTTTGATTTTCCGGTACCATCTAAATTTAACCGAATAAAAATATCGGTTTCATTGGTTTTTCTTGAAATTTCAGCGCTACGATCGTTTAATTTTAGAAATTCATATATCTTCTTCCAGCTGTCGGTTTTTAAAGCTATGGTTTCCTTTACTTTTTGCTGATCATTCTGGACTTCATCTGTAGCCAAATCTTCATGGGTATCGATAAAAATACCTTTTCCGCCAAAGTTATAGGCAAATTCAATATCTGTAAGCCGATCGCCAATCATAAAAGAATTTCCCAAATCGTATTTCTTTTCATCGTTTAAGTATTTCTCCTCCAAAAGTCCGGTATTGGGCTTTCGGGTTGGTGAATTATCTTTTGCGAAAGTGCGATCCATTAAAATCTCACTGAATTCTATCCCTTCATTTTTAAAAGTTTGAAGTATAAAATTCTGAATAGGCCAAAACTTCTCTTCTGGATAAACTTCCGTTCCCAATCCATCCTGATTGGTCACCATTACCAGTTCATAATCCAGTTCAATGGCAATCTTCTTCAGGTAATATAAAGCCCCTGGGTAAAATTCCAGTTTTTCAATACTGTCTACCTGATAATCTTCCGGTTCGTAAATTAAAGTGCCGTCACGATCTATAAATAATACTTTTTTCATAACTAGTTCTTAGTCATTTCCGCGGAGGCGGAAATCTTATACCTTCTTATTTTAATCGAATTTCTATGAATTTTTCAGCAAAGAACATATTCAAAGAACCTCTTTATGTCAAGCTGAACTTTTTCAACTTCTAACATGTTTTTTACATTTTTTACAATCAACTTAAATCCTGAAACAAGTTCAGGATGACAGTTTAAAAACTTTAGAATTAGCCTTAAATCTATTTTAAACTTTTTAAAGCCATTATCAATTTTTGGTTTTCCTTTCCGGTTCCCACCGTAAATCTTAATGTATTTTCACAAAGCGCTTGCGTACTCCGATTTCTAATTACAATTCCTTTTTCAATTAATTGATTATACCTTTTATTGGCATCATCAACTTTTACAAGGATAAAATTTGCATCTGAAGGATATATTTTTTCAATAAAACTTATTTCTTCTAAAGCTTTGTTTAAATCTGCCCTTTCCTTTAATAAATCTAAAATTTCCGTCTCCACGCCTTTTCTATCCAATACTCTGTTTAAAGCTCTTAACTGAGTAAGTTCATTTACATTGTACGGCGGTTTAATCTTGTTTAAAGTCTTGATTATCGCTTCGGAAGCATAACATATTCCAAGCCGGATTCCTGCCATTCCATAAGCTTTGGAAAGGGTTTGTGTTATTACCAGATTGGGATAATTTTTAAGTTTTTTCACCCAACTTTCTTTTGCTGAAAAATCAATATAAGCTTCGTCAATAATTACCAGACCATTAAATTGTTCAAGGATTTTTAAAATATTCTCTTCAGAAAAGGAATTCCCCGTAGGGTTATTTGGCGAACATAAAAAGACCATTTTTGTGTTTTCATCTACTGAATTCAGTATTTCCTTTACATCAGGTTCAAAATCTGAAGCGAGTAAGACTTCCCGGTTTTCAATATTATTGATGTTAGCCAAGACTTTATACATTCCGTAAGTTGGCGGTAAGGTGATAATATTGTCTTTTCCCGGCTCGCAAAACGCCCTGAACAATAAATCTAAAACTTCGTCACTGCCATTACCAAGCAAAATATTCTCGACAGACACTGCTTTAATCTTTGCTAACTCAGTCTTTAGGCTGCGTTGTTGTGGATCGGGATACCGATTTACATCCGTTTGAAACGGGTTTTCATTGGCATCGAGAAAAACCATTTCTGAAGTGGTAGATTGGTACTCATCCCTGGCTGACGAATAAGGTTTTAAACCGGCAACATTAGGCCGAACCAGGTTTTTTATGTTGAAATTTTTCATTTTTCTTTTAGAAGTCACTTAATTTATTCTCGCCGAATGGGTCTTATAACGTCATTCTGAATTTATTTCAGAATCTAAGAAATATTTAGTTAGACCCTGAAACAAGTTCAGGATGACGAAATTTTCAAAAATTATTTCAATTCCTTTAACCGTAAACTCACCGCATTTTTATGAGCCTGTAAACCTTCGGCTTCTGCCATTAATTCTATGGCCGGGCCAATTTCTTTAATACCGTTTTCTGAAATTTTCTGAAAAGTCATACTCTTCAAAAAACTATCCAAATTTACGCCGCTATATTGTTTTGCATAGCCGTTGGTAGGCAATGTGTGATTCGTTCCCGAAGCATAATCTCCTGCGCTTTCCGGCGTATAATTACCTATAAAAACAGAACCGGCATTCTGGATTCCTTCGGTATAAAAAGCTTCATTTTTGGCACAAATTATAAAATGTTCAGGGCCATATTCATTAATCAATTCCAGAGCTTTTTCATCATTTTCCATAAAAATCAATCGGGAATTTTCTATAGCTTTTTCAGCAATCTCCTTTCGTGAAAGGACTTTTAATTGATTTTTCACCTCTTTTTCAACTTCTTCAATTAATGTTTGGGAAGTCGATACCAAAATCACCTGGCTATCGGCGCCGTGTTCTGCTTGACTTAATAAATCGGAAGCAACAAAAGCCGCATTTGCCGTATTGTCTGCAAAAACCAATAATTCTGATGGGCCGGCCGGCATATCTATAGCCACATTATAACGTGTAGCCAATTGTTTTGCTACGGTAACAAACTGGTTTCCGGGGCCAAAAATTTTATATATTTTCGGAACTGATTCTGTTCCAAAAGTCATTGCGGCAATAGCCTGGATACCGCCTATTTTAAAGATTTTAGTTACCCCACAAAGTGCCGCAGTATATAAAATAGCAGGATGGACTCTACCTTCTTTATCAGGCGGTGTACATAAAACCACCTCTTTACAGCCCGCCAACGAAGCCGGAACGGCCAACATTAAAATAGTAGAAAACAAGGGAGCACTCCCCCCGGGAATATACAAACCAATTTTTTGAATCGGTCTTTTTTCCTGCCAGCATTTCACACCATTGTTAGTTTCAACTTCAACTTTATCAGTTTTTTGTGCAGCGTGAAATTTTTCGATATTCAATTTTGCTAGAGCAATGGCTTCTTTCAAGTCGGTACTCACTGCATTTTCAGCGTCCTTAATTTCGGAACTTGTTACGCGAGTAGTAGTTAAATTTATACCATCAAATAATTCGGTGTATTTTGCAACGGCAGTATCACCCCTGGTTTTTACTTCATCAAAAACCTGGTTTACCGTTGCTTCAATATCTTCTATGGTTTGAGTAGGCCTTTTCAGGATGGCTTCCCATTCCTCACGAGATGGATTTATAATTGTTTTCATCTATACTAATTTATAAGGCAATGATTTATATTACCATTTTCTCTATTGGCGCTACCAAAATACCTTCGGCACCGTTAATTTTCAACTCGTCTATCACTTCCCAAAACCGTTCTTCATTTATTACAGTATGTACTGAGCTCCAGCCTTTTTCGGCAAGCGGTAAAACCGTTGGACTACGCATTCCCGGAAGTAATTTTATAATATTTTCAAGGTTTTTATCCGGCGCGTTCAATAGGATATATTTTGAAGTCCGCGCATTTAAAACCGATTTTATCCTAAATTGCAATTTCTCTAAAATCGCTTTCCTAGCTTTAGAAATTTCAGGAGAAATAGCTAAAACCGCTTCACTTTTTAGCATTACTTCTACTTCTTTCAGGCCGTTTTTAAATAAAGTACTTCCACTGGAAACAATATCACAAATTCCATCGGCCAGGCCAATATTGGGCGCAATTTCTACAGAACCGTTAATAATATGCAATTCTGCTGAAATTCTTTTTTCTGCAAGAAAATCATTAACCGTATTTGGATAAGAAGTGGCAATCTTTTTCCCGTCTAAATCTTTAATCCCGTTGTACTTTACTCCTTTTGGAACCGCCAGGGAAACCCGGCATTTTGAAAAACCGAGTTTTTCTCCCCGAATAATATCTTTTCCTTTTTCAATAAGCACATTTTCACCAATTATGGCAACATCAACAACGCCATCACGCAAATATTGTGGAATGTCGCCATTACGCAAATACATAACTTCCAACGGGAAATTCCTGGCAGTCGCTTTAAGCTGCTCTTTCCCGTTATCGATAGAAATTCCAGCGTCTTTAAGGATCTTTAGGGAGTCTTCATTTAATCTCCCAGACTTTTGAATAGCAATTCTTAATTTTTCTTTTTCCATAATTTAATCAGTATCAAAAAAAAACCCGTTTGAATAGCTCAAACGGGTGGTTAAAATATGATGTATTACAACATACCAAATTTACCTCGCCTGAGCGCAGTAGTAAAAATGATGGTGATGATGTAATTGTGTTTTCAACATAACGATGACAAATCTAAGTCTTTCCATTAAAAAGACAAAGCAAGTTTTTAATTTTTTAAAAAATTAATCATCAATAGCACTAAAAACCATTTGTCGGAATTTCCAACTCGTTTCATCGCTGGTATCACCCTGAGTTTGTTTTAACAAAATCCCGATAATTTGTTCCTGCGGATCGGCAAAATACTGGGTATTAAAATAACCGCCCCAATCAAATGTACCGGCACTTCCCATCCCGCCGGAAATTTCGCTGGTGGGACTTACAATTCCAAAAGCAAGTCCGTGATACTGGTTTGGCGCATTAAACAACTTGCCAGTATGGTTACCCATAATAATTTTGATAGTATGCCGACTTAAAATTCGCTTTCCATTAAATTCACCGCCGTTTAAATACATCTGTAAAAATTTAGCATAATCTTTAGCTGTGCCTGAAAGCCCGGCACCACCAGAATAAAAAGTTTTCGCTCCTTTTATCGGATAATCGGGATCGTAAAAGGTCTTGGGAAAATCTTCCCATTCTCCATCGTTTTTATGTTGAACAGCAACCAGTCTTTTGGCATTTTCTGAGGGTTGATAAAAACGGGTATCGTTCATTTCCAACGGATCGAAAATACGCTCTTGCATAAATTCAGCTAAAGTCTGGCCGGAAAGTACTTCTACCAAATAGCCTAAAACATCTAATCCCACACTGTAGGTAAATTTTTCACCGGGTTCGTGGTGCAGTGGTAATTTTGCTATTTTCTTTACGCTTTCTTCAATGCTTACTGCTTCGGTAGTGAAAAGTTCGGTTACACCGGCTTTTGCATAAATTTTCTTTATGCGCTCGTCGGCGTCAATCATCCCGTAACCAAGCCCTGAAGTATGCGTGATTAAATTGCGGATCGTGATTTCTTTTTCTGAGGGTGTAGCTGTATAACTGCTGTCACTTTCTTCAAAACTTTCCAGGATTTGCGGATCTTTAAATTCGGAGATATATTTGGAAATAGGATCGTCTAACCTGAATTTTCCTTCTTCCCAAAGTATCATTACTGCGGTAGAAGTAATTGCCTTTGTTTGAGAGGCTAACCTAAAAATCGCATCTTTTTCAAGATTTTTTCCAGAGGCATTAGCCTTACCATAAGCCTTATGAAAAACAATTTTCCCATTTCGGGCAATCAAGGCTACCGCCCCGGGAATTTGATCTTCACCAATGGCTGATCTTAGCATATCTTCAATTTTTTGAAGACGATCTTCAGCCATTGCTTGGCCATCGGCCGGAGCCGGTTCAAGTTGAGCTAAAAGTTTCGGGCTTAAAAAAAAGCTTATTGCTATGAATAATGCAAAAAAAGTACTTTTTTTCATCGTGATACCTATTAATTATTTCCTCCTAAAATTAATGGCATTCCGTCTTCTCCTGAACCTATAATTACCGTTTTGGAATTGCCCGATTTAGCAAGCTCGAGCGTTGCCTGAATTCCTTTTTCCTTTAGGATATTTGAGGTTAAAGATGCGTTTAATATTTCGTTCGCACGCGCTTTACCTTCAGCATCAATACGCTGACGTTCAGCTTCCTGTTCAGCTTTTGTTAAACGGAATTCATATTCCAAAGACTCCTGTTCCTGGCGTAATTTGCGTTCTATCGCATCTTTAATATTTGGCGGAAGCGAAACATCCCTAACCAGAATCTCATTTACCTGTACATATTGGTCTTTTAAAAGAATTTGTGTTTCTTCTAAAATTTCTTTCTGAATCGCTTCCCTTTTGCTGGCATATAATTGCTCGGGGTTATATCTTCCAACAACCGCTCTTGCAGCAGACCTTACCGCCGGTTGTAACAAACGCTGAATATAGGCTTCTCCTTTTTCCCTATGAAGGCTTCCAAGGTTATTATAAGAGGGCTGAAACCAGGTTGAAGCATCAATTCTAATTTCAAGTCCGTTAGAACTTAAAACCTGCATTTTTTCTTCTAGGGATTGTTGTCTCACTTCATAAACAAAAACTTTGTTCCATGGAGCCACAAGGTGAAAACCTTCGTTTAAGGGAGGTTCATCGGTTACTACCCCACCTCCAAAAGTTTCATAAAGAACTCCGGCTTCACCAGAGCCAATAGTAATAGTTGACTTTGAAATAAATATTATTAAAAAAACAAGCCCTATAATGATTGGCAGGGCAATTTTAGGTAATCGTTCCATCTATATATAAAATTTTAAATTAATCCTTTGTATTTTCTGAGAAACCACTCTATGGCAAACAATACAATTAAGATTGCCAAAAGGTAAACCCAGTCTATCAAAGGTACGGTATTTTCATGGCTTTTCTGTAATGGTTTGAGCTTATCGTCATTTACCAAATCACTTATCAGCGATTGTAAATTGGAAGAGAAATAAACCGAGGTTTGATTATGAGCCGCAAGCGCTTCCATTTTTTGTAGATTGGCCGATAAAAATTGGACTTCAATATTGGAAGGAATTAAACGAAATTTACCCGATTTAGTAATTCCAGAACGCTGTTCCTTAACTTCAAATTGGTAAGTACCTTCTTCCAGGTTATCAAGCTCAAACACAAAACTGTTATTTCTAAGCAGCATTGTAGCTTCGGTTATATTTTCAGTCTCGGAATTTCTTAAGGTGATTTCAAGATTTCCTCCCGAATCAAATCGATAGTTTTCATCAAAATATTGAGCGTTTATTCGTAATTGTTCATTTCCATAATAAAATGACTCATAATCAAGACTAAGCCGTTCCCTACGAGTTTGTGAGGCTAGGTTTTGAATGATTTTTCCGAAGAAATCATCAAAAGATTCAAAACTTCCTTCTTGTTGGAAATTAGTTGCCCGCCAACGCCAGATATTCTCACCAAATAAAACCCCGGTTTTTAAATTTTCTTCTGAAATTGCCAGTAAGGGCTGATTGGTTCCTGTATTTTCAATTTGTTGAAAAAGTAAAGCATCCAGCCCCTTCACTCTAACTTCACCAAATTTATCTTCAAGCGGTGGAAAATTTTCAAATCCGATATCCTCAATTTGAAACCGGGTAAAGTTTTTATTAAAACTTCCAAAAATTTCCTGATTCTGATGACTATAATCTTTACTAAAAAACTGCTGATTTTCATTGAGGAAGCGCCATTCGGTTTGGGTTCCGGTAATAAAAAGCACCCCTGTTTTTTTATCTGAAGCCGTCTTCATATAAGTTTCAAAAGCCCGGGTAGGCTGATAAAAAACAATTAACTGATATTCCTGAATTTGAAAATCGTCTCCCAGATAACGAATATCGGCTTTACGCTGTTCATTTTTTTCAATAGATTTTTTTATCGCACCAAGATCGGGATGAGCAATTTCGCTTAAAATCAAAACATTGGTGCGTTCATCAACCACTTCAATAGCGAAATTCTGGGTATTGTTCTCCTTGTTTTTTTCATTTTCAAGCGGGACTACTTTGGCGGAATAAGAAAGAACACCGAGTCTGTTAGCCGGTAGTTCAGCTTGAACCACTACCGAAGTATTTTCAGCATCCAATTCAATATTTTCAGCATAAACCGTGTTTTCCCCAGTCTTAATCTCAAAACGGGTAATCACACTTTCCTCCCCGGTGTAATTTATAAAAGCTTCTACAGGGAATTTATTATTCAAAAAAGCATAACGATTTACATTTAACCGGTCAATAAATAAATCGGGATATTGTGTGGTATCACCCAATATCACAGGAAAGAGTTGCTGATTTTGAGCTGCGGAGAAATAGCGGTAATCCCGCCCCAGGGTTTGATTCCCATCAGATAATAAAATTACCGCTGAAGGTTCTGTGCTAAAAAGGCTTTTAATTTGATTAAGAGCAGCATTGATATTGGTTTGTTTTGCTGAAAAATCTAATGAATCTTCAAACTGTAAATTTTCTCCGAAAGCAAGCGTGGATAATTCAAAACGTTCCTGAAGTTTACTGTCCGCATTTAGACTATCGATTAATGAAGATAGCTCTTCTTCCTGCTCCAATTGAAATATAGATTCTGAATTATCGGCCAGCAGGATTAAATTAGCTTTTTGGGTCTCGTATGTAGTGGTAGAAATTTCAGGATTAATCAATAACAGTAAAAGAACAAACACACTAGCTGTTCGTAAGCCAAAAAAAATGTACTTAATCTGACCAGCTTTAGCTTTGTACAAATACTGAAAAAAAGCAAACCCCAGCGCAAAAATTGCAGCCAGGGAAAGGAATAAGATTGTAGTAAAATCCATTGACGGGAAGCTAGTTATTTGTTATTGGTTCAGCGTTAAAAAGTCAAATAACTACTAACTTTTAACTAACAACGTATCATCTAAGTATGCATTCCCCCATCCACATGAAGTACCTGACCGGTTACATATGCGCTCATATCACTTCCAAGAAAAACACAGGCATTGGCAATATCTTCAGGCCGTCCACCGCGTTTTAACGGAATAGCGTCGCGCCAGCCATCAACCACTTTTTCATCTAATTTTTCAGTCATTTCAGTTTCTATAAACCCTGGAGCAATAACATTAGTCCTTATATTTCGCGAACCTAATTCTAAGGCCATAGATTTTGAAAAACCTATAATTCCAGCTTTGGAAGCCGCATAATTAGCTTGTCCCGCATTTCCTTTAACACCGACTACCGAGCTCATATTAATAATACTCCCTTTTCGTTGCTTTAACATGGTACGCTGGACAGCTTTAGTCATATTAAAAATTGATTTCAGGTTCACTTCAATTACTTTATCAAAATCTGCTTCGCTCATTCGCATTAACAAGTTATCCTTGGTAATTCCGGCATTGTTTACCACAATATCAATAGCACCGAAATCGGCAGCAACATCTTTAATAAGTTGTTCAGCTTCAGTAAAACTTGCGGCATTGGATTGATAAGCTTTAGCTTTTACACCAAGTTGACTAAGTTCATCGGCAAGTTGATTGGCTGATGCTGCTGAAGAATTATAGGTAAAAGCCACATTAGCACCATGTTCAGCATAAACTTTGGCAATTCCCTTGCCTATTCCCCGGCTCCCACCGGTAATTATTGCATTTTTTCCTTCGAGTAATTTCATATTATATAATTGGTCTTTAAATAAACTATTTCAAATATAAGAAAACAAAAAAGCTTAAATCTTATGTATAAAAAAATCCTCCTGATAATTAAACCAAGAGGATTCAAGGAATTATAACATTTTTATTAGCCTTTTATAACCTCGGCAACTTTTTTACCGATTTCAGCAGGAGAATCTACCACGTGAATTCCGTTTTCTTTAAGAATTTTCTTTTTGGCCTGGGCAGTATCCTCACTTCCGCCTACGATAGCGCCTGCATGGCCCATTGTACGTCCTGCAGGAGCAGTTTCTCCGGCAATAAACCCTACAACAGGTTTTTTATTTCCGTCTTTCTTGATCCACTCGGCAGCATCGGCTTCAAGTTGACCACCAATTTCACCAATCATTACAATACATTCAGTTTCAGGATCATTCATCAGCAACTCAACGGCTTCTTTGGTTGTGGTACCAATAATTGGGTCTCCCCCAATTCCAATAGCCGTGGTAATTCCAAGACCTTGTTTTACTACCTGATCTGCAGCTTCGTAGGTAAGGGTTCCTGATTTAGATACGATTCCAACTTTCCCTTTTTTGAAAACAAAACCAGGCATAATTCCCACTTTTGCTTCCTCTGGTGTAATTACCCCGGGACAGTTTGGCCCTACCAAACGGCAGTCTTTATCTTTGATATAATCATAGGCTTTCACCATGTCAGCCACCGGAATTCCTTCTGTAATAGTGATAATTACTTTAATTCCAGCATCTGCAGCTTCCATAATAGCATCACTGGCAAAGGCTGGCGGTACAAAGATGATAGTTACATCGGCCCCGGTTTCTTTTACCGCATCAGAAACGGTATTAAAAACAGGCTTATCTAAATGTTTCTGGCCCCCTTTTCCGGGTGTTACTCCACCCACAACGTTGGTACCGTATTCTATCATTTGCTCAGCGTGAAAAGTACCTTCACTTCCGGTAAATCCCTGCACGATTATTTTTGAATCTTTATTGACTAAAACGCTCATAAAATTTAATTTTTTGCGAACACAAAAGTAGGTTTTTAAAAATAAAACCTAAAGTATTTTTATAGTTTATTACGGGCTCAAATACGATTTGAACATTCTTTAACCTTAAATTAAAAATTATTCCCAGGGTGTTTCTTCTACTTCTTCCCCTAATTGTGAAATTTGAACTCCTTTATACAGCTTTTCGTCTTTTAATTCCCAAATAGCAATAAAGTGAGCCAGAGGTATTTCTTCCTCAGGGTTTTCAATAGTTCTTACGTGATACGTGAAATTGATAGCAACCCCATTTTTATCTACCACCACCTTTTGAATTTCGGCGCGAAGGGATTCAAAAGATTCTGACATTTCAAGGCTTAAAGCTGAAACTTCTTCCCGATTTAGTTTTTTTAGTCCCGTAGTACCATACCAGCTTAAATTTGCATCGGGGTGAAGATATTTTTCAAGGGTTTTCCTATTTTTAAAAAAATCTGATTTATAAAAGTCTGCTACAATTTGTTTTCCGTTCAAATCCATAGTTTATTCTTTTAATTTGTCCAGAAATTTAGGCAATTGTCTTAAGAGCGCCAATTCTTTCAATTTAGCCCGGGATTCCATAGCGGGATTCCCGGAATAAACCGTGTTTTCTTTAGTTGACTTGGTAATTCCGGCCTGCCCCATCATTACCCCGCCTTTTTTAACAACAATGCCACTTCTAAAACCAACCTGTCCCCAAACGGTAACTTCATCTTCAATAATTACTGCCCCGGCGATACCAACCTGCGAAGCAATAAGGCATTTTTTTCCAATTACGGTATCATGACCTACCTGAATTAAATTATCGAGTTTTGCACCTTCTTTTATGGTAGTGTCTCCAGAAACGCCACGGTCTATACTACAATTAGAACCTATATCAACATTATTTTCAATCACTACCCTGCCGCCGGAAATAAGTTTATCAAACCCTTCCGTGCGATTTTTATAATAGAATGCATCGCCGCCCAAAACTGTTCCGGAATGGATAGTTACATTATCGCCAATTACACAATTATCGTAAATACTAACATTGGAATGAATTAGGCAATTTTCACCAATTTTTACATTATTCCCGATAAAACAATTAGGCTGAATAACACTACCTGCCCCTATCTCTGCAGAATTGGCTATGTTTTTCTCCGATTTTTCAAAAGGCTGAAAATACCTCGTAAGTTTATTAAAGTCCCTAAAGGGATCGTCTGAAATCAACAAAGCCTTACCTTCAGGACAATCCACTTCTTTATTGATTAAAACAACCGTTGCCGCTGAATTTAAAGCTTTATCGTAATATTTAGGATGATCTACAAAAACAATATCCCCGGGAGTAACCACATGAATTTCATTCATTCCGTATACCGGGAAATCAGGATTACCTACAAATTCAGTATCAATTATCGTAGCTATTTGTTGCAGGCTGTGTTTTTGCGGAAATTTCATACAAAAAAATAAAAATTAATTGAAGTTTTCTCAGAAGTAAATAATACTACAGGGGCTATCCGAAAACTTTTTTAAATCGTCATTCTGAATTGTTAATGATAAAAACATGTTAGATCTTAAGACTAGTTCAGGATGACGATACAAATTTTTTAATAAACTATTTCTGAAAAAATCACTCTTTTATTCGCTCTTTATACGTGCCTTTTTCAGTTTCAACTTTAATTTTATCACCCTCATTTATAAAAAGCGGGACATTTACTTCTGCACCGGTCTCTACAGTAGCCGGTTTCGTGGCATTAGTTGCAGTATTACCTTTTACACCAGGTTCCGTATGCGTCACTTCTAAAACCACACTGGCAGGCATTTCTACCGATAAAGGTAAACCATCTTCAGTATTAATTAAAACAGTTACCACTTCCCCTTCTTTTAAAAGTCTTGGTTGGTCGAGAATATTCTCGGTGAGACGAATTTGGGTATAATCTTCCACATTCATAAAATGATAGAATTCTTCATCACTATATAAAAACTGGAATTTATGAGTTTCAACCCTTACATCATCAATTTTATGTCCTGCAGAAAAAGTATTTTCAACTACTTTTCCAGTGGTAACACTTTTTAATTTTGTACGTACAAAAGCAGGGCCTTTCCCCGGCTTTACATGCAGGAATTCTACAATTTTATATATATCATGATTATAATGAATGCATAATCCGTTTCTAATATCACTGGTACTTGCCATTTTCTATAAATTTTAATTTGAACTGAAGTATCCTTTCATGACACCTCGTTGTGAGTTTTTAATAAATTCAAGAATTTCATCACGTTCGGCGGTTGCTTCCATTTCAGCTTCAATAATAGCAATAGCCTGGGAGTTGTTGTAATTCTTTTGGTATAAGATTCGGTAGATATTTTGAATCTCCCTTATTTTATCAGTTGAAAAACCTCTTCTACGTAATCCTATAGAGTTTATCCCGACATAAGAAAGCGGTTCCCGACCAGCTTTTACATAAGGGGGAACATCTTTTCTAACCAATGAGCCTCCGGTTATAAAGGCGTGATTCCCTATATTACAAAACTGCTGAATAGCTGCCATTCCGGCCAAAACCACATAATCTCCCACATTAATATGGCCTGCAAGGGTACTGTTATTTGAAAAAATACAGTTATCACCAACAATACAATCGTGGGCGATATGACAGTAAGCCATTATCCAACAATTATTACCTACCACGGTTTTTTGTCGGTCGGTGGTACCCCGGTTTATGGTTACGCATTCCCGAATAGTAGTATTATCGCCAATCACGGTAAGCGTATCTTCATCGTCAAATTTTTTATCTTGTGGAATAGCAGAAATAACTGCACCTGGAAATATGCTACAATTTTTCCCAATTCGGGCGCCTTCCATAATGGTTACGTTAGAACCAATCCAGGTACCTTCTCCTATTACTACATTATTATGAATTGTAGCAAAGGGTTCTATTACCACGTTTTTGGCAATCTTTGCTCCCGGATGCACGTATGCTAAGGGTTGGTTCATATTATTTTGATTTTACAATTTGTGCCATTAATACTGCTTCTGTGGCTAGTTTTCCATTTACGTATGTATACCCCTGCATTTGGCAAATTCCGCGACGTATTGGTGCCAATAATTCCAATTTAAAAATTAAAGTATCCCCAGGCTTTACCTGCTGCTTAAACCTTACATTATCAATTTTCATAAAATAGGTAAGGTAATTCTCAGGATCTGGTACCGATTTTAAGGCGAGTATCCCACCGGTTTGTGCCATAGCCTCAACCTGAAGAACACCAGGCATTACCGGTTTACCCGGAAAATGGCCTACAAAAAACGGCTCATTCATAGTAACGTTTTTCATACCTATGACCGTAGAATCAGTCAATTCAAAAATTTTATCTACCAATAAAAAAGGTGGACGGTGCGGAAGCGTATCCATTATATCATTTACATCCATCAAGGGTTTTTGCTCCAGATCTATTTTAGGAACATTGCTACGGCGAGCAGCTTTAATAATTTTGGCCATTTTTTTCGCAAAATGAGTATTAACTTTATGCCCGGGTTTATTGGCAATTACTTTCCCTCGTATTCGGGTACCGATTAAAGCTAAATCACCCAAAACATCTAATAATTTATGCCGTGCCGCTTCATTAGGGTAATGCAGGGTTAAATTATCCAGAATTCCATTGGGTTTTACAGAAATCTCTTTACGATTAAAAGCTACGCGAAGTTTCTTCATCGTTTCTTCGCCCAATTCCTTATCTACATAAACAATAGCATTATTTAAATCGCCCCCTTTAATAAGCCCATGTTCTAATAAAGCTTCTAATTCGTGTAGAAAGCTAAAAGTACGGGCATTGGAAATTTTATCCCTAAAATCTGATAAGTGCTTTATAGACGCATTCTGAGTACCTAAAACTTTGGTACCAAAATCTACCATAGTAGTTACCTGATACTCCTCGGCCGGCATAACAATAATTTCACTACCTGATTCCTGATCGTGGTAAGAAATAACCTCATCTACTATATACTCATCCCTATCTGCCTCTTGAACTTCAATTCCTGCTTTTTCAAGAGCTTCCACAAAAAACTTTGAAGAACCATCCATAATTGGTGGTTCGGGTGCATCGAGTTCAATAATAATATTATCAATTTCAAGCCCTACACAAGCAGCGAGAACATGCTCTGACGTATGGATCTTCACCCCGTTTTTTTCTAAATTAGTGCCGCGTTGGGTATCTACCACATAAGCAACGTCGGCTTCAATTTGCGGACTTCCTTCCAAATCTACTCTTCGGAATAAATATCCGGTATGCTCTGGTGCCGGTTTAAAAGTTAAAGTAACTTTTTGGCCGGTATGCAGACCTACGCCTTCTAAGGAAACCTCGTTTTTAATGGTTTGCTGTTTCGAGACTTTTTCAGCCATCTTTATCTATTTTTTTCTTGAGTTGGTGTATTAAATCAACCGTTTTGGGTAAATTTTTAAAATGAATATAAGATTTATTATAATCGTGATAACCTAAAGCCGGAGTACCTTGTAATTTTTCTCCATCTTCTACATTTCTTCCTATCCCCGATTGCGCCTGGATACTCACGCGATCACCAATAGTTAAATGTCCGGCTATACCAACCTGCCCGCCAATAAGGCAATTTTTTCCAATTTTTGTAGAACCGGCAATACCTGTTTGAGCTGCAATAGCGGTATTCTCACCAATCTCAACATTATGGGCTATTTGAATTTGATTATCAAGTTTTACTCCTTTACGGATAATAGTAGAACCTAAAGTAGCACGATCTATAGTTGTACCTGCACCAATTTCAACCTGGTCTTCAATAATTACATTTCCTATTTGGGGAACCTTTGAATAAGTACCGTCATCTCCCGGACTAAACCCAAAACCATCAGCACCAACAATAACGCCACTATGAAGAAAACAGTTGCTCCCTATAACACATTCTGAATAAATCTTTACCCCGGGAAATATTACTACATCATCTCCTACTTTTACATTATCCCCAAGATAGGCATTGGGATAAATTTTTACCCGGTCCCCGATTTCTACATTTTTACCGATATAAGCAAATGCCCCTAAATAAAGCGCTTCGCCATATTTAACATTTTCATCGATATAACTTGGATTTTCAATACCCGATTTACTAAGCTTCACCTGGTTATAATATTCTAAAAGCGTAGAAAAAGCTTTATAGGCATCTTTTACTTTTATCAAAGTGGTATTAACAGGCTGCTCGGCTTTAAAGTCATGATTAACTATGGTAACCGAGGCATTGGTTTTATAAATATAAGAGGTATACTTTGGATTGCTTAAAAAAGTAAGCGATCCCTCTTCCCCTTCTTCAATTTTCGAAAGTTCAGAAACTTTAGCTTCAGGATTGCCTTCAATCTCCCCTTCTAAAATCTCTGCTATTTGTGCTGCGGTAAATTTCATTCTGGCAAAAGTAAAAAAATTGCTTTAATGTTTAACCTTAGGGTAACATATATAGTATTTCACTACTGTTTTAGAGAGCGCTTTAAGGTTTAACTGGTCAGAAACTTTAGCTACATCACTAATTTTCCCGTTTTTATGCAAAATGTTAATATTGTCTTTTTCCCGTTTATAGGCCAGGTTGGCAATTTCTCCTGAAAACACAAAATAAGCCGCTTCTTTTTCACTTAAACCATACTGACTCTTTGTTTGTGAAAGATGTTTTTGTAATTTTTCTGTTGAAGGTTTCTTCTTTTTAATTTTCACTTTCAGCAGTTCGCGATTAATAATCATTTTACATAAATTACTCAGTACAAAATCATTACTTTGTTGCCACTCCTTCATTGCCATTACAATATCGTAATCATCTAAACGGGCAAAAACCTCCAAAGTTTTAGCAGAAAATTTATCACGGGTTACCTTATTATTCAAAAAGTAAATAAGAGCGGTACTCGCATTTAGCTTTTCCCCTTCTTCTATTAATTCTTTGGCACGCTTTAAAACCCTTATTAGCAACTGCTCGGCCACAAGGCTTGTTTTATGCAAATATACCTGCCAGTACATTAACCGGCGTGCTACTAGAAATTTTTCTACAGAATAAATACCTTTTTCTTCAACTACCAACTGGTTATTAACCACATTAAGCATGGTAATAAGCCGCTCGCTATTAATATTTCCTTCAGCAACACCCGTGTAAAAACTATCGCGCTTCAGGTAGTCCAACCTATCCATATCAAGCTGACTGGAGACCAGCTGATTCAGGAATTTCTTTTCATAGGTACCCTTAAAGATTTGCAATGCCAGCGTTAAACTTTGGTTAAATTCAGCATTGATTTCCTCCATAAAAAGCAATGATATACTTTCGTGGTCAATCCCTTCTACAATGCTGTGTTCCATAGCATGAGAGAACGGACCATGGCCTATATCGTGTAACAAAATTGTAATTTGCAGAGCTTCGGCTTCGGCTTCAGAAATTTCAACGCCTTTATGCCGTAAAATGCTAATAGCTTTTTGCATTAAATGAACACATCCCAGGGCATGGTGAAACCGCGTATGGTGCGCTCCGGGATAAACCAAATAGGAAAGCCCCATTTGGGAAATTCGGCGCAAACGCTGAAAATAAGAATGTTCAATAAGGTTGAAGATCAGCTGACTTGGAATGGTAATAAACCCGTAAATAGGGTCGTTTAATATTTTGAGTTTGTTTTGTGATGCCAAGCCTTAATTTATTTAATTTAAAACAAATATACATATATGAAATGAGCATAAATAAATTTATAGGGTACAAGAGAGAATAAATGCTAAAAGACCAAACAATACTCTAATTTATTTATGAATTTTCAGAAATATAAAACCAAACATTCCAATGAGTAAAATAAAAATATTGTGGGTTGATGACGAGATAGATTTATTGAAACCCCACATTCTTTTTCTGGAAACTAAAGATTATGAAGTAATTACTGCCAAAAGTGGTACCGAAGCATTAGAACAGGTTGAAGAACAGAGTTTCGACATTGTTTTTTTAGATGAAAACATGCCCGGACTCACCGGCCTGGAAACCCTCTCTGAGCTAAAGGAAAAACGTGAAAACCTCCCGGTGGTAATGATTACCAAAAGTGAGGAAGAATATATTATGGAGGAAGCTATTGGCTCAAAAATAGCCGATTACCTTATAAAACCGGTAAATCCAAATCAGATTTTACTGAGTATCAAAAAAAATCTCGATCATTCGCGGTTAATTTCAGAAAAAACCATGTCTAACTATCAGCAGGAATTTCGAAAAATTGCTATGGACATGGCCCAGGTTAATTCCTTTGAAGAATGGACTGAATTATACCAGCGTTTAATTTACTGGGAACTTCAATTAGAAACTATTGAAGACAGCGGTATGTTTGAAATCCTGGAATCGCAAAAGCAGGAAGCCAACACCCAGTTTTGTAAATTCGTTGATAAAAATTACCCGGAATGGTGTAAGAAAGAAAAAACCAATGATGCCCCGGTGATGTCTCACACGGTTTTTAAAGAAAAAGTAATTCCTGAAATTTCAAAAAAACAGCCCACTTTAATGGTCGTGATTGATAATTTACGCTACGACCAGTGGAAAGCTTTTGAGCCCGTAGTAAGCAATTACTACAAAAAAAACGAAGAATCACCTTTTTACAGTATCCTGCCTACAGCCACACAATATGCCAGAAACGCCATGTTCTCGGGCTTAATGCCAAGTGAAATGGAAAAACTTTTTCCTAAATATTGGAAAAACGATACCGACGAAGGCGGGAAAAATAATTATGAAGCTGAATTCCTCGAAGAACAACTCAAAAGGCTTGGTTTAAATATTAAACACGAATACCATAAAATCACCAACTTAAAATCAGGAAAAAAACTTGTAGAAAACTTTAAATCACAAAAAGAAAACGACCTTACCGTGGTGGTATATAATTTTGTTGATATGCTTTCCCATTCTAAAACTGAAATGGAAGTGATAAAGGAACTGGCTTCCAACGATAAATCGTATCGCTCTTTAACCCATAGTTGGTTTAAAAATTCACCTTTACTTGAAATTATTCAGCAGGCTCAGCAACTTGGTTTTAAACTTATTATCACTACCGACCATGGAACGATTAACGTAAAAAACCCATCAAAAGTAATTGGAGATAAAAACACCAGTTTAAATTTAAGGTATAAAACCGGAAAAAGTTTGACTTATGAAGAAAAGGATGTGTTGGCCGCCCAAAACCCAAAAAGCCTACACCTTCCCACTATTAACATGAGTAGCTCTTTTATCTTTGCCAAAGGAGATTTATTCTTTGCTTATCCTAACAATTACAATCATTATGTTGGTTATTTCAGGAATACCTATCAGCACGGCGGGGTTTCCCTTGAGGAAATGATTATCCCTTTTGTGGTTATGGATCCTAAATAATAAAAATGAAATCAATGGCTAATAATTTTTCGCATATATAGATACAGTTTTTTATTGAAAGTCCGTTAGGTAATTTATTACAACGGACTTTCTTATTTCTATGCTATTGATTAGAAGTGAAATATAATTTTTTATATAAAAACCCATATCTTTACCCAGCCCAAATCAGTTTTTATATGCCAATAACCTACGATTTATCGCAAATTGATAAAGCAGTATCCTATATTCTTAAAAATGCCCAAAGCAAAACCCTCTTATTCTCAGGTGAAATGGGAGCCGGTAAAACTACCTTGATCAAGGCTTTGGTTAAAGCCCTGGGTAGCAACGACCGGGTTTCAAGCCCTACCTTTTCGCTTGTAAATGAATACCAGGGGCCAAATGAATCAATTTACCATTTCGATTTTTACAGATTAGAAAGTGAAGAAGAAGCCCTGGCTATAGGCTTAGATGAGTATTTAGCAACCGATAATTGGAATTTAGTCGAATGGCCAGAAAAAATTAATAATTTACTTCAGGGTTACGGACAGAAATTGGAAATTAAAATTGGTAAAGAAAATCAGAGAATATTATACATAGAATAATCAATCAGTTTGTATTGAGGTAATCGAATATAGCTATTTTTATAGTTCACTTTTATTTTTAGGTCTTAGCAAGGTTTACAACCAACAATCTTTGGAAGAGGCCCGGGCCAACCCACTCGCGAAAATCAATTTTAAACTTGCTAACTTTTAAAATGTTTAATATTCCTAAAAATAGTTGTAATTTTCTTCTTTAAAGTTTTATATCAACCAATATGGCTAAACAGGTTTCACCTTTTACTAAAGAACAGCTTATACCGCAGGAAGAAACCCTGGAAATTTTAAAAAACAAGGGGAAATTATTTATCGGGCTTCCTAAAGAAACTTCTTATCAGGAAAAACGTATTTGCCTTAGCCCTGATGCGGTAGCTGCAATAACAGCCCACGGGCATAGAGTTATGATGGAATCCGGGGCTGGCCAATGGGCACGTTTTAGCGATAAAGATTATTCCAATGCAGGGGCTGAAATCACTAATGACACTAAAAAAGTATTTTCCTGTCCTACTATTTTAAAGGTTGAACCGCCAAGTACGGAAGAATTAGATCTTATCAATCCGCAAACCATACTTATTTCAGCCCTTCAGCTTAAAACCCAATGTAAAGAATATTTTCAAAAATTAGCCAGTAAACGCATTACCGCTCTGGGATTTGAATTTATTCGGGATGAAGATGGAAGTTACCCAATTGTAAAAGCCCTTAGCGAGATTGCGGGTACGGCTTCGGTTTTAATCGCATCTGAAATTATGAGCAATCATAAACAAGGAAACGGTTTGATGTTTGGCAATATTAGTGGTGTTCCGCCTATTGAGGTAGTGATTTTAGGTGCCGGGACGGTTGGCGAATTCGCCGCTCGTTCCTCTCTTGGCCTGGGTGCCAGCATAAAGTTATTTGACAGTTCGCTTACCAAATTACGAAATATTCAATCAAACCTGGGACAAACTTTTTACACCTCTACTATTCAGCCTAAAAATTTGAGCAAAGCCATAAAACGCTGCGACGTACTTATAGGGGCAGTTCGGGGGAAAAACCGCTCGCCTGTGCTAATAACCGAAGAAATGGTGGGTACTATGAAACGCGGTGCGGTGATTATTGATGTGAGTATTGATATGGGTGGATGTGTGGAAACCAGTGAAATAACCACTCACGATAATCCCATTTTCACCAAATATAACGTGATTCATTATTGCGTACCCAATATTCCTTCACGTTATGCAAGGTCTTCATCGCTTTCCATCAGTAATATTTTCACACCTTACCTTTTGCATATTGCCGAAGAAGGCGGATTGGAAAACACACTTAGATTTGATAAAGGTTTGCGAAATGGTTTGTACTTTTACCACGGAATTTTAACCAATAAATCTATAGCCGACTGGTTTGATCTTTCGTACCGGGATATTAACCTTTTGATATTTTAAACCACGGTTTTTTAATTTTTTTCAATGAAACTTATTCACCGAATAGGATTTTTTTCCGTTGGACTATTTTTCGGAATTATAATTTTGTTTTTTTTCCTTGGCGGGAAAAAAGCCTCCTGCGATTACACCCCCAATGCCAGGGTTTTAAAAAATATAAAGACAAAAGAACGGTTTTTTTCTCCTGAGGCTTTAACTTATTTTAGAACAAATAAGCTTGATACTGCTTTGGTTTCAGGAGTTCTGGAAAACGGTAACGTAGATTTCAGCAAAAGTAATACCGAGGGTACCCCATGTAATATTTACTTTATCTCTGATGAAATTGAAGGTAAAACCCTCGAACTCGAAGTAGAAAACTGCGATAGTCTGGCCACTTTTCAAAAAGCAAAATTCATTAGTTTAAACTAAACTACTATATAAGTTAATGGCCAATATTAATATTGACCATTAACTTATTAAAAATCACCTCTGTTGGTCTTGCCACCGAGAGAAATAATTTGAAAAGCCTTAAGAAGATAGCCGTTGTATTTTCTTCCGGTTATCGAGTAAACTATTCCAAAATCTGGGCGGTGTGTTCTTTGGTCTTCACCTTTTTTATCACTTCTTCTATCTTTCCTTCTTCATCAATAATAAAAGTAGTTCGGTGAATTCCGTCGTATTCTTTACCCATAAACTTTTTAGGGCCCCAAACGCCATAAGCATTAATCACTTCCTTATCTTCATCAGCAAGTAATGGAAAAGGAAACTCATATTTATTCTTAAAATTACTTTGTCGTTTTTTTGTATCAGCACTAACGCCTACTATAGCATAGTCTTTTTCCTGAAACTGTTGCCAGTTGTCCCGTAAATTACAGGCTTCAGCAGTACAACCTGGCGTACTGGCTTTGGGGTAAAAGAACAAAACCAATTTTTTACCCTTAAAATCAGATAATTGAATAATGTTTCCGTCTTGATCTTCAGTTTTAAAATCGGGAGCTTTGTCACCTGCTTTCAATGTTGTCATAATTCTTATTTTTGTATTTATTTTTCAACTTCGGATTTCGTATTCCGAAAGCTTAAAAGATAAGGTTTAAAAACTTCAAGGCAAAAATTGAAGTAAATCAAATCTCAATTATTGAGTAAAATTAAGCAATATGACCAAACCAGAAAAGGTACAATTCGTAATAGACACCCTAAATAAAATTTATCCGGAGATTCCAATTCCCCTAGATCATAAAGATCCTTATACGCTACTTATCGCTGTCTTACTTTCAGCACAAAGTACCGATGTAAAAGTAAACCAGATTACCCCCGAGCTTTTTAAAATTGCCGATAACCCTTACGATATGGTAAAACTATCTGTAGAGGAAATAAGGGAAATTATAAAACCAGTGGGGCTTTCTCCCATGAAATCTAAAGGAATTTACGGTTTATCTGAAATTTTAATTGAAAAGTATAACAGACAGGTCCCTGCCGATTTTGAAGCTTTGGAATCCCTTCCTGCTGTTGGCCATAAAACAGCCAGTGTGGTAATGGCACAGGCTTTTAACGTACCTGCTTTTCCGGTAGATACACATATTCATCGTTTAATGTACCGATGGAACCTGAGTAATGGTAAAAACGTGACCCAAACCGAAAAAGATGCCAAGAGGCTTTTCCCGAGAGATTTATGGAATAAACTGCATCTTCAAATTATTTGGTATGGCCGACAATATTCTCCTGCCCGCGGCTGGAATTTAGAAAAAGATATTATTACCAAAACCATTGGCAGAAAGAGCGTGATTAAAGAGAAAATGAGAAACGGAAAATAGTCATCGGAATAATTCCTAAAATTATCATTACACGCTTTTTAATAATTTATGCTACATCAGTTAAGGCTATAATCCTGTCTGGCTTTTGTGAAATTTAGCTTTTAAGAAAAGTAATTCCTATACCTCCAGTTTAAAAATTCCCCCTTTTGGGACTCGGAGAGTTGCTAAAAAAAGACCTGCAGGCTAAAAACAGGTCTTTTAAAGTTGTATAAATTTAGAAATCGACTTAATTTAAAATAGTGTCAAATTTCATTCTTTTATCATATTCTGTTATCCTAAGGACTCTAGAATAGTTCAAAAGGAACGAAATAGTTTCTCTTTTAGGTCGCAATTCTTTTAACTTGTCTCCTTTTGGAGTGTTTTTAGTGTAAAGTTTCCCCATCTTTTAATTTTGTCTTTGATTCTATAGAATAACGCAGACATAAAGGGAAAAGTATATACTAATTTGTTAAAACTAAGTTATGTTTTTCTATTATTTTCCGAAGGTTTATTAACGCATAACGCATTCGGCCTAAAGCAGTATTAATACTAACCCCGGTACGTTCTGAGATCTCCTTGAAACTCATATCTTTATAGATACGCATAGTAAGTACCTCAAGCTGATCGGCCGGTAGCTCTTTAATTAATTCCTGAACATCACATTCAATTTGATCTTTAATAATTTGCTTTTCAGCATTAAGGTCTGAATCGCTTAAAACCGAAAAAATATTAAAATCTCCGTTGCTTTCAAATCTAGGCATACGTTTGTTTTTTCTAAAATGATCGATAACCAAATTATGTGCAATACGCATTACCCAGGGTAAAAATTTCCCTTCTTCATTATATTTTCCACGCTTTAAGGTATTTATCACTTTAATAAAAGTGTCCTGAAAAACATCTTCCGCAACATCTTTATCAAAAACTTTCGAAAAAATAAAGCTGTATATTCGGTGTTCATGACGGGAAATCAAAGTAGATAAAGCACTTTCATTTCCGCTTAAATATTCCCGTACAAGACTTGCATCGGTTACTTTTAGGTTCTCCATATCAGTTACTTTTATTCAGGATGGTAGCATACAACCTGAAATTTTTGGTTTTTTAGTTTAAAAGTAACTTTGTGCTATAGGCAAGAATTATTAATGTTAAACCTTGAGGTCAAATATAGCAAGATAAATTTGACAAAAACAAATAAAAGCTTAAATTTTTAACATTACTATAGGAATTTTCAGGCTTTTTCCCCAGCTTCTTATTGAGTACCTTTGCAGCTTTACAGCAAATTTATCGCATGAAAATTGACGTTGATAAGGCCAATCCAAAGGAAAATATAATCATTAAGGGTGCAAAACTGCACAACCTTAAAAATATTAATGTTGTTATCCCCAGAAATAAACTGGTGGTGATTACCGGACTTTCCGGCTCGGGAAAATCCAGCCTTGCCTTTGATACCCTGTATGCCGAAGGACAGCGCCGGTATGTGGAAAGTCTTTCGTCTTACGCACGGCAATTTTTAGGCCGACTTAATAAACCAAAAGTTGATTATATCAAAGGTATTGCCCCGGCTATTGCCATTGAACAAAAGGTAAATTCTACCAATCCCCGGTCTACGGTAGGAACTTCAACTGAAATCTATGATTATCTGAAATTGCTTTTTGCCCGTGTGGGGAAGACCTATTCCCCAATTTCAGGAAATCAGGTGAAAAAAGATAGTGTAACCGATGTAGTAAATTATGTAAAAGATTTTCCGGAAAGGGAAAAACTTTTACTCCTATCTCCTATCCATCTGGAAGAAGGACGTCCGCTTTCAGAAAAAATAAAAGTACTTGCGCAACAGGGCTACAGCCGAATTAAAATAAAAGAAGATGTCGTCAGAATTGATGAAGCCAATTTTGATAAAGCCACTCCAGAATCGACTTTTCTAGTGATTGATCGTATTATTACCAAGGATGAAGAAGATTTTTATAATCGCCTGGCCGATGCCGTGGATGCTGCATTTTTTGAAGGAAAAGGCGAGCTTTATATCGAAAAGCTAAGCGACGGAGTTTCGAGACATTTTAGTAATAAATTTGAACTGGACGGCATAAATTTCCCTGAACCAAATGTACATCTTTTCAGCTTTAATAACCCTTACGGTGCCTGCCCAAAATGTGAAGGCTATGGTGATGTTATTGGTATTGATGAAGATTTGGTTATTCCCAATACCGGGCTTTCAGTTTTCGAAAACGCAATTTTCCCCTGGCGTGGGGATAGTATGAGTTGGTATCGTGACCAGTTGGTCAATAATTCCCATAAATTTGATTTTCCTATTCATAAACCCTGGTTCAAACTCACCGATGAGCAAAAAGAACTGGTTTGGAATGGAAATCAGTATTTTGAGGGAATTAATGAGTTTTTTGATTTTCTGGAACGAAAAGCCTATAAAATTCAAAACAGGGTAATGCTTTCCCGCTATCGCGGAAAAACTAGATGCAGTACCTGTAAGGGAAAACGCCTTCGTCCTGAAGTTGAAAATGTAAAAATAAACGGCCATAGTATTACCGATTTGGTTGAAAAGCCCTTAGATAAAGTACGGGCATTTTTTAATGAACTGGAATTAAATAAATATGATGTCCAAATTGCCAAAAGATTACTTACCGAAATCAGGAACCGGCTTGATTTTCTTTCCCAGGTAGGTCTAGATTATTTAACCCTAAACCGTAAATCAAATACACTTTCAGGTGGGGAATCACAGCGAATTAATCTGGCGACTTCGCTTGGTAGTAGTTTAGTGGGCTCTATGTATATTTTAGACGAACCTTCCATTGGTTTACACCCGCGTGACACTGAGCGTTTGATTGGGGTTTTAAAAGGACTGCGTGATTTAGGCAACACGGTTATTGTGGTAGAACACGATGAAGATATTATGAATGCTGCCGATGAAATTATAGATATTGGTCCTGAAGCCGGTTCATTGGGAGGTGAGGTAGTTGCTACAGGAACCCTGAAACAAATCTTAAAATCTCATTCACTTACTTCTCAATACCTCAATGGTAAAGAAGAAATTCCTTTACCTGAAAAACGCCGCACTTCTACACAGGAAATTAAAGTTATTGGTGCAAGGGAAAATAACCTTAAAAATATTGATGTAACTTTTCCTTTAGGCATTTTTACAGCTATTACCGGGGTTTCAGGGAGTGGAAAAAGTACCCTGGTTAAAAAAATTCTTTATCCCGGTACCCAAAAACAACTTGGAGGTTATGGTGAAAAAGCCGGACAGTTTACTGCTATTGAAGGAGATTTTAAAAATCTGGGTAGTGTAGAATATGTAGATCAAAATCCTATTGGCCGTAGTTCCCGTTCAAATCCCGTAACTTATATCAAGGCATACGATGATATTAGGAGCTTATTTTCAAGCCAGAAATTATCAAAAATCAGGAATTATACGCCTAAATATTTTTCTTTTAATGTAGATGGCGGGCGTTGCGAAGTATGTAAAGGTGAAGGTGAAGTCACCATAGAAATGCAGTTTATGGCCGATGTTCATTTAGAATGTGAAGCCTGCAACGGCAAGCGCTTTAAAAAAGAAGTATTAGAGGTTAGTTTTGAAGATAAAAATATTGATGATGTATTAAATATGACCATTGATGATGCTACAGATTTCTTCAAAAAACACAAACAAGATAAAATTGTTAGAAAATTAAAACCTTTAAAAGATGTAGGGCTCGGATATGTAAAATTAGGCCAAAGCTCCTCTACTCTTTCCGGTGGGGAGGCACAACGTATAAAACTGGCTTCTTTTCTGGTAAAAGGTAGTTCTCGAGACAAAGCCTTATTTATTTTTGATGAACCTACCACCGGATTACACTTTCACGATATCAAAAAACTACTACAATCTTTTAATGCCCTTATCAAAAAAGGACATAGTGTAATTGTGATTGAGCATAATATGGACTTGGTAAAATGCGCCGATTATGTCATTGATTTAGGTCTAGGAGGTGGTGAAAAAGGTGGTCATTTAGTAGCTTTTGGTACACCCGAAGAAGTAATAAAAAACAAAAAATCATTTACCGCTAAGTATCTAAAAGAAAAATTACGATAGAATAATATACTGATTTTCAAAACCTAAAACATCTAAAACAGGTAAATACAGGTGGCTTTTAGATTTCTGGCACAGCCTTTGTAACTTTTATGATAACTGCCTAACTCGGTTAGGATAATTATCTAAATTTTACACTATGAAAAATTTCACATACATATTAAGTTTTTTGTTTTTTGGGTTTACGCTTTCAGCTTCAGTTTCTGAAGCACATCCGCGAAACGCTTATACAGACTCATTTATTTTTATTGAAGATGGAGTAGAATTTGCCATTTATCCTAATGGAGAGTTCGATTTTTATTACAATCCGGCTTTTCGTAGAGGAAGTTCAGTTAATATTTCCGCACCAGGAATGAATATCAGTTATAATTCCGGGTATAACTATGATCCCTATGTACAATACGATGACTACGGGGCTGTAATTCAAATTGAAAATGTTCCGGTATATTATGATTACTACGGAAGAATTATCCAGGCTGGAGATGTATTTATTAATTACAATCGACAAGGAAGAATTGTACAAATAGGTAACCTGCATGTAAGTTATAACAGGTTTAATGAATTTGCCCGTTTTAGAGGCTATATTAATAGTTATAATCGTAGATATATTGCCCGACCATGGCATAGCTATTACAGCAGGCCGCGCAGTAGCCTAAGCATCGTGTTCAACAGGCCTTACCGTGCTTATTATCAACCACAGCGTATTACGTATGTTAAACACGTAAATTATTATAATAACAATAAAAACTATTATAAAAAGAATAATTTTTATCGTCCTAAAGAGCGAGTAGTTTCTTATAACAGGGGTCGCAGAACAGATTCCAAAAGAAATATCCGAAAGGTAAATAACCGTCGTTCTGATGCGATGGCTAACAAAAGTAGAGCTACTAAAGCGCGAAGTACTTCTAAAAATAAGTCCAACGCCCGTTCTAGCCGTTCTACAAATAGAAATGTAAAAGCAAACGGCAATAGCAGAACGAATACCGCTAAAATTACACGAACGCCTTCAAGAAAGAGCAATGTAAATGTACGAAAAGCATCTGCAAGAAACTCTGAAGCACGTTCAAATACGCGTGGTAAGACTATACAAAATAAGTCTGCTACCTCAAAAGTTCGAAAAGCTACAAGTCGCTCAAGCAGATCTAATGTAAAAAGAAGTGCACCTAAAAGAAATACTTCAGCAAAGTCTTCTAACTCAAGAAGCAAGTCTAAAGTTCAAAGGTCACGAAATACAAAAAAGCCTACATCTGTAAAGCGGCAAAGAAGTACAAATTCCCGTGCCGTTAAATCAAATTCTTCTAGCCGGGGAAAAAGTTCGGCACGAAGTGTGAGAGGTAGAAGATAGAAAAGTTTATAATTTAATTTTTTGGTTGGTTAGTTGGAAACCCCAGGGGCATCGAAAGATGTTCCGGGGTTTCCCGTTTTTAAGAAGATTTATTTCTAAAAATCTTTTTTAGAATCGCTTCGGTTTCTACGGAAAGCTTCAATTTATAAATCAAAAAAATGTATAGTAAACTAATTAGTAAAGATTTTAAAAGAATATTAATAATAGGGTGAGAAGAAAAATCCCAGACATAAAAACCAAAGCTAAACAATACTAAAAGTAATAACACAAGACTGGTTTTTTGGGTAAAGGGTGTTATTCCAAATTTATTATATACCAAATATAATTTTGAAGTATTATAAGCAAAAAACGCTAAAAAACTTGCCAGAGCCGCTCCTTCGAGCCCCAGAATGGGAATAAAAACCAAATTCAACACAAAAGCTATAACCACAAGAAAAACTCCTATGGCCAAAACAATTCTATAATAATCAGAATTAAATAAAATACTATTGTTGTTTCCTAAAAAATTGTCATACAATTTTACCAGGGAAATCAGCAAAACCACCCAAAAATGCAATTCATATTCTTCCGGGATTAATTCATACAACTGCGAAATATTGGTTAGAATCAGGATAAAAATAAAGCTACTTATAATTAATAAGTTTAAAGAACTTTTTTTGTATAACTCAGCCAGCCCTCTCCTATCTTTTCTATTTAACATTTCAGCAGTCATTGGATGGGTAATTTGATGCATAGCTTTTTGCGGCACAGAAATTACCGTTGCTATATAGAGTCCAATACCATAAATCGCCACATTTTCTATCGGCAGGTAATATTCTATCATAACCTTATCCAGATCAAGCAAGACCATTGCTACTGAAGCAGCAATAAGAATAAGCGAAGTATATTTTAAAACCACACTTAAATTACGTGGGAACTTGAAGTTAAGCTTCGGAAGGTATAATCTAAAGGCATATAAGGCCATTGCAAGGGCACGTAAAACATAAATTCCTGCTATGGCATAAATAAACCAGTGTACTGTAATTAACTGAAAATATACCGCAAACAATAACAAACTGGTACAGATTCGGTGAAAAACTTCTTTCATTAAATTTCCAAAAACACTTCGGAAATAGATTTTAGACCAGGCGAAGAAAATTTCAAAATAGGCAGTAGCCACAGAAATTATAAAAATCAACCAAATATAAGGTTGCACCAAAGCATTTCCATCTGCAAAATAATCAAGTAAAAACCGATATCCCGCAATACCTATAAGGCCTAACAATAATGAAATCAATATCGGTAAAAATAATACCAGATTAAAAAGCCGATCTTTATCTTCTTTTGATTTATAAAAACTGAAAAATTTAATGAGCGTACTATGTACCCCAAATGCCATAAATGGCCATATTAAATTTGCTGCCGAAAGCAAGAAACTTACCAACCCGTAGTATTGTTGTTCAATAAAATAGGTGAAGAGAAAAAGAGTATTTGCCGCACCAATTGCAAAACCAACATAAGTGGTTAGCATATTTTTAGCCGACTGATTTATAATTATCCCCATTTACCTGTTTTACTTCAGTAATTTAGCCAATTCTTCGGTAAGAGATTTTCGATGAAACTTCCCAATGTTCCTTCCATTTCCCTCCAACTTGTTCTTCTTAAAAAGCCTAAACAATTCAAGGATATGTAATTTTAATTCTTTTTTATTCTTATAATCAAAATATTTTCCGGCATTGGTTTCCTTTAATATTTTTTCAGCATCCCAACTTTGAGGGCCTATGGCAAGAATGGGCATTTTGGCTTGTAAATATTCAAATAACTTCCCGGGTATAATTCCGCGGGTTTCCTGCCGGTTTATCTCCAATAACAATAAAACCTGACTTTGTTTTTGAAGTTGTAAAGCTTCAGAATGTTTAACATAATCAATTTGTTTCAAGAAAGCTGATAATCCGGCATTTTTGATACTTTTTAAAACCGTTTCACTCACTGCACCAACTAACTTCAATTGAAACACTTTTTTAAATTCTTCATCTTCTCGAATCAACTCGCTGAAAACCTGCCAAAGCACTTTAGGGTTTCTTCCGGAAAGCAAAGAGCCTATATGTGAAAAAGTGAAGTTCTTATCTTTTTTTAGGATTCCATACTGGTAAAAATCGTCAAAACCATTAGTGATTACATGTACCGGTTTTATTGCTTTTTTCTGAAATTCCTGCTGTGTTGTAAAACTGGTTACAATAATCTTATCGGCTGTTTCCAATACCTTTTTTTCCAGTTCCTGATGTTTTTTCTGAGATTTTTTATTCAGCCTTAATTTAGAATGATAGCCAATCTGCGTCCAGGGATCCCGGAAATCGGCCAACCAGGTTATCGATAAATTTTCTTTTAAATTTAAACCAATTAAGTGCAAACTGTGTGGTGGCCCGGTAGTAATTATTGTATCTATATTTTCCTGTTGAAGGAATTTTCGCAAAAATTTTACTGAAGGTTTTACCCACAATTTTCGTGCATCGGGGATAAAAAAATTTCCCCGGATATACAGCATCAATTTTTGTAAAAAATTTTGATCTTTTTCTGTAGCAATAATTCCTGAACTAATTGTTTTAGTTTGCTTTTTTGAAAAAATAGAAGCCAAAGCATAAGGCTCAAAAATCGATTTTTTTATCACCTGAACATTTTCAGGAATTTCCTTTTCAAATTCCGGATCAACTAATGGATAAGAAGGATTTTCCGGCGCATAAACCACCGGCTCAATATCAAAATCGCGAAGGTATTTTACAAATTTTAACCAGCGCTGTACCCCGGGTCCGCCGGCCGGAGGCCAATAATAAGTGATTATCAACACTTTTTTCATCTACAGAATTTTGCCATTGATTTGGCCCTGTTGCCAATTAGCATTTCTTCATTATGACTCCTTTCGACGGGTATTGTAAAAAATTCCTCCGGCAATAGCAAGAACCAAAATTATAGAACTTGCTAAAGCAATTCCACCACCGATATTTATCACTTCAGGCTCAAAACTGAAAGTAATTTCATGTTTTCCTGCAGGAATCTCAAGTCCCCTAAGTACATAATTTACCCGAAAATGTTCTACCGGTTTGCCGTCTATATAGACTTGCCAACCCGGTTGATAATACATTTCGGAAAATACAGCTACTTGTTCTGCAGAAGAATTATATTCATATACCATTTTATTGGGCGAAGCACTATCTAAGCTTATTTCACCCTCCCCCGTCCATTTTTCTGAAGAGACTTCACCTGAAAATTTTTTATCAGCAATTGCAGTATTCTTTAAATTAACTTCTTCCAGGGTCAATAGTTCTTCATTGGCATTCTCCGCCCATTTCAGATTTTGAACCAACCAGGCATTTCCATAGGCGTTAGGGTTTTGTTGCGCCTGGGGACCGCTTTCTTCAGAGGATACAATAAAATATTTTACATTTAACATATTGAGGATTTCCATATTGTTTTTGGAAATGTAGAAATCGTACAACTCCTGCATCCTACCCGGCTTAGCTGCATGATAACCGCCAACACTTTTATGAAAATATGAAGTTCTTCCGGTATTAAAAGGATCTCCGCTTACATCAAAAACCCGGTAATGACTATCATCCTGAAGAATTTGCTTATCGGCAGTAGTTTTTTGAAAAGGTTTTTCCATTTGACGGGCGTTCACAAAATCGTCGTTATTTACATATCGTCGAGCCACGCCAACCAAATCAACTAAAATTAAAATGGCAAAACCTGCAATTACCCAGTTTCGATTGATTTTATTTTTGAGAAATGCCCAAACCAGCCCGGCACAAATAAGCACAAAAACCAATGAACGAATGGTATCCGAAGTAAAAACAGCTTTGCGGTCTTCTTTTAAGGCCCGCATAAAATCCATTCCCATTTGTTGGTTCATAGAGGCATCCGAACCTCCACTAAAATCAAATAAAACCGACTTAAATATAAGAAAAAGTAGGGCTAGGCCACCGGTTATTATAGTCGCCCACTTTAACGCATGTTTTTTAGCTGAAGTTTCAATTTTTGCTGAAAATAACCTGGAAATTCCCAATACAGCCATTGCTGGTACACAAAGTTCTATAATTACCTGAATGGAAGAAACTGCACGGAATTTATTATAAAGTGGAACATAGTTGATAAAAAATTCAGTTAAAAAACTAAAATTTTTCCCCCAGGAAAGCAATAAGGCTAAGATACTGCCTCCCACAATCCACCATTTTAACCTTCCGTGAATTAAGTACAAAGCAAAAATAAAAAAGAAAACAACCGTAGCACCAATATAAGCAGGTGCTCCCACATAAGGTTGATCACCCCAGTAAGTAGGTGCGTTTTCAGCAAAATTTGCAGCTTGTGGCGCAGAAGCTCCCAACTTAATAATCGCGTCGTAAATATTGGAATCTTTACCTAAATTTTCAGCATTAGAGCCTCCCATAAATCTTGGGATGAACAGGTTAAAAGATTCCATTTTACCATAACTATATTGGGTAATATAATCAAAGTCAAGCCCGGCAGCAGGTTTATCCGAGCCATCGGGTTCTATTGTTAAACCAGTATCGCCCCGTGTACTAAATTCAGTATATTCCTGTGTGGCTAAAAGGTTAGTAGCATTAGCTCCAATTGCCACAATCACGGCAATTACCATGACCCCCAAAGCTTTAAAATAGTCAGGGATTTTATTTTTTTTGAACGCATCTATAAGATAGGCAATTCCTAAAATTAAGACCAGCAATAAAAGGTAATAGGTCATCTGAAAGTGATTGGCTCCAATTTCCAGTGCCATGGTAATAGCTAGCAAAACTCCACCCGCCCAAAATTTTTGGCGAAAAGTAAGAATAATACCGCCTAAAACCATTGGCATATAAGCAATAGCATGAGCTTTTGCATTATGGCCAACACCTAAAATGATAATTAAATAGGTAGAAAATCCGAAAGCCAGCGAACCGAGAAAAGCCAGTTTATAATCGACTTTCATACAGAGCAAAAGAATGTAAAACCCTATAAAGTAAAGAAAAAGATAATCCGCCGGGCGTGGCAAAAACCGCAAAACCGAATCGAGTTTTTTTACATAATTATGCGGATAATAAGCCCCGAGTTGGTAAGTGGGCATTCCGCCAAAAGCGGCATTGGTCCAGTAAGGTTCTTCACCCGTTTCAGCACGAAAATCCTTTTGTTCTTTAGCCATCCCGATATACTGGACAATATCACTCTGAAAAATCTTTTTCCCCTGCAGTACGGGACTAAAGTATAAAAGAGAAATAATAACAAAACCAATTAAAACGAGAATATGGGGAAGAAACTGCCTGTATTTAGCCATCAAAAAAGATTTTAATTGGCTCGAAATTAATCAATTTCTTCGTAATCGATATATTCTCCTACATTTTTATTGGATTTTCGTTGGTTTTCCGGCTTTTTATCGATACTCACATCTCCTTCTTTTTTCTTTGATTGTTGAGTATTAAATCCCTGTGATTGTTGAAATTGCTGCTCAAAACGTTTACCGGCCTTTTTCATAAAATACTTTAAGATAAACGGCCCCAACCAACGCAAGAGAATTTTAAAACCAAAATATACCAGAAGTATAATTAAAATCGTTTGTAATATGGTTGCAAATGAAGCTTCTAACATGTAAATCATTTTTACAAAAATAAAAATTAGTCGAGATAATCGAATAGATCAAACCGCTAAAATATTGATAAATTCTACTATATTTGATAACAAAAATGCTGCCCTTATGCCCAATTTAAAGGTTTTTTTCTTCTTTTTTTGCTTTGGAATTTTTCTTTCCCACGCCCAATACACCGAAACCATTAACACCAATCGCCCCGGAGAGTCTCAGGGAGCTTTTGCCGTAGGTGAAAATGTACTACAACTGGAAGCAGGTGGTTATATGGGGAATGACAACCATTCACTTTTAGAAACCGATACTGACATTATGGGTGCGAGCTATAGTTTACGTTATGGGCTTCTTACCGAAACCCTGGAACTTAACTTTTTTGGATCTTTTGAAGATCAGAGAGTTTTAGACCATCGTGGTAATCGTACAGAAGAATATAAAAGCAGTAATTTTAAACAAAATACTCTTGGCGCAAAACTACTGGTTTTTGATCCTTATAAAAATCTTCCGGAAAGAAAACCCAATTTATATAGCTGGAAAGAAAATCAACGCTTTAAATGGCGAGAATTAATACCCGCAATTTCTATTTATGCCGGGGTTAACCTTATGTGGTGGGAAACCCCATATCGATATGAAAACGAAGCTAAATTCACTCCTAAGGCAGCTATTATCACACAAAATAACTGGGGGCCATGGGTGCTAGTTTTAAATTTTATAGGTGACAAGTTTACAGAAAAATATCCTACCTATTCTGGAGTCGCTACCCTAACCCATGCAGTCACGCCACGATTTGCCGTTTTTGGTGAATATCAAACCTATATTAGCGACTTATATTCTGATGATATTGCCCGAGCCGGGGCTGCTTATCTATTAGGCAAGAACCTTCAGGTAGATATTTCAGGCTTAATTAATTTTAAAGATACTCCCAGCCGCTGGCAGGTAGCCACAGGTGTTTCTTACCGTTTGGATTATCACAAAAATGAAAAAGAAAAACAGCCTGAAAAAGTAGAAGATAAAAGTGATGACACTCAATTACGTTATGAAGAAGGAAAATTTATTAAAGATGAATAAGGCCCCTCTGTGATATTATGATATTAACTAAAAAGCTATTTCAAAATCATTGTAATTATAAGTAATTACCTCCTGCAAACAACAAAGTATGTTTTGGAAAAACATTCGAGTCCCAGTATCCTAATCAGTCGGAACAAAGCATTTAGCCTTTTTAACGAACAGGACGACCATCAAGTAAAAGACAACCTTAATAGTATCGGGTTACTCATTTTCTTGAAATGGCACTATAATTTAATTTTGAAACAGCTTTGACTTTTTGTTAATAGTATACCTATTTCCCGGCCATTGCTGCTGAAACTGAAGCCGAAATTCTCTTATAAGTTCCATTTTCCAATCGTTCCCGTATGGCTGAAAAAGCATCTAAAGTTTCTTCAACATCCTGAAGTGTATGTGAAGCCGTAGGAATCATACGTAATAAAATCAGGCCTTTTGGAATTACCGGATAAACTACGATAGAACAAAATACACCGTAATTTTCACGTAAATCTTTAACCAGTGCCATAGCCTCTGGGATACTTCCTTTTAAATAAACCGGTGTTACGCAGCTTTGTGTGGTTCCTATATCAAATCCGCGGTCTTTTAAACCATTTTGAAGTGCGTTTACATTTTCCCAAAGTTTATTCTTTAATTCGGGCATAGTGCGCAACATTTCCAAACGTTTCAAAGCTCCAATTACCAACTGCATTTGCAGTGATTTGGCAAACATTTGGGAACGCAAATTATATTTTAGATAATCGATAATTTCTTTATCGGCAGCGATAAAAGCTCCTGTACTTGCCATAGCTTTTGCAAAAGTGGCAAAATAAACATCAATTTCGTCCTGTATTCCTTGTTCTTCTCCTGCTCCGGCACCTGTTTTTCCAAGTGTACCAAATCCGTGGGCATCATCAACAAAAAGCCTGAAATTGTATTTCTTTTTTAGTTCAACAATTTCCTTGAGTTTTCCCTGTTCGCCACGCATTCCGAAAACCCCTTCTGAAATTAGCAAAATTCCGCCCCCGGTTTGCTCAGCGATTTTAGTAGCCCGCTGCAGGTTTTTTTCAATACTCTCCATATCGTTATGCTTGTAAGTAAAGCGCTGCCCTAAATGAAGGCGCACCCCATCGATAATACAAGCGTGGGCATCAACATCATATACAATAACATCGGCCTTCGAAACCAGGGCATCAATAGTAGAAACCATTCCCTGATATCCAAAATTTAATAAATAAGCCGATTGTTTATGAACAAAGGAAGCCAATTCATCTTGCAAGCGTTCGTGTAAAGAAGTATGGCCACTCATCATACGGGCTCCCATAGGATAAGCCGAACCATATTCTGCAGCTGCTTCAGCATCTACTTTACGAACTTCAGGATTATTGGCAAGACCCAGGTAATCGTTCACACTCCAGGTGATAACATCTTTTCCCCTAAACTTCATCCGGTTAGAGATAGGTCCTTCTAATTTCGGAAACACAAAGTAACCTTCTGCCTGATCGGCCCATTTCCCCAGTGGCCCCTTGTCCTTATATATTTTATCGAATAAATCTTTCATTGATGTTTTTTTAACGAGCGCAAAAATAGTTAAAAAAGGCTCAATTCCACAAAGTATTTTGTTGCCGGCAAGCTATTAAAAACAAAGGCATCCTGCAAAATTAGGATGCCTTTATATTTATGCTATGTATACAAGCACTTATTTTATAAATTCTATAGGTTGTACCTCAGCTTCATTTTTAGTATCAAAAAAGCCTTGTTCAGTCATCCAGTTATCGCTATAAATCTTACTCATATAACGGGAACCGTGATCGGGATATACTACTACTACCCTACTGTTTTCATCAAATTCACCTTCTTCAGCCAATTGCTTCAGCCCCTGCGTGGCAGCACCACTGGTATAACCTACCAACAAACCTTCGGTCTTGGCAAGTTCTCTGGCGGTATGGGCACTTTCCTCATCGGTTACTTTTATAAACTTATCAATTACATCAAAATCGGTAGCGGTAGGAATCAAATTTTTTCCAAGCCCTTCAATACGATATGGATAAATCTCATCGGAATCAAACTCACGAGTTTCGTGATACTTTTTTAGAACCGAACCAAAAGCATCAATTCCTATAATTTTTATATCAGGATTTTGCTCTTTTAAATATCTCGAAGTTCCGGAAATAGTTCCACCGGTACCGCTACAAGCCACAAGATGGGTGATTTTCCCTTCGGTTTGTTTCCAGATTTCAGGACCGGTAGCATTATAATGTGCTTCCATATTCAGATCATTAAAATACTGGTTGATGTACACCGAGCCTTTTATTTCCTGGTGCAACCTACGTGCCACCTGATAATAAGAGCGTGAATCATCGGCAGCAACGTGCGCAGGGCAAACATACACTTTAGCCCCCATAGTACGCAGCATATCAATTTTATCCTGAGATGATTTAGAACTTACTGCTAGAATACATTCATAGCCTTTTATAATACTAACCATTGCAATACTAAAACCGGTATTTCCGGAAGTAGTTTCAATAATAGTATCGCCGGGTTTTAATAAACCTTTCTTTTCGGCTTCTTCGATTATGTATAGAGCTATACGGTCTTTTGTGGAGTGACCAGGATTAAAAGCTTCTACTTTGGCAAAAAACTCGCCTTTAAATCCTTTCGTAATTTTTTTAAGTTGAATGAGTGGCGTATTACCTATTAATTGTAACACGTTATCATAAACTTGCAATTCTTTTTTCATAAATAAAATCGCTTTACAAATTAGGGCTTTTGATCTTTCCTTATTGAAAAAATCGAGATTGCAAACCGCTCAAAGTTAAGGCAAATTTTTTAATTATTCATTTATTCCTTCTAAATCTAATAAAAATGCATATTCTTCGGCCACTTCTTTTAAAGCTTCAAATCTTCCTGATGCACCTCCGTGACCGGCTTCCATGTTGGTATGGAATAACAATTTGTTATTATCGGTCTTTAATTCGCGTAATTTTGCCACCCATTTTGCCGGTTCCCAATATTGTACCTGTGAATCGTGCAAACCGGTAGTTACCAACATATTCGGATAATCCTGAGCCTTTACATTATCATATGGCGAATACGAAAGCATATACTCATAATAATCTTTGCTATTGGGATTTCCCCACTCATCGTATTCTCCTGTTGTGAGCGGAATACTATCGTCTAACATCGTAGTTACCACATCTACAAAAGGTACAGCGGCAATTACCCCGTTATAAAGTTCAGGAGCCATATTTACAATGGCGCCCATTAACATTCCTCCGGCAGAACCGCCCATAGCGTATAAATGTTTATTTGAAGTATAATTTTCAGCAATTAAATGCTTAGAAACATCTATATAATCGGTAAATGTATTTTTTTTCTGAAAAAGCTTGCCATCTTCATACCAGTTTCGTCCCAAATATTCACCCCCGCGAATGTGAGCTATAGCATACACAAAACCTCTATCTAGCAGACTTAAACGCACAGTAGAAAAATAAGGATCAATTGTAGAACCGTAGGAACCATACGCGTATTGCAATACCGGATTTCCTCCGTTTCTTTTCATTCCTTTTTTATACACCAGAGAAACCGGAATTTCAGTACCATCCTCAGCCGGTGCCCAAATTCTTTCTGAAGCATAATTTTCTTTATCAAATTTTCCACCTAAAACTTCCTGCTCTTTTAACACCGACTTCTCACGGGTTTCCATATTAAAATCGATCACCGAGGTTGGTGTGGTTAACGAGTTATAAGTATATCGCAGGCTATTTGTGTTAAAAGAAGGGTTAATTGATGGGAAAACAGTATAGGTCTCATTGTCAAAAGGAATAAAATATTCTTCCCGGTTATCCCAGCGAATAATCCTGATTTGATTTAAACCGTTGGTACGCTCACTAACTACCAGATATTCCTTAAAAATATCGATATCTTCCAGCAAGGTCTCTTCTCTATGCGGAATTACATCTTCCCAATTCTCTGCCGAAGTTTTTTCAACAGGGGTTTTCATTAATTTAAAATTGAATGCATCATCTTTATTGGTTAAAACATAAAAATGGCCTTCAAAATGGGAAATACTGTATTCAACTCCACGTTCCCGGAACTGAAAAACCCGAAATTCCCCTTCCGGATTATCGGCTTCCAGAATTCTATACTCTGTGGTTAATGTACTCCCCGAACCGATAATAATATATTTCCGGGATTTCGATTTATACACATACGTATTGTAAGTTTCGTCTTCTTCTTCAAAAATCAATTGATCTTCAGAAGCATCAGTTCCCAAAATATGCTTGTAAATTCGGTGCGAACGCAGGGTTTGTTCATCCTTCTTAGTATAATAGAGCGTTTTATTATCATTGGCCCAGGTAGAACTTCCTGTAGTATTTTCTATTTCATCTTTTAAGATTTCACCGGTTTCCAGGTTTTTCACCCGAATGGTATATTTTCTGCGGCTTACCGTATCGGTTCCAAAAGCCACCAACTTGTTATCAGGACTAACATTTAATCCGCCAAGACTATAATAATCATACCCCCTGGCCATTTCATTTACATCAAACATTATTTCTTCGGGGGCCTCACGGATTTCTTTTTTTCGAGAATAAACCGGATAATCTTTTCCGGTTTCAAAACGGGTTAAATACCAATAACCATTAAGTTTATAAGGAACCGATTTATCATCTTCCTTTATTCTCGATTTCATTTCCTCAAACAACTTTTCCTGAAACGCCTTAGTATGCGACGTCATTTTTTCATTATATTCATTTTCCTGATTGAGGTAATCAATAACATCGGGGTTCTCCCTATTGTTCATCCAGTAATAATTATCTATTCTTTTATCGCCATGAATTTCAAGTTTTTCGGCTATTTTTTTTGCTTTTGGTGGTAAAATATTGTCTTTCAATTGCATACTATTTTAAGCGGTGGCAAAGGTAAGACTTCCAAATAGAATACATAATAGTGTTTTCATAGAATAGTGTTGCAACACTATTTAGTTAAGACTGTAATTTAGTAAATTTGTAGGTTCATGTTTAAAAAATAAAATAGCTATGTTTGGAGATATGATGGGTATGATGAATAAAATCAAAGAAACCCAGGAAAAAGTAAAAGAAACTAAAGAACGGCTTAAAACCGTGACTTTAGAAGAAAAATCAAGCGACGGACTTCTAAGGGTGGAAATTACGGCTGCCCGTGAAATTAAAAACATCAATATTGCCGATGAGTTACTTGAAGACAAAGACCAGCTGGAAGATTACTTGGTACTTACTTTAAATAAAGCCATAGCCCGAGCTTCGGAAATTAACGAAACCGAACTAGCTGCGGTAGCTAAAGACGGAATGCCCGATATTCCCGGTTTAGATATGTTTAAATAGAAAAAGTATAAACCTCACAGGTTTTAAAAACCTGTGAGGTTTATTCAAAAATTGTTTCCTAATCCACAAAAAATTAAAGGCTTACCTTATTAAGCGTTTCCAAAAATTTTTGGTGCATTTCTTCAGAATAATCCAGATGCGTAACAATTCGCAACTTCCCCTGCCCCATATTACTGATGATAATATTTTTTGATTCCAAAGCTTTTAAGAATTTTGACTCATCAGAAACATTATCCAGGTAAAAAATTACAATATTGGTCTCAACAGGTTCCACTTCTTTTACATAAGCCTGTTGCTGGAGCGTTTCTCCAATTTCTTTGGCACGTTTATGATCTTCAAAAAGCCTTTCAACGTGATTATCCAGAGCATAAATTCCGGCAGCAGCCATAAAGCCAATTTGCCGCATTCCGCCCCCTAAAACCTTACGAACACGTAAAGCATTTTTCATCAATTTTCTATCACCTATCAATACTGAACCCATTGGTGCACCTAAGCCTTTAGACAAACACACCGAAATAGTATCAAATAACTTCCCGTAATCTTTGGGATCTTCATTTTTGGCAAGCAAAGCATTAAACAAACGTGCACCATCTAAATGTAGGCTCAAACCGTGACGATTACAAACTTTTCTTATTTCGTTAATTTCTTCTAAGTCATAACAGGCACCGCCACCTTTATTGGTAGTATTTTCCAAACAGACCAAAGTGGTTAACGGACTATGGTAAAAATCGGGTGGATTGATATTTTCTTCAACCTGTTTTGCGGTAATTATGCCACGATTGCCATCAATTAATTTACAGGAGACCCCGCTGTTAAAAGAGACGCCACCACCTTCATAATTAAAAACATGTGCCCACTTATCGCAAATAAGTTGTTCGGCGGGCTGGGTATGCAATTTTATCGCTGCCTGGTTGGCCATGCTACCCGTAGGAAAAAACAGAGCCTCGTCTTTCCCAAACATTTTGGCCAGTTTTTCTTCCAGGGCATTTACCGTAGGGTCTTCTTTATAAACATCATCTCCAACTTCAGCAGTCATAATCGCTTTGAGCATTTCACTGGTTGGCTTGGTTACCGTATCACTTCTTAAATCTATCATCTTAAAACACTTTAATTATTTTTGTAAAGGCAAAATTACTTTTTGCTTTTATACAAGCCCCTGAAACACTGAATAACAATCTCATAACCAGAACCTGCTTAATACATAGTGATTTTTGCAACGCCTAAAACTATAAAATAATCGTTAAATACTTTCGCATAGCGGGCTATAATCCTATTTTTACACTAAAATTTAAGAAAATGATTTCAACAGAATATATTAATGAACTTAAGGAGCGCCTGGTTGCGTTAAGGAGGTATCTTTGACATTGATGCCAAACAGGTTGAAATAACCAATTTAGAAGAAAAAACATACGCACCCGATTTTTGGGACGATCCTAAAAAGGCCGAAGTCCTTATGCAGGAACTCAATACCGAAAAGCAATGGGTAAGAGATTTTGAGAAAGCTCTAACTCTGGTAGAAGATTTGGAAGTCCTTTATGAATTTCAAAAAGAGGGTGAGGCTGAAGAGACCGATGTTTCGGAAAAAAACAAACAGGCCGTAAATTTAATTGAAGACCTGGAGTTTAAAAATATGCTTTCTGAAGAAGGCGATAAACTCAGTGCCGTCCTCCAAATCACTGCCGGTGCCGGTGGAACCGAAAGTTGTGACTGGGCAGAAATGCTTATGCGCATGTACCTGATGTGGGCCGAAAAACAAAAGTTTAAGGTTAAAGAACTAAATTATCAGGCCGGAGATGTTACCGGGGTAAAAACCGTAACCCTTGAGATTGAAGGTGATTTTACTTTTGGTTGGTTAAAAGGGGAAAACGGGGTACACCGCTTGGTGAGAATTTCCCCGTTTGACAGTAATGCCAAACGCCATACCTCATTTGCTTCGGTATATGTTTATCCTTTGGCCGATGAAAGTATTGAAATTGAAATAAACCCGGCTGACATTTCCTGGGAAACTATGAGATCATCAGGTGCAGGTGGGCAGAATGTAAACAAGGTTGAAACCGCAGTTCGTTTACGCCACGCCCCGAGCGGAATTGTAGTTGAAAACTCTGAAACCCGATCGCAGCTGGAAAATAAAACCAAAGCCATGCAACTTTTAAAAAGTCAGTTGTATGAAATTGAACTTCAGAAACAACAAGCCCAACGCCGTGAAATTGAAGATTCTAAAATGAAAATAGAATGGGGATCGCAAATTAGAAACTATGTCATGCATCCTTACAAACTAGTTAAAGATGTAAGAACCGCTGAAGAAACCGGTAATGTAGATGATGTTATGAACGGTGAAATAGACCGTTTTCTAAAAGCTTATCTTATGATGATGGGGCAACGGCAAGAAGATTGATAGACTTATTTCAGATTTAAATTAATTTGTTTATTTTAAGAAAGAAAAAATTACCATAATGATTACGATTTACCATAACACCAGATGTAAAAAATCCCGCGAAGGACTTCAAAAACTTGAGGCTTCAGGAAAAAAATTTGAGGTTAGGGAATATTTAAAAGAAGAGCTTTCAGAAGAAGAATTAGAACAATTGATTACGAAATTAAATATCGCTCCTATACAGTTGATAAGAAAGAACGAAAAAATCTGGAAAGAAAATTATAAAGACAAAGATCTAAGTGATAAAGAGCTTATTACCGTTATGCATAAAAACCCAAAACTGATTGAGCGGCCGGTTGTAGCTACCGATAATGAAGCTGTTATTGGTAGGCCGGCTGAAGAAATTGACAGGCTTATATAAACAGACTATAAATTAATCAAAAGCCCAAATTGGGCCATGGATATAAACAAAGCCTTCCTAAACATAGTAATGGCTTATGAATTTTGTATAAATGAAAACGCATCATAGAATAGCACTTATTGGCGCGGCCGGACTTTTAGTGGCTGGTTTTGTGTTTACACAAATGTATATGCACCATAAAAGTCGGGAAGAATTAGAAGAAATAGCCCATGAACTGGCGCTTACATGGCAAAAAGAGCTCAATTTAGATTATGAGCAAGCCCTGCAAATGGAAAATGTAATTATTGAATACACCATTAGGAAAAATGAAATAATAAATTCTGGCATTAAACAAGATTCTTTAATTAGGAAATTACAGGCTGTTCAACGAAATGAGCATAAAAAATTACAGAGTTTTCTTGATAAAAATCAATTTGAAGCTTATTTAAATTTAAATAAAAAAATCACTAATAAAACATAAGTATTTATACTCCAATAATTTGCAGTATATTTAGTTTTATGACTTACAATTTAACGCAAATTTAACCCCCAGCGTATTAAACCATTTGGCATAACTAAGGTCATAAAAGAAAAATTATATGACCTCCAAACTTTCCCTGCCGGCTAGCCTGGCATTTTTATTTTTCATAAGCCTTGGTCTATCTGCTTATTCACAAAACTCTAATACCATTAGCGGTAAAGTTATTGATGAAGAAATGGATGCCCCTCTTGAATTTGCCACCGTTTCTGCTATTAATACTGAAGATCCCAGCGATGTAAAAGGTAAAGTTACCGATGTAAATGGAAAATTCAGCCTTAATGTTCCCGATGGCACTTATACCATTCGGGTTGAATTTATTTCTTATGAAACTAAAGAATTTAATAATCGGGAAATCAATTCTAATGTTGATTTAGGCAATATAAGCCTGGGAATGGGAGATAATGAATTAGATGAGGTTTTTGTAAGAGCCGAAACTACCCAAGTTGATGTTAGACTCGATAAAAAAATATATAATATTGGAAAAGACCTTACCACCGCTGGCGGAAGTGTTAGTGATGCCCTTAATAACGTACCATCGGTTTCCGTCGATGTAGAAGGAGGTATTAGCTTACGAGGCAATGAGAATGTACGGATTTTAATTAACGGTAAACCTTCTGCAATGGCAGGTTTTGGTTCAACTGATGTTTTGGCGCAATTGCCTGCCGATGCCATTGAACGTGTAGAAGTAATTACTTCGCCTTCTGCCAGGTATGATGCCGAAGGTACTGCCGGTATTCTTAATATCATTCTTCGGAAAGAAGAAACCCTTGGTTTTAACGGCTCTGTAAGATTAAACGCAGGATACCCCGATAACGCAGGAATAAGCGTAAATGTAAATTACCGTACTGATAAATTTAATATTTTCAATACTTCAGGGTTTCGGTATTTTGACGCTCCCGGAAATATGCTCAACGATACCGAATATTTTTCGCGTATGAACGAAGATGGTGAGATTGTAGACCCCACTTTTGAAAGGGTTCGCGAAGAACGCGATGTTGAACGCTTAAATCGCGGTTACAACACCAATCTTGGAATGGAGTATTTTCTTACCGAACGATCTTCTCTTACCGGTAGTATTTTTTATCGCTATGGAGAAGATGAAGACCTTACCCGAAACGAAAGCACCCGATTTAACAATGGAAGCCTGGTTCAGGAAACCTTGCGTAGGGAAATGGAAGAAGAAAACGATAATAGTTGGCAATTCTCATTAAATTATGAAAACAATTTTAATGATGAAGGCCATAAACTTACTGCCGATTTTCAGTATGAAAGCGATAAGGAAAGTCAAATTGCAAACATCAACGAAGATATTCTCTTAAATGAAGTGCCTGCAGATCCCGATAATCCTGAAGAAACCGACCCTTTTATTCAAAATGAAGAAGTTTTTGAAAATCAAACCCAAAACGAATATTTGATTCAAACCGATTATGTATTGCCTTTTGGAGAAGGCTCGCAATTTGAAGCCGGTTACCGCGGAAATTTTGAAAATGAAGTTACCGATTACGAACTTTATCTTGAAGATCAAGCCACCGGCGATATGCAAATAAGCGATCGTTTCTCCAGTATTTTTGATTATACAGAAAATGTAAATTCCCTCTACTCTCAATACGGAACAAAACTTGGTCAATTTTCATTTTTATTGGGCTTAAGACTTGAAAACACACAATTAAAAGGTAAAATTGATTCCAGGTTAACCGATGAGGAAATTTCCGAAGCCTTTGATTTTGATGTTGATACCAATTTTGATAATAATTACCTGGGGCTTTTTCCCACCGTAAATTTAGTATACGAATTAGCTGATCAAGAAGCACAGGATGAGGGCCGGGAAGAAAATATCACCATTGGTTACAACCGAAGAATTAACCGCCCGAGAGGCTGGTTTATCAATCCATTTCCATCGCGTTCAAGCCGAACCTCAATTTTCCAGGGGAATCCAAACCTTACCCCTGCCTATTCCAACGCCTTTGATTTAGGATATTTAAAGCGTTGGGGAGAAGTAACCTTAACCTCTTCCGTATACTATCAATTGGAAACTGATGCCTTTGAAAGAATTCAAAGAAGTACCGGACAGGAAACTCCGGGAGATAATATTGAAATTATACGTACCATCCCTATTAACCTTAATAAGAATGAGCGAATGGGTGGGGAATTAGGTTTTCTTTATAACCCTGCCGACTGGTTGCGTTTAAATGGTAGTTTTAACTACTTTCAATTTGAGAGCGAAGGAGAATTTGAAGGCACAGACTATGGGGTTAAAAATACTAGCTGGTTTGCCCGATTTAGCTCTAAAGTAACGCTACCGGCTAAAATTGAATGGCAAACCAATGCATTTTACCGCGGCCCTTCAGAAGAAGTACAAGGGAATACCGATGGTTTACTTTCTATAAATCTAGCATTTAGTAAAGATATCCTTAATGATAATGCTACAGTTTCAGTAAATGTGAGCGACCTTTTAAACTCCAGAAAAAGAAACTCTATGACTACTACCGAATTTTTTAATCGGGAAAGTGAATTTCAATGGAGAGAACGTCAGATAAATCTTTCCTTTATCTACCGTTTCAATCAACAAAAACGTCAACAACAAAGGGGGGAAGATGATATGGAAGGAGACGAAGGAGGTTTCTAATCAAGAAAAAAGACAAAAAAAGGGACTTTAAAAAGTCCCTTTTTTTATGCTTTTTGTTCTTTGGCTTTCTTCTTTTGTTCCTTTTTTTCTTTTAGCAATTCTGCTACCGAACCGCCTATCCAATAAGGCACAAAACCCATTAAGAAAATCATTAACCAAAATCCAATAGTAATAATGGTTAAAAATGCCAAAAAGCCGAGAAATTGATCGAATTCGAACATCATAACTTCAAAGTTTTTGAATCTGCTTCAAAGATATAAACTCTTGGGGGTAAATCATAGATAAATTAGTTTTTTGTATCATTCTTATACAAAGTAAAGGCTAATTTTCAGGAAAATTTAAGCCTAAAAAAGCCCTGAACTTGTAAATTTGCAACTCAACTAATTAAACAATTATGGACTATAGAATAGAAAAAGATACTATTGGTGAAGTTAAAGTTCCTGCCGATAAACTCTGGGGAGCTCAAACCGAACGATCAAGAAACAATTTTAAAATTGGGCCCGCTGGAAGTATGCCCCTTGAAATTATTTACGGATTTGCATACCTAAAAAAAGCTGCAGCCTATACCAACTGTGAACTGGGTTCACTTTCTGTGGAAAAAAGGGATTACATAGCGAAGGCCTGCGATGAAATCCTGGAAGGAAAACACGATGACCAATTTCCACTGGTAATCTGGCAAACCGGAAGCGGCACACAAAGTAACATGAATGTAAATGAAGTGGTTGCTAATCGTGCTCATCAACTGGCCGGAAAGAAGCTTGGCGAAGGCGAAAAAACCCTTGCACCAAATGATGATGTAAATAAATCACAATCTTCTAATGATACTTTCCCTACGGGAATGCATATTGCTGCGTATCAAAAAGTGACAAAAGTAACGCTTCCCGGCGTAAAAAAATTAAGGGACGCGCTTAAAAAGAAATCAGAAGAATTCAAGGAAGTGGTAAAAATTGGACGTACCCATTTTATGGATGCCACTCCCCTAACCCTGGGCCAGGAATTTAGTGGTTATGTTGCTCAACTAGACTACGGTATTAGAGCCCTCGAAAATACGTTGCCACATCTTGCTGAACTAGCTCTTGGAGGTACTGCTGTTGGTACCGGATTAAACACGCCCAAAGGTTACTCTAAGCGCGTGGCTGAATTTATTGCGAAATTCACTGAAATGCCATTTACTTCGGCTACAAACAAATTTGAAGCTTTAGCCGCTCATGATGCGTTGGTAGAAACCCACGGCGCGCTAAAACAGCTTGCTGTTTCTTTGAATAAAATTGGTAACGATATCAGGATGTTGGCTTCAGGACCACGTAGCGGAATTGGAGAAATCAATATTCCTGCTAACGAACCGGGCTCTTCTATTATGCCGGGTAAAGTAAACCCAACCCAGTGTGAAGCACTTACCATGGTGTGCGCACAGGTAATTGGCAACGATGTTTCTATGAGTGTTGGCGGTATGCAGGGCCAGTTTGAATTAAATGTGTTTAAACCAGTAATGGCTGCAAACCTCTTACAAAGTGCCGAACTTTTAGGCAATGCCTGTACTTCTTTTGAAGAAAATTGTGCAAAAGGCATTGAAGCTAACCACCCGAGAATTCAGGAGCATTTAAATAATTCCCTGATGCTGGTTACCGCATTGAATACCAAAATAGGCTATTACAAAGCTGCAGAAATTGCCAATAAAGCCCACGAAGATGGGACAACTTTAAAAGAAGCCGCTGTCGCACTAGGCCACCTTACCGAAGAACAATTTGATGAATGGGTGCAACCTAAAGATATGGTAGGTAGTTTAAAGTAAAAAGAAAACCCCTAACTCCCAAAGGGGAACCGGAAATAAAATAAATACTATAAATGGGACTGTCTAAAAAATATATTTTCATCAAGCTGAACTTATTTCAGCTTCTAACATGTTATAAATATCAGAAACTTAGATCCTGAAATAAATTCAGGATGACGTTTTTATTTATTTTTAGACAGACCCATTTATTTACTTGGCTTATTATTATCTTTCTTCGAATAAAACTTTTGAAAACGCCAATAAGAGACCGCTCCCAAAATAGCTACCACCACAACCGAATAGTATACAAAGCTCGGAGTAATTACTTTATCGCCGCTGGCATAAGAATGTAAACCGGTTAAGTAGAAATTCACTCCAAAGTAGGTCATCATAATGCTAGCATATGAAGCCACAACCATAAAATTAAAGAACCATCGACTTCTTAAGCCGGGTACCAGACGCATATGAATTACAAAAGCATACACCAAAATACTAATTAACGCCCAGGTTTCTTTAGGATCCCAGCCCCAGTAACGGCCCCAACTTTCGTTGGCCCATTGCCCGCCGAGGAAATTCCCGATAGTAAGCATTACCAAACCAACGGTAATCGCCATTTCGGTAATAATGGTGATTTCCTTAATATTCAGATCCATTTTCTTTTTGTTCTTTTCGGTGGTCATAATCATTAGCAGTAGAGCAACCACCCCGAGAATCATTCCCAAAGTAAACGGTCCGTAACTCCCTACAATGACTGGAACGTGGATTACTACCCAATAGGAATTCAGTACCGGCTGTAAATTAGCAATAGCCGGGTCCATCCAATTCCAATGTGCAACCATTAAAATCATGGAAGTTACAAAAGCGGTTGAAGCAATAGTAAGATTACTCTTCCGGCCAAAAGCTAGCCCAAAAAACATCGTTGCCCAAGCTACATATATCATCGATTCATAAGCATCACTCCAGGGGGCATGGCCCGAAATATACCAGCGCGCAACAAGTCCGGCAGTATGTAAAGCAAAGAGTATTGCTACTATTACTGTGCTTGTGTTTATTAAATAAAGGACAATTTTTTTATCATAGAATATTTGGAAAATGACAAAAACCAACATAAGAAGGCCGGCAAGCATATACATCCAATAGATATTTCGAAAAATATCATATTTATTATAAGTGATTTCCGCATTGATTTTCTCTTGGGAAGGCATCACCGCTTCCCCATATTTCTTCTGAAACCCTTTTATACTATTTAAAAACTCGTTTGCACGTTTATAATCCCCGGTTTCACGGGCATCCTGAAGCGCATTCATGTAAAGCGGTAAGACCTGTTGGGTATAAACCGAATCCATCCCCTTAAAACCACCTTCTTTGGCTTCAGGGTAAGAGAGCCATTTATTATTTTCATCCTCCGGAATAGGAAAAATCTTTAAGACTTTCCCCTGTAAAGCCCGGTAGAGTAAATTTACTTTTTTATCGATGTCCATAAAATCTTTCTGAAACTGATTCGGTACCGAAGCCTGGTAAGCTTCTTCCAAATACGGTGAAAGTTTATATACCCCCTGCCGATCAAAGAAATTGGTTAACGAAAGATATTTTTGATCTTCCGGAACACCAGCCACATGCCGCAAGCTATCATTCCCCCGTTTTACATAAATAAGTGGTACGGTATACCAAATACTCGGGTTTTCGGTCATAGAAATTAAAACCTGATCTGAGCTTAAACCTTCGTAAGAATCAGATTTGCTTAATTTCCGAAGTAATTCTGAAGAATACGTGTTGGCGGGTTTCATCCTTCCGCCAGCATCCTGAATCACCAATCGGCCAAATTGTGCCGCGTGATCCTCATCAACGGCATTGGCCTTTAAAATGGAATCAATCTGTTTTTGGGCAGTTTCAATATGCGCATGACTATCTACTTCTTCTCCCCTGTCTTGTGAAAAACCGGAAACAGAAATAAAGAGCAAAACAAGTACGCTTAACAGCTGTTTTTTCTTCTTTTTTACTTTATCAAGCCTTCTTTTCAGGTCACCAAAGCGGGAACCTTTATCAAATAAAATCAGCATCAATCCCAGGTATAACAAGAAATAACCGATATAAGTGATCCAGGTTCCCCAAAAATCGTGATTAACCGATAAAATGGTTCCTTTCTCGTCGGGCATAAAACTCGATTGAAAAAAGCGATATCCCCTGTGATCTAACACATGATTCATATAAATATCATAATCAAAATTACCTTCCTCTTCGTCAACAACTTCTACCTCGCTTTCAAAAGCCGAATAACTTTGTTCGGTACCGGGATATTTATCGGCAATAAAATCCTTTAATTTTATACTAAAAGGTAGTTCTATTTCCTTGCTTCCGTAATTAAGATAAAATTCCAATCCGGCGAGTTCAACTTTTTGCGGTTCACTAACATGGCCTTGCCCACCCATAAGAGTAACGACTTCAGATTCTCCCTGAGAAGAAACCTTTAAGCTAAGAGCATCTTTTTGTCCGTCTGCCTTTTGTTTTGATTTTACCACCTCATACTTCCCCTTTATCACTGGTTCGGGAATAACAAACTGCATATTTCCAAAATTATATAGCGACCGCAGCATAAGCTCTTGAGTAGAGTCTTTTGCAACCGTACCTTGTTTTTGATCGGCCATTCGCATATAATCCCCCTCAAAAGGCGTCTCTATATTATAACTATCTTCAGCCTTATTGTACGTTATGTTTATAGCTCCATCGGTAGGTTCGTTTAGGGCAAATAAAACATTATGTATATTTTCTACTTCTCCTTCTTTCAGATAATGATCGTGGCGGTTTCCATCCCCGGCCTCTACAATCTTCAGGTAATTTTCACCATCTTCTGCAGGGACCAAAGTTTCCTCTGCACCATAAATATAATCTACTGCTTCAATAGTAACCGGCTGACCGTTATAATCGGTATTCAGCACATAATCATTTTCGGTTTCCGGGGCAAAGAGAAAATCTTCTTCCAAAACCCTTCTTCGTGGCTGGCCGTCAATTTCTCCGTCAATAAACGTAGTTACAAATGTTTTTTGAGAAAGCATCACATTGGTAGTCTCCCCTTCCCGAATAGGCATAACGCCTTCAAAACTTATATATCGGGTAATAAAAGCTCCAAATAAAATCAAGATAAAAGAAAGATGAATTAAAAGTGAAGACCATTTTTCTTTTTTATACAACTGATAACGACCGATATTTCCGAGGAAATTGATCACAAAAAATACCATAATCGCCTCGAACCACCAGGCATTATAAATCATAACCCGGGCGGTTTCAATACTATACCAACTTTCTATAAATGTTCCTAAGGCAAGGGCAATGGCAAACACTACAAACAAAACTGCCATAATACGTGTGGAGAAAATGACAGCAGCAATTTTTTTCTGCATGGAAGATAGGCTTTAAACGGCTGCAAATTTAGGGAATTTTAAGCACTAAGCCATGTTAAAATGAGTAATTCGAAAGCGTTTTATGACAGATAAAATTTTAATATTTTAGCCAAATGCTAAGTTTAGTAATTTTAGGGACTGGAAACGTAGCCACCCATTTGGCCAAAGTTTTTTTTAAAACCAAAAACCTGCAATTGAAACAGGTTTACAATCACCGCTCAAATTCTCTAAAAGATTTTGAGAAATATTGCCCTGTTACTACAAATTTAGATCAATTAGAAGAGGCCGATGTATACCTAATTGCGGTAAAAGACGATAAAATTAAAGCACTTGCTGCAAGACTTAATATAGGCAAAGCCCTGGTTTTGCATACTTCTGGCTCAGTAGGAATGAATGCCCTAAGAAACCATCAAAATCACGGAGTTTTTTATCCTCTGCAGACTTTTTCAAAAAAGCGTTCGGTTAATTTTGCTGAAATCCCGCTTTGCGTGGAAGCAAATTCTAAAGAAAACCTGGGCAAAACTGAAAAAATTGCGCGGGAAATTTCAGGAAAGATTTTTAAAATCAATTCTGAACAACGCCGAAGTTTACATGTAGCGGCGGTTTTCGTTAATAATTTCACCAATCATCTTTACCAAATTGGGGCGGAAATTTGTGAAGAAAACAATGTAGCTTTTGAAATCCTCCAACCACTGATTAAAGAAACTGCTGCTAAAATCGAAACTTTAAATCCGAAACAAGCGCAAACCGGACCGGCTTTACGTAAAGATAAACAAAGCATTTCAAACCACCTGCAAATGCTTTCTCCTGAAAAACAGGAAATCTATAAACTTTTAACTGCTTCTATAAAAAACACCCATGGAAAAAAATTATAAAGAATTACTTAATCAAATTTCAACTTTTGTATTTGATGTGGATGGCGTCCTTACCGATGGCAATATCCAAATTAGCACTCACGGCGAATTACTACGTACTATGAACACCAAAGACGGTTTTGCCTTAAAAACTGCGCAAGCCGCCGGATTTACGGTTTGTATTATTTCGGGAGGAAAAAACGAAGGAGTTAGAAAACGCTTAAGAGAACTCGGAGTTACTGATATTTATCTCGGTATTGAAGATAAAGTAGAACAACTGGACGAGTTTTTTGATATTTACAACATCAATCCAGACGAAGTTCTTTATATGGGTGATGATATACCGGATATGTATCCGATGCAAAAAATTGGCTTGCCCTGCTGCCCGCAAGATGCCGTAGCCGAAGTAAAAGAAGTTTCAAAATATGTTTCTCATAAAAAAGGCGGTAAAGGCTGCGTACGCGATATTGTAGAGCAGGTTTTAAAAGTTCAGGGAAAATGGGTAAATAATAAATAATGAACTGGTTAACACTTATAGTTGCCGGCCTGTTTGAAGTCGGCTTTGCATTTTGTCTTGGAAAAGCCCGGCTACATCACGGCCAAACCGCTGTTTTGTGGTGGGCCGGTTTTGCAATTTGCCTTCTCATAAGCATGTTTCTCCTCTACAAAGCCACCCTAAGTTTACCCATAGGGACAGCCTATGCTGTATGGACTGGAATTGGCGCGGTAGGCACCGTAATTTTAGGCATCCTGGTTTTTAAGGAACCTGTTCACTTTTGGCGTGTTTTCTTTTTATGCACCTTAATCCTTTCTATCATTGGACTAAAAGCTGTAACTCGTTAATCGATGAAATTTCTAAAACTGACCCGGTTAGGAAATTTGGTTTTTATGGCTGTTTGCCTGGGAATTATTCGATATGCTTTTTTCAAACCGATAAACGCTACCACCACCCTTAGCGACTTTCAATATACCTTGTTTACAATCTCCATTCTTTGCCTGGGAGCAGCGGGCTATATTATCAATGATTTATACGATATAGAAACCGATAAAATCAATAAACCAGAAAAAAACTACATTGGTAAAGGAATTTCAGAAAAATCAGGCTTTAATTTATTTCTAGTACTTAATATCATTGGAGTGGGAATAGGATTTTATCTGGCCAATGCAATAAGCCAACCCGCATTTTCAGCTTTATTTATTATCAGTTCAGCCCTGCTTTATATTTATTCCGCCTACCTTAAAAATATTATTCTTTTCGGAAATATAGCGGTAAGTTTATTAGTAGCTAGTATTGCAGTCCTTCCCGGAATTTTTGATTTACTCCCCGCCATAAATTCCTATAATCAAACACAGCAGGCTGCTGTTTTTTCTATCCTGCTGGATTATTCATTTTTTGCATTTTTTATCAATTTACTTCGGGAAATGGTAAAAGACCAGGAAGATATTAAAGGCGATTACAATACAGATGGCAATACACTTCCAATTATACTGGGCTGCAAACGTACTAACCTGATTATTTTCGCCCTGGGACTTATTCCTCTTATAGTCTTAATTTATTACATTTACACCTACCTATTTGAAAATACCCCTGCGGTATTATATACATTATTCCTTATTGTTGCCCCGGTTCTTTTTTTTCTGGTACAAATTTTAAGCGCAAAACAAAAAAAAGACTTTTCCCGGCTGAGTAAAATCTTGAAAATAGTTTTATTTTTCGGCCTGATATCTATAGGATTTCAACAATTTATTCTGAATTAATTATGCTGAAAGATTTTTTAAAAGACCGCGAAATAATCCTTGCTTCAGGCTCTCCGCGTCGGCAGGCTTTTTTTAAAGAATTAGAGATCCCGGTTACCATAGATGTACGACCGGTAAAAGAAGTTTATCCCGATTCGCTTAAAAATGAAGAAATCACTGATTTTTTAGCCGAATTAAAAGCCGAAGCATTTCAAAAAGAATTGAAACCACACCAAATTCTAATTACTGGCGATACCATTGTATGCCTTGAAGAGAAAGCCTTGGGGAAACCAAAAAATGCTGAAGAAGCCATTGAAATGTTGGAATCTTTATCCGGAAAAACCCACCAGGTAATTTCTTCTGTTTGTTTTACCACCTCTAAAAAACAAGAAACAATAAATGCTAAAACTACGGTAACTTTTAAGGAGCTAACTTCAGGAGAAATCAATTATTATATTGAAAATTACAAGCCATTTGACAAAGCAGGTGGATATGCAATTCAGGAATGGATAGGACTTATTGGGATAACCCATATTGAAGGAAGCTATTTCAATGTAGTAGGGCTACCAACACATATAGTCTACAGAACTATATTAAATCTTTAAGTGTTTATTTCCAAAAACTTATAAAAATAATTTAAATATATAGTTTAAGACCATGTACGACTTTATAACTGCTTATAAAAATGAATTAGGCTTTACAATAGCCATAATAATTATACTGCTTATCATACAATTTATCATGAAAAAAGCAGCCCAACGAGTAGGTATGCGTAGTGAAATACATATTACACGGACACGCTTGATGTTCAAATACATCAATTTTCTGGTAATTTTTATCGCTGCCTTTTTACTTTCTTTAGCCTGGGGCGTTGGTATAACCGAACTTTCCCTGGTATTTTCCTCAGTATTTGCGGTCTTGGGAGTAGCGCTTTTTGCCATATGGTCTATCCTTAGCAACATCACCTCGGGAGTAATTTTATTTTTTAGTTTTCCGTATAAAATTGGCGATAAAATCAAGATTCACGATAAGGACATGCCTATTGAAGCTATTATTGAAGATATAAAGGCTTTTCATTTACACCTCAGAACTTTAGAAGGAGAATTAATAACTTATCCTAACAACCTTATTCTTCAAAAAGCAGTTTCCTTAATACAAAAAGATGTATTTGCCGATGAAGGAAAAGATGCCCTTTAAAAGTTAAAACAATTACGAAAGCTCCAAAAGGCCTGAAAGTTATTATATTTGGTTTAGACTAAAATTTGCTCTACATGTTCAGGTTTCTCAGCGTACTGCTTATCTTTTGCTTAACTTATAATATTCAGGCACAGCTTCCGAAAAAATTAAATTCGGCTGAAATTCATCATGAAATTGAAAAACTCAATTTTTTTGGTTCAGTTTTATATGTTGGCGCCCATCCCGACGATGAAAACACAGGTATGATTTCCTATTTTGCCAATCATACCAATGCCAGAACAGCTTATTTATCGCTAACCCGAGGTGACGGTGGTCAAAATTTAATCGGCCCGGAACTTCGTGAACAACTTGGCGTAATAAGAACACAAGAATTACTCGCTGCACGCCGTGTTGATGGCGGAGAACAATTTTTTACCCGCGCTAACGACTTTGGATATTCAAAAACCCCGGAAGAAACCCTTCAGATTTGGGATAAAGAAAAAGTGCTAAGCGATGTGGTGCGAACCATCAGAAAGTTTAAACCCGACATTATTATTAATCGTTTTGACCATCGCACCCCCGGAAGCACTCACGGCCATCATACTGCTTCGGCAATGCTAAGTTTTAAAGCTTTTGAGCTTGCAGGAAAAAAAGATGCGCTTAAAGATCAATTAGAAAGTCTTGGAACTTTTCAACCTCAAAAATTATTTTTCAATACTTCCTACTGGTTTTATGGCGGAAGAGAAGCCTTTGAAGAAGCCGATAAATCGAATTTTTTTGAAATGGAAGTCGGCACATATTTTCCAAAACTCGGACTTTCCAATCCTGAGATCGCTGCCTTAAGCCGTAGCCAGCATCAATCACAAGGATTTGGAAGCACCGGAAGCCGTGGACAGTCTACGGAATATTTAGAATTATTAAAAGGTGAACTACCTGAAAAAGATATATTTGAAGGCATTGATACTTCCTGGAACCGTGTTGAAAGTGGAGCTGAAATTGGAGAAATTCTGGAAAAAGTAGAAAAAAACTTCAATTTTAACAAACCAGGAGAGAGTTTGCCACAACTATTGGAAGCGTATTCCCTTATTCAAAAGCTGGATGATAACTTTTGGCGCGAATTAAAAACCAAACAACTCAAAAGCATTATCGCCGCCTGTGCCGGTTTATATCTGGAAGCTACAGCAGAAAATCCTTCAGCAGTGCCGGGAGAACAAATCGCGGTGCAATTAGAAGCTATTAATCGAAGTGATGCTCATGTGAAATTGCAATCGATAAGCCTCGAGCCCAATAATTCCAAAATACATCCACAAAAGACTTTAAAGAACAACATTGACTGGCAAGAAGCTATTGCACTTAAAATTCCGTCAACTGCTTCGGTTTCCTCACCTTACTGGTTGGAAGAAGAAACCGATAACGGGATGTACAAAGTCAACAATCCTGAACTTATTGGCTTGCCTGAGAACCCTGCCAGTACCCAGGCAAAATTTAAAATTGATTTTAATGGCACTACCATAACCTTTGTAAAACCGGTGGTTTATAAATACAATGATGCGGTACTTGGCGAAACTTACCGGCCATTTATGATTATCCCTGAAGTCTCGGTAGCTTTTCAGGATGATATCAAGATTTTTGAAAACGATAATCCCCGGCAAATTTCAGTAAAAATAGAATCGGGAAGAGAAAATGTTCAGGGAGAAATAGAATTTGAAATACCTTCTGGCTGGAAAATAACCCCACAAAAAAGACCGTTCAGTTTAATGCAAAAAGGAAGTAGCATTAACCTGAATTTTAAAATCACCCCTCCTGAAGAACAAGATGAGACCTATCTAAAACCTGTTATCAAAGTAAACGGGAAGGAATATTCTAAGGAATTAGTCAAAATTGAATACGGGCATATCCCCCAGCAAAACCTGATTTTACCGGCTAAACTAAAACTTGCACGAATAAAAATCGACAAGAAGGGAGAGCAAATTGGTTATATTAAAGGTGCGGGTGATGCGGTACCTGAAAGCCTGGAGCAAATTGGCTACCAGGTTAATATGCTAAGTCCTTCCATGATTTCTACTGCCACTTTAAAACGTTTTGATGCCGTAGTTTTAGGTATTCGCGCTTATAATACGCTTGAAAAATTAAAATACCGCCAAAAAGCGTTGATGGATTACGTGAAAAACGGCGGAACACTTATTGTTCAATACAACACTACCGGCGGTTTACTTTTAGAAGACTTAGCACCTTATCCTTTAAAAATTTCCCGTGACCGCGTAACCGATGAAAATTCGGAAGTGCGGTTTTTAGCTGAAAATCATCCAATTTTAAATTATCCTAATAAAATTACCCCAACCGATTTTGAAAATTGGGTTCAGGAACGCGGACTTTATTTCCCGAATGAATGGAGTGAAGAATTCACCCCTATTCTTTCTATGAACGATAAAGATGAAAGTCCGAAAAACGGCAGTTTATTAGTTGCGGAATATGGCGAAGGCTATTTTATTTATACCGGACTTAGCTTTTTCAGACAATTTCCGGCCGGAGTTCCCGGTGCTTATCGCTTATTTGCCAATATGATTTCAATAGGAAAAGAATGAAACCAGCTTGAGGCTGGAGGTAAAAAGGGAAATGATTAAAAACCTATACCGAATTTCCCGTTTTGTGTCAAAAAATAAAATATGAAAAAACCCGAAAAATACCTTTGGAAAAAATCATACACCCTGGTCCTCCTGGCCAATGCAGCCTACATCCTAATCTTTTATTTCATTATGAAGTTATTCTCCTGATATGCAAGTAGTAGATTGGATTGTTCTCATTGCCACGCTCTCTTTTATCGTGCTTTACGGAGTTTATAAATCCCGTGGAAATCGTAGCGTACAAGATTATATTAAAGGAGGAAGTACTGCTAAATGGTTTACCATCGGTTTATCAGTTATGGCCACCCAGGCCAGTGCCATTACGTTTCTTTCTACACCCGGGCAGGCCTTTCACGATGGAATGGGTTTTGTACAGTTTTATTTTGGGCTTCCCCTGGCTATGGTAATTATTTGCCTGGTTTTTATTCCTATTTATCACCGTTTAAAAGTATATACCGCATACGAATATTTAGAAACCCGTTTTGATAGAAAAACAAGAACATTAACCGCTATTCTGTTTTTAATTCAACGTGGGCTGGCAGCAGGATTAACCATCTTCGCCCCGGCAATAATTCTTTCAGCTGTGTTGGGCTGGAACCTTACCGGATTAACCATGCTTATCGGGATTTTAGTGATAATTTATACAGTTTCCGGCGGAACAAAGGCCGTAAGTGTAACCCATAAACAGCAAATGGCAGTGATTTTAACCGGAATGTTTGCTGCATTTTTTATTATTCTGAATTACCTCCCGGAAGACATTAATTTTAACAATGCCCTTGAAATTGCCGGTGCCAGCGATAAAATGGAAATCCTGGATTTTTCCCTTGATTTGGAAAATCGCTATACACTTTGGAGCGGCCTTATTGGCGGATCTTTTTTGGCCCTCTCCTATTTCGGAACCGACCAAAGTCAGGTGCAACGGTATTTAAGCGGGAAATCGGTTCGTGAAAGTCAGATGGGAATGATTATGAACGGGTTTTTGAAAGTTCCACTTCAGTTTTTTATTTTATTGGTTGGGGTAATGGTATTTGTATTTTATCAATTTAATTCGGCCCCGCTTAATTTCAATCCTGCTGCTACAGAAAGCGTCATGAATTCAAAATATGCTGAGGAATATGAAGATTTATCGCAGAAATATGAAAATTTACAGGTAGAACGCCGAAAAGTAAGCAAAGCCTTTGGAGCAGCTCCCACTTCAGAAAAACCAGAGCTTCAGCAACAAATTGCAAACTTAAACGAAACGGAAACCAAAACACGAAACCAGGCCAGGGAACTTATATCCTCCGCAGATAAAGATGCCGAAACCAATGATAAAGACTATGTTTTTATTCATTTTATCCTGAATAATCTGCCCCGCGGATTTATTGGTTTATTATTGGCAGTTATCCTTTCCGCCGCTATGTCTTCTACCGCTTCTGAACTCAATGCGCTTGCTTCTACAACCGCTATCGATTTATATAAACGTGGCGTAAAAAAAGAAAAATCAGAAAAACATTTTGTAAACGCCTCCAAATGGTTTACTCTTATGTGGGGTGTAATTGCCATTGCTTTTGCCAGCCTGGCCGATTTATTTGATAATTTAATTCAATTAGTCAATATTATCGGTTCTATTTTTTACGGAAATGTTCTGGGTATTTTCTTACTCGCATTTTTTATAAAAATTGTACACAGTAATGCGGTTTTTGTGGCAGCCATTATCACACAAATTCTAATCATCATTTTATTTAACTTTGATGTAATGCCTTATTTGTGGCTAAATTTAGTAGGCTGTGTACTGGTAATTGTACTGGCACTTTTACTTCAAATAATTATAAAAACAAAATCTAAAAAAGAGCAAAATGAATAAGACAAAATGGGGAATTTTAGGCCTCGGCAAAATTGCCGGAAAATTCGCAAAAGGTTTAAAGGAAGTTGAAGACGCAGAATTATACGCTGTAGCGAGTCGTGAGGCTGAAAAAGCCGAAACTTTTAAAAAAGACCATACCACCACTAAAGCTTTTGATTCATACGAAGCAATGTTGAAAGATGAAGATTTAGATGTGGTTTATATTGCCACGCCCCATGTTTTTCATCACCGCCAAACTTTACTTTGTCTTCAGCATAAAAAAGCGGTTTTATGTGAAAAACCCTTCGCGATGAATAAAGCGGAAGTTGAAGAAATGATCGCCACGGCAAAAAAGGAAAATGTTTTTCTGATGGAAGCTCTGTGGACCCAATTTCTTCCTCATTTTAAATATTTAACTAAAATTACCGAAAGCGGGGAATACGGAAAGATCAAAAACCTGAAAGCCAATTTTGGATTTCCGGCACCTTTTGATAAAAACAAACGTTTATTCAATAAACAACTCGGCGGTGGGAGTTTGCTGGATATAGGGATATACCCGATATTTTTAGCCTTAAGTCTATTGGGAAAACCCGATAAAATTTCGGCAAAAGCCACCATAGGGCAAACTTCGGTAGATGAAAATTGTTACGTCCTGTTCGGCTACAAAAATCAGGTGGAAGCCGAATTAGAGAGCTCGATTATTAAAAAATTGGATACCACGGCGGTTATTCAGTTTGAAAAAGCTACGGTATTGGTCAATACAAGATTTCACGAACCATCGAGCATAAAAATTACCACGCCTAACAGCGAGGAATTAAAAGAATTTGAAGTTACCGGCAATGGTTATGAATTTGAAGCCGCCCACGTGCAAAAAATGCTCTCAGAAGGCCGCAAAGAAAGTACCGACATGACCTTTGAAAAAAGTCTGCAGCTAATTGAATTACTGGATACAGTTAGGGAAAAGATTAAATTGGAGTATTAGTTTTTTGCCACCAGTTCACGAAAACAAAATTTAAACCAATAAAGGGACCTATTAATAAAAAAGAATGGGATCAACTGGGAAATATATTATTGTTGGTGGAGGCTTAAGTGGCCTGTCATTGGCCTACCAATTATCGCAAATAGGTATAAATGCCACTATATTGGAAGCCTCATCAAGGTTAGGCGGCCGTATTCAGACAATTAAAGGAAAAAAAGATACGCCTTTAGAATTAGGAGCTACCTGGTTCTCGGATATACACCCTAGTTTACTAGAATTTATAGATGAACTGGGATTATCAAAATATGAGCAGTATTCTAAAGGAATTTCATTATTTGAAACAAAATCATTTGAGCCACCCCAAGAGTTTTTTATTCCAGAATCAAAAAACCCATCATATAGAATTTCCGGTGGAACACAGCGAATTATTGACACCTTAGCAGAAAAAATATCTAGGAAAAATATACATTTAAATGCTAAAGTTCATTCCCTTACAGTTGCCGATGATCTATTGAAACTCGAAACCTCTGACGGTAAAATATACCACGGTGATAAGGTAATTTTATGTATTCCTCCTGAACTGATTTCAAAAATTCGCTTTTCCCCTGCTTTACCCGATGATTTGAAGCAACTTTTGCCTGAGGTACAAACCTGGATGGCAGGAGCTTTAAAATTTGTAGTTGAATACGATAAATCTTTCTGGAGGCAAAAAGGATATTCCGGTATGTTATTTAGCCACGCAGGAATTGTTTCAGAAATGTATGACCATACAAATCTGGAAGAATCAAAATACGGATTTACCGGATTTCTTAATGGAGGAGCAGTTGGGTATTCAAAGGAAACCCGAAAAAACCAGGTCTTACAACACCTAAAGAAATTATTAGGAGAAAAGGCAGCTTCCCCTATTTTTTATGAAGATAAAATTTGGACAGATGAGTTTGTGATTTCGGGTAACCAAAACATTCAATGGCCACATCAAAATAATGGACATTTATTATTACAAAAGGGATTTTTTAATGAAAAATTGTTTTTGTGCAATACCGAAACCTCTCCTGAATTTTCAGGATATATGGAAGGTGCAATCAGAGCCTCTACAGCTATTTTTGAAAAATTGAAATAATCAAGAAAAAACTAAACAAAATTTTAGCTTTAAATTATTTTTTTGCAAAGGAGATCCATCGAGGCGAAATACTTATAAAAATTCTGTAGCACAATAATCTAAAGCTCTGTAGGAGCAGCATAAACAAAAAACCTCACAAAATCCGTAAAGACGTGAGGTTTATTTGATAAAATTATTCGAAAATTAAGCTTCCACCCTTTTAGTGGTAATTACATCTTCACCTTCTTCGCTTTCCATCTCGGCAAGATAGCGTTCGGCATCAAGGGCGGCCATACAACCGGTTCCCGCAGCGGTTACCGCCTGACGATAAATTTTATCCTGTACATCTCCTGAAGCGAAAACTCCCGGGATATTGGTTTTTGTAGATTTGTTTTTGGTTATCACATAACCGGTATCATCCATATCCAATACATCCTTAAAAATATCGGTATTAGGTTTATGACCAATCGCAATAAATAATCCGGTAATCTTTATTTCTTCCTTTTCCCCGGTTTTATTATTCACCATTTTAAGGCCTTCTACAACCTGATCACCTATCACTTCTTCTACTTCGGTATTATAACGAAGGTCTATATTTTTGGTACTGGTTACCCGATGTTGCATCGCTTTAGAAGCACGCATCTCATCTTTACGTACCAGCATAGTAACTTTTTTACAAATATTGGCAAGATAAGTCGCTTCTTCAGCAGCGGTATCGCCACCGCCCACAATAGCTACTTCCTGGCCTTTATAGAAAAAACCGTCGCAAACCGCACAGGCAGATACCCCACCTCCTCGTAATTTTTGTTCACTTGGTAATCCAAGGTATTTTGCGGTAGCACCGGTAGAAATAATTACCGATTCTGCTTCAACCCAAGTTGAATTATCAATACAAACGCGATGTATCCCACCAGGTTTATCGCTAAAATCAACTTCAGTAGCCATTCCCATACGGACCTCAGTTCCAAAGCGTTCGGCTTGCTTTTGAAGGTCCATCATCATTTTTGGGCCATCTACCCCATCGGGATAACCGGGAAAATTATCAACTTCGGTGGTGGTGGTCAACTGGCCGCCGGGTTCCAATCCGGTGTACATAACCGGCTTAAGATCGGCGCGGGAAGCGTATATAGCAGCCGTATAACCTGCAGGTCCTGAACCTATTATCAAGCATTTTATGCGTTCAACTTTTTCACTCATATCTTCTGAATTTTAGTGCTGTAAATGTAGGAACTTTAGTTAAAATTATACGTCAAATTTTATTTGATTTTATTATCTACTGATAACAGCATTTAATAGTTTGTTCCGCTTAAATTATCCTTTCCTATGAAATATATGTCGACTTTATTCTAAAAAACTAACTTTGCTCTATGGAGCTGAACCTATTCAATATTCTCGACATCCTTGGAACCGTGGCTTTCGCTATCTCGGGTGCGCTGGCTGCCATGGACAGACGGCTCGATCTCTTCGGCATATTTATTATCGCTTTTGTTACCGCAATTGGTGGTGGGACACTGCGCGATACTTTAATAGGAAACACACCGGTTACCTGGATGGAAAATACTATTTACATTTATTTAATTGGCGTAGTGACCATCCTCGCTATTATTTTTCGAAACCAGATTTTTTATCTCAAAAAATCACTTTTCCTGTTTGATACCATTGGTCTTGGAATTTTTACCATAACTGGTGTTGAAATAGGACTTCAGAATAATTTAGCTGCAATAATTTGCGTTGCCCTTGGCGCTATGACAGGAACTTTTGGTGGTGTAATAAGGGATATTCTTTGTAATGAGATTCCGGTAATTTTCAGAAAGGAAATTTATGCCACTGCCTGTATTTTGGGTGGGCTCGTTTTTATAATAATGCACTCTTTGAGTGTGCCCAGGGATATAATTTATCTCACCACTACCCTAATCGTTATTGCTATTAGGTTAGCAGTTGTAAAATGGCATATTTCACTTCCTTATTTTTATATCTCCAATAATCAGAAACCGGACTAATGCGGAAGTTTTTTCCGAAGTAATCCGTAAAAAAACGTTCCTAATAAAGCACCGGCGAATACAATTAGAATTGGCAAAAAACCGGCTCCCACCAAGGTGAAAATTGGACCTGGACAGGCTCCGGCCAATGCCCAACCCAACCCAAAAATAATTCCGCCAAACATATACCGGCTAAAACTCTTGTCTTTTGGTGTAAAGGTAATTGGGTTTCCATCAGCATCTTTCAGCCTTTTTCTTTTGATAAAATAAACGCCCAAAATCCCCAAAACTACCGTAGAACCGATAATCCCGTACATATGAAACGACTGAAACTGAAACATTTCGTAAATACGAAACCAGGATGCGGCTTCAGATTTAAACATTACAATTCCGAAAAATATTCCTATAAATAAAAGTACTACTGATCTCATTTCTGTTGTTTTAAAATATTAATGGAAATAAGAGGTGGATCATCACCAATCCGCCTATAAAAAATCCGATAACTGCAATTAATGAGGGTAATTGTAAATTACTCAAACCCGATATGGCATGGCCTGAAGTACAACCGCCGGCATAACGTGCGCCAAAACCGATTAAAATTCCGCCAACAAGTAAAATTATAAGTGCTTTTATACCACCAACGGCTTCCCAGGAATACAACTCGGTAGGAAGATAAGCTTGACCGGCACTGGAAAATCCCATCTCCTCTAAAATATTTACAGTATCGGGATTAATCGCTACTGAAGTATCGAGGCTTAACAAATTCGCACCCATAAATCCCCCAATGACAGCACCAACCACCACAATTAAATTCCATCGTTGGGATTTCCAGTCAAAATCAAAGAAATCAGCTTTTGAACCCGCACCACATAAGGTACACATTGTGCTCAAATTAGAAGACATCCCAAATTGTTTGCCCATAAAGACTAGTAAAAACATCGTTAATGCTATCAACGGGCCTGAAACATACCACGGCCAGGGTTCTAAAATCCATTCCATATTTCAATAATTTGTTGCAAAGAAAGCCTAATTTACAAAAGAAGACAGTAACTTAAGTTACGTTCAGAGGTGTTTTCCCCCCTGCCACTTCCTTGGAGAGGAGCTCGTTAAAGCTTAAATCTAAGTATAACCTAAACTTATCAGGATGTGATTCCGGGTCGAGTCCGGGATAACGACTATATTATTAGTGCATTTGTGGCAAAACTTTTTAGCGATACGCTTTTTTCAAAAACTCCTTTATATTTTCCAAGACTTTTTCTGAAAGTCTTTTTTCTGTTTGCGCACTCCAACCGGCACTTTGTTCGTATGAAATTAAAGAATTTATTTTTAAACTTTCTTTGGAAAGGGATGTTCGGGCATCACCATCAAAAATGGCGAAATTCCCTTCTTTTTTTAACCATTTTTGGAAAGCAGCTTCTTTAACCGGTAAACCCAGGGAAGTATTGATCAAAATTTTTCCCGTTCCAAATTGCTGAAATTCTTCTTCTCCTAAAATTTCAGTATTCTTCGGCAGGTGAATAGAGATAACATCGCAGGTTTTAAGTAATTCTTCTAATTCGAGGTAATTTACTCCTTTTTTTTCGTAGTCCTTTTTTCTGCTTCTGCTGAAATAAAATAGTTCGGGCTGAAAAGGCACCAGGCGATCAGCCAGCATTTTTCCCGTAACTCCCAAACCGATAATCCCGATTTTTTGCCCGGTAAGTTCCTGTGGCATTTCTTTCCAACGGAATTCACCATAACCGTGTAACAATCTTATGAGTTCCGAAACAATAAATTCTACCACCCCGGGATCGCCGTAATCAAAAATTCCTTTGACCGTGATGCTCTTTTCTCTCGCAAAATCTACCGCTACATTAGCCGATTTATCATCGTAAAGACTACAGGCCATTCCGATATATTTCAAATTCGGGCATTTTTTGAGTACCGATTCAGGAATTTGTGTACGCCAGGAAACCAACACGGCTTCAGCATCACCTATACGGTTTATTAATTCCGATTCATTTTCAGGCGGATTTTTATAGTAAGAAACAGGAGCCTCGCTAAGGTTTCCCAATTCCTTTAGCGCCCAATCCTGCAATTTTGTATGGTCTACACTTACAATTTTATTAAACTTCATTGTTGTTTTTTCTGAAAAATGAGTGTCGTCACCCTGAACTTGATTCAGAGTCTCATCAAATTGGTTGTAATTTTCAATACAGTGAGATTCCATATCAAGCACGCAATGACAAAATCAAAAATTATTACAAATAAAGGATCATCATTTTTTTTCAAATTCTACAGTCTATCTCAAAAAAGGTATCCTTAGGATATATCTTGGTTTTTTACAATTATTAATTCTTATAGTATTTAACAAAACTTGGACAATATTAAATAGGTATAAAGAGCCTATAAATCCTAAAATCGTTAATGGATTAAGTCTTATGGGAATTGAAATTTTAAAAATAATCCTAGTAAACAGCAAGATATAAATCGAGAAAATAAATAAACACCAGGTTATTTGAAAATTAATCACTTCTTTTCCTACTTTGTCTACGTTATGGATATGTTTCCTCTTTGAAATCCACATTACCAGGGGAACAAGAATTCCTAAAATTGGAAAAAAAAGAAAACTAAGGGCAGAACCGTTTAATATAACAAGATAAGTATGGTCTTTTTCTATTTTCCAATCAATAAGTTCTTCAGAAGTCACCCTCAAGCCTTTAGCTATGCGCTGAAACGTATCGCCCCTGGGCTGGGTTTCCCCATTTTCAATCCGCTGAATAGTTCTAAGACTAACCCCGGATTCTTCTGCTAAAAATTCTTGTGAAAACCCTTTTCTGTTTCTTAATTCAATAACCCTACTTGCTAATTCACTGTTTTTCATAATGATTCATTTATTTTTAGCAAATCTACATTCGGATGGAAAAAAGACTTGCGACAGCCTTACGACATATTTACGTCAAATCTGTCCAAGCCTACAATAATAAGAGTTCTCTCCTTCTAAAACCTAATTTAATTCTTTTTTGAACAATATTACTTTCAACAAAAAAGACTGCCTTTTCAGACAGTCTCTGTATTCTATTTTGCTAATTTTACGGGCTTATTCCCATCCGGGAAGGTTGTCTTCTTCATAGAATTCACTAAGCAACTGGCTCCCCTCAGCATTTTTACGTTGTCTTAGAAATTCAAGTTCTAAATTTTTACGTTGATGATGATACGTAGAATTTTGGTAATTTTCAGTCATAAGTATAATTTTTAGAATTAGACATAATTTCTGAAAGTTCTCTGCCTATCTGTGTGGCAGCTTATTCTTTCAAGCATCAATTTATGAAAATTATAGCGGAATATTCCCATGTTTACGGTCGGGTCGTAAAACTTTTTTGTTTTCGAGCATACTAAAACCTTTCAGTAATTTTCTACGGGTTTGTCGAGGCTGAATAACTTCATCTATAAATCCGCGTTGAGCCGCTTCAAACGGATTGGCGAATTTTCCGGCATATTCGGCTTCTTTTTCAGCAAGTTTAGCTTCCGGGTCTTCAGATTCTTTTATCTCTTTCCTAAAAATGATCTCACTAGCTCCTTTTGGCCCCATTACAGCGATTTCGGCCGTAGGCCAGGCAAAATTTAAATCAGCACCAATATGTTTTGAATTCATCACATCATACGCCCCGCCATAAGCTTTTCGGGTAATTACAGTCACTTTTGGCACTGTAGCTTCGCTAAGTGCATAAAGCAATTTGGCACCGTTCAGGATAATTCCGTTCCATTCCTGGTCGGTACCGGGTAAAAAACCAGGAACATCAACCAAAACTAACAATGGAATATTAAAACAATCGCAAAAACGCGTAAAACGTGCCGCTTTTTTAGAAGAATCTACATCTAAAACCCCGGCGAGGTTCATAGGCTGGTTGGCGACAATGCCTACACTCCTACCGCCCAAACGGGCAAAACCAACAATAATATTATCGGCATAATCTTTATGGATTTCATAAAACGAATCTTTATCGATTATTCCTGAAATCACCTCGTGCATATCATAAGGCTTGCTGGAACTGGCAGGCACAATGCTTTCCAATTCTTCACGAAATTCATCCTGAATCTTGTAATCCAAAATTTCAGGAGCTTGTTTATTGTTTTGAGGAAAATAACTGATAAGCTTTTTAATATCTTCCAGGCAGGTAATATCATTAATCGCAGTGCGATGCGTCACCCCAGATTTTGTGGCATGAGTACTGGCACCGCCCAATTCTTCAGCAGTCACTTCTTCATTGGTTACCGTTTTTACCACATTGGGACCGGTCACAAACATATAACTGGTATCTTGAACCATTAAGGTAAAATCGGTCATTGCAGGTGAATACACCGCCCCACCGGCACAAGGTCCCATTATTGCTGAAATTTGCGGAATTACCCCCGAAGCCTTTACATTTCTGTGAAAAATATCAGCATAACCGCCTAAAGATTTTACCCCCTCCTGAATCCGCGCGCCGCCCGAATCGTTTAAACCAATCATTGGCGCGCCGGTTTTTACAGCCAGGTCCATTACTTTACAAATTTTTTCAGCGTGAGTTTCCGAAAGGGAACCACCAAAAACCGTGAAATCCTGGGCAAAAACATATACAAGTCGGCCGGAAATTGTGCCATAACCGGTAATTACGCCATCACCGTAATATTTTTGTTTTTCCATCCCGAAATCGGTGGTACGGTGGGTAACTAAAATTCCGATTTCCTCAAAAGAACCTTCATCAAGCAAATAATCCACACGCTCCCTGGCGGTGAGTTTTTTCTTTTCGTGCTGGGCTTTTATTCGTTTTTCGCCGCCGCCAAGTTTGGCCTCTTTTAATCTTTTTTGAAGTTCTTCTGAATTTTGGCTCATAAACGTTTGGATTTTCTTCAACCAATATTAGGCAAATTTTGCCATTTTTAAAAGGTTTCCCATAAAGTAAGCGGGATCATAAAAAAGCTCACAAGTTTTTAAAACCTGTGAGCTTTTAAATTTACCGTCACCCTGAACTCGATTCAGGGTCTAATAATTATGAAAGTACAATGAATGTTAGATTCTGAAATAAGTTCAGAATGACGTCCTCAGTCTTAATTACTAAAACCTAATCCTGCTCAATAAAATCCTTCAGCACCTCAACGACATAATCCAATTCCTCTTTGGTGTTGAATTTGGAAAAAGAAAAACGAATAGATGGTTTTTTAAGGTCTTCTTCCGGTAAAAACGCGCTTAAAACGTGGGAACCTTTATCGCTTCCGCTTTGACAGGCACTGCCTTTTGAACAGGCAATTCCTTTTAAATCAAGCTGAAATAAAAGCATTAAAGCTTTATCCTGCGGCACAGGTAAACAAACATTTACTAACGTATAAGTGCTTTTCTTAGTATCCTCACAAGTACCGTTAAACTTTACGCCGGGAATTTCAGTTTTTAACCGATCTACAAAATGTTCTTTTAACGAAGCAACATAGTTTTTTTCTTCAGCTAAATTATCATAAGCCAATTTAAAGGCTTCTTCCAGGCCAACAATATTATGTACACTTTCAGTACCCGCACGATGGCCTCGCTCCTGCTCGCCACCAAAAATCAAAGGTTTTAATCCAGAATTTTTTCTGATAAAAGCAAAGCCCACACCTTTTGGCCCGTGAAATTTATGTGCGCTAACCGCAGTAAAATCTACCGGAATCTCACTTAGGTCCAATTCATAATGCCCAACCGACTGCACCATATCAGAGTGAAAAAGCGCGTTGTTTTCCTTGCATATTTTCCCGGCGCGTTTAATATCCAGTTTATTTCCTACTTCGTTATTAATATGCATTAAACTTACCAAAGTCTTCTTTTTTGAAGATTTTAATACACTTTCCAACTGATCTAAATCGGCATTTCCACATTCATCCAAATCAAGGTAAACCACCTCAATATTGAACTTTTCTTCTAATTGTTGTACCGTATTTAAAACAGCGTGATGCTCAATTCGGGTAGTGATAATTCGCTGTACCCCTAAATCTCGTACCGCCGAATTTAAAGCCAGGTTATCGGCTTCGGTACCACCAGAAGTAAACACAATTTCAGAAGCTTTTACATTTAAATATTTAGCTACTGTTTTTCGGGCGTTTTCAATAAGCGACTTGGCTGAACGGCCAAAACTGTGGGTAGAAGATGGGTTTCCGTAAAACTCCCGCATTACTTCGGTAATTCGGGTAATTACTTCATCACGCATTTGCGTGGTTGCTGCTGAGTCGAGATATACTTTTTTCATTGCCTGCAAAATTAATAGAAATAAAATTATTTCAACAAAGCAGGCTTAAAAATCCATATTTCTGCTATTTTTGTTGAAAAACAGGCCAATGAGAAAGATTCTTTTTGTTTTACTAATCAGCATTCTTTTAATTTCCTGCGATAATGGCGATGTAACGGTGAGCAGCTTTGATCTAGAAGACAGTGATTTAAGCATATGCAATCAGGGTGAAACTATCGTTCTGTACGTGATAAACAATGCTGATGTACATGAATCGATGAGTCTTGAACTCCAATCTAGCCAGCTTGATCCTGAAAATTTAAGCCTGGAAACCGGGAATACCCTTTCCGGGGAAACTATAGAAATACAACTTTCCGGAACCAATCGACTTGTTTACCGTATGTATGACGGACAAATTGAAAGTGGAAACGAAAAATATTTTTGTAGTGCAGTGCCGCCGAGATCCCCTAGTGTAGTAGACGAATATATTGCTACCGATGGCACAGTGCGTATCACCACACGTTATAACGACCTTGCTGCCGATGATGATACCGATGGGGACGGAATTAATAATATTGATGAAGGAATGGACCCTGAGGAAGCAGCCAACCCTGATAGTGAAACCCACCAGGATACCGATGGCGATGGCATACCGGATTATCTTGACCAGGATGACGATGGCGACAATGTAGGAACACGTACTGAAATAAATATTACTGCGGAAAATGAAGCTGAGGATTTCCCTGACGCTTCTGGAAATCCTACGCCTGACACCAATGGTAATGGAATACCTGATTATTTAGATGATGATGATGACGGAGATGGTGTTCTAACTAAATATGAGGTAAATGAAAATGATGAAGATACCTGGACCCGCCCGGAAACTTATATTATCTCGGAGACTGGCACACCTAATTATCGTAATCCCGAAATTGCTGAAGAAGCTGCCTGGCTTGAAAATGAAGCCGTACGAGAATTTGAACAAACCCGCGATTACCGCTCTGACGTACAAATAACCGATTTTAACCTTAGACGCCAAACAGGAAATGAAGAAGAAATTCGATTTGACGAATATAATTTCGGCCGTTTAATCGTAAGCAACATTAACCAGGATGAAATTGAGGAAGAGGAGAATGAAGAAGAAATTCAGGAACCTTAATTTGCTATCGTATATAGGTTTTGGGAGATCGCCGTACTCCTAACTCCTATCGTTGCTTGCAATGGCACTCTTGGTCATTACAATAGAGGTACGATGAAGCGATTATAAATTATACAGTACTGGAAACTTTTCCTAGCCCTCACCCCTGCCTCGCTCTGAAAGAGGAGCTTTAGTGGTGAACACTATAAAGTAATTTACATTATACATTCAAAATAAGTATCACTTAAAAAGACAATTCCGCTACATAAACATTTCTTGAAACCCCTAAAAAACATGAGATACTTCCTTCCCTTTTGTTCCAATAAAATATTTCAGGAAAACAACTCCCTAATTGGTAGACAAGTTCACAGTCCAAATTATATTTAATAATTATAGAAAACATATTTACCGGCTAATTTTAAACCAGTTTCAAATTCCTATCTGGAGGTATAATAATTATAATCCGAAATTACCTGTTTTACAAAATCAACCGGTCGTTCTCCAGGAGTCACCTCTATAAGTCGGGAGAGTTTTTCCGAAAGATTGATAATAATTTGCTGTTGCCCATCCCGTCTTGCCGAATCAAAGATATTTTTTACAGTTTGTACATCCTTATCATTCAACACCTGAACCTGCGGATAAACGGGTTGATAATTTTCGGGTAAATCAACCCCTAAACTATGCGCCAGGCTTACTTTTCTAACTTCGCTAATTACTGTAGTACCCGCTGCAACATCACCAAGACGCTGGCCTTTTCCATTCAGTAAAACAGTTAATACAGCAATAGCGCCACTGCTAAAACTAATATCGATTAAACGTAATAACCAACGTAATAAATAATGAGAAAATACCGGCCGGGAGCCATCTAATTTTACCACACGCAATTTCATAGCTGCTTTCCCCGGGGTACGACCGTTCCATAAAGCCTCCCAAAGCAAATAATAAAGAAAAACCGGTATGCCCAGTACAAGATAATACACCCACTCGCCCATTTGGTCCAGCCCGGCACCGGAAATAATTACTCCGGCAAAAATCATATAGATCACCAGAATAAAAGTATCGATAAGAAATGCTAAAATTCGCTCACCAATCCCCGCAGCATTCTGGCGAATACTAATATTTTGAGCCGTTTCAATTTGAAAGTTATCCATTTAATATGTTTCTTTGAATATTATTCCCTACTTGGTTTTAATTTCAGGGTTATTGATTAGAAAATTATGCGCGAGGCAGCTTTTGTAAAGCAAAATAAAGATAAATGGCTAAAGTTTGAAAGCCTTATTGAAAATAAAAATACGCTCTCTCCTGATCGTATCTCATCTATTTACCTGGAAATTACCGATGATTTAAGCTACGCACAAACTTTTTACCCCAACAGCAACACCACAATCTATTTAAACGGACTGGGCGCTGCCGCACACCGAAAAATATACCGCAACCGGAAAGAACCCGGTAACCGGATTATCAGGTTTTTCCTGAAAGAATTCCCAATGGAATTTTATAAGTATCAGAAGCAATTACTGCTAAGCTTCTTAATTTTTGTGGTTTTTGCTGCCGCAGGTGCCTTTTCTGCATCGGGTGATGCAGGATTTGTACGCATGATTTTGGGAGATGAATATGTGAATATGACCCTTACTAACATCGCGCAAAACGATCCGATGGCAGTTTATAAAAAAATGGGACAAACCGATATGTTCCTTGGTATTACGATCAATAATATCAGGGTTGCGTTTATGGCCTTTGTAATGGGGGTACTTGCCGGAATCGGGACGGCTTTTATAATGATGCAAAATGCTATTATGTTGGGCTCTTTTCAGTATTTCTTTTATGAACAGGGACTGCTTTGGGAATCGGCACGAACAATTTGGATACACGGAACCATTGAAATTTCGGTTATAATTGTTGCAGGCTGCGCAGGTTTGGTTATTGGCAAAGGCTTGCTTTTTCCCGAAACATATTCCAGATTACGTTCTTTTACCCAACATATAAAAAGTGGTTTAAAAATCGTTTTCAGTACGCTACCCTTCTTTATAATCGCCGGATTTTTGGAGGGCTTTGTAACCCGGCTTACCCAAATGCCAGATTGGCTTGCAATTTTAATTATCTTTTTATCTTTAGCTGTAATTGTTTTTTACTACGTGATTTATCCTCGAATTTTACATCAAAAAAATAAGCTTTCTCCTTATGAATGATTTTATACAATTTAAACGCCAACGGGAAATTGGCGAAATCATTAGTCATAGTTTTCGCTTCGTGCGACTTAATTATAAAACCTTTCTGAAATTACTTCTTAAATATGCCGGTCCGGCTTTTATAGTCCTAATTGCCGCCGTGGTTTATTACTCTTATACTACCCTTGATGGTACCTTTTCAGGAAACCTTACAAATATGGGCGGTTTCTTTCTCTCTTTTGTAGTTTTAGCAGTTTGTATGCTAATTTATTACGCGGCTATTTATACTACAATTTTTAGTTTAATTGAATCCTATATTAAAAATGAAGGAAAAATAAGCTCTGCTGAAGTTGGGAGTAGTGTAAAACAAAACCTGGGCAAAATGATTGGCCTGAACATAATTTCAGCTATACTTATCACTGCCGGTACTTTCTTATTCATTTTTCCAGCCATCTATCTTATGGTGCCTTTAACCATTGCAAATGCAGTACTTATTTTTGATAAACAAAGTATAAGCGATAGCATTGGAGGGGCTTTTAACCTGGTAAAAGATAACTGGTGGATGAGCTTTATTTCTATTTTTGTTATCTGGCTTATTATTTATATTATTGGTATGGCTGTGCAGATGCCTATTATGATATATTCCTTTATCAAGGCTTTTACTATGGCTGAAGAAGGCTCTGCAGCTGATATGTCTCAAATCTTTGACTGGGTATATCTTTTGGTCACCATAATTTCCTCGGTTATCCAATATGTACTCTATTCTATTTTGCCGGTGGGCATTGCCTTAATTTATTTTAATTTAAATGAAAAGAAAAATTTCACCGGCACTTATGAACGTATTGAAAACCTGGGTAAAGATTCATAATGTATAAACTGGTTTTCTTCTTTTTTTTAACATTTATTCTGTGGCCTGGAGAATTTTATGCCCAAACAGATTCCTCAGCCACTGGCTTGAAATTTGAAGAAAAACAGTTTGACGAATGGAAAAAGCAAAAAGATTTTCAATATCTTGAACGGGAAACCCGTACTAATTGGTGGGCTGAATTTAAAGCCTGGATTAATTATCAATATCAACAACTTGTTTCCTGGTTGTTTGGTGAATATGAAGCTGATGGCCTGTTGGGCTGGTTTATTAGTATATTTCCATATGTGCTATTACTATTGGTATTATTCTTTTTATCCTGGCTTTTTATCCGGTTAAACCCAGTTTTTGCAGCCCCTATTTCTTCCGAAGGACCTAAAGTTTTTTATTCTGAAGAAGAAAAAATGCTACGTACAAAAGATATTTCAGCATTAATTGACCAGGCAAAATCACAACAGCAATATCGCCTAGCTGTTCGGTATTATTATGTACAGAGCCTTCAAAAACTAAATACGGCCGAATTTATAAAGTATCATCCCGAAAAAACAAATACCGATTACCTGACTGAAATCCCTTCGGAAAAAATAAAACGAGCTTTCACAAAAACCACACGTATTTATGAGCATATCTGGTATGGTGATTTTACAATTGAAAAACCTGCATTTTTAGCCGCTGAAAAAGATTTTTTAAACCTGGAAAATAGCTTACATCAATGAGCACAATCTGGAAAATAGTTTTTGGTATTATAGTCCTTCTGGTTTTGGGGCTTACTTTTCTTGAAACCACCGAGCCTGAACCAATAAACCTTAACCCAAGCTATTCCGGAGCCGACAAAATTCCATTGGGCAGTTATGCGCTTTTTGAAAGCTGGAAAAATCAACGTGAAATTACAGAAATCAATATTCCGCCTTTTGAAGTTTTAAGTAAAGATAGTATCTTGGAAGGGACTTATTTCTTTCTTAATGATTATGTCGTTTTTGATAATAATGAACTCGAGAAAGTTTTAAACTGGGTTGGCCAGGGAAATTCGTTGTTTATATCAGCCGGTTATATCAGTAAAAATTTACTCGATACCCTAAAGCTTCAAACCCAAACCCATACAGAAAATTTAGATTTTAAATCCCGCCCTGAATTAAAAATAGATGAAGAAAGTTATAACGTTAACTTTGATATTGAAACGCGATATTTTAGTAAAATTGATTCTGCTGCAACACAGGTTTTAGGTGAAGCTATTTCTGGTGATCAGGCTAAAAAACAATCAAATTTTATAAAAACTTCCTTTCAAAACGGTAAAATTTACCTGCATACCACCCCGGAAGCTTTTAGCAACTATTTTATGCTTCAGAAAGAGAATTTCCGGTATGTGGAAAAAGTCCTGGGAAATCTTGATGGCAATAAAAACCTCTATTGGGATACGTATTATAAATCGGGGAAAACCATCTACACCTCACCACTTTATTATTTACTCAGCAACAAAAACTTGAAATGGGCCTATTATTTTGTACTGATTGCAGCCGTAATCTTTATCATTTTTGAAGGCAAACGAAAGCAACGGCCTATACCGGTTGTTCCTCCTTTAAAAAATCAAACCTATCAGTATGCGGAAACCATTGGCGGACTCTACCTGGAACAAAACCGCTATCGGGAAATGGCCGGAAAAAAAATTGCGCTCTTTTTTGAATATATTAGAACGTATTTTCGCATAATGACCCATGAAGTTTCAGAAGATTTTATACAGAAACTGGCAGAAAAAAGTAATCACAACCCGGAGAGAATTCGAACACTCATAAAAAAAATCCGGGCAATAGAAGAAAAACAACATATTTCTAAAGAAGAATTCCTGAGTTTGAGCCAGGATATTCAGCAAATAAAAAATAAAACAAATGGAAGATTTTCAGAATAAACCACAGGAAGAACAAGAGCTGGATTTTGCCAATAGGATTCCCCTGGAAAATTTAAAGAATTCAGTTGAGGAACTCAAAGAGCAATTATCCAAAATAATTGTAGGACAGGAAGATTTTGTAGAATTACTTATCGTAACCCTGTTAACCAAAGGCCATGTACTTATTGAAGGCGTGCCCGGTGTAGCGAAGACCTTAACCGCCAAACTCTTTGCCAAAACCCTTAAAACTAATTTTAGCCGAATTCAGTTTACACCAGATTTGATGCCCAGCGACGTATTGGGTACTTCGGTTTTAAATATGAAAACCTCTGATTTTGAGTTTAAACCGGGACCAATTTTTTCAAATATCGTACTGATTGATGAAATTAACCGCTCTCCTGCCAAAACCCAGGCGGCACTTTTTGAAGTGATGGAAGAACGCCAAATAAGTATTGATGGTATGGTACATCAAATGGAACAGCCTTTTATGGTTTTGGCTACCCAAAACCCAATTGAGCAAGAAGGAACCTATGCCCTGCCTGAAGCCCAATTAGATCGGTTTTTATTTAAAATTGAAGTCCGTTATCCTTCGGCTAAAGAAGAATTAAAAATCCTGCAGGGACATCATCACCGAAAAGGCCAAAAACCCGAACACAATATCAATGCGGTATTAGATCCGGAAAAACTTTCTGAAATAAGCGGGCAGATTCATGAGATTATTATTGAAGATAAATTGCTGGAATACATTACGGAAATTGTAGGGAAAACCCGAAATCATTCTCATATATACCTGGGTGCTTCTCCCCGCGCAAGTATTGCCATTATGAATGCTTCTAAAGCTATGGCCGCTATTAACGGCCGGGATTTTGTAATTCCAGAAGATATAAAACGTGTATTGCAACCGGTTATAAACCATCGTATCATTCTTAGTCCCGATCGTGAAATGGAAGGCTTACGTCCTAAAGATGTGGTTGAAATGATTAGTAATTCAGTAGAAATACCTCGTTAGTGTTAGGATTTATAAAATCATTATACTTCAGTAAGATTTTTTTCGTCATCGTTTTTGGATTGGCGGGACTCTTCCTGTTTTCTTTTTGGATTCCATTACTCTATTCATTAACCTGGATTTTAACGGCTGTGTTTGGCATATTGCTTTTTGTTGACCTGAGTTTGTTATTTATGGCAAAACCCTTAGATGCCGAACGAATTCTTCCGGAAAAATTTTCAAATTCTGATGCCAATCCGGTTATCCTTAAAATTAAAAACCGCAGGAATTTTAAGATGAAAGTAGCGATTATAGATGAACTACCTGTACAATTTCAGAAAAGGGATTTTTTAATCCACCTTTCCCTACCTGCAGGAGCTAATAAACAAGAAGAATATTTTGTAAATCCTACCGCCCGTGGGGAATATTTCTTCGGGAACCTAAATATTTTTAGTGCTTCTTCATTAAATTTAGTAAAGCGTCGAAGTATTTTTAACCATAATCAAATGGTAAAGGTTTATCCATCCTTCATTCAAATGCGGGAACTGGATTTTTTAGCAATTGACCGAAAAATTTCAGAACCCGGTTTAAAGAAAATCCGCCGGATTGGCCACACCATGGAATTTGAGCAAATCAAAACTTATATTCCCGGTGATGATGTGCGTACCATTAACTGGAAAGCAACCGCCAAACAAGCCCAGCTTATGGTAAACCAATTTCAGGACGAGCGTGCACAGCCGGTTTACTCTGTAATTGATAGCGGGCGCGTAATGAAAATGCCTTTTGAAGGCTTATCGTTATTGGATTATGCCATAAATTCTTCCCTGGCTTTTTCAAATATTGCTTTGAAGAAAAAAGATAAAGCCGGTTTGATTAGTTTTTCAGATACTATGGGAATACTGCTGAAAGCTGCTTCAAAATCAGGGCAACTCCACCTGATAATGGAAAAACTTTACAATATAAAAACCAATTATAAAGATACCGATTTCGGAATTTTATATGCACATCTGCAAAAAAAGGTACCACAACGGAGTTTACTGTTGTTATACACTAATTTTGAACATATTGAAGGACTTAAAAAGCGCCTTCCATATTTAAAAGCCCTGGCCCGTAAACATCTTTTAGTGGTTATTTTCTTTGAAAATACCACCTTAGAAACTCTGAAGAATAAAATTCCGGAAAATATTGATGAAGCCGCTCACCAGATGATGGCTGAAGATTTTTCCAATCAAAAAAAATTAATGCAAAAAGAACTGGAAAAAAGTGGGATTCAAAACCTTCTTACCCGGCCTGCCGATTTAAGCATAAATGCTATTAACAAATATCTGGAGATTAAATCCCGAGGCTTAATTTAAAAACCCCCTCTTCTTTTAATAACTAAAAACTAGTTTTTTTGTATTCAGTATAGAAAAAACAAATACCTTTGTAATCAGCAAAATTTTGATTTATGACAATAACCCAACTTCATTATGTTTTAGCTGTAGCTGAACATAAAAACTTCACCAAAGCAGCCCAAAAAGTATTTGTTACTCAGCCCACCTTGAGTATGCAAATTCAAAAACTGGAAGAAGAGTTAGATGTACTCATTTTTGATCGCAGTAAGAAACCTATTCAACTTACTGAAACCGGACAAAAAATTGTACATCAAGCCAGAAATATTGTTAATGAAAGTGATAGGATTCAAGATATTGTAGACCAGCAAAAAGGTTTTATCGGAGGAATTTTCAGATTGGGGGTAATTCCTACGGTAATGCCAACTTTACTTCCGATGTTCATCAATAATTTTATCAAAAAATATCCCAAGGTCAAACTTAAAATTGAGGAATTAAGTACGCAAGCTATCATAGAACGGCTTCGGGAAGGACATTTAGATGCTGCTATTGCCGCAACTCCTCTTGAATTAGATGGTATAAAAGAAAATGTTCTTTATTATGAACCCTTTACAGCATATGTTCCTCCTTCTCACCGATTAAACAAAGTTTCAAAAATAGGGGTTGAAGAACTTGATATAGATGATATTTTGCTACTAGAAGACGGACATTGTTTTAAAGACGGAGTGATAAATCTATGTAAAGCTTCCAGAAATTATGATGACGACCATTTTCAACTGGAAAGCGGAAGTTTTGAAACCCTTATAAAATTGGCAAATGAAGGCTTGGGTATGACGCTCCTTCCTTACTTACATACCCTGGATATTAAAGATTCTGAAAAAAAGAATATCAAGATGTTTAAAGACCCGATTCCTGCAAGGGAAATCAGTTTAATCTATAATCGCAGTGAGCTTAAAATGCAAATTATAGAAGCCCTTAGAAGTACTATTGCCGGAGTAGTTAAAGGTGCCATTGCTTTTCAGAATGTAAAAATTATAAGTCCGATGAACAATACAACTAAAAAAGAATTACAATTTTAACAAAAGTTTGCTTAAGCGGAGTAACCAACAAACTCGGGGTATTAAACCCACTGACGGTAAAACCCTAAATAATTATTATTTACAAAGGAATCTGTAAATAATTTAATTGGTAAACAAATAGATTACTTCTCCCAATTTGCATCCGGAGAAGTAATACTATATTCTACTGTTTTTAATACAATTTTTTGTTTATGTATTTAAATAGATTAAACATTGATTTAATTCAGGATTTTTTCGGGTTAAAGCCATAATCCAAATCCTCAGTTCTTCAATTTCATGAGGAAGTAAACGTTGCAGGGCTTTTTCTACTTCTTTGCAAAAAAGATTAGCATCAAAACTTACTTTATCAAGTATAATTTTGGTGTATTCAAACATCGCTCTCGCCATAATTTGAAATAATTTAGATTATTAGTTAGAATTCAATAAGAGTAGAAATATATTATAAGCAGAATTTTTAAAAACCGATTAAATATAGATTTTTTTTCTTAAAATACTCCTAACTTTTTCCTAATTAACAATCTAAAATCTACGATCACCACTAATCACATCTCCAATACCACCAAGAAGGCTTCCCTCCCCTTTATCTTTTCCCCCGCCTTTTGGGGCAGCCTGCCAAACGCGATTTGCCAAACGGGAAAAAGGTAGACTTTGTACATAAACAGTACCCGGGCCGGTAAGACTTGCAAAAAACAATCCCTCTCCGCCAAAGAATGTGTTTTTAATACCACCTACAAATTCTATATCATAATTCACGTCCTGGGTAAAGCCTATAATACAACCTGTATCAATTTTTAAACGTTCTCCCGGAGCCAACTCCTTACGGGCCATAGTGCCACCGGCATGAACAAAGGCCATCCCGTCTCCTTCTATTTTTTGCATAATAAAGCCTTCACCACCAAAAAATCCGCGACCTAATTTTTTGCTGAATTCTATGCCGATAGAAACCCCTTTAGCTGCACATAAAAAAGCATCTTTTTGACAAATAAATTTACCTCCGTAACGGGTAAGATCAATAGGAATAATTTTTCCCGGATATGGTGAAGCAAAACTTACTTTTTTCTTTCCCTGCCCGTTGTTTGCAAACAGCGTCATAAATAAGCTTTCACCGGTTAATAAACGCTTTCCCGCCCCGAGAATTTTTCCAAGGAAACCTTCATTTTCTTTAGCGCCGTCTCCAAAAATGGTTCGCATCCCAATTTCGTTGTCCATCATCATAAAATTACCGGCCTCGGCAATTACGGCTTCCTGTGGGTCGAGTTCCAATTCTACATATTGCATCTCCTCCCCAAAAATTTGATAATCTATTTCGTGTGCATTCATATTTTATTTTTAACTTTTATGGTCCATTCAAATTCAAAAATTGCCACTACCTCCCCGGTTTCATTCAATCCGGTAGATTTCATCCAAAATTTTTGGCCTTCACCACTCACAAGGGTATTCTTAACAGCCTCTTTAATCAAATGGGCGTCTACACAGGTGAATATAATTTTTCCCTTTGCCTTTTTTGTAAACTCTGAACGATTTCTCGCCACCAGCATTGAAATCGATTGGGGGGTTTCCCTGAGCTGTTGCATCACTAAAGCCCCGGTACTCAATTCAGCTGCCATAGCCTGTACTGCAAAATAAAGTGAGTTAAACGGGTTTTGATTAATCCACCGGTGTTTCACGCCTACTTTACAAGTATTGGCATCTATAGCCTTAATCCGGACTCCACAAAGCCAGGCACTAGGAAGCTTAGTCAGTAAATAGGTATTTAGTTTTCTGGCAGAAAGCGACATATAGTTTATTTTTCTTTAAAAGTATTTAAAAAACCTGAATTAACTTTTGTAGTTAATTTATAATTATTTGTTAAATTTAGGTACTATGTTTTGCAAAATACCTGTTTTTAGATATATATTTGCATTATAAATTAATCGGTTATGAACTCATCCATCAAAAAAGAAGAACGAACTGTTGCAACTTTGATTCACCTTTCAGTGTTTAGCATGTTTTTGGTCCCCCTGGGAAATTTTATTTTTCCACTTATCCTTTGGCTTACCAAAAAAGAGAGTGAATTTGTAGACCATCACGGCAGGCAAGCTCTTAATTTTCAAATAAGCTTATTTTTATATAGTGTTTTATTAGTCGGAATTGCCCTTGCAATCATTATTTTTACAGGCTTTAGTTTAAGTGGGGACGAGTTATTCTTTATAACTCCTGAACATTTTCCATTTAGAGAATTCTCTCAGGCTTTGCCCTTTATTCTAATTATAGGCAGTTTTGTGCTGTTGAGTTTGGGCTTATTTATCTTAAGCATCTTTGCAGTGATAAGTGCCAGCTTAAATGCCAGTGAAGAAAAGTTTTACAATTATCCGTTAAGCATCAACTTTTTAGGTGCTTCAAAAAATAATTATTCATCTAACCATCATCAATCAAAAAATGAACAGTTTAACAACCCTCAAAACCAAAGGCTATGAAGATTGAAAACACCAAGGCGCAAATGCGTAAAGGGGTACTGGAATACTGCATTTTATCGGTTTTAAAAGACGAAGATGCGTATGTAGCCGAAATCCTGGACACCCTAAAAGACGCAAAGCTACTGGTGGTAGAAGGTACAATTTACCCCCTACTCACCCGGCTTAAAAACGCGGGATTACTTACCTATCGTTGGGAAGAATCTACCAGTGGGCCACCACGTAAATACTACGGGCTCACCGAAACCGGTAAACTCTTTTTAAAAGAGCTTACCACCACCTGGGAAGAATTGCAAACTGCAGTAAGTATTGTAACCACTCAAAAAAATAAGAATCATGAATAAGACCGTAAATATCAACCTGGCCGGAATCTTCTTTCATATAGATGAAGACGCCTATAATAAACTTCAGCATTATCTCGATGCGGTTAAACGTTCTTTTACCAATACACAGGGGAGCGATGAGATTATTGCTGATATTGAAGCCCGAATCGCTGAATTATTTAATGAAAAAGTAAAAAACGACCGGCAGGTAATCAGTATCAAAGAAGTTGAAGAAGTTATTACTATCATGGGGCAACCTGAAGATTATATGGTAGACGAAGAAATCTTTGACGATGAACCCGCAGCAAAAACCACTACCAAAACCAAAGGCAAACAGCTTTTTAGAGATACCGAGCATTCTTATGTTGGCGGAGTTTCTTCAGGTTTAGGACATTACTTAAATATCGATGCCATCTGGATTAGGGTTTTATGGATTTTATTAACCATTTTTTCCAGCGGCGCCTTTGTATTGATTTATATAGCCCTTTGGATTTTTGTTCCCGAAGCTAAAACCACTGCTGACAAACTGGCAATGCGAGGTGAAGAAGTAACCATTAGCAATATCGAAAAAAAGATTCGCGAGGGTTTTGATAATGTAGCCGATAAAGTAAAAGACGTTGATTACCAAAAATATGGGAATCAGGCGCGCCAGGGTGCCGGGTCGGCTGCAAGTGCATTAGGCAGGGTAATTAAATTAATCATTAATGTTTTTGTAAAATTAGTGGGGATCCTTTTATTAATTGTTGCCGGAGCCACCCTTATTTCCCTGTTTATCGGTTTATTTACCGTCGGTACCTTTGGTATTATCGATGCGCCTTGGAGCGATTATATTGAAATGGCCACCAGCGGAGCTCCTTTATGGGTCTTATCGCTCCTAACATTTTTTGCCGTGGGTATTCCTTTTTTCTTCCTGTTTATTCTCGGATTAAAGATCCTGGTATCAAAGTTGAAATCTATTGGAACCACAGCTAAATTAGTTTTACTGGGGCTTTGGCTACTTTCGGTAATTGGTTTGAGTATTATTGGAATTCAACAAGCTACACATCGTGCTTTTGATGGCGAACAGGTAGAGACTAAAAACCTTACTATATCGCCACAGGATACACTCTATATTAGTATGCGCAACAATCCGGATTACTCGTCTCATTTTTATAGAAACAGCGGATTTAAAATAAAATATGATGAAAATAACCAAAAAGTGATTTATTCTTCTGATGTTCGATTAACTATTAAATCGACAAAAGATAGTCTTGCACGTCTGGAAATTGTACGTTCGGCTGAAGGCAAAGATTATATTGATGCTCGCGACCGTGCCCGGGACATTTCTTATGAAAATAGCCTTACTGGAAATAAATTGGAATTAGACGCCTATTTTACCACCCCGGCCGAAAATAAATATCGTGATCAGGAGATTCATGTAAATCTTTATTTACCCGAAGGCATGCACTTTTTTACCGACAGCAACCTTTCTTCCTATTATTACGGATATAGCATTCTTAACCGTGAAGATGAAGAACGCTTTATGGAAGTAACTGAAGATGGCAGTCGTTGTTTAGATTGCCCTGATGAAGAACGTTTTAGAGAAAAAAACAAAGAGGATTCAGAAGAAGCTGAAACTGAAGAAACCCTGGATTCTACTGAAGTTGAAGTAGAAAAAAATTCCGGTGAACCTGAAAGTGATCAATGGAATGAAGAAGACGATTTTAGAGCGCGACAGGAACGCGAAAACAGCGAAGTAAGTAAAACTACCATCAGTTTTGAAAACCTCAGGATAAACATCAGTTAAGTATGAGTACGCTAATTGCCATATTGATTAATTTTCTAATTACCGGACTGGAAATACAGGAGGTGCCTGAAAAACCACTGGACGAAAAAACCGAAATTTCGGTAGAAGTACCAGAAAAAACTACTGATAAACCCGACCAAAAAGTTGAAAAGCCCTTCCCCGAGGGCTTTTTCTTTATATTTGTAGATAAATTTAAATGAATGTTATGAAAAATTTACTACTAGTATTACTTATAATTAGCGGATTTGGTCTACAGGCTCAAAAAGTAAAAGGCAGCCGAAATGTTATTACCGAACAAACCCGATTAAAATATTTTACTTCCGTAGAAATTCAGGGAGAATTTGAAGTTGGCTTATTAAAAGGCCAGGATGCGATGATGGAGGTTAGAGCTGATGATAACCTTCACAGTGTAATTCAGGCAGAAATTTCCAACGAGGTTCTATACATTAAACCCACTAAAAATATCAAGCGGGCAAAATCCCTGGAAATAAACATTACTTTCCCCGAAACTATAAAACGTATTGTAATTTCAGATGATGTAGAACTCGAATCCCTGCAAGATCTTTATTTAGAAGATGCTGAACTAAGAGTTAACGATAAAGCTAAAGCCTGGCTTACCCTTACTGCACAAAATTTTAAATTTTATAACAGCGAAAAAGCAAAAGTAGAAATGAACCTTACCGCAGATGAAGCCTATTTTCAACTAAATAAAAGAAGTGAACTCGAGGCTCTGGTTAATGCGCCGGTTTTTAAGGTAGATTCTTATGAAAAAGCTTCAGCAAAAATAGAAGGAGAAATTGAAAAATTCACCCTTCGTGCTGAGCATAAAACAAAGTTTGACGGGAAAAATTTAACTGCAAAAAATGCCAGTATAATTGCTGAAGGCCGATCAAAAAATGAAATTGAAGTCTCCAAAAACCTTGAAATTACCGGAAAAGACCGTGCAGAAATTGAAGTGTACGGAAACCCAAAAATCGAAATGTTGGAGTTTACCGAAAATGCCCAGCTTTCAAAAAAAGAAAAATAAACTAACTTGTTTTTTATCCCAAACCTTCACTAATGCTTCTTAGATAAAGCATTCCCGGTTTTTTATCCTGTTATTTTTCAGATTTTTTTCCTAAAGTAAGATTACAGGACCTAAGTTTCACTAAAACCCTAAAAACAAGCCTTTGTCTAATTTTAGGATTCGAATTTCTTTGTGGTTATTTTTATGAAATTCCTTATTTTTTCAGTAATTTTAGGGATATTCATAATGAATGAAAACCAGTTATAAATTTCCCCCGCAAACGCAGATAGACCATCTTCCTCTAAAAGTTTCTAATTTACAAGTTTCCCTCAATTTCTTTTTTGGCTTGCCAGAGTTTGAAATTATCCAACCATTAAGGAAAGATGTTACTTTGACTTTAGCCGGTGGCTATTATCACCATATTGGATTAAATAGCTGGCATGGCAGTAATCCGGCACCTCAAAAAGCACCTGGCTTATATCATACTGCTATAAAATATCCAGCTCGAAAAAACCCGGCAAAAATTTACCATCGGTTACAATATCATCAATATCCTTTAACCGGCACTGCTAACCATAGAGTTTCCGAAGCACTATATTTGAGTGATCCCGATAAAAACGGAAAACCTGGCATATTTACAAAACAATTAAAATCAGAAAACCTTCTAAATCAAATATAATTATGAGAAAAATCATAAAAGAAATCCGTGTAGATAATAAAGGTGGAAAAGTTTTTAACGCGCTTATTACCCCAAGCCTAATAAAAAAATGGTGGAGGGCCTCACAGGCTATTGTGGTACCAGATGAAGGTGGGACCTATGCCCTAACCTGGGGCGAAAATATAGATAAACCCGAATATATTTCAACAGCCAAAATCACAGAATTTAAGCCAAATATAAAACTAGCTTTAAGCGAATACACTTACTTAAAACATCATGAATATCTTCCGTTTAAAGCTAACTTTAAGGTAAAATTTACAATTGAGTGTTTTAATAATTACTGTGTGCTTTCTGTAGCGCATACCGGTTTCCCAAACGAAAAAGTTGTAGATGATTTTTATGCCGATTGTGAGCAAAGTTGGGTAGAAAGGCTGGAAGCTATTAAAAAAATTTCTGAAGAATCAATAAGCTAAAGGTATTTTGCTCGCCGGTGGAAATAAAATTAACGAGTCCTAGGGTATTTTACTAGTATTTAATTTGATGTTTTTATCTCCTGCAAAGTTTTTTATCCGTAATCATCAGGATGTATACCCCTTAGTCTGCTAGCGTAGTATTCATTAAAATTATCAAGCTTCAAAAAGATTTGCTACCTTCATTTATAAAATGAGCTTAAACTATGCGTAAAAGTCATAAACAATTACTTTATCCCCTGGTAGCATTAATCCTCGGAAGTTATTTTTTATTTAATGGCCTGGTAGAAGCCAAAGGCTTTTTAGCTCCTTTGGTTACTGCAATTATTTTGACGCTCTTATTAATTCCCTTGGGGAACTTAATAGAAAAGAAAATAAACAGGACATTTGCTTCACTACTTAGTACTGTTCTACTGCTTATTTTTTCAATAGGAGTATTTAGTCTTCTATCCTTTCAAATTAAAAATTTTATAGATAGTTGGGATGAGATTCAACAAAATATGCAACCCAAAGTTAATCAGCTTATTTCCTACATTTACGAACATACTTCCCTTACCCAGGAAAATCTGGAAGAATACAAAGAAAAAAATGATATAAGTAGTATAATTGGCAGCGGGGATTCAGGAAAAAAAGCATTTAATTTTTTAAATTCAGTCACCGGATTTTTAAGTAATTATCTACTCACTTTTATTTATATTTTCTTTCTGCTAAATTACCGAAGTCGGTTTAAGAAATTCCTGCTGAAGCTTTTTTCCGGTACTAAAAATCAGGAAGTAAAAAATATAATCAATAAAACTGCTTCTATTGCTCAATTCTATTTACGCGGGAAATTAATTTTAATCTCCATTTTATCAGTGTTATATAGCATTGGACTGGGAATCTCAGGTGTTGATAATTTTATTCTAATTGCCGTAATTGCAGCATTCTTAACCTTAATCCCGTTTATTGGGAATATTATAGGGATGGGTCTGGCTGTTTTATTTGGTTACCTTACTCAAGGAGAAACCAGCGTGCTAATAGGAGTGATTTTAACTTTCACCATTGTGCAATTTGTAGAAAGTTATGTCCTTGAACCATTTATTGTAGGCGACAAAGTTGATATTCATCCATTTTTTGTAATCCTGGCTATTATTCTTGGAAATATGGTTTGGGGCGTTATAGGAATGATTTTGGCAATTCCCGTGTTAGGGATTTTAAATGTTATTTTCAGGCATGTCCCTTCGCTAAAAGCCCTGGGATATTTATTAAGTACCGAAAAAGATACACAAGCTAATTCCTAGGTTCTCTACAATATGAAAAACAGGTTAGAGAAACAGTTAAACGGTTTTCTGAATACCCCATCACTTTGGGAAAATGAGTTTGCGGGAATTCAGCAATTTTCTTTACCATTACAAATCGCTGTTGACTCACTTAATCCGTTAGAAAATCTACCTTCCTTACAGCACAATTTTGTGTTGGGAAAGCGAATGGAAAGTTTTTTTGAACTGCTACTTCAGTATTCAGAAAACTATGAAATACTTGCAGTCAACACACAACTTTTTCGTGAAAAAATAACCATAGGTGAACTCGATTTTCTGCTGAAAAACCTAAAAAACAATTCAGTATTGCACATAGAAATGGTTTACAAATTCTATTGTTACGATCCTTCTTTTAAAGAAGAAAATCAACGTTGGATTGGTCCCAACCGAAGAGACACCCTGTTGAGAAAAATCGAAAAACTAAAATATCGGCAATTTCCTTTGTTGTTTGAAGCTGAAAGCCGGGAATTTCTTCAAGAATTCAATCTGCAAGCTGAAAATTTTAAACAATTAAGCTGCTTTAAAGCCAATTTGTTTTTACCTAAATATTCGGTAAAAACCGACTTCTCTATGCTCAACAAAAATTGCGTGGCAGGTTATTACATTTCATTATCCGAATTCCTTACACCCCACTATAAAAACCAACAATTTTATATTCCCCAAAAACAAGACTGGCCTATTGCCCCGGGATATGGTGACACCTGGTTTCCTTACTTGAAAATTCTTCCTGAAATTGAAAAAAACCTGAATTCTAAAAAATCGCCGTTGGTGTGGATGAAAAAAGAAACCGGTCAATATGAGCGTTTTTTTGTAGTTTGGTGGTAAGCTTTACTCACAACGATAACATACTACCACAATGGCAATTTTTGAACAAATTGAAATCTGGATTTTAATCCTGCTCTTTATTTTTGGAATTATTGCTTTTATATTATCTACAATATCGGGAGGTGGAGGTGCACTTATTCTAGTCCCGGTTTTAAATGGGTTAATAGGAACTTCGCAAACTGCGCCTGTACTAAACCTAGGCACTTTTATCGGGCGACCTTCCAGGTTAATTATCTTTAGGAGACATATCAATTGGAGGGTTTTCTGGTATTATGTACCCGCAGCCCTTTTTGGAGCCTGGATTGCTGCCTGGCTTTTTAGCAGGTTTAGTATTGCATGGTTACAAATCTTAGTAGGCTTATTTCTTATCAGCACTGTATTTCAATATCGGTTCGGAAAAAGAGAGCGAAGTTTCAATATGAAACTCTGGTATTTTATCCCTTTGGGATTTATAGTTTCAGTATTGGGCACTATAATTGGCGCCCTTGGCCCTATTTTAAATCCGTTTTACTTAAATATAGGACTTAAAAAAGAAGAACTTATCGCAACGAAAACAGCTAATTCTTTTTTTATGGGTATTGCCCAAATTGGCAGTTATAGCTTTTTCGGGTTACTTTATACCGAATTATGGATATACGGAATTAGCCTTGGCCTCGGGGCTACCCTCGGAAATATTATAGGTAAAAGATTTCTCGTCAAGATGAAAAGCAGTACTTTTAGAAAGCTCCTCATCACTTTAATGGTAATTAGCGGTTTTATTCTTCTTTATAAACAACTTAGCACCTTACTTTAAATCAATCCAAACGTGCTTACTTTAATTTTCTCCACAAAAAAAGCCCTCCGTTTCCGAAGGGCTCATAAAGGGTGGAAGACCGGGTTCGAACCGGCGACCTCTGGAACCACAATCCAGCGCTCTAACCAGCTGAGCTACGACCACCATTTAAATTGCGGTTGCAAATGTAATTTATTTCTATCATTTCCCAAAGAAAAATATGCATTTCAAGTGCTATTTTTTATAAAAGATCAAAAACAGAATTTACGGCAATATGACGCCCGGCCGTAAACCCCTCAGCATGATCGGTATTAATAAGCCGGCCAAGATTTCTTGCCCGATAGGTTATACTCTCTAAAAAATTGCTACTGGAGATTGGAGTAGCCGGTTCTTTACTTTTTTTATCAAAAAATTGGGTTTTATAAGCTTTAACCGCCTCCATTTTAATATCGATATAGCCTGAAATATCAATAACCACATCAGGTTCCAATTCTTTCCATTGTATATAATGCAATACGTGCCTGGGGCGCCAGGCTTCTTGATTTTCACCATTATAAATGGTTTCAATACGTCGTAAACCACTTAAGAAACAAGCATCACTTACTAGTTTAGCACCTTTACCGTGATCTATATGCCGATCATCTACGGCATTACATAAAACAATTTCAGGCCTATATTTTCTTAAAATTTTAATTACTTCCAATTGATGCGAAGTATTGTTTTCAAAAAAGCCATCGCTGAATTCCAGGTTTTCCCTTACCGAAACCCCTAAAATATCAGCCGCAACCTTAGCTTCCTTTTCTCTTATTTCTGCCGAACCCCGGGTTCCCAATTCACCGCGGGTTAAATCTAAAATACCGGCTTTTTTTCCCCGGTCTATTTCTTTGGCAAGTGTGCCAGAGCAACTTAATTCTACATCATCGGGATGTGCTCCTACCGCCAGTATATCTAATTTCATAAATTTAATTTCCTATCATTTCCACAAAGGTGGAAATCTATTATTTCTCAGTTTGACACCTAAATTTCGAATTTCTTACATCAACCTCTAACTTTTTCCAAAGCCTGCTTTAAATCCTCCATCAAATCTTCTTTTTCCTCAATTCCGACTGAAAATCGCATCAAACCATCTTTAATTCCTTGAGCAGTGCGTTCCTCAGGTGTGAGTAATCCATGAGAAGTCACCGCCGGCAACAAAATGGTAGACTCCACGCCCGCCAGGCTCATAGAAGGTTTTATCAAATTCAGTTTTTTCTGAAAAAGCTTATAATCAAGTCCTTCCTGAAGTTCAAAAGAAAGCATGCCTCCAAAACCTTTCATTTGAGATTTTGCCAGTTCATAATCGGGGTGTGAAGACAAACCAGGATAATAAACTTTGGCTATTCCATCCTGTCCTTCCAGAAATTCAGCTAGAGCAAGCGCATTTTCGTTTTGCGCTTTTACCCGTAGACCTAAGGTTTTCAGACTACGCTCTAACATCCAAACCGTAAAATCGCTTAAACTTCCGCCGAAATTTTTAGCCAATTGAAAAATCTTATCGATATGTGCTTCAGAAGCAATAGCGGTTCCCGCCGAAATATCGCTATGTCCCCCCATATATTTGGTAGCCGAATGAATAACCACATCAATTCCTAAATCCATAGGATTTTGATTTACCGGTGAGGCAAAGGTGTTGTCTATCATACTTACCAAACCGTGCTTTTTTGCAAGATTGGCTACAGCGCTCACATCGGTTAACGTAAGTAGTGGGTTTGAAGGCGTCTCAATATAAATTACTTTGGTATTTTTCTTTATTTCAGCTTCAAAAGAATCGGTTTTAGAATCTTTAGTAAACGAAAACTCAATCCCGAATTTTTCAAATTCTTCTGTAACTAAATTACTCGTCCCACCATAAAGTGTATTCTGAAAGACTACATGATCCCCTTTATGTAAAAATGCCATAAGCGAAGTACTTACCGCAGCCATTCCGCTTCCGAAGATCAAAGCCGCTTCTCCATGTTCAAGAGCAGACACTTTTTTAGCCAAAGCCTCTTGATTTGGTGTATTAAAATACCTTGGATAGCGTTTTTGCTCCACACCTTCGTAAGCATAAGAAGTAGCCATATATAAAGGAGAAACAGCACCCTGAAATTGCTTATCTTCAAGTTCGCCGATATGGGTACAAATTGTATTTAAACCGAGTTGTTTTTTTGACATTTTTGTATTGCTCTTTAAAATTCGCCCTAAATTAATCATAAGCCTTCAAATTCCCATTATTTGGGCTATTTTTCTTGACTTTTATATCTTTAAACCAAAACCACACATAAGATGAAAAAACTATTTTTCAATATAAAAGAATTACTTCAGGTTCGTGAACCGGGAATAACTAAGGTTTCGGGAACCGCCATGAAAAAATTGCCCATTATTAAAAATGCCTGGTTATTAGTTGAAAATGATAAAATAACCGATTTTGGGGAGATGAATTCCCTGCCGGAAATCGAAACTGATGAGCGTATTAATGCTGAAGGAAAATTTATTTTGCCCGGCTGGTGTGACTCTCATACGCATATTGTTTACGCAGGAAACCGAGAACAGGAGTTTGCCGACAGGATTAACGGACTTTCTTATGCTGAAATTGCCAAACGTGGTGGCGGGATTCCAAATTCAGCGAAAACTTTACAGGCTACTCCTGAAGAAGAAATTTACCGTCAATCGGCTGAGCGTTTAGAAGAAGTTATGAAACAAGGTACCGGTGCTGTTGAGATTAAATCGGGGTATGGCTTAGATGAAGAAGGCGAGTTAAAAATGCTGCGGATTATTAAAAAACTTCAGCAAAAATACGATTTACCTATAAAAAGTACCTTTCTTGGCGCACACGCCCTCCCCCCGGAATATAAAGAAAATCGAGAAGCATATGTACAAATGGTTATTGATAAAATCCTGCCGAAAGTTGCTAAACACAAACTTGCCGATTATATTGACATTTTTTGTGAAGAAGGGTATTTCACCGTTGAAGACACCCATAAATTACTTTCGGCAGGGAAAAAATTTGGATTAAAGCCAAAAATCCACGTCAATCAATTTCAAGCTATTGGCGGCGTTCAGGCCGGAATAGAACATCAAGCATTAAGTGTAGACCATTTAGAAGTTATGCCTTCCGAAGATATAAAAAGTTTGCAGGCCACCTCTACAATGCCCGTTGCCCTCCCCTGCTGCTCTTTATTTTTAAGTATACCCTACACACCGGCGCGGGAAATTATAGATTCCGGTTTGCCGCTTGCCCTTGCCACCGATTTTAACCCCGGTAGTAGCCCTACCGGAAATATGAATCTGGTGGTTTCCCTGGCTTGTATTAAAATGAATATGACCCCGGAAGAGGCTATAAATGCCGCAACCATTAACGGTGCTTATGCTATGGAACTCAGCCAAACCCACGGCTCAATTACCAAAGGAAAACAGGCCAATTTCATTCTTACAAAAGAAATTCCTTCATACACCTTCCTACCCTACGCTTTTGGTACCAATTCTATCGAGAAAGTTTATATTAATGGTAAAGCAATTCAATAATGGAAAGCCTGAATTATTATCAAACAAAAAGTATTGAAAAATTAATTGCGAAAAGGACCGGAGAAACAAAGTTTGGCGAAGCCGTTCGTTTTATTTCCGATTTAAAAGAATTAGAAAATCATCAGGCCAAATATGTATTAGTCGGTCTTCCCGAAGATATCGGGGTGCGTGGCAATCACGGAAAACCCGGAACTGCCCGGGCCTGGAAAGCCTGTTTAAAAGCTTTACTAAACATTCAGGCCAACGAATATACCCACGCACACAACCTTATCTTACTTGGGGAAATCAATTGTGAAGCTCAAATGCTAAAAGCAAAAAACATTGATAAGACCGACCCGAATTATTATGAAAAACTCGGGGATTTAGTGACTGAAATCGATAAAAAACTTACCGAAATAATTCAAAAAATAGTTTCAGCAGGAAAAACTCCAATAATCATTGGTGGCGGACATAACAATGCTTTTGGCAATATTAAAGGCACTTCAACAGCCCTGGAACAGCCCATCAATATTTTAAATATCGATGCGCATACCGATCTTAGAAAATCCGGAAATCGACACAGTGGCAATGGGTTCACTTATGCTTTTGAACAAAATTTTCTAGCCAAATACGCTATTTTTGGACTCCATCAAAATTACACTTCTGAATATATTTTTGAGCAAATCAAAAATTCAGAACATATAAAATTTCAGCTTTTTGAAGACTTAATATACAACGAACAAAAATCGGTTATCACTGCTTTTGCTGAAAATTTAGAGTTTATAAAATACAAAAATTTCGGGTTGGAAGTTGACTGTGATTCGATTAAGTTTTTTCCTACAAGCGCACAAAGCCCCACGGGATTTTCGATTGAGGAAATAAGGAGTTTTATCAATTTGGTTGCCAAAGATGGAAATTGCCGTTACCTGCATTTGTGTGAAGCCGCCCCAACCCCTGAAAATGATAGCTTAACCGGTAAAGCTTTAGCGTATTTTATTACTGATTTTATGCGGGCTAATTAATATTTTTGCCAAAAAAAATTATATCGAAAATGGAAATAATTTCTTTTGACCCGGCTTATCGTGATGATTTTAAAAATCTCAACCTGGCCTGGCTCAATAAATTCTTTTGGGTTGAACCTCACGATGAAGAAGTGTTGGGAAATCCCGAAAAGTATATTATCAAAACCGGGGGAAACATCTTTTTTATAAAAGATAAAGAAAAAATAATAGGCACCGTAGCTTTAATGAAAATTGAAGAAAGTGTTTTTGAACTGACTAAAATGGCTATTAGCCCGAAGTATCAGGGAAGGAAAATGGGGCAGAAATTAATGGAACACAGCCTTTATTTTGCAAAAAACCAGGGATGGAAATACTTAATTATTTATTCTAACCGCAAACTGGAAAATGCGATTTACATCTACAAAAAGTCCGGATTTAAAGAAATTCCGATCGAGGAAAATAATCCTTACACCCGCGGCGACATTAAAATGCGCTTAGACCTCTCTTAAATCTTTATTAAATGTCGGGATTTCCGTTTCAGGTTGGTTAATTTTAGACTTCGCTGTTTTTCAGTATATTAAACAAACTACAAAATCAACTATTATGAAACGAATTTTTATGTTATTTACGTTAAGCCTGATTTTTATTGGTTGTAAAAACCAAAACCGGGAAAACCAGGAAGAAAATCAAAATGGAGAAATGACTAAAGCGGCTGAAAATTCTGAAGAAGAAACTAAAAAAGCTGATGTAAATATCGAGCCTATTGAACACGCTACCGCAATTATTTCCTGGGATGATGCAGTTTTTTACATCGATCCTGTAGGCGGCGCTAAAGCTTTTGAAGGAAAAGAAAATCCTGATTTTATTTTGATTACCGATATTCACGGCGATCACATGAATGCTGAAACCCTACAAGCCCTGGAGCTGTCAGAAACGAAAATTTTTGTACCGCAAGCGGTAAAAAATGAACTCCCTGAAGATATGCATGATATGCTTATGGTGATTGAAAATGGAGGAAGCGAAATGTATATGGATTTTAGCATTCAAGCCATACCAATGTATAATTTACCGGAAGACGATCCCGAAACTTATCATCAAAAAGGCCGGGGGAATGGCTATATTGTTGAAAAAGACAATACACGCTTATACATTTCGGGAGATACTGAAGGAATTCCCGAAATGCGTAACCTGGAAAATATAGATATAGCTTTAATCTGTATGAACCTGCCTTATACGATGGATATTGAGCAAGCCGCCGATGCCGTCCTGGATTTTGAACCTGAAAAAGTGTACCCTTACCACTTTAGAGGACAAAACGGCCTTGCTGATGTAAATACTTTTAAAGAAATGGTTGAGCAGGGAAATGATAATATTAAAGTTGAAATTTTAGACTGGTATCCTGAAGGGATTAACCAATAAATCAACAACCTCGGGGCAAGCCCACGAGGTATGTATCGGAACAACTTTTCTCGATCGAGACAAGTCTCGGGGTATTAAACCCACTGGTGGGAATAAACTTTACCTAAAAAATAAAAACCCGGTGATGAACCGGGTTTTATGAGTGCTTTACATTTTTTGATTGAAATTCTTAAACTTTTATTCGTACTGGTAGCTTATATTTTTCATCAAGATCGTTCAATACATTTTCAATTTTTTTATGGTGTAAGCGTTCTTTGATAGCCCGACCGACTTTATGATTTTTTATATCTACAAATAAAACCACCAGTTCATGGTTATCATTAAAACTTACTACCAGGTTTGCAAGTATATCGTCAGTAATATCCACTTTAATATCTTTCAACAAGCCTTGAATTTCTTTGTTAAACGCCGCACGGGTAGCTTTTTCATCAGGAAGATGTTCAGGTTCATTCATCGCGCCTGCAAAACTGCTAATGCCAAGCGCTACAGCAACTAAAAATACTTGTAAGTTTTTCATAATTAAAAATTTAAGGTTATACTATAAAGACAAAAGCCTTTTTTATTTGTTGCAAAAAGAGAATTATTTTAACGTTTAACTTTGTAAATTCTTCTGGTCAATTCAATTTTTACAGTTCTATGATTACAGGAAGTTTGTAAACATTATGCTGAATTGCAAGACTCGCCGATAATTTATCATCAAGGCATTTCTTTAAAAGTTTTCGAACATAAGGGTCTTCAGCTTCTACAAGTAAAACCCGCAGCCGATTTTCGGTATCGCTATAAAATTTAACTTCTGCCTGAAGCATTTCCTTAATTTTCAAAGAAAGATTTTAATGTAAACTGTAAATTTGAGTAGTTAAAGCCCTACCAATATTTACAGGATTTGTTGCGAAAAGGCTGTCACTTAAACATAAAGCAACACAAAGAAGAATATTTTTTTTATGATGATTGAATTTTTGATTGATAACCAAAAGATTCTTTCACCTGAATTTTATTACAAAACAAGCAATAAAAAAACCTCATAACTTTTAAATTATGAGGTTTTCTATTTTATTAAAATTCCTGCTCACTAAATTTAGCAGGTTTTAATTCAAAATGTCTATTTCAGAACTTCCTGAACCTTATCGGCTGCTTCCTGAAACTGAACAGCACTATGAATTTTAAGTCCGCTACTATCAATCAGTTCTTTAGCGATATCAGCATTGGTTCCTTGTAAACGTACGATAATTGGTACATTAATCGCGTCACCAAGATTTTTATAAGCATCAACAATACCTTGAGCCACACGGTCACAACGTACTATACCGCCAAAAATATTTACCAAAATAGCTTCTACTTTATCGTCTTTCAAAATTAAACGGAAAGCTTCTTCTACCCTTTTGGCATCGGCGGTACCTCCTACATCAAGAAAGTTAGCAGGTTCACCCCCGGCTTGTTTAATCAGATCCATCGTTGCCATTGCAAGTCCGGCACCATTTACCATACAACCTACATTTCCGTCTAACTCAACATAATTAAGTCCAACTTCCTTAGCCTCTACTTCGGTCGCATTTTCTTCACGAACATCACGCATTTCTGCATAGTCTTTATGCCGGAAAAGCGCACTATCATCAAGGCTTACCTTAGAATCTACCGCAAGAATTTTATCGTCGCTGGTTTTAAGGACAGGATTGATTTCAAATAATGAAGAATCAGATTTTTCAAAGGCAGTATAAAGCGCCATCACAAACTTTACCATTTCTTTAAAACCTGTTCCGCTTTGCCCCAGGTTAAAAGCAATTCTTCGAGCTTGGAAAGGAAGTAATCCAGTTGCAGGATCTATTTCTTCAGTAAAAATAAGATGCGGAGTTTTTTCGGCCACGGTTTCAATATCCACCCCTCCTTCAGTAGAATACATAATCATATTCCTTCCGGTAGCACGGTTTAAAAGAACCGACATGTAGTATTCTTCAGGTTCATTATCACCGGGATAATAAACATCCTCGGCTACTAATACCTGATGAACTTTTTTCCCCTCTGCTGAAGTTTGCGGGGTTACCAGGTTCATCCCTATAATTTCTCCTGCAATTTCTTCAACTTCTTTAAGATTTTTGGCTAGTTTAACCCCACCGCCTTTTCCACGCCCTCCGGCGTGTACCTGTGCTTTGATTACGTGCCAGCCTGTACCGGTTTGTTCAGTAAGCTCTTTGGCAGCATCAACGGCCTCTTTAGCATTGTGGGCTACTATCCCTCGCTGGATTCGTACGCCAAAACTATTTAGAATCTCTTTTCCTTGATATTCGTGTATATTCATAATCTGCTGTTTCTTCAGAATTAATTACGGTCAACAAAAGTAACAAAACCAAAAGTATTGTACCAATCTTTTTTGTTTATTGACGCGGGAAATCGCCGATTTTCTTTTCTCCTAAAAATTTAGCATTTCATTAAGTTTTATAAATTCACAAAACAACTAACAATCAACTACTTACACCTCTATAAGGTTATCGTAGTTTTTACATTAATTTTTCAGGCATAAGTATTATCTACCCTATTTTTGCCCTTTGCTATAAACTTTAGATTATGAATAAAGCACTTATTGCATTGGCCATAGGAGGGTTTGGAATCGGGATGACCGAATTTGTTATTATGGGGATTCTCCCCGATGTTGCTGAAGCCCTGAATATTACTATTCCACAGGCGGGACATTTTATTTCTGCTTATGCCCTGGGCGTGGTAGTGGGAGCTCCTTTACTTACGGCATTTGGCGGAAAATGGCCGGCACATCGTGTTTTACTGGTTTTAATGCTGTGGTTTACCATATTCAATACCCTTTCGGCATTTGCTCCTTCCTACGGCTTTTTATTGGTAGCCCGCTTTTTATCAGGCCTGCCACACGGAGCTTTCTTTGGGATTGGAGCCGTGGTTGCCGCTAAACTGGCCCGCAAAGGAAAATCTGCCCAAGCCATTGCTATTATGTTTACCGGGCTAACTATGGCCAATGTAATCGGGGTTCCATTAGGTACCTATCTGGGTCATGAAATTGGTTGGAATGCCTCTTTTCTGGCAGTGGGTGTAATTGGAGTTTTAGCCATTTTAAGCGTGAAATTCTGGATGCCAGAATTGCCAAAATCATCTGATAAAGGAATCAAAGAAGACCTTAAAGTTTTAAAACGCGGTGAACTCTGGATGGTAATACTACTCACCACTATTGGTACTGGTGGTTTCTTTGCCTGGTACAGTTACATTGCCCCGCTTATTACCGATGTTGCCGGACATCCACAGGAAATTGTTAGCTATGTAATGATTCTTGCCGGGATTGGAATGGTGATTGGTAATTTTGTAGGAGCTAAATTTGCTGAATTATTCTCCCCTATTTATGCGGTTATTTTAAGCATGTTGCTTATGGTGATAGCTTTGGTTGCCAATTCTTATTTAGCCGAATATAAAATTACCGTTTTAGTAATGACTTTTTTAATCGCGATAATTGCATTTAGCCTTTCAACTCCTATACAAATGGCGATGATCAATACCGCAAAAGGCTCAGAAATGCTGGGTTCATCTATGAACCAAAGCGCTTTTAATATGGGAAATGCTTCCGGGGCTTATCTTGCAGGTTTACCCATAGCCATGGGGTACGGATTTGCTTCTTCCTCCCTTGTTGGTGCTGCAATGGCCGGTACCGGGGTTTTTATAGCTTTAGGTATTATTATGGTTAGGAGAAAAAAAGATGCGGCGGCACATCAAACTAAAATTCACAAAGCTGAAACGGTGGAATGTTAAAACCCCTAACCCCCGCCTCTCCCCAAGGGAGAGGAGCCTTAATTTTTAAAATCACTGGGATTATATTTACTATTATAATTCAATTTTCTCCCTGTCCTTTTTTTGAAAAGGGTTAGGGAAGGAATTTATAAATTTCACACAATTTAATCAAATTCGTTATTTTTGAACCTTCCGCTTGCGGGGGTTTGAAATTCTCCTGTATTTTGCGGCTTAAATTTTTAAAGCTATGACCAATAAAGACCTGCTTGCCGTTACCGAAGAATTCGGGAGTCCGGTTTACGTATATGATTCAGAAAAAATCGCTTTTCAGTATAACCGGTTGAAAAATGCTTTTAACAAAATCAAGGATTTACGAATTCACTATGCGGTAAAGGCGCTGTCTAATATTTCCATTTTAAAACTTATCAATTCCCTTGGGGGCGGGCTTGATACGGTTTCTGTACAGGAAGTGAAATTAGGGCTAAAAGCAGGTGTAGATCCTCAAAAAATTATCTACACACCCAACGGGGTTTCACTTGAAGAAATTGAAGAGGTTGCCAAACTCGGCGTTCAAATTAATATCGATAATCTTTCGGTTTTAGAACAATTTGGAGCAAGGCATCCCAACACTCCGGTTTGTATTCGTATCAATCCGCATATTTTGGCCGGTGGTAACTCTAAAATTTCGGTAGGCCATGTAGATTCTAAATTCGGGATTTCCATTCATCAAATGCCACTTTTGTTGCGCATTGTTGAAAATACCGGCATGAACATTAACGGGATTCATATGCATACCGGTAGTGATATCTTGGATATTGAGGTTTTCCTACGTGCTTCTGAAATTTTATTCGATGCCGCCAAAAACTTTAAAAACCTGGAATTTCTTGATTTTGGCAGCGGATTTAAAGTCCCCTATTCCGAAGGCGATATTCAAACCGATATTGAAGAATTAGGTGAAAAATTGAGTAAACGCTTTAAAGATTTTTGCAAAAATTATGGTCGTGAAATCACTCTGGCCTTTGAGCCCGGAAAGTTTTTAGTGAGTGAAAGCGGAAAATTCCTGGCAAAAGTTAACGTGATTAAACAAACTACTTCAACAGTTTTTGCAGGCATAGACTCTGGTTTCAACCATTTAATCCGCCCAATGTTTTACGGGTCGCACCACGACATTCATAACATTTCCAATCCTAAAGGTAAACAGCGTTTTTACTCGGTGGTAGGTTATATTTGTGAAACCGATACCTTTGCTAACAACCGTAAAATTGCTGAAATTGCCGAAGGAGATATTTTAGCATTCAGCAACGCCGGGGCTTACAGTTTTTCTATGGCCAGTAATTTCAATTCGCGTTACCGCCCTGCGGAAGTTTTATGGCATAACGGGAAAGCGCATTTAATTAGGGAACGTGAAACTTTTGAAGATTTGCTTAAACACCAGGTAGAAATAGAATTTGAAATTGCTAAACCTGAAGTTTCAGAGCAATAATTAAGCTCGGAAGAGTTATCCCGGTATTGGTTATATTGATATTAATAAGCCTTCAAGGTTTTTGAAATCTTGAAGGCTTGATATTTTAACCCGCTTTTTATTCAAATTTTCGGTATCTTCATAGAGGTTTAATTCAAACTATCGAAAATGAAAGCTTATTTTTTCCTGTTCCTCGGATTTTGGCAATTAGCTGCGCAAGAATCTTCTGAAAAAATTATAGATCTCACCCATACTTTTTCTGAAGAAAGTGTGTATTGGGTGACTGCAAAAGAATTTGAACTGGAAGAAGTCGCCAAAGGGCAAACTGAACACGGGTATTTTTACGCCGCTAATAATTTTTCTACTGCCGAGCACGGAGGTACGCACATTGACGCACCCATTCATTTTGCTGAAAATGCACAAAACGTAGATGAAATTCCGCTGGAAAAACTCATTGGACAAGGAATTAAGATTGATGTTTCTAAAAAAGCACTTCAAAACCCCGATTATTTAATTAGCATTGAAGACTTACAAAACTGGGAAAAAGAAAATGGAGAAATCCCAACTGAAAGTATCGTACTGCTACAAACCGGTTACGAACAATTTTACCCGGAAGCCAAAAAATACCTGGGCACCAAAAATCGTGGTGAAGATGCCGTTGAAGAATTACACTTCCCCGGTCTTTCTCCCGAAGCAGCAAAATGGCTTATTGAAAACCGAAATATTAAGGCTGTGGGTATAGATACCGCAAGTATTGATTATGGGCAATCTCGAAAATTTAAAACCCACGTAACGTTAATGAGCAATAATATCCCGGCTTTTGAAAATGTAGCTAAGCTTGATAAATTACCAGCCAGCGGATTTAAAATTATTGCCCTGCCGATGAAGATCAAAGGAGGCAGCGGGGCTCCATTGCGAATTATCGCTTTACATTAAGCTTATGACATTATACTTTATCGCTTTATTGCTTCCAAAATCACTCGAGAATAAAATTCAGGAATTAAAATTGGAAGTTGCTGAAAAATACGAGGCCAAACACGCTTTAAAATTACCGGCGCATATCACTTTACAAATTCCATTTCGGATGGAAACAGCGCAAGAAAAAGAACTCATTCAGCTTTTAGAGAGTTTTTCAGAAGTACAAGAAAAATTTCCGGTAAAATTGAATGATTTTGGGCGTTTTGGGCAGAAAGTGATTTTTATCAATATAGAGAACCATGCCCTGTTTATTGATCTTCACGCCAATTTACAAGAAACACTAAACGATTTTAAACAATTTAACCAGAGGGAGAAGTTTTCAAAAATCCATCCGCATATTAGTCTTGCCACCCGCGACCTGAATTACAAACAATTTCCGGCAGCCTGGGCAGACTTTAAAACAAGAAATTTTAATGCTGAATTTTCTGCCTGTAAACTTTGCTTATTTAAGCATGATGGTAAAACCTGGCATATTTTACAAGAATTTGAATTACAGAAATAGTCGATTTTTAGCGTACCGTTTTCACTTTAATTTCTTTGCGATGGGGTTGTGTCTCTTTTACATTCTGGGCTTCTCCGTATAAATCGAAATCGGCTGCATCAGTAATTTTCACTTCGTAGAATTCCCCGGTTTTCAGGTAAACTGAAGTAGCGTCTATCAATACTTCATTATCTACATCGGGAGAATCGAATTCGGTGCGGCCTACAAAATATCCGCCTTCTTTACGGTCAATGACCACTTTAAAAGTTTTTCCGATTTTCTCCTGATTTAATTCCCACGAAATCTGTCCCTGGATTTCCATAATTTCATTGGCACGTTCCTGTTTTACTTCTTCGGGAACATCATCTTCCAAATTATAGGCATGGGTATTTTCTTCGTGCGAATAGGTAAAACACCCTAAACGCTCAAAACGCATTTCCTTGACCCATTCTTTTAATTCCTGAAAATGGGCTTCGGTCTCACCGGGATAACCAACTATCAAAGTTGTTCTAATCGCCATTTTAGGAACTATTCTCCTAAAATCTTTCAGCAATGCATTCGTTTTTTCATAAGTGGTCCCACGCCGCATCGATTTCAGCAAATCGGTAGAAATATGTTGTAACGGGATATCGAGATAATTACAAACTTTAGGTTCCCGCTCTATCACCTCCAGCACATCCATCGGAAAACCGGTAGGAAAAGCATAATGTAGGCGAATCCACTCAACTCCCTCTACTTTTACGAGGTTTTCGAGCAATTCGGCCAGGTTTCGTTTTTTATAAAGATCAAGACCGTAATAAGTTAAATCCTGGGCAATCAACACGAGTTCCTTCACCCCGTCACGCGCCAGGTTTTTGGCCTCCTGCACCAATTCTTCAATAGGTTTGGATTTATGCCCGCCACGCATTAACGGAATCGCGCAAAATGAACAAGGCCGGTCACAACCTTCAGCTATCTTCAGATAAGCATAATTTTTTGGCGTGGTCGTTAAACGCTCGCCCACTAATTCATGTTTATAATCGGCTTCCAGGGCTTTTAGTAAACCTGGCAGTTCCGTAGTACCAAAATACTGGTCAACATTAGGAATTTCCGCCTGCAAATCGGGTTTATAACGTTCGCTCAAACAACCGGTAACAAATACTTTATCAACTTCACCTTCCTCTTTCTGCTTTACATACTCCAAAATAGTATTCACCGATTCCTCCTTGGCATTATCGATAAATCCGCAAGTATTGATCACCACCACATTCCCATCCTGCTCGTGAACCACTTCTTTATCATTGGCACGCAATTGCCCCATTAATACCTCGCTGTCATACACATTTTTACTGCATCCAAGGGTAACTACATTAATCCGATTCTTTTTAAGCGATTTCGTCCTCATACCATTCTAATTTTCAAAGCTGCTTTCTAAATATTTTATTTTTATCAAGCTGCACTTGTTTCAGCTTCTAGTATACTTTTACCAACTTAGATCTCCGAATATATTCCGGAGCAAGCTCTGAGATAAATTCAGGATGACGTTAAGAAGGCTTTCAGCAGCTTTCCAAAAGCGTCTGCAAAGATACAATCTAAAAATTGAAATAAGCCCTTCCCCGATCACTTCCCGAAAAGAAGGGATGAAATTCTAGTTTTGTGATTCGTATTTCAACAATATTGTTGATTCCAAGTGGTTCCGATGTAAAACAAAACCTGTAGGTCTTCATTCAATCTCTAAAGCAGCTACAAAAATAGCCAGATATTGATTTTTCGATACTCTCCCCTCCACTAAGGTTTCGGGAAGAAGCCTTAGTTAACGGACGATATTCAGCTATTTTGTATCTTTCGATTCTTAAAGCCGTAAAATGAAATCTACTTGCCTCCTATTCTTACTCCTTTTATTATTTACTACGGAAGTTTTCTCCCAACAACGCCTTCGGGATTTGGGAATAGAAATTGGCGTATTGCCTACCGGAAAATTCAACGCAATTACCGATGTTAAAGGTGTAAAAGTTGGGCATACCACTCTGCAAAAAGGAGATTCGGTTAACACTGGTGTTACTGCAATTTTACCCCACAGTGGAAATATTTTTCAGCAGAAAGTCCCCGCAGCGGTTTTTGTGGGAAACGGTTTTGGGAAATTGGCCGGAAGTACGCAAATTGCAGAACTCGGCAACCTGGAAACACCTGTAGTTCTTACTAATACGCTTAATGTTGCCACCGCGATGGATGCGGTGATAAAATACACGCTACAACAACCTGAAAATGAACATGTACTTTCGGTTAATGCGGTAGTAGGCGAAACCAACGATGCTTATTTAAACAATATCCGCGGGCAACATGTTACTACAAAAGACGTATTTAGCGCCATTGAAAGTGCTTCGGAAAACAATACCGAAGAAGGTAATATTGGTGCCGGCACAGGAACAGTCGCTTTTGGCTATAAAGGAGGAATAGGTACAGCTTCGCGAAAACTTCCGGAAGCTATGGACGGTTTTACGCTTGGAGTTTTAGTGCAGAGCAATTTTGGCGGTGTATTGGAAATTGCAGGTGCACCTGTTGGCCGCGAGTTGCAAAAATTCAGTTTTAGCGATAAATTGATGAACAATGCCGATGGTTCCTGTATGATTGTAGTAGCCACCGATGCCCCCTTAAGCAGTCGGAATTTAGAACGCCTGGCCAAACGCGCTTTCCTGGGCATTGCCAAAACCGGGGGAATAGTTTCAAACGGCAGTGGTGATTATGTTATTGCATTTTCCACTTCAGAAAAAGTTAGGGTAGCTTACAGAGTGGAAAGCGATCTTCAAAAAACAGAAACCGTACCCAACGATTTGATGTCGCCTTTGTTTATGGCCGCTATTGAAGCCACCGAAGAAGCGATATTAAATTCGCTGTTTATGGCTAAAACCACCAAAGGCCATAAAGGTGAAATTAAAGCTTTACCAATGGAAAAGGTACTACCGGTTTTAAGAGCGTTTGGGGTTTTAAAAAAGTAGGCTAGTCTTTATGATTTCTCGGAATTTTATCGCAATCTGTAGCCCGCCAAATTCTTAACTAAAATTTTAGTAAATTTATAAAGTGGTCTAATTTCGTCAAGCTATTCCCCATTTTCGGAATTATTAAAAACTTAGATTCTGAAATAGTCCCGAAGTCTCGGGACAGAATGACGATTTTAAAATTTTTAAGCCGTTTTTTGAATCAGTCACAAGCTTTGGTGATGCTTCAGTACACAATCGCCTTAAAGTTTAAATCATAAATTCCTAATATCTTATGCCAAGGTCGCTTTTACTAAGTCTTTTTTTATTAAGTCAGCTACTTGGGTTCTCGCAGCAAAACGACAGCCTCACTGAACCTCTCATTCCTTCAGATAAGATAGCACTCTTAAAGAATATAAATTTCACATTTGATATGCGCCTGGGCTTCCAGGGATATAAATACAGGGGTGGTGATAGCTATTATAACGGGATACAGTTTTTAAATGGTTTTACAGCCCTCGGTATTTCCGGAAAATTACATGAAAGGATAAATTTCACATTTAGGAACCGTTTTAATAAAAATAGCGATGTACAAACCCTGGATCGTTTAGGTAGTAATATTGAATTGGCCTTTATCGATATTAAAGCAAGTCCGAAACTTGATCTTAGACTTGGAAAAATGAATCCTTTTTACGGCGGTTATGAATACGAGTTCAGCCCCCTTTATGTTTTGGAATATAATGATATTTACAGTAATGCCCTGGCCTTTGTTACAGGAGCCGGAATTACTTATCAGGCCTTTAAAAACCACAAATTCGGCTTGCAGGTATTAAATTCCCGTACCATGCATTATGACGACCTTTACGGCGATATAGTTGCAGAAAATATTCAGGAACCAGACTGGCCGGTAGCGGTTGTTGGAAACTGGCGGGGAAGCTTTTTCGATGGAAAATTCCAAACCATTTATAGTTTGAGCCATTCCAATGAGGTAAAGAACAGGGGTACCACTTTTTTCACTTTAGGCCACAAATACCAAAACCAAAACCTGAGCCTTATGTATGATTTTCATTACAGCTACGAACAGGTAGATACCAAAGGGGTGATGACCAGCATTCTGGATAATGAAACCGTAGCTGAAGATGTGTTGTATATTGAAAACTGGTTACGGGCAGAATACCGTTTTAGCCCAAAATTCGAAGGTTTATTAACCCTTATGACCAGTAGTGCCTACGATGAAGTAAAAACCGATAATAACCATATACGAAGAAGCTATGGAATAATCCCTACCTTATATTACAGCCCGTTTAAAGATATTGATATCCGGTTTTTCTTAGCTTATCTTGGCCGGTATTATGATTATTCAGATTATGCTTTAGAAAACCTGAAGGTGTCTAATTATAATAGAAATGAACTCCGAATAGGCTTTATTGCCCCGTTATTGCTTTTGTAAGATTGTATCTAAATTATTAGTCAAAGTAAAAATGGCTGTATTTACGGTTTTCCGCATTTTAATCTATTCATATTGGTTTATATTTGAGGAAACTAAGGTATTGCTGCGGATTCCTGTGTAAATATATTAATTTAAGAGGACAGGCCCTCATCTACGCCACAATGAAAAACATTTAATGAAAAAATCCATATTCCTTAAACTTATTTTTATTTTTTTATTATTTCCGATAGGTGCTAGCTATGCTCAAGAAGAATTTGATATCCCTTATGGAAATAATAAATCCATAGGAAATTATGTCGAGATAAATGGTGCTAAAATCTATTATGAAGAGTATGGAAAAGGTGAACCCTTATTTTTAATCCATGGCTGCGGAGCCGATATTAAATCAATGGAATATCAGATAGATTATTTCAAAGACAAATATCGAGTAATAGTTGCTGACAGCAGAGGTCAAGGAAAATCTGAAATGAAAACGGACTCCCTTACCTATAAACAAATCACCTCAGACTGGGAAGGTCTGGCAAATCATCTAAAATTAGACTCTGTCAGTGTCATCGGTTGGAGTGATGGAGGTATTATCGGTCTATTAATGGGTATAAATAATAAAATTAGCGTAAATAAAATTGTTACTATGGGAGCAAATCTTCGACCAGATACTACAGCGGTACACAGTTGGGCTCCTATAAAATATGAAAAACAAAGGGCAAAGGCCAAAAGGATGATTGCCAAAGGTGATACTTCTCAAGATTGGAATCTGGAAGTGCAACTTGATGGATTATTACTAGACCAACCCAATATTACCCACTCCGATTTAAAGAAAATAAATGCTGCAGTATTGGTAATGGTAGGCGATAGAGATATTATTAGAAATGAACATGCCGTGGAGATATTTAATAACTTACCAAAGGGGCAACTTTGTATTCTGCCCGGAGGTAATCACGGAGCTCCTAGAAATGAACCTAAAATATTCAACGAAATTGCTTATCGGTTTTTATCTGAGTTATATACTTACAAATAAAAAAACAACGTCCAACAGTTAGGATTCTGTGTGGCCGGTACTTAACATGAACGCAATATTACTAAACCGGTTTTTTACCAATCGCGACTATGCAAATTAGCCTGAATTCTTATTGCTCTACTCCCCTACCCGTTCAATAAAAGCCTGCTGAATTTTTGCGGTAACGCTGTCGCCTTGAAGGCGAAAAATTTCTTTTCCCTTATGCTGTACACTATCCACCACCATTACCTGCGTAGTAGTTCCGGTAAGGAAGATTTCATCAACTTCAGGCAGTTCATTAAGGTGCAGGGCTTTTTCTTTACAAGGGATTTCCAGTTCTTTACATAGGTCCAAAACTACCTGGCGGGTAATACCGGAAAGAATTTCAGGGCCTTCGGGATGGGTATAAACCCTTCCGTTTTTTACAAAAAAGATACTGGTATGCGAGCCTTCGGTAAAATAGCCGTCGCGAATAAGCAATTGCTCGTCAAAACCGGTAGATAAAGCTTCTTCATTAGCCATAGAATTTGCCAAAAGCGAAATGGATTTGATATCGCAGCGATACCAGCGAAAATCTTCAGCAACCGAGACTTTCCAGCTTTTTTCTTCAAAACCTTCCAGCTTTACCGGAAAAACATATAACAGTAGCGTAGGTTTTACTTTTTCGGGAAAATGATGGGTCCTGGGTGCCACGCCCCGCGTCACCTGGATATAAACCGCCGCATCACTTTCGGTTAAACCGGCACGCTCCAGTGCTTTAAAAATCAACTTTTCCAGGCTATACGCATCAAAATCGATACGGATTTCATTTAAGCAATACTGCAATCGGTCTAAATGCTCTTTTAGCTTAAAAGGCTTTCCGCGGTAAAAAGGCGCGACTTCATAAATACCATCTCCCAACATAAATCCACGGTCAAAAACCGAAATTTTAGCTGCTTCAGGCTGTAGCCATTCCCCATTTAAATAAACTTCTTTAGGATAGGATTTTTTTGGTTTCAAGTCGGTATGTTATTGTATAGTGAGTATATGAGTAAAAATCAGAAAATAGTTTGAAAATTGACTGCAAACTGCAACTGATTACTGCTAACTATCTTTAGAGGTGGTATTATCCTTCGGTACCCGCATCAGCAGGAAGACACCAATTATAAAAAACAGCGCGAGAAAAATAATGGCATCGCGAACACTTCCTGTAAGTTGGGCTACCAGGCCGTATAGTATCATTCCAATTACAATTCCTATTTTTTCGGCAACGTCATAAAAACTAAAGTAACTGGTGGTATCGATCGTATCTTCAGGTAAAAATTTAGAATAGGTAGATCGCGACAAGGTTTGAATCCCGCCCATCACCAAACCAACAGACGCCGCGGCGATATAAAACTGAACCGGCGTTACGATAAAGTAGGCATAACCACAAATGGCAATCCAGATTAAATTGATGAATATCAAGGTTTTTAAGTTTCCTATTTTCAGGGCTAAACGGGAAGTTAAAGTAGCTCCGACAATGGCCACCAACTGAATCAACAATATACTTACAATCAAACCCGTAGTAGGATCCTGATCGCCCCAATCCAATTCTTCAATACCAAAATAAGTGGCAATTAGCATAATGGTTTGCACCGCCATACTATACACAAAAAACGCAATAAGATAGCGTTTTAGCTGAAAGTTGCCTTCCAGGGCATGCCATATTTTTTTGAGTTCCTTAAATCCGTTAAAAAGCACATTTCGGGTAAACCCTGAGCGTTTGTTCCCTTTTGGCAAATAGTAATACGTGTACTGGCTAAAACCAATCCACCAAATACCGGTTAGCACAAAAGACAAACGTGTTGGTAAATCTTTATCTTCAAAACCAAAGCTATCGTATTTCAGAATAAGGATTAAGCAAATTATGAGCAAAATTACACTTCCAATATAGCCCAGAGAAAAACCTTTGGCACTTATTTTATCTTGTTGATCTTTAAAAGCAATATCGGGCAGGTAAGAATTATAAAACACCAAACTGGCCCAGAAACCGATTAAAGCGAGAAAATAACAGAGCAATCCGAACCATAAAAAATCAAGATTAAACCAAAAAAGCCCGATACAGGATACCGCACCCAGGTAACAAAAGAATTTCATAAAGTTCTTTTTATTTCCCACATAATCGGCAATTCCCGATAAAAACGGACTTAAGCCCGAAACGACTAAAAAAGCCAGGGCGGTCACATAGCTTATTAAGCTATCATTATTAAAATCGAAGCCTAGAAAACGAACAGTATCATTAATTTTTTGCCCCTTATCATCCCGTACAATAGTTAAAGCACCATAAAAAAGGGGGAAAATAGCTGATGAAATCACCAGACTATATACTGAATTTGCCCAATCGTAAAATGCCCAGGCGTGGAGTAATTTTTTATGACCTTTTGGTAATTTTTTCAATCCTCATTGTTTTGCAGGGTTAAAAATAGAAAAAGCTACCCAATTCAGGTAGCTTTTCTAAGTTATTATAACAACAATCCTAATTATTCAAAACTAGTTACCCCATATTTTTTAGCTTCGGCTTTTGCTTCTGGTGCCCATTGTCTCAGGTTGTTAATTCGTGTTTCGTTAGAAGGGTGCGTGCTTAAGAACTCTGGTTGTGACTGCCCGCCACTTTGGGCTGCCATCCGTTCCCATAATTTTGAAGCCTCATCAGGATCATAGCCGGCAATGGCCATTAAATTAATACCTATTCTATCAGCTTCACTTTCGTGTTTTCGGCTAAAAGGGAGCATTACCCCCAATTGGGTTCCCAGCCCATATGCCTGGGCAAATATTTGCTGGGTTTCCTGGCTTTTCCCGCTAACGGCCACCGTTCCGGCTACTGCACCTAACTGTTGTAATTGTGCAGCACTCATACGTTGGGCCCCGTGATCGGCAAGGGCGTGGGCAATTTCGTGAGCCATTACCACGGCAATCCCGGTTTCACCTTCAGCAATTGGCATAATTCCAGTATAAAAAACAATTTTTCCTCCCGGCATAGCAAAAGCATTTACAGCTTCGTCCTGTACCAGGTTATATTCCCATTTAAAACCTTCTAAAAAACCTTCATAACCATTCGCATCCAGATAACGTTCGGCGGCAGTTTCAATTTTAGCCCCTACCCTTTTTACCATACTCGCTTCAGCCGTTCCGGTCACTACCTTATTTTCAGCTAAAAATTGATCATATTGTTCAAAAGAAGAAGGAAATAACTGATCGTTAGATACAAAGTTCAGGTTGCGTTGCCCTGTAAACGGATTAGTTTTACACGATACCACTATAAAAGCAGCACTCAAGCTTATTAAAAAAGTCTTTCTAAGTTTCATAATAATTGGTTTTGTTACTTAAAATTACAAAAGCCCAAAAATCTTAAGCTTTTGTTTAAGTATGATTTAACAAAATAATAAAATCCAAAAATAATACCATTTCAAGGTAGCCTATATTTACAGGGCTTGCAAATTTAAAAATGATTACCTTGCATCTAAAAAAGAAATGGCAAAACCCGCCAAAGATAAAATTCCTGTACAGCGGCTTTTGGTGCCCAAATATATCCTTATAATTTCATTTTTTCTAAAAAATATATCTACTTATCTAGCCAGTCGCTTTGCTGCAAAATTATTTCTTACTCCTTTTAGGTATAAACTTCCTAAACGAGAAGCATATATGGACCAAAACACTATTCAGGAAAAAATAATTTTACCGCATTCAAAAAAAGAAATCCGAAATTACAGTTTTGGTGATTCCCCTGAAAAAATATTACTGGTACACGGCTGGAGTGGTCGTGGAACACAGCTCTCTAAAATTGCAGAAAACCTGGTCAATTCGGGCTACAGTACCATAAGTTTTGATGCACCTGCCCATGGAAAATCCCCCGGCAAACAAAGTATGATGCTCGATTTTATTGAAGCTATTCATTTATTAGATGAGAAATATGGTCCTTTTAAAGCGGTAATTGGTCATTCGCTTGGTGGGATGTCTTCGCTTCGGGCAATAAAAGAAGGACTTAAAACCGAAAAATTAATTATTATAGGTACCGCTAACAGTATTACGCATATTACCCGTGAATTTAACCGGAATATAAATATGAACGATAAAGTAGCCGCAGCTATGAAATCGTATTTAGATCAACGTTTCGGAATAGATATGGATGAATATTCGGGGGCAGTTTCTGCTGAAAAAGTAAGCGTTCCCAGCCTCATAATTCACGATAAACAGGATGTAGATGTGGAGCTAAGCTCAGCTTATGAACTAAATGACAGCCTTACCAACAGCGAACTTTTTATTACCGAAGGCCTTGGCCATCGACGAATTCTGGGTAACGAAAAAGTAATTAACAAAGTTAAAACATACTTGTCGGTATGATCTTTGTAACTTTAAAATAAAAATGAAGTTATGAAAGTCCATCATTCACAATTCCGATATCTTGCCGGTACAGGACAAGTTCCCCAGGAATCAATGATTTATAAAATTTTTATATCGATGAAAAGGCTATTTTTAATTTTACCTCTTAGCCTGTTGCTATTTAGTTGCAATGGCAATGCACAAAAAGATAAAAATCAGGAAGACTTCGAAATTCAAAAATCGGATGCTGAATGGAAAGAGGAGCTCACCGATGCCCAATACCGCGTGTTGAGAAAAGCCGAAACCGAACGCGCATTCTCAAGCCCTCTAAACGATATTGAAGAACCCGGAGTGTTTGTTTGCGCCGCTTGCGGTAATGAATTGTACAAAACCGAAAACAAATTTAATAGTGGCACGGGCTGGCCAAGTTTTGACCGGCCAATTAATGAAAAAGCCGTTGGAATGGGCAGCGATACAAAAATTGGTTATCAGCGTGATGAAGTACATTGTGCAAAATGTGGAGGTCATCTGGGTCATGTTTTTGATGATGGCCCTAAAAAAACAACAGGAAAAAGGCATTGTGTTAATGGTGATGCGATGGAATTTATTCCAGGCCAAGATTAACAAGATTTCCAGGCATTTTGGAAATAAATTCAATCAAACTACAAAAATATTCAAAAGATAAAAATGAAGAAATACAGCATAGAAAAACCCGAAGAAACCTGGAAGCAGGAACTCTCGGAAGAACAATATCGGATTTTACGCGAAAAAGGTACAGAAGCCCCGCATACCGGGAAATATAATTTGCATTTTGAAGATGGCGAATATTCCTGTGCGGCATGCAACACTACATTATTTGATAGTGAAGCAAAATTTGAAAGTGGCTGTGGCTGGCCGAGTTTTGACCGGGCTCCGGAAGGAAAAATTGAATATGTGCAGGATAAAAGTTTCGGGATGATACGTACCGAAATTTTATGCGCCAATTGCGGCAGTCATTTGGGTCACGTTTTTGATGATGGTCCTACAGACACAGGCCAGCGGTTTTGTGTAAATTCGGCTAGTTTAAATTTTAAGAAATAAACCCTCAATATTAAATTCTATTATCGAGTGAGAAACTCAACTTATAATTACACCTATGAAAGCCTTCGGGCTATGTTTAACTAAATTCAATTATTATGAAAAAATTATTTGCACTATTGTTTATAAGCACTTTGATATTTACCGGTTGTGAAGGCGATCAGGGACCTCCTGGACCTGAAGGACCTCCGGGTGATCCCGGGGATGGCTTACTTGGTTATACCTTTGAAGAAACCAGAACTTTAGATTATTTTGAAGAAAAGAATCTTTATAGTACCATAATTGATATTTCAGATAATGTTTCCACTCCGGAACCTGAATCTGATGCGGTTTTAGTTTATCGTTTGGAGATACAGGTTGATGATGACGGACAGGAGTTTGATACCTGGAGTATGTTACCGCAAAACTTTTTTGTAGAAGAAGGTACCATTCAATATGTGTTTAATCATACCAGTGCCGATGTGGAGGTTTTAATCGATGGAAATTTTGATTTAAGTGGATTATCTTCAGAATTTACCAACGATCAAACATTTAGAATTGTAGTATTGCCTTCTGCTGAGTTTGCTCAGCAAAACAATATCGATGTTTCCAATTATTCTGAGGTAATTGAAGCTTTAGATTTTCACAATGTGGAAATGAAACACATTCAATAATAAATTTGATTTTTTACACATAAAAAGCCCGCAACATACCGCGGGCTTTTTATGTTTTAAATGCTGCCAACTTCAAAGCCCCTGAAAACTTTCAGTTTAAGCGATTATTCCTTAAATTCGCAATTCTTAAAAAGCATAAAATTTTCCGACTATGAGTAAATACGATATTATTGTTCTGGGAAGCGGCCCCGGAGGTTATGTTACAGCTATTAGAGCTTCACAACTGGGTTTTAAAACCGCCATTGTTGAAAAAGAAAGCCTGGGCGGGGTTTGCCTTAACTGGGGATGTATTCCTACCAAGGCCCTGTTAAAAAGTGCCGAGGTTTTTGATTACCTGAAACACGCCGAAGATTACGGTTTAAAGCTTGAAAAACCCGATAAAGATTTTGGTGCGGTAATTAAACGTAGCCGTGATGTAGCTGGCGGAATGAGTAAAGGAGTTCAATTCCTGATGAAAAAAAACAAAATAGACGTTATTGAAGGTTTTGGAAAACTCAAGTCGGGAAAAAAGGTTGAAGTAACCGATTCCAAAGATAAGAAAAAAGAATACCAGGCCGATAATATTATTGTAGCCACCGGGGCACGCTCCCGTGAACTGCCCAACCTAAAACAGGACGGTAAAAAAGTAATTGGTTACCGGGAAGCCATGAGCCTTGAAAAACAACCAAAATCTATGATTGTGGTAGGTTCAGGAGCTATAGGGGTTGAATTTGCCCATTTCTACAATGCGATGGGTACCGAGGTAACCGTTGTTGAATTCTTGCCAAATGTGGTACCGCTTGAAGATGAAGAAATTTCCAAGCAATTTGAACGAAGCGTGAAGAAAGCCGGAATTAAAGTAATGACCAGTTCTTCAGTAGAAAGTTTAGATACTTCAGGTAAAAAGGTAAAAGCCAAGGTAAAGACCAAAAAAGGCGAAGAAACTTTGGAAGCCGATGTAGTCCTTTCAGCAGTTGGAATCAAAACCAATATTGAAAACATCGGGCTTGAAGATTTAAAAATCAAGACCGAAAAAGATAAAATCGTAGTAGACGATTATTACAAAACCAATGTAGATGGTATTTACGCTATTGGTGATGTGGTTCACGGTCCTGCCCTTGCACACGTAGCTTCTGCAGAAGGAATTCTTTGTGTTGAAAAAATCAAAGGAATGAAAGTCGAGCCTTTAGACTACGGGAATATCCCGGGCTGTACCTATGCCACTCCTGAAATTGCTTCTGTAGGAATGACCGAAAAACAAGCTAAAGAAGCAGGTTATGAGCTTAAAATTGGAAAATTCCCATTCTCTGCTTCAGGAAAGGCCAAAGCTGCAGGAAAATCTGATGGTTTTGTCAAAGTTATTTTTGATGCCAAATACGGTGAGTGGTTAGGTTGCCATATGATAGGCGCCGGCGTGACCGATATGATTGCGGAAGCCGTTCTTGGCCGTAAACTGGAAACTACGGGCCACGAAGTACTAAAAGCGGTTCACCCGCACCCAACTATGAGTGAGGCTGTGATGGAAGCCGTTGCCGCCGCTTATGATGAGGTAATCCACATTTAAAAGTTAGACGTACAAAAAACGTACTGAAGTTAAAAAAAGGCCGCCTAAAATTTACTTTTAGACGGCCTTTTTACTTTTTGTCGGGGTGGCAGGAGCTTTATAACCGACCGAAATCACTGGCAGGAGTGTCCCACCTAAAAAACCAGTTGCCGAGATAATCCCCTAACACACCGTTTATTTTTTCCGTTTGTAATGTAACTGTACTAATCCTGTATCAAATGTTTTTGCACTGACTAATTCAAGTAGTTGTTCAGGTCTTCCATCTTTAAATAATCTTGTCCCGTTACCTAATAATATTGGTATGACAGAAATAATAAGATCGTCAATCAAGTCATCTTTTAAAAGTTTGTTTATGATTTCCGCTCCGCCATCACAATAGATATTTTTTCCGTTTTCACTTTTTAGCTTTTGTACTAACTCAGTTAGATCTCCAGTATAGAACTTTACTTTACCCACATCTGGTCTTTCGGTTCTGGTTATTACATAAACGTCTCTTTCTCCATTATTATAATGAGAAGAACCGATTTCTTTAAGTACATAATCATAGGTTTTTCTACCAATAATTAAGGTATCTACACTTTCTATAAATTCCACATAACCATAATCTTCACCTTCCTTTTCTACTAATTTCAAGAAGCTAAGGTCATCATTTGGCTTGGCGATGTAACCATCCAAACTTGTCGCAATAAATAGTGCTAATTTTCGCATTTATTCTTTATTTAATTTTCTTACTATTCTGAATCCCAAATCATCAATTTTAAACGAAAAAGGATGACTTCTTCTTCGAGTGGTTGCCATTACACTTCTTTCCTGATCGCACCATCCTCCACCTCGGAAAACACGATAGGTTCCATAAACAGTTTCATCATAAATATCTGTACACCATTCCCATACATTTCCCAGCATATCATAAAGTCCCCATTCATTGGGTTGCTTTTGTCCAACAGCTTGAAGTTGATTATTAGAATTGTCTTTAAACCAGGCAACTTCATTCAAATCTCCATATCTGATATTTTTAGTTCCCGCTTGACAGGCGTATTGCCATTCAGCTTCTGTGGGTAATCGAAAACCATTGGCGTTGGAATTCATCGTTATTTTTTCAGTACCTAAGTCAATGGAATAACATTGGGTTTTCCCTAAAATTTTAGATAATTTATTACAAAAATTCACAGCTTCAATCCAGGAAATGGTCTCGACAGGTAAATCTTTACCTTTGAATGTGGATGGGTTTTCTTTAGTAATTGATTCATATAACTCTTGAGTTACTGGATATTTCGATAATTCGAATGAGGCTATCTCAGCCGACCAAATTTCCTTGGTTCTGTCATCTCTCATTTCAACTGTGCCTGAAGGTATTGTAATAAACAAATCGTCTATTAATTTTCTATCTATATTTTTCTTGATTGTTTCCAAGGTTTGTGTTTAGTGATAAACAATTAATAAAAAATTACTGCCATTTGGTTAACCCTCTTATACATACTGGGACATTCAGGACGTTAATAGCGGTAATACCTATATCAAAAATTGATTAATTATATTCATCAATAGCTCGGGTTGGTCCACATATACTTCGTGCCCACAAAAAGGGATATTTGCCAAATTTGAGTCATTGATTTTTTCTGATAATTCCAACGTATGCCTTTTTTCAACTAAAAAGTCTTTGTCACCTTGTACTATTAAAGTGGGACAGGTAATTTTTTCAACCTTCTCATTAGGCTGTCCGCTTTCTGTTTCATCAATCCACATCGGGATAATAGTTTCGGTTAATTTATCAAAATCAGATGTTGGATTTATTCGTTGATAAATCTCAAAAGTTTTGGGAAATTTTTCTTTCCAACTATTTGCCGTAATTCCACCGAGTATATGTTTTGAGTTTTCAAGGGATTTTGAGTGCCAGGTAGATCCGATGACAATAAGTTTTTCAATACTAATTTCTTTTGCTGAAGCAAGTCGCAACCCAACAATACCACCATCGCTAAAGCCTATAATAATCGAGTTTATCAAATTCAGTTTTTCAATGATTATTCTAACGTCTTCTTCAAGACGAGCATAGGTAAGTCCTTTTTCTCCTAAGGTAGATTTACCTTGCCCTCTACTATCAATTCCGATAATGCGGTATTCATTTTTAAGCAAAGGAATAATTCCATTGAAGTCTTCCATGTTTCCAAATCCTCCGTGTAAAAAAATCAATGGCTGTTTTTGAGGATTTTCTAGTTCTTCATAATATATCTTAGCGGAATCAATTTCTATACATGTTTTTGATTGATGATTAAAGTTCATTTTATTAGCACTAGTTATATTTTATAGTTAACACGTCAACTTTTTCAAGGCTTCGCTTGTTGAAGATAGAAAATTAACTTGTTTTCCGGTATTACTTTCGTAGATAAAAGCTTTTAGACTTTTACTTTCAAAACTTAGAAAATCCCCCACAATGATCAATCGAATGCGATAATTTGAAAATTTTTGAAGGATATCTCCCGCCATCTTGGTTTTTAAATCAAAAAAGTCAGAGGTAATGTTTTTTTGATGAATAATCATTTTATCAAAACCCTGATAATAAAGATTTCCCATCAAATCCAAAGCATCTTCTGTGTTTTGAATGATGACTTTATCTGAAATAACTTCTGCAACTTTTATTTCATTCAGAAAATGTTCCTTGATTTCCATTTTATAGTTCATTTAATTTAGCCTGTTCCTTAATCAGCTGTTTTATTTCTGTCGTTGGAACTTTCTGATCAAACTTAATTTGGATTGTCTTCTTACCCGTTTTATATCCTTTTTCTTCCAGTGTCTCTCGCATTTCAGTTGTCAAGGAATCTATACCAAAACTAACGTGCTTTTTGGCCAGAGAAAATCCGGCAAGAATGCCATTATATTTATAGATAGGGACATTCCAGCTTATTCCACCTTCTGCATTTGGAACAGTAGCTTCTATGAGGTTTTTAAGCCCTAGCATAATCGCTTGGGATTCCTCTGGCGAAGCCTTTATAAACTCATCAACTGTTTCTGGTTTAAAACCTTTCATTTTATTTCTGATTGAGTTTTCTACTCGAGGGTCTGAAATACCAGGATATAATGGTAAGCAACAATAACAGAATAGGACCAAAAAGGGTAATGGTTTCATCCCCCACCGTTAAGTGCGAAATAGCAGCACCGGTCATCACAAAAAAGAATCCGGCGTAAGCCCATTCTTTTAATAGCGGAAATTTAGGGATGAGAATAGCGATCGTACCTAAAATTTTCCAAACGCCGAGAATAGGTAGTAAATAACTTGGAAAACCTAAGGCATTAATGCTAGCTACCTCCTCTTCCATCTGTATCAGTTGTACAATTCCCGTGGACACCATCCCCAATCCAAGCCAGATGGTGGCAATCCAATAAATAATTCTGTTTCGTTTTGTTGCACTCATAACTACTAATTTATTTTACGTAAAATATTTTCTAATCGATTATGTGCCATATCAAGACCTATAGCAAAAGGTTTCTTTAATAATTCATCCCTTATCTCAGGCGATTTAAAAATGATATGCATCGTCAATTTGCTTGTTTCCCCTGTAAGGGCTTTAAAATTTAAAAATTCGAGTTGTGGGGGAAGTGAAAATACGTCCATTTCAAAAGTTCTAACAATCATTTCATTTGGAATATAAGTGTGAAATGCACCTTTCCCGCTAAACATTAAATCTCCTTTTGGGCTACGAGTTTCAAAATGATAGTTTCCATATTCTTTAAATTCAAATTGCAAGAGGTTTGTGCCCATCCATTTTTCAAACAATTCTTTATCTTTATAAGCTGTAAAAAGGGATTCAACAGGCAAATCAAATTCCCTTGTAATGAGTAATTCCTGTTTTCCTTCTTCGGCTATTATTTTTGTTTTATGTTCCATTGTATGCTAGCTCTTTGATTGATGCTTCTTCATTAAGGTTTCCAATTTATCGAAACGATCATCCCATAGATTTCTGAAAGGCTCAATAAAATCGGCTATATCTTTCATCCCTTTGGGATTTAAGTGATAGTAAATTTCCCTACCATTTTGCTCTTGTTCCAATAGTTCACATTCTGTAAGGATTTGGATGTGTTTGGAAATAGTTTGTCTTGAATAATCAAAATTCTCTGCAATGGCAGTTGGTGTCAGTGCTTGAAGTGCCACTAATGATATTATGCCTCTTCGGGTCGGGTCAGCTATTGCTTGAAAGACATCTCTTCTTAGTTTCATTACGCAGTCATTTAGCTGCTAAAATAAGTGCAAACATTTAACTGCGCAATATTTTTAGAAGATTATTTGAAAAAAACCACGTAACTATGTAGAGTAATTCAAATATCAATATATTCTACTCTTACTGATTTTATTTCAAGAAATAGTCACCCAACAAATCAAGAAGCAATTCGACTATAATAAATATTTTCCAATTCTAAGGCCAACAAATTTCCTACAATCAATATTAATCTTATAATTTGAATTGTACTCAATGACTCTTTAAAAAATCACCTTAAGGGGATATTTAATTCAAAATAAAATAGTGAGATTTCTGATAATTCGTTTCATTTTAAAGGTAGACAAGGTGATAGCCTTGATAGAATGAGAGGAATTAAAGTTTACGTTTAGAAAGAAAACGAGTTACCAAAATGTATAAAAATAATAGAAGAAGCGGTAGTGGTTTTTAAAGCTACAATGGAAATATAATCTTTAAGGTGATTTTTTTTAATCTCTCCCAGCTTCCCATTATTAGGTACGGAAAGGCACATCTATAATACTCAGGAATCTACACTTTTAATTTTATTTTTTTATTCTCAACAGGTTGGGAAAGGATAGAAAAAGTAACTGTTTGGCCAAAACTTTCGAGTTTTTCCAATATTCTATCCAAACCCGGAGTACCCCTTAAATTGAAATAAAGAAAATAACAGTAATTTCCGGTAGTTCGGAAAACATCTGTAAGTCCCTCGAATTCCTCTATTTTCTTTAAGAACATTTTTTTATATGAAGAGGCTACATTTACGCCAATCATTACCTTTTCCGGATAGTCAAGAAGCCTAAAATCTATAATCGCCTTATATCCCTTAATAATCTGCCATTTTTCAAGATTTTTTATTCTTTCTGAAACCGCAGGGGCTGTTAATCCAACTCTACGCCCTATTTCCGCATTACTCAATTTATAATTTTCCTGTAGTTCGTTTAATATCGCGATATGTAATTCATCTAAATGCATACATCCATTTTATACCATAAATACTTCATTTCGAAAGAATCTTCATCTGCAATATTTAGAAACAAAAGCCACACTATTAACACTCTGGTGTTCCTTTGTATAAATGAAAAAATTTAATCTTTTCAAAAAATCGGAAATGTCCAAAATTAGAAAAAATAAACCTGCTTTTAAAAAGAATCTCCTTTTCACTCTTAAAGGAAGGAAAAAAGTTATTCCAAATGCGGAATATATGTCTTATACCAAATAAAATCTGAACCATCCAGGAAATACTATGCGAAAAGTTGATACCACCCGGCTTAGTTCTACCGCTCTTAAAAATTATAATAAAAAGCTATTTCTAGCGGTCATAGCAATTTGTTTTTTGGCAACCGGTGGAATCTTTGTCAAGCTTAGTAATCTTCCCCCCATAAATACGGCATTATATCGGGTGTTATTCTCAATTCCTATACTATATCCTCTGGTAAAAAATGAACTACCTGCAATCGAGTTGAAAACTAAAATGGTGCTTTTATTAGCGGGCATTTTTTTAGCCCTGGACTTAATTTTATGGAATATATCTTTTCATCTTACCACAGTTGCAAATGCAAATCTCTATGCTAATTTAGTACCCTTTACAATCATTCCGATAGCATATTTTGTTTTTAAAGAAAGGTTTAAGAAAAAGTTTTTTCTAGGAGCTGCAATTTGTATCATAGGCGTTATACTTTTATCCTCAGGAAAAATCAAGCCTACTTTTGATAATTACCAAGGAGATATTTTAGCTTTTTTAACTTCAATATTTTATGCTCTTTTCCTTTTGGTGGTATATAAGGTGAGAGTTTGGATATTCTGGTGATGCTGACCCCTCGTACTGGCCATACTGACCCCCCTAAGGATTTTGGTCAAAAAGATAAGATAATGACAATATTACAGTTTTTTTCTAAGACTTTCCCCCTTTAATTCTATTCGGTGTGAGGTGTGTACCAAACGGTCCAAAATTGCGTCAGCAATGCTTGCCTCGCCAATGATATCATACCAACTTCCTACGGGAAGTTGACTAGCGATTATTGTTGATGATCTTCCGTGGCGATCCTCAATGATTTCCATCAGATCCATTTGTTGTTTTCCATCTAAATGGGCCAGTCCAAAGTCGTCCAGGATCAGCAGTTTAGCTTTTGCCAGCTTATCAAAGAATTTCAGGAAGCTCCCATCAAGACGGGTCATTTTGGTTTTCATCATTAATTTTTGAGTATTATAATAGAGGACTTTATGGCCCTGGCTACAGGCCTGGTGTCCAAGGGCTGAAGCAAGAAAACTTTTTCCACAACCCGTGGCCCCGGTCAGTAAGATGGATTCCCCTTTTTCTAGATAGGCACCACTGGTAAGTTCTGTGATTTGCGTTTTATTGATCCCTCTGGTGGCATCCAGGTTGAGTTCTTCCACGCTGGCCTGGTATCTGAACTGTGCACTTTTTTTCAGGCGTTCAAAACGGCGATGTGTTCGGTCTTCTGCTTCCGCCTGTAACAAGACTTCCAGGCCTTCCCCAAAGGAGAGTTCGTGATGTTGCCGGGTCTCCACCATGGCTTTCCAGCTGCTTTGCATACCATGTAGCCGAAGTTTCGTTAATTGATTTTCAATGGTGTTCATATATTGATTTTTAATAGATTACATATTATTTATAGGATGATGCTCCACGGATATTCCCGTGAGGGGATCTGGATTTTATTACAGGCTCTTCAGGGTATTCGGTCATCCTGTTTTCCAGGATTTGTTTTAAGAACTTGTACGAGTAATTCTGATGTTCCATTGCCACCTCACAGGCTTTGGTAAAGGGTTCGAGGTTTGTTTTTCGAGCCAGGTTTAAGATACCATCACAGCTTTTGTAAAGCTGCTCAGGATATTTATCTTGTTTGAACAAGGCCTCCATATACTGGTATAACGTCTCGGAATGATTATAGCCGCGCTGCATGTAATAGGTGGGGCTTCGCTCTTTGTAGTACTGATGATGGGAACACAGGTGTTCCTTGCGGGTGGTATACTTACCTTTCCGGTAACTCCGGGGATGTGTGGCAATCAGGTTGGCTTTGTGGTATATTTTCACCAGGGATCGGGTGTAGATCACTTTGACCTTCATCCCGATATAAGTGAAGGGTACGCTATAATAGTGCTTGTCCATACCCAGTTGAATATGATTGTTTTTAGCCACCTTATGTTCTTTATAGTACTTGATCTCAAAGGGCTCGCCAGGTAAAGGCTGCAGGGTATGTTTCTCATCGGCCAGGAACTTCTCTTCCCTGCAATAGTCTTTCTGTTGCATACGGGTCTGGTTATGTTCCCTGACTTTCTGAGCAATAGCCTGGTTTAGAGAAGGAAGATCAAAGAAAGTAAGCTCGCGAAGTTTCGCGTATACCCGGCTATAGATCAGCTTTACCTGATTCTCAACCAGGGATTTGTCTTGGGGCTTTCTGGGACGGGCCGGGGTCACCGAAGTACCATAATGGTTGGCAAAATCTTCCAGTGCCTGGTTGATATCGGGTTCATAAGGATTGGCTTTAGTTACCGCGGATTTAAGATTATCCGGTACCAGTGTTAACGGAACTCCTCCCAAATTTTTTAAACAACAGCCCAGGGCATAGATAAAATCTTCAAGCTTTTGGCTGGGTACCGCCATGGCAAAGCAATAGTCAGAGTACGGCAGGCAGGCCACAAAGACCTGGACTTTAATTTCTTCCCCGGTCTCCCGGTCGATGTAAGATAAAAGTTTACCCGCGTAATCCACATACAGTTTATCTCCGGCTTTATGGTCCAGTACCATAGAGGGCTTACCGCTACGACGGTGTTGCAGCATATGGTAACAGAACTGCGCATAACTATAGGGATAAGGGTTATCGGCTTTATATTCCTCCCAGAGCAGCAAACGGGTAACACCTACTTTGCCCAGCTCTTTACAATAATAGGCTAAATGAGGTTTGAGCTGCTCATAGCGCTCATCTTTATAGGCTGGATTTCCTGGCCATAGTTTACCCTCCAGGACAGGGTCCTCTAAAGCCAGCAAAGTTTCTATGGGAAGATTGCCCGCATCAGCTTTACGAACATAGCCTTTGACAGTATTCTTACTCAAAGACAGCGCCTTTGCAATGGTTTTTATTCCCTTTCCCTGTTGGTGCAGACGAAGTATTTGTTTTACTTGACTCATTAGTTTTGGTTTTCCGGACATCTCTGATCTTTTGGTGGATACCACCAAATAAACCAAAACCAGAAAGAAAATAGCCAAGGGGGGCAGCATGCTCCCGAATAAATTATCCAGAGGGGTCAACATGCTCCAGAATAATTTTAAAAATTTAGCTATCTTCTTTTTCTAAGGGGGGTCAGCATCCGCCAGAACGACAGCACGCTAAATCTAGACTGTTAGGGGGGTCAGCTTAGTCCAGTGTATCCAATCGGCTCGTTTGGTAAAAAAGCAGATGCATTTATCTCTAAAGATATATATTTAGATTACAAGAAAAGATTTTCATTTCCAAAAAAAGGAGATATCCTGATTTCTGCTGCTGGCACCATTGGACGAACTGTTGTTTACAATGGGGAAGATGCATATTACCAAGATTCTAATATTATTTGGATTGACAATGACAATTCAAAAATTACAAATCAATTCTTATATTACATTTTACAAATTGTAAAATACAATACTGAAGGTGGTACAATTCAACGATTGTACAATAAGATTTTAAAATCTACAAAATTTTATGCCCCTTCACTTAAAGAACAGTTTAAACTGAGTTGCTTTTTACAACTAATTGACCTTAGAATTCAGACCCAAAACAAAATAATAGAGGACTATAAATTGCTTAAGAAGGGAATGGTTCAGAAACTCTTTAAACAAGAAATAAGGTTTAAGGATGAAAAAGGCTATCCTTATCCGAAATGGAAAAAAAGAAAATTAGTAGAAATTTTAAACTATGAACAGCCTACAAAATATTTAGTCTCTGATACAGAGTATTATGATAACTACCAAATACCCGTATTAACGGCAGGAAAAACCTTTTTATTAGGCTACACCAACGAAAGAGATGGAATTTTTGAAAACAAATTGCCAACGATAATTTTTGATGATTTTACCACGGCATTTAAGTATGTTGATTTTCCTTTTAAGGCAAAATCATCTGCAATGAAAATGCTGACTCCTAAAGATAAAGGAGTAAATTTAAAATTTGTTTTTGAGGCAATGAAAACTATCAAATTTCCTCTTGCTGAACACAAAAGATATTGGATTTCAGAATACCAACATGAGAAAATTCCATCTCCTTCTGAAGAAGAGCAACAAAAAATAGCTTCAAACCTTTCGGCTATCGATAAGAAAATAGAACTTGAAACTAATCTCTTAGAAATATTAAATAAACAAAAGCGATACTTTTTGCAAAACCTGTTTATATAAATACATTTTGTAATAAGTATTTTTTTTGCTTTTGGTATTGTCCTAAAATTAGTTTCTCTTTTTCAATTTTTTTATCAAGGGATGATAAGATTTTGGAGATTTTGGTTTGTTCTTCAAGAGAAGGAATTTTTACTTTTATTTTTTCAAGTGTGCTTTTTGATAAGCTAGGGACACCAGAGGCTTCATTATATTTTTTCCATTTAATTTGGAGGAAAAGGTAATATACAAATTTAGGTCTCACTCCCTTAAATGAATGGGTATAGAATAAAGTATCAACCGTCCAAAATTTCCCCTTTAGATAAATAGGTTTGTCAATAGTTCCTTTTCTCCCTATGCCGACACTTTCACCATCATATAAAAAATTATTTACATATGTCATTAAACCGCCTGTACCATATACAGGAATATTTCCTTTTCTTAAATTTTTATAGTCCTTTCCACTTCCTATTTTTAGAATTTCATCTAGTTTCTTTGAATTCCAATTGGAAAAATTATTTTGATTTTTATCCTTAAATTCTGAGATACCGTTAAAAAGCTTCTGGGTTAATCCTCTCATTAAGGATTCAAGATGTTTAATTATTTTGCTTTGGGTCTGAATTCTTTCATCGATCAAGGAAAGAAAAGAAGCTATTTTCTTTTGCTCTTCAATTTGAGGAAAATAAATTTTAAAATTTTTGATACTCTCAAAATTTAATCCTTCACGTCCGCTTCCTGTCTGCTCTTGAAAAATAAGTTTTTGGCCAATCCAAGAACTTAAAACTGATTGTAAGAAGTAAGGATTATATTTTTTGAGCCTAATAATTGAAACGTGTTGATTTACATTTCCTTCATTAAAATCAGATGGTACAACACAACTTCGGCCAATTGATGCTCCAGTTATATTTAAAAGAATGTCGTTGGATAAAACCATGCTACCTTTCATGCTCAGATGAATATCGTATGGAATATGAGTTTCATCGAGTATAAGTGAGTTATTATTTACATTTTGGCTTCTAATAAATGGTATCCCTGTTTTTTGATAAACATTTTCTCCTCCTTTTGGAGTTTTGCCACTTCCTATTTTTGAACATAAATTTCCCAACCTTTTCCTTTCCCACTCATCTTCAAACCCCGGAAATCGTAAATTGGGGACCTTAGGTGTACTTTTGCTACGTTTGTTCATCTTAATCATTCCTTTACTTTTTTAAAATACATTAAGGATTTTCGGGATTAAAACTTAAGTCCCAATTCCTGAAAGTAGCCAGCAATTTCTTTATCTAATTCCGCTCGTTCAGCTTCCAAGCTTTTGATTTCTTTCATCACCGCATCAATATCGACCGGCTCTTCTTCCTCAAACGTATCTACATAGCGTGGAATATTCAGGTTATAATCATTTTCCTTAATTTCTTCTAATTTCGCTCTATAACTGAATTTTTCAATTTCTTCCCGAGTGGTATAGCAATTTGTGATTTTATTAATATGTTCTGGTAAAAGTCGGTTTTTATTACCTTGTTTCTCAAATTCTTTACTGGCATCGATAAACAAAACATCTTCATCAATTTCCCGACATTTTTTAATGACTAAAATACAGGTAGGAATACTTGTTCCGAAAAAGATATTTGCTGGTAAACCAATAATGGCATCAATATAATTTTGGTCTTCAATTAAGTATTTACGAATATGCCCTTCGGCCGCCCCCCTAAACAAAACACCATGTGGTAAAACAGTCGCCATAATCCCACTTTCATCTAGGTGATGAACCATATGTTGTACAAAGGCAAAATCAGCTTTACTTTTTGGGGCTAATTTTCCATACTGACTAAAACGGTCATCACTAGAAAATATGTTTTTAGCACTCCACTTTGCCGAAAAAGGTGGATTGGCTACAATAGCTTCAGCTTGTAGCTCTAAATGTTGCGGTTCCTCTAATGTATCTTCTTGCTTAATATCAAATTTAGAAAAATGCACATCGTGCAAAATCATATTCATTCGAGCCAAGTTAAACGTAGTTCTATTTAACTCCTGTCCGTAAAAATAACCGACATCTTCCACTTCTTTGGCAACTCGTAATAATAAGGATCCTGAACCACAGGTAGGATCGTACACCGACTTAATACGTTTTTTACGAGAGGTCACAATCTTTGCTAAAATCCTAGAAACTTCTTGAGGTGTATAAAATTCCCCAGCCTTTTTACCGCCACTTTCAGCAAACTGTCCGATCAAGTATTCATAAGCATCACCCAATACATCACTTTCTACATTCTCTAATTGAAAATCAATCTGGTTTAGGTAAGCAAGAATTTTTGCAATCAGTTCATTTTTAGCCTTTAAAGTTCTTCCTAGTTTAGAGGAAGTAAGATCCAAATCTTCAAACAAACGAACAAAGTCATTCTCGCTATCCGTTCCCATCGTACTTTGCTCAATATTATTCAGAATCCGTTCTAAATCTTCTATGATAAAAAACTGAGTAGCTTCATGATTATCATTAGTTTCAACCTCAGTAAGGTTGTAGCCCTTATTTGCGATACTTGTAAAGAGTTCTGCAGGTTTAAGGAAATAACCAAGATTTTTAATACAAGCTTTTTGAATAGCTTCAATATAAAGAGCTCCTTCTTTAGTGTTTTCCTCTATCTGTTCATATTTAAGCTTATCAGGTTCCAATATACGGTTCGCATATAAATGTAATTTTTCTGATAAATACTTAAAGAAAATGAATCCTAAAATATAATTCCGGTAATCATCTGGATCCATTTTGCCACGTAAGAGGTTGGCTATAGCCCAAAGCTGTTTTTCGAGTGCTTTTTTCTGTTCTTCAGACATTGACTGATTTTTGGGTTGGTAAGAAAATTTCTTTGTCAAATATAAATATTAGCTTTCTTATAAACATACCTTCTTTTTGGAAAGATAGAAAAGCCTCAAAAGTTTATACATTTATGATTTTCCATTTTTAAATAATGCAATTTTCAGATTATACATTTTTCATTTTTGTCGCAAATTTGAGCCTGTTTACGCAGGTTACCACTCCATTTGACGCAAATCCGTTAAAAAATAAAACTAGTTTTGAATTTAATACATTGAATACAAGTACATTATGGTTTGGCAACATCGCGTAGCGTGTTGCCCTCTTGCTATACAAATTTTTCAAATTTGCGAAATTATTCCAGATTAACTTTTGATAGTATACTCACCAAAACTTCTACCAATTAATTAGTTCTACTTTGTGTAGTTTGCTCAAACAATTGATCTAATTTTCCCATATCTGAACTCAACTTATTCTCTAAAACCCTGGCATAAATCTGCGTAGTAGATAGTTTTGAATGGCCTAAAATCTTCGAAACCGTTTCAATAGGTACACCGTTTGATAATGTTACGGTAGTGGCAAAAGTATGCCTGGCAGAATGGAAAGTTATTTTTTTTCTAATTTCTATGGATTGCATAATTTCTTTCAGGTACTTATTCATTTTCTGATTGGAAATGACGGGAAAAATAGCATTGGATTCAATAGAAAGATTCTGGTGTTCGTATTTTTTTATAATTGCATTTGCAGCCCGTAGTAAAGGAATTTTCACTGATTGTTGAGTTTTCTCTCGTTTGGTGTAAATCCAGTCTTTGCCATCCATACCTTTTACAAGCTGATCGGTTGTAAGTTCTCTTAAATCTATATAAGATAAACCGGAATAACAGGCGAATAAAAACATATCCTTGACCCGTTCTAGAGATTCGCTTTTAAATTTAGTTGATACTAATATTTCTAATTCTCTTGAGGTCAAAAATTGTCGGTCACTTTTCTCAAATTTCAAGCTATAATTCCTGAATGGGTTCTTTTCAAGCCACTCTAATTTTACAGCCAGATTAAGTAATTTCTGTAAACGTTCCAAATGTTTCATCGCCCCATTATTGCCACAAGTTTTTTGCCCTTTCTTAGGTTTATAACTTCTAAGGTACATTTCAAATTCTGTAATGAACTGGTAATTGATGTGCTTGAGGAATATATTATCTGTTTTTTTCTCCTTCCGTAAGAATTTTTCCAAATATTTAGCGGTAGTGTAATAGTTTTTGAGCGTACCCCATTTAAGAACATTCTTCATTTTTTTGTTATGGTAATGAATAATGTCCCTTAATGTCTTATGATCTTCATCTAAGCCTAAATAAGAAGCTTTAACTTTTTCTGCAGTGATAAGTGAATCTTTATCCAAAAGCTTTTTCTGAGTATCAAGTAATTTGGAATAAACCTGGTCAAGATAACTATTCAGTTCTCTAACTTTAAGAGTATTTCCTTTGAGTCTTCCTTTGGAATTATCCCAATCATTCACTAAAGTTTTTCTTTTCAAGCTCATTTCAGAGCATTTTCCATTTACCGTAATACGGGCGTAAATGGATAATTCTTCTTTGTTCCGATTGAGTTTCCTGGTAAAGAAAAGTACGGAGAATGTAGTAAAATCAGGCATTTCGAGCGTCTTTTAGTTAAACATTTTGATACAAAGACGAAAGTAAAATCAATAGAAATGTTCTTCTAAGATAGTGAATTGTTGGAAAGAAAGTGTTCACCGAATCATTCACTAAACTGGGTGAAATCAAACAATATCAAATGATATCATAAAAACAAAAAACACTGAAAATCAATAGATTAACAGTGTTTTTATATCCGTTTAAATACGGTTCGTCGGGATGACAGGATTTGAACCTGCGACCCCACGCCCCCCAGGCGTATACGCTACCAGACTGCGCCACATCCCGAATTTTAATCTCGATATTAAATCGAAATTTTGGAATTGCAAATTAAACGGCTTCAATTCAATTTTCAAAGAGAATATGTAGTTTTTTAATCTTTAAAGTAAATTATCTTATTAATGAACTACCACCAGGCAAAGCCATTGAGATAAAAATAAAGTAAATTGATATGAATATTCCTTTTATATTATTCCTCCATTCCTTGGTTCTTTACATCCATAAAGCACGGAAAATTCTATTCAAATAGATTTGAATAGAAAAAGGGAATTGCTTTTTGAACAATTCCCTTTTTGCTATATCTAAAAAAATGAATAATTTTTAATCAATGAACTATTATAAAGTCTGATCTACGGTTTTCTTCGTGTTCCTCTTCCGTACAATATACACCGTCTTCACAATGATTACGAATTTCTATTTCTCCATAACCTTTGATACTAATAATTCTATGTAACTCCACACCTTGTTCTAACAAATATTTCTTAGTAGCTTCTGCCCTTCTCTGAGATAATTGTAAATTATATTCATCAGTTCCACGAGCATCGGTATGTGATTCTATTTTAATTGATATATCGGGAAATTCTTCCAATACATACAAGACTGAATCCAATTGTTTTTCAGCACGTGGAGTAATTTCTGACTTGTCAAATTCAAAAAATATTGGATCAACTTTTATTTTCTCTTCCTCCCCATCGTCTACAATCAGAGCTTCATATGGTATTAAGCTAAAATCAATCCCTTTTATAGTATCAAGGTATTCACTTCCTGAAGCTACATCTTCCCTTTCATCGCTGGTATAATTTTCTTTTGAGGCAACCAAATTGGATATCTCATCACATTTTACAGCCATGATATAGACTCCATCTTCATCAGAAGTTGTTTGACGTTCTTCTTCTTTAAACTTATTATACAGAACTATGGAAGCATCTTCTATTACCTCTCCGGTAATAGAATCTTTAACTGTTCCGGTAATATATTGGTAACACTCGCGGGTAAAATAATAAATATCATCATCTCCTTTACCCTCTGCCCTGTTTGAAGCCATATACCCCTCACTCTTGTCTTCTGTAATTATAAACGAAAAATCGTCTTTACTGCTATTTACAGGTTTACCCAGGTTTTGAGGAAGAGAAAATTCCAATTCTTCTGTAATTTTACTACTAAAAACATCAAGCCCTCCCAAGCCATAATGCCCGTCTGAAGAAAAATATAGTGTATTTTCTTTAAAGTAAGGGAACATCTCACGGCCTTCGGTATTAATCCCAGTCCCCAGATTTTGAGGTTCGCCCATAGTTCCATCGCTTGCAATTTCTGATACATAGATATCGGTTTCCCCATAGCCCCCGGGCATATCTGAAACAAAAAATAAATAATCGCCATCGTCACTTAAAGTAGGATGGCCTACGGAATAATCTTCACTATTAAAAGGGAGGGATTCAGTTTCCTCAAGTCCACCGTCCTTTATAACTCCTTTTATAATCTGAAAATTATTTACATTGTCTTTTTCCTTAAAAGGTTGAAATTTTTCTTTACTATTCCGAGTGTAATAAATAGTATCCAGATTATTTGAAAAAGCAACAGTAGCGTCGTGATATCTTGAAGCCACTTCAGGAATAAACTGTCTTTGGTTTACTAATTCACCTTCCTCCTTTGTTCTCTCTGCAATAAAAAGATTTAGATAAGGCTGCTTATTCCACACATATAACTTATTACTGTTATGACTAGCTTGACTAGAAGAAAATACCACTTTATCTCCATAAAATGCTGGAGCAAATTCAGAATATTTAGAATTTATATCCAGGTTTTTAACATTAAACGCAGAACCTAATTCATTTAAACTATCTAAATGTTTTTTTTGTGCAAGGTAATTTTCCACTTGTTCAGAATCATTTTTCCTATCTAAATAATCCTGGGTTAGTTTTTCTGATTCCTCATAATTCTCTACCCCTCTTAAACTCTGTATATAACGAAATAAATATCTATCTTCAATGGCTTCTCCTTGTATTTGATAGAGCTTTTCATACCATTTAAGGGCTCCTTCATTTTCATTTAAATAATAATGAGAATCACCAGCTCGTTTTAAAACCGATATATCTTCATCACCGGTTTTAGCTATATAATCTTCGTAAACCTTAGCAGCTTCAGTGTAGTTCATCTCTTCAAATAATTGATTGGCATGATTTACACTTTGAGCGTATATACAGTTGGTTGCAAAGATGGCTAAAAATAAAAGTGAATATCTATTCATGATGATTTGTTTAAAAGAAACGTGGCGACTTTATTTTATTATTTCCACTAAAAAGTTCATAGCGTAATATAATCTCGTGAGTTCCATTATTATACTTATTAAAATCACTAACAGTATAGTCAAAAGAATATCCTAAAAAGAAATTCTCAGAGACCTGAAAACCTGCCAGGAAACTTACAGAATCATCCCAACGATAAGAAGCACCAAGGCTAAGGAATTCATCTAAAAGAAAGTTTGCTGAAACATCTACGGAAAGCGGGGCACCACTTACCATTCGCGTAAAGAATGCCGGTTTAAATTTAAGGCTGCTTGAAAGGTTAAAAACGTAACCCCCAATAAGATAATAGTGTAACCTATCTGAAAGAACCGCTTCCTGCACATCGCTATAATAATCAGACCTGATAAAATTTGGTACGGAAAGTCCCAAATACCATTTTTCAGAATAGAAATAGGCACCTGCTCCTACAGAAGGCATCCACCTGTTCCGGATGTTATTATTCAACAACGGATCATCCAGATCTCGAAAACGTCCTTTACTCCAATCGATATTCAAAACCCTTGCCCCGGCATTTAAACCTAAAGCAAGTTTAGTGTAATATCCGGTTTTCAATTGATAAGAAAAATTACCATTGATATTTAGTTCATCAGACGGACCAATTTTTTCATTGGTCACATTAAGCCCCAAACCAATATTTTCATTTTGCAAAGGAGTATGAATACCAAAATTCTGAATTTCAGGAGCACCTTCTACATCTACCCATTGACTTCTGTACAGAATATTCGCTTGCAGCCCCCCTGCTGTACCAGTATAACCCGGGTTTAGGGCCATGGTATTATACATATACTGCGTGTAATTGGGTTCTTGCTGAGCTTGTGTATTAGTACATAAGCCCAGCGACATTACTAGCATAATAAAAAGCAGGTGGCGTTTGTTATTACTATTGGGTATTTTCATGGTGAATAAAATTTATTATCAGATATCAGATCATTTACAGACTTTGAATTACCGCATCAGGTAAAGCCATCCTTTTTTAACAGTATTATTTTCTTCAAGTTCCAAGACATAGAAATAAGTACCTACCGGCAATCTATCATGTCTTATCGAGCCTTTATTGGCCGTACCATCCCAATCGTTTTCATAACCACTGGTCTCAAAAACCAAGTTTCCATACCTATTATAAATCTTAAGGACATTGCTAGGATATTGTTCAATACAATCAATCCAGAAATAATCATTAGAACCGTCCCCATTAGGACTAAATTCATTATAAACGGTTAAGCAAATTGGATCTATGCTTGCTTCATCTTCATTATTATCATCATTAGGATCAGTAGGAGTTGAACTTTCCAGGGCAGCTACATTTGTGTAATCCTCTTCCGGTAAAACTTCCACAATCATTTCTAAGGTAGCGGTTTCATTGCCTGGCAAATCAGTTATCTCCCAAATGTTACTCGCTGTACTATAAGAACCATGAGAAGCGTTAGAACTTATATAGCGGTATCCTGCTGGAAGTTCATCCCTTACCTGAACGTGTTCATAAGGATAATCGCCATCATTGTTTACGGTAATGGTAAATGTTATTTCATCACCTACTACAGGCGTCTCATCATTAACAGTTTTACTAATTGCGATATCTGAGCAAGTTATCACTTCCACATCAAGAGTAGCAAATATTTCTCCTGAACAACTATTATCATCCAGATAGGAAACGCTTAGATAATTCTCTTCTGCTTCATACCAGGAAACTGTAACATAATCATCCGTTGAACCACCACCTTCAATAATTTCACCGCCTTCTATCATCCAAACATAATCTTCCATACCGGCACTGGTGGTGTATGTCTCCTGTTCCATTATACATACCATTGTTGTGTTCCCTTCTATAGCTCCGGTGTCATCTTGAGTTAAACGTACATCTACAGCAAGACGAGTCTCACTTTCACAAGCAGAAGCTGGATCAAAACCGGCATAATATGTGCCTTCTTCAAGTAGGGTATCCATTGCCAAAGGAGCTCCACCTTCAGCTTCGGCATACCATACCACATTAGATTCATTAACTTCCAAATCGGCTACTACAGCACCACTAGTCTCACAGAATTCCTGTTCAGGATTTTGAGTTGTTGGTGTACCAGATTCATTAACCGTTATTGTTAAGGTAGCGGCATCACCGGGAGCGTTTTCACAAACACCGTCTCCACTTACCGTTACATAATAAGTTGTGTCTTCTTCAGGTGTAACTTCCAGGTCATCTATTTCAGAAGTTAAGCCCGCATCACTATAGAATTTAATATTTGCTCCAGGTATATCAGAAGAAGCTGATAAGGTATGACTTTCGCCAAGACAAATCTCTGCATCGTTCACAATAATATCACCAGGTTCAGCTGAATTCTCATTCATTATAACTTCAACCGCAAGTCTTTTTGAACTAGCGCAAGCATCTCCATCACTTATAAACCCTGCATAATACATACCCTCCTCAAGTAGCGTATCCATTGCCAAAGGATCTCCACCCTCGGCCTCGGCATACCATTCTACATCTGCTTCATTAACCTCCAAATCAGCTACTATTGGTTTATTTACCGCACAAAATCCTTGTTCTGTATGATCGGTAGTCGGGGTACCCCCATCATTTACACTTATCATTATGCTCGCAGCTTCACCGGGAGCGTTCTCACAAACACCATCCCCGCTTACCGTTACATAATAAGTTGTATCTGCTTCAGGGCTTACCTCGGTATCAGCCAATTCCTCGGTCAGTTCGGCATCAGCATAGAAACGGAACATCGCGTTCTCAATAGCACTGCTTGCCGTTAACTCTATACTCTCGCCAAGACAAATCTCGGAATCACTTACTGTGATATCAGAGGCGGTTGCCGATGGGGTAATCAATACATCCACAGCAAGGCGTTCTACACTGGCACAACCCGTAGCTGGATCGAAGCCGGCATAATACATACCTTCTTCAAGTAGGGTATCCATTGCTAGAGGATCTCCACCTTCCGCTTCTGCATACCATACCACATCTGTTTCATTAACTTCAAGGTCAGCTACCACAGCACCAGCAGTCTCACAGAATTCCTGTTCAAGAAAGTCGGTAGTCGGGGTACCGCCATTATTTACACTTATCATTATGCTCGCAGCTTCACCGGGAGCGTTCTCACAAACACCATCCCCGCTTACCGTTACATAATAAGTTGTATCTGCTTCAGGGCTTACCTCGGTATCAGCCAATTCCTCGGTCAGTTCGGCATCAGCATAGAAACGGAACATCGCGTTCTCAATAGCACTGCTTGCCGTTAACTCTATACTCTCTCCAAGACAAATCTCGGAATCACTTACTGTTATATCAGAGGCGGTTGCCGATGGGGTAATCAATACATCCACAGCAAGGCGTTCTACACTGGCACAACCCGTAGCTGGATCGAAGCCGGCATAATACATACCTTCTTCAAGCAAGGTATCCATTACCAAAGGATCGCCTCCCTCGGCATCAGCATACCATCCCACATCGTCTTCATTAACTTCAAGGTCAGCTACCACAGCACCAGCAGTCTCACAGAATTCTTGTGTAAGCTGATCGGTAGTTGGTGTACCCCCATCATTTACGCTTATCATTATGCTCGCAGCTTCATCGGGAGCGTTTTCACAAACACCATCCCCACTTACCGTTACATAATAAGTTGTATCTGCTTCAGGGCTTACCTCGGTATCAGTCAATTCCTCGGTCAGTTCGGCATCAGCATAGAAGCGGAACATCGCATTCTCAATAGCACTGCTTGCCGTTAACTCGATACTCTCACCAAGGCAAATCTCCGAATCACTTACTGTGATATCAGAGGCGGTTGCCGATGGGGTAATCAATACATCAACAGCAAGGCGTTCTACACTGGCACAACCCGTAGCTGGATCGAAGCCGGCATAATACATACCTTCTTCAAGTAGGGTATCCATTGCTAGAGGATCTCCACCTTCCGCTTCGGCATACCATACCACATCGTCTTCATTAACTTCCAAATCGGCTACTACAGCACCAGCAGTCTCACAGAATTCCTGTTCAAGAAGGTCGGTAGTTGGTGTACCCCCATCATTTACGCTTATCATTATGCTCGCAGCTTCACCGGGAGCGTTCTCACAAACACCATCCCCGCTTACCGTTACATAATAAGTTGTATCTGCTTCAGGGCTTACCTCGGTATCAGTCAATTCCTCGGTCAGTTCGGCATCAGCATAGAAGCGGAACATCGCGTTCTCAATAGCACTACTTGCCGTTAACTCGATACTCTCGCCAAGACAAATCTCGGAATCACTTACTGTTATATCAGAGGCGGTTGCCGATGGGGTAATCAATACATCCACAGCAAGGCGTTCTACACTGGCACAACCCGTAGCTGGATCGAAGCCGGCATAATACATACCTTCTTCAAGTAGGGTATCCATTGCTAGAGGATCTCCACCTTCCGCTTCTGCATACCATACCACATCTGTTTCATTAACTTCAAGGTCAGCTACCACAGCACCAGCAGTCTCACAGAATTCCTGTTCAAGAAAGTCGGTAGTCGGGGTACCGCCATTATTTACACTTATCATTATGCTCGCAGCTTCACCGGGAGCGTTCTCACAAACACCATCCCCGCTTACCGTTACATAATAAGTTGTATCTGCTTCAGGGCTTACCTCGGTATCAGCCAATTCCTCGGTCAGTTCGGCATCAGCATAGAAACGGAACATCGCGTTCTCAATAGCACTGCTTGCCGTTAACTCTATACTCTCTCCAAGACAAATCTCGGAATCACTTACTGTTATATCAGAGGCGGTTGCCGATGGGGTAATCAATACATCCACAGCAAGGCGTTCTACACTGGCACAACCCGTAGCTGGATCGAAGCCGGCATAATACATACCTTCTTCAAGCAAGGTATCCATTGCCAAAGGATCGCCTCCCTCGGCATCAGCATACCATACCACATCGTCTTCATTAACTTCAAGGTCAGCTACCACAGCACCAGCAGTCTCACAGAATTCCTGTTCAAGAAGGTCGGTAGTTGGTGTACCCCCATCATTTACGCTTATCATTATGCTCGCAGCTTCACCGGGAGCGTTTTCACAAACACCATCCCCGCTTACCGTTACATAATAAGTTGTATCTGCTTCAGGGCTTACCTCGGTATCAGCCAATTCCTCGGTCAGTTCGGCATCAGCATAGAAGCGGAACATCGCGTTCTCAATAGCACTGCTTGCCGTTAACTCGATACTCTCACCAAGGCAAATCTCCGAATCACTTACTGTGATATCGGATTGGGTTGCTCCCGCGTTAACCGTCACACTTACTTCCGCAAGGTCGCCGGCTATACTCTCACAACCGTCCGCACCATCACTCACACTTACATAGTACGTATGTTCACCAACAGGTAAACCACTAATTTCAAGTTCCCCATTGCTTATCTTATAGGAAACTCCATCAGCATCAGCCACAGGGTCTTCCTTGTTTTCATCTAAATACCAGGTAAATACAGGATCATCGATCCCAGCGGCAGTAGCGGTTATCCCTACGCTCTCACCTTCACAATAGGCATCGGAACCAGCTTCCACTACTATAGCGTCCGTACCGGGGGCGTCATTCACGATAACATCAAATTCTATAAGTTCAGGGTTCGGGCAACCGGAGGCTTCATCAACAACTTCTATAAAGTAGGTGAACTCACCGGCCACATCTGAAGGTACCTCGAAGTCTGACCCGCTATACAATAAATTATCTTTTTCCTCACTATCATACCAGCGGAGTACCGTACCTGCTGCAGGTACCGCACTAACTATATACTCCTCCCCTTCACAAATCTCGATAGGATCGGGGATATCAAGTTCAGGGGCAGCCTGTAAGATGGAAGCGCCATAAATATCAACACTTTCCAATAAGGTGGCCACTCCCGCTCTATTACGGATCTCCACACGATCATATGCCCCACTGGCAGGAACAAGCACTTCGCCACGATCCTCCCCGGACAATAAACGAATACCCAACAGCGGGTTATCAAGGCTATATTGATCTACTTCGGTCGTCCCGTTATAAAGGGTTAAGGTTATAGCCCCAAATATGTTTACATCGGCCAAACCGCCAGGCAAGGCCATATCCACTACCACACTATCCCCGGCTTTACCCATATGGGAGAACTCTAAGGTCTGGTAAACCGAACCGGAGCCAAGTCCTATAGGAAGCACAAGCCTTGAGAAATTATCAGGATTATCATCTATCGCATGGGTAGGATCCTGTACGGAACATAGCACACAACCAAAAGTCGTTCCGTGCGATTCTCCATCCGCTATATAACATTCTTCAGGGGGGGTGGGCATACCCGTCACGTGAAGCACTACCTCCGTAACTTCAGAGACACAAGGGCCTTCTTCCACTACTACATAGTACGTGAAGCTACCTTCACTTCCCGAAGAAGGAACATAAGAGTTGCCCCTTGCCACTTCCGTGCTTAGGTCTGCATCACTATACCATACCGCTTCCCCACTATCAAGGTCCACAACCTCAAAGGCTTCAGGGGTCTCCCCCACAATAACATATTGTTCGGGTGGGGTCACCACCGGCGCTTCCTGCGCCGAGCCAACATTAATTGCTATTTCAGCAAGATCACCAGCCTCGTTTTCACAAAGCTCAGCGCCTTCCACACTCGCATAGAACGTATAATCTCCTGCTTCAAGGCCAGATACCGTAAGTACTCCATTGGCAGCAACACCTTCTGTAATTTCGGTAAGCTTATCGGCATCCTCGTACCAGCGGATAACCGGATCGGCTATAGCGCTGGAAGGGGTCAATACCACATCGGTCCCTTCACAAACCGAAGTTTCCCCGGTTACTTCAATATCGGCCGCTGTGGCATAATCGTTTACAATAACAGTTACCTGCGTACGGGTAAGGCTTTCACAACCACCATCACCAACAGCTTCCACATAATAGGTCGCATCCTCGGTAACATCCGTAAGGTCAACATCCGAACCGGTAAACTCAACTGTTCCTCCGGATTCCTCCGTATACCAATTATAGGTAAGATTGTCCTGGGGGTTCAATATTGAAAGCGTCGTATCTTCGCCAATACATACCGACACCTCGGTAGCGGCTACTTCAGGGGCGGCCAAGTCCTCCCCTATGCTTACTGTTACCATAGCAAGCCCGCCATCCAGACTTCCACATACATTATCACCGTCAAGGCCTACATAATAGTTTATATCGCCCGTTGTTAGGCCATCTATCGTTAATTCACCATTATTTATAGTGTAGGTCGCCCCATCGAGCTCCCCATCGCTAAGCTCCTGCGTCCCTTCTGCATCTAGGTACCAGGTGAATTCAGGGGTATCAACATCAAGACCAGCTGCAACACCGGCACTCAACATTACCTCTGATCCAAGGCACTGGCTAAGTCCCCCGGGCAATTCAATATCATCTGAGGTGATTTGATGTTGCACCTCTATTATCACTGCTACAGCTTCTTCTGCTGAACTCTCACAAACACCATCCCCGCTTACCGTTACATAATACGTATGTTCACCGGCGGCAAGGTCTTCCTGTTCAAAAATTGCGCCCGTAAAAGGAGCATCTTCCAGGTCTGCGTTCTCATACCAGTTAAAGACCGGGTTGTCTATCGTATTACTGGAAGCTTCCAAGGTGGCAGTCTCTCCAAAACAGATTACGCTACCGGCGGTTACGATATCGGATTGGGTTGCTCCCGCGTTAACCGTCACACTTACTTCCGCAAGGTCGCCGGCTATACTCTCACAACCGTCCGCACCATCACTCACACTTACATAGTACGTATGTTCGCCAACAGGTAAACCACTAATTTCAAGTTCCCCATTGCTTATCTTATAGGAAACTCCATCAGCATCAGCCACAGGGTCTTCCTTGTTTTCATCTAAATACCAGGTAAATACAGGATCATCGATCCCAGCGGCAGTAGCGGTTATCCCTACGCTCTCACCTTCACAATAGGCATCGGAACCAGCTTCCACTACTATAGCGTCCGTACCGGGGGCGTCATTCACGATAACATCAAATTCTATAAGTTCAGGGTTCGGGCAACCGGAGGCTTCATCAACAACTTCTATAAAGTAGGTGAACTCACCGGCCACATCTGAAGGTACCTCGAAGTCTGACCCGCTATACAATAAATTATCTTTTTCCTCACTATCATACCAGCGGAGTACCGTACCTGCTGCAGGTACCGCACTAACTATATACTCCTCCCCTTCACAAATCTCGATAGGATCGGGGATATCAAGTTCAGGGGCAGCCTGTAAGATGGAAGCGCCATAAATATCAACACTTTCCAATAAGGTGGCCACTCCCGCTCTATTACGGATCTCCACACGATCATATGCCCCACTGGCAGGAACAAGCACTTCGCCACGATCCTCCCCGGACAATAAACGAATACCCAACAGCGGGTTATCAAGGCTATATTGATCTACTTCGGTCGTCCCGTTATAAAGGGTTAAGGTTATAGCCCCAAATATGTTTACATCGGCCAAACCGCCAGGCAAGGCCATATCCACTACCACACTATCCCCGGCTTTACCCATATGGGAGAACTCTAAGGTCTGGTAAACCGAACCGGAGCCAAGTCCTATAGGAAGCACAAGCCTTGAGAAATTATCAGGATTATCATCTATCGCATGGGTAGGATCCTGTACGGAACATAGCACACAACCAAAAGTCGTTCCGTGCGATTCTCCATCCGCTATATAACATTCTTCAGGGGGGGTGGGCATACCCGTCACGTGAAGCACTACCTCCGTAACTTCAGAGACACAAGGGCCTTCTTCCACTACTACATAGTACGTGAAGCTACCTTCACTTCCCGAAGAAGGAACATAAGAGTTGCCCCTTGCCACTTCCGTGCTTAGGTCTGCATCACTATACCATACCGCTTCCCCACTATCAAGGTCCACAACCTCAAAGGCTTCAGGGGTCTCCCCCACAATAACATATTGTTCGGGTGGGGTCACCACCGGCGCTTCCTGCGCCGAGCCAACATTAATTGCTATTTCAGCAAGATCACCAGCCTCGTTTTCACAAAGCTCAGCGCCTTCCACACTCGCATAGAACGTATAATCTCCTGCTTCAAGGCCAGATACCGTAAGTACTCCATTGGCAGCAACACCTTCTGTAATTTCGGTAAGCTTATCGGCATCCTCGTACCAGCGGATAACCGGATCGGCTATAGCGCTGGAAGGGGTCAATACCACATCGGTCCCTTCACAAACCGAAGTTTCCCCGGTTACTTCAATATCGGCCGCTGTGGCATAATCGTTTACAATAACAGTTACCTGCGTACGGGTAAGGCTTTCACAACCACCATCACCAACAGCTTCCACATAATAGGTCGCATCCTCGGTAACATCCGTAAGGTCAACATCCGAACCGGTAAACTCAACTGTTCCTCCGGATTCCTCCGTATACCAATTATAGGTAAGATTGTCCTGGGGGTTCAATATTGAAAGCGTCGTATCTTCGCCAATACATACCGACACCTCGGTAGCGGCTACTTCAGGGGCGGCCAAGTCCTCCCCTATGCTTACTGTTACCATAGCAAGCCCGCCATCCAGACTTCCACATACATTATCACCGTCAAGGCCTACATAATAGTTTATATCGCCCGTTGTTAGGCCATCTATCGTTAATTCACCATTATTTATAGTGTAGGTCGCCCCATCGAGCTCCCCATCGCTAAGCTCCTGCGTCCCTTCTGCATCTAGGTACCAGGTGAATTCAGGGGTATCAACATCAAGACCAGCTGCAACACCGGCACTCAACATTACCTCTGATCCAAGGCACTGGCTAAGTCCCCCGGGCAATTCAATATCATCTGAGGTGATTTGATGTTGCACCTCTATTATCACTGCTACAGCTTCTTCTGCTGAACTCTCACAAACACCATCCCCGCTTACCGTTACATAATACGTATGTTCACCGGCGGCAAGGTCTTCCTGTTCAAAAATTGCGCCCGTAAAAGGAGCATCTTCCAGGTCTGCGTTCTCATACCAGTTAAAGACCGGGTTGTCTATCGTATTACTGGAAGCTTCCAAGGTGGCAGTCTCTCCAAAACAGATTACGCTACCGGCGGTTACGATATCGGATTGGGTTGCTCCCGCGTTAACCGTCACACTTACTTCCGCAAGGTCGCCGGCTATACTCTCACAACCGTCCGCACCATCACTCACACTTACATAGTACGTATGTTCGCCAACAGGTAAACCACTAATTTCAAGTTCCCCATTGCTTATCTTATAGGAAACTCCATCAGCATCAGCCACAGGGTCTTCCTTGTTTTCATCTAAATACCAGGTAAATACAGGATCATCGATCCCAGCGGCAGTAGCGGTTATCCCTACGCTCTCACCTTCACAATAGGCATCGGAACCAGCTTCCACTACTATAGCGTCCGCACCGGGGGCGTCCTGTACATCAATAGTTACTTCCGTACGTCCTAGTCCTTCTTCACAACCATAACGAACCGGTTGTACATATACGGTATGTTCTCCGGCTTCCCAATCTTCCGGGATTTCAAATTCAAGATTTCCGTCTCCAATCACATTTCCTCCAAAAGCCTCATCATACCATACATAACTGGTACAACTATCTCCAGGGGCATCCAGGTTCACTGTACCATCAGGACAGGCTTCTACAAAAGTATCCCCGGGGTCATTCCCTTCAATACTAACACCGGGAACGCGCTCAATTTCATAGATATTAACTCCTTCCAAAGCCGAAGCAATTCCTCCAAGCTGGATAGAAACGCGATCAAAAGGTTCGTCAACCATCGTCCTAACTTCATACTGATTACCGCCTCCAAGAAGTTTAAGGTCTAAAAGACCTTCCTCTACAGATACTTCATGTACCGGAGTATTTCCTTTATAAGCTACAATTTTCAATCCGGTAGCTACTCCAAGATCTATTAAACCAGCATCTTGATCGGCCAAAGTTACCCGAATGGAATCTCCGACTACCGAAGGTGAACTATATATATTAGTTAGGTGAACATAACCATCAACACCCACATTCTGGCGTAATCTTGTAAAACTTTCTATATCCCCGTCTGCAGCATTATTTTCATTTTCAACTCCATTCAAGCTTCCTAATGCACCAGATGTACTTCCAATTAGTATATCTTCTACAGGTTCACATGCTGCAAGGGTTTCTACTTCCTGGTTTACATAGCCTTCATACACCCCTACATCACCCGCAGAAAGCAGTCCTCCTGTAACACTTATACGTACCGCATCAAATGAAGTACCCGGATCGGGCACAACCAAATCTGCCCGGTTTGCACCAGACAACAGGTTAAGCAATCCACCGGAAAGCTGTAGCGGTGTTCCAACCGCATTTGCATCATCATAGGCCTGTATTTCTACAGTAATACTTCCCACTGTAAGCCCTACCTGAGTACCAATCCTTACATGTAACTCATCACCATTGGAAGCACTAAATGACTGACCAAATTCCAGAGTCTGATAAAATGTTTGTCCCAATGAAGGTACCTGTATTACACTAAACGTATCTAAATTCCCATCAACTGCAGCACCAGGATTTTGGACCTGCGCCACCCCTCCACTAGAGGTTTGATTGGTTGCATAACTTCTTTCATAAGCCGGAAGACAATCCTCTACCACAGCAGGTTCGGTTATCGTTAAGCTTACCGAAGTTGGATCAGATTCTTCATCAGTATCCGGGTCGCGGACTACTGCACTATAAGTATAATTTCCAGCGGTAAGTCCGGGACCGGCAATAAAGTCTTCTCCCGTAGCTATTTCATTTCCATCTTCATCTTTCCAAACCACTACTCCGTTAGGATAATCGGTAGTTGCGGTATAGGTTACCGCTTCGCCTTCTTCTATAGTAGCATTTGTTGGAGTCACAACAGGTGCTTCCAAAGCAATAGCTTCTTCTACCGTTACCGTTATTTCTGTAGCAGAAGACTCATTTTCTTCATTATCAGGATGACGGGAAGTAACTTCATAAGTATATGTTCCTACTAGCAGGTCATCGGGTGTGGTAAAGTCATCACCAACAAAAACTTCAGTTCCTTCATCATCATACCAAACATATTCTACAGGATCATTATTATCACTTGTGGCTGTAAATTCTGCGGTTTCCCCTTCTGTAATCGTAGTTTCGGTTGGGCTGATTTCCGGAGGCAACATTGCTGCCTGAACAATAACTTCTACTGAAGTTGCTACAGATTCCCGATCAGAATTATCAATATCACGGGAAGTAACTTCATAAGTATGTGTTCCTATTGGCAGGTCATCGGGTGTGGTAAAGTCATCACCAACAAAAACCTGAGTTCCTTCCTCATCATACCAAACATATTCTACAGGGTCAGTATTCTCGCTACTGGCGGTAAAACTTGCAGTTTCCCCTTCTACAATGCTTACTGTTTCAGGATCTACTGTAGGTGGCAATAACTCACCCGGTTCAACAACACTTACATCAACCGGTGTAGGTTCTGATTCTATACCCGTCTCCGGGTCGGTTGCCGTTACCGTATAGACATAATTCCCTGCAGCAAGATCAGCAGGAGTAGTAAATTCAGGAGTGTTTCCAACTTCATTGCCATCAGCATCATACCAGGTATAAGTTACATCAGGATCATCATGACTGGCGGTAAAGGTTTCGGTTTCCCCTTCCGTATAGTTTGCTGAAGTAGGATCAACACCTGGTGCAGCCAATTCTTCTACGGTCACCGGAACTTCAGTGGGTTCTGAAACGCGGTCTGTAGCTTCATCGGTTGCTGTTACCGTATAGACATAGTCCCCTATAGCAAGATCATCAGGGGTAGTAAATTCAGGAGTGTTTGCAACTTCATTGCCATCAGCATCATACCAGGTATAGGTGAGTTCTGAATTATCAAAATCATCATGACTGGCAGTAAAGGTTTCGGTATAGCCTTCCGTATAAGTTGCTGAAGGCGGAGTAACTATTGGCGGAGCGATATCATCTAAAACCGTGACCACTACAGCAACTGATTCTGAAACGGCTCCACTCTCAGGATCCCGTATTTGTGTACTATATGTATATTCTCCCGGGTCAAGGTCATCGGGAATAGTATATTCCGGATCGCTGGTACTACTAGCATTTACCTGATTTCCATCTTCATCATACCATAATATTTCCGCATCATCCGGTGCGTTTAATGTATTAAATACCGTTGTAAGCGTAGCGGTTTCTCCTTGTTTTACCGATAATTCTGCAGGGTCTATGGTAGGCGTTGCCATAATTTGCAGGCTCACTTCGGTGCGTTCAGCTCCTTCACAGCCTTCATCGTCTACCGCCTCTACCAATATTGTTGTTATATCTCCTTCCTCACCGGTAATTCCAGTTGCTTCATAAGTATCGGTATCCTCACCATCAGGAAGTGAATTCCCATCTTCATCATACCAATTATAGGTTAAATTTTCATTAGGGGTATCTACCGCTATACTTGCCGTGCCTTCTACCCCTACCCAAATAGTATTAGAAACCAGTACCGGGGCTTCAGGGCCTTCGGTTATAGTAACCTCAACCGCAGCACGTTCTAAAGAAACACAACCTATAACTTCATCTATAGCTTCAATATAGTAAGTTCCGCTAGCGCTTACCTCAGTAGAATCTAATGGGTCTCCCCCCGTAGCACTCTCATAAACCAAATATTCATAATAATCAGGTTCATAATTAAAAATCAAATCTTCAGATACCAGTTCTAGACTTCCACAATTGGTAAAAGCTTCTTCATCATCAGAAAGGATAACCCTGGGCATCCTGCTTACTTCAAAAATACGTATATTATATAGTAGACTTACTGTATTATTTAATTCTAATTTTAAGGCATCAAAAGAATCTTCAACCTGAATAGCTAATTCATATCTATCAGTGCCACCAAATAAACTCAGATTAACCAACGAGGAATTTCCGGCAATTGGATCACCTACTTCCTCACCCTCCAATAAGGGCTGAATAGTAAAAGCCGAAAGTACACCTACATCAGCCAGACCACCATCCTGCTCTAACACAACCCGCACCACTTGGTTTACTTCAGAAGGCGACTGAAACAAGGTAGTATGATAAGCAGAATTAAGCGCACCCGCCACTACAGACATGGTACTATACGCATCAGGATCGTCAATTACATTATAAGGGTTTTCTACAGAACCAAGACCTCCAGCTACATCTAAAGTACCCGCATCAATTCCTGAGAGTACATCAATTGCAGAGTTTCCCTCCTCACAGGTATAGGCCTCAGAAGCATCTTCCTCTACATAAGCATGATACAGCTCCATATTCATAGCCAAACCTAATGCTGAGGAGAGATTCACCCATATTCCTTCAAAATCTTCCTCCGGGGTAATCGTTATTTCATGTGTTCCTACCCCACCCAAAAGAGTGAGTAAATTTCCTCCTGTAAAGGAACCTCCTGCTTCATCTGCAGTCCAATAACTACTTCCAAGAATCGGATCCTCTTCCCTTAAATTAGTATAAGGCTGAAAACTAAAGTTATCAGCAAGACCTACAGTTGAAGTTGGTGCCGAGAATTTAATGGTAACCGGCGTACCGGCTGCTATAGTCTCCCCAAAATCTAAAAATTGGCGAGCATAAAATGCATTCAAAGCCCCAATACCCACACTTAAAGTAGAGTGCTCCCTGGGATTTCCATTAACCGCATTTTCAGCATTATTAACATCTCCTCCAATACCCAGGAGACTAGTTGTTCGCACTTCTTCATTATCCGCATATTTCCTTTCTTTATCCTGTCCGTAAACAGCACCTATAGTAAATACAAAAAGGAAAAGCATCATAAGCGATGATTTTACCTTCCAATTTATGTTCCGATTAAAGTAATTTTTAGCTTCCATAGGCATGACTTAATATTTTAAAATAAAAGGAATTGAAGAATATACTGAAGTCCGGGTGTTTAGACACAGCAGTTTAGCTACGGCATAATTAAGCACCGGAGCTATTGCATGTTTTTTATATATCACAAGAGTTATCTTCTTAAGAAGGAGAGAAAAAGAAAAGTCCGCAACTTTACTTTTTACACAAAATGGATATGAAAATCCCATAGACCAATTGATTAGTTAGTTATAATTAACAACCAAGTCTACGACAGAATTACCAGATGTAGCGAAGTACCGACTTTTTAAGTCAAGAAAACAAATACAAAAAAGTACTATAAGCAAAACATAACATTCGCAAAATGAAATCCAAAAAATATGTTATACTATACAGTGTTACAATTTCACTAAGCAGGTAAAATTCCAGTCATACACTCACTCATTTTAAATTTGGTTATATATAAATTATATTAAGCAAACACTCTAATCTGGTAGGGCAGATATATTTTAACTTCTATTTCACAGCTAGTTAATGCTAATTATATTATCTTATTAACTATAGCGTTATAAATACATTAACTTATCATTTAATCTTTTTTAATCAATCACAATCTATATTGGATTGCTTTTTGATTAAATAGACTCGTTGAATCTTTGATATCTATTTTAATGATAGAACCAAAGCCTATACAAATGTATAACTCAAAATGCGATTATGCAAAAGAAAAAACCAATAAATGTGAATATTATTCTAAAAAGGCTTAAATCCCTTTTAGGTATTAGTACAGATGTACAAATGGCCGAGCTTTTGCAAGTAAAGCCCAACACCCTATCTACCTGGAAACAAAGGAATAGTATTGATTATAAATTAATTATTGAAGCAGCACAATCCTGCAACCTGGATCTTAATAAAGTTTTTTATGAAGAAGATTTAACAGATAATAAAGAGCCAGGCAAGAATTTTACCCCTATTATCACTTCTGAAAATATTCAGCAATATATTAACAATGAATTTCAGGAAAAACTATATAATCTTCCTCAATACAATTTTATTCTTGGTCAAAATTCAAGAAATATTGCTTTCCAGGTCCCAACAAACAGGCTTGCACCTTTGATTCCCGAAGAGTCGTTCGCAGTTTGTGAACTTTCCTCGTTAGAAGAAATCAAGGAAGAAACCTATTATGTTTTAATTTCTAAAAAATACGGGTTCTTTTTAAGTCGGGTTAAATTGATAAACAACACTTTTTTAGAATTACTGGATATTCAAACTACAGGAATAGAACGGAACTATTCAGTAAAGCAAAAGTATATTCATGAAATATGGAAGGTTATCGGGATTTCTACCTATAAACCTATTATGTAAAGAGTGAAAGTTTAAAAGTTGATGATTACAAAACAAAAATTTCGATATTCAGTACTTTAATATCTGTTATGAGGCATAATAATATCGTCACCCTAAACTTGATTCAGGGTCTAATCTTGTTTTCTAATTTTCAATACTATTAGATACTGAAACGAGTTCAGCATGACGTAAAAGTTTAAGGGTCAAGATTTAAGTTTGAGTTCACTATTTTCTTCTTATGTACTGAGCTGCCCTAATACATACAAGCGCTCTAAAGTAGGGGTTTTACTTCCACCTTCAGGTTCAAGGGTAATTCCAAAACCTTGTGGGGTACTACCTACATTAAGATAGAAAATCCCTTCTTCATTTTCTTTAAAATCATCAAGTAAGCCTATACTTAAAGGAGTTAAAGGATCGAATTCCAAAGCCCAAACCTGGTAGACCATTCCCTCGGGAGGTTCAGGCAAATACTGGGCATCGAGAATAAGCTTGTTTCCTTCTTGAGAATAATATCCTACGGCAAAGGCATCAGGATCAATTTCCTGGGCATTTAAGGCCAGCCTGCTAATATTTCTGGAACGCAAACTATCAAGGAGTACATTGGTTTCAGCAATATTATTCCGCGCATCTATAATTTGCTCTTCCAATTGTTGATTTTCATCCTCCAAATTAGTAATTGCAGATTGCAGGCCTTTATTATCAAAATACAAATAGCCTGAAACAATTAAAAGCAAGACTGCTGCCGCACTTCCAAACCAGGCAAAGAAACCGGATGAGCTACCCGCTTTATTCCTGCTAGCAACACTTGGCCTTAAAGCACTAATATCTTTAGGATAATAATCGGCCGCAAGCCTTATTAAAGCTTTTTCTATCTCTTCTACTTCCGTCTTTAGTTCCGAATCTTCCTGAATCGCTTCTGTAACTTCAATACTTTCTTCTTCTGAAAGCAATCCGTAGACATATAATTCTAAAATACCGGAATCTTTATATTTCTCTACGCTATCCATTTATCTGAGTCCGGATTTCATTAATACAATTCCTGTTCTTGGTTTTTAAAGTTCCCAGGGGCATTTTTAATTTTTTTGCACTTTCCCTTTGGGTAAGGCCCTTAAAAAATAATAGTTCGATAATTTGCTGGCAAAGCGGACCAAGGATATCAATATATTTTTGCAGGCCAATACTATCGCTTTGTATATGCGAAGTCTTATCAAAAATATTATGAACCTCATCCAAAGAAACCTGCTTATTTTTATTTTTCCTTTCAGCTGAACGTAGCTGATCTATTGCCGTGTTACGTGCAATATTGAGTAACCATGTAAAAAATCTTCCTTTTTTAGGATCGTAAGAATTTGACTTGTCCCAAACTTTTATAAACACATCCTGTAACAGTTCCTGAGAAACCACTTCATCCTGAGTTATACTGAATATAATACCCAACAAGCTATTTCCGTAAAGTTCGTAAATTCGCTGAAAGGCTTTTTCGTCCCCCTCCTTTAAACGGAGGATAAGGAGATCTGGCTGCATAGTTTTTTTGATTATGTGATAAATTTAATTAAAATAGGCTAGCATTAAGAAAAACCGCCAAAAAATTAATTCTGACGATTTTTCCACTAACCAACCAAATATAATATTACGAGACGATAAATAAAGAAGCAATAGCTGTAGCCGTCTCCCCATCCATAGGTTCATCGTACGCCTGAGATACGGCTTCTGCACTAAATGATGTTGCATCTTCAAGATTCACACCCCCCTGGGTTAGGTTTTCTTCCCCATCATACACCCCTTGAGCAACTTCAGGCATTCCAGGGCCTCTTTGGTTTAAGGTAATCCAACCCAAAGCATGTTGGTCGGTATTAGCATTAAGCACATCGGCCCGTAATCTTCTTATTTCAGCAGCGTGCCGGGCTTCAACCGAATGAATTTGAAGTGCCGGGGTTAGAAATGGCGTTCCCATCAAATTACCGGCCTGGCCTTTATAAGCCCTTACCCCCGTATCCTCAAAAGCTTGCGCAAGTGCCAAAAGCTGTGCGTACGCCACTTCTTGTCCGGTTCCGTTTTCATTAAAAGGATCAAAATTTCCACCGGCAGTGAAATCAAATTCCGGAGAATCAATCGCATCATCGCCTAAACCCTCAATAAGGAAATCTACGTGGGCAGACTCGTGTTTTGATATTTGTGCGTACACGGCTTCCGCACGGGAACTTCCCATTAGTACTCCGGAGTCAAGTGCTTTGAGGTAAAATTCAGCTTCCAGGTATTCTAAAGTCAGTGCCAGTTGCAAAGCGTTTACGGCTGCGTTACCATCCTGTACAAAGGCGGCTTTTGCTTTTGTACTTGCCAATCCAAATGGAATAGCAGCTACTGCAGCCTTTTTTCCGAGGTTACCAAAAGTTGAAAATACTTCCCTTCTTGAAGAAGTTTTTTTCAATAAATTATCGGTTGTAAATTCTTCTATAAAATGTAAAAGGTTCATAATATCAGGTTTTAAGAGGTTGGTAATTGATTTGCTGTAAATTCGGTTTTGATAAATCCGGTATCTCCTACTGCAGCAAGAATATCTGAAGGCGCCATGGCCAGGTCAAGACCATTCCCATCAATCAAATCATCGCCGGCAAATGAGGTAAGTTCCTCATCAAATATGGAACGAATAGCCGAAGCATGCCTTGCTTCCACTGAAACGATTTTTCCGGCAATTACAAGATAATCGGGGGTTTCTATAAGCTGTCCGGCACCATTATATGCAGCTACGCCCGTATCTTCCAACAACTTTGCTGTTTGTAATACCGAAGCGCGACTGGTAAAATCTACTGAAGAAAAATCAAACTCTAAATCGGGAAGCACCTGCGAGCTATCACCATTTACTGCACCGGTAATGGCTGCTTTGAAAAATTCTCGGTGAATGATTTCATGATTGTAAAGGTCTTCCAAAATAAGTTTTTCTTCGGCCCCGGCATTCATCCAATAGCTACCATCCATCACGTGTTGATAAAAAGCAGCTTCCAATTGTTCCAACGCATAGGCATAATTAAGGACTCCTAAATCTCCGGCACCTAAATCAAACACTTCTTCTTGCGGGGGACGGCGCATCTCGTCATCTTCACTACAAGAAAGTATTAAACTTGTTCCCACAACAGCAAGGCCTCCAATTTTTAGAAAATTACGCCTTGAGTTTAAGGGTTGCTTTTTCATTGATTTTTGTGATGGCTCTTCTATCACATTTTGTTCTCGTTTCATAATTTTAAGATTTAATTGGTTTACTATGTATACGAGAGAAAAGCAGCAGCGGTTTTTATTATTTCGTTAATCTAATGTTAATATTTTAACCGTCTTAATAGCAAAACAAGAATATCTATATAAAAAATAACTACAGTAAAGCGTATTAAATCTCAACGCAAAACTGTTGCCATACAGACGAATCCAGAGAGAAAAGCTTCGGTATTTTTATAAAAATTATGTTGCTAAGTCTTATTCTATACCTTTTAGAAGTGAAAGGATATATTAAATTCAAATCGCAATGTGCGAATATTTAAAAAAATATTATATATATTTGGTTTCGTCTTACGGGGGAATCTGAAAACCCATAAGAGAGTAGGAACAACCAAATATATTTTTATTATGATTGCTTTAGACCTAATTGAATTATTGAACACAGTAACTGTTACTCTTGCTAGTGTCCTAGGAAGTTTAGACCTGGGAGGTTTATTGGGTGGACTTTAAAAACCCTTACCCCAACGGGGTAATTAAAAGCAGAAATATTTATCCGGTGAAACGAATTTTTATTTCTTCTTAAAAGTAAATATGGGGGAATCTGAAAACCCAAAATAGAGTAGGAACAACCAAATATATACTTTTATTATGATCTATTTAGATTTAATTGAATTACTGAACACAGTAACTGTTACTCTTGCTACTGTATTAGGAAGTTTAGATTTAGGAGGTTTATTAGGCGGGTTGTAAAATCCCCATCCCTCAAGGGGGACAATCAGGAAAACCTTTCCTGTCACAAACCTTTAGTATTTATTTAAAAATCCATGGGGAAATCTGAAAACCCAAAAACAGAGTAGGAATTAACCTATAAATTTCATAATTATGGAACTTTTAGACCTAATCCTTGGATTATTAGATAGCCTTCTTGGCGGTCTTCTTGGTGGTATCCTGGGATAGTCACCAACCCAATCCAAAAGACACAAATCGCTTAAAATTAAATTTTAAGCGATTTTTTGATTTTTTAACTTAGCCTTTTATGAATATTTATAGTAATTGATATACCTATCCTTAGTTTCTAAACTAGAAAAAACCTCCTACCTCCCAAAGGGAGAAAATATCACAAGGCATTTAGCCTGCGAATTTTCAAGTTTTTTCTCCCACATTTATAGCTAAATATTAATTTCAAATAATAGATATTCGCTTAGATGCACTGATATTAAATTAGTTTACCTAACTTTGTTTTTAATAAGTTCTTACTACTATTTCTTTATCAACCAGAAAGGGTTTTACTTAGTTGTAAATTAATAGGGAATCGTGTGAAAATCACGAACTGTCGCGCAACTGTGAGTAACATTTAAGGTTTTATCAATAAATATCCACTGTTCCTGTAATCGGGATGGGAAGGAGGATAAAACTGTTACAAGTCAGGAGACCTGCCTTTTTTGTTTTGACAATGCTTTCGCGATTTGAAGCTTTGGTCAGGGTTGTTTTTTTACCTCTACAGGCAAAATACGTCTTGTTTCAACCCTTTTCTATCTTCTTAACACATAAAGCATTGTGAGATTGTACAAGAGCTTTTAACCCATTATTAATTTAAAGTTAAAAGATGATGCAAACGCACAATCTGGGCTATCCGCGAATTGGTAGCAAGCGTGAACTCAAAAAAGCCTGCGAGCAATATTGGTCAGGCAAAATTTCAGAAGAAGGCCTGCGTGAAGTTGGCCGAGAACTACGACTTAAAAACTGGCAGGTTCAAAAAGAAGCGGGAATTGATTTAATTCCTTCAAATGATTTTTCTTATTACGATCAGGTTTTAGATATGATTTTTAACCTGGGGGCTATCCCCAGGCGTTACAGTCCGGTAGTTCAGCAAAAATCAAATTCTGAACTGGATTTATATTTTGCCATGGCCAGAGGATATCAAAAAAACGGCTTAGATATTACCGCCATGGAAATGACCAAATGGTTTGACACCAATTATCATTATATTGTCCCTGAATTTTTTAAAGATCAGGAATTCAGCTATTTTTCTTCCAAAATAGTCAACAATTTTATCGAGGCAAAACATCAGGGTTTTCATACTAAGCCCGTAATTTTGGGACCGATTTCTTTCTTGCTTTTAGGTAAGGAAAAAGAACCCGGTTTTCACCGGCTCGATTTAATTAAAAAACTATTGCCGGTCTATATAAAAATTTTAAAAGAATTAAAAGCCCATAATGCCACCTGGGTACAAATAGACGAGCCTTTCCTGGCTATGGATCTCGATGAAAAAGCCAGGGAAACATATCAGGATGTGTATAAGACTATTCAACAGGAAATTCCCGGCCTAAAAACCATGCTCACCACTTATTTTGAAGGCCTTCAGGACAATTTATCGCTAGCCACCAAATTATCCGTAAATGCACTGCATATTGATTTGGTTAGAAGTCCGCAGCAATTAGAAGAAGTTTTATCTCATTTACCTGAAAATATGCAGCTATCGCTGGGAGTGGTAGACGGAAGGAATATTTGGAAAAACGATTTTAAGCAATCACTTGACTATATCCATAAAAGTATTGAGAAACTGGGAAGGGACCGAATATTTATCGCCCCCTCTTGTTCCCTACTCCATTGCCCTTATGATTTAGATTTGGAGAAAAATGAGAAAAGCCTTCCGGCGGAAATAAAGCAATGGATGGCTTTTGCAAAACAAAAATTAACAGAAATAGTTAAGCTGAAAGAATTAAGTGGAGAACAAATTAATTTAGATACTTCAAGCCTATTTAAAGAAAACCAAGATGCTATAACAGCTAAAAATACAGCCGGAATTATTCATCGTGCACAGGTGAAAAAAGAAGTATCCGAAATTTCCGAAGAAGATTTTAATCGCCAAAGCGCTTATGCCACCAGAAAAGCAAAACAACAGGAACACCTGGGCTTACCCGGCTTTCCTACTACCAGCATAGGTTCTTTTCCACAAACCAAAGAAGTAAGGCAATGGCGTGCCAAATACAAAAAAGGAGTTTTGTCTGAAAATGATTATATCGCTTTACTTAAAAAAGAAACCGAGAAAACTATCAAAATACAGGAAGAAATAGGCCTTGATGTTTTGGTACACGGTGAAGCCGAACGTAACGATATGGTTGAATATTTTGGAGAACGTTTGGCCGGGGTGGCATTTACCCAAAATGCCTGGGTACAGAGTTATGGAAGCAGGTGTGTAAAACCTCCCATAATCTATGGCGATGTGGAACGTCCGGAAGCCATGACCGTCTTCTGGACCGTTTATGCGCAAAGTTTAACCTCAAAACTTTTAAAAGGCATGTTAACCGGGCCGGTAACCATCCTGCAATGGTCTTTTGTAAGAAACGACCAGCCCCGGGAGGAAACCTGTACCCAAATTGCCCTGGCTATCCGCAAGGAAGTACAAGATTTGGAAAAAGCAGGAATAAAAATCATCCAAATTGATGAGCCTGCCCTTCGGGAAGGGCTTCCACTTCGAAAAAAAGAGCAAACAAAATATTTGGAATGGGCTGTAAACGCTTTTAAGCTCTCGGCAAATGGAGTAAAAGATCAAACACAAATACATACCCATATGTGCTATTCTGAATTTAATGATATCATTGCTCATATTGCTCAAATGGATGCTGATGTAATTACCATTGAATGTTCCCGTTCGCAAATGGAATTATTAGATGCCTTTGTAGACTTTAATTACCCAAACGCGATTGGGCCGGGAGTTTATGATATCCATTCCCCGCGAATTCCTTCTAAAGAGGAAATCACCCAACTTTTGGAAAAAGCAAAAGCGGTAATTCCAAAAGATCAACTTTGGGTAAATCCAGATTGTGGTTTAAAGACCAGGAAATGGGAAGAAGTTAAAGATGCTTTATCTGTAATGGTTGAAGCTGCAAAAGAAGTTAGGGAAAAAGAAACTAGCCCTGCTTTATAAATATATTGTGTCGGAAATGCTTATGTTTCCGGCACTTTTTCTTTTCTAAAAATCACACGCCATTATGCCTAAACACGAAGCTAAAATTTGTGGTCGTTGCCAAACCGAATTTGAATGTAAAGTCGGTTCTATAGATTTATGCCAGTGTACTGCCATCCAATTAAGTGTTGAAGAGAATGACTACATTAAAACAAAATATGGCGATTGTCTTTGTATAAGCTGCTTGCACTTCTTACAAGCAGAATATCACAATACAAAAATCAAAAGACAGATAAAAAAACTGCTACGATAAGTAGAAACAGATAGCTTTTTCCTGTAAAAAGTTTATTTTTATGAGCCTTATTAAACGCTCAACATGGAAAAAATAAGTTTTGCCACTTATCTTCAGGAAAAGATTGATCTTGATGAAAAAACTATTAAGAAACTCTACCAAAAACTTACTTCGGAAAAGCATTTAAAAAATGAAGTGCTCCTAAAACCCGGTGAAGTTTGCAGCCATGCTTTTTTTGTAGAAAAAGGTTTGCTTAGATTATTTTCCATAGACGAAAAAGGGAAAGAGCATATTCTCCAGTTTGCACCAGAAGGCTGGTTTATTGTAGATCGTAGTAGTATGTATTTTAAGGAAACATCACAGTATTACATCGATGCAATTGAAGATACTTCAATGGTCTATATCAATGACCAATTTCTTGATTTTGCGGGACAGAAAAGCCCTGAATTCAGAAAATACAACGAGCGTTTACTTCACAATCATATCAGGCATTTACAAAATAGGATAAATAGCCTTATTGCAGCTTCAGCAAGAGAAAAATATCAAGATTTTATTGCACTTTATCCCGATTTGACCTTACGGGTTCCCCAATGGATGATAGCTTCTTTTCTGGGAATCACCCCCGAGAGTTTAAGCAGGGTTAGACGAAATTTAGCCAAAGAAAATTTTAGACCCCGTTAATTCATTTCTTAACATACATCAATGCAACACAGCAGAAAGGCTCTTAACTTTACACTGATTAAAAAATTAAAGTTATGGCAACAAAAAAGATTGAAATTGTAGTACCCCCAAGACCTGCACATTTTGTGGGTGACGGGTTTAGGGTTCATAATTTTATTTCCAGCAGCTATCGTCTGGATATGGAACGTATGGATCCTTTTATTTTAATGGATTATAATTCTAAATTTTATTTTCCGCCCTCAGAAACTCCAAAAGGGGTTGGTGTACATCCGCATCGTGGATTTGAAACCGTGACCATTGCCTATCAAGGCAAAGTGGCCCATCACGACAGCAGCGGTGGAGGTGGTATAATTGGCGAGGGTGATGTGCAGTGGATGACTGCGGCTTCCGGCGTACTACACAAAGAATATCACGAAGAGAACTTCAGCAAAAAAGGAGGAGACTTTCAAATGGTTCAACTATGGGTAAACCTGCCGGCAAAAGATAAAATGTCTAAACCAAAATATCAGGGCATTAAAAACCAGGATATCAATAAGTATCAATTAGCTGAAAATTCCGGGGAAATTGAAGTGATTGCCGGAGAATATAAAGGTATTAAAGGTTCAGCCAGTACATTTACACCTTTACACCTACAGAATGCCTTACTAAAAGAGGGAGGAAGCGCTGATTTTTCTTTTCCTGAAAGTTATAATACTGCGCTCTTGGTTCTAGAAGGTAATGTAAGTGTAAATGGAGAACCAGTCTCAACAGATCATTTCGTTTTATTTGAAAACCAGGGTACCGAATTCAACATACAAACCGAAAAAGGGGCTAAGGTATTAATCCTGAGCGGAGAACCTATCGGAGAATCCATTGCAGCCCAGGGGCCGTTTGTAATGAATACCCGAGAGGAAATAAAACAGGCCATTAATGATTTTAATCAGGGTAAATTTGGTTATTTAGAATAAATGAAAGCCCGGTTTTGAACCGGGTTTTTTTATTTTTATAAATTCATAATCTTTTAAAACTAAACATGGAATGACCACCAACAGACTGGAAGTCTTTAGTGACGGAGTACTCGCTATTATAATCACTATTATGGTTTTGGAATTAGAAATCCCTGAAGGAAATCAACTGTACGATTTACTGGAAGTGCTTCCTACTTTTTTCACTTATCTATTTAGTTTTATTTACTTGGGTATCTACTGGAATAACCACCATCATTTATGGCAGGTTGTTGAAAAATTAAACGGCCGTATTCTTTGGGCCAACCTTCATTTATTGTTCTGGTTATCCTTATTTCCATTTGCTACGGGCTGGATTGGAAATAACTTGTTTGATACTGTTCCGGTGGCTTTATATGGAGGTATTCTTTTTATGGCCAGTCTGGCCTGGTTTATTTTATGTCGGGAAATAATAATATTTGCAGGGATATCTTCAGAACCAGCAAAAGCTATAAAAGATGATAAAAAAACTAAAATTTCTTTGGTTTTATATGCTTTTGGTATCGGACTTTCTTTCCTCAAACCAATTTTAGGCTGTCTGGCTTATGCCCTGCTTGCATTTTTTTGGTTTATCCCGGATAAACGTATCGAAAACCTTAGAATCAAAAAATAAACCAATGGATATAAAAAGAACTGAAGTAAACAAAAAAGGAGTTTTCCAAGGCTTTGTTGATGAAAAAAGCATAGGAAAAATGACCTATAAAATGTTTGGAACCTCTCAACTAATTATTGAACATACTAAAGTAGATACCGACTTTAAAGGAATGGGGTTGGGCTTAAAGCTACTTCTGGCCGTAGTTGATTACGCGAGAAAAAATGATTTTAGGATTATCCCTATTTGCCCCTTTGCAAAAAAAATGTTTGAAAAGCATCCCGAACTACAGGATGTACTTTAAAGCTTAATAACACTAAAATGATAAAACAAATCTTACTCATATTATTGGGAATTTTCTTTATTCTTAACGGCATAAATCATTTTTTCAACACACATATTTTAGAGGAATATGCTGAAAAACGCAGTTTATTCGCCCCAAAGCTTATGCTTACTTTAAGTGGTATTTTACTTTGTCTTGGTGGACTTGCCCTTATTACCGGGTACTTTTTGGTAGAGGGCATTATCGGACTTTGCATCTTCCTGGCCATTGCCTCTTTCAGTATCCATAAATTCTGGACGCTGAAAAAAAGGGAAACCATCATGCTGGAAGCTATGCACTTTGTAAAAAACTGGGCTATTTTATTTGAATTAGCTTATATCGCCTACACTGTAGATTAATCAACTAACTCTCAGCCCCTACACTGCCCTCAGGTGGATATTTTGATGAATTTCGCAATTCATCAATTTGTTCCCTACTAAATTTGGGAATAGACATTTCTTTATTAGTTCGCCATTGAGCCACCCTTTCTTCGGCTTCTTGACTCCTGTTTTTGTCAAGCCCTCCATCTTTGGCAAAATATAAAGTTTGTGATGGGAAAGCAAAATCGCTTCCACTTTGCTCTACCACATCCATCATCCTCAACATCAAATCTTCTCTAATTTCCAGAAAATGATCATAATTTATAGCATTTAGATAGGCAAAAATCTCAAGGTCTAACGAACTGGAACCAAAACCTATAAATCGTACCCGGGCAGGATCTTCATAAACCTTTGGATGGGCATAAAGCACTTTTCTAAGTTCACTAAGCAAAAAACGGAGTTGATCCGGAGTGGTTTCATACCTAAAATTAATTATACTATAAAACCTGAATTTATCCCGGAAAGCATAATTTTCAATAGTATCCGAAGAAAAAGCGCCGTTGGGAATGGTCACTAATGTACGATCTAAAGTCCTAATCCTGGTAGAGCGAATGCCAATTTTTTCAACGGTTCCGGTAATTTGCCCAACCTGGCAAAAATCTCCCACCCGTATGGGGCGGTCTGCGATAAGAGTAACACTCCCCACAAAGTTTTCAATAGTTTTTTGTGCCCCTAGTGCCAAGGCAATACCTCCTATTCCCAAAGCCGCAAGCCCTGTAGTTACATCTATTCCAATAGCGCCCAAAATGGCTATAATCCCAAATATAACAACCGCAATTTTTGCAGCGCGTTGTATAAACAACACAATGGAAACCCCTGCGGCATTTCCCCTGATTAACATCTTCTCTTGTGAAAACTTTCCTAAAAAATCAGCGAGTTTCCATAAGAGCAACACTATAGCTATAATACCAACAATGATAGTAAGTGCACTAAATTTTTGCCTTATAATTATTGATAATCCCAACGTACGGGATAGACTAACAAAAAGCAGTACGGCCAGATAAAGCCTTAAAGGTAGTTTTAAAGCATTAATAACCCCTGATACCGGCTCATGTTTAGCTCCTTTCCATAGAGCTCGTAAAACAGTAAAAAACAACAATGAGATACCCCAGGCCAGCATAAAGCTAACTCCTATTAAAAGACTGGCCACTATCCATTGCCCGGCGGGTACGCCACCCCAATTATGATCTTTTAAGAAGCCCGGCAAGATTTTTTCTACCAAAGGACTGGGAGCTAATGCTACCGAATCAATAGAAATTAGACTTTCTTCTGAAAACAACCAAATTGGAAGCCCTTCAGAAGAAGTGGTTTTTACCAAAAATATGGCTATAGATTCACCATCGGCATTTATCGTCCCTATCTTATCAAGTCCTGTTTCTAAATCATCATCAGTTTTCCCCTCGGGTTTATTACTAATAAGGGAATAAGGTAAAATATCACCCTCAGTATCTAATAAATTCACCAAAACCTTTACTAAATGCTCCCGGCTCTCCCGACTCTTTACAGCCTTGGGAAATTGTAAATAGCGAGCAGCATTTGAATAATTTCCTGCAGACATTGCATCAATAAACCCCACAACGGTACCCCGGGGGGTATTCCGTCCTAACATATCTTTAGAGACTTCTTCTTTTTCCGTATCTTCAGATGTACTTATTCCCGGGAGCTGGGCATAGGCAAAAAAACTTATAAATAGAAATATAAACAGGAAGGCATTTTTTGTTATCCTCATGATTTAGGTTTTAAAACTCATATATTATGAAAGTCATAAGCTACAGAAAGAGCTCGGGACAAGTTAGCCATTTAAAAAAAGATGGTCAATACCACTAGCACAAATAAACCTCCCAAAACATCCGGAATTTATAAAATATATGCCGATAAAATTATCATTTCTTACCGAAAAATTAAACTACTCCGACAAATACGCCATCTTCGGAAAATTTTAAGCAAAATACCCGGTACAAGTATCGAAGCACTTACTCTCGAATACAGAGAAAAATTAGCTTATTTTAGTAAAAAACTTTCATTTTTTTCTAATTTCAGCAATAAAATAAAACCGTAAATGAATTACTATCTTCTTTTCTATAAAACCGTGGGCGATTATATTGAACGTCGTAGAGAATACAGAGACGAACACCTAAAATTAGCTCGTAAAGCTGCAAAAAACGGGGAGCTAATTATGGGGGGTACCCTTGATAATCCAGCTAATGAAGCCCTCTTAATTTTTAAAGGAAATTCCCCTGAAATCGCTGAAAATTTTGCAAAAAACGATCCCTATGTTATAAACGGACTAATAAGTCATTGGGTAGTACGCCCGTGGAATGTGGTTATTGAAGGTGAGACTACTTAATTTTCACGTTTTAATATCAAAATCTTTATTTCTTAAATAAAACCCAAAGTCGGTTTCCTTATTAATTAGGCGAGCATTTATTTCTAAATTTAGGTAGGCTTTTGCATTTTTCTAAAATCTTATACCCAGGTTTTCAGAAGGCTGCAAAACTTAAAAACGCTAACCAAAGATTTAAGGATATAAAGATGCTGGAAATATCGGAATTTTCGGAAATAACGATTAAACAAATTTTAACACAACTTGAAGCTGATCACGAAATAACCGCAAAGCTTCCCGGAGATGGGTTTTTACATATTGAAAAAGAGCTTCCCTACCTGCTTATTTACCGAAAAAGGGTTAATGATACAGGCACTCAAAGAATGTTTAATAGCGAGGCGTCCTATTTGATTATTGGCAATAGTGATTTTGAAAGCTATCAGGAATTAATCTTTAAAATTTCCGATCAGCTTTCCCCGCAATTCAAATCTTATCTTTTACTGGAAATCTATGCCGGGGAAAATAATTCAAATTGTTTTAAAATTAGAGGACCGGCCAAACGACTTCCATCATCCTTAGACCTATTGAAATCAGAATTGCTAAAAGTAAACGATTTTTTTTCAGGTATTTATCTTCAAGCTAAAATTTTTGACACTCCCAACCGTCACAAAGAAGGCGATAAAGCCTTAATGGAAATTGAACAAACCAAACAATCAGGAGCGGTTTTAATAAGCCTGGAAATCCCACCTGTCTACCGTGATGACGAAAATGCGGTCTATCCTGTTTTTTTCCGTGGTTTTAGAAACTTTGTCCTTAAAGCCATTCATAAAGCGGTATTTGATTTTATAAGGGTTCAAACTTCTTGTGGGGTAGCCAGTTACAACGCTTTGGGTACAAAATATTTAAAGGACAAAATCTTTGAAATCGATAAAAAGCTGGCAAAAATTGAGCGTTCTTACCAATTCTTGTGGCTTGTATCACCTTCTAACATTCACGAGATTAAAGAAGAATTTTTTAACAGTCATTATAAAAACGTATTAGATTATCATTACCGGCTCCTCCCCATAGACCCCGATGTATTAAAACGAGAGCTGTATAACCTGAATATAGAAGAAGTTGATGATCCCGCTATGTCTTATCTGTTCAGGGCAAAACGAGAAGAATTAGACCAGCAAATCACCATGCTTAGCGAACGCGGAACCCAAAACTTTTTCTATAACAGTATCCGTTTATATAAAGGTATTGGGAATAATTTAAGTGAAGAAGCCGGAAAAATTCTAAGGGAAATTACAGAAGAAGACGCTGGTCCTGAAGGTGAAATGGTAGACGCCAAAGGTTTTAGTAGTTTAGCACGGCGGGAGTTTGATTATTTTCAGGAACAAGACGAGGCTTTTACATGTAAGGTACATATCAGAAAGGATGTAAATATTATGATGGTCTCCCAGGGAGAACTCTATGTTCCAGCCGATTATAAAATGAAAAAAACTGAAGCCAGGGCACTCATTCAACACGAAGTGGGTACCCACGTGCTAACTTACTATAATGGCACCCAACAACCCCTGGAATTATTAAGTAGTGGGCTGGCCGATTACGACCCGCTTCAGGAAGGTATAGCAGTTTTAGCTGAGTTTTTGGTAGATGGGCTTACGGCAAACCGATTGCGAACCCTGGCCGGAAGGGTAATTGCCGGTTCAGCTTTAATTGAGGGAGGCGATTTTCAGCAAATATTCAGTTTACTTACCAAAGATTATGGTTTTTCACCAGAACGCGGCTTTAATATCACTTCCAGAATTATGCAGGGGGGAGGATTTCTAAAAGACATCATTTATTTAAAAGGTCTGGTAGAACTTAAAGAATATTTACAAAAAGATGGCGAATTAGAACCTCTTTTAGCAGGAAAATATGCCTTGCAACACCAGCATATCATTAAGGAATTAACTGAAAGAAAAGTTTTAAAACCGGGTACTTTGCGCCCGAGTTACTTATTAACCGAAGATATAGAGGAAAAACTAAACCTAATCAAAGAGGGACTTCCCCTGTCTAAAATGATAACCCAATGAAAATTTGCTTTGTACTAAATGATATTGCCACCGAAAGATGTGGAACTTCGGTACTCTTAATGACTGCTGCATTTAACCGCGGTCATGAGGTATATGTAATGGGGGTTGGCGATTTTAACTTTCATCACAATGAACCTATAACCATTCTCACCACACAAGCCCCAAAAAACACTAAAACCAAATCACCTCAAAAATATTTAGAGGCCTTACAGGGTAGTAGAGTACGTCGCAAAAAAATCACCGCAAAAAATCTGGATGTTTTATTTATAAGAAATAACCCAACTGAAGAAGAGAGCGGCCGTGAATGGGCAGAACAGGCCGGGGTTGCTTTTGGTCGAATGATGCAGCAACAAGGGGTTTTGGTTTTGAATGATGCTTTTGCTCTCTCACATGCCTTTATTGATAAACTCTATTTTGAAGAGCTACCGGGTGAAATCAAACCTGACTCTTTAATTACACGAAGTAAAGATGAAATTTTGGACTTTTGGGATAAACACGATAAAAAGATGGTGTTAAAACCCCTGGAAGGTTCCGGTGGCAAAGATGTTTTTTTAATAGACGAAAACGAGAAAAATGTGAACCAAATTATTGAAACTATCAGTAGCCAGGGGTATGTTATTGCGCAAGAATTTCTGCCTGCCGTAAAAGATGGCGATGTAAGAATATTGCTTATGAACGGACGGGTAATGGTAAAAGATGGAAAACAGGCAATCATTAGAAGACTAAGCGGCGAAGGAGAGTTTAGAAGTAATTTTGCTCTTGGAGCAACTGCCGATAGCAGTGACCTTACTCCAGAAATGCAACGTATTGTGGATCTAACTGCGCCCAAATTAATTCGGGACGGACTCTTCTTTGTCGGGCTTGATATAGTAAAAGATAAGCTAATTGAGATAAATGTGCTTAGCCCCGGAGGCATGGAACATTTTAAGGATATCGGCCTTCCCGATTTCACCCATATAGTAATTGAATCAATTGAGAGAAAAGTAGAATACAAAGAAATGTACGGTAATCAATTATCCAACCGGGTTTTAGCCACAATGGACTGAAAATAAGTTTGAAGTCAGACTTTAAAAATCAAGCCCGGGGTAAATACAAAGTATATAAAAGAAATAAATTTTCAGTTTCAAAGACTGCCCGGGCATTTAAATCTTGATTATCGAATAAATTTAGATAGTTATGAGTAATAAAAAAATTCCCAGGATTATAGGCACTTACACCAGTAACAAAAAAGGGCCTCTGCTTTTTATTACCGGCGGTGTACACGGCAACGAGCACAGCGGTGTAAAGGCCTTGCAACGTGTTTTTAAAGAACTTGAGAAATCAAAACCCGAAATTCAGGGAAGCATTATAGGAGTTTCAGGTAATCATAAAGCTTTAAACAAAAACAAACGTTATATTGATGAAGACCTAAACCGTACCTGGACCAAAGAAAATATTGAGAATAAAAAAATGGAAACCCACGAACAAAAAGAAATGTGGGAGATTATAAAAGTTCTGAAACAATATCCGGAAAGTGATTTTACCAAAAGGTATTTCCTCGATTGTCACACCACCTCCTCCCCCAGCCTGCCTTACATATCGGTACAGGAAATAAATGATAATGATAAATGGGCCCATTGTTTTCCCACTTATATCGTACGGGGTTTTAGCGATATGGTTTACGGATGTATCGATCATTATTTAAGTCGAATTGGCCTTACCGGATTTGTTTTAGAAGCCGGTCAACATACTGACCACACTTCAGTAGAAAATCATGAGGGCGTAATTTGGCTGGCCTTAAAAGAAGCTTGCAAACTTGATTTAACTCAAATTTCCAGCTATCCGGAATGTGTTACCCGCTTTACTGATAAAAATGCCCCAAAGCAGAAAACCTTTGAATTAATACACCGTTATGGTTTGAAAGATTCTGATGAATTTAAAATGCAGAAAGGCTATAAGAACTTTCAGAAAATAGAAAAAAACGAATTACTTGCCATAAAAAATGCTACGCAAATTCGAAGTGAGTGGAATGCCCGAATTTTTATGCCATTATACCAAAAGCAGGGTAACGATGGTTTCTTTATAATTCGAGAAGTTGATTAGGAGAAAACACTTATTTTCTCCTAATTCCTATAATTCTTATAGTTATACATTTTAGCCTGAACTTATTCATTTTCCCATTTCGAAACATAAGATTTTCTACTGAAAATGGATTGATGAATTATAACATAAACACCTACGGTAAGGGTAAGGACACTGAGCAGCTATCCCGAATACGGGAATTATTGGGTAAATTCAATACAGACCGGGCTCATCACCTTTGCTTTCTGAATTTTATAAAGCTTTCCCGTATTTTCATCAATCCTGAAACCAGTAATGGAATCACTATCTTGGTTTGCCGCGTACAGAAATTTTCCATCTGAAGAAATCCCAAAGTTTCTAGGGGTTTTCCCTTCCGTAGAGAAATAATCTATAAGCTTTAATTTCCCGCTTTTCTCATCAACCAAAAAAGCTATAATACTGTTATGGCCACGGTTTGACGCATACAAAAAAGTCCCTGATGGATGCAGGTGGATATCAGCTGTAGCATTCGCTCCTTCAAAATTTTCAGGAAGTGTAGTTTTACGCTCCACAAACTCCAATCCGCCATTTTTATCAACTTTAAACACACTAATGCTACTCTTTAATTCATTGATGGAATAAGCATAGTTACCTTCTTCTGAAAGTGTAAAATGTCGTGGCCCTGAACCTTTTGCTAAAGAAACATACGGCTGCAAGCTTTTAGTTAAATAGCCTTTTTCTTCATCAAAATCAAATATCCATATTTTATCATTTCCCAAATCAGCAATATAGGCTGTTTTATTATCGGCACTCATGTTAACCGAATGCGCGTGGGATACGTCGGGATTTTCAAGCACAATTTTTTGATTGGTCTTTAAATTTCCATTTTTATCACGCTTATAAACCATTACCACACCGCCCATATAATTGGCTACAAAAACATACTTGCCCGACTTATCGGTTTCAATATGACAAGGAGCAAAACTTTCGGTAGATAGTTTACCCAGTTCTTCCAGACTATTGTCTTTATTCCGTTTAAACGAATGGATATATCCTGAATTATCGTCTTTATCTCCCAATTCGCTAACGGCATATAAGTTTTTTCCATCCTGGCTGGTTTTCACAAAACTGGGATTAATTACTTCTGCTACAGTTTCTGGCCTACTCAATTTTCCGTTTTCCACATTACGGTACATTAAATAAATCCCTTCTGCTTTGCCATCTACATGACCTTCAGTCTTGGTATATGTACCTATATAAACCGGCTCTTGACTTAAAACAGGCAAGGAAATAAACAGCAGTACTATTAGGATTTTTTTTATAACCATTTTTTTCTTTTAAAATAGATTAGCATAATTAAAAAAGTTGCCAGCATTACTCCCCAAAGTACAAAATAGCTATATCTCCATTGCAGTTCAGGAATATATTCAAAATTCATTCCGTAAATACCGGCGATAAAAGTTAGCGGAATAAAAATGGTGGCAATAATGGTGAGTACCTTCATCACTTCGTTCATCTTATTGCTTATTGTGCTCATATACATATCCATAAGGCTCCAGGCCATTTCCCGATAAATATCTATATTTTCAGTCACCTGCAAAATATGGTCATAGAGATCGCGAATATAGTTTCTAGTTCGATCCTGGATAACTGTCTCATCAAATTTCTCCAATCGGCTAATTACCTCCCGAAGTGGAAAAACAGCTCGCCGAATTCGTAAAATAGCACGTTTTAATTCCTGAATTTCATAAGTAATATCATCATTCGATCGGCTATCAAAAAGCCGTTCTTCAAGTTCCTCAATCTTGTCACCAATCTCATCAATCACCAAAAAATAATGGTCGACAATAGCATCTAAAAGGGCAAATAATAAATAATCAGCTCCATTTGAACGAATTCTTCCATGTGCCCTGTGTAAGCGTTCGCGAACATTATCAAAAACATCTCCCCCTGCCTCCTGAAACGTTAACACGTAATCTTTACCCAGTACAAAACTAATATGTTCCTGTTCTATTTGTCCTTTTTGATTTTGATAAAGCATTTTAGCCACCACATACAGATAATCTTCATATTCATCAATTTTTGGACGTTGGGTGGTGTTTACAATGTCTTCAACAATAAGTGGATGAAGCTCATAATATTTACCCAGTTTCTCAATTTCAGCAGTATTGTTTAGACCATCAATATTAAACCAGGTTACCCGATCAGGTGCTTCAAATTTAAAAGCATCTTCTACCGATTTTGAAGCAAAATGATCATAATGCTCTTTGTTATAATCAATCACCTCTAAACGGGTCTCAGAAGCTTCTTTATGGCCAACATACGTTACTGTACCGGGAGCTTGGTGAAGTGCTTTTGCTGATTTGGGTCTTTTTAAGGAAAAGCGACTAGGATTTTTTAATTTCATACTATACAATTGCAGGCCAATCCGGGAAAATTATAGATTGCCATTAATAGCAATAAAGGTATAAAATATTTGGAAGTATTTTTATAAATCCAATTTAGCTAATACTGAAGAAAGTGTATACGGGTTTAAAAATCAAGAAAGATATAAAAATACCTGTGGTTGTCGTTATTGTATACAGGACACATGATACAATATACATTTATTCCTCCTCAACCATCTTTTGAAAATAAGCATACAATTCTCCCTTTGTAATATTGGCTCCCTGTTTAACAAGGGCAAAAATATCTTTATTGCGATCGGTACTTATGGCTTTTGAAGAAGTGTAAATAGTAACCGAATCGTCAAGTAAATTTGTTTGCAGCCAACTATACCCTTCACGGGTAGTAATATCTACACCCTGGTTTTCAACCTTTACAGCAATAAGGTTAATGGTAGCTTCAGAAATTTGAAAAAGATAAATTTGATTGGATGAAAAATGTTCAAGATATTCTACTTTGTTGAGTACCCCTTCCCAAATCAGGTCACTAAAAACATCGAGTTCCTGCTCGGCAACTTTAGGCTTGTTTGTTTTTATATCTTCCCATTCTTCAGCTGTAATAGATTGTGTAGCCAAGAAGTTAATAAACTCCTCTTGCATTTCCTCAAACTGTTCTTTGGTTAATCGGGCGTATTTCATTCTGATAAAAATTATGCATAAAATTTAAAATTTGCTAAAAAAGAACTTTTCAAAAAGTCTCGAATTCTTTAATTTCTTTTTTTAGACAAATCTTAAAAACTTGCTGTTACCTGTGGTAAAACAGCGTCTATTCATTTTAAAAGCTTCCGATTTGCATCGGGATAATTGGGCTTGTCCTCTAGCTACATGTTAAACAGAGCCACATTAACAACAAAAGCCCACTATAAAAGCGGGCTTTATTAATTCTGAAAGCAAGAATTATGCTTCGCTTACTACTTCAAAGCTAAAACTCTCTACCACTTCCCTGTGGAAACGAAGGCTAGCTTCATACTGCCCTAAGCGTTTGATATTTCCACCGGCAACGGTAACAAATTTCTTTTCAATTTCCACGCCTTCTTTTGCCAAAGCATCAGTAAGGTCAGCATTGGTAATAGATCCAAACAACTTATCTCCTGCTCCAGCTTTTGCTGAAATCTTGATATCAATGTCGCTTAGTTTTTTAGCCTGTTTTTTGGCCTCATCTATATTTTTCTGCTCTTTATAGGCTCTTTGTTTAAGGGTTTCTTCCAGCATTTTTTTTGCTGAAGGAGTAGCAAGATGTGCATACCCTTGCGGAATTAAGTAATTACGGCCATAACCGTTTTTTACCGTTACCACATCATCCTTAAAACCTAAATTTTCTACGTCTTGTTTAAGTATCAATTCCATAAGATTGCCTTTTTTATTTTAATAAATCACCAACATAAGGCATAAGTGCCAGGTGGCGTGCACGTTTTACAGCCACGGCCACTTTTCTTTGGTATTTTAAAGAAGTTCCGGTTAAACGACGAGGAAGTAATTTTCCCTGCTCATTTACAAAACTCATTAAAAAATCAGGGTCTTTATAATCAATATATTTAATCCCAGATCTTTTAAATCGGCAATACTTCTTGGTTTTGGTAGTTTCAATATTAAGCGGAGTAAGATACCTGATCTCTCCGTCTTTTTTACCCTTTGCTTGTTGTTCAATAGAGGATGCCATACTTACGCTTTTTCTTGTTTACGTTTTCTTCTTTTTTCAGCCCAGGCTACCGCGTGCTTGTCTAACTTTACAGTTAGGTAACGCATCATGCGCTCGTCCCTTCTAAAGGCAAGCTCCAACGGCTCGATCACTTCACCGGGTGCCTCAAATTCAAATAAGTGGTAAAAACCGCTTTTTTTGTGCTGAATTGGATAAGCCAGTTTACGCAGCCCCCAATTTTCTTTTGATATCATCTTGGCACCTTTAGAAACAAGAAATTCTTCGTATTTCTCAACTGTTTCCTTTATCTGCTCTTCAGATAAAACGGGATTCAAGATGAAAACAGTTTCATAATTGTTCATACTAAATATTACTTAAAGTTAAATCGGCTGCAAAAGTAGAACTATTTTTTCTATTTTCAAAGCCTATAATTCAGTAGATAAAAATCACCTTTTACCGGCCAATGTCACCTCAACTTTGTAACTTTCAAAATTAATCCTTATTATTGTTATTACCTAACTAATTTATTTTGGAAGAAATTTTACTCAAATGTATAGTTGTTGATGATTCAAGCCTGCAACGTCTCTCTATTGTAAAATTGATTAAAGACCACCCAAACCTAAAGTTAATGGCTGAGTATAATAATGCCATAGAAACTAAAAACGGCTTATTAGACACCCCTGCCGACCTTATCTTCCTCGATATTGAAATGCCAATTCTTTCAGGTTTTGAACTTTTAGACGATCTACCAAATAAACCGCAAATCATATTTGTTACCGGAAAAACACAATATGCTTTTAAAGCTTTTGATTATGATGCCGTAGATTATATCCATAAACCGGTAACCAAAGAACGTTTTAACAATGCTGTAAACAAAGCATTGAACCTGTACAAACTTAAAAACCGTATCTCTACGCCAGAAGACAACGAGTTTATTTTTGTAAAAAGCAATCTTAAAAACCGAAAAGTTTTTCTTAGCCGTCTAAAATACATCCAGGCATTAGGTGATTATGTGAAATTTGTAACCGAGAAAGAAAACTTTATCGTGTTGGCTACCATGAAATCTTTTGAAGAACAATTACCTAATAACCAGTTTTTACGAACCCATAAATCATATATTGTTAACCTAAAAAAAATCGAACGCTACGACAGTAAAAACATTGAGGTTAACCAACAGAAACTACCTTTAAGCCGGAATAAAAAAGATAGCCTTATAGAAGCCCTGGCACAAATCTAAACCGGGTCTACATTTACCACTACCTTTATATTTCTAAACTTTCCAATCGCTTTAAAGCTGTCTAATATTTTTTGAGAAACCTGCTTTGTTTTCCCCAAACTTTGTTTTTGTGGGATTTTAAGTAATATATTCTTATAATATTCATTTCGTATTCTGGCAACCGGAGGGAATTCCGGCCCCAAAACATAAGCTCCAAATACATTCTTTAAAGATTTCGCCAACCAATCGGCCGAAGTATTTACATTGGAATAATCCCTACTTTTTAAAGTAAAGCGAATCATCCTGAAATATGGCGGATATTTATAATTATAACGATCTTCCAATTGATCTTTATACATTCCCTGATAATCTCCTGTAGAAACCTGCTGAATGATTTGATGATGCGGATTAAAACTCTGGATTAAAACCTTACCGCGTTTCTTAGTTCGCCCAGCACGGCCCGCCACCTGCAACATCAATTGAAAACTACGTTCGTGCGCCCTGAAATCGGGGAAATTCAGCAAGTTATCGGCATTCATAATCCCAACCAGGTTCACATTCCTAAAATCTAATCCCTTGGTAAGCATCTGGGTGCCCACCAAAATATCGATTTCCTGTTGTTCAAAAGCTGTAATAATTTTTTCAAAAGCATATTTACCCCGAGTGGTATCCTGATCCATTCTTCCAATAATATGCTTCGGAAAAAGGGCTTTCAATTCAGTTTCAATTTGCTCGGTACCAAAGCCCTTGGTTGTAATTTCAACACTGCCACAGGCCATACATTTATGCTGCATCGCAATATGATAACCGCAATAATGACAACGCAGTTGATTATTATGGCTATGAAAGGTAAGACTTACATCGCAATTGGGGCATTGAGGGGAATGCCCGCAGGTGTTACATTCCAGAATGGGAGAAAACCCACGCCGGTTTTGAAATAAAATCACCTGCTCCTCTTCTTTTAATGAGGCTTCAATTTCTTCCAGTAACCGGTCAGAGAAATGCCCCTTCATTTTCTTTTTACGGTGTTTGCTTTTAATATCTACAATTTCAATTTTTGGCTCTAAAACATTCCCAAAACGCCGGCTTATTTCAGCATAACCATATTTATGATGTTCAGCATTAAAAAAAGATTCCAGAGAAGGAGTAGCAGACCCCATTACAATATTTGCTTTAAAAATATTTGCCAAAACCACTGCAGCATCCCGAGCATGATAACGAGGAGCAGGGTCAAATTGCTTAAACGACTGCTCGTGTTCTTCATCTACCACCACCAAATTCAAATTATTAAAAGGCAAAAATATAGAAGAACGCGCCCCGATAACTACTTTTCCTTCTCCGCTATTTAGTAATTTTCGGTACACCTCTACCCTTTCGTTTACCGAATATTTACTGTGATACACTAAAACCTGATCTCCAAAATAAAACTGGAGCCGTTGGATAAGCTGTGTGGTAAGTGCTATTTCAGGTAGTAAATATAATGTCTGCCCCCCTTTGCTTAAGATTTCTTTTATAAGCTGAATATAGATTTCTGTTTTTCCAGAAGAAGTAATACCGTGTAGCAGACACACCTTGTCTTCTGCAAAAACACGGTTTATTTGCTTAAATGCTTTTTCTTGAAATTCATTAAACTCAATGTCTTTTGAAGTTGTCTCTCCTGAAAAATTTAACCTATCGGTGGTTTCAAAATATTCTTCTAAAATTCCTTTATTGATAAGTGTTTTCAAGCTTGCTGAAGTTGCTTTACTCTTCTGGAGCAATTTTTTAGCAGACAATGGTTTTTTGCTCTGGGCAGTAAGACCAAAATAGTTTAATACAATTTCCCGCTGTGTAGGCGCCCGGTTTAATTCGTCTAACAATTGATGCATCGAAGTTTCATCACTATAATGTTCTGCCAGGCAGACAAAACGGGTCTTTTTAGGCTTATATTGTTCGTATATTTCCTGATTTAAAGCAACAAAACCTTTCTCAACCAACCGATTAACAACCGGCAAAACCGCTTTCCGATCCAGAATTTTCATTACTTCCTGAATTTTAATCGACGACTGGTTTTGCAAGGCTTCAAGCAATACAAACTCTTCATCATCTAATTTGGCATCTTCAGGAATTTCTTTATTCCTTAACTGTACTATAGCCTCACTTTCCAATAAAAAAGCTCCTGGTAATGCGGCACGAAGCACATCTCCCTCGGCACACATATAATAAGAGGCAAGCCAGCCCCAGAATTTTAGTTGTTGCTCAGTAACCAGGGGCGATTTATCTAAAATTTGATGAATAGGTTTTGCCTCATAAACCTGTGGGGCAACCTGATGTATTTTTCCCGCAATCCCTGTATAGATTTTAGATTTACCAAAGGGAACAGCTACTCGCATACCGGGCTTAACAAAACCGGCCTCTTCCGTAGAAAGTTCATAAGTAAAACGCTTAGCCAATGGAAGCGGCAAAATCACATCAACAAAATAAGACATTTTTGGTTGTTTTCTTTACGGTTATAAATGTAAAAAACCCCGGGCAACCACGAGGAATGAAAAGGAAATTATTTCCCCGGTGGTCTAAAGAAGGCTTGCTTTGAAAGCAAAGTATATTTCCCTAACCATACGCGGGTTTGCCCTAGCTTGTTGATTTAAAGGTTAAAAAAAGAAAGTTCACAGGAATTTTTTGTTCGGAAAACTCCTGATTCTAGCAACATTTGAGTTATTGTAAAAGTTCTATAAGACCTTTGTTTGCCTTATTAGGACAAAATATTTAATCCTCAATAAAAAACGGTAAATTATTCAGCGCGCTCCCATGTTTTGGTTTTATAAAAAAAAGCAATATAACCCCGGACTTTTAATTTATCAGGGTTATTTTCATCCAGCCATAATTTCCCCGTGTATTCCTTACCAGAATGGGGATCAATCAAAGTTCCATCTGTATATTCATTGCCTTCTTTTTTAAAACCGTGAATAACTTTTAAACCTTCAATTGGCTTATCCTTTAACTGGCCTTTACAATCGGTACATTTACGATCGCGGTCTTCTTCTTTCATAATACGCAATACTTTTCCTGCAATTTCATCTCCATGCTGATAAATTTCTACAATAGAATTTACTTTCCCTTCATCATTGGTAACTTTCCATTTTCCAAAAATATCCTGGGCATAGCTTTCAGAAATAAAAAGCAATACACAAAGGCATAGCAATAACTTAAATGCTTTCATCTATTCAAAATTTTACAAGTCATTGATTTTATTTTGTTTGTTCCGGGTGGTATTGGCTAATTTATTATACGTCCAACTTGTCCCGAGCTTATTTTGTGGATTATGGCCTTTCATAGTATTTTAGGAAAATTATTGATTCAGCATTCCTTCTTTTAAATCATCATCAGCCGGGTTTTCAGAAAGCCAAATACCAAAAAGGGCCTTTTTGAATTCAAGACCTTCAACAGTTCCTAATTCATTGCTGTTTTTATAAACTTTTACACCTTTTTTAGGCAGATAAACCAGGTCAAAAACATCTCCCTTCCCAATTTCTTTAAAAAAGCTTTTGAAAGTTTTTATTTGAGGATCTATAGTGGAAGTTTCCCCTCCGGTGGCATTTACAAAACCTTCATCTACGGCATTGGTCATTCTTTTTGGCGTAATCATTCCTGAAACTATATGCAATTTAATAGCCATAGGCTCATCGGCATTAACAATAGCCTTCGCATCAGACGATTTTTGCTGAAGATAAAGTCCCCCGGCATACATATCCATCCAGAATTTTTCACGAACCCCTACCCCGTTAAGTTTTAATGTTTCATTTTCAAATTCTACTGAATTAGGCAAGTTTACTCCGCCAACTTCAGTTTGTGCACTCAAAGTAAGGCTGCAAATAGCTACGAATAATAGAAATATATTTTTCATTTATATATAAATTTATAAGCCATCCGGTTGGCTTTGTTATAGATTTTCTGAATAGGGTTTCAATAAATTATTTAAAATTTTTCCTCAGTTTTATTAAGGAAGCATTAAGCTCAAAGCCCAACAACAATATATTTGAATTTATCCAAATATATACCATTAAAATTAACAATGCTCCAATAGAACCGTACAATTCGTTATAAGATGAAAAATTTTCAATATAAATTCCAAAAAAATAAGTAGTTATTAAAATTAGTACGGTAGTAAATAAAGCCCCCACCGAAAAAAACTTGGCCTGCCTGGCTTCCTTGGTTCCAAAATAATAAAGAGTAGCTACCCCAATATATACAAGCAATACAAAAGCGGTATATTTAACTAATTTTGGGCCGGTACCCTTAGCGCCTACAAGCCCAACTTCACTAAGATCTTCTACCGCATAAGTAAGGTAAACCGCCAGGATTATAGTAATAAGCAACAACAATGCCATGATAAGGGAAACCCCAATAGCTATGGCATATTGCCTAATTATTGATCGATTGGCATTAGTATGGTAGCTAAATTCAAAACCTGTAAAAATAGCGTTCACGCCATTGGTCATCAAAAAGATAGAAAGTATAAATGCAAACGAAAGAAGCCCCCCGCGTTGTTCATTGGCAATATCCAGTAAAATATCATTAAAGAAATCCGAAGTTTGCGGTGGCAACAGCGAATCCATAAAAATTAAAAATTCAATTTTAAAATCGTCTATAAATCCGATATACGGAATTAAATTCAGCATAAACAGTAAGAACGGGAAAAGCGCCATAAAAAAACTAAAAGCAATAGCACTGGCTCTGGTTGAGAAAGTTCCTTTTATAATTCCGCCGGAATAAATCTCCCACAAATCGTACAGCGACAATCCTTCCATTCCCGGCAGGTGAATACCACGAGTGGTTTTCACAAGCCAGTCTGAAAACTGCTCAAATTTGGATTGTAGCTTCTTTTCAGGAGTCATTTTATACCGCTTTTAAACTAAAATCTTTATTATGTACCGAATGGGTTAGCGCCCCACTTGAAATATAATCAACCCCACACTCGGCATAATTTCGTGCGGTTTCCAGTGTAATCCCACCACTGGATTCTGTTTGACACTTTCCGTTAATAAGTGCTACCGCGGTACGAGTATCTTTATAGCTAAAATTATCGATTAAAATCCGGTAAACACCTTCGTTCTTTAAAATCTCTTCAATCTCTTTTAAACTTCGGGCTTCCACAATAATTTTTAAATCCAGGTTTTTCTCTTTAAGGTAATTTCTGGTTTTTTGAATTGCATTTGTAATTCCGCCGGCAAAATCAATATGGTTATCTTTCAGCATAATCATATCATACAAACCAAATCGGTGGTTTTCTCCACCACCAATTTTTACCGCCCATTTTTCCAGGGTACGAAGACCGGGAGTGGTTTTACGGGTATCCAGAATCTTGGTTTTAGTACCTTCAAGTTTATCAGCAAACTGACGGGTTTTTGTAGCTATTGCACTCATTCTTTGCATACCGTTGAGTAATAATCGCTCAGCTTTCAGAATAGATTGTGAACTACCTTCCACATAAAATGCGATATCGCCGGGATGTACTATTTTCCCTTCCTCTATTAGTTTTTCCATTCGCAAATCCGGGTCTACTTTTTGCAAAACCCGGTAAGCAAAGTCAACTCCGGCCAGCACTGCCTGTTCTTTTATCAATAATTTGGCTTTGCCTTTGGCTGTTTCAGGAATGCAGGCTAACGAACTGTGATCGCCATCGCCTACATCTTCACGAAGAGCATTGATAATAATTAAATCTATTTCTTTTTCAAATTGGTTGTTCAGGCTCATTTGCAATACTTATTTTTGTAAATGTAGCAAAGTCTGCATTAAATAAAGGATATGACCATAAAATTAGTCTGTGTAGGAAAAACCGATAGTGCTCAATTAAAATCGTTGCTCACCACTTATGAAAAACGCCTTGGTTTTTATACCAAATTTGAAATGGAAATAATTCCCGATCTAAAAAAAGCAAAAAACCTGACTGAAAACCAACAAAAACAAAAGGAAGGTGAATTAATCCTGAATAAAGTCCAAAAATCAGACTTTGTGGTACTTTTAGATGAAAACGGAAAAGAATTTAATTCCATACAATTTTCAGAATATATTCAGAAAAGAATGAACAGCGGCCTCAAACAACTCATTTTCATTATTGGTGGGCCGTATGGTTTTTCTCCTGAAGTTTACGAACGTGCCAATGCAAAAATTGCGCTTTCCCGACTTACATTTTCGCATCAAATGGTACGTCTTTTTTTTATCGAACAATTATATCGCGCCTTTACCATCTTAAAAAATGAACCTTATCACCATCAATAATATGAAATTAGTTTTTGCCACACACAACCCTAATAAATTTAAAGAAATTCAGGCTTTATTACCACATTATATCGAATTACTTTCCCTTGATGATATTGGCTGTACAGAAGATATTGCTGAAACTGCCGATACTATTGAAGGCAACGCCATTTTAAAAGCCGAATATGTGCGGCACCGCTATGGCTATGATGTTTTTGCCGATGATACCGGGCTGGAAGTAGATGCCCTGGACGGTGCTCCCGGAGTTTATTCGGCACGTTATGCGGGCGAGGAAAAAAATGATGCGGCAAACCGAAAAAAGCTGTTAACAGAACTGGATGGAAAGGAAAACAGAACTGCTCGTTTTAAAACCGTTATCGCCATTAATCTTGAAGATCACGAAAATTTATTTACCGGTATTTGTGAAGGGATGATTACAAATGAACAACGCGGAGAAAACGGTTTTGGATACGACCCAGTATTTCAACCAAAAGGTTTTGATAAAACATTTGCCGAAATGGAGCTAAGCCAAAAGTCAGAATTAAGCCATCGTGCAAAGGCATTTAGAGAGCTAATTTCCTATCTTTCAAAATAAAAGGATCGTAAACTAAATTATTGTTTCTTAAACCGTACCTTTGCGGCTTATTTAAAAAATACGAATGAACAAATTTGAAGCATTAGGTTTAAACCCTTCTTTGGTAAAAGCAGTAGCAGAAATGGGATTTGAAAGTCCCAGTGAGATTCAGGAAAAAGCTATTCCTGTCCTGCTAAACGAAGACACCGATATGGTGGCCCTCGCACAAACCGGAACGGGAAAAACCGCGGCCTTTGGTTTTCCGCTTATTCAAAAGATTAATGCGAAATCAGGCCATACGCAGGCCCTTATACTCTCGCCTACCCGCGAGCTTTGCCTGCAAATTACCAATGAGCTTAAAAACTACGCGAAGTTTGAAAAAGGACTAAACCCTGTAGCGGTTTATGGCGGTGCCAGTATTTCCGGCCAAGCCAAAGAAATATCGCGCGGAGCACAAATTATTGTGGCCACTCCGGGAAGAATGCAGGATATGATTAACCGAAAAATGGTTGATATCAGTAAAATTAATTACTGTGTTTTGGATGAAGCTGATGAAATGCTGAATATGGGCTTTTATGAAGATATTACCAATATTCTTTCGCATACCCCAAAAGAAAAACACACCTGGCTTTTTTCAGCCACTATGCCAAAAGAGGTGGCGACCATTGCCAAAAAATTTATGGCTCGCCCTATCGAGATTACGGTAGGTAGTAAAAACCAAGGGGCAACCAATGTTTCCCACGAATATTACATGGTGAATTCGCGTCAGCGTTATGATGCATTAAAACGTCTTGCCGATGCCAATCCTGATATTTTTTCGGTAATTTTTTGTCGTACCAAGCGCGATACCCAAAAAGTAGCTGAAAAGCTTATTGAAGATGGTTACAGCGCTGCAGCCCTACATGGTGATTTAAGTCAGAACCAAAGGGATTTGGTTATGAAAAGCTTCAGGACCAAACAAATCCAGATGTTGGTAGCTACCGATGTGGCTGCCCGCGGAATTGACGTTGATGATATTACCCACGTAATCAATTATCAACTTCCCGATGAAATTGAAACTTACACCCACCGTAGCGGTAGAACCGGTAGAGCCGGGAAAAGCGGGGTTTCTATTGTTATTGTTTCCAAAAGTGAATTGCGTAAGATCAAAAGTATCGAGCGGATTATTCAGCAGAAATTTGAACAAAAAGATATTCCTGACGGGATGGAAATTTGCCGTGTGCAGCTTTTTCATCTGGCCAATGATATTAAAGAAACAAAAATCAACCACGAGATTGATCCCTACCTGCCTAGTATTAATGAAGTATTGGAGGATTTTAGTCGGGAGGAACTTATTAAAAAATTCTTTTCAGTAGAATTTACACGCTTCTTTAATTATTATAAAAACAGTCCTGACCTAAGCACAGGCGCTCCTGGAGATCACGGTGGAGATAGCACCCGATTTTTTATAAATATTGGGGCAAAAGATGGTTTTGACTGGATGAGCCTAAAAGATTTTCTGAAAGCTACGCTTAATCTTGGTCGCGATGATGTTTTTAAAGTAGATGCAAAAAGTACATTTTCTTTCTTTAATACCAATGCCTCCGAAACCGATAAGGTACTGGAAACCTTTAAAGATTTTCAATATAATGGAAGACATATAGATGTTGAAGTCACTACCGATTCAGGGCGAGGAAAACGCAAAGGCGGAAAAAAAGGGAAAAAATTCCCTGAAGGCCGTAAATTTTCCGGAGGTGGCAAGAAAGAAAAGTCAGGAAATAAAAAGGGAGGTCGCGGACGAAACATTGAAAGTTCTTTAAAACGCCGAAGGACTAAAAAATAGCATTACATATCCGGATTTTAAAAGTAAACCTAAAATTCGGATATTGATTAAACCAACTTGAGGGATTTAAGTCTAAAAACGAAAATTGTGGCATTGTTTTTTATAAGTATTTTATATTTTAGCCCCCAGTTGTTATGAAGTATACACTTGTTTTTTTATTACTTATTTTTGTAGGGTTTACTGTTTCTGCCCAGGAAGAAAACACTCCTGAAAACGAGATAGTAGCAGGGACTGTAATGAATGCCGCCAACGACAACCCTATAGACCGGGTACATATTGTTAATCTAAACCAGGTTAAAGGTGCGGTAACCGACGATGATGGTAAATTTAAAATTCCAGCTAAAGTAAACGACACGCTATATTTTACCTATTTAGGTTTTAAAACAATTAAAGTTAGGGTAACTAACGATTGGGTAAAATACGGTAATGTAAAAGTAAAAATGACCGAACTGGGTATCGCTTTGGAAGAGGTAGTGGTAAGTTCAGTTACCCTAACCGGTTATCTGGAAATTGACGCCAAAAATATCCCTATATATGAAGATCAACGCTACAGTATTTCAGGATTAAATACCGCTTATGAAGGCGGAAGAAACTCACCTAGCGCAGTTTCAAAAACCCTTGGTGCCATTTTTAACCCGGCCGATTTGTTAAATAATATCTTTGGAAGTAAACCTAAGCAAATGCGTAAGCTACGGCAAATGAAGGAAAATGATGAAATACGCAACCTCTTAAGAAACAAATTTGACCGCGAAACCCTTGCAGCGCTGCTTCAACTTAGAAAAGTAGAAATTGATGAGATTTTATCCCGCTGTAGTTATTCCAAAAGCTTTATTAAATCTGCCAACGATTTGCAGATTTTAGATGCCATAAGTGGGTGTTACGAAGAATATAAAGTACTTAGCCGTAATAATTAATTACGAGAAGTTCACAAAAACCTCAAAGAATTTAATTTAAGCCTTCAAGGCTTCCAAAAGCCCTTGAAAGGTGAAGGTTTATTTACATTCAAAATTCTTTATTTAAAAGCCGCATAGGCTTATTATAAGAAAAAAACATCTCGCTGCAAACAAACATATGTTTTTTGAGTTTTGCCTAAGACTTCACGTTGCCTGGCAATACTGGGGTAAAATGCAACCTGTTAAGAGTGCTTGATGAACTTTTCAATCAATAAGTCTGAGTTTTTTATCGATTTTTTAGCCCAATCTAATTTTACATTATTCTTTTCCACTTCTGATAATTGCCAGTTTACATCAGAATTATGTAGCCGTTCGGTTAGGATATTCAAAATTATGGCAGCTGAAACTGAAATATTCAAACTTTCGGAAAAACCCCGCATTGGAATTTGAATTTGGGCATCGGCTTCCTGTAAAACCTCATCCGAAAGCCCTTCCTTTTCCGTACCAAAAAAAAGTGCTGTAGGTTGGAAAATATCAAAATCTTGTGGGCTAATTGCTTTACCATGGGGTGCAGTGGCTACAATTTGATAGTTTTTTTCCCTTAAACTTTTTATACATTCTTTGGTAGTATTATACCGGTTTACCGAAACCCACTTTTGAGCCCCCATAGCAATTTCTTTATCAATTCTTTTTGGTTTATGCTCCTCTATCACATGTAGGTTTTGAACACCAAAAACATCACAGCTTCTCATTACCGCACTGGTATTATGCAATTGGTATACATCCTGAATCGCAAGGGTAAAATGATTTGTACGCTGGTTAATTACCTTTTCAAATAACATTTTACGTCTTGGGGTAAGATAATGTTCCAGGAAATTCAGCAATTCAGTAGGTGTCGGCATAAAAAAAGATAAGGATTTAAACATTTTAAAAGCGAAAGCCATAGCCTAAAACAAACTCGGTAAGAACTCATAAAAAACACTACAGGGCGTTTTTGGTCTTTTTCCTGTCCGTCCAACGGGTGGAAACCATAGTATGTAATATTTTGTAAAAATATCAAATTTACTTACAACAGGCTATAAAAAAACCCCGCTAAATTAGCGGGGCCATAGGCATTAAAACAGGTGAGGATTACTCAACGTTTTCTCCTACATTACCCTGGGCAATAACAACCTCAAGGTTCTCTGCACTTTCATGAATATTGATGTAGCCATCAATTTCTATCAATTCCTCATAGCTTACGGCTTCACCTTCTTCTTCCTCTGCATCATCATAGTGGCTGATATTGGTTTGACTCCATCCGCTTTCTCCCCCTACAGAATTAAGCGAAATTACAATCGTACCATTATCTCCAACAGAGCCGGCGTGAATATGCGCAGGGTGTTCTCCTTCTTCTGAAGTTCCCTCCAATTTTAAAGTTACAAGGGTTTCGCCATTAACACGCTCTTCAAAAATAGCTTCACCACTTACTCCACTCTCACTAATCTCATCAAGATTATAGCTCACAGTTTCTCCGGTAAGTTCATTTTCCCCAATATCGCCCTGAGCTACAATTGAAAGATCTTCATCGCTAAGGTGTACGTTTACATAGCCATCATATTCTATTAATTCATCCCAGGTAACATCAGAATCGTCATCCCAGGTAGAAAAAGTAGTAGAACTCGTTCCCTCATCTCCATCAACTTCATCAAAAGTCAATACAATATCCCCGTCTTCAGTACCATTTCCGGCGTGAATGTGAGCAGGATGCATGGTTCCTTCCACAGTATTCTCTAATTCGATGTCTGCTGTAATACTACCGTCTTCGTTCTCAGTAAAAGTAATCATTCCTTCTACTTCTGAATCTCCGTACGGATTAATAGCATATTCAACGGTTTCTCCTTCAAAGCCTCCATCATCAATTACATCATCATCGCTATCGCAACTTATTAAAAGTCCGGCGAACATAAATACTAAAGCAAATTTTTTCATTGTTAAATAATTTTAAGGTTATTAAATTGTTCACTCTATAGATGTCGATAACTTAAAATGGTTGCGTGCTTTTACAACTAATTTTACTAGGCCAACTTAATTTTCATAAAAAAGACTGGTGTCCAGGAGTTTGAAAAATAACTTTAACATAATATCAAAACAATATTTTAATGTCTTTTTATTATTTTATCGGGTTTTCCTAGTAGCTTAACGCTAAAAACAGTTAAAAATGAAAAAGATTGTAGTGTTTACAGGAGCAGGAATTAGTGCCGAAAGCGGTATTAAAACTTTTAGAGATGCCGACGGGCTTTGGGAAGGCTATGATATTATGAAAGTGGCTTCCCCCCTGGGCTGGGAAAGAAACCAAAAACTCGTGCTTGAATTTTATAACCTTAGGCGGAAACAACTCATAGAGGTACAACCTAATAAAGCACATAAAGCCCTGGTAAAACTAGAAAAAAGTTTTAATGTTGAAATTATTACTCAAAATATAGACGATTTGCACGAAAGGGCCGGGAGTAGCCATGTAACTCATTTACACGGTGAATTGCTAAAAGCACGAAGCACTTTTAATGAGGATTTGGTAATGGATTGGAAAAAAGATATAAATCCCGGTGATTTTTGTGAATACCATTCGCAATTACGGCCCCACGTAGTTTGGTTTGGAGAGCCGGTCCCGATGTTTGAAAAAGCCGCTACTATTACTGAAACTGCCGATATTTTAATTATTATCGGAACTTCTATGCAGGTTTATCCCGCTGCCGGTTTACGGGAATTCGCACCACCAGCTATCCCGGTGTATTTTATTGACCCCAAGCCTAATATCTCTGAAAGTGAAAATTTAAAAATCATTACGGAAAAAGCAGTGAAAGGGGTTCCCCAATTAGTTGATAAATTGATAGCATCCAATGGAAGCACTACTTAAAAAAGAACTGGAACAGGTAAATACCCGCCCGGAAAACCGGAAAAACCTACTTCGTAAATTATTAAATAAGCCTGATTTTTTTACTGAAATCCTTCAGCTTGCAGATACTGGAAACAAATTGGCACCAAAAGCAGCGCGTGCCATTGAACTGGTGAGCATTGAAAGAATTAGCTGTATAATCCCACATGTAGATTCTGTGATTGTAATCAGTAAAAAAAGCAGGAACGATAGTGTTATTCGCGCTATGGCTAAAATTTTGGAAATGCTAATTAGCCTTCATTATAAAAAAAACAACCCGTTCCAATTTCAAGAGTCACAATTACAGGCTATAGTAGAAATTTGTTTTGATTGGTTAATTAGCCCACAAAAAACAGCTGCACAGGTTTATAGTATGGGATGCCTCATAGAACTGGGAAAAGATTATTCATGGATTTACCCCGAATTATCATCAATCCTCAAAAACAACTACGCTAAAAATTCTGCCGGTTACAAAGCCAGGGCAAGAAAAGTTATTCAACAAATTGAAAAACAATAAAGCTTCAGATAAATTTCTAAAATGCATAAGAACACCTATCTTTACGGTTTAATTTTTCATCAAAAAAATAACCTAATGAACCCGCTACAAGCTATTTCCCCTATAGATGGAAGGTACCATTCCAAAACCAAAAACCTTTCAGAATATTTTAGTGAACAGGCTTTGATTAAATATCGCATAAAAGTAGAAATTGAATATTTTATTGCTTTATGTGAACTTCCCCTCCCCCAACTTAAAGACTTTCCGAAAAAACATTATGAAGCACTCCGGAATTTATATACCGGATTTACCCCTATTGATGCACAGGCAGTAAAAGATATTGAGAAAACCACCAATCACGATGTAAAAGCGGTTGAATATTTTATAAAAAAAGAATTTGATAAACTAGAACTACAAGATTATAAAGAATTTATCCATTTTGGGCTCACCTCACAGGATATCAACAATACTGCAGTACCTTTAAGTTTAAAAGACGCGATTGAAACAAATTATTTACCGGTATTAGCCGAAATTCTGGATATTTTAAAAAATAAGGCAGAAGAATGGAAAGAAATTCCTTTACTGGCCAGAACCCACGGTCAACCCGCTTCTCCTACCCGTTTAGGAAAGGAAATTCAGGTGTTTATTACGCGAATTGAGGCGCAACTGGAATTGCTAAAACAGGTTCCCCAAGCTGCAAAATTTGGTGGCGCTACCGGAAATTACAACGCCCATAAAATTGCTTATCCTAAAACCGACTGGAAAGCTTTCGGGACTAATTTTGTTGAAAATATCCTGGGGCTACACCATTCTTTTCCTACCACTCAAATTGAACATTACGATCATATGGCTGCGCTTTTTGATGCCCTACGCCGTATCAATACCATTTTAATTGATCTGGATCGGGATATCTGGACCTATATTTCTATGGATTATTTCAAGCAAAAAATCAAAAAGGGAGAAATCGGTTCTTCGGCAATGCCACATAAAGTAAATCCGATAGATTTTGAAAACAGTGAAGGAAACCTGGGGATAGCCAATGCGGTTTTTAGCCATTTAGCAGAAAAACTGCCTATTAGTCGATTGCAACGTGATTTAACCGATAGTACGGTTTTAAGGAATATTGGCGTGCCACTTGGCCATACTCTTATCGGCTTTAAATCTACCCAAAAAGGCTTTGAAAAGCTTCTGCTGAATAAAGAAAAACTCAACGCCGATTTGGAAGCTAATTGGGCGGTGGTGGCTGAAGCCATTCAAACCATATTACGCCGCGAAGGTTTTAAAAACCCTTACGAAGCTCTAAAGGGCCTCACCAGAACCAATAAAGCTATCAATAAAGAAAGTATATCTGCTTTTATTGACGATCTGGAAGTTTCTGCAGAAATCAAACAGGAATTGAAAGCGATAAGCCCACAGAATTATACAGGAATTTAAAGATAAAAAAGGTCTGAAAAGTTATTTACGTCATCCTTAAAGCACTTCATTTGAATGGCTGAATAAGATTCTGAATCAAGCTCAAAATGGACGAACTATTTACTTTTCAGACCTTTATTTAAATTGTAATACCATAAAGTAGTAAACTACTCGCTTGCTGCTTCTTCGACTTGTTCTGAGTCAGATTCTTTCTCTTCAAACATCCCAGCTACATTTTTAAATCCATTCATATTAAGATCGCCGGATTTTAAAGATTGAAAAAGTTCTATCAGTTTCTGCGGGTTCATATCTTCCCCCAGCACACGGGCAAGTCCTATACCACGGGAATTATCAAAACCAAAAACAATCACTTCATCAATAGCATCTTCTTCCCCGGTAAAATAAATTTCAGCTTTACGTTCTCCTGAACCATACTTCATCAAGAGCTGATATTTTTCATTTTTCAGGATTTTTTCCAGGTTTTGCTTTTCCTTTTCATAGGTATCTTTTCCCTTTTCAATAGGATAAGCCAAGACATTTATTTTTTTTATCGTTTTAATGATTTGCTGCTGCTTTTCTTCCAGTTTTTCATAATTGGTAAACATACTTGTAGGAATATCTACCGCTACAAAATTGTGGTCCTGCTGGTGCTGTACATAATATTCCTGTATACTTGTTTCTTTGTTACAGGCTATAAAACCGGCCGCAAAAACTAACAGAATCAAAATTTTTATTTTCATGATATTTAAGGTTTATCGTTTATATTTTTAAGTTCTTCTGCTCCGGGTACTTTTAAATCTGAAGTTAAACGCGAAAGTTGAGATAAATCAATATCGCCGGTAATACTAAGAATAACCGAAATTGGGTCGCCTTCTTTCCTGCCTTCCATAAACATAAATAACTCACTAATTATATTATCATTTTTCCCGGGTTTTGAATAAAATTTAATATTTTTTCCATCTTCGGTAACACGCATAAGCTCATCAAGCGATGCTTTTTTAAGATAATTTTCTACATCTCCGGCCATCTGGCTTCGTACCGATTGATCCTTTGAAGTAAAAATCCTGATTTCATTCAATTTTTCTATAAGGTCTATATATTGCTGCGCCTCGGCATCATCGGTGCTTAAATCTACTTTTGCCAGCATTTTAAACATTTTACTGGTCATAATCATGGCATCTACATCCTTCATACTTTCATATTTCTCAAAAGCCTGGGCCTGCGTAAGTATGGGAAACAAAGCCAATAAAAATATTACTACTCTGGTTTTCATAATTTCTGATTTAATTATCTAATAAAAATTTATTTTTTGTATTGCTAAATTCTTTTATATAAAGTAGGTCTTCACTTCCCTCCTTCATGATATCTGAAACCATTTGCATAGCTTGACGGGTTTTCTCTAAATCGGCCTCACTATTAGCCAGGTTTCCCATTTCGGTATCACGCATCTGTATAGGATTATTTTGATAGAAAAACACCCCTAAAGCCAGTATGATGACTGCCGCAGCAGCACTCCACACATAAGCTTTTTTCTTTTTCGGTAAATTAACATCCGCATTATAAGTTTGTTTTTTAGCTGTTTCAGTATAAGCAAACAATATTTTATAAGCGACAAGGTGCTCAGGAACGGTAGTTCCTGAAAAATATTCCCTAAGGGCTTTTTCTTCAGCAATACTGGTTTCCCCGGCCTCGTATTTTTTTATGAGTTGTTCAATTTTTCGCAATTCCATAGTCGTGCTTTTTTGTTAAACGCTCTCTAATTTGTTTCCTAGCCCGGGAGAGTGCCACCCGAATAGCGGTAGGTTTCATCCCTGTAATTTTTTCAATTTCTTCAAATTCATATTGTTCAATATCCCGTAACTGAAATACCATTTTTTGCTGCTCTGGTAAGGCTGAAATAATTTTCTCAACCCAATTCAATTCATCATTTAGTTCTACTTCCTTTTGCAGGGAAAACGCTTTATTTTCATAATTTTGATGAACAATCTTTAAATTATTGTTCTTTTTTGACTTAAGTTCATCTAAGCAATGGTTTTTAGTAACCGTCATTGCAAAAGCCTCAATATTGGCATAATGCTTGAGCTTTTCTTTACGAGACCATAATTTTAATAACACTTCCTGGGTAGCATCTTCAGCAGCTTCTTTTGAAACAAGCAACCGGAGTGCCAAACGATACATTTTATCCTTTACGGGAGAAATGATATGCAGGAAACTTTTATGTTCCATTTTTATTTTGCTTAGTTAAGCTTGTTTCCTTTACGACGAAGCATGCTAAAATTTGTTACAATATATTTTGAATTTACGATTTTGTGGGTAATTTTAAGCTTTTACTCAATAAAGCTTGGCTCAACGTACAGTTTTTAAAACCAGTTCTATGTTTTATGGGCTTTCCCCAGGGGTTCAAAAGCTTAGTCCCGAAAAATACGGGGTCAATGATTTATAAAATTTCACATACATGAAAATTAACAAACTGCTTTTACTTTTTATAATTCCTGCCACTTTTCTTACTTCCTGCTATACAGACCAGGATGATGTGATAGATGATGGAGTAATTACAAATCCGGATAATCTGGACATCGAACGTTTTGTTTATAGGGGAATGAATGATATTTACTTATATAAAGCCAATATTCCCGAATTGGCTGATAATTATTTTGAATCCAATAATGATAAAAATGAATATTTAGCCAGTTTTGACTCTCCTGAAAATTTATTTTATAACGGGCTGGTATACAACGTAGAAGACAGGTTTAGTTACATCACCGATGACTATACAGAATTAGAAAACTCCCAGGCCGGTATTAGTACCACTACGGGAATGAATTACAGGCTAAGCTATTACAACAATAGCTCTAATTTAATTGCTTTTGTAAGATATGTTCTACCCAATACTCCTGCTGAAAATAAAAATGTAAAAAGGGGAATGCTTTTTAATAAAGTTGACGGAGTACAACTTACCGATGAAAATTACCTTGACTTATTAAATCAAGAAAACTTCACTTTACATTTGGCTAGCCTGGAATCTGAAGCGGGAGAATACACTGCCGTAGAAACCGGTGAAACAATAGATTTATCAAAAATTGAATATACTTCAAACCCGGTTTATGTAAGCAAAACCCTTACTATTGAAGGAAAAAAAATTGGGTACCTTATGTATAACAGTTTTACAGGAGATTTTGATGATGATTTAAATGAGGCTTTTGCAAATTTTAAAACTGACGGAATAAGTGATTTAATTCTTGACCTAAGATATAATGGCGGGGGCAGTGTACTTTCAGCTACTAGATTAGCCAGTATGATTACCGGACAACACACAGGTAAAACATTTATGAAAGAACAATGGAATGAGGAATACCAGGCCGCATTCGAACAAATAGCCCCGGAAAGATTAGAAAATAAATTTGTTGATACCCTAGACGACTCTAAAGCTATCAATAGTCTTAATAGTGATCACATTTATGTAATAACTTCAGCCGCTTCTGCCTCGGCAAGTGAGCTTGTAATTAATGGCTTAGACCCTTATATCGAGGTTCAAAAAGTTGGCGATACCACCGTAGGTAAATTTCAGGCTTCGGTAACTTTATATGATTCTCCTGATTTTGACCGTCAAAACAGAAACCCCGATCATTCTTATGCCTTACAACCTTTAGTATTTAAATCGGTTAATTCAGAAGATATTTCAGTTCCTTTTAATGGTATTATTCCAGATTTGGCTTTAGAAGAAAATCCATTAGATTTAGGTGAATTAGGTGATGAAGAAGAACCGCTCCTGGCCGCGACGATTGATGTTATTTTTAACCGAAGAACATTGTTACAAAATAACATTCAACCTCATTTTAAAGAAGTAGGGGAATCTGGTGAAAACGCTGCCAATTACCAAAAAATGTATATTGAAAAGTTACCTGTTAATATTCCAAATAAAGCGCAACAAGTAAAGGAATAATATAATTTGTAGAAGCCCCCTAACCCCCAAAGGGGGAACTCATCTGTGAAAACATCGCAGGACGTTTACCCTGCGAGTTTTTATTTTTTTTCTCCTTGAGGCAAGACCACGGGGCGTAATATTTTATTAAAAAAGAACTGATTATCCGTTATTAGTAATAATTGACATTTTTACGTCATGCTGTCCCGAAAGTCCCGATAGCTATCGAGGACAAGTTCAAGGTGACGATACGATTATGACTCTTTATGGACATTCATTTAAAAACTAAAAACCCCGAAATCAGCAATTGATTTCGGGGTTTTTCATATACATTTGGAATAATGTTAATCCTGAACATAAACGCTGTTAGGGCCAATTCCGGTTTCAAATTCTTCTAGTAGTTCTCCAGAAAGGTTATAAACCTGAACAAAACCATTAGCGCTAAACTCCCCGGCATCACCGATAAAAATTCGGTCATCTTCCACTTCAAAAGCATACATTGCTCCCCATCGAGAGTCTGAAGAATAGGAAAACAAGGCTTCTTCAGGAGCTTCTTCGGCGTTTTCGTTCATAACATAAACCGAACTCCCAACAGTATAATAAATCATATCGTCCTCCAGCCTAAGGTTTGAAGCGTCTGAAGCGTCTCCGGTTTCGATTTCAATTTCTTCAATAACATCCCCGGAAGTCAAATCAATCTTTTCAAGGCTGGATACGCTCAAGGCATACAAGATTCCATCTTCAATTTCAAAAGAATTAAGTTCTTCATTAGTTTCAATAGTATTGATGATTTCATCAGAATTTGAATCAATAACCGAAATTTCATTACCGTTACCAAAGGCTGCATTTTGAACATAGATCAATCCGTCTTCTTCCTGAATATATTCAAGTGGCGTACTTTCAATAGTCTTTTCAACTTCCAGAGTTTCCAGGTTAATTATAGCTATAAAATCATCATCAGGATCTGTAGAAGAATTCTGGTTGGTTACATACATTTTCCCGTTTTCAATAACCGCATATCGCGGGGATTGCAGGCCACTTTCAATGCTACCTACCAATTCAAAAGTATAACGATCCACTATTTGAATAATATTAGAAACATTCATAACAATATAGGCAAATTCATCATCAAAAGTGATACTTTGTCCTGTATCTCCCAAAGATTCATCATTTACCGAAAAAAATATATCGGGCTCTATGGTAGAATAATCATGACTTATATATGATATTGAACTATTATCATCCCCAAAACTACCCTCATTTAAAACAATCACTCCATCAGAATAGTCTCCTTGAGGATCTGGAGTATTATCATCGGTTATATCATCATCGTTACTACACGAGTTAAACAAAAAACAGCCCATAAGGCCAAAAGTCAAAAGTCTACTGATTTTTTTCATATCAAAAATTTAGGTTTAAAAAAATACTATAGTTGCGTCCCGGCATCCACCGGTTTTCTACGCTCATATATTCTTTATCAAAAAGGTTGCGCAACCTGCCACCCAGCTTAAACCATTTTTTAAACTGGTAAGCCACACTAAAATTGTTTACCCAATACTTTTCTAAATTATAGCGGGAATTATTGTCAGAACGGGTAAAAACTTCACCCGTAAAAAGTCCTTGCCAGTTTGCACTCCAATTTTTAAAACTATAATCAAAGCTGCCCGTAGCTTTATGAAAAGGCACATAAATAAGTTGATTTCCGGTTTCAGCATCTTCAGAAACCGTGTAAGCATAGGTACCGTTTAATTTAAAGTGATGTTTTCGAAGTTTTAATCCGTAATTCAAAAAAACTTCGGCACCATAGCTGTGCACTTCATCTTCATTTATAGGTTCCCAGTTCCCGCTGCTGGCAGGCAACCACCTAATCATATCTTCAATATCGATGAAATAACCGGTAAGGCTGGCTGAAAAATTATTAAAGCTCAAATCCTGGCTTATTTCAAATTGCCTTGAAAATTCCGGGCGTAAATCTGGATTCCCGGCATCATTCCAGTATAAATCATTATAGGTAGGAATCCTGAAGTTTTTGGAAGCATTAAATTTTAAAGTATAAACTTCTGAAAAATCATAGCTTCCCGAAAGCGAATATAAAAACGGACTCTCATAGCTATTAGTGGCTTCCTTTCTAAACCCCAATTCGTATTGTAATTTTTCCCAGGGCCGATGTTTCATTAAAACCGCTGCTGAAAAAATATTGCGTGTTTCTCCGGCCAGGCCAGAACCCTCTCCATCGGTATATGTGTTAGTTAGTACAGTTCCCAATTCAAGGTTTTCTTCCAATTCTACCGCCAAATCATATTTTGCGATAAAGCTTTTTGCATTTCCTAAGGAATAATCATCATTTTCTATATTATCATAATAGCGATAATTTTCATCCAAATAAGCCAAACGGGTGGTGGAAGTAAATTTTCCCGATTTATTTTGCCATTCCAGTAAATTCCTCGAATTAAAATCTTGGTATTTGGTACGGGTTTCGGAAGAACGGATCAAAGAAAAATGCCGTTCCCCGTCAAAAATTTCAGCATAAAGTTTTAAAATATTTTTTGAATCTAACCGATAGGCCAGGCCTAAATCAAGCCCTGTATTATAGAAATTTCCGTTTTGGTTTTTTCCGCGTTCACCCGGCAATTCATAATCATTATCAGAGCTATTACGAGCCAGGGCCAGGCTTAAACTCCATTTCTCACCAGAAGTTTTTAGTTTATAACGGGCATCCAGGGTATTATAACTACCGTATTGTAAAAAAACAGTATTTCGGGTCTTATCTTCAAACCCCAAATGGGTATTTAAATGAATACTTCCGCCAATGGCTCCGCTACCATAAACTACGCTTCCGCCTCCGCCCCGCACGCTAATATTGTCGTAACCACCGGTATTAATAGTATTAAAATCAATTTGTCCGTTAAACTGTGAATTGATATTTATCCCATTCCAAAGCACCGCAGTTTGCGAGGCCGAAGTTCCTCTAAAAGAAGGCGAACTCACCATTCCCAACCCGTTCTCTTTAAAATAAACCGGGGTATTAAAATTCAGGGCATCTGTGAGTAAGGCTCCGTTTTTCTGAAGTGTGGTATCAACTAAAGTCTGAATATTTTGTCCTGTAGAGAACCCTTTTAAACGGGTATCGGTAAGCAGAACCTCATCCAAAACAGTAATGGAATCGCTTTGGGCATTTATCCAAAATGAACTGCAAAAAAATACTACAAAAAAATAAAATTGAATAAATTTCATAGCCTACCGACTTTTATCCCGAAAGTCTAAAGTGTTTAATTAATATTACTTTTGGCAGGTCTCCTGGCTCACGTCCTTGCTGTTTACCTTCCCATGTCGAGCTATCGGCACAGTGGTTTGAAGTGTAACAACAGGCATCCCAATCTAAATTGGGACTAAGCATACAGTTGCGGGAACAGCTCAGGCTTAATTGAAGCACGAAATAATTCCTTACTTCTAACTTCGTGCTTTATATTTCCTGATTCCCTTTTAATTAACGACGGAAACAACCGGCGCTAAACCAAAATTTCTCCGCGAAAATAAACATTTAGCCTTGCTAAAGGGATAAATTTTCAAATAATCTTACTTTTGACAGCAAAAACATAATCGTGCGATTTAAATTTATACTTTGTATTCTGATAATTTTTTCATCCTGCCGAAATGAAAAAGACGCTCAAAAACCGGTTGAAGAAACTCAGGGCAAGGCCGTTGAAATTACCCTTGCAGTAGGTTTTACCATTAAAGAGTTTAAAAACTATAGTTTGGTTACAGTTAAAACTCCCTGGCCTGATGCAGATAATGGATTTACATATTTACTATCCCAAAAAGGTGCAAACCTCCCTAAAAGTATAACTTACGATCAAAAAGTTGAAATTCCAGTGCAGGAAATTGTGGTAACTTCCACTACTCATATCCCTGCTTTAGAAGCTTTGGGCGTTGAAGATAAATTAACAGGTTTCCCCGGCCTAGATTTTATTTCTTCTGAAAAAACCCGAAAACGAATAAATTCAGGTGCGGTACAGGAATTAGGACAAAATGAGAATATCAACACTGAAGTTTTAATAGATTTAAGTCCCGATTTAGTAATGGGCTTTGCAATTAACGGTCAAAATCGAAGTCTGGAAAATATAAAAAAAACAGGTATCCCGGTAGTTTTCAATGCCGATTGGATGGAGAAAAATCCACTGGGTAAAGCTGAATGGATTAAGTTTATCGGTGCATTTTTTAACAAAACAGCAGCAGCTTCAGAAGTGTTCCGTGAAATTGAAAAAAATTATAACGAAGCTAAAACTATAGCAGCTTCTGCTGAAAAGCAGCCTACCGTAATTGGCGGCTCTATGTACAAAGACCAATGGTTTATGCCCTACGGAAATTCGTGGCAGGCAAAATTTATAGCTGATGCAAATGCTAATTATTTATACAGTGAAACCGAAGGCAATGGTAGTATCGCGCTTTCTTTTGAAAATGTTCTGGAAAAAGCTGAAGATGCTGATTTTTGGGTTAGTACAGGGCAGTTTACCTCCTACCACCAACTTATTAATACATCCAGACATTATCAAAAATTCAAAGCCGTACAAAATAAAAAAGTATATTCTGTAAGTCTAAGCAAAGGAGAAACCGGAGGTGCAATTTATTTTGAACTCGGTCCCCAACGTCCCGATTTGGTTTTAAAAGATTTGATTGGAATTTTTCACCCAAACTTACTTACAAACCACAAACAACTATTTTTTAAACCTTTGGAACAATAAAAAAGCTGTCTGATAAAGTTTTCAAATCGTCATTCTACCCAAAAATTCTTCTGGGCAACTTGATGAAACTAGACTTTATCAAACAGCTTTTATTGGTTTACTTTCAGTTTACCTACTGATTTCCTTTCTTATAATCAGCAAGGAATTTCTCCAAACCAATATCGGTAAGTGGGTGTTTCAGTAAACCTTCAATAGAAGATAAAGGCCCGGTCATTACATCGGCACCAATTTTCGCGCAGTCTATCACGTGCATTGTGTGGCGTACTGAAGCCGCTAATATTTCAGTTTCAAATCCGTAATTATCATAAATTTGACGAATTTCAGAAATAAGGTTTAATCCGTCAGTCGAAATATCATCCAAACGACCAATAAACGGAGATACATAAGCTGCTCCCGCCTTAGCCGCCAATAGGGCCTGCCCTGCTGAAAACACTAATGTACAATTTGTTCGTATTCCGTTATCGGTAAAGTATTTTATAGCTTTCACCCCTTCTTTAATCATAGGGACTTTTACTACAATTTGCTCGTGCAATTCAGCAAGCTCTTCCCCTTCCTTTATAATATTATCAAAATCGGTAGCAATTACCTCGGCACTCACATCACCATCAATGAGGTCGCATATTTTTTTATAATGCTTTAAAATATTGTCTTTTCCAGTAATTCCTTCTTTTGCCATTAATGAAGGATTGGTAGTTACCCCGTCTAAAACCCCTAACTCATGAGCCTCTTTAATTTGGTCAAGATTAGCGGTATCGATAAAAAATTTCATAATCGTTTATTTATGGTTAAAATTATCCTGAAAACTTGGTTTTCGGCTTACAAAATTACAATTTATAATGTTTTAAGAGCATTTTCTCATAAACTTTATCGGGTAAAATTCGTTTTAAACCAATAGAAAATTTCTGAAGAAAGCTTCCCACTTTATAATGTACCTCAGGATTAGGATTTTTAATGATTTTATAAACCGCTTTCGCCACAAAATCAGGGTCTCCACCTGCATCTACATGCTCATTCATTAATTTTAAAGTATTCCCATACGGAATCTCATAAGGTGACCCCCCCTTAACAGGAGCGTGATACCTGCCTGCTGCAATATTGGTTGCAAAATCGCCCGGTGCCAAATTGGTCATTTTAATATTAAAATGCTTCAATTCCATACGGAAAGCTTCAGTAGTAATTTCCAGTGCTCCTTTTGATGCAGAATAAACCCCTCGATAGGGCAACCCCATATACCCGGCAATAGAAGTAATATTAATAATAAAACCCGAATTTCTCTTCCGCATAAACGGCAAAACCGCTTTTATAACTTTTATAGGCCCAAAATAATTGGTTTCAAACGCCTGTTTTATCTCTTCATCGGGAGTTTCTTCCAAAGGACCGGTAATACCAACGCCGGCATTATTAATAAGGATATCAATTTTCCCCTCCTTTTCTATAAGCGTTCCAACTGCTGTTTTAATACTCTGCAGGTCAGCCACATCAAGGGCAAGTAACTGAAATTTAGAACCGGTAACTTTTTGGGGATTTCTGCTGGTACCGTATACAATATATCCTTTTTGCTGAAGATATTCGCCAATGGCTTTTCCTATCCCGGAGGAAGCCCCGGTAATAAGCACGGTTTTTTGGGAAAGAGCATCTTTAGACATCGATGCGATAAATTTATTAAATAATCGAAATTTATCCCGAGAATTATCGGGTATTTCGAGCTTAGTTGCGCTTGAAATTATTTTTCTACAAAGGTCCCGAGGTGATTTTATCTAATTCTCAGAAACAAAAAATGGCAAGCGACCCACATCACACCGCTACGACCGCTTACCCTTGCTGCGTTCCCGCCCTGGGGGATTCAGCAGGAGCTGGTTGTGTGGGACTTGCCGCTGCAAATATACAAGCTTTTAAGGTTTTCGCAAGCAATTTTTAATTTGAATTAATTAATTTAGCCGGGTATTTTTTAATCCTAGAAAATGATCCGTTTTAAACCACTGTTACTGTTAATATTAAGTTTTTTTATTTTTTCCTGCGGAAGTAATTCCGGTAAAAAATCTTCTTATTTTTCTCTAAAAACCGATGGAAATAATGATGAATTTCAGCTTGGGGAAAGCGTAAAACTTGATTTGGAGAATAAAAAAGAACGGGAAATCGATTCGGTAACCTATTATTTTCAGCAAAAAAATTATCAGGCTGAAACTGATTTCAGTCTAGAATTATCCTTAGAAAATATAAAACTCGGGAAACATTTCATTGAAGCTATAATTTTTTCAGAAGGAGAAACCGATACTACTAGCAAAAGCATTAAAATATACAATAATACCGCACCGGTTTCGTATAGCTATAAAATAGTAAACGAATTTCCACATGACCAAAATGCCTATACCCAGGGACTAGAATTTTATAAAGATACTCTATATGAAAGTACCGGTCAATATGGTTCTTCCAGTCTTCGGAAAGTGGTTTTGGAAACCGGGCAAGTTTTACAAAAACTCAATCTTACCGATAACTATTTTGGCGAAGGCCTTTCTATTCTGAACGATAAAATCTATCAACTTACCTGGAATGAAGGGGAAGGGTTAATTTATCACCTTGAAGATTTTAAACAAACCGCCACATTCAGCTACAACCAAAGTGAAGAAGGTTGGGGACTTTGTAACGACGGCAACCAATTTTACAAAAGCGATGGTACCGAAAAAATATGGACACTCAATGCTGAAAGCCTGGCTGAAGAAGATTTTATTCAGGTAGTAACCCATAAAAGCATCGTTTCAAAAATGAACGAACTGGAATGGATAGACGGAAAAATTTACGCCAACACTTATCAAAAAGACGGTGTGGCAATTATTAACCCTAACACCGGGGCCATTGAAGGTTTAATCGATTTTCGTGGTTTACGCGATAAAGTAACCCAGCACGATAAGTTAGATGTATTAAACGGTATTGCCTACAACCCCGATTCAGATAAACTTTACGTAACCGGAAAAAACTGGGACAAGATTTTTGAAGTGGAAATTATAGAAAAATAATGAGCGTTAACCCTGAAATATTTGAACTGCGTTTAAAGGTTGAGAAAAAACACCTTGATGAACAAAAACATGTCAATAACGTGCAGTATGTACAATGGGTTCAGGATGTAGCCCAGGCACACTGGGAAAACCGTGCTCCGAAAATTTACCAGGAGCAATATTTTTGGGTAGTGGTTAAACACGAAATCAGCTACAAGCAGCAGGCATTTTTAGGGGAGGAAATTTCACTACAAACCTATGTGGGTGAAACCTCCCATGTTAAATCGGTACGTCACGTAATTATCAAAAATGCTGAAACTGAAAAAGTGTTGGTCGAAGCCAAAACTACCTGGGCACTACTGGAACAAAAAACCCAAAAACCCGCTAAAATCAGTGATGATTTAAAACGGGTTTTTGAGCAGTAAAGAAGTACCCTCACCTCCGCCTCTCCCAAAAGGAGAGGTGCTGTAATAAATAAGTTATTTTAACAGCTTGCCGCGCTCCTATCGTCGCTCGCAATGACGCCCTTATTAAAACCTACCACTGAAAAAGTGGCAAATCTTTCATCATCGATTTTACTTCCGTTTTCACTGCGTTTAATTCAGTTTCATCCTCAATATTAGAAATTACGCGATCTATAAGATCAACGATTTTTGGCATCTCGGCTTCTTTTAATCCTCGAGTAGTAACAGCTGCGGTTCCGATTCGAATTCCGGAGGTTACAAACGGCGATTTATCATCAAAAGGCACCATATTTTTATTTACGGTAATTTCAGCTTTGTTCAAAGCTTCTTCGGCTTCCTTTCCGCTTACATTTTTATTTCGTAAATCGATAAGCATACAATGGTTATCGGTTCCTCCTGAAATTACCTCATAGCCTTTTTCAACAAAAGCTTCAGCCATTTTTTTTGCATTTTTCTTAACCTGAACGGTATAATGCAAAAATTCATCGGTTAGCGCTTCTCCAAAAGCTATGGCTTTGGCAGCGATAATATGTTCTAACGGGCCGCCCTGGTTTCCGGGGAAAATAGCAGAATTCAATAAAGCTGACATCTTTTTAGGTTTTCCACTCTTTAATTTTTCGCCAAACGGATTATCAAAATCTTTCCCCATTATAATAATTCCGCCACGAGGTCCACGAAGGGTTTTATGGGTCGTAGAACTTACTATATGACAATGCGGAATCGGGTCGCTCAACAAACCTTTAGCAATAAGTCCGGCAGGATGCGCGATATCGGCAAAAAGAATAGCTCCAATGCTATCGGCGATTTCTCTGAATCTTTTATAATCAATTTCACGAGAATAAGCCGAAGCCCCGGCGATAATCATTTTAGGTTTTTCACGTTCAGCAATTTCAGCAACAGCATCGTAATCTATGAGTCCGGTTTCTTTATCAACACCATAAAATATAGGTTGATATAATTTACCGGAGAAATTTACGGGAGAACCATGGGTAAGATGCCCCCCATGAGAAAGGTCAAAACCAAGGAATTTATCACCGGGCTTCAAACAAGTGGAAAAAACTGCGGTATTAGCCTGAGAACCTGAGTGCGGTTGTACATTGGCATATTCGGCGCCAAATAATTCCTTAAGGCGGTCTATAGCCAATTGTTCTACCTTGTCTACCACTTCGCAACCGCCATAATAACGTTTGCCTGGGTACCCCTCAGCATATTTATTGGTTAAAACCGATCCTGCGGCTTCCATTACCGCTTCACTCACAAAATTCTCACTGGCAATTAATTCAAGTCCGTGTAATTGTCTTTGTTTTTCTTCTTCTATTAAGTCAAAAATTTGAGTGTCTCGTTGCATTGCAATTGTTTACGTTAAATATTCCTCAAAAGTAATAAATACATTCGGTTAATTACAGGAAAATAATATATTTGAGTGCTTTAGATTTTAACAAAAACCATAAAATTATATGCCTATTACTGCTAACGATCCTGATAGGAAAACTTGGCTGGATACACCCGCAGACACTGATTTTCCTATTCAAAATATACCTTTTGGCGTATTTTTAACTCGCGATGATGTGATTACTATTGGTACCCGCATCGGCAATTACGCCATAGACCTTGGTGCGCTGCACCAGTTAGGGTATTTTGACGAGATTCCCTTAACTGATGATATATTCTTACAGGATACTCTAAACGATTTTATTTCTGACGGAAAGAAAACCTGGCGTCTGGTACGCAATCGTATTGCAGAAATTTTTGATGCTGAGAATGCTAAATTAAAAGATAATAAAGACCACCGTAATATTGTGCTTTTCACTTTAGATGAAATTGAAATGCAAATGCCAGTACAGGTGGGCGATTATACCGATTTTTATTCTAGCAAGGAACATGCCACCAACGTAGGCACGATGTTTCGCGACCCTGATAATGCACTTTTACCAAACTGGATGCATATTCCGGTGGGCTACCACGGAAGGAGTTCTTCGATAATTCCCAGTGGAATTCCGGTTCACCGCCCACAGGGACAAACTTTACCAAAAGACGCTAAAGAACCGATTTTTGGCCCTTCAAAATTAGTAGATTTTGAACTGGAAATGGCCTTTGTCACTACTGATGGAAATCCGATAGGTGAGCCTATTCCTTTAGAAGAAGCTGAAGATTACATTTTTGGAATGGTATTATTTAACGACTGGAGCGCGCGAGATATTCAAAAATGGGAATATGTGCCTCTAGGCCCGTTTTTAGCTAAAAACTTTGCCTCTTCTATTTCTCCCTGGATTGTAACCCTTGATGCTTTAGAACCTTTTAGAACAGAAAGCCCACAACCGGAAAAAGAGCTACTCCCCTACTTACGTTTTAACGGTAAGAAGAGTTTTGATATCAATTTAGAAGTAGGACTACAACCTGAAAATTCAGAAGAAACTGTAGTTTCCCGCTCTAATTTTAAATATATGTACTGGAATATGAGTCAGCAGCTGGCTCATCACACCATAAATGGCTGCCCGGTAAATTCAGGTGATATGATGGCTTCCGGAACAATTTCCGGCCCCACCCCTGATTCTTACGGTTCTATGCTTGAACTTTCATGGCGTGGTGAAAAACCAATAAAGTTGAAAGATGGTAGTGAGCGTAAATTTATTGAAGATAATGATACGGTAACTATGCGCGGGTATTGTAAAAACTCCCATCGTCGTATTGGATTTGGAGAAGTAAGTACAAAGCTTCTACCTGTTTGGGAGCCGAAGAAAAACAAATAGTTTAAAACTTTAAAAAGCTGCCTGAAAAGTCATTAGTATCAGGCAGCTTTTTTTATTCTTTATTTTTCTTCTTTTCCTTCTGTTGCTCTAAATCCATAAATTCTTCTTTCTGCCGTTGCATATCACTCGCCGGCCCTTCATCTTTAGGAAGTTTGGATTTTTTATCGGGTTTAGAATTTCCACTTTCTTTTTGCTTTTGGTCTTGAAACTCCTTTTTCTCCCGGTCTTTCTCAGACTTTTTTAGAACATCCCAGTTTTTCTCCAGTTTTTTTAAATCTTCTTCTTTAGTCATCATATCAAATTTAGTTTTCAAATAAGATACAAAGCAGATTTAAATTTAAAGACCGATTAAAATTAATTTAACAGGATTAAAGTAAATTTTTAAGGCTTTCTACATTAATATCCTGATGCGAAGCCTGGTGCGCAACCTGCTTATTTTTCAATATTATTAATTGTGGACTTTCGTGGTGTACGTTAAACTCCTCGGCCACAGCATTAGAAACCGCTCGGTTTTTTATCAAATCAAGATAATATAAACGTACCGGTACATCTTCGGCCAAATCGTATTCCCTTTCAAACTTTCGAAGTGCCATTCGGCTAATGCCGCATCGCGTAGAATGCTTAAAAATTACGATTAATTTCTTTTCTGAAGCAGCACTAAGTTCCTTAACCTCAGCTTCATTTTCTAAATCATACCACGGAATTTTAGAAATTTCCTCTCTGGCACTATCCTTTTCACTACTAAACAATTTTCCAAATAATCCCATTTATTTTCTTTTATCTAATGTTTTTCTTTAATAAATTTAAATAGTCGCTAAATTTCAAAAAAAAATCTATAAAATTAAACTAAAATGACTTTTTGACGGTTATTTTTAAACGATATGCGTCAAAATGTCTTTATTCTTTAATGGTACATCAATTGCTCTTAGCTAAAAAACAATTTTGACTATGAACTTTAATAATTTCACCATAAAATCTCAAGAGGCAATTCAGCAGGCTCAACAGCTTGCACAGGAATTTGGCCATCAACAAATTGAAAACGAACATATTTTTAAAGCCATTACCATGGTTGACGAAAATGTGACGCCTTTCTTACTAAAAAAGCTAAATATTAATGTAGAACTTTTTAACAGTATCCTTGATAAAACCCTGGAGAACTTTCCGAAAGTAAGTGGCGGTGATATTATGCTTTCAAGAGAAGCCGGAAAAACTGTAAACGAAGCACCAATCATTGCCAAAAAGATGAATGATGAATATGTTTCGGTAGAGCATCTTATACTCGCAATTTTTAAATCGACTAGTAAAGTAGCCCAAATTTTAAAAGACCAGGGAGTTACTGAAAAAATGTTGAAAGCAGCTATTGAAGAACTTCGTAAAGGTGACCGGGTAACTTCCCAAAGCGCTGAAGAAACATATAATTCACTGGATAAATATGCTAAAAACCTTAATCAACTAGCTGAAGACGGCAAACTTGATCCGGTAATTGGCCGGGATGAAGAAATTAGGCGCATTCTTCAAATATTATCCAGAAGAACCAAAAACAACCCGATGTTGGTAGGAGAACCCGGTACCGGTAAAACCGCTATTGCTGAAGGTTTGGCCCATCGAATTATTGCAGGAGATATTCCGGAAAACTTAAAAGACAAGGTAATTTACAACCTTGATATGGGCGCGCTTATTGCTGGGGCAAAATATAAAGGTGAATTTGAAGAACGTTTAAAAGCAGTAATAAAAGAAGTTACTTCCAGCCAGGGAAATATTATACTTTTTATTGATGAAATTCACACACTTGTAGGTGCCGGTGGCGGACAAGGGGCAATGGATGCAGCTAACATTCTAAAGCCCGCCCTTGCCCGAGGCGAATTACGTGCTATTGGTGCCACGACTCTAGATGAATATCAAAAATATTTTGAAAAAGATAAAGCCCTTGAACGTCGCTTCCAAAAAGTTAATGTTGATGAACCCGATACAGAAAGTGCGATTTCCATCTTACGCGGAATTAAGGAAAAATACGAAACTCATCACAAAGTTCGAATTAAAGATGAAGCCATTATTGCAGCGGTAGAACTGTCGCAACGCTATATTACCAACCGCTTTTTACCCGATAAGGCAATAGATTTAATGGATGAGGCTGCTTCAAAACTTCGGATGGAAATTAATTCCAAACCGGAAGAGTTAGATGTACTTGACCGTAAAATTATGCAATTGGAAATCGAAATCGAAGCGATTAAACGGGAAAAGGACGAAACCAAGTTAAAAAGTCTGCATGCCGATTTAGCCCAGTTGAAAGATGAGCGCAATGAAATAAATGCCCGTTGGCAAAATGAAAAATCGGTGGTTGATAGTATCCAAAACTTAAAATCGGATATCGAAAACTTTAAACTGGAAGCCGATCGAGCCGAACGCGAAGGAGATTACGGGAAAGTAGCTGAAATACGCTATGGAAAAATAAAAGAAGCTCAGCAAAAACTGGAAAAACTTCAGCAGGATGTAGCTGCAAAACAGGAAGGAAAATCCCTTATTCAGGAAGAAGTTACCAATGAAGATATTGCTGAAGTGGTAGCTAAATGGACCGGAATTCCGGTGACTAAAATGTTACAAAGCGATCGTGAGAAATTATTAAAATTAGAAGAACAACTTCATAAACGCGTAGTGGGACAGGAAGAAGCTATTATTGCGGTAAGTGACGCTGTGCGAAGAAGCCGGGCAGGTTTACAGGATCAGAAAAAACCAATTGGCTCTTTCCTTTTCCTGGGAACTACCGGGGTGGGGAAAACAGAATTGGCAAAAGCCCTGGCAGAATATCTGTTTGATGACGAAGCTGCAATGACGCGAATTGATATGAGTGAATATCAAGAAAGGCATTCGGTAAGTCGATTGGTAGGAGCCCCTCCTGGATATGTAGGTTATGATGAAGGTGGCCAGCTTACCGAAGCGGTACGACGAAAACCCTATTCTGTAGTGTTATTAGACGAAATTGAAAAAGCCCATCCCGATACTTTTAATATCTTATTGCAGGTGTTGGATGAAGGCCGTTTAACTGACAACAAAGGACGATTAGCCGATTTCAAAAACACAATTATTATAATGACTTCCAATATGGGTAGCCATATAATCCAGGAGAAATTTGAAAATATCAAGGATATGGATACTGCGATGGAAGCTGCAAAAACTGAGGTTCTAGGCTTGCTAAAACAAAGTGTTCGCCCTGAATTCATAAACAGGATAGATGATATTGTGATGTTTAGTCCGCTAACTCAAAAAGACATTTCACAAATTGTTGAACTACAACTTAAAGGAGTTAAGAAAATGCTAGCACATCAAAATATTACTCTTGATGCCACGACTGAAGCTGTGCAATTCCTGGCTTCACGCGGTTTTGATCCGCAGTTTGGGGCACGCCCTGTAAAGCGAGTCCTACAACGCGAAGTTTTAAACAAACTCTCAAAAGAAATACTTGCAGGAAAAGTACATACTGACAGTATAATCCTTTTGGATGAATTTGATGATAACCTGGTTTTCAGAAATCAGGAAGCCCTGGCAGAAGATCAAAAGTAGATAAAAAGAGCTGTCTAAAAAGATGATTCGTCATCCTGAATTTATTTCAGGATCTCAGATGTTGATAATAAAACATATTAGAAGCCGAAACGAGTTCAGCTTGACGTAAAAATTTCTTTCAAGACAGCTCTCTAATTTTACTGAGATCAGCAATTACAAACGGTCAATCTCCTTTTTGAGTTCTTCTTTGGTTTTTCCGGTTTTTTCCTGCAATCGCCCCAACATTTCATCAAATTTTCCTTCAGAATACGTGGTATCATCATCGGTAATATTACCATATTGTTGTTTAAATTTTCCACGTACCTGTTTCCATTTTCCTTCTAACTGATCGTTGTTCATAACATTTGGTTTTAGTTGTTTCTATAAAATAAAAGTAGACTTTTACTAAAGGGGAAACTCTCAAGAAAATGCCATTCTTTTCTTAAGCAATTGTTATTTTTGTCAGCCGACATTGAAGCCTATGAAACCCCATACATTCCTTTCCCTGCTAGTCCTGGTTATCGTTTCGGGCTGCGCTACCACCAAAACTATCCAGAATAAAAATGTAAAACTCACTTACCTGGATGATTTTATACTTCCCAAAAACCTCAAAATTGATGGCACCAAAGTTGGCGGACTTTCAGGCATAGATTTTTACGATGACAATTATTATTTAGTTTGCGATCAACCTTCCAATCCGCGCTTTTATAAAGCTGAAATACCGCTTAACGATCGTAAGATAGATACGGTGGTGATTTCCAAAGTTATAAAACTGGATAAAGACAAGGCTTTTTTTAAGGGAAATACACCAGATCTTGAAGCCATTCGCTTTGATGCTAAAAATGAGGAAATCGTGATTTCTTCAGAAGGAAGCATTAGCAAAGGCAAAAATCCTTCAGTATTTCATATTTCCCCGGAAGGAAAATTTCTTCATAATTATAAAATTCCCGAATATTTTAAGGCTTCAGAAAATCAAAAACCAAGACATAACGGTGTTTTTGAAGGTTTAGCTGCAAGTTTTGATAAATCGGGTTATTGGGTGGCAATGGAATTACCATTAGAAAAAGACGGCCCTAAACCTAAAGTTTACAAAACCAATTCGCCGGTGCGAATTACAAAATTCAATAAAGAAACCAGAAAACCCGAAAAACAATTTACGTATCAACTTGACGGCATTTCAAAATTACCTATCAACTGGTTTGCGGTAAATGGGCTCACCGAAATTTTGGAATATGACAAAGATAAATTCCTGGTTTTGGAACGGGCATTTTCTGCCGGGTACGGCTCTAACGGAAATACGGTAAAGATTTTTGAAGTAGATGCTTCCAAAGCTACCAATACCCTGGAAATAGAAAACCTAAAAAAAGCTAATTACCGGGAAGCAGAAAAACGTTTGATTTTCAATTTTAAATCGATTAAAAATTTTCTTAATGAAGAAATTATTGATAATATTGAAGGAATGACTTTTGGGCCTGAACTGCCCAATGGCAAACCATCTTTAATCCTGGTTTCCGACGATAATTTTAGTAGTTTCGGGCATCAGATTACGCAATTTATACTTTTAGAAGTCGATTTAAAAAAATAAAATTATGCGATTATTTTATATTCTATCGCTTGTCTTTTTGATTTCCTGTAATAATTCAGGAGATCATTCCCAAGAAAAATCTTCAGAAATCACCACCTATTATTTTATCCGTCACGCTGAAAAAGTAACCGATAACCCGAACGATAAAGATCCTGAACTTACCGAAAAAGGCAGGGAACGTGCTAAAAAATGGGCTCAAGTTTTTAAAGATATCGATTTTGACCTGATCTACAGTTCCGATTATAAACGAACCCTGAATACCGCAAAACCAATAGCCGAATCAAAAGAGCTTGAAATCAACTTTTTTAATACGGAAAAACTAAACGATCGGGAATTTCAAAAAAAGACTAAAGGCAAGAAAGTGCTGGTAGTAGGCCATAGCAACTTAAACCCGGAATGGGTGAATTATATTTTGAAAGAAGAACGTTATGACGATCTTGAGGAAAGTGTTTACAATAGTTTATTTATAGTGACTATTCATCCCGATGACAGTCGTTCCACGGAGATTTTATATATTGATTAGTTTTCCTGTTTTATATTCACCTCTATATCCCGGTTTTCAATCATAGATAACAACTCAAGCTCTCGTCTTTCAAAAAGCTCGTCTAAACCTTCCAGCGGTACATCAGTGTCATCAGCTTTGTAATTTTCGTAATCTACAAATCTAATGCCTCGAATCATCTGCGGATTAAGAGCCCTGCGGAAGCGTACTCCGCCATCTTCCACCTCAAAACTATAAGCAAAGTAATCTACAGTAAAATTACGAGTATGAATCCAATAAAGGTAAACATCTTCAGGATCGGTAACCTCTTCTGAAGTTTTAAAACTCACTTCAATTTCGTAGTATTCTTCACCTTCAATACTGTCTTTTCCCAGTAACTTTTTATTAACTGCCCTGTCATTTAATCCATAAGGTAATTGAACAAAATAGTGCACAGAATTCACCGAATTACCATACACCGTTTTCATCGAATCGCTAAGTTGCACCACAGAATCTCGCTGGGTTCGGGTAAAGCCTTCATTGTTTAAAATATCGTGAAATTCAGTTCCGGTAGAGTCGGTTATAAATCTTTCAAACTGAAATTTTCCGCCCTCCCGGATACTTTTATATTCAGCATCCCGAAATTTAAAACTAATCTCGGCCTTTTTATAATTTTCACCTCCAGCCTTTTCAATAGCTTTATTAATGATTTGATTGGCAGAAAGTTCTTTTTGTTGACATGCAGCAATAATACACAGGAAAAATACCCCTAAAATAGTTGTTCTCATAGTTTAAAAAATGATGACGAAATTAAGAAATAAACTCCAAAAGAACAGTATAATCGCAGTTATGAATTACTGTTTGTTTCCTTTACTCCAAACCAATTAATAGCTTCCATTAAATCCAAAGATTTTTGAAAACGCTCTGCCGGAGTTAACTTAAAAAAAGCTTTTTGCTGCTCCTTGGTTGTATAAAAATTTGCATATTGTAAATATAAGAATAATCGCTAGTCATTTTAAATCCTTCAAAGGCTATTTTCTAAAGAAAGCTTCCTATTTTTGTATTAATTTGGCACAGTATGGGCCATTTTAGCTATTTGTGATGAAAAAGAACCAGAATACCATCAATATAAAAAACCGAAAAGCAAAATTCGAATATGAATTCCTCGATAAATACGTAGCTGGAATTAAACTGGCAGGCACCGAAATTAAGGCTATAAGACAAGGAAAAGCTTCTATTGCCGAGAGCTTTTGCGAGTTTCAAAATCACGAATTATTCGTGATCAATATGCACGTTGAAGAATATTCTCACGCCACCCATTTTAACCATAATCCCAAAAGCGAACGCAAATTGCTTTTACAACGTCGGGAATTGCGAAAACTTGAAAAAGAAGTGAAAAATAGCGGACTTACCATTATCCCGCTTCGACTTTTTATTAACGACCGGGGACTTGCGAAAATCCAAATCGCCCTGGCTAAGGGTAAAAAGTTATATGACAAACGCGAAACTATAAAAGACCGGGAAAGTAAACGCCGTTTAGACCGAATTAAAAAAGAATACAATTAGACTAACTTCGTCTTTTTGGCTCAAATAATTGTCTCCAAAACTTTCAAAGAATTAGTGAATTCGTGGCAAGTATTTATCGAGTTAAAACAGGATATCCTAAAATACATAGTTTAAACTATTTTTGAAATCAATGAAAACGGCAAAACAAATTTTACCGGTTATCATTTTTGCCCAGTTTTGCTGTACTTCACTTTGGTTTGCCGGTAATGGCGTGATGACTAACTTATTGGAAAATTTTAATTTACCTGCCGCCTCACTTGGCTATTTAACTTCGGCGGTTCAATTGGGGTTTATCTCTGGTACGCTTGTTTTTGCCTTACTAAATCTTGCCGATCGCTTCTCTCCTTCAAAAGTATTTTTTATTTGTGCTCTTATAGGTGCTTTTTTTAACCTGGGAATTATCCTACAATCAAACACCTTATTTTCGCTGATCTTCCTTCGCTTTCTAACCGGGTTTTCCCTGGCAGGAATTTATCCCGTGGGAATGAAAATAGCTTCCGATTATTTTGAAAAAGGCCTTGGAAGATCGCTGGGTTTCCTGGTTGGCGCTTTAGTACTCGGGACGGCTTTTCCACATTTCCTAAAAAGTATAGAAACCGCAATTCTAAGCTGGCAGGCTGTAATTGTTTTTACCTCAGTTATTGCAAGCCTGGGCGGTTCATTAATCCTTTTGCTTGTTCCCAACGGCCCATTTAGAAAACCCGGTGTAAGTCCAAAACGAATCTTAAGTGCTTTCAGCGTTTTTAAATTTCCGAAATTTCGTGCGGCTGCATTCGGCTATTTTGGTCATATGTGGGAATTGTATGCCTTTTGGGCTTTTATTCCGGTAATTTTAGCCGGATTTCAGGCCACGTATCAGCAGGAAATAAATATCCCACTTTTTAGCTTTATCATTATCGGCATCGGCAGTATTGCCTGTACCCTGGCCGGAATTATTTCAGAAAAAAGGGGATTAAAATTTACTGCGGGTTCGGCGCTCTCCTTATCAGGCTTTTGTTGTCTAATTTCCCCACTTGTTTTTCTTCAGCCCTCTGTACTTATTTTGATAATTTTTCTATGCTTTTGGGGGGTAATGGTCGTGGCCGATTCGCCACTCTTTTCAACTTTAGTGGCGCAAAATGCCCCGGCAGAAATTCGAGGTACGGCTTTAACCCTTGTAAATTCAGTAGGTTTTGCGATTACCATTATCAGCATCCAATTACTCACCTGGCTCTTACCAAACCTAAATCCGGTTTACCTGTTCTGCTTTTTACTTCCCGGGCCGATTTTCGGAGTAATAAGCCTGGTCAGGAATAAATCAAAAAAAAATAAGCGATAAAGACTAAAGGGAATTTTTTGCTTAATTTCACTTCCAAAATTGCTGCTAATGCTGAAAAATAGTCTCGTTCCAATATTTCTATTGATTTCTATTTCCGTGTTTTCCCAAATTGGAGGCACCGTCACCGATACTGAAAATAACAAATTAGCTTATGTAAATATTTATACCGAAGACGGTCGCTACGGAACTACCACTAATGAAAATGGGGAGTATGAACTAAAACTGAAAGAAAAAGGCGAACACAATCTTATTTTTCAATTTTTGGGTTACAAAACCGAAAAGAAAACTATTAAAATTGCAGAATTTCCATTTAAACTGAGTGTTAGTCTTAAGGCAGAAACTACCTCTCTTGATGAGGTAACTATTAATTCTGATGAAAATCCAGCCAATGCTATTATCAGGAATGCGATTGCGGCACGCACGCAAAACTCGGATAAAGTTGAAGCCTATACTGCTGATTTCTATTCCCGCGGACTTTGGCGTATAAAAAATGCCCCGGAAAAAATTCTTGGCCAGCAGGTCGGCGACCTCGGCGGCGGACTCGATTCCACGCGCAGCGGCATTGTATATTTAAGCGAAACGGTTTCTGAAATTTCTTATCAAAAACCCGATGATTTCAAAGAAGAAATTATCGCTTCAAAAGTCAGCGGTGATGATAACGGTTTTAGCCTTAATTCTGCCCAGGAAGCCTATTTTTCCTTTTATGAAAACACCGTTGAGATCAACAGTGAAATGGTCTCCCCTATTTCCGATTATGCGTTTAATTATTACAATTACAGGCTTGACGGTACTTTTTACGACGACCGCAACAACCTAGTCAATAAAATTGAAGTCAGCCCCAAACGTGAAAATGACCGGGTATTTTCAGGATATATCTATATTGTAGAAGACCTTTGGCAAATTTTTGGTCTGGAATTACAAACCACTGGTAAAGCTGTGCAGGTACCGCCTATTGAAACTTTAGGATTCAAACAAAATTACCGTTTTTCTGAAGAAAACGGGTTATATGTTCAGATTTCCCAAAGTGTAGATTTTAATTTTTCGATGTTCGGAATTTCCGGTGATGGCCGCTTTACAGCAGTTTACAGCAATTATGATTTTAAGCCCGGATTTAAAAAAAACAGTTTTGGAGCTGAAGTCCTGGCCTTTAAAACGGCCGCGAATAAAAAAGATTCTGCTTACTGGCAAGAAATTCGTCCTGTACCCTTAACTGATGAAGAAATTAAAGATTATGTAAAAAAAGACAGTATTCAGGAATTGAAGAATTCCCAACCTTATCTTGATTCTATAGATCGTGAACGTAACAGTTTTGAACCGGGTGATGTACTTTTTGGCTATTCGCATCAAAACACCTTTAAACATAGAGATTTCAGCATAAGTTCCCCACTTTTCGGAACACATTTTAATACCGTGCAGGGTTGGAATACAGCGCTGAATATTTCCTATAGACAAAATAAAAACAAAGATTCAAATGAAAAATACTGGGAAATTTTTTCTGATGTAGCATACGGATTTAGCGAGGAACGGTTTAGAATTTCAGGAGGCTTTCAAAAAAAATTCAATAATACCTCCAGGCCGGTTCTTACTATAAAAGGTGGGAGTGAAACCCGACAGTTTAATGCCAGTAACCCTATATCAGAGCGTATAAACGATTTCAGCAGCTTACTTTTTGAGCGTAATTATATAAAAATATATGACAGGGGTTTTGCTGAAATCGCTTATCAACAGGAACTCACAAATGGTTTGTTTTTTTCAGGAAACTTCAGTTATCAAAACCGAAAACCCTTAGAAAACCACACCGATTTAGTTTGGGTAGATCACGATGACCTAAGCTATTCTTCAAACAATCCTGTAAACCCGGAACTTTCAGGACTGGAAAGCTTTGAACAACACCACATTTTTAAGACTGAAGCTTTGTTTCAAATTCGCTTTGGGCAAAAATATATGAGTTATCCCGATGGGAAATTCAATATCCGGGAGAGCAAATATCCCATTCTTTCTTTCGGCTATGAAAAAGGATTTGGAGCCAGCGAAAACCGCTATAATTTCGATCATTTTAAAGCCCGGGTTAACCAGGATTTAAAATTGGGCAATAAAGGCGAATTCGCTTATAACTTGCGAGCCGGCACTTTTTTAAATGCTGAAGAAATCGCCTTTCCCGATTTCAGGCATTTTAACGGAAATCAAACTAGAATAGGCAACGGGTTTTCTTATCTGAACCGCTTTAACCTATTGCCGTATTATGCCATGAGCACTAACACCACCTATGCCGAAGCACACGCCGAGCATAATTTTAAAGGCTGGATTTTAGGAAAAATCCCGTTTTTAAATACGTTAAATTATAATCTGGTACTTGGTGGTCATGCCCTTTATACTGAAGACAATAAACCGTATTCTGAATATTCGGTGGGGATTGATAACTTAGGCTTCGGAAAATACCGCTTACTACGCCTGGATTATGTAATCTCTAATCAGGATGGCCAAAGCAAAGGTGCTTTTATTTTCGGTTTAAAGTTTTTGGGTATTTTTGAATAAAACCCAAACATTGCCACGAATACACAAATATTTTAAGCACCTCTCCCTCAGGGAGAGGCGGGATGAGGGCAAAATCACTACTTTTTAGCAAGAATACACTAAAGTTTTTATAAATGAAGTTGAGTGCGATTCCAGAATCAGCATTAAAAAACCTCCTAAGTCTTGAAGACCTGGGAGGTTTTTTAATAGATTAGCCCATCTCCATAATGGAGAGTCGGGGGTGAGGACTCATTTATTCCTCTTCCGACTTATCTTCAGGTTTGCTGTTTTCCTCTTCCTCTTTTTCAGTAAAATCGGTAAAACCGTTTTTGATTAAAAGATTATACCATTGAAAAAGTTTTTTCATATCGCTGGCATACACGCGATCTTCGTCATATTCCGGTAAAACCTCAGCAAAATAAGCTTCCAGTTCATTTTTTGAAGATTTATGGTTTATGGCTTCTCCTCCATCTTCCTTTTCATAAATTTTCTGAAAAATATCGCCCAGGGGTACTTCTTCTGTGTAGGTGTAAATGGCGATCTCGTTTAACAAACTTACGTTATGACGAATATTTACCACCATTTTCTTTCCATCAGGAATAGATTTTACGATAAAGCCTCCTCGGCTTTGAGCAGTAAGTTCGTACAATCCCGGTTTTCCTGAAATGGATAATATTTTATCTAATCCCATAGTATTTTTTTACTCGACAATCGAGATTTAAATGCTCCGGAGTCTGCTCCGGAATTATTAATCGTTTTCCAATCCAAAACCTTTGTCTGGAGTTTTTTGATTTTGGCTGGCAAATATCACTTTCCGAATGAAATTATCAAAACCTTATCTACCTTTTTTCGCTGCCGGAAAACGCATTTTATAATCAATCTTAATTTTCCCTTTAGAAATATTGGCCAATTTGCCTTTAATCAAGCGCTTTTTTAGGCTGGAAAGTTTATCTGTAAACAGAATTCCTTCAATATGATCGTATTCATGCTGAATAACCCGTGCTGCCAGACCTGAATAGGTTTCCCGGTGATTTTCAAAATTTTCATCCTGGTATTCTATGGTAATTACCGGTTTCCTGAAAACGTCTTCTCTAATTTCCGGAATACTCAGGCAGCCTTCGTTAAACGCCCATTCATCGCCTTCTTCTTCTACTATTTTAGGATTGATGAAAACCTTTTTCAGGTTTTTAAGTTGTTCCTTGTCACTCTCTTCTAATTCTTCATCTTCGGCAAACGGACTGGGATCTATCATAAACATTCGCAAAGGCAAACCAACCTGAGGCGCAGCAAGCCCTACACCATAAGCGTTATACATGGTTTCCCACATATTATCTATAATTTCATCAAGCCTCGGATAATCTTCAGGAATATCTTTGCATTTTTTCCGAAGTACTGAATCTCCATAAGCTACTATTGGGTAAATCATTTTTAAATGTATATTTTATATTGAATATTCTATAATTCCTTATCACTATAAAACCAACTGAATGTCCGTACGCACCGGCATCCCTGAACTTACTTCAGGGGCTCATTTATATATTACGAATTCTTAATATATGAGTATTAGATGCTGAATTTATTTCAGCATCTAATAACGGATAATCAGAAAAAAATTTCATCATTCATTTATAAAGGTAATTCTGCAATATAATTGTAGCACTAATTTCATCAATTAAAGCCTTATCACGGCGTTTCTTTTTCTTGAGTCCGCTGTCTATCATAGTTTGAAAAGCCATTTTAGAAGTATAGCGCTCATCTACCCTTTCTACCGGCATTTCGGGGAATTTTTCATTAAATTCCTTTAAAAATTCAGCGATATAAACCTCACTTTCAGAAGGCGCATCATCCTTTTGTTTTGGTTCTCCCACCAGCATTTTCTCAACATTTTCTTCCCTGAAATATTTCTCAAGAAAAATCATTAACTCCCGGGTATTAACCGTAGTAAGCCCTGAAGCAATGAGTTGAAGCTCATCAGTAACTGCAATACCGGTACGTTTGGTACCATAATCTAATGCTAAAATTCGTGCCAAATTTTTAATTTTCGCAAAGGTAAGGTTTATAACCCATTACCGCCAAAAATTACACTGAAGCCCTTATATTTGCCAAAACTCAACTTTTTTATGAATCACTTAGAAACGAAAATCAACGAAGCCTGGGAAAACCGGGACTTATTAAAAAATGAAGATACACAAGCTGCCGTTCGGGAAGTAATAGCACTTTTGGATGCAGGTGAATTACGTACCGCTGAGCCTACTGAAAACGGTTGGCAGGTAAACGAATGGGTAAAAAAAGGTGTAGTGCTGTATTTTCCAATCCAAAAAATGGAGACCTTAGAAGCGGGAATTTTTGAATATCACGATAAAATTCCATTGAAAAGCGGCTATAAAGAAAAAGGAATTCGCGTGGTACCAAATGCCGTAGCAAGAAAAGGTGCTTACATTTCAAGCGGCGTAATTATGATGCCAAGTTATGTAAATATCGGGGCTTATGTAGATGAAGGTACTATGGTAGATACCTGGGCCACTGTGGGAAGCTGTGCGCAAATTGGTAAAAATGTTCACCTTAGCGGTGGTGTTGGCATTGGTGGGGTTTTGGAACCACTACAAGCCTCTCCTGTTATTATTGAAGACAATGCATTTTTAGGTTCCAGAAGCATTGTAGTTGAAGGCGTAAAAGTTGAAAAAGAAGCGGTGCTTGGTGCCAATGTGGTACTTACCGCCTCTACAAAAATTATTGATGTGACGGGAGATGAACCCAAAGAAATGAAAGGGATTGTACCTTCTCGCTCAGTAGTAATCCCGGGAAGTTATACCAAAAAATTCCCTGCGGGCGAGTACAATGTACCCTGCGCATTAATTATTGGAAAACGAAAAGAGTCTACCAACAAAAAGACTTCGCTTAACGATGCCCTCAGAGAGTATAATGTAGCAGTATAAAAACCCCTGATCTCAATAGAAGAATTTTGAATATATTTTTCCTAAAGAATAACAGGCTGCTAGAAAAAAACCGTCTAAAAAATATTTTTTAGACGGTTTTTTACAATATAAATTCTTGGATTTATGTATGTTATTTTTTCTTGTAAGAATAGAAAAAAATTGTTTTTAGGCTATACTGCACTTCTTTAGATCTTGTGTATGGCCTATTATTAAAGAAATTATGCATAAACCATCTGCTAAATGGAGTCAACGATAAAAACTTTGTGAAAATATGCTGTTTTTAATGGATAATGCAGAATCTATTACGAAATTTGCAGAAATTCCCCGTAAGCTTGTTTTGAAGAAATTCATTTCACAAATTATGGTGAAAAATACAGTATACAAAAACCTACTCGATGAGCGATTATAAACAAGAAATGCAAAACTGCCTGGAGACTTTAAAGCGTGGCGGACTCATACTCTATCCTACCGATACGGTTTGGGGAATTGGCTGTGATGCCACCAATGCCGATGCGATAGATAAGGTTTACGCCCTTAAAGAACGTGCAGAAAGCAAGGCTCTAATTTGCCTGGTTTCTGATTTTAAAATGCTAAACCAGTTTGTGGAAGAAGTTCCCGAAGTGGCTTATGATATTCTAAAATATGCCCGCAAACCCACCACGGTTATCTACGACCAACCCATTAGGATTGCCGAAAACCTGGTTGCCGAAGATAATTCCCTGGCCATACGCGTAACCAAAGACAAGTTTTGTAGTGAACTTACACGAAGGTTTAGAAAACCTATCGTTTCTACTTCTGCCAATTTTAGCGGCCAACCTACACCGGCATCGTTTGATCAAATAGATCCTGAAATTTTAAAAGCTGTAGACTATGTGGTAAATTTGCAGCATTCAAAAAAATCAGGCAAACCCTCGGCTATTATTAAGTTAAGCAACGACGGGAAGGTGAAAGTGATTAGGAAATAATTTGTTTTTTGTCGCGTATGTACTCAGAAATCAGATAGGTTTTAAAAACCTCTCAGGTCTGGGAAAAAATAAGGTTGAGTTTAATGAAAATTCTTTGACGTCAAGCTGAACTTGTTTCAGCTTCTAATATTAATAAAAACTTAGATCCTGAAATAAATTCAGGATGACATCTTAATTTATTTCTAAGGATTTTAACCCTTAAAATAGATCAATAATTAAGGGTATTAAAAGAAAATATCAATAGTGAAAAACTATAAAAACGCGCTAACGCACCCCATATTTAAAGTTATTTCAGAAGCTGCTGAAGAATTGCAGGTTGAAAGTTATGTAATTGGTGGTTTTGTTCGCGATTATATTTTAAAACGCGGTGAAGCTAAAGACATAGATATTGTAGCAGTTGGCAGTGGTATTCAACTTGCAAAAAAAGTGACTGAATTACTCCCGGGTAAACCCAAAGTAAAAGTTTTTAAAAATTTTGGCACCGCCATGTTGCGCTCCAATGATATAGAAATTGAGTTTGTGGGTGCCCGAAAAGAAAGTTATCGTCAGGATAGCCGTAAACCCATCGTGGAAGACGGTAGCCTGCAAGACGACCAAAATCGGCGGGATTTTACTATCAATGCGCTGGCTTTAAGTTTAAATGATAAAACCTTTGGAGATTTACTCGATCCTTTTGATGGCCTGACCGATTTAGAGAAAAAGGTCATCCGAACTCCTTTAGATCCCGATATCACCTATTCCGATGATCCGCTACGAATGCTTCGTGCGATTCGGTTTGCCACACAGCTTAATTTCAAAATTGAAAAGGAATCGCTAAAAGCTATCTCCCGGAATAACAAACGCATCAAAATCATTTCCAAAGAACGGATTACCGACGAATTGCATAAAATTATGCTCGCCGAAACACCTTCAACCGGCTTTGCCCTTTTGCATAAAACCGGTTTATTGAAATTGATTTTACCCGAACTCACCGCCCTGGAAGGCATTGATGAGATTGAAGGCCAGCGTCATAAAGATAATTTTTGGCATACCCTGGAAGTAGTTGATAATATTTCAGAAAATACCGATGACCTTTGGCTTCGATGGGCGGCACTTTTACACGATATCGGGAAAGCACCTACCAAAAAATTTCATAAGAAAATAGGCTGGACCTTTCACGGGCACGAATTTGTAGGGGCAAAAATGGTTTTTAGGCTTTTTAAACGCCTGCGAATGCCATTGAATGATAAAATGAAATACGTGCAAAAACTCGTATTGATGAGTTCACGGCCCATTGCTATTGTGGATAAAGATGTAACCGATTCGGCAGTACGCCGACTTATCTTTGACGCTGGTGAAGATATTGAAGACCTGATGATACTTTGTGAGGCCGATATAACCACCAAAAATCCGAAACGTTTTAGAAAATATCACAATAATTTTAAAGTGGTTCGCGAAAAGATGAAAGAAGTAGAAGAGCGCGACCAGGTTCGTAATTTTCAACCTCCGGTTAGTGGCGAAGAAATTATGGAAACCTTTAATATAAAACCTTCCCGGGAAATCGGAATTATAAAAGAGACTATAAAAGAAGCTATTTTGGAAGGGGAAATTCCAAACGAGTACGAAGCCGCCAGGGAATTAATGCTAAAAAAAGGAAAAGAATTAGGATTGGAAGTTAGTACGCAGTAGGCAATGGCAGTTTGAAGTAAAAGCCCTTCTCTAACCCTTCGCAAAGGGACGGGAAGTTTAAAAATTAATGTGTTGAAACCTCCTAAAAACAGGAACTTTAAACCCTGAAAATGTATAGAAAATCGGTTAAAATATCGTTAGTATTAGTGTACCTGGTAATTATTGCAGGGGCTGTGGTTCGAATGACCGGCTCGGGTATGGGATGTCCCGACTGGCCAAAATGTTTTGGTTATTATATTCCGCCAACTGAAGAAAGTGAATTGCAGTTTCAGCCCAACCGGGAGTATGAAAAAGGCCAGGTTATTATTGTTGACAAAAGCCTGAAAGTTGCAGTTTCAGACTTTACTTCCGACGTGAATTATTCCGAGGCAAACTGGGAAACCTACACCAAGCACGATTATGCCATTTTTAATCCGGCACATACCTGGGTAGAATATATAAATAGATTAGCAGGAGCTTTGGCCGGTTTTGCCGTCTTGGCAATGGCGGTACTTTCCATAGGCTGGTGGACAAGAAAAAAACGCGTCACCCTGCTTTCGTGGCTTAGCGTATTTTTAATGGGATTTCAGGCCTGGCTGGGTGCCACGGTGGTTTATTCGGTTTTATCGCCGGTTAAAATTACCATGCATATGGTAATGGCCCTGGTTATTGTAGCTTTACTGATTTATTTATTATTTATTTCCGACAAAAAAAAGCCCCATCAAACTTATCATCCGGGATTTAAAAACTTAATGATTTTAGCCGTGGGACTTACTTTAATCCAGGTGATTTTAGGAACCCAGGTAAGGCAATTTGTAGATGAACAAATTAAAGCACTTGGTGAAGCAAAAGATTTATGGCTTGCCACTCCTGATTTTAAATTTTATGTACATCGTTCATTTTCGATTTTGGTTTTTCTTATTAATGCTATGCTATGGTGGCGTAACCGAAAAATCAAACTTGGGTTTAATAAAACAAACTGGGTTATGAGCTTACTCCTCCTGGAAATAATAACAGGAATTGCCATGTTTAATTTCGATTTCCCATTTTTATCGCAACCCCTACATTTAGTTATCGCTTCGGTTTTGTTTGGGGTACAATTTTATTTGTTAATGGAAACGGCACGCGCTTCCAAAACGTTTAAAACTTCGTAGCTTTGTAGCTCAAATTTAACAGTTATGGTTTACCGATTTAGAATTATTCTCGATGCTGAAGAAGATGTTTTTAGAGATATCGAAATGCTGAAAGACAGCACCTTAGAAGATTTACATAACACTATTGTACAATCTTTTGGATTTGATGGCACTGAAATGGCTTCGTTTTACTTAAGCGATGAAGACTGGAACCAGGGAGAAGAGTTTTCACAATTTGATATGGGCGGCGAGGTTCGCCTGATGAATGAAACCAGCTTGGATAGTATTTTGGATAAGGATAATACCAAAATCATTTATGTATATGATTTTCTTAACATGTGGACTTTCCTTATTGAATTGGGCGATATTGCTGAAGTTGAACCTGGACGTGATTATCCAAATCTTATGTTTGTTCATGGTCAGCTGCCAGACTCAGCTCCCGATAAGGATTTTGTAGGTGAAGAAGAAGAATCAACTTCTGAGGACATTTTTGACCAGGGATTCAATACCAATGATTACGACGATTTTTCATTTGATGAAAACTGGAATTAATTCCAAAGGAATTATCCCGAGCTTGTTTCAGGATTTTAGGTATTTAATGAATTTTTCCTGAAATTTAAAATTATACACGTCATAATAATCGGGAGAAGTAATCTCAAATTTAGTTACTAATAATTTACAGATTGCTTCGTACCTATCATTAACGAATACTTTTTTAAAATTTAAACGGTTCAACAACAAAAAATAGATTTCCGCCTTTACTGAAATAAATTCAGCACAGGCTGCGGAAATGACATAAGACTTACTATTTATGATCAACCTTTTTAATGCTCAAATTGAATCCCTGTCTATTCACCGGGTGGGGAATAAAAGTCGTAATGAAAATATATTTTTATCGGCTGCACCTTATCAATTAAACGATGAAATCACCCCGCTTATCAAAGAATATTTCCTGAAACCTTTTCGGGAAAAAGAAGAGAATTATTTCAAATTTGATCACGAAACCGATTTGGAATTCAATGAACTATACAATTTGGCCAATGCCATTTTTGAAAATCCCGAGCAGGTTCATGAATTTTCAAAAAAAATAACCACGCTACTTTTTGAACAATCTTCACATCCGCATATTAAAAGCGGTGAAGTTTATGTGGTTTATTTTGAAAATATGCAGATTGACAACGAAAAAGTACCTGCTATTGGTATCTTTAAATCAGAATTAAAACACGATTTCCTTCAGTTTGAAGAAAAAGGAAGTATTCTGGAAATGATTGTTCAGCAGGGAATAAACCTCAATAAACTTGACAAAGGCGCGCTTATTTTTAATAAAATGCGGGAAGATGGCTATAAAATCCTTTCGGTAGATTCTAATAAATACGATACTAAGTACTGGCTTGAAAACTTCCTTGGAGTAGATGTGATGCGCGATGAAAATTACAACACCAAGAGTTACCTGAATTTCTGTAAAAATTTTGCAAAAGACGTGGTTTTACCTGCTGAAGATAAAAAAGAGGAGGTAATGTTTATGAATCGGAGTATGGACTACTTTGCCAAAAATGATGATTTTGAAGAGAGTAACTTCCTGAATTCGGTAATAGACAACCCCGATTTAATTCCTGAATTCCAGCATTATAAAACCGAGAAAGCCCCAAAATATAAGGTTGAAGACCTTACTAATTTTCCTATCGCCAATAAAGCAGTGACCGATGCGCGTAAGAAAATAAAAAGTATCATTAATCTGGATACCAATATTCAGATTAAAATGGATTTTGTAAACGCAGAATCGGCCGATAAATTTGTAGAAAAAGGCTGGGACGAAGAAAAACAAATGTATTATTACCTGGTTTATTTTAATAAAGAAGAAAAAAGCTAACTTTCTGTGTTTTGAAAATTGCTAAAAACAACAAGCTCGGGGCAAGCTCACGAGGTATGTATCGGAAAAATTTTTCTCGGTCGAGACAAGTCTCGGGATATTAGAACCACTGGTGGGGATAAAAACTGACAACTATAAAGGTATAGAAAATATTAAGTAGCAAAACTTTTACAAAGAGCCTATTGTACTTATGTTACAGTTCACCCTAAGATGTATCAGGATGAAAACAATACCGAGGTAGAACTTATAGACAAAGAAGAATATGAATCAAAGCTCAATGTTAAAACAGCTTCAACGTATAACCTTACAACGCCAGGGACTAACGACGCAATCATTTGGAAAGGGCAAAAAAGCCGTGCTATCTGCATTAGAACATCTTGGTTATATTCAAATTGATACATTATCTGTTATAGAACGGGCACACCACCATACACTTTGGACCAGGATACCAGATTATAAAAATGAATATTTAGCACAGTTAACAGAAGAGCGTAAAGTTTTTGAATATTGGTTTCATGCTGCATCTTATTTACCAATAACAAATTTTCGTTTTGCCTTACCTCAAATGCTATATTTTAAAAGAGGAAAATCGCGCTATTATAAAAATGTTGACCCTAAAATCCTCACCTATGTAAATGATAGGATTCGTATAGAAGGGCCGCTAAAGGCTAGGGATTTCCAATCTACCAGCAAAAAACCAGGGAGTTGGTGGAATTGGAAACCAACAAAAACTGCTCTTGAAAAACTCTTTATGCAAGGCGATTTAATGGTGTGTGGACGGGATGGTATGGAAAAGATATACGACCTGACAGAAAGAGTATTACCTGATACTATCAATACCGCTGAACCCACGCCCATGGAATATGCAGCGTATTTAGTAAACACACATTTACGTGCTTATGGTGTCACCTCCGTTAAGCAAATAACACACTTAAGAACAGGAAAAGAGATTAGAAAAAATGTAGAACGCGTATTGCAAATAATGATTGAAGATAAGTTGGTACAAGAAATCAATGTTGATGGTTTTCCAAAAATGTATACAACTTCTAAATTACTTGAAACATCAATAAAGGAACCCCCCTCTAAAATCAAAATTTTATCCCCTTTTGATAATGCAATTATACATCGTGAGCGTTTAGAACAACTTTTTAATTTTGGCTATCGCCTTGAATGTTATACCCCTAAAGCAAAAAGAAAATATGGATACTTTTCTTTACCTATATTATTTGGTAATGAATTTATTGGACGTGTTGATTGCAAAGCACATCGTAAAAATAAAGAATTCGAACTCATTCACTTACATATCGAGAACACAAATATAGACATCACCTCATGGCTTGAACCTTTTAGTGAAACAGTAGAACAATTAGCCACTTTTAATAAATGTGTTTCAATAAAAGCAAAGAAAGTAAGTCCGGCATCAAAAAGAAATAATATAAGAGCAGCCTTCAATTAAAAAGTAAAAGCCCCCTAACTCCCACAGGTCCGTAATATTGAGTTAAACACAAATTATATAAACGGATTACAGCTTGCATAACTAAAGTATTCTCTGATATTTCATAGTTGATTCCAATCCCTTAGTATGCTTAACACTTAACCAGCTAAAACAGTTTTATACTTGTAGTGAAAAGAATTCTACAAATGAAAATCTACCTGCAAGCGGTACATAATTCCATTGCGTAAAGGTTCTGGGCTATCGGTAAAACTAAGATCTGTTTGAACCTTCAGTTTATGGCCTACAAAATATTTTGATAAACCAAGGGTATATTGTTCTTCATTTCTGAAAAGGGAATTGGGATGATCTTCATTCACTTGGGTAAAACGTGAAACTATTTCATAATTACTATCAAATAAATATCCTGCCTGAACATTAAAAGAATTTCCAGTATTTACCATATCACCGGTTGCCGTACCGTCATCATTGCGAGCTATAGGGTTTTCAGCATCCCGGTATGCAAATTCACTTAAAACAGAAAAACCGCGATATTTAAACATTAAATCGGCAAAAATAGTTTGGATATCAGTATTATGAAAACCATTTGCCGTCCTCATATAATCTCCCATATTTGAGCGGGTTTTTACAGCATCATCATTATAATCGTAAGTTAAGCCCACCGCCAATTTAGGAGTTTGATTTCGTTCTAAATCGGCTTCACGATAATCTTTAAATTCCCCAAAAGGAAGCAATTCCAATCGACCGGTATATTGATAACCTCCAAGGTTTCCTCCGGTAATATTACGACCTTCACCTTGAGATAAAGCAAAAATTTCTTTTAAAATAAATTGATTTCCCATTTGAGTTTTATGTCTTAGTTGTATGCCCATATCCCGGTCTATGGTATAGCGACTATTTAGCAAAGAGCGGTCAACAATTTGCAAATCACCTGAAGATACAACTCGCTCACGGTTTCCGGGTAGTTTTGTTTGTCCTGCCCAAAGCACAAAATTCTCATAAAAATTCCACTTTAAAACTGCATCCAAAATATAACGTGGCGCATCTCCTGTGAATTCATTTCCGCCGGAAATATCACGGTTAGAAAGCCCTAACTCTACTTTATATTCCAATTTTGGCGAGTAGGCAAATCCGTCAAACTTTAACCGGGCCCGACGAATAAGAAAATCTGAATTTTTCATTTCGAATTCGTCAAATTCAGACTCTTCCAATTGATATGAATACAGGGTTTGAAAACGTGCCCCGAATTTTAAACTAAAACTACTGTCTTTTGCCACAGTGTTTATAATCCCGTTTCCAAATGTATTTTCAGTAATATCCTGGGCAGATAATAAGGTGGTTAATAGTAAAAACGTTGCTGCAAAAAAAAACTTTAAGAAATTCATTCCTGGGACTTGGTCACTTGTTAAAATTAAGGCGGGAATATACCAATTAACTTTTAAATAACATATATATAACCAAAAAGAAAGGTTCTTGTTGAAATTATTTATTATATAAAACTATCCCTTTTTGGATTAGGTTTCTTTGCTTATATTAAGAACATTCCCAAAACAAAAAACCCTGAAAAATTCAGGGTTTATATCAATAGAATATTTCATTTATAAAACTTATAAGTTTTGAATATACGTCTTATTTGAAAAGAAGATGTCGAACAAATACAGTCTTAAATATCACAGATTTCAATGGCTTCCTGCAGTGCTGTAGCTTTATCTTTATATGTGGGAATAAATTCCTGAGCCAAATAACCGTCAAAACCGGTTTCTGTTATGGCTTTTACAATAGCCGGATAATTAAGCTCTTGTGTATCATTAATTTCGTTACGTCCCGGCACACCGGCAGTGTGGTAGTGATTAATATGTTTATGGTTATTTTTTATAGTGGCAATAACATCGCCTTCCATAACCTGCATATGATAAATATCGTAAAGCAGCTTAAAATTGTCAGCTCCTAATTCCTCAGCAAGTGCCACCCCCCAATGGGTATGATCGCACATATAATCAGGATGATTTACCTTGGAATTTAGCAATTCCATCACAAGATTTACATTTTTACTTTGAGCGTAATCAAGTAATGGCGAAAGACCTTCCACACAATTCTTTAGTCCTGTTTCCTCATCCATACCGTGTCGGTTCCCGGAGAAACAAATCACATTTTTAATTTCGTGATCAGCTGCCTTTTCTATCAGTCCTTTATATTGTTCCTGAAGTTTCTTATGGTTTTTAGGCTCGTTAAATCCGTGTACGATATTGGCAAAACTTTCGGTAGCCATAGAACAAACCAAACCTTCCTTTTCAACAGTTTCCCATTCCGACGGCTTTAAAAGATCTATAGCCTCAATACCAAAACCCTTACATATTTTTGAAAATTCTTTTAACGGAATATCCTCAAAACACCATCTACAAACCGAATGCTTGATATTTTCGCCACTAAACCTGGTTTGCTTTTCATCTATTAAATTAATGGCTGCAAACGAGGAAGCCACTCCTCCCAGGCTTAGCACTCCTGAACCTATTACCATACTTTTTAAGGCATCGCGCCTGGAAAACTTCCCGCTCATAATAATACAAAAATTAAATTAAAAATATTAAACGTAAAATTTACGATTAAATATCAAAAATCAAAATTATTTGTATAAAACTTTTCAAATATTATCCTTTATATTGGATAAAAGTAAAAGTTCCAGTTTCATATCAGTTGATTTTAGCGGTCAATTTATATCACGAACGACGAACAATATAGAATTTTACGTTATTCAATATAAATTTCTAAGATATTTCAAAATTAAATCCGGATTCCTGTAATTTCTTATATTTACTTTTATCGAATTTATATAAAAAAGCACCTCTTCGGGAAGTTGATTTATCCTTTTCATCTAATTTGATCAGCACATTTAACGACAACACCTTTTTTCGAAAATTACGGGCATCCAACTTCTTTTGATATACAGCCTCATAAAGACGTTGCAATTGCGGTATGGTAAATTTCTGCGGTAACAATTCAAAACCTATTGGTTTGTAACGTGCCTTGCGGCGTATTCTTGCCAAGGCATCTTCTACCATTTGGTTATGCTCTAAAACCAAATTTGGCACATCATCTATATCATACCAATGTGCTCCATGGCGCTCTACCAATTCTTTATCGTATTCTCCAATTCTAATAAGAGCGTATTGTGCGATAGATATACACCGGTAACCTGGATCACGATTTGCAGTACCGTAGGTTTTTAATTCTTCCATAAAAACATTCTCCAGGCCGGTAATTTCTTTTAACACCCGCTCGGCCGCTTCACTCACATCTTCTTGCAACCTTACAAAACTCCCTATTAACGACCAGGTGCCCATAAGCGGTTTTACCCGCCGTTTAAAAATCAATAATTTTAAGTTACCTTCATCAAAACCAAAAATAACGCAGTCGGTTGCCACGTACATTTTATCTTCTTGTATATAGTAGTCTTTTTCGGTGATTTTCATTGAGTATTACTGGGTTTTGGTATAAATATATATATTTTTTCGAGAATTAAATTAACGTATCAATTACATTTATTATATTTGAATATTCATTTTAAAATTTATCTTTTTGGAAAAAGAAGTTCCTCTGTTAAAATCTTTTTTAGCAGCGTTTAAACCCGAAATAAAAATAAGTTCGCCGGGGCGCATCAACCTTATTGGCGAACATACCGATTATAATAATGGTTTTGTAATGCCATCGGCTATTGATAAAAAAATTTATTTTGAATTCAGTAAAAATGAACATCAGGATAAATGCCGTGTATATAGTAAAACCTATAATAGCTACTTTGAGTTTAATCCCGAAAATATTCAGAAAAGTGAAAATTCCTGGGAAAATTACCTTCTTGGAGTAGTCGATGAAATCCTTAAACTCGGTAAAAAAATTAAAGGTTTTGATTGTACTATTGTTAGTGAATTGCCCATAGGCGCCGGAATAAGTTCTTCTGCGGCTTTAGAATGTGGTTTTGCCGCTGGTTTGAATGAATTATTTCAACTTGATCTTCAGAAAATTGATATTGTAAAACTTTCCCAACGGGCTGAGAATAATTTTGTAGGTTCCAATTGTGGGATTATGGATCAATTTGCTTCTGTAATGAGCAAAAATGCACATTTTATAATGTTAGACTGTGCTACACTTGAAGCTAAATTTATACCTACGGAAATTGAGAACTGTAAATTATTATTGCTAAATACCGGAGTATCACATAACCTGGCAGACAGCGGATATAACACCCGCCGTAAACAATGTGAAAACAGCGTAGCAAAAATTGCTGAAAAATATCCTGAAGTAAAATCGCTTCGTGATGTTTCTGAAAAAATGTTGATGGAGTTTAAAGATGAACTTCCCGAAGTAAACTATCGACGCTGTAAATATGTATTGGAAGAAAACAACAGGGTACACCAAACTGCCAATGCATGACAAAAGGGAGAATTGAATACCATAGGAAATTTAATGTATGCCTCACACCGCGGACTTCAGCATGAGTATGAGGTTAGTTGTAAGGAGCTCGATTTTCTGGTAGATTTCTCAGAAGATAAAGAGTTTATTTACGGCTCCCGGATGATGGGCGGTGGCTTTGGTGGGTGTACCATCAACCTGATTGAAACCGATAAAATTGCAGCTTACACGAAAGAAGTAAGCCAGGCTTATAAAGAAAAATTCAATATAGAATTAGAGGCTATAAGTGTGGCACCAAGCCAAGGCACTTTAGTCGAAAAAATTGAAAAATAGAATTATGGCAGAAGATAAACTAAATACAAACCCGCATAGGCGATATAATATTTTAACCGGTGAATGGATTTTGGTTTCTCCGCACCGCACCAAACGGCCATGGCAGGGAAAAACCGAAAAAAATGCCACTGAAAAGCGTGAAACTTACGACCCAAATTGTTATTTATGTCCCGGAAATTCCAGGATGGGCGGCGCTAAAAACCCTGATTATAAAGGAGTTCATTCTTTTGAAAATGATTTTCCGGCATTACTGCCCGACACTGAATATCAAAGTTTTGAAGACGGGTTATTTAAAGCCGAAACTGAAACCGGAATATGTAAAGTGGTTTGTTTTTCTCCCAATCACTCGCTTACCCTTCCGTTAATGGAAGTTGAAGATATTCAAAACGTAGTTGGACTTTGGAAAAAAGAATACAAAGAACTGGGCGCAAAAGACGGCATTAATTACGTGCAAATTTTTGAAAATAAAGGGGCGATTATGGGTTGTAGCAATCCGCACCCACACGGACAAATCTGGTCGCAACATTCTATCCCTACTGAAATTCAGAAGAAATCTAAGCATTTTAAAGATTACTGGGAGAAAAATAAACGCAGTATTTTAACCGATTACCTTCAGCAGGAATTAGAGGCTGAGGAACGTATTTTAGAAGAAAATGATGATTTTGTTGCCCTTATCCCCTATTGGGCGGTTTGGCCTTACGAAGCGATGATTATTCCGAAGAAACATTATCAACACATCGGACAATTGAGCAGTGATGAAGAAAAATCTTTTGCTGAAATCATTAAAAAACTTACAATTAAATACGATAATCTTTTTGAAACTTCATTTCCTTACTCGTCGGGAATCCATCAAATTCCAACCGATGGAAGCGAATATCCGGAATGGCATTTTCATATGAGTTTTTACCCGCCACTATTACGTTCAGCCACGGTTAAAAAATTTATGGTTGGTTATGAGATGTTTGCCGGCCCACAACGTGACATTACTGCCGAGCAAGCAGCCGATACCCTTAATGCTTTATCTAATACACACTATACGCTTGAATAAGAATAGTTTAGTTTCTAGTTTGTTTACAAAAAAGCTGTCTCATTAATTTTAGACAGCTTTTTTTATTAAAAACAGTAAAAACCCAACAAGATTGAGGCAAGTCCAAGGTATGTATCGGAAAATCTCACCCGAAACAGACTCATCGGGGCTATTAAACCCACCGGTGGGAATAAAAAAGCCGCCCCATTTTGATAAATGAGACGGCTTTTTTATATTTTATAATTCAGGTAAGCTTACCAAAACAAGGCATAAAGCATCGCTACAATTAGCAAGATTGCAAAAGCACCAATATTAAAAGTTGGGCTGGTTTTAAATAAGGCCTTTGAAAGTACAATACCTTTTTCATGGTCTTTTCCTTTATTTTCGGTCAGGCTTATTACCACCATAATAGCCATCGTTAAAATCCAGGTAATCATCATCTGGTGCATAAATGGCAGAGTTACAAATAAAGAACTATCTACCCATCCATTAGGGGCAACTTTAAAGTAAAGCGCAATTGGAATTGAGGCCAGAACCCCCCAAATAGCCGCTGCATTTGTGGTTTTTTTCCAGAATAAGCCTAGCATAAAGACCGCTAAAATTCCCGGACTTACCACCCCGGTATATTCCTGAATATACTGGAATACCTGCCCGAGGTTTTTAAGCTGCGGAGCCAAAATAACCGCAACAATTAATGCAACCGTAGCTGTAATTCTACCAACTAATACCAGATTCTTTTCAGAAGACTTCCTATTGAAATAAGGTTTGTAGATATCCATCGTAAAAATAGTAGCTGTTGAATTCAACATTGATGCTACTGAAGACACAATGGCCGCAGCAAGTGCTGCCAATACCAAACCTTTTAAACCTGCAGGCACAAATTCCTGAATTAACCAGGGCGCTGCATTATCATTTATAATATTTCCCGATCCGCTAAAGAAACTCGCATCGGTAAAGCTTTCTGAAATACTGCCATCAGGACCGGTATTCATTACAAAAGCAATAATCCCGGGAATTACTACAATCAAAGGAATAATAAGCTTTAAGAAACCGGCAAGTATAATTCCTTTTTGAGATTCCCTTAAACTTTTTGCCGCCAGTGTACGTTGAATAATATACTGGTTAAAGCCCCAGTAATACAGGTTAGCTACCCACATACCTCCAATAAGCACAGCTAAGCCTGGCAAATCCCACCAGGCATCTTTTCCGTTAGGTGTAATAATTTCCCCCTTATCTATAACCATTGAGAATTTCTCAGGAACCTCTTCATAAACATGTACCATTCCCGAAATTATTCCACCATCTTCTGTTACGTTAGCCAGGGCGATAAAAGTGGTTACAAGACCTCCAATTATTAATAATATTACCTGTACCACATCGGTCCAAGCCACTGCTGAAAGTCCGCCATAAAGTGAATAAGCCGCGGCAAAAAAGGCCAGGCCAATAATAGCGTAAATAAAGAACGAACCATCACCATTACCCATAATGGTATCCAAGGCTGTAGCCCCCAAATATAGCACTGAAGTAAGGTTTACAAATACAAACAGGCAAATCCAGAAAACAGCTAAAATAGTTTTTAGGTTTGAGCCATAACGTACCTCAATAAATTCTGGAATGGTATACAGGCCTTTATTGATAAAAACAGGTAGGAAAAACTTTCCTACCAATAATAGGGTAATCGCCGCCATCCATTCATAAGAAGCAATTGCCAGCCCGATTGCAAAACCGGAGCCAGACATTCCTATAAACTGTTCTGCAGAGATATTGGCAGCAATTAATGAAGCGCCAATAGCCCACCAGGGTAAACTTTTATCGGCAAGGAAATATCCTTCAGAAGAGTCTCCTTTCCCACGGGAAACATATAAACCTATTCCCACTATGAGCAAGGCATAGGCTGCAAAAATTATTTGATCGAGTAATCCAAATTCCATATTAGTTGATTTTGAATGCTTTTAGTTAATTTCTAATTCGACTAAGTTATACCTTTTAAAAGTCGGCTAAATATATGATTTTAATTTAAAAACGTACCAAATACGTTTATTTAATTATTTAGATACTGAAAAAGCGTAAGTTATCTGGTTATAATATTTCTCTCCCGGCTTCAATACTGCAGACGGAAAGTTCCTGAAATTAGGTGCATTGGGAAAGTTTTGTGCTTCTAAGCAAAGAGAAGGATAAGAATCAGAAATTTCTGTTCGATAATTCAAACCATCAGGTAACTCTTCAGGAGCATAAGCCACAACCCCAGGTTGATTTGTTGATAATTTCATTTTAATCCCGGTTAAAGGCGCATATAAAATTGCTGCTGTCTCATCTCTGCCACTATTAAGTACAAAAGTATCATCAAGAGAACGGTTACCAATCAACTTGCTTTCTGAGAAATTTTTAGGATGTTCCTTTAATTTTGTCAAATTTCCGGTAGGTAAAAGCTTCTTGTCTACCTCAAGCATTTGTCTTGCATCCAATTGTAGAAAATGATCACTTATACTCCCTTCCCCATTCAAATTAAAATAAGCGTGATTGGTAAGGTTTACCACGGTTTCTTTATCAGTGGTAGCCGAATACTCAATCTGTAATTCATTTTCTTCAGTAAGGGTATAAGTAACACTGGCTTTTAAATTTCCCGGATAGCCTTCTTCTTCGTTTGGAGAAGTATAACTGAGGGTTACAGTAGGATTATGACCCGAGGTCTCTTCTTCCACTTCCCATAATTTATATTGAAAGCCCCGTTCTCCTCCGTGCAAGTGTACCCCATCATTTTGATATAACTTAAAAGTCTCATCATCCAGTTTAAATTTTCCTTCTGAAATCCTTCCCGCATATCGCCCTATAGAAGCTCCAAAACACTTGTTATACTCTTTATAAGCTTGTGTAATAAATTCTTCTGCCCGGGGAGAAACTATAATATTAACCGGAACATCATTTTTATCGGTAATTTTAAAACTTAAAATTGCGGCCCCAAAATTAAGAATTTCAAGACAGGTGTTTTGGCCGTTTTTAAGGCTAATTACTTTTAGTTGGTCTTTTTTTATCTTCAAGGTTATTTGTTTTCTTCTATGTAATTTTTAATTCGTTCTTCTAATATATTTAAAGGCATTGCTCCATTGGCCAGGATTATCTCATGAAATTCCTTAATATTAAATTTATCTTCCAGTTTGGTCTTAGCCATTTCACGAAGTTCAAGGATTTTGTTCATACCTACTTTGTATGCAGTAGCTTGGCCGGGCATTACAATATGCCGTTCCACCATTTTTACGGCATCGCTTTCAGCATTAGGTGTATTTTGTTTATAATAATCTATCCCTTCTTGTCGGGTCCATTTTTTTGCATGAATTCCGGTATCAACTACTAACCGGCAAGCCCGCCAAAGTTCCATCGCTAAACGGCCAAAATCGGAATATGGGTCGTTATAAAACCCGATTTCCTTTGGTAATAATTCACTGTAAAGTCCCCAACCTTCTATATAAGCGGTATAAGAACTATATTTTCTGAATTCAGGAATATCTTCCAACTCCTGAGCTATAGCCAACTGCATATGGTGGCCGGGAATGCCTTCATGATAGGCCAAAGCTTCCATTTGATAGGTTGGCATAGCTTTCATGTCATATAAATTGGCATAATAAATCCCAGGGCGCGAACCATCAGGTGCAGGTTGCTGATAAAAGGCTTTTCCTGCACTGCGCTCACGAAAAGGCTCTACGGCTTTTACGTTTATATCAGCTTCAGGCTGGGTAATAAACAAATTATCTAATTTTGTTTTCATCGTATTTATTAAAGCCGTGGCTTCTTTTAAATAACGCTCACGACCTTCTGAACCTTCATAATAGAATTGCTCATCGGTCCGCATAAACTCAAAGAAATCCTGTAAAGAACCATCAAAATTGGTTTTTTTCATAATTTCCCGCATTTCCTGATGAATTCTTTTTACCTCTTTTTTTCCCAATTCATGAATTTTATCAGCAGTTAAATCGGTAGTGGTACTACGCTTTAAAGCTCTGGTATAAAAATCCTTTCCTTTCGGAAATTTCCAGGCCCCGGCATCACTAGAAGAGCGCTTTTGTTGATTTTCCAACTCTTGAATTAATTTTTTATAAGCCGGTTCAAATTTTTTGGTTAAAACCTCTCCTATTTCTTTTTTTAAATTTTCCTGTTGATTTTCATCAAGGTCAAGCTTACTAATTTTAGCTTCAAAATCTCCATAAAGAACACTAAGTTCCCGGGATTCTTTAAACGGCTTGCCTTTTAACAGGTTTTTACTGTCTTCTATAACTTTATCAAATACAAAAGTGGGCGGTACAATTCCGTTTTGTTCCCTAATTTTTATATTCGCTATAACATCATCTACAACTTCCGGAATAGCTTCAACTCTTGAAATATAGGCCCGGGCATCACTTACAGAATCGATACGGTGCATATTGATTAAGAAAGCAGGTAATTCGGCATGATAACCAAACATTTGATTTACAGGATAATTATAAAAACGAAAATCATAATCTTCAATTTCGTTTTTCACCTGTTGTTTATACAACCGGTAACTCAATAAAGTTTGCTCATCCAGGGCTTCAACATCTATCTTCTCTAAATACTCAAGACGCTCTTTAGCTTTTTTTAGGTCCTCCGCATATTTTAAATGTGAAATATCATCCCATTGCCCATAATTGGTTTTTCGTCCCAGCCGGGTTTGCATCATCGGTGATTCTGCCACATCCCGCTCAAACTGTTCATCAAAATAGTCATTCAAATCTAAAGAAGCAGCTGCAATTTCTGCTTCAGAATAAGTCTTTTCTTCGTTTTTACAAGCTGAAAGTACAAAGGCAAAAACCATCAATAAAATCCCCGATTTATAGCTGAGTTTTATCATTTTATTATTTTTTTAAGGCTGAAAATTTAAGGTAAGAATCTCCAAAAACCGTATGGGTTTGGGTTTTAAAATCTTCTTCTGAAGCTTCAAAAATATTAGGCACATAGGTTTGCGGATTTCGATCTATAAGTGGAAACCAGGTACTTTGCACCTGAATTTGCAATTTATGGCCTTTCTTAAAAGTATGGTTAATATCCTGAAGTGTAATTTTCACCTCGGTTTTTTTATTGGACTCAAAAGGCTCAGGTTTTTCAAACCCGTTTCTGAAACGCCCGCGCATTACTTCGCTACGTACCATCATATGATAATTGCCCATATCCAGATGTGGCATTGTTTCTTCGTAATTCTCAGCATCAGGTGGGTAAACATCAATAACCTTTACCACCCAATCGGCAGCTGTACCGGTAGTAGCCACATTTAATACGGCTTTAATTTCACCGCTGAGTTTCATATCTTCTTCTAAAACTTCGGTTTCATAAAACAAAACATCAGGCCTTCGAGCCGCAAAACGCTGGTCACCGGTCATATATTCCCTCGGAGTGAAAACGGCTTTAATTTCGTCATTGTATGGCACCGGCTTGTCAATATCACTTACAAACGTCTGCTCATTTTTAGAAGCAGATTCACCTAATTTTTGCTCTTCGCTTAGATAAAAAATCTTTTCTTCCGTGCCTTTTGGAGGCCATTGCTGGTAAATATTCCATTCGCGTGTTCCGGTATCATAAACATAAGCTTCCGGAAGTTCTGAATTATTATCACCTTCTTCTTTTAGAAAATGATTAAAAAATTTGGTTTCTATATTTTCCTGATAATCCTTTGAAATTTCATCACCAAAATAAACATTTCCAACAGCTTGTCTCTCGGAAAGCCTGGCCCAATCACCGTGGCTCCAGGGCCCCATAACCAGCGTATTATAATTATCGCTGTTTTTCTCTATATTTTTATAGGTTTCAAAAGGTCCATAAAGGTCTTCGGCATCAAAGAGTCCCCCCACTACCATAACTGCAGGTTTTATGTCTTCTAAATGCTGAACTATTCCGCGTTTTTGCCAAAACTCATCGTAATTAGGATGCTCTTTTAACTGCTGCCAAAAAATATTGTCCTCGCCGTAATATTTATCTAAATTTTTAAGCGGCCCAATATCCAGAAAAAACTGATATTGGTCTTGCGTTCCTAAATTGGGGAGTTCATACCAGGGTTTATCAGTTGGCCCATCTTTCCCGTATCCAAAAAGTGCGGTTACCCGCCAGTAACTTAACAAATAAGCACCATTATGATGAAAATCATCAAAGAAGAAATCTCCTATACCCGCCTGGGGCGAAACCGCATTTAAAGCCGGATGCGCATCGAGCAAAGAAGCTACGGCATAATGCCCGGGATAGGAAATTCCCCAGGTACCGACTTTCCCATTGTTGTTTTCTACATTTTTAAGTAGCCATTCAATGGTATCATACGTATCACTGGATTCATCGGTTTCATTACCAGATTTATTCGGAATAAACGCCCGCATATTATCATATTTACCTTCACTCATCCAACGACCGCGTACATCCTGGTAAACAATGATATTGCCTTCCTGCATTAAAGTTTTGTTTGGTCCGATAAGCGAGCGAAACTGGTCTTCCCCATAAGGCTGTGCACTATAAGGCGTACGTTGCATTAAAATGGGATATTCTTTTGAGGTATCTTTCGGACTGTAAATGGTGGTATGCAATTTTACCCCGTCACGCATTTCAATTTGCACTTCCTCTTTATTATAATGTGCTTTTACATCATAATCGGTTTGGGCCAAAGCTGAAAAGGATAATAGTCCCGTAAAAACTATAAATAGAAAAGAATGAAGTAGTTTCATCTATAATTATTTTAAAAGTGCCTAAATATAGAAATTAGCGGCTTAACCCTAAAGAAAAAAAGTGCTTAGTGCAACTTTTGAGCAATTATTGAATTACTCTTTTGTAGTCTCCCGGTACTTTTTAAGCCCATCCTGTAACCACTGATAATATTCCGAAGCATCAGGCATATATCCAACCGGCTCTTTCAGAAGATTCAAATTTGGATCTAACAGCACGTAAAAAGGCTGTGAATTATTACTGAAATTAAGGGTTTGGAAAGTCGCCCATTTATCTCCGATGGTTTTTATTGGTTTTATGCTTCCATTTGGTCTCGGATAATTAAACTGTTCTTCTTCAGGAAGTTCTTCTCGATCATCAACATAAAGCGAAATGAGGATATAATCTTCACTAATGGTTTTAAAAACTTCGGGTTCACTCCACACCTGTTCTTCCATTTTTCGGCAGTTTACACAAGCCCAACCTGTAAAATCTATCATTATGGGTTTATTCTCTTTCCGAGCAGCTTCTAACCCTTTATCCCAGTCTTTATAAGCCTCTAAACCTAATGGCGCTTCAGTACCTTTCTCATAAATACTATAAAATAACGGTGGAGGAAAACCACTTAACAATTTTAAATTGGCGTAGGAAGTATTGGTAAGTCCCGGGATTAAATAAAGCACAAACAGGAGGGTTAAAATACCAACACCTAAACGACCTTTACTGATTTTTTGATTAGGCGCATCGTGTGGAAATCGAATCCAACCGAATAAGTAAGCGATTAACCCGGCGCCAAGCACAATCCATATTCCGAGGAAAATTTCACGTTTCAACAAGCCCCAATGCTCTACTAAATCAGCGTTAGAGAGGAATTTAAAGGCCAGGGCCAATTCAATAAACCCTAAAACTACTTTAACTGTATTTAACCAGCCCCCACTTTTAGGTAATGAATTGAGCCAATTAGGAAACAAAGCAAACAAGGCAAAAGGTAAGGCCAGGGCTAGGCCAAAACCACCCATTCCCATAGAAAGTTGCATTGCACCGCCATCACTGGTTAAGGAGCCGCCTAACAATGATCCTAAAATTGGGCCGGTACAGGAAAATGAAACCAAAGCTAAAGTTAATGCCATAAAAAAAATTCCGATGCCCCCTCCAATACTTGAGGCTTTATCGTCCATTTTATTACTCCAGGAGGCCGGGAGCGTTATTTCATAATAACCAAAAAAGGAAAAAGCGAAAATGATAAATATCACAAAGAATACAATATTCAGTGTAACGTTGGTAGAAATATTATTCAGGATTTCGGGGTTTACACTGTCCAGTAAATGAAAAGGTAAACTCAGTAACACATAAATCAGGAATATGAAAAACCCGTATAAAATAGCGTTCACCAGGCCTCGTTTTCGGTTTTTAGCCCCTTTGGTAAAAAAGGAAACAGTAAGGGGAATCATTGGGAAAACACAAGGCGTAAGCAAGGCCAGCAAACCTCCAACAAACCCGAGCAAAAACAAAGTCCCAAAATTCTTATCTTCTTCTCCATCTAACTTATAATCCTCAAGACCTTTTAAATTAGCATTAAGTGCCTGGGTTAATCTTTTATCTTTTTCTGAAATTTCAAGATTAATAAAACCTTCAGCCACTTCATTATTGGCCAGTGAAATACTAAAACGTTCGGTTTCGGGGGGCAAACACTGTTTATCATCACAAACCGAAAAATAAATTTCTGCAACAACCTCTACGCTTTCAGGGTCGTTAACTTTTACATCCTGGGTGAAAATGGCCTCGTCTTCAAAATAAGTAATATCGGCTTCAAAAACCTCATCATAAATTGGTTCAGCGGTGGGTTCTTCGGTTTTTCCTACCAATTCAAAACCAGCTTCTTCGTTATTATAAGTAAAAGCCGTGGGAATTGGTGCAATATCAATGTCTGCTTCCTTTTGCGAATAAAGGTGCCAGCCATCTTCCAAAGAAGCCGTGAAAGTTAACCGGTAAATACTATCGCTTTGTTTCTCTACGGAAGCCTCCCAGCTTATCGGATCTTCAATTTGTAAATTATTGGCCCCAGTTTCAAAAACCTGGGCCTGAAGTTGAAAAATAGAAAAAAATAAGAGTAGCAGTAGTGCCTTTAGTTTCATGAATTACAGGTGATTTTAATGATTTTTTGTGTAGGCGAAGTAATAGCAAAGCGGTTATCGGCACGATGATTTATTACCCAAACTATCTTGTTGCCGGAACATAACAACCAGGTATTTTCCTTTTGCGGCAAAGATAATTTTTTGTCCTTAAAGAAGTCGCTTAGCTTCTTCTTTCCTTTCATGCCGAAAGGATAAAAATAATCGCCTTCACGCCATTTTCTGACTATAAGCGGGTAACTCAACATTTCAGCGTTTACGTAAATACTTTGTAAAGACTTTTCTCCCATTTCACCTACTTCACAAAAAGAAAAAGTGCCCATAGGTAGCATCGCGAAATCTTCGTTTTCTTCAATCTTAAAAACCTTATCTTCAACATCCTTCACCCTCTCCGTTAGGATTAGTTTTTCCCGGTCTTTTATAAGTCGATGTGTTGGAGAAAAAACTATTTTTCCGGCTTGGGCATCCAGTAAATGGTATACATCGTTCCATTCTGAAAATCCGAAAGACTTCAGCAATTGGTATAACACCGATTTGGTATGTGGAATTTTCTTTAGAAAGGCAATATCCAACTCGTAGCCAAATTTATTTTTCTGAACCAATTCAGGATAAATCAGGCTAATATAGTCTTCAACCAACTCCTGGTTTTCTTGCAAATATTCCTGGGTTTGCATAAAACTTTGCAAAAAATCGGGATTTAGTTCTTCAAAAACCGGCACTAAATCGTGACGGATTTTATTCCGAAGATATTTAGTGGAAGCATTACTGCTATCTTCCCGCCAGGAAATTTTATTCTCCTCGGCATATTGCTGAATTTCCTTTCGGGAAAATTTTAAAAGCGGACGCACAATTTTGTTATTTTCAGCCTGAATACCGCTTAAACCTTCCAAACCGGTACCACGAATTAAATTGATGAAAAAAGTTTCTAAATCGTCATTGGCATGATGTGCCGTTAAAATAAAATCGAATTTTTCCTGAACCCGAAGTTCTTCAAACCATTCATAACGCAAATCACGACAAGCCATTTGAATGGAAACTCTATATTCTTCAGCATAAATTTCGGTATTGAACCGCTGATTGAAAAAAGGAATCTCCATTTGTGTGGCAAGTTTTTTCACAAAAGCTTCATCTCCATCACTTTCTTTTCCACGCAAATTAAAATTACAATGCGCAATGGCAAAATCAAGATTTGCATGATGGCATAAATTCACCAACACCACACTATCTATCCCGCCACTTACTGCCAGTAAAAGCCGGGCATTTCCCAAGTAAGGAAACTGTGTTTTTATAAGGTATTTAAAGGCTTTATCCATGGAAATATCAAAGATACAAAAAGCAACTGCTAAAGTCTACTTTTTGGAAGTTTCAGCTTCCAAAGCCTCCCGCATGGCTTTGGCTTTTAGCAAGCATTCTTCAAATTCTTTTTCTGAATTTGATTGAGCAGTAATCGCCCCACCCACGGAAAAGGAAACGTATTTATTTTCTGAATTATAAAGAATACTACGAATTACCACATTAAAATCAAAATCCCCTTCAGGTGTAAAATAGCCGACTGCACCACTATACAACCCACGTTTGGTTTCTTCAAGTGCTTCAATAATTTTCATTGCAGAAATTTTTGGTGCACCCGTCATGCTACCCATTGGAAAAGTTGCTTTTAGGCTTGTTACCGGAGAGATATCAGGTTTTATTTCTGCCGAAATCGTAGAAATCATTTGATGTACCTGTTTAAACGAATAGATTTTACACAATTCGTCAACCTGTACGCTTCCTTTTTTAGCAATTTTGGAAAGGTCATTTCGTACCAAATCTACAATCATCACATTTTCCGACTGCTCTTTTGGATCTTTAGCCAGGTTTTCAGCGATTAATTGATCTTCCTCGTGATTCTCTGAGCGCCGGGCCGTTCCTTTTATAGGTTGGGAAATAATTTGGTTTCCTGACTTTTTCAAATAACGTTCAGGAGATGCAGAAAGTAGGAAAAATTCTTCCAATTTAAGAAAAGTAGCAAACGGAGGCCCGGAAATTTTATTTAAATTATCGAAAACCTGGTAAGGCTGGATTTCACAATTTTCAGCAAAAAACTCCTGACAAAAATTAGCTTCGTAAATATCACCCCGTTGAATATGAACAAGCATTTCATTAACCTTTTCCAGGTAATTTTCTTTAGAAATTCGAGGCTTAATGAGTAATTGATCTCCACTTTTATGAGGTGAGAATTCTGAACCAACTGAATTTAAGCCTATGCTTTTTTGATCACTCCCAAACTCACTCCCCCTTTGAGGAGCAGGAAGGTTTTTAATTTCTATAAAATCTTCTTCAATCTCATCATCCAGCATCTTTAAATAATGCATTTCCAACTGATTTCCCTTTATCAGAAACAATTTTTGTGGTTGAAAAAAATATAAATCAGGAAATTCCAGGCCATCAAAATTATTGGAAGTCAGCGTTTCTACATCATTTTTTAAATCGTAAGATAAATAACCAAAAATCCAGTCGTTAGTGGTTTGTTGGTATTCCTCCAATTTTTCAAAAGCATTGAAAAAATCGGTTTTATTGGCTGTAAAAGCTCCCACGGCAAGCAGCGCATCAAATTCGCTGTATTTTTGCTTATAATTGTTACTATCCAGCCAGGCCACTTCACAAAATTGCCGGCTCCATACCCATAGTTTCTGTTTAAATTCCGTAGGATTTTGTATTGAAATTTTCTTTATACTCCGCAAGTAAGTTTAAGTTTGTTTTATAACAAAGGTAATAACATTTTAAAGCTTTTTATGATTGTAAACATAATCACCTAAAGTTTAATTTTTGTTATCTTAAAAACAGCTGAAAGCTTATACAATAACGTTCTGACTAGGCTTGACAAGACCTATTTATTTAAAATTTAAAAATAGACGACTTAATAGATATATAAAAAGCTTTTTATTTAAATTCTCCATAACAAACCATCCAAAATCCTTATTTATGTTAAGGAATTAAAATAGATGAATACGAAACTTGTATTTCTTAGAAAAAAATATTAATTAGCGCATATTGCGCTTTCCAGCGTAAATTTATATTAACTTAGAGCCAAATATCCTCATGTTTAGAAACACGGAAAAACTTACTTTAGCCGATATAGAAAACTTAGATTTTACAACTGTAATTTGGGTTGTTGCCCCATTGATGTTTTTCTTTGTTTTAATTGAATTTTTAATCGGTAGAAAGAAATACAAAAACCTTTATTCAGGAAAAGACTTTTTAGCTTCCTTATCTATTGGCCTTGGAAATTTAATCCTAAACGGTTTTATGAAGGTTGGGGTTTTTATGATTTTTCTTTTCTTTTTTAATCTAGCGCCTTTCAGAATTCCCCACACCTGGTGGTCTTATGTTTTGTGTTTGATATTATTGGATTTTTGCAGATATTGGGCGCATAGGTTAGCTCATGAGCAACGTTTTTGGTGGTCTACACACGTGGTGCACCATTCTTCAGAACATTATAATTTATCGGTATCTTTCAGGTTATCGTGGACACAGAATTTAAAAATCATTTTCTTCCTACCTGTAGTATTGTTAGGCTTTCATCCTTTGGTATTTTTTATTGTCCACCAGCTTGAAGTACTTTACCAATTCTGGATTCATACTGAACTGATCAAAAAACTACCCCGACCCATCGAGTATATTTTTGTAACTCCCTCGCACCACCGTGTGCATCATTCTGTTAATGAAAAATATATCGATAAAAATTATGGTTCAACATTTATTATTTGGGATAGGCTTTTTGGTACTTTTGAGGCCGAAGATGAAAAGCCCCGTTACGGCATTACCAAACCGGTAAATTCTTATAATCCGGTTTACCTGGTTTTTCACGAATGGATTGAAGTAAGTAAAGATATCTGGAGAGCAAAATCTTTAAAAGAAGCCTGGATTATTTTATTCGGAAGTCCGGTAGATAAACATAAAGAAGATATGGGACTGGCAGGAAAAACCGAAGCAGAATTGAGTAATGTGGGAAAAGCTAATGAAGAGTTTAAGGTGAAAGCTAAGAAAGCGAATTAGTGTTAAGTTCCCATTGCTGTGCTATTGATAATTTTTTCTTTTGTTCAGGATTTAAAAACTTTAGATTAAGCCTGTAATCCCCTGGTCTGTCTTTAGGTTTAAAACTAACATAAATAGCATCTGTACTAGTTAGATTAACTTTTCTAGGTTGGTAGACCCTACCAATTCTTAATTTCTCAAAGACTCTTTCGGGATCTTTGGCAATAATCAACGGAAGATGAGAATTAAAACTAAATAATTTTTTTTGAGGCAAAACCAAAAAATAATCCTTGGCAAGATATACCTTTACTGTAAAATTAGAGCCATAAACCAGAGAGAAAGAAAAACGATCTACAGAAGGCTAATAAATTATTCATTGCTGTAATTTCTTCATCTTTAATCAGCATTAATAAGCGTTGACTTACATTTTCTTTTTCAGAAGAAGTTTCTTTAAAAAAGAAAAACAATGCTATCAATACAAAACAAATAAAAACACCAATAAACAACTTACCCATCTTCGTTTAGCTGTTGTGAAAAAGTGGTAAGCACATCCGCAATTCCCATACTTAAAACCTCATTTACCACTTTTTTGTCTATAAAATTATCTTTAAAAGAAGGCAGACTAAAGCTTTGCACTACCTCCCCGCCAAACCTGGGAAAAATATTTTTACAATATTCTAAAGCTGCCGCTGCTCCTCTGGCTCCGGGCGAAGTACTAATTAAGAGTATCTTTTTACCTGCCATAAAATTCCGGTCTGCCCGGGAGAGCCAATCAAGAATGTTTTTAAAAAATGCTGAAATATTACCATTATGTTCGTTTACGGCAATAATTAAGGCATCGTGTTCTGCAATCAGATTTTTTATAATAGAAACATTAACGGGAATTCCTTTTTCATTTTCAAGGTCTGACTGATAAATTGGTAATTCATAATCGGTCAGTTTAACCGATTTCACCTGATGTCCCTGTATTTGTTTAACCACAGAATCTAATAATTGTTGATTGATGGAAGTACTGCTGTTAGAACCAGCAAGAGCTAAGATTTTTTTCATTTTAAATTGATTAGCTTCAAAAGTAGTTAAATTTTAGCTTAAATGTAATAAAGTTAAAAATCAGAAATTGTAGTTTTAAAATCTAAACTAAATAACCACATCGGGGCAAATTAGCACTTAACCTCGATTATCGAGTAAAATTATATTTTGAGAACCCACAGTATTAAAAACCAAAATTTTGAAATTTCTGTACAGGAAATAGGTGCAGAACTTTGCAGTTTTAAAAACTTAAAAACCGGTGTAGAACATATTTGGCAGGCTAATTCTGAAATTTGGGGAAGTCACGCACCTAATTTATTTCCGATAATTGGGATATTGAAAAACGGGCAATATTATTTTGAGGACGAAACCTATTCCTTACCAAAACATGGTTTTGTAAGGCACAATACAAGTATTCAATTAAAAGAAAAATCTAAAAATAGCCTTGTTTTTGAATTGATGTATTCTGAAGAGACTTTGAAGCTATATCCGTTTCGGTTTAATTACAAGATAGCTTTTGAATTGAATGAAAACCAATTACATATTTCGCATAATATCACCAATTTAGATAAGAAAACCATGTACTTTTCCCTGGGCGGTCATCCTGCTTTTAATGTGCCTATTTCCAAAGGTGAAAATTATGAAGATTATTACCTGAAATTTGACCAAAAACTGGATTTAAAAACTCATTTGCTAAATGAAAACGGACTTGTAAGTGATGAAACGAAAGCTGTTTTAAAAGATGAAGATGAACTTCAACTTCACAAAGAGCTTTTCAGGAATGACGCTTTAATATTTAAAAATATCCTATCTAAAAAGCTAGCCTTAAAAAGCAAAAATTCAGGAACAATTTTAAGTGTTGAATACTCCGATTTTAAAAACCTGGGCTTATGGGCAAAACCTGATGCGCCTTATGTTTGTATTGAACCCTGGCTGGGTATTGCCGATCTTGAAAATTCCGACGGGAATTTAACAACCAAAGAGGGTGTTCAAACTATAGCGCCCAAAGCTACTTTTACAGCGAGTTATACAATTATAAGTCATCTTTCATTTTAAGATAAAGATGAGTTGCTTTCTTTTTTATCAATGTTTGCCCTTCAGGCTAAGAACTCAAAAACAACAAATTTGATCTCAATTCCTTTTTCAGCCTTTATACAACTTTACTCGATAATCGAGATTTAAAATGCTTCGAGGCTTGCCTCGAAATTGAAAATTATTTTTTCTTAATGTTTCGTGGGCTTACCCCAATGTAGTTTACTAATTCACAGCCCCCTGCAAAATATCCTGATAGAAATAATAAGATTCGGTAATTTCCTTTAACAAATAAGATTCTTTTAAATCATTGCTTTCCTTTATTAAAAATGTCTCCCGGTTATTGGCATCCAAAGCAGATAGTACCGTATTATCTTCCTGAATTTCAAGTTTAACCGATTTTATCTGATCATCTTCAGGGATTAAATTATACTTTCCATAAAAATTTCCAAGATAGAAAACGCCTTCTACCGGTCTTCCATTCCTTAAAATTCCTTTTTCTTCTTGCGCTTCTTCTTCATCATAGTAAATAATTTCTCCGGTTTTATTACCTACATCGGTTATATTATAAGCAATTATTTTTTGTCCTGAAGTATTATATTCTACTCCTGTTAAGGTATTCCCTTTATAGAAAATTTCCCTGACCAGTTGTTCTGTCCCGTCTTGCTCTTTAAGACGTTCTTCTTTAACAAGTGTTCCCGATTTATAATAAGCTTTATTGGTTATATCAGGTTTATCCCCATATCCTTTTTTAAATTTCACATAGAGCCCCTCATAAGCTGCTCCATTTTTATAAATCAACTTGTTTCTTTCCGAGCCGTCTTCATTATAAGCTATCATTTCACCATCCAGCTTTCCATCTTTATAATGCTCCAGCTTTTTTATATTTCCATTTTCACGATATAGATAAAAAGCACCATTAGCTTGTCCGTTCTTGTATTGTTTTTTATTAAGCATAACAAGTCCCTTATCTATAGTGGACATATATTCGATTTGCTCTCCCTCTTTTATACCATTTACATAAGGGATAATTTTATATTGATATACTCCTCCTGAAATAATATCCCCTTGCCAGGGTTTCCCATCTTTATAGGTTGCCTGAGCAAGAATCTCTTCATTTTCATTATAAAAAACCGCTTTTCCATTATAATCAATCTCGCTTCTTAGGTAAATTGACGGATCATTATTTGTTTCATTATAATTTTTCTTATATTTTTTTTCATAAACCAGGTTACCTTCTTTATAAGTTCTAATAGATTGAACCGAATCTGATTGATTGAAAAATGTATAAACCGTCCCCTCTTTTTTAGGATAATAATTTATTCTAGACAATTCTTCTCCATTGAGCTTATAAAAAACAGCACTTTCAATATTAGAATAACCTTTATACTGAAAATCAGACCTTAAACCTCCATTGCTATAGTAGTTTTTTGTTCTGATTTTTTGTCTGTTGGCATTATAAAAAACTTCCTCTTGTTTTAAAGCTTCTCCTTGTGGGCCTGTGGTTTTCTGAAAGACTACATTTCTAATACGCTTCCCATCTTTATAGCTATTAATAGAAGAAATTTGTTCATTATATCCTAGTTGAACTTCATCTCCATTATATGGTTTTTTATAATTATAATCATCTATTTTGTACTTCAGATCTCCTAATTTCTCTCCATTTCTGTCATAAAAAACCGCCTCATTACCAGCTTCTTTCTTAAAAACCTTTCCATTTTTATAACGTTTTACTTCAGATACAACAACTCCTTCTTCATAAGTTGAGGTGGTATGTTTATATGGGTTTGTGATAGTTCCGTTATATGGCTTTCCATCTTTATAAGATATTTTTTCCTTGATTTCTCCTTCTTTAGAGTAGGTTTCTTTTTTAAGAATATTATTATATGAAGTATTTTCATCATAGATGGAAATAGATTTAAGCTTTCCATTTTCATAAAATTCTTCTTGCTTTGTTTTCCTCCCGTTTTTATAGGTGGTTCTATTACTTATATATTGTACCCCTTTTATTTGCGATTTATCAAACTTTATTGAAGTTCCATCTATTGGCTCCCTATATAGGTTGTATTCTTTTTGGTCAGGTTCAAAATTAGTGGTAAACTCTCCCAGTACTTCACCTTTTTTATCATAATAGGTTATATATGCTAGTCCTGCTTTGATAGTAACATTTTCCCTAAGCTCATTTGAAGGATAATATATCTTCTTATTTACCAAACTTCCTTCATTAAATTCCACTATATTTTTAACGCGCATAGGCTTAAAATAGTAATTTACATAAGTACCATTATAAGATTTCTGAGTCCTGGGATCTTTAGAAAGACTGGATAATTTTCCTACCAACTCCCCTTTCTTATCATAAAACTTGGAAATTACTTTATTTTCACCATGATTATATACAATATCAATACGTATTCCTGTATCGGGGCTTTCTTCATACATCAATTCTTTTATCAAATCCCCATCCTTGTATTCTTGAAACACATAATATTGGTAGGTATCATTAAAATAAAGATAAGTCCCGGTTTGTGGCTTGCCATTTTTATAGGTAAGCCTGGTAGCTTCTTCTCCTTTTTTATAGGTAATGAAAGCACCATCTAACTTTCCGTCTTGATAGTTAGCCTTTTGAGAAATATTTCCATTCTCTTCATACCAGGTCACCGGGCCATCAAAAACTTTACGATTTTTCTTCTTAGAAAAACCTTCCATTTGTTTAGCACCGGATATATAAAAATCTTCTATCCAAAAACCATTATCTTTAGGCTGGGGTGAAGGACGAAAAAAAGCAGCATCATCCACAGTAGTTATTGCCCAATTAGCGTCATACCAAATCGTATCATTTTGAGCACCAACTAACTGAATAGAAAATAATACTCCCCAGGCAATAAATAAATTTTTTAATTTCATGAATTATAAATTCGTATTTAGCAGATATAAAATCATAAGAGCATTCTTTCTTATAAAAAATTACTGAATTCTCATTAATTACACAATTAACTGAAAAATATCAATTATTATAAAAGAAACAATAACTAAAACTCATTTTACATCCTTAATGAAGGCTTACTATTACAAAAATCGTTATTAATATTTTGGCTGACAAGCCTAACCCTAAAAAATTTATTGAAGATCAACTTTTGATACATAGCATCTCTTATACCGATAATAATGTAGGCAAAATCGGGGGAAGCCCACGAGGCATTCTCAGGAAAAATCCTTTGATTTTAAGGCAAGTTTCCCTTAATCTCGATTATCGAGTAAAAAAGAAGCAATCCTACATTTTAGGATTTGGACAATACAGTCCGAGGTAATCCAGGATAATCACACCTGGTATTCTTTACAGTTTCCCAGCAAAAACCTTAACGTCTTCTTCGGTAATTTCTTTACCTCCTAAAATCATAAGACGTTCAACCACATTACGTAGTTCCCTGATATTACCACGCCAATCGTATTCTTTTAGCAATTTTAAAGCATCATCATTAAATTTTTTATCGTTACTCCCATGTTCTTCAGCTATTTTTTTGCTAAAATAATCAACCAACAAAGGGATATCCTCTTTGCGATTGTTCAAGGGTGGCACTTCAATAAGAATCACCGCCAGCCGGTGATAAAGGTCTTCCCTAAATCTCTTATCTTCTATTTCGTTTTTAAGATCTTTATTTGTAGCAGCAATTACCCGAACATCAACTTTAATATCTTTACTACTACCCACCCGGGAAATTTTGCTTTCCTGTAAAGCCCGCAAAACTTTTGCTTGGGCCGGAAGGCTCATATCTCCTACTTCATCAAGAAAAATAGTTCCTCCACTAGCCATTTCAAATTTTCCTGCACGATCTTTATTAGCAGAGGTAAAAGCACCTTTAACGTGACCAAACAACTCACTTTCAATTAGTTCAGAAGGTATTGCGGCGCAGTTTACTTCAATCATCGGCCCTGAAGAGCGCTCGCTTTTTTGGTGTAACCAATGTGCCACCAATTCTTTCCCGCTTCCATTGGGCCCGGTAATAAGTACACGCGCATCTGTGGGGGCTACTTTTTCTATAAGTTCTTGAATATGTCCGATCTCTTTCGATTCTCCAATCATTTGAAAGTTTTTACTCACTTTCTTCTTTAACCGGGTATTTTCCGCCACCAGCTCTTTACGGTCTAAAGCATTGCGTACAGTATTAAGCAAACGATTTAAATCCGGAGGTTTTGCTATATAATCAAAAGCGCCCATTTTCATAGTATTCACAGCCGTTTCTAAATCGCCATGGCCAGAAATCATTACCACTGGTATTTCAGGTTTAATTTTTTTTATAGCCTCTAAAACCTCAACACCATCCATTTTTGGCATTTTAATGTCGCAAAGCACCAAATCATAATCTTCATTTTTAATCTTTTCAGTCCCCTGCAGCCCGTCTTCAGCTTCTTCTACGGTATATTTTGAATTTTCTTCAGTAAGGATTTTCACCAAAACCCTTCTGATTGCCGGTTCATCTTCTATTAAAAGTATTTTCGCCATAATTATAAGATCTATATTTTAATCCTGTCCGCGCTTAAAAGTGTTGTAATTATTCAGGGCTTCCAAATTGTTTAACTTTATAGGAAAATTAGCAAAATTTTGAAACCCATTGAAAGAATTATCAGAATTAGATTGCGAGAAATAAGTGCATTCTATCCGTGTTAAATTGATGGTCTGACCTAAAACCACTATTGTAAAAAACAAGGCTATAAAAATTGGACTGCAAATAATGCATTCATTCATTTTTTACGGGATCTAAAGTTTTATAAAACATATGCACATCCCTTTGCGGAAAAGGAATAGTAATTTTATGTTTTCTGAATTCTTCATCGATTTTAAACCTTAATTTACTTTTAATTTTAGGATCAACAAAACTGTCGGTCACATAAAAATGAACGCTAAAAATCAAGGCCGAATCGCCAAAGTCTTCAAACAAAACAAATGGCTGCGGAGTCTCTAAAATACTATCGTTCTCCTCAACGCATTTCAACAAGGTATCACGCACCAATTTTGTATCGCTTCCGTAAGCGACTCCTACTTTAACGAATTCCCGGGTGGTTTTATGATTTTGAGTGTAATTATAAACCACATTACTTATAAATTTGTGATTTGGGATAATCATTACCTTATCATCGCGTGTTAATGCCCGTGTAGTTCTAAGCTTTATCTCAAAAACCCGGCCTACACGTCCCTCTATTTCAATAATATCGCCCACTAACAGCGATTTATCTAAAATAATAAATATCCCTCCAATAATATCCTGAAACAATTCCTGTAATGCCAGACCAATCCCTACAAAAAGTGCTGCAGAAGCTGTAAGAAGTAAAGTAATATCAATTCCTGCAGAACTCAGGGTTATAAGGATTACCGCTACATATATAAAATACTTTACAAACTTGAAAACACTAATAAATTTCAGTTTGTCTTCTTCAGGCAATTTTCCGGTAACAAAGGAACGGGTAAGTCTTAGGATTATACTGGTTAACACAAAAGCTAAAATAACCAGTAAAATTAATCCTACTGAAATTGTAACCGGAGTGCCACTTATTTCATAAGTGAAAATCCCATAATTCCAAAAGTCTATAATGCTTTCCCAAACCCCTTTTCCAACATTTTCTGAAATTTCTTCAATGCTACCTTTCTGCATCTTTATAGTATCAAATTAATATTTAAGCCACTTAAACAATTCTTTATAACTGGCCTTTTTTCCATACATCAAAATTCCTACACGATAAATCTTGGCCGCTAGCCAAACCACCCCAAAATTAGTAATTAAAAGTAATAGCAGGGAAAGTAAAAGCTCATACCAGGCCACACCAAAAGGAATTCGCATTAACATCACAATTGGTGAAGTAAGCGGTATCATAGAAAATATTGTAGAAACGGTGCCATGGGGGTTTTCAATAACCGAAAAAAAACCTACATAAATACCCAACATAAGTGGTAAAATTACCGGAAACATAAATTGCTGGGTGTCGGTTTCACTATCTACAGCCGCACCAATAGCTGCGTAAATAGAACTGTATAAAAAATATCCTCCTAAAAAATAAAGAAAGAAAAATAGTAGCAAACTCAATAAAGGTAAGTTATAAACATCTAACAACAACTGAGTAACATCGGGTTGAGCAAATTGCTGTATATTTTCCATCTGCCCGCGTTGCACACTAAACATATCTATTCCTAAACTAAAGGAAGCTATGCTCACCAAAACCAGCCCCAAAACTACCCAAATGGTGAACTGGGTAAGGCCGGCAAGTGAAGTACCTAAAACTTTGCCCATCATTAATTGAAGCGGTTTTACCGAAGAAACAATAATCTCTATAATACGGTTGGTTTTCTCTTCAATAACACTGCGCATAACCATATTACCGTAAATAATAATAAACATCATTAAAAGATATCCGGCCACACCCCCAAAAATCATTTTAATATAAGTGGCCATTTTTGAATTGCGCTGTCCTGAAAAATTCTGGATTTGTATTTCGACTTTAGCCCTGGCATTTTCCAGTTCATCAACATTTACCCCATTAGCCATTAACCTTTGGCGGGTAAGCCTTTCTGCAATGGTCTTTTCTATAGCCTTTACGGTACCCAAACCAGGAGATTCATCGCCAAAGAATTGAATTTGCCCCGCTTCTCCCGAGGCTTTTTCAGGAATATAAATAAGGCCATAATATTCTTGTTCCCGCACTTTATCCCGGGCTTCTTCAAGACTAAATGTTGAAAAATCGAGATATTGAATTTGCTCTTCATCCTCAAAATCTTCGGTAAACATTCCGGTCTCATCATAAAATCCTATAATATGCTGCTCGCTGCTGTTCAACATACTTAAATAACCAATAAGGATAAACATCCCTACCAAAATCAACGGACTTAAAAAAGTCATGATGATAAAGGTTTTATTTCGGACCCTCGCAAAATATTCCCGTTGTATAATAAGCCCTAAATTACGCATGCTGGGTAACGGTTTTTATAAATATATCATTTACTGACGGAATAACCTCGACAAAATAATTAACCCGTGCCCGTGAAATTAAAAATTCAAGCAGTTGATTTGCCGATTCTTTTTCATTGAGCTTAATGCTGAGTTTTAAATCGTTATGAATACTTCGGAAACTGGCTTTTCCAAGAACAAATTTCTCCTGAAGTTCTGCCAGTAAAGTCGCTTCATTCTCAGCTTCCAGGCCAACTTCATAGGTATTTGATTTATATTCACGTTTAATTTCAGAAACTTTTCCGTCCAACAATTTGTTTGATTTATGGATTAAGGCCATATAATCGCACAATTCTTCCACACTTTCCATTCGGTGAGTAGAAAACAGAATCGTGGCCCCTTCTTCTTTAAGCTGAAGAATTTCTCGTTTAATTATTCCGGCATTTACAGGGTCAAATCCGCTAAAAGGTTCATCAAAAATCAGGAGTTTTGGTTGGTGTAAAACCGTGATGACAAATTGTACTTTTTGCGCCATTCCTTTAGACAGCTCCTGGATTTTTTTATCCCACCAATCGGTAATTTCAAGTTTTTCAAACCAGTACTGAAGTCGCTCTTTAGCATCATTTTTAGAAAGGCCTTTTAAACGCGCGAGATAAAGCGCCTGCTCTCCGACTTTCATAGATTTGTACAACCCCCGCTCTTCCGGCAAATAACCTATATGCTGAATGTCATTAGGATGTAGTGGTTTGTTATCCAGATAAATCTTACCTTCATCGGGCATGGTAATTTGATTAATAATACGAAGAAAAGTGGTTTTTCCGGCGCCATTAGGCCCCAACAACCCAAAAACACTTCCCCTGGGAATTTGAACTGAAACATTATTTAGCGCTGTAAAACTTCCGAAGCGTTTATAAATGTTTTCTGCTACCAAGAGATTATCCATAGAGAATTTTCGCTAAAAATAAAGATTCCCACAGAAGGCTTTCCCTGGGGGTTTTTCTTTGTGAGTAAAGATATTTAATTGCAGACACAGAAAGAGTCTATTAAGAAGATTTTATAATTTACAGTAAAACCTTTTTTTATCAAAAAAACAAAACCCACCCTTAAATGTATTAAGGATGGGAAAAAAATTGCTATGAAAAAGAAAAATTATCACCAAAAGACTTTAGTGATAATCAAATATATAAAAATTTTCTTAATGCCAAAGCATTAAGAAAACATATCTTTAACTTTTTCAAAGAATGATTTATCAGATTTTTCGGGATTTGGTTGGAAATTCTCATCATCAGCCATTTTTTCAAAGAATTCACGTTGTTCACGATTCAAGGTTTTTGGCGTCCAAACATTTACGTGAACCAGGAGATCTCCTTTTCCATAGCCGTTTAGATTCCCTATACCTTTTCCGCGCAATCTTAATATTTTTCCCGATTGCACCCCCTCTTCCACTTTAATACGCACTTTTCCGTTTACGGTTTCAATCTCACGGGAAGCACCTAATGCTGCTTCAGAAACGCTAATATATAAATCATAATGCAGGTTATCACCTTCCCGTTGCAGACTGGAATGTTCTTTTTCTTCTATAGCAACCAATAAATCGCCAGGCACCCCATCTCCGGGAGCATCATTTCCTTTGCCAGCCACTTTTAATTGCATTCCCTCTTCAACACCTGCAGGTATTTTTATGGAAACAGTTTCTTCCTGCATCTTAAGTCCTTGTGCATCGGCACCTTCAGGTTTTTTATCAAGAATTTTTCCCGAACCGCTACAAGTACCACAGGGCGAAGCAGTTTGCATTCTCCCTAAAATAGTATTAGTTACCCGAGTAACCTGGCCGGTACCATTACATACGCTACAAGTTTTATAAGTAGTACCCGGCGCCTGTATTTTGCGCTTTACTTTTATTTTTTTCTCAACGCCATTAGCTATCTCCTCGAGATTTAACGAAACCCGGATTCTAAGGTTGCTTCCTTTTACTCTGCGGCGCCCGCCGCCAAAGCCGCCACCAAAACCGGAAAAGCCGCCGCCGCCAAAGCCGCCGCCAAAGATGTCTCCGAACTGGCTAAAGATATCGTCCATATTCATACCACCGCCGCCGAAGCCACCACCTTCAAAGGCCTGGTGACCAAAACGATCGTATTTGGCTCGCTTTTCTTCATTACCTAAAACTTCATAAGCTTCAGCCGATTTCTTAAACATTTCTTCGGCCTTGGAATCTCCCGGATTTTTATCAGGATGATATTTAATGGCCATTTTTCGATATGCTTTTTTTATTTCGGCAGTTGAAGCGCCTTTGCTTATACCTAATATGTCGTAATAATCTTCTTTCATCTCGCTAAATTGCAGTTCTCGATATTTAATAAATCTTTTTGTAAAAAACCTAAACCGGCAGTTGCCCGAGGATTCTTACTTTTATACTCATTCCAGGAAGGGATGTAAATAAACTTTTTTCTTCGGTTTACTTACCCGTTACTACTTTTGGATATCTTATAATACGCTCACCAAGTTTGTATCCCTGTTCTACCACATCAACAATCTTGCCCTTAAGCTTTTCATCAGGAGCCGGTATTTGGGTAACTGCTTCATGCTTATCAGCATCAAAAGCATCACCCTCTTTAACTTCTACCGGCTCAAGGCCTTTGCTTTTTAAGGTTTCTCTAAATTTAGTGTGAATAAGTTCTACCCCTTTCAATAAATTTTTATCCTCGGTTTTTTGAATTTCTTTTAAAGCCCTGTCAAAATCATCTAAAACTGGCAGCAAAGCTGTCATTACTTCCTGGTTGGCAGTTTTAAAAAGCTCCAGACGCTCTTTAGATGTACGGCGTTTGTAATTTTCAAACTCGGCAAAAAGCCTTAAAAATTTGTCTTTTTCTTTTTGCAATTCTTCTTTAACAGAATCGCTCTCTGAAACCGACTCTTCTTCGGGCTGTTTTTTTTCAGGCTGTTTTTCGTCTTCAATATCTTCTATGGCCTGATCTATAGTCTCTTCTACCTGGTCTTTTACCGGATTATTTTTTTCCTGATTTTCTACTTGGTTTTGGGTAGCTTCAGAAGTATTAGTTTTTTTCTTGCTCATATTTATTCAACTTTTTACCCGCACAAAGGGTCAAAATCATTGCCAATTCTATTCAAATGTCAAAATGTCACAAACTTCTTTTTAAGATTGTTTTAAGAATGAGGGGCCGCATAAATAGTAATTTTGGACTTTGTAACCAAATCCATAATTAATTATGAAAATTACTCGAATTACATTTCTATTAGTAGCTGTGATGGCCCTGGCCGTAACCGGCTGTAAAAATGAAGGTAAAAAGGCAAAAACCAAAGAGGCCAAAGAAACGAAACAAGCCAATATAGAAGCTGAAGAATTTAATGTGGATACTTCAGTTTCTGAAATTCACTGGCAGGGGAAAAAACCTACCGGCACACATACCGGAACAATTAAGGTTTCTAAAGGTAGCTTTAGCGCTAACGATAGTATTATTGAAAGCGGAAATTTTGTGATTGATATGCAATCTATTGAAGTAACCGATCTTGAAGGAAAGGACAAAAAAGACCTTGAAGCTCACCTTATGGGAACGGTTGAAGGAAAAGAAGGCGATTTTTTTAACGCTGAAAAATATCCTGAAGCCACTTTTGAGATAACCGACGTAACTGAGGAAAATGGCCAAAGCATGCTCTCAGGAAACCTCACTATTAAGGAAGAAACAAAAAACATTACTTTTCCGGTAAGTATTGACCACCGCGGTGATGAAGTTGAAATATCAACTGAAGAGTTTTCTATAGACCGTACCAATTGGAATGTGAACTTTGGTTCTAAATCGGTTTTTGATGATTTAGGCGATAATTTCGTAAACGACAACATTGAACTACGAATTAAAATAGTGGCTAAAAAGGCCTAGTTATTACTCGATAATCGAGATCTAAATACGCCGAGACCAATCTCGAACTCGAAAATTATTTCTTCTTAATGCTTCGTGAACTTGCCTCGAAGTTGTTTTCGGAGAAAATCATTTCAAAAAGCTTTCTGAAATTTAGTGTTTCAGAAAGCTTTTTTATATCAGGTTCTCCAGGGCCCTTGACAGGTTGGTAAATTTAAAAATATAGCCTTGTTTTTCAATTTTATCACTACTCACCAACTGACTTGACAATACCAATCTTGACATTTCCCCAAAAACGGTTTTTATAGCTACAGAAGGTATATTTGGCAACCAAACGGGTTTCCCCATCTTATCGGCTACTTCATATACCAATTCCTTATTAGTTACAGGGTTAGGGGCAACACCATTATAAATCCCTTCCAGTTTATTTTCTAAAATGTGTATAAAGATTCCTGTTAAATCATCAATATGAACCCATGATTGCCATTGTTTACCACTTCCCAACGGTGCACCAACATTAAAGTTAACAGGCTCTTTTAATTTCTGAAGCATACCACCTTTTTCAGCTAAAACAAGACCTATACGAACTTTGGTCACTTCCATTCCCAAATCGGAAAAATTATTAGCGGCCTCCTCCCAAAGCATAACGGTTTTTCCTACAAAAGAATCATCTACAGCTTTATTTTCTTCAGTATAAAGTTTTTCAAGTGAGCTGGGATAAACACCAATAGCACTGGCAGAAATAAAATGGCTAATCTGATGCTCATTATTCTGAAGTGCTTTATGAAGCATATTCGCTGTTTCAACACGACTGTCGATAATTTTTTGCTTGTTTTCCCGCGTCCAGCGTTGCGCTATATTTCCCCCAACAAGGTTAATAATAGCAGACACTCCGTTAAAAGCATCAGTATTTAACTTTTCCTTTTCTGGATTCCAATAAAAGCCCTTGTAATCGGCTTCATTTTTTATCTTGTCTTTTGAAGTCGTAAAATAATGTACTCCAATTCCTCTTTCACGGCATAATTCGGTTACTTTTGAACCAATCAGGCCTGTTGCACCGGTAATTAATACTCGCATTTTTATTTACAAGGTAAAACTTTGCTAAGGCCTGAGCCAACTATTTATTAGAGGTTTAACAGCCAAGTAGCTTATTTTTTTGTCGCCCTTAACATTTCGCGTTTTCCCGGTGGGCCCGGCAACCTCTCAACGATAAAACCTACATTTTGCAGAGCTCTTCTTACACTGCCTTTTGCAGAATAGGTAACCAAAACCCCATTTTCCTCCAGTGCTTCATACATTTTCCTAAAAATATTTTCAGTCCATAGCTCCGGTTGCACCCGGGCGCCAAAAGCATCAAAATAAATTAAATTATAGATTTCCTGTTCATCGATTTCCTGAAATTTTTTCCGAAATTTTGTAAGACTGAATTTTGATGAAAGTTCAAATTTCTCCTCCCAAACCGAATCATGAATTTTCCTGAAAACATCCTGTTGTTCTTCAGCCTTGAGAATTTCAGGATAATTCAGGCCCTTTATTTCTTCAGGAGCTATAGGATAGGCTTCAACCCCAAAATAGCTAATTTCCTGAGAACGTTCTTTAGATTCCAAAAAAGTAATAAAAGCATTGAGCCCCGTACCAAAACCAATTTCAAGAATTTTTAAATCGGTTTCAGGAAATTTTTCCCAACGATGCTCCAATCCCATTTTTATAAAAACATGCTGTGCCTCTTGAACCGCCCCATATTTAGAATGGTATTGCTCATCCCATGCTGAAAGATGTATAGTTACCGAACCGTCACCGGTTTTTATAAGTTTCCGTTCCAATTTATTATTCTTTTAACAACACCCCTTCAGCTATAAATGATCGTGAAAGTTCTGGTTGAGTAATGGCTGCTATAGCTGCTTCGTTTTTTCCGGCATCTTTAGCATAATGCTGCTGGTCTTCTACCGACATTTCTTCCACAAAAGCTTTTCCGCTGACTACTACTTCACGATTTTCGATGTCTTTTGGCATAAAAAACCCATAATCTTTAAAGCTAACCCGCACTTCTTCTTCCGGAACATTCAAGACCATCCAGCAACCTTTCTTTTTGCAAACACTATTTACAGTCGTGGTAAACCTAACCTCGAGTGTATCGCCGGGTTTCAAATTTGAATAAAACTCGCCTATTTTCTCTTTATTTTTTACTTCTGAAACAGAAAATTTAGCTCCAAATAATTGATAGTTTTCACTAAGCAAATCATTCTCTGAAGATTTTTCAGCATCTTTACAAGCTAAGAACAATAGACCTAGTCCTAAAAAGAAAGTTATTTTTTTCATTTATACATATTTTTTATGTTGAATAGCCGCTATAAGTCATAATCTTAATCGTCACCTTTAATTCTGAATCTAAATTGAGCATCAATGCTTTTATATTAAATACTAAAACGGATAATCAGAATTTTTATAAGCCATTAATTTAGATTTGTGTATTTCGGTTGGAATTGACCATCCGTTTATAAACGCCTATTATAGGTTTCATACCAGTAAAATCATATTAAAAACAAACATATAGAAACACTAATTGTAAAAACTTACTTTTATTCCCATCAATAAGCCGAAAGTCTATCTTAAGTTTATCAAAGGGCTTACCCAAAGCTTGTTGATTCAGGTTATTAAGCAATTACCATAGCTTAATAAATTTCTGCAATAAAGGTGTTTCTACAAAAGTATATCATATTGATTATTTAAAATTACACCGGTTTGTATTCGTCTTTAATAGTTTATCCTCATTGATAACTTCAAATATAATAGACTTCATAAATCGATAAATATTTCTCAAATTTACTGAAAGTTTAGATTTTGATTCTGCTTTTATTTAGGTAAATTTGAAGGCTAAATTTAAATCACTATGAAATCGAACACTTCAACTATTAAAATAGAAAAAGCGCAAGGCTCAAAACTCGAGAATACCAATTTTAATAAGCTGGCTTTCGGTGAAGTCTTTAGCGACCATATGCTGGAGTGCGATTTTGTAGATGGCCAATGGCAAGCCCCTAAAATCAAGCCATACGGCCCTATTGAATTATTACCTTCGGCTAAAGTTTTTCACTACGGTCAAGCGGTTTTTGAAGGCATGAAAGCCTTTAAAGATGAAGATGGGCGTATTTGGCTTTTCAGGCCTGAAGAAAATTTTAAGCGAATCAATAAATCGAATGAACGCATGGCAATGCCGGCAATTTCCGAGGAAGCTTTTTTCACCGGAATGGAAGAGTTATTAAAACTAGACCGGGACTGGATTCAAAAAGGCTTTGGAAATTCACTTTATATTCGTCCTTTTATTATTGCTACCGAAGAATGTGTTTCAGCTTCGCCTTCAAAAAAGTATAAATTTATGATTATCTGTTCTCCCGCCCAGGCTTATTATAGTGGCGAAGTACGAGTTCAGTTTTCTGAAAAATACAGCCGTGCTGCCGATGGCGGTGTTGGTTTTGCCAAAGCAGCCGGAAATTATGCCGCGCAATTCTATCCTACCAAACTGGCAAAAGATACCGGGTTTGAACAAATTATCTGGACCGATGCAAAAAGCCATGAATATTTGGAAGAAGCCGGTACCATGAATGTTTTCTTCAGGCTTGGTGACAAATTAATCACTGCCCCTACTAATGATCGGATTTTAGATGGAGTAACCCGAAAATCGGTAATTAGTCTTGCTGAAGAATTCAACATTGATGTTGAAATCAGAAGGGTGAGTGTTAAAGAAATTGTAGAAGCAGCAATAAATGGCGAATTAAAAGAAATCTTTGGTTCAGGTACCGCAACGGTTGTCACTCCCATTCTTGGTTTTGGTTACAAAAATGAAAAATATGAATTACCGAAAATAGAAGACAGCTATGCCAAATTCTTTAAAGATAAACTAATGAAAATTCAGTATAACCAGGCTGAAGATAAATTTGGCTGGAGACACGAGGTGAAATAGTTTAAGTTTCTATACCAGGATTACACAAAAGAAAAAGATGCCGCGATCTTAAATCACACTCGTAATAACTTAAAAACAGTTGATTATGAAGGAGAAAACGATTAAAGTAATCTGTGGATTAAAAAATTTAAAATTGCTTTTTTAATAGCAAACCTCACAGATTTCAGAATCTGTGAGGTTTATAATTTTACTTTAAGCTATCCAAAATCTTATCGATATCAACTTCTGTAGTATCAGGATTAATAAAACAAAAACGTACGGCAGTTTCCCCTTTCCAGGTTGTTGGAGTTACCAAAGCAAAACCTTCACGATGATTTTTATATGTCCAATCGCGATATTGCTCAGGTGTCCAAGCGTTTCTTTTAAAAAGCACCACCGATAAACTAGCTGGTCGAATCAATTCCAAATGGCTGCTTTCTTTTACTTTTTCCTCAGCGATTTTAGCCAATTCTATACCGCGTTCAATCGCTTGTCTATATTTGTTGGTACCGTGCATAGCCAGCGAAAACCAAAGTGGCATCCCACGCACACGACGAGTAAGCTGAATTTGATAATCGGCAGGATTAAAACCATCGGCACCTTCATCTTTAAAAATATCGAGATAAGCACCTTTTTGTGAATGGGCTTTTTTGGCCAGCTCAAGATTCTTATAAATAACAGCTCCACAATCATAGGGAGAAAACAACCATTTATGCGGATCTATAGTTATACTATCTGCACGTTCAATACCCTTAAAAAAATGCCGTACCGAGAGTGCCGCCAAAGCACCACCACCATAAGCACAATCTACGTGCATCCAAAGACTTTCTTTAGCGCAAACATCGGCAATAGTATCGAGTTCATCAATAATTCCGGCATTGGTGGTACCTCCTGTAGCTACTACTGCAAAAAGTCGCTTTTTATCTTTTTCTTCCAATTCGTTAATAGCGTTTTGTAGTTCACGCCCGGTTAAGTTTTCTTCTTCACAATCTATCATCACCACATCAGAATCCATAACTTTTGCCATGGCCTGTACTGAACTGTGAGCTCCATGCGAGGTAAGTAATAAAGATTTCACACCTACATTTTCGCTATTTTGCTCCCGCCAGGTTTCCCGGGCAGTAACTAAAGCTGAGAGGTTTGCAGCCGTACCACCGCTGGTAAAAACCCCAAAGGCGCTACTTGGAAGCCCGGTAAGCGAAACCAACCATTTCATTGCCTGGTTTTCACAAAAAATACCACCGGCACCTTCCATCCAATAAGCTCCGTGAATACTGGAAGCTGAAGTTACTAAATCAAACATTACCGCTGCGCGGGTAGGCGCTGCAGGTACAAATGCCAAATGCCGCGGATGGTCTATTGGCACAGTAGCTTTCACCAAAACATCCCGAAACAGTTTAAAAGCATTTTCGCCTCCAATTCCTTCAGGGGTAATGGTTTCACCTACAATCCTAAATAAGTCTTCTTCTTTTTTAGGGGCTCCCATCTCAGGAGTAATATTGGAGATGCGGTCTATGGTATATTTCATGACATCCAGAGTCATTTCTACCAAATCCATATCTATAGTATGCATTTTATTTCCACCGGTAATCATATCTTTATGTTTAGGCTTATGAAAGAAGTTACTTTCTTGTTGGGTAGCTGAAAGCTCATTTTGAGAATCTTTATTTTTCAAGATTTAAAATTTTAAAATTTGCTTCTAAAGGATTGAGTTCATCAAATAATTTTGAAAGTAAATTTGAGCCGTATTCGGCATACATTTCTGAAAAATTGGTTTGCCGTTCCTGTAAGCTTCGATTTGGAAATAATTCATTTTGAAGTTTGGCAATTCTTGAAACCTCATCCTCTAATTTTCGTTTTTGAGCTTTCAACAAACGCCTTTCCAAATGCTCCAAGCCTTTTAATTGTTTTACTTCCTGAGCTTTTACCGCTCCTAAAAATGACTTATCAGTTTGTTCTGCTAAAGTATATAAATGCTGAAATTGGTTGATTAAATGTTCTTTTTGTTCTGAAAAGTCGATGTCTATATTTGAAATCTGACGAACCTTTCGGTTAATGAGTTCGTACTGTTTTAAGAATAATTCTTTATTGGAGATATTCAGTTTTTTTCTTTTCTCCCCTTGTTTTTCAGATTGAATCAATGCTGAATTCCGAAGTAATAACATTGGAAAAACTATCTTTTCCGCTTCAAAATAGGCTTTGAGTTCAAGCCAGTAAGCCAATTCACCTCCTCCTCCAATATAACAAAGATTTGGCAGGATTACTTCCTGATAAAGTGGCCGCAACATTACATTAGGACTAAAACGTTCGGGAAATTCTTTCAGTTCTTCTAAAATTTCCTCACGGCTCCATTCAATTTCAGTCTCGTTTACAAAATACCGACCGTCTTTTTCAATAATTCGTTCCCGCAACCCATCGCTGAGATAAAACAAATTGATTTCCCGCGGATTTACCTGAATTTTATAACCTAAATCATTAAGTTTTTTTGCACTTTTTAAAGTGGTTTCATTAGAGACTTGCCTTGTAAGCTCACTTGTTGCATAAGGAATAAAAAGTTGTTTCAGTTTATGTTCCTGCGCATCAATAATAACCAATCCCTGCTCTTTAAAAAGCTCATTTGCCAAATAGCGGGTCGCATCGGTTAAGTTTTTATGTTTTAAATACGTATTTTCGAAAAGCTGTTTTAAATACTCAGCATCTTTTCCACCACCTATTTCCGCAGAAAACAATGTATAAACTTCGTCTAAACCTGAAGTTGAAAGATTTCCCACAGCATCTCTTCCGGCACGGCCATTGGTATTGGCCCATTTAAACTTCTTTCCGTTTAAATTAAAAAAATTGATTTCATCAAAATCGTGATCTTCGGTAGCCATCCAATACACCGGCACAAAATTATATGCAGGATATTCTGCTTTGAGGCGTGTTGTAAGGTTAATGGTAGAAATAATCTTGTATAAAAAATACAAGGGACCGGTAAATAAATTGAGTTGGTGGCCGGTAACTACGGTAAAGGTTTTTTGATTGCCCAGAGCTTCAATATTATCCAAAACTACATCTGAAGTGGTAGTTTGTCTGTATTGCGTCTCTAAAACCGATTTTAAAATTTTTCGTTTTTCAGCAGAAAAACCTGATTTTTCTGCTATTTGTTCTTTAAAACTATCAAGCTTCGGAAACCGGTTATAAAAAGGCTTAAGCGCTTCTTTTTCATCAAGATAATCTAAAATTAAATCAGTAAAATATCGGGTTTCTTTATACGGAATACACTCAGTTGGCATTAGCAATTCTTTGGAACGCAAAGATACTTATCTTCTCTATTCTTTTACCAAAATTTTAGTTAATTAAGGCCGGAAGCTTATCTTTACTAGGGTTTTTAGAATTTCAAATTTAATAAATGATAACAATATTACTTTCCGTCGCAACAAGCATTTTAAGATTACACTTTTTAGTCCTTCTACTTTAAACTGTAAAGAAATTTTATTTTATACCTGTCTGGTAAAGCTCCTAAAAAAGTAAATTTGAACTAAAATTGTCATCTCGAGCGCAGTCGAGACGCTTTTGTTTAATCTTTCGACTGCGCAAGATGACAAAAACTAAGCTTAGGTATTCAAACGGACAATCATATTTTATTTTAAAGATGAAGCAATGAATCTCCTCCTTACGCCGGGGAAGTAACTTGTAAAAGTATAGAGGAATGAGTGGTAAACACTATTCAATATCACCTTTCCCGAATTTATAAATCACCCCGTACTGTTATGATTCCACAGTCATTTAACTATTTTCTTCAACATAAAAAAATATACTGTAATTTTGAATAAATTCTCACGTTTTATGGAGCCAAAAAAATTATTAGCTTTTATTGCTTTTATATTACTTCAATCCTCCCTGTTTGCACAGAACACAAAAACCGATTTTCATGTAAATTTTGAAAGTTTTACACTTCCCAACGGTTTAAGGGTGATTTTTCATACCGATTATTCTGACCCCGTAGTGGCAGTGGCTTTAACCGCACACGTAGGTTCTGCACGTGAAAAAAAAGGCCGTACCGGGTTTGCACACCTCTTTGAACACCTGCTTTTTTTAGAATCGGAAAACCTGGGAAAAGGCGGACTCGATAAGCTCAGCGCCCGAATAGGCGGTTCCGGTGCCAATGGTTCTACCAGTCGTGACCGCACCAATTATTTTCAAACCGTACCTAAAGATGCGTTGGAAAAGATGCTTTGGGCAGAAGCCGATAAACTCGGTTTTTTTATAAACACGGTTACTGAACCGGTTCTTGCTAAAGAGAAACAAGTCGTAAAAAATGAAAAACGCCAGGGAGTTGATAACCGCCCTTACGGCCATACCCAATATGTGATCGACAAAAATTTATACCCAGAAGGCCACCCATATAGCTGGCAGGTTATTGGTTCTCTAGAAGACTTACAGAATGCTACTTTAGAAGATGTAAAGGAATTTTACAAAAAATGGTATGTTCCCAACAATGTAATCCTAAGCATTGCCGGCGATTTTGATAAAGAACAGGCGAAGGATTGGATATATAAATATTTCGGAGAAATTCCGGCAGGCGAAGAAATTGAGCGACAGGAAAAACAAGCCGTACAACTCGAAAAGACTAAAAAAATATATTATGAAGATAATTTTGCCAGACTTCCTGAACTTAGCCTGGCCTGGCCGGGAGTATATTCTTATCACGAAGATTCCTATGCCTTAGAGGTGTTGGCCAATTATCTATCGGAAGGTAAAAACGCCCCGCTTTATAAAAAGCTTGTGGAAGAAAAACAACTTACCAATGAGGTGAGTATGTATAATTATAATTCAGAATTGGCCGGGCAAATAATGCTGAAAGTCCGTGCTTATGAAGGAATGCCTTTAGACAGCGTGGCCAATGCCATTACCGAAGTTTTTGAAGAATTCAACAAAAACGGAATTTCAGAAAAAGACCTGAAACGTATTAAAGCTGGCCAGGAAACCGATTTTTATAGCAGCCTTTCCAGTGTATTGGGTAAAGGTTTTCAACTGGCACAATATCAAATTTTCGCCAATGACCCTAATTATATCAACCGGGATGCCGATAAAATTCTTGCGGTTACTACGGAAGATGTAAACCGGGTTTTTCAGAAATATATTGCAGGGAAAAATTTTGTTGCTACTTCATTTGTACCCAAAGAACAACAAAACCTGGCTTTGGAGAATTCTGTAGCAGCTGATATTAAGGAAGAAGAAATAAAAGAGCATACCGAAGAAGAAGTAAATCCCGATGCCAATACCACTTACAAAAAAACCCCTTCCAGTTTTGACCGCAGTAATGAGCCTCCCTATAGCCAGACACCCGAACTTAGCGTCCCTGAAATTTGGGAAAACAGATTACCTTCCGGCCTAAGGGCTTATGGAATAGAGAATAATGAAGTTCCCCTGGTGAAATTCAGTTTGGAAATAAAAGGAGGACTTATTCTGGAAGACCCAGATAAAGTTGGGGTTTCCAGGCTTTTGGCTAATTTAATGACCAAAGGCACCAAAACCAAAACACCGGAAGAGCTTGAAGAGGTTATAGAATTATTGGGTGCTGATATTAGGGCAACTTCCAGTGATGAAAAAATAAGTATTAGTGGCAGCACCCTGGCCAAAAATTATGTTGAAACGATGGAGTTGGTAGAAGAAATCCTCTTAGAACCCCGTTGGGATTCCACCGAATTTAAGCTGGCCAAACAACAAACTTTAAGTCGAATAATCCAGGAAGAAGCTGAACCCAATTCCATTGCCAATAAAGAATTTAAAAAACTAATTTACGGAAAAAAACACATACTCGCTTATCCAAATTCAGGAACTTCGGAAAGTGTGAAAGAGATTAGCCTAGAGGATTTAAAAGATTACTATAACGAAAATTTATCTCCGTTACACGCCAGTTTTCACGTGGTAGGCGCAATTTCAGAAAAGCTTGCCATGGATGGAATCAAAAGTCTTTCAGCCAGCTGGCCGCCTAAACAAGTGCGATTCCCGAAATATGAGTCTCCCCAAAAACCCAAAAAAGCACAAATCTATTTCTATGATGTCCCAGGCGCTAAACAATCGGTTTTGCGAATTGGAAATCCGGCCCTAGCCGCCATCGATTCAGCTTTTTATCCTGCTGAGGTGATGAATTACCGACTTGGAGGCGGCGGATTTGCTTCGCAGCTTACTCAGGAATTACGTGAAAATAAAGGATATACTTATGGAATTCGTTCCGGTTTTATGGGCGGGGAATATACTGGGCCGTTTATGATTTCCAGTAGTGTACGCACCAATATCACCTATGATGCCGTAAAACTTATCAAAGAAATCCTCGAAAATTACCCTGAAAAATTTAATAGTGAAGATTTGGCGGTAACACAAAGTTATATGGTTAAAAGTAATATGCGCAGGTTTGAAACCCTTGATGCAAAACTGGATATGTTAAGCGAAATCAGCACCTTTAACCGGGAATACAATTTTATAAAGAACAGAGAAGATTTTGTGAAAAATCTTTCTGTATTGAATGTACAAGAACTTGCTGAAAAATATATCAATCCAGATAAAATGTACTTTTTGATTGTGGGGGATGCTGAAACCCAACTGGAAAAATTAATAGATTTAGAGCTTGGTGAGCCAGTGCTGTTAAAAGCCCCTTAATCATCTCTTAAACAATTAAATAATAAAACATCACAGCGTTAACTTATTAATTTCCGGTTGAACCATAATAGACAAGATTACAAAAGTTGATAAATTCTTAAACACAAAAAACAAAGAATGATATTCTCTTCTATCCTATTGTTTCTGGGTCTGGTAGTCCTGATTTTTGGTGCTAACTTTTTGGTTGAAGGTGCTTCGGCATTAGCTAAAAAATTTAATGTTTCTGATCTGGCTATTGGATTAACCATTGTTGCTTTCGGAACTTCAGCCCCCGAATTAGTGGTAAACAGTTTTGCATCACTTCAGGATTACGACGATATTGTTTTTGGAAACGTAATTGGGAGTAACAACTTTAACCTATTTATTATTTTAGGTATTACCGGCCTTATCACTCCATTAGCCGTACAATCCAGCACTGCCTGGCGAGAAATTCCCCTTTCATTATTGGCAGTGGTTATTCTTTTTATGTTTGTAAATTACTGGTGATGCGTTAAATTTCAAAAAATATTTATAATAAATTTAAAATCAGTTATTTAAATCTAAATTTTTATTTTTGGATTTGAATTGACAGAAACTTTATTTAAAAATTAATTTTTGCAAAATTCCCTTCAAAATAAAACCTTAACAAGGTGTAGTACCTTTAAAAATATTAGAATTTATAGCATTCCGATTTTAACGCATCAGTACTATTTGTAAATGAAGAAATAATATTTTCCGGTATACCAAATTCTCTGGTAAGCTGGGAAGGAATGGTTTTATTTCTTTGTTTTCTAGGCTTTTTATTTTACGTTTATAAACAACTATCTTCAGAAAATACCGATGAAGAAACCACCTCAGTTTCAAAATTAAGCAATTTAAAAATGACCTTGTATATAATCGGAGGTCTTGCAGGCCTTGTAACTGGCGGGCAACTTGTGGTTAATAATGCCATAAGTATTGCTGAAAACCTTGGTGTTAGCGAAAAGATTATCGGTTTAACCATTGTGGCTGCAGGTACTTCCCTCCCGGAACTTGCAACTTCTATTGTTGCCGCTTTTAAAAAAAACGCCGACATCGCAGTAGGTAATATAGTAGGCTCCAATATTTTTAATATTTTCCTTATTCTGGGAGTAGCCTCCCTAATTGGTTCCATTGATTATAACCCTAGTTTTAACACCGATCTTTATATTCTGGCTGGGGGAACACTTTTTCTACTACTTGGAATGTTTACCGGAAAAAGAAAAAAATTAGACCGATGGGAAGCTGCCATTTTACTAATAGCCTATTTAAGTTATACCACTTACCTGGTGAGCCTGGAATTATAAATATTTTAACGCAAAAGCCTTTTTTTAAACCTATTTTTATACCGATGCCCCCTATAGAGGGGTTTATTAAGCCATATTAATCGCTCAACGTGAATAAACAGTTATACTTTTGAAAAGTAGCGTTTCTTCGCCGTGTTACGTAGAAACAATGATGTTCAAATGTTGAATATAATTTCCATAGTATGAAAAAAATAATTCTGGGCTTTGGTATTATCCTATTACTCGGCTGCAGCAATGAGGTGGAGCGAGAAGTTGAAATTCGTATTTTAGATTTAGAATCCCGTATTGATAATCTTTCCCTAAAAAATGACTCACTGAAAAAACAACTTAAATTGGTCAAAAGTCGAAATCCGATAGTCTATTCTAAAGACTTTGATACTCTTGAAAACCCGGAAACCTTTATTACTAGAGCTTTAAAAAAAGATACAAGCCTCATCCCTGCTGAAGGCATTTTAGGTGGAAAAATGTATTTCACAGGTACTGAAATATTAAATGAACGTTTTATCTGGGCCGAATATGAAGACGGCCATATTCAGGCTAGCGCTATTTTTTCTTACAAAATGGGCAATAACCATCAGCCGGAATTCAAATTGATTTCAGAATTAAAAGAATAGATAGGGTATTGACTAAAAAAGCCTCCTACATATTCAGTGGATTCATAATTAGCGGGGTAATCATTGTTTATTTTACCGTCCCGCAATTCAGCAATTTTATTAATGAAACCTGGCAGGTATTATGGAGTGAAGATGAGGAAAAAATCAGAAAATATTTTGAAAGTTTCGGATTTTGGGGTCCTGTTGCTATAGTTAGCTTAATCATCCTGCAGATTTTTTTAGTGATTTTTCCAAGTTGGCTGCCTATGATTGTAGCCGTATTAGCTTACGGGTTTATTGGTGGCGTGTTAACTTCGGTAATAGGTGTATTTTTAGCTTCTACAGTAGGATATTTATTGGGTAAAATGTTGGGAGAAGAGAATTTGGAAAAAATTCTCGGAAAAAAGAAAAGCAAGAAAATAGATTTTTGGGTAGAGAAATATGGCTTTTGGGCTATTGCCCTTTTTCGACTGTCTCCTTTTCTCTCAAATGATGCTATTAGTATAATTGCCGGAATGTTATGTATGGGATACCGAAAATTTATCCTGGCCACTTTAACCGGAATTATACCTCTTGCACTTGCCATTGGTTATTTTGCCGAAGATCCCGATACCCTTAAAAACGGTTTGTACTGGATTGGTGGTGCAGGAATTATAGGCTATGGTATTTATATTTGGATTGATTACCAAAATAGAAATACCGCCCAACCCAAAAAATGGGAATAATCATCCTATTTTATCGTTATGTCAGCAAGCCCGGGATAAGACCACAAGGCCTAATAGTTTTTTAAATTGAAGTATTCCTTAATTCGTAGCTCCAAAACAATTTTATCCTCCCATTCTGAATTTCGTAAATTGAAAAATCAAATGTTTAAACCTGAAAATTTGAATATAAAATCGAGTGCAGAATGAAGAAAGCCTTTAAATATATTCTAATCCTTTTTTTTCTGCCTCCTCTCTTTTATGGAATGGCAAGTCTAATAGGAGCCTTAATTCCGGTTAACAACAACAGAAGCGATAAAAAAGTTGAAATAAGCATTTACCTTCAACAATTCGGCTCTCATACCGATATTGTTCTTCCCTATAAAAACGAAGTTCAAAATTGGGGAAATATTGTAAATCCCAGCCATACGAAATTGGGGAACCTCAGAACCAAATACCTTTCTTTTGGCTGGGGCGACCTGGCTTTTTACCGCAACACTCCTACCTGGAACGACCTTACTCTAAATACTGCTTTCACAGCACTTTTCACCAAAAGTCCGGCTGCAATACATGTCAAATTTTCAGAAAACCTTCCGCAGGCTGAAAAGTCCGTGCAAATAAACCTCAACAAAAATCAGTATAAAAAACTATGCGCTTATATAGAAAACGACTTTAAAACAGATAAAAAAGGAAAGCTTCAGCAAATTACCGATTTATTTTATACCCAAACCGATGCTTTTTATAAAGCCTGTGGCTCGTTAAGCCTTTTTAAAACCTGTAACACCTGGGTTAACAGTGGCTTAAAACATACCGGTGTAAAAACCTGCTTGTGGACCGCTTTTCCGCAGGGAATATTTTACCAAAATCAATAAGCTTTCTTCCTAAACTCCATTAAAGCACTCATAAAAATTTGTAAAAAGCTAAAGCCTGTTTTCAAAAAACAATAATTTAGCACAAAACTTAGAATTTGGGAAATAACGTAAGAATTAAGAAAAAAGAGGTCCTTTCAAAAAATTGGGCGGTTTTAAATGAGTTTACTTTTGAATACCAAAGAAATGATGGCCAATGGGAATTGCAAAGCCGGGAAGCATACGACCATGGCGACGGGGCTTGCGTTTTGCTCTATAACCCCAAAAAGAAAAGCATTATACTAACCCGCCAGTTTCGCCTGCCTACTTATCTAAATGGCAATTCTGAAGGAACATTGATTGAAGCCTGCGCCGGACTTTTAGACGGTGAAAAACCCGAAGTCTGTATAAAACGTGAAATCCAGGAAGAAACCGGATATAAGGTAAGCAAAGTAGAAAAGATTTTTGAATCGTATATGTCTCCGGGCTCGCTTACAGAAATTACTCACTTTTTTATTGCTGAATATTCCAGCGAAATGAAAATTGGCAAAGGCGGGGGGCTTATTGAAGAACAAGAAGATATTGAGGTGCTTGAACTTCTTTTTGACAATGCTTATAACATGATTTCAACCGGCGGTATAAAAGACGCCAAAACCATTATGCTTCTACAATATGCCAAAATCAATGCGCTGTTTTAATCATAGCTGCGCATCGTTTACTTCTATCCAATAACCATCTGGATCCTGAAAATAAATTTGTTTTACACCGTCGGGGCGGATGTTAGTGGTTTCAGTTTCGCCTTTCCAATTTTCAAAATGAATTTTTTGATTTTTGAGATGCTGCATAAACCCGCTTAGATCGGTCGTGTTAAATGCCATATGAACTCCTTTATTTTTTTCAATATTTTCATCACTTTCCACCAGGTGAATTTGTACTTTATTATTCAGCTGAAACCAAACGATATGATCTCCGAGTCCACCGTTTGATATTTGCTCCAGCCCTAACTGGGTTCCGTAGAAATTAACTGACTTGGCTAAATTTTTAACACGAATTGTATCGTGGTCTTTGGTTAGTTTATAGGTATTTAGACTCATATTTTTCTTTTAGGCCAAATTACTAAAAATAGCCGGAAATTAAGAAAACCTAAGAAAGACAAATCTAAAACTGAGGTTAAAAGCATATCCCGGCCTGCAAAATATCTTAACTTGCAGTATAAAACCAATTGGTGTATGATTTATATTCTCTACCACAACCATGATAAAGAGGCCATAGAAGAAAAGGTAACTCCTTTACTGGAAGAAAAAGAGTATGAACTTATCACCTACCCCAAGCCTGATTTTACACCGGAAGGGAATTCAATTCTCATCACCTATTTAAACGACGAATATTTAAGGGAGTTTATACCCCGGGCCGCCAAAGAGAATTGGACTATTGGTATTTTGCCCCATCCTGAAATTGTATATACTATTAAAGGTTTGGGAATTTCAGGTGATTTAGAAGAGGTGATGGATGAAATCTTGAATAAGGAAGAAAACCAAAAACTTGACTTACTGTTTTGCAATGGGGAACCGGTTTTTCAGGCCGTGAATTTAGGGCATGTTTTTTTATTTTCAGAAAAAAGAAAAGGTAAAAACAGCTTTTTTCAGGAGGTCAGTAATTTTATCAAAAACATTAGGCGCTTATCATCTTTATCGCATCAATCCTATTATTTAAGTTCTGAAGACGAGAAAATATTACACACTTCAGCTTTGGGTATTGTTGTGGTAGAACACCCTTTAAGTTCTGTGGTAGCAAGACGACTGGTTTCGAAAAGCGCTATGAACGATGGGATTTTTAACGTGCTTATTCTTTCGCCCCAAAACTTGCTGGAGCTTTTCTTATTTCTTTTTAGGAGTCTCTTGCCCAAGCGCGAACGAATAGAAAAATTGCCTTCTTTTATTGGGCATATTAAAATTTCAGAATTAAAAATCGAAAATAATTCGGAAATTAAATTTACCATAGATGGGCAAAAAGAATCGGCCAAGGAAATAAATTTTTCTATAGAACACGAAGCCCTGATACTTCACCAGGCAAGTATTTACTGCACCGATGAAAACGGCGCCGATGAAAAGAAAAGTTTACGAGCCAATAAACTCCCTAGTGGAGAAAAACGGGAAGAACTTACCAAACGTAAACTCCCCATCCTGCCCCGTGCCACTACTGAAGAATTTCAGGAACTTTTTAAACTATTAAGGGAAAATGCAAAAACTTCAAGCGCTTATATCATTATGATGATTTTAGCTGCCTTGATTTCCACTTTTGGGCTTTTTGCAGATTCTTCTCCGGTTATTATCGGTGCTATGATTTTAGCGCCTATTATTTCTCCCATTGTATCTTTTTCCATGGGAATGGTACGCTATGACACCAATATGCTAAAAAGCGGAATCATCACTATTTTAATAGGCACAGTGGTTTCGCTACTATTTTCTGCCGGGGTTACCATTTTTGTGCCTTTAAAAAGCATTACTTCAGAAATTGATGCCCGCCTTACCCCTACCATTCTGGACATGGGAATTGCCGTGGCCTCGGGAGTGGCCGCAGCTTATGCACATGCCAAAGAAAGTATTGCACAAAGCCTCGCAGGAGTAGCCATAGCAGTAGCTTTAGTACCTCCCTTGGCAGTGGCAGGAATAGGTATTGGATGGTGGGATTGGGAAGTATTTTCAGGGGCATTCCTGCTCTATCTTACCAATATGGCCGGGATAATCATGTTTGCAGGAATTACATTTTTAATCCTCGGTTTTGCACCTTTTAAACGAGCACGTTTAGGCCTTATTTATACTTTTATCATTTTGGTTTTAGTTATGGTCCCACTTTCCCTTTCTTTTAATCGAATTCAGGAAGAAACCAGTATTACCCGAAAACTTGAAGGTGAAAGTTTAAACGATTTGGTTCTACGCGATGTAAAAGTTCGCTACGGCACCCCTTTACGCGTCTCATTGAAGTTAGTAGGTACCCAAAGTGTAGATGCAAATGAAATGCAAGCTATTAAAGAACAAATCGAAAAAGATTTGGATCGAAAAATTATCCTGGAAGTAGTTTCAGCACGTGAATTTTAAGTGTGGAAACTTCCTGCAAACTGTGGAAATATGCACTACTTAAAATATTTCAGAATTGTGTGAAAAAATTGAACTCAAAATTATCAATTATTTTAAATACGTGTTTGTTATTGATGTTAAAGCCTTTAAAAAATAAATTTTAATTAACCTCTTAACTTCTCGGGCATTTTAAGCTAAAACTCAAAATTATTAGTTTTATGGCTTAACCTTTGCTCCCAGCCAAATTGAAAAACTTATAAATTATTTCAATTATTGCTACATTAATGAGGTATTACAAACCTAAAAACAATGTATAAAATATTACTCAGGATTCATTTCTTAAGTCTGCTATTTTTACTCTCGGTATTAGAAATAAATGCACAACAAACCAAAATTTATGACAGCATCTATCAACCTGCTGCGGGAATTACCGGAGAAGCCCAATTTCAATATTATCTAAATGATAAAAAAGAGCGTATTAAAAACGGGAATTTTCTCTTTGAACGTGAAACACGGGATAGCCTTTCTACAAATACTGCAACTTATAACCGCTGGGAAGGAGATTATGCCGAAAATGTAAAAACCGGGGTATGGGAATATGAAACCAAAAGCCACCGTATCGCTATTGAAGAGGTTTCAGAATTAAATCTTGAATATAGTATTTATACCGAAGATGAAATTTTAAAAATCGATTATTTAAATGGTTTTCCCAATGGGGAGATTTCTTTAGAGAGTACTTTATACATAGACCGCGAACGTGTAAAAACCCTCAAATACTTTAGCGCAAAAATACTGGAAGGGAAGTTAGATGGAAAATTTGAGTTTATTCTGGCCAATAAAGAGAACGATTTATATTCTGTAATTGGAGAGGTAAATAACGGCCTCATGACCGGGGTGTGGGAATTCCATTTTTTTGAAGAAAATATAACTGAAACCCGGGAATATGATCGGGGAATTTTATTGCGTCTTACCCGTGAAAAAGAAGATGAAAGCCTTACTACAGAATTTCCGCTTAGTGAAGAACTCAAGGCTACTTTAAATAATGAAGAAAGTGATGTTGAGTTGGTGAACAAGCCACTAAGTTTAACTTTTAGCGACGGCTATGCACGTAATTCAAAATATATAAAGGTCCAGAAGAAAGGAGAAGAAATTTTACGAATGATTTTTAATGAAATCTTTCAATATGATGAAAGCATTAATATAAACGAACAACTTCCGTTAGGTACCAATCGCGGCTTTTATCAATTATCTTCTGAAGAACAGGATGCGCTGGAAAACTGGGCGGTAGTAGAAACCCGGTATCGGGAAAATATTCAGCAACTTCAAAATTTAAAAATTGATAATGTTGATTTTATTGAAGACGCCAACCTGCAAACCACCTTAAAATGGGCTGAAAAACAAGAAGAAATTGAAGAGTATATTCAACCCTGGAACAATATTTTAAGTAAAGACCAGGCCGCCTATTACAACCGAAAAGGCTTATTGGTAGATTACACATACAATATACTTTCTACAGATACTATAAAGGTCAATGAAGAAGAAATGGTTATCGAGTATAAACCTCGTAAAAAAGGAGATAATTTTCTCACTTTTATTGTTGAGAATTTTAAAGACCGTAACCGGGTTGGAGATTCTTTAATTCACAAGTTCTCAAATCAAATGGAAGAATTGGAGCTTGACCAGGAAATTTCAGAAATAAACAGTCAAATTGCTACAGTAGACCAAGTAGTAGACAGTCTCTACCAAAAAGAGCCCGAACACAGGCAAATTCGCAATACGCTTTACAATACTAAATCACATTATTATAAGAATATTTTTTCTGATGAATTTGATGCGTTTGCCAATATGGCTGATGAGGCTAGACAATTAGAAACCGGGCGCGAAATAATAATCAATCTGGAATTACTCGAAAATATTTATCACAACGGCCTCAATATTTCGAAACGCCACTCAAAACTTGACAGCCTTTATACCGAATATACTTTTGATCCTTTTACTTATAGCGATCAGGTACCCGTTAGAAAGAAAAAAAGACTGTATAACCTGGTTACCGACGATATTATTAACCGTATTATAGACCGCGCCAATAGTTCTTATTTAAATCCAAAAGAGGTTTTAAAAAATTTACAACTGGCCTATCAAATGCAGGAACGCCTTATTTTTCTTGAAGATAAAAATACCGAAAAATTGGAAAGGCGACTACGCAGAAGCGACAATTTAGAAGAACGAATAGAATTGCTGAACAGCCTTTAGTATGAAAAAAATATTATTTATAATCTGCTTTTTTGCAAGCATTAATTATCTTTTTTCACAACGGATTGAACCTGAAACACAAGAGGAATCTTCTCCTAAAAAAGAATTCTCTAATTCCACAGGGCTTTGGACAGGTATATATACCAAATACCGACTAAGTGAAAAATGGTTTTACTATGGAGAATATCATTTACGACGGCGCAATAACTTTATAAATGATATGGCTCAAATTTACCTCAGGTTCGGGGCTACGTATTTAGCCAGTAAAAAACTGGAACTAACCGCAGGATTTGTAACCCCACTTTACTGGGCACCCGAACAGGATTTACCGGGACAGGATAACGTGGTTCCCCAATATCGCTTATGGCAACAATTATTATTGGTACAGCCCTTTGACCGGTTAAAACTTTATCACCAATTTAGGTTTGAGCAACGCTGGAAACGCGATTATGTAGAAAATTCCCCTTTTAAACTTACCCACAGGTTTCGTTATAAATTAACTGCTTACTATCCATTAAACAATCATCATTTAGTAAATAAAACCCTGTTTTTATCTGCTTATGAAGAAATCTTTATACAAGCGGGAAAATCGATTACCTATGATTATTTGGAAGATAACAGAGCCTTCCTGGGGCTAGGATATATTCTAAATGAAAACATACAAATCCAGGCCGGCTACATGTGGACTTTCCGATTTAACGGCGCTCCTAATAAATTCGAACACAGACACATACCACGAATAAGCTTCTATCATAATATCGACTTTCACCGAAAAAAAATAGAACGTCAAAAAGAAAAAGTGCAAATTTTAAAAGATGAATTTTAACAACTCGTCAGATCAAATGTTAATATTCTAACAAACTCTATTATTTATGCTTAAATACTTTTGGACGGGTTCTTCATTTTTATAGTTTAGCGGCAAGTTAATTAGAAAATAAACAAAAAAGACAATTATGCTTAAATTGAAAAAAATTGCAAGTTTCTTATTCATTTTTGCCGTAGTAGCCTCTGCTTCAGTATTTGCACAAACTCCACAACAAATGCCTCAACAACAACAGGTAGATGTTGATGTAAGTGATGATGAACTTTCTAAGTTTGCAAATGCATATCAGGGTATTACCGTAGTAAATCAGGAAGCCCAGCAAAAAATGGTGAAGGTAGTTGAAGATAATGGTTTCGAGATTCAGCGTTTTAATGAAATCCACCAGGCTTCATTAGACCCTAATAAAGAAGTTGAAGTTTCTTCTGAAGAAGAAACTAAGCACAAAGAAGTTGTTAGTGAAATTGAAGGTATGCAAGGAGAATTCCAAAAAGATATGGAACAAATTATCGAGAAAGAAGGCCTTGAAATCGATCGCTACGAAAAAATAGCTATGGCTCTTCAAAGCAGTCAGAAATTACAGCAAAGACTTCAGTCCATGATGCAGCAAAATGCTGGTCAAGGACAACCACAGGGTCAACAATAAGAACAAAAACAGACCTTTATAAAAAAGCGACGGGTTAATTCCTGTCGCTTTTTTTATGGAATTTTTATAATTCTTTCTTTTCTAACTCTTTTTGTAATAATTAAATTTATGGTAAACAATCTTTGAGCAAGCCCACGAGATATTATCAGGAAAATATACTTCGATTTTGAGACAAACAGAGCATTTAGCTATCGAGTAAAGCAGTAATACAGTAAAATTGCACAGTATTTATTATAAATTTTTAATCATTGTAATTATACTTCTGTCAGGTTTTGAAAATTGCCCTGCCCAGCCTATGAAACAAAAAGACAGCTTGAAATTCAGTAATAAAATTGTTCCCGATATAATTTGGCGGGAAACCTATATTGCTCTTTCACATTACCCTGAACTAAGAGACACCCCTATAGAATTCAAGTTTAAAAAAAACATCAAGAAATCTTTTATGCAAGCTCAGCCAAAGCTATCGGGTTTACTTAAAAACCGAAAAAAAAGAGAATATTTTGTAATGATTAGCGAGAAAATAAAAATTGAAGATGAGGTTTTTGATGTTACCACTGTACCTTCTGAGGTTTTAATTGGCTGGATTGGTCACGAACTTGGCCATATTATGGATTACCGGGAAAGAAGTGGTCTCAACATGCTTTGGTTTGGCGTAAAATACATTACCTCCAAAAATTATATTCGTAAAGCAGAAAGGGTTGCAGATACTTATGCGGTAAATCACGGACTTGGTGAGTATATTATCGCGACCAAAGATTTTATTTTAAATCACGCCCATCTTTCCGAAATTTATAAAAAACGAATTAAAAACCTTTACCTCTCACAAGAAGAAATTATGATGTTGGTAGAAAATATTGATGACTAGGACTAGGTATTCTCTCTTACAAATTTCTCCCATTTGGCAAATTTTTCTTCATCCATTACTTTTTCCATTTTAACCTGTCCTCCTTTTTTCTTATTAGCGGCACTCCATTCTGGAAAAATTTCAGGATGGACTTTGGTTACTTTAACCCCTTTTAAAGCTTTAGATCGTGCTACCTTATAATTTTTATTCGCATTTTTAAGAGCACCGTCCAAGGCTTGGGCAAGTTCTTCTTCTAAAGTTTGCCCTTCGGTACCTAAATACCAGTGATGATGAAATTCACCGTTTATTCTAACAGCAGCAATGGTAAATTCAGGAATTTTTATATCAAATTTATCTTCCAGTTGCTGTACCGCATCATTCATTTTATTTACTGAAAGTTGTGACCCCACTACATTTAGAAAAAATTTAGTCCGGCCTGTAATACGAATTTCACATCGTCCTACATCGGTAAATTTAATAGTATCGCCAATTAAATAGCGCCACGCACCGGAAACCGTACTAATTAAAAGTACATAATCGATTTCTTCCTTCACATCGACCAGGGAAATAACAGGTGCGTCTTCTTTTAAAGAACCATCCTGATTGATATAGTCTGTATTAAAAGGCACAAATTCAAAATAAATACCATTATCTAAAATAAGTTTCATGGCATGGGTTTCCGGCCTTTCCTGAATGGCCAAAAAGCCTTCCGAGGCCAGGTAAGTATCGATTACCGTAATAGGTCTCCCAAGCAGTGCATTAAAACTTTTTTCATAAGGTTGAAAAGCCACTCCACCGGAAGCATACACTCGCAAATTAGGCCATATTTCATGAATATTTTCTACCTGGTTATACTCAATTACCTTTTTCATCATCAACTCCAGCCATGAAGGGATTCCACTTAATGCGCCTATATCCCATTTTGTAGCATTTTCTGCAATACGTGCTACCCGTTCATCCCAATCTTCTATTTTAGCAATATCTTCACCGGGTTTATAATATCCACGAAACCAAAACGGAATATTGCTGGCGCTTATTCCGCTAATTTCACCTTCTGCGTGATCCCCTTCCGACTGCAAATCGGTAGAGCTGCCCAGCATCATAATCTCCTTTTCAAAAAAATCTGACGGAAGATCAAAATTACTCAATGCACTTACCTGTTTAATCCCGGCCTTACGAATAGCCTCCAGCATTTCATTAGTAACGGGAATGCGTTTACTTTTTTTACCGGTGGTGCCTGAACTTACGGCAAAATAGGGTGGTTTTCCCGGCCAGGTTATATTTTCTTCCCCTTTTTGAACACGGTGCCACCAATCTTTTTCCAATTTATGATAATCAAAATATGGAATTTTGTCAGCAAAATTCCCAGGAATATTATCAGACTTTAAAATCGCTTCAAAATTATAATGTTTACCAAATTCGGTATCCTTGGCTTTCTTTAGCAATTTTTTAAGCACTTCTTCCTGAGCTTTCAAAGGTTCGGTCTCTGGAACAAGGTTTTCTCGTAAATCGATAAGACTTTTTATTATTGAACCAAATATGGCCATAGTATCTTTTTTAGGAGATAGAATTTGAATTTTGAAGATAATTAAATCAGTGTAATTCTTCAGTAAGCCTACATAGATTATCAATTTTTTAACTTGTTTTAATATCTTATTTTCTTCGGAAAAAAGAATATTAAAAATTACTTCTAAAAAAGCTTTTTCTTTATTTTGTGCTATTAAATTCTAGAAAACCTTGAATAAACAGCATCCCCATCAGGAACTCATAGAACTGGCCCATGCCAAAATGCATTTTGGAAAATTTAAAGGAAAATATTTAAGTGATATTCCCGAACCCTATTTTGTTTGGTTTCGTCAAAAGGGCTTTCCTCCGGGCAAAACCGGCAGACAAATGGAACAGGTTTGGGAATTGAAAGTAAACGGCGCTGAAGAAATCCTGAGGCGCATCAGAAAAGAATATCCGCTTAAAAGCTAATTTTCAATATTTTACAAGCTAAAAATATTCAGTTTAAAAGTATAAGCTTTTTATTTTGTTCTTTGTAATTTAGCGCCCTGAATAAACAACGCAACAAATACTTCACAAAATGGCCGAAACCAAGTATATTTTTGTCACTGGCGGCGTTTCTTCTTCTTTGGGAAAAGGAATTATCGCGGCTTCACTGGCAAAATTACTTCAAGCGCGTGGTTTTAAAACCACTATTCAGAAACTTGACCCCTATATTAACGTAGACCCGGGAACTTTAAATCCTTACGAACACGGCGAATGCTATGTAACCGAAGACGGTGCAGAGACCGATCTTGATCTTGGCCACTACGAACGTTTTTTAAATGTAAGTACCTCCCAGGCCAATAATGTTACCACTGGCCGTATCTATCAAAGCGTAATTGAAAAAGAAAGAAGAGGCGAGTTTTTAGGTAAAACCGTGCAGGTAGTACCCCATATTACCAATGAAATAAAAGAACGTATCCAGATTCTTGGCAAAAAAGGCGATTATGATATTGTAATTACTGAAATTGGTGGAACTGTAGGCGATATAGAATCACTACCATATATTGAAGCAGTTCGCCAACTCAAATGGGAATTGGGTGATGATAATGCCTTGGTTATACACTTAACTCTGGTACCGTTTTTGGCTGCAGCAGGCGAGTTAAAAACCAAACCCACTCAACACAGTGTTAAAACCCTGATGGAAAGTGGTATTAAAGCCGATATTCTGGTTTGCCGTACCGAACATGAACTTTCAGATGATATTAGAAGAAAACTGGCAATCTTCTGTAACGTTCGCCAGGAAGCGGTAATTCAAAGTATTGATGCTGCTACTATTTATGACGTACCAAATTTAATGTTGAAAGAAGGTCTTGACACTGTAAGCCTTAAAAAGCTAAACCTACCCAATGAAACTACCCCTAATTTAGAACATTGGAACCAGTTTTTACGTAGGCATAAAAACCCTAAAGCCGAAGTAAATATTGGACTTATTGGAAAATATGTAGAACTTCAGGATTCTTATAAATCTATACTTGAAGCTTTTATTCACGCCGGCGCTGAAAACGAGGTAAAAGTAAATGTAGAGAGTATTCATTCTGAATTTATAAACGATAATACCATTCACCATAAAATTGCCCATTTAGATGGCGTTTTAGTAGCTCCCGGTTTTGGGGAACGCGGAATTGAAGGTAAAATAGATGCGGTGCGTTTTGCACGGGAAAACAATATCCCATTTTTAGGAATTTGCCTGGGGATGCAAATGGCAGTTATTGAGTTTGCACGTAATATTTTACAACTAAAAAGTGCCAATTCTACCGAAATGGACAGCCATACCAAACACCCGGTAATAGCCCTTATGGAAGAGCAAAAAGAAGTGACCCATAAAGGAGGAACAATGCGTTTGGGTGCCTGGGATTGTGAACTTGTTGACGGTAGTCTAATACAACAAGTTTACGGAAAAAAAGCAATTAGTGAACGCCATCGCCATCGCTACGAATACAACAATAAGTACCGTGAACAGTTAGAAAACAGCGGGATGTTAAGTACTGGAATAAATCCCGAAACCGGGTTGGTAGAAGTTATAGAACTTAAAGATCATCCGTGGTTTGTAGGGGTACAATACCATCCTGAATATAAAAGTACGGTGGCTAACCCACATCCGGTTTTTATAGGCTTTGTGAGAGCTGCACATACGTATTCAAAAAAGAAAAATTCTGCCAGCCTGGCACCAAATCAATAAATGGTCGGTTTTTTGACCGCGAAAGGATAGTTTAAAAGTTAACATGGAAGAAAAGAAATTTGACGTTAAATCCTTAATCGGATTTTTATTAATCGGGGGAATCCTGTTGTGGATGCTATACAACAACGCTCCTTCAGAAGAAGAAGTTCAAGAAGAACAAACCAAAACTGAACAGGTTGAAGATTCTGGCAATACCAAAGCCAATGAAACTCCGCAAACGGCTGCCGAAAACCAACAGGATTCTACAGCAATGGCCCAAGCCCGCGAACGCCTGGGAGCTTTTGGTTATTCAGCCGGTCTTGCTTCTGCAAGTGATAAAACCACCACTATTTCCAACGATGTACTGGAGCTGAAAATCGATAATAAAGGGGGATATATTTCTGAGGCACGATTATTAAATTACAATACCTTTGATTCGATTCCGGTTTATCTGATTAAGGATGGCAATGCCCGTTTTAACCTTAATTTCACTACTACAGACGGCCGAAACCTTGATACGGAAAATCTTTATTTCGAACCTGAAGTCACCGAAAATGGAGAAAACCAGATAATTTCTATGAAGCTAAAAGTTTCAGAAGATGAATATCTGGAATATCGTTATGAGTTAACTCCCGGTGAATATATGATAGATTTTAGCCTTCGTTCTCAAGGGTTAGATGGAGTTTTAAATACGTCTCAAGATATAAATTTAAATTGGGAACTTCAGGGCTACCGCCACGCCAAAAGTATTTCTTATGAAAATCGTTATACTGATTTAATTTATGAATATGGTGATGGTGATGATGATAATTTAGGCCAGGGTGATTTGGAAGAACAAGAAGATGAAGATATCTCTTATATCGCTTTTAAACAACACTTCTTTTCTTCTATTCTTCTTACCGATACTCCTTTTAGCCGTGGAAAATTCACTTCAAAAAACCTGGTGGAAGATGAAGAAATTGACACGGTGTACACCAAAAAATTTACCGCGCAACTGCCTTTGGAAGTTAGCGGTGGAGAATTAAATTATAATATGGACTGGTATTACGGTCCTACCGATTATAAAATCCTTAATGATTACAATCGTAATCTTGACGAAATTGTTCCATTGGGGTGGGGTATTTTCGGTTGGATTAATAAATACTTGTTTATTCCGTTTTTCAGCTTTTTAAGTGGGGTCTTACCAAGCTACGGAATCGCCATTATTGTTATGACCATTGTTGTACGGATTGTACTTTCTCCGGTAACTTATAAATCGTATTTATCACAGGCAAAAATGAAAGTTTTACGGCCTGAGATAAACGAACTTAACGAGAAGTTCAAAGACAACGCGATGAAAAAGCAACAGGAAACTATGAAGTTGTACAGCAAAGCCGGAGCCAGCCCAATGAGTGGTTGTTTACCGGCACTGATGCAAATTCCGGTATTTTATGCACTTTTTCAGTTTTTCCCCAGTGCATTTCAACTTAGGCAAAAAAGTTTCTTGTGGGCCGATGACCTTTCAAGCTACGATGTAATTGCTCAATTACCTTTCCATATACCATTTTATGGAGATCACGTAAGTTTGTTCCCTATCTTAGCTTCCGTAGCTATTTTTATCTATATGATGATGACTACCGGACAAAGTATGGCCCAGGCACAGCAACCGGGTATGCCTAATATGAAATTTATTATGTACCTCTCTCCTATTATGATGTTGTTCTTCTTTAATAATTATGCCAGTGGACTTTCATTGTATTATTTCACCTCAAATCTGATTACTATCGGAATTATGCTGGTGATTAAGCATGTAATTATTGATGAAAATAAAATTCACGATAAAATCCAGGAAAATAAGAAGAAACCAAAAAAGCAAAACAGGTTTACTCGAAAAATGCAAGAGATGATGGAACAGGCAGAACAACAGAAAAAAGGAAAAAAATAAAGCTCTAATTGATGATAAAAAAAGGCCCGAAAACAATATTGTTTTCGGGCCTTTTTTTATTTAAAATATATTCTCAATTACAGGGCAAATCCAAAAGGTATTGAACAGCGACCAACCTTTAGTTCATTTAGATGTGAAACAAGGAGCGAAACTTAAAATTATAACATCATCATTGGCAATAGAACTGTATCTAATACATGAATTACTCCGTTATTAGCCTGTATATCGGTACTAATTATAGTAGCATTTCTTCCATTAACATCGGTAAAACTACTTAAATCACCATCACTATGTACAGTAAAATAATTGCCCTGATAGGTTTCCACTTCCAAATCATCAGACAAATCTGTAGAACGAAAATTTATATCGGTAGCTATATGGTAAGAAAGTAAAGCAGCCAATACTTCTGAATCAATATCAGCTAATTCAGCTAGCTCCAATTCTCCAAATAAATCTATAAAAGCGTCATTTGTTGGTGCGAAAAAGGTAAATGGAGCCGGTTCATCTGTAATTTCAAGAATATCCTTAAACTCATAATCACTTTCACGGGATAAAGCCTGAACCAGAATATCAAAATTAGGATCGGCACTTGCAAAATCTATAATATCAGGCAGGTCAATTACAGCATTAACAGCGTGAATAACTCCGTTATTAACTTTAATATCAGCAGTAGTAAGGCTAGAAACTCCGTTAATTATAACATCATCATTAGTATTAATGTACAAACTCAAAGGCTCACTTGAAGCCGTTCCGGTAGCCATACTTTCAATATAACCGGTAGAAAATGAGTCCGAATTTAAAGTGCCTTCCTGAATGTGATTAAGTAAAATTTCACGGAGCATATCTTCGGGTACATTATCTAAACTATCAAAATCGTGATCAGATAAAAATGCATTAAAAGCGGTATTATTTGGGGCAAAAACAGTATAATTCACTGATCCCCCAAACCTTGCTATAAGCCCTGTAATTTCAAGAGCAGCGGCCAGTGAAGAGTAGTCTTCATTTTCAGCAACAAAGTTAGCAATGGTATTGGTTGGAGTAATTACATCTCCTGCCTCATCATTGCCGCTACACGATAAAAGACCAGTACCCAAAAAGACTATCATAGTAATTTTAGAAACTTCAGAAAATAAATTCATCAGGCTAAGTTTTTTATTGTTTAAACTTCTATATGTACAATTAGCAAACTACTTCGGGGAAAGCCCGCGAAGTAGTTAAAAGAAATAAATTTCCGAATTCGAGACAAGCCTCTGAGTATTTAAACCTCGATAGCGTAAAGTTATCAATATTGTTTAAGAATTACATATTCAACTGAATGTAACCTAACTCAAACATTCTTTTTAATATTTATCACTATTTCTCCTGGATTTTATAAAGAGGCTAAAAGGCTTAATAATGGTTTAAGATTGGGAATACATTATAATTACCTTTAAAAAATCTTATTAATTCGTAATTTTGTTGTGTGATATGCGACTATGATGTCGCAACAAGTATAGCAGTTAGCACTATGAAAAAGAAAGTGGTTGTAGGTTTATCAGGAGGAGTAGATTCCAGCGTTTCAGCATATTTACTTCAGGAAAAGGGCTATGAAGTTATCGGACTTTTTATGAAAAACTGGCATGACGATTCAGTTACAATTTCTGACGAATGTCCCTGGCTGGACGATAGTAATGATGCCATGATGGTGGCCGAGAAACTTGGTATCCCGTTTCAAACCGTAGACCTTAGCGAACAATATAAAGAACGTATTGTAGATTATATGTTCAATGAGTATGAACGCGGTCGCACGCCAAATCCCGATGTACTTTGCAACCGGGAAATCAAGTTTGATGTTTTCATGAAAATTGCCCTTTCCTTGGGTGCCGATTATGTGGCTACCGGACATTACTGTCGAAAAGGGGAAATAGAAAAAGACGGAAAAACGATTTATCAACTTCTTGCTGGCAAAGATAACAATAAGGACCAATCTTATTTTTTATGTCAGCTTACTCAGGAACAGCTTTCCAAAACCCTGTTTCCTATCGGGGAATTACAGAAATCGGAAGTTCGTAAAATTGCTGCTGAACAGGATTTAATCACAGCCGATAAAAAAGATTCTCAAGGACTTTGCTTTATCGGAAAAGTACGATTGCCCGAGTTTCTTCAGCAAAAATTACAGCCCAAAGAAGGTGTTATTGTTGAAATCCCTTCAGAAAAAGAAATTTATAAAACCGATATTCCAAATTTTGGTTCAGATACTGAAAAACTCAATTTTCTTTCAAAAAAATATGAATATTCAACAGAAGATGGTAATGTGGTAGGTAAACACCAGGGGGCTCATTATTTTACCAAAGGACAACGAAAAGGCCTTGCCGTTGGTGGTACTCCTGAACCATTATTTGTAATTGCTACCGATGTTGAAAAAAATGTAATATACACAGGACAGGGTAAAAACCACCCGGGAATATATAGAAAAGCATTATTTATTAATAAAGATGAAGTGCACTGGCTAAGAAAAGACCTGGCAATCAATACCGATGAAACATTAAAAATAAAAGCTCGAATTCGTTATCGGCAACCGCTTCAGAAGGCCACTTTGCACCAAACTGACAACGGGATGTATATTGTTTTTGAAACAGCACAAGCTTCCATCACCGAAGGGCAATTTGTGGCCTGGTATAATGGTGAAGAGTTATTGGGTTCCGGGGTTATTTCTTAAATTCGGAAAAAATTAAATGACTCAAAATAAAATCACACAGCTTTTCAAGATAAAATATCCCATTATTCAGGCAGGAATGGTTTGGGCCAGCGGCTGGAAACTTGCCAGTGCAGTTAGCAATGCCGGAGGTTTGGGAATAATAGGTGCCGGCTCTATGTACCCTGAAATCCTACGGGAACATATTCAAAAATGCAAAAAAGCCACTAAAAAGCCTTTTGCAGTTAACGTCCCACTACTCTATCCTGATATTAAAAAATTGATGGATATTATTATTGCTGAAGGGGTTAAAATTGTATTTACATCTGCCGGGAATCCTAAAACCTGGACTCCATATTTACAAAACTACGGAATAAAGGTAGTGCATGTGGTAAGCAGCGTGAAATTTGCCAAAAAATCGGAAGAAGCCGGGGTTGATGCAATTGTGGGTGAAGGCTTTGAAGCGGGCGGACATAATGGGCGTGATGAGACTACTACTTTCACTTTAATACCAATGGTGAAGGAAAAAATTAATATTCCGCTTATTGCAGCAGGAGGTATTGGCAGCGGTCGCGGGATGCTGGCTGCTATGGTTTTAGGTGCCGATGCCGTACAGGTTGGAAGCCGGTTTATTGCCACCCCGGAAGCTTCTTCCCATCAAAATTTTAAAGAAATGGTGGTAAAAGCACAAGAAGGTGACACTAAACTCACTTTAAAGGAACTCGCTCCGGTAAGACTATTAAAGAATAAATTCTTCAATGATATTCAAGAATTATACACTAAAAACCCTACCAAAGAACAACTTACCGACTTACTAGGTCGTGCCCGTGCTAAAAAAGGTATGTTTGAAGGCGACCTGGAAGAAGGCGAACTTGAAATCGGTCAAATATCCGGATTAATTCACGAGATAAAACCTGCTGCTGAAATTGTAAAAGAAATGATGCAGGAATTTAAAACTGCACAAAATACAATTTTGCAATTTTAATATTTCTTCTCCTTTATAAATTAAGGGAGAACATTGTTAGCCCAAATATTATGAAAATCAAAATGTAAAATGCAATAAATATCGCATACAAGATTAGCATTCCCTTAGCCCAGTTTCCCCTGGTTCTGTTAACATCTCCCCCAAAACCCCATACAATTAACATTATTAAGCCAATTAAAGGTAAGCTACCTACAAAAATGTATAAGGCCCATTTTAATGGTGTTATTTGATTTTGTCCGCTTGTGTGTTGTAAATCTGCTGAAGTAATTGTGTTGGTATCCATTTAATTTTTTATTAACACTCAAAAATAGTAAAAAACAACAACTTTGGGGCAACCCCACGAGGGATATGAGAAAAAATTTTCTCGATTGAAGTATGCGCCGGTATTAAACCACTAGCGGGAATAAAAATCTATCAACAATAGAAACTATTCTTGTAAGTCACCCTGAATGTCATTCACTACACTTAAAGTTAAATCTTCGTTTATACGTATTATATATAGTGCATCATTATAAAATCCACCATCGCTTTCACGGATATAGTGAAATTTATTTTCATTGTATTCAGTAAAACCTTTGTGCTTGTCCAAAGATTCATATAAATCTTTTCCCGTTCCCAACCGCAATAAAATATCAAGGCTTAAGTCATAACCCCTTACAGCATATTGATTGGGGATAACACCATATTCTTCTTCATAGGCACCTATAAATTCTTCAGAAATTTCTTTATCGTATTCTTTATCTACTGAAGGATAGTGAAAATGAAGCCGTGCCAAATCATTATTAGAAACATTTACATCATCATAGCCACTGTTACGATCTGTGGTAAACAAGCTGATTTCATAATTTCTTGCCAGCCTGTTGAGCGCAGATGTAGCACTGGAAATAATTCCCACGCCAGACGATTCTAAAATCACCCAATTTTCTTCATCTTTTTTAAGCTGTTCTTTTATATTTAACTCCCTTACGTTTCCATTAGAAGGTATAACCGTTCTTGCTCCCGGAAATAAATTGATCAATCGGCTTTTTACTTGCGCGGCTTTTCCATCGGCAATAATCACCAGATTTTTATCACCTACATTATTTTCTAAATACTGTAACATTCCTTCTAGCAACATATTATCGCTTGGCCTTGACTGAAAAAGATTATGGAATTTCCGCATAGAGCGGTTGGATAGCGGATTAATTACCGGTATTTTTTTCGCTTCGAGTTTAGCTGCAGCGGCTTCGGTGGTATTTTGCAAAAACGGACCGATAACAGCATCTACCCTGCTAAAATCATTCCTACTTATAATTCGGCTTACTTCCCCGGCATCCTGGCGGGTATCATAAATTTTTAAACGTGTTGAAATTCCAAGTTCTTCGGCTTTTTTAACCGCTAATTTTACCCCGCTGTAAAAATCGAGAGAAATACGCAGCACGCGCTCATTCAGAATAGCGTCTTTATAACGACTCGTAGAATCTTCTTCAATTTTATGAAGATTATAAGGCAACATTAAAACTATATCACGGGTATCAAAATTGTTTAAATTTTCAAAAAGGTTTAAACGGATATCTGCTGCTTCGATTTCCTCTACCTTATCAGGATCGTTCAATTCTTCGGTTTCCGATTCAGCTAAATTATCCTTTCCTACTCCTTTATTCGGAACTTTTAAAACCATACCGGTTTTTAAACCTTCTTTCAGCGCCGGATTTAAAGTGATTAAAGAATCCTGAGAGACTTCAAACCTATCTGAAAGGCTATATAGCGTTTCTTTGGCTTTCACTTCATAAAACTGAAGTTCTTCATCGGTTAAAATAACCGTATCATCAATAACCTTAGTCCCTACACGCAACATCGTACCGGGATGCAGGGTTTCAACTTTTGGGTTTAAGGCTTCCAGTTCTTTTACGGTTAAACCATATTTACGGGCAATCCCATATTTGGTTTCTTTCGGTAACACCACGTGTTCCCGGGTATCGGTTATCTGACTCTGGATATCAGTTTTGGTTCGGCGCTCTTTGGCAGCAGGAGCTTTTTCCATCCCATTTTGTGGAATTCTAATCTCTTCGCCCTTACGTAATTCCCGTGAATACAATTCCTTGTTATAGCGTTTGATTTCATCTATGCTTATCTCATATTCCTTTGAAATTCCGTATAAAGTTTCTTTAGGTTTAACTTTATGGGTTTTAAAACTAACTTCAGATTTTTTAACAGGCTCTTCCAGCTTTTTTTTACTTAAGGGAATAACCAATTTTGCTGAAATATCTAAACCTTCCCGGGCATCGGGATTATATTTATAAATATCTTCTTCTTCGATATTATAAGATTTAGCAATACTGTATACTGTTTCACCCGATTCAACTGTATGATATTTATATTCCTGACTAAAAGCTGAAATGCTAATGACCTGAAAAAAAATCACAATAAGAAAAAGATATTTCATTTTATAGTTTTTGCTCAATAATTGAGATTAAAAATACTCTGGAAATCAACCTGTGCTTATAAAAGCCCTTTTCTGAAAATCAAAAAACTCCATTTTGTCTATTTTTCGAAGCCTTATTCAAAAGAGAACTTTAAATGAACATTAATTTATACAAGCCTATTCCCACTCAATTGTTGCCGGCGGTTTTGAACTAATGTCATACACTACTCTATTAACGCCTTTAACCCGATTTATTATGGTATTAGAGGTTTTTTGTAAAAATTCATAGGGCAAATTCACCCAATCGGCAGTCATCCCATCGGTACTTTCTACTGCACGAAGCGCAACTACCTGCTCATAGGTCCTCTCATCTCCCATTACTCCTACCGATTGTACCGGAAGCAAAATAGCTCCCGCCTGCCATACTTTATCATATAAATTCCAGTCTTTTAACCCCTGAATAAAAACGTGATCTACCTCCTGAAGGATTCGCACTTTTTCGGCAGTGATGTCACCAAGAATTCGAATTGCCAATCCCGGCCCGGGAAAAGGATGTCGCCCTAAAAGTTCTTTGGGCATTTCCATTTCGGCTCCTACCCTGCGCACTTCATCTTTAAACAGCATTTTTAAAGGCTCAACTATTTTCAGTTTCATAAAATCAGGCAAACCACCCACATTGTGATGCGATTTAATGGTTGCTGAAGGCCCTCCATTCACCGAAACCGATTCAATAACATCAGGATAAATTGTACCCTGTGCCAAATAAGTTACTTCTTTTATAAGATGTGCTTCATCATCAAAAACTTCAATAAACGTATTTCCAATTTTCTTACGCTTTTGTTCAGGATCGCTAATTCCGGCAAGAACATCCAAGAAACGTGCCGAAGCATCTACTCCTTTTACGTTTAGCCCCATATCTTTATAACGGTCAAGCACCGTTTCAAATTCATTTTTTCGCAGTAACCCGTTATTAACAAAAATACAATATAGGTTTTCTCCAATGGCTTTGTGCAGTAACATCGCTGCCACTGAAGAGTCTACGCCGCCGCTAAGCCCGAGAACTACTTTTTCATTTCCGATTTTCGCTTTTAAATCGGCAACCGTTAAATCAACAAACTTTCCGGGAGTCCAGCTTTGTTCTACTCCGGCAATTTTAACCAGGAAATTTTCTAAGAGCTGTTTTCCATCGGTTGAGTGATAAACTTCAGGGTGAAATTGAATAGCAAAAGTTTCTTCTCCATCAATTCGGTAAGCCGCATTAAGAACATCGGCTGTACTGGCCAGGCGTATACTGTTTTCAGGAAGTTCTTTAATCGTATCGCTATGGCTCATCCACACCTGTGAGTTTTCAGTAATCCCTTCGAATAAAGCTTCTTTGTCTTTAATTACCGAAAGATTAGCGCGGCCATATTCACGGGTTTCAGAAGGCTCTACTTTTCCCCCTTTAAAATGTGCAAGGTATTGCGCACCGTAGCAAACGGCAAGCATAGGCATTTTTCCCTTAATTTGCGAAAGATCCGGATGAGGTGCATTTTCACCGCGCACAGAAAATGGACTTCCCGATAAGATAGTCGCTTTAAAGGTTGATAGATCGGTTGGAATTTTGTTATAAGGATGAATTTCGCAGTAAATATTCAGTTCTCTCACACGCCTTGCAATAAGTTGTGTGTACTGCGAGCCAAAGTCTAAAATGAGTACGTTTTTTTGCATAGGCAAAAGTAAGAATTTGAGGCAAAAATAAAATAACAGTAGAATATATTTTCTATCTTTAACCGAACAAATTTTCCACAAGTCATGAAATACGTAAGTGCTATCATTTTTTCAATAGCTATTGTTTTAGCTGCTTATTTTTTAGGAAATGCTTATATAGAAAGAGCTCAGCCTAAAGGAGTGATTTCTGTAACCGGCTCGGGAAGTGAGAATTTCACCTCCGATCTTATTGTTTGGGAGGGCCGTTTTACCACCACCAATCAGGACCTAGGCCTGGCTTATAAAAAGATTGATAACGATAAAGAACTGGTTCGGGAATATTTAGAAGAAAATGGAATTGATATTGAAAATTTTGTATTTAACTCGGTTGAAACCAATGAACAACGGGAAAATCAATATCAAAACGGAAATTATGTTGGAAGTATTTTCAAAGGCTATGAACTTAGCCAAAGTGTAAAAATTGAATCGGAAGACGTAGAACTTATTGAAAACGTTTCCCGGGAAATCACTGAATTATTAAACAAAGGCGTTCAGTTTAATTCTACCCCGCCCAGGTATTATTACACCAAATTATCTGATCTTAAGATTGAAATGATTTCGAAAGCTACTGAAGACGCAAGGCTACGCGCCGAGAAAATAGCTGAAAACAGCGGAGGAAAACTCGGAAAACTAAATAACTCAAGTATGGGAGTTTTTCAAATTACAGGGCAGAATAGCGGGGAAGACTATAGCTGGAGCGGGGCCTATAATACGGCCGATAAAAAGAAAACCGCTTCTATTACCATGCGGTTGGAATATGAAATTGAATAGTAAAAGCCCCTAACCCCAAAGGGGGAACTCATCTGTGAAACCATCGCAGAGCATTTAAGTTGCTGATTTTTCTTTTATTTGGCGCCTTAATAAGTATATTCCAGTTCGGGATAACGCTCATTCCAAAAATTCTCCATTCCTACTTCTTTTTAAATAAACCAAAGGTGAAATTTTGAATATCCCCTACGGGAGTTTGATGATTTATATTTTTAATTTCCACAATTTCAAAATTATCTTCAAGTAAATGTTTCAGCTGGTCTACAGAATACTGTTTTACGGGAAGTCCGCTGCATTGTTCCGGGCCTTTTTCAGAAAATGTGGCCAAAATCAAAAAACCTTCTGAAGAAATAGCCTCATTGATAAGCTGAAGGTATTGCTGAATATTTTTTTCATCGGTTAAAAAATGAAAAACCGCCCTGTCATGCCAAAGCTCATATTTTTCCAAAGGCTGAAATTCGGTTACATCTGAAGCTATCCAGGTAACTTTTTCGGTTTTTCCTCCCAGACGTTTTCGGGCGCGCTGCAAGGCTAATTCAGAAATATCAAGCACTGAAATATGTTGAAAATTCCTTTTCAATAAATGGTCTACAAGGTGAGAATCCCCACCGCCAATATCAATAATATTTGCTTCGGGTTCCAAATCCAGATTATCAATAAAATCAAGCGAAGTTTCAGGTATATCCTGATACCAACTGACTTCCTCAAACTTTTTATTCTGATAAATCTCTTCCCAATGATCTTTAGCTATATTCATTTTCATCTGTATTATCGGGCTTTTCTAAAACTTTAATCATATTAAAAGATTTCATCAAATGAAACAAACCGGGTAGAATAACCGCACCTCCAATAATCAACATAATGGCCAAATTACTGATGGTAGAAGGCGTAGCAATCCCTTCCAGTAAACTCAATTCTTTTTCTTCTGTGATTATAATGTAAGGAAAATGCGCGTACAACGCTGCAAAAAGAATCAATATCACCTGTAATCCCGCCATAAACCTACTTGCAATACGATATCCTTTTTTGATAAATTTCCAAAGCGGAATTAATAATACCCCTGAAAGACCAATGCATATCAAAGAAACCGGATTATGTAGAAAATCTTTCACAAATTCAATGTCTTTAAAGTATCCGTAAAGAAGCAGTATAAGTCCTAAAATAACTAAAATCACGGTAAAAAAAGCTGAGCGCCGACTATATAATTTTCTAACTTCTCCATTGGCTTCCCCAATTAAAAAAGTAGCGGCAAGAAAAGCACAAAGAGAAGCATAAAAAAGCCCGACCAGTAAGTTAAAAATATTTAGCCAGTTTTGCATAAAAAGTTCGTAAAATCCGGTATGAGTAAAATCTTCGGTGAGTGTAATTTTTCCTCCTACCAAGGCTGCAAAAGACATTCCCAAGAAAACGGGTGTTACAAAACTTCCAATTCTAAAAAGACGATTATACCAAAGCTGAGATTGATCTACCACTGCATCATAATGCCTGAAAACAAAAGCCACACCCCGAATTGTTATCCCCAACAATACCAACGTTAATGGAATATGCAGGTAAACTACCATAATATTAAAATACACTGGAAACGCCACCCATAAAATCACCAGCAAAATTATCAACCAAATATGATTGGCTTCCCAAATTGGCCCCATCACGCGATAAATGGTATCCCTGGTTTTCTCCCTGTGCTCTGCTGAAGAAAATAATTCTACAATTCCTGCCCCAAAATCGGCACCGCCCAATAATACATACAGTAATAATGAAAACAGTAGAAAAAATAATACAACGTACAACATAATTAATCATCGATTTTATTTTCACCAGAGGATTTAACACCCCGAGGCTTGTCTTGATTGGAAAAAGTTTGTTCCAATTTATTTTTCGTGGGTTTAGTTTGGGGTTGTTGATTTAGGGATTTAATCTGGCGATTCATAAGCCAGGTTACGGTAATTGCCAGAATAGTGTATAAAAACAGGTAAAAGAAAAAACTGTATTTCATACCCGGCATTGGTGTAACAGCATCTTCGGTACGCATAATTTGGTGAATAATCCAGGGTTGTCTTCCTACTTCTGTCACCACCCAACCAGCTTCAATGGCTACAAAACCGAGCGGGGCAATTATAATAAACAAAAGCCAGTAATATTTATTCTTCAACCAGTTTTTCTTTTTTAAACTAATAAAGTAAATCAGTCCCGCAAGCATTAACAAGGTCCCTATTCCCACCATAATTTGAAAAGCATAATGTACTATCGACACCGGGGGAAGTTCATCATCAGGAAAATCGTTTAGCCCTTTTACTTCCGCATTAAAATCGCCAAAAGCCAAAAAAGATAATGCTTTTGGAATTTCTATTTTATTCGAAACACTCCTGTTTTCTTCATCTACAATTCCACCAATATACAAAGGAGCTCCTTTTTCAGTTTCGTAATGGGCTTCCATCGCAGCAAGTTTTACCGGTTGTCTTTTCGCTACATCTTTAGCTGAAAGATCTCCGCTAATAGGCTGTAAAAAAGCAGTTACAGCACCAAAAACCACTGCAATCTTAAAAGCTTTGGTATGTAAATCAACATTTTTTCCGCGGAATATCTGAAAAGCATGAATACCCGCTACCCCAAAACTAGTAGCGACAAAAGCGGCCAGGGTCATATGCAATGCTTGTGTAAACCATGCCGGATTCAATAAAGCCTGCACAGGATCTATATTAGTAAATTCGCCATTAATATATTCAAAACCTGAAGGGGCATTCATCCAGCCATTGGCAGAAACTACTAAAATCCCAGATGCAACTCCGGCCACACCAATTATTATTCCTGTAAACCAATGGAATTTTTCCGGTAAGCGTTTCCAACCATAAAGGTAAAAACCAAGTGCAATGGCTTCAACAAAAAACGCAGCGCCTTCCAGTGAAAATGGCATACCAATAATGGGCCCGGCATGTTTCATAAATTCAGGCCAAAGCATTCCGAGTTCAAAAGAAAGAGCTGTTCCGGAAACCGCTCCTGTAACAAAGAAAATAGCTACGCCTTTTAACCAGGCTTTAGCAAGTTTCAAATAGATAGGATCACGGGTTTTTAACCATTTGTGGTGGGCCACTACCATAAAAAAGGGCATCACCATCCCGATACAAGCAAAAATAATGTGGAACCCAAGGGTAAACGCCATTTGTAGGCGTGCATAATCTAAATTTTCCATTGAAATTTTTCTGAATATATAGGTTTTATCAACATATAACCTACGCTATTTTCCACCTTTAAATTTAGGGAAAAATCTCTCGATAACCTGTCGTTAATGTGATATTTTGGAGATTTTAGCACTATTTTTTTCTTCATAATTTATTTTAAAATGAAGTCAGATTATCCGTTATTAGTAATAATATACATTTTTACATCAATGGTAACTCAATTCAGACTTTATTATGATTTTTCTTCATAAATCTAACAATTGTAAGAATCAATAAAATAAATAATTGAGACCTTCTGTATAAAATAAATCAGGCTAGATTCTGAATCAATCCCCAAGACTTCAGGAAAAAGTGACAATACAGCTTTGACTTATAACGAACATTCAAAATGAAGCAAAAAAGAATAAAACCGGTATTATACTTTAACTTTCTAAGCAAGTTCTGCCACAACAATATAAATCCCCATAATAAGCACAAACCATCCAAAAGCTTTTTTAAGTTTATTACCATTAATAAAACGGTTAAGGTAAATCCCAACAAAAATACCCGCCATGGCAAGTCCGGTAAAAATTAGTAAAAAAACCCAGTCGATAGTAAGGTTCTGTACATCGCCAATAAACCCGAAAAGTGATTTTATGGCAATAATCAAAAGGGAAGTAGCTACTGCTTTTTTCATAGGTAATTTAGCCAACAACACCAAAGCCGGAATGATTAAAAATCCGCCTCCAGCACCTACAATTCCAGTTAAAACCCCCACTACAGTTCCTTCAATAACAATTAACGGATAATTATAGACAATTTTAGCAGGTAAAGCTTGTACTTTTTTTTCATTTCCTCGAATCATTGAAACCGAAGCCAGGATCATGATTACCGCAAAAAACAACATTATTCCAATATTTTTGGTAATTTCAAAATTTCCAAGCCTAAAAAGTGATTCAGGAATGGCGGGTACTAAAAACGCACGAGTAGAATATACAGCAATAAATGCCGGAATAGAAAAAACTACTGCAGTTTTATAATCTACCCGGTGTTTCTGAATGTTTTTAAACGCGCCTACCAAAGAAGAAGCTCCAACCACAAAAAGCGAATACGCTGTAGCTGTTATGGGGTTAACTGAAAGTAAATAAACTAAAACCGGTACGGTAAGTATTGAGCCGCCTCCGCCAATTAAGCCCAATGTAATCCCTATGACAAGTGCGCCAAAATAACCTAGTACATCCAGTATTTCCATCTTTGATTTTTTAATTTAGCAGTACAAAAATACCAGATATTAACACCTGCAACAGTAACAAGAGTTACACTAAAACTTTTACAAATTTAGTATTTCAATGTTATTACGCTGCAACTTTATCTGCCCATCTAACTCAAGTTTTTTTAGAAGGCGTGAGATAACTACTCTGGAGGTATGTAAATCATAAGCGATTTGTTGATGTGTATTGTTTACAATTTCACTCTGATTAATTTTTGCCTTATCCTGAAGGTATTTCATTAAACGTTGGTCCATATTTAAAAAAGCAATTGTATCTATAGTATCCAACATTTCAGTAAGTCTGGCATGATAGCTTTCAAACACAAAATTCCGCCAGGATTTATATCTAGCGGTCCATTCTTCCATTTTTCCAATGGGAATCACAATAAGACGGGTATCACGTTCGGCAACGGCACGAATTTCACTTTTGGTTTGACCAACACAACAGGAAAGCGTCATCGCACAAGTATCACCACGTTCGAGAAAATACAATAGCAATTCGCCTCCGTTCTTATCTTCTCGTAAGATTTTAATTGCTCCTTCAAGAAGCAAAGGCATCATTTTAACATAATCTCCAATATTAATAAGGTGTTCTCCCTCTGATATTGTAATAGGGGTTCCCATTTTATTGATTTCTTCTAATAATTCCTGTTCAAAAATAAAATGATAGGCCTCGTATAGTTCTTCTTGCATAATTTTTCTGTTTTCAGAATTTAAAAATAATACTTTTTAAATGAGGTATTAGTATGAGTTAAAATAGAAACCCACATTAGGAATTAACAATTATATAGGACAAAAATTCGTTAATTTTCAATAAATTAGGAGAAACCATAACACTTATACCGTGAAAAATTGTGCTTTATCATTTTGTATTTTACTCTTTGTAGTAAGCGGTAAAGATCTATATGCATTCCAAAATACCGATCAGGATTTTGCTGAATATCGAGGTACGGTAGTTGATGCTAGAAATAGTCACGGAATTCCATCAGCGCAACTTTCAATCACTAATACCAATATATCTACTATAACCAATTCGGAAGGAGAATTTTTAATCAAGATCCCAAAAGGAACCCAACCGGCGGTAGTTAAAGTAAGTTATGTGGGCTATGAAAGTAAAAAGATTTCTTTAGAATATTTTAGTAAAAACAACACCAAAATTGAATTGGAAGCCTCGGTTGAAGAACTTAGCGAGGTAAACATATACGATGCCGAAAACCCCCGAAAATTGGTTCGTAAAATGTTGCTTAACAAAGGGGAAAACTACATTGATTACGATAGTAATATGAGAGCTTTTTACCGGGAGAGCATTAAAAAAGGACGTAAAAATGTTTCCTTAAGCGAAGCTGTAATCAAAATACATAAAAAAGCTTATACAGCTAGTGGTAAAGATGCTGTAGAACTAGTTAAAGCTCGAAAAACAGCTGATTATGACAAACTAGACACGTTAGCCCTTAAATTACGAGGCGGCCCTTACAATGCACTTTTTATAGATATGATTAAATATCCGGACTTTCTTTTTTACGAATACGATCTTGAAAATTATGAGTTTGAATTTGAAGAGCCTGCGCAAATTGATAATCGTTATTTATATGTAGTTCGCTTTGAAGACAAAAATAAAGAAATGCCCTGGTATTATGGCAAGTTATATATAGATGCTGAAACCCAAACTTTAATTAGAGCCCAATTCAGCCTGAATGTAGATAACCGCCGTGTGGCCACTCGAATGTTTGTAAATAAAAAACCAGGAAACATCAAGGTATATCCATTAGAAGTAAATTATGAAATTGATTATCAACAACAAAATGGAAAATGGCTGTATGGTTATGGGAGTGCCCAATTAGAGTTTTTAGTAAACTGGAAAAGAAAATTGTTCAATTCCAGATATCATGTTCATAGTGAAATGGCAGTAACCGGTTGGGAAGAAAAAATCACCGATGAAAATCCACAACAAAGCGACGCTTATATAAAGACCAATGTGGTGATGACAGATAATATTTCCGGTTTTAGCGATCCCGATTTTTGGGGCAGTAGCAATATTATAGAACCCGATAAATCTATTGAAGAAGCTATTGAAAAGATTAGAGAGCGCTTAAATTAAAAAACTCCTGGATTAAACTTTAAACTTCCGGAAGTCTTTAAGTATCTTCTAAAATAATTTCTTCTCCTAAATACTTAATAGACTCGTAAAAACCACATTTATTTTAACTACGGTATTTGATTCCAGTGAAATATTGAGGAGATTAATTTCGGTTTCTCCGACTGCTGTAGCTTTAATCCCTCCTTCAAATTCGAGTTGTCCATCGTGGACTAATGGTAAAAAATAAAGTTCATAATCCGTTTACAGGAGGCCTTAATGCCAGTAATTTGTTTTGATTTAGGGCATAAAAAAACCCTTCACCGATTATGATGAAGGGTTTTAAAAAACAAGGCGGCGACATACTCTCCCACAGGATAGCAGTACCATCTGCGCTAACGGGCTTAACTTCTCTGTTCGGAATGGGAAGAGGTGAGCCCCGTTGCTATAACCACCTTAAATCGTTAGTATGCAGTATACAGTCTGTAAGTGTGCAGTAGAAACACTGCCATCTTTTTTACCGGTACTGCCTACTCTAATGAGTTGACATATGTAAGAAACAAAAAATAAGAATAAACTGCGGTAAGCATTCAAGCTCCTCCCATCCCTTGCAGGAGAGGAGGAATCGCATCAAGCTTTACGGAGTATTAGTACCACTCGGCTATGACATTGCTGCCTTTACACCTGTGGCCTATCAACGTGGTCGTCTCCCACGGTCCTTTAAAGAAATCTCATCTTGTGGTGGGTTTCGCGCTTATATGCTTTCAGCGCTTATCCCTTCCCAACGTAGCTACCCAGCAGTGCCCCTGGCGGGACAACTGGTACACCAGCGGTTGGTCCAATCCGGTCCTCTCGTACTAGGATCAGGTCCACTCAAATTTCTAACGCCCACTACAGATAGAGACCGAACTGTCTCACGACGTTCTGAACCCAGCTCGCGTGCCACTTTAATGGGCGAACAGCCCAACCCTTGGGACCTTCTCCAGCCCCAGGATGTGACGAGCCGACATCGAGGTGCCAAACCCCCCCGTCGATGTGAGCTCTTGGGGGAGATCAGCCTGTTATCCCCGGCGTACCTTTTATCCTTTGAGCGATGACCCTTCCACGCGGTGTCACCGGATCACTATGCTCTACTTTCGTACCTGATCGGCCTGTATGCCTCTCAGTCAAGCTCCCTTATGCCATTGCACTCTACGCACGGTTACCAAGCGTGCTGAGGGAACCTTTAGAAGCCTCCGTTACTCTTTTGGAGGCGACCACCCCAGTCAAACTACCCACCAAGCACTGTCCCTCACAAAATGAGGTTAGGCTCCGAACAAGTAAAGGGTGGTATTTCAACAATGACTCCACAGCCCCTGGCGAGGCCGCTTCAATGTCTCCCACCTATCCTACACATCACTTGTCCAAAGTCAATACTAAGCTATAGTAAAGGTGCACGGGGTCTTTTCGTCCCGTAGCGGGTAATCGGCATCTTCACCGATACTACAATTTCACCGAGCTCATGGCTGAGACAGTGTCCAGATCGTTGCACCATTCGTGCAGGTCGGAACTTACCCGACAAGGAATTTCGCTACCTTAGGACCGTTATAGTTACGGCCGCCGTTTACCGGGGCTTCATTTTAACGCTTTGCCTTACGGCGAACGCCTCCACTTAACCTTCCGGCACCGGGCAGGTGTCAGGCCCTATACCTCATCTTTCGATTTCGCAGAGCCCTGTGTTTTTGATAAACAGTCGCCTGGACCTCTTCACTGCGGCCCATCCGAAGATGGGCGACCCTTCTCCCGAAGTTACGGGCCCATTTTGCCTAGTTCCTTAGCCATGAATCTCTCGAGCACCTTAGAATTCTCATCCCAACTACCTGTGTCGGTTTACGGTACGGGTTGCATCCACTCGCTTTTCTTGGAAGTCGATCCGCTGGATTATCACGCCGGCCGAAGCTTTTGTGTACTATCGGAGTGTTACCACTTCCTTCAACGTGCTATTCCGTCAGCACGCACCAACTTCTCGCCTCCGTCCGCTTTAACGTGGGGCAAGTAGCAGAATATTAACTGCTTGTCCATCGACTACCCCCTTCGGGTTCGCCTTAGGACCCGACTAACCCCCAGCTGATTAGCATAGCTGGGGAAACCTTGGTCTTTCGGTGTGCGGGTTTCTCGCCCGCATTATCGTTACTTATGCCTACATTTTCTTTTGTAACCAATCCAGCATCCCTCGCAAGACACCTTCTTCTCTGTTACAATGCTCCCCTACCACTCCAATGGAGTCCATAGCTTCGGTAGTATGTTTATGCCCGATTATTATCCATGCCGGACCGCTCGACTAGTGAGCTGTTACGCACTCTTTAAATGAATGGCTGCTTCCAAGCCAACATCCTAGCTGTCTGGGCAGTCCAACCGCGTTTATTCAACTTAACATACATTTGGGGACCTTAGCTGATGGTCTGGGTTCTTTCCCTCTCGGACATGGACCTTAGCACCCATGCCCTCACTGATATACAACATTTTATAGCATTCGGAGTTTGTCAGGAATTGGTAGGCGGTGAAGCCCCCGCATCCAATCAGTAGCTCTACCTCTATAAAACTAGCATACCGCTGCACCTAAATGCATTTCGGGGAGTACGAGCTATTTCCGAGTTTGATTGGCCTTTCACCCCTACCCTCAGGTCATCCCAAGACTTTTCAACGTCAACGGGTTCGGTCCTCCACTATGTGTTACCACAGCTTCAACCTGCCCAAGGGTAGATCACACGGTTTCGCGTCTACCATTACCAACTTAAAACGCCCTATTCAGACTCGCTTTCGCTACGGCTCCACATCTTAAATGCTTAACCTTGCTGGAAACGGTAACTCGTAGGCTCATTATGCAAAAGGCACGCCGTCACCAATTAATTGGCTCCGACCGCTTGTAAGCGTATGGTTTCAGGATCTGTTTCACTCCCTTGTTCAGGGTTCTTTTCACCTTTCCCTCACGGTACTGGTTCACTATCGGTCTCTCAGGAGTATTTAGCCTTACCGGATGGTCCCGGCGAATTCACTCAGGGTTTCACGTGCCCCGAGCTACTCAGGATACTGCTATCATTGTAAAAGATTACCTATACCGGGCTGTCACCGTCTATGGCCCCACTTTCCAAAGGGTTCTAATTCTCTATACAACAAATATCGCAGTCCTACAACCCCAATAAGTCCGTAAACTCATTGGTTTGGGCTAATGCGCGTTCGCTCGCCGCTACTAGCGCAATCACTTTTGTTTTCTCTTCCTGCGGGTACTTAGATGTTTCAGTTCCCCGCGTTTGCCTCCTTAAAGGATGGTATATCTTCAATATACCGGGTTGCCCCATTCGGAAATTTGCGGATCAATGGGTATGTGCCCCTTATCGCAACTTATCGCAGCTTATCACGTCCTTCTTCGCCTCTGAGAGCCTAGGCATTCCCCATACGCCCTTATCTAGCTTGTATGCTTCTTGCTTATGCTCGAATTTCTCGTAACCTATATTACTAAATATAAATCACTAAGTATTCTATTAATTTAATTACCTCGTTATAAAATTTACATTCTATAACTGTAGTTTCTCGTATTATTTGTTTCTCAATATGTCAATGAACCTGGCGAATCGCCACCGATAAATAAATATCAGTGCTTCTTCGCGGCGAATCTCTTGAAATTTACATCTCTCAAGGCATCGCCTTGTGGAGAATATCGGAGTCGAACCGATGACCTCCTGCGTGCAAGGCAGGCGCTCTAGCCAGCTGAGCTAATCCCCCGGCTTTGTATGTTGGCAGTAATCAGCATCCAGCAAACAGTCTCTATTTACTGCTAACTGCTTACTGCGTACCGCTAAACTGGGTGACCCAACTTCTAAAATTTCCTTTCAATTTGTAATGAACTTCTGTCTAATCCTGACCTGATACCAAATCAGCCTTAGGCTGTAGTCTCAGGCAGACTCGAACTGCCGACCTCTACATTATCAGTGTAGCGCTCTAACCAGCTGAGCTATGAGACTGTCCTTTGTTAAAACATATAGGGTAAATCGCATATCGTATAATGTTCTTTCGAACACGTTCATTATACATCATACAGTATATATACACTATACATTTTCTTAAATATTATTAAATCGACAGCTTAGAATCAAGACCAAAAGAAACACTTTTTCGTTACTTCCTTTGTTACTTAATTGTTGCGCTAGTTCTGATTACTATCAGAACATCGCTCTAGAAAGGAGGTGTTCCAGCCGCACCTTCCGGTACGGCTACCTTGTTACGACTTAGCCCCAGTTACCAGTCTTACCCTAGGCGGCTCCTTGCGGTGACCGACTTCAGGTACCCCCGGCTTCCATGGCTTGACGGGCGGTGTGTACAAGGCCCGGGAACGTATTCACCGGATCATGGCTGATATCCGATTACTAGCGATTCCAGCTTCACGCAGTCGAGTTGCAGACTGCGATCCGAACTGTGATAGGGTTTATAGATTCGCTCCTTCTCGCGAAGTGGCTGCTCTCTGTCCCTACCATTGTAGCACGTGTGTGGCCCAGGACGTAAGGGCCGTGATGATTTGACGTCATCCCCACCTTCCTCGCGGTTTGCACCGGCAGTCTGGCTAGAGTTCCCGACATTACTCGCTGGCAACTAACCACAGGGGTTGCGCTCGTTATAGGACTTAACCTGACACCTCACGGCACGAGCTGACGACAACCATGCAGCACCTTGTAATCTGTCCGAAGAAATACCTGTTTCCAAGTACGTCAGACTACATTTAAGCCCTGGTAAGGTTCCTCGCGTATCATCGAATTAAACCACATGCTCCACCGCTTGTGCGGGCCCCCGTCAATTCCTTTGAGTTTCATTCTTGCGAACGTACTCCCCAGGTGGGTTACTTATCACTTTCGCTTAACCACCCAGCCCTCAATCGGGCCGGACAGCTAGTAACCATCGTTTACGGCGTAGACTACCAGGGTATCTAATCCTGTTCGCTACCTACGCTTTCGTCCATCAGCGTCAGTCGATTATTAGTGATCTGCCTTCGCAATCGGTATTCTGAGTAATATCTATGCATTTCACCGCTACACTACTCATTCTAACCACTTCATAATAACTCAAGACAATCAGTTTCAATGGCAGTTCTCCCGTTAAGCGGAAGACTTTCACCACTGACTTAACTGCCCGCCTACGGACCCTTTAAACCCAATGATTCCGGATAACGCTTGGATCCTCCGTATTACCGCGGCTGCTGGCACGGAGTTAGCCGATCCTTATTCGCAGAGTACCGTCAAACCACTACACGTAATGGCGATTCTTCCTCTGTAAAAGCAGTTTACAACCCATAGGGCAGTCTTCCTGCACGCGGCATGGCTGGATCAGGCTCTCGCCCATTGTCCAATATTCCTCACTGCTGCCTCCCGTAGGAGTCTGGTCCGTGTCTCAGTACCAGTGTGGGGGATCTCCCTCTCAGGACCCCTACCTATCGTTGCCATGGTATGCCGTTACCACACCATCCAGCTAATAGGACGCATACCCATCTAATGACCATAAATGTTTAATATAAAAAACAGGAGATTCTTATATACTATGGGGTATTAATCCGGTTTTCACCGGGCTATCCCCCTTCAAAAGGTAGGTTGTATACGCGTTACGCACCCGTGCGCCGGTCGTCATCTGGTGCAAGCACCAATGTTACCCCTCGACTTGCATGTGTTAGGCCTGCCGCTAGCGTTCATCCTGAGCCAGGATCAAACTCTTCATCGTTGTTTCATTATATCGTACAACAATCAAAAAGTAAGTACTCAAAGATGTTTTTCTAGTCTTAATTCTAAAAATTATTTGTATCGTTTTCCTCTCGAAAAACGTACGCGCTGTCAATTCAATATTTCAATGAACTCCCTGATAAAAACCAGGATTCTCTTGTCAAAATAAAAGGACTCGAACCTTAACTTTTTAATAACCCACCCGGGATTTCTTTTCCTTATGTTTGTGAACGCAATTGCGCTGAAAGCGGCTGCAAATATACTGCGTTTTTTATTTATACACCAAAACTTTTTTTGAAAAATTTTTGACCCCTCTAAAAAACAACAACACGCCCTAAGAACTTCAAAAACAAACTTCAAAAGCAGCGCTGTTTTTGCGGCTGCAAATATACACCTTGTTTTGATCTTGGCAAGAAAAAAAAATAAAAAGTTTTTTCCCTTTTTTTAAGCAACCAAAAAAATCAGAAACCCACTACACAAAGAACACCTTAAAGCAACAATTGCGCCCTAAGCGGATGCAAATATAATCCCGTTTTTTACCCCCGCAAGCTTTTTTGTAAGCTTTTTTAAAATATTCTTACATGTATTCGGCAAATAACTCAGAAAAAGGATGTTAAAGATAATGAAAAAATTGGATTCAAAAAAATTACCTTAATGAAGAATTTTTATTTTTCCATTTATCGGTTAATTCCACATACTTAAAATCTAACGCAGAAGCCTGACGTTCTAAAATATCATAATTAAAAGACCGCTGTAAAATATCTTCTATTAGATAATCTTCCTGGTTATTTTCAGGGTCATATTTCTCCTTAAGCGATATATCAAACATACTAGCTGTGGTATTATACCAAAAAGCCCGCCAGCCACTCCTCAGGTTTTTAACCAAATTAAAAGCAGTTGTACCCGTTTGGCGATGAATTAATTTTACTAAAATTTGACCTTCTGTACGGGTTAGCTTTTTTAATTCTGTAGAAAACTCATTTTCTATATAATCCTGTACGATTTTTGTATATCTTTTTTGGGCACGTTTATTTTCAATTCCTTCCAGACGACTATTAAGCTCTACTAAACGTTCTGAAGCCATTTTAGCATACGGATATACTTTTCTGGTTTTTCTTCTTAAAATCAGATAACGTCTTCGTTCTTTTAAATTATCAAATTTCAAATCTTTTAAAATTACCACTTCCTCCAGATCTATCGTTTCTCGCGGAATAGTATCTCCCTGAATAATCATATACTTTTTAGACAAAGTGTCGCTTTCCGGCTCCCCCTCCTGGGAGAAGACCAAACTATTAAACAATAGAACAGGTATTATATAAAGGTATTTTAACATAGATAACATCAGGCCTTGTTTGCACCAAAATCATTCCAAAATTAATAATTCCGAAGTTGCCATCTGCTTAAATCTTATTAAATTCGTACAAATTAATTTAAGATATGAGTAAAGAAAAAATTCTGGATAAAAAATCAATTGAATTCCTAGAGAAATACCTCAACAATGCGGCTCCCACGGGTTATGAATCGGAAGGTCAAAAATTATGGATGGAATACCTGAAACCTTATGTAGATGAATTTATTACCGACAGCTATGGAACGGCTGTCGGGGTAATTAATCCCGAAGCTAAATTTAAAGTAGTAATTGAAGGTCACTCTGACGAAATTTCGTGGTATGTAAATTATATTACCGATGATGGTCACATTCATGTAGTTCGCAACGGTGGCAGCGACCATCAGATTGCCCCTTCAAAAAGAGTAAATATTCATACCAAAAAAGGTATTGTAAAAGGCGTTTTTGGCTGGCCAGCCATTCATACCCGAAACCGGGAGAAAGAACAAGCCCCAAAAGTTGAAAATATTACCATAGATGTTGGTTGTTCAACAAAAGAGGAAGTTGAAAACCTGGGCGTTCATGTAGGTTGTGTAATTACCTATCCTGATGAATTCTTTATTCTGAACAAAGATAAATTTGTGTGTCGTGCGCTCGATAACCGGGTTGGCGGGTTTATGATTGCTCAAGTTGCCAAATTACTTAAAGAAAATAAGAAAACACTTCCTTTCGGACTTTACATTACTAATTCTGTACAGGAAGAAATTGGGCTTCGCGGGGCCGAAATGATTACCCAGCGTATTAAACCCAATGTGGCTATTGTTACTGATGTAACCCACGACACTACCACTCCAATGATTGACAAAAAGAAAACCGGTGATACCAAAATTGGTGGAGGGCCAGTAATTGCATATGCTCCGGCCGTGCAAAATAAACTTCGGGAGTTGTTAATTGAAACAGCTGAAAAGAGACAAATTCCATTTCAACGAACGGTCAACTCAAGATTTACAGGTACTGATACTGATGCCTTTGCCTATAGCAATGGCGGGGTTCCTTCTGCGTTAATCTCGCTTCCGCTTCGTTATATGCATACCACCGTAGAAATGGTACACAAAAACGATGTGGAGAATGTAATCAAACTTATTTATGAAAGTTTACTTCAAATAAAAGATGGCGAGACTTTCAGCTATTTTGAATAATCCTTTTTGAAAAATTTGCAAGCCCTTTTCGTTATTTCGAAAAGGGTTTTTTATTCTATTATTTCAACTTTCACATTGTTTTATCAGATTTTCAATGGATTAACGATTATTTTTATACAAAAACCGCTATGACCATTACTCCTGCTGAAGTTGATAAAATAAGGAAAAACCCTATGAAAGCCATAAAAATGGCAGGTTTACGGTATGTTTCAGAAGCCCAATTATCTATAGAACGCAAAAAATGGGGACGTGGATTCAGCTATTATCAAAAGGGAAAAAAGCTTAAAAATACTGATACGCTTAACCGAATAAAAAAACTCGTAATTCCGCCGGCCTGGCGTGAAGTACGTATTTCTCATTTAAAAAGTGGGCATTTGCAAGTAGTGGGCCGGGACGAAAAAAACCGGAAACAATATATTTATCATTCGCTTTGGTCTAAAATCAGAAATGAAACCAAGTTTTTTAAAATGGCAGCTTTTGGAAATGTTCTTCCAAAAATCAGAAAGCAGGTAGATACCGACCTGGATTTACCTAAAATGAACCGCCAAAAAGTGCTGGCCATTATCATTAGATTAATGGAAGAGACTCACATTAGAATTGGTAATCATTATTATGCACAGAACAATAAAACCTACGGCCTCTCTACTTTCAGGACACGCCACGTAAAAACACATAAAAATAAAATAAAATTTGAGTTTGTGGGTAAACGCGGAAAAGAACATTCGGTAACGCTGAGAAATAAAAAACTGATTAAGCTGATAAACCAATGCGAAGAAATTCCAGGTTGGGAACTTTTCAAATTTTATGATGAAAGCGGGGAAAAACAAACTCTGGATAGCGGAATGATCAATGATTATATTCACGAAATTAGCGGTGATATGTTTTCAGCAAAAGATTTCAGAACCTGGAGCGCCTCCAAAATTTTTTTTGAAACACTCCGGGAAATCGGCTACACTAAAAATAAAAAAGAGAACAAAAAAAACTTACTTTCGGCATATGATGCCGCTGCTAGCGGCCTGGGCAATACCCGGGCTGTTTGCCGTAATTATTATGTACACCCACAAATTGTAGACACCTACAGTAACGGTGAAATTGAGCCTTACTTCAATCAAATAAAAAAAGATGTAAAAACCGACTACACCTCACTTTCAGAAACCGAAAAATCAATTTTAAAACTCATTCAAGATTATGAAATTGATATTTAAGGATTGAATGCTACAAACGAATTGGTTAACTTAGCTATATGAAGAATACTATTGCCGCCAGAATTGCTGATTTTATTAAAGACTTCCCCCCATTTAGCCTGTTAAAAGAAAATCAGTTATTTGAAATTGCCGAGCATGTAAATGTAATTTATGCTGAAAAAGGGCAACATATTTTTAAAGAAGGTGATAAAGGCCACGAGTTTTTTTATATTGTAAATAAAGGTGCTATCTCCCTTGAAAACTTTAGCAAGGAAACCCCTGAAACGGTGGATAAATGTGATGAAGGTGATATTTTTGGGCTTCGGCCGCTTTTTGCAAGAGAAAATTACCTTATTACCGCATTAGCCGAAGAAGAAAGTTTACTGTATGCCATTCCAATTTCAATATTTAAACCCATTGCTGAAAACAATGCTAAGGTAGGTAACTACCTTTTAGAAAGTTTTGCCTCAAATACCAGAAATCCTTATGAGCTGGAACAAAAGGGAAAACTCGTGGTACAAACCGGGCGCCAGAGCGAACCTGGAAACCTCTTCGAATTGCAGCCTGCTCCAATTACAAAAAATGTAATTAAAGTAAATCCTCAAACCACAATAAAAGAAGCCGCGCGCCTAATGAGTGAAAAACGCGTAGGCTCTGTTTTAGTAGTTGAAAATAATTTTCCTAAGGGTATTGTAACCGATATAGATTTCAGGGAAATGGTAGCCACCGGGGTTTTCGGGATTGAAACTATTGTAGCCAGCATTATGTCCAGCCCTGTGGTTTGTTATCCACCCAACATCAGTATTGCCCAGGCCCAGCTAAGTATGGTAAAACACAATATTAACCATATATGTATTACCGAAGATGGTACCCCAAACACCAACATTACCGGAATTATTTCTGAACACGATATTATGGTTTCAGAAGGGCATAATCCTTCCGTATTGATGAAAGCCATTCAGCGTAGCAGTAGTACAAATGAGCTAAAAAAAATTCGACATAAAATAACGCTTTTGCTTCGTGGTTATATCGATTCCAATATTCCCTTAGGCCATATTTCCAAGGTGATTTTTGAACTTAATGACGCTACTATTAAACGAATTATAGAACGTTGTATTAAAAAATTCCCTAGCCCTCCACCCTGTAAATTTGCCTGGCTTTCCCTTGGCAGCCAGGGGCGCAAAGAACAACTCCTGCAAACCGACCAGGACAATGCGCTGGTTTTTGAAAATGTTCCTCCTGAAAAACTGACAGAAACTCGTGAATATTTTTTAGAATTGGCAAAAAAAGTCAATAAACGCCTTAATATTATTGGTTATGAATTTTGCCCTGCTGAAATGATGGCAAAAAATCCTGAATACTGTGTTAGTTTAAACGAATGGAAAGATAAATTCACTAATTGGATCAATAATCCCGGAAGTGATGAAATTTTATTATGTTCCATTTTTTTCGATTTTGATATTTCTTATGGAACAATTGCTTTATCCAATGAAATTTCAGACCATATTTTTGAAATTACCCGCGACAATCGAAAATTTATAAGCACTCTTGCGGCGGCAGCCCTTCGGAACCCTCCCCCACTTGGATTTTTTAGACAATTTTTAGTAGAACAAGATGGACACGACAAAGATTTCTTTGATATCAAAAAACGTGGATTAAGTCCGTTAACCGATGCAGCCAGAGTTTTAATTTTATACCATCAGGTAAAGAATATTGATAATACAGCAGAACGCTTTGAGAAATTGGCAACTTTAGAACCAAAAAACAAAGATCTTTACCTGGCTTGCGCCTATACCTCTAAAGTCTTATTAAAATTTAGAACTCGTAACGGATTACAAAACCGAAATGATGGGCGCTTTATAAAACTTTCCACACTCAATAAAGAAGAAAAAACCAAACTAAAACGTAGTTTTAAAGTACTAAAACAAGTACAAGAACTTATAAAATTCAGGTTTGAAGTAACCGCATATATGTAATGTTGAATTGGTTAAAAAAAAATAAAAAATCCTATCCTGAATTTTGGGAAAATTATGCCGTGCAGTTTTTAGAGAAATACCCGGAAGAGCTTTCTCAACTAAGGTTTGTAATTTTAGATACCGAAACTACCGGTTTTAATTTTATTATAGATCGTATATTGTGTATTGGTGCTGTAAGTCTTAAAAACCAACAAATTGACATAAAAAACAATTTTGAAATCTATATCGATCAACAAAAATTCAATCCGGAAAGTGCTAAAATTCACGGGATTATTCAAAATGAAGAAATAAAAACCTATTCAGAAGAAGAAGCTATAAAAAAAATCCTAAAATATATTGGGAATTCTGTTTTAATAGCACATCACGCAGGTTTTGATATTGGAATGCTTAATGCTACTTTGCACCGAATGGGTCTTCCTGATTTAAAAAACCCGGTTTTAGATACCGGCCGACTCTACCGCAGCAGCCGCATAACTTCAAACTTAATAGATCGCAATAAAAAATATACTTTAGACGAGTTAGCAGAAACTTTTCAGATTGATATTCGAGACCGTCATACCGCAGCAGGAGATGCTATTATTACCGCGATTGCTTTTTTGAAAATTCTTTCCAGGTTGAAAGAAAAAGAAACGAACCTTAACCTTTCAAAACTATTGAAATATTAAAAAAGCCACGACAGAATTTTCATAATTGCCGTGGCTTTTAAGAGCTTGAATAATCAACCTCGGGGTAAGCCCGAGGTATGTATTGGAAAAACTTTTCTCAATCGAGGCAAGCCCCGAAAAATTCTTTATAAACTATTTTCAATGATTTCATCAACTACTTCAGGATTCAGAAGGGTTGAAGTATCACCAAGGTTTTCTGTGTTTTTTGAAGCGATTTTTCTTAAAATCCGACGCATAATCTTTCCACTACGTGTTTTTGGAAGTCCGCTAACAAACTGAATTTTCTCCGGCTTGGCAATAGGACCTACTTTCTCTGAAATCTGCTGATTGATTTCCTTTCTTAAGTTTTCTTTATTTCTGCTTTCCCCGGTTTCTTTTAAAATAACAAAGCCGTAAAGCGCATTTCCTTTAACTTCATGAGGGAAACCAACCACGGCCGATTCGGCTACGGCAGGATGTTCGTTTATCGCATCTTCAATTGGTGCAGTACCAAGATTGTGGCCTGAAACAATAATTACGTCATCTACCCTGCCGGTAATTCGGTAATAACCGGTATCGTCCCGAAGCGCACCATCTCCCGTAAAATACATATTTTCAAATGTAGCGAAATAAGTATCCTTATACCGTTGGTGATTGCGCCATACAGAACGCGCCATCCCGGGCCAGGGATGCTTTATACATAAACGTCCTTCTACCTGATTACCTTTAATTTCATTTCCGTTTTCATCCATTAAAGCGGGTTGTACTCCCGGTAAAGGTAAGGTGGCATAAGTTGGTTTGGTAGGTGTGGCAAAAGGAATGGGTGAAATCATTATGCCCCCGGTTTCGGTTTGCCACCAGGTATCTACAATTGGGCAACGCTTTTTCCCTATATGATCATTATACCAGTGCCAAGCCTCCTCGTTAATAGGTTCTCCTACCGTTCCTAAAACTTTAAGTGAAGAAAGGTCATATTTTTCAACAAAATCAGAACTGGTTTTTGCCAGGGAACGAATAGCTGTTGGTGCCGTATAAAACTGGTTTATTTTGTGTTTTTCTACAATTTCCCAAAAGCGACCGGCATCGGGATAGCTTGGCACCCCTTCAAACATCACGGTAGTTGCCCCATTGGCCAGGGGACCGTAAAGAATGTAGGAATGTCCGGTAATCCAACCGATATCGGCTGTACACCAATACACATCATTTTGGCGATATTGGAAAATATTTTTAAATGTATAAGCGGTATAAACCATATAGCCCGCCGTGGTATGTAGCATTCCTTTTGGTTTTCCGGTAGATCCCGAAGTATAAAGAATAAACAGCGGATCTTCAGCATCCATTATTTCGGGGATACACTCATCGGAAGCTTCATCAAGTAAAGGTTGTAACCATTTATCCCGGCCTTCTTTCATCTCAATATCGGCTTCAATTCTTTTAGCCACCAAAACGGTTTCTACGCCGGGGCATTCTTCCAAGGCTTTATCTGCAATACCTTTAAGGTCTATGGTTTTATTACCACGGAAAGAACCATCGGCCGTAATCATCATTTTACAATCGGCATCATTGGTTCGGGTGGCCAGCGCTTTAGATGAAAACCCGGCAAAAACCACCGAATGTACCGCCCCAATTCGGGCACAGGCCAGCATAGCAGCAGCAAGTTCAGGAATCATCGGTAAATAAATACAAACCCGATCCCCTTTTTCAATACCATTTTCTTTCAGCACATTGGCAAACTTGTTTACCATTTTATGCAATTCACTATAGGAAATATGTTTGGCATTCTCAGATGGATCGTTAGGCTCCCAGATTATTGCGGTCCGGTCTCCATCATTAAAAAGAAATCGGTCTATACAGTTTTCGGTAATATTGAGTTTGGCATTTTCAAACCATTTTACTTCCGGTTTACTGAAATCCCAACTTACCACATTATCCCAGCGTTGGCGCCAGGTAAAATGCTCTTCGGCCACTTCTTCCCAGAAATTGGCCGGTTCCCTAACCGATTTACGATAAACCTGAAAATATTCTTCTAAGTTCTTGATATGATAATTACTCATAATTTAAATTAAAGTGTTGATGTTTTTCTGTGCTTACTTTTTGAAATAATTAAATTATCCCTGTGGCAATTTATAAAATTTACTGCGGAAAAAGTAGCGTTTATCCTCTCCAAAAAGTGGTTTTACAAAGTTTTATGAGTTTTTCAGGAAAGTGAAAAAAAAGAAAGAAAAACTGAAGTGTTTCAAATAAAAAAATCATCAAAAAAATGAGTGTTGTAGCTAACTGAAAACCCTTCAAGGTTTTCAAAACCTTGAAGGGTTAAGGGTGATAGATTATTTTATATATTCCAGAACGTTTTTCTCGATACGCTGTTGAATATTGCTGATATCACTTTTTTCAAATTTTTCACCGGTTATTTTTTCAAACAACTCAATATAGCGTTCAGAAACCGAGTTGATATATTCATCGCTCATTTCGGGGAGTTCCTGCCCGGCTTTTCCCTGGAAACCATTTTCAATTAACCACTGTCTTACAAACTCTTTAGATAATTGTTTCTGTTTTTCATCTCTTTTTTGACGTTCTTCATAGCCTTCCGCATAAAAATAACGGGAAGAATCAGGCGTATGAATTTCATCAATCAAAACAATCTCCCCTTCTTTTGTTTTCCCAAATTCATATTTAGTATCTACCAAAATCAAGCCTCGTTCAGCAGCCATTTCGCTACCTCTCTGAAACAATTTTCGGGTATAATCTTCTAAAATGGCATAATCTTCTTCAGCAACAATTCCGCGCTTTAAAATTTCTTCTCTGGAAATATCTTCATCGTGATCGCCCTGTTCAGCTTTTGTAGCCGGAGTGATAATCGGTTTAGAAAATTTATCGTTTTCCTTAAGGCCTTCCGGAAGTTTGACTCCGCAAAGTCCACGTTTACCGGCAGCATATTCCCTGGCGGCATGGCCAGCCATATATCCACGAATTACCATTTCAACCTTAAAAGGTTCACATTTTTTTCCCACAGCCACATTAGAATCGGGGGTAGCTTCCAGCCAGTTGGGCACCAAATCGGCCGTTGCTGCCATCATTTTTGTGGCAATCTGGTTTAAAATTTGGCCTTTATACGGTATTCCCTTTGGCATGACCACATCAAAAGCTGAAAGCCTGTCTGTAGCAATAATTACCAGTTTATCATTTTCAAGGCTATATACATCCCGTACTTTTCCTTTATAAATATCGGTTTGTCCGGGAAAATTAAAGTTGGTTTCGGTTAAAGTATTACTCATTGGTATGTTCAATTTCTTTATATGCGGCAATTATTTTTTTAACAAGCCTGTGACGAATTACATCTTTATCATCTAAGTAAATAATTCCTACACCTTTTACATCTTTCAGTACCAGTAAAGCTTCTTTAAGTCCTGAAATTACTCTACGCGGTAAATCGATCTGGCCGGGATCTCCGGTAATCATAAAATTGGCATTTTTCCCCATACGGGTAAGGAACATTTTCATTTGGGCATGCGTAGTATTTTGTGCTTCATCCAGAATTACAAAAGCATTATCTAGTGTACGGCCACGCATAAAAGCAAGCGGTGCAATTTGAATAACCCCTTTTTCAATAAAAGAATCAAGTTTTTCATGAGGAATCATATCCCGAAGCGCATCGTAAAGTGGTTGCATGTAGGGATCGAGCTTTTCGCGCAAATCTCCCGGAAGAAAGCCAAGGTTTTCACCGGCTTCAACTGCTGGACGGGTTAAAATAATCCGCCTAACCTGTTTTTCTTTTAAAGCTTTTACCGCCAGCGCAACACCAGTATAGGTCTTGCCGGTTCCGGCAGGACCAATGGCAAAAACCATATCATTCTTTCGTGTTAATTCTACCAATTTACGCTGATTGGCCGTTTGCGCTTTTATAAGTCGGCCGCTTACACCGTGCACCAGGACTTCACCACTTTCAGTGGAAGTTTGATAATCTTTTTCACTCTCACTGGTAAGTACACGCTCAATCACATTTTCATCGAGTTTGTTGAACTTGGTAAAATGATCCATCAACATTGAGAAACGCTTATCGAACTCCTCCAACATTTCTTCATCGCCAAAAACTTTTATCCTGCTTCCACGGGCAACAATTTTAAGTTTTGGAAAATATTTTTTTAAGAGCTCGATATGTTCATTATGGTTCCCAAAAAATTCTCTCGGGTTAATTTCTGAAAGTTCAATTACAATTTCATTCAAAGGCAATAAAGTTTAGGTTAAGCTAGTTTATATGTTCAGTTTCTATGGATAAAATGTACTAAATTTTAAGTAAATTCCACTCGGGTTTTGGTCAAAATATATTTTATCTTCGCTTATTACAAACTTAAGTAAAATTACCGCTAACAAGTTAAAAAAATATTAACAATAAGCTATGTCCATAATTACTTTAACTACCGATTTCGGAGAGAAAGATTACTTTGCTGGTGCGGTTAAAGGGGCTATTTATTCTGAATTGGAAACCGCTAAAATTGTTGATATTTCACACTCGGTCTCTCCTTTTCACACCACAGAAGCAGCTTACATCATCAAAAACGCCTATAAAAGTTTCCCCAAGGGTAGCATTCATATAATAGGGATTGACTCTGAGCTAACTCCCGAAAATGAACATATGGCGGTTTTGCTCGATGAGCATTATTTTATTTGTGCAAACAACGGCATCCTATCGCTACTGGCCCTGGAAATTAAACCTGAAAAAATTGTGGAAATCAATATTCACAATAATGTTCAAACCAACTTCCCGGTTTTGGATGTTTTTGTAAAAGTTGCCTGTCATTTAGCACGGGGCGGCACCTTAGAGGTTATTGGCAAAACCATTCCTGAACTTAAATTTCTAAAACAATTTGAACCTATTATCAATACTGAAAAAAACCAAATTGTGGGGCATGTATTATATATTGATAACTATGGAAATGTAGTGACCAATATTTCCCGAAAACTTTTTGAAAGCATCGGTAAAGGCCGTAAATTCAGTATGCAAGCACGCTCGGTAAATTTTGACACCATTTATAACGGCTATAGTGGATGGATTAATTTTGAGGTGGAAAAAGAAAAACGCGGCGAAGAAGACGGCAAAAAACTAGCGGTATTCAACTCGGCCGGTTATATTGAACTTGCTATTTATAAAAGTAATCCTACCACCGTGGGCAGTGCTTCCAGCCTTTTTGGTTTAGAGCATCGGGATACGGTAAGCATTAATTTTGAATAATATATGTTGGTACGTATTGTAAAAATGAACTTTGCTCCTGATAAAATTGATGAATTTCTAGCCAATTTCGAAACCAATAAAGGAAAAATCAGAAATTTTAAAGGCTGCCGGCATCTAAAATTACTACGTGATAAAAACCAAGTCGAGCGATTTTTCACCTACAGTTACTGGGATGATGAAAACGCACTTGAAAACTATCGCCAATCAGAATTATTTAAAGGTGTTTGGGCAAAAACCAAATTACTTTTCAACGAAAAACCTGAAGCCTGGAGTGTAGAGGTTTTTTGTGAAAGCCCCTAAGCTCCCGAAGTAAATTCAAGGATAACTCATTTGTATAAAAATCGTAGGTGTTTACCTTGTCGATTTTTAGATTTTTTCTCCCAGAACTACTCGAAGCAAAACCACAGAATGTTATATTTTGTAACCCAACTTATCATTTTATCTGTTTTCGTAATACTTCCAATGGTGATTTGGTAATTACCGACCAACTATTAGTTACCCCAATAATAAGGACCAAAAATGTTATTCCGGGGAACAATACCAGAAAAGGAATCCAAGAAGGCACAAAACCAGAATCAAAAAGCCACCAGGCCAGTAACTGGCTTCCCAGAAGGGAAAGTAAAATCCCGGAAAGACTTCCCAAAACGCCCAGATAAATATACTCCAAGGCTAATATTTTTATAATTTGTTTACTTCGGGCACCAAGAGTACGCAGTAAGATACTTTCTCGTATTCGCTGATATTTACTGGTACGCACCGCACCAATCAACACGATAATTCCGGTTAAAATGGTAAAAAAGGCCATAAAATTAATAACCAATGTAATTTTTTCTAAAATTTCATCTACTACCCGCAAAACTTGTCGTAAGTCGATTATAGACAAATTTGGGAAATTTCTTACAAGATTTTGCTGTAAGCCTGCTGAAGCTTTATCATCGGGCACATTGGTAGAAATCACGCCAAATTGTGGCGCATCTTCCAACACATTTTCGGGAAAAACCAGGGAAAAGTTCAATTGCATCCGGCTCCAGTCTACTGTTCTTATACTACCAACTACAGCCGGCATAATTACACCCTGAACATTAAAACTCAGGCTATCACCAACTTCAACTAAAGCATCTTCGGCAAAATCACGGCTTACAGAAACCGGTATCGCTCCTTCTTCATTCCAAACCGGTGTTAAGTCACCGGCCTCGAGATTTTCAGAATCGATTAAAGAGTCCCGGTACGTCACTCTAAATTCATGATTTAAAACCCAATGATTAATTTGTGAGGTGGTATCTTTTTGAATATCATTAACGTTTCTGCCTTTAATTTCCTGAACCCGCATAGAAACAATAGAAATATCGGTAATTAACGACAAGTTAGCATCTGTAATAGTTTGCCTCACCGAATCCTTTTGTTCATTTTGAATATCCAACAAAATCATATTAGGACTTTCTCCTGTGGAATCTATTGTAGCCTGGGCAAGCAATAAATCTTTGCTGAAATACAACGTACTTATTAAAAAACTTCCCACTCCTATAGCCAAAACCAAAATAAGGGTTTGATTTTGAGGCCTGAAAAGACTCAATAAACTTTGTCTGGCAATAAAATTCCAGGAAGTGGGAAAATATTTCTTGATAGTTCGCATAAACAAATGTGCAATTCCAGCGAGTAAACCAAAAGTCACCAGGATACCCCCTACAAAAGACACTGCATATTCCCAATCCTCAAGCAACCAAAAAGAAAACAAGAAAATAAAGAGAAAAATAGCAGCTAATATTGAAAAAGATACTCGTTTTGATTTTTTGCTCTCGGTTTCCTCTATCCGTAAAGTTGCCAGGGGTGAAACATACAAAGTAGCTGCTAATGGATAAAGCGCAAACAATACCGACATAAAGAGCCCGAGTAAAACTCCCATAAAAATCACCCTTGGTGCATAGGTTACCGCAACATCTACCGGCAACAAATCTTGTATTAAAACAGGAAATAATTGCTGTAATACGAGTCCGATTCCCGTACCTATTATACCACCTAAAAACCCCATAAATGCAATTTGTATCAGGAAAATCAAAAAGCTTTGTTTCCTCGTAACTCCAATACATTTGAGCAAGGCAACAGCTCGTAATTTTTCTTTGATATAAATATGAATAGCACTGGCCACGCCAACACATCCCAGCAATAAGGCAATAAAAGCTACTAAATTTAAAAACTTTCCGAAATTTTCATAACGGCGTCCTAAACGATCGCTTGTAGAAGTGTGCGTATCTAAATCGGCTTCGAGTTTATCCAGCATGGGCTCCACTTCTTTATCGAGCCGCTCCAGTTCCTTATCATTTTCAGCCGTAAAATAAAAATCATAATCTACCCGGCTTCCCTTTTGTACCAGGCTTGAGCCTTCAACATATTTTAACGGGATAAGCACCGGCGGGGCTATAGATCCAAAAAAAGAATTTGTTCCTGGTACTGAATTCAATGCTCCTAAAACTTCTAAAGTGTTATTACCGATTTTAATGCTATCGCCGGTTTCAATATTTAATTGCAACATGACCGTGGCATCTACGAGTGCACCATCAGTTTTGTTGAAATTTTGCCCGGCTTCCACGGGTTTGGTTTCCAGTTCGCCATACAACGGAAAATCACCTTCAATAGCGCGAACCTGAAGTAGTTTTGTATTTCCGTTTTTAGGAAAAAGTGCCATAGATGGAAAACTGATTTCCCGGCCACGAAACCCGCCCAGGGAATCCATAATTTTCTCCACCTGCTCATTTGGGGGTGTATCACTATCAATTTTATAATCGGCGCCCATTAACGCCTTTGACTGAAATTTAATATTATCTTTCAGGTTCTCCCCAAAAGATTGTATGGAAACCACTGCGGCAATTCCCAGTACAATAGAAGCCATAAATAAGCTTAGTTTGCTCCATCCGGCTTTACCATCACGCCAGGCCATTTTAAAAAGCCAGGCTATGCCCGATTGTGGTTTTAGATTAAAATCTTTCATCAGGCCGATACTTCATTTGTAATAATCTTGCCTCCTTTTAATTGTAATACTTTTTCGGTTTTTTTGGCGAGATCTAAATCGTGGGTCACAATAACCAGTGTAGTCCCCAATTCTTTATTAAGTTCAAAAAGCAGAGTTTCTACAATTTCACCCGTTTCGGTATCAAGGTTTCCGGTGGGTTCATCGGCAAATAAAATTGACGGATTATTAGAAAATGCCCTGGCCAGTGCCACCCGTTGTTGTTCCCCTCCCGATAATTGCGAAGGATAATGCTTCAACCGATTTTCAAGGCCTACTTTTACCAGTAATTCCTTTGCTTTATTTACTGCATTTTTATTTCCCTGTAATTCCAAAGGCACGGCTACATTTTCTATGGCGGTTAGGGTTGGAAATAATTGAAAATCCTGAAAAACAAAACCTGTCTTTTTATTTCGAAGTAAGGCGCGTTGATCCTGATTGAGTTTATAAATTTCTGTACCACAAAGGCTAATACTTCCCGAATCAGCATCATCCAAACCCGCGCACAAACCAAGCAGGGTAGTTTTTCCACTTCCTGAAGGTCCTACAATAGAAAAGCTTTCCCGCTCTTCTACTTCAAAATTGATATCTTGTAATACTTTTAATTTTTTTGATCCGCTGGTATAGCTTTTCTCCAGGTTACTTACCTTTAATATCTTTGTCATGGGAATAGTAATAATACTCAACTCCTGCCAAAATACACAAATGATTTCGATTTAATAAAATTGCTATGAAAAACTTATTTATATTCCTGTTACTGCTTATTTTTATTTCCTGTGGAGATAGTAATAAGCAGAAAACAGCGGAAAAAAACGAAACGAAAACTGAAGAAAGTATTGCTGAAAATGCTACAACCGGAAATAGGAAAAAAATCTTATTTTTTGGCAACAGCTTAACTGCAGGAATGGGCCTGGATACCAAGGAAGCTTTCCCTGCAGTTATTCAGGAAAAAATCGATTCACTGGGCTTAAATTATGAAGCTGTAAATGCCGGTAATAGTGGGGAGACTACTGCCAGTGGGAAAAATCGGCTTTCCTGGGTTTTAAAACAGGACGTTGATATTTTTATTTTGGAATTAGGTGCTAACGATGGCTTACGTGGAATTCCCCTTGAAGAAACACGAAAAAACCTTCAGGATATTATTGATAAAGTTCGTAAGCATAAGCCTGATATTAAAATTGTATTGGCCGGAATGCAAATTCCACCGAATATGGGCGAGGATTATGCCTCGGGATTTCGGAAGATTTTTCCCGAACTCGCCGAAAAAAATGAAGTAGAGCTTATTCCGTTTTTACTGGAAAACGTAGCGGGGGAAAAAGAGCTAAACCAAAGCGATGGTATTCATCCCACCGCTGAAGGGCAAGAAATACTAGCCCAAAATGTTTGGGAGGTATTGCAACATCTATTGGAAAATGAGAAAGTTTAGAGCTGGTTATTTTTAGTTTGAGTTATTCATTATTATAAAAAGTGTTTAAAAAGATTTTTTAATCGTCATTCTGAATTTATTTTAGAATATGAGATTTTCATAATCAAAACATTTTAGAAGCTGAAACAAGTTCAGCTTGACGAAATTAATTCCTTCAGACAACTTCTTTAAAATCAAAAAAACCTCACAAGTTTCATAACCTGTAAGGTTTAGTATTTTAAATTATTTTTATCGCTATTTTAAATCAAAACGATCGCTTTCCATAACTTTAGTCCAGGCTTTCACAAAATCTTTTATGAATTTTTGCTCCCCTTCTTTTGTTCCATAAACCTCAGCTACAGCACGTAATTCTGAATTTGAACCGAGAATAAGGTCTACACGAGTGGCCGTCCATTTTACCTCACCGGTTTTACGGTCACGACCTTCAAATTTTTGCTGATCGTCAGAAACTGCACTCCAGGTGGTTCCCATATCCAAAAGATTTACAAAAAAATCGTTGGTAAGTACCCCAGGATTTTGGGTAAAAACCCCATCTTTAGAACCGTCAGAATTGGTTTCGAGTACTCGCATTCCACCAAGCAACACACTCATTTCAGGTACACTTAAATTCATCAGTTGTACCTTATCAATAAACATTTCTTCAGCAGAAGCCGTTGAATTTTCTCGTCTTTTCAAATAATTTCTAAACCCGTCTGCTTCAGGTTCTAAAACCTCAAAAGCCTCTACATCAGTTTGCTCCTGAATGGCATCTCCCCTTCCCGCATGAAACGGCACTTCTATTGAATGTCCTGCTCTTCCGGCCGCTTTTTCAATTCCAGCATTCCCGCCTAAAACAATTAAATCGGCTATAGAAACGTTTTTATTTCCGGACTGTGCATTATTAAAATCAGCCTGAATTTCTTCATATTTGGCAATCACTTTTGAAAGCTGCTTCGGATTGTTCACCTCCCAGTTTCGCTGAGGCTCTAATTTTATGCGGGCACCATTTGCCCCTCCTCTTTTATCTGAATTTCGATACGTAGAAGCTGAGCCCCAGGCTGTAGAAACCAATTCAGCAATACTCAAACCAGAATCTAATATTTTAGATTTTAGCGTTTTAACATTTTCAGCATTTACGATTTCGTGATCTACTTTAGGAATCGGATCCTGCCAAATCAATTGTTCCTGCGGAACTTCAGGCCCTAAATAGCGATCAATTGGCCCCATATCACGATGAGTAAGTTTATACCAAGCTTTGGCAAAAGCTTCTTCAAACTCCTTGGGATTCTCGTAAAAATGCTTTGAAATCTTTTTATAAGAAGGGTCAGTTCTTAAGGCAATATCAGTGGTGAGCATAAAAGGCGCGTGTTTTTTATCGGGATTATGAGCATCCGGTACACTCCCAGCACCGGCTCCATCTTTTGGACGCCACTGATACGCTCCGCCAGGACCTGTATGTACTTCCCAATCATATTTAAACAGGTTTTCAAAAAACAAGTTGCTCCATTGGGTTGGGGTTTGTGTCCAGGCACCTTCAATTCCGCTGGTAATGGCATGTTCCCCTACCCCAGTTTTAAAAGAATTTTTCCAGCCAAGTCCCATTTCTTCCAGAGGAGCGCCAGCAGGCTCAGCACCTACATATTTATCGGCATCAGCTGCTCCGTGAGTTTTTCCAAAGGTATGTCCGCCTGCAATAAGCGCCACAGTTTCTTCGTCGTTCATAGCCATACGCCCAAAGGTTTCACGAATATCGCGTGCTGCACCTTCAGGATCGGGATTTCCATTAGGGCCTTCGGGATTTACATAGATAAGCCCCATATGGGAAGCTCCCAAAGGGTTTTCAAGTTCCTCTCCATCAGCATAGCGTTCTTTATTGCCCAACCATTCACCTTCAGAACCCCAATAAATATCTTCTTCGGGTTCCCAAACATCTTCGCGACCTCCGGCAAACCCAAAAGTTTTAAAGCCCATTGATTCCAAGGCGCAATTTCCGGTAAGAATCATTAAATCGGCCCAGGAAATTTTTCTTCCATATTTCTGTTTTATCGGCCAGAGCAATAACCGGGCTTTATCAAGGCTGGCATTATCGGGCCAGCTGTTTAAAGGTGCAAAACGCTGCGAACCAGAACCCGCACCTCCGCGTCCATCTCCAATACGATAAGTTCCTGCACTATGCCAGGCCATTCTTATAAAAAAAGGACCATAGTGACCGTAATCTGCCGGCCACCAATCTTGAGAATCAGTCATTAAATCGTATAAATCCTGTTTTACCGCTTTTAAATCCAGACTTTTAAATTCTTCAGCATAATCAAAATCCTCTTCCATAGGATTTGAAAGCGAAGAATGCTGACGTAAGATTCCAAGGTTTAACTGGTTGGGCCACCAGTCGCGATTTGAAGTTCCCGTCCCGGCTGTGTATTTTCGTGCTCCCCCCATAAAAGGGCATTTACTCGATTCGTTTACATCCCATACTTTATGATTGTCGGGATTGTGACCATCTCTGTTGTTTGCCATAGCTTCAAAAAATTTATTAGTTAATACTATAAAGATAAATAATTATTATCTATTTAAATTTTATTTACATCATTTTATCTTATGATAACTATTTATAAAAATTATGGAAACCTATACTATTAAACGCGTACGAAACCCTCTGGACTTATAATAAGATTCGGCACCATTATGATAAGTGAATACCCGACCAAAACGAAAGTCTCCAAATAAAGCCCCGCCACGTTTTCTGACCTCTTCCGGAGTTTTTAACCAACTGGAGGTTTTGGTATCAAATTCTCCCAGCTGTTGAAGTTCAGCATAATCTTCTTCGGTAAGTAAATCTACCTGCATTATAACCGCCATGGCCAAAGCACTGGTTTTAGGTTTAAATTTTTTACGGCTTTCCAGGGCTTCCTGATCGTAACAAGCACTTCTGCGACCTTCCGGGCTTTCAGCAACACAATCAAAAAAGATATATTGATCTTTTTCTTTGTTGTAATTCACCACATCAGGTTCACCTCCGGTTCTTTCCATTTCTGAAAGGGAATATAATTTATTAGAATCCGCTCTGAGTTTCTCTTCTATTTTACTCCATTCTAAGTCAGGATGTCGGTTTGGGTTTTCTTCAAACCGGGTTTTTAAAGTTTCAAGAAGGTTATTCGTTTCTTCTTCTGAAAGGCGTTGTGAGATTTTCATAGTTCTCGAATTGATTTTAGTAAATCTAAAATTACACAAATCTCACCGCTTCATAAATATTTGGCATAGAAAAGCGGAACTTAAAAACAGCTCCGCTTTTCTAAAAATTTAAGAATACTCCTTAACCTGCTTAAAATCCTTACAGCTGTTTTACAAAAAATACACGCGGGTTAAAGCGATTATTCCCATTACCAAAAAAATGATATTTAAAACCCAACTTGCGGGTGCCTTTTTTGAAAATCCGTAAAGTGCCATTAATAAACAACCGGCACTATACATTCCGAGGTATAAAACTGACTGACTGCCAATTATATCAAAACTATTCAGGCTAAAAGCTAAAAGTGCAAAAAATGCTCCTACCCAACCGGTTATTTCCCAAAAATTTCTTCTTATTTGCAACATATCCCGCGTTTTTTAATTGGTTGTTTTTTTTCTTTTAACAAAGGAACGACCGGAAGATTGATTTAAAAATGCTAATATTAGATTGACTATTGCAAAAACTGAATTAAATGGAATTGCAACAAATCAAATATTTCCTGGCACTATCTGAAGAATTACATTTCTGGAAAACTTCCCAGCGGATGTTCATCACCCAGTCAGCATTGAGCCGGCAAATCAAAGCCCTGGAAGATGAAATTGGCGTTCAGTTATTTGAACGCAGTAAACGTACCGTAAAACTCACTGAAGCCGGCTTGTTTTTAAAAAACCAGTGGCGGCCCATTTTAAATGAAATCAATAAAGTACATACTCAGGCACGAAAAATTCACGAAGGTGCTTCGGGGTTAATCAGGATTGGTTACCCCGGTTCCATTGTATACAGTTTTATGCCCAGGTTGCTTACCGAAATTTCCCAAAACCTACCGGAATTAAAACTGGAACTGGTAGAACCTACAGATATAAGTTTTGAACAACTCCTTTTAAATTATCAAATGGATATGGCTTTTAGAAGGGATCCGGCTGAAAATCCCGCGCTGCAATCTACCTGCCTGTATTCTGAAGCTTTCTCCCTTGTGGTGCCGCAGAATCATCAAATTACCGAAGAAAATTTTAAAAGTTTATCTGATATTAAAGATGAAAAATTTATCCTTTCCAATTTAGGTCAGGCCACTTTTTATACATCCAGCCTAAGAAAAATGCTGGAAGATTATGCTTTTGAACCCAATGTATATATTGAAACCGATTTTGGCGGAATGGCACTGGGACTGGTATCGCAAGGACTTGGCGTAAGCATACTTCCCTTTTCTTATTCATACAGCGCTCTGCCTAATGTACGTTTTATTCCCCTGCCTTATGAAATGAACCTTTATGCCACCTGGAGAAAAAACGACGAAAGCCCTATGCTGAAAAATATTTTGCAGCTCACTTCAAAAACCGCTTCGGAATATTTTAAGGGGAATTAGGATGGTAACTCGATTCAGGGTATCATCCCTTATAGAGTGGAATGCTAAATCGAGTTCTAAAAGCGGACATACAAAAAAGATTACCTAAAAAGTTTTAATCATCATTCTGATTTATTTCAGAAATTGATTATCCGCTTTTTAATATTTTATTGATGTATAGTAGAATTTTCATTCCCGGCCTTACCAGCGAGTTATATAAGTTTATATCCTATCTTAGTTACAATATTGAGAAGTAATTGATACCATTGTGTTCCGTAAAAATATCTTAATTTTAAAACTTTCCATTCAATAACCTGTTTAGAGCTGTATCATAACAGATATAGCGAACATGTTTTCAGGTAATAAGTAATTTAATAAATAAAATCAGCCTGAATGGACTTATTTTAAAAAGCAAAAAATATGATAAGCAATACAGAGTATTTTTCATATTTATATGAGATTGCAAGTTGTTTAAATAAAGAATATTCGCTGCATTCAGCTTTAAAAAAAGCTTTGGAAAAGACTGTACAGTTATTAGAACTTGAAACAGGATGGATATGGCTAATGCAAGGAGACAAAACCGTATACCTGGCCGCGTCTTATAACCTTCCGCCTGCTCTTCGGGAACATCCTGAACGGCTTTCAGGCCGGTGCTACTGCATAGAAAACTATTTATCTAACGGCATTGGAAAACCGCAAAACATTAGTGAAATTGTTTGTTCCCGTCTTAAAAATATAAAATCGGGAACGCTGGAACTTAAATTTCATGCCACCGTACCAATTACTATAGGCAACGAAAAAACAGGACTTATCAATTTATTGAGCAAGGAATCGCAAGAGCTAAATCAAAATCAGCTTTGTATTCTCCATACCATTAGTGAGCTAATTGCCATTGCCATACAACGCACCCGGGCGCAGGAGAGAAAAAGACCAACCGAGACAGGGAATGTATGGGATACGGTGAACAGGGCTGTTCAACCAAAGTTGCAATCAATCCTTTCTACCCTTGAGAAGGCAAAGCAAATGGTAGCACAGATGAACACTACCGGAATTCTGACCAATATAGAAACATCTTTAACTGCGGGGGAGCAATTACTTAATCAACTTTCACTTATTCAGGAAGAGACTAATAATCAGCAATCAAACAGAGAATCCCCCAATGTATTCCATTATCCAACTACCCCGTTAACCGAAAGAGAGTTAGAATTAATGCCTTTGGTGAAAAAAGGATATACCAATAAGCAGATTGCGGAAGCACTTTTTATTTCAGAACGAACAGTTAAATTTCATATTACATCTATATTATCGAAACTCTCTGCCCAAACCCGCACAGAGGCTGTCGATATTGCACTAAAACGTGGTTTTGTGAGTTTGTAGAAAAGTAAACATAATTTTCTGTACTATGGTACAGGGGTACTTCTGGCCTTTTGATTGTTTTCCGGGGAGATGAACCACTCCATATTTGTGGTATATAAATTTTAAAAACAGGAAAACAATGAAAATTACAATTTTAGCAGGAAGTGTACGAAAAGAAAGACAATCTTACAGTCTCGCCCATTACCTTCAGGTACAGCTTGTAAAAAGAGGAATTCAGGTTGAATTGATTGACCTTGCAAAAACACCTTTACCGATATTTGGACAGGAGGGAAACAATGAGTCAAATGTAAAACTTGTTGGAGAACAGCTTCAACAAGGCGATGCAATTATACTGGTAACCCCGGAATATCAGGGAAGCTTCTCAGGAGTTTTAAAAAATGCACTGGATTATTACTGGGAAGAATTCAATAAAAAACCAATAGGAGTAGCTACTGCTTCTGCAGGAAAAATGGCAGGAATTAATGCCTCTACTCAATTACAGCATGTGGTTTTAAGTTTAGGTGGGTACGCGCTACCTAAAAAGCTTCTTATTCCGGAAGTACACAAAGCTTTTAATAGTAGTTCTCTACCTTTAAAAGACACTATTAGTGAAGCAGTTGAAAAATATTTAAATGAATTTTTATGGTTTTCAGAGGCAGTAACAGCCAAAAAAAATGAAATGAATATCGTTTGAGGGTTTCGGGTAAATTAAAATTATTATGAAAGATTATATAAAGAAAAAAGATCCTATAGGCAGCTGGGTAAAAAGAGCTGATTATGTTTTCTCAAACATTGTGAGAAAACCACAGGACGGAGGTACTTTTAAAAGAATTGATTGGCAGCTGTTGAATTTTCTCTATGAGAAAAATCGCGTAACGATACCTGAAATAATAAACTTTTTAAGTTTTTTTGAGCAGGAGCAGGAGATCCGTAAGCTGATAAAGCGCTTTCTGAAAAAAGGCATTATTACAATTGATAAGCCTGTGGTAACAATTACCCCTAAAGGAATATATGTGTTTAAAGAAGTTTCAGAAATACAAGAGGAAATTAAACAAAAAGCATTACAAGGAATAGACAAAAAGGCATATGCTACCACTATTGAGACAATTCAAAAGATAACCAATAACCTACGGGAGTATTTGCCGGATAAAATACTTTCACTAAATACTAATAATTTTTAAGGTTTATTCTTATCAATGAGGTTTTTTTAGAAAGAAGTTATTTATTCACCGAAAAGGGTGATATTAAAGAATATGATTTAAAACAGAGAATTATAAAGGCTCTAAGTAAGTAGATTTTAGAAAATTATATAGAGGGCTAAAAGTTAATTTTCGTCAACCTGAACTTGATTCAACTTATAGTATATTCCAATTATCAAAAAAGCATAGATCCTGAAATAAATTCAGGATCTATGCTTTTCATTACTTTAAAAAACAGCCTCTTTAAATTTTTCAAAAAAACAATTTCACACCGCCGTTTACTACAAAACCATCTACCGGGGCGTAAATATCCCTGAATTTCGGATTGGAAACCGGGCCGGTAAAAATTGAATCAAAACGGGTTTGACGGGTATCTGTAAAATTTTCAAAATTGAGGAAAATCGAGAAATCTTCCCATAATTTTTCCATCATTAGTCCAAAAATCCAATATTCCTGCCCTCTGGCACCATCACTTAATTGCTGCGGACTAAAGTAATAGCCTTCCAACCCTATTTTTAAGCTTTCTTCCAGTTCATACATCAAAACATTGTTTAAACGGTGGCGGGAAACCAGCGGCATTTCGAAGGTATTTCCGTTTTCAGTCCGGTCAACATCTGCAAACGTATAACCGGTAAACAGTTTAAAATCTTTATAACCAAACTTTAAATTTGCTTCTATTCCTTTACTTTCTACAAAACCATTGGGTTGTAAATATTCAAAATTTCCGGCTTCCGTATTTTGAAGAATAATAGGTTTATCAATTTTTGTATAAAAGAAAAGTGTATTACTGGTAAATTCGATGGTTTCAAAAAGTTCCGTGCGATAATTGATATCAAAATTTCCGCCTATAGAGTTTTCGGCTTCCGTATTTTCCACATCAATGGGCAACACATTTCTAAACTGAATACGCTCCGCGTCTTCAGTAAAAACCGAAGGAGTTTTATACCCTAATCCACCGCCAATTCGGGTGGTTAAAGCATCGCTTATGGTAAACATCGCAGAAATTCGCGGCAAAACAAACCAGCCATATTCATTCTGATAATCGGTTCTAAGTCCGCTTTCCAACTGAAACCAATCGTTGGCTCGCCAATTATTCTGAATAAAAGCTCCGTAAGTATAATGCCCATAATCGACTACAGGTGCATCAAAAAGTTCATCCTGATCAAAGCGATCTATCCACAAATTGAGGCCGCCAATCCATTCCATATCTTCGGTGCCCAAAACAATGGAAGCTTCATTATAAGATGCAAATTGCTTACCTGCAAAAGTATAATCGCCGGTTTCAATTTCACGATCAAAAAAGCTAAAACTGTTTTTCAGGTTAAACCGGTTTCCATCGTTCCAGGAATGTTCGAGGCCAGATTGCAGAGTGGTTCTCGCCGTATTATTTCTTTCAAAATAAGGATCCTCAACATCATCTCCTTCTAAATAATTCATATTCCCACCAGTTCGTTCTTCAACCGTGGTATTCACTCCAACATCCAGCTTTGTATTTTCGGTAAAATCATAAAAAACACGTGGATTTATAGTATATCGGTTAAATTCAGGAATTGCGGTAAGGCCAATATCGGCCGGATCGTACGGTGAACCAAGGTTATACGATGCAAAAACGGTGGTTCCCAATTTCCCGTAAGTATCGGAATAAAATCCACTAACATCCACACCTAAAGCCGAAGTCGCATTCAGCATAAAATTAAGTTCTCGCTCCTCTCCCGGAGTTTTGGAAATAAGGTTCACCAAACCGGCAATGGCACCGCCGCCGTAAAGCGTAGAGGAGGAACCTTTGATAACCTCAACCTGCTGCAGGTCTAAAGGAACGATTTGCAATAAACTAAGTCCGCCGGAAAAACCGGAATACAAAGGATAACCGTCTTTTAATAATTGCGTGTATTTTCCATCCAGCCCCTGAATTCGAATACTGGAATTACCAGAAATTGCCGAAGTCTGCTGGGTTTGAATCCCCGTTGTTTCATTGAGCAGCATCCTAATATCGCCGGGTTTCATATTACCTTTTTCAGTAAGTTCCTCTCCTGAAATTACTTCAACTCGGGTTGGGAGATCGGCTATACTTCGTCGGGAACGTGTTGATTTTATAATAACTTCTTCCATTTCCTCTCCGCCGGATTCGAGAAAAATTTCAAGAGTCTCATTTGTTGACCTTGGAAAATCAATTGAAATTTCTTCAGCAGCAAAACCTACAAAGCTAAAAATGATGGTTTGCCTGCCATCGGGAATTTCAAATAAACTTAATTTCCCATCTATATCTGCAGTGGCACCAATATCGGTTCCTTTTACCACAGCATTGGCCCCGAGTAATGGCATATTATCTTCAGAATTCATAATTACGGCTTCCACAGAATTTTGCGCCATGGAATTTATCGCGATCAAAAAGATCGCAATCTTTAAAATATTTTTAATCATGTTTTAGGATTAGATTATTATTTGCTCTCGATGTTTAAGAAATAATAACCTGTTTAGGCGGTTGCCATTGCCGATCGGTATAATCGGTTTCAACACTATTAAAATAGGTGCCAAAACTAAGTTTAGGTGTTTTTTTAACTGGTAAGAGGTATAAAGCATGAAACACTTGAGGGCCAGGTACAAAACCATTACAGCTACCACAAGCAATAAACGGTGAGCAAACTCCACTTTCTTCTTGCTGTTCCTGTTCACTTTTAGCTGTAGTAGCTATGGAATCATTTTCACAATTATCAAAAATACAACATGGATATGTAGCAATAAGCAAACAAAAAATAGCTAAAATAACCGCTGAAAATTTCATATTTCAAAAATAGAAAATTCGTGGGAAGTAAAAAGTTATCCATTCAAAATTCAACAACGTGACAGGCGCACAAGCTATAGGTCTGAAAATACTGATCTAGATTGAGAAAAACCTTTAAGTATGAAACCCACGACAATTTCGAAATTCAAAAAATTTCAGGGCTATAGCTATCTTTTAAATAACATAGAAAACTTCACCGATATATGCTTAGGCCGAGTGAGTATTAAATACATTAATAATCAGCGTCTGATTTCACTAAAATATACGAATATAAATTATTACTGATTACTTATCACAAAAAACTTATTTCATAACTAAACTATTCTTATAGGTTTTAACTACAAAATTACTAAATAAAACACGTGCCCCATGTCTTTGCCTTAACGGGCTACTTATAAAAAAATGTTTAGCTTTTTCATTCCTAAAGAGATCGGTATCAACTATTTTGGTCTTATCTAAATACCCTTTTACCCTATTGGTATGCACTTCAATGGATACATGCATTACCTGGTTGGCGTAAGTTTCCAAATCAAAAATAACCCTGAACCCGGTGCCACCTATACGTGGTATGAGGAAGAAACAGGGGGATGCTGTTGCTACAGGTCCTGTTTTTGAGCCCGACAGTCTGGAGGTTGGAACCCACCGGTTTTTTGTTTCTCAAATGCGTAATTGCCCTTGGCGGTAAAAACTCAAAAACAAGGATCACTTAGCATAAGCATCGAAGCCCTGAAAAATATTCCCGAGGAAATCAAAATCTTTTTACAGGACAAACAAAATAATACTTTTTATAATTTACGGGAAAAAGATTTTACTTCAGATATAGCCCCGGGAAATTGTTTAGACCGGTTTGCAATAGTATTCAACGACAATTCAGCTCCCGAAGACCCCACTGAACCCGAAGAGCCTACTGAACCGGAAACTGAAAAAGAAGAAAAGCTTTCTATAAATTATATATCTTCTTTAAGGCAACTTGTAATCATCAACCCTAATCAAATTAAAATTCATAGTATTATACTTTTTGATATTAACGGAAAGAAACTGGAGACAATTTACGCCCCGGGAAACCAAAAAGAAAAATGGCTAAAAATAGGAAAGTATCAAACCGGCGTTTATATTGCCAGGATGCTCTCGGAAACAGGCAGTCTTAGTAAAGTATTTATTGTAAAAGCCCCCTAACCCCCAAAGTGGGACTCATCTGTGAAAACATTGCAGGACATTTATTCAGATTTTTTCTCTCCTAACCGCATTCTTATTAAAATCTTACTCCCTTTTTGACTTTAATTCTCAATATTCGCAAGTTAATATTAACGAGTCGAGAGATATTTAAAACCAAAGTACTTATAAAGAGGCATCGACTGCGACTTGATATCTATCAACATAAAAACCTGATTATAAGAAACTAATAAATCCACTTAAGTAATTAACAAGCTCAACTTCCATATTATCAGGAACAATACAAACATTACAATTTTTTAATACGCTAAAAAAACAACAGTGAACCAATTTCCATTACTTTTATTGCTACAAAATTGCAATAATGAAAAGAAGAGACTTTTTTAAAAACGGAAGCTTATTTACTTTTGGAAGTCTTCTGGTAGGAACCCCATCCAGTACATGGACAGATTTTAATGATAATTTTAAAAATAAAAAAGCAAAGAATATCATTTTTCTTGTAAGCGACGGCATGAGTTCGGGAACCTTGAATATGGCCGATAAACTTCTCTACGAAAGAACCGGAAGAGGCAGCCACTGGCTTAATCTCTACAGGGAAGGAAAAATAACCCGTGCTTTAATGGATACGGCTTCAGCTAATTCATTAATAACTGACTCTGCTGCTGCCAGTTCTGCCTGGGGAGGTGGAAAAAGAGTTCCTAATGGAGCTCTGAATATTAATGCAGATGGTTCAGAAAATCTACCTATTCTTCAGAAATTTAAAAAAGCGGGAAAGAAAGTAGGTTGCGTTACTACAGTTCCAATCACACACGCCACACCAGCGGGATTTTGTATTATGCAAAAACAAAGAGGTGACCAGGACAGCATTGCAGAAAAATATGCCAAATTAGATTTTGATGTCATGATGGGTGGCGGCAATGAATATTTTTCTGCTGAAAATCGTAGAGATGGTAAAAACATCTATAAATTATTCGAAGAAAAAAATTATAGTATTCTTAGAAATAGAGACCACCTCAATTCCAAAGCGAATGCTGAGAAAATCCTTGGAATTTTTGCTGATGGCGGTTTGCCTTATGCCCTGGACCGGGAAAACGATGAAGATTTAAGAAAAGAAACCCCCTCACTTGCTGAAATGAGCAAGTTTGCCCTTCAGCAATTATCAAGGAACAACAAAGAGGGTTTTGTTTTACAAATTGAAGCCGGAAAAGTAGACTGGGCTGCCCATGCGAACGATTCCGGAGGGCTTTTGTATGACCAGATAGCTTTTGATAAAGCTGTAAAAGAAGCTATAAATTTTGCCGAAAATAGTGAAGAAACCCTGGTAATTATTACCACCGATCACGGGAACGCTAATCCAGGAATTTTAAAGGGCGAAAAAGCAGATCGGAATTTTAGTAATCTTCAGGGTTTTACCCACACCAACGAATGGATTCTTCAGCAATTAAATAAAGATTCCGGAAGTAACAAGATTCGGGAAGTAATTGCCCAGGCAAATGTAGATAATGCTATAAGTAAAGAGGAATCTAAAGACCTGGCAAAATTTTACAACAAACGGAATGGCGGTTTATACAATAGTGAAAATCTACCCTATGCAGAACTTGCTACTATGCAAAGAGAGTATACTTCTGTTGGATGGATGAGTATGGATCATACCGGAGATTATGTAGAACTCTCTGCTTATGGCCCCGGTAGTGAAACTCTAAAACCTTTTATAAAAAATCACGAACTCCATGCTTTCCTGCTTACTGCTGCAGAAGTAAAAGATAATTTTTAATGCGGGAAAAAGCTTTAAAATCAACAAGCTCGGTGCAAGCCCACGAAGTATGCTGAAAAAATTGTCTCGATCGAGACAAGTCCGAGTTATTAGCCTACTAGTGGAATAACAGAAGATCCCGTTGAGGATCTTCTGTCTCTTTATTTAAAAAGATGTATTATTCTTTCAAAGTAACTTTGCGGGTTACCTCATTATAAGCTCCTTCTACCGGGTTTCCTTCGGGGTCAAGAAGTTGTAAATTAATACTTACTTTTCCTTTTGGAAGACCTTTAATTACATAAGGTACCCATTCGGTAATTATAAATTCATTCCCGTTAATAGTGGCTTTTACCGTATAGCCATTTTCAGAAAGATCTACATTTAACAAGAAAAAATCTAACAGTAAATTCTCAGTATCCTTACCGCTATACTCCCCTTTTGGCCGACTGTATATTAGGGTAGGTTTTTCGAAATTTACATTGGTTTCAAATTTTTGTCCGGAACCAACTTGTACCGTTTTTGCCACAAAAGAGTTTTTATTTTTAACCGATTCATGATAAGACCGACTTAAAAATGCTACAATATGATGCGTGCCTTCAGCTAATTCCTTTTCAAACTCAGCCTCATAATACGCCGAATACGGACCATTATCAACTATAAAATGAATATGCTGGCCTTTACCTGAATTTGCCAATTTAGAGCTTAGGGTATTATCGGTTTGCGTCCCGAGTTTATAATTATTTACTTCAAATTTAAAATTATTGGAATCAGCATTAAGGGCTGAAGAATTTGGCTCTAAAAGTTGCAGGGATGCCTCGGGATATTGTGTAGAACCGCTTAGTTTCTCTAGGCTTATTTCCTTTTCTTCTTTGTCTTGCTTCGTAACTTCAACTACAGGTTTATCTTTATCCTTAGTTTTATTTTTGCAGGAAGCAAAGTTTAAGCAAAATACTACTATAGCTAATTGAAATAGATTGTTTATTTTCATTGTTTTATTGATTTAAAATTAGTACTTATTAAATTTCCAAATTGATTTTTTACCGGAATTTTTTATCTGAACTTCACCAAAATCCAGATTGGTTGTATCAGCCTTATTGAGCTTGCAGTGAAATTCTTTGAGGTAGCTCTTATCTATATTGATGTCTAATTTTAAAACCAGATCTACTTCGTTTAATGAAATAGTAAGCTTCCCCTCACCACTTGCCATTTGCCTGTCCAGCAAATGAAACTCACTACTAATTCGTTGAAAATCAGCTTTATTACACACCAATTCGATTTTTGTAATAGCCTGAAACAATTTCGAACTTTCATAAACCGGTTCTAAAAATTGTTCCCGACTATATTTGCTTTGCTTTTTATTATAAAGCAAATTGATAAACTCCGGATTGTAATAAGAATACCAGGTATGCATATAAGTAAGAATACTACCTGTAGTGAAAAATGGCCTATACCAAATAATCTCCTCCCCGTTTATTTTATAGCTTGCCGTATCGGTAGCCGTTAAATAGGTCTTACTGGTTTTGTTTCCAGGAAGTGCTTTAGCTGATTTAAAATCTTCTTCAGAATCAATCATAAAACCAAAACCGGTGGTACCTATAGCTTCCTTAAATTTATTTGCCGGCCCCAATATTTCTATATAATGCTTTTTTCCCCTTATATAAAAAGAAGTAGCCCTGGCTTCCACAGGCTTAAAATCTGGAAGCCCCTTATCTAAACCAGCAAAAGAAGTTTTTAAAAATTCGCTCTTCAAAAGATTATTATAGGTAGAACTATCTAAAGTTATATAGAAATGGTCCAGCAACACGGCGGCATCGTTTGTATAAAAAGCATTTTCAATTTTATTGTAGTCAACTCCGTTATCTTCAATATTCTTCACTTTTTCCCGGCATCCAACCAAAGCAATACAAAAAATAACCAAGTACTTCCTACTCCAATGGAATTGGACAGGCAATAGAGCCTCTATAAAATGATAAACGAATGCTAAAATCATAAAAATATAAGGCTAAATCGGCCAACGATCTTCAAGTTCCAGGCTATCTGCATGCCATAATTTTAATTCGGCCGGTGTGAGTATACATTGATCCAGTCTATTTTTGATATCCTGAATATCAAGGTCAATTCCTATAAAAACCAGTTCATTTTTACGGTCACCAAAATCAGGATCCCAATTAGCCTCTATAAGTTCTTGGTTATTTATAAAAGCCGGATAAACAAAACGTTCACTAAATGGCATAGAAGCCCACCAAACCCCTGCCGGATCGGTTTTTAATGAACCGCCAGCGCTACTCCATATAAGGGCCTGGTTAGGTCTGGAGGCTATCCAAAATAATCCTTTACTTCTAATAATATTATTGGGAAAATTCTTTAAAAGAAATTCATATAAGCGTTCAGGATGAAAAGGTTTTTGATTGTAAAAAACAAAAGATTTTATTCCGTATTCTTCGGTTTCGGGAAGGTGTTCATTTTCAAGTTCTTTTATCCAACTCGCAGCGGCTTCAGCTTTTTCAAAATCGAATAGCCCGGTATGAATAACTTCCTTAAAATCAACTTGAGAATTAACGGTTTCAATAACCTTTGCTTCAGCATTAAAACCGGTAATTATGCTTTTTACCTGTTGTAATTCTTCTTTATTTACCAAATCGGTTTTATTGAGTAGAATTACATTGGCAAATTCAATTTGGTCGGTCAACAGGTTAACTATGCTGCGGTCATCCTGTTCATCTGAGGCCAGGCCTCGTGTTTCCAATAACTCCGAGCTACTAAAATCCCTGACAAAATTAAACGCATCTACCACCGTAACCATACAGTCTATATAACTAAAATTGTTTAGGTTAACTAAAACGTCTTCACTTTCAAAAGTAAAAGTCTGAGCTACGGGAATGGGCTCAGAAATACCGGTGCTTTCAATAATGAGGTAATCAAAGCGGTTTTCCCGGGCCAGGCGACCAACCTCAACAATAAGATCCTCCCTAAGAGTGCAGCAAATACAACCATTGCTCATTTCTACCAGGCGTTCTTCGGTCTTGGAAAGGACATTTTCGTTTTCCACTAATTGGGAATCGATATTGACCTCACTCATATCATTTACAATTACGGCCACTTTAAGTCCTTCCCTATTGTGTAATAAATGATTGAGAAGCGTGGTTTTTCCAGCTCCTAGAAATCCGCTAAGCACGGTTACCGGTAGTTTTTGCATTTCCTCAAATTCTTTTTTATTACTTCAAAAGTATAAAAAGATTTTTTAATGCAACATAATTGCTTTAATAAATAATCATTAATTTGATCTTATCAACTCGGCGTCTCTAATATGATAAATCCAATCTTCAGGATTGGTATCGTTATAATCAAAAATCCCTACCAGGCTAATAAACTGATCGGTTTCCAAAGGCGGCACCTCATTTTTAAATTCAATTCCCATAACCGATTCCGGACCGGCCATGCCACAAAAAAAACAGGAAGCCATTACATTTTGGCTTAATGCATAAGAATTCTCATCCATAGGTACTGAATATCCTGATATTTTAATATACCGGCCTTTCATCTCCTTTATTTTTTTGTTTACTACCGGGTTCATTACCCCCTGGGGGTATTGTTCTGTAATAATATCTACATAATCAATGTTTATTAATAATTGCCAGGTAAGAGTAATAGTATCTTTATTAACAGCTGCGGTTTGATCTACTGCTATGCTCACCGTATTGTTTTGAATATTTTTATCATTAACCTCCTTCCGATAATACTTTTTATCTGAAAATAAATAGTATTCTACGATAAAAAGTGCAGGTATTATAATCAATAAGATTGCCCATTTATATTTATTCATTAGAAAGCAATTTTGGAATATTAAGACGGTAGGCTTTTAAACCTGGAATTATGGCCGCCGCCAGTGCTATTATTATAGTTGCAGCAATTAAGATGAGTTCATTTTCCCAAACAACACTAAGCGCATTTAAACTTATGTGGAATTCGGAATTGGTATATTTTGAAAGCCAATATAATCCCAGGCGCCCCGTTAATGTCCCTACAACATATCCCGTACCACATAAAAAAACACTTTCAAATATGATTAAACGAAGTAATTGACTTTTAGTGCCACCCCCTATACGTATAAGCGCAAACTCCTGCTTTCTTCGCATTAACCTGGTATATAAAGTTATAAAAATACTTATGGCAGAAAGTAGCATTATTCCATAAGCTAAATATTGAAGTAATGAAATACCAATTCCAAATAAGGAAAATAATCTATTAATTTCAAAAAAAGGAGAAGCGGCCTGCATATTAGAACCTTGAGTTACCTGCCGCGGCCAGGTAATAAAGCCGAGTTTGTTTTTTAATTTTATTAAAACTGCGGTAATTTCCTTTTCAGAAGTGTTTGGTTTGTTTTGATGTAGATTATTCCGGGCAGATTCTTCGTGATGATGATTTTGAGCCTGGATATTTTCATGCTCATCAAGATGCCCGGAATGATCTGTAGTTTCAGTAATTTCTTTTTCGGAACTATGATGATGTATATCCCAAACACTGTTAAAATTACATAACACCAAGTGGTCTAAAACTTTTCCTGTAGGTTTTGCTATTCCTGTAACAATATAGGTGTGTTCTTTATGAACATGACCGCCGGCATCATGCCCGTGAGAGCCATAAAATTTATCCCCAATTTCCATACCTTCTTTCTCGGCAATGGTTTTGCCTATTACAACTTCAAAATCATTCTCAAAAGCTTTGCCCTTATCAAGCCCATTGCCATACAAGTTTATATATTCTCCAGTAGTTCCTATAATTTTATACCCCTGATAATTATCTCCCAACGCAAGCGGAACAGCTTTTTCTACATAAGGATGTTCCATCCATTCTTCAGCTTCTTCAAGCTTGATATTGCCCGTAGGTTTATCTATATGATAGACCGAGGAAAGGATAAGCTGTAACGGGCTCCCTTTAGCCCCAAGTACCATATCTATATTAGTAAGGTTGTCTAAATATTTATTTTCAAAATCGGTTTTCAGGAGGATTAAAAGCGAAATAATAGCGACCGAAACAGCTAATAAAAGTATGCTTAAAAGGGTGTTAAGAGGCTTAAACCAAATATTTTTCCACGCCAGTTTAGTAATCATAACAATTCTATTTGATTTTTGAAATAAGGCTTTAAGCGCTTATCATGTGTCACAACTACCAGGGAACTATTTGCTTCCTGTACAGATTCTAACAATAAGTTTGCTACCTTATTAGTATTCTTATCGTCCAGATTGGAGGTAGGTTCATCTGCAAGAATCATTTTTGGTTTATTAATCAGTGCCCTCGCAATACCAGCACGTTGGCGTTGCCCAACACTTAAATTTCCGGGTAATTCATCTGCCAGGTCCAGAATATCCATTTGATTAAGAATATTTAAAATACCTGCTTTGGGTACTTTCTTTCTTTTACCCAGCCAGCCGTGAAATTCAATATTTTCATACACACTTAGACTTTCAACAAAATGCTGATTTTGAGTAACTATACCAATATGTTGCCCCCTAAACTGATCTCTGGCAGGTTCCTTTAATTTTGAAATTTCAGTCTTACTAATTATGATACTCCCTTCCCGTGGTTTCAGAAATCCGCTTAATAAATGTAGTAAGGTAGATTTACCCTTTCCTGACTCCCCGGTAATAAGAAGGGAGTTTGCAGTAGAAAGCTCAATATCCTTAAACACCAATTTTTTCTGATTAGGATACTGATAACTGAGGTTTTGTGTTTTTAACATAGTGAAATCATATATTCAGGGCTAAAAATTCTTTGATTTGATACTGCTTTTATAATTTATTATATGTCCCAGGATTAATCCAAACGACCCCAGATATATTAACTGACTGTGATAGGTGGTAAAAATGGTAACAATTACACTGCCCAGTACCAGCATTATAGAAAACCACAACCAAAACAGAAGTTTATTGGAACGTTCTTTATTCGCCAATTGATAAACTACGGCTAAACCCAAAAGCGCAAGGCTAAGGTCTATCCAGTGATTATGGCGCCAGCTAAATGGAATAAGGGCAAGAAAAGGCAAAAGTAAGCAGTGTATGGTACATAAAGCCGCACTTGAAACACCTAGGACATCTAACATTTTCTTTTTCACTTCCATATTTAAAAATTTAGTACAAATATAGTTTTTTCATTTTAAAGCAACAATGTTGCGTTAATAATTCAAAGATAAAAGTTGCATTGTGCTACGCCAAACTAAAGCGGATTAAATAATTTGTAGCCCTAGTTTATCAATGCTTTGAAAGTATAGCCAAGGCTATTTACATTTTTTGCAAATGCCTATAATAAGAAATTGGGTTTCGTGAATTTCATAATCACCTAAAGTGGGAAGTTGTACTTTTTCCGGAAGGCATTCTACTTCTCCACAGTTCTCGCATTGAAAATGTAAATGATTGTGTAGCGTATTAGAATGGTCGCCCTTACAATTTTCACACAAAGCATAGTAAGCTTTCCCATCCTGGCCGGTTACAAAATGAACTTTACCGGCATCACTAAATCGCTCCAACATCCTGTAAACAGTGGTTTTATTTATTTTTTTTATAAGCCCGGCCCGTATTTCATCTGCAGTAAGTGCCTTACCAGAATTTTTTAGAAGTTCTAATACAGCTTTTTGATGTTGGGTATTCCTGGTGCTTTTTTCTGTTTTCACGAGATTTAAATTTTGTACGAATAAAACAATATTATTAATAAAGAATAGATTTTAAAGATAAGATAAAAGGAATAAATAACTTTTCTTTTACATAAGCCTTTGATAATTGTAATCTACATGAAAATTGAAATTGCACTGGACAAGCTAAAAAGTCATCACCAATTAAACTCGTGTCCATCTACAGTTAATTCGTTTCAAAATAATGATGAATTAATTTTGCAACATAGTTGCATTTAAAATCAATTTATTTATATTAGCAACTATGTTGCCTTAATTATATAATAGTTGAGTCAGCAACCTCGGGGAAAGCCCACGAGGTATGTACCGGAAAAACTTGTCTCGATCGAGACAAGTCTCGGGGTATTAAACCCACTGGTGGGAATAAATTTGCGTACAATCCTTTAGGCTTTGAAATTGTTCAACCATAGTAGAGAGGTTTGATCTCAAAAAAATTCGAGCAATTTAATAAAATTATACATATGATAACAAAAGAAAAAGTTGAGAAAGCTCAGGAAAAATGGGCTAACGGAGTGATAAAAATTGGTACTCTTAAAGATAATCGCTCTAAATGTGAAAAATTTACCAGTGATTTTTTAGATGAATTATACGCTTTTCAACTTGCTGTAGTCTTATTTAAACCAACTAAATGCGAAATCGAACAATTTAGACCTACAAAAAATAAGGCTCTCTCCTATTTTATTGCCGGTGAAAATTGTGAATGTCCCGAAGACGGTGGTTTTGCTATTAATCCCTGGGTGAGTGTACGCTTTGATAATCATAATATTATTTTAGAAGAAGATAGAGCAATTGCCATGGGCAACTATTATTTCACCAATTTGAGTGAAGAAGAAGTGAAAGTAGAATATACTTTTGGGTATAAAATATTTGGAGATAATCTAAGAATAGATTTACATCATTCCTCTATTCCTTTTAAACATTAAAAATTTATTATAAAAACCCATAATCAACAAAGCAAGTTGGGCATCCCAAAGCATCAACGGTTTACAGAATTAATTTATAGAGATGAAAAGACTTTTTTTGATTTGTCCTACTGATTATCTCGAAACCCAATTAAATGCTATTTACGGGAAGGATAATTATTATTACACTTCCCTTGGAAATTCTATTGAACTAAATAAGATGCATCTAGGGCAAATCAAAAAGCTGATTCACAAAAAGCAAATTCTCGAAATTATCTTTATTTTAAAAGAAAATAACAATATCATATCTCATAGTATAAAAGGAAATAACTTGAATGATATTAAAGGGATGGCCAAATTATCTAAAGAAATAAAACAGTATAAGCCTTTTGTATCCCATTTTACCCAAGAATTTATAGAACAAAAACTTTATATTTCATATTTACTTAATAAGAAAACGCTTTTTTTGACAGAATATTTAAGACCAGACTTTCCTGAGGTGGAAATTAAAGCAATGATTTATGAAAATACTAATAACCGGCTAATCAATGTTATTCATCCCCTTTTGAGTAATGAAAAAATGTGTCCTAACTAACTAATCTTTATTATATGCTCTAGGCCATTTTCACTAAATAATATTGAAAAGAATATATTTCCTGATAACCAGTAAAAATAAATAGTTGCCTCTTGTTTTTATAAATAATATCCCATTTTCAGACAGAAGGTTCTTCTATGAAATATTTAGTAAAAGCCCCCTACCCCCAAAGTGGGACTCATCTGTGAAAACATTGCAGGGCATTTACCCTACGAGTTTTCGGATTTTTTCTCCCTACGACAAGACCACAGGACGTGATATTTAGTCAATTTCCCCCGATACAAGCCACAAGTTATGTTCTAAATAACTTTCTCAGGGTAAAGACTCATACCAATCAAAGAAAACTAATAACAATCTAAACGTAATTGATTGTTTAATTCCAGGTCTGCCAGTGTACCTGCTTTGCCTTGTTTAAGTATATTTTCTATAACCTCCAGAACTCCATTTTGCATAGTTATAGAACCACAAATCATAATCACCATGCCTTTATTGATATTCTCCTGTAAAAATTCTTTTTCTGTCCACAAAATATCCTGAACATATTGCTGCTGCTCACGAGAGAAGGCTGATTCAAAGCAGAGCAACTTATTTTTTTGCAATGATTCTTCAATAAAAGGCTTGTAGAGTTCCAAAGAAGTTTTGGTACGTCCGCCCCAAAAAAGTTGAATTGGCACCTTGCTATTTTTTCTAATCATTCCAAGAAATGGAGCTATACCGGTCCCGTTCCCTATTAAAAGCAAAGAACTTGCCTCTTTAGGAAGATGAAAATTTTTATTAACCTCAACACTTCCTGTTATCTTATCTCCTTTTTTAAGTCCTCTAAGATAAGTGGAACACTTGCCCAATTCATGTTTCTTAATACTAAGTAAAACATCTTTACCTATTTTTGCAATGGAATATAACCTTTCCCTATTTGCCCCCGGCGGAACAATACCAAAAAGATCCCCCGAATTAAACTTTACTCTGTTTCTTGGCTTTAACCATAACAGAAAAGTTTCGTCAACATTGAGTTTCGAAATATAAACTACCTCAAAGTTAATAAGCTTTTTAGCCTTTTCATTCTTATTTGAAGCCTCCAGGTGAACGGGAATACCCTCTTTTTCTCCCCATTTATTGGCCCATCCCCTAAACTCTTCAAAGGATTGTTCAAATTTTAGTTAGCCCCATTCCTTCTGTAAAAAAAGGATGATTATTTAATCTTTCAGCAGCTTTAGTGGCAAAAGTACCATAGAACCAAAACCACCACAGAAAATTCTATTTTTTGAATAGGGTCTATGCTTTTTAACCTATCAATAAAATTTTTAGCGGAAGATGGAGCATCACCATCACCATAAGTAGCGGTAATCAGAACCATCTTTTTAGCCCTTTTATACGTTGAATAATTATTCATTGTAGAAAGGTGAACCAACTTATGCTGCTTTTCTAAAGCTTTACCAAAAAGTTCTGCAAACCTAAAAGTAGTTCCGGTTTCAGAACCTACCAAAACAACAGCTTCAGCTTGATCTTTATCTGTTGTTCCAACGCTAGTTTTTTTATTTTTCCGACGGGATTTAAGCCAGATTGCCATACCGGAATAGATAAAAAATAAAATACTTGCACTTGAAGCCAATAATATCAAAGACCAAAACACACTGCCTTGGCCGGTATGCAATTGTAAACTTAAATTGGAAACCAGATCTACGAACGGATATTTTTGCTCGCTAAGTACGGTACCGGTATATTGGTTCACCAGTATTTCACGATTATCCAATTCAACTTGATAATAATCTTCAGGTGCCTCAGAAAATGGAAAGTAAACCTTCCTTACCTCATCCAAAAAAACATTCTCAAAAGCAGGAAAATTATTAGCAGATAATTTTTCCACATTCTCAGTTTCAACCTCATTTTGGCTATGGTTTATTGTTTTTTCCGGAAGTAATTCAAATCTGTCCGCAGAAAGGTATACCCCGGTAAGCGCAATAATACTAATTGGAATAAGGAACCAACGGCCTAACAACACGTGATAGCGCTGCATGAAATCCTTTTCTAATACTTTAGCGTACAACTTAACAATGCCACCTTGCCTCCGTATGAGCAAAAGCAATCCTGTAACAGCAATTAAAAAGAGTAGAAAAGAAACCAGTCCTACAAAAAAGCGACCTATACTTTTGAGGAATAATGATCTGTGAAGATTAGTTACCGTGGTAAAAAACTCAGAACGCTTTTCTACCTCTCCAAGTTCCTTAAATTCCGAAGGATTTATATAAACTGTTTTACTTTCACCATCCCGGGTAAAGACCGAGGCAATTACGAAATTGGAAGGCCTAATCTCAAGTTCCAAGATTTCATCATAATTTTCTTGGAGACCTACAATAGTTTCCCCCAGCCCAATTCTATCGAGATTACCAATACTATGGGTTTTCGCTACATTTGAAATGGGTTCAACCGCAAGGATAATTCCGGTTACCGAAGCTAAAAGTAAAAAAACAGAAGAAGATACAGCCAGAAGAAAGTGACTGTATCTCCATAAAGGCTTGATCATAAAACTAATTATTGCGGCATCATTCGCACATAGCGTATAAAACCGTTTCCTTCAACTTTACTTTTTATATTTTGGGAAGTAAGCTCAAATTGCACATCTTTTATATGGTATGCCTGATCTTCTACTGAAGTTTCAAAACGAATACTATACCCCTGGTCTATTTTTTCAGTAGGTATTTGAAGTACGATAATGCTGCGTTCCCCTCCGGCTATGGTTTCCCCGGAAATAGCATCTATATCAGGCCGGTGTTTTCCATAAAATTGCCACCATTCTGTAATATCGCTATACCATTCTGTATCTTTTCCCTGAACATATAAGGTTTTTTCATATTCTCCCTCAGGATTTATAAGAGAAGTAATAATATAGGCTCCTTCTCCTGTATAATTTACCAATTGTACCATACACTTTACGCTGGTAGTTTCAGGTTTGGAGAATGCAAAGAGGGCAAAAAGTATCAACAAGCCCAGCGAACTTATTTTTAAGGTTAATTTCACACGAATAAAATTAGATTAAACATTTAATTATCAATTCATTAAACAACATGGTAAAAGAAGGCCAACTTTAATTTTATTAAACGATTACCATGGCTTAAAAATCCCTTTATGAGGGTCTTATCTATATATTTTTATATGCTTGTCTGGTAAAGCACCTAAAAAACAAATTTGAACTAAAATTATCACATCGAGCGCAGTCGAGACACTTTTGTTTAACCTTCCGACTGCGCTCAAGGTGACAAAAACTAAGTTTAGGTATTCAAACAGACAATCATATATTTTTATAAACCATTAATCCCGCATTTATTTTGGGATTATTATGGACTTTCATACTATTTTAAAAAATTTAAATTTACCTGATTTGTTTTTAAAAGTTCATTTTCACTGGCAATGTCGTAAACAGTTTCATCAAATTCGGTTTTTATTGAAGGCTTTGCACCTTGTGCAATTAAATATTTCAAGATCTCATCGTCTTTTGCTTTCATTGCAGCTATATGTAAAGGAGTATGACCTTCGCTATTTTTTGCATTTACATCCAGATTAAATGTTGATAGAATTTTTACAAGCTCCACCTCATCGCTTTGTACGGCAAGATGGTACAAACTATTCCCGTCAGCCTGGGTTTTCGTCATTTCCACTCCATTTTTCATAAGTAGGTCGAGTTTGGTTCTAAAATCCCCCTGAAGTTTATATGAATCAAGCAGGTAATAGGCCAGATTTTTCCCCTGCTTATCTGTAGCCGCTGCATTTGCTCCGTTTTCCAATAGATATTTTGCTACCTCTATATCATTGTTTGCTATAGCAAGCATCAAGGCAGTTTGTTCTTTTTTATTTTTTTCATTAATATTATCCACCTTCTTCTCTAACAGCCTTACAATCTCCAGTGAATTTCGTGAAGCAGCATTCATAAATGGTGTATTTCCCTCAGCATCCTTTTGATTTAGTTTAGCACCATTCTCAAGAAAGAAGTTGATAATATTTTTGTCTTTTTCAGAATAAGCTATACTATGGAACGGTGTATAACCACTATGGGTAACTACATTAGGATCTAAACCCAAACTTTTAAGATATTGATATACCGCTATAGAGTTGCTATGCCCACGGCCGCCCCTGGCCGCAAAAAGAAATGCATTTCCTCCTTCATTATTTTTTTTCTTATAATCTACTGAGTTATCCACAAGTTGTTGTAAAAAATCAATATTACCGTTTTTAGCGGCATAGTTAAAGATACCATTGCCATCATTATCGGTGCTATTTAAATTTAATCCTTTTGAAGTAAAATACTCTAACTCGGAGAAATCGTTTATATGCGGAGATATTAAGAGTAAGACATTGGCTCCATGCTCATTTTCTTCTTTAGAAATATCTACTCCATATTTTTCAAAGGTTTCATAAATTTCTTTATCGGTTTTGCCTCCACCGGCTGCAAAAGTTACGGGGGTCTGCCCATGACTATCAGTAATATCCAGTCTGGCTCCTTCAGAAAGCAACTTATCCATAATCTTTATATTACCGGCATAGGCCGCCCAGAAAATATAAGTTCTACTATCGTGAGTTTTTTTCTCAATCTCATTACCTTCCTGAGAAAGCAAATAATTAATTACTTCTGCATCGGTTCCTGCAAGTAGTGCATATACCACAGCATCAAAAGCATGACTTGTTGTTTCTGCGGGATCATTGCCTTGTTTAATTTTTTCTTTTACCAATTGTAGATTGGTATTTTTCTCCCAAAAACCACGTTCGAGGAAAACATTTGATTCCTGACCAATTAAGCTTGATCCTGAAATAAAAAAAGTTAAAAGAATAATCGTGTTTCTAAAAATGCTCATATTAAATTAGTTTATAAAAGATTCAATGGTTTTATTAATTTTCCTTCGGGAATCATATTCCGGTTCAAATAAATATTTATAAAGTGGGGAATTATCTACCTTATCTTTAAGCTTAAGATCTTGTTCACGCTGGTATACCTCTTCCCATTTCTCACGAACCATTGCCCACTTTTCCTCGTGTTCCTCCCACCAATTGGATGCGGCCTGACAAAGACTATCGTCTACTTTTTTATAAATATTGTATCCTTTTTCTTCAGCTACTACCACGTCTTCTTCCCCTTCAGTTCGTATCACTTTTTTATTATCCTGGTCATGGACCCAGCCAAAGGGAGTAATTTCATGACGATTTCCCCTTTCTGTAATATTGTAATCACTTCTTATTGTGTATTCACGTCTTGGAAGTGGAGCAGTTGTTCTATTTTCCCAAAAACTTTTACCGTCTACGTGTACCCAGGTAGCAGATCCCTCATAACGGGGACTATCATCTACCTGATAAACTTTTTGAGACCATTGGCCTTCAACTTCTTCTTTAGGTTTTTCTATAAAATCCCACTCATTATCGCCATTGTACACATAAAAATCCTGGTTCTCATATATCCAGTCCTGTCGCCAGTGTTTTACAATATGAGGATTAGACGGATCTCCTACCTGCAATAAATGCTGAATAGAGATCTTATCTTCTTTATCTACCACAAGCTGTGCCCATTCCAATCCTTTATCTACTTTATTCGGAGACGGTTTGTAAAGAGAGTCTTCTGAATGTTCAAACGTTTCAGAAAAATTAAAGCTAACCTCATAACAACCACACATATTCTTTATGGCAGCAGTATCTAATTGCTTCTTTTCCTGAGCCTGACTCGTAATAGCCATAAAAATAAAAAGCGAAAAGTAAAAGTTTCTTGACATTGTTTTCAAATTAAAAATTCGATTCAAAAATAATTATTTTTATTTATTCTAAATAATAATTATCCATATATTTGAAACAAATTTTAATTGGTCTAAATAAGTTTAATGAAACTACGCATTTTCACTATACTATTATTAATTATAGGGGCTTTCCCGGTATATAGTCAGAAAAAAAACATAGACAGCCTGAAAATCAATAAGCTTAAAGAGGTTGTTATTACAGGACAATATGATAAGCAAAGCCTTGATAAATCTGTATTTGAAGTAAAAGTTATTTCAAGAAAAACAATAGACCAACTGGCGGCCAATAATCTTGCAGATGTTCTTAATCAAAGCCTCAATATTAATATAATGCCAAATCCTTCTACTGGGAAGAGTGGTGTGGAGCTCTTTGGGCTGGATTCACAATATTTCAAAATCCTTGTAGATGGTATTCCTTTAATTAATGATGAGGGCCTTGGAAATAACACAGATTTAACCCAAATTAATCTTGACGATATTGAACAGGTAGAGATTGTAGAAGGGGCCATGGGGGTTCAATATGGTTCAAATGCGGTCTCCGGAATTATCAATATCATTACCAAGAAAAGTTCAGATTATAAATGGCAAATTACACCGTATCTCCAGGAAGAAACCATTGGTGATGAATACGGGTGGTTTGATAGAGGACGACACATTCAATCCCTCAGGATTGGACATAACTTTAATGATAAATTCTATGCAAATGCCACATATACCCGTAACAATTTTGCCGGTCTCTTTGGCCATAGAGAAGGTAGAAACCATCAGTTGAATGACGGCAGAAGAGGTCATGAATGGTCGCCAAAATTACAAAACAATGCCAAATCCCTTTTCAGGTACCACACCAATGAATTTACAGCTTTTTACCGATTTGAATATTTTGATGAGCTCACCAAAAGGTATAACCCAGAAGTTAGAACCAATCTAAACCCCGCTACTCAAACTACCAATCCAACATCTTCTGATGAAGAATTTTATTCAGAACGCTTCTACCATCATATTAGTCTTAACGGAAAAGTATTCGAAAAAGCCAACTATCAGGCTTCTTTCTCTTATCAGGAGCAAAACCGGAATGTAGAGAACTACACCTATCGTATAAAAACAAAAGAAGAGCTAAATAACCAACATTTTGAATATGAATCACGCCGGGGATTATACTCCAGGGGAAGTTTGAACAATATGTATAAAAATAATTGGTTTAGTTCACAACTAGGTTATGAGGTAAGTAACATCAATGGTTATTCATCTTTCCTTGCAGGAGATTATAATGCAGATAATATTGAAAGAAGGCTCGAATCTTATGATGTTTTTACTTCGGCTGAGTTTGAAATAAGCGATAAATTCTCCCTTCGCCCCGGCTTTAGGGCGATGTTTTCTTCAAAGTTTGATACCCAGGGTTCTTATACACTTAGCACTGTGTACAGGTTGGACAATGGATATTCGTTAAGGGCAAATTTGGGAAGTTCTCCAAGAAATCCAAATTACGATGAATTGTTCACCTATTTTGTAGATGTAAATCACGATGTACAGGGAAACCCTGAAATCAATCCTGAACGAGGAAACTCGGCTTTCCTTCACCTTAAAAAAACCTTTTGGTTTGATGATTACAATTGGAAGATGAATAGTAAACTTTCAGGTTGGTTTCTTTCTGTAGAAGACCGTATCGAGCTAAGTATTGTAAACCAGAGTCCGCTTGCCTATAAATACCTGAATATAGACAGCTTCAAAAATTGGGGCTTATCCTATACAAGTAATATTTCTATAAAGAACCTTAACCTTGGAGCAGGAATATCTTTTTCAGGAGAAAGTAAAGAACTCAATAGCCAAACAGACTACAATGATGATTATCTATATGGTTTTCAACTTAATGGAAACCTATCTTATTCGATTCCTAAATGGAACGCTATTTTTTCTGTCTTTGTAAAACATAATGGCCCTGAATATCAATTTTTTCAAAATCAGAACGAAGAAGGGGAAACTGTTTTCATAAGAGGAAAAAGAGATGCATACAGCTGGCTGGATGTTACGGCAAAAAGAAGATTTCTAAACCAAAACCTGGAAGTAACGCTTGGAGCCAGGAATATTTTAGATGTCACCAATATTACTACAATTGGTGGTGGCGGTGGTGATGGAGTACATTCAGATTCCCCCGGCAATAGTGTTCTTTTGGGCTATGGCCGGTCTTATTTTTTAAAACTTTTATATAACCTTAATTTTTAATTTATCATGAAAAAAACTATTTACTTATTCGCTGCAATTTCATTATTCTTACTGGGAAGCTGTAGTTCTGATGATGACGCGGCACCGGAAGATTTTGTGGTCGCTTTTGAAAATCCTTCCCTCAGCTTTTCTGCAGAAGAGCACAGCAAAGACGTCAAGCTCGTATTTTCTACCACAGCACCACAGGATGGAACGATAACAATAAACTTTACCGCTACCAATGCTACTTATGGGGAGAATGAAGATTTTGTGACCACTCCCAATGCCCTGAACGATAAAATTACAGTTGATTTTTCTACAGGCGATGAAGAAACAAGTTTTAACTTCTCGAAACTAAAAGATGCTATTGAAGGAAATGAAAAATCCATCACATTCAGCATCCAATCCATAAGTATAGAGAATGGATTTACCAGCGGAAACACTACTATACAGGTAGCTTTTGAAGAAACTGCCGCCCTTGGGGGAAGCATGCAACCTCAAGTAGGCGGGCCTAATGAACCAAACCAGGTATATATAGACCTGAGCTCACATACCGAAACAGTTATACAAAGGGATACTTGGGATCTTGGGTTTTATAGCGGTAATGAATTTAGGGTGATTTTAAATGGCTCTCTTTATATGGCGGCAACTGAATTAGACCAAACAAATATTGATGCCGTTACAGAAGAAGATGTCACTGATCTTCAGGCTAAGGTTGCTGTTGGTACTTTTAACCCTGCAAATATTGAGTACATAGATGCTCCTGATGGAGACCTTGAAGGAACAGCCATTAGTGAAATCTCAGCAGAAGATTCAGAAAATAAAGTATATCTGGTAAATCTTGGATATGAAATTGGGACCGATACCCCGGAGGCAGGAAGAGAAGATGTTAGTGGTCAGCCTCGCGGATGGATGAAAATAAAAGTGCTAAGGAGTGAAGACACTTATACGTTACAGTATGCCCCACTGGAATCAGATTCTCACACAGAGGTGACCATTACAAAAAATGAAACTTACAACTTTCAGTATTTCAGCCTCAAAAATGAAGAAGAAGTAGTGGCTCAACCCGAACAAAAGGAATGGGATTTTCTGTTTACGGTGTTCACAAATGAAATTCCAGGTAATGGTTCTTATGGATATGCCGATTTTATTGTAACCAATAAATTTGATAATGTACAGGCTTATCAGGTAGAAACAAGTACAAAAGCCTACGCAGATTTTGCTGCAGATGATATAGATGAAACTTTATTTAGTGTTGATCAACGTGCTATTGGAAGCAACTGGAGAAACGGAGGTGGTCCCACTTCTTTACCCTCGCTTAAAGAAAATGTTTATTTTATTTTAAAAGATACAGAGGCTAATATTTATAAAATACGATTTACAGCCTTTGTTGATGAAAGTGGTGTGCGTGGCAATCCCGCATTAGAATACACTTTGCTTTAGTAAACAGCATATAATAACTTACAGTCATGAGAGGCCGTCTATAAATCACTTATTAGATGGTCTCTTTTATAGCCAAAAAACTAAAATCAACAACCTCGGGCAAGCACACAAGGTATGTACCGAAAAGACTTGTCTCAATCGAGATAAGTCTCGGGGTATTAACCCCACGAAATAAAAATCATAAAATCTGTACCTTAATCCATAACAGACCAGACTGCCATAAATGGGGTTAAACTTCGAAATACCGGGAAAAATTATAACTTCAAATTCATCTCCATAATCCTATTTATTCAAAATAATTAAAGTCATCTTATCCTTCTAGACCTATCTCACACGAATAAAATCAGATTAAACATTTGATTATCTTTACGGTAAAAAGCTTTTTCATTTATTTGAATGAACTAGTATAGCTTAATAAATCCCTCGACTGATTGTCCCTTATTAGTAATAATGGACATTTCTACGTCATGCTGAACTCGTTTCAGCATCTAATGAGATTGTAAGTCAGTAATATACAAAATTAGCCCCTGAATCAAGTTCAGGGTGACGATACGATTATGACTCTTTACGGACATTCAATTCCCTCGATAAGGGTTTAAAAACATATACCATAAAGACTTTATTTAATTGTAAACTAAAAAACAAATAAAAATTAACAGAGAAAATTATGAAAAGGTTTTCGTAAAGAAAAACATTATAATTTCGTTTTGATAAACTTTATATAAGGTTATATATTCAAGCTTTTCCTAATCTATTTTTAACCTAAGAGTAATCTAAAAGAAATCTTAATCTTATCAGGTTTATATTACTTCGCAGTCATAAAAAAATATCATAAACAAGCTTCTCCCCTTTCAAAAAAGCTTGCGATAATTTATTAAAAGTGAATTAACATGAATTAAAATTTTTCAAAGAAAAACCGCAGTCGCTACCAACAACTACGGTTAAAATTAAGCATTGTGTAACCAATTACTTAAAGAATGTATTTTAAAATTAAACAAAAAAGACCGAATAATATAATTATAGGCCTTTCGGTTTTACTTATTTCACAAATAGGCCATACAACCACAACAGCTGTTTCCAAAATAGATGCCGAAGCAGTAAACGAGAAAACAATACAACAAAGCATTAAGGGTACCGTAGTAGATGAACAAGGAGTTCCTTTACCGGGAGCAAGTGTTCGTATAAAGGATACTAACCAGGGTGTAACAACAAATTTTGACGGTGAATTCTCTATCAAAGCGCAAACTGGAGATCTTCTACAGGTGTCTTTTGTAGGTTTCCAAACCTATGAAATAACCATTGCTGAAGAAACAAACCTGAATATCCGGTTAGAACCCGACAATGCAGCTCTTGATGAGATAGTAATTGTTGGGTATGGTACTCAAAAAAAATCTGATGTAACAGGTGCTGTTAGCTCTGTAGAAAGTAAAGATTTTAATAAAGGAATAACCAATAACCCCGGAAACCTTCTTCAAGGTAAAGTTTCAGGACTTAATGTTACTAATAGCAGCGGTGAGCCAGGTTCTGGCCAGGATATTGTTATTCGTGGGGTAGGTACACTTCGCTCAGGAACCTCGCCCTTATACGTTATTGATGGTTTCGTTCTTGATAATTCTTCTAATGGTGTACCTAATAATCCGCTTAATTTTATCAACACCCAGGATATAGAATCAATTAATGTATTAAAAGATGCCTCTGCTACCGCAATTTATGGTTCAAGAGCTGCTAACGGAGTAGTTGTAATTACCACAAAACAGGGTGAAAAGGGAAGATCACAAATGAACTTTTCTGCAACCACTGCACTCTCGAATATAGCTAATAAACTAGATGTTTTTTCTACTGATGAGTTTAGAAATGTTGTTCAGGAAATAGGGGGAAGTTTAAGCGATAATGGTGCCAATACCAACTGGCAGGACGAACTAACAAGGACAGCGGTTTCTAATAATATTAACTTCTCTATGAGTGGAGGGAATAACAATACCACTTATTTTGCTTCACTGGGTGCCCAGGATCAGGAAGGTATATTAAACAATAGTGATTTAAAACGCTATTCTGCCCGAGTAAATGTAACACAAAAAGGCTTAAACAATCGTTTAAAGGTTGATCTTAACTTAACGGCTAGCAGGACTGAAAACGAAAGACCCGACATCAATACCATGGTAAACAGTATGCTTCAATTAAACCCAACAACACCTGCTTATACCAATGGAGCGCCAACAAATTTTGGTTCGGGAATAAACCCCTTAATAATTGAAGAAATCTATGGTGATTATACCCATAATAACCGAATGATTGCCAATATTTCCCCTTCGTATGAAATTATTGATGGTTTAACCTATAAATTAAATCTTGGACTTGATTATTCCAAAACAGACAGGGATGAACAATTTATCCCCTATTCTGCTGATCCCGATTACGCTTTGGGTTCTATTAACTCGGTATTTACCTCTAACAGAAATACCCTGGTGGAAAATACGCTGAATTATGATGTGGATTTTGGACATCACAGTTTAGCGCTTTTAGCCGGACACTCATACCAGGAATTTTTTATGAACGCCCAGGAATTCTACTTTTCTGATTTCCCTGATAACGGTATTGAACCCAGGTATCAACTTGGTGAAGCTAGGGGTGAAGACAACACACAGCATTCCAACGCTACAGTAAATGAATTGCAATCGTACTTTGGAAGGTTAAATTATTCTTATAAAGACAAATACTTGCTTACCGCAACGCTACGATCAGACGGCTCTACAAAATTTGGGAAAAATAACAAATATGCTTATTTCCCTTCTTTTGCTGTAGGATGGAATATTTTTAAAGAAAATTTCATGGAAAATACAGGCTTTAACAATCTAAAGGTAAGAGCCAGCTGGGGAAGATCAGGAAATCAGGAAATTCCATCGAAGCAAACCAAAGCCAGCTATGGTGAAAGTTTTGAAGATAATGATATTTATCCGCTTAATGAAAATATAAGCAACCGGGGAGATTATCCTTATGGTTTGGTTTTCGCTCGTACTGCCAATCCCGATTTGAAATGGGAAGAAACCACACAATTCAATATTGGTCTTGATTTTGGTTTATTAAACAATAAACTCACAGGAACATTTGACTATTTCAACAAGGAAACCAGCGATGTACTATTGTATTTTTCAACACAGGATCCGATAGATGAGGTTGGTTTTCGGTGGCATAATATTCCCGGGATGAAGATTTTGAATAGCGGCCTGGAATTAGCACTGGATTTTCAAAGTAATAGTAACCGTGATTTCACATATAATATTGGAGGTAATATCTCATACATTGAAAATGAAATATCTGATTCCCCCTTTACCATTGTCACCACAGGTACTGCCCAGGGAGCAGGACAAACCGGGGCCACTATTAACGGGTATATGAATAACCAGCCTATTGGGAATTTCTTTATAAGGGAATTCAACGGGATTAATGCTGAAGGATTCAATGAATTTACCGATATAAATAATGATGGGCAAATAAATGATAGTGACCGTATCTCTTCGGGTAGTGCTGTTCCTGACCTTGTCTATGCATTTTACACGAATTTCAGCTATAAAAACTTTGACCTTGGTTTAAACTTCAATGGAGTAAGTGGTAATAAAATTTATAACCATACCCGAATGAGTTTGTTTAATATGACACAAATCTCAAATTCCTTAAACACGACACCTCAGGCCATTGAATATCCAAACGAAGATCCCAGTAATTCCAATACGGTTTCTACACGATATTTGGAAGATGGAAGTTTCTTACGGCTCAATAATGCCACTCTGGCCTATAATTTAAACCCGAATTCTATTGGGATGGAAGATTGGCTAAACAATGTGCGATTATCATTCACAGGTCAGAATCTATTTGTAATTACAGATTATTCAGGATTTGATCCGGAATTAAATACCGGAATTTCAGGTGACTCCCAATCATATGGTATAGATTATTTTACCTATCCCAAACCCCGCACTTTTATGTTCGGGTTAAACGTATCATTCTAAATTTTTAAAGTGTTAAAAATGAAACAAAAATTTCTAACTATACTAGTAGGGGTTAGTACACTCTTTTTATATAACTGTACTGATCTGGAAGAGGAAATATTAGATGAATCTTTAACAGGTACTGAAGGCACGGCCGAGCCGATTTCAGGAACCCTGGCGGCTGCCTACGGAATATTACCACAAACCTTCAGGCATACTCGATATTTTGGTCTACAGGAGATCCCTTCAGATGAAGCTATTTTACCTCCAAGAACCGGTCTGGGCGGCACACAATGGGCAGATAATGATACTTACACTACTGCACACCGCCATCAAATGTCTTCAAATAATAGTTTAGTAACCGGCTCCTGGAGCTATTTAACTACTGCATTATTTAGGACGGTTGCCGCTCTTGAAACCCTGGAACCATTGGCAAATCAGGGTAATGCAGAAGCAGAACAAGCCATCGCAGAAATGAAGGCTTTAAGAGCTTATGAAAATATGTTGTTTTTAGATAGTTGGGGACTGGCCTTTAAAAAAGACCAGACTTCAGGAACTTCTGAAATTCTGCGGGGGGAAGATGCATTGGCCTATATTGAAAATGAATTTCTTTCAGTAGTAGATGTTATCAATACCAATAACGGGCCGGGCAGGATGAGTCAGGCTACTGTAAAGGGCATGCTTGCCAGATTATATCTAAATGCTGCAGTTTATCGGGATCCTTATGGAACTCCTAATTTCACAAATGAAGATATGGAGAAAGTAATCACTTATACCAATGATATAATTAATTCAGGAAATTATTTATTGTCTGCAGAATATTTTGACCTTTTTAATGATGAAAATCATTCCAACCCAGAAATTATTTTTGCGTTAGACCAAAGAGGTGTACTTAATAATGACCATAACCGTTGGGCATATTGGTCTATGTCTGGCTCTTTATTTCCACGCCCGGGTGAAGAGTATTTAAGTATGGATGGTACCGATGGCCCTGCTGTTACGCCTGATTTCTATCAAACCTGGATAGATGCTTATGGTAATGCAGATCCGGCTGAGGCCGATGCCAGGTTCTTCCAAAAGAATGCTGAAGTACCGGAAGAACTGGAGGATATAGAAGGACTTACCCCCTATAAAAATGATACCTTAGGCTTAAAAAGTGATAAAGAACATTATTTTCTTGCCGGCGCTGATTTTGAAATCGACCGGGGTATTATTCGCGGAACCATGTGGGCGCCCCGAAAAGAGAATTTCAGATCAGGTAATTTCTTAACCGGTACTGATGGTAAATATAAAATTTATCCTTTAGCCGAGGCCAGGGAAAATGGTTCTGATATTGAAGATATATGGTATTATGTAGATCATACTTTGGATATTAGTATCCAAAATGCTAATAGTTATGCCGGGGGATATCGGTTTGCCAAGTGGCAATTTAGTAAGACTTCTCCTAACGGAAATAATTATAGTGACGTAGATCTTATTTTACTGCGCCTGGCAGATATTTACTTAATGAGGGCAGAAGCACAACTTCGTTTAGGAAATACCGAGGCCGCCCTCACAGATATTAATACCGTTAGAACCTCAAGAAACGCACGTCCGGAACAAACTCCTGAAGCCTTATCAGCTATCGATCTTGAAGGCCTGTTCCGGGAGCGTGGTTTTGAATTTTACTGGGAAATGTCGCGACGTACAGATCAAATTCGTTTTGGTAAGTATGAAGATTCCTGGACCTCAAAAACAGATAGTGATGTAAACCACAGGTTATTTCCTATTCCCCAGGAAGCCATTGATGGAGCATCAAATATAGAAGGCTATTTAGAACAAAACGCCGGATACTAATTTAAAAATCATCTAATAATCAAGCGGTAGAATCTAACTTTCTACCGCTTTTTTTAATCAACAAACTCGGGGTGTTAAACCCACTGGGGAATAATATCCAGCTTTTTTCTACTAAGAATTTTTCTAAGCTGTAAAAAAGCTAATATCGATAATCAAATGTTTAATTTAATTCTATTCGTATGAAAAATATAAAACCCTTTAGCCTGGCATTCTTTGTAAGTCTTATAAGCTTATGCCTTGCTGCGCAATCTCCTTATCAATTTCATTCGCATAATGATTATAAACAGGATTTTCCTTTTTGGAAAGCTTATATTCACCAGGCCGCTTCCATTGAAATTGATATTCTCTTAAAAAATGGGAAATTATATGTTGCGCACCAGGAAGATGAAATTCAGGAAGAAAAGACTTTGGAGAAATTATACCTGAAACCTTTATCTGAATTGGCCCAAGAAAGTAAGTTGAGAAAGCTTCAGCTTTTAATTGATGTAAAAACAGAAGCAAAACCTAGCCTGGACAGGCTGTTAGAAATTTTAAGAGATTACCCGGAATTAACAAACAGCAATAAACTTTCTGTAGTCATTTCCGGGAACCGACCGGCAATAGAAGAATATCAAAAATACCCTGAGTTTATAAAATTTGATCATCAGAACTTAAATAATCTGGAACAGGTTGATTTAAGTAAAATTGCGCTTATAAGTCTCAATTTTAAAGATTATTCAGTATGGAATGGACTGGGAAGAATTACCACCGGGGAGCTAAAAAAAATAGAAAAACTTATCAAAAAGGCCGAAATGGTCGATAAACCAATTCGTTTTTGGGGTAGCCCAGATACAAAAACCACCTGGAGCAGGTTTGCCACGATGGGGGTTGATTTTATCAATACCGATTATCCCGCTCAAGCTTCATATTATTTAAATAACCTGGAGAAAAATACCATAATCACTCCAACATCAATCCCGGTCTATCAACCTGAATTTCCTGGTGATTTTACCGAAAAACCAAAAAATATTATCCTGATGATTGGTGATGGAAACGGACTAAACCAAATTTCTTCAGGAATGATAGCCAACAAAGGCGAACTTACACTTACCCAGTTAAAAGATCTCGGACTTATAAAGACTTCTTCTTTTGATGATTTGGTGACCGATTCAGCAGCAGGAGGAACAGCTATAGCAACTGGTAAAAAAACCAATAACCGGGCGATAGGAACCGGACCAAATGGTGAAATCCTAAAAAACCTTCCTGAAATTCTTGCCGGAAACGGGTTTCTAAAGGGCATTATTACTGATGATAATATTACAGGAGCTACTCCATCTTCATTTTATGCTCATGTAAAGGAGCGTGATAATAGCCATGCCATATTAAAAGATTTAAGAGAGAGTAAAATAGATTTCTTTATCTCAAATGGCCCAGACGATTTTCCTGTAATTCAGGATGAATTTGTGCAAAAAAGAATTTCAGACTTTAATGATTTTGAAGAAAGCACGGCGATTTACCTTTCGGAAACCAGTGGAAAATCCACCTCCAAACATGAATTTTATTTTTACGAGTATGTAGAAAAAGCGCTTTTAAATTTAGAAGCTCAGGACAAACCTTATTTTTTAATGATTGAAGGAGCTAAAATTGATAGTAATGGCCACACCAATAATGCTAAAGGAATTGTTCAAAAAGTTTTAGATTTTGACCGGACCGTGGCCGAAGCTTTAAAAGTTGCAGATCAAAATAAGAATACCCTGGTAGTAATTACTGCCGATCATGACACTTCCGGATTTGGAATTATGCAGGGGGACCTTAAAAAAGGAAAAATTGAAGGCGGATTTCTAACAAAAGATCATACCGCTACCATGGTTCCGATTTTCGCTTACGGCCCAAAATCTCAAAACTTTACCGGGGTGTATGAAAATCACTTGATTTTCAATAAAATATTGGAAGCTTTGGAATTAAAGCAATAATTATTTTGCTAATTCAAGGATTTCACCGGTTTCCATATCAATACTAAAGTTATTGGCGGGCAATCCCTGCAGAAACTTATCGAAAATGCTCAAAAACTGATATAGCTTTTGGGCATTTTTATTTTTACTATTTTTCAATTGGGTATTTTCCATAGCTAATGTAATTATAAGTCGGTATTTATCCAGGCGCTCCCGGCCAATATCCTTAAAAGCCAACTTATCGGCATTGCGTATTTTATAGAAATCCATAATCATCTCATCGGTTCCCAATTTTTTATAAGATTTAAGATTGATTTCTGTAATTAGCTCCTGTTTTATTTTATTTAATTTGATCTTATCCTTAAGAAAATCTTCAGGTGACCTTTGGCCATCATATTGAGAAAGATATACCAACTCCATTCCGTTTAAAGCGGCCATAAACTTTCTAAATTCATCAGGCCAGTCGTTAGGTAAAAACCGAAGGTTTACCAGGTTTTCCAGATGGTATTTTGTAAACTCATGGTAATTTTCGCTCTTTAGGATTCTTTTGTCCCATATTTCTTTTCCGTTCTTTTGAAGGTAGTCATGTTCCATCTTATATAGCGGAAAAAGCTGATTAAAATCAGGGACTTCAACAATGCTTATGGTCTCTATTTCAGCCAACTCATCTCTTAATTTCAAAATTTTATAACCGGGAATATAGGCAGCCAAAGAAGGGGTTTGGATATTGATTAAAAAATTATTGTTATCATAACTTCGTTTTCCTGTATCATTAATATGCATATGCCCTGCAAAATGAATTTTAATTCCTGCTTTTGCCAATGTTTGGGCAATTTGTTCCCGGGGAACACGGTTTAATTGCCATTTACCTTTTCCTAAAAAGTGCTCTAATTCTCCTGAAGCATCCTCGTTAAAATCAACTGCAGGATAATGACTAAAGGCAATGAGTTCTTTATTTAATTCTTCTGCTTTATCGGCAACATCCTTAATCCAGTTAAAAAGATGTTTTTTATAGATTAAAGTATTATTATATCCCAATCCTGCCCCACTCAAACCTCTATTCTTCTGAGGCACATAAGTATTGCCATCAATGGCTAAAAGCCACAAACCTTCTACCGGTTCAACCAAATAAGAAGCATCAGGTATCGCTAAAGAATCATTGAGTTTATAAACTCTGTGGGACAAACCGGAAACTTCTTGAGCTTTTTTAAATAAATAGTCTTCCGGGGTGTATTTTGAAAATGGAGTCTCCCAATAAAGGTAATCTTGCCGGGGAAAGAACCCAAAATCGGCCAAAGAAGTCATTATATCTTTATATCCGGCTTTCTGAAGTCCCGGTTCTATAAGTACCGCATTTTCACCTTCTTTTACCGTATATAAATCCTTTTTATTGAAAACAGGTTGATTTTGCCCATTTTCACCAAGAAAATCAACTTTTCCTGCGTCAATATTATAAGGTCTTACAGGGTCATGATTTCCGGTGGTTATAAAAAATTTAATTCCATATTTATCCTGATATTCTTGAAGGATTTCCCGAAGTCCGTTCACATTTACAGGTTGGCCATCGTCGGTATAATCCCCGGGTAATGCAACCAATTTAATTCCGCGTTTGACGATATCATCTAAAACCGTTTTGAGCACAAAATAATTTTCATTGAATAATCTGGTAGAATGCAGCTGCGCCTGCATGGTTCTTATTTTGGCTTTTTTATCAGTTCCCGGTAAAGAGAGTCCATCAAAGTTTTCATACTCCGCATAGATATCCATAAAATGGATATCGGCCACAAATGCGATTTCAGAAAAATTTTTTTCCTGGGCACCTGCCTGTGTGGCAAGCAGCAAAATTATAATCAGTGATATTTTTTTCATAATAAGCATAAATACAAAAAGGGAAGATCAAATATTACGATACTTCCCTTTTTAAAGGCTTTCAAAAACAAGTTTACAAGGCCAAAATTAGGGGAGTTCAATATTTTTAATATTAAGTAAATGTCAAAATATAATCAAATTAAAAATATATAATTTAATGGGAAACTACACCTATCATCTTATTTTTCCCAATCTTTTTACACTGGCAACCGGACTAGTATTGAAAACCACTCTCCAGGCATATTCCATATAGCTTTTACTCGATAATCGAGACTTACTCTACTATTAAGGGAATTGATAAAAAACTTGTTTTCATTAATTGAAAAAAGTAACATACAACCTATTAAAAATAAGGAGACTTTCTTTTCACAGGAGTTGTTGCTTTATAAAGTGGAAATTCTATTAGCCAGGGTTTGTTTATTTGTATAATTACCTCAGACCAGAGAATTTTTCTCAGCGCCATATTAAAACCCACAAATAACAGTATTATTACCTCTCCAGTTAAAATCGAGAAGCTCACGCGCTATGTATTGAAAAAACTTTTCTCGATCGTGACAAACTTTGAGTCATAAAAAACCTCCTTAGTTTTTAAGCTAAGGAGGTTTTTATGTGATATTATGTTTAGGATATTTCCCGTCTTTTCGGGAAGTAATTTACTTTCCTTCCATTCTATCTTTTAAAGCCTGAAGATCAGCGTTAACATCACCAATAGTGGTTTTGTCTGCGTTTTTATCGGCTGCTTTTTTAGCGGCCTGCTTAACGATTTGCTGTTCTTCTTCTTTATGAATAGCTGTATGAGAAGCTACAACACGCTTAAATTCCTTATTGAATTCAATAACCTGAAATTCTGCGCTTTCACCTTTCTTAAGCTTATTTCCATCCTCTTTTTCAAGATGACGTTGTGGAATAAATGCAGTGATATCTTCATTAAAGTCGATAGTTGCACCTTTATCTACAATTTCAGAAATTTCAGCGGTATGTGTTGTACCAACTGCATATTCTTTTTCGTATTTATCCCACGGGTTGTCTTCAACCTGCTTGTGACCAAGGCTCAATTTACGCCCTTCAACATCTAATTCAAGAACTACAACTTCAAGCTCATCACCTACATTAGTGAATTCTGATGGGTGCTTAACTTTCTTGGTCCAGGATAGATCAGAGATGTAAATCAATCCGTCAATTCCTTCTTCCAATTCTACAAATACACCAAAGTTGGTGAAATTACGTACAATTCCTTTGTGTTTAGAACCAACAGGATATTTAGTAGTAATATCTGTCCATGGATCTGGAGTTAATTGCTTAATTCCAAGAGACATTTTTCGGTCTTCACGGTCTAAGGTTAAAATTTGAGCTTCAACCTCATCTCCAACATTTACGAAATCCTGAGCTGAACGCAAGTGCGTACTCCATGACATTTCAGAAACGTGGATAAGCCCTTCAACACCATCGGCAACTTCAATAAACGCACCGTAATCTGCGATTACAACTACTTTACCTTTTACCTTGTCTCCAACCTTAAGGTTGTCGTCAAGAGCTTCCCATGGATGTTTGCTTAATTGCTTAAGACCCAATTGGATTCTTGTTTTAGCTTCATCAAAGTCAAGAATTACCACGTTTAGTTTTTGATCTAGTTCAACGATCTCATTTGGATGGTTGATACGAGACCAGCTAAGGTCGGTAATGTGAACAAGTCCGTCAACGCCTCCAAGGTCAACAAATACTCCGTAAGAAGTGATGTTTTTAACCGTACCTTCAAGTACCTGACCTTTTTCAAGCTGACCGATAATTTCTTTCTTCTGTTCTTCGATATCGGCTTCGATAAGCGCTTTGTGAGAAACCACAACGTTTTTGAATTCGTGGTTGATTTTCACAACTTTGAATTCCATTGTTTTTCCTACGTAAGCATCGTAATCGCGAATAGGCTTTACGTCTATTTGAGAACCTGGCAAGAACGCCTCAATTCCAAATACATCCACGATCATACCACCTTTAGTTCTGCACTTTACAAAACCATTAACGATAAGACCTTCATCGTGAGCTTTATTTACACGTTCCCAGGCCTGAATTACACGAGCCTTACGGTGAGAAAGCACTAATTGTCCTGTAGCGTCTTCACGTACATCAATTAATACCTCAACATCATCTCCAACTTTTAAATCGGGATTGTAACGAAATTCGTTAAGAGAAATAACGCCCTCACTTTTAGCATTGATGTCTATAATTGCATCACGATCGGTAATATTGATTACTTTTCCTGTTACAACTTCATCATTTAAAGTATCAACGAAATTTTCTTCAACCAGCTTTTCAAATTCTTCCAGCTTGTCATCATCAATCGGATCTATCCCCTCCTCATAATTATGCCAGTTAAATTCTTCCAGAAATTTCTCGGGATTGTCTTGCTGCTTGGTAGCAGTTGGTTGTGAAGAGTTGTCCATTCCGGCAACATCCTGAACTTCAGTGCTGTCCTGAACTTCTTCTTTTTTGTTTTCTTCAGCCATTGCTGATATAAAATTTGTATCCTGCACTTCCCGGAAAATTTAAGCAACTAAGTACAGAAGCGTTATAAATTGATTATCAAGCCCTTTTTGATTTTCCGGTTCTTGCCAAAAAGGAGTGCAAAATTACTACTTATTTTTTAATTCTCAAAGCTTTAGCCAACAGCTTCAATTTTATCTTTGGCAAGTTTTAGTACTTTCTCAAATTGTTCGTCTAAATCAAGTAGTGAATTATCAAATTCAACAGCATCTTCAGCTTGGATTAATGGTGAAACCTCACGTGTACTATCAAGATAATCACGCTCTTTTACATTTTTCAGCACTTCTTCATAAGTAATCTCATCGCCCCGTTCTTTTAATTCTTTATATCTTCGTTTGGCACGGCGTTCGGTAGAAGCAGTCATAAAAATCTTAAGATCGGCATCAGGAAAAACCACGGTACCAATATCGCGACCATCCATTACTACGCCTTTATTTTTCCCCATTTCCTGTTGAATCTCTACTAAAACTTTCCGAACTTCAGGAATTGCAGCTACTTTACTTACTTGTTGTGAAACCTCAAGGTACCTAATTTCCTTTTCAACATTTTCATCATCCAAATATACTTCTCCATACCCCAATTCTTTATTAAATTTTATTTCCACTTTTATAAATGGAAGGTGCCTGATAATGGCTTCTTTATTAAAATTAGATTTGCTTACAAACAAATTTCGCATGGCATACAAGGTTACCGCCCTATACATCGCTCCACTATCTACATAAATATAGCCTAACTCCTTAGCAATTTGTTTCGCCACGGTACTCTTTCCGGTAGATGAATGCCCGTCTATAGCAATGGTGATTTTTTTCCTCATGAATAATTTTTAGCGTGGATGGCAAATTTAGGGAAAGCTATACTTTTCTGAAACTTTCGCTTTTGAATTAAAAAAGCGGTCTTAATAGACTTATTTACGTCAACCTGAACTGGTTTCAAGTTCTAACATGATATAGATAATCAAATTATTAGATTCTGAAATAAATTCAGAATGACTTCTAGCTAAACAAGACCTTTAAGACCGCTTTACTATTAAAGTGTTTTAGGATTTTTTACTTCTTTATCAGTAATAGCGAGTTTAATTACTTCACTCATCTCATTTACATAATGAAAAGTAAGCCCTTTTAGATATTCATCTTTAATCTCTTTAATATCCCGTTCGTTTTCTTTACAAAGAATGATCTCCTTGATTCTCGCCCGTTTCGCAGCTAAAATCTTTTCTTTTATTCCTCCCACAGGAAGCACTTTACCACGAAGGGTGATTTCGCCGGTCATCGCAATATTTTTCTTCACTTTACGCTGGGTAAATAGTGAAACCAGAGAAGTTAGCATGGTAATTCCTGCGCTGGGCCCGTCTTTTGGCGTTGCTCCTTCAGGCACGTGAATATGAACATTGTACTTTTCAAAAATTTCCGCGTCAAGATCAAGTTCATCGGCATTTGCTTTAATATATTCCATAGCAATGGCGATATCTCCACCAACCTGTGTCCAGGCCAGGCCGGTAACTACTCCGGCAACTTCATTATTTTCGTATTTATCACGCTGTAATTTTGGGCTTCCCAATACTTCAATAACATCTTCATTGGTTACCTTAATATTGTACTCCTCTTCCATCGCGATATTTTTAGCCGCATGGCGTACCATTTTCGCAATTTGTTTTTCAAGAGCACGTACCCCTGATTCACGAGTATAACCTTCTACAATTTTTTCCAACTGCGGTTTCCCGATTTTCAGCTGGGTTTTATCCATCCCATGTTCTTTTAATTGTTTCGGAAGCAAATGTTGCCGGGCAATTTCCACTTTTTCTTCAATAGTATATCCCGTAACATTTATAATTTCCATCCGGTCGCGCAGCGCAGGCTGAATTGTTCCCAGTGTATTTGATGTTGCGATAAACATCACTTTAGAAAGATCGAAACCAATTTCTAAAAAGTTATCGTGAAATTCACTGTTTTGTTCGGGATCTAAAACCTCTAATAAGGCTGAAGAGGGATCACCCGCATTCCCTATACTCAATTTATCAATTTCATCTAAAACAAAAACGGGATTACTGGTTCCTGCTTTTTTAAGACTTTGAATAATACGTCCCGGCATTGCTCCGATATAAGTCTTACGATGACCACGAATTTCAGCTTCATCTCGTAACCCACCTAGAGAAATCCTTACATATTCACGGCCTAAAGCTTCAGCAATAGATTTTCCAAGGGAGGTTTTACCTACTCCGGGAGGACCATACAGACATAATATTGGCGACTTCATATCGTTACGTAATTTCAGTACGGCCAAATATTCAATAATCCTTCGTTTTACATCCTCAAGGCCATAATGATCACGATCAAGTACTTTTCGGGCACGTTTTAAATCAAATTTATCCTTGCTAAATTCATTCCAGGGCAAATCTAAAAACAAGTCCAAATAATTCCGCTGAATAGAATATTCGGCTACCTGCGGATTCATTCGTTGCATTTTAGACAACTCTTTCTGAAAATGCTTTTGAACATCTTCATCCCACTGTTTATCTTTTGCACGTTGGCGCATTTCTTCAATTTCATCTTCGTGGGAAACCCCGCCCAATTCTTCCTGAATTGTTTTCATTTGTTGATGCAGGAAATATTCGCGCTGCTGTTGGCTCATATCACTTTGCACCTTGCTTTGAATATCGTTTTTAAGTTCCAGTTTCTGAAACTCTACATTCATATATCGCAAAGTAGCAAGCGCTCGTTCTTTAAGGTCATTGGTTTCCAACAATCTTTGCTTCTCTTCTACCGAAAGATTCATATTTGAAGAAACAAAATTGATAAGAAATGAAGAACTTTCTATATTCTTAATAGCAAAAGAAGCCTCACTTGGGATATTAGGACTCCCCTTAATAATCTCAAGCGCAAGATCTTTAATAGAATCGATTATTGCAGAAAACTCTTCACTATCCCGTGCAGGGCGCGCTTCAGGAACCTCCTGAATGTTAGCGCTTAGATAAGGTTCTTCTGAAATTACCTCTTCAATTTTAAATCGTTTTTTCCCCTGAATAATTACCGTGGTATTCCCATCGGGCATTTTTAAAACCCTTAGAATTCGGGCCACTACCCCAATTTGATTAATATCTTTTGCTCCGGGATTTTCAACCTCTTCATCTTTTTGAGAAACCACCCCAATAATTTTGGAACCGTTATTTGCCTCATTAATCAGTTTAATAGAAGCATCGCGTCCAGCGGTAATAGGTATCACCACCCCCGGAAACAAAACAGTGTTTCGCAATGGTAAAATAGGTAAAGATTCCGGAAGGTTTTCCCGGTTTATTTCCTCTTCATCTTCAGGAGTCATTAACGGAATTAAATCCGCATCCTGATCAATCTCCTGCAATGACAAACTGTCAAAGTTGGTAATTTTAGTCTTAGCCATAGTATTTTTAAGTCAAACTGTCATTAAACAGTTTTGGTTTTAAAATATCATTTTCATTTTCCTGCCCCGTTAAGCAAAGGCTTAAGCTATATTAGAGCAGTATTTTCCTGGTATAGTCAATTCTTGTGCCAGCTTAAAATTTAGCTTAATATCTACGAAAAATTGGGAGCCATAAACTTAAAAAATGCAAAGGAGTTTTTATTCAAGCCTTAGCAACTTTAAATTTCACTTAGAGATTTTTTCTTAAAAAGTGTAACAAACCAAAATCACGACTATCTTTATAATATACAAGATACAATTTTTTGACACCAACCATCACACATATTAATGATCTTGTTGCCCGCTGCCGTAAAAACGACCAGCATGCACAAATGGAAATTTACAATCGCTATTACAAGGCTATGTATAATACCAGCCTGCGTATTGTAAAAGATACTGCTGAAGCTGAAGATCTGATGCAGGAAGCTTTTTTAAAGGCTTTCACTAAAATTGAAAGTTTTGAAGGTACGGCAACCTTTGGTGCCTGGTTAAAAAGAATTGTAGTTAACCTGAGTATTAACGCATTTAATAAAAAAGTAAAAAACAACGAGATAAGTTATAATGACGAATTAAACAATGAACTGGATGATGATGATGGCATTACCGAAGACAGCTCAAATAATGAAAGAGTGCGTGAAATTATAAAAGCTATGAACAAACTGAAAGAAAATTATCGTGTAGCCTTAAGTCTTCATTTAATTGAAGGTTACGATTACGATGAAATTTCAGAAATAATGAAAATTTCCTATTCCAATTGCCGCACTACCATTTCAAGGGCAAAAGAAAGTTTAAGAAAAAAATTGCAAGAAGATGAAAACTGATAATAATAATTTAAACGAGCTTTTTGAAGGCCTGGATTTTAATACAGCTAAGCCTGAAACCGGCCACAAGGAACGCTTTTTTCAAAAACTAAAAGAACAAAACCCAGGTCAAAAGCCAAAAGTAAGAAGCCTGTGGACACCTATTTTAAGCATTGCCGCAAGTATTACCCTTGCACTATTACTCTTTGGAAATTTACTAAACCCCAATCAGGAATACAGTAAGGGTGATTTAGCTAGTGTTTCTCCTGAAATGAAAGAAACACAGGACTTTTATTCTTCCCTAATTCAAAAAGAGCTTAACACGCTGGAAGCTGAAAAATCTCCTGAAACCCAAGCTATAGTTAAAGATGCTTTACTTCAAATGGAGAAACTGGAAAATCAATATGCCAAACTTAAAAAAGATCTTCTAAAAAGCGGAAACGATAATCGTGTAATCTATGCCATGATCAATAATTTTCAGCAACGTATAGATCTTTTACAACAAGTTTTGGATCAAATTGAAAATATTAAATCCTTTAAAACACAAAACCATGAAAGCACAACTATATAAAATCCTGGCGATAATCTTACTGCTACCCGCCCTTAGCTTTTGCCATAACGATTTAAATGGAAAACATACCAAAGAAAAAAAGATTTCAAAAGATTTCAAGGTTTCTAAAAATGCTACGCTTAAAATAGAGAACAGTTATGGGAATATTGATATTTCAACCTGGGACCGAAACGAGATTTCCATTGAAGTCTATATAAAAACAAATGGGAACGATGCAGAAAAAGTTCAGGAAAAACTAGATGATATTAACGTGGAATTCAATCAAAATTCTTCGGGCGTGAGTGCAAAAACCTATTTTAGCCGGGAAAACAGATCCTGGTGGAGTAGCTTATTTAATAGCAGTAATAACGTAAATATGGAGATTAATTACGTGGTACGCGCTCCGGAAACCAATAATGTTAACCTCAATAATGATTACGGTGGAATTTTTATCGATAAATTAACCGGAAATGCACAAATCTCCTGCGACTATGGTAAAATAGATATTACCGAACTTTGGGGAGATCGCAACCTGCTAAATTTTGATTACAGTCGAAACAGTCATTTTGGCTTTATCAAAAATGCTGAAATCAACGCCGATTACAGCGATTATGAAGTTGAAGAAGCCGAAATCCTAAAAGTGAATGCCGATTATACCAATTCAAAAATCAAAAAAGTAGCTCAACTTGACTTTGATTGTGATTACGGTAGTATAAGCGTGGATAAAGTAAAAAAACTGGTAGGTAACGGCGACTATTTAAGTACAAAAATCGGAAGGGTTTTCACTTCCTTAGATCTTAACATAGATTACGGCAATGCGAAAATTGAAAAAATAATAAAAGGTGCCAAAACAATAAAAATCGATAGCGATTACGCCGGAATTAAAATTGGCTATGACCGCGAACACGCTTTTAACTTTAATGTTGAAAGCAGTTATGGCAGTGTAAAAGGATTAGAAGGTTTAGAAGTTCAAAAACGCAATCAACAATCAACAAAAACCAGTGTAAGCGGGTACCACTTATCACAAAATAATGGTAGTAATATCCAGATTAATACCAGCTATGCCGGTGTACAATTTAACCGGGAATAAACTCTCAAACATTTAGTAAATTACTTTAGAACAAACCCACAAGACATTCTTGAAGAAAATAACATTTTAATTTGGAGACAAGTCTCTGAGCATTTAAATCTCGATTATCGAGTAATTCATCAATCAAAAATCGAATACTATGAAACGATCTATTTTAATTTTATCTGCAATTCTTTTTAGTTACTCTTCAGCAACCGCTCAATTTTGGAAGAATAAAACCGTAAAAGGTAACGGCGACATGACTTCCGAAACCAGAAACACCAACAATTATGACGAAGTTTCGCTAACAGGCTCTATGGATGTGAAACTCATTGCCGGCCGGGAAGGCGAAATTAAGGTGGAAGCTGAAAGCAACCTTATGAAATACATCATTACCGAAGTTAAAGGCAATAGTCTTAAGATCGCTTCAGAAGACGGTGTCAATTTAGAACCTTCAAGAACCAGGAATATTAAAATTACCGTTCCTGTTGAAGATATAGAAAGTGTAAAGCTTACCGGCTCTGGAGACCTTTGGAATTCAAATAAACTTCGGGTTACAAACTTTCAAACTCACCTTACCGGTTCAGGTGATATTACCTTGAACCTTGATGCTGAAAAAGTAGAAAGTACTATTACAGGCTCAGGAGACACTGACCTAAAAGGAAATACAAATAGTTTTAAATGCAAAATTACCGGCTCTGGAGATTTTGATGCATCTGGCTTTGAAGCCAAAGTTGTAGAAGCTACGGTTATGGGCAGTGGCGATATTCGCGTCAATGTTACTCAAAGTTTAAAGGCACGTGTTATGGGCTCCGGCGATATCCGCTATCGTGGAAATCCTGAAAAAGAAGATTTTAGTACTATGGGATCAGGAGAAATTTCTTCAGAATAAAAAGACTTAAGCACCTGGCTTTTTTGGGTCGTAAAAGAAGAACAAAGCCAGGTACTTTTATTCCCACCAGTGGGTTTAACCCCTACTCGCCCCGAACTTATTGATTTTTTATCAATTTTTCATAAGACAAGTGCTCGCCTAACTTACAAAAATCCAACTAATTAAAATATCCTTCAATAGCCAGCATCCATTCCTGTTCATAAAACCTAAGGGCGCTTATCATAATAATTCCGACGATGGCATAAGCCCAGTGATATTTATTATTTTTTAGCATCAAGCCGCCAATTATGCTAAAAGCCAGGTATGGAATAGCCAGGATTAAATTTGCATAGGGCATATTTCCTCCAAAAGCGGCCACTATTTTCATAACCACATAAAACAAACTATAGAAAAAAATAATTTTTGAAATTATGGCCAGGTAACTGCTGCTCATTATTCAGTGTATTTTTTTGGAGATATACGATGATTCGTAGCATTTTCATAGGCTGCTGCCCAGTTAAAAAGCTGTTGCTCTCCATTGGATTTGCTAATAATTGTAAGGCCTTTTGGCCGACCGGTTTTTTCGTAGCCCATTGGTATCGTAATAGCAGGGTATCGAGCCACTGCAGCAAAACCGGCATGAATATTATTTATTGACAAAACACCATCTAAGTTATACTTTTCCATTGGAATTTTAAAATAGTGTATTCCGTTTTTGTAAAGGGTATCTTTAATCGCTGTAAATTCTTTTTCAGTTGCAGAGTCCTGTAAAATTCCTTCGAATAATGCCTGCCCATAAGGCATTCGGGAAGTAGAATCTTCAATATTGAATTTCACCAAATCTTCTACCGAACTAAATCCGGTTTCGCCACCATATTTTTCGAAATATTCAGGCAGATCCTTTTTCATATCCAGGCTTAATAAACGTAGAAAATTAGAAAGCTGAATATCTTCGGTTTCAAACGCCACAATTTCAGCACCGGCTTCTTTTAAATCTTCAACGGCCTGAACATATAAACTATCCTCTTCCAGTAATTTTTTAATCGCTCCTAAACGAACTCCACTAAGAGAAGTATTCTTTATTTCAGAATAATAACCGCTTACTGGATTTCCACCTTCTTTTGATGCAAAATCGGCCTCATCTTTTCCCACCATTGCAGAAAATAGAATAGCGTTATCAATCACCGATTTGGTAATTGGCCCGGGCGTATCTAAAGTACTGGAAATTGGCACAATTCCACCGCGGCTCAATAAACCTACAGTTGGTTTTAGTCCTACTACGGAATTCTGGCTGGATGGAGAAAGAATAGATCCTGAAGTTTCTGAGCCTACCGCTACCGGGGCGAGATTTACAGCTACCGCTACTGCACTTCCAGAACTCGAGCCACCGGTATCAAAAATCTTTCTCCCATAAGGATTTAAGGTTTGCCCGCCCATTGCCGAATAACCGCTGGGACAATCACCACAAAAAAAGTAGGCCCATTCACTCAGGTTAGCTTTTCCTAAAATCAAGGCACCGTTTTCCTTTAATCGTTTTACGATAAAAGCATCATCGGTTTCGTTATTTTTTAAGGCTAATGCACCTGCAGTGGTAGGCATTGCTACCGTATTGATATTGTCTTTTAACAAAACCGGAATTCCAAAAATTGGATGAAGTCCTTTTTCTTCTTCTAAGGATTTATCGCACTCCCGGGCTTCTTCAAGCAAATTAGGATTCAGTGAAATAACTGAATTTAAAGAGAGGTCATTTTCGCGGTCGTACTTGTGAATTCTGTATAGATAAAAAAGCACCAATTCTTCATAGTTGAATTTCTTATTCTGAATACTTTTCTGAATTTCAGGAATATTTTTATCTAAAACCTGTTCCCTAATTTCAATATAACGCTCCTCTGAAAAAACAGAAAGTTCCTTTGTAAAACCACTCCAAAGCGAATCTTTAAAAATAAATCTCGAATCAAGTACTTTATACTCCTTTTCTGCTGCTAAAGAATCCTTTATCTTTTCAGATTCTTCTGCTGAATTTTGTTTCGTCTCATTTCCGCAGGCACAAAACAATATCAATACAAAAAGGAACAAACTAACCCGGGTCAAGCACACGATAAATTTTACAGGAAAACTATTTTGATTGGAGGTAAACCTCGCAGTATTCAAATCTCGATTATCGAGTAAAAGTTTTCGCATATTACTGCTTAAAGAAAGAATCTACAAACTCGTATTTATTAAAAACCTGAAGATCTTCCAGTCCCTCGCCTACACCAATATATTTTACAGGAATTTTAAACTGATCACTAATACCAATCACCACGCCGCCTTTTGCGGTGCCGTCAAGTTTAGTTACGGCAAGGGAAGTTACTTCGGTAGCGGCTGTAAACTGTTTGGCCTGTTCAAAAGCATTTTGCCCGGTAGAGCCATCTAACACCAATAAAACCTCGTGTGGCGCTTCAGGAATGGTTTTTTGCATCACCCGTTTTACTTTACTGAGCTCGTTCATTAAATTTACTTTATTATGAAGTCGGCCTGCTGTGTCTATTAAAACCACATCAGCATCCTGCTTAACTGCGCTTTGAATCGTATCAAAAGCCACTGAAGCCGGATCACTACCCATTTTTTGCTTTATGATTGGCACCTCGGTACGATCGGCCCAAATCTGAAGCTGGTCTATAGCTGCAGCCCTAAACGTATCGGCAGCACCCAAAACAACTTTCTTCCCGGCATTTTTAAACTGATGGGCAAGTTTTCCGATAGTTGTAGTTTTTCCAACACCGTTAACGCCCACCACCATAATTACATAAGGTTTCACATCGGGTAACTGAATTTGAGCGGCTTCGCCGGTTTCACTTTCAGCAAGTAGTCCGGCAATTTCTTCCCGAAGGATTTTATTCAATTCGTCGGTGCCCATATATTTGTCACGAGACACACGCTCTTCAATTCGATCTATAATTTTAATGGTGGTTTTCACCCCCACATCACTGCTTACCAACACTTCTTCTAAATCATCTAAAACCTCATCATCAACTTTAGATTTTCCGGCAACAGCTTTACTCATTTTTGATAAAAAACTGGTTTTTGATTTTTCCAGGCCTTTATCTAAGGTTTCTTTTTTTTCTTTATTAAAGATTTTTTTAAATAAACTCATTTTTGGTTTGGTTTAGCAACATAAAAAAGCTGTTTATTTCATAAACTTTACCGGTTTGGTATTATAAAAACAGCTGTTAACGAGTGTAAATATACATAAAAACAAAAAGCCGCCCGGAGTATATCCAGACGGCTTGTATATTTTAAAAAAGAAAGGTTTATAACTTACTTTTTCTTTAGAAAGTCGTTTACGTCTTCCGGAGCCATGATTGCTTCTACAAAGGTATAGGCACCGGTTTTTGGAGATTTAACCATTTTTATTGCTTTGGTCAATCGCTTAGACCCTGTTTGAATAGATGCTACTGATTTCTTTGCCATGACTCAATTATTTTATCTCTTTATGAACCGTCATTTTCTTCAGAATTGGGTTGAATTTCTTCAATTCCATTCTGTCCGGTGTATTCTTTTTATTCTTGGTAGTAATATATCGCGAAGTTCCGGGTTTTCCGGAGCTTTTATGTTCTGTACATTCTAAAATTACCTGTACCCTGTTGCCTTTCTTTGCCATAGTAGTAAATTTTTACCGGGGTTATTTTTTAAGGAATCCTTTTTCCTTTGCTTCTTTAATTACAGCAGAAATGCCCTTTTTATTGATATCTTTTAATGCAGATGTAGATACTTTTAAGGTTACCCATCTGTCTTCTTCAGGAATAAAAAAACGTTTCTTTACCAGGTTAGCGTTAAATTTACGCTTGGTTTTGTTCATCGCGTGAGAAACATTGTTTCCTACCATCGCTCTTTTTCCCGTAAGTTCACAAACTCTAGACATTGCTCTTTATCTTTAATTTCGTTATTTCAAAACAGGCTGCAAATTAACGATTTTTCCACCTAATAAGCAACCTATTAATAAAAAATATTTTTTGAAGTTTTTTTTACTGAAAAACTGCTTATTGTATGTGCTACCGAGAGATTTAAAAATTAAATGTATAAAACTAATTATTTATAAGTTCTTGCACTTTTCTAAAAGACTCTCCTTTCTTATTTATCCATTCAGTAAAACAAACCGTTTGAATTTCTACCTAAAACCATATTAGAAGCTGCGCTTGGGCTGTTAAATACCGCATCTTCAGCAAAAATTAATTTATCATTTAACTCTATTAAAATTTTTGTTTCAAGTAATTTTCTACGAAGATTTCTATATGTTTCCGTACAAGATGCTGATAATTTTTTTTTGCCTCACTACCTTTTAAAATTATATAACCTTGATCTGTCTCTTTCATGGAAGCTTTAAATGAATTTGTTCTAATGAAATAGGTTTCGTGAACAAATTTATTGTTTTCAACATTTTCAATCTTCTCCTCTTTAGCTGTTGAAGAGATCAAAAAATTGAATCCCATAACAGGTAAAATTAATTTTATCTGTTCAAGAAAATATTCCATATCAGAAATATCCGCCTCGTGCAAGGTTGGTAACCCTGGAGAATTTCCATTATCTATTTGCGCTGTCTTTGCTTCTAATGATAATTGAACTAATCTGGATTCGAGATACCTAATTTGAGTTTTTGTCAAAAGCTCATCTTTACTAACAAAAAAAATTAATTCCTTAAAATCTTTATTAGGATCACTTAAGTGCTGTTTTAATCTCGCCCTAATATTTTCTGCTTCACCAATGTAAATTTTCTCATCAAAGGCATCATCAGTGGGATCCCCTTTTAAGCAATAAATCCCGGGATTATTAAATTCATTTCTATTCATGATTTTATTTACAGACGCTCTAGGGCTGTAAATTGCTTTTCCCACCCAATTACCTATCTCACTTAATCTAGGTCCGTAGGCAGTTCCATCAATCATAAATACAGTTAATTTTTTCCCCATATAATTAATCCTTTTACTTATAATTTATGAAAAACTTCTTATAAAAAGATTATTTTTTTGAAAAATCAGTCACTTCTTTCAGAATGAGCTCCACCGATTTATTCACTGCTTTACCTATTATTTTATCCCTGTGATTTCCGAAGATAAATTTTCTTGAAAAAACACCTTCTGGTGTAGCAATACCAATAAAAACAGTTCCAATTTGAGCATCACTATCCCCTTTTGAAGGACCGGCATTTCCTGTAGTGGAAATAGCAAAATCAGTGTTAAAGATTTCTTTTACGTTTTTAGCCATCGCCTCTGCTACTGCCGCACTCACCACACTATGCTTTTCAATAATTTCTGAAGGAATCTTTAAAATGTCTTCTTTAGATGAAGTGGCATAGGTCACTAAACTTCCCTTAAAATATACTGACGCCCCCGGAGGTGTGGCAAATAAGCTGGCAATTTGCCCTCCGGTACAACTCTCGGCCGTAGCGATACTTTGCTTAGTGGCTGTGAGCAATCTACCTACCTGAAGTTCAGCGGGATCCTCATCTTCATAACCTACAATAATATCCCCAATCAAACTGTATAAACCGGTAATTAATCCGTTAACGGAGTTTTGTAAATGTTTTTCATTTTCCCCGATTGCTGTTAATCTTAAACGGACTTTACCCAAATTAGGTAAATAAGCAAGTTTAATATGTTCGGGCAGTTGATCTTCCCATTTTTCAATTTTTTCAGCCAGGGTACTCTCCCCCATTCCGTAAGTAATAATGGTCTTGTGAAGAATTACCGGCCGTTTATATTTTTGTTGAAGCCGCGGTAAAACCTCATCGTTTATAAGTGCCTTCATTTCAAAAGGTACTCCGGGCAGTGAAACATATGTTTTCCCCGCCTCGTGAAACCACATTCCCGGTGCTGTTCCGTATTTATTAAAAAGCACTTCAGCTTTTGAAGGAATATCGGCCTGTTTTCGGTTTAGATCCGAAATTGGTGTATCAATATATTTTTCGAAAAGATATTCTATATGTTTTAAAACTTCTTCATTACGCACAAATTCATCCTGAAAATATTCTTTAAGACATTTTTTAGTTACATCATCACGGGTTGGCCCCAATCCACCGGTAACAATAATGATATCGGCACGTTCTGAAGCCTCGTGTAAAGCTTTTAAAATATGAGAATGCTCATCACTAATACTTGTGATTTGATGCACACTAACACCAATTTTATTTAGTGATTTAGCAATAAACGCTGAATTACTATCTATAATCTGGCCTATTAAAATCTCATCGCCAATAGTTATAATTTCCGCTTTCATGCCAACTCAAAATCTTTTTTTAACGCAATACCAGCCACTTGTACTTTTTTTGTTATTGTTGCCGCGGCTTCCAGAACATCGTTTTTTCGTTTTCCATTTTTAGCCCAGACTTCAATTACCTTAACCTCATCCATAAGTTCAAGACCAAATAATTGTAAGTTGGGTTTCATTTTATGAGCAAATTGATAAGCCAAGCCCGGGTTCTCATTAGAAATAGCTTCATTCATCGCTTTCACATCAGGCGGGATCTCTTCCAGAAATGTTTGCACCACTTCCCTCATAAATTCCTGGTCGCCACCAGCCATCTCCTCAACACTCTTTAAATTATAACTGCTCATTCCTATTTTATCTTAATTGAAAACATTTTATTTTCCTCAAGGTAACCGGTAAGCTGGTCATTTGTTGCCACCTTGCCTACCCCGGCAGGTGTACCGGTAAAAATGATATCACCAATTTTCAAGCTAAAAAATTGAGAAATGTAAGCGATAAGTTCATCAATCTTCCAAAGCATTAGGGCAGTGTTACCTTTTTGAACGGTTTTTTCGTTCTTTAAAAGACTAAAGTTAAGATTATTTATATCGGAAAACGAGCTTTTATTTATCCATTTTTCACCGATTACCGCTGCGCCGTCAAAGCCCTTGGCTTTTTCCCATGGCAGGCCTTTTTCCTTTAATTTATGCTGAAGGTCCCGTGCGGTAAAGTCGATCCCCAAACCAATTTCATCATAATATTTATGGGCAAATTTAGGCTGAATATACTTTCCTATTTTCTTAATTTTAACCAAGACTTCTACCTCATGGTGTACTTCATTAGAAAAATCGGGAATAAAAAATGGTTGTTTTTTTAGCAGAATTGAAGTATCCGGCTTCAGGAAAATTACCGGATCTTCGGGTTTTTGATTTTCCAGTTCTGCGATATGTTCGGTATAGTTCCTGCCAATGCAAATTAACTTCATAAACGCAGTACGGTTTATTTAAGTTTAGTATTTAGTTTTCGCAATTTGATAGCGGTAAGCACTTTTTTGGTATATAGCGGAAAATCGGCATTCTGAATCCAACCAAAATATCCCGGCTCTTCTTCCAGCACTTTTTCAACATTTTTACCTTTATATTTTCCAAAGGCAAAAACCTCCTGCCCTTTTTTATCATAAGCAATAAAACCTGCAAAATCGGCAAAACGCTTGCGGGCTGAAAAATCGGCCAGATATTTTATATCGTTTTGTAAATCTTTATAGCGGTCTAACTGCGATTTTAAGACCTCGTAGGTGGCATTGGTATCTGCTTCTGCACCGTGAGCGCCTTCAAGCTCTTTCCCGCAGTAAAACTGATAGGCTGCCGAAAGGGTTCGTTGCTCTTTTTTATGAAAAATAGTTTGTACATCTACAGCCTGGATATTTTTCATATCAAAATCTACCCCGGCACGGAGTAATTCTTCTACCAACAACGGAATATCAAATCGGTTAGAATTATACCCCCCCAAATCACAACCTTTTATCATTTCATAAACTTTAGTTGAAAGTTCTTTGAACGTTGGTTCCCCGGCCACTTTTTCATTGGTGATTCCGTGAATTTTTATCACCTCTTCAGGGATTTTTATTTCAGGATTAACCAGCCAAGTTTTGCTTTCGCGGTTTCCGTTAGGAAAAACTTTCAGGATAGAAATCTCTACAATTCGGTCTTTGGCCAGGTTCGTACCGGTGGCTTCCAAATCAAAAAAACAAATAGGTTTACTAAGGTTTAATTCCATTGAGAAGTGTTTTTGGCAAATATACTATAATTGATAAACGGCAGAGCAAGCAAGCAAATTTTATTACCATTACCTCGTAAATTTCTTGAAAATGAATTTTATATATTAGATTAAAATTGAAAAATAGTATTGAAATACCTGATGTCGTTAGCAGGCAGTCGCATGCTTTAAGCGACACCGATTTAGAAAAGCTTTTAAAACAGGCCCGAAAAAATAACCGGCAACAAAATATTACCGATATGCTTATTTTATCTGGAAGGTCTTTTTATCCAATATATTGAAGGGCCTGAAATCCATATAAAAAAATTGAAAAAGATTACCGACACAAAAAATTACCCTGTTAGATTCCGGAAGCAATAGAAATCGGAAGTTTAAAGACTAGTCTATGGCTTTTAAAAGACTCAGCAAAGACAAAGCTTTTGAAATTAGTGGTTATTGTGATTTAAACAGCAGAATATTTTTGCAGCAAGTGGTACTCAAAATCATCCTGCACTGGATTTGTTGAGTAATTATGTAAAGAATTCATAAGCTTCACCAAAGTAAATTTTTCTAATTCAGCTACTTACAAACACCCCTGAAAATTCCTAAAACTCTAACAGGTTTTGTAACCGGGAGACTTACGCCTCCCGATTCGTATCAAAATTTTCAAGATACTGTGCCACACGTTGCACAAATTGTCCCCCAAGGGCACCGTTTACTACGCGATGATCGTAGCTGTGCGAGAGGAACATTTTATGGCGAATTCCTATAAAATCTCCTTCAGGGGTTTCAATAACTGCGGGTACTTTTCTGATGGCCCCAAGGGCTAAAATGGCAACTTGGGGTTGATTGATAATTGGTGTTCCCATTACACTACCAAAAGTCCCTACATTGGTAACGGTATAAGTCCCTCCCTGAATTTCTTCGGGCTTTAATTTATTTTGTCGGGCGCGGCCAGCCAAATCGTTTACTTTTTTTGCAAGACCAACCAGGTTTAACTGATCTGCGTTTTTAATTACCGGTACAATTAAATTCCCGTCAGGAAGGGCTGCTGCCATGCCCAGGTTTATGTTTTTCTTCTTGATAACCTTATCGCCATCAACCGAGATATTAATCAGTGGAAAGTCTCGAATTGCTTTCGCCACGGCTTCTATAAAAATAGGCGTAAAAGTTAATTTTTCACCTTCCCGTTTATAAAAAGCATCTTTATGTTTATTGCGCCACTTCCAGATATTAGTAACATCTACTTCAATAAAAGATTGTACATGCGCTGAAGTTTGCACACTTTCTATCATATGATGGGAAATCATTTTCCCCATTCGGGTCATTTCTATAATCTCATCCTTCCCAGAACGTATTGCCTGCTCTTTAGACGCAACAGCACTTTCGAGTTTTCCGGTTTCAATACTTTTCGATTTCTGAAACTGGGTTTTTCCAGTTTTTCGGTTTTCCACATAAGCCAGCATATCATCTTTGGTTACGCGACCATCTTTTCCACTGCCTTTAATATTTTCCAGTTCTTCTAAACCAATATTTTCTTCTTTGGCGATATTTTTGACCAGGGGCGAGTAAAACCTCGAAGCATCAGAAAAATCATTACTTTCAACGGTTTCTTTAGCTTCTTCTACTGTTGCCGCAACTTCTTCGGCATAGGATTCATCTTCCTCTTCTTCATTTAAATCAATATCCAGCTCGTCATCCTCACTATCTTCTTCCGGAAGCTCCCCTTCAGTTTCTATCACAGCTATGGTTTGACCAACCTGTACCACATCATCGGCTTCAAAAAGTTTTTCTACCAATTTACCTTCTACTTCGCTGGGTACTTCACTATCAACTTTATCGGTAGCGATTTCCAGCACGGGTTCATCAGCTTCAATATGTTCGCCAACTTCTTTTAACCAATTGGTTATAGTAGCTTCGGCCACACTCTCGCCCATTTTAGGTAACTTAAGTTCAAATTTTGCCATATCTATATTAGAAATGTAATTATTTGGTTTGTTGTTGCGAATTTATCAAAATAATGCTCTTTAAATATTAAAATATAAATAAAATTAATTTTAACTACTTCTTTAGCTTTTTTAAACTGAAGCTGATTACTTTAAATTCTCTTTATATAACCCGGATTTTGACAGTACAAAAATAATATTTTCAACCTAAATATTGAGTTGTATTCAGAAACCATCCAAGGTTAATCAATCGGCCTGACGTAAAAACACCTTAAAACCAATCATAAAAAAATATAATAGTGAGTAAATTACTTCAAGGCAAACCCGCGAAGTATTTTATAGGAAACACATTCTAATCCAAGGCAAACCTCTGAGCATTAAATCTCGATTATCGAGTAAAATTACAATTTCAAAAGTTGATACTAAATTTTTTCCAAAGAAATCTATTAGGCTTTCAGAGAGTTTTCAAAAGGAACACGGTTAGCAATACTTCGGCCCAGGGTGACTTCATCGGCATATTCCAATTCATCTCCTACTGAAATTCCACGGGCAATGGTAGAAGTTTTCACCCCCGTTCCTTCCAATTGCCTGAAAATATAAAAATTAGTGGTATCGCCCTCCATCGTACTGCTTAAGGCAAAAATTATTTCTTTAATTTCACCTTTTTTCACTTTATCAACAAGTGGCTGGATATTGAGTTGAGAAGGACCAATTCCATCTATAGGACTAATTTTTCCACCCAGCACATGGTATTGTCCGCGATACTGCCCGGTATTTTCGATAGCCATGACATCGCGAATATCTTCAACAATACATACCAGTGAGGCTTCCCGCGCCGGATTGGCACAAATATCACACAACTCGGTATCACTAATATTAAAACATTTTTTGCAAAGCTTAATCTCGCTACGAAGTTTGGTTAAGGCCGAAACCAGATTTAAGGTCTGCCCTTCGGGTTGTTTAAGTAAATGCAACACCAAACGCAAAGCTGTGCGTTTCCCGATTCCCGGTAATTGAGACATTTCATCTACCGCCTCTTCCAATAATTTTGAAGAAAAATCCATCCCACAAAGTTAGGGTTTTTACTCGATAATCGAGATTAAAATATTCCAGGCCCGGACCATTAGATATCTCGAAATTAAAGTATTTTCTGGATTTATGGCCTGCACAAGCCCTGATTGCATAAATTCTAATAATCAAACTTTAATTTTAGCCTTAATTCGTAAATTCGCTCACCATAAATACCCAATATGAAGCCATCACACATTTTACTCCTTATTCTTGCCTATTTTGGCGTTTTATTCCTGATCTCTTTTTTCTCCAGTCGGGCAGGTAACAATGCTGAATTCTTCAGGGCAAACCGACAATCCCCCTGGTATTTGGTAGCTTTTGGTATGATTGGTGCCTCGCTAAGCGGAGTCACTTTTATTTCGCTTCCCGGAACGGTAGAAACCGATAGCTTTGGCTATTTTCAGGTTGTTTTAGGTTATACGGTAGGATATGCAGTTATAGGGCTTATTTTAATGCCTATGTATTACCGGCTGAACCTGACTTCCATCTATACCTACCTGGAATCGCGTTTTGGCAGATATTCATATAAAACAGGAGCCTTCTTCTTTTTGATCTCCAGAATTGTGGGTTCCAGTTTCCGGCTTTTTTTAGTGGCCAACGTATTGCAACTTATCCTTTTTGATGAATTAGGGATTCCTTATTACATCACCGTTACCGCAACTATTTTACTCATCTGGCTTTATACTTTTAGAAGTGGAATAAAAACCGTGGTTTGGACCGACACCCTACAAACGCTTTTTATGCTGTTATCCCTTGGGTTTACACTTGTGGTACTTTCTCGGGAACTAAATATTTCAGCCGGTGGAATGATAAGCTATATAGAATCTACCGGTTTTAGCCAGGTTTTCTTTTTTGAAGACTGGAAAAGTAGTCAGCATTTTGTAAAACAATTTATAAGTGGAGCTTTTATCGCCATTGTAATGACAGGATTAGACCAGGATATGATGCAAAAAAACCTAACCTGTAGAAACCTTAAAGAAGCTCAGAAAAATATGTTCTCTTTTACCGTGGTACTCACCATAGTAAATATGTTGTTTTTGATTTTAGGGGTTTTGTTAACTCAATATGCCGTACAAAACGGGATATCGGCTAGCAAAGATGATTTATTCCCCAGTATTGCTACAAGCGGGGATTTAGGAATTGGCGTTGGTATTTTATTTATTTTAGGCCTGGTAGCCGCTGCCTATTCCAGCGCTGATGGAACATTAACTGCCCTTACTACTTCTTTTAGTATCGATATTCTGGAAATTGAAAAAAAATATGCTGAAGAAAAGCAGGTACGTATCCGAAAACAAACCCATATCGTAGTTTCCATTATCCTTATTTTAGTAATGATGGCCTTTAAATATGCGATTGCCGATAAAAGTGTAATCAATAAATTATTTGAATTTGCGGGTTACACCTATGGTCCGCTTTTAGGGCTTTACACGCTGGGGCTTTTTACAAAAATGAAAGTTAAAGATAAACTGGTACCACTGGTTGCTGTGTTATCTCCGGTACTTTCTTATATCATCAGTTCCAACAGCCTGGCCTGGTTGGGATTTGAATTTGGTTTTTTTATATTAATCCTAAACGGCTCTATTAGTATTCTGGGCTTAATATTGATTAGAAGTAAGCATCACTAAAGTACAGGCAGGTATGGCTTCAATATTATTTTTTTTCAGTATTTGATAAAGTTCCGGGTTTTCAGTCACGGGATTAAAAATTACCCGTCTTGGTTCTAGTGAGAGGATATAATTATAATATTCCGGTTAATTTTTAGCTCCCAGATAAAGCATAATAGTGTCTACATTCTTATATGCCAATTTTTCGGTTTCGATTTTCACCCCTTCAACTTCGCCTTTTCTTAAACCAAGCGCCACGGTTGGCTGGTTTGCCTCAACCAACCATTTTATAGCCATGTTGGAATAAGGTGAAGGATAAGTTAAAGCACCGATTACTAATGTTTTTTTCTTCATATCACAAAGATATATTTTTCAATGCCCTTGTAACAATTCTATTGTAAAAGGGTCTTTATTATAAATCTCCCAATGGTTTTTGATGGTTAGTGGCCAACGGGAATTTTAACCCATAATTCCGAATTATGGGTTTTTTTATTTTTTTTTCTAAAAACTGTAACATTTCATTTTTATACTCGTCTTTATAATGTAAGCAAATTGCAATTTTCCGAATATTTGTATTTATCTAATTGGTAATACAAAGTATTAGGTTATAAAAATTAACATAAAAACACTTGGGATTTACTCAATTTTTCGAGGTCATTCATCAATCAATTATGTATAACAAGGTAATTTATTTTACACACTAATCATCAAAATCAATCAAAAAATGAAACAGTTATTTTTAATCATCATTAGTTTTTGCAGTTTAAATGCTTTTGCCAACGAAATCTTTGGAGATGTTTCGGGAAAAGTAATAGATGAACAATTAAATGAACCTATCCCCTACGCCACTGTGGTTATCCATGATAAGGAAGGAAACCTGATTTCAGGTAACACTTCTTCAGATGACGGAACTTTTGTAATTGATAAAATTCCGGCTGGGAACTATGTATTTCAGGTGCAATTTATAGGCTATGAAACCTATTCCGAAGAAATCAATATTTCTAAAAACAATACCCATATTAATTTAGGGGAAATTTCATTACAGGCCAATGTTGCCGAACTAGATGACGTAACAGTAGTAGCAGAGCGAACTACTATTGAGCAGCGAATAGACCGAAAAGTGATTAATCTTGGAAAAGACCTGACCACCACCGGTGCCAGTGCCGCTGAAATTATGAATAACCTGCCTTCAGTAAATGTAGACCAGGATGGTAATATCTCACTTCGCGGAAATTCAAACGTTCGTATTTTAATAGATGGTCGCCCTACCAATATGGACCCCTCACAGGTACTTCAGCAAATTCCACCAACATCCATTAAAAGTATTGAGCTTATTACCAATCCTTCCGCAAAATATAATCCTGAAGGAATGAGTGGCATCATTAATATCATTCTGCATAAAAATGCCAATGATGGCTTTAATGGAAACCTCAATGCCGGGATTACCCAGGGCGAAAACACCCGTTACAACGGAACCCTGGATATGAACTACCGAAAAGGGAAATTCAATTTTTACGGGAATTTTAGTGCGCAAACAGGCGACCGCAACAACCTTGGACGAATTTATCTACCGGAAGATAATTATCGTCAAAATTTTGATTTAACCAATAAAAGAGAAAGTTATCTATATAAAGTGGGCGTTGATTTTTATTTAAATGATAACAATACTTTCTCTTTTTTTACCAACCAAAATTATTTTATGGGTGGACCTAAAGGTGCTTTAAGAATTCTATATCCTAACAATCCAGAGCTAAATTTAACCCAAAACCTAGATCTGAATTTTGACAATTTAAATGCGACTTACAATTTCGCCTACGACCATAAATTTAATGATAAAGGCCACAAAATACTACTAGAGGTAGATTATAATGATTTTGAAGAAGATGAAAACTCCTATTTTGATTTTACAGGAAATACAGCCGGTTTAATAGATTATGATGAATATGTATATCAAAATCGCCAAAATATAACCGCCAATCTTGATTATGAAAATCCGATAGGGGAAAATGCAAAATTGGAAATGGGCGCTGAAGCCAGAATTTTGGATACCGATAATGATTACAGTACTGAAAACCCAGAAATGGATAATTCAACATATCAATACAAACGCGATATTTACAGCTTTTACACCACTTTTGGTCAGGAATTTGAAAAATGGTCCTATCAAGCCGGAGCAAGATTAGAAAATTTTCATGTAGATGCTATTTACAATGGCGAAGAAGTATTTACTGATGATTATTTTACGGTTTATCCTTCTGGCTATTTAAATTATACGCCTAGCGAGAAAAACAACTACCAGTTAAGTTACAGTCGTCGTGTAGATCGGCCTGGTTTTGGACAGGTAAACCCTATCCGGGAAGTTAGTAGCCCAAGGTTAACTGTTACCGGAAATCCTGAACTTACCCCTCAATTCACGAATTCTTTAGAATTAAATTACACCCGGAATATCGAAAGCAAAGGAAGCCTTACCGCCGGCGTTTTTTACCGGAATATGAACGATCAAATAAGTCAGATTTTTGCTGAAGACCCCGACGAAGCCGGTTCCCTTCTCTTAACATATGATAATTTTGACGATAATAACTCTTACGGTATAGAACTTTCAGCAAATTACAAATTCACCAAATGGTGGAGTACTAACTCTAGTTGGGAACTTTACAGCCAACAATTACGGGGACTGGTAGGTTCTGACATCTTAGAAACCAACAACACCGCTTTCACTTTTAGGAGCAACCATACTTTTAAAGCTACTGAGCAACTCAGTTTTCAGTTATTCGGGTTCTACCGAAGTGCTGCAAAAGATTTACAGATGGATATGAAACCTATATACTTTATGAATACCGGTGCCCGATATTCATTCTGGGAAAATAAGGCCAGTTTAAGCCTGAACTTTAATGATGTTTTTAACACTCAGGAATTCCGCTTTGATAATGGTAGGCCAATGCCACAGGAAGGCCGCTTTAAAGGCGAAACCCAAAATATTTACCTGGGTTTTAGTTACCGTTTTGGAGGTGCTAAAAACCAGGCTATGAAGAGAAAGCAACGTGATGATAATGAAGCCCAGGGTGGCGGAATTATGTAAACTTTGTTTTATTTAATTTGTTTGTTTTAGCCAAAAAACCCGGTTGGAAGACCGGGTTTTTACTTGATATTATAGCATTAATAAGCTCGAAGTACGCCCCCGAGTTATATATAAAAAAATGAATTAAACCTCTACGGTATACATTTTATCCCGTTGTTCTTTAATCTTTTTATCGCTCATATACTCATCAAAACTCAGATAACGATCTATTGCCCCGTTTGGCGTTAACTCTATTACTCTATTAGCCACGGTTTGGGCAAATTCGTGATCGTGTGTAGTGAACATCACCGTTCCTTTAAAGTTTTTAAGCGAGTTGTTAAAAGCAGTAATCGACTCCAAATCCAGGTGATTGGTAGGCTCATCTAACATTAACACATTGGCACGAACCATCATCATTCGGCTTAGCATACATCGCACCTTTTCTCCTCCTGAAAGTACACGGGAAGTTTTTAGAGCTTCTTCCCCGCTAAATAACATTTTTCCAAGAAATCCGCGGATATAAACTTCTTCTCGTTCTTCTTCAGTCTTGGCCCATTGCCGTAACCAATCTACCAGGCTAAGATCATTATCAAAATACTCTGAATTATCTAAAGGAAGATAAGATTGCGAAGTAGTTACCCCCCAGGAATGCTTTCCTGAAACCGCTTCCTGTTTTCCATTGATAATTTCATAAAAAGCAGTTGTTGCACGGGAATCTTTAGAATATATCACTACTTTATCTCCTTTTGCAAGATTAATATCTACATTCTTAAACAAAGTCTCCCCATCCTGACTGGCTTCCAGCTTTTCAATATTTAAAATCTGGTCTCCGGCTTCACGTTCCCGTTCAAAAATAATGGCAGGATAGCGCCGGCTTGATGGCCTGATTTCTTCTATATTGAGTTTATCAATCATTTTCTTTCTGGAAGTAGCCTGTTTAGATTTAGCTACGTTTGCACTAAAACGCTGTATAAATTCTTGCAGTTCTTTCTTCTTTTCTTCTGCCTTTTTATTTTGTTGGGCACGCTGGCGGGCAGCTAATTGCGAAGACTCATACCAAAAAGTATAATTTCCGCTAAAGTGATTTATTTTCCCGAAGTCAATATCAGAAATATGGGTACAAACTGCGTCTAAAAAGTGACGGTCGTGAGAAACCACGATTACCGTATTATCATAATTTGCAAGAAAATTTTCAAGCCAGGAGATAGTTTCATAATCCAAATCGTTGGTAGGCTCATCCATAATAAGCACATCAGGATTCCCAAAAAGTGCCTGGGCCAAAAGTACCCTTACTTTTTGTTTTCCATCCAAATCCTTCATCAGGGTATAATGATGTTCTACTTTTATCCCAAGATTAGATAACAGGGAAGCAGCATCACTTTCGGCATTCCAGCCGTTCATTTCTTCATATTCTGCCTGCAAAATACCTACCCGTTCCCCATCAGCATCGCTAAAATCTTCTTTAGCGTAAATTTGATCCATTTCACTTTTAATCTTAAAAAGCGCCTTATTACCAAGAATTACGGTTTCCAGTACCGGGTATTCATCATATAAACTATGGTCCTGTTCCAAAACCGACATACGTTTACCGGGTTCAAGGCTTACATGGCCAGAGGTTGGCTCACTTTTTCCGGCCAGTATTTTTAAAAAAGTAGATTTTCCGGCTCCATTAGCGCCAATTATTCCATAGCAATTGCCCTGGGTAAAAGTAGTATTTACCTCATCGAACAAAACCCGCTTACCAAATTGAACAGAAAGATTTGATACTGAAAGCATAAAATTTATATTTGTAAAATTTTTTGCAAAAATAGGTAATTAAGACCACAATAATAAAGATTAACGTTTTAATTGCGCTTTTAACGCGTGGTTAACAGTGATGGCCTTTAAGGCCAATTATATTTGTCACATGATGTTCCAAATCTTTAGTTTTTAAAGCACTGCATGAAATTACAACTACTTGTATTTTCGCTTTTTAGCATCCTGATTTTCGGTTGTTCACCCAATAAAGAAAATGACTCTGTTTTTATTGGCGGCGAAATTATAAACCCTGTTTCTGAATATTTTATTTTATCTCGCGATGATAAAATAATCGATACCGTATTTCTTAATCAGAAAAATCAGTTTAGACAACAATTTAAAGGTTTAAAAGAAGGTATCTATACCTTTAATCACCCCCCCGAAAACCAAATTATGTATTTAAGCCCCGGCGATAGTATTATGCTCTGGTTAAATACCATGGATTTTGACCAATCTATTAATTTTAGTGGGCGTGGAGCCGAAAAAAGTAGCTATTTACTAGAAATGTTTCTTCATAATCAAGAAAATAATGATTTTATACTCTCTTATTATAAAATTCCCCCTGCTGAATTTGCCAGTATCACCGATTCCATCCGTAAACATAGGTATAACAAATTAAACAGGTTTATTGAAAACAAAGAATATTCTGAGAAATTCCTTGATATTGCCGAAGCTAGTATAGATTACGAATATTTCCATTTGCGGGAGCGTTATACCTTTTTAGCCGAAAAATATTATCGGGAACTTGCCGAGCAAATCCCCAAAGGTTTTCATAATTATCGAGATGAAATTGATTTTAATAACAAAAACCTTAGCTCCTATTATGTTTACAATAATTTTATAGAAGATTTTTTACGTACACAGGCTATAGAACGCTGTAGAAGTCAAAATAACCCGGAATGTTATAATCTTACTAATTATGAAGGCATAAAATACCGTATTTTATTAGGTGATTCGTTAATTGAGGAGAAAAAAATAAAAAATCGGTTTTTAAATCGGCTGGCTTCACAAGGAATCACTTTTGCAAAAGATTCCACCGATATCGAAGCTACTTTAGCATTACTGGACAGTATAAATTACTCTGGGAATTTTGAAGATATCAAGACCATGGCCACTATTCAGAAACGATTATTACCAGGCAACAATCTTGGAGAACTCGAGCTTTTAAATAAAGATCTAAATTCAATAAAAATTAAAGCTCTTACACAAAAACCTGCAGTAACCTATCATTGGTCTATGTATTCAAAAGGACATTTTTATTGGCAACAAAACATTATTAACCGTCTTAGAGAACGCTATCCTGAAGTTGATTTTATAGGAATAAATATCGATAATAACACTAAGCAAACCTGGCAAAAAATTGTACGTGAGGATAGCAAAGACCCCAAGTACGAATTTCAACTGGGCGAAGTAGATGTAAACCGTGAACTTTTACAAGCTTACCTTCACAAACTCTTTTTTATAGATTCTTCGGGTACTATTGTTTACGGGGGCGCAAAACTCAATTCTCCCACCTTTGAACGCGAAATCCTGGAATTTTTAAACAGTCAGGAATAAAATAAATTGGTTCAAGGTTTAAAATTTGACATTTAGTTTTCAGTATCCAATTTTTAGAAGTAGGAAACTCCCAATTTTCTAGGCCTAACAGGTTAAAGCGTATATTGCAACATACTAGTGTTAAGTTAAGCATAGTTTAGCCGGCCCAAGTTTTGTTCTTTTTCCCTTTTTCTTCGTTGGAAAAGCCTCACTTAGCTATGCTATGCTACGTTTTTCCGCCTCCAAAAAGAAAAAAATTGCGGCAACTTAACCGACACACTGAACTTAACACTAGATTTGCTTTAAAAGTTTTAGCACCAACGAAAAATTCAGATATTTACATTCTCAATTCCATTGCCAATCTTTTGTTCAAAAACAATTATATACTTGTACTTTCTCTACTCCTGCTATGCGTAGGTTTACTCACCTTAGTCAATCTGGCCAGTGGTTCGGTAAATATTCCGGTAAAAGATGTAATCGCATCCCTTTCTAATTTTGAGGTTAGTAAAGATACCTGGAGATATATCGTACTGGAATACCGGCTTCCTAAAGCAATTACAGCAATTATTACCGGATCGGGCCTTGCAGTTAGCGGACTTCTAATGCAAACTCTTTTTAGAAACCCTTTGGCCGGACCGTATGTATTAGGATTAAGTAGTGGCGCGAGCCTGGGGGTTGCCATTGTTTATATGGGAGCCGGAATATTTGGCGGAACTTTCGCTGCTTTATTACTTTCTAAATGGAGCGTAGTCATTGCTTCCAGTTTGGGTAGTTTATTGGTTTTACTTGCTGTAATGATTGCTTCCTTAAAACTTAGGGATACTATGGCTATTCTTATTATCGGGTTAATGTTTGCCAGTTTAACCGCTGCTGTGGTAAGTGTCCTTTCTTATTTTAGTCCTGCAACAGATTTACAACAATATATATTCTGGTCTTTTGGAAGTTTAGGAAATCTTTCCTGGGAAGAAGTCTTGGTTTTAAGCCTTTTTTGGATACTTGGAATTATTCTTTCCATCGCCTGTATTAAAAACCTTAACAGCTTATTACTCGGCGAACAATACGCAAAAAGTTTGGGGGTTAGCATACAAAGCAATCGGTTTTTAGTGATTATCGCCACCAGCTTACTGGCCGGAAGTATTACCGCTTTCGCCGGCCCTATCGCTTTTGTTGGATTGGCAGTACCGCATTTAATCAGACAGGTTATTCCTACCAATAATCATAGTATCTTAATTCCGGCTGTAATTTTAGGTGGGGCGGTTTTAATGCTTTTGTGCGATATTGCCGCACAAATACCGGGCACCGAATACACTTTACCCATAAATGCCATTACCTCTATAATTGGAGCACCGGTAGTGATTTGGTTATTGGTTAGAAAACGCCGATTTTTATTCTAATGAAGTCCACTATAAGTATTAAATAATTATTTAATACATATCAAAATAGATCTAATTCAGTTTTTTATATGAACACCAATCCTAAAAATAGCATATTAAAAACCGAAAACCTTAACATTGGCTACCCCGGAAAAAAATCGGGGGTACTTATTGCTGAAAATTTAAATATTGAAATAAATCCTGCAGAATTAGTGGCAGTTATCGGCATTAACGGAATTGGAAAATCAACTTTATTACGTACCCTAAGCGGAGTACAACCGGCACTGTCAGGAAAAATTCGCATAGATGGCAAAGAACTTGAAAAATTAGATGCGCTTAGTCAGGCTTCCCTTATTAGTTTGGTACTTACAGGCCAGCCTGTTTCCAAAAATCTCAGCGTTTTTGAACTTGTAGCCCTTGGCAGACAACCCTATACCAATTGGATTGGCCGCTTAACCAAAAAAGACTTGCGCCAAATTAAAAAAGCTTTATCCCTGGTAGATATTGAAAATTTAGAACAACAAAAATGTTACGAATTAAGTGACGGGCAAATGCAAAAAGCACTTATTGCCCGGGCCCTGACACAAGATACTCCGCTGGTAATTTTAGATGAACCAACCACACACCTGGATCTTTATCATAAGGCCTATGTACTAAAATTACTAAAAAAACTAACCCAAAAAACCAACAAAGCCATTGTTTTTGCCTCCCATGAAATTAACCTAGCACTGCAATTATGCGATAAAATTATCCTGATGCAAAAAGACAAATTAATAAGCGGAAGTCCCAAAGACCTAGTTAGGTTTGATGAACTTGAAAAAGTTTTCCCACCCGATCTTATTTTTTTTGATAAACAAAGTGCTTCTTTTAAAATAAAAACCTGAGTGCTTCCCTGTTTCAGGTTAATGGCAATTAAGTATCTTTGAAAAAATCGGTACTAATTGTATGGAACAAACTTCTTTTTATATTTATTTACTTATAGGTATTACCGCCGGTTTTCTTTTTGGATGGCTTTTTAATAAGCTAAAAAGCCACTCGGTAATCAGTAAATTGGAAGCTGAAAACAATCAATTATCCCTACAAATAGAAAAAAATAATGAACAATTATCAAAAAGCTTAGAAGAAAAAAAATCAGATATTTCTGAATGGAAAAATGAAGCTGAAAAATATAGAAATGAGAAAGAATTTTTAAATAATGAACTTATCCGAAAAAATTCTAATCTAGAACATCTTCAGCAAAAGCTCCATGAACAAAAAGCGGAAATAAAAAAACTTCAGGAGAAATTCAGCAAAGAATTTGAAAACCTGGCCAACCGTATTTTTGAGCAGAAATCAGAGAAATTTACCTCAACAAACAAGGAAAATATTAAAAATATCCTGGAGCCGCTTCAGGAAAAAATCAAAACATTTGAGGAAAAGGTCACTAAAAACAATACTGATTTCATTGAGCGAAATGCCCGGCTTGATAAACAACTTCAATATTTAAACGAGCAAAATCTTAAAATAAGTGAAGAAGCCATCAATTTAACAAAAGCTTTAAAGGGTAATACCAAAATGCAGGGAAATTGGGGCGAGGTGGTATTGGAACGTATCCTCGAACGCAGCGGACTTCAAAAAGACAGCGAATATTTTATTCAGCAAAATTTTCAGCAAGAAGACGGGAAACGTGTAATGCCTGATGTGATTATTCATTTGCCGGGAGATAAACGAATGATTATTGACTCAAAAGTTTCCCTAAATGCCTACGAGCGTTATGTAAATGAAGTCGATGAAAATTCCCGCCCCCTGCATTTAAAAAATCATCTCATGGCTGTAAGAAAGCGGGTTTCAGAATTAAGCCAAAAAAATTATCAAAACATATATCAGAACGAAAGCCTAGATTTTGTACTGTTATTCATTCCGGTAGAAGCTGCATTTGCTCTGGCCTCAAATGAATATCCTCAACTTTATAATGAAGCCTTTGATCAAAATATCATTATGGTTACCCCCACAACTTTAATGGCGGTTTTAAAAACCATTGACAGCATGTGGCAAAACGAAAAACAAAAACAAAATGCTATTGAAATTGCTTCTCGTGCCGGGGCATTGTATGATAGCTTTGTAAATTTAACCACAGAACTTGAAAAGGTTGGTAAACAACTAGGGACCGTGCAAAGTAGTTACGATAACGCAATGAAAAAACTCACCGGAAAAGGTAATTTAATCGGAAAAGTAGAAAAACTAAAAAAACTAGGGGCAAAAGCCAGTAAACAAATTGACGAAAAACATTTAAAATCAGCCGAAAGGCATGAATAAACCAATAAATATCACTCTATGAATGAAAAATACAAAACCGTAGCCGAATCAAGCGTATTGATTTCTGAATTAATGCTGCCATCACATTCCAATTTCAATAATAAAATACATGGAGGATATATATTATCTCTCTTAGACCAAATTGCCTTTGCCTGCGCTTCCAAGCATTCCGGTGCTTATTGCGTTACCGCTAGCGTAGATACTGTAGATTTCCTGAAACCTATAGAAATTGGAGAATTGGTCACAATGAAAGCTTCAGTAAATTATGTAGGTTCCAGCTCTATGGTAATCGGGATTCGGGTGGAAGCTGAAAACATTCAAACCGGGGTAAAGAAACATTGCAATTCTTCCCACTTTACCATGGTTGCCAAAGACGATAAAGGAAAATCTGTAAAAGTACCCGGACTTATCTTAAAAACCGATGATGATATTCGTCGTTTTGCAAAAAGCATCAAACGAAATAAAGTAAAAAAACAACGTCGGGAAGAATTTCACGAAACCGATTTTATTTCTGAAGAATACCTGCACCTTGTTGAAAATTATAATGTAAAAATTGAACGCTAATTTTGAAATTTAACGGGTTTATAGCAACGCTTTTTGCTGCTATTGGTATTGCTTATTTTTTTCCGCAGGGAATTGAGATTTTTCCACTGCAAACCATTACCGATATCGGGATAGGGCTTATTTTTCTGTTTTACGGTCTAAAATTATCGCCGGCAGAATTTAAACTGGGCTTTTTCAATTACCGGGCACACCTGGTAATTCAGCTTAGTACTTTTTTGTTCTTTCCCCTATTGGTTTTAGCTTTACTCCCGATTTTTAAAAACGGTACTTCTTCAGAATTATGGCTGGCATTATTTTTCTTGGGTACATTACCATCTACGGTTTCCTCATCAATAGTTATGGTTTCCCTGGCCAAAGGAAACGTTCCCACTGCCATTTTTAACGCTAGCCTTTCTGGACTTATCGGGATTATCGCAACCCCGCTCTGGCTTAGCTTTTTTATGAAGAAATCAGGAGGAGATTTTGATTTTAGTACTATTATTCTGAAATTATTCCTGCAAATTATTTTACCGCTAATCATTGGGCTTTTCCTGCAACGCCTTTTGGGTAAATTTGCCAGGAAATATAGTAAAACCCTGGCTCTCTTTGATAAAACTACAATTATCTTAATTGTTTATTCCAGTTTTAGCGCTTCCTTTTTATCGGGAATGTTTAGTGAAACCAGTTGGGCAGATTTAGGGAAACTCTTTGGTACTGTGCTTATTTTATTTTTTGTTGTCTACTACGGATTAGGCCTGTTATCTAATAAATTAGGCTTTAGTATTTCAAATAAAATAACCACGCAATTCTGCGGAACAAAAAAATCACTTGTTCACGGTTCGGTTATGGTAAAAGTTATTTTTGGTGCCGCGGCAAATACCGGCTTAATTCTTTTACCTATTATGCTCTACCATTCCCTTCAGCTTTTACTCGTGGCCTATTTTGCTGAACGTTACCGTAAAAAACAAATGACTGAAATTGAAGGGGAAAAACTATAAAAATATTGAAATTCTAACAATATTCATAGTAAAAAGAATCCAGCCCAAAATAAACAATAAGCCCCCCAGGGGTGTAACCGGCCCTAAAAACCTCATCTTTTTACCGAATAACGAAGAGATAGTCAATGCATAAATACTGAAAGAAAACAGAAAAACCCCTATGATAAGGGACCAGCCCATTAACATTTCTGAAAAGTTAAGAAACGGAAAAACAATCCCACAGATAATTAGTAAAATTGCGTGATACATTTGATATTTCACACCGGCTTCAAAACTTTTGAGCCGCTCGTCTGAAAATTGATCTTTCAGAAAATGAGCACCAAAAGCACCAAAAATTACGGCTAAAGCTCCGTAAATCCCTCCAAAAATAAGGACGAGTTCTTTCATTATATCTTATTTAAATCAAAAATCGCTGGGAATTAAAAAATCCATTGATAGGATTTAATATTATGCACTACTTTAATTATGACAGCAATATAATAAAAAAGAAGCTGTCTGAAAGTCTCATTTCGTCAGGCTAAAATATTTCAGACTTTATCTGGAATTCATTTCGGGGTTTTATACCATGTTTTAATTTTGAACATCTTGGAAATGAATTCAGGATAACGATAAAAAAACTCTCACACAGCTTCTTAAACTATTTTTTAAAAAAACTATTTACTCAAATACATTTTCCTTCTGGAATATAAATCATAAAAGTCATCATCTTTCAGGCTGTCGATAAACAGAATGCTCTCGCCGGTACTTTTCATTTCCGGGCCGAGTTGTTTATTTACATTCGGGAATTTATTGAAAGAAAACACCGGTTGTTTAATGGCATAACCATCTAATTTTGGTTCAAATTTAAAATCAGATAGCTTTTTAGCACCAAGCATTACTTTGGTAGCATAGTTCACATAAGGTTCTTTATAAGCTTTTGCAATAAATGGCACTGTTCTCGAAGCACGTGGATTGGCTTCAATAATGTAAACCATATCATCTTTTATCGCAAACTGAATATTGATTAAACCAACAGTGTTTAATGCTAAAGCGATTTTACGGGTATGATCTTTAATTTGTTGCATTACCAAATCACCAAGATTAAATGGCGGAAGGACTGCGTTAGAGTCTCCTGAATGGATTCCGCAAGGCTCAATATGCTCCATTATTCCAATGATATGAACATCCTTTCCATCACAAATCGCATCGGCTTCAGCTTCTATAGCACCATCTAAATAATGGTCAAGCAACAGTTTATTATTTGGAATTTTTCGAAGCAAGTCTACTACGTGCGCTTCAAGGTCATCTTTATTGATTACGATTTTCATCCCCTGGCCGCCCAATACGTATGAAGGGCGCACCAAAATTGGAAAATCCAGTTCATCCGCAAGCGCCAGGGCCTCATCGGCAGTTTCAGCTACACCAAACTCTGGATAAGGGATATCATTTTCCTGTAATAATTTAGAAAAACTTCCTCGGTCTTCGGCTAAATCAAGAGCTTCATAGCTGGTACCCATAATTTTAATTCCGTAGCGCTCAAGTTTTTCAGCAAGCTTAAGAGCGGTTTGCCCCCCAAGCTGCACAATTACACCCTCAGGATTTTCGTGACGAATAATATCGTAGATATGTTCCCAGAAAACCGGCTCAAAATACAGTTTATCGGCAACATCAAAATCGGTGGATACTGTCTCAGGATTACAGTTTATCATTATGGTTTCATAACCACATTCGGCTGCAGCCAAAACCCCGTGCACACAGGAGTAATCAAATTCGATCCCCTGGCCTATTCGGTTTGGCCCTGAACCAAGTACCACGATTTTTTTGCGGTCGGTTACCTTACTCTCATTCGATACATAACGCTTTCCATCTGGCGTTTCTATATCGGCTTCAAAAGTGGAATAATAATATGGAGTTTCCGCCTTAAATTCGGCCGCACAGGTATCTACCAGTTTAAACACGCGGTTAATTCCTAATTCTTCTCTTTTTTGATGCAATTCACTTTCCCAGCAGTCAAGCATATGCGCTATCTGCCTGTCGGCAAAACCTTTTTGTTTGGCCTCAAGTAATAATTCCTTAGAAAGTGAATTGATATCGTAAGTTGAGATTTCAGTTTCCAGTGCTGCAAGTTCCTCGTATTGCTTAAGGAACCACATATCGATTTTCGTGATTTCATGAATACGACTAAGCGGAATTCCCAGCTGAATAGCATCGTAAATCACAAATACCCGATCCCAGCTTGCATAGGTAAGTTTATCGATGATGGTCTCATAATTTTTATACCCCTTCCCATCAGCACCGAGTCCGTTTCTTTTTATTTCAAGGGATTGGGTGGCCTTATGCAGGGCTTCCTGGAAAGAGCGCCCAATACCCATAACTTCTCCCACCGATTTCATTTGTGGACCTAAAGTACGGTCAGACCCTTCAAACTTATCAAAATTCCAACGTGGTATTTTTACAATTACATAATCTAAACTTGGCTCGAATAAAGCTGATGTAGATTTTGTAATTTGATTATCAAGTTCATCTAAAGTATAACCAAGGGCCAATTTACTAGCAACCTTAGCAATTGGATACCCCGTTGCTTTAGACGCCAAAGCCGAAGAACGCGATACACGCGGATTAATTTCTACAGCAATAATATCTTCATTTTCGTCGGGACTTACCGCAAATTGTACGTTACATCCTCCGGCAAAATCACCGATATTACGAATCATTTTTATGGCCATATCCCGCATACGCTGAAAAGCAGAATCGCTCAAAGTCATTGCCGGTGCAACGGTAATTGAGTCTCCGGTATGGATACCCATTGGATCCATATTTTCAACGGTACAAATAATAACCACGTTATCATTTTTATCCCGTAATAACTCCAACTCATATTCTTTCCAACCCTGCAAAGCTTTATCAATTAAAACTTCGTGAATTGGAGATACTTCTAAACCGTGCGATAAGGCTTCTTCAAATTCTTCTTCTGTTTCTACAAAAGCTGCTCCTGCTCCTCCCAACGTAAAAGAAGCACGAATAAGTAAAGGAAGTCCAAATTCCTGGGCAATTTCTTTTCCCTGTAAAATAGATTTTGCTGTTTTTGCCGGAGCTACAGGAATATCTATTCTAGACATTAACTGCTTAAACTTTTCGCGATCTTCGGTAATATTAATCGCATCGATATCAACACCGATTAACTTTACATTAAAATCTTCCCAAATTCCTTTTTCATCGGCTTCAATACAAAGGTTTAAAGCCGTTTGTCCTCCCATTGTTGGTAGTACAGCATCAATTTGCGGATGCTCTTTAAGGATTTGGATAATAGATTTTGTTGTAAGTGGCTTAAGGTATACATGATCGGCCATCGAAGGGTCGGTCATAATGGTTGCGGGATTTGAATTTATAAGAATTGTCTCAATCCCATCTTCTCTTAAAGACCTTAAAGATTGTGTTCCCGAATAATCGAATTCACAGGCCTGGCCAATTACAATAGGTCCCGAGCCTATAATTAAAATACTTTTGAGCTTTTCGTTTTTTGGCATCTTGAATAGTTGTGTTGGTGATAAAATTTCGAAGCGTTTGGATATAAAAAAAGGCGTTACTTAAAAAGTAACACCTTTATTATTTTCAATAATGATATTCATTAGTGTTTATGTCTGTTTTCAGAAGATACAGATAATTTCTTTCTTCCTTTTGCACGTCTTCTGGCCAATACTTTTCTGCCATTGGCACTCGCCATGCGTTCCCTGAAACCGTGCTTGTTTTTTCTTTTTCTCTTAGAGGGTTGAAACGTTCTTTTCATTTTAAATATCTTTAAATCTTCTGATAATTCTTTTTTCTTGCGCTCGCAAAACTGCGTGCAAATATACAAAGGTTTTTAACTATAGCAAACCTCAAAGCTAAATTATTTACAATACTTTTTTATACCTTTGCGGCCTGAAAAATCAGCTTTATGTTTAATAAGAATATCAAGATTGTTTTAGCGGGTATTATTTTGGCCCTAGCCGTATGGCAGTTTATTGAAGGGAACATCGGAAATGGAATTATGTGGGTTCTGCTCTCCCTAATTTTCGTATTTCTTTATTTTAAAAACGAAATGATATTACTGGCCTTTCTCCGGCTTAGAAAGCAGGATTTTGACGGAGCAAAAAAATGGCTGGATAAAATTAAAAATCCTGAAAAATCGCTTATTCAAAAACAACAGGGGTATTACTGGTACCTTCACGGCTTAATGGTTTCCCAAACCAATATTACCCAAGCTGAAAAATTCTTCAAACGTGCAATTCGATTAGGCTTGAATATGGATCAGGACCTGGCAATGGCCAAATTAAACCTTGCCGGAATTGCGATGACCAAACGCCGTAAACGCGAAGCTACCAATCTTCTTGCTGAAGCTAAAAAGCTAGATAAACACGGAATGATGAAAGACCAGATTAAAATGATGAAGCAGCAAATGAAGAAGATTTAAACTTCTTTAGGAATTAAAACCTTACAGCAAAGGCGCCCATAAACGGCACAGAGCTTCCTTAACTTTAGCCGAATACGCGCGATTTATCCAGGCTTCCAGTTCCAATTCTTTACATTCCTTCAAATCGTCGTTATAAACATCAAACATTTCGGTGGCCAGGTATTTATCGTATACAAAAGCATTGACCTCAAAATTGATGTCAAAACTTCTATTATCAAGATTACAAGAACCAATACTGGTTAGAACACCATCTACCACCATGGTCTTTGCGTGAACCATACCTTTATGATAATGAAAAACCTTAACTCCAGACTCCAGTAATTTTTCTATATAAGAATTTGTGGCATATCGTGCAATCACTGAATCACCCTTCTCCGGAATAATTATTTTCACCTCAACACCTATCCTGCTTGCCATACAAAGCGCGGTAAGTATCTGGTTATTTGGGATAAAATAGGGAGTGGTGATATAAATGTATTCCTCAGCCGTATTTATACCGGTTAGAATTGCCTCCATAATATTCTGCCAATCCGTATCAGGACCACTGGCAGCAATTTGAACGGCAGTTCTTTCAGGTATACCTATCTTAGGAAAAAAATTGTCTTCAATTTTTAATTCTTTCCCACTAATAAAATTGAAATTCAATAGAAATTGCGCCTGTAAAGATTTCACCGCATGGCCTTTAATTCTAAGATGTGTGTCCCGCCAAAAAAGTTTCTCTTTAGGGTTTTCTTCAAAATTAACATATTCGTCACAAATATTAATTCCTCCAATAAATCCTATATCACCGTCTATAATTGCCATTTTTCGATGGTTCCGGTAATTTAATTTCCGGGTTAGATTAGGAAACCACACCGGCATAAATGGATAAATTTCAATCCCTGCAGCTTTCATTTTCTTTACCGCTTTAGAGGAAAGTCTGCTAGCCACATAATCATAACTTACACGTACTTTCACTCCTTCTTCTGCTTTTTCACAAAGTAAAAGGATAAGTCTATTACCTAATCTACCACTATTAATAATGTAATATTCAATATGAATATGGTGTTTGGCATTTTTAATATCCTCAAATAAAGCTGTAAACTTATTTTCCCCATTTATAAGAACATTGACTTTATTTTTAAACGTTACCGGCTTTGTTTGGTTGTTTTGAAGCAAACTTACCAGTTTTATCTTTCGTTCAACACAATCCTGATTTTTATTTTTATCAATCAGGTCCTGTTCAGTAAGCATTAGCTTATCTTCCCAATGCTGAATAATTTTCTGGTCGTAGAGCTTTTTACGATTAAATAATTTACTTTTCCTGAATTCCTGAGCAAAGAAATAATAAATCAAAAGTCCAATAACCGGTAATACAAAAAGTGCAAAAATCAGGGAAATACTTTTCACCGGTTCCCGAAAATGCATTAATTCATAACCCGTTGTTATAAAAACAATTAGAAAATTGACAGATAAAAGAATCCACCAAATATTATCTATCAAGAAGTCCATCTTTTTATCAGGTTATATTTTTTTATTCAGGAATCTTTATTTCATATTCCCGTCTCGAAGCATTATTAAGATGGGCTTCCCTGAGCCATGGATTATGAATTTTTAAGATTTTGTAATTAATATTGAATTGCTTAGCAAAATCGGCAAAATCATTCACTACGGTATCTACTTTAACCTTCCTGGTAGGAATTCGTTTGTAGAGATGCTTTTCATCAAAATTGAATCCGTATTTCTGTGGATTGGTTAAAATTTCCTTCAGAGCCAAAATCCTGAAAACGTAACGCCCAGTTTCTTCCCCTAAGAGCAAATCGTAATAATCGTCTACTTTTTGGCGATCTAATTGACGTTGCACTCCACGATTTCCAGCATTGTATGCTGCGGCAGCCAATGTCCAGGTGCCAAATTTCTCCTTGGCCTTCTTTAAATATTTGCAGGCAGCCCGGGTAGATTTTTCAATGTGGTAGCGTTCATCTACATTTCCATTAACCTCTAAACCATAATCACGTGCCGTACCTTCTAAAATTTGCCAAAAACCTACAGCCCGGGCAGGAGAAACCGCCTGAGTTAATCCGCTTTCGATAACAGCCAGATATTTAAAATCATCTGGCACCCCCTCTTCCGCTAAAATAGGCTCAATCATTGGAAAATATTTATGTGCACGCTTAATAAGGAGCAATCCGTTTGACTGCCAATACGTATTTACCAATAATTCACGATCTAACCTTTCATGTATATCTGGCAATTCCAACGGAGCAGGTTCTCCGGCAAAATCAATTTCTTTAGGAAGGGAAAGCGCATAAACATTATAGTCTTTCACCGCTTTTGCAGTATCTGCACTTTTGTTTTTATTTTCAACAACAGGTTTTGGGTTTTCATTTGTATTGGTAACCGCGTTGATACTTACCGCGCAAATACTTACTACTCCAACTCCTATCAAAACATTTTTTAAAATCTTCATCTATTTCTTTTTTTGGGAACATTCCACAATCACGCTATATCAACACTCGTAAAAGCTGAAGCTCCTGAATTATTTTATAATTTCTTCTTTCGTTTTTTCAGCATTTAATTCTTTCCGGTTAAAATTATTTTCGGAAGGTGTTCATTAAACCAACGGTACCGGTTAATAATCATTACGTGGGTACCCCCTTTAACTTTAATAAAATTACTAATATAACGCACCGGAAAAACCTGATCTTTATCACCGTGAATATGAATAACCTTTTTATTAGCTTCGGTACAATTCCATAATACCATATTTCTGATGGCCCAACTTAAATAGTACCGGTTTGTTACCGAAAGATATTGTTTATATAATTTTGCCCTTCGTTTTAGGAAATTTCCAACAGCAATCCTTTCAAAATAATCAACATAATCAAGTAGCCCAAGAGGCAAAAGCTTAAATACCCCGGTAGTAGCAGCAAACTGCATTCGCCGCGGTAATTCATCACGGCATTTTACACTAGAAACAATAATAAGCCTTTTTAAATCTATAAACCTAGCCATTTCCTGCACCACTACCCCACCAAAAGAAACACCTATAAATACAGGATTTTCGTGTTTCACATATTTCAGCATTCTTTTGGCATAAGCCTCCAAGCTTTCCTTTTCAAATGGAATAATCCATTCAAGATAATGAATTTTAAATTGGTCTTTTGGTAATTTAATAAATTCAAATATGGTGGAATTTGCCGCAAGACCGGGCATTAAATATACGTGTATGAGCCGGTTAGCTTCTTTCATTTTAACAAGTGTATAACACTACGCCACTTTTTAAAGTCGTAAATTTATACTCCAAATTACTGCTATTTTATTGGCTTTCACAACCCGAAAGATTAAAAATAATGAAGATTTTTCCAGGAACTGTAATTTCTGATAACAAGGTTCTATTTTCTTGTCCTGTTTCTGTTTCCCCCTCTCTTATTTCTCAATTATTCCTAAAATTAATGGTATACCACCATTAATTCTTAACATTAAACTATTAACGTAATGAATGCTGAAGATCTGAAAATTACCGATAACGAGTTTTTAAGACAATTTGAAACCGATATAAATGCCGAATTAGCTGTGATTGAATACGCCCAACAAGAACGGAAAATATTTCTCACCAAACTCGTCATGTCTAACCAACTGAAAGAAAAAGGTTATTTAGAACCTTTTATTGAAGCGGTTTTAAATGAAATCAAATCCAGAGAAATTCGCGTGATGCCCACTAGTCCTGAAGTGGTGAAATTTATGCGTAAAAATCGTCGCAAGTATAAAGATATGTTACCGGTGGGAATTAATATTTAAACGGCTATTTTTTCTTTAGCAAGTTCAAAGCGCACTAAGCCGTCTTCATCAATTTCGGCTAGTTTTATACGGTGTAGAGTATTGACAAGCCCGGGATCCCAGGGCGCTTTTACTTTTACATAATTTTCTGTAAATCCGTGGATGTAGCCTTCTTTATTCTCACCTTCAAAAAGCACCGTAAGCTCATTCCCCAACTGACTTTCATAAAAAGCGCGGCGTTTTTTTGCTGAAAGTCCGCGGAGCATTTTACTTCGTTTTTTTCTGACTTTCTGCGGCACTACAGCCTCCATTTCAGCAGCCGGTGTATTATCCCTTTCTGAATAAGTAAAAACATGCAAATAAGAAATATCCAACTCATTTAGATAATTATAGGTTTCTAAAAACCGCTCTTCTGTCTCGCCGGGGAAGCCAACAATTACATCAACTCCAATACAGGCATCGGGCATTGTTTGCTTAATTTGCAGAACCCGATCGGTATATAATTCCCGCATATAGCGACGCTTCATCAGCTTTAGCAAATCGTTGCTCCCGCTTTGCAACGGAATATGAAAATGAGGCACAAAGGTATTACTAGCCGCTACAAAATCTATCGTCTCATTTTTCAATAAATTAGGTTCTATAGAAGAGATACGAAGGCGTTCAATACCATCAACTTCATCTAATGCTTTTACAAGATCGAGAAAAGTATGTTCGTGTTTTTTATTGCCAAATTCCCCCTTTCCGTAATCACCTATATTTACCCCGGTGAGCACGATTTCTTTAATACCTTTTGCAGAAATTTCAGCGGCGTTATGCAGCACATTTTCCAATTTATCACTTCGAGAGATACCCCGTGCCAACGGAATGGTACAATAAGTACACTTATAATCACACCCATCCTGAACTTTTAGAAAAGCCCTTGTTCGATCGCCTATTGAATAGGCACCCACATAAAAATCGGCTTCATTAATTTCACAGGAATGTACTTCTCCAAAATCATTTTTGGAAAGGTCATTAAGATAATCGGTAATTTTAAATTTTTCAGTAGCACCTAAAACCAAATCCACACCATTTACATCAGCCAGTTCTTCAGGTTTTAATTGGGCATAACACCCCACGGCAATCACAAAAGCATCCTCATTTACTTTTTGAACTTGTTTTACGATGGTTTTAAAACGCTTATCAGCATTTTCAGTAACCGAACATGTATTTATAACATAGATATCAGCCTCTTCTGAAAAATCAACCCGTCGAAAACCTTCCTCTTTAAAAGAACGAGCAATAGTTGAAGTTTCTGAAAAGTTGAGTTTACAACCCAGCGTATAAAATGCTACTTTTTTATTGTTCATCACCTGCCTGTTTCTGTTAGGGTTACCTGAAATTTTAAGGTCGCAAAGATACTAACTTTGACTGGAAAACAGAAAGGATTCGGAAAAGTGAGAAATTATTCAAATTTTGATCTATCAATAATTGTGTAAATTTATCTTAAAATCGTATACAATGGGTTTTGGAGGAAGCACTAGTGGCGCAAATGTAAGCCTTAAAAATAACCGCAGGGAAAAGAGATCTAAAATTGAAAAATTTCAAAAAACTACCGGCTCAAAAATTCAAGGAATAAAGTCAGAAAAAGTTAATGTGGTAGAACTCGAGAAAATCAGAAAGAAACTAACCTCAGAACATCAAAAAAAAAGACGAAGAACCTTACTAATCACTTCACTCATTTTTGTAGTATTATTGACTTTATTTTGGTTTTTAATGTTCTAGCTTTAAAACTGATGGTCATGTTTCACCATATCTTTCCCAATCAGCACTTAGTAATTTTCAAAAAAACAATTTACAGTTGACTGAAGCCAACTGATCAATAAAATGAAGATAAAAGCTTTAGCCACATTCAACCCCAAACTCATTCCCATCTCCTCCATTTAGCTGTTTCCTCAAAAACATGTTCCAGGATTCTTTTATCGACTTCAGTAAACTTCAAATTGCGACGTTGCATCACAATTTCGGCTACCTCAAAAGCTTTTCGGGTTTGATAAGTGCTTAATCCGGCACTGCCCCCCCAACTAAAACTGGGTACAAAATTTCGCGGAAAACCGGCGCCGAAGACATTGGCGCTCACCCCCACAATAGTTCCGGTATTAAACATGGTATTGATAGCACATTTACTGTGGTCGCCCATCATAAGTCCGCAAAACTGCAAACCGGTTTTTGCAAAACCCTCGGTATCATAATCCCACAAACGGACTTCAGCATAATTATTTTTAAGGTTAGAGTTATTAGTATCAGCACCTAAATTACACCATTCGCCCAACACCGAATTTCCTAAATAGCCATCGTGTCCTTTATTGGAATTAGCAAACATCACGGCATTATTTATCTCTCCGCCACCCCGGCAACCTGGCCCGAGGGTAGTAGCCCCATAAATTTTTGCACCCATTTTCACCAATGCCCCTTCACAGGCTGCAAAACCACCACGGATTAAACAACCTTCCAAAAGCTTCGCATTTTTTCCGATGTAAATTGAGCCTGAAGAAGCATTTAAGGAACAGTTTTCCACTTCTGCGCCCTCTTCAATAAAAATTTTCTCAGGGTTTTTAACATAGTTTGAATCAGGAATAGGCTGCGATTTTCTTCCGGCGGTCAACAGTTTAAAATCAGCCTCCAGAGCTTCGGCATTTTTAGAGAAAATGTCCCATGTATTTTCAATGCTCACCAGATTTTCTGTTTCAGAAAAATCTATTCGTTCAAGATTTTCAATAGCGATATCTTGTGCACTTTCGGTTTTATAAGCCAATATTTTTTCTTTGAAATATAAAACCTGTCCCGGGTTTAAGCTACTAAGCGCTGCTATTAATTTTTCTGTAGGCAAAAAAGAAGCATTGATAAAAACAGTAGCTTCGGCAATATTTTTTAGCAAAGGCCATTTTTCAGCTAAATAAGTTTCAGTTTGCGTATAGGTTTTTTCATCTAAATATTTTTCCCATTTTTCCCTTATACTAAGTATCCCGACACGAATATCAGCTACCGGTCGCGTATAGGTAAAAGGAAGCAAACGATGTCGGTTTGGACCGTCGAGTAATATATAATTCATCCGCACAAATTTTATATTTCAAAGTTACAAGTTCCCGGCAAAATGAAAACCCTAAAAATAAAAAAAGGCCGCAAACTGCGACCTTTTATATATTACAAAATTACAAAAAACTTATTTCTTGAATTTTTTGTACTTATTTTTAAACTTATCAATACGCCCGGCGCTATCAACCAATTTGGTTTGCCCGGTATAATAAGGATGAGAAGTTCTTGAGATTTCAAGCTTTATCAACGGATATTCAGTTCCGTCTACTTCAATAGTTTCTTTAGTATTCGCGGTAGATTTGGTAAGAAATACATCGTCGTTAGACATATCTTTAAAAGCTACCAATCTATAATTTTCCGGATGGATTCCCTGCTTCATCGCTTTGTTTCTTTTAATTTTCAGGGTGCAAATTTAATTAATTCTCCTTTAAATACAATACGATATTCAATAATTTTCAAAATTAAATTTTATTATAATAAATACACACTTTTGAACCCGAGAGGAGTTTATTTCCGGTATCCCAATGATTCTAAATTGAAAACCTTATTGTTTTTGCCATTTTTTATCTAAATAACTTGTAAGAGAGAAAAACAACAAAGTAAACTTAGATATTGGTAAAATATAATTATATACTATAAAAAACAAGTCGGGAAAAGAGCTGTTTAAAAATACACTTTATCCTTTGTAACGTTTTTCTATATTTGCTAACTAATAGGGGTAAATCAATCAATCTTTTAAAATGGAAAAATCTATTAAATCTGTTGCTTCCAGTTACGGAATTGCTTTAGGACTTGCCCTGATTTTAATTTCTGTACTTGCCTATGTGTTTAGCCTAAGTCTATTTAGTGCCTGGTGGTTTGGTATTTCTCTTTTGGTTCTTATAATTGTTTGGGGTATTGTAGCTACTTCAAAAGCAAAAAAAACAACTGCCGCCCTATTTACTTTTAAAAATGCTTTTACTGCCTATTTTGTAACTATTCTTATTGGTAGTTTTCTGTCTATGGTATTTTCTATCCTTCTCTTTAACATTATAGACCCTGAAGCTTCAAAAGCTATTTTAGAGGCTACGATAGAAAATACCCGGGGAATGATGGAAAGTTTTGGTGCCCCTCAATCAGAAATAGATAAAGCAGTGGAAAAAATGCAGAATGAAAATAGTTTTGCTCCTTTAAAACAACTTCAGGCTTACGCATTTCAACTGGTATTTTATGCCGTGATTGGCCTTTTGGTAGCTTTAATTTTCAGAGAAAAAGACCCTAACAAATAACTATGCAGCTATCCATCGTTATTCCTTTATTAAACGAAGAACAATCTCTGGTTGAATTATATAATTGGATTGCAAAAGTTATGCGATCCAATTCCTTTTCCCACGAGATCATCTTCATTGACGATGGAAGTACCGATAATTCCTGGAGAACCATAGCATCGCTCGCTAAGCAAGATACCGCAGTAAAAGGTATAAAATTCAATAGGAACTACGGAAAATCTCAGGCCTTACATGCCGGCTTTCTAAGTGCTTCAGGAGAAGTTGTAGTAACCATGGATGCCGATTTACAGGATAATCCCGAGGAAATACCAGAGTTATATAAATTGATAAAAGAAGAAGGTTATGACTTGGTTTCGGGTTGGAAAAAGAAACGTTATGATCACGTGCTTACCAAAAATATGCCTTCTAAACTTTTTAACTGGGCTGCACGAAAAACATCAGGCGTAAAATTGCATGATTTTAATTGCGGACTTAAAGCATACCGCACCGAGGTGATAAAAAACATTGATGTATACGGCGAAATGCATCGCTATATTCCGGTTTTAGCTAAAAATAACGGGTATAATAAAATTACCGAGAAAGAAGTACAGCACCAGGCTCGTAAATATGGAAATACTAAATTCGGAGCCGAGCGATTTCTCTATGGTTTTCTCGATTTACTAAGTATTTGGTTTTTGTCTAAATTCGGTCGGCGACCCATGCATCTTTTTGGATCCTTAGGAGTCTTAATGTTCCTTTTTGGTTTTCTCACTGCCGGTTGGATTGGTTTTTCTAAACTATGGAAAATGTACCATAACGAACCGAATATCCTGGTAGCCCTAAACCCCTGGTTTTACATAGCCCTTACTGTAATGATAATTGGTTCTCAATTATTCCTGGCAGGCTTTTTAGGAGAACTTATTTTGCGCACCAAACGCGAAAAAGACCGTTATTTAATCAACAAAACCACCCCCTCTTTATAGGGTTTTTCGCTCATTAATGTTTATTTTTGCTTCCTAAATATTTAGAATATGACTGAAATTAAACCTGAAATCCTGGCCAAAGCAAAGGCCTGGCTTACCGATATTTTTGACGAAGACACTAAAAAAGATATTAACCATTTAATAGAAAATGACCCTGCAGAACTGGAGGAGAGTTTTTATAAAAACGCTGCTTTTGGTACCGGAGGCATGCGTGGGGTAATGGGTGTAGGAACCAACCGCATTAATAAATATACCCTCGGAAAAAATACCCAGGGATTATCAAATTTTCTAAAAGAAGAATTTCCGGGTGAAAAGCTTAAAGCAGCTATCGCCTACGATTGCAGAAATAATTCAAAAGAATTGGCTCAGGTTGTAGCTCAGGTTTTTTCAGCTAACGAAATTGAAGTTTTCCTCTTTTCAGACTTGCGTGCTACTCCTGAATTATCTTTTGCGGTAAAACACCTGGAATGCCATGCGGGTATTGTACTTACTGCAAGTCATAACCCGCCAGAATATAACGGGTATAAAGTGTACTGGCAGGATGGCGGTCAATTGGTGCCACCACAAGACACCAAATTGGTTGAAATTATAAACAACCTGGAATATAAAGAAATTAAATTTGAAGAAAACCACAATCTTATCCATTCTATAGATACAGAAGTTGATGAGGCTTTTGCCAAAGCTTCCGTTGAAAATGGCAGTTTTGATACTTCTTCTTCAGCAAAAGATAATCTGGGGATTGTATTTACTTCCCTACACGGCACTTCCATCACCCAAATTCCGCAGGTTTTGGAAAAAGCAGGCTATAAAAATATCCATATTGTAAAGGAACAGGAAAAACCCGATGGTAATTTCCCCACGGTAAAATCGCCTAACCCTGAAGAACCAGAGGCTCTGGAAATAGCACTTACCTTAGCCGAAGAAAAAAATGCAGATATTGTAATTGGCACCGACCCTGATGGCGACCGTCTAGGAATTGCTATTCGCGACCTTGACGGCAAAATGAAATTGCTAAACGGAAACCAAACTATGTTGGTCATGACCTGGTTTCTACTGGAGCAGTGGAAAAAACAAAACCGGCTTGACAATAAGTCTTTTGTAGCTTCAACCATTGTTTCTACCCCCATGCTTAAAAACATCACTGAAAACTATGGGGCAAAATACTTTGAAGTATTAACCGGCTTTAAATGGATTGCCAAATTAATAAAAGATCATCCTGAACTAGACTTTGTTGGTGGTGGTGAAGAAAGTTTTGGTTATATGGTAGGTGATTTTGTTCGGGATAAGGATGCCGTTACCGCTACATTACTGGCCTGTGAAATTGCCGCACAAATGAAAGAACAAGGAAGTTCTTTTTATGAACAGTTGCTTCAGCTTTATACTGAATTTGGATCATATAGAGAAGAGTTGATCTCTCTGGTTAAAAAAGGAATTCAGGGCGAGGCCGAAATCAAGCAAATGCTAATAGATTTACGAGAAAATCCGTGGAAAGAAATCGACGGGGAAAAAGTAGTGCTTGTCGAAGATTATCAATCTTCTGTTGCTAAAAACCTACAAGACCATTCCGAAGAGAAAATTGATCTCCCTAAATCTAATGTGCTTATATATTACACCGAAAACGGAACTAAAATCGCAGCTCGCCCAAGTGGTACCGAGCCAAAAATAAAGTTTTATTTCAGTGTAAATTCAGCTCTTGAAAAGATTGAAGATTACGAAGAAGAAAATCAAAATCTTGCCGATAAGATTGCCCGTATAAAACAGGAATTACAATTGGGCTAAGTGCCAAAATATGAAATATTTTAAGAAGATACTCCAATTTGCCATACCGTATAAAAAGTATGCAATCCTAAATATTATTTGTAATATTTTTTACGCGGTTTTTAGTACGCTATCTTTTGTAGCTTTAATACCTGTAATCCAGGTGCTTTTTGACAAAACCAAACAAGTAACTGACAAACCCGTATGGGAAGGTTTAGGCAGTATCAAAAATTATGTTTCAGAATATTTTAATTTTTATATAACGCAGCAAGTAAGGCAGGATGAAATTTCTGCCTTACTCTTTATTTGCGGGATTGTGGTAGTTTTATTTTTATTAAAAAACCTCTTTGGTTATTTAGCAGCATTTTTTATTACTTTTTTGCGTAATGGTGTTTTAAGAGATGTACGTGATGCTATGTACGACAAAATGCTGGCATTGCCCATTTCTTATTTTTCTGAAAAGCGAAAAGGCGATACCATTTCCCGAATTACCGCCGATGTAAATGAAGTGCAAACCTCGTTTTTATCAATCTTAGAATTAATTGTTAGAGAACCCCTCACCATTATTTTTACCATCATTGCCATGTTGGTAATGAGTGCAAAACTCACCTTATTTGTTTTTATCTTTTTACCAATTTCAGGTTTTATTATTTCCCTTATCGGTAAACAGTTAAAAAAGCAATCGCACCGGGCACAGGAAGAAAACGGTTATTTTCTATCAGTGGTTGAAGAAACCCTTACCAGCTTAAAAATTATTAAGGGTTTTAATGCAGAAGGAAAAATGCAGAGAAAATTCAGGGAATCTACCAACAGGCTAAAAAATATTTTAAATAAGTTAATCAACCGGCAAAACCTGGCTTCCCCGGCCAGTGAATTTCTTGGCATCTTTGTAATTGTAATCATTCTTTGGTTTGGTGGAAATATGGTGTTGGTTGAAGAAACTCTTGACCCGGAAACCTTTATCGCATTTCTCGGACTTGCTTATAATATTCTTACACCGGCCAAGCAAATTTCAAAAGCTTCCTACTCTGTAAAAAAAGGGAACGCTGCTGCCGAAAGAATTATGAACGTACTGGAAACACCTTCAAGTCTTACCGATGCCTCTAATGCCATAGAAAAACAAGACTTTGAAAAAGATATTTCCGTAGAAAATATTAGTTTTAAATACGAAGAAGAAAAGGTTTTAAAGAACTTTAGTTTAAAGGTTCAAAAAGGACAAACAGTTGCCCTGGTTGGTCAATCGGGCAGCGGAAAATCTACCATTGCCAATCTAATTACCAGGTTTTATGATGTCAACGAAGGCAGCATAAAAGTGGATGGTAATGATATTCGCCAAATCACAAAAAAATCCCTTCGGAATTTAATGGGGCTGGTTACCCAGGATTCTATTTTATTTAATGATACTATAAGGAATAATGTGGCACTTGGAAAGGATGATGCTTCGGAAGAAGAAATAATAGATGCTTTAAAAATTGCCAATGCCTGGGAATTTGTAAAAGAACTACCCAAACAACTTGAAACCAATATTGGGGATGCGGGCAATAAATTAAGCGGTGGACAAAAACAACGTTTATCTATCGCCCGGGCGGTTTTAAAAAATCCGCCAATTATGATTCTAGACGAAGCGACTTCTGCCTTGGATACCGAAAGTGAAAAATTGGTTCAGAAAGCCCTGGAAAATATGATGAAAAACCGGACTTCTATCGTAATTGCCCATCGTTTATCTACCATTCAAAATGCCGATAAAATTGTGGTAATGCAACGCGGCGAAATTGTAGAAAAAGGCAAACATCAGGAATTACTCGATAAAAAAGGCACCTATCAAAAACTTGTGGCAATGCAGTCTTTTGATTAAAATAGCTGAATAACAACGGTAATATATGTTGCCATCTGCCTTGCCTCAGGATTGATTCAGGCGGCTTGTTTATTTTGAATATCAATATTTCAGCATACCATAAATCAACAGGCTCAGGTAAGCCCACGAAGTATGTATCGGAAAGACTTTTTCTCGATCGAGACAAGTCTCGGGGTATTAAACCCAATTGGTGGTAATAAAATATTACTAATAATGCGAATCAAGGCATAAAAAGATTACCCCCATTAAAAAACCCGGCAAAATTATTACCGGGTTTTATTATTTATAAGATTTATAGCTCTTAGATTTTTAGTTCTCCTGCTTCCATAGAATCTTCTAAGTTTGCTGAAATTGTAGGGTAGCTACGGAAAAATTTTCTACCGTCTTCCCGTTTTAAAACTACTTTTTGGTCGCCATCAGCATTGGTTTCAATAGCAACAACTTCTACCCGGTTGTTGATGATACTTTTATAATTAGCAATGCCCCCTTTTTTAATTATAAAATTAGCTTTTGGAAGATTCAGGTGCTTAAAATTATGCCCCTCTTCCGGTTGGCTAATTGTTAGGATATCACCTACTTCAACCTCAGGTTCATTTTGAGCTTTAATCGGTAAAGCCATTAAAATCATAATCGGAATAAAAACTAACTTCTTCATAACATATTGTTTATTTTATCGAAATATAGCTACAAATTTACTGAATTACAAAAATAAACAAGCATAAACAAAAATATCCTCAATTTAAATTTTTGAATATTTCGTATACACTCCCCTAAAAAAAGGGGATGACTTTGGCAGTTAATTATGGTCTAATTTCCACACCCCATTTTATGAAGTATAATCGAAATAAAAAAGAAGAAAAATGAGGTAATACCCCAGATAAAAAAAGATAGTTAAAAAAAACAAAAAACGGATAGAAATAAATTTCTATCCGTTTTTCTAACTTATTCTCATTTTGGGGCAAATGAAAATAAATCTATTATTAAGTTGGGGCAAAAAAGATTAATTCATCATACGTACTATAGCTAAATTAAGACAATAGAACCTATTCAACAAATAAAATATACAGTTCATCTCAAAAAGGTTATTTTTTTCGTATATGAGTTAGAGAATATAATGAATTTTCTTACAAATCTTTTATTCAGTAAAATTTACCAGCTCTAAACTTTTCAATATCTTTAGGGGCTAATTATGGGAAATCTAAAATAACGTGGCCCCATTGCACTCCGAAAATCTATTAGTACAGCGATTAAAAGAAAAATCTTCTGCTGAAGCTGCCTTTAAAGAGCTCATTACCTTATATAAAGAGCGACTTTACTGGCATATCAGGAATATGGTTAAAGACCATGAAGATACTCACGATGTGCTTCAGAATACGTTTTTAAAAGTTTATCGCAACATTGGTCAATTCAAGGGCGAAAGCCAGTTATTTAGCTGGATGTACAGAATTGCCACAAACGAAGCTATTAGTTTTATCAATAAAAAAGCTCGAAGACTGCAAATTTCATCTGAAGATTTGCAAAATCATGTAATTGATAATTTAGAAAGCGATGTTTATTTTGAAGGAGATGAAATTCAACTTAAACTTCAAAAAGCGATTAATACTTTACCGGCTAAACAACAACAAGTCTTTAATATGAAATATTTTGAAGACCTCAAGTACCGTGAAATAGCCGAAATTCTCGAAACCAGTGAAGGTGCACTCAAAGCTTCTTACCATATTGCTGTAAAAAAAATTGAAGAGTATTTAACCGGTAATTAAACCTTTAATAGATTTTGGAGTCAAATAAACAAATGAAAAAGAATAAATTACCATATCAGGGCGAGACAGGTTTTTCAGTTCCTTCAAATTATTTTGAAGAACTGAACGGGCAGTTGCTGGAGATGGTAGAGCAAAATAATGAAAGTTTTCGACTGGCGAAAGAGAGTCCTTCTTCAGGCTTTAAAACCCCCGGGGATTATTTTGAAAACCTTGAAGAAAAAATTCTTTCTGAAGCTCAGAAAGATAAAAAACAACCCAGGGTTATTTCTTTATTTAAAAAGGAATATCTTTATTATGCGGCCGGTATTGCAGCCATTGTAATAGCACTTGCAAACACGCTATTTATAAACCCGGTAACACAAGATAGTTGGGAAAGTGTAGAAGTTTCGGTATTAGAAAGTTATATAAATGGAAATGATATTGAATTTTCTACCAACGAACTTTCCACTTTTTTATATGAAGAAGGAGGTAATATAGAAAACGCCTCTTTTAGTGAAATGAATACGGAAGTTATGTTTGATTATCTTGATCAAAACATAGAAGATCCTTCGTTTATTCTTGAATAGAAAACTATGAGAAACCTACAGCTTATATTATTGTTTTGCTTCGGGTTGGGATTTTTAAATATTTATGCCCAAAACCCAAACAAAGAAGAACACAGGGAACGTATAAAATCTTTAAAAACAGCTTTTATCACTCAGGAGCTTAATCTAAACAAAGAAAAGGCACAACAGTTCTGGCCTATTTATAATGAATACGAATCGAAAGTACATGAATTAAGAAAACGGGAACACCGCGATTTGCCCAACTTAGAATGTATAAATGAAACAGATGCTGAAGAAATGCTATCAGAATTTGTGGAACTGGAAAAACAGGATTACGTTCTTAAAAGAGAACTTTTTAATGATTTAAAAGAAATAATTTCAGCACAGGATATTATTAAACTACAAAAGCTGGAAGAAGAATTCCATAAAAAATTGATTAGAGAATATCGTGCCAGGAAAGAGAAAGAAGAGCAAAGAAAACGAGAAGAAGAATAAATTTTTCAGATTTAGTTTTTTGGTTAGTTAGTAGTAAGAATCCCGGTAGGCTTTGAGCTTAGCCGGGATTTTTTTATCTATTTTAATAAAACTCAAGTATGGCAATTCGCCCCTTCCCGGCAGCGTAAGCTGTATTTTCATCAATAAACCGTATGGTATAAAAACCTTCCTTACTTATTTCATTCCAGGTTTTCCCGGCATCAGCCGAGTAGGAAATTCCGGAGGCTTCAACCGCAACAATGTGTTTTCCTTCACCACCGGGAACAAATCTTACACTTCCCTTATATCCCGGGCCTCCCCCATCAGCGATAAGTTTCCAGGTTTTTCCGCCATCAGAAGTAATGGCTTTATTTTTTGAATTATCTTCAGGTTTAGTGTAATCCCCACCTATAATTATTCCGATATTCTCATCATAAAAATCCATACTATAACCACCAGTAGTTTCGCTACCTTGAATTAAAGGCGTATCAAAAACTTCCCAGGTTTCCCCTTTATCTTCAGAATAATAAATACGTGATTTCACCCCTCCTGAAAGGAGCCATGTTTTGTCACCCTGTATTGCAATATTTGAATTACTTGCGGCAAAAGCGGCTTCTCCTTTAGCAGCTTCAGGTAAATTTTCGCAAGGTATTTTTTCCCAGTTCGCCCCCCCATTACGTGTTATTATAACCGAAAGGCAGCTTTCAGTAGGATCACCCATTGCAATGCCTTCTTTTTCATTCCAAAAAGCCATAGCATCATAAAAAACCGTTTCATCATTTTCACGGTATACCAAATCCATCTGGCCGCTATCTCCCGTTTTATACAGTAAAGCAGGACTACCGATACTAAGTAGGAAAAAATCGGTATCGGTGCTGGCAACCGCTCTAAACTCAGGTGCTACACCATCTTCTTCTAAAATCTTAGTTTGCATGCTTCTATTTTGCGCATTGTATAAACCATAAAAGCCCTTATTAGCAGCAAACCCCAAACTTGTCCCCATTAATTCAATAGCACGAATGCTTAAACTATCGTTCTCTAAAACCGGTTCAATGCTTACACTTTTAAATTCTATTGGAGATTCCTTTTTTTCTGCGGAATCATTATCATTTTGTTTGTCAGATTTACAGCTAAATATTACAATAGCTGTTATAAATAGTAGTCTTTTCATAGGTATTGAAACTCTTTGGTTCAAAGATAGATTTTTAAGCTGAACATTTTTTGATCAGAAAATGAATTATACTCCTAAACTGAAAAATTCACTTTCTTTTCAACTAAATGTCATGCCATAAAAAAGCCTACCTTTGCTGCTTTAAAATAAAATTATGCGCTTACACAGAAATCTGGTTTTTGCAACAATTGATGCCCTCTCCGAAATTTTTAATGAAGGAGCTTATGCCGATAAAGTTATAGAAAAAACCCTAAAACGAGACAAACGCTGGGGTGCAAGAGATCGTAGTTTTATAGCAGAAACCACTTACGATATTGTAAGATGGAAGCGCCTTTATGCTGAAATAGCTGAAGTCAAAGAGCCGTTTGATCGTGAAAACCTGTTCAGGATGTTTACGGTTTGGGCTACGCTTCGCGGAATTAAATTACCCGACTGGCCGCAATTTGAAGGTACACCAAGCCGCCGTATAAAAGGGCGTTTCGATACTTTAACCAAAACCCGAAAATATCGTGAATCTATTCCCAACTGGCTGGATGAAACCGGAGTTTCTGAACTTGGCGAAAAAACCTGGGAAAAAGAAATCGCAGCGCTCAACAACCAGGCTCCGGTAATTATAAGAACAAATACGCTCAAAACCTCAGTTGAAAATTTACAAAAAAAACTGCAGGAAGAAGAAATCGAAACCAGACGTATAAAAAATTACCCCGAAGCTTTACAACTCGAAGAACGCGCCAATGTTTTTAAAACCAAAGCTTTTAAAGACGGTTTTTTTGAAGTTCAGGATGCTTCTTCGCAACTGGTAGCCCATTTTCTGGAAGTTGAGCCCGGTATGCGCGTGGTAGACACCTGTGCCGGTGCCGGGGGAAAAAGCCTCCATCTTGCAGCTTTAATGGATAATAAAGGGCAGATTATTGCCACCGATATCTATGGAAATAAACTCAAAGAATTAAAACGCCGTGCAAAACGTGCCGGGGTACATAATATTGAAACCCGAAGTATCGATTCTACAAAAGTTATCAAAAAATTATATGGCACAGCCGACAGGGTATTAATCGATGCACCATGTACCGGTTTAGGAGTATTAAGTCGAAATCCGGATGCTAAATGGAAATTACAACCCGAATTTTTAGAAAAAATAAAAAAAGCCCAAGCTGAAATCCTGGAAAGATACTCCCGAATTTTAAAATCCGGCGGTAAACTGGTATATGCCACCTGCTCTATCTTTCCTTCTGAAAACAGAAAACAGGTCGATAGTTTCTTAGCAGCCGAAACCGGGAAAAACTTCAGACTTATAAAAGATAAAAGTATTCTTTCTTCAGAAACTGGTTTTGACGGATTTTACATGGCCCTTATCGAAAAAACTAGCTAAGGGTTTTCCCCAGGTTTTTGTTTATGAATCTGTAGAGAGCTTAACGTTTGTATTTTCAAGCTATGAAACCTCATAATTCCAAAATGAATACGGGACAAATGTGCATTTAACAAAAATGGACATTACCAAACCTATGTACCTCCGGAAGAAACTAACCATATAATTTTTCTTCAAAAACTTGCTAAAATATTCTCGTTAAAAAGGTTAAATTTGTGCTTTCGCAAAACAACACAAAACCTTTTAGAATGATCCTTTTCTTCGGAGACCAAACCACTAAAATTTTTGCGGTGGAAACCCACACCAATCTTACAGCTCAAGACATCACTAAATTAAACTGGCTTTTTGGCCATACACAACAAATCAATAAATCTGCATTGGCAGATTTTTTTGTTGGTCCTCGGGCTGCAATGATCACACCCTGGAGTACCAATGCGGTGGAAATCACCCAAAATATGGGTATTAATGGTATTAACAGAATTGAAGAATTTTGGAAAATTGATGAAAATTACAAGGATTTTGACCCGATGCTTTCTCAAAAATACAGCAGTCTGGATCAGGATATTTTTGACATTCACATCAATCCCAATCCTATTATTGAAATAGAAGATATTGCCACCTATAACCAACAGGAAGGCCTGGCTTTAAGCGCTGAAGAAGTTAAATACTTAGAAGAACTTTCTAAAAAATTAAATCGTCCACTTACCGATTCTGAGGTTTTTGGGTTTTCACAGGTGAATTCAGAGCATTGCCGGCATAAGATATTCAACGGTACTTTTGTGATTGACGGCGAAGAGAAACCAAGCTCCCTGTTTAAACTTATCAGGAAAACTTCTGAAGAGAACCCCAACGATATCGTTTCGGCTTATAAAGATAATGTGGCTTTTGTAAAAGGCCCTCGAGTACAACAATTTGCCCCTAAAAGGCCTGATGTTCCCGAGTTTTATGAAAACAAAGATTTTGATTCGGTAATTTCCCTCAAAGCTGAAACCCATAATTTTCCAACCACGGTAGAGCCTTTTAATGGTGCTGCTACCGGAAGCGGCGGGGAAATCCGTGACAGACTTGCCGGCGGAAAAGGTTCCTTGCCTTTGGCCGGAACAGCCGTGTATATGACTTCCTATTCCCGTCTTGACAAAGACCGAAATTGGGAAAATGCCATGAAAGAGCGTGAATGGTTGTACCAAACGCCAATGGATATTTTGATAAAAGCCTCCAACGGGGCTTCAGATTTTGGAAATAAATTCGGACAACCTTTAATTTCAGGTTCGGTACTCACTTTTGAACACGCCGAGCACGAAAGAAATTTAGGATACGATAAAGTAATTATGCTGGCCGGTGGGATTGGTTATGGAAAAGCTAATCAGGCCCAAAAAGATATTCCAAAAAAAGGTGATAAAATCGTGGTTCTCGGTGGTGAAAATTACCGAATCGGGATGGGTGGTGCGGCAGTTTCATCAGCCGATACCGGCGAATTGGCCAGTGGCATTGAACTCAATGCAGTACAACGTTCCAATCCTGAAATGCAAAAACGTGCTGCCAACGCCGTTCGCGGAATGGTGGAAAGCGAAGAAAATCATATTGTCTCTATTCATGATCACGGTGCGGGCGGACATCTAAACTGCCTTAGCGAACTGGTGGAGGAAACGGGAGGAAAAATTGATTTGGATAAATTACCGGTGGGTGACCCTACCCTTTCCGCAAAAGAAATTATCGGGAACGAATCTCAAGAACGTATGGGATTGGTAATCGATGGTGTTCATTACGAAATCCTTCAGAAAATTTCAGAGCGCGAACGCTCGCCAATATACGAAGTAGGCGATGTTAGCGGTGATCATAAATTTACCTTTGAAGGTTCTAAATCCTGTCAGAAACCAATGGATTTAGAGCTTTCTGATATGTTTGGCAGCTCTCCAAAAACCGTGATGAATGATCAAAGCATACAACGTGAATATGAAGAAATAGCTTATGCTTCACAAAATATTTACAAGTATTTAGAACAAGTGCTTCAATTGGAAGCAGTAGCTTGTAAAGACTGGCTTACCAATAAAGTTGACCGCTGTGTAAGCGGCCGTGTAGCCAAACAACAAACCGCAGGCCCATTGCAGCTCCCGCTAAATAATTGCGGTGTGATGGCACTGGATTATAACGGAAAAGAAGGCGTGGCAACCTCTATTGGACACTCCCCTATCTCAGCTTTAGTTGATCCGGTTGCGGGTTCGAAGAATTCTATTGGGGAGGCGCTTTCCAATATTGTTTGGGCGCCGCTGGAGAAAGGTTTAAAATCGGTTTCACTTTCGGCAAACTGGATGTGGCCCTGTAATAATGAAGGTGAGGATGCGAGGCTTTACGAAGCGGTTCAGGGCATTTCAGATTTTGCAATTTCCCTTGGAATAAATGTTCCCACGGGAAAAGATTCGCTTTCTATGAAGCAAAAATATAAAGACGGAGAAGTAATCGCCCCCGGAACGGTGATTATTTCTGCTGCAGGACATTGCGACGATATTACAAAAGTAGTAGAGCCCGTTTTACAAGAAAATGGCGGTGATATTTATTACATCAATCTATCACAGGATAATTTTAAACTCGGTGGTTCATCTTTTGCACAAATCCGAAATAAAATCGGAAATGAAGTCCCAACGATAAAAAACAATGAAAAGTTTGCCGAAAGCTTCAATGCTATTCAGCAATTGGTAAAAGAAGAGCAAATCCTGGCCGGTCACGATGTAGCTTCAGGCGGGCTTATCACTACCCTTTTGGAAATGTGTTTTGCCGATACAAATTTGGCTGCGGAATTAGACCTTTCAGCTTTAAATGAAAAAGATTCGGTGAAGCTATTATTTAATGAAAATTGCGGAATTGTTTTTCAGGTAAAAGATGCTTCCGCAACAAAGATTTTAGAAGAAAAGAACATCGATTTCTTTAAAATTGGAAAAGTTATTGAAGGGCAAGATTTGAAAATTAAGAACGGCGAAGAAAAACTGAATTTCAATATTCCACAGCTACGCGATGTTTGGTATAAAACTTCGTTTTTCCTGGACCAAAAACAAAGTGGAATTGATAAAGCTACCGAGCGTTTTGATAATTATAAAAAACAACCCCTGGAATTTAATTTTCCAAATAACTTTACAGGACAATTACCTGTCCCTTCAAACGAAGTCGAGAAGTCGGGCAAACCTATAAAAGCCGCGATAATTCGGGAAAAAGGCTCTAATTCTGAACGCGAGATGGCGCGCGCGATGCACCTGGCCGGATTTGATGTAAAAGACGTACATATGACTGACTTGATTTCAGGGCGTGAAACCCTGGAAGATATTCAATTTATTGCCGCAGTTGGAGGTTTTTCAAATTCTGACGTTTTGGGAAGTGCCAAAGGTTGGGCCGGAGCTTTCCTTTATAATAAAAAAGCCAAAACCGCACTCGACAATTTCTTCAAAAGGGAAGATACGCTTTCGCTTGGGGTTTGCAACGGTTGCCAGTTATTTATTGAACTTGGCTTAATCACGCCGGAACACGAGCAAAAACCTAAGATGCTGCATAACGAATCTCATAAGTTTGAATGTAATTTCACTTCCGTGGAAATTCAAGCCAATAATTCAGTAATGCTTTCGAGTTTAGCCGGGAATAAGCTTGGCATATGGGCGGCACACGGTGAAGGAAAATTTAGTTTTCCTTATGAGGAAGAACGCTACCATATTACCGGAAAATACGCTTATGAAGACTATCCTGCCAATCCAAACGGTTCACATTATAATACAGCAATGATGAATGATGCCAGCGGAAGGCATTTGGTAATGATGCCACATTTAGAGCGCTCCACTTTCCCCTGGAACTGGGCATACTATCCAAAAAATCGAAAAGAAGATAAAGTAAGCCCCTGGTTGGAAGCTTTTGTAAACGCCAGGAAATGGCTGGAAGAAAAATAGTTTATTATGCTCTTGAAATCTAAAATCCCGGATAGCTATTATTCGGGATTTTTTTATTTTTTTTAAACTTGTTAAGATTATACACTAATTTTAAAAATTTCATTTGAAATGGCCTATAATTTTGCTATTTTGCATAGTGTATCTTAAGATGTAAAAAATGAACGAACCAACTCGACTTTTTGATTTCCCATATTATCAACAGGAAAATTTTCCGCTTGAAAAATCATTGGTTACTAAATATAATGGGGAATGGAAAGCTATATCCACACAAACCTACCTTGATAAAGCAAATACTATTAGTCGGGGCTTATTGCGAATGGGCATAAAACCCAATGATAAGATTGCGGTTATTTCCACTTCTAATCGCACTGAATGGAATATCATGGATATTGGAATACTTCAAATAGGTGCACAAAACGTACCGGTTTACCCAACCATATCTGTAGAAGATTACCAATACGTTTTAAACCACAGTGAAGCGACTTATTGTTTTGTTTCTGATGAGGAAGTTTTACAAAAAGTAAATTCCATAAAACAAAACACCAAAATTAAAGAAGTCTATAGTTTTGATGAAATTCAAAATTGTAAACATTGGACTGAAATTTTAAATGAAGGGGAAGATAAAAGCAATCAGGATGAAGTTGAAAAATTAAAAGATGCTGTAAAGCCTGATGATTTAGCTACATTAATCTATACTTCAGGAACTACCGGAAGACCAAAAGCAGTAATGCTTTCGCATGAGAATATTTTAAGCAATGTATTGGGAAGTGCTCCTCGTGTTCCTTTTGAATGCGGGACTTATGTGGCCTTAAGTTTTTTACCGGTATGTCATATTTTTGAACGAATGATTCTGTATTTATACCAGTATTATTCAGTTTCTATACATTTTGCAGAATCAATTGATAAGATTAGTGATAACCTTAAGGAAGTAAAACCACACGTTATTACGGCCGTTCCAAGACTTTTAGAAAAGGTATACGATAAAATTATTGCGAAAGGGGCTACAGTTGGCGGAATTAAGGAAAAGCTATTTTTCTGGGCTGTAGAGCTCGGTTTAAAATTCGAGCCTTATGGTGCCAATGGCTGGTGGTATGAAACCAGGCTTAAACTAGCCAGAAAACTAATTTTCTCAAAGTGGAAAGAAGGTTTAGGTGGAAATATTGAATTAATTGTCTCTGGCTCTGCTGCGCTTCAACCAAGATTAACCCGCGTTTTTGCAGCAGCCGATATTCCGGTGATGGAAGGTTATGGATTAACTGAAACTTCTCCCGTAATAGCAGTTAACGACCAGCGAAATCGAAATTTTAAAATCGGCACCGTAGGAAAACCTATTAAAAACGTAGAAGTGAAAATTGCTGAAGACGGGGAAATACTCTGTAAAGGCCCAAATGTAATGAAAGGCTACTATAAAGAACCTGAAAAAAGCAAGGAAGTTTTTACTGAAGACAATTATTTCCATACCGGTGATATTGGGGAGATTGACGAAGAAGGATTTTTAAAAATAACCGACCGGAAAAAGGAAATGTTTAAAACTTCCGGTGGTAAATATGTAGCTCCGCAACTTATTGAAAATACGATGAAAGAATCGCGTTTTATCGAACAAATAATGGTTGTTGGTGATGGCGAAAAAATGCCGGCAGCCTTAATCCAACCCAACTTTGAGTTTATTCGGGATTGGGCTAAACGAAAAAATATAGACCTGGGCGATGAAACCCACCAGACTATTTCAGAAAACCAGCAGGTAAAAGAAAGAATTCAAGAGGAAGTAAATTTCTATAACGAAAAATTCGGGAAATGGGAAAAAGTAAAGATGATTGAATTAACGCCCGATGTATGGAGTATTGAAGAAGGTCACCTCACCCCTACAATGAAATTAAAACGCAGAAATATTAAAGATCTCTATAAAGTTCAGTATAACAGAATTTATGGATACGATTAATCACAAATAGTAAAAGCCCCCTAACCCCAAAAGGGAACTCACCTGCGAATTTTCGGATTTTTTTCTCTCTGTGGCAAGACCCACAGGGCGTAATTACTTAGGGCAAACCTAGGCATTTAAATCCCGATTATCGAGTAAAAAGCCCCTTGCCTCTCCCGAAGTAAATTTGAGACAGGCTTCAACGAAAGACACATTGGTAAAACACTGTAGGGTTTTTAGTTTTTGATTATTTCTTTTTTTAAATCTGTTCAAGATCCTGTGGGGAAGCCTTCGGTTTTTCTTTTCTATCGGTAAAAGCAAAGCTTCCTGAAATATTATTATATTCCTTTAAGGCTAAGAAACAATTATTTAAAGCTTATTTATTATGCGTGCATAATATTTTTTCTTACATTTGGAAAAGAGCATTTTATATAAAGTCCATAATCCTAAAATCAACAAGCCCGGGGCAAGCTTATGAGATATCTATCGAAAAAATTTTCTAGATTGAGACAGGGTTCGGGGTATTCACCCCACTAGTGGAAATAAATACAGGATAAGTTGGACATCCTGAAATATATTCGGGAAAATGACCATTACCAATCGATATAAGCAATACCTCCCGAAGCACCGGGACAAGAGTTTATAATTTTTTGTATAGATGAAAGAAAAAACCATAGATTATGTGCTGCGGGCTACCTGGATGGCAGTTTCTAAAATGTATAATGAAGAAGCTGGAAAAGCCGGAAGTACAATGGCTACGGGATTTGCACTTTTAAGTATAGATCCCGAAAAGGGCACTCCCTCTACCTCGCTTGGCCCAAAAATGGGTATGGAGGCTACCAGCTTAAGCCGTATATTAAAAACCATGGAAGATAAAGGCTTAATCATCCGTAAAAAGAATCCAAATGATGGCCGTAGTGTGTTAATTTACTTAACTGAGTTCGGACAAGAGATGCGAGAATATTCCAAAAAGGTGGTATTGCGATTTGATGAAGCCGTAAAAGAAAATCTTTCTGAAGAAGATCTAAAAACATTTATCGAGGTAGCCAACACCATCACAGAGCTTATTTCTGAAAAGAAGATTTATAAAGAAGAAATTAAAATAGACTAGAGAAGATATTTAAACCGAAATTTTATAGTAAAAACCAGAAAAAATTATGAAAAAAAGAATTAATAAAGTAGCGGTAATCGGCTCTGGAATTATGGGTAGCGGGATTGCTTGCCACTTTGCCAATATTGGCGTAGAAGTTCTCTTGTTGGATATCGTCCCGCGGGAACTCAACGATAAAGAAAAGAAAAAAGGCCTCACTTTAGAAGATAAAGAAGTGCGAGACCGCCTGGTAAACGAATCCCTGCAATCGGCTTTAAAATCGAAGCCCTCACCTATTTACCATAAAGATTTTGCCAATCGTATAGAAACCGGAAATATGGAAGATGATATTTCTAAAGTTTCTGAAGTCGATTGGATTATTGAAGTTGTAGTAGAACGCCTGGACATCAAAAAACAGGTATTTGATAATTTAGAGAAACATCGTAAAAAAGGAACTTTAATTACTTCCAATACCTCGGGAATTCCTATTCAACAAATGAGTGAAGGAAGAAGTGAAGATTTTCAGCAGCATTTCTGCGGAACTCACTTTTTTAATCCACCACGGTATCTGAAATTATTCGAAATTATTCCGGGACCCGATACCAAACCAGAAGTTCTGGAATTTCTTAATGAATACGGAGAAAAATACCTCGGAAAGAAATCTGTAATCGCAAAAGATACCCCTGCTTTTATAGGAAACCGAATCGGTATTTTCAGCATTATGAGTCTTTTCCATATGGTGAAAGATATGGGTATGACCATTGAGGAAGTCGACAAACTTACCGGTCCGGTAATTGGCCGTCAAAAATCGGCGACTTTCCGCACGGTAGATGTAGTAGGTTTAGACACCTTGGTACACGTAGCCAATGGTTTGCATAAAGGCGTTCCCAACGACGAAGCTAACGATCTTTTTGCCTTACCCGATTTTATCCAAACAATGATGGATAATGAATGGCTGGGGAGCAAAACCAACAACACCGGTTTTTACAAAAAAATTAAAAATGAGGACGGCTCCAGCACGATAAAATCTTTAGACCTGGAAACGATGGAATATCGTGACCAGAAAAAAGCTTCTTTTGCAACTCTGGAAGAAACCAAAAGCATAGATAATGTAGCCGATCGTTTTAAAGTTTTAATCAACGGAAAAGATAAAGCCGGTGAATTTTACCGCAAGAATTTCTCAGCTCTTTTTGCATATGTTTCCAATAGAATTCCGGAGATCTCCGATGAACTTTATAAAATTGACGATGGGGTAAAAGCCGGCTTCGGTTGGGAACACGGTCCATTTCAAATCTGGGATGCTATAGGTGTTAAAAAAGGTATTGAAATGATGAAGGCTGAAGGCAAAGAACCTGCAGCCTGGGTTAATGAAATGCTGGAAAACGGTAAAGAATCTTTCTATACCGTAAAAGAAGGAAACACCTACTATTACGATCTTCAGAAAAAAGATTACACCAAAATTCCAGGTCAGGATGCATTTATCATTTTGGATAACATTCGTGAATCCAAAGAAGTTTTCAGCAACAGCGGCGTTGTGGTTGAAGATCTTGGCGACGGGATTTTGAACGTGGAATTCCGAAGTAAAATGAACACTATTGGCGGTGATGTTTTAGACGGGATCAATAAAGCCATAGATATGGCTGAAAAGGATTACCAGGGATTGGTTGTTGCCAACAACGGAAAGAATTTCTCTGTGGGTGCCAACATCGGAATGATCTTTATGATGGCCGTAGAGCAGGAATATGAAGAGCTGAATATGGCGATTAAATATTTCCAGGATACGATGATGCGGATGCGCTATTCCTCTATTCCTACAGTTGCCGCCCCACATTCAATGACCTTGGGTGGCGGATGTGAACTTTCGCTCCACGCCGATAAAGTTGTAGCCGCAGCCGAAACTTATATAGGTTTGGTTGAATTTGGTGTTGGAGTCATTCCCGGCGGTGGTGGTTCTAAAGAAATGACCGTTCGCGCCGCAGATACTTTTGAAAAAGATGACGTGGAATTAAACCGATTAAGAGAGCATTTTCTAACAATAGGAATGGCAAAGGTCTCTACCTCAGCTCACGAAGCTTTCGATTTAAATATACTTCAAAAAGGAAAAGATATCGTAGTGGTTAACCAGGAACGTCAGTTAACAATCGCGAAGAAACACGCTTTGTTAATGGCTGAAAATGCTTATACAAAACCGATTCACCGTACCGACATTAAAGTCCTTGGAAAACAGGCATTGGGTGCTTTCTTAGTTGGAACCGACCAAATGAACGCCGGAAAATACATTAGTGACCACGATAAGAAAATCGCCAACAAACTCGCTTATGTAATGGCTGGAGGAGATCTTTCTGAACCACAAATGGTAAGCGAACAATACCTGTTAGATTTAGAAAGAGAAGCTTTCCTTTCCCTAACCGGAGAACGTAAAACCTTAGAACGACTTCAGCATATGTTGAAGAAAGGGAAACCGCTAAGAAATTAGACATTATAAATGTTGAATGAATAATCATTTAAAATTCAAAATTTAGAATAATGAACAAGACAGCATACATAGTAAAAGCATACAGAACAGCCGTGGGAAAAGCCCCCCGCGGGGTGTTCAGGTTTAAGCGACCCGATGATCTGGCGGCTGAAACCATAGATTATATGATGAAACAATTACCCGATTTTGATAAAACCAGGATCGATGATGTAATTGTAGGAAACGCCATGCCCGAAGCCGAACAAGGCCTAAATGTTGGTCGTTTAATCTCTTTAATGGGACTTAAAACCGAGAAAGTTCCCGGAATGACGGTTAATCGTTATTGTGCATCTGGATTGGAAACCATCGCGATTGCCTCGGCTAAAATTCAAAGCGGAATGGCCGATTGTATTATCGCCGGGGGTGCCGAAAGTATGAGCTACATTCCAATGGGCGGTTACAAACCGGTTCCCAATTACAAAGCTGCAAAAAAAGGCAATGAAGATTATTATTGGGGAATGGGACTTACCGCGGAAGCCGTAGCAGAGAAATACAAGGTTTCCCGTGAAGATCAGGATGAATTCGCCTTTAATTCCCATCAAAAAGCTTTAAAAGCACAAGAAGAAAGTCGTTTTCAGGATCAGATTGTACCTATAGATGTTGAAGAAACCTTTGTTGGAAAAGATGGAAAAAAGCAAACTAAAACCTATACAGTAACAAAGGATGAAGGTCCGCGTGCCGATACTTCCAAAGAAGCTTTGGCCAAACTAAGACCTGTTTTTGCAGAAGGTGGAAGTGTTACCGCAGGGAATTCTTCCCAAACCAGTGATGGAGCTGCTTTTGTAATGGTAATGAGCGAGGAAATGGTAAAAGAATTAAATCTTGAACCCATTGCCAGAATGGTGAGTTATGCTCCGGTAGGTGTAAATCCAAGGATTATGGGAATCGGGCCGGTTCACGCTATTCCAAAAGCTTTAAAACAAGCCGGATTAAAACAGGATGATATGCAGCTTATAGAATTAAATGAAGCTTTTGCATCACAATCATTGGCAGTTATCAGGGAACTCGGATTAAACCCGGAAACCTTAAATCCGAATGGTGGGGCTATTTCTATGGGCCATCCACTGGGCTGTACAGGCGCAAAACTTTCAGTGCAAATCTTTGATGAAATGCGTAAACGCAAACTAAAAGATAAATATGCCATGGTAACCATGTGTGTAGGAACTGGACAAGGAGCAGCAGGAATCTATGAAGTATTTTAAATGAATAAAATTGAAAAGTAAGAATATCATAGTAGACAAAACCTTCAAATTTTCTCTTGATATAATTTCACTTTTCAAAAAACTTCAAGAGGAAAGAGAATTTATTATATCCCGACAATTGCTAAAATCTGCGATCGGTATTGGAGCTAATGTAGAAGAAGCAACTGCGGCACAATCAAAACGGGATTTTATAAGCAAAATGTCAATTGCTTCTAAAGAAGCCAGAGAGACAAAATACTGGTTGCGACTTTTGAAAGATTCAGAAATAACAAAAAATTGAAGTTTCAAACCATTTAAATGAAATAACACATATAATAAATATTCTAACCAAAATTATCATTACAGCTCAAAAGAACAGTAATAACTGAATTATAAGCATTCAAAATTTATAATTCAAAACTCAAAATAATAACATGGAAACAACAGAAAATAAAAAAGAACTTCTCCGCGGTGGGCAATTCCTGGTAAAGGAAACCAAAGCGGAAGAGGTATTTACTCCAGAGGATTTTACGGAAGAGCAAAAAATGATGCGCGATTCGGTTAAAGAATTTGTAGACAGAGAGATCTGGCCGAAAAAAGAAGAATTTGAAAAGAAAAATTATGCACTAACTGAAGAGGTTATGAGAAAAGCCGGGGAACTTGGTTTTCTTGGCGTTGCAGTTCCGGAAGAATACGACGGACTCGGAATGGGCTTTGTTTCAACGATGCTGGTTTGTGATTATATTTCAGGAGCAACGGGTTCTATCGCTACCGCTTTTGGTGCGCATACGGGAATTGGGACTTTACCAATTCTGCTTTATGGAAATGAAGAACAACGCAAAAAATATATTCCAAAGTTAGCTACGGGAGAATGGTTCGGCGCTTATTGCCTTACCGAGCCAGGTGCGGGAAGTGATGCCAATTCGGGTAAAACGAAAGCCGAACTTACCGAAGATGGAAAAAGCTACAAAATTAACGGACAAAAAATGTGGATTTCCAATGCGGGATTTGCAAGCGTTTTTATTGTTTTTGCAAGAATCGAAGACGATAAATACATTACCGGATTTATTGTAGAATATGATAAAGAAAATCCGAATGGAATCACTTTTGGCGAAGAAGAGAAGAAACTGGGAATCCACGCCTCCTCTACCCGCCAGGTATTTTTTAACGATACTGTAGTTTCTGCTGAAAATATGCTTTCAGAAAGAGGAAACGGGTTTAAAATCGCGATGAATGCCCTAAATGTTGGAAGAATTAAATTGGCTGCAGCATCTCTTGAAGCACAACGACGCGTAACCGATGTTGCGGTAAAATATGCCAATGATCGCGTTCAATTTAAAACCCCGATTGCGCAATTTGGTGCCATCAAATCGAAACTTGCCGAAATGGCTACTTCAGCCTGGGTTGGAGAAGCTGCAAACTATCGAGCGGCAAAGAATATTGATGATCGCATTAATCTTCGTCTGGAAAACGGAGAATCGCATTCAGATGCTGAATTAAAAACTTTTGAAGAATATGCAATTGAATGTTCAATTTTAAAAGTTGCCTGTTCTGAAGATATTCAGAATTGTAGTGATGAGGGAATTCAGGTTTTTGGAGGAATGGGCTTTTCTGCCGATACTCCAATGGAATCGGCCTGGCGGGATGCACGAATTGCCCGAATTTATGAAGGCACCAATGAAATTAACCGGATGCTTGCCGTGGGAATGCTAATTAAAAAGGCGATGAAAGGCCACGTTGATTTACTTGGTCCGGCACAAGCCGTAGCCGATGAACTTACCGGAATTCCTTCTATGGATAAACCCGACTATACCGAACTCTTTTCTGAAGAAAAAGAAATGATTCAAAAATTGAAAAAGGTTTTCCTGATGGTAGCCGGAAGCGCCGTACAAAAATTCGGGCAGGATTTGGAAGAACATCAACAACTGCTTTTAGCCGCTTCAGATATTCTTATTGAAACATATATGGCTGAATCTGCTGTATTAAGAGCTGAAAAAAATGCCAAATCCGCTGGTGAAGAAGCTCAAAAAGAACAAATTGCGATGGCTAAATTGTATTTATATCACGCTGTAGATACCGTGAACCAAAAAGCTAAAGAAGGGATTGCTTCTTTTGCTGAAGGAGACGAACAACGGATGATGCTTATGGGACTTAAGCGTTTTACAAAATACGACCGAATGCCCAATGTGGTAGAATTACGTAATACTATTGCAAATAAATTAATTTCAGAAAACAAGTATTGCTATTAACGATAAAAATTAGATAAAATTGAAAAATGCCACCTGAAAAAAAGTGGCATTTTTTGGTTTAAACCAATAAAATATGGAGAAATCCCAGAAAATAAGTTAAATTTTCAAGAATTATCTTAAAAATAACTAATATTTAAAATCCGCTTATTTGATCTTCTTCCGAGGCTAATCCCATACTAAAATTTGCCGCGGTTTCAATAAGTGCCAAATGAGAATATGCCTGTGGAAAATTCCCCAATAACCTTTTGGTTTTAAAATCAATATCCTCGCTAAATAATCCTAGATGGTTACTGTAGGATAATAACTGATCAAAGAGTTCTTTTGATTTTTTAACTTCACCAATCTTAAACAGGCTGTTGATTAGCCAAAAAGTACAGATAGTGAACGAGGATGTTGGCTCCCCAAAATCATCCTTATTCTTATAACGGTACATCAGCCCGTCCTTACACAATTCCTTTTCAGTGGCTCGTACGGTACTCACATACCGTGAATCTTTGGCATCAATAAACCCATATTGCTCCATTAGTAAAGTTGATGCATCAAGATCGGAAGAACCATAAAATTGCGTATAAGCCTGTACCTCTTCATTCCAACCATTTTCATAAATATCCTGGTATATTTCAGAGCGTAAGGATTTCCATTTGGTATCATTAATCCCCATTCGCAAAACTTCCCCAATTTTAATCGCACGATCTATGGCCACCCAACAAAGCAATTTTGAAAACACAAAATGCCGGTCTTCGGTACGTAATTCCCAAATTCCTTTATCGGGCTTTTTCCAGTTTTTCTCTACAATCTGCACAATACCCCGAACCACAGTCCAGAGTTCTTCTGAATTTTCCAGCGAGGTTTCAAATTGCAGGAATTGCTGATAGATCACTTCCATCAAAATTCCGTAGATATCGTTTTGCTTCTGAATATAAGCCGCGTTTCCTGTACGTACCGGGCTGGAACCTTCGTAACCTTTCAGATGATCAAGAATATGTTCAGTAAGTTCCTTTTCCCGGTTAATACCATACATAATCTGAATTTTTTCATCCTTATCGGGAATTATATCAATAATAAACTGAAGAAAATCCCTGGCCGATTTCATATGCCCCAGACCGGCCATTACCTTAATTACCATAGAAGCATCGCGAATCCAGCAAAAACGATAATCCCAGTTTCGCTCTTCGCCAATAGTTTCCGGCAAAGAAGTGGTGGCGGCAGCCAAAACTGCTCCAGATTTTTTATAACTAAGCGCCTTAAGTACAAGGGCACTTCGCATAATTTCATTACTGTAATGTGAATAACGCGTGGTTTTCGCACTCCAGTTCATCCAATAGGTTTTAGTACGTTGAAATTTTAAGTATGAACGATCAAGTGATTGGGTCACCAACTTTTCGTGATAGCCAATTAAGAAATAGGAATTACCACTTAAGCTCATTTCCCTGCCTTCCAAAATATCATCAAGATCCATACTGGAATACAGGTATAGTGAATCGTATTTTCCCTTTTTGGTAAAACTCTTTATATAATTTCCTTTATTAACTGTATAGGTTTTCTCCCGGGCAAAATCAAGTCTTGGCTTATAAACCACTTTAAATTTTGGTTTGCCCTTCAATAACCTTAAAAATCGAACAATATCTGGAGGGGCATAATAAGTGCCATCTTCCCGCGGATAGCGAGGCATAAAGTCTATAAGTTGAAAAGCATCGGTACCGTTATCAAAAACGGTACTTAAAATATTGGTTTCCCAAAGATATTCCTGTGTTACCTTATAATCTTCGCTTACATTAAATTCAAAACTTCCACCTATTTCGTTGTCCAGAAGTTTTGCAAAAATAGCTGCGGAATCAAAATTTGGAAGGCAACACCAATCTAGTGATCCTGATTTTGAAATTAACGCAGCACTTTTACAATTTCCGATTATTCCGTAATCTAAATTCTGCATATAATCTTAAAGTTCTTTTAAAACAATGGTTTTGTGCTATGATTTTCGGAAATTTAATAAAAAACAATTTCGCAGCAACAGCATTAGCATTTTATTATGAGTAAAACTATTATTATTTCCAACCGATTACCCTTACAAATAAATATAGACGGCGATGACCTTGAAGTTACACCAAGTGTAGGCGGGCTGGCCACCGGCCTCAAATCTTTTCATCGGGACGGCGACAGCATTTGGATTGGCTGGACTGGCCTTACCGAAGAAGAAATTCCTGAAAACCTTAAAAACGACGTAAAAGAAAAAGCCCGAACCGAGGCCTGTGTTTCAGTAAATCTTACTGCTGAAGAAATAGAAGGTTTTTATTACGGCTTTAGCAACCGTACTATTTGGCCGCTTTTCCATTATTTTATGGAATATACCGAAGCTGATAAAGCGCATTGGGAAACCTATAAAAGCGTGAATGAAAAATATGCCCGGGAAGTATTAAAACATTATAAAGAAGGCGACCAAATTTGGGTACACGATTATCAACTTTTACTGGTACCTAACTTAATTCGAAAAGAAGCTCCTGAAGCGATTATCGGTTTTTTCAATCACATCCCTTTTCCTTCTTATGAAGTATTTCGAACCCTGCCCTGGCGTGAAGAAGTCTTAGAAGGAGTATTGGGCGCCGACCTTATTGGTTTTCATACCTACGATTACGAAAGGCATTTTCTTAGTTCGGTAAGTAGAATTTTACGACTTCAGGTAGACTTTAATGAAATCACCCTACCGGAACGTATTGTAAAAGTTGATTCTTTTCCCATGGGAATTGATTACGAGAAATTTGAAAAAGCTGCTATTAACCATTTTGAAAATACTGCTGAAGAACAGTCGGATTTACAGCGACGCCTGGATCACCATATGGAAGCAACGCCCGGTGCCAAACTTATTTTAAGTATAGACCGGCTTGATTATACCAAGGGAATTGCCAACCGAATTCGGGCTTTTGAATACTTTTTGGATAACAATCCAGAATTTATTGAAAAAGTCCGTTTGGTCATGCTTGCGGTTCCTTCCCGTTCCAATGTTCCACAATATCAACGTTTAAAACGGGAAATCGATGAACTGGTGGGTCGTATAAATGGAAAATTCTCTACTGTAAACTGGACGCCAATCTGGTACTTTTATAGGTCTATGCCTTTTGAAAACCTGATAGATCTTTATACCTCTTGTGATGTTGCTTTACTTACGCCAATTCGAGATGGGATGAACCTGGTTGCAAAAGAGTTTATCGCTACACGTATTAAACAAACCGGGGTTTTAATCTTAAGTGAAATGGCTGGGGCTGCCCACGAAATGAACGAAGCTTTAATTATTAACCCAAATAATTTTGAGCAAATTTCTGAAGCTTTACAACAAGCTATCGCTATGCCTGAAGAAGAACAGGTACAACGCAACAAAATGCTCCAAAAAAGATTAAAACGTTACAGTGTTGAAAAATGGGCCCAGGATTTTATGAGTACACTTCAGGGTACACGAGATAACCGTGATGCTTTTAAGTCTACAAGAATTTCTAGCAAAGTTTCCGATGAAATTATGCAAGCTTTTGACCGGTCTAAAAAACGAATCTTATTTTTAGACTATGATGGTACGCTGGTTAATTTCACCGATAAACCTGAACATGCCAAACCCGATACCGAATTAATAGAACTTGTAAAAAAACTGAATTCTAACCAGCATACCGATGTGGTTCTAATTAGTGGTCGCGATAAAAACACCCTTGGTACCTGGTGGGAAGAAAGTCAGGTAGAGCTAATCTCAGAACACGGCGTATGGATGCGAAAGCAAAATAAAGAATGGGAACTTTCAGAAAATGTAAAAAATGACTGGATGGAAACTGTACGACCAGTTATAGAAAACTTTGTAGACCGTACCCCCGGTACTTTTATCGAAGAAAAAAATTATTCCCTGGCCTGGCACTACCGCAAGGCCGATCCTGAACTTGGAGAAATTAGAGCTAACGAACTTTCAAGTGTGCTAAAAGAATTGATTTCCAACCATGGTTTAAGCGTATTGGAAGGTAATAAAGTTCTTGAGATTAAAAGTAGCGGAGTAAACAAAGGGAAAGCGGCTAACAAAAAACTTGTGGGTAACAACTACGATTTTATTTTTGCCATCGGAGACGACTGGACCGACGAATATATGTTTAGGGAACTCCCTGAAGATGCTTTTACTGTAAAAGTAGGAATCAAAAAAACCAGCGCGCAATATTATGTGGAAGACACTAAACGGGTAAGGGATATTCTAAATCTTTTTGCTGAAAAAATTTAAATTCTAATTGTGTTAAAATCTTGACATTTTTCAACTAAAGTTTAAAGCAAAGTTAACTACAAAAATATGGCAGAAAATTAATTCTGAAGTATCTTTAAATTAAGATTTAGTATGAACCAAAAAACAAAACTTAGAACGATGAAATCAGGAAAAGGAAATATGTTAGTAGGATTATTATCCGGTGCTGCTGCAGGTGCTGCTCTTGGACTTTTATTTGCTCCTAAAAAAGGGACAGATACCAGAAAAGCTATCACTGAAACCGGAGATAACTATTGGAAAGGCACTAAAAAAGGGATTAATGATTTTTCTAATTCCCTAAGCCATAAAGTAGACGCACTTAAAAATAAAACCAAAGCCGGAATTACCGGTTCAAAGACTAAAGAAGTAGCGCATGAAGCCAAAGCTGAAATCCATGAGATGAAAGCTAGCTAAACCTTCATTACAGAAAAAACATAAAAACCCCGGAGTGCAACTTACGGGGTTTTTTTATGTTCTGTATTTTATCACATTCAACTTTTAAAAGTTTCTGTATATTTAAATTCCTATAAACCACATTTTATGATAAAACATCTACGTTTCAGCTTATTGATTTTTTTATTGATTTTCACATCAACAATAATGGCTCAACAAACCGATGATCGTATTTATAAAATTATCGATTCGGTTTCAGCAGAGAGAATTGAAAATGATATAAGAACGCTTGCCGGATTTGGCACCCGAAATACATTTAGTGATACAGTTTCAGATACCCGCGGAATAGGCGCAGCCCGGCGCTGGATTAAATCAGAATTTGATAATATTTCTTCAAATTGCAATAACTGCCTTGATGTTTTTTATCAAAGAGATTTTGTAACCACCGAAGATAGTGACCGCGTGCCCCACGATGCCTGGGTAGTGAATGTAGTGGCAGTTCAAAAAGGGACAAAATATCCTAACCGTTATGTAATTATGAGTGGCGATATTGATTCCAGAAATTCCGATGGTAGCGATTTTAAAGGCGACGCTCCCGGGGCAAACGATAATGCCAGTGGGATGGCCGGTACTATGGAAGCCGCAAGAATACTTTCAGAATACGAATTTGAAAGCAGTATCATTTATGTAGGACTTTCGGGGGAAGAACAGGGGCTTTTCGGTGGCCAGGGTCTTGCAAAATATGCTAAAGAAGAAGGATGGGATATCATCGGAGTACTAAATAACGATATGATTGGTAATATTGAAGGCGTTGATGGGGTTATCGATAATCGTACTTTTAGGATTTTTTCTGAATCCATTCCTCCTACGGAAACCGAAAAGGAACGAAAAATGCGTCGTTATTACGGTGGTGAAGTTGACGGAATTTCAAGACAACTGGCTCGGTATATTCATAAAACCACGCAAACTTATATGCCCGAGATGAACCCGATGATGATTTATCGTTTAGATCGTTTTGGGCGGGGTGGGCATCACCGGCCTTTTAATGATTTAGGCTTTGCCGGCGTTCGCATTATGGAGGCGCATGAAAATTATAATCGGCAGCATCAGGATATTCGTACCGAAAATGGAATTAAATACGGCGATGTAATCGAAGGGGTTAATTTTGATTATGCCAAAAAACTTACCGCAGTAAATGCTATAAACTTAGCCTCACTAGCCTGGGCGCCACCTGCTCCGAAAGAAGTGGAAATTGGCGGAATTGTAGAGGCCTCAACCCGCTTGCGTTGGAAGGAAACTGAAGATAGTGAGATTGCCGGTTACAAAGTTTACTGGCGTGATACCACTGCCCCGCAATGGCAACACTCAAGGTTTGTCGGCAATGTTGATGAATTTACCCTAGATGGAATTGTAATAGACAATTATTACTTTGGCGTGGCTGCAGTTGGTAAAAACGGACACGAGAGTGTTATAGTTTTCCCTTCTGAAGTTTTTAGATAGTATAAAAAAGCTGGCAAAGCATTTAATTATCTAATTCAGAAAGCCCCTTTAATTGAAATTACCTCCAGGGGCTTTTAAAATAATTAATCTATTAAAGAAAGTTGAACACGTTTTTTCTCCTCGTCTACCGAGAGGACAGTAACTTCGAGTTCCTGGTTTAATTTTACTACAGAATTCACATCACTTACAAATTCATGGGCGAGTTTTGAGATATGGATAAGTCCGCTTTCTTTGATTCCTATATCTACAAAACAGCCAAAATTGGTAATATTGTTTACGATTCCCGGTATTTTCATACCCGGTTTTAAGTCGGTTAACGTTTTTACTGAAGGATCAAAACTAAAAGGCTTTTTCTTTGCCCTGGGATCGGTACCCGGCTTTTTTAATTCGTCCAGAATATCTTTCAAACTCGGTAGACCAAGATTTCCTGCAACATAATCTTTAGGATTTATTTTTTCCAGAACTTTTATATTACCAATAAGTTCTTCAGCCCTTAAACTATTATTTTTAGCCATTTTTTCTACTATAAAATAACTTTCGGGATGAACTGCAGAATTATCTAATGGATTTTCAGCATTTCTAATCCGTAAAAAACCCGCCGATTGTTCAAAGGCTTTTTCTCCCAAACGCGGCACTTTCAACAATTCTTTTCGGTTTTTAAATCGTTTATTTTCTTTTCTATAGTCCAGAATGTTTTGTGCTAAACCGGGGCCAATTCCTGAAACATACGAAAGCAGCTCTTTACTTGCGGTATTTAAGTTCACCCCTATTTTATTTACACATCGCATCACCACTACATCTAGTTTTTCCTTTAATTTAGTTTGATCTACTTCGTGTTGGTACTGTCCTACTCCAATAGATTTTGGATCAATTTTCACCAATTCTGCAAGTGGATCACTTAATCTTCTCCCTATGGAAACAGCGCCACGAACAGTAACATCATAATTAGGAAATTCTTCCCGGGCAATTTTAGATGCTGAATACACTGATGCCCCAGCTTCATTAACCGTAAAAATCGATACTTCTTTTGGTAAATAAACTTTTTTAATAAAGCGCTCGGTTTCCCGGGCAGCGGTACCGTTTCCTATGGCAATAGCCTCAATTTTATAAGCATTAACCAGGGTTTTAATTTTCGCTGAAGCAGCATCTGTTTTATTCTGGGGTGGATGCGGGAATATTGCTTGGTTGTGTAAAAGATTTCCCTGTTCATCTAAACAAACAACTTTACAACCCGATTTAAAACCAGGGTCTATAGCTAAAATTCTTTTGCTACCCAACGGCGCTTCCATTAAAAGTTGCTCTAAGTTAGAAGCAAAAACAGCTATCGCATCTTCATCGGCTTTTTCCTTAGCTTCATTTAGAAACTCTGTAGCGAAAGATTTTTTAAGTAACCTTGTAAAAGCATCTTCGCTAGCTTCTTTTAAATATTTTATTCCAGAAAAACCAGGGTTTTTAAGTATTACTTTTTCTATAATATTTAGCGCCTCAGATTTATCTACTTCAATTTTAAGCTTAATTATTCCTAATTTTTCAGCACGATGAATGGCCAAAAATCTATGTGAGGGAATTCTTTTAAGCGGCTCTTCCCATTTTTTGAACTGGGTAAATTTTGAAGCTTCGGGATGTTCTTCTTCTGTTTTCACCCACTTTGTAGTTAGCTGTGTCTTCCAGTCATATAACTTTCTAAGTGAATTTCTAACATAGGTATTTTCATTAACCCATTCTGCAATTATATGACCTGCACCGGTAAAGGCTTCTGCTTTGGTTTTAACCGTTTCGGAAATAAATTGTCTTACCGACTGCTCAATATTCGGCGTATTTTGTGCCATTAGAATTTTGGCAAGAGGCGCTAACCCAGCTTCCCGAGCGGTATCTGCTTTTGTTTTTCTTTTTTTCTTATATGGTAAATAAAAATCTTCAACCTGGGTTAAAGTTGTAGCATTTTTAATTTTTTCAGTTAAAGCATCAGTTAAAGCTTCCTGTTCTTTTATTGCTTTAAGAACAGCAATTTTTCGTTTTTCCAGCTCTTTAAAATTTGTGAGTAGTTGCGAAATCTTTTCCACAGCAACCTCATCTAAATTTCCTGTCGCTTCTTTCCGGTAACGGGAAATAAACGGAATTGTAGCATCAGCTTCTAAAAGGGCAATGGTGTTTTGAATGCTTTTGGCAGGTAATTGCGCCCGGGATTGTATATAGTCCTGTACTTTCAAAAAATAGGATTTCAGATTAAGTAATTATTTCACTTAAATTCCAATGAATTTAAGCAAATATATGATTCAAAATCTTCAAATAATCCCTTCTTCCCGCGAATGTTCTATTGCTTTATGACTATGTTTAAAGTAACAAACGCTAACGTCAAGACTCTCAATGTTTTTTAGAATTTTAACTATTTCAGGTTTCTGTTTTTTCCTTGTCTTCCTTATGTAAACCGCCTTCACATTTTCAGGAAAAATCTTGCAAATTCGTTCGTAAATTTCAGCATCTTTTTGAGAATCATCGCCAAGTAAAACATATTTTAAATTGGGGTAAAACCCAATAATATCTTTTATTTTTTCAAATTTATGATCGTGAGAGCCACGTCCTGTAAATAAGAAATCGGAAATTCCTGTTTTAATTTTCTTCAACTTCATTACCGCTTTTGGAAGTTGATGCATAATGGCAAAATCGTTAATAAACCCGTATAAATTCCATTCGCTGCTGGAAACGTAAAAAAAAGAATTAGAGGCTTTCTCACTGTCTTGCCCGGCCAAGCTTAATTCGCGATAATGCTCTACTACATCATCAAAAATCTTTCGTTTATTGATATTTTTCAATAATATAACATAAAGCTTCTTTAAAAAACTATTGCTGTGGGAAATTAGAAAAGTATCGTCTATATCACTTATAATAGCATATTTACTTTTATAGGGTTTAAGCAACTCCTCTCGTTCTATAATGCCAAATCCCTGAAAATCTGAACTTACAGTATATTGATGCCAACCTGGTTCTAATGGTTCATCAAAAGGAATATTAAACCTAAAATAACCATCTTTTAAGGTTTTGGTACTAACCTCTGTATGTTTAAATTTTAGTTTAACTTTTATATTTTTAAGAGGTTTTATACGAAACATTTGAAAAACAGAAACGGCATGTTTAATCCCCCTACGGTCTAAACGATAACGGTCTGGAGACAAAGATTTAAACAAATGGCCATTCACCACAAGTTCTTGCTCATTAACATAACCCCGATAAAGTTTTAAATCCAGTTTCAAATTTTAAATTTTCCTCAAGAAATTATTACTCCAAATTACTTAATTTTAAATATAACAAAAAGCCAGATGAAAGATTTTAATAAGGTTTTAATAGTAGTTAATCCAATTTCCGGTGGACTCGATAAAGAAGAGCTTCTCGCCACAATTAAAAAGGCTATACTAGATAAAAAAGCTGAACCTTTTCTTTTTAAAACTACCGGAAAAAACGATACCGAAAAATTAAATGCTAAGATAAAAGAAATACAGCCCGATCGAATTTTAAGTGTTGGAGGCGATGGAACTATAAAATTGTGTGCAGAAGTAATTTTGAATCACGAACTCCCGTTGGGAATAATTCCTGCCGGTTCAGCCAACGGACTCGCCCTTAATCTTAAGTTGCCGGGAAACCTCAAAGAACAATTAGCCATTGCCCTTGGCGCTCAATCTTCTAATCTTGACGTATTGCAGATAAATAATGAAATCTGCCTGCATCTTGCCGACTTAGGTATTAATGCTGAATTGATCAGAAACTATGAATCTTCGAATATAAGGGGAAAGTTTGGTTATTTATTACAATCGGTACCCACCTTAATTCGCAGTAAATATCCCTTTACTTTTGAGATTTCTACTGTTGATAACCCTATAGAACGGCAAGGAATTCTTCTGGCTTTTGCAAACTTTAATAAATATGGAACAGGCGCTAATATCAATCCGCAAGGAAAACCGGATGATGGTATTTTTGAAATAATAATATTTAAAAGTTTCGATGTTTTTGAAATTATAAACACGCTTCGAAATCAACAAAAATTAAACCCTGCTTTTGCAGAAACCATTTCTACAAAAGAAGCAAAAATTACTTGTAAAAAACCGGTTGCTTTTCAAATTGACGGTGAATATTTAGGAGAAAAAGAAGAAATCTTTATCAAAACCAGCGCTAACAAATTAAAAATACTCTCTTAAAACCCTTTAAATAATTAAAAGTTGTCAACAATTTTTAATTATTTTAAGAATATGCGAATTGTTAAAATTACATTTATTTTTAAATTACTGATTATCAAATTTTTAAACATTTAAAAAACACCACAAGATTATCTTCATTTTTTAATTATTTTACTGTTAATATAGCATAACGAAAAGGTTTGCGTGAATTAAGGCTCTATTTTTATCCTTAATTTTTTATTAATTTCATACTGCTATTTTTAGTTTTAATTAAGCAACTGAAAAATTAAATTTATGGAACAACGATTATTTAAAATTAGTCTGTTTTGTTTTTCATTACTGAGTTTTGGATTTCTCCAGGCCCAATCTACGGTATCAGGAAGAGTAATCGATGGTACAGATATGCCCTTACCCGGTGTTAATATCGTGGTTAAAGGGACTAGCAATGGAACCACTACCGATTTTGATGGAAATTACTCTTTAGATGAGGTAGCCGATGATGCCGTACTTGTATTCAGTTTTGTGGGCTTTGCCCAGCAGGAAATACCTGTAAATGGTCGTCAAACCATTAACCTTACCATGCAGGAAGATGCCGATGCACTTAGCGAAGTTGTTGTGATTGGTTATGGTAATGTACAGCGAAGGGATGCAACAGGAGCTGTTTCAACCGTTTCTGCAGAAGAATTTAATCAGGGGGTCATTTCTTCTCCTGAAGAACTCATTCAGGGTAAAACAGCAGGACTGCAAATTACAACATCTAGTGGGGAACCCGGTGCCGGAGTTAGTATAAGGATTAGAGGTACCACCTCTGTTCGGGGTGGTAATGACCCATTATTTGTTGTTGATGGAGTACCCTTAGCAGGTAATGCAACTGCTTCTGGTGGTAGCGATGTTGGTTTTGGAACCACAACCTCCAAAAACCCGCTCAACTTTCTTAACCCTTCTGATATTGAAAGTATAAGTGTATTAAAAGATGCTTCTGCCACCGCTATTTATGGTTCTCGTGGTGCAAACGGTGTTGTAATTATCACTACTAAAAAAGGACGTGGTGCAAAAGGTGCCTTAGAATACTCTTCTAATGTTGGTGTAGCTACTCCTGCAAATAAATTTGATTTATTAAACAGAGAACAATTTTTAAACGCAGTTGAAAGTTTTGGCGGCGATGTAGATGACCTTGATTTTGGTGGTAACACTGATTGGCAGGATGAAATTATGCGTACAGCTTTATCACATAATCACAACCTGTCTTATTCTAATTCCTATCAAGATGGGAACTATAGGGTTTCGGCCAATTATACCGATCAAAATGGAATTATAGAAAACTCATCTATGGAAAGACTGGCTGGGCGTTTGAACCTCACCCATCGTTTATTTGAGGATAGGTTAAAATTGAATTTACAGTCAACAATTTCAAGAGTAACTGATGATCGAGCGCCAATTTCAGATAATGCAGGAGCGCAGGGCGATTTATTAGGTACCGCATATTTGGCTAACCCTACTTATCCGGCAGACCCAGAGTTTTCTCCGGGAGGTGATTTTATCAACCCACTAGCATTACTGAAATATAACAGAGACAATACCGAAACCGATCGCTTTTTGATAAATTTCTCTGCTGATTATGATATTTTCTCTGATCTAAATGCAAAAATCACCCTGGGTTACGATAATTCTGAATCCTTCCGTGGTTCAGCAATCTCTGGAGATATCCAGGGAGTTGGATCCGGGGTTCCCGGCAATGGTAGAGGAAATATTAATGAGATTAAAGCTACCAATCGTTTGATGGAGTTTACGCTCAACTATGAAAAAGAATTTGAGAATTCTAAATTCACAGCTCTTGCAGGGTACTCCTTTCAGGATTTTAGAAGAAGAGGAACTAATGTAAGTGGATTTGGATTTAATACAGGAAATATGGCAGGAATGATTAATGAACTTCAAAGTTCTCGAAATGTGCTTGAGGGGGCCATCAACGGTTCGTACCAACAATATGGTTATGATGTTAATGGATTTTTTGTCAATCGTCTGTTTCCAAACATTCAAAGTGAAGATCTAGATGCACCAGGGGGAGTAAATACGAGTACCGTGGCCACAGACACCTTTGATACCACCGATGAACTGCAATCATTCTTTACCCGTTTAAATTATGACATTGCTGGAAAATATTTATTTACCGCAACCCTTAGGGCCGATGGCTCTACTCGTTTTGGTGGCAATAACAAGTATGGATATTTCCCTTCTGGGGCATTTGCCTGGCAAATAGCAGAGGAAGATTTTACACCTGATGCTTTTTCAACTTTAAAATTCAGAGTTGGGTACGGGGTTACCGGTAACCAGGAAATTCCGTATAATCAATATGAGCAGCGGGAACGCTATTCTGAAATTGGAATTCAGAACAGTGGGGAGATCAACCCTCCCGGTACTTCATTAGTATCTTTTGCAAACCCCGATTTAAAATGGGAAGAAACCACTCAAACTAACCTAGGAATAGATTTTGGATTTATGGAAGATAGGTTGAGTGGTGCCGTAGATGTATATTATAAAAATACCACCGACCTTTTAATCCAGGTATTTTCAGCGCAGCCTTCCCCCCAGCCTTTTGTTTATCAAAACCTTGATGCTAACGTAATAAACAAAGGGATAGAATTTAATATTGATTATAATATTTTCCAAAGTCAGGATTTCCTATGGAATTTTGGTTTCAACATTTCCTACAATGAGAATATGGTAGAAGACTTTAACGGAGTTATAGACACTGGAGCTATTAGCGGCCAAGGGCTAACCGGTGCTTTTGCACAACGTCTTGTTGGAGGCCAACCTTTATTCTCCTATTTCTTAAGGGAATTTGCCGGCTTTGATGAAGATGGTCAATCAATTTATCCTAATGGAGATGTGCAGGAATTTGTTGGAAAAGGCGCCTTACCCACCACCAACCTTGGAATTTCTACCCGTTTTGAATATCAAAACTGGGATTTCTCGGTATTCATGGCCGGACAATTTGGGCATTATATCTATAACAATACTGAAAATGCATTCTTTACAGCCGGTGCCATTGGTAACGGCCGTAACGTAACTCAGAATGTAATAGGTAACGGAGAATCTAATTTGAATGCTCCCGATGTTTCTACCCGTTTTCTTGAAAAAGGAGATTTCTTGAGATTGCAAAATGCCAACCTGGGTTATAACTTTGATTTAGATGAAGAAAGCTTTATAAATTCACTTCGTCTATCATTAACCGGGCAAAACCTCTTTGTAATTACGGGATATTCAGGCCTGGATCCTGAAGTAGACACGAACAAGTCACTTAACAATGTGCCATCAGCGGGAATAGATTACACCGCTTATCCACGACCAACGACATTGACAATGGGAGTTAACGTATCATTTTAAAAGATTATCATGAAGAAGAATATATTTAATATAGCACTGGTAATAGGAGTTCTGGGGTTTACCGCATGTACCGACCTCGAACTTGAAGACACCGATTCGGTTTCCCGAGAAGTAACCGATGAAGATTTTTCCGGAGTGAGCGAAGTAGGTAGCTCACTAGATAACGCCTACAACTCAATCCAGGAACATTTACAAACTCAGGAGAATCTCTACGCTTTACAGGAAGCCACATCAGATGAATTATTAATTCCAACCCGTGGAACGGACTGGGGTGATAATGGAGTCTGGCGAACTTTACACCAACATACCTGGGACGCCACGCATCCATTTATTTTAAATACCTGGAATAACTTTAACTCCAGTATTTTTTCACTTACGGAGATTATACATCCTGCGAGTAACGGAAACGCACAGCAGGTAGCTGAAGCAAAATTCCTAAGGGCATTTAGCATGTTTTGGATAATTGACCTTTATGGCCAGGTGCCTTTTAGAGAAGTAAATGAAGGGCCAGATGTTAATCCATCAGTAATGAGCAGAAGCGAAGCTTTTGATTTTGCAATGCAAGATTTAGAAGAAGCTCTTCCAGACCTACCAGCAACCGAGCCGGGAGCCAGTACAGATAGGGCATCTCAAGCAGCTGCACATTTATTAATCGCAAAAATGTACCTGAATAAACATATCTATTTAAATAGCGGTTCGCCTGCTGCTGAAGATATGAACCAGGTAGTTATGCATGTAGACGCCATAGGTGAAAGTGGATTTGCCCTTCAAAGCGGTTTTTTTGAAATCTTTGAACCGGATGTAGATGTTTCTGATACCGAAGTTATTTTCAGAACAAATTATGGTGGTGATACCAGAATTTGGAGTACCCTTCATTACAATCAGCAAACTCCAGATAATACAGCAGGCGGATGGAATGGCTTTTCTACCCTTGCTGAATTCTATGATCTTTTTGAAGGTGATGCTGATAGCAATGAACCAGGCTCAGGACAGGAAGAACGCCGTGGGTTTGTTCCGCTTGAAGGAAGTCAAGCAGGAGAAGGCGATAGAGATGAAGACGAAGATGGACTAGAAGATGGATCAAATATAGGATATGGTTTCTTAATTGGACAGCAATACGCTCTTAACGGTGATGAACTTAATGACCGTGCAGGAAATTCTTTAGTATACACCAAAGAACTTCCAGGCCTTGTAGGTAATAATGAACGTACAGGTATTAGGGTTTTGAAATACCACCCTTCTGACGGGGCATTTCCCGGAAACCTTATTGTTTTTAGATATGCTGATGCTCACTTAATGAAGGCGGAGGCTATTCATCGCGGTGGAAGTTCAGATCAAAGCGCTCTTGAAGTAGTAAATGAACTTCGCGAATTACGAAATGCAACTCCGCTAGAATCATTAACAGACCAGGTTTTGCTTGACGAAAGAGGCAGGGAACTTTATATGGAATTCCAACGGCGCCACGATCAAATTAGGTTTGGCACCTATACCGATACCTGGGAGCTAAAAGAAACTACAGACGATTACCGGGTACTCTTCCCGATTCCGGCTACAGCTCTTACTTCTAACCCAAACTTAGAACAAAACCCGGGATACGAATTATAACCTTAAATTGTTCTCCCAAAAAGAGGCTTGAATATATTTTTAAGCCTCTTTTTCTTATCTGATTTCTTAATAAAATCTTAATTTAGGTACTATCCAACGATTCTGAATATGCAAGTTAAGCTAGAACATTTATTTCTTCTAATAGGACTAATTCTTTGTGACTCCTGTTCAAATGAACCTAAGAAATCATCACAAAACAAAGTTAGACCTGAGAATAACCTATTTACAAGAATGCAACCTGAAGAAACAGGAATTGAATTTAAAAACACGGTTGAAAACAAAGAAGATTTTAACATTTTTAGATACCGAAATTTTTACAATGGCGCAGGTGTTGGAATTGGCGATATTAACAATGACGGACTCCCCGATATATTTCTCCCCTCAAATATGGGACAGAATAAATTATTCCTAAATAAAGGCCATTTTAAGTTTGAAGATATAACAGAAAAATCAGGAATCGGTATAAATAAAAAATGGTCTACCGGGGTTAGTATGGTAGATATAAATAATGACGGACTTTTAGATATTTATGTTTCAAATGCTGGAAATATTGAAGGCCACAACAGAAAAAATGAATTATTTATCAATAATGGGAACGAAACTTTCACCGAAGCCGCAACCGATTATGGTTTAGATGAAGATGGTTTCACGACCCACACTGCTTTTTTTGATTACGACAGTGACGGCGATTTGGATGTTTATATTCTAAACAATAGTTTTATACCGGTTTCAAGCCTAGGCTATACCAATAAACGAGATCGTAGAAGCGAAGATTGGGATATGCCTGAAATTTTTAAAGGCGGCGGCGATAAACTCCTACGTAATGATGATGGTGAATTTACCGATGTGAGTGAAGAAGCCGGAATTTATGGAAGTTTAATCGGTTTTGGTTTAGGAGTTACCGTTGGCGATGTAAACAACGACCAATTACCGGATTTATATATTTCTAATGATTTTTACGAACGGGATTACCTTTACATCAATCAAGGCGATGGTACCTTTAAAGAAGACCTCCAATCTCGTATTTCACACTTAAGCCTCTCTTCTATGGGTGCCGATATGGCCGACATCAATAATGATGGCCTTCCTGAAATATTCGTAACCGATATGCTTCCGGAAAAAGATGAGCGCCTTAAAAATACCAGTGATTTTGAACGCTTCGATTTGTATAAACTCAAGGAAAACAAAGGGTTTTACCACCAGTTTATGCAAAATACACTTCAACTTAATAATGGCGACAATACTTTTTCTGAAATAGCATTTTACAGTGGAGTCGCTGAAACCGACTGGAGTTGGGGAGCGCTTATTTTTGATATGGATAATGATGGTTTTAAAGATATCTTTGTGAGTAACGGCATTTACCACGATCTTACCAACCAGGATTTTATGGATTTTTTTGCCAACGATATCCTTCAGGAAATGGTTTTAACCGGAAAGAAAAAAGAATTCGATTCCATTTTAAATGAAATGCCAAGTACCCCTATTTCGAATTACGCCTTCAAAAATTCAGGGGATTTAAAATTTGAAAATACTACTAAAGCCTGGGGATTGGAAGATCCGGGGTTTTCCAATGGCTCGGCCTATGGCGACCTGGATGGGGACGGTGATCTGGACCTAATAGTTAACAATGTGAACGGAGAACCGCTGATTTATAAAAACAATTCAGAAAAATCAGGTTATAATTATTTAAAAGTTGGCTTAAAAGGTGATAAAAAAAACCGATTTGCTATTGGCAGTAAAGTATTTGTATATACTGAAGATCGTCGCTATATGCAGGAACTTATTCCAAGTCGCGGTTTCCAATCCTCTATTGATTATCAATTAACCTTTGGGATAGGAGAAACCGATAAAATAGATTCATTACAGGTAATTTGGCCCGATAAAAAAACGCAAGTGTTTAGGGACATTGCGATGAATAAATTCATAGAAATAACTTATAAGAATCCTGAAAAAACATTTGAACCCGCTAGCCGTCAAAGTAATTCATTTTTAGAAGAGATCGATCATAATTTAGAAGCGCATAAAGAAGATAATTATATAGATTACGATTATGAAAGCTTAACCCATACTATGCTTTCCCGGGAAGGGCCGAGCATTGCCATTGCCGATGTAAATGGTGACGCTAATGATGATATTTTTATTGGCGGAGCTAAAAACCAGCCTGCTTCTGTTTATCTCCAGCGGAATAATGCTTCTTTTAGAAAAATGAATATTCCTGCTTTTGAAGAGGATAAAAACTTTGAAGATACCGCTGCCGAATTTGCAGATGTAAATAGAGACGGCCATCCCGACCTTATCGTTGGTTCAGGAGGAAATTTCTCCAACTCGGCTAGCAGCAACTTTGCTACACGGGTTTATCTTAATTCTGGAAATGGAAATTTTGAGCTTTCGGAAAACAAAATTTCTTCAACCGGTCATAATACTTCGGTAATCCTGGCCCACGATTATGATAAAGATGGGGATATCGATTTATTTATAGGTAGTCGAAATGTCCCCGGAGTTTATGGCATTAATCCCGACCATCAACTTTTAGAAAATGACGGGAGCGGAAACTTTAAGGATATTACCGAGGCTAAAGCCTATGAAATTCTCGACGCCGGAATGATTACTGACGCTGCCTGGGCTGATATTGATAAGGACAATCAAAAAGAATTGATTATCACTACCGATTGGGGTACGCCGAAAATATATAAAGCCCCGGGCGATGGCCTCATCCCTATGGAAACAAATCTGAAAAATTACAGTGGTGCCTGGAGCAGTTTAAGTACTGGAGATGTGAATAACGATGGTCTTCCTGATTTGATTCTTGGTAATCGTGGCACCAATTCTTTTTACAATCCCGAGGATGAAAACCCGGTGAGGGTATACATTAATGATTTTGATGACAACGGAACTATAGAACAGATTTTCACCCATCCAATAAACGGAAAAGATGTCCCTATTCACTTAAGAAGAGAACTTGCGGGGCAAATATCTTCAGTAAAGAAACAGAACCTCAAATATTCAGAATACGCCACTAAATCTATTGATGAATTGTTTTCAAAAGAAATACTGAAAAATTCAATAATTAAAAAAAATTCACACTTTAAAAGTATGATAGCTTATAATCAGGGAAATGGAAATTTTAAACTTGAAGAGTTACCCGCAAAGGCCCAGTTTTCCAGTATTCATGCTGCGCTCCATCTTCCGCAGAAAAATGGGAAAAACAAACTTTTACTGGCCGGAAACGAATTTGACCTGAAACCTCAGTTTTCCAGGCTTGATGGCAATCACGGTTTGCTATTAAATTTTGATAAAAACGGTAATTATATTGAAAACAGGCAGGAAGTATTAGATTTTTTTCAGCATAAACAGGTACGCAGTTTAAAGACTTTCACCAATGCCAAAGGAGAAAAATTTATTATTGCTGGTATCAATAATGAAACATCTAAAATACTTAAAATCAAAGAATGAAGGTTCGGTTAGTTATATATTTCAGCCTGATTTTTACATTTTTTTCCTGTGAAAAGGAAGAAAAACAGCCTCCCCTTTTCCAAGTGCTCGAGCCCGGGGAAACCGGTATTAGTTTCAGCAATGATTTAACTGAAACCAAGGCTTTAAACATTCTGGATTACCTTTATTTCTACAATGGCGGCGGCGTTGCTGTAGGCGACATTAATAATGACAGACTACCCGATATTTATTTTACCGGCAATCAGGTGAAAAATAAACTCTACCTGAACAATGGAAATATGCAGTTTGAAGATATAACTGAAACTGCAAATGTTTCGGGCAATTCAGATTGGAATACCGGTGTAACTATGGCCGATGTAAACGGAGATGGCTTATTAGATATTTATGTTTGCGCCGTGGTGGGTGTAAACGGCTTACGCGGAAAAAACGAACTCTTTATCAATAATGGAGATAATACGTTTACTGAAGCCGCTGAAAATTTTGGACTGGATTTTCAGAATTACTCTTCTTCAGCTGCCTTCTTCGACTATGATAATGACGGAGATTTAGATATGTATTTGCTCAACCACGCCGTGCATACCGTAAACACCTACGGGCCTGCAAATATCAGGAAGAAAAGACACGAAGAAAGCGGTGATAAATTGCTTAGAAATGACGATGGAAAGTTTACTGATGTAAGCGAAGAAGCAGGAATTTATGGAGGGCCAAACAGCTATGGTCTGGGCGTTGCCACCGCTGATTTTAATAATGACGGATATACCGATATTTATGTAAGCAACGATTTTCACGAAGATGACTATTATTATATAAATAATGGAGACGATACCTTCTCTGAAAAATCGAAAGAAAAATTTGGACATCAGAGCCGATTTTCCATGGGCAGCGATGTTGCAGATATCAATCAGGATGGTTATATGGATATTTTAAGTCTTGATATGTTGCCGGAAGATGAAAAAATACTTAAGGCTTCAGTGGGTGATGACCCGCTAGATCTCAATAATATGAAAATCGAAAAATTGGGTTACCACCACCAGTATACCCGGAATATGATGCACCTTAACCAGGGCGGTAAATATTTTCAGGAAATCGGGCTATTAAGCAATTTAGCTGCTACCGATTGGAGCTGGTCGGCTCTTTTTGCTGATTATGATCTTGATGGTCGTCAGGATGTTTTTATCTCAACAGGCATCCCCAAAAGGCCTAATGATTTAGATTACATAAAATACGTTTCTAATGAGCAAATAAGTAGAAAGATGAACAATTCCCGACTGGTTGATCAAAAAGCTCTGGAAATGATGCCAGGTGGCTTCGTACCCAACTATATTTTCAAGGGAAGTGATTCATTAAATTTTGAAAATAAATCTAAGAACTGGATAAGTCAGGATTCAATTATTTCAACCGGAACTGCCTATGCCGATTTAAATAATAATGGTCGCTTAGATATAATTACCAATAATCTGAATACCCCGGCAGCGATTTATGAAAATCAGGGGCAAGATGGCAATTTCCTGCAATTATCTTTTGAATATTCCGATACTAACTTCTTCGGAATAGGAACCAAAGCCATAACTTTCCAAAATGGAAAAATGCAGTATAAGCAATTGTTTCCGGCTCATGGATTTCAATCTTCTTCGCAAATGAGACTGCATTTTGGTTTTATTAATAAAACTATAGATTCCCTGTATATTATATGGCCGGATAATACCATTCAGAAAGAATTTAAGGTAAAAACAAATCAAAGTCTCAAAATTACAACTGAAAATAACCGGGATACATTTAATTATGCTCAATTGTTTCCCCGGAATGAAACCTGGTTCGAAAAAATAGAGAGCCTGCCGGGTATTGATTATGTACACCAGGAAAACCGCTTTAATGACTTTGACCGTCAGAAATTAATTCCATATAAAATATCAAATCGCGGGCCTGCAGTTTTGGTTGCAGATTTGAACGGGGATGGAAAAGATGATATTTTCTTCGGACACTCAAAATTCCAGGATTCCGAACTGTATTATCAAAAAGAGGACACTTTTGAAAAAGATTCCCTGACTGAAGTCCTCAAAAACAATAAGACCGAAGAGGCTGCTGTGCTTGCTGAAGATTTTGACAATAACGGAAAACAGGATCTGCTTATTGCAAGCGGTGGAGGCGAATTTTTTAGTGGTAATAAAGCCCTTCAAGACATGATTTTTTATAATAAAAACGCTTTTGAAGTACAAAATTTACCGATTAAACCTGAAAATACCAGTGTGGCAGTTACTGCTGATTTCAATAAAAATGGATATCTCGATATTTTTTTAGGAAATGGGGCCATATCAAACGATTTTGGTGCTATTAAAGATTCATATTTACTCCAAAATAACGAAGGCGAATTCCAACCGGTAGAAAACAAGGTTTTTAAAGAACTTGGAATGGTTACCGATGCCGTTTGGAGTGACTTTAACGACGATGGACAACAAGACCTTATTGTGGTAGGCGAATGGATGCCCCCAAAATTCTTTCAGAATAAAAATGGTTTTTTTCAAGATATAAGTGATAAAATATTACCGAAAAACTTGAATGGTCTTTGGCAGGCAGTAATTCCGTTTGACATTAATAAAGATGGTAAAACAGATTACTTGTTAGGAAATTGGGGTTTAAATACCAAGTTTAAAGCTTCAGAAAAAAATCCACTAAAAATGTTTTATGCCGATTTTGATGAAAATGGCCATACCGAAACCATTCTAGCCTATAAAAAAGATGGAGAATATTATCCTATAAACGGGTTGGATGAACTGGTGGGACAGCTTTCTTATTTGCGTAAAAAATTCCCGGCTTATCATAAATTTGCAGGAAAAAATATAGAAAAAATTTTTGGCAAAAAGCCCCTTGAAAATGCCAAAGTCTTTGAAGTAAACAGCCTGGCCTCAGGGTATTTACTAAATAAAAATGGAAAGTTTATTTTTAAGCAGTTTGAAGCAGAGCTACAGGTAGCTCCCATAACAGAATTTTTAGAATTCGATTTTAATAATGACGGAAATCAAGAAGTGCTAGCCGGTGGAAATTATTTTGGTCTTACCCCCTACCACGGCCGATTTGATGCTTTTCCCGGAGCGATAATCACTTCAAACGGGCAAATTAAAAGCGGAGGAGAAACCGGCTTAAACTTTACTCAAAAGGAGGTTCGGGCAATGAATTTAGTTAACTTTAGAGGTCAAAATTACCTTATGGTAAACTTTAATGATAAAGCGCCTTCCTTTTATAAGATCAATTCACAAAAAAGATAGTCAAAATGAAAAAAATTTCATTTATAATTTTAGGGATACTTCTTATTGGATGTGAAACCAGGCAAGCTGAAGAAATAGAACTTTCAGCAAACGATTATCATAATACGGTAGATCGCATCACTGATATTATGGTTCACGATATTTTTTCCCCTCCCGTAGCAAGCCGTATTTATGCCTACACCAATATTGCAGCGCTGGAAGTAATAAATTCAGGAGAAAAAAATCTGCCAGCGCTTACTCCACAGCTTAATGCTTACAAACCTATTCCAAAAGCCGATACAATGGCAAATATTAATTTTAAAATCGCTGCCCTTGTAGCACAAATGGAAATAGGTAAAGCTTTTATATTCTCTGAAGAAAAGTTAGTAAATTACAGGGACAGCCTTTATAATATTTGGGAAGAAAAAAACAAGGAATCGTTTAAAACCTCCAAGACTTATGGTGAAAAAGTAGCTGAACATATTAAAGCCTGGTCTAGTAAAGATAATTATAAAGAAACCCGTACTATGCCAAAATATTCGGTTTATACCGATGACCCTTCCCGGTGGCAGCCCACGCCTCCCAGCTATATGGATGGTATTGAACCACATTGGAGTAAAATTAGACCATTTATGATGGATTCTGCCTCGCAATTTAAACCAGAAGAACATCCCGAATTTTCTATGGAAGAAAATACCGTTTTTTATAAAGAACTTAAGGAGGTATACGAAGTTCGCCAGGAATTAAATGAGCTGGGCAATGAATCAGACGAGATTAAATCGGCGCGATTTTGGGATTGTAATCCCTATGTTTCTACTCAACGTGGCCACCTGATGTTCGCTACCAAAAAAATAACCCCAGGTGGACACTGGATGGGAATTTGTAAAATAGCCAGTAAAAAAAGTAATCTTGATTTTGAAAAGACCGTATATGCGTATACAGCGACTTCAGTGGCCATTGCAGACGGTTTTATAAGTTGTTGGGACGAGAAATACCGAAGTGAACTCATAAGGCCCGAAACATTAATTAATCAGCATATAGACGAAAATTGGAAACCTATTTTGCAAACCCCGCCCTTTCCCGAATATCCCAGCGGACACTCGGTAGTTTCAGGAGCTGCAGCCACGGTACTTACACAATTATTCGGAGATAATTTTGAATATGAAGATAATACCGAAGTAAAATATGGGCTTCCTTCCAGAAACTTTACTTCCTTTAATCAGGCCGCTGAAGAGGCTGCTATTAGCCGAATGTTTGGCGGAATCCATTATCGTGCTGCGATAGAAAACGGCTTGGTACAGGGGAGAGATTTAGGAAGTTTTATCGTCAAAAATTTTGAATTAACCCCTGTAGCCTCCCGGTAATTTATGTTAAGAAATTTAAAATTGCTGTTACCTGTTCTTCTGGTTTTTTGGGGAATTTGGTATTTTTTCCTGAAAGAATATGATTATAAAATTCGCTTTAAAGTTGAAACTTCGCAAGGACATATTTACCAGAAATTAAACAACTGGAAATACGATAAACCTGCTCCCCCTGAAGTTGTTTCAAGATCGCCTTTTGAAGAAATCCGCCAAACTTCAGATTCGCTAAATTTAGACTGGAAAATAAAAGCAGTAAACGATACGCTTTCAAAGGTTTCCGTTGGTCTTAAACACAAAGAAGACAATCTAAAGAAAAGACTACAGCTTTTATTTAGAAACCCTTTATTTCAAAAAGAAATCAAGGAAAAAATTCAAAGATTTAAAGATGCATTGGAAGCCGATAAAAAACTTTTAAAGTTTTCAATTGGAAAAAAGGAACATGTAAAAAGTACAACCTGCGGCTGTATAAGCCTTGAGAGCAAGCCGGAAGAAAAAGGTCTGAAAATGATGACCAACATCGATATGCTTTCCAATTATATTCTAAATAACAACCTTAAAATGGACGGACAACCGCGGGTACATATTACCCGGTGGGATATAGAAAACAATTATATAAACTTTGATTTTTGTTTTCCCTTAAAAGGCGATAAAGATTTTCCTCAAACTGCCTCTATTTTTATTAAAGATTTACCTGTTTATGAAGCTATACAGGGGCAATTTCAGGGAAATTATGTGTTTTCATATTACTTCTGGCCAGATGTTTTAAAATTAAGTTCTGGAAATTACCAGAAAGACCATCTGGAAATCCTTGAAATATTTAATGATAATCCGGAAATGGGAGGCAATGCAAGCCAATGGAAAGCTGAATTATATCTAATTGGAAAATAAAAGGCTGTCTAAAAATCATTAAAACCATTAAGCTGAACTTACTTGCTTCAACCTAATCCCGAATTCATCTTGGGATGATAATTTCAACCATTTCGAGACAGCCTCGTAAAAACTATTAAAGTGACATAGCTTTTCCACCTCCCAGTTCTTCAACAGAACCACAGGGGATATACTCTCCGGGAATAGGATCGTACCAAAGTACTCCTTCTCCAACCTGTTCACTGCTTTTCCAGGCCCAAATACCCATATCCCGAACATTTTCAAGGAATGAAAGCGCCCCGGCATCACTCATTTCAACCTCAGTATCTTTATCCTGAGGATCCTGGGTTTCGGTATTTCGCTTCAGGTATTCTTCTCGTTCTTTATCGGTAGCTTTTAAATATTTACCCACAATTTGCTCATATTCCTCTTTTGTACCATCAACCGGTTCTTTATTAAATTCTGCTTTAAAAGCCCCGGCAAAAGAATTGGCCGCCTTTGTAAAATCTTCTCCTTGTTTTACAGGAGCCACCTCATTCATATAAGAATCTATAAATTGTGCGATATTCAAATCGGATGCTCCGGGCGTATCACTTGCCGGTAAAATAATATCCAGCACCTTTTTAAGTGCAAAACCATTGGCAGCACTTAAATATACCGGTTCCCAATCGTAATCAGGATCATTTTTACAGCTTTGTAAAAGGCTGAGGGTACTGGGGCCAACGACCATTACGCCGGCACCCAACCCAATATTTTTTAAGGCTTGTCTTCTGTTCATAACAAATTAAGCATTAGATTTTTTAAAATTTTTAGAGGCATGATCAGCAGCTCTGGCCGTCATTGCCATATAAGTAAGCGATGGGTTTTGGCAACCTGCCGAGGTCATAAAAGAACCATCGGTTACATAAACATTTGGTACCTCATGTACCTGATTGTTACCGTTTAATACTGAAGTTTTAGGATCACGCCCCATTCTAGCAGTTCCCATCTCATGAATTCCAAGACCGGGTGCTCCAATATCATCATAACCGTTCACATCTTTAAATCCGGCTTTTTCAAGCATAGCGACTGCTTGGGAGATCATATCTTTACGCATTTTTAATTCATTTTCTTTGAATTCAGCGTCAAAAGTTATAGTTGGAAGTCCCCATTCATCAGTTTTATCATAATCCAGGGTCATTTTGTTTTCATGATAAGGCAAGGTTTCTCCAAAGCCCATTAATCCCATCGTCCAACCACCGGGTTGGGAAATTGCCTTCTTAAGATCCTCGCCATAAGCTGCTTCGGCAATAGCCGTAGACCAATCACCACGACTTGCCCCGCCCTGGTAACCGTAACCTCTTACAAAATCGAGATTATCATTTCCATTAATATTCCTGAATCGTGGCAAGTAAATTCCATTAGGCTTTCTACCTTTATAATACATATCTTCAAAACCATCATATTTACCTGAAGCTCCAGCTTTAAAATGGTGGTCCATCACGTTATGACCTAGTTCACCGCTATCGTTGCCAAGACCATCAGGAAAACGATCAGATTTAGATTGCATTAATATACTTGTGGAAGCAATAGCAGAAGCACAAAGGAAAATCACATTAGATTTAAATTCCATTTCTTCTTTAGTTTCGGTATCAATAACTTTTACACCGGTAGCCCTTTTCCCATCGGCATCGTAGATGACTTCACTAACAATAGAATTTGGCCTAAGGATCATATTTCCTGTACGTTCTGCAGCAGGCAATGTAGAAGAATTACTGCTAAAATAACCTCCATAAGGGCAACCACGAATACAACGGTTTCTAAACTGACAATTAGAACGACCTTCAAACTCCTTATCTCCGGTAATATGCGCTACCCTTCCGGCAGTAAGAACACGGCCATCAAAGTTTTCAGCCATATTTTTTCTCAAATGGTCTTCCACGCAGTTTAATTCCATTGCGGGTAAAAATTTACCATCAGGCAACTGACTTAAACCCAGCTTTTCCCCACTTACCCCAATAAAAGATTCTACATAATCATACCAGGGAGCTACATCTTTATACCGAACAGGCCAATCTACTCCATGGCCGTCTTTTTTATTTGCCCCAAAGTCAAGATCACTCAAACGATAACTGTGTCGACCCCACATAATAGAACGACCACCTACATGATAACCACGCATCCAGTCAAATCTTTTTGTTTCGTTATAAGGATGTTTAATATCATCAACAAACCAGTGGGCACTGGCTTTATTGGTGGTATAACCGGTACGAGCCTGTTTTTCCTGTCGTTTTTTCTCCTCCCGGGTAAGATTTCCTTTAAACTTATAATCCCAGGGATCGTCATTCATTGTTGGGTAATCTTCAATATGCTTTACCATTCGGCCGCGCTCTAAAACAAGGGTCTTAAAGCCTTTTTCACATAATTCTTTAGCAGCCCAGCCTCCGCTAATTCCTGTACCTACAACAATAGCATCATAGGTATCTTTTTCATAAAGTGTGCTCACAATTAAGTAGTTAATTAATAATTTAGTTTATCGAATCCTGTCAAATATATAAATTTAAGCTTATAATTTTACTTCTTTAAAAAAAAGTCTACTTTTAAGATTCCAAATTGATTACTAATATTAAGTTAACTAACAACTATTAATTACATTTTTATGAAAATTTCTCCAACCCGTATTGCAGTATACTTCTTTGCTTTTTTTTTAGTTTCAGGAATATACTCCTGTAAAAACAACAATAAAAAAGAAAGCACTGATAGTCAGGAAGAAACTACAATAAGTAACGATCCTTTTTTCAAATTATCTTTAGCCCAATGGTCTTTAAACAAACCCATTTTTGCGGGAGAATTAGACCCTATGGATTTTGCTAAAAAAGCCAACGAAATGGGTTTTGAAGGTATTGAATATGTGAGCGGTTTTTATGCTGAAAAAATCAAAAATGCAGAAAATCCCGAGACTGCCATGCAGGAAACCCTCGATTTGCTTAAAGCAGCTAGTGAAAAACATGGAGTAGAAAACGTATTGATTATGGTAGATGGTGAGGGTGAACTAGCTTCGCCGGAACCCGAAATACGTAATAAAGCTGTGGACAACCATAAAAAATGGGTAGATGCTGCTGAATTTTTAGGTTGTCATTCTATTCGAGTAAACCTTTTTGGTACTGATGACAAAGATGAATGGAAAGAAACCGCAACCGATGGCCTGAGCAAACTAGCAGAATATGCTTCAGAAAAAAATATTAATATCCTGGTTGAAAATCACGGTGGATTCTCTTCTAACGCTGCATTACTTGCCGAGGTTATGGAAGCTGTTAATATGAAAAATTGTGGCACCCTGCCTGATTTTGGAAATTTTTGTCTAAAAAGAGAAGGTGGCGAACAATGGGAAGCTAAGTGTATAGAAGAATATCCTAAGTATAAAGGGGTTCAAGAAATGATGCCTTATGCCATAGCTGTAAGTGCCAAATCCTACGATTTTAACGAAGAAGGCCAGGAAACCACCATTGATTTTGCCCAAATGCTTGAAATAGTAAAAGAAGCCGGTTATACCGGGTTTATAGGTGTGGAATATGAAGGGGAAAACCTTTCTCCTGAAGAAGGTATTAAAGCCACCCGTGATTTACTTATAGCCGAAGGAAACAAACTAAACAAATAAACGCTTTAATATTATTATGAAAAACTTAGTTCGTTTTCAATTATCAACCATGATGTTCCTTGAATTTTTTATCTGGGGCGGATGGTTTGTTACTTTGGGAACTTTTTTACCGCAAAATTTAGATGCCACAGGTTCTCAAACCGCCATGGCATTCTCAACACAATCTTGGGGGGCTATCGTTGCTCCCTTTATTATTGGTTTGATTGCTGATCGGTTTTTTAATGCTGAACGTATCCTCGGGTTTTTACACCTTGTAGGTGCAGTGTTGATGTATTTTATGTTTCAGGCTGAAAATTTTAGCAGTTTTTATCCGTATGTGCTGGCCTATATGATTTTATATATGCCAACCCTTGCATTAGTAAATTCAATTTCTTTTTATCAAATGAGTGATCCATCCAAACAATTTTCCAGTATCAGGGTATTTGGAACCATTGGTTGGATTATCTCAGGGCTGGTTATAAGTTTTGTAGCTTGGGATTCAGCCCAAGGCCGGGCAGACGGAATGCTCCGTTATACTTTTTTAATGGCGGCAGTAGCTTCTACGGTTTTAGGTTTATTCAGCTTTAGCTTACCTAAAACACCACCAAGTAGTAAAGGTGAAAAAGTTTCAATTTCTGATATTTTAGGTTTAGATGCTATTGGTTTATTAAAAAATAGAAATTTCCTTATTTTCTTTATTTCTTCTATTTTAATATCTATTCCCCTGGCTTTTTACTATCAAAATGCCAATCCTTTTTTATCTGAAATCGGTATGGAAGACCCCACGGCAAAAATGTCTATCGGGCAGGTTTCAGAAGCACTATTCTTGCTTTTAATTCCCTATTTCTTTAAAAAATTTGGGTTTAAAATCACTATCCTTGCCGGTATGTTGGCCTGGACGGTGCGTTATTTATTATTCGCTTATGGGGAGACCGGTGAATTGGTATTTATGTTATTTATAGGGATTGCGCTTCACGGAATTTGTTATGATTTCTTCTTTGTATCGGGGCAAATCTATACCGATTCCAAAGCAGGACCAAAAATTAAAAGTGCTGCACAAGGGCTTATCACTTTAGCCACTTATGGCCTGGGAATGCTTATTGGTTTCTGGGTTGCCGGGCAGGTTAGTGATATGTACCTTAATGCAGACGGAAGTCACAATTGGGAACAAATCTGGATTATTCCGGCCGGTTTCGCTTTTGTAATAATGATTTTATTCGCTATTTTCTTTAAAGACGAAAAAATAGCTAAAAAAGATATTGAAGTATAATTTTTAGAGAAACATAACTTATGAGTAAAAAGATCAAATTAGGAATATTAGGTGGAGGTGGCGATTCGCTTATTGGGGTATTACACCGTATAGCTTCTACTATGTATGATAAATATGAATTAATAGGCGGAGTTTTTAATCCTGAAATTGAAGAAAGCATAAAGTTTGCTGCAGAAATCGGGATTGGCACCGATAGAATCTATAAGGATTTAGACCATTTAATTTCCGAAGAAAAGAAATTACCTGAAGAAGAACGCATTCAGGTAATTTCAGTACTTACCCCAAACTTCCTCCATTTTCCAATGGCAAAATCCCTCTTGGAAAATGGCTTTAATGTAATTTGCGAAAAACCACTTACAACTACTTATGAAGAAGCAAAAATCCTTGAAAAAACGCTTGAAAAAGCCAATACGGTTTTTGCGGTAACCTACACCTACACCGGCTACCCAATGGTACGGCAAATGCGGAATTTAATTGCTGATGACCGTTTGGGAAAAATCCAAAAAGTAGATGTCCAATATTACCAGGGCTGGATAAACCCAATAATTCACGATGAAGAAAAAAGGGCCAACACCTGGCGGTTACAACCCGAAAAAGCCGGGATAAGCTGCTGTATAGGTGATATAGGAACCCACGCTTTTGATATGATTGAGTATGTAAGCGGCCTGGAAGTGAAAAAGGTTTTAGCAGATTTAAATTACCTATATGAAGATAATAAGTTAGATATAGACGGTACTATTTTACTTCGCTTTTCAGAATATGTAAAAGGAGTAATACGAACCAGTCAAATTGCCACTGCTGAAGAAAATAACCTTACCGTAGCTATTTACGGAGAAAAAGCCGGATTAAAATGGGAACAGGAAAATCCGAATTACCTCTACCTTATAGAAGATGGTGAGCCGGTAAAAGTCCTTAAACCCGGGCACGAATACAATGGAAAGCTTTCTTTGGATGGCACAAAACTTCCTCCGGGCCACCCTGAAGGAATTTTTGATTCTATGGGAAATATCTACAAAGGAGTTGCCCGTGCAGTGAATGGCGAAGAGTATGACCCGGGAGAATTTCCGACTTTAAAAGACGGAAAACGCGGCATGAACTTTATTGAAAAAGCCGTGGAATCCCATCAAAAAGGAAATATTTGGGTTGAAATTGATGAATAATATTTAAAATTAAGCAACATGAAAACGATAAAAGGACCTGCGGTATTTTTAGCGCAGTTTATGGACAGTAAACCACCTTTTAACAGCTTAGACGGACTTTGCAAATGGGCTTCTGAATTGGGTTACAAGGGAATTCAAATTCCAACCTGGGAAACTGCCCTTATCGATTTGAAGAAAGCCGCCGAAAGCAAAACCTATTGCGATGAGTTAAAAGGAAAAATCCAATCCTACGGACTCGAAATCACTGAACTTTCCACTCATTTGCAAGGGCAACTGGTAGCAGTGCATCCCGCTTATGATAGTATGTTCGATAATTTTGCTCCTGAGCAATACCACAACAACCCAAAAGAACGAACCAATTGGGCTATAAAACAATTAAAATTTGCTGCCAAAGCCAGCCGAAATTTAGGCCTGGACGTTCACGGCACCTTCAGCGGCTCTCTTCTTTGGCATACCGCCCATCCCTGGCCACAACGGCCGCAGGGATTGGTAGAAATGGGCTTTAAAGACCTTGCAAACCGATGGATGCCTATTCTGAATGAATTTGAAGAATGGGGCGTAGATGTTTGTTATGAAGTTCACCCGGGAGAAGATTTACACGACGGGGTGACTTTTGAACGTTTTTTAGAAGCCACGAACAATCATAAACGAGTGAATTTGCTCTATGATCCAAGTCACTTTGTACTCCAACAACTTGATTATATTGAGTACATAGATTATTATCATGATTATATAAAAATGTTTCACGTAAAAGATGCTGAGTTTAATGCCACCGGCAAAAAAGGAACTTTTGGAGGTTATGAAGACTGGGTAAATAGAGCAGGCCGTTACAGAAGCCCTGGGGACGGACAAGTAGATTTTAAAACTATCTTTTCTAAACTTACCGAATACGGTTGTGATGTTTGGGCCGTGATGGAATGGGAATGTTGCATAAAATCGCCGGAGCAGGGTGCGCGAGAAGGTGCACCTTTTATCAAAAATAATATTATTGAAGCTACCGACAAAAAATTTGATGATTTTGCCGGAACTGAAATCGATGAAAATAAATTAAAAAAAATACTGGGAATCAATTAATAAGCAACTAATATGAAAAAACCAATTTTAAGCCTGATGGCTGCTACCGTGTTTATGGTAGGCTGTAAAAACAACAGCGAAAAAGAAAGTAACGACACTGAAATGACTTCGAAAAACCAAACCGAAATTCAGGAGGAAACTCAGGACGAATGGCAGGAGTTAAGTGCCGAAAACCTTGACCACTGGAAGGCTTATAATGCCGAGACTATCTCAGATCAATGGCAGTTTAAAGATGGAACGCTAGCTTTTACACCTTCAGAAGGGGAACGTGATGGTTCTGAAAATTTAATTACCAAAGAAGAATATAAAAATTTTGAGCTTTCCCTGGAATGGAAAATTTCCGAAGGAGGAAATAGCGGAATTATGTGGGGCGTACAGGAAGATGAAAAATTTGGTGAGCCTTACACTACCGGTCCTGAAATTCAAATTTTAGATAATGAACGCCATCCCGATGCTGATAATGGGGAAGTGCGGCACGCTGGTGCACTTTATGATATGATAGCTCCCAGCGAAAATGTTACCAAACCCGCCGGGGAATGGAATAAACTCGTACTTCGAATTGATTATGATGAAAATAAAGGAAGCGTAACCCAAAACGGTACAAAAATAGTAGAATTTGCCGTCCATGGTGAAAAATGGAATACAATGGTAGAAAATTCTAAATTCAAAGGCTGGGAAGATTTTGGTAAAACTCAAAAAGGCCATATTGCTTTACAAGATCACGGCAATAAAGTTTCGTACCGAAATATCAAAATCAAAAAACTTGATTAACGAAGTTTAGCATAACAAATAAGCTGTCTGATTTTTTAAAACCCCCGTCATTTTAAATTCATTTCAGAATCTAAAATATTAATGACGAAATTAGATTTTTTCAGTCAGCTTTTTTTATTGCTGATTTTTGCGATACTCATTTTAGTATAAATTTTCACCTACTGTTAAGCTCTCCTTAAATAGTTGGTATTCCTTGTTAATAGGATTAATTTAGTATTGAATAACATCTAAAAACCAATCTTTATATTATGAAACGACTAAGTTTTTCTCTATTATTTTTAAGCTCACTTGTTATTTTTAGTTGTAAAAATAAAAATAGCGAGAACAACGAAGAGACAACCTCAGAAGATACAGAGATGAATGCTATGGAAGAACAAGATAACAATGATACCGAAACCAAAGAAATTACGGTAGCTATGGAATCTAAAAGCGATAGCAATCTGAGTGGAGAAGTTATATTTATTGAAGAAAACGGCGAGGTAACGATGAAAGCTACCATTACTGGACTCCCAGAGGGAGAACACGCTATTCATATTCACGAAAAAGCAGATTGTTCTGCTGCTGATGGTTCTTCAGCAGGGGGGCATTGGAACCCTACTTACGAACAGCACGGAAAATGGGGTGATCCAGAAGGATATCATAAAGGCGACATCGGAAATTTTAAAGTTGATGAAAACGGAAACGGAAGCATTGGTATGACTACCGATGAATGGTGTATAGACTGTGGTGATGAAGAAAAAGATATCGTAGGCAAAGCCATTATTGTTCACGATGGTGTTGACGATTATACCAGTCAACCATCTGGTGATGCCGGAAGCCGTGTAGGCTGCGGAGGAGTTATTGAGCTTTAATTCAATAAAAAAAATAGCATATCAAAAAAAGCTGTCTTTTACCGGACGGCTTTTTTTCGAATATTCCGGCTAAACGGACACCACTCTCACTTACTCCTGAATTTATTTCTTCTTCATTTTTGGTTCACCGTAGCAAAGACAACCACAAAGAACAAATCTTACGGAAAGCATTACCTTGACCATGTATTTTTAGGTGTGTTGTAGTCTTTTTCTTTTCAGTTTTCGTTATATAGATCATTCACTTTTTTACAATTAGACATTTTATCAATTTCGTAAAAATAGTTCAGTTGCCATTTTTGATTTCGTTGGGCTTGTTTGTTTTTTGTTATATCCCAACAAGGATAAACTCGGAATGCTCTTTTCCCTTCTTTTGTATCAGTTGAGATTATCCCTTTCTTAATCAGCACAGATTTTGGAAAAACAAATTGTCCAAATTCGTTTTCAGTTTTCACATTCACAACATAAAAGTCAATTTGGTCGCTTTCATCAAAAGGTTCAATTGATCCGCCTTTATTTCTTTTCCAAAATGTCACAAATTGACCTGCTTTTTTAGGTGTGATCTTAGCTTTTCTGCATAAAATATTCCGACTATTAAGTTCAAACTGGCAAGCATCATACTCTTTACTTTCTACTTCAATTTTAAAGTTTGAAACCTCAAGATTACATCTATCGTAAATTTCTGCTTTTATTTGCTTTAAGTTTTTGTCCATTTTCTAATGTACGTAATTAAACCTCATCCTATACTTGTATCAGGATTTAAGCTGTTGATCTTAATAATCTAAAGTCTAAAATATCAGCTTAAAATTTAATTAATTATAGTTTTTTTAAATTTCCTCTTTATCTACTTTCATTTGTCGTTCATAACCCTTAAACGGTCTAATAATCAAACGTGCAGCTTTATCGTAATTTATGTAATTATATATCCAGTTAAAGAAAGTTACAAGACGGTTTCTAAAGCCAATTAAAAACCAAAGATGAACAAACATCCAGATAAACCAGGCTATAAATCCACTAAATTTCATTCTCCCCATATCTACCACAGCACGGTTACGGCCCACCGTTGCCATAGTTCCCTTATCATAATATTCAAAAGGCTCCAGCTTCTCTCCTTTTATCAGGTTTTTTAAGTTTTTGGCTAAATGCTTTCCCTGCTGAATAGCCGGTTGAGCTACCATAGGATGCCCCTTTGGGTATTCTTTGGTTTGCATTAACGCAATATCGCCAACTGCAAAAATATTTTCATAACCATTTATCTGGTTAAAAGCATTCACTTCATAGCGATTGGCTTTTTCTACAAGTGCCGAAGCATTTAAACCTTCTACCGGTGCCCCGGTTACCCCTGCAGACCAAATAAAAGTTTCGGTTTTCAAAGCTAATTCGGTATTGGTAGTAACCAGATTCCCGTCATAACTTTTAACCATTGTATTTAAATGAATATCTACCCCGAGTTCTTCCAAAAACTTGTGGGCTTTTTTTGAAGCCTCCTCACTCATTGGTGGTAAAACGCGTTCCAAACCTTCCAACAAATGAATATGCATTTCATTGGGATCAATATCAGGATAATCTTTAGGTACAATATGATTTCTCAATTCTGCAATAGCACCACTTAATTCAACACCGGTAGGTCCTGCCCCAACCAGTACAAAATTAAGCAAAGCTTTACGACGCTCAGGATCATCGGTAATCACCGCCTGTTCTAAATTCTCAAGAATAAGGCTTCTAATATTTAGAGCCTGCGGAACAGTTTTCATCCACATTCCGTTTTTTTGAATACTTTCATTCCCGAAAAAATTAGTTTTTGACCCGGTGGCTATTACCAAATAATCAAAAGTCAACTCGCCAATACTGGTAAAAACAGTGTTTTTATCCGGATCTATACGATCAACTTCTGCTAACCTAAAAATACAGGTTTTATTTTCCCGGGTTACTTTACGAAGAGGATAAGCAATAGAATCCGGCTCCAGACCTGAAGTTGAAACCTGATATAATAAAGGCTGAAAAGTGTGGTAATTATGTTTATCTAAAATTACGGTTTGCACATCTTCTTTCAGCAATTTTCGCATCAGGGCCATCCCTGCAAAGCCGCCCCCAATAATTACCACCCTGGGCAAGTCGGTTTTTGGTATATTCATAATAAGGTTGGTTTTTATCAAATTTAAGCCTTACGAATTGGCAGCGGAAAAATTATAGCCTTATTAACTATAATTTATACTTTTTTGTAACATTGTAGTTCTAATGGCTACCTATATAGCAGCTAACCGGTGAGTGTGGATAAAGAATTAGAACATCAGTTTATAACTAATCTAGAGAAGCATCAGAATATAGCGCATAAAATATGCCGTATTTATACTAACGATAAAGACGCTCATCAGGATCTATTTCAGGAAATTACTATTCAGCTTTGGAAAGCATACCCTAAATTCCGCGGCGATTCAAAATTTAGCACATGGATGTACCGGGTAGCATTAAATACCGCTATTACCTTATATAGAAAGAAAAAAAGGGAAATTAAAACTCAGGATTTTGATACGGTAAATTTTAAAATTAAAGCTGAAGAGTATAATGATGAAATCGAACAACAAATAAGCCTGCTTTACGCAGCTATTAGGGAACTAAACGATATTGAAAAAGCTCTGGTGTTTTTATATCTAGAAGAAAAAAATTATAAGGAAATTTCTGAAACCCTGGGAATAACCGAAGTTAATGCAAGAGTGAAGATGAATAGGGTTAAAACGAAATTAAAAAGTATACTAAATCCGTAATTGAAATGGATGAACTGGATTTATTAAAACAAGATTGGAAAAAGCAGGAAGAATCCCTTCCCAAGCTTTCTTATAACGACATTTATAAAATGTTGTGGAAAAAATCTTCGTCTATTGTTAAGTGGATTTTTGTTATTAGTATTCTCGAATTTGTATTCTGGGGGATTCTAAATATTCTCCTTGCTGATGGTGAGTATTGGGAAAGATTGGAACACCTTCACCTAACAGAATTTACAATTGGGGTATATATAATAACTTACGGCGTTACGTTTTATTTTATTTATCGATTTTACAGAAATTACCGTGAAATTTCTGCCCTGGATGATGCAAAGACCCTGATGAAAAAAATTCTGAGTATACGTAAAACTGTAAAGCTTTATATTGGGTACATCATAATTTCAACAATAGTTACCAGCATAATTTACTCGGGTTTCTACATATATTATCACGGTTTAGATACACAAGCAGACCATCCCGAACAATATAATTTCACCTTAACCCAATGGCTTATTTTTGGAGGCGTAATGATTATTGGCTTAGCACTATTTACCGGCCTTATCTGGTTATTTTATCGAATTGTATATGGAATTCTCTTAAAACGCCTATATAAAAATTATAAAGAATTAAGAAAGCTGGAATTGTAAGGTGATTAACGGTGTTACTTAACTTAAGTAATGGGAATAAAATCTGAAAATTTGATTCCACTCCCATTTTTTTAAATATTGGAAATAAAAAATATCGCTACTCAGCTCCCCATTTTTTTAAAGAATCTTTATTCATTTTTACATAATCGGGATTTCCTGCTTTCTCGGCCGCAGCCAAAGATTTTTTTGCAGTTTGAATAGCTGCTTCCTTCTTCCCCAAATCGGCTTCTATAAGCGATTTTCTTCGTAATACCCAATAAGCATCATTCCCCATTTCAACGGCTTTTTGAATCCACTCATAAGCTCTATCCAAATCTTTACCTGCATCATGAAAATAACTTGCGGCTGCAAAATAATCGCCTGCACCCGGCCCATTTATTATTTTATCGATACTGGCCATCGCTTTTTCTTCCGTAGGAACTTCAAAAGTAAGCGTGGCGGCCACATCTGCCCAAATAAAATTTAAATCAGCCGAATTATTGCTTAAATTATCAATCATTATAGTAAAAGTTTCCATCTCAAAAGGAAGTTTTGAAACCTCAGCATTTATCTTTAACACTGCTTTTTCTTCATCCCATTTTGCAGGATTTCCCCAGTTATTATAATCGGAATAGAAAATCACCTCCCATTTCCCTTCCTCAGGACGGGTATAAATAGCATAACTTCCTTTTTTAAGTGTTTTACCTTCAATTACTACATCATCACTAAAAGTAATTTTGGTATTCTCATTAGCTCCGGTCCGCCATACCTCACCGTAGGGCACCAGGTTTCCAAAGATTTCCCGTCCTCGCATTCCCGGGCGGGAATATTCCAAAGTAACATCGGTTAACCCAACTTTTTGTTCAATTTTTGTAAAAGGACTTGGCTGCGGGGCTTCAACTTGTGCTATTGCAAAACTACCACCGAGTAAAACACAGCAAAAAAATAGTATTTTTTTCATTTTGATTTATTTTGTTTTCTCAAATATACAGAGAAAACCAATGCTTTGGAACCAAATAAACTTTATATTTTGTTTAACAAAATATATTTTAAATTAAACAAAAATAAATATAATTTTATTTCAGCAAGTTTATATTTTCGTGAAAATACATCAGTTATATACCAGTCAAAACCTCCCGATAAGCCTTGATGAAGCCTGGACTTTTTTTTCTGAACCAATAAATTTAAAAACCATCACCCCGGATTATATGGGTTTTGATATTATTTCAGGAGCTGACCAAAAAATGTATTCCGGACAAATTATAGAATATATCGTAACGCCCATTGCGGGTATAAAAACAAGCTGGGTTACAGAAATCACTCATATCAAAGACAAATCTTATTTTGTTGATGAACAGCGATTCGGTCCCTATTCAATGTGGCACCACAAACATTTTTTTAAAGAAATTCCCGGGGGAGTTAAAATAGAGGATTTACTTCACTACAAATTACCATTTGGATTTCTTGGCCAAATAATACACCCTATTTTGATAAAATCTAAGCTTCAAGAAATTTTTAATTATAGAGAAAAGAAACTTAAAGAGCTTTTTGAAAAACCAACTACTAAATGAAAGAAAAACTAAATATTTTCTGGTTTAGACGTGATTTACGCATAGATGATAATGTGGGATTTTTAGAAGCATTAAAAAGTAAAAATCCTGTTTTTCCCATCTTTATTTTTGATACAGAAATTATCGATTCACTTCCTGAAAATGATGCGCGAGTAACTTTTATACATGAGCAACTCCAGAAAATACGAAAAAAACTTCAGCATAAATATCAAAGCTCTATCGCAATTTACCACGGAAGGCCAAAGGAAATATTTGAGCAAATTATTTCAGAAAATAAAATTGAAAAGGTTTTTACTAATCGTGATTATGAACCTTATGCAAAGGAACGGGATAAAAAAATAGCCGATTTACTTTCAAAGAAAAATATCGAATTTCTAAGTTTTAAAGATCAGGTAATTTTTGAAAAAGATGAAATCAACAAGCAGGATGGCGGGCCTTATATCGTGTACACTCCTTATATGAAATCGTGGAAACAAAAATTTAATACTGAAAATTTAAAAATACATTATACGGCACAACACTTACAAAATCTGATAAAAAACCAAAGCTTGCCCAATCTTGAATTAAAGGAAATGGGCTTTAAGAGCTCCTCCTTAAAGGTGCCTGATTATGATTTAAACTCAAACCTGATACAGGATTATGAAAAGAAAAGAGATTTTCCCGCTGCTAAGGCCACTTCCCGAATTGGGCCACATTTACGCTTTGGTACCCTGGGAATTAGAAAAGTAGTTAAAAAAGCAGCTCATGAAAACGATAAAACCTTTTTAGAAGAATTAATCTGGAGGGAGTTTTTTATGCAGGTACTCTATTATAATCCTAAAACTGTTACCCAGGCTTTTAAAAAGAAATACGATAATATTAAATGGCGAAATAATAAAGCTGAATTTGGAAAATGGAAAACGGGAAAAACCGGATTTCCACTGGTTGATGCCGGGATGCGGCAACTAAACAAAACCGGGTTTATGCATAACCGTATACGAATGTTAGTTGGAAGTTTTCTATGCAAGCACCTTTTGATAGACTGGCGTTGGGGCGAGGCCTATTTTGCTGAAAAGTTATTAGATTATGAAATGGCATCTAATGTGGGCAACTGGCAATGGGTAGCCGGAAGCGGTGTTGATGCTGCGCCTTATTTCCGAATTTTTAATCCCGGCACCCAAATCGATAAATTTGATAAAGATAAAGAATATATCAAAAAATGGGTTGAAGAATTTGATACAGCAAACTACCCCGAACCTATGCTAAACCATAAATATGCCCGAGAACGCGCATTAAAAATCTATAAAGAGGCAATGTAAAGCCCCCTAACCCCAAAGGGGAACTCATCTGTGAAAACATCGCAGGGCATTTATCCTGTGAATTTTCGGATTTTCTCCCTGTGGCAAGACCACAGGGCGTAATATTTAGTAAATTAATTAGGGCAAGCCGGAGCATTTAAATCTCGATTATCGAGTAAAAAACTCGTCTTTAAAACCTATTAAATACAACTTATCGGTAGCCCGAGTTACCGCGGTATACAACCAACGCAGGTACTCCTTCCCCACTCCTTCAGGCAAATACGGCTGTTCTACAAAAATGGTATGCCACTGCCCACCCTGCGATTTATGGCAAGTCATAGCATAAGAGAATTTAATTTGAAGTGCGTTGAAATATTTATTATTCTTCACTTTTAAAAATTTCTTGTATTTGCTGCGTTCTTCGGCATAATCTTTCATCACTTCCTGATAAAGCTGGTTCCCTTCTTCATAACTAAGCGAAGGTGTATTGCTTGTAAGTGTATCGAGTAAGACCACGGTTTCAAAAGGCTTCATTTTGGGATAATCTACCATTTGCACCTGAACTTCGGCAAAACGAAAACCGTATAATTCCTTAATTGCAAATATCTCCAGCACTTTTATAATATCACCATTAGCAATAAATCCAGCTTCAGAGCTTGGTTTCACCCAAAAGTAATTGTTTTTCACCACCATAAGATAATCGCCGGCAGAAATCTCTTCTTCCTGAAACAAAATGCGCGAACGAATTTGCTGATTATACAAATTGGCCCTTTTATTAGACCGAACAATAATACTGGTCTCTTCATGGCCTAAATTAGCATAAGAATCCTGAATAGCATCCATAATCTCATAGCCATCCTGAAGGCGTACCACATCGGCTTTTTCACTCAACTGAAACTGGAAACTTTCGTAAAAACCATCTTGAATACTTTCCCTAATCCGGGTTGCATTATTCAGAATATCACTTTCAGAAGCCTGTCTTACCACTTCATCAAGTTCAATATGTTTTACTTCTTTATTATAAGCAAATCCAAGTTTATCTTCATCCAAGGCGGGGCTCATTTCCATTTTAACCGGCGGAAGTTGTGCGGTATCCCCTATTAAAATAAGTTTACAATTGTGCCCGGAATATACATACTGAATAAGATCGTCTAACAAACTACCGTTTTCCATCAGTTTTGATTCTGAAGGCCGGTCTGAAATCATAGAAGCTTCATCTACTATAAAGATGCTGTTTTTATGTTTATTGGGTTGCAATACAAATTGTACCCCCGATCCGCCTGATTTCTTCGGAAAATAGATTTTCTTATGAATGGTAAAGGCTTCTTTTTTAGAATAATTTGCAATTACTTTGGCAGCCCTTCCGGTAGGCGCCAACAATACCCCCGATTTTTTAATCTCCCACAAGTTTTTAACAAGGGTACTTATTATGGTTGTTTTTCCGGTTCCAGCAAAGCCTTTTAGCATAAAGATCGAATCTTTAGAAATGCCTGTAACAAAATCTGCAAGCTGTTGCAGCGCTATATCCTGACCTGCTCTCGCTTCAAATCCCAAATTGTTTAAAAGAAGATTATAAAAGTCGGTTGAAGTGAGCTCTTTCATATAAAATTCGAAAAAGCTCAAAGATAAGAAGGGATTTTTAGGGAAGAAACTTTTACGAATAAAAAAAAATTGTAGATTTGTCGTGTAACACTTATAACTTATTAAAATAAATCACAAGAGCATGAGACTTGCAATTCAGTTACTTCTTTGGTTGGTTATTATATTTTTGGCCTACCTTACTTTTGATGCGGTATACCAACCCATACAGTTTAACAAAGTAAAAGAACAAAGATTTTCAAAGGTTATTAAAAACCTTAGTGATATTCGTAAGGCCGAACTCGCCCACAAAGAAGTAACCGGTGAATTTCAGGCAGATTTTGATAAACTGGTACAGTTTCTTGATACTGCTGAATTTGCAATTACCCAACGTAGGGATACCACCATTTTAGATGAAGAATACCGCAAAACCTACGGAGTTGATGAATATATTGAAAAAGTGATTGTTGACACTCTAGGTTTCGCATCGGTGAAAGATTCTATTTTCAAAGGAAACCGGGATCGGTATGCCAATATGATTGAGGTACCTATTGAAGGAGTAGATGAAAAAATTGAACTCGATGCCGGCACTATAAATAAAGGCGGCAATATGGTACCGGTTTTTGAAGCCCGAATTGCAAAAAGCGTTTTATTATACGACCAGGACAGGGATCTAGTATTACAGGAAAACGAAGTAAAATCGGTAGATGATGTAAACGGCCGTTATATAAGCGTAGGCTCTATGGAAGAGGTTAACACCAACCCTAACTGGCCAGATACTTATGAAAGAAAGGAATAATTCCGAAATCATATTTTCAAAACTGTCCATTCAGGTGAGCCTGGATGGACTTTCTTTTTGTGGGCTATCTGAAGATAATAAAGTGAATTTTTACAGACGAGTTGATTTTGCTCGGCAAACTGATCCGGTTAAACTACTCTCTGAAATTCAGCAACTTTATGAAGAAGAAGAATTTCTAAAACAGGAAATCAAAGAAATAAAACTCCTCTTCAGCAATAGCTTATACACTTTGGTGCCAAGTCATCTTTTCAACGAAGAATCAGCTTCAAATTACCTGAAATTTAACGTAAAAATTTTAAAAAATGATTTTATAGCACATGACGAACTACCCAGTGCAAAGGCGCATTGTATATATGTACCCTATGCTAATATTATAAATTATTTTTTTGATCAATACGGAGAATTTGAATATCGTCACGGCAATTCAATTTTAATTGAAGAACTACTAAACCTAAAAGTCAAAGAAACCCCTACGGCCTACCTGTACAACCGAAAAGATTTTTACGATCTGGTAATTATAGAAAAAGGAGAATTATTATTCTGTAACACGTTTCAATATGATACTCCTGAAGACTTTTTATATTACTTGCTTTTTGCTGCCGAACAATTAAACCTTGACCCGATGGAATTTGATTTACAAATGTTTGGGGAAATAGATAAAAATTCACCGCTATATAAAATCACCTACACATATATTCAAAACATCAGCTTGTTTAAACCAGAAAATAAATATGATTTCAGTTCTCAGATTAATGTAACGGAAGTTGAAAAAGATTTTATTTTATTAAATGCTTTTTAATGCGTATAATTTCAGGAACCAATAAAGGAAAACGATTAATAGCCCCGGCCAAATTGCCTGTTCGGCCCACTACCGATATGGCCAAGGAAGCGCTTTTTAATATTTTAAATAATCGCTATCAATTCTCAGGTTTACAGGTGTTAGATCTTTTTTCCGGTACCGGCAACATTGCCTATGAATTCGCTTCTCGCGGCGCCACCTCAATAACGGCTGTAGATGGTCATTTTGAATGTGTAAAGTTTATTAAAAAAACCTCGGCCGACTTAGCGTTTCCAATAAATGTGATTAAAAGTGATGTTTTTAAATTTCTTGAAAAAACTTTTCTTAAGGCCGATATTATTTTTGCCGATCCACCCTACGACTTTGCCTTTAATGACTTCAGTAAAATTCCCTATCTTATTTTTGAAAATAAATTTTTGAGTGAAAATGGCAGCTTAATTATCGAGCACTCAAAACAAACCGACCTTTCAACACTTGAACATTTTGTTGAAGCCCGCAGGTACGGTAGTTCTGTTTTTAGTTTTTTTGGATAGAAGCTTCTTTTTATCAATTTAAAAAATGGGAGATCGACGTTAAGAGCAACGCTTTACAGAAAAACCTTTTTAGCATTTCACGCAAACTGACGCCGATAGGTATTGCTATTATTAACTATAATAAAAATTGAATGTCCGTAATGAGTCATAATCATATCGTCACCCCGAACTTGATTTAGGGTCTAATTTTGTATATTACTGATTTACAATCTCATTAGATAATGAAACGAGTTCAGCATGACGTAAAATTGTCCATTATTACTAATAACGGATAATCAGTAAAAAAAATTAAAACAGTTTATTTTCTTCTTTGCTCTTAAAATTTTTAAGCACCTCAAAAAAGCCAGAGCCTGAGGCCTGGAATTACTGAAAGAAAAAAGCAGGCCTGTAAGCCGGATTCTGTACCCCACCGGTAGCGGGTCCCTTATCATTTATCTACAGTTTTTGTTACCAAAAACCTTTAGCTGCCTACCCTCCGGTAGCAAACGGGCCGTTTACAAATACCGGTTTACATGGCATTGCACCGCGTAGAGTTTACCTGGTTTCACTACAGCATTACCTGTACATTCTTTCTGTTGCACTGGTCCTGGCTTCACAGCCGGTGGGTGTTGCCCACTACACTGCCCTATGGTGTCCGGACTTTCCTCTATCCCGATTAACGGAATAGCGATAAGGCGGCCTGCTTTAGCCCGCAAATATAGTCAATTCTTAAACAAGAGTTTTAAAAAATCTAAAACCAAAAAATAAGTCGATCTTCTTAGAAGTTAAGCCCGCTATTTTTATATTTGTCTTTCAAAGATTTTCAATGGAACATTTTATAGTATCGGCACGAAAATACAGGCCTCAAACCTTTAAAGATGTGGTAGGTCAACAGGCGATAACCAATACCTTAAAAAATGCTATTGAAAACAATCACCTGGCCCAGGCTTTACTTTTCACAGGACCACGCGGCGTAGGAAAAACCACTTGTGCCCGTATTTTGGCCAAAATGATTAATCAGGATGGTACACAAAGTCCCGATGAAGATTTTGCTTTCAATATTTTTGAACTCGATGCCGCTTCAAACAACTCGGTAGACGATATCAGGAATTTGATAGATCAGGTGCGCATTCCCCCACAGGTTGGAACTTATAAAGTTTATATTATTGATGAAGTGCACATGCTCTCACAATCGGCCTTTAATGCTTTTTTAAAAACCCTGGAAGAGCCCCCAAAACATGCTATTTTTATATTAGCTACTACTGAAAAGCACAAGATAATCCCTACAATTTTATCGCGTTGCCAAATTTTTGATTTCAAAAGAATTACAGTAACCGATGCCAAGGAATATTTAGCTTATATCGCACAACAGGAAAATGTAAATGCTGAAGAAGATGCTTTGCATATCATCGCTCAAAAAGCTGATGGTGCCATGCGGGATGCACTTTCCATTTATGACCGTGTAGTGAGCTTTAGCGGAAAAAACCTTACCCGCCAGGCCGTTACCGAAAACCTGAACGTACTGGATTATGATACCTACATGAAGGTTACTGATTTAATTCTGGAAAATAATATTCCAACATTATTGGTAAACTTTAATGAGATTTTATCCAGTGGATTTGATGGACATCACTTTATTATGGGGCTTGCTTCGCACTTTAGAAATTTGCTGGTTTGCAAAGACCAAAAAACCATTAGCTTGTTGGAAGTGGGAGAACAAACCAAAACCCGCTATTTTGAACAGGCACAAAAAGCTGATTATAATTTTTTAATTGAAGCTATTGATATAGCAAACACCTGTGATTTAAAATATAAAACCAGTCAAAATCAGCGTTTGCTGGTGGAACTTTGCCTCATGCAACTCGCCTCCATCACTTTTGATGGAGAAAAAAAAAAGTCTGAACAAGGTATAATTCCTCCTTCCCATTTTGAAGAAGCCGCTATAAGTCTTTCTTCTGAAGAAAAAAAACTGGTTCAGGAAAATGAACATAGGCAGGAAAACCATGCTGCCCCCACAGATTCCCAAATTCCTTCAGGAGAAAAGGCAAGCGAACACTGCGTAGAAGGAGAAAACAAACACTATTTTTCTGAAGAAACCCCAGATAAACCTTCTGAAGCTACACCAATAGAAAAACCTAAGACCGAAAACCCAAGACCTGAGGTTGAAACTTCATTACCTGCAAAAAAAGTGTCCGGGCTTTCTTTAAAAAGCATTCAGAAGAAAAAAGAAATTGAGGCCAAACAACAGGAACACCAGGTTTCAAAAAAGGTTGAATTAAATGAAAATTTCAATGAAACCCAACTTCAGGCTGCCTGGGACGATTATGTGCATCGATTAAAAAACAGAGGAGAGAAAATACTGGCTTCTATCCTTCAAACCGATTTACCTAAATTAGAAGACCGGGATATTATTTTAGAACTCCCCAATGAAACGATGAAAATTGATTTAGAACGGGAGAAAAATAAGTTGATGGGCTACCTGAAAAGCAAACTCCAAAATACCCACATAAACTTGGTCATTAAAGTGGTTGAAAGCAAAACCAAAAAATTTGCTTTTACCCCCATTGAAAAATATAATAAGTTGAAGGAAAAAAATCCTTTACTTGATAAATTGAGAAGTACTTTTGATTTAGACGTGTAAATATGTTAGGACTTAAATTACCAACCGACCCACGATGGGTGAATATAGCCGAAAAAAATATTGAAGAAATTTTAGTAGACCACGCATATTGTGAACAAAAAGCGGCTTCTACGGCTATTTCTTTAATTGTAACATTTCCGGAACATCCGGAGTTAGTAGATGAAATGACTGCCTTGGCGCGAGAGGAAATGGGGCATTTTAAAATGGTTCACGACCAGTTACAAAAACGAGGTCTAAAACTCGGTTGGGAACGAAAAGATCCTTATGTAATAAAATTACGAAGCTTTTTTCCAAAAGGAGGCAGCCGCAGCACACAATTGGTACATCGATTATTGATTGCCGGGTTAATTGAAGCCAGAAGTTGTGAGCGCTTTCGCTTACTTTCAGAAAAGCTGGAAGATCCCGAACTCGCTGAATTCTATCGGAAATTAATGGTTAGCGAGGCCAACCATTACACCATGTTTTTAAGGTTTGCACGCACCTACGGGGAAAAACGTGAAGAAGTAGACCAAAAATGGCAGGAATTGCTCGATTTTGAAGCTAAGGTCATGAAAGAGCTTAGTAAAGATGAAACTATTCACGGCTAAAGATATCCGATTCAAAGTTTTAGCTTTTCCTTTTTTGATTGTTATACAGCGATTTTATAATCCCATCGGCTAAACCAATTTTTGGAACATAAATTTGATTGGCACGTGACCATTTCATTGAGTTAAGGTAAATTCTGGAAGCGGGAATAATTACATCGGCACGGTCATTTTTCAAATCTAATTCAATAATTCTTTCTTCGTAGGTATAGGAATTTAGCAGGTCATTATACTTTTTAAGGTAGTTCAGGCTAAGGGGTTTTCCCTCTTTTTTACCGCTGGTTTTAAAAATATTATTGATGTTTCCTCCCGAACCAATTAAATCAATATCATCATAACTGGCAGTAGTATTTTTCACCCAATCTTCCATTTCTACCCAGGTTTGGTGCTTTACCAAATCTTTTAACAAACGAACAGTACCTACTTTAAACGATTTTGACGCAATGGTTTTACCGTTACTGTAAAGAGTATATTCTGTACTTCCACCCCCCACATCAACATACAAGTAATTTTTATCATTTTTAATAAGCGCATGCAAATCGGTAGCGGCAATAATCGCTGCTTCGTGAGAACCATCAATAATTTCAATTTCAACTCCCGAAGCTTCTTCGATTTTAGCAACAACCTCAGGGCCATTTTTAGCTTCCCGCATTGCTGAAGTTGCACAGGCTTTGTATTTTTCAACCCCATGAGATTTCATCAGTAAATTAAACGCCTGCATAGTATCTTTCATTCGCTCGATATTTTTAGCCGAAATTCGTTGTGTGGCAAACACATCGCCCCCCAAACGAATAGGAACCCGAACCAGGGAAGTTTTTCTGAAGCTGGTTTCCTTACCTTTTTTCTCAGTAATAGTAGAAACCAAAAGGCGCACGGCATTGGAACCGATATCTATGGCTGCAAAGTTTTTTTGATTGATCATACCTAAGAATTTTGAGTTTTTTTAAAATAATAATCGTATAATGCAAATTGTGACCGTAATCTCGGTTTATCATTTTGCCGATAAAAATTATCTTGATTTTTAGAAAGTAAACGGGCTTTTACATTATCATGCCAGCTAATTTCAAAAGTTTCTATCAATTCCTGTTTAATACCTTCATCATAAATAGGACAACTAATTTCTACCCTGTTGTCAAGGTTTCTCGTCATTAAATCGGCTGAAGAAATATAAGCTTTCGGATTGTTCTCATTTTCAAAAATAAACACCCGGGGATGCTCTAAAAATTTATCTACAATACTAATAGCTTCAATATTTTCACTCATCCCTTTTATTCCGGGAATAAGACTGCAAATTCCACGCACTAATAATTTAACAGGAACACCAGCCTGGCTTGCCTGATACAGTTTATCAATCATGGGATAATCAGTAAGACTGTTCAGTTTCATTTTTATTCCGGCCTTTTTCCCTTTTTTGGCATTTTCAATTTCAGTATTAATCAATTTAACGAAAGTACTTCGGGTATAATGTGGAGAGACAATTAAGTGTTTATATTTGCTTACCTTATAATTAATTTCAAAAAAGTCAAAAACTTTATTTACTTCTTTCAGAATTTCAGTATCGGCAGTAAATAGTGTATAATCGGTATAAATTCGAGAAGTTGATTCATTAAAATTTCCGGTACTAATAAATCCGTAACGCTTTAGTTTGCCTTCTTCTTCGCGCTCAATTACACAAGTTTTACAATGAACTTTTAAGCCTGGAACGCCAAATATTAATTTCACCCCTTCTTGCTGCATTTGTTCAGCATAACGAATATTTGCAGCCTCATCAAAACGCGCACGTAATTCAATTTGAACCGTCACCTTTTTACCATTCTTAACCGCATTTATCAGGGAGCTAGCAATATGTGAGATTTTAGCCAACCTATAAATTGTAATTTTAATGGTTTTTACCTTGGGATCAAGTGCTGCTTCCCTTAAAAATTTTACAGTGTAGGCAAAAGATTGATATGGCGTATAAAGTAAAAAGTCTTTTTTGGCGATACCACTAAACAAACTGGTTTGTAAGATAAGACCGGGAACAGGAAGAGGGTCTTTAACTTCATATAGCAAATCTTCACGCCCAAGACTTGGAAAATTCATATAGTCCCGCCGGTTATGATAGCGCCCACCGGGAATAATACTATCTGAAGAATCTATGCCCATTTTATTGAGTAAATAGGCCAGGGTATCTTCGGCAATATTCATATCGTAAACAAAACGTACCGGCTCACCTTTAATGCGATCTTTTACACTATTTGATATTTTTTCGATAAAACTTTTACTTAAATCGCTGTCAATATCCAATTCGGCATCGCGGGTAATCTTAATCATATGTGCCGATATACTTTCATAATCAAAGATATTGAAAATCGATTTCAGGTTAAACCGAATTAAATCGTCCAGCAAGATAATATATTGTCTTCCGTTTTCTTCCGGTAACACCACAAAACGCTCTATACTTCGTGGAATCTCAATTAGGACATATTTTTTTTCCTTAATCGGTTCATCTAAAATTTGGGAGATTTCGCGGTGTGGTTTCTCCTCTTTCATCACCATCTTCACTGCTAAATATGCCGCGCTATCTTTTAAACTGGGAACTTCAGGTAAATCATTAAGAATAATAGTTACCAGGGCCGGACTAACTTTGGAAAGGAAAAAATCTTTCAGAAATTTTTGTTGGGATGAAGAAACCTGTTTTTCATTAATAATATGAATATTATGTGCTTTTAACCGATGCTGAATCTGGGCCAGTACCTCAAGGCTTTCTGCTTGTTGACGAATTACAATTTGTGTAATTTCTTCTAAAAGGTCACTGGCTTTAAACCCGCCCAATACACTTTTTCCCGCCTTACCGGCAAGGTCTATACGCTTTACCGTAGCATAGCGAACTTTAAAAAACTCATCGAGATTATTAGAGAAAATCCCTAAAAAGCGAAGTCTTTCTATAAGGGGGACAGTTTCATCTTCAGCTTCCTGTAATACACGGGCATTAAAATTTAGCCAACTTAATTCCCGGTTAATATATTTTTGTTGTTTTCTTGTTTGCATAAATTATCTAAGATTCCTGGGGATTAAAGTTAATAAGGTTTTTCCGGTTTTAATATCCTTCCAGGAATCCGTTTCAAAATCAATTACACAAAGTCCTGTAGTGGGCAAATTATCAAGACTTTTATCCCCCAACCGGTTTACCAAACCGGTCATCGCCGGGTTATGGCCAAAAACGACCAATTTCTCTACAGAATCGTCACAGCTTTTTATATGGGTAAGCAATTCACTTTCATCAAAAGTGTAAAGTTCATCTTTAATTAAAAAATCAGTCTCTGGAATTTCGAGTTTCTCTTTAAAAAGTTTAGCAGTGGTTAATGCCCTGGTCGCGGGGCTACTCCAGAACAAAGCTTTTCCCTTGTAAAATTCTTTATAAATATTGCTAACTACTTCACCATCACGGTAAGCCCGTTTTTTTAAAGGACGTTTTTCATCGGGCAGATCGTGTTTCCACGAGGACTTACCATGCCTTACAAGTGTCAATCTTTTCATTTTTTTAAATTTTATTCCTTATTCAGAATTCAGATTCCATCTTTCGAAATGCCTGGAAATCAAAAAAACAACATCCTTTACCTTAGGAAACTTTATGGAGCCAGACGTTCAATTTTCCAATTAGTTGATTCCAATTTATAAATAAACCTATCGTGCAATCGGCTTCTACGTCCCTGCCAAAATTCAAAACTCATCGCTTTTACTTCAAAGCCTCCCCAATGTGGAGGTCGCGGAATTGGTTTGTCTTTAAACTGTATTTCTAAATTTTCCATACGGGCCTCAAGCACCTCTCTTGACGGAATTTCGCTACTTTGTTCAGATGCCCAGGCCCCCAACTGACTTTCGCGTGGCCTGACCTTAAAATAAGCCTCAGAATCTTCTGCTGAAGTTTTTTTAGCTTCACCTTTAATAATGACTTGTTTCTCCAGCTCCGGCCAAAAAAAGCTAAGGCAAACCTTTGGGTTTAGCAAAATACTTCCTGATTTTTCAGAATTATAATTCGTATAAAACTTAAATCCATTTAAACTAAAAGATTTTAGGAGCACCACCCTGGTTTTAGGAAAACCGTCGCGCCCTACTGTGGCAAGACTCATAGCGTTAACCTCCCTGATTTCCGGATGATTTTCAGCAATTTTAAACCAGGCACCAAAAAGTTCTAAAGGATTTTCAGGTAAATCGGCTTTTATAAGTTTATCTTTTTCGTAAGATTGGCGATAATCTTTAAGGTCTTTTTCCATTATATAATCTTTCCTGCAATTTACTAGTTTTGAATTGGAGAAAGAAGAATTTTAAGATTTGAAAACAGAACCCGATTTTATCGGTTTTTCTATACTGGAGCTATTATACCAATTCTTTCTATAAAAACTTAAACACCTCTAAAGTTTTACTTGTATTTTATAAATCAATGCGCTATACCTCCAGTAATTAGTATGCATTAGACTGGTTAAAATCTTGATTAGGCTTTTTTCTAGCTTATTATTCAAAGAGAAATTCCTTGCCATCATCAGCTAATTCTACCTGTGAAAACACAGTTTTTGCTTCCTGGAGAAAATTATCTTGGGAAGAATAACGGGTTGAATAATGCCCGAGAATTAAGGTTTCTACTCCTGCGGCTTTTGCAATACTTGCAGCCTGTATAGCCGTGCTATGCCTGGTAGGTTCAGCTAAATGCGCCTCCGTTTCAAGAAAAGTAGCTTCATGGTATAATACATTTACCCCCATAATTTGTGGTACAATTTCAGGACTATAAACCGTATCACTGCAGAAGGCGTAACTTTTTGGAGGTTCAGGATCAACAGTTACTTTACGATTTTCAATTAATTGATTATCCTCATTATATACGTCTTTTCCTTTCTTCAAACTTTTATACAATGCAACACTAATATTATATTTCAATGCTTCATGAATAAGCAATTTACGGTCTCCTGTCTTTTCCTTAAACAGATAACCATTTGTATAAACACGGTGTTTAAGGGGAATAGTTTCTACGCTTACCTTATCATCTTCAAAAATTAGTTGCGGAGTTTTCTCACTTAATTCATGAAAATAAAGCGGGTAATTGGTCCAGGAGTTGGACAATTTTAATTGCAAAGTAATAATCTCTTTAATCCCCTTTGGGCCGTAGACGTGTAATTCACTTTGCCGATTTAACAACCTGAAAGTTGAAACTAATCCTACCAGTCCATAAAAATGGTCTCCATGAAGATGGGAAATAAAAATATGATTGATTTTAGAAAACTTAATTTTATTGCGTCGCAATTGCACCTGGGTTCCTTCTCCACAATCTATTAAAAAAAGATGGTTTCGAATTTGCAGAACCTGGGAAGTAGGATTGGTAAAACTCCTGGGTGTAGCGGCATAACAGCCAAGAATATTTAACTTCATCTTTGACATTTAAAATCCCAGCTCACGTTGTATTTCATCCATTTGAATCAGGTCCTTGGCTTCCTGCATAGATGGTACAACAATTAGTTCATCAGGAATTTTTTCCATAGGAATTACGCTATTTATAATCACAAAAGATTTGTTTTCTTTACGATGTACATTAGAAAGCTCTAAAAAAGTCAGTAATTCTTCAAGTTCCAGGCTTTTATATTTACTTAAATCAACAATCACATTTTCAGAATTAAATTCTTTATGCCTTTTGGTAAGCGCTGAAGAAAAATCAACCACCGAATCATTTATCGCTTCAATTATAGTATGTTCTCCTCTTTTTATATTCATGTTCAGGCAATTTCAGTTCAAACAGAAAAATTAAAGTATCTCGACTATTACAGCTACTTTCCCTCTTCTGTATTAAATTTACTAAAAGTAATCTTATTCTTATTGTTTAATTTTTGAAGCCAGCAAATAGATCACTGCCATACGTATAGCGACCCCGTTTTGTACCTGATTCAGGATAATGGCGTGTTCAGAATCGGCCACATCACTTGTAATTTCCACGCCACGGTTTATTGGCCCCGGGTGCATAACCACAATTTCTTTGTCCAGGCTATCCAAAATCTTCTTATTCAAGCCAAATTGCTGGGTATATTCACGGGTTGTAGGAAAATAACTAATGTCCATCCGCTCATTCTGAACCCGTAGCATATTAGCTACGTCACACCATTGCAAGGCTTTTCGCAAATCGGTTTCCACTCCTACTCCAAGAGATTCAATATATTTTGGAATAAGGGTTTTCGGGCCACAAACTTTTACATCGGCACCTTGTAATTTTAGTGCAAAAATATTAGAAAGGGCAACCCGGCTATGCAAAATATCGCCTACAATCACTACTTTTTTACCTCCTACACTACCAAGACGTTCTCTTATAGAATAAGTATCTAGCAAGGCTTGCGTAGGATGCTCGTGAGCACCGTCACCGGCATTTATGATACTTGCGTTTACATTTTTAGAGAGAAAAATCCCGGCCCCGGGATTTGGATGCCGCATGACCACCATATCAACTTTCATCGATAAAATATTGTTTACCGTATCGATAAGCGTTTCTCCTTTTTTTACTGAAGAAGAAGCCGCTGAAAAGTTAATCACATCGGCACTAAGTCGTTTTTCAGCAAGTTCAAAAGAAAGGCGGGTTCGAGTAGAATTTTCAAAAAAAAGATTAGCAATAGTAACATCTCGTAGCGAAGGAACTTTTTTTATGGGCCGGTTAATTACCTCCTTAAAATGATCGGCCGTTTTAAAAATGAGCTCAATATCTTCTTTTTTCAGGTATTTTATCCCCAATAAATGGTCTACACTAAGTTCACTCATCTATTTTTTAGTTTTTCTCACTAAGTGAGATTTCAAATGTTTCGACGCTTATGTCGAATTTTTAAAAGTTCATTAAATATATACGTGAGCCAGCCTCACTGTAATTTCTTATTTTGAAATCAAGTATACCACGTCTTCCCCATCATTTTCTTTCCAGTTCACCTTTACTTTTTCTTCATTAATGGCATCAACCTGCCTCCCGTTATAATCGGGTTGAATAGGTAAATGCCGGCTAAACCTTCGGTCTATTAAACTTAAAAGTTCAATTTCTTTTGGCCTTCCAAAGCTTTGAATTGCCGTTAAAGCAGCCCTAATACTTCGCCCGGAATATAGAACATCATCTATAAAAATTACTCGTTGGTCTTCTACAATAAAATCAATTTTAGTTTTATTGGCCTCCAGCGGTTTTTCACCCCTTCTAAAATCGTCGCGATAAAAGGTAATATCCAATCGTCCATACCTAACATTATTTAAAGCGTATTCTTTCTGAAGGATTTTAAGTAATCGTTCCGCTAGAAAAACACCACGAGGTTGTATCCCGATAAGCACAGAGTTTTTAAAATCAGTATGGTTTTCTACTAATTGACAAGCCAGCCTGTGTAAGATAATATCTATTTCTTTCGCAGAAAGCAGGACTTTTTGGCTCATAGGCTTAAAAGATGAAGGTTAATACGGCAAAAATAAGCTTTTTATTTTTTCTGAAAACCCTGTATGGGGATTAAGAAATATTTAGCGTAAAATTATTTAAAAAACTGTAACTTTAAATGAATAAACCTATTAAAGGTATTGTCACTGAGGTCAAAAAAACTATTGCATCACTCAACTAATCTTTTAAAAACTAAAAATATGAACCGACATAGTTATGATACCGCAAGTGAAGCCATTAATGACCTCATACGGCGTGGGTACACGACAGATTTTTCTTTATTGAATGAAAAAGACTGTATTATATGCAAACAAACAACTTTGGAATTATCGCCCGATGAATTTGATATTGATGAAATTTACAGGTTTGAAGGCAATACCGATCCCGGCGATGAAATGATAGTTTTTGGAATTTCTTCCGAGGCTCATCATGTAAAAGGAATTTTGGTTAATGCCTATGGAATGTACAGTGACTCTAAAACTTCCAATATTACCCGGCGACTCCATAAGCATCTTTAATTCATTCACTAACTTTTAAAATTTTAAGAACACCTGGGAGCTAAAACCTCCCATTTATTTTTAAAAAAAACTACTACACTATGGAAAACAAAATATTAGGACTACACCATATAACTGCCATCGCCGGAGACCCACAGCGAAATCACGATTTTTACACAGGCGTCCTGGGTTTAAGAATGGTAAAAAAAACCGTGAATTTTGATGACCCCCAGACCTATCATTTTTATTTTGGGAATGAAACCGGTAGCCCGGGTACCATCCTTACATTTTTTCCCTGGCCACGGGTTAAACCAGGAAAAAACGGCGCAGGCATGGCCACCTTAATAAGCTATTCGGTACCGGAAGGCAGTCTCGAATTTTGGCAAAAAAGATTTAAAATCAAAAAAGTAAAACATGGTGAAATAATAGAAAAATTTAGAGAAAAATGTTTGCCTTTTGAAGATCCAGACGGACTTCAATTGGAATTGGTAGCAACCACTCATAAAGATCAAAGACAGGCTTGGGAAACCGATGAAATCTCTTCTGAAAAGGCTTTAAAAGGTTTTCATAATGTAACACTTACTTTAAATAAAAAAGAGGGCACTGTCGAAATACTAACCGAAATATTTGATTATAAACTTATTGGCCGGGAAGATAACCGCTATCGCTATAAAACCGATGCTGTAGAAAATGCAGCGATTATAGATATTTTAGAAATCCCGGGTGCTGCACCGGGCTTAAACGCCGGCGGCACCAATCATCATATTGCTTTCAGGGTAAAAGATGAAGAGACCCAAATGCAAATGCGAGGTAAAATCTTGGAATACCGACTTCAAATTACTGAAAAAATAGATCGCGATTATTTTTTTTCACTTTATTTTCGGGAACCCGGCGGTGTGCTTTTTGAAATCGCTACCGATAATCCCGGATTTACTCGTGATGAATCGCTTGAAGAGCTGGGGAACAGCCTTAAACTACCGAGTCAATATGAGCCTTCCCGTGAACGCATTGAACAACTACTACCTGAATTAAAACATTAATTATGCATAAAAAAGATATTCACTATGCTGGAAAAAATATTGAAGAAGCCAAAAAAGCAGTAATTTTATTTCATGGTCGTGGATCTAATACCCGGGATATCTTCGGACTTGCTTCCCACCTTGACTTAGAAAATTATGCTCAAATAGCACTCCAGGCCACCAATAATACCTGGTATCCTTATTCGTTTTTAGCTAAGCCAAAACAAAATGAACCCTGGCTATCTTCAGCTTTAAGTATATTAGAAAAATTGCTTGAAGAACTTAAAGAAAAAGGCTTTACTTCTAAAAATATATACTTGGCCGGATTCTCACAGGGCGCATGTCTTTGCCTGGAATTCGCAGCCCGAAATGCACAAAAATTTGGCGGAATTGCTGCTTTTACCGGAGGATTAATTGGTGATAAAATCTATGCTGAAAATTATTCAGGTAATTTTCAGCAAACTCCAATTTTTATTGGTACGGGAAATCCCGATACCCATGTTCCAGTAGAAAGAGTAAAAGATTCCGAAAAAATTTTTATAAAAATGAACGCCGAGGTTAAAATTAAAATCTACGAAAATCGTCCACACACTATCTCCCAAGAAGAAATTGAATTGGCTAAAAAAATAGTTTTTGATTAATCACCTGATAATTAGTCCTGTTCCACAATCAGACTTAACCCATATCAAATGATATGGGTTTTTTTAAAAAAACTGAAAATCAATAGATTAACAGTGTTTTTTGTATTCTTTTAAATAAGGCTTGTCGGGGTGGCAGGGTTAGTTTGCCGCTCCCTTAATACCAGTAAATGCAGTACTTTTCTTTATTTTCTTTCCTTCAGTTAACCGAATAGGTAACTTTTAGGGTGATTAAACTTCCTATTCAAAGATAGAACTTTTTAAATTATGAACTTTTATATGCCTCGAATTTTATTAACCCGCTTTACGAGGTTGGACTTCCATCTTCATTTTTTCTTTAATTATTTACGGCCAAAACCCTATAAAATTAATGTAGAACTTTTTTTCACGGAAAAATTATTGCAGCCTTGTAAATTCAACAATTTTTTCACGGAAAAGTCGAATATGTAATCTATTTACCACTTTTAATTGATTAAGTTTTCTTTATAATTGAATTGACGCAACCTTTTTGAATTCTTTGCATCTAATTAGAAATTATTATTATGAAAAAATTTCTTTTTATTCTGACAAATGCATTATTAATTGCCTCGTGTTCTAAAAATAATGAGTCAATTGAATCGGAAATTATACGGGCAGATAAAATAATATTTGGTGGAGTTTATGGAATGTGTGGTGGAGACTGTAGAGATTTGTATTTTATAAATGATGACCAATTATATAAGGATGCCGATAATAATTCCGATGAATATGGGAGCTGGTCAAATACCTCTTTTGAAGAGGAACTTGATCAACAGGAATTTAATAATACTGAGAGTCTATTAAACGTGCCATCGAGTTTATTAAATCAAGATACTTCGGATGAACTTCTCGTTCAAGCCTGGGCTGATGTAGATTATTACATTTATATTGAAAAGGATGGAAAGACAAAAGAATTAATTCTTGATCACATTCATCCAGACGCCAGTCCTGAAATTAAAGCCTATTTTAATACATTTCTAAAAAGCTATGAAGAATTAGGGGGTTACATGATTGATACAACCAATATTGAACGCTATTATTAATTTTTTTCTTCAGGTCTGGATTGAAAGTAATACCAAAACGTTTATCTCTTTTCCTTCTGTTTTAATAAAAGGTTCATATAAATTGTCTTGAACACGTGCTAGGGGTTAGCTAAAATTCACCGTTCAGGATTTCCATTTATCCTTTAAAAACCTTCTTACATTACCTTACCTTTTGCTGCTAAAAATTAGTTGGAGCACATAAACCGACAGGCTATTTATAGCTCCTATATAATTTCCAAAGCTTGAAGATGATAGGCATCAAAAGGTAAAGTGACGGAGCTGGAAGAAGTAAATGAAACATCGAATATTCAAATCATCCTGATCTACAATTGTTTTTCTTTCATCCGCAAAAGGAAAATGCTTAAAATAAAAAAAGTAAATGTTTTTATTCTGGACTTACCCCTTAAACATCCCTTTTTTTTATTGCGACCATCGGGAGCAATCAAGATTGTGCCCACAGGCACACATCTTGCACTTCCTGCTTCAGTTGGTAAAGTAAGTTGTAGTTCCTTACTATCCTGCTTAGACTTTTTCCTTCAGCAGGGGTGAAAATAAGTTCCTCCATACTCGGAACTTTAACCTTCCTGGAATAGGATTTATATTTTTTAGGCTTTTTCATTTTTCAATTTTTCATTGAGATCGACATAGCCTTTATACAAGTTACTGCAATTTTCGATATGGGTATACCGGCTTGTAAGATTATGGGTTGATTTTTCTCCGGCAGCATCATTATCCAAAAAGAGCAGCACACGTTCATAGTTTTGAAGGATCGTTTCAATCTGTTGGATAAAGGCCAGGGAATTTAAAATGATAACATCGGAACACGCTACCAGTAATTCATCGATAGTGGCCAAGGAAAGAAAATCAAACATCCCTTCTGTGACAATTAACTGTTTCGAATCTCGCTCAAGAAAGGAATAGGTTTTGGGACTGCTGGAGTTTTTATAGTATTTATTGCGAAGTTCCCAGCCGCCCTTATGATTTTTGAGACCGATAGCAAAAAACGGTTTCCCTTTATATTGATAGTTCACTTGGCTACAGTACTTCCTGGAAATTTTTACTGGAATTTTGCGTGCATATAAATACCGAAGTAATGCCGGGTGTTGCAGCGGTTCAATTCCAGTAATGAGGAGTTTCGCTTTAGTTAATAAGTCATTTTGAGGCGGGCTAAAAGAGAAGGATCCCATATCCTCTTTTAAAAATTCCAGTGCTTCTTTTACAGAGCAGGATTTAAGCTCCATAATAAGGTCTATGGTTGAACCTCCTTTTCCTATTCCGAAGTCGTACCATACATTCTTCAATAAAGAGACATTAAAAGAGGCTTGTGTTTCTGACCGAAGGGGGCTCAGAAACCAAGCTTCTTTTTCTGATTTCCTGGTCGGAAAGTGCCCTAATTTTGCCAGCGTTTTGACGATGCAAATATTACGGGCGCTTTCCCAGCTTAAACTTTTTTCCATTTTTTCTCGTTTTTATCTCAAATTCCATCAAATCACTTCAAAATTCATCATCACTTTATTTTTGATGACAGTTTGATGACAAAACAATGAAAACCCGTGAACCTTTGATATTACTGGGATTATCACCTTAGCTTTTCTCTTCTGTCATCATTCATCAAAAAAAGAAGGAATTCAAAAGTTTTTTCTCTTTAGTTGCCATCCTATTTTTCTAAATTAGTGAAAATCGCCTGAAAACATCTCTACACACTGGACTTCGAGGCCTCATCGTTTCCGCATCGTTTCATCGTTCTTAATTTTGCTTTTCATTTTTTCCGTAGTTGGTTTCAGGAGAGTTTCGACTGAAACATATCCATATCGTCTCCTAATTTTTGATCTATCACCCTGGCATAGATTTGCGTAGTCGATAACTTAGAGTACCCCAGGAGCTTTGAAACAGTTTCTATAGGTACGCCATTGGATAGGGTGATGGTCGTGGCAAAGGTATGCCTGGCCACGTGAAAACTGAGTTTCTTTCGAATCTTGCACTGAAAAGCAATTTCTTTAAGGTAACGATTACTGTAAACCGAGAGTAACTTGTCATCGCTGGAATTACGATTTTGTGCTAAAATATTGATTGCTTTCTCCAATAAGGGTATTTTCATTGGGATTTGGCTTTTTTCTCGCCGGCAATAGATCCAGTCCTTCCCATTTAACCCTTTGATCAGGTTATTTATAGTTAGGTACTTTACATCTACATAAGACAGGCCGGTATAGCAAGCGAAAAGAAAAATATTCTTAGTGTTCTCCAGGGTGACCTGTGAGAATCGCGTTTCCTCAATATATTTTAGTTCCCTTTGGGTTAAATATACACGATCAAATTTCTCAAATTTCATTTTATAGTCCCGGAACGGATCTTTATCCAGCCATCCAAGTTTAATAGCTAAATTGGAGAGCTTCTTAAAACGCTCTAGGTGTTTCATTATCCCGTTATTGCTTAGTTGCTTTTTACCTTTTTTATTTTTCTGTCGCCTTAGAAATTTTTCAAACCCGGTTATGAATTGATAATTGATACTTTTAAGGTAAATATTGGTGGTTTTATGGTCCTTGGAAAGGTAGCTTAACAGGTATTTTTCCGTTGCTCCATAATTTTTAAGGGTACCAGGTTTTAGCACATCCACCATAGTAGATTTATGATGATAAATAATGTCCTGGAGGAATTTGAAAGTAATATCCGATCCCAAAAACCGGGATTTTACAGCCTGGGCGGTAATAACCTGATTTTCTTTAAGCAGGTCTTCATAACACTGTAATAATTTAGCGTATTTGGCATCCAGGTAGTTATTTAACCTGGTAGCCTCCTGATTTCTTCCTTTTATCCGATGGGCGTGTTCATCCCAGGATTCCGGATCACATTCTCTACGCAAACTAATTTCTGCCCGACGACCATTAACGGTTACCCTCGCATATATAGGTAACCGATTGTCTTTACTTTTCGCTTTATTAAGCCAAAATAGAATACGGAAAGTGGTTGTTGTTTTCATTGCCTTTCATTTAGATAACCGATTAAACATAATTGCCGAAAGTCAATCACGCTAAAGCCCCAAGGCTACTGAAAGGTAAGAAAAAATAGGTGACCGATTAGGTAACCGAACTGGTCACATTTTAGATGATATCAAACAAAAAAAATGATTTCCAGTTTCATTAAAGAACTGAAAATCATTTATTTAGTGGTTTTTTAGTATTTTTTGATACACTAAAAGTCGGGGCGGCAGGAAACTTTTGAGGCTTCATCAGCCAAGTAATACCGCGATATTGTATCTTTAATTCTGGATATATTCACCGAATCATTCACTAAATTAAAAAGAACAACAAGACTTATTTTATTTGATCGTCTTTGATATTATAAAGATATAAAAAATATTTATTCATTAGAAAAGTCTTTCTCTTTCATCTCAAAACCTGAGCCGTTTTAAAATTTTATTTTCCAATGTCCTCTTTTATAAGGTCTGATTCTTTAAAGGACTCCACTTTCTATTAAGTTTGCAATCTGTTTCAACAGCTTTTTATGAAATACTTATTACTGCAGCATTGTTGAAGCCTATTTATAGGCACTATAAATCAATGTTAAGATTTTTTTCAAAATTATTCCGAACTTTTACCGAACCTTCTTCCGAACTTTATGTTCAGTTACCATCCGGTAATTCCTTAAGGTAATCTATAATTTCAGATACCGTGGTTTTAGCTGTTTTTCCAACTCCGTAAATGGTTGCCGAGGCGAAACCGGTCCAGTTACCGTAACCTACCAGCCATAAGCCGTCTATTTCCTTAGCGTCCGTACCTTTGGTTTCTATCTTATTGTCTTTTATTATATCCAGAGAACGAAGATGGGCAAGGTTGGCTTTAAAACCAGTACACCAAATCACAGCATCAAATTTTTCTTTTTCTCCACTTTCCCAAACAACCCCATTTTTATAAAAAGATTTGAAGGGCCTGACATCTTTATATACCTCCCGGGCTTTTGCCTCTTTTACCGTAGCTATCTGAACTATATCACTTAAAGAAACTTTCTCTTGTTGGTCGGTCTCCTTATTAAAATACTGGTTATTGGCCTGATTAAACAAATACCGACCATCAATATGTTCTGGTAGAAAATGAGGCGCCTCCAATGTCACCCATTTTGTAGTTGCCACTTTAGAAACCTCTGCTAAAATTTGGGCCCCGGAATTTCCTCCACCAACTATAAGCACCTTTTTTTGATGTAAATTATCCAGATTTTTATAGTCTTTAGAATGAAATTGTAATCCCTCAAATTCATCCATTTTTGGATATTCCGGTATAAATGGATTTTTTGCCGTTCCGGTAGCGCTCACCAAAGTTTTACCGAATACCTCCCCTTTATTAGTTACTAGCTTAAAGAGTTTATTTTCTTTGAAAACCTCTTGAACTTTGATTTTTCTTTGAATGGGAAAATCATATCGTTTTTCATAGGCTTGCAAGTACTCTAAGAATTCATTTTTTGTCGGGTACTCGAAGGAGCCTGGAGGCATTTGCCAGCCTGATAAGGAACTATATTTTCTAGGTGAAAATAATTTCAGACTGTCCCAGGTTTTTAACCAGGCCCCACCTGCTTTTTCCTGATCATCAAGTAATATGTAATCAATATCTTTCCGCCTAAAATAATAGGCTACAGATAAACCAGCTTGTCCACCACCTATTATTACAGTATCATAAATTTTCATTCACCGTTATTTTTCACATTACAAGGTTAAATAAATAACCAGAAAAGACCATTTCTATTCCATTGGCACTAAAAAGCCATAATCATTTTTTACTTCATCGGCTTTTATAATGATAAAAATAGATGCAAGGAAGGAAAGATCGCGGCCAAAGCAATATTTAACTTAGAAATAAAAAACAGGAAAATCTTCTTATTTTGTTTCTCTTAATGCTGTTGCATAAGCATTGGGTAATTTGCTATCCTCCACAGCACGAGTTGTTTTTTCAATATCATATTCAAACCTGATAAATTCCACTTTAATGCTATCTTTTAAAGATTTTGAAGAATTTTCATCAAGATGAAGGATTACATAACAGCCCCGTTTATCATCGTCTTTTGGTTTACCAACAGATCCTATATTGATTGCATGTCGGAATTGCTTACCCTCGGAATCTTCTAAAATGCGATGGTAAGGTTTGTGGGGATGGCCGAAACACAAAATGTCTGCATTGGATTTTTGCAAGATCCTGAGTAAACTTTTTTCAGGTCTGTCTTCAGAAAGATATTCATTTATTTTCCGCGGACTGCCGTGAACCAGTAAAAGATTTAGTTTTTCTTCATTTAGTTGAAATTCAACATTAATATGTGCCGGTAAGGTGCATAAATATTGCCTTTCTTCATCTTTTATCAGATCATTGGTTACCGCGATGCTTATCGCACCATTCGCTTTCTCTTCATCCGTTTTATAGGCACAACCGCAATCATCGCTAGTCCTTCCTATTCCAAAATCATAATTTCCGGCAATGGTAGGAATTCGTCTTTCACGGATTTCATTTATAACTTCATTTGGCCACATATTATAGCCCACCAGATCTCCTAAACAATAAGTTGCATCGGGTTTGTGTTTTTCTACATCTTCAAAAAAAGCTTCCAGGGCTGGAAGATTGGCGTGAATGTCTGAGAATAATGCGATTTTCATTTTTTATATAATTTAGGTTGATCCTATATTTTTACGATCTTCTAATTATTTTATATTGCAATATAACGATTAACAAAATAAACTAAAAACTTATCTAAGCTGTTTCAATATGAAAAAAATATTAATAGTAAAGGCGCAAGATGTGTGCCTGTGGACACAATCTTGATTGCTCCCGATGGTCGCAATAAGAAAAAGAGAGGCTTAAGGGAAAAAATTGTTTATTTATAATTTAACCTTTCTGAGTATAACTTGAAACAATACTTTCAATATCGTCTTTAATAAACTCCCAGTATTTTCCCAATAAGCATATGGGATCGAAATCATTATCGGCTTCTGAAAAATCAGTAAAGTTTTGAAGTATTAATTCTTTGTCGTGATTATACGGGTAACGCTTTTCGTGGAGTTCTAACATTTGCGACAGATTGAAGGAATCTAAAAGTGCATGTAGGTCCCAAAAGTCTTTTTTTCGGCCTCCACGTTGAACCACATCAATCTTCATCGCAATAATTTCTTTTAGGCTGGCCATACGTATTGAATCTTCCACAAATGGCGGTTGAATAAAGGTATCCGTATAAAAAATATCTAGCTTGATAGAATTTTCTTCATTTTCCCCGATAAAATATGATTTTCCAAAGGCCGGCTCCATTTCTAAATGATCAACATAGGGGAAAGTCTTTTCGAGATAGGCCGTAATACTTTTAAAATCAATCGATCCATACTCAGTATCACTAAAAAGATCAATATCGATAAGATTCCCGATGACCAATTTGTAAGCTCAACGCGGTACCGCCAACTAACCGGAACCCATTAAATTCTTTTGCAGCCATAAGCTGAATCAAACTATTACGAAGTAGTGGGGTTACCGTATTATAATGGAGCATCCTGGGTAATTATTTTGTAGAAACCGTATAAGGTTTTCTGGCTACGGAGCGAAGGGCATTATCTACTTTTTGCTGTCCATAAAACCGAATGATTTCCTCCTTCTCAGTTTCGTTGCCTCGCTCAAATACTCTATTTATAACAGCCTTACTATGTTTTTGCCAATCAATATGATTAATATCAGTGTCCCAAAACAAGGATTCTCTAAGCAAGGATAAATTTGGTGTTTTTAATTGAAGCTTTTCTTTTTCTCTTTTTATTTCATAATAGGTCTGTAAAATTGCCAATCTTCCTTCTTCTAATCCAAGTTTTTTCTCAATTTTAAGTGCCAGGGGTGTATTTAGATTCCTTTTCCCATTGGTAATGGCATTCAGTGTTTGCGGATGTTCCTGTATGGCCAAAGCGAAAGGGCGTTGTTTTAAGAAGCGTTTTTTTAATTCACGCTTTAAAACAATTCCCGGGTGTATACCTTTATATTTTAATAAATCATCCATGTTACAAATATAAACAATTTTGTTTACAGATAATCAATATATTTTATTCTATTAATAACTTCAATCCGAATATTTAAAAATATAGTTTTTAAAAACCTAGTTTGACCATTTACTTTTTTCATCTTAAGCATTTTCCTTTTGGGGTGAATGGAAAATCATTTTAGATAAGGACGATTAAATTTCATTTATTCTTCCAGCGCCATCGCATTACCTTTGTATCTACATCTTCAAGTTTTGAAATTATAGAGGAGCTATAAATAGCCTTGCGGTTTATGCGCTCCGGTTAATTTCAAAATTAGGTTTTTTAACATCGAAAGGTTTAGGGGATGTAAGAAGGATTTTTAAAGAAATTCTGATATCCTGATCGACAAACTTAAGTTAACCCGACTCGAACTTAGACCACAAAACTAGCCCATATTTCCCTCTTATGACTAAGAATAGCATAGAGCTAGATCAAGGCATTTTCAACTTTTAAGGAATTAGGACAGTTGAATAGCTATATATAAAATTATTAATCAAAAAAACATGGATTAATTACCATAATTATCACTAAAACAGGATGGAACAGGATACTCTATAGATTTATGAGTTGTAAATTATAACCTGATTAAAAAATCGCAGTTATATTTCCGTAATAAATTTTGAGGAATTTGCTAGTTAATTGTGGATATAGAATAGATTTTAAATCTACATTAATTATCCAATAAAATACTGTAGAATGAGAACAATAATAAAATGAAACAAATAGTATTAGTAATTTTAGCTGCATTTATGAGTATCCAATGTAGCACTAGTAATAATGATTCCACTGATAAACAACCTTTAAAAGTAGATTTTGATTTTGATGGGAGAAAATTGGTGGAAGTACACGAACCTGAATATCACTCCTGGGTGATTGGAGAAACAAATTCTTTCCAAAAAAAGATAGAAAATATTCAGTTTTCTGTATCGGGAGAATTACAAACTAATTGGGATAAAACAGGTGTACAAGCACCTTATTATGCCCGATTGGTGAATGATGGCCTTGTTGCAGAAAAGAAACTGACTCTCAAAATAGAAGGACTTGCTGAAGGGAGTCATTCACTACTCACTTTTCATAATTCCTTAAGTGGGGAAAAAGAAAAGGATGAATCAGCAATTAGCATTTTAATAAATGGAGAAAAAGTGCAAAGCGTTCAACCAACATACAAAGCGAAATCTACTATAAAAAGTAGCATGACTTACCTGCAATTTCAGGTAGGAGAAAGTGGAACTGTTGAGATACAGTTTTTAGGAGAACAACCTATTGTGAATGGCTTTGAACTGAATGGTGAAAATATGTTGAAGCAAGCGAGAACTCCTTTCCCCGAACATTTAGATGAACATGTGCCTATAGATAAAAATTTTACACTTGCCTGGGATTCTCCAAAGGATATTCAATCACATCAATTATATTTTGGAACCGATGATAAAGCAATCCGAACTGCGACCAAGGATTCGGAACTTTATAAGGGAGAACTGGACAAAAATTCATTTGCTGTGAGTGACCTGTACAGTATGGAGCACTATTACTGGCGGGTAGATGAAGTATATGAAAATGGTGAAACGGTGAAAGGAGAAGTTTGGGAGTTTAAACCGGCCCAACTTGCCTTTCCGGAAGCTGAAGGCTATGGCCGCTATGCTATTGGTGGTCGTGGCGGTAAAGTGGTTGAGGTAACGAACTTAAATGATAGTGGTCCTGGAAGCTTACGACATGCTATAGAAAAAATAGAAGGACCACGAACAATTGTGTTTCGGGTGTCTGGAGAAATAAAATTAAAAGACAGAATTATTGCCAATGATAAATACCTAACCATTGCCGGTCAAACCGCACCAGGCAAAGGCATTGTAATTACGGAAGCTCCCATTGGTTTAACGGGAGATGATGGTATGATGCAATTTATGCGTGTTAGACTTGGCGCCGGACGAACCTTTGATGGAATGGGACTCACAGGGGCCAATCACAGCATTGTTGATCATTGCTCCATTAGCTGGACCATTGATGAAGGCTTTAGCTCAAGAGGCGCACAAAATATCACCTTACAACGAACGCTTATCTCTGAAGCCCTCAATGTTGCCGGACATGATCATTACGAAGAAGGATCAATGCATGGATATGCAGCAACCATTGGTGGAGAAGTAGGTAGCTTTCATCATAATCTATTGGCACATAACTTTGGTCGAAATTGGAGTCTTGGCGGTGGTGTAGATGGAGATGGTTATTATTGGAGTAAAATGGATATTCGAAATAATGTGGTTTATAACTGGGGGCATCGGACAACTGATGGTGGTGCCAATGAAGTGAATTTTGTAGGCAATTACTACAAACCAGGACCGGCAACCACTTTCTTTTACGCTTTAAATGCACAACATGAAGCCTATGGAAAAGGAAAACAACAATATTATTTTGCAGATAATGTAATGCCTGGACATTTTGGTTTGCAGAATCAAGAAGATGGCCGTACCATGGAAATATCAGACAATGCGGTAGTAGACTATGAAACCTATCTCGATAAACCCTTCTTTAAAAGTTATGTCACTACACATTCTGCCAGAGAGGCATATAAAAATGTTTTGTCTGATGTAGGGGCAAATGTTTCTTTAGATAATCATGACCAACGAATGATTCGTGAAACTCTTGATAGTACTTATACCTATATGGGTGAAAAAAGTGAACTTGGTGGTATGATTGATACAGAAAAAGATGTTGGTGGCCTAGAAAATTACCCGAAGGAAACTCGATCTGAAGACTGGGATACTGACCATGATGGCTTACCAAATTGGTGGGAAGAAGCTAAAGATTTAAATCCTCAATCAGATGATGGAGACTTTTCTGAGTCGAATGCCGATGAAGATAAAAATGGATATACCCAGTTAGAGGAATATTTACATTGGATATCAGAACCGCATTATAATATTAATTCCGGAGAAGAAGTTAGCTTTTCAGTAGAAGAATTATTTAAAGGTTTCCGGAATAGTCCTAAATATGATGTGGATAGTAAAGAGAACCTGGATGCTTCCATAGAAGACGGGGAGTTGAGCTTTAGTTCTAAAGAAAAGGGATTTGCCCAATTAACTTTATCAGTAGAAGATGCGGCCGGGCATACTATGAAGCGGAAAGTAATGGTATTTGTAAAATAAAGAAATGATTTTTTATTCATCAGTAATTGAATTAAATGTTACATCGAGCGCAGTCAAGATAATTTAAAGAACCTTAGCCTGCGCTCGTTTTTATACTGAAATAAAAACCTATGCCCATTAACCAATATTACATACCTAGAACCATTTTTCTAATCATAAAAAAGAAAGCCTAAGGAGAATAATTACCTAACTAGCTACTGTATTTATAATTTTCGGTGCTGTACAATCTATTTCTTATATGAAATATTCTATATGTTTATTCGTATTGTTTCTTGGTACTACTGTATTCTCCCAGGAAATTCAGATTACTGGTAAAATTACAGATGAAGAAGGTGTTCCATTGGAATCTGCAACTATCTATGTGGAAAAGGTTTCAGATAGTAGTATGATAAGTTATACGGTCTCTGATAAGAATGGTCAATTTGAATTAAACGGCCGTACCAAGGATAAAAAGGCAAATTTCTTCGTGTCATTTTCTGGGTTTACCCCATATCAGAAAACCCTTGAATTAAAAGATGAAATAGATCTTGAAACCATAATTATGAAAATTCAGGAAAACACCCTGGATGAAGTTTTAATTACTGCATCAAGCGCGCCCATGACCATTAAAAAAGATACCGTGGAATTTAATGCAGGTTCATTTAATACCCGACAGAATGCAAATTTGGAAGATGTGATGAAAAAGCTACCGGGTGTAGAAGTCGACAGAGACGGAAATATAAGCATTAATGGAAAACCTATTACCAGAATTATAGTCAATGGGGAAGAATTCTTTGGCGATGACCCGCAAATTGCACTTAAAAACCTTCCCAAGGAAGTAATCAATAAAATTCAGGTTACAGATACAAAAACCGAATCCCAGGAATTTACCGGTGAATCTGGTGATTCAGATAATAAAACAGTTAATATTACTATAAAGGAAGATAAAAATAAAGGATATTTTGCCCGGGCCACCCTTGGCGGGGGAACAGATGAACGCTACGAGATGAATAGTATTTTTAATTATTTTAATGATGAATTCAGAACGAGTATAATTGGAGGTTCCAATAATATAAATAGTTCAGGATTTAGTTATGATGAAACTTTTGGGTCTATGGGTAATACTGATGGTGGTAATGGAATAACTAAATCCGAAACTGCAGGGGTAAATATAACTAATGAATGGGAAGATATATGGGACGTAGAAGAGGTGGAATCAGGAGGAGATTATTTTTTTGGAAGGAATGATACCCGTCGTAGTTCTTCTTCACAAACGGAATATTTATTACCCGATTCGCGGTATCAGAAGAATTCTGAACAGGAAAGCAATACGTTGAATGATAGCCATCGGGCCAATGCAGAATTTGAAGTAGAGTTCGATACGCTTAGCCGGTTGTCTGTAGAAACTGATTTCGATGCAAACCTCGGAAAATCTACCGGAAAAGATTATTCAGAATCCATAGCTGAAAGTGGTGATTTGATCAATAATACCAGTACATCCGACAATCAGTCCAACACGGGGCTTTCTTTTGATAATGAAATCGATTTTATTCAGAAATTTGGAAAAGGCAATGCCTTTTTAAGTCTAGAGTTTTCAAACAGTCATGAAAAACAAAAAAGTGAGAATTTTTATTATTCAGAAAGCACTTTCTTTCAGGAAGGAAATGAAAGAACGGAAATTCAGGATCAATATATAGATGAACAGGAAAATGAGGATGCCTATTCATTTGAGCTCCGACAGCGAAGTGTCCTCTTTGATATTTTATTCCTTGATGTGTCCTATGATTTTGACTATAATCATTCCAGAAATAAAAGGTATGTATATGATGAATCTGAAAATTCTGAAGGGGAATACGATAGCTTAAACGAGCTTTTAAGCAATGACTTTGAATTAATAACTAGAAGACATGCACCCAATATAGGATTTGAGTATGAGAAAAATTTTTGGGAAATAGAAGCAGACGTGGGAATATTGTATGCTCAGATTGAAAATTTTAACCTATTTGAAGAAACAACTTTTAAAAACGATTACACCAATTTTGGTTTAAATATTGACGTTGAACATGAAAGGGAAGGAAAAGGAAGTTATGAAATTGAATACGAAACCGAAGCTGAAATTCCTTCCATTCGTGAATTACAACCTATTGTTGACCGTACAGATCCTCTACATATAATTGAAGGAAATCCTGAACTGAAACGAACCTATAGCCATGATATAGATATGGAGTACAGAATCTATGATTATGATACAAGAGAGGGTATTTCCAGCTGGGCTTCATTAAATTTTATTCAGAATAATGTATCATCCATAAGTACAATTGACGAAGACCTTGTAAGATATACAACATATGTTAATGTAGATGGAGATATGAATGCAAATGCTGGGGTCTCTTATAGCAAAGACATAAAAAAAGAGGATAATCAATTTAAATTTCGAGTAAAGCTTGATGGATCCTATGATAAAAATATTGGCTTCACCAATGCGGTAAAATTTCGGGCGGAACAATTTTCTCTAAGTCCAAATATTCGTCTGACTTATACCATAGAAGATATTTTGGAGGTAAATCCGGAGTACGATCTTGAATATCAGAGCTCCCAATATGATATTAATCCAGACAGAAATCAAGATTTTACCAATCATCGATTAGGGATGGAATTCGTTTCCTACTGGCCCGAGAATATGCTTTTTGCAAATGATTTTTCTTATCGTTACTTGCAGAATGTTGCACCAGGTCTGGAAAATTCTTCTATTTTATGGAATTTAAGTCTTGGCTATCAGTTTCTTAAAGATGATGCTGCAGCTGTTCAGTTGAAAGTTTATGATTTATTGGATCAAAACGTGGAAACACGAAGAATAATAGAAGAGGATTACATCAGGGATACTAATAATCTAATATTAACACGCTATGCAATGTTTAGCCTGAGTTATAAGTTTAGTAATTTCGGGGGACGGGCTAAAAATAATAGCTAAGGATAAAATTTAAATTAACCACTTTTTACTTTTTTCATTTTAAGCATTTTCCTTTTGCCGGTGAAAAGAAAAAATGTAGATCAGGATGAGCTGGTTATTCCGGCATTTTCATTTACTCTTCAAATTTCTTTAAAGTTCTGTATAGCGTCGTCTTATCTGATTTTGCAAAATCCTTTTCAATATCAGATAAGCTTAATGCAATTTCACTTTCTGTCAGATATTTAAAGACTAATAAACGCATAGCCGTGGGTCTTATATTCCTATCGGCCAATTTTCTTTCTATTTATTTCTAACATGTTTTTGTTATTTCGGATTAACGTCTTTCCCGTTTTTATAAGCTTCGATCCCTTCTTTTAAGGCATAAGGCACAATAAATAGAGCCGCCACGGGATCAGCCCACCACCAGCCTAAATAATTTACAGCTAATAAACCTAACAGCACGGCAACCGTTTGATATAAACATATAAACGTGTCTTTTGCATCGGCTTTGAGTTCTTTACTTTTTAGCTTCTTACCATAATATTGTTTATACCAGATAAGAAAGGGGTTTACTACAAGGGAAATCAATAATATTATCAATCCGATTACGCTCCACTGGGCTGTTTGCCCGTTAATCAGTTTAGTGACAGAATCATAAGTAATGAAGGTACTGATTATAAAAAAAGAGCAAGCAATTACATACAGGGTGATTTTCTCCCGTTTTTTTACTTCCTTTTCATCAATATGTTTCAATTCTCCGTTTAAACGCCAGTATAAAGTTCCTCCTGAAATCACTTCTACCACACTATCAAGTCCCCAACCAATTAAAGCTGCACTTCCCGAAGAAAACCCCGCGATTAAGGACACACATACTTCTAAAATGTCGTATAATACATTATAGAGCTGTAAGGTTCTTGCTTTTTTAAGATATATTTTTCTCTGCTTTTCCATTTAAGTAAGTTTAATGTCCGTGGCCGCCCTGGCCTTTTTGCATTTCAGCCATGAGATAGTAAGCATTATTATAAACAAATATTGTTTCCGGGGTGACTTCAGCTAGAAACTCAACTGAAGTCCAACCATTTACCGTTTCTCCCGTTACTACCTTAACCGGAATAAAACCCCAGCCATCCGCACTCTCTTCAGCTTTAAAAACATAGGAGGTTTCCCCGGTTTTGGCAATAGCGCTTTCTGGAAAAGCGGTAGTTTGTATGTTATTTATGTTTATTCTCCCTTTTACATACATCCCGGGGATAAGGTTACCGGGTTTGTTATTTATTTCAGCATGAACGTGAACGGCTTTTGGCTCTTTTTCAAAGGTTTTGCTCATCGATATAATTTTTGCTTCAAGCTCAACCTCCGGCATAGATTCTACCGTAAAATTCACGGTTTGTCCCACCTTCACTTTATAAACATCCTTTTCAAATACCATTAAATCGGCATGAACGTGATGAGTATTTACAATTTCAAACATCGGGGTTTGCGCCTGAACGTATTGCCCGGTCTGAATGTTTACTTTTTCAATGGCGCCTTCAATTGGACTAACCACCGGGATTTTTTTATAAATATTTCCCTTTTCAATCCTCGTTGGATTCAAATTCAATAATTCCAGTTGAGATTTTAAACCGGTAAGGTTTCCGCGAGCATTTTGCATAGCAGCTTCGGTACGCTGAAAGGTTTCTCCTGAGCCAACTCCTTCTTCATAAAGCCTTTTTTGTCGAACAAATTCTTTTTGCTGTAAATGATATTCATTAAACGCATTTAAATAATCGGTTTGCAGCCTCACCATTTCAGGATGTGAAATAAATGCTATGGTCTCCCCCTTTTTTACCTGATCCCCTTCTATTACCAGAATATCGGAAACCAAATTCTTTTTGCTGTAAATGATATTCATTAAACGCATTTAAATAATCGGTTTGCAGCCTCACCATTTCAGGATGTGAAATAAATGCTATGGTCTCCCCCTTTTTTACCTGATCCCCTTCTATTACCAGAATATCGGAAACGTTTGCACCCATGACGGGGGTTACCGAAGCTTCGCTTTGCGGCGGTACTTCCAGCTGCCCGTTGGCTGCTATATATCCGGCATCGTTACAGGAAAACAGGAATATGATGCTCAGAAATGTGGTAAGGCTGTAATATATATTATTTTTTATCATTGCTCTTTTCTTAATCGTTAATATAAAATTGAAGGTCGGCAACTGCCTGTAAATAGTTTGAAAGTGCTTCTATTGCATTTAATTCCGTCCGAACTGCATCATCCAGAATCTGGATGAATTGCATATAATCAATCGCACCTTCATTAAAAGCCAATAAAGCTCCATTTTGTTGTTCTTCAGCAACTGGTAAAGCCTTTTCGCGGTAATATTCCCACGAAGCTTTCCATTTTTCGAGCTTATTTACGGCCTGTTGATAATCAGATTGTAACTGCTGTTCTTTAAATGCGGCTTCTTGTGCTGTAATTTTGGTATCTATTTTTGCCGCCTGATTATCAGCATAAGTTTTACCAGACAGGATGGGGACGGAAATACCGGCCTGATAACTATAAAAATTATTATTTCCGTTTATTTCCTGTAATCCGTATTGAATATTGAATTCAGGAAGTAAATTGGCTTTTAAGGCCTTGTATTTTGCTTCTGAAACAGCCACCTGTTTCCTGGCAAGTTCCAGTTGCGGGTGGGAAGTAGGTTGCCCGGGAATTGCAGGCAATAAATTAAATTCATCGGCAACCGAATAAAAAGTATCAGCGCCTAACCATAAATTCAATTGCTGCAAATAAGTCTGAAAATCCCTATTGGCCTGTTTCAAACGAATTTTGATTTCCCTGGAACGATTGGTTGCGGTTATGGCCTCCAGCTTTGAAATCGCTTCGGTTTCGTAACGCAAATCTACCGCACGTTCAAATTCGCTATAAACAGAATCAAGTTTTTCAAAAGCTGTGACTTTTCTTTTGGCTGCGTAGGCTTTATTCCAGGCATTTTTAACTTCCCGCGTTACCTCGAGTTCCGAAAGCTCATACACTTTTTCTGAAAGTGCAATTTTCTCTTTTTGCAACTTTAATTCGGGGGCTATTCCAAAAATATCAATGCCCTGTTGCTGAAAACCAATTCTCGTATAAACGCCCTGATTATCGTTTATTTCTTCTCCCCCGGTAAAAACCTGCGTTGTCCCCAAATCCCAGGCCGATTTCTTAAGAGATTTTTCTCTTTCAATTGCTAAATTTTTATTTTGAAGCAACGGATAATTTTCAAGCGCCATTTCTACTGCTCTGTTCTGGTCGAGTTTTGGTAGTGAGTTGTTGATTTCCTGAGCCTGGGTAATATTTGGGTTCACCAGGAATATACCTGCGATTATTCCAAAACCAATAGCAGGATTCTTCCCGGCAGACTTCAGGTTTCGTTCTTCTACCCATTTGTATAAAACAGGCAGTAGGAATAAAGTTAATAAGGTAGAGGTTATCATTCCGCCAATAACCACTGTTGCCAGAGGGCGTTGCACTTCAGCTCCTGCAGAAACAGAAATGGCCATTGGTAAAAAGCCGAGCACATCGGTAAGTGCAGTCAGTAAAATTGGACGAATTCTACGTTTGGTGCCCAAACTAATTCTTTCGTTTAAATTGGTTACGCCATTTTCTTTTAATTCATTAAGACTGCTGATTAAAACCAGTCCGTTCAGCACGGCAACCCCAAAAAGCACGATAAATCCAACTCCTGCTGAAATACTAAACGGCATATCTCTTAGCCATAGGGCAAAAACCCCACCAATTGCCGCCATGGGAATGGCCATATAAATCATGGTTGTTTGTTTTAAAGATTTTAATGCGAAATAAATAAGTATAAATATGAGTAAAAGTGCTATCGGTACCACAATTTGAAGACGGGAACTGGCTCGTTCCAGGTTTTCAAAAGCACCCCCGTATCTTATGTAATAACCGGCGGGCAAATCAAATTCAGTTTCCAGTTTTTGCTGAATATCTTCCACCACCGATTTCACATCCCGGTTTCTGATATTGATCCCAACATAAGTCCTGCGATTAGTATTGTCCCGGCTAATTTGCATAGGGCCATCCTTGTAGCGCACATCAGCAACTTCTTTAAGCGGAATTTGAGTTCCCCGGGGCAGGCTGACATATAAATTTTTGAGGTCATTAATACCCGCACGATTTTCCTCGGCTAACCTTAGCATTAAATCAAAACGTCTTTCTCCCTCGAAAATTACGCCAGCTTTTCCACCGGCAAAGGCAGTTTGTATCAAGGTATTTAGTTCCTCGATATTCAGCCCATATTGCGCCAGTTTATCCCGATTATAATTTACGGTAATTTGCGGAAGACCGGCAGTTGCTTCAACTTTCATATCGGCTACGCCATCTACAGTAGCAATAATATTTCCCATCTCCTGCGCCTTCGTAGCAAGTACATCAAGATTTTCTCCATACAATTTTACGGCTACATCTTCCCGCACCCCGGTTAGTAATTCATTAAAACGCATTTCTACGGGTTGGGTAAACTCATAACTTACCCCGGGAATTATACTGATGGTTCCCTTTATTTTTTCGATAAGTTCATCTTTGCTTTCAGCAGAAACCCACTCGCTTTTTGGTTTCAGAATTATAAAACTATCACCGATATCCATAGGCATCGGGTCGGTTGGCACATCAGAAACCCCAAAACGGGAAACTACCTGTTCAATCTCAGGGAATTCATCTAAAAGCAGGTTTTCAATTTTGGTAGAAGTGGCAATTCCTTCAGAAAGGGAACTTCCGGGTTTCATAATGATATGAAATGCTATATCGCCTTCATCTAATTGAGGGACAAATTCTCCTCCCATTCTGCTGAAAAGTAAGACCGAAACGCCAAAAAGAATCACTCCGACACCTACAACTATTTTAGATCTTTTCAGGGACTTTTTTAATAATGGCTCGTATTTATTTTCAAGCCATTTTACAAACTGGTCTCCTTTTGACTTTTTAATTTTTTTTGATGGTTTAAGGAATAATGCTGAAACCATAGGCACGTAGGTCAAACATAAAATCATAGCCCCCAGCATGGCGAAAATAAAGGTTAAAGCCATCGGCTTAAACATTTTGCCTTCCACACCTTCCAACGCAAGGATCGGAAGAAAAACGATGAGAATGATAAACTGCCCGAAGAAAGCAGAATTCATCATTTTTTTAGCAGATGAAGAAGCTATGGCATCTTTCTCCTGATGATCAATTGATTGTCTTTTGGCTATTCTCTGGGAAATGGCAAAAACCGTACTTTCAACAATAATCACGGCTCCATCTACTATAATTCCAAAATCTATGGCGCCCAGGCTCATTAAATTGGCCCAAACATCAAATGTATTCATTAAAATAAAGGCAAATAATAAAGAAAGCGGGATGGTTGACGCTACAATTAACCCCCCGCGCCAGTTCCCTAAAAGAATGACGAGCACAAAGATTACTATTAGCCCTCCAAGCTTCAGATTTTCGGTAATTGTACCGGTAGTTTCACTAATAAGTTCACTTCGGTCTAAAAATGGCTTAATGGAAATTCCTTCCGGCAGTGACTTTTGGATTTCGGAAATTCGGTTTTTAACATTAGTAATCACCTCGTTGGAGTTGGCGCCTTTAAGCATCATAATCATTCCGCCTACGGTTTCTCCCTCTCCGTTTTTAGTCAAAGCTCCATAGCGTACCGAACTGCCAATTCCCACTTCAGCAACATCGCCTATGGCAATGGGAATGCCATCGGTGTTTTTAACTACTATTTTTTTAAGGTCATCTACATTTCTTGCAAGGCCTTCTCCTCTTATAAAATTTGCCTGGTGATTTCGTTCAATATAGGCCCCACCGGTGTTTTGATTATTCTTTTCTAAGGCAGTAAAAATATCGCTGATATTAATATCTATTGCCCTTAATTCATCGGGTTTTATTGCAATTTCATACTGTTTAATATTTCCGCCCACCCCATTTACTTCTACCACGCCAGATACCATTGCCATTTGGCGTTTTACAATCCAGTCCTGGATGCTACGGAGTTCAGTTAAATTATACTCATCTTTATAGTCTTCATCAACCTCCAGTGTATACTGATAGATTTCGCCTAACCCGGTAGAAATTGGACCAATAGATGGCGTTCCAAAGCCCTCTGGAATCTCATCTTCAACTTCAGAAAGTTTTTCAGAAACCAGTTGGCGGGGAAGATAGGTGCCTTGTTCATCTTCAAAAACTATGGTAACCACTGAAAGTCCGAAACGTGAAATAGAACGTATTTCCAAAACGCCCGGTAAATTACTCATCGCTACCTCAACCGGATAGGTTACAAACTGTTCTATATCCGTCGTGCTTAAATTGGGGGCTTGCGTAATCACCTGTACCTGGTTATTGGTAATATCGGGTTGTGCATCTACCGGAACCTTGGTCATACTCCAAATTCCAAGTCCGATAAGCACCACAGTAAACAACCCAATAATAAATTTATTATTGATTGAAAAATCAATGATTTTATTCAACATGATTAATTATTGTAAATGTTAGTATTAATTGATGGTTTAATACGGGCACTTACAGAAAACCTGTTCCTGATTAATAGATTTAAAAAGAAAATATGCCCGTTTAGGCTAATTTGGGCGGTTGAAAAATGGGAAAGGAAATTCCTGAAGAATCTACATACCGGTAATATACCGGAATAAATTTTGTCCCAAATGAATGGTATTCAGGATAAGTAAAGTTTAAATATCCTATAAATACATGCACATGACAACAGGAATGATTGCCCTGAAAAGGCAATTCGCCATCATGGCTATCCTGATGATCTGTATTTTCGTTACCATAATGACTGACTATAAAATCAGTAACGCTTACACTAGAATTTTTAGAAAGCTCCTGATAATGTTCAACCAGGTTATCTACTTTTGGAAGTTCACAACACCAGTCCATCCCCGGAGTCAGGGATTGAAATAGCAAAAGACTGGCTAATGATAAGGTTGCAAAAATTCTCATTAAATTCAAAAATAAACAAAAATTCTTGCAATGGTATTGCAAATGTCCTGATAGAATTAATCTCGTTATTACCTTTTATAGTGATTTGAGCGCTTAGGGGAGTGCCAACTAAATTATCCTCAAAAAGACAATGTGTCGCAAACTTGCGCCTGTTTATACGGCTTCTCAGGCCATTTGACGCAAATCCGGTTAAAAATAAAAGTCTAAATATTTATAAATAACTGAAAATGAATAAAATAGGAATTTATAACATCGCGAAGCGTGTTACCCTCTTACTACTCATTTTTCTGCGCTTCGCTACTCAAAATGGCAGCTTTTATAATCACATCAAAAATACTATTGAGCTTACGCACCATTTAAGCTAAAAAGATTTTCGCGAGGGAACGAGGAAGAAAAAAAATTATAAATTGAAAGCCGTTCTATTAATTCATTTTACGTTGCTTTTTATTAATCATAACCTGATCCAAGTTAGAAATATCAGAACTCAATTTATCCTCCAAAACTCTAGCATAAATTTGAGTCGTAGAAAGCTTGGAATGTCCCAGAATTTTAGAAACGGTTTCTATAGGAACACCATTAGAAAGCGTGATCACGGTGGCAAATGTATGCCTGGCCGAATGAAAAGTAATTTGCTTTCTGATACCGATGGATTTCATAATATCTTTCAAGTATTTATTCATCTTTTGATTGGAAATCACCGGAAAAATCACCTTGGAATTCTTTGATTTATTTTCTTGTAGATATTTTTGAAGAATCCTGTTGGCAGCTTCAAGTAGTGGAATTTTTACGGACTGTTGGGTTTTCTCACGTTTGGTATAAATCCAATCCTTCCCATCTATGCCTTTCACCAATTGGTCGGTAGTAAGTTCTTTTAAGTCAATATAAGATAACCCGGAATAACAGGAGAATAAAAACATATCTTTCACCCGTTCCAGAGAAGGTGTTGTAAATTCCGTTCCTTCTAACTTACAAAGTTCCCGCTCGGTTAAAAACTGCCGATCATTTTTCTCAAACTTAAAATCATAACTTCGAAATGGATTCTTTTCCAGCCATTCTAATTTGATGGCCAGGTTCAACAATTTCTTTAAGCGTTCCAGGTGTTTCATCGTTCCATTGGTACCGCAGGTTTTTCTTTCTTTTTTGGCCCGGTAATTTCTCAGGAACATTTCAAATTCTGTGATAAACTGGTAATTGATCTGCTTCAGGTAAACATCCCTAGTTTTCTTTTTCTTCTTTAAAAACTCTTGTAGGTATTTTGCAGTAGTATGGTAATTCTTCAGCGTTCCCCATTTCAGGACATCCTTCATCTTCTCATTATGATATTCAATAACCTCCTTGAGGGTTTTATGTTCTTCATCTAACCCTAGGTAAGAAGCCTTGATCTTATCAGCGGTAATCAAGTTGTCTTTATCTAAAATTTTCTTTTGAGTGTCCAGTAAATTGGAATAAACCTGATCCAAATAACTGTTTAGTGTTCTAATTCTAGGGGAAGTTCCTTTAAGTCGTCCTTTAGAACTATCCCATTCATTCACTGAAGTTTTCCTTTTAAGACTCATTTCAGCGCATTTTCCATTTACGGTAATTCGGGCGTAGATGGATAATTCTTGGATCATTCAAATGATATGGTTAAAAACAAAAAACACTGGAAATCAATAGATTAACAGTGTTTTATATCCGTTTAAAGTACGGTTCGTCGGGGTGGCAGAACGCTTTTAAAACGTTGAAAACCCCAGTATTTATATGGTTTCACGCAGTTCCAAATTTTTGAACTCACGATTAACTCACAATTTAAATAGAACGTATTGGTGCAGTTTGATATTCTGGACTATCCCAAATATAATAAAAATTGTAGTAATTCTTCAGCACAAGTTTCATTCAATTTTATTGAGAACCCTAACCGGATATTCCATCAATACTTCCCAAAAAAGGATTTCCAAAAGGTTTTCCCGAGCAATACTTTTCTGCCATAATTTCCATTCCTATAATACTCCCGCCTTGTTTTAAAAATGACATATCTGCTTTAAAAAAAAGATTACCTTCAACTTCAAAAATCTCTCCTCCCCATCAAATGTTGTTTCCTTTAATCGCTTCACATCTACCATATTTAAAACTAAATTTTAGGAAATTTCTAATGTTATTTCATGGACGACTTTCCATTTATCATTAATTTTTCTTACTAAAATCAATTTATATTCACCTGCCTTGTCGGATAAATGAACTGAGACATAAAATACCCCCATACTTTTCTTAGAATCCAGAACTATTTCGGAAAATCGGACAAAGTATGAGATGTTTTCATAATCTAATATTTCTTTAGGATTTTCAACTAATGAAATATTTTGATTTTTTTTACTTGTAATTTTTTTTATATCTAATTGATCTCCTGACTGCTGATTGAGTTGTGATATTAAATATGAAAATTCTTTAAATTTATTAGGCAAAACATCTTGCGATAAATTTGGAATAATTGTACTATCTAATATATATATATTTACAGGCACATTAGAAATAGAGTCTTTATAGTTTCTATACTTATTTTCATCTTCAATGATTTCAATATCTGGAGGTGGCAATAACGAAAGTTTCTGAATCATTTCAGAATAAAGAGTATACTTTACATCATTTCCCTTTTGATATGACTTATTCTCTTTACACGAGGTTAAGAATAAAATTATTAATAATAAAGTTAATCTGGACATGGTATGGTATGATTTATTCTAACAATATTGGCTTTAGTTGCCCACTCACTCATCATTTCATTAGAAGGTCTGTATCGTGTTGGAGCATATGGTCTAACACCGTCCCAAGCAAAATACATATAATAATCTAGTGGATATTGATTATTATCAATTTTCCTTAATGCTTCTGCAATCGGTATTATATATTCTTGGCTCATTCTATAATGTTGAACACTTGCATCATTTCCCCATTCAGTTTCTTTAAAGCGTAAAAACAGTTTCATAATTTCTTCCCTATCATCAGGAAAAACTCCAGGCTCTTGCTCCTCTATAAATCTATACATTTCTGCGTGTATACCTTCATGTAACAAAGTAGATGCCCATTCCATTGAATTTGATGATTGGGAGACTAAATTAAATTTAATTGTTACTATTCCTTCAGAAATTTTTGAGCCATCAGTTCTACCCGATGCTGGATCAGTAGAATCGTTATATGTAGTAAATATTAGATCATAATCATCATTATTAACAAAGGTGGCTGAGAAAGAATTGGAACGATTAAAACGGCTACATTGTATAGAGGCTGTTATTTGAAAAAATCTATAAAAAAGAATGTCAACATATGGGATATCACTACTGAAGGATTAAAAGCTTTTATACAGGAACCGTAATATTAAAAATGAAAAGTAGTGCAAGATGTGTGCCTGTGGGCACAATCTTGATTGCTCCCGCTGGTCGCAATAAAAAAAAGAGATGTTTAAGGGGAAAAGTCCTAAACAACCCATTTACTTTTTTCATCTTAAGCATTTTCCTTTTGCCGGTGAAAAGAAAATAATATGTAGATCAGGATGAATAAGAAATTATGTCCTTTTCATTTACTTCTTCCATAGCCGTCGCATTACCTTTTGATGCCCAACCTGTTCAAGCTTTGAAATTATGGAGGAGTTATAAAAGCGCAGCGGTTATGCACTCCGGTTAATTTTAAAGCTTGTTCTTTTAGCAGCAAAGGGTAAGGTGAGGTAAGAAGGATTCTAAAAAGAAACTTTGAAATCCTGATCGGTGTATTTTAGTTACTGCCGAGGCGGACTTGAGCCAAAAAGCTTACATGAATTTTTCTTTCCTGTATTTATTTTCAAAGCTTTTGTCTCGTGTCCAAGACAAATTACAATGAACCTCTTTTGCCGAAATGAAGCTTTTGCAGAATGGAAGTGAAAGTGGTGAATGGTCTTGAATTTCTATTTTTTACTAAAAAATTAACCGGATTTACTAGGTTGAGAGCATTTTTTAGTAAAAAAGTTCTCCATAAAATTTTAAGCCTATTTATTTTAAATCGTTTTGGCTATAAATAAGTACAGAAAAAATGAAGATGGAAGCCCAACCTCGCAATGCGGGTTGCCCTCTTGCTCTTCATTTTCAATTTCACCTCTTAACCATCAGGTTCCACATGAATATGAAGATCAATGATTGAAGGAATTTCTTTTTGAACTTTTTCCTTCACCTGATGGGCTATAGCGTGGCCGCGTTCAACCGAAATAGTTTTTTCTACCCAAATATGCATATCAATGTGCGAGCCTAAACCCATTTTCCTGCTATAGCATTTTTCTACTTTTTCTACTCCCGAAGTTTTTAATGCTATTTCACGAACTTCCTGAATAAGTTGGGGTTCCAGAGCTTCATCAAGTAATTCTCCCAGGGCCGGTCTGGCGATTCCCCAGGCATTATAAATAATAAATCCGCCGGCCAACAGCGCTGCATAGTCATCGGCAACTTCAAAGCCTTTTCCGCCAATTAAGGCAATACTAATTCCAATAAAAGCCGCGGCCGAGGTAATAGCATCACTCCGATGATGAAAGGCATCAGCTTTTACTGCACCACTACCAATTTCTTCTCCGGTTTTTAAAACAAAGCGATATAAAATTTCTTTGGTGAGAATTACTAAGATTAAAATGATCAAGGTATAGGGAGCAGGAGTTTTGTGGGGGGCTATGATATGAAAAATACTATCGCGAATAATAATACCCGCAGCTATAACCAAAGCTACCGAAATACCCAGTGCCACAAGCGCTTCGGCTTTTCCGTGGCCATATGGATGATTTTCATCTGCGGGTTTGCCCGACCATTTAAGACCAAGCCATAACATAGTGGAAGTAAAAACATCTGCTCCAGATTCTATAGCATCGGCAATAAGCGCGTAGGAATGGCCAAAAATACCGCCTATTGCCTTAACAGTAGCCAGCAGTGCACTAATTATAATTCCTGTTAGTGTGGTTTTTAAACCTTTATGAGTTTCAGGGCTGGCTGAACCTTTCTCAGGGTTATGTTTCATCTTCTAATTGAATTCATTACAATCTGAAGATGGGGTGTACACACCGGCACCTTGCTGATAAACCAGGGTGGCCCCCAAATGCCCGGTATAGGTGAGAAATCCGCTTCCTGTAATTAACAAAATTATGAGCACTGATTTAAAGATTAACGATTTACTCCGGATCTTATCTGAAAAGATTTGTAGTAAAACATCAAGAATAAATGAGGCTGTAAAAATCCATGCGGTAATATAGGCAAGATTTTGATGGTCTTTAAGAATAGTAGGATCACAAATTTTTCTTGAAACAATGCCATCTGCAAGGTTTCCGGTATAAATGGCTATCCATAAACCCACTATTCCAAGACCTAACAGAACACTCCCTCCCAGCTGCCAGGTTTCTTTTTTAGACCATAAAGTGATAATCTTAAAAACCAAAGCAACTAAAAGCAGTCCTATAGGAAAGTGAACAGACAGAGGATGAAAAACCTCTGTCCGCCAAAATTCCGGTAATTCATTCATCTAATCAAGTATTTTTACAGAAATTGGATCTAATCTTTTTCCTGTTTTTTCTACTTCCACTTCAACATTTTGTCCTTCTTCCAATTCTGAAAACTCAACGGTACTCCCGCCTCTTGTCAATTCGGTTTCTTCCGTAAAATACAATTCCAATGTTTTATCATCGGCCGTTTGTACATAAATTTCCGTTTTTTCAGCCTCAACTTCCTTTACCGTTCCCTGGTAAGTGCCCGATTCAACTGTGTCCGTACTTTCTCCACAAGAGATAAAGGTTATTAAAGCTACGAGTGCAAGTGATTTGAAAATTTTTGCTTTCATGGTGTTAGTATTTAAATTATTATTTTTTAGGAGTATCCGTTTCTAGATAAGCTCTCTTATATCAAAGTTAGAACAATATGTTTAATTGAAAAAAATAATAGTTGTCCCTGGTCAAAATAATCCAATTTGTTTTATTATATATCGTAAATCTTTGTGTTTAACTGTGGTTACAGGTAGAGCAACAGCCTTTTATAACCAAATTCGCATCAGTAGCCATAAAACCTTCCGGAAGACTGAATGATGGAACTTTTTGTCCCGGTAAACAAATGGTCGTATCGCATTGGGTACAATGAAAATGAAGGTGGATATAGCTATACAAATCACAATTACACTCATCTTTATAAAAAGCATATTTAGTAAGCCTCGATCCATCATCAATACTATGTACCAGATTCTTTTGTTCAAAGGTTTTTAAAGTTCTGTAGAGCGTAGTCTTATCTGATTTTTCAAAATAGGTTTCGAGATCAGATAAACTTAATGCAATTTCACTTTCAGCCAGATATTTATATACCAATAAACGCATCGTGGTGGGCCTTAATATTCTTCTATTCCAGCAGTAATTTTATAAAACCGGTACGAGATTGTTATAATTGCTCAGGACTTGGCTTCTGAGGTAGAGCTCAGTTCTCCATTTTTGGATATAGGTACAAAAAATAGTATAGGTAGCTGATATTTTTGTTAAGGTTAAAAGGTTCATTACAAAAAAGATCGTTCCAATCCAGCTCTCTGAGGTATCTTTTCTTTTTGCCTCTATGTTGCCCAGCCCATAATCGTTCTTGCCTTGGCCAAACTTGCCTTCTATAAGGTTTCGCTGGTTTCGCTCTTTGCGTGGCTTTCGTTTTTGATAGGGTGATAATTGTTCTTTTGTGGGGCGTCCAAGGGAGGCACCAACAATACGTATGTTTTTCTGTTTCAGCCATTTTCTGTTTTCCCGGTTAAAGTAAATCCGATCTGCCAGGAGCAGTTCGGGATAATGACCAAAGGTCGCCTTATAGGCAGCTACCTGTAATTTCAGATCCATCGATTCATTAAAGGCTTCCCAACCAATATGCTCCACACGACTCATGCCATTGCTTTCGAATGAACTTTCTCACCAATGATCTTCTTTTCTTTCGCTTCTTTGAAAAGGCCAAGTATTCTTTCCTGGTCACCCTACGATAGGTACGCGGCTTTTTTAAAGAAGGACTTTGCTCATAAAGCAAATCAATAAGGCGTTCACTTTCCTCCCTTGCCTTATGAAGCAAACCTCCATCGGTAGGATAGGCTATCTTTTGAATGGCAACGGTGGCATCTATTTTTATGCTGCCTTTGTTGGTCGAGGAACCTTCAGAAGGTTGAGGCTTGTCATTATCATCATCATTTTTTGGGTCCTTGTCATCGATCCTCTTTTTCCCCTTGGGTTTGAGAGCATCGGCCTTTTCAATAACCAGCTCGTTCCATTTATCAAAGGAAGCAGCCCCCATACGTTTGCGGATATCCACAAATACCGTAGGGTGGAAAGGGGCTTTGGTTTGAAAGAAAGTAAGCCCGAAAAAGTATTGAAGATAAATATTTTCGCTAATCATCTCCACGGTCCCCCTGTCATCCAGTCCTAATTTATGTTTTACAATAAGGGCGCCTATGACCATGCGAATGTCTATGGATTCCCTTCCACGATCCGTGCGAAAGCTTTAGCATAAGTATTGGCCAGTTCATCCCAGGGTAACACCTCTGCTAATTTTATCCAGCCAGCGGTTATCCGGGGAAAGTTCATTATCGAAAGGGTGGGAAAAATCCTTTAAAACTAATTGACTGGAAGGAGTATACTTGATCATAAGTGCAAAGGTTATGGCATGATAATTACAGAATCCACTGCACTTATACAATAAATTCCTATAAAAAAATAAAAAAGAGAGACTTAAGGGGTGACATAATTTATATAAAACAGATATATTTTTGAGAAAGCCACTTTTAAGACGCTCATACATAAGTATAATTAGCTCATATAACCAAATCGAAAATTTTTAAAGTATAATGCAAAGCCTATAATAACCAAAAAAAATCCTGTGATACTCGTAATAGTAATCAGAAATCCAAGAAATAGAAGTAAAATCCCAGAAAGTAAAGTTTTTTCCGAAAAATGAACTAGTTCCATAGCTTCAAGATTATCAATTTTTCGTGAATATTTATATAATTCCCTATCGAGCTGAATTTGGGCAATTAATATCCAAACTAAGGATAATTTCATCACGATAAGGCCTATTTCGTTAATAAGCGGGTGATTTAAACGCTCAATCGGTAGCAAATAAGAGTATAATTCTGGTGTTAGGGTGTATATAATAGTAATAAGAAGAAATGCAATAAATAAAATCCAGTAATACCCTCCTAATCTTTTTAATCGGTTATAATTAGTCAGTTTTTCAACATTAGGATTAGGTACTCTAATAGGTATAGCTTGTCGTACATATCTCCAAAAGAGTAAGATTAACATAGCTACCAGCATTAATGCGGGAATGTATATTCGTAAACTTGTTTCCATAAGCTTTAAACTATTGAGATTTCAAATTTACTATAAATCAATTGCATAGATTCCTTACTCTCCGTTAAAATTACCAGGGTGTCATTGGCTTGAAACGCTGTGGTGCCAGATGGGGTTATAAATTTATCATCACGCATTATTATAGCGATTATAGCACCTTTGGGAAAATCAACATCCACAATTCGCTTTCCTACCAACGGACTATTTTCTGGTAATGCAATTTCTTTTAAAAACGATTTGGATCGTTCTGATAACAATGCATCAACAGGAGATCTTTTTTTAACCTTAAATGGTAAAGATACGTGAAGCCAATTAGCTACAATGGATAGGGTTGTACCCTGGAATAAGACCGATATCAAGGAAACAGAAAACATCATTAAAGATCATTTCAGCCTTTTGGATTCCGGCAATTAAAGGATAAGTTGCAAAAACTATGGGAACGGCACCCCTTAAATTCTTCCAGCGCCGTGGCATTACCTTTTGATGCCCTTTATTTTCAAGCTTTGAAATTATAGAGGAGTTATAAAAGCATAGCGGTTATGCACTCCGGTTAATTTTAAAGCTTGTTCTTTTTGCAGCAAAAGGTAAGGCGAAGTAAGAAGGTGTTCAAAAGAAAACTGAAGTCCTGATCGGTGAATTTAAATTACTGCTAGGCAGATTTGAGTCGAAAAGCCTAAATGATTTTTTTCTTTCATCTATTCCTTTCAAAGCTTTTTGACCCGTGTCCAAGACAATTGCGATGAACCTCTTTTGCTGAAATGGAGCTTTTGCGAATTGGAAGTAAAAGTGGTGAGTAGGTTTGAAATTCAGTTTTTCTGTGAAATTTGTCGCAAAAATCAACCTATTTACAGGAGATGCGAAAGCATTTGTCGCAAATTCCATGAAAAATGACAGGAGGAAAATATATAATTGATTTAAATTCAATGTATTGTGATTCGGTAACATCGCGCAGCGTGTCATCCTCTTGCTGTGCATCCTTAGTTTTGTGAACTTTTTTAGGGATTATTTATATGTTAGTGAATTTCTGTAATTGTTAACTTTCTATCGGGGAATAATTTCCATTATTGTCAGTTATGACGAAGAAATAAGTACTTATTTGTTTATTAAAAATTTTAAATCTCATGTATCTAACTTGATGAATTTTTATAGGCTTGTTTTTGGATTAGCATCAATTGAGTTTCCTAAAAACAAATACCAAAACCTCTGGCCCTGATGGTTTTCCTTGATGTCTTTTACGCCTATTTTCATCGGGAATCTCCTCAAGCTTTAAGGTAGTGGAATTAATCTGAATAATCCGGTATTGGGTAATAGCTGGAAATGGACTATCCTGATATTCTCTATTATTTCTCAAATCAATTTTTAAGGTATTGCCATCCACGTGATATCGACCAATGAAATAATGGTTTATCGCACAGGTTCTATCATACCACCGCAAAGACATTTTATGGTCTGAAGAAAAATGCAGGCGATCACTTTCCCTATAACAGACATTCCTATAATTGTAAAGGCGTTCGTTTGAGCCGTTGATTATAGTACCGGTTTTTACAAAAGCCCAGTTGCCCCAAAGACTACCCGGAAGTGGTTGTTGCAACGTTACACAACCTAATGTGATGTAACAAACAATTATAACTAAAGTTATACTCCTTACTTTTAAGTTTTTCATACGATGGATTTTTATTTAAAATTAAAAAATTAGTGCATGAAGATTATCAACCTATTCACAGATTAATTAACGCTCTTGTAAGAAGCGAATGTTGTACGTTAACTTTACGTGTATCATTTTTTCTTGGCGCTCCAATCAGCCTTGTTAGCTTCCTCATTGCAATAGCCCCATTTTCCTTGAAATTCAGTAAAGTTTTCATTGAACTCAATAACTAAAGAACCCCAGTTTTTTCTGCCATAAATTTCAGAGTCACATTTTTTTGCGGAACCATTTTCAACCCATTGGCCAACCATAGTATGATCATCGGTCATTTTTCCTAAAATTTCACCGCCATCATCTTCATACCAGCCGGCAATTTTATCACCGTATTTGTAGATACGGAGGTTGCCGTTTTTTGCGGTTTTCCACGTGCCCACTACTCCTTTTTGTTCCATTTCGGTGTTCTGAAAAACAATAAGTTCCACCCTTCTGTTTTTTTCACGCCCTTCTTCCGTAGAATTATCGGCAACTGGATTGCTCTCTCCCAAGGCCTTGGTTTCTATTCTTTTACTAGCGATTCCAGCACTTTCAACTAAAAAGTTTTTAACCGCATCGGCCCTGTTTTTAGAAAGCTGCATATTGCTTTGTGCTGAACCAATATTATCGGTGTATCCTTCAATAAGCACCAAACTATTTAACTCTTTTATTTTTTTAGCAATTTCTCGTAATTCAGATTTATCTTCCTTCAGGGTAGACTTCCCGGTATCGAAAGAAACCGCGGCATTCAACTGAAAGTTCATGCTTGATCCAATGGCGCCTATGGCATCGATATCGGCTCCGGGCCAGCGACCACTCTTTTTGCCTTTGTCCACGATTTTCACATAGCGGAATACATCGGTCTTATCGACATAATCGGCAATGTCCAAAGCTGAAAACCCCCCGCCAGTTTTGCCTACGGAAATCCAGTCTTTTCCGTCTTTGGAAATGTAGGCGTCAACCGGTTCAATTTTACTACCTATTTCCAATATCAATAAATCGGGCCCAGCGATGTCGTACAACACGTTATCGGTAAATTTCACTATTAATTGCCCACCGTAGCCCAAACTGGTAAAATTCTTGTACGGTTTTACCTCAGAATCTGGAACTCCAAGTGCTTCCTTAGAACCAAAACCTTCAATAGGCTCGGGATTACCTACTCTAAAGCTTACGATTTCATCGGCAAAAGAGATATCCCCATAAGGGAAAAACACGCGTTTTCCGTGGCCGTCGGGATAGGTTCTGCCAATTTGCGAATAGGAGAATGATGTTATTAATACGGCTATTATGGTTATAAAAGATTTCATTTTTATACTATTTAAGGTTTATGCTTGATCCTATTTACATCCTTTCAATCACTTGCTTTGCCAAGGTTGAGGTTTTATCGATCATCCCTTGGGTATCCTTAGGTTTTTCTTCTCCCGGCATCACCATCACAGAATGAGACACATAAAAAATATACCCATCGGCTGCCACGCGCAATTGCCCACCACCTAGGCCACTCCAGGAAGCCCTGTCACCAACATCAGATACGTTTTGAGGCTTATGCTTTTTATACACAGATTTATTTTGTTTTTTCCAAGCCTTATCTATTTGACTTTTGGTGCGTTTTCCCCCACTGGCAAAATTCAACATTACAGTATTGTATTTTTCATCCATAGTTTGCCATTTATAGGAACAAATGGCATTACGGTCTGCACTTTGTTTTATTTCTATCTCCTCGGAAAGCTCAAAGGTCGATAGAATATCCTTTTTGGTAAGCAATTTGCAGATATCGTCGCGTTTGCTCGAGCCGGCAAAGCTATTGTCATCTTCCAATTCGTCCATTTGTTTTTTTAGGTCTTTTTGCCCTTCTTTTTTGTCATTGCCACAACTGATAAAGATGAAACTGACCAAAACCAAGAGTATGAGCGTTTTGAGTTTTACTTGAATTGTTTTCATTTTAAAATGGATTTAGTGTTTAAATTTTGAATCTGTTATCTTTATAATTTGATTGTTATTGCCTTATTGTTAGGCTTAAAATTAAATCTCAATAATTGGCTTTGATATGTTACAAATCTTTAATTTTCTAAAAACAGAATCTATTCTTTAGTAAGCGTAAGTGCTTTTCCGTCCCTTTCTACTACAAGTTTTGTTTTTGTAAGTAATTTGACTTCCCAAATATCAACCCTGCCATTTTGGGTTATCTTGATTTGATCGTCACTCATAACTTCATAAGTCCCATTTATACCGGAACCTGCTACACAGTTTCCGTTACTATAATTTTTGGCATATGGTTTCGTTTTTAAAAATGACCCTTCTGAAAATTGAAAAAAAGTCTTTTTAGTACAATCTGATAAGGCTGGGCGACCTTGTATACTTTTATAAAACCATTTCCCTATGATCGATTCTGCAGTAATTAATGTCACTTTGGACGGGGAAGCACTATTGGTTTGGGTAGAATTTTCATTGGAAACCATCCGTTCCCCGGAAACGACAAAGGGTGCTTCGGGAAACCCATAGACCACAATTTTTTTTGTACTTACCTGCTCAATCGGAAGGGCGCCCATCCTTTTGTCCCCCCGATAAAAAGAGAGAAAATAAGTAGCGCCCATAGCCTCCAATTGAACCGTTTTTCCAGATTCGTCTGCTACTCCATCAAAATTTACCGGTAGCGTGTGATTTTGATAATCTATTTTAAAATTTAATTGCTCTATTTCAGATTTTGTCAAGGTGGTTTTTGTGGGTTGCAACCGCACAAAATCAATAGGGTGCTTTGCCCGGTCCGGTTTTAAACGCAAACGTTGGGGGTTTACAAACTGAAACGCTCCTCCTATTGGAATTGAACCATTATCGACAACTAATCGATTATTCTTAATATGGTAAGAAGTTGCCGATTTGCGTTTGTCAAACTCATAAAATATTAAACTGTCTTTGGTAAACTGTACCACTGTGGAATGTCGGGTATCTATTTTGGCTATATTCCATTTTCCCTCCAGGCTTTGCGCAAAAGAAGGCATGCTGCTTAAAACAAATGTACCTGTTAAAAATAAAACCAATAGGGTTTTAAAATTTAGTGGAGTTATTTTCATTTTAAATGGATTTTGGAGTTTATAATTGTTTTTTAATCCTTCTATTCCAAATCAACTACCTCAGGGCGAGCCTGTTAGGTATTAAACGGAAACAAGCCTTAACCGATTTCGATGCAGGGCATCGGGGAATTAACCTATTGGCCATAAGGGGCAAAATGAATGGTTCCCGTAATTGTTATTTGTTCAACTTCTTCGGTCGTTCCAATATCAAAAACACCATTAAATTCCAAATCAAACCCGGCAACCTCAGCACCAGCTACGTTATTGACCTCTAAATTAGAAATTTGGCAGGTGCCAGAAACGGCCTCATAATTCATTTCAGGATGATTGGGGTCGGGTGTAATCCCTAAAACAGAAGCAGCGTTGGCAGAGGAGGATAATGGTAGCACTTGATCGTTTTGTAACTGAAAGCTCCCCGTTAAAAATAATGGAATGACGTCAGGATCCTCATGTTGAATTATAATGGTAATAACTTTTTCCCCATCTCCTTTATCGTTATAGAAGCTACCCATTTCCTTGGCTTCATAACTATAAGATTTAGAATACTCGGTACCACCTACGGTTATGCTATAAGAATTGTCTTTATCGTTATAGGGATCAGGGTCCGGCGAATCATTATCACTACCACAGCTCGCAAAGGCAAAGCCTAGCATTAATATAAGGATTAGGGTGTTAAGTTTAATTTGAAATTTTTTCATTTTTAAATGGATTTTGGAGGTTATACTTCTTCTAAGCCTAAATTTTTATTCTTCGTAAGAACCACAGATTACTTTCTAAAATCAGTTGAAAATTTTATTATATCACTCTTAATCCAATCCCAAGTCTTCCAGGTCCCCTTCACTTAATTCAACAATCGGCAAATCAAAGGCTCCCTGGGTTACCGATAGTTCTTTGGCATCTTGTGCATTATCCGGGTTATAGCTATTGTACAGCGTCATTTCAAAAGTTCCTTTTACACTTGTGGCGGATATGGATGTGATTTTAAATGAGCCCTTGCTTTGAAGCACTACTTCTTCTCCCTGTTGGTACGTTCCAACACCATAAGTCTTGTCGTTGGATGAATTTTCTCCATCCATACCTACGCCTGCCGTAAAAAGGTATTCCCCTGTTAAAGGTGTGCTTAAATTGTAGTTTATGGGGTTGGAGGGAGCGGGGGTTGCACCGGCAACTATCATTACATTTGAATTATCATCTTTCATAACAATAACCAATTGCTCTATTTCATTTTCGTCTATTTTAGTTTTAACTATTGCCGCAAAACTATTTTCCGTTTCAGAAGAGAACTGAATAGCTTGTTCATCGGCCCTTATTACCGCCGTTGCATTGCCTTCATTTAAATCTTCGTTGGTGTCGTTGCCATTGTTGTCATCATCTTTACTACAACCGGTAAAGGCAAGGCCTGTAAGAAGTATTAATGATAGGGTTTTGAGTTTTAATTGAATATTTTTCATCTGTTTCTGGTTTTAAGTTCAAAGTTTAAAAGTTTCAGGTTTCTGGTTTAAAATTCAACATAAAGCTTACAACTTATAGCTTATAGCTTTAAAGGTATAGGCCGTTCTACTCTTTTTTAAAGGTATTATTGGTGCCATGATCATCTATTACAAGTTCTGTGTCCGTAAGTGATTCTATTACTGCGATTGAGGTGTCGCCATCGCCATCATCATTTATAATACTGAGTTTATTGCCATTAACTTTATATGTTCCGGTTTCATTTCCGTTTTTCACACAGTTTCCGGCATTGTCTTCAGTGTAAAACACTATTTGGTACAACAAATCTTCTGTAAATAGTATAAAACTGTTTTTGTAACAGGCTGTGAGTGGTCCTTCCCCTTCAACACTATCAAAGAACCATTTCCCCACTATGGCTTCTGCCGTAGTCTTGTCCCTGGTGGTAAAAGAGGCGATATCGCTTTCGGTGGTGTTGCCCTCGGTATCCTTTGCGATAACCTTCCAATAATAGGTAGTCTCGAGTTCTAACGCATTATCAATAGTAAAAGAACTTATGGCAAGTTGATTGGCAATGGTAATTTGTGGTGGGTTTTCCGTATCAAAATAAACTTGATAACTTACATCGTCGCCATCGGGATCTGTTGCCGTCTCCCAGGTTAATTGGGGTTTTAAATCTGCACCGTCAGTTACTTCGTTCAGGGTAAAGCTGCCGGGGGCTTGGTTTTCATCACCATCATCACTGCTGCAGCTTACTGTGAGCAATACCATAATCAACAGGCTTAAAATTTGAATAGAGGCTTTTTGTGTTTTCATCATGTTTGCTTTAAAGATTTAAATCATTGTTTTCATCCTATTACACAACAACTATTATGGTAATTCTTTCGCTACCTTAAAACGAGCAACCTCACTCTCAGGAACTGTTCCATGGCCATAATACCAGGTGCCTGAATATTCCAGCCTTGATAACCCCTGAACTAATGTTCCAGACAATGAGTAATGATCTCCTGCTATATCATAGGTGTAATCAACTTTTATTTCATCACCTGTACGTACCCAAGTTCCTGAACCCTCATCCGGGTTATCCTGGTTATTACTTAAAAAATCTAATGTGCCGTTTTCGTGAAAATCAAGTGCAAAGTAGGATGATGATGTTGATGGACCAGATGAATAATCATATGTACCAGTAAGAAAGCCTTCCACAGGATTGTTTAATTGTATCCTTACTGTTGTTTGTCCTGCGTTGTTGGTTGCAATTACATCAAAATCATGTGTTCCGGGAGGCAATGTAGTCGTCCAGCTAATTGCGCCGGTTGACCTATCGATACTTAAGCCGTCTATATTCATAGATAATGAAAAACTGCCCGTGTTCCCATTCCAGTCTACAGATGGTACCGGAGCACTTCCCTCCGTAAAAAAAACAGGTTCTAAGGTGGTTTCAGAATAGCTAACGGTGGGTCTCAGTATCGTTATACCATCATCACTACTGCAACAGGTAAAAGCAAAGCCTACCAGAAGCAAGAGTAATAGGATTTTGAATTTATTTTTAAATGTTTTCATTTTAAAAGGTTTTATATAACAATTCGCACATCGTTGTAAATCAAATATTTGTATTTAGAATGAAGTAGCAGTATGATTTTTTGGTTTATTCTGTAATTATTTTGACATTATCCAGTCCGCCCTCATCTGGTCCGCTTTCAAATTCACCGCGGATCCAAAATGCTGTAATGTTGGACAAAACCATATCAATCTGCGTTTTGGTGGCTGTTGAATTTTCCCCTTCAGAAGTGCCATAACGCCAACCACTATTTTCATCAATTTTTACAGAATAAGGCGTCCAATTTTCAGTCGGGTAAGAGGATACTTCATAATAAATTTGTTGGTCCCCATTTTTAAAAACAATATCTTCATATTCAAACTGATCTGACATCGCTGAATTTTGGACAAGGCTATATTTAAGCGTGGCTCCATAATAGTCTTCTTTATTGCCAAGATAGCTATCGGGTGCAGAGAAGTACCATACACCGCCTGTTATATCATCTGTAGCAAAGATAAAACCTTCAATCACCCCCTCATCGGGAGAATAGGATGCTTCGGTATAACCATCTTGAGCGTCGCCCGCTATGGTCCATCCTTCTGCATTATTTTTAAATAAGCTATTGACAATGGCGGGATCATTTGTGGTAAAGGAGGCGATAGCACTTTCGGTGGTGTTTCCTTCGGCATCCTTTGCAATAACCTTCCAATAATAGGTGGTTTCGGGTTCTAAGGCATTTTCAATGGTAAAAGAACTTACGCCAAGGCTATTGACGATGGTTATTTGCGGAGGATCTTGCGTATCCAAATACACCTGATAACTCACATTGTCTCCCTCGGGATCGGTCGCGGCTTTCCAGGTTAATTTTGGCTGTAAATCTTCAGCATTGGCCACTTCGTTCAAGGTAAAACTGTTGGGCGGCCGGTTTTCTACTTCATCATCATCTTTGCTACAACTGGCAAAGGCGAAGCCTACCAAAAGCATTAATAAAAAGGTTTTGAATTTAAGCTGTATTGTTTTCATTTTAGAAAGGGTTTCTATTTGATTAAATTTCACTTTCAAAAAAAGAATGGGTATTATTATTTTTTAAGTGTAAGCAGCATATCATCTATAACCAATACCAGCTCTGTTTTTGTAAGGGAGCGGATTTCAAAGATATCTATCCGATTAGCGATAACCTTGATTCGGTCGTTCCCGATAATTTCATAGGTTCCACTTCCACCTCCTCCTTTGCATTCTCCATCACTATCTTGAACGAATTGCTTTGTTAGGAAAAAAAGATCCTCTGTAAATTGGTGAAAACTCGTTTTTTCACATTCTGTTAAAGCCGGTTGGCCTGCTATGCTTTCAAAGAACCATTTGCCTACTAGAGCTTCTCCGGTGGTCATATCCCTGGTGGTAAAAGAAGTGATATCGCTTTTAGTGGTATTCCCGTTGGCATCCTTTGCCACCACTTTCCAGTAATAGGTGGTTTCAAGTTCTAGTTCATCTCCAATGCTAAGTGTGTTCACCCCAAGATTATCGGCAACTACTGTTTGCGGTGGATCTTGTGTGTCCAAGTACACCTGGTAGGTCACTTTATCCCCGTCTGGATCTGTTGCCGCTTCCCAACTTAGTTGAGGTTGCACCGTACCATCGTCCACTTCGGTTAAATCAAAAGCAGTGGGCGGCCGGTTCTCTACTTCTTCATCATCTTTGCTACAACTACTAAGGACAAAGCCCACAAAAAGCAAGGGTAATAAGGTTTTGAATTTAAGTTGAAATGTTTTCATTTTTAATGGGTTTTGGTATTTATAAAGATTTAAATGTCGAATTTCACCCCCGCTGCCAGCACGAGCTGTCCTCCGTCTATAATGACATATTTAAGTTCAGCAAATGGGGTAATATTACTTCCTAATTCCAAGTTGCCCCCAGCGCCTAAGTTTAACCCAATCTTGCCATCGCTTCCACTAAAGTCACCTCCATAAGGGCTCCCGGAAGGACCATCATATTTTACTTTCACACTCGTATAGTTAAGACCGGCAAGGCCGTATACCTGAAAACCTGGGTCTTGTACTAAATAATAATTCGCATTTCCGTTAATTTCCCACCAGTTTATTTTAATAGGCCCTTCTTCTTTTGGTAAATAATAAATAAAACTTGGGGAGATACTGAGTTTTTCCAGGATGCCAAATTCGGCATTGGCACCAACCCCTATATTTTCTATTTCGGTACCGTAAGCAAGCATACCACCGATTTTGGTGTTTTCCTGGGCATTAACAAATTGGAAGCCTGAAAAAAATAGGCCTAAACATAAAATTTTTAGTGTGTTTTTCATTGTAAATAGTTTTTGTGTGAATAAAAAAGGTTTTTGTTTTTTAGGTTAAAAGAGACAGCCTCGTTATTTATAATAAACCTACTTTCCCGTTATAAAATCGCGTTTAAAAGTTAAACTCAAACTTCCCATTCTTTATGGTTACCGGTGGATCCTCTCCCGACATTTGCGATGCCATTACACCGGAAAACGTCCCGGCAATATGATGGTCCGAAAATGATGTAATGACCAAGCCGCCCACATTATCTACCTTTGATGAATAGGAACTGAGCGTTTCTACATTATGGGGCTCCGTCTCAATGCCTACCCGGATAAATACGCCAATATCATCATGGCCCAGGGTTTCATGAAAACTGTAGGAACCTTCCCCCGCTTTTCCGGCTCCGTTTATTCTGGCATCAATCATAATAGAATACCAGGTGCCGTCTATGGTAGTCCCCGGATACAACTGGATGAGGTATCCATTTCCCTCCTCATCCGGCCCATGAAAGAAGTCGTATGAATCCATCGAATAGGAAAAGTCTATTTTTTCACCGGATTCCAATATGATTTCGGCCGTTATATCGGCCCCTTTCTTAGCTGGTTTGTCATCATCCTTGTCACAGGCGGTAAGACCAAACAGGCCAATGCACAGCAGTATAAAAAATAAATTGCGTTTCATATACACTCGTGTTTTTTCAGAATTCATATTTTACTTCCGCTTTGAATTTCCCATCCGTTACCCGGACCTCATCGCCGGATTTGCTATACGCAACGGCCGAGAAAGTACCCTCTACCCAATGCCCCTTTAAAGAAGTAATGGTTATATTACCTGTTCCATCGTTCCATGTATCACCATCAAGATCTGTCTTGGTGTCGAAATTTTTCGGAAAAAGCCCATCATCGGGATTTAATGTTAAATAGGCGGTAACGCCATCTTCTATTGCTTCCTTTATTTGTAGGGAATAAGTTCCTTCTTTCAACCCATTTGGGGCCTGTACCGCAAGATAGAGGTAGTTCCCTTGTTTGCTGTCCATAAATCCAAGCCCTAATTTAGTTTCAAAGCCGGTGACACCTACTGCTATATCCCCATTAAAGTCAAAATCGATGTCGTTGCCAATAGCTACTTGCGCGGTAGCGAAAACCTCCTTGCTATCCTTTGGCTTTTCCTCTTCTTTACCACACGATAATATTACAGTAATGGTTAATAAAGAGAGAAACATCTTCTTGCTCACCTTGAGCGCGTTTTTTCGTATTATTTTTGTTTTCATGTTTTGGTTATGAGTTAAGAATTAATAACTAGACTGATCAAATGAGTTAATTAACCAATGTGTTGGAATTTTAGAACCGAAATTAAACTTGAACCTTCATGCTCTCATCAACGGTTCGAAAAATGCTATTGCCCGTTTAGTATATGTATGTTTCCGGTAGTGATATATTTAAATAAAAATGAAGCTGATTTTCCAGTTTACACAATAGTCTCCAGTTTTTCTTTCGTTATATGATAGTTTTATGGCTTTATGGTTAAATTGATTTAATTACGTATCCGTTTCTCTCACCTTCTTTTCCCTGCTTCAAATACCTTTAAACCATTCCGCATATTTTTCACCCAGCCATGGCACGGGTTTTTCTTTTTGGTTTATAGCATTAAGCAAGCCCATAATCCATAAATAAAGCAGCCCCACTGATCCCAAAAAGCTAACGATCCACCCCAGAATTGGGACCATCCCAACAACACCTAATGCTAATCCTGTTACAGCTAACCCTAAGGATTGCTTAATATGGTAAGTGGGAAAGGCTGCTTTTTTCTCGTTGTTCATTACAAAGGCGATAATCAGGCCAATCAATGTGATATAACTAATGATGGCAATATTCTTTTCTTCGGAAGAGGCCGCTACATTACTTGATGCCGTAGGTTCTGTATAAGTGTCGTTGCTTTTTGTATTGTTTTCCATGGTATTTATTTTAATAGTAAGGGATTAAAAGATTTGAGTGTCAAAAACCCATCTGCTCGTAGTTTTTCGTGCTGAAGTTATGCTTTTCTTTATCCAGGCCTATACACTCCATCGTTACCGCTTCATAATCTTGCTGGTTTTTGTCAACACTTTTCATGTAAAGCATTAAGCCATCTTCGGCATCTTTAAAATACTTGCTGAGTACAGAAGGGCTGCTCCGCTTTTTTGAGGCGTTTAGTATATTCTGAAAACTTATCCCAACCTCATCAGTATAGTACATCGTAAACCTCCATTCATCGTTTTCAATCTGTTTTCCCTTGCAGGAATAGCCCAGGATTGTCTTATTGGGCAGATTGGTAACCTTATAGTCCGACCTTGTGTATTCATCGTTGGCCCAATCATTCTCAGTACCTAAATTCAATGCTGTAGAAGTGTACATTTCTCCAGTCTTTCCGGATATAAAACTGTACATAGCTTCTTTATTATAGTCAAAGACCATGAACATTTTCATCCCTTTTTGGTTCATGGCCATCCCGGCATAATCCTGGCCTGGCTTAAAAAAATAGTCCATCTTTATGGTGTTCCCTTCAGAGGTCATTTTCATCTTATAATGGTAGTTAAAGCGGTAGAAGTGATCAGGAGCGGAGACTTTGTTGTCGCCTTTCTTTTTCATACCGGCAAAAATACCATCCATGCCCTTTCCGACCTCTTCAGAAGTTTTATCAGCCGATTTTCTTGTAACAGTGTTTTCTGCTGCTTCACTTACTTTTTTTCCGAGTTTTTTTAAAAACTGAGCATGTGAGGGCATGTAAACTATCATACATGACGCTAAAAAAGCAATCTGGATAAAGCGTTTCATAATTTTATTTTTTCAGTTCTCACAAATATTAACACAAATCCCTGGTATTCAATGAAACAATGTATGAATGGGGGCAAAGGCTTTATAACAGGTATGATTTCACAGTTAATTGGTCATGCCCCCCTTTAGGTAGGAACGGGAAGTTACCAGAATGGATGTATTTAAGCCAAATACAAGGTTATTTATACCAGCTATACAATTTTATATTAGTTCCCCCATATTTTTAGTATTTTTAGCTTTCTCCCCCTTAAAATCTGATTATATGATCAAAATAATCCTTATAGATGATGAGCCCAAAGCCATAAAGAGCTTGGAGTGGGAAATTGACAATTTTTGTAAAGATGTGGAGATCATGGCTACCTTTACCAGGCCAAAAGAAGCCATTACTTATTTGCAGCACCATGATCCCGATTGTGTGTTCCTGGATGTGGAAATGCCGGGAATGGATGGCTTTCAATTTCTGGACCACTTTAAAAAACGTCAGTTCTGTGTCGTTTTCGTTACGGCTTACAATCAATATGCGATCCAGGCCATTAAGGAAAATGCTATGGATTATTTGTTGAAACCTATAGATTCTGATGATTTGGTACTAACTATTGAAAAACTAAAGGCCAATAAAAAAAACGGGCGTACTTATGATGCGTTGGAAGAACGCCTACGTTCATATACCAACAAGCGAATTGCCATTCCCGTTGAGGGCAAGTTGGTTTTTATAAACACCGAAAATATCATTTATTGTGAGAGTGATGGCAACTATTGCAAAATCTATTTAACAGATAAAAAACCTTTATTCATTTCGAAAAAATTAAAAGAGGTACAAGCTATTTTGCCCAAAGACGATTTTTTTAGGGCTCACAACAGTTATGTTATCAACCTAAAAAGGGTAAGTGAGTATTTAAAAACAGATGGTTATGTTGTTCTTGATAACCAGGAGAAAATCCCCGTATCACGAAATAAAAAATCTGTTTTTTTAGATAAAATATAGTAGCCATGGAATTCGTACCCACGCTTTTCTTTTGGCAATTAATGGTAACAGCATTGTCTATTCTTGGATTAATGAGCCTTGTAATTGGCTATAATTCCAAAGAAAAAAGCTTTTTGTTCTACTCGGTCTATACCTTTTTTTTATTGTTTTATTTTATTTTAATTACTCCATACGATTTTGAGTGGCGGGATCAACTTTTTGCCACGCCTTTTAAATCGCTTCGGTGGTATTCACAAGTCATCTACAATTGCTCTTATTTTTTGTTCTTCCTTTATTTTTTAGACGTTAAAACCCATCTTTATAAATTTTACAAATTTATCATTAAGGTTGTTGGTATCGCTCTCCTGGTTGGTACGACAGTATTTTTATATAGTATTTTAAAAGGGGATGCCGATATTTTTGAAATTTTCTATATCTACATTTTCGTTCCTGTTCTTTTTTGTTTTGCTGTTTATACCCTTATCAAATCTTTTGTACTTCCGGGAAGATTAAAATATTTTTTTATTATAGGAGGGGGAAGTTTTATTATCTTAGCGATGATGGCACTTTTCTTCCCCATTATGGGCTGGTCTTTTTTTAACATGAAGCCTTTTGTGTTTTTCTACATCGGCATCTATATCGAACAATTTGTGTTTGCTTTTGGCCTGGCCTATAAAGTGAAATTAATAAACTTCGCCCTGCTTGAAAAATCATTGGAAAACCAACAAATAAAAGAAAAACAAAACCGGGTTTTGGAAGTTAGGCTAAAAGAAAGAGAAAGTGATATCCTGGCCATAACGGCCAAGGCCGAAGAAGAACGTATTTCCCGCCTAAAATCTAAATTCCAGGAGGAGATCAACCATCTACATTTGGTCTCCCTGCAAAGTCAGATGAATCCGCATTTTATATTCAATGCGTTAAACTCCATTAAGGTCTTTTTGATTGAAAATGACAAGCAGCAAGCAATTTACTACCTGAACAAGTTTTCAAAGCTCATCCGCATCATTTTGAAAAATATCCAGGTAGAAAGCATCCCCTTACAGGAAGAACTGTCCATTTTGGAGCTGTATGTCAATATAGAGAATATTCGTTTTGAAGATAAGGTAAATTTAAGCATCAACACCCCAAAGCACATCAACCTCCAAGATATAACAGTACCGCCAATGATTTTACAGCCTTTTATAGAAAATGCTATTTGGCATGGCCTCATGTTGCAAAAGGGCAAAAAATGGATAGAGCTCAGCTTTTTACAAAAGCGGGGTACGGTAGCCCTACAAATTCGAGACAACGGGATTGGCCGGGAAAAATCGAAGCAGCATGTCGGGCAGAAACTGTTCAAAAAAGAACCTATTGGGTTGAAAATAAGCCAGGAAAGAATTAATTATTTCAACCAAAAAAAAGGCTTAAACTATTCTTTCACGATTAATGATCTAAAAAATAAAGATGGAAAACCCAGTGGTACAGAGATTGAATTTTTATTTGCAGGAAAAAAAGATGGGCCAACTACCCCGGGGCAGGCCCACGGGATATTCAACGGAGACAAGCCTTGACCGGTTTTGATGTAGGGCCCGGCACTTCGGGAGGGGATAAAACCCATTTAATGGAATTTAATTTACTAATTAGTTTGAATAGTAGGTGCTGCCCGCATTCACTATAAAATTACATTGAACTCATTTATAAAATGCCAAGAAAAATACTTTTTGTTATTTTTTTGTTTCAATCCTGCTTGTTATTTGCGCAGTCAAGATCAAAACTTGATAGTCTCAAGTCGAGATTTGACCAAGAAACCAGTGACTCTTTAAAAATAGTCCTGGGAATAGAAATCTCAAGAGAGCTCCATAGAAATCAACAAGGTGAAGAAGAGGAATATGCTTATGCCCAAAAGGCCATTGAAGATGCACTTCATTTAAAAGACACGCTTTTATATGCCCGGGCTTTAGATAATTTTGGCCTTCTTTACCGGTTTCACCAACATTATAGGGAAGCTATAGATTTTCATATAAAAGCGTTCAACCTTGTGGAAAGTAAAAAGGTAAAGCCCTATTATAAAATGCGGTTTGCAAATAATGCGGCAGTGGCATACCGATATGTCCAAAAGTATGCAACATCTGTTTTTTATTTTATGAAGGCTTTGAAAATTGCCGAGAAAGAGGACGACCTCAGGAATATTTCGATTTCCAATACCGGGATAGGAAACGCCCTTAGCAATATTCCCGGGCGGGAAGATGAAGCATTGCAATACTTTTTACGGGCCATAGAGGCCGAAAAAAAACGTGGGAAAGACCTGGGGATAGCGATTAACTACCAATTCATAAGTGGGTATTACATCGATAAAGAAGACTATACCACGGCACGCGACTACTTGTCTAAATTGCTTCAGCTGAATAAAGAAATAAAAAATGAGTTAGGATTGGCAATTACCCATGAACTTTTAGGGGTTTCCTACATGAAAGAGGGTAGGAATTTGACAAAAGCAGCATCATCTTTTGAAAATGCTTTAGGTCGTTTTAAAGTGCTAAACAACCTTCCAAAACAAGCAGCAATACTCAAGAATTTAGGAAATGTTCAATTAAAGCGCGATAATCTTACTGGTGCAGAAAATTATTTTCAGAAATCGCTCGCATTAGCAAAAAAACTCCAACAATATGAGTTGGTCAGTGCAAACTCAATAAAACTTTGTGAAATTTCAGAGAAGAAAAATAACTATCAACAAGCTTTAAGATACTATAAACAGGCCAATACTTCTGAAGATAGTATTAAACTTACCGACCAAAATGTGAGGATAGAGATGCTCACAAGGAAATATAATATAGAAAAAAAAGAAAGCCAAATTCAATTACTTCAGAAAGATAAAGCCCTACAACAAACGGTAATGGAAAACCAAAAACAAAAGTTGGAACAGCGTAGGTTAATATCGTTTGTTTTGGCCGTTGGCCTTTTATTGCTGTTTGTAATCTTTTTAATGCAATACCGAAATTACCGTACCAAGAAAAAAACCAATGCCCGTATTCAAAAAAAGGAAAAAGAAAGGATGAAAGCAATCTATGAACGTAATTTGGCCCAGTCAGAAATTTTGGTAACAAGATTGCAAATAAATCCTCATTTCCTTTTTAATAGCCTTAATGCCATCACCTATCTCATTCAGAGTGAACAGAATTCAAAAGCCATAAAATACCTTAAGATATTTAGCAAGTACACCAGAATGGTGCTGGAAACTTCAAAACAAGACGTAATTTCCTTACAACAAGAGCTTAAATTGGCCAATTATTATCTGATATTGGAAGAAAACCGGTTTGAAGATGGTTTTAAATTTCGCATTACCGGCAGCAATTTGCCTGAAATAGAGGAAGTGGACATCCCCCCGTTGTTGCTTCAACCTTTCATAGAAAATGCAATTTGGCACGGGTTATTGCCTAGTACACGGGAACAAAGAATGCTAGATATTGTTATTGTGTCCAAGTCAAAATCCATAGAAATCACTATTGATGACAACGGGGTCGGTCGCAAGGCCCAAGAAAACCAAAACAACCTAAAAAAGCACAAGAGTATGGGGATGCAAATCATTAAAGAACGTATCCAATTATACAATAAAAGTTATGCTGAAAAAATAAGCTATAAAATAATAGATAAAAAGAACGAATCCGGCCAAACTGAGGGTACTCGTGTCGTATTGGTGCTTTTGCAAGATAGCTCTGTGAATACCGAAATGAAAATTTGAGTCCTTATTTTTAGGATATAAAAACGTACAAATAATATGAAAGTCCTTTGTTTTATGAAGTTTGGTGAATCATTGAGGGTGAAATATCAAATTGATTTTCAGTGAAAGTATTGTGGTTAGGGCATTTATTCTATGATAAATTATCCTGCCACCATTCTATAATTTTCTTTTTAATTTATCCATATCGTTTGAGACCTTAGAATCAATCACCCGGGCATAAATCTGGGTAGTAGATAATTTTGTATGACCTAAAAGCTTGGAAACAGTTTCCATGGGAACACCATTTGCTAAGGTTACGGTGGTAGCAAATGTATGCCTAGCGGTATGAAAGCTTAAATTCTTCTTTATTTTTACCTTTTCAGCTATTTCTTTTAAATACTGGTTGGTTTTTTGGTTGGAGTAAACAGGTAGCAATTTTTCCGTTCCGGCTATTTTAGGATGAGTCTTATATTTTTGAAGAATTCTTTCCGCCTCTTTAAGCAAAGGAATCCGCACAGGCGTATTGGTTTTACTCCTTCGGGTATAAATCCATTTATTGCCGTCCACTCCAATTTGCAGATTATTTCTTTTTAAAGCTTTGGCATCGGCATAGGCCAAGCCGGTATAGCAGGCAAGAACAAAAATATCCCGGTTAATAGCTAATACCGGTTTTTCAAACTCTTCATTTTTGATCTTTTCCAGCTCGCTCTTGTTTAAATAAACCATATCCACCTGGTCAAAGCGTAGTTTGAACCTTTTGGTGGGGTTCCTTTCGATCCAATCTAAATGTTCGGCAAGACGCATAAGTTTTTTAAAACGTTCCATATGTTTCATAACTCCATTATTTTGGAGGCTTGGTAAGGCACGCAAATAACTTTCAAATCCCAGGGTAAACTGGTAATCAATCTGTTTTAAATAAATATCCGAAGTATGATGCTGGGCTTTTAAAAAATCTTTGAGGTAATTTTCCGTAGTCGTATAGTTTTTCATCGTACCATACTTTAAAACTTTATCCATTTTCTCTTTGTGATAGTTTATTAAATGGATTAGCGTATAATGCTGCTGGTCACTACCCAGGTATCTAGCTTTGACTGTTTGTGTGGTTACCAGCAGTCCTTCTTTTAAAAGACTATCATAGGTTTTATATAATTGCGCTTTGGTTTCATCAATCTTTTTATTGATCTGCCGGCTTTCAGAAGTGTTACCGGTAAGTTTACTGGCTGATTGGTTCCACTTTTCTACCGGAATAGTTCGTTTTAAACTTATTTCTAATGATTTACCGTTAACGGTGATTCGGGCATAGAGGAGGGCTAAGGCTGGTTGCTTTTTCTTTTTGCGAATAAAAAAAGAAATGGAAAAGGTTTGACTGCTGCGCATCGTTTTGTTGTTTAAATGAAACAATTAATTAAGGCGAAAGTCAAACTACCAATACGCAATTATGGAGTATCGGTAAGTTAAAAATACAAAAAAATAACTCACGATAAACTCACAAATTCCCAGTGAACTCACATAAAATTTAACACTGTTTGTTAAAATTTGAACACAAAAAGAAAGGGTAACTACATGAAAACCATATAATTACCCTTTAATTATGTTAAAATATAACTTGTTAAAGTCGGGGTGGCAGGATTCGAACCTGCGGCCTCCTGCTCCCAAAGCAGGCGCGATAACCGGGCTACGCTACACCCCGAGTAATTTTTTAATCGCGCTCGGCGCGATAACTAGGCGGAGTTTATCCTGACGAAAGTCTCCGTAGAGACGCGTCAAAGGGCTACACTCCGTGGTTTGATAGCTTATGCTATCGTTAATATTTCAAGTTTTTGGTTCAAGATTACTTTTTTTAAAGTAAACCGGGAATCAAATTTTAAAAACTTAAATTGTGATGAACTTTTACTGACATTTTGCCTGAGCGGATGCAAATATAATAATTGTTTCCACTTCACCATAGAAGTTTATAATTTTTATATCTTAGTGTGTTCTTAACACGCCTCGCAGGCGTGACTATTGTTTAATTCTATCAAAAAAATGTTATGAAAAAATTTTTTTTCGCTTTTTTAATTGCTTTGCTGTCGGCTTGTGGGGAAAACCAAAAATCTTCAGAAAAAGATCAGGCCAACAACGAAAATGAAACCGAACAAAGCACACATCCTGAAAATATTGAAGCACAACCCGAAGCAGAATCTCCTTTAATTGATTATGAGCATGAAGTGGTGGTAGACGGACTTTCAACGCCATGGAGTTTTGCTTTTCTTCCGGATGAGAGTATATTAATTACTGAAAAAAGTGGAGATCTTATTCATTTTAAGGATGGCCAAAAGCAAATGCTCTCCGGAGTACCTCAAGTCTACGACCATGGTCAGGGTGGTTTGCTGGAGGTAGCCCTTCACCCAAATTATGAAAAAAACGGTTGGATATACCTTACTTTCGCTTCTGAAGAAGGTGATGGTGAAGGTGGAAACACAAAACTGGTACGCGCCAAACTCAATAACAATCAACTTACTAACATTGAAGATTTATACAAAGCTGAACCGAACTCAACCCGTGGACAACATTTTGGTTCCCGCATTGTTTTCGATCAGGAAGGCCATCTTTATTTTACCATTGGCGATCGTGGTAATAACAAAGAAAATCCGCAGGATATCACCCGCGATGGCGGTAAAGTATATCGATTACATGATGATGGCAGCATTCCTGAAGATAACCCGTTTGTAGGTGAAGAAGGTGCTAAAGAAGCGGTTTTCTCTTACGGGCATCGTAATCCGCAGGGAATGATTGTACATCCTGAAACTGGAGAAATTTGGGTAAACGAACATGGGCCTCAGGGAGGTGATGAGATCAACATAGTAAAAAACAGTGCTAATTATGGTTGGCCTGAAGTAACTTACGGTATTGATTATGACGATTCTATTATTTCTGATGAAACCAGCGGTCCAGAATATAAAGAACCATTCTTTTATTGGGTTCCTTCTATAGCTCCCAGCGGATTTGCCGTGGTAACTTCAGATAAATACCCTAATTTACAGGGCAATTTATTGGTCGGGTCTCTTAAATTTCAATATTTAGAACACTTAGTGATTGAAAACGATTCGGTTATAAAAAGAGAAAAGCTACTTGAAGGCATAGGAAGGCTTCGCGATGTTAGGCAAGGTCCAGATGGTTATATTTATATTTCTGCGGAAGGCACTGGTATTGTAAAAATCCTCCCGGAAAGTGAAGGTGATGGTAAATATAAAGGTTAAATGAAAATCTTTAGTGACCTGTTCTTATTACTGGTAATTCTTAGTAGTAAATCAGATAAAAACAAAGCTAACACAAAAAATTACCGGAAGATAGATATTGAAAAATAAGTATCTGCAATCAAAAAAGTGATGCTGAACAAACTCCATAAAATCGGCCTGAAAAAACAATTTTAAGATTTGGGGCAAATATGTAAATTTGCCCCAAATTATTTTTATGCTGATAATAGGAATTGCCGGGGGCACCGGAAGTGGAAAAACTACCGTGGTTAACCAAATCATAGATGAATTAAAAAATGAAGAGGTTGATGTAATCTCTCAGGATTCCTACTACCAGGATACTTCCCACCTCCCTTTTGAAGAACGAAAAAAAATCAATTTTGATCATCCAAAATCAATCGATTTTGATTTGTTGGTTTCGCATTTAAAAGCCCTGAGAGCAGGAAAACACATTCAACAACCGGTATATTCTTTTAAAGAACATAACCGTACCGGCGAAACCCTGGAAATTGAACCCCGAAAAGTAGTAATTGTTGAAGGTATCCTTATCCTTACCCATCCTGAAATCAGGGAAATGTTCGATATAAAAGTTTATGTTCACGCCGATAGCGATGAGCGCCTTATTCGTCGCTTAAAACGCGATATTACAGACCGGGGTCGTGATATTGAAGAGGTATTATGGCGCTATCAAACAACGCTGAAGCCAATGCATCAACAATTTATTGAACCAACCAAAGAATTCGCTGATATTATAATCCCCACTAATCGTTACAATACCGTGGCTGTTGATATTGTTCAAACAATTATCAAGGAGCGCTTAGGCTAATTTTGTATCTTTAACCAAGTTGAGGATGGCTTTAGCTTTACTCAATTATAAAAAATAACATATATAGTAGTCGTCATTGCGATCTCAAGTAATCGAGAGAAGCAATCTATAACTTAGGCTTTTTAATCTGCAGATTACTTCACTTTATTCATAATGACGGTAAAATTGAATGAAAACAAAAAGCTGGTTGAATTAACTAAATAATTATCAAAACGTAAATGTGTGAAATTTAAAGAACTGAAACAAAAAGCCTGGTTTCGATTTTTCAGCAATAAATATGTGCTATTAAGTCTTATTTTTATTATATGGATGGTCTTTCTTGATAGTAATTCCTGGATGGTACACAGTGAATTAAACCAGGAACTAAATGAACTGGAAGAAAACAAACAGCATTTTCAGAAAGAAATTGATAAAGACCAGACGATAATTAAAAAACTTCAGGATTCCGTAGAACTCGAAAAGTTTGCCCGCCAAAAGTATTTTATGAAACGTGCCGATGAAGATATTTACATAATTGAATACGATACCATAGATTAATTTCACACAACCCAATACCACAAACCCAAATCACACAAATTCTTTACTTCCCTATGGAAAAATCATTATTTCAGGAATTTGAGCCTGTTTCATCGAAACAGTGGAAACAAAAAATCCAGTTCGAGCTGCAAGGAGACGATTATAATGAAAAGTTGGTTTTTAAATCCTTAGATGGAATTCATATAAAACCGTTTTATACTACAGAAGATGTTCAGGATCCCTTTTCGGTAACATCTCCAAAAAAATGGAGTATTTGTGAAAAAATATATGCAGTTACTGCTGAAGAAGCCAATAAAAAAGCTAAAAATGCTTTAGAAAAAGGAGCCGAATCAATTTGGTTTGAATTGCCTTCAAAAGAAATCGAGCTTGAAAAGCTATTTAGCGGAATTGATAAAAAAAACCTTCCTGTATATCTAAAACCGGAATTTTTATCTGAAGATTTCTTCAATCGTTTGCGGAAATTTTGTAATAAATCAAACCTAAAGGTTTTCTTGCAAACTGACCCGATTGGAAAACTTGCCCGGTCGGGAAACTGGTTTTTCAATCTAAAAGAAGATCTTGGGATTTTAAAAAAAATTGCGGAAAATTCAGAACATTTTAGCGCTACACTAAGCGTAAATTCAGCCTTATATCAAAATGCTGGGGCTAATATTCCCCAACAATTGGCCTATACCCTCGCCCATTTGAACGAATACTTAAATTTAATCTACGAAATCAAAGATTTCAACAAAATCAAAGATCATTTTCTACCACAATTAATTGTAGCTACCGGCCCGCAATATTTCTTTGAAATTGCTAAAATAAGAGCCTTGCGATGGTTATACCGTAGCTTGGCAAAAGAATATGATTTGCCTTCAAAATGCCATATTCTTGCCCAGCCTACCAGACGAAACAAAACGCTTTATGATTATAACGTAAACCTGCTGCGAACCACTACTGAAAGTATGAGTGCTGTTTTAGGCGGCGCCAACACCATTTACAATCTTCCGTATGATTTGGTGTATCATAAAAACAACGAATTTGGCAAGCGTATTGCCCGCAATCAGCTACTGGTAATGAAGCACGAAGCGCATCTCGATAAAGTAGTAAACGCGGCTGAAGGCACTTATTATATAGAAAATTTAACTCATGAATTTGCAGAAAAAGCCCTTACAATTTTCAAAGATATCGAAGCCGGTGGTGGGTTTCTAAAAATGCTAAAAGCAGGTACCATTCAGAAAAAAATAAAAGAAACTGCTAAAAAAGAACAACAGCAATTTGATGAAGGGAAACTTATTCTAATAGGCACCAACAAGTATAAAAATGAAGAAGACCAGATGAAAAACGAGTTGCAACTTTTCCCTTTTCTGAAGAAAAACAAACGAAAAACCCTGCTCGAACCTATTTTAGAGCGACGTTTAAGCGAAAAAATTGAAAAAGAACGCTTAGAGGGGGAGAAAGATTAAAACAACCTATCGTTACCCTGAACTCGTTTCAGTATCTGATAAAAAATTATCATATTTTAGTTAGAATAATAAAACTCCTTCTAAGTATTCCTTTTCAAAAATAACCACACCATGCCAAGAAAAGATCTTCAACATATCAAGTTAGCACCTTCGGAATTCCCTTTAAAAACCAAGGATAAAAATTTTAAAACCCCGGAAGGCATTACATTAAAAACATCTTATTCTAAAGCAGATGTTGAAAATTTAGAGCATTTAAATTTTGCAGCGGGAATCCCGCCTTATTTAAGAGGCCCTTATAGCACGATGTATGTTTCCCGACCCTGGACCATTCGCCAGTATGCAGGATTTTCAACCGCTGAAGAAAGCAATGCTTTTTACCGAAGAAACCTGGCTGCGGGCCAAAAAGGACTTTCCGTTGCTTTTGATCTACCCACCCACCGCGGTTACGATAGCGACCATGAACGCGTGATAGGTGATGTAGGAAAAGCTGGTGTGGCCATAGATTCTGTAGAAGACATGAAAATTCTTTTTGACCAAATTCCGTTGGAAAAAATGTCGGTTTCCATGACAATGAACGGCGCAGTACTGCCAGTTATGGCCTTTTATATTGTTGCTGCTGAAGAACAAGGCGTAAAACCTGAACAACTTTCCGGCACGATTCAAAATGATATTTTAAAGGAATTTATGGTGCGAAACACCTACATCTACCCGCCTGCCCCATCGATGAAAATAATTTCTGATATTTTTGAATATTCATCTCAAAATATGCCAAAATTCAACAGTATCAGTATTTCGGGCTATCATATGCAGGAAGCCGGAGCCACTTGTGATATTGAACTCGCCTATACCCTGGCTGACGGATTAGAATATATTCGGGAGGGTTTAAAAGTAGGAATGGATATCGATAGTTTTGCACCGCGTCTCTCTTTCTTTTGGGCAATTGGAATGAACCACTTTATGGAAATTGCCAAAATGCGTGCCGGTAGAATGCTATGGGCAAAACTCGTAAAACAATTCAACCCACAAAACCCAAAATCACTCTCGCTTAGAACACATTCACAAACCAGTGGTTGGAGTTTAACCGAGCAGGATCCCTTTAATAATGTGGCCCGTACTTCCATTGAAGCGGCGGCGGCTGCTTTCGGTGGAACGCAAAGTTTGCATACCAACGCCCTAGATGAAGCTATTGCCCTGCCATCAGATTTTTCAGCAAGAATTGCCCGGAATACACAATTACACATGCAACAGGAAACCGGAATCACGAAAACCGTAGATCCTTGGGCGGGTAGCTATTATGTAGAAAAACTCACCAGTGAAATTGCAGAAAAAGCCTGGAAATTAATTGAAGAAGTTGAAGATCTCGGCGGAATGACCACAGCCATTGAAGCCGGAGTTCCGAAAATGCGTATTGAAGAAGCTGCTGCCAGAAAACAGGCAAGAATTGATAGCGGTACCGATATTATTGTAGGCACCAATAAATACCGGCTCGAAAAAGAAGGTAAACTCGTCACCCTGGAAGTTGATAACCAGTCGGTACGCCGCCAGCAAATTGAACGCCTGGAAAAAATAAAAGCAGAAAGAAATACCGAAAAAGTTCAAAAAGCTTTAAAAAATTTAACTGATGCTGCAAAAAAAGGAAATGGAAATTTATTAGCTTTATCGGTAAAAGCCGCGCGGCATCGTGCTACTTTAGGTGAAATAAGCGATGCGCTGGAAGAAGTTTACGGCCGTTACAAAGCCAAAATACAATCGTTTAGTGGCGTGTATTCCAAAGAAATGAAAGACGATAAATCTTTTAAAAAAGCCAGGGAACTGGCCGATATATTTGCCGAACAAGATGGCCGCCGCCCACGGATTATGATTGCTAAAATGGGGCAGGACGGCCACGATCGCGGTGCCAAAGTAGTGGCCACCAGTTACGCCGATCTTGGTTTTGATGTAGATATCGGCCCGCTTTTTCAAACTCCCCGGGAAGCCGCAAAACAGGCTGTGGAAAACGACGTGCATATTCTGGGCGTTTCCTCCCAGGCGGCAGGTCATAAAACTCTGGTGCCAGAAGTGATTGAAGAACTCAAAAAACTCGGCCGGGAAGATATTATGGTGATTGTGGGTGGAGTCATTCCGTCGCAGGATTATAAATTTCTGTTCGATACTGGCGCTGTGGCCATTTTTGGGCCGGGTACTAAAATTAGCGATGCTGCTATTCAACTTTTGGAAATTTTAATAGACACAACTGATAATTAAAAAATCGCTTACAGCCTATGGCTTTAAGCTAAAAGCTATAAATTATGAACTACACAAAAAAAATGCTTCGCGATGACGCCTTGAAAGGAAAAAACATCGTGGTTACCGGAGGTGGTAGTGGCCTTGGAAAAGCGATGACCAAATATTTTATGGAATTAGGTGCAAAAGTTGCTATTACTTCCCGAAACCTGGAAAAACTTCAAAATACCGCTAAAGAATTGGAAAATAAAACCGGAGGTAAGTGTTTTGCAGTACAATGTGATGTACGGAATTATGATGAAGTTGAAAAAATGCGGGATACCGTAGATAAAGAATTTGGGAGCGTAGATATTTTGCTGAATAACGCTGCCGGAAATTTTATTTCACCTACAGAAAGACTTAGCGCCAATGCTTTTGATACTATTATCGATATTGTATTAAAAGGTTCCAAAAATTGTACACTGGCTTTTGGAAAATACTGGATCGATAAAAAAGAAAAGGAAAAAACGGTTTTAAATATCGTGACCACTTACGCCTGGACGGGATCGGCTTATGTAGTACCCAGTGCCACGGCAAAAGCCGGAGTCTTGGCCATGACCAGATCATTAGCGGTAGAATGGGCTAAGTATGGTATTAGGTTTAATGCCATTGCACCCGGCCCTTTCCCCACCAAAGGTGCATGGGACCGTTTATTGCCGGGAGATTTAAAAGAAAAATTTGACCTGGCTAAAAAAGTTCCTCTTAAACGCGTAGGCGAACATCAGGAGCTTGCAAACCTGGCTGCATATTTGGTTTCAGACTATTCAGCTTATGTCAACGGTGAGGTCATCACCATAGACGGTGGCGAATGGTTAAAAGGCGCCGGACAATTCAATTTACTGGAAGCTATTCCGGAGGAATTATGGGATCAGCTGGAAGCAATGATTAAAGCAAAAAAGGGAAATTAAGGTCTTTTTAATAGTGAATAATTCTAAAAATAAGGTGTAGCTTAGCAACGTTGATTTATGCTTTTATAGTAAAACACCATAATCCTGAAGTGAATGCAAAATAAGTTGGATATTTTAACTAGAATGGCTAAAACCATTCAACATACAAAATTATAAATCAACAGCCTGTAAATTTCCCTGAAGATGAAAAAAACTATTTTACTTTTATTATTATTCATTATTATTTCCTGTTCAAACAATGATGAATTACCAGAAGAAGGCATTTCAGCTGAATCAATAGCTTTCTTACATAATGATAATTTTAAAAATTGGAAAATAACCCATTACTATACAAATTATGAAGAAAAAGTACTGGATGAAGATCTAACAAAGTGTATGCAGGATGATGTCTACACATTCTTTTCAGATAAAAAAGAGGGAGAAGTGCAATTTGGAGAAAATAGCTGTTATAAGAACTATAATGATGTGGCTGGAGAATCTGCTTTAGCTTCGTACGAGTACTCATCTGAAAACAGGAAATTAGATTTATATTTTGGTAGAGGAGCTTATTCTACAGAAAACAAAGTACAAACAGCCTGGTCTATAAGTACTTCTTGTGAATTAATGACACAAGATAAAATGATTTTTTCAGACAAAACTGATGGTTCAGGGATTAAAATTATTTTTGAAAGAATTGATTGATAAAATACCAAAGCTATTCAAAAGTTGACATTCAAAGCTTGCCTATCAACTTTTAATCTGATCTATGAGGGCTAAAAACCTCACAGGAAAAAATAAAGAATAGTGACGCAGCATCTTTTTAGCCACGCTGTAATTACAAGCCTAGATTAGAAGGTACTATTGTCAATAAACATTACTAATTACGATAAATTCGATTAAATCCACATCTACTGGAGATTTTTACCAGTACCCAAACCTTTAAAAATTCAGTTGGCTGTTAACTAATGATAAGCTGTTAACAAAATCATTTCATAAACCTATAATAAATTGTATTTTTACCTTTTAAAATCGAACGGAATTAATGGGTAAAATCATTGCTGTCGCCAACCAGAAAGGTGGCGTGGGGAAAACCACAACCTCTGTGAATTTAGCAGCTTCACTGGGCGTACTTGAAAAAAAAGTATTATTAATAGATGCTGATCCGCAGGCAAACGCTACTTCGGGCCTTGGCATAGACGTGGAAGAGATTGAATTGGGTACCTATCAGTTACTGGAACATTCGGTAACACCCGAGAAAACTATTATGAAAACCGACTCTCCAAATCTCGATTTAATTCCCGCTCACATAGATTTGGTGGCTATTGAAATTGAATTGGTAGATCAGGAAAACCGGGAATCTATGCTAAAAAAAGCGGTAGACCCGTTAAAAGATTTATATGATTTTATTTTGATAGATTGTGCCCCTTCTCTCGGTTTGCTCACGCTAAATGCTTTAACTGCTGCCAACTCGGTGGTAATTCCAATTCAGTGTGAATATTTTGCACTGGAAGGTTTGGGAAAACTTTTAAACACCATTAAAAGCGTTCAGAAAATCCACAATAAAAAACTGGATATTGAAGGTTTGCTGCTTACTATGTACGATTCGAGGTTACGACTTTCAAACCAGGTAGTAGAAGAAGTTCAGAAACACTTTGCAGAAATGGTTTTTGATACAATCATTCAAAGAAACGTGCGTTTAAGTGAAGCACCCAGCTACGGGGAAAGTATCATTAATTACGATGCCGGCAGCAAGGGAGCCAGCAATTATTTGAGTCTGGCGCATGAAATAATTAAGAAAAACTCGTAAGAAGATGGCGAAGGCTACTAAAAAACAAGCTTTGGGACGAGGCCTTTCAGCTTTGCTCAAAGATCCGCAAAACGATATTCAATCTGCTGAAGATGAAAACGCCGACAAACTGGTTGGCCATATTGTAGAACTGGAAATGGAAGCTATTGAGGTAAACCCTTTTCAGCCCCGAACCAGTTTTAATGAAGACACCCTAAAAGAACTGGCTTCCTCTATTAATGAATTGGGTGTTATTCAGCCCATTACCGTTAGAAAACTCGATTTTAATAAATATCAGCTGGTCTCGGGAGAACGTAGGTACAGAGCATCCAAATTAGTAGGTCTGGAAACTATTCCGGCCTATATTAGAATTGCCAACGATCAGGAATCTCTGGAAATGGCACTGGTTGAAAATATTCAACGTCAGGATTTAGATCCTATTGAAATTTCACTTTCTTATCAACGTTTGATAGACGAAATTAATCTTACCCAGGAGCAGCTTAGTGAACGTATTGGTAAAAACCGATCTACTATTGCCAATTACTTGCGACTACTAAAATTAGATCCTATCATACAAACTGGGATGCGTGACGGATTTTTAAGTATGGGGCACGGCCGGGCATTAATTAATGTTGATGACCCGCAAAAGCAACTGGATATTTATGAAAAAATACTTCAAAAATCACTGTCGGTACGTGAAACCGAACAATTGGTTCGGGAAGTAAATACCAGTAATACATCAAGCTCATCTAAGAAAAAGCAAGCTTCGGTTCCTAAAACCTATAAAAAGGGTATCAAAGAATTTTCAGAATACCTGGGAACTAAAGTTGATGTAAAAGTGACTAAAAAAGGAAGCGGAAAACTTAGTATTCCTTTTACTTCCGAAGAAGATTTCAACCGAATTAAAAAGCTAATCCAGGGTGAAGCTTAAACCTCTTTTCACGGCAGTTTTCCTGCTTTTTTTAATATTTTCCGGGTTTACACAGGAAGATACCGTAGCGGTAGAAACACCGCTTGTGCAGGACAGTCTTGCCGTTGAGGAAGAACGGGATTACAAACCTTACAATGCGCTGGCACCTGCAAAAGCTGCATTTTATTCGGCCATTTTACCGGGTTTGGGACAAGCTTATAACGGCCGTTACTGGAAAATTCCCATAGCTTATGCCGGATTGGGAGTAGGAGTTTATTTTTACGTAAATAATGATAAACAATGGAACCGGTATCGAGATGCGTATAAAGACCGCTTGGCAGGGCGGTCTGATGAATTTGGACGAGACCGTATCTCTGACGACGGACTTATACGTGCGCAGGAATTCTATCGTCGAAATAAAGAAATTTCACTTCTGGTAATCGTGGGAATTTATGCACTTAATATTATAGACGCTAACGTTGATGCGCATTTACAACAATTCAATGTTAATGAAGACCTTTCGGTTAAACCCGATTTAAAATATGATCAATTTTCAGGAAAAACCCGGTATGGATTTTCCCTGAATTATAATTTTTAAAATTTAAAAAATGAGAATAGCACTATTAGGATACGGAAAAATGGGCAAAACCATTGAAAGTATTGCCAAAGAACGCGATCACGAAATCGTGCTTAAGGTTGAAGCTGATATTGAGAATTATGCACTCGACAAAATCGATGCCGATGTAGCTATTGATTTCAGTGTTCCCAAAGCTGCTTATAAAAACATCACTACGGCCTTTAAATATGAAATCCCTGTGGTTTCAGGTACTACCGGTTGGTTAGATGATTATGATAAAGCGGTAAAAAAATGTAACGAGGCCAATACTGCTTTTGTTTACGCTTCAAATTTCAGCATTGGAGTAAATTTATTTTTTAAGCTGAACGAGCACCTGGCCGGGATGATGAAAAACCTTCAGGAATACGATATTGAAATTGAAGAAATTCATCATACCGAAAAACTGGACGCCCCAAGCGGTACTGCCATTAGCCTGGCTCAGCAAATTATTACTAAAAACCCGTATAAAAATAACTGGCAGTTAGACCACGCCCAAAAGGATGAAATTCCGGTTTATGCCAAGCGTATTGAAAATGTACCCGGAACGCATACCGTTTCTTATAAATCAAAAATAGATTCCTTAGAAATCATGCATACGGCAAATTCTAGAGAAGGATTTGCAAAAGGCGCGGTTATTGCAGCCGAATGGCTTAAAGATAAAAAAGGAGTTTTCACGATGCAGGAGGTTTTATCAGGAATTCTGGGATAATCAAAAAGAAGAAAGTTAAGCCTCCAAAGCAATAAATACACTATACTTATGTCATACACTGAATGGTTTCTATTTTTCCTGCTAGTACAGGCAATTCATTTTTTTGGAACCTGGAAATTATACAAACGCGCAGGAAGACAAGCCTGGGAAGCCGCTATTCCAATTTATAATGCGGTAATTTTAATGAAAATAATAAACCGACCCTGGTGGTGGGTAATATTATTGTTTATTCCTATTGTAAACCTTATTATGTTTCCGGTAATTTGGGTTGAAACCATAAGGAGTTTTGGCAAGCATAGTACCAGTGAAACCTTTTTGGCAATACTTACACTTGGTTTCTATATTTATTATGTGAATTACGCTACAGATTCTAAATACCTTGAAGATCGAAGCTTAAAACCCCGTACTGCTGCCGGAGAATGGGTAAGTTCTATTTTATTTGCAGTGGTTGCCGCAACTATAGTACATACTTATGTTATGCAACCCTTTACCATCCCTACTTCTTCCCTGGAAAAAACCCTATTGGTGGGCGATTTTCTTTTTGTAAGTAAGTTTCATTATGGAGCAAGGTTACCGCAAACCGCAGTGGCATTCCCTATGGTGCATGATACTATTCCCGTTTTAGGAACAAAGTCTTATTTAAAAAAACCACAAATTCCTTATACACGCCTTCCCGGTTTTCAGGATATCAAACGGAATGATATTGTGGTTTTTAATTGGCCTGTAGATACGGTAAAACAATTTTTTGACCGCTCCGGAGAGCACTACGACAAACCGATAGATAAAAAATCGAATTACGTAAAACGTGCCGTGGGATTACCGGGAGATTCCCTTAAAATTATAAATGGGGAATTGATTATCAATAATAAGACCCTGCAATTGCCTAGTCGAGCTAGGGAACAATTTTCGTATTCGGGAATTACCAATGGCGAAGGTTTTAACCCAAGATACCTTTACGAAGAATTTGACGTTACAGAAGGGTATTATTACAATCCTGATAACAACCAGTTTTATTTTGAAGCCCTAACCAACCGGGCTTATGAACGACTTCAAAATCATCCAAATGTAAAACGCATTGAGCGATTTATCGATTCGGCTAAATCAACCAGTAAAAGAATTTTCCCCAATACAGGAAAAACAGGTTGGAATAATGATAATTTAGGGGCTATTTACATTCCCAAAAAAGGAGATAAACTCGAAATTACTCCTAAAACGATGCCCTGGTATCGTGAAATTATTGAAACCTATGAAGGTAGCGAAATGGGTATTAACAATAAGCTTAGCTTAAACGGCACCCAGGTTCTTTTAAACGGACAACCTATCGACTCCTATACTTTTAGACAGGATTATTACTGGATGATGGGAGATAACCGTCATAATAGTGAAGATAGTCGCTCCTGGGGATATGTTCCTGAAAACCATATTGTGGGCAAGCCGGTTTTTGTCTGGTTTAGTTGGGATGCAAATGGCGATGGTATAATGAATAAGATAAGATGGGATCGGGTATTCACTACCGTAAAAGGAGATGGTGCACCAATTTCTTATTTACCGTATTTCCTGATTATAGTGATAATTATAATTGCTTTTAATTACTTCAAAAAACGTCGTAAAAACGCCTAATATGAATCGTATTTTATTGCATCCGGCCTATTTTGGGCCGGTTTCTCAGTTTGTTGCTATGGCAAATGCTGCTGAAATTGTTTTTGAAAATGAAGATAATTATCAAAAACAAACCTATCGCAATAGAATGTACATCTACGACCCTAACGGTAAATTGTTGCTTAATATTCCTATAAAACATCGCTCTTCAGTAACCGGAGGGGCTAAACAAAACGGAAAACATCAGCTTTATAAAGAGGTACAGATTGAAAATCAGTTTAACTGGCAAACCCAGCATTGGCGAGCTTTAAAAAATTCTTATCAAGCTTCTCCTTTTTTTGAATTTTATGAAGATGAGCTCTACCCTATTTATCACAAACAATATGATTTTCTACTAGATTTTAATTATGCCTGTCTGGATTTTATAAAGACTTCGCTTCAATGGGATTTTACCTACAAAAAAACTTCAGAATATATTTTAAAGCCTGAAGATTGCAAGGATGCCCGACCTTTTATTAATGCAAAATCCCAGCATATTTCATCGGAACCTTACACTCAGGTTTTTGACAACAAACACGGGTTTTTACCTGATTTATGTATCTTGGATTTACTCTTTAACGAAGGACCAAACAGTATTCAATACCTGGAAAATCAGCAGTTAAAGCTTTAACCTGGTTGTTATGGGGTAATGATCTGAATAATTGAGTTTAAATCGCTCGTAATCCAAAATATCAACATGTTCTTCAACTAAAAAGAAATCAATCCGCAAAGGATAATAATTGAGTTTAAAAGTTTGGCCAAATCCCCGCCCTACCTCAAGGAAAGCATCGGTAAAATCTTTTTCTCCAGAGTTTATATAATCATAGATATAAGATGAGGTGGTATTGTTAAAATCGCCGATAACTATTGTTTTATAAACTGCAGGATTTACTTCTTTCATCATAAGTTCAGCCTGATCCTGTTGCCTGGCAAACCCCTGCCCCATCCGACCAAGAAGCTTTTTTGAATCTTCCTTCTGTAAAGCTTCAATTTCTGGTTTTATACCCAGGGATTGAAAATGTACATTGAATACTCTTAAAGTATCCTTATTTACCACAATATCGGCATAAATTGCATTATTATTTCCTTTGTGCGGAAAATCAAGGGAATAACGATTAATAATAGGATATTTTGAAAAAATAGCAGAACCAAACTCGCTATTTTCAGACTTGATCTTGACGTATTGATAAGGATACATTTCTGAAATTCCGGTAATACCCGAATAAAATTCCTGCATACACAAAATATCAGGATTCTTTTCCTTTATAAAACCTGTAATCTTCTGCGGAATGTCTTTTTGATCAGTCCATTTAAACTTATTAAACATCCTTACGTTATAACTCATTAAGCTAATTTCTCCCTCTTTTTTTAAATTTTCCCCTGAAAACTGATACAAACTACTCACATGTTTGAAACCGATAAGCAATATAAGTAAGGAGAGTAAAAATTGTTTTTTGAATTTAATTAGCCAGTAAAAAAGAAAAATAAGGTTAATCAAAATTAAAATAGGCACTCCTAAACTTAAAACCGCAAGCAATGGAAAAGATTTAGGTGGAATATAAGGTAACAAATACGAAACCAATAAGACGGTTGCCGCCAGAGAATTAACGATAAAAATAAGTTTATCGATAAATTTTAGTTTCTTCATTTCTTATGATTCAAGAAAGTTAATTTACTCCCAGTAGTGAGTTTAATACTCCAAGAGATTGTCCTGAGTTTATCAAAAGTCGCCTAAGTTTAAATTTATATTCCATATCTCTCAGCCTTAGCCCAAGCTTATTGATTTTTGGAATTAATCATCTTTTCCAGCTTTAAACAAAAAATCTTTTTCTTCTTTATTTAAACTATCATAGCCACTTTTACTTATTTTATCAAGAATACTATCTATACGTTTTTGCTTTTCATCTTCATTCATTTTACCTGATGACGCCCTTTTTTTTGTTGTTCTCCGGGATTTATTCCGGTAGACGGTTTTCATTCTTGGTTTTTTTTCAGAAGACTTGAATAAACCAGTAATCCCATCCATAATTTTCTCAAACCAGCTACCAATATCATTTCCCTTTTGTAATTGTGTAGTATAAACGTAGCCCAATAAAGCTCCACCCAAATGCGCCAGGTGGCCTCCTGCATTTCCCATTGGAATTTGAATAACATCCAGTAAAACCAAAAAAACAGCAATATACCAGAACTTTATGCTTCCGAGTATAAAAAGCCGTACCCTCATCTGCGGAATATAAGTGGCAATTCCTATTAAAACCGCCATTACCCCGGCTGAGGCACCCATCAAATATGATCTTCCGGTAGCCTGAAATGCAGGAAATAAATTATAACTCAGCATATAAACCAAAGCGCCTACAATTACCCCCAGAAAATAAAAATTCAACAGGCGTTTTGCAGAAAAATAATTTAAAAAGTAAATACCAGAGAAATAAAGAATTAACATATTGGAAAGGATATGCCAAATTCCGCCGTGTAAAAAAGAATAAGTAACAATTGACCAGGGCTTAAAGATAAATTCTCCAACTTCTTTTGGAAATACAAACCATTCTACTAAAAAACCAGAAGGAAACTGAAATAAAAAACCCAGGGTTTTAAAAACATAGGTAAGGATAAAAACCAAAACATTTATGGCGATTAGTTTTTCAACTATGTTTGCGGTTTGGAGTTTATATTTTACACGATCTGAAATTCGCATTAATCCCAACGATTTTGGTTAAACTGATTTTTTTTCCAGTACCACATCATAATAAACCCGAAGAGCGCACCGCCAACGTGGGCAAAGTGAGCAACTCCCCCTCCAAATAAAGAATATCCCGTAAAACCGGAAAATAAATCCAGTAAAATTAAACCGGGAATAAAATATTTAGCTTTAATAGGCACCGGCACAAAAAGTAAAAATAATTCCACATTAGGAAACATCATCCCAAACGCTACTAATATACCATAAATTGCCCCTGATGCCCCCACCGCAGGAGTGTTAAAACTCACATACATATCTTGAAGGGTCTCCTTGGGTACACTATCTAAAATAGCTGTAGAATATTCACCAGTTCTTAGCATTTGTTCAATATTACCCATACTCATTCCGGCTTCAAGCAAGGCATTATAACCGCTCTGATAACCGTAATAATTTACCAGGGTGTGTAACAAAGCAGCACCTAATCCTGCTGAAAAATAAAAGAACAAAAAACGCTTCTGGCCCAACATATGTTCAATCGGGCTACCAAAAGCCCATAAAGCATACATGTTAAATACAATATGCATCAGCCCCCCGTGCATAAACATATGGGTTACCACCTGCCATGCCTGAAAATTATCATTTTCGAAAAACCAAAGGGCAAAAAGCTGGTAAGCCTTATCACCCAAAAACTGGCTGCCGACAAAAAATATTATATTTATAATCAATAATACTTTTACCGTCTCCGTAATTCTTCCCATTTACATAAATTTTTTGTCAAGCTCATCTACCGTCAATGTCACAAAAACTGATTTATTTGACGGGTTTACACTCGGTTCTTTACAGGCAAACAACCGGTTAACGATATGTTGTTGCTCAATATTGTTCAAAATTGTACCCGATTTCACCGCCATACTCCTCGCCAGGGATTTAGCCATCAAATCGGTTTGTGAAAATCCGTTGTCGGGTACTTCATTTTCAAAATCTGAAAGCAGCTGTTCTAATAATATTTCCACTTCGCTTTCTGTAATTAGAGTTGGAATACCCGATATCTCTATAAAATCCTTCTCCAGGGCCGAAAATACAAAGCCCGTTTGTTCCAGTGAATCTTTTAGTTCTTTTAACATCACAATTTCATTTGAAGAGAATTGCAATTTTAAAGGAAAAAGTAATTGCTGACTTACCGCTGCGGAAATTGTGATATTTTTAAGCATTTCTTCATACAAAATCCGTGTGTGTGCCCGGTGTTGATCTATTACCAAAATACCGCTTTTCAGTGTACTAACGATATATTTTTTTTGAAGCTGAAAGGTTGATTTTTCCTCTTCTTCTTTTTTATCAAATAAACTTCCGGAAACTTCCTCACTTTCAACTTCTATTTGCTCTAACTGATTCCCTCCGGAAAATTCCTGGTCTTTAATTCCGGAATATAAACTTTCCCAGCTTGCAGCCGGTGCTTTTTTAGAATAATGTGTTTGACGACCACTTCCTCCGCTACTTCCTCCTTCATTTTTAAAAGGATTAAAGTTTTTATCAACTTCTACCTTCGGAACTTCAGGTCCTTTATCCTTGTAATCGTATGGGGTATCTAAACTCGAATCCCGGTCAAAATCCAGTACCGGAGCCACATTAAACTGGCCGAGACTGTGTTTTACCGCACTTCGTAAAATCGCGTATAGCGAGTGTTCATCATCAAACTTTATTTCGGTTTTTGTGGGGTGAATGTTGATATCAATACTCTTTGGGTCAACATTTAGGTATAAAAAATAGCCGGGATAGGTTCTCTCTTTCAGCAAGCCTTCAAAAGCCGCAGAAATTGCATGATTGAGATACGGGCTTTTGATAAATCGGTTATTTACAAAGAAAAACTGCTCTCCCCTACTCTTTTTGGCAAATTCAGGTTTGCTAACAAAACCAGAAATTTCAACAATTTCAGTGTCTTCATTTACCGGTACTAGTTTTTCATTGGTTTTTCCGCCAAAAATATTGGTGATACGCTGGCGTAAATTGGTTTCCGGCAACTGAAAAAGTTCTGAACCATTATGAAATAAGCTGAAATTAATCTGCGGATGTGCCAAAGCTACACGTTGAAATTCATCAATTATATGCCGGGTTTCCACAGCATCAGATTTTAAAAAATTTCGCCGGGCAGGAATATTATAAAATAGATTTTTAACACTTACCGAAGTGCCTTGTTTACATACACAGGCATCTTGGGAAATCACTTCACTACCTTCAATTTTAATACAGGTACCTATCTCCCCTTCTTCGTTTTTGGTTTTTAATTCAACGTGGGCAATTGCAGCAATCGAGGCTAAAGCTTCCCCGCGAAAACCTTTGGTCTTTAAACTAAAAAGGTCTTCTGCTGCTTTAATTTTTGAAGTTGCATGGCGTTCAAAAGCCATTCGGGCATCGGTAAGGCTCATTCCAAGACCATTATCAACTACCTGAATTTGTGTTTTGCCCGCATCTTTTATCACCACCTGAATAACTGATGCCTGTGCATCAATGGCATTTTCCAACAATTCCTTAATTACCGAAGCCGGGCGTTGTACCACTTCCCCGGCAGCAATTTGGTTGGCTACGTGGTCTGGTAAAAGTTGAATCACATCACTCATTTAACGAGCATTCGAAAAAATAGACAAATCAAAATCTATAATCCAGAGAAAAATAAATACCAAAATCATAATAATTATCAGTACGCGCTTATTTATTTCACGATTACCACGATTTCTACTGTTTTTTCTGGCTTCGGCCCAGTGAGAGCCAAAATCTATGGAATTGGTAGCTTCTTTATATTTATGAAACTTAGACTCGATTTTATATATATTACCTATGTCTTTACCATTGTAATAACGTGGTGTATAATTATAACGGGAATTTTTCTTTATTTTATTCAGTCCAATCTTCAAAACGGGCAGGTGTTATTATGATATTTCAAATTTACTCAAAAAGCTTCAGAATTCCGAAGCCGGGAGCTTAAAGATTATTGCAAGAACAATGCCGTGAAAAAAGAAATTAGAAACGGGCGTCTTTACGAAGTTGCGCCATTTTAATTGCCGTAACCGCTGCTTCGGTACCTTTATTACCGTGTTTACCGCCACTCCGGTCTATGGCCTGCTGCATATTTTGATCGGTAAGTACGCAAAAAATTACCGGGGTATCAGTCTGAACATTTAAATCTTTAATACCCTGGGTTACGCCCTCACATACAAAATCAAAATGTTTGGTCTGCCCTTCAATTACACTGCCAATTGCAATTATGGCATCAAGCATATCAAAGCTTTCCTGCATTTTTTTGCAACCGTAAATTAATTCAAAACTACCGGGGACATTCCAGCGAACAATTTTTTTCGGATCAGTACCGTTTTTGATAAGGGTTTCTTCAGCGCCTTTATAAAGGGCTTCGGTAATATTGTCATTCCATTCAGAAACAACAATCCCAAACCGGAATTCTTCCGCATTTGGGATTGTGTTTTTATCGTAATTAGAAAGGTTTTTTCCTTCAGTAGCCATAAAAAATTAGTTGTTAGCCTGAGCCTGTCCTAAATAAACCGGCACTTCTTCAGCCTCTGCAGCATCAGGATATTCATCTTTGATTTTCAATAAATATTCTTCAGCATCACCAGCTTTACCAATCTTTAGTGCCGTAATAGCTGCTTTTAGTAAAAATTTAGGCGTGGTAAATTCATTTTCACGCAATGAAGCAGCTTCGTTGTAATAGCTAAGTGCTTCTTCAGGCTGGTCTAATTGCATAAACGCATCACCAATTCCTCCTACCGCAAGGGCAGCAAGAATCTCATCATCACTCTTAAAATCTTCAAGGTAATCTATAGCCTCCTGATATTTTCCGGTATTCAAAAAAGCAAAACCTGCATTATATTTAGCCAAGTTGGCAGCATCAGTTCCACCATAGTTATCAATTATATCAAGGAAACCGTATTTCCCCTCTCCTCCGTTAAGCGCAAGGTTGTAGAGTGAATCGCTTTCTGCACCATTACTTCTAATTGCTGTAGAAAAATAATTTTGGGCTTGAGCCATTTCATTGGCGGCATCAGCCTCTTTTGGTTCACTCACAAAACGGTTATACCCTAAATAACCAAGTACCCCAATAATAGCAACAGCAACAATAATGTAAATATATTTTTGATTTTCGGCAACCCAGGTTTCTGTTCTACCCGCACCTTCATCAAGGGTATTAAATACTTCTGCTGTTGTTGATTCTTCCTCAACTTGTTTTTTCTGCTCCTCTTTATTACTTGGTTTGTATCCTTTCTTCTTGTAAGTGGCCATAAATTTGGTTTAATGCGTGGCAAAAATATGATTTTTATTGAAAATTAAAAGGAAAAATATTTGCATTTTTTTAATATTTTCGGGTCATTCGTCAGACTTTAGCAAATCTATCAATAATTTAAAAATATTGCTGAATTTCAGTTATTTATGTTTTTAAAACATCTCAACTTACTTCATTATAAAAACCTGGATTCGGCATCTTTTGATTTTGACCCGAAAATAAACTGTTTGGTAGGTCATAACGGGGTGGGAAAGACCAATGTTCTTGACAGTATTTATCATTTAGCCTTTGGAAAAAGTTATTTTAATCCTATCACCAGTCAGAATATTAATCATGAGTCAGGTTTTTTTGTAGTTGACGGTACTTTTGAGAAACTCGGTAAAGACGAACAAATTTTAGTAAGCGCTAAACGCGGACAAAAAAAAGTAATAAAGCGCAATAACAAGCCTTATGAAAAATTTAGCGAGCATATTGGTTTTATCCCTGCGGTAATCATTTCACCGGCAGATCGCGACCTTATTATTGAAGGCAGCGAAACCCGCCGGAAGTTTATAGACGGGGTGATCTCGCAAAGCGATTCGGTTTATCTTAACAAATTAATGCAATACGGTAAAATTGTCTCGCAACGGAATTCCCTGCTGAAGCATTTTGCCGCTAACCGTAGTTTTGACCGGGATACCCTGGAAGTCTATAATTTACAAATGGGCGATTTAGGAAAATATCTTTTTGAAAAACGCAAGGCATTCTTAGAAGAATTCATCCCGATTTTCAACAAGCGTTATGATAATATCACCGGCCAAAAGGAAAAAGTGAATATTAGTTATAAAAGTCAGCTTTTTGACAAGTCGTTGGAAAAACTTCTGGAAGAAAACCTTCAAAAAGATATGGCGCTGCAGTATACCGGGGTAGGACTTCATAAAGACGACCTGAGTTTTGAAATTGAAGGCCACCCGATTAAAAAATTCGGTTCCCAGGGGCAACAAAAATCCTTTTTGGTAGCACTAAAACTGGCACAATTCGATTTCATCAAGGCAATAAGTAAAGTAAATCCCATTTTGCTTTTAGACGATATTTTTGACAAGCTTGATGAGCAACGTGTATCACAAATTGTAGCCCTGGTGGCCACTGATGAACTTGGACAGATTTTTATTAGCGATACTCATGCTGAACGCACCGAAAAAGTAGTACAGGGAAGTAATCAAACCTATAAAATTTTCAAATTATGAATAAAATAATTAGCTACATCTTTTTAGCCTTTGTAATTTTAAGCTGCGGAAAACAAAATCCAAAAGACCAGAAAAAGTTTTTAGAAGGCTATTGGGAAATCGATAAGGTTGAAATGCCCGGTGATTCTATCGTTGAATACAAGGCCAGCACTACTATAGATTATTTGGAAATTGATGGTGATTCAGGCTTTAGAAAAAAGATGAAACCTCAAATTAGCGGTAATTTTAAAACCACCGATGATGCCGAGCAGGTTACCTTAAAAATTGAAGACGACAGCTTGCGAATGTACTATAAAACACCTTTTGATGAATGGAAAGAAACCGTGCTTGAAATTGGAGAGGAATCTTTAAAAATTCTTAATAGAGACGGAATAATTTACCACTACAAAAAATACAAACCCTTATTTGAAGATGATGAAGAAGAAAGATAAAACAAGATTGGGAGAAGACCAGGAAATGAGCGAAATCCTAAAACAATTTGTCTCAAAAAACAAATTACAAACGGGTTTAGATAAGGTAAACGTCCGGCAGGTATGGGATCGTGAAATGGGTCCGGCCATCCAAAAATACACTACAGGATTAAAATTACAAGGCGAAACCCTTTTTGTGCAACTTAGTTCATCCGTTTTGAGGGAAGAATTAAGCTACGGAAAAGCCAAAATCATAAAAATGCTGAATGAAGAACTCGGTAAAGATTTGGTAAAAAAACTTGTGCTTCGCTAATGCAGCGTTATTTTAAGATTTACAAACCTTACGGCTATTTAAGTCAGTTTATCACTAACGAACGTCCAAGAAAGAAAAAAAAATTACTGGGCGAGTTATATAATTTTCCGGAAGAAACTATGGCCGTAGGCCGCTTAGACCAGGATTCCGAAGGTTTATTATTGCTCACCACCGACGGCAAAACCAGTGCTAAAATTACCGGAAATGGTGTAGAAAAAGAATATTTCACTCAGGTAGATGGGAATATTACCGAAGAGGCTATTGAAGCACTTCAGAAAGGTGTAGCAATCAGTATTAACGGGAAAACACTCCAAAGTTTGCCCTGTAAGGTTTTCAAACTACAAGAAAGACCGGTTTTTCCAGAGCGCGCCAAAAAAATCAGGGACGAGCGTCACGGGCCCACCAGTTGGATTTCCATCACCATGACCGAAGGGAAATTTCGTCAGGTAAAAAAAATGACCGCGGCTGTTGGTTTCCCTACTTTGCGATTAGTTCGGGTTCGGGTTGGAAAGGAGAAATTAGACGGAATGGATTCCGGGGAAGTTAAGGAATTGGATTTTTTTGATTACTAAGAAAAACATCTCAACTATGCTCGAGTTAACATTAAAATACTTTCAATCTTTCCTTAACATTTCTCCAAATCGACCTTCTGCAAATTTACCATTCTGAGCGGCCCTTTTTCCATTAATCCAAACCCCATCAAAGCCTTTCGCTAGCTGATGTGGTTTTTCATATGTAGCAGTTTCTTCTATTTCTTTAGGATCAAAAAGTAAGAGATCGGCCCGGTAGCCTTCTTTTAGCAAACCCCTATTTTCTAATTTCATAGTTTTTGCGGCCAGGCCGGTCATTTTATAAATGGCCTTTTCCAAAGAGAAAAGTTTATCTTTATTAACATAGGTCTCAATAATTTTAGGAAAACTACCATAACCGCGAGGATGCCGCATTGAAGGGCTGCCATCGCTACAAATATTCACCAAATCACTTTGCACTAAGGTTTTTTGTAAACCTTCATCCATAATAAAATAAGCCCCGCCGGCTCCATAAGGCCCAATATCCTCAATCAAAACATCCTCAAAGGGTTTATTGAGCTCTTCTGAAATCTCTTTCAGGTTTTTCCCCGCGAACTTCCCTGATCCGATTAGCGTGGCCTCCGGGCCATTGCGCTGTTCAATTTTATAGCGAAGAAATTCCTGCAACTCTGATTTTCTGGTTGCCACCACTTCTTCAAAATCATTGGGTTTTTTAGCCCACTCCGGAAAAACTATTGCAATACCGGTATAACTGGCGTTGTAAGGATATAAATCGGCGGTAATTTGTATGCCCTCATTTTTTGCACTATCCAGCAGTTTTAAAATCTCACGGCCTCGGTCTTGTCCCTTTCCGTAAACCGATTTTAGATGCGAAACATGCACGGGAGTACATTTACCCTGGTTTAGTAATTCCCGAATAGAATTTCCTACTTCGCTGTCATCTTCATTTCTTATATGACTCATAATAAGTCCGTCGTTTTCTCCAACAACTTTTGCGAGTTCTTCTAATTCCTCCTTTTCTGAAAAACTCCCGGGATTGTATTCCAGTCCGGTTGTCATTCCAAAGATGCCATTATCAAAAGCTTTTTTTAGTAAATTTTTCATCTCTTCGAGTCCTTTTTCTGAAGGAAACTTTTCATAATTCACTCCCGAAAGTCGTCTTATTGTATTATGCCCTACAAACATTGCAATATTTACCCCAGGATTCACCGAATCAACCTCTTTCATCCAACCGGATAAATCTTTTTTCTTAGGGCTATATCCATCCTGGCCAAGCGTGATAGTAGTAACACCCATAGCCAGGAAATTTTTAAATTCCGGAGTTTCTAAAGGATCGCCATGAGCGTGAGTATCGATAAAACCAGGACTTAAAATCTTTCCTTCGGCATCGATTTCTTCTTTTGCTGAGAACTGCTTTTCGGTATCCTTTTCGATTTTGACAATTTCACCATCCAGAATTAAAACCTGGGCTGTGTAACTATCAGCACCTGTACCGTCTATCACCTGAGCATTTTTAATCCATAAATCATAATTGGTATCATCATTACCCGAAGTCTGCCCGCAAGAAATCATCATTAGGCAAAAGGCAAGAAAACTTAGAAAGCTGGTCTTCATAAAAAAGGAAAATAGGGTTTAAATTTTATCTTTTTCGCTAAAATGTTCGGTTTTAAATTTTTCAGCATTGAAAACTTCTATGAGGTCAAAAGTAAAAGGGAGCTGGTTACCCAATCGCGTAATAATATCTTCTGAAATATTACTTTTACTAAAAGGTACCACTTTCACGTATTCCTGAACTTCCCCTTCATTCCTGCCGTATTTATAATCATAAGGGAAAACGCCTTTTTCGTTTACCTCAACATTCGGATTATCGGTATTGGGTACGCTGATAAAAAATTCACTGTTTTCGATATCCCCGTTTTCATTAAAGAGAGTTTCCTCTTTTAAATATTGAAAAAGCTCGGCAGCGGTATTTACTGCAGGGTCTACAAGTTCAATATTTTCAGCCATTAAATTGCGGTAACGAAAAGTACCGTCTTCCTCCTGATAATTATAAAGTTCATCAAGTATATTATTAATCTCTTCGGTTAGGTAAGGATAATGCGTACAACCAAGAATTATCGATTTTAAAGGCTGTTGTACTTCAGCTTTCCTGATTTTTTCCATCAGGGAAACCAGGTGATAGCGCACGTAATTTTCAGCATCGTTTATTTGCAAAATATTGCAATCATCGTTGTTTTTTGTATCGCAAAGCATTTTAAAATCTTCGAAATCAAAATTGTAAACATCTAAAAGAGCCTGATCGATTTTTACATTTCCTTTCAGCGCCGGGCCTTTGTAACTGTCTCGGGGTTCGGTGAGGCTTTTATCATAATAATCGGAATCTTCATCAACCGCTTCGGCAATTCCTACACCGCCCTGCTCAAAAACTTCAATATTTCCGGTATAACCGAGTTTATCTTTTTGTTCCATCAGGGTATTTGAATAACCCTTGGAAGAAACCGTTCCCGCTGTAGCCATCACTGCAATGGTAGCATCTTCCTCTTTTTTCAATTTTTCAAGCGCTCCGCGCACTCCGGCGTCAATCACACCGATGACTTTTATATCGAGTTCGGCTTTTTCAAGAAAGGCTTCGATATTTTCTTTTCCGTAGGCCGTGGCAGTATTACAGGCAATCACCAGGGCTTTTACCGGAGATTTACCCTTATTGATTTTAGTATCATCGGCCTGGGGATAATAAGTTTTGCCCAATAAAAACTGTACGTCTTTTATGATATGCTCGCGCAGTAGATCATCTTTATTTTCAGCGGAATAATTACCATAAGGCATATTGGCCTGATCAGCCAGGTAAATGAATTCTTCTTTTTCAAAATCTACAGTACCATCGGCACCCGCGGTAAGGGTTTCGTTATTAAAGCCGTCATAATTTACAATAGCATCAAGTACGGTAAGCCCGCCAATTCCCGAATCAAAGACTCCCACAGGCAGGGTGTTATCTCCAACCGGATAATTTTCAGCATCTATGTAATAAAAGCTTTCGCGATCGTTTAAAATACGCTCGGTAAGAGCTTCCTGCGCCATCGTGGTTCCTGAAATAAAAATCAAAAACAGCAAAAACTTGCAAATTCTCATAATCGTTTTTTGTGTAGTATTACAAAAATGAGGACAAATTTAGCTGCCTGCAAATAAGTAATGCTTTTTATACAAGTTAGCGCCCACAAACTGTTTGAGATAAAGTTGGGGACTGTCTAAAAATAAATAAAGTCGTCATCCTGAATTCATTTCAGTATCTATGTTCTGATATTTAAAGCATATTAGAAGCTGAAACAATTCGGAAGCTTCAGAACAGCTTGACGTAAATTCAACTTTCCAGACAATCCTGTTATTACCGATCTAATTAATTTAAAACCAGTTATTTTTAAGTTTTTGATTAGCTGCAATTAATAATCATACCACTGAGTTAAACCAAAAAAGCGAGCTTTAAAAACCCGCTTTTATAAAATATATTTAGAAATAATATTAAGCTTTGAGTTTAGCAGCCATCTCTACAGTTCTGTTAACCTGATGCGTAACCGCTTTTTTGGCTTTCTCCCCAAGTTCATCCTGGCCCTGGGTTACGCTAAAACCATAAGGATTACCACCTACTTCAAACAAAACCTCGTTGGTATAACCGGGAGCCACAATTATAGAGCCCCAGTGCATTATGGTTTTATAAAGTGACAGCAAAGTGGCTTCCTGACCGCCGTGTGGATTGGCAGCGCTACTCATTCCGCTAACTACCTTATTAGCAAGTCTACCCTGGGACCAAAGTCCGCCGGTAGTATCAAAAAAGGACTGAAGTTGTGAGGGCAGGTTTCCGTAACGTGTTGGGGTGCTAAAAATAATTGCATCAGCCCATTCTAAATCGTCTAAACTTACTTCCTGAATATCTTTACTGGCTTCTACATGTTTCTGCCAATTTTCATTTTGTGCTATAGCCTCTTTTGGAGCAATTTCTTTTACCTTTCTGAAACGAACTTCTGAAGTTCCTGCATTTTTTCCGGCTTCTTCAGCCCATTTGGCAAGTTGATGATTGGTTCCTGTTGCGCTATAATAAATCACAGCTAATTTTACATTACTCATGAAGTATAGTTTTTAAATTGATTAATCTTTTAAAATCAAGATAAAGCTAATTATGAGGAATAATTTTAATATTATTATAAACTTTGGCGCACAAAAAAGCGGTTTAAAACCTGAATTTCAAACCGCTTTAGAAAATATAATGATATTATTTAATTGTTCCCTACCGCACGGGAATCATAACTTCTGGAATCGGCGGTACCGTATAGTACACCTTCTTCGTGATCAAGATAAATTCCCATAGCACGACCCTGTGAATCGTTCCATTTTACTTTGTGGCCCATTGCTTCATAAAGTCTTTTGGTATCGGGAGAAATCCCGAAACGCTCGAAAGAAGTCACATCAGGAAGCCATTGATGATGAATTCTCGGAGCTTCGATAGCCTGACCAATATTCATTTTATAATCCAAAACATTTACAACTACCTGAAAAACCGTATTGATTATAGTACGTCCGCCGGGACTGCCAATTACAAGCAATGGTCTCCCTTCTTTAGCCACTATAGCCGGAGTCATACTCGAAATCATTCTTTTTTGAGGAGCTACCAAATTAGGTGCGGTGCCTATAAAACCTTCGGTATCGGTATAACCGGGAATTGGGTTAAAATCGCCCATCTCATTATTTAGCAGAAATCCTGCGCCTTCTACCGTAATTTTAGAACCAAAAGAATGCTCTAAAGTATAAGTCATAGAAACTGCATTACCTTCTTTATCTACCACAGAAATCTGTGTGGTTTGCGGACTTTCATATTTTAAATGTGCTGCTGAGAAATTTGCTGAATCACTTTGTGAAGCTTTATTTTCTTCAATGGTTTCCCGAAGATCGGCTGCATAATCTTTTGAAATTAATTTCTCCACCGGCATTTCGGGATTAAAATTGGGATCACCAAGGTGTAGTGCCCTGTCGGCAAAACCTCGGCGCATAGCTTCGGTTAGTACATGTAGAGATTTCGCCGAATTATGGCCCATTTCCTGCATATCAAAACCTTCAATAATATTCAGCATTTCAATAAGCGCAACGCCTCCGGTACTTGGCGGCGGCATGGCAACAATATCATAACCGCGGTATTTACCCTTTACCGGCTCTAATTCTTCAGGTTCATAAGCAGCAAGGTCTTCTTCAGTAATTAATCCGCCGTGCTCCTTCATATAAGAAGCTATAAGCTCAGCGGTTTTGCCTTTGTAAAAGCCATCGGCTCCGTGCTTTTGAATTCGTTTTAAAGTTTCGGCTAAATCGGGTTGTTTAATAATTTCCCCCTGCTTATATAAATCAGTGCCGTTTTTAAGAAAAGCTTTTGCAGTGGCTTTGTATAAGTCTTCATTTTCACGATTTTTCACCCAATTCTGAAACCAGTTTAAACGGTAGGTCCAGGGAAAACCTTCTTCAGCAAGTTTAATAGCGGGAGCCACTAAATCTTCCCAGGGCAAATCTCCCATTTTCTGGTGCGCTTTATAAAGCCCGGCCACTGTTCCCGGCACACCAACAGAAAGCAAGCCTTCATGATTAGAATTATTTTTTACTTTTCTATTTTCTCCCAAAAACATATCTTCGGTTGCGGCCATTGGTGCTTTCTCCCGAAAATTAAAGGTAGTTTGATAACCGTCATTCCCGTGGTAAACAATAAATCCGCCACCGCCAATATTACCGGCAGAAGGCAATGCTACCGCCAACGCAAAGGCAGTGGCCACGCTGGCATCAATGGCGTTACCGCCTTTTTCAATGATTTCACTTCCAACTTCAGAAGCAAGGTAATGGCTGGATGCCACCATTCCGTTTTCGGCACGAACAGGGGTGCGCCCGCTTTGCGCGTAAGATTGCAGATTTAAGCCTGTAGCTAAAAACAGGCAAAACAAGAGTTTAATTTTTTGTGTAGTCATACTTATATTTAAATGAGGTGGTTTAAAAATAAAAAAGGAACAATACTTTTTGACCGATTATGAGTAAACCTAATTAAATTACTTATAGCAAGCAAAGCAAATCTACCTTATAGCGAAGAGACTGCAGACTTTTATAAAAAACCCACGAGGTAAGTATCCAAAAAAACAGGACTTAACGCATTTCAATATCAGCTACTATAATCAGTTACAATAAACCTTAAATTATTCCGAGCTAAGATTTTCCCATAATACTGAATGGGTTATGTAATATTTAGCTAACAGATGATAAGCTCCCAGATTTTTGATCATAAAATTCTATGCTTTTAATTTAAAATAGAAAGTACTGCCCACACCTACCTGAGAATCTACCCAAATACTGCCCTCGTGCAATTGTACAATTTTTTCTACATGCGCCAATCCTACGCCAGTGCCATCTTCCTTATCGGTACCCTTTACCCGGTTAAATATGGTAAAAATGTTTTTTTGATCTTCTTCTGAAATCCCCACACCATTATCCATTATTGAAAAAACCCAGTAATTTTCTTCCTTGTACGAAGATATACGTACTTCGGGATTTCTATCTTCAGGAGTATATTTAATAGCATTACTGATAAGGTTTTGGAAGAGCAATCTGAGTTCGGTTTCATATGCCTTAATTTTTGGCATCTTACCAACATTTATTGTGGCTTTAGTATCTTTTATACGCTTGCCGAGATCATATTTTACTACTTCTACCACTTCTTTAATATTCACGAGTTTTTTAGTGCCGTTACGCCCTATGCGGGAATGCTCAAGTAAAGCCTTAATTTGCGATGAAAGCCTGTTGGATGCTTCTTTAATATACGTAATATAATTCTGGCCTTTTTCGTCCAGCTTTTCCGAATAAATTTTGCCAAGTACATCACTTCCGAATTTAATAGTAGCAAGTGGTTCCTGTAAATCGTGTGAGCAAATCGAAACAAATTGCTCCAGATCTTTATTTGCACGTTCTAAATCGGCTTTTTGGTGTATAAGCTTCTCTTCCGCTTTCTTCTGTGCCGAGATATCTACACAAGTATAGCGAATAGTTATTACATTATCATTTTCATCTTTCTCGGCGGCTGCACTCATAATTACCTGGAGGATTTCACCAGATTGTTTCAGCATTTCCTGCTCAATACTTTTAAGAACGCCTGATTTTTGAAAATCTTTATTGTTTTTCAAGGCCTGAATCTGTGATTTTTCATCATATAAATCGTAAAAAGACTGCCCGATAAGTTCTTCTTTATTTTCGTAACCCAACTCCCTTATAGCGGTATTATTACAATGTGTGATTACTGAAGTTTGAGGGTCTATACTAATGTGCAGTACCGGATCGTCTTCATAGAAACTCTTAAAACGTTTTTCACTTGCCACCAGTCTCTCCCTCGATTTTTGCAGTGTACTGATGTCTATAAAAGTAATAACCACCCCATTAACCTTATCATCAGAATCAATGTAGGGCGAGATTCTCCTTAAAAAATGAACTTTATTTTTGGTAACAATATGTTTTTCAAGGGTTTTGCCGGTTTCCAGAACCCTTTGGCACCGCGGAAGCAAATTGTTCTTCCCCATACTGGAAACAAAATGTTCTATGGGACGCCCTTCATCAGATTTTATCAGATTAAAATGTGCTTTAATTTTCGGAGTAAACCTCCTAATCCTTAAATCTTTATCGAGAAAAACAGTTCCTATTTCCGTACTCTCCAACAAATTATTCATATCTGAATTTAAAGCATTGAGATCTTCAACCTTTTGCAGGTTTTCGGCATTTACCGCATTTATTTCTTCATTTACACTTTGTAATTCTTCATTGGTACTTTGCAGTTCTTCATTGCTGGCCAGTAATTCTTCATTGGCAGCCTGTAATTCTTCGTTACTGGTTTCTATTTCTTCAAGGGAAGATTGTAGTTCTTCTTTGGTGTGCTTTAATTCTTCCTCAAGAATGCTTACATACTCTTTGCTACGGTTGCTAAGTGTAATTTTTCCTGCCTTATAAACCTCCTTTTCTTCAAGGGGGTCTTTTTCCACAAAAGTGACCACAAATGTGGAATCATTATCCCCATTTTTATCATAATAGGGTTTTACAATAATATCAACGTATTTTTTTCTACCATGAGCAAAAAAAATGGCGTTTTCATATTTATATTTTTTATTTGAAGTTTCAACTTTTTTAAGTGTAGTTTGAAGGATATATTTTAAATTTTCTTCCAACATCTCCAGAAGATTAACCGTAAATCCACTTACCGGTAAGTTAGCATATTTTCTTAATTCTCCAATCGCCTGCAAAATATTATAATCCTGATCTATAAAAACACTTGCCGCCCCAAAAGTTTCCATAATGGAATGGTTTAACTCATCACGCAAATGCTTTTTAACAGGATTAATCTTAGGACGGGAAGGCAGTTTCACCCTAGACTTATTTTTAGTAACAATACCTGGGATCGATTTCTGGGATATTTCCGCTTTTAAACCTTTACTTGGTTTCTCATTTTTATAGATTTTTGCTTTTCGGTCTATTACAGAAAAATTATCTTTTTTGTTATATACACTTTCACTCGTACCCAACACCAAAAAACCTTCTTTCTTTAAAGCATAATGCAATACATTTAAAGCTTTATTTTGAATTCCCGATTGAAAATAGATAAGCAGGTTTCTACATACTACCATATCCATATTATTAAAAGGGGGATTTTTAATTAGGTTATGGCGTGAAAAAATCACCATGCGCCTTATTTTTTCCACCACCCGATATCCGTTGGGTTTACTATGAAAATACTTTAGCAACAATTCGGGATCTATATTGGCTACAATACTTTCTGGATAAAAACCTTTACTTCCAATTTCCAGATGTTTTTGAGAAATATCAGTGGCAAATATTTTGAGTTCAATATTTTTTTTTTGCCGTTCAATTTCTTCGATTATGTATATCGCGAAAGAATAAGCTTCCTCCCCACTACTACAGCCTACATCCCATACTTTAAGCAGCTCACCATCATCTGTATTACTTACCATTTCAGGAATAACTTTTTCCTTAAGCAACTTCCAAACCTTTTTATTACGAAAAAATTTAGTTACCCCTATAAGCAACTCACGTTGTAAAGTTTCTACTTCTTCTTTATGATTTTGTAAAAAGGCATAATACTCTTCCAGAGACTTACATTTGCACACATTTAACCGTCGGGAAATACGCCGGGCTACAGTAGCCTGTTTATATTCCCTGAAATCCAGTCCGGTTTGTTTATCTACATAGCGAAGGATTTTTATTAATTCACTCTCATAAAAAGAAACATTACCATCCTTAAAATGTAAAACCGAAGGTGCTGAAATAAAATTACGAAGTTCGTCTCCCATTCGCTCTATGGGTAGCACATAATCTACCAACCCGGTTCCTATGGCACTATGGGGCATTCCATCAAATTTTGCCTCTTCAGGATCCTGGACCATCACCATCCCATCCCGCTCTTTTATAGCTCTTACGCCTTGTGTGCCATCGCTTCCCGTACCACTTAAAACCACTCCAATAGCTTGTTCTTTTTTATGAACCGCCAACGATTCAAAAAACATATCTATAGGTAAGTTTAAACTTTGTTTTTTTGGCTTTTCTACCAAATGCAGGCGACTATTTTTTAAAATAAGGTTATTTGGCGGAGGAATTAAATACACATGCCCCTGGGTTAATTTCATCCCGTCCTTAATTTCCACAATTGGAAGATTGGTGTTTTTTTTTAACAATTTGCTCATCATACTTTTGTAATCGGGCGAGAGATGCTGAATCACCACATAAGCATTTTTATCGGTTTCAGGGATAGTATCAAAAAAAGCTTTTAACGCTTCTAAACCGCCAGCGCTGGCTCCTATAGCAATGATCCTGAAATTTTCGATTTCTTCTTCTGGAGAAGTAATGGTGGTGGTGGTAGACTGGTTAGTTTTTATCATTCTAAAGCAACAGCTATTTAATTAGACCTGGGGCGAAAGATTCAAAAATAAAGCTTAACTAAAACAATTATGGTACCATTTGGCATTTATAATAACACTTTTTATCGGAATAGTCCCGTTTATCTTTCATTTTATTCCTTTTTAAGGTTTATCCACTCTTTAAGTATAATATCGGGTAAAATGAATTATCTCAATTCAATACAAAAAGCTTAAATCTTTATTTAGTAGTATCAAAAATCATAATCTAACTTGGTAGAAGTTGTTTTTAAACTAAATAGTAAAATGACTTCTGATTTATTTTTTCCGGTATAAGCAGTGGCAAAAACATCGGTAGTTTGTTAAATAAATTCTTACTTCTGTTAGAAATAAGTCCGGGTTGGAATTATAAAACTTCTCAAATTCATTACGAACCCTTCCATACTTCAGGTATTTTTTTCACGCAACTAATCAAAAATTATTTCATTTTGAAAAGCGACATCGGTACCGTATTTATCAATCTCCAGCAATTTTTACTAAACGATTTTTTTAAGAGTTGCCACTTCTTTTAGATGTACATTTTTATCGGCAGCCACCACACCACCGCATAGAACAGATTATCTAATTGAACATAGCGTTGATCGATAACTAAATTTTGTGATTTATTTTCTGTTAAGTTGAAGTATTAGGCTGTAAGTTTAATGTAATTATTAGCTTTTACAATTTGTTCTTAACTATTCCTATTTCCGTAGCTTGAAACTTGAATTGAGCGTAATCGCTTTTTATAATTGGTTTTGAATTTGGTTCAGGAAGATAGATTTTAAGACAGTTTTTAGACCGTCTCATTTATTTTTCCCAATTTCAATACCTACCTTTGGTAGAAATCAAGCTGTTATGAAAAAGGAATTTTTTAGATTTCTATCGAAAGTAAATAAGAAAATCCTGCCCAGTTATTCTAAAAAAGGACTCGATTTACAAAAGGCGAGCAAATTGCAGATGGCTATTATTGGTTGGAAATTATGGGTCACCAAAAACGCCCTTGACTAATACTTAAGCAGGGAATTCACCTCGTAATTTTCAATTTTTTGCCGGCCTTTTAAAAATTCAAGCTCTACTAAAAAATTACATTGTACAATCTCACCACCCATTTTTTCAACTAGGTCACAAGCTGCAGCCGCAGTACCGCCCGTGGCCAGAACATCATCATGGATCAACACCCGCTCCCCTTTTCTAACCGCATCTTCGTGAATTTCCAAAGAATCGGTTCCGTATTCTAAATCATAAGTAGCCAAATGGGTTTTATAGGGCAGTTTTCCCGGTTTTCGAATAGGGATAAACCCTGCATTCAATTTTTCTGCCAGTAATGTGGCAAAAAAGAATCCGCGGGATTCTATGCCTATCACCTTATCTATTTTTGCTTTTTGTAAACTCACCAAAAAAGAGTTTACCGCAAAACGCATTGCTTCGGGACTTTGAAGTAATGGTGTTATATCTTTATATGTAATCCCTTTTTTCGGAAAATCGGGGATATCACGAATATAGTTTTCCAAATTAATCATAGCCGCAAGATAATTATTAGTTTTTAAAAAACCATCCAACTATACTTTGCCCTAATTACAAACTATTTTCTATTCACTCATTTTCTCGGCTTCTTTTCCAAGCTTTTTAACATCGGTAGGATATGGGTTTTCTTTTAAAATTTTAGCTAGATGCATTAGATTATGCGCCATAAGCAGCATCATATTATTGGTAAATTCATATTTATTCCCTTGGGCTTTAATATAACTTGGGCCAGGACCTGCTTTACCTACATAATAACAAAAAGCATTTACCGGAATGCTAAACCCGTGTTCAGAAAGGTCAAAAAGTATACTGGAAATCGCCTTTTTAGCGCCGTCTTCATTCCCATCCACCATAACACCGGCTACTTTGTTATATGTGGGATATCGGCCGTTTTCATCATGGCCTTCTTCCATAATTCCATCAAACCTCTCGGCAACTAATTTAGCAACAGCGCTGCGGTCTCCCCGCCAAATTGGAGTAGCAAGAATAAGAATATCACATTCTTTTACTTTAGTAAGGATTTTGGGCCATTCATCACCCTCACCTTCATCTGAAGTTACCCCAAATCTAACATTGTAATCAACAACTTTCATAATTTCAGTTGCTATTTTCAAATCATTGAAAACCTTTTCGGCCTGTTCTATAAATGCCTCGGTATTGGAAGTTTCGGGAGAATTTTTTAAAGTACAATTTAGAAATAAAGCCTTCATTTTTATGATTTTAGTATTTTAAATTGGTCGAACTAACTTATAAAAACACGCCCGTCTTTACCGTTAATGAAGCCTTAGTCTTCTGTTATAAATTTCCTAACTTTATAACTAAAATTCAGCATATGTCTAAAGTCTTAATTTCTGGTTTATTTCTAATTTTCACCCTCACTCTTCCCGCCCAATCCTGGCAAAGACTTCCTTCGGAAAAACTGCCGGAAAAAAGGCATGAAAATGCTTTTGTAAAAGCCGGAAATAAATTATTGCTAATTGGCGGCCGCGGTAAAAAACCTATTGATGTTTATAATTTAGATAAAAAAGACTGGAGCAAAGGCCAACAACCTCCTTTGGAAATACACCATTTTCAGGCAGTAACTTTAGACGGACTGGTATACATAATTGGTGCTTTTACCGGTGGTTGGCCTAATGAAACACCTATTTCCCACATTCTTATTTATAACCCGGAAGATGATTTTTGGAGTATTGGACCAGAAATCCCGGAAAATCGCAGGCGCGGTGCGGCAGGTGTAAGTGTTTATAAAAGTAAGATTTATATTTCCAACGGAATAATAAACGGACATACTTCCGGGTGGATAAGTTGGTTTGATGAATTTGATCCGTATAAAAACGCCTGGAAAAAACTTCCAAATTCACCCCGCCCCAGAGATCATTTCCAATCGGTTGTGGTTAAGGATAAACTTTTTGTTGCAGGCGGAAGAAAATCGGGTAGCGTTGAAAACAGCGGTTTTGGAGGCACAGTAAAACCTACTGATGTATATGATTTTATTTCAGGAAGTTGGAGAGAAGTCGCTGAAATCCCCACCCCACGTGCCGGAACTGCTGCCACCGTATTTAATGAAAAGCCGGTGATTTTAGGCGGGGAAAGTGATAAACAGGAAACCGCGCACAGCGAAGTTGAAATTTTTGACATGCACAATGAAACCTGGAAAAACCTCCCCGATTTGCAAAACGGCCGTCATGGTACTCAGGTTATTAACTTGAACAATCAACTTATTATTGGGGCCGGAAGTGGTAATCGCGGGGGTGGTCCCGAACTTGATGATTTTGAAGTTTTTCTTACTTCAGAACAAATAGATTTTGGCAACAAAGAAATAATTCCAGGAAAATTAAAGGTTTCTGTTGAAGAAATAGACTTCAACAATGGGGAAAATCAGAAAATAAGCCTTGAGAACCAGGGAGGAAATCAGGCACAACTTATTAGTTATATCCAAATTGATAATAAGGAAGCCTTTCAAATTAAAAATCGAAAATCGCTGCCAAAAATACTCGCCCCAAATACTGGTGTTGATATTGAGTTGAAGGCTCAAAAATCAGGAGAAGGCTTTCTTCTAATAAAACCCGAGGGTGATAAAGAACCAATTTTAGTTACCTTAAAAAACTAAATTTCTTTTTTAAAACAGATTTTATAAATACGTATTATTTTCTATCTTGCCTTTGCCGTGTTTGAATTCCCCTAATCGGTGTAAGCCAAGATTATGAATACCCCAAACCTAGATCCAGCGCAAGAAATTGAACGCTTAAAAACCGTTCTTTCTTATAATATGTTGGATACCCCTTACGAAAAAGAGTTTGATGAACTCACCCGCTTACTTTCTTTAATTTGCAATGCCCCTACCGCCATAATTTCTTTAATAGATGATAAACGGCAATGGTATAAATCTAAAACAGGGATTACAGTTCCTGAAACGCCCCTTGAAGAGACATTTTGTCAACACACGATATTACAGGATGAGCTGGTAGAAATTTCGGATGCCCGGTTTGATGAACGTGTTAACAAAAACCCTCACGTACTGGCAAAAGATGGAATTCGGTTTTATGCAGGAATGCCTTTAAAAGCTGAAAACGGCCATAATATCGGGACAGTTTGTGTGGTTGACAATGAACCAAAGCAACTCAATCCCTGGCAAAAAGAAGCGGTTAAACTCATTACCAATCAGGCTATGCACCTTTTTGAGAGTAAAAAGAAAAACCAGGTTTTAGGTAATGAATTAGAAAAAATCCTGGAAGAAAAAGTTGAAAAAACAAGGCGACAACTACGCCAAAAAGAATCAGATTATAAACTTTTACTCGATGCTATTAAAATTACCAGTGGTGTGGTAGAATACACTCCGGATGGCACTATAAAAAAGGTAAATCAACAATATCTCAATTTTCTTGGCTATACTGAAGAAGAATTAATAGGTAAATCTGAAGCTATTTTATTAACTTCAGATAAACAAAAGGAAAATACAGCATTTTGGGAGGATTTAAAAAATGGCCGGGCCAAAAGCAGTCGCATTAAACGCCTGGGAAAAAACCGCACTCCTATTTGGATGCAGGCTACGTATAATCCGATAAAAGATTTAGATCAAAAAGTTACCGGAATTATTCAAATAGCACAGGATATCTCTAAAGAAATTGAAGCTGTCCGAGCTATAAAAGAAGCCAAAAACCTGGCTGAAACTTTAAATATCCAAAAGGATAATTTTATCGCTAATGTAAGCCACGAGATTAGAACCCCTATTCATGCGGTTCTTGGCTTCACCAATTTACTTTTAGATATAGAAAAAGAACCCGAAAAAAAAGAATATTTACAAGCTGTAAATACCGCTGGCGATTCGTTGCTATTTTTGGTAAACGATATTCTTGACCTTTCTAAAATGGAGGCCGGGATGTTACAAATAGAACATAACAATTTTAAGCTTAGAGATTGTATTCACAATGTTTTTGCTATTTTAAAACTAAAAGCTCGTCAAAAGAACCTGGATTTTCAATGTGAGATACAGAAAAACGTACCTGAGCAGCTTATTGGTGACTCCAACCGATTGGGCCAAATTTTAATCAACTTACTTGGTAATGCCATTAAATTTACTGAAAAAGGTAGTGTAAAGCTAGAAATTAAGGCTACACCCAAAGACAATAAAACCAGCCTGATAAACTTTGAAGTATCTGATACCGGCATTGGTATTCCGGCTGAAAAGCTTGAACATATCTTTGAACGTTTTGCCCAAGCCGGCAACAATACGGCTCAAAAATACGGGGGTACCGGTTTAGGTTTAAATATCTCTAAACAGCTTATTGAAAAACAAAACGGTGTTGTTTCAGTTAAAAGTATACCGGGATCTGGCACCAGTTTTACATTTCAAATTCCATTTTTAAAAGACCTGGGAAAACGGGAAGAATTTAATAAAAAGCTCGAGAAAAACACGTTTTCTGTAGAAAATATAAACATACTGGTATGTGAAGATAATGAATTAAATCAAAAACTTATAAAGATTTTACTTCAGGAAAAAGGATTTGATTTTTCTATTGCACAAAATGGAGAAAAAGCACTTGAACTTATTCAAAATGAAAGTTTTGACCTGGTTTTAATGGATTTACAAATGCCCGATTATAACGGCCTGGAACTTACGGAAATTTTTAGAAACCGGTTTAAACTAAAACTACCCATAATTGCACTAACAGCCAACTCAACTACCGCAGAAAAGCAAAAATGCCTTAATGTGGGAATGGATGATTATTTATCAAAGCCTTTCAGAAAAGAAGATTTATTTCTAAAAATCAACCATTGGCTTACATCAAATCTGATTCCTATAGCTGAAAAGAAAACAGATTCAGAAAAAATAATTCAGCTTGAAATTTTAGATGAACTGGTAGGAGACAATGAAAATTTCAGAAACGAAATGATCAATTTATTTATAAGCCAAACCCGGGAAATGTTACTTGAAATCAAAGCCTTTTTTGAAAAGGAAGAGTTTCTGCACCTCGCGCAAAGCGCTCATAAATTAAAAACCTCTTTTGGAATAATCGGTGCAAATCCTGAGATTTTAAGTAATTTAGAAAACATCGATTTAACCAGTGTAAACAAAGGAGAAATCCAGGAAAATATAAAGCGTCTGGGAGTTCAGATTGATGAAATTTTTAATATATTAAACGATACAAATCCTTAAATAAAACACCTTATAAATTATGCATATTCTCCTGGTAGAAGATGATGAAATGCTACAAAAATCTTTGAGTTATTTTCTTAAGGCCAATTCGTTTACGGTAACTTCTTTTACTAATGGTAAAGACGCTCTGGATTTTTTAAAAGATAACCACACTAACCTGGATGTGGTAATTACAGACCTAAATTTACCCTTTGCCGGGGGGCAGCAAATTATTCATAACACGAGAAATTTACAACAAAGCGATATTCCTATAATTGTACTTACTTCATCTGGTGTTGAATCAACTGAACTTGAAGTTTTTGACCTAGGCGCCGATGAGTTTATAACCAAGCCGTTTAGCCCTTCGGTACTCTTAAAACGCATACAAAAATTGCTAGCCCGAAATTGAAAACTGTGAAAAAAAATATTAGCTCCTGCCTGTTATTCCTATTGCCCTTTTTAACTTGGTCGCAACAAACTTCAGAAGAAATATTTAGCGAAGCACGCGAACTGGCCCGGGAAAAAAATTATGGGGTCGCTATTGAAAAATTAGAGCAACTTCAGAAAAAACACCCGGAAAATTACGATTATAGCATTTACCTTGCCCGGGTTTATTTTTGGAATAAAGAATATAAAAAGGCGCAAGATATTCTGGCTCCTCAAGCTGAAAAAGATCCGCCAAACCAGGAAGTATTTAAGCTTTCTTTACAAATTGATTTAGCTGCGGAAAACACGTCCGCTATAATTAATAAATCTGAAAAAGGAATTCAATATTTTCCTGAAGATAAAGCTGATTACCTTTTTTATCGTGCCCTGGGCTTTCAGCAAAACCAAGATTTTAACGCAGCGATAAAATCTTTAAACAAAATTCCTGAAGATGCTGCAAACCGGGCTGATACCGATTATCTTAAAAATAAATTGCTTCAATCTTCAAAAAAGAATAGCATCTCTGTGGGATACCTAAACACTGCATTCCCCACCATGGCTCCCTGGCATCTTGCACACCTGGAATACAATCGCAAAAACAATACATTACCTTTTACGCTAAGGGCTAACTTTGGTCATGTTTTTGAAAATGAAGGAGGACAATTTGAAATAGACGCTTATCCCAAACTCGGTAAATCGGGATATTTCTATCTCAATGCCGGAATTGCCACCCACACCCGGGTTTTTCCTGAATTACGATTTGGTGGGGAATATTTTCAAGGCTTTGGTAAATATACAACTTCCCTGGGATTACGCTACTTAAAATTTGAAGTTGATGATGTAACGATGTTTACCGGATCATTAACTCGCAATTTTAATAACTTTCAGGCAGGCTATCGTATCTTTTTGGTTTCTGAAAAAAATGATTGGTTCCCCTCGCATAACTTGCACTTAAGAAAGAATTTTATAAAAAGAGAAGGCCATATTCAATTAGACATACAATATGGTCGTATTTCTTATTTTTATGTGCTTACAGAAACACTTTCTCAGGTAAATTCATACCGGGCCGGGTTTACTATAAAATTTAGGCTCGGAGATAATTTCTTTATTCAACCTATGCTTATGTATGAAAGAGAAGAATATACCCCTGATAAATTTAGGAACCGGTTCAATACCCAACTAATTCTAAGTCAACGCTTTTAAAATGCAGTACAATGATCCTACATACGGACTGCAATATTTTGAAGAAATTCTTATAGGAGTTATTCTTATTATTGGCATTAGTGCATTTTTATTCTTTTTTTTTACTTTTTATAAGCGTTTAAAACGTCTTAAAGAAGAACGTATAAAAACAGCCTATCAAAAAATTATAGATCATCAACTTTTTGTTTATCTGTTTGAAGATAAACCCCGGGAAGTAATTATAGAAAATCCTGAATTTAGCAATAACTTAAGTTCTAATCTTTTTAAACGGCTTAGTATAAAATCTATAATTTCTTTGCATCAAAATTACAGTGGTACTTATCGCAAAAAACTCGAAAATTTTTATGCCGACTCGGGTTTGTCCGATTATTCCCTTAAAAGATTAAATGCATCATATTGGGTACATATCGTAGAGGGGATTCGTGACCTATCAGGAATGAATTATCAGCAGGCCTACCCTCGAATTGTTTCGTATAAAAATCACAAAAACGAAATGGTACGTACCGAAGTTTTGCTGGGTATGATCAAACTCAAAGGAGTGGCCGAAATCACAAAATTTACAACTTCAGAATTATTCCTTAATGATTGGGTGCAAAGTAATATTCTTTACCTGATAAAAAATGAACACATTCCCCCTCCCGGGAATTTCGAAGAATTACTGAATAGTAAAAATGGGTCGGTAGTAGTTTTGGCCGTACGGCTAATCAATCACTATCAAATTGCCGAACTTTATCAAACACTATCCGGGTTTTATCAAAAAACCACCAATAAAAAACTTAAAAGGGAAATTGCGCTCACTTTAAAAAAAACCGAACAAATAAGTTAATTATGACCGGTACTGAAACTATAGATATTTTTATTCAGGTATTTAATTTTTTTATCCTGATTTTTGCAATATTTGTAATGCTTTCCTACCTGATCTTATCTATAATTTCCGGCATTTCCCTCAAATCATATCTGCGTCATAACCGATTTGTAAATTACAATGCATTACTTTCCCTTGAAAATGCACCCCGTGTTTCTCTAATTGCCCCTGCCTATAATGAAGGGAAGACTATTGAAGAGAACGTGCGCTCCTTATTAGCCATTAATTATAATAACTTTGATGTAATTGTAGTAAATGATGGCAGTAAAGACAATTCTATCCCCGTACTTATAAAGGCGTTTAACTTAGTGGAAAAACCTTTGCATTATAATGAACGAATTCCAACCAAAAAGGTTAAAACTGTTTATAAATCTACCAATCCATCCTTTTCACGTTTAATAGTTGTAGATAAAGAAAATGGGGGAAAAGCTGATGCATTGAATACCGGAATGAATATTTCTCAAAATCCCTATTTAGTATGCATTGATGTAGATTGTATTATGGATAAAGATGTATTATTAAAATTAGCAAAACCTTATCTAGAAGAATCAAACAAAAAAACAATTGCAACAGGCGGGGTAATACGTATCGCCAATTCGTGTATTATTAAATCGGGGAAATTAATCAAAGTTAAGGCCCCCGACAATTTGCTGGCCCGTTCGCAAGTAATTGAATATCTCCGTGCTTTTATCCTTGGCCGGATGGCCTGGAATAAACTCGACGGACTTTTAATTATCAGTGGTGCTTTTGGAATGTTTGACCGGGAAATTGCCATACAAGCTGGAGGCTATTATACCAATACCGTAGGAGAAGATATGGAGTTAATTGTAAGAATGCGTCGGTATATGATTGACAGAAAAAAAGATTATCACGTACAATACATTCCTGACCCGCTTTGTTGGACAGAAGCACCCGAATCTTATAAAATTCTTGGAAAACAACGCAGCCGTTGGATGCGGGGCACTATGGAAACCCTTTGGACCCACCGAAAAATGATGTTTAACCCAAAATATAAAATCTTAGGAATGCTTAGCTATCCCTACTGGTTGTTTTTTGAATATTATGCTCCCATTATTGAAACTATAGGCATAATAATCACCTTTATCTTAGTTATTTTTGGCATTATAAGCTGGAAATTCTTTTTCCTGTTTATACTACTTGTTTATTTATATGCCGTAATGTTTTCTATGATGGCCCTCTATGCGGAAGAAGCTACTTTTAAACGCTATGAAAGTTTAAAAGATTTACGAAAACTCACTTTTATTGCTTTACTGGAACCCATTATTTTTCATCCTTTTACCGTATTTTCAGCACTAAAAGGAAACTGGGAAAAAATTATCGGTAAAAAAAGCTGGGGAGAAATGACCCGTACAGGATTTGATAAACGCCCAGGATAATCTACTTTTCTTTTCTCAAACGAATTTAACGCGCTAAGATTTTATTCTTCAGTCTTCTTGGAGGATATTTGCAACTTTAAAAATTGCAATTATGCTCCTGAAGCAAAAACAACGTATAGCCCTAAGCCTTTATTTTTTCCTTACCGGATTTTTCTTTGCTACCTGGACTTCCAGGATTCCAACTATTAAAGAAAATTTTGAGCTCAATGAAGCGCAACTGGGAAATATACTGATGACACTGCCCGTTGCCTCGCTAATTGGCTTGCCCATTTCAGGATGGTTGGTTTCCAAATTTGAAAGCCGCTATCCGTTATTGGTGTCTTTTCTTCTTATAACAGCGGCACTTTTAGGTATTGGGTTTTCTCCTAATTTGTTTACACTTATCGCTTCAGTATCGGTTTTTGCCTTTTCGATGCGTATTTTTAATATTTCCATGAATACGCAATCCATTACCCTTCAACAAAAATTTAAAAGGAAAATTATCGGTTCTTTTCACGGCCTTTGGAGTACCGGCGGGGTAACGGCTATTCTTATTTCTACCCTAATGATTAAATTTAATATACCTTTTCATTATCATTTGCTTACCGTAGCGGGAATAGGCCTGGTAATTGCCCTGGCATCTTTTCCTTCCCTGCTTAAAAAAGATCGTTCTACTTCAGGAAATAAGCTGCGACTCGGCAAACCCGATAAATTTATTCTTTATCTGGGTTTATTGGTGTTTTTTGCCGCCCTTTGTGAAGGGGGAATGTTCGACTGGAGCGGTGTGTATTTCAAGGATGTGGTGAAAGAAGAAATCTTCACCCTGGGCTATCTTATCTTTATGATTTTTATGGCTCTTTCCCGCTTTTTTACCGACAAAATCATTGAAGTTATCGGTATGCCTAAAACCTATTTTTTCAGTTCGGTATTGGTAGTTTGCGGAGTGCTGTTAATGATAATTTTTCCGTATTTCTGGCCGGCGCTTATCGGGTTTTGCCTGGTGGGACTAGGTGTTGCCGCCATTATGCCCATGACTTTCTTACTTGCCGGTAGTTCACCAAAATATTCTGCAGGAATGGCTGTTTCCATTATCACCACTTACTCTATTGTGGGAATGCTGCTGGGTCCACCTATTATTGGTTATGTGGCTCATCTTTTTAACCTGAAAATTTCCTTTATCCTTTTTATAATAGCCGGGGCAATGTTTATCCCCGTTTCCAGATTGTTTTTTATAATGCAGGAAAGAAAAGAAAGTGCGAAAAAAACGAAGAACTAAGTAGATAAAATTAGGGTTCGCACCTCTAAACTCCCTAATTCTTATCTCCCAAAAGCGGAACAAACCGAAACTCTCCGAATTCAGTTTTATCAAATTCTTTAGGTGATTTTCTTATAAAAATCGTCATAATTTGTACATCTGCTCCAACCGGAATAACCATTTTACCCCCAACTTTTAATTGTCCGAGCAAATCTTTAGGAACATGGGGAGCCCCGGCCGTAACAATTATTTTATCGAATGGCGCATATTCAGGCCAGCCCTTATAACCATCGCCAAAACTTAATTGTTTTGGCCGATAACCTATTTTATTCAAAAAGTTACTGGTTTTTTTATATAACTGGCGTTGACGCTCAATGCTATACACCTTTGCTCCCAACTCACATAAAACAGCCGTTTGATAACCACTCCCGGTACCGATTTCTAAAACTTTCTCTCCCTTTTTAACTTCTAATTTTTCGGTTTGAAAAGCTACGGTATAGGGTTGCGAGATAGTCTGATCTGCAGCAATAGGAAAAGCTTTGTCCTGGTATGCATGATCTTCAAAACTGCTATCCATAAACAAATGCCTCGGAATTTTCCCGATGGCTTCCAATACCCGTCCATCAGTAATCCCCTTGGCTTTTACAACTTTAACCAATTGCTGTCTTTTTCCCTTATGCCTATAATTATCCTGAAGCACTTTAACAAAAATTTTAGAATGTAAAAATAGGCAATAACCGCCATAGTTTCCAAGTAAAACCAGCATCGATTATTCCAAAGAATTCTAAACTATTTACAATCAAAATGCTATTTTTGTGACAAAAGCTAAAATATATGTTGAAAGTAGGCGTACTGGGTGCGGGACACTTAGGAAAAATCCATTTAAAACTCCTTAAACAATCTTCTAAATATGAACTTTTAGGCTTCTACGATGCCAATTCGGAAAACGCCCGAAAAGTTTCAGAAGAATTTGGTTACCCGGCTTTTTCCAATCTGGATGACCTTATTGCCGCAGTTGATGTAATTGATGTGGTAACCCCCACTCTTTCACATTTTGAAGTAGCTAAAAAAGGGATTTTAAAAGGCAAGCATCTTTTTATTGAAAAACCCATCACCAATACTTTTGAAGAAGCTACCGAACTTATTAACCTAGCCAAAAAACACGGTGTAAAAGGCCAGGTTGGTCACGTTGAACGTTTTAATCCGGCTTTTCAGGCTGCCACTTCGAAAATTGATAAACCTATGTTTATCGAAGCACACCGCCTTGCTGAGTTTAATCCGCGAGGTACTGATGTGCCGGTAGTACTAGATTTAATGATTCACGATATAGATGCAGTATTAAGCGTAGTAAATTCCGAAGTAAAAAAAATAAATGCCAGTGGGGTATCCGTTATTAGCGAAACTCCCGATATTGCCAACGCCCGTATCGAATTTGAAAACGGCTGTGTAGCCAACCTTACCGCCAGTAGGATTTCGATGAAAAGTATGCGTAAATCACGATTTTTCCAACGTGATGCATATATTTCAGTAGATTTTCTGGAAAAGAAATGTGAAGTGGTAAAAATGAAAGATGCTCCCGAAAAACCTGATGATTTTGCTATGGTCCTTCAAAATGCAGAAGGCATAAAAAAGCAAATTTATTTTGACAATCCTGAAGTAGCCCCTAACAATGCTATCTTACAGGAACTGGAAACTTTTGCCGAAGCCATTGAGCATGATACCACCCCAATCGTTAGCCTTCAGCAAGGCGCCGAAGCTTTACGGGTGGCCAAATGGGTTATTGAAAGTTTTAACCAATAAAAAATTGGAGCATGTCCAAACGAGGATTTCCTAAAAGCATTTAAATTTCGATACGAAAGCAAAATTAATTACCTCAAACCACACGTTTTATGAAAAATATAGCAGTAATTGGAGCCGGCACGATGGGTAACGGAATAGCCCATACTTTTGCGCAATTTGGCTACACGGTAAATCTTATCGATATTTCTGAAGAAAGCCTGGAGAAGGGTTTAAAAACAATTACCAATAACCTGGACCGGATGCTTTCCAAAGAAAAAATCACCACAGAAAAAAAGGAAAGTACGCTTAAAAACATTCATAGTTTTACCGAACTGGAAAAAGGAGTAAAAAACGCCGATTTAGTGGTGGAAGCTGCCAGTGAAAACGAAGCTTTAAAATTAAAGATATTTAAACAGTTAAGTAAAATTTGCACCGCAGAAACCATTTTGGCAAGTAACACTTCTTCAATTGCCATTACTAAAATTGCATCGGCAGTTAAAAACTCCGAACGGGTAATCGGGATGCACTTTATGAACCCGGTGCCAATTATGAAACTAGTAGAAGTTATTCGTGGGTATAATACCAGCAATGCGGTTACTAAAACTATAATGGAACTTTCAAAAAAGCTGCAAAAAAACCCGGTTGAAGTCAATGATTATCCTGGTTTTGTTGCCAATCGCATTTTAATGCCCATGATTAATGAGGCTATTGAAAGTCTACATCACGGGGTAGCCGGTGTTCAGGAAATTGATACCGTTATGAAACTGGGCATGGCTCATCCGATGGGTCCCTTACAACTAGCCGATTTTATTGGTCTTGATGTTTGCCTTTCTATTCTTGAAGTGATGTACAACGGCTTTAAAAACCCGAAATATGCCCCTTCTCCCCTATTGATAAATATGGTTACCGCAGGAAAATTAGGTGTAAAATCCGGGGAAGGTTTTTATGATTATTCAGAAAGTAAAAAAGCTGAAATAGTTTCCACTCAATTTTTAAAATAACAGCAATTGGCTAAAATAGTTCCTTTTAAAGCTGTACGTCCTGTTCGCAGCAGGGCACACCTGGTAGTAACTCGCCCTTACCATCATTATACCCCTGAAGAACTTACCGTGCAGCTTGAGCATAATCCGTATTCGTTTTTGCATATTGTAAATCCCGGTTATAAGTTTCATCAAAACCGGGAGGGAAATCAGCAGTTTGAACTGGTAAAAAACCGCTATCTCGAATTTAAGGAAGAAGGCACTTTTAAACAGGATAACAAAGCCGGTTATTATATTTATAAAATTGAAGGCAGAGGATATAGTTGCTGTGGCATTATAGCTGCCGCCAGTACTGAAGATTATAACAATAATGTTATAAAAAAACATGAAGATACGCTTTCAAAACGAGAAGCGCTTTTTAAAGAATATCAAAAGCAAGTTGGTTTTAACACCGAACCGGTTTTGCTTACTTATCCAGATAATGCTAAAATCACCACTATTATGCAAAAGGTGATGCAAAGCCGACCAGAATACGAATTTAGTACTAAAAGCCGAGAAACCCATTATTTATGGCTTATTAATGAGCCTGAAAATATCCAAAAACTTCAGACTGAATTTAAAAAAACCGAAAAATTTTATATTGCCGACGGGCATCATCGATGTGCTTCTTCTTATTTGCTTTCAGAAGAGTTAAAAAAAGTCAATCCTAATCATACCGGAAAAGAGCCCTATAATTTTTTTATGAGCTATATAATTTCTGAAAGTAACTTAAAAATACATGATTATCATAGAATGGTTACCGACTTAAACGGGCTCAATAAAGAAGATTTTTTGGTGAAATTAGATAAGTATTTCCGCATAGAAAATTTCGGACAAAAGATTTTCACACCGCAATATAAACATGAATTTAGTATGTATCTTGATGGTGAGTTTTATGCGCTTTACCTTAGAAAAATAACCTCAGATAATTCAAATGGCCTCGATAAGCTGGATGCTTCGGTATTGTATGAAAAAGTGCTTAATCCGGTACTGGGAATAAAAAATATAAGAAATGATAAACGCCTTTCTTATTTAGCGGGAAATAACAATTTATTGGAAATAAAAAATAAGATAGACAGTAAAGAATTTACTGTAGGTTTTGGAATGTTACCGGTAAGTATGGAAGAAATCAAAGCTATTGCCGACCAAAATTTAACCATGCCCCCCAAAACCACATATATTGAACCAAAACTTCGCAGCGGATTAATGGTTTATGAGTATTAAAGTTGTATTTTTCTGTTTTATTATCAGCAACAACTTCGTCTTTGGCTGATTTCAATTCTTCAACCAGTGGTAGTAAAAAAACCGCCATATGAAAATAAGACAATTTTAAATAAGTTTTCATCCTTGATTCTTTAAAGACTTAAAGATAGAATCTTCCTCTAATCAAAAATACGGAAAACCATATCTTAAAATATTAGTGATAATATAAGTTTTTGTATAGGCATCCTGAAACTCCAAAAATAAAGACTCACTTAGTTTATAGACCTCACAGGTTTCAGAAACCTGTAAGGTCTTTCTCTCAAAAAAGACTTTATGGTTAAAAATTTTATATCAATTTCAGCAATCTATAAAAATTTGTCTATAGTCTTATTTTCTTTAATTTTCAAAAATCTTTACCTTGCTAAAACTTATTTTCCACTTTGGCTTTTAGCCTGAAAATTAAATTTTACATTGAATATAACAAACAACATAAAAAAATACAGGGAAACGCTTCCGAAAAATGTTCGGCTTGTCGCTATTTCTAAAACCAAACCAAATAGCGATATTATGGAAGCTTACGAAGCCGGACAGCGTATTTTTGGAGAAAATAAAGTACAGGAAATGACCGAAAAATGGGAGAACCTGCCCAAAGATATCGAATGGCATATGGTAGGCCATGTACAGCGCAACAAAGTAAAATATATGGCTCCCTACGTAAAGCTTATTCATGCTGTTGACAGTTTAAAATTGCTAAAAGAAATCAATAAGCAGGCAAAAAAAGAAGATCGGATAATTTCAGGCTTGCTTCAGCTTAAAATTGCCGAAGAAGATTCTAAATTTGGAATTACAATTGCAGAAGCTGAAAAAATATTGACTTCTGAAGTTTATCAGAAAATGGAAAACACTAAAATCGTTGGCTTAATGGGAATGGCCACCTTTACTGATAATGATGAAAAAGTAAGAAGTGAATTTCGTTATTTAAAAAAGGTTTTTGACGATTTTCAACAAAAATATCCTGCCTTCACCGAACTTTCCATGGGAATGAGTGGCGATTATCATCTTGCCCTGGAAAATGACACGACTATGGTACGCATTGGCAGCAAGATTTTTGGAGAGCGAAATTATCAATAGAAATTCATAAAATAATGAAAAGGAATTTGAATGTCCGTAATGAGTCATAATCGTATCGTAACCCCGAAGTTAATTCAGAGTCTAATTTCGTATATCACTGACTTACAATCTCATTAGATACTGAAACGAGTTCAACATGACGTAAAAATGTCCATTATTTCTAATAACGAAAAAATATACAGGTTTATGAAGAATAATTTTAAATCCCCCTTTGGAGGCTAGAGATCGTCTTTGTATGTATGCAATTCTAGACATAGAAACCACCGGGGGAAAATATAATCAAGAAGGTATCACCGAAATTGCCATCTATAAATTCGACGGACACGAAGTTACCGACCAATTTATTAGCCTGGTTAATCCTGAGCGGCCTATCCAGCCTTTTGTGGTTAATCTCACAGGCATCAACAACGAGATGCTTCACAATGCCCCAAAATTCTACGAAGTTGCCAAACGCATCGTAGAAATTACCAAAGACTGTGTATTAGTAGCACATAACGCCAAATTTGATTACCGTATCCTCCGTACTGAATTCAGACGTTTAGGTTTTAATTTTGAGCGTAAATCGCTTTGTACCGTAGAACTCTCAAAAAAGCTCATCCCCGGTCAACAATCTTATAGTCTGGGAAAGCTTGTTCATGCATTGGGTATACCTTTAAGCAGCAGACATCGCGCCAGCGGTGACGCACAAGCTACCGTAAAACTTTTTAAATTACTTTTAGCTAAAGATGTTAAAAAAAGTATTTTAAAAGATTCGGTTCAAGTAGAGCCAAAACGCAATTTAGATACAAAACTGTTTTATATACTTGAAGATCTTCCGGGAATTACCGGTGTTTATTACTTACATAATTCAGAAGGTGAAATAATCTACATTGGTAAAAGCCGAAATATAAAAAAAAGGATAAATCAGCATTTTACAAACGAGCATCGTAAAGCCCAACAAATGCAAAAAGAAGTTGTTTCGGTAAGTTATGAAGCAACCGGCAATGAACTCGCTGCACTTCTAAAAGAAAACCAGGAAATAAAACAAAATAAACCCAAATTTAACCGCGCTTTAAAACGCAATATATTTACCCACGCCCTATATCATTTTACCGACGAAAACGGATATATCAATTTAAAAATAGGAAAAGCCGGACGTGGAAAAGCAATCACTACTTTTTCTTCCTTAAAACGGGCAAAAAATGTAATGGAGAAATGGATAGCCGAATATGAATTATGCCAAAAATTCTGCGGAATGGATAAAACTTCGGGCAACTGTTTTAATTATACCATAAAAAGTTGTCACGGAGCCTGTGTTGATGAAGAAAAAGCTGAAAGATATAATGAAAGGGTTCGTGAACTAATCAATATACATTCTTACACCAGTCAAAATATGATTGTAATTGACAAAGGCCGTGATATCGATGAAAAAAGCGCACTTTTGGTAGAAGATGGTGAATTTAAAGGGATAGGTTATTACAATTTAAATCACCAGGTAAATCATCTAGATATTATCCGCTCCATTATCACCCCCATGAAAAATGATCGTGATGCACAACACATTATTCAAAGTTACCTACGTCGTAACAAAAAGCTAAAAATCATTCAACTTTCTCTACATGAATAAACTATTACCTGTATTATTTTGCTTTATTTTTTCTTTTTCAGTGGCTCAAAAACAAGATTTTGATATCCAATCATATCGTGCCAATCTAAAAGATCTTCGAGCCACAGCTTATTCTAAAGATTCTACGGCCAATGCTTACTTTCTTGAAGAAAACGGCTATAGTCGCTATGAAAATGATGGCGATTACAATGTAATTACCAATTATGCCGCCAAGATCAAAATTTTGAATAAAGAAGGTTATGAACAAGGCGATATCGTTATTCCGCTTTATAAAAACAAATCCATAAAAGAAAGGATAAGGAATCTTCAAGCCGTAACTTATAATCTGGAAGACGAGAAGGTAACAACAATAAAGCTTTCCAAAAAGAAAGTATACACAGAAGAAAATGATGACTATGACTTGGTAAAATTTAGTTTTCCCGATGTAAAAGAAGGTTCGGTATTGACATATACCTATCAAAAGGAAAGTCCGTTTCGGTATAGTTTTGAAACCTGGAATTTTCAGGGAGATATTCCAAAACAAATCAGCACTTTTGAAACCCGAATCCCGGCTAACTTTAATTACAATATCAGGAAGATTGGCCCCCTGAAACTTTCTGAAGAAAAAAATGATTTAATAAAGGAGTGTTTTCAGCCCGAAGGTTCTTCACGAAATGGCGACTGTATTCATTCTTATTATGAGATGGAGAATATCCCTGCTTTTATAGAAGAGGCTTATCTTACTTCAAAGAATAATTATTTGTCCCGCCTGGTTTATGAACTTAAGGAAGTTACCCGTTTAGACGGCTATGTAAAAAAATATACCAAATCCTGGAAAGACGTAGATTTAGAAATAAAAGGAATGAAATCTATAGGCCGGCAGTTACGGCGTTCGGGACCGATAAAAAACCTGCTCCCCGATAGTATTTCAGCAATGCCCAATTCTATTGATAAAGCCAAACAAATTTACAGGTTTGTACAATTAAACTACAAGTGGGACGAAGAATACCACATTTATCGTGATATGAATATAAAAGATGTGGTAAAAGACAAAGCTGGCAATGTAACCGGAATCAACATCCTTTTGCATAATCTTCTGGAATTGGAAGGTTTTAATGTATTGCCCGTACTTAGTGCTACTCGAAATGCCGGTTTTCCTTCAAAATTACACCCGGTTTTAAACGATTTTAATTATATGCTGGTACAGTTAAATCTTGAAGAAAAACAATTATTACTGGATGCCACTGAAAAATACCTGGCTTTTGGCGATTTACCTTTTCGGGCATTAAATGGTTTTGGCCGTCTTATGGATTTCAAAAACGGGAGTTCGTGGGTAGATATTAAGGCCGGGCATTTATCCAATATCACTTTTCGTGATTCCATCAGAATACAGGGAGATGGTAAGGTTCTGGGTACTTCCCGACATTTTATGGCAGGGATGCATGCGCTTTCGGCCCGTCAAAAAATTGATAAAATACAAACCGATGAAATTGCCGGTGCTTTAACCAATCCTGCAGATTTCACCGGTATTATTTCCACAAGTTTTGAAAAAGAAAATACTCCCGGGGAACCTTTGCAAATTATTCACAAACTCGAAAACGCTACACAAAAAATTAATGATATAATTTATTTAAACCCCTTTAGTTTTCATTTCTTTGAAAAGAATCCGTTACAACTTCAGGAGCGGACTTATCCTATTGATTTTGGATTTAAAGACGTATATTCTTATGCTGTAAATGTAGAAATTCCGGAAAATTATAAAATAACTGAAATGCCCGAACAAAAGCTTATCAGATTACCCGAAGGCGGTGGCAACTTACAGTTTATGGTTCAACAATTTGATGAGCGAAATTTGCAGGTACAATGGCGTATTAGTTTTCCACGTGCTTCCTATGGTCCAGGATATTATCCTTACCTAAAGAAATTTTTTGATAATATTATTGAAATCCAAAATCAATCGGTTATTGTACTAAAAGAAAATAGCTAAATTTGAAAGAAATCAAATTCCATTTCTATTGAAAGGCAAAAAATCACACCCCCCAACTTGGAAATCTAAATTACACGAGGTAATTTATGAAGCCGATACTCCTGCCGGAAGGTTTTTTGATATAGCTTTATTGGTTGTTATTGTGTTAAGTATTGTTTTAGTGATGCTGGAAAGTATTAATATGCTTAGCTTAAAATACTACTGGGAATTTTATATTGCTGAATGGATTATCACTATCATTTTTACTATAGAATATATTTTACGTCTAATAGCCATCAACAAAAAACGAAAATATATTTTTAGTTTTTATGGTATTGTAGATTTGCTTTCTACCCTTCCAACTTATATTGCTTTTGCTATTGGCGGTCATAATTTACTTTTTGCAGTTAGGGCATTACGTTTGCTCAGGGTCTTTAGAATTTTAAAAATTACCCGTTACATTGGGGAATCTAATAAGCTGGTAAATGCACTTAAACATAGCAGGCCTAAAATTTTGGTTTTTCTTTTTGCGGTATTTATTATTTGTATCATTATGGGTACGCTTATGCATTTAATTGAAGGGGAACGCGGTGGTTTTGATAATATTCCACTAAGTATTTACTGGTGTATTGTAACCTTAACTACGGTGGGGTTTGGAGATATTGCCCCGGTTACGCCCCTGGGTAGGATGATTGCTTCTATTATAATGATTACCGGTTACGGAATAATTGCCGTTCCCACCGGAATTGTTAGTGCCGAGTATACCCGACGCTCACAGGATTCTGTTCCCACCAACACCCAGGTTTGCCCGCATTGCAATGAAACCAAACATATAGATAATGCTGAATTTTGCCATAACTGCGGAAAAAAACTGAATATTGACGACTAATTACCTTATTAACCTTGTAGGCCCTACCGCCATTGGTAAAACTTCCCTGGCCATCAAACTTGCCCAACATTATCATACCGAAATTATTTCAGCAGATTCCCGGCAATTTTTTAAAGAAATGCGTATTGGTACAGCCGTGCCTTCCAAAGAAGAACTTAAAGCTGCTCCCCATCATTTTATTCAGCATCTTTCTATAGAAGACGAATATTCGGTAGGCGATTTTGAAAAAGAAGCTATTACAGAACTCGAGGAAATTTTCAGTACTCATAAAATCGCTATAATGGTTGGCGGTAGCGGACTTTACACTAAAAGTATTCTGGAAGGGCTTGATCATTTTCCTAAAGTTGACCCGAAACTACGCAAAGAGCTTAATTTCATATATAAAACCAAAGGGATTGCACCCCTTCAGCAACAATTAAAAGCAGTTGACCCCAAATACTTTCAAATTGCCGAAATTCAGAACCCGCATCGTATTATCCGCGCTTTGGAAATTAGCCTGGGTAGTGAAAAACCCTATTCTTATTATTTAAATCAAAAAAAACCAAAACGAAATTTCACTCCAATTTCCATTGGATTGGATGCCCCTCGAGAAACAATTTACGAGAGAATTAACCAAAGGGTAGATTTAATGGTAGAAGAAGGCCTGCTGGAAGAAGCCAAAAAACTTTTCCCTAAACGAAAATTAAATGCCCTTAATACTGTAGGCTATAAAGAACTTTTTGCCTATTTCGAAGGGATTCATTCCCTGGAAACCGCCATTACGGAGATAAAAAAAAACACTCGCCGTTTTGCAAAACGCCAACTCACCTGGTTTAGAAAACAGGAAAATATTCAATGGTTTAATTTTCAAACTTCCAGTAAGGAAATTATAAATTTTATTGAAGAACAATATTCTACACCTCCTAAGAAATAAAAGTTAAACCAATTTATTGTTCAACGTATATAAGTAAAGTAAAAGGCACCGCGTCAATTTTTCGGAAACCATCTATTCGGTTTGGAAAAGATTACTCTATACATCATTTTGGAGAAGTAAAAATGGAACTTCAAGACAAGCTAAAAAAGGTACGGGAAGTAATTACCTCCCGAACCTTCTTCAGAAACTGAAAGTTCTTAGCTTAAGCTTCAGCGTTTTCACTGTTTTTTATTACCAACCTAAAACCTTCACCGTGGATATTTAATATTTCCACATTTTCGTCTTTTTTAAGGTATTTACGCAATTTGGCAATATAAACATCCATACTGCGGGAGGTAAAATAATTATCATCCCTCCAAATTTTGGTAAGGGCCAGTTCTCTAGGCATCAAATCATTTTCATGCAAGGCCAACAAACGCAATAATTCATTTTCCTTAGGCGAAAGTTTCTGTGGCTCTTCCTCCCTAAAAGTCAGAAAACGCAATTTTGAATTCAGGTGAAAATCACCAATTTTAAATTCAAATTGTTTACTATCGGCTACACTATCGGTAGCTTTTCGCTGCATAATCGCCTTGATTTTCATCAACAATACCTCGCTGTCAAAAGGCTTGTTCAGGTAATCATCGGCACCTACTTTATAACCTTTTAAAACATCTTCTTTCATCGCCTTAGCGGTAAGGAAAATGATTGGGATTTCTTCATTTTTCTCGCGAATTTCCTTAGCAAGGGTAAAACCGTCTTTATACGGCATCATAACATCTAGTATACAAAGGTCAAAATCATCTTTTTTGAATTTTTCAAAACCTTCCATACCGTTTTTGGCGTGCGTTACCTCATAATCGTTCATAGCGAGGTAATCTTTTAAAACTGTTCCGAAATTCGGATCGTCTTCTACTAACAGGATTTTCTTTTCTTCAGTTTCCATATATTTAAGATATTAGTGGTAATTTAATTATAAAAGTACTTCCTTTTGTTTTTTCGCTTTCTACGCTAATTTCACCGTGATGATCGTCTACAATACGCTTGGCATATGCAAGACCTAGACCATGACCTTTTACATTGTGAATATCTCCGGTGTGTTCACGATAGAATTTTTCAAATATTTTTTTCTGAACCGTTTTACTCATTCCGGCACCCTGATCCCTTATTTTTAAAACAATGTAATTTTTTACATTTTCAGTATAAATATCAATTTTAGGTACTTCGTTTGAATATTTTACCGCATTATCAAGAATATTCACCACTACATTGGTAAAGTGATCGTGATTAGCTAGAATAGAAGAACGTAAAGCTCCAAAGTGCGTTTGTACATAACCGCCACGATCTTCCACAATCAATGAAATATGACTAATGGCTTCATCTACAATTTCATGCAGGAGTAAGCGCTCTTTTTTTAAATCGAGTTCGTTTTTTTCCAGTTTTGAAATGCGCAACACATTTTCCACCTGGGCATGCATGCGTTTGTTTTCATCACGAATCATCTGTAGATACCTTCCAACTTTATCACTATCCTGAATAATTTTCGGGTTCTTTATCGCATCCAGGGCCAGGTTAATGGTGGCAATTGGTGTTTTAAACTCATGCGTCATATTATTGATAAAATCGGTTTTAATCTGCGAGATTTGTCGCTGTTTTATCAATTGTGTTAAGGCACTGGAATAAGCAATTACAATAATTAAAGTAAAAATTATAGAAAGTGCAGCCATTAACACTACGGAAGAAAGCACTACTTTTTTCTTTCCCGGAAAATTCACCAAAAGTTGATAATTACTTGTCCCCGATTCATCTACAAAAAGCGGTACCGCATAAGTAGCGGGATGGTCTAAGCTAAAATCATCAGAATGTAAATTTGTGGCTATGGAATTACTGTAAACCCCATATTCAAAATCAGTATCCAAATCACGATTGTCTAATTCCTTTTTTAATAATTTTTCAATTTCTTCCTCTGTAACCCGATCGTGTAATGGTAACTTATTGGTTTCCTCGGCAATAGTTGCACGTAGGATATCTTTTTCAACCTCATCCATACGTACCATTTTAGAAATTTGTTGTTCGGCATTTATTGAGCCACCCCCGTCTAATTCTTTTTTCGAAACTATATTAGTCACCTTTTTATTCACTAATTTGGTAAAAGGTATACTGTCCCGATTAGATTGTAAAAACCCGGAGGCTACTTTGTAGTCTTCTTCTAAAATAGACTCGGTATGAAAAAGAGTTTGATTTCTCAGTTTATCTTCGCTTGTATACGTGTATTCGGTGATTTTTGATTCTTCAAGTTTACTATTGGTTGTATCAGCATCAATAAACCTGATGTAATACTCTTCGAGTTCCTGATTCTGGATTTCGTTGGAAACCCTTATCAGTACTTGTTTCGCATTATACGAAAACTGTTCTTCTTTATCATCAACAGTACTTTTAATCCAGTATCCCTGTACAAAAATAATTCCAATAAGAGAGAGGCTCATCAGCACTACGAGGATGAAGAAAAGCTTTTTATTCATGCCCCCAAAAGTAAGATTTTAACATTTAGAGCTTAAACGGTTTAACCAAAAGTTAACAGAAGTTTCTTCAATTTTGACGGGACTTTAAGAGAATTGCGTGTAATTCTTTAACCTGAGATTTTGTAAGGCTTAAATCAGTATTTTTTATGCAAAAGTCGGCCAACTTTTTCTTTTTTTCATCACTCCATTGATTGTCCATTCGGGCTTCAATTTCAACTTTGCTGCTCTCGTCCCTTTTTTGCAATCTTTTAATCCGTTCTTCTTTAGGGGCTGTAACCAATATACTAAAATCGCATTTTTTATAGCTTCCGGTTTCAAATAAAATAGCGGCTTCATAAATTACATAGGGAGCCTCTTGCTTTTCTTTCCAAGCTTCAAAATCCTTGGCCACGGCTGGATGGATGACCCCGTTTAATTTTTCTAGTTTTTCTGAATCACTAAAAACCTTTGAAGCGATCAATTTACGGTTAGGCTCGTTACCGGAATAGGCTTCTTTACCAAAAATGTCGATAATAGCTTCTTTTATTCCTGAAGTAAGCATAAGGCGTTTACCGGCATCATCGGCAATATATACAGGAATATCTTTATCTTTAAAAAATCCGGCCACGGTGGTTTTGCCACTACCTATACCGCCGGTAAGCCCAACTACCATCATCTTTTTATAATAAATTGGATTCTACGTTCACTCAAGCTCACATTGGTAACAAAGTCAGGTTTACGTGAAACACTGGCAAGCAAATAAGTTTCTCCTCTACTAATATCATTATAATCGCATATTACCCTAAAATCTGAAGCATCTACCATATCATAGCGCTTTAAATTTACCTGATAACGCACAGTAACTTCCTGCGGAAAAACACTAACACGCTCCCCCGGCGGCACATTGACAATCTCTACCGGAATTTTTGCACTTCCTTCAGTAAATTTTTCAACATCCAGCGTATAATTTACTTCAGTACGATAAAAGCTAAGCATCCCTAAACCAGCGGTATCCAATTTCACGCTCCCTGAAACATCAGTATTTACATTATTCAATTCTAATTTTCGGGTTTTTATAATTTCCACACTATCTATAACAGACTGCGGGCCGGCCACTTCAACAGAATCCGGAGTGAGTTGTACGGATTTCCCGGCAGAAAAACCAACAGCATAATGCAGTTTAATTGCCGGAACTACTCTTATTTTTTTCTTTTTTCTAGCTTGAAAATCAATGGCAATTTCCTCTACCAAAAAAGTTGTTTTTTCAAAATCAAGATCTAATTGCCTTGCTACTTCTTCCCGATTGGCATCAATAGAATAAACAAGCTGCGAACCTTCTTCCCGAGTTTGTGCCAAATCAAGCTCAAGATCGGGCTGAAACCATTTGTAATAAAGCAAAGTAAAACCTTTATCCTGCATCCTGGCTTCTACAGCTACGGGGCGAGTCCTTGCTATACTTTTATCCATCGGGGCATTTTTATATGCAAGCGGAAAACTGATAATTTGAGTATATTCTTTTGATAACTGTACCAAAACCCAGATCAACGTGGAAAAAAACAGAAAAAAACCAAAAGTTTTAAGACTGCTTTTCTTAAACGAACCTGGTTTTATTTTTACGTTTCTAAGCATTTTTAAAGAATAATTGCGGAAAAGCTTTTTCCGGAGATTTTTTTAGCACTTTCAATTGCCAAACTGAAACCAAGAAACCATAACCATAACCCGCAAATTGTACAATTACCGCAAAAATGGCGTGTAAACCTATGGTCAGGCTTTTATATTTGTTAGCTGCATCTATACCTACCACTAAAAAGTAAAGTACATATAGATCAAAAAACAACCAAAAATTAAACCGAAGCATTAAAATAGAAAAGATAAATCCACTAATAAAAATACTTGGGAACCAATAGGTGATTTTTCCCGAACCGGGATGCCATTTATTTAAAATGGGACGTACCAAGCCAAATTTATTTACCTGCCGGTAAAATTTGTTCCAATCTATACGGCGTTTATGAAAGACTTTAGCTTCGGGGATTAAACAAGTTTGAAATCCTAATTTTTGTAAACGCAGGGAAAGGTCAGGGTCTTCCCCGGGATGAATATTCCCAAAGCCACCACTAGCTTCAAAGGCCGATTTAGAAAGCCCCATATTAAAACTTCGCGGTTCAAATTTTGTTACTGCCGATTTACGTCCCCGAATTCCGCCGGTAGTTAAAAAAGAAGTCATTGCATAATCTATGGCTTTTTGCGTAGTGCTAAAACTTTCGTGGGCAGCATCTGGCCCGCCAAAGCAATCGTAAAAAGTTGCACTCAAAAAATCATCAACCTCTTTTAAATAATTAGAAGGCAATAAAACATCAGAGTCAAGAATAAGAAAATAATTACCTTTTGCTTTTTTCATTCCAAAATTACGAGAATTGCCCGGCCCCGAATTTTCTTTGTGATAATAACTAATTTGCAGTGAGCCTGAAAACTGTTCCACCACTTCTTTTGCAGGATAGGTAGATCCGTCTTCTACAATTACAATTTCAAATGTACGGTTAAACTCAAGCTGCTGCAAAGTATGTAACAGTTCTTCAATTTCCCGAGGGCGGTTAAAAACCGGAACTACAAAAGAATAATCAAGCTTCATAGGTTAAAGGTAATAAGAAAAGGGCTGCCGAAAAACTAAATATGTTCCCTGCAGCCCTTTAATTTTTTTACAACTCAAATTATTCCTGATCTTTCATAAAAGTTTCCATCACCTGCTGACTTACCCCCATATTAGAGAAGCCACCGTCGTGATACAAATTCTGAAGTGTTACTTTTTTAGTAAGGTCTGAGAATAAACTCACGGTATAATCGGCACATTCCTGAGCACTGGCATTCCCCAGTGGCGACATTTTATCGGCATAAGCGATAAAACCGTCAAAACCTTTTACTCCCTGTCCCGCAGTGGTTGGTGTAGGCGACTGTGAAATGGTATTTACCCGTACTTTTTTATCTTTTCCGAAGAAATAACCGAAGCTTCTGGCTATAGATTCCAGGTAAGCTTTATTATCGGCCATATCGTTATAATCCGGAAAAACACGCTGCGCGGCCATATAGCTAAGCGCCACAATACTTCCCCATTCGTTCATCGCTTCTTTTTTATAAAGCACCTGCATGGTTTTATGAAAAGATACGGCAGAAACGTCCCAGCCCTTAGTGGTAAAATCATAGTTCATATCGGTATAATGATTGCCTTTTCGCACGTTTACCGACATTCCGATAGAATGCAAGACAAAATCGATTTTACCCCCTAAAATTTCGGTTGCTTTTTCAACCAGGTTTTCAAGGTCTTCCACTTTGGTGGCATCTGCAGGAATAATTTCCGAACTTGTTTTTTCAGCCAGATTTTTAATACTTCCCATCCGCAGAGCTATTGGCGCATTGGTTAGTACAAATTGCCCGCCTTCTTCGTGAACGCGTTCAGCGGTTTTCCAGGCGATAGAATTTTCATCTAAAGCCCCAAAAATAATTCCTCGTTTTCCCTTTAGCAGGTTATATGACATGGTATTCGTATTTTTTAGGTTGTTCAGGCGGTAAATATAGCAAAATTCCGTTCAGGCACTGAATATGTTATTTGGGATTGATGAATTTATTGCGTAACAAAGCTGTGAAATGGTGACAAAGTGATTTTACAAGCTTGAAGCCTCCTCAAATGAGACCCTGAATCAAGTTCAGGATGACGTGAACCTACGCGAATCTTAATTTCGTCATTCCTCTTCAATTCCTAAACTACCTCGGGGCAAGCCCACTAGGCAGCTTATAAGGTGAACATTTTGATTCGAGGCAAGCCTCGGAGCGTTTAAATTTCAGTTATCAAGTAAATTTTCACATCCGTCATTCCGAACTTGTTTCGGAATCTAAGCTTTTGGAAGTCATATTTTAAAAAACCTGAAACCCAAACCATTTTAAGGAGTATTCAGCAAAGATTTAGCATGTACCCGTGCCGATTCACTAATAGTACTGCCCCCCAACATCAAGGCCAGCTCTTCAATTCTTGCCGATTCTTCCAGTTTAATTATCTTAGTTGTAGTGGCCGCAGCCGAATCTTCTTTAAAAATTTTAAAGTGACTATTACCTTTCCCGGCAATTTGTGGCAAATGTGTAATGGCGATTACCTGCATAGATTGCCCCATCCGCTGTAAAATTTCGCCCATTTTTTGTGCGATTTCCCCGGAAATTCCGGTATCAATTTCATCAAAGATTATGGTAGGCAAACTGCTCTGCGCAGCAAGAATACTTTTTACCGCCAGCATAATTCGAGAAAGTTCCCCTCCGGAAGCCGCTTTTTTTATCTCTTTAAAATCACCACCTTTATTTGCTGCCAATTGCCACAAAAGTTTATCTTTTCCGTTGGTAAGAAAATCCTCCTGAAGTTCTAAATCTATTTTTAATCGGGCATTCGGCATCCCTAGCCCGGATAGGATTTCTTGGGTTTGTTTAATAAATTCAGGAACAATCGCCTTTCTTTTTTTATGAATTTTCTCAGCGGTTTTTTGCAAACCCGATTCAGCTTCGGCAATAGCTTTTTCAGCTTCTTCCAGGGCGAATTCTGCATTTTCGCTTACCGAAACTTTATCCTGTAGTTCATTTTTTATTTCCAGTAGTTTCTCAATACCTTCGGCAGAATGCTTTTTCTGAAGATTATAAATCAACTGAAGTTTCTGGTTGACTTCTTCCAACTCTTCAGGATTGGCCTCTACCCTTTCCAGGGCATTCTCTACTTCTACTGAAATATCGTCGAGTTCAATTATCAAGCTTTGAACGCGTTCTTCCAAGTTTTCATATACTGAAGAAAATCCTGATATTTTTTGAAGCGCAATACGAATTTCCTTCAGGCTGGACATACTCCCAAGCTCTTCACGATTTATCAATTCCGTAGCTAAACTCAATTTTTCAGTAAGTTCTTCTACATTATTGAGTTCCTCATAACGGGATTCCAAATCTTCCATCATTCCCGTTTCAAGCTTTGCCTCTTCCAGTTCATTCAGCAAAAACAAATTATAATCATATTCACGAGTAGCTTCAGCCTGTTCTTCTTTTAATTTCTGCAAACGCTTTTGCAAATTCCTAAAATTCCTGAATTGTTCGCGATATTCCAGCAAAAACCCACGGGTATCAGCAATGGTATCTATCACCTGAAACTGGTAATTGCTATTTCCTAAACTTAAGGTTTCATGCTGGCTGTGAATATCTATTAAATATCCTCCCAGCTTATTCAGCGCGCCAAGTTTAACCGGAGTATCGTTTACAAAAGCCCGTGATTTTCCCGATGGCAAAATTTCACGGCGTAAAATAGTTTGAGTTTCAAAATCAAGATCTTCTTTTTCAAAAAACTGCTGCAGGTTATAACTGGCTATATTAAAATGCCCTTCAATAACACATTTTTTTGAAGTATCCCGTACCGAAGCATAGTCGGCACGATTGCCAAGCAACATTCCCAGGGCGCCAAGCATAATTGATTTCCCGGCACCGGTCTCACCGGTAATGATGGTAAAACCCTGTTGAAGATTAATATTGATATCTTCAATAAGGGCGTAATTTTTTATAGATAATGCGGTTAGCAAAGGCCTGAAATTTTGTGCTAAATATACGGGAGAATTATTTCCCAATCAACTGGAAAATTATTTCAAATTCCCCCAGCTTCTGGAATACCGCGGAGCAAGGCTGTTGAGCGTTTGACTCAGTTCCGGTTTGTCTATCCCAGGGCCATCGCTAAAAATTTGCGTGATTTCATCGGCTTTAGAGTCGAAAAAAGTACGTAATAAAAGTGAGTTGTTCCTCCGGCGATTCATCACTACCATATTCTCCAGAGTTTCGGCAATGGCTGTTTTCGCCTTTTCCTGATCGCGGTGCATTTCATCAAGTCCCAGCCGATGATATTCGTAAAGTGCGGTTCGGTATTCAGCAAAAACATTAGAAAGCAAATCTGTGTTTAACCGGTAACGGGAGCGATTACCGGCAGAAGCATTCCAGCCCCTGTTACCACTTTGCTGTGCTGTGGTTACAATTTGGTTGGCTTCCTGAAAATATTCGGTCCCGCCTTCCGGGGAAAAAGTATCGGCATCTAAACCTAAAATCGTATAAACATAGAAAGAAACTACAGAAACCAAATTGGAGCTAAAAGCATTTTGACTGTAATTCAGCGGTTCATATTCCCGGTAATTAAAGCTAAATTGTTCATCGTTAAAATTAAAAACCGGCGTTACCATTGTAGAACCAAATACCGGCCGGGAAGATTGCACCTGGATAGTACCTGAGAAAGATTCTCCCTCAAATTCATTTATGGTTATAAACATACTGCAATCAATACGTTCGTGGGAATCAAAATTCTTGTCGGTCCAGTTGGTGCGATTAATAAACTCGGTTAAAGAACGTTCCAAAGTTTTAAAAACCGAAAGGTTACTTTGCCCGGTGCGCTCGGTGTTAAGCACTACCTGGCAATTTAATTCCTGCGCCTGTAATTGCTGAAAGGCGAACAATACCAACAATAAGCTTATTAATTTATGCATACACTTGCAGTTAAAGTATTTTTAACTGATTATTCGCTATTAGTAATAATGTACATTTTTACATCATATTGAACTTGTTTCAGACTTTATCCCGAATTTTCTTCGGGAATCTAATACTGAAATTGAAAATCAACAAGATATGTAATAAGACCCTGAATCAAATTACAGAGTGACGATACGCTTATTACTTACAACGGATATTCAAAATTTGAACCTCATTTAATGAGTAAAGTTACAATTTCATTTATAATATCTCGAGCAACTTCTGTTTTTGGTTTTAATGGTAGTTCTTTTTCAATATCGGGAAAAACCAAAGTAACTTTATTAGTGTCTTTTTGAAATCCGGCACCTTTATCCTGAAGAGAATTCAGAACGATAAAATCCAGGTTTTTACGTTTGAGTTTTCCGCGGGCATTTTCCAGTTCATTATTGGTTTCCAGTGCAAAACCAATTAATTTTTGGTGTTTTTTATGCTCACCCAACGAAGCCAGTATATCTTTGGTTTTTTCCAGCTCCAGCGTTAACACATCACTATTCTTCTTTATTTTTTTATCGGCTACAGTTTTAGGGCGATAATCGGAGACTGCGGCTGCAGCAATTACGGCATTAACTTCTTTATAATATTGATGAACAGCATCATACATTTCTGCATTACTGGTAACTTTCACCAATTTTATGTTATCTGATCCTACGGAAAGATGTGTAGGTCCCGAAACCAAAATCACTTTTGCTCCTGAGGCAGCTGCTACTTCAGCCAGGGCATAACCCATTTTCCCGCTCGAATGATTTCCAATAAATCGAACAGGATCTATAGCCTCATACGTTGGACCCGCAGTTATTAAAATTGTTTTACCCTTTAAAGGAAGCTTTGCTGAAAAGTAATCTTCAAGGAAATTGATAATTTCTTCAGGCTCTGTCATTCGGCCTTCACCTTGTAATCCACTAGCCAATTCACCAGTTGCAGCCGGAATCATAATATTTCCATAGCCTTGTAATTCTTTAAAACTATGTTTCACCGACGGATGTTTGTACATATCCAAATCCATCGCCGGGGCGAAAAAAACCGGACATTTTGCAGAGAGGTAAGTAGCAATTAAAAAATTATCGGCATTTCCTGAGGTCATTTTAGACAAGGTATTGGCCGTGGCAGGAGCTATAAGCATAAAATCGGCCCAAAGGCCGAGTTCTACGTGATTGTTCCAAACCGCATTATCTTCCTCAGATGTAAAGCTTGAAAATACTTCGTTTTTGGAAAGTGTGGAAAGCGTGAGCGGAGTTACAAAATCTTTAGCAGCCGGCGTCATAACAACTTTTACCTGAGCACCGGCTTTAATCAACAAACGTACTAAAAAGGCCGACTTATATGCAGCGATACCCCCTGTAACGCCTAAAAGCACTTTTTTACCTTTTAGTACAGTCATTTTTTACACCCTAAATTTCTTCAGATTCCTCTTCTTTGGTGTTGCGATAGTATATTTTATTTTCTAACCACTCCTGAGCAGCTAAAGAATGTGGTTTTGGAAGTTTTTCATAAAACTTAGAAACCTCAATTTGCTCTTTGTTCTCAAAAATCTCGTCCAGGCTATCGTTATAAGTAGCAAACTCATCCAATTTTTCCAGCAATTCTTTTTTAATTTCAGAATTGATTTGGGTAGCTCTTTTAGCCACAACAGAAATAGCCTTATAAATATTATCGGTAGGCGCGTCTATTTTATTTCTGTCTAGCGTAACTGTATTTACAGGTGCTTCAGTTTTTTTGATGTCCATTATACTGTAATTATGAATTTTGTAACCTTGTTTCTATATCTTCTATGGCTTTTTCCATAGTCTCTAAATATTCTCCTTCGGGGTACTTCTTTCGATAGCTTTCGTAATATTCTTTCGCTTCTTCCAGACGTTCTCCCATAAGAACGGCAAAACTGTTTACAGCCAGAATATATGCTGAATCGAATCGGTAATAATAAGCAGCCTCCCTAAATGTTGATCCCGGATATTCCTTTATAAAATTATCAAAAGATTTAATGGCTGCCCGTAAATTTCCAGAGCGTGCCAAACCGGTTTTATGATATTGCTTTGCGATTTCAAAGGCTTTTTTCTCCAGTTTTTCCCGTAACTCAGCAGCATATTCATTAGCCTGATCTGCATATTCACCTTCAGGATAAGTATCTAAATAATTCTGGAGTTCAGTAACGGCTTTCTGAGTATCGGTTTGATCTAAATCGTACCTTGGAGAAAGATGATAGAAGCTTTCGGCCTTTTTAAAAGCAGCTTCTTGCTGTTTTTCTGAATTGGGATAAGATTGTTGAAAACGCTCAAACTGATACGAGGCCAGATAATTGTCTCCTAAATGATAATACGTATCGGCAAAAAGGAAACTTAACTTTTCCCCCTGTGGTTTCCCTCGGTATTCATCAATAATCTGTTCAAAAAGACGCAAAGCCCTACGCAATTTTGACTTGCTTTCTTCCTCAACTCCTTCTTCATAATAATTTTGTCCCGCTACATATTTATCTCCTGAATCGTTACTTTTTAGCAACTTCTGGTATTCACCACAAGAAAGGCTAAGTAGGGCTACAAAAACTAAAACTATCGCTTTTTTCATCATTTGTAAAAACATCTGGCAAAAGTACATTTTTTCCTGAGTATAAAAAAACTTTAGGTGTATTACAAAACAACATGAAAAAAGCGAGAATATTGCCAAGGAAGACGGCAATCTCAGGAATTTAACCCGCCTTCCTTATATGCGAAACCCGAAATTGGTTTACAAAATCAGAAATTTTTTGAGCAAGTCCTTCAGAAGCCTCCACTAAAGGCAGTCGCACGTTATTTTGCACCAAGGATTTTTTCTGCAATAAAGATTTAATTCCGGCAGGATTCCCTTCAGCAAAAATCATCTCAATGGAGGGAGCTATTTCGTAGTGTATTTTAAAAGCTTCTTTTGATTTTCCTTCCAGGCCAAGGCTTACCATTTCTGAAAATTCCTTTGGAAAGCCCTGTGCTATTACCGAAATCACTCCTTTTCCTCCGGCCAGCACCATAGGCAGGGTAATCATATCATCTCCGGAAATCACTAAAAAGTCTTCAGGCACTAAACTAATTAGTTTCATCGCCTGGGCGATATCGCCTGCCGCTTCTTTTACACCTATAATATTCTCACAATCAGCTGCAATACGGCTAATGGTTTCCGGTAGCATATTTGAACCGGTCCTACCAGGTACATTATAAAGAATAATAGGCAAAGATGAAGCTGCTGAAACCGCTTTAAAGTGACGATAAATTCCCTCCTGGGTTGGTTTATTATAAAATGGAGAAACCGACAAAATAGCTGAAAATCCGTTTAAATTCGTATTTTGTAATTCTTCACAAACAGCATTGGTATTATTACCTCCAACACCTAAAACCAGAGGAAGCCTCCCGTTATTCTGTTTTATCACAGTACTTTTCACCAGTTCCTTCTCCTGAATGGTTAAGGTTGCGCTCTCTGCAGTAGTTCCCAGCACTACCAAATAATCGATCCCATTTTCAATCTGATCTTCTACCAGGTTTTTAAGGGCCTGTACATCTACCGATAAATCCTCCTTAAACGGGGTTACCATCGCTACACCAGTACCAATAAATGCCTCCATGTTGTGTGTTTTTTAAAATATTTCAGGTTTGTTATCTTCTTTTCCAAAAATGCTAAAAGCAGTTTCGGGCGGGCAAATGTATATAAATACAAGTTCAAAAAAAGGAAAATTAAAGTTGCTATCGTAAGTACTAATACGTTTTTAACAGCTTTGTTTTTTTTGTAAAAAAAAATACATCTCTGCTAAATCTTCAAAAACCTTTATTTTAAAGCCCTCTATTCCAAAACCAATGGCTTTAAGTAAAATTAATTAATCACAAATTAACAACTCTCTGTTGTAAATTTCACATAAGAACAAACCCTAAACTGCAAAGCTTAAATTTTGGACTTCACACCTAGAATCTCTTTGCTTTAAAATCTGTTTATCTTTGTTGAAAATTCTATTCTGATGAATCTAAAAAAATTAAGTATTTTCTTCGGGCTGGTTTTCGTTTTTTCAGCCTGTAAAGAAAACCGGTATGCTACTGCTGAAATTCTTGGAAAACGCATCCCTATAGACAAGACTATTAAAGCTGACATTGCGATTGAAAAGTTCATCACTCCCTATAAAAAACATCTCAACAAAACTTTAGATAGTAGCCTGGTTTACAACCCTAAAACTATAGATAAAACACAGGGCAAACTCAATACGGCAATCGGAAATCTTATGGCTGATATTGTGATCCAGCAAGCAGGGCCTGTTTTTCAAAACCGAAGTGGAAATAGAATTGATATGGTTTTACTAAATCACGGCGGAATTCGAGCAGGTCTCGATAAAGGCCAACTCTCCACTCGCGATGCCTATGCCCTGATGCCTTTTGAAAATGAAATTGTGGTTGCTGAACTTTCGGGAAAAAAAATTCAGGAAATGCTAAGGTATCTTGAAAAAGCAAAAACCGCACATCCGGTAAGTGGAATTCAGATAGAAATGGACAACAATTACAAGGTAATTAAAGCTACAATTAATAAAAAACCTATAGATATTAATAAAAATTACTTTGTGGCCACTTCCGATTATTTACAGCAGGGCGGTGATAATATGAGTTTTTTTATAGACCCGGTAAATCTTTACCAAACCAATTATAAATTGCGCAATGCTATTATCGATTATTTTAAGACTACCGATACCATTAAAAGTCATATAGACCAACGTTTCATCAAAAAACCTTGAAAAAATGAAAAGAAGGAATTTTATTCAGCAAACCTCAGCAGCTACTGCATTCGTTGGACTTGGCGGGTTGTCTTCCCTGTCGATACAACCCGATTATAAAAAACATATTACCATTTTGCACACCAATGATGTACACAGCCATATTGAAGCTTTTAGCAATAATCATGCACGAAACCCCAATATGGGCGGCGTGGCCCGGCGAGCAACACTTATTGAGCAAATTAGAAAAGAGAACCCGAATACCTTATTATTAGATGCCGGTGATATTTTTCAGGGTACGCCTTATTTTAATTTTTATGGCGGGGAACTCGAATTTAAGTTGATGAGCAAAATGAAATATGATGCCAGTACTCTTGGAAACCACGATTTTGACAATGGAATTGACGGATTGTATGCGCAACTCGAACACGCCGATTTTGAATTTATTATTTCCAATTATGATTTTAGCAATACGGTGATGGACGGGCATACCAAGCCTTATAAAATTTTTCACAAAAATGGTATGAAAATCGGAGTGTTTGGTGTAGGAATTGAACTTGACGGACTCGTAACCAAAAAACTTTATAAGGAAACCGAATATTTAAATCCGGTAGAAATCGCCACCGATATGGTCGATAAACTTAAAAATAAGGAAAACTGCGATTTGGTAATTTGCCTTTCACACCTGGGTTACGATTATAACCACGGAAAAATATCAGATCGAAAGTTAGCAAAGCAAACCAAAGATATCGATTTAATTATCGGCGGGCATACGCATACATTTTTAGACAAACCTACTGTTGAGACCAATAAATCAGGAAATAAAGTTTTAATCAATCAAGTGGGCTGCTACGGCTTATATCTTGGCCGAATTGATTTTTATCTTGATAACGAAAAAGACGTGGAAAGCGGAAATTTAAAAATTGAAGTTTAGAGCAATTTCAAAAACTCTTCTTCCGAAATTATTTTAGTCCCCAGTTTCTCGGCTTTAGCCAGTTTACTCGGTCCCATATTTTCACCGGCTACCAAATAATCGGTTTTTCCTGAGATTGAACCGGAAACTTTTCCGCCGTTATCCTCTATCATTTTTTTAAGCTCATTTCGCGAAACTCTCTCAAACACCCCGGAAATCACAAAGGTATTTCCACTTAGTTTGTCAGTTTGATTGGCAAGTTTTTCCGCATCAATTTCCAGCTGAACGCCATAGCTTTTTAATCGCTGTGCAATCTCCCGATTTTCTTCCGAAGCAAAAAAATCAACCACGCTTTGGGCAATTCTTTCCCCGATTTCATCAATAGCCACCAAATCTTCTTCCGTGGCATCCATCAAGGCATCAATTTTCTTATAATGCTTAGCCAGTTTTTTAGCCACGGTTTCTCCCACATAGCGAATTCCCAGTGCAAAAAGCACCCGTTCAAAAGGAATTTCTTTTGATTTTTTAATTCCGTTAATCAAATTTTCAGCCGATTTATCTGCCATGCGTTCCAGCGGTAAAATATCTTCTTTTTTTAAAGTGTAGAGATCGGCATAATTTTCAATTAAGTCGGCATTTACCAAAAGTGTTACGGTTTCAGCACCAAGCCCTTCAATATCCATTGCTTTTCGTGAAATATAATGCTGAATCCTCCCTATAATTTGTGGCGGACAACCGTTGTAATTCGGGCAATAATGCTGGGCTTCCCCTTCATTTCTTACCAGTTCGGTGCCACATTCCGGACATTCTTTTGCATATTCGGTTTCCGGGGTTTTAGGGTCGCGTTTTTTAAAATCCACGCCCACAATTTTCGGAATAATTTCACCGCCTTTTTCAACAAAAACCGTATCACCTTCCCGAATATCAAGTTTTTCAATTTGATCGGCATTATGCAAGGAAGCGCGTTTTACCACGGTTCCCGCCAACTGCACGGGTTTTAAATTTGCAACCGGTGTAATCGCCCCGGTACGCCCTACCTGATAAGTGATTTTCTTCAATTCTGTAATTGCCTGCTCAGCTTTAAATTTATAGGCAATAGCCCAACGTGGCGATTTTGCGGTGTACCCCAATTCTTCCTGCTGGTGCAAATCGTTTACTTTTACCACTACCCCATCGGTTTCATATGGCAAATCATGGCGATGAATATCCCAATAATTAACGTACTCCAACACCTCCTTGATAGAATTTTTAAGTTCCGGTTCTTCAGGCACTTTAAATCCCCAATCGCGGGCTTTTTGCAAACTTTTGAAATGGGATTTTGCCGGTAAATTATCAGTTACAATATTATACAACAAACAATCTAAAGGTCGTCGCGCTACCTCAGCGCTATCTTGCAACTTTAAACTCCCCGAAGCTGTATTTCTAGGATTTGCATAAGGTTCTTCGCCGTTCTCCACACGTTCTGCATTCATTTTTGCAAATCCTTCATAAGGCAAAATTATTTCCCCACGAATATCAAAAGTTTTAGGAAAATCATTTCCTTTTAAACGAAGCGGAATTGAACGTATGGTTTTTACATTATTAGTCACATTATCACCCTGAAAGCCGTCACCTCGCGTCACTGCTCGTTTTAATTCCCCATTTTCGTAGGTAAGATTAATAGAAGCCCCGTCATATTTTAACTCACAAACATACTGCACGTTACCATCAACCAGTTTTTTTACACGTTTTTCCCAATCTTCAAGTTCTTCTTTGGAGTATGAATTTGAAAGCGAATACATTCGGTATTTATGGACCACCGTTTCAAAAATTTTGGTCACTTCCCCACCCACACGCTGAGTTGGTGAATTGGGATCATCAAACTCCGGGTTTTCACCTTCCAGTTTTTGAAGCTCCTTTAGCTTGATATCAAAATCGTAATCGTTTATTTCAGGTTTATCCAACACATAATATAAGTAGTTGTGATGGTTTAATTCCTCGCGTAATTGCTTAATTTTCTCTTCGGTGGTCATAAATTTTGGTTGGTATTTTATGCTGAAATCACTTTGAGTTGGTCATCTTCAAAACTTAAATGATAATTTTCGCTTTCATGTGTAAACGCAATACAAAATTCTGAAGCAAAGGCTTTATCATTAGTTGGAAACCAGTCTTTTTGAGTTCGATTTATAGTAATTAAAAGGCCGTCATCATTGCCAATAGCACAGAATTTCTCAAAATCCCCATCATATTTTTCCAAGCTGAATTTTGCATTTAAAAATCTGAATTTCTCTTTAACATCGGTGGTTCCGATTCCAACCTCACTAATCCCCAAAATGCTTTCTGAAGAAAAAAGAGTAGATTTCGGTTTGCTGAAATTCCTCCGGGAAATAAATTCAAGGATATTTTTATCTTCATCGTAAAAATAGATAGATTTCGCATTCCAGGCATTAAAATCTATGATTTCTTCAGTTTCGTTTTTTAAGATCGGAACTCTTTTTTTCACCCACTTCAGTGCTTTTTCCTCTTGTTTATCGGAAATATGGAAAGCTATATGATAAGGAGTGGCATTTTTACTGTATTGAAACATCAATTCTGAAAATCCAGCATGTACCTTAAAATTTTCTCCGGAAAATTCGCTCACTTCCAATTCCAACATATCTTTATAAAATTGGTATTGCTGTTGCAAATGAGAAGTATACAACTGAAGCTGAAGAATTTTCATTTTTTTCTGAATTTAGGTTTGCTCTTTATTAATCCATTTCGCAACCGGCATAGGTTTAAAATTATGCATTTTCTCTAAAAGTTCCTCAATGGTTTCGCCTATCAATAATAAATCAAAATTCTCTTTTTTTAGTACTCCGGTACGAACCATCTTCTTGAGCATCGCAATTAAATCATCATAAAATCCGTCGATATTGAGCAAACCAATAGGATTTTGATGCAAACCGAGCTGGCTCCAGGTCACGATTTCAAAAAGCTCTTCAAAAGTTCCAAATCCGCCGGGAAGCGCTATAAACCCTTCGCTTAATTCGTGCATTTTCAGCTTGCGCTCGTGCATATCTTTAGTGGTAATTAACTCCCGAAGCTCATTATGCACAACTTCTTTGGTTTTTAAAAATTCAGGAATCACCCCAATTACATGGCCGCTATTTTCCAGGCTTCCGGCTGCAACCCGTCCCATAAGACCTAATTTGCTACCTCCATAAACCAAATTGATTTTTCTTTTGGCCAAGACTATTCCCAATTCGTATGCAGTTTCAATAATTTTATGGTTATTCCCATCACTGCTTGCACAAAAAACCGCGATACTTTTTAAATTGTTTTCCACGTTCAAATCTTAGTTTTTAATTCCTTTCAACATCCTAAAATTCCCAAAAATATCCTTTTTTAATTCAGTTTTAAAATGATGGTTTTGTACCAATTTTTGGGTTTCAGGAGCTAAATATTGATTGATCTCAAAATAAAGTTTTCCGCCGGGTTTTAAAGAATTTTTAGCCAGTTTTGTGATTTTACTGTAAAAAATAAGTGGATTTTCATCAGCAACATATAAAGCCATCTCAGGTTCAAATTTTAAAACATTGGGTTGCATTTTTTGTTTTTCCAGGCTACGCACGTAGGGCGGATTGGAAACAATAATATCAAATTCCTGTTTTAAACTTTCCATTTTCAAAACATCAGCCTGAATAAATTCAATTTCAACTTTATTATTTTCAGCATTGAATTTTGCAATTTCCAGGGCACTCCTTGAAATATCCAGGGCGGCAACTTCTGCCCGAGGAAGCTTTTTTGCCAAATTAACCGCAATACAACCACTACCGGTACCTATATCCAGAATTTTAGGGAATTTCCCGGCTTCGTTTAAAATCCAATTCACCAGCTCTTCGGTTTCCGGGCGTGGGATAAGTACGCTTTTATCAACCTTAAACTGTAGTCCAAAAAAATCAGTTTGCCCAATGATATGTTGAACTGGCTCATATTCTTTTAATCGGGTAATCGCTTTTTCAAACCGAAGCAGTTTTTCTTCAGCAACAACCTCATCGCGACGCAAGGCCAAATCAATTCTTTTTAAACCTAACCAGGCTTCTACCAATAAATTAAAAAATGAACCTAGCTCTTCCTTCGGATAAATCCCGGAAAGCTGCTCGAAAAATCGGTTTTTTAATTCAAAAATCTTCATAGAAAAATAATATAGCTGTAGAGAAAAAAGTAAAAACCCGCAGAATAATCGCCCTGCTGTGTTTTCACAGATGAGTTCCCCCTTTTGGGGTTAGAGGACTTTTACATCACGAATCATCCACATAGTACAATTATAATGCCCCGTATCGCCCATTGGCGCCTCTAAAGATTTAAACCCGCTACGCGTATAGAGTTTTCGGGCATTTTCCATATAAGGCAGGGTTTCAATATAACATTTTTCAAATTCCTGACTTTTAGCGTATTTCAGGCAGGTATTCATCATTTGCATGCCAAAACCTTTTCCCCGGGCTTCCGGCAGAAAGTACATTTTTTGTAGTTCGCACACTGTTTCTTCCAGGCCCGGCAAAGGAGCAATTCCCGCACCACCAATTATTTTACCTCCATTCTCCAGTACAAAATAATTCATTCTCGGGTTTTGATAGGTTTGAAACATATCATCCAAGGCTTTGTCTTCATATGCCGTTCCAACTTTTGGCACGCCCATCTCCACTAAAATCGCTCGAACCACTTTGGCAACCTGCTTGTTATCTTCAGGTTGAATTTCACGAATTTTCAAAATACTCATTATTGTTAAACTAATCCCGTTTTATTTGAATAATAAACTAAATTTTGTTCCCCCTTTGAGGGCCGGGGGCCAAATAATTATATTTTTGTGGGGTGAATATACACGAAAAATACCTAAACCGCTGCATTGAACTCGCCCAAAACGGCAGAGGTAAAACCTATCCCAACCCAATGGTGGGCAGCGTGATTGTTTACGATGAAAACATTATTGGTGAAGGTTGGCACCATAAAGCCGGAGCACCACATGCAGAAGTTAATGCAATCCAATCGGTTAGCGATAAAACTTTACTAAAAAAAGCTACAATTTATGTGAGTTTAGAACCTTGCAGCCATTTCGGGAAAACACCACCATGCAGCGATTTAATTATTGCCAAAGACATTAAAAAAGTAGTAATTGGGATTATGGATCCTTTTGTTGAAGTTGCCGGCCGCGGAATAAAAAAACTGATGGATGCCGGTTGTGATGTGCGCGTGGGCATTTTGGAAGAAAAAAGTCGCGAACTCAATAAACGTTTTTTGACTTTTCATCAAAAGAAACGGCCGTATATTATCCTGAAATGGGCCCAGAGCCAGGATGGTTTTTTGGTCCCCGAAAAACAGAAAAAAAGAGAGCCGGTTTGGATAAGCAATAATTTTTCAAAACAGGTAGTACATAAATGGCGAAGTGAAGAACAGGCCATTTTAGTAGGCACCAATACCGCAGTAGCCGATAACCCAAAACTCAACACCCGATTTTGGGATGGCCCTTCGCCTACCAGGATTGTTTTAGACCGCAAATCGCGAATTCCGAAAAACTCGGCTTTGTTTGACGGAAGTGTAAAAACTATTGTTTTAACCGAAGAAAATGCCGAAGCACCTTCCACACAAAACCTGATTTTTGAACAATTAGATTTTGCTAAAAATCTTCCGCAGCAAATTGGAGAGGTTTTATACCGGCATCAATTACAATCGGTGATAATTGAAGGCGGTGCCAGAACACTGCAAAGTTTTATCGACAAGGGAATTTGGGACGAAGCTCGGGTTTTTACAGGAAAAATTCAGTTTAAAAAAGGAATTAAAGCCCCGGAATTTTCAGGAAAAATTATTTCCGAAGAAAATATTACCGGCGATAATTTGAAAATATTTTACAATGATTAAAACCATCATTTTCGACTTTGGCGACGTATTTGTTAACCTGGATAAACCGGCCACCTTGCGGGAACTGGAAAAATACGAAGTAAAAGAACTTTCAGAACAACTTGAAAAACTAAATCAGTTATATGAAAAAGGGCTGATTTCCTCATCGGAATTTATTAAAAAATACCAACAAAACTTCCCTAAGCTACAGCAGGAAAATTTTATAAACTCCTGGAATGCTATTTTAGTCGATTTCCCTGAATATCGATATCAGTTCATAAAAAAATTGGCCAATGAGAAGAATTACCAACTCATTTTACTGAGCAATACCAATGAAATCCATATTGATTGGATAAAAGAAAAGGTACCGTTTTTTGACAATTTTAAAGCCTGTTTTGACGCGTTCTACCTTTCACATGAAATCAATTTCAGGAAACCCGATACCGCGATTTATAAATTTGTGCTTGAAAAGCATCAGCTAAAATCTGAAAATTGCCTGTTTATTGACGACACCGCTGCAAATACTGAAGCAGCCGCCAAATTAGGTATCCATACCTGGAACCTGGAACCCACCCGCGAAGATGTAATCGATCTTTTTACCGCTAAAAAAGAGCTGTTTTGATTTATTTGCTGTTAAGTATTCTGGCTTCCACCATAATTTTTGTGGTTTTTTACTTATACAAAAAACTGGGAGTAAATACTTTTCAGGCTATTATCTTCAATTATATTATTGCGTGTACGGTGGGGTTCTTCGGCTTTATTGAAACCGGCCGGGATTTGGTTAGGATTCCTTCAGAATCCTGGTTCCCAGGGATTTTGATTTTAGGCGCTTTATTTATTACCGTTTTTAACCTCGCGGCCATTACCACACAACGCAGTGGAATGGCAGTTGTTTCAGTAGCGACAAAAATGAGTGTGGCCATTCCTGTTTTTGCCGGTGTTTTTTTATATAATGAAAGTACAGGCTTTTTAAAATTAATAGGAATTATCCTGGCCCTGGTTGCAGTTTACCTAAGCTCTATAAAAAGCAAAAAAGGAATTACCATAAAAAGAGAAAACCTTATTTTCCCTTTGCTCGTTTTTGTTGGGAGCGGTATTATTGATACTACAATAAATTACCTTGAAAATTTCTATGTTTCTGAAAAAGATGTAGGCTTGTTTTCTTCTTCCATCTTTGCCGTAGCGGGAATTATAGGAATTTGTATTTTAATAGGACAGGCGGTAATGGGGAAATTAAAAATCACCTGGCGGAATCTTGCCGGTGGAATTGCCCTGGGTATCCCGAATTATTTTTCAATTTATTTTTTAGTGATGGCTTTGCGAAGTCCGGGTTTTGAAAATTCAGTGATTTTCACTTTAAACCATATAGGTATTGTGCTGGCTTCCACCCTAATCGGGATTCTCTTTTTTAAAGAAGAGCTTATTCAAAAAAACTGGATTGGTTTGGTTTTGGCAATTATCAGTATTTTATTAGTGGCAAATTCGCAGTGATGCAAGACTCCTATAAAACCATAACAAAAGCTTCAACTGAAGTTTTATTTAAAGACCGGAATTCTAAATTTTTCGGTTATGCATTTCCGGTAAAAAATGAAGCGGAAATTAATTCACGGCTGGAAGAGCTAAAAAACCAACATCACAAAGCCCGGCACTGGTGCTACGCATGGCAGCTGGGTAAAATTGAAACCCGGTATCGAGCCAATGACGATGGTGAACCTTCAAACTCGGCCGGGATGCCCATTTACGGGCAAATCCAGTCTTTTGAGGTAACTAATATTCTCATTGTAGCAGTACGCTATTTTGGCGGGGTTAAACTCGGCGTGGGCGGACTTATAAATGCCTACCGTACTACGGCACAAATGGCATTGGAAAACTCAAATATCGTTACCAAAACCGTTGATGAAATTTTTGAACTTAAATTTGATTATCCGCAAATGAATATCGTAATGCGAACCATTAAAGAAAATAATCTGAATGTTATTGATCAAAAACTTGAAATTGATTGCCGAATTTATATTTCAGTTAGAAAAAAAGAAGCCTCCGGAATTTTTAAAAAATTCGAAAATATTTATAAGGTGGGTATCACTAAAATCGATGATGCTTAATCTTTCAATTTATTTAAAATAAATTCTGGACAGGCTATAGGTTTTCTGGTTTCGGCATTCATAAAAACCAAAGTGGTAGAAGCTTTAGTAAGCAAGTCTTTAGCCCTGTTAAAAACCTCGTATTCAAATTCAATTTTCACGTTGGGAATAGCTTTTAGATGAGTTACAATTTCAAGGTTATCATCAAAATAAGCCGGTTTTAAAAATTTAATCCCCATTTCATAAACCGGTAACATTATACCCGATTTTTCCAGAGATTTATAAGACACACCAAACTGTTGAAGCCAGTCTATACGGGCAATTTCAAAATATTGAGCATAATTACCATGATGAACCACACCCATTTGGTCGGTCTCGGCATAACGCACTTTAACAAAAGAAATATGAGATTTCATTCTAATTTTAACAGAAAAAAAGGTTAAGGTTTTGTACTTTCATAAGCGGAAATAAGTATGCGGAAATTTTTCTTAAAATTCAAGCCCTAAACGGTTTTTTTTTTACATTTTTTGTTCACATATTTGTTCCACTAAAGTTCAAAGACCCCTCACAGGTTTTTAGCTTTAAATGTAACTTTCTACTAATCATAAATAACATAAAATAAAGCATGTCGAAAACTGCGCAATCAGTTTGGAATAGCTGTCTGATCTTTATAAAAGACAATATAACGCCCCAAGCTTATAAAACTTGGTTTGAACCTATACAAGCAGTAAAACTTACAGATTGCGCGTTAAGTATCCAGGTGCCTTCCAAATTTTTTTACGAGTGGCTGGAAGAGCACTATGTTAAGTTGCTCAAGGTTTCCCTTACCCGGGAGTTAGGTGAAAAAGCCAAATTGGTTTATGTTATTAAAATGGAAAATACTTATGGCAACAAGCTTCCTTTTACCGAAAAAATACCGAGTACCCAGCGCACCAATATGGAATCTCAGGAAGTAGACGTACCGCTAAAGAATAAAAATCCAGAGCTTAAAAATCCGTTTATCATTCCCGGGATTAGAAATGTAAAAATCGAGTCTCAGCTTAACCCGAGTTATAATTTTGAAAATTTCCTGGAGGGCGATTCTAATCGTCTGGCGCGTTCTGCCGGCTTGGCCGTTGCTAATAAACCGGGTGGCACCTCATTTAATCCTCTATTGATTTTTGGTGGCGTTGGCCTTGGCAAAACCCACCTGGCCCACGCTATTGGAGTGGATATTAAAGACAAATATCCTGAAAAAACCGTTCTATATATTTCTGCTGAAAAATTTACCCAGCAATATATCGAATCGGTAAAAAAGAACAACCGAAACGATTTTATCCATTTTTACCAGATTATTGACGTTCTGATTGTTGATGATATTCAATTACTTTCAGGAAAAGCGGGCACACAAGATGTTTTCTTCCATATCTTCAACCACCTGCACCAAAACGGAAAACAGGTGATTTTAACCAGTGATAAAGCACCGGTAGATATGCAGGATATTGAACAACGATTGCTTTCACGTTTTAAATGGGGACTTTCAGCCGAGTTACAGCATCCTGATTACGAAACCCGTATTTCTATTATTCAAAGCAAACTCTACCGAGACGGAGTTGAAATGCCTGAAGAAATTGTAGAATTTCTGGCCAACAATATCAAAACCAATATTCGCGAGCTGGAAGGTGCTATTATATCTTTAATTGCACATTCCTCATTTAACCGCAAGGATATTACACTAGAGCTGGCCAAAAAAATTGTAGATAACTACGTTAAAAATACAAAACGTGAAGTTTCTATAGATTATATCCAGAAAGTGGTAAGCGATTATTTTCAAATGGATGTAGACACCTTACAATCCAAAACCAGAAAACGCCATATTGTACAGGCAAGGCAGCTGGCTATGTTTTTTGCTAAAAAATTCACTAAGGCTTCTTTAGCAAGTATTGGTTCACAAATTGGAAAAAGGGATCACGCTACCGTTCTACATGCCTGTAAAACAGTAGATAACCTGGCTTCAACCGACAAACAATTTAAAAAATTTGTAGAAGATTTAAGTAAAAAACTTACTATTTAATTTCTACAAAAATCAACAACTTCGGAGCAAGCCCGTGAGGTATGTATCGGAAAACTTTTCTCAATCGAGACAAGTCTCAACGTATTAACCCCACTAACGGGAATAATTGTTGAACTTTCAAAAAATTACTGTTCAGCTAAAATTATAAAAAATGAAAACTAAGGTTTTAATGGTGTGTCTGGGCAATATTTGTAGGTCGCCCCTAGCCGAAGGTATTCTTAAATCTAAGGTTAATCCTCAAAAAGTTTATGTAGAATCTGCCGGTACCGGCGATTACCATATCGATGAACTCCCCGATAAACGTTCTGTTGCCATAGCCAAAAAAAACAACCTGGATATTACCGACCAACGCGGACGCCAGTTTACTGCAGAAGACTTTGAAGCTTTTGATCATATTTATGTAATGGATAATTCCAATTATGAAAATGTAATAGCACTGGCACCAAATAAAGAAGCTGAAAAAAAAGTAAAACTTATCCTGAATGAAATTTTCCCCGGCGAAAACGTAGATGTTCCCGATCCCTATTTTGGTGGCGATCACGGATTTGAAAATGTATACCAAATGTTGGAGGAAGCCTGTGAAAATATTGCCAGAAAACTCAAAAAAGGATTAATTGGTGAATCAAACTAATTTTAAATATTTCGGGAAACTTTATTTAATCCCAACTACGCTTGGCACTGCCGAGCCCATGGAAGTACTGCCGGAAAAAGTGCGAAGCGTCCTTGAAACATTAGAGCATTTTATTGTTGAAAATGAAAAAACCGCACGAAGACACATTAAAGCAATTTTACCCGAAAAGAATCAACAAAAATTAAAAATCCACAGCCTTAATAAATTTACCAAAACTACTGAGATTCCTTCATTTTTAAATGCCTGCAAAGAAGGTATTAATACAGGATTGATGAGTGAAGCAGGCTGCCCAGGTGTGGCCGATCCCGGAGCTGAAATTGTAAAAATCGCCCATCGTGAAAGCATTCAGGTAGTTCCGCTTGTAGGACCTTCTTCAATTTTGCTTGCCCTTATGGCTAGCGGGATGAACGGACAAAGTTTTAGTTTTCATGGTTACCTGTCAATTGACAAAAGAGAAAGAAAACAGGAAATTAAATTCCTTGAAAGACTTTCTTCTGAAAAAAAACAAGCACAGGTTTTTATTGAAACCCCATACCGCAACAATAAAATGCTGGAAGATCTAACACAAAACCTACATCCTGACACACAAATTTGTGTAGCCTGCGATCTAACACTTCCTTCAGAATATATTATTAGCCAATCGGCTACAGCCTGGAAAAAAACAAAGGCAGACTTGCATAAGCGGCCTGCCATTTTTATTATTCAAAAAGAATTTTAAACCCGGCTAGCCTTAATTTTAGCTTTAGCCAGGCGCTCAGGTTTTACAAAAGAAGTATTGTAACCGGCAAAATGCTTCATATAGTTTTTAATACTCGTCCCAAAAGCATCGCTAAACATTTGGCCGCCCCAACTTCTTAAATATTTTTTTACACTGCCTGGTCCGGCAAGATGTGCAGCAGCCAAAATTCCCGATTCGGTAACCTCAACGCCATTGATAGTTTTACCCACAAAACGCTTAATATCTTTACGTAAAATCCATTTGTTTCTGGAAGCATTGGCATAAAATGCAGCTTCCTGTAATTCAGGGGAATTTAAGAATTCCTCGAGGTTGTAGACACCTATAAGTTCTAAGGTACCCGCCCCAAACTGGTATTTACCGAGGTAGCCATATTCGTTAATCACATCATAACGTCCACCAGATTCTTTAAATCCGACCGCATCTTTAAAACCAAGGTAAGAATTTCCCAATACAGGCAAATCGGCATTCATTTCAGCAGATTTGATATTATCCTCCAGGGAAACTGTGTATTCCAAATCCATATTAGAGGTGGAATAGATTTCCATTTCGAGATTCGCAGCTTCTTTAGTGGAAAAGCTATAAAACACACAACCCGCTATAGCAGGTAAGATTGAAAATTTTACAATTTTCTTTCTCATTACAATTTGTTTCTGAAAGCTTAATGGAAAGCGTGTCAAAAACACTGCAATACCGCCTTCAAATTTGCCGGGCAAATGTACAACAAATTCTTATAAATAAGTCTTTAAAATGTTAATTAAATCATAAAGTTTAACCCAACTTAAGAAACATATAACTTTCAGACAATCAAATTCTTATAATAAACTTAATAAATATATTCCTGATTAGACTTTATCTATTAATACCTTTTTCATTAATCCAACGTACATATTCCTGCTTATTTCGATTGTGTTGAGCAAGAGTTTTAGCAAATTTATGATAGCCAATATTCTTCACATCGGCTACAAAATAGAAGTAATCATGGGTTTCATAATCTAAAACTGCATCTATAGAAGATATATCCGGCATTGCAATTGGGCCGGGCGGTAATTCCTTATATTTATACGTATTATATGGAGAATCTATTTCAAGGTCTTTATACAACACCCTTTTTATTATGGTATCAAAATTTTTAGTGGTTTTCTTTATAGCATAAATAACCGTGGGATCAGCATCGAGTTTCCAGCTATTTTTGTACCGGTTAAGATAAACACCGGCCACTCGAGGACGTTCGTCTACTTTTGCAGTTTCCTTTTGAACTATAGAAGCCAGTACGGTCACTTCATTTCGACTTAAATTTAAATCTTCAGCTTTCTGCAAGCGTTTTTCGGTCCAAAACCTTTTATATTCCTTCAACATCCTACTTCGGAATTCTTCTGCAGAGGTGTTCCAAAAAAATTCGTAGCGATTAGGAATATACATAGCCAATGCCTGAGCTTCCGTAAAATTATTTTCAGCTAAAAAAACTTCATCTTTAAATGCTGATATTAATGAAACACTATCGGCTTCAATTTGATTACCCACACGGCCTGCAAGGTTTTCAAGACGCTCCTGATTATTAAAGTTTACATTTATAGGAGTATTCCCCGAGCGTAGCTTATTCACCAGTTCATTATTATTCATTCCCTGATCAAGCACAAACCGCCCGGGTTTTATTTTATTTGGATATTCTTTTTTCTGAGCAACGATATCAAAACTTTCCATATTTTTCACCAACGGGGAAAGACTGTCTATTACAGTTTGATATTTGGCACCTGTTGGAATATAAACCACTACCTGTTTTTCAGAAAAAGAAGTGTTGGCAGAAAAAATACTGTTGTAAATATAATAGCTAAAAATGGCCAGCGCTACAATTCCAAGAATAGCCACGGCAACGAGAATTTTTTTAATATACATTCGGATTAATAAGTTGGTAAAGAATTTCGTCTTTAAATTTATTATTCACCAGCACCCAGTCTTTTTTTACACCCACACGGCTAAACCCGGCATTTTCAAAGAGTTTTATACTGGCTTCATTATCACCGGTAATATTGGCGTAAACCTGATGCAATGCCAAATGGGTAAAACAGTAATCACAAAGTAATTGTAAGCTTTCAGGGCCGTAACCTTTTCCGCGATCTTCGATTTCAGCAATTAAAATACCGATTGCCGCACGTCTATCCCTGGGTTCAAAATCAAAAACGTCAATTAAACCTACAGCCTTATTACTTGTATTACAAATTACAAAACGTAATTGTTTTATATCATAGATATCACGATGAGCATTTTCGAGATATTGTTTAATCATATACCTTGAATACGGCGATTGGGTAGCACTAATTTCCCAAAAATCTTCGGTATTTTCAACCCGTAGAATAAAGTCGAGGTCTTCCGGCTCGAGAGGCCTTAAATAGCAGGTATTTCCTTTTAAAGTTTGCATGAGATTTCTCCTTTAAACACCAAAGTGGCCGGCCCGTTTAACCAAACATTTTTATAGCCTTCTCCGTTTTTATGAAACTTAACCGATAATTCTCCACCGGGGGTTTGCAGCTGGATTTCTTCGGACAAACTACGGTTTGATTCCCTCGCGGCAATTGCAACAGCAGTTACACCCGTACCGCAGGATAAAGTTTCATCTTCCACTCCCCTTTCATAAGTTCTCACCATAAAGTGATTTTCGCCAATTTTCTCAACAAAATTCACATTCGTGCCGCCATTTTTATAATCATCACTATAACGTATCAATGCCCCTTCGGTTTTTACATCTAAACTTATAAGGTTTTTAGTGAATAAAACGTGATGCGGAGAACCTGTATCTAAAAACAAAGCGTTACCCGCCTGATTTATTTCATTTACATTTTGCATTTGCAAGCTCACATTTTCACCTTCAAATTTAGCCAAATGCGGTCCGTCTATTGCCGTAAAAGAAGCCTCATTTTCAATAATACCCATAAACTTGGCAAAGGCAACCAAACATCTTCCGCCATTGCCACACATACTACTTTCGTTACCATCGGCATTAAAATAGACCATCTTAAAATCGTCTTCATTACGTTCCGGATTCTCCAAAAGCATCAGCCCGTCTGCCCCAACCCCAAATTTTCGATCACATAAGAAATTGACCAGTTTGGTATTGTTTTTGGGAAATATATCGCTACGATTATCAATGATTACAAAATCGTTCCCCGTACCCTGATATTTATAAAAAGTAAGATTCATCTTTAATAATTAAAAAGGATACAAATATACAATAAAACAAGCGATTTTAAGGCTGTTAAATGGCCGTTAAAGTCAAAAATTGATAAACATAAAATAATAATTTTAAAGTCTAAAAATTAAAATAATTGCAAAAATGAAAAAACTAGCAAGTTTACTTATCGTTGGTATTTTAGGAGGCGCTATAAGCCTTGGTAGTTATAAACTATTTATTGAAGAAGAGGTATCAAAACCCGCTTTTTCCCAAACGGAAAGCAGTGGTGAACAAGTAATTCCCGCAAATTATAACAACCGGGTTTATGGCACTAATGCCGACTTTACCGAAGCTGCAGAAAAAACGGTACATGGAGTGGTACACGTTAAAAATGTAGCCGTTTATGAAGGCCCTCGCAATATTTGGGACCTCTATCGCGGTAATCAGGGTGGTCGCGCCTTGCAAGGTGCCGGCTCTGGAGTAATAATTTCACCAGATGGTTATATTGTAACCAATAATCATGTAATTAAAGACGCAAGTGAAGTTGAAGTTACCCTTAATAATAATAAAACTTACACCGCTGAAATTATTGGTACCGATTCATCTTCTGATATCGCCTTGCTTAAAATTGATGCAACAGATCTTGATTATATTCCGTTTGGGGATTCAAACAATGTAAAACTAGGCGAATGGGTTTTAGCCGTAGGAAACCCTTTTAATCTAAAGTCTACGGTTACTGCGGGAATAGTGAGTGCAACTGCACGGGATTTAAATACGTATGACCCCACTCCACAATCGTTTATCCAAACCGATGCCGCTATCAATCCCGGAAACAGCGGTGGTGCCCTGGTAAATATAAACGGAGAGCTGGTTGGAATAAATACTGCAATCACTTCCCAAACCGGCAGCTATATTGGTTATGCTTTTGCTGTTCCTTCCAATATTACCCGAAAAATTGTTGAAGATATTATGGAATACGGTGATGTTCAAAAAGGTATTTTAGGTATTCGAGGTGGCAGTATTACCCCCGAAGCCGTTAAAGAGTTTGATCTTAATACCTCACAAGGTGTTTTTGTAGCGGAAGTTACCTCAGGAAGTGGCGCTATGAAAGCCGGGATTAAAGAAAATGACATTATTAAGGAAATCGACGGAATTGCCATTAATAAATTTTCTGATCTCACCGGCTATATCAACTCCAAGCGTCCTGAAGATCTAGTAACGGTCAAAGTTTTAAGAAGTGGCAAAGAACGGGAATTTGAAGTCACCCTTACCAAAAATGAAAGTTTCAGGATTTCAAGTATCGGTCTTGAAGTAACCAATGCCAGTCAGGAAGAACTTGACGGCTATAACACCCCCTATGGCGTTCGAATTGAACGCACTCTTAACGAGAGCCTTCCCGCAGAGGAACTGGTAGGCACAATTATTACTGAAATTAATAACCACAAAATTTCAGATATTAGAGATGTAGAACAAGTTATGAACAATAAACGCAGCTCAGACCCGATTGTAGTGACTTTTATCGATAAAAATGGTGAAAAACAACGCGTGGTTTGGCGATAACTATTTTTTAAAAAAATAAGTAAAACTCCCTCTAAAAAAGGGAGTTTTTTATTGAATTATTTATCTACGAAAACGTTTGAATTCTATATTTTTGCTTAAAATATTTTAAACCACACACTTTATTATGGACTCTAATCAGGTTTACGAACGCGAACTGGCTTTCCAGGCCAACCGACGCAAAACCACTGTTGAATTTATCAATATTATAAGCGATTTATGGTATGACAAATCTATTGAGCTTGTTCTTTTCCGTAATCAGCTGCTCAACCGGAACCCAAGCGACATTTTAAACTTACACGAATACGCCGGCGAAGTAGTAGAAAAACCAATTTCCATCTTCGATTCTACCGAGATTGCCAAAGCCATTCAGGATCTTGACCTGCCTCCGGCCAAACTTGATATTGGCAAACTCACTTACGAATATAATTTAGAAGAACATAGCAACCCCAGGGCTTTTATTTCCCAGAAACTTAAAGATGCCAAAGATTACACTCGCTTAATTCCCAAAGATGTTGTTTTATACGGATTTGGACGTATTGGCAGGTTGGTAGCTCGAGAACTCATGAACCGAACCGGAAAAGGTAATCAACTTAGGTTACGGGCTATTGTAACCCGCGGAAAAATTGACCGGAGCATTTTAGAAAAACGAGCTTCCTTATTAAAAAGCGATTCTATACATGGTGAATTTTCAGGAACAGTAAGTGTCGATGAACAAAAATCAGCACTTATAATAAACGGCACCACTGTTCATCTCATTTCTGCAAATAGACCTGAAGATCTCGATTACACCACTTTTGGTATAAAAAAAGCCTTAATTATAGACAATACCGGAGCTTTCAGAACAAAAACCGAATTACAACGCCACTTAAAAGCAAAAGGAGCTTCAAAAGTTATTTTAACCGCACCCGGAAAAGGTATTCCTAATATTGTTCATGGAGTAAATCATAAAGATTATACTCCTGATAAAATTTCAATTTTCTCGGCAGCTTCCTGTACTACTAATGCCATCACGCCCGTGCTTAAAGTCATTGAAGATACTTTAGGCGTTAAAAAAGGACATTTAGAAACTATTCACGCTTATACCAATGACCAGAACCTGGTAGATAATATGCATAAAAAATACCGGCGGGGCCGTGCGGCGGCACTTAATATGGTAATTACTGAAACCGGGGCCGGTGAAGCCGTAGCAAGCGTTCTTCCCGTTTTTAAAGGCAAGCTTAGCTCTAACGCCATAAGAATTCCAGTGCCTAATGGTTCGCTAGCCATCTTAAACCTGGATATCAATAAAAAAACTAATCTGAAAAAGCTCAATGAAATTTTAAAAAAATATGCTTTAGAAGGCAATCTGGTAGAACAAATCAAATATTCAGTAGACAATGAATTGGTATCAAGCGATATTGTGGGTTCTAATGCACCTGCTATTTATGACAGCAAAGCCAGCATTGTAAGCAAAGACGGAAAAAGTATTGTACTCTACATCTGGTATGATAATGAATTTGGTTATAGCCATCAGGTAATTCGCCTGGCAAAATATATAGCAAAGGTTCGTCGATATACTTATTATTAAAACTCAGGACTTTTCGTCGAATAATTGCTTTTACCTGCCATTTTTTGGCAGGTTTTATTTTACCTTTGCCATCCGAAAATAAAAAGTGAATTTAAGAATATGGACCTAGGGTATTGTACCAGAAATAATTTTTTATAGCCATGCCTTACCTGCAAGTTTTCATACCTTATCGGGTGGAACAAACAAACCTACAGGTTTTTAATTCCTAATTATCGGAATTCGCAGGAATTAATCCTTGACTGGTACAATAGCGTTAATACATATTCAAGATTTTAAAAAGCTTCATTTTTAAGTGCAATAAGTACTAATTAGTGACGTTTTTCCTAAAAATTAAAATTATTTAATCTTTAAAGAGCAATGAAGAAAATTATTTTTTATCTATTATTTTTAACATCTCATTTACAAATATTTGCACAGGTTGATGCCGACACCTTGCAAACCGAAGCCGATCCGGTAAGACAGGAATTTAACGAACTGATTGAAAATTCAAACAATTATCAGGAATATAAAGTAGTTAATTATGATGCTTTGGTAGGTTTAAGAGACAATACTTACCGACATTTACAAAAATTACAGGATGAAATAAAGGCGAAAGAAGAAGCTGCTGATGAACAAGATGAAGAAATAGCCAGCCTGGAAGATGAACTGAAAGCCACAAAAGCCAATCTACAAAAGATAAATGAAGAAAAAGATGCCATTATGTTTCTCGGTATGCCTTTTAGCAAAGGTAGCTATATGGCATTAATGTGGGGTGTTGTAGCTATTTTATTAATCGCTCTGGTAGTTTTTATCTTTCGGTTTAAAGCTGCAAACTCAACTACACGCGATGCGAGAAAAAAACTGGAGGAGACCGAACGTGAATTTGATACATACCGGACCAAAGCATTGGAAAAAGAACAACGCCTGGGTAGAATGTTACAGGATGAGCGCAATAAAAATTCTGGTTAACCCCAAACGATTATGAGAATCGATATTATTACGGTAGTTCCAGATTTACTTAAAAGTCCGTTTGAAGCTTCTATTCTTCAACGGGCTATTAAAAAAGGTCTGGTAGAAGTCAATATTCATAATTTAAGGGATTACACCACCGATAATTACAAGCAGATAGATGATTACCAATATGGTGGTGGTGCCGGGATGGTAATGATGGTTGAACCTATTGACAAATGCATATCGAAGCTCAAAACCGAACGGGAATACGATGAAGTGATCTATATGACCCCTGATGGAGAACGTTTTCAGCAAAAAACCGCTAACCGGTTGTCGCTAAATAAAAACCTTATCATTCTTTGCGGGCATTACAAAGGTGTAGATCAACGTGTACGAGATCACTTTATCACCAAAGAAATTTCAATCGGAGACTATGTACTTTCCGGTGGGGAATTAGGGGCTGCGATAATTTGCGATGCGGTTATTCGCTTAATTCCGGGAGTTTTAGGCAATGAAACTTCTGCATTAACCGATTCTTTTCAAGATAATTTACTGGCTCCTCCGGTTTACACCCGACCCGCCGAGTATAAAGGCTGGGAAGTACCGGAGATATTAACTTCTGGAAACTTTCCGAAGATAGAAACCTGGCGAGAAGAACAAGCCTGGGAACGCACTAAAAAATTACGTCCGGATCTTTTGGATGAAGAAGAAAATTAAATTCACAATCACTTGTAATTAACAGGAATAGTTGTAATTTTGCAGCCGTTCTAGATCAACCTCTGGCGAAAACCGCGAATGTTGTTTTGGATTTTACCTTAAACAATTAATCATGGAGTCGTTAATTAAGTACGTACAGGACGAGTTTGTAGACAAAAAAGAATTTCCTAAGTTTTCAGCGGGAGATACTATTACCGTTTACTATGAAATTAAAGAGGGACAAAAAACCCGTACACAGTTCTTCCGTGGAACTGTAATTCAGAAAAGAGGATCGGGTGCTTCTCAAACTTTCACCATCAGAAAGATGAGTGGTACTGTAGGCGTTGAGCGTATTTTCCCAATCAACCTTCCTGCAATTCAAAAAATTGAAGTGAACAAACACGGTAGCGTTAGAAGAGCTAGAATTTTCTATTTTAGAAATCTTACCGGTAAAAAAGCCCGTATTAAAGAAGCAAAACGCTAATTCATTTTCCTCAACAACATGTAAAGCCCTGTAAAAACAGGGCTTTTTTTATGAACAATTGTTAATAACTCAAGTTCATAACCAGTTGAAAACAAAAACATTAAATCGCTTTGAAATAACACAAAGCTTTTTTATCTTTATGTAGGTTTTAGATTGATTTCTATGTTTGAATTGACAAAAGGATATTCAGTTTACAAATCAACTAAACCGTAAAGCTAAGTTCTTTACATCCGATTTTTACTTTCTATATAACGTTGTTTTGCAAAGTCAAGAATAGTTTGAAAAGTAAAAATCACTTTTGAAACGCTTTTAATCAAAATTTAAAGCGTTTCAGATGAAATAACATCCACCAGGGCTTTTAGTCCTTTAATGAATTTTAGAGATTCGGTGAATACATGTTATTTCAGCAGAAGCCATTTCATTTTAGCAATTAAGATGAAATGGCTTTTTTATTCTCTCCTATTCCCCCATATTTCCCTATGATAAAAGCTTGAAAAATATTATATTGCGCGATAGAGAAACGCCCGGCTTTTGCACGGGCGTTTATAGAGTTTAACCATTATTAATAAAAAAGACCGATAAAAATTAAACGATGACACAAGACGCCAAAATTATTTATACCAAAACCGATGAGGCCCCGGCTCTGGCCACATATTCTTTCTTACCTATTGTACAGGCTTACGCCAAAGCAGCCAGCGTAAAACTGGAAACCAAAGATATTTCTCTTGCAGGACGAATTTTATCACAATTCCCTTCTTATTTAAAAGACGATCAAAAGGTAAATGACGCCCTTGCCGAACTTGGGGATTTAGCTAAAAAACCGGAAGCTAATATTATTAAACTTCCTAACATTAGTGCTTCTATTCCGCAGTTAAAAGGAGCCATAAAAGAACTTCAGGAAAAAGGATATGCGTTGCCCGACTATCCCGATGAACCTAAAACCGATGAAGAGAAAGAGATAAAAACAAAATATGATAAAGTAAAAGGAAGTGCCGTAAATCCGGTTTTACGTGAAGGAAATTCAGACAGGCGCGCGCCTAAAGCTGTAAAAAACTTTGCCAAAAAACATCCACACCCTATGGGCGAATGGAGCGCTGACTCCAAATCTCATGTGGCTTCTATGAAAGAAGGAGATTTTAAATCGAATGAGAAATCGGTTACCCTAGCTTCTGCTACCCATGTAAATATTGAATTTACTTCTACAAAGGGCGAAACCAAGACACTCAAAAAAGAAATTGCACTTCAGAAAGGTGAAATTATAGACGGCACCTTTTTGAGCCGTAAAAAACTACTTGCTTTCTTAAAAGAGCAGATTCAGGATGCAAAAGATCAAGGTGTTTTATTTTCGCTGCATATGAAGGCCACTATGATGAAGGTTTCAGACCCCATTATTTTTGGTCACGCAGTAAAAGCATTTTTTGATGATGTTTTTGATCAATACCAAAAAGACCTTCAAGAGGCAGGAGCCGATCCTAACAGTGGTTTGGGAGATGTCCTAAGCGCTATTGAGAAACTTCCCGAAGGCAAAAAGAATGCGATTGATTCAGCTATTCAAAAAGACCTGGAAGACGGCCCTGATATTGCCATGGTAAATTCTCATAAAGGAATTACCAATTTGCACGTACCGAGTGATGTGATTATAGATGCCTCTATGCCGGCTATGATTCGTACCTCAGGACAAATGTGGAATAAAAATGATGAACTTCAGGATACTAAAGCAATAATTCCCGACAGTAGTTACGCACCGCTTTACCAGGAAACTATTGAATTCTGTAAAAAGAACGGCGCTTTTGACCCTACTACAATGGGAACTGTACCAAATGTAGGATTAATGGCCCAAAAAGCCGAAGAATACGGCTCGCATGATAAAACCTTTGAAATTCCTGAAGACGGAAGTGTAAAAGTGGTTAATGCAGATGGTGAAGTGCTTATACAGCATGAGGTGGAAGCCGGCGATATTTGGAGAATGTGCCAGGTGAAAGATGCACCTGTACAAGATTGGATTAAACTTGCCGTTACCCGGGCACAGGCTACGCAATGGCCTGCAGTATTCTGGTTAGATAAAAACCGCGCACACGATGCCGAACTAATCAAAAAAGTAGAAGCATATTTGCCTAATCACGATACTTCTAATATTGAGATTAAAATCCTTTCAGTAAAAGAAGCTACACAATATACTTTAGAGCGCGTAAAAGCAGGAGAAAACACAATTTCTGTAACCGGAAATGTGCTTCGGGATTATTTAACCGACCTGTTCCCTATTCTTGAAGTAGGAACCAGTGCAAAAATGCTTTCTATTGTTCCGCTAATGAATGGTGGTGGCCTGTTTGAAACCGGTGCAGGAGGTTCAGCGCCAAAGCACGTCCAACAATTTGTTGCTGAAGGCCATCTGCGTTGGGATTCTTTAGGCGAATTCCTGGCCCTGGCGGCTTCACTCGAGCATTTAGCTGATAAATACGATAATGTCAAAGCTAAAGTACTTTCTGAAACTTTAGACGAGGCTACTGATAAATTCCTTGAAAACAGTAAATCTCCATCCAGAAAAGTAAACGAGATCGATAACCGAGGAAGCCATTTCTATCTTGCGCTTTACTGGGCTCAAGCACTTGCCACACAAGATGGTGACAAAGAGCTTCAAAGCCATTTTAAAAGTGTTGCTGCCGAACTTGAGGAAAACAAAGAGAAGATTAATAAAGAATTGTTAGACGCTCAAGGTTCTTCGGTTGACATTGGAGGCTACTTTAAGCCCGATGAAAACCTTACCACCAAAGCAATGCGACCAAGTGAAACACTTAATAGCATTATTGCTTAATAACTTAAAAAGCCGGGTGCATTCACCCGGCTTTTTATTTTGAACAAAACTTAAATTTTCATTAAGTATTACTTAATTACTCCAGGCTCTCCTATCTTTACCCTAAAAAATTGAAGTATTTCCTCCCGATTTTTCTATTACTGTGTTTTACTGCCAATAGTCAGGAAACCTTTAGCCTAAGCGGAAATATCTCAGACCAGAATTCCAGTGAAACTTTGTTTGGGGTAAATGTGGTTATTCCTGAATTAAATAAAGGCACTGTAAGCAATGAATACGGTTTTTACTCCCTGAAACTTCCTGCCGGAAATTATGAGCTGCAAATTTCTTATCTGGGTTATCAAACTATCACTCAAAACATCACAATTTCAGAAGATACCAACCTAAATTTTGAACTCCAGGAAGGTTCAGAGTCTTTAGAAGAAGTCGTTATTAAACAAGACAATGAAGCTTTAAATATTAAAAAGCCGGAAATGAGTGTCAACAAACTTTCTATAAATACTATTAAGAAACTCCCGGTAATTTTCGGAGAAGTTGATGTGGTAAAGTCCCTGCTGCTAATGCCGGGGGTTTCCAATGCCGGTGAAGGTTCTTCTGGATTTAATGTTCGCGGTGGCGCGGTAGATCAAAATTTGATATTACTAGATGAGGCTACGATCTATAATGCTTCCCATTTATTTGGATTTTTCTCGGTTTTTAATCCTGATGCAGTAAAAAACCTTACGCTATACAAAGGTGGTATTCCGGCACGTTATGGAGGCCGGGTTTCTTCTGTGCTTGATATTTATCAAAGGGACGGTAGTAATAAAGAATTTAAAATGCAGGGGGGAATTGGTGCAATATCAAGTCGGTTGCTTGCCGAAGGCCCTATAAAAAAAGAAAAGGGGTCCTTTTTGGTTGGTGCCCGAAGCTCTTATGCCCATCTTTTTTTAAAGTTAACCGATAATGATAATTCTGCCTATTTTTATGATATTAACGCCAAATTTTCTTATCGGTTAGACCCTGACAATAAATTATTTTTTTCGGGCTATTTTGGACGTGATGTTTTTAATATTCGTGACAACTTTAAAAATAATTACGGAAACGCCGTATTTAATTTAAGGTGGAACCACGTATTTAACAGTGATATATTCTCAAACCTCTCCCTGATCTTCAGTGATTACTATTATGGGTTAACTCTTGATTTTGTAGGTTTCGACTGGGATAGCGGTATAAAAAACCTCAACCTAAAATACGATTTCAACCATTATCTTACCGATAATATTGAACTCAATTACGGAATTCAAAATACTTATTACGATTTTAATCCCGGTGAAATTATTCCGGTAGATGAAGAATCAGGAATCAATTATTTTAAGCTTACCAATAAATACGCTTTAGAAAGTGCTGCTTATTTATCTGCCAGACACAATATTTCAGATAAGTTTTCCGCAGAGTACGGCTTGCGTTACAGTGCTTTTTTCCGTTTAGGCCAGGATGAATTAAATGTGTATGAAAATGATAATCCGTTAATCTATAATTCCGATTTAGGTATTTACCAGGAAGCCGAGCCAATAGGCACAGAATCTTACGACCGAAGTGACATTTTAGCCGATTTTGGCAATTTAGAACCAAGACTTTCGCTGGCTTATAGCTTTAACGAGCAGCAATCGGTAAAGGCCAGTTATAACCGAATGGCGCAATACCTACATTTAATTTCAAATACTTCTTCCCCCACACCTTTAGATGTTTGGGCGCCCAGCGGACCTTTTATTGAACCTCAAATCCTCGATCAGTTTGCATTGGGATATTTTAGAAATTTTAAGAATGAAATTTTTTCAATTGAAGCAGAAACTTTTTATAAAACAGTAAAAAACCGTATTGATTACGTAAGCGGTGCTAATTTAATTGCAAATGATGCGATTGAAACAGTAATTCTACATGGCAGGTCCCGGGCTTATGGGCTGGAAATGCTTTTTAGAAAAAATAGCGGCAGATTTACAGGCTGGCTGGCCTATACCCTATCACGTTCTGAACAGCAAACCCCCGGAAGAATCCCTGAAGAAAGCGGAATTAATAATGGAGATTGGTATAAAGCTAATTTTGATAAAACCCACGATATAAGTTTAGTGGGAAACTATCAACTAAACAATTCATGGGAATTTAGTGCGAATTTCAATTATCAAACCGGGCTACCTGCAACTTACCCGGGCGGACAATATAATTACCAGAGTATTACCGTGCCGGTTTACGGCTCAAGAAACGAGAACCGATTACCGGCCTATCACCGTCTGGATATTTCAGCCACTTATAAACCAAATCCTGAAAATAAAAAGTTTAAATCCTCGTGGAATTTTGGGATTTATAATGTCTATAACCGGATGAATGCTTATTCAATTACTTTTAGAGAAAATAGCGACACCGGCGTAAACGAAGCCACAAAACTTAGTTTATTCGGAATTATTCCCTCAGTAACCTATAATTTTAGCTTCTGATGAAACAGTTTCTTAAAATAGCGCTTATAGGACTTATACTCCTCTCTTTTTCTTGCGAGGAAGTAGTAGATATTCCTTTAAAAAACTCTGAAGCCAGGCTCGTGGTAGAAGCTTCACTTCTTAGATTTAAAGAGGAACCAGATAATAACCAGCAAATAAAACTCAGCCTAAGTGCACCATTTTACGAAGAAGAAAATCCACCGGTGGAAAACGCATCGGTTTATGTAACTTCAGAAAGTGGGGATGTTTATTATTTTGAGCATGGTTCTGACGGATTTTACCTGAATAGCAATTTTGAACCTGAAATCGGAGAAACATATCACCTGGAAATTGAATATGAAGACCAACTATACACCGCCACGGAAACTATGATGCCTGTAACCGATATAGAGGAGGTTGAACAATCCAATGAAGGAGGTTTTGGAGGCGATGAAATTGAAATCAAAGCTTATTACACCGACCCTGCCGGAGAAGATAATTATTACCTATTTATCTTTAGAAATGAAAATATAAGTCTTGAAATTTACGAAGATGAATTTAACGACGGAAACCGGATATTTGGCTTTTATTCCAATGAAGATTTAGAACGTGGTGATAAAGTTGAAATTGAAATGTATGGAATTTCCAAAGCATACTATGAATATTTATTTGTACTAAGAACCCAGATTGGCAGTGGTGGCGGTCCTTTTGAAACCCGGCCGGCCACTGTTAAGGGGAATGTGGTTAACGAAACCAATCCTGATAATTATCCTTTCGGTTATTTTCATCTTTCAGAAGTAGACGAATTGGCTTATGAAGTAGAGTAAATTATCTCGGGACAAGCCCACGCACGAAGCATTTATAGGAAAACATTTGATTTTGAGGCAAGTCACGGAGCATTTAAATCTCGATTATCGAGTAAAAGGTTCTAATCCCTAGCTAAATTCAGAATTTACTCAAGAAGTTTTGACGATCATCAGCTTAGACCCTGAAATTCAGTGTGATGATTAATTTATAGACCTTTTAAACTTCTTATTTTGAAAATGGTATACAGGTTTAAAATTAGTCTTACAAAAAAGCCGCTGAAGTGGTAGGGCACTCCAACGGCTCATCAACATCAACTGAAAAATACCTACTTCTTAATACTAAAACTTCCGGACTTTTCTATAGCTGAACTAGCTCCCACAAAGAAGTCGAATTCTCCGGGCTCAAAAACATATTCTAAATCGGCGTTGTAGAATTTTAAATCATCGGTGGTGATTATAAATTCAACTGTTTTTGATGCTCCGGATTCAAGCTTAATTTTCTCAAAACCTTTTAATTCTTTTAATGGCGGAGTGATACTTCGTACTTTATCGTGAGTATATAATTGTACGATTTCTTCTCCTGCGATATCTCCCGCATTGGTAATAGTAGCACTTATAATAACTTCTCCATCTTCGATTAAAGTTTCGCTATCAATTTTTATATCGGAATATTCAAATTCAGTATAGCTTAATCCGTGGCCAAACGGTAATAAGGGTGAATTAGAAACATCAAGGTAATTTGATTTGAATTTTTCAAATTCTTCAGTAGCTTGTGGTCTCCCCGTATTTTTAACACCGTAATAAATAGGGATTTGACCAACATTTCTTGGCCAGGTGGCCGTAAGTTTTCCTGAAGGATTATAATCACCAAAAATCACATCAGCTACGGCATTTCCTGCCTCTACTCCCGGATGCCAAATTTGCAGAATACTCACCGGTAAATCCATTTCTTCTGAAATATCCAATGGGCGCCCGCTCATTAAAGCAAGCACAACCGGTTTCCCGGTGGCGGTCAACTCCCTAATTAATTTCTTTTGACTATCAGGAATTGTAATATCGGTACGGCTTGCAGATTCTCCGCTCATTTCAGTGGCTTCCCCAACTACGGCTACAATCACCTCAGCATCTTCTGCCGTTTCAAGCGCTTCTTCCAGTAGTTCTTCCGGAGATTCTTCTGAAATTTCAATTCTTGATCCAAATACATTTACTTTTTCTGCAAAATCTTTATCATCACTAATATTTGAACCTTTAGCATAAGAAATTTCAGCATTGGGAGCTACATTTTTCATTCCTTCAAGAATAGGAATTGAAAGTTGCGGATCCCCGGTTGGCGCCCAGGTTCCCAGCATATTATTTTTATTATCGGCTAAAGGTCCAATTAGCGCTATTTTTGCATCTTTAGCTAACGGAAGTGTGTTCTCGTGCTTCTTAAGCAACACAAAAGAACGGGCAGCCGCTTTTCTGGCTAATTCGCGGTTTTCTTCAGAGAGGATATCCTTTTCAGGACGACTTTCATCAGAATAGCGATAAGGATCTTCAAACAAACCTAATTTATGCTTTGCCTCCAGCACCCTGCGGGTAGCGGTGGTAATTTGTTCTTCGGTTAGTGTGCCATCTTCAACTGATTCTTTTAGGGTAGTTAGGAAACCTTCCCCAACCATATCCATATCCAGCCCTGCTTTTAAGGCCAGAGCCGAAACCGCTTTTAAATCACCCATTCCGTGAGCAATCATTTCATTAACCGAAGTATAATCGGAAGTCACAAAGCCATCAAAACCCCATTCTTCACGCAGTAAATCGGTTAAAAGCCATTTATTTCCTGTGGCAGGAACTCCAAAAACATCATTAAAAGAAGTCATTACACTTCCTACTCCCGCATCTACCGCGGCTTTATACGGCGGAAGGTATTCATTATACATACGAATTTTACTCATATCTACCGAGTTATAATCCCGGCCGGCTTCTGAAGCCCCATAAAGCGCCATATGTTTTACGGTGGCCATCATCGTATGTTCTGCACTCATATCGTCCTGCTGATAACCCTTTACCATAGCTTCAGCTATTTTTGAACCTAAAAAAGCATCTTCCCCGGCTCCTTCTGCAATACGCCCCCAACGCGGGTCACGAGCAATATCAACCATTGGCGAAAAATTCCAGTTAATTCCATCGGCGGTGGCTTCTTTTGCCGCCACCTGTGCGGTTTGTTCAATTAAATCTAAATCCCAACTGGAAGATAAACCTAACGGAATAGGAAAAGTGGTTTTATAGCCGTGAATCACATCGGAACCGATAATAAGCGGAATCCCCAGTCGACTTTCTTTAACTGCTAAATCCTGGGCCTGACGGATTTTATCGGGTCCTGATGCACCAAAAAGTCCGCCTACATTTCCTTCTTTAATTTTTGCTTCAACATCTTCGCTAACCACCGCACCGGTAGCCACTCCACCACCTGGCGTTATAAGATTGAGCTGGCCTATTTTTTCTTCTAAAGTCATTTTCTCCAGGAGATCTTCAACCTCTTGAATTCTATCCTGTGCATGCAGAGACGAAAGTCCCATCAAAAGCAGTATAATGACAGAGACATTAATTCTTTTCATAGTAGTCATATTTTTAAAATTGATATTTTTTTATTCCACTTCCTGAACCTCAGTTTTTTCTGAAATTCCATTTTCATTAAAGGCTTCAATACTGAAGTAATACTTTGTATCACGATCCAGATTTCGCATAAAATGTTTATTTTTATCATAAATTAACCAGGAATGGTATAATTTATCTGGCGCTATTCCCCAACGGATGTTATACCCCTGGGCTCCTTTCACCGGATTCCACTTAAAAAAAGCATCTCGTCGGTCTTCCTGTCGGGAAACTTCAAAGCCTTTAACCTTTGCTGGCTTTTTACCTAAACCTTGACCAAAAACCCTTATTTCAGATAAAGCCAGATTATTCCCGGGAACCTCGATATTATTATAGCGTACGTATTTTGCCTGTACCGGTTGATTAAGGGTGATATAAGTATTTGGCGCATCTTCAAAACTTTTGCTTCTGTCTACCACCGTTTTCCAGTTTTTACCATCTTCGGAAAGTTCAAGGGTAAATCGGTGTCGAAGGCCTTCAGTGCGGGTGTAAATACCTGATTCTTCATCGTGGAAATTCAATTGAAAAGCATAGATATTTCCAGGGGAAAGCATTTCAATTTCAACCCATTGTTTATCATCATTAGCTTCAACAACCCAAAAAGATTTAGGACTTTCATCGGTTAAGAGTTTAGAAATAATTTCACCTTCATTGTCTTTTTCCAGGGGCATTTCGGTGATATCAAAATCTCCATCGGTAGCTGTACTTTTTCTCACCTGCATTTGCGAAGAGGAAACCGTGGTTTTTCCTTTATAGGAAAGCAACATCCAGCCATTATGCTGTCCTGCTTTTGTAGGATGATCTGGCCCAAATAACGGATAGTCTCCATAGCTTGTAATAGTGTACATTAAACCTTCATCATCAAAATAGGTAGGAAACATAGAAAGCCTGCGTTCCCAATGGGAGTTGGAAGCCAAAGCCATCGTGGCAAAATGCCAGTATTGCCCGTTCGTTTGTTTCATAGTAATCCCATGGCCTGCCCCATTTGCGAAACCGCCAGGTTTAAAACTCATGGGGTTATTTTTCATGTATTTAAATGGACCAAGTGGGCTTTCACCAACATAGGCGGCATCTGCATACACATTAAATTGTGTGCCGGGAGCCGCATACTGCAAATAATATTTGCCATCGTGTTTAGTCATGGAAGCTCCTTCCATATATCCCTCCTTTAAAGTTGGATGGTAATTATTTTCGCCAAAGCGTTCCCAACCATGTTCTTCTTCAACAAGATTGATAAGTTCTTTTTCAACTCCCGTTTCCAGAAAACGATCATCTTTGTCCAACATCTTCACCTTAAGCGGATGCACATTTGATGAACCCCAATACAGATAGGTTTTCCCATCATCATCAATAAATAATTCCGAATCCTGAATATTGTTAGAAATTGAAGCGGTGGGGGTCCATTCTCCGCTCTTCGGGTCATCGGTGTAAAGAATACTCCCGTAACCCGCGGGATCGCCTGCAAAATAGACCAGGGAATCATTATAATTGAAAGCCGTTGGGGCATTAGAACCCTCAAAAAACCATTGTTTTGGCTTAATGAATTCCCAATCGATTAGATCGGTAGAATGCCAATAACCAAAAGAACGAGTTACAAACAAGTAATATTCGCCCTGAAATTCAATCACCGCAGGATCGGCCCCGGAACGATAAGAAATATTTCGACTGGAATTATAAACCATATAGGTATAGTCAATATCCAAAGGATTGATATAGGTTTCCGAGACTATTTCATCCATTTCCTGGGCATAAACAAAGACTCCTAATAATAAAGCTGTTGTGGTAAGTATTTTTTTAAACCTTTTCATTTATTTCCTTTTATTTAGCTCGTGTATGTGAAAACAACCAGGATAATAAATAAGGCTCAGCAAAAGCTGAATCCCAGCTGTTATGGTTGTCTTCCGGGTATAAAGAAAGCTTTGCATTCCCGCCGTAGTGGTTAATTTCACGCGCCATTATTTTTGAATATTTCGGAAGAACCACATCATCCTTTTCCCCGTGAAAAACCCATATATTAAAACCTTTTGGATATTCTTTTACAATTTCAGGGTCGGCACCACCACAAATGGCAAAAGCAGCAGCAAACATTTCGGGTTTGCGGTATAGCATTTCGAAAGTTCCCATCCCGCCCATGGAAAGTCCGCCAATGTAAACTTTGTCTTCATTCACAAAACTTTCGGCTGTGATTTTATCCATAAACTGCATTACCAAATTCAATGAGATAGTTGGAGCATCTGTATTTTTAAAATCAAATTCAAACGGACTGGCTTCCCGGTCTACCTCAACTTTTGCCCAATAATCTTCTTTAGGGGCTTGTGGAAAAATCACAATAGCCGGAAATTTCTCCTGATTTTTTAAAAATAATCCGCTTCCGTGGGTAAGTTGAGCTTTATTATCATTTCCACGTTCACCGGCACCGTGCAGGAACAGGACAACAGGATATTCTTTTTCTTCTGAAAAGTCTTTTGGAAATAAAATGCGGTAATTTAAAGTATCAGAATTTTTTATAAAATGTTCCTTTTTAAAGGCTTCTTTTTCTTGTGCATATACTGAAAAAGGTACAATAAGCTGGATAACCAGAAATACCCCTAAAACGTATAAAAATCTCTTTTTCATTTTTATTTTTTTTATACAAACCTCACAGGTTTTGAAAACCTATGAGATTTAATCTATTATTTTAATTCAATATTTTCAAAAGTGAAATTATGCTCAGGCTCATTCTCAAATTCGTTAAGCCAGGGAGAATAGGTTTTTACTTCAATTTTTTTATTTTCAGGATCTACTTTTATAATTCGTAAAAAACCATTTCCGCCGTTTTCCGAACCTTTCACGCCTTTTTGATAATTTGCCAACATCTGGTAAACCTTATTCCCATTTTCACCTTCGCTTATCAAAGTTCCAACGCCTGATTTAAGGATATGGCCTGAAAAAACCATTGAAATATTATCGTATTTTTTGATTAGTTTTTCCCAAACCTGTCCGCCATTATTTGGAGCTTCTTCGCCGGTATCTTCACCAATACCATAGCCTTCGGGCAGCCACCAGTCTTCGCCATCGTGAAGAGTGTTATCTTCAAAAACGTGAGCGTGAGTGACTACAATAAAATTATGTCCGGGATATTTTTCGATCATTTCATCGGCCCAGGATATGGTTTTATTTCGGGGACCAAACTCCAGAGACAATATCATCCATTTTTGATCTCCTATCTTGAATTCACTTAGCAAATTGTCCACTTTCCCTTCTGGGAAAGAAGCTATGAGACTAGAAAAATTCTTTACTGAAAAGTAGGCATTAGCTAAAGACGTATTCCTGGTATCAGCAAATTTCCCGCTGGCACTTCCCATATCATGATTCCCCAAAGCAAAGGAATAAGGCACTTTCTCCTGGATTATATTGAAACCCTTTTTAGCAATATCCCATTCTCTTCCATTATTATTCTGAGTAATATCGCCAACGTGAACCGCAAAAGAAAACCTGTCTTTATTATTTGCCAACCATTGCATTTGGTGTAGATAAATTTCAGGATATTCTTCAATATAAGTTTGGGTATCGGGCAGCACTACGAACTCAAAAGATTCTTCCTGTGCCGATACAAATCCCGAAAGCATAAGTACGAAAAGCAAAAAAGTAAAACTCCAATCTTTATTAAAATATATTGAACAAGCTTTCATCTGTTTAAATTTTCATAATCAACTAAAATATAAGTAATTACAAAATCTATAAACAACTGTAACCACTTCGTTTTCGTATAAACTTATTTTTATCATATCGGTAGGGTATGCTTAAAAAAGTTTATGCTCATTTCATATAAATTATTTAGAAATTTTAAATCCTAAATTTTTCAATCCATTTTGAACCTCTGGCGCGCCCATAAATAAATCCCAGATTAATCCTGAACGGTAATTTTCTATCATCACCACTTGTGGTCCCTGATCTATTGCTAAATATTTTGGTGCTGCCCAATCTTCACCTTCTAAACTAAAAGCATCGTAAAAACCGGCAGGTCCCCAAAGCAATTCGTTTTGATCTTCAAAGAAATATCGCATGGCATTCAGGGAAAGTTCAGGAGTATAAGGAATGGAACTAATCGCTGCGGTTGGAGAAACCACGCCATGATCTGAATCTGGGGAATGCGCGGTGTAACCAATTCCATCGTCCTCGTTTCTTGTATAACTTGCGGTTAAGCCCCAGGAATTCTTATTGTAAGTTTCAGAATTATTCGGGTTTTCCTGAGTATATTCGTAATTGATTTTGGTGTGATTTACATTCAAATCCCAATAGTTGGCATATTTGTCTTCAAGTCCCTTCGGATTCAATCCTAAATATGAATAATGTGCCCAAAAAAGCGGTCCTGCCTTATTTCCCCGGGTGTTATGCTTTAAAATTAACGGCATTCCGTAAGCTTCTTTATCGCTTACAATAGCTCCACCACGAGCCCAACCTTTGTGGTAAGCATCGGCTTCAATAGCGTGATCTGGGGAAGATGCAGCCATTACGTAAGTAATCAAACATTCGTTATAACCTTCTATCATAAAGTCCATTTCCCACTGATAATCTGGCGACCAGTGCCAATAAAGTCCATCTTTATCGTTGGTGTACCATTCCCATTCTATGCCTTTCCAAAGCTCGTCGTATTTTGCTGCGACGGCTTTTTCTTCATCGTTTCCGTTTTTTAAATATTCACGAACTACGATAAAGCCCTGGGCCAGGAATGAGGTTTCCACAAGGTCGCCCCCATTATCTTTATCGCTAAAAGCCTGCACATCACCTGTTTCACCATTTAGCCAATGCGGCCATACCCCGTGAAATCTAGGAGCATTATCAAGGAAATCTGCTATTATATCTAATCGGGCAACTGCTGAATCACGCTCAATAAATTCACGTTCCATTCCTGAAACTATTGCCATAAGTCCAAACCCGGAACCACCGGTGGTAACAACGTGTTTATCGTTTTTGGGATACTCCCCATCGGGATGATAACGTTCTCTGGCCATTCCGGAATTTGGTTCAGCATAATCCCAGAAATATTTCAAGGTTTGTTTCTGAACGGTGTCTAATAAGGCTTCTTCTGAAAGTTCTGAAGTTTCAGGTTTTTCTATATCCTGCTCTTTTTTATTTGATTCATCTTTACAGCTAATAAGAACTAAACTGATAAAGAGAAAGCTTAAAATAGATTTATAATAAGTCATTTTGTTTGATTTTTAATTTTCGGAATTAATAATTAAACCCCAGTTTATCTAAACCGGCTTGGACTTCTTCGTCCTGCATAAAAAGCCCCCATAGTAAACCCGTTCTGTAATTTTCTATCATGGCTACAATTGGCCCCTGATCTATGGCCAGATAACCATCAGCAAACCAACCTACTTCTTCAGAAAAAGCATCGTAAAATCCGTATTCACCCCAAAGATCATCACCTAATTCCCCATAGAAATAGCGTAAGGCATCCATAGATTCTTCGGGTGTATATGGGAAAGAAGATAGGGCTGCGGTTGGTGCTATTATGCCCTTATCGGTTGTAGGGCTGTGGGCAGAATATCCATCGTAACCGGTACTTGCAGTTAAACCCCAAGAATTTTCACTATAACCTTCGTAATTGTTTGGATTGCTGACCACATATTCATAATTAATAAGGCTGTGAGAAGTATTTTGTTGCCAATAATTTGCATATTGATCGCTTAAATTTCTAGGATCTAAACCTATAAAAGAATAGTGTGCAAAAAATAAAGGCCCGCCAAGTTCTGGGCCTAAGGGCAACTGATTTCCATAATAACTTCTTCCGGTTTTTATATTTCCATTAGAAGCCCAACCCTGATGATACACTTCAGCATCAATAGAATGAGTTGGAGAAGCAGCAGCCAAAATATACACGATAAGCGACTCGTTCCAGCCCTGGATTTTTAATTTTTTTTGAAAATTATAATTTGGAGACCAATGCCAGTAAAGTACATTTTCATCTTGTGTGTACCAATCCCATTCTACAGCCTTCCAAATTTGAGTAATTCGATCTCTTATATCAGTTTCAACCTCATTCTCTTCGGAAAAATAGCTGCGGTTAATTAGCAAGCCCTGGATTAAAAAAGCAGTTTCAACTAAATCGCCACCATCATCATTTTCAGAAAAAGGACGAGTTTGGGCAGTATCATCACGATACCAGTGCGAAAAAACCCCGTGATAAGTAGGTACTTCTTCTAAGAAATCAAGGATTTTATCCAGACGTTGCATTGCGTCTTCCCGGCTAATCCACCCGCGTTCTACAGCGGTAGGAAAAGAAGCCAGGCCAAAACCAGATCCTCCTGTAGTCACAATATTAAGCCCTTCACCGCCATAAGCATCTTCCTGGGAGCGTTCGCGGGCAAGGCCTGAATTAGGTGCTGCAAAATCCCAGAAATAATTAAAGGTTTGTTGCTGAACTTTGTTTAGGAGTTCTTTATCGCTTAGTTCAGGTTCAGATTCGGGATTTTCTTCTTCCTCTTCTTCGGGTATTCCTTCAGTAGTATCATCCGTGAAATCTTCATCAGATTCATCAGTACTACACCCGATAAAAAAAAATAAAAATGCGAATATGTAAAATGGCTTGTATATCAAAAGATATGGTATTTAAATAAGTTCCGCGAATCTTTAATAAGGTTCGCGGAACTACAATTTTAAAATTTTAATTACCAACCGGGATTTTGTTCCATATCCGGAGTTTGGATAAGTTGATTATTTGGAATGGGAAATAACCAATGACGCTCCTGGAATTCCTTCCCATCTTCAGCCATTGCTTCGGGAGCCTGACCGGTACGAGTTAAATCAAACCAACGGTCGTGCTCAAAGGCCAACTCTAGCCGTCTTTCATTCCATATCGCTTCAATAAGCTCTTGCTGTCCTAAACCGTCTACGGGATCAAGATCTACACGTTCTCTTATAACATTTAAGGCTTCCATTGCAGTTTCTGTATCTCCGGTTTGAGCGGCCGCTTCAGCTTTTATAAGGTAAATTTCACCGAGTCTTAATGCCCGGATATTTTTATCACCATCGGCATCACCAAGATTTGAACTAGAATATGCTTTCTCATTATATCTTGGGTTAGCAGCTGAATTACTAATCTCCATACCATCCCAAAGGGTTTCACCTCTAAAAATTATAGTGGCATCTCTACGAATCACATCACCTTCGGCATCAAATGCCTCAACAAGATTTTCAGAAGGTACATTAAAGCCCCAACCATTTATGGTCCCATCACTACGAGGTGCCTGGGTTTGGGAATACTGCGCCACTCCATGAGCAATAGGTTCTCCTCGTCCCTGAATTTCAAAAATAGATTCTGAACCATTTTCAGAATATTCTCTCCAAATATCTTCATAATTTTCTTCAAGTTCATATTCTCCTGAATTAATCACAGCATTGGCATGTTGTAATGCATCAGACCATTCTTCCTGGTAAAGATGAACTTTTGATAGCAAGGCTTGTGCAGCTCCACTTGTGGCTCTACCTAAATCATCTGCGGCATAGGCGCTTTTAACTGGAAGAACATCCACGGCATCCCTTAGATCCTGCTCGATATATTCGTAAACCTCCTCTTGAGTATTTCTATTAGCAAGATTTACCTCAGGATCAACAACCGGTTCTCCGTCAACGAATTCAACTTGGCCCTGAATAGTTACATCACCAAAAGCCCTTACCAAGAAAAAATAAGTATAGGCTCGTAAAAATTTAGCTTCGGCGATCAATCGCTCGCTATTCTCTCCACCTTCTTCTTCGGCAAAAGCAATGGCATAATTGGCACGTCCAATGGTTTTATACCAATGTTCCCAAGTTTCATTAACAGAAGTAGCTGAACTGGTAAACGTTAGTGCATCTAATACATCCTTATCACCTCCTGTATCGGTAGTAGAACTCCCTTTATCTGCATTATCTGAGATGATTTCAGTAACCCCTAAATAGGCAAAAGCATATACATAATCCGTGAACATCCCATATACTCCAGTTACAAAATCTTCAGGAGTAAAGTTTTCATCCCTGTCTTCTTCAGCTATATTTTCTCGGGGATCTACTTCGAGAAAATCCTCACTACATCCTAAAATAGCTAAGGATGAAAGCACTATTAAACTATATCTATATATATTTTTCATAAAATTATTTTTTTGAATTATAGTCCGATATTAATTCCAATTAAATAGGTACTTGTTATAGGATAAGCATTTCGCTCAATTCCTGAATTTCCATAGGGTCCCTGTGCATCAGAATTAGTTGGGTCATAGCCTGATAACTCAGGATTAAACCCGCTATATTTTGTGAATATAAATGGATTTTGAGCTGACAAATAAATTCTGGCATTAGAAATAAAATCAGTGATTTCCGGAAGCGTATAACCCAAGGTCATATTATTAATTCGGAAAAAGTCACCGTCTTCAAGATAATAGCTTGAAGCTTCTATATCCCTATCTGCTCCTGGATGTATATTGGTACTTCCATCTCCTGTCCAGCGGTTCTCAAACATTTCAGCACTTACATTTTCCCCACCTAAACGCATTGCTTTCAATCCATTATACACTTTATTACCTCCAACACCGAAGCCGTCAACACTAAGGTCGAATTGCTTATAATTTAAAGAAATATTTATTCCATAGTTGAATTTAGGAATATAGGAACCCTGGTAGGTTTTATCCCTATCATCAATAGACCCATCATCATTTTGATCAACATATTTTAAATGGCCCGGACGTGCTGAACCCAATGAGGTATTACTATCAATTTCGTCTTGATTTTGCCATACTCCGTCAGCTTCATACATCCACCAGGAACCTAAAGGTTGTCCCGCAGCTAAGCGTTTGCTGATTTTCCCTCCAAATCCTAAACCACCGCCTAGTTGTCCTTCATAATTATTAACAACATTGGTGACCTCATTATCATTATAGGAGAAATTACCACCTATACTATAATTAAAGTCTTCATTAACTTCATCACTCCAATTCGCAGAAAATTCAAATCCTTCATTTCTAACCTCTGCGCCGTGATCAAAAAATTCCTCGGCAAATGTAGAGTTTAATATTGGCTGCACTTCCAAAATTGTATTCTCGGTAGTTCTGTGATAATAATCCAAACTACCAGTTAAACGCCTATCAAATAATTCATATTCTAAACCGGCGCTAAATTCACTTACTATCTCCCAACTTAAATTTTGAGCTGGGGATCCCAGATTTGCTCCTAAAATCAAATCCTGACCGGGCCCAAACACATAATTCATATTTTCACTTCTAGGGTCGGTCAAAATTTGATTTTGGTTGAAAGGAACATTCGCATTACCTAATTCACCCCAGGAAGCTCTAAGCTTAAGGAAGTTTATGTTCTCACTATCATTTAGAAAATTTTCCCTGGTAAGGGTCCACCCAGCTCCAAGAGCAGGGAAAGTACCCCAATAATCGGCATTATTGGCAAACGTACTGGAACCATCACGTCTTAAGGTACCGGTAAAATAATATTTTCTATCAAAATTATATTCAACTCTTCCAAAATAAGACATAAAGTTTGTAGGGGTATAATGATACTGATTTACTTGATTATCGTATTCACCGCTGTCATGCCTAACACTCCAATATTGCTCCTGAGAAGGAACTTCATAAGCTTGATAGTCATCCTGCATTCCTATATTTAGTTGCTCTTTTGAACCACCCAGGGTTACATCTACATTATGATTTCCAAAACTATTGCTATAATTCAAGAAATTATCCCAGTTATACTTATAAGTTTCGCTTGAATTCATGGATAATGCATTGTTAACATAGGATAAATTGTCAGGATTTTGTGCTTTAAGGCTTTCAAATTCTGAAGCAGTCCTGTTAGGATCAGTCTGAATCCATATTTCTTTAGTATCGGTAAAATTACGACCTCGATTGAAGACTTTCCTTGCCCCATATCGGGAAGTAAACTTTAATTCATCGGTAATATTAAATTCGGCGGCTATACTACCTTGAATATTTACTGAATTTGACCTCTGATTGGCAAAAGCAACCTGAGACACAGGGTTTCCGTGCTCTGTCATATTATCTATACTCTCATCCGGGCCTGCTACATATGTGGCCTCGCCAGTTGTTGTATTATATCTTGAAGCACCATAACGCCCATTAGGGTAGAACACCGGCATTAGAGGGGATTGTCTATAAGCATTATTAAAAGCTCCAAAAGGCTTTTGATTTTCATTTCGAACAGAAATATTTAAGTTTTGAATAATCTTAACTCTATCATCAAATAGGTCAAAAGTATTATTACTGGTGATAGTAGACCTTCTAAACTTCTGATCTTCTAAAACCCCTTCTTCTTCATAATAATCGTAGCTGAAGAAATAACTAACATCTTCGCTTCCACCGGAAATATCAAATGTGGTATTTTGAACGGTTCCCACCTGGAGTATTTCATCATACCAATCAGTATTATAATCCTGGGTTTCATTTAATCGGTTATTACTTCCAATAGCGGCTTCCTCTTCATTAAAGTAGGTAATATATTGGCCGGCATCGGCCATTTCAACAGAATTCAAGACTGGTTTCACTCCATAAAAACTTCTAACATTCACTTTGGCAGCACCTTCTTTACCTTTCTTTGTCGTTACTATTATAACACCATTAGCAGCTCGAACCCCATATATAGCAGCGGATGATGCATCTTTAAGAAAATCAATAGACTCTATATTTGCCGGACTAATATTCTGGATATCATTGACAGGAGTTCCGTCAACTACATATAAAGGATCACGTCCTCCCAATGCGGTACCTAAACCCCGAATACTAACATTTGGTGAAGAGCCCGGAGCATCACTATTAGTAATATTTACACCAGCTACTTTACCCTGCAGGGCTTGTGTAGCTGTTGACGAGGGTTGCTTGACAATATCTTCGGAAGACACCTGGCTAATAGCCCCGGTTAAATCCTGTTTTTGCTGGGTACCATACCCCACAACCACTACTTCGTCAAGTTCAGATGAAGCTTCTTCCAATACAAGATCGTATTGGTCATTTCCTCCAACAGTGAACTGTTGCTCTTCAAAGCCAAGAAAATTTATATCTACCACATCACCTTCTTCTACACCTTCAAGTGTAAACTCTCCATCGAAGTTAGTAACATCATAAATTTCTTTATCTATTACTTTAACTTCAGCACCGGGTAAAGGCATACCATCACTATCGGTTATAACACCAGTTACGTTTTTTGTGTCTTGAGCAAATCCTGCACTGGTGAGCAGAATCGCAAAAATCGAGAACAATAATTTAAATTTCATACGGTCGAATTTTACTGAATTTTAATAGAAAGGTACGATGATACCCGCCTTGACCGCAAACGATTAAGTACACTACTGATACATCAGTATAAATTAAAATTTAAAATATTGATTTACAATAATTTAAAAAAATTTTGATGTAATATTTTATAAAAATTTTAAAAGTATGATGTAGTATTGTGCAGGTATTTTTTTGAAAATATCATCCCTATAAATTAAGAATTTAGAAATTTTTAATAAGAAAATTTGTAAGATTCTCATTTTTATGCAAGTTCATTTTTTTTCGTAGACGATAACGATGTACCTCTACCCCCCGAACAGAAATACCCATTAAAGGTGCTATCTCTTTTGAAGTCAGGTTCATTTTTAGGTAAGAACATAACTTTAAATCTTTACTGCTTAATTGAGGATAAGCTTCCAATACATCTTTAAAGAAATCTTCGTGTAATTCGTTAAAATTAGTTTCAAAAACTTGCCATTCATCTTTGTTTTTAATGGCTTTGTTAATCTTGGTCATTATATGTTTAAACCTAAACTGATTAGAGAATTTATCTTTATCCTTATGTAATTCATTTTGAATTTCCATTAAAACTTCATTCTTTTTAGCAGCTACCATAGTAGTATTAGCCAATTCCTTCCGTTTTAGGGTAATTTCATTTAACAATCGTTCTTTTTCCAGTTGGTTTAGACGATCTTCATGTTCCTGCTCAAATTTTTGTTCCAATAAATATTGTTGCTTACGTAATTTCAACCGGTTAAACCAATAAAAAACCATAATGAGTACCAGAAATAATAAAACATATATAAACTTCATTAAATTTGATAAATACCAGGGCGGAGCTACCACAAAGTTAAAGTTTGTGGATGCCCAATTTTCATTTTGCGGGCTTATAGCAAATAACTTTAACTCATAGGCACCGTGTTCAAGGTTTTGAAAATTTAAATTTCCGTGGGTCACCACGCCGCTTACCGTATCGGTACCAATTAATTCATAACGTATTCCGGTAGCGTCGGAAACCGGCAGGGCTGTATGAATATTTATATCACGAGCTGCGGCATAAGGTACTTCAGGCGACTTATCTAATTCGTAACGTGTATCCCTATCGGTAAAGGCAGTAATTAAAGGAGGAATTACATTAATTTCTCCCTGCCTCCTAATCATTTTATTCAAATTTAATTGAGCAAAACCATCATTAAGGGTCAAATAAAAAGTTGAGTCATTTGTACTCGTAATTTTTTCATAGTTTTTAACCATACGACTGTTGATTTTATCTGATGACAGCTTAATATCATTCCCTTTAAAATCAGTGTATAGTAATGAACTTTCATCTATATTGGTAAACCAATAATCCTTATTATCTTGAAATAATAATTTATGCTTATTATACTTATTTAATTCATTAAATGCTTCCAGGCTATCTTTAAAAATATTATATCGGTACCAACGCCCATCATTTAAAATAGCTAATTGGTGGTTTATCTGATAAATATTGGCATTATAATGATCTTTGCCATTAACTTTATGTAATTTACTGATTTTCAGAGCCCGGGTAAGACTATCATTTAAAGTAATATGATAAATTCCTTCATATGGATGTGCTGCCCATAACTGTGATTTATTAGTAAACACCATTTGACGCACCGGAAAATTTATGCTGTCTATAACCTCCAAATTACCTTCTTCATCAATCTTTGAGATTCCGGTATAATTGCCTATAAGCTGAATGTTTTTATTATCAGGGGCATTAATAATTTCAAAACTTCCCGTACGATCTTCAATCGCTTTAAAAATATCGTTTTCAATTAAAAAAGTTCCGGTATTATGATTGGCATACAAGCGTCCTTCTAAAATCTCAAGATTCCAGGCATGACCACCAGCTCCGTTTATTAATGTAAGATTGTTATCTGTAAAAGTATAGACACCGGTGTTACTGGCCAGATATAATTTATCTTTAAAAAATAACATATCATAAACCGCTCCCAGTTCTCCGGTATCATCAGTATAAAGTTTTATGAACGAATTAAGTTTAATTTGATCTATCCCGTTATCGAGCCCAAGCCAAATGCTTCCATTTCGCTTGGCCATTCCCAATACCGTATTATTCTGAAGGCCACTATTACGATTATAGATTGTATACTTGCCGGCGCTTTGGTTATAATGAATAATTCCATTTTTAACAGTTCCAAGTACTAATTCATCTTCTCCCAAAAACATTAAATGATTGAGTTCAAAGCGCGAGATATCTTCATTCAATTTTTTATCCGCAAATAAAACAACCTTATCATTTTCATAGGTATAAAGGGCATCCCTGGTGCCTATCAATAATTTATCACCACTTACCGCAAGGTCAATTACTTGTTCTCCTGCAATTAAATCTTGGTTTGGTAATTTTTTAGTCGCTCCATTATCATTTAAAAAATAAAGTCCTGAACGTCCTGCAGAAACCAATAACTTATCCCTGTATACTGCCATTTTATTGGTAACCAGGTTTTTTATAGGTTTTATTGTGTCATTTTTATATCGGTAAATTGCTCCAAAAGAGCGAAAATAAATTGCCCCTTTAAAAGACATTATTTCCCAAAATTCATCATTTTGAAGACTGTATTCCCCAAAAAGCGGCATTAAGGAAGTATATTCCAATTTCCCAGTTTTATCCCGCTGCCAGTAACCAAATTCCTGATAAGAACCCGTATAAATCCTATCTCCTTTGGTATAAACTGAACGTATAATTGAACCGTTATCTAATGGATATAATTCCCAGGTCTGGCCATCATAACTTAGCAAACCCTGGTTATTTGCTGTATAAATAATTCCTTTTTCATCTATATCAATTCCCCAGTTTTGGCTTGCTGCGGTATAGTCAACCGAACTATAATTATGTATGGGTGGTGTAAGTTGCTGTGAGAAAGCAAAAAAACATCCTAACCACAAGAAAATCAATGATTTTATTATAAAGCATTTCGCATAAAAAAACATCTTGAGCAGTTTTTGTATAGGTCAATATCACTACAAATGTACAAGCTTTTTGTATTTTTAATTAAAATTAAGTCCAAACCACCGAAAACCTTTTTTATGATATTAAAAAAAACTTCCATTAGGGTCCTATTTCTTACTTTTTGCCTTATAGCTATATTCTCTTGTAAAAAGAACACAAAGGAAAAAGAGGCTCAGAAAGAACAAAAACGGCCTAATATTGTCTTTATCATGACCGATGACCACGCAGCACAAGCTATTAGCGCATACGGCCATCGGTTAAGTAAATTAGCACCTACTCCAAATATTGATCGTATTGCTAAAAACGGGGTGAAATTCAATAATAATTTTTGCACCAATTCTATTTGCGGACCAAGTCGGGCGGTAATTCTTACTGGAAAACACAGCCATATTAATGGTTTTAGAATGAACGGAAATGTATTTGATGGATCACAAGCTACCTTACCAAAATATTTAAAAAAAGTAGGCTATAAAACTGCACTTTTCGGGAAATGGCACTTACATGGTTTGCCCCAGGGCTTTGATGATTACCATATTTTAGTAGATCAGGGGAATTACTATAACCCTGATTTTATAAAGGGAAAAGACACTGCTAGAATTGAAGGTTATGCTACAGATATAGTTACAAAAATGGGGGTAGATTGGTTAAAGGAAAATAAAGATAGTGAAGAACCTTTTATGCTAATGGTACAACACAAAGCTCCTCATCGGAATTGGATGCCAGCCTTGCGCCATATCAATAAATATGACAGCATTGATTTTCCGCTGCCTGATACTTATTTTGACGGCCACGAAAAACAGGTGGCCGCGCAACAGCAATTACAAACTATTTACGATGATATGTATGAAGGCCACGATCTAAAAATGACTATTGAAAAAGGTAGTGATTCATTAAGGCATAATCCGTGGACTACCGATTTTGAGAGAATGACCACAAAGCAACGAGAAAAATGGGATGCAGCCTATCGCCCTAAAAACGATGCATTTCACGAAGCTAATTTAAGTGGAAAAGCATTAGATAAGTGGAAAGGTCAACGCTATTTACGGGATTATTTGGCTACTGTAGCTTCAGTTGATGAAGGTGTGGGTAAAATCCTTGATTATCTGGAAGAATCAGGCCTTGATGAAAATACTATTATTGTGTATACTACAGACCAGGGTTTTTATCTGGGTGAAAAAGGTTTTTTTGACAAACGTTTTATGTATGAAGAATCACTGGCTATGCCACTTTTAATACAGTATCCAAAAGAAATTAAACCCGGCTCCGAAGTTGATGCCCTTACTCAAAACCTTGACTTCGCCCCTACTTTTCTGGATTATGCCGAAGCGGAAATTCCGCAAGATATGCAAGGAAAATCTTTACGTGATTTAATAGGAAAAACACCAAAAGAAAAAGATTTCAGAAATGCTATTTATTACCATTATTACGACTTTCCAGCTTTTCACATGGTAAAAAGACATTATGGCATTCGTACCGACCGGTATAAACTCATGCATTTTTATGATAATATTGATGAATGGGAACTTTATGACCTTGAAGAAGATCCCAAAGAACTCAACAATTTATATAATCATCCCGATTATGCGAAGGTTCAGGATGAAATGCACCAAAAAATAGATTCCTTACAACAGGTTTATAAAGTTACCGAAAAGGAATTTGAAACCACTCCTGAAAAAAAGGTAGAACAAGCTTATCGAAGTTTTGAAAAGCTTGCAGGCGAAGAACCCGGTACCTATCCCCGTACAGAATAATTTTTTAAAAAGATAAACGGCTCAAAAAAGCCATATCAAAAACAAATAAAATCTATAAAACATTTCTTGATATAGCCCCGATTATCATCAAAACCATTTGAAATTACACTGCTCTCAATTTTTGGTATAATAGTAAATATTTGTAAAAATATCCAACTCAAAAGAAAGATTGCATTGTATGAATAAAAAATAGTTTAAATTTGCCTATTAAACTAATCAAACATAATCAAGATGAAAAAGTTATTTTTATTATTTGCCTTAGCAACAATGACAATCTCAGTATATTCTTGTAGAGAAACTACTGAAGAAAAATCTGAGGAAGCAGTAGAAGAAATTGGCAACGATATTGAAAGTGGAGCCGAAGATGCTGCTGAAGAAGTAGAAGACGCTGCCGAAGAAGTAGAACAGGAAATTGAAGAATAGGTTAACAAAAGACAATTTGTAACTTACTCTCATCATTATTTTAAAGCCACTTTCGACAATGAAAGTGGCTTTTTTAAGTTAAATAGGACTGTATAAATATAAAAAAAGACCTGCTATTACCTCAAAATTAGCAAGCTATATATTTATTTCTTACGCTCAATTACATAACTAACCATCAATTCCAGTGATTCTTTATAAGGAGAAGAAGGAAATTCTTTTAAAATTTCCATAGCTTCTTGTTGAAAAGCAATCATTTTCTGTTCTGCATACTTAAGCCCGCCTTTTTCTTTTACAAAGACGATAACTTCTTTTACACGTTTCTTATCCTTATTATGATTTTTTACCGACTTGATTATCCAGGCTTTTTCACTTTTTGAAGCAATGTTCAAAGTATAAATTAACGGTAAGGTCATTTTTTGCTCCTTAATATCAATTCCGGTAGGTTTTCCTATTTTTTCATCCCCGTAATCAAACAGGTCATCTTTAATCTGAAAAGCCATACCTATTAATTCTCCAAAACGACGCATCTTTTCAACTTCAGGAGACTCCGGGTTCACAGATGCGGCTCCTAAACTACAACAAGCCGCAATAAGCGTAGCCGTTTTCTGACGAATAATATCATAGTACACTTCTTCAGTGATATCAAGCCTGCGGGCCTTTTCAATTTGCAATAATTCTCCCTCACTCATTTCCCGTACAGCCACTGAAATAATTTTCAGCAAATCAAAATCATTATTATCAATTGAAAGCAACAAGCCCTTTGAAAGCAAATAATCGCCCACCAAAACGGCAATCTTATTTTTCCATAGCGCATTGATACTGAAAAAACCACGACGACGGTTGGAATCATCTACAACATCATCATGCACCAAAGTAGCAGTATGAATAAGCTCTATAACAGAAGCCCCGCGATAAGTCCGCTCATTTACTTCTCCTTCTGAAACCATTTTTGCCACCAAAAAAACAAACATAGGCCGCATTTGCTTACCTTTTCGATTTACGATGTAATGGGTAATTCGGTTTAATAAGGCTACCTGAGAAGACATGGATTGAAAAAACTTTTTTTCGAAAAGTTCCATCTCTTTCTCCACCGGGAGTTTTATTTGGGAAATAACCTTCATGAAGCCACCAAAGATAAATATTTCGGGAGAATTATTTGTGGGGGATTTTTCAAAGGTTTAAGCCGATTTATTTGCGAGTTGACCACAAGCTGCATCTATATCTTTTCCGCGTGAACGCCGAACGGTTACCGTAATATTATTCCTCTCTAAAATTTCCTGGTACATATCTGTTGCTGCTGAAGATGCCTGTTGAAAATTACCGTCATCAATCGGGTTATATTCGATTAAATTTACTTTACAAGGCACATATTTACAGAACTTCACCAGGGCGGAAGCAGCTTCTTTGGTATCATTAATATCTTTCCAAACAATATATTCGTAAGTAATACGGCTTTTGGTTTTAGAAAACCAGTACTCCAAAGCTTCTTTTAAATCGGTTAACGGAAAGGTTTCATTAAAAGGCATTATTTGGGTTCGCACTTCATCTATTGCTGAATGCAGCGAAACTGCCAGTTTAATTTTAGCTTCATCATCGGCCAGTTTTTTAATAATTTTCGGTACTCCGGAGGTGGAAATGGTTATACGCTTTGGAGACATTCCCAAACCTTCAGGAGAAGTGATTTTTTCAACCGCTTTCATTACATTTTTATAATTCATAAGCGGCTCTCCCATCCCCATAAAAACAATATTACTAAGTGGCCTGTCAAAATATAACCGACTTTCATTATCAATTGCAACCACCTGATCGTAAATTTCATCAGGATTGAGGTTTCGCATTCGTTTTAAACGGGCGGTGGCACAAAACTGGCAATCGAGACTACAACCTACCTGAGAAGATACACAAGCCGTAGTTCGACTTGGTGTTGGAATTAATACCGATTCTACAGTAAGCTGGTCATGAAGTTTAACAGCGTTTTTTATAGTGCCGTCACTACTGCGCTGCATACGATCTACCCGAATGTGGTTAATCACAAAGTTTTCCTGAAGCATTTCCCGGGTTTGTTTCGAGATGTTCGTCATCTCATCAAAACTATGCGCCCCTTTACTCCAAAGCCATTCGTATACCTGATTTCCACGAAAAGATTTATCGCCTTCAGCAACAAAAAAATCCTGCAACTGCTTTTTGGTCAAAGCCCTTATATCTCGTTTTTTATCTTTCACGCTGCAAAAATAGGAAGAATTTAATGAAAAAGATATGTTAATGAGAGGAAAGAAAAAGCCACAAATACACTGATAATATAAGTGTATTTGTGGCTTAAATTATTTAGCACTAAACTTTAAACTTAGTTATATAATAAGCATCGCATCACCATAAGTATAGAAACGGTATTCTTCTTTTACGGCTTCCTCATACGCTCTTTTCATAAAATCGTGACCGGCAAATGCTGAAACCATCATAAGCAAGGTAGATTTTGGAGTATGGAAGTTTGTAATCATACAGTTAGCAATACTAAAATCGTAAGGAGGAAAAATAAACTTATTGGTCCACCCGTTAAATTCATTCAGCATTTGGTTTGAAGAAACCGAACTTTCCATCACACGCATTACGGTGGTACCTACTGCGCACACTTTACGATTCTCCTTTTTGGCTTTATTAATAACCTCAGTTGCATTTCTCTCAATAATAGCTTGTTCACTGTCCATTTTATGTTTGCTAAGGTCTTCAACCTCAACCGGACTAAAAGTTCCCAGGCCAACATGAAGGGTGACTTCAGCAAAATCAATTCCTTTAATTTCGAGACGTTTCAGCAAATGTTTAGAAAAATGTAAACCGGCAGTTGGCGCAGCTACAGCCCCTTCTTCTTTGGCATAAATTGTTTGATAACGCTCCTGATCTTCTGGCTCTACTTCTCGTTTAATATATTTTGGAAGTGGTGTTTCTCCTAATTCCTTAAGTTTTCTACGAAAATCTTCATAAGAGCCATCGTAAAGAAAACGCAAGGTTCTTCCGCGGGAAGTTGTATTATCTATAACTTCAGCTACCAGACTTTCATCATCACCAAAATAAAGTTTATTTCCTATTCTAATTTTACGGGCGGGATCAACCAAAACATCCCAAAGTTTAGTTTCGGAATTTAATTCCCTTAACAAAAACACCTCAATACGGGCTCCGGTCTTTTCCTTATTTCCATACAAACGTGCAGGAAAAACCTTGGTGTTATTAAGCACCATCACGTCTTCTGGCTCAAAGTAATCGAGCAAATCCTTAAATTTCTTATGCTCGATAGTTTGCTCCTTTCGGTTAAGCACCATTAGGCGGGACTCATCTCTGTTTTCAGCAGGATATTCAGCCAAAAGCTCCTTTGGAAGGTTAAAATTGAAGTGTGAAAGTTTCATTCCCATAGTTATATTTTTAAAAGCCGCAAATATACAATCTCAACAAGGGGGTTGTCAAGTAAATATGTATTTATTTAGAACTATCCCACTTTTTGAATTTCAAAGCCTAGTTTTTTCATATCATCCCAAAACGATGGATATGATTTTGAAACAACCATAGCATCTTCTATTATAAAAGGAACTTTTAATCCTAACGGGGCAAAAGCCATAGCCATCCGGTGATCGTGGTAAGTGGCTACACTTACTCCGGTATTAAATTTAGCTTCCGGAAATAGTTGAAGGCTGTCTTGTGTGATCTCTACACGGCTACCGAATTTTTCTATTTCGGTTTTCAAAGCTTCCAACCTGTCGGTCTCCTTAATTTTAAGGGTGTGTAAGCCGTGTAGAGTACAGGGTACCCCAAGAGCCAGGCAGGTTACCGTAATAGTTTGGGCAATATCGGGAGAATCTCGTAAATCTACTTCCAGGTGTCGTGGTTTTTTCTGGTTCGTTTTTTCCAAAATTATACATTCCCCGCTATAACAGGTTTCAACCCCAAACTGTCGATAAATTTTTGAAATAACCGAATCTCCTTGTAAACTATCTTCTCGATAGGTAGTAAGTTTGATATGGGCTGAATGACTAATTGCCGCTAAGCTGTAAAAATAAGATGCTGAACTCCAGTCTGACTCCACGGCTAAGGTTTTAGGACTTATTTGTTGTACCGGCGCAACCTTTATAGAGTTATTAGAAAAAGTTCCGGTAATCCCAACCCGTTTCATTATTTCCTGGGTCATTAAAATATAAGGCGTAGAAGTTACTTTTCCTGCAAGTTTAATAGTTAAACCGGCTGGTAAGGAAGCTGCCACCAGCATAAGAGCAGAGATATACTGACTGCTAATATTGGCTTCAACACTAACTTCATTTTTTGAAATATTTTTTCCTTTAATCCGTAATGGAGGAAAACCCTCATTTTTTTCATAGGAAATATCAGCACCTATACTCTTTAAAGCATCAACCAACAGCTTAACGGGACGTTCCTGCATTCTTGAACTTCCGGTAAGTACCACTTCGCGTCCTTCACGGGTAGCAAAATAAGCGGTTAAAAAACGCATAGCTGTACCGGCATGATGAATATCTACCCATTCAGCATTGGTTTCTAGAGCTTTTTTTAAATAATGGGTATCATCACTATTGGAAAGGTTTAAAATAGTAAGTCCGGGAAATAATGCCCGTAATATCAACAAACGGTTGCTCTCACTTTTTGAGCCCGTAACTTTAATTTTTCCCGTGAGTTGTGTCTTTTTATTGGAAATTTTAATTTGCATGCGTTTATTTTTCTTCTTCTGAAGCTTCTTTTTTTTCTTTCATTCTATATTGGCCATAACTAAAGATAAACCCATAAATAAAGGCGGCTATAAACTGACCTATAATAAAACGGAATAATTTTCCGTCTGCTGTGCGTTCTTTAAAAAAACGGGCTATTTCAAAACCACCGTATTCAAAAAGTATACTAACCAAATTGTAAATAAACAAAAAGGAAATACCAAGTAATATAACTGACTTCCAAAAACCTTGTCTGGCAACAATTGTCTTTAATCCCATTACCTAAGTTTTTCGTTATTCTTATGCCGGTTTTTATCTCTTTTGGTTTTAATGTCCAGCTTGCGTTCAAAGGCTTCTTCCAAGTTTATACCGGTTTGATTGGCCAGACAAAGCACTACAAAAATCACATCGGCAAGTTCTTCGCCAAGATCCTTGCTTTTATCACTCTCTTTCTCACTTTGTTCCCCATATCGCCGAGCAATAATACGGGCGACTTCTCCTACTTCTTCGGTAAGTTGCGCCATATTGGTAAGTTCATTAAAGTACCGAACGCCGTGTTCTTTTATCCAATTATCTACTGCTTGCTGTGCGTTTTCAATATTCATTTTTATCTGGCTTTTGTGAGTACAATAGCTTCTGAATGTTTGTTAAGCATTTGCTCATAAAAATTCTTTAAATTATTATATTCCAAGGGAGAGAATACAATTTCATTCAAATTGAGTACCGAATCTACCCTTAAAAAATTACCATTTACAGTTGTAATAAACTTAAATTCCCCTTTTCCATTTTTAAACTCGACAATAGTATTTTCCGGCAGGGATTCAACTTTATATCCTTCAGGAATCATAATATTTATCCGCTTATTGGTTACCGACGGAAAATCCAAAAAAATAGGATAATGACGTTTTTTGGCCTTAAACGGATTTTCTTTTATTGCTTCAAAAACCATAGGCTGAAAATAAATCTTATCATTAATATTTTCAACAACATCAGCCAACTCAAACTCATAAGTTTGCCTAATGTCCTCCCCTATACTTTTCTTATTTTTAATATCAAGCCCCGAAATTACGATATTTCCCTTATCTTCTTCCAGTAATTGGATATAATTATCTCTATTTAAACCGGCAAAATTTTCCCTATATGATTTAGCAAAAAGTCCGCTGTAATTTGAAATACTTTTGCCTTCCACCTTCATATTATCCTTAAACTGAATGTTTATACTTTTGCTTTGGACAGCTTGTTTTTTAGGCATTAAATCTACCCAGGCAGAGCTACCCCGTTGCCTAATAAGCCTTCCTTGCCAGTTTCTAGCACGTTTGGGCAGTTCATTTAAAAAGGCATTGTGATCCGTAGCATCGAGTAAAATAATATCATCTGGTAATTCAATTCCGGCAATTACATAATTAAACCCGCTACGGGTGGGAAATAACGGCACCCCATTATCCTGAGTGCTTAACAATACCGGACTTGCATTTATTCCCGCATGCTTTAACATGGCAACAAGCATTAAATTGATATCGCCGGTATTGCCTGCTCCTTCTTTATACGCCACTTTTGCTCCGTTATCGGAAACATATCCAGCAAGTTTGTTCCATTTTACTTTTTCCCTTACGAAATTGTAAATTTTACTGATTTTATCTTCGGGGTTATTTATTCCTTTCAGGAGTTTTTTTAAATCATTTTTAAAATAGCCAGTCCTGTTAATTTCCTTTTCCAGTCCATTATCAAAAATGGTTTTGGCTACACCTTCCCAGGTTTGCGAAAAATTCTCTATCGGAGAATTGGGGAACTTAGTATACTGAAGCTCCCAGGTTAAAAATGCTGCATAATTTTGTAGGTAGTCTACATAAACCTCGTCTTTAAGCGGCGGAATATCGGTTTCTGAAATTTCATAGATATTTTCCAGATATTCTACTTTATTGTTCTGAAAAGAGGTTTTTACAGCCCTGACTCCACTACGTTGTGACTGTGTAAAATTATAAGTGAATTTTTTTCGGCTTTCGTTAATTTGAAAATCAAGCTGGGATCTTGTATTAAAATGCTTCTGAAATCCAAAAAATTCAGGAATGGTAATTTTTACTTCCAGGTGATTAATCGGGATGGTATACTGCAAAGGTATATCATCTATAGAAGTTAAAAAAGGTGAGCGCAGGGAATACTCGTATTCTATAACGCTGCCCTCGGTGACAGCAGGCATATTCAAAGTGACCTTGCCATTATATTCGTTTACTTTTTCTTCAAAAATCCCGTTATTACGAAGTTTATCTTTAATGAGTTTTCCATTTTCCAAATTATAAGTAATACCTTTAGTACTTGAGACTTTTTCATGATCACTATCGCTGTGGTATGTAGAAATTACTTTTTCTGCCCAATCTACTCCCTCCTTGTTATAAATTTTTATTCTTTCATGTACCTTAGTTACCAGCATGATGCCGGTGTGTTTATTAATCTCATAATACGTATTATGCTCCCTAAAAAGTACAGCGGCATTAGCTTCAGGATACTGGGGATGTACTTTCTCAACAACTTCAGCTACCGACACCTTTCCGAATTTAAAATCCTGGGCGTGAATAGAACCTATCGTTAATAAAAAAAGAAGAAAAAAGTAAAGTCGTAACATAATTTGAGTTTAATGGGTAGCCGCCAATACAGCTTTTTGGTTATTCAATGCTAAAATTAAATTCAAAAACTCCCGATAATCCTCATATTTTTCGGGATTCCAACGGCCTTCATTAACAACATATTCCCGATTTACTGTTAAGACTTCTTTACCCTCTACCTTTTTAAGGACAACATCTAAAACATATCGTCCAAACTCATTTTCAATATTTACCGATTCCGGGATCGCTTCAGCAGTATAACCTTCCGGTAAATGGTAAATAAATCCATCTTGAAACATTTTTCCCCGTTTGATTTCTACAGGCAGTTTTCTATGGGTGTTTCGTGGCAATTTTTCTACTTCCGGCTTAAAGAAATTTAATGGTAACAGAAACCTCTTTCCTACTTTTAAAGCCAATTTTTCTCCGGTAAATTCAACTATTTCGGTAAAGGAGGGCATCTGTTTATTATTTTCGAATTCCAAACGAGCGATATCAATATTTTTAAGATATCCCCATTCTTCCTTATAACTTAGAATCTGATTACGTTTTTTTCTTCGCTCAATATAATAAGTATTTCCATACGGAATTCCTTTACTCACGCGTTTTGTACTTGCTAAAAAACCACCTTCATCATTTAATTGAATATTGGTCTTCGATTTTTGAAGGTTTTCCTCTGGAAGATATTTTTTAGTACTCACAATTTCACCACCACCGGGTTTTACCAGCAACACATTTCGGTTATCGGTAAAATCACCCAAATAATTAAAAGGTAAATTTTGATTGGTACACTCTAACCAAACAGTTTCATCGTTTTCTTGCGGCACCTGTAAAATCACATGATTACCTTCCATTGAAGCAAATTTGGCATCTATATTCCTATGCTCCCCACCATAAACCACCGCATAATTAGAGGCTATTCCCTGGCTTTGTAAAAGTGCCATCATGTAATTAGTTAGTGCCTTGCAATCGCCATAGCCCAATTTATCAACTTCGCTAGCACGTATGGGCTGCCAGCCACCAATTCCCAATTGAACGCTTACATACCGGGTATTTTCCTGCATAAAATTATAGATAATACGCGCTTTTTCACTATCTGATGTCGCTTCAGCAGTAAGCTTTTCTATTTTAGCCAATGTTGTTTCAGGTAGCCTACCTCTTTCGGAAATTAAATTTTCATATTGCCACCGGCCCAAATCTTCCCAATTTTTTGCATGTCCTTTTACACCTATCAATGAGAAATCTTCTAATGCCACTAATAATTTAGGGGAGAATTCAGTAAAATCAGGACTCAGGGCTTCTTGTTGCCGGGCTGGTAAATTACTTACACTATAATTAAGTTCATATTTGCTGGCTGTTCGCTCAACTTTTTCAGGCATATTTCGTTCATCAAATCGTATTGGGATTTGAGACGGATTTTTAAATTGATACCTCGCCTGCTCAACACTTATCAAATAATCTGACATTGGCTCCCAGGGCTTTATAAAAATAGTGCTGGACGATTGCACTTCACTTTCATAAACCAGTGTATATGGATATTTATTCGGGGTATAGTCAAAATAACTTACTCGGTTATCACTATGCAAAGTACCTCCGGTTACCAGACTATGATCTTTAAAATGCCTCTTTTTAATTTTTCTGATTTCTTCTCCGTATTCGTCATATATATAAGCTTCCTGATCTTTGATTTTACGGTCCTTATCATAAACATCGGCAGCAAGCGCATGACGCTCGCCATATTCATTTAATACGGTAACCGCACGTTTTTTATGAATTATTATTTTATCGATCGATTTAACCTCGATGCTTATTTCTTCGGAACGCACTACCGCATTGGCATTAAGAAAAAGCTCAGGAGCTATGGCAGAAATCTCATAATCCTGAGCGGTAAGGGAAAAACAAGATAACAGCAAAACAATTAAAAATAAGGAGAAAGTACTGCGCATTGTTTAAAGAAAAGTATTTTAACTTTTATTTTTAGAATCTATTAAAATAGTAACCGGGCCATCATTAAGCAACTCTACTTTCATATCGGCACCAAACTCTCCGGTACCAACTGGTTTTCCTAATTTATCTTCAAGTATAGCTATAAATTTCTCATAAAGCGGAATAGCCTTATCCGGCTTAGCGGCCTGAATGTAGCTCGGCCGGTTTCCTTTTTTTGTTGAGGCATGTAATGTAAACTGACTTACCACAATCGCATCGCCATCCACATCGATTAAAGAATAGTTCATCAGCCCATCTTCGTCTGAAAAAATTCGAAGGTTCACAATTTTCCGGCATAACCAGTTAATATCTTCTTCGGTATCTTCGTGCTCAATGCCGAGCAAAATAAGAACACCTTGTTTTATCACCGCGTTTACTTTATGTTCTATGCTTACCGAGGCTTTTGAGACCCGCTGTAGTACTACCCTCATTCTTTTTTATAAATATCGGTTCGGTAATTATCTTCTTCTCCTTCTATAATCTGTAAATAACTTTTATAACGGCTCCAGGCCAGTTCCCCCTCTTCAAGAGCTTTTTTTACTGCACATTTTGGCTCTTCCAAGTGCAAACAATTATGAAACTTACAATCGGGTTTCAGCTCAAAAAACTCCGGAAAATAATTCCCCAATTCCTCCCTGGCAATATCCACCACACCAAACCCCTTAATGCCGGGAGTATCAATAATCCTGGCATCAAAACTCAAATCAAACATTTCAGCAAAAGTAGTGGTATGCTGCCCCTGTTTATGCTGGTCCGAAATTTCAGCGGTTTTAAGATTTAAACCAGGTTCAATGGCATTTACCAAAGTAGATTTCCCCGTCCCGCTATGACCGGAAAACATACTGATTTTACCAGTCATTTTTTCTTTTACTTTAGCTACATTTTTACCGTTTTTAGCGGAAATCCCAATGCATTCATAGCCCGCATTCCTGTAAATTGCAGCAAGATATTTTACTTCCAGCAATTCATCTTCATCATAAGTATCAATTTTATTAAAAAGCAACACAGCTTTAATTCCGTAGGCTTCTGCAGTTACCAAAAATCGATCGATAAAAGTGGTTAAAGTTGGGGGATTATTTAAGGTAACCAGTAAAAATACCTGATTTATATTGGCCGCAATTATATGGGTTTGTTTCGAAAGGTTAACCGAACGCCGAATAATATAATTTTCCCTTTTAGCAATCTTTTGTATCACTCCCGTGGTTTCGCCCGATTTCTCTTCAGGCTCAAACTCTACCTGGTCGCCCACAGCAACGGGATTGGTACTCTTTATACCCTGTATGCGGAATTTCCCTTTAATTCGACAGTCATAAAACCGGTCATCTTCAGTTTTTACCTGGTACCAACTTCCGGTAGATTTATAAACGGTTCCTTTCATTCACATTTTATTAAACCTCACAGGTTTTGGAAACCTGTGAGGTTTGTTTTACACAACCCTATCTACAAAAATACTAAATGTAATTTTTAAAGGAAGCCTTTTACAAATCAGACTACTTATTCATAACTCTTTCCTGATGATTGATAGATTCCTGGTGAACCGCTTTAAACAACCTAAGAATAAATTCTTCACTTAACCCGTGTTGTTCACCTTCCAGCACCATCTTACCAAGGATTTCATTCCACCTTTTAGTTTGCAATACCGATACGTTTTGGGCTTTTTTCACTTTTCCGATCTCATCAGAAACTTTCATTCGCTTTGCCAGTAGTTCGATAAGTTGATTATCGGCGACATCAATTTTCGCTCTTAAATTATTGAGTTTATTCTGAAATTCCTCACTTTCAGAAACCTCTTTTCTTATTTTCAAATCTTTCATAATCTGGACAAGAGTTGCAGGGGTGATTTGCTGTGCAGCGTCGCTCCAGGCATCATCGGGGGTATGGTGGGTTTCCACCATTAATCCGTCATAATTCAAGTCAAGTGCGGTCTGGCAAAGGTCAAAAATAATATCCCTTCTTCCGGCAATATGCGAAGGATCTAAAATAAGTGGTAAATCGGGGAATTTATTCTGAAGTTCAATAGCGATTTGCCATTCCGGATTGTTACGGTATTTAGTCTTTTCATAAGCTGAAAATCCGCGGTGAATAACCCCAAGATTTTTGATATCGGCAGTATATAAACGTTCTACAGCGCCAAGCCATAAAGAAAGGTCTGGATTTACCGGGTTTTTTACCAAAACTGTTTTATCGGTACCTTTTAAAGCCTCGGCAATTTCCTGAACAATAAATGGTGAAACGGTAGTACGGGCACCAATCCAAAGAATATCTACGTCGTTTTCCAAAGCCAAATCTACGTGAGTTGGATTGGCCACCTCAGTAGTGGTAAGCATTCCGGTTTCTTCTTTGGCTTTTTTTAGCCATTTTAAACCAAGGGCACCAACACCTTCAAAATTTCCTGGGCGTGTTCTCGGTTTCCAAATTCCTGCACGTAAAACCGTAGCATCGCTATCCTTTAACTGGTGAGCAATTTTTAAAACCTGTTCTTCGGTTTCGGCACTACACGGCCCTGCGATTACCAAAGGATGGTCTAATCCAAATTTATCGAGCCAGCCTCTTAGTTCTTTTTTGTTTTCCATAATTCTAAAATTTAATCCTGATGTTTATTAATTTATTCCGTTTAAAATTGTTCTAATATGATTGGTACGCTGCATCTCTTGATAGACCTCCTGAAAATCATCTTTCTCCAGAAGTTCTTTAAATTGCGTAAGATTATTGATATATTCATTTAAAGTCTCCAGCACATTGCTTTTATTTTGCTGAAAAATAGGTGCCCACATCGCCGGCGAACTTTTGGCCAGCCTTACGGTTGAAGCAAACCCACTTCCCGCTAAATCAAAAATGTCACGTTCGTTTCTCTCTTTTTCCAACACGGTTTTTCCCAACATAAACGAGCTGATGTGCGACAAGTGTGAAACATAAGCAATATGCCTGTCGTGTGATTTTGGGTCCATATACCGAATACGCATTCCCAGTTTCTGAAAAATATCAAGTGCCTTTTCCTGAAGTTTAAATGCAGTTTTTTCAACTTCACAGATAATATTTGTTTTGTCCCGGTAAAGATTCGGAATTGCCGCTTCCGGCCCTGAAAATTCTGTTCCGGCAATGGGATGAGCTGCAAGAAAATTCCTGCGTTTCGGGTGATTGGCCACCTGCTGGCAAATTCCTTCTTTTGTTGAACCGGCATCAAAAACCAGGGTTTCATCACTGATTAAACCTAAAGTTTCTTCTAAAACCTGAGAAGCTACATCAACAGGAACCGCAACAATTACCACATCGGCGTTTTTAACGTCTTCAGCTTTTGCCAAATGATCTATTACACTGAGTTCTTTTGCCTTTTTTACGTGGGCTTCATTGGCATCGCTTCCAAAAATCTCCGCTTCCGGAAAAGCCGATTTAATTGCGAGGGCAAACGAACCGCCAATAAGCCCTATTCCTATTATTTGAACTTTCATTTCACTCGTTTTATGGCACGATTAATATTTTCTTCGGAAGCACATAAAGAAAACCTCACATAACCTTCTCCCTGACTTCCGAAAATAAATCCCGGAGCGGTAAAAATGTGGAATTTATTCAGCAGAAAATCCACAAAGCCCTCCGAGCTTGTACCTTCAGGGATTTTCGCCCAAACAAACATTCCTGCCTGGCCTTCTTCAGCCTTACAATCCAGCGCTTTGGCCAGTTCTAAAATCTTTTGTTTTCTTTTCTGATAAATATCATTTTGCACACTAAACCAATCCTCATTTAGTTGCAAAGCAGCAGAAGCTCCCGCCTGAATGGGATAGAACATCCCGCTATCCATATTTGATTTTACTTTGATAACCGTATTTAAATTTTCTTCACTTCCGCAGAGCATTCCCACACGCCAACCGGCCATATTAAAACTTTTACTCAGGGAATTTAATTCCAAAACCGCATCTTTAGCACCTTCAACCTGAAGGATACTTTTAGGATTGTTATTCAGAATAAAACTGTAAGGATTATCGTTTACAATCAAAATTTCGTGCTCCCGGGCAAAGGCAACCAATTGTTCAAAAACCTCTTCCTTAGCCGAAGCACCTGTAGGCATATGCGGATAGTTAACCCACATTAATTTTACTTTGCTCAAATCTTTTTCGGCCAATTCATCCAGGTCCGGCATCCAATTATTATCGGCATTGAGTTTATAATAAACTGCTTTGGCTCCCACCAACTCAGTAACCGAAGAGTACGTAGGGTAACCGGGATTGGGGATTAACACCTCGTCCCCATCATTTAAAAATGCCATGGAAATATGTAAAATTCCTTCTTTACTACCCATCAGGGGCAGAATTTCTGTTTCAGGGTTTACCGACACTCCATATTTTTCCTTATAGAAACCAGAAATTGCATTTCTAAATTCAGCGGTACCTTTATAGGGTTGGTATTGATGGGCACCACTATTGCTTAAAGCTTTATTTAAAGCGGCGATCACCTGTGGTGGTGGTGGCAAATCGGGACTACCAATACCAAGGTTTATAACATCTTTACCCGCATCTTTCATCGCGCGCACTTCCCTTAATTTTGACGAAAAATAGTATTCTTTTACGTGTTCCAAACGTTTGGCCTGCGCTATCATATCAAGCTGTTTTTATACGTTCCTAAAATCGTTAGTTTCTCGGTCATTACTTCCAAAATACCCATAGCTTTTTCAAATTCGGCATAATCATCAAAAATAACATCGATAAAAAATGAGTATTTCCAGGGGGTTTCAATAATAGGCATACTCTGTATTTTTGTCATATCAAGATTAAAATCCCTTAAAATATTCAAAACCGAAACCAGGCTTCCCCTCCTGCTTTCTAACTCAAATTTTAAAGAAGCTTTATCAATTTTTTCCCCGTTAGGTTCTTTCTTTTTAGTACTTACAATTAAAAACCTTGTAGCATTGCTCTTTTTTGTATGGATATTTTCAGCTAAAATTTCCAGGCCAAATATATCAGCTGCTGCTTTACTGGCTACGGCGGCTACTTTAGTTGATTGTTTTTCGGCAATCCTTCGGGCTACTGCTGCAGTGTCACTATCTTCAATCAATTTAATATGCGGGTGTTTTTTGAAAAACTCTTTGCATTGCAACAGCGCCATGGGATGCGAATACACTTTTTTAACATTTTCGAGTTTTTGTCCCGGTAGCACCATTAAATTCATCCCAATAGGAATATAATGTTCACCTACTATCTGCAACTTATTTTCATCTATTAAGGCATAATTTGGTAAAATTGAACCTGCTATAGAATTTTCAATAGCCATCACACCTTCCTCAGCTTTACCATCAACAAGACTTTTAGTGAGTTCAGCAAAAGACATGCATTCCATAACCTCAATATTTCCCCGGTAATATTCCTGAGCCACCAAATGGTGAAAAGAGCCCTGTACTCCCTGTATTGCAATAATTTTATTCATCAATTCTTTTTATAAAACCCGATTGGCGGGTAAACAAGCTCGCAGTTAACTCACGAGTCATTTTAAATACTGTATTTAAATCTCGATTATCGAGTAAAAAAAAAGTCCCGATTTTTTATCGGGACTTTTTTATATAATTTTTTACTTAATTACATAGCATTCCCATTCCTATTGCGGAAATAGAAATAAAAAAAATAGAATGCGTTCCAGTTAATTAAGTACTTCATTGTTTCTTGATTACGCGGCTAAAGTAGCATATAATTTTATATTGAAAAACCCTTTTTTAGATTTTTTTAAGCTTTTTATGAAGTTATATTTTTTCCACAAACTCTACAAAAATATATTTAACAGAAGTTATATTTATATTTATTTTTTTCCGAATTATTCAATTCTACAAAAACCTTTACTGAGCTAAATTTAATCGCTACTTTTGAAAAAACACTATCCATGTCTATTCACGTAGAAGGAGTTTCTAAATATTACGGTAAACAAAAAGCTTTAAATAAGGTTTCTTTTTCGATTCAGAAAGGGGAAATTGTGGGATTTTTAGGGCCAAACGGTGCCGGGAAATCTACTTTGATGAAAATCCTGACCGGTTATTTGCCTTTTATAAACGGAAAAGCGAAAATAAGTGATATCTCTGTCACTAATGATTTACATAAAATTCAGCAAAAAATAGGATACCTGCCAGAGCACAACCCGCTTTATACAGAAATGTTTGTTCGGGAATATTTAAAATTTAATGCTAAAATCCACAAAGTCAGTGAAGATAATATTGAAGAAATCATAAAACTTACCGGCCTTTCTCCCGAAGCTAATAAAAAAATAGAGCAACTCTCAAAAGGCTTTCGCCAACGTGTTGGTCTTGCGGCCTCAATACTTCATGACCCGGAAGTGTTAATTTTAGACGAACCTACCACCGGGCTCGATCCTAATCAATTAATTGAAATTAGGAATTTGATAAAAAATATTGGTAAATCAGGAAAAACCATTTTTCTTTCTACTCATATTATGCAGGAAGTTGAAGCTGTTTGCGATCGGGTTATCATTATTAATAAAGGAAAAATAGTAGCTGATAAAAACCTAAAAGACTTACGGAATAATGAAGAACAGGTAGTTTTTGTAGAATTTGATTTTAGGATTGAAGATGTGGCACTACAGAAAATCCCCCATTTAAAATCAGCTAAAAATATGGGAGGATTTGCCTACGAACTTGTTTTTGACACCCAAAAAGATATGCGACCCGCAGTTTTTGATTTTGCGCATGATAGCGGCCTAAAAACCCTGCAACTCAATCAAAAAACCAAGAACCTTGAAAGTTTATTTACCGAACTTACGGCATCAAGCTCCAACTCATAGTATTTTATAATGATCAACAAGCTCGGGGCAAGCCCACGAAGTAAGTTTCGGAAAAACTTATCTCGATCGAGATAAGTCTCAGGGCATTAAACCTACTGGTGGGAAGTAATCGGAAGGCAGCCCCAGTATTTTTCACACAGAAACTTCACCAATATACTCTTCAACCAGTTCAATATATTTTTCCCTGGCTTCAGTACGGCTTATATTTTTAACCTGAACAAGGGCATTTACTTTAAAAGCACTTCTCAAATCACCTTCATCGGTAGGAGGAATATAAAATCCGTTTTGTTCGGTGGCGCGTTTGTAGTAAGCGTAAAAGCCTAGTAGCACATCAGGAGGAAAGCTCAGCTTGGTTTCGCTGGCCATTTCATAGGCCTTTTTAAATCGGACTTCAGTATTTTTCGTCATCTCCTAACTTTCTTCAGTTTTAGCAATTACACTTATCCCACCTTTCACTTTTTGATTAAGTTCAACACTTAAAGGCGTATCCAGGGGTAGTAATACATCTACTCGCGAACCAAACTTTATAAACCCGCTATCGCTTCCCTGAACCACTTCAGCACCTACTTCAGCATAATTTACAATTCGTTTGGCCAGGGCTCCGGCAATTTGACGATAAAGGACTTCCCCAATCAAATTATTTTTAACCACAACGGTAGTCCTCTCATTTTCCTCACTGGATTTTGGATGCCAGGCAACTAAAAATTTTCCGGGATGGTATTTACTATAGACAACCTTACCGCTTACAGGATGGCGGGTAACATGTACATTTAGAGGAGACATAAAAATAGACACCTGTAAGCGCTTATCCTGAAAATATTCTTTTTCATAAACCTCTTCAATAGCCACCACTTTTCCGTCTACCGGGGCTACAATATGAATATCACTTAATTGTGTAACCCTTTTTGGATTTCTAAAAAACTGAACGATTAGTAAAAATAAAATTACTGAAACCACCAGTATGGAAAATCTAATCCAGTAGGTAGGTATAAAACTATAAGAAAGCATATTTATTGCAATAAGGAATATTGCAGTAAAAGCCATTATTTTATAACCTTCTTTATGAAACATAGCTTAATATATGTAAATAAGCATAAACAAACGGGCTTGCAAATATAATACTATCCAGTCTATCAAACAATCCGCCATGTCCAGGCATTAAGGAACCACTATCTTTAACCCCCGCCTGTCTTTTAAATTTTGACTGAATAAGATCTCCCAAAGTACCAAAAACACTTAAAATAAGCGAAAGTCCCAACCAAATAGGAAGACTTAGAGAACCGGTTAAGCTATAGATAAAATAGCTTCCAATAAGACTAAAAATCACCCCTCCTAAAAAGCCTTCAATAGTTTTATTAGGTGAAATACGCTCCAAAAGTTTATTCCGTCCCAAATTCTTACCTACAATATATGCAAAGGTATCATTAGTCCAAATCAGAAAAAAAACACCGATTACTAAATATTGATTAAATCCGTCAGAAGTACGTATAGATGGGATTAGGGTTAAGAAGATTACCGAAGAAATTAGATAAAATATTATTATGACATATTTTTTCTTTTCAAAAACCGGGATTTTACGTACTATCAATAAATCTTTCACCAAAAAAAGGTTGACAAAAATTGTAGTAATCAATAGTAAAATAGTGGCATCCTTGTTAAATTTCAAAAAACTGAAAAGATAAAAAAGCAGCGCCTGTACTATATAAAGAACATAACTTTTTAAATGCAATAATTTTTGCATTTCAATAAGGCAAACCAGACCAAGTAAATAAAATAGGCTAATAAAGATCAATTCTGAAGAAAGGATAGAAACCACCAAGATGGATATATACAGTAATCCCGATATAGTTCTAATTATGGCTTCTCTCATGAGTTTACAGATCTTCGAGCAGGAGCAAATATAGGTTTTTAGTACTACTTCCGTAGCTCATGAAGTCGCCCTCTTTTCGATTGCCAAAATTTTTAATGGTGGTAATATTTGAAGGGATACTCTGTTTATTTTTCGTTTTAATCCCCCTAAGTCCTTCCCCAATAGTATCTACCAATTGGCTGGTAGATGAAATTATCACAAAACAGGAAGGCAGTTCATGTAATTTTTGTTCTTTAATTTGATTAGATGAAATCAAAATAGAACCATCGTTCGCTACCAGAAACTCACAGGTAGACAGGAAAAAAGCCGCTTCTCCCGAACGGTTAAACTCCAGATTAAATCCATCAAAACGCTTGGTTAGTTTTGGGTCAAAAATACAACATTGCTTTTCGTACCAATCGTTTTCCAGTAAGATATTATCAAAAGCTTCTTTTACTTCAGCTTCATTTTCACAGTATAAAAATTTCCCGCCGTTGTTTTTAAAATTCATCATAAAACGTTCATCGGTAGGAAGCTTAACATCAGGCATATACTTACCCCGCTCGGCTTTTTCAGGAGTATCCTTTTCCTTGTCCGATTTAGATTTAGATTTAAGGAATTTTCTAAATAGACTCATAGGGTTATTAGGCTGTGATTCTATAGCTCATTTTAACCAAAGGTAAAAAATCTTACCTTAACCTTAGCTTAAAATAAGATTTTTTAGACCTTGGTAATTAACTACTTATTAACCGGATCGTTTTCTGGCATTTCGGGTTGTGCGCCATTTGGAGATTCAGGCGCAGGACGTTGTTTTTCAGTAGCTGAAGTTTGGTTTTCTTCTTTTGCACTATCACTTTTTTCCTTTTCAGCTTCATCTAAACTTTGATTTTTCCGGGATTTATCAGTGATTTTCTTCTGATTTTCAAAAGGACGTCCTCCAAAAATACGCTCCAGGTCATCTTTAAAAATTACTTCTTTGTCAAGTAATATTTCAGCAAGTTCTGTGAGCTCTTTTTCGTGTTTTGTTAATAAGTCTACCGCCCGTTGATATTGTTTTTCTACCAAGTTAGAAATTTCCTTATCTATTAATTCCGAAGTGTGTTCACTATAAGGCTTTGTGAAATTATATTCACTTTGCCCCGAAGAATCGTAATAAGTAATATTCCCCACCCGATCGTTAAGTCCGTAGATGGTTACCATAGCCCGAGCCTGTTTGGTCACTTTCTCAAGGTCACTCAAGGCACCGGTAGAAATTTTATCAAAAATCACCTTTTCAGCGGCACGGCCACCAAGGGCAGCACACATTTCATCAAGCATTTGTTCAGGACGCACAATAAGGCGTTCTTCCGGTAAATACCAGGCCGCCCCCAATGATTGCCCACGCGGAACAATGGTTACTTTTACCAAAGGAGCCGCGTGTTCCAACATCCAGCTTACAGTTGCGTGACCGGCTTCGTGAAAGGCAATAGCCTTCTTCTCTTCCGGGGTAATAATTTTATTCTTCTTCTCAAGCCCTCCAACAATACGATCTACCGCATCTAGGAAATCCTGTTTTCCTACCGCCTTATTGGCTTTTCTGGCGGCAATAAGAGCAGCTTCATTACATACATTGGCAATATCGGCACCGCTGAAGCCGGGAGTTTGTTTTGCTAAAAATTCAGTATCCAGTTCATCGGCTACTTTTTTAAGCGGTTTTAGATGGACTTCAAATATTTCTTTTCGTTCCCTTAAATCTGGGAGGTCTACATAAATTTGACGGTCAAACCTACCCGCACGCATCAGGGCTTTATCCAATACATCGGCACGATTGGTTGCAGCCAATACAATTACGTTGGTATTGGTACCAAAACCGTCCATTTCAGTAAGTAATTGGTTTAATGTATTTTCACGTTCATCATTAGAACCTGAGAAATTACTTTTTCCCCTGGCACGGCCAATAGCATCAATCTCATCAATAAAAATAATAGAAGGTGATTTTTCCTTGGCTTGTTTAAATAAATCACGAACCCGTGAAGCACCAACCCCTACAAACATCTCTACAAAATCGGAACCTGAAAGCGAGAAAAACGGCACTTTAGCTTCCCCGGCCACGGCTTTTGCAAGAAGGGTTTTCCCGGTTCCCGGAGGTCCTACCAATAATGCCCCTTTTGGGATTTTTCCACCCAGCGAAGTATATTTATCAGGATGTTTTAAGAAATCTACAATTTCCTGCACTTCTTCTTTTGCACCTTCTAAACCGGCTACATCTTTAAAAGAAGTTTTTACATCGGTATTTTGGTCAAAAAGCTTGGCCTTAGATTTCCCAATATTAAAAATCTGACCTCCGGCACCACCTCCGCCGCCGCTGCTCATTCGACGCATAATAAAAATCCAGATACCAATAATTAAAATAAAGGGCAACAGGGTTATAAAAATATCACCCCAAACATTGTTTTCGGTTTTATAGGTAACTACGGTGTCAAGGTTATTTTCTCCCCTAATTTTTTCAATATCATTTTCAAGATTTTGAAGATCTCCAAATTCAAAAACATAAGAAGGGCTATCACCTGTGCTAAAAATTTCAGACTCCTCTGATTTTTTATGAACTTCTTTTTCTTTAGCTTCATCGGTAAGGTAAACCCGAGCCTGTTTCTTATTGATAATTTCAACTTTCTCTACATCTCCATTTTTCAAAAACCGTTGAAATTCAGCAGGATTGGTTTGAGCCGGTTCGCTAAAACCATCACCGGAGAAAAAATTAAGTCCGATGAAAATAATAATTATAGCCGCATATATCCAGTAAGCACTGAATTTTGGCTTTTTAGGGTCTATATTTTTTTTGGGTTGTTGTTTCGCCATTCCGCGTAGGTCTTGAATTTAAATTTAGTAATTCGTCTCGATTGAGGTGATTTTTGCATCTCCCCAAAGACTTTCGATATCGTAAAATTCCCTGATATGTTTTTGAAAAACGTGAACAACTACATTCACATAATCCATTAAAACCCACTCGGCGTTCTCACCGCCTTCTACGTGCCAGGGTTTATCTTTTAAGGCTTTGCTAACTGTTTTTTGAACTGAATTTACAATGGCGTTAACCTGAGTATTGGAAGTTCCGTTGCAAATAATAAAATAATCGCAAACGGTGTTTTCTATTTGCCTAAGGTCCAGAATATCAATGTCATTTCCTTTTACTTCTTCAATTCCTTTAATGATATGTGCGATAAGTTCATCGCTGTTGGTTTCCTTTTTTGCCATTAATTTTATTTATTTTCGCAAAGTTATCACTTTTTAAGAGTTTACACGGGCTCTTAACACAAGATTTAACGCCTTTTATACTCCAAATTGCGTATGCGTACAATCAAAGTTGATGCCATCAATTCTACCAACGATTTTGCCCGTAATCTTTACGAGGGGAATTCTAATTTTAAACCGGTTTGTGTTAGTGCCCGGGAACAAACCGCGGGACGAGGACAACGAGGTTCTGGTTGGAATGCAATTGCAGGACAAAACCTAACTTTTAGCATTTTATATCCTAAAATTGAAGTCGCGGTAGATCACCAATTTTTATTGAGTGCAGCAGTTTCTATTGCTGTAAAACATGCTTTGGAAATTTTTTCCATTCCAAAACTATCGGTAAAATGGCCTAACGACATTATGTCAGGAAGCTTCAAGATTGGCGGAATTTTAATTGAAAATATCCTGAACCATAATAAAATTAATGCAACTATTATTGGCATGGGCCTCAATATTAATCAAACTGAATTTAAACAGTTGCCCCAGGCAGCTTCATTAAAAATGATAACCGGTCGGCATTTTCAGTTAGATGAAGTTTTAAATATTATCATTCAAAAGATCGAAAATGAGCTAAAGGCTATAAATCCTGAAAATGAAGCTCAAATTTTGGAAAATTATGCTGAAAATATGTTTCGAAGAAATAAGGTTTCTACTTTTCTACTTCCAGATAATTCATACTTAACGGGTATAATTCGCGGAGTTACCACCAATGGGCGGTTAAACGTGGAAATTGAAAATTCGGTTTTTAAAACTTTTGATTTAAAAGAGTTAAAATTAGTGTATTAAATCAACAACCTCGGGGCAAGCCCACGAGATATGTATCGGAAAAACTTGTCTCGATCGAGACAGGTCTCGGGGTATTAAATTAAACCCACTGGTGGAAATAAAGTACAGGAAAGAAATTAGAAATGCGAAATCGAAGTTATTTCTAAAATGCTACTATAATAAAAACCTACAAGGTTCTGGAAACCCTGCAGGTTAAGTTATACTTATTTTCTTAAAATACCGCCTTGGCTATCTTTTGAATGTTAGAGCTTTTCCCCATTGAGTAATAATGCAATACCGGAGCACCGGCTTCTTTTAACTCTTTAGATTGTTGAATTGCCCATTCAATACCAACCTTTCTAACTTCTTTATTATCCTTACAGGCTTCAACACTCTTTATTAACTCTTCAGGCAAGTCTATGCTAAACACTTGCGGCAACAATTGAAGATGCTTTTTAACAGCAATAGGTTTTATTCCGGGAATTATAGGCACATTTATCCCTTCTTCCCGTGCTTTTTTCACAAACTCAAAATAAGCTTTATTATTAAAAAACATTTGTGTAACCACATAATCTGCACCAGCATCAATCTTTGTTTTTAATCGTTTTAAATCGGTTTGCAGAGATGGCGCTTCCAAATGTTTTTCCGGGTAACCTGCCACCCCTATACAAAAATTGGCGTTGTTGTCTGATTCTATAACTTCATTCAGATATTTACCTGACCCCACATCTTTAATTTGACTCACTAAATCGCTGGCATAACAATTTCCACCAGGGGTTGGCTGAAAATAACGTTGATCTTTCATGGCATCTCCACGCAAAGCCATTACATTTTCTATCCCAAGATAATGACAATCTACCAGCAAATATTCGGTTTCTTCACGTGTAAAGCCACCACATAACACATGAGGGATTGTATCTACATTATATTTTTGTTTTATAGCAGCACAAATCCCAACAGTTCCAGGCCGCATACGGGTTATCTTTCGCTCCAGTAGACCGTTATCTTTTTTAACATATACATGCTCTTCCCGAGAGGTAGTTACATCTATAAAAGGTGGATTGAATTCCATTAACGGATCAATATTATTATAAAGATCCTGTATATTTCTTCCCTTTGGCGGCGGAACAATTTCAAAAGAAAATAAAGTTCGGCCTTTTGCGGCTTCAATATGTTCGGTAACTTTCATAAGATTTTCCCCGGTTGCTCAATTTTTGGGGATTTTAAAAATTCTACAATATTTCTCATTTTCTCCTTTTACGGAGTATATATTTAGTCTGCAATATTCGGATTTAACCATTTTTCGGCCTTTTCAAAAGAAAGACCTTTTCTCTCAGCAAAATCTTTCACCTGGTCTTCCTTTATTTTTCCCAAACCAAAATAACGCGCTTCAGGATTGGCAAAATAATATCCGCTAACGCTGGCAGCAGGCCACATTGCCAGGCTATCGGTGAGTTTTACTCCAATTCGTTCTTCTACCTTTAGCACCTCCCAAATACTGAGTTTCTCCAGATGATCGGGACAGGCTGGATAACCCGGCGCCGGCCGAATTCCTTTATAAGCTTCTTTAATCAGTTCTTCATTACTCAAACTCTCTTGTGCCACATATGCCCAATCATCTTTTCTGATTTTCTCGTGCAAATATTCAGCAAAAGCCTCTGCCAGCCTGTCGGCAAGGGCTTTTACCATTATGGAATTATAATCGTCCAGGTCTTTTTCATACTGTTCTGCAATTTCCTGGGTACCAAAACCGGTACTCACACAAAAACACCCCATATAATCCTGAATTCCGGTTTCTTTTGGGGCTATAAAATCGGCTAAGGCAAAATTGGGTTTACCACCGTGTTTTTGAAGTTGCTGTCTAAGTGTTCTAAAAACCATTTTCTTTTCTTCACCCTCATCCTCATATTGAATTTCAATATCATCATCATTTACAGTATTGGCCGGAAATAAACCAAAAATAGCTTTTGCCTTTAATAATTTCTGATCGAGAATTTGCTTTAAAATCTGTTGGGCATCTTCAAACAAGGATTTGGCCTGTTCTCCTACTTTTTCGTCCTCCAAAATATTGGGATAACGCCCGTGTAAATCCCAACTCCTAAAAAATGGACTCCAATCGATATACGGAAGTAATTTTTTCAACTCAAAATCTTCTATAACCTGAACCCCGGGATTTTTAGGCTTTGTAATGGAAGTTTTCTTCCAGTCGATTTTAAATTTATTTTGCCGGGCTCTTTTTATGCTTAAAAATGATTTTACTTTCTTTCGCTTTTTAAAGTTCTTTCTGAATTTATCGTACTCAAGCTTTAAATCGCTCATATATTTTTCCCGTGAGCGTTTATTCATTAAATCACCCACTACGGTTACCGCTCTTGAAGCATCGTTAACATGAACTACGGCATTTTGATATTCAGGATCTATTTTTACCGCCGTATGTGCTTTAGAAGTTGTTGCTCCACCAATTAAAAGCGGAACATTAAAGTTTTGGCGCTGCATTTCTTTAGCCAAAAACACCATTTCATCAAGGGAAGGTGTAATTAGACCACTAAGTCCAATAGCATCAACACCTTCGGCTTTTGCGGTTTCAATAATCTTATCCGGCGGTACCATCACTCCAAGATCAATTACCTCGTAATTATTACAACCCAAAACCACACTTACTATATTTTTTCCGATATCGTGAACATCACCTTTTACAGTGGCCATAAGGACTTTGCCAGCCCCCCCCGCCCCCGATGGGGGAGCCTTTCGCAATTCGCGTAAAACCTGTTCTAAAACGGCATCTAAATTTGAAAGTACTTCTTCATTTTTAAATCGAATTACCCGAAACTCCTGTTCTTCCAGCCAGGCAGTACGTTCATTATCACTCTTTTTATTCTCAGGCAATTGATGGTGCAAACCGTCAATCTCAACTATCAGTTTTTCTTTTAAACAAACAAAGTCAGCAATATAACTCCCGATTATATGTTGTCTTCTGAATTTATATCCTTCCAGTTGTTTATTGCTTAAAACATTCCAAAGTAAAGTTTCAGCTTCTGTAGGATTATTATACCTGTTATTCTCGGCAAACTCTTTCATAAGACTATACAATGCCGGATCGGCGGTACGCCAGTATTGCTCCCCCTTTGGGGGCTGGGGGGCCGGTTTACTTTCTTCAATATAAGGAAGTAAATAGGCCACCGCCTTTTTCATTACCCTGGCTGATTTCACAACCTGGGGAAGAAACATTTTTCCGCTTCCAAATAAATCGCCCACCACGTTCATACCTACCATTAAGTTACCTTCAATTACCTCAATAGGCATTTCAGCTTCCTGGCGGGCTTGTTCCACATCTTCAATAATAAAACTATCAATTCCCTTCACCAACGCGTGAGTGATTCGGTCCTGCAGCGGATTTTCCCTCCAGGATAAATCGGCGGTTTTGCTTTTTTTAGTCCCAACTACGGTTTCTGCAAAATTCAAAAGGCGTTCAGTAGCATCCTCACGTCTATCAAAAAGTACGTCCTCTACATGCTCCAATAGGTCTTTTGGAATTTCATCATAAACCTCCAACATCGCCGGATTTACAATTCCCATATTCATTCCGGCCTTAATGGCATGAAATAAAAACGACGAATGCATTGCTTCCCTTACCGGGTTATTTCCGCGGAAAGAAAAAGAAACATTACTCACACCCCCACTCACGCTGCAATACGGAAGATTTTCCTTTACCCAACGCGTACCTTCAACAAAGTCTATGGCATTGCGGCGGTGTTCGTCCATTCCCGTTCCTACAGGAAAGATATTCAAATCGAAGATGATATCTTCGGGCGGAAATTTTACTTTCTCTACCAAAATATCATAAGAACGTTTAGCAATTTCAATACGGCGCTCGTAGGTATCAGCCTGTCCAACCTCATCAAAGGCCATTACAATTACTGCCGCGCCGTAGCGCTTAATCTTTTTGGCATGGTCTATAAATTCTTCCTCACCTTCTTTTAAACTAATAGAATTCACCACACATTTCCCCTGCACCACTTGAAGTCCGGCTTCAATAATCTCCCATTTTGAGCTGTCTATCATTATAGGCACACGCGCAATATCGGGTTCGGCTACAATAAGATTAAGAAATTTAACCATCGCCTCCTTCCCGTCAATAAGCCCGTCATCCATATTGATATCTATAATTTGGGCACCGCCTTCAACCTGGTCTCGGGCAACTTCTATGGCTTCGTCATACTTCTCATCTTTAATAAGTCGAAGAAATTTTTTAGAACCGGCAACATTGGTACGTTCCCCAACATTTACAAAATTACTCTCCGGGGTAATTATTAATGGTTCCAGGCCAGAAAGCCTCATAGGACGAATATCCCGAGCTTTTTCCAAACCTGAATTAAGGGTTTCATTATTCTCCTGCACCGTATTTTCCATTTAGCCTAAAACTTTTTCTGATGATAACTTCGGGATAGGCCTTGGTTGATGTTTTTCAGCCAGTTCAGCTATTGCACTAATATGCTCGGGGGTGGTACCGCAACATCCGCCTAAAATATTTACCAAGCCTTTTTCCAGATACTCGGTGATTTGCGCAGCCATTTCATCAGCCGATTCGTCATATTCGCCAAAGGCATTTGGCAAACCGGCATTAGGATAAGCTGAAACACCAAATTCACTTTTATAAGCTAAAACTTCTAAATGCGGCGTAAGTTGCTTGGCTCCCAAAGCACAATTAAAACCAACACTTAGTAAATCCATATGTGAGATGGAGATCAAAAATGCTTCTGCAGTTTGCCCCGAAAGCGTCCTGCCAGAAGCATCCGTAATTGTACCGCTTACCATTACAGGGATATCAAGGTTTTGCTCTTCCTTTATTTCGGTAATGGCAAAAAGGGCAGCTTTGGCGTTTAGAGTATCAAAAACGGTTTCTACCAGCAGAATATCTACTCCTCCTTTAATCAGACCTAAAGCTTGTTGCCTGTAAGCCGTTTTTAGTTCATCAAACGAAATAGCCCGATATCCCGGGTCGTTCACATCGGGACTCATGCTGGCGGTTTTATTGGTAGGCCCCATGGCACCGGCAACAAAACGCGGTTTTTCCGGATTTTCGGCTGTTAATTCTTCGGCTACTTTTTTGGCAATTTTTGCTGATGAAATATTTAGTTCGTCTACCAACTCTTCCATCTTATAATCGGCCATAGCAATAGTAGTTGCCGAAAAAGTATTGGTTTCTACAATATCGGCACCGGCTTCAAAATATTTTCGGTGAATCGCAGCAATAGCTTCCGGCTGGGTGATGGAAAGCAAATCGTTATTTCCCTTTACATCTAAAGACCAATCGGTAAAACGATCGCCACGGAAATCCTCTTCAGAAAATTGATAATCCTGAAGCATGGTTCCCATTGCTCCATCGAGAATGAGTATTTTTTTTGAGAGTTGTTCTTCTAATTTCGACATATAATTTCAGCAAAAAACCATCATCAAAAAAGAAGCGGGAAAGCATCTTGTTATCTATTCCCATATATTGGGATAGAATGTAGCACCTTCTCCATTACAGAGGGTTGCTAAGGCTTCAATGGGTCTATTCCCTCAACCTTTCCTGATAACGATATTAATAAATGAACCTGAACCGACAAATATCGTTTATAAGCGTCCAAATTCCAAAGAAATAAGACTTTTTAAACTATTTTACTTTCTCATCATTTAGGCTAATACTGTATTCAATTTCGACAGCTTTTTCCAGCATTTTTGATACTGAACAATATTTTTCTATCGACAGGTCTACAGCCCTAACTACTTTGGCTGCCGTAGTATTTCCTTTTAATTTAAAATGAAGATGAATTTTCTTAAAAACGTTAGGAACGGCACCGTCTTCACGATAGCCTTCTACCTCAACTTGCAAATCATCAAGTTCTACCTTTTGCTTGCGTAAAATCATCACCACATCTATACTGCTGCAACCGGCAATAGCACGAAGTAGTAAATCCATAGGACTGGTTCCCTGTGGATCTTCAACCGATTTATTATCGAGGTGAACTACATCACCACGTTCATTTAAAGTTTCAAAATGGTAATCCTTATTTAGGCGCTTTAAGCTAATTTTCATTTATATAAAATTTATAAACCTTTAATTTGGCTTTGTTCATACTGACTGGCAACACCACTCTTTTTAAATGCCCATTATGGGCTTTCATTGTTACAAATTTTCAGCAAATTTAGGAAAAAGCTTTTGAAAACTTATCTTTTGTATTTAAGTAACCCTTGAAGAGTTTAGAACTCTTCAAGGGTTTTAAAAAAATCAACAACAAACTTCCCCTTCGGGAGCTGGCCGCTTACACCCCAATACTTTGCACCACTTCTTTTTTAGCTTCTTTCTTACTACCGTCAAATCCGTTTACGCCGCCAACAGTAGTATATTTAAGCACATATTTTTTATCGGGAAAAATACGCTGATAAGCACTCTGGCACATAATTGCCGCTTCGTGAAATCCAGAAAGGATTAATTTTAGTTTTCCTTTATATGTATTTACATCCCCAATAGCATAAACTCCCGGAATATTGGTTTGATAATCATAGGAATTATCAACTTTAATCGCATTTTTCTCGATTTCAAGTCCCCAATTTCCTATAGGACCCAACTTTGGTGAAAGTCCGAAAAGCGGGATAAAATGATCTATATCACGAAATTCTTCTCCTCGGGCTTCATCTTTATGTCGGATTACCACTTGCTCAAGTTCATCTTCTCCGCGAAGGCCGACAACTTCGGCATTGGTAATCATCTCAATTTTGCCGAGTTTAGCCAATTCAGAAACCCGTTCCACAGAATCCAAAGCCCCGCGGAATTCAGCTCTACGATGTACTAAAGCAACTTCTGAAGCCACATCGGCTAGGTAAATTGCCCAATCTAAAGCTGAATCACCTCCACCGGCTATCACCACTTTTTTATCGCGATAAACCTCCGGGTCTTTAATAAAATATGAAACCCCTTTATCTTCAAAATCGGTGATATTTTTAATCGGGGGTTTTCTGGGTTCAAAAGAACCTAAACCACCGGCAATAGCCACTACCGGAGCGTGATGTTTTGTACCTTTATTAGTCGTTACAATAAAAGTCCCATCATCTAGTTTTTCCAAAGTCTCAGCACGTTCCCCAAGAGTAAAGCCAGGTTCGAAAGGCTTGATTTGCTCCATTAAATTACCAACCAAATCGCCCGCCAAAATTTCCGGAAAAGCAGGAATATCATAAATTGGTTTTTTAGGATAGATTTCTGAACACTGCCCACCGGGTTGCGGCAAGGCATCTATCAAATGGGTTTTTAACTTTAACAAGCCCGCTTCAAAAACGGTAAATAAACCGGTTGGTCCTGCTCCAATTATTAAAATATCTGTTTTAATCATCACTTTCTTTCTTTTGTATTAAGGATTCGGTTACGGTATTTAATTGTTCAACTTTGGCTTCAAAATCGCCTTTTATCGTTTTTCTGTATTCGTTTAAATTCTCTACCATCTGGTTTACATTTTCAGGAATTACTTCCTCAAAAAACTGGCGTAAACGCTTGGCCGTGGTAGGCGATTTCCCGTTCGTGGAAATCGCGATTTTTACGTGGCCTTTATTTACAATCCCGCCCATATAAAAATCACATAATTCAGGGGTATCGGCAATATTGGCCAGTAAATACCGCTTTTTAGCGTGGCGGTGAACGCTCTTGTTCAATTTAGCATCATTGGTAGCGGCAATAACCACATGGCGTTTTTTTAAAAATTTCTTTTTATACCTACTTTTAGTAAGTTTTACACCGTGCTTCTTGGCCAGTTCTTCGGTTTCCGGCAGAAACCATTTAGCTACCACTTCAACATTTGCATTCGGACTGGATTTCAATAAAAAATGTAGTTTTTCGTGACCTACATTTCCGCCACCGACCACCAAAATATTAAGGTTATTTACCTTTAGAAAAACCGGGTATAACTCATTTCTTTCTTCCATCAGACCCCTAAGCCCCCAATGGGGGAATTTTTATATTCGTATCCCTTTATATTTTGAAAAACTTTTTCAAGTTTTCCGCTTTCCCGCACCACTTCGCCAATTACAATAATGGCCGGTGCGGTAAGTTTCTTTTCTGAAACTACTTGTTCAATATTTTTAATAGTTCCAAAACCGGATTTCTCATTTGCCGTAGTTCCATTCTGAATAATGCCAACCGGGGTTTCTTTTTTTCCATTTTTACTAAAAACCTCAACAATTTCAGGCAATTTCCCCATTCCCATCAGGATAACCACCGTAGCGGTAGATTGTGCTGCTAAATCTACATCCCGGGAAAGTTTTTTTGCTGAAGTTGTTCCGGTAATTACCCAGAAACTTTCAGAAACCCCGCGTTGTGTCAAGGGAATTCCCACATTAGCCGGAACCGCAATTCCAGAAGTAATTCCTGAAACCACTGCTGTTTCCAGTCCACGGGCTTTGGCATAATTAATTTCTTCTGAACCCCTGCCGAAGATAAAAGGATCGCCTCCTTTTAAACGCACCACATGACCGCGCTCAACAGCATATTTTACAATAAGTTCATTGATTTCATCCTGCGAATATCGATGCTTATCTTTGCGTTTTCCCACAAAAATATGTTCGGCATCCGGCGCGTATTCTAACAATTCCCGGTTAATGAGCGCATCATAAAGTACCACTTTAGCCGATTTTAAGGCATTTAATGCTTTTATGGTGATCAACTCCGGATCGCCGGGACCTGCCCCAACTACGCTCAACTTTGGTGAATTAAACATGCTGTACCTCCTTTGCCCTAAATGCATCTACTTTTTTCCAAAATGCCTGCGCATCTTCTATATATTTTTTTGCAAAAGCCTCTGTAGGCTCATTTTCATTTAATTGATAGGTGAATTCTTTAAAAGAAGTTCCTAAGTCAATTTTCCCACTCTCTACAAACAACTCATCAAATTGAGCAATTATGTCGGCTTGCGTATTGGTTTTCTTGTTTTCTGAAATCAAAATTGCCTTAGCCGAATTCACTATTGAAGTATAGGCATGATATATACTATCTGCCCAGGCTTTTTTCCCAAAAGCATCCTTGGCATTATCAATTTTCTCCTCGCTCTCAAACAACAAGGTGGTTATCAAATCTATCACCACTCCGGCACATTCGCCAACCCCAACAGCTTTCACATATGGCTTTTCGTGGCCCCAGTCTACAAAATCGTCTTCTACCAAATTGGAAGTGTCTGCCAGGTCTTTCAGCAAATCATAGAAATATGTTTTTTCCTGACGATCGTAATATTCAGAAAATTTTTCATTTTTCTGAGCCTGGGCTTCATAATCATCTAACAACACCCGTAAAGCTTGCGGACCTCTTTTACTCGGAATCTTAACCACTTTATCGGCAAACCGACCCTGGCCGTCTCCTAAAACGCCACCACCAAGCAAGACCTGAAGTGCCGGTGCCACTGCTTTACCAGATTTAATAGACATACCCTGAAAACCGATTTCAGCCATATTGTGTTGTCCACAGGCATTCATACAACCGCTAATTTTTATGGTAATGTCTTTTCCGTTTACAAATTGCGGATATTCTTCTTTTAAAACATCTTCCAACACATCGGCAATTCCCATACTACTGGCAATACCCAAATTACAGGTATCGGTACCCGGGCAGGCTGTAATATCAACGGTTTTGTTATAGCCGGTTTCTGCTAGACCTAAATTTTTAAGTTCCGCATAGAAAAATGGCAACAATTCTCCCCGAACGTGACGAACAAGAATATCCTGGCGCAAAGTAAAACGAAGCTCGTTACCAGCATAATTTCTGATTAAATCGCCTAATTTCCTTGCAGTATCGCTGTAAAAATCACCTAAAGGCACCCGGATCCCCACCGAGTACAAACCTTTTTGTTTTTGAGCCTGAACATTGGTATTTTTCCAAGTTTCAAAATGTTGTTCATCTTCGATTTCCACCTGGGGAATTTCAACTTCTTTCAAAGGTGGTTCAGCTTCAAAACGATCGATTTCAAAAGCCGGACGGTTTTGTGAAAGTGCGGTTTGTTGCTCGGCAACAAGTTCCATAAAAGCATCTTTTCCAATATCTTTTACAAGATATTTCATACGGGCTTTCATACGCTTTTTACGCTCTCCATGGCGATCAAACACTCGTAAAACACCTTCAATTAACGGAATTAATTCATCTACCGGAAGAAAATCGTAAAGTTCATCTGCGTGTCTTGGTTGGGATCCAAGCCCTCCGCCCAACATTACTTTAAATCCTCGTTTACCGTCTTTTACCTTTGCAATAAAACCAAGATCGTGGATATAACTTAACGCGGTATCCTCTTCAGAAGAAGAAAACGAAATTTTAAATTTTCGACCCATTTCCTGGCAAATCGGATTCCGAAGGAAAAACTGAAACGTAGCATGGGCATAAGCAGTTACATCAAAAGGTTCTTTTGGATCTACCCCAGCATTTGGTGATGCTGTAACATTCCTAACAGTATTTCCGCAAGCTTCCCTTAAGGTAATATCATCTTTTTCAAGCTGCGACCAGAGTTCGGGAGTGCGATCCAGGCTTACGTGGTGAATTTGTATATCCTGGCGGGTTGTAATATGCAACCTCCCGGTAGAATATTCATCAGAAACTGCAGCAACCCTGTATAATTGCTCTGAAGTCACCCTTCCATATGGTAGTTTTATACGAACCATTTGCACCCCGGGCTGGCGCTGGCCATAAACCCCACGGGCAAGTCGTAAACTCCTGAAGCGTTCTTCATCTGCCTTTCCTTCCCTAAAAAGCCTTATTTTCTTTTCAAGGTCTATAATATCCTTTTCAACAACAGGATTTTCAATTTCGGTTCTAAAACTTTGCATAATCTATAATTTTTAATGACGCCCTAGCAGGGCATAAATAAAAAAGTCCTTTTTCTTAGTGTTTTCACTTAAAAGGACTTTCTATAATTTCTTTACTTTTTTTTATAAAAAGACATCTTAAGTGTAAGGGCTTGTGCACATACACATTTCCATTTGTTGCATTTTATTTTTTAGCATAGATTTCATAGAAAATCAATTCAATTAAGCGTGAAGCCCACATTCACGGTTTTCCAATACTTTGGTTGGATCAAAATATTTAAATTCATTTGGTAAATTATTTTCTTCCAAATACGCATCCAATTTTTCATCACTCCAGTGATAAAACGGACTAACTTTTAAAAGCCCATCTTTACTGTAGCTCAAAATATCAATACTATCTCTAAAAGCTGTTTGCCCTTTACGCAAATTGGTAAACCAAACATCAGGATTTTGTTGGCGCATAGCTCGCTGGAAAGGTTCAAGTTTTACCTGACGGGTAAACTCATCATGTTGCGGACTATTGACTTCCGGAATCCCACCAAACAACGCATCACGATAGGCTGCGGTTTGTTTTGGCGTATACAATTTCACATTAAGATCAAGTATTTCAATTACTTCCCTGGCGTGCTTATAGGTTTGCGGGGTATTATAGCCCGTATCACACCACACCACTTTAATTGCTGATTCAACTTTAGAAACCGCATGTAAAATTGCTACTTCATAAGGTCTGAAATTTGTTGTAATCACAGGCCTGTCGCTGTTAAAAATCACCCACTGGATGATTTCAGCAGGGCTTATGCCCTTTAACTGTTGGTTGAGTATTTGCAACTCTTTTTCTGTGTACCTTTTCATAATTATCACCTTTCCTAAACAAATTTTAACCTACTCAAATCATTAAATCATATTCCCCTATCGGGTTAGTAGGTTATTAAACAAAAGTAAACTACATTCTCTTATTAACCAAGCCTTAGCTGGCTAAATTTTAATTTTTAACATTTTCTATAGGCCCGGCCAAATCGGCTAAAGTATTTTTCCCTAAAACCTTTAGTGTACTGTCCCTCACTTGAATCATTAAAGCGTGAACCGAGCAAGCTTCTTCATCAGGACAGTCATCACATTTTTCATAGTAATTCAGGCTCACGCAAGGCACCATGGCGATTGGGCCTTCCAATACCCGAATTACGGCTGTCATTTTTATATCTTCCGGCTCACGAATTAAATAATAACCGCCACCTTTTCCTTTTTTTGAACCTAAAAACCCGTTTTTTCTAAGGGTTAATAAAATACTCTCAAGAAATTTTTGAGAGATATTTTCACTTTTTGAAATTTCTCCGGTTTGTACCGGTTTCCGATTTGGTTTTTTAGCGATATACGCCAGGGCTTTAATCCCGTATTTTGTCTTTTTTGAAAGCATAGTACGAAGATAATCAATATAATTTTTCCAGATAAAATCAGGAAAAAAGCGGGTATTATTTGTTATCGCTAAATTCATTACTTAACCGCCGCCAGCGCTTGTTTCAAATCGTTAATCACATCTTCAACATGTTCAAGCCCAACAGAAACCCTCACCAGACCGGGAGTAATCCCGGCTTCCAAACGATCTTCTTCACTTAACCGGCTATGCGTGGTTGAAGCCGGGTGTGTTACAATACTTCGGGTATCGCCTAAATTAGCTGAACGGGAACAAAGTTCGATAGCATCTAAAAACTTACGTCCGGCTTCAATCCCTCCTTTAATTTCAAAAGAAACGATATTCCCCCCTTTTTTCATCTGCTTTTTGGCTATTTCATACTGCGGATGCGATTTTAGGAACGGGTAACGCACATTTTCAGCATTAGGCTCACCTTCTAAAAATTCAGCTACTTTTTCTGCATTTTCGCAATGTTTATCTAACCTAACCGGCAAAGTTTCCAGGCTTTTTGAAAGTACCCAGGCATTAAACGGCGACAAAGCAGGGCCTGTGTTCCTTGAGAACAGGTAGATTTCCCTAATTAGTTCAGGATCTCCAACTGTCACACCGCCCAGGACCCTGCCCTGCCCGTCTATCATTTTTGTAGCAGAATGAATCACTAATTGCGTCCCAAATTTTATTGGATTTTGTAACCAGGGGGTGGCAAAGCAATTATCTATAATTAAAATCAGATTATGCTTTTTGGCTACTTTTCCTAAAAATTCCAAATCGAGTACTTCAACGCCGGGATTGGTAGGCGTTTCAGCAAAAATTATTTTAGTTTCCGGTTTAATAAGGCTTTCAATATCTTCAACATCAGTAACATTAAAATAACTGTGTGAAATATTCCACTTCGGAAAATATTTGGTAAACAAACTGTGAGTAGAGCCAAACACTGCCCGCGCCGAAATAACATGGTCACCACTATTGAGTAAAGCTGCCAGTGTAGAAAAAACCGCCGACATTCCGGTAGCAAAAGCATAACCGGCTTCAGCACCTTCCATTTTTGCTATTTTCTCTACAAATTCAGAAGTATTGGGGTTGGTAAAACGGCTGTAAATATTACGGTCTTTTTCTTCAGAAAATGATGCCCTCATATCTTCTGCATCCTCAAAAATATAACTTGAGGTAAGATAGAGTGGCGTAGAGTGCTCTAAATACTGGCTCCGCTCGGTTTGGGTTCGTATAGCTTCGGTTTCAAAATGCATATTATTGTTGGTTTTGGTCTTCTAATTCAATCGTTGTGTGAGTTTAAGCACATCGCTTACTACTCCTCGGGCGGTAACCGCGGCACCGGCACCGGCACCCTGTATTACCAGCGGCTGATCTCCATAGGATTCCGTATAAATTTCAAAAATATTATCGGCACCTTTAATCTGCCCCAGGGCTGTACTGCCGGGTTCTGAAATAAGCTTGGCCTCCAGGCTGGCTTTTTCTACTTCTATTTCCCCCACATATCGTAAAACATGTTTTTCTTGTTGTTCAGTTTTATGACGAATAAAAATCTCATCTAATTCCGAAAGTCGTTGTTGAAATTCTTCTGCGGTAGTCTCTCCGTTCAGTTTTTCCGGAATCAGGGATTGGATTTTAACTTCCGCGAATTCTTTTTCCAACTGAAGCTCTCTGGCCAAAATTAAAAGTTTCCTGGCCACATCATTTCCTGAAAGATCTTCACGTGCATCGGGTTCGGTATAGCCTAAGCGACCGGCTTTGCGTAAAACTTCAGAAAAACGCTCATCACTTTCTGAAAATGTATTAAAAATAAAGCTCAACGAACCCGAGAAAACCCCTCGGATTTTAGTAATTTTCTCTCCGGCCAGATGCAAACCTTTTACAGTTTCAACAATTGGTAAACCTGCACCCACATTGGTTTCATAATAAAAGAATTTTTGATGGTAATCGAGCTCATTTCGCAAATCCTTATAGAAATCTGAAGAAAGTGTATTGGCTACTTTATTTGCAGCAACCAAGTTAAAACCGTTTTGCACCAACCTGATATAGCAGTCTACAAAAGCTTTACTGGCAGTAGCATCTACGGCAATTAAATGCTCATAATCGTGATTTTTTGTGAAATCAAGTACATCTTCCAGCTTGTAATTTTTAGCCGAGTTTTTGAATTCAGTTTCCCAGGTTTCTGAAATTCCTTCAGCTTCAAAAAGGGCTTTTGATGAATTTGCCACCACAGGAATATTCAACTCTATTCCCTGTTTCCTCCATTGTGGTTTTGCTTTTAACAATTGGGTAATAAGCGTCTTTCCAACATTACCAATTCCGAACAAGACTAGATTCACTCTTTTCATTTTCTTTATTATTGGTTTTAAAAACAGGTTTTAAAAATTTAGCCAGTTGCCTATCTTCAATTAAAAAGGCATCATGGCCGTGTATCGATTTTATTTCGTGAATGTTCACGTTTGGTTTTTGTAAAGAGAGGTTAACATAAGTATCCCAGTTTTCATCGGCCAAGAAAAACCAGTCTGAGTTTACCGTGATAATATGAACAGCTCCTTCAATTTTTTTTGCAGCTTCCAGGTAATTTCCGCTTCCATTGCTAATATCGATCGTAGTTAGCAAATGGTTCATAAATTTATACGAAGCTAACTGAAAACGTTCTTCCAGCTTATCTCCATGATATTGCAACCAGCCCTCAACTTTGTAACAAGGTGTTACTTCTTCTTTGGTACGATTAAACTTTTTACTCAAAGATTGCGGAGTTCGATAAAAGGTCATTGCGTGCATTCTGGCATCTTTTACCGGCGTTGCTGAATTATTCAAAATTTGCTCCTGAACTTTACAATTTGCCAGCACCCAGTCGGTAGCCTTGTAATCCGTAGCAATTGGGATAACATTTTCAGCCAAATCAGGTTTTAAAGCGGCAAGTTCCCAGGCCAAAGCCCCACCTATTGAACCGCCAATTACCGTGTGTAATTTACCAATCCCCAATTCCTGAAGGGCCAAAGCCTGAATTTTCGCGACATCCCGAAGCGTAAACTCTTTAAAATTCTCAATGAGATGGTCCTTTTTTCCATTAAATCCATTTCCCGGGATATTAAAAGCCAGAACAGCAAAATTTTCAGTATCTATAGGCGCTTTGGGACCTACAATTTTAGACCACCACCCCAGCTTTCCCGTAATTTGAGAATTCCCGGTTAATGCGTGATTTACCAAAACTACCGGCGCGTCATGCAGCTCCTGCCCAAATTGCTGAAAACTGATATAAATATCCTGAACGGTTCCCGCGGAATTATGAAATTTCTTTATGCAGATTTCCTGAAGCATTTCTTTTTCTCTTTTTGATTCGAAAGGCTTAAGGGAAAAGGCTTAACCTGGTTGCTTCTCCCTTTTGGCCTTTCAACCAACAATAAATTATACTTTAGCGCTCGCTTTGATTTTTTTAAAAGCCTGTTTTAAATCAGATTTTAAATCTTCAATATCTTCCAGGCCAACCGAAAGCCTTATCAAATCTTTAGTCACTCCCGTGGAAGCCTGTTCTTTTTCGTTTAACTGTTGATGTGTAGTACTTGCAGGATGAATAATCAATGATTTTGTATCGCCAATATTCGCCAACAGGGAGAAAATTTTGGTTTCATCAGCTACTACTTTAGCCGATTCAAAACCACCTTCTACTCCAAATGTCACTACCCCGCTTTGGCCTTTAGGTAAATATTCCTGTGCCAGTTTATAATATTTGCTACTTTCAAGCCCCGGGTAATTTACCCACTTCACTTCCGGCTGCTCTTCCAACCATTTAGCAATTTCAAGTGCATTTTGACTATGTTGCTTTATTCTAACTTCCAAAGTTTCCAGACCTTGCAAAATTTGAAAAGCGTTAAACGGACTCAATGCAGCACCATGGTCCCGCAAACCTTCCACCCTTGCCTTTGCGATAAAAGCTGCGTTGCCAAGTGCCTCATGATATACAAGCCCATGATAACCCGGCGAGGGCTCGGTAAATTCAGGGAATTTTCCATTGGCCCAATCAAATTTTCCGGCGTCTATAATCGCCCCCCCTAAAGCAGTTCCATTACCGTTAATGTATTTGGTAAGCGATTCAATTACAATATCGGCGCCGTATTCAATAGGCTTCAATAAAGACGGAGTAGCCACTGTATTATCCACAATAAACGGCACTTTAAAAGCTTTAGCTTCCGCAGCAATCGCTTTTAAATCAACAACATCTAATTTTGGGTTACCCAGGGACTCCGTAAAGAAAATACGAGTATTATCTTTCGAAGCTTTGGTAAAATTTTTAGGGTTTTCAGGATTTACAAAAGTGGTTGTAATTCCCAATCTCGGTAAAGTAACATTCAGCAAATTATAGGTACCACCATACAAACTACTGGAAGCCACAATATGATCGCCGGTTTTTAAAAGCGTAAGCAAAGTGGTGTTAAGTGCCGCAGTTCCTGAAGCTGTTACCACTGAAGCAATCCCTCCTTCAATAGCGGCAAGCCGCTGCTCTAAAATATCGTTGGTAGGATTGTTTAAACGGGTATATATAAAACCAGGTTCGGCCAGAGAAAATACATTGGCAGCATGATCGGAATTTTTAAAAACGTAAGAAGTTGATTGATATAAAGGCACAGCCCGTGTTCCTGCATTAGCGGTTACATCGTGGCCGGCGTGAAGTGCATTAGTTGAAAATTTTGAAGTACTCATGATTGTATTTTTTAATAGTGTTGTTTGAATTAAGTTTTGAATAAAAAAAGTCCCCTGTTAGCAGCTATTACCTAGGGGACCATTTTACATTGAACTCTAATCAAACTAAGTTAAATCTGGTTTTGGCAATAGCTTTTCATGCTGCGCATCATCATATACATGGACATTCGCATCATTTTATTTCCAGCTATAAACCAATTAATTCTCATTTTCGTTCTTTTTATTTAATATTTTTAAGATTATTCTCTAAATTTTTTGATATTACCATTTTTATTAAAATAAATTCAATAAGCTATGGAAGTGAGCGGTTTTCGCACAAAAAAAGCCGCTGCGGTTGGCAGCGGCTTTTGTTTTTATCTTCTTAGGTTTAAACAATAGATCGCGCTGCCGGGGATTTCCCCATCATCATACGCATCATCATATTGTTAATTCCTAAATACATTTCTTTATTGTTGTTGGCTGCAAATATAAGCTGTTAAGTTTCTAAATTCCAAACCCCTGCCTCACTTTTATTAAATTTTAATTTTTTCAGCATAAAAATAATTAATTTTAAAAATATTCATATTTATTTACTTTTTCATTAAAAATGATTGAATTTATCTACTTAAATTCACTTTTAAAAATCTTAGTGAATTCCCACGTTTATTTATATGATATTTTTATACATTTGTAACCGAATAATTTCAGGGACGGATTTGACTGATTGCAACCCTTTACACGAATCGTGTATTAAAAATGCTAAAGCAGTGGTATTATTTCCCCTTAGCTTTTGCCTTCAAAAAATCCGTCCATATAAAATAATTTATATGGCTTATTTATTTACATCAGAAAGTGTTTCTGAAGGACACCCAGATAAAATTGCTGACCAAATCAGTGATACTTTACTTGATAATTTTCTCGCTTTTGATGAAAAATCAAAAGTTGCCTGTGAAACTTTGGTAACTACCGGACAGGTAGTCCTTGCCGGCGAGGTACGTAGCGACACCTATTTGGATGTTCAGAATATTGCCCGCGATGTAATTAATGAAATTGGATACACAAAAGGAGCTTATAAATTCAGTGGAGATTCCTGCGGGGTGATTTCACTTATTCACGAACAATCCCAGGACATTTACCAGGGTGTTGACCGTGGTGAAGAACAGGGGGCCGGAGACCAGGGAATGATGTTTGGTTATGCTACCAATGAGACCGAAAACTATATGCCCCTGGCGTTAGATATTTCTCATAAAATCCTGATTGAACTGGCTAAAATTCGTCGAGAAGACAAAGAAATGACGTATCTACGACCCGATTCCAAAAGCCAGGTTACAATTGAATACAGCGATGAAAACGTGCCGCAAAAAATCGTGGCCATCGTGGTTTCTACCCAGCACGACGAATTTGATGAAGATGATGAAAAAATGCTACAGCAAATTCGGAAAGATATTATGGAAATATTGATTCCCCGGGTTCAAAAACAATTACCGGAATATGTTCAAAGGTTATTTAACGATGATATTACCTTTCATATTAACCCTACCGGTAAATTTGTAATTGGCGGGCCTCATGGTGATGCCGGACTTACCGGAAGAAAGATTATCGTAGACACATATGGAGGAAAAGGTGCCCATGGCGGCGGGGCTTTTTCAGGAAAAGATCCTAGTAAAGTTGATCGATCGGCAGCTTATGCTTCGCGCCATATCGCTAAAAACTTGGTAGCAGCCGGGGTAGCCGACGAGGTCTTAATTCAGGTTTCTTATGCAATCGGGGTGGTGGAACCCACTTCAATTTCCGTAGAAACTTATGGAAGCGCTAAAGTTGATTTAAAAGATGGTGAAATCGCTAAAAAAATAGCTGAAATTTTTGATATGCGTCCTGCGGCCATCGAAGAACGCTTAAAACTTCGGAATCCGATTTACAGGGAAACAGCAGCCTACGGCCATATGGGGAAAGAATCAAAAACTATCACCAAAGTATTTGAAAGCCCTTATAACGGTAAAATCACCCGGGAAGTTGAGCTCTTTACTTGGGAAAAATTGGATTATATTGATAAAGTAAAAAAAGCTTTCAAATTGTAGAAAGCTTTTTAGCTATGCAACAGTTTTAAAAAACACCTGATAGAAAGCAACATACTTTATATAAAAGCCCCCTAAACTCATCTGTGAAAACATCGCAAGGCATTTTCCCTACTAGTTTTTGGATTCTTTCTCGCCTGTGACAAGACTACAGGGCGTAATATTTAGTAAAATTAAAAAAACCGAAGCCAATCTAGCTTCGGTTTTTTTAAAAATTATAATCGATCAAATTATACGTGTAAAGGCCTGTTATCAGTAGCCGCTAACGCAGCTTCTTTAACAGCTTCAGCATAAGTTGGATGAGCGTGACTCATTCTTGAAATATCTTCAGCCGAAGCACGGAATTCCATTGCAGTAACCGCTTCAGCAATAAGATCGGCGGTTCTAGCACCAATCATATGCACCCCTAAAACCTCATCGGTTTTTTCATCGGCAAGAATTTTTACCATTCCATCTATATCGCCACTGGCACGGGAGCGCCCAAGGGCACGCATCGGAAATTTTCCGGATTTATATTTTATTCCTTCTTCTTTTAATTCTTCTTCAGTTTTCCCTACTGCAGCAACTTCGGGCCAAGTATAAACTACTCCAGGAATTAAATTATAATCAATATGTGGTTTTTCTCCGACAATGGTTTCAGCTACAAACGCCCCTTCTTCTTCGGCTTTATGAGCCAACATCGCTCCTTTTACCACATCGCCAATCGCATAAATATTATCTACATTGGTTTGCAGGTGCTCGTTTACTTCAATACGCCCTTTATCGTCAATTTTTACTCCGGCAGCATTAGCATTCAAACCATCTGTATAAGGCCTTCTCCCGACTGAAACCAGGCAATAATCTCCTTTTATTTCAATTTCCTTATCTTTTTTATCATCGGCCTTAATGATGATTTCGTCACCTTTGCGCTCTACCGATTTCACTTTGGTAGATGTATGAAATTTCACCCCCTGCTTTTTCAAAACTTTCTGAAGTTCTTTGGAAAGCGCACTATCCATAGTTGGAATAATTCGGTCTAAAAATTCTACTACGGTTACCTCAGCCCCCAAACGACGATATACCTGACCGAGTTCCAAACCAATAACCCCACCACCGATAACAATCATATGTTTTGGAATCTCTTTTAGCTTTAAGGCTTCGGTAGAAGTAATTACTCTTTCTTTATCAAGCTCGATAAACGGAAGGTTTGACGGTTTTGAGCCTGTAGCGATAATGGTTTTTTTCGCTTCAATGGTTTCAGTTTTACCGTCATTTTTTTCAATATTGATGTGCGTTTTATCTTTGAATGAACCTACGCCTTCAAAAACATCAATTTTATTTTTATCCATCAGGAATTTCACACCGTCACAGGTTTGGCTCACTACAGAAGCTTTTCGTTCCATCATTTTTTCAAGGTTTACTTTAACCTCGCCAGGAAGTTCAATTCCGTGTTCTTCAAAATGCTTAACTGCGTCGTGATAATGATGCGAAGAATCAAGCAAAGCTTTACTAGGAATACAGCCTACATTTAAGCAGGTTCCACCAAGGGTAGAATATTTTTCTATGATTGCAGTTTTCATTCCCAATTGTGCGCAGCGTATGGCCGCCACGTAACCGCCGGGGCCTGAACCTATAACTGCAACATCATATGTACTCATAATTTTATGGTTTTGTGTTGATTTTTAATAAAATTAAACACAAAAGTACAACTATTCGTGGCAATGACCAATGCCCTGAAAGGGGTATTGCTAAAATTTAAGATGTTAATTGAATGGCAGTGGTGTTTTTTATTTTTGTAATAACAAAGGTACTTTGGGTATTTCCAATATGCTCTAAGCGTGTAAGTTTAGCGACCATAAATTCTCGATAAGCTTCCATATCCTTTACCAAAACTTTTAAAATATAGTCGTATTCTCCACTTACATGGTAACACTCTAACACCTCGGGAAGTTTGCCAACCTGATTTTCAAACCGACTTAAAAATTCTTTAGTATGCCGGCTTAACCTAATTTGACATAGCACCATAAATCCACGATCTACCTTCCCTGGTGCAACCAAAGCCACATACCCTGATATTATTTTTTCGCGTTCCATTTTTTTGACACGCTCATAAATGGCTGTTACTGAAAGACCGAGTTTTATTGAAATCTCTTTATGGGTAATTTTACTGTCTTGCTGAAGATTTTCTAAAATCTTTAAATCGGTTTGATCAAGTTTCATCGCCTGACAATTTTTCTATATTGAAGCTTTATTTTATTCAAAAATAGTTTTAAAAACTATCAATACCATAAATCACTGAATTATTTTCTAAATAAATTTAAAGATATTGACTTTTATTCTGATTTCAGTTTAATTTGAAAATCACAAAAAGTTAAAGTTATGAAATACAAACCCGCAGATAACATTCAGGATTTACAATACTTCGGAGAATTTGGAGGCGTAAATCCTTCTATTTCAGACTCCTCAACCTACACTTTTCTCTCAGCAAAAACCATGTTTGACACTTTTGAAGGCAATGCAGAAGGCTGCTACTTATATTCCCGGCATTCTTCTCCTTCAAATTTATATTTAGGCAAAGCACTGGCGGCCATGGAAGGCACTGAAACCGCCAATGTTACTGCAAGCGGCATGGGGGCCATCACTTCCAGCCTCCTTCAGCTTTGTGAAGCCGGAGACCATATTGTAACTAGTCGTACTATTTACGGCGGGACTTATGCTTTTCTGAAAAATTTCGCCCCCAAATTTCAACTTTATACTTCTTTTATAGATATCACCAATTTAGAAGCTGTTGAAGCCGCTATTACTACTAAAACCAAAGTCCTTTATTGTGAATCGGTTAGCAATCCGCTTTTGGAAGTAGCCGATTTAGAAGCCCTGGCTAAAATTGCTAAAAAACATCAACTAACTTTTGTAGTAGACAATACTTTTTCGCCGCTTTCTATTAGTCCGGCAAAACTAGGTGCCGATATTGTAATCCACAGCCTTACAAAATTCATTAACGGCAGTAGCGATACTGTCGGCGGAGTAGTTTGCGGAAACCAGGAGTTTATTAACGCTACCCGAAGTGTAAATGATGGCGCCGCTATGCTGTTGGGCCCAACAATGGATAGTTTTCGTGCAGCTTCTATCTTAAAAAACCTGCGTACACTACACATTAGGATGAAACAACACAGCCATAATGCGATATATTTAGCTAAAAAATTTCAGCAAGATGGTTTACGTACCGTATATCCCGGATTAGAAAACCATCCCGGCCACGAAACCTTTAAAAAACTAATGAATGAAAGGTATGGTTATGGCGGATTGCTGACTATAGATGTAGGCAGCCTTGAAAAGGCTAATGAATTGATGGAAATGATGCAAGAACGAAACCTGGGATATTTGGCAGTAAGTTTAGGTTTTTACAAAACATTATTTAGCGCTCCCGGAAGTTCTACTTCTTCTGAAATTCCGATAGAAGAACAAGAAGAAATGGGGCTTAGTGACGGTCTAATACGCTTCAGTATAGGATTGGACAATGATATTGAACGTACCTACCAAATGATGAAAAACTGTATGTTGGAGGTTGGAATTCTAAAAGAGGAAATGGTGTAATACCGTAAAAATTAGATATTGCAATCCTGCTTCGGGATTGCACACTTTACGGAAATCTCGGGCAGATTAAATAAATGGAATTTATTTAAAAAGCTGTGTAAAATATAGATTTATGATTCCTATATTTAAATTTCAAAATCCCATTTATGAAATTTTTCCTACATCCCGTTTTACTCTTCCTTTTAATTATAAATCCGCTTCAATCCCAAACTCAAAACGAAGCAAAAATATATGTTGGAGTTACACAAAGCTCTTTTGAAGGGGAAGGTTTGGATGGTGGAGCTTCCTTTGATGTAGAAAATGCTTATGAAGTCGGTTTTAAATATCTTCTGTACGTCACAGAGAACCTGGCTTTAGAAAGCGGTTTAAATTATTGGAAAGCAGACGTAAAAATCAGTTCCTCGCCTATGCCCGACCAAACCATCCGTAACGAAATCCTTGAAATTACTTCCATCCCTATTTTTGCCAATTTCACCTTTTCTGATTATTTTTTTATAAATGGCGGCCCAGTAATGGATTTTCAGTTTTCTGAAAATGATTTAGACAGCCAATCCGGAATTGGGGTGGGTCTTGGTGCCGGTGCAAAATATCATTTCAACAATTTTCAGATTTTTATCAACCCTAATATTCGTCGCTATTCGGTTATACCCTTTGAAGAGGAGAATTTTCATCAAAAATTAACCAGTTTTGGAGTACAGGCCGGAATTGGTTACCGATTTTAGTAATTAAATCAGTTATTTCAAAGAAGCTTTATGAGGAAACTTGTCGATTTGCCTTTAAAATCGTAAAATTACGCTCGGAAATATAGCGCAGCCTTAGAATTTTTCAAATAGTACTGCCTTCTAAAAACACTCATGGAAAACAAATCTAACGCTACTTCTCAGGATGAAAACATTTCACATAAGCCGGAAATCGGACTTGGAGCAGCTTTAATTCCGGTTATAGCCCTTATCGCGATGTTGGCCTTTAATGTATTTGTATTTGGAGATGATTCCCTAAGCGGCTCCAATCAATTTGTACTTTTACTGGGAGGTGCGGTGGCGGCCATTATTGGCTATTTCAATAATGTGGAATATGATAAAATGATTGATGAAGTGGCCGGAAATATTCAAAGCACGGCCGGAGCTATTCTTATTTTATTAATGGTAGGTGCATTGGCGGGAACCTGGTTAATTTCAGGAATTATTCCCACAATGATATATTATGGGTTGCAAATTCTAAACCCAAGTATTTTTCTGGCGGCCTGTGTAATTATTTGCGCAGTAATTTCAGTGGCCACGGGAAGTAGTTGGACCACCTCGGCAACCGTGGGAATTGCGCTTATCGGAATTGCCGAAGCATTGGGCATTTCAGTAGGGATGACGGCCGGCGCCATACTTTCAGGTGCTTATTTTGGTGATAAACTATCCCCTTTAAGCGATACCACCAACCTTGCCCCCGCTATGGCCGGCACTGACTTGTTTACCCATATTCGTTATATGACGCTTACCACCGTACCAACCATTTTAATAACACTTATCATTTTCATAATTATCGGCTTTAATCTGGATACTTCAGGAAATACCGATACTTCGGCCATTTTAACCTCTATTAAAAATTCATTTACCATTACTCCATGGCTATTTTTAGTCCCGGCTATTGTAATTGCTTTAATTATAAAAAAGACTTCCCCGTTAATCGCTTTGCTTCTAGGTACCCTACTAGGCGCCGGCGCCGCATTGATTTTTCAGCCGGGTATTGTAGCTCAAATATCAGGAACTTCCAATCTTAATTTCATTAGCGGTTATCGCGGTGTGATGCAAGCCATTACCGTAGATACCGCAGTTGAAACCGATAATGAGAACTTAAACGATCTTTTTTCTTCCGGGGGAATGGCAGGAATGCTCGGTACCATCTGGCTAATTATATGTGCAATGGTTTTTGGGGGAATTATGGAAGCTATTGGCGCGCTGGCCAGAATTAGTAAAGCCTTACTGAATTTATTTCACACCACTTTCGGCTTGTTTGCCAGCACGGTTTTTAGCTGTTTAGCTTTAAACGCTACGGCTTCAGACCAGTATTTAGCAATTGTAGTACCGGGAAAAATGTTTGCCAAAGCTTATCGTGATAAAGGCCTGGCTCCAGAAAATTTAAGTCGGGCTTTGGAAGATTCTGGTACCGTAACTTCAGTTATGATTCCCTGGAATACCTGCGGCGCATACCATAGCGGAGTACTTGGAGTCCCCACCTTAAGTTATGCGGGTTATGCTTTCTTTAATTATTTGAGTCCGTTTATGACCTTGCTTTTTGCTGCTTTCGGTATAAAAATTAAACAATTAAGCGAATCGACAAAAAATCAAACCGCTTAAAACCCCAGTACTTTCAGCTAAAATACTATTAAATTGATAAGACCTATTCAATTTATTCAACTCTATAAATAAAATTTATCATAAAATAATATTTTAAAATTTCAATAACTTTTCACATCGAAATCATTAGCTAAATTTGCATACAGATTACAACGAAGTTCAATAAATTAAAAACAGATTTAATATGTCATTAGTCGGAAAAAAATTTCCAAATTTAAGTGTAAATGCAATGGATGAAATGGGCGACACTTTCCAATTGAATATTTTGGAAGAAGCTCAGAAAAACAAGAAAAAAGTATTGCTTTTCTGGTACCCAAAAGATTTCACTTTTGTTTGCCCAACTGAGTTGCACGCTTTTCAAAAAGCCGCTGAAGAATTTGAGAAAAGAAATGTTATGGTAGTAGGTGCTTCTTGCGATACTGCTGAAGTTCACTTTGCATGGCTAAACACTCCAAAAGATAACGGAGGAATTGAAGGTGTAAAATACCCAATTCTAGCCGACTCAAATCGTAACCTAAGTTCAAGACTTGGTATTCTTGATATAAGCAATGAAACCTACGATGAAGAAACCGGAGATCTTACTGTCGAAGGAGATAACGTAACTTACCGAGCTACATACCTTATTGATGAAGAAGGTAAAATCTTTCATGAAGGAGTTAACGATATGCCATTGGGTAGAAATGTAGCTGAATTTTTAAGGTTGGTAGACGCTTATACTCATGTTCAGGAAAAAGGTGAGGTTTGCCCGGCAAACTGGGAAGAAGGCAAAGAGGCTATGAATGCCGATAGAGATGGTGTTGCTTCTTACCTAAGCTTAAACTAAGAAAAAGCTATTTAGGCTGTATTAAAATCTTTGAAATGAGTCATTGCGAGGTACAAAGCAATCTTAAAATATCTCGTAATCAGGTTGAAGATTACTTCACTGCGTTCGTAATGACGCATTAGATTTTAATACAGCTTTTAAAAAATAAAGCCTTTTTTAAAGGCAGACAAAGAAAAAGAAAAATTATGGTTAAAGAATTAGATCAGGATAATCTTAGCGAAATAGTGGAAAACAACGATACGGTTGTAGTACAATATATGGCTGGATGGTGTGGCAATTGCCGCCTGATGAAACCAAAATTCAAAAAATTGGCTTCAGAAAATAAAAACACAACGTTTTTACTGGTAGATGCCGAAAAATATCCGGAATCAAGAAAACTGGCCAATGTAGACAACCTACCCACTTTTGCCACTTTTAAAAACGGAAGTTTTAAAAACCAGGTTCAAACCAACAAATTTGAGCCCCTAAAAGACTTAGTAAATGAAGTTACCAATAATTAAACATTTAGCCAGGGAAAACGATGCCAAAGCTATGGAAAATACCATCTCAGTTTTGGAAAGTTATTCTGAACATCGCGCTGTAAAAGAAGATGAGATGGATGTTATTGGCGAGTTAATCTCTAATCTTTGCGGTGCTGTAGAGGTAAAATATTCAATTGAAGGAGGAACTCCCGAGAAAGATGCCTGCAACAATTTTATGCAAAAAGTAGTAGGTTCTATAGATCGCTAATAGGTAGCTAAACCTTTTATTTAAGCCCGTTTCAAAAATTTGAAACGGGCTTTTTGTTTTTATGATAATTTTAGTAAAAGCCAATTTCATAAATCCTAAATTTAGCCGTAAAAAATTACTATGGCACGAATTACGCTTAAAGACAACCCCATAAACACCTATGGAAGCCTGCCAGAAACCGGCGAAAAAGCTCCACATTTTGAATTGATAAAATCTGATCTTAGCACAGCTACTTTAAGTGATTACCACGGAAAACGAGTAATTATGAATATTTTTCCTAGTATTGATACCGGTGTTTGTGCAACCTCGGTACGCAATTTTAATGAGCGGGTAAAAAAATTAGATAACACTGTAGTTCTATGCATTTCTCGAGATCTTCCATTTGCACAAAAACGATTTGTGAACGATGAAGAACTGAAAAACGTCATTAACCTTTCAGATTTTAAAGAACGGAATTTTGGAAAAGACTACGGATTAGAAATTATAGACGGGCCTTTTGAAGGTTTACTTTCCCGGGTAGTTATTGTTCTTAATGAAAATGGCAAAGTTATTTATTCTGAACAGGTTCCTGAAATTAGCCAAGAGCCAGATTATCTTGAAGCCTTAAAAACACTCTTGTAATGCGTGACTCTTTCCTCGGAAAACGTATAAGAGGTGGAGGTTACGCTATAAAAGGAGCCTGGTTGCTACTACGCCGTGAGGGCAGCATCCAGGTTCAATTTGCTATCGGCATTTTGGTAACTATTGCCGGTATTTATTTTGAAATTACCAAAACCGAGTGGCTTTTTCAATTTGGAGCTATTGGCCTGGTGATGGCCGCTGAAGGTCTCAATAGCGCTATTGAAGCACTTGCCGATTTTGTTCACCCCGATTTTCATAGTAAAATAGGCCATATTAAAGATGTTGCTGCCGGCGGGGTATTCTTTGCAGCTTTATTCGCTGCTATTATTGGGCTAATTATTTATATTCCTTATTTTCAAAATCTTTTTTAATGAATTTATTAAAAAATCTGCTCTTCCTTATTTATATCCTAATGTCTCCTTTATCCCTTGTTGCACAGGAAGATTTAAAGAATTTAGAGCTTCAGCTGGAAAATTATGAGTATCCGTTTGAAACTAAGTTTTTTGAATTTGAGGCGCAAAAGCAAGACCTGGAAATGGGCTATATTTTGGAAACTCCCGATAATTTTAACGGAAAAACGGTAATGCTGCTCCACGGTAAGAATTTTAATGGCGCTTATTGGGAAACAACTATTCAAGCTTTAAAGGATAAAGGCTATCGGGTTTTGGCACCAGATCAAATTGGTTTTGGCAAATCCACCAAGCCTGATTATTTTCATTATACTTTTCAGCAACTTGCAGAAAATACCAAAAGGCTTCTTAATGAATTAAAAATAGAAAAAACCTCCGTTTTGGGGCATTCTATGGGCGGTATGCTGGCTACACGCTTTGCTTTAATGTACCCCAATAGCGTAGAAAAATTGATTCTTGCCAACCCTATCGGACTTGAAGACTGGAAAATAAAAGTCCCCTATCAAAGTGTAGATGATTGGTACCAAAAGGAGCTTCAAAAAGATTATGAAGCAATAAAAAATTATCAGCAGAAAAATTATTACGACGGCAAATGGAATAAAGATTACGCTAAATGGGCAAAACTTCTGGCCGGATGGACTTTAAATAAAAACTACGAAAAAATTGCCTGGAATGCTGCCCTTACCTATGATATGGTTTTCACCCAACCTGTGGCTTATGAATTTCAGAACCTTAAAAGCCCTACATTACTAATTATAGGAACACGCGACCGGACGGCACTGGGTAAAGACCATGTTGATGAACATACCGCTGTTAAAATGGGCCGTTATAACCGCCTGGGAAAAGAAACCGTCAATAAAATTCCAAATGCAAAACTGGTAGAAATCGAAAATGTAGGCCATCTCCCGCATATTGAAGCTTTTTTTAAATTTATTAATCCGCTATTGGATTATTTGGAAAAATAAATAGCGTTAAGTCCCGTTATTACTGAGCATTTTACAAATACTCCGAGCAAAGAAATATTTTCTTTATTTTAGACGGGGTGAATTTGTATTTTTGCCCAAAATCGCGCTTAACCTTTATGGCTCAAAAAAAGACCTCAACCAAAAAATCTACTGCAAAAAAAACTACCCGAAACCCCTTTAAAGTCAATCGACAGCAAAAGGTTGTTATCGGTAGTTTTCTGATGTTGTTTGGAATAGCGCTTTTAGTAGCTTTCTTTTCATTTTTATTAAACTGGCAGGCAGATCAAAGTACTTTAGAACTTTTTGCCAATCGCGAAGTAGAAGCCAAAAACTGGCTAAGCAAATTTGGCGCCATGGTTAGTGATTTTTTTATGTACCAGGGTTTTGGGATAGCCGCATTTGTATTCGCTTTTTTAATTTCCCTTAGCGGAATTCACATGTTTTTTAATCTCAAGAATTTCAAACTCGGGGGATACTGGTTTTGGGGAATTCTGGTAATGGTATGGCTTGCAGTGTTTTTTGGTTTTTTTGCTAAAACCAATGCCCTGCTCGGAGGCCGCATAGGTTATGAGACCAATGATTTTCTCCAGGATTATTTAGGTTTTTTTGGTACGGTTTTGTTAATGCTCTTTCTATTTATTGCCTATTTAAGCCTAAGATTGAAAATCACTCCGGAATTAATTGGAAGTTTCCTTAGGAAGAAAAAAGAAGCCATTGATGCCGAGTTTGCAAAAGGGAAATCTGAAACTTCAGAAACCGAAGAAGAAAGAGACTGGAAAGAAAAAACAGTAAAAACCCCTGATGAAGGTGCTGCTGAAATCAATTTAGAAACAACTCCCACTACTGAAGAACCGGTTAAGTCATCCAAATCCACTCCAAAAACAAATACCGATTCTGAAGAAGTAGAAATGGAAGTGGAAGCGGCGGCTGAAGAAGAGGAGATTGATGATAAAAACGCTGCTAACAACATTGTAAAAGACTTTGGGGAGTTTGACCCTACTCTGGAACTCAGTAATTATAAATTCCCGACCACAGAATTACTTGAAGATTATGGCGGTGGCATTACCGTAGACCAGGAAGAACTGGAAGAACATAAAAACCGCATCGTAGATACGCTTAAAAACTACAAAATTGAAATCGCACAAATTAAAGCTACAGTTGGGCCAACAGTAACTTTATATGAAATAATACCCGAAGCAGGCATCAGGATTTCAAAAATCAAAAACCTGGAAGATGATATCGCGCTATCGCTTTCAGCCCTGGGAATACGGATTATAGCGCCTATTCCAGGAAAAGGAACCATCGGTATTGAAGTACCCAACAAAAATGCTTCTATTGTTTCGATGCGTTCGGTAATCGCTTCCCCGAAATTCCGCAATGCCGAGATGGAATTGCCAATGGCTTTGGGAAAAACAATTTCAAATGAGACTTTTGTGGTAGATCTCGCCAAAATGCCCCATATGCTTATGGCCGGAGCCACCGGGCAGGGTAAATCGGTTGGTCTAAATGCCATTCTAACCTCCCTACTCTACTCCAAACATCCTGCAGAAGTAAAATTTGTGCTGGTAGATCCAAAAAAAGTGGAACTTACACTTTTTAATAAAATTGAACGGCATTATCTGGCAAAACTTCCCGATAGTGGGGATGCCATTATTACCGATAACACCAAAGTAATAAATACACTAAACTCGCTTTGTATTGAAATGGACAATCGTTATGAACTGCTGAAAGACGCAATGGTCCGTAATATCAAGGAATACAACACCAAGTTTAAAGCTAGAAAATTAAATCCGGAAAACGGTCATAAATTTTTACCTTACATCGTGTTGGTAGTAGATGAGTTTGCCGATTTAATAATGACAGCAGGTAAAGAAGTAGAAACCCCTATTGCCCGTCTGGCCCAGTTGGCACGTGCGATAGGTATTCATTTAATTATAGCCACACAACGGCCTTCGGTAAATGTTATTACGGGAATTATAAAAGCAAACTTCCCCGCCAGAATTGCTTTCAGGGTAACTTCAAAAATTGATTCCAGGACCATTTTAGACAGTCAGGGTGCCGATCAGCTAATTGGTCGCGGGGATATGCTCTTTACCCAGGGCAATGAATTAAGACGATTACAATGTGCTTTTGTAGACACCCCTGAAGTTGATAAAATTACCGAATTTATCGGTTCGCAAAAAGCCTATCCCGATGCCCATCAACTTCCGGCCTACGAAGGCGAAGATAGTGGCACAGGAGTTGATATAGATGTGAGTGAAAGAGATAAACTCTTTCGGGAAGCTGCCGAAGTTATTGTAATCGCCCAACAGGGATCAGCCTCTTTACTACAACGTAAACTAAAATTAGGTTATAACCGAGCTGGCCGAATTATAGACCAATTAGAAGCCGCCGGTATTGTAGGTCCTTTTGAAGGCAGCAAAGCCCGCCAGGTTTTGGTTACCGATCTGGCAGCTTTAGATGAATTGTTAAACGAAGAAAGTCCATAACCCAGAAATAATTTCATAAAAATTCAGGCTATAATAAAGGTCATTTCCAAGGGTATAAAAAATAAAATCAATGGCTTATAAATTTAAATTAATGAAGAGAATAGTTTTTTTAATCGCCGTAGTTATTGGGTTTAGTGTAAAGGCCCAAAATTCAGCAAAAGCTGGACAACTACTTAATGAGGTTTCAGAAAAAGTGCAGACCTATAACAATATGGTTATCGACTTTAAGTATGCCCTGGAAAATTCCGCAGAAAATGTGAAGCAGGAAACCCGTGGCGATGTGAGTATTAATGGCGAAAAATATGTATTGAATCTTATGGGAACCACCCAACTGTTCGATGGGGAGAAAATTTATACTATTATTCCCGAAGACGAAGAAATCAATATTTCTACCTATGTTGAAGAAGACGATAATAATATTACCCCTTCAAAAATGTTTTCTTTTTACGAAGCGGGATATAATTATGAATGGGATATTACCCAAAATGTAAATGGGCGGAAAATTCAATATGTAAAACTAACTCCTAAAGACAGTGATGCAGAAGTAAAGGATATTTTACTGGGTATTGATAAGCAAACCAAACATATTTACAACCTTATTCAAACCCAGGAAAACAATACCAAAATTACCATTACCGTCAAAAGTTTTAAAACCGACCAGCCGCTTTCGAAAAACCTGTTTACTTTTGACGAAGATCGTTACGAAAATTATTACATCAACAGGTTAGACTAAGCTTTAGATTGAAAATTTTAGACCGGTACATATTAACCAGTTACCTTAAAACTTTTTTTTCGGTTTTTATCATTCTGATGTTCATTTTTGTACTCCAAACTATTTGGTTGTATATAGGTGAATTAGCCGGAAAAGATCTTGATGTTGAAATTATTTTAAAATTTCTGTTATACTTCTCCCCCAACCTGGTGCCTTTAGTACTTCCGCTAAGCATTTTGCTAACTTCTATTATGGTTTTTGGAAGCTTTGCTGAAAACTATGAATTTGCAGCGATGAAATCTTCAGGAATTTCATTACAAAGGGCTATGCGCGGTTTAACCTTTTTTATTTTACTGGTAAGCGCTACCGCCTTTTTCTTTGCCAATAATGTAATTCCAGAAGCTGAATTTAAATCGATTAACCTTCGTAAAAATATTGCGCAATTAAAACCAGCCATGGCAATTACCGAAGGGGTTTTTAACGACCTGGGTAATATCAATATTAAAGTTGAGGAGAAATACGGTGACAATGACCAGTACCTGAAAAACGTTATCATCCATACAAAAAAAAATAACCGGAGCGGAAATTTCACGGTTATAAAAGCCAATGAAGGCGAACTGGTTGGCAGTACCGAGTCTGAGGTGCTTTCCCTTATCCTTACCGATGGAAATTACTATGATGAACCCCAACCCAGCGATTTATCCAAACGCAAAAATAAACCTTTTGCCAAAAGTTATTTTGAGGAGTACGTTATAAATATGGATTTATCCAATTTTAATAATGTTGACCTGGAAGATGAAACCTACAATAACACCCAGGGAATGTTAAAAATTTCGGAACTCAATAAAAGTATTGATTCATTTTCTACCGGGTATAATAAAAAAATCAAGAGCTTTTCTAAAAATATGTACAGCCGTACCGGAGTGAAAAATATTTCAATAAACTTAAAACCAGCCGACTCGGTAACGGTAATCGAAAATTCAATTTTAGAGGAATACGACAATAACCAGGCACTACAAATAGTAAACCTGGCTTTAAGTAACGTAAATTCATCTATTTCACATCTCTCTATGAAGCGGTCTGAGTTTAAAAGTTCCACCAAACAATTAAATAAATACGAAATTGCTCTACACGAGAAATATGTTTTTGCTGTTGCCTGCATTATTCTATTTTTTGTGGGAGCCCCACTTGGAGCCATAATTCGAAAAGGCGGGATGGGTTTACCTATGGTGGTAGCCATTTTAATGTTTCTTACCTATCATTTTATAGGAATTTTCGCAAAAAACAGTGCTGAAGATGGTAGTATTAGTCCGTTTATTGCTGCCTGGCTGTCTACTTTAATTATGCTGCCATTGGGTATTTATCTTACCTATCGTGCCACCACCGACCAAGGCTTATTCGCCTTTGATGGTATAATTGAACCTATAAAAAAAGGCCTGAAAAAAGCAAGGCTTATTCGCCGTAAAACCGAAACAGAATAAATATCTTTGCAGCCAAAATAAAGCTAAACATGGGGCAGAAAACCACATCGCAATCAAATATAAAATTAAACAGCATTAAGGAGGCCATAAACGATATTCGTGAAGGAAAAGTCATAATTGTTGTTGACGATCAAGACCGTGAAAACGAAGGTGATTTTGTGGCAGCAGCTGAAAAAGTTACTCCTGAAATGATCAATTTTATGGCTACCCATGGACGCGGATTAATTTGCGCTCCCATTACCGAAGAACGCTGTGATGAACTAAAGCTGGAGATGATGGTGGGCCGCAATACCGACCCGATGGAAACCGCCTTTACCATTTCCGTAGATTTGCAAGGCTACGGGGTTACCACAGGGATTTCTGCGGCCGATCGTGCCAAAACCGTAAAATCATTAATTGATCCTTCTATACAACCTTCCGATTTGGGAAGACCGGGACATATATTTCCGTTAAAAGCCAAAGAAGGTGGCGTTTTACGACGAACAGGCCATACTGAAGCAGCTATTGATTTTGCCCGTCTAGCCGGCTATGCTCCTGCCGGAGCCATTTGTGAAATCATGAACGAAGACGGCTCTATGGCACGGCTTCCCCAACTTATGGAAGTTGCACAACGCTTCAATCTAAAAGTGGTTTCTATTGAAGATTTGGTAGCTTACCGCATGCAGCACGATTCGCTAATCGTAAAAAAAGAAGACTTTGATATTGAAACCCGCTTTGGCCAATTCAGGTTAAGAGCATACCAACAAACTACCAACAGCCAGGTGCATATTGCTTTAACCAAAGGCAGTTGGAAACCTGAAGAAGAAATTTTAGTCCGGGTAAATTCTACACTGGTAAACAACGATTTATTAGGTACGCTTACTAATAATGCCGATAAAAAACTGGACAATATGTTCAAGGCTATTAATGAGGAAGGCCGGGGCGCTATTGTTTTTGTAAATCCGGCCAATCAGTATGGTAATTTGCTGAGTCGACTTTCAGAATTAAAAGAACTTCAGAAAGAAGGAAAAACCAAAGCACCTCCTATTCAAATGGATACTAAAGATTTTGGAATTGGGGCGCAAATCCTGCACGATTTGGAAATTCATAAACTAAAACTACTTTCCAATACCAAACAAACCAAAAGAGTAGGGATGATAGGTTACGGCCTGGAAATTATAGGCTACGTGAATTATTAATCAATTTCAATAATCACATCTTCCAGAGAACGACGAACTTTTTTAAAATTAGAAAACATATCATCATCAGCGCGGTAACCTACCGGTAAAACCAAAACCGATTTCAGGTTTTTTTCACCAAGCTTTAAACTTTGATCATATTTATCGGGTTCAAAACCTTCCATAGGGCAGGCATCAATCCCTTCTGTGGCGCAAACCGTAAGTAAGGTCCCTAAAGTTAGGTAAGCTTGGTTTACTGCCCATTGATGGATTTCATCATTGGCTTTGGCCTGAAAATCCTCTACTAAAAAGTCTCGGAAAGGAGCTAAAACCTCATCGGGGGTTTCTCGAATATGTTTTACCCTTTTAAAATAGTTTTCAATAAAATCTTTATTAATTTTCTTTTCGGTACAAATCACCAATACATGAGAAGCCGTACCTACTTGTTTTTGCTTAAAAGATTGTTCCTGTAATTTTTCCTGCAATTCTTTATTCTGAATAACAACCAATTTTAAAGGTTGAAGGCCATAAGAAGTTGCCGTAAGATTAAAAGCATTTTTTAAAATGTCAATTTTTTCTTGCGAAAGCAGCCTTGAGTCATCAAATTTTTTGGTGGCATAACGCCATTGCAAAGCCCTGATATTACCCATATTTAATTTTATTGAATTATGGCACAAAGGTACATAATGTTACAAAGCTTCGCTGGGTTTGATTTTAAAATAAGTTTATTGTAAGTTAGGATCAATCTATACTAATACCTACATATTCCCGTATATTTACTTAATAAGTGAAATTTAGCACAATAAATACACAAATATGAAAGCCGGGCGTGTAATAAAATGGCCAATACGAACTGGAATAAACAAAAAATCAATGACTTGTAAATTTTTGTATAGATGAAAACTATAAAAAAAGTAATCCTTTTCTCAGTACTGGGTATTGTGTTTGGCATATTTATAGTGCTGGGGTTACGCGCACATATTGAACAGGAAACCAAATTGCTTATTTACAATTCGGTTAACGATGTTCCTCCAACAGAAACCGTAATTATTTTAGGAGCCAGTGTTTTTTCAGACGGAAAACTTTCAAATATTTTAAAAGACCGCGTTGATACTGCTTTTAAACTATATAAAGAAAATAAGATTGACAACTTTCTTGTTACTGGAGATCATCGCAGTGACGAGTATAATGAAGTAAAAGCTATGCGGGATTATTTAATTTATCGCGGGGTGCCTAAAGAAAAAATAATTCTAGACCATTCAGGTATAGACACCTACGACAGCATGTATCGGGCAGGAACAGTTTTTGAAATTGAAAATGCCATTGTGGTGACCCAAAAATTCCATCTTCCCCGGGCTATTTTCATCGCAAAACACCTTGATTTAACCTATACCGGCCTGCCTGCACAAAGTAATTCTTATAGAACTACCTATAAAATTAAACGCCGGGAACTCTTCGCTAACTTTAAAGCCGTTTATGAGTTACTGATAAAAAGCCGACCGAAAAGCCTTGATAAATAATCATTTAGCCTTAAAGAAGTTAAGTTTTTTTTATTATATTTATTAGTCCCTAACCAAACATAAAAAAATATGTTACAATGGCTTATCCATATTATCATTGATGCTTTGGTATTATTGGCTGCGGCCAATATGATGCCTAAAGTTGAATTAAAAGGATTTAAAACTGCTCTTATAGTGGCACTTATTATCGGAGTATTAAGTTTCTTATTAAGTTGGATACTTACTGCTATTCTTAATATCGCTACCCTGGGGGTTTTCTATTTCCTGGGTCTTGGTTTTATAACCCGCGTTATTGCCTATGCTATCATTATCGAAATTGCCGATAAGTTTAGTAATGATTTTAAAACCGAAGGTTTTCTACCTTCCCTTTGGCTCGCCATTTTCCTGGCTATTGTAGGTGGAATTGTAGATGCTATTTTGTTTTAATTAAAAAGACCGTTGCGTTATAAGAGGAAAAAAGGCTTGGCGTACGAACATCAAAAGCAGGTTATGCCTCATATGTTATGGCATTCTTTTATATTCCATTTATTGGAATACGGTACCGACATTCGCGATATATTCAAACCTTACTGAACATAAAAAATCCATTAAATATATGAAAAAGGTATAATGGATTTAAATGTAGCTATACATTTATTTATATGTTAGCGGCAAGCTGAAAAACATTGTCTCCAGAATAAAACATTTGAATCGAAAAATGAAATTTACGGAAATCAAAACCTTAAACGAGAAACAAAAACTTCAGATAATTGAATTGTGGAACAATGAATATCCAAAGGAATTATCCCTACCCGGCTTAACCGAATTTGACCAATACCTTGATACACTTTCCGACAGGAATCACATTTTGCTTTCCGATGAAAACGGAACGGTAAAAGGATGGCTTATTTATTTTGTACGGGATAATAAACAATGTTTTGCAATGCTTGTGGATTCTTCCCTGCAAGGACGAGGGTTGGGTTCTAAATTTTTAAATCTGGCAAAAGAACGAAATTCAGAATTGAACGGCTGGGTCATCGATACTAATAACGAACCCAAACAAAATGGGGAAAACTATTTATCACCAATCGGATTTTATCGCAAAAACGACTTTGAAATACAAACGGACATTCAACTGAAAAAGAAAGACATAAACGGAATTAGAGTTATCTGGAAATCAATCAAAAAGTAAATGGGAAAAATTATATTGGATTTAGCAGTAACGTTGGACGGTTATATTTCAGGACCTAAAGGAGAAATTGACTGGCTTGTCAAAGATGGAGAAAGGGATTTTGGTGATATTCTTGCGGAAATTCTTAATGGAATCGATGCTATTTTATACGGACGGGTAAGTTACGACTTGTGGGGACATTATCAGCCAGATGAAAAGGCAAGTCCAAAACTTAAAGAATCATATGAGTTATTACATAGCAAAACAAAGTACGTTTTCTCAAAAACCAGGGAAAGCGATGACGGAAAAGCAATTTTTATCAACTCGGATATAAGAGAAAGCATATTGGAAATCAAACAAAAAGTTGATGGAGATATATGGCTTTATGGTGGTGGAAAACTGATTACCTCAATAATGAATTTAGGTTTAGTAGACACCTATAGACTTGCTGTTCATCCTGTCATTATTGGAAAAGGAATACCGCTTTTCAAAGATATCAAAGAAAGAATCGGATTAAAATTGGTTGATACCGAACAATCAAAGTCGGGGGTTATATTATTGACTTATAAAGCTAACAGCACGGGGAAGCAAGGCGCTAGTTGAGTAGGATATTGGCAAACAGTGGACGCTGAGTAAAATGTGCTACAACATTATAAAAACAATGCTCAAACCTACTCCAAATATAAAGTCCGCACTTAAACCTGAAAATATTATTAAAGTGAATTTAATAATATTTCTTTATCATTTTTTCCTTCCAAACCAAACCATAAAACCAGTAACCGGTAAGCAGGCTACAAACAAGCTTGCAAAGAAAGCAATAATTTTTCCGGTTAGGCCAAAATATTGACCGGTATGTAAACCATAAGTCATTTCCTGAAATTTCATCCCATTGCTTTTTTCATCATAATTATGCGATTGCAGTAATTTTCCGGTTTTTGGATGAAAATAAAAGTTAGCCTGGTGGTCAAAATGTAAAGCTCTGGGGTAAGTTCCGGTAACTACAGGCAAGCCTCCCTTCTGCTCCCACACAAAATACATCTCATCTTCGGGTTTTAAAAGCAGGGTTTCCGCCAGGGCACGATCTGTAGCTGCTTTTAGGTTTTCTGTATTTTCAAGTTGAATATTAATTTCGTCTCCGGGTTTTTCCTGCCCCAAATTGATAATTTCATAATAGCCTTCATTAATCCATTCATAAGAAAAGCTCAGTCCCGTTAGGGCTATAAAAAGCGCTATAAAAGATATGTAGAACCCGGTAACACTATGCCAGTCGTAATTGGTTCGGCGCCATCTGGCTTTCCATTTGATTTTTAATTTATTATTGAGGTTTTTTCGCTTTTTAGGCCACCAAAGTATAATTCCCGTGACAAGCATCAATAGAAAAATAAGTGTTGAAATCCCAATTACCTGCTTGCCAATGGCTTCCGGAAGCCATAAATGCATATGCAGGTCTTCCACAATAAGGAAAAAATCTTCTTCCAGATTTTCTATGGCTAGATATTCAGCTGAATAAGGATTAAAATAAACCTGATGTGGTATCTCTTCAATTATAGTTGAAACAAAGGCTGAGCGATCTCGCCCCTGGTAAACCACCATTCCCACTTCAGCATCAGGAAAACGCTTACGGGTTTGCTCCTGAAGCTTAGAAGGTTTTATAAACCCAGAATTTTGTTCTTCAACTAAACGATAACTGCGGGTAAGGTCTTTAATCTCGTCGTGAAAAACAAAAATACAACCGGTAACTGCCACTATAAAAACAATAAGGCCGGTACCAAGGCCCAGCCATAAATGGAGTTTAGCAATCCATTTTTTAAAGCGTTTATTTTTAGCTTTTTTTTTCTTCATAGAAGAAGAAACCGTCTGGAAAGATTCTCAATCGCCATTCTGAATTTATTTCAGAATCTAAAATGTGTATAATTAAAACATGTTAGAAGCTGAAACCAGTTCAACTTGACGAAATTACAGCTTTACAGACGGTCTCATTAATTATTAAAACTTATAGGTTAAACTAGCCGCAAAATTACGAGGCATTTGCGGATTAATTGTAGACCAACCTGTATAATATTCTTTGTTATTAAGGTTATTCAGCTTTAAATTAATTGCAAATTTATCAACATTATAGAAAACGGCAGCATTAAGAACGGTGTAAGATGGTAATGTAAAGATTCCCCCAAGTTCACGATTAAAAATCATATTTTCACTGGCATAATTTCCACCAAAACCAAGTCCGAAACCTTTAAGATCTCCCATAGTAAACTGATAACTTGCCCAAAGATTTGCCAAATTTTCAGGCCCCGCAGATTCCGGTCTTCTTCCCAAAAAATCGGTTTGGTCAGATTCGGTAAGCTCACTATTGTTATAACTGTAACCGGCCACAATATTAAGTCCGGTTACAGGGCTGGCTGTAAAGCTAGCTTCAAAGCCACGACTGTATTGCTCACCGTCTTGTACAAAATTAAACGGATTTCCGGTTTCTTCCATCACAATATTAGAAACCTGGATATCGTAATAACTTAAAGTAGCTGAAAGTTTATTGTTTAGTAAATTAAACTTAGTTCCCACTTCAAACTGCTTCGCTCTTTCGGGATCAAAAAGCAAGGTTCTGCTTTCCCCGGTTTCAGGATTATCTACCTGTCTTGGCCCTACGTTACTAAAACCGTCCATATAATTGGCAAAAACAGAAAGCCGTTCTTTAATAGGTTGATAAACCAGGCCAAATTTTGGAGAAAGTGCCGTTTGACTGTTTTCATCACTTTCAAATTGATCCAGCCTTAAACTGGCCATTGCTGAAAATTGTGGAGTAATATCCAGTACATTTGAAACATAAGCACTGTAAATATCTTCTTGCGTAGTGGTGTTATTTCTTGGCGTATTGCTCAGTAAATTGGCTGTAGCTTCTTTTGAAAGAATACCGTTATCGTTATTTAGAATATAATTGTTTTCGTCATAAATACCATAAACACTTTCATTTACATTTTGTAGACTGGCGTTACCCATATACACGTTTCCGTTTGTGATATAACCTGAATTATTATCAACCACTTTTCTGTGGAAATAATCCAGCCCGGCCACTACCCGGTTTCTCATTCCCGCGATTTCAAAATCTCCGATAAAATTCTGCTGAAAATCACTGGATACCGTAGTAGAATTCTGGTTGCTGATATACCGTGAAAAAACCAAACCTTCATCCAAATTAGTTACCGCACCGGGTTCTTCTTCAAGGTCCTGATAATATTGAGTGGTTTCATATAAATAGGAATAATTTCCCAGCGCTTTGGCCGAACCGGTAGAAACCACGGTTTGTGAAGTCCAGTTATCCGAAATTTCGTAATTCATCTGTCCCTGCAAACTAAAAGTAGGGTTTTCAACAGTTAGGTCGTTACTGGTATAAGAATGCTCGTTGTTATATCCTAACTCTTCAAGATTTGTAGCGCGTAGCGGTGCTCCACGGTCTACAAATAACATCATAGGGTTTGTATTTTCTGAGTCGTAAAATTCAGTGTTTATAAAAAATGAAAGCCGGTCGTTAACATTGTAACTCAAAGACGGAGCCACAAAAAGTGACTTTTTAAAGCCCGCATCCTGAAAGCTGTTTTGGCTATGGTATGCTGTATTTACCCGTAAAGCCACATCTCCGGTCTCGTCCAGCGGCGTATTTACATCGGCAGTAATTCGGTTTAAGCCATAGCTCCCGCCAATGTAAGAAATATTTCCCCCAAAATAATTATAAGGACGTTTGGTGTTAATATTTATCAAACCTCCATAAGAAATAAGGCTACTCCCGTAAAGAGTTCCCGACGGACCTTTAATAACCTCAATGTTTTCGATATTAGCGGGATCAGGACTCCCATTGGTAATTCCGGGAAGGCCATTTACCATAGTAGGTTGTACTGCAAAACCGCGCAAAGAAAAATAGCCGGCACCATCATTACCGCGGCCGGTAGATTCCCAAAGTTTGGTAAGCCCGGATGCGTTTTTGGTAGCATCATCAAAATTGGTTACTATTTGTTGTTCAAGTAATTCAGAAGTAATATTGTTATAAACCTGCGGATTTTCAATATCGCTTAAAGGTAATTTACCTACCGTCTGACTTTTACTACGGGAGAATTTATTTTTATTCCCATTAGTAGTTAAAATCACTTCCCCAAGATTTTCTTCCTTTCCGGAAAGTGTGATGGTATTTAATTTGTTAGTTTCGTTTTCCTGCACAATCACGCGCAGTTCTTCAGTTTGAAAACCTACATACGAGATAATTAGATTATGGTTTCCGGTCGGTACATCTCCAAGAAAAAATTCACCGCTTCGGTTGGTTTCATCGCCAATTCCAAGACCTTCTAGCTCAACATTTACATCGTTTATCGCATTGCCCACTTCATCGGTAACAGTTCCCTGAATCGCACCGGAACGCTGTGCAAAAGTCACAGAACAAATAAGGACAAGTATCCCAAACAAATAATTTCTACACATAATTGCCAAGTATATTTTATTTAGATTATTTTTAAATAGCAGCGCAAAACTATAAACCAGCAATGAATCCTGAAAGACTATTTATAATTATTTTAAATTAAAATCGACAATTACTTTATAAAAACCTCATTCAAAATCATTTAGCATCTTATTTTTAACTTTTCAGGAAGCATTTTATATCTATAAAGTATATACAATACCTATAGAATGAAAACTAAATTTGATAACCTCTTAACATCTCCCCGGTCTTTATGGGTTATATTTGCCCTTTAAAATTAGATGCTATGATTAAAATGATTGTAACCGATATGGATGGAACCTTGTTGAATGACCAGCACGAGATTCATCCTGATTTCTGGAAAATTGAAGAGGAGCTTTCCAACTCCGGCATATTATTTTCAGTAGCCAGCGGCCGGCAATTTTACAATCTAGAATCTAAATTTGAACGCATTAAAGACCGTATTATCTTTTTTGCTGAAAACGGCACTTATGTTTCCCACAAAGGAAAAGAACTCTACGTAAATTCGTTAAGACGGGAAGATGCCATTGGATTTATAGAAATGGGGCGTAAACTGGAAGATACCGAATTGGTGCTCTGCGGAAAAGAATCGGCATATCTTGAAACCGACAATGAAGAATTTATCGCTGAAATTTCAAAATTCTATGAGCGGGTAAAAGTTGTAGATAACCTTACAGAAGTAAACGATACCCTTTTAAAGGTTACCCTGTGCAACTATAAAGGAGTTGAAGAAAATACTTATCCGCATTTTATAAATTATACCGATAGGTTTAAAGTAGCTATTGCTGCTAAGATTTTTATCGATATCACTTCTTTGGATGCCAATAAAGGCAATGCGATTAAAGATATTCAAAAAGAACTCAATATTTCTGCTGAAGAAACCCTTGTTTTTGGTGATTATTTAAATGATTTGGAAATGATGAAAAACGCCAAATACAGCTACGCGATGAAAAATGCTCATCCTGAAATCAAAAAGGCCAGCAATTTTATTACACAATATGATAATAATGAAAATGGGGTTTTACGCACCATTGAAGAATTGGGCCTGTTAAAAAATCCGGTGCTTAATTTACAGTAAAAGTTACCTTATCAAGTCCGGTATTTGCTGTTTCTTCATGAAAAGCATAAACCTGTAGCTCATAAGTGCCTTTTTGCAATTTGGTTAAAGCCGAAAATGTACTGGATTCTTCAGAAGGTTTTAAAGTGATTTCTTTAGAATTTCCATCCTGATTTTTTAAAATTCCTTTTACCTCATAACGATTGGCATCCCAGGTTCCTTCAGAATTTACCGGGCAACCACACATCATTACAACAGTAGCCTCTACTGAAATTGTTTCAGTATTTTTAAAGGTTTGAAGTGTTTTAGGAGCAGTTACTGAAACCACAAATCCGGGCACATCAATTATCAAACCTTCATCTAAAATGTCTTTACCAGGAATCATCCATAATTGAGTAGCACTTACTAGCCTGGATTGTTTAGCACTTGCCGGCGCCAGAACTTCTACAGTTACAAAAGTAGGTTCTTCAATATCAAGTTGAGCCGTAAAACCGGCGGTATTTTCATCAGAAATTCGCTCATACCGTTCTTTCGGATTAAGAACGATTGTCTGGGTATTACCAGTACTTCCTTTTGTTCTTCCTGAATCGAGAATTTCCCTGGTTTCAGCATCCCTAACCACAATCTTTGCCCCACCCATATACGGCCCGATAAACTTTGCATCACCAGCTAATGCCCGAACCATAAGTTGGGTTTTTTGTGCTTGCATTTCCGAAGAAAACAACACAAAACCAAGACTAATTAAGAGAAACAAACGTATTTGCTGCATATATCAAATTTCTCCCAAGGTAATATTTTGTATGCGAAACAAACAGGTCTTTTCTTTTTAAAATTTCGTTAAACCCGTAAACAACACCCTAAAAAGTGATGCAGTTTAAGTAAATTAAAGTCTCAAAATCAACTATTTATGAAAAGCAGAAGGACTTTTATCAAAAAATCGGGATTGTTATTAGCGGCTAGTACTTTACCATTTCCAAATATTTTACTGAACAGGCCAAAGGAAAAATTAGGAGTGGCATTGGTTGGCCTTGGAAATTATAGCACCGGTCAGCTCGCTCCCGCCCTACAGGAAACCGAATATTGTGAATTAAAAGGTATTGTTACCGGAAGTCCTGAAAAAATCCCGAAATGGCAACGACAATATGATATTTCAGAAAAAAATGTTTACAACTATGAAAATATGGATGACATTAGCAATAATGATGATATTGACGTAATTTATATTGTTCTTCCCATTGGCATGCATGCCGAATATGCTATAAAAGCTGCTGAAACCGGCAAGCATGTTTGGTGCGAAAAAGCTATGGCTACTACTGCCCTAGAATGTCGAAATATGATTGATGCTTGCGAGAAAAACGGGGTGACCATGGCTATTGGCTATCGCATGCAACACGAACAAAATACTCAAAAAATAATGGAATGGGCCAAAACCCGGCCGTTTGGCCCTATTGAAAATCTAAAAGTTCATGCCGGTTATTACGGTAGCCCGATGCAGGAATGGAAAACTAAGAAAGACCTTGGCGGAGGCGCAATACTTGATATGGGTGTATATCCCCTAAATGCAGCCCGTTATGCCACAGGCATGGAACCGATTGCCGTTAGTGCCCGCGCTAGTACAAACCGTCCCGAAGTATTTAAAAATGTTGAAGAAACTATGGAATTCAACCTTGAATTTCCAGAGGGGGTTACTGCTAATTGCAAAACCAGTTTTGGTGAAAGCATGAACAGGCTTGAAATAAACTGCAAAAAAGGCTGGTATTATTTAGAACCCTTTCAATCTTACAACAACGTAGGTGGAAAGACCAGTAACGGTACTAAATTAAAACCCTGGAATAAAAATCAGCAGGCAGTACAAATGGACGATGATGCCAAGGCTATTTTAAATAACACAGCCCTTATGGTGCCCGGTGAAGAGGGGCTGCGTGATATTGCCATAATTGATAAAATATATGAATCTGCGGCTAATAACGGTAAAAGAATAAGGCTTTAATATAGGCTTGAGAAACGAAGTTTTATCTCGACCCCGCCTCTTTCTAATAACCTGAGTTCAATAAAGGAAAATCACAATCTGCTTATTCTAAAGAACTTTAATTGGTTTTTAAAAGAGCGTGTCGAGAGGCATTTGAATTCAAAGCACTTATAAAGGGGCTCGACTGCGCTCGAGCTGACACCTATCAACATAAAAAGCTGATGCTAAGAAGCTAATAAATCGAACTGAGGTTAATAGCTTTAACCTTATTTTCAACTTTTACAGGTTTATATAGTACACAAAAAAATCCCGTAAGCGGAAACTTACGGGATCTTAAATAAATTCGTTTAGATCTATTTTTACCGTAAATTGTATTTTAAGACTGTAAAAGAATAGGCCGGAAGCTCAATAGTATGCCCTCTGATTTCCTTTTCTTCAGGCAAGATTTTATCAGGGTTTTCAAAAGAATTATGTGCTTTTAAATCGCTATGGTGAAGTTGGATCACTTCAGCTTTTTTAGCAACCCTCCTGGAAAAATCCAAGGCTATCTTATTTTTCTGATCGCCTGTATTAACCACTTTTATAATTACCTGGTTTTCTTTAGCATTTATTACTGCTGAGGCATATAAACTATTCTCCCCCGTCAATGCCTTGCCATTACTTTTAATATTAACTACTTCAGTTCCCGGATTATTCCCATATAATTTTTGAACGTGATAATTGGGGGTTCCGTATACCTTAAGGTTATCAAACCATATTAAATCTGGTGCCCATTGCCAGGCATCTTTATGCGCCATTAAAGGAGCATAAGAAGTAAGGTGAACAATATCGGCATTGCGCTCCAAACCAGTCATAAATGCAGCTTCAGATAAAGCTGCTTCCCAATTATTTTCTTTTGGGCCATCTTCAGTATTTTCAGGATGGGCAGCATATTCTCCAGCAAAAACTTTTGGGCCATTCCGGTCGTAATCATCATATCGGTCGGCATTATCCCTAAACCACTGCGGACTGCGGTAATAATGTTCATCTATAATATCGGTATTGAGTTTTGTTAACTCCTCCCAACCGAATTCAAAGAAATCACCGTCGGGGTTTGGCCCACTCCCTGAAACAATTTCAATTTCGGGATATTCCTCGCGTATCTTTTTATGAAAGACCTCATAACGTTCGATATATTCAGGACCCCATTGTTCGTTTCCAATTCCTATGTATTTTAAATTAAAAGGCTCGGGATGTCCCATTTCTGCCCGAATACTACCCCATTTTGAATCGGCAGTTCCATTGGCAAATTCAATCAAATCTAAAGCATCCTGAACATAAGGATCCAAATCTTCAAGAGGTACCATCTCCCCTGTATTATACTGGCAGGCAATACCTACACTTAATATCGGAAGTGCTTCTGCATCTAAATCTTCAGCCAAGAGAAAATATTCATAATATCCCAAGCCAAAGCTTTGAAAATAATCGGGAGTAAATTTGTGCCTGAACTCTGTATTCCACCTGTTGACCAATACTTCCCTCTCTTCTACAGGACCTATTGTTTTTTTCCACTGGTAGCGTTTCTCAAGGGTTCTTCCTTCAGCAATACAGCCACCCGGAAACCGTAGAAACCCCGGATTTAAATCGGCCAGCATTTGTACCAAATCTTTACGAAGTCCGTTTTCCCTCCCCTTCCATGTATCTTTGGGAAAAAGGGAAATCATATCTAAATCAATTTCTCCTGTACCGGTAAAGCTAATTTTTAATTTAGCCCTTTCTTCAGTTGAAGAAGCCTGCAAAGAGGTTTTATAAGTTTTCCAGGAATTTGCTGTTTCTATAGCTACTTCAGTTCCCCCTAAACCTTGGCCTTCCTCATTGATAAATTCAAATTTAATCCTAGAAATTTCACCGGTTTGGGGAGCAGCCTGAAATTTTAAATTATAACTTTCACCTTCTTTAATCCCCATACCACGATAACTCTCATTAATTAGTTCGTAGCCGGAGTCTTTATTCACACTAATACGAGCGAAGTTATAATTTCCACGAGCATCTGAATAATTTATAATTTTAGCAATTCCAGACTCGTTGTTGTGCGAGTGCCTGTTGCTATTAGGTTCCTGCCATCCCATTTTAGGATTATCGAATTCAAAAGAGCGGTTTTTAACCATTTCAGCATATAAGCCGCCATCGGCAGCAAAATTGATATCTTCAAAAAACACTCCATACATACTGGGTTGTATCTCGGCCACTATGTTTTCTATATCTACTTCCAGTTGTGTGGTTTGGGATTGTAAACCAAAGCTACCGGCAACAATAAAAGATGCTGCCACAATATTATTCCATTTCATATTTGTGGTTTAGTATTAATCTTTAATTAATCGAACTTCATAAACCTTTGCGGTTTCTGAGTCATTTTGAGCTTTAAATTTTATAATAATCTTTTCTGAATCTTTTAAATCTTCAGGAATTTCATAGATTTTTTCAAGCACACCATCCTTTGTTTCAGACCAATTAGCAAGTGAATTTACCAGTTCATTATTCAAAAGCACTTCAAAATTTGATTTGTTATTTTCACCGATCAAGACTTTTATCCGGTTTCCTTTTAAATCTGTATTGTTAAGTTGATAACTAAACCAACCGGTTGCTGCACGCCAATGTAAACCGTCGGTATTTCCGGTATATGCATTATTTGTTTTGATAAAATGATCTGATTCGGGTTGTTGTTCGCCGGCAAAAATCACATCTATTGTTTCCCCTTTTAATGAAGCCTCCCGTTCGGCCCTTTGTTTTTCAACCTTATCCTGCAAGGCCGCTTTTTTTGTTTTAGCATAAGGCAGATATACCGCATATCTTGAAGCTACTATTTGATAGAAAGGCACAAATTTTAAACCTTCATATTCTTTGGGAAAAAGTACGTTAGCAGCTGAAAAAGCTAAACCTTCTTCATTCAATTTTTTTAATTCCCCTATAATTTGCTTTTCACTACCTATAAAATAAGGCGACTCAGAAAGTGGTAATTTCCATCCATCAGCTATATGCCCTCCCCGACTCTCATCTGCAAACAGCTCTTCTTGGTTTTCGAGTCCCATTTCAGCAGCTAAAACTACAGGACCATATTTTAGCGCAGCATAATTTTTATCATCGGGCAAATTTACCAACTGAATATGCATTGGTAATTTCACTTCAATTTTATCGCCATTTTTCCAGTTTCTTTCTATTGAGAAATACGTCCCCGGTTTTGCTTTTATAACTTCTTTTTCACCATTGATCACGACTTGTAAAGCATTTTCTTTTACCCAGGAAGGATAACGGAATTTCAACTTCAGTTTTTGAGGTGCTGAAGTTTCAATAACAAAGTTAGAGGACTCCTCTTCAGGTATTTTTGTACTTTGTTTTAAACGAAAATCGTTTTCTTCCCAATAAACTTCGGAAGGAATATATAAATTCACATACAATTCTTCTTTGGTATGAGAATAGATCAATTCATTATATTTTAAATGATTTTCAAGTCCTGAACCTACGCAACACCAAAAGCTGGTTTCAGGTTGAGAATAAACACGATAATGCCCGGGGCGCATTGGGGTGAAATATACAAAACCTCCCTTTTCAGGATGCTGAGTGGTTAAAATATGATTGTAAAGCGCCTGCTCATAATAATCAATAAAAGCTTCCTTGCCCTGTGTTTCAAAAAGCATTTTACTTAGACGAAGCATATTGTAAGTGTTACAGGTTTCAGGCCCCTGTTCACTTTCAATTATGGACGAAAAATCATTTACCGGATTAAAATGTTCCCGCACGCTATTACCGCCGGTAACTACCGTTCTGTTATTTACAACAGTTTCCCAAAAGAAATTTGCAGCATCAGCATATTCTTTATCTCCTGCTACAGTAGCTATATTTTTAAATCCGATTACCTTTGGAATTTGAGTATTGGCGTGCATTCCCGTAAGTTCATCATTTCTCGCTACTAACGGATCAAGGATTGCATGATGAGAAAATTTATAAGCCAATTTTAAATATTTTTCTTCTCCGGTAATTTTTGCAACATCAGCAAAAACTTCATTTAAGCCTCCATGTTCGGAAATCAGTAATTCCTGAATGTCAGCATTGGAAAGATTTTGGGTGAGGTTTAACATCCAGTCGGTAAAATTTATCAGAAGTTCTTTAGCCCTTTTATTTTCAGCATAAATCCAGGCATCTCTTAAGCCCGCATAAGTTTTATGGATATTATAAAGCGGTACCCAGCTTCCGTTTAAATCAAAGTTACCCGCTTTGATATTTCCGGATTTAATTTCACTCCATAATTTTTCACTTCCGGGAACTCCCCCAATATAACCCGTTCCATTTGTTTTCTGGATTTCCTCCAATTCATCAAGCATATAGACTAAGCGCTCGGTAACCTGCTCATTTTTCGTTGTTGCATAAGCCATAGATAATGCTGAGAGATAGTGCCCTGCAATATGGCCATCCAACCCAGAATTCTCCCAATTCGGATAACTTTCAGCCTTAGGTGTGAGCCCAGCTTCCCTTCTAAAAGGAGACAAAAGCCTATCTGGCCCCAACTCGAGAATATAATTTAAATCTACCTCTTTCGCATTTTTAAAAGGGCCTTCCAATAAGCTAACCTGTTCGGGTTCAAAACTTGAAACCCCTATATTATTTTGTCCCGTTACCATTAAGGCTTGTAGTAAAACCATTCCAAAAAAGAAATAGTTCATTATCATATTTTTATTCATAAAAAAGTGGTTTCACTCGATAATCGAGATTTACATGCTCAGGCTTGCCTCGAAGTAGCTTACCTTGTTAAGTGTAATAAAAACATTTCAAATATAAATATTTATTTTGAGCTTTTTGTTAAGACAGAAAATGAATTTGCACAATCTTAATGAAATGTAAAATAGATGATTAATTTTTAAGTTGTGCAGGGAATTAACAGAAGAATTTATAAATTGCCCCAATTATAGAGGATTAAGCATTATGGTTTATAAATATGATTTGGAAGACAAAGTCTTATTAGCGGTTGACTGTATTATCTTTGGATTTGACGAAGAAGATCTGAAAATTTTATTGATAAAAAGAGATTTTGAACCCCAAAAGGGAAACTGGTCATTAATGGGTGGCTTTTTACAAAAAAAGGAAAATTTAGACCAGGCTGCCAATAGAATATTATACCATCTTACCGGAATAAATGATATATACCTTGAACAACTCTACACCTTTAGTGAGGTAGACAGGGATCCTGCCGAGCGTACTATCTCAACGGCGTATTATGCACTTATTAATGCTAAAGATCACGAAAATGTGCTTTCTTCTGATTTTTCTGCCAAATGGTTTAGCATTTCTGATTTTCCGGATTTAATATTTGACCATCCAGAAATGATTGAGAAAGCTATGAAGCGATTAAGACGTCGTGTTTCTACCAAACCAATTGGCTTTGAATTATTACCTGAAAAGTTCACCATGCGACAACTGCAAAAATTATATGAAGCTATTTTAGGAACACCATTAGATAAACGCAACTTTATTAATAAAATAAACAGCTTAGATATTTTAGTGAAGTTAGATGAAAAAGATATGAGTTCATCAAGAAAAGGTTCTTATTTATATAAATTCGATACCGAAAAATATCAGCAAAAAATATCAGAAGGATTTTCGTTTAAGTTATGATGTTTCTTCTTTTTACAAGCAGTTTGGGTAATGATTATTGATTTGTATGAGACATTTAATTTAATTGATTAAGTTTTTAATCTTTAGACTTAAATTCTCTGGGGGTTTTTCCAAATTTTTCTTTAAATACTTTCCTAAAGTACTTTAAGTTATTAAAACCAACCTCATAGGATGCTTGGGAAACTGAGAAATTTTTATCCTCAATAAGTTCTGCTGCTCTCTCCATTTTCAGATTTCTGATATATTCATTTATACTTAAACCGGTAATTGCTTTAAGTTTTCTGTATAAAGAAGTTCTACTCATTCCGATGTCCTGAGAAATCAAATCAACATTATCTGTACCCTGACCTATATTCTTCAACACAATCAGATCAAGTTCCGAAAGAAAGTCTTTTTCCTTATTTAATAATACAGAAACTCTTTCTTCCTTTTCAGATATTTTACCGGTTCCAACTTTAAAATGATGTTGTAATCGCTTTCTGGTATCCAGCAAATTCTTAACCCTGGTTTTTAGCAGCTTAGAATTAAAAGGTTTTATAACATAATCATCTGCACCTTGCTCATATCCCAGGTTAATACTTTCTACGTTCCCCTTAGCGGTAAGAAGAATTATTGGAATATGACTTGTAGAATGCTGCTTCTTTAATTCATAACATACATCAATCCCATTCTTTTCTGGCATCATAACATCTGAAATTATAAGATCTGGCACATACTTAGAAGCTTTTATAATCCCTTCCCTGCCATTTCTTGAATGCAAAACATCATAATTTTCCTTAAAAATACTACTAAGAAAATTTAAGATTTCATCGTTATCATCAATAATAAGAATAAGCTGCCTATCCTCAGCTGAGGTAAGGTTAGCTATTTGCTTACGGGATTTAGTGCCATCAAAAAAAACAGATTGCTTTGCCACAAGCTCTTTTTCCTCCTTATCCAGTTGATTAGTACTTTCCTTACTTTCGACTCCAGGAACCGTGAGAGTAAAAATTGTTTTCTTTCCGGGTGAACTTTCGGCTTTCATACTTCCTCCATGTAATTCTGCAAAACGTTGGGATAAAGCCAATCCAATCCCAGTCCCTTTTTCACGAATATTAGAATTGGAGCGATAATACCAGTCGAAAATATGGGATAATTCATCTGCACTAATCCCTGTTCCTGTATCACTTACAGTAATTTTAAATTCGTCATTCTTACAGATCAATGCAATCTTTACTTCTCCATCATTTTTACAATATTTTATTGCATTCGAAAGTAAATTATTAACTATAACTTCAAGTTTTTCCAGGTCTATATGGTATATTTTTTTTTCTGCCGGCAGGGAATACTCCAACGCTATTTTTTTTTCTTTCGCAAGAGGAAGGTAATTTTCTATCCATTTCTTGAGATTACCAGAGAGATCATGTTTCCTCTTGTTCAATTGACTCAAACCTTCTTCAGCTTTTCTAAATTCTAACAACTTATTGATTGAATAATGCAGCTTTCTGGCATTTCTCTGAATAAACAAGAGATCATTTCTTATTTTTTTATTCTGCATTTCAGCTAAAAGATTTTCAACCGGAGCCAGAATCAAAGTAAGGGGTGTTTTAAGCTCGTGAGAGAAAGCTGTGAAAAATCGAAAACGTTCCTCGTTCAATTTCTGCTCAAGCTGGCGTTCCCTCTTTTCAAATACAAGTGAATTTTTAAGATGTACCCGTTCAGAATAATATCTAAAACTTATCCAGATTAGGATTCCAGCAACAATGATATATAACAAATAAGCAGGTAATGTTTTCCAAAAGGGAGGAACTATGACAATTTTAAGTTCCCTATAATTCTTAGTATCCAAACCAGAATTCGTTCTCACCTTGAGCATATATTCTCCTGGAGGGACACTGGTAAAATTGGCTATACCTGCTTTTTGTTCTTCAATCCAATATTCATTATGATTTTCAAGTTTGTAAGAATATGTCAAATTGTGAGCTTCCGGATATTTTAAGGCTGCAAATTCAACCGAAAATGAATTCTGATTATGTTTTAATTTAATTTCGTCCTGATAGAGAATTGTTTGCCTTAGAATAGGATTCTTTTCTCCCGCCTCTACTCTAACAGTTTCATTGAGAACTTTTATCCCGTGAAATAATAAAGGATATTCCAGCTCTACTCTTTTGAAATGATCTGGATCTAAAATATTTAAACCATTATTACCACCAAAATAAAGGTTTCCAGAAGAATTTTTCAATGCTGAACCTATATTAAATTCCCCAGACTGAATGTTATCTAATGAAGAAACATCCAATATTTCATTTGTCTTAATATTATAACGATTTATCCCATTATAGGTTCCCATCCATACATTACTCTCATCTTCCCATATAAGACTATTAACAGTATTATTACTTAAACCGTCCTCTTCGGTAAAATTTAATCCATCACCAGTTTTCGGGTTAAAGCGGAGTAAACCTCCAAATCTCGTCCCGGCAAGCACTTCTCCGTCCTCCAGCAGTAATACCGAAAATATAATATCGCTATTAAACCCTCTGGTGTTATCTTTATTATAGCTTTTAAAAACGTCTTTAACTGGATCATATTTAATTAATCCCGATCCAAAAGTAGCAAGCCATAGAACCCCTCTCTTCTTATCTTCTACTATAGAACGTATATCAATTTTTCCTAACGACTCAATATAATTAAACTCGTCTTCCCCTTCGAGGTATTTGTATAACCCACCACGATTTGTCCCCACCCAAATCGATTCATTATTCGCTTCGTAAACTACCCGCACATCACTTCCGTTAGATACAGATCCCTGAAGATAATGTTTGGAGTTTCCCATTTTTTTATCTAATCTATTTAAACCTCCCTGATAAGTTCCAACCCAAACACGCTCTTTACTATCTTCAAGAATTGATAGAATATAATTATTACTTAAGCTACTGTTATCCCTTTTGTTATGATTATAATTAACTATATTGCCTGTTTGTGGATCGTACAGATCAAGTCCACCACCATCGGTACCTATCCAGACTTTATTATCACCACTTTTTGCCAGAGCACCTATCCTATCATGACTTATTGATTCCTTATCTGTGCTATGCGTTTTAAGTCTTACGGGGTCTCCAAGTGGATTGACATAATTTATTCCAGTTGGTGTACCAATCCACATATTATTATCCCTGTCCCTGGTGATAACAGAAACTGTTCTGTTATAAACACTACTTCCATCACCTTTTGGTAAATATCTCCAAATATTAACATTAGAGTTTTTATCAAACAAAGAAGATTTCTCAAGTATATTAAGTCCTCCATTCCTGGTACCAATCCACATATTTCCACTTTTGTCTTCTTCAAAACATAAAATATCCATATCACTTAAGCCTTGAGACCCAGATGCTGTATCAATGCGAATAGTATCATTTATTTTTGTTATAACCTGAAGACCATTTCTTGTCCCTACCCACAAATTCCCATCATTATCTTCATATAAACTATTAATAACAGCTGAATTAGATGAATCAGTTTTGGAAAAAAAATGTGTAACTTTTCCGTCTTTAAGGTTAATTTTATTAAGGCCATCATGGTAAGTACCTATCCATAAAAGACTGTCCTGCTGCAGTTGTATTGATGAAATCTCATTTGAAGTAAGATTAATGTTCTGTGAAAAATTTTCATTAGAATATTCAAGGTTCCAGTTATTACTTGCAAATTGAATTCCTCCCCGGTAAGTTCCAACTATGGAATTGTCATCTGGCCCCATTTCAATAGCACTCACGCTGTTATTTAATAATCCATCTTCCATATTTATGAGGTTGAAATCATCCATCTTAAAATTGTAAATGACAAGGCCTGCATCGGTAGCTATCACCAACTCATTACTATTCTTTATAGCCAATTGTTGAATATAATTATTGGCCAATCCTCTTGTAGGTGACTCAAGCTGCTCCTTAAACTGGACAAAATTATTGCCATCATACCGATTTAAACCATCTATGGTAGCAATCCAGATAAAACCAAGGGAATCTTGTTTTATATCATTAATGAAGTTATGCGATAAACCTGAAGAAACATCTAGAAGATGAAAATGCAAACTATCTCCCAGCGATCCATCTTTTGTAAGATTCTGACCAACCAGAAAGTTCGTTTTCAAAATCAAAATAAAATAAATTAAGTATCGAATCTTCATTATTAGATTTAAAAAATTACATAAAAGTAAAGAATATACGACCTAATTAAAGGAATAATCAGAAATGAACGATTTACCCCCCATTATTTGACATTTAACCCCCTTATATTTCATTCGCAAATTACGAAAATTGTCTCTCGAATTTCAAGAAACCTATTTTACGAAATCGTTTTTCTGAAATCTATTTGGGTTTTGTTGAATAATCTAACTAATTAAAAGCTAAAGAGTATGTCAAAAATTTTTCTTAAATCGGAAAAACATCAGAAATATCTTTCTATGTTTTTCTTACTGTTTACTACATTTCTTTTTGCTCAGCAACAGGAAATTACTGGCGTAGTATCTGATGACACGGGACTTCCCCTACCTGGAGTAACCGTCCAGGAAAAAAACACAAACAATGGAGTCGTTACAGATTTTGATGGAAATTACGAAATTGAAGTATCGGGACCTGATGCTGTATTAGTAGTTTCTTACATGGGTTTTAAGACCGAAGAAATTGAAGTAGGAAATCAAACATCGATAGACTTTAATCTTGAAGAAGATTTAGGCCAACTTGACGAAGTCGTGGTGGTTGGATATGGTAATAAAAAAAGAGCTACGCTTACTGGTTCTGTTTCCGAAGTAGAATCCGAAGAACTTGAAAGAAGTCCTCAACCAAACCTATCCAATTCTATTTCAGGTCGTGTACCAGGTGTTATAGCTAATAATAGAAGTGGAGAGCCTGGCTATGATGACTCCGATATTTCTATCAGGGGCTTAGCAACAACTGGTAACAACGATGTCCTTGTAGTGGTTGATGGTGTTCCAGGACAAATTGGAGGGCTTTCGCGATTATCTCCTGAAGATATTGAAAGTTTCACTGTCCTAAAGGATGCATCTGCAGCCATTTACGGTAGCCGTGCAGCTAATGGTGTAATTTTGATTACTACTAAGAAAGGTAAAAATGCTGCACCGCAAATATCTTATAAAGTTGATGTAGGTTTTGCTTCACCAACAAGACTGCCTGACTTGGCGGATGCACCTACTTATGCACAAATACGTAATGAAATTGCATACTATAATAATCCCTCAGATGGGTCAAATCAAATCTATTCTAATGATGAAATAAATTTATTTAGAAACGGCAGCGATCCAATTAACTATCCAGACACTAATTGGCCTGAAAAAGGACTTCAAAATACTTCCATTCAAACACAGCAAAATCTAAATGTACGTGGTGGTGGAGAAAATGCTAGATACTTTATTTCTCTGGGCAAAATTAGCCAGGACGGTATCTATAAGAATGGCGCAAACAAATATGATCAATATAGTGTTAGAGCGAATTTAGATGTTGATATAACCGACAGATTAGAAGTGGGATTATCGCTTAATGGACGAAAAGAAGACAGGCAATTCCCTACCACAGGTGCTGGAGATATCTTCCGCTCCCTGTATAGGGCCTACCCAACAAGTCCTGCTACTTTCCCAAATGGCTTTCCTTCTACTGGTATTGAATTAAGTAATCCCTTAATGCAAGCCACAGACGCCGGAGGAATTAACTCTAATCCCAAATACGTATTCAATGGTATTTTAAGAGGAAGCTACGATTTTGCATTTTTAGATGGATTATCAGTAGATGGTTTTTATTCTGTGGATGAAAGTTCTAACCGAACCAGAAATTTTGTAACTCCGTATACCCTTTACGAATATCGAAATGAAGAATATTTTCCAAGGGTTGTGGGAGGAGGTCCTGACCAGGAAGCTGCTTTGTACGAAGAACACTTTAATGAATCTAAAACTGTAGCGAATATTAAACTTAACTACGCTCAACGTTTTGGAGCACATAACATTGATGCTTTTATAGGTTATGAACAAAGTGAGAATAAATCTCACACTATGGGAGCTTCCAGAATTCATTTTCCAACCACTGAGACTCCTGAATTATCTCAAGGTGGTGCCGCGGCAGCAGATTATGACAACTACGGTAGCAGCTATAATTTTACGCGATTAAGCTATTTAAGTAGATTGGCATATGACTTTGATGAAAAATATTTAGCTGAATTACAAATGCGAGTAGACGGCTCTTCCATTTTTCCTGAAGGAAACAGGTATGGATTTTTCCCTTCTGCTTCGGCAGGTTACCGGATTTCAGAAGAGTCCTGGTTTAAAGACGGTGTACCCTTTTTCAATGATTTAAAATTTCGTGCATCATATGGTAAACTCGGAAATGATAATGTGGGACAATTCCAATATTTTAACAACTACACTTTTAACAACCGTTATGTAATTGGAAATGAAGTTACCACCGGGATAGACCTTACTCGTTTGGCAAACCCAAATATTACTTGGGAAGAAGCCATTAAAACTGATATTGCAATAGATGCCCGATGGTTAGATAATTTCACCACAGAGTTAATTTATTTTCAACAAGATCGTTCTAACATCTTAACCACAAGAAATGCTTCAGTACCGGCAGTTACCGGAATAGTTAATCCTTTTGATACTGATGATAATGATCCTCTGGTGCCTTCTGAAAATATAGGCTCTGTAAAAAGTCATGGTATTGAAGGAGTTTTAGGTTATGATTACACTGGCGAAGAGCTCAATTTTGGAATCACCGGAAACATAACGTATGCGAAGAATGAAGTAGTTTTTATGGATGAAGCCCCCGGCTTACCAGAATACCAGCAGCAAACGGGAAGGCCAATGAATACTTACTTACTTTATAAGACTACCGGAATTTTTCAGTCTGAGGAAGAAATTAATGAAACCCCAAGCGTTCCAGGAGCACGCCCCGGAGACCTTATCTACGAAGATATAAACGGAGACGGGGAAATTGATGCAGACGATAGATACAGAACCGATTATGGAAATATGCCACAGATAACTTTTGGCTTAAATTTAAATGCCAGTTGGAAGAATTTTGATTTTTCAGCACTATTTTCAGGTCAAACCAACGTAAGACAATACGTTCTACCTGAATCGGGCACAGTTGGTAATTATTATAGCAGTTGGGCCGACAATCGTTGGAGCCCAGATACTCCAGATGGCACTTATCCCCGCGTTAGTGAAAGAGCTTCTTCGGCAGTAAGTGGAGGTTTATTCCGTAATGACTTTTGGTTGGATGACGCATCTTTTATTAGGTTAAAGAATATTCAGATCGGATATTCCCTTCCCTCTTCTATACTTGACAGACTATCTGTTTCAAATGCAAGAATATATGCCAGCGGATTTAATGTATTTACCATCACTGAAGTAGAAGATTACGATCCAGAAGGAGCGAGTGAAAGTGGACAATTTTATCCACAACAAAGAATAATTAATTTAGGTTTAAACATCCAGATTTAAATTAGAAATCATGAGAAAAACAATAAACAATCAAAATCGATTAAGGACTAAGCTTGGAATATTAATCCTGGCTGTGACCTTAGTAGGTTGTGAAAAAGACTTTTTAGAAGTTAATCCTACAGACAGAGTTTCAGAAGTAGCTATTTTACAAGATTCAACATTATTTGAAGCCTATGTAATAAATCGGTATCTGGGAGTTAGGCTTGGCAATAAAGAAGGAGATGGTTCAGTACCAGGTTTTGGGAGAGGATTTGAATATGCAATGATGGGAACACTTACCGATGAAGCTATTTACAATAACGATGATAACACTTGGGTAATTCAACAAGGACAACTCTCTCCAGAAAACACTGGCATTCTGGGAACTTTTTGGGGGCGAAGCTACCGAAGCATACGTGAGGTGAATTATGCCCTTCAAAATATAGAGGAAGTGGAAATGAGTAAAAGTTCCAAAGAAAGACTCACGGCTGAGTTAAAATTTATCCGAGCATTTCGTTATCATGATTTAATAAGAAATTATGGAGAAGTAGTTCTAATGGGCGATCGAATTTCTGAGTTAGGTGATGATTTTTCTGATCCTGAATTATTTGAAAAAAGCTCTATCGAGGAAAGTCTGGAATACGTTATAGACGAATTAAATGATGCCGCAGCAGGACTTCCTTTAAACAATAGCGGTGAATGGGAAGAAGGCCGTGCAACACAAGGGGCTGCATTGGCTCTAAAATCACGTTTATTGCTATATGCAGCAAGCCCATTATATAACAACGACAATTCTGACTCTCAAAAATGGCAAAGAGCAGCTGATGCAGCGCAGGATGTTATGGACCTTGGTAACTACAGCCTTTACCAGGACGGTTACGCAAATCTTTTCCTTACTGAAGGAAGTAATTCTGAAATAATTTTTGCCCGGTATTATAATATTAATGAAAGACATACTGCATTAGAAATTGCCAATGGCCCGAACGGTTATGGTGGCTGGGGCGGTCAGGTACCATTACAAAACCTGGTAGATGACTATGAAATGGCAGATGGTTCAGAATTTGATTGGGATAATCCCGAACATGCGAATGCTCCTTATGAAGACAGAGATCCCAGGTTCTATGAAAGCATTTTATTTAATGGCGCTGACTACAGAGGTCGTGAGGTAGAGACTTTTACACCTGGAGGACTTGATAGTCAGGATGGTCCCGACAATTGGAATACCAGTAAATCAGGATATTATTTAAGAAAGTTTATTAATGAAGACTTACCAATTCAAAATCCATGGGAGGTAGCTGGAACTCAAAACTGGATTTACTTTAGGTATGCTGAAATCTTATTAAATTATGCTGAAGCTCAAAACGAAGCCTCAGGCCCAGACGAGTCTGTTTACAATGCTGTAAATCAAATTAGAGCGAGAAATGGAGTTGATATGCCCCCCCTTCCTTCCGGTTTATCTCAGGATGAAATGAGAGAGGCCATTCGACAGGAAAGAAGAATTGAACTCGCTTTTGAAGAACATAGATTTTATGACGTACGCCGTTGGAAAATTGCAATGGAGACAGAAAATGAACCAGCATACGGAATAAATATTACAAAAAATGAGGACGGTAACCTCTCCTATGAAAGAAAAACTGCTTTAGAAGGAAGAAGTTTTGAAGAACAGCACTACTGGTTACCTATACCACGAGAGGAAATTCAGTCTTCTGATGACCAATTAGAACAAAATCCTCATTATTAAAATTTTCAAAAAGGGAAAGTTATTCACTTTCCCTTTTTTTTAACTTGCTAAAAATGAATCTAAACTATCTAAAAATTTTACCGATAATATTTCTAATATTATCCTGTAATGAAAAGAATCAGGAAAATGAAAATTCCGAAGAAGAAAGCCGAGATAATGAAATTATACTAAATGTTAAGCCTGATGAAACCTATCAAACCATCGATAATTTTGGTGCTTCCGATGCCTGGTCTATTCAATTTGTAGGCAAATGGCCGGATACTAAAAAAAATAAAATTGCCGATTTACTTTTTAGTAGTGAGAAAGATGAAGAGGGTAATCCGAAGGGAATCGGGTTATCACTATGGCGCTTTAATCTCGGAGCCGGTAGCGCAGGACAGGGAGAGAATAGTGATATTAGTGATGAATGGCGCAGGGCCGAAAGTTTTTTGCAAGCAGATGGCAGCTATAATTGGGAAAAACAAGAAGGCCAGGTATGGTTCGCACAGGCAGCAAAAGAGCGGGGTGTTGAAAATTTATTGGTGTTTTCCAATAGTCCTCCGGTTCATATAACTAGAAATGGAAAAGCTTACGCCAATAATGCTATTTCCAATTTAGCTAAAGAGAATTATAATGAATTTGCTGATTTCCTAACCCAAACTATCATGGGCCTTCAGGAAAAAGGCTTAAATGTTGATTACGTAAGCCCGGTAAACGAACCACAATGGGACTGGTCGGATGGCGGCCAGGAAGGAACTCCTTTCAATAACAATGAGATTTATGGCATTGCTAAAGCATTAGACCAAAAAGTAAGCGATAAAAATTTATCGGTAAAAATAGATATCCCGGAAACAGCACAAATCGATTACTTGTATAACGAGGGTGACAAACCAGAACGCGGAAATCAAATAGAAGCTTTTTTTGATGAAAATTCAGAAAGTTATGTTGGAGATCTTAGCAATGTAAGTAAAACAATTTCAGGCCATAGTTACTTTACTACTTATCCCTATTCTGAAGCTAAAAAAAGCAGACAGGATTTAAATAATAAGCTGGAAAATTATCCTGAAATAAAATACTGGATGTCTGAATACTGCATTTTAGAAGATAATGAAGAAATAAAAGGAAACGGAAGGGATTTGAGCATGGACCCTGCCATGTATATGGCAGATATAATTCATTTAGATCTAACCGAAGCCCAGGCTTCCTCCTGGCAATGGTGGTTGGGGGTTTCACCCTATGATTACAAAGACGGGTTGATATATATTGACAAACAAAAAAACGACGGGAATTTCTATGAAAGTAAATTACTTTGGGCGCTTGGAAATTACAGCCATTTTATAAGGCCCGGGTTTAACAGAATTAAAACTGAATTGAATACTTCAGAGGACCAATTACTTCATTCAGCCTATTCCAATCCAGAAAATGATGAAATTATAGTCGTATTAACCAACAGAAGCAATAGTAAGATTACGCTTAACCTTACTAAAGAAAATCAAAATATTGGAGCGGCTAAAGCTTATATCACATCTTCAGATAAGGATTTAGAAACCCACCCTGTAGAAGACGAAATACAACTTCCGCCAAGATCCATAGTTACACTTGTCACCCAATAATCACTGGTTATGAAAACGCAATCCATTCAATATTTTTTAATCCCGATCTTTCTTCTATTATTGTCTCCCATAGTACGAGCCCAGGAAAGCAGTAAATCTTTATTTAATGATAATTGGCAATTTATTAAGGGCGATCACAGTTTCAATGATATAACTGATTCTAATATAACCTGGAACCAAGTTAATGTCCCTCACGACTGGAGCATCAACGAAGAGTTCAACCCAGACCTCGCCAGCGGCACAGGGTTTCTTCCCGGTGGTATAGGCTGGTATAAAAAAGAATTTGAACTTGAAAATTTTTCTAAAGAGAAAAAATATGCTATCTATTTTGATGGTATTTATAAAAATAGTGAGGTATGGATAAATGGAGAATATTTAGGAAAACACCCCAATGGTTTTATCCCATTTCAATATGACCTTACCCCCTATCTAAAAGAAAATAACAATATAATTCTTGTAAAGGCTAATCACTCTGATTTTGCAGATTCCAGATACTATACCGGTTCAGGAATTTACAGAAATGTTTACCTTAAAGAACAAAATAAAATTCATTTTTCTCAATGGGGTGTCTTTTTCTCGACTCCTGAAATTTCCCAAAATAAAGCCATAGGTAAGGTAGAGATAGAGCTGGAAAATCATAGCGAAGATGATGCAAAACTTAGCATAGAAGCAGTACTTCGTAATGAAAAGGACAGTATAATAAATCAAACCAGATCTGCCCTGGTAGCCCGACCGCAAAGAGAAAATTATTTAGATTTAGCATTAGAAATTGATAATCCTAATTTATGGTCACCCGAAACTCCAAATTTATATCATTTAGAGGTTTCAATTAAAGAAGGCGATAAAACCCTTGAAACCTGGACCGAAAATGTGGGAATAAGAAGCTTTGAATTTACTGCTAATGAGGGATTTTTCCTTAACGGAAAAAATACTTTAATAAAAGGAGTTTGTATTCATCACGATGCCGGAGCTTTAGGTGCTGCAGTTCCTGAAGCAGTTTGGCGAAAAAGATTAGAAACTCTTAAAGAGCTGGGAGCCAACGCTATAAGAATGAGTCATTATCCGCATCAGGATTACCTATATGATTTGGCTGATGAACTTGGCTTCCTGGTACAGGATGAAGCTTTTGATGAATGGGAATACCATAAGAACAAATGGATTGAAGGCTGGAATGTAGGCACTCCAGGCAACGAAGGACTATATAATGATTTTCAAAAATGGGCCGTCAAGGATCTTCAAGCTATGGTAAGAAGGAGTAGAAATCATCCTTCAATATTCATGTGGAGTATAGGTAATGAGATTGATTATCCTAATGACCCTTATAGCCATCCTGTTTTAGACGAAGGTAGAAACCCTCAAATCTATGGAAAAGGTTACCAGGAAGACAATCCCCCGGTATCCCATCTCGCTAAACTCTCAAACGAATTGGTTCACGCGGTTAAAATGTATGATAAAACCCGACCTGTTACCGCTGCTTTGGCCGGGGTTACAATGTCTAACGAAACAAATTATCCTTCAAATTTAGATATAGTAGGATATAATTATCAAGAATACCGGTATAAAGAAGATCACGAGAAATATCCAGAGCGCGTAATATATGGTAGCGAAAATGGGGATGCTTTAAATGCCTGGCTGGCAGTTAAAGAAAATGACTATATCTCTTCCCAGTTTCTATGGACTGCCTTCGATTTCATTGGAGAAGCCCGGGAATGGCCTTCTCGTAGTAGTGGTGCTGGTATTATTGATTTAGCTGGAAAACCAAAACCCGATTTTTATTTTAGGAAAAGCTTATGGAATAATGAGCCTATGGCTTACATTGGAGTCACAGATTCAGAAAAAAATGTTCATAGAAGAACTAATATTGAAGAATCCTGGACGGGAGATGATGGCGAAACAAAGTGGGTTACCGCCTATGCCAATACAGATGAAGTGGAACTATTCTTAAATGGTGAGTCATTAGGAAAAAAAGAGGTCGCTTATAAAAATGACAAAATGATTGCCTGGGAAATTCCTTTCGAAAAGGGTGAACTTTTAATAAAAGCTTACAACAAAAACGAAAAAGTTGCTGAACACCAACTGACAACACCGGGTTCAGTTGCTGAATTACATATTGAAAAATCAAAAAAAGCAGTATATAAAGAAGGAGATAAAGAAATCATTCATGTAGATATCCTTCTCACAGACGATACCGGAAATAGAATTGTTAATGATGATCGAGAGGTAAGTATAACAATTGATGGACCAGCAGTCCTTCTGGGTTTAGAAAGTGGTGATCTTAGTAGTCATGAGAATTATCAGGCTAAAAAGAGAAAAACTTACAAAGGACAACTTAGGGGGTATATACAAACTAGCGGGGAAAAGGGAGATATTAAAATTAGTATTAATTCACCAGGACTTTCTGAAAAAGTTGTTACTTACTAAAAATAAAGAGTTATTTCCGAAGATAAGAGATTAAAGAATGATGCCATAGAAGGCATGCTGATTTTAGGACTCTCTTTTAACCCTATATTTTATTAGCCACCACTTAGGGAAATACAATTAAACAAGGATGCTGAACTGTTACAAAATCCAGGGTATTAGCATTAGCTCTTAACATAATTATTTTATATGTACAGTGTACACTTGTTGATATTTATTTTTTAACTTTACTATTATACTTATGCATATTAATACTTAAATGAATTTTAAAATCTCTCTAAAAAATTTATATCTGGGGTTAGTTTTTCTTAGTCTGTTAATTTCCTGCAGTACACTTAAGACTAACGAAATTGCAGTTGATAAAGGTTGGGCCAACAATTCTATTAATACAGTAATTTTTAGGGAAAAAGCTCTAACAACCCATAAAGATTATCAGTTTACTGCATTTTATGATGATAAAGGATTCATGGTTTTAGCAAGACGTAACTTAAACAGTTCTTCCTGGGAAATCCACAAGACACCTTATAAAGGAAATACAAAAGACGCCCATAATGCTATAAGTATTGCTATTGATGGAAAAGGCTATTTACACGTTAGCTGGGACCATCACGATAACGAACTTCGCTATGCAAAAAGTAAAACCCCTCTAGGCATAGAACTTTCACAGAAAATGCCTATGACCAACAAGCTGGAAGATAAAGTATCCTATCCTCAGTTTTACAATCTTAAAAATGAGAACTTATTATTTCTTTACCGTTCCGGTCACTCGGGCAGCGGGAGTTTGATTGCAAACTCTTACCATACCAAAACAAAAAATTGGAACAGATTACAGGAGAACCTAATTGACGGGGAAGAAGAACGAAACGCTTATTGGCAAACTACGGTAGATGCAAAAGGAACAATCCATATTTCCTGGGTTTGGCGGGAAAGTTGGGATGTAGCAACCAACCATGATATCGCCTATGCCCGTTCTAAAGATGGAGGTAAAACCTGGGAAAAATCTACAGGGGAAAAATATAAATTACCTATTACTGAAGTTACTGCGGAATATGCCTGGAAAATTCCGCAAAATAGCAGCCTTATTAATCAAACTTCTATCACTACTGACTCCGAAGGTAATCCTTATATCGCTAGTTATTGGAATGAGAAAAATATAGATGCTACACAATTTAAGGTAGTTTATCTTGAAAATGGAAAATGGAAAAAGGCGAGTACTTATTTTAGAAAAAATTCTTTTCAGCTTGGCGGTGGCGGCACCAAAAGTATCCCAATATCCCGACCGGAAATATTTATTCAGGAAAATAAGAATGCTAAAAAAATCAATTTACTCTTTAGAGACACAGAAAGGGGGAACAAGGTTTCTCTTGCCAATAAAACCCTTTCTTCTAATGAGAAGTGGGTAGTAACAGACCTAACAAATTATTCTGTGGGACAATGGGAACCCAATTTTGATAAAGAATTATTTCAAAAGCAAGGAGACATACATATATTCCTTCAAAAAGTAACTCAGGTTGATGGAGAAGGAATGGCCGAAGAAGCAGCAACTCCCGTTAAAATACTGGAAATTGAAAAATTACCCTAATACCTAGAAATTTAATACTATGAGAAAGATAATTAGCTTAGCTGTGGTTTTAATCACCCTAACAAATGGGATAGCACAGGAAAAAAACGACTGGGAAAATCCGGAACTTCTGGACAAAAATAAGGAAGAAGGGCGCAGTTATTTTGTACTTTATGAATCTGAAAAACTGGCAAAATCTAAAAAAACGGAGCATTCTAAATTATACCAAAGCTTAAATGGAAACTGGAAGTTTAATATTGTAAAATCTCCTGTAGAACGTCCACAAGATTTTTATAAACCTGATTTAGATGATTCATCCTGGCGTAAGATCCAGGTTCCTTCAAACTGGGAACTACAAGGTTTTGATATTCCAATTTATACCAATGTCACCTATCCTTTTCCTAAAAACCCGCCATATATAGACGAGGAATATAACCCGGTGGGCAGCTACCGAAAAACATTTTCAGTTTCTAAAGACTGGAAGGATAAGGAAATAATATTGCATTTCGGTTCTATTTCCGGTTATGCCCGGATATTCCTAAACGGAGAAGAAGTAGGTATGACCAAAGCAGCGAAAACCCCGGCCGAATTCAATATTACTGAAAATTTAAAAAAAGGGGAAAATATATTAGCTGTACAGGTTTTTCGCTGGCACGATGGCAGATACATTGAAGATCAGGATTTTTGGCGTTTAAGTGGAATTGAAAGAGATGTATTTCTACAGGCAATGCCTAAAACTACAATTTGGGACTATACCCTTACCAGCGAGTTAGACGACTCTTTTATAAACGGACTTTTCAACTTAAGTCTGGATATTAAAGAGTTTGAAAATTCAAAAGTAAGGAAACCAAAAGTAGCACTTAGCTTAAAAGATAAAAACGGAAAAAAAATCTATACTGAAGAAAAAACTATCACGAATTCTTCAGAAGCACTCGTTTTTGAGAAAACCATTAACAACGTAGAAAAATGGAGCGCGGAAAAGCCTAATTTATATGCCTATACCATTCAGTTAAAAGACCGCAGAAATAATGTGCTTGGAGTGATTTCAGGAAAAACAGGATTCAGAACTGTAGCCATTGAAAATGCACAATTAAAAGTAAATGGAGAGCCCATTACCGTAAAAGGGGTTAACCTTCACGAACATCACGGCGACAAAGGTCACGTACCCGATAAAAAAATTACTAAAAAAGACCTGGAGGTTATGGCCCAAAATAATATTAATGCTATTAGAATGAGCCATTATCCACACGGGCAATATATTTATGAAATGGCTGATGAATACGGTTTTTATATCGTAGATGAGGCCAATATTGAAACCCATGGAATGGGTGCTGAATGGCAGGGTAATTTTGATAAAGAAGCACATCCGGCATACCGGGAAGAATGGGTGGAAGCGCATTTGGACAGAATTAAACGGATGATGGAATACAATAAAAACCACTCCTCTATTATAATTTGGTCTTTAGGAAATGAAAGCGGAAACGGCCCGGTGTTTTATGATGCCTACGACTGGCTGAAGAAGAATGACCCTACCCGACTGGTTCAGTTTGAACAGGCTGGAGAAAACAGGAATACCGATATTGTGGCCCCCATGTATCCCAGAATCGGAGATATGAAAAGTTATGCAAATGCAGAGGATAAAACCAGACCATATATAATGTGTGAATATTCACACGCCATGGGGAATAGTAACGGAAATTTTAAGGAATACTGGGATATTATAGAAAATAGTCCGCATATGCAAGGTGGTTTTATCTGGGATTGGGTAGACCAGGGCTTAAGGGCTTATACCGATGAAGGAGAGGAATTTTGGGCATACGGCGGCGATCTTGGGGGAGAAAACCTCCACAACGATCAAAACTTTAATGCTAACGGATTAGTTACAGCAGATCGAGAACCTCACCCTGCCTTATTTGAAGTAAAGAAGGTACATCAAAACATAAAATTTGATTTGGAGGGGAAAAGCTTAACTATTCAAAACGAATTTAATTTTACCAATCTGAATAAATACCAGTTTAAATGGCAATTGGTAAAAAATGGAGAAGTAGTAAAAGAAGAATATTTTGAAGCAGAAGCTGCTCCTAACCAAAACACTAAAATTTCCCTGGAAATTCCGGAGCTTGATGACGAAGAAACTTTTTTAAATGTATTTGCCTACACCAAGAAAGCAACAGCGTTAATTCCTGTAGGTCATGAAATTGCCAGGGAACAATTTCAATTGAATGATGCCTCCTTTTTTACATCTGAACAAGAGCATTCAGAAGGCAGTATAACGCATAATTTTGAAAATGATATTTTTAGTTTTACAACCAATGGTATTTCAGGAGAAATTAATGCGGAAACCGGAAGAATAACCGAATATAACTTTACACATTCTGAAGCCGCATTAATAGAGGAATTCCCGCAACCTTATTTCTGGCGTGCTCCTACCGATAATGATTTTGGTAACCAAATGCCGGAACGTTTAAAAGCCTGGAAAGAAGCCACTAATAACAAGCCTGAAGTAAAAAACTTTCAAATTAATGATAAGCAGGAAAATGGAATTGAAATAATTGTTACCTACCAACTACAGAAAGTTGAGGTTCCTTACACCCTATCATATTTTATTAAAAATAATGGAGAAATCAAGATTTCTGCAAGCATAGATATGGAAGCTAAAGAAACACCGGAGCTGCCAAGATTTGGAATGCGCATGGTTTTACCCGGTGAGTATGAAAACCTTAAATATTATGGTCGTGGTCCCTGGGAAAATTATAGCGACAGAAATTCTGCTGCCTTCTTAGGTATTTATGAAGATAAGGTGAAAAATCAATTTACCTGGGCCTATATTCGCCCACAGGAAGCCGGCTATAAAACAGATACACGTTGGTTCACTTTAACCAATACCAATGGAGAAGGATTAAGGATTATTGGTGATCAGCCATTAGGTTTTAGTGCGCTGGATGTAAAAACTGAAGATTTAGACCCGGGAGATTCAAAAAATCAAATGCATCCAACTGATATTCCAATCTATGATAAAGTGTTTTTACATGTAGACCTAAAACAACGCGGACTTGGTGGTAACAATAGCTGGGGGGCTTATCCACTGGGAAAATATTTATTAAGAGATCAAAATTATAGCTACAGCTATACCCTTTCTTTAATAAAATAAAATAATTCTATAACCGGGGTCCATGTATGCAAATGGATTCCGGTTTTTTTAATTCTGGAAATATATAAAGTTTATCTTATTACAAAAAGCAGGAAGTAAATTCGAAAGAATATCAAAACTCAACCTAAATAAACAGATCTAGACTAAAGGCTTATAAATGAAAAAATTGAGAATAAATACTAAAGCTGGAATTCTTTTATTACTACAATTATTTGTAGTTGCTGTGCTAAATGGCCAAAACTCCCCTACTCCTCCTGAAGGCTATAAATTAATTTGGGCGGAAGAATTTAACAAAAATGATAAACCCAACCCTGAATTTTGGTCATTTGAAAAAGGTTTTGTTCGCAATCACGAATTACAATGGTATCAAGAAGATAATGCCTCTATTAAAAACGGGATTTTAAACATTGAAGGAAGAAGGGAAAAGCGCAAAAATCCTAATTTTAAAAAAGACAGTAAAAACTGGAAAGAAAACCGGGAGTTTGTAACATATACCTCCTCCAGTATTAACACCCGGAACAAGTTTGAATTTCAATACGGAATTGTAGAAGTAAAAGCTAAAATTGATACCGCAAAAGGAATGTGGCCTGCCATCTGGACACTCGGGGTTTCTAAAGGCTGGCCAGCTAATGGGGAGATCGATATTATGGAATATTACCGCGTCAACAATAAACCACATATTCTTGCTAATGCTGCCTGGGCCCACAAAAACAAACGAGCAGCCTGGGACGAAGCTAAAGTCCCTTTTTCAAAGTTTTTAAAAAAAGATTCACAATGGACGGAAAAATATCATATCTGGAAAATGGATTGGAATAAAGAGCGAATTAAACTATTTTTAGATGATGAATTGTTAAATGAAATTGATCTCTCAAAAACAATGAATCCCGGTGGTTTTAACCCGTTTCATCAGCCACATTACATTTTGCTTAATCTGGCTTTAGGATCAAACGGTGGTAATCCTGAGCAAACAGAATTTCCCCGAACTTATAAAATAGATTATGTTCGTGTATATCAACAAAAATAAAATTCAATGAAGAATTACTCCTTTTTATTATTAATAATTTTCAGCACCTCATTTTTGGCCTGTAAATCAGATTCCAAAAATGATAAGAAAGAAGAAAACAATGAACCGGAAAATGAATGGGTAGCGCTGTTTAACGGGAAAACCCTTGATGAGTGGATTCCAAAATTTCATCATCATGAAGTTGGAGAAAATTATGCCAATACTTTCAGGGTTAAAGATGGTATAATTCAGGTAAACTATGAAGATTATACAAGCTTTGATGAGCGATACGGGCATTTATTTTATAAAGAACCCTTTTCCTCCTATCACCTTAAATTTGAATATCGGTTTACTGGAGAATGGATGGAAGACGCCCCGGAATACACCTACCGAAACAGCGGAGTGATGTTTCATTCCCAGGCCCCGGAAACGATTTTAAAAGAACAGGACTGGCCAATTTCAGTTGAATACCAAATGCTGGCCGATGCCGAAGATGGCAATCCCAGGCCTACCGGAAATATGTGTTCGCCTGGTACTGAAGTATTTTTTGAAGATGAAATGGATCCACGACATTGTATAGAATCATCCTCTGAAACATATGCCTATGATGAATGGGTAAAAGCCGAATTAATTGTATATCGGGATTCCCTGGTAATCCATAAGGTAAATGGAAAAAAAGTTTTAGAATACACCAAACCACAAATTGGTGGTGGCGTAGTAAATGGTTTTAATCCTGAAATCAAAAAGGACGGTCAATTACTAACAGAAGGCTATATAGGTTTGCAAGCCGAAGGACAGGGAGTTGAATTTAAGGATATAAAAATCAAAAATCTGGAATAGGTGGAAAAAGTAGTGTGGGGTATTATAGGGTGCGGAGATGTAGCCGAAGTAAAAAGTGGACCGGCTTTTCAGAAAATCGCCAATTCAGAACTGTTAGCCGTAATGCGCCGAAACGCCAACAAGGCAAAAGATTTTGCAGAAAGACATCAGGTTCCATTCTGGTACGATTCAGTAGAAAATCTCCTGGAAAATCCGGAAATCAATACTGTTTATATTGCTACCCCTCCCTCTTCGCATCTGGAAATTACACTAAAGGCAATAGAAGCCGAAAAACATGTCTATTTAGAGAAACCAATGGCCTTATCTGCAGAAGAAGCAGAAACTATTCTAAAAGCTTTAGAAAAAAGTACAACCAAACTTACTGTAGCCCATTACCGAAGAAAATTACCAGCATTTCTCAAAGTTGGCGAACTCCTGGAAAGGCAGGTAATCGGACAAATTCGATTTGCCGAAATAAAAATCCTACAGCCACCTAAGTCTTCTCTAATAGCAGATTCCGAAGACAACTGGAGAATTAAACCAAGTATTTCAGGAGGTGGTTATTTTCATGATCTGGCTCCGCATCAATTAGATTTAATGATTTCCTTTTTCGGTGAGATAAATGATTTTCGGGGTTTTTCATCAAATCAACAAAACTTATATAAAGCTGATGATATCATTAATGGAATAATTTCTTTTAAGAGTGGAGTGCAATTTAGCGGCTTATGGTGCTTTAATATTTCTGAAAAGGATAAAAAAGACCAGTGTATTATCTATGGCAGTAAAGGTTCTATAAGTTTTTCCTTTTTTGGTGATAAAGTTTCTATAAATTCTCAAACAGGAAAAGAAGTTTTGCATTTCGATACCATTCCACATATCCAACAACCAATGATCCAGGCTGCTGTTGAATACTTTTTAGGGAAGGCAAATAATCCTTGTTCAGCAGAAGATGGATTAAGCGTGATGAAGGTGATAGATCGATTTTGTAATAAATTTTAATCACAAAATTATCTCCCTTGCTTTAACGTATTTCAAAAAACCCAAAAATTCAAATAGTTATGAGTATAAAAACATCTTTATTTTCAATCAAACTGCTACTGCTGTGTTTAACTTTTGGTTTTGCTCAGGAGAACAAGTCAATTAAAACCACCCCCATAGATTCCATCCGTTTAAGCGATCCTTTTATTCTTGCTGATAAAAAAACCGCTACTTATTATATGACAGGTACCGGGGGAAAACTATGGAAAAGCAAAGATTTAAAAGATTGGACCGGGCCATTTGATGTGGTGGAACATGATCCTAATTCCTGGATGGGATCAAACCCAATGATTTGGGCCGCTGAAATACATAAGTATAACAATAAATACTATTTTTTCGCCACGTTTACCAACAGGGATGTAAAAATTGATACGGTACAGGGAAATGTAATTGAACGCAGAGCCAGTCATATTTTAGTAAGTGATAAGCCTGATGGGCCTTATGTTCCAATGGAAGATGATACTTATTTACCACCTGACAGGCCAACTCTCGATGGAACTTTATGGGTTGACAAAAAAGGGACACCTTATATGGTTTATTGCGAAGAATGGTTACAAAACCTAAATGGCACCATGGAAAAAATAGAACTAAAACCCGATTTAAGCGGTTCTTTGGGTAAAGGAGAAGTACTGTTTCGAGCAAGTGATTCTCCGTGGAGTAAAGAGTATGATGATAATGGAAAGGTAGTTCCCAACAAAGTAACCGATGGTCCCTGGCTTTTTCGTACCCAAACCGGAATACTCGGAATGCTCTGGACGAGCTGGGCACATAATGATTATGTACAGGGTGTTGCTTATTCTGAAAGTGGTAACATAGATGGTCCATGGATTCAGCAAGAAGACCTTGTTACTCCTCCAAATTTTGGACACGGCATGCTATTTAAAACTTTTGAAGGCGAACTTCTCATGTCCCTCCATAGCCATCGTACCAATAAAAATGGCGACTTTATACGCATTCCAAATTTATTTGAAGTTGATGACTCGGGTGATAAAATTGTAGTTGGTGAGAAATATAAGTTTGATTGAGTTTATGAGTTTAAAAGCCTCTTCAAACTAATCAATTAACTCAAATACTCTCCAAGAAATATTTTCAAGGCAAGCTTCGGAACATTTCAAATTATTGATAAAAAAAGGTCAGGATTTTCAAACCCTGACCTTTTTTAGTAAAAATGAAAATTATCAATTTATTTATTCGATACAAACCGGTACATTTCAGAAGCTGCTAAAAGATATGCCCCTACCCCGAAATCGGCAGTAGAATTCTTATCTACTACCTGGCCGGGAATGGCTTTTTCACCAATGGGTTGTACATAGCCTACCGCTCCATTTTCCTGAAGTGCCATTTCAGTAAGGTATTGCCAGGATTTTTTAATGGTAGGCATATATTCTTCTTTGTCTAAAATTCCATTATTTACACCCCATAGAAATCCATAGGTAAAAAAGGAAGTCCCACTGGTCTCAGGTCCAGGTGCATGTTCAGGATCCAGGATACTTCTTGTCCAATATCCCTCATCTTGCTGAGCTTTAGCTATGGCAGTAGCCATAGCTGTAAACCTTTTTTCAAACTTTTTACGTTGATCAGCATCTTTCGGCATGTCCTGGAGAACTTTTGCCAGACCGGCAAATACCCAGCCGTCTCCCCTGGCCCAAAAGTCTTTCTTTCCATTGGCACTCTTATGTTTAGGATATACATATTTTGCATCCCGGTAATATAATCCGGCATCTTCATCATACATTATACTATCAGCATAAGACAAGTACTCATCCAATTTCTCGAGATACTGCTCATTTCCGGTAACCCTATAGAGCTTGGTCATCACCGGCATTACCATGTATAGACCATCAGCCCACCACCAATAATCATTTTCAGAAGTACTCATTTGGTATTCCATAACCTCCCGGGCGCGCTCTATCTTTGAAGGATCTTTTTCTCCCTCTAAAGTATAAATATCAATGTAGGTTTGAAATGCAATTTGCCAGTCACCGAACAAAACATGTTCATCGGTTTCCCCATAACTATACTTCCACTCTGATTTATCTTGGGATTTAGCCCCCATCCACTCATTTTCCTCGGCCCAGGCTCTTGAATATTCTAAATAATTCTCTTCTCCGGTAACTTTATAAGCTTCAATATTTCCGGTATGGTAAGCTGCATCGTGCCAAAAGGCCCAGCTATGTTCAGGATTTTTCTCCTGCCAGTGTTGGTTTACCCTATGTATGATTTCTGCCACTTCTTCTTTCGAATCAGGTATAACATGAACTTCTGAAGTTTTTGATTCAGGGTCGCTACTTTCCTCTGATGTTTTTTTTCCACTAAAATTACAGCCCACAAGCAGTACTGCAACTATATATAATAAGTAAGTTTTAATTTTATTCATGTTATTTGTTTTAAATTTTTTATTCAGCTTTGTCTATGGGAATAGCTTCTCCATTCCAGATTTTCTTTTGGGTCCAGGGCGCAGCAGGAGCACTCCAAAATGCATTTTCCGGTGATAATCCCAAAACCAAAAAGGCTTCAGAACATAAATAAAGACTACCGGTAGAAATATAGCCTTCCCCAATATTATTCTGACTTCCGAAGAAACCAACTCTAAGCCAGCCGTTTTCATCAAAAGTGCCTTCCGCTTCAATCTGTTTTTTGATAACGGCATGTAATGCAGAACGAACCTGTGCAGGTTTTATCTCTTCAGGTAATTCTTCCCATAAGGCGATTTGTGATAATGATTGAAAGGCTCCAAATCTATATGCTAAAGAACGACCTATTGGCGGATAAGTTCCTTCTGGCGAAATTAAACGCTCTTGGATTTCTGCATATCGTTTTGCCCGCCTTGTCACTTCTTTAAAATCTCTTTCTTTATTTATTCCTTCCTCATTTAGTGTTTTAAGGATATCGAGCATCATAGGCTGAATCACAAAGCTATTATAGTAATCCCAATGGAAATTTGGTCCATCTCCATACATTCCATCTCCCAGGTACCATTCCATATGTTTGGTTAGTGCATATTCCATTCTAACCATATCGGCTTCCCCATCAAACTTTAATAAAGCCGCTTCAACCATAGCGGTAAAAAGCAACCAATTGCTATAATACGGCGTTATGCTACGGGTAGATTTTAAAGCTTCAATAATATGTTTTTGGGTTTTTGAATCTGATTTTTCCCATAACTGATTAGGCGCCCGCAATAAAGCTTGGGCTAAGAAAGCAGCATCTACAAGAGGCTGTTTGTCGTTTGAAAAATTCATAAAATCATCGGCCTTTGGATCTACAGCATTTTCAAGGCTTTTTAAACTAAGGGCTATATATTTTTCCCGCAGCTTTCCTTCCTCAGTATCATCAGAACCTAATTCTAGCCAGGGAGCCATTCCAGACATCAATCGACCAAAGGCTTCTAAGTATGTTACATGGGTTCGATCGTCCCAGGCGCCCGGAGAACGTTCTACCGGCATCTTTTCTTTAAGCTTATCTTTACTTAGTGCTTTTAAAACAGGATCGGCTATTTTTGTGAGTGATGAAACGTAGTATTCTCTCACTGCTTCGGGTTTTTCCTGAGAGGTAGCATTAAAAGCGAAAAGTAAAAGCCCCAAAACTAAAGTTTGGAGAATTTTATTATTATTCTTCATTTTATTTAGTGATTTTAATTACAAATCCGCCATAAGGTTGGACAGAAATTTCAAAAGGTTCTTGTATCTCAATCTGTTCTTTTACAAAATCATCTTTTCCATCTTTGATTAAATATGCTGAACTAGCATTATCTATAAAATCAAGAGATAGTTGAAAATCTTTGGCTTTATCTTCTCCATTTATTCCTACTATATGCCAAGTATTGCCTTTTCTTCTAGCCATAATTACATCCTGCCCCGGGTAACCTTCTACTAGTTTACTTTCATCCCATTGTACAGGAATATCTCGCAAATATTCTTTGACGAATTCGGGTTGTTTTTCCATACCGGCAGGAGTTTCTGCAATATGCTGAATTCCCGAAGTAAAAAGTACAGGTAGTGCTAATTCAAATGTCGGTGTACTCAGCCGATTAATATTAGGTATAGTATCTAAAACCATAGGGGTGAAATCCATCGGATCATAGACATTTCGCGAAAACGGTAACATCGCCGCATGGGCAGGTGCCAGATCTGCATTTTCCTGTTCGAAGGTCATAAACTCGTGCCCTTTAACAGCTTCAATAGTCATCAGGTTGGGATAGGTTCTATGCCAGCCGCGGGGCAAAGTAGCTCCGTGAAAATTCACCAATAACTTATGTTTTGCAGCATCTTCAAGAATATCATGATAATAGGAAATCATCGACTGCCCATCGCCTCCAAAAAAGTCAATTTTCACTCCAGCTATACCAATTTTCTTTAATTTTCGGAATTGATTTTCCCGACTTTCCGCTGTAAGTAATTTGCCTTTCGGCGTATAAGGGGTGCTGTTCCAGTCTCCCGAAGAGTTATACCAAACCAATAGCTTTATTGATTTTTCGTTAGCGTAATCTGCTAGTTCCTTCATTCGGTCCCAACCAATATTCTCATCCCAATTTACATCAATAAGGCAATACGACCAATTCATTTCAGCTGCGTAATCAATAAATTCTTGGGTCGTATCATAATTTACCGATGCATCTTTTAACAAAGCCCAGCTCCAGGAAGCCATACCGGGCTTAATATAATCGGTTTCGGACTGCTTAGCCGGCACTGCCAAATCTGTAACTATCGTGTTGTTTACTACTTTTTCAAGATTTCCAAAAGCTAAAGTCCTCCACGGACTCTCCAAAGGAAGCTCTCCATTTGGCAACAATTCGCCACCGGGAAACACTTCTTCTTTTTGAGGAAAACTAACTTTTAAAGCATTGCCTTCAGATTTTAACCTCGTCGCACTAAAATTCCGATTTGGGGCTGTTTCAGAAATTAAAACCCAGTTATCTTCCTCTTTTACCAGCGCCGGATAAACCCAGCCTTCACCAATTTCAGGCTGAGTCTCCAGAGGAATATTCATTTTATAATATTCCTCATAAGAAGGATTTGTTTCTGACCAACCGGTTTTTGCTTTTGACATAGGTTGCAACCATCCTCGAGCTCCAGAAGAAAAATTGAATGTGGTTTTCTCTTCGGAAATTATTTTTGAACCAGTTTCTCCCTTCGGAAATCGATATCTAAAACCAAGAGAATTTTCCCCCAAATGAAAATCAATTTCCATTTGTTGCTGGTCTTCATTTTCTACTGTTAAGGTATATTGATTTGCCTTATAACTAATTTCGGATTGTTTCCCGTGAAGTAGTGTATAATCGTCTGAAACTTCTTCTTTTTCTGAAACCTCAATAATTTTAAGGTTTTTAGAAAAATCTGAATCTTTTCTTACCAAGCCTAATTTTGACTCCTGTAAAATGTTTTTTTCATTATAAAAAACCTTATAAACCAACTCTCCAGTATCATTTACATCTACTTCAAGATCAATACTTTCAGAAGGATTATTAAAATTTACATTTTCCAGTTCCTGATCTGAACAGGAAGAGAAAATAAACAACACTAAGGCTAATGGAATAAATATTTTCATTACTCTGAAGTTTTTATAGGTTGTATCCCTTTTACGGTAGGTTTAACTTTTTTAATGGCACCGGATTCATCAAATTCTAATGCATCAATAGCCACTTCGCGATGAAAACCGGCTTCTCGCCCCATCTCAATACCTTTTGGTCGGGTAAAGCGATGATAAACAATATACCATTGATCAGCATCCGGTACCTGAATTACAGAATTATGTCCCGTACCGTAAATTTGATTTTTTTCATCTTTTTCGATAATCAAATTTTCCTCAGGAATTTCCAATGGTCCAGTGGGACTGTTGGAAGTAGCATATCTTACCCGATAATCCGGGCTACGAGTATCATTTTCTGACCAGAGAAAGTAATATTTTCCGTCTCTAAAGAAAACTTCAGCACCTTCCCTAAAAGTAGTATCGGGAGTAATTACTTTTTCCGTACCTTCTTTAAGAGAGGTCATATCTTCATTTAACTCTGCAACCGCCAGAAAGCCGTTCCCCCAATACAAATAACTTTTCCCGCTTTGAGGATCGGTAAACACATCGGGGTCTATAACCTGACCACCTTCAACTCCGTCTGGTTTTTCTGCAATTAAAGGCTCTCCTATATCTTCAAAAGGTCCTTCAGGATTATCAGCTACGGCTACGCCAATTTTCTGGGCCGCTGTAAAATAATAGAAATACTTATATTCTTCATCTATCTTCTTTTCAATAGCGCAAGGTGCCCAGGCATTTCTATCAGCCCATTCCACATCTTTTTTTAGATCCAAAATAGTGCCTTCATTTTCCCAGTTTATTAAATCTGAAGAAGAAAATGTTTCGAAATAAGTTCCCGACCAACCGGTAAATCCATCGCTGGTTGGGTAGAGATAGTATTTTTCATCTTTTTCTGAATAAATAATTTCAGGATCTGCATAATAACCTTCCACAACCGGATTATTAGCTACTTCTACCTGAACTTTATAAATTTGTTCTTCACCATTGACCAATTTTACTTTATATTCCTGTTCCCCGTTTTCAAAGTTTTTTGGTTCAGTATCAACCAACTCTATCCCGGGAAAAGTTTCTAATTCAGGATTGAAATTACTAAGATCTGTACCTTCTTTAACCGGCAGGTATATTGATTTTGCTACTTCATCTATGATTATATTATTTTCTTTTACAGCTGATGCCTTACTCCCCGCAATGATTGGAAAATCTTCTGAAGGAAAAGCCTCCAACAATCGATTTACCTCTTTTTGTGTAACCGGCAAAACCGTTCCGTGCCGCGGATGGAAATTCATAGAAATATCTTCACTAACCAATTCAAAATTTTTCAAATCGGTACTTTCGGCAAATTCATATCGGCCATTCATATACACATCGTACATCAGGATATATTTATCAGAATCTATCATTTTAAAGACTCCGCTCCCTTCTACCGCCTGATCGGTTTGGTCTACATTACCTTCCAAAGCTTCGTAGCCTCCGGTTAAACTATCGGAAATAGCTACTTTTATGCCTTTATCTTCATCTCCTTCTGTTTTATAAAAAAGATGATATTTTCCTTCCTTTTTAATGATATCACCATCTATACTGGCCATTTTATTAGGATTATAAAACAACTGTTTAGGGGTAGTTTCTAACTCCGTAAAATCTTTATTGGTATAGGCGTAATAGATTTTATCATAACTACCGGGCTGTAACATGGAAAAATACACCATATACTTTTCCTTTTCTTCATCATAGAAAGTTTGTGGCGCCCAAACACGAGTAACATCTGAAAATTCTTCAAAGTTATCTGGGATATTTATTACCGTAGAAGTCCAATCGGTTAGATCATTTGATTTTAAAAGAACCATTTCGGTATTATTCCAGCCATTTTGCGTTAACAAATCGGTTACGACCATTCTAAAACTTCCGTCATCCCCTCTTATAATATGAGGGTCACGAACACCACCGGTATTACTAATTTCTTCTGAACTAATTATCGGTTCATTATTATTTAAAGCATAATAATTATACCCGTCTTTACTCAGGGCATAACGAATGGCCTCTTCTCCTTCTCCATTTCCCGTAAAATAGGTAAACAGGTAAGCTACATTATCATTTTGATCGTCAGTTTTCTTATTCTCCCCACAAGACAGAATAAGAATGAAGACCGGTAATATTAGCCACTGGTGTAAAAAATATTTTTGTTTCATCTTGAATTTAAAATTAGTTAATAGTTAAGTCGTTATTCTTGATTAAAGACAGACAGATCCCAATGGTCACGCCATTTTATGATAGGTTTATCATTTTCAAACTCTATTGGAAGCCAGATATATCTCCCGTCTATATGATTTTCAGGTTTCCAACGATCGGCCATAAAAATAAATGCATTTTCTATGCCCTGAACCGGCAATACAAAAGTGCTTTGAGATCTAAAGGTAACATCGGCTTCATTTCCTTTTGCCGGATTGCCAAGACTCTCCCATGGCCCCATAACCGATTTTGCCCTAAAAGACCTGGCTTTATTAGGATCCCACCCGGTAAGTCCAGAGGTAATCATATAATAGTAGTCCTTATGCTTAAAAATTGTAGGAGCTTCATTTTGTCCCCCCGGTTTTACCCGTACCCAATTCTCAGTAAAATTTAAATAATCTTCAGTTAATTCAGAAATGTGAAGAGTTTGATTTTCTTCTGAAGAATGTATGTGATAAGCAGTACCGTCATCATCGACAAAAACGGTCATATCCCGTGACATCTGTCCTTTCACAAAATCTCGTCTAACAAACATCCCCTCATTCAAAGCTTTGTGCCATTGTTCAGTCCACCACATCTTCCGGATCATCTTTTTCGGGGGTTTCTTTCCACTCCTCTTTAAAGTCTTTAGGCCATACTTCAGCATTTGGCCTAAAGGATTTTAAATATTTAAAAGGCCCTGTTGGATTGTCACTAACAGCTAATCCGGTTCTTGTCGCTGCATAGCCCTGCCCTTTGAGTTCTAAATGAAACCACATCACATACTGCTTTGTTTTTTCATTATAAACTACCTTGGGGCGTTCCATAACACTTCCGGCAGTGATCTCAGAATCAGGATCATCTTCAACGCCAAGAGCCACCCCTTCTTTTTTCCAATTATAAAGATCTTTAGAGCTGTAAACATTAATTCCAACATGGGCTTTACTATTGTTCCCTTTATGTTCCCCATACCAATAGTAAGTCCCATCTTGAAACTTGATTCCACCACCATGGGCATTGATATGATTTCCCTCTGAATCTTCCCAAATCTCACCGGGGTAAAAAGCATTATGCGGGTATTCAGCCTCCTGGGCATTTAAGTTCATACCATAAATTACGAAAATCAAAAAGCTGAATTTTTGTAGCATTTTATTAAAATTAAATAGTTATAAAGATTTAGAGTTACCTCCCCATCCATCCGCCATCGACAAGCATGGTGCTACCGCTCATATAATCGCTGGCTTTGGAGGCTAAAAATACTATCGGGCCTTTAAAATCTTTAGGCTTGCCCCATCTTCCAGCAGGGATTCTTGCTAAAATGGCTTCACTTCTATCTTCATCCTCTCTCAAGGCCTGGGTATTATCGGTGGCAATATATCCCGGAGCAATCGCATTTACCTGTACTCCTTTACCCGCCCACTCGTTGGAAAAGGCCATCGTTAATTGGCCAATAGCGCCTTTGGAAGCCGCATAGCCCGGAACGGTGATCCCGCCCTGAAAGGTAAGCAGCGATGCGGTAAAGATTACCTTTCCGCTCCCGCGCTTGATCATTTCCTTCCCGAATTCACGGGTTAAGATAAATTGCGAGTTCTGATTCACCTCTATCACCTTGTCCCAATATTCATCGGGATGTTCTGCCGCGGGCTTTCGCATAATCGTACCCGCATTGTTGATTAAAATATCAACTTGTTTGTTCTCCTCCTTTACTTTTTTAATAAACTCGTAAAGGGATTTTCTATCGGAAAAATCGCATTGGTAGCCTTTAAAGTTTCTTCCTATTTCCTTGATGCGTTGCTCGATTTTTGAACCTTCGGGCTCCAAAGAGGCAGAAACCCCTAAGATATCGGCTCCGGCCTCGGCCAATGCTTCGGCCATCGCAAAGCCTATTCCTCGTTTACAACCCGTAACTAAAGCGGTCTTTCCTTTTAAACTAAATAGTTCCTCTATCATCGCTTGCTTTATTTTAATTCTTCAGGGCTTACTTTATCCATATCGCCATAGTCCAGGTTCTCCCCGGCCATTCCCCATATAAAAATATAATTAGACGTACCGGCACCCGCGTGGATAGACCATTCCGGGGATATTACCGCCTGGTGGTTTTTCATAAAAATATGGCGCATCTCGTGCGGCTGTCCCATAAAATGACTAACCGTTTGGCCCTCTTCCAGGTTGAAGTAAAAATACACTTCCATTCTACGGGTATGGGTATGGGGTGGCATGGTGTTCCAAACACTACCTTCCATCAGTTCGGTCATCCCCATTTGCAATTGGCAGGTATCTACAATACTATTTACCAATAATTTGTTGATCCTTCTCTTATTGGAAGTTTTACTATCGCCGAGCTCCACCACCTCTGCATCATCCAAAGTGACTTTCTTTACCGGGTATGCTTTATGAGCCGGAGCGGAATTCAAATAGAAATAAGGTTGCTCACCATCGGCCGTTTCAAAGAAAACTTCTTTATTTCCGCGGCCTACATAAAGGGCTTCTTTATGGCCCAGCTGATAAACCTCGCCATCTACCGTTACTTTTCCTTTCCCCCCTACATTGATTACTCCAAGTTCACGGCGTTCCAGAAAATAATCCGCTTTTAGGTCATCAATGCTGTCCAGTTTGAGCTTCTTACTTACCGGAAAAGCACCACCCGCAATATAGCGATCGTACATCGTATAGGTAAGCTTGATCTCGTCTTTTTTGAATAATTCCGGGATTAAAAAGTGCTCCCGAAGTTCTTCCGTAGTATACTTTTTTGCATCATCAGGGTGATGCGCAAATCTGAAGTCTGAAGTAGTCATAATTTACGTTCGTTTTTGATTTGGTTCATAAATGTATGTAATACATTTAATAAATAAAAATTTTCCAACAAAAAAATCCCGTAAGCCGAAACTTACGGGATTTTAAAAGATAAATTCTAAAGGCTTATTGCTCTACAAGTACCCAATCGCCTTTTTCAATAAGCGGGATAGCTTGCTTATATTTCATGGTTTTATTCTCCCCGCTCATCACATGCTTAACGGTTACTTTATCATTTCGACCAATTTTTGGTTGTTCCCGGGTAATGGTCTCGGTAACCTGAGGTCGTTGTCGCTGAGATTGTCCGGCAGCCCGGCTTTGTGCCGCGCGTTCATCCATATTTGGAATTTCTTCCTTCTGGGTTTCCAGGTTTTCCTCTTTCTTACGTGATTGCCGTGCTTCCCGAATATTGGCTACATTGTTTTCAGGAATTTCCCCTTTAAACAAGAAAGAAATTACATCACGGTTTACCTCGTCAATCATTGCCTTAAACAATTCAAAGGCCTCAAACTTATATATAAGAAGCGGATCTTTTTGCTCGTGAACAGCCAACTGTACACTTTGTTTTAATTCATCCATTTTTCGAAGATGGGTTTTCCACGCATCATCAATAATGGCAAGGCTGATATTTTTCTCAAAATCTTTTACAAGCTGAATTCCTTCAGTTTCATAAGCTTTTTCTAAATCGGTCACTACCTGAAGCGTTTTTTGACCATCAGAAAAGGGGACAGAAATTCGTTCAAACTTATTTTCCCCTTCGTACACCTGTTTAATTACAGGGAAAGCACGTTCAGCATTATTGTCCATTTTTTCCTGGTAATGCTTATAAGCAGCTTTGTAAATTATTCCGGAAATTTTCTGAATATTCATTTTTTCAAATTCTGTTTCAGAAATCGGTGAGCTCATAGAGAAATACCTGATAAGCTCAAATTCGAAATTTTTATAATCCTGGGCAGCTTTGTTCATTTCTGCAATCGCCTCGGAAGTATCAAAAATCATATTAGCGATATCGACCCGAAGGCGTTCTCCAAACAAAGCATGATAACGACGCTTGTAAATTACCTCACGTTGCGCATTCATCACATCATCATATTCCAGTAACCGCTTCCTTATTCCGAAGTTATTTTCTTCCACTTTTTTCTGCGCTCGTTCTATAGATTTTGAAATCATAGAATGCTGAATCACTTCGCCTTCTTCCAGTCCCATACGGTCCATCAATTTGGCAATTCGTTCAGAACCAAACAAACGCATCAAATTATCTTCCAGCGATACATAAAACTGAGAGCTTCCCGGATCTCCCTGACGACCGGCACGCCCACGTAACTGGCGGTCTACCCGTCTTGAATCATGACGCTCGGTACCTACAATGGCCAAACCACCGGCGTCTTTAACTTCAGGGGTTAATTTAATATCGGTCCCCCTACCGGCCATATTCGTGGCAATGGTTACAATTCCCGATTTACCGGCTTCGGCAACAATATCGGCCTCTTTTTTATGCAGTTTCGCGTTCAAAACGTTGTGTGGTACATTTCGAAGTTTCAACATCCTACTCAACAATTCTGAAATCTCTACAGAAGTAGTACCAATAAGTACCGGCCTTCCCGCTCTTGAAAGTTCAGTTACGTGATCAATAACCGCATTGTATTTTTCGCGTTTGGTTTTGTAAACCAAATCGTCTTTATCATCTCTGGCAATAGGCCTGTTGGTAGGAATTTCTACCACATCTAATTTGTAGATTTCCCAGAATTCCCCGGCTTCGGTTACCGCAGTACCGGTCATCCCGGCAAGCTTGCGGTACATTCTAAAATAATTCTGAAGTGTTACCGTGGCAAAAGTTTGAGTAGCGTCTTCAATTTTTACATTTTCTTTTGCTTCAATGGCCTGATGCAGACCATCGCTGTATCGGCGGCCATCCATAATACGACCGGTTTGCTCATCTACAATTTTAACCTTGTTATCAATCACCACATATTCATCGTCCTTTTCAAACAAGGTATAGGCTTTTAATAACTGCCTTAAGGTGTGAATTCGTTCACTTTTAACGCTGTATTCTCTAAAAAGTTCTTCTTTTTTCTCGGCTTCTTCTTCCTTGGAAAGTCCTTCTTTTTCAATTTTAGCAATTTCCATTCCCATTTCGGGCATCACAAAGAAATCGGGCTCATCTTTTCCTGAAAGGTGTTCAATTCCTTTATCAGTAAGGTCGATCTGGTTGTTTTTCTCTTCAATGGTAAAGTACAGGTCTTCATCAACTTTGGGCATTTCCCGATTGTTATCCTGCATATAGTGATTTTCGGTCTTTTGTAGCAATTGCTTAATTCCTTCTTCACTTAAAAACTTTATCAGTGCTTTATTCTTCGGAAGTCCACGATAAACACGTAATAATAAGAAAGCGCCGTCTTTGGTATTGCCTTCGCGGATTAATTTTTTAGCTTCCGCGAGGACTTTTGTAAGGTGTTTCCGCTGAATTTCAACAATATTTGAAATTGCAGGTTTTAACTCTTCAAATTCGTGTACATCTCCCTTTGGAATTGGTCCTGAAATAATAAGTGGCGTTCGTGCATCATCAATCAACACCGAATCGACCTCATCAACAATTGCATAATGATGTGGCCGTTGTACCAAATCGTTTGGTGCGTGAGACATGTTATCGCGCAAATAATCAAAACCGAATTCATTATTGGTTCCGTAGATAATATCGGCATTATAAGCCTTTCTTCGCGCCGCTGAATTGGGACGGTGGTAATCTACACAATCTACACTAAGGCCATGAAATTCAAAAATAGGTGCCATCCAGGCGCTATCACGTTTTGCCAGGTAATCGTTTACCGTTACCAGGTGCACTCCCTTACCGGTTAGTGCATTTAGGTACATCGGTAATGTGGCTACAAGAGTTTTACCTTCACCGGTTTGCATCTCGGCAATTTTTCCCTGGTGCATCGCCACCCCGCCAATAAGCTGTACATCGTAATGAATCATATCCCAGGTAACCGGTTTTCCGGCGGCATCCCAAGAGTTATTCCAGATAGCATAATCGTCTTCCAGGTTAACATAATCTTTTTCTGCAGAAATTTCACGGTCAAACTCATTGGCCGTTACTTTTAATTGCTCATTGTGGAAAAAGCGTTTTGCAGTTTCTTTTACCGTGGCAAAGGCTTCCGGTAAAATATCATTGAGAACCTTTTCTGAAATTTCGTAAGCTTTATCTTTAAGACCGTCAATTTCAGCATAAATTTCCTCCTTTCGGGTAATTTCTTCACTTTCATCGGCCTCTTTTTCCAAAGCTTCAATTTGAGAGTTGGTTTCTTCAAGGGCTTCGGCCAGTTGCGTTTTAAAATCCGCGGTCTTACCCCTAAGTTCATCAAGACTCAGATTTTCAAAATCGGGTTCTAAAGCTTTAATTTTATCTACAATCGGTTGTATTGCGCTAACGTCCTTTTTAGACTTATCGCCTACAAATACTTTTAATACAGAATCTAAAAAACTCATAATGTTTTTTATGTTTAACGGTTCAAAGTTACGCAAAAAAAAAGCCTCACTTTGGAGACTTTTTTATTTTTTGCGGTTAGTTGTTCTAATATTCATCCTCATTCCAAAGATAATCTTCATCGGTAGGATAATCGGGCCAGATTTCTTCAATAGAATCGTAAGAGTCTCCCTCATCTTCAATAGCCTGCAGGTTTTCTACCACTTCCAAAGGAGCACCGGTTCTAATGGCATAATCAATTAACTCATCCTTAGTGGCCGGCCAGGGCGCATCGCTTAAATAAGATGCTAATTCTAAAGTCCAATACATCTGTTAATCGGGTTTTTGATTTTTGCAAAAATAATTTTTTTGTGATAATGGCAAAGAAAAAAATCTATTATTTAATCAATAATATTAAGAACTTACTCTAAAATTATAACTTCTACTGAAGATTATCCTGATAAAGTAGCGGTTAAAGCTTAGGATTTCTCTGGAATCCATTTAATTTCTTCCGCGTTTACCTCATAAGTCAACTTCCGTGCCAGCACAAACAGGTAGTCAGAAAGGCGGTTTAAGTATTTTAAAATTTTCTCATCCCCGTTTTCAATTTCGTGTAAAGCAGTGACCATTCTCTCGGCACGGCGGCATACACAGCGGGCTATGTGACAAGATGACACGCTTTGATGGCCGCCCGGTAATACAAAATGCGTCATTTCAGGTAAAGCTTCATTCATCATATCCATTTCTTTCTCCAACAGTTCAATATCGTCTTCTTTTATCTTTGGAATATTGAGGCGTTCTTTACCACTTTTTAATTTGGCTTTTTCTGGATCGGTGGCCAGCATCGCTCCCAGCGTAAAAAGCCGGTCCTGAATTTCTAAAAGGACTTCCCGGGAATGTTTATCTAAAGTTTGATCCCGAACCATTCCTACGTGAGCATTTAGTTCGTCTACCGTTCCATAGCTTTCAATGCGAATATGGTGTTTTGGAACCCGTGTTCCGCCAAATAAAGCAGTGGTTCCTTTATCTCCGGTTTTGGTATATATTTTCATCTTTTTTTCAATTTCACCAAAGGTAATAAGTTAAATGCAGCTATACATATTTCAAAGCATCATCTCTTTTCTTTTCGTCTGTTTCAGGGCATTTCCCTTAATTTGCAAAAAATAGATTCACCGCAATGATTCCCGGCCTTCATATTTCAACAAAAACAAAAAACCTCTGGCGCAACTATTTGTTGATGATCGGCACCTATTTTATTTCCTTTTTCCTTTTGGGTTTCCTCAATTCAGTCCTGCCTTCCATCAATCTTGATAAATATCAACAAACCGAACTCTTTAATTTTATGAATGAAAGTCCTCTGGCTTTTATTTGTATGGCCGTAATTATTGCACCGATTTTAGAGGAAAGTCTATTCCGAAGTCTTATAAAACCCAGCTATACCGAACTTAATATTTTTGTTTGTGCCCTGGCCTGTTTTATAGGAATTGGTTTTATTCCTGCTGAAGCCAATGCCTTTTTAAAATATTCCCTTGTTTTTTTAAGCGCGGTAATCTTATTTCTTTTTCTGAATTCACTTACTCCTTCAAGATTTATTCGACTCTTAAGGGTTTGGCTTTGGAAAAATTACAGGATTACCTGGATGCTTATGGCTTTTCTTTTTGGCCTGGTTCATATATGGAATTATGTTGAAGGCTGGCAACTTGACTTGGTTCTATTTCTATTGATTTTCCCTCGAATCATCGCCGGTTTTTTCTTTGGAAAAATTAAAATTGAAAACCATTACCTCATCTGGCCTATACTAATGCACGCTATGAACAACGGAATTGTAGTATTCTTTCTACTTCCTTCCCTTATTTAACAAAGGATTAAAACAGAAGCCCTTTTGCTTTTTGTACTTTCAGATTTCAAAAAATAAGTAAAAAATATTGTTATGAAAGCTGTCCAGGTACAGAAAAAAGGAGGTGATTTTGTGGTCACCGATATTGAAAAACCAAGTCCACAAGAAAATGAGATTTTAATAAAAGTAGAAGCCTGCGGAATTTGCCATAGCGATGCTTTTGTAAAAGAAGGTGCCTTTCCCGGCATTGAATATCCGCGTATTCCCGGTCACGAAGTGGTGGGAATTGTAGAAGAAGTCGGTAAAAATGTAGGTAATTGGAAAAAAGGACAACGCGTAGGCGTGGGCTGGCATGGTGGCCATTGCTTTGAGTGTGAACCCTGCCGTCGTGGTGATTTTATAAATTGTAAAAACGCAAAAATCAGTGGTATTTCCTACGATGGCGGTTATGCTGAATATATGACCGCACCCCAGGAAGCAATTGCTGCTATTCCTGAAGAAATTTCTTCAACTGAAGCTGCTCCCCTGCTCTGCGCGGGAATTACGGTTTTCAACGCCCTTAGAAATTCAGGAATTATAGCCGGAGACGTGGTTGCTGTGCAAGGAATCGGCGGCCTGGGTCATTTAGCTATACAATACGCCGCAAAAATGGGAATGCGCACCGTAGCGATTTCAACGAGTAACGATAAAAAAGATTTAGCCAAAGAACTCGGCGCGAAGCATTTTATAAATGCCAAAGAACAAGATGCGGCTAAGGAACTTCAAAAATTAGGCGGTGCAAAATTAATTCTGGCCACCGCTCCACACAGCAAAGCCATAACTTCGGTAATTGGAGGTCTCGGTATTGACGGAAAGCTTTTAATGGTTGCCGCTACCGGAGATCCTGTTGAAGTTTCCCCCATGGAGTTATTGATGGGAAGAAAGTCATTGGCCGGCTGGCCCAGTGGTACGGCAATTGATTCTGAAGATACTTTGAATTTTAGTGCCCTTACCGGAACAAGGCCAAAAATTGAAGAATATCCGTTAGATAAAGTAAGTGAAGCTTACGACCGGATGATAGATAATGAAGCCCGGTTTAGGGTGGTCTTAAAACCATAAATTTCTTTACCCGACAATTACCTTATTGAGCTAACAAATCCAAAACCAGGCCAGGGCATCAAAAACTTTTCATAATCTTGTTTTTGATGAATGCCGACTAAATTAGTACTTTTACTCACTGGGAAATATAAAAAATTGGACGCTTTAATTCCTCATAGAACTTTGTAATTTCAGTTAAAAATTTCGAGTGAACATTAAAACGAATTAATGGTAAGTTTAAAAAATTTTTCAAATAAATAAGCCTTACTTTATTTCGATGCAGAGCATCGGGGAATCAGCCCCATAGTACGGGATTAAAACAAAAAAAAGAAAAAATGTCTGTAGCAAAAAAGGAATATAAACGAATTACCACAAAATCGTTAGTGGATATGAAGCAGAATGGAGAAAAGATTTCTATGCTTACTGCTTACGATTATTCCATGGCAAAAATTGTAGATAGTGCAGGAATTGATGTGATTTTAGTTGGCGATTCGGCCAGCAATGTAATGGCGGGACATGAAACCACTTTACCCATCACGCTTGACCAAATGATTTACCATGCGACCAGTGTTGTGCGTGCAATAAACCGTTCTCTGGTTGTTGTAGACCTTCCTTTTGGCAGCTACCAAAGCGATCCCAAAGAGGCCTTGCGCTCGGCAATTCGAATTATGAAAGAAAGCGGTGCCCACGCGGTGAAACTAGAAGGTGGAAAAGAGATTAAAGAATCACTAAAACGAATTTTACACGCTGGAATTCCGGTAATGGGACATCTGGGCTTAACGCCGCAATCTATTTATAAATTCGGAACCTACACAGTACGGGCAAAAGAAGAAGCCGAGGCTGAAAAACTTAAGTCGGATGCTAAGCTTTTAGAAAAAATAGGATGTTTTGCTGTTGTTTTGGAAAAAGTACCCGCTAAACTGGCTAAAGAAGTTGCTGAAAGTATCCGTATCCCGGTAATAGGGATTGGCGCCGGAAATGGTGTTGATGGCCAGGTTTTGGTAATTCATGATATGCTTGGTATGAGTAAAGAATTTCACCCAAGGTTCTTAAGAAGATATGCCGATTTACACTCTGAGATGACCAAAGCTTTTGAAAGCTATCGCGATGATATTAAAAACCGTAAGTTCCCTTCAGATAAAGAACAATATTAATTCAGTTGGAAGGAAACAGTGAGCAGTAGGCAGTAGAGATTTTGGAGAAAATAATTTCAAATAAGAAAAATCTTCGGGTACTTTACGAGGACAACCATATTATTGTGGTTAACAAAAGACCGGGAGATATTGTTCAGGGCGATAAAACCGGGGATAAACCGCTGAGTGAAGTGGTTAAATCTTACTTGAAGGAAAAATACAACAAACCCGGAAATGTATATTTAGGCGTGGTACACCGTCTTGACCGCCCAACAAGCGGGATTGTACTTTTTGCACGGACTTCAAAAGCCCTGCCCAGGCTAAATAAACTTTTTCAGGAAAAAGAAGCGAAAAAAACCTACTGGGCCATGGTAAAAAAACGCCCACCAAACAATGAAGATCGGCTGGTTCATTTTCTAAAAAGAAATTCAAAACAGAATAAGTCTTATGCTCATACAAAAGAAGTACCCGATAGTAAAAAGGCCATTTTAGAGTATATGATTTTAAAAGAATTAGATAATTATTTTTTATTGAAAATAATTTTAGAAACCGGTCGGCACCATCAAATCAGAAGTCAGCTTTCGGCTATTGGCTGCCCGATAAAAGGCGATTTAAAATATGGGTTTGACCGCAGCAATAAAGATGCGAGTATTCACCTACACGCGAGGGAACTCAAGTTTATGCATCCGGTAAAAAAAGAAGAAATTCACATTTTGGCTCCGGCTCCCGAAAAGGATGCTCTTTGGGAGGAAGTTTCAGATTTATCATAGAATTCCTACACCATTTTAAGACTTCAAAACAATACATTTAAAAAGTTTTTGTCTCACTCATCACAGTTGAAAGATCAAACAAAAAAGTCTCGACTGCGCTCCTTGACAATTTTATTTCAAAAAAAAGCTTTTACATCCTAATAGAATAGAAATATTTATTTACAATCAACTGATTTTCGTTGATAAAAAATAATATTCTAGCTAAAACAGTCTACCTACTCAACTCTTTTACCTTTGCCTCAATTACTTCGGCTACCGGGCGGTTTTCAATTTTGCTTTCCAGCCAGGAAATAATATCAAGATAAAGAAAAGCACGTCGTTCGTAAGGATGGTCTTCGTACTGCTTTAAGGTTCTATGTAATTTCCTGAATTCATCTTTGATTGCCAAAGGCGATATTTCAGGTAGATTACGAAGAAAACGAATCATTTCCTTTTGTACTTCATGCAAATCATCCATTTTTATCAGGAACTTATAAGTAGATTTGATCAAGCTCTCCAAATGATAATCGAGTCCGGCTTCGTAATGCGCCACTAAATTTAGGATACGGGCAAAACACATCAAATCTTCCCGCATTTCCAGTGATTTGTTATCAATAATTTTTTTCAGGAATTCAATACTCTTTTTATTATTACCATCGCCAAAATACAGGCAGGCAATTTTATAGTAGAAAACCATAATATGATGTTCATCAATCCTTCCTTTATATTTTTTAATCTTTTTCTCAATTCGATCTACCAGTTCCCCTCCATTGGCAAACTGGCCTTTCATAAATCGTAAATTCAGTTTATTGGAATACAAGTAAAGAAAAGAAAGCGCATTAATATTATCATCATCCGGAATTTTAGGATCTTTTAGGGTCGCTTCCATTTTCCAAAGTACTTTTTCAAAATGTGAAACGTGATTCAAATAAAATAAAGACTCCAGTAAATAGTGATTTCCTTTTAAATACGAAACCGGATGCAGGGAAACCAGATGGGAATATTCCTCAAACAAATCTATCCATTTCATTGAATAGCGATAACAGGACAAGAAATCCTGGGAGATAAAGCTATACCACAAATGCGCCTTATACAACCATAATTTTTCATGAAAACCAAGTTTGGAAAACGTATAATCCGGTAAATTCTGCTGAAAAAAATGTTTGATATTTTGTGCCTCTTCTTCAGTGCGGGCATATCCCATTTTCAGAAAAATTCCGTATAATTCGAGGGAAATATTTGATAACTGACTATTAAGCTGAATAAGCTGGCTAAGTTCTTCGGTTTGTTTAATAAGAATTTCAGCACGATTTCGAATACTGCGGGTAATATACTGCGATTCTATAATTTTTTCCAGTTCAAGAATCTCATAAGCCAGGCTTTTTTCTTCAAAATGTAAAGCAGTACTTTTAATCTTATCCAGTAATTTTAAAGCCTGGTTATACAATCCTTTTCGGTAAAGGATAAATGCAAAATCCAGTTGTTCCCTAATTTGAACAGGCACGGTTTGATGGGCCGGGTTTAAACGTAAACTCACCAAAATTTGCTTATACAAATGTGCTTTTACATTAGAAAGCTGTTGCTTACTAATTTTTGTTTTCTGAAGAATTTGTTTTTCATCATATTTCTTCAGTTTAGCCATTACCTTAAAGAGGTTCAAAAACTTACTATCGGTATTTACACCTATTCTGCCAACATAAAGGGAAAATTGCCGCTTTTCTGAAGGGGAAAGTGACTTTATTAAAGAAAATAAGTTATCAGATAATTCGTTGGTCATTGTAACAAAATCATTTACAACTAACTGATTTACAGTGTAGTTATGTCTTATTCCGTGTTTTAATTATCGTAATACCCTGCTTCGGGGCATACTCAAATGCTAAATTATACAATACTTTAGTTAAAGATAAAGCAAAAATAAACTCTTATGAGCACACAAAAGGTAGAAATTTTTGACACAACATTGCGAGACGGAGAACAGGTACCGGGCTGTAAACTAAATACTGCCCAAAAACTGAAAATTGCTGCCAGGCTTGATGAAATGGGAGTTGATGTTATTGAAGCAGGATTTCCCGTGTCCAGTCCCGGAGATTTTAAATCGGTTTCTGAAATTTCGAAACTGGTTAAAAATTCGGCGGTTTGTGGTCTTACCCGTGCTGTAAAAAAAGATATTGAAGTGGCTGCTGAAGCTTTAAAGCACGCCAATAAACCACGTATTCATACAGGAATTGGCACTTCAGATTCCCATATCAAATATAAATTCAACGCTACTCGTGAAGAAATTATTGAACGAGGGGCCACAGCAGTAGCTTACGCCCGTAAATTTGTTGATGATGTTGAGTTTTATGCCGAAGATGCCGGACGGAGCGATAATGAGTTTTTAGCAAAAGTTTGTACGGAAATGGTAAAAGCCGGAGCTACCGTGCTTAATATCCCAGATACTACCGGATATTGCCTTCCTGAAGAATACGGAAGAAAAATTAAATATTTAAAAGATAATGTGCCGGGAATTGAAAATGTGACTATTTCATGCCATTGCCATAACGATCTTGGTTTAGCCACCGCAAATGCCATAGCCGGAGTTATGAACGGGGCACGTCAAATTGAATGTACCATAAACGGAATAGGAGAAAGGGCCGGGAACACCGCTTTGGAAGAGGTCGTCATGATCTTAAGACAACACCCAACCTTAGACCTTAATACCCTTATCGACCCTAAATTCCTTTACGACACCAGTACCATGGTTTCCCGCGAAATGGGAATGTTAGTACAACCGAACAAAGCAATAGTTGGTGCCAATGCATTCGCTCACAGTTCAGGAATTCATCAGGATGGCGTTATCAAAAATCGTGAAACCTACGAAATTATCGACCCGGCTCATGTTGGGGTAACCGAATCGGCTATTGTATTAACCGCCAGAAGTGGTCGTGCAGCTCTTGCCTATAAATGTAAAAAAGTTGGTTACGAATTAACCAAACTGGAATTGGATAAAGTTTATACCGAGTTCTTAAACTATGCCGATGATAAAAAAGAAGTTTTAGATGATGATATCCACGAGATTATGGAATTATCACGGAAAAAAAATATTGCTATAGCATAATGAAAAAAACACTTTTTGAAAAGATCTGGGATTCGCACGTTGTAGAATCCATACCTGACGGGCCCGATGTTTTATATATCGATAAGCACCTTATTCATGAGGTAACCAGTCCGCAGGCATTTAATGAATTAAAAGAAAGAAATATTCCGGTGTTGCGGCCCGATCAAATTGTGGCCACTGCCGATCATAATACCCCAACAGAGAACCAGCACCTGCCGGTAAGAGATTTACTGTCTCGAAAGCAATTAAAGGAACTCACACAAAACTGTGAAGAAAATAATATTACGCTTTACGGTTTGGGTCATCCCTACAATGGCATTGTTCACGTAATGGCCCCGGAGCTTGGGATTACACAACCGGGTATGACTATGGTATGTGGAGACAGCCATACGTCTACCCACGGGGCTTTTGGCACCATTGCTTTTGGAATTGGAACCAGCCAGGTTTCCCAGGTTTTCGCCAGCCAATGTTTATTGGTTCAAAAACCGAAGAAATTACGGGTAAATGTAAACGGGAAACTCAAAAAAGGGGTATTGCCCAAAGATGTTATCTTATATATCATCAGCAAATTGGGGACTAATTCCGGTACCGGCTATTTTTGCGAATATGCAGGTAATGTTTTTGAAGAAATGTCTATGGAAGGGCGTATGACGGTTTGTAATATGAGCATTGAAATGGGTGCCCGCGGTGGTTTAATCGCTCCCGATGAAACCACTTATGAATACGTAAAAGACAAAGAATTCGCTCCTAAAGGGGAAGATTTCGGTAAGATGAAAGCTTATTGGGAAACCTTAAAAACCGATGAAGGAGCCGAATTCGATAAAGAATATTCTTTTGATGCTGAAGACATCGAACCGATGATTACTTACGGTACCAATCCGGGAATGGGTATTAAAATTACCGGTAGCATCCCGATGGAAGGCGGAAAGAGCGATGCCAAAGCTTTAGAATATATGGGCTTTAAACCCGGCGAAAGTTTACTGGAAAAACCGATTAACTGGATTTTTATAGGAAGTTGTACTAATTCAAGGATTGAAGATTTTCGTGAAGCAGCAGCTTACATAAAAGGGAAGCAGAAAGCTGAAAATGTAAACGCCCTTATCGTTCCCGGTTCAAGACAGGTGGCCGCACAAATTGAAGCGGAAGGTTTACGTGACATATTTGAAAATGCAGGATTTACTTTAAGACAACCGGGCTGTTCAGCTTGTTTGGCGATGAACGATGATAAAATTCCGGCCGGGGAATACTGTGTTTCTACCAGTAACCGAAATTTTGAAGGCCGCCAGGGACAAGGCTCAAGAACTATTTTAGCAAGTCCGTTAACTGCTGCCGCTACTGCCGTGGCCGGAAAATTAACCGATTTTACAACACAATTAAATTAAATGGAGAAATTCATCACATTAACCGATACTGTAGTTCCTTTAGAAATTGAAAATGTGGATACCGATCAGATTATTCCCGCACGTTTTTTAAAGGCCACCGATAAAGCTGGGTTTGGTGAAAACCTTTTCCGGGACTGGCGATTTGATAAAGATGATAACCCAAATCCCGATTTTCCGCTTAATCAATCGGAATATAAAGGTTCTATTTTGGTTGCCGGAAACAATTTTGGCTGCGGTTCCAGTCGGGAGCATGCCGCTTGGGCTATTAAAGCCTACGGATTTAAGGTAGTGGTTTCAAGCTATTTTGCCGATATTTTTAAAGGTAACGCACTTAATAACGGCGTGCTTCCGGTACAGGTTTCTCCTGAATTTTTAGAAAAAACCTTTTTGGAAATCACTAAGAATCCTTCCATAGAAATTAAGGTTGATCTTGAAAATCAGGAAATCAGTATTCCTTCCACAGAAATTTCAGAAAATTTTGATATCGATTCTTATAAGAAGACCTGTCTTATCAATGGTTTCGATGATATCGATTACCTGGTAAGTAAAAAAGATGCAATCAGGAAATTTGAAGAAAAAAGAAAACAAAACATACAACCTGCCACACAGGTTTAAATAATACCTCAAAACATAACATAAAGAAGAAAATTATGAAATTAAATATAGCAGTTTTGGCCGGTGACGGGATTGGTCCGGAAATCACTAAACAATCGATAAAAGTTTTAAAAGCAGTAGCCGACCGTTTTGACCACGAATTTAATTTTGAAGAAGGCCTTGTGGGGGCAGCAGCTATAGATTTATTGGGCGCTCCACTACCTGATTCAAGTTTAGACTTATGTAAAAAATCGGATGCCTTGTTGTTTGGCGCTATCGGTGACCCTAAATATGATAATAATCCAGATTCAAAAGTGCGTCCTGAACAAGGCCTTTTACAACTCAGAAAAGGCTTAGGCCTTTTTGCTAATATTCGCCCGGTAAAGACTTACGATAAACTAATTGAACAATCTCCACTTAAATCTGATCGCATTACCGGTGCCGATTTAGTAATTTACCGGGAATTGACCGGCGGAATCTATTTTGGTGAAAAGCAAACCAGCGAAGATGGAAAAAGTGCCAGCGACCTTTGCAGCTATTCTACCAACGAAATTGAACGTGTGGCACACCTGGCTTTTAAAAGTGCGCAACAACGTCGAAAGAAACTCACCCTGGTAGATAAAGCCAATGTTTTGGAAACTTCAAGGCTATGGCGTAAAACTGTTACTGAAATTGCAAAAGAATATGAAGATGTAGAGCTGGATTTCCTTTTCGTAGACAATGCAGCGATGCAAATGATTTTGAATCCTAAACAGTTTGATGTAATTCTTACCGAAAATATGTTTGGGGATATTATATCTGACGAAGCCAGCGTAATTGGCGGTAGTATCGGATTATTGGCTTCTGCTTCAGTAGGTGGTAAATGTGCGATGTTTGAGCCAATTCACGGTTCATATCCGCAAGCCACAGGTAAAGGAATTGCCAATCCTGTAGCGTCAATTTTATCGGCAGCAATGTTGCTCGATCATTTTGAATTGACCGAAGAAGCCGATGCAGTTAGAAAAGCGGTGGAATTAAGTATAAAACTCAATGTTTGTACCCAGGATATTAATCCCGACAATCATTACACCACCGAGAAAGTCGGTGATTTCCTTGAAGGACTCATTAGCGAAATTGATAACATCAATATCAACAATGAAAACCTGAACCTGGGACAAATGACAATAATTTAAAAACGAGTTGAATTTATTCAGCTTAGTATACCGAAGCCTGTTTTCAGGTTTCGAACTCTATGAATGAGTAATTTTTTTCTTCATTTATGTTTTGAACCCTTCGCATTAGTGTGGTTTTGCGGAGGGTTTTATTTATAATACACAAATGAAAAATCCCGGCAGGCCGGGATTTTATTAAATTTTAATACGAAACCTAAAACATCCTTGAAAACTTAAAATTTAGATTTCGTCAACTTTCTTTTTAATTCCATCTAAACCAAGGTTATCTTTACTTCCTAAATGTGTATGTTTTTTTGAAGCCGATGGCTTATAACTGCCCTCCTGAACCTGTCCACCGATTTCCTGATAGGCTTCCCGAAATGATTTCCCTTCTATAACTAGATCATTAATACTGTCTACTGTAAACAGGTAACGATATTTTTCATCTTTAAGGTCAATTTCTTTTACTTCTATTTGGGCAATAGAATGCGTAAAAATATCCAGGATTTCCTTGATTCCTTCCACAGCATACAAGCTGTTTTCTTTGATTAACTGATAATCGCGGTGGTAACCACTGGGTAGGTTATTGGTAATCAAAATCATTTCGTTGGCAATGGCCTGAAGTTTATTACATTTTCCACGAATCAATTCAAAAACATCAGGGTTCTTTTTATGTGGCATAATACTGGAACCGGTGGTAAGCTCGTCAGGAAAGCTGATAAACCCGAAATTCTGACTCATATACAAACAAATATCCATCGCAAATCGCGCAAGGGTATTGGCTACCGACGATATATTAGCAGTAACGGTACGCTCGCATTTTCCACGACCCAATTGCGCGGCAACAACATTATATTTTAAAGTTGAAAAGCCTAATTCTTTAGTGGTAAACTCCCGGTCTATTGGGAATGAAGAACCATAGCCCGCGGCAGAACCAAGAGGATTTTGATCTACCACTTTTAAACCGGCTTCCAATTGGTATAAATCATCAACCAACAATTCAGCATAAGCTGAAAACCACAAACCGAAACTCGAAGGCATAGCCACTTGTAAATGCGTATAACCCGGCAAAAGTTTTTCCTGATGCTCTTCGGCCAGGTTTAATAAAACATCGATTAAAGCTTTGGTTTTTCCTGAAGTTTCCTGTAGATTTTCTTTAAAATACAGCTGCATCGCCACTAAAACCTGATCATTTCGGGAACGGGCAGTATGAATTTTTTTTCCGGTATCTCCAAGAGCTTTGGTAAGTTCAAACTCTATTTTGGAATGCACATCTTCAAAATCAGCTTCTATTACAAAACTTCCTTCTTTGAGTTGTTCCTGCATTTTTTCCAATTCGACTTCTATTCTAAAAACCTCATCAGCAATTAAAATCCCGATTTTTCCTAGCATTTTTGCGTGGGCTTTCGAAGCGATTAGATCGTATTTTGCAATATGCATATCGAGTTCCCGATCGTTCCCCACCGTAAAATTTTCAATTTGTTTATCTACCGTAATTCCTTTGTCCCAAAGTTTCATAGTTTTATATTTTCGGCCGAAACTTTCTGAAAATAGTCATAAACGTCATCCTGAATTTATTTCAGGATCTAAATCGTTGATAATCCAAACATGTTAGAAGCTGAAACAAGTTCAGCTTGACGAAAATATATCTTTTCAATTAGTTTCCTTTTTAGTTCATTATCTTTTTAAAGCCTTTTCTAGCAATTTAATATACTTTTCAATCCCCTCTTCCACTTCCCGAACATAAATAAATTCATCCGCAGAATGTGAACGTGTAGAATCGCCGGGGCCGAGTTTTAACGATTTACATCTAAGTAAAGCCTGGTCAGACAAAGTTGGCGAACCATAAGTGCTCATTCCCAAATCGATTCCTGCTTTTACCAAGGGATGATCCATTTCAATATTTGATGAATTTAACCGAAGGGAACGCGGTTTGATCTCGTCAACCGGGGCTTTTTCCTGTAAAATCTCGTTGATTTCTTCATTGGAATACGCATCAGTCACCCGAACATCAATCACCAAATCTACGTGGGCCGGAACCACATTATGCTGACTTCCGGCCTTCATTTGCGTTACCGTCAATTTTACTTTTCCCAGCACATCAGATTCCTTAAGAAACTCAAAATTTTCAAACCATTTTAAAACTCCAGCGGTTTTATAAATTGCACTGTCATCGTTGGGATGGGCAGCGTGCGATGGTGTTCCTTTTATCTTTGCATCAAAAACAATTAATCCTTTTTCGGCCACCGCCAAGTCCATTAAAGTCGGTTCACCTACAATGGCCACATCAATTTTTGGAATTTCAGGAATTAAAGCTGCAATTCCATTTTTGCCGTTGATTTCTTCTTCCGCAGTTCCGGCAAAAATGATATTATGATTTAAATTTTCCTGCTCATAAAGCCAGGTAAATGTTGCCAAAAGCGAAACCAGACAACCGCCGGCATCATTACTTCCAAGGCCAAAAAGTTTTCCATTTTCAACTTCCGCCTTAAAAGGATCGCGGGTATAGGCGGAATTTGGTTTTACCGTATCGTGGTGGGAATTGAGTAAAAGCGTTGGTTTTCCTTCTTCAAAGTGTTTATTTTTTGCCCAAACATTGTTCAAATAGCGTTGGTAAGGAATGTTTTTTTGCTGAAACCAGTTCTCCAATAATTCCGCGGTTTTATCTTCTTCTTTAGAAAAAGATTGCGTGCCGATCAGGTTCTTGAGTAATTCCAAGGCATCCTTTTGTAAATCCTCCAGCTTCATTATAGCTTAATTTTTGTGAATTTTGAATCCTGTTTTAGGAGTCTAAAATCTCCTAAACAAATTTTAAAAACCCCTGTTTCAAGGGCTTCAAAACAATTTTGCAATTTGGGCAACATACCATCGCTTATCACTTTATCTTCTAAAAGTTGCTGATACTTTTGAGTATCGATTTCTGAAATTACCGAATTATCATCTTCAGCATCGGCTAAAACGCCTTGTTTTTCAAAACAAAAATACAATTCGGTTTTATACTTCTCACTCATAGCTTTGGCAATCGCAGCAGCAATAGAATCGGCATTGGTGTTAAGAAGCTGACCTTCTTCAGTACAGGAAATTGCACAAAAAACAGGAATAATTTCCTGTTTCAGCAAACTTGAAATAAAACCTGAATTCACTTTTTCGATATCGCCCACAAAACCATAATCAATTTCCTTAGCCGGACGTTTTTTTGAAAGTATGCTAAAACCATCGGCTCCTGAAAGCCCAATGGAATTTTGCCCCAGTACCTGAAGTTTAGCCACGATGTTCTTACTAATCAAACCGCCATACACCATTGTAATCACGTTGATTGAGTTTTTATCAGTAATACGACGGCCGTCGACCATTTTTGTTTCGTACCCGAGTTTTCCCGCGATATCAGTGGCCATTTTCCCGCCACCGTGCACCAAAATCTTCGGGCCTTCCAATTCGGAAAAATCTTTTAAAAACTCACTGAATTTCGCTTCATCTTCAATAAGCTTTCCTCCTATTTTTACGATTTTTAAACTTTCTCTTTCCATAATTCACCTGTCAGTTAGCGCAGTCGAGAATGGATTTATAGCATCTCGACTGCGCTACCAATGACGTCTTTATGTATATGACTTATTATCAATAATTTGCATATTAAGTTCTTTTGCCAATTTCTTTATGTTTTTCTCTTTTCTCTCTTTTAATTTTTGCTTGTAATTTTGTGCGTTTTGCTTTACATAATCCATACCTTCCATAAATAATTTCCAGTACAGGATTGCTAGTTTTCTTGCCATAGCTTTTATGGCGACTATACCTCCTTTCCTGCTTCGTATTCTTCTGCCAAATTCACCTAATGCAGAGTTCTTATTGTTGATTAAACCAAATGCAACATCCTTGAAGACTTGTCCGGCATAATTTACTTTTCTCCTTTTTTTTGACTTCTTCTTTTTTCCTGAATGATTTTGTCCAGGTGCCAAGCCCAACCAAGATGTGAATTTTTTCTCTGTACTCCATTTGCTTAAATCATAACCTATTTCTGCTGTTAATTTAAGCCAAGAATAGTCGGTCATGCCCTCTAAGACCGTTGGATCATATCCCTTATGTAAACCAATTAGGTTAGCTCCCAAATTTTTAACCTTTGGCTTGTTGTGACGTATGGGTTTGCGTCTCTTTTCCAAGTCCTTATCATCCTTGTCATTTCCTGATTTCTTGAGTTGTTCCTCTATTTCTACATCACATAAGGCTATTTGTTGTTGATAAAATTGATAGGAATCATACGCTTGTCTTAGGGCAAACAAACCTGCTTCTGTATAGTAGCCTTCAAGTGATTTTTCTACTTCATTTCGTTTGTTTTTCAATATCCTTTTGTCGCAAAGCGAAGTGAGTTTCTTTTTATCCCGCTCTCCTGATAATATGGATTCTATGATTTTCATCCCGCTTGCACCGTGGATTTGGCTTATCACTTCCTTTAATCGTATGTTCATCTCTATCAATGCCTTTTGCATATGTTGTATGTGCATTGAAGCGCTTCTTAAGTGGTCTTCCCTTATACGGTTGTAACTACGCAAATTTTTCATCTCTTCCTCTAAGGTAAAACAGCGGTTCAGTAAACCATAACTATGCAATTGTTGTATCCATTGGCAATCTTTTACATCTGTTTTTCGTCCAGGAACTTGTTTTGTTTCCCGACCATCTACCAACCAAACATCAAAACCAAAATTTTCCAATATCATATAAAGGATTACCCAGTAATTACCTGTGGCTTCCATGGCCACACTTTCAACCTTGTTCAATGCTAAGAAATTAGCACATAAAGTAAAATCTTCCGTGAAGGTTTTAAAACTCTTTACAGTACCATCTTCAAGGGCCACAAAGATATCTTTGGCCCCAATATCAATCCCAGCTACATTGCTTTTTAACTTCTTCATCTCTTTAAAATTTAGAATTATACAAAATGATAATCCTTATACCTTTAAAGCTAAAGTAAAATGAAAAACTACCAAACGGGTTCGAAACACCAAAATTAAATCCGCTACTTTAAAGGGCCAAACTCAGAAACAGGTTGATAACACTATTGGGTGATCGGCTACGCTGTACAAGAAATATCAATGCAAAAATAAACGTCACTTTTGATTAAATAAAATTTGGAAAATTTTCGGAGGCTCAAACTGACATACATTTTAAGCGTTTTTCCCAAGTTTGGTAACTTTCACTTTTTCCTCCAGTATCTCCTTTAAAACCGCCTGCGCGGCATACGTACGATTTCCGGCTTGTTGGATTACCACTGAATTATCACTATCCAAAACCTCATCAGCAATAATCATATTGCGACGTACCGGCAAACAATGCATCACTTTAGCATTATTGGTGAGCTCAAGTTTTTCTTTAGACAAAGTCCAGCTTCGATCTTCACTTAACTTCTGCCCATAGTTTTCATAGCTACTCCAATTCTTCATATAAACAAAATCGGCATCTTTCAACGCTTCATCCTGATCGTGAATTACCGGGACTGATTTCCTGATCTCAGGATTCAAATCATAGCCTTTAGGATTGGCTATCACATAATCAACATCAAGGTTTTGCATCATCTCGGTAAACGAATTTGGAACACTCTGGGGCAAAGCTTTGGGATGCGGAGCCCAACTCAGCACTACTTTTGGCCGTTCTTTCTGTTTTAATTCTGAAATGGTAAGCGCATCGGTCAAAGCCTGAAGCGGATGGCCGGTCGCACTTTCCAAATTTACCACGGGAACCGAAGCATACTTTTTAAAACTATTTAATACGATTTCTGCCTCATCCTTTTCACGATCTTTTAAATCGGGAAATGCCCGAACGGCAATAATATCACAATATTGAGAAAGTACAGCAGCCGCTTCTTTGATGTGTTCGGCTTTATCGCTGTCCATTACCGCTCCATCTTCAAATTCAAGCTTCCAGCTATCGCTCCCGGCATTCATTACCATCACATCCATCCCCAGAAGTTTTCCGGCTTTTTCAGTGCTTAAACGGGTACGCAAACTCGGATTAAAAAAGAGCATTCCCAGGGTTTTTCCCTTTCCAATTTCCAGAGTAGAATCTCCTTTTTTTAGTTCGGCTGCTTCCGTAATTAAAGCCTGTAAATCTGTTATGTCTGATAAATTGATGTAATTTTTCATAAATTTTGTTTCTTCAGATCTCGCAGGTTATAGAAACCTGCAAGACCTTGTAGGTTTTTATTTTCCTCATATCTACAAGGTTTTTAAAACCTTGCAGAAATATTTTTTAATTTAAAGCGACTTTCAAAGCCTCAAATAACTTATCAAAATGTTCTTTCTGAATATTCAAAGGCGGTAAAATTCGCAACAGATTTTTATTTGCTGCGGCACCGGTAAAAATATGATGTTCAAAAAGCAGGTTTTTTCGAAGTTCGGCAATCTCGAAATCGAATTCCAAACCAATCATTAATCCACGACCTTTTACCTTTTTTATCTGCGGAATTTCGTCGGCTTTTTCTTTTACATATTCAAACAAATCAGAAGCATTCTTCAACAGGTTTTCATCCTGAATAACTTCCAAAACGGAAATCCCAGCCGCACAGGCTAAATGATTTCCACCAAAGGTAGTTCCCAACATTCCTATTGTGGCTTCAATTTTTTTATCGATTAAAATTCCGCCAACCGGAAAGCCATTACCCATTCCCTTTGCCATAGAAATCACATCGGGCCGAATATTATGCTTCTGAAAAGCAAAAAATTCACCGGTTCTTCCGTAACCAGCCTGAACTTCATCAGCAATGCTTAACGCATCGTATTTTTCACATAAATGAGTAATATTCTGATAAAACTCAGTGGAAGCTTCATCGAGTCCGCCAACACCCTGAATCACTTCAAAAATCACAGCGGCAACATCACCTTTTTTTAATTCATTTTCTAAACTTTCTGTATCTTCAAAAGCAAGTTTTGTTGCTTTATGTCCTGAATTAAAGGGCGATTGAATTTTGGGGTTATCAGTAACCGCCACTACCCCGGAAGTTCTTCCGTGGAAAGCTTTTTCAAAATAAATTACCCGATCTTTGCCAGTGTGAAAAGAAGCGACTTTCAATGCATTTTCATTCGCTTCAGCACCGGAATTACATAAAAACAAATTATAATCTTTAACCCCAGAAATTTTTTCAAGTTTTTCGGCCAATTCCACCTGCAAAGGATTTTTAACCGAATTGGAATAAAATCCAATTTTCTGTACTTGTTCAGAAAGTGCTTTTACATATTCGGGATGGGAATGACCGATAGAAATTACCGCGTGGCCACCATATAAATCGAGGTATTTTTCACCATTTTCCTCAAAAACATAATTGCCTTCGCCTTTTACCGGCGTAATATCGTAAAGTGGATAAACATCAAATAAATCCATAATTATTGTTCTGAAATTGTATTAATTTTTTTAAACGAAGCCTGAATTCCTTTAATCAGAGATGAACTTAAGCCGTTGTGTTCCATTTCATTTAGCCCTTCAATGGTACAGCCACGTGGCGTGGTAACCTTATCGATTTCTTCTTCCGGATGTTTGCCCGATTCAATAAGCAAACTCGCAGCGCCCAAACAGGTTTGCATCGAAAGTTCGTGAGCGTCTTTAGCGTCAAAACCAAGTTGTACTGCGCCTTGTGTGGTAGCGCGAATTAAGCGCATCCAAAAAGCAATGCCACTAGCACAAATAACCGTGGCGGCCTGCATTTTATTTTCAGGAATAATTATACTGGTTCCCAAACGATTAAAAATAGCTTCAGCAATGGCTATACGCTTTTGACCTTTTTCATTACTGCACAAACAAGTCATCGATTTCCCAACGGCAATCGCTGTATTAGGCATAGAACGAATAATAAATTGTTCCTCACCTACAATCGCTTCCATCCTCGGAATTTTAAACCCGGTAACCGTTGAAATTAGCACATGCTTTTCGGTAAGCTCGTCTTTAATTTCATCTAAAATCCGTTCAAACTGTGTAGGCTGCACAGCAAAAATTAAGATATCGGAATTCTGAACCGCTTTAAGGTTATCACTGGTCACAGTCACTTTTGAATATTCCTCGTAATCGGCAATATCCTCAGCTTTACGGCGCGTAAGATAAAGCGTGGTAAAAGCATTGTTTACAATCAGGCCTTTGGCAATAGAAAGGCCTAAGTTCCCGGCCCCGATAATAGCTATTTTCATATTTTTGGTTTTAGTTGGCATTTTAACCAAACCTCACAGGTTTTGAAAACCTGTGAGGTTTTAATTCCCCAGTGATTTAGATCCTGAAACAAGTTCAGGATGACGTTCAACTTTTACATTCGCGTATTAGTGCCATATCTCCTTAAAAATAATTCGCTTTTAAATTTAAGCCTGCGGATTCTTCAAAACCAAACATCAAATTCATATTTTGAACAGCCTGTCCCGAAGCGCCTTTCAATAAATTATCAATCACACTGGTGATTAGCAATTTATCATCAAATTTCTGAAGTCGCAATAATGCTTTATTCGTATTTACGACCTGTTTTAAGTGAATCGCTTCTTCGCTTATATGCGTAAAAACGGCATCATTATAAATTTTAGAAAAAATTTCCTGTGCCTCTTCTAAACTTTCTGAAAATTTAGTGTAAGCCGTACAATGAATTCCCCGGGAAAAATCTCCCCGATTTGGAATAAAATTTATCACTGGAAGTTCATTTTCCTGCAAGTTCTTTACACTCTGCCCAATTTCATTTAAATGTTGATGTTCAAAAGCCTTATAGCTTGAAAAATTATTGTCCCTCCAGGTAAAATGCGTTGTTGCCGAAAGTGATGTTCCAGCCCCGGTTGCACCGGTAACGGCATTTACGTGGACTTCATCCTTTAACAAGCCTGCTTTGGCAAGTGGTAAAATAGCCAAACTAATTGCCGTAGCAAAACAACCGGGATTTGCTATGAAATCGGCTTTTTGAAGATTTTCCTTATTGAATTCCGGCAAACCGTAAACAAAATCGTGTTTTCCCGCTATTCGATAATCGGTACTTAAGTCAACGATTTTTGTTCCGGAAGAAAATTCATTCTTCTCCAGGAATTTCACTGAATTTCCGTGGCCCAGACATAAAAAAACAACATCTACCTTCTTATTGATTTCCCCACTGAATTTTAAATCGGTTTCCCCTACCAAATCCTGGTGAATCCCCGAAACCGGTTTTCCAGGCTGTGAGGTACTGTAGACAAAATCGATTTCCACCTCGGGATGGTGCAATAAAATCCTGATTAATTCCCCGGCGGTATAACCCGCTCCGCCTATTATTCCTGCTTTTATCATTTCTCTCCGTTTACGTGTTGATAGATTTTCCCGGCGTTGGAAAGGATTTTTATAAAACCTTTGGCATCATCAGCCGTCCAGGCTTTATTTTCCTCTCCATAATTTCCAAATCCGCTATTCATCAAATCATTTTCGGAAGAAATTCCGTCTAAGGTAAATCGATAAGGATGTAGCGTCACGTAAACTTCGCCACTCACCTGCTGTTGAGAGCTTTCTAAAAAGGCTTCCAAATCACGCATTACCGGGTCAAGGTAAATCCCTTCGTGCAAATGTGTACCGTACCAATTTGCCAGATAATCCTTATGCTGCAACTGCCATTTACTAAGCGTATGTTTTTCCAGTAAATGATGCGCTTTAATGATAATTTGCGCTGCGGAAGCTTCAAAACCAACGCGGCCTTTTATACCTATTATCGTATCGCCTACGTGAATATCACGGCCAATAGCATATTTTGAAGCAATTTTCTCTAAAATTTCAATGTTTTTCTCCGGCGAATTTTCTTTTCCCTCAATTCCCGTTAATTCGCCTTTTGTAAATTGAAGACTGATTTTTTTAGCATCTTTTTCCTGAAGTTGGGAAGGATAAGCAGATTCCGGCAGAGGTTTTTCTGAAGTTAAGGTTTCATCGCCGCCAACGCTAGTACCCCAAAGCCCTTTATTTACCGAATACTTCGATTTTTCCCAGTTCATATCTACCCCGTTTTGCTGTAGATATTCAATCTCTTCCTGGCGGCTGAGTTGCTTATCCCGAATTGGTGTGATTATTTCAATTTCCGGGGCTATTATTTGAAAAATCATATCAAATCGCACCTGGTCGTTTCCAGCTCCGGTACTACCGTGAGCGATATATTTTGCCCCGATTTCTTTCGCGTAATTAATAATTTCAATCGCCTGCACAATTCGTTCGGCACTTACGGAAAGCGGATAAGTATTATTTTTTAAAACATTACCAAAAATAAGATACTTCACTACTTTTTGATAGAATGAAGCTACCGCATCAATATTTTTATAGGTTTTTGCCCCGATTTTTTGGGCATTATCTCCTATTTTTTTGACTTCTTCTTCAGAAAATCCGCCGGTATTTACGCTCACCGCGTGGACTTCAAAGTTCTCTTCTTTTGATAAATATTTTGCACAATACGAGGTGTCCAATCCTCCGCTGTATGCTATAACTACTTTTTTCATTCTTTGTAATTTATCGCAGGTTTCGCCACGAATTCGCTAATATTATTTTATCTTCTCAAACTCACTTTTTGACTACGCTCAAAGTGACAGGAATCTTTATTTTTTTTATATTCATTTCACTTCCCAGGTCTTTTCAAGTTCCAGGGAATTAGATCCTGAAACAAGTTCAGGATGACGTTATTAATATTCCCTTTCCGGGGAGGATGTCCGCAGAGGGAGGTTTATTTCTCCTTTTTATAAAACAAAGTTTGTTTAATATGTTTCAACCTTTTAAAAGCTTTACTGTTAAACCTGCTTTTCTTTTTTCCCGGGTTATTTGTTTTCTTTTCCTGCTTTCTTTCAGGATCGTACATCATCCCCGTGCAAAGGCACATTTTTCTTTCAGTACGAGTTAAGATATCGTAATTTTTACAGGTTTGGCATCCCTTCCAGAAGGCTTCATCATCGGTTAATTCTGAAAAAGTCACAGGCTGATATCCCAACTCGTAATTGATTTTCATCACGGCTAAACCGGTGGTAATTCCGAAGATTTTAGCCTTGGGATATTTTTCTCTGGAATGGGCAAAAATTACTTTTTTAATGTCTTTGGCCAGCCCCATATTTCGATAATCGGGATGCACAATAAGTCCGGAATTAGCCACATACCTGTCGTGACTCCAGGTTTCAATATAACAGAAACCGGCAAACTTCTCACCATCAAGGGCGATTACAGCGTTGCCTTTTTCCATTTTATTAATCACGTATTCAGGTGTACGTCTGGCTATGCCGGTACCTCGAACCTTTGCAGATTCTTCGATATTTTTACAAATGATCTCCGCGTAATGCGCGTGGGATTTATTAGCAATGATAATTTTCATTAGCTAAATGCTTAAAGGTTGAAATTAAAACTGAATATTTTTCTCGAAGGGGGAACCGGACTCACCTAAGTTCCAAAATAATTACACACGCACAAACGTGCGACGCGGGAAGCGGCGGCGCAAGCCTATCTCTTCAGGAGTTATCCTGAATTCCGGTTTGTTTGCTATGTAATTTGGTAGTTTCAAAAGAGTGATAATTTCAAATAATATTAATACAAAAGAAAAATTTCGCTTACCGGCCACAGCGCGGGCGGAAGCGAAATACAGGATATATTATTTGATTCATTGTTATCACGTTGTAAAACTACATTATTTTTTTTACCAACAAAAATATTCAGACTAAATATTGAAACAAATTAGGTTTATCATTTAAATATTCCCCGTAAAAGTTCTTTGCTTTCATTCGTTTAACCAAAGGTTTGAAATCAGCCGGGTCATTAAGTTCTATCCCAACAACAGCTGGACCATTTTCCCGATGATGCTTTTTTGAATATTCAAAATGTGTAATATCATCATTTGGCCCTAAAACCTTGGCTACAAATTCTTTTAAAGCCCCTGCCCTTTGCGGAAAACTTACCACAAAATAGTGTTTTAAACCTGCATATAGTAAAGCACGTTCTTTAATTTCAGCAGTTCGTGTAATATCGTTATTACTCCCACTTACCACACAAACCACGTTTTTGCCTTTAATTTCATCAGCAAAAAAATCAAGTGCGCAAATGGCCATTGCCCCCGCAGGTTCTACTACAATTGCATCCTGGTTATATAAATCAAGAATAGTCTGGCAGATTTTGCCTTCCGGCACGGTTACCATTTTATCAAGATTCTCTTTACAAATAGCAAAATTCCGGCTCCCTACTTTTTGAACCGCCGCGCCATCAACAAAGCGTTCGATATTTTCAAGCTCTACCAGTTTTCCTTTTTTCAAAGAAGCCGTCATAGAAGGAGCCCCCTCAGGTTCAATTCCTATAATTTTGGTATTGGGCGACAACTCTTTAAATACTGAAGAAAGCCCAGCCAATAAACCTCCACCGCCTAGGGGCGCCAATACATAATCAATAGGTTCTGTGGCCTGCTCAATAATTTCAAGACCAATCGTGGCCTGGCCTTCAATTACCTTTTCATCATCAAAAGGATGAATAAAAACCTGACCGTATTTTTCGCCGTGTTTTAGCGCATTTTTAAAAGAATCATCAAAAGTATCCCCTTTTAGAACCACTTCTACCCATTGCCCGCCAAACATTTCAGTTTGTTTTACTTTTTGGCGTGGTGTGGTACCCGGCATATAAATTACTCCTTTTACCTGTAATTTGTTACAGGCAAAAGCCACACCCTGGGCATGATTTCCGGCACTGGCGCAAATCACTCCTTTTTCAAGCTGTTCTATAGACAAACTTGAAATTTTGTTATAAGCACCGCGAATTTTATAAGAGCGTACCTGTTGCAAATCTTCCCTTTTCAGGAAAATATTGGCATCAAATCGGTGACTATAAGTAAAAGAAGGTGCGAGGGGCGTTTTTATCACCACATTGGAAATACGCCCCGCAGCTTCTTTTACATCAGTTAATTTTGGTCTATATGTTTGGTTTTCTGCCACCAAAGTTCCCATTATTCCTGTATTTTCTTCATAGCGGTCATCGCTTTTCTAAGCACACCCCCAACTATTTCTACAGGATGTTGACGCATCGCATCATTTACTGCGATTAATTCCTGGTTATCAACACCTGTATATTCAGTTCCATAAGATTTACCAATTACATCAGCTTCTAATGAATTAACATAATCTTTAATCAATGGTTTTGCTGAATGATCGAACAGGTAGCAACCGTATTCGGCCGTATCTGAAATAATGCGGTTCATTTCAAATAATTTCTTACGTGCAATGGTATTGGCGATAAGCGGAGTTTCGTGCAATGACTCATAATAAGCCGATTCTGCAATAATTCCTGCTTCTACCATAGTTTCAAAAGCCAATTCTACCCCAGATTTCACGAAAGCTACCAATAGCACTCCTTTATCAAAAAATTCCTGCTCTTTGATCTCTTCGGAAGTTGCTTCGGTTTTTTCAAAAGCGGTTTCACCAGTCGCAGCACGCCATTCCAGTAATTCTTTATCATTGTTCGCCCAGTCACGCATCATTCGGCTACTGAATTCTCCAGAAATAATATCATCCATATGCTTTTGAAAAAGCGGACGCATTTGCTCTTTTAATTCTTCTGAAATCTCATCAGCCCGTAATTTTGCAGGATTTGAAAGACGGTCCATCATGTTGGTAATTCCACCGTGTTTCAAAGCTTCAGTAATAGTTTCCCAACCATACTGAATTAATTTGGCAGCGTATGAAGGCTCAACACCATCGGCTACCATTTTATCGAAACTCAGAATAGATCCGGTTTGAAGCACGCCACACAAAATGGTTTGCTCTCCCATTAAATCTGATTTTACTTCAGCAACAAAAGAAGATTCCAACACTCCCGCGCGATCTCCCCCGGTTGCCACAGCATAAGCTTTTGCCCATTCCAGACCACTTCCATTTGGATCATTTTCCGGGTGAACAGCGATTAAAGTAGGTACTCCAAATCCGCGTTTATATTCTTCCCGAACTTCAGAACCCGGACATTTAGGAGCAACCATAATTACGGTAATATCTTCCCGAATTTTCATTCCCTCTTCCACGATGTTGAATCCGTGAGAATATGAAAGTGTCGCTCCCTTTTTAATAAACGGCATAATCGATTCGATTACCGGCGTATGTTGCTTATCGGGCGTTAAATTGATTACCAGATCGGCATCGGGAAGCAATTCTTCATAGGTTCCCACCGTAAAATTATTTTCTTTGGCATTTTTGTATGACTGGCGTTGTTCTTTAATTGCACCTTCTCGAAGCGCATACGAAATATCCAGACCACTGTCCCGCATATTAAGTCCCTGGTTTAAACCCTGGGAGCCACATCCTACAATTACTACCTTTTTACCTTTTAACGCAGCCACTCCTTCACTGAATTCGTCCTTTTCCATAAATCGGCAGGTTCCCAGCTGGGCCAATTGTTCCCTAAGCGGAAGGCTGTTAAAATAATTCTCCATCATTTTATTTTAATTGGTTGTATTAAATTGTTCTAATAAATTTGAAATTCTCATCTCTTCCTTGGTTACTGCAATAGTTCCCGAACGCACAAACTGCATTAAGCCATATGGTTTTAGTTTTTCATATAAACTTTCGGTTTCACTACGCTTTCCGGTTTTTTCAATCACGAAAAAATTTGGGGTAACTGTTACGATACGGGCGTTGGTTTCTTTTATAAAATCCTGAATATTAAAATCGTCCACAAAGTCTGAAGACCTTACTTTATACAAAGCGGTTTCCTGGTAAATCATTTCTTGATCGGTATGATAAAAAGCTTTGATTACCTCAATTTGCTTTTCTATTTGTTTCACCACTTTACCGATTTTCTCTTCGGTTTCCTGCACAACAATAATAAAGCGCATCACCCCTTCCACTTCACTTTTAGAAACAGTAACACTTTCAATATTTATATGGCGTTTAAGGAATATGGCCGCAATACGGCTCAATAAACCCACGTTGTTTTCCGTATAAATAGATATGGTATAATCTTTCTTTTCCATTACTCCAATAATATATCTGAAACCGAGGCACCAGTTGGCACCATCGGAAATACGTTTTCTTCTTTTTCAACTTTAACCTCTAAGAAATACGGCTCATCGGCCTCCATCATTTCTTTCACGGCATCTTTTAACTGCCCACGCTCGGTAACCTGATTGGTTTTTATATGATAACCTTTGGCGATAGTCACAAAATCAGGGTTTACCATTTCTGTGGAAGCATATCGCTTATCAAAAAACAATTGTTGCCACTGGCGCACCATGCCCAGAAAACCATTATTTAGCAATACAATTTTCACCTTTGCTTTAGTCTGAAAAATAGTCCCCAGCTCCTGGATGGTCATTTGATAACCGCCATCACCAATTACAGCCACAACTTCGCGATTTGGCATTCCCATTTTAGCCCCTAAAGCCGCTGGGAGGGCAAAACCCATTGTTCCCAGGCCACCGGAAGTTACATTACTGCGGGTTTGATTGAATTTAGTATATCGACAAGCAGCCATTTGATGCTGCCCCACATCTGAAACTACCACGGCATCTCCCTTTGAACAGGTATTGATTTCGTCAATAACTTCAGCCATTCCAATCATTCCGCGTTCAGCATTCAGGTCATTTTTTATAACTTTTTCATACTCAATTTCATAATGTTTTTTGAACTCATTATGCCAAGCGTCGTGTTTATTTTCCTTAAGATGCCCTAAAAGCAATTTTAAAGTTTCGTTGACATTCCCTAAAACCGGAATATCGGCTTTTACGTTTTTATCAATTTCAGCAGGATCTATTTCAAAATGAATAACCTTTGCCTGTTTGGCATACGCATCTAAATTTCCGGTTACCCGATCGTCAAACCGCATACCTATAGCGATAAGCACATCGCATTCGTTAGTAAGCACATTAGGGCCATAATTACCATGCATCCCAACCATCCCCACATTAAGCGGGTGGTCGGTTGGTAAGGCTGAAAGCCCTAAAATAGTCCAGGCTGCAGGCACTCCTGATTTTTCAATTACCTGCTTCAACAAATCTTCAGCAACACCAAGAATTACTCCCTGACCAAAAACTATCATTGGTTTTTTTGCTGAATTAATTGCTTCTGCAGCTTTTTCAATCTGAATCGGATCTACTTTTGGCGTAGGCTTATAACTTCTAATTCCGGCACATTTTTTATAATTATATTCCAAAGCAGCGAATTGCGCATCTTTGGTAATATCGATAAGCACCGGCCCAGGCCTTCCGGAACGGGCAATATAAAACGCTTTCGCCATCACTTCAGGAATTTCTGCAGCATTGGTGATTTGATAGTTCCATTTGGTTACCGGGGTAGAAATACCAACAATATCAGTTTCCTGAAAAGCATCGCTTCCCAAAAGGTGAGATCCCACCTGTCCGGTTATACAAACCAAAGGTGTAGAATCTATTTGCGCATCGGCAATACCGGTTACCAAGTTTGTGGCACCCGGCCCTGAAGTCGCCATAGCAACTCCAACTTTTCCCGTTACTCTTGCATAACCCTGTGCTGCGTGCGTGGCGCCCTGTTCGTGGCGCGTAAGGACGTGGTGAATTTCATTCTGGTATTTATACAATTCGTCATAAATGGGCATAATAGCCCCGCCGGGGTACCCATATAGGGTCTCCACACCTTCTTCAAGTAAACACTTGATTACGGCTTCAGCTCCTGAAACCGTAATGGTGGCCGGTGTGTCAAGCTTTTCAAAATTAGCTGTTTTTACTTCCATAATTCACCTTGTTAAAATTCGTCGGTAACGCAGCCGTTAGAGGCAGATGATACCGTTCTCGCATATTTGTAAAGCACGCCCTTTTTAAACTTTAGCTCGGGCGCTTTCCAGTTTTTCTTTCTTTCAATAATCTCCTCGTCGCTTAATGCAACTTCAATCCTGTTGGTTTCGGCATTTATTGTAATTTCATCGCCATCTTTTAAATACGCCAACAAGCCGCCTTCCTGGGCCTCCGGGGTAATGTGGCCTACCACAAACCCATGGGTCCCTCCTGAGAATCTTCCGTCGGTAATCAGGGCAACGTCTTTTCCGAGTTTAGCGCCCATAATTGCTGAAGTTGGTTTCAGCATTTCAGGCATTCCCGGACCTCCTTTTGGCCCTTCAAACCGAATGACGACGACATCTCCTTTTTTTACTTTTCCCTCTGAAATCCCATCATTTGCCTCATATTCACTATTAAATACCCGGGCTTTCCCCGTAAATTCCAATCCTTCTTTTCCGGTGATTTTAGCCACAGAACCTTCTTCTGCAAGATTTCCGTAAAGAATCCTGATATGCCCAGTCTTTTTAATCGGGTTGTTCTTATCACGAATTACATCCTGTCCTTCTTCAAAGCCAGGAACTTCAGCCAGGTTTTCTGCTAAAGTTTTTCCAGTTACGGTAAGACAATCTCCGTGAAGCATTCCTTCTTCCAGCATATATTTCAAAACCGCCGGGATTCCTCCTATTCTATGCACATCTTCCATGGCATATTTTCCACTGGGTTTTAAATCGGCAAGAAATGGAGTGCTATCACAGATCTTTTCAAAATCGGTTAGACTAAATTCTACCTCAGCCGATTTTGCGATCGCTAAAAAGTGAAGTACCGCGTTAGTAGAACCTCCAAGAACCGTTAATAAACGAATAGCATTCTCCAAAGATTTTCGGGTAACGATATCCCGTGGTTTAATATCTTTTTCAATAAGCAAGCGCATTGCTCTTCCCGCTTCTACACTGTCGGTTCTCTTCTCTTCACCAACCGCAGGATTTGAAGAATTATAAGGCAAAGCCATTCCCAGAGCCTCAATAGCCGAAGCCATAGTGTTTGCAGTGTACATCCCACCGCAGGCACCAGCTCCCGGACAGGCTTTTTCAATTACGCTTTCATATTCTTCTTTATCGATATCACCGGCCGTTTTTGCCCCCCAGGCTTCAAAAGCTGAAACCACATCGAGTTTTTTATTGTTATGACATCCTGAAGCAATAGTTCCACCGTACACTAAAACCGAAGGACGGTTTACACGAAGCATCGCCATTAATGCACCGGGCATATTTTTATCGCAGCCTACTACGGTTACCATTCCATCGTAAGACATAGCATTTACTACCGTTTCCATAGAATCGGCAATAATATCCCGCGATGGTAAAGAATATCGCATGCCAGGTGTTCCCATGGAAATCCCGTCACTAACGCCGATAGTATTAAAAATAAGGCCGACCAATTCAGCATCGGTACAGCCTTCTTTTACCAGTTTTGCCAAATCGTTAAGGTGCATATTGCACGGATTACCCTCATAACCTGTACTGGCAATACCCACAAAAGGTTTATTAAAATCTTCTTTAGTTAAGCCAATAGCGTGCAACATAGCCTGCGATGCCGGTTGCGAATCGCTCTGTGTTAAAATTTTGCTGAATTTATTGTACATTCTGTTTTTAATTCTATGTGTAATGAAAAATTAAAATTAATTCGATTAGATTTTAAAGCGCTAAAAGCAAGAGTTTATAAATTACTTTCAGGGCAATTTTAAAGGCATTAAATACCTATTTATCAAACACTTAAACATCTTCAAATTACGATAGCTGAAAAGAAGCATTTATTGACAATTTTTCCAGCCTATTCTTACTAAATAAGCAACTCCAAACAATAATATTTTTAATTATTATCAACAAACACGTTTATTTATTGATTTATTTTCTATTTTAAAATACAAGATTTAAGATATCACAGTATACCTTGTTTTTTCTGAAAATTCAGCAAAAATTGAACTTTAAGAAATAGCTGGTCTTTCCATACTCATAAAAACAAAAAAACCATCCTGAAAAGGATGGTTCTAATAACTAAATTTATAACAACATCTTTTTCGGAGTCAGCTTTTCAAATGAAAAATGACCCTAATTACAGAGATGCTAATATTATTTATATAGATTCGTTTCATTATAAAGTAAACTTACAAAAAATTAGACCAAAAAAGCTTCTATAGCTAACACTAAATTAGTTATTCTTAAATTATAAAATTAGCTAATATCTTTTTAAAGTTCAAACTTTTATTCGAATTCTTCTTATTTTTTCTTTTTAAGCGAATATAAATCTTTCCGGCGATCTTTCATATTTCTAACACTTCCAAAATTATGCAATTCTTTTAGCAAATCAAGATCAAGTGCTTTCAGTATTTGGTGTGGCTTCAGCTTTTATACCATTTACCGGAAAAGCAAAATCGGAAGGTGTTAAAACCGCGCTTTGCGCATATTGAATATCCATATTATTAACTTTAGGCAAATTCCCCACTGAACCGGCAATAGCTACATAACACTCATTTTCAACAGCGCGAGCCTGTGCACAAATCTTCACCCTGGAATAGCCATTTTGTGTATCGGTCATAAAAGGAACAAAAAGAATATTCATACCTTCTTCTGCAAGGATTCGGGAAACTTCGGGAAACTCTATATCGTAGCAAATTAAGACACCTATTTTTCCACAGTCTGTATCAAAAGTTTCCAATTTGCTACCGCCTTTCATACCCCAGGCCTGTTCCTCAGCGGGGGTAATGTGCAGTTTTTCGTAACGCTCGTAAGTACCATCGCGACGGCATAAAAAACCGACATTATACATATGTTCACCAATGGCATACGGCATACTCCCGGTAATGATATTGATATTATAAGTCACTGCAAAATCTCGAAAAGTTTCTAACAAACGTTCGGTATATGTTGATAGTCCACGGATAGCCTCCGGCTCGGTTAACTGATTAAATTCAGCCATAAGCGGTGCATTAAAAAGTTCAGGAAAAAGAATAAAATCACTTTGATAATCACTAACCGCATCTACAAAAAACTCGATTTGCGAAACCAATGCTTCGTAATTTCCAAAAGACCGCATTTGCCATTGCACCAAACCTAATCTAACCACAGTTTTTGGAGTATCGATTAATTTGGTATTTTTAGTATAATAAATATTATTCCATTCCATTAAAATGGCATATTCCTTACTTTCAATATCACCGGGCAGATAGCCTTTAATCACTTTTTTTACGTGAAAATCGTTCGATAACTGAAATGACAAAACAGGATCGTGAATTTCTTGAAGCTTTACCTTTTCAATATATTTTTTAGGAGTGAGTTCCTTAGCATATTTAGCATAATTTGGGATACGACCACCAAAAACGATAGAACGTAAATTTAAATGTTCACAAAGTTCTTTTCGGGCTTCATAAAGTCGGCGGCCCAAACGCATCCCACGATAATCGGGATGAATAAAAACATCAATACCATATAAAATATCGCCGTTTTTAGTATAATTTGAAAAATTTTCCCCTCCAATGATTTCCTGATAAGTATGATCTTCATCAAACTTTTTTGAATCAATAATAATGGAAAGCGCACAACCGGCAATTTTATTATCAATCACAATGCAAAATTGCCCGTCAGGAAATTTATTCACCAGGTTCCTAATCTCGTCTTTACTCCAATATTCATCAGGCATTGCCTGGTAACTTTTTATCATGGAAGCTTTAAGCTCCTGATAATCTTGAAGCTTTAAATTACGAAGTTCTATTTTAGGAGTTTCGTTCACTATATAATGTTTTAACCTTGCGAAGATACGCCAGAATTTAAAAGTAAAAGCCCCCTCCTACCCTCAAAAGGGGGAACTCATCTGTGAAAACATTGCAGGGCATTTACCATTTACCCTGCGAGTTTTTGGATTTTTTCTCCCTGTGGCAAGACCACAAGGCCTAGTATTTAGTTAAGAAATAGCACTCGTAGGGCAAGACCTTAAATAAATTCAGGACTGTCATCAAAAACTTCTTACCCTTCTTTTATTTGATAGCACTTCAGGCTGGTTCTATGCCAATTCAATAACTTCCAAATCAGAGATATTTTCTTTATCAATCTTAAATCGAAGCATAGTACGCTTTTTATGAAAACCCTGGTTCCCAGCCGCACCGGGGTTCATATGAAGTAACTTCAATTTTTTATCATTCATCACCTTTAAAATATGCGAATGCCCGCAGATAAATAATCTTGGTGGGTTTTGCTTTATTTCCTCACGAATTGCGGGAGAATATTTTCCGGGATATCCGCCAATATGTGTAATCCAAACATCAACACCTTCACACATAAAACGCTGATTTAAAGGAAATTCTTTTCTAATTTCAGCACCATCAATATTACCATAAACCGCTTTTAAAGGTTTTATTTTTTGAATCGTATCAGTAATAGCAATATTTCCTATATCCCCGGCATGCCAGACTTCATCGGCCTGGGACACATAATGTAAAATTCGTTCATCAATATAGGTATGAGTATCGCTTAAAAGCAGAATATTCTTCAAAACAGCTTGGGTTTGCTCAAGTTAAAAAATCACAGCTCTAATCAAAATGAAGTAAGTACGTCCCTTCTGATATTTGCCTTATCTTTGCAGTTCGAAAATAATAAAATTATCGGGCATTTTTGAGGTATTTTATCGAACTGGCATATTTTGGGAAAAACTACCACGGATGGCAAATTCAGCCTAATGCAATTTCTGTACAGGAAAAGGTTGAAGAGTGCTTGCAACGCCTATTTCAGCGAAAAATTGAAATAGTGGGTGCAGGTCGTACTGATGCCGGCGTTCACGCCAAACAAATTTTTGCGCATTTTGATTTAACTCAGGAAATTGAACCTAAAACCCTTCAGTATAAATTAAATGGAATACTGCCGCAAGACATCGCAGTAAAACAAATTCTCCAGGTTAGACCCGGGGCCCACGCCAGGTTTGATGCTGTAAAACGAAGTTATGAATATCATATTATTACGCAAAAAAACCCGTTTTTGAATGATTATGCTTATTATCTTAAAAACAAACCCGACCTTGATAAGATGAATCGCGCAGCTGAAATATTAAAAACTTATACTAATTTTAAGTGTTTTTCGAAGTCAAGAACCGACGTAAAAACTTATAATTGTATAATTGAAACCGCTTTTTGGGAAGAAAAAGATAATTTGTTGGTTTTTCATATTTCTGCCGACAGATTTCTTCGGAATATGGTTCGTGCCATAGTAGGAAGTTTACTGGAAATAGGCCTTGGAAAAGCCAAGATAGAGAAAATGCACGAAATTATTAAAAGTAAAGACCGCGGCAAAGCCGGCACATCAGTACCCGCCCACGGACTCTACCTAACAAAAGTTGAATATCCGGAAATAACACTATAAATGGCCTCTAAAACAGGAAATGCATTTGATTTTAATTTATTTAAGCGCTTACTTAAATACACCAATCCCTATAAATTCACATTTTATTTTGTTGGAGTAGCTGCTGTTTTCCTCTCTTTCTTTTCGGTACTTCGGCCTTATCTCTTAAAAGTCACTATAGATGATGCAATTATGCCGGCCGACTATGAACAGCTGGTATTTTTTGTAGCCTTAATGGGCGGAATCCTAATTCTGGAAGTAATCTCTCAATTCTTATTTGTGTACTATGCCAACTGGTTGGGCCAGGAAGTGGTACGTGATATTCGTGTGAAACTCTTCCGGCATATGCTCGATTTCAAAATGGCTTATTACGATAAGTCGGCGGTTGGGCGGTTGGTTACCAGAGCAGTAAGCGATATTGAAACCATTGCCAGTATTTTTAGCCAGGGGCTTTTTATGATTATCAGTGATTTACTAAAAATGCTTGTTGTACTTGGATTTATGTTTTACCAAAGCTGGCAATTGACTTTGCTTGTACTTACGGTACTACCAATAATTATGTATGCTACCCGTGTTTTTCAGCGTAAGATGAAAGCTGCTTTTGAAGATGTGCGAAATGAAGTGGCCAACCTCAACACCTTTGTTCAGGAAAGGCTTACAGGAATGAAAATCGTACAGCTTTTTTCCCGTGAAAAGGCCGAATATGAAAACTTCCAAAATATTAATAAAAAACATCGTAACGCCTGGGTAAAAACGGTTTGGTACAACTCTATTTTCTTCCCGATTGCTGAAATGGCTACTTCCATTACCATTGGTTTAATCGTTTGGTTTGGAGGGTTACGTGCTATTGAAGGTGATGTGGTAACTTTAGGTACCATCGTGGCATTTGTAGAACTTTCACAAATGCTTTTTCGCCCCCTGAGACAAATAGCCGATAAATTCAACACCCTGCAAATGGGAATGGTAGCCGCTAATCGTGTTTTCGGAATTTTAGACACAAAATCTTCTATTAAAGATAATGGAGAAATTGAAGTAACTGATTTAAAAGGGAGTATTGAATTCCGTGATGTGCGGTTTAGCTATGTACCTGATGAAGAAGTGGTAAAGGGAATTTCGTTTAAAGCTGAACCTGGAGAGACCATTGCCATTGTTGGAGCTACCGGAGCTGGAAAGTCTACCATTATCAACCTATTAAGCCGATTTTACGAAATTGATAAAGGTGAAATTTTGGTGGACGGAAAAAACATTAAAGATATTACGCTGACTTCCCTGCGCTCAGAAATTGCGGTGGTATTGCAAAACGTTTTCCTGTTTGCCGATACAATTTTGAATAATATCACCCTTAAAAATCCTGATATTTCTGAAGAAGATGTAGTGAATGCCGCTAAACAAATCGGTATTCACGAGTTTATAAATACTCTGCCGGGAGGTTATCATTACAATGTAAAAGAACGCGGCATTATGTTGTCTTCAGGGCAGCGGCAGCTTATCTCGTTTCTTCGGTCTTATATGAGCAATCCGAGTATTTTGGTACTGGATGAAGCCACTTCTTCCGTAGACACCTACAGCGAATTGCTTATTCAGGAAGCTACCGAGCGCATTACCGAAGGCCGTACTTCAATAGTTATCGCACACCGGCTGGCCACCATCAAAAAGGCCGACCGGATTATCGTGATGGATGAGGGAAAAATTGTAGAAATCGGCAATCATACAGCATTGCTTAAAAAAGAAAACGGCTATTATCGCAATTTGTATGAAGTTCAGTTTATGGCTGAAGAACCCTTGGGATAATTAAGAATATAGACCGCTTTGCTGATAGAATATAGAACAAAGACTTACCGGAATTAGTTAACTTAAATCTTCTTTTAACTTGTCAGTCAATTCCCCTATATTTTCAAACATCACAAACTCACCGTCTTTTATATAAGAAATTTGGCCGGTTTCTTCGCTTACCACCAATGCCAGTGCATCTGTTTTTTCAGTAATTCCTACAGCAGCCCGATGTCGCAGGCCAAAACGCAACGGAATGGTCCGATCATTGGAAACCGGTAAAATCACGCGGGTAGCGGTAATCTTGTTATCTTCAACAACCATTGCTCCATCGTGTAAAGGTGAGTTTTTATAAAAAATAGATTCGATTATCGGCTGGTTGAGTTCAATATTCATTTTATCACCTGAATTTTTTACAAAATCAAGGTTCGTACTTTTTTGCAATACAATTAATGCACCGGTTAAACTATTTCCAAACGACTCACAAGCCGAAACTATGCTTTCTATATTAGTTTCAATTTCAATATCGTCCTTAATAAAGCGAAGTTGCCTGAAAAATTTTCCGTTTTGAGTAAAATTAGTAGAGCCCAGCATTAGCAAAAATTTCCTGATTTCCTGTTGAAAAACCACAATTAGCGCAAACATTCCCAAACCGATGAATTCACCTAAAACACTGCTTAACAATTCCATTTGCAGCAATTGGGTAAGCATCCCGATAAGCAAAACGATTACAATCCCAATAAAGATATTGACCGCTACTGTTCCTTTAATGAGTTTGTAGAGATAATACAACAGCAGCGCAACACAAACAATATCGATTATATCGAGAATGCGAAGATTTAGTATATCCAAATTAAAAGGCTTTTGTGTAAAAATAGAAAATTAAGCAGTACTAACCCGCCTCTGTATAAATTTTTACACATTCTACTGCTTCTTTTACATCATGTACCCTAAGAATAGAAGCTCCTTTGCTCAAAGCGAGGGTATTTAAAACCGTAGTTGCATTCAAAGAAGATTCAGGGCTAAGGCCAAGTTTTTTATAAATCATAGATTTTCTTGAAATTCCGACCAAAAAAGGAAGTTCCAGGTTTTTAAACAATTCCAGGTTTTGGAATAATTCATAATTCTGATTGATTGTTTTAGAAAAACCAAAGCCGGGATCGGTAATTAAATCATTAATACCTATATCTCTTGCTTTATTGATTTTTTTTGAAAAATAGTACAGTATATCCTGCGCTAAATTATCGTAATGGGTTTGGCTTTTCATGGTTTGCGGTGTACCTCGCATATGCATCATTATATAAGGCACCTGATACCTAGCGATGGTTTCCATCATATTTTCGTCTATATTTCCCGCAGAAATATCATTGATAAGTGCAGCACCGGCTTCAATACTTTTTGTAGCGACTTTCGACCTGAAGGTATCGACAGAAATCAGGGTTTCAGGAAATTCTTTTATAATTAATTCAATTGCAGGGATCACACGCTTTAGCTCTTCTGCTTCAGGAACTTCTTTGGCATCGGGCCTGCTGGAATATCCACCAATATCGAGGAAATCAACCCCTTCATTTAGCAATTTTTCCGTTTTTTTCAGGATTTCCGGTTCATTGACCGCCCGGCTTTCAGAAAAAAAAGAATCGGGCGTAATGTTTAAAATTCCCATAATTTTGGGCGTACTGAGGTCTATAAGATTACCTTTACAATTTATGGTCATACAAAAAAGCTTAACGGGTTTTACAAATCGCTTTTGACTATATTAAATATTTGCCCGAAATTTACGCAAATTAGAAGATTTAGATGCAGCATACACTACAACAATACGACGCGATAATTACAGCATGCCGCGAATTGTTTGCCAATAAGATGAAAGACTATGGGAGCGCCTGGCGCGTGCTACGGCTTCCATCCCTTACCGACCAGATATTTATCAAAGCTCAACGCATTCGCCAATTACAGGAATCGGAAACCCAAAAAGTAGATGAAGATGAAAAATCTGAATTTATAGGAATTATAAATTATTCAATAATGGCGCTTATTCAGTTGGAAAAAGGAATTACAAACCAACCCGATTTAGATCCTGAAACTGCCATTGTGCTTTATGATAAACAAATTACTGAAACCCGGCAATTGATGCAGGATAAAAATCACGATTATGGCGAGGCCTGGCGTGATATGCGTATTAGCTCGTTAACCGATTTGATTTTTCAGAAAATACTTCGGGTTAAACAAATTGAAAACAATAAAGGAAAAACCCTGGTAAGCGAAGGAATTGATGCCAATTACCGGGATATGATAAATTATTCGGTTTTCGCACTGATTTTATTTAGTGAAGCCGAAGAAAAACAATAAGAATATGAAAATTTTAGTGGGAATCGCCAGGATACTGGTGGGTATTTTATTCATCTTTTCAGGATTTGTAAAATTGAATGACCCGCTGGGTTTTTCATATAAACTCCAGGAATATTTTGGTGCCGATGTATTAAACCTGGAATTTTTAATTCCATTTTCACTTGTGCTGGCTATCGGCATTGTTGTTTTTGAATTGGTTTTGGGCATAATGCTCCTTATTGGCTATCTCCCGAAATTCACGAACTGGAGTTTGCTGTTAATGATTGTTTTTTTCACTTTTCTTACCTTTTATTCGGCTTATTTTAATAAAGTTACTGATTGTGGATGTTTTGGTGATGCTATTCCCCTTACCCCCTGGCAATCCTTTTTTAAAGATCTAATCTTACTGGTATTAATCCTGATTATTTTCTTTAACCGAAAATACATCACCCCGGTTTTTATACCGGCCTCTCACCGTTGGATTATCTTTTTATCTTTTATGCTATGTTTCCTTTTTGCCTATCACGTTTTAATGCATCTGCCAACTCTTGATTTTAGAGCTTATAAAATAGGCAATAACATTAAATCACTTATGGAAACGCCTGAAAATGCCCCAAAAGCAGTTTATGAATACAAATGGAAATTTAAGCATAAGGGTGAAGAAATAATTATTACAAACCGTGGTAAATATCCGCAGCAGGAAGGCGAATTTATTGATGTGGAAACCCAACAAATTTCTGAAGGTTATGTACCTTCAATTACCGATTTTTCTGTAGAAAAAAATAATGGAGAAGATATAACCGAAGAAATTTTAACTGAAGAAAAAATATTGCTCTTTATCACTTACGACCTTGAGAAAAGTGAACAGGATGGCATGAAAAAACTTTCTGAAACTATTAAAAATGCTGAAGAAAAGGGCTATCGTATCGCTGGACTAACTGCTTCCGGAGAAGATGAAGTGAAAGCTAGCAAAAACGCTTATAATCTTGATATTCCGTTTTATTTTAGCGATAAAAAGGTTCTACAAACCATTGTACGGGCTAATCCCGGATTGATAACTATAGAGAGAGGCACAATCACACAGAAAAAACATTGGTACGATGCTGAAGATTTAAAATTTTAAGTCTTAGTATATTTTTTCTATAAAATCTGTAAAAAGACTGATTTCGGCTACTTCTCTTGGCTGATTTTCTTTACATATAGGTATATTTGTAAAAGCGGGAAAACCGCTTTTAGAAAATAGTTTAAAACACCCTATTGGGGACAACCAGAAAATTATGAGAAAAAAAATCGTAGCCGGAAACTGGAAAATGAACAACGACCTGGCCGAAACCCAGGAACTCCTTTCAAACCTTAAAATGCAATTGGTAAAAAAGCCTGAAGCTGAAGTGATGGTGGCCCCGCCTTTTACCAACTTACACGAAGCTTTTAAAAGCCTGAAAGATACTCCTGTTATCGTTGCTGCACAAAATATGCATCAAAATGAAAACGGGGCTTTTACCGGAGAAGTTTCTGCAAAAATGCTAAAGAGCATTGGTGTGGAAACCGTAATTTTAGGCCATAGTGAACGCCGGGCGCACTTTCATGAAACCAATGAAATTTTGGCCGAAAAAGTGAATGCGGCCCTTAACAATGAAGTGAAGGTAATCTTCTGTTTCGGAGAAGAATTAAAAGACCGCCAAAGTGAAAAACATTTTGATGTGGTAGCGAAACAACTAAAAGAAAGCCTTTATCATATTGCTGATGCGAGTTGGGAAAATATCATCCTTGCTTACGAACCCGTTTGGGCTATTGGAACCGGAGAAACCGCTTCTCCTGAACAAGCTCAAGAAATGCACGCCTTTATACGAAAAAATATAAGCGAAGCTTTTAATGAGAATATAGCACAAGAGGTTTCCATTCTTTATGGTGGAAGTGTAAAACCTGCCAATGCTTCTGAAATTTTTGCAAAAGAAGATGTAGATGGCGGATTAATTGGCGGAGCAAGCCTTAAAGCCGTTGATTTCCTTGAAATTGTAAATGCATTTTAAAAATGGCCGGTAACTATCTCGAATTCAGGTTTAAAATTGAGCCCCTACAACCAGCTTCAGAAATTCTGGTTGCCGAATTGGGCTACCTGGGTTTTGAGAGTTTTGTTGAGGAAGAAGATGGGTTAATTGCCTATATTCCTACCGAAGAATATGAAAATGATTTACTGGCAGGCTTACACATTCTACAATCTGATGAAGTAAATATCACCTGTTCAAAACAGGAAATTGAGCAGGTAAACTGGAATGAGAAATGGGAAAAGAACTTCAGCCCGATAATTGTAGATGATACCTGTTATGTGCGGGCTCCATTTCATCCTGCCGGCAATACCGAATTCGAGATAGTAATTGAACCAAAAATGTCCTTTGGCACCGGGCACCATGCTACCACCCATATGATGATTCAGTTTATACTGAATAATGAATTTATCGATAAAAATGTATTGGATATGGGTTGCGGAACTGGGGTTTTAGCAATTTTGACCAGTTTAAAAGGTGCACATTATGTTGATGCCATAGATATTGACAACTGGTGTTACCAAAACAGCCTGGAAAATGTGGCACGAAATAATTGTGACAACATAAGCGTGGAAGAAGGCGGTGCAGAATTACTGGAAGGGCGGGTATATAACCGAATTTTAGCAAACATCAACCGTAATATTTTATTACGGGATTTGCCGGCTTATATTCAAAGCCTGGAACCTGAAGGAGAATTATACCTTAGCGGGTTTTACGCGGAAGATATCTCTATAATCAAAAAAGCTTGTGAAAAACAAGGATTAAAATTTAATAAAGCTTTAGAACGCCATCAATGGGCAGCCCTAAAGTTTTATAAATGAGATTTTTAGAAGAATTTGTATCTTTGACGATTCAAAATTTGAAGATGATGAGCACCAAGGAAGAAGTTTTAGAAAAACCAATTACCGACACTAAAAAGAAGAAACAAAACGAAATTATTCTTTATAACGATGATTACAATACCTTTGAGCATGTTATAGAGACCCTTATTTACGCCTGTGACCACACTCCTGAACAAGCTGAACAATGTTCTATCCTGGTACATTATAAGGGAAAATGTACGGTAAAAACCGGTTCTTATGAAGATTTAAAACCCCGTTGCTCTAAATTACTTGATGCCGGGCTAAGTGCCGAAATTATCTAAGATTAATTGAGCAGACAATCCGAGTAATCTTAAACTTAATCAGAAAATAAATTTTCAATTTTTCTATGACAGATTTGCCTTTTAATTTTTACTTTAAAAAAGTTTAAAAAGTGTTTTCAGAAACTAAAATAAACTTTATATTTGCAGCCGCTAATCCTGACTAAGGAATAGTAGTAAATAAAGGCCTCGTGGCGCAACTGAATAGCGCATCTGATTACGGCTCAGAAGGTTCCAGGTTTGAATCCTGGCGAGGTCACTTTTAGAGAATTCAAATTATATCAGAACCCTGTAAATACTATAATTTACAGGGTTTTATGTTTTTTAGGGCTTTTGTTAGAATGACTTTTATTATATTTATTATCTAACAAATCGTCAACATAAAAATTTTTCAATGTACCAGGCTTAAGTATCGAAACCATATTCTTATTGTGGTAGGAGACTAATTGAAGTAGTGTTTTGTGTTGTTCGTCCTCCTCGAGACACCTTGCTTTAATAGCCTGGGCTGTCACGTATTTGGATTCACATAAAAGCTGCTTGTGGCAAGTCAGTAAATCGGCATAAACCTGATCTAAGTAGATATTTAGGGCTTTTCCAGCGGGAACTCTCCAATTTGCACGTTTGGAACGGGTATCCCAATAGGTAACCGATATAGATCTTTTTAAACTAATTTCGGCACGTTTTCCATCAACCGTAATTCGGGCATAAATTGGTGCTAAATCGTCTTTTTTCTTGGTCGTACTAAGCCAAAAATGAATACTAAAAGTCTTTGAAGTCTGCATGTTCTCTCGCTTTAAGTGAATAATCGATTTGTTTTACGAAAGTCAAATCGCTGCGAAAGTCAAATCTATTGAATTACCAATGTAGTAAAAATTCTGGTAATAAATCAGGTAACCGAATAGGTAACCTTTGATATGATATTAAAGCTAATCTTATGATTTTATAAAAAAAATAAAAATCACTGATTTTCATAAGATTAGCTATTTTTTGATGTCCATTGACATCCTAATTGTTGGGGTAGCAGGATGAAGACCGAAAATCTGTAAAAAAGAGTAGGTCACAGTATTAACTTAAATTTTTCGATATGAAAACTTTAAAGAACAGATTCTTAATGCCAGAAGCGGCAATCATTTTTGCCATTGCCGCCAGTGCATTTACAGCCACCTCCGGTACGGAGGATGTTGATTACCGCGGGGAGTGCATTCTTACTGTAATGCCGAATACCTCCAGAAGTATATCAATGAATACTTCTTCCGCTTTAACCGGAGAAACCACCGCAACTCAATACTGGAAAAAATATTAGAACAATGTGTGCAGCACTCGCCTATTTCCACAAGAATGGTCAAACCTCTCGTGATCTAAATGGGTAACCCTACAAAATTATTTGTAATTTTATAAAAATTCACAATCAAGAGAATTCATAATGAAGCTCAATCAGTCGTAAAAGATAGCAGACAGTATTATTACAATATTGTGAAAGTAATTTACAATGACCACAAAATGACATTAGAAGAAGCTTGTATAGAAAATTTTGTCAGCATAAGAAGATAAATCACAAATAAAAAACTATGTACAATTTAATTTTGAAACTCAATTATCCATTTTCTTATGGCATTTCTCCTTTTGCAGACGAGGTAAATTCTATGGTATTAAAATGGGCCATTGAAATTAGACATATACGCTCTGATGAAGCCCTTGAAGCGTATAAGAAATGTAATTTTAATGGTTTTGCTGCAAGAATATATCCTAAGGCTGACAAAGAGGGTTTGTTTATGGCATCTTGTTTTCTTACTGTTCTTTTTTTCTTTGATGATTCTTGTGACCGCGTTCCTGTTGGCGACAAAAAAGATTATGTAGAAGGTACTTTAGAAGGCTGCATGAAAGTATTAGATAACAAAAGTACGAGTAACAACGACATTTTTTTAGATTGTTTCAGAGTTACCTGGCAGTGGTTTCAAGAAAGACGAGGTAAGGAATGGCAGGAATGGTTTATTCTATCAATGAGAACCTATCTTGAAGCCTGTATACAAGAAGCAGCAAAATTTGATAATCACAGCTATTTCAGCTTGCAGGAGTATATGCGGCTACGTCCCTATTTCTCTGGTGGAGAAGTATGCGCTTGTTTGATACTTATTGCCATGGAAATTAATTTACCTCAATTTGTTTATCAGGATAAAACGCTCAAAGAGCTAATATCTTTAGCTTATGCAGTGCCAAGTTGGGCAAACGATTTACACTCAATCGGAAAAGAAATTAAAAATGGAGACGTTAATAACCTTGTGTTATTACTGAAAAATGAAAAAGATATTTCCTTGGAAGCAGCGATGAATGAAGCTTTAAGCATTCATAATAAAGACTTGAACCACCTTATGCAACTTGAACAGAAATTGCCAAATTTTGACCCAAAAATAGATAAAGAACTGCATCGTTTTGTATCTGCTTTGAAAGCCTTACCGAGTGGTAATCATGAATGGTTCTTGAATGAAACTTCTCGCTATAATGATACCGTTGCTCTTCTGTCAAAGATAGGAAGCAACGAATAAGTCTATAGATAGAAGGAATCATAAAAAAAGGATTCAGTTATTTTTTTAGATTAAACAATTCCTTAACATCATCTATGAGTTTTCCATCGCCAGATGTGAGCTCAAACTCATTGGTTTTAAGATTATAATTATAATCCTTTTCCCACTCCTGAAAATTTTCGATCACTTTTTTTATAGAATCACAAATAAATAAAAGTTCCTGGTTGGTCATTGTTGGGTGCAATGATAGTCTAACCCAGCCCGGTTTAAAAGTAAGATTACCCGATGTAATATCTTCAATAATTTTCTCGGATTTACTATGGTTTATGTTGAATAAATAATGGCTATACGTGCTAGCGCAAGACCAACCTCCTCGCACCTGAATTCCAAAGTAATCGTTCAAAAGACGAACTGCCAGGTTGTAATGCATATTCTTAATCGTAAAAGAAACACACCCTATTCGTAGCACATTAGTATCTCCTAATATAGTTAGTCCTTCAATACTACCTAATTCATTAAAGCAAATTTTTAATAATTCTTTTTCACGTTCCTCAATTTTATTTACTCCCATCCTTTCTTTTAATTTTATAGCCATTGCCGCTCGGATGGTTTGAATAAAGCCTGGAGTTCCGCCATCTTCTTTTGTCTCAATATTATCAAAATATTCAAATCTACCCCAAGGATTAGTCCACTTAACGTTACCGCCCCCAGGCACATCGGGAATAGAAGATTTATATAATTCCTTATTAAAAACCAAAATACCACAGCTACCTGGTCCTCCTAGAAATTTATGCGGAGAAAATAGAACCGCATCGAGCCTAGCATTTTTATCTGCTGGATGCATATCAATGTTGGAATATGGCGCAGATGCAGCAAAATCAATGACACAATAGCCTCCATGGTTATGCATCACTTTTGCTAATTCGTGATATGGAGTAATTATTCCCGTGACATTAGAACAGGCCGTAAAAGCTCCTAACTTTAAAGGTCTATCCTGATAATTCATCAATAACTTCTCCAGGTTTTCTACACTTACCAGGTGGTTACTATCGCAAGGTACAATGACTACATCTGCAATAGTTTCCATCCAGGGAACATGATTGGAGTGATGTTCCATATGGGTGAGGAATACCACTGGTTTTTCCTTATCTGTTAAATCTATTTTTTGTTTTAAAATATCTGGCCATCGAATATTCATCATACGTTGCAATCTTGCCAACGCCCCTGTCATCCCTGTACCTGTTGTTACAAGGACATCATCCTCACTGGCATTGACATGTTCTTTAATAATTTGGCGGGCATTATGATACGCATAGGTCGATGCTTTTCCCGTTTCGCTAGAAAATGAATGTGTATTGGCCACCATCGGGCCAACAAAATTCCGAATCTTATCTTCTATAGGTGCATAAAATCTTCCGCCGGCTATCCAATCTGCATATATCAATGAGACCTCCTTATGAGATGAACTAAAAGTAGCTCCGTTCCCTATTATATTTTTTCTATACTCCTGAAAATAATCTTCTAATATTTTTTTATCTTTACACATAACTCTATTTTATAAAAAATAACAAGACCGTTGAAAAACTTAAAAAAATATTCTCCGCTAGAGAAAATTTTTATACTGGAGTAACATATTGGTTATAAGGATTGAAAATTTTTGATGAGAAAGAAAATCAAAGTTTTTTGAGTTGGAGTCAGTCAGTAAAATATAGAATTCTTGTAACGGTCTTATAACTCTTTCTCTTTATAAGTTAAAATTAACATAAGCTTAAGACAAGATGAAGAAAGGCGATTAAATGGCTAATTCATACACCTTTCTTCACTTTAAATAAATATTCTACTATTTATTGTACTTTGAGATTCCTTCTTTTAACCAATCGAAATATTCTTCAATACCGGGCGTATATCCAATAGGGGGGATTAAATTACTTTCATCCAGATCCATCAACACGTAAAATGGTTGGGCATTGGCTTTATATTTTACGGTCTGGAAGTCGCTCCATTTTTGTCCAATATATTTCAGCTTTTCTCCCGTCAATTCTGAAATAGTATTTTCGCCTTCAGGAAGTTTTCGTTTATCATCCACATATAGAGATATTAAAACCACATCATTCTTGAGAATATTTAAAACCGAAGGATCACTCCATACCCTTTCTTCCATTTTCCTACAGTTCACACAGGCATGTCCAGTAAAATCTATCATTACAGGTTTGTCTACTTTTTTAGCATAAGCCAAACCAGTTTCATAATCCTTGAAAGCAATGATGTCATGCGGGCCTAAGTGCGCACCTTCTGGCAATCTCTCATTAGAAATTGCACCTCCTAACTTGGTATATCCCACCCCATAAGGAGATTCACTATAATTCATCGCTGGCGGGAAACCACTTATTAATTGTAATGGCGCTCCCCAAAGCCCAGGAATCATATATACTACAAATGATAAAACCAATAGTCCCAAGCTTAATCTACCTACAGAAATATGCGTCAATGGACTGTCGTGCGGAAGTGTAATCTTCCCAAAAAGATAAAAAGCCAAAGCCCCAAATATTGCTATCCAGATGGCTATAAAGATTTCCCTTTCTAATATATGCAACTGAAGTACTAAATCTGCATTTGATAAGAATTTAAAAGCTAATGCAAGCTCCAAAAACCCTAACACAACTTTTACTGTATTTAGCCAACCGCCAGATTTTGGCAATGAATTGAGCCATCCAGGAAAAGCGGCAAATAAGGCAAATGGTAAAGCTAGTGCTAAAGAGAACCCAAACATTCCTACAAATGGAGCCATACCCCCTTTGGAAGCAGCCTCTACAAGCAAAGTGCCCACAATTGGACCTGTGCAGGAGAACGAGACAATAGCCAACGCCAATGCCATAAAGAATATCCCAATTAGCCCTCCTTTATCTGCTTGTTTATCTACTTTATTTGCCCACGAATTTGGGAGCATGATTTCAAAAGCTCCTAAAAATGATACTGCAAAAACCACTAAGATTATAAAAAATATAATATTAAACCACACATTGGTAGATAGTGCGTTTAAGGCACTCGCGCCAAACAACCAGGTCACCACGGCTCCGAGTAACACATAGATTACTATAATGGAAATGCCGTAAATAATTGCATTTCTGATTCCAGTAGCTCTAGACTTACTTTGTTTTGTGAAAAAGCTTACCGTCATAGGAATCATAGGAAATACACACGGGGTGAGTAGCGCCGCAAATCCTGAAAAAAATGCAATTAAAAAGATAGACCAAAGTCCTTTGTTGGAAGCAGAATCAGTTTCTGTTGATGATAAATCGTCATTAGATGGACTTATTTCTACCTCTGTTGCATTAACAGCAGGCTCATCTGATATCCTAAATGTTAAATCTACTTCTTTGGGTGGTAAACACTTACTATCATCACAAACCATAAATTCAACAAAAGCATTAATTGTAGAAACATTCTCTTGAACTTCTACTTGTTGTCTAAATGTTGCTTTGTCTTCGAAAAACTTAATTTCCATTTCAAAAACAGGATCATCTACAGTGTGTCCTTCTTCTTCGGTGGTATTCCCCAAGATTGTAAAATCACCATTGCTATCATCATACATAAAAGTTGTAGGGATAGGACCATCCTGAGGAACATCTTGAGAATACAGATGCCAGCCTTTTTCTATACTTGCTTCAGAAACCAAAACGTACTCTGTATCTGATATTTTCTCTACAGAAGTCGTCCATTTTACTGGATCGAATATTTGAGCGTTAGTTACAAAAACAGAGGCTAAAAGAATAACTATTAAAACTAATTTTCTCATTCTTTTTAATTGTTCTCTAACTTTGGTTTGAATATTATTTCATATGATTTAGCGTTTTTCAAAATATCCTGCGTAATTTTTTTTATATCCTGTGTTGTCATACTCTCAACAATATTTTTAAAATTCTTTGGATCATTTCTATTGTAACCATACCTAAAAAAGCTCGTAAGTAACTGCATATCGAAACTATTTCTATTTTTAGATTGTTCTCTTCCCTTTAAAAAACTTTCTTTAACCTTGTTTAAGTCTTCTTCTTTTATATTTCCACTAGCTATTTTTTGTAATTCACCTTTAACTACTGTAATTAGTTCATCTGCCAAATTTGGATCAGTATCAAAATTAAAAGATATGTAGCCCATTGACGTAGGCTCGCGATAAAAACGTGCTGAAGCTCTTGGACTATACGCTCCTCCTATAGACTCTCTTACGGTTTCTGTAATCCTTAGCTGTAAAATATCACCTAAGGCCCGAGTATAAATACTTTTCTTTAATGAAAATGGCATTTCTTTCTTGTATGCGATATTAACGGAAGCTTTAGGGTTTTCCATCTCTATAAACACATCTTTTTCTATTGTTTTAGATAGCCATTTTGCGGTATTATCTTTATACTCTTCTTTTGTTCCATTAGTTGGGATACTAGCTATGTATTTTTCTAACAATGGTTTTAATTGGTCTTTTTCTACATCACCTACAATAAAAAACTCAAAATCAGATGCATCTGCAAATCGATCTTTATATATTGATTTAATTTTTTCAAATGAAATCTTTTCAGCATACTCATCATTGAATAGTGGTTTTTTAGGATTATTCTTCCCATATAATGCCACTGTTAAGCTATCCTTCATTTTCTCCCCTACATCTTTGCTCCTTTGTGTTATATAGTTATCTATATTACTAACAAGTACTTGATAGGCTTGGTTATCAAAACGCGGTTTCTCAAAATATAGATGAACCATCTGCAACATCGTTTCTACATCCCTTGTGTTGGATCGTCCAGAAACACTTTCATTTATAGCTCCCAAACCTACGCCAACATTAGCCGTTTTACCTGCCAAGATTTTTCTTAAGTCTGTTGATGAATAATCTCCTAACCCTGACTTTTGGATTAAGTTACGAAGTAAGTTAGCCGATGGTAAATCCTTGTCATTTAATAAAGATTTACCTCCATAACTGACAGCCTTTAAAGTAACTTCATTTTCGTCTTTATCAACAAATTTATAATGCACTTTAATGTCGTTGCTAAGAGTGAATGTAGTAGATCCTATATCAGAATTTACTTTTTCATTTGTGATAACGCCTTCTTTTATATTTAAATTTGAAACTAAATCTTTGCCTTCTAACTGTTCGGTGTAAGGTGTAATACTTGAATCATTCTCTAATTCTGATATAATTTTTTTTGCTTGTGTCTTTGTTAAATTATCTTCCCCTTCAACACCAGTTACATTTAGATATCTATTGTTTTCAGTATAGAATCGTTTTATAGTTTTATGAAGATCTTCTTTTGTAATATCGTCTAATAATTGCTTTACTATCCCATATTCTTCATCAATATCAGACATTGTTTCGTTATTTAAATAATTATTTTGGATTTTACGTTCTATTTGTAAATGGCTTACATCGTCTTTCTTGGCAATTTTATTTTCATAAGCGTTTTCAATTTGAGTAATTCTTCTTTCAATTTCAGACGGTGTAAAACCAAATTTTACTGCTCTTATTAATTCTGTAAAAACCTGCGAAAATGCTTCTTGCTGTTGATTTTCTTTAGGCATGAGCCATAGTTTAAATGTATTTGAACTTCTGGATGAACCACTATATGATACAATGCCCTTTAAAAATGTTGCTTCTGGTTTCTGTTCCTGTTCAGAAATTCTTGCATTTAACATACTTGCAGCCATAGATTCCAATAACTGTTGTTTTAAATCTTCGACAGTCTCTATTTTCAAATTCTTATTGTGTCTGATACCAAAACTAATTTTTGAGGTTGAAACCTCTGAATCCATCCCTAAATTATACAACATCTCTTCATTGTCTGGAATATCAACTTGGTAACGTTCTTTTGGATTTTTAACTGCTGGAATTTTTGAGAATTTCTTTATGATTTTTTGTTCAATTTCGTTTACATCTACATCGCCAATAATTGCAATAGCCTGCAAATCTGTCCTGTACCAATCATGATAAAAATCTCTAAGCGCTTTATAATCAAAGCTTTCTACCACAGACATCAATCCAATAGGGACTCTATCTGCATATTTTGAATTGTTGTAAGTGGTAGGAAGTGAATTTTCAAATAAACGCATTTGACCATTTTGACGTGTTCGCCACTCCTCTTTTATAACACCTCTTTCTGCGTCAATTTCTTCATCTGTCAATAACAGATAATTAGACCAATCGTTCAATATAGTCAAACAGGTATCTATTAGACCTTCTTTAGTTGGGATATTATTTAAATTATAGACAGTCTCGTCGAACGACGTGTATGCATTAATATCTTTTCCAAATACAGCTCCATGCTCTTGTAAGGAATTTATTATTGCTTTCCCTGGAAAATTTTCGGTTCCATTAAAAGCCATATGTTCTAGAAAATGAGCCAAACCTCGTTGATCTTCATTCTCCAAAATAGAACCTACATTCTGGATTATATAGTAACTCGCTGCATTTTTAACAACATCGGTACTTTTTATATAGTATGTCAAGCCGTTAGACAATACCCCTTTTTTTATACTATTATCTATAGGTATTGGTTGGCTTAAGTCTATATTTTGCGCCATCACAGTATTTATAGAAAATATTGTGATCATTATGTGAAATATAATACGTTTCATTTATGAGTTTTTTAGGAATTAAATAATAGAAATTTGAATTTATTCCAGATGAATAAACTGAAAAGAGTTAATCTACTCATTACCAATATGCTAAAAAATTATAGAGTATTTAATCGAATATCTTTTCTAATTCTTCTTCCAGTCTATATCCTCTTAGATTTGTTGCAATAATTTTTCCACTTGGATCAATTAAGTAGTTTTTAGGGATAGCTTGCACATCGTATAAAGTTGCTATCTCGTCTTTAAAGCCTTTTAATTCGGAAGTATGAGTCCAAGGAAGGTTTTCTTCTTCAATTGCTTTTAGCCAGGCTTCTTTTTTGGTATCTAAAGATACTGCCAATATATTAAAACCTTTATTGTTGTATTTTTCATACGCTTTAACTAAATTGGGATTTTCTGCCCTACATGGCGCACACCATGATGCCCAAAAGTCTAGCAAAACATATTCACCTCTATAATCTGAAAGTTTCACAGGATTCCCGTTCTCATCATTTTGAGAAAAATCTGGTGCCAATACGCCTAATTCAGCTCTCTTTTTCTTGATTTTTTCAATGACTTCTAATCCATCTTCACTTGACTGTAATTGGTTAGAAAGATCTTCGTAAAAAGAGGCTAATTTGTTTTGATCAAAATTTCTTCTGTCTAATTGAATTAATGCATCTAAACTAAAATAAGAGTCTGGGTTCTTTTTTATATAGGTTTGTAAAACTGAATCTTTATATCTACTTCTTTGATTAGTCAAATCCTGCAATTCTGTTACTAAACGCTCTTTTTCTTCGGGAGACTCTTCATTTTTAATACTTCTTCTTAAAAGAATCGATCGTTTATTGAATTTGGAAGGAATCTTTGTTGCTCCAATATACTTCTTATGTTCAGTATTTAGTTTTGAACCTGTAATTACCGTATTACTGATAGAATCTTTATCAGCAGTAACAATTATGTCTGCTTCTTCTAGATACATAGAAAAAACTCCTATTATGCCCTTTTTATCCTTAAGACCTTGACCTAATTCATCTATAAAAACAGCTATCTCTTTAGGTTTAGAAATTTTCCCTTCAATCACAAACTCTCCATTATTTAGACTAGTAGAATCTATTAAGCCTTCTTTAAAATTAAAAAAAGAATTTGCCAAATACATCTTAGCATTAGGGTTGTCTAGATTATCTATTTTTACCGTTAAGCTATAATTCTCATCTTGATCCTTTTTTTTACAACTCCACAGTGTTAGTATGGTGATTAATAATACTATATATCTTGTATGTGTCATTTTTATTATTTTTAAAAGTTTCCTTTTTGAGGTTAAACTATTAATATTTTTAATTGAAAATATAGGTGATTAGAGTTTTTATTGATATCCTGGGTTTTGGGTTAAATTTGGGTTTTTTTCTAAATCATCAAAAGGAATAGGGTAAAGTGCAGCTTCAGAAATCCAACCTGATTTATGACTTCCAAAGACGGCATCTGCTCGTCCAGTTCTTTTTACATCTAACCACCTATGTCCCCACTCTCCAAAAAACTCTATTGCTCTTTCGGTGTATATTTCTTCTAGCATTGTAGTTCTATCTGTTGCTGTAGTACCAGGCAAACCAGCACGAGTACGGATTGTATTTAAATCTGTTTCTGCGCTATTCAAGCCTACAACATTATCCTGTTCAGCTCTAGCTTCTGACCTTATTAAGTACATCTCTGCCAATCTTATCATACTATTTGCCTCAGGTTCTTCTGGTCCTCTTGTGTTTGAGAAAGTCCTGTATTTATATGGTCCTTCTAGAGTATCGGTTAACCAGACAGCTCTTCTTTCATCATCAGTAGAAATAAGATCGGAGATAAAGGGTCTTAATCTATATAAAGGATTCTCTATAGTCGAACCTGTTAACTGCACAGGTGTATATCGATTAGACCCTGGATTTGCAATCTGTAAAATGCTTTCATTTGAGCTTCTATAAAATACACTATCTAATACTTCTAACTCATAGATCTGAGAATTGATAACTTTGCTTGCTTCGGCTTCTGCATCAACCCATTTTTTTTGATATAACCTTACTCTTGCCAATAGAGCAGTAGCTGCCCATTTATTTGCTCGAATCCTTTCTCCTGGTTGTGTATAAATATCATCACTTAGTTTACTCTGAGCATCAAGTAAATCTTCTTCGATTTGTGAATAAACCTCAGCTACAGGAGAACGGGAAAGTGACCTAATCTCATTATAGTCTGCAACTAAGCTTAATGGAACATCTCCCCACAGATTCACTAAATAAAAATAACATAAAGCCCTCATAAATTTTGCTTCCCCAACTAATTGCATTTTCAGGTCTTCTGTTAACCCTGTTGACTCAGGAACATTTATAATCACATTATTGCATTGATAAATTAAGTTATAAAAACCTCGCCACATATTTGAAATAGCGCTACTACTTGAAGCTAAATTATTATTAGCAAACATTGTAAGTTCAGCAGAGTAGCTAGCTCTTTCCAATTCGTCTGATGATAATCCAACATTCCTAAACAAAGATGTAATAGCCGTACTATTGGCAGAATATGCGTATATCCCTCTTATAGCAGCTTGTGCAGACCCCTCATTACTAAACACTTCATCCGTGTTTACTAAATCTGGTGGTAACTCCACATCTACGTAATCTTCACAACTTACTAGGCTAACTGTCATTAATAATATTATAATCAATCTATTTTTAAAAAAATAAAGCGATATTCTATTGTTTATTAATTTCATAATGAATATTTTTTTATTAAAAGCTAATTTGAACCCCCATAACCACAGTACGTAATGGTGGTAACATTCTTAAAGTAGGCGTTTCCGGATCTCCTGCCTTATAAGGTGTAAAGGTTAAAAGGTTATGACCCTGAGCATAAAGGCGTAAATTACTTAACCCTAACTCTTCTATAGCCCTTTCTGGAAGATCAAATGATAAGGCAACGTTTTTTAAACGCAGAAAAGAAACATCAGAATAAGTAAAATCTGAAAGCGTGGCTGGTAAATGTCCTCCATTTAGATCAGTGATATCTAAAAATGATGCCATAGTTGTGAATTTTTGAAAACTTGCATTATCGCCTGGGTTCTGCCAGCGATCTAAAACAACATTAGGATAATTAGAACCTACAGCTCCTACTGGATCTGTTAAGCCAGTATTACTAGCATACCAGTTCATTCCCATTTTTTTCCTAAACTGAAATAAAAAACTAAGGTTTACATTCTTGTACGAAATAGAGTTTTGAAGTCCTCCATAGAAATCTGGATCTGTATTTAGTTGTGATCTAAGGTCTCCATCTCGAGCAGATGAATCTAACACGCCATTATCATTATAATCTTCAACTGAATATAAGCCAGTTTCTGGATCTACCCCTATCATATTCGCTGCTATAATAGTATTTAGTGATTCTCCAATAGCATATTGACCAGTATACGAAGACTCATCAAAATCTGGATACTCTAAAAGCTTATTACTAGGGATTGTTATATTAAAATTGGTACTCCATCTAAAATCTTTACTTTCAATGTTTATAGACGTTAATTGTAATTCTAATCCTTGATTTTGAATAATAACCCCATTTAAATTATTAACCACATTATTATATCCCGTCATAACAGGTAATGGATAGTTAACCAAGGGATCCGAAGAATTGTTTCGATACCATGAACCTGAAAATTGCAAAAGATCTTTAAAGAAATTTAAATCTAGAGTCACTTCTGTTTTAACATTTCTTTCCCAATGTAAGGTAGAGTTGAATAAGCTTGCAGGTGTAAGTATGGGATCACCATCATAACCGCTGAAAGAACCCGAATCGTATACATCTTGATATTTATATTCTCCTATTTTGTCATTTCCAGTAACTCCATAACTGGCTCGAAGTTTTGCAAAACTTATAATAGAAATATCTTTTAAAAACGTTTCATCACTAAATATCCAAGCAGCACCAATAGCACCAAAATTAGAAAACCTATAATCTGGTCCAAAACGGCTAGAACCGTCTCTTCTTCCAGTTAAATTTATAAGGTATTTATTGTCATAGTTGAAATTAATACGGCCAAATAAGGCAGCATATCTATACTTTGAAAAAGTACCTGAAGGAGGAGAATTTAACATATCCGGAGTCACAACATCTAGATTTCCTATTTGGTTATCATTTTCATACCCTCTTATAAAAATAGTATACCCCTCATTTTCTTGACTTTGAAATGATCCACCGATGAGTGTGTTTAGACTTCCTTTACCAATAGATTTACTGTACTCCAATTGAGGTTCAATAATCAAACTTTTAAATGTACGGTGTCCAAATCTGTAATTACCGTCTGCTCCTGTTCTATCCAAAGGGTTTACAAAGGTTGACGGTGTAACGGTATTTTCATCAGTTGTTATAAGATTATAACCTATGCTACTTTTCAGCGTTAAACCAGGTATTATCTTATAGGACAGCATAGTATTTGTATTAAGATTACTTGTTTTAGCTTCATACTTTCGTAATGTGTAAGCCAAAGGGTTATCAGATTTATACTCACCTTCGTTCCAAGCGAGATCTCCATTTTCTTCATATAGCTTGTAGTTGGGTGCAAAAGACAAAACTCTTGATGTAAGATCTGAGGATGTACTCGTATTAAGCATAGAAGTATAACTGGCGGTAAAAGTACTTGTGAATTTTTTGTTAGGAGTAGTATTTGTTAATTTAAACCTGCCTGAAAATCTTTCATTAGGAAAATCCCCAGGCACTACGTTTGTTTCTTTATGATACCCAGCACCTACAACAAACTGTGTTGATTCACTACCACCAGATAGTGAAGCTTGTACATTTGTTGTTCGTGCAGTTCCTCCAATTAATTGCTTAGCTAGATTATTGTCTCTTAATGTGTCATACTGCACTAAATCGTAAACCATATTTCTATCAGACAAGCTTGAGCTATTTGCCAATTCATCTAAATCTAAACCATCATTAAGCAAGGCTTCTTTACGCATGGCCACATATTCTTTTGTTGACAGCACATCTGGTAATGGAGCAACACTAACGCCGTTTGATACATTTATGTCAAATTTAGTTTTGCCTTTTTCACCCTTCTTAGTAGTAATTAAAACTACACCACTTGCACCTCTACTCCCATAGATAGCCGTAGCATCTGCATCTTTTAATATTTCTATACTTTCTATGTCTGCTGGGTTTAAACTATACAAAGGGCTTAATCCACTATCTAATGAAGCTCCACTTATTGCTGAAGGAAGTTGATTTAAATTTTCATTACCACTAGCTAATGGTACATTATCAATAATATATAGAGGTTCGTCGGAAGCTCCATTAATTCTATCCAGTTGTGTCCTTCCTCTAATTTCTACTTCAAAAGAAGCTCCTGGATTACCACTGGATTGAGTAATTTCCATTCCTGGAATTCTACCCTGCAAAGCACCAATAGGGTTTGAAACAGGTGTTTTACTTATCTCTTCACTAGTTATTTTACTTATATTCCCCGTTTTTAATTTTTCTGAAGTTGAATAATATCCCGCATTAATTGTTACTTCATCCAATGCGCTAACATTTTCTTCAAGAATGACATATGTTGTACTTTGTTCGCCTACAGAAATTTCCTTAGTGTCAAAACCTAAACTAGAAAACATTAAGACACTATTCGAGTTTGGTACTTTAATACTGTAATTACCTTCAAAGTCTGTTGATGTTCCTCTTTTAGTTCCTTTTATTAAAATAGTCACGCCTGGAATAGGAATATCATTATCATCTACGACTGTACCAGTAATCGTTATTTCTTGTGGAGGAGCTGGTATTCTCCTTATATGAATTACATTGTTATCTTTCAGATCAAAATTAAAAGCATGTATAGAAAGACTTTTACTCAATAATTCTTCTACTTCTATCTCCCCTTTTTTTAATTGCACTTTAGGCATGTCCTTAAACATATTTTCAGGATACAAAAAGCTGAATTCCGTTTGATGCATTATAATTTGAAACACCTCATCGACTGTAACTTCCTTATCTGTATCAATAAGAACTTTTTCTTGAGCCCAGGTTGTATTCGTATTAAAACTAAAAACGGTAGTGCAGAATAGAAAAATGAATGTTTTCATAATCATAATGAAAAACCATTTTCGAGAATCGAAATGGCATTTAGGTAATTTAAATTCCATAAATTTGGAGTGTTTAGTTAGACTTTAGTTTAATTAACATCTCTAGGGACGTTGTTCAATGCACGGCCAAATGTTTGAACTTCGTTCCTTTTTTTTGATTTATTCCATTAGTGTTTAGTTTTTATCCATACACAATTATTTAAGAATTAATGTTTTATTATTGATCTCGTAATTCTGTAAAATCCCAAAATCCTTAATGGTATTCAAAATATCAGTGATATTTTGGCTTTTACGAATCACTCCTCTTAGCCTTACTTCTTTCAATCCTTCGTTTTCAAACTTCACATCCATATCATACCATCTGGACAGCACCTTCATTATTTCATAAAAACTCTTGTTCTGCAGGAAAAAATCGCCATCAATCCAAGCTATTTCATTTGCAGCATTAATACTTGATACACCTATTTTATTATTATCTTTATTTACTTGGGATTGCTGGTTTGGAACTAAAAGTTCGTGAGACACAAAAGTCTTAACGGCCACACTTCCTTCTACTAAGGTGGTATAAACTTTGGATTCGTCTTTATATGATTTAATATTAAACTTCGTCCCTAAAACTTCTACTTCTTGAGTATTGTTAAGAACTTTAAAAGTAGCCCCATTATGTTTAATGCTTGGAGATACTTCAAAATAAGCTTCTCCGTATACCAGCTCTACTTCTCGAATTTTTGGATCTGTAAAACTTGTAGGGTATTTTAATTGCGTTTCAGAATTAAGCCAGACCTTTGTACTGTCTGATAATTGAATAACAAATTGACCTCCCCTAGGAATAGTTAGATAATTATATGTAGGTTTTTTTTTAGTTTTTTCTTCTTGATATACGATTTCTTGCCCGTTACTAGAAAAGTTTTTTGTTCGATAGCGACCTCCTTTCTCTAAAGCTACTTTTGAACCATCCCCCAGCGTAAGTACAGCTTTATTGATAACTGGCTGAATATTATTATTTACAATAACAGGGACATCATTCTGGTTAGCTTCTACAAATAGTTGTTGTCTAAATATATAACTTGTAAGAAAAACTCCAACCAATACAGCGGCAACGGCATACTTCCAATAATCAAATTTATGAGATTTACGACTTAAGTTTTTATTTAAAGAATGCCAAGAAGCTTCAACATCTAGGTCTTCTAATTCCTCAAAATAGTTTTCTTTAATATTCTTAAAGTAGCTTCTATGTTCAGGAGATTCATCATACCAAGCCCGAAATCTTTTCTCTTCCTCTTCCCTTAGATAAGATCCCTTGAGTTTCTTTATAATTAGCTTTAAATCCATTTTAATTACGAGTCTTTAACTTTAAGACAACATAATTCTAACATTGGGTGACAAAAAAGTATTTTTTTCTTAAAAAAATTAATCATACAGTGGAGAGAAACCCACGAAGTATACAAAGGAAATTACCTAGAATTTCGACCTAAAAAATCGAAAAACTTGCCTAATGGCAAAGGGCATTTCCCCCCTCAATTGGGAATTAGCACCAATCAATCATTTTCAACTACTTACCTGAATCAGAAGAAAGATTAATGATAATAATTCTGTCATTTTAATTTTTGCCCGTTTAAGCTGAGTCTTAACGGTATTTGTAGAAATATTCAATTCCTCAGCAATTTCAGAATACTTGTAATTATTTATGAATTTTAACTTCACAATTTGTCTCATCTTCTCCGGAAGTGCATCCACAACTTCCAATACATCACGATAAACTCCTTGTTTTTCTTTTTCAAATACGGAGTCACTTTGATCAGACATTAGATTAATATTAAACTCCAATATCTCTAGATTTTCTGTAACCTTTATAGATTTTAGATAATTTAAACATCGATTTTTAACCATAGTGTGCATATACCCTATCAAAGAAGATTTGATATTAAGGCTGGATGCATTTTCCCATACATAGATAAAAACCTCTTGAACCATATCTTTACTTGTATCCTTATCAAAAAGATATCCATTTGCTCGTATTAGCAATTCTATATAATGCTTCTCATAGAAATTTTTAAAAACTTTTTCGTTCTTTTTCCTTATTTCATGAATTATAAAATTCATAGTCGTTTGTTAGTATTAAAGAAATATATTCATGGGATTGCAAAATTAAAGCTAAATAAAGATTCGAATATAGATAAATTTTAATAATTTTATAATTAGGGTCTTTCTATATCTAAAGAATCACTTAGAGATTAATGAAACAATCTCAGGTCACTTTTGAAGAATTCAAATTATATCAAAACCCCGTAAATACTATGATTTACAGGGTTTTATGTTTTTATAGGCTTTTGTTTGAGAGACTTTTATTATATTTATTTTCTCACAAATCGTCAACATGTTTACACTTTGATTATCAGTAGATTAAAATTTTGTGATTTCACTTTCGTCTTAACTGAATAATAATTTAAAGACGATACCAATGCGTACTTCAAAAAGATTTTCCATCTTATTCTGGGTGTATTCTTCCAGAGTGAAAAACAATCAAACAAATCTTTATATTCGAATTTCTCTTGATAGCCATAGAGTAAATATTAGTTTAAAATCTAAAATCCCATTCGATCTTTGGGATGTTCCGCCCAACGTATCAATGGTAATTCTAAGCAAGCTAAAGAGTCTAACAATCTCATTGCGGAAACCTGGAAAATATAATATTCACACTTATAAACTATTTTATATTTTGCCATAAGACAAATATATAGGCATAGCCCCAAGAACATTCCCATCTGCAAAGCAAGTGAATTTCTATGGTAAATTAAAAAATCCTTTAAAAGCTTGCACTAAACCCAAAAGAAAACCATAGTCCGTCTTCACTATAGAAAAAGTTAAAAGTTCCTGTAAATAATTCAGCTCCATTCAGCCAAAAACCAATTCCATAATCAGGTTGCCAGGTTTGAGCCTCGTTTGGAACCTCTGACCAAACCCGACCCACATCTGTGCCGGCAAAAACGCCTAATTGAACTGGTAGTAATGCCGTTTTGATTTGATTGAAACTATAGCGCAAATCAAAATTACCTACTAAACTTTGTTGACCGATAAAACGGTTTTTCCTGAATCCGCGAAGTCCGTTATTTGCGCCTAAAGTTGCGCCTTGATAAAATTCATATTCATTATTAAAGATCAACTGTGATTGGGCTTTTGAACGCAAAACCAATTTTTTATCCCCGCTAATCGCATTGAAAAATTCCAAAGAAGGATTCAGGTATAGGAAATTTCTATCTGTGTTATCTAAATTTAATTTTCCTCCAAATTCCAATAGAAAATCCATGCCGCGTTTGGGGTTTAAGTCATCGTCAAAACTTTTGTATTGGTAGGAAGTTTCGAGTCCGAAAAAGTTTTTACTTTTGAAAAAATCAGGGTCTTGATTAACCAAATCGTCACCAATTTGATCTAAATATCGACCGGATGTGCGTTGGACGCTATAGTTTTCAAAAGTGAATTTGTGCTGAAACGTACTGCCATATTCTGAAGATTTTTTTAAACCAATTTCTGTTTCGATCATCCTTATTTTTACCCTGTTAAAATCTCGACCGAGATCGTCATCAAAATTTGGCGTATTATTGCCAATACCAAAGAAATTTTGTGCAAAATTTGGACTCGTGTAATGCAGTCCGAGTTGAAGGTTGTGCTTACCTAAAATATTGGCAAATTCACCTTGATAACCAATGTCAAATCCGCCAGTTGCCGTATAAAGCCCCGCATTGAACTTATGTCTGTAAGTGAATGGGTTCAGTTGAAACCCTTTGAAGGTGTACATATCCTGAACACCAAAGAGCAGTCCATCATCAGGATTGAAACCAATTTCGGGCAAGATAACATTGGTCCTGGATATTTTTCGGTCTTTATCAAAAACATTTTGGGTGTATTGATCGGATTCCACAAACCTGGCTTTGCCCTTTTCCTTTATTTTACTTTCTAAAGATTTATAATTGTAAACAACAACATTTTTACCAGATTTGACTTCGTATTCATCTTCACCATGACCACCGATTAATCTAATTTTAATATCATTTCCCGCTTCACCTTCCACATGAAAAATATCGTCATCATCCAAGGCATAAATCCATATTTCTTTTGTTTCATCCGGGTGAAAAACTTTATTAACTACGTTATATTTTCTTTCTCCCTGAATATTTCTCATAATTTTCACATGGGTTGAACCATCATTTTGACGAAAAACATCAATAAAATCATCTTTATCCGTAGCAGTAATCATACTATACTCACTCAAAATACCATAATATCTTTCGGCTATTGATTTTAAATTTCCAAGTCTGGCTTTAAAAGTGTTTTTAAGTTTTTCAGTTTCTTCGGCATCGATTTCTTTAGGAAAATTTGAAAAGGCTTGATTAATGACTTCTTCTGTTAAGTTATTTTGAATGAATTCAGCTTGTGCCAACCAATCTGAGCGTGTGGCATTTCTGATGATTGCGCGATCCAGCCCAAGTCCGGAATTATTGAACCATTTCAGATATTTAATATCTTCAGAATAAGGTTGATAAATTCGAGGAAAACTCGCCACACTTCTCAAAGAATTGAAAAAACCGCCATCGAAATTGGCAAAAACTTGATCGCGATCTCTTGGAATCGGTTTAAAAGTATGAATGCCGTCTTCGTCTTCAAATTCTGACCAACGCCATTGATCTTCGTGCCTGTCCCAATCGCCAAGCAACATATCAAACAATCTGGCTCTGACATAAGCCGATTCATCGATACTGTATTTTTCATCTCGACGCAATCTTTCAAAAACTCCGGCTGTGCTTTGAATATCGTGATTTGGATTGCCAAAAATGCCTTCTGTTCCTATCCAATGTTCCTCAGGACGTTCTTCAATCATATAAATAGCCTCGCCGTGTGCAGCATTGAATTCTCCCAAAGCTTTTTGTTTTGGAATATAATACAACTCAGGATTGGTGTGGTAAACATCTATAGCTTCAGCCAAATCTGGCACAGCCATAAAACTAAAAGGATGCGCAGCGGTGAGGAAATCCAACAGAAGTTCTTCAATAATGGTTTCATCGAATTCACCGGTAAGGTTTTTATCAGGGTAAACAAACTGCTGCAATAAACGAATTGGATTTTTTTTGATTTGTCGGATATTATATTCACGTCCCAAAGAATCTTTCAGACGAAGTGAATTGGTTTGCATGCCACCGCCCATTCTAACGGGTTCCAAACCGCCATACATCGTGTCCAAATCAAGAACTTTTAGTTTTAATTTTCGGGTATACATATTTCGGTAATGCTTGCCCCAAAAACTTTCATAAAAATCGGCACGTTCGATTTTAAAATCTTTATAAATAGCAGCTTCAACAGATTCAGGTAAATTTTCAGGAAGTTGCTCCACATCAAAATTTTCTGATTCAGGGTACACTTGTTTTTGAAAAACTAATTCAATTTCATCATTGTTTTTAGCATAAAAGCTCACCCAGGACGAACCGTTTTTAAGGACATCAAATTTTGCAAACCCATATTTGGGAGAAGCAAACAATCCATCATTGCCCAACTTTGCATAAGATACTTTTGAGCCCGAACCGGACACAATTTGCTTGATCAAATCGTGTTCGATATATTGCAAATTGTGCTCGTGGCCAGAAGCAAAAACCACGTGGTTCCATCGGCTGGCAATGGCAGAAATTCTGTTGATCATGGCCTGGTACTGGTTGTTTTGCGTGTCCTGGACTGAAACGCCCCCTGTAGTGCGGATCATATTTGCCAAAGAGCCTAAAACCGGCAGCGCGATTTTCTTCTGTGATGGGAATAAGTGTTTGGTAAATTCATAAGTTCCACCGTGAACCCCGTTGGTGTAAAGTGGATGGTGAAGCGCGACCAAAGTGGTTTTATTTTGGTTTTTCTTGAGTTCAGTTTCAAATTCTTCATAAAACTGACTTCGGGTTTTAATCTCATCGCAATTACGGTTGATTTTTGGATTTTTATCCCAATCTTCCAAAATCCATTGTGAATCTATAATAATGAGATGAACATCGTCTGAAATATCGACAAACGACATTCCGCATTCCGGTTCCGGCAACCAAACCTGATCTTGATTGGGAAGTTCATTTTCTATAAAATCCTTTTGGTTTTTTATAGCCTGAATGCCTTCGCTATACCAATCATGATTTCCAGGAATAAAATGCACATCGCCTTGAAAATCTTTTAAGATTTGAAGTTGATTGGTCATCACTTTTTCAGCTTGTAAGCGATTTTCTTTCCCTTGGCTGGGCATGCCTGCCGGATAAATATTGTCGCCTAAAATCAAAACTTTGTCTTTCTTTGTGTTTTTATCCTGGGTAAAAATATTGAAAGCTGCTAAACCCGGGGCAATTCCTGAGAGGCCTTCATTTCCGGTATCGCCAATTAGATAAAAGCTTTGACTGATGTCGTTTTTAGAAAAGGGGGTTGTAATTTTATCATCCGGCGCATGGCTATATTCTGAATCATAAGTAGCGCAAGAAAAAAATAAAAAAGAGAGCAGTAAGGCTTGTATCTTTTTAAGCATATCCTAAATTGTAAATGGTTTAAGGTTTCACTTAACTTTTTAATATCATGACAGATTTAATTTTTAAAATCAAAGACTTTGTACTTCACTTATTCAAAGATAAGCTTTCTAAAAATTATATTTATCATAATTTTAACCATACCAAACGTGTTGTTGAAAGTGCTTCGTTCTTAGCTGAAAAAGAAGGAATTTCTTCAGAAGACAAAGAAATATTGCTGATTGCGGTTTGGTTTCATGATACCGGTTACACCGAATCGTATGAAAATCATGAAACACAAAGTATCGAAATTGCTTTGGATTTTTTAGAAAAACAGACTGATTTTAGTTCTAAAAATTGCAAACAGTAAAAAATTTAATCGCAGTAACTGAACTTTGTGAAGTACCAAAAACCAAATTGTAAAAAATCCTGAAAGATGCCGATTGTTCACATTTTGCACGTGAAGATTTTAATGAAATTAGCGAGTTGTTCCGCCAGGAATTGAAATTACTTGGTAAGGCCAATTACGAACCATTGAAATGGCAAAACCTCAACATCCAAATGCTATCGGAGAAGCATCAATTTTACACCGATTATGCGGTTGAATTTTGGCAACCCAAAAAACAAGACAACCTTATCAAGCTTATAAAGGCTATAAATAAAAAAGAAAAACGTGTAGAAAAAGAACGTATAAAAGCTAAATATAAAACTGAGTATAAAAACGAAAGCCCGGAGCGCAGTATTCAAACTTTGTTTCGTGTTACTTTGCGTAATCATTTAAAATTAAGCGATATCGCTGATACAAAAGCCAATATTCTACTGTCAGTGAATGCTATTATCATTTCTCTAGCTTTGGCAAATATCATTCCGAAACTGGACAACCCCAATAATGAGCATTTGATGACCCCGAACTTGATTTTGATTTGTTTTAGCGTGGCTTCTATAATTCTTTCCATTCTCTCCACACGTCCAAATGTGACTTCCGGTAAATTCACCAAAAACACAAGTAATAAACCGGGAAGTGAATATTCTGTTTTTTGGGAATTTTCATAAAATGAAATATGAAGATTATCTTTGGGGCCTTAAAGAAATCATTCAGGATAAGGAGTTTGTTTACGAAGCACTTGTCAAAGATTTATATCTTTTGGGCAAAGTTTTGGACAGAAAATATCGTTTACTACCAATGACGTCTTTATGTATATGACTTATTATCAATAATTTGCATATTAAGTTCTTTTGCCAATTTCTTTATGTTTTTCTCTTTTCTCTCTTTTAATTTTTGCTTGTAATTTTGTGCGTTTTGCTTTACATAATCCATACCTTCCATAAATAATTTCCAGTACAGGATTGCTAGTTTTCTTGCCATAGCTTTTATGGCGACTATACCTCCTTTCCTGCTTCGTATTCTTCTGCCAAATTCACCTAATGCAGAGTTCTTATTGTTGATTAAACCAAATGCAACATCCTTGAAGACTTGTCCGGCATAATTTACTTTTCTCCTTTTTTTTGACTTCTTCTTTTTTCCTGAATGATTTTGTCCAGGTGCCAAGCCCAACCAAGATGTGAATTTTTTCTCTGTACTCCATTTGCTTAAATCATAACCTATTTCTGCTGTTAATTTAAGCCAAGAATAGTCGGTCATGCCCTCTAAGACCGTTGGATCATATCCCTTATGTAAACCAATTAGGTTAGCTCCCAAATTTTTAACCTTTGGCTTGTTGTGACGTATGGGTTTGCGTCTCTTTTCCAAGTCCTTATCATCCTTGTCATTTCCTGATTTCTTGAGTTGTTCCTCTATTTCTACATCACATAAGGCTATTTGTTGTTGATAAAATTGATAGGAATCATACGCTTGTCTTAGGGCAAACAAACCTGCTTCTGTATAGTAGCCTTCAAGTGATTTTTCTACTTCATTTCGTTTGTTTTTCAATATCCTTTTGTCGCAAAGCGAAGTGAGTTTCTTTTTATCCCGCTCTCCTGATAATATGGATTCTATGATTTTCATCCCGCTTGCACCGTGGATTTGGCTTATCACTTCCTTTAATCGTATGTTCATCTCTATCAATGCCTTTTGCATATGTTGTATGTGCATTGAAGCGCTTCTTAAGTGGTCTTCCCTTATACGGTTGTAACTACGCAAATTTTTCATCTCTTCCTCTAAGGTAAAACAGCGGTTCAGTAAACCATAACTATGCAATTGTTGTATCCATTGGCAATCTTTTACATCTGTTTTTCGTCCAGGAACTTGTTTTGTTTCCCGACCATCTACCAACCAAACATCAAAACCAAAATTTTCCAATATCATATAAAGGATTACCCAGTAATTACCTGTGGCTTCCATGGCCACACTTTCAACCTTGTTCAATGCTAAGAAATTAGCACATAAAGTAAAATCTTCCGTGAAGGTTTTAAAACTCTTTACAGTACCATCTTCAAGGGCCACAAAGATATCTTTGGCCCCAATATCAATCCCAGCTACATTGCTTTTTAACTTCTTCATCTCTTTAAAATTTAGAATTATACAAAATGATAATCCTTATACCTTTAAAGCTAAAGTAAAATGAAAAACTACCAAACGGGTTCGAAACACCAAAATTAAATCCGCTACTTTAAAGGGCCAAACTCAGAAACAGGTTGATAACACTATTGGGTGATCGGCTACGCTGTACAAGAAATATCAATGCAAAAATAAACGTCACTTTTGATTAAATAAAATTTGGAAAATTTTCGGAGGCTCAGATTGACTTACACAATTTTTATGCTTGGCATCATTGTGTCTGTTATCAGTTTCTTTTTGGCTTTCAACTTAATTTAAAGATTTCATCAAATCGTCATAATTTAAAGATTTGTTTTTCTGATTGTTTTTGTGGTATAAAATATTTATCCGAATAGCTTTTAAACCGGAAACACCTTGTAAATTCTGGACTTCCAAAATTTCTATTTCTTCTCCTAAATACTTGATTTGTTGCAGGTATTTTATGTATTTTAAGTATTCGCGTTCACTTTCTTTTTGTGCGTAAACAATAGTCATTTTACCTTTCTGGGTGATGCGTTCTTCTGTGTTTTTAACAAAAGCTTTATCTATTCGTTTTTTAATAATCTCATAGCGCGTATTATAAGTGCCATCTACGTCAAAATGTTTTTCATCCATTCTGTATTTGATGGATAAAGTTGAATTGAACACAAAAATCATAGATCTTGCTTCCAGCTTTAATGGTCTTTTTCTTTGGAAATTATAAAATTCATTTTCCATTTCGCACATGGTTTTCAGTTGCCACAACCTTAAATTTTGCAGCATAATTTCAGAAAAATCTTCCTCCTCATTAATAGACTGGCCGATGTAAATGTTGTGTTCCACGCCATCGGTTTTATATCGTTCAAAATAATGCGGGAATATTTTTTGGGCCTCAATCTGCTTTTGGTCAATCATTTCGGCCATAATTTGATTTATTTGCGTTACTGCATTATCAAAACGGTTTCTTTGCTTGAAAAAGACTTCATTTCTGGATTCCAAATCGTTAAAAAATTGAGTCACCTGTGGTTTTATTTCAGCAATATGTGTTTCGATATGACGGAGGATTGGGTCTACATCATATTTCATCAGGTCCATTATTTTTTGTTCGCTCGAAGCCGTAACCCCTTTTATTAGAGAAGCCAGCTTGTTGGAAATCCTAAAGCTGATTTGTTCGTAAATTGGAATAGGCTGAAGTTCAAAAGCTGAATTGACAATATTGAGAGCTTTATTCAATTGCGCGGTATAATCTTCTTGAATGGCTTCGTTTCTCAGGCTTGAAGATCCAGCAATGTCTATCTGGCCGTACAACGGATAAACGTCTTCAAATTTAATGGCTTTAAAACTTTTGTTTTTATCTTCAGGGTTGTTAATTAATCGTTTGGCTTCTTCTTCAAACTTCCATTCTACGCTAGGATGGATAGAGGTACATTCACTTTGGATTATGGCTTTCACATTATTTTGAAATTCTGCAAAAAAATGTCCTACAGTTTCAGCAATATATGGTACAACATCGTCCAATTTTGTGGCATTGATATTATTCAGTTCATTTTTTCTAAAAGCAACCAACTCCATAATTGCCAACAATTTTCCATTTTTTGTAATCGGTGCCAAAATAGCAGATTCTACACCTTGATTTTGTAAGCTTTGGGCAAAAATGTTGTCCGGGTTTTTATTGAAATAATCCTTTATATTGGTAATGCAGAAGTAATGGTTTTTTTTAACTAGATTACTATAAGCTTCAGCACAAAAGGCTTTATGGCAGTTCGCATTGTTGACTGCTTCAAGGATATAAGAATGGATATTTTGAAAATTCAGGTTTTGAAAACGTTCGGTCGATTCATCAAACAAAGTAAATCCAAATTCTAAATTTTGAATATTAAAAATCGATTTTAAAATTTCAGACATTTTTTTTGAAATCAACCTCGAATCGGTCTTGATATTGTGGCTAAGCAAGAGGGATTTCAATTCAGAAATACCATCATCTGAAGTCACATCCGTGAAATTCATAATGGTAAAACCTTTAAAAACCCAGGATTCCGGCGGGAATTTTTCCATCCACAAGTCTGTATTTTCATAATTGATAAGCAATTCATCAACATCTGCTTCTGTAATATCCACGCTTTTTTCAGTAGGAAAAATATCTACAAAATCTGCATTTATGAATAAACGGTAATTTCTTATATTACCATATTGATCGGGAATGTCGTAGTAAATCGGCCTGGAAAAGTCCAGATTATAACCATAGTATTTATTCAAAATAATAACACAGGCAAAGATATAGTTCACTTCAGGATTGAAGTTTCGAGGTTGAAATTCAAAAATATCTTTGTTGGCATTGGCTAAAATTTCTTTTAAACGATCGGAAGTTTTAAAAATTTTAGACCGAAATGGTAAGGCTGCTGCTTTGATTTCATTTTTGGATAACATATCGGGAAACAGATCGTCCAAAAGTACATCAATTGGTTTCTGGTATTGTTTTAAATCAATTTTTTTATCCTCAAGACCTGAAAAGAGTTCCGGAAAATCTTTAGAATATTCCAAAACACTTTCTATATACTTTATCGACAATGCTTTATTCTCAGTTTCTAGTCGGTTTTTAAACTCGTCCAGAACCTTTTGAAAACTGATTTGTATGGAAAAAGGATATTGTAATTTTTGTTGCATTCTGTAAAGTTACGATTAACAAGGTTATTTTTCAAATAAGGTCATTAGTGAGTCAGGGCAAACGCATCTTATCTTAAAGTTGTTCTTTAACAGCTTAAGAATAAAATGATAAATCACTGATTTTCAGGTTAAATTTTGTTGTTTTTATTTTAAATTATCTGTATAGTATACAGCAGGATTTTGTAGAAAAGGTAATCAATAGAGAAGCCGAAAAAAGGCTACAGGATATTATATCTCAAACCATAGGGCAAAGGCCGGGGAATTTCAAAAAGCAATCCGATCTCACTGGGCCATAGAGAACAAACTGCATTGGACCTTGGATATGGCCTTTGGCGAAGCAAAGATGCCTCTCACAAGAGGACGGGGAACTCCGCTCAAAACTTTTCCATCCTGAACAAAATTGCACTCAAGCTGCTCAAGAACGAAGACCGAAAAAAAGGAATCAAAAAAAGGCTACAATGATTACATGCTGAAAGTGCTAAAATTATGATGCGTCCCTGATCAGTCGAAATATTTCCGGCCTGTCAAAGGAATCCAACGAGCTTTTAGGGACCAAAACCGGGCCGTACTCTTTAGGGCCTCTTCGATACCGATTGTTCGTCATCCACGAATAAGAGCAGAATCAAATCCTTTTGATCCGGAACATAAAGACTATAATGAAACGAGACTCTCTTTGTTATTTGTAAAATGCATGAAGTGAATCCTTATGAATGGTTGAAATATACCTTAGAGAATATCATGACCATCAAGTACAAGGACATCCGCGAATTAAAGGAATTACGGCGGAACAAATAAGCAATAATTACTTATGCGAATCAAGGGTTAAAATATTAAAGTTATAAAAGCCGCAGCCAATCTTCCATATGCATGTACTGTTAATCCCTTAGTAGATCTTGCCCGGTGTGCATCTTGTATATCGGATTTTTCAATGAGCCAATTAAACAATGACTCAATAGGCTGCCTTACTTTGGATACAGCCCTAGAGTATAGGTCATTGGCTGCCCTGTCAAAATTTTTTAAGGATTGTGGCATCCCTTTGACTCCTTTGACCGGTGTAAGCATGTGTGAATTATAGTGGTCTTCTATTCCTTCAAAGAACTCTTTGTTGTTATATATTTTGTCTCCTATGAATATCCTGTTTTCCATTGTGCTCCACTGCTCTTTGAACAGGCTTAGGTCATTTACCGATGCAGGTGTAAACATGATTTCTTCTGGATAGGGCATTTTCCCTTGTCGACGAAAACCCAGCGCATGTAGTTTCATTCCATAATAGTACATGGATTTGGTGGAACAATAGCCTTTATCTGTAATTTCCCTGGCAACTTTGCCAGCTCTTTTCCCGGAACATGTTATAATGGGCATGGAATCCAATAGGCTTTGGCTCTTTGAACAGTCTTGGGGATGGAATTCCTTAATGATTGTCCCACTAAGCTTGTCCAGCACACCGGACAACCTGTTGAGCCTATTGTTAAAAGCCTGATAAGTTCCCAAATTGGGGAACCAGTCCAAAAGGTAGTCCATGGCAAACCGATGAATTTGTTTGATTTTAAAATATTCTTGATAATACATCACGTATAGATAAATGGCAAGGATTTCCTCATCGCTGAGCTTGGGTTCTTTGTTGTTGCTGAAGCGTTCACATTCAAACCAAAGACCTTCTTCAAATTTTTCACATACATAACAATAAATTTTTACTAATTTAGAGTGCTTGTCGTTGGGATTCATTACTTATATGGTGTTTGAAATCACATATAAGTTACTGATTATCAGCGGCTTGTACAAGTCTAAGGCGTTGTTTTTCAACAAATTAGACTTGTTTTTTTGTTATTATTTCAACCCTTGATTAGCATTACTTATCATTTATAAGGGGACTTAGCCGATTAGATACATTAAATCGGAGGGAACGACCGGAATTTCAGTTTTATATAGTGTCGCCTAAAACCTCGAACCGGGGCTTTAACAGGGAATTTGAAAAAAGGTGCCGTCCTTATCATCCGTTTAAGTGTAGATTTAGCATCTGAATTTGGCTATACCAAACTCGAGCTCGAAAGTTTGCCTCACTATGCCAGTGCCTTAAAATTGTATAAAAAATCAGGATTCAACTTTTTAGGAATGGTTGAACTTGAAGAAACAAATGACCTTCCCAAGCATTATCCCCTGTTTGTTTATTTGCAAATTAATACTATTCGGCATTATTATTTATATTAAAAAGAGACTGCCTTTTTCAGACAGTCTCTTAGCTGATAGAATTGAAAGTTTTAAGTGCTTAAAACCTAAATTCTCCTTGAACTTTGAACTACTAGGTTTCTTAATCTTCTGCACTAAGCTTCACCTTTATATCACCACCATATTCAAGAAGTGTGTTATAATCTAGCATATCGGCATTTTCCCCATCAGCAGATACATTAGTCATACTCATCCCGGTATCACCATCTACTGAATTTAAGGAAATAGCGATATCTCCGAGAATATCTGCAATAGATTCTATATGAATATACGCCGGATATTCGACGCTACCATTAAGGGATCCCTCTAATATAATAGTGATTAAAGTTTCACCATTTACACGTTCCTCAAACATTATAGTTCCCATAATTCCTTCAATATCTATATCACTTAAATCATAAGAAATAGATTCACCGGTTAGTTCATTCTGTCCTACATCACCCTGAGCTACAATAACTCCAAGTTCATCTGCACTTAAATGTACATTTACATAGCCATCATAGCTAAGTACATCTTCATATCCAAATTCAGTTTCATCGTCAAGCATTGCTATGTGGGTCATACTCATTCCGGTAGCCCCGTTTACAGGATTAAAGGTAAAGGCAATGTCCCCAGGACCTTCAACTGCAGTTCCCATATGAATATGTGCTGGGTGCATTCCGTCATTTGGTGTACCTTCCAACATTATAGTTGCAAGCGCTTCACCGCTCTTACGCTCTTCAAAAACAACGGAACCATTGATTCCTTCTACATCTTTCTCACCTAATTCATATGTTTTACTCTCACCGGTTAATTCATTTATCCCAATATCCCCCTGAGCAACTACAGTAGCAAGATCATCTGCACTTAGATGAACGTTAACATAACCATCATAATTTAGCACTTCCTCGAAACCAAATTCGGTGTTATCATCTAACATCTCTACCTGAGTCATGCTCATTCCGGTAGCTCCGTTTACAGGGTTAAAAGTAAAGGCTATATCTCCAGGACCTTCTGAGAAAGCCCCCATATGGATATGTGTCGGGTGCATTCCATCATTTGGAGTTCCTTCCAACATAATAGTAGCAAGTGCTGCACCGCTCATACGCTCTTCAAAGGTTACCGTTCCACTAATTCCTTCTACGGCTCTTTCGTCAAGTTCATAAGTTTTGCTTTCACCGGTAAGTTCATTACCTCCTATATCATTTTGAGCAACAATGGTCCCCAAATCATCTGTACTTAGGTGTATATTAACGTATCCGTCATAATTTAGCACTTCTTCGTAACTAAATTCAGTACCATTATCAAGTTGAGCAACATTTGTTTTACTCATTCCGGTTGCACCATTTACAGGATTAAAGGTAAAAGCAATATCACCAGGAGCTTCCGCTACAGAACCCATATGAATGTGTGCAGGGTGTTCGCCATCATCCGGAGTTCCTTCCAACATAATCGTTGCTAAAGCTTCTCCATTTACACGTTCCTCAAACATTATGTTTCCGGAAATTCCCTCTACAGCTCTTTCTTCAAGCATATAGTCTTTGGATTCACCGGTAAGTTCATTTTCTCCGATATCCCCTTGTGCTACCAAAGTATTAAGATCGTCAGCACTTAAGTGTACATTGATATAACCGTCAAAATTAATAGCTTCTTCATATGTAATACTGGTTCCATCATCCAAGGCAGAAAAAGTAGTAGTACTCATTCCTGTAGAACCCTCTACTGGTTCAAAAGAAACAGCAATATCGCCACCTTCAGCAGCTGTATTGTAATGTATGTGTGCCGGATGCATTCCGCCATCAGGAGTTCCATCTAATTCAATTTCAACAGTTGTACTGTTATCTTCGTTCTCCATAAAGGTAGCTGTTCCCGAAATTGAAGGATCGGTAACCGAATAAAGTTCAAATGATTTTGATTCTCCGTCAAAATCCTCCCCATTATCGGGATCCACTGCATCATCATCTTTACTGCAGCTCGCAAACATAAACGGTAACGCTAAAATAATAGCTAGTAAGAATTTTTTCATAAGTTTAAAAAATTAAGTTATTAGTATAATTTAGAAGTTAGAAAAAAGCAATAATCTGCTCATTTCCTTATCTAATCTCACTTATACTTACGAGTTAACGAAGCCTAATAGATGTTAATTTTTTTAAAAATATTGCAAAAAACATGTTAATATTGAGACGGGAATTCTCTCAGGAAAGGATTTAAAAATGCTAATTCTTCTGTCTACCTAAAGTATTATTTTTGTTCCATAAGGTCTCAATCAAGGGAATCTCACAAACATCAGCCCTAAGGAGATCCGTAATCCTGTTTACAAAAAAACGAGACAGGCTGTAACGGCGACCCGAACACTGTGTTATTGCTACTTATTTTTTATTGTCTTTGTATTCCGTTACTGTTTTGTGAAATATAAGTTGTTTTTTGAAAATTGATTCTCGAATATCCAACAACAACATTTTTGAAAACCTCATAAAATAAATACACCAGACATCCCATTTAAGATAGAAACTTTAAAACTCTCATACAATAACTAAAGTTATAAGGTATATATTGAAAATATTGCAAAAAAAAAGCCACGCATTTTGCGTGGCTTTCTTAAATATATGATATCTAATATCTTATTCTAACTTGAAAGTTACTCTTCTCATTAAGTGTCTAGCATCGCTAGAAGACTTGTCTACAGAATCGTCTTCACCAGCACCTCTATGGCTTAAACGACTTTCATCTATTCCGGAAGCAACTAAGATATCCTGTACGGTTTTAGCACGTTTCTCAGATAGGCGATCATTATAAGCAGCATCACCAATCGCATCTGCGTATCCTACTAGTTCAACATTTGCACTTTCATTGTCTTTCAAATACTTCACTAAGTAATTAACAGCGTTTATAGAATTTGATTCTAGTTTAGTACTATTAAACTGGAAGTATACATTTACATAACCTTCATTAAGTAATTTTTTGATTGTATTTCCAGCAGAAGCACCATCCTTTCCATCTGTAGCATAACGCTCGTCTAAAGCATCTTCAAGTTCGTCAGGAATACCATTTTCATTTTTATCAACAGCAACTCCCTTGGTATTTACGGCAACACCACTCACAGTATTTGGTTCCTCATCTAAATAATCAGCAACACCATCGCGATCGGTGTCTTGCATATCAGATTCTATTTTATCTACTTTACCTACAAGCTCATTCACTTGTTCGCTAATTCCGTCTTCCTGGCTTGTCCAGTCTGCATGCTTTTCTTTATTTCCTAGGTAGAAAGTAAAACCTATAGAAGCATTAGTCATTATACCATCTATACCTCTTACGTTCGTATTTGAGGTACCATCAAAAGTATAATCTTGACGAGCATGTGCAATGGCAGAAACATCACCGGTTAAAGCAACACGGTCGCTCAACCTTAATTGTGGGGTAATCCCTGCAATAAAGTTTATCATTCCATCATTGTCTCTTTCCATCGGCTCCTTAGGCGTTAAAACAGAATAACCTGCACCACCGTGGACTAATACATTAAATCTTCCAGTCCATTGATCGAAATTTAAAATATTACCTAAATTGGCAACCCCTTGCAAAGAAGTCCTGATATAGCGCGATTCAAAATCGGCACTATTATCATCCCCTTGAATGTTATGGTATGCCCCATCTAGTTTTAAACCAAAACGATCACTTAGCATGTAACGAACACCTAAGTCTCCTTGGAAAAAATCCGGAGTAGTTGTAAAATATCCTCCACTTAAAGGACGTAATGGCTTATGAACTCCGGCATTAAGTTCAATCGACCAGCGGTTAAACCCTGGCTTTTCTTGATCAGTAGCCTCATCCTGGGCGCTAACAACAGTACCAAATAAAGCACAAGCTGCTATAAGAGTAATTTTTTTTAAATTTTTCATGTCTTAAAGTTTTTTGTAAAATTGATCGACTTTAGTAATTATAGAGCAAATATAGGAGTTTTATATATTTAGAGAAGAATTTCGATGAAGAATTATAATCCACCGATAAAAAAATAAGTTTTTTTTTAAACTTATCTTTCAATCAATTAATAAATCTCCTCCTTATTATGCATAACTAACATTAAGCCTTAGATAGCGCTATATACAAGGGATGAGAGCAACTATCGAATTCTACCAAGCCCACTTTTACAACCCTAAAATAGCGGATTTTTTTCTTTTGTACTTTATCTAAAAAAATAGAAAAACTTTGGTTTTTTTTAACTTTTCCCGTCCCTAAATAATGCTCTCAGCCCCCTCTTTTTAACGAAAAAGGGCTTATTTACTACTCTAAAATATTTATAAACTTGGAAAACCACAGCTTATCATTTTATAGTGAATTATAAAAAAACCCGAAGCTCAATAGAACTTCGGGTTTCACGCACTAATACTACTAAGATGATAGGCTTATCGTAATCGGTCAACAGATTTTACGAGATCTTCGTCCTTTTTAATGGCCTTATTGGCCAAGACAAGAAAAACGATAGAAATGATTGGAAGAAACATCCCAATACCCTTCTCTGAGATATCCATCTCTCCGGGTAAACTTAGCGACCAATAAACAAACACTCCTAGTAAAAAAAAGTTTAACAGTATATTGATTCGACCCAGAACAAACTGGAGCTTTCTGTTTTTAAATATAAAAATACTTACCAGCGATAAAGCTGCTGAAGCTAAGAACATCACCAATATCATTAATTGGTCTTCGGCATAAATGTGCTGCCCGGTTGAATTTTTCCACAGCGAAAGTAAAAAAATAAGTCCACCGCTTATAATTGCTGCCAAAAATAGGTATATAGTTTGTATTCTTTGTAGCATTTCTAAAAAATTCGGTTACAAAAATAACAGATTCTTTTTAGAAACCTGTTTTAAAATTAAAATAAAGTTGTATTATTGCAATATCAATTCGTAACCGGTTCTGAACGGGTTACTTAAGTCTCCAAATTTTTTCGATTCTTCCTCGAGAAGTTTTAAATCAACCCAAACACAAAATTTATTCTTAATTATTCATGTTTGAAATTTCAGAATTAAAAACCAAAAAGCTACCTGAGCTTCAGGATATTGCCAAATCCCTAAACGTTCCTAAGTTTAGAACTTTTAAAAAGCTTGATTTGGTTTATCAAATCTTAGATCATCAGGCTGCAAACCCTCAAAAAGCCAAAGAAGTTCTTGATGGAGAAAATACTCCAGAAAAAGACACTCCTACAGCTACTTCAGCAAAGCCTCAAAAAAAGAAACCAGGTAAAATAGGTAGCGACAAAAAGCCACCTAAACAGCGTAAACAAACTTCGGCTAAAAAAGATGAGAATCCAACAGCGAAGGCTCCTGCTGCTGCGCACGACACTCCAAAACAAGATCCCCGGCCACAGGATAAAAACCAGGCAAAGGATAATAAAAAGGAAGATCGCAAACCTAAAGATGAGCATGCTTCCAGAAGCAACCAACAACGAAATCCCGGAAAACAGGATCGTGGCAGAAACGGTAATCGTGACAATCGCAACCGCTACCGAGAGCCTGATTATGAATTTGACGCAATAATTGAAAGTGAAGGCGTATTAGACATTATGCAGGACAACTATGGTTTCTTGCGCTCGTCTGATTACAATTACCTCACTTCTCCAGATGATATTTACGTATCGCAATCGCAAATCAGACTATTCGGATTAAAAACCGGGGATACTGTTTTAGGACAAATTCGACCGCCAAAAGAAGGGGAAAAATACTTTCCGCTTATAAAGATCAATAAAATTAACGGTTTAGACCCGCAAGTGGTGCGTGACCGTGTTTCTTTTGAACACCTCACCCCGCTTTTTCCAAAGGAAAAATTCAATATTGCTGAAAAACAAAGTACGATTTCAACTCGTATCATGGATCTTTTCTCACCTATAGGAAAAGGACAACGCGGAATGATCGTTTCGCAACCCAAAACGGGTAAAACAATGTTATTAAAGGATATTGCCAATGCTATTGCAGCCAATCATCCTGAAGTTTATCAAATTGTATTGTTAATTGACGAACGTCCTGAAGAGGTAACTGATATGCAGCGTAATGTACGTGGTGAAGTCGTAGCCTCTACTTTTGACAAGGAAGCCCATGAACACGTACGTGTGGCCAATATTGTTTTAGAAAAGGCAAAACGCCTGGTTGAATGTGGCCACGATGTAGTGATTTTACTTGATTCTATTACGCGTTTGGCAAGGGCATACAACACTGTGCAACCTGCCAGCGGAAAGGTTTTGAGTGGTGGTGTAGATGCTAACGCGCTTCACAAACCTAAGCGTTTCTTTGGTGCAGCACGAAATATTGAAGGCGGAGGTTCCCTTTCTATTATCGCAACCGCACTTACCGATACAGGTTCTAAAATGGATGAAGTGATTTTTGAAGAATTTAAAGGAACCGGAAATATGGAACTTCAGTTAGACCGAAGAATCGCTAACCGAAGGGTATTCCCCGCTATCGATCTTATTTCTTCAAGTACACGTCGTGACGATTTGCTACTCGACGAAAACACTATTCAGAGAATGTGGGTGCTGCGTAAATATCTTGCCGACATGAACCCTGTTGAAGCGATGGAATTTATAAATGATCGTGTAAAACAAACAAAAAACAACGAAGAATTCCTGATTTCCATGAACGGGTAATTTTTTCACACTCAATAAAAAATCCGGATTTAAATAATTTCCGGGTTTTTTATTGATTTTTTGACCTAATTATTTGGAAAAAGAATTTTATAAGAATTATATTTGTTCCTGAAAGGCGGGAGTAGCTCAGTTGGTAGAGCGTCAGCCTTCCAAGCTGAATGTCGCCGGTTCGAACCCGGTCTCCCGCTCAAAAGAAAACCTCCTCAATAACCTGTGGAGGTTTTTTATTTTTATAATTAAGACCAGGCAAAAGTTCACAACACATATTGTTACAATACCATCGGATTGTTATAAATATTTAGAATCAATCAGGTTCTCACTGCACATATTACAGATTATCAATTTCAATATGAAACTCAAAAATAACAATATAATACAAATATATTAGCGGTATTAATCAACAACTTCAGTGTAGACCTTATCTTTAAAATCGTGTTAATGAAACAAATTCTTAAGCGTGGTTTCCTAAATAATCCTATTTTTAACATGAAAATAAAAACAAAAAATTATGAAAGATAAACCTGCAAAAATTCAGGACCTTATAGATAACAAATTCCTTGAAGAGCGCAAATTATTCCTGTGGGGCGATGTAAACGACAAAACCGCAAAACATGTAATTGACCGCTTGATGTACCTTGATATGGTGAGTGATAAAGAAATTCAATTTTTCATAAACAGTCCCGGAGGCTATGTAACCGATGGTTTTGCAATTTACGACACCATAAAATCCCTTAAAAGCCCCGTTTCAACTGTTTGTGCAGGACTAGCGGCTTCAATGGGTTCCATTTTACTCTCTGCAGGTAACAAAGGTCGAAGGTTTATTCAACCCCACGCAAAAGTAATGATTCACCAGCCCAGCGGCGGAGCCCAAGGACAAGCTTCAAATATTGAAATTCAGGCTACCGAAATTTTAAAAGTAAAAGAATTAAGCGCTCGAATACTCTCTGAAAACACAGGCCAACCGGTTGAAAAGGTTATGAAAGATTTTAACCGTGATCATTGGATGAATGCAGAAGAATCTATTGAATATGGAATTGTAGATGATATTTTAAAATAAAGTATATGGACATAAAACACAGAGAGAACGACAGCAGGGGCATTTTTTTTATTGAAAACGAAAAAGGCGTTTTTGCTGAATTAACCTATACTAAAGGAGCCAACGCTGTTTTAACTATAGACCATACGGAAGTGCATCCTTCCCGGGAAAATGAAGGTATTGCCACTAAACTGGTAAAGAAAAGCGTAGAATATGCCCGGGAAAACAACTATAAAATAGAACCGCTTTGCCCGTTTGCCGAGGTACAGTTCGACCGCAATCCCTCTTATAAAGATGTAAGAGCCTAAGCCTTCCCCCAGCCTATGAAAATGCTAACGTATTGCGCAGGAATATTATTCCTTTCTCTCGCTCTGGTTTCTTGTAAAAACAAATCTAAAGAAGCTGGTATTGAAAGCCGGGATAAAGAAGAAGTTCCTTTAGAAATCAGCCAATTGGTTGATGCTTCCCTTCTAAAAGGTTTTTTTACAGCCGATTCTTCTGAAATTCAAGTACAGGCATTTCACAATTTAAAGAAAGTTGATAGTTTGTATTCCGATAAGGCTTTTAAACCACAATGGACTAGTCGAAAACTCAGGGAAAGTTTATTCCGTGCAATTGAAAATACAGAAGGACATGGGCTGATTCCCGAAGATTATCATTTTAGTTTTTTAAAAGAAAACTTGCAAGATCTAAACAATTTACAGGCAGAAGAAAGACTTCTTTTGGAAATTAAACTTACCGATGCTTTTTTTTCGTTGGCTCGTCATCTAAGCATCGGTAAAGTAAACCCCAAATCCCTTTACAGCATTTGGGATATTGAAAACCAGGAACCTGATTTATTTAAAGCTTTTCAGAAAGCTATAAACGCAGAAAATCCAGAAGGAATTTTAAATAATTTAGCCCCTAAACATATAGTTTATCAAGGCCTTAAAAAGTCTCTAAAGGAATACCGAACATTAAAAGAAAGTGACAGCCTTGGTACTCCTATTGAAAAAGGAGAAAGCATAAAGCCCGGTGATAGCAGTGCAAGACTTCCTAATATTGCAAAAAGACTTCAGGAACTGAAATTTTTAGATAGTATTTCTGAAAAAGGGAGCTACAATAAAACAATCCAACAAGCTATTATTGATTTTCAGGAGTATCATGGAATTGAAACCGACGGGGTGATTGGAAATGCTACTATCGAAGCCCTTAACCAAACCGCTACCGACCATTACCGTCAAATTTTAGTTAATCTGGAACGCTGGCGGTGGTATCCACGGGATTTAGGAAAAACCTATATAATCGTAAATATACCAAATTATCGTTTACATGTTGTTGAAGGTAATGATACAATTTTAAGCCATAAAACCATGGTAGGGACCGAAGCGCGGAAAACCCCGGTTTTTTCAGATAAAATTGAACATATTGTCTATAATCCCACCTGGACGATTCCTCCAACTATCAAAAAAAATGATGTAATTCCGTCCGCCTCCAAAGACCCTTCTTACATCTCCCGTCGCAATATGTCGGTTTTTGATGGAAGCGGGAACAAACTCAATCCTGGAGAGGTAAATTGGGGAAACGCTTCAAAATATACTATTAGGCAGGAAGCGGGTAGCTCCAACCCATTGGGCAGGGTAAAAATCATCTATCCTAATAGGCATATGATTTATTTGCATGATACCCCATCACAATATCTTTTCAAAAAAAATTCCCGGGCTCAGAGTTCAGGCTGTGTAAGAGTTGAAAACGCTTTAGACCTTGCGGCATATCTTTTAGACAATCAGGAAAAATATAATGATGCCAAGACCATTGAAAAAATTATTGCCTCAGGAAAAACTACCACTATAAAAGTCACCAAAGACGTTCAAGTACATCATCTATATTGGACCGCCTGGCGTGAAAATGGAAAAACTCGTTTTGCTGAAGATGTTTATAAATTAGATGCCGGGGTTTATAAGAAACTTAGGAATTAAGCAATTTAGAGTTTTCAAGGTAGTTTTCATCATTTTTATAAATAAAAACCACCGATTTTCCCTTAATAATATTTATTAGCTCTTTCGCCAAGGTATTAGGAACCGCAGGGCATCCCTGGCTACGGCCAAGTCGGCCTGCGCGGTCAATAAAAGATTTTTCTGCATAATTAGAACCGTGAATCACTACATAACGTTCACGTGCTTTGCTATTAAACTTTTCTTCCTGCCCGTCAATAAATAAGGAAAGCCCGTTTTTACCATAATAAGTTTCAGCAGTAAGGTAAAAACCAAGAGAACTTTGAAAGGAATTAACAATATTTGAAAATTTTGTAGCAAACTCCCCCCCTGAATTTTGTCCATGAGCCACATAGGTATTAAAAAGTACTTTTTTGGTTTCCATATCCAAAATCCAAATTCTTTTTTTTACTGAAGAGAGATTAAAATCTACTACGGTTAAAAGTTTATTTTTAACTTTACCCGCCTTTTCAAGCTGATTATAACCTTGCATTGCTTTTTCAAAAACATCCATAGCCGGAAGGTTGGTATTGTTTTCTAAAAACCGGTTATAAATAGCCTCAGCTGAATTATCGGGTTTTATATTTTTTGAAATTTCTGAAGCGGGCGCTTCTACCTTGGTAATTAAAGTTTTGTGTAAATCATCGGTGTTGGTGAAAGCAAATGAAAATAATAAAACACCTGCAATCATCAAAAATCTGTAAATCATTCGTTCAATTTCCTTTTTTAAATTTATTTGCTGTTTGAGATTGTCAAAAGTTACGCCAAAAAAATTCGACATTTAACAAAAAAAGTTAATCTCAAAAACACTGCATTTTAACTTTTTATTGCCCTATAAAACTAAAATCCAGAATTTTATAACCGGCAACCTGTACTTTTAAACGTCCAAATTAAATAAATAGTATACAGCAATCCTAAAACCCTGATGTTAAATTTTTATATTTTTTTACAAAAAATGTATTTAAGACAATAATTTACGCTTTCCCACTTTCAAATTACAGAATCTTTAAAGCCTTAATTTCGGGATCATTTTTAATAAAACATTCTTGGAACAAGGCTTAGCAGGGCCAAATTTTGTTTTTATATTTATGCCCAAAATCACAATCAACTCTATGAACAAGAAAGTATTACTTATGATTCTAGACGGGTGGGGAATTACTCAAAACCCTGAAGTTTCGGCAATAGAAAAAGCCAACACTCCGTTTATGGATGAAGCGATAAAAAAATATCCCAACGCCCAGTTACGTACTGATGGCATGAACGTTGGTTTGCCAGAAGGCCAAATGGGAAACAGCGAAGTGGGACATATGAATTTAGGTGCCGGTCGTATTGTTTACCAGGATTTGGTAAAAATCAATATGGCCGTTGAAAAAGATACCCTAAAAGATGAACCGGTACTTGAAGAAGCTTTTTCTTATGCTAAAAAGAATAACAAACCTATTCATTTTATGGGCTTGTTAAGCGATGGCGGGGTACATTCACACATCAACCATTTAAAAGGTTTACTCAGTGCTGCCGAAGGTTTTGGCGTAAAAGAAAAATATGTACACGCTTTTACCGACGGGCGTGATGTAGACCCGCATTCGGGTAAAGGTTTTATTGCTGAAATTGAGGAACATCTTGAAAAAACCAATGGGAAACTGGCTTCTGTAATCGGTCGTTATTTTGCCATGGACCGGGATAAACGCTGGGAACGTGTAAAAAAAGCCTATGACCTTATTGCAAAAGGAATAGGAAAGAAAACCCAGAACGCAGTTGAAGCCGTGGAAGAAAGTTATAAAAACGATGTTTCTGATGAATTTATTGAACCCATCGTGCTTACTGATACAAACGGGGAACCAGTGGCTAAATTATCAGAAAAAGATGTGGTGATTTTCTTTAATTTCAGGACCGATCGCGGCCGCCAGCTTACCGAAGCTTTTACCCAACAGGATTTCCCTGATTATGATATGAAGAAAATGCCGCTTTACTATGTAACGGTTACCAAATATGACGATAGTTTTAAAGGTATAAACGTAGTATTCAAAAAAGACAATATTAAGGCTACCCTCGGGGAAGTATTGGAAAAAGCAGGTAGAAAACAAATAAGAATTGCAGAAACCGAGAAATATCCACATGTTACCTTTTTCTTTTCAGGAGGTCGCGAAGAGCCTTTTGATGGCGAAAGTCGAATTATGTGTAATTCACCAAAAGTTGCTACCTACGACTTACAGCCGGAAATGAGTGCCTTTGAATTACGGGATAAAATTGTACCGGAAATTAAAGATAAATCTGCCGACTTTATTTGTCTTAATTTTGCAAATCCAGATATGGTAGGACATACCGGCGTTTTTGAAGCTGCCGTAAAAGCTTGTGAAACCGTTGATTCCTGTGCAAAAGATGTGGCTGAAGCCGCCATTAAAAGCGAATATTCTGTATTGATTATTGCCGACCATGGAAATAGTGAAACAATGATTAATCCTGATGGCAGCCCGAATACTGCACATACTACCAACCCTGTACCGTTAATCTTAATTGATAAAGATGAAAGAAACATTCAAAGCGGTAAGCTTGGAGACATAGCACCGACTGTTTTAAAATTAATGGGTATTGATCAACCTGATTTAATGACGCAAGACCCGCTAATCTAAAACAATGATATTTAAAACATTATTGGTATTCTTTAGTATTTTTATGAGTACCGGTTTAAGCATTCCGGGTGATATTTCAAAAGAAGAAATATTGCTCGGGGAGTTTAAACGAGCTGATTTGGAGCAAAAACCTTATGCTGTTTGGTTCAATAGAGCATACAAAAACTACCAAGCCGAAGAGAAAGCGCTTAAAACCATAAAAAAAAATATTGGGGATTATAACATCACGCTTTTTATGGGGACCTGGTGCCCCGACAGTAGACGGGAAATCCCTCAATTTTATAAGTTGTTAGATTTGACTGGTTATGATTCAGAAAAAATAAAAGCTTATGCTGTAAACCGCAACAAGGAAACCCCAAAACATCTTGAAAAAGATTTTGATGTTAAAATGGTTCCAACTATTATTTTTTCAAAAAATGGAGAAGAGGTCAATCGCTTTGTTGAATTTTCGATAGAAACTTTTGCTAAAGATATCGCACAAATTGTAAGTGAGAAAGAATACAAAAACCCATATTCCGATTTATAGCTATAAAACGGAAGATTTACAATAATCTTGCTAATTTTGTGGTAGGTTTTGATGGGGCAATTATAAGAAAACCGGCATCAGTAAATCGTAACCCTCATATTTTTTAAAATACAAGAGGAATTTTATACTAAAAAACCCGGGATATTAAATCATTCCTGAAAATATAATTTATCCTGGAAAATAGAAGCGGAAAATCTTGGCCTGTATTTATTTATAAACACCGCAATATTGACAGGCTTTAAGGCTGAAGCTAAATTTATCAGCAATTAAATACTAAAACATCCCTTTCAAAGAAGAAGCGAAAAGGAATTTAGTTTTTTAAAAAGACACTATGATAATAACCAAAACAAAGGAAGAAATAGAATTAATGCGAGAAAGCGCGCTTATCGTTTCAAAAACCTTGGGCATGCTTGCCGCTGAAATCAAACCCGGGGTAACCACCCTACACCTCGATAAACTCGCTGAAGATTTTATTCGCGATCACGGGGCCGAACCCGGTTTTTTAGGAATGTACGATTTCCCGAATTCGCTTTGTATGAGTCCGAATGCGCAGGTAGTTCACGGCATTCCCAATGAAAAACCCCTGGAAGACGGCGATATTATTTCTATAGATTGCGGGGCTTTAAAAAACGATTTCTATGGCGATCACGCTTATACTTTTGAAATTGGTGAAGTAGCTCAGGAAACCAGAGAATTGCTAAAAGCCACCAAAGAATCTCTATACGAAGGAATTAGGGAATTTAAAAATGGAAATCGCGTGGGCGATGTAGCTTATGCCATACAAAAATACACTGAAGATCGTGGCTACGGCGTTGTTCGTGAACTGGTAGGCCATGGGTTGGGAAGAAAAATGCACGAAGCTCCAAATATGCCCAATTACGGAAAACGAGGACGCGGAAAAAAATTTAAAGAAGGAATGGTTGTGGCTATTGAGCCTATGATTAATCTTGGGACCCATCGCATCAAACAACTTCCAGACGGCTGGACTATACTTACTGCTGATGGTAAGCCCAGTGCTCATTTTGAGCATGATGTAGCTCTAATTAACGGAAAACCCGAACTGCTTTCTACTTTTAGCTATATTTATGCGGCCTTAGGAATTGAAAGTGATGAAGAGGACGAGTTTAAAACACAGGTTTATGATTAAAAATTTTAGAGGTGAAAATTGGAAAACCGTTCACAAAGAGGAATGGTATGAAGCAGCAATCTATAAAATCTCAAATTATGGCCGTATCATTAGCTATCGCCGTTATCCTGAAGGTGAACTTTTAAAAGGTGGTAATATAAACGGTTATAAAAACCTTAAAGTCCGTCTCAAAAACAGGAACTTTCAAACCTGTTATATTCATCGGTTAGTAGCCGAAACCTTTTTAGAACAAGGCGAAGGAGCTGAGTTTGTTATTCATAAAAATCACAAAAGGGATGACAACCGCGCTCAAAATTTAGCTTGGGTAAATCACGAAGAATGGGTAAAACATCAATATAACAGTCCAAAAGTAATAGCGAATAAAGAAAAGCGTAAAACGAGGAGGGTGGTGAATTATTCAAAACTGAGCTATTCGCAAGCTGTAATTTTAAAGAAAAAATTACTAGATCCCAACCGAAAAACTCGAATTAGAGTGCTGGCAAAGCAATTTGGAGTTTCAGAAATGCAACTTTACCGTATAAAATCAGGAGAAAACTGGGGCGATATTGAAGTATAGCAATTTACATGAAAAAGCTATTTAGACTTATCCTAAACGCTGTACCGCGACCACTTTTGATTCGTTTTAGTTATCTGGCGAAACCCTTTTTAAGCCTGGCACTAAAAGGCAAAAAGTACACCGATCCTATAGATGGTCGCAGTTTTAAAAAATTTCTTCCCTATGGATATATCAAACAACGTGAGAATGTGCTTTCCCCTTCTAGCCTTTCGCTTGAGCGGCATCGTTTGTTATGGCTTTATTTAAAAAATGAAACCGGTTTTTTTTCTGAACCCCTAAAAGTTTTACATTTTGCTCCTGAACAGGCTTTTCATACACGCTTTAAAAACCTTAAAAATTTAGATTACACTACCACCGATTTAAATTCACCCCTGGCCGATGTAAAGGCCGATATCTGCAATTTACCTTTTGCTGATAATAAATTCGATTTTATCCTTTGTAATCATGTTTTAGAACATATTCCTGATGATACCAAAGCAATGCAGGAATTATATCGGATTCTAAAACCCGGTGGTACGGCTATTTTACAAATCCCTCAGGATTTAAACTTAGAAAAAACCTTTGAAGACGATTCGGTTACCAATCGAAAAGAACGCGAACGTATTTTTGGCCAATATGATCATGTAAGGGTTTATGGAAGAGATTATTTTGCTAAACTCAGAAGTATAGGTTTTAAAGTAGCTGAAATGGATTACACGGCGCAATTGACTATAGAAGAAATTGACAAATACCGATTAGTCAAAGGGGAGATTATCCCGGTTTGTTGGAAGTGATTTTTTTTACAAATCTTCTAATCTTAATTTCTTAAAATCTTTTCCATTTTCTTGCCTTTCGCTAATTCGTCTATCAACTTATCTAAATAGCGAATTTTTTGCATTAAATCATCTTCTATCTCTTCTACACGATAACCGCATATCACCCCTTTAATTTTTGAAACATTTGGATGTATTTGGGGGGCTTCCTCAAAAAAGGTTTCAAAATCCGTTTTATTGTCAAGTTGCTTTTGCAAAGAATATTTATCATAGCTTGTTAACCAACAAATAATAGAATCCACCTCTTCTTTGGTTCTTCCTTTTTTCTCTGCTTTGTTTATATAATGCGGATAAACACTGGCAAAAGGCATTTTATATATCTTTTTATTATCCATGGTTTATCAATATTATCAAATAATTTACCTAATTAACTATTACTGGTCGCGCAATGCTTCTTTAAAACCTTCTGAAGCAAAAACTTTCACCTCTTTATCTCCGCTACTATAAATAAAATAAACCTCTACCCCATCAAGCTGTTCAAGCATTTTTCGGGATTTTTCATAACCCAACGCCATAAATGCAGTGGCATATCCATCAGCGAGGGTACAGTTTTTTGCTAACACCGAAGTACTTAACAAACTACTTGTTTCGGCTTTTCCAGACTTGGGGTTAATAGTATGAACAAAGCGCTTACCGGTAGAATCGACTCGAAATTTCCTGTAATTTCCTGAAGTTGCCATGGCCTTATCTTTTAACACTAAAATGGTTTGTAAAGTACGTTCCCCCTGCTCCTGCCCGGGATCATCAATAGCAACAATCCAATCGCTATTTTTTTCAATATTTTTGCCTTTCGCAACTAACTCTCCTCCAAGTTCAATAAGATAATTTTCTACTGAACTTTTATCCAAATAATCGGCGATAACATCAATGGTATATCCCTTTGCTATCGCATTAAAATCTATATAAATCTTAGGTTTGTCCTTTATAACCCTATTTTTATTATCTAAGCGGAGTTTATCAAATCCTACCAGCATTGTGAGTGAATCTAAAACTTCATCCTTTAATTTTACAGGAGCTACTTCAGGGCCAAATCCGTAGGCATTTACTAAATTACCCACCGTTGGATCGAAATAGCCATCGCTTTCTTCATAAATCTGCTTGGAGATTTTGAAAACCTGTTGAAAATGTTCATCTACCTGCACAGTGCTATCACCCCTGTTGATCTTAGAAATATCTGAGTCGGTTTGATAAGTACTCATAGAAGTATTGATTACCTCAAAAATAGAATCGAGATCTTCCTTAACTTTCAAATCCTGCGATGCAAAATATTTAACCTGATAAGTGGTACCCAAGGCTCGGCCGGTAAGAAGCTTAGCTTGTTCTACTTTCTGACAAGCGGTAAAAACCAGGCAAATTAGACTAAAAATAAGTAATTTCTTCATCGGTTTAAATTTCCTGCCAGCCATTGTAGTTTACCACGTATTCTTCCCCGTGATTGACCGGCTTTTCATAATCATTTGAATTTGCCAGGCCTACACCGGCGTAGAATGTACGAGCATTAAATTTTTCTGCATGGTCTTTAACCTTCTCCATAATTACCTGATCATATTCTCTAGGGTTAGCAGGGTATTCAACAGCCCGCACCACAACAAAATGTAATTTCTTATTTCGAAGGGCCACAAATTGTGGATTCTTTTTAAACGCACTGTTTACCCCCAGAAATTCATAGCCCTGCTCTTGTAAATCTTTTCCAACAATATTCATTGCCAGGTTATGCAGTTCTTGTTTTGAAAGTTTTGCCATAGTACAAAAATAAAAAAATCCCGCCTTTTAAAGCGGGATTCTACCAAGGGGTTTTTATTTTAAGATATTAACTCTTGCTTAGAGCAAATTGTTTTATCCTCCAAAATCATCAAATCTGATATTCTCATCAGGGATTCCAAAATCTTCTCCCATTTTTTGAACCGCCTTATTCATAAGTGGCGGGCCACAGAAATATAACTCTATTTCTTCAGGCTCATCATGATGGTTAAGATAATTATCGATTACCACCTGGTGAATAAAGCCTACAAACCCGTCTCCATCATCATCAAGGCTTTTCTTCACTTTCCAGTTATCTTCTTCCATAGGCTCGGAAAGCGCTAAATAGAACTTAAAGTTAGGAAAATCCCTTTCTAATGCACGGAAATGCTCACTATAGAATAATTCACGTTTAGAACGTCCACCATACCAATACGTCACTTTTCTACCGGTTTTCAGGGTACGGAATAGATGATACAAATGCGAACGCATTGGTGCCATTCCTGCTCCCCCACCAACATAAAGCATTTCAGCTTCACTTTCATTGATAAAAAATTCACCATAAGGGCCAGAAATAGTTACTTTATCTCCTTTTTTACGAGAGAAAATATAAGAAGAGGCAATACCGGGATTCACATCCATCCAGCCATCTTTTGCCCTGTCCCAGGGCGGGGTAGCCACACGTACATTAAGCATAATCTCACGACCTTCAGCAGGATAAGAAGCCATAGAATAAGCACGTTCTACAGTTTCAGAGTTTTTCATAACCAATGGCCAAAGCTTAAATTTATCCCATTCTTCTTTAAACTTATCTGGTGTATCGTGTTCTTCCGGATGGGCCGTGATATCCATATCTTCGAATTTCACCTCACACTTAGGAATTTCAATCTGAATATATCCTCCTGCCTTATAATCCATATCTTCAGGAATTTCAACTACAAATTCCTTAATAAATGAGGCTACGTTGTAATTTCGTACTACCGTAGCTTCCCATTTCTTAATTCCGAATACCTCTTCAGGAATCTCGATTTTCATATTTTCTTTTACCTTCACCTGGCAACCTAACCTCCAGCCCAGAGCAATTTCCTTACGGGTAAAGTGAGGTTCTTCAGTAGGTAAAATCGCACCACCACCTTCTTTTACAATACACTTACACTGAATACAGGTTCCACCTCCACCACAGGCAGAAGGAAGAAAGAGTTTATTATCGCCCAGAGTAGAAAGCAGTGTTCCGCCTGAGCCAACCTCTATATCTTTTTCATTATTTACATTAATATTCACCGGTCCTGAAGGCGCAAGTTTTGATTTTGCACCTAACAAAATAGAAACCAGCAATAGAATTAATGCTAAAAATACTACTATACTTGCTATAATAACTGTCATAATCTTTCTTTTTCGACTATATTTTAATTCCCATAAAACTCATAAAACCAATTGCCATTAGCCCGGTAATAATAAAGGTAATTCCGAGGCCTTTTAGCGGCTGTGGTACATTTGAGTACGTAATTTTTTCCCTTATCGCAGCAATGGCAATTATAGCCAGGAACCAGCCAATACCACTTCCAAAACCGTAAGTTAATGCTTCGGTAATAGCTCCAAAATCTTTTTGCTGCATAAATAATGATCCTCCAAGAATTGCACAGTTTACAGCAATAAGCGGAAGGAAGATACCAAGTGCACCATATAAAGCTGGAGCAAACTTTTCAACAATCATTTCTACAAGTTGCACCATAGAGGCGATTACCGCGATAAACATAATAAAACTAAGGAAGCTAAGGTCTACATTGGCATATTCAGCCCCCAACCATTCTAAAGCTCCAGGTTTTAAAAGATAATTATCTAAAAGGTAATTGATAGGCACGGTAATGCTTAATACAAATATTACAGCAGCACCTAAACCAACAGCTGTTTTAACCGTTTTTGATACTGCCAGGTAGGAACACATCCCCAGGAAGTATGCAAAAATCATATTTTCAATGAAAATACTTCTTACAAATAAGTTTACAAATTCCATGTTTTCAAATTTTTAGCTGTTGTGCGCTTAATTTTCTTCAATTAGTTTACGGTTTCTTGCACGCTGCACCCAAATAATAAGGCCAACCACAATTAGGGCCATCGGTGAAAGCAGCATTAAACCGTTGTTTTCGTATCCAAAGGCATAAAGCCCTGTAGACTCTGCCAGAGTTGCACCTTTATGTCCTAAAACTTCAAATCCGAAAAGTTTTCCAGATCCCAGTAATTCCCTGAAGAAAGCTACAATTATAAGAATTAAGCCATACCCGGCAGCGTTACCTACCCCGTCAAGGAAAGATTTCCAAACCCCGTTTCCAAGAGCAAAAGCCTCCAAACGTCCCATTACAATACAGTTGGTAATAATTAACCCGATAAATACCGATAGCTGTTTACTCACATCATAGGCATAGGCCTTCAGAATTTGATCTACTAATACCACTAACGAAGCTACTACTACCAGTTGTACAATAATTCTGATTCGGCTGGGAATTAAATTACGTAACAATGAAACGATAATATTACTAAAAGCCATTACTGCGGTTACTGCAATAGCCATAACCACTGCCGGTTCTAACTGAACGGTGATTGCAAGGGCTGAACATATACCCAAAACCTGTACGGTAATCGGGTTATCATCATTTAACGGATCACTAAGTAATTTTCGATTCGCCTTAGAAAACATAGCTTCTCTTTCTTCTGAATTAGAAAGAAAAAGAATCATCTCGTTTTTCTTGTCTTCCTTTTTTTGCTCTTCGGAAGTTGTCTTTTTCTCGTTAGCCATAATTATTGAATTGCTACTTTAATATCTTTCTGCTGTTCAAAATAAGGTAAGTAACGCTTAAGCCTTTCTGATATCATATTTGATACTCCGTCTCCGGTAATCGTGGCTCCTGAAATTGCGTCTACCTGATTGTCATCCTTGTCTGAAGCATCAATGTCTCCTTTTACAACCGATACCCCGACAAGGTTCCCGTTCTCATCAAAAATTTTCTCTTCTTCAAAACTTTCTTTAAACCATTGTTTGGTAATCTCGGCACCAAGACCGGGAGTTTCCCCAAGGTGGTCAAAAGTTGCCCCTTTTATCGTGTTCACATCGTCTTTTAAGGAAATATATCCAAAAATAGCATTCCAAAGTCCATTACCCCGTAAAGGAACAATATAATATTTTGATCCATCGACATCTGCCATATAAAGCGGGAACACCTGTTCTTCAACCGGTTTTTTTAATTCTTTAGCCAAATCGACGGTAAAAGCATCAATCTCTTCATCTACCGATCCATCTTCACGAAGACTAAGTTCTTCTACAATATATTGATCGTATAATTCCTCGGCACCGGCCCGATCGGTTTCAATACCAATAGTCGCAAGAATACTTTGCATTTTTTCCTGGCGTTGATTCTCACGCTGGGTAGGTTGCAAAGAGGTTGCTGTAAAAGCCAAAACCGAGGCCACTACAACCACCATAATAATGGCGAACATAAAGGTATAGCCGTTGCTGTTTGTTTTGTTTACTGATTTCTCTTCCATAACTAAACTGCTGTTTCAACCTGTCCGGTTGCGGTTTTTACTCGTTTCTTTCTACGTTTTACACTAGACTGGATTACATAATGATCTATAACTGGTGCAAAAACGTTCATTAACAAAATCGCCAACATAATTCCTTCGGGATATGCCGGGTTAAATACCCTAATCATTACCGCGAGAAATCCGATAAGGAATCCATAAATCCATTTCCCTTTAGTTGTTTGCGCAGCCGATACCGGATCAGTAGCCATAAAAACAATTCCAAAAGCCAAACCACCAATTACAAGGTGTTGGTACCAAGGGAAGTTGGTCAACCCATTTCCTTCAATGCCAAGTGAGGGCAGAGAATTAAATATGAGTGCCATAATCGCTGCTCCTATAAAAGCACTCAGAATAATTCGCCAGCTTCCCACTTTGGTAAACACAAGCAACAAAGCACCTGCAAGTACCAATAAAGTAGAAGTCTCGGCTACTGAACCGGGAATTACCCCGTAAAACATATCCATCACTCCGTACTGTACATTTTCTCCCGCTGCCAGGGTACCCAGGATAGTTTCTCCTGAAATTGCATCAACATTAGAAGCTTCACTTACCCATACCTGGTTACCCGACATATACGTTGGGTAGGCAAAAAATGCAAAAGCACGTGCCGTTAATGCGGGATTTAGAATATTCATCCCGGTACCCCCAAAGGCCTCTTTTCCTACCAATACCGCAAATACTACAGATATAGCTACCATCCAGAGTGGAATATCAACCGGCATAATCATAGGAATAAGCAAACCGGTTACCAGGTAACCTTCGTTTACTTCGTGCCCCCTGAAGATAGCAAAGGCAAATTCAATACCCAAACCAACCGCGTAAGAAACGGCAATCATAGGTACAATTTTAAGAGCACCATGTCCTAAAGCCTCCCAAAAAGTAAAAACTTCACCCAATTGCGTGAAGTGTTGATAACCCGCATTCCACATTCCGAAAATAAGTGCCGGAATAAGTGCAAGTACCACAGTAATCATCGTTCTTTTTAAATCCACGCCATCCCTTATATGTGACCCTTTTTGGGTAGTATGGTTAGGAGTAAATAAAAAAGTATCAATCGCGTTTACGGCAGGAGCATATTTTTCATATTTCTTCCCTTTACCAAACGGCTCTTTAATTTTATCTAATCGTTGTCTTATCCATTCCATAGTTCTGCTGCTTTTTAACCTACTTCAGTAATCATTAAATCTAAACCTAAGCGAATAACATCCTGAATTTCCAGCTTAGAAGTATTCACATATTCTACTAAAGCGAAATCTTCAGGAGCTACTTCGTAGATCCCCAAGTTTTCCATTTTTTCAATATCGCCGGCCATACAGGCTTTAATAAGCTGCATTGGAAAAACATCCATAGGCAACACTTCCTCCATTTCACCGGTAACTACAAGTGCACGCTCTTCCCCGTTAAGGTTGGTGGTAGGCTTGTATTTTCTATTTGGAAACAACCAGGAGAAAGAAGTTCTGGAATTTGAATGAATTTTGTTATAAGTAAAAGGCAACCATCCAAATGCCCTGTACTGATTACCTTCAGGAATCAAGGTTAACGCATTATCAAAAAAGCCTACATACTGCCCGTTAGAAAGCTTGGTACCTGTAAGTACGTTGCCAGAAATAATACGAACACTGGAATCAACCTGGCCAACCAGTTCGTTGATATTCGCACCTAGAATGGCATCGTAATACTTTCTGATTTTTCCCGGTGCTTCACTTCCCGTAACAGCAATAGTGCGTTTAGGGTTATATTGACCTGTAAGGAAAAGGTTACCAACTACAGCAACATCTTCAGCATCAACCGTCCAAACACGCTCTCCCTGGTTAATAGGATTGATTTTATGGATTTGAATCCCAACATTTCCTGCCGGGTGCGGCCCTGAAACACGGTGAAGTTCTACCCCTTTAACATCTTTAAGGACAGCCTCTGAAGATTTGTCTACTGAAAGATGTATCTTCCCTTCAGTAAGCTTTTGTAATGCATTAATCCCTTCCTGAAACTCTTTGGTCTTATTTTTCAAAATAAAACCCCAATCAGGCTGAAGGGGTGCTGTGCTTACTGCAGAAATAAAAATAGCCTTCGGACTATCTTTAGGATCGGCAACAATATCGTACGGACGTTGTTTGATAAATGCTCCGCAACCACTGTCGAAAATACGCTGTTTTACGCTTTCGGCATCGGTATTGGCCGCATTCATTTTACCAAAATCTTTAAAGGAATCCTGAAAGTCGGCTTCGATAACAACTTCCATAATTCTTCGTTTTTCACCACGCTTAATCTCTTTTAGCGTTCCACTAACGGGACTGGTAAAACGTACTTCATCGGTGTATTTAGAAAAGAAAATTTCATCACCAGCAAGGAGCTTTGCCCCTTCCTTTACAACCATTTTTGGTACAACTGTGTGAAAATCTGGCGGTTTAATCGCGTAGGTTTTAGACCTTGGAGCCTCAACCAGTTCTTTTTCCGCCTCCCCTTCTAATCGTAGAGATAAACCTCTTTTAATTCGAATGTCTTTTGACATAGGATGGAGTGTATGTTAAAATTTTTAATTTAAAGTCGTGCAAATTTAGGATTTTAAGCGTATTTCTCCTAAGAAATACAAGAAATTTCAAGTAACTATACTGTTAAAATACCAGGACACTTATAAGCTGCATTTAAACTATTTAGCAAAAAGATTTTTTTTGAGTTTAACTATAGTACGCCTGTCACAAAAATAACGATTAAAGCAGCTTATCTTACTAAAAAACTTTAAAGTTTTTTTAACCTGATCTCACCATTACAATTATATAGCGTCTTTCCCCCTTTTAGATTTCACAAATCTAAGATTTAAAGTTTGAGTTTACAGGTTTCCACATCTATAAGGACAGGATATCATTATTTTTGCAATAACTACTAATTATCCTATCCCGGAAAGTTTTTTGATTAATTGGTTATATTGATATGGGAATAAAAGGTTAGCCACAAGCTTCACAAAAAACGTTCGATAAAATTATTCAGATTATTGTATCTGACATTTTAAAAATGTGAGTGATTAACACAACGTTGACCTTAACAATTGAACAACAGGAAATAATCAAAAAAGGCAAAAGAAAAGAATATGCGAAAGATAAAAATCGCAGTTTGTCCGATATTATCGAGAATTATTAAAAAAACCTAGTTTAAAGAAGAACAAAAAGAAAAAGCCCCCTCCCCCTCAAAGGGGAACTCATCTGTATAAACATCACAGGGTATTTACCCTACGAGTTTTCAGATTTTTTCTCCCTGTGGCAAGAGGGCGTAATATTTAGTTAAAATATGTGAAGCTTATACTAATAGGATTTCTTATTTCGGTAGTCCCCTAATTATTATTATTTTTGCAACAGAAATAATTGTTATGAAGTTATTAATTATCACCATAGTATTGTTAGCACTTGCTTTTGCCGGAATTGCCATTAAAATTTGGGGTAAAAAAGACGGTAAATTTGCGGGTACCTGCGCCAGTCAAAGTCCTTTTCTAAACAAAGAAGGAGAAGCTTGTAGCTTCTGCGGAAAAATGCCGGAAGAACAAGGCGACTGTAATGATGTGAAATCCACCCGCAACTAAGCCCTGAATGGAAATACTATTACTCGGGTTTTTCCTGTTTTTCGCAATAATAAACCTGTGTTATTTTCTGGTTTTCTCAAACTTTTCATTTAGTAAAAACCAAACTATTAATTCGGTTAACTTACCGGTATCCGTAATCGTTTGTGCAAAAAATGAAGCTGAAAATCTTCAAAATTTCCTTCCTGTAATTCTCGAACAGGAATATCCTAATTTTGAAGTTATAGTAATTAACGATGCGTCTCTTGATGAAACCCTGGAGGTAATTGAAAAATTTCAACAAACCAATCCCAGGCTACAACTTGTAAATGTTCAAAATAATGAGGCCTTTTGGGCCAATAAAAAATACGCTCTTACCCTGGGGATAAAAAAAGCCCAATACCCCTATTTACTTTTTACCGATGCCGATTGCGCCCCGCAGTCTAAACACTGGATTACTACAATGGCTCAACATTTTTCAGAAACCAAAAATATTATATTGGGCTATGGCGGGTATTTTAAACAAAAAAACTCCTTGCTTAACAAACTTATCCGATTTGAAACCCTACTTACCGCACTTCAGTATTTTTCTTACGCCAAAGTAGGAAAAGCCTATATGGGTGTGGGGCGAAACCTGGCCTACACCTCTAAACTTTTTTATGAACATAAGGGTTTTGCTTCCCACTTGCATGTACGGTCGGGTGATGACGATTTATTTGTAAATGAAGCAGCGAATAGCCACAATACAGCCATTTGCTACCATCCGGAAAGTATAACTCGTAGTGTGCCCAAAAAAAATTTAAAAACCTGGTTTTTACAAAAACGCCGCCATGCCAGCACGGCTAGGCATTATAAGCCTCAACATAAAATCATTTTAGGCTTGTTTTATATCTCACGACTTTTATTTTGGCTACTTCTACCTGTATTACTGATTTTGGGTAGTTTTAATAGTACAGTATTAAGCAGTCTCGGGATTCTACTGCTTGTAGAATTCTTTATATATCTCAAAACCGCCCAAAAGCTTGGTGAAACCAATGTGGTTTGGTTATTTCCGTTTTTAGAGGTATTTTTAGTTTTTACACAGCTGGGTGTCTTTATTAGCAACATTTTTTCAAAACCTAAGCATTGGAAATAAACCGGGACGAAGAATTACTGGCTCAAATTCGGGCAGCAAAAAAGGGAAGCCAAACCGCATTTAATTTTTTGCTGGATAAATTCTGGAATGAAGTTTATGGTTTTCAGCTTAAAAAAACCCGTGACGAATACGAAGCTGAAGATATTAGCATTCAAACATTTGCTAAAGCTTTTAAGAAAATAGATACCTTTGATGAAAGCTACTCTTTTAGCACATGGCTTATTGCAATTTCCAAAAATTTACACGTAGATCTTCTTCGAAAAAAAAACGCTTCTATCAGGGCAAAATCAGCACATCACGATGAAAAGCAGGTGTACAGCATTGCCGATGAAACTCCGAGCATTGAAGATAAACTTATAAACGAACAGCATTTAGCACAATTATTAAAAGATATCAAGCAGCTTAAACCCCATTATCAGGAGGTGATTAATCTGCGATATTTTCAGGAAAAATCATACAAGGAAATTGCTAAAAGCCTTGATGAACCTATGAATAATGTAAAGATTAAATTACTGAGGGCCAGAAAATTACTCGCTGAAATTATAGAAGCCCGAAATAACATGTAAGCCTTCCGGTTTAAGTGAGTCTAATTTATGCAGTTCAGTAGATTATTGTATCTTTGAAGTCCAGAATTTTGCTATGAGTACAGAGACTATTTCCCCCGTAAAAAACACCAAACCCAAAAGCAAACCAAAATGGCTAAGGGTTAAACTTCCAACCGGTAAAAAATATACCGAATTGCGGAGTTTGGTAGATAAGTACGACTTACACACCATTTGCACTTCCGGTAGCTGCCCGAATATGGGCGAATGTTGGAGTGAAGGTACGGCTACTTTTATGATTTTAGGGAATGTTTGTACACGTTCCTGCGGATTTTGTGGCGTAAAAACCGGCCGGCCCGAAACCGTAGAATGGGACGAGCCTGAAAAAGTGGCGCGTTCTATTAAAATCATGAAAATTAAACACGCGGTGGTAACCAGTGTAGACCGCGACGATTTAAAAGATATGGGCTCAATAATCTGGGCAGAAACCGTTAAGTCCATACGCCGGATGAACCCTGAAACTACACTGGAAACCCTTATCCCCGACTTTCAGGGAAATACCCGAAATATAGATCGTATTGTCGAGGTGGCCCCCGAAGTGGTTTCCCACAATATGGAAACTGTAAAAAGGCTCACCAGGGAAGTGAGGATTCAAGCAAAATACGAACGTAGCCTTGAAGTTTTACGCTATTTAAAAGAACAAGGAATAAACCGTACCAAATCGGGAATTATGCTTGGCCTTGGCGAACAGGAAGAAGAGGTTATTCAAACCCTTCACGACCTGCGCGAAGCCGATGTTGATGTGGTAACTATTGGCCAGTATTTGCAACCCAGTAAAAAACATCTGCCTGTAAAACAATTTATCACTCCAGACCAGTTTAAGAAATACGAAGCTATCGGTCTCGATTTAGGCTTCAGACATGTGGAGAGCAGTGCGTTGGTTCGTTCTTCTTACAAGGCTCAAAAGCATATCAATTAACCGATAACTTTTAAAATATGGCTCGAAAAACAAAAATTGCCATTAACGGCTTCGGGCGAATCGGGCGAAATCTTTTTAGGTTACTAAGCACAAATTCTAATATTGAAGTGGTGGCGGTAAACGACATTGCCGACATTCCCACCCTGGCACATTTATTAAAATACGACAGTATTCACGGGATTTTTCCCGGTAAAATTTCTGCAGAAAAAGAGGGGATTCGAGTAAACCAAAAATTTGTTCGTTTTTTTAACCGGCATACCCCTTCAGAGATTCCCTGGGATGAATGTAAAGCAGAATATGTAATTGAAGCCAGCGGAAAATTTAAAACCTCGGAAAGTTTATTACCTCATTTAAAAACCGGAGTTAAAAAAATTATCCTTTCAGTTCCGCCACAGGATGAAGATATAAAAATGGTGGTTTTAGGTATAAATGAACATATTTTAGACGGTTCAGAAAAAATTATTTCCAACGCTTCCTGTACTACCAACAATGCAGCACCCATGCTTAAAATTATTCACGATAATTTTAAAGTAGAGCAAGCTTATATCACTACAGTACATTCATATACTTCAGACCAGAGCCTGCATGATAAGCCCCACAGGGATTTCAGGAGAAGCCGGGCTGCAGCCCAATCAATTATCCCCACCACTACCGGAGCTGCCAAAGCACTCACCGGTATTTTTCCCGATTTAAGTGAAGTTATTGGCGGTTGCGGTATTCGTGTTCCGGTACCTAACGGTTCTTTGACCGATATGACTTTAAATGTAAAGAAGCCTACCAGCATTGAGGAAGTAAATGCGCTCTTTAAAAAAGCTTCCGAAGAAAAGTTTAAAAACATCTTGAGCTATACCGAAGATCCCATAGTCTCTATTGATATCTCGGGAAATAAAAATTCTTGTGTTTTTGATGCACAAATGACTTCAGTTATTGACGGCAAACTTATAAAACTCATTGGGTGGTATGATAATGAAATTGGCTATTCGAGTCGTCTTATTGATTTAATTTCAAAGGTTAGCGATTATTAATTATATTTAGCAGAAATGCCAATAAAGCCCAGATGCGGACTATATTTTTTGCTTGTGTATATATTTTCTTTTTAGCTTCCGGGCTTTTTGCTCAGGAAGCAAAAGATGTAGAAGAAACCAGTGCGCAAATTCAGGCATTGTTAGGAGAAGCCGAAGCATCAGTAAATATGATGGATTTTGATCTGGCCATCAAACAGCTAAACACCTCTTTAGCACTTTCAAAAACGATAAACCATCAACGGTTTATAGCACTTTCCAGTAGTATTCTTGCAAAATTATATTATATCCGCCACGATTACGACCTGGCTGCTACCGAATTGCAGCGCGCCATCAGTATTCAACGTAAGATTGAAGATAATGAAGGCCTGGCGTACAGTTATATAAATTATGCTAAAATTTTTAATGCACAACAAGACCTTAACCGTGCCAAACGCTACCTAAACCTCGCTGAAAAAATTTATACAAAAGAAGAAAACCACGAATATTTAGGCATAATATCGCTTAACAGGGCAGTGATTACTCTTAATTTAGAAAACAACCTGCAAAAAGCCCTGCAACATCTTGACCAGGCAAAAAACCTTCTTACAGAAAGTAAAAATGAGTATGAACATAGCCGCCTGTACTATTACAGTAGTCGTGCAAATTTATTAACCGGCAATTTAGATAAGGCTATGCAAAACGCTGAAAAAGTTGAACAACTTAGCCTTAAAAATAATTACCAGGGAATGCTGATGAATACCAATAGGCTCATTAGTAATATTTATGAAGAAAGAGGCGACTCTGAAAATGCACTTACTTATCTTAAAACCAGTAATAATTTACGCGATTCTATATTTAGAAATAATAAAGAGGCTTTAGCCATGGAGGCCAACAGCAAATATGGTGTTGATGCCATGCAAAGCAGCCTTAATGAACTTGCCTTGCAAAATGCTGAACAAAAACGCTCTTTAAAAGTAAATAAACTTACCACTATTTTAAGTATAGCGCTTATTACTATTTTATCCCTACTAACCTTCTCACTATACAAAAACAACAATTTAAGAGCGCGGGCAAACAAATTATTACAAAAGAAAAACACCGAGCTTACCAAAGCCAAGGAAAATGCGGAAAAAGCTTCTTTAGCCAAAGCCCAATTCCTTTCTACCATTACACACGAATTGCGCACTCCGCTTTACGCCGTTACAGGACTTACGCATTTGTTACTGGAAGAAAACCCTTCTGAAAATCAAAAGGAACATTTGAATTCCCTTAAATTCTCGGGAGAATATTTGTTGTCATTAATCAATAATATTTTAGATCTCAACAAACTCGAGGCTAATAAGGTTGAAGTTTTAAAAACGAACTTTAACCTGAAAAAGCGAATTTCTGATGTATTGATAGCCTTAAAGAATTCAGCAGATGAAAAAAATACAAAAATCCATTTTGATTTCGATCCTACTATCCCGAAGGAATTAAAAGGCGACCCCGTTAAAATTGCTCAAATTTTGATCAACCTTATCGGAAATTCTATCAAATTCACTAAAGATGGTGATATATGGGTTTCGGTAGACAACATAAAACAAGACAACACCTTTATCTGGCTTGATTTTAAAATTAAAGACAATGGCGAAGGAATTAGTAAAGAAAACCAAAAAGCTATTTTTGAAAACTTCACCCAGGGCTCTACCCAAATTAACCGAAAGTTTGGAGGTACCGGCCTGGGACTTTCCATTGTAAAAAATTTACTGACTTTACTTGGAAGTGAAATTACATTAAACAGTAATCTTGGCCAGGGCTCTTGCTTTTCTTTTCAGCTTAAATTTGAAACCCTAAACAGCCCTAAATTTCAAGATACTGAAAACAGGTCGTTAAATATTAATAATGACGCTATACAAGGTAAGACAATCCTCGTAGTTGAAGACAATAAGATCAACCAGATGATTACCCGAAAAATTCTTGAACGGAATAAAGTAGTTTGCATCCTGGCCAACAACGGGCAAACCGCTATTGAAAAAGTTAAATCTGAAGAACCAGACCTGGTGCTTATGGACATCCATATGCCCGGCATCAGCGGGATTGAAGCTAGTAAAGAAATCAGGAAATTTAATAAAAAGATACCCATAATCGCCCTCACAGCAGTAACTTTAGACAATAACCTTGAGGAGTTTTACAAAAATGGAATTAACGACATCATCCCAAAACCCTATAAAACTGAAGAATTCTTCAGTAAAATCAGCACACATATAACCAAAAGTGAATCAACGGCTTAGCAAGAAACATAGCACTAGTTCTCGATATGGCTTTGTCTCCACTAGCATTCTGAAAACCTAGTCAAATCAATGGAATTATTTCGGCAAAACTCTCCCTTCAGGATTAGGGCCTTTTACAAGTAACGGCAGGAGTACCGCAATTTCTTTAAGCCTTATTTTCTCACAATAAAATCCGTTATCACCTTTCTAAAACCTGCTTCATTTTCCAGAAAGGCGGTTTCAATAGGCAGGTAAAACAAGGAGGTATCACCCAAACGATCTTTTAAACGCATATAATCTTTTTCTGTGGTAAGGACTTGTTTCTCTTTCTTTAATTCTGAAATTTCCTTATTAGAAAAATTATGATGATCGGGAAATTTATGATGCCGAAACTTTAAAGCTTTATTTTCCAGAAAATCAACTAAAGGTTGCGGATTAGCAATTCCGGTAACCAGGCAAAATTCATTTTTCTTCCAACTCTCCAATGTTAATTTCCCTGAGGTCGAAATAACTTTATCGGCATATTTAATAAAACTGAAAAAAAGTTGCTGATAATTCCTAAGCCTCAACTTGCGTCTAATTCTTTCCCGTTCCGGCAAAGTTAAGTTTGGCGGGCATTTGGTTATCACAACAATTTTTGCCCGATCTGCACCGTTTCTTGGTTCGCGGAGGTTTCCGGTAGGCAGCATAAAATCTTTTGCATAAATATTACTATATGAGCTAAGCAAAATATTTAATCCCGCCTTTACTTTTCGGTGCTGAAAAGCATCATCTAAAAGTATTACCTCAGGTTTTTTATTCAATAAATTTTCGATACCGCGTTGCCGGTTGGCATCAACGGCCACAAAGGTTTTGGGGTATTTAATTTTAAATTGCAAAGGTTCATCACCAACTTCAACAGCGGCTTCTGTACCTTCCAATAAATAATAGCCCTTTGTTTTACGTTTATAACCACGACTTAAGCTTGCCACCCGGTAATCATTCCCTAGAAGGCCCAGTAAATACTCAATCATGGGGGATTTTCCCGTACCTCCGGTATTCAAATTCCCCACACAAATCACAGGAATACTATAAGATTTAGATTTAAAAATCCCGGCGTCATACAATCTATTTCTAAGCCAGGTTATCAAACCATAGAGCAAAGAAAAAGGCAACAGGGTTTTTCTTAAAACGCCTCCAGCCACACTCCTGAAGTATTTTATAGAAAAAACTTTCTGATTCGAGGCAGGCCTCGGAGAATTTGAATCTCGATTATCGAGTAAAATCTTCATACAGGCAGCAGATATTATTTATATTTGAAGCTGGCCACTAAAATAACAAAAAGCCATTTGACAATTTAAATTTCTCTAAAGAAGAATGAAAATTCAGGAAGTTATAAACCTTATTGAAGATTTTGCCCCCACCCGCTATGCTGAAGATTTTGATAATGTAGGTTTGTTGGTAGGCCGCCCGGAAACTGAAGTAACCGGGGCTCTAATCACTCTAGACACCCTGGAAAGTGTTGTGGATGAAGCCATTGAAAAAGGTTGCAATCTTATTATCAGTTTTCATCCTATTATTTTTTCAGGATTAAAAAAACTGAATGGCAATGGACACGTAGAACGTACGGTAATTAAAGCTATTGAAAACAAAATTGCAATTTACGCCATTCATACTGCACTGGATAACCAGTTTAACGGTGTAAACGCAATGATTTCTGAAAAACTCGGATTAAAAAACCGAAAAATCCTGATTCCACGGAAAGATTCCATAAAAAAGCTTACCGTTTTTGTTCCCCATAAAAATGCTGATGCGGTTAGAAATTCACTTTTTAAAGCCGGTGCCGGGAATATAGGTAATTATGATAATTGCAGTTTTAATCTAAAAGGTTCCGGTAGCTTTAAACCCAATGAAGAAGCAAATCCAGTAATCGGGGAACACGGAAAAGTTCATTTTGAAGAAGAAACCCAAATTGGGCTTACCTACGCCGCCCATTTAGAATCTAAGATATTAAACGCACTTTTTACGGCCCATCCTTATGAAGAAGTAGCTTATGAAATTACTAGCCTGGAAAACGAAAATCAGCATTTAGGGATGGGGATGATTGGGGAATTAGCAAGCCCTACCGAAGAAACTATATTTTTAAAACAGGTAAAAAAGACTTTTAACTGTGGCTGTATTAGGCACAGCGAACTCTCAGGAAAAAAAGTAAAAAAAGTGGCGGTTTTGGGCGGCAGCGGTAGTTTTGCGATAAGTGCCGCAAAAAAAGCCGGTGCTGATGTTTATATTACGGCCGATTTAAAATATCATGATTTTTACAGGGCCGGGAATAACCTGGTTTTAGCCGATATTGGCCATTATGAAAGTGAGCAGTTCACAAAAAATTTACTACATTCTTATTTGACAAAAAAAATTAGTAATTTTGCACTTATTTTAGCAGAGACAAATACCAATCCTATCAAGTATATTTAACTATGGCGAAAAAAAACGAAGTTACTGTAGAAGAGAAGCTAAGAGCATTGTACGATCTTCAGCTGGTTGACTCCAGAATTGATGAAATTAGAAACGTACGAGGCGAGCTTCCCTTAGAAGTGGAAGATTTAGAAGATGAAGTAGCCGGATTAAACACTCGTTTAGAAAAATTAGATGCCGATATCGAGGTGATCGAAAATGATATTAAGAGCAAGAAAAACCAGATAGACGAATCTAAAGCCACCATCAAAAAGTATTCTGAACAGCAAAAAAACGTACGGAACAACCGTGAGTTTAATGCGCTTTCTAAGGAAGTTGAATTCCAAGAACTGGAAATAGAACTTGCTGAAAAACATATTCGGGAGTATAAAGCTAAAATCGAGCAGAAAAAAGAGGTGATTGATCAAACCAAAGAACGCGTTAACGAAAGGCAAAAACACCTGGAACACAAGAAAAACGAACTCGACGAAATTTTAGCTGAAACTGAAAAGGAAGAACAGGCACTTATCAAAAAGTCTGACGAATTAGGACAGAATATTGAAGAACGTTTGGTTAAAGCATACCGGCGAATTCGCAGTAATGTAAAAAATGGTCTGGCCATTGTACCGGTAGAACGTGGTGCTTCCGGAGGTTCTTACTTCACTATTCCTCCACAGGTGATTATGGAAATTGCCGGCCGCAAAAAAATCATCACCGATGAGCATAGCGGTAGAATTTTGGTTGATGAAGAATTGGCCAAAGAAGAACAGGAAAAAATGGACAATTTGTTCAAGAAAGTAAGTTAATTTAGACTTATACATAAAAACAAACCCGGAACATTGCTTTCGGGTTTTTTTATGCTTTAATTTCAAAAACTACACTACTCCTCAGATCAACAAATACTCACAAGAGTAAAATATATACTACATTTAATTACTAATGCTGATACCCCGCAAAAATAGAACATACTTCCCGGAAAGGAATTACAAATAATAATAATAATTTGGTGTGAAATTTGATATATTATTAATTCCCACCGATGGGTTTAATACCTCGAGTTTGTTGATTAATGCAGAGAAACATAATTATTACGGCACAGTCAATCGACAACAACAAGATTTAAATTTGTAATGAACCCCATATTAAAATAAAAAAACCTATGATAAAACAACTTATAATCCTCACCACTTTTCTTCTGATTTCCTGTGGAAATAATGCCCAGGAAACCGTAACCAGACCTGAAATAGCTAATGCCGATCCTCTTGAAGCACCTTCTAAGAACGGATTTGAACGGGCGTATTTTGCCAGTGGTTGCTTTTGGTGTGTAGAAGCTATTTATGAAAGTCTGGAAGGCGTAAATGAATCGATTTCAGGTTATGCCGGCGGGCATACCAAAAACCCGACTTATAAAGAAAGTAATACCGGAAAAACCGGTCACGCAGAAGCTGTAGAAGTATTTTATGACCCCGAGGTGATAAGTTTTAAAACTCTGATAGAAGTGTATTTCGGCTCTCAAGATCCAACTCAGGTAAATGGTCAGGGTCCGGATAACGGATCGCAATATCGCTCTATTATATTCTATCAGAATGAAAAACAAAAAGAGATTATTGAAAAAGTAAAAAGTGAAGTAGCCAAAAATTATGAGAAGCCAATCGCTGCTGAAATACTGCCCTTTTTAAAATTCTGGAAAGCCGAAAACTACCACCAAGATTACGAAAAACGAAACCCGAATAATTCTTATGTCCAAAAAGTATCTATTCCCCGGTTAAACCGCTTTAAAGAAAAATTTCCGGAACTGCTTAAAAAAGAGGCTCATTGATTTAGATGAAAGTTGAGAGTTCATAATAGGAAGTGAAAATCTCTCATAGAATTTAACCTCATCCCAGACTCCAATCCGGGATATCATCCCGAAAAAGGCTGTACTGCATACCAGTTCTCGATACGCTCTCTCCTCCCAACAGAACTGTTCGGACGCAACACAACATGAAAATTTCAATTTGCATCTCTAAGCTGGCACCTAGCATTTTCATCCTTTCGTTATAGCAAAGAAGACTTCCTATAAATAAAACAAATCTGCTGCAATACCATCACTCAAAAATTTTCCTTTTGCGGTGATATGAAATATCCCATCTTTCTCTTCCAAAAGCCCTTCAGCTAACAACAAAATTGTGTTTTTAAAAAAATAATCCTGAAACTCCGCGCCAAACTTCTGATCTATCTCTTTTGTATTCGCACCAAATTTTGTCCGAAGTCTTGTCATTATATATTCATTATATTTATCAGCAGTAGAGAGTTTTTCAGTTTGTTGCGGGATTTTATTTTCAGCAATTGCACTATTATACAGTGCATTATTGCTCACATTCCATTTTCTAAAGTCTCCATCAAAAGAATGAGCAGCAGGACCAATACCCAGGTAAGGATTCCCCAACCAATAAGCCGTATTATTTCTGGAAAAATAACCTGGTTTTCCAAAATTTGAAAACTCATAATGTTCAAATCCGTTAGCGATAAGCTTCTCTACCAAAACCTCAAAATGTTTTCTTGCCATGGCATCATCTACCGCTTTAACTTTGCCTTTTTCAATAAACTTTTCCAACGCGGTATTTGGCTCTATGGTAAGCGCATAGCTGGAAATATGCGGAATTTCCAAATCCAAAGCAATCTTAAGGTTATCTTTCCAGCGTTTATCACTCATTCCCGGCACCCCGTAAATCAAATCGATAGAGATATTATCAAAATAATTTTTAGCCAGTTTAATGCTTTTTAAAGCCTCGTGAGCATTATGCGCGCGGTTCATCAATTTCAAATCTTCTTCAAAAAAAGACTGTACACCAATACTCAACCGGTTTACCTGCGATTCAGCAAGCATTTTTATTTTTTCTTCGGAAAGATCATCGGGATTGGCCTCCAGTGTAATTTCAGGGTTTTCTGAAATTTTATAATACTTAAAAATTGTATTAAAAATTAACTGAAGTTCTTCAGCGGAAAGCAAACTGGGAGTTCCCCCGCCAAAGTAAATCGTCTCAAACTGGATATCATGCAGCTCATTTTTTCGTAATTCCAACTCCCGGCAAAGCATCTTAACCAACTGCCCCTTTTTCTTGAGCGAAGTTGAAAAATGGAAATCACAATAATGACAGGCCTGTTTGCAAAACGGGATATGAATGTATAGAGAAGCAAAAGCCTCCCCTGGCCCCTCTGAAGGTGGAGGGTTCTTATGAGCTACAGTATTCACTTCTTTGATTTTTTTCCTCGTAAATTAACAGATGTCACTCCTCCTTTGGAAGTTGGGGAGCTATTTTGTTTTACAAAAGCATCCCAACCGGAATAGCTTTTTCCCACCTGGGTACGCCCGGAATTATAAAAATGGCAAACCGCAGCAGCAAGTCCGTCTGTAGAATCCAGGTTTTTAGGAAGTGACTTTAGCTTCAGCAAACTTTGGAGCATTCTGGCTACCTGTTCCTTGCTGGCATTTCCGTTTCCGGTAATCGCCATTTTTATTTTCTTAGGAAGATATTCCGTAATAGGAATCTGCCGGGAAAGTCCTGCAGCCATCGCTACACCCTGAGCCCGACCAAGTTTCAACATTGACTGCACGTTTTTTCCGAAGAAAGGTGCTTCAATGGCTATTTCATCCGGGTTAAAAGAATCAATAAGTTCAATAGTTCGCTCAAAAATCAATTTTAACTTGATATAGGGATCGGAATATTTAGTAAGCTGTAATTCATTAAGCTGAAGGAACTCCATCTTTTTATCCATCACTTTTATGAGGCCAAACCCCATAATTGTGGTTCCCGGATCAATTCCTAAAATAATTTTTTCACTTCTCAAACCTAAAATTCAATTTTGCTGAAAAAGTACGCATTCTTAATCGCCCCTACAAAAATATACATGCTTTCTTAAAAAGCTCTCACTCGACCTCTATACGGGAAGAAGAGTTTATTCTAATCAACAACCTCAGGGAAAGCCCACGCCGTATGTCTCGGAAAAACTTGTCTCGATCGAGACAAGTCCCGGCGTATTAAACCAATTGGGAGAAATAAACTTCAAAATATATTGGCACCCTTTAAAATCAACCGTCACCCCGAACACCCATCCGGGAACTAAACTTTAATTGCACCTCCAATTTTCCGATTTAACTTTTACCTTCGTACCCCTAACTTTGCACTTAACAAAATGCTTCTATTCTACCTCATTACCCTCCTCTACCTTTTTTTATCATTACATTGATTTACGGTTGGAAAAAACTACCGACTTTTACTCCGGGTAATTCCTCCCTCACTACCCAATTTTCCATCCTTATTCCTTATCGAAACGAAGCTGAAAACCTTCCCGGATTCCTTGAAAGCATTGAGTGTTTAAAATACCCTAAAGATAATTTTGAAATTCTGCTGGTAAATGATGAATCAGATGATAATTCAGAGGCTATTTGTAAAGCATTTGCCCAAACCCGGCACGAATTACAAATAAGTTTACTAAGCAATACTCGACAATCTAATTCTCCGAAAAAAGACGCGATTACTACTGCTGTAAAAAAAAGCAAGATTTGAATATATTCTCACCACCGATGCTGACTGCCTACTCCCTCAAACCTGGCTGCAAACTTATAATGATTTTATAAAGCACTCGGATGCAAAATTAATAGCCGGACCGGTAAGCCTTTTCCCTTGCCGAAGAGAAGAAAAAAAAAGATTCGAAAGCTTTCGAACTGCTGGATATTTTAAGTCTGCAGGCCAGCACGATAGCTGCTTTTGAAATTACACTCCCTTTTCGTTTTGGGCTTATTTCGTAGAGCCAGTCCTGTTCGGGATTTTTCACACTATTCCATTTAATCTGGTAGATGTGAAAATAAGAATATTTTTATTTGCTAAAAAACCACTCATGTTCTTCTTTATTACACAATTAATAACCGGGCAAACCCACGAGGTCTTTATCGGAAAAAAATTGATCAGAGTATTAAAGTCATTAACAGGAATAACAGATAACCAGTTTTAAAATCGCTATTTTGATATCACCCAATTCTCAACCCGTTTTCAACCTTCATCCCCGGGTGAAGAAGCACGATATCATTTTCTTGTCCCACGGCTCCTAAAACCAGGCATTCACTCATGATATTTGCGATTTGTTTCTTCGGAAAATTGATTACCGCTACGATTTGCCGTTGAAGCAAGCCTTCTTTTTGATAACGTTTGGTAATTTGTGCAGAAGTTTTCCTAATTCCCAATTCTCCAAAATCTATTATCATTTGGTAAGCGGGATTTCTAGCTTCAGGGAAATCATTGACCTCAATTATGGTTCCTATACGCATTTCTACTTTTTCAAAATCGTTCCAGGAAATATGCTGCATAATAATTTTTTATTTTGAGTAAATTAGTAAATTATCCTGAGGTAAGTTTATAAGATAAACATCTTTATTCGAGACAAGCCTCAGCGCATTTAAATCTCGATTATCGAGTAAAACTACTTCTATTAGAATTTGTAAATTTATACAAAAAACAATTATTATGGCCGAAACCGCCTCTACTATGATTCCTCTGGGCAGCAAAGCCCCGGATTTTAAACTTCGGGATGTGATTTCAGGAAATCTTTTCAGTTTAAATGATTTGAGGGGTCCTAAAGGAACATTACTGATGTTTATCTGTAACCATTGCCCTTTTGTTAAACATGTAAATGAAGAAATTGTAAGGCTCGCCGGTGATTATCGCGTGTTGGGTTTCGGATTTGCCGCTATTATGAGTAATGACGTTGAAAATTATCCGGCAGATCATCCTGATAATATGCAGGAAACCGCTCGAAAACATCAATATTCCTTCCCTTATCTTTATGATGAATCGCAAGAAGTGGCCAGGGCTTATAAAGCAGCCTGTACTCCCGATTTTTATCTTTTCGATGAAGAATTAAAACTGATTTACCGCGGGCAACTGGACGATTCCCGCCCGGGTAACGGCATTCCGATTAACGGCAGGGATTTACGTGAGGCCATGGATGCGGTTTTAAACAATAGAAAAGTTTCTGAACAGCAAAAACCCAGCATCGGATGTAATATTAAATGGAAATATCTGGCTAGTTAAAATTAAAAGAAAACTGTCATACAGCACGATAATGCTCTAACTAACTTTCAGTTATTTTAAATCTTGAAATGATTATTAGTTAAGTTTATCACAAACTATATAATTCCTATTAGTATAATAGGTTATTTTGGAATTCATTTTTTAAATTTAAGCATCAAAAAAACTAAAAAAATATAGCGATATGAGTAGTTTGAAATTAGGAGATAAAGCACCAAATTTTGATGCCGAAACTTCAGAAGGAAAAATAAATTTTTATGATTATTTGGGAGACAGTTGGGGAATTTTATTCTCTCACCCTGCAGATTATACACCGGTATGTACCACTGAACTCGGTACCGTAGCCAAGTATAAAGATGAATTTGAGAAGCGAAACACCAAAGTTTTAGCGCTAAGTGTAGATGGTTTGGAATCTCATAAAGGCTGGATTAGCGATATTAACGAAACACAAAACACCAGCGTTAATTTCCCGATTATTGCCGATGAAGACAAAAAGGTTTCCAACCTGTATGAAATGATTCATCCTAAAGCCAATGATACCCTTACCGTACGTTCTGTATATGTAATCGCACCCGACAAAACCATTAAATTAATGATTACTTACCCGGCAAGCACTGGAAGGAATTTTGATGAATTGCTACGGGTAATTGATTCCTTGCAGCTCACTGCATACCAAAAAGTAGCTACTCCGGCAAATTGGAAACAAGGAGATGATGTGGTTATTAGCCCGGCGGTTTCTAATGAAGATGCCGAAAAGATGTTCCCTAAGGGGTTTAAGGTTGTAAAACCATATTTAAGAACGACTCCACAGCCTGATGCTAAGTAAGTTTTGAAATAGTTTTAGAAAGATTATTAGAAAAACAAGGTCTGAAAAGTTCTTAATGTTGTCATCCTGAATTTATTTCAGGATCTAAAATGTTGATAGTAACAATTTAGAAGCTGAAACGAGTTCAGCTTGACGAAATGATTTTTTCAGACCTTGTTATAATCTCTCCACTTTGAAGGGAGCTTATTTCACTTCTACCAGCTCTACATCAAAAACCAAACTGGCATTTGGTGGAATTACACCTGCCGCACCACGTTCTCCATAAGCTAAATGAGATGGAATAACCAACCTTGCCTGGCCACCTTCATTAAGTAATTGAATACCTTCGTCCCAACCGGGGATTACATGCCCCACTCCAATTGGAAACTCCAAAGCTTGTCCGCGTTTATAAGAGGAATCAAAAACTGTCCCGTCAGCCAGCATCCCTTTATAGTGTACGGCTACGGTTTTCCCTTTTTCAGCAGAAGCACCATTCCCTTGTTTTTCTATTTTATAGCGCAAGCCGTTATCAGAAACTTTAAAGCCCTGAGATAATTTTCCTAAAAGCTCGTCTTCCTGTTTTTTAGCAGCGGCTTCGCGTTCGGCTTTTGCGCCGTTAAAAATCCTAAAAGATTCTACCGCATTAAAATTCTCAGCTTCCTCACCTAGTCTTACAATTTCCAGGCGTTCAATTTCATCGCCTTGTTCTATGGCATCTACCACATCCTGGCCTTCCAGAACACTCCCGAAAATTGCGTGTTTTCCGTCTAACCACGGTGTTTCTGTATGGGTTATAAAAAACTGACTCCCGTTAGTTCCCGGGCCGGCATTGGCCATAGAAAGTTTCCCGGGGGAATCGTGTTTTAGCTCCGGGTGAATTTCATCTTCAAATTTATACCCAGGGCCACCAATTCCGCTACCTTGAGGATCACCTCCCTGAATCATAAAATTAGGGATTACCCTGTGGAATTTTAATCCGTCATAATAAGGTTTTCCCTGAGGAAAGGCCTTATTTTCAAGGTTTCCTTCAGCAAGGCCCACAAAATTACCTACTGTTCCCGGTGCCTTTTCAAATTCCAGCTCTGCCAGGATTTCTCCTTTAGTTGTATGGAATTTAGCATATAATCCGTCGTTCATTTTCTTAAATTTTAATGAATTGCAAAGATAAGGCATTTAGAGCAAAAGCCTAATACACCTTCTCTCCCTGTACATAAGTTTCAAGTACGTTTACCTCCGAAATTTCAGCAGTATCGATTTCCATAATATCTTTATCGAGAATGATAAAATCGGCAAATTTCCCGGCTTCAATACTTCCTTTCTCCTCTTCTTCAAAATTGGAATAAGCCGCCCAAATCGTCATTCCCTTCAAGGTTTCCTCGCGGGAAAGCGCTTCTTTTTTCATAAACCCACCGTCAGGAAAATTATTGGTGTCTTTTCGGGCAACAGCAGCGTAAAACGTAAGAAACGGACTCACTTCTTCTACCGGAAAATCGGTTCCCAGGGCTACAATTCCGGCCTGCTTAAGTAATTTTTTATTAGCATAAGCTCCCTGCAGACGTTCTTTCCCCAATCGATCTTCAGCCCAATACATATCACTTGTTGCGTGAGTGGGCTGCACTGAAGGAATTATATTCTTACTGAAATATTTGAAATCTTCTTCATCAATAACCTGTGAATGTTCTACCCGCCAACGTCGATCTTCCTCTTTGTTAAGTAACTTATCATAAGTTTCCAAAACCAGATAATTTGCAGAATCGCCTATGGCGTGGGTATTTAACTGAAATTTTGAATTTGCTACACGTTCTGCCGTTTCTTTAAAATCTTTCACCGGGGAAAGCAAAGCCCCATAATGTCCCGTCTTGTCTGAATAGGCTTCTTTAAGTGCTGCTCCTCTTGAGCCTAAAGCGCCATCACCATAAAACTTAACCGAGCGCACATTTAATTTTTCCGTTTTATAAGGACCTTTATCAAGATAATGGTCAAGGTTTTCCTCAGTATTGCTCAGCATCGCATAAATACGAATTTTCAAATCCCCGGCCTGATGCAAACTATCCATCAGTTCTATGATTTCACGATCAATCCCGGCATCATCTACTGTTGTAAGCCCATAACTTAATGCTATTTCCTGAGCCGCAAGTAAAGCATCAACCTGAGTTTGGCGAGATGGTTCCGGTTGTGCATTGACAATTAAAGCCATAGGATTATCGATGATAATTCCCGTAAGCTCTCCATTTTTTTGTTCAATGTCACCACCCTCAAAAGGAGTTTTAGTCGTAATCCCTGCTTCATCAAGAGCCGCCTGATTGGCAAGTAAAGCGTGCCCGTCAATGCGAGTAATAGCAATAGGCGTATTGGGAAATAATTGGTCTAAAATATCTTTAGTTGGAAATTCCTGTATCTCCCAGTCATTCTGGTCCCACCCCCAGCCTGTGATAAATGCTCGGTTATTCTCTTCCTGAAAATCCACGATTCGCTGTACTACTTCTTTAAAACTCCTGGTGCCGCTAAGTTCTACCCGCTCCTGCTGAAGTCCCAGGCGGTAAAAATGGGCATGAGCATCTATAAAACCGGGAAATACCGGCTTCCCGTTCGCATCCAATTCTTCTTTAGGCTTATATTTTTTACGTAAATCATCTGCATTTCCGGTTGCAAGAAACTTTCCGTCTTTAACCACAAATGCTTCGGTGGTTTCAAGACTATCGTTTACCGTATAGATTCGCGCATTAAAAAGCAATAAATCGACTTCTTGTTTTTCTTCGGAATTACAGGCTAACGTTAAGCTCAAAATTCCAAATAGGTAGAATATCTTTTTCATTAGTGGGGTATTTAGGTTAAAAATATAAAATAACCCTATTAAAAGAAGGTTTTACAGAAAACATTTTAAAGCAAATGCTTATCAAACAAGTATGAAAAAGTCCTTAGTAGATCTGATATAACACCTGGCGAACTTTTCAAAAAACAAGGTATAGGTATAAAATTTTGACATAAAAAAATCCCTACAGCAGGCTTACTATGGGATTTGAGGATAAAAGTGGGCGCGAAGGGATTCGAACCCCTGACCCCTTGGGTGTAAACCAAGTGCTCTGAACCAACTGAGCTACGCGCCCTAAAATTTCAATAAATTTGATTTTTTTAATAAAAAACCAATCAATCTTTTATTAAAAAAGGCCTCCTTCTTTTTGGAAGCCTTCTGAATGGTAGTGGGCGCGAAGGGATTCGAACCCCTGACCCCTTGGGTGTAAACCAAGTGCTCTGAACCAACTGAGCTACGCGCCCATTCTCTAATGCGGATGCAAATATATACTAGTTTTTGAATTGCGCCAAGAAAAAATTAAAAAAATCAAATTATTTCTGCCACCGTAAAAGTACTCCCCCCTATAAACACTAAATCTTCATCTAATGCTTTATCAAGCGCCGATTGATAAGCTTTTGAAACTGAATTATATATCTTTCCTTTCAAATCAAAAGCCTGAGCTGACTTTGCTAAATCTTCTGCAGCAAGTCCTCTTGGGATTTCCGGTTTAGAAAAGTAATAAATCGCCTCTTTAGGCAACAAAGGAAGAATATCATCGAGTTTTTTATCGGCTACTACACCAAATACAATATGAAGTCGGTTAAATTTTTCTTTTCTTAATTGTGTTATTACCAGCTTTAAACCTTCACGATTATGAGCCGTATCACAAATCACTTTAGGTTTTTGCTGTAAAATATCCCAACGGCCTTGCAATGATGTATGCAATTTCACATTATTCAATCCGTTTTTCAAGCATTCCTCAGGAATTCCCCAGCCCTTCTCTCTTAAAACCTTTACAGCAGCCAAAACGCTTTTTATATTTTTATTCTGATAATTTCCCTTTAGATCGGTTTCGTATTTTTCGAATTTCAGGTCTTGTGCAAATATTAATTCTGAATTTCGTTCAGCAGCAATTTCAGTAAAAACAGGTGTGGTAGACTTTTGCTTTTCACCTATAATTACCGGAATATTGTTTTTAATAACCCCGGCCTTTTCTCCGGCAATTTCCCGTAAAGAATTTCCCAGAAACTGCGTATGGTCTAAGCCTATATTGGTAATGACAGAAACTTCAGGTTGGATAATATTAGTTGAATCGAGCCTGCCCCCCATTCCCACTTCAATTACTGCTATATCCACCTCTTCACCTGCAAAGTAACTGAAAGCCAGGCCAACGCTCATCTCAAAAAAGGAAAGTTTATTTTCGGTTAAAAAAGTATGATGATTTTCAACAAACTCAATCACCGATTTTTCATCGATCATTTGCCCGTTAATCTTAATTCGCTCCCGAAAATCTTTTAAATGCGGAGAAGTATACAAACCAACTTTGTAGCCGGCTTCCTGTAAAACCGAAGCAAGCATATGACTGGTAGAGCCTTTGCCATTGGTTCCGGCAACATGTACACTCTTAAAATTCTTTTCAGGATGGTTTAGGTGTCCGGCAAGTTTATTGGTGCGGCCAAGGTCTTTTTTAAAAGCATCTTTGCCCACCCGTTGAAACATAGGCAACTGCTGAAACATCCATTCAACAGTTTCTTTGTAGGTGCTCACGTTATTCTGAAAGTTTAAAATTGTAGATAATTGTTCCTACCTGTCGGGAAGGTGCATTTTCATCACTGTTAAACCGGGTAGCCATTGCAGCTCTTCGGGCAGGATCGGTTAAACAGGACGCGTTATTAGTAGTCCCCTTTACACCGGGAGTCGCCTCAATTACATTTCCATTACGGTCTACTTCTATACGCACTACCACTATTCCCGATTCATTACAATCCTGAACAAACTTTTCTTTGTTCAATGCACGACGGCCACCTAATCGATAATTCCCATCCCCATCCAGGCCGGTACCATTTCCGTAATAAGAGCTGGCATTGGGATCTCCATTAGGGTCTCCTTTATCACCTGCCAAATCATCGTCTCCCTCTCCTCCATCAGCAGAGCCAGTTTGCTCGGGCCCGTTTAAAATACTGCTCATCGCATCGGTAGTTGATTTATCGGGTTGTGGCTCGGGTTCTTCTACAGGCTCCTCCTCTTCCGGTTCTTCTTCAGGCTCATCTTCCTGCACAGGCTTAGGTTCTTCTTTTTTTTCAATAACCGGTGCTTCTTCGATTTCCTGAGTTACTACCTCTTCTTCTACTACGGGTTCAGGTTCGGTTTGGGTTTCGGGCTGCGTGGTTTCCTGAGGTGCAGATTCTACCGGCTCGGTAGGCTGCTCGTTCCCGGAACCTACTTCCGAAGTACCAAAATTAATAGCAATTCCGTCTTCCGGAGGCGGGTCCAAGTAAGTAAAACCCAAAAACAACAATAAAATAATCAATACCACGTGCAGGACCACGGTAATGGTAAAAGATTTTTTCTCGTGTTTTGTTTCTAAAAAAGCCATTTATTCAGGTTTTACGGCCAATACAATTTTATAGTTATTTCTGTTGGCAATATCCATCACATTTACGGCCCGCTCAATAGGCACTCCTTCTTCAGCTCTTAGAATAATAGTAGGGTTTTCCTCATCGGCCAGACGTTGTTTTAGAGTGCTTTCCAAAGCGCTACTGCTTACTCGCTCTTCATTTATATAAAATTGAAGATCTTTTGTGATACTCACCGCAATATTTTGCTGGGTGGTTGTTTTTCCCTTGGCTTTGGGCAAAATTAAATCGAGCGCTTCAGGAGTTATTACCGGTGAAGTGAGCATAAAAAAGATGAGCAAAAGAAAGACAATATCTGTCATCGAGCTCATGCTAAACTCCGGGCTTATTTTATTTCGGCCTCTTAAATTCATATTAAGCAGGTTCGTTTAACAAGTCAAGGAAATCTACCGCTGTGGCCTCCATTTGGTGTACTACTTTATCGGTTTTTACCACTAAATGGTTATAACCAATATACGCAATAATACCAACTATAAGTCCGGCTACGGTCGTGGTCATCGCAGTGTAAATCCCTTCAGCAAGCGCTCCCATTTGCGCCTGCCCACTACTTGTTGCCAACTCATGAAAAGCAAGTACCATACCAATTACAGTACCTAAGAATCCTATCATAGGTGCAGCTCCGGCAATGGTTGCCAAAATACTCACGTTCTTTTCCAATTTATAAACTTCAAGTCGGCCGGCATTTTCTATGGCTGTATTGATATCTTCAAGAGGGCTTCCAATACGTGAAATACCTTTTTCGGTAAGCCGGGCTACCGGTGAGTCACTTTGCGAGCAACGCATTTTAGCCGATTCAATATTACCGTTTAATACGCTATCTTTAATTTGTAGCATAAAATTTTTATCTACCTGGCTGGCTGATTTAATAGCAAATAGCCTTTCAAAATAAATATAGACTGCAGCAAATAATAACACAAAGAGGATTACGATAATGATCTGGCCGCCAAGGCCCCCGCTTAACATAAGGTCAAATAGAGAAAGGGTTTTTTCTTCGGCTACCGGCTCAGCTCCCTGAGCAGCTTCGGCAACACCTTCCTGCTGAAAAAAAGTTAGCATAGGTATTTTTTAGGGTTTTGTAAGTAAATTACCTCGGGGCAATCCCACGAAGCCTTAAATTAAATAAATTCAAATTTTCAACGCCGGGCGTCTTAATAATATAAATCTCACTTAGTGAGTAAACGTGATAAACTCATTTTAATTGTAACCAAATTTAGTAAAATATTCAGCAAGGCAAACCTATTTAAACATTTCAACAAAAATATATTTTCTTCGGGAATTTACTGAAGTTTGTTTTATTTAATTTTTTCTCTAAAACATCTATTTTAACATATATTATTCATCTATTTTTTTAATCCCTATAAAATAGTAAGAAATTATAAATTCTTAAACTCATAAAGGAAGCTGGAATTGAATTTGCTTACAAAAAACTAAAATCCCCCGCCTCCCGGTAATACCTCTTGAAAATTGATTAATTTATGATTTATAGCATAGATTATACTTTCTAAAATTGTTGCTGAATTAGTTCTTTTTATAATATTAGACCGGTGCTTTTCTATGGTCTTGGGAGAAATGAATAAAGTTGAAGAAATCTCTTTGGTCTTATATCCTCTAATTAAAAGTTGTATTATCTCTTTTTCCCGTTTGGTAAATCTAAATTCAGGAATCTGATTATTCTCTTTAAAACAGTTTTCAACCCCGGCAGAAAAAGACCCGACTTCTTCATTTATCAAACTTTCTTTCCCGTTAAAATCAATTATCATTATAAAATAATCGCCGTGATTCTTACTGAGTTTTGAAAAGCTTATCCAGGCATTTCTAAGCTTATTGGCATGTAATAATAAAGTAGTTTCTGTAGTGGCTTTTATATGTTTTCCCCTTGCAAAATTACGTAAACTGTTCTTTACTTTTAGCTTGTTATCACAATGCAAGAAATCGGTAAGTTTAAGACCTGTGGTTTTATTCACTTTAAAATGCTGTTTAAAAGCATCGTTCATCGCAACTACTTTCTCGTATTGTAATAATAGAATGGGCTTGGTTATTAAATTGAACATGCCCATAAAAGACTCTTTCCAAAAATTTGAAAGTGAATTAGCCGAAGCTACAATTTTAATGATTTTACCACATAAAATTTGTATGGAATCAGGATACATACATTCATCTACCATCTTTCTAAATCTACTTTCCGCTTCCATTTGTAAAGTATTTTCAGCATAAACCACAAGCCAGGCCTTATTTAAAAAATGAGTAGATTTAAAATTAGTAATATTCTTGAAGTTCTTACCAGACCTAAAAAGAGATATAATCTACCAGTATAATATCCGGCAACAATTTTAAAGCCTGGTTATAACCTGTATGTAAAGAATTGCTTACAGAAATCTCAAAATGAAGACTTAAGCCTTCCCCAATACCGGCTATCAACTTCTGTCGGGTAGTAATAAGCAATAATTGCTTTTTTTTATTTAACATTCCAAAAATATTTTAACGTGCACCGGGGTACACCAGTTAACAAATAAAATTTGGATTTGGGGCAATTGGGAATTCAATGCTCTAAAAGAGTTTATTTCTCAGGTTAAGAAATGAGATTTGGGAAAAATCTTTTACCAAATATAAGTGATTCACTCCATATACAATTAAAAAAAAAGCAATATTACCCTCACAATCAACTACTTGAAAACCTGACTAAAAACACACTTTCACAGTCTAATTCTAAATTTCACGAAATTGGTTTACATCCTTTAACAAATTATTAACATTTACAGTAAATTATTAATTCAAATCAGAGGGATTTCCAGTATAACTTTAGTTTGAAATTAACATCGCTATAGTTGGGCCTCCTTTTTAGTTAGCAACACTTTAAGTACCTTTGCCCCTTGACAAAAAATATGGCAAAATCCGAAGAAAACATAGAGGTATTAGGTGCTCGCGTGCACAACCTCAAGAATATTGATGTAAAAATCCCAAGGGAGAAACTCGTAGTAATTACGGGACTTTCCGGCTCAGGAAAATCCTCTCTCGCTTTTGATACTATTTATGCTGAAGGACAACGCCGTTACATCGAAACTTTTTCGGCATATGCCCGGCAATTCCTTGGCGGATTGGAACGCCCCGATGTAGATAAAATTGAAGGCCTCTCCCCGGTTATTGCTATTGAACAAAAAACCACCAGTAAAAACCCACGAAGTACCGTAGGTACTATCACCGAAATTTATGATTTTCTTCGTTTGCTCTTTGCCCGGGCCGGGGAAGCTTATAGCTACAAAACCGGCGAAAAAATGGTTAGTTATACCGATAGCCAAATTAAAGACCTTATCCTAAAAGATTTTCAAGGAAAAAAGGTTAGCGTTTTGGCACCGGTCATCAAATCAAGAAAAGGCCATTATCGGGAACTCTTTGAACAAATTGCCAAACAGGGTTTCTTAAAGGTTCGTACCGATGGAGAAATTCGAGATATCGTAAAGGGAATGAAACTCGACCGTTATGTAACCCACGATATCGAAATTGTTATTGATCGCTTAAAAATCAGCGAAAACACCGAATCTGACAAACGGCTTGATGAGAGTATTAAAACCGCAATGTACCACGGGAATGATGTCTTGATGATTATGGAACAGGAAACCGGGAACATTCGTTATTTCAGTCGTACTTTAATGTGTCCAACCACTGGCATATCCTATCCCAATCCTGAACCCAACACCTTTTCTTTTAATTCGCCCAAAGGAGCATGTCCCTCTTGCAACGGAATTGGAACGCTTTTTAAAGTAAATATTGATAAAATTATCCCCGATCCTAAAAAAAGTATTAAAAACGGCGGATTAGCTCCTCACGGGCCGCAAAAGAAAAGCTGGGTGTTCTCCCAGTTAGAACTCATAGGAGAACGCTATGATTTTAAATTAAGTGACCCTATTGAAAAAATACCAAAAGAAGCTCTAAATCTAATTTTACACGGCGGAAAGGAAAAATTTTCCAAAGAATCAAAATCCCTAGGGATAACCCGCGAGTATAAAATAGATTTTGAAGGGGTGGCTACTTTTATTGAAAACACCTATTATAATAATGATTCTACTTCTTTACGCCGTTGGGCTAAAGATTATATGGATAAAATTATCTGCCCGGAATGTGAAGGCACCCGGTTAAAAAAAGAATCCTTATATTTTAAAATACATGATAAAAATATTGCTGAGCTTGCTCAAAAAGATATTAGTGATCTGGCCGATTGGTTTGAAAACCTTGAAAGTTATTTAAGCGAAAAACAAAACCAAATCGCTTCTGAAGTCGTTAAAGAAATCAGAACTCGTATTCAGTTCTTAGTTGATGTGGGTCTCACTTATCTCTCACTAAATCGCGGTTCTAAATCGCTTTCCGGGGGGGAAGCACAACGCATCAGGCTAGCCACCCAAATAGGTTCGCAACTGGTAGGCGTACTCTATATTTTAGACGAACCCAGCATCGGTTTGCATCAAAGGGATAATGAAAAACTTATCAATTCCCTGATTTCCCTGCGCGACATTGGCAATTCGGTAATTGTGGTAGAGCACGACCGCGATATGATAGAACGCGCCGATTATGTAATAGATATTGGCCCGGAAGCCGGAAAACACGGGGGAGAAATTATTAGTGAAGGGCCGCCTTCCGCACTAAAAAAGCACGACACCCTTACCGCCGCTTACCTAAACGGAACAAAAGAAATCGAAATCCCGAAGAAAAGACGCAAAGGTAACGGCAAACATATTGAACTCAAAGGTGCCACCGGGAATAACCTGAAAAAGGTTTCTATAAAAATCCCGCTGGGAAAAATGATTGCAGTTACCGGGGTTTCGGGAAGTGGTAAATCTACCCTTATCAACGAGACGCTTTACCCCATTATGAATGCACATTATTTTAACGGTGTAAAAATGCCCCTTCCCTATACTTCTATAAAAGGCCTGGATTATATTGATAAAGTGATTGATATTAACCAGTCGCCAATTGGTCGTACCCCGCGTTCAAATCCGGCCACTTATACCGGAGTTTTTTCTGAAATTCGCAGCCTTTTTGCCAAAACCCCTGAATCACTAATTCGCGGATATAAACCGGGTCGTTTTAGTTTCAATGTGAAAGGCGGGCGTTGCGAAACATGTAAAGGGGGTGGACTTCGGGTTATTGAAATGAATTTTCTCCCCGATGTTTATGTGGAATGTGAGACCTGCCGTGGCAAGCGTTTTAACCGCGAAACCCTGGAAATTCGGTATAAAGGCAAATCGATTTCTGATGTACTGGAAATGACTATTAATGAAGCTACACAGTTTTTTGAAGCCATTCCTAAAATATACCGAAAACTAAAAACCATTCAGGATGTTGGTTTGGGCTATATCACTTTAGGTCAGCAAAGTACCACACTTTCTGGCGGGGAAGCACAGCGTATAAAACTGGCCACCGAACTTTCTAAACGGGATACCGGTAATACTTTTTATATTTTAGACGAGCCAACCACAGGATTACATTTTGAAGATATACGCGTATTAATGGAAGTGCTTAACAAACTGACCAACAAAGGGAATACAGTGCTTATTATTGAGCACAATATGGATGTAATTAAAATGGCCGATTATATTATTGATATTGGTCCCGAAGGAGGAAAACACGGGGGCAAACTCGTTGCTAAAGGTAGCCCGGAAGAAGTGGCTAAATCCAAAAAAAGTTATACGGCAAAATTCCTTAAAAAGGAACTTAAAAACTAAAAACCATGAGAACTAACCTTAAAAATAAAGCCTGGAATGAGATAAAAACCAACGATTCCTGGGCTATTTTTAAAATAATGGGGGAATTTGTAAATGGCTATGAAAAGCTAAGTCAAATTGGTCCCTGTGTATCTATTTTTGGTTCAGCGCGCACCAAACCCGATCAGAAATATTATAAACTTACCGAAAAAATTTCAAAGAAAATTGTTGAGAATGGCTACGGAGTTATCACAGGCGGCGGCCCGGGTATTATGGAAGCCGGTAATAAAGGGGCTCACCTGGGCGGAGGTACTTCCGTAGGGCTTAATATCGATTTACCATTTGAACAACACGACAATCCTTATATTGATAATGATAAAAGCCTTGATTTTGATTACTTTTTTGTGAGAAAAGTAATGTTTGTAAAATACTCGCAGGGTTTTGTGGTAATGCCGGGCGGCTTTGGAACCTTAGATGAACTCTTTGAAGCCATTACCCTTATTCAAACCCATAAAATTGATAAATTCCCGATTATTTTGGTTGGAAGTGAATTTTGGAATGGTTTGGTGGATTGGATAAAAACCACTTTGCTGGATAGCTTTCAAAACATAAGTGAACCCGATATGGATCTGGTTCAAGTAGTAGATACTGAAGATGAAGTAATCGAGATCCTTAACGAATTCTACGATGAATATAATCTGAGTCCGAACTTCTAATTTATTTAGCTTAAGAAAACAAACTTTGTTTATATTTAGCAAAAAAACACACATAGCTAAATTGCATCGTTTCCCTTGAAGTACTTACTTTTTATTAGCATTATCCTTACCGGCATTGCAAAGGGAAGTGCGCAAACTTCCCTATCGATTGATGCCCGGCTTATCGATTCGTTACATACTTTCGAAATCGAGCAGGAATTAATTTATAAAAATGAAAGTAAAGATACGCTAACCGAAATTTATTTAAATGATTGGGCCAATGCTTTTAGCAATAAAAAAACCCCACTCGCAAGGCGTTTTGCTGAAGAATTTTCCCGGCGGTTTCATTTTTCAAAACCAGAAGAACGTGGCGGTACCCAAATTAAACATTTATCTACACTAAACCGGGATTCAATACAGTGGAAACGTCCCGAAACCGAACCCGACCTTATTCGTATCAAACTCAACGAACCATTACCTCCCGGTGAAGAAGTTGGCTTTTTTATAGATTACAATGTTAAAATCCCTTCAGATAAATTTACCCGCTACGGCGTAGATGGTGAAGGCAATTATAAACTGCGTTACTGGTACCTAACCCCTGCTGTTTATCGTAATGGCTGGCAAGTTTTTAGTCATCGTAACCTTGGAAATCACTTTGTAACCCCAAGCGATGTAGAGTTAAAAATAACAACACCACCTGTTTTTAATCACGTATCAGCCTTATCAACAATTAATATTGATCGGAAAAACAATGAAAAAACCATAGAATTGACCGGTAGAAACCGGGTTGAATCGAAACTCTATCTTACCCGCTCGGTATTGTTCTCGTCAGAATATGCCAGTTCATATCAAATCTTAACCAATATTGAAGATAACGGACTTCAGCCTGAAATGAAACACGCCATTTTAAGACGTATTTTAAATTTTTTAAAACAACGCCTTGGCGCTTACCCTCACAATACCATTTTTGTAACTCAAGATGATTATTTAAATAATCCTATATATGGATTAAATCAATTACCTGGTTTTATACGACCATTTCCCGACGGTTTTCAATATGATATAAAACAGTTTAAAACCATTACGGAAAATATTCTGCGAAATTCGGTCTTTATCAATCCACGTACGGAACAGTGGATTAATGACGGTTTACTGGTTTCCTTATTAATTGATTATGTAGATGAATATTACCCAAAAATGAAGCTTTTGGGCAATCTTTCTAAGCTAATCGGGGTACGATGGTTTCATGCAGCCGATTTAGAATTTAACGATCAGTATCAATTTCTTTATATGAACACGGTACGCCTAAACATTGATCAACCATTAAATACAGCGCAAGATTCATTAATTAAATTCAATAAAAACATTGCTAATGCATACAAAGCCGGGGTGGGCATAAAATATCTGGAAGATTACACCAACCGTGATTCTATTGAAGACGGTATCAGAGAATTTTACCGTGAGTATAATATGAAAACTGTTTCAGGTAACGATTTTCAGAAAATATTAGAACAAAAAGCACAAAAAGATATTTCCTGGTTTTTTGATGATTTTGTTGCAACCAACAATAAAATAGATTTCAAAATTAGTAATTTGGTAAAAACTAAAGATTCTTTACAAGTTACGGTAAAAAACAAGCATACGGGAAATTTCCCTGTCTCACTCTACGGTTTAAAAAATAAAGAAATAGTTTATAAAAAGTGGGTCGACCAGGTAATAGATGAACAAACTGTTAAAATTCCCCGTAAAGGAGTAGACCGACTCGCCCTTAATTACGAAGGTAGAATTCCTGAATCTAACCAAAGGGATAATTACAAACGGGTAACTACCTTATTTAACAAACCCCTTCAATTTCGCTTATTTCAGGATATTGAAGACCCTCGTTACAATCAGGTTTTCTTTATTCCCGAATTTGAATACAATTTGTACGATGGTATCTCACTTGGGCCAAAATTGTATAACAAAACGGTGTTGGCCAAAAATTTTTATTTCAATATTTCGCCCAAATACGGTTTTAACAGTGAAACTCTGGTGGGTTCTGCTTCATTACTGCATAATATTCAATTTCAGGATAAAGAATTATATTCCATAAAATACGGAATTAGTGGCTCCCGTTTCTCATACGGATACGACCTGTTTTATCATAAATACAGTCCTTTTTTAAGTTTTTCTTTCCGCCATAAAAATCTGCGTAACAATGAACGACAACAATTACTTATCAGAAATGTAAATGTAGAGCGCGATTTTAATCCTGAAACACCTTTAGATGAGCCCAACTACAATATTTTTAACCTTAGCTATACCTATTCAAAACCTCATATGGTAAATTTTTACGGGGCATCTTTTGATTACCAACTTGCGAAAAATTTCAGTAAGGTTTCAATGAGTTTGGAATACCGAAAACTCTTTAAAAATAACCGACAAATAAACTTACGTTTTTTCTCCGGAGTTTTTCTGTATAATGATACCCAGGATTCTGATTTTTTTAGTTTTGCGCTCGACCGCCCTACCGATTATCTTTTTGATTATAATTATTACGGAAGAAGCCAGGGTAGCGGACTATTCAGTCAGCAAATTATTATGGCCGAAGGAGGCTTTAAATCCCAACTACAGCCGGAATATGCTAACCAATGGATGATTACCACTAACGCCAGCACTAATTTATGGAAATGGATTTTTCTTTATGGTGATGTTGGACTGGTAAAAAACCAACATGAAAATGCAGAATTTCTATATGATTCCGGGGTGCGCTTAAGCCTTGTAGACGACTATTTTGAGGTATTTTTTCCCGTGTATTCCAACCTGGGATGGGAAGTCGCCCAAGCTAATTATGATCAAAAAATACGATTTATAGTCTCGCTAGACCTCAATACCCTTATTCGATTATTCACCCGACGCTGGTATTAACAAAGTTTTATGCTGAAGAAGGTATTGCAATAAAAACTAGTCCTAATTATTTTATACGCAATTAAACTCACTTAAAACCAAATAAAATTAAATTATAACCAATTCATTAAAATTAATTTTAGTTTTTAGCAATAAAATGAAGTTTTTATGAATTGTATATAATTGCAGTTTTCGTTACATTTGTATACGTTGAGAAAACCAAGTTCATGCAAAGCGAAACACAAACCAAAGATTCTATTTCTTTTGAAGATTTTAAAGCCCAGGTAATAAAAGATTATCGTATTGCCGTTACCAGCCGGGAATGTAGCTTACTCGGCCGCCGGGAGGTTTTAACCGGCAAAGCTAAATTTGGAATTTTTGGTGACGGAAAAGAAATTCCCCAACTGGCAATGGCCAAGGCTTTTAAAAACGGTGATTTTCGCTCGGGTTATTATCGTGACCAAACCTTTATGATGGCAATTGGCGCCCTTAGTATAGAACAATTTTTTGCCGCTCTCTACGCCGATAGTAATATAGAAAACGAACCCATGTCTGGCGGCAGGCAAATGGGCGGCCATTTCACTACGCATAGCCTCAATGAAGATGGAAGCTGGAAAAACCTGATGAACCAAAAAAACTCCAGCACCGATATTTCTCCCACTGCAGCTCAAATGCCCCGTTTGGTAGGTTTGGCTCAGGCTTCAAAAATCTACCGAAAAGTACAAGGCCTCAATACTGAGAATTTTTCAAATAATGGTAATGAAGTAGCCTGGGGTACCATCGGAAATGCAAGTACCAGCGAAGGCCATTTTTGGGAAGCTTTAAATGCGGCCGGGGTAATGCAAATTCCCATGATAATTAGTATTTGGGATGATGAATACGGAATTTCAGTACATGCCAGGCACCAAACCACCAAAGAGAATATCTCGGAAATTGTTAAAGGATTTCAGCGTGATGAAGAAAACAAAGGTTATGAAATTATTGTTGTAAATGGCTGGAATTATGTACAACTGGTTGAGGCCTATGAAAAAGCAGGAAAAATTGCCCGGGAAGAACACTGCCCTGTTTTAATTCATGTAAACGAACTTACCCAACCTCAGGGACATTCCACTTCCGGCTCTCACGAGCGCTACAAATCAGATACACGTTTAAAATGGGAACGTGATTTTGATTGCAATACCAAATTTAGGGAATGGATTGAAGAAAACAATTTTGCCACTGCTGAAGAGTTAAATCAACTGGAACGCGAAATCAAACGCGAAGTAAGGGAAGGTAAAAAAAATGCCTGGGAAACATATCTGGCCCCTATGCGCGCCATGCAAAAAGAAGCTGTTAAACTTCTTGCCGAGACAGCTAAGGATACAGAAAATAAAAATGAACTCCTTAAACTCGCCAAACAACTCAAAACCAACCGTGAGCCCCTTAAGAAAGATATATTTAATGTGCTTAGAAAAAGCCTGCGTTTATTGGTTTATGAAGATTTAGAAAAAACCAAAGAGCTTAGAACCTGGCTTGAAAAATATTATAAAAAAGCCGAAGATGACTACAGCAGTCTATTATATAGTGTCCAGCCTCCGAAACAAGATGAAGTAGCCCCTGAATATTCAGCAGCAAGCCGTGAAGTTGATGGCCGGGTAATTATTCGGGATAATTTTGACCAGATTTTCGCCAATCATCCGGAAACTTTAGTATTCGGTGAGGATTCAGGAGAAATTGGCGATGTAAACCAAGGGCTGGAAGGACTTCAACAAAAATATGGGGATATCCGAGTTGCCGATGTTGGAATTCGCGAAACAACTATTTTAGGCCAAGGTATTGGTTTGGCTTTACGCGGGCTCCGGCCTATTGCTGAAATTCAATATCTGGATTATGTGCTATATGCTCTGCAAACCATAAGCGATGATTTAGCCACTTTGCACTATCGTACCAAAGGCAAGCAAAAAGCACCGGTTATTATACGTACCCGTGGACACCGCTTAGAAGGAATTTGGCACAGCGGTTCACAAATGGGCGGACTTTTAAACCTTATTCGGGGCGTATATGTTTTGGTTCCCCGAAATATGACCAAAGCTGCCGGATTTTACAACACCTTACTGGAACAGGACAACCCTGCATTAATTGTAGAATGCCTGAACGGCTACCGTTTAAAAGAAAAAATGCCCGATAACCTTGCAGCAATAAGAACACCAATCGGAAAAACCGAAACCATACGCGAAGGAAAAGATATTACTTTGGTTTCTTATGGTTCCACGCTTCGTATTGTACAACAAGTTGCTGAAGAATTAACCAATTTTGATATTGATGCTGAAGTTATTGATGTACAGTCACTCCTACCTTTTGACATTAATCATGATATTGTAAAAAGCGTAGAAAAAACGAATCGCCTGCTTATTATTGATGAAGATGTACCCGGCGGGGCCTCAGCTTTTATTTTAGATAAAGTTTTAAATGAACAAAACGCTTACCGGTTTTTAGACAGCAAACCACAAACCTTAACCGCCAAAGAACACCGCCCGGCCTACGGTACCGACGGAGATTATTTCTCTAAACCTTCTGCCGATGATATTTTTGAAAAAATCTACGGGATTTTTTACGAAGTAAATCCGCAAAAATACCCGAAGTTAAGATAATTTTGAAGTAAGAAATACAAAGTTGGAAGTACGAAATCTTCTTCGTACTTCCCACCTCTATCTTTGGGCTTAATTTACGGGATCCATTTTTTATCAAAATTCGGTTTTCTTTTTTCCAAAAAAGCATTCCTGCCTTCTTTAGCTTCATCGGTCATATAAGCTAAGCGAGTAGCTTCCCCGGCAAACACCTGCTGGCCAACCATCCCATCATCAGTAAGATTCATAGCAAACTTCAGCATTTTTATAGAAGTTGGTGATTTTGCTAAAATCTCCTGCGCCCATTCATAAGCAGTACTCTCTAAATCTTCATGCGGAATTACGGCATTCACCATGCCCATCTCATAAGCTTCCTGTGCTGAATAATTTCTTCCCAGGAAAAAAATCTCTCGCGCTTTTTTCTGCCCCACCATTTTTGCCAGATAAGCTGAACCGTAACCGGCATCAAAACTGGTTACATCAGCATCGGTTTGTTTAAAAATAGCGTGTTCTTTACTGGCTAAAGTGAGGTCACAAACCACATGTAAACTATGTCCGCCACCTACGGCCCAACCGGGAACCACAGCAATAACCGCTTTTGGCATAAACCTTATCAAACGTTGAACTTCCAGAATATTTAACCGGTGATAGCCATCCTCCCCAACATAACCTTGATGCCCTCTGGCTTTCTGATCACCGCCACTGCAAAATGCCCATTTTCCGTCTTTAGATGAAGGACCTTCTGCAGAAAGTAAAACACAACCAATTGAAGTATCTTCGTGTGCATCATGAAAAGCATCCAGCAATTCTTTAGTGGTTTTAGGCCTAAATGCATTTCGAACATCCGGGCGGTTAAAGGCAATACGGGCTACCCCATTTGCTTTTTTATAGGTAATATCTTTATATTCTTTTACAATTTTCCAGGATATTTCACTCATAATTTCTATTTTAGGCTGTAAAAATAAGTTTTTAGCACGAAGGCTGCATAATTTTATTTACTCTCATTAAATTTGCATTGTTTTTGTAGTATACAAAGAAAAATCGGCAAATGAAGTTTCGCTTATTATTTATTTTTCTAGTTAGTTTCTCGGGAAATCTCTTTTCACAGGAATTTCAAACCTGGAACGCCGCTGATTTTGAGATTGACATAAAAGCTTTGAACCCGGAATTAGACGAATTTGATTTTGGTTTAGATAAATCTGATTTCAATTTGCCAAGTGGCCGGTTTTTAAATGTAGAAAAACAAAAAGGTATAGACATGCTGGCTCTTATTGAACAAGAAAATAATTATCGCCAACGTACTGTAGATATTGGATCTCCGCTCCCTAAACGAAATAATGATAAAAAAGGAATTGAAGTAAATACTGAGTTCGGGCCATACAACCGTACTGGGGTACAAAACGATGCTTTAAACTCTAACCCTTTTTACAGAAATCAACGATACTACCAACAATCTTTACAAAATACGGTTCGGCGGAGAATGTATGGCTATGGCCGTGGTTATTATATTTCTCCTTACAGAAGGTATTACTGATTTCTTAAATAAAGCCCGTCTTCTTTAATATCAATTTTACGCTGTTTGTATAGATTTCCGGCTGCGCGCTTAAAGCTTTTTTTACTCATTTCCAGGACTTGTTTAATTTTTCCCGGGGCGGACTTATCGGTGATAGGTAAAAAACCTTTGTTGCCGACCAATTCATCTAAAATACGCTGCGCATTAGGTTCAATACTGCGGTAACCGGGACGTTGCAGCGCAACATCAATTTTTCCGTCTGATCGGGTTTTCTTGATAAAACCCTTCATTCTTTCTCCCGGCTTTAATTCCTGAAAAACATCACTGGAATAAATTAATCCCAGATGGATTTCATTAACGATTACATTATAGCCTAAATCGGTTTTATTACTGATTATAATTTCCACTTCCTCAAAAGGCTTTACACTAAGTTCTGAATTATCCAAGAAAGCGTGGACTTTACTGGAAGCAACTAACCTTTCGGTTTCTTCATCTAAATAACAAAAAACAAGATAGGACTCTCCTTTTTTCATAGGAGTAGCCTGTTCCTTAAACGGTACAAAAAGATGTTTTTCCAAACCCCAGTCTAAAAACGCCCCAAACTCGGTAACTTCAACACATTTTAAAACGGCAAATTCATCTAACTTCACCAAAGGTTTTAGCGTAGTAGCAACCGGACGCTCAGAATGATCTAAATACACAAAAACTTCAATTTCATCGCCTTCTCTAAAAGTTTCGGGAATATATTTATTGGGAAGCAAGACCTCATCTCCTTCTTCATTATTTAAAAAAAGCCCGGGATCGGCTTGCCGGTCTATATTAAGTCTATGATATTCTCCTAAGGTCAACATACAATTCAATTATTCTGCAAAGATAGGCTAATAATTATGGGAAGGGCGTATAAATAGAAAATCCGTTTACTCCTGGTAGAATAAACGGATTAATTTATTGTACAACTTTTATTATTTAAATACGCTTTCTTTCTTAAAATGTTTGGTAAGCAGGTAATAAACTACTGCCCTATATTTATTCCGATTTGACTTTCCGTATTTTTCCAGCACAGCATTAAGCCCTACATCGAGTTTCTCATCGTCTTTAAGACCCAATTTTTTAACCAGGAAATTCTTTTTTACAGTTTCCAACTCACTTTCAGAAGAACTCGCTATGGTTTCGGCATCTGCTCTAAAAATACTTGGCCCACAAGCTTTTGTAACTTCTCTAAGCAAATCTACATCGGGGTTTCCCCCAATTTTGTCTTTAACGTCCTGAACGTACTTCTCTACTTTTTCATCGGTTTTTGTACTCATAATTAAAGGTTTTGGTTAATTGAATAACAAGTTAATTAATTCCTTCCTAAAATTACAAAAACTAAGCTTAAGATTTCATAAAATTGAAATATTCTAATAAAACTTCATCATTTAACCTCCTTGGGGTGAAAATTTCCAATAATTTTGGCTTCCCGGAATCCTGAAAGAACCCGGACAGTGATTCGCTTATTCCTTCTGAAGTTGCGGCTGAAATATATTCCAGGCCATATAACTCGCATAGCGGTTTGGCCTGAAGTTTATGCGTCGTCTCAAAATAAGTTTCAAAATTCACGGTATTTTTATTACCAGGCAAAATCCTAAAAATCCCCCCGCCTTCATTATTTAACACAATAATTCTAAAATTCGATGGGATGTAATTATTCCACAAAGCATTACTGTCATAAAAAAAACTCAGGTCGCCGGCAATTATTAATGTAGGATCCCCCTTTAAACAAGCAGCTCCAAGCGAAGTAGAAATACTACCATCTATACCACTGGTACCTCGATTGCAAAAAATTTTCAAACTCGCAGGCCATTTAAATAATTGCGCATAGCGAATAACAGAACTATTGCCCAGATGCAATATATAATCTTTGGGAACGTCAGGTACAATAAGCTGCATTGCCTTTAAATCGGAATATGGGATTTCATCCATATATTCTTCATGCCGCTTTTGACGTTTTTCTTTTACGCTTTTCCAGTAATTTCCATAATCACTCTCCACAGTTTCAGTAAGAGGAAAAAACTGCTGAAAAAATGAATTTACCGTGGTCTCAAAATGTTTATTTAAACAGAAAAAAGTATTATAAGCTTTCTTTGAATCAACATGCCAATGCTGTTGTGGTTGATAATTGCGTAAAAAAGCTTTGATTTTCTTAGAAACAATCATCCCGCCGAAAGTCAGTAGAATTTCAGGTTGCAAAGCTTTAAAAAGTTCTTCCCGGTTTTCATCTTTTTCTATCGGGCCGATAAGGGTATCTATCCGGGTAAAAAATTCAGGATGATTTAAATTTGAGGTCGTTTCAGTAAAGACAATAACCGAAGGATCTTGAGCAAGCTTTTCCAAAAACTCCTGCTCTAATCCATTGGGTTGCGCCACCCCTACAATCACCATTTTACGTTTGGCCTTATTCCAAAGTTCTGCATAATTTTGAAGCTGATTTTCAGAATAGGTACGCTCTTTTATTTCCGGTAAAATCTGTAACGGATTCACCTCTACATTCTCCACCAAATCATACAAAGGTTCATAAAACGGTACATTAATATGTACCGGCCCTTTTTCTTCAATAGCTTTATTTAAAGCTAAATTAACTTCCCGTTCATTATGCTTTCTGGCCTCAAATTGTTTTTGCTGCAACTTTTTATCGTTGGCTTCAGTTTCCAAAACCAGTTCTGAATGCAAATTAGCCGAATATAAAATATGATTTTCAAATACATTTTTTTGGCGAATAGTTTGCCCGTCACCAATATCTATACGTTCCACCGGCCGGTCTGCAGAAATCACCACCAACGGAATATCGCTGTAAAAAGCCTCGGCAATGGCCGGATAATAATTTAAAAGTGCCGAGCCCGAAGTACAAACCAGAGCCACGGGTTTTTGCAATTGCTGCGCCATTCCCAAAGCAAAAAAAGCCGCACAACGCTCATCAACAATACTATAAGCTTTGATTTCAGGATGATGCGTAAATCCAATAGTTAAGGGCGCATTTCGCGAGCCCGGCGAAATTACAACGTGGTGTATGTTTTTGGCCACGCAAAGTGCCACCACCGAGCGCGCCACAGGTATTTTGGAGTATTTCACTAAGTTTGTTTTAGTTCTCTGGAGCCCTATGGGCTATCCGAAAAGCCTTATTAACACTCAAAATTACAATTTTCCAAAGGATTTCTTCAGCAAAGGAAATCTATTTCACTAAAATAGCTTTTAGGGTCTGGGCCTTGTTACGCGTTTCCTCAAACTCTGCCGCTGGTTCAGAATTGGCAGTAATACCACCCCCTATAAATATTTTCACTTCATTACTTTCAATTTTCATACAACGAAGGTTCACAAAAAGCGAAGTCGATTTTAGAATACTTCCATAAGCCCGATTTTCCTGATTTCTATGGTTTGCATTTCTTTTCATCTCTTTTTTAAGGTTCAGCTCCCCGAGGAAACCGGTATAAAATTCACGATGATAATTTTCATTTTTTAGGATAAATTCCCGGGCTTTTTCTTTTGGCATTCCGCAAATTGCCGGCGTGGGATGAAGTGCTTTTACCAAAGATTTTAAATTAAAATTTTTTAAATCCAATTTCCCCTGAATATCAGTACGCAAATGCAATACATTTCCAGCTCGCGTGGTATAAACCTCAGAATTGAAAACTTCTGCAAAACCAAATTTCTTTAGGTTTTCCAGCACATAATCGGTTACGATTTGTTGCTCGTCAATTTCCTTATTTCCCCAATTAACTTCAGTAGTACCTTTAAAAACCTGGGTGCCGGCCAGTGCCATAGTTTTAAATTTATTGCGCTGTACTTTTAATAAAGTCTCGGGTGTTGCCCCTAACCATATTCCGGTTTTTGGATGAAACCAACAATAAACGAAAGCCGTTTTATACTTTTTAAGTAAATCCTGAAAAATTTCAATAGCACCTAATTGGGTTTCCACCTTTTCTTTTCGGGAAACCACTACTTTCTTCAGTTTTTCGGCTTTAATCTCTGAAATTGCATTTTCCACCAGTGTTTCGTAGGCTTGTTTTTCTTCTTCTTTAAAAGCTGAAGGCGGAAAATTTATTACTTCCTTTTCTACGGCTTTTTCCTGATCTAAAAATCCGGAAAAGAAAGTTTCAAGGGTTTCAGAATTTTTCTGCGGAATTAAATAGTTTTTACCATCTTCTTCAAAAGAAGCAAACACAAAACCTTCTTCTTTATAACTTTCCACTAAATATTCCTGGCTATCTTCCTGAAGCATTGCCCGTGTAGCTCCCTTTTCTTCATTAGGGTTCTGCCAGGCCACAAAAGGTTTTCCCGATTTCAGCTGCGTTTTTAACCGATTAAAAAATTCGTCCTGCTTCATTATTTCTTCTTAGGTAAGGTAATGGTAGAGAGTTTCACTAAAGAAATTAAATTATTTTCGGCATCGGTGATTTTTATTTCCCATAGTTGCGTGGTACGACCTTTATGAATAAAAGATGCTCGTGCAAATACAAATCCTTCCGAGATACTTTTTAAATGGTTAGCTGATATTTCAATACCCCGAACAAAAAATTCCTCAGTATTCAAAAAAACATAACTTGCCATACTGCCCACACTTTCAGCCAGGGCCACACTTGCCCCCCCGTGCAACACTCCATCAGGTTGATGTACTTTAGAAGTTACCGGCATTTTGGCTATAAGGTAATCTTCACCAACTTCGGTAAATTCAATTTCCAGCGTTTCCATAAGCGTGTTTTTACACACTTTTTCAGCAAGCTCCAGAATTTCTTTTTGGGTCATAGCAATGGGTTTGGTTTCTTTGTAAAATGTACTTTAGTATGCCCTCGGAACATTAAAATAATTTTATTTCGAAGCAAACCTTAGGACATTAAAATCTCAATTGTTGAGTAAAAATACAATAAAAATGAGCAGCGAGAAACAGGTTTCCTACCAAACTACCAATACCTATAGCGTTTTAAACAAATTTACTAAAAACACCAAAACCGTATGGTTAGCTTGTCACGGAATTGGCTACCTAAGCCGATATTTCCTACGGAATTTTAATCATTTAAATCCTGAAGAAAATTATGTAATAGCCCCACAGGCACCCTCAAAATACTACCTGAACGGAAAATACCGGCACGTTGGCGCTTCCTGGCTCACCCGTGAAGAAACCAAGACGGAAACCGAAAATATCCTGAACTACCTCGATAAGGTTTATAAAATTGAAAACCTTCAAAATGCTCCACGACTAATAATTTTAGGCTATTCACAGGGAGTTTCAGTAGCAACACGCTGGGTAGCGAAAAGAAAAATTTCCTGCGAGCAATTGATTATGCATTCAGGGAAAGTGCCTTCAGAATTAAAAAGAGAGGATTTTGCTTTCCTAAAAGAAACCGGTTTCATATTCATCTATGGCAACAAAGATGAATATCTAAATACCGACACTATAAAAACTGAAAAACAACATTTAAGAGACCTCTTTCCTGAAAATCTCCAAATAAAAAGTTTTGAGGGTGGACATGAAGTTAACACCAGTATTATAACTGAATTTACTCGATAATCGAGATTTAAGTACTGCCGAGGCTTGCCTTGAAATCGAAAACTATTTCTTTTTAATGTTTCGTGGGCTTGCTGTAGTTTACTTAAATTGGCTCGCAAATATTTCTGAGAAGCATCAATTATGAATAAAGTAATTACCCCCTCAAAAAAATCATTATTAAAAAGTATTGGCCCGGGCTTTCTTTTGGCCGGTGCCGCCATTGGTGTTTCACATTTGGTTCAGGCTACCCGCGCAGGAGCCGATTACGGGTTTATCCTAATTATAGCTTTAATTGTGGCCTGCATTTCAAAATATCCCTTTTTGGAATTCGGACCAAGATATGCGGCGGGTACCGGAAATCACTTAATTGCCGGATATAAAAATCTAGGGAAATTCCCGTACTTGATTTATATTTTTATCACCATAGGGAGTATGTTTATTATTCAGGCCGCAGTGACCGTAGTTACTGCCGGTTTAGCTGAACGCTTATTTAATTTCGGGTTTTCCCCATTTCTCTGGAGCCTAATTATTCTTGGAGCTTGTATTGCATTGTTGCTTATTGGCAAATATCCCGGACTCGATAAGAGCATGAAAATTATTGTAAGCTTGCTCACCCTGGCCACCCTCGCTGCAGTAATTATGGCTTTTGGTGCCGGAACTGCTGAAAAGGCAACTACTACTGAAGCACCTTCGTTGTGGACTACCGCCAGTATTGGGTTTATAATTGCTTTTATGGGCTGGATGCCTATCCCTTTGGATGCTTCGGTTTGGCATTCTATCTGGACACGGGAAAAAGCAGTCCAAAACAAGGAAAAAATTTCGATGAAAGGAGCCTTTGCCGATTTTAATGTGGGTTATTTATCAGCCGCTTTTATAGGATTACTTTTCTTTTTACTCGGCGTGTTAGTCATGTTTGGCAGCGGCACTTCTTTTTCCAGCAACAGCGTTGAATTTTCGAGTCAGTTAGTAGAACTTTACGGGAAGACGCTGGGCAGTTGGAGCAAGCCTTTAATTTCAGTAGCGGCTTTTATTACAATGTTAAGTACCGTTTTAACGGTTACCGATGCTTATCCGCGGGTAGTTTCCGAATTTAAAAAACCGAAAAATTCTTCTTCGGAAGATTTGAAAAACAAATGGAAGACCTATAAAATCGCTATTTTTATCATTCCGGTGGTTTCGCTTTCCATTCTTTATCTATTTCCCGGCTCATTTACCATTTTAGTAGATTTCGCCGCCGGACTTTCCTTTCTCTCGGCACCGTTTTTAGCCTGGTTTAATTACAAACTGGTCACCGGAAACCAAATGCCCGAAAAACACCGCCCCGGGAAGAATTACAGGATTTTCAGCCTGGTGTGTTTTTGGCTATTGGTGGCTTTTAATTTGGTGTATTTGTATTATACATTTCTTAGTTAAGGGCTCCTGCTACAAAAGGGGAACGAAGCGCTGGAAACATCGCTCGCACAACCCTCGTCAATAAAAAACCCTTGAAGGGTTTTTAAAGCCAAAAAGCGCAATCAAATTAATGATTGCGCTTTTTTTACTACTTAACTCTGATGTGTGTAAGCTCCCGATTTCGTTCCTTATCGGGATAAGTAATTCGCACACTTTTCACAAGCACTTTACGCTTAGTGAAAAGTGGCTTTCTGCTTACTTCACTTCCTCAAAATCTACATCTTCAACATCGTCTCCGCCTTTAGATTCGCCTCCGGCTTGTTCTCCTCCCTGGGCTCCGGATGCGCCTTGTTGCGCTCCGCCTCCAGGTTGTTGTCCGGCTTCTTGTTGGGCTTTGTACATTTCTTCAGAAGCAGCTTTCCAGGCTTCGTTTATCTTATCTAAAGCTGGCTGAATTTGCTCTACTTCCTTGGTTTCATAAGCTTTCTTCAACTCCTCTAAAGCTTCTTCGATTGGTTTTTTCTTATCATCAGAAAGTTTATCACCAAAGTCTTTAAACTGCTTTTCAGTTTGGAAAATCATTCCGTCAGCTTCGTTTAGCTTATCTACTTTCTCCTTGGCCTGCTTATCGCTTTCAGCATTGGCCTCAGCTTCTTTTTTCATTTTCTCGATTTCCTCTTCAGTTAATCCTGAAGAAGCTTCGATACGGATATCCTGAGATTTTCCAGTCGCTTTATCGGTAGCACTTACTTTAATAATACCGTTGGCATCAATATCAAAAGAAACTTCAATTTGAGGTGTTCCCCTTGGTGCCGGTGGAATTCCGTCTAAGTGGAACCTACCAATAGTTTTGTTATCGGCTGCCATCGGGCGTTCACCTTGCAATACATGAATTTCTACAGAAGGCTGATTATCGGCCGCAGTAGAGAATGTTTGCGATTTCTTAGTAGGAATAGTGGTATTAGATTCTATTAATTTGGTGTTTACACCGCCCATAGTTTCAATACCTAAAGAAAGCGGGGTAACATCAAGAAGCAATACATCTTTTACATCTCCGGTCAATACACCACCCTGAATTGAAGCACCAATTGCCACAACTTCATCCGGGTTTACACCTTTAGAAGGTTTCTTTCCGAAGAAAGATTCTACTTCTTCCTGAATTTTAGGCATACGGGTAGAACCCCCTACTAAAATCACCTCATCGATATCGCTTGTAGAAAGATCGGCATCCTGAAGTGCTTTCTTCACGGGATCCATAGATCTTTTCACCAAATTATCGGCCAGTTGTTCAAATTTAGAACGAGTTAAAGTCTCCACAAGGTGTTTAGGCCCGCTTGAAGTAGCCGTTACATAAGGCAAATTGATTTCGGTTTGAGAAGAAGACGAAAGCTCGATTTTAGCTTTTTCAGCAGCTTCTTTTAAACGCTGAAGTGCCATTGGGTCTTTTCTTAAATCAATATCTTCGGCTTCCTTAAATTTATTGGCAAGGAAATCGATAATTACCTCATCAAAATCGTCACCACCAAGGTGGGTATCCCCATTAGTTGAAAGTACTTCAAAAACACCATCACCTAATTCAAGAATAGAAATATCAAAAGTCCCCCCACCAAGATCATATACCGCAATTTTCTGGTCCTGTGATTTTTTATCCAGGCCGTAGGCAAGTGCCGCAGCGGTTGGCTCATTAATAATACGTTGTACTTTAAGTCCGGCAATCTCCCCGGCTTCTTTAGTAGCCTGACGCTGCGAATCGTTAAAGTAGGCCGGTACGGTAATAACCGCTTCGGTTACATCCTGCCCTAAATAATCTTCAGCGGTTTTCTTCATTTTCTGAAGAATCATAGCTGAAAGTTCTTGTGGGGTATATTTACGTCCGTCAATTTCTACACGTGGCGTGTCGTTGTCTCCTTTTGTAACCTTATAGGCAACCCTTCCTGCTTCTTTAGAAGATTCAGAATATTTGTTCCCCATAAAACGCTTAATAGAAGCAATAGTTTTTTCCGGGTTGGTTACCGCCTGACGTTTTGCAGGGTCTCCAACTTTAATCTCGCCACCTTCTACAAATGCAATTACAGAAGGTGTGGTACGCTTCCCTTCAGCATTAGGTATTACCGTAGGTTCGTTTCCTTCCATTACGGCAACGCACGAGTTGGTAGTACCCAGGTCAATTCCAATTATCTTACTCATAACTTTATACGTTGATTTTTATATATTTATTCAAATTCGTTCGCCCTGTTAAAGTCAATCATTATGCCAGCAGAAAAGTTATGACAGGTTGTCATTTCTCCCTAAAAAGTCTTGCCAAATCTTCTTTTTTCCGGCCAAAACGGTTTTAAAATATTTCAGCATATTCTTTATCGTACTAACAAATCCTTATTTTTGTATTTCAAACCACACTTTAGAATGCGAAAAATTGAATGTATAAGCGTTTTTGATATGCTGAAAGTGGGCGTAGGCCCATCCAGCTCTCATACACTTGGCCCTTGGCGAGCTGCTCAACGTTGGATTACAGAACTCAAAGAAAAAGATTCTTTCAACAACGTTGAAAATATTCATATTGATTTATTTGGTTCGCTTTCCCTAACCGGAAAAGGCCACGCTACCGATATTGCCGTGATTTTAGGTCTTTGCGGCCACGACCCGGTAACGATGGATATTTCCATAATCAACGATGAAATTGATAAAATCAGAAATTCCGGGAAATTGATTTTGAATGGCGAACGGGAAATTGATTTTAGTATCGCTGAAGATGTAAAATTCAATCGTAAATTTCTCGAATTCCACCCTAATGGAATGACTTTTCGCGCACAGCTTACTTCAGGTAAAAAAAAGGCATCCTCATTTTACTCTATCGGAGGCGGGTTTGTAGTGAAAAAAGAACGAAAAAATGCCAAAAAGAAGATGGAGCGTTTTCAGGGTTTTCCCTTTCCTATTGAAAAAGCTACGGATTTAGTGAACTATTGCCATCAAGAAAATAAACCTATTTCAGCTATTGTGTTGGAGAATGAAAAATCGCTCCGCAAGGAAGAAGATATTGATGCCGGATTAAAGCAAATTTGGGAGGTGATGCTGGAATCGATGTACGTGGGCTGCCATACCGAAGGAAATTTACCAGGCGGACTTAACGTAAAGCGTCGGGCTTTTGAAATGCACCAGCGTCTTATTGGAGAAGCAAAATACAACAATCAGCAAGAATGGATTGGTGCGATTCGCAATACCGAAGTAAAGTTTCGTCAAATCCTAAAATGGGTTAGCTGTTTTGCCTTTAGTGTAAACGAAGTAAATGCTTCCCTCGGACGTGTAGTAACGGCTCCTACAAATGGTAGCGCAGGCACATTACCTGCAGTGATGATGTACTATATAGTTATTGAGAACCACCAGGCTACTTTTGAAGACCTGAAACGCTTTATGCTGGTGGCCGGTGAAATTGGCAGTCTTTTTAAGAAAGGTGCCACCATTTCAGCAGCAATGGGCGGTTGCCAGGCTGAGATTGGCGTATCCTCGGCGATGGCAGCTGGCGGATTAACAGAAATGCTGGGCGGCACTCCTGAACAGGTTCTAATGGCGGCTGAAATTGCGATGGAGCATCACTTAGGACTTACCTGCGACCCGATTGCCGGTTTGGTTCAGGTGCCTTGTATTGAGCGAAATTCAATGGGCGCCATAAAGGCCATTAATGCCGCTGAAATTGCTCTGGAAAGCGACGCTACCAAAGCAAAAGTTCCTTTAGATAAAGTAATTGAAACAATGTGGGATACCGCAAAAGATATGAACTCCAAATATAAGGAAACTTCAGAAGGTGGTTTGGCAGTTAAAGTGAATTTAAGTGATTGTTAAACTCATTGAGTTTATATAAAAGACGAGTCAACACGATACTTCCCGATACATTTTCCTTCTACTACCGTTTCAGGAAAAATACTCGAAGTTAACGTCTACTTTTTCAATAAACACCTGTCAGTACGTTGAGTTCGAGTGCATTTGTGAAGCGATAGCGAAACAAAGATGTATCGAGAATTATTTTGATTGCCCTCACCTCCGCCTCTCCCACAGGGAGAGGAGCTTTAATATGCTTAAAACCGTTCTACTTCGGCTTCTTCCTCTTGTTCTTGTTTGCGGCGTTCAAAATAACGTTTTCTGAAACTCCTGTTTTTCCGGACTTTCTTATTTTTCTTGGCACGACGTGAGTTCCATATAAAGTAAATAAAAAATACCGCGATTATGGCAAGATATATCCAGGTCTCCTGGTCAATATCGTTCATTGTTAATCTAAATTTTAGGCAAGATACAAAATTTTAAATTTCTCACCTAAAACACTATATTTCACATATTTATACACAGTTCCTAAAAGGGAAGCTTCGGTAGAGCTTGATATTAATATAGTTTATAAACAATTTCATCATTCAAGAAATACAAAGTATAAAAAAATCCGGCTACGAAATTCGTAACCGGATTTTATAAATTATCATCTCAGGTTTATTCAGCTTTATCTACCACTAAACGTTCATCTCGGTTAGCAATTTCCCAGGCGGTTAAGAAAACCAACTTGGCTCTTTTGGCCAAGGCCTCATATTCAATTTTTTCAGCAGTATCGGTTGGTTGGTGATAATCTTTATGAACCCCATTAAAATAAAAAATAACCGGAATATTGTTCTTAGCAAAGTTGTAGTGATCACTTCGATAATAAAAACGGTTCGGATCGTTTTCATCATTATAGGTATAATCCAAATCCATATTCATAAACTCATTGTTTACCTGTTCACTTACCTCGTGGAGGTCGGTGCTCAAACGGTCACTTCCTATAAGGTAAACATAGTTATCATTACCGGTGTGTTTTTCATCAATACGACCAATCATATCCATATTAAGGTTGGCTACGGTATTTTCCAGCGGAAAAATAGGATTTTCAGTGTAATATTTAGATCCTAAAAGCCCTTTTTCTTCTCCTGTAAGTTCTATAAAAAGAATAGAACGCTTTGGGGTATAGCCATCTTTTTTAGCTTCAGCAAAAGCTTCGGCCATTTCAAGAATTGCCACAGGCCCGGAACCGCCGTCGTCGGCACCATTGTAAATATTTCCTTCATTATCAATTCCCACATGATCATAATGTGAAGTAATAACCAATATTTCCTCAGCCTTTTCTCCGCCTTCAATAAAGGCTACTACATTTTCGGTATCTTTAAATTTGCCGTCAAAAAACTCTGAAGGGATTTCCTGATAATAATTGGCTACACCCTCGGGAGATGTAAGTCCGAGATTTTTAAATTCTTTTCTAAGATATTCAGCCGCTTTTTTCTGCCCCGGTTCACCGGTATCTTTGCCTTCAAAATCATCACTGGCAAAAATATACAAATGGTCTTTTAATTCATCTGGAGTTATGGTGTTGGCATACTCCATCGGATTGGCATTCTCTACATTCTTTTGAGCCCCACAACCTACAAATCCTGCAGTGAGAGCTATAAGCAATACTTTTTTCATAGTTTTTAATTACTTTTAAAGGAATGGCAAGATAAGGGTTTATTTGTAAATTTTCCCAAATTTTTTCCAATTATAAAGGGGGTATACTGAAAATACATCATTAAAATACCTTGAAAATTTATGTGGTTTTTTATTTTGAAAAAGCTTTTGCCAAGCCTTTTAAAATCAAAGGCTCCATCACTAAATATCCCTCTTTATTGGTGTGCACCCCATCTTCAGAATAAGTTTCATCCATAGCTTTTTCTTCTGTAACCATAGCGGTATAGTAATCAACATACGTATGCCCTTCATTTTTTGCATAATTTTTCAACCATATGTTGATGGAAGCTATTTTTTCAATAGGTTGTAAACCGGGAGCCCAGGGATAATCATCTACAGGTAACACGGAACATAAAACCACTTTAATTCCATTGGCTTTTGCCAACTGAGCCATGGCTTTAATATTATCGGTTATCATCTTTTCTGTGGCTTTTCCTGTATTGCCGGCAATATCATTGGTGCCGGCCAAAATTGCTACAGCCCCGGGCTGAAGATCAACAACATCAGGTACAAAACGCACCAACATTTGGGGAGTGGTTTGACCACTAATACCGCGCCCCAGAAAATTATGACTTGTAAAAAAATCGGGATTGCTATTTACCCAGCCTTCGGTTATTGAATTCCCCATAAAAACTACTTCGGGATAATCCCCTCCTTCAATAATTTGCTGATTTTGAGATTGATATTTATTAATATTTGGCCAATCCTGGTTTTTTGAATCCTGTGCTATTACCATACTAAAAAAGAATAGACATACAACCGATAAAAATGTTTTCATTATTTAAATATAAAGTTTGGTTAAAGATAGTAAAAGCCCCTCAACCCCCAAAGGGGAGATTCTATGATCGGAATACCAGGGTGTCCTATCGTTTTTTTACTTTTGGTTTAACTTGTATGAATTGTTAAACGGTAAACATGAGAAATTCTGGTGTATTGCAGTAGTGAAAATCAACCAGATAAAAATTTCCTGAAAAATTTAATCAAATCCTTAGCTGAAAAAAGAAAAGCTTATTATATTTGCACCCGCTAAAGCAAATAGAGCTTTAGAGACCAATTGGAGAAATGGCAGAGTGGTCGAATGCACCGGTCTTGAAAACCGGCGAGGGTCACACCTCCGGGGGTTCGAATCCCTCTTTCTCCGCTGAAACTTCCAAATTGAGAAGCAAAAAACCTGTAAATCGTTGATTTACAGGTTTTTTATTTTTATTCAATATCAAATGATATCAAATAAATACAAACGAAAAGGGACTAATTCGGTGTCACCTTACTATCCAAAAAAAAGTTCCACCAGAAGCACATAAATACCTGTATTTTAGATACTTAAATTTGTTTTGAATTTAATATTTTTTAGTACATTGGTGGAAATCGATGCTAAAAAATTATGTCACTCTCATTATCCCTTCTATTTTATATAAAAAAAAGTAAGGCAGATATATCTGGAAAGACCAACATCTACCTTAGAATTACACTTGACGGACGGCGTTCAGAATTCAGCATCCACCGTAAGGTCCACATAAAAAGGTGGAACTCTAAAGCCCAACAGGCAATGGGTAATTCACCGGACTCTCAAAATATCAATCAACATTTGAGTATTATACGGAATAAAGTCTATTCCATTCAACAAAATTTCGAAAGAGAAAACGAGATTTATAGAGCGACCGATATTAGAGATGTTTTACTTGGCAAAGACAAGACCCAAAAAATGTTACTCGAAATTTTTCAGGATCATAATGATGAAGTTGACAGTCTTATCGGTAAAGATTTTGCAGCAGGAACAGCTGAGCGATATCGCACCTGCAAAAAACATGTAACAGACTTTGTAAAAAAGAAATACCAGAAAAATGATATACCTGTTGCCCAAGTAGATCATAAATTCATTACGGGTTTTGAATACTATCTCAAAACAACTCGTAAATGTGCACACAACTCAGCTATAAAGTACATTACAAACTTCAAAAAAATTATTCGCATTGCACATGCAAATGATTGGATAGATAAAGATCCTTTCCTACATTGGAAAGGCAAGCTTAAAATCGTTGAGCGTGAGTTTCTAACTGAAAAAGAAATTCAAAAGATCATGGATAAAAACATTAAGAATGAGCGCCTGACTATAGTAAAGGACATGTTCCTTTTTTCTTGTTTTACGGGTCTTGCTTATGCAGATGTCAAAAGCCTCACTGAAGAAAATATAATAATTGGAATTGATGGACGCCAATGGATAAAAACCAAAAGAACAAAGACAAAAGTTCGTACTAATATTCCTTTGCTTCCTTCTGCGGAATTTATTTTAGACAAATACTCTGAAGACATAGAAAACAGGAGAGGCCTCTTATTGCCTATTTTAAGTAATCAGAAAATGAACGCTTACCTAAAAGAAATTGCCGACATCTGTGAAATCAATAAAAACCTGACTTTTCATCTGGCACGACATACTTTTGCGACTACCATAACACTTTCCAATGGCGTTCCTATTGAAAGTGTCAGTAAAATGCTTGGTCATAGTAATTTGCGCGCTACACAACATTACGCAAAAATTTTAGATAGGAAGGTAAGTTATGATATGGAAGAATTGAGGAAACGCTTTTCTTAACATACCTGAATATTCGATTATCGAAGCCTTTTCTTTTTTAAAATTAAATTATAGTTGGTATTTTGGTAAAGCTATCGACTTAACATCTATTCAATTTTCTCCAAAAACTATATAGTCGAAAGGTTATAAATAAAAAAAGAAGGTTGCTATTGCGCAACCTTCTCTAAGTTATATTTAATTGTAAAAGTAACTATTCTATTTATTCAAAATAGGTAAAACTTTAGCTTCCGATTTGAAATTTAAATCTATAATTTTAGCAAGGGTTGGAGCAAATTGAGTAGTATAATATTGCTTATTTTCTTTGAGCTCACCAAGGTTTTTAATCTTATTCCCAAATGCAACAATCCAGGTCTGATCGGCTCCCGGAATTGAATTACCATGGCCCCGCCAGGTATTATCCTTTTCTACTCCGGTTCCGCGACCATGGTCAGTAGTTATAAGAATGCTGGTTCTACCTTTATAATATGGGTCCGAGTTTACATATTCCCAAACTTCCCTGATCATTTGATCTGTTTGATGAGCAGATTTCAAATAATGATCATATCGTCCATCATGGGCAAAGTCATCAGTTTCACCATACGCAATATACAGTATATCCGGCTTTTGATGTTTTAAGGCTTCCATAGCGTAATTATGTGTAAAGACATCAAACCTTACACCACCCCATCGTTTTGGCGTCTGCTCCTGTATTTTATCTAAAAACAGGGCTTTTTTTGAAGGTTCTTTAGCTAAAGACTTTCGATATCCGGCATTCACTGGAATTCCACTCCGTTCTTCATTGATGATATAAGGAAAAACATCCCAGCTCCCAAAGGCCAAAACCTTTCCGCGAAAATCGGCTGTATTATTAGCTACTTCAAGCAGGGTTTTATTTGGATTATTAATTTTATCGTTGCTATTAATATTTTTATCATCAGCTTTTCCGGTTAAAATTTCATTATAACCAGGGTAAGAAAAAACCATAGTATTAGTGAGGTTTACTTTATTGCCTTTGTAGCGATTACCTAGCATTACTCCGTTTTTGGCTACATGGTTCCAGAAAAAAGGAAGTAATATTTCTCTTCGTTCTTTTGCAGATGCTGCCCAAAACTGCTCTTTTAACTCATCTTTATTTTCAACAAACCGCTCATCATTGATCAAAAGGGAGTCCGCACCGCCAAATAATTCCTGCCAGCGCAAACCATCAAGTGTTATAATCACTAACTTTTCCTCTTTTTGGGCCTGTACCAGTTGCACGGTAAATAGCACAACAGCTAAAATTGATATTCTTAAAATTGTTTTCATTGTATTTTTTAATTTAACCACCAGGGTGTTTGTCTAATTCCGTCATTTCCTCCAAACTGTGCATTGATCGCAGCTTCAAGATTCGATGTATTGTTATTATATTCGTCAGTTGGGTATACAAATCGCAACGGCGGAGTTTGACCAGAAGGATATTGAAATTCAGGAAATCCGGTCCTTAGATAATCATAATACTGCGTCCATCCACCCTGTAGAAAAGTTGGAATATACTTCTGTGTTAATATGACTCTTAATTGTTCTTCCCGGGAGCCCTGTAAATTTAGTTCCGGCTGATTTATATAGTTGTTAATGTCTTCTTCCGAAAGATATTGAGTATAGTCTTCGGCATAAGTGCTGTAAAATGATAGGTTCGCCGTAATAGCATTTTGAAAATGTGTGGAGGCTTCATTACTAATCCATCCTCTAACGGCGGCTTCGGCAAGAATAAATTCCACCTCCCAAAAGCTAAGTATATTATGAGGCTCTGTGGTAGGATCGGTATAATACCTTGCATTCACTTTAGAAATATTTCCATTAGCTACCAAAGTCTCATTAATTACAGAATAATTTTCTGTTGGATCTCCGCCATTATAAGCCTCAAAATCATTAATTGGTAAGCCATCGGAAGCTGCAGATGCTGTTGGTTCTGCTACGATAAACAATCTCGGATCCTGCAATTCCTGTAGTAAATCAATATAAGTAGAAGACATAAACATACTGGAACCATAGCTACTGGAGTTGAATTCGGTGTATCGACTATCCTGTTGGTCAACAAATACCAACTGGGCGTTATCTGCTAAAGAATTTATCAGTATACCACGACTATATACTTCATTAAATTTATCGGCTATATTAATAGACCCTGCATTAGCTTTATTAGATAAGGTCATTAAGATCTTTAACTCATAAGAATTAATTAATTTTAACCACTGTTGTGCATCACCGCCATAAATGATATCACCTTCTATCATAACCTCTTCCTCTATTAGTGATGCGGCTTCATCCAACTCAGTAATAATACCTTCAAAAACAGCTTCCTGAGGATCATAAATAGGTTGGTAAATATTTTCAGATTCTCCAATAAGAGCTTCAGAATAGGGAATATCACCAAATCTAAGGGTTAGTTGATAGAAATAATATGCCCTAAAAAATTTTCCTATAGCCATATAATTTGGAATTCCAATACGTTCCGCTTCCTCTATCATTTTAGTGATCTGACGTAAATCATTAAAATCCTCAAAACTACCATTCCCCCATTTAAAATACTGATAATCGTTCTCTTCCCCAGTTTGAATAAGCATTCTGGAGGCATAAAGCGGACTCGTTCCCTGTACCTGAAAAGCTTCTGCTGAAATTTCGGTCAACAATAATTGGGGATGTGTCTCACTTACGTTATTCGGATTTTCGTTAAGCTCTTCTAAATTCTGACACCCATTGGACACAACACCAATCAGAACAATTGTAATACATATAAATATCTTTTTCATCTTTTTAAAATTACAGACCATATTATCTTTTTTATTATTAGAATTAATGATCGTTATTATTTAAATATTCGTTACGGACTACTACCTTTAAAATTTTAAATTTACCCCCATACCAAGATATCTTGATGATGGATCCTGAATGTTATTACTATCTCCATCTTCTATTTTATAATCTGGATCGGTGTAATAATCACCTTTCTTAAGAATAAATAAATTGTAGCCGTTAAAGCTCAAATTAGCATCCTTAATCACCTCACTGTTTAATAAGTCAGTAAAATTATAGCTAAGACTGACACTTCTTAATTTTAAGTAAGTACGGTCAAAAACATTTGCAAATGTTTCGCTTTCCTCCTCTGTTACACGCGCTCGATAAGGATAATTTTGTGACCAGGTTTGCCAGCTGATTGGGTTTGAATGTTCTTCAAAAACTCGTGTATCCGAAATAACATTCCCGTTTACATCCCTCACCAATTCACCACTCACAAGATTAACACCTTCAGGAACATATACTGGCTCTCCCGCAGCATATTCCTCATCCCGATACTGTACAGATTTTGGATGCTTACCACCCCACCACATTTTCTCTACAACCTGAGATCTCAAAACGCCTCCCCAAATACCGTCAACCGCAACATTTAAATTCCAGTTTTTGTAATTGAAGTCATTTACGAAGCCAAAAGACCAGTCAGGGTCAAAATGCCCTAAATAAGATAAGTAGGTATCTCTGGTTGGCAAACCGGTGGAAGCATTTAAAATAACCTCACCTTCAGAAGATTTCATCCATTCGATCCCATAATAACTATCTATACGATCGTTTAAGGAAAGATTTCCATATTTATCTTCACCACTTGTTATTTCAGTAAGCCTGGTCACTCTTTTAGACCAGTTTAATAAACCGGACCATTTAAAAGAATCGTTTTGTATTGGTTTAAATCGTAAAGATAATTCCAGGCCGTTTGTAGTATATTCATTTCCATTTATTTTTCTGGAAGAAAACCCTGAAGCCTGAGAAATTGGCTGATCGATAATTTGATCGGTATCTACTGTGTTATAATAAGTTGCATCAAAAGCCAGGCGATTTTCTATAAACGAGGTATTGAAACCTAGTTCAAAAGATGTAGAAGTTTCCGGTTCTATATTAGGATTTATTATGTCCGATGGGTAAGTCAATTGTTGAGTGTTTGCAAAATTACCCGAACTGTTATAGTAAGCGGAAAGCTCATACGGATCAAGGTCACTGGAAACCCGGGCCCAGGAACTAAATAGTTTTACATATTCAATTGCATTCGGCAATTCGAAAATATTACTTAACAATACACTACCCGATAATGAGGGATAAAAATAGGAACGGTTTTCTTTGGGTAGCGTTGAGGACCAGTCATTTCTCGCCGACATCGTTAAGAAATAAGTATCTAATAATTCCAAATCCACAGTACCATAAACACTATTAATAGCCTTTTGCCAGAGGGTATTTTCTGCTCTTACAGGACCTGTAGAATTTCCCATATTATATACTCCCGGAACTGTTAATCCATCAGTTGCCGCAAATTCTTCCTGATATCTTCGGTAAAAGGTAGATGCACCTGCATTTACTACAATCCCAAAATCTTCAGTAAATTCATTATCATAGGTAGCTAATACATCATAATCTACGTTTAACCTTCTTTTATTCCAGGTTTGATAAGAACCTTCTCTTGGCGCGCTGTAATTAAAATAAGATTTCGGACTTTGCAAATCCTCGAAATTCTGTTTTAAAACCCCGGATCCCCTTAACTGTAACCTGAAATGTTCATCGAATTCATAGGCAAGTTTTAACTGCCCATTCATTAAATCTGAATTATACTCCTTTTGATAATGCTCCGCTCCGAACCAGGGATTATTATACCAGGCATAATTCCAGTTTGCCTGTCGATAGCCTTCCAATCCGGGAACCCATTGATGGTTTCTAAGATCTTCCCCATTAACATCTTCCCCCATCCAGATAAGTAAGGTGTACATATGGCCACTTGGGTTATAACCATAATTGGGATAGTTTGGTGAATAAACTTTATTGTAGGAAAGCTTACTCGTTAAACTTAACCTATCTGATAATTGTGTTAAGGATTTAAAACTTAAACCACCCTGCGATAAACTTGAGTTTGGTACACGATCACGATTGTGAGAGAAATTACCATTGAGACGATAATATCCTTTTTCATTTTTCTGGCTAACAGTAAAATTAGTACTGGATATCACACTGGTTCTTAAAAAATCATCCAGGTTATCGTGCCGTACCCAGGGTAAAGGCTCTCTTGAATAACGGGAACGATCATCATACTGTGTTCCGGTAACACTCCCGTACCAGGGTATTGTTTCCCCGCTTTGATTATCTACAATCGGACTATTCCATTGCGGGATTAATAAATCTTCATCAAATTTTGGCCCCCAAATCATATCCCCATCAGCGATACCTCCATCAGCACCATCCCAAAATTCATACTGCCCGTTGGAGCCATTTCCATATTCATGTTGTGTTTCAGGAAAAATGGCATAACCGGCTGAAATCATCCCATTTTGCGAAACCTCAATACTTAAACCATCTTCAGTAGCACTTTTTGTTGTGATTAAAATAGCACCGTTTCTACCACGTGAACCATATAAGGCCGATGCCGAAGTTCCTTTTAATACATTTACCGACGCAATATTATTCTGTGGGATATCAAAAAAATCAGTTTCCACCGGAATACCATCAATAACTATCAATGGGCTTTTCCCCCGCAGGGAAAATGAGGGAGCCTGAAACATGCCCGGGGGGCTGCTCACCTGAAGTCCGGCAACTTTACCGGAAAATAAATTAGCCACATTGGACACCGGTAAATTTTCCAGATTATTGGTTTCAATTTCCTGGGTAGCGTATCCAATCTTCTTCTCCGCTTTGGTAATTCCTAACGCTGTTACCACTACCTGGTCTAAAGATTCTGTATTTACCTGGAGACTTACAGTAAATTCATTTTGATTATTTACCGCTACTTTTTGCTTTTTAAAACCTATATAAGAAAACACCAAGGTATCATTTTGAGCCGCAACTATCTCAAAATGCCCGTTAAAATCAGTAACCGCCCCTATTTGGTTAGGTGTATTTAAACTTACATTTACCCCCGGTAAAGGGATACCATCCGTATCGGTAACAACACCAGATATTTCCTCCTGGGCTAACCCTATCTGGGCAAAACTAATTAATGCTAGTAATAGAAAATAAAAATTCCTCATTGATCCTTTTTTAAGTTGAGGCAAAATTATACGAGCAGAAATGTATTAGTATTATGCTATACTTAGGATATTTTTAAGAATAGGTAAAACCTTTTAAGAACTTAAAAACCTTAATACCTTAATTTTCAAAGTATTTAAAAAAAAGCAGAATTTTTCTTTAGACAAATTTAACCTTGAAATGAAGTTTTGATATTTTTAATTTAATTCATTTTCCTAATAAGAGAGATTATTTTAAAAATCTAAAAACTTTATAAAATAAATTAGGACTAATTAAAATATACCTTAAAACGGATCCACCAACCTCGGATCACTAACCATAGCTTCCCGGGTTATTTCTTTTATGGCAATGGAGATATAATCATACCCATTGTTCACTATCCCGCGACAACGGTAAATCCCCTTGCTTCTAAGGGGATATCGCTCAGCTTCCCTGGGAAATTGAACGGTATCGAACACATCCCCTTCCCTGTCGTAAAAAGTCCCGAAATACATATACTTCCCATTAGCGGTGCCGGTTTTTTTAGCGGTGATCAGATCTCCGTAAATTAGGATCTCTTTTCCTACATAGTGTTTTAAATCCCTGGCCAAAATAGACGCTCCCGGCGGGTTTTTCAGAAAGGTAAACTGGCTTATAAGGGGGAATCCCAAAAGTTCCATCTGATCAAAAGCTTCAATAAGGATATCAAAGGTGAATTCCGGTAATTCAAAATCTTTATGTGGCGGGTTAAAAAGTCGCTGCTGATTGGTATTGGGTCTGGAGGCATTTAATTTAAAATAAGCCTTCCATTGCAAATGATGTTTGTCCAGGCCGGTAAACCGAAAGGCATTTATTTTCAAAAGAATACTCAGCTGCTCCATGGAGATTGCCACCCGGTCTATAAAATCGTCAAATGATTTAAAATCCCCATAAAACTGCCGGTCCTCCAGGATATGCCGGATGGTTTTTGTTTCCAGTTCCCTGATATAGCCCAGGCCCAGGTAAATATCCTTTCCATAGATCGTGGTCGGGTGATCGCTTTTATTGATACAGGGCGGGTGCAGCCTGCCCCCACAGCGTTGTATCTCCTGGATATAGGTAGCTACATTGTAAAACCCGCCGCCATTGTTTAGCACTGCCACCATAAATTCCAATGGGAAATAGCGTTTTAAATACAGGCTCTGGTAACTCTCCACGGCATAGGAGGCAGAATGGCCTTTCGGAAAGGCATAACCGGCAAAGGAGGAAATCTGCTCCCATACCTCATTGATTAACTTCTCAGAATAGCCTTTTTCCCTACAGTTATTCCTGAACTTTTCCTCGATACGTTCCATCTGCCCTTTGGAGGTTTTCTTCCCGCTCATCCCCCGTCTTAACACATCGGCATCTTCAAAGCTAAGGCCGGCAAACTTGTGGGCAACCTTCATCACATCTTCCTGGTAGACCATCACTCCATAGGTATCTGCCATAATCTCCAACATCACCGGGTGGGCTTTTTTTATCCGCTCCGAATCCCGGTGGCGCTTGATATATTCTTCTTTCATTCCCCCGCTGGAGATTCCAGGACGGATAATGGAACTGGCCGCCACCAGGTTCAGGTAGTTATCGGTTTGCAGTTTGGTAAGCAGTCCGCGCATCGCCGGGGATTCAATATAGAAGACCCCCATACAATCCCCCACTTTAAGCAAATTATTGATCTCGGGATCATTTTTAAAGGCATTCAAATTCCCCATATCTTCAATGAGGGCGCCCGGCTGGTTTTCTTTGATCAGGGCTATGGCATCGGTGATTTTGGAGAGCCCGCGCTGGGCCAGGATATCAAACTTATGGATGCCCACCTCCTCCGCAATATTCATATCGATCTGGATGGTTTCAAAACCTTTTGGGGGTAAAAAAGTAGCCGCGTAATTATAGACCGAATCATTGAGGATCAATATGCCCCCGGAATGCACGCTTAGATAATTGGGAAAGCCTTCGATTAAGCGGCTGTAGCGTAAGACCAGCTTTTCCAGCTGATCTAAATCGTCTGGATTAAAAAACCCGGCTGAAAGCTTATCGATATTCTCCTTGGGCAGGCCAAACACCTTTCCGAGTTCCCTGGCCACCGCGCGACGCTTAAAGGTTACATAAGTACCCATAAGCGCCGTATACCGGTATGTCTTGAAAATATGATCAGTGACTTCATTCCGGTCTTTCCAGGAGAAGTCAATATCAAAATCCGGCGGGGAACTTCTATTCTCGTTGATAAAACGCTCGAAATATAAATCCAGTTCAATGGGGTCTACATTGGTAATCCCGATAATGTAGGCCACAATGGAATTGGCACCACTCCCCCGCCCTATAAAGGGAAAATTCCTGGAACGCGCATATTCCACTATATCATAGTTGATAAGGAAATAGGAGACAAAGCCCAGTTTGATGATGGCCGTTAGTTCCCTTTCCACCCGCTCTTTCACGTATGGACCCGCCTTGGGATAACGTTTGGGCAGCTTCTCCCGGCAAAGCCTTTTTAAACGCTGCTCATCAGCCTCCAGATTTTCCTCCACCACTTTTAAATTTCGGTTCTGGCCTTTTCCAAAATCAAAGCTTACCCGGCATTGGCCTACGATTTTTTGAGTGTTATCGAGAATATATGGATAATCCTCAAAAGTCCTTTTAATCGTTTCCGGGGGCACGAGTTGTTGGCTAAAGCTTCCCTGTTCCGCTTGCGGTAGCTTACTAAGCAGGGTGTTGTTATCAATAGCCCGCAGCAGCCGGTGTGCATTATAATCCCGTTTATTTCTGAAAGTCAGCGTTTGTAAAAGGAACAACTGCTCTTTATACTCCAGGTAGCTGGAAAATTTAAGTTTGCGCAGGCTCTCTGTAGATACCCCGATAAACTCATTGCCGCTAAATTCCATTTTCTTCCGGGCGACTACCTGCTCCAATGGATAAATCACAAAACAATCGGGTAGGTCCGGGGCAGTTGCTTCAAACTTTCTTTTTTGATGCAGGTGATTGGATAAATGTTCATTGAGTTGGCGGAAGCCTTCATTGTTTTTGGCGAGTCCCACGTATTGCTGCTCGGCCCCGTTTCTAAAATCAATACCTATTAAAGGTTGTATGCGATAATCCGGAGCTATTTTTAAAAAACTCAAACAGGCCGAGGTGTTATTGATATCGGTCACGGCCAGGTGTTTTACGCCATTGCTTTTGGCCAATTCGCAAAGCTCAGGAACGGAAATCGTTCCGTAGCGCAGAGAATACCAGGTATGGGCATTTAAGTAATACATGGGCCTTATTGTTTTCGATGGGCCAGTACCACGGGCGGTTCCCCATTGAAGGGATTGCCCATCCTTCCAATGGTCTTGGTGCCCAGGCTTACCGCGCGCATCACACTATGCTCGCCAAAGCGGTTTCGTATGTTATCGATGGAATTATAGAGATCAAGCATTTCCTGGGAATCATCAAACAAATTAATTTGATAATGGCCGCCTACCAGGCCGCTAAATTTCACCCCGATAAGGCGAATGAGCAAACGGCGGGAATACAACTGTTTAAAGAGGGCTTCCACCTTGGGGATCAAAATATGGTCGGCACTGGTATAGGCAATTCGTGCCTGTTTGGAGCAGGTTTGAAAATCGGAATACCTGATTTTTACACTTACCACACTGGTGAGTTTATGGCCTTGGCGCAGTTGATAGGCCAGGCTCTCGGTCATCGCCACCAGCGTGGCGTGGAGCCGTACCATATCGATAGTGTCCCGTCCGAAGGTACGCTCTGTGGAGATGGATTTACGTTCGTGATAAGGAACAAGGGGCGGATCGTCCAATCCATTTGCCCGTTTCCATATCGTTCTTCCGGTTTTTCCCAACGCGCTTTCCAACATCTCCACCGGCATTTCCTGGAGGGTTCTAATCTGCCTTACGCCCAATTCCATAAGTCGCCGGTACGTCTTATTCCCAACCATCGGTATTTTATTGACAGTAAGGGGTGCCAAAAAAGGTTTTTCGTTGCCCCGGGCTATAATGATCTCCGCATTGGGCTTGGCCTCTCCCGTAGCAATTTTGGAGACTACTTTATTTTGAGAAAGTCCAAAGGAAATTGGCAGGCCGCTTTCCTTAATAATGGATTGGCGAAGCTCCTGCGCAAATTTATTGATCCCGAAGAAGCGGTCCATTCCGCTCAGGTCGGCATAGAACTCATCAACACTGGCCTTTTCAAAACTCGGTACCCGGCTTTTGATAATTTCAGTAACGATATTGGAATGCTTGGTATAGGTTCCTGCATTGCCTTTTATCACCGTTGCTTCAGGACATAACCTGCGCGCTACCTTCATCGACATTCCCGAATGCACCCCGAATTTTCGGGTCTCGTAACTACAGGCGGCCACTACCCCCCGATCGCCCTTCCCCCCCACGATAAGTGGCCTGCCTTGCAGCTCGCTATTAAGCAAACGCTCCACCGATACGAAAAAGGTATCCAAATCAAGGTGTATGATCGACTTAGCTTTCATTTATTGGATTATATCCTTTTTAATGGATTTTATCCAAAAGTATAAAATTAGATCATACCGCCCCGCTACAACTTCGTTAATTTTTAAGTTCCCTTATAATTGACTTTTAAACTGTCTTATTTTTAGGGAAGCTTACAGTAGCAAAGGTATCCCGCGCGGAATGAGAGGTTATATGTTTTCTCACTTTTGAAGCCTTCATTACTTTATAAGCTTACACATGCTTAAGTTTTTGAAAACAAATCCACTTTCAGACTATTATTATAATTTTGATATTTTTTCAAAGCTTCAATTAAATAATAGTCTCCATAGGTAAGTGGCACATCTACTTCAGTATTACCAGGCATATTACCAATGCCATGTTTAAGAATGAAACCGGCTAACTCAGTTTCGTTGGCCAGGTATTCATTACTTATTAGGGTATTTAGAATTTTTTCGGCTGTTTTAAAATAATGTTGATTTTGAGTAAGCCAAGAAAGCTCGATCAAAGCAGAAGCCATAATGGCAGCGGAAGAACTATCACGAAGAGCATCTGGAATATTCCCTGCATTAAAATCCCAATAAGGGATTTTATCATCAGGCAAGTTTGGGTTATTTATAATGAAATCTGCAATCGCTTTTGCCTGTTCTAAGAATTTTTTCTGGTTAGTCTCCCTGTATATCATAGTGAATCCATATAAACCCCAGGCCTGTCCCCGTGCCCAAGAAGATTCATCAGCATATCCCTGTACAGTGATTTTCGTTTTCACTTTTCCGGTAGCCTCTTTATAAATTACTTCATGATAGGTACTATAATCTTTTCTGAAATGATTTTCTATGGTCGTTTTAGCATGATTTACCGCAATTTTATAATAGGTACTGTCCCCACTATATTTGGTCGCCCATAATAATAATTCGAGGTTCATCATGTTATCGATAATTACTGCAAAATCATCATCTCCCGCTTTGTTCCATGGTGCGCTATTCCATGAGCGGATGGCTTTTACCGTATCATTATATCGTGTAGAAAGAGATTTAGCACTTTGCATTAAAATATCCTGATATTCAGACTTGGGTTCAATTCTGTTAGCCTTACCAAAACTGGAGTACATTATAAAACCCAGATCATGGGTAGAAGTATTAAATGCCTCTTTTTTAAGGTGTCCGAGCATATTTTCTGCCAGTTTTCTAAGTGTATCTTTACCAGTACTCTCGTAAAGATTCAATAAGGTAGCAGGATAGAATCCGCTAATCCATGCATTGGAGACCGTCGTTTCAAATTTATTCTCTTTAAGATAGAATGTTTTGGGAAACTCTCCTTCTTCCAATTTTGAAGATAAATACAAATAATTATTAGAAGCAACTTCAAACACCGAATCTATCTTTTCCCGGGAAATTGCATTTTCGCTAGGAGTATTAGAATCTTGTTTATACCTATCTTTTTTTTGCAGGTTTCCACAGGAAACAAACAGTCCACTAAGAAGAATGAACAGAAAATTCGAAAATTTAAAATTCGTTGAGATACATCGTTTCATAGTTAATTTCATTGTTTTGGTAAATTCGAAATCTCTATGACTTTAACAAATGTGGGTACCACCTCTGCCAGTCCCTCTCGATCTACCTGGGTTACTTTCTGGGCAAAAACATGAAGATTTTGCTCCTCATTCCATAGTTGCAAATCATAGTTGGGCTCCCAGTCTCCCACATCATAATCAGTTAAATCAATAACTTGCCAGGGATTTTTCTTCTTCAGGTTACGAAAGGCCAGGGAAACCTTATTCCCGCGCTCTATATCTTTAAAAAGCAAATAAACATTTGAAGCACCTTCATCAGTCTCTGCTATAGCAATATCTGGCCGGGAAATAGGGATGCTTTTAGTACCAACCCCTCCAAGTTGAAAAGAAGATTTTCTAAAATTGGTGTTCTCATGTTTCCATTTCCCATTTTTCAAATAAATAATCTGATAATCAGTTCTATTATTTTCAGTCCAGTAGGTAGCTATAAAGGGGTTTCCATTCTTATCGGCCGTCATGGAAGTTTGGTTAATCAATCCACTTTTTTGAGGAACCTTCCAGGCATACTCTGCAGTGGCCTGAGTTATTGGAAGTTTATATTTTTGGCCAGTTGATTTTTCCCAACTTATGCCACCATCCTTAGATCTGGCATAGCAGATATCATGATTTGTAGCAACATCTGAGCTCTCCCGCCAAACCCAAGATAAATGTATGGTACCTGTGTTATCTACGCACGCCTGCCAGTATGCATTCCGCTCCCCTTCTCCATCGATTAAGTTTTTATGCACATCCTGCCATTGCTGAGTTCTTATATCAAATAATTTTGAAACCAGTTTCCCATTCCCCGATTCACCGGATCGGTAGAGAAATAGAAGATTGCCATTTTTCAAATTATAGAATTGGGGATAAGTGATTTTGTTTTCATCTAAACCGGTCATACTTTTCTGTAGAACCAGATCAGTATCTAGAATAGTTTCACTTAGTGCATAATTCAACGGATTATTATGATGATCCCAACTTACATGAAGTTTTTTATTACCATCTATAGCCAGACTTATCGCATTATGAGCATCCTTAGCATTCCCCTGATATGCGGTTTTTGAAATGTTCCAATGCTTACTACCCAGTTTTCTTTTTGCAATGATCATCTTCCCCTGATTATCATAATAGGAAACAAACTGATATTTGCCAGAGGTAGTAATAGCGTTCTTTCTGAAAATTACCGTATTAACAGAATTCTTGGCCCAGGCCTTTCCTATGTCGGTTTCATTTATTCTAGTCCCGGCACAACCTACTAGTATGAATAGAAAGGGAATTAAGATTTTTATTGGTCTCACCTGATTTAAGTTTTTGTTAACACGAACTCTCTAGATCAATAACACATTATAAATGGCTTATTCAGTTTATTTATGAACTCAAGTAATTATGAAATTCTATTTAATTTCAGGACCTGAAATCATAGATCAATAATTCTTATTTTATCCATCAATTTTTGGTAGGCCCTGTAATTCCCTAAGTCATTAAAATGAGTTCCGTCTATTGTAGCTTCATGATCATCTCCAATTAGATCATCACTTTTTACATAATACAAATGCTCAAATTCTCCTCTGTACCTATTATAAATTTCGTTTAATGCTCTATTCTGATCTTTTATATAACCTAAAGTTCCATAAGTTCCATCATCTTTTTTGAAATGCACATAGTCTCTCACAATACTTTCGATAAAAACAATAGGAACAGTTTCATTGAGAGAACGAATGTATTCGACAAGTTCCGGTAGATTCTCTCGTATCGTTTTTGCACTTGAATTTGGCGTACAGTCTAAAAAGATTAGACTTGGATTTATACCCATAAAGTATTTTCCAACTTCTTTTTCAAATCTTCCATTTCCGCTAAAACCTAGGTTAATCACTTCTTTGTTCAGTTTCCTCTGAATAAGGCCCGAATAGGTTAATCCCGGCCTGGAGGCGGAAGCTCCTTGAGTGATACTCGTTCCATAAAAAACAATAGGTTTAGACCTATCAATGATTTTCTTATGAGGTTTTTTTATATAGGCATTTTGGTCAATACCAACCTCCACTTCAGAAACTCCGTCATATAGTGGAAAATTCAACAAATACTCCCGATCCTCTTCCAGCATTCCATTGATAATGCTTGCATGGTTATTTACAGCATTTTGAGGTTTGCCTACTCCAACAAATTGCCATTTTCCATCCCGGTAGGTATATAAATCAAACCCCTTACTACTTATAGGTGTCATATTAGACATTATTATATTTCTGTCCAGTTTCCAGCGAATATCTATTGATGAGGTGTTGGAGGTAAAACGAATTGAAATTCCGGCTGTATTCTTTGATAAATTCCAAACAGCGGTTCTTACTTCATCTTTTGCCTCCTCAGGCAAGCGGGAATATTTTTCTGTATTGGGTAGTTTCCCTATAAAATCAAATTCAGAAACATCAAAATACTTAATAGCATTTGAACTTGTGTCAACATGACTTTCCTTTCTTATTTCACACATGGATTTGGAAAGCCCCTTCTGTTGATTTATAGGATATAATTTACTTCCAAAAATAATTGTTCCGAAAATGAGAAGGAATTTTAACTTATTCGAGATGATCACTTTTATACTTTTATTCATTCTAGTGGCTTTACGACTTTTTAATAGTTCACTAATCAATTAACCCTCTGAGTATTTTCTTCAAAGACAATGGTAAACCCTTGTCATTGCAGTTTGACAGATGCAGTATGGAGCAGTAAGGGCAACCAGGCTAATAATATTTCCTTATTATCAAAATGACTTCTAAAAATGGAACCAGCTGCATACAATTGACTAATTCAAATACAGCCGGTATTCCATTTCATTCATTAAATTACACTCTATTTAGCGATGGATTCAACAAGTTAAATGGAAAAATAAAAGGTTTTATCTCTTTCGCCTATTTTATATAATTAATCCCATTTATTCATGATCATCATATTTTATTTTCACGGTGGCCTCAATAGGCGTATGATCTGAAAGTTTTACGTTATAAGTAGAATCACTGACTTTTTCCCAGTTATTCTCAGGGTAACAAAAAATATAATCGATCTGATATGTTGGTTTTCTGGCAGGAACTGTTGGCTTATCAATACTTGAGATTTGTTTCCATTGAAGCATCCCATTTTTAATTTCCTCGGAATCGGGTCGGGCATTAAAATCACCCGCAACTATTACGGGATAAGGTCTTTGTAGTAAAACCTCATTTATCTTTTGCACTTGAACCTGTCTTTCTTTTGTATTCGTATAATCCAAATGGGTACAGGCAAAAGTAAAATAAGAGCCTTCTTTATACTCTATATCAGCCAGCAAAAGAGCTCGTTGTTCCTTACCGTTCTTGGTTAATGGTAAATAGACGCGCTCAACAAGTGCTAAAGGATATTTACTTAACATACCTACACCATAATAACCTTCTTTATATGGAATGGTTTTACCATAAGCACTTAGCATACCGGTTCGAAAACCTAACTCGGTTATAAAGTCCTTCCCATTCTGTTTAGGGACCCTGTCCCTATGGGTCCGCACATCTACCTCCTGCAATGCTACTACATCCGGATCCACCCTTTTGATAAATTCAGCCAACTCCTCCAGAGATGCCAGTTCACCAAAACGTAGATTATAACTAAGTACCTTTAGTTGTTCTTGCTCATTTTGTCCCTGGCTGCTTAGATACAGAGAAAAACAGAAAAGAGTAATTAAGAGTCTCAAATTCATATACTATAATTTTGATGTGGGATATATGGATGAAGCTATACTAGCATTCCCTTTCAGTGATCATTCATTTTTGATGTTTAAACCCAGACGAATCAATGTATTTCTAAAACTGAAATAACAGGTAAATGGTCTGAGGAGTCATCCCGAATCACCTCATGCGATACAAACTTAAATCTCTCTGCTGGCTTATACATTATATAGTCCAGTTCTCTGTTGGGATAGTTTGAAGGAATAGTAAAACAGTTGGTTTTACAGGTTTTGGTAAAACCGAAATCTAACAAGGATTGTATATTATTCGATTCTGGTTTAGCATTAAAATCACCCCCTAGAATAACCGGTACTTCAGAAGAGCCTAAAATCTCTTTGATCCTGGCAACCTGGATATCACGATTTTCTTCGGTTAGCGCCAGGTGTGTGTTGGCCACAGTAATTTTGCTATCCTTAACCAGGATATTAGCAGTAATCATGATACGATAACTTACATATTGGTTTCCTAATTCGATTCTAGGTAATTTAAAAATTTTGGAATCGTTTAAAGGGTAGCGAGATAAAATTCCTATCCCCGTTTGACCTCCTTGATAATCAATGGCTCCTTCATAATAATATGATTTTAATCCAGTCTTCTCAGATAATACTGATAACTGATCTAAATTCCCGCTACGAGTTGTATTTCTATCCACTTCCTGTAGAAAGATAACATCTGGCTTATTCTTGTTAATGACATCAGCTATAGCCGATAGATCAGATTTGCCACTACCTAATGGAGAACCGTATTTAATATTATAACTCATCACAGTTATCGTACTTGACGCTACAGAGTTTTCCCCATTTTCTTTTTCAATATCCTTCTTGGTTGTGTCTCCACAGGACTGGAACTGAAGAAACAATAGGGTTAAAAGGACCACTAAATTTTTCATTCTTTAAAATTTTTAAACATTACTTATCCATAATTCCCTAAAACTTCGAAACCACGTAGTTGTATTACCCCTCCTGTATATATTATTACCAACCGGAATTTTGACCTAATTCCTCATTCTTTATTCTTTCGGCATAAGGTACTGGCCATAAATAATGCTTTGATGGATCAAAATTGTTTAAACCACCTTGCTCAACCGATTTCTCAAAGATGATATTCCCATGCTCATCCAACCCATTATTAGGGAAAGGATTGCCTCCCAGTTCATTCTCGGCTATATTGATATGTGGTCCAATTACCGCTTTACCTAACATTTTTTCACCCTCTCTCCATCTTAGAATATCGAAGTAACGCATACCATCCATAGACATTTCTACACGTCTCTCTCTATGCAGCTCTGTTTCCAGCTCCAGACCCCATTGATCCAGCTCGGTTAATATCATAGGATGCATTCCTACCCGTTCACGAAGTTTATTTATGGTAATGTCAATTTGATCCTGAGTAAGGGTCTCGCCCTGGGTATTGAACAATGCTTCAGCATAGATTAAAAGAACCTCTGCATAACGCAGTACATTCAGGTTATTATGGTCACGCATATACCCTCCTGGTGGATTATTATATTTTTTAAAATAAAAACCAGTCAAGCTATTAGCACCATTCCTATTATTATTCTGCAATGCTGCAAACCTGGGCAACTGAAAAATATCGTTAAAAGTATCAGTATCCGGATCTCCATCATCCCCTCCTGGCCATTCATCTCCAGGCGTATAAAGAGTCATGGACATACGTGGATCACGATTCTCAAAATAATCAGCATATTCCTGTTCCGGATAAGTATATAAGTCAGAAGTTTCCACTCCATCCTGGTCTTTGTATTCAAGTCCTTTCTTCACAGGCTTTCCATCTGATGCCAGAAACGCATCCACTAGCCTTCTAGAAGCATTATACCTTATATAATCAACAGGTATACAAGTATAATTGGTCATATTATGTGTTCTAACGTCTGGCATATATAAACTAAATAGAATAGGTTCTTTATTCTCTGAATTAATTTCTGTATCCCCCTCTAGCTTGTACAATTCAAGATATTTATCGTGAAGTTCATATGGGCTATTATCCATGATTTCTTTTGATGTATTAGCTGCTACTTCCCACATTTCATTTTGTAATGCAATTCTGGCCTTTAAAGCAAGTGCTCCCCAACGATTGATTCGACCATGATTATCGCCAGTGGGAATTTCAGTCCCAAGCTTATCTGCTGCCCAGTCTAAATCCTCCATTATAAAATCAATAACCTCCATTCTTGGATTTCGAGGCCCATAAGCTTCAGATGAGGAAATTACTTCTGTAACTAATGGTACATCCCCATAATAACTCGTTAGCCAAAAATATTGTAAAGCTCTAATTACCTTAACCTCTGCTGCGTAAGAATCTTTCACATCTTGTTCTATTTCTGCCTTGTTATAGTTATCCAGAAAATTATTACAAACAAAAATGTGGCTATAAGCGTAATTCCAGAATGAGGACATTGGGAAGCCATCTAAGGCAGTATGAGTCCCGCCTGGAACTTTGCTTAATCCACTACTCAAACTACCCCAATCGACATCGCCTCCAAAAATATCAGGATACATAACCAATTCATATCGAAAACCTTCATAACAGGGATAAGTCGCAGCCTTTAATTGTTCTTCATTGCTCCAATAAGTTTCATTAGTAGCAGAATCCAGAGGAGTTTTATCTAAAAAATCATCTTCACAACTAATAGCAAAAAAAGCGATAAGTATAATGATGTATTTATAACTTTTCATTTCAATATGATTTTAAATTAATAAATAAGATTTAGACCTAATGAAAAAGTCTTAATTTGAGGATAAGAATCACCAGAGGTTTCCCTTACTTCTGGATCAAATCCATCAAAATAATTAGTAATGGTAAATAAGTTCTCGATTGATGTATAAATCTTAAACTGACCAATATTCATTTTGTCTGTAATTTGAGATGGTAGCGTATAACCTAATTGAATATTTTTCATCCGAAGATAAGAGGCATCTTCTACCCAAAAATCTGAGTATTCAATATTATGATCTGGCTGGAAATACATTCTGGGGTAGGAGGCATTTGGATTATCGGGGGTCCATCTATCCAAATGATTTTTTTTTGGTACAGAATAATCATTTAAAAAGGCATGACGCGCTTCATCTTGTAAATAACCGTTTACCTTTCCTACCCCTTGTAAGAAAAATGAAAAATCAAAATTTTTCCAATTCGCGAAGCCTCGAAATGCATAGCTATATCTAGGATATGGGTTTCCAATAATCACCCTATCGTTATCATCTATTTGCCCGTCAGGTTCTCCATTTTCCCCGCTAATATCGCTATAAATTACATCTCCGGGTTGTATAATATCAGAATAACTACTAAAAACCGGAAAATTTGGATTTTCATACCTTCCTGTATTCTCATTATAATTTTCAAAATCATCAACTTGAGCTAACCCGTTTGTTAAATATCCAAAATACGCATTTACAGGATCCCCCACTCTACGTATATTATTTCCTAAAAAAGGTGCACTAGTCCCAAGATCAGTTAATTTATTTTTTGCATCGGACAAGTTAGCAGTTAAACCATAACTTACCTCACCGATTTGGTCACGCCAACTAATACTAGTTTCCCACCCTTTATTTTGTATGGAACCTATATTCTCAAGTGGCAAATTAGAACCAGAGGTCACCCCTATTATACTGGGGTAAATTGGTTGTAACAATGCATTCACATTGGTTTTTTCGAACCAATCAAATGAAAATTCTAAACGATTGTTTAGCATTTGTACATCCAATCCGAAATTTAACATGCGAATAGTTTCCCATTGAATATCATTATTGGCTATTGAGTTCTGTCTAAAACCTACATTTTCTTTATATCCAATAGGATAAGCATTAGTCTCTCTTTCAATCTCCGTTAAATAAGGATAGTAACTATTCCCTATATTTTGGTTGCCTAGTTCACCCCAAGATGCTCGTAATTTTCCTAAGTTGAGTATAGGATTAGAAAAGTCCATAAAATCCTCTTGAGAGAAATTCCACCCAGCTGAAAATGATGGAAAAGCACCCCAACGATTTTCCTCTGAAAATCTTGAGGTTCCATCAAAACGAATATTTGCTTCTAACAAATATTTTTCATCATAATTATAATTGAATCGACCAAAGTAAGAACGAATTGCCCAATGTTCAGCCGAACCACTATTTGTAATGTCCTCAGTCCCTACATCAATTTCTTCCACCCCTTCTAAGAATATATTTCTACGGGAAGCAGAAAGAACCGGAAGATTAGCCCATTCCTGAGAAAACCCAGCTAACAAATTCAGGTTATGTTTTCCTATTTCCCTTTCATAATTTAGAGTTGTATATAAGGTTTGGGTTAAAATATTTCGATGAGTTTGGCTAATAGAATTTATAGCATTTACATTTCCTGGATTTGGAGTTCCATCTACTAAAAATCTGGGCATAGTAGGCCTCCAAGCTTTAACATCCTGAGTATAGTAGTTATACGAATAACGTGCATTTGCATACAAACCTTTAAAAAGATCTAAGGTTGCTTTAAAATTCCCATTAAAAGTTCTTGAATTGGTTTTCGTATATCCAGATTCATAAGCTGTTCGTACTGGATTGGATACAGAACCATAGGACCAATAAGGTGAATCCTCAAATCCGCCACTATCACTAGGAATCTGCCATTTGACTGGTAATAATGGAGAAATACGTTGACTTAAGCGAAACACTCCTCCAGTTCCAGCACGTCCGACATCCTGCCTAAAAAAATCTATATAACTTAAATTCCCATCTATTTTCAACCTATCAGAAACCTCTGTATCCAATCGTAGACGGATATTATGTCTTTTAGATTTGTAACCATCACCTACAATTAATCCGGTTTGATCCAACAGACCATAAGACATATAATAAGAGGCCTTATCTGAACTGCCATTTATGTTTATATTGTGACTGTGTTGTGTCGCATAATCCTTATATATAAGATCGACCCAATCTGTGTTTGCATAATCATTCGGGAATTCCTGAGAATCGTAATTCTCGAATGCCTCATCTGTATAAGGAATAGCTATACCGCGAGCAGCACGAGCTTCATTTGAAAGAGTCATATATTCTCTTCCATTAACTAATTCGGGCAAGGCAGTAGGTTTTTGAATACCAAAATTACCAGAATAACTTATTTTAGTTTTCCCCTTTCCTTTTTTCGTGGTAACCTGAATCACACCATTTGCTGCACGTGCACCATAAATTGCAGATGCTGCAGCATCTTTCAATACTGTCACACTTTCAATATCATCGGGATTCAATAGATTTAGATCTTGTCCCGCAACCCCATCTATTAGAATCAAAGGACTACTACTACTATTAATGGTATTAACACCCCTCACTAAAATATTCATACCAGGATTTCCAGGTTGTCCAGATGAGGAAGATATTGTAACCCCAGGTAATAATCCCTGAAGCCCCGTACCAACTGTGGATATAGGTCTATCTTCCAAGACCTCACCTTTAACCGTTTCCACAGCTCCAGTCAAATTCACCCTTTTTTGACTACCATATCCAACAAGTACTACCTCATCAAGAGCGGCTGTTTCGGTTTCCAATTGAATATTAATTGCACTTTGATCATCTACCTCTATTTCTTTAGTAACATATCCAATAAAACTTACCTGAAGGATAGCATTTTCAGAAACCGTTATGGAATAGTTACCATCAAAATCACTCATTACACCATTCGTAGTGCCTTCTTCAAGAATATTAGCACCGGGTATTGGCTCCCCACTTTCTTTCTCTATAACTTTGCCTGTTACCGTAATCCGCTGTTCTTCAGGAATAACAATTAATCCTGTTTTAGGTTTTGCTCCTTGAGTAAGAACGATCTGGTTTCCATAAACTTTATATCCGGTTTTTGTATTTTCAAAAATTTTGCCTAAAACAGCAGGAACTTTCTCCTCTTTTACTTTTAATGTCACTCTACGTCCCAAATCAACATCTTTGATTTTATAAACAAATCGGTAATCTGTTTGCTTTTCTATAAAATCGAGAATTCTTGACACTTTCACCTTATTAAGGTCTAGGGTCACAATATTTTGTGAAAAGGATGTGTTGGCCTGCAATCCAAAAATCGAAATAAAAATAAGTAGCCAAGAAAGTTTCATTCTTAAATCAATTTGAAACAAAAATAGCCTAGGCCTAAATTGGAATAATTTTTTCATACTTTTGAAGTCTTAAATGTTGGTTAATACACGTTTTAAAAGCCACATTTTACTAAGGGGGATGCGGGAACATTCCCCTTTTATTTTGGCTCAGAATTATTTTTAATTTTATTCAATAATAATAGTCCCATCATCTTTTAATTTATAATTCAACCCATAACTATTCCTGAAATATTCTAAGATATTAGTGAGAGGTTCCTCATGAAAACGAGCATTGAATTTCTCTTTCGCTAAAACTTCATCATTATTTATGATTTTTACATTATAGTGCCTTTCCATCTTTAGCAAGATATTTTCAAAGCTCATATTCCTGAATACAAGATCACCCTGCATCCAGGCGGTATAAATTCCAGTCTCAACTTTCTCGATTTCCAGTTCGTCATTTGCTATTTGTAATCTACCCAACTGGCCAGGCTCTAAGATGGCGTTCGCTCCGTTAGTACTCAGTTTTACCGAACCTTCCACTAATACCACATTGCTCACCGGATCTTCTGGATAGGCAGCAACATTGAATTCTGTACCTAAAACACCAATTTGAAGATTGTCAATATTTACTATAAAAGGATTCTTTTCATCTTTTGCGACCTTGAAAAATGCTTCGCCAGCTAAAAAAACCTTTCGTGTACCTGATTCTGGAAAGTTTACCGGGAATTTTAACGAAGAGCCGGCATTCATAATAACTAAAGTACCATCTGATAATTCAACCTGAAACTGCTTTCCGTAAGGAATGTACAAAGTATTGTACTCTATTTCCTTTGACGCCTCTTCACTTTTTTGATAGATTAATTGTTTACCATTTTGCTCGACAACAACTTCACCCCCTTTATCAGTTAATTGCAAATCCCCGTTTTCCAGAAGCACTTCTGTTTTCCCTCCTTCCCTTTCCAAGATTATCATATTTTCGTTAACTATTGGAGCTTCCTGAATATTTTGGATATTGTTTATTAACCCTAAATAAAATGCTGCTCCCAGAACTATCAATAGAACAGCTGCTACAGTACCATACCAGTAGCGTTTATTAAAACTTTTCTGGGTTTTAGCCTTATTAATGATCTCACTATAAATTCTTTGAGAAGAATCTTCGTCCATCTCAGGTAATTCATTCAACAAGTTTAAAACCTCCTCTGCTTCCGGAAAATTTTCATCAATCTGGCTCTTTTTAAAATAAGCCACGAGATCATCAATCTCATCTGAAGAACAGTCTCCTGCGATAAATTTTTGAATCAAATATTTTATTCTGTTATCAACCTTCATCCTTTTTAAGACTTTTACTTATATATAATACAATTGAAAAACGATGGAATACTATTCAGTTCTATTTTTTTTGTAAAAAGACCCTTTATAATAGTGGGTAGAGGGAAGGAGAAAAAAATTCTGAATTATTAGTACAACGGGAAGAGAAGCAATTAAAAAGCTAACACATAAGAACCTAGGCTAACTAATTGAATTTTCCGCCAGGAATATAAACAAGAAAACAATATCCCCATTAACCCTAAGAAATTCTTTTATGATCGCTAAAGAGTTACTCATCTGATTCTTAACTGTATTCTTAGAAATACCAAGCTCATGAGCAATTTCTTCATAGCTTTTTCCTTCGTTTCTGGACATATGAAAAACCATTCTACATCTGGGGGTCAACTTTTCAATAGCCTGATTCTTTAACTTGGCATAATCTGCTTCAAGCAATTTTGTGTCAGTCATGCTTTCCCTATTTTGACTCTTGTAAAAGATGCGATCCTTTAACTTTTGATCATTAGCAGCCTTAGCCAATACATTAAAAGCTAAATTTCGAGCGATGGTAAAAACGTAAGACTTAAAATTTAGAGTAGGATCTAACTTTTCTTGATTCAACCAAACCTTTAAAAAAACTTCCTGAACTATTTCTTCGGCCTGAGGTTTAGATTTGAGAACACTTAAACTATAGGCATAAATTTGATTACGGTATTTATCAAAAAGTTTTTGAAAAGCCCGCTCATTTCCATTTCGAAGATTCGAAATTAGAATTTGTTCTGTATTTTCTACGATATCACCCATAAATCATCACTTAGCCTTGAAAAATTAATCCTCACCTTCAAAATAACATAAATTAACAAAAATGAATGTTAAAGTTAATTTATTTTACGGTTAAATTAATAATGCGAATCAAGGGTTAAAATATTAAAGTTATAAAAGCCGCAGCCAATCTTCCATATGCATGTACTGTTAATCCCTTAGTAGATCTTGCCCGGTGTGCATCTTGTATATCGGATTTTTCAATGAGCCAATTAAACAATGACTCAATAGGCTGCCTTACTTTGGATACAGCCCTAGAGTATAGGTCATTGGCTGCCCTGTCAAAATTTTTTAAGGATTGTGGCATCCCTTTGACTCCTTTGACCGGTGTAAGCATGTGTGAATTATAGTGGTCTTCTATTCCTTCAAAGAACTCTTTGTTGTTATATATTTTGTCTCCTATGAATATCCTGTTTTCCATTGTGCTCCACTGCTCTTTGAACAGGCTTAGGTCATTTACCGATGCAGGTGTAAACATGATTTCTTCTGGATAGGGCATTTTCCCTTGTCGACGAAAACCCAGCGCATGTAGTTTCATTCCATAATAGTACATGGATTTGGTGGAACAATAGCCTTTATCTGTAATTTCCCTGGCAACTTTGCCAGCTCTTTTCCCGGAACATGTTATAATGGGCATGGAATCCAATAGGCTTTGGCTCTTTGAACAGTCTTGGGGATGGAATTCCTTAATGATTGCCCCACTAAGCTTGTCCAGCACACCGGACAACCTGTTGAGCCTATTGTTAAAAGCCTGATAAGTTCCCAAATTGGGGAACCAGTCCAAAAGGTAGTCCATGGCAAACCGATGAATTTGTTTGATTTTAAAATATTCTTGATAATACATCACGTATAGATAAATGGCAAGGATTTCCTCATCGCTGAGCTTGGGTTCTTTGTTGTTGCTGAAGCGTTCACATTCAAACCAAAGACCTTCTTCAAATTTTTCACATACATAACAATAAATTTTTACTAATTTAGAGTGCTTGTCGTTGGGATTCATTACTTATATGGTGTTTGAAATCACATATAAGTTACTGATTATCAGCGACTTGCGCAAGTCTAAGGCGTTGTTTTTCAACAAATTAGACTTGTTTTTTTTTATTATTTCAACCCTTGATTAGCATTAATACACCGATCATGAAACGAAATCAGTCTACACCACGGTAAATATTTATAATACACGTTTGATTACCGATATAAAAACCTTAAATGATTTAGTGGAATGGGGGTTTATTATCCCTATTGAAAAAGTAAAAACCAACATTCCGCAAATAAAATTGCTCTATCAAATTTTAATAAAGCACTTGATGAAGCACAGAACAAAGCAACTATAGTACAGATAAACCATTAAATTAGAGCAGTTTTACACAAAAAATAATTCAGAATAGTCCTGATGTGTAATATTTGTTATCAAATAAATTCAGTTCTCTGTCATTTGATTTTTTGATATTCGGTTTAGATATCATTTAAATTAGTTTTATCCCATACTGAGCTTGCAAACAATAAAAATTGTATTTTATTCTCCTCTTTATTTATTTAAAATATACATCAGCATTATTTCCATTTTTATCAATAAGTTTCATTTTAGAAAAGCTACTACATAGGATTTCTTAGGTGAATTGATGTACTTCATAAATTCCCGACCCAAAACCCAAATTTTTTGTCAAATTTTAAGGCTAATAAAAAATCCTAACAACCCTGCTTTAAAATAGCCGGATTTTGGATATTTATTCCCGAATTTTGGTAACAATTGGTTCAAAATAATCTTCTAATTTAGACCGCACGATTTGATAGCCCACAGATCAACTTCAAGGAACATACTGTTCCCGATGCTCAATTACATACCATTATATTGTTGACCATAAAATGCTCCCCCCATGAAATGGCTCACCAGCAACCGAACCAATATTGTTTACATTATTATCCTGATATTATACATTCTTTTCATGCACTCCGGACCTTAATCTGCTTCCCTTATGTTCTACTTAACTAATGCCCAATATACCAACGTTTGTCGTGTGCTCAAGGAAATTTCCCTGGGTCACCTCAACTACCGCCTAAAGTATTCGGATACGAATGATGACTATGATATGTTAGTGTTCTACACCAACCTCATCGGAGAAATGGGTCAACTACATCGGTCCCAGATGATACTACAAAATATTAATATAGTACCTCCCGAAGAAATAGAGTTCTACATGACTGAAAACTTTATTATTAAAAGCACTAGTGAGAACCTACCTCATCTCATAGACAAACCCCTGCACGAAATAGAGAACAAGCCCTTGGGCCCCTTACTCACCACGGATGCACAGAACACCTGGTCCTCTATAAAACGTAATTTTATGTATCGGGAAACCGACAACTTTAGCACTACCCTTTTCTTTAAAGTAAATACATGGCTGCGTTTTACCTGTTTCTGTTATTTTTGGAAATTACCGGACAATAGCATTCATGTTTCTACATACAAGAATAAAAAGAATACCGCCGAGTCATTGATAAAACAAAAGAATACAGACCAAGTGACACTTGAAAACCATTCTTTCTCTCCAAAAGCAGACCGGAATAAAAATCTTATGCGTGAAATTGTACAGTATTTTCAGGAACATCTGGATGGTTCCTTACCGGATATGACATCCATTACCCGGCATTTTGGTATCAACGAGAAAAAATTTAAAAAGTCTTTTAAAAATTTCTATAACCAAACTCCCTATGCATATTATATAGACAAGAAACTGGAAAAGGCTATGACCCTGCTCAAAACTTCCCGTATGAGCATCAAAGAAGTAGCTTATGAAATTGGTTATAATACAAAATCCGGCTTTTATGCAGCATTTAAGAAAAAATTCGGTATTACTCCGGGAGATGTGGTAAGGGATGAGTAATAAGGAAGTACTATTCCGAAAAAAAGTAAAAATAACGGATTTTGGATAAAAGAAAGCAGATTTCCCGACCTAGAAAGTACGTTTTCAGGAATGGATTTGGCCTTTAATTCCAGAATTTTAGGGTATAAGAAATTATTGTAGTTGAAACGCAGCGCAAAACCTACCCTAAAGATGAAACCAGTTTTCTTATCCATACTACGTTTTGTACTACGGCACCGGAAAGTGATAATAGATGGCATTGCTATTCTGTTTATCCTGCTTTTTGTTTATGCCGGGTTTACCAAGTTTTCAGAGGGAGACCGGTTTTATACCAATCTTTACAACTCTCCTTTATTCGGAGTTAAATCTATTGCTCACATTGTATCCTGGGCTATACCTGCATTGGAAATAATCATCGCGGCATTACTTGTCTGGCCTAAAACAAGGCTTAAAGGCTTATATGCTGCACTTGTACTTATGATCCTATTTACGGTGTATGTAGCTGGTATATTATTCGTTAGTCCATACACTCCATGTTCCTGTGGTGGTGTGATAACGCTACTGACCTGGACCCAGCATTTTATATTGAATATCATATGGATAGTACTGGCCATTTTAGGAATTATACTCTTACGAAAACAAGATAAAACAAGGAATAAAATTAAAAACTCTAAGCTATCCAATTACCAATTGGAGTGAACCATATAAAGAAATTTTGTTGCGCAACAAAAGCAGGGAAGAAAAGCCGAAAACCTGATTCTTAGAAGTAGGCATTTTATTAATCATTAAATTTTAAACTTATGAAAAAGTTACAGCTTATTTTACCGATGTTGGCATTTATTTTTGCCATTGGAATGTCTTTTGCGTTTGTAGAAGCAACTGCCGAAGATTATTATGCAACAGGATTTATCGAATTAGATGACACCTGGTATGAGGTTGATGTGGATTGTGAGACGGGTTCGAACGATTGCGAAGCAGAAATTCAAGGTGAACCAGGAGAAACCTATCCGGTGCACACCCAGCCAAGCACAACTTCTCCACTTTTGGAGAGCCCCACACAAGACTCTAAAGTGATTCCTGATCCAAGGTTATAACTTTAAAAAACACCGGGTTAAAATAGCCCGGTGTTTGATTTTGTCTTCACAAAAAATAATAGGTATCCCATATTGGCATAAGTCTCTATGGATTATCACTACTGTTTTTATTTTGCATTACAAACTCCATAAGATTGCCCTCTTTTAAATATTTCTGGGCAGTCTTTTGAATATCCTCCCGGGTTAAGGACTTTACATAACGTACTATCTCCGATGAGGGAACCCAGGGCTCTTTATATGCATAGTAGCCGTGCAATTGTCGACGCCTATGAAATGTACTATTTTGTTTTGCAACATACCTCTTAATAAACCTGTTTTGTATAACCTCCTCAAACCGTTCCTCACTAAAAGAATTGCTTTGGATTTCCGACACCATCTCTTTACATGCTTTCCGCAAAGCCTCCAATTCTTCAGGAACAATATCCAAACGTATCTCAAAATCAAAAGAAGAAAGACTTCTGTTAAACTGACTCCACGCTCTTGTGTTATATAATGAAAATCCCTTAACATATCGTAATCCCTTGACCTTTGAATCCATTAAATCTCCCAGAGCATCCACTTTAATACGCTCCTTCCAATCCGTCAAGTTCCCTGTTTTGCCAACAAACCTTAGCGAATACATCACACTCTCCATATTATAAAAAGCACCCATCTCCTGGGGCGAAAACTTTTGATACACAGGTCGTTTTGGCAAATTTTTATCGACTACCTTATTGGAGAGGCAGATTCCTCCATCAGATAAATTTGGAAGGTTTCCTAGGTATTTCTGTAGCAGAGGTAATACTTTATTTATCGAAAAACCCCCACTGATTAGAAATGTAAAATCCTTAGCATTCCCGTAAAGTTGTTGGTAAATCGCATAAGCTCTATCCATATCAGTTTTCGGAATACCCTGCAATCGTTTCGTCCCTTTGGGTGCAACAGAGCTGTCTTCTAAAAACTCACGCATGGCAACGTTATAATCTTCCCAAAGAAAGCCATATGTTGGGTTTAAATGCCGATCTCTTTCTTCGGCTTTCCAATCTTCAAAAGCAATCTTGTCCTTTCGCGGTTGGGTAAAATACAGATAAACCAATTGTAACAACTTTTCAAAATCTTCTGTGTTCGCATTTCCTTTTATACCAGTCTCCCTATAATCAATATAGGGTAAAACCCCCTGCCAGAAAGTGGTCTTTGCCAGAAAGCGGTTTAACGCAAACTTATCCATATTCCCAATCCCGGCATTTTTAATAATAAAAGGGGCATTTATGGCCGAAAAATAATCTTCCTCAGGAAAACAGGAAGCCCCCTTCGGGTTGAATCCACGAAGATGTACTTTATTACTTTTCACCCCGGAAGTATCCAAAACCAGCTTTACACCGTTATCCAAAACCAGCTCCCTCACTCCGGGGGATTTGGCTTTTCTTAGAACGCGCCCATTTTTCAAAACCGGTTCCGAGTTTCCCCTGTCCCTATCATTGTACCCTCTTTCTTTCAAGTTGGCGGTTTCACGGGCACTTATCAATTGCTTAGGTATTTCCGGAACTGTATAAGGATGGCGCTCTTCCCCCAGGACCTCTTGTACCCATCTCCGAACTTTTGTTTCTGAATATAATGACTTTTGTCCATGAGGGACAATAATACCAATATCATTGACAATTTCTGATAAATATTGACTGACCAGTGCATTAAAATCTTTTAGAGATAACCCGGAAAACCATTGTTGCAAACCTGTCGCCTTCGCTATCGGTAATGCCTCTCCATGTACATAGTGATTATTTATTTGTTCCAACCAATATTTAGGCTGGGTAGTATCTATCGACTGCATAGTCTTCAATTGTTCTTTTCTAGCATCTTTCCATTCTTCCCGGGTAAATCCGAATTTTTTCACTTGATCTAGGATGCGAATGGTTTTTTTAAACGACTCTTGGCCCTCGTCCTTAGCTGCAGTAATTTTAATTCTATATGCAGGAAATGTACTACCTCCATAATGCCCAAATGCCGTAAATAATGTATTATATACTTGGCCGGCTTCCTTAAACCGATTGTTAAGAAGCATTAATTTACTCAACATTCCCCATATTACTTTCCGCTTTATGCCTTTCCAGGTTTGCCGTTCATCTATGATTTTCTTATCCCGTAGGTATAAATAAAATTCGACAGTTTCCGTTCCCTGTTTACCTACACCCTGCTCTACGGCCACAAACTGCTCTGGCCTTTCCAGATACTGTAAATGAAAATCAATCCATGGTTTTGAATGCCCTTTTATCCCGGAAAAACGGGCTTTGATCTTTCTCTCTACGGCACCTATATCCTGGATGTCCCCCACAATAACGATCCCCATTCGGTCCGGCTGATACCATTGCTTATAAAATTCGACAAGCGATGTAGGGGAAAAACTTCGATTATGGTTAAAAAAATTCGAAAAATCAAGCTCAAAAGGAAACAGTTCGGATTCCATCTGTGTTTCTACAAACTTATCTTCCAACTTACTTCCTTGTTTAAAAGTTACTTCTTGACGCAACGGCCCTCGTTCCTCATCAATCTTTTCCGTGGTCAATGCCAAATCGGAAATATCATAAAACCACAGAAGCCCGGTATCCATAGCATCCATATTATTAGAAGGAATGTCAAAATTATATGATGTATGCATATTTCCGGTACGTCCGAAAATATCGTACTTTTCCATACCAAAACGTGTTAACAATTTAGGATTCCCCATTAAATTCATAGGAAAATTCGGGGCACACTTAAAAGCCAAATGTTCCAGAGCATGGGCAAAATCCAGTTGGTTTTGTTTCTCATAATAGCAACCAACCTTTACATATAAATGCATATTGGTCTTTTTCGAGGCATTTTCTACATGCTTGATGTAATAGGTCAAACCATTGCTTAATTGTCCATGTCGAATACCCGGATCTAGGTGTAACGCATTTTCCGCAAGGTTAGGTTGTGCTGAAAGAACAAGGATGTTTAAAAAAAACAGTAGCCCTGTGCCAAGTATCATCTTTTTTATTATGTTCATTTTATAAGGTTTTATGTAATTAATATCCCTCATTTTGACCGAGGTTAGAGTTTTTGATCCGTTCTTCTTCCGGAATAGGATATAGAACATCCGTATCCTGCCAAAGTGGTTTTATTGGCGCCAACACTTCTGAAGCTTTATCAGTACGTTTTAAATCCAACCATCGGTGCCCCCATTCGGAAAACAATTCCAGTTTTCGTTCTTCCATAATCACATCCAATAATTCTTCTTTATCAATTTGGGGATTAATTTCGGCAATGCCCTCCAGCCCAGCCCGGTGTCGTATTTTATCTACATCTGCTACGGCATCCGACAACTTTCCTTGCATGGTTCGTGCTTCAGCCCGTATTAGATACTGTTCCGCCAACCGCAACACCATGGAATATTCACTCACATTTTGCCAGCTACTTCCATCTTTATATTTATGCGGAAAATAAAACATCCTGTTCTCATTAAAGCCAACCCAATGGGACAAGCGTTTATCTTCTGTATGCATAGAAGAAATAAAATCATTCGATAATTTGATAGCGGAACTATTTATACCCCTCGACAGATAACCTTCCTTGGTGTATGTAAAAAATTGCCCTCCGCCTATTCCTCCCAAAGGAGATATTTGCCAGATAGCTTCCCGGCTGTTTTTCAGGAAAACCTGGTTCAAATCTTCAAGAACCCCGTACAATGAAGTTTGATCTATGACCTGGCTACTGAGTTCTTCGGCTTTTTCCCAATTCTCTTGATAGAGATAAACTCTGGCGAGCAATGACAAGACCACAAAACGGTTTACCTGTGTACGCTCAGCATCTTTATATGTTTCCTCCTCTTCCAAAAAGGTAATGGCCAAATCCAAATCGGTAATTATTTGTTCAAACACCTCAGTAGCGGAATCTCTCAAAACAGTGGCATTTTGGCGATAATCCGTAGTTAAGATTAAGGGGATGTCTCCATACAGGTTTGTCAGATAGAAATAGGTGAAAGCTCTAATAAACAATGCCTGTCCCTTCAGTGTACTCCCTACCTCTTCTGTAATGGTTTCGGAATTTTCTATTCCTTCCAATACCCTATTAGCCATATAAATCACATTATAGGCACTAGACCAAAGACTGTAGTTTGCAGATGCGTCTGGTGATTCCCTCGGAGAAATTTGGTTTTGTTGAAACGGACCATAGCGAGCATCAGTTGCACTCGTTGTTTCAAAAATATCAGGAGACATCCCCGCCAATACAGTTACGGAAAATAAATACCCGTTAGAAAAATCAGAGTTAAACAATTCATTGTAAATTCCATTCATGGCAGCTACTGCCGTTTTATCGTCTTTAAAAACTGTTTCATTTATTATTTTATGGTTAGGGGTTTCAACATCTACAAAATCTTCACAGGACGTTATAGAAAAAAAGCAAACGACCATCACAAATCCAATTGTATATTTTTTATTTTTCATGTTTTGATTTTTTAAAAATGAAGTTGCACTCCTAAGGTTAGGGTTCGTAACGCGGGTATGGTATTTCCCCCAGGATATTCTACATTCAGTCCATTGAAGTTAGTTATGGTAAAAAGGTTCTGAGCTTGTAAAAAGAGTTTACAACTGTTTAATCCAATTTTCTGCAAGGGTAGATTAGGTAAGTTATAACTTAAAGCTAATGTTTTCAATCTAATAAAAGAAACATCAGAAATAAAGCGTTCACTTAAATATGCCCGGCTATATGCCGCCGATGCATCAGGTGATTCGGATATTTTTTGAATATTATGACTTTCTCCATTTTGCCATGTATTATAAAAATCCAATGTTTGGTTCCTTTTTGCTCCTGGTAAGCCCATCTGTCCTTCAGGGCCGTCCTGTTTTACAAATTCCAATAAAGACCGAAAGCCAAAACCTTTATAGGAAAGATTATTAGCTACCCCTCCAAAGTATTTCCTCCCTAAATTCTTTATTACTACACGATCTTCAATACCATATCGCCCGTCTTCATTTATATCTGCCACACGATATAGACCGGTTTCCGGATCAATACCATCATATTGATAAAGTAATTGAATATTTAAAGGATGGCCCACACGGTACCTATTAGCATAAGAAGTTTGATCTATATTAGGAAACTTCACCAGTTTATTGTTGGGCAAGGTCAGGTTAATAAATGTTTGCCAACGGAAACTCTCTGAGCTAATGTTCAGGGAAGATAACTCAAACTCCCAACCGGTATTTTGTACGGTTGCTGGTAAATTGGCCTGCACCGTACTGAAACCTGTAGTAGAGGGAAGTGGAAACCCGACAAGTTGATTGGAAGAACGATTGCGATACCAACTCACCCCCATGGTAATGCGGTCTTTAATAAAACCAAGTTCTATGGCCGCTTCAAGTTTTTTATTTTCCTCCCAGGAATAATCCGGGTTGGTAAGCTGGGTCGGGTATAAACCATTAGGCCCTTCTGTGGCTTCATAGGCATCTAAATATTCATAATCCCCTATTTGATCACTACCGGTAGTACCATAACTCCCTCTAAATTTCCCGAAACTTAGGAAAGGAAAGTGTTTTTTCACAAAAGGTTCTTCAGTAAAGATCCAGGATCCACCAACAGCCCAAAAATTGGCAAAACGCTTATCCGGGCCAAAACGGGACGAACCATCACGGCGACCGGTAAGGTTTATAAAATATTTTTGTTTCCAGTTATATCCTAAGCGCGCAAATATCGCATTGTATTTATACGCTATACGTTCATTATTCATCACTCTGGTAGCCGCAGCTGCCGACAAGTCTCCTATTAGTGATTCTGTAGTATATCCCTCTCCAAGAATACTTATCCCCTTGTTTCCATTTTGTTGAAAAGTTAATCCTATCAATGCATCTATATTCCCCTCCCCTATTTTAGTATCATATATGAGCTGAGGTTCTATGATCCATGACCGTCTTGTGCGGTGGTTCTCAACAGATTCATGATTCGTAGCATCTCTATTTTCCGGGCTATACTGATTTTTAGAGAAGAGTCCTTTATATAGTCTATTCAAATAGGTATACCCCATATTTGCCTTAAACGTCAGTCCCTCAAACAATTGGTACGACAATCCCATATTAGCTATGATATTATTGCCTTCGTCCGTGGTAGTTCTGTGCAAAACACCCGCTAATGGATTATTCCAAGTAGAATATTCCCATTCTTCCCAATGTAAACTTCCATCTCCATTGTATAGGGCAGGTGCATTTGGGGGTAATGCCAATGCCGTATTAATAAAGTTAGTACCGCCATGGGCTAATACTGTACTTTTATCCACTCCATAATTCAACGAGAGGTTAATTCCCAGCTTTTTATTTTCAGAAGTATGGTTTAACTGAAGTGCACCTGTAACTTTATGATAGCTATTATCCCCGGGAAATACCATCCCTTCTTTATGATAGGAACCTCCCAAACGGAAGGAAGTAGTGGCATTACCTCCGGAAGCGGAAACATTAATATCCGTAATGCTTGAAGTTCCTCCAAACAACTCCTCCTGCCAATCGGTATACCGGTTTTGATCCCATAAAAGCAAATCATAGTCTGTAGTTTCGTCGGGCTCTCTGTTGTCATTTTGTATGGCTGTCCTTCGAAGTGTTAAATATTCTTCAGTATTTACCAAGTTCATTTTATTCGAAACTTTTCCTATACCGGAATACCACCGAGCTTCTACTTCTGTTTTTCTGTCATAACCTGTTCCTTTCTTTGTTGTTATCAATACCACACCGTTGGCGCCCCGGGAACCGTAAATCGCGGTAGCATCCGCATCTTTTAGCACCTCTATACTCTCTATGTTGGATAAATTCAGGGTACTTAAAGGATCTATTCCTTCTCTATATACATTGCTTCCACCTGACTGAGGAGTGGAATTAATAGGTACACCATCAATAATATATAAAGGATAATTCCCATCAGAACGAAGGCTATTTCGCCCACGTATTCGAATAACAGGGGCATTCCCGGGTACACCGTTTTGCTGAATTACTTCCACCCCTGCCATACGACCCTGCAGAGCTTCAAGGGGACTCACTATGGGTTGTAATTCTATTTCTTCTCCTGAAACTCTTGAAATATTCCCCGTACGTTCCCGTTCTGTAGTATTATAATATCCGGCATTGATTTCTACTGCGCCAAGGGCTTCTACATCTTCTTCTAACTGTATATCGATTTCTTCCCGGCCATCTACAGCCACTTCCCTACTCTTAAAGCCCAGGTATGAGATCACTAATGTGGCTCCTGCCGGGGCGGTGAGTTCATAGTTCCCTTCCATATTGGTGAGGGTGCCGTTGTTGCTGTCTTTAATGGAGACGGTTGCTCCCGGAACGGGCAGGCCGTCTTTATCGGTGATAGTTCCCGTTATGCTGATATCCTGAAAGTAAGGAAGGGGTTTTGGTGTAGCTGCTGCTAATGATTTTATAGAAAATATAAGGAGCAGGCCAATTACTATTACCGCCACGATATACGCGCGACTTTGGTAATTATTTTTCATAATTTTGCGTGTGATTTTTAATGAAACATTTGTTTTATTAAGCCTCGGCCTTCCCCGCCAGACGCCAATCTCGGGGAAAGCTTTATGGCTTCTAAAAGGCTAATTCTTTTTTCTTTTCATAAACATTTTATTTTTTTAGGCTTGTCCGAAACCTTAGGCCTTCCTGAAGAGGACAGTGCATCCAGTTTTGCGAGCATCGTTATGGGTTTTATTTATTTCCTATAGTTCTTAAGAGGTTCTCATTTTGATGCTCCTCGCTTGTTGGAGCTCATGAAGGAAATACCTAAATAGGCTTCTTGGGTTTTACTGGAAATAGCCGTTCTGCGGCCGACGGGCCGTTGAAGAGGGAGCCGCCGCCATGAGTGGCGGAAATGAAGGCTGTGTAAAATAAAAAACTCGTTTTCATATCGATGTGTTGAAAACGAGTCTCTGTGGATATATTTAAGGCATGATGACAAAAGCACCGGGGCCTATCTACACCGCACTACAAGGCTCTAACCCCTTAAGGAACAGCTTCGATAGAACCCACAGCACTTAAGTCGCACGCAAAGGTACGAAAAAGTTGCCATGGGTATTAACTATCGGGCCGTCTCGTCCTTAATAAAATGTTAGAGTTTGTAGTCGAGACTCTTTGATATTAATACCTCATATAAGAAATATGTTATTTCATATATTTATATTCAATCATATGTATTTCAAACTTGAACAAATATAATATATTTTATTTAATATATCAAATTTGAAAGTTAAATATATTTTATTACGCTTTGATTTGCTCTATGGCAAATTCACAATACATCGATCCGGAGAACCTTCAAAAGCTAAGAACCCGGGTACAGAAGATCATCGAACAAAAAAATATACCGCTTTCGGCGATAATAGATAGAACCGGGTTTACCGAAGCCCAGGTCAGAAGAATAATTTATGGTACAAAGAATACATCTATAAGTAATCTTTTTGCAGTTGCAAGGGCTATTGAGGTGCATATTATGGAGGTATTTATATTCGATTTCCAGATTCCGGAATATGACATCGCCCTTAGTTCTTATCGCAAGAAGGAGGTAAAGGAAAAAAGCTCCCAATCAATAGCAAACAAGCCCATATCAGCCTCGGATGTCATAAAAATTTTAGCGAAGGAAGGGCATTTTAAAAAAACTTTGATACCTGGAAAAGAAATGACTTTGAGGAAAATTGTTGAAGAAGCCAAAACAAGATTTAGATCTGATTTTAAGAATAATGAGTTTTCGAGTGCACTAAATTACGCTATTAAAACAGGCAGGTTAAAAAGATACAAAAAGGAAGGAACGGGATCTTTTATTTACTATAAAGAAGAAGGTTAGTGGCTTAAAACTAAATCAAACCCAAACTAATAGGTTGAATACCTTCAAATCCACTTTTGATGATAAAATTATCGAGAAACTCATAGGCAGCACAGATCAGAATTAGGAAATCTTTGAAAAAGTGCTGGAAGACAAAGCATTCGGCAATTTGGTTAAAGAGCTTATCATAAAAGGATTTATAATCAGTTGAATAAATAGAAAATAATGTGAAATGATGGAAGCTGTATTTGGTCTTATCGGAGTATTAGTTGGTTCGTCTATTTCGTGGTTCCAAAAGTATTGGACCAATAAACAGGCTGCAAAAAGGGACGCCAGATATCTCGCTATTCGTGTAGCATGTATCCTTGATAAATTTGTAGAAGACTGCGCTGACGTAATAAGTGATAATGGATTATCTTATGGGCAACGTACACCAGACGGCCTTTTAGAGCCACAAGTAAGAGCTCCAGGGGCACCTATATTTCCTGAAGATGTCGATTGGAGGAGCATTGAACATGAACTGATGTATAAAATACTTTCATTGCCTTCTGAAGTCGAGGGAGCTGATAGAATGATCAAGTTTACCGAGAGTATTGCAGGACCACCCGACTTCGAAGATTGGTTTAGTGAACGCAGTTATCACTATAGCCGATTGGGACTGGTGGCCTACAAGTTATCAGAAGAGTTATGTGAAAACTACGGTATTCAAAAGAAAATCTATAATGATTGGGATCCTTTGGAAGCGCTTAAAGAAGAGTTAAGTACGGTCACAAACAAACGACAGAAAAGAATTGAGGGGCATAAAGATATTGTTAAAAGGGTATTAGAACCAAATAAGCCTGTTCTCAAATAATAAAAAACAGACGATGCATGGCCTTTTACCATCCAAAAAAGGTTTTATATTACTAATCAGTAAAGTTGTAGCCTTCCTAAAAAGGCATAGGCCTGGTCTGGATTAATTCCCAACCGAATAAGGTTTTTCCGTTTTCGTTCGGGCTTTTTCCAGTGATGTGCTTGCTCATCAGCCTAATATCCGGTTCCTGTTCGTCAGTACCAGGGTTTGTAGTCCCGCTTCCTTCAGTCCCAACTTCACAGTTGGCAACCTTGCGGCTTACTAATGGTTCAAGGCGTCACCCCTGCCCATAAGGGACTTGCACCCTTTAGATTAATCTTTTACCTTTCGGTGAAAGAAAAGATGCCCATGCTGGGCACACACAATGTATATAAAAAATAGGCGAAACAGCTCTAATATCACGGTTTTAGGCTTGTCTCAAATTCTGTACTTAACCGAAAGTTTTGTGCTTTGAAATCGCCTACTTTTCATATACTAATCGTTAGGCAATATTAATAATTGATACCACTAAATAATGATAATTAAAGAACTACAATTGCTTTCAGAAGCTTTGTGGGAAAGCGTTAAAGCAGACTTGAAATTTTTTGCACCTATAAAAGTCTTTGTAAAAAAGCTTTCCGAAGTAGATTATACAGATTCAGAAAGCCTTCAAGATATCAAGATGTATTCTGATAAAATTGAAGAGTTTTTTATGAAATATAGGCGAAAACCAGGTAGTAAAGTAATGTACATACCACCATCTCAAACCTCTAAGAATGACACAACGGTAAAAAGCATTCATAGACTGACTCAACAACTTTTATCTTTATCAGAACCTGAATTACAGAAAGAGTTTGCCAGTATAAAGCCGTTACCTCAGAAAAAGTCAACCGGATCAGGACAAATATTTATTGGGCACGGTAGAAGTAAACTTTGGGCAAGACTTCAAATATTCTTAAAGGACGATTTAAACCTAAAAACACTGACTTTTGAAGATGAATCAAGAACTAGTGAAAGCATAATTAATATTTTGGGAGAATTTTTAGATAAATCTTCTTTAGCCATCTTAGTAATGACCGCAGAAGATGACACAGAAGATGGCAAATCGAGAGCAAGACAAAACGTGATTCACGAAGCTGGTTTATTTCAAGGTCGTTTAGGTTTTGACAGAGTTATCATACTCAAACAAGACGGAATAGAAGAGTTTTCAAATATCGCAGGCTTACAATATATCCCTTTTTCTGGTGACAATATTGAACAATGCTTTTATGAATTACAGAGAAAATTCAAGAAGTTAGGATTGATAAAATAACATTGCTAAAAACAATGCTAAAACTTATCTCTAATACAAAGTCCGTGCTCGCTTGCAACGCCTGATTGGCCTGCGGACAATCACGCGCGCCAGCTCGCACTGTTTTTATAGGACGGAACGTTATGCGGCAGCTAAAAAAAGACAACATTGAACATTAATTGGAACATATCGCAATCTGACATTGACAAAGTAAAAAAGGTAATTGCGGAGAATGAAAACGCTTTTTTACAAGCTAGACAATTGAGAAATGTTGAAAAGCAAAATATCGTGATTGACAAGGACAAGATTATTAAAACAATGATTATGTGTCTTCTGACTTCACAACAACGCTCGGGACCAAACTCCACGGTTGGACAATTTCTTAGACTTGACCCATTTCCCGTGACTATTGAAAAATTTACGGCAGTCAATAAAGTAGAAGAGTTTATAAAAGACACTTTACAACAAAATGGTCTGACAAGATATGTGAATAGGATTAGCTCTTTTTTTGCTTCAAACTACGGGAAAATTGTAAAAAGAAATTGGATACTAATCAACGACCTTGAAGAACTAAAAATCTCTGACTCGAAAATAAAAGAGAGAAATATTGCGAACAACTTAGCTAATGATTTTAACGGATTTGGTCCGAAACAGTCAAGAAATTTTCTTCAAGCACTTGGACTGACAAAATATGAAATCCCGATTGACTCAAGAATAACGACTTGGTTAAATGATTTTGGTTTTCCAGTAGCATTGACTTCTTCGCCACTCGGAGACAAAGGATATTATCATTTTGTTTCGGACGGAATCCAAGAGCTTTGTGAAAAAGCTGAAATTTATCCGTGTATTTTGGACGCAGCTATATTTTCGAGTTTTGACAATGACGAATGGACAGACGAAAACACAATATTTTGAAATGAAAAAAGGACTATTAATCAATGATATCGAATTGGCTTATTCACCAATGTCTGCTTTTCATTTCAATAAACTCGTAAAAGACAAAGAATTTCGAAATATTTTTTTTGATAGTCACATATACATTATTGCACAACGAAAAGAGTTAACATTTAATAATTTTAATTTTTCAAAGGAGTTTATGCTCGACTTTGAGATTCATCAAAAAGAAAATGATGAAGTTATAAAATGTAAACTACCAATAATTCAAGAAAACATAACTTCTGACGTGAATAAAATTATAGAATTAAGACTTCACGACAGACGAAATACTATTGAAAACAAAAATGGTTTTCCTTTTAATGGAACACAAGGTTTTACAATAAAATCGAGAGACAAGCCAAAAAGTGAATCAAAATTATTAGCTTGGTTTTCACCTGACAAATTATTTCAAAATTATTGGAAAGGACATATCAAAGTAGACTTTTCGAGAAAATTTAAAGGGTTTTGTGAATTTAATGTTTGTTACGTAGGAAAATCAACGGAACAGAATATATGTCAAAGACTATCAAGCCATTCTACTTTCCAAGAAATTTTGATTAACGAAAGTGCCTTAAGCTACGGTAATATACCTTCGAACGAGATAATGATTCTTCTTTTTAGAATTAAAGATAGTAACACAATTGTAAAATGGGGAATGGAAAGTACAGCAACAGAAATGTCTGATTATTTAACTGATTATCTTTTACCTAGTGAAAAAACAATTTCATTAGACGCTGAAAAGGCTTTAATAAAACACTTGCAACCTAAATATAACAAGGTATTATATAAATCCTTTCCTCAAAATAACGACCTAGTGAATACAGATTATCACGATACAATTTTTTATGCCTTTAGCGACCCAATCAAGTTGGTTTATGATAATGGAGAGATAAAAGGCGGAGAATTTTATGATGACAATAGAGATTATATAATAGTGGAAAATAAAAAATAAATATGCCCAACAATGGCGGTAATTTGAAAAACGTATACGATGAAAATTTGCGTTGCACAGACAAAATCGGAAAAAGGGAACATTAAGAGCAATATCGAAAACCATTTGGGATGGATTGAACTTGCCGTTGCCGAAAAATCCGATTTGATAATGTTCCCCGAATTATCGCTGACTGGCTACGAACCGGAACTTGCAAAGGAATTAGCAACCGACCAAAATGATTCGAGACTTGACAAATTTCAAAAGATTAGCGATTCGAACAAGATTACAATCGGAATTGGCTTGCCGACCAAATTGGACTTTGGAATATTTATCAGTATAGTCATATTTGAACCCAACCGAAAAAGAAAAATCTATTCCAAACAAAAACTGCATTTGGACGAACTACCGTATTTTATTCAAGGCAACGGACAGATTATTTTGACCGTAAAAAACAAAAAGGTTGCACCAGCAATTTGCTATGAATCGCTGCAATCCGAACACTCGGAAAAGGCAAACAGGCTTGGAGCAGAAATATATTTAGCAAGCGTGGCCAAATCCAACAACGGAATTGAAAAAGCATTCACGTATTATCCGAAAATTGCCAAGAAGTTTTCAATGCCAGTGCTAATGTCAAATAGCGTGGGATTTTGTGATAATTTTTTCAGCGTGGGACAGAGTGCTGTTTGGAATAATAAAGGCGAACTTTTGGGAAAATTGGAAAGGGATAAAGAAGGACTTTTAATATTTGAAATAGAAACTCAACAAGTAATGATAAAGGAAAAAACTACAGCTAATAACTAAAATTCTGTGGCCGGTACAGCTTGTCCCGCTTTTTCGAGAGCCCAACATGAACGCCTTGTTGACTAAACCAGTTCTCTTGTTTGCCTATATAGTTATTTCGGTTTAAATTGTGCCAGGCTTTACGGTTTTCCGGATTTTTCTTCTTAAAATTCTAGTATTTTTACGGGAAACTGTGGATATCCCGTAAATTACAGTGTTGTTTCAGTATTTTGTGCGAGATATAACACGTTGCCTGCAACCAGAAAATACGAATCAAATAAAAAGTATATGGAGCCGAAAGACTACTTTGAAATTGCATATTGGATAATTAGTTTAGGAATTTTAGGAGTAACTGTTTACTGGATTGCCACAAGTCCGATAAGGGCCGTTGAAACAGGACGAAAACTCGATAACGAACAAAATAAATACAACGCCAAACGAGACTTGTTTTTGACACTGTTTTCGCTAAGGGGAAATCCAACACATTATGACTTCGTAAGTGGTCTAAACCAAATTGATATTGTTTTTCAGGACGAAGAAAAAGTTTTAGTGGCTTGGGAGAAACTTTACGAATCATTGGGTAATACAAATTTGACAAACCCAATTCAAACTTGGGATTTACTAAGAACTGAACTTCTTTCTGAGATGGCACAGTCTTTAGGTTATCAGAAATTGAAACAGACTTCAATTCAGCGGAATTATTCACCTCAAGCTCACGCAAATCAGAGTGACGAAAATTGGAACTATCAACAAACAGCGAAGACGTATTTTGAGACAGGTGCTCAAATGCATAAGATTTGGATAAATCACTATTCAAATCCTGACAATTTGGAAGAAAATCAAAATAAAAAATTGGATTCATAATAAAATTTGAATTGTTAAAAATGGCAGCAGCTAATAGCTAAGCATTCGTGTGGCCGGAACAGCTTGTCCCGCTTTTTCGGGAGCCTAATATGCATGCAATGTTGACTAAACCGGTTCTTTGCAGTTAACTAAATATAGTGACCTGAAACACAATGAAAACGGGGCACGGACACAAAAAATGGTATTTTGATTATGGCCGCCACGACCAATAGTCCCTTTTTTACTTATCTTAGAATGCAGATAACCAAAAAAGCACACAATACCATGTAACTGCGATAGCCGCGAAAATTCGACTACTACAGTTACATTTACGTTATGCATAATTGAAAAAAAATGTGGTTCCAAAAGAAAATAAAACCTGAAAAAATAAAAGATAGAAATACGAAACAATTGCGTTCTTCTGGAATTGAAGTAATTGAACATCTACCCTATTTGGACAATCCTGAATTTAGAGAGCCAAAAGAAATTGCTCGTAGAACTATGGTTCTGACAGCATTATTTCAATTACACCTTCAAGCACCAAGAGATATAATAAAAAAATGGCTTAAAGAAAACGGACTCTTAACGAATTTAAACGATGAGGAATTGGAATATTTGGAAACGGAATATTCCGAATTGCCTGAACAATCTCAAACAGATATTTATTGGTTTGTTGAAGCCATTTGGACTTTTGCTTGGGTTGGTGGATTTCATAACAATCTGACTTTGAATACTGGCGTAGAAGATTCACTCGCTTCATTAATTCCGAACATTGCAAAAAATGAGCCAGCAGAAAAATTCATTTCGGAATTTAAATTAAGAAATCAAGTAGAAATCTTTGAAATGTTGGACAAGTTCTATCGTGCTCATTGGTTTGCTCGAAATAACGACTTAACAGGAAAACAATCAGACAAAGTCGATTTAGACATAATAATGGAGAGAAGAAAAGCACTTGAATATACTGTTTACAGAGAATTTGACTGGAATGAGATTTCGCTTGACACATAAAAAACAACTATGCACAATAACTAAGCGTTCGTGTGGCCGGTACGGCCCAACATGAACGCTCTGTTGACTGAACCCGTTCTTTGCCGGTTAACTAAATATAGAGACCTGAAACATAATGAAAACGGGGCACGGACACCAAAAATGGTATTTTGATTATGGCCGCCACGGCCAACAGTCCCTTTTTTACTTATCTTAGAATGCAGATAACCAAAAAAGCACACAATACCATGTAACTGCAATAGCCGCGAAAATTCGACTACTACAGTTACATTTACGTTGTGTGCAATTAAACCAAAATGTTAACTAATTAAATGTATTATGCCAGAAACAGATAATTTACCAGATGAAATAACTTTTAGTCAAATTGAGGAATTAAAATTTGGAAATATTTGTTATCAATTAGCTACAAGGGGAAAATGGCTTTTCAAAGCAAGTTTTAATTCAACTTCATTTTTTATTGATAAAAATTTTCTATTGACATCAGCTCATAATGTAGTAAGAACATACCGGAATGTAAATTGGCTTATCATTGCACCATCAAGGATTTATAAAACTTATCATTATGGTAAATTTTCATTCAAAACAGAAAATTCAATGAATTTCAAGATTTACCCTGATTATGATATGCGAAATAAACCAATGAGAAGTTTGTATGATATAGCTTTAATATATGTCCCTGATAGTATAATTAATAATAATCCAAATTTCACATTCCAAAACTCTTTGCCATTATTAGAAGATATTTCATCATTAGCAATCGGTGAAGAAGTTTATTGTGCAGGATATCCAGCTTCTGGAAAACACAAAAACAGATATCGAATGACATTGGATAAATCTACAATTACTGACATTAATGAACATCGTTTCACTCATAGTCTTAATACAGCGACTGGAAATAGTGGCTCGCCTATAATGGTAAAAAGAGATAATCAATTTTATGTAATTGGAGTAAACTCGATAAAAAATTTTGGAACACTCATTAACGATACAAAGCAAAATTGGATTCAAGAATCTATGGATACATTTACTTCATTAAATAATAACTTTTAAATAATTTATAAAATGGCAATACTAGGTACTAAAAAATTTTGGAAACCAGCTGTAGGTGCTTCACCATCACAAAAAGAAAATCAAATATTAAAAAATTCTGGCTATCTAAATCTTCAACTTACTTCGGTCAATTATATGTCTAAAGGAAATTTTTGGCAAAATACCTTTGGAGGAAGAGATAAGATTGCATTAGCCACAAATCTAAAATATCAAACAGGAGTTGAAACTATCGAAGCCACTTCAGTTCAAGACGTTCGTGAAGTTAAAGTGAACAAAAACTATAATTTAGGCCTTAACAGAAATATTGCTGTCAAAATACCTTTAAATGCTGATGCAATTTCAATTGACGTAAAAATGACCGCTGTCAAAGACGACTTACTTGAAGCAAAATTTGATATGTTGAATAAACCTGAATATCAATCAGCCTTACAATTAGCGCCAACAGTTGTTGGTCAGGTGCTAACAGTAACTTCTTTAGTTAAAAAATTATTTTCAGATTCGAATCCTAATACTCAATTAGAAGCTAGTTATGCAGGTATTATCAGTTCTCAAAATGAAAACAATCCTGTTTCTAACGGAAAATTAACAAAAGGGTTATTGATTTTAATTTCGACTGATGACGGAAATAATTTTAGTGATGTTACTGAATCAGATTTTGAATTACGAGGAGATTCATTATTTTACGATAACAGAGAAGTTGAAAATACATATGCAATCTTCAATATATCATTTGAGGTGCTAAAAGGAGATGACGAAAATTCTAATTGGTTTCAAAAATATAACAATTCGTTAAACAATCTTGACAAGATACACCTGGTAACCGAAACTTCAGAAATAGACAAAATTTACAATGACTCTATAAAAATGTGGATTGAAGGCAATGCACTCATAGATGCTGATTCAACTTATGTTAACAAAGAGAAGTTAAAAATAAAAGCACTCTCATTAAAAACAATCAGAGAAAAATATGCTGAATTAAATAATACAATTTCTAATGGAGACTTATTAAAGTCTACCGAACTTTTAAGTGGTTTAACAGGCTCAACATCATTTGACATAATAAAAGAAGCATTACCTTCAACAAGTAGTTTAATAGAATCGAACATTGATATTGAATCAACAGAATCGGTTAACCCAATTAAATTAAATTTCTTAAATAATGATAGTAAATTTTTGGACTCTTTAAATATTGACGCTTCAAAATATTTAAAGGATTTAGATGAAAGTAACATTCCATTTCATTTATCGAAAAAAAAATAACTGCACACAACAACTAAGTGTTCGTGTGGCCGGTACGGCCCAACATGAACGCTCTGTTGACTGAACCGGTTCTTTGCCGGTTAACTAAATATAGAGACCTGAAACACAATAAAAACGGGGTACGGACACCAAAAATGGTATTTTGATTATAGCCGCCACGTCCAACAGTCCCTTTTTACTTATCTTAGAATGCAGATAACCAAAAAAGCACACAGTCGAGTAGGTAAAGGGGAGTCTCACCCCTAAACCTCTCCCAGGTAGGGTCGAACGCTGGCGCACCAACCTTTCGATCGTGTTTCCAGCATCCGCCTCGTCAAACGCAGCGTGCGCATTTAACGCACTGCGCTTTCCTAATGATTTCTTATCTTGCTTATAGCCTATCATGTTGGTGACACTTTCCTTGGGGATACTCGAAAGTCGCTATATATTTGACTCATAGCGTACAATCCCTTTGTACTCCATCTCATCCAACCGAAGCCCGATCTTCCTTTGGCTCTCATCAGATGTCTTCGAATCTTTTTGGTCAACCAATCTTTTACATACCCGAATACTTTGCTTGAGTTCCCTACCTTAAAATATTGAACCCATCCTCGTAATATCGGATTGATTAGCTCCTTTACCCTTGTCAAGGGCTGTGATTTATGACGCTGAAAAACATCTCTTATTTTCTCCATCAACTTCACCCTGGCCTGCATCTTGGGTTGATAGTTTACCCTCCATTTACCCGACTTCGTTTTTAGTCTTCTGAAGTCGAAGCCCAGAAAGCCAAAACTATCTCCCTTTCTTAAGTCCAGTTGTTTTGTCTTTTCTTCATTGATGGTTACTTGTAATTTCTGTAGTTCTTCCCGCAGTCTCTTGTTGACCCCTGCCCATAGCCATTCCCACTTGGGATGTCCATCTACTAAAATTACAACATCATCAGCAAACCTTGCGTATTCCAGGTGTGTGTATTTCCCTTCACGAGTTGTTTCTTTGGCTTTTTCAAGCATCTTGTCAACTTCGTTCAGGTAGATATTGCTCAGCAGTGGTGAGAGAACCGATCCTTGTGGAACGCCTTCTTTACCACCGATTTTCAGCATTTGCTTGAGCAGTCTCATCACCTTGTCATCCGCTATGCGTTTTGCTACTTTTTCCAATAGAATGTGATGTTTCACTGTATCGAAGTACGTCCTTAGGTCTAAATCAATAACCCGGGTCTTTTCTTTTACTACAGCTTCCGCAACCCGTTCTACGGCTTGATGTGCTGTTCTTTTGGGCCGATAGCCATATGAGCCTTTCTGGAAGTCCGCTTCAAAAATCGGTTCCAGAATCAGTTTCACTGCCCCCTGAACTACCCGGTCCCGGATCGTTGCGATACCTAGCTTCCTGGTCTTGCCATTTGCTTTGGGAATCTCTTTTATCCTGTTCCGGGAGGGTCGGTACGTTTCGTTGAGCAGTTCTGTTTGTATGTCCAGCAGGAAAGTTTCCACTCCTAATAGTTCTATCTCATCAAAGGTCATCCCGTCTATTCCCGGTGCTCCTCTATTCTTTTTGACCATTTGATAAGATTCCCTTAGCGTGTTTAGCTTACATACGTGAACATACATGCCCCAGAAGCGATGGGTGTTATCAGCCTTCGCTTTGATGTATATCTTCCTTCTCAGTTCCTGCAATGTAATAGACGTTTTTCTCATTTTCATCCTTGCCTCCCATTTTTGTTAGAAGATTATCATTAGTAAGGAGACTTTGCTCCATTCCCATTACGGAACTTCTTCGCTACTATTCTCCTCTCCGAATCCCTCTCATCTTCAGTTCATTTCCTTGCTTTCAAGTTATAGAACCTACCTTGCTCCGGTCATTTCTGCCCGGGATGAGGAGGGTCTCTCCAGTTGCGTCACATATCCTTGTTACCATGCTGTCGCTACTACCCCGCCGGAGGTGTCATCCCGTTTCAGTCAGTTTCGGAAAGACATGCTGCCTTCGCTATACGGATATTAGCTCGGCCTGCCGGATTTAATCACTTTCGAGGCTACCTATGCGTTCACTTTCGTTACGGCCTGGCAACTTGCACAACCTGCTAAACAGGTCGTTTGTTAATGAGCTTCATGAGTTTCATTTCTTCCACCCATGTCATTTAGCTACAGAGCTTTGACTTTTACTCTGGTGGGACTTACACCCACTGGATATGTCCACCTTAGCTGGACGCACAACCGTACGTGAACCTCTCGATTCATACGGCTCTTGTAATGCAGTCGGTAAAAGTCTAAATAGTTTTAGACCAGTTTGTAACCCAATTCCCAATGATAGAAAAGATTGGGATAGTCTCTTGTAACTTGCCGAAGCCATTTTACGGCTTTGACTTTGCTTCCTTTAAAGCGTTTATACTTGTTGAGTATCCATCTAATCAGACGGCTGTGTAAGTAATAAAACACTGGCTGTAAGCTCCGGCGGCTTATTTTTCCATAATATTGAATCCATCCACGAATTTTAGGATTCAGCAGTCTGGCTAAATCCTGTATGCCGCGTTGGGTTTTGTTATGGAAGGCAAGCTCACGCAGTTTTCCTGTAATACGAACCTTAGATTTTCTGCTCATTTTACAATCGAACTGAAGAAAACTACCGCCTCTTTTCAACCTGAACCTTAGCGGTTGAAAGCTGAATCCTAGAAAATCAAATTGTACAGGGTATCCTTTAAGGTTTCTTCCATCTTTCTTACAATACACTATTTTTGTCTTTTCAGGATGTGCTTTTAGGCTGCATTCTTCCAGACGTCCTTTTAGTGCTGTAAGTGTATGGGTAGCTTCCTCTATACTTATCCCTGACTCCTCAATATAAATCAGGTTTTGACAACGACTGGTCTTTTCGTCACTTCATCGCAAGGCTCGCTTTCGCTCATCTCTTCTATCCGTACCTGACTATTTAAATAGCCTTTTCTTCTATCGCTTCACACATCTTTGTTACCGCAGATGCATCATAGAAGTGGTTTGATGAGTTTTCCTAAAAACCCTCGTCGGAGGACCTACCTCCATCTTTATTATAGCTTACACAGCACACATAGAGTGGATGGCTCCGCCATCAAATGACGGAGTGCACCCCTCACACCACCGTACGTGCGGGTCTCGCATACGGCGGTTCAACAATGAAACTCATCGATTGTAGTATTCGATTAGACTAACATAACCTTTCATTTTTAAGCGTTTTACGGTGATGGTGGTACGCAAAATAGGACTTTGAGCTACTGCCCAGCCTCCCATTCGGGTACGACTCCAAGCATAGGCCTGGTCTGGATTAATTCCCAACCGAATAAGGTTTTTCCGTTTTCGTTCGGGCTTTTTCCAGTGATGTGCTTGCTCATCAGCCTAATATCCGGTTCTTGTTCGTCAGTACCAAGGTTTGTAGTCCCGCTTCCTTCAGTCCCAACTTCACAGTTGGCAACCTTGCGGCTTACTAATGGTTCAAAGAGCCTGTCCTGAGGGATTCGAAGGATCACCCCTGCCCATAAGGGACTTGCACCCTTTAGATTAATCTTTTATCTTTCGGTAAAAGAAAAGATGCCCATGCTGGGCACACACAGCGCATATAGTTTATGGCGGAATTAGTGCCAAACCCAAAGTTTTTGTATTTTTAAAAACGTAAAACCTTAACCGAAAAAATTGAGCATTTTTGCCCGCCACAAACCATATACGCAAACTGTTATGTGCAACCCTAAAAAGAAAGAGGCTGCTAAAAAACAACCTCTTTCAAAATGAACATCTTTATGACTAATCTATTCCTAAGCGAATTGCCCTTTCAACGGGAGAATAGCCAACATCAGAATCTGAAATAGACAATTCGCCCTTTAACAACAAAGGTGGTTGTGCCATAAATTTAGGCGTACTTCCCCTATGTGGTTGAGCTGAATGAACCAAAAATGGATGACATAGGTAAACTGTACCCGCTATACCAGTTGCATACACTTCTTTTCTTTTTGGCAACTCGTCCAACTTGCCTGCAAGTTCCATAAAAGAAAGACCTAAATCTCCTTCTTTAGACAATAATCTTGCAACATCAATATGAGAACCTTCATAAATGACTGTTGGAGCATCATTTTCGCTGACATCTGAATACAAAATCAACATTAATAATGCTCGTCCTTTTGATTTGACATTGACACGCCATTCAAAAAAATTATTCGGGTCATTTCCGGGAAAGCTTGCATCTACGTGTTTACCAGTATCGTTAGGCTGCTGACCAGATGGAAATCTGACAGGAAACGTTCCTACATTCCGACAAGGAATCCATTTGTCTTTACCTATTAACTGATTAAAAGCGTTATGTAACTTTGGAGTATTTACGGAATTAACAAATGGTTCATTTGTGTACATTCCCAAACGAATTACAGGCTCAATCCAGGTTGAAGGATTTGACCTATCACAAGGAAGGTCATTCCAAAGAATTTCTAAAGCTGCATCTGCGATTTCCTTTGAAAATGAATTATCAAGACGAACAAAACCGTTATAAATAAAATGCTCTATTTCCTTTTTACTTAGTATATCTGACATAATTTTTTGTTTAAATAACCATCCACAGGCAACAAGAAATACTGTCGACAATGGACTTGGTTATATGATTATTAATAAGATGAGTGAATAATAAAAAAGTACGCTTTGTATAAATAAAGCGCATTGCTTAAAGAACTAAGCTCGAAAGGAATATTATAGCATTACTGTCATTCTCATAGCTACAAAATTAAAAAAATATCTCTAAATCAACAAAACAAAAAAGGGTATGCACATAGTCGAGTGGATGGCTCCGCCATCAAATGACGGAGTGCACCCCTCACACCACCGTACGTGCGGGTCTCGCATACGGCGGTTCAACAATGAAACTCATCGATTGTAGTATTCGATTAGACTAACATAACCTTTCATTTTTAAGCGTTTTACGGTGATGGTGGTACGCAAAATAGGACTTTGAGCTACTGCCCAGCCTCCCATTCGGGTACGACTCCAGGCATAAGCCTGGTCTGGATTAATTCCCAACCGAATAAGGTTTTTCCGTTTTCGTTCGGGCTTTTTCTAGTGATGTGCTTGCTCATCAGCCTAATATCCGGTTCCTGCCTGGTTTATCCTGAATTTATCGAAGGGTCAAGTACCAAGGTTTGTAGTCGGTATTTGCTCATTATGCAATCGCAAATAATCTTCAGTCCCAACTTCGTAGTTGGCAACCTTGCTCCTTAGTAATGGTTCAAAGAGCCTGTCCTTAGGGATTCGAAGGATCACCCCTGCCCATAAGGGACTTGCACCCTATAGATTAATTTTTTACCTTTCGGTAAAAGGAAAGATGCCCATGCTGGGCACACACCGCATATAACAAATAGCTTCGTTTTTTCTAAACCGGAAATTTTGGTAACTTTACCAAGTCGCCAAATTTTTATTTTGGCGTTTTAGGAATTTAAAGCTAAAAACGGAAAACAAAAATTTGGCTTGTGGCGTAGGCAAAAATTATCCGCAACTTGCACGCTACTTGTCATATGCAAATACGTTGTGGCAAATTTGAAAAAACTCACGAGCAACGATTACAATATCCAGAAATCAACCCATTAAAATCTTTTAATACGTATCCTTTGGGCAACGGAATTTGAATTTTGTCTTGAAGACATTCTACATTTCCACATTTCAAACATTTAAAATGAAAATGGTTGTGATTGTGTTTGTTATTTGGTTTGTCGCAACCTGCACAGTAAGCAAAATACTGAATTCCATCATCGCCTACTACTTTATGAACTAAACCGTCATCATAAAACCTATTTAAAACACGATAAATAGTGGCTCTATCCATTTCTGCTTCAAGTTCCGATTGGAGCATTTCGTGACTTAATGCCGAACCCGAAGATTTCAGAATATTTAAAATTTTGGCTTGAGATTGTGTTCTTCTCCTTTTCATTTATTAATGCGACTTTGTTGCAAAATTAATAAATTTTACTATTTTTACCAAAAATCATAAAAATTATGAACAAACACAGTTGTTATTCAAGTAATCTTTTTAAAGTTGCGATAATCGCCTTATTGCTTTTTACTACATTTGGTTGCAACAAAACACCTGAAGAGACACAAAAAGCAGTCGAAAGCAAAAGCGAAGTAGCAAAACCAGATAAACCAGAATATTTCCTTTTACGTCCTGATTTAGAAAAAATGTACGGCTACACACAAGCAGTCAGAGTTGGGAATATTGTCAAAATTGGCGGTGTAATAAGTATTGACGACAAAGGCAATCCAACAGGTAAAGATGATTTTATGCAACAAATGAAAAATTGCTATGCCAGTTTAGAAAAGGTGCTAAATCACTATGGCTGTACCTTTGACGATGTAATCGTCGAAAATTTATATACAACGAGTATGAGCGAACTTCAAAAAAACGCTTCCTATCGACAAGAAATTTACAAAAATCATTTTCCGACAGGCAGTTGGATTGGCATAAAAGAACTTGGATTGCCCGAAATGATGATTGAGATAGAAATTGAGGCTTTAATTCCAAAAGAACAATAACAATAGATGAAAACATTTTTTAAAGAGCTTTTTGATTACAACAACCATTTCAACACGAAATTGGCGAAATTAATTTTAGCCAACCAAAGAAATACACCCAAAAAATCCATCCAACTATTTTGTCATATTCTCAACGCACACGAAATCTGGAATTCGAGAATACAAGGGAAAGCAAATGTTTATCGAGTTTGGGACATTCACAATCCCAACGATTTTCACGAGATAATACGATTGAACGGAGAAACTACTAACACTATCATCGAAAAACTACCTTTAAACGAAATGATTGAATACTCGAAAAGCAAAACACAGAAAAAAATTAGTGATGTTCTGTTTCACATCATAAACCATTCAACCTATCATCGTGGTCAAATTGCAACGGAATTTAAAGAAAACGGAATTGAACCAATCCCAACAGATTTCGTACATTACGAAAGAAAAGGCTGATATTGACCCAAAGGAATTTCATAACAGAACGTAAAAAACGTGCCACATCGGCTATAAGCAATTGGGGTTTAAGTGCTTAAATGAAAAATAAATGAGTAAATCAAAGGCCAATACTAAACTGAAAAGTAAGAGCAAAAAATCCCCACCTGCTCATAGCCGAGAACCGTTGGCAAGCTGAAAAAAACAAACACGACAAAAATGAAAAAAATACTATTCATTCACGGCGGTGGAGACGAAGGATACGAAGCTGATAAAAAATTAGTAACCTCTCTTAAAAAGACTCTGGGAAAAGATTATAAAATTGATAACCCTGAAATTCAATTTAAGGAAAATGAACCTGATTATGGTTGGTCAATGCAAATAAGCAATCATATTTCTGACAATGAAGACAATTTGATTTTAGTAGGACATTCTTTCGGAGCTTCTATGACTCTAAAGCTTTTGTCCGAAAATCCAATTCAAAAAGAAATTAAGGGGATTTTTCTCATCGCTCCACCTTTTTGGAGTGGCGATGAGGATTGGAAACAGGGCTTGAAGCTTAAAGAAGATTTTGCTGACAAACTACCTAAAGACATACCGATATTCTTTTATCATTGTAAAGATGATGAGGAAGTTTCATTTTCACATTTTAACGACTATCAAAGAAAGGTAAAACGAGCAACTTATCGAGAAATTGAAAAGGGTGGACATCAACTAAATAATGATTTGAAAATTGTTGCAATGGATATAAAAGACCTATAATGTTAATGAATAGAATAAAGCCAGTTGCTATCGAGTGGATGGCTCCGCCACAAATGACGGAGTGCACCCCTCAGTCGAGTAGCGCGGAAGAACTTCCCTTCTACGCCCTCAGAGGAACCGTGCGTAAGAGTCTCCCCTTACACTGCTCTTATTATCCAACCTTATGGCCATATTCCTAGTTGCCAGTGAACAAATAAGTTGGGCTGTGCCATCGCAACTTTTTTCAACCAAACGCGTGTTTTGATCTTTCGCCCATACAGCTTTCTATATTTTTGCCGTGACCACCTTTTCAGAATTTGGTTTATATATCCCAGAGCCTTCATCATTTCCGATCTATAGAAGCTTCCGTAGTAATTTATCCAACCCCTGAGTACAGGATTTATTTCCTGTGCCAATTTCTGAATTTTACTTCCGCTCCTACTGGTCATCCTCCATCCTCTAACTTTGCTCCTGATAGCCATCTTAGCCTTGTTGCTGATTGCTGGTAAAAAGCCTGTGAAGTAAATCCCTTGCTTGTTTTTGACTTTTCGCCTTCTAAAAGTGTGTCCTAGAAAATCGAACGCAATAATTGGGAACGATTTATTTCGACGCTCCATACCGCAATAGACAATCTTGGTCTTCTCCGGATGGAGTTCTAGTCCGCAGGCCTTCATTCTCTCTTCCAGATTCTCCCTTAATTCCCGCGCCTGTGCTTCTGTTTTGCAATGTATCACACCATCATCAGCGTATCTTTCGAACGGACAGTCTGGATATTTTATCCGTAGCCATTCGTCCATGCAGTAATGTAAAAAGAGGTTGGCAAGCAGTGGGCTAATTACAGCCCCCTGAGGCGTCCCTTTTGTCCTTTCTGCAAGAGTTCCATCTGATTTCTTTACAGGTGTTTTGAGCCACCTTTCAATGTAAAGTACAATCCATTTACATTGGGTGTGTTTTCGCACTGCTTTCATCAGCAGGTCGTGTGGAATATTGTTGAAGAACCCCTTGATATCGAGATCTAAGACCCAGTCATACTTCCAGCATCTTTTCTTGGTTACTCCTACTGCTTCTATTGCGCTTTTATTCGGCCGATATCCATAAGAATCCTTATGAAATATGCGATCAATCTTGGGCTCTAGACTTAGTGTGACTACCATTTGAGCGATACGATCAGTTATGGTGGGTATTCCTAGCGGCCGTACACCTCCTCCTTTCTTTGGTATTTCTACCTGTAATACGGGGGAAGGCATATAACTGCCGGAACTCATCCTATTCCATAATCGGTATAGGTGATTCCTGCGATCCTCTTCGAAATCTTCCAAACTCAAGCCGTCCACTCCAGCACTACCACGGTTTTGTTTTACCCGCTCATAGGCTTTCTGTACGACGAACTTTGAAATACTAAATGGTTTTGTTTTGATCATTTCAGTACCTCCTATGGTGTAACCATAGTTTTCTTTGTGATAAAACTGAATAATACATCCCCTTCGCTCCACCTTCCATTACAGAGGTTTCAACACTACTACGAGATGTTCCGCCCGCGTGCCTCGCATCGGTACTTTTGCTCTTGTGGGGCTTCCACTTGAGGGTTTCCCTTAACATCGAGACGACACGTTCTCACGTTCCGTTTAAATGCCTATAATAGATTCACGCTATCTTTACGCCGGATGCCACGGAAGCAGTAATCAGGTTCCCCTTCCATTTATCCCAAAGCAAAGTCAAGACCCTGGTTTTGACATCTTCTAATCAGCTTTCGACGCTTCTTCAATAGTTTACTTTCGTTCGTCTCTCTATTACATACTTGACATCTCTTATGATGCCTTTTCCTTTATCGCTTCTCACCAGACCTTTTAAGTCTAGCAACATAAAGGCAGTTTGAAGCCCACGCCTGAACGTCGACTCCGAGGGGCCTACCCTCATCACTTAAACAGCACCAAAATATTTTCACACTTTGTTCGTGACACACTGACTTCGGCTGACTTCTCTATTATACCAACCCGTGGTTATAGAGACCTCCCCAGGTAAGAACATCTTCTTTCCCCTGATTCCTGCCGGATCTACTACTTCGGTATTCATTTAAGAAGAAATGTTTAGGACATCACAATGATGTGCTTGCTCATCCAACCCTATAGCCTCATATCCGGTTCCTGTTCGTCAGTACCAGGGTTTGTAGTCCCGCTTCCTTCAGTCCCAACTTCACAGTTGGCAACCTTGCGGCTTACTAATGGTTCAAGGCGTCACCCCTGCCCATAAGGGACTTGCACCCTTTAGATTAATCTTTTACCTTTCGGTGAAAGAAAAGATGCCCATGCTGGGCACACACATTGTATAAGAGCAATAGCGGGTGAAGTGGTAAAATCAAGGTCTGTGCATTTAATAAACTTTTGTGGTGGCGGACAGGTAATTGCCTTGAAATCCGCTACTGCTCTTATACTTGACCGTTGTACAGCATTACTCAAAAACCTTAATACCAATTAAAAAAATATAAATGAAAATAAACTACATCCCTGACAAGGAAATAAACCTTAATGAAAACGATCTACTTGGTGCTAAGCCTTATGCTGAAACATTATCTGAAATCATAGCTTATTCTAACACACCATTTACAATTGGACTTTTTGGAGGTTGGGGAGTAGGAAAATCTTCAATTATCAAAACATTAGAAGATAAATTCAATGAAGATACAAAATCAGAAATAGCAGTATTTAAATATGACGCTTGGAAATATTCCAACGATTCATTCAGAAGAACTTTTCTATATGAATTGAAAGAGTTTTTTAAATTAGAAATGAGCGACACTTTTGATTCTTTCTATGAAGACCGAAGTGAAGATATTGACCATAAACTTGCTGTAAAGAAATATTCTTCTTTATGGTGGCTTTCGCTATCACCTATTTTATTAATCCTGATATGGCTTTTCCCAGGTGAAAGTGATTTAAAAATCTCAATAACTATAATTTCTATAATACTCACAGTAATAACATTATTACTAAGAGAAACCTTTGTTCAGTATAAAGTATCTATTTCAAAACAAAAATTCTTTGCACCTGAACAATTTGAAAAAGTTTTTAGTGAGATTATTGATAAAATAATTAATAAACCAAAAGATAATTGGGAATGGGTAAAGAATATTTTTTGGAAACCAAAAAAGAAAACAAAAAAATTAGTTATCGTAATTGATAATATTGATAGATGTCATAAAGATTTAGCTTTTGAATTACTTCTAACTATTAAAAATTTTCTTGAACAAAATGGAGTTGTTTTTATAATTCCGATAGATGAAGATGAAATCAAAAAACATATTCGGAATCAAGGAAATAATCCTAATGAATTTTTAAGAAAATTATTCAACACCACAGTTACTATAAAGAATGTCTCTGAAGGTGATTTATTTGATTTTGCAAAAAGACTTAATGATAATTATAATTTAGGTTATCAAATTGAAATAATTTCCATTGTTGCTCAGCAATTTTCAAAAAATCCAAGAAAAATAATTCAATTCCTAAATGTTCTTCAAACAGAAATCTTGCTGTCCGAAATGCAAGAAAAAACAGATTTGATTCCCAAAGGTTCACTAACAGACAATTTAGCATTTATATCAAAAAAACTAATAATCAGAGAAGAATGGCCTGAATTATACAATGAATTTAAAAACAATTCTCACTTATTAGAAAATACTACTAATAGTATCGTTGAAGAAAATGGACATTTTCATATTAATAAATATGAGTTAAATCTAGAACAACGCAATTTTTTAAGAAGAACAAATCATATAAAACCTAACCATAGTAACTATGAATTATTCTTTATAAATAAAGATTCCTTCAAAGACATTCCTGATAAAACAATTAATTTAGTTCAATCAAATGATTTAAAAGGAATTAAAGAACAACTTGAATCTGATGAAATTAAATTTGACAAATTAATTGAATTTATTGATTTAAGATTTGAGACTGCTTTTAAGAGAGGTGAATTAAAAATCACTATTGTAAACTTAATATCATTAATTTTTTCCCTAGCAAATGATAATGAATTGAGAAGTCAGGTAGAAGATTACATTTATAAATCAAGTAAGTTTTTAGGCGGTTTCAGGAGTTTTATAAGTTCCCCAAAACGCAACAATATTCTATCATTGATTGATTCAGAGATAACTTTAGAATTTATCAAAAAACATCCTAAATTATCGGATAACATATTAAAAAATCTTTATAATGATATTAATAATAAAGAGGATAGTCAGGAGTTAATACTTGAATTTATTGATATTTTTAAAACCGAACCTAACAAGTTAAAAGGTGTTTCTGCTACATTTTCAAAATATTTATCAAATGACAAAAACTTCACAGATAAAGCTAAAGAGTTATTGACAGATAAAACTGTCATAGAAAATTTAATCGAAAGTTCACTAATTGATGATTATGTAAATAAAATTGAGAATAACATTCAGAATGAAGATTCTAATCAAAAATTAGAACTCATAACTCTGTATAATGAGATAATCGGTTTATCGGTTACTCAAATAAACGATGTCATAAATAAAATTATTCCATTTTTAAATGCAATAAATGATTTGGTAAAAACACCTTTTTGGTTAGCCAAATTGAATCCATTTATAGTAAGTGCAAAAGACACGAAAATAAGAACCGATTTGTATAACCTAATTAATGGTAAACAAAATTGGCTATGGCAACAATACAGTTCACAGTGGAATAAAGAAAATTACCAAAACACATTAAAGATTTTTCTTAAAACAATTACAGAGCTTTATTGTATTACTGACCAACCAACTCACAAGAAAAATTTATTTTCTTGGTTGAATCAATATTATTCAAAGAACGAATCGCAAAAATTAATTGTTTTTACAAACAATCTCTTTCATTACATCATTTCTAGATTCAAAACGTATAATTGGCCTTTTGCACAGAATATAATCAATAGATTTAATCAAGTTACAGATTGGAATACAAAAAAGGAAATCTCGAACACATTACAATTAATGCTTGAAAAAACAAATGCGGAGGAAGGTTTAACAGAACAACAAATTCAGTCAATTTACACGAGCTATATAAATTTAATTAACGATGATAATGAAGAGGAAATAATACTATGGATTTCGGAATCTCTTGCAAATAGTGTTCTCGCGAAGGATTTTGAAGAAGTGATATCTAATCAAAGTGATAGTAAAAAATTTGATTTACTAAAGCTACTTATGAGATTAGATAAAAACGTTTTAATTGAAAATATCATTACAGCTATTCTTAAAGATATTGAATGTGATAAAATAAATGAAGTTTTTGAAAAAATTGAAACGGAAAAGGTCAGTAAGGATATTGTCATTAAGTCCATAAAATCTACTTTAAGAGGGATTGACCGTGAAGATTCCAATTTCGAATGTCTTATAGAATCATTTTCCAAATCAAGCTTTTCAGATAAGGTAATTCACAATTCAATTGCTGAAAAAATTAAAAACTTGTTGGCAAGAGATGAAAATGAAGAAATTCTTTTTGCATTAAAAATTATTGGCAATCTGGAAATTAGTGATTCCAGAAAGTTACAGGCAATTAAGACTCTGATACAAGATATTAATGAAAATAATTTTGAAGGAGAAGACTTAAAATTAATAAAACAAATGAAATCTGAATATAAATAACGCTGTACAATAACTAAGTATTCGGCCCGCCGATAGGCCAGGGCTGAATATCTTGTTGACGGATCCGGTTCCCCCTCTATGGGGAATGCCTTTTTATTCTGTATTATTCTGGATTTTTATTGCGGTAGATGAGCCACAATTTTTGTTGGATTTTTTAGGCTCCGACATTTTTCTAGTGACTTAAATCAAGATTTCTTATTTTTGTTATAAATGACTAGGCGATGAATATTCAGGCAGAAAAGATAGAATTGGCAAAATTGTTATTAAATACCAATAATCCTAAGGTTATTCAATCAATAAGACAGATCTTTAAAAAAGAGGACACTCTGGATTTTTGGGATGAACTAACTTCTGATCAGAAAAAAGAAATAAAAACTGCCAGAAAACAAATAAAAGAGGGGAAATCCTCCGACTACGAATCATTTATGGGCAAACATAGATAATGAGTAGGAAAATTATTATATCCTCCATCGCAGAAGAAAGATTAGAATTACTTTTTAAATACCTTTTGGAAGAGTGGTCTTATAAAGTGAAAGCCGACTTTATAAAAAAGCTGGACAAGAATATTCAAATTATTAAAAATCAACCGGAGAGTTTTCCGGAATCTGAAAGAGAAAGTGGTTTAAGAAGATGTGTAATCACTAAACAAACTACACTATACTACGAATTTAATAATTCAGCAATTTATATACTTACTATTTTCGATACACGTCAAGATCCAAAATAAGTTAAATAAGGATTTTTAAAGCTGAAAAACAAAAGCTTGGTATTGGCACTACAACTTCATTTTTAATATCAAGCCACCAAAAAAACAGATGAGGGTAATCTGGGAAAATTAAAACCGGATAACCCCTAAATTTTGGATTAAAAACAGATTACAAGTATTTTTAACCCATAACATGGTAGTTTTGAGACAGACTGACGTTGGCGGTCATTGTGAACCGATAGTGTTAAACAAAACGAGGAAGCAAGCTGAAAATTGAAAGTAAAAGATATGGCAAAAAGTAAATTACTTGAAATGAACAACGTTGGTATCGTTGTAGAAAACCTAGACAATGCCATTTCCTTTTTCACAGAAATCGGACTTCAGCTTGAAGGGAGAGGGATGGTTGAAGGGGAATGGGCCGGTCAAGTAACAGGGCTTGGAAATCAATCTGTAGAAGTTGCAATGATGGTTACACCTGATGGACATAGCAGACTTGAAATTTCAAGATTTCTAAGACCGACAACCATTTCAGACCATAGAACAGCTCCTGTTAATTCTCTTGGGTATCTAAGAGTTATGTTCAGAGTTGACAACATTGACGAGTTGGTATCCAGACTAACAAAGCAAGGTGCTGAACTTGTTGGCGAAGTTGTTCAGTATGAAAACATATATCGGCTTTGCTACATTCGAGGGGTTGAAGGACTTTTAGTTGGATTAGCAGAACAACTAAATGAAAAATAAGTGTATTATGAAAAGCAATGAACTGTCAACCCAAACCATCAAAGAATAAACAGATTTTTAATAATAAATAAAATATGGAATTTTCATCATCCAACAATATCGTTAAACTTTGTCTTCAAGGTATGGAAATGGAAGAAAAAGGGAAACCCGAAGAAGCTAGCAAACTATTTCATCAAGGTTGGGATGAGGCAACGAGCAATTTTGAAAAATTTCTAGCAGCACATTATGTAGCCAGACATCAAAAAGACGTTTCCGACAAATTAAGTTGGCTTGAAAAGACATTGCAGTTTGCATTAAAGATAAATGATGACACAGTTAAAAGTGCTTTTCCTGCCTTACATTCAAATATTGCTAAATGCTATGAAGATTTAAACGACCCTGACAATGCGAGAAAAAACTATGATTTAGCAAAATCATTTAGAGAAAAACCATCTGACAAAGGTCCTTTTTATCACGGAACGAAAGCAGATTTACAGGTGGGCGATTTGCTGACAGCAAGAGGGAACTCTAATTACAAACCCGAACTCAAAATGAATCATATTTATTTTACAGCTTTAGTTAATGCAGCAGGACTTGCTGCGGCATTGGCAAAAGGTAACGGACGTGAACGAGTTTATATAGTTGAGCCAACAGGAAGTTTTGAAAACGACCCAAATGTTACAGATAAAAAATTTCCGGGCAACCCGACACGTTCATATCGTTCGGAATCATCATTGAAAATCGTTGGCGAAGCAACCGATTGGGTTGGACAGACAACAGAAGACATCCAAAAATGGAAAGCGAAATTAGCAAATAACAAAGGAGAAATAATTAATTAGTACAGAACACGGAAGACTGATAAAGACAACGAACCGCCAATTGATTGGATGGCTCCGCCATCAAATGACGGAGTACACCCCTCACACCACTCCCGAAAGCCTTCGGGATACGGGTCTCGCATACGGCGGTTCAACAATGAAACTCATCGATTATATCGTATTAGACTAACATGACTTTTCACATTTAAGCGGCTTACTAATGGTTCAAAGAGCCTGTCCTGAGGGATTCGCAGGATCACCCCTGCCCATAAGGGACTTGCACCCTATAGATTAATCTTTTACCTTTCGGTGAAAGAAAAGATGCCCCTGCTGGGCACACACACCATGTAACTGCAATAGCCGCGAAAATGCGACTATTACAGTTATATTTACGTTATGTGCAAGCGCAAAAAAAAATACTCGTCCAATTTTCGGTTGCTGACTAAATTTCATCAATATTACTTTGCATAAAAATATAAAATGATGGAATTTAAAGAATTATACAATCAGAAAAAACCCTTATTAATCGGAAATGTTTGGGACGTTCCAAGTACTAAAACTGCCGAAAAACTAAATTTCCAAGCAATCGGAACTTCAAGTTCCGCAATTGCATCGCTTTTAGGATATAACGATGGCGAAGAAATGGAATTTTCTGAATTGGAATATTTCGTAAAGCGGATTGCTATAAGCACAAATCTACCTTTGTCCGTTGATTTGGAATCGGGATATAGTCGCAAACCAAAAGAAATCGTTAATCACATTAAAAGATTAGCAAAATTAGGAGTTGTTGGCATTAATATCGAAGATAGTGTTGTTAACGAAAAACGGATTTTATTAAACGCTAATGACTTCGCAAAGACACTAAAAGAAATAAAGGTGGAATTGGAAAAGGAAAATGTTGATGTTTTTATAAACGTGAGAACAGATACATTTATCTTGCTTCAAGAAAACGTCATTGAAGAAACAAAAAAAAGAATCCAACTTTATCAAAATGCTGGAACAAATGGAATTTTCGTTCCCTGTATTGAGAAAGAAAATGACATTAAAACAATTGTCGATTCAACCAATTTACCAATTAATGTAATGTGTATGCCTAACCTTCCAAATTTTGAGACATTAACAAAATTAGGTGTAAAACGAATAAGTATGGGGAATTTCCTTTTCGACAAGATGTATGATAAATTTGAAGAAAGCTTACAAGCTGTTTTAAACCAAAGTTCATTTAAGTCAATATTTTAAAATGCTGATTAAAGACAATAACAAAATCGAAACTTATTATCAAGCTCTGTTAGATAGAAAACAGAGCTTTGTTGGTATTTTCTTTGTAGGCGTAAAAACCACTTCTGTTTTTTGCATTGCGACTTGCCGAGCAAGAAAGCCAAAACTTAAAAATGTAGAATTTTACACCTCTTTTAAAGAAGCTTTGGATAATGGATATAGACCTTGCAAAATCTGCAAACCGACAGAAAATGCAAATCAAACACCTGAACAAGTCGAGAAAGCAATTATATTGGTAAAAGAAAACCCTAAAGAAAAAATAACCGACTTCCAATTAAGGAAAAAAGGAATTAGTCCAGAAGTAGTACGTAGATGGTTTAAAAATAATTATGGTATGACTTTTCAAGCATATCAAAGAATGTATCGAATAAACAATGCCTTTCAAGAATTGAAAAAAGGAAAGAACGCTACACATACTGCTTTTGACACAAGTTACGAATCGTTAAGTGGTTTTGGCTATACTTTTAAAAAACTTATAGGCAAATCACCAAAGCAAATTAATGATAAAAACATAATCCTTATAAACCGACTTACAACACCTTTAGGCCCAATGTTTGTTTGTGCAACAGCTAATGGAATTTGTTTATTAGAGTTTGTAGATAGGCAAATGCTTGAAACAGAATTTAAAGACCTTCAAAAGTTGTTGAAAGCAAATATTATTTCAGGCGAGAACGAACATATGAAACAAGCCAAGAAAGAGATTAAAGAATACTTTGAGGGTTCAAGAAAAAAATTTGACGTAAAACTTGAAACACCAGGAACTGATTTTCAAAATTCAGTTTGGAACTGTTTACAACAAATAGAATTCGGAAAAACTATAACTTATCAAAAACAAGCAGAAAAAATTAACAATCCAAAAGCAATTAGAGCAGTTGCATCTGCTAATGGCTATAATAGAATTTCTATTGTTGTACCTTGTCATAGAGTAATCGGAAAAGACGGAAAAATGACTGGATATGGTGGAGGAATTGAACGAAAGAAATGGCTAATTGAACACGAACGGAAGAACGCCAGCACATAGTCGAGTAGGTAAAGGGGAGTCCCACCCCTAAACCTCTCCCGTACGTGAACCTCTCGATTCATACGGCTCTTGTAATGCAGTCGGTAAAAGTCTAAATAGTTTTAGACCAGTTTGTAACCCAATTCCCAATGATAGAAAAGATTGGGATAGTCTTGTAACCGAAGCCATTTTGCGGCTTTGACTTTGCTTCCTTTAAAGCGTTTATACTTGTTGAGTATCCATCTGATCATACGGTTGTGTAAGTAATAAAATACTGGCTGTAAGCTCCGGTGGCTTATTTTTCTATAATATGGGTTAATTCAAGCAAAATCTTATTTGCTAAGGCTTTATTCCACTTTTTCCCGTATAATTCCCTTTGTTGATTTCGCCTATAAAAAAGGTTGGCGACACACCGGTACGACGCTTAAAAGCATTGACAAAACGCTGTGTACTGCTAAAACCCACTTCCTCTGCCAGAGCTTTATTTGTATAATTTCTATAGAGCTTTTTATGCTTTAGCAATTGTATGATATGATCTATTTTTAAATCATTGATATACTCCACCACCCCTTTTTGTCTGTAGTGTGCTATGACTTTAGACAAGTACCTGTTATTGGCATTAAATGAAGCGGCAAGTTTAACCAGGGTCAGGTCTTCCTGCAAATACTCTTTTCTTTCCTCAAATTCATCAAGTTTTTTTAATATGGTGCCTGCCACTTCCTCCTTAATAGCTAGCTTACTGGGGTTTGAAGGTTTCTTTTTTGCTGGGATCTTATCTGTATTAATTTCCTTCATGAGCTCTGCAAATTTCTTCCTGTTTCGGTAATGCCGGTATATGCCGTACATAATAAAAAGCAAGACTATTATCCCCGCCATGGCCAGGAAGCTATCTTTACGCTTCCCTTTTACAAGCAGCTTTTCTATTTTGGCTTGTTGTTGCACAAGTTCGCGGGTACTGTATTCCTTATAAATTTTTCCTGATAAGTATTTATAGGTAGCATTGAGTACACTATCTACTTTAATCAATTGTTTGATGTAGTATAGTTCGGTTTTGGAATTCTGCTTATTCTTATAATAGTCAATGAGCAGCTCATAATTTTCTCTTAGGTCAGGACGGATATATCCTCTTTTCGAAAAAATATTATCCACCTTTTTAAAATACATCAAGGCCTTTTCCTGTTGACGCATCGCCCAATAACTACGTCCTATATAAAAATAGGCCACCGCCACATTGGCAAAGTCTCCACGGTCTTTAATAAAAGACAATGTTTCTTTTAAGGTCTTTATGGCCAGATCGTAATTTTCCCGGTGGTAGTGGTTGATGCCTTCGGAATGTGTAAAATACGTATCCATACTATGATTGTCCAGGCGTTTCGCTTCAGCGAGCCCTAATGTATTGGTCTCAGAACATAACCCATAGTTCCCCATACGGTTATAACAAAGTGCCAGGGAGTGTAAACTATTCAGGTACGCTCTCTTATTGGCCACCTTGAAATAAGCAATACACTGCTCGAACAGCCTAACAGCTTGGTCGTAGTACCCCAGGTAATATTTAATGTGCCCTATCATGTACTTTACTTTGTTTTTCAGATAGGTATCCTGGGTGTTCTTTATATAATCATAGGCCTTAATATAATAATCCAGGGCCTTGTCATTTTCTTTTTCGCCATAATACACAATCCCCCGGGTTAAATAGGCCGAACCGATCAGGGCAGAATCTCCCGATTTCTTCGAGGCATATACCATACTGTCGGAATAGATTAATCGCAATTTTCGCTCGGAATGATGCAGGTAATTTTTATATCCGTTGACGATCTCTTCCCAGTTTTTTTCTTTTTGCGCCTTAACCAAAAAGCCACGGAGATACTGATCCTGCATCTTTTGATCGTTTTCGACTTTGATCCGGTTGAAAAGTTCATCGTAACTCTTTTCTAAGAGGCTATCCGGAACGTGGTGAGATGATGACTGGGAAAATATCGGAGTTACGGAAAGAACAAATATGATTACATAAATCTTTAAAAGCATATGTACGGAATAGATTGATGGGATCAATGCCAGGAAACGCATTTTATATGCTGCCCAATAGTGAAATTGCCGTCTATCACCATTAAACAACATTAGTCGGGCAAAGCCTTTATTCAAAATTAACATATTGTAATTAATACAAGTGTTGTTTTAACATAAAAACCGGTGTGGATTTTCGGAAAACACCTATAAAGTTTTCGGAAAACCCACTCCACTGGGCTTGTACCTTGCGATTCATGAGCATAGCTTTGTCCGTGGATTCCAAAAGTATAGTTCTACTTACCCGGGTGAAATGAACTGATGAAAATTAAGTAATCAGAACATTAACACATCTACAATCATGAAAATTTTAGTACCTCTAATTGGTATTGCGTGGATAGCTATATCCTGTAGTACGGAAAATGACCTTGACTATAACACCAATGAAATAGAAACGCTACAAAGCGCCCCGGAGACTAACGCTCATACGTATGACCTGGCTGGACGTATATACCGGAAAATACAGGATAGACATTCCGGAAATGCTACAAAAACTGCAACTATACCGGAAGTCTATAAGAAAGTGCAAACCTTGATGGATAAATACAACCTAAAAGAAAAAAAGGTCACGAATGTATCTCAAATAAAGATCAATCCATCCGATAGCTCGCTGGATTCCTTATTGGTGGCCTCTCCCCTCTCCCAACCCGCCAGGGAAAGTTTTTCAGACTTTATTTACGAGGTTGTCGATACAACATATCCTACTTACCAGGACTGTAAAGCCTATATACTGACCTATGAAAGCGAGGTTATGCAACAGTCGGACTGGTCGGAGGAAGATAGGACTATGATTCTTACCGCTACATCCCTCATACGACAAACCGGATATACGCTCTATACCGACCGGGAAGACGAAGATTGGGATATTGCCATTGGAAATGTATACGTAGTCGTTGCCGGTGTTATCGAAAATACCCAAACTGCTATTGTTAATGCATTAATGTATTTTCTTGATTAACATTCTTTCAAATGAAGATCGGCCTCCAATTGAAGTTCAAATTGGTAAACACATTTTTGATTTTATTGATCATGTTAAACATAACAAGCCTGTATTTCATCTATGATTTATACACTTACGATGAACTATTAGCCTATTTACCTGATAATTCTATTAAAAGTGATTCTCCAAGAAGCCTGGCCATAATCCTATTTATAGGCACCTTAATTAATATACTTTATGTCTATATCAGTTTAATATCCAGGCTTTTTACTGCCCCGGGGTAACGTTCCCTTTATCCCCTACCTCAAATTATAATGCCATGTATAATGAGCCTTGATTATCGACATGTTTATCTTATAGACTTCATAGCCACCCAGAAACCACAAAAAATACCGAGCCCTAATTTCGCAGATCATAATTTTACCATCATCATTGTAAATGCAGGCAAGCTGCATCTAACAATAAAGGGAGGAGAAATCCAAGTAATCGCTAAAAACTTGCTTATCATAACCGGGCCGCAATATTATTGGGAGGTTCAATTAATGGAACAATCCGAAATATGGATGCTTTCCTTTAATCCACTGTATTTTTATGGGAGCCATTTGGAAAAAAATGCCCCGAGCTTCCTGAGCTTTCTAATGTCACTCGGATATTCGAAATTGAAATTGAAATCAGCAGATTTCAGTATTCTCATACAGTGGTTCAATATCCTGTATAAGAAGGATGCCACCCCCCAGAACCAGCCGTATGAACACAAAGTGTTATTTCGGGAAATTCAGATACTCATGCGAGAATTACGAGAGATTTATTTTAATTCTATTCCGGAATTTATGGCAGGGTATCAACACAAATACCTTATTGTTTTTCGGTTTTTACAACATTTAGAGCTACATTTTAAGACCCAGCACAGTGTACAATTTTATTCGAATTCGCTTTATTTAAGTGCGGATTACCTATCTAGGATTGTGAAAGAGGTAATCCAGAAAAATGCAAAACAATGTATTGAAGAAAAAATAATGGATACCGCAAAGCTACTCTTAATAGAAAATAGGACCATCTCTCAAATAGGTGCTTATTTGGGGTTTAAAACGACTTCTCATTTTTGTTATTTTTTTAAAAAACATACCTCGCTTTCTCCATCTGCATTTCGAAAACAGGATAATAAGTCACGATAAGGTAGCACTCACTTTAATTTAGTCAATGGCAATTCCGAAAAAAGCAGGGACAAATGGTAACAACATTTGAGAAAAATATTTATGCGCTTTAAAAGTTATGGGGAATGAAGGTTTATAAGGAAATATTACAGAAACTCAACTATGAACTCGATGTATTGGAAACGGAGACCGAAGATGTACTGGAAAAAGCTGAAAAAGGGTTAAAACTGGCCCGAAAGACGCTAAGAAATATGAGAACCCGGGTGTTGACCAAAGGATTCAAATCCACAGAGGAGGAAATTACCTTTTTTAAGAAAATTAAACCCCGGTTGTGCAGCAAGCTGATTTACTATGCCAAGCTCTTCAACATCCAGAGCAAACGCCCAAGGGGAAGCAAAAAATCACAAATCAAATACTTAAACAATCATATTCATAAGCTTCAGGATTACTTTAACGACAACCTGGAATTTTTTCACTACTACCGCAGGAATGCCACCGCGTTGGACCAACAATATTTTTTAAGGGAAAAAGTAGATATCCGCTTGCGGATAGAAACCTATTATTGCCTTACCGATGAACAGTTTTCAACCTGTCACGACAGTACTGTAGCTACTATCATGGCCTATGATACGCTGATCGCCTATCTCAAAAAAGAAATAGGAAAAATTGAAAATAATACTACTTCGGACTATATATTTCCGAATAATAGTAAACGGACAAGGCTCTTCTGGACAGCCAACAAAACAGATTTAGTAGAGCTTATCTATGCTCTCCATAGTAGTGGAGCCATCAATAGTGGTACTGCTGATATTAAGGAAATGGCCGCAGTTTCCGAGCAAATATTCAATATAGATTTAGGAGATTATTACCATACCTTTTTAGAGATCCGTTCCCGGAAAATCCACCGGACAAAATTTATTGATAACCTGCATAAATCCTTACTACAAAAAATGAAAGATTTGGATGAATAAAAACACCCAGGTTATACCCAAGTTCGGGTTTGAAAAAGATAAAAGCGTACCATACGATTTGGATGATTTTGTCATCCTTTTCATTAAATTATTTATCAAAACAAATCAATACAACACATTGAAAATGAAACAAAAAAACACCCAACTTGAGTAAATCTTGTGAAAAATATCCGGCAGATCCCTTCAGATTTGCATAACAAAAGTCAAATCAGAAGAGATACCATCAAATTAGCTGAGCCTATGACGGTGGCCTCTTACATAAAAACATTTTGTTATGCCAACTTCAATTATTACCACCGATGATCTAAGAGAATTTAAACTCGAACTGCTGGATGACATTAAAAAATTGCTTGCCCAGCAACAATCAGGAACAATTAAAAAATACCTGAAATCTTCTGAAGTTATGGACCTCCTAAAAGTAAGTCCGGGAACACTCCAGAATTTAAGAATAAACGGTACCCTACCCTACACCAAAATAGGAGGACTTATTTATTATGAGATGGATGAAATCCAGAAGGTCATGGAAGAGAATCGCGTACATCATTTAGAATATTAAGCGATGAATTATATAAAGCTTTTAAACGCCGCTTTTGAAAAATTCTTTTTTGACGATCGTCTAAATCCAACGCATATCAGCTTGTATATGGCCTTATTCCAGGAATGGAATAGCAGCAGGTTTGCGCCGGATTTTTTCGTGAACCGCAGGGATTTAATGAATGCTTCAAAGATAGGTTCCAAATCCACCTATCACAGATGTATAACCGACTTGAATGCCTGGAGTTATCTGGAATACTTTCCTTCCAATAACCCCTACAAAGGCAGTAAAATCAAGATGTCCATTATGGGGACAAGTGATGAACCTGAAGAAGACCATTACGATCCCAAATTAGAACAACTTGCAGAATGCTACCATCCCACAGGGAAACAAGTTGCTGACCAGAAGCGTCCCGTAAATGGACAAGCTTTGGTATCTACTACAAACAATAACAAACCAATGAAACGTACTAAACAACCAAACAGCTTGAAGATGGTATTGGATTTTTTTAATCATAAAAATTTTAATCCGGAATATGGAAAAGAATTCTTCGAATACTATGAAGAGCGCCAATGGAAGACAAGCGACGGTTCTGATGTGAGGGATTGGCGGGCTCTGGCTAAATATTGGGTTGAACAGAAATGGCTTATAAAACAAAAAAGGAAATTAAATAAAAAGCAAGTATCCCATTTCCGGGACAACCTGCGAACCACTAAAAATAAAGATTATGGACAACCCCTCTAAAATCACCGAAGGTGGTGTAGTATATTCCTTAGGTAGGTTTGACGGGAAATGTGTACACTATGACTTTCAAAAAATCCTGTTATACCTTGATGCCAAAGGGAAATTGCTCTTCGGAAAGAAATTCAAAATCTATAAAAAAGACAAAGAAATATTATTAAAATTGTGTTCTTATTTTATCAGGGATAAAGCAACCTGTGATCAATATGGGATAGATATCGATAAAGGAATTATACTATCAGGACCTGTTGGTTGTGGCAAAACTTCCTTGATGAAATTATTACGGCACCTGGTTCCCACACAACGCCCTTATGAAATGATTCCTTGCCGGAATGTCACCTTTAGCTTTAATCATTTGGGATATAAAACTATAGAAGAATATGGAAGTTCCAGGTTCTTCTGTTTTGATGATTTGGGCGTTGAACCGCCTGGCAGGTTTTACGGGAAAGATTTAAACGTTATGGGAGAAGTTCTTTTATCTCGTTATGATTTGTACTTGCAAACCAACCATAAAATCAAGACTCACGCCACCACCAACTTAAACGCCGAAGAACTGGAAGAGCACTATGGAAACCGTGTTCGTAGCCGGATGCGGGAATTGTTTAATTTAATTGCTTTTGATGAAAAGGCGGAAGATAAGAGGGTTTAACAATGGCTTTATTATTGACAATGCCAAAACATTAGAAGACATTTGGATTAACAATGAATCAAATCCTGAAGAAGTAATTAACCTGATTTTAAAAAGACAGCACTAACTGCTAGGCTGGTTTACAAGGCTTTTGACTTAGGGTTTAGGACGAGTTTTAATTGATGGTTACCAAAGATAATAAGTAATCAATGTACAATTTATATGGAAAAGCATCTTCATTTTGCTGGTCCCAGGGAATTGAATCACCACACAGATTTACAGACCCATAAAGAAAGAATTTGGTCTCTTTCCTCCATCAAATAGTTGTCAAAGTCAGCACTTCCAAATCCTTTAAGCCCTAATCGAATTGAGTAAAATTCTCGAGTAACATTTTTGTTACATATTGGTAATTTCGGATTGACATTTATGAGTATATAAATTTCATGATTGTTTTAAATCCAATATTTTATTTTCAATTATATTGTCTGATTTCCAGAAATCTATTTGTTATCATTTAATCAGAGTATTATTGTTTCGCAGCCCAAATTTCAATCTCGATTTTTATTTCGGGTAATCCTAATGCTTTTACGTATCCAATAGTCATTGAGGGGTATGTTTCTCCGAACAAAATTTCCCATTTAGCATATAAAAAATCCCAATCAATTTCTTCCACAGCCCAGATGTTGACTTTAATGATGTTATCAGAAGTCAAGTTTTGGCTATCTAAAATCTGTTCGATGTTTTTAAACGTGTTTTTTACTTGTTCATTAAAATCTTTGGGAATATTTCCTTGATTATCAACTCCTATTTGTCCCGAAAAAGTATATAAATCTGAGTTTTTGGGAATTATCGTTACATGTGAATATTTTCCAACCGGGGTAGGAATATGCTTCGGATTTTGTCGAACTATTTGTTTTGTGTTCATATTGTAATTTATATTAATTTAAAATTGTAGCTAAAAATTTATTCTTGCATTTCTTCTTGTTTGCCAACGGAAGTGTAGCCTTCCCTTAGTTTTTAAAACTTCTATTATAGGATGAATTGTTTTTGAGGTACCCATAACAATAAGATTAGTGTTTTTTCTTTTTTCTAAGCCTTTGTGGATAAAAAACAACTTGAATTAAATTATATTCCAATTGACTAAAATTAAACTTTCCTCCATTCACTTCAAATTCAGAAAATGGATACCATCTTAGGTTGGTTCTTAAAATAAGAGCCTCATTCGTTTTCCCAGGCACAATATCCCAACCAAATGTGAGACCTGGCTCAAAACCAGAAAAGTTTAATGTATTTTTTGAACCGTAAACATTTTCAGTATATTCAATATGGTCATAAGCTCCATTTATACCAATATAGGGGGCAAAACCAGTATAATCAACCAAGTATTTATTTATTTCTAATGCAAGTGATTTTTTCTTGATCTTTTGAGAAACCTCATAGCCACTTGTTTCAAATTCTGGATTTCTAAAGGACAATGCCGCAAACATATTTGCTTTATTAAACTGATAACCAATAGCTATATCAAAGTAGGATTTTGAAGATAGTTTTTCTTTTAGGAAAGAGAATTCATTTTGATTGTAAGCTGAACTATTTAATGAAAAAGATGAGGAAGGACCTGCTGCTACGAAGACATCTCCAAACTTCTTTGCTCCATAAGATAGTTTTGAGCTTGTTGGGAAACTATTCCACTCATCATTTATGTCTGAATTATTAGTTTTGGTATTATCAAAAGCGTAAAATATCCCCAATTGAATTGAGTAAGGTGGTATTTCGATAGTGGATTTTTGAGTAGTATTAATAGGATACAACCATTGATTGTCCTGAATGTAATTTGCGCTAAGCCGAATTCCCAAATTTTTAGTATTATAGGTAGTATTGTAGGTAACACCGACTTCATAATTGAGCATAAAATCTTTAGAAAGAATAGGCTGATTCTCTTTAGGTTTAATTATTTGTTTGAATTTCATTCTTCCCCAACCCAACCCTATATATGGTCTGATTTTATTCTCCTTTACAGCCCAAGGGTATAACCTGCCACCTGTAATGACCGAATATGATAAATCAAAATCTGTCTCTTTATTTTCTTCAAGCGATAGTCGAGACAAAGGAATGTTGACATAAAATTCTGCATGCCCCCAAAAATGAAACCCACCCCAAGTAAGATATGGGGCTATAGAAGAAGAATTATTGAATGAAGTCTTAACTCCATTGACATAATCTTTACCTATAAATGAAGGTATATAACTACCTCCAACCTCAAAGAACATTTTTGCAAAATCTAATCTTTGCTTTTTGGAAGTTTGATCTTGGGCTTGGCTAGTTATGAAAATAAAACTATATAATATACTAAACATTATTCTGTACTTCATACTTCCTCTTTTATTTTTGGAAGCAAAAGTACTTGGTTTATGTACTGGTGTACAATCGGGTAATAGGTTGATTTATGTAAAAAAAACCAATATCATACAAAAGTATGAGGATTGACAATCAATTCATTATAAGTTTACCGAGTTCATTACGGCTTTTTACACTACACTTTTTATAGATATTGCTTGTATGTGTTTTTACAGTAGATAATGAAATATGAAGTTTGTGTGCAATGTCTTGATAGGTTAAACCTTCCAACAGCAGTTCTGCAATTTCTTGTTCCCGCTGGGTTATTCCGTAATTTTTGAATTGTTGTTCTTGTGGTTTTTGGTTTAGTTTTATCAATGATAATCGAACTAAATCAGTATGGATATTTCTAATTGCCAGAGCTAAAAAAGCGATATAAAGTAAAAATCCCAAACGAATTTCTAACACGTAATGGGATATGAGAAAGGCAGGGACTATAATTAAAAAAATCAATGCAAAACCCTTGATTGATTTGTGAAGGTGCTGAAACTGACGAGCTGGTTTGGTACGTCTTGCAATAAACATAGAAAATGAGACAGTTAACCCTAGATAACTAACAATAGCGTATTGAATATATAGAACACCCTCATTATTTGCAAAAAATTTAGCTATGATTAATACTAAAGTTAAAACTATTCCAATACTGACTACTATCTTTTTATAGACTGGAGATATTGTTTGATTTGGTTGACTTAACGTTTCGATAAATGTAGAAGCTCCAACAAGAATCATACATAATAAAGTAGAAATAGTTGTTGTGTTTTCATGTGGAAATAGAGGTGATACACTTATTGAGATCAATAATAAGATAAATGAAATAGTAAGTGCAATAGCTTCAATATTTTCCATGTTTTTTTTATAACAAATCCATTGTAAAAACAAGGAAATTGAGAGAGATGTGTAAGTTAATGTAAGTAATATGTATTCAAAGGCTATCATTCTGATTCTTTTTTCCAAATATATTTATAAAATTACAACTTGTTATATACATGCATTATTCAACCCCCTCTTACAGAAGGATTATGATGATGATTGCAATGCAACGAATTAAACAAATTCGCATTCAGTGCTTTGGTCAGCTTTGTTCTACCAGATAAGGAAATAAGTGTGTCACCATAACGGGTTAAGTAAATATCCAATGGTGTTCTTGACTTTTTTTTAAGCCTTAAAATTTCCAAGGAAACATCCAATACCACATCTTTTTTCTTTAATACCATTTATTCCGATGGCGCCGGAATCTTTTCCACCGTGACCTATATCAATAACAATTCGTTTTCTTGTTGGCGATTCCCGTCCAAAAATAATACACATTTTCAGGGGCAAAATCACAAAACTGACGTTTTTGAGTCCTTTTTTCATTTTCACTTTTCGAGTTATCAACAACCTGTCTTCCAAATTTCATAGAATTTGATATTAAATAACAGTATCGAAATTCAAATTAAACCAAACAATATTTTATTCACAATTATCTTATTTTCAGTTATTTAAATACAAATATATGTACTTTTCCCATAACGAAATCGAGTCAAAAATTTTAAAATTCTTCGTTATGAAAAAGTACATTCTATTGGCAACTTTTTTATCGTTGCTCTCCACAAACGCTTTTGCGCAAATCGGCGGGATCGAGGATTCCGTGGCCGATATTTCCGATACTATAAGGAATATATTTCCAATTATCCTCGGGGTTATCTTTTTGGTCGGCTTCCTTTTTAATGCCGGGCATTTTTTTGGGGAAAATTCCGATCTCAAAAAAGGGATTACCCGGGTCCTGGTCTTTGTCCTTATCGCAGGTGCTGTGGTAGGCATCTTCACCTATTTAATCTCCATAGTAGTCTAGGCCTGTCGGTCGCTAAGCGACATTTGGAAATCATAAATGGAATTTTATGAAAAAATATATTCCTTATAAGAACATTCGAAAAGGTGCCGTCATCTTCGGGCTTCCCCTTCCCCTATTCGCCCTGATGATGCTATCGGTTATCGCATCCCTGCTGGTCATTATTTTCTCCTTCAGCCTGGGGGTAATAATAAGTGCCCTGCTTCTTAATGTAGCATTATATATCGGACTCCACCGAATCAGCAGGCTCCTGGAATTTCTACAAATGAGTTCCGGCTTTCCAAAAATTATAAGTAACAAAAGAAATTCAGGTATCGATTATGAAAAAGATTAAGCTTTCCTCCCACTGGCCGATTGCCGATATCCGGGACAATATTGTTTTTGCCGGCAATGGTAATGTCGTGTTATGTTACCAGTTAGGTCTCCCTGAAATTTATTCCCTATCGGAAAAAGATTTTGAAGACCTGCACACCACCTGGTTCCAGGCCATCAAATCCCTACCCATTGGAACAGTTGTGCATAAACAAGATATTTACGAGAAAAAAGCATTTACGGCCAATGGACTGCCAGACAAAACCTTTTTAGAAAAGGCTACTCACAACTATTTTAAAGACCGGGAGTATATGGCGCACCGCTGCCTATTATTCTTCACCCTGACCGGAAACAAGGCCTTTCACAACCCGAAATATGTGAACCCTTTTCGAAAAGCTTCCAAGGGGATTATAAGGGAACTCGATACTAACCTGCAAAGCTTTATCAGTTCCGTAAGTGATTGTATTTCCTTCATCGCTAACAGCAGAAAGGTTTCTATAAAACCCTTGATACCGGCAGAAATTACCGCTCTCACTACCGAGTACTTCAATGGTTTTAATGAAGGTTTCGACACCGATATCCTTCTGGAGAAAGAACATATTCAAACCGGGAACCATTATTTTGATGCCCTGGCCATCAACAGCGAACTGTGCTTTGGCGAAAGGGTACAGACAAGCAAAACCAATGAGCGATTTACATCCGATGATTTTGTATTTCACCAGGGATTTATTGATGGGCTGGGGCTTACTTTAAATGAGAACCATATCGTTAACCAGATCCTGTACCTGGATGATAAACACAAGTGGCGCAAGCTACTGGATAAAAAGGTAGAAGAACTCAGCAAGAGTTCTAATTTCGGTTCTCAAAATAGGGTCATTCTTGGAAAGATCCAGGATATCCTGGAGAAGATAAACGGTGATGATAATGCCCGGATCATCCGTGGCCATCTCAATGTAGTCTTTTGGGATCGCGAACCCGGTAATTTAGAACGCATTGCTTCTAAAATTAAAGCAGAGTTTAAAGAATTGGATATCATTCCTTACGCCCCACGAGGCGAGCAGCGAAAGAATTACCTGCTGAACAGCTACTGTTGTTTTTCTTCCAATTTTTCCGATGAAGATCTTTATGTGACCGATTTAAAACATGCCTTGTGCCTCTTTATCAATAATAGCAACTATAAAACAGATCCTACCGGTATCATTTTTAATGACCGCGAGCATAACATTCCTGTACTCAAAGATGTTTGGGATGAGGGGAAAAAACGCATCAAGGCACGCAATTTTGCCATCTTTGCCCCTACCGGGGAAGGGAAATCCTTTTTGGCCAATAATATCCTGCGTCAATATTTTGAAAACGGGGTGCGACTGGTTATTATCGATCTAGGGGGTTCTTATACCAAATTTGCAAAGCTTTATCCCGAACAATACACTGTTTTACGCTACGAGAGTGGAAAGAGTTTAGGGATTAATCCTTTCTACATATCCAATCCCGGTGATGTAAATCCTGAACGGTTGGAGGACCTTTCGGTATTTCTATTGGAACTCTTTGCTTCTGATTTAAAAGTAGGTAAAGCACAATCCGTAGCCATTAAAAAGATCCTGCGCTACTATTACAAAAACACCACGGAAAACTATTCCTTAGATAGTTTCTACCGTTTTATCGAGCAGCGAAAAGATCAGTTGCTGGAGCACCTTAAAATCCATCCCGACTACTTCAATATTACCAGCTTTTTGCACGTGCTCTCGGAGTATGTCGGCGATGGTCTATATAGCTTTTTGTTCGAAGCCAGCGAAGATCAAACCTATAAAATCGAGGATAAACGTCTTATTGTATTTGAACTTGATGAAGTAAAAGACAATAAAGAAATCCTCTCGGTAATGCTCAAGCTAATCAAATCTGCCATTCAACGCACCATCTGGAAGAACCGGGCGGAAAAAGGGATTATCCTTTTTGATGAGTTTGCCAAACAACTCAAATTTGAAAATGTACTGGAAAGCGTGGAATTCTATTACCAGGCGATCCGTAAACAAAACGGGGCCATTGGGATCATTTTGCAATCCATTAATCAGCTTCCGAACAATTCCACTTCCGCAAGTATCCTCGAAAACACACAGGTCATTTATAGCCTGAACAATGAAAAAGGCTATGGCGAACTGGTCAAGCGGCTCAACCTCTCTAGCCACGATTTAAACCAATTAAAGTCCATTAAGAATAACCTATCTGGCTTGCGGAAGTATACCGAAATGTTTATCAAAATCGGTAAGGAAAGCAACATTTTCCGCCTGGAAGTACCACCCGAAGTCTATGCCGCCTACCTCACCGACGGCACCGAAAACGAGGCCATAATGGCCATTTATCACAAAACTAAAAATATGGAAAAGGCTATCAAAGAATTCATCAGACAGTCCTAAACACACATTAATAATTAAAACAATTGATATGAAAAACAGATTCAAAACCTGGATACTATCGCTAGCCTTAGCTTTATGCTTGCCTGCAGGCGCTGCCTGCCAGGGGATGCCGGTGTATGATAATACGAACTTTGTCAGCCTGGTGAAATCCCTGGTGGAGTCAGCTAAGCAAACCTCCCAGCTTATTAAAACAGTGGAATTCCTTAAAACACAAAAGGAAAATATTGAAAAGGTCAATAGCGTGATTAAAAATCTAAAAGCTGTCCGAGAGATCGGTAGGAACAACCAGCGCCTGATCGCGGTGATGCAAGATGACCTTCGGGATATTTTGAATTCCCCCTACATCAAGCCCGGTGAAGTAAACCGGGTCACCGAATCCTTCAGTGCCGTGGTGGAAAACTCCCTGGAGACTGCGGGGTTTATCGATGAGATTTTATCGAGTGATCATTTAAAAATGAGCGATGCGGAGCGGGCCGAAGTTTTAAAACAAAGAGAACTCGAGTCCAAAGAAATGGTCACCGATGTGCGGCTAAAGACCAAACGCTACCACGAGATCATTTCTTTTCGGAAAATGCAGGATAGGATCAATAACCGGGAAACAGGCTTTTGATGTTTAGCGGGGCAATCATACTGGCCGTAGGCGTCGAATATATCGATAGTGTTTTCCAGGCTATCCAGGATAGCGAGTTTTCCCAGTACACTATTGTGGGCATGAAGACTCTGGCAGTGCTCTTCTTCTTGGTGAACATCCTTAAAAAGTACAATGAAGGGGTAGCCGATAGGCAAGGCTATACCTGGGGGCTTGCTCCGGGAGATTTGGCCAAAAACTTTGCGGTGGTACTGCTGGTTATTTTCTCCACGCAAATCCTGGGTTTTTTTGATAATATCCTCGTGGCCATTGAAAACCAGTACCGCGATACGGCCCCTGCCCTTTTGCCCCTTCAGATGCAGGAAATTCCCATCGAGGAAGAGGTATCACCCATGGGGGCGATGCGCAAAGCCATGGCCTTACTTTATGAAGCCCTGGTCACACCCCTCTACGGCTTTAAAACCTTTGCTTTTCTCATAAGCCTTTTTTTATGGATCCTGGATTTATTCATCTATCCCCTATTCCTGGCGGAACGTTATTTCCTTCTTGGGATTATGCAAGCCTTTTTTCCGCTGGTGATCAGTCTGGCGGTATTTGAAAAATTCCGCTCGATGGCCTATAGCTTTTTCAGGTTGTATACTGCAGTGTATATGCTGGTCCCGGCATTTTTCCTGGTCAATGTGTTTATCAATGCCCTTTATACGGAAATCAATAGCAATTTCTGGCAAAACCTATTCGGTACGGATTACGGGAGCGACTTTTTTGCGCCGGTGGTAGAACTGGGTTCGATCGTATTTATCGTGTTTTTAAAATTCAAGCTCTACCGGCGTGCCATTTCTTTTACTCTGAGATTATTCACCACGTGAGGCCCATAATGGGCATTTAAAATGGTTCCCTTAATAAGTTTTGATATAACCAATTTAAGTCAATAAAAAAATAGTTCAAAAATGAAAACACCTTATAAAAATATTTACTCGGTATTAAAACTCAACCGCTTTATCGTACTGGCCGTGGTGGTTTGTTCGATGCTTTGTAGTGTCTTTGCCATATGGATGGCCATCTCCACCAGGAATATGGCGCTAAACAGCGCCTTTGCCATCAATACCGATGGCAGTATAATCCCTTTACAACTGGTGACACAAAAAGAAAACTTCCGGGTGGAAGCCCTCGCCCATTTGGAGCTATTTCACAAATACTTCTATAATATCGATGCCAGCAATTATGAGAAAAACCTGGAGAAAGCCTTATGGCTGGGGGATAGTTCGGTAGACAACCTTTACAGGCAAAAGAAAGCCGATGGGGTGTACAACCGCTTATTGCAATATTCCCTGGTTCAAAAGGTGTTGCGTATTGATTCCCAGCTCGAAGAAAGGGAAGGTTCCTATCATTTTAGGACCACCGTTATTTTCGAGATCAACCGCGGCAGTATTGTAGATACCTATGAGCTGGTTTCCACCGGAAAATTACTTATCGTTGATCGCCACTTTCCCAATAACCCGCACGGACTTGTTATTACAGATTATTTTGAAAACAGCCTAAGAAAACTATCCCCACAATCCTAAAAGCCATAACGAATGAAAATAGCAAAAAACAAAATAGTATTCATGAGCGTATTGGTGGTCATTGTGATATTCCTTATCACCTACACCCTAATGATCACCGGGGGCGATGAAAAGGACCAAGAAAACCTGCGGCAAACCGGGGTTCCTGCCCTTGAAGAGGAAAGCCAGGAAACCTACGATTCCAAATTGGAGGCCATTGACGATCTTAAAGAAGTTCGGGAAAAGAACGCACCGAGTATGTATGATGAAGCGCTTTTAGACTCTTTAGGTTATTATGACACCGAATTGCCGGACAAAGAAAAGGAGCGCAAGATCGATAGTATTTATGAGCTGGGAGAGGCCCGGCAAGCGCAAATAGCAAACCTATCGCAATCCCGGCAAACCAGCCCACCGGAGAATAATAGGCCATCCCCAATAAAAAGAGTACCAAAGGCAGATACTGCAGAGATTCGGGAAGCACGAAAAATCGAGGCCAAAGAAATGGGGTTGGAGCATCAATTATTCTTTGCTTCCGCTCCTAAAAGGCCAGAGCTTTCCACCCCTGGGGCTACTGATATGGAAATTAACGTAGTGGTCGATGGTACCCAGGTCGTCAAGGCAAACTCCAGGCTCCGGATGCGACTTTTGCGCCCTGCTAGGATTGGTGATAGACTAATCCCTAAAAACACACCGGTTTTCGGCTTTGTCAGTTTTCAACCCAATCGTGTCCTTATCGAGATCGAAAATATCGATAACCAACTCACCAGCCTAAAAGCCTTTGACCTGGAAGATGGCAGTGAAGGTATTTACATCGAGAATAATTTCCGGGCAGAAGCTACCACGGAAGTACTGGATGATGTTATCAGTGATATAAACATCCCAAGTGTGCCACAAGTCAGTGGGATAAGCAAAGTATTTAGGCGGAATAACCGGAACCTAAAAGTGACCGTACTCAATAATTACAGGCTACTGCTAAAAGCCGATAAATCCCAAGCAAACTGGGGAACACAACTTTAATAAAAATCTTATGAAAAATTATCTTTTAACCACAGTCGCTCTACTGGTACTTATTTCCACCAGCGCACAAAATCAGGACAAACTGGACACTATTTACGCCAATGAGCATAAGAATGTCGCGCTATTCTTTCCTGAAGCGATTAGCCAGGGTATTACCGGTGCAGCACATTTTGTCTTTACCTATAACCGGGAAAAGCAGCAGCATTTTGGACTTTTGCAGGCCAAACCCGGCAGGGAAAGTAATTTGCTTATGATCGGGGCAAATGGTTCGGTCTTCTCCTATATCCTGAAGTACAAAAAGCAGCTTTCCAGGCTGAATTACTTTATCCCTGAAGCGGAAAGCATCGGGAAAGAAAAGCCTATGGTTGAGGATGCGGATAAAGAACATCACCACCAGAGGGGCTTAATTAATAATGAGGAGTATTATGACCGGTTTTGCCACTACCTTCTTAGTAAAAAGCAACGCATAGGCAACATAAAAAAACGCAAGTACGGTATAATTTTAAGTATTGAGAACATTGTCTTTAATAAGGAGCAACTCTATTTTGTGATCGAAATCAAGAATAAATCCAGCCTGGATTATGATCTTAATTTCTTAAAACTCGCCAATGAAACCCGAAAAAAGGGAAAGAAGAAATCCCTACAGCGATTATACCAGGAGCCGGTCTTCAAATACAACTTACCGGCTAAGGTTGGAAAAAACCAAACCGCAAAACTAGTATATGTACTGCCAAAGTTTTCTTTATCTAAAGAAAGGAGAGCGATATTGGAGCTCAATGAACAAGACGGGGAACGTAATTTAAAATTAAAGGTCTCGCATCGATTTATTAATAACCCTAATTGAGAAGATAAACTTATCAAATTCAGAGCTACACAATTTTAATTTTGTTTAGTCTTACTTGCCCCTCCCAAGGAATTACTTCAATTCTTATATTCAGAATGTCTATAAACTTCTACAGAAATTTCTTAAAAATATATAAATCAGTCATACTGCAACCACATGCGCATTCAAGGTTTTTTTTCATAGCGTTTCCTTTACGTTTTATTAATGCCTTGGCTTGGGGGTTTTTCAAGCATTTCTGACTCCTTATAATAAAGGCTTGTTATAGATGGCAAACACTACTGAAAAGGAGAGAAAATGCATCCGATATCTTGCAAGGGAAATGGCTATAGAAGACCGGCTGATATTTCAGATTGAATTGATGCTAGACGAGGAATTAAGCGCGTTGTTCTATGAATTGAAAGAAGCGTGGGAACTTTATCCTACACAACGGAATACTACTTCCAGGGAACCACGTCTTTCTAAAAAAATAAAGCCAAAACGCAAAATATATGTATTAGTAGCTGTCCTTACTTTACTTGTTCTAGGATCGTTTTATTTTCTAAAGCCCCCTTTAAACCAAATGCAGAGTGTCAGTGCCCATGAGGGAGAACGTAAGACCGTGGTTTTACCGGATAGTAGCGTAGTTATTTTAAATGCGGGAAGTAGCATAAACTATCCAAGGGAATTTGAAAATATACGGGAAGTTTTTCTAGCAGGAGAAGCCTATTTCCAAGGGCAAAAAGATCTTAATCACCCGTTGTGTATTATGATATAAAAGAAAAAAGTTGTCCATATTACTGATAATCAACAAATTGATTTAGCTATAAAATATTAAATATGAACAACTTAAGTGCAAATTACGAAAGAATATTGGAGGTATTACAAAATATATCAGAAGAACAACTTTTACCTTATCAAAGACGTGAACCAAATTTGAGTGGCTTTAACGATTAGAAAATAGGAATCGGGAGCTACTTTGGGCAACTAACTCCCGATTGTCTGTTTAAGTTTAGCTCCAGCTATATTCGTGGTATTCTCGCTGATAGCTTCCGTCCGGATATAAACTAAACACACAGAATCCGCAATGCGTTTGCCGGAAAGTTTCGCTGTTCCACCAATTACCGCTTACAGCACCGGCTCCGAGATAATCAATATTGTCATAACGTATACTGTCAAGTAGGTGCAAATGCCCACTAATACAAAGTTTTACCTGAGGATACTCCCGCAAAATTGCCTGTACCTCATGCGAATCGGAGTGCATCAGGGCTCCAGAGACTGTCCATATTCCATTTTCAGATTTTGCCCAATCAAAAATACAAGTGGATAGGATCGGGATATGTGAAACAATCATAACCTGGGTGTCTGCAGGAGTATTGTCCAATTCTCCTTGCAGCCATTCCCTTTGAAGCCCATCAATAGCGGCAGTATACCATTGACCGTCTTTAGATTGTGTACTATCGAGCACGATAAATTTCCACGATCCTTTAGAAAAACTGTAATAGCGGTCTTCCAATTCCAATTCGTCTATCACCCATTTTTTACCATACATTTTATCGGATTTTGGTCCATGTCCCCATACATCGTGATTACCTATGGCATAATGCACGTTATTGGGTAGTTGTCCTTTCAGAGAATGCCATAGTTTCCATTGTTTCTGCACCTTCTGTCGATCGTTGCCCAGGGCATCATGGATGATATCTCCAGTGTGCATGACCACATCGGGATTAGGGGCAACTCGGGATAGTTGCTCCATAAACAAACCGGCTCGTTTCTCGCTCTCTTTCTGATCATATACGTGGGTATCGGTAATCTGGACGAGCTGCAGCGGTTTACCAAGATCTTCTAATGCATCGTCAAAGATGGGAGCAAACTTATTTGCAGCTCCCAATGCCATTGCGGTGGAACTCAATGTGAGTGTTCCCAGAAATTTTCTTCTGATCATTTTTGTCAGTTTTATAGGGTTACTTAAAAATTGGTATTCATCAGGCCATCTGATTTTGTCTTAGTATCAGCAGTATCCCACCACAGGCGTATGTCCATCCGGTCATCGGCCGGGGTTCTCATACCTTCAGGCAGACTTTCAACATTGGTATTATGTTCGTTATCCGGATAGCGAATTCGCTTAACATAGCTTTCAGGAGCTACCGTCGCTGAACTACTGACTCCATCAGCTGGAAGTGTGAGATCCGGATAATCGCTTCTTCTAAAGTCGGCCCAACCTTCCATACCATTAGGAAAATTTGCGATCCATTTTTGTGTTATGAGTTGCTTTAACCTGGCTTCATCGGAATTAAGCGAGGCTATATCTACTTTTAACCCGTCGATATAATTCTGGATCCCTGCCTGATCCGTTACACCGACATATTCCATAGAGGCCCGGATTCCCTGTTTGTACAGTTCCTCATAAGATCCTCCGGCGTTCCATCCCCGCAATGCTGCTTCGGATCGAAGAAACAATACTTCACAATAGAACATAATCGCCTCGCTCATACTACCCTCAACAAAATCCTGATACCCGTTGGAGGAAGCATTTATGGCCGACTTTTCCCGAAAGTCGGGTTCGGAGGCAGAAACTACGGTATAGCCGTTGGTAACGCCTTGATATCCTCCCTGGTGGGCAGTTAACCAAAGCGGAGCCCTGGGATCGAGCACGACAGATTCGTTGTTGAGATAATCGGTAAAGGTCCTGGAAATACGCGCATTGTCCCATTGGGAAACAATCTTATCGAGATAATCATACCATCCGGTAGGATCCTGCCCCACCTTGGCAACATCAGCATTGGATTCCATCACCCCGTCGGCTATGGCGTCTTCTGCGTGTTCTTTTGCAAAGGTGGGATCGATATTTACAAGGCGCATAGCCAGGCGCAGGCGAAGGGAATTGCCAAATTTTCTCCATTGATCCACATTGCCATCGTATAGAAGATCATAACCTGGTGTATAGGAAGACTGGTTCTCATCGTTGGTCAGGGCATCCGTGGCTGCGGCAAGGCGCCTTATAAGGTCGGGGTAGATTTCCTCTTGGCTATCATAGGGCTTCACCTCTCCGGGTACTAAGTCAAAATAAGGCATATCACCTCTGTAGTCCACCATACGGGACCACAGGTATACTATATATATTTCGGCCATATTAAACATATTAGAGGTAGCAGGCTTATCGGTAGTCATGACCTTTATATTTTCGTATTCTTTTAAACGCCCCACGTAGAAGGCATTCCACTGACGTCCCACCCAATCGTCTACATAGCCGTATTGAGGCGAACTGTATCCATCTACACAATTGGCAAAATACTGTGCGTAAAAATCGGAGTACAGATTTACCGTACGCTGATAATTGTCATAAACCCCTTTATCAATCATTTTAGCAAAGAAGTAGGAGGGGTCTGAAACTTCTTCTACTGCTGTAGGATTGGTATTAATCTCTTCAAAATCATTGGTGCAGCCTGTCTGTATGACTAAGCTCAACAACAATACTACGGCTTTTAAAGATGTATATGTTTTCATTTTCACGGTACTTTATTTGTTAGAAGTTGACATTGAGGGATAGACCTATCGATCTTGTATTGGGAACAGTAGGATAATCTACAGCTTGTGCGGATAACCCCCTATTATAAGCGCTTCCATCCGGGGTGGTTCCCGGGGTATTGCTGTGGAGGTAAAACAGGTTTCTTCCCACTAGGCTCAAATTTGCCGATTGTATTTTATTATTAGTTATCCGTTCCAACATTTGGTTAGAAAACCGGTACCCTACGGCCAATTCGCCGAGTTTGATGAAAGAAGCGTCGTACATAAATTCTTCTGATGCGCCGGATATTCGTTGGTAATATTCCTGTGAACCCACACCACTTGCTTCTATCTCTGCTCTGTTTGCTGTTCTTTGTGCAGTACCCGCAGATACGGCCTGTGCCTCGGCAAGGGAATAGATATCTCCCCCTTGTTGTATATTGAACAATGTGGTTGTGTACAGGTTTTTGTAGTCTAGACTTAACATAACCGACCCTACGAAATCAGGTTGCACATTTCCCAATTTGGTTTGTTCTGAATCGATTCCAGGCAGCCCATTTTCGTCTAAAACCAGTGCTCCATTATCATCCCTTAGATACTTATAACCATAGATATCTCCCAATTCGCCTCCAACGTATCCCCTGACAGCAAGACCATTATTATACCGTCCGAATTCATAATAATCGACATCATCTATCAACTCCACGACTTTGGTGGTATTGGTAGCGAAATTAATATCTACTCCCAGGGAAAAACGCTCTGATTGCACTGGTTGCATATGAAGCATTGCTTCAAGTCCGGAATTCTCTATATTACCGGCATTGATGATCTTCCTGGAATATTGAGAAGATTGTGGAATATCAACTTCAAGCACTTGGTTATGCGTGTTGGTGCGATAATAGGAAACTTCGAGTCCTAAACGGTTTTCAAAAAAACCGGCATCTAGTCCGAATTCATAGGATTTAGTGATTTCAGGTTTTAAATCGGCATTGAAAAATACATTAGGAACATTTGCATAGATCGTTTCGAAATTTCCGTTTCCAATACCATAGGTCGCCAATAAACGGTAGGGATCGGTATCTTTCCCTACCTCTGCCCAGGAACCGCGTAACTTGATCAATGAAATAGCTTTGCTGTTCAAGTTTAAAGCCTCTGATAGGACGAAGCTAAGACTCGTCGAGGGATAAAAATAACTATTATTATTCTCGGGTAAGGTGGAGGACCAGTCGTTTCGTGCAGTAAAGTCGAGGTAGAGGTACTTTTGGAATCCAAGGGATAATAAACCATACACCGATTGAATTTCTTTTTCACTATATGAATTGGAGGAAGTTACGTTAGATCCCAGTCCGAGAAAGTAATTGCCTTCTCCATCAATTTGACCGGAAGAACTGGTCAGACCTTCGCGGTATTGATGCATTCTATTGGTTCCTAGGCTGGCATTGATATCAAAATCCTCCGATATCTGCTTCTCATAACTTAAAAGGAACTCCAAATTCGATTCCTTAAAGAAGTTTTCAGTCTTTTTGTAATCCGGGGTTGTAGTGGGATGCGTGGCAGATTGATACAGGTTCTTTATTTCCAGTTTTTCGCGGTAATAATCCAAACCGTATTTTCCTCTTATCGATAGATCCTTTGTTATACTGTACTGGGCGCTAACAAAGCCGAAGTTTCTAAAGCGTTCATCTTCATTATCATTAGAGGCATTTATAAAATATGGATTTCTATAATTTACATTGGGCGAACCATTGTAATTTATCTCTTCGTGTAGTCCTGTTCCCTCATGGTATATATATCCGGGTTGTAGGTCTTGTGTCCGGATATTGGCAGGCATGGTATTGAAATAAGCCATATAACCGTAGCGCCCGGAAATTGGACGATTTTCTCCTTTTGTATGGAAAAATGACATTTTCGAATCTATAGTCAGTTTATCAGTTAGTCGTTGGGTTAGTCGCAGGTTGAAATTATATTTGGATAGTCCCGTTGAGGGAGTCACGTCATTTGATTTATTGTATCCGAAACCAGCTCTTGCAGATGTTTTTTCTCCCGATCCGCTTACCGCAATATTGTGTGCCTGGGTGAAACCGGTATCGAAAAAGCTTTTTCTCTTATCAGGCGCTGGCTGATAGGGAATTTCCTCCCCTCTCCAGGATTCCAATCGTTGTCCCTCCATGGGAGGGCCCCAGGCCGAAGGAGCATTTGCCTCGTACTCACCTGCGGCACCCTGTCCGTAGGTGTTTTGTAGATCTAGCAGGTAACCCACCTCAGAGAATACCACAGAAGTGTTGTAGGATACCCCTAATTTCTTCGGGCCGCGGCTCCCGGACTTTGTAGTGACCAAAATCACACCGTTACTCGCGCGTGAACCATACAGGGCCGAAGCACTAGCACCTTTTAAGACCGAAATGGATTCGATATCTTGGGGATTCAGATCAAATGAAGCTCCGGCCCTGTCGAAGCCTCCGTATTCCTGTGCGAGATCACTGTTGATTTGGCCGTCATTGAACGGGACCCCATCAACCACCCAAAGAGGTTCGGTATCACCGGTCAAAGATTTGTTTCCCCTGATGGTGATTTTGGTAGTTCCTCCCATACCACTTCCACTGTTGCTGATCTGCACTCCGGCAGCCTTGCCATTCAATGCACTGGCCGCATTGGTATTGGCAGCCTGATTTAGGGTCTGGGTATCGACCTCAGCTACGGAATACCCGAGCGCTCTGGTTTCCCTGGGAATCCCCAGGGCTGTAACAACAACTTCACCTAATTGCTCAGTATCCATAGCCATCTTTATATTCAAAGTTGGTTGATCACTTACGGGTATCTCCTGTGGTACATACCCCAGTGCGGAAAAGATAAGCCTAGCCCCTTTTGCAACGTCAATGTTAAAGTTTCCATCAAAATCGGTAGAGGTTCCGTTTGAGGTTCCCTTTTCTATCACAGAAACCCCGGGAAGAGGCATGCCTTCTTCATCAGTGACTATTCCTTTTATTTGAGTTGCCTGATCTTTTTTTTTATTTTCTGTGAGCAAAATCTGTTTCCCGCGAATGGCGTATTTTATGGTTGTTCCATCAAACACTTTTTCCAATATTTCTTCAATGTTGTTGGCCTCAAAATCGAGCATAGGAAGGCTGTAATCAAGGTTTAGTTCCTTAGAATTGTAAAAGAAAGAGTACTCGGTCTTGTCCTCTATTGTTTCGAGAATTTCCGTGAGCTTGACCTCCTTTCCTTTTTGATGGTTGGGTGGAATTGGGGTAGAAGGCTGGTTCGCATAAAGCGGAACACTTACATAACCCAGTAACATACTGAGGATAGCGAATCTGCTCAATCGCAGACCAAAGGCTAAAATTTTAATTCGGGACCACAACGTCCATAAATAATTCATACTTTTGCATTTTTACAAGTGTTAATAATTCAGTTTACCTAGCTGTTAATGCTTGAAGGTAGTGCTCCAACACTACCTTTTTTGTTTTTTCTCTAATCGGATATGTTTGCCTTCAATGGTTGCCCTGGCACCTGTAGCAAGGCAAATAAGTTGACATATTTCTTCTATATTTTCATCTTTGATACTAAAAGAGTAGGTGGGGTTTTCTTCCAGTAATTCTTGAGAAACCGAGATGTTATATCCAAAGCGACGTTCCAATTTACTGATCACCTGGGCTATCCCTGCATCGCGGAATATCAGTTTGCCCGACCTCCAGGAAGTCAGCTCTTTCGAGCTACCTTTGATTTTCTCAAGGGTTCCACTTTTTCTATGAAAGACCGCCTGTTCCCCTGCAGCCAGTTTATCCAATGATTTGCCCTGTTTGTTTGAAAGTGCAATAGCACCTTCTTCGAGTACTGTGGAAATAGCTTGTTCCTCCGGATATGCCGAAACGTCGAAGGAAGTTCCCAGTACGCGAATATCCATATCAGAGGTCTGTACCACAAAAGGATGCTCGGCATCGTGATAGACCTTAAAAAAAGCTTGTCCGCTTAAGCTTACCAGGCGCTGCTTATTATTCTGGAAATCGGAGGTGTATTTTATATGACTCTCTGAATTCAACCAAACTTCGGTGCTGTCCGGGAGAAAGAAATGCTTTATCTGCGTCCCTGTTTTTGCCATAACCAGCTCAGATGTGTTTGCCGAATTAAGCCAGGAATCAGCATATTCTATGCTTGCATAGATCAAGATTGGGAGCAGTAGTGTTGCCGCAATTTTTAAAACTGAATGGCGGGAGAACCTTCTCTTTTTATTCTTTTTGTTTTTCAAGGAAACAGGTTCCAGGTTTACCTTATGATGAATTTTTTCCAGGGTACCTCGAAGCTGCTGGAGATCGCGCTCCCCTAGTTCATCATCCAACAGATCCCAATGGGATCGTAAAAGCGCAGTTGTCTTTGAGTCTTCTCTGTGTTCAGCCAGCCAGCGCCTTACCCTCTTTTTGAGTTCGGCGTTTTCAGGATCTGAACGTAACTGTTTTAACAGCTTTTCTAATTCGTGCATAAATAAACGCATTTAGCGTGCTTACATAGGTTACACACATCAACGCAGAGAACACCCACGCGCTTAACGATTATTTAAAAAAAAAGGAGATGATTAACGTTATGGTAATACCGAGATGACCAATAATATGTTTGATATCCTTTGATGCAGCATTCATCTGATTCCTCACTGTTTTAATGGAAATTCCGAGCCTTTGGGCTATTTCTGCATAGGAGAGTGCTTGTTTTTGGCTCAGGACAAAGATTTCTTTTTTACGCGGACTCAGTGCATTCACGGCCTTGTGATACAGTTCTTCGAGTTCTTTGCCATTTAACTCCTCATCCAGGTCCGGGATAGATGCCGGATACGCACGTTTATATTCTAAAAAAGCAGTGTGATATGCTGTTTTGCGAATATTGTTAAGTATGGTGTTTTTGCAAATGGTAAACAGGTAAGATTCAAAAGAACCGGATAAAGATATCTCTCCTTTTTTGTTCCATACCTTTAAGAAAACCTCCTGTACCACATCTTCTGCTTCGGCCCTGTTTTTCGATAGTGAAAGTGCAAAGGAAAACATTCGGGGGGCAAAGTGCTTGTACAAGGTGTCAAAGGATCGTTCATTTCCTTGGTTCAACTGCCTTATAAGTAATTGGGTTTCTTGATTCTTTTTCACGTGAAAAACATGGAAGTTATGGTAATGGATATAACAAATTTACAATGTTATCCTTCTCTATAACCGAGGCTATGTTATCATAACATTATATCCATCTGAACTGTGCTCCGATATGCTTTTGTTGCTTATAGGTTTGTTATCCAAGAACAGAAGCGCTGTTTTTAAATCTTTTCCTTTCTTACTTTCCTTTGGTAGTCAGCCTATACCGTTACTTACTGCTTTTTAATATTTCAGGAATGGTCATTTCAATCGACCTCTCGGCAGGGATGTTTTGAAGGTAAATTTTACTGAAATTTCCCAAATCGGAAAGTACTAAATGATCTTAGAGTTTTATTATGGGCATCTTCGCCCTTAACTTCAGAAATGAGGTACTGAACTTGCCTGGTATTTTGGTTACCGGAATAAAGTCCAGGTAATTAACTTTAAAATTTAATTGACATTGGCTTATATAGAGGTAATTCAAATTTCCCATTTCACTTCTTTTAATCTTACCGCAATCCTCATCAGGGATTGTAACACCTCCCCCTCTTCAGGAAGGTCTCCGGTCAGCAGTTCCCTAAAAGAACCAGAATAAGTTTTGCTCAAGAATTTCCAAACTGTACCTGTTTGACTAAAGAAAAGGGATTTGGATGGGTGTTCTGATAACCATTCCTTATCATTGGGAATAGCCTTATCATCATCTTTCCCAACTTGCAGCAGCATTTTTTCAAAATCATCAGATTGCAGAAACGATGAGATTTTATCTTGTTGCAGCAATTGATGCAAATCATAAGTATGGCGAACCTTATCTTTTAAATCTTCTAAAGGATTTTCAGTATAGGAAAACCTGATCAGGCTTATTATTTTTTCACAAAATGTACGTTCTATACTTAATGCCGTAACCTTAAAAGGTTCCAGGTGATACGCATTGATAAGGTCTACATTATTAGTCGTGGCAATAAAAGCCGCAATCATGGAATGGACACTGACTATTTCCGATGGATGGGATTTGCCCAGACTTGAAGCTTCCACTACAATATGATCCCGGATCTGGCCAAAGGCACCCGCCACGCCTACTTTATCGTAACCATAAACCACTTTTCTAATTTTGCCCCGTTTATTTTCTAAAGGATGGTCGGGAATAACAGTCATAACAGGTTCCAGTGCACCAGTGACTTTTTTGAGTTTTCGCTTTAAGGAATTATCGGATTCCCCCTCCTCTTTTATAACGACCAAATCGATATCTTCGGAAAAGCGCTCAATTATGCCAAAGCATTTAGATAGGGATGTTCCACCTTTAAACACGGCGAGTTGCCTGGTTGATTTATTAGTAAAAATCTCTTTAAGTGCTAAAGTAACCCAATAGTCCTTTTCTACATAGATTTCAGAAATCCCAAAGTGTTGGGCAGTAGCTACAATAGCTCCCTGAAATGCAGTTTTATAATTATGTAAATTCATCAGGAGATCTTCCAGTTTGAAATGGTGGGCAATATATTTTCGGGTATTCCGAATTCATACTTACTTAAATAATTAAGGGTGTTTTTAAGAGGTTCACTCACCTCGTTAAATGAGAGTGCCTCAAGAAGAGCGCCTAACAATGCCCTTACTTTGGGAGGATAAGATTTAGCAAGATCAACTAGTTGTATTTTATCGGTATCGGAAAGCCCTTTGATTTTTTTCTTTAAAAAATTAACCCCCTTCTTTTTATCCAAATCTGGAATTTTCTTAAAATCCTTCATTACGTCCAGTAATTGCAAGAAGGGAATACTTTCTTTGGATACAGGTGCATAACTTTTAGCAGGCTTTACAACAAGGTTTCCTATCTTGGTTTTTATCACCTTATCCCAACTGGCCACTCTTACCGTAGTAGGGATTTGAGTAGTAAGGCCAAGTTCATTATATAACCGAGTGCCTGTTATGTATGCCATTGGCTGACCGTTTTCAAAAAGATGACTATAAAGTAATTCTTCCTCACTTGGTTTTATTTCCCCAAAAATAGTTTGTTTGGGCTTATAATACATCCCATTTTTATATCTTTTAATCACACCCCTGGCAGCCATCCTGCTTAAAGCTTTTGCAGCAGCAGAAAATTCGGTTTGGGGAATAGATAAGCTATCATAGGTAAATACCTTTCCGGTATTTATACGATCTACTTTAGACTTTATGGATGTCGCAATATTCATAGCACCACAAAGATAGTGAATTAAAATATAAAATGTCAAGTTTTTTACAGTATTTACTTGACATATTGTAAAAATGAATAGTAATAATTAATAACTATTTCCGCTTACTCAAATATAGACCTGGCCTCCTTATAAACTCTTTCAAAATTAGATTCCAAATCAGCTTTAGAATAAGGTTTTTGTTCTTTAGCCGAAGGTAGATCTCGCCCAATCTTCTGCAGTTTAAACTGTATTTTTTTATCCTTACCATCGGCGTAGGTTATAAACTCTCCCTGTTTCAGACGGAAGAAAACATCGGCACGGATTTTTGGGATTTCCTTCTCCCCGGTGGTTACCCTCGTATCAAAATCAAGGCTGTACCCACGGTTTACACTGGTCGTGGGCTTTTTCACAATTTCAAAAAAGCGTTCGTAGTATTTGGCGGTATCAGGATCGTTAACCTTCCCAAAAAACTGATAAGAAAGATTACTCAGGATCGCCTTACTGGCTTTATCCCCATACATCATATCATTTTGGATTTTATCCTGCATTACATAAATAGTAGCGATATCATAACTTCTTAAAGTGGCCGGAATCCGGTGCATATTCAGCAAACGCAGGGTCGGTGCCTCTTCCATGAGCAGGAAAGACGCTTTGGAATTACGGACACTCATTTGTTTGGTAATGGTATGGATAATGGTGGCTATAACCGGAGAGTAGGAAGCTTCATATTTAGGATTGTTTACTACGGATATAACCGAAGGTTTATCTTTATTATTAATATTAAGAGGTACTTCATCTTTAGAAAGGACCATAAAAATTTGTTGGGTACTGATCCTTTTAAGGGCATTGGCCAGGGTACTTTTCACCCCGGCAGTTTGCCGCTCAGAATCTTTACCGCTAATAAAAGCATCGGCCATCGCTCGAGAGGTCGTATTGGTTTCCAAAAACTGGATAAGGCTATCAGTATTTAAAAACTGATAAATAGCGATAAGATGTGGGAGGGTACAAAACTTGGGGTAATCCGTTTTTAATTTCCAGATCAGTCCTCCGATCAAACCCTCGGCTGCATCATTAAAAAACTTGGTAGTCCCTGAGGTACCTGATTCTCGTTGCTCGAGGAGATTTTCCACCAGTACCCGGGAGACTTCATTGACGCTTTCCTCGTTCTCCAGGTATCGTGGAGCGATGGGATTCACCAGATGGATGATTTTATCAAAGGAAATAACCTTAAAAGGAATTTCCCCGTCTTTAAAAAGCGGATAGGCCATTTCGGTAAGTTCAAAGTCTTTATAGTCATGAATCACACCACAAAAATTTTCCTTTTGAAAATGCTTTAAAAAGCCATACACTACGCTTTCGGTCTTCCCGCTTCCGGCAGACCCAATAACAGAAGCACCCCGTTTAATATTTTCCAGTTTAAATTTTCCTTTGTTGGTTGCAAAACAGACCTGGTATTTTTTATCGATTTTTTTATTATCCTGACCTTTATGCAAAAAGACATACATCAGGGTATTGATCAGGAGCAACGGACAACCCAGGAATAACAAAGCCGGAATCCACTGGTTATCCTGGACCCCATAAATGCCAAGGGCCACCATCAGCAATAAATTCAAAATAAAAGCAAAGCGGTTGATCAGCCTAAAACATATAAAGAACAATATGCTTACCAGCCCGATGATCAAAAGCAATCTAAGAAGGTTTTCTATGTCCATAACATTTAGAATTAAATACCGATTGAACTTGATTTAACGGCTACCTCCACCCCTTTCTTAAGTCTATTGAAGATTTTGAGGGCAAGTTGTGCCTGGGAAGTTGGAATGCTGGGCATCATCGGGATACCCGATTCCCGGATAAGCTTAAAAGCAAGGGCTTTTTCGTTAGCCGGTAATCCCATTAGCGCGGTAAAATAATGGTTCGGGTTTTTGATAAATTCCTTTCGTGCCGTATAGGTTTCTACAAAATTGCGCTGGTAACCGAATGTTTTATCGAAAGTCTTTTCTGCCTTTTCAAAAAAGCGGTCCCGGTCAAACCCGCGTTTAACGGTCTTGCCATTAAAGTTAACTTCCGAAGCTTTGTATTTACTACCCGGGGACAGGCTAACAGAGTTAGAAGCATCTTTTCTACTCACAATAATATGAATATGGCTTTGGTTTCCTGCTTTGGGCATCCCCTGTACAATTCGTTTACCATCTTGCCGATGTGGTGCCTGTGCTTCCAGTTTCTCAATTTCCATTTCGCGTTTTTGAATACTTCCCTGCATCAGCCCGTTTTCTATTTTGCGAACTTCACTCTTGAGTTGAAGGATTTTAGTAGCATAAGGCTGGTTTTCGCGAACCTGGCGGTCTGTACCTTTAAAACTCCGGCTATGTTCAATTTTAGCGTAATATTTAAAATCATTGATATTAATCGGCCTTCCGTCTATTTCCCGGTTAAAACAGGCCACATAATCCTTCATCAGTTCCCGGGTATACCTTTTTAGATCCTTGCTACTATTTTGCAGGCGTTTTAATTCGTATTTGGAAGGGCTGACCGTTATGGAATAGAACTTCGGTTCCTTCTTTTTGAGCTTGGCGGTATTGTTATCAATTTCTTTAACGACTTTCTCCGGGGTAATGGCATCCTCATATTGATTAAAGAAATGTTCCTTTGCCCCTTCCGCTACCCCTTCATTTTCCTTTTCCAGGTAGCTAACAAAACCGGCGGAACTTTGGGAGTAATTCCCGCCTAGCTTTTGAGGTGTGATGGTGATATACATAGCCGAAAATTTTACAGGTTATTATCAGAAATATTTCTCTTCCCGAAACCATCTTGATCCCGTTTCGAAACAACATCTTTTTTCTCTCGGAGGATTTTCTTTTCCAGGATCAGGGGTTTCTTTTTGGGTGCTTCGGTTTGGAAAAGTGAGGCGATCATTGCCGCGGTGGGTTTGGTTTGTGTTTTCTCCATATCACGCATAATGGCAATAACCGCATTGATACGTTTCTTAAAAGAAGCTTCGATAGTCCTACCTGTAGGCCCTAATTTTTCTCTTGGGGAAATCTCATTATAAAAGAAAAAGTCGAGCATTGTTTCCAAGGCTTCGGTGTGTGATTTGAAGTGTGTTCTTGAAAATTCCTGGAAACGTTTAGCTGTTTCCTTTTTGAACCTGATGCCGATAAATGAGTCCATAATTCGCCGATTTGTCGCAAATTCTTCCCTAAAAATGGGCCCTGACAGGGCATTTGTCGCAAATTGCTTAAAACCAGGAATTTGAATGAATTTTAAACAATTGATTTGCAGTTGTTTAAAAACGAAAAGGAGTGCTTAACATCGCGTAGCGTGTTATCCTCTTGCTACTCCTTTTCGTCCCGCAACGCGGGACAAAAATTCCGTACAATTTGGTCTGTTGCCTGTCTTGATAGACAGTTAAAAGCCACTTGCCAATTCCCGGGAAAAATTTCCGGGTTACTAATTTTTCGATGTGCAGGTTTATCGGCGAAAGTCAAAAATGGATAGCCCTGCGTAAATTTGAATGCTGAAGATCAGCGAATTAAATATAAGGATTTTTTTAGAAAATCAAGGCAAAGAATACCTAACGAATAAAATTTTCTCTATATTTATATATCATTTGAATTTTTCCTATAATGATAGAAAGGAAAATCCAGGTAACAGCGGATTTTCCTTTTTTACTTGAACTGAATGTGAAATGCTCCTTATTTTTGAACACAACCAACCAGACTATTTTTGTGTTTCTTTTTGAGCTGCTTTGCTTAAGATTCATTGAGAAATCTTAAGCCAAAAAAACACCTCTAAAAATAGAAGTGTTTTAAAATCTGTTTAGAAATTACTATTCAAAAATTATAATATTCCTTCATCTGCAAAACTGTAGTAATTACCATCAGGAATAAGAATAATATGATCCAGTACTTTAACATCAAAAAATGATGCTGCATTTTTAATTTTTCTGGTCAGGCTTTTATCTGCTTCACTTGGTCTAAGGGTTCCGCTGGGGTGATTGTGGCTATTATGCAAAGCTTTGCATAACGTCCATTATGTAGAGTAAATTATTATGTAAAGTTTTTTAGATAAATCAATGCTATTCAATGTTTTGTTAATCATCCACTTTACATAACAGTATTAGTTTACACATCGATCATTTTATTTTGTGAATAATATTCACATAAAATTTAATGATTATGATCAAACAAATTACAGCGTTCAATGAGCTAACAAACAATGCTGGCAATTATCTTGAACAAGAACTTGGCTATGCTTTAAAGACCTCAGGTATGTACAGAAGAATTTGGAGGCAACTTAGAGAGTTCATGTTTGCCAATGGTATTGAAACTTATGATGAAAACGTTGGGAAGAAGTATTTATCCAATAAGTTTGGTGATAAGGCCAAGCAAGATTTAACAAGAAATCAGAGTGTTACTTACAACGGCATTAAGATGCTGACTGAATTTTCTAAGACGAAGAAGATTAATGTTCCGGCGCGACCGTCAAGGTATCCATTGGAATTTAAAGGTCATATAGGCAAGGCCATTGTGAAGTTTTTACATCATAAGAAACAATCAAACCCTTCCAGAACTACCTATCACAATTACCAGCGTCATCTTTACGAATTCATGATGTATTGTGAGAAGCAGGGCATTTCCAGAATAGCAGATATTGACTTGGTACTATTGCTACATTTCATCAATCAGTACGACGCTTCCAAGAAAACGGTTGTTATAATTACCATTACGACATTGCGTGGCTTCATAAAGTATCTTTTTGAAGAAAATTATCTAGATATAGATTATTCTGAAAAGATTCCCCGTCATAAAATAGTACAGCAACCAAAACTTCCTTCCAATTACACTAAAGAAGAAGTTAAGCATTTGATCGCTTCTGGAGATAGGGCCAGTTCCACAGGAAAACGCAATTACGTTATCATCCTAATAGCAGCAAGACTTGGACTCCGAGCTTCTGACATCTCTCGGCTTAAGTTTGAACACCTGAACTGGGAAAACAATACGATTGTAATACCACAATACAAGACAGGTAAACAGTTGGTGTTACCGCTACTTCCAGATGTAGGAAATGCTATTATCGACTATCTAAAACATGGCAGGCCAGAATCTGATGAGCCTTACATTTTACTTACAGCACGCCCACCTTACAGCAGATTTACAACAAGTAATGTTGTTACTCATGTTGTACAGCGAGCTATGAGAAAGGCCGGTATTGATACCAAGGACAGACGCTTTGGTCCACATGCCCTGCGCCATAGTCTGGGACTGCGTTTGTTGGAAAAAAGCACAGCACTTCCCGTAATATCAGAAGTGCTGGGTCATCAGGACACTAATTCCACAACATATTATCTCAGGATAGATCTGAGATCCATGCAACAATGCATGCTCGATGTGCCACCAGTGAGTACTGACTTTTATACGCAGGGAGGAGGTAAATTCTATGGCTAAGAATTACCACAGTATTTATGGGCAGCACATAAAGCAGTTCATACAACTCAAACGAAATTTAGGCTTTAGATATGTTACTGAAACCTTTGCATTATCAAGAATAGATGAACTGGCAATAACAACCAACCAGTCTTCAAAAGGCATTACAAAACCCTTTGCGGACTTAGTTGCAAAAAGGCGACAGAATGAATCCAAAGAATACCACTACCATAGGGTTCTGATGCTGGCCAAGCTCTCTTCATATATGAATGATATGGGCATTGCTTCTTATATTCCCAAGCTTTCGTCTTGTCCTAAAAATAATTTTGTTCCCTACATCTACACTAAAGAAGAAATAGATGCACTGCTTAAAGCTTGCGATGAATTAAGGTTAAGGGTCAGGAACCATAATACAAACTTATTTTGTATGCCAGTTCTTGTGCGGGTGTTGTATGCTACAGGAATACGTATTGGTGAAGCACTTGACCTGAAGGATGACGACATCAATCTCGAGAATAAGTATATCCGGGTAAATGACTCTAAAAACGGAAAACAACGTATCATTCCAATTGCAGAATCTTTGGTACAGGCCTGTAGCGACTATTTAGAGTACAGAAACCGACTTCCATCTATAAGACCATGTTACTTCTTTTGTAATCTTGAAGGCAATAAATGTAAACAAGGAGCATCTATGAAAAAGCAGCGAGTCTCGTATCTTTAAAGTTCACCAAAACAATAAGATATGAAATTAGAACCCACTGCCCAACCAAAGTTATACATTGGCATCGACATTCACAAGCGGAGCTGGAAAGTTCATTGCGCCACCGATCTATTCGGCGGCAAATCCTTTGCTATGCCCCCGAAGCCTGAAGTACTATATGAGTATGTAGCCAAACATTTTCCCGAACACGAGATTACTACGGCCTATGAGGCAGGCTGTTGTGGGTATTACGCCCACCGTAGCTTTGAAACATATGGCTGGAATTCCCTTGTAGTTAACCCTGCCGATATCCATCGCAAGGGCAAGGAAAAATATACCAAGACCGATAAAATAGATGCCCAGTTGATAAGCAGGGAGCTTAAAGATGGCTGGCTTGACGGTATTCACGTTCCCGATGTGGAGCGGGAGCAATTGCGCAGCCTTTTCAGGAGAAGGAACGATTTGGTCAAGGACTACAGGCGCGTAAAGAGCTTTATAAAGATGCAGTTGCTGTACTTTGGCATTGCCATTCCCGATGAATTCGACAACGACCATTGGAGCCATAAGTTCCGTGATTGGGTTGACGGGGTAATTTTTAAATATCCTCCGGCACGTGAGACACTGGATAGCAGAATGCGAAGCTTCAGGTTCATAGACCAGGAGCTGCGTGATGTCTCATCAAAAATGCGTGCCTATTGCCGCAAGAATTACAAGAAAGACTACTATCTTTTAAGAAGTGTTCCGGGCATCGGGGGGATTGTTGCCTGCGGCATCATCTGCGAGCTTGGTGATTTGCGACGCTTCAATAATATAAAACATTTGGCGGGCTATGTCGGGTTGGCACCGAGCATACACCAAAGTGGCGACAACCAAAAGAGCACAGGCATTACAATGCGCGCCCATCGATTGATGCGGAGCTATTTTATAGAGGCCTCCTGGCAGGCCATCAGAACGGATCCTATAATGCAGGCGTATTACCGCCGGCATTTGGGGAAGAACGTCAAGTCAATAATAATCAAGGTCGCGCGAAAGTTATTGAGCAGGACTTTGGCAGTAATCAAAACAGAAATTCCTTATGAGATAGGGGTCATAGAATAAAGAAATAACTAATAACAAAGCTCACAAAGAAGTATTAAAAGCTCGTACCACAAAACACCGTAGGTGATCCAAGGTATTGGAATCACATTTTTATAGCAAGTGGACGGGTTTATTATAACTTATAATCATACAGATGCTGGTGACGACCAATACGGGTTGATCACATATAGGATGCGGAGCAAGTTATTTAAAGGCATTGAAATGTTGATAATTCCGATAGGATTATCAACATTTCAACACCACAATATCATCATTATGAGATAATTGAAAATAAAATATTATATTTAAAGAACTGGATTAGTGCTTTTCATAGGATACGTAGTTGGTTCAGAAAATGTTTAGAGCTTGCAGGGATACCATATCTGGGCACAGGACAAGGCCCCCGGATCCATGATCTTAGTTATCCAAACAAAAATAAAATCCAAACCTTTAAGTGTAATTACTTGATTTTTAGCCAACAAAATAAATATAGGTGTGGATTTTTAATCTAAATTGTATGCTTCACTAAAAGAAGTAAAAACAATTATGGATGTACAAAATTTACGGGAAAAGTATCCCCTACTCATTACATTTCTAGAAGAAAACCAATACTCTCGAAATTATATTGGATGTTTTAAAAGGGAGATAAAATGTATTCTTTCCAAAGCAAAATCTGAAAAGTGGAACTCCTACACCGATGTCTACCTATTTCATACAAAAAGAACCAAGTCTATTTCTGTTCTTCAAGAAAAACGAGGAATTATTGGTGCTATTGCAAGGTTTGACTTAGAAAATATCTATCCTGATAGATCGTATAAAAGCCCAATATTCAAGAAAACGGCTTATGATCTTTTGTCTGAGGAATTTAAAGCTGTGATCACGACCTATTGTAGTGTGGAAAGAAAGAAAGGTAAAAAGGAAGATACTATTTATACTGAATCACATAATGCGACAAGCTTTCTATTGTCATTGCAGGAGGATAATATTTTTTCACTGATAGCTATCACGGAAAAAGCGGTGTTGGACACCTTCTATCAAAATGGTAAGCTACGCAGAGGCTGTTCCTATAAAAAGAATATTGCAGCCGTGATCAAAGCCTGTATCCCTTATTTCCCAAACAATATTTGTGCTACAGTTTTGTCTTACCTACCGGCCCTTCGTGAAAGAAGAAAAAACATACAATACCTTACCAAAGAAGAAACTTCTAAAATCAAGACGGTATTAACCGGCATGAATTCATCCCTTAGTTTGCGTGATAAAGCTATCGGTTTACTTGCTTTTTATACTGGTTTACGCTCCTGTGATATTGCAGGGTTAGTACTATCCGATATTGATTGGAATAGCGACCTTATTCATATAAGGCAACAGAAAACAGAAGTTCCTCTCACTTTACCGCTCAGGGCAATAGTTGGTAATGCAATCTATGAATATCTTATAAACGAAAGGCCAGAGACGAAATGTCAGAATGTTTTTCTAACCCAAGTTCATCCATTTATAAAACTACAGAGTGGAAGCCTGTATAGTATTTCCATGCAAATCATGAAAGCAGGAAACATTAGAACAAATCCCGGAGACAGAAAAGGTTTTCATCTCTTTCGACACCATATGGCAATCTCATTGCTAGAAAATGGGATTTCACAGCCAGTTATCAGTCAGACCATGGGGCACCAATCACCCGCTTCTCTACATCCATATCTGAGTGCCGATTTTTTACATTTGAAAGAATGTTCACTAAGTATTGAGAATTTTCCAATTCAGAAGGAGGTGTTGTTATGAGTAAATATCAATCCCCAGCAGGTCCACTTATCGAAGAATATATTTTTTATCGAAGAGCATCCGATTATTGGAATGAATCGTCTTACGGGGCGACCCTACTTATCTTTGACAGGTATTGTTTGAAAACGTACCCACATGCTCAAGTCCTCTCTCAAGAAATGGTTGATACATGGTGCAGCAAACGTGACACGGAAAAAAACAACTCTTGCAGGTCACGTATTTATCCCGTCATCAGTTTTCTCAAGTATCTTAAGAGTCGAGATAAAATAGATATTGTGGTGCCAGAACTACCATATAGAACGCCAAGAACCTATATTCCTCATGCTTTCACAAACAAAGAACTATTAGAATTCTTCAAGGCCTGTGATACTATTACCGGAACCCGGACTGAGGAGCAGCGGGCTAGAAAAGTCACCATTCCGGTATTCTTCCGTTTATTATATAGCAGCGGAATTAGAACCACTGAAGCCAGGTTGCTAAAAGTAGAAGATGTGGATCTTAAGGATGGTGTACTAAATATTCGGTATTCTAAAGGTTATGACCAGCACTTTGTAGTTCTCCATGATAGCATGCTCGAACTTATGAGAGCGTTCGACAAAGCTATCAGCCAAATCTACACCAACCGCATTTATTTTTTTTCAGCCCGTAAAAATAAATGCCATAAACGTAGCTGGGTTCAGGTGAATTTCAGAGAATTATGGGACAAAAAAAATACCGCTTACGCCACAGCATATCAGCTTCGGCATCACTATGCAACAGAAAATATTAATCGTTGGATAGGAGAAGGTATGGAGTTTCATTCAAAATTCCTGTACTTGAGCAAAAGCATGGGACATAGCGTTTTAGAGAGCACTAAATATTACTATTCACTGACCCCGGGGCTTTCTGATGTGATACAAGACAAAACCAATGACTCCTTTAACAACATAATTCCAGATTCAAAATGAAAAAATCAAACCAAGAGGCTCATGTGATTGCCTATTACATCCACAGCTGGCTAAAGGAGTATACGCTAACCTTTAAATCAAATAGTTCACATACGATAAAATCCTATTCCCAGACACTATCTTTATTCATTAATTTCTTGGAAGTAGAGAAGAAAGTGAAGCCTTCAGACTTCTGCTCTAAATACTTCGCTCGGGATTACATAGAACAGTGGATTTTATGGTTGAAAAACCACAGAGATAACAGCCCTGAAACCTGTAATAATCGGTTGGCATCATTAAGAGCATTCTTGAAATACCTCGGTAGTAAGGAGATCTCCTTCTTGCATTTATCATTAGAGGCTGCTCAAATCCTTCGCCAAAAGACGATTAGAAAAAAAGTAAATGGCATGAGCAAGAAAGCGGTTCAAGCCTTAATGAGCGTTCCAGATATTTCTACAAAGACGGGCCGAAGGGACCTGGTATTCCTTATTGTGCTCTACAACACAGCGGTAAGAATAGACGAAATATTATCAATAAAACTTAAATATTTGCATTTGGAGACCATTAAGCCTTATGTAACAGTTATTGGAAAAGGAAATAAAATCCGGACCCTTTATCTTTTACCAAGAGCGGTCGAACATTTAAAGAAATACCTGGATGAATTTCACGCTGTGAAATATCCTGATTCGTACTTGTTTTATTCCAGAAATACAGGTGTCAAAGGCAAGATGAGCCAAGTAGCTGTAGACAAGCAATTAAAAAAGTACGCCCTATGTGCCCATGCTATTTGTGATGAAGTACCGCTTAAATTACATGCTCATCAGATTCGTCATGCAAAAGCGTCACATTGGTTGGAAGATGGCATGAATATCGTACAAATTTCTTTCTTACTCGGGCACGCTAATATTCAAACAACGATGGCGTATTTGGACATTACCACCGAGCAAGAAGCCAAAGCTCTGGCAACTTTAGAAGATGAAGGCAAAAAAGAGATATCAAAGAAATGGAAGTCTAATTTAAGTAAGCTCTCCTCATTTTGTGGAGTAAATGAAATACAAAAGAAGTGAATTTATCCAAACCTTTATTAATTGTATAGCCTTTAAATCAGGTGATTATACTTAAAGGTTTGGATTTTATTTTTGTTTGGATAACAGGTAAAATCCAAACGTTTGGATTTTCTTAGACATACATTTGCAGTCAGGTCTCTGGGAAAGATGGCAGATACAGGAATGGATCTATACGTATCACTGCCTATACTGTCCAATTATCTTGGTCATCAGTCCATTGAGTCAACCAATCACTACGTAAGACTTACAGCTTCTATATTCCCAGACCTTATCAATGATATGGACAGAAGCTGTATTGATGTCTTCCCAAAATTCAGCTGCTATGAAACCGACTGATTTTTCTAGGTATATCTCTGATTTTTTATCAAGGTACCTTACAGATGAAAGAGGTGCTTCCATAAACACCATAAATGCGTACCGGGACACTTTTGTATTGCTGCTCAACTTTATGGAGACCCAGCAGCAAATAAAGCTGGAGAAGTTGACCTTGAAAGATATTGACAAGAACACTGTCATTGCGTTCTTGGAGTGGATACAATCTAAACGAGGCTGCAGTGTTGCCACGCGTAATTTACGATTGGCTGCCATACATTCCTTCTACAGATACTTACAGTATCAGAATTTAGATGTCATTTACGAGTGTCAAAAGATACTTGCCATAAAATCCAAAAAGCTTCCAAAAGAAACAATGGTGTATCTTACGGTTGAAGGTATCAAATCGTTATTGAAACAACCGGATACTACAACAAAGAGAGGTAGACGGGACTTGGCTTTGTTGTCGTTGATGTATGACACAGGTGCGAGAGTTCAGGAAATTATTGACCTTACGCCATCAATGCTGCACCTTGGAAGTCCTTCCTCAATTAAAATTATTGGTAAAGGCGACAAAGCACGATTGGTTCCGATGATTGAAGCACAAACGGTCCACTTGAATAACTACATCAGGGAATATCAAATGGACCGTCCCGAAAAAATGTTGCACCCTCTTTTTACCAATAGTAGAAAAGAAAAACTGACACGTTCGGGAATCACCTATATCTTGAGGAAATATGTTATAAACGCAAGGAAAACAGATCCATCTGTAATCCCTAAAAACATGAGTTGCCATTCATTGCGCCACTCAAAAGCGATGCATTTACTGCAAGCAGGGGTCAATCTTGTATATATCCGTGACATTCTGGGACATGTGTCCATACAGACCACGGAAATCTATGCACGGGCCGACTCTAAACAGAAGCGATTGGCTCTGGAAAAAGCATATGTGGATGTAAGCCCCAAAGAAGAACCTGATTGGGCAAACAATCAGAATCTAATCGATTGGCTCAAGAAGTTCTAATAATATTATGTAGAGTAATCTTTGATATAACTCAATAAAAATGTGCTGTTCAATGGATTACTCTACATAATAATTTACTCTACATAATGCAATAAAATTATTGCCGTGGTTAAGGACTTTAATACTACTGCGAATAGGATTCGAACATCGACCAGGGTCCCGGTAATACCCCCATTAGAAACTTCATAAATTCCTTTAACCTTATTAGCATTATTGAGCAGTATAATTTTAAAAGTTTCCTGCAATTCAATATTATTTTTATTCCATTGCTCAAATGCTAATTCTGCCGCACATCTCGAACTGGTTATTTTTGGAAGCAAATTTGTTTTTAAACTTCCGCTGTAGCTTATCGCTATTTCATTAACTTTGGATTTCATTATTAGCTTATTTAAAGGGTTAATAATTAAAAGAGGGCGAAACTTTCGACGATGACGCCCTCTTTGTTTTTACTCGATAATCGAGAATTAAAAAGTCCGGTAGCTTAATTACCGGAAGCTTCACCACTTCCCAAAAACAAGATTTCACTAACTAAAATTTCGGTAACATATCGTTTCTCCCCGTTTTGGGTTTCATAGGATCTAGAAGTCAGTTTGCCACGGATGGCGACTTCTTTTCCTTTATCGACATATTTTTCGATAAGCTCCGCCTGCTTTCCCCAGGCCACAACATTGTGCCAGTCGGTTTGTTGAATTTTCTCCCCTTCCTTGTGGTAGTATTCATTGGTAGCCAGTGAAAAAGCGCTTACTTTTTTACCACTCTCGAAGTTTTTGATTTCTGGGGCATTCCCCACGTTTCCGATTAGCTGTACTTGGTTTCTTAGATTACTCATAATTAAAAGATTAGATACCTGCTTTTCTTTGCAGGTTGATTAAACATTGATTTACTTATTATATCCGGAGCGTTTTCCTTTTTTAATTTTTTTACTTCGCTTCCGGGTATGTTGGTTTGAAATGATTTCATGATTCTAATTTTTGATTTACTTCCTATAGTGCCGTTTGCTGTTACCTTTTTTGATGCTGATACATTTTCAATATTTAGAATTAGGGAAGACTTATAAAAAGGAGTAAGCGACTGGCTTATGCAGTCTGGACTAACTTCTAAATATTGGTATTTTGCATTACAAAAAAGGTAGGGACAGCAACGGCCGGGAAGGAAATAGAAGTACTGAAATTGAAAAACAACCGGAAGCGTGGTAAATGAAAGAATGGAATTCCGATTTTAGCGGGCGTCCTTTTTTACTTAGTCAAATATAAGCTACACGAGGAGCGGCAAATACTTTATGGCAGAAACACTATTAGGAAAATGAAAAAGGATGCCCAAGATATTCTTAGGGAAGCTCTTTACCCGAAATGTAGCTTTTCGCGGAGTGGAGCGGTAATGTGCTGACCGACATAGTAATCTTTCTAAAGCTTATAATAAAATTTAAAAAATAGATCAAGGCTTTGAATTGAAAACCAATAGGCAATAAAATGCATAGCTGCAAAAGGCTTATCTCCATATAAATGACTTTGATAACTAAAGACGGGGTAATCCTTTTAGTTCTCCGGTTATAAGTTTCACTAAAATCGATTTAAAATAACATTCTAGCTTTTTAAATGTCATAAAATCTGACTAATCGTACCAGATCCTTTAGGCCGCTAATTCCAATCAGGAATACTTTTGCCCACATTCCTTGCTTGTTACAAATGTTACATTCCAGACCAAAATTATTTTATTATTTTACCTCAAAAATTTATGTTTCCACGACTAAAGAGTGTTCTGTTTCTAAAATGTCCAAGGTGTACGGAAGGAAAATTCTTGGAAAAACCACCTTATAGCTTTTCTACAAATAAGGTTTTAGATAAATGCCCTAGATGTAAAGTGAATTATCATCTCGAAACAAGTTTTTATACCGGTAGTATGTACGTATCCTACGCGGTAGGAGTGGCCATTGGGGTAACTGTATTTGTTTTGAGTTATGTTGTTATTGGCTGGCCCACAAATCCTTTGGGAATATTTGGAATTATTGTCCTCGTTCTAATCTTATTAATGCCCTATATTTCCGCAGTTTCAAAATCAATCTGGGCACATTTTTTTATTCAGTATAATAAAAACCTGGCTGATAAGATGAAAAATAGGTAATCAGGCGTCAGTGCTTCAATAACTAAAAATTAAAATTCGTCACAAAGTTGATCTGATTAAAATTGCTCTTATTGAAAATACTTTGAGCATCTGTATAGTTTTGATTTTGCCGGTAAACCCATAACAAGTCAAATGAAAGTCCCTCAAAGAACTCATGGGCATCAAACCTAAGGTGACTATTGACCTGGAAGGACTCATCCACATTATATTTGTTAAATTCAAAATTACCGGTTTCCGGGCCTTCCAGTTGTTGAATGGCCACGCCAAAATGGAAGTCCGGTAAAGGCATGTGATATTCTGCTTTTAAGGTGTAAACATTGGCATTTCCAAGGCCTTCCAACCTGGACCTGGGTATCGAAGTAAAGAAATGATCCCGTCCTAACTCCTTAGGAAATAAAAATCTTCCGGTATCAAAAGCGTGGGTATAGGCAAAAGCAAACTCCCATTTTGTATTGCTCCAACCTAATTGCGCACTTAGCACCTGACCATTTTCATCAGGTTGCACATAGCGATGTTCATAAGACAGGTCTTCTGAGTACTGAAATGGATTTTGATAAACGTATTGCATTCCCAAATCAAAATTTTTAAAGGAATAATGAGCTTCAGTCCATATAGTATTGGTGAATTTATCCAAATAAAAATCGTAAATATTGACCGAGAAATTTTCCTTTTCAAACTGATAGTTCAATACAGCCAGTCCTGAAGAATGGTAATATTCGTGGTACTCTGCTTCTTCTCCGTCGGGTTGAAAGCCATTATAAAATAGTCCTATAGCTTCTTCCATAGAAAACCATTCGGTAGTAGCTCTTGGAGAAACCCCATTGATCCAGCCCAGGTCGAGTTGATGTGGACTATTGAAATCTAAATGTGCCCAACCGCCCCTATGAGCAAATGGTTTCATCCTCCCGTCACTACTATTGAGCAAGCGGGTATACTCCGTTGCCATTTTACCATAAGTTAAATAAGATGCTCCAAACCTGTACCTTATAAAGAGCTCTTCCAACCTATCCAGGTCTTTAAAGTTTCCTTTGTTCAAAACATCAAATAACTCATATTCCCATTTGGCGTTTTTACCTGTAATGGCATCGTGTACCCCAAGGTCATTTCCAAAAGTCCTAAAGGTGAAGATACCCTTGACCCCAATTTCAAAACCTTTATAATTTCCGGTAGTAAAACCAAGGGCCCCTCCGGTAGCATTCGCATAATAATCCTTTAGGTCGCCCCGGTTAATAGTGTTCATAAAATAATTGCGTATATGGCCGTGAAAATGTGCTTCATTAAAAACATCCTTCAGTTGAAAATCTTTATTCGTTTCTTGTGAAGGAGTATGAGACTGCGCAGACAAATTAATAGAATTCATTAGGCTTAAGAAAAAAACTAGTAGCTTAAAAGTGACTTTCAAAATATCGAATTTAAAATTTCGATCACAAAGTTGCGTAAAGCTTTAGTTAGCTACAGTAACAAGAGTTACCAATAGCTTTATTTCTATGTAACATTAGTCACACAAAAAGTAAATTTCATCTGTTATCTTTGAAATTCAATATGAGCTTTAAACCCTACATAGCTATTCTACTAAGCCTGATTTTCTTTGGAAAATCTCTGGTTTTAGACACTAAATTGCTCGGAAGCATTTTGGAGGACAATGGTATTGCCCTGGTCAATCCGCTATGTAAAAAGCAAAATGCGAAAACTTCAGGAGAGCAAAAATTTGAAGAAAGCTCTTCTATAATGGTTCTTAGTACCGATTTACTTTGCAATACTTCTTTCTATTTGCTTACAACGCGATTGCAAAAAACTACAAAAAAAACTACCTTTCAGGATTATACTTATATAAATCCGACGGTAATCTCTACCTACTTTTCCAAAAACTACCCGCCCCCAAAGCTATAGTGATATAATCGAACAACCTTAATTCCGGATAACTATTCGGAAACGATTATTCTTTCACTAATCCTAAATATAAAATGAAAACTAAAATTTTAGTGAGCGCCCGTTCCATTCAGGTGTTGCGGATCATGCTCAGCGGGATATTCCTGGTGGCCAGTTTCAATCATCTGCTCAATGTAGAAAAAACGGTAAACCGTATTGACCAGGCCAGTTTTAAAGGTGTGGCCTATTTCTTTGGAAATCCGGAACTGCTAGTTATGCTTTCAGGTATTGTCATGCTAATTGCCGGTTTCGGACTTCTCATCGGTTTCAAAACCCGTTGGGTGGCTGCCATTTTACTTGCTGTAATTATCCCGATTACTCTTACCGTTCAGGTTGGGCAGATCACCACCCTGGGGCCACTCTTTAAAAATATTGCCATTTCAGGAGGCCTCCTGTTCTTTATATTAAACGATTTTACACAAAAACAAACAACAAATAACGGCTGATTCAGCCTTAAAAATCAGAAAAATGAAAAAGATAGCTTTAATTTTCGCAACGTTTATCATGCTGTTTTCGCTCAATACGCACGCACAGCAACATAGCCCCGATAAAAACAACTACGTGGTATTGACCAAAAAAATACCACAACTCCAGCCCATTTTTATTACTGCAGAAGAATTAAAAAGTGAAGATGGAAATAATTTTGGTGATTACCAGGTGATTGTTTGCGGGCAGACCGTAAAAGGCCTGACCGATAAAGCGGCGATGAAAAAATTTATAGACCACGCTGAAAAAGCAGGGGTTGCCCTTAAAGCCTGTGGCTTCTCCCTGAAGAAATTCGGAGTAGATCCTAATGAAATACCTTCGGAAATGGAGATCGTGGAAAATGGAATACTTCATAATTTCCAGCTGCAGAAAAAAGGATATTTCAGCATTGAACTTTAAAAGACGAATTTCCTGCAAGGACAAAAAATCCTTGTAGGTTTAAAATTTTTAAAACACATCTATGACTTTAAATAAAAAAATAAAAATTACTGCAAACCTATTGCTTATAATACTCCTCCCGGTCTTGGTTAACTCATGCAAAAATGCAGAAGCTAGGGACACAGCCGAAAAAGATCAGGATAATAATAGTGACAGGGTCAAAATCACCATTTTACAAACCGCCGATATCCACGGACAACTTGATTCCCATCCCGAACTGTTTTGGGAGAACGAAGAAATCGTTTTTAAACAGCGTGGCGGGCTCGCCCATATACAGACCCTCTTTGAAGAAGAAAGGGCCAAAAATCCAAATACCGTGATCCTGGATGGGGGCGACCTCATTCAGGGCAGTGGTTATGCCGCGCTTTCTGAAGGAAAGATCTTTCCTGATATTATTAAAGAAATGGACTATGACCTACTGGTTCCCGGAAATTGGGAAGTGGTATACGGTAAGGAAACTATGATGAACGTTCTAAAGGGTTTTGAGACACCGGTCATTGTCCAAAATATGTTTCACGAAGAAGGAAAAGAAAAACTCTTTCCCCCCTACTGGATCAAAGAGATTGATGGGGTAAAACTTGGATTTATCGGTATCAACGATCCCGATGTGCCGGTAAGGCAAAATCCGATCTTTAGCGAAGGCATTGCCTTTAGCGGACTTGAAGATGGAGTGGCAGACCTTATTCAAAAAGTAAAGAAAGAGGAAAAGGTAGATGCGCTTTTCCTGATCACCCATTTTGGAATCTTTAAGCAGGTAGAGCTGGCCAATAACCCAATTGCCAAGGAAGTGGATTATATCTTTGGAAACGATACCCACGAGCGGGTGAGAAAACCCATTGAAGGGAAGTATGCGAAAGTTACCGAGCCCGGGGCCTTTGGTTCTTTCGTAGGTAAGTTGAACCTGTATTTTGAAGATGGGGAAATCGTAGCGGAAGATTATGAATTGATGGATGTTGATCCAGAAAAATTTTCGGCTGATCCGGAAATCGCTGAATTAGTAAAAAAAGCGAAAGCTCCTTATAAAGAACATTTGGAAACGGTGGTAGGTCATACCACGACTCCAATTTACCGGTATCTTACCGTAGAAAACCCCATGGATAATATGATCACCGACGCGGCACGTTGGAAGACCGGGGCCGATATTTCCATTTCCAACGGATTTCGTTTTGGCAACCCCATAGTGCCCGAAAACGGGGAACCCGCACCCATTACCCGCGCCAATTTATGGAATTTACTTCCTGTAAATGAAAAGGTAAAAACCGGGAAAGCCACTGGAAAGCAAATTAAAGACTGGCTGGAAAAGGAAATGCACAACGCTTTCGCCCAAAATTCAACGGAACGATTTGGCGGTTGGCTGGTGCGCTTTTCAGGCATGGAAGTCGATTTTAATTCTGAAAACGAAAAAGGTCAGCGTATAAAATCAGTTAAGGTAAAAGGCCAGGAAATGCAGGAAGATGAATACTATACTATTTCTGCCTGTGTTCGCCCCGGTGACCCCCTTGATAATTTATGCCGAATGCCCAATGTAAAAGACGTGGAAGTAAAAGATTATACCATCCACGAAGTGGTTGAAGAATACCTACAAAAACATTCCCCGGTCGCTCCAAAACTGGAAGGCCGTGCCTATTGCGAAGTGTTGGGTGAGAAATCCTTTTCCACCGTTCCGGGAACTGATTATGAATTTCAATAATAATTGTAGAGGTTGTCTGAAAAGTCAACCTCTTTTTTATTGGAAATAATACAGGATAGTATTATTTTCATGGCATGAAAGCCAAAGTTGTATTTAAGACCTATGACCAATCGCAGTTAAGTCTTTTACCTCCCAGTTATGATGATTTGGTTCCTACCAATCATCCCGTTAGAATTGTCAACACTATAATTGATCAAATCGACATCGCCGATCTGGAGCGAAGTTACAAAGGCGGGGGTACTTCGAGCTACCATCCTAGGATGCTACTCAAGGTGACCATCTATGCCTACCTGCGCAATATGTATTCCTCGCGTAAAATAGAACAGGCCCTTTGGGAGAACATTCATTTTATGTGGCTTAGCGGTCAAAGTAAACCCGATCATAATACCATCAATGATTTTAGGGGCAAACGCTTAAAGGGGAAGTTTAAAAATATTTTTAATCAGGTGGTTCTTTTACTGGCCGACCAGGGCGTATTATCTTTAAAGGAGCTCTTTGTGGACGGCACTAAGATAGAGGCCAATGCCAATCGCTTTACCTTTGTATGGGGTAAATCCATTAAAAACAGCAAGGAGCGAATAAAGAAACAGCTCCGGGAACTATGGTCTTATGTTGAAAAGGTATATGACCAGGAACAACTGCTTCCCAATGAGCCTGATTTTGAGGCTATCGACCCAGCTGAAGTAACCAAAACCATTAATGCCATTAATGACGCCTTAAAAGATAAGAAGGTCGATAAAAAAGTAAAACAAAAGCTCAACTACGCAAAAAAGAACTGGCCCGGAAATCTGATGAAATACCAGGAGCAGGAAGCTATCCTGGGCAAACGCAACAGCTATAGCAAGACAGATCCCGATGCCACTTTTATGCGGATGAAAGATGATTATATGCAGAACGGGCAGTTAAAGCCCGGGTATAACCTTCAGGCCTCCACCAACAACCAGTTCATTACCAATTATACTTTAGCCCAAACCACCGCCGATACCACTACGCTAAAAGACCACCTGCAAGATCATATAAACTCCTACAATCAAGCTCCTCAAAGCCTTACCGCAGATGCCGGCTATGGCAGTGAAGAGAATTATACCGATCTGGAAGAAAAGGAAATTACCGCGTATGTAAAATACAATTACTTCCATAAAGAGCAACGCGATAAAAAACACCGGGAAAACCCATTCCACCCCGACAAGCTGTTCTATAATAAAGAAACCGACACCTATTACTGCCCGATGGGCCAGGCGATGAAGAAAATAAAATCGTATAAAACCAAGACCAAAAGCGGTTTTGTTCAGCAAATCCATCGCTACCAGGCTCAAAACTGCCAGGGGTGCCCGCTTCGCGGTAGTTGCCATAAATCAAAGGGGAACAGGATGATCGAGCGCAACCATAACCTGATCCGCCTAAAAGAAAAGGCCAAAAACCTGCTATTGAGTGAAGATGGAATAGCACATCGTAAACGCCGGTGCTGGGACGTGGAAGCGGTCTTTGGAAATATAAAACAAAATATGGGTTTCAAGCGTTTTATGCTCCGGGGAATGGAAAAAGTGACTACTGAAATAGGGCTAATAGCTATGGCGCACAACTTAAAGAAGTTCAGCATAGCCTAAAGAGAAGGATAAAGACTTCTATTTTAGTATTATGATTGGAAAAGAAAGATTGCCCAAGTAACTCCAGATGAAAATTATGAAAAAAAAACCGCCTAAAAATTACTTTTTAGACGGCCTCTTTTATTTATACCATCGAGCGATGAAGGAAAAATCAATTTATATAATAGTACTCCTGTTTTTTACCACATTTTCCCTCCTATCACAAAACAGGAAAGAACATCAAATTACGATTCTTTACACCAACGATATTCATGGAAATTATCTACCATTTAAGACCAACACACATAATACAACTTCCCAAACCGGGGATGCTGAGCGGGAAGTACTTATTGAATTTCCTAAAACAGGTGAGATTGGGGGTATGGCTGTAATGGCAAGAGCCATCAAAGAAATTAGGAGGGACCAAGGAAAAGAAAATGTCTTATTGTTGGATGCTGGGGATACCTTTGGCGACGACCAATTGGCCAATATAACTCGCGGGGAAGCGATTATACAAATGATGAAACTGTTGGAATACGATTTTATGGCCTTGGGAAACCACGATTTTGACTATGGTCGCCAACGAACAAAGGAACTGCAGACACTGGCAGGATTCCCTTTTGGAGGTGCAAATATTATCGATAAAGAAACCGGAAAAACATTTCTTGACCATCCTTTTTTAATTAAGGAGATAAGCGGAATAAAATTAGCTATAATCGCTTTAGGCTATCATAATTCTTTACTTACCGGAAATAAAGATAATATGCAAGGTTTGAATTTTTTGCCTGGAGATCAAGTACTTAAAAAGCATTTACCGCTGTTATCAGCAAAAACAGATATAATAATTGTCCTATCACACCAGGGAACTGCAGTAGATCGTCTTACGGCTAAAAAATTTGATGATATAGATTTAATTATCGGTGGGCACAGTCATGATATCATTTCTGGTCCAGAAAAAATCAATGGCATCTACCTGGTACAAGCCCTTTCAGATGCTGCTGTATTAGGAGAAATTAAGTTACAGTTTCAAGATCACAAATTGCAATACGCCCATGCAAAGTCACATCTTCTATGGACTGATAAACACCAAGCTGATTCCAAGATTCAAGCACTAATTACATCATTGAGAAAACCACATTTGGAGGAGCTGGAAGAAAAAATTACAGTTGCAAAAGAGACGATTGGCAGACAATATAAATCTGAAAGTCCTTTTGAAAAACTTACCGGAAATCTTTTGCGTGACCACTTTAATGCTGAAATCGCATTGTTGCCCGGGGTAGGTTATGGCATTTCCCTAAGTGGGACAGTGACCTCCGAAGATATCTACAGACTACTCCCCCATCCCTCTAAAATTGTAACTTTAAATTTAACCGGTAAACAGATAAAATCAGTACTCGAACAAACCGCCACTAATCAAAAACCCGATGAAAAACAGGAGGTAGTGGGAGGCCTGTTACAAAGCAGTGGAGTAAGTTATATATTGGATTATTCTAAACCTTCTGGTAGCCGCATATGTGATGTACAAGTTAACGGTAAAGGCCTGGATCTACAAAGAAAATATAATGTCGTTACCCACAGTGGCATGTTAAACGGGCTTCATAGCTACGATGAACTACGGAAGGGTGAAAATATTAAAAAGGAGGGCTTACGATTAAATGAATTTGTTATAAAAAAGCTTCGGAAATTAGAAAATATTTCGAGACCTAAAAATATGGGGGAAGTTAAAATAATTACCGAATAATACTAACCTTCTTATCCTATTGACTTTTAATTCTAATGTTTTTTCAGAATTGTTTATAATCAACATTTTAAAGAGTCAACCAAATTACTTTTACCTACAAGACGTTTTCGGGGTAGGTTTTAGCGCCAGTTAAGAAAAAACGAGCACTAAAATATGCTGAAAGACTACGTTTCAGCAAAATAAATCCAATCAAGACAAATAGAGATTCCGTGAAAATTGCAGAGCGTTCGCTATACAAATTTGAGAATTCACCATTGCTTCAAATATCTATAACTTAGGCAAAAACCTTCCTGTTTTTTTCCTGTATTTATTATAATTAGAAAATTTTTGAAGTAAAATGCTTTCTTCGTATCTACTTTTTACAAAAAACAACCCCACCAACAAAAAACTTATAAGATTTTCCATCCAGAACCAGCGAAAACGATAAAAGAAAAAGCCATTAAAAGAACTCCAGTGTACATTGGATGTCTTACATAATGATATACCCCAGATATTTTTAGAGTTCCCTGGCTTTTTGGAGAAGGAAAAGGAGAAAAATTTTTTCCCAATTGGAGAAAGGAAATTATTGAAATGAAGATCCCAAAAACTCCTGTAAGAACAGATATTACCTTTACAAAATATAGAACTTCAAATTTCCAGTTTTCATACTCAAATATGTAGATTATGAACAATATAAATTGCAATACTACGTATAAAATATCTTTACTACTTTTCATAAAATTAATTGAAACCCAGATCTACTGATTGGATCGTATTTGGCAAGTAACTTTCCTTAGGTTTACAAAATTAGGTATTGGAATCTTTTTTACTTTCCACCCCTGGTATTTCTTCCGTTTCGCGTGGAAATTCCCCTTTTAAGGCATCTACTCCTTGTTGTGGTTTTGCTTTCGGAATAAGGTCCTCTCGCTCTTTGCGTTTCTCTCTGCTATCAATATCCATTTCTTTGTCACGCTTTTCCACTAATCCTGGTTTTGCCTCACCGTCCCTATTGAAAGACCAGGCCAACTTTGGATCTCCCAGAGGAATTTTATCGCCATCTCCGTCTGCATTGCCAGTACTCCAAACATGCCAGGTCTTGCCATAACTATTCATTTTACTTTCCATCAGTTCTTTATCGGCAAGAGCTGGCAAACCTGGTGCAACTAATTGTCCAGAAAGAATTTCATAGTTGTGAGGGTGCCAGTATTTTTTTTCTTCCTCAGGTAATGTATCAAATATTCTTTCAGATATTATATATTCTATGCCGGTAAGTTTAGCATCTTCCGTATTTCCATCAAATAATGCACATTGTGCAAAATCCTCATTAATCTGAGTACAAAAATGATGTGCCTCCATTTGATGTGACGGCTCTTCCTTCATGGGATGAAAACCTACCAGATAAATATTCATAGGATCAAATGGGCCTTTTTTCTGAAGGGCTGCAGCTCCGGTTTCCAGTACATCTGTTTTTGTAGTCTCCTCTCTTCCGGGAACTTCTGTATCTGACTTGCGCTCCTCTCCACAAGATATGAAGATTAATACTATGCTAAAGGTGTAAATTAAATTTTTCATTTCCTTTAAATTTTGATTGGTATCTTCAATTTACAACATATCAGAAAGTTACAATTCCCATTTCATTTTTTTGGATAATCTTTAACGCGAGTAAAGAAAAGGTAGAAAGAATGTTAATCAGGAATACTAATTCACACTTTCGCCTTTAGTAATGTTTATCTTATATCTAGGAAAAGAATCATTTCATATATTCATTGGTAATGAAACTAAATAAGGTTTAAACTTGTTAAAATTTAATTAAAAACAGCGCTTCTGACCAAAAACATCCCTAATTCCTAAAGCTAATGTCCAGTTATGTAGCACTTAAATAGGTTGCTCATTTCCAAAGTCATTTTTTTTATAAAATTTTGTCCCTTCTTCCAGGAATGAAATAAAATTGTCTACATTAAGATCATATCCTTTAGGAGCTGCTAATAAGTTACCATCCCGCCCTACCAAAGTATAATACGGTTGAGCATTGGCATTTAGTCTTTGAATAAGGAAATCCATATTTTGTTGGCCCATACTTTTCTTAAGTTTTTGATCATAGGCAGATATATACCAGTCATTCTTTGGCAATTCCACTTTCTCATCAACATAAAGTGCCACTACAATGTAATCTTCCTTAAGAATCTTAAGTACTTCGGGATCGCTCCAAACGGTGGCTTCCATTTCGCGACAATTCACGCATCCGTGACCTGTAAAGTCTATAAAAATAGGCTTATCTTCTTTCCTGGCGCATTCCAAAGCCTGGTCATAATCAAAATATCCTTGTAATCCATGAGGTAATTCCAGTAAATCATCATACTTCGGTTGGTCACACCCCACCAGTTGTTGCCTCTCACTCTCAACTCCACCCTGATTATCCACTATCTTAAAATCCTGAGTGGACATCGGAGGAAGATAACCTGCCAAAGGTTTTAACGGAGCTCCTAAAAGTCCCGGGATTAGGTAAATAACAAAGCTAAATACCAATACCGACCCAATCATCCTAAATGCCGTAGTATGCTCTTTTTTGGTTTCGTGCGGAAAAACCAATTTGCCTAGTAGATAAAATCCTAATAATGTAAAAATAACAATCCATAGTGCCAGGTAAATTTCACGATCCAACAGGTTCCAATGGTAAACCTGATCTACGATACTCAAAAATTTCAATGCCAGGGCCAACTCCAGGAAACCAAGTATGACTTTTACCGTGTTCAACCATCCGCCGCTTTTGGGGAGTGACTTGAGCCAGCCAGGAAAAATTGCAAAAAGGGTAAAAGGAATCGCAAAAGCTATTGAAAAACCAAGCATCCCCACAAGAGGTTTAATGGCTTCTCCACTGGCTGCCTGTAATAATATTGTCCCCGCTATGGGCCCAGTACAACTAAATCCAACCAGCACCAGTGTAAAAGCCATAAAAAAGATGCCCAGCAAGCCCCCTCTATTGGCCTGGCTGTCTATATTATTAACCATTTTATTGGGCAATCTTATTTCAAATAATCCAAAAAATGATAGTGCAAACAATAGGAATATGGCAAAAAAGAAAAGATTGGGTAACCAGTGCGTACTTAGAAAATTAGCAAAGCCCGCTCCAAAAATCAATGAAAAAACCGTTCCTATAATGGTATAAATAGAAACAATAGAGAGTCCGTAGAGCAAGGCATTAAAAATACCTTTTTTACGATCCCCCCCACTTTTTGTAAAATAGGTAACCGTCATAGGGATCATAGGGAAAACGCATGGGGTAATCAAGGCAGCAAGACCAGCCCCAAAAGAGATTAGGAAAAACATGGCCAGAGAAGCCAGGTCGTCCTCCTGCTCCTCAGTCTTAAATTTATTGGTAAAAGGTTCAAGCTTCTTTACTTGTATATCCCCTTCTCTTTGGTTAATTTTTTCATCGTTTTTGACGACCGCATTGTTTTCTGCAGTTTCTTTCGGATTCAATACAACTTCAGTTTCAAAAGGAATACACTGACCGTTCACATCAGAGCAAATTTGATAACTAACCTCAGCTTTAATTTCAGGTTGCCCCGCTAAAACTTTAATTTTTTGTTCAAATCTGGCGATCTTCGTAAAATAGGTATATTCCCCACCCCACAGTTCGTCGAACTTTTTCTTCTGACCCACCGGATTAATATCGCCTACAAGTTCATAGGTTTCGTTTTCTTTGAAGTTAAATTCGGTTAGCATAGGTCCCAAATCTGGATCAAAATCATTGGAATACATATACCAATCCTTGTGAATTTCAGCTGCTAGCTGTAATACCACTTCATCTCCTTTTTCAAAATCATCTGGATCGGTGGTCGCAGTCCATTCAGGAGCTTCCATCATTTGCGAAAAGCCGGGTGCCACGGAAAATAATAGCATAAATACCAGCAAAACCTGTTTCTTTTTCATAGTCCTAAAATTTTAAATGTTAACGGAAACTTGAATTATTTCGCGTTATTTAGAAATTCCCGAAACTCTTTAGTGTCATAATCCCCCATACCTAAGTGGGATAGTACAAGTTTTCCATTGGCGTCAATCACGTAGGTAGTAGGAATACTTTGTGTGGCATACATAGGTGGGATACTTTTGGCACGATACACTTCAAAATCATAATCTTTTCTCTCGTTGAAATCGATAGCTTTTTGAAAATCCTTATCAATAGAAAGCATTATAAATACGATATCATCATCTTGCTCCACATCCTTGTAAAGTTCATTTATTCCCGGCATTTCCGCAATGCAGGGAGGGCACCATGTTGCCCAGAAATTGATGAATATCACCTTCCCACGCAGCTCTTCAAGGGACAGATCTTCTCCTTTCGAATTCACCAAAGTCATTCTAAAATCAGCATCGGGATCCTGTTGATCTACCAATCCCACTCCTGCTTCTTCCACGGATACATCTGGCTCCATTATTCCAGTTTGAAGTATTCCACGCTGCACAAAACCGATAACTTCTGTATGTAGTCCGGTAAATACTAAAATTCCCAGAATACCTCCAATAACAACAACTTCTATAATATTTTTCTTAGTTCCTTTTTTCATAGTAATATAATAATTAGCAGCCCTGACCTTCCGAAAGATCAATGGCCTATTAGCGTAAAGGTTTTACGCTCGTTAATTTTTAAAAATGAGATTTGATAAAATACTGCTTGTATATTTCGACAACAGTTTTTTTAGTAAAAATGAAAGAAATTGTACTCTGGAAATCATCCACTTACAATTACTTTAAAATCTGGTGATCAACAAGTTTTTGGAGGCGGGGAAAGTTGGGAAAGGTAAATGTAGGATAACTCCGAATTAGGTGTAACAAATGATTTGAAGTTCGGTTGTCTGTAACAAATTTTGTCTTCCGGGGTCCCAAACGTAAAAAATGAATTACAAAAGCCCGTTAAGCTTATCACCAAGGAAGATTCTTGGTCAATTTCTATGATCCTTCTATTTTTTGAAAAATTATCACTTTTTTTCTCCTTCAAATTACAGGAATTTACAAAGGTAAGGTTCGTATTACCCGGTATATTATTAAGAACCGAGGCCTGACCTGCCGCAAAATGGAAGGAAAAGATCCAAACAAAAAATAAAGCTATGTAACCACTTTTTTTCACACTACAAATGTAAATCAAGTATCCTGGATAGAATGTAACCAATGTTACATCGCCCTTGATTTATGTGCGATACATCTTATGACACTCCCACGCCCTATATGAAATTTCCCTTCATTAAGGCTAACCTCCTGCTCTTCCAATTGCTTAAAATGATAATTAGGAAAATAGTCCTTAAGTTCCTGAAGGCCATAAAGCATCTTCCGATCTTTAGGACCACCCACTGATGGATTAAGCTTTTGATATTCCAGATGGCTTTCACTGAAAGCCTCAAAAATAATCACACCATCAGGTTTTAGAATTTTATCAAATTTCCTGAAATATTCTGACCTGATTTCATCAGGAAAATGGGCATAAATAAGTGCTATGACGTCGAAATATGACGTAGGGTAAGAAATTTCTAAAAAATCCTTAATTTCATAGGTGATTTTAACCTGTTGCTCTTTCGCGAGATTTATTGCCTTTTTTCTGCCTTCCTCACTAATATCAAAAGCAGAAACATCCCAACCTTGTTTTGCCGAATAAACTGCATTTCTTCCTTCGCCTTCAGCGGGAAACAGTATTTTTCCAGGTGAAAATATCTTAAGGCTTTCTTTTAAAAAGGTATTGGGTTGTTTTCCATATACATATACTGAATCGCTATAGCGTTCATTCCAAAATTCTTTCATTTTTATTTTTTTTTAAAAGGTGCGTTATCGAATTACCATTGGATAAGTATTCTATAATTGTTAAATTGCTTGAAACAATTAATTCAAAATAGCATTATGAAAAAATCACCTTATCCTTTTGTATACGGAGCACTTAGTGCTATTATTTTAATTGCTTACTTTTTGATTTTATCTGTTTTTAATCTACACCAAAACCCAGTTTTTGGTCTTTTGAATCTACCTATCATGGCGGTTGGAATGTTGCTGCTCATAAAGAAATATAAAACTGAAAATTTAAACCATTTCAATTATAAAAAAGGTATTTGGGCACTTTTTAGATGCGGGGTTATCACCACTTTAATTTACACCGGTTTCTTTGCTCTTTATATTACTAATTTGAATCCTGAGTTTTTGAATGACCTTATCCCAATATGGGAAAATGACTACCATACTAATCCTGGAATAGCAATTTTTACTGTTGCTTTAATGGGATTTTCCTTTAGTGCGGCATTGTCTCTTACTTATATGCAATTATTCAAAAGATCTTGGAATACCAAAGAAGGTAATGATCACACTTACTAGTACTTTTTCTTGCAAGTATTGATTCCCAATATAGGGTAAAGCGGGCAAAAACTTACCAGGCTGGTAAGAACAAAAACCCCCGCAAGAACAAGTAAGATAATTCCCAGGGTTCCAGAAATTATATTTGTAAAATAGAGAACCAAAATGGCACCGGCTATAAAAATCCTGATAGATTTATCCGTAATCCCCATATTTGCTTTCATAATTATCAATATTAATTAAACATCTTTGCCCGTTAACATCTTATTCCAATAAAGGTATGGCAGCCCATATTTTTTTAGCATCCATAAACGCCAATGTTCCTTAGAGGAATCGCTTATAAACATTTGTTTCAGTTTTGGATCGGGCGTGAAATTGTTATCATAATCAAATTCAGCCAAAACCATTTTACCATAATCGGTAACTAAGGGACAGGAAGAATAACCCTGGTAAGATTTATTTTCAGCACTTTCCTTATTAATTAAATGTAAGATATTCTCTACTACAACAGGCACCTGCTTTCGAATAGCTGCCCCGGTCTTTGCAGTAGGTAATGCAGCAACGTCACCCAGGCCAAATATATTCTTAAAAGTATTATGTTGCATAGAATGATGATTTACATCCAACCATTTATCTTGATTTACAAGGGGTGAATCCTGAATGAATTTAGGTGCCACAGAAGGTGGTGCGGTATGTAACATATCAAAATGTATCCCGGTTAATTCACCATCTTTTTCGGTTTTTACATCCTTATGATTATGTTCCTTTTCATGGTCTGCAAATTTATACCAAGCTATCCGATTTTTCCCATCTACCTTTTTAAGCTGATAACCGAACCTTACGTTGATATCCTTTCTATCCACTACATTCATTAGGATTTTGGCAATTTCTTTGACACCGAAGATTACCGTACCGGCAGTAGCAAATACAATATCAGTTTTCTTTTTCACCCCACTTTTTCTAAAGTGATGTTCGCCCAGGTACATAATTTTTTGGGGAGCACCGCCACACTTTATAGGTGTTGTAGGTTGTGTGAATAACGCAGTACCCCCTTTAAAATTCTTAATAACATCCCAGGTATGATTGGGATTTGTATAATTGCTACAAACCACTCCTTTATCTATGGCGTCTCCCAGACCGGGAACGAGGGAAAAATCATAGGTTAGTCCAGGCGCAACCACAAGATAATCGTAGGTAATTTTACCGTTTGAATCTGTATTTACAGTATTTTCTTCCGGTTCAAAAGCTATGGCTTTATCTTTTATCCAGGTTACCCCAGGAGGGATAACTTCCCCCATTGGTTTCCCTGTCTTATCATAGTCATAAGTTCCGGCTCCAACTAAGGTCCATGCAGGTTGATAATAATGTATTTTTGCGGGTTCTATAATAGCTATTTCTAAACTTTTGTCAAGCTCCCGAAATTGTGCTGCGGTCATTATTCCAGCGGTACCTCCACCAATTATGAGTATTTGATATTTTGACTTCATGCCTTTCTCTATTAAATATTTCAAAGATTTAGGAGTTCAATTTAGATAAAACAATAATTATTGACTGTAACTATTGTTACATACGTAATTTTAAAGCTGAGGGAGAAGAACATTTTCTCATAAAACTTTGTAACCTTTGTTACTGTAGTAAATAAGTAAAAACCTGATTTTCGCATCAAAATAGAAAACATGGATTTAATTTATGAACCCTGGCCCTGGTATGTTTCCGGGCCCCTAATTGCCCTGGTAATGTTTATATTACTCTTTGCTGGCAAACAATTTGGAATGTCCTCTAACCTTCGCACCATGTGTTCCATCGGTGGGGCAGGAAAAGCTGCAGATTTTTTTAGGTTTGACTGGAAAAAGGAGCGTTGGAATTTAATGGTAGTTATTGGTGCTGTGATAGGCGGTTTTTTGGCCTCTCATTATATGTCAAATAATACGGTGGAAATTAATCCAGATATTGCTCAGAAACTATCCCAGGAATACGGGATAGATAGTGCAGGCGAGGCCTATTTACCTCCGGAATTATTTGCTTCAGATCAATTAAGTAATCCTTTTGTACTTAGTATCCTTATTATTGGAGGTTTCTTGGTAGGATTTGGTGCTCGATATGCGGGAGGTTGTACTTCCGGCCACGCCATTTCCGGATTAAGTAATTTACAATTGCCATCGCTTATTGCCGTTATAGGCTTTTTTATCGGTGGCCTGGTAATGATTCATTTGTTGTACCCTTTAATTTTTAATTAAGATGAAATATATAACGTATTTAGTAGTAGGAGTATTCTTCGGAATAATTATGTATAAATCTGAAGCTGCCTCCTGGTTTAGAATATATGAAATGTTTGAATTCGGTTCTTTCCATATGTATGGGATCATCGGTTCTGCCTTGTTCTTTGGAATTATTGGAGTACAAATTATTAAACGGAAAAACATCAAAGCTTTCGGAAACCAGGAAATGCAATTGAAGCCTAAAAAGCAAAGTGTCCCCAGGTACCTCATAGGCGGAATTGTTTTCGGCCTTGGATGGGCTTTAGCAGGTGCTTGCCCCGGCCCTATGTATGTGCTAACAGGAGCTGGTTTTTATTCTATCTTAGTAGTTATTGGAGGTTCCCTACTGGGAACTTTTGTATATGGTCTGGTTAGAAGCAAACTACCTCATTAAGTAACTAGGAATTCTAGTAAGTAATAAAACAGGAAATGACAAATGCTGTAAATCTCGGATAGAAGGAAAACTGGACGCAGTTTACCCTGTTAGTAATTGTAAATGCATTTGTTGCTGAAATGATTGGAATGAAACGTTCTATTTTTCCGCAATTTGCGGAATCGGAATTTGGGGTAGCTTCAAAAACTGCAATACTATCATTCTTTACGGCATTTGGTATTATCAAAGCAATTGCCAACTATTATACGGGAAGACTTGCAAATAAATTTGGTCGCAAAAATTTATTGCTGTTTGGTTGATTAATTGCTATTCCTGTGCCATTTATACTCATTTTCGCACCTAATTGGAATGCTGTGATTTCAGCTAATGTACTATTGGGAATAAGCCAGGGTTTCACCTGGAATAGTACCGTAGTTATGAAAATAGACCTTGTGGGTGAAAAAGATCGCGGGTTAGCAATGGGCTTAAATGAGTTTACAGATTATTTTGCGGTTGGTATTGGGGCATTTTTAACGGGATTTGTTGTTTACAATTATGGGGTAACTCCTTACCCATTTTATATTGGTATTTTCATTTCCATTATAGGTTTTACTCTAACGGCTTTGTGGGTAAAAAATACCCGGGAGCTTGTTAGGAAGGAAAGTTTAACCAAAAATATAGCACAACTTGAAAACGTGTTTTTAGAGACGGCCTTCAAAAATAAAACTTAGAGCTCGGTGACTCAGGCCGGTCTGGTTAATAATCTGAATGACGGTATGATTTGGGTTTGCTACCGATAGTATTACTATCACTGAGTTACAACAGTGAGAATATTGGAATAATAACCGCAATTTATCTAGGTGTTTGAGGTATAAGACAGCTTTTTACCGGAAAAATGTCTGACCATTATTCAAAGAAAAAAATGCTATTTTGGGGAATGCTCTTGCAAGGTTTCGCAATTTTATTTATTCCCTTTAGTAATGATTTTTATGTTTTAGCATCAATTTCCGCTATACTTGGTTTGGGAACCGCATTGGTTTATCCTACTTTTCTTTCAACTATTGCCCAGGCAACTAGTCCAAAACAACGTGCAGAATGTATAGGCTCCTTTCGACTTTGGAGAGATTTAGGATATGCATTTGGAGCGGTAATTTCCGGAGTAACTGCCGATCTATTCGGGGTTGAATATGCTATTTTTTTTATAGGTATTCTAAGCATTATTTCTTCACTTATAATAAAATTTAGAATGCCTAATTTGATAAAGGCTAATTAGTATTCGGAACTTATAAAGTTTAACAATATTAAAAGTCAGAAACTAAATCTTAAAAAAATCAATTTCTGATCTGAAACAGATTCTTTTAAATTGAAAAAGGCAGCCCTAACAGACAACCTTTTTCTCCTATAACCAACCAATTGTAGAAAAATTTCATTTAATTGACTTCAATTATTTCTCAATATCCCCATCCCATTTCATTATGCCACCTTTTAAGTTGTAAGTGTTTTTCACCCCTTGCATCTCCATTATTTTGCAAGCTTGGGCACTACGGTTTCCGCTTCTACAATACACAAAATAAGGTCCATCTTTATCGAGATTTTTTAAATTCTCCATAAAATCCTGTTGTTTCATAAAATCAATCTGAAGTGCATTTTTAAGATGCCCATTTTCATATTCTTCCTGGGTACGTACATCAATAATTTGAGATTTAGATGTAGCATTTAGCTGCTTTCTCCATTCCTCGCCTGTTAAATTTTCCATTTTCAAATTTTTATTTTTTTTCGATAGGTTCACCTTGAGCATTCCATTCCTGCATGCCGCCCGAAAAGACTTTTATGTTTTTAAAACCTTGGCGCAAAAGAACAGATGCAGCGATTGCAGCCCTGGCCCCACTTTGACAATGCACCAATTTTAATTTTTCCTTGGAAACTTTATCCAGGTTATCAGGTAAAGTACCTACAAAAACATTATCAGCACCTTTAATATGTCCTTCCTGGTATTCAGAGGCACCTCGAACGTCAACAACCTGTACCTCGGGATTTCCTAAATAGGATTTAAATTCCTCTAATGAAATAATTTCGGTTCCTTCCAAAGTGATTCCCAAATCATCAATTTCAGAAATAAAGCCCTTTATATTATCAAGTCCTATTCGCATCAGCTTCCTTGTCAGGTCTTCCATTTGTGATTCATCAGCAATAATGATAAAATCTTCATCATAATCAACGAGCCATCCGGCCCAGGTTGCAAACGAATTGTTACCTTGTATATGAAGCGTTCCAGGTAAGTGAGCCTTAGCAAACGCTGCTTTATCCCTGGCATCAATAATTTTTATTCCTTCTTCATAAGCCGATTTAAATTCGCCTACAGAAAGCTTTTTATGAACGGGAACTTCGGGTAATAATGGTCGATCTACCCGATTTAATTTCTTCATTGTTGCGAAATACTTGGGTGGTTCAGGTTGCCCTTCAAGTAAGTAGGAAGTAAACCCTTTCTTATCATTAGGATATTGAAAGGCCCAATTTCGAATGAGTTCATAACCAATAGTCGAGCTGGGTACTGCGCCTAACGATTTTCCGCAGGCCGATCCAGCTCCATGGCCTGGCCATAGTTGAATAAATTCGGGAAGCTCGCTAAATTTTTTAATGGAATCATACATCTGTTCGGCACCTTTATCCTGGGTTCCTTTTAATCCGGCAGCTTTTTCCAGTAGGTCAGGCCGCCCTATATCACCCACAAAAACAAAATCACCAGTAAAAACCATTACTGGTTCCTTTGTCGCTGGATTATCAGTCAAGATAAATGTGATACTTTCCGGGGTATGGCCGGGTGTGTGCATCACCTTTAAACTTAAGTTCCCTACTTTTATTTCATCCCCATGTTTTAGAGCTTCGTGTGCAAATTCATAGCTCCAATCAGGGCCACCTTCATCTGAAAGATACATTTTAGCCCCTGTTACCTGAGCCAATTCCCTGGTTCCTGCCAGAAAATCGGCGTGAATATGAGTTTCAGCAACATGAGTTATTTTCAGATTGTTTTTTTGTGCAATTTCTAAATATGTATCACTATCCCTTTTCGGATCAATAACTATAGATTCCCCTGTCTTCTGGCAACCAATTACATAACTGGCCTGTGCGAGGGTTTTATCATATACGTGTTCAAAAAACATAATATAATTTTTAAATTTTAGATTATAAAGATAAATAGATGGTATAATCCTATCAGTAACATTAGTTACAAGGTCTTAAATGATTTCCTTTCCAATAATGTAAATTCCCATTATTAAAACAAACCAACCAAAAGCGCTCTTTAATTTCTTACCATCAATAAAGCGGTTCAAGTAGATCCCTAGAAAAATTCCTATTACCGAAATTCCGGTAAAAATCAATAAGAATGGCCATTCAATATCCAAGTTCTGGATATCTCCAATAAACCCTATAAGAGATTTTACCGCAATAATGAGCAGCGAAGTCGCTACAGCCTTTTTCATTGGGAGTTTGGCCAGTAAAACTAGTGCCGGTATAATAAGAAAACCACCTCCGGCACCAACGATTCCTGTAAGGAGACCAACTACAATTCCTTCAATTATTATAAGAGGATAATTAAATTCCGGTTCGGCATCAATGTCGCTATCAGTATTTTTAGTTTTCTTCTCCCGAATCATAGAGATCGAAGCCACGATCATTACAATGGCAAAAAATAACATGATCCCAATATTCTTAGTTACCTCAAAACCAAAAAGAGTAAAAATATGATCCGGAATCGCCGGTACTACAAATTTCCTGGTAAGATATACTGAGACAAAAGCAGGGATGGAAAACACAATGGCAGTTTTAAAATCCACCAGTTTTTTCTGCATATTCTTAAAAGCACCTACCAGGGATGTTGATCCCACAATGAATAAGGAATAGGCAGTAGCAACAACAGGATTAATAGCGAGTACATAAACCAAAATGGGTACTGTAAGAATTGAACCGCCTCCTCCAATTAAACCTAATACGATTCCTATTAGAAGTGCACCTAAGTAACCAACAATATCTATTAATTCCATTTACAAGCTTTAAATTCAATGCGAATGTAGGGTGCAAATGGTTCTAATAAAGTAACAAAAGTTACAGAGCCTCTTTTATAAGTCTTGAACTAGTATGTAATTGCGGTGTAAAAAAATTTTTCCTTCTATTTCAATTTTTTTCAATAGTCGTGAAATAACCACGCGCGATGTATTTAAATCATAAGCTATCTGTTGATGTGTAACCTGGAGTTCTTCCGATTGATTTATTTTAGCTTTGTCGTGGAGATAACGCAGTAAACGCTGGTCCATGTTCATAAAAGCTATGGCATCAATAGTTTCAAGCATTTCCGTTAATCGAGACTGATAACTCTCAAATACGTAATTCCTCCAACTTTTATATTTGGCGGTCCATTCTTCAACTTTTGAAATTGGCACCATCAAAAAAGAAGTATCTTTTTCTGCAATTGCCCTTATTTCACTTCTGGTCTGACCAAGGCAACAGGACAGAGTAAGGGCACAAGTATCGCCCTGTTCAAGAAAATAAAGAAGCAATTCATTACTATCATCATCCTCCCGTAAAATTTTAATTGCTCCTTCTAAGATTAATGGTACTGAAATTATGTAATCATCAATATCCATAATCGTATCACCAGCTTTTGCAAATTTTAATACTCCGGTATGGGTGATTTCTTTAATCAATTCCTTTTCAAAAATAAATCCGTAGGCTTCTTCTAATTCCTTTATCATCGCGAAACTTTTTATAATTCTCAATTTACGGGATTTAAAGAATTATATGTGAAAGTAATTATTTATCATTAGTGTCCGGTAAAAAAAAGAGAAGCCACGAATGACTTCCCTTAGAAATCGTACTTTGTAGTTGCAAAACAAACAAATACGATGGCTAAAAGTAAATATTTTTCAGGTAAATCTGTTTTCGGACAGCTGATTTCTTTAATTGAGGATAAAACAATAAAGGAAGAGGTCAAAAAATGTGATTCTGATCGCTACGTTAAGAAGTTTATGACCAGGGACCATCTTATAAGTATGTTATTCTGCTCCTTTGCCAAATGTAATTCATTGAGGGAGGTATCTGGTGCGATGCTTGGGCTATCTGGTAAGACAGCACATTTTAAACTGAACCATATTCCTAAAAGGAGCACTCTTTCTGATGCAAATAAAACTAGAAAAGTGGAATTCTTTGAAAATATATACCATAGATTGCTTGAGCAGTATGGGAATGTTTTATCGGACAGCCGAATTAAAGCGGTTTTAGATAAACAAGTAAAAATTGTGGATAGCACCACCATTAGCCTTTTCAAAGATATTTTAAAATGTGTTGGGAGAACCCCAAAAGAGGGTAAGAGAAAAGGTGGAATAAAAGTACATTCTGTTATTAATGCGGATGAAACGGTGCCCAACCTGGTATGGTTCAGTCCTGCCGCCACACACGATCATAATTTCCTGGAAAAGCTCACCTGTGACGATAATACCATTTATGTATTTGACAAAGGGTATAATGATTATAAGGCCTTTCAGAATTTTACGGATCACGATACGGGGTTTGTGACCAGGATAAAGAACAACGCAGATTACAAAGAAATTGAAGCGCTAGAAGTAGAGGAATTTATACACAGCGGGGTCTTGCAGGATGATATCATAGAGGTTGTAGTAAAGGGAAAAGATAGTGATACAACGCTGAAGTTACGAAAAGTTAGGTTTTACGACAGACAAGAGAAACGAGAGTTTGAATTCCTCACTAATCTATTCGAGCTCAGGGCTGATTTAATTGCTGCCCTTTACAAAATAAGGTGGCAAATAGAGACCTTGTTCAAGCAGTTAAAACAGAACTTCCCCTTGAAATATTTTTTAGGAGACAATGAAAATGCTATTAAAATACAGATATACTGCGTATTGATAGTCAATTTATTGATCACTGTGATAAAGAAGAAGCTAAAAAGGAGTTGGGCATTTTCAAACCTTGTGAGCTTTTGTAAGATTCATCTTTTTAACTATATAGATCTGATGAGTTTTCTGGAAAACCCGGAAAAAGACTGGATTATAACTAAAACTGAAAGCGAACAGTTATCCTTTTTTTGAGACCTTGATTTTAAAATTATAAGATATTTAAAATTAAATGATTGATTATCAAATAAATATAAATAACAAACACCGGGAATTAATCTTTACCGGACATTAATGATTATTTATATTTTTCTGGAAAGAAATATAGGCTATGATTTAAAAGACAGAAAAATTAAATGTAGTAGTTGGAGAGCCTATTTCGAATAAAAGCTTTTTTTACCAATATAACTCAGTAAATTAATTTCCCTATTTGAAAACTGATTTTACACTCTAAATATAAGAGTTTGACTACACGATGAACCATTTCCTTTTCTCCACGAGAAAGTGGGTTTAAAAAAAATTCTTTCCAAAAGCTACTAGAGTAGCACTAAATAATTAGGCTTGACCCCAAATAATGTTAATTAACATTTATTTCTATTGAATTCTGAATTCCAAAAAATGTTGTACCTATGTTGTACCCAGTCCATAAAAAAAGGCTTCACATTTCTGTGAAGCCTTGTCTTTGCTAGTAGCGGGAACTGGACTCGAACCAGTGACCTTCGGGTTATGAGAATTTTAGACAAAGCTGAACTACCACTGCCCTGGCCAAATTAATTCTTAGCTTAAAAAGTTGCTATTTTTGGACAACTATTTTGTATTTATTTCAAAAAAAATGTAACCCAGGCTGCATAAAAAATCGTAAAAAACTAATTTTTTGTTAAAAAGTGGAAAATTAGGTGTCACTAATTTTTGAATTCACTTTTAAAGCTTATAAATCCCGAATTTTTAAGAATATGGTTAGTTCCTCTTTCTCCGCTAAAAAGCCCCGTAACATTTGTGTTTACGGGGCTTTTGATTTTTAGGTGCCTTGGCATTGATTTTAATAAAATTAATGGATCAAGCCTAATTGTGGATCAAGCCTAATTAAGCCCCTAAGCTCCTAAAGTAAGTTTAAGACAAGTTCTTCCCGAATTACTCCCGACAAGACCAAGGCGCGTAATATTTTATCAACTTACACAAGTAAACACCAGATAAAATATGTTTACTTGTTTTTCTCTATAAATTAAATTCGGTAATTCAGTTAAGCTTCCCAAGGTCCTGTAATTGCTAAGGTAAGTCCCTCATGTTGAATATTCACAAAAAGAGTTTTACCACTTGGAGAAAAACAAGCTCCGGCCAATTCAGATTTATAACCAATATTTAGCCCTAAATGATAAATTTCACCTTTAGGTGTAATACCAATAATTCGTGGACGATGATTATCTTCACATAGCACCACATCGCCCCAGGGTGCTACTGTCAGATTATCACAAGATCGTAAAATATCTTTATCATTTGGTTCTGCGAAAAGCTCCAGAACACCACCACTATTTTCATTTCCTGATCTCTCACCTTTCCCGGGAATATACCTAAAAACCTGCCCTTGTTTGGATTTACCTCCACTGGTACAAGCAAAATAAACCTCATCATTTCCATACCACATCCCCTCTCCACGTGCAAATCGTGCAGCACCCTGGCTAAAACCTCTAAGCCTTAGGTTATCTTCTTCAGGATCTATATCTTCCAAATCTATCCATTCTACGGTCAAAGAATCACCGACCTTGATTGTTTGTGTATCCCAATTTCTGGTATCAAATGAAGCTTTCTCTTTAATACTTAAAGCTTGGAGTTTTCCGCCCGCCTGAAGATTTCCGGGTTCAAGCGGAATGAACCGGTAAATAAGACTATCATCACGATCTTCGGTAAGATATATAAAACCACTCTCCGGATCTACGGCTACTGCTTCGTGGTTAAAACGCCCCATAGATTTTATAGGCACGGGATCTGCAAGACTGGCAGTCTCAGAAACGGGCACCTCAAATACATAACCATGATTCCGTTCATTCACCCCCTCTAGCTTACTATCAAAGGTTTCTTCACAAGACAACCAACTATTCCAAGGGGTAGGTCCCCCTGCACAGTTACGAATAGTTCCAGCCAGGGAAAGGTATTGATATTCCATTTCTTGGGTATCTTCATTAAATAAAAATGTTGTAGTTCCGCCAAGACTTGGATTTTGATTGTATCCACGATCATATATTTGCGATTTGGATAACTTATCCAGCAGCTGATTACCTTTTCCAAAAGGGCCATTTTCAGTATCATCGGAAGACATTTCGTGGTTGCGGACCACTAAAACTTTTCCGTCTTTACTTTCGAATGTTGCCATAGCATCATTTTTTCCAGGAGAGAAGAAACCGTCATCCATAACTTGCCCCATACGGGAAACAATTTTATAGGAAAAACCTTTTGGCAAATTCAGGATACCTTTTGGATCTTCTAATAACGGACCATAGCGATTATATAACTCAGGTCCATTTTGAGCAAATAAAGACGTGGTTGAGAAATACCTCAACCCCATAAATCCAGTACTGACTACTAATAGATTTTTAATAAATGTTCTTCGTTCTAAATTACCTGGCTGTTGCTGGTCTTCCATATTTATTTGTGATTTTTAGTAAATTTGTAATTGCACCAATATTACTTTCTTATAAAGTTCTGCACATTACAAAAATCTTAACTTTATGTAAACTAAATGGAAATTGGTTGCGTTTAAATTTAAATGCCTTAGAAGACATTAAAAAAAGAACTTAACAATACACCTGACCAGATATACTTTTTACAACCACTCTTATATTGTCTAAAGAACGCTCCGATGTGAAACGCTGACAAAAATGCTCATCCATAAATCATAGCCAGAAGTTCTGAATTATAAAATCAATAACTTAGGGCAAGCCCACAGGGTATGCATCCGAAAAACTTTTCTCAATCGAGACAAGTCTCGGGGTATTAAACCCACTGATAGGAAATAAAACGGATATAAAATTCTAAAATAGTAATGTAGTACTCAATCACGACCTATAGGTCTTCCAATCTTCTTTTTAATTTTTAAAAGAAAGAAATCTAATTTAGATACTAACTTTCGCCAATCTTCGGTTATAAAACCCGTAAAACAAGATATACCCATAACAAAACATTATAAATATAAGCGCTATGGAGAAGTTGAAAGAATCTATTAAAAACCCGTAGGTAGGCGGAATAATTGCTCCTCCCACAATCATGGTACATAAAACTCCCGATCCCTGAGGTTTATCATCTCCTAGCCTTTCCAATGCCAAACTAAAAATTGTAGGGAACATTATTGAATTAAATAATCCTACGCCAATCATTGTCCACATAGCTAAAAGTCCTATCGACAGATTTGAAACAATAAGCATCAGGATAGCACCTATCGCAAAAAAAGAAAGAACTACTGAAGGTTTGATAATATTAGTAAGGTACGAACCTATAAAGCGCCCGATCATAGCCCCTGTCCAATAAAATGAAACAAAAACACCTACCAGAGCCATATCGGTAGAATTGGTAACCCTTGTTGACAAAATCCAACCGGCCAGGGTTTGCATGAATTCATTATCACGAATTATACGAGCAAGGTCCAATTCTAAAAAATAATTTACCATATAGCTTCCTAAAGCTACTTCAGAACCAACATAAAAGAAAAGACCTATAGCTCCCAAAACAAGGTTTTTATTTTTAAGTACTTTCCGGTAATCATTAGAAGATTCATCGGCACCAACTTTAGGTAATTTCACAAAAAGAAAAACAAGCGCAATAACTGCTATAAAAGCGGCAATCCCCAAAAAGGGAGTCTGAACGGCCGAAGCCTCTGATACGTAGTAAGCCTTTTGAGTAGCAGGATCAAGAGCTTCAATTTCTTTAGAGGAAAGTACTTTATCTCCCAAAATAAAAAGTGCACCGATAGCCGGTGCAATTGCCGTTCCAACAGAATTAAAGGCCTGAGAAAGGTTTAAGCGACTTGAGGCTCCTTTTGGCGGACCTAGAATAGTAACATAAGGATTTGCCGCAACTTGCAAAATAGTTATACCGGCAGCAAGGGTAAAATAACCTAACATAAAAACGCCGAAAACCCTATAAGAGGCAGCAGGATAGAAAAGAAGACATCCAACAGCCATTGTTACCAGCCCCAAAATAATTCCTTTTTTATAGCCTATTTTCGACAAAATATACCCAGCAGGAATTGACAAAAGGAAATAAGCTCCAAAAAAGGCAAATTGGACCATCCCTGCCTGAAAGTAACTTAAAGTAAATACTTCCCGTAACCGTGGTATTAATGAATCTACCAAAACGGTAATAAACCCCCATAAAAAGAACAGAATAGTTAAAAATATAAAGGCGGTACGATAAGATTTTTTCTGGTTCATTTACTGATTGTTTTTATAAAGTTCTTCATTTGCAATATCGGACATATAAAATTTTAACTCTCCCCCGTTCATAATATCTTCGTGATCAATAAATGCCTCTTTTAATATTTTTCCGTTAAGTTCCACTTTTTCAACAAACACATTTTTATCGCTTTGATTTTCGGCAATTACTATAAAAGTATTTTCATTATCAAGATTAACAGTGGCTTTATCTATCGCCGGGCTTCCCAAAGCGTATTGCGTAGAACCGGGAGCTACGGGATAAAAACCAAGGCTGCTAAAAATATACCAGGCACTCATTTGCCCAAAATCATCATTTCCTCCCAAGCCATCAGCTCCGGTTTGGTATTGATCTTTTAAAATCATCCTGATTTTATCCTGAGATTTCCAGGGCGTATCGGTCCAGTTGTATAAATAGGCAACATGATGGGAAGGCTCATTTCCGTGTACGTAATTTCCAATAATTCCTTCGCGGGAAATATCTTCGGTATTTTCAAAATATTTATCAGGTAAATCCATGGTAAACAAGGAATCCAAATGTTGGGAGAATTGTGCTTTCCCACCCATCATCTCAATCATTTCAGCGGGTTTGTGCGGCACATATAAACTGTAATTCCAAGCATTGCCTTCAATAAAACCCTGACCGTGGGTATTTAAAGCGTCGAATTCTTTTTTAAACTCCCCATTATCAAGTTTCGGGCGCATAAACCCGGATTCAACATCATAAACGTTTTTATAATTTTCTGATCTTTTGCTGAATTCTTCATAAATAGAATCATCACCTAATTTTTTAGCAGCTTGTGCAATTGCCCAGTCATCATAAGCATATTCCAGGGTTTTTGAAACCGAAGCCCCGTTTTTATCCTCCGGAACATAACCTTTTTCCATATAGTATTCCAACCCATCGTAATAACCGGTTTTAGCAGTTTGGACCATAGCATCCAAAGCCCGTTCTTCATCAAACCCGGTATTTCCCTTAACTATCGCATCTGAAATAACAGAAGCGCTATGATAACCAATCATACACCAATTTTCATTGGCATAATGTGACCAAACCGGAAGCATTTTGTGTACACTCTGGTCGTAATGCGCCAACATCGACTCTACCATATCACTGTTACGTTCTGGTTGTAAAATATTGAAAAGTGGGTGCAGGGCACGATAGGTATCCCAAAGTGAAAAACTGGTATAATTGGTAAAATCCTCAGCCTGGTGAATATTCATATCCAGTCCGCGGTATTTCCCGTCAACGTCCATATATTCGGTTGGCCCGAGAAAAGCGTGGTACATAGCGGTATAGAAGTTGGTCATTTCTGCTTCGTTTTCTACGGATACTTCTACTTTATTCAACTCTTTATTCCAGGCTTTCCTTGCACCTTCCTTCACTTTATCAAAATCCCAATGTGGAATTTCTTGTTTCATATTATTTAAAGCTCCCTCTGAACTAACCGGCGAGATAGCCAGTTTTATCTGAAGCTCTTCATCTGCTTCCATATCAAAGTTGAAATACATCCTGATTTTTTCCCCGGCTACTTCCGGAAAATTTTCTTCCTGATTGAATTTTCCCCAAAATCCGTTGTAAGGTTGTTTGTCGTAACGGGCACGACCGTAATTTTTAATGGGTTTATCAAAACTCATTGCGAAAAATACTTTTCGGGTTCTCGCCCAGCCGTTAGTTTGCCTAAAACCGGTAATTAATGTATCGTTTTCAACCCGAACAAAGGTCCACACATTTTTATCGTCGTAATTATAAATTCCGGACATTAAATCCAGGATTACGTGGGCCTCCTCTTTTTCAGGAAACGTATAGCGATGCATTCCCACACGGCTTGATGCTGTAAGTTCTGCTTCAATATCATAATCTTCGAGTAAAACATTATAATATCCGGCCTCAGCATTTTCATTCTCGTGTGAAAAACGGGAACGATAACCGCTATCGGGATCGGTTTCTGTTCCCGGGTTTAATTTTAAATCTCCGGTGGTAGGCATTACCAAAAAATCACCTAAATCGGAATGTCCCGTACCGCTAAAATGGGTATGACTAAACCCTACAATGGTAATATCGTCATATTGATAACCCGCGCAATATTTATAAACATCGGGATTGTATTTCCCATCTACAGCATATGGAATCGTATCGGTATCAGGACTTAGTTGAACACTTCCAAAAGGCACTGTAGCACCAGGATAGGTATGGCCCATTTTGGCGGTACCAATCATCGGATCCACATATTGGGCAAAATCCTGTAAATCTTTTTTCGAAGATGAATTTTCTTCTCGGCTGGTTTTCTCTTCTTTTCCGCAAGAAAAAAACAACAGGAACACTAAAAATGTTCCTGTTGAAGTAATAAGATTATCGTTAAATTTCATGTTTTATAGCTCGTTGGTTAACGAATAAGGAAAATCTGACTTTTTTGTTCCTCTTTCTTTATTAGGCTCTGCTCCCATTTCTATATTAATTTCAGCACCTTTCATCAATTCTTTATGGCTCAAATAGTTCTTACTGTAGTTTTTCCCATTGTATTCTATTTTCTGAATATACTTATTGGAATCACTATTTTCCGGCGCGTTGATGATTACTTCGTTTCCATTTTCAAGTTCCATGGTTATTTTTTTGAAAAGCGGCGCGCCCATCACATATTCATCCGTTGCAGGAGCTACGGGGTAAAAGCCCATGGCAGAAAATACATACCAGGCTGAGGTTTGCCCGTTATCTTCATCGCCACAATAGCCATCAGGTGTAGGTTGATACATTCTATCCATTGTCTCTCTCACCCATTTTTGAGTTTTCCAGGGCTGACCCGCATAATTATATAAATAAATCATATGCTGAATAGGCTGATTCCCATGAGCGTATTGGCCCATATTGGCAATTTGCATTTCACGGATTTCGTGAATTACCCCCCCGTAATAACTTTCATCGAAAACCGGAGGCATTTCAAAAACTTTATCCAACTGAGCCACAAATTCTTCTTTCCCGCCCATTAAATCAATGAGTCCCTGCGGATCGTGAAAAACCGACCACGAGTAATGCCAACTGTTACCTTCGGTAAAGGCATCACCCCATTTAAAGGGATTGAAATCTTCTACAAATTCCCCATTTTCTTTTTTACCGCGCATCAGTTTGGTTTCCGGATCGTACAGCTTTTTGTAATTAAGACTTCTTTCTTTATATAATTCGATTTCCTTTTTAGGACGATTTAGCTTTTTAGCCAGCTGATAAATGGCAAAATCATCATAAGCATATTCCAAAGTTCGTGCGGCATTTTCATTAATTCCCACATCGTACGGCACGTAGCCGAGTTCTTTATAGTATTCGGCTCCGGCTCGGCCAACGGCTGTCATTGGTCCTTCATTATTGGCACCGTTTAATAAGGCTTCGTATAGTAAATCAATATCATAATCAAATTTTCCATCCGTTTTTAAATAAGCATCGGCAACCACAGAAGCGGAGTTATTCCCCACCATAATATTTCTAAGTCCCGGGCTGGCCCATTCTGGCAACCAACCACTTTCTTTATACGCATTGGCTAAACCTTCCTGCATTTTAGCATTCAGTTCAGGATACATTAAATTCAGGAAAGGAAATAAAGATCGAAAAGTATCCCAAAATCCGGTATCGGTAAACATATAGCCAGGTAAAACCTCGCCATTGTATGGGCTATAGTGCACCACTTCCCCTTCAGCATTATATTCATAAAACTTTCGCGGAAAAAGAAGCGAGCGGTATAATGCTGAGTAAAAAGTGGCTACTTCATCGGGACTTCCGCCTTCAACTTTAATCCGGGAAAGTTCTTTATTCCATTCCTCACCGCCTTTTTCTTTTACGGTCTCAAAGTCGTCTTCACCAATTTCTTTAAGGTTTAATTCGGCCTGCTCATAGCTAATAAATGATGATGCTACACGAGCATTGATTTCCTCTCCTTTTTCAGTTATAAAACTAATTATACTTCCTACGTGTTCGTTTTCAACTTCCAGTTCCTCGGAAAGTTCCTCTCCGCTAAAAGTATGTGAAGCGGTAAATTTTTTATCAAATTCAATAATGAAGTAGTTTTTGAAATTATCGGGTACCCCGCCGCTGTTTTTAGTAGTATATCCCATGATTTTATTTTCTTCAGGAATAACTTTTACATAAGAACCACTATCCAAAGCATCGATTACTACATGAGAACTATCAGATTTCGGAAAAGTAAAACGGAAACGTGCTGCACGAGAAGTTGGCGTGATTTCAGTAGTAATATCGTGGTCGGCCAGGTATACGCTGTAATAATGTGGATTTACAGTTTCAGATTTATGTGAAAACCAGCTCGCTCGTTCATCCTGGTCAAAGCGAATTTTTCCGGTAATAGGCATAATGGCAAACTGGCCATAATCGTTCATCCAGGGAGAAGGCTGGTGCGTCTGTTTAAATCCGCGCAATTTATCAGCGGAATATTGATAAGCCCAACCGTGCCCCATTACATTAGTTTGCGGCGTCCAAAAATTCATTCCCCAGGGACGGGCAATAGCCGGATAAACATTTCCGTTGGAAAGACTGGGTTTGGAATCTGTTCCCATAAGCGGATTTACCCAATCTACGGGATTTTCAACCTTTTCTACCAGGTAATCCTGTGCTTGTGCAGCAATTGCAAAAAGGTTAAGTACGAAAAAGAGAAAATTAGTTTTCATATAAATTTTGCTGAGTTTGATTAGTCATTAATTGGATGGGCGTCTACGCCTTCGTTAGTGATTTTAATCGGTTTTATATGCCCGTTTTCATCAAAATGCATCTCATCTATACAAGTTTCCCTTGAATTCTGATCGGTTTCGTCCAGGGGACGGCGATGGTATACCATATAATAAGCATCTTCACCCGGAGTTTTAATTACAGAGTGATGACCTGCTCCTGTAGCAATATCAGGATCTTGTTGCAGGATTTTGCCAATTCTTTTAAACGGACCGGTGGGCTTGTCGGCAATAGCATAGGCTACACTGTAATCGGGACCGGTCCAGCCACCTTCAGACCACATAAAATAATACTTTCCGTTACGCTTAAACATAAACGGGCCTTCTACATAACCTTCTGGAGTGACTTCTTTAAAAGTTTCCCCATCTTCAAAAGTTTTAAAACCGGTAAAATCTTCATTTAATTTTGCAACATTACAATGTTGCCAACCGCCATAAAACATATAATACTCACCTTCATCTTCATATACGAATTGATCTATAGGTTGTGCCCCGTTATGAAATTTTCCGATTAAAGGTTCTCCCAAATAATCTTTATAAGGCCCTCCCGGAGTGGAAGCTTTGGCTACACCAATTCCGCCCAGTTCATCATCACTTTGAATATCATTCGCTCCAAAAAACAGGAAATATTCATTATCTTTTTCAATAATTGCCGGAGCCCACATCGCTTTTTCTGCCCATTTTACCTCAGCAGTATCAATTATTCTTTCATGTTTTTCCCAATTTACCAGATCTTTTGAAGAAAAGGCATCCATAAAAACCTGCTTTTCATAAGGAGCGGAATAGGTAGGAAAAATCCAGTATTCATCATCAAAAACAATCCCTTCCGGATCGGCATACCAACCCGAAAACACCGGATTGTTATCTTCTTTTACAACTTTTGCATCCTGTTTTCCCTTCTCTTTCTCTTTCTCTCCCCCCATTTTGCAACTTGAAAAAGTTAAAGCTGCTAAAACTCCAAATATTATAGGTTTACAAAGATTTTTCATGTTTATTTTTTTAGTTTTAAGATTCATGATTTTCCCAATCCATAACTTCATTCCTGGTTTCAGGATCCATCGCTATTTTTAAGAAATCTTCATCGTATTTCATCCCGTGCTTTTCCAGTATATGGGGCGGAACACCATCCCATACATTTGGGGTATTCCCTCGGTAATCAAGGTATTTAAAGCCGGGTTCACTGGTAAAATAACCTGTCACCACTAAATTCTTTATATTTCTAAAAAAAACAGGCCCGGGTGAATTCTTCTCAAATTCTTTGGGATAGGCAATAGCATCTATAATTTCCAGTTGATTTTCTTCAGAAATTTCGCTGAATGGCGCTTCAAACCGCTTATTACTTTCCCGGTTAAGCCACATTAAGCCACCCCGCATCGGGATTTGATGCTCGGGCATATCTTTTACAATAAATTCAATAAACTCAGGTACACCGACTGCTGTAGCTGAAACAGCCTCATCATCTTCAGGGATTATAATATCTGCCAAGATGGTAATGCTAGCCATCTCTTCTTCAGAAAAAAATGTTTTGGAATTCAATTCTTCATCACGTTCTTCTTCAGCCGGCGTCCTTCCATAGCCCTCTTTTTCTTCAACCACATCACCTTCTGCTATCGGTGTTTCTTTATCGTTTATACAACTACTAAGGAAAAGGCTTGTACCCACTCCTCCCACAAACATAGTTCTTAAAGATTCCCTTCTATCCATAACTTTAAACGTTTCCTTTTTTTAATTCTTCCACTAAATAATCGGTTGCCCTCCAGGCTAAAGCTAAGATAGTCCAGGTTGGATTTTTATCGGCCTGGGAGACAAACGGGCCGCCATCCATCACAAATAAATTAGGAACATCATGCGCCTGGTTAAATTTGTTTACTACTGAATTATTTGAATTTTCTCCCATCCTGGTCGTCCCTACTTCGTGGATAATTTTACCCGGATTTTCAAGTCCGTAATTCGATTCTTTTCCAGCTTTATCCCCCAAAGGCACCGCGCCCATATTATGCATTACTTCTTCAAAAGTATCCTGCATATGTGCCGCCTGTTTCACCTCTTCATCAGACCAACTATAGTTGAATTTTAATACAGGAATTCCGTATTTATCTACTGTACTTGGATCTATCTCACAATAATTTTCTTTCCGCGGAATACTTTCCCCACGACCAGCCATTCCAAAGGTAGCTCCAAAGAATTTTCTCACATCTTTTTTAAGGCCGGTACCATAGGCATTTCTGGAAGTATCCCCTGTGATTTCCTGTAGGGCCTGGGTATTAAAACCAAAACCATAAGAGGGCATGGACATTCCTCCCCAGTATTCTATATGGTAGCCCCGAGTAAATCCAAGATTCTTATTATCATTTAACCACCAGGGGGTATAAAGATGCATACCACCTACACCATCTTCATTATAACGTTCCCTATCCATTAGTTTGGGAATAAAGCCCATACGCGATGACCCTGTGGAATCATGCAGGTACTTCCCCACCACACCGCTGGAATTTGCGAGTCCGTTAGGATGCTGCGCCGATTTTGAATTTAGCAGGATTCTGGCTGAACTACATGCACTGGCAGCCAAGATCACTACTTTAGCTTTCACTTCGTAATCTTTTAGATCATCTTTATTCACATAAGAAACCCCGGTAGCTTCCCCCTCACCATTTGTCAATACCTCCCGAACCATCGCATTGACAAATAGATCCACATTTCCTGTTCCCACGGCCGGTTTCACCAATACAGAAGAAGATGAAAAATCGGCATAGGCCATACATGACCGTGAACATTGATTACAGAAAAAGCATGCACCACGCTCTTTGTTCACCGGTTTTGTAAGGATTGACAAACGCGATGGAATCATAGGGACTCCTGCTTTATTCGCCCCTTTTTTAATATATAACTCGTGTAACCGGGGTTTTGGGGGTGGCAGAAAGAAGCCATCAGGTTCGTTAGGCATATTTTCTTTGCTTCCAAAAACGCCAATTAATTTGTCAACTTTATCGTAATAAGGCTTTACATCTTCATATCCAATGGGCCAGTTATCACCTTTACCGTCAAAATCTTTACGTTTAAAATCCAATGGGCCAAAACGCAGGGAAATACGCCCCCAGTGATTGGTTCGACCCCCCAACATCCTGGAGCGAAACCATTCAAAATTTGTATTTCCCGCTTGCGTATAGGGTTCTCCCTCTAACTCCCAGCCTCCGTATGCCATATCAAAATCACCAAAAGGACGGGTGGTTGAAGCTCCCCTACGTGGGGACTCCCATGGCCAACGCAATTGCGTTCGTTGTTCTTCATTAGCCGGATCAAAATCGGGACCGGCCTCTAACATAGCAACTTTAAATCCGGCATCTGCCAAAACCTTAGCAGCCATACCTCCGCCTGCCCCAGAGCCTACAATGCAAACATCGTATTTAGTGGATTCTTTTTTAATTTGAAATGACATCTTCTCTTCTTTTATTTTTTATATCCCTTCCTCTTTATGTTCAGGAATAAGCTTCTCAATTTGATTTAATGCTATTGCATAAGCGCCAAGCATAGTGGCATTATTAGTCCCTAAACGGGATATCCCCACAGGAACTACTTTATTTTCTATAAATTCAATTTCACGAGTGGAAAAAGGCACTTTTATTTTTTTTGTAGCCGATCGATAAAACTCGTTTTTACTTTCTTTATCTTCAAATGAAAAAATTTGAGATACTACACGTCTAAATTTATCTCCTTTGCGATTTTTAATTTCACCATTTAGATGCTTTAAAATTTGAGGAAGCAGTAACTTTGAAGAACCTGCTATTCCTCCACCGATAACAACGGCACCATCAATAAGGGTTATAATATTTGCCAAGGCTTCAGCAGCTACTTTTGCCACATTATCATAAGAGGTAATTGCTGCCTGTCGATTTCCAGGCCGTTCGCCTATGGCTATTTCAAAAATCTCTTTCGGGCTTAAATCATCCTTTTCTCCGGAAAGGCTTTTATAATAATGCTGAATTCCGCGAACGCTAACACTTTCTTCAGCGATAATTTCGGGCTCTAACAGGTTTCGCATAAGCCATACTTCTCCACCTGCCGAATTATCACCAACACAAATTTGTTTATTAACCACAATACCTCCGCCAAAGCCGGTTCCTAACGTAATTCCGATAAGGTTTTTAAATTCCTTTTTGACTTCATAATCTTTAAACCCATTATTGATTTCCTGTAGAAAGCCCCCTATAGCTTCTCCATAGGTAAAAAGATCGCCGTCATTATTTATAAAGGTAGGCAGATTAAAATAATCTTCCAGCATGGGTCCCAGGGCAACTCCTCCTTTAAAGGAAGGGAAATTAGGCGGATTTACAATCACCCCTTTTTTATAAGCCGCAGGTCCCGGAAATGCAAAACTAATGGCCACCGCTTTTTCCGGGAGCAAAGTTTCCTGAACTTTCTCAAACCCCTTTATTATAGTTTTAAGGCATTTTTCTAAATCATTAGAGTTCGACGGCAGGGTAATTAAATCGGTTATCGGCTTTCCGCCCTTTAAAGCAGAAAAAACAAAATTAGTCCCACCAGCGTCTAATGTTAACACTATTCTCTCGTCTTGAAATATATTCATTTGTTATAACTCACTAATTTTTAGGAAATACAATACATTTATTTTAACAAATGTGGCTTTTCCTGATAGGTTTTCCATAAAAATTCGCCGAATAACGTGTTTGCCCAGGCGAACCACTCTCTTGTAAAGTCTTTCGGATCGTTTTTATGAAAAGTCTCGTGCATAAATCCTGTATCTCCGTGAGTAGTTTTAAGTGTTTCTATACACCATTTAATTTCTCTTTCGTCATTACTTGTTAAGCCTTTCATGGTGATAGACATTGGCCAAATCATATCCAATGCAACATGGGGCCCACCAATCCCCTCGGCTGCGCTCCCTTTAAAAAAGAACGGATTATCCTCAGACCATATATAATCCCGGGTATTTTGATAAATTTTATCTGAAGCATCAACCGCTCCAAGATAAGGTAAAGATAGTAAACTAGGGACATTGGCATCATCCATAAGCAAACGGTTTCCAAAACCATCTACCTCAAAAGCATAAATTTCCCCATACTTTTCGTGGTTTACAACGGCATGTTCCTCCAAAGCTTTTTTAACTTCATCCCTTAATTCCATTAATTCCGAAACAAAAGACTCATCCTGATGTATTTTTTCTAACATTTCTGCTGCCTGTTCCAAACTTACTACCGCAAAGAAATTGGAAGGAATTAAAAAGGAAAAAACAGTAGCATCATCGCTAGGCCTAAACGCTGAGCAAATTAATCCTACGGGATTCACCGGGTACCCATAACCTTGTAAGGCTCGTGTATCTGTAGCTTTAGGAGTCTCCCTCTGAAATGAGTACTCCCCCCTATCTTCTTTTTTCTGTTGGTCTTTAAAAACCTTTAGAATAGACTTTATGGCTTTCTTCCATTCATTATCAAAAGGAGCAGTATCACCGGTTGATTTCCAGTAATGATATCCTAAACGAATAGGATAGCACAGGGAGTCAATTTCCCATTTCCTTTCATGAACTCCCGGTTTCATATCTGTATGATCGGTAGACCATTCCCCCTTTTTATCAGGGTCATCATAAAATGCATTGGCATACGGGTCTTTGAGGATATATTTTGTCTGTTGGTTTATGACTCCGGCAATTAAGTTTTTGAGTTTTTTGTCTTTATCCACAAAAGCCATATATGGCCATACCTGGGCCGAACTATCCCTAAGCCACATAGCATCTATATCACCAGTAATAACATAGGTATTGGGCTTTCCATTTTTTTCTGTATAAGTTACCGTTGTATCTAAAGTATTTGGAAAACAGTTATTGAATAACCAAGAAAGTTCTTCATCGTTCACATTCTTCTGAAATTCTTTAATTGTGCTTTCAATCACTTTACTTTTAAAATTACGTTCTCCTTCAGGAGTACGCACCACAGGAAATTTTTGAAAGAAACCGGAAAAGCCTGAAGCTTTTAAATGAAAAGGATCTAACATAGTCAGGCCTCCGGCAAGAGCTGTGTTTTGTATAAATTTTCGTCGTTGCATACTTCTAATATTTTATTATCAATAAGTAATATCATTAAAATCAGCTTGGGCTTTTTTAAATTGGTCTTCCCATTCATTTGTCCAGCCAAAAGCTTCTTTAGCCTGTGGTTGTAAATTTGTGTTTGCGGCCCCACTCCAAAAGTGAACAAATTCTCCCATATTCATTCTTCGGGAAAATGCTTTCCCACCGTTGGTTTTTGGAAAATTTTCAGCTAATAAATCATAGAAACCATTTAAAACTTCCGATTCCCCATGTTCAGAATAAATAGGGTAAAACCAATCTTTAAACCACTGGGTATTTTTCCGCGGGAAATCATCATAGGTTTCCATCATATCATCATAAGTCTGTTGAGCAAATTCATCATCACCCAGAGCTTTATATACATCATAGATAAATATTTCCGCCCATTTACTATCTTTCCATATTTCCCAGGCGGGATTTTCTTTTATCCCGTTAGTTGCTCCTTCCACTATATGGCCAATTTCGTGAATTACCATACTTAAGCCCGCTTCCGGTTTTCTTTCTTTCCAATTATAAGGCCCGCAATCTACCACATTTCTATAATCGTGACTTTCATCCAGGTAGACTGAAGGATGTCCTCCTGAATATTTACCCGTATGAAAAATCGCGTAGAGTCTTGGGTCGTCCCCGAATTCTCCATAAACATTTTTCACATAAGCCCAAACCTTATCCAAATACTCTTCAGGCCAGGTGATTGTAGTATCTACATCATCATAATAAACAGCAAGATCATCATTGTAATATACCCGAGTAAGTAATTGTTTATGGTCAAACCAATGTTCTTGCCAAGTTTCAGGCGGTGTATATTTATTTTCCTGATCGGTGTTTTCTTCTTTATCAACCGTCTTAGAATTATTTTTCGAATTACAAGAGGAAAAAAAACTTAAAACAATAACGACTATAATAAAATTTAGTTTGAATTTCATAAGTCTTAAATCTGAGGGTTTTTGCTATATTCTTTCCATAGTTGATCAAGACTCTTACCCGTATTTTTTTTCCAAATATCATCAGAATAAGTAGCTTCCCGCATATTTTTATCTAAGGTCACTACAAAATCATTGTCATAATTATAGGTTACCCATGCTAAAAACCTTGCAGTGATCCTATAGCTATTTGTATAAGATTGTTCTGCTGAATATTCTGGTAAAAACCACGCTGCTCCCTCATTATCAACCCCGTATTTAAAACGAACAAAATCGGCTATTCCTTCGGTAAGCCAACCCGGGCCACTATTTGAAGGATAGGCTTGCACAATATGCATGGCTTCGTGAGTTATTACATCTAAATCGTTTGGCTTCTTCTTTAACCAACCGGAACTAATAGTAATTTCTCCATTATGGGCATAGGCTACACCATTATATGTAGTGTCAATCTTAACATGTATAGTATCTGTAGCATTAGGATTAAAATCTTTTATCATTTCAGGGTAAACTTTAAAAAAAGTTTTTACCAAACCTTTTTTTACTTCTGGCTTAAAATTTGGATCTTCATTGGTAAAAATTAAGGTTTTTCCATTTTCTTGAAAAACTTCTGATTCCTGGGCTTGAAATACATTGGCCATAGTAAGGAATACCAATGCTACTATAAACTTTATATTTTTCATTTTAATTATTTTTTTTAATTTTTAAAATTACCAAAACTGGAAAATGGTCAGAAGGATATCTTGCCTGACTTTGATAAAAAGAAACTTCTTTAGGAAAATTACCGGAACCGGCTATTTTCTTTAAATCTTCTTCTTCAGTTCTGTAGGTATCATTCAGAATCCCATGCTTTGTTACCTTAAAGTCTTCGGATACAAAAACATGATCTATTCGGCTGTCGGTCATGGAATTCACTTTAAAGCCATTCGTAGTACCCGAGGCCCCATAATTTAATTCCGCCAGATGATAACTATCCTTAAGTTCTTTAGATGAGTTCAAAAGTTTATAACTTTTGTTATACTGATCCACATTAAAATCTCCACTTAACAAAACCGGAACATCCTCACCTTTTTCTTTGATCTTTTTCAAAATAAGTTTTGCGCTTTCCTCTCTGGCCTTTTCACCTACATGATCAAAGTGGGTATTATAGAAATAGAACTCAAAACCGCTATTCTTTTCTTTGAATTTTCCCCAGGTACAAATACGTGGCAAAACTGCATCCCATCCTTTATTAGGTTTAGTAGTATCTTCAGAAAGCCAGAAGTTACCGCTTTCCAATAACTCAAACTTTTCGGTTTTATAAAATATGGCAGCATATTCTCCAGCCTCTTTTCCATCGTCCCTACCCACGCCTAGAAACTTGTAACTCGGCAATTTGGCTGATAAATCTTCCAACTGATGTTTTAAACCTTCCTGACTTCCGAAAATTTCAAAATCATGAAATTTAATCAGTTTTGTTACTTGGTTTTTTCTATACTTCCAATTGTCTAAAGAATCTGCAGGATTATCATAACGCAGGTTAAAACTCCCTACCCTTAAATCCTGAGCACTCATACAAGAACCACAAAGTGCGATTATGGAAAAAATAAAGTAAAACTTAAATATAGATTTCTTGCTCATTATTATTGATTTGACAAAGAATAAGGAGCATCGCTCTTTTTCACTCCTCTCTTTTTATTAGGTTCTGAAACCATCTCAAAATCAAGTTTCGCACCTTTTATAAGATCTTCATATTTCAGAAAGTTTTTGGAATAGGAAGTTCCGTCAATTTTTAATTCATTTATATATTTATTTTCTGAACTATTCTCAGGTGCATTAATTGTTATTTTATTACCATTTTCAAGGTGTAAAATCGCCTTTTTAAATAAAGGTGCCCCCATTACATATTGGTTAACTGCAGGTGTTACAGGATAAAAACCTAAAGCGGAAAAAACATACCAGGCGGAAGTTTGCCCGTTATCTTCATCTCCACAATACCCATCGGGTGTTGGAAGATACATTCTATCTAAAGTTTCACGAACCCAGAATTGTGATTTCCAGGGTTCCCCTGCATAATTGTATAAATAAGTCATATGCTGAATAGGCTGATTACCATGTGCATACTGCCCCATATCTGCAACCTGCATTTCACGCATTTCATGAATTATACTCCCGTTTTTGCGAGGACGAATGGTTGAGGCACTGGAAAATACCGTATCCAGTTGATGTATAAACTCTTTTCTTCCCCCCATTAAATTTTTAAGCCCTTCGATATCGTGAAAAACCGACCAGGTGTAGTGCATACTGCTGCCTTCTGTAAAACCTTCTCCCCATTCAATAGGATCAAAGTCTTCTACAAACTCACCATTGGCCAGTTTTCCGCGCATAAATTTAGTTTCCGGATCATATACATTTTTATAATTGAAACTACGCTTTTTATAAAGTTCTATTTCACGTTTTGGCCGATTTAAAGCCTTCGCTACCTGATAAATAGAAAAATCGTTATAGGCATATTCCAAAGTTCGAGATACATTTTGTCTAACCTTACCATCATAAGAAACATAGCCTAAATTATTATAATCTTCTACTCCTGCCCTTCCAACAGCAGTTAGCGGTCCTTCATTATTGGCACCGTGGAGTAAGGCTTCATAAAGGATTTCTATATCGTAACTTTCTTTATCCCCAATTTCCAGGTAAGCATCTGCAACTACTGAAGCTGAATTATTACCTATCATTATATTTCGCAAACCCGGACTAGCCCATTCTGGCAACCATCCCGATTCTTTATAGGCATTTACCAGTCCTTTTTGCATTTTACCACTTAATTCCGGATACATCAGATTCAAAAATGGAAATAACGAACGGAATGTATCCCAAAAACCGGTATCGGTAAACATGTAACCGGGCAGAACCTCACCATTGTATGGACTGTAATGTACAACCTCCCCATTTTCATCGTATTCATAAAATTTACGCGGAAATAACAGTGTGCGATATAGGCAAGAATAGAAGGTAGTCATTTGATCTACCGTACCCCCGCTAACTTCAACTTTTTTTAATTCTTCATTCCAAATTTTAGCACCTTCGTTTTTAAGCTCCTCAAAACTTTTTGAGTTAATTTCCTGCTGAAGATTTCTCTCGGCTTGTTCAAAACTTATAAAGGAAGAAGCTACCTTGGCTTCAATAACATCATCCCGGCCTTTTGTTTTAAAATTAATTACGGCACCGGCATGATCTGCTTTTAGTTCTATACCTTTCTGAAGGTTTTCACCATTAAAAGTGGAGGCGGAATTGATAGGCTGTTCAAACTCAATAATGAAAAAATTCTTAAAATTTTCAGGTACACCTCCACTGTTTTTAGTTGTATATCCAATAAGTTTATTCTCTTCGGGTATTATTTTAATATAAGAACCCTTATCAAAAGCATCTATCACTACAAATGCACTGTCAGTTTTATTAAATGTAAAGCGAAAACGCGCAGCACGCTCGGTTGGGGTAATTTCCGTTGTTACGTTATGATCGGCCAGAAAAACCTTGTAATAATTAGGTTTTACGGTCTCTGATTTGTGAGAAAACCAACTTTGACGAGATTTTTCAGTGAAACGTAAGCTATCAGATACCGGCATAATTGAAAATTGACCATAATCATTCATCCAGGGTGAGGGTTGATGGGTTTGTTTGAAACCTTTAATTTGGGTGGCATCATAAGTATAAGCCCACCCGCTTCCCATTTCACCGGTTTGGGGTGTCCAAAAATTCATCCCCCAAGGTAAGGCAATTGCAGGGTATACATTACCATTAGATAAACTGTAATTTGAATCTGTCCCGATTAAGGGATTTACAAAGTCTATCGGGTTTTTTTTATCTATAGTAATGTTTTGTGCTACTATAGAATTGTAGCTAATAAAGAATAGGAAGCCACATAAAACTTTCGTTAATTTCATTTTATAAATTTTCTTGTCCATTGCTCAAACAATACTACTAAACCGATTTATTTAAAACTGAATATTAGATAGAATATGAGGGGTGAAATTAATCACCCCTCTTTAAAGTACTTTAATCACTATTCCAGAATGGATAAAAGTGCCCATTCACTCATCTGGAAGAGCCCCCCTCCATTATTATTAACTACATTTAAACGATAATAGGTATAACCAGTTTCGTTTTCAAAGTAAAATTCACGAGTTAAGTTTCTAGAACTAAAAGTTTGATCGACTCTTTCATCTAAAACATCCCAATTTTCACCGTCATTAGATCCTTGTATTTCCCAATCACGAGGGTCTCTATCCGAGGCATCATTTCCGGAAGTTAATTGATAAAAATTAACCACTTTTTCTTCTTCAAATTGTAATGTTATCCAAAATGGTTGTACATAATCTGTCAAATATTTTGAATTTAAATCACCATCGACTAATTTCAATGATCCTTCTCCTGCATCTGGACCATCACTATTTTCTCTGTTAACAATGATTTGCCCTTCTTCTGTAATGTCTACTGGTGCTGACGCTATAACCTTTAATTGAGCTTCAGCACTGAGGCTCTCCTGATCCTGAGAAACAATTCTCAATACTGTTTCACCTGCTTCCCCGGCGGTAATTGTAACTGATTGGTCATCATTCATTACAAGATCAGCAACACTTGAATCATCTACTTCCCACATATATTCCCTTGCCGGATTAATATTTGGCACAAATCTCGGTTTAATGTCCTCTGTTTCTCCAGAGATTAGGAGTATATCTGTATTGTCTAAAGTTACTCCAGTTTCTACCAATTCCGGAAAGTCCCTACGACCTTCACAGGAAAAAAGACCTATAATAAATGTGGAAAGGACTATACTTTTTAAATTAAATAACTTTGTATTCATAAAATAGCTTTTTAATAACCAGGGTTTTGTTCTAAGTTAGGATTGGTTTGCACTTGTCGCAATGGTATGGGATATAGAGTTCGATAATCCTCACTGGGCTCATGATCCCACCAGGTTCCAGTAGTAAATTCTCCAAACCTTATAAGGTCTGTACGACGCTTACCTTCAAATATAAATTCACGCCCTCTTTCTGCCAATAATTCGTTCATTGTTAAAGTTGAAGTGGTGTACATTTCATCATCCCAATCTTCATCTGTAAAATAACGACTCTTACTTTCGTTGATCAGACTAACAGCCTCGCTAGTTGCATTGCCATCATTTAAATGCATTAAAGCTTCTGCTTTATTAAAATACATTTCGGTTAACCTATAAATAACAAAATCATTTTCTAAGTAATTCTCATCATTCTGTGTTCCTGAACGATATTTATGGAAACGAGCACCGCTATTTTCTTCTCCATCTGTCATACTTCCTTCTCCGGTTTGCCCTTCACTGTTTCTTCTAATATTATTAACATATACGAAAGGCTCACCATTATATTCTTCAGATCCCAAAATAGGTTGATCAGTACCATAAACATATTGTGGTCCGAATAAAAACCATTCTTCTTTTCTAATATCATTTTCCTGGTATGCGTCAAATGCAGATGGGATCACAACAAAAGCATTATTTCCTGAATAGTTAACATCTAAAGCTGGTGCCATGTTGGAAAAACCGGCATAAAAAGAACGCCAATCATAACCAAAACCATTCTCCCTACTAAATGGGAATTGAAAAATATTTTCAGGAGAAAGTTCGTTCTGATTACTAAAAGGACCTAAAGGATCTTGATCTAATGCGATATTTCCCATTAAGGATCCACCTTCTCCATCTATTACTTTATCAGCGTACTCAATACTCTCTTCCCATCTTGGCTCACCGCTCCAAATTTCAGCATTAAGATATAATTCAGAAAGCATGGCGTAACCTACAGCTTTAGAAACCCTACCTAATAATGATTGTGATAGCGGCTGAAGACTTTCAACATTTTCCAATAATTCACTTTCTACAAAATCAAAGACTTCCTTTCTGGACACGGTAGCAGGATTTTGCGGTTCTCCAACCTGGGTTACAAGTGGAATATTACCAAAAAGATCCATTAACTTCATATAATGATATGCTCTTAATACCTTAGATTCCGCAATTAAAGACTGTAAGCGCTCCTCAGAAATATCTGCAGATTCAGAATCAACATTCTGAATATCAGCTATTGCAGAATTTACATACCCAACACCTGTCCACATTAAACTCCAGGTATTAGCCAACCTTCCTTCCTGTGTTGTCCAGGTGTGATAGTGCTGTCTAATATGATCCCCGCCATCAAACCCATGACGCCCTTTTTGAGTCCAAGCAGTTTGATCTGCCGATAGTTCATTATGATAATAATATCCATTTTGTCCAGACCAAGCTAACCAAGCTTGCATGTGAGTAAAAGGTCTTAAAGTAGCCTGAATTATCTCCAATTCATTATTATAAAAATTTGATTCTTCCAATTCGGAATACGGATTTTCATCCAATTCTGTACAACCAAAAATGCTAAATATGATTGCGAAGCAAGCTATATTTTTTATATTAATTATATTCATTTCTATATGTTTAAAATTTAACATTCAGACCTACAGTAATTGTAGTTGTTCTAGGATAAAAGTTCCTATCATCAACTCCTGGGTATAGCCCGGTATCCTGAACTTCGGGATCCCGACCAGTATAAGCCGTAATTACCGCTAGATTTCTTGCATTTGCATAAACCCTAAGCGAATTAAAAGGGCTATTTTCTCCAAAGTCAAAATTGTAGCCCAGAGTAACATTATCTAGCCTTACAAAATCACCACTCTCCAGGTAATAATCGGAATATTGTGGTTGTTCACTAATGTGACTGTATTGATCTAATGCAGAGGTTAATATATTCCCTCCAATATTAGGATTTCCATAGAAGAGGTCTACCGTATTTAATATATCATAATCAAATTTACCTCTTAAGAATATAGTAAGGTCAAAGTTTTTATAGCGAAAAGTATTTGTAAGGGATGCATTATATTTGGGCATTCCATTTCCTATTATCGCGTTATCTTCTTCCGGACTGATTTCACTGGCAGGAACTACAGAATCATCTGCTTTATAAAACAGCCACTGACCATCTTGAGTAAATCCGGCAAAACGCTTTCCGTAGAAATTCCCTATTGGCCCACCTTCAGTATTTCTAATAGCATCTCCTAAGTTACCCGGATTACCTATATTACCTCCAAAAATCTCACTTGCAATAAACTGATCATTAGAAAGGGTTGTTAATTCATTTTCCTGATAATTAGCTGCCAAATCTATATTCCAACTAAAATCTTCAGAATTTATCGCCCTAAAAGTCGTTCCCAACTCTACACCTTTATTTGTAATAGTTCCTACATTAGTATAAATAGTCCTTTGAACAAATGGGGGTTGCGGAACATCATAACTAAGTAATAGATCTTCAGTTCTCCGGTTATATATATCTAAAGCCCCAGTAATCCTATTACTTAACAAACCAAAATCCAACCCAAGGTTCCATTCTTTTTTTCTTTCCCACCTTAAATCAGGATTGGGGTTTTTATTTGCCCCATAAGTCTGATAAAAAGTTGGAATATATTCCCCATCAGCATTTGGCTCGTCAGGATAAATTGGATAACGACCGCCGGTTCCCAGGGTAACCAATGACTGATAATTAGGAATTCCCTGGTTTCCTGTAATTCCATAATCTGCTCTTAACTTAAGGCTAGACAAAAAGTCAACATCATCCATAAAAGTTTCATCCGAAACCATCCAAGCAGCGGATACAGCAGGAAAATTACCCCACTTATTATTAGCCCCAAATTTTGAAGAACCCTCCCTTCGTATAGAAGCCTGTAGAAAGTAACGATCTTTAAAAGAGTAGTTCACCCTAGAAAAGAACGCAATTAAGGTATTATCATCTTTAAAGCTATTCAGGCCAGGTCGTGGCAAATCAGTATCGATAATAGCATTCCCGGCACCAAAATTCCAATCTAAGAAAGCATCAGTGGTAAAACCACTGTTATTCATATCAAAAGTTTCAGTTGTTGTATATTGATAGCTATACCCACCTAAAATGTCAAAAGCGTGATTTCCTACTTCATGTTCATATGTTATGGTAGGTTCAAAAGTACTAGTATGGCTTAGTAAATTAGACTTATAAGCATATCCAGTCCCACGATAGTCACTTCCCGGGTTGTATTGGTTCCAGTCTTGAATAGATCGGTATTGCCTATCATTCCAGATATTTCTTTGATAAGATCCAAAAGCAGCAATCATTAAACCTTCAGTAATTTCAAATGAAGCTTTAGCATCACCGGAAAAAGTTTGTTGTTGTCTTTTATTAAACCTATTTTCATATTCAGAAAATGGATTGTAACCATTTTGAGGTTGATAAAAACCAAATTCTCCCTGATTATAGAGATCGGTTCCTTCTTCTACAGAATAAGGCGCATAAATTGGTGCAGTGGGATTCCAATCTGTCACAATACCAAATTGACCTCCACCTTGTAAATTGGCATTGTTAAAATTAGTTACTATACTTGATTGAAAATTCAATCGGTCATCAAAGGCCGATTGATTAAAACTAGCACGCACACCAAATTCTTCACGTTCATTTTCCAAGGCAATTCCCTCCAGATTTCTATAGTATAAAGAGACCCGGTAATTCCCATTTTCTCCACCACCTGAAGCTATAAAATTATGATACTGGCTAAGGTTAGATTTATTTACGAGTTCATCAAAGATGTCTGTTGAATACCCATAATCATTAGCAGAAAAAACTCCATCCTCAATAGCTTGCCTATATTGTTGAGCAGATAAAAAGTCTGGTTTGGCATTTACATAATCCTGGGATAAAAAAGTAGAATATTCAAAACTGGTTACCCCAGCTTTTCCTTTTTTGGTAGTAATTAATATCACACCATTATTCCCTCTTGTCCCATAAATTGCAGAAGCAGCCCCACTCTTTAAAACATCAAAAGATTCTATATCATTTTGCTGTACCAAATCCAAATTCCCCCCTGGGATACCATCAATCACAATTAAAGGCTCGGTATTCCCTGTAATCGAGGTCACTCCTCTTAACTGAATAGAAGTTCCACCATTTGGATTATTACCTCCAGCTCGTGTAATTGACAGACCTGGAACTTTACCCTGAATAAGCGATAGAGCATTGGTGACTACCCCCTGGTTGAAATCATCTTCTGAAACTTTGGTAATAGAAGTGGTAACAGAACGTCGATTCTGAGTACCATAACCTACAAGCACAACCTCATCTAAAGTCTCCTGACTTGTCTCCATCTGAAGATCTATAGTCGATTGACCATCTACATTCTGTTCTTCTGTTTGCATACCAACAAACGAAAAAACCAATACAGGGTTTTCGCTTTCTAAGACTATCGAATAGTTTCCATCAAAATCAGTTTGAGCACCGTTATTGGTACCTTTTTCTTGGATAGTCACTCCGGGTAAAGGAATACCATTTGTATCGGTAATCGTTCCTTCAACAGTACCCTGATTTTGCATAAAAGGATACGCCTTGTTAATCTGAATTACTAAAAACAAGAAAAACAAGAGATATTTTAATTTTCTGTTAAAAAAAGTAGCCTCTTTAAACAGACTGATTTTTTTTTTCATACTCGATTAATATTTGATAACGTTAAGATTAATTACAACGCTAATATACTAAACCGATTTAGTCTACAAAATAATCTAAAGGTTTCCTTTAAATTTTTAACATTACAACTTACTTGTCTAATTTTTATTGAAAGCAGGGCCTTACCTATTTTAATTATTAATTCCCATTTCGGTACGAACATTTTCAACCCACCTCTTATGAAGGTTTAACAACGCTTTGACTTTATCAGGGTATTTAGCGGCAATATTATTTTCCTCAGAAACATCTTCATCTAAGTTCACTAAAAATAAGTCGGGAAGCTCAGAGGTTCTCTCGGAAGTTGACGGTTCAAATACATTCCCTATTAATTTCCAGGGACCTTTTCTTATAGCCCATTGTGAAGTATCACTACGGTATGTTCCTACCTGCCAAAAGGCCACTTCGTGTAAATCTTCGTTTTTATTTTTAATTATAGGCATCAAACTTTTCCCGTCAATATTTTCAGAAATCTCTGAGCTTGTTAATTCTGCAATGGTCGGAAACCAATCCATTTGCATAGCAAGTTGCTCCCTGATACCACCTGCTGGAATTTTTTTCGGATACCTGATTATGGCCGGCACCCTTATACCACCTTCAAACAAACTGAATTTACTCCCCCTGTATGGACCGGCGTTACCACCTCCCCAAAAAGCCCTTTCCTCTGTACTGTGCCCATGGTCCGACTGAAATATTACAATAGTATTCTCTGTAATTCCCTTTTCATCTATATAATCCAACACCTTCCCTATAGCCTCATCGGTATTGGAAACAAAAGCAGCATATTCTTTTCTGGGAGTGGGTAAACTCTTATATTTTTCCAACCATTTTGCTGCCCCCTGGTAAGGATAATGGGGGGCATTAAAAGCCCAATAAATAAAAAAGGGATTGTTGTTACCATTTCTATCAATCTCAGATTTCACTTCATCAACCATTATATCCGTAAAATGTGCTCCCGGTTTATAAACCTCTTCATTATTTCTATATAAATCGTGTCTATTAGGGCCATCCCAAAAAAAGAAATGGGAATAATTATCGATACAACCATTTCTATGACCAAAAAAATAATCAAACCCCTGCGCATTAGGAAGATTTTGTTCCCTATGACCTAAGTGCCATTTTCCAATCAAGGAAGTACGATAATCATTTTTTTTCAGCATCTCAGCTATGGTAACCTGATTTGCAGGTAATCCAAACTGACCGGTTTTTTTGGCACGTTCGGGGATGGGAACATTATTAGGCAGTCCGGCCCTGAGGTTAGTTTTTCCAGTTAATAAGGCTGCACGGGAAGGAGAACAAACCGGTGCGGCTGCATAAAACTGCGTAAACTTTAACCCCTCTTCTGCAAGCCTGTCTATATTTGGAGTATACAAGTCTTGAGCTCCATAATTATTAACATCAATTGAACCCTGATCATCTGTCATGATAATAATTACATTGGGTTTATTATCCTGACTAAATAAGGTCAATGGGTATAATGCTAATCCTATAAGTAGTTTTTTTACTTGTATCATCGAGTTAAATTACAATTGATTTATAGATACTTATGAATTAAATTTTAAAAGTTATTTTCCATCTGAACTTAAAGAAAATGGCCTGGACTCTTCTGAAACACCTCTATCTATATTAGGGGTATTAACCATTTGAAATTTTAATTTTCCTCCATTAAAAATTTGATCATAAGTGAGATAATTTTTTTCAAATTCTTTTCCATTTAAAGAAGCCGATTGGATATAGACATTTTCCTTATTGTTATTGCTGGCTTCTATGATAAACTTTTCTCCATTTTCCAGGTTAATAGTCGCTTTTTCAAAAACCGGGCTTCCTAGTACATATTCGTCAGTTCCGGGAGCTACACTATAAAAACCAAGTGCACTAAGCACATACCAGGAAGAAGTTTGCCCCTGATCTTCATCCCCGGGATATCCATTTTCTGTATAACTATACAGGTTTTCCATCACTTCCCTGGCCTTCTGCTGGGCTTTCCATGGCTGACCGGCATAATTATAAAAGTAAATCATATGTTGAATGGGCTGATTCCCATGGGCATATTGCCCCATATCGGCCATTTGCATTTCTGTCATCTCGTGGATTTTTCCGCCGTAAGTGCCCACATTTACTTTACTGGAAACTGTAAATACCGAATCCATTTTTGCGGTAAAACGTTCCTCCCCTCCCATTAAATCAATCAATCCATTCGGATCCTGAAAAACAGACCATAAGTAATGCCAAGCATTTCCTTCGGTAAAAGGGCCGCCCCATTCATAAGGATCAAAATCTTCTACCCATTCTCCGTTTTTCTTTCTTCCCCGCATAAAATCGGATTTTTCATCAAAGACATTTTTATAATTGTACATATGGCGGGAAAATAATTCTTCATAGAATTCATTCCCACTGTCTTTTGCCAATTTATAAGCACAAAAATCATCATAAGCATACTCCAGGGTTTTTGCCGTAGCTTCCCTCACATCGGGATAAGGCACATAACCCAGGGTAAAATATTCTTTCCACCCTTCCCGGCCATTTGCGGGGCCCCAAGGGCCTTTATTTGTGGCTTCGTGAAAATATGCATCCAAGGCTTTTTCAGGATCAAAAGTCCTGATTCCTTTTGCCCAGGCATCGGCAAGTAATGAAATTGCATGATTCCCTACCATACTTCCTGCTTCACTTGGAAAAGACCAGGAAGGCAACCATCCACATTGATCGTAAGCATCTAGTAGTGCTGACACATAACGACCGTGCATCTTGGGTGATAGAATAGCGTTTAAAGGGAACTGCCCACGGAAAGTATCCCAAAAACCGGTATCGGTGTACATATATCCTTGATGAATTTTTCCATCATAAGGACTGTAATAATAAGGTTCTCCCTTTTCATTTATTTCGTAAAACTTCCTGGAAAATAAACTCGCTCTAAAAAAGCAGGAATAAAAAGTTTTAAACTGTTCTTCGGTGCCGCCTTCTACTGCTATTTTTCCTAATTGTTTATTCCAGGTTTCAGCAGCATTTTTCTTTGTTTTCTCCAGGTTCCTATCTTTCCCCAGTTCATTTTCCAACGTAATTTGAGCCTGCTTTTCACTAATATAAGATGACGCCACTTTAGCTTGAACTTTTACCCCCTTTTTAAATTCTAAATAGGCACCTATTCCTTCACCTTTCCGAGTAGTCTCTCCTTTCCATTTCTTTCCATTTTTATTTCCCCAGGTTCCATAGGCTTTAAAAGGTTTATCAAACTGAATTACAAAATAGTTTTTGAAATCCTCAAAACGTTGCATTCCACGACCATTTCTAACGTATCCGGTAATTCTTCGGTTTTTCTTATCAATTTCCACTCCGCTAAGTCCGGTATAGCCATCTAGAACTAGATATGAAGATTCCCCTTTAGGAAAGTCAAACCGGAGGTGAGCTCCTCGTTCGGTAGGGGCTATTTCGGTTTTTATTCCGTTATCTAACTTTACCATATAATAATTGGGTTTGGCAATTTCGTTATCGTGGCTGAATTTAGCAGCACGCTCATCTTCCCCCAACCTCAACTCACCTGTAACCGGCATTAAAGAAAACACAGCATAATCATTAGACCAGGAGCTACACTGATGGGCCTGCTGGAAACCACGTATTTCGTCTTTAAAATATTGATATTTCCAGCCATCACCATTAACCCCGGTTTGGGGTGTCCAGGTATTCATCCCAAAAGGCAATGCAGTAGTAGGATAAGTATTCCCACGGGTAAGTTCAAATTTAGAATTGGTACCCTGCAGGGTATTTACGTATTCTACAAGCTCCTTTGTTGGATTGCTATTTTGTGCAGAAATACTAAACGAAAATAATATAAGGCTTATAAAAAATAGGTTTTTGATCATTTTTGATAGCTATAAATAATTTAATTAATAGGAATTCTTTTTACTCCGGAATCTGTTTCCATTGTAGTTAACAGAAAAAATATCACAAAAAAGAGGATTAAAAATATGAGGGAACTAATCCATAATCTTTTATTTTTTAATACAAGACCGGTTACGATTAATCCAGCCAACACTATAGGTATTAAAATCAGGAATATCATAATTATTGATTCTAGGTAATTTTACCAGAAAATATTAACCTTCACCCCATCCGGTTCATTTTTAAATTTAAGGTATTGTGTAGAAGAAGTTTCATCCCAATCTGATTCTATTTGATTTACTTCGTTCCCTTCGGAATTTACCAATTGAATATTTTCAGGTTTTTCAGGTAGTAAAATGCGCATACTGTTGGTGGTGTTTTTAGGACTTTTACAGATAAAACTGTAATTACCATCTTCTTTTTCTTCTTCAGAAACCCGAGAAGCTGATACCAGCACAGCAGGCTCTGAATTATTTTCTACATTTTCAACATTATACAGCAAAGCCTGCTCCCCGGGTTGAACTGTTTTTTTAGATAAAACCGGTAATTCTGGATCAAAAAGGTCTATATATGTGCCTTCAAGTTCAAAATTATCGTTACTGATGCTTTCATCCATTACTGCAACAATTTCATAATTTCCCCGTTTTAGATGAAGGTTATTCTTAAGCTCCAAATTTCCTGCGGAAGCATCTTTCTCATAAGCATTTTTAACTAACTTAAGGTAAGCGGCATCAGAGTTTGCTTCCAATACAAATTCCTTAGGGTTTTGTTTTATAAAGCGCACAACACCATTGCCTACTTCATACCTGTTTTTCTCATCACTCTTTTCAATTTCCAATTCCTCTAATAAATGATTTAATGGTTTTTCAAAATTGTGATCGCCGGTATTCCACCATTCCCTAACCTCCTGATAAGGATCATTATCACGCCCGGAATAAATCAACACACCACCGCTTTTCACCCATTCTGAAATTTTCTTATGTACTTCGGGAGCTTCGGGTTTCATATTAGAATAGCTCATAACGAGTACTTTTATATTTTTTAAAGTAGCCTCATAAGTTAAATTTTCCATATGTACAGTTTCTACAGGAATACCTCGCTTTAATAATGGAAGGGTTTGCCCATAAAAATTTGAAAATTTGGGGTCTTCAAATCCATCGTGGGTAGGAAAGCGCTGAAACATTAATGAATTTCCCATCAAGACCCCAATTCCCTGACTGCCATTCACCTGATTTTTAGATTCCGGCATTTTATTTAATGAATTAATCATTACCTGCATTTGAGTTGCATAATCTTCGGGGATTAAAACTTTTTCATCACTCCCTTTTACACTGTAAGGTCTGGTATATATTCTTTCGGGCCAGGGCATAACTTCATAATTGGCCACCATTGGATATAAAAGTTTGGCAGCGAAGGTTGCCTGGTAATTTTTTTTATAATCGTCCCAACTTTTTTTGCGGTCTTCAATGGGATCTGTTAGGAAAAACATTTTACGCTTAGTAGGTGCTGTCATAGAAACCATAGAACCATATTCCAGGAAGGCATTTTCAAAAGTTCTTTCCTTCTCCTCTCCATTAAAATAAGTAGGCTCCCTGGAAGTTCCTGTCCAAACCTGCGCAATATACCCGTCGATCCCGGGAAGGGAAGCCAAACTTGCTTCGGGACTTACAATATGCCAGGATGAATAATTAACTAGAGAATGGGTTGGCACATAAACTTTCACGTCCATACCTTTTTCTTTCCCATATTCTTTGGCATACGATGAAACTTTATCTAAAGCATTATAATACAAATGATATTTAAGCTTATTAGCCAGCCATGTATTTTCTGCAGACTCGTGTTGCGGTTTCCATTCTTCTTCATAATATTCCTTCCACGCTTCCTTAAAAGCACTACTATAACCCGACCTTGACCAAAATTCGGGTTCTTCAAGATATATGGAAGATATCCCTGCATCGATAACCCTTTCGATTACTTCTTCTTTTATATATTCAATAAAAGATTCGGTAGGAACTATGTATGGAACATTATGACCATGCCAGATAGTATCTCCATTTTTTTGCACCTGCCCTTCTCCCAGGTGATTTTTCCCATCCCATTCCCCTAAAAAATAATCCTGATAAGACCCCCAGGCAATCCCCGTCATAAAATGAGTATTATATCCCCTTTCACGCCAGGATTCTACCCGATCTTCAAAAGTTATTTCCTGTTCCCCATCCGAGGGGTTTCCATTTACACCATATACAATAGCAACATCGGCTCTAATATCAATTTCAGGCTTCCATGGGCTACTGGTTTGAAATGCAGTTTTTTCCTGTAAAGTATCTATTTTTTTTTCTTCAGAGATGTTTTTTATCTCATTCTCTTCGCCACAGCTATAAAGACCTATTGCAAAAATTGAAGCAATAATTATTTTTAAACTTTTTAGATCATTCATTTTCGGATTTTTTATTTTATGTTATTCAGCCAGAAGGCATACTTGCAAAATACTTAAGTTACACCAAGCCATATTCACCATTCTCCCTTAACTATAATTCGTATTGATGGATAAGGTAACGAGCAAAATGGCTTCTCTTCTGTTCACTAAAACCCTCTTCAAAGCCTACCTTCAATACCTTTACAATATCATGTATTTTTAGAGGTTAAGAATATGCATATATACTAAAACGTTTTAGTATATAAAAATTTTAAGCAAAAAAAATACATTTAGTATCCGATTGAATAAATATTTTGATTTACTGGTTTGTAAAGCTACATAAAGGTAGCTTTACTCTAAATAATTGACAGCAAGCTCTATCCGGAGCTTTGATAATCAACAGAAACATAGGATACCTTCCGGATCTTTATACGTCGCATTCTCAGACATGTCTATGTAAGTAAAATAATGACTCTATTTACCATCACCTACTAAAATAAAAGAGGACTATCTCTTCATAGTAATTACTTTAAATTCAGAAAAACAAAAGTTTATAATTCATATCTACAACTTATTAGTGTCCCATTAGAATTCGAATGTCTTAAAAAATTGACAAAATTCCGGAAGAGAAAAGAAGGTATCAAAACGCATATGTTTGATATAAAAACACACCTAATTATCAAAATCTTTTTTATAATACAGCCTAAAAGCGATTTCATAATAATCCTCCTTAATTATTTGAAATCTTCAATTCATTGAGAAATATTATTTATAAAGAAGCAAGATCTTCAGTTAGTTATAATTTAGTCTTTTCTCTTTTTCCATGCAACCAAGCAACCTGGTTTATTTAACCGGACAATAGCGATTGAAAACATAGAAATATAGCATAATATTTAGTTGTTTTATACATAGATGATTAAAAAAATGATCAAAAAATTTTGTCAATAGAGAAAAAAGTGTAAAATTTACGCTCATAAATTAAGTTAATATTCACTTAATATTAAAAAAATAAAATAATTTTTTGATTTATTTTTAATACATACAATCTGATTGTGCCTTATAAGATTTTTTTCAAAGGATTTTTTAATTAATAAAAGTAATTAATACAATAAAGTGGGGTATAACACATTCTTTTATCAACAATAACTAAAACGTTTTATCTATTTTAACTATAACGTTTTAGCTTTTAAATTATCAAAAATAAGTTAATAAAATATATGGAAGGATACTTACCTCCTAACAGTTAAAATCATCTATTGGTTTAAAAAATCAGAGTCTAAAATTAAAATATCGAATAAAAATTCAGGAATAATTAATAACTACAAAATCAGAAATAATGATAACATAAAAAAGAGAACGAAGTTAAACATTGGCAATGCACCAACTTCGTCTCTCTCAAGTATAAATATTAGAAAATAATGACTAACAAATACCTAGCAAATTTATGAAAAATAAATTACCCAATTCACGTTTCCTGTACCGGAAACTGCTGCTATTACTTACGAAAATATTAATCCTTTTACTTTGCACTACTGTGTTCGGGTTTTCAGCAAAAACATCTTTTTCTCAAGAAAAAATAGTCATATCACAAGATCATATGGCTAGTATTAACGATGTTTTTCATATGATTAGAACACAGACGGATTACAGATTAATTTATTCAAAAAATCTCTTCACAGATTCTCCTGAAATTTTATTGGAAAAAGGAGAGTTAAATATTGATAATTTACTAAAACGTATTAGTAAAAAAGCCAATGTGCATATAGCTAAAAATACAGACCATACTATTACTATAAAAAGTAAGAGTGAAACTTCAGATGCCGGGCTAGCGTCAACACCAAAATCACAACAGTTAGAAATAAAAGGGAATGTATCTATTGCCGGAGACAATGGCCCTCTACCTGGTGCGAATATTGTGGAAAAAGGAACGGACAATGGTGTTATGACTGATATTGATGGTAACTTCTCAATAGAAGTTGCAAACGAAGATGCCATACTTGTAATTTCCTTTATCGGCTATACTACACAAGAAGTTCCGGTAAAGGGTGAAACAGAACTTGAAATTGTTCTGGAAGAAGATGCAGATAGTTTAGATGAAGTGGTTGTTGTGGGTTTTGGTGAGCAGAAAAAAATATCCCTAACCGGTGCGGTGTCTACTGTAGATGTAGAAGATATGAAAACAAATCCAACCTCAAGTGTGTCAAACGCCCTCGCGGGAAATATTCCGGGAGTCATGGGCATGATGCAATCGGGCCAACCAGGAAAGAACATTTCTGAATTTTGGATTCGCGGAATATCTACTTTCGGGGGAGGTAGCAGTCCCCTGGTTTTGGTAGATAACATCGAGCGTGATTTAAATGAGATAAATATTGAAGATATAAAGTCAATTTCTGTATTAAAAGATGCTGCGGAAACGGCCATGTATGGTTCTAAAGGGGCAAATGGTGTGATACTGATCACCACTAAAAGAGGGAAAGATGGTAAAATACAAATTAATTTCAAAGATGAATTTATTTACAATACCCGAACGATTACACCTGACTTTGTAGATGGTACAACCTATGCTAACCTTTTAAATGAATCGCGAATTACCCGTAACAGAGCTCCAATTTATCAGCCGGAAGAATTGGAAATTCTACGTTTAGGCCTGGATCCCGATTTATATCCGAATGTAGATTGGAAAGAACGACTATTAAGAGATGGGGCCATGACCTATCGCGCTAATTTAAATATGACTGGTGGTGGGCCAACTTCCCGGTATTTTATCTCGGGCAGTTATATAGATGAAGGCGGTATGTATGAAATCGATGAATCGCTAAAAGACGATTATAATACCAATGCAAATTATAAACGTTGGAACTACCGTCTCAATGCAGATTTTAATGTCACCGAAACAACAGTGGCAAAAGTTGGTGTTGCAGGTTCTCTTAGTAAACGAAACAGCCCGGGACTTGGCGATGGTGATTTTTGGGGTTCCCTATTTGGCTATTCCCCCATTCGTACACCTGTCCTCTATTCCAATGGCTATGTGCCGTCAATCGGAACGGGAAATAAGACCAATCCCTGGGTAATGGCTACCCAAACCGGGTTTAATGAGAATTGGGTAAATAATTTACAAACCAACGTTACTATTGAACAGGATTTTAACTTTATTACAGAAGGTCTCCGTATGAGGGGAATAGTGGGTTATGACATCAGGAATACTAACAACATACAACGCCGTAAATGGCCGGAGCAATGGCGAGCTGCCCGTGCCCGTGATGCAAACGGAGATTTGGTGTTTACACAGGTTTCTGACCCAAGTGAGATGAATCAGTCCAGTAATTCAACAGGTAATAGACGCGAATTTTATGATTTGATGCTTAATTATGACCGTAGTTTCGGCGATCATAATGTTGGCGGGGCAGTACGATTAACCCGTGATGCTTTTGTACAGACCGTTGATCTTGGTAATGATATCAAAAATGGTATCTCCAGACGGAATCAGGCCCTGGCCGGACGGCTGCTTTATAACTGGAAAAATCGATATTTTGTCAACTTCAATTTCGGTTATACCGGCTCAGAGAACTTTGCTCCCGGAGAGCAGTATGGTTTCTTTCCTGCTATCTCATTTGCCTACAATTTAGCCGGAGAAAAATTTATGAAAGATCACGTAAACTGGCTGAATCTATTTAAAATTAGATATTCATACGGTAAAGCAGGAAACGATCAGTTAATGGGAGGACAGCGTTTCCCTTATTTATACACCATTTCAGAAATTTTTAATTATGATGATGATGGTAACATCATTGGACCCGCTGGTGGTTATCAGTGGGCAGACAATGGCACTGATAGGTATTATGGTGGAATGAGGTATTCGCAAGTAGCCTCGCGCTATGTAACCTGGGAAGTTGCAACAAAACAAAACCTGGGTTTTGATATAGAAACCAGCGGCATTACGGCAAATTTAGATTTCTTTAGTGAGAAACGTACAGGTATTTATATGGCAAGGAATTATTTACCTGCTATGGTGGGATTAGAAAGTACGCCCAACGCTAACGTAGGAATCGTAAAATCGAGAGGTTTCGATGGACGCTTCCAATACAGGAAACAACTTGGTGAATTAACCTTAACTGCCAGAAGTAATATTACCTATAGCAAAAATGAAATCTTAGAAAGAGATGAAGAAAATAATGTCTATCCCTATCAAAATCAAGAAGGTTTTCGCATAGATCAGTCCAGAGGATTGGTAGCTTTAGGCCTGTTTAAAGATTATGATGATATTCGAAACAGTCCTACACAAACGTTCGGAACTTACCAACCTGGCGATATTAAATATAAAGATGTCAATGGTGATGGAGTTATTAACGATGGTGACCGTGTCGCGATAGGGGCAACCAGACGCCCCAACTTAATCTATGGATTAGGGGCTTCAGCTAATTGGCGCGGATTTAACCTTGGGGTCCATTTTCAAGGAGCTGGTAAATCCACTTTTTCCACGTATGGGAAAACCGTACATGCCTTTAGCGAAGGTGAATGGGGGCAAGTTATGGAAGGTGTTATGGGAGATAATCGGTGGATTGAGGCCGGTATTTCGGGAGATCCATCCACAGAAGATCCTAATGCTTCCTATCCACGCTTAAGTTATGGAGAAAACCCAAACAACTTCAGGGAGTCAACCTTCTGGCTCAGAGATGGTAGATATCTCCGTCTTAAAACGTTAGATATTGGCTATAGTCTACCCAAAAGCCTAACCAACCGAGTGAGAGCAGAAAATATTCGATTGTACGTGGTAGGAACCAATTTATTCACCTGGTCAAAATTTAAACTTTGGGACCCAGAATTGGCTACCCCTCGAGGAGAAGATTACCCTCCTGCCAAATCCATTACAATGGGAATTAGTGTTAATCTGTAAACTAAAAAACGATGAATAAAAAAATATTATATTGTGTTTTATTACTTGTGTGCGGCACAGGTTTGATTTCTTCTTGTACAGATGATTACCTTGATTCCAGCCAATATTTTAAAGATCGGTTGACAGAAGAAAAAACATTTCAAGGTAAAGTATATTCAGAAAAATGGCTTGCCCACGTATTTGAAGAATTAAAAGGCATTAATGTCGATGTTGCCAGCAAGGGGATTACCCCCCATAATTTTGCTGATGACATGTATTACGGCGATAGAGATAGTGATTACGACCCATCTAAAAATGAACTTTCCTATAATAATTTCAAAATGGGCGAATATACTGAAAACGCCAAACAAGGTACCTGGACGCAGTGTTACCGTGGTATTCGCAATGCATCTACCTTTATTCATAATATTTATATGAATACCGAGATGTCTGATGAAGAAATTGAGGACTACAGGGGCCAGGCTCGATTTGCAAGAGCTTACCTGTACTGGTTGTTATTACGTAAATACGGTCCTATTCCTTTATTGCCTGACGAAGGATTAAATTATGAAGATAGTTACGATGACCTGGCTATTCCACGTAGTACCTACGAAAATTGTGCAGAATTTATAAGTAGTGAAATGCTACTTGCTGCACAAGAAATGGAAGCAAGAGGTATGATGCGTGGCCAGGATGGTTCTGCAAGACCAACTGTTGGAGCAGCCCTGGCCACCCGGGCCAAAGTATTGATTTATGCAGCCAGCCCATTGGCAAATGGAAACTCATCAGATTTTGCATCGAGATTGACCGATGATAAAGGAAACCGCCTTCTTTCTTCCGATTACCAGGAAGAGAAATGGGCAAAAGCCGCTGCTGCTGCCAGAGATGTAATGGAACTTGGTCTATATGAACTATATACAGTACCCGTTCAGGAAACAGGTGAGAATGCTACGATTATTCCCCCGGATGATCATAATTTTTCTGAAAAATCTTGGCCGGAAGGTTGGGCAAATATTGATCCGGCCAAATCCTATGCCCAGGTGTTTGATGGCACCCTATCTGCTTCAGGGAATCCGGAATTGATTTTTACTCGAGGTAATAACCAGGGCGGAGAAGATATAAGAGCTATGGTTGCCCATCAGTTGCCCCGATCTGCTACGGGCTGGAATACGCATGGCTTAACACAAAAAATGGTGGATGCGTATTATATGAATGACGGTACAGATGTGCCCGGAAAAGACAAGGAAATTGGCCGTGGGGATGGCTCTGAACGCGTAAGTGGTTACGTTACCGAAGAAGATTATGAAGCCGGCCGGTACAAACCACTGAGACCAGGTGTTTCCCTGCAGTATGCTAACCGCTCCCCCCGATTCTATGCCTCTGTTGCCTATAATGGTAGTTTCTGGTCATTGTTAAATGAGTCTCAGGAACGTAACCGCAACCAACAGGTGTTTTATTACCATAATAATCCTGAAGGAAACGGATTTAACTCATCCAATGCTTATTGGTTGCGAACAGGCTTTGGGGTAAAAAAATATGTCCATCCTAGTGACACTTATGAGGGGGGAGATAATAGTAATATCGAATTTAAAGCTGAACCCGCCATTCGTTATGCAGATATATTACTGATGTATGCAGAAGCATTGAATGAATTAGATGGGTCGCACAACATTCCTGCCTGGAACGGCGGGACATACGATATCTCGCGAAACATTACTGAGATGCAAAGAGGAATTCATCCTGTACGCATCCGCGGCGGGGTATCCGACTACCCGGCCAGTGTGTACAATGATAAGGATGACCTAAGAAAAAGGCTAAAACGGGAACGTTTCATTGAACTTTTGGCTGAAGGGCAGCGCTACTATGACCTGCGCCGATGGATGGATGCCCCTGAAGAAGAGTCATTGCCAATATATGGTTGTAATGTACTTATGAATGAAGATGACCGGGATCTTTTTCATCAACCTGTAGCCGTATGGGCACTCGAAACCACCTTTGCAGATAAAATGTGGTTTTGGCCGATTAGCTTTACTGAGCTTAAACGAAATAAGCGTCTTACACAAAACCCGGGATGGAATTATAACGATTAATAAAATATATCATCATGAATAAACCATTTATACTATCTCTTTCGCTCATGCTGCTTTTAATTTGCAGCTCGTGCAATGATGAGTGGACCGAAGAACAATTTGAAAAATATATATCATTCAAGGCTCCCATAACAAGTGGAGGAGTTAGCGATATCTATATTCGCTATAAAGAAGATGAGAAAACCACCTTCCAACTACCCTTGCTCGTAAGTGGGTCTACAACTAATGCCCAGAATAGAACAGTGCATATTACTGTAGATTCCGATACATTGGATGTATTGAACTATGAACGCTTCCAAAATCGTGAAGATTTTTATTACAGGGAATTAAATAGTGAGTATTATACTTTTCCTTCCGATGTGGAGATCAAGGCCGGTGAAAACACTTCATTAATGCCCCTGGATTTTACATTAAAAGATATAGATATGGTAGAAAAGTGGGTGCTTCCCTTAACTATCGAAGAAAATCAATCTTATGTGGCAAACCCGAGGAAACATTACAGGAAAGCACTTTTACGCATTAACCCTTTTAACGACTACTCGGGTACCTATAGCGGTACTGCATTAAAGACCGTAATGGAAGGTAATGAAGGGTCTACCCCTATTGTAAAGGAGGAAGTAGAATCCTATGTTGTAGATGAGAATACCGTATTCTTCTATGCAGGAAATATAGATGAAGACCGTCAAGACCGACGCAACTATAAAGTTTATGCAACTTTTGACGAAACCGGCAACGGTACCGGAACAGTCACACTCTACACAGATAATCCTGATATGAATTTTCAGGTAAATAAAGAAGCAACTTATACAATAACTGAACAAATGGATGAAGTTCGTCCTTATCTTTTACACAGGTATTTAACCATTAATAATATTGATTATGAATTTTCAGATTATTCTATGGTTTCCGGTGTAGATATTAATTATAAAGTTTCAGGTTCGTTAATTCTCGAACGTCAACTAAACACCCAGATTCCTGATGAAGACCAGCAAATAGAATGGTAGTAATGGAATCTAATTATACGCTTGAAAATGGGAAGTAAACCCAATAAATATTGTGAATTTAAAATCAAAAAAACTATGTGTTTAAATATACTATACAATAAGAGGAAATTACATGTCCTTTATTTGATATTGGCTTTTCTAAGTATTGGCTTTTACAGTTGTCAAAATGATGATCTGGAAGAAGAGAGCAAAGCCTTTGACCCCTCGGAACCCGTAGTGGTGTCTGATTTTAGTCCTAGTTCGGGCGGTGCGGGACAGCGTCTTGTTATCTACGGAAAGAACTTTGGAACAGATCCTAGCATGGTATCAGTTTTTATTGGTGGAAAAGAGGCAAAAGTAATCAGTGTAAATGGTGAGTCACTTTACTGCTTGGTACCCAAGCAAGCATTTGACGGTGATATAGAAGTACGTGTAAGGGAAGAGGATAGAGAGGTAATAGCTTATTCGGACACGAAACTTGAGTATGAGCGTAAAATGGTTGTATCTACACTGGCCGGGTACAAAAATAATCGGGGTGATGAACCCTGGAAGGACGGTAAATTTAAGTCTGATGACCAGAATGAGATGGCAAGTGGGTTTTGGGAACCTTCTTTCATGAAATTTGATCCGCTCAATCCAAAGCACTTATGGGTAACTTTTGATTTTAACAATGGCCTTTATCTAATTAATCTTGCAGATAGCACCGTTACCAAAAAACGCTCCGATTTTGATCGACCACGGAGTATTGATTTTACAAATGATGGTCAACATATGATTATTGCGGAAGACCGTGGCGGAGAAAATGACCGGGCAACCTACCGGTTATCCCGTGAAAAAGATTGGCAAGACAGGGAGATCCTGACAAGATACAGGCAATGTAATGGTGCATCGGTCCATCCGGTAAATGGAGAACTATATTTCAACAGCTATGAGAAAGGGCAGTTTTTCCGATTTGACTTAAATAAATATTTCGAGGAAGGCTTAGGAGGTAAAGATTATGAACAATTGTTTGTGGTCCAAGATCCCGCCTGGGAATATAAAATTTTTATACATCCTTCCGGTAACTATGCTTACATTGTAATCATTAATAACCACTACATTCTCCGAATTGATTATAATTGGGAAAAGGAACGATTTAATCAACCCTATCTGGTAGCTGGTCAACTTGGGAGTCCCGGTTATGAAGATGGAGTTGGCTCTAGTGTCCGCATGGATCATCCTTATCAGGGCGTTTTCGTAAAAAATGATGACTATGTTGAAGCAGGTGCACCGGACGAATATGACTTTTATTTTACAGATCAGTTTAACCATGCTATTCGAAAAATGACTCCCGAAGGAAGTGTGACCACATTTGCTGGAAGGGGAAGTTCAAGTATTAATCCTGACCCATATGGCTATGTAAACGGTGATTTGAGAGAGGAAGCTCGATTTGACAGACCATCCGGGATTGCTTATAGTGAGGAAGAAGAGGCATTTTACATCGGAGATCAGGAGAATCACCGTATTCGTAAAATAGCTCTTGAGGAAATGGAGGAAAATAATGCTGAGGCTGAAACCGAGAATCGAGAATGAACAATAAAAATAATGAATTTATAAAGTTAAAAACATTCTCGCAAAGATAAATTTTGGTTTATAAGAATAAGGCCTGAGCCTATGCCACACCATGCAATTAGGTTCAGGCCTATTCTTTATAAGTATTTTATAGTATTAATCTCTATAAGGAGTTTCTCAATAAGAAAAGAATCAGCAATATCTCGGAAAGGAATTCAGGTTTTTAGAATTCACAGGCAGGAATAAAAATCCTGGAACTGCCACCCGCCCAATGCGGAGGCAGAACCAGAATTCTTAACACAAACCAAAAACTAAATTTACTTTAGAACGTCTATTCTAATTTCCCAATACACGCCATTCGCTTATTTGAATACCATCACTACCGTTATTAGCAGTAATTGAAAGGCGATAAAAACGATAGGCCTGCTGATTATTTGCAGAAAACTCTCGTGTTTCATTTCTTCCAGACCAGCTCTCACCCGATCTTTCATCAAGAATATCCCAATTTTCCCCGTCAAGAGAACCTTCAAAGCGCCAGTTTAAAGGATCCCTGTCTGGTGCATCATTTCCAGAAGTAAGAGTATATTGGTTTATAACGAGTGCTTCTTCAAATTCAAGTTGCACCCAAAGATCATCATAATAAGCTGACAAATACTTAGTTTCTGTATCCCCATCTACTAATTTTGATGAACCTTCTGCACCATCAACGCCACCTCCATTTTCATAATTTACACTAAGACTTCCATTATCCGTATAATCTACGGCTTCCGAAGGATCTATAGTCTGAAGACTCAACAAACGCCATTCACTTATTTGCAATAAACCACTACCATTATTTTCTGAAATTGCCAGTCGATACTGCAAATAAGAGGTTTCGTTATCAACAGTAAATTCTCGAGTTTGATTACGGTCACTAAAGGCCTGATCTGAGCGACTATCCAAAACCTCCCAGTTTTCTCCATCGTTAGAGGCTTGCAGTTCCCAATTTACAGGATCTCTATCGGGGGCATCATTCCCAGAAGTGAGGGTATAACGATTCACGATTTGCGCATCATCAAAACTTTGTTCCATCCAAAAGTTGATATCAGAGGAAAAACCACCAATAAGAAATTTACTATCTGTATCATTATCAATAACTTTCAAACTTCCCTCATCTCCTTCTGAGCCATCATCATTATCTTTACTAACCTGCAAGCTAGCAGTAGCTGTTAAATCAACAAGTTGAGCAGTAGGCTCGAAAGGATAGTTAAGGTTGGGATAATCGCCCCTTGCCTGTAATAATTCCTCCTGCCAGGCCTCTTCCCAGCCAAAAGCTTCTTCTGTCATTGGTTGTAAGTCTTCCCCAGTAGCTCCACTAAAAAAGTGAACGAATTCTCCCATATTCATTCCCCTGATATATTCGTTTCCTTGTTTAAAGAAGTTTTCAGAAGAAATCCTCAAGAAATTTACTAATACATTTCTACCATTATATTCTTCATAAAGAGGATAAAGCCAATCGGCAAACATATTAACGTTTTCAACCGGTGTGTTATGAGTACTTGTTATAGCATCATCATAAATACGTTGGGCATCATCTTCATAACCTAACCCGGCATATAAATCATATAGAAAAATCTCATTCCATTGCTCCTCTGTCCAGATATCACTCCCCGGTGAACCAGAAGTTCCGTTAGAAGAATTGACTACCAAATTTCCTACAAGAGACAAGCTTTCATCCATTTTTTCAGCAGTCATTGTAGTGTCTGCCAAAGACAAATCGATTAAGTTTATATTTCCAGCATCGGCGTCGAAACGGTCTTTATAGAAACTATTAGTTTCGCTAGAATGGAATACAGTATACAATGTGCCATCTTCTCCAAAATTACCGTAATGACGTTTTACATATCCCCAAGTATCACTAAAGAATTGATAGGGCCATTCTGTAGGACGTTCAACTTCAGGATCAAAATAAATAACTGTATTTTCATCAAAATATTGCCGGTATAGAAGATCTTCATGACCTTCCCAGGCTTCGATCCATTGACGAGGAGGTGCGTTTTCAGGATCATTATTTATAATGGCGTCCGGCATATCTCCATAATGCGAATCATCAGTCTCGCAGGAGAACAAGAGCAATATCCCTCCCAAAATCCAAATATTATTTAAGATATATTTTTTCATCATTTTAGATTTTTAATTTAAAATTACCACCCTGGGTTCTGTTGTAAATCAGGATTACTATTTATTTCACCCTGAGGTATTGGCCATAAATAATGCCTGCTGTCGAATATGCGATTTTCGAAAGTAACTACATTATAAAATTCGCTCTCCTCCCTTGCATCTATATCAAGACCATGAAAAGGACCGGCAAAGTCGTCTTCCGCAATCTTCCATCGGCGAGCGTCAAAATACCGAACACTTTCAAAAGCAAGCTCTACTCTTCTTTCTTTATGTATAGCCTCCCTCATTTCTTCCTGGCTTCCGGGTTCTTCCAAGCCCTCAGAACCATATTCAGGTATTCCTGCTCTTTCCCTAATTTCATTTAAATAAACCAATATATCTGGGTTACCAGGCTCATATTCATTTAATGCTTCTACATAATCCAGATAAATTTCAGCCAATCTTAACATGGGAACTGATCTATCCCTGTTCTGTTGTGGACCTAAAATCATATTTTTCCTAACGATATAACCGGTTGGCGGATAATCATTTGTTCCCGCCTGCCGGCCAGAGTTACCCCCATACCAGGTTGTTGTAATTATATTACCATAATCTCTGTTCAACCACAAACTACGGTTATAGGTGACCCCTACATAAAACCTTGGCTCTCTATTAACCCATTGATTATAGGTTTCTCGTGTTTCAACATCAAAAGGAGCCTGAAAGTCTGAAAAGCCATCTCGCTGGTATCCAGATTCCGGGTCATCAATCGATCGGCCATTCTCCATAAAATATGCATCTACCATTTCCTGGGTAACACTTAAGCCACCGGCACCCCTAACTTCATCAGGATAGCCTAGATGATAAGGTGTAACATCATAATGATAAGCGTTACCACCGCGAGGTCGTGCATAAATCATTTCTTCATTCCATTCTTCAAGCATTACGTTTCGAGTAGATAGATAGGGATTTAAAGAACCATCATTATTAAATTCCCGATAAAGATCGTAAGTACCCGGAACAAATTCATCTATAAATTCCTTGGCAGCCGTAGCAACTGCAGCCCACTTACTTTCATCATAACTTAGACTCACGAGTTGTTCCCCCTCCGCATTTGTTAAATCAGAATAATCACTATTTCCGTTATAAAGAGGACTTGCCGCAAACAGCAATGTTTTAACCTTTATGGCTTTCGCAAAAGGCCTACTCATTCTCCCAGCATTGGCACCGGTAAAAGGACTTCCTGTAAGTGTTTCTGCTGCTTCATCTAACTCAGTTACAATATAATTCGTCACCTCCTCAATACTATTCCGTGTCAAACCTAATTCAGCTAGATTAGCATCGGGTGGTACGGGATTTTCCCCCATTAAAATAACCGGGCCGTAAAGCCGCATTAAATTATAGTAGAAATATGCTCTAAGCACCCTGGTCTCAGCTATATAACGTTGAGTTATTTCTTCATTACAATCTGTACATTGGTCGATATTCTGAATAAAAGTTGAAGAGGACCGGATTCCCTGGTAAAAATTATTCCATAAATCATTAACATCTCCACTAGTAGCATTCCAATCTCCGATATTTAAAAAATTTCCAAAATGAAAAGACCATACATATTCTGCTTCATCAGAGCCACCTATCCAGGGACCTGAATTAGCATTTGTATATCGTTGATCTAACTCACTGGGTATTCTGGAATATATATTCGCAAGGTATTTTTCAACAGTATTTCTTCTTGAAAAGGTTTCATCAAAGGTTAACCGATCATCAGGAACCTGATCAAGAAAATCATCATCGCATGATATCAACATCAATCCGATAAATAATATATATATTTTTTTCATGATTATAGTTTTTGAATTTTATTTAAAAGTCGATATTAACCCCTATTGAACTAACCGATATATTAGGATATCCACCTCCGTTATTTGAAGTAGTGAGTTCCGGATCCCAAAGGTCAAAACTGCTAAATGTGAGCAAATTTGTACCTCTATAAAAGAATCTTACTTTATTTGCATTAATTCTTTCAGTTAAGTTATCTGGTAGAGTGTAACCAAATTCAGCAGTTTTTAATCGTATAAAATCTACATTTCTTTGCCACCAGGTACTGGGTTGAGTATTGTTGTTTTGTCCTATCCCTGACTCTCCGAATGAAAGCCTTGGGTACATTGCATAAGGATCATCATTTTCTTCCGTCCATCTATTTACAGCTACCGCATACATATTTCCGGTTCCACCACCACCTACAAAGGGAAATACTCCCTGACCAGACATCATCATATCAGCTTCCATTTGTCCCTGGAAGAAAACCGCCATATCAAATGCTTTATACCCCAGGTTTAAACCAAAACCATAGGTTAAAGCAGGCACATCGCCCTGACCTATTTGCCGTTGATCATTCGCATCAATCTGGCCGTCATCATTTAAATCGATAAATTTAATATCCCCGGGCATAATCTGACCGAATTGAGATGGAATACCTTCTCCGTCTTCAGGAGAAATAAAACCATCACTATTAGTGTCATCATCCGTGGTGTATAGACGTTCCGCTACATAGCCCCATCGGCCTAGTAACGGAGAACCTTCCCTGTTTAACCAGGGATAACGCTGCTCAGGCTGTCCATTTTGCAATATTTCATTTCGGTTATAGGAAAATGTACTTCTAAAGCCTACCCTTAATTCATTAAAAGTCTTATTATAATCAAGAGAACCATCAAAACCTTTGTTTTCTACAATTCCAATATTTCCAAACGGATTGGTAATTAACCCTATATAGCTTGGAACGTCTTCCCTTTGAAGAAATGCCCCTTCAGTCCGTTCTTTAAACAGGTCGAAAATCAACCTAAAGCTATTATTAAAAAGATTCATTTCTATACCTAAATCCTGTTTCCTGGCTTCAGCCCAGGTAACATTTGCCCCGTAATAGGTTTCTGCAATACCTTCAGTATATGAAGGAGTTTCGCCAAAATCAAATCCATCCTCCTCGTCTTCTACTCTGTTGAGGTAAGAAAACCTTCCGGCTCCTGATTCTGTTCCTACCAGACCATCAGAATATCTTATTTTCAGGTAAGTAATTGTATTTAATAAGGGTTCAAAGAATTTCTCATTCGAAATCACCCAACCGGCTGCAAGTGACGGGAAGAACCCATATCTGTTTTTCGGCGCAAAATTCTCCGATCCATTATAACCTGCATTAGCTTCGAAGAAAAAACGATCATCATACCCATAGGTAAACCTTCCAGCCAAGCCTTGATTACGAAAGGGAATAGAAGCTGTAAAATCACCTGCAAAAGCGTCTATATAGTCATTTCTATTAAACAATAATAAACCGCCAAAAGTATGTTTTCCAAAAGTACGATCGTAATTTAAAGACGTTTCTATGTAAAACCGACGGTTACCATCATTACTAGAACCATAACCAAGAAAATTATTCCCATTGTAGGTCTCCCGTAAAATCAATTCTCCATCTTGGGAATATGGAAAATCCTGGTCTACAAAATAAGTGCTTTCCCTTTTTGATCTTGTTATAAAATTCTCATTATAAGTATCAAAAGAAAATAACCCTCTAAAGGACAAACCTTCGGTAATAAACTTCAAGTCCTGGTTAAGGTTTAAGTTAGAGTACAATTGATTTTTAGTTTCAGTCCTATACCCTCTCTTGGCCACATCAGCATAGGGATTTCGCAACCCTCCATTAGAACTTCTTCCCGGCACATACCCACCGGGGTAAATTACCGGATACTCAACAGGAGGCGCTTCCATTGCAGCAGAAAAAATAGTTCCATTACCGACGCCCGGATAATTACCCTCTGAAATATACCCCTGAATTCCTAAGTTAATACTAGTAGTTGGAGTAACATCAAGAGTAAGGTTACTGGTCACGTTATATCGTTTAAACCGGGTAGTCGAATTATATTCTTCTACTCCATCAGTAGTAAAAAGACCAGTTTCATCATAATAACCCATCGAAACATAATATCGTGCATCTTCAGCACCACCGGTTACATTGACTGAACCCCTGCGAGTTTGACCAAAATCCCTAAAAACTTCATCCATCCAGTCTACATTTGGATATAACAAAGGGTCAAAATTATTTGTGGTACGCTCAATATATTCATCCGAATATTGCGGATTATCCCCACGAGTCTCCAAAGCTTCATTTCGTAATTGCATATAAGTAAGCCCATCGGCAAGTTCCGGTTCCTGTGTAAAGCTGGTAAGACCTTCAGTATATTCAAAAGACACTTCAGGTTTTCCAATTTTACCACGTTTAGTTTGGATAAGAATAACTCCATTTGCCCCCCTGACACCATACACTGCAGTAGCTGATGCATCTTTAAGAATAGAAAAGCTTTCAATATCCCGAGGGTCAAGATTATCTAAGGAGCGCTCTACCCCATCAACAAGAATTAGAGGCCCTGCATTTCCAAAAGTAGAAATACCGCGAATCCAAAGATCAGCCCCATCACTACCTGGCATCCCTGAACGCTGTACGCCTGTTAACCCAGCTACACGCCCCGCCAACATTGTACCTATATTAGCTACGGGTTGTTGGAGTTCTTCGGTATCAACAGTAGATTGAGCACCTACCACACTTATTTTTTTTTGAGTACCATAACCTACAAGCACCACCTCATCAAGTGACTCAGTATCATTTTCCAAGGCAATATCTATTGTAGTTTGCCCATCTATAGCAATCTCAGCCGAAACCATCCCTATAAAAGTAAAAACCAGCGTTGCGTCTTCCGACCCGACCTCTAATTCATAATTTCCGTCAAAATCGGTTTGGGTTCCGTTATCAGTTCCCTTCTCCATTACGGTAACACCCGGTAATGGCAATCCGTCACTATCTGTTACTGTACCAATAACAGTTACCGGATCCTGAACCAAAGGTGCTGCCTGCAAATGAATACCGGCAATGAATAAAATAAATATCAGTTTGATATTTATTTTATTGGATAGAATCCAGGAAACCTGGGATTTTCCTGAACACTGTACCAGGCAAAACCTTCTTTTAGATAATTGTAATTCCATTCACATTAATTTAAGTAAGTTAGTATTAACATTTTTTAATATTTAGCTAACTTACTAAAACGTTTTACCTTTTAAAAATAAAAATAAATTATTTTTATAAAATTGATTGTATTTCTACTTTTATAAAGGTCAATATTTCCTATACTCGAAAGATTTAATGGGAATTTATCATTTACAAAACATAACTCATAATCATGATTTTTTCTTGACATCATAACCTTAACAAAAATTTAAAATGAAACTATTTCTAACCTATCTTTTATTTATCCAACATTTATTAATTCCTAACACTTTAACCAAAAACACCTATTTAGAATCAATTAAGGAAGACTCAAAAAAAATTAACTGTCCTCTTGTTTTAAAATCATATAAATTATTAGAAAAAAAAGATGGATCGCCTTCAAAACAGGATTTAATAAAGAGACTAACGAAAGAGAAAAATATTTACCTTTTAGATTTTGATAGGAATGATCCTTCTCTAGGTAAGCTGAATATCACCTCTTTTAATGACTTAAATCTCAAAATGGGAAAAAAGAATTTTATTGGTCAACTAAAAGAAAGACTGGAAAGAAAAATAAAAGCAAATCAAGAAATTTACCAATTAAACTGGTCATACCAAGGCCAAAATATTCAGAGCTTCTGTGTTCTCAAAGCTAATGAGTTAATTTATGATCCTATACTTTCAAATCTTATTACTCAAAGAAAAGAAAATATTGGAGAACGTGATATTAACGGAAATCTCAATTCTAAAAAAATTAAAGGCAGAAAACTCATATTATATCGATTTACCAAGAAATTGGGAGAAGTTTCAATCGTAAGTAATTTTGAAATCAAACAAAATACAGTTTCTAATGTTAAAACTGATGTATATAAATCATTGAATAAAGGAGTGTACGGTGATGCAGAATTTATTTTTCACAACGAAAACAAAATAACAGAAATAGAATTCCAGCTATGGATAGGGACTTCAGGTAGTCCTAACTTTAATCCCGGTCGGGAAAATCAAAAATGGGATTATATATCCAAATTAGCAGGAACGTATAAAATATTTCCTGAATAAAGTTTTATATGAATTAGTTATTGATTTCATTTTTCGGTAGGATTCAGTTAAAGCTTCAAATGTATTTTTCCGATTTTGCTTAATAAAATAAAATGCAAATAATGGAATTAAACCATGTGGGATTCTATATACTGTAGTGAATAAATATTGATGAAAAATTATCGGGGAAACATCATAGGTTAGCCCACTAACAATTCTTGCAAAGGCAGTTAAAAGCCCCCAAACGACGGCATATACTAGTGCTATTTTTGAAATTTTAGGTAAAAAAATCAATATAGCCACTAAAAAATCCAAACATCCGGCAATTAACAGAAAAGTCTTTGCCTGGTTTTCTGTAATTGTCAAAATATTCATAACCATCGTCACGAAATTTCCAGGTACAGGATAAGGCCATCCAACGGCATACAGACCATGACTTATAAAAGTTAAGGCTATAATTAATTTTAATAATAAAATATACGTTAACTGCTTTTCTTTTATTTTAAAATATCCCAAAAGTGCTATTGGAGAACCAAATTGTATAGCATGTTCAAAAAACATAGCAAAGTGATAAAAATTACTTTTTGCCTGTAAAACAGCTAAAAAAATTAATGAAACAGCTCCGGTACCAATAATATACTTTAAAACCTCATAATTTTTCCTGGTAATGAAAACACTTACTATTCCACAGAGAAAATAAAATATTCCTATACTAATAACGCCATTCTGAATTTTATTATCAACTAAAGTATTCGTTACATATGTATTCCAATCCATATTGAATATTTTTACTACTACGGGACTAAACATTTTCTCATCCCATAGGATAGAGCGGTAAGGAGCATCAAAAAATAGGTGCTCATAAGCTCTACCAAAAAACACACAGGCAGAACATAGTTTCAGGAGAAATAATTGAGGATTCATTAATTTATTCATATTTATTCTAAAATCTCATATATTTTAGGATTTAAATTTATAAAAAATTTTAACTAAATCGTTTTATTCACGATATTTACCCATAATTTCTAAAAATTTAGAAATTTAAATGAGTTGATTTTTCATAGTAAGCCTGCAAATACAACAAAAAAATATTCAAATGAATACCAAAAAATGTACATTTTCAATTTTATTATTTCTCTTCTTTATTAACATTACTGCTCAGAGAAATCTCACTGATAAAGTAAATGTCTTTTTGGGAACTTCTGGAGATCATGGGCAAATGTCACCAGCAGCATCCTATCCATTTAGTATGATGAGTATTAGCCCTCAAACAAAACCACACAATCATACTGGATATGAATATTATGCAAAAAAATATATTGGGTTCACACATACAAGGATTGAAGGGGTAGGATGCACAGGTTCTGGGGGAAATATTTTGATTAGACCTTTTTCGGGTAATGATTATTCAAAAAAACTAATCAGAAAATCTCAAACAGCAAGCCCCGGAAATTATGCTGTTTCCTTCGAAAATGGAATTACAGCAAAAGTAAATTCCGGTTTAAATTATGGCGTTAACAATTTTAGCTTTCCCAATAAAGAAAACGGAGTTTACATTGATTTAGCTTTTGCCTTGGCCGAACGTTTTAAAGCTGAAGAACACCAAATAGAGGATAATTTTATAAAAGGATGGATAGACACAGAAACAACTTGCAGCCGGGGTGTTTACAGATTATATTTCGCAATAAAATTTCCTTCAGGTTATGATTTAAAAAAGTTAACAGATCATAAGTATATATTGAGCGGAGATTCTGATGAAGTTCAAATACTAGTGGCATTTTCTTCAGTAAATAGTGAATATGCTACGGAAAAAATTAAAAATAATCAGTCCTTAAATCTGAAGAAAACCACTGAAAAAAAATGGAATAAACTACTGGGGAGGATTCAGGTAGAAGGGGAAGAAGACCGTGTAGACCTGTTTTACTCCTTGTTATATCGTGGATTACAAGCTCCATTTCAGATTTCTGAAACTGACGGAAAATTTAGGGCCACCAATGGCGCTATTCAATCTTCAAAAAATACAATTTATAACGGTTGGGCCATCTGGGATAATTATAGAGAGCAACTCCCCATGCTTTCACTTATGTATCCCGACAAATATGCCGATATTGTAAAATCTATTGCAAATCTTTATCGCTTTGAAAAACAAGAATGGGCAACCATGCATGAGCCATCTCCAACGGTACGTACAGAACATGCATTAGTCGTTTTATTAGACGCGGTAAGAAAAAGTTATGATATAAATTTAAAATCAATTAAAAAAGCTTTAATGGAGGAAGCCAATAACCTAAAGTATGATTCACCAGATAAAGCTTTGGAAACTTCTTATGATAAATGGGCTATGGCCGGTCTCCTACACGAGATGGATGAAAAAGAACTGAGCGATAAATATTTAAAAGAATCCCAGAAATATAAAGAATTCTGGAAAAAAGATTTTAAAGACCTCTCTAAAAATGATGTAGATCAAATGCACGCCCGGGGACTTTATCAGGGTACAATTTGGCAGTACAGGTGGTTTGTTCCTTTTGACTTAAATGGTTTGAAAGAGCTTGCGGGAGGAGAAAATGTTTTTCTAAGCCAACTGGACCAATTTTTTGATGACTACAATTACAATCATGCTAATCAGCCAGATTTACAAGTACCGGGAATCTACAATGCAACAAAAAAACCCTGGAAATCGCAAAAACTTTTTCGGAAAATATTACTGGATACTATGGTTCAAACCTATTTTAATAATAACAGTAAAGGCATAGATTCTTATATCGGTAGAATATATAAAAATCAACCGAGAGCTTATTTAAGAACCATGGATGATGACGCCGGAACAATGTCTTCCTGGTTTGTTATGCGAAGTTTGGGGTTATCTCCTGCCAATGTAGGATCACCAATATATTATCTAACGGCACCCATATTTAAAAAATATAAAGTCTCCTATGAAGATGGTAAAGAATTTAAAGTAAAAGTTAATAATTATAATAAGGACTGGTTTTATATCAAATCGGCTAAACTAAACGGAAAAATTATAGACAGAAATTGGCTTACTCAGCAGGAAATAGTGAATGGAGGTCGTCTTGAAATTGAGCTTTCAGAGGAACCAAACAAGAAATGGGGGCTTCAGGATCAATGGATTTCTAATTACGGTAATTGATTTTCGGTTGCTACCAATTATCACAGAACAGTAATAAGTTTTGCAAAAAGCTTGGTTTTTATAAATGGTTTCGTTCTTCGTAACAACACGTTTAGGGATTATAAATTAGGCTATTGGATAATCCATCAAATCCTTTCATATACCTGATTATTTGCATAAAAATCAGTTAAAATATTTAATGATTAACCAACAAGTCTTTAACCGTAAATTAACAAGTTTGAGCTAAATTGTATTTGTAAATTATTTGATCCCTTGATGAATTCTATTATGGACTTAATAGAAAATATTTTGATAAGCTATTGTTTAACAGATCACTAGTCATTATCACACATCAGCACTAATATAAAGCCAATTAATTGGCACAATAATTACGGATTTACAAAAATATTTTTAAAAAAATTATTTCATGTTAAAAATTTAACTAGATTTGTGTATGTTTGAACATATGGACTATCTATATATGTTCAAACATACGGACTTATATAAATATTTATAAAATAGAATGTTATCCTAACTGAACAGGATGATAATGGTAGAGAAAAATGCAGGAATCAAAACTGAACAATTTTTTTAAAAATATGGATAATAATTCCAACTAAAATCAACAACCTAAAGGTAAGTCCACAAGGTATTCACCAGAAAAACTTGTCTCGATCGAGACAAGTCTCGGGGTATTAAACCCACTGGTGGGAATAAATCAATTTAACTATCTAATCTTTAAAATCTATGAAGGACAAAAAAATACTTATTTGGAAGTACGCTTCTCTTTGCTTTTTTTTAATCACTTTTTCTTTTCAAAGCTATTCACAAGAGGAACAAAATTTAGTTTCCGGTACTGTTTTAGACGAAACAGGAATTCCTTTACCAGGTGCAACCGTAACTATTAAAGGTGAAGAAGGAGGGGCAATAACCAACTTTGATGGGAATTTTGAAATAAGAGTAAAAATGGGGCAAATTGTAGTGGTTAGTTTTTTGGGAATGGAAGATAAAGAAGTAGAATATTCCGGCCAACAGGAGTTGGAGGTTAGCCTAGAACCTAAAGCTGATGCCCTAGAGGAGCTTACTATTGTAGCCTACGGACAACAAAGAAAAGAAGCCGTGGTAGGTGCTGTTACCACCATTGAACCAGAGGAATTAAAGGTTCCAAGTAGCAATTTAACAACATCATTCGCCGGAAGGCTTCCCGGTCTTATTGCTTATCAACGTAGTGGTGAACCTGGATTTGATAATGCCGACTTCTTTATTCGGGGTGTTACGACTTTTGGGTATAAACAATCACCTTTAATTTTAATTGATGGCATAGAATTGACTACTACAGATTTGGCCCGACTTCAACCAGATGATATTGCCAGTTTTTCTATCATGAAAGACGCTACGGCTACCGCTTTATATGGAGCGAGAGGTGCAAATGGAGTGATTCTGGTGAAAACTAAAGAAGGAAAAGAAGGTGCTGCAAGGTTAAATGTTAGATACGAAAAGTCAATATCCATGCCCACAAAAAATATAGATATTGCTGATCCTATTACCTTTATGAAACTTCATAACGAAGCTGCTGCTACACGTGATCCATTGGGAGGGAGAATTTATTCCTTAGAGCAGATAAGAATGACAGAGCAACCAGATCGGAATGAAATGGCTTATCCTGCAGTTGATTGGTTCGATAAGATGTTTAAAAATCATACATTCAATGACAGGCTTAACTTCAATGTGAGTGGCGGGGGTGATGTTGCCCGGTATTATTTGGCAAGTACAATCAATACCGACACTGGAATCTTAAAAGTGGACAACAGGAATAACTTTAATAATAATGTTGACTTTAAAAGAATTTCTTTACGTTCAAATATTAACATAGATGTTACCAAGACTACAGAAGTATCGGTACGTTTTAATGGTAACTTTGATGATTATACGGGTCCACTGGAACGAGGAGAAGATCTTTTTAGAAAAGCTTTGCAAACCAATCCTGTATTGTACCCCATGTATTATGATCCCGATGAACGTTTTGCAAATAGCCAGCACATCCTGTTTGGAAATGCAGGTGAAACCGGAGATTACCTGAACCCTTACGCAGATATGGTTAGAGGTTATAAAGACGAGAGTCGAAATATGTTACTGGCTACTGTAGAAATATTTCAAGACCTCAATTTTATTACTGAAGGATTAAATGCACGTGTAATGGGGAATACTACAAGGGAATCATTTTTTAATGTCTCACGAGCTTACAACCCTTTTTATTATTCAATAAACAATTATGACCCCCAAATTGACCGGTATTCTTTGTTTCAATTAAACCCGGATTCAGGGACAGAATTTTTACAATATGATGAAGGGGACAAAATAATTTCAACTGCGCTTGATTTTCAAGCAGATGTGAATTATGAACGTACCTTCAACGAAAAACATAAGGTTACCGGTTTATTACTAGGGGTATTAAGGGAAGAAAAAATAGCGAATGCAGGGAATTTACAATTATCATTACCTTATCGAAATATAGGGCTTTCAGGCCGTTTTACTTATGGGTATGACAGCAGGTACATAGCTGAATTCAATTTTGGGTATAATGGTTCTGAAAGGTTTGCAGCATCCAAACGTTATGGTTTTTTCCCTTCGGCAGGACTAGCCTGGAACATCTCCAATGAAAAATTTTGGGAACCGTACCAAAATGTCATAAATAAATTGAAGTTCCGTGCTACCTACGGCTTGGTCGGAAATGATGCTATAGGCAGCCCGGAAGACCGCTTTTTTTATATCTCGCAGCTTAATATGAATAATGGGGGTGCCGGGACAGCTTTCGGACAAAATTATTCAAATAATATAGCAGGTATTAGCATTGATAGATACCCCAACGAGGAGATTAGCTGGGAAACTGCTAAGAAAACCAACATAGGTGTGGAACTGGGGCTATTTAATAAATGGGACCTTCTTGCTGATTTCTTTTATGAAGACAGGACAAATGTTCTAATGAACCGAACAGCAATTCCGGCTACTATGGGCTTACAAGCTCCGTTGAGGGCAAACGTTGGGGCCGCCACTTCCAAAGGCTTTGAAGCGACTTTAGAATACAGTGACAATATTACTGACGAATTCTATGTCTCTGGAAGGTTCAACATGACCTATGCAACTAATGAATTTACGGTTTATGACGAACTAGATTTTGCAAGTATCGGAATGCCTTGGAAATCCTATGTGGGAAAAAATATAAACCAAAATTACGGGCTTATTGCGGAAAGGCTTTTTGTCGATGAGGCGGATATTGCGATATCCCCAAGACAGGAGTTTGGTGATTATATGCCCGGGGATATAAAATATAAAGATATAAACGGGGACGGAGTAATAAATTCTACATACGATATTGTTCCTATTGGCTACCCCACGGTCCCCGAGATTATATACGGGTTTGGACTTTCTTCTATTTATAAAAATTTTGATTTGTCCTTTTTCTTCCAGGGATCGGCTCGCTCTTCCTTCTTTATCGACCCTTATAATACAGCTCCTTTTATAGATACCGATGCAAATTCTCAGAGAGGGAGCAATGCGCTTTTAAGTGTTTGGGCAGAAGATTATTGGTCTGAGGATAACAGGGACTTGTATGCAGCTTGGCCAAGGTTATCAAATGAAGTGGTGGAGAATAACAATCAAAACAGTACTTGGTTTTTAAGAGATGGAGCATTTTTAAGATTAAAATCTGCTGAATTTGGTTATACTATTCCCGAAGATAGTTTTATGGAGAAAATAGGGGTCTCCTCTACAAGACTTTACTTTAGTGGAACAAATCTTCTAACATTCAGCAAATTTAAACTGTGGGATGTTGAAATGGGGGGAAACGGCTTAGGTTATCCTATACAGAAGGTGTTTAATTTTGGTGCAATCATTAATTTTTAAAATTTAATTTCCATGAAAAAATATATAGGTTTTATTCTAATCTTGATAAGTATTAGTTGTGAAGAGGAATTTCTAGATGTAGTTCCAGATAATTTAGCTACTGTAGATATCGCCTTTAATAATAGGGCTAGTGCAGAACAATGGCTGGCTACTTGTTATGGTTATGTACCAGACCATGCAAACCCTGAACAAAATTTCGCAATGGTGGCTGGAGACGAAATTTGGTACTATGCTGAAAATGATTTCTATATGAATAATGAAACTAGTTTGCGTTTAGCTAAAGGAATGCAGAATTTTGCTAATCCATACCTGAATTTTTGGGAAGGACAACGGGGGGGCTACAATCTGTTTACTGCCATTAGGGATTCCAATACATTTCTTGAAAATGTACAGGAACGTGAAATTTCCGGTTTGAACCTCAATGAAAGAAGACGATGGATTGCAGAAGTTAAAGTCCTAAAAGCATATTTTCATTTTCTGTTGTTACGCATGTATGGACCTATTCCAATCATAGACCAGAATATTCATGTAAGTGAAGATACAGAAACCACAAGGATAAAAAGGGAACCTGTAGATGAAGCAGTTGACTATATTGTTAATTTGCTTGATGAGGCTATAGAAAGCGATGACCTGCCTCAAAGGATCACTTCTATATTTATTGAAAATGGTAGGTTAACCCTTCCCGCGGCCAAAGCTATTAAAGCAAAAGTCCTGATGTTGTCGGCTAGTCCTTTATTTAATGGCAATGAAGATTATTCCGGGTTTGTAGATAATGAAGGAGAGGAATTTATCAATACTACCTTTGATCCCCAAAAATGGATAATAGCAAAAGACGCCTGCCTTGATGCTATACAAGAAGCTGAAAGTGCAGAACATTCGTTATATTCCTTTACAGATTTACTTCCCATTGGAGAAATTGCACCGGAGGTGAGAGAGGAATTAACCTTTAGGGCTACTATAACCGATAGGTTTAATAGTGAACTTATTTGGGGTGTTGGCAACAATTGGTCGTTGGCGTTGCAGGAATGGTGCCAACCTCGGGTAACAGGAGAGCATGAATCACGTTTTAGATCCGCTAGAAAATCTCATGCCCCTACTCTAAATGTAGTTACAGATTTTTATACTGACAAAGGATTACCTATAGAAGAAGATAAAACATGGGACTATACCGATCGCTTTGATATTGTTACTGTTAATGAAGATTTAGCCCAAGACCACAAATATTATGTGCAACAGAGCTATGAAACTGTAAATTTACACCTATATAGAGAACCTAGGTTTTATGCCTGGGTAGGTTTTGACGGAGGAAAATGGTTTTCACTGGAAACCGAAGACACCGAAAACCTACCTTATATAAATGCCAAGAATGGTCAGCTATCTGGTAAAAACGGACAGGAATTATATTCTATAACCGGATATTTTACCAAAAAACTGGTAAATTATCAAAATGTAATTACGACTGATAACTTACAATTAGAGAGCTATACATTTCCCATTATTCGATTAAGCGATTTATACCTCATGTATGCTGAAGCTTTAAACGAAACAAAATCTTCCCCAGATCAGGAAGTCTATGAGTATATTCAGAGGGTAAGGGACAAAGCAGGTCTTGATGAAGGATCAGATTTGGTAACTACCTGGGCTACATATTCCCACCGGCCTGAAAAGCCCACTACTAAAGAAGGAATGCGGGAAATCATTCAACAGGAAAGAATGATTGAATTGTCTTTTGAAGGAGAAAGGTATTGGGACCTACGACGGTGGAAATTAGCCGGTGAATATTTTAACCAACCTATTCGTGGATGGAACATAGATGGAGCAGATCCCGATAGTTTTTATCAAGTAAAAAATATTTATTACAGAGATTTTCTTACCAGAAATTATTTATGGCCTATTAGTCAAACTGAAATGTTAAGAAATCCAAATTTAATACAAAATCCTGGATGGGGATTGTAAATAGTGATGTTATCCTTCATAAATAAAAAATGAGAATGAATGTTAATTCAAAAATAAATCTATTATGAAATACCAAAGCATTATAATCCCCTTGGGGATACTAGGGATTTTTTTACTTGGTGCATGCGAAACACCTGAAGGGCCTCGCCCCAATGGGGATGATGAAATTGCACCTGGGTTGGTAACAGTTGATGAAGTTGTAAATATTTCCGGAGGGGCTGTTATATATTATACTCCTCCGGAAGATGTGGATTTACTTTACATTAAAGCTGCATTTACAGATAACAGGGGCATAGATCGCGAAGTCAAAAGCTCCGCTGCAAATGATTCCCTTTTGATACAAGGCCTCGGGGAAGTGAAAGAATATCAAGTCCATCTTTCAGCCTACGACCGCGTAGAAAATCAATCGGAAGCCAGTACAACAACAATCACCCCTTTAGAGCCTCCAGTGAGGTTAATAGGGCCCAGTCTAACTGGTGAGGTAGATTATGGAGGAATAAAGGTTTTCTACGAAAATTCAATGAGGGCCGAAGTTTCCTTAAACATGCTCGTCGAGGATTCTTTAACTGGAGGTATGAGATACACAGAGTCCTTTTTAACCAGTCAGGAATCAGGATCGTATAGTTTTCGCGGATATCCACCAGTTAAAACCAGATTTGGAGTATATGTAGAGGATCGATGGGAAAACAAATCTGATACTACTTATTTTGAAATTACCCCTATTCCTGATGATTATGTTGACAAAGGAGATATTTCTGTGTTTAAAATACAGGGAGATGAGGATTTTGAGCAATTTGGACATTCTGCTGAAGAAATGTGGGATGACAGGTGGAGTGATCAATGGAATACCGGTCACACAGATTTTGCACCTCTTCCCCATTATCTTACTTTGAACCTAGGAGTAAATGTAGAATTGAGCAGATTTAAATTATATCAACGGGGCGGGGATGAACTCTATAAACATGGCAATCCAAAACATTTCAGGGTTTATGGCACATTGGATGTTAACGATTTACCACCGTATGACCCTCAAGACCCAAATGCCGGCTGGACTTTACTAGGAGAATTTCATTCCTTTAAGCCCTCAGGCCTACCAGTAGGACAGTTTAGTTCTGAAGATGTTGAATTTCAAGACAAGGGAGAAGATTTTGAATTTGACGTGGACAATCTGGTAGAAATTCGATATATAAGGCTAGAAGTTATAGAAACCTGGGGCAATTTAAACCTAACGGTTATTGGAGAACTATCCTTTTGGGGGAATATCAGTGAACAGCAACAATAATAGTTTTTTGAGAAATTAAAATTAAAAATTATGAAGATAAAATATTCAGGAGTTCTTCCTGCAGCTCTTGTCCTACTACTAATGATTACGGGATGCAGTGATATGGAAGAAATACATAATGAATACCTGCAAGGAGAAAAAATATACTCAGGGATTCTGGATTCCTTAGAAGTAAATAGTGGCTACGAAAGATTGGAAATAGCTGGTTCTACCCGGTTTTTGTGGACCGCCAAGGAAGTTATAGTAGAATGGGATGATAATATGGAGGTTTTTCAAATAGAGGAAAATCCTGGCGAAGAATTCAAAATGATAGTAAATAACTTGGAAGAAAGGAGTTATGAGTTTCAGGTGTACACACAAGATACAGACGGCAATAAATCCATTACGCAAACTGTAACCGGCAGAAGTGTTGGTGAAATTTTTAAGTCCAATCAACAAGCCAGAAGAATTGTAAACATTGAAAGCCTGCTTGATGGAACCTTTATAAATTGGGCCCATAAGACCGAGTCTGAACATGGGATATTTACAGAAATAAAGTACAGTAATACTGATGGTGGAATGACAACGGATACGATTTATCCCGACGAAGTTTCCACCAAATTGATTAATTGGGAACCTTTAGGAGAACTAAAAATCAATTCTTTTATAAAGTCCGGCGATCGAGGGATCGACACCATTCCCCTTTCCACAGTTGAAGATATGCTGCCACCTACGCCAATTATAAAATTGGATAAAGATCTGTTTACATTGCTTAGGATGCCCAGTGATAATCCGGGAACTTTTTATGGAGGCGATCCGGTCCAGTATTTATTTGATGGTGATGGAACCTGGAGGGGAGACAGTTTTGGATATCATTCAGGACTCAATTCAATCCCGCACCACTTTACAATAGATCTAGGTGTTATGACTAGCATACGGAAGGCAAAACTCGACCTTAGGGATCCAAATAATTTTACCGGTAATAATCCAACAGAAATTGAATTTTGGGGTCGGACAGACATAGAAGGAGCAGAAACCTCTTCTAGCGATGCAGCAGAATTTGAAGCAAAAGGTTGGCAATTATTGTATAGGGGAACTGTGGATGGCGCTAACAACCAATCTCTTGAAGTAGAGATCGAAGATGAATCTGTTATTCGTTATTTAAGATATAGGGTAATCGGTTCTGTAGGGGGAGGTTCGGCACAATTGACTGAAATGACCTTTTGGGGTGAGGATATTCAATCCTTGTAGCCCTTAATGTCCACCAAAAATATAGGTACAATAAATACTTAGTGGCCAGCCTACGAGCTATGTATTCGAAAAAACTATTCTCGATCGAGGTAATCCCCCTAAGCATTAGATTCATTGGTGGAAATAAATGATTCCCCATCTTACCTAATGGTCATAAAAAATTGGAAAAGAAAGATTTTGGGTTCAAAGACCGGTTTTTTGCAATTGGTTTTCATAAATAAAAAAATTAGGATTTTATATTCTCCCGATCTAAAAATGCTTTTTAGGCAGGGATTGCTTCCCATATCAAGAATTTGATCTCATAAATTGAAGGAAATTTACATTGATAACACTATAAAAATGAATAATACAAAAACAAATTTAATTGCAATCCTGTACTTTCTTTTTATATCAGGGAGTAATATATTCGCAGGTTCTGACAATATCGCACGAGAAGCAAAAGCAACTGCTTCTGCTGAGTGGAACAGCGATTATGCTGCAGCAAATGCAATCGATGGAATAATTGGCATTCCCGGGACAGGGGAATGGGCATCGAACAGCAAGGAAAACCTCAGAGGAAAAATCAACTACCCCTGGTTTCAGTTGACTTGGGATGATGACCAATACATTGATAAAGTAGTGTTATACGACAGAGCAAGTCTGGGATCTCACTTGGCAGGAGGAACTCTGCAATTTAGCGATGGATCAGAAATAAGTGTTAATCTTATTCCCAATGATGGCAGTGCCCGTGTTATTGAATTCCCGGCCAGAAATGTGAAATGGGTACGTTTTATAGTCAACGATGGTACAGGAAATTTTCCGGGATTATCCGAAATAGAGGTATTCCCTTCTACCAGGGGAGAATTAGATCCAGTTTCAATAGTTGATCCTTATATAGAGACAACAAGGGGACGGTACTTCTTTTTTATCACTGGTGCAAGACCGTTCGGAATGATTGGGGCAGCCCCATTGACCCGCAATAAAAACCAGATGGGAGGTGGCTATAATTATAACAGTACAGAAATTTTGAGTTTTCCCCAGATTCATTCCTGGATGTTGTCGGGTATCGAATTTATGCCCACAACAGGAGAAGTTGATCCTACCCGTTGGCACAATGGATGGAAATCTGATTTTTCGCACAATAGTGAGATCGTGCAACCTGGCTACCATAGGGTTTTTCTTGACCGGTACAAAACGTGGGTGGAACAGACAGCTACGGAAAGAGTTAGCTTCTATAGAATGTTTTACACTGAAGATACCGAAGCAAGTATGCTGATTAATTTGGGCGGTTTTGTAGGGACAAGCACGATGGTTGGGGCTAAAGTGAAGAAAGTAAGTGATACTGAAATTGTAGGATCATTTAATAGTGTTGGAAGGGTATGGGGAGGCCCGAAATCTGTAAAAATATTTTTTGTGGCACGTTTCGATAAACCGATGGAAAGACTTGACAGTTGGAATGGAGAAGATATGTTTCGTAATGTGGATACACTTAATACCGACAATGTCAGTATACCGCGGGGCCATCCCAACGGGGATTATCATGATGCACAATCAGCAGGAATTATTGCAAAATATCAAGCCAAAGCAGGTGATTCCCTTCAGGTTAAATTCGCCATTTCATATACCAGCATTGAAAATGCACGAATGAATATGGATGCTGAAGGCAAAGATTGGAATTTTGATAAAATTAGGGAAGAATCCCGACAAGTATGGAATAAAGAGCTTGGAAAAATTGAAGTAAGTGGCGGCACCCGAAATCAACGGGTTAAATTTTACACCGATCTCTGGCATGTCCTTTTGGGAAGACATAAACTCAATGATCATTCCGGTGATTACCCTGACTATACTTCAGGAAAAAGAGACGGGAGTCATACAGATGCAGATTTAGTTGTCAAGACTTTACCTAAAAATTCCGATGGAAATGTCCGGTTCAACATGTACAGCTCTGATGCTCTATGGCTAACACAATGGAATTTAAATACTTTGTGGGGATTGGCATGGCCGGAAGTACTGGATGATTTCTCCGCATCGCTAGTCCAATATGCCGACAACGGTGAATTATTGCCACGCGGCCCGAGTGCTGGTGGGTATTCCTACATTATGACAGGCTGCCCGGCCACCAATCTCATTGTCAGCACATATATGAAAGGATTACTCCAAAAAACAGATAGCCTCCACGCTTTTCAAATAATGAAACAAAATCATCAGCCAGGTGGAATGATGGGGGGCAAGGAAATTGATTTCTACGAAAAAAACGGTTGGAAACCTGGTAATGCTGGAGAAACCCTTGAATGGGCATTTCAGGATTGGGCATTGGGACAAATGTCTTTAAAGTTAAATAAGGAAAAAGACGCTAACTATTTCCTAAAAAGATCAAGTGGATGGAAAAATCTTTTTCATCCTGATTTAGGATTGATTTTCCCCAAAAATGCAGACGGTAACTGGTTACATACTGACCCTTTGAATGGAAAAGGATGGGTACAGGCCAATGCCTGGCAAGCATCCTGGTCGGTTTCTCATGATATTCCTGGATTGGCGAAATTAATGGGTGGAAATAATCAATTGACCGAAAAATTAAATCATGCATTTGAAATGGCCGAAGGGCAGAACTTTGTAGGATATGGAACCGGACATATAAGTTATGCCAATCAAGCAGGATGTTCAAATGCACATGTATTTAGTTACGCAGGAAAACCATGGCTCACACAAGCCTGGGTAAGAAAAGTTAATGAAAAAGCCTATGGAGGTGTCACCCCCGATAAGGGATATGGTGGATTTGATGAGGATCAAGGACAAATGGGAGGGATTAGCGCACTCATGTCTATTGGTTTATTTAGTTTGAATGGCACTACTGCTGTGGATCCGGTGTATGAAATTACAAGTCCTGTTTTTGATGAGGTAAAAATTAAACTGGACTCCGAATACTATTCCGGAAAAACATTCACCATAAAAACAAATAATACCTCTACAGAAAACCAGTATATCCAAAAGTCCGAATTAAACGGAACCCCATTAAACAATTTTTGGTTTACCCACGATGATTTTTCTAAAGGCGGTATCTTAGAACTATGGCTAGGACCGAAACCCAACCGGGATTGGGGGGTCGGGAAAATGCCCCCCTTTCACGACAAACGAAAATAAAGTTAAAACCTTAAAAATGAAATTGGAGAAATTCTGCACAATATATTTACGCAAAAACAGTAATTTCAAGACAGACCTCGAAAGGGAAACTCATCGATGAAAAGTCCGTAAGGCATTTACCGATTTTCAGGTCTTACTCCTCGAAGCAAAACCACAGGGCATAATATTTTATGAGAATAATCCGTAAACCGGTTTAAGAAAATACATACCTAAATGACAAAAGATTAAAACACTACAAGACAATCTAACCAAAGGCTTTTGACTATATTTAAACCTGATTAATCACTTTTATTTTAGTAAATCGTTTTAATGATATTTATATAATTTTAAATTAAACCAAAAAATGAAGCATTTAACCCTTACTATAATATTCTTTTTTTTAACCTTCTACAGTTTTGCTAAAAATACAAGGTATAGAATCATAATTACTGATGATCCTTCTAAAACCATAACAATAGCCTGGGATCAAACTTCTGGTCAAAACCCAATAGTATATTATGGAACAAAAGATGGAGGAATGTATAGTTCCAAATATTCCTCAAAAAAATCACCTGATAGAAAAGTTGAATATAAAGGAATGAATAATCATTTCGTCACACTAAACAAACTTAAACCTGATACTAATTATTATTTCATAATTAAAGATAGTGAAGGTGTAAGCAAGAGATTTTGGTTTAAAACAGCTTCAGAAAACAATAAAGGCATGTCTTTTATTTCCGGTGGGGATTCCCGTAACAACAGAGCACCCCGAATTGAAGCCAACAAATTGGTGGCAAAGTTAAAACCTACCGCAGTTTTTTTTGGCGGAGATATGACTAATAGTGGTTCAGACGAAGAGTGGATTGAATGGATGGATGACTGGCAGCATACTATAGCTCTAGATGGCAGAATGTTCCCTATTCTACCGGCAAGAGGAAATCATGAAAGATCAAATAGTTCAATTTACAATCTCTTTAACACTCCTTCAAAAGAAATCTATTATAACATCGTTTTCGGAAAAAATTTATTTTCCACTTATACCTTAAATTCTGAAATAGCGGCCGGAGGCAATCAATATACATGGTTAAAGAAGAAAATGAAAAATGACAAGGCATTATGGAAATTTGTGCAATACCATAAACCTATGCGCCCCCATCAGTCGCATAAAGCAGAAGGAAATGACGAATATAATAACTGGGCAGAATTATTCTATAAAAACGGGGTTAACCTCGTAAGCGAATCAGATTCTCATGTAGTTAAAACTACCTACCCCATTAAACCATGTAAAGGAGGAGAAGATTGTGACGAGGGCTTTGTTCGGGATGATCAGAAAGGGACTGTGTATGTTGGGGAAGGTTGCTGGGGAGCCCCATTAAGAAGCAACGATGATGATAAAAGCTGGACTAAAAATTCAGATTCATTTAATCAGTTTAAATGGATTACAGTAACTAGAAAAGAAATAAAACTCCAAACCATAATTGTTGACAAAGCCAACCAGGTTTCCGAAAATTCAAATAGCGCAAAGCTCGGAAAACTTCCGTTTGGAGTAAAAGTATGGGAAAACGACGGCGAAATTGTAGTTATCCGTAACCCATAAGCAACAACATACATTTATACTTTATATGAAACTTAACTCTCTTACAACTGGCTTATTTATTTTACTCCTCCAGATCTTTGTTTCCTGCCAGCAAGAGAAATCTAAAAATATAAAAGTAGCTAGCCTAACTTGCGAATACCTCAAAAACCCAATAGGTCTCGATACTGAAAAACCAAGATTTAGATGGAAATTAAAAACCAATGATGAAAATGTGCTACAAGAAAAATATGAAATCTATGTCGGTACTGATTCTGTGGAGGTTTCCAACGGAAAAGGTGATTTTTGGGAGTCGGGAAAAGTAAATGACAGCAGCAATCTGGCCATATATAAAGGGGAAACTTTAAAACCCTTTACCAAATATTACTGGAGTGTTAAAATTGGGGATGAAAAGTCAAAAATCAATGGAATTTCAAAAGTCTCCAGTTTTGAAACCGGAATAATGAATGAAGAGTGGAAAGGTTCCTGGATAACCGATATGGAAGATATCGATTTAAAACCGGCTCCCTATTTTAGAAAAGAGGTTAATATAACGAAAGAAGTAAAAAAAGCTACCGCGTATATCACTGCTGCTGGATTATTCGAACTACATATTAATGGCGATAAAATAGGGAATAACCGCTTAGACCCAACTTACACCCGTTTTGATAAAAGGAACCTTTATGTTACCCACGATGTAACAAATCAAATTCAGGAGGAAGATGAAATTGCCCTGGGCGTTATTTTAGGAAATGGATGGTACAACCATCAATCTACCGCTGTATGGAATTTTCACAAAGCCGAATGGCGTAATCGCCCCAGGTTTTTAATGAATTTAAAAATTCAGTATAAAGATGGGACTTCAGAAGATATTGTTACCGATAGCAACTGGAAAACTGCAACCGGTCCCATTACCTTTAATAGTATTTATACCGCCGAACATTATGATGCAAACTTAGAAACCCCGGGATGGGACTCTCCTGATTTTAAAGATTCAGCTTGGAATAATGCAATAGAGACCGATACGCCTTCTGATAATATTGTGGCACAAAGCTTACACCCTGTTAGAAATACAGAAGAAATTAAACCGGTTGGCGTACAGAAAATAAGTGATACGAAATACATCTTTGATTTGGGCCGTAATATTTCAGGAGTAAGCAAACTAACTCTTAAAGGGGAGCCAAACACAGAATTAAGGATCACCCATGCGGAACAATTGGATAGCACGGAGGCTATTGATATGTCTAATATTGATGTACATTACAGGCCTACCGACGATTCCGACCCTTTCCAAACTGATATTTTCATTTTAAAAGGTGAGGGAAAGGAAACCTTTATGCCTAAATTCAACTATAAGGGCTTTCAATATGTAGAAGTAGAAAGCAATAAACCTATTGAATTAAATAAAGAAAACCTTAGCGGTATCTTTATGCATAGCGATGTGCCTAAAGTGGGAAAAATAAAGAGTTCAAATGAAATAATCAATAAAATCTGGAAAGCTACCAATGCTTCTTATTTATCCAATCTTTTTGGTTACCCCACCGATTGCCCTCAGCGAGAAAAAAATGGATGGACAGGAGATGCCCACATAGCCATAGAAACAGGTTTGTATAATTATGATGGAATTACAGTCTACGAAAAATGGATGGATGACCATAGGGACGAGCAACAAGCAAACGGGGTTTTGCCTTCTATCATACCCACCTGGGGCTGGGGCTATGAGTGGGGCAACGGGCCAGACTGGACCAGTACCATAGCTATTGTTCCCTGGGAGTTATATCAATTTTATGGAGATAGCCGGGCATTGGAAAAAAATTATGATAATATCAAATTATATATCGATCATATTACAGAAATCAGTCCTTCAGGATTGACGGATTGGGGACTGGGCGATTGGGTGCCAGTAGAAGATGAAACGCCGGTAGAACTTACTTCTTCCATTTATTATTTTGTGGATACCCAGATATTATCAAAAACGGCAAAATTATTAGGCAAAGATGCAGATCATAAGAAATATAAAGATTTAGCTGAAAAAATTAAAGTCGCCATTAATGAAAAGTACCTCGATAAAAAAACTGGTATCTACGAGAGCGGGTTTCAAACTGAATTAAGCGCTCCCTTATATTGGGGAATTGTTCCTGAAGACAAAATAGGATTAGTCGCAAAAAACCTGGCAGAAAAAGTAAAAGAAGATGATAAACACATTAACGTTGGATTACTCGGTTCAAAAACTATTTTAAATGCATTAAGCGAAAACGGTTATGCAAACCTGGCTTACGAAGTTGCCTCGCAGGAAACCTACCCCTCCTGGGGTTGGTGGATAAAAAATGGCGCAACTACCCTATTGGAAAATTGGGATATTGGTGCTGATTCCGATCTTTCCAGGAACCATATCATGTTTGGAGAAATTAGCGCCTGGTTTTATAAAGCGCTCGGTGGTATTTTTCCCGATGAAAACGCCCCGGGGTTTAAAAATGTAATCTTAAAACCAAACTTTGTAGATGGGCTGGAAAATTTTGAAGCCAGACACGAAGGGCCTTATGGTGAAATTGTTTCCAAATGGGAAAAGCAGGAAGACAATAGGGTTAAGTATAACGTAGTGATTCCCCCAAACAGCACCGCTAAGGTTCATTTAAAAGGCGAAAATATTGAAGTTAACGGAGAAGATATTCAGCCGGGAGAAAAAACAACATTTAATTTAAAATCCGGAGAACACGAAATATTAATTTTACAATAGAAGGATAAATAATAGATGGAGTAAGGATTTAGACATTTTGCAAAACCAAAAACCACCTGCACAAAACAGGTGGTTTAAATATTTCTAAACCACACATCATCTCCATTTTGCATATGCACTACTGTACCACGATAAACTAAAATAGAAATCTTATTCCACTGACATTTTGAGGCTTAGCAGGTATTAAATCATATAGTGAGCCGGCTTGACGATTTCCATTTTTTTTCCGAGTCTTGCATCCGAATGCTTTTTATTATCTAGAATTTGCATCTCTGGAGCAGAAGTGAAAATTGGTTCTCCTTCAATTTCCTCTGCTAAATATAAAATACCACTATTTCCGCCTTCTGAAACCTTCCATTCAAGAGAAAGTTCAAAATATTTAAACTCCTGATCATAGATAATATCTCCACCGCCACCAGCTTACCCAGTACCGGAACCTTGTACTTTTATTGCAGCATCTTCAATTATCCAACCATGAGTAGGGAAAGATTCTTGACCATAATCACGCCATCCATCAAAGGTTTCTCCATCGAATAATAATTCCCACCCATCCTTTTTTTCTTTCTTTGAAAGTGTATTTATTTTGATTTCAGTTTCTTGATTTGAATGCGCTGCCTGAGACTTTTCTTCATTTTTATTTGATTTCTCACCATTGCCCCCGCAAGAAGCTATTAAAGCACTTAAAAAAGTTGTTGCCAGTTGGCTATTTTAAGATTAAATTCTGGACGAAATCTGTTTAACAGGGATGTTTTAATATAATCCTCGAGCTGCAACTGATGCTGATACTTTCCCAACCAGCTCAAAAGAAGTTTTTGTTTTTCAGGCTTACTGAATTCAGGATTTTCTACAATTTTTGATAATTCATTTACATCGTTTTCTTCAACACTTAACCTGCGAAGTTTTTCTTTATGATTATTAGTTACATTTATAGTATTTACAGTTTGATTTACTTCTACTCCAAGAGCTAAATTCATCGGATTGTTATTACCATAAATATGGTTGTTTACAATGTTTTGTACCTGTATCTTATCTCTTGCTGATAACAAATCTTTTAATATATCCCTCTTCTCCTTACCACTTTTATAAAAAAACAGCGATTAAAATTTCACAATAGCTCTCTATTATAATTGTTAAAAAAATTATGATCCTGCCTTATTTTTATTGGAAATATAAAAATATTTGTTAATTTCGATCAATTCAAATTTCTTTCTGTAGTTATTTCGAAGTTTTCTCTTTAGTCCTTGAGATCAAAATAAATTAGGCTTCGAAATTATTGAATATTATGTATAAGCAAAGGTATTCTGATTTTACAGAGGATATAAATATAGATACAGATAATAACTAAAATGGAATACTTGGGGGGAGATAAATTTATTAAAGAAGATTTTTATGATGAGTTTATTAAGTATTCAATTGGTCTCAGGCTTAAAACTAATGAAGAAGCAGAGGTTTTAGCTTCAAAAGATTCTTCTGAAATTCCCGAAAATCAAAATGTAAAAGCTTTTTTTATTAATTCTGAAAAGGTGGAAGAATTAGCTAAGGTATTCTGGGGTAAAATAAAGGAAGGGAACCTGGATGCTTTAGGACAGCTATATGATTTATATATAGATGAGTTGTTTTCTTATGGAATGGATAAAGTTAGTAACAAAACCTGCGTCATGGATGCGATTCATGATCTTTTTGTTGATCTGTATAAATACCGTTCTAAAATCACCATTCCAACTAATATTAAATATTATTTATTAGGATCATTAAAACGTAAAATGTATCGAAAACAATCCTCCCAAAAAATTATAGATTTAAAAGATTCCTTTTTAGAAACACAGAAATTTAATTCTGAAATATCTTGTGAAGAGAAAATAGTTGAAGCTGAGTATTCACAAGAAAAAAAAGATAAATTAAAATCTGCCTTAGCACTTCTAACCAAAAGACAGCAAAAAGCGTTGCACTTAAGATATACGGAGAATCGGCCATATACTGAAATTGCAGACACCCTAAATATCAGTATACCCTCTTCAAGAACAGTAGTTTACCGTGCATTATTGGTGTTGAAAAAACACTGTGTGCCACTCGTTTTAATTATCTCCAATATTTTTTTTTAAAAAAACTTAAAAATTTTGTCTATAAGACATAAGTATGATGCTTATGTATATAAAGGCACTCATTTATCTCCCCATCCGGGGAGATAAATGAGCTAATATTCTGACTAAAATGATAGTCCGATTAATTTAAATTTAATGAACAATAAGGAAAAAAGAGAACTAAAAGCCCGGATTATTACATCCGCTTATGCCTATAAAACTAGAAGAAAACGTCTAATTTATAGTGTATCGATAGCGGCTTCTGTAATGGTATTACTGGGGGTAGGATTTTCTCAAAATTATTCCTCAGAATCATCTATTACAGAATTTACTGAATCTTCGGGAAACGTTGAGATAGAAAGTGTCAATGATGTACAGTTATTCTTAAATGGAAATAAGAAAGTAGCTATACAAGATAATAATTCGAGTATTGCTTATCAAACTGATGGGCGAGAATTAAATATAGCTGATTCCTTGGGGAAAGGGCAGGAAATTGAATTAGATGATCCAAATGAATTCAATACCCTAGTAGTTCCTTATGGTAAAAGATCTAAAATAACATTATCTGACGGAACGAAGGTATGGCTTAATTCTGGTTCAAAATTGACTTATCCAGCAGTATTTAAAGGAAAAAACAGGGAAGTTTTTCTAAATGGAGAAGCAATTTTTGATGTTTCACACAATGCTGAACATCCTTTTAAAGTGTTGTCTAAAGGACATACTATTGAGGTTTTAGGAACGGTGTTTAATGTAAGCAATTATCCAGATGAAGATAATATTAGAACCGTGCTGAAAAGTGGTAGCGTTGCGATTAGTTATAAATCAGATTCCTTTTTTAAATCTGAGAAAAAGACAAAAATTACACCCGGAACAATGGCTGTGTACGATAAATCCAAACCCCAGGTGAAAACAAAAAATGTAAATGTGGAGAACTACTTCTCCTGGAGAGAAGGTGTTTTAATATTTAAAAATAATAATCTTAAATATATAATGAGAAAATTGGGTAGGTACTATAATGTGAATATTAATTTTCGGGAATTAGAATTAGAAAACGAAACATTTTCTGGTTACCTGAATTTAAAAGATTCTATGAGAAGTGTGTTGAGCACTTTACAGGAAGCTGCAGATTTTAACTATCAAACTAATAAAGATGGATCAATAATAATTAATAAACAAGAAATGATGGAATGAAAATAATAAAAAAGCCATAAGATGCGCCAACATCTTATGGCCGGGTCAGTCAATTTACTTATGTAGAGCAACTTAAACTAACGAAAAGCAAAATTATGAATAAAAATGAAAAATGTAGGTTATCCTATGATTTAAATCACTTTACACGAAACTTATTAAAAATTATGCGTGTACTTATAATCCTTCTAGGAATTGGTCTTGGTTCTTCCTATGCGAATTCTTCATACAGTCAGACCAAAATAGACATTGCTATTAAGGATGCAAGTCTGATTGAATTTTTTGAAGTGATTCAGTCCAATACCGAATTTGTATTTTTCTACAAAGACGATGTGTTAAACGATAATTTACGAATTTCTGTAAATCTGAAAAAAGTTTCACTAGAGAAAATTCTGGAGAGCGCTTTTTTAAACACCAGCCTTTCCTATAAAATATCAGACAAGCAAGTGATTATAAAAAAACTTGTAGAAAAATCAAATAAATTAACATCTAAAAATTTAGCAGACCTACAAGAAACTATCACTGTTACTGGGTCAATTACCGAAGCGGAATCCGGAATGCCTCTACCGGCTGCCAACATTCTAGAAGTCGGGACTTCTAATGGTGTGATGACGGATTTTGACGGTAATTATTCAATTGAAGTGTCCGAAGATGCCATTTTAACCGTGAGCTATATCGGATACACTACTAAGGAAATTCAGGTAAATGGTCAAAGCGAAATCGATGTAGTTTTAGAGACCGATGCCGCTGCCTTGGATGACGTAGTGGTAGTGGGTTACGGGACTCAACAAAAATACTCCGTAATTAGCTCTGTATCAACAATTGAACCAGAAGAATTGCAAAATAGTTCATCTCGTTCCATAAGTAGTAATCTTGCCGGTAGATTGCCAGGAGTCATTGCTGTACAACGCTCAGGAGAAATGGGATTCGACAATGCACAGTTTTGGATTAGAGGTATTTCATCTTTTGCGGGTAATTCTGATCCCCTGGTTTTAGTAGATGGCGTGGAACGCTCCTTAAACAATATTGATCCTGCGGAAATAGAGAATTTCTCAATTTTAAAGGATGCTGCTGCGAGTGCAGTATATGGTGTAAGGGGAGCAAACGGTGTTATCTTAATAACCACAAAAAGAGGTAAAATAGGAAAGCCTCAAATGAATGTTCGTTACGAACATAGCCTTACACAGCCAATCCATCTTCCGGAATTTATTGGTGCAGCAGATTATCTGGAAGTGATGAATTCTATAGCCGAAGAAAATGATAGAACCCTCCCATTTTCTCAAGAAAGAATTGACAATATTAGGTCTGAAACAGATCCAGATTTATACCCTAATGTTAATTGGTTAGATGAAATTACTAAAGAATATGCCTCGAATGACCGGTTAAATTTAACGGTATCCGGAGGAACCGAATTGCTTAGATATGCCTTCGTTGCTTCTTACTATGGTGAAAGTGGTATAATAGAACGTGATTCCAGACAGGAATGGGATTCTTCTCCCAATTTAGATCGGTATAATTTACGCTCTAATGTAGATTTAAATATCACTCCCAGCACCTTATTTCGAGTTAGTATAGGGGGTTACCTCCAGGATATGCGTAGAGCACCACAATCGGTAGATAACCTTTTTAATATGGCATTTGAAACCCCTCCGTATCAGCATCCCAGGCAGTATTCATCTGGGGAAATTCCAGTACAGCCTGAACGTGCCAATCCCTGGGCTCTAGCAACACAATCAGGCTATGAAAGACAAACTTCCAGTAAGTTAGAATCTCTTTTTTCTATTGAACAAAATTTAGATTTTTTAGTAGAAGGATTGAAAACTACATTCAAATTTTCTTTTGATAGGTATAACGCCAATGGTGTTATACGAAGCAAGGAACCCGATTATTATAATCCTGCCACCGGCCGCCTGGATGATGGCTCTTTGGATTTAACCATTTACAGATATGGCCAGGATTTTTTAGGTTATGAAACCAATTCAGAATGGGGAGATAAAGCGGTATATCTTGAGGGAAGAGTGGAGTACTCAAGAAATTTTAAAAATCATCAAATAGATGGACTTCTTTTATATAATCAGCGGAATTACGATAATGGAGACCGATTGCCTTATAGAAACCAAGGTTTTTCAGGACGTCTTTCCTATTCTTTTAAAAGAAAGTATATAGCAGAATTTAATTTTGGATACAATGGGTCGGAAAACTTTGCTAAAGGACAGCGCTATGGTTTCTTTCCATCAGTGGCCGCCGGCTGGTTAATTTCGGAAGAACCATTTTTAAAAGAAGGACAATCCACTATTTCAAACCTAAAAATTAGAGCTTCATATGGTTTGGTTGGAAATGATCAACTAGGTGGCCGACGATTTCCTTATATAACTACCATCGGAAATACTGATGGGTATACCTGGGGGGTCAACAATGATTACTCTAGGGCAGGTCGATGGGAAGGAGACTATGGCGTTCCAAATTTGACCTGGGAAACGGTTGCAAAAACAAATTTTGGAATAGAACTAGGTCTTTGGAATAATATAAATTTAACGGCAGATATCTTTAAAGAACAAAGACGAGATATTTTTATGCAAAGACGAACTGTACCTGGTTCCTCTGGCTTTGTTAACAATCCCTGGGCAAATTATGGAAAAGTAAACAACCAAGGATTTGAGTTTTCATTAAATATTAATAAACAACTTTCAAAAGATTTCTCTTTAAAGGCTTGGGGAAACTTCAGTTATGCACGTAATGAAATAATTGAACAAGATGAGCCATTAGCAGTAATAGGAACAAACCGTTCTTCTACTGGTAAACCTGTAGGCCAGATATTTGGTTTGGTTGCAGATGGTTTATTTACCGAAGAAGATTTCTCAGATATAAATAATGGGGAATTAATTGAAGAGATTCCTAATCATACTTTTGGTCCCGTAAGACCTGGGGATATTAAATACAAAGATATTAATGGGGATGGAACAATCAACGCATTGGATAATACTGCTATCGGCGGAACTTACAATCCTGAAATCGTATATGGATATGGATTTAACATGCAATATAAAAATTTTGATTTAGGATTATTTTTTCAGGGAAATACTAAAACAGATAGAATAATTGGAGGCCAGTACTTCATTCCGGGAACGGGAGCAGGAGCGCTAGGGAATATCTATTCTAATGTAGATGACCGATGGACTGTTGAAAATCCCAAACAAAACGTCTTTTGGCCGCGGTTATCAAACCAAACTCACGCAAATAATAGTATGGCTTCTACTTGGTGGCTTCGTGATATGAGCATGTTACGCCTTAAAAACGCGGAAATTGGTTATATCATCCCAAGAAACCTAACTAAAAAGTTAAGTATCAAGACTACTCGATTTTATATTCGGGGAAATAATCTCTTGACCTTTTCTTCATTTGATCTTTGGGATCCGGAAATAGATACAACTACAGGATTTAGATATCCTCCTATGCAGTCTTTTACCCTAGGCCTAGATGTTAATTTTTAATTGCCAAAATATAGAAACTATGAGAATTATAAAATATTTAAAATACATCGTTACTGTGGTTAGCGTATGTATCACTATTTCCTGTTCAGATTATCTGGATAAGGAACCAGAAGATCAACTCACCCTTAACAAGGTATTTAATGATAAAACACGTACAGAAGATTGGTTAGCAGGTATATATTCTAGTATTCCTGATCCTTACTGGGGTACACTTCGACATATTGGTTATGATGCTTTAGGAGATGATATGGCCCCTTCTACAGGTTGGGAACAGTTTGGTTGGAATGTAATAGCTAAACAGACAGGAAATTGGAGTCCTTCTTCACCTTGGGATAGTAATTACTGGGATTTATTACCAAAAAGAATCAGATCTGCATATATTTTTATAGAAAATGTAAAACCCTTACCGGGTCAACAAGTTACCGCAGAAGATGCAGAAACCATGAAAAATGAGGCAAGATTTCTTATTGCCTATTATTACTGGCTACTTTTGGAGGCATATGGTCCAGTACCATTTACTCCAGATATTCTTACGGCTGATGAAGATTTATTAATGGAGAGAAGACCATTTGATGAGACTGTTGCCTGGATAGATCAGGAATTGAAAGATTTATCAGAGGTATTACCCGCAGAATACTCGGATGATTCAAAATTTGGTCGAGCCACTTCTATAATGGCGTTGGCTGTTAGAGCTCGTATGTTATTGTTTGCCGCCAGTCCTCTGGTAAATGGAAATCAAGATTATTCTGATTTTACTAATAGTTTAGGAGAACAATTATTTAATTCTACTTATAACCCCGGAAAATGGGTGAAAGCAAAAGATGCTAATAAAGAATTAATTGAAGCCGCTCACCAGGCAGGTCATAAATTATACTACGAATACAATGACGATGGTTCAATTGATCCGTTTCTTTCATATCAGAATATGATGTTTAAACGTGCTAATGATGGTAATACTGAAATACTTTTTGCACGACCACAAACAAATCATTGGGAATATGACAAACATGCCCAACCTCGAGGAACTGGAGGAAACGGAGGTTTAGGTATAACTCAATCATTAGTTGATGCATTTTTCATGGAGAATGGTTTGCCTATAGACGATCCTAATTCTGGGTATGTTGAAAAGGGATTCTCTGAAAATTCTGAATATAGGAATACAAACTGGATTGAAGTCCAAGGGGATCAGCCTGGTAAGGAAGGCCAAGTTACTCTACCAAATACTTATAACATGTATACCCATCGTGAACCTCGGTTCTATATTTCCGTTCTGTATAACGGCGCCTGGTACAGACGAGAAAATCGAACAACTCGTTTTATGTTGAATGAGTGGGATGGAGGACCTACTCATGATGCTCCACAAAACGGGTATCTAGCTCGAAAGAAAGTTCATCCAGACCATGATCCTAGAAATGGAACTAATCCATATAGACCCGGAATTTTATACAGATTAGGAGAAGCGTATTTAAATTATGCCGAAGCACTAAATGAAGTAGACCCCGGTAACCCGGAAATATTAGAATACATAAATTTAATAAGAGAAAGAGCGGGAATCCCAGATTTACAAACTGGTTTAAGCCAGTCTGAAATGAGGGAGGCCATTCGTCGTGAAAGAAGGGTAGAACTGAATTGTGAGGCAGGAATACGCTACAATGATATAAGACGCTGGAAAATTGGAGAAGAAACCTTAGACAGAGAATTCTGGGGAATGAATTTTTACGGATCTGAATATTGTGATGACCAGGGCAATCCAGATTGCTTTTTTGTAAAAACTGTATATCAAGATCGTAGTTTCTCTAAAAAGAACTATTGGGTACCAATTCATCAAACTGAAATTGATATTAATCCTGACTTAGTTCAAAACCCTTATTGGGATTAGATAAAAGAATATCCCTTAAAATACAGAAATGATTAAAATAACAGGGGGCATCCCCTGTTATTTTTTTGTTTAATTTTAATTTTTGCTTAGTAAGGATATAGTGGATTTATTCAGTTATGTATATTCAAAGGCAGTGATAAACTCAGTGGGTTTTATGAACAACTGAAAAATACTCTATTGAAAAAATCTTGATGTCCCTTTGGATTATTTATAAAATCAAAAGTCCGACAACCCTATTTACTCGCATCGTAAAAAGATACTTCCTTTAATCCGATTTTCTTAGGAATACACAAATATGGCCGACATCATAGAAACGTTACTGTATCGCTTTACGTAAAAAAGAATGAGCAATAGTAATACCGAAGAGCAGGTTACTTGAGAAGTTTCAAAAAAAGAATCAACACCTATTAACAGGATCAGCATTTTAAACACATTTAACTAATTATGAAAAATTAAAAAACACTATCCTAAGAAGATAATCCAAGTCCTTATTATTTTAACTTTAAAAATTTAAAGTGATAGTTTATTTACAATGTCTCAATAACAGCCGTCCAACCACCATTCCTAACCATTTTAATTTCAAGGCTTTCCATCGAGCTTACTTCATCTTCAACTTTTCTATAGTCCATAGCCTGCCTTCCAGCATTTATTCCATCTTCAAATGAAGTTAATTTATACTTTTTATCATCTTTTAGAAAATCCAGCGAAATTTCAAAAACCCTTTCATCTTCGTTCCCGTTGGCCATTCCACCAAGAAACCATTTATCGTCTTTTCTTTTTGCCACAACAGCATATTCCCCGGTTTTGGCTTTTAAGGAAATAGTTTCATCCCAGGTAGTAGGAACGGAAGTTATAAATTCGGTGCATTCCTTTTCCCGATAATAGTTGGTAGGATTATCGGCCAACATTTGCAATCCGCTTTCAAAAATTACGAAAAGTGCCATTTGGTAGGCTCGGGTACCAACGCCGGCAGAATTGGGTCGCTGACTATGATAAACCTCGGGTTGCATACTAATCATAGCGCCAGGTGTATAATCCATTGCCCCTACAGCATTTCTTATAAAAGGAAAATACACACTATTATTGGGAGTTGCCCTGCCCATTTGTTCCATTCCTAAAACGCCCTCGTAAGAAATTACATTAGGATAAGCCCGTTCGAGTCCTGCAGGTTTAAACGAACCGTGAAAATCTACGAACAATTCATTTTTTGCGGCTTCTTTGGCCACTCTTTCATAATAATTAACCATCCACTGATCGCTACGATCCATAAAATCAATTTTGATTCCTGCAATCCCCCATTCTTTGAAAGTTTCAAAAAGATCGAAATTCTTCTCAACTGTTAGCCAGGTTAACCACAATACAATTTCCACATCTTTTTCCTTTCCATATTTGATTAATTTAAAAAGATCAATATCAGGATTCGGCTTATAGGGATCGGTAGTGGTTTCGGCCCAACCCTCATCCATAATAATATAAGGAATGCCAAAATCAGATGCAAAATCTATAAAGTGCATATAGGTTTCTTCATTAAATCCTGCTTTAAAATCTACACCATAAGGAGAAGCTCCATTCCACCATTCCCAACTTACCTGCCCGGGTTTTACCCAGGAGAAATCATTTTTTTCATCTTTCTCCCTCGCAAGTTTGTACGCCATGGTATTTTCTATTAAATCCCCATCTTCTTCAGCTATTACAAAAAATCGCCATGGAAAATTTCTATTCCCATCGGTTTTTGCTATATATTCTGCTTCTTTTAAAATCTTTACACTTCTATCCCCTTCATCTTCGTACTCTAAAGGATCTTTTGGAAATAAACCGCTAAGACTGTTATTTCCTCCTTTCAAGAACATCGCAGGATAATCGTATAAATCTGATTCTGAAATTAAAATTTGGTAATCATTTTCAGCCTCAATAAGTACCGGAAGCGTACTCATTTCACTGTCTGAAGAAAGCTTCTCAGAATTCATATGAGAATAAGGATATTCATAGGAAGTTTTAAATGCTGGGGTTTGTTGTAAATGCAATAAATAATCAGGTTTGGTATTGATTTTAAATTCCTCCTTGAGGATTTCTAATTTTCCGACTTTTTTAGTAATAAACCTATAAGCAATCCCATCATTGAATGCTCTAAATTCGACACTAAAACCGTTTTTAAATTCCAGTAATAAATTATTATAATGATTTGTAATCTTTGAAAACTTTAAGGGAACTTCAGGTTCTAAAATTTCATTGACTTCGTTGGTTTTCTTACTTTTTAACTTTGGATTCTCGCCCAGCACTTCGTCTTTAAGAATCATACTAAGGGTATTATTTTCCAATAAAACCTGATTCTCAGCAAAGATTGTGTAATTGATATCCTTGCCCAGTGCTATGGATACTTTTAAATTTTTATCAGGTGATTGTAATTCAAATTCCTGAGTCTGAGCTCTAAAACTTAAAATAGCCAGAAAACCTAAAATATAAATGTGTTTTTTAAAATTAAGTGCTTTCATATCAAAATGTTGGTAGATTATATTTAGGTGATTTTTTATTTTTTCCTGGCAGATTAATAGCTAATCTTTCCGGATAATTTAATTGTTTTAAAGCCAAATGGGGAAAGGCTTAATTTGATTCTGCTTTTTCCATGTATAGGCTTCCCTTCTACCTCTTCAATTACATCACCATTTAAGGCTACCAATGCTATTTTTTCAGGGTTAAAATGAAAATCTATTTCTCCCTCCCCTGCATGTTCCGAAGCATTAAAAACACGTAAAAAAAGTGTGTTATTTTCTTCATACACTGAAGTCAGGGCCCAATTTTTATTCTTTAGTGAAGCCCATGTTTTCTTTTCTCGTGAAGGTTGTTTTGAAATATTTACAACTTTTAAAGGTTCCTTATAACGATCATTTTCGTGCCAAATTCCCGCAGTTTCCCAATTATCTTTATGTGGAATAAGAGCATAATTTACTTCAGTGGTTCCCTCTATACTATGGTTTCTTCCCCAAAGTCCTTCTCCCGAATACTGAATATTCAGGGCCAATGGAAAATCTTTAGCATGGGCATAAGTGGTAGTATGATCTGTGAAAAGTGCAAGTCCGTAATCTTGGTTTCCATCGGTAACATCAACCCAATCTAAAATAATATTATTTTTTATGGAGTCCCAGGAGTCATAAAAAGTATTTTCAAGGCCGCTCTCCATAACATCGAAAGCAGCATTTTTAAATATCCGCTGATTTTGCAGGTTTAATGGAAAATAATTTAACAATTTAAATTTATCGTTATAAAATGCTTTTCTCAGATTACTCGAGTTAGAGCCGGTTTTTTCACCAATTTCAATATTTTTACCCCATGTTATCTGAAGCTTAAAATCGATACGGGATTCCCCCTCTGTTAAGGTAATAATTTGATGCACCGGCGTATCCAATAACCATGTATTAATTTTAAATCTAATACGATGTGGGCCCTTTTCAAGGATTTCAAAAGATGCTTTTTTCTCAAGATTGGTCCGGAAACCATTATTATTAGAAAAAAAGCCTTTCAATGCATTGAATTTTGTTTCCGTCTGCGGGCTAATAAATTCTTTATTCTCAAATTTTTTAGCTTTTAAGCTTTCAATACTACCATTTTCACCATCTATCACTATTTTATAAATATCTGTTTCCAATAGATAATTACCGGAATCCATTCGTTGGATTGAAGCTTGTTCTTTTGAAGTATTTTCCCCTTTTTTAATTTCAAACACCTTATACCCATATGCGGGAATATCGGCTTTAAATAAAATTTCTTTCTGTTTATTAACCTGTGACTGAACCGAAACTTTATTACCTTCATTATCTAAAACAATTGTTTCTGAAGGAGAAAAAGTCTCCGGTAATTCTACTTCTACAAACTCACTACGCGCTCTTCCAAGTGTATTGTAAACTTTCACATAAGAAGTTGGTGTTGCTTCTTCCTTTATCACATTATTACTAATATTATTCGAAATTTTAGTCCATTTCTTTACTTTTTCAGCCCAGGTCTTATCTTCAATCGTGTTGTATGGTACAATCCAGCAATCGTGATGCTGGGCAAGTAGCAGGTTTTTCCAGGCTTCGTCAAGAGCTTCAGAAGGAAATTCTTTTTCATTTCCTAACATATGCATAGAAGCTATTTTTTCAGCCTGAATAATTCTATTTTCGGCATCACGGACTTGTTGTGCTATTTTTTGTAAAACCTGGCTTCCCCAAACCAAACTTACTTTTATATCTTCCTGATTCAGTTTCCAGGAAGTTATATTTTCCTGATTAGCTATGTTCTCAAAATAATTACGCCAGGTAGTGTAAATACTCGGTTTATAAAAATCACCTTTTAACCATGGACCATTTTTCCAGCCGGCATCCTGTAAACACATTCCCACCGGATTGTCTACCCCATAATCAAATGCAGCTTGAATGTAAGTGGAGGAATTTGCATTTGCTATTGTTTCCCAGGTAGACCCGGGTTTCAGCTTTTCAAATTCATAACGAGGTACTGTTAGAATTTTAGTTCCATCAGGTCCTATCCAGTTCACCAGCTCTCCCCCTTTAGCACTTGTATAGCCGCCCCAACATGTATTCGGATTCTTTAAAGAAGCATATTTTATCTCAAAAGAATTTAAGATTTGCGGTAAAGCACTTGTAAAACAGGGTTCTTCGGAAGAATAAGTAATAAATTCCAATCCAGGAAAATGACTTCTTAGTTTTTTCATTCCGTAAGAAAACTGTCTAATCACACTTTCTCCGGATGTATTAAAAAAGTAGCTCTGGGCATAGGTAGGATTTACATATTCTACTCTGCCTCCCCCAGATTGCTCTGTAAGCATTTTTCTCATTCTGTGATATGAATCGGTATCTATTTGTTTAACACGATCCCAGGTATCCGGTTCAATTTCCAGGTTCATGCTCCAGTTAGGATGTTCTTCAAGTATAGACAACATATATTCAGTATAACCTTTTGGATAATGCCCCCAAACACCTCCATGAAAACCATCTACAAAATAAGCATCCTGAGCAAAAAGGCTACACTGACTTAAAATTAAGATAACTAGTAAAGAATATTTCATAAAATTAAGTTCAGTTACCAGGTATTCTTTATTTTCCAACTTAGGAAATAATCTTCTACGCTATTTATTTTTACTTAGATACATTTCTTTTCACAAAATCCACCAACAAAGGAAATGCAGGTTGTGCCATACCGTGCCCATAACCATCCATTTCATAAATTTTGATATTTTCCTGTCCGTTTATTTTCATCATTCGGTAGAAATAGGCGTTTTCTTCGTACCGGCCAAGCATTTCCAATTCGCGGTCTCCGGTAATAAGCAAAGTTGGTGGTGCATCGCCCCGAACGTGGTACAATGGCGCCCACTCATCTATAATGGGTTGCTCTCCGGGAATTCCCTGTTCCTTTCTAATTGTAAAATGGGTAATGGTATGGCCGCTAAAAGGAATTAAACCTGCCACATCGTTTGCATTTATATCGTATTCCTTCAGAAATGATTTATTCATCACACTCATTAAAGCCAAGTAACCACCAGCCGAATGCCCTGAAACAAAGATTTGATTTACATCTCCGTTATATTTATCAATGTTTTTAAATACCCAGGCCAGTGCCCCCGCAGCATCTTTTACGCTGGTTTCGGCTTTTACCTGAGGTGAAAGCCGGTAACCTACACCTACTACACAAAATCCTTTTTCTTTTAATGCTTCGGGCACTTCTTTTTGACCACCGGTGAGTCCGCCACCGTGAAACCAAACAATTACAGGAACTTGCTTATCGGTATCAGGATAATGAATATCCAAAAGACACTTCTCTTTTTGATATTCAGAAGTTTTCTCTTTTAAACTTTCATGATAAGAAATATCATTTTTGATCTTATAAGTTGCTTCCTGGGCATTTAACCATACAGGCAATAAAATCAATAATAAATGGAATACTGTTCTCATAAGGTGATATATTATAATTCTTTATCTCTTTTTTATTCGGTTATAAGCTCAACTTCTCCCCCATTTTTAAATAAATCGTGGGAAATAAAATAACCCTCTGATTCCTCACCATTAACTCTAATTTCCTTGAGATTTCTCCCGGAATTTGGCTTCGCAATAGTTAAGGCTTTGCCATTAGGTAAGTTCCATTTTACTTCATCAAAAATAGGCACGGTAACCAAATATTCGGGATCAGCCGGAGATAATGGATAAATCCCCATTGCTAAAAACACATACCAGGAAGACATTTCCCCGGCATCATCCATTCCTGAAAGTGCCAAACCGTCTTCTCCAATACCGTAAAAATCTTCAAGAATTTCATCAATAATTTCCTGAGATTTTTCCGGTTTATCGACAAAATAATAAGAAAAAGCTGCTTCGTGATCGGGTTGATTACCGTGGGAATATTGACCGATAAAACTGGCAACGTTTCGTGCGATATGATCAGGATTCCAAGGAACTGTAAAAAGAGAATCTAACTTTTCTTCAAATTTATCTTTTCCACCATACAGTTTCACTAATTCAGGCATATCATGTGGTGCGAAAAAAGAAACTTGCCACGCATTGGCTTCGCGGTACATATATTCGTAATAAGGGTGTTCGGTATCAAACGGGCTGATCCAGTCGCCGTTTTCCAGCCTGCCACGCATAAAATTGGTAGAAGTATCAAATACGTTTTTATAGTTTTTTGAACGATTCATCAAATCCTTATACTTTTTCTCATCTTCCAATTCTTTAGCCAGTTGTGCCAGAGAATAATCATCATAGGCATATTCTAAAGTTTTAGAAACCCCCGCCCTGGCTTTTGTTTCCACTTTTGGGTCTTTAACATCAGGATCAGAAATAAAACCTTTTTCCATATATTCCTCAATATAATGTCTTGGCCCTTCTTTCTTATATGCATTATTTAGCAAAAGGTCATAAACCTTTTCTACATCAAAGTTAGTATTCCCACGTAAATACGTACCGGCAACAAAAGCAGCACCATGGTCACCGTGAAAAAAAGTAGGTATAAAACCGGTATTTTCCCCCTTATCAATCAATGATTTTATCACATCTGTAGTCACTTCTGGTGAAACCAGGCTTAACAGCACGAGTTTATTTCTATAAGTATCCCAAAAGGAAGGATTGGTGTAATAATTAAAATCTTTTTTCTGAATTTCGCCTTTAACATCTTTAAACTCACCGTTTGCGTCGCTGCGTAAAGCTGGCCAGAGAAATGAACGGTAAAACGAAGAATAAAATAGTTCGTTTTGCTTTTCATTTCCTCCTGAAACTTCAATGGTAGAAAGCAATTTTTCCCAGGTTTTATTGGCATTTTCTTTAATGCTTTCAAAATCAGCATTACCGATTTCTTTTTTAAGGTTTTCAGCTGCATTTTCTACACTCACATAAGATAAGCCTATTTTTAGTGAAACAAGCTCATCACCATCTTGCAATTTCAGGATAGCATAGCCGTCCCTTTCACCCATTTTTTTTACATTCAGTTCTTTTATATTCACATTGGTTTCTGCGTAAAAATGAACCTTATCTCCTCCTACGCGTTGGAATCCCGAAATGATGTTTTCACCTTCTTGCTCTATTTCCCAGTCAGAAACACCATTATTTGCTTTGGCCAGATCAAAAAGTATTTTCCGATCCATATTATTGTCATAGCTATATTCATGCATTCCGGCCCGTAATGTTGAAGTTAGGCGAACATTTACTTCGTAATCATCAAGATAAACTTCATAATATCCAGGAGATGCCGATTCTTTCTCTTTAGAAAAAGAAGATTTAAATGGCGCCTCGACATTTCCTGAAACCGGAAGAACAGGAATATTACATAAATTCCAGTGTCCCTTATTGGTATGGGTGAAACCAAGTATTTCTGTGTCCTCATATTCATAACCTGCACCGCTGCCATATTCGGTTATTGGACTTAATTGAACCATTGCATTAGGCAAAGAAGAACCGGGGAAAACCAGTCCTGCCCAAACCCGCCAACCTTCGGGTGGAGTATAGCCAATATAATCAGGATCGGTTAATGGCGCCGTTCCAATAAATGGATTTACAAAACTTGTATACGACGCTTTATTTTCCTGATTTTCTTTTTTCTCTCCCCCTTCTTTATTAGCACAAGAGACGAAAAAAATGATTCCAACACCTAGAAAGACAGCTTTTTTAAGTGAATTGATACTTACTTGAAACATTTTATATAGTTACTGATTAAAAATTTTAATTTATAAGGCTTCTTCTGCTTTTAAAAAAGCTACAGCTTTATGGCTTCTCCTGTTTAACAATTTCTACTCAGACAAACACTAAACCGTTTTAGTTTTACAAGAAAATTTCTTAACTAAAAAATGTATATTTTATATTTACCATTATTTACGAATAGTAGAATTCCTGGGATGCAATGAGCTCTCTAAAATAATTTGCTTTTTATCGTCTTTTGAACCACTCTCTTTTTTGAGAAGGCTTAGCATTTGATTCATAAGTTGAGATGCCATTTCATTCTTAGGCTGAGCAATAGCCGATATAGTTGGTGTATGTATTTTAAAAAAATCGTGGTCATCAAAAGTTAGTATTCCAAACTTATCTATTAGTTCCGGAGAGTTTTCCTTAAAAACCTCAAGCCCACTTTGTGTTAGATAATTAGTAGAAAAATAAATAGCATCAAGATCCTGGTTTAATATGTAATTTCTAATTAATTCTTTTTGTTGAAGATAGTTCCCCGCCTCGAAATCAATTTCAAGGACTTTCTCGGGCATGTTATTTTCGTTTACTGCTTTTTGGTATCCTTTTTTTCTATCAAGCATTTGTGTTTGCCCGGTATTAATGGTAATAAAGCCTATTTTCTTAAACCCATTCTCTATTAAATGAAGAGTCGCTTTATAAGAAGCCTCTTCATTATTTATACCTACATAATTTGTTTCTAAATCAGGGAAATAACGGTCAAATAAAACAACAGGAATATCCTGTTCTATCAATTCCTCAATATCATTTTTAATACCCGGACTTGGGTTTATGATGTAGCCATCAACCTGCCTATCTTTGAATAAATTTATAAGTTCTCTTGATTTCGCATCCTTATTTTCATTACTACAAAAAAGCACTTTATAGCCTTTTTCATAAGCAATGTCTTCGATCTTTCTTGCTATACTGGCAAAGAAATAGTTGGAAATATCTTCTACCATAAAAACAATAATCTTAGATTTCCCGGTACGTAAACTCTGCGCAAGCTGGTTTGGTTTATAGTTTATTTCTTTTACATAGGCCAGAACTTTCTCAATCATTTCATCTGAAATTTTCTTTTCCTTGGCCTTACCGTTAAGTACAAAAGACACCGTAGTAACCGAAATATTTAATTTTTCGGCTATACCCTTTATAGAATTCTTTTTTGCTTTCTTCATCAAACTTTTTTCAGTCAGAAATCGATACTATTTTATTGTTTAAAGATAACTTCAGGATTTCTGAAATATGTTTTAATTTCATTTTATCATATAGTCTTAGCAAAACTAAGGTATTTAACTTAAATACTATAATTATTTCATTACCAGGCTAATCATTGATCTCAGTAGGAATTATCCTGAAATTCTTAAAATTGGCAGATAAATTATTCACGCCTTTTGCTATTAATCCTACACGCACCGCTCTATCCCAGGGTGGAAGGTAGTCACCTTTAATAGGCATATTTCCATCATTTAGATCTTGCCACTCTCCTCCTTCTTCACGCCAGGAAAAAGTATACCGATCACCATTTGTACTTGAAATCCTTAAAGCTATATTACCAGAAGTATTTTTTAAAACTTTGCGTACAAGTATTTCCTGCTTTCCACCTTTAAGCTTCCAAACAAAAATTTCCTTATTATTAACACTTAAACCTATAGCATTATTAATATCTCCAATAGCACTTATACCTGTTTGCAAACCTTCAGAAGGGATTTGTAGACTGGCATTTGCTTTAAAATTAGGACTGGTTATTCGTTGAGCCAATACCGCTCCTATTTTTCCTTCGGAAGCATTTAAATTCAATTCACCTGATTTTAAATTATAATCAGGTTTCATCCCTACCGGCCATTGCCAGTATGGAGAAAGTGTAGAAACGGTAAAATTATCGTTAATCTCAGAGACTTCAGCTGTTGCCGGTTTTTTATAGTCGGCAGATTCATCTTTAAATTCCGGCCAGCCTGTTTCTTTATTCCAAATTACCTCACTAATCAAGCCCTGGCGACCGGTATAAACCGTTCCTTCTTTCTTATAAGCGTGGTAAAGAAAGAAATACCGGCCTTCTTTATCCTGAACCATAGAGCCGTGACCGGCACATTTCCAGTCATCATTTTCTCTCTTGAGAGGATTTTCCTCGTATTTCTCCCAGGGTCCTTTAATACTTTTAGCCCTGGCCACTCCAATCCCATAAGTACATCCACGGCCACAACAGGCATCTCCGGAATAAAAAGTATAATAATACCCGTTTTTCTTTAACAAATAAGCTCCTTCAACTAAATTACCTTCCCAGGTATCGGGATTGTTCCGAAACAATTCAAAACGTTCTCCAATTAACTCAGTTCTTTCCTCATTCATCTCTTGTCCCCACATAGGAGTGGGTTCGCCTCTACTATTTCCATCTTCCTTCCAAATTAAATACAATTTTCCTTCCTCATCCCGAATCTGAAATCCGTCAATAGCACCTGCTTCCTGGCAAACAATGGGCCCGTGATCTTTATAAGGTCCTTCAGGATTTTCTGAACTTGCTACTCCAACGCACAAAGGCCCAGCCTTCTTTTTAGCCGTATAATAGATATAATATTTTTCGTTATCATAAGCAATTTCAGGAGCCCAAAAATGCGCCTCGGCCCAATCGGGAAGCTTTTCTGGAAAAACGTGACTTTTAATCTCCCAATCCTGAAGGTTTTTAGAATGAATTATAGGAAATAATGGCGCCCACTCTGAAGAAGTTGCTGTTGCCCAATAACTATCTCCCACACGAACTACTGAAGGATCGGCAAAATCACCCGCCATAACCGGATTTTTAAAGCTTAGTTCTTCTGAAATTTCAGGTTCCTCTTTTTTAGTTTCGAAATTTTTACAACCAATAAGAAACAATAAAACAAGTGGAAAAATTATATAGCTTTTATAAAGATTTTTCATCAATCAGATATTTAATATTTTTCTTAAATAATAATTTATTCTACTACATCAAATGCATAAATACTTTTGGTTTTATAAATGTCCCCGGGCTCTAAAACTGTAGAAGGAAAATCTGACTGATTCGGGGAATCTGGAAAATGCTGGGTTTCCAAGGCAAAAGCTGTCCTAAAATCATCTTTTGTACCAGATTTCAGGGTGTTTTTACTTTCCATAAAATTTCCACTGTAGAATTGCAATCCCGGTTCTTCGGTATAAACGTTCATCACAATACCGGATTTGTCACCTTTAACTGTGGCTGCGTGGTTCATTCCCATTTCTTTTTTCCCACTTAACGCATAGTTATGATCATAGCCTTTTCCATAAGTTAACTGTTCATTTTCAGTATCAATATCCTTACCTATAGTTTTGGCTTCAGTAAAATCGAACACGGTACCTTCAACTTCTTTTAGTTCTCCGGTAGGAATTAAGCCTTCATCTACAGGGGTAAACTTATCAGCATAAATTTGCAGGGAATGACCTAAAATCTTCCCGCTGCCTTCACCATTTAAATTGAAAAAAGCATGATTGGTAAGGTTAACCACCGTGGTTTTATCGGTTTCAGCTTCATATTCCATTTCCAATTCATTATCCTGGTTAAGCGAATAAGTAACCTTCACTTCTAAATTACCAGGGAAGCCTTCTTCCATATCTTCAGATAAATATGAGAATATCACAGTATTTTCATCTGGTTGTTCAGCATCCCAAACCACATCCTGGAAACCTTTCTCCCCACCGTGCAGGGAATTTTCACCGTTATTAATAGGAATATTGTATTCTTCCCCTTTTAAAGTGAATTTTCCTTTAGCAATTCTATTTCCATAACGACCAATAGTAGCCCCAAAATAAGGTTCTGTAGCTTCTTTAAAGTCTTTGGCCGAATCAAAGCCTAAAACAACATCAGTTAATTCACCGTTCTTATCCGGCACTAACAAACTAACCAATCTACCCCCATAATTGGTAAAATAAGCTTTTAAACCATTTTTGTTTTCAAGTGTAAAAAGTTTTGCTCCTTTTCCATCTATAGTACTTTCAAAATCATCCAGGTTTACCTGTACAAAGGCAGTATCCTTCTCTTCCATATTTTGTTCTTTGGCAGAATCTTTATTTTCTGAATTGTTTTTACACCCTACAAGGGCCAGGGTAATGCTTCCAAGAAGTAATGTTTTAGAAATTGAATTCATTTCTCTTATCTGTTTTTATTAGTATTTTTTAGTTTTCCTTTTAATTTAATGGTAATTGTTTGGGTTCGGTGGAAGGGCCTTCGACAATAAGCTTTCCATTTTCATCGATTTTCATTTTATCAATAAAAACTACGCGCTCATCTCCGGTAGGTTTGGTTCTACCATGATAAACAGCATAAATTTTGGTACTATCTTTTGAAAAAACCAGGCTATTATGTCCGGTCCCGGTAACTTCACCACCCTTATCGATATTTTTCTCTAAAATAGGATTATTATCTGCTTTTTGATAAGGCCCAAGCGGGGAATTGGCGGTAGCATAGCCCACCGCATAATTTGGACCTCCATAAAAATTAGCGGAATACATCATATAATAAGTCCCCTTATGCTTAAAGGTATAAGAGCCTTCTGTCCATCTCCGGTTTACTTCTTTGGAAGTTACAGACCGGCTCTCCCATTCCGCATTTTTATCATCCATTGTTTTCGGGGGGCGAAGTAGTAATTCGGGTGCTCCAATCACACCACTAAAATCGGATTTGAGCTCAATCCCATACACCCAACTTTCTTCTATTTCATCATACCAGCCTTTCTCCCGGGCCCAATCGGCTACCTCACTCTCTACCGGATGCTTGTAACATACTCGTGAGTAGTACAGGTAAAATTTTCCGTCATCATCCTGAAAAACATTGGCATCAATTACTGGATAACCGGGATCAAAAAGGGGTTCATCCCTTACTTCTTTAAATGGTCCGGTGGGCTTCTCGGAAACCGCTACCCCTATTTTAAAGTTTTCCAATTCATCATTGGGATTATTCTCCCATTGTGCACTAAAAAACATATAGTATTTCTCGTTGAATTTATAAACTTCCGGCGCCCAAAAATCACCTACTGCCCAAGAATCATCATTATTGCCTTTATAAACCTGGCCTTCAAACTCCCAATTCACCAAATCTGTAGAAGAATAGGTAGCAAAACCATCTTCAGCGCCACCGCCGGTACCATACATATAGTATTTTCCGTTACCATCGTTTAGGATATAGGGATCACCAAATTCAACATCCAATGGGTTGGAATAAGTAATGGTTTCTGAATTCTCTTTTTCTTTTTCAGTATTCTTTCCCTGCTTTTGTTTACAGGAAAATGAAAGAAAAAGAAGGCTTATTAGAAGGTAGCCGAACCAATTTGAATTACTTTTCATAACTTTCAATAATTTCATTCTTCAGAAGATGGAGGAGTTAATTGTTCGTTTCTGCTTACCGGCGTTCCGAAATCCGGAAAACCATTTTCGTCCCAACTTATTTTTTGAATTCTGGGTTTCCTATCCCCCCCACAACCATCACCGGAATTATCATTGGCGTGGTATAAAATCCAATCTTCCGTTCCATCAGGTGACTTAAAGAAACTGTTGTGGCCGGGGCCATATATTGAATTGGCTTCATTTTTTTCAAATACCGGAGCTGCTTGTTTTTCCCAGGAATCAGGATCAAGTGGGTTTTCTCCGTTGTATGAAAGTACTCCAATCTTATAATCATCGGTCCAACAGCCCGAAGCCGAATAAAACAAAAACAAATCGCCATCAGGGTTTTCCCAGGCCACAGGGCCTTCATTAACCAGGCCATTTTTCTCCCAATTATAATTCGGTTCCGAAATCATTACCCTGGAACCTTCCAATGTCCAGGGATTTTCCATTTTTGCAATATAAAGCTGTTGAATCCCGGAGTTCTCCTCAGGATTTGTGCTTCGCCAACCCGACCAAACAAAATAATTTTCTTCATTTATTTCCACTACTGTTCCATCTATGGCCCATTTGTCGGTTTCATCGGCGATTTTGCCTTTAAATTCCCAATCTCCATCCATTGGAGAGTCAGCGGTGTTTTCCAGGACAAACATTCTCCGGTTGGCATCAGAGTTTTTGGAAGTAGCTGCAAAATACATATACCAGCCATCATCAATATGATGTAATTCAGGCGCCCAAATTTGGGTGGAATACCCCCCTTCAGTAGGAGGAATCCATATGGCTTTCGAATTGGCATTGTGAAGGTCCTCCATATGTTCAGTTTTCCAAAGCCGTAGATTATTTCCTGTGGTATGGGTATAAAAATAGCTCTCCTCTCCCTTAATCACCCACGGGTCTGCCCCGGAAGACAGTAACGGATTGGTAAAGGTATTTTCTTCACCTGGAGTCTCGATTTCATCATCGGTATTGTTGTCCGAAGATCTTTTCTCATCCGTTTGACTACACCCCCCTAAAACATTCAGTATTAACACCGGAATTACTAAAAACTTAAAATACATTTATTCTTTATTTGATTCTAAAAAAGTAAAAGTTTCCTCATCTGCTTTTAAAATTTCATTTCCTTCTCCATCCTCTTGAAAGTCTAGTTGTATAACTGCTGTTTTTCGTGGATGAACTGAGGCATTAGAAAAATGGGTATGTAAAACATATTGCATTTCCCCATTTTCATCAAACATCACATCTCCATGTCCAGAGCCATTTTCGCCGGTTATGTTTTTATCAATAATTGGACTGTTTTCAGATTTCTCCCAGGGTCCCAACGGGCTATCACTGGTAGCGTATCCAACCGCATAATCAGGATTCCTAAAATCGTTGGCAGAATAAATTAAATAATATATGTCATTACGTTTTAAGACTGTTGGACCTTCTGCAACCGGCCACGCTGCATTTTCAGTGTTTTCCCATGGTTCTTCTGCTGAAATACATTCCGTTAGGGTTTCAGGTTTTATACCGCTTAAATCCTGATTCATCTCCGCAACAAAAATTCGGTTTCCTTCGCCTAAACGAACATGATAAAGATAAATCTTTCCGTTATCAAAAAATACGAAAGGGTCAATTTGCTTAACAGGAGCCTCTAAAGCTTCTCCTGAATTAGTAAAGGGGCCCAAAGGACTGTCACTAGTAGCAATAGCAATATTTTCATTGGCCGTATAGGCCATATAAAATGTATTATTATATTCAAAAACCTGGGGCGCCCAAAAACCCTGATCTCCAAAAGCTTCTCCTTTTTTTAGTGCAAAACCATCTAATTCTCCTATCGGTCCTTCCCAATTCTCCATATCATCTGATGAAAAAACAAGGAATCCCGATCCCCGCTCAGTGAGTTCTCCCTGCGAGGTTCCATAAAGGTAATACATACCGTCGTGTTGAAAAATGGTAGGGTCTGCAAGAAGAATATTCTCTACAGTTGGCTCATTTGATGAATCAGGTTCATCATCAGAAGTATCAATTTCTCCTTTACTTTCTGAACAGGAAAAAAATGTTAAAAACAAAAAAATGGTTAAAAAATACAGTTTTGGAAGTTTCATATTAAATTTATTTTAAAGCATTATTGCTATTTTTAAAATTTTATTAACTAAACGAGCAGAAATTATTAAGTCTTGAGCTATAAGAAAAAAACTTATCTCTCAAGCCATACAGGTTGGGTAAATGCCCCGTTAGCTGCTGCATCCCATACTTCAAGTCTTACCCATTTCCTATCCTTTAAGTCAACGGTAAACTCGAATTCCTTTTTACCAAAAGCCTTAGTTTCGGTTAAATCAATTTTTTCCCTAAAAACCTCTTCCCCGTCACCTGAAATAATTTCCACAAAATTTAAAGGAAAAGTCCAGTCGATTTCTAAGTTAATGTCGGTCTTTCCATTTCGTTTCAACTTCACAGTTTCCCCTGAACCTTTTCCGTCTACTTTAAATTTAGGCAACAACACTTCTCCGGTAGAAACAAAAAACTTCCCGCTTTCCATAGCATCCAACACACTTTGCCAACCCTCCTCAAATTTTGGAAGTTCATCTAACTGTAAATAATTGATGTTCATATTTCCATACAACTCATAATCAGGTTCTATTTTAAACAAATCTGCTTCTGCTATCACGTGCTTTTTATGCCCCCAGTTGGCCATATCATCCATGACATCCAAAACCCTTTTTCCAAGGCTTTCCTGGGACAAATCAGCTGGCATGGCTTTCCAGGCAACTCCCAAGAAACGATCAGATTTAAAAAATCCCTCATCTTTATATGCATCAGGAAAGCCGGTAGAACCCTTGATTCGGGCATGAGCGGTCCAGGCCAAACCATTTTCTTCTTCCAACAACCGCAGCATCTCTTCTTTATTTCCTACGCGATAAACCTTTCCATATTCCGGATGTTCTTCGACAAAAGGCTCATTTTTATCTCGGGACATAATCCAGTAAACCGGTTTGGGAAAAAGGTTCATCCAATGCCCTCCAAAATGACTGTTGGGTTCTTCGCCGGGAAGCATTAGAAAATCTCCTTCTGAAAGCCTTTTACATTCTTCGAACATTTTTTGGAATTCAGGTAACCTTCTGGGACCACGATCACGGGGATTTCCTGCCAAATGAAATTCTCCCAGATGCATGATATTCACCCCCGTATTCCGCAAAGCCTTAACATGCCCAGGGATCTCCGGTAAGGGTTTATGGGTAAGCACATCCATAATATGCTCTGTATGAAAATGACTTGCCATGGTATAAAACCCTTCCAGTGGTTTATAAGTATCTTTATGAGTGAACCTTTTTACATTTTCAAGTACTTTTCCGTCTTTTTCTTTACTTAATAACACAAAGAAGTTTAATCGCTGATGGGTTTCCGGAGGCGCATTAAACCAGGGCACATGCCGCCGATCTCCCATTAGCTCATGCCTTATACCTATTCCAAATTCCGGTACTTTCTCTCGATATTCTTTACCATACCAGGTATATTTTAAATTATAGGCATTATCGAGCGGGTAGAAATACTGGTGTGGAGGTGGAAATACAGCCAGGCTTCCCCCGTTTGTCTCTCCAATAATTGTTCTATATTTTACAGCCAGGTTTTTACTTTTTGCTTCTAAATCAACTTCTGAACTTTGTAAATAATCATCTGTATTTGCCCAAAACACTTCTTCCCATTTATTTTCTGATCCTGCTAAACCGGCATCATAAATAATGGCACGCGCATTTTTTTCAGTCGCTATAACCGCTGCAATATTTAATAACGAACTTCCATTGAACAAAGTAATTTCAAGGTTTCCATTAAAATCCCCGACGCTGACTTCTGAAATAAGAATTCTAGTTCGGGAACCCTCGCTGATTACTTTTATTTCTTTTTTTTCCAGTTCTACGATGTGGGTTTCAAAAGGTTTATAGGCGGTCTGGTCAAAAAATATATTCCAACCGTCCCTTTTTTCAAGATCGCGTTTCCCTACTGAAAGCAGGAAAACAGGGTCCAGATTAGTTGCAATTTCTGAAACTTTTCCCTCCTTTATTAGTTCCATCTTATTGAAAAGTGGTTGTCCTTCTTCCAGGTTTATTTGAATTTTTCCCTTTTCATTTTCTGCAGAAGGCCAGGTGATCTCCAAGAAAATTTCTTTGATAGAAACCAAGGTTTCTCCGCGCTTATCAAATTCTTTCAAGTCTACGGGAACTTGAGCTATCAATCCCAGGGGAAGTAGTAAAAATCCAATAAATCCCAAAAAAGCAATTCCTTTTCGTGGAAATAAAAATTTTATATTATTCTCTAAAAAAGATTTCATTATCAACTAATTTGATATTAATTTACTCAAAATCAACAATCTCTTTTCAGAAACAGTTTTTATCTAAATTTACTCCCAATTATTCACCTCTTCACCTTCTCCAATAACCGGAAAAGCACTTATTCGCAAACGTGCAGCTCCCATTGGAATTAACTCAACCATTTCGGTAGCTTCATCGCTTTTTACCGGACTGTCTTGTAATTCTCCGGCCAAACCATATTTATCAATTTTCCATTCAGGAATTCTTTTAGCTTTTGCTTTAATGACAATTGGTGCATTTTCAGCGGTAAATGGAAAATCATCCTCGGGCCAGTTTTGATGTACAACTTCAAAAGAATTTTCAACCTTTTCTTTATTCAAAATCAACCCGTAATTCCAATCATTTTTAGGATGAATTTCATAGGAAGGCCAATTCTCCTTATCTACACCTTCTTGCCATTTGGAATCTCCTATTGCGGTTTCATCACTTTCTTTTTTAATGTATCCTTCGTCTATTCTTAAAGAAAAAGTAAGCGGCCCATAATCTACACTCACGCTATTATGATTCTCTTCCCAAGTTCTTACTTTTAATTCTTTCGGAAGCGATAAATTCACAATATCACCATCTGTCCAATTCCTGTTTACACAAATATATTTTCCTGCTTCTGGTTTTGTTTCAATTTCCTCACCATTAATAAAAAGGCTGGCATTTTTAGCCCAACCCGGAACCCTAAAATAAAGTGGAAAACCTACTGCTCCTGAATCATTTCTGTTTACGGTAAACTTCAAATTTTCTTCAAACGGATAATTGGTTTCAGAAGTTATACTTACTTTTTCCCCATCTGCGACTTTAGCTTTTACCGTACTGGGCGCATAAATAATCGCGGCCAAACCATTATCTGGCGTTGCCATCCATAAGTTTTCGATTAAATAAGGCCAACCCTGTCCGTGATTATGTTGGCAACATCTGGAACTAAAAGGGTTCATCATTAAAAAAGGCCCATCATTCATAATTCCGGGACGATGATTTTTATCATCATTTAAAACCATATTCGGGCTGGTAATATAACGTAATGCTTTTAAATCGGGCATCATCGTGGCCGGTAAGGTGTTAAAAGTAATTTCTTCGGTATGATCTGCCCAGAACGGATCTCCGGTAATTTGAAGCAAACTCTCATTAGAATTCATTTGCTCTACCACCCCACAGGTTTCTATTCCCTGTCGCGGATCATCATAACCCGGCCTGGCGTTTTCATCAGCACCAAACATTCCTCCCGGAACCTGCCCAAAATAATCCCTGATTATATTGAAATTATCATAAGTGGCCTGTAAATCTTCTTGATTATGACTTAATTGATAATATTGGGCGGGTTCCCTAAAACCCTGGGCCACGTTTACATTGTGCCAATCGACCAATTTTGAATACCACTCTGGCCATTCTGTGTCTTCACGGGTTTCTTTCCAGTTTCCAATTTCTTCTAAAGTGTTATCCCTTTTACTCCAGGGAGCGGTATTTTCATGAATTTTTTCAGCGAGTTCCAATAGCCATTTATCACCGGTGCGATTGTACAACCAAAAAACACTATGCAAATTATCTCCTCCTCTTATCCTTTGCCAGTAATGACTTTCAGATAAGAACTCTTCGTCGGGAACTTGCAATTGGTATTTAAAATAATTGGTCATTAATTCTATAACCCGTTTATCTCCACTGTATTCATAATACGACTGAAGACAATACAACATAATCATATTAGACCAAAAATCCTGAGTGCCATCTTCACCTCGTCTATCCGGACCAAAATTTCCATCTTCCCGCTGACTCGCCAAAGCGGCTTCAATCCATTTTTCGGTCTCGGCAATCATTTCTTCATCTTCAAGGATATAAGCGGTATTTCCATAGCCTTTTAACCAATAAGGTACTTCTTCCCAGCCCCATTTTCCTTTTCCGTCTTTTGATAACCAGGCATTATCTTCCTCCTGAAGCCAGGCACTTATTTCTCCCAAATTTCCCATTAAACCATTGGCCTGCCTTTCTAAAGTAACCTTTAACCAGCCTTCCGGTTTCACAGCCCCAACAGGAAGTTTAACCAAAGTATTTTGTTGGAGAGGAGCACGATTGCTGGTGTAATTTGAATTGATATTTGTAGTATCTGGAATTTTTACTATTGATATTGTATTGTTTTCCTGATTTTTTTTATTGCAGGAATAAAAAAATATAATAGCAAAAAAAAGAAAACAATGAAATATTACTTTTTTCATCAATCTAAATATTAGCAACTTATAAAAGTCTTCCGGTTTTTAGCTCATTTCTATTTCCAATAATCTTCCAATAGCTTTATAAAATATCCTCCAATTACACTTCGGGCTTTAAAACCTCTTACATCCCCACTTGTAGTCCAGTGCCAGTCACTCATAGGGACTCTATCAACTGTTTCAACACCAAATTTGTATACTGGATTAGCAAAATATCGGAAATCTTCAATATCATCAGCTAGAGTAGCTGTCCATAAAATCCAATCAGATTTTGAATAATCACTACGATTATCTAATGGCAAACCATATTCGTTTTGCTTTGTTTTATAAAAAGCAAGCTCTTTTTCAATAACTTCATCCGGGAAAATATCCAGTTCCATTACTTTATCCCAAACCAGGTTATATTTTTGGCTCCAGGTATTTTTATCATTAAAAGTAAGTGCATAATGATCTCCTGCATCGGCCAGTTCCATCCATTCTTTGGCCATAGATTTTGCCATTGCGGTATATTCATCAGCAATATCATCCTTTCCTAATTCTTTAGCTAAATAACCATAACTGGCAATAGCCATAATAGCCTTTACCGAAAGGTTTGCATTTCTGGCCAAATGACCGGAAAAATCATCCGTAGATAATTGGTTTTCGGGATCAAGTCCCTTTTTAGCTAAATAATTGGCCCAGGTAGTTAAACTCTCCCAATGCTTTTCAGCATATTTTGCATTTCCTTCAGATTTTGCTATGGCAGCAGTAAGAATGATCATATTTCCAGCTTCTTCAACGGGCATATCTTCTCCATAGGTTTGACCGGTTGCAATTGGGTAGGTTCCTAAATCGTGAGCAGGAAAAGGTTTTTTCCACTTCCCGCTTTCGCTATAGTAGAAAATTCCGTTTAGCATCCCTTTCATCAAATCAGGGTTGTAAATAAGGTATAGTGGTGCCGATGGATAAGTAACATCAACAGTATTAATTGATCCATTACTGTTATTTTCTTTGGATAGAAAGAGGATCTCCCCTTGAGGACTTTCAACTACTTTATGGGCAGCGATACTTTGGCGATACGCGATTTCCAATAAATTGGCATATTCTTCCCCTCCAGATTCTACACCATCCTCATATAATTCCTCATCAAACTCTTTACATTCTTCAATTACATCATCATAACTCTGATAAGCTTCTTCAAGTTCGTTTTCAATAGTATTATTGCCATCTTTATTCCAGTAGGGGCGTAGTTTTTCGCCAAAGTAATTTATTGAATATTCATCATCATAACCCAAAAGAATTAAATGTTCCTTTTCTGAATCGATTTTTTCTTTTGGAAAAACAGTAGTTAACACTAAGTTTTTACCAGTTTGCACTGTATTCCCTGATTTTCCCTCAAGAAAATTGCTTTTAGCTTCCTCAATTGAAACAACCGCTTGATGGGCATTCGCATCTTTTGGAACTGCTATGTACATATACCCCCAATCAATTCTTAAAATATCTCCTTTTTTTTCTAAAACAGGTTGAGATTTAGTTCCTGCTTTCAGAAAAGACAAGTTTTTAGTAGCGGAGCCTTCAGAAGTTAACTTCTGTGAGTTTTCGTTTACAGCAATTGACGATGAGGCTCCAAAATATACCTGAACCTCATGGGAATTCCCATCATTAGGCGTGGTCTTAGCAGAAATATAGGATACCGGCCTGGTTAGTAATTCCAGATCATTCATTAGTAAAGGAGAAGTAAAAGTAAGATCAACATCTATTCCGCCACAAGTGAGCTTATAAATTGTTTGCGTAGCATTAAACTCTACTGATTTTTGTTCAGCTACCTCAGTGGTATGTTTATCTTTTACTTCTTTGGAAAGACCAAAATCCAGCCACTGGCCTCCAGCCGTATTTTTAATATGAATGGCCAGGATATTGTTCTTCTGCTTCAAATTATTAAAAGCCGAAGCTGGAATTTCGTGATATTCAAATTTATGGGTCCAACCATTACGTTCATAAATCTTTTCTCCGTTTAGATATACATTGATATTGTCGTCATGACGTAATTTTAAAAATAGATTCTCCAGGTCGGTAGTTTTCAAATCGAATTTTCTTCGTACCCAAAGGTCTTCGCTTTCCCACGAGGTTGTGGCATCTTCACTCTGGTTTCCATAAGGAGCTTCTGCCGATTTCCAGGAAGAATCATCAAAATCTTTTTCCTGCCAACCTTCTCCAGGGTCTTTCTCAGTTACTTTAGCGGTAAAACCTTCATCGGAAGAATGTAAAACTGAATTAAAGGTTTTAGCTTCATTACCTAAGAAACGATAAGTAGTTCCGTCTACATTAATATATCCTACAAGGGAATGATCGGCTCCAGTCCAGTGTTTAGTAGGTTGTTCGGCAATATTATCGGTAAATGACCAAATACTTAAATAAGGGTCGTGTGTTACTAAAGGATAAGCAGGGGCTTGCCGCTGCTGGGCATTTAAAAAGAAACTAAAGCATAAAAAGCTGAATAGGATATAATTTTTCATAGAAGGCTGAATATTCATTATTTATTGGTTATTTTTTTAAGTTATTTGTAATTGATTTCGAAAAAGGTAAATTCGGCGGGTTTATTTTCTGCTCCAAAATGAATTAACCCCGGTCTCGGGCTTCTATCCCATTGCGGTAAAAATTGTCCGTCATAATATTTATTATTTCCCGATTTTAATTCTTCCCAATTTTTAGTACTTTCTGTTTTGTATAAGAACATACATTTATAACCTTTTTCGACTTTCATTTTTAATTGCACCGAATTACTTGTTTCGATAGTTTTTTCATTCAATATTTTTCGATTGTTATCTTTTACTTCCCAAAGTTGAATTTTGTTTTCTCTAATTCCAATACCTACAGCCTGACTTGCGTCACCATACAAACTGAGGCCTTTTAAAGATTGATTCTCATTTAGAACTTCAATAACTATTTCATACGAACCGGTATATGGCCTCACCGTGAGAACAGTTCCTGATTTGTTTTGATCTTTTATTTTACCGGATAAAGAAAGTTTTCCATTTTCAAGATTTATTTGTGGTTCGGCATTTCTAAAGTCCCATTGCCAGAAATAAGAAAGGGAATCCCCCTCAAAATTATCCTTAATGGTTTTAAAATCTTTTTGCTGAATATTTTCTGAAGAAATAGCAAATTCTGCTGAAGGATTTTTGCCTTCCACAAATTCCGGCCATCCTGAATTTTCATTCCATTTTATCTCATCCAATAAAGCCTGTCTTCCCGTGTAAATATCATCTTCACCATTGTAGGCATGATACATATAAAACCAATTATCATCAGCTGTTTCCACCATAGTGCCGTGACCGGGGCATTTCCATTCCCCATCACCTTCCAAAATTGGATTTTCAGGATTTTTCTCATATGGGCCTTTAAAATCTGAAGCCCTGGCAACGCGTATATCATAGTCGCAATTACTTCCACAGCAAGCGCCTTCAGAATAGAATAGGTAATAAAAATCATCTTTTTTTACGATGTATTGTCCTTCTATTCCCCTCGCATTTTCATCTTTTAACAAAGAAAAAGGCTCACCTTCAACCTTTAATCCGTCGTTGGAAAGTTTAGCTGCCAGAAGTTCAATAGGCCGATCATCCAAACCGTAAGCTTTAAAGGACATGTATAATTGCCCATCGTCGTTCAGAATAAACGGATCGATAGCTTCACTACCGTATTCCAGTAATACTCCTTTATCGGTGAATCCTTCTTTTGGATTTTCGGATATGGCAACGCCGATATAAGAAACATCGTCACTTTTTCTTTTAGCAACATAATAAAGGTAGAATGTTTCATTATGATAGTAAAGTTCTGGAGCCCAAAATGAAGATGCTGCCCATTCTGGTGTAACTTGTAAAGCGTAAGACTCCTGTTTCCAGTTCACCAAATTTTTAGAGGTAAATATTGGGAAATGCGGTGCCCATTCTGAAGAAGTTCCTACAGAATAATAAGTATTTTCTACCCGAATTACAGAAGGGTCAGCAAAATCTCCCCGTATCACAGGATTGGAATACCGGGAAGATTTTGCTAGCTCGGTTTGGTTTTCATTAGTAGAAGTGTGTTTTTCTTTACATCCAACCAATAGTATGAATATTGAAAAAACTAATAAATATCTTTGTAAAACCATAACCTGATAATGTTGCCTTGGCTAATTCTTCAACACATTAATAACCTCCTGATTTGCTTCCCGAATCCGCTTAAAATTCATTTTATCTTCTTTGCGATCGTAAGTCATCAAGCCATTTACTTCTCCTTCAACATCGGTAGTTTGCGTGTAGACTGCCGCTGAGAAACCTGAACGCACCAATTCTTTTAACATATCCGTATATTCAATATACTTATCGGTAACCGCTTTTTTACTATCAAATTCTACATAGCCCCAGTTTTTATCGGTAGCCCAAAGGTGATTTTTCATCGGAAACCCGATACCTCCATATTCACCTAACACAGTCACACGTTCGGCATCGTAGAGATAAAGGTTTGGCTCTGGGTAATTATGTAAATCAAGGATATCTCCGGTATGAAAATGATTACCGCCACTAGCTGAATTTACCAGTCGGGAAGGATCATAATTTTTAGTCCATTCAGTAACTTCCACTGTATTAAACTGCCCCCAAGCTTCATTAAAAGGAACCCATACCGCTATACTGGGATAAGAATAAAGGTAATCCATAATTTCTTTCCATTCCTTCTTATACACCGCTTCGGAAGCATCACTCCTTTGATCTTCAGTTCCTTTAAAAAAGTTACGGGATTGCCAGCCTGGTCCCCGACCACCATTAGGCATGTCCTGCCAAACCAAAATCCCTAATTCATCGCAATGAGTATACCAACGAGCAGGTTCTACTTTAACGTGCTTTCGGATCATATTGTAACCCATTTCCTTGGTTTTAACAATATCGTATCTAAGAGCTTCATCGGTGGGCGCAGTGTATAATCCGTCAGGCCACCATCCCTGATCCAAAGGACCAAAATGAAAATAATCCTCATTATTAAGCTGCATTCTCACCACACCGTTTTCATCACGCTTTTTTGAAATTTTACGCATAGCAAAATAACTTTCCACTTCATCGGTAGTTTCTCCATTGCTGATAAGCTTTATGGTAGTTCTGTATAAAAACGGAGATTCGGGAGACCATAGCTTTGGATTATCCAGGGTTATTTCTGAGGTTACCCCGGCTGCAAATTTAGATTTGGCTATTTCTTTACCCTCATCTTTTACGATTACCTCTATTATATCTCCAGGTTCAAAATCTGTAGTTTTAGATTTAACCGTAACAGTATTATTATCAATATTTGGAGTAAACCTAAGATCTTTCAAGCTTTTTTCACTTACCGGTTCAAGCCAAACAGTTTGCCAAATCCCGGTAACCGGAGTATACCAAATACCTTCAGGATTTTTAACTTGTTTTCCTCGTGGCTGCGGTCCTTCATCAGAAGGATCCCAAACTTTTACGCTAATCTTCTGCTCGCCATCTTCTAAAAATGGGGTAATATCGAAAGAAAATGGAGTGAACCCTCCGGTATGACTTCCAATTTTCACATCATTAATCCATATTTCTGCTTTCCAGTCTACCGCACCAAAGTTTAGCTTGATATTTTTACCATCCCAATCCTGTGGCACCGTAAAAGAGTTATTATACCAAAGCACCTTTGAAGGGCCTACTCTTTCCATAACCCCTGAAAGACTTGATTCTGCTGCAAAAGGAACTAAAATCTCACCATCACTATTTTCAGGTTTTTGGCTATTTCTCTCGGTAATGCTATATTCCCATAACCCGTTTAAGTTTTTCCATTCGTCACGCTCCATAATTGGTCGTGGATATTCAGAAAGTACATTTTCAGGATCAATCTCACTTGCCCATTTGGTTTTTATTTTGTCCCCGGCCGGTTGCCATTGAGCAACAGCCCATTGAGTTATAAAAATCCCAACTAATAGAAGTAAACTATTTTTTTTCATATTAAATTATAAATTATTAACATTCATATTTTTTTATAAACTCCTAAAAATCATATCCTCTATATTTCTACTCTAACATTTAATTCTTAAGCACCCCTTATTTCATAGCTCCTCATTAATAAAACGTTTTAGTGAATTAAACAAAGTATCTCAATAACACTTATTATTCAATCTACACGTATTTTATACATTTATACAACAAAGAAGATATAATCTCGATCACGCTTGTTTTAGTAATTTTTCAAATATCAGATAGAAATATTAATTGAATATCTCAAAAATTAAAAAGGACTTAATTTATAAGCGTAAATTTTACTCTTTTTTATGAATTGACAAAATTTTTTCGAGTAAAAATTGTTAATTATATTTTCCAGATAGAAATTTCTAACAAAATTACTAGAAAGACTGTATTAATATTCAAATATTAAGACTAAAACCTATTTTCAATTAATTATCTCCTAATAGGAGTTAAAACATTCTTCTACTTCATATAATGGGGAAGCCCATACTTGGGCTGTTCATACTTTTCTGGAATTTCCCGACCTGATAAAGTTTGAAAATAAAGTAGACAGGAGTCTCGCCATTCAATAGCATCCTTTTTTTGAATTTTCAAGAGTGAGTCTACCATAGCAAAACGTTCCTGATCAATTTTACCCTCTAAAGCATTCCATAAAACTTGCATTTGACCAACCTGTTCAACTCCCAGATAATAATGTTCAATTAGTTCTTCCCATAAAGAATTACCCGATTTCATTTTATAATCCCAACCAACATGATGAAACCAAAGCAATAAGTCTTCAGGAACAGTATTTAAATTATTGAATCTCGTTTCTAAAGGTTCGTAGTACTGTGAAACTGTTTTAGAACCACTCTTTGACCGGTCAAAACCAATTCCGTCTTTACTTGCCCTGTGAAAGCTTTTAGATCTTTCAGACCACGGGGCAGGGCCGTAATGAGAAGCGGTACCGATATGAGTTAGGCCCAAAGGCTCACGGTAATTAACCCCGGCTTCTTCTGAAATCTTCATGATTTCTAATATACTATTTTTTATAGCATTATCATTTGAAAAAGTCATTGCAATCCAGTCTTCTGCTATTTCCCAGGGATCTTGATTATAATCCCAGGCCAATCTTCCAAAGGCATACCAACTAGATTGAACAAACGGATGCGCTGTCCAGTTCTCGGCCATTCCAGGATTTATTACTCCAGCCATACCAGTGTGGGTATAATCGTAAACTTTTCCTGAAATAATGTCTCCAACATAGGTCTGTTTACCCTCTGCATAGGTATCTGATTTTAGAATTTCATCATACATTCCACCTTTATATAATAGATGAAACTCATTACCCAGATATTCTTGTGTAATTTGAAATTCAATCATAGTATTCGTCTGTTTCATGGCCCCAAACAGTGGCGAAAAAGGTTCCCTTGGCATAAAATCTAACGGACCCTTTTTAACCTGAAGAATCACATTTTCATCAAACTTACCATCTAATGGTTTAAATTCATCGTTAGCCTCCCTAATTCTATCTTTTTGTTTTTCACCATATACAAATGCACGCCACATAACTACTCCATCATGTGGTTTTAAAACTTTAGCAAGCATATTCGCACCATCGGCATGAGTTCTTCCATACGTATTAGGACCGGGCTGTCCTTCAGAATCGGCTTTAACTAAAAACCCTCCCAAATCAGGAATGAAATTGTAAATTTCATTCACTTTTTGCCTCCACCATTTATTTACTTCTTGATTAAGAGGGTCTGCCGTTTTAAGATTTCCCAGGGTTTGTGGCGAATTAAAATTGATAGCCACAAAAACCTTTACCCCATACGGTCGAAAAATATTAGCGAGTATCGAAATTTTTTTCAAATACTCTGTTGAAATAAAATGTGCATTTGCATTTACATTATTTATAACAACACTATTAATCCCTAGAGAACTACAAAAACGGGCATAGGCTTTATATCTGTCACTTTTTTCATCGGGGAGTGCTTCCCAATCCCATAAAGAAAGTCCCGCATAACCACGTTCTACTGAACGGTCTAAATTATCCCAATGGTTTGCTATTCTGTATTCGACTTTTGGAGATTCCAGAATATTTAAATTGGAAATAGGCTTTCGCGTTTGCATTAATCGCAAAAAATGAAAAGTTCCGTACAACAACCCCCTATCAGTATTTGCTGATATTATGGTTAACTTATTCCCCTTCACACGCTTAGTAGTTACCAAATAACCTTCACTACCTACAGCCTTCAACTTTTTTAAGTGCTTTTGATTCAAAGAAGCAATTAATTTTGATGATTTCGGAGTACCTATAACTAACGTTCCATCCTCATCAGGTGTTGTTTTAAAATCGGGCATTTCTGAAATCAATCCCTTAAAGCCAATTTCAAGTTCATCTTTTATTACATTTATTGTTTCTGAACTTCCGTTAAGTACGACAGCATTAAGATAACTTTTATATTGCCTAAGTAAATCATTGTTTTTGACAATTTCATACCTAAGCCACATTCGATATCCATCTTCAAAAGCACGTGCAGTATTCCCTTTAATATTTCCTATAGAAACAAGTAATAATATTAGAACAAATAATACTTTATGTGGCAATATTCTGGATTTAAACACCATGACTCAATTTATGCATTTAGCGTTTTTATTATACCGTGCTCCAAACCTCTTAATTCAGCAAGCCCTCTTAATCTTCCAATAGCAGAGTAACCAGGATTTGTTTGCTTTTTTAAATCATCAAGCATTTTATGACCATGGTCTGGTCTCATTGGGAAACGAAAATCTTTCCTTCCTGCAATTTGCCGACGTTTTTGTTCATCCAACAAACCTTTAATTATTTCATACATATCTACATCTCCATCTAAGTGATCTGCTTCAAAGAAATTACCCTGAGCATCTCTTTTTGTAGCTCTAAGATGAACAAAATGAATTCGGTCTGCAAAATGTTTTAAAATCGAAATAAGATTATTGTCCTCTCTTACACCAAAGGATCCTGTGCAAAAAGTGAGCCCATTATTATTACTTGGAACCGCTTCAAAAATCTCCTGTAAATCTTTGGCTGTACTTACCACTCTTGGTAAGCCAAGCAAGGAAAAAGGCGGATCATCTGGGTGAATACACATATTTATACCACATGCTTCTGCTACCTGAACAGTTCGCTCAAGAAAATAAATTAAATTCTCTCTTAATTTAGCGTGGTCTATTTCATTATAAGTATCCAAAATAGTATTAAATTCATCTAGAGAATAGTTCTCCTCAGCCCCGGGTAAACCGGCTATTATATTGCTGACTAACTTTTCTTTTTCCTCCTTAGAAGCATTTTCAAGAAAAGTTTTAGCTTTCTCAATTTCTTCCTTTGAATAATTTTCTTCTAATCCAGGCCTTTTAAGAATTAGAACTTCAAAAGCTGCAAACTTTACCCGATCAAAGCGTAAACAGGTAGATCCGTCTTTTAACTTATACTCCAAATCAGTTCGGGTCCAGTCTAAAACAGGCATAAAATTATAACATAACGTATCGATACCACACTCTGAAAGATTCCGGATGGTCTCACAATAATTTTGAATATACAATTCGTATTTCCCGCTACGTGTTTTTATATCCTCGTGTACCGGAACACTTTCTACTACTGACCACGTAAGGCCACTATCCTCAACCTTTTTTTTTCGTTTTAGAATTTCCTCTTTTTCCCAAACTTCTCCATTGGGGATATGATGTAAGGCTGTAACAATACCTGTAGCACCAGCCTGCTTAATATCTGATAAAGAAACATTGTCTTTAGGCCCATACCATCGCCAGGTTTGTTCCAATCCAAGCTTATTATTCATAATGTAAATTATTTTTCTTGATTAAACTCCACTAAATGCACTAAACCCACCATCGATAGGCACAATAACTCCTGTTATAAACTGAGAATTATCGTCACACAACCAAAAAGTAGTGGAAATAAGGTCCTCAGGTTTACCAAATTCTCCTAATGGTGTTCTTTTTATAATCGTTTCTCCACGCTGGGTTAAACTCCCATCTTCATTAGTTAATAAGCTTCTATTTTGCTCTGTTAAGAAAAAACCGGGAGCCAAAGCATTCACCCTAATCCCAACTTTTGAAAAATACACCGCTAACCACTGCGTGAAGTTCGAAATAGCTGCTTTCGCTCCACTATATGCCGGAATTTTAGTTAAAGGTTGAAAAGCGTTCATAGAAGAAATATTTAAAATATTTCCTTTTTTGTTGTCTATCATATCCTGAGCAAAGATTTGGGAAGGTAGCAAAGTCCCCATAAAATTCAGATCAAACACAAATTTGAACCCACTCATATCCAAATTAAAGAATGTTTTTAAAGAGTCTTTTTTATCTTCAGTCGGCTCATAAAAGGGTTTATCGGTAGTCGCTAAAGGATGATTTCCCCCAGCACCATTAATGAGGATTTCACAAGGGCCGAATTCTTCATTTACCATTTTCCTGGCTTCTTTTAGAGATTCTTCCTCCAGCACATTGGTTTTTATAGCAAGAGCTTCACCTCCTGCTTTTTTAATAGTGGATGCAACTTCCTGAACTGCTTCCAAATTTAAATCTAATAAGGCTATTTTATGGCCTTGTTTTGATAATGCTTCTGCTAAAGTGCTGCACAGGACTCCTCCTGCACCAGTTATAACGATTGTTTTCATTTATTTATATTTTACATTAATTTTCAGAACTATTTATTATTCAAATAATTGTGGCAACCATAGGCTTATTTCGGGGACAAAAGTCACCAGCAACAGGACGATAAACATCACGATATAGAGTGGCAACAAAGGTTTGATCACCTTTTCAATGGTGGTCTTGGCCACCCCCACCCCAATAAAGAGCACCGAGCCTACCGGTGGGGTACACAGCCCCACACAAAGGTTCATCACCATCATAATACCGAAGTGTACCGGATCTACCCCTAATTCCATCGTGATGGGCAAAAAGATGGGCGTGAATATGAGTACTGCCGGGGTCATATCCATAAAAGTCCCCACAAACAACAAGAGTAAATTAATGATGAGCAGGATTACAAATTTATTATCACTAAGTCCCAAGAGGGCTTCACTTACATTTTGCGGGATATTTTCAAAACTCATCACCCAAGACATACTCATAGAAGTCGCAATAAGCAGCATCACGACTGACGTAGTCCCTACGGAACTTAAAAAAGTGTTGTATAGTTTTTTAGGGTTCATTTCCCGGTAAATCGCTGCCAGGATAAGACAGTACAATACCGCTATGGCCGAGGCTTCGGTAGCCGTAAATATTCCGGCTACAATCCCCCCGATTACAATAATGAGTAAAAGCAAACTGGGCAGGGCATCCAAAAAGGTCCAAACGATGCGTTTTACACTACTCTTCTCCCCGGCCGGGTATTTCTTGATCTTAATCCATACCGCTGCGGTAAGCATCAGAGCCAGTCCCATTATAATACCGGGCAAATAACCCGCCAAAAACAAGGAGGCAATGGACACCCCGCCACTGGCCAGGGAATATACAATCAGTACGTTGGAAGGCGGTATCACCAATCCCGTGGTAGAGGAGGTAACATTAATCGCAGCACCAAACTCCCGGGAATAATTCTCCTTCTCCATTCTTGGGCCTAATATTCCCCCAATGGCTGAAGCCGCAGCTACCGCTGAGCCGGAGATGGCTCCAAAAAGCATCGCAGCAATTACATTTACATAAATAAGTCCGCCAGGCAAAGAGCCTATAAGCGCTTTGGCAAAATTAATAAGCCGGGTGGCAATCCCGCCCTGGTTCATAATCTGACCAGCCAAAATGAAAAATGGGATCGCCAATAGTGAAAAACTGTCCAGCCCCGTGGCCATTCGTTGGGCCACTGTGGTATAGGCCGCCAGTGAATCTAAAGAAACCGCCAGGGTAAGTACGCAGGATATTCCGATAGACCAGGCTACCGGCACCCCAATACCCAGCAGGATTATAAACGAAATAACTAAAATGGCTACTTCTATCATCATACCAGGTAAGTTTTAGGGTTTAATAGTTCATTTACTTTATAAATTACCGTTAGCACACCACTAATCGGCAAAACGGCATATACTACTGACAAAGGCATTCCAAGGGCTGCAGAGGTTTGTCCCAAAATATGGTTGACATACACCAGGTTACCCCCACCGATAATCATCACCACAATACAAAAAGCAATAATGAGCAGGTTGATAAACCGTCTCAGGCGAACCCGTCCCTTGTCGCTTAACTTGGGAGCCAAAATATCGATGGCAAGGTGTTGCCGCTGGCCGGCAATATAGGCCGCCCCAAGCACACCTATCCATATAAGCAGGTAACGCGCTACTTCTTCGGTAAAAGAACTCGAAGCTTGTAAAAGGTACCTGGAAAATACCTGCCAGGAAACCGCCACGGTCATAAGGACCATCAGGAAGACCAAAAAGCCCCCTAAAATCTTATCTAAGGTTAATTTCATATTATCTTAAAGCTTGTATTTTTTCAATTATTTTCTTCATTTCAGGATCTTTCTCAAACTCTTCGTAGATTGGTTCTACCAATTCCCGAAATTTTGATTTGTCAGGGTCAATTATGGTCACACCAGCCTCTTTCATCCCGTCTAAAGCTTCCTGTTCAGATTGTTGCCAAAGTTTCTTCTGATATGCCGACGATTCTTCAGCTGCTTCCTTTAACCATTTTTGTTGCTGAACAGTTAGCTTATCCCAAATAATGGTACTAATTAATAATTCATCAGGAATAGCAGTATGCTCATCCATGGAGTAATAGGGACAAACTTCAAAATGATTATTCAAGTAATAGCTTGGCAGATTATTTTCAGCCCCGTCTACAATTCCTTGCTGAAGGGCTGTATATAATTCACCCCAGCTTATTGGAGTAGGAGAACCACCTAAGTTCTTAACTGTATTTATTGCCGTGTTGCTGGGCATAACCCTTAACTTCAAACCTTTCAAATCTGCAGGTGATTCTATAGGTTTATCTGCATAAAAATTTCGAGTCCCAGAATCATAAAAAGTAAGTCCTATCAGGTTCTTATCGCTACTACTTTTTAATAAATCTTGTCCAATTTCACCTTCAAGAACTTTAAAACGATGTTCACTATCCCTGAACAAATAAGGTAGATTTAAAACTCTAAATTCTTTAGCAAAATTTTCCATCGTAGCGGCAGAAACTTTCGTCATTCCCAGACTACCGATTTGAAGCAACTCCACACATTCACGCTCTGAGCCTAACTGCTGGTTGGGATAAATACTGATAGTGATTGTGCCATTTGATTTTTCTTCCAAACGCTCTGACATAAAGACCATAGCTTTATGTACAGAATGTGAGGTATCTAACCCATGACCTAACCGAATAATTTTTGTTTCGTCTTCGAAATTACATCCTAAAAACGATACCCCTATAAATATCAAAATCAGTAATTTAACTTTATAAAGCCTCATAATTTCAATGATTCTACAATTTCAATTGAATTTTTTGTGGTATTTTTTATAGCATCATAATCAAAGGCTCCGGTTTCTTTCTTCCGGAAAAGTTTCGAACCAATACCTACGCAGTGTACCCCGGCTTCAAACCATTCTTTTAAATTTTCTTCTGTTGGGCTTACCCCGCCGGTAGGCATAATCCTACTCCACGGAAGCGGGCCTTTAACCGCTTTTACAAAGCCGGGGCCACCAACCTGTGCCCCAGGGAAAATCTTTACCACCTCGGCACCGAGTTCCTGCGCCTGGTTGATTTCAGTTACCGAACCACAACCGGGCATCCAGGCTACCATTCTCCGGTTGCAGGTTTTTGCCATTTCCGGGCTTACCAGTGGAGACACCACAAAGTTCGCCCCTAATTGAAGGTATAAAGCCGCAGTGGCCGCATCAATCACCGAACCTACTCCCAAGACCATCTCGGGAAGTGCTGTTTCTGCATACTGGTTGAGGGCTTTAAATAGCTCGTGGGCATAATCCCCCCGGTTGGTGAATTCAAAGGTGCGGGCGCCTCCTTCATAACAGGCCTTTAAAGCTTGCTTGCAGGTCTCCAGGTCCTTATGATAAAATACCGGGACAATCCCGGTCTCTTCCATCGTTTGCGTAACTTGTATACGTGAGAATCTTGCCATTCTTTCTTGTTTGTTTATCGTTTTATCCGGCCACCGGTATTACCGGAGGCTACTTCTTCTATTTCGGCCACACTGGCCAGGTTCGCATCGCCCAAAATCGTATGCTTGATGCCGCAGGCGGCATTGGCAAACTCCAGAGTTTTCTGGTCATCAAAATGTCGTAATCCGTAGATCACCCCCGCGGCATAAGCATCTCCGGTGCCAATGCGGTCGACCACATCGCTGATTTCCAACTCCTGGGTCCTCAGGTAGGCTTTCCCGGTCCAGGCGTGGGCGTATATCTTTTGCCAACTCGCACTAAGGCCCGTGCGTACCTTATCAAAGACTTTTTCAATCCTCGGGCATGCTTTAATTAATGCTTTGGAAGCCGCGATAAAGCCTTCTTTCGAAAATTCGAAGTCGGTTTTGAGCAGCTCGTTAATCTCGTTCACTCCGCCGATAAAAATTGTGGATAGGCCGGTGAGTTCTTTTAAGATTTTATCCCCCTCTTTTCCGTATTTCCACAGGTTACTCCGGTAAGCCGGGTCGGCGCTTACCGTAATGCCTTGTTTTTTTGCTTGTTCAAGCCCTGCTTTTAAAGTTTCATAAGCTCCCTCGGAAATACCGGGCGTAATCCCGGTCCAATGCAGGTGGCTACAACCCCTTAAAGCTTCTTTCCAGTTTACGGCTTTTGGGGCTATATGGGAAAAAGCCCCGTGGAGGCGGTTATAGGAAATTCGGCTGGGGCGCATCCCCGAGCCGACTTCCAAAAAATATAGGCCTAAGGGATGCTTGGTTTTATTGATATATTGGGCATCGATGCCATAGCTCCTGATGCTTGCCAAAGCAGCCTCCCCCACAAAATCATCGGAAACTTGGCTTACATAACGCGTGGGTTCCCCCAGTACTGCCAGGGAGGCGGCCACGTTGAGTTCGGTGCCGCCAAAATAGTATTCCAAGGTATTGTCCTGGCGAAGTTGGCGCTTATCCGAAGGCGAGAGCCGAAGCATGACTTCGCCGAAGCTTAGAACCGTATTGTTTGCTGAATTTCCCATTAAAAATCGAAATAATCTTTGGCGTTATGGTAACAGATTTTAGCTATCGTATCACCTACAAGCTCCATATCATCAGGCAATGCCCCGCTGGCGATTTCCTGGCCAAACAAGTTACACAATACCCGTCTGAAATACTCGTGGCGCGGGAAGGAAAGGAAACTCCTCGAATCGGTAAGCATCCCGATAAAGGTGCTGATTAGCCCCATATTCGATAGGGCGTTCAGCTGCTTTTCCATCCCGTCTTTCTGGTCTAAAAACCACCAGCCGGAACCAAACTGTACTTTCCCTTTAATGCTGCCGTCATTGAAATTCCCGATCATCGTAGCGAACATCGCATTATCGGCCGGGTTTAAATTGTAAAGGATGGTTTTGGTCAGTTTATCTTTCCCGTCAAGGGTGTCTAAAAACTTCGAGAGGTTTTCTGCCTGTTTGTAATCACCGATGGAATCCCATCCGGTATCCGGGCCAAGCTGGGCAAGCATCCGTTTGTTGTTGTTTCGAAGGGCGCCCAAATGGAATTGTTGAACCCAACCAAATTCGTGATACCGTTGTCCTAAATATAGTAAAATTGCCGTTTTAAATTGTTCCTGCTCTTTATGAGAAAGACGGCCTCCACTTCTTCTTTTGCTGAAGATTTTTTCGATTTCGGCATCGGTAAATTCTTCGAAGGAAACAAAGTTCAGGCCGTGGTCGCAAAGCCGGCAACCCTGCTGATGAAAATATTCTATACGCTTGCCCAGGGCATCTTTTAAGTCCTTATAGCTTTCAATGGAAATATCGGCTGCTTTTCCTAACGCATCCAAATACTCATTATAGCCATCGGCCTCGATCAGTATCGATTTATCCGGACGAAAAGCGGTGCTCATGGTTATGCTGAAATCGCTTTTCGCCATTTCCCGGTGATACTCCAGGCTATCCGTCGGGTCTTCCGTGGTACACAAAGATTCCACATTCATTTTCTCAAGCAAGCCCCGGCAGGAATTTTCAGGCTGTTGCAACTGGGCGTTCACATTTTCATAAATGGAAGCAGCGTTTTTTTCATTCAGCAGCTCATCAACACCAAAATAACGCTTCAGCTCCAAATGCGTCCAGTGGTACAACGGATTTCTTAAGGTATGGGGGACCGTTTTTGCCCAGGCCTCAAACTTTTCCTGATCGGAAGCCTCACCCGTGATGAATTTCTCATCCACCCCCATCGTACGCATCGCACGCCATTTATAATGGTCCCCATGCAACCATACCTGCGAGATATTATCAAAACTACGGTTGCCCGCAATCTCTCCAGGAGGTAAATGGTTGTGGTAATCTATGATGGGCTGGGGCGCAGCGTAAGTATGATACAACTCCTCTGCATACTTGTTGCTTAAAAGGAAGTTATTATGTACGTACACATTTTTATTCATATATAGTATTTTTGATAGATTCTTTTAATAATAATTATTAAATTCTTTCTCCCAACAAACAATTCTATTCTCATACATAGCATCAAGTCCCATCTGTACAGCAATAGCAGTTTGGGATCCTGTAACAATATCAGATTCTGCAGTTGTATTATCTATAATATTGTTTGCAAAATCTCTAAGCGCTTGCTCAGAGGCATGGGTATGCCCCACCTTAATTGGAATTCCTTTTCCTTTTTCCCACTGTACTGTGGCTCCCGATACTCCATCTACTTCTCCTATTTCTTTTTGATCTACATTTCCTTCAGGATAAAACCACGCATTTTCATAATCCAGGATTATGGTTCCTTTATCCCCCATTACCTTAATCTGATAATCATTTAAAGCGTTAGAAGTTAAACAGGTGAATTTCGCCTTAATTCCTTTTGGATAAGAATAAATCAGGTGGATATTATCATAAGTTTCGCGACCATCCTTCCAGTAATCTATTCCACCGACTCCCATAACCTGCTCAGGAACCGCATCTAATACCCAGTTCACAAAATCTATTTGATGTGAACATAACTCTGCAACCAGGCCACCTGAATATTCCCTGTACATTCTCCAGTTAATACGTTTTTCTAATTCAGGAGACGGTACAGAACGACGCCAGTTCCCATGACGATTCCATTGGCATTCAAAAGCGGTTATATTCCCAACTTTTCCGTTTTTTATAAGGTCTACTACGTGGGTGTATAATCTGGAACTATGGTACTGATGTCCTACCTGAAAAATTTTAGTGGTCTTTTGCTTTTGCTTGTTTAGCTTCCATATATCACTATATCCTTTTGCCATTGTTTTTTCCCCATAGACATGTTTCCCCGCATCTAAGGCATCAATTTCTATGGCCGCATGTGTATTAAAGGGGGTAGCGACCAATACAGCATCTATATCCTTATTGTCCAGCATTTCCCGATAGTCGGAATATCCTTTTATTTTTCCAGTAGCACGCGAAAGACCGTTTTCAAGTCTAAATGGTAAGATATCACAACAAGCTACTAAATTCAGGTTGGAAATTCTTTCTATAATGGGGATTAATCCACCACCACGATCTCCCGTACCTATAACTCCGATATTTACAGTTCCATTTTTAGAAAAACCAAAAGAACTCAGCGCAGAAAAGGAAGACATAATCCCCACGGCACCGACACTACTCTTTTTCACGAAACTTCTTCTATTCATTATTATATTTTTAATTCCCAACCCGGCTCATAGGTTCTTCCCCATAATTGCATAGCATCCCGGTCATATATTCTGCCGGTTTTTTCGTCTATTGAAAAGCCTTTATTAACCCTATAAGCCATATTTGCATAATGGACCATAGCCATACTTACACTTGCATCATCAATGGGCGCATTTAATTTTTCTTTTCCTCTTATCGAATTGAAGAAATTAAGCATATGGGCTGTTGTGGTATCCCCACCACCACCTAAAGCAGTCCCAGCCTCTTCAGTATCTGATTTATTGGAGCTTATTTGTTTTCCGGATCTGTCGTACATTTCATATTTATTTCGATCTACAAAAACCGAACCTTCACTCCCATAAATTATAGTTCCACGACCACCGCCATAGGTATCATAACCGTTTCTACTTTTACCATCCCATTCAATAATTTTATCATCTTTAAATTTAAAGGTTGCTTTCATAGAATCGTACATTTCCCAACCATCATCCTTAAATTCTCTTTTATGAGCTTCGGTCTCTGCATAAAGTGGAAAATCAACCCCAAGAGCCCACCGTGCGATATCCATTTCGTGTGTTCCATTATTTCCAGCTTCAGCGGTACCATAATCCCAGCCATACCAGTGCCAGTTATAATCCCAGGTATTATCGGTATAATTTCTTCGTGGTGCGGGTCCTTGCCAAAGATCCCAATCTAATCCGTTTGGAGCTGATGTTTTTTTCTGATTAGGGACTTCCCCTCTGGCATTTGTATAAAAAGCTACTGCTTTGTATGCTTTACCTATTTTACCCTCATGTATGGCTTTAATCACCTCGACCGTATGAGCAGAAGATCTTTGTTGATTCCCCATTTGTACAACTCTGTTATACTTAGAGGCAGCCTGTACCAACTTTTCATTTTCATCCATGTTATGACTACATGGCTTCTCAACGTAGACGTTTTTACCTGCCTTAAGGGCCATAACAGAACCCGGAGTATGCCAATGATCCGGGGTTGCATTAATTAAAACATCTATTTTTTTATCATCAATTACTTTTCTGATATCATTTTCAGTTTTAGGCGTATAATCCAGACGTTCAGAGAATCTTTTAAGGGCCCTTTCCCGTTGTGATTGCATTACATCACATAAATACACCAATTCTACATTTGATTGTTTCAGTGCCATTGGATCTATATAAGCCCCTACCCTTCTACCTAATCCTGCTATAGCCACATTTAGTTTATCATTTGCCCCTATTATTTTCCTATAGCTTTTGGCCGGCATAGCCATAGCTGAACCAGATACTGCAACCGCAGCACCTCCTAAAATTGATTTGCTTATAAAGTTTCTTCTAGTTGTCATAATTATAGTTCTTTAATTTTTATATTCTTGAAGGAAACTCTGTTCCCATGATCCTGCAAAAGAATTCGCCCCTCTTCCAACTCACCAAAGTTTGGCCATTTATCATATTTGCTTTCAGAAACTAATTTTCTGAAATTTTCACTTCCTCGTTCATATTCTAAAACTTTAGTCCCATTTAACCAGTGTTCTACATGATTATCTTGTGAAATGATATACGCTGTATTCCACTCTCCCACGGGGTTAATTGGTTTTTTAGTATCCGCCTTAATTAAATCATAAAGAGAAGCAACTGTTCGACTTCCTTCATGATTACCTAACTTAGCATCCGGATGATTCTCATCATCTAAAATTTGATATTCTAAACCAATGGAAGAACCAGGACCTTTATTTATATCAGTATCAACATAATACTTGATCCCACTATTAGCCCCTTTGGTTATTTTAAAATCTACTTTAAGCTCAAAATTTTTATACGAGTTTTCAGTAACGATATCACCACCAGCGGCCGATTCTGCTCCTCCACTGGCTAATACCGTTAAAATACCATTTTCCATTTCCCAGCCTTGTTCTGGAAAATCATCCAAACGGGCACCGCGCCAACCACTAGAAGATTCGCCGTCCCATAGCATTTGCCAACCTTCTTCTTTTTCTGAAGAGGTTAATTGATTTTCTTTTTTTGAGTTCTGACAAGAAGATATCACCAACCCAAAGTTTAAAATGAATAATGTTAAAAGTCTATTTCCTTTTTTCATGTTAATTATTAATTATGCTTATTTTTCAGTTTCAGAATAAATACCGGTATTTCCTTTTTCCAGTATTTTATCTAATTTTTCTACAATTCCCGGTTTATCTTCTGCTATGTTTTTGTTTTCATTAGGGTCTTTTTTATGATCATACAATTCAATAAGCGGTTTTTCATCTCTAAAATATTTTGTGTATCGGTATCGCGGAACCCTAACTGTAATTCCATCATTAAAATAGCTATAGGATTTCTCCTCCCAATCTTTATCTCTTTTCTGGGCATCAAGAAGTCCCACCATGCTTTTACCCTGGGTTTTGTAGGGCATTTCCGTACCACATAACTCCATAAGGGTGGGATAGATATCTATTGAACTAACTATTTCCTCTATCTTTTGATCTTGCTCATGTATAGAAGGGGCTTTTATTATTAGGGGACTTCTTAGTGCTTTTTCAAATAAAGTATGTTTTCCCCAAACTCTATGGTCTCCCAGCTGCCAACCATGATCTCCCCATAGAACTACAATAGTATTTTCATCTAATCCTTTATCTTCTAACTCATCAAGTAATTTCCCTATTTGAGCATCGATATAGCTCACTGCAGCATAATAAGCATGCTTTATTTTTTTTGCATATTCTTTAGAAGCCGGTTGTTCTAAGTTGGGTTTTTCCTCTCCCAATAAATAGCGGTTTAACTCTGAATTATCATATAAGCTTGCTTTGCTTATATTTTCAGGAATATCGCGTGAAGATGTTATTGGCATTTTAGATTCATCATATAAATCCCAGTATTTTACAGGAGCCGTAAAAGGTAAATGAGGTTTAAAAAATCCTACAGCCATAAAAAAAGGGTTTCTCTGTTGAGATAGGGAATCTAATTCTTCCAGAGCTAAATTTGCGGAAAGACCATCTGGGTATCCATCATCATCAACTTCTCCTTTTTCATAAGGTTTTACTTTTCGCTCTTTTGTTATCCTGCTACTACCATCAGCATAAGCAAAAAAGGCATCCCAACCATCTTTCCATTTTCCGGCATCAAAAATATTTTTATCCCAACTATGCGGAAGTTCCGGTTTAACGTCTTCTGAATAATCTTCACTATAACCATACAAGCCATCTATATAATGACTAATTTTCCCTATTCCTACGGTATAATAGCCATTTCTTCTCAATTGGTGAATAAAGGTTTCCGGTTTTTCCGTTTCCGGTTTTTCTGAAATATAGTTCCTTATAGCTTCATTGCTCAATTGATCTTGCGATTGCGGCAAAGTCCCCGTTAAAATAGAATATCGTGATGCACCACAGGTAGGAGCCTGTACGTAATGCTTCATAAATGTGCTCCCCTCAGATGCTAATTTATCAATGTTAGGGGTTTGAATTATCTCGTTACCATAGGCTCCTAACTCCGGTCGTAAATCATCAACAAAAATAAAAAGCACATTGGGCTTTTCTTTAGTTTGAGCTAAAACCGAGGTGATATTTAGCAAACATAAAATTGGAATGATTTTGAAATATTTCATTGGCTCGTATCTTAATGATTTTGGCACTATCCGATAAAAATTAAAACTTAGATAAATAACGCCCCTTTAGAATAGAAAATGTTGCCTGAAGTATGTAAAGTTTTTCAAACAACATTTCTATCCTAAATGGCTAATTAAAAAGCAAACTAACAAACATAATTTTATTTTATAAGCTGTATCATGTTGAACTAATTGTCTATCAATGCAGCAGCACACCAAAGATACGGCGCCTGTCCGTGCAGGTCTCCCGGATTACGGGGGCGGTTGTAATAATGCTGCTTGTCGTTCTTTTTTCCGGTTCCGATACAAACCTCGGTAACATTATCACGTTCGTCAATATAAGGAACCATGGCAAGCCAGGCCTTACGTGCTGCCGGAGCATAATCTTTGTCATCTAACCAACCTTCCTGTACCCCAACGATAAAGGCATAGGTGAACATCGCTGTTCCTGAGGTTTCTGCCCAAAATTCGGGTTCATCAATTAATTGATTCCACATACCACTAGGTTGTTGATAGTTTTTAAGACTCTCCATCATCTTCAGGTATCCTTCCATGATACGCGAACGATCTTTGTGATCTTCGGGCATTATACCCAACAAATCGGACATGCCAACTGCCATCCAGCCGTCACCGCGTGCCCAATAATAAGGTACGTCAGGGGCGTGGTAAAACAAGCCGTTGGGACGTTGTAGCTCATCCAGATACATCACCATTTCCCTGGCTGCTCTATCAAGGTATTTCTTGTCACCCGTCACTTTGTATGCTTCGCTCTGGACCACGGTGATCATATACATATCATCAATCCATAGCCGTGTCTGCCAAGAAAATCCTTTTTCTGCCCAGGCCTTTTCTTCTGCTTTTGCGTTGTCGGGCAATTCCCATTGCGTATCAGCATAGGCTAATCCCATTTCCTTATAACGTTCATCTTTAGTTATTTGATAAAGCTTCAGTGCCAGGCTTCCAAACATATTGTAATCCACATGGTTTTTGGGGGGCAACAGCGATTTTTCATGCTCAAAAAAAGGCTCAAATTTATCCTGTAGGAGTTTGATAAGCTTACGGTCATTGGTTTTTATTGCATAGTCAAGCGCACCATTCCAGGCACATACGCTTGCATAGTGCATCCATCTCCCTGCGTAAAGTTCATGCCTGCTGTCTACAAAATGATAGGCCAAACGCTTACCTACTTCTTTTGGTGTTGATCCCTTTGGAAAGTTTGTCAATGAATTCTGCTGAGCAATTAAAAACTGAAAAGAACATATCGCTAATACTAATAATAATGTGTTTTTAAACATAAGATTTATTTTCTTGTTAATAAATTTAGAATACCATATCCAAGCCTATCGAAATAACGGCAAAGAATTTTTGAGTAAACAATTGATAATTGCTCCTGTTTTATGATTATCCAATTCCTAGTCATTTTTTTAAATTCTGTTGAGGTATACGTACTAAAGAATCATTTTGAGCCCAATCCGGTTTTGGAAACTTTCTCATAAAAGAATACCGAACATAAGTTTCATATACATCTCCATTTCCGGTAACCCTTGGATCATCGGTTTCCATAAGGTAGCCACCTAAAGCCTTCTTTTGCTCCAAGAGTTCTTTTTCAAAATTTTGATCCTCAGCCAGATTATTCAGGCAATAAGGATCTTTTTTTATATTATAAAGTTCTTCCGAAGGTCTTTTTCCTACCGCTAATTCAAAGAAAGGTCGGATCTCTGAATCATCACGATGCTCTAACAAAAAATCAAAAGTTGCTGATGCATCAATATCATGATAGCCACCATGCTTAGGTCCCAATGTTCCGTCAGATTCATACTTTTGTGGCGCACCGGCAGGCCATCTTTCCGATTTAAAATTCCGGATATACAAAAAATCTTCTGTCCGAATGGCACGCTGTGGATAAGTCAAATTATTCCACCGGGAGCTGGAATGTCTTTCTCTTGCTGAAAAAGCAGCCGCTCTAATTGGATCTGATTCTGCGTTATCATTATCATTATCCAAAAGCAAGTTCATTAGACTTTTCCCTTCCATCGGGTATTTCTCTGAAATATCTGCAAAACCTGAACCTGTAGCCGCTTCCAAAAAGGTAGGCGCAATATCTATAAGGCTAATAAGGTCATCTACTTTCCTTCCTCCTCCTATTTTATCACCCCACATTATGGCTAAGGGTACATGGATTCCATATTCGTATGTATTGGATTTAGCTCTGGGAAAAGCCATGCCATTATCGGAAGTAACCACGATTATCGTATTTTCCAGTTCACCTACTTCTTCCAGCTTCTCCAATATTTTTGCCAGGTGTTTATCAAACCATTCTATTTCCAGGGCATAATTCAGTAGGTCTTCCCTGATCTCGGGAACATCTGGCAGAAAGGAAGGAACGGTTACTTCTTCAATATCTTTACCAGCTTTTAATCCAGATCCTTTTTCAAATCCCCTATGCGGTTCGTGCGCCCCAAACCAAAAGTAGAACGGTTCATCTTCTTCTTTTTCAGCTAAGAAATCATTAAAATTTTCTGCATAATCGTTGGTACTTATTCCTTTCGTGAGAGGATCAGTTTTTCTATCATTATAAGGTTTTCCAGCAGGGTTTCGTTTTCTTCCACTAATTTTCCAATTGCCCGGCCCCCATCCTTTTCCGGTATATCCGACTTTATATCCTATATCTTCAAGAATATCAGGGAAAACGGTATAATCCAGAGAAAATTCACTTGCATGAGTTCCGGCATCTTCTATCTGCCAATCGTTCATGCCTGTCAGGATTGCCGCCCTGCTCGGACTGCATCCGGGAGAAGCGGCAATGGCATTATTGAAAAGAACTCCTGCGCTAGCCACCCTGTCAAAAGCGGGTGTTTTTACCCATTTTTCTCCATAAATAGAAGCGTGTGGATAGGACTGATCATCAGAAATAACAAATAAAATATTTGGCCTTTGCCCTTCCTCTAAGTTATCCTCAGCTTTTGAATTACTATCAGTATTATTACAAGAAATGCATAATGGCATAACCAGAAGAAAAGCAACGATAGCTTTACCTTTTGCTATTTCCATTAATAAACTCTTATCATTTGATTTTTTAATTCTCATCATTTAACCTTTTATACATTCGTAATATAATATTTCACGAAAGTCTTTTATAGAGTTAATTATTAATGGAAGAATCATTCAATTAGTCATCCTTTGGTTACACTTAAGTTAAAATTGTTTTATACTTCACTCTATAAGAGCAATTTAATTTTTGACACCTCAATTTTTATTATGGGAAATACAACTTCCGTTGGCTTATTATTATATCAATCCTTTTCTTTTGTATCTCTAATGCCTTTTTCGGTACAACTTAAATATCCATATCACAAAATCAATCTAAAAGTACTTGAGAGCGTAGGTATCTTATTTTGAAAACCTTGTATATTTTGCTTCTTAGAAATTTTAATAACCAGGATTTTGTTCTAATTCGGCGTCTATATTTCGCTCAATTTCTTCAGCCGGGATAGGCCACAGATTATATCTTTCTTCCATTTCATCTGCATAATATGGATTATAGCGTATTACACGATCATAAAGCAATCCTAATCGCATTAAAGTAAGCCTTCTTTTCTCTTCAACGCCAAGCTCTCTCATCCTTTCATCTAATATATAATCTATATCTACTTCGCCAGGTGGGACAGGAGCAGCTTGAGCTCTTGATCTTATAACATTTATATCATCTGCTGCGGCTTCGGTATCACCAAGGCCAAGATAAGCTTCAGCCCTTAACAGATAGGTTTCGGCGAGCCTAAACATATATTGATCGGTATATGTAGCCCCGGCAGAATTTTGAAGTATTCCTCTTTCTCGATCAGCGTATAAACCATCTGGATGGTTAAATGGAGTAGTTACTTTTGTTTGATATGGATAGAAATCCCGAGTTGTATCAATTTCCACACCGTCAGGACGGTTTTCTGTTGATATAATCTGACCGTATAGTGGAGAATCAGGATTATCAGCGGTAAATTCCCTTACGAAATTATGATTTGCATTACGAATATCTCCATCAAAATCATTCTCCCATATCTCATTAGTAAAATGATGAGTAGGAACTGCCCAACCTATACCACGTCCACCTGTATATCCACTTCTAGGAAATAAAAAGGGAGCTACTCCATCTATCCTAACATTCCTAATAAAAGGAGCGTGTTGCCTTTCCAACATATAAGAGCCACCACGCCCTCCTGAAACAGTACTCCCTCCTAAAACATCAGTCTCAAATTGAACTACCCATAAGGCTTCGGTATTACCAGAACCTCTGTTTTGATTATTCATCCTAAACAAATCCCAATACACATCTCCAGGCTCTTCATTAGATCTTGAGCCAAACCGATTTCGCATTAATCCAGTTGCAGGATCATCAATTACTACACTTGCTGCTTCAACAGCATCTTCATATCGGTCAGCTGCTAAATAAACTTCAGCAAGTAGATGCTGTGCTGCAAGATCTGAAAGCTTACCATCTCTAACATCATTAATTCTCGGCAAGTTTTCAGAAGCATATTGTAAATCTTCAATGATTTGATTTAGCACCTCTTCTTTTGGAGCTCGAACAAAATCAGTTCTAGGCTCCGTTATTTCCTCAGTAACTAAGGGAACACCCCCCCACATATAAACTAATGCTCTATAAGCAAAGCCCCGAAAGAATTTGGCCTGAGCTAACAACTCTGTTTTTTGTTCTTCAGAAATATCAGCTTCAGGTGTTCTAGTTATAATAATATTAGACTCAACTACCATTGTATATAAATTATCCCAATGCGTTGCAGGAATCCCACTGGTAGGATCATAAGCTGCAAGCATATTTGTATGTCTGTCTGTACTGGGCTGTCCATCAAAAACCAAATCCGTCCCAAAGATAAAATCAAATGGTCTTCGTTCATCTCTATCAAAAAAGATTCTTCTGGAGAACCAATAAAGGTTATTAACTGTTGCGTTTAAGCCTTCATAGGTGTCATATGCATTTACATCACTTAGAAAATCCAAAGGCTCTTCATCTAAAAAGCTTTTTTGACATGAGCTAAGTGTCAAAAAAATCATTGTAATAAATACTATTTTTTTCATTTTTTGATCTTTTTAAAATGTTAAGTTTAGTCCTAGAGAATAACTTTTCAATACTGGTCTCCCTCCGGAACCCAATCCTATCCCTATTGGATCATTATTCTGATCCGGCCCTTCCGGATCCCATCCGCGCCAGTTGGTCCAGGTGGCAAGATTTTTACCACTTACAAAAACCTGCAGATTCTGCATATTTAAACTTTCCACCAGTTTTTTATCAAAATTATAGGTAAGGCTCACATCCTGTAACCTTACAAAGCTACGGTCTTCATATACATTTGGAGAAATTTGAGGATTCTGTCCCGGAAAAACAGGGTCTTTCCCCTCTGGATTATTAGGTTGCCATAAGTCTCTCCCATCTAAATAATTCCAACGAATATTATTATCGTCCAATGTAATAGGGTAAATATTATTCTGTATATACCCGTTTTTACCTCCCTGAATCGAATTAATAAATACTCTTAATGTCAAACCTTTATAATTAAATTTGTTTAATACACTAAATCGATAGCCGGGATTCTCATGTCCTAAAATCACCCGATCATCTGAAGGGTTGATTTCCCCATCTCCGTTCTGATCTACCACCCTATAGCTGCCTGGAAAAAACCCATCCGGTATATCATCCCCTACTTGATAAATTCCATCTGTTTCGTAATCATATATCACCCCTAAACGCTCACCAATAAAGAGGTTACTGGCAGTTAGATCATCTTCCACCCCATCACCATCATTATCTCTCCCAATTAATTTCAAAACTTCAGTTGCTGTAGTGGAAAAGTTAAGCGTTGTTTCCCAATTAAAATCCTCTTTCTGTATGTTTTGACTTGAAATTGCAAATTCAAAACCGCTATTTTCAATTTCACCTATATTTGTTCGTATAGTTTCAAATCCCGTAACATCGGGGATTGCAACATCAAATAATAAATCATTTGTTCTATTATAGTAGTATTCCATATTTCCATTTATCCTGGAATTAAATAAGGAATACTCCAAACCTAAATTAATACCCGTAGTTCTTTCCCATTTAAGGTTAGGGTTTGCAAGTGATGTCAATTGCTGTCCAAAAACTGTACTACCACCATCACCAAAAACATAGGCAGCTCTTGTAGTTACACCTGCCAGCGAACTATATCTGGAGGTTTGATTACTAGTTGTTCCGTAACCAATCCTTAATTTCAAGTTATTTACCCAATCTTCATTAAAAAAACTTTCATTATGTATATTCCATGCAGCGGCTACAGAAGGGAAATATCCAAACTTATTATTTGCAGCAAAACCCGAAAAACCATCTCTTCTTATAGTACCCGTTAACAAATATCTTTCATCAAAAATATAGTTAATTCGGGCCATTTGATAATTTAATGCTTCTCTCCAAGCATCTGAATTAGTAAATTGATTAACACCCTGTTCAATACTATTATATCCAAGGTCTAATCGGGCAAAATCAGTCGCTCTTGCACCTGTATATTCAAATTTTCTTTCGATGGCACCATAAAGAAGTGTCAAATCAATATCATGCTTACCAAAAGTTCTTGTATAATTTATAATGTTATCCAGATTATAATCATAATAAAAATCATGATTTTTATAAGCTTCTCCAACCAAACTTGCCCCGTATTCGCTTGCTCTATAAGATTTATTAATTCTATAATTATTTCCAAAATTTACCCTATACGATAAGCCTTCTAAAAATGGAAATTTTATTTCTGAAAAGAAATTAGCAAAAAAGTAATCATGACGCTCATAATCGTCCACTAAATAAGGAAGAAAAGGATTCTGATCTGTTACATTGGCCGGATTAATTATTATCTCACCATTTTCATCATAAGGCTCTAAAAGCGGAGAAGTACGTACCAAATCCGAAATATTAGGCTCTGCACCATCTTTTTTCACAAAAGAAGCAAAACTTTGAACACCTAACTCCCACCAGTCAGTAACTTCAGTACTTAAATTAATTCTTGCCCCTTTTCTTTGAAATTTATCATTAGTAATAAAGCCTTCTTGATCTGTATGGTCTAGGGATATTAAATACTTTGTTTTTTCAGAACCTCCTGAAACACTAATTTTTTGTTCATTTATAAATCCTACTTGTGTTCCCGCATCCCACCAATCGAAATTGGCTCCAACAACATTTCCATCTTCATCCAACATTGAAGAATCAATATAATCAGCCAGATTAAAGTCTGGATTGGATTCTATATAGTCAGGCCCGAGATAAGCATCTTCATAATTAAGCTTTCTAATATGATCCAAATAAGCTTCACGATTCAGAGGTCTTAAATTTTTGGAAGGCTCTAATGTAGCATACGAAGAAGATATGGATATACTTGGCGCCTGATTTTTACCTTGTTTTGTAGTAATTAGAATAACTCCGTTGGCACCCTGCGCGCCATATACAGCTACAGAGCTAGCATCTTTTAAAACATCAATGGATTGGATATCATTAGGATTAATCGATTCCAAGGAACCATTATATTGAACCCCATCAAGTATTATTAGTACACTTTGATTACCAGAAATTGTTGTCTGACCTCTAACCGATAAAGAAGGTGTAGAACCTGCACTACTAACCTGCCCCACATTTAATCCAGGTAAATTTCCTTGTAGCAATTGTCCGACATTACTAACAGGCGTCTGCCTAAAGTCTTCTAAATTAGCACTTCCAACAGCTCCGGTTACATCTCTCTTTTTACGGCTACCATACCCAACAACGACCACTTCATCCAAAGCAGCGTTATCTTCTTCAAGTGTTATTTCTATTTCGGACTCCCCATCTAAAACAATTTCTTGAGTAGCAAACCCTAAAAAAGAAACAACGAGGACTGCATCTTCTGACCCAACTTCTAAAGTAAATTTACCATCAAAATCTGTTTGAGTTCCATTTTGGGTCCCTTTTTCCAAAATATTTGCTCCCGGCAGGGGCATACCGTTTTGATCTACAATCTCACCTGTTATTGTAAAGTCCTGGGGGGATTCGACAGCATAAATAGCCTGAAACATTAAAAAACAGCCAATAAAGATTTTACTCGACCGTGAAAAGTAAGGAAAGAACCAATTGTTCAATTTAATTATTAACATAATTAACTTTCTTTAAGTTATACATTAAAATGTGTACGTACACATTTTAATGATAAAAAATAAATAAAAACGTTTTAGTAATGAATTGGGGTGCAATATATAAAACTAATTAAGTTTATTAAAACTTATTTCGCTAAAATTAATAACGTACACATTTGAATTATATTTCAATAAAATACCCCCGAAACAGAGCCATCGAGGTATCAAAACAAAGTAAGCTGATCTGAGTGTATCTCTTTATATTCTTTCTCTATCGCTGATTTTTCATATATGTTTTGATCACTTTTTCATTTGAGTATTGACCTACTGTATTTGTATAGAAACCACTTGGCCAAAAATTTATCACCTCCATAGTTTCATTTTTAATTCCGGGTATCTCTTGAATATTTACTCAGCTGTAATACTTTTAACATTGTTATCATTTTGGAAACTCAATAGTCCAGGACACTTTGACCTAAAACCATACATGCTTAGGCTCATTAGCCTATCTCATCGTTTATAACAGATTGATTCTCTATATTTCAAAGAAAAAACCAAATGATACATCAACAATGGTTTATTATTATGCTTTTGAAAATATGCTCTCCTATAAATTGAAAATACACTTTTCCAAAGTGTTATGAAAAAGTGTATTTTCAAACTTTTCAGCATTACTCCGAGGCAGAGCCTCGAGGAATTCTTTAGATTAATTCGCCCTAAATACACCGATTTCTGCTAATCCGGGTTGATTCTGATTACCATAACCTGAAACAGGAACTAATTTAAAATATCTAAATTCTCTTCTTTCATTAAGATCAATAAATTGTGTAAGGCTTCCTATATCATTTAATAAAAATTGCCCTAAACTTTCCCATGATTCATTATCATAGCTGATTAAAATTTCAACATCTTTGATTCTGCGATCATCCCCCTTTTGAGCAAAAGTAAAACCATCAATGCTATTTACCCCACCCATATCCACTGTTATCCAATGATTTGGATAATTAGTAGGATCTGTTGAATACCGTGTAATCCAATAAGTAGAAATATCATTATCAATTAATCGTTCCGCCAATCTAGAGTTATTTGTTTCTTCAGAACTAAAATCAGCAATTGACCAATCATCCTTGAGATAAATCCATCTTAAGGTTTCACCGGCAGGTTTTTTTAATGACACATCTGTACTTATAGGCTCTCCGAATTCAGGAATTCCGTCCTGGTTAAAGCTAAAACGTTGAATTCTAGGATTTCTTCCTCCCCCATCAGGGCCGGATCTAGCATGATAAATAATCCAATCTTCTTCACCATTAGGTGACTTGAAAAATCCGTTATGTCCAGGTCCATATGTATTACCCTCTGCATTCATCGAAAAAATTGGTTCTGATTTTTTACTCCAATGAGATGAATTTAGTGGGTCCCCATTTATTTGCAATGATAATAACCCCAAACAGTAATTATTTACCCAAAAACCACTTGCCGAATATACAACAAAAACCTGACCATCAGGGTTTAATAAAACTTGCGGTCCCTCATTTATAGGATTACCGAACTTCTCCCAATCATAGATGGGAGAAGAAACAAGAACTTTCTCACTTGATATAGTCCATGGATTATCCATTTTCGCTATATATATATTTTGTGGAGGAGCTCCAGCATTTCCACCAGACCACAATGTATATAATTCCTCATTATAGTTAAAGACGGTACCATCTATAGCCCACTTATCTGACTGATCGGTAAGTTTACCCTTAAATTCCCAATTTCCTTCTACTGGACTATCCGAGGAATTCTCAAGTACATACATTCGGTGATTCGCATTTTCTCCATTATCCGCAGCAAAATAAAAATACCATTTTTCATTAATTCGATGTAATTCAGGAGCCCAAATATTCTGAGAATAAGGCATCCCACTGGGAGGATCCCAAACTTCATATCTGGTGGCTGAAGCTAATTCCGATGGATTTTTCGTTTTCAAAATAACCAATTTACTACCTTGAGTGTATGTGTAATAGTAAATGGAATCATGCTTAACTATCCAAGGATCAGGACCCCCTGGAAGAATAGGGTTTTCAAATGTACTCTGAAAACTTAATTCCGTAAAATCTACTTCTGGAACTTGACATTTTTCATTTTCGTTCCATTCCATAGATTTCTCACAAGAGAAAAAAAGAAGTACTACGAATAGTTTACAAAATTTACGTTCCAGAACTCTTAAATTATTTTTTCTTTCTTTCATATTAAACCTTATTTAAACCTCCTTATCATTCTTAAATATTCGTAATAGGCCATAAACATATGTTTATCACGAAGCGTCAGGATTGATGCAGGGACCTCTTATAGATTTCGTTGATTTTCAGAGTTAAGTAAAATATTAAAATCAACTTAGCACAGGTAAACCCAATATGACTTAAGTATTATAAGCAATAACAGAAACCAGATTATTTTTAATAAAAAAAGGCACCTGCTTCTGCAAGTCCGGGTTGTTGTTTTGAATCATGCCCAGCTGTTGGAACAATTTTAAAATATCTAAGAGATTTTTGTTCATCAAGTTCAATATACTGATATTCGAGACCTATATCCTCCAACCCAAATAATCCAAGGTTTTCCCAGGTTTCATTATCCTCACTTATATGAAGTTCAAATTCCCGTATTTTTCGATCACCATTTTTCTGAGCAAAATAGAACCCATCTACTTCTAATACTTCATTCATATCAATGGTAATATAGTGATCTGGATAATTAGTAGAATTATTGGAATACCTGGTAATCCAATAGGTATTAACATCATCATCTATCAACCTGTTGGCCAATCGATTATTATTAGGTTCTTCAGAACTAAAATCTTCAATATTCCAATTTTCTTTTGGATATAGTTTTGGATCTGAGATAAGATAGTCTTCCGGATTAATATTCTGAGTGGCGGCATAGAACGTATCAATCGCTATACTTGTTGGTTTGAAGATAGTTTGAAAAGTGAAATTCGAATTTTCCTGAAAATTCTCTAAAACCGTCTGATCCAGTATTCCGGTAAACACTTCCTTGGTTTCTCCTTCCAAATTTTCATAAGAAACAATAGTCCCCAATAATGTGGAATCTATAGATTCCGGTATCCAATTTACCAGTAAATCATCCTCTTGCTTTCTTATATTATCTATGATTCTATTATTTAAATTAGATTCATAGTTGGCTCCGTAGACCCTACCAAAAACTTCGGATCTTACCGAATGATTCCCATCAGCATCCAAAGTACGTACTTGAAAAGTATAAGTCCCTTCCCCGATTTCAGGAATGAGTACTTCCTTATAATTAGCAATATCTTCCGGGATTATATCAGCTTCAAAATAACCGTTTTGTCCCCAGGAAATTTCCATTTTGGCCACTCTGGTATCGGTGCTTATTAAAGAACGTATTGCAGCTCGTTCCTTCCCGGGTTTAAAAACGATAGAATCAACCTTGCCCGGATACGCCTTTTCTGAGTTATCCAAATAATCACTATAGTGGTGATCTATAGGCGTACATCTGCTAAATAATACAATAGCTAATACGAATAATAAATATTGTAGTTCTATTTTTAATACTTTCATTTTATCTAAATTCAATTAATTAGTCCACGGTGGTTCCAAAAAAAGTCAGCTCTCCTAAAGCTACATCTGAATTACCTCCCCAGGTATCCAGTGTTTTCCATCTCCAGTATCGATAAGGTTCTTCCTGATTTTCTACTTCAAATTCTTCGCCTGCACGAGCATATTCTATATCGTCGGTAGTTTCCTCTCCCAGTGGTGACCCAGAAGGTTTTATAGAGGTAAAAGTTCCCACTAAATTCCAGGATTCCCAACTACCATCGGGATTTGGATTATTAGATCCCCATAATTCAAAAACCCTGGGATGATTAAATTGATATTCTTTACCCAGCCTGGAATACATTAAAAAACGGCTTAATTCTGCTTTTACCCCCATATCAAAAGTAAAATATTGTGGAACTCCTGTCCCTGGTGCCGTATGAAAAACGGTAGTGCCAACCCTATCATTACCATCCCAAAGTACATCAGTAGATTTAAAACCACGATGCGCTTCATAGGTATCCCCCGGTAGGTTATATTGCCTAAATAAAGACTTATCCATCATTTCTTCAAATACCGGAACAAATGTATTCACAATAGTATCTGAATGATTATTCCAGCGATCCGTTATAAAAACTCCGAATTCCCGTTCTTCAGAAGGGTAGCCACGAACATTAAAAGTTCCGTTTGGAAGTTTCGTATAAAAATCGTTTGCTGATGTCCATTGGTTTAAACTATCTTTAGCAAGTACATGAATTACCAATGGAGCTTCTGTTTCATTCTCAAAATTTAAACTAATCCCCCCGAAAGTAGCTTTAAGACTACTTTCAGAAGCTATAGAATTCAAGGTTTTTATATAGGGTGGTGTTAAAGTAGTTATTTCTACCGGAGTGGGATCTGATTCTACTTCTCCTACAGCAACAGCTACTAAATTTATTGTATAATCACCTTCTAAGGCAAAACCATCTACTGTAACTGTGTTACTATATAGTGAGGTTTTTTTCTCTTTTAAATTTCCATCTGCAAGCTTATAAACTGCTTTTACATAGCGTAAATCCTCATTACTTGGCAATTCATAACTTATAATAGCCCCTCCTGCAATACCCTGCACTTCATAATTACTTATAGGATCTGGCTTCTTTCCACTTCTCGATGGAGCAGGTTCTAAATCATCACTACAAGCTAACAAGAAAAAAAAGATGCTGCTATAGAAAGTCAGGTATAGTACTTTTTTAAAATTATTCATATTAGTATTTTTTTTATTCATTACCATAAAGGAGATTGCAAAAGTTCATCGTTTCTACGCAATTCATTAAGACTTATAGGCCAAAAATAATCACGAAGTGTAAAGGTTCGAGAATATAATACTGTCCGGCGATAATACGTTTGAGAGCTAGATTGTAATATATCCCAACCGTAGATAGGTGTATTGAGTTCAGATTGTGCTAATTTCCATCGTTTTAAATCCCAGAAACGTTGTGATTCGAATGCAAGTTCAATCGTACGCTCCCTACGAATAATTTCTCGTAAGCCTTCTTTTGTATCCGGTTTATTGGGAAACCTGGAATAACTATCCCAAGATTCTCTTACCCCCTCAAGACCACTCCGTTCACGAATTGCATCCAAGTATTGAAAAACCTCTTCTGAAGGTCCATCAACTTCATTTAAAGCTTCTGCATATAAAAGATATAAGTTTCCTAAACGCATTATAGTAAAAGGATAGGCATAAGGAGTGAACGAACCTTGATCTCCAATCACATTATAATAACTCACTAGTTTCTTTGGAGTATAGCCCGTCCCAGAATAACTAGTAGGAGAATTTGTAGCCGCAGTATTTCCCCCAGGACGATAATTTGTTGAATAAGAATTATTATCATCATTATTATCACTCATATAGTAACGTCCTCCATCAAAAGAAAGTGACCCATAGAATCGGTCTTCCCTATCAAAATGCAGACCTACAGTAGTATAACCTGGGATCAGGTCATATTGATATTCTGATTCTCCTAAAGGTACATCACGAAGTTCAAATCGATTCTCATAATCCCAAGTTATGTCTTCATCTATAGGAACTCCATTATCCGAATAAAATTTCATTGCCATGTTTAGTGTGGGAGCCAAATATCCACCTGTAGAATTATTATCAATATGCTCCGGATCTATACTTCGAGGCATAAAAGCAATTCCTTGTTGCCCGAAAGCGGAACTCCGGTTATTAACCCAAATTGATTCCGGATTATTCTGGCGTTCAGTTACCGCCTGCCGTAAACTCATTTGATTTATAGTACTTTCCTGAGGAGTAGTTATCATATTAGACGGAGGGGTCCACCTGTATAAACTTTTTCCTACAGCTTCTGCAGCCATGATAGCCTCACGACAAGCCTCTACCGCTACTCCCCATTTTTCACTGTCATAATTAGCATTAAATAATGCTGTTCCATTTGCATCTAAATAATTAGGATAATCACTATTGCCATTATATAATGGGCTAGCTGCAGTCACCATCATCTCTGCTTTCATAGCTTTAGCAACCACCTGGGTTACCCGTCCCGTTTCTGTTGTAGGCTGTCTAACACTTTCCATTAAAAATGGCATAGCTTCATCTATAGTATTAAATATATAAGCAAAAACATCATCTATTGGTTCACGTTCATAATTTACGTTTTCGGGATCTTCAAAAGTTTGTATGTTTTCATCTATTATTGGGATGGGTCCATACATACGCAGCAGATAATAATGATAATAAGCTTTTAAAAATTTCACTTCGGCTGTCCACATATCTATTTCATCTTGAGTCATATCCTGTACATCATTTATATTTTCCAAAAAAATGTTGCATTCCCTTATTCCCCGCCAAAGTTTTAATCCGTGAGAATTCCCATCCCAATAATTAAGCAATGGACTATTTGTATTTTGTCCCCCCATTGCAATGTACCATGCGGGCCAATCCGCTTGATTAAAATTAGTTGTTGAATTCAACCACATTTCATCCCCCGCTAATAATGCCGGATTAGACTGAAGATCATAGCCTCTGGGAATCCAGCTGTAGCAAGTAAAAAGAAATTTTTCCGCAGAAGATCTCATTGAAAATGCCTGGTCCAGCTCTGCAATGTTATCGGGCACTATATCCATATAATCATCACAACCTATACACATGAACAGTTCAAGTATCAGTAATGTCTTTAATATTTTCTTCATTTTAAATAATTTTTAAAAAAATTGTTACCTTAATTAAAGTGAAATAAGCACCCCTAAGTTGAACACTCTTTGTAACGGGTAACGCAAACCAGCTCCCCCCATTTCAGGATCCCATAATTTAAATGCACTAATATTAAACAGGTTTGTACCACTTAAATAAAGCCTTAAACTATTTACATTAAATTTCTTTGTAAAATCTTCATTTAATGTGTAAGCAATTTCAGCTTGTTTTAGTCTAAGGAAAGAACCATTCCTCATCCAGTGCGTACTGGTTTGTGTATTATTTTCCAAAGGATTTTGGCTTAGTCTTGGCCAAAGTGCATAAACATCTCTATTATCTTCAGACCAATGACTATCTGCCCAGGATTGCAATAAAGCATTGGGTGATCTTATATTTCCAAAAGGTGCTGCACCACTATTGTTAATATTACCTAGGGTTGGATTTATAAAAATTGAAGTACGAGCAGCCCCCGAAAAGAAGAAGGACATATCAAAGTTTTTATAACCAGTGGTAAGTCCAAAACCATAATTAATTTCTGGAACAGTTGGGTAACCGATAGGCACCTGATCATTAGAGTCAATTACACCATCATCATTAATATCTAAATATTTTATATCTCCACCTCTAACTTGCCCCGAAAAAGATTGCTCTGGGCTATTAGCTACTTCCTCATCATCAATAAAAAGTCTTTCTGCAATATATCCTCTACGCTGGTTAGCATTTAAACCTATACGACTTAAGTAATCATATTCATAATTAGGCTCTTCATAATAAATATATTCGCCTTTAGCAAAAGTAAATGTCCCTCTTCCCTGAAACCAGAGATCTTTATTTATGCTATGATTGTATACCAGTTCACTATCAATTCCATAACTTTTATACTTTCCTATATTACCTAACACTTCAGCAGATAAGCCCATACTGGATGGTAATGCCGCTCTGGGTTGAACCACATCTTTTCTTATTTGTCTAAATATATCAGTTGTTAGGCTGAGTTTCCCTTCGAAAAGCCCTAGATCCATACCCAAATTGGTTTGCTCAGAAATTTCCCAACGAACAAACGGATTAGCATATCTATTTACAGAAACTCCATTTCTTTCATAATTTTCCTGACCCGGAGATATTCCAAAATTAAAACGACGATTGTTATCATTTAGATTTACTTGTGATAAGTAAAAAAATCGAGTATTACTAATATTATCATTGCCAACTAGCCCATGTGTTAACCTGAGCCTTAGATTACTAATTTCATTTTCCAGGTTTTTCATAAAAGGTTCATTTGTAACAGTCCAGGCTATTCCCGCCGAAGGAAAAAATCCCCAACGATGATTTTTCGCGAAGACCTCAGATCCATTATAACCAAATGTAAATTGAGCATGATACTTATCATCAAAGGCGTAGGTGAAATTCCCCGAGAGACTGACGTTTCTGTAAGGAAGCGTATTAATAACAGATCCGGAACCGTCTCTTGGTAAAGTTACCCTGTTTCTTAAGGTATTGATGACCATCCCAGTAACTTTATGTTTTTCATCAAAGGTTCGGTCATAATTTAAGGCATTCTCCATATAAAATACAGATTCCTGCCCCCTTCCATTATCGCTGTAATCCAAATATTCTGTACCTCCCTGCGGATTAAGATTTAAATAAGAATAGGCGCCAGTAGAAGGATCTATAGAACCTGGCATATAATAAAATGGATTATATTGCCTTCTATATTCCATATATGCACTTCTTGATGCATTTGCAAGACCTCTATAACTCAATCCTTCTAATAATCCGGACAAATCCTGCCTAAGCTCTACCTGAACTTGCATTTTACTTTGTGACCATTCTGAATAACCACGAACAATCTCTGCGTAAGGGTTTAAATATAGATTACCGCTACCATCCTCATAATTCCCAAACAATGGATGGCTAATATATTCTTGTTGAGGGCCAGCCTCATAAACAGGTTGAAAAAGTGCTGGATTAGCCCGCAGTGCATTTCGAAAAGAAGAACTTCCCCCTTCTGGCGGACCACTATAATTACGAAAATTAGCAATAGTACGAACCATTAACTGGGTGGTTTTGGTAACGTTCACATTTATATTACTGCGAATATTATGAACTTGAAAATCAACATTATTATTAAAATTATTAATTGGGTTAACTTTTATCAACCCATTGTCTTGAGTAAAGTTGCCGCTCACCAAATATGTTGCCACATCACCTCCTCCCGAAACACTTAAATTATAATTTTGTGTATGAGTATTAGGTTTGGTAACCTCATCAAGCCAATTTATAGCTGGGTATTTAATAGGATCTTCACCTGCTGCTGTTAAGGCAATTTTTTCTTGAGTATATGGTGTTATTGCAAGAGGATCTCTAGTTAGTATCGCTTCATTATTCAATTTCATAAAGGTAACAGGATCAGCTATATCAGGCTGCTTAGTTGGTGCAGAAATACGCTGCTCTGCCCTGACAGAAACACGTGGACGTCCCTTTTTACCTAATTTTGTAGTCACAAGAATAACACCGTTGGCCCCTCTAGAACCATATACAGCAGATGCGGTTGCATCTCTTAATATAGAAAAACTAGCTATATTATCTACGGGAATCCGTGCAAGGTCATCAGTAGAAACTTCCATATTATCCACTAAAATTAAAGGCTTTTGATTAACTCCAAATGTACCTACGCCTCGGATAAAAAAATCTGCATTATCCAGACCTGGTTCACCACTACGCTGAAATGATATAAGTCCTGCTACCCTACCCTGCATAGCACCAGTTAAGTTACTGACTGGTAAACGCAGATCTTCTGGACTTATCGAAGATACAGATCCAATCAGATCACTCTTTTTTTGTTTATTCCCAAAAGCAGTTATCACTACTTCTTCAAGAGAATCTGTATCTTCCTCCATAGTGATATTAACCTCCTCTTCAGTTCCTATCTCCACCTCTTTGGCTATGTAACCAATAAAACTAAACACTAGTGTTTGCCCCGCTTCAACTTGTATATTATAGTTGCCGTCAAAGTCAGTTTGAGTACCCGCATTTGTACCTTTTATCAGGATATTAACCCCGGGTAATGGAATCCCATCTTCACCGATAACCATCCCGGTAACTATTTTTTGTTGTGCGAACCCCTCCGGTATAGTTACTAATAACATAATTAAGAATAGGAATATGTTTAAGTTCGATTTAGTAAAATTATAATTCATTTGTTTCAAAATATTTAGTTGGTCAATGCTCTTTTTTTATAAAATGTATTTGTTAAACCAAGTAAAAAGAAGTCATAAATAAAATCTTTTTGATTAACATTAAAATTATATTCTTAAAATGTGTACGTACACAAAATTAAAGAAAACGTTTTCCTAAAATGATTTAGTCGCTAAACTATAATAAAAATATAAATTTCAAAAAAAATTAACATAAAATTTTTTCATCCTAAACTTAGCCAGTCAAGATTGTGCAAAAGTGGAATTCAATACAAAAAAAATGAAATAATTTTTCAGACGTAATTATGATGCAAAATGAAATTGAAGAATTAAAAATTGGTTTTATAAAATATTAGATTCTCTTTAGTAATTATATCTAATGGAAGGTTATGTATACTTCTAACTTTTTGATTAGTGACCAGATATTTATAAAAATTTTCCAGCGCAAGATATCCTTGAGTTTCGGGACGTTGCCCAATAACATAATCTATTATACCTGATTCAATATAATAGTAATTGTTTTTAATCAAATCATTTCCTACCAACTTTGACTCAAACATATTCTTCTTAATAATTTCAGCAACAAAATGAACTTTAGAACTTGGAACGTACACACCATCTGGGTGCTTTTTTTTAAGAATAGTCTCCAGACTATTCTTCCAATTCGTTTCACGTTGATTTATAATCACTTCTTCTACATGAATATCATCAAGATTTGATGATTCCAATAAATAGTCATTAAATCCTTCAATCCGCTTTTGAAGGGTCTTATTATGGTTTTCATTATTCTTGATGGAAACAATCAATAACTTCCCCCTACCCTTGGTAGAAGTGCTTAGTAATTTAGCAGCAAGCCTTCCGCTTTGTATGCTATCTTGACCAATGAAACATATAGCTCCGCTGTTTTCAATATTAGAATCAATTATACTAAAAGGGATATCCAATTTTCTTAATTTACCACAAAATTTTACGGCTTCAAAGTTTATAACCGGAGCAAGAATTACACCGTCTGGTTTAGACTCAATTAGCTTATTACTCTGCTTAATAAAAGAATCAATATTGTTTTGGTCAAAATAAAAGTACTTAACCTTTATTCCAAATTGACTTAAAGAATTAGCTGCATTACCAACACCCCGACTGGGTACCTCCCAATATTCCCCCACTTCAAACTCTGGCATCAAGGCTGCAATGGTATAGGATTTATTCAAAACCAAACCCCTGGCATAAATATTTGGTTTATAATCCACTTCTTCCATAATTTTCAAAATTTTCTCCTTTTTCTCTTTGGAGACTTTTCCTCGATTATGAATAACCCTATCAACTGTGCCCAGGGAAACATTTGCTCTTCTAGCTATTTCTTTAATTGTCATTCTGGAATACTCTTAAAATGAAATCAAATATAAAATAAATTACCAAATCCTTTCATTTCGGGTTCAAAGAAGAAAACATTAAATTATCTTTCAACTTATTTTAATCGGGGAAAAAGCATAACTTCCAGGATAAACTTTCTTTCCACCTAAAAAGACTTACTCCTAAAGCCATACGATCTAGTAAATATGCTATTAGCCGCTGCCCTCTTTTTTCTATCAAATTCTACCTAATCCGAGTTATTATACATCTGTCCATCACCCCCCTATTCTCCTAACACAGTCACACGTTCGGCGTTATAGAGATACAAGTTTGACCCTGGGTAATTATGTAAGTCGAAGCTATCTCCGATATGAAAAATGATTACCGTCATTGGCAGACTTTACCAGTCGCGAGAGATGATATTTTTTATCCATTCGGTAACTTCTCCCGTATTAAACTACCTCTCAAGCCGTTATCCCTACAAATAAGATCCACTCTCAATACTCTTATTCTCCCCATTCATATTAATTACATAAGTAAAACCGGGATGGATGCAATATGACCCCACTTCTCCTTGCTTGGTGATGGCGAGTAAAGCTACCTGAAAATCAGTATAATTACTGTTATTTTTCACAATTCTTTTAATAGCTATTTCACAGGCTTCCTGCGGATTTTTCCCTTGTCGCATTAACTCCACCACTAAAAAACTACTCACGTTTTTTATAATTTCTTCTCCCATCCCGGTGGCCACGGCACCACCAACCTCATTATCTAAAAATAAGCCTGAACCTATAATGGGCGAATCTCCTACCCTACCCTGCATTTTATAAGCCAGCCCTGAAGTAGTACAGGCTCCGGCTATATCACCTTCACGATCTATGGCTAACATTCCAATGGTGTCGTGATTTTCGATATTGATTATAGGTTTATAATCTTTCTCTTTTAACCATTTTTCCCATTCTTTTTCTGCATTTTCGGTTAGCAGATTTTTTGATGTAAAGCCTTGCTGAATGGCGAAGTTGTATGCACCTTCCCCTACTAACATCACATGAGGGGTTTCTTCCATAACTTTCCTGGCTACCGCTACCGGATGTTCAATATTTTTTAAATAAGCTACACTACCACAATTACCATCAGGAGCCATCACACAAGCATCTAAAGTCACATCGCCTTCCCTGTCTGGTGTACCTCCATTACCAACTGTAGTATTCTCCAGATTGGCTTCTTCAACCATCACGCCCTGCTGAACGGCATCTAATGCTGATTTCCCTTCATTAAGTAATTTCCCGGCCGTACTACCGGCTTCCTGAAAATTCCAGGTATTAATACTTACAGGAATCGTGGTATTTATTGAATTTTCGGTTCCTGTTGCTGAAAATCCTGCGCAAGAATTAATAAAGGGGATACTTAATCCTGCAGCCCCGGCGGTTTTTAAAAAATAACGTCTTTTCATAAATAATAAATTTAATACTAAAATAATTAAGGGCCACCGAACTACTAAACGATGACCCTTTATAATTGTTATGGAAAAACCATCACTAAAATTCTAAACATTTTAAAGAATATTGAAACTAATAGGCTATCACTAAAGCAGGTATATTTGATGATTCCCTTATCTCGCGGGGAATTTCAACTTTTATTTTATTGTTTTTTACCTCATAATTAATATCACCTTCAAAGCCCAAAACTTTTAAATCTAATGCTTTTTTTGGCATATTGCTTTCCCAGGAAATTTCGAAAGGAATGTTATTTTCTCCTATCAGCATAATAGCATAAGTCTTCTCTTCATTTTGCGTAAAATACAGCTGTCCCTCTTTATATTCTTTGGCAGTTCTTGTATTATAAATAGCTTCACCATTTACATCCAACCAATTCCCTACATTTTCCAATCTATCGATAACTTCTTCCGGAAAAACACCTTCTGCATTGGGTCCCACACCTAATAATAAATTACCTCCTTTAGCAACTACTTCAACCAACATATGTATTACTTCAGCTGAACTTTTATATTCATCCCCGGGAACAAAACCCCAGGCATTCCCTAAGGGCAAACAAGCTTCCCAGGGGGCATCTAACTTATTTTCAGGTATTGTCCGTTCTGGCGTAAGGTAGTTTTCATAAGGACCATGAACCGTTCTATCTGCCATGATAATTCCTGGCTGGGCTTTTCTTGCCATTTTCGCAATTTTAGGCATATCAATATCCTGACTCCATTCTGGAATAGGCGCTCCCCAAGACCTTACCTCATCGTTTACGGTTTCTTTTGGGCGTACCCAGCCTCCATCTAACCAAAGCATATCAACCTCCCCATACTCGTGCATGAGTTCACTTATCTGATTAAAAGTAAAATCTTTAAATTTATTCCACCGCCACTCATTTTTTCCTATGTCATAATTATTATTCCGATTAGGGGTTGCATATTTATCCCACCAATAATATTGCGAATGCCAATCGGGTTTTGAGAAATAGGCTCCAATCATAAAGTCTTCTGCCCTGTATGCCTCAAATACCTCTTTTGCCACATTAGCTTTGGGATGATTTTTAAACGGGCCACTTGTTATTTTATAATTGCTTTGTTTGGTATCAAACATATTAAAACCATCGTGGTGCTTGGTAGTAAAAACCAAATAGCGCATTCCGGCCTTTTTTGAAACTTCTGCCCATTTTTCAGGATTAAATCTAACCGGATTAAATGCCTTACTTAAACCCCAATACCATTCTTTATACTCATTGTAGCTCATTGTACTATCCCGTTCAATCCAGTCTTCGGAATTAATAGACCAGGATTCAATTATTCCCGGAACAGCATAAATACCCCAATGAATTATTACCCCAAATTTTTGATCTTGCCATTTTTCTAATTTTTCTTTCACCAGGGGATCTTTCGGCGCTTGATATTTTGAAGACGTTCTATGCACATTATCCTCCTGGGCTTTTACTTTAATAGTCCCGCTAAGCAATACACAAACTACCAAAATTGTGGCCGTCACTAACTTTTTATATGGAAATAATTTCATTTTTATTCTTCTAATTTTATAGGTTCGGTAAGTTTAAAGTTTTCTTTAAGTTTTATATCTTCGGAAGAAGCACCAACCATAACCAGGAATTCCCCTTTTTCTACTATCTTTTTCATGGAAGTATTAAATAAGGCCAGGTCATTAGGTTCCAGCTCAAATTGAAAAGTTTTCACCTCACCTGCTTTCATAAATGCTCTTTGAAATCCTCGTAAAGATTTAATTGGCGTTACTACACTACTAACCATATCGTTAAGGTAAAGTTGTACTACTTCGTCACCATCAACATCGCTATTATTTTTCACTTTAAATACAATAGCAACTTTTGTATTACTCCCGTCTTCATTAACCTGTATTTCCAAATCGGAATATTCAAAATTTGAATAACTGAGTCCGTAACCAAAAGGATATAAAGGCTCCGCATCCATTTCAACATAATTATGCCTCTTTGGCGGCCACTGATTATAAAAAACAGGCAATTGCCCTACCGATTTTGGAACAGAAACCGGTAATCTTCCCGCCGGATTATAATCGCCAAAAAGGATATCAGCAATAGCATTTCCTCCTTCCTGACCGGGATACCAGGCTTCTACTATTGCAGGTATATTTTTAGATGGCCAATTAAGCAATAATGGCCTTCCTTTAATAGTTACCAATATCGTGGGAGTACCGGTTTTCTTGACTGCTTTCAACAAATCTAATTGCTTGCCCATCAAATTTAAGGTGGCACGATCAAAACCTTCGCCACTTTCCATATCGCTAAGCAAGCTATCCTTTTCACTTACTTTTGCAGCACCGGTTTCTTTATATTCTGTTTTAAAATCACGGGCACTGGAGCCTCCTAATACCACTATCGCTACTTCTGCTTGTTTTGCAATATCAACGGCAGCCTCGATATCGGTATTTATAGTGTCGCGAATAGCCGTTCCTTTTTCATATAAAACCTCAGCTTCCGGAAGTTTGTTCTTTATGCCCTCCAAAACAGTAACAATATTATCCTCAGGCTGGGGAGCAGTATAATCGCCTAACTGATTATAAACATTGTTTGCATTAGGGCCAATAACCGCTATTTTTTTGAGTTTTTTTGATAAAGGCAATACCGCTTCGTTTTTTAGAAGGACAATAGATTCACGGGCTAGTTGTCGAGCCAGTTTTATATGTTCTTCAGTACGCACCTTATTATGAACCTCTTCTACATCAACATAAGGATTTTCAAATAGTCCCATTTTAAATTTCAGCTTCAATATCCTTCGAACCGCCGTGTTTAAATCATCTTCAGCAATCAAATCCCGAGATAAAGCCTCCTTTAATGAACTACTATAGGCTTTCCCGCCTAAATCTGAATCAACACCGGCCTTCAATGCCATTGCCGCCGCTTCTATATTATCAGCAGCTACTTTATGATCGCCTATAAGGCCTTCTATGCTTCCTAAATCTGAAACAACAAAGCCATCAAAACCCCATTTTTCTTTTAAAACATCGGTGAGCAATTCTTTATGAGCAGTACTGGGAATACCATCAATAGAACTATACGCTGTCATAACCGATTGTGCACCAGTTTTAATAGCTTCTTCAAAAGGATATAAATAATTGGAGTACAAATCCCTGTTTCCAACTCTAACCGCTGCGCCGTTATGCCCTCCTTCTGAAACACCATAAGCTGCAAAATGCTTTAAAGTTGAGATTACATTTTCCCCGCTTTTTAAATCTTTTCCCTGAAATCCCTTTATTACACCAACTCCAAGTTTCGCATTTAGATACGGATCTTCCCCAAAAGTTTCTTCAACTCTAGACCAACGAGGCTCCCGCGCCAAATCGAGAATAGGTCCATAACCAATATGGGCACCCTGACTTCTAACTTCTTTAGCAATAATGCTAGCCATTTCTTCAATTAAACCAGGGTTCCAGGTACTTCCCTGCCCAATTGCTGAAGGGAAAACCGTTGTGCCAATAGCCATATGCCCATGCATGGCTTCTTCAGCTAGTAACAATGGAATACCTAACCGAGTATTTTCTATTACATAACGCTGTATTGCATTTGTCGCTTTAGCGGCCAGAACAGGATCAAGACCGTTTTTAAGAGTTTTTTTTGTCCAGGGATCAGCTCGTAAAGTCCCCCATAAAGCCCCTATCTTTTCTAATTTCACTTCATCTTTAAATTCTTTACTTACCTCGACGTCAAAATCATTTTTTTTGTGGTACATAGGCCACCCCAAAGGAGTTGAGAGTTGACCAATTTTCTCCTCTAAAGTCATTAAGTCAAGTAAATTATCAATCCTTTCTTCATCGCTTAATGATAAATTTTTATACGCTGCATTTTCCAAATTTTGACTTATCAGGGAATTGGAAATTAAAAGAAAAAAAAGATATATTCTTTTCATAGGGTTTGGGTTAAAAACAAGGAAACTGGTTGGCCTTTTTACCAACCAGTTTAAACAGGTTAAACTACAATTATTTCTTATTCTTCCACATCCCACCATATTCTTGTGGTTAGCAGATCTGGACCCTGAGAATCTACTGCTGCGTTATAATTTTCAGCATTGGTAGCTTGCTCAGAAGTCATATAAGTCAACCTCCTTGGAATTGTACCATTGGTAACGTTACCAGGATAATTAACGGGGGTTAACTCCGGGTATCCACTTCTTCTCCAATTTGCATAAGACTCCAATTCATTTAAGAAAGTGGCAGCCCAATATTGGGTATTGATTTGCTCTAAAGCATTTCCTGCATCAAATGGGTTTTCAGCCAGATAAGTATCAATTTCACTTTCAGAAATCGCAGCTCTTGGTGAATACATTTCTAAATAATTCATCGCTGCCCGTACCCCGGCATTATAATGTGCTTCTACATCACCATCACCTAATCCCCATCTATAAGCAGCCTCAGCTAACATAAATTCAACTTCAGCATACGTTTGGAAAAACATAGGAGCCGCTTCGCTGGTAAGGTAAAGTCTGTTGGGTTCAGAATAATCTAAAGTATTAGTTTCTCCGGTTTGTTCTCTTAACATGGCATCATCTATACCATTTGGCAAACCTTTTTGAGCTTCGGGATCTAAACGCTCCTCATCACTTCTTAAAATTGGATTATCTTCTTCATCGGTTTCTCCTGAATCTTCAGGAAGACTGGCATAAATAGTTAACCGGGGATCCCCTTGTAAAAATTCGATAAAGGTATTACTCATTCTCCCACTTCCATCGGCTGTAAAAGTTTCTCCATTTCCATTTTGAACTATCCCATTTCCTTCTTCATGAGCAACATAGGCAATATCATCATTAGACTCCATTACCCCACCTTCAATCGCTTTTCGTGCCCATTTTTCAGCGGCAGCTTCATCTACCTTGGTCATTCTCATCCCTAAACGAAGCATCAGGCTATTTGCCCATTTCCTCCACTTATTTACATCGCCTTCAAAAATAATATCTGCACTTCCTAAAGAACTACTGCCGCCAGCTTCAAAGGTAGCTACAGCTTCTTCGAGTTCATTTAGCATATCGGCATAAATTTCTTCCTGCGGATCGTAAGCAGGTCTCATATTTTTTTCTATGTAAGCTTTCCCAGCTTCAAAGTAAGGAATATCGCCATATAAATCGGTCATACGATGATAAGCAAAAACCCTAAATGTTTGGACAATTGCATAATCTACAGAGGTAGAATCTCCTGCTGCTTCCAGGCCATATTTCATATCTTCAACCGCTTTAATAGTTTGTGGATACTGTGCTGTCCAGAAAGCTTCGGCATAGGCCGTATTCATTAAATATTTATCCCCACTCCAATAGGTTTGGGTATTAGCTAAGTGCTGAATCATCGTAGATGAATAAATTAAATTGGCTCGCCATGACTCATATCGTTGCCCCGAAGCATAAAGAACAGCTGTGGGAAATTTATAGCTAAGATCTACCTGGGGAGCCGTTGTAGGGTCTACATTTATATCTTCAAAATCCTTATCACAAGACTGAAGTACTAAACTAATTACTAAAAACAGGCTTATATATAACTTATTTTTCATTGCATTAATCTTTAAAATTTAACATTTACATTTAGACCATAACTCCTACTTGTAGGTAATCCAAATCTTTCTAGCCCTCTTGCACCACGACTATTAAATGAAGATTCCGGATCGATATTCTCTGTTTCCCTTTTGATGAAAAACAAATTTCTTCCGATTACAGAGATATTGGCACTTGTAATAAATGTATTTTCCAGCATATTTTCGGGGAGACTATACCCTAAACTAAATTCTCTAAATTTGATAAAATCTGCATCTTGAATATGAGCTTCAGCAATATCATAAATTCCTCCTTCCTTATAATAAGAGGGCAAGTCCTCGGGTGTAATAGTTTGTGAAAAGGCATTTCCATCAGCATCCACCCCATTTACTTCAAGACCATTTTCTCTTCCTTCTAATGTATTTTTACTTGCGCCATAGTAATGGGCAAATGCACTGGTTCCTGAATAAATATCTGCACCAAATTTTGCATCGATAAGGAAGGAGAGGTTCCAGTTTTTATATCGGAAATTATTTGTAAGCCCCATAGACCAGGGGGCAATTCCATTACCCAAAACTGCTCTTGGCCCCACAGTTGGTGAACCATTGCTATCATACTGAATCCTACCTTGTTCATCTCTTATAAAAGTAGTTCCATATAGGGTTCCGAAGGGTTCGCCTTCAACTGCACCAGATTCAATATTGTTCGCAGAAGAGCCTTCAGGAAACAAGGGATTACCATCATTATCAGTTTTAACCACTTTATTTTCATTATAGCCCAAATTATAGGAAATATCCCAGGAGAAATTTTCAGCTTTAACTGGTTTCCCCGTCAATAACATTTCCACCCCTTTATTTGTCAACTCCCCTATATTCACAATTGCTGTACTGTAGCCGGAAGCTTGAGATATCGAAATAGGAACAATATCATCGGTAGTTTTATTAGTATAATAAGCAAAATCCAATCCTAATCTACTTTCAAATAGTTGCAGGTTTAAACCTATCTCATATTCCTGCTTTGAAAATGGTTTTAATTCCTGATTCGGCAACTCATTATTACTGATATTTCCCAAGGGCACAGAAGAATCGCGACCATTGTAAGTATCAAAAATACCATAAGCCAAAGCTAATTGATAAGCGTCATCTCCACCACCGGCGACATCTGAATATCCTAATCTGACCTTACCAAAAGTCATCCATTCTGGCATATCGAATGCATCGGTAAAAACAAAACTTGTATTAGCTGAAGGATAAAAGTAAGTATTAGGGCTGGTTTTGCCGGCCAGGGAAAGCGTAGAGAACCAGTCCTGCCTACCCGTTACGTTTAAGAATAAATAATCATCATACGAGAACTCTGTAGAAAAATATAGAGAATTTCTTTTTACCTGAGAAAAATCATAATCATAATTTTTATTGGTTAAATTATTAATATCTTCCAGGTTGGGAATCACGAACTCTGTTCCTCTTAGCTCTGTTCTTTCAATTTTTTTATCATTGCTGTTGGCTCCCAGAATAATCTCTCCAGAAAACTTCCCCACATCTTTGTTAAATCCAAGCATTGCATCGGCATCTACCGATTTTGTATTATAAGCAATCTCCGTCATTGAACCTAATGGCACATATGCCGTTCCAAAGGGCTCTACAGAAGTAATCCTGGCGGTATACTGATCTAAACCGGCTCTACCCATAACATACATCCAATCTGTAATATCATATCTTAAAGTAGAGGATCCGATAAATCTATTTTTCAAGCTATTATTGCTAAATTCATAAGCTGACCAATAAGGATTTTGGTGATAAGTACTGCTTGAAATCCTACGCTCAGTACCTTCTTCATTATAACCGGGTTTATAATCTTCCACATTAATATTAGATGGTGAAAGCACTACAGCAAAATTAGCATTACCAGGAGCATCTGACAGCCTTGGCCTATTTTGAACATCTTCCAAAATATATTTGGTGTTTACATCAAGACTTAATTTTTCTGCGAGTTGAGCTCCTCCATTTAAAGAAAAAGATTTTCTATTGAGACCCGCATTTGGCATCACATCTTCATTGCTTAAATCGGTAGCGGAAAACCTTAAATTATAGCCTTCACCAGCTTTAGTAATTGCTATTGTATTTGTTAAAGTATAAGCAGTTCTGTAAAATCGATCCAAATTATCTCCCTGATTCGAATATGGTCTTTCAACTCCATCAAATTGTACCACATTAGAACCATCTAACCTGCTACCCCATGCCTGCATTCCTGCAGATAGGGCTTCCTGTTGTGAACCTGGAGCCTCTCCATTAGTTCCCTGTCCATATTCTTTTTGAAAATCATAAATATCAGACATCACATTCTCAAATAATACAGATCCTGCATATTCTACCCCCAAACCTTGTTGTTCACGGCCAGATTTAGTAGTGATTAAAATAACCCCATTAGAAGCCCTGGAACCATACAGTGCAGCAGCAGCACCACCTTTTAAAACACTTATAGATTCTATGTCATCAGGATTAATACTCGAGATCCCATCACCAAAATCTGATCCTCCCCATTGACTGGCAGATCCTAAATTGGTGTTATCAATTGGAATACCGTCCACTACATAAAGTGGCTGATTATTACCTCCGACACTGGAAATACCCCGTATTAACACGTTACTAGTTCCTGCAGGCCCGGTTGCAGCACCGGTAACATTTAACCCCGCTACTTTACCTTGCAAGGAATTAATAGCGTTCACCTGCTTTACATCAGCCAATTCATCTCCTCCAACTTCTGTTAAGGAATACCCCTAAAGCTTTTTCAGAACGCTTAATTCCCAAGGCAGTTACAACCACCTCATCAAGCGCTTCGGTATCAGGAGCTAATTGAATTTGAAGCTCAGCGCCATCAGGTTCTATTTCTTGGGTTACAAAGCCTACCATTGAAAATTGAAGGATACTTCCTTCCTCAATTTCAATAGTGAAATTTCCGTCAAAATCAGAAGAAACTCCATTGTTGGTCCCTTTCTCAATTATATTCACGCCCGGAAGTGGCATATTGTTTTCTGCATCAACAACATTACCACTCACCGTTTGCGTTTGTGCCAGCATAAATTGTATACTACACAAAAATAAAAAAGCAAACACGAAAAAATTTTTGTTCATTACATTATAGTTTTTAGTTAGCTTATTAAAACAAGACTTCGCTTGTTTTCTTAAATTTAACCCAAAATTGCTATAATTTTTAACACGAAATAATAATTTCGACTAATAACACAACTGAATAGCTAAACGACTTTGCATCGAAAACGTTCTCGTTTATTGAATATTAACAAAAATATATTTCGAAATGTGTTAATCCTTTTTTTGAATAAATAAAAGTTTCTGGGAATTAAATAGCTTTTCCTGATTAATTAAGACCTCATCAACCCCATTATTATCCAAAAGTATACTTTCAGCTTTGTTGTTTTTTGTAGAAGAATTTCCCTTTTTGATAATCAGGTTTTTCTTTGGGTAGAAATCGGTGTTTAAATTGATTTTAATTTTATCAAAAACCGGTTTGGTTAAGGTATAAACGGGTTTTGCAGGAATAATAGGGTAAAAACCCATCATACTGTAAACCGCCCAGGCGCTCATTGTCCCGGTATCGTCATTTCCGGGCAAACCATCGGGTGTATTCTTGTAATGTTCATCCAATAATTGTCTCACTCGTTCGGTGGCTTTTTGTTCGCTTCCGGCAATAAAATTATAGAGAAAAGGATAAGCGAAATCGGGCTCATTGGCCATATCGAATTGGCCTTCTTCAAAAACCGCATCCAGTTTTTCTTCAAATATTTCTTCACCTCCCATTAATTCTATTAAGCCTTCAAGGTCGTGAGAAAGCATAAAAAGATACTGCCAGGCATTACCTTCAATAAATCCGGGGTTTTCAGCGAAATCGGCTCCGGCCAAAGGATCAAAATCTTTCATCCAATCGCCGTTTTTATGTTTAGGCTGAAGAAAATTTGTTTCAGGGTTAAATAAGGTCCTGTAAGAAACCGAACGTTTTTTAAATTTTTTATAATCGGCTTCTTTTCCAAGTTTTTTAGCTAATTGCGCAATTGCATAATCGGCTACATTGTATTCCTGAGTTACGGAAACCGGCCCTTTTACTCCTGAATCTACACTTACATAGCCATTTTTAATATATTCCTCCAACCCGGGCCTCAAAGGATTATCATTGGTTTGAGTTGCACTTTTCAACATAGCCTCATACGCCTTTTCAATATCAAAATCGGTTAAACCGCGTAGGTAAGTATCGGCTAAAACCACAGCGGCGGGATCGCCTACCATGGTAAAAGTTTCTGTAGAATTCAGTTCCCATTTGGGCAGCCAGGCGTTTTCATCATACATTTCCAACATGGAATTTACCATTTCCAACTGCTCCTTAGGATAAAGTAAACTCAACAACTGGTGATAATTCCGATAGGTATCCCATAATGAAAAAGTGGTATAGCGTGTTCCATCGGTTTTACCGATTTTTCCGGTAGAAATTTCAGGGTACTCCCCGTTTACATCATTGAAAATATTGGGGTGGATTTGCATATGGTACAGCGAAGTGTAAAAAATATGTTTTTCATCTTTAGTTCCACCTTCAACCTCAACAACCGAAAGTTTATCCCGCCAGGCTTTTTGGGTTTCAGCATAAACCTCATCAAATCCTTTCTCTGAAGTTTCTTTTTTAAGGTTTTCCCGTGCATTTTTAATACTTACATAAGAAACTCCAATTTTCATTTCAACTTTTGTAGGCTCCTGAAAATTATAAGTGAAATATGCGCCAATACTATCACCAACTACTTCGCGAGTAAAGCCTTCCTTTATTCTTGTTTTACCGTTATAGGTCATCCACTGCGCTTCTTCACCTTCATATTTATACGGTGTTTTCCAGACACCAAATTTATCAGCAGGTTTTGAAAATTCCGCTACAAAATAAACCGGGTAAGCTGCTTCGGGATTGTTATAGCAGAAAGAGCCCACAGTTCGCATTCCTTCAATTTCGGTTGGGGAAACAATTTTCACCATTGCCCCTTGTTCATTGGTAAGGCCCAGACCTAAATTCAGCAAAATATTCGATTTCCCCTTCGGAAAAGAATATCTACTTATTCCAACCCTTGTTGAAGCGGTCATCTCAGCTTTCACATTATATTTATCCAATGCTGCGGAATAATACCCGGCTTTAGCCTGTTCGTTGGAATAAGTGGTTCCGTAATCTAGATGATTGGTCTTTATGTCTCCGGTAGTGGGCATGCTGATAATCACACCCAATTCAGGACAGCCCACACCGCTCATATTCACGTGACTAAACCCGGTTAGAAATTGGTTTTCATAAACATAGGGGTTTGACAACCACCTGCTATCTTTTTCCAAAGAATTCAAATCGGGCCGGCCGGCCACATTAAAAGGAGAAACACTTGCCATTCCTCGCGGTGCAATTGCCCCCGGATGGGTAGCACCAAAATTTGAAGTTCCAATAAATGGATTTACATATTCTATTGGATCAAAATCCTGCGCAGCAATCTTTAGCGAAACTAAAATTAATAATACTGAAAATACAAATCTTCTTCCTAACAACATTTTCTTATTTTACCTGAATTTCATCTAAAAACAACCACGCATTGCCGCCTTTGGGTGTTTTTGCTAAGGGCTGTATACTTACACGAACAAATTGAACATCTTTTCTGGGCTCAAAGCTAATCTCAAAATTCTCAATTTTTGCCGCCGGATTGGGTTGATAGTTCCTTTCGACTTTTGCAACTTCTTCGAAGTCTTTATTATCTTTTGATACCTCAACCACCAATTCTTGCGGAAAGTAAATTCCGGTTCCCTGCTCTTCCAGGCTACCTACAACCACTTCGCTTACTTCCGTAGTATCTTCGAGGTCTATAGTAATTATCGCAGGATTGTTGATCCATCCCTGCCAGCGGCCATCTTTAAAATATTTACTTCCTTTTAAAACATCAACCAGTCCTGTTTCTTCCCCGCCTTTATAATTATCATCATATTGATATTCATAACTAACCGGTTTGCCTACAGCTTTGTGAAAAGTATAGGCCTTATCTGAAACAGCCCCCATGAGCTCTCCATTTTCAAAAACAGCGGCTTTTACATTTGAAGAGGAATCTATCTTAATTGGAGTTTTATAAATTTCAGATGCTGCTGTTAATTCTGAATCACCTTTAGCATATCGAATCTCGGTATCAGGAAATTCTGATTGGAGTGCAATAGTAATTTCACCGGTTTCCAGATCAATTTCAGATTCAGGCTGAACGGCATACGCGCTTTTTGCATAATTGATGCCCATGATTTCGAAACGATCCATCATTTTACGGATCCTTACTGAGAATTTTTCCCAATCAAGTTTTTCTTCAGGACTCCAAACAACCTCAGCTAAAGCGGCAAGTCTTGGAAATAACATATATTCTGAATGTGCTTCGGTTGCCACATATTCAGACCAAAGGTTGGCCTGTGCTCCCAAAATATGTTCCTTTTGCTTCACACTCATCGAATCAAGTATCGGACTAAAATCATAAACCTGATGCAAGGGAGTAAAGGCATTAAAAGCTACCGGTTCGTTATCGGGACTTCCCTGGTAATAATCAAAATACATATGCGAAACAGGCGTCATAATTACATCGTGGCCTTGTTTTGAAGCTTCCCAACCGCCTTCTGTTCCCCGCCAGCTCATTACCGTAGCTTTTTTGGGCAAACCACCTTCTAAAATTTCATCCCAGCCTATTAAGGTTTTATCATTTTCATTCAGAAATTTTTCTATGCGTTTCATAAAATAACTCTGAAGCTCATCGGTACCGGCAAGGCCTTCCTCTTTAATTCGGCCTTGACAATCGGGGCAGGTTTCCCAGTTGGTCTTTGTTGCCTCATCACCGCCAACGTGAATATATTCTCCCGGGAATAATTCCATAACTTCCCTAAGTACATCTTCCTGAAAATCAAAAGTAGATTCTTTACCGGCACAATAAATAGCTGTAATTGGCCAAACGCCACCGGAAGGCACCCCAATTGGTTCTTCTTTGCAAGACAACCACGGATAAGCCGCAATAGCACTCATTACATGGGCCGGCATTTCAATTTCGGGAATCACCCGAATTCCCTTTTCCTGTGCATAGGCCACAATTTCCTTAATATCTTTCTGGGTATAAAATCCGCCATAAGTTGCCTCTTCTTCAGGGTCATTTTCAGTTCTGGCATTCCAGTGCTTATCTTCCTGATTTACTCTAAATCCCCCTACTTCTGTTAATTTCGGGTATTTCTTGATCTCAATCCGCCACCCCTGATCATCGACCAAATGAAAGTGAAAGGTGTTTAGCTTAAAAAAAGCCATCCGGTCTAAATGCTTTTTAATGTATTCTTTTCCAAAGAAATGACGTGACACATCCAGGTGACTACCCCGGTACGAATACTGCGGACTATCACTTATAGTCACCTCCGGAATTTGCCAGGCTATATTTTGCAAGGAATCCGCCTCAATTTCGATCGGTAATAATTGCCTAAGACTTTGAACTCCATATATAAAACCGGGCAAGGCTGAAGCTTTTATTTCCACAGAATTTTTATCGGCTTGCAAACGATAACTTTCTTCTCCTAATTCTTGATCTATGTCAAAAATCAAATAATTCGTTTCAGGTTTCTTTGAAACAAATTCAAACTTCCAACCGGCAGCTGTTTCAAACTTTCCGGTTAAAATTTCAGCAACGGATTTTAGGGAATCAGGAACGATTATTTTAGTGTTTTTATTAAACTCAAACCTGCCTTCGCCCACTTTCATAGTCTTGGGTTCGGGAATAATTTGCGCTGATAAATCTTCGGCAGCAGAATTTGAAAAATCGCAGCTCCATAAAAAACAAATACACAATATACCTACAAAGCCCTTAAGCTTATTACTTCTGATTTTTTGCATTTCTCAAAGCTTTAAAATGTTCATCGGTAAAGGCACCGCCATCAAAAAACGCAGCTCCTTTGGCACCGTTTTCACGGGCATAATTAATCGCTTCTTCCAGTTCTGCACCACTCATTTCCGGCAGGTAAATTCCGGTATGTAATTCGGTATTTTTTCCTTCTAAATCTCTTACCCCCTGGCCGGTGGCAAAACCAATCCAATCGATCTCTTCATCATAAAAATTATGGTAAATCATTGGTAAAACCATATCAATTTCCCATTTATCCCAACGTTGGCGCACCATATGATCTGCCATTTCAGGATAAGGAAAAACCGCTGCGGTCAATTTTTTGCCGTTTTCGTGGGCTATCTTATAAGCATCATCTACAATGGCTTTCACCTTATTTAAACGAAATTGCTTCCATTCCATATCAATAGCCGGATTATCAAAATCCCGTGGATTTTTATGATGTTTCTTTTCAAATTCGGCAACACAAGCATCGCAATAACAAAAATCAAAACGCGGCAATTCCTCATTTTGCTCCAAATCGTATTTTGGCAATAAACTTATCGGAAGGAAAATATCGGAATATCTTATATAATCGAGGTGAACGCTTTCCACGTCTTCTACCTTAGCCAGGCCTTCCACCAAACTTAAAATATGATTTCGAGAGCCTTCGCGGGTTGGGCAAAGCCATTTATAATAATCTACATAAGGCGGTTCATCGTAAGTTGATTTACCATCACGACTCACCGCATACCAATCAGGATGCTTTTCGGCTTCTTTATCGCCGGGGCGGTTTACGGTAAACATCCAGGCGTGTACTTCCAGACCTTCGTCAACGGCGAGCGGCGCTAATTCCGACAACAATTCGGCATTAGCTTCGGTATTGATTAAAACGGCATCAATCCCGTTTTCTTTATATTTTTTAAATTCTTCGGAATATGCTGAATCAGATTTCTCAGGATTGGCCGTAATCCAGGTCCAGTATTTGAAATCTGAAGAATCAGACGTTTTTTCTAAATTTCCTGAAACTATTCTTTCTTTTTCAGAAGAAGAATTCCCACAGGCTGTTATTGCAAAAGCCACTAGTAAATAATAGAAATATTTCATTTTAGTATGATTTAAATTACATAGGCGTCTCGACTGCGCCAGACGTGACACTTTATTGATTAATTTTCTTGCTTTATAAAATCGCCATCTTCTTTAATTAGAAGTATATCTCCGGAAAACGGACTTTCCACCCAAATATTCCAACCAGCCTGATTAAGTTTCATTTTTACTTGTATTTTTTTACTTTCAACTTCCAGATTTTCTCCATCAATTGCTGAAAGTTCTTTAGCCCATTCCCCATTTTCGTTTTTATAAACTTTTTGAGCGCGATAAAGTCGATACAATTCCCACTTTATTTTTTCATCATCCGGAATGATAAATTCCTCATTTTCCCCGGGTGTTTTTTCTGAAAAATATACATAGCCCCAATGTTCAGGTTCGTGCATATTTATTACACCCTGTGACGACCACACCCAATTATATTCGTGTTTATATTCACCTTTTTCATTTTTTGCGCGGGAATATTTCCCGTCTTTCAAATCAAAATCCCAGTTAACGCGGGAAAAATTGATTCGCCAAAACTCATTTTTCGGAATTTCATTATGCGTATTGGCTTCCTTTAAAACTTCCCAGGGGATCGCTACCTCAACACTCCAAAATTTATCTTTATCGGAAGCATCGTTTAAAGTTCCCTCAATATAAACTTCAGACTGTAAACCCTGGATATCCCAACCATCAACTACGGGTGCAGGTTCACGGTAGGGTTTTACAATAAATAAATCCCAAACCGTATTTAAGGCATTCATTTCAAATTCATAATAGTTATGTGTATCACCGTCGGGATCGATAAAAATCTCAAAATCATTATTGTAAAAAATCACGGTATCCCGCTGTTTTAAAGTCGCCCAAATGTGTGGTTCCTCCATTTTTGCATAAAAATACAGGTATTCTTCATCCCAAAGCATTTTCATATTGGTTTGGTAGGTCGGGATTTTCACACCTTCTATATCAATAAAATCCTGACTTTCGGGTGCTTTTTCCCAGGCGATTTCCTCTGCCTTTCCGTCAACAATAATTTTTTCCGAAGTTTTATGGGCAATATAGGTACGGGGCGTTTTTTCGGTCTGTGCACATGCCTGAACCTGAAAAGTAACTATCAATATTAAAATCAGCGAATATTTCACACGAATAAAATTAAATTAAACATTTGATTATCGGCTAACTCACAATCCTACGAGGTTTACAAAACCTTGTAGGAATAAAACCGGTAAGGTTTTATAAGCTGTTGTTTTTTACAAAATCAATAATCTCACTAAGTTTCCCAAAAGCCATAGCGGTCACAGTATCTGCCGCGCCATAATAAAGAGCTAATTTATCTTCTTTTTCCGAATGTACCGCTGCACAAGGAAACATTACATTTGGCACATCGCCGGTAAGCTCATACAATTCAGCTGGGGCTAGCAAATATGGTTGCGAACGGTATTTTACTTTATCGGGTTCATTTTCATCTAAAATAGCCGCGCCAATGGAATACCTGAAACCATTACAAGTATTAATAACCCCGTGATAGAAAAGTAACCAGCCTTCATCGGTTAAAATAGGGATTGGTCCTGCGCCAATTTTGGTGCATTGCCAGGCACTTTTTTCAAATGGGCTTACTTTCATCACGCAACGATGCTCACCCCAGTATTTCATATCGGGACTATAACTAATGTAAATATCACCAAAAGGCGTATGCCCGTTATCGCTCGGGCGACTTAACATGGCATATTTTCCGTTAATTTTGTTCGGAAAAAGTACGCCGTTTCGGTTAAAAGGCAAAAAGGCATTTTCACACTGAAAAAACGTTTTAAAATCAAAAGTATACCCTATTCCGATGGTGGGACCGTGATAGCCGTTGCACCAGGTAATCCAATAGCGGTCTTCAATAAAAACCACTCGCGGATCATATTTATAGTCAGAATCGATCATTTCGGTATTTCCGGCCTTAAAATCTATCGGTGCATGATTGATTTCCCAATCGATACCATTTTTGCTAAAACCAGCAAAAATATTCATTTGTACCGCTTTATTATCACATCGAAATACGCCGGCAAAACCATCTTTAAAAGGCACTACCGCGCTGTTAAAAATACTGTTTGATGAGGGAATGGCATAACGGTCTATAATAGGGTTTTCGGTATGACGCCACATAACCGTATTGCAATTTTCCGGTTTTTCCTGCCAGGGTATTTGTTGATTATTTTGCATATTTAAATTTGTGTATTTCGCCCGCTGGGCTAATTCTATTTTCTTTATTCTTCTCTAAGCTCTAAATTCCTATTTTCCCTACTCCATCTTTTTCACCTTATCCAACCATGTGAATTTTAAAATTACTGAAGTTAGAATAAATACAGTCAGCCAGACCAAAACAAGGTAATAATCACGGACCACCAGGTAAACCGGCATTAAAATCATACTCGATTGCCATATAATTCCCACCACGCAATTAAAGATATCTATACCAAAATCCTTGTTTTTTTCTACGGGGTTTCCGTCTTGTTTCATCATTTCCCGAACCGGCTTCCATAAACCCCAGGGCCTTACATTTTCATAAAAAGATTTTAAAGTATTGCGATTGGTAGCGGGGGTGAAAAAAGTTCCCAGGATACAACCAAGCAACGAAAAACCAAAAATTACCGGAAATAAATAAATAGCCGGCGTATTGGCTATCTCGGCCAGCCAACTACCTTCAGTATAATTTTCTTTATTTTGATCGATCGCAAACTGAAAAGTAGCAACTATCAATCCGGCAAGCATTCCCCAAAAATAGCCCCAGCCGTTAAACCGCCACCAAACCCATTTTAAAAAGTTGGCCGCAATATAACCACCGTAAAGCGCGCTGGTAATCCAAAGGGTGATGGAGTTAATAGAATCGGCAAAAAAACCCATAATCACTCCCAAAACAACTACAATAAATGATGAAATATGACTGGCACGAATATAATGCTTATCGGTTCCTTTAGGCTTAAAATACTTTTTGTAAATATCATTAACGATATAAGCCGGCCCGGAATTTACAAAAGCCGAAAAAGTAGACATAAATGCAGCTAAAAGCCCGGCCAGCAATAGACCCTTTATTCCCACAGGCACTTCATTATTAATAACTTTAGGCAGTATCAATTCCATATCGCCACCATTCAGGTTTTCAAGGGCAGCGATTTCGGGTGCTAGAAAAATAAGGCCTAAAACCACAATTCCGCCAATTAAAAGATAACGTGGAATAAACAACACTAAATTAGTAAACCCGCTCATATAGGCAGCATCTCTTACTGTACGAGTAGAGAGGATACGTTGCATATCATAACTGGGTGTGGGACCGGCAATACTGGCAAAGAAGCCCTTAAAAAGTGTCATCCCGATAAAAGCCCCGAACATTTTATAACCTTCGGTATCTATTAATTTATTAAAAGCATCTTTTTTTCCACTCCAAAAACCTGTTAATTCATTACCAAAGATCACATTTTTCCATTCTTCAGGAATTGCTGCGCTCATTTCGGCATCAGTAATCACAAAAAACGTATAAATAGCAATCAGAATACCGGCCAAAACCATAATAACATACTGGAGAACTTCAGTCGCCACTACCGAGAACATCCCACCTTTAATGGTATAAATGGTAGTAAGGAAAATAATAATTAAAGCATAGCTTTGTTCTGAAGTTAACACCAGGAAATCTCCGAAAAACAACTCTAAATTCCAGGGTAAAATAACCGTCATAAACTTCCCAACCCCTTCAAAAAAATAAGCGATAAAACCAATAGCGGCTACCACGGCAAAAATAGCTACAATTAAGTGTGAAGCCCGCCCGGCCCTATCATCTCCAAAACGGGTCAAGATCCATTCAGAACCGGTCATCACCCCCGATCTACGAATCCAGACTGCCAGGAACATCATGACAAAAATCTGGTTCCAAATGGGCCACATCCACATAAACATAAAGCTTTTTACCCCGTAGAGGAATAAAATACCCACCATCCAGGCTGTCCCGGAAACATCAAACATTCCCGAGCCGTTACTAAGGCCCAAATAATACCATTTTATGCTTTTTCCGCCTAAAAAATAAGAATCCAAACCTTTTGAAGCACGACGCGAAACAAAAATTCCAAGTCCAAGTGTAATAGCCACATAGGCAGTTACTATAAGTACATCCCAAAATGCCATTAGTTCGCAGCGGTTTTATGAGTTCCCCAATTTTTATTGGGTTCAGCTCCCATTTTAAAAACAAGTTCCCCGCCTTTTAAAATAGTTTTATGAGAAATTGTAGTTTGGTTAAAATCCGTTCCATTCACACTGGCCGACTGGATATAAATATTTTCTTCGGAAACATTTTTAGCAATTATTTTAAAGGTTTCGCCATTTTTCAATTTAATTGTTGATTCTTCAAAAACCGGACTTCCGATTTCATAAGTAGCTGAAGCCGGATTAAAAGGATATAGCCCCATACTGCTAAACACATACCAGGCAGACATTTGTCCTGCATCTTCGTTTCCGCTTAATCCATCAGGTTTGGTAGTGTATTGCGTTTTCAAAATTTCACTTACCCAATATTGTGTTCGCCATGGCTTACCCGATTTATTAAATAAATAAGCAATATGATGACTGGGTTCATTTCCATGGGCATACTGACCTATTAATCCGGTAATATCTGCCGAAGTATGGTCTCCGGTAATTTCTGAACTCTCGTTAAAAAGTTGTTCCAATTTTTCATTAAAAGGTTTTTGCCCCCCGTGTAATTCAATAAAGTTTTCAGGTTCGTGCAATATAAACCAGCTATGCTGCCAGGCATTACCCTCGGTATAAACGGTATTCACACGATGGTTGGAATGCTTGGGATCAAAAGGCTCTTTCCAGGAATTCTCCTCCACTTTGCGCCCGCGCATAAAACCGGTTTCTTTATCAAAAACCTTTTTATAAGCTTTAGCCCGATTTGTGAAATATTCAAAGTCTTCTTCTTTATCCAAAGCTCTCGCCATTTGAGCTACACACCAGTCGTTATAAGCATATTCCAAAGTCATGGTCACCGATTCATCACTGGCATCATAAGGAATAAATCCATTTTTCTTATATGCTTCCAAACCTCTCTTATTCTGCATCATCGTGGTTTTCATCGCTTCATAGGCTTCTTCGGCATCAAATCCGTCAATTCCTTTAAAATAAGCTTCCGCAATAACCGGAATAGAATGATAGCCCGTCATAGTATTGGTTTCATTTCCATAGAGCGTCCATACCGGAAGTGATTTTTCAGTTTTATAATATTCCAGCATAGAATTAATAATATCCGCAACTTTATCGGGATTAGTTAAGGTTAGAAGCGGTTGCTGAGCTCTAAAGGTATCCCACAGGGAAAGCGTTGAATACGCCGTATAATCAGCTGTAACAATGCTATCATTTTCCTTTCTGAATTCACCATTACTATCGCTAAAAGTTACCGGAGAAAGTTTGGTATGATACAAAGCCGTATAAAAAATACTTTTTAAAGAATCCCGGGATGTTTTCACCTGAATTCCCGAAAGCTCATTTTCCCAATTTTTAGTAGCTTCTTCTTTGATTTTATCAAACTCGAAACTTCCTTTATCTAAATTTTCTTTTGCATTTTCAATACTAACCGAAGAAACCGCGATTTTCATTTCAACTGTCTGACTTGAATCTTTATCAAAATAGAATTGTGCGGAAGTCTTTTCTGCGGAAACCTCCTTGGTTTCAGTTAATTCATAATTTTTAAAAAAGCGGTGTTTTTCAATGGGTTTGGAAAATTCAGCTACATAAAACACCTTTTGATTATTGGCCCAGCCCGTGCTGTGTCGATATCCACTTATTATATGCTTATTTTCAATCTTTATAGCAGTTTCGGTAGGTTTATCCCAGTTAATGGCAAAACCTAAATCCAGAATCACCGATTGCTCGCTGCTCTTCTTAAATTCATATTTATGATATGCAGTTCGATTTAAAGTCGTAAGGCTAACTTTTACTTCAGGTTTATTCAGAAAAACACTGTAAAAACCGGGAACGGCAATTTCTGAATCGTGTTGGAACGGCGATGCGTATGGAATATCTTTTTGAGAATTCACCTTTTGGCCAAGGTCTATTTCTTCATTAACCGGCATAAATAATAAATCGGCCAAATCGCCAATTCCCGTACCGCTTAAGTGCAACTGACTAAACCCTGCGATGGTATCGCTGGAGATATGATAGCCTGAGCACCAATCCCATCCGTTTCTGCCGTTATCAGGGCTGGGTTGCAACATCCCAAACGGCTGGGAAGCCCCGGGAAAAGTATGGCCATGCCCCCCCGTTCCTATAAACGGATCTACATAGCCTGTTAATTTTTCAGTTTCAACAGTATCTGTATTTTCTTCTTTTTCAGCACAGGAAAAAAATGTTGCAAAAAAGAAAACTACTACTAAACTCCTTTCGATTGAAAAACGATTTTTTAAGATCACCTAAACATTATTTTAACTTATATGCTAAATATTTATATATTCAGCATCGCAAAAAAGAATTTTAGACCAACAACCATTCAGAAAAGCTGAATGGCAAAAAACACAAAGCATGCTTGCTAAAAAACATTTACTAAACGGGTTTCAGAACCGGGGCGAGTTTAAAATTACAGCCCGACATCATGTTATTTTTTGGCTGGTTTACTTTCTTTTCAATACGATAAGGTGGGGGACCTATTACGATGATTTTCTGTTGTCGCTAAAAGGAAATGTAATCGGGTTTCCAATTCACATGCTACTCTGCTATTTCACCATTTATTTTTTAATCCCAAAGTTTATCTTTAAACGCCGATTTATAAGTTTTTCGCTTATTTTATTAGCAGCCATTTTTATAATGGTAGTGGTGAAATTTTACTTAACCTTATTTCTTATAAGCAGTAATGTATGGCCCGAAGGTCCGGAAGCTACCTCTGAATTTACTTTTAATTATGCATTAACAATGATGTTGGGCGAATTTTATGTCGTTTCATTTGTAACCGCTATTAAAATTACTTTAGACTTTCTAAGTGCAAGCAAGCGGGCGGCAAGACTTGAAAAAGAACAACTACAAACTGAATTGCGTTTCTTGCGCTCTCAAATTTCACCTCATTTTTTCTTTAATACCTTAAATAATATTTACTCCCTAAGCCTGGAACAATCTAAAAAAGCTTCAGAAACCGTTTTGAAACTCTCTGAGCTTATGCGTTACCTGCTCTATGAAACCAAAGACAATAAACAACCCCTGGAAAAAGAAATCCTCTGTATTCAGAATTATCTGGATTTAGAACGCATAAGATATGGCGAACAGGTAAAAATAAATATGGATGTTATCGGAGAAATTCAAGGAAAAAAAATTCCACCCATGTTATTTATTCCTTTTATTGAAAACGCGTTTAAACACGGGGCCAGTAAAAATATTGGAGAAGTATATATTTCTATTAAATTACAGGTAGAAGGTAAAGACATATTTTTTAAAGCAAGTAACACCCTACCAGACAAAAGAATGGATAAAAAACATAAAAATGAAAGCGGGGGAATTGGCATAGAAAATGTAAAAAAACGACTTGCACTGGGATATGCTAAAAACGATTATAAATTAGACATATACAGCGACACAAAGAGCTTTATTGTAGCACTAAAATTAAAATCTAAATGAGTTTACGCTGCGTGATTATTGATGATGAACCCCTGGCGGTAAATGTTATAAAAAATCATTTATCACAAATTAAAGACCTTAAAATTGAAGCGAGTTTCAACAATGCAATTGAAGGCCTTGAATTTTTAAGGGAAAAGCCTATAGATGTTCTTTTTCTAGACATCAATATGCCGGTATTGGATGGATTTGATTTTTTAAATACCCTGGAAGAAAAACCTGCTGTAATAATTACCACTGCCCACGAAGAATATGCCGTAAAAAGCTACGAATTAGAAGTGCTTGATTATTTGGTAAAACCTATCTCATTCCCGCGGTTTTTAAAGGCAATAGACAAAGTAAAACGCCAGCAAAATTTAAGTCAGCCTACCGAGAAAGAGCATATATTTGTAAAAGTTGACAAAAAAAAGATGAAAAAAATCTACCTCGATGATATCTTGGTAGTTGAAAGTCTGAAAGACTACATTAAAATAATCACGGCTTCAGGAAAATATATTGTACATCAAACCTTAAGTAGTTTTACCGAAAGCCTGCCTTCCAGTAAATTTCTCAGAATTCACCGATCGTTTACTATTTCTATAGATAAAGTAGAAGCAGTTGAAGGTAATAGCCTGGAAATAAACGGCTCTCGTTACGTAATTGGACGAAGCTATCTGAATGAGGTAAAAGCTAGGATTCTTGATTTAGAGGAGTAAAAAAACACAAATCACCCATTTATTTCCAAATCGGTAAAACTCATTTTTACGCTATTTAATCTGTAATCACCCCAATTTCTGCAAATCCCATCACCTCGGAGTCATCGGCGCTACGTTTTCCTATAAATTTAAAATAACGGGCTTCGGTAGTATTAAAGTTTATACGCTGTTCAATTGGGTTGTTTTTAATATTTGAAAACTCTCCCTGGCTTACTTTTCTCCAGTTTTCACCATTTTCACTCAACCAAAATTCATAATTGGCAATTACTCCTTCCGGCCATCTATTTTGTTGTGGCAAATAGGTAAAGCCTTTTACATTATATGCCTTCCCTAAATCTACAACAATTTCCTGTGGAAGCTTAGCCTGCTTAGTCCAAACCGAATTTTTATCCGCATCGATTATTTTCTCAGCTGCTTTCTCTTCATTTATAATTTTCCAGGCTTTCTTCGGAATATCTGCTCTAAAATTTGAAATATCGCTGAAATTGTCGGTTTTAGGATTATAGGCAACCGCTTTAACCACTGTAGGTTTATCAATAATAAAACTTTTTGAGAATTCTTCTGAATCCTTAGTTGGTTCTGTTCCATCTAAAGTATAAAATAGCTTGAGGCCGTTTTCATAACTACTAATGCCAATATTCCCTTCTTTATCTTGTGAAATGCCCGGAGCTTCCATTACTAAAGGCGCATGGTAGACTTCGATATTTGAAATTAGCGGCCGGGCTTTGGCATCTTTAATTTTTAGGCGTAAAGCGGAAACCTCTATAGCATCAAACCTTAAAATTCGTTTGTAACCTATAGTTGTTCCAGTAATAATTTCTTGCCAGGTTTCATCAACTTTTCCTTCTAAGACAAAAGATTTCACCCGCTGCCCCATGAGAATATACTCCTGAACCAAAAACCGGTTTATTACAGTAGGTTCATTAAACTCAAGTTTCAAAGTACTTTTTACCGCTCCTTTTTCCGGCATCCAAAAAGTATTGTCATCACCATCAATTACATTAGAAGCTTTATACTCTGAAGCCGCTACGGAAGAAGCCGTTGACCCGGTTTCAGAAGCCAGGTTATTTGCAAAATCTTTATCTAACTGCTCCCTGAGCTTTATTAGCTGTTCCGCATCCTTTTCATGTACGAGTCCGCGGGTATCTACCGGCAAATTCAGTAAAAGGGAAGCATTTCGCCCAACCGATTTATAATAAATATCCAGTAGATGCGACAGGCTTTTTACCTGATGATCTTCCCGGGGATGATAATACCAACCCGGCCTGATAGAAACATCGGCCTCGGCCGGAACCCAATGTGTCCCGTCTTCGTGGCCAAACTGCAGTTCCTTGTATTTAGGCCAGCCTGGATAAACCTCATCTTTTCTAATAATACTCCAGTTGGTTTTCCCAGCAATTCCTTCTTCATTTCCTACCCAGCGTACATCAGGGCCACCATCTCCAAAAATCACCGCTTCCGGTTGGTGTTTCCTAATTATTGAAATTGCTTTATCCCATTGATAATAGGTTTTATTGTCGATTTTTCGTTCTTCATTTGCCCCGCCGTAATAGCCGGTTCCACCGTTAGCACCGTCAAACCAAACTTCAAAAATAGGACCGTAATTAGTCATTAATTCCTCTAACTGTTTATGAAAAACCTCAACATATTCTTCCCGGCCATATTCAGAATGGTTGCGATCCCAGGGAGAAAGATACACCCCGAATTTTAATCCATATTCCTCACAGGCCTCGGCCAATTCTTTAACTACATCGCCTTCTCCATTTTTCCAGGATGAATTTTTAACCGAATGTTCTGTGGTTTCAGTAGGCCAAAGGCAAAACCCATCGTGATGCTTAGCGGTTAAAATAATTGCTTTCATCCCGGCATCTTTAGCCGTTTTTGCCCATTGCCGTGTATCGAGTTCTGTAGGGTTAAAGGTTTCCGGCGATTCACCTCCCTCGCCCCATTCCATATCGGTAAAAGTATTCATATTAAAATGAACAAAAGCGTAATATTCTAAATCATGCCAGGCCAACTGCCGTTCAGAAGGCACAGGCCCAAGAGTTTCCGGTCCAATTTTTTCTCCACTCTCGCAAGCAAGAAAACTGATTATTATTAAAAAGAGACAGCTATTTTTAATCAGGTCCATGGGCAGTTTTATTTATTATGTATCGTTTTCAAATTTTTTCTTTTACTCTCTAAAATTAAGAAAAACCTAAAATTTATAATTTCAGTCTAATATGAAAAGTTTTTAGACCAATAACCAAACCCAGATGATGAATGGAATTCTTAAAGTCTTTATACTCTGTAAACATAGAACCCCCGCTCGCGCAGGGGTTTCTTAAGGACTTAATTAGAACTAAAAAATTAACATACAGTATTGTTTCATACACAAAGATTTTCAAAATTAGATTTGGCCGAAACCAAAATACTAATGGTTTACTGTAAAAGTATGATTTTGATTCATACTTGCAAAATTTATTTAGATTAATTTTAAATAAAGATTCAAAATTAATCGTTTACTGCATAATCGAGCTATCTTTAAATTTGGAAAAGAAACCTTTCAATTGATTTAAGATATATAAATGGCAAAACAATTAATAATATTCTTTCTGGAAATATTTGGTCTGATACTATTTTAAAGATGAAATCGCACGAAAATTTTTATCAATCAGGCTTTGATGTTGATAAAATTCACAAAAATTCCGGTATTGAAAAAAAAAATACAACTGAAACAGAAAACATATTCAAGTTAATGAAAATCGGCTTTAACTGAAAGATAAAGACACTTCTAAAAACAAAAACCCCGTAAATCCAGGGATTTCGAGGGTTTTATTACCGTTTGTAAGTAAAAAGTGGAGTCGGGGAGTATCCCCTCTATTATAGTTGCTTAATCAGAATTATCTATTATGTTGTTGTAATACAGTGTTTTATGTCATTTTTTTAGGTCTTATTATAAGATTTAATACTAATAAGATATAAAGAAATTGTCAACCATTTTGTCAACACATTATTTTTAATTAATTCTTTCTAAGCTATGAATTATTCTTTTTTCCTACGTAAACCAAAATCTGAATCTGAAACTTTAATCTTATTTTCCTGTTTTTTCAATGAAGAAAAAAAGAAATTTGTTTACTCGACCAAAAAGACAATTTTGCCGAAGCATTGGGACTTCAAAAATAAGTGTCCTAATAAAAGAGGAAAACTAGTTTCCCCTGATCAAAAGCAAATAACAAAATGTTTAAATGATTTTGCCACAGAATTTCAGAAAATAAGATCCCGATCGGAATTGGGGGAGCAAAATTTTGATAGTTTAATTCTTAAAGAACATTTTGACTAGGTTTTTGAACGGGTTAAAAAAGTAAGCTCTTTCTTTGATATCTATGACGAGTTTATGGATGAAAAGGTCAAACTCAAGGAATGGTCTAAATCTACCAGGAAGCGTTATAACAACATAAAGAACATAGTACTGGAGTTTGAAGATGTAAAGAATTACAAACTAACCTTTGCAAAAGTGAATAAGAAGTTTTTTACTGAGTTCACCGATTTTTGCTATGAGTATAAAGATCACTACACCAATACATTCAGCCGGAATGTAGGGTTATTTAAGACATTTATGTTTTGGTCGGTTGATAATGGCTATTGCTTTAATACAGCTTTTAAAGGGTTTAAAAAGCCCCAAAGAGTACTGACAAGACAGGAAGCCTTAACAATGGATCAGGTTAAAACTCTTCATAATTTTCCGTGTCTTACTGAAGCGAAGTCTAAAGCAAAAAATGTTTTTATTTTTCAATGTTTAACTGGTTTAAGGTATAGTGAATTAGCACTTGTCAATAAACGTATTATAACTTTAGATGGTTGTCTCTTTTTAAAGGAAGATAAGGATCCTTCCAAGCCGAATAGGGAAATTCCGCTTTATAAAATTGCGGCAGATATTTTAAAGAAATACAATTATCAACTTCCCTTAACAACTAATCAGGAGCAAAATCTGGATACTTCGGATCAAATTGCGCCAGGCATTTCGGTCAAACTGCGCCAGTGATTTCGGTTCAAACTGCGCCACTTTAGCCTGAATGTTAAAAGCATATCGGTTCGTTTTGCGCCAGTGATTTCGGTTCAATTTGCGCCACTTCCACTAATCCGGAATTGATTTCGGTTCGTTTTGCGCCACTTTGAAAGATCAAGTACTAATACCTTGTCGCTAAAATATAGCGATATGGCAAACACACTTGATTCTATGGACTTAAAACAAATCATTTCTCTGAAGGTGGATGGCCTTAGTAACCGCAAGATCAGCGTCACTCTAGGAATTGCACGAAACACCGTAAATAATTATATGCGGGCTTTTAAAGCCAGTGATTATACCTTGAAAGAATTATTGGCTTGTGATAATGCCGTTCTGGAGGCCTTGTTCACTTCTCATACCACTATTGATAATCAACGTTTTGATCAGCTAACCCGCTATTTTGAGCGGATGAACAAGGCCAAGAACCATCCCGGATTTACGTTTCTCTATCATTATCAGGAGTATGTGCAACAGGTCAAAGACCCTTATAGCTACACGCAATTTATGGAACATTACCACCGTAAATATGCAAAGGTCAAAGGCTCTATGAAGCTGGAACATGAGCCTGCCCATGAATTGTTCATTGACTTTACTGGTAAAAAACTTCGCATTGTAGACCGGGAATCGGGAGAAATTATTGAGGTGGAGGTATTTGTCGCTATTCTACCTAACAGCCATTACACTTACGTAGAAGCCTGTAAGAGCCAGAAAAGAGAGGATCTGATCAAATGTTGCGCCAATGCTTTGAACTTCTATGGAGGCGTCCCCAAAGCCATCGTCTCCGATAATCTCAAGTCAGCCGTTAAACGTGCCAGTAAATATGAGGCCGATATCAACCGTAGTTTTAAGGACTTTGCTCATCATTACAACTGCGTGATCAATCCCACTCGTGGGTATGCCCCTCAGGATAAGGCATTGTGTGAGAATGCAGTGAACCTGGCCTACCAGCGTATTTATTACCCCCTTCGCAATATGACCTTTTTCTCCTTACAGGATCTCAACAGGGAGATAAAACGCTTACTGGAATCCTACAACAACTTATTGTTCAAGAGAAAACAAGCCAGTCGCCGGGAGCTCTTTCAATCAGTGGAACGCGAGCACTTAAAACCTTTGCCTTCCACGGCCTATGAACTTAAAGATTATCGCCGGGCCAAGGTGCAGAAAATGGGTTATGTATACTTCTCCCCGGATAAAAGTTACTACAGTGTACCTTACCGGTATATTGGAAAAGAAACCATGATCCATTACACGGCAAGTGTCGTAGAAGTCTATTTTTACCACGAGCGCATAGCCCTGCATCAGCGCAATCCCGCCAAAGGACATTATAATACCAACCGGGATCACCTTAGCAGCACCCATAAGTTTTATTCCGACTGGAACCCTGAATTTTTCAAGAAGATGGCCAGTAAGCACGGTGAGCATGTACTTGGGTGTATAGAAGAAATACTCAGAACCGGGGATTATCCGGAGATTGGCTATAAACGGGCTATGGGGCTAATCCAGCTCCATAAAGCCTATGGTGGCGAAAGGTTGAACAATGCCTGTAAACGAGCTCTGGAGGCTGATGCCGCCACCTATAAACATATCAAAAACATACTGAAAAACAACATGGACAAAAGCTCCCTGTTCTACCAGGACCTGGAAGAGGATAAACCTCATATTCCAGAACACGAAAATAAAAGAGGAGCCGATGCTTATAAATAACTATATATTAATTAAATACAAATATTATGAACAACAATCAGACCATTGAAAAATTAAAACAAATGCGACTGGGGGCCATGGCCGAGCTACACCTTCAGCATGTAAACAATAATCAACTTAGTGATATGACAGCCGATGAATACCTGGCATTACTTATCGATCACCAATGGGAAGATCGGCAAAATCGTAAGATCAGTCGGCTTTTAAAACAAGCTGGCTTTCGTCAGCAGGCATCTCTGGCAGATGTGAATTATACGCATAACCGGAACCTGGATAAAAATATGTTCTTGCGACTGGGTACACTGGATTTTATGAAGAGAAATGAAAATCTTATCATCTGCGGCCTTTGTGGATGCGGCAAGAGCTATCTCTCTCAAGCTTTAGGTCATCAAGCATGCATGATGGAATATAAAACTATTTATGCCAATACTGCCCGGCTGCTGAAAAAATTGAAGCTAAGTAAAGTAGATGGTACGTATTTAAAAGAACTGGGGAAACTTCTAAAAGCGGACTTACTAATCCTGGATGATTTTGCCTTGCAAAGCTTTGATAACCACGCCAGGGAAACCTTAATAGATATTATCGACGACAGGTATAACAGAGCATCAACCATTATATCCACTCAGATACCGGTGTCCGCCTGGTACGAAATTATTGGTGGAGACGGGACTCAAGCCGATATGTTGCTCGATAGGATTTCGAACTCCTCACACCGTATCAATCTCAAAGGCGAAAGTTTAAGAAAAGGAACTTTAAAGAGTATATAAACTTAAATTTTTTTTATAATTGTAGGATCTTTCAAAGTGGCGCAATTTGACCGAAACAGGTGGCGTCATCACTCCGAAATAGCCACAAAATCGAGCTATAAAAGATATTTTAAGAAAAATAGGATTAGTACACGAAGTAGAATTTTCACGTTCAAAAGGTGTAGAACAAACCAGGGTAATTAAACCTTTTTGTGATCGGATTACGACCCATACGGCTAGAAGAACGTTTGTAACAATTCTTCGGAATTCAGGAGTAGCAGATAAAATAATTATGAGTATGACGGGACATCAGGATATTAAGACTTTTAATATGTATCATCAAATCAGTTCTTCAGCCACAGTTTCTACAGTAAATAAAGTTTTTGGGGAACTTTAATTATATGTAATTACATATAAATTTAGTTGAAAATGTTTTATTATATGTAATTACATATAAATTTAGTTGAAAATGTTTTATTATATGTAATTGCATATATTTTTGTATATTTAGCGAGGATTATACGTTAAAACATATAATGGAAGAATTGGCATCATTTGTAAAATCACGAAGAAAAGAAGTGAATCTTACGCAAGAAGAGTTCGCGGAACGGGCTGGAGTAGCTCTAACCGTGATAAGAAAAATTGAACAGAATCAAACAAATTTGAATCTGGAAAAAGTAAATCAGGTTTTAAAGATGTTTGGCCATAAACTTATTCCTGTAAGTTTTAAAGATATAGAAGGTTATGAGGCAGGCTAAGATTTTATTTGACTCCATATTCTGCGGAATATTAACAGAAACAGATGATGGTGAATTCACCTTTAAATACGATGAAGAGTATGTTCGTAAATATCCTGATCAGTTTATAACCTTTACTATGCCAGTTCGGAACGAAGAATATAAAGATAAACGTTTATTTGCGTTTTTTGAGGGGTTAATCCCGGAAGGCTGGTTACTGGATATTGCTTCTAAAAACTGGAAGATCAATCCAAATGATCGTATGGGATTATTATTAGCCTGTTGCCAAAACTGTATAGGAGCTGTAAGTGTTCAACCAATACCGGAGCAAAATGAGTAAATGTCTATATTGCTATGGAGAAGTCTCCACTGGAAAAGATTTTCACGAAGAATGCAGTTTGAAATTCTTTGGAACAAAATCTCCACCTAAAATAGCATATTCTATTCAGGAAATGGGAGAACTAGCTAAGCAGGTGGTTGAGCGTAGAATATCTGTGCCTGGAGTTCAGCCAAAATTATCGATGTCAGTTTTAGAAGATAATAGAAAAGATCAGCGCCTAACAGTAGTTGGTGCCTTAGGCGGAAACTATATATTTAAACCACCTTCTGAAGATTATCCGGAAATGCCGGCCAATGAACATATTACTATGAAAATGGCCGTAGTGTTTAATATTGATGTTGTTCCACATTCTTTGATTCGGCTTTCTTCAGGAGAGTTATCTTATATTACAAAGCGAATAGACCGAACAGAAGAAGGTTCTAAAATTCATATGCTAGATATGTTCCAGATAGTAGAAGCTTTTGATAAATATCGAGGTTCTATGGAGCGTGTTGGGAAAGCTGTGCTTAAATATGCAGAAAATACGTTATTGGACATTGTGCGGCTTTTTGAATTAACGGTTTTTAGCTACCTAACGGGTAATAACGATATGCATCTAAAGAACTTTTCTTTGATAAAAGCACCTTATGGTTGGACGCTAGCTCCGGCTTATGATTTATTAAATGTTTCGATTGTAAATCCGGACGACCAGGAGGAATTAGCATTAACCCTTGCTGGGAAAAAGAAAAAGATAAGTAGAAAATTATTAAATGATTTTGGACTTGGCTTAGGGTTAACAAAAAAGCAGGTTAATGGTGTTTTTACAAGATTTCACAAATCGAAAAGTGCGGCTATGGTGTTGCTTAAAAATTCATTTCTGAGTGAAGAAATGCAACAGACTTATATTGGAATATTAGAAAAGAGATATGAAATTCTTCTCGAAAAATAAAAAATACAAAACCGCCTTTCGAGCGTTTTTTGTATCAAATATTTTGGAATAATTATTTATCACTCATATCAGCAAAATATTTCCATTGAAAGCTTTCGGTAGCAGTACTTTCATTATCTATAGAGAGGTTCTTAGTATCAATGAGTTCACCATCTTTATAAAATTTAAAAGTAACTTCAAGTGATATCCCTTCTTCTACATTATGAGGTGCTACATTGAAGGTAACCCAGATACCAGGTGAAGCTTGCTTAGTTGTATAAGATAAAGACCCCGGCAGGGCAGCATTTTCCGAATTCAGGTTGGCATCGACATCACGCTCGGAATCTGCATCTTTCCAGCCATACGCAGAATAGAAAGTAATTTCCTGTTCATATTGATCTCTATCTCCCGATTGGGAATATTCAACGGTGAATGTACTATTTTCAGTTTCATTACCTGGTAGATCATCTGACGAGTCATCACTACAGGAAAAACACAATAATAATAGCGGTAAAAAATAAATAATTTTCTCCATAATAAATAGTTTTAGGTTAGAATTAGGCTACAGCATCCTTTTTTAGGAGGGTAGTGAGATAATTAATTTCCGTTAGATGTATCCGTCCGAGCAACTGCACTCTCTATCCCTTCTGATAGCCGGGAAGTAATTCCTCTAGTTTTTGGATGTTATGATCAGGTATTTTTTGCAGGGTGTCCTCTAACCATTGCTGCGGATTAATACCCTGCACTTTACATCCAGGAAAGAAAAAAGGAGTCGTTGCTTTAATGGCTGGCAAAATGACCAGAGGTATATGCGAAAAAGTAATAACGGTTAAGATTAAAAGTAACAAGAAGGTAGAATCCATAGTAAATTATGCTTTATTAGTATAAAAGTACTAAATTCGAACTTAGTATTAAAGCATATTAAATGATCCGTTCTGTCAACTATTTTGTCAACGCAAAATAAAAAGCCCCGTAAACACTGGGATTACGAGGCTATTTAGTGGAGTCGGGGAGATTCGAACTCCCGTCCAAACAAGCAATTCAACTGCCTTCTACACGTTTAGTTTTCACTTAAATTGTCGGGAAAAACCTTGGCAGAAAACCTCCTGATTTTTCCGTATTCTCACTTAAATTTCAAAATTGCATCAAGACCCTGCAATTCCTAGAGTTACTTTATCGGTGCCCCTGATGCGAATGCCGTAAATCAAGGCCTTCGCGGGACATCTTGGCTCCCGACCTTGTCGGGACTAAGTTAACCTACTATGATTCGGTTACGCAGCCAAGGCGTAGTTATCTTCGCCGTTTAAAAAAGTGTGAAATATGAGATTTACGAGCTATATCCCAGCGCTCGACGTGCTTACAACTCAATTAGACTCGCTGTCAAAACCAAGTCGACCCCATAAATAAAAGAACGTTATTCTTATCGCTTTCAAGCCTGCAAAGATACCAATAAAATTATATCTTTGAAAATACAGTTTATACTACACAAAACATATACCAAAAATGATAAAATTCGCCCTCATCAAAGAGCGAAAAACCCCGCCTGACCGCAGGGTGGTGTTTTCTCCTGAAAAACTAAAAGAAGCTGCCCGTCAATTTCCTAAAGCAGAATTTAAAGTGGAAAGTTCTGAAATTCGGGTTTTTTCTGATGAAGCCTACAGGCAGGCCGGTTTTGAGGTTTCTGATGATATCTCTGATTGTGATGTGATGTTGGGCGTTAAAGAAGTACCATTGCCGGCCCTTATTCCTGATAAAAAATACTTTTTCTTTTCCCATACCATAAAGAAACAACCTTATAATCGCGATCTACTCAGGGAAATCCTTCAACATAAAATTGAATTATACGATCACGAAGTGATAATTTCAGCTTCGGGGGACCGATTGATTGGTTTTGGACGTTATGCCGGGCTGGTAGGTGCCTATAACGGTTTCAGGGGAATTGGTATTAAAGAAGGGCTTTTTGAATTGCCCAAAGCTGAAAGCCTTACAGATTTAAAAGCACTTTATGCCGAATTGGATAAAATTAAAATCCCGCATCTAAAAATAGTCCTTACCGGAAGCGGAAAAGTTGCTCACGGTGCCAAAGAAATTTTAGACCATTTGAAAATTCAGAAGGTTTCTGTGGAAGAGTTTCTGAATAAAAATTTTGAAAAACCGGTGTATTGTCTAATTGATGTTTTAGATTATAATAAACGAAAAGATGGTAATCAGGGAAATAAGGATGAATTTTTTAAAACTCCTGAAAAATACGAATCTGATTTTCTCCGTTTTACTAAAACTGCCGATATGTTTATCGCCGGCCATTTTTACGGCGATGGTGCACCGGTATTTTTCACGGCTGAAGATGCCAAAAAACCGGATTTCAGGATAAGATATCTCGCCGACATCTCTTGTGATATCAATGGCCCAATCGCCAGTACAATAAGGCCTTCAACTATTGCAGAGCCGTTTTATGGTTACAATCCTGAACTTGAAGTTGAGGTGGATTTTAAAGAAAAAGATGCAATTTTAGTAATGGCAGTAGATAACCTGCCTTGTGAATTACCAAAAGATGCCAGTGAAGGTTTTGGTAAAATGTTTTTGAAACACGTGATTCCTGCCTTTTTCAATGAAGATGAAAACGGAATTTTAGAACGTGCCAGAATGACCAAAAATGGGAAGTTAACCCCAAAATTTAGCTATTTAGAAGCTTATGTAAACGGGGATAATTTATAGAAAAAAGTTATATAAATCAACAAGCTCAGGGCAAGCCCCGGCGTATATATCGGAAAACTTTTCTCGATTGGAACCAGATCCCGGGAGTATCAAACCCACTCGTAGGAATAATAGGATATCTTCTTACTGCTCCCAAAGCAAATCGGGAATAATAATTTGCATTTTGTATCTCAAAACAAACAACTATTTAGTTTATAATACAGCTACTTAACTTCCAGCCAGGGGAGAATTAAATACCCCAACGGCAAGTTCAGCCCAAATTATAAAAAGCACCATAATAACAAGGGAACCAAAAATCAATCGCTGTTTTAGCCCGGTGAATTTCCGCAAGATAAACTCCAGACAAATCCCGCTTCCTAATAGCAGGAATCCTGCCACTACAAAATCAAAAAAACTCCAATTAACTTCACGGGTAAAAATCATAGCTATTAGTGGAATTAACAGCAATAATAAAGCACCACTAAAAATAGCATATAGCCGTTTGTTTTTCATCACATTAAGCTTTTGTAAAACTTAATAAAAATAAGATAAAAAGTGATAGCAGATATACTCTTTAGGGAAAAATTTACAATTAGTTGACAATGGAAAAGCACGTATTATTTATCTTGCTCAAAATTATAACAATGAAGTATTCGTTTTTATTAGTATTTTGCTTTTTTCTAGGAAATTTACTAAACGCACAGGAATTGGAAATCATGTCATACAATATCAAATTTGCCAATGAGAGCGATGGTGAAAATGCCTGGTCTAAGCGAAAAAATCATCTCACCAACCAACTTAAATTCTATGAACCCGATGTTTTTGGAGTTCAGGAAGCTTTGGTGGGACAATTGAAGCATTTTAAAACCGAAATGCCCGCTTATAAGTACGTGGGGGTGGCACGTGATGATGGAAAAGAAGCTGGTGAATTTAGTGCAATTTTTTACGATAGTGAAAAACTGGAAATTTTGGAAGAAAACACTTTTTGGCTTTCAGAAACACCTGATAAAATTTCTGTGGGCTGGGATGCGGCATTGGAGCGAATTTGTACCTATGCCAAGTTTAGGGATAAAGAAAGTGGTAAAACATTCTGGATGTTCAATACCCATTTTGATCACGTAGGCCAAAAAGCAAGAGAGGAAAGCGCAAAACTAATTTATAAAAAAATCAAGGAAGTTAACGCAGAAGAGTTACCGGTATTACTTAGCGGAGATTTTAACCTGGAGCCTGAAGCTACGGGAATACAATATCTTTCAGAAAAACTAAATGATTCTAAAAAAATAACCAGCCTTGATTTTGGCCCTGAAGGTACTTATAACGGTTATAATTTTACAGCGCCTGTAACCCGCCGTATCGATTATATTTTTGTTAGCGACAGAGTCGAGGTGAAAAAATATGCAGTATTAAGCGATTCTTGGGATTTAAAATACCCTTCAGATCATTTACCGGTAATGGTGAAGGTAAAGCTTTAAGCAGTAAACCCCCGAATTTTGTAATTCGAGGGTTCGCTTTTTGAAAGTTATTTTAATTATTCATCGTGTGGCCTGTCATCGCCCGGCAGCTTATTATTGCTTTCAGTGGTGTTTTGAGTTTCTTTTCTAAATTTTTGAATTATATCCTTAAAATGTTCTCCAGCAGCCTCGCGACCTCCAAGTCCGTATGCCAGGGCTATGGTTACCGCAATAGCGCCAAGAATTAAACCAAAAGCCAATTCAACAATTTCATTGGCAATTCCCATGGTCCGTAGTGAAATCGCCAAAAATAGAGCAAAAGAAGCCCAGCGAACAACTCCTGCAATAAAGTTGTTATTTTTATTTCGGTTTATGGTATTATAAATCAATACCGAAATATAATTACCCAATGCTAAAATCAATAATCCAAAAAGAATTTGACCGGTAATCTCAAGTACCTTATTTAAAGTTTCTGTTAAACGTTCCAAACCAAGAATTTCAACCGCGGTAATAACGCCAAAAAATACCAGGAAGAAATAGAGTAAATTAGCCACAATTTTAGAGAGAGATTGGTTGGCGCCAATCATATTATGTATCTGAATTTTTTCTGCAGCACGGTCCAAGCCAAGACTTTGAAAGAAGTCTTGCAGGAAATTCGCAAGGTATCGTCCACCCCAGATAAAAATGATAAGGATTACTGCCGCAATAATTATTTCGCCTATAATTTCAGTAAATCCATAGAGAATATCATTTGCGGGTCCTGAAATAGCTTCCATTTCAAGCGCATTAAATGCCTGAATTAAAAAGGGTATAAAAATGACGATAAATACCAGTTTTTTCAGAATATTTACCAGTTTATCAGTATCCTTAAATCCGGTTTTATCAATCCATCGATCTAAGAAATTTCCTCCAATATTAATTAATCCGGAGATAAATTTTGCCAACATATAACCAATAAAACCAATAAGAATGGCACCAATAAGGTTAGGGATGAAATTAAGGAACCCGGCAAGCATATCTTCCAGGGGCGTAAGCACTTCACTAATTCCCAATACTTCAAGAACCACCAGAAGTACAATAATCATAATGATATAATAAACGATGTTTCCTACAAAAACATTCGTGTCCCCCGTATCTTTACTTCCAAATACTCTTTCATCCCAATTGGTTTTTCGAAGTAACCTTACCACCAAAGATTTAATTCCTTTAGCAATAAGCCACCCAATAAAAAGTACCAGCAGTGCTCCAACTAAATTGGGTAAAAATTCTGAAATAGTGTCAGCAAAACGTTCTAATTGATTTTCCATTATTTAGAAATTTAAGGTTAGTTTTGCTTAATTTACAATTAAATAGCCTTAATACCAATAAAATGATTTTATTTAATGATTCTATTGATAAAAATCACAAGTTTAATTATTTTCCTGAATATCCGGAAGTAATAAAAGTCCCCTACCCCCCAAAGGAAGAACTCATCTGTGAAAATATCCCAGGACATTTACCCCGCGAGTTTTCGAATTTTTTCTTCCTGTGGCAAGACCACAGGGCGTAATATTTAGTAAAGAAGAATCTTGCGTCATACCGAAACATGTGATGACAAGTAAAATAAAAGTGAATAAAGAAAATACTTAGCCCGAAGTGAATTCGGGACAAGTTGCATATTTAATTAATAACCGCCGGGCAATGACTTATAATTTTTGTCAGCTAAAGAATTTAAAAGCTTACTGATAAATTTAAAGTCAGAAACCTATTCCTGTTGTTGCCTGGCTTCTCCGGGAATGTTTTCTTCTTTTAAATCTTCCTGTTCTTTTTCGAGTTCCCGGCGTTCTTTCAGAAATTCCTTTAAATCTTTTCCGTATTGCGATTTTTTCACACGTTTATCCAGTGAAGTGTATATGGTATCTAAATATTTAATATTAGCATCAAAAACCTCAGAAAGAGCCAAATAAGGGGCAATTTCCAGATCTTTATTGTTGATCGCAAAGTTTACGGTATAAAGATATTTTCGCTTTAAAAGCTTTTCATAACGCTCGTCTATTTCCAGTAATTTCTCTTCATCACCGGCCTGTTCAGCATCAAAACTTTCCTTGATTAAATCGAGGTTAGAGCTGTTAAAACGTTGCTGTATTTTTCGATACTCTTCCAGTTTTTCCTGGTTTCTAGAACTGGTAACTTTAGCACCTTCAAAATTTTTTAGCGTAGTTTCAATTTTCACTTCTCCCTTATCAGCAAAAAATTCCAGGCGGTCATCATAAGCTGAATTGTCTACCTTATCCAGGTAAAGGAATAGGAGTTGCGGATCTTCAATAAAGGTTTCTAAACTGAAATTAGAATCTCCGTCTATTATCATTGAATCCAAATCGACCACCAGGGTATCTTCAATTTTTTGCAGGTATAATTTTCCTTTTTTTAATCCTTCAATATTCCCGCTTACCACCAAATTACTTTCTTTGGTTGAACAAGCGGCAATACCAATTAAAATAGATAAGAAAAGAAGAGATTTTTTCATTGTTCAGCTAAATTTTCGGGCGCAAATATCTTATAAATTTCGGTTTTAGCCTAACTGCCAGATGCAATTTGCATAAGGATTGTTGTTAAGATAGCGCCATAAGTTCCCACTACATAACCAAAAACAGCCAGTAAAACACCTACGGTAGCCAGAGAGGGGTGAAAAGCTGCAGCAACCACAGGAGCTGATGCTGCCCCACCAACATTGGCCTGGCTTCCTACGGCCAGAAAAAAATACGGGGCTTTAATAATCTTAGCGGTGGCAAATAGAAAAATAACATGGATAGACATCCAGATTAAACCAATCCCAATTAAACCGGGATTATCAAAAACCATGCTAAGATCCATCTTCATACCAATGGTAGCCACTAAAATGTAAATAAAAACACTGCCTATTTTACTGGCACCGGCACCTTCATAGGTTTTGAACCTGGTAAATGAAAGTCCAATACCTATTGCCGTAGCGATGGTAATCATCCAAAAGAATTCTGAAGAAAAGGAAGAAAGCGCACTTTTACTGTCGCTAAAAACCTCAAAATTCGAGGAAAGGAATAAAGACATTTCCCCGGCTCCCCAATGAGCAAATCCCACCGCACTAAAAGCCAGGGCAAGCATAATCATATAATCCGGCAGGGAGGGATTTCGGGTAACACTTGCAGCGTAATTGGAAACTTTTTTCTTTAATTCTTCAATAGCCGAATTATCGGCTTTAAGCCAGGCATCAATTTTATCGGTTTTCCCAATCCCCATTAGTAAACCGGCCAGTAAGATATTGGCTACCACAATATCTACCAGAACCATTCCGCCGTATAGGTCGGGGTTATATTCGTAAATTTCAAGCATAGCAGCTTGGTTCGCCCCCCCGCCAATCCAGCTACCGGCAATAGTTGAAAGTCCTCTCCAAATGGCATCGGGACCTGCCCCACCCAATGTTTCAGGAGAAATTACCGACATGATTAAAACTGCCAGTGGCCCTCCGATGATAATTCCGAAAGTTCCTGCAAAAAACATAATCAGGGATTTTGGCCCGAGGTTAAAAATTGCTTTTAAATCAATACTTAGCGTCATCAGCACCAGGGCCGCGGGTAATAAATAGCGGCTAGCCATAAAATAGAGTTCAGAAGTACCTTCGTCTATCCAGCCAAGAGAATTAAAAATGGCCGGAAGCAAATAACACATTAAAAGAGCCGGTACAATCGAATAGAATTTTTTCCAAAAACCTTCTTTTTTGGAGGAAGTATAGAAAACAAATCCAAGAGCCAGCATTAGAAGGCCAAATACTATGGCATCATTGGTAAATAGGGTATTTTCCATAAAGTTCTTTTGTGTGTAGCTGCCAAAATACAATTTTTCTTAAACTTGTATTAAAGTGAGTTTGAATTTTCAGGAAGATCTCGCCCAGGAACAAAATAATGAGGCACTATCTAGGACTTTACAATTACCTGATATCACGATTATATTATAGAGCTCAGAACAGGAACGAAAATAACATAAACCTACGTATAAAATGCTGACAGGACTTTTTAACCAAGCTGAACGAATGGAAGCTAAAACAAGACCTTTGGAAGAAAAAACATTAGAAAATTGACAAAAGAGGAATGGGAGCTGGAAGAGGGAAAAGTTTTTTTAAGCATCGAAATTCTCAGGAAATCTAATTACTTCTCTTTATTTAGTGTCAAATAATACCTATTCTTATTGGAAAGAAAATATGGATCATTCTCAAAAGTTGTGTGTGAATTGAAATATTAGTTTGATTTTTGTTTTCTAAAACAGGAAGCATTGGATCCATATATAGACCTACTCAAGATATTATTACCAGAATTATTAATCACCCATTTTGATCTTACCGGTCATCAAACAGAAGGAGATATATTACACCTGCACTTTGAAGAGAAGCCGGAGATTCCTAAAGAGTTCTCCTCCCAACTGGTCATAGCACACGGGTTCCATAAAGAAATAACAATTCAGGATTTTCCTGTACGTGGTAAAAAGGTATTCCTACATATAAAACGCCGTCGATGGCTAGATAAACAAGACAAAAAGGTTATGCAGCGTGACTGGAACTTAGTAGCACAGGGAACCCGAATGACCGTCGAGTTCGCTGCTTTTTTAAAAGTACTTGGTCAGTACTAAAGCCTCGGACTGTCATACCATCGGTGCATTTTACGGGGTCAATGGAAAGAAGCTCCAGCGCCAGTATAAAGATTATCTAAGTGATTTTAAAGAGTGGGATCAAAAATCCCATTCCAAAGAATGGCTCATCTTCCCCGAGAATATCAGCTCAAAGCTCTCTATAGATGAGACAGCACTCTCCAAAGGGGAGCTGTATACCATCATTACCAATAAAAAAGCTAAGGGTAAAAAGGGCAGTATCGTAGCTATTTTCTCGGGAACCAAGGTAGAACCTATTATAGCGCAACTGCTTAAAATACCAGCTTCACAACGAGCTCGAGTCAAGGAAATCACCTTAGATATGGCCAATTCCATGAAAACCATTGCTAAGAAATGCTTCCCTAAAGCCATACAGGTCACCGACCGCTTCCATGTGCAGAAACTCACCTTTGAAGCCCTCCAGGACATTAGAATTAAGCACCGATGGGAGGCTATAGATATAGATATGGAGAACGAACAAATCAAACAAGCCAGGTTAAAACAGAAAAGTTTTAGTCCAGAAATTTTTGATAATGGGGATACCAGAAAACAATTATTAGCCCGTAGCCGGTACCTGCTCTATAAAGCACCTTCAAATTGGACAGAGAATCAATCACAGCGTAGCAAAATACTCTTCGAGCAATATCCCGATATAAAGTTGGCTTTTAAGCTTACACAAAGACTTAGAAATATATTTAACAATGCTAAATCAAAAGAAGGGGCTTATACAAAACTAGCCCACTGGTATAAGGATGTAGAGGATACGGGGTTTAAAGCTTTTAATACTATAGCCAATACCATAACCCTTAACTACAGATCCATTCTCAATTACTTTATCAATAGAAGTACCAACGCATCAGCAGAATCCTTTAATGCAAAAATAAAAGCGTTTAGGGCTCAGTTTAGAGGAGTGAAAAATGTAGAATTCTTCTTATATAGATTATCTACAATTTTTGCCTAAACACAACAATTAGGCTTGATCCGAAAATATCCTAAAGTATTGTACCAAAATAAAAAAGCCGACTCGTTAAAGTCGGCTTATTCCTTGGTGCGGGCGGAGAGACTCGAACTCTCACACCGTGAGGCACTAGATCCTAAGTCTAACGACTTTAGATATCACAAAGAACACCTGAGTGTCAAAAAACCATAAAACAATGATATTCATATATTTAACACTTATTAAAGATTCACAAAAATTCATACAGTATCAAAAAAAGTGTTACCTATGTGTTACCTTAATTACCTATCTTTGTAAAAAAATAAATCATGAGTACCTTAAAGACTGTTTTACATCCGAAAAAAGACAATAATGGTAATACCATTTTTAGATTAACTCTACGCCTTACTGTTAATCGAAAACGTTCTTATCTTCAATTATCACAAAATATAGACCCTGAACATTGGGATGCTCATGCTGAGAAATTAAATTCAAAACATCCGAAACACAAACAACTCAATCGATTAATCAGGAAAAAATACGGGGAAATAGAGGATTATATTTTAGAGATGGAATCCTCTAACAAAAGCTACACAGCTATTCAAGTAATGAATGCTATCAAAAACAATAAGAAGAAGCAAACTTTTTTTGAACTAGCAAAAGAACATATAGAAGATTTAACTAAACTAGAAAAGCACAATAGAGCAATATCAGATCAAAGTAAAATTAATAGGATTAAAGAATTCGCAAAGAACGAAAATTTATCGTTTGAAGAAATTGATGATTGTTTTCTCAATAAACTAAAAATTCACCTTTCAAGTATTGGCACTATCTCCGAAAGATCGATAATGAATATTTACGTATTAATAAGGTTATTATATAATAAAGCAATAAGGAAGAACTTAGTGGATCAAAAGTTCTACCCTTTTGGCAAGGGTAAAGTAAAAATAAAATACCCTGAAACGATAAAGATTGGACTTGATGAAATGGAAATTCGAAAAATTAAAAAACTAAATTTATCAGAATATCCTGAAATTTCAAAAACTAGGGATGTTTTTCTATTCTCATTTTATTTAGCCGGTATTAGAATTGGGGATGTTTTAGGAATGAAATGGAAAGATATTGTAGGTGGCAGGATATTTTATAAAATGGGAAAAAACAACAAAACTGTATCTCTTAAAACTCCTGATCAAATAGCTGAAATATTATCACACTATAAAGAGGATAAAGTTTCTAACTCCGATTATATTTTCCCACAACTTAAAAAAGTTTCAAAAAAGGACTCAAAGAAAATATATACAGCGACAAAAACCGAAATCAAAAAATTAAATACAAATTTAAAAAAACTTGCTGTAATGGCTGAAATTGACAAAAAAATCACGAATCATATTGCTCGTCATTCTTTTGGAAATATCGCAGGTGATAAAATTTCACCACAAATGCTTCAAAAGTTATATCGTCACACACACCTTAGTACGACCATCGGCTATCAGGGTAATTTTATTCATAAAAGTGCTGATGATGCTTTAGATTCAATTATAACTTTTTAAAGGTCAAAATAATTATGAAATGGACAGGTCATTCAGATTATAAATCCATGGTTCCGTATATAGAAGCTTCTGAAAAAACAAAAAATATTGAAATGAAAAAACTAAATTTTTAATAAATATGGATTGTCTAGTGTCCTTGGAGTATATAGATAGAGGCTTTAAAAAAATTGAGAATTCTGAAAACATTGATATTTCGATATTGAAACATATTTCAGAATTTTCAAAACTGGATCTGAAAGAAACGCACAGCCATCTAATTCAATCTAGTGAACGTGTATTTCTGTTAAACCAGTTAAAAACCACTATAGATAATATAGAAAACTCATATTATAAGAATAGGCACGTATTCGAAGTATTTAATCCAGGCCAAACCCTAAGAAATCTTTTAAGTTTTTCTGATGAAATTTTGCAAAATGAGATTAATAAAGCAACATCATTATATAAAGACTATAAAGAGTTAGATAATGAATATGACTGGAAGTCTTGTAGAAATGATATTCCGAAAAATTACTTACACAATCTAGAAAAGGAAGTTCTAACAGCCAAAAAAGATTATAAGAAGCAAGTAGATATTAAAGATCAAGCGTATAAATTTAAAGAACAAAAATTTGACGAACTTAAATTTATTCTAACCGTTGATTTTAAATATTTTATTGAGAAATTAGATGACTTAAAACTTCTAGTTTCAAAAATGCAGAATTCCATTCCCACAGAGGATAGAGCTTTTAAAGATTCTAACGCTGTATTTATAGCCTTTAATATTTTTGTGAATTTAAACTTACTAAAAGACGTATCGGTTGAAAACTTCATATTAGAAATCGATACTATTAAGCGTAAAATTGATAATACATTCCTTATTAAACAACCTAAGACAGATATGTATATAATGTACTCAATTCACAAATTAAAAGATTGTGTAATTGTTGGGAAGAAAGATATTTGGGAAGAAAAAATGATACAACACTTTGGGTTTAAAAGGGAAACTTATGAGAAAAAAAGAAAGGTTGGAAATGAAAACAAAAAAGACTTACACTTAAAGATCGACAAAGAGTTTAATAGGTATTATAATAATTTCATATTACAAAATAAATAGTAAAAATGATACTCTTTGAACCTTTCCAACACGCATAAAATTTCATACACTTATTATCTTTACAAATCATATTTAAAATTCTGAAATTCAAGTTTTTAAATATGGTTTATTTTTGTTTTACACTTTCCTACACTCGATAATTACTTACTTTTTCTCTTGATTTGTTTTAGTCGCGACATCAAAAATATATTAATTCAAAATGACTAAAAATGAATCAAGAAAATTTATTAGATAAGCCTATTTGGCAAATGACCGGAGAGCAATTTATTTCACTTTTAAAGAATAATACTGAGTCTGAATCTGGAGAAATATCAAGCCAAAAATCTTCTGAAAATAACCAAAAGAAGACTTATGTATATGGCATCCGAGGAATCGCCAATCTAATTAATCGCAGTATTTCAACCGCCAATAGAATCAAGAAAAGTGGAATTTTAGATGATGCCATTATTCAACATGGTAGAACTATAATGGTGGACTCAGAAAAAGCCTTACAACTTCTAAAAGAAAACTCGGAAATATAATCTTCGATAAGCATTAAAAAAGCATAACTACTGACATAGCTATGCTTTATAAAATAAATTCTTCAACACTTGGAAGTGATTACGCAAAGATACAAAATTCTGTATTATCCTTCCATACAATACTATAATTATGGAATACTATTCAGGGATGTATGACTCCGGAAAAAATAGTAATACCAAATTTGATCAAGTAATAGCGTATTTAAATGATAAATATTTGGTTCGATTCAACATAATATTAATTCAGTATCAAATAAAGCTTAAAAGCAACAGGAAATGGGAAATTCTAAATTTAAACTCTCTTTTTATCGAACTCGAACAAGCAGGTATTACCATAAGTCTCCCAAAATTAGAGATACTTTTTAAAAGCCATTTAATAGATAGATATAATCCAATAGGAGGTTATTTTAAAGCTTTACCTGAATGGGATGGTATTGATCATATTAAAAAACTTTGCAGTTATATAAAAGCCGATGACGATGAGTTACTCCATTACCATATGGAAAAATGGCTTACACGAGCAGTATTATGCTCTTTAGTTGATGACAAAGTAAACAAACAATGTTTAGTTTTTACGAGCTCTCAACAGAACGTAGGTAAAACCACATTCTTTAGGTTTCTTGCTCCAAAAGAATTAAAAGACTATTACGTGGAGGATATCGGCACAGACAAAGATAGCCTTATCAAATTAAGTAAAAACTTTATAATTAACATCGACGAATTATCTATTCAAGGCCAGGGTAATATAAAAACTCTGAAATCCTTTATCTCCAGAGGAAGTATTAATGAAAGATTACCATATGGCAAACGCCAGGAACGTTTAGAGAGGAGAAGTAATTTTGTAGCCTCTACAAATGAAATGGATTTTTTAGTAGATGAAACGGGTAATGTTAGGTGGCTGATTTTTGAAATTTTCTCAATTGATTTTAACTATTCAAAAATTAACATTGATAAAGTATGGGCGCAAGCATATTTCAATGCTTTTAAAAGGAAAAACTACAATCCCGAATTAAGTACTGAAGATATTCTCAAAAACGAAAAGAGAAATGAACTATTCCTTAATTGGACAATGGAAAAAGAACTTATTGTAAAATATCTAGAGCCAGGAACAAATGAAAAAGATTTTATGACAGCTACAGATGTTATAATTGAATTACGAGCGATGGGTGTAGGACTAAGTTTAAGCAAAATTAAAATCGGGAAAGCACTAAAGATGCTCAAGTTTCCAGTCGCTCGCCATATGGGCGAAAAGAGAGCTCACGGATATTTAGTTAAACCGAAAGATCTAAGTGCAAAAAACAAAAATTAGTCCTAGTTCTTACCCAAATAGTATAAACATCTAACAAACAATATTTTATAAGCATATATTCTAATAAATATATCTTACCCAACCTTACCCAGAAATTAATAAGGTTATTAAAATAAAACTTATATACATTAATTCAAATCCAGTATAAAATGAACTGTAATAATGCAAATAATATTTCCATCTACAATTTACTTTTGGAAATGGGTGTGAAATGTAAAAAACATAACTCAAGCCAAGCCTGGTTCTTAAGTCCATTCCGGAAAGAGACCATAGCCTCATTTAAAGTTTCCAAACAATTAAATAAATGGTATGACCACGGAGAAGGTATAGGAGGCAATACTATTGATCTCATTACCCGGTTAAATAATTGTTCCGTAAAGGAAGCATTAAGCATATTAAACGAGAGATCTTTTTCTTTTCACCAGCCGGAAATTTCTATAAATGAGGATAAACCAGGTTTTGAAGTTCTTAAAAAACAGAATCTACAGAATAAAGCGCTGATCACTTACCTGGAATCCCGGAAAATCTCTTATGCCAATGCAAGAATTTATTGCTTTGAACTCTATTATAAAAGCAATGGAAAGAGCTATTTCGCAATTGCCTTCAACAACAATTCAGGAGGTATGGAACTGCGCAATAAATACTTTAAAGGTTGTACTGGTTCGAAGGATTTCACAACGATAAGTAATGGAAGTAGTTCTGTAAAAGTTTTTGAAGGCTTTATAGATTTCCTGACCTATCTAGAGATGCACCCAAAAGAAATGAATTCTTCAGACTATCTAATTTGTAATTCAACAGCATTAATCAGAAAGATTTTGCTTGAATTAAAACACTATTCAACTATTGATTTATATCTGGATAATGATGTTTCTGGAAAAAAAGCCAGCAGTCTTATTGTTCAATATTACTCACAGGCTACTTTAAAAAATGACTTGTATGCTGAATACAAGGATGTAAATGAAAAGTGGATGAAAAATGTTTACCGAAGGTAATAGCCAGTAGCGCAGGGGCAGCTGCCCCTACTTCTACTGGCTCTGCGAGGCTTAAACCTTGCTATCACTGGCGTTAGAAGGTATCCGCATTTATAATGATTTATAGATAATATATAAAACAACAGTTAAGCTATTGATTATCAAAACCAGAACTTATAAATAATGAAAAACAAGAGTATTCAAATCCAGGAAAAATATCATAAAGATTTGCAGAAACTTTCTGAAAATCTTGGTCAATCTTATGGGAAATTGGTAGAAAAAATGATCCTTTATTTTAAGCGTACGGGTATTGATCCGGATGATTTAAAAAATGAAAGTCCTTCTCATAAGATTCAGCAATTAGACAAAAGATTGGTTTCTTTTTTAAAGGTACAGGAACGTGATATTTTGAAACCCCTTAGACAAGAAACCTATGAATATTATCAAAACCACGAAAAAACCTTAGAAGGAGCTAAATCGCATATTACCAAAAACATTGCCCAGGTAGATCAAAATTCAAAGATCAGGACAAATAGTGTTTTGAAAGAATTGGCTAAGCAACGGCAAGCTCTAATTGCCATCTGTGAGCATCTCGATCCTAAAAATAAAAAAGGTTTAATAACTACATTTCAAAATATCTTTAAAAATGCCAATTAGTAAACCCCATAGTTCTTTAGGAGCAAATAATTCCGGCAGTTGTTCTTCCCTGGTGCAATACTTAGACAAGGAAAACCAGGAATTAGAAAAGAAGATACAAACCTCGGATAGTATCTCAAAAATTGCGCTCTATGAAAAGAGAAAACAGCATTTTTTTGATGCTGCATCAGACCAGGTAAGTCTGATTTCAGTCATTGATAAGATTGACAATAATCGAAAAAAGCTAGGAAAGAAGGATGCTAAATATTATGCGCCAACCATAAGTTTTAGCCAGAAGGAATTGGCACATTTATCCGAAATGGCCGCCGGCAGAAAAGTTGAAAGTGTTTGGGACTTTTCAAATAAGGAATACTTAAAATTTAATAAGCTGATAAGGGATTACGGGCGTATAGTGATGGACGAATATGCCGGCAACTTTAATAGGCAGAATAGAGGACTAAATGTAGGAAAAGATCTGGTATATTTTGGAAAAATCGAGCATTTTCGGAAATTCAAGGGAAATGATAAAGAAGTAAAAAATGAATTATTTCAGTCTGGAGATTATAAACCAGGATTAAACTCCCACATTCATATTATTGTAAGCCGGAAAGACAAAACCCAAAAAATGAAACTGAGCCCGGTGGCCAATGAACGATCTAAAGATAGAATGATAGGAAAAAACAAGTACCACGTGGGTTTTGACCGGACAAAATGGATTAAGAAAAATGAAAAAGCTTTTGATGATTTCTTCAAGTACCAACGCCAAGAACTTGAAAAATTTGAAGTTCAGAATATTTTAAAGAATGGATCTCCAAAGGAGAAAGACCAAATTAAGCAGCGGTTAGAAAAATTATCTGAGAAGAGAGATATTAATAGAAGAAGAAACTTTACAATGAGAAGGTGAAAAATTACCATTTAGGAGTTTTCTCTCACCCCATATTAATTGGAACCTGGTATTTTAAAAACTCACCTTATGTAGGACGAGGAATAAAGTGAATAATTAAAAAATGATTAGCTTTTTAAAATCAGCTATATTCAATTTGTGGCAACTCCATAAGTAAGCCAAATTCACAAAAATCAATTATTTTGCACTAAATTACTGGCACAAAATGTCGTATAAACGCATTAAAACTTGCGTTTATACGCAATACTTTAGTTAGAATTAAAAAAAATGAATCGATAGTGTTATCAAAAAAAACAAAATACGCAATTAACGCCCTTGTTTTCATTGCGAAAAACAAGGACGAGCAACCTATATCGGTAAGTAGAATTTCCGAAGAACAGAACATATCCCTGAAATTCCTTGAATCTATACTGACCGAACTTAAAAACGCTCGAATATTGAACAGCACAAAAGGAAAATATGGGGGCTATTCCTTGAATGCACCCCCTGATGAAATTAATATGGCAAAGATTATGCGACTCTTTGACGGAGCAATTGCTTTACTACCCTGCGTAACCTATGAATTTTATGAGCGCTGCGAGGAATGTGTTGACGAAGAAAACTGTGGAATCCGTCAAATCGCAATGGAAATCCGTAATGAAACAGTGAAACGATTAAAAGCTGCTACCCTCACAGACATAGTTAAAAGAGAAAAAATTTAAAAAAATAAATTTTTCATTTTTATATCCTACTAAATTGGTAGGATTAATAGGGTTTAATATATTTGCTCCTTGAATACAGAAACCCTATGCACAAAATAAAATTAATTGTATTTGTAATATTACTTTTTGGACTGTTGTCTACAAGTGTAAAAGCTCAAAAAAAAGTAGACACACAGCATCTGCTTTGGACACGCTATTACATAAAACTGAAAATTAACGACAATTATCAAATAAGACAGGAAATAGAAGAAAGGACTTATTGGTTTCCTTGGCGACAACACCAGTTCGTTTCGAGAACCTTCACAGAGCGAAAACTTGGAAAAGGTTGGAATGCAGGACTTGGGTTTACCTTTTTTCTGCAATCCTTACCGCACCACCCTGAAATTACAGATTTTCAAAATAGAACAGAGTTGCGTCCTCAACTTGAAATAGGCTACCAACAAACTATTTCAGATAAAATATCCTTACATCATCGGTATTGGACTGAATTTCGATTTTTTGAATATCCCAATGGCTCTTTTGAGTACGGTAACAACCGAACGCGATACAAAATTGAATTAAGATACTCGCCTATTGATAAGTTGACTATAAAAGCATTTGACGAAATCCATATAAATATTGGCAGCAAAATAGTCCAGAATGTATTTGACCAAAATAGATATGGTACAAGTTTTCAATATATGCCATTGGAAAATTTAGGCCTTGAGTTGGGTTACTTTAATTGGTATCAACAAAGAAAATCAGGTGTAGATTTTTACAATCGTCATATTATTAGGTTTACAATTCATCACACTATCAATTTTAAAAAATCTAAAAATCAATAATTATGTCAGAACTATTTAACGCTTTAACCATTCCTTTTTTATTGGCAATGTTTTTAGCCATAAATATGGGCGGTAGCGGAACCGCTCCTTCTTTTTCCGCAGCCTACGGTGCAAATGTTTTAAAACGAACACTTATCCCAGGACTATTCGGAATAATGGTTCTTGCAGGTGCTTTAATTGCAGGTAAAGAAGTTTCATTAACACTTGGGAAAGGACTTTTAGACCATTCCTTTTTCACCCCCTTGATTACCTCTATTATTTTAGGGTCAATCGGTTTGTCGCTTCTGATTGCCAATTTGATTGGAGTGCCACAATCAACTAGTCAAGCAACAGTACTTTCAATTGCAGGAGCAGCAACCGCATTGGAAGGTTTGAACACCCATATGTTGTTTTATGAAGTTATACCAACTTGGATTATTCTGCCAATCATCGCATTTTTCATAATGCTTATTCTTTCCAAATGGATTTTCCCTTTACTAAAAAATAATATTTTCACGGATGATTATTCACATTTAAGACAGCACAAAGGTTTAAAAGCAGTATTAATTTTATCTTCTCTTTATGTTGCCTTCTCAATTGGTGCAAATAATGTAGCTAATGCAGCAGCACCAATTGCATCATTGACTGCAAATGAAATCGGGCAGGAAGCCATTCAAAATTTTCTACCAATTATTATTCTATCAGTTTTGATTGTAGCTCCTTGTTTCGCCATTGGTAGTTCTTTACTTGGACACAAAGTGACCAAAAAGACAGGAAAAGATATTGTAGAAGTATCTCCGTTTAATGCAAGCGTAATTGCAATTATTGTAGCCAGTTTACTTTTAATTGCTTCCGTAACACAAGGAATCCCAACCTCATTGGTACAATTAAACGGGGCAGCCTTTATTGCTTTGAGCATTAGCAAGAATGGATTTAGAAATACTTTTAGCAACAAGACCGTAAAACGCTTCTTCACAGTTTGGGGAATAGCCCCAATTTTCGCGTACATTTTGACTTTTGTTTTAGTAACACTATTGAAATAAAGTAAGAAAAGACTGTATACTCCTAATATAACAAACAGCTACATATTTTTAAATCGAAATTTTCGACTTATTTACTTAGTCGCCAAATCTCAAGCTTTACATACAATTCTATCATTAAATCTAATAATTAAAAACAATTTTTATCTTTGATCGTTAACCCTTATATTCATAGGGTTTCTATAAAATAAAGAATAAAAACTAAATTTCTATAAATACTAAAAACATAAACTATAGAATAAAAAATATATTTTTTATAAAATAAAATTCTTAAGCGTTTAGCTTTTGGTTTTGGTTTCGAAAAATCGCCAGTTTTTATGCACACCAATATCAAAGCAAGGCGCCCACGTCTCGGCGTGGGCTGCTCTTGTTTGGTGTGCGGGTGTCTGGCGATACCTTCGAAACCGACAAGTTGCAGTTCCACGCTTTTTTTATGCGTAAACTTCAAGATCAAAGACTGACTTAACCTTTAAAAATGAAACTAATGAAAGCCTTTCAACTACAGGACTACAACTTTGAAGAAATCTTATTATTAAAAAGCCTGGCCAGGCATCCAGATGATGTAGAATATGCCGTAGAATTAATTGAAGAAGGCCAGGATAAATACGCCTCAAAACGTCTATCAAAAATGGTGGATAAATTTCAGGAGGATGGAATCCTGAAATGCGGAATTCATTTACTGGACGAAAACCGGAAGGTTCGAGTTATTTTCAATGGTGACTTTCAAAAAATAATACTAAATGTGCCAAACCCAATTCCTGAACAAATCAGACAGGAGGCAGAACCCATTTCCATTATTAAAAAATTGTCCTGCTCAAACCTTGATTTAACTGAAATTAATTACATCACTATGCTCCTAAAAAAGGATGTTGTAGCCCAATTCTAACCTAAAACTATATATTATTATGAAGAGAATTATTTATTTTTTACCGCTGTTATTGTTTTGTTTCTCCTGTAGTAGTGATTCGTCAGATGATTTATCAGGTGATGAAACCGAAAACAGCACCTTTACGGTAGAATACTCACAATCGGGAGATAATGAGCTTTTTCACCAGGATATCACTTTTTATGGTTCCCCCGTTGGTTGGGAAGATTCAGATTCAGGCGCCGAAGTTGAAGGCTATTTAAACGCTGAATATGAAACCTTGCCTGGATCATTCTCTTATACCACCAAAGAAGCTACACCGGCTATTTGGGTCACCTATAATGTTACCCCTCATAACGTAGAAGACGATATATCACTTGAAGTCACTTTTAAATTTTATAAGGATGAGGAACTCATTGATACCAAGAATCTTTCCATTGATAATGAAAGCACAGTCACCGATAGCTTTGAATGGAAATATTTTGCGGATGTTGGGGATGAATGATTTTTATTATTGCTTAGTTATTTTAAGAAAGGGGTTTCCGTCGCCCCTTTCTACTTAAGTAAATCAATTACAGTTTTTCAAACCAATCATCAATATTTTCTATGCTTTCCAGTTTTCCATTTCGTGCTTCTTCCATAGCCGCTAAAGTAGTAGCATTAGGAATATTTTCCACATCTTCCTTCAATACCTTTTCTATATAACTGTTTAAACTCCGATTATCTGCTTTTGCAGACTCTTTTAAGGCATTCATAAGGCTTTGATCTAACCGAATGCTTATTTGGATTTTTGTATTCATAAGAGAGGTTCATTTTACTTAACAAAGATGGCTCGTTGATTTTGCAAAATTAGATATTCTGAAAATGCTAGTGAGAAGATAAATATACCTTCAAATAACCTGGCTTATTATCCATAAATTTTGGGTATTATAAAGATATGAAGAAAAATATGAAAGTTCGATTTATAAGAATTTCTGTAAGTGTTTTAATTAATTTATCTTCACTTTTCTTTTCAAAAGCCTGATTTATATAAATGACAACGAACTTCTTGGAAAAATCAAGTAAAAAGAATTGGAAATTTTTATAATTATTAACATTAGTTTGTTCACAATATTGTGAACAAATATTATATTTGCAAAAGAATTAGATGACTATAGTATTTCTAAAAGATTATTTAGAAGACCTCTATGAAGGCAAAACTAAAAAGTATAAAGATTTTAAATCGAATCCTTCTTTAGTAAAACAGTATGTGAAAACAGTTAACAAACTGAAATCAGTTACCCGCATAGAACAGCTATATCAAATAAAAAGCCTTCATTACGAAAAAAAAGAAGGGAACTTAAACGGTAAAAGTGCCGTTTGGATAAACAAACAGTATCGAATCATTTTCAATGAAGTTGCTTCTAAAGAAGACTCCCTACAAATCGATATTTTAGAATTAGAAGAACTCAGCAAGCACTATCAATAATTATGAAAGCAACCGACCTAACTCCATTAATCGCTACACATCCGGGAGAAATCCTAAAGGATGAATTAGACGCTTCTGATATTTCTCAATCAGATTTTGCAAAAACAATAGGCTATAAAAGAAGTCAACTAAATGAATTCATTAAAGGAAAAAGAAACCTTAATGCAGATCTTGCTATTCTATTAGAAAGAACCCTGGGCATTGATGCCGATTATTGGATGGAAGCTCAGAAAAATTATGACTTAGATTTAGCCAGGATTAAAGCAAAGGATAATGAAAGGCTTGAAGCGATAGAGCAACTAGATTTTATTAAGGATAATGTAGCCTATACTTTTTTCAGAAAAGAAAAAATCCTTCAGGGTGACCCAATTAAAGATATACAGGCTATTAAAGCCATTTATGGAGTAGAACATTTTGAGCAGTTCGCAAATATGCGAACACAACCTAGTTTCGCTCGATTTAGAAAATCAACGAAATTGAAGATTGATCCTATAAATATTATAGGATGGGCTAAACTTGTGGAACATAGAGCTAGTTTTGCTTCGGTACCAGCTTTTGATTATAAATGCCAGGAGGAATTAATTAATAAACTGAAAGGTATATTAAAAGAAAATAAAGATACTCTTAGAACCACACAAAACTTACTGGCCGGTTACGGTATTAAATTAATTTTTCAGACAAAAGGAACTAAAACGCCTGTGGATGGAATTTCTTTTTGGAGTAATGGAAATCCGGCAATTGGAATGTCAATAAGGCATAAACGCCTGGATAATTTTGCATTCACATTATTTCACGAATTAGGACATATTTTTAAGCACCTGGTTAATAATAACGAAAGTCGCTTTATCGATTTGGATTCTAAAAATGAAGATGAAGAATATAAAAACTCTAATGAAGAAAAAGAAGCAAACAGGTTTGCAGAGCAATATCTAATTTCTGACAATGAATGGGAGGAGTATCTTGAAAAATATGGGTCTAATCCACTTGATGACCAAAATATAGTTGAATACGCGGAAAAAATCGGGATTCACCCAAGTATTCTTCGTGGCAGAGCCTGCTATAAATCTGGATTCTACAAAAAGAAAACCGGAATAGATTATAAGCTACTTTAAATTATTTATAAGCCAATGATTAAGTATTGGTGCTGCACTAAAAAAATTGAAAGATAAAATCCGGACTTGCTCCGGTTTTTTTGTTTTTCGATCTTATCATATCAGTTTGATCTAAACCGGAAATAAATTTAGATTTTAATTTTTCTGAAAACAATGGGTAAGACTGGGTAAGATTGAGTAACTAAACTAATCGTACATAAACAACTAATTACAAGTTGATTAAATCTAAAAATAAATTGGGTAAGTTAATTAGCCATTTTAGCGTTTTAAACATTATTTTCTGAAACACAATTTTTTCTTACGATTAGATTATACCTAATTTCTTAAATAATAATCGATCATAGTATTCATTCATTTTAGTTCACAGAAACTCATTGTTGAACCGCATTAAAATAAAAAAGCCATATTTAAACCAAAACTGGCTGTAAATATGGCTGCAATTCAAGTAACTACCTTAAAATCAGATTAATTTGTAGAGGAAGAAGGATGCAAACTGCAATGTTGATGGACAATAAAAAGAAATTTGTACATTCAATAGGTATTACGAATACAGTGTATTGTGTTACCTATGTGTTACCTAGAAACAAAAAAACCGACTCTTTCAAGTCGGCTTATCCCTTTGTGCGGGCGGAGAGACTCGAACTCTCACACCTCGCGGCACTAGATCCTAAGTCTAGCGTGTCTACCAATTCCACCACGCCCGCATTTCAATAAGTTGCTTGTGCTAAGCGGATGCAAATATACATAAATGTTTCAATTCTCAAACCCTCTCTGAAAAATTTTTACCTTTATCCACTCCCAAAATTAGCACTATGCAAAAGATTACTTCCTATATTGAAGAAAATAAAGAGCGATTTGTTGAGGAATTAATTGACTTACTGAAGATCCCGTCAATTAGTGCCGATTCAAATTATAAGGACGATATGCTAAAAACCGCAGAATCGGTTAAAGAAAGTTTGTTGCAAGCCGGCTGTGCTTCCGCAGAAATTTGTAAAACACCCGGGCATCCCGTGGTCTATGGTGAGAAAATTATTGATCCTAACCTACCTACAGTCTTGGTTTACGGACATTATGACGTACAACCGCCCGATCCGATAAATCTTTGGGATTCGCCTCCTTTTGAACCGGTAATTAAAAATACTGAAATCCATCCAGATGGTGCTATTTATGCCCGGGGTGCCTGCGATGATAAAGGCCAAATGTTTATGCACGTAAAGGCACTGGAGTTTATGACGAAAAATGGTAAGCTGCCCTGTAATATCAAATTTATGATTGAAGGCGAAGAAGAAGTTGGTAGTGAACACCTGGGCTGGTTTATTAAAAACAATAAGGAAAAACTGGCCAATGATGTAATCCTTATCTCCGATACGGGTATGATTGCTAAAGATACGCCATCTATCACCACCGGACTTCGCGGACTTTCCTACGTGGAAGTTGAAGTAACCGGGCCTAATCGCGATTTACATTCCGGGTTATATGGCGGTGCGGTGGCCAATCCTATCAATATTTTAAGTAAGATGATAGACTCACTATTTGACGAAAACAATCATATAACCATTCCTGGTTTTTATGATAAAGTTGAAGAGCTTAGCAAAGCGGAACGAGCAAAAATGGCAGAGGCACCCTACGATGAGGAAGCCTATAAAAAGAAGCTTGCTATTAAAGCGGTACACGGCGAAAAAGGCTATTCTACTTTAGAACGAGCTTCAATCAGGCCAACTTTGGATGTAAACGGCATGTGGGGCGGTTATATTGGGGAAGGAGCAAAAACGGTTTTACCTTCAAAAGCTTATGCAAAAATTTCTATGCGGCTTGTTCCTAATCAGGATTGGGAAGAAATCACCCAATTATTTAAAAAACATTTTGAAAGCCTGGCGCCAGATTCGGTTAAAGTGGAGGTAAAACCACATCATGGAGGGCAGGGCTATGTTACGCCAATAAACAATTCAGCCTATCAGGCAGCGAATAAAGCTTATGAAAAAACTTTCGGAAAAACCCCGATTCCGCAACGAAGCGGGGGCAGTATCCCTATAGTTTCATTATTTGAGAAGGAATTAAAAAGCAAGATTATTCTTATGGGCTTTGGATTTGACACCGATGCTATTCACTCGCCCAATGAACATTTCGGAATTTGGAATTACCTGAAAGGCATTGAAACCATTCCGTGGTTTTATAAGTACTTTAGTGAGATTAAGGACTGATTTATTAGTAGATTCTGGAGAAAGAAATCGAAGTCTTTTCTAACTAACAAGGGATTGCGTCAGTCGTGCTTCTTTCGCAATGATGAGATACTGAAAGTCATCGTTATTGCGAGCGACATCGGCAGCGTGGCAATCTATTGAAATTCAGCAAAAAAGGATTGAAGCCCTGTTTTTCAGGTTACCAACTGCAAACTACCCGACTTTCTCCTGTACCCGTTTTTCAAATTCCGACTTTGAAGCTTCACAAAGCGGGCAATTATAAGTTTCGGGTAAGTCCTGAAAGTTTGTCCCGGGAGAAACTGCCTGTGTAACATCACCAAATTCAGGATCATAAACACTTAGACAGGCTTTGCATTGCCAAATCTCATTACTTGTTTTTTCCTTTTTGGGTTCGGGTTTTCTTTTAGGTTTTTCTTCCTCTTCTCCTAACTGATCAAAATACATTTTACTCAATTCTATCAGTAGTCCGGGGAGTTCAACTTTATCTACATCCTGTACATGCATAATATAATCCCGTGTATTGGGATCAAAATTTCGGGCGTACAGCAAATTATAGGTATCGCGCACCCTTATATCTTTTAACATTTGCGGAGCCTCATTTTTCTCAATGACCACTGCGGTAAAATAATTACTTTCCTGCGTAGAATCAAAAATTCCGAAAGTAAGACCATAGGTACTAATATCATTTTGATCAAAATTGGAAACCAGGTATTTTTTGAGTTTCAGGGCTTCCGCATTGTCGACGGGAATATGCCAGTTTAACTCCAACATCGAGTGCCTAACGTTTATACCCCGTTTCCCGAGGAATTTTTCCCATTCCAGTTTAGCATCCTTCGGAATCCCTTTAACAATTAAAGATTTCCAGGGAGTAATGGAAATTTTACCAATTTTACATTCAGCACATAAATCGCACATGGCTTTTAGAAAACTGGTATAATATTTATTATTTCGCCAGTAAAGTCCCAGCCAGTAACTGTCCATCCCAATTTTATTCATTCCCTCGTAATAAGGAAAGGGTCGATACGGGATTTCCAGTGATTTATCAATAGTGCGATTGTTGGTTTCCAACGCATCGCTTAATAAATTAAATATCATCTCCACTTCTTCAGGTTCTTCCTGAAGTAGCTCTTCAATTCCGTAAACAATATCGCCTACGTCCCAGGTGTAAATAAGTGCCGGATAGACCTGCATTTCCTTCCAATGCGGTAACCTGATATATAAATACCAATAATCTTCGTGTTCTGAGGCGATAAAATTCAAATGCCCGGTAAATAAAGGGACCACACGTTGTTTGGGATCGGTGATATTGACCTTTAAATCAGGGGGTGTCCTGAATTGTTCCAATACGTATAAATAGCGGTCACCCGTAAGCCAGGGCGTATCGGGAAAAATATCAGCAGCCACATACGAAGAAACAATATTTTCGGCTCCATCGGTATTAGGTGGAATAATTTGATATTTGTCTTCTTCGGAAAAATTTTCCACATCAACTGCTTTGGTGATTAACACATCCTGTCGCGAACCCAGCGAAATAGAATCGGAGCCGGATGCTTCGGCCAGTTCTACAATTTCCTTTAATTCCGCTGGAGATAAAACCCCGCCTTTTATGATTATTCTTGAAAATGTTTTTTCCATGATGTTTGATTTAAACCTGGATTTAAACTTAATCCTCACCCTGAACTTGTTTCAGGATCTAAGGTCTTTTATTCGAATTAGAAGCTGAAACAAGTTCAGCTTAAGGGTCACGTCAACTTTAGAGTTTTACGTGAGAATTATTCAATTGGAACGATTTTCACCCCTCAAACAGCCGCCAATATCTCCCTAACTTCGGTTTTGCAACTACCGCATCCCAAACCGGCACCGGTTTCTTTACAAAGTGCCGTAAAATCTTTATTTCCATTTTTAATGGCTTCTTTCAGGTTTCCATCCCCCACCTGGCTGCAAGAACAAACCAGCTTTCCTTTTACCGGTTTATTGGCTCCACCACTACGCAGCAATTCGTTGCGTTTATCGGCCAGTTCCATTTTACTTTCAATAAGGGTTTTAAATTCGGCAAATTCATTTTTATCACCCATTAAAATCGCACCAACCAATAAATCGTCTTTGACAATGCATTTTTTGTAGTACCGCTTGCTTACATCGGTAAACACAATTTCTTCATAGGCAGGATCGTTTTCCGGAATGTTTATATCGCCAATGCTGCAAAGGTCCAGGTCTTTAAATTTTAGGATATTCATCAAAACGGAACCCTTGTATATACTGCCTACATCACCGGCCAGGAAATTAGAAAGGGTCTCCGCCTGTTCTTCAGCAGCTGAGGTAATTCCGAATAATTGATTTTTGTATTCGGCAATTTCCCCAATGGCAAAAATATTCGGATTTGAAGTTTGCAAATGCTCGTTCACTTTTACACCACGACCGCAAACCAGTCCGCTTTCTTTGGCAATTTCAATATTAGGACGCGTACCAATGGCATAGGCAATAGCGTGGGCATTAATGATTTTCCCACTTTTAAGGGTAATATTTAATTCTCCGGGATTATCCTCATCATCAAAAACCGTACTTACCTCATTATCAAAATAAATATGAATACCGCGTTCCTGTACGTCCCTGGCCAGAAGTTTACTGGAGATAATATCAAGCTGGCGTTCCATAAGACGGGAAGAGCGCTGCACAATGGTAATTTTTATATTTTCCTTTTGAAGGGCCGCCGCAAGCTCCAGGCCAAGCAAACCACCGCCTACAATCACCACATGTTGTTCTTCAGGTGGCAGGCCGGTATTATTGAGATACGTTTTAAACGCATCGGCATCAGTTTTACTGCGCATGGTAAACCTTCCCGGTAAGCCCACCTGCGCATCTTTTGGAACAAATGCCCGGCTGCCGGTTGCCATAATTAATTTGTCAAAATAATGGACTTCCCCAAAGGTATCAGTCACCGTTTTGGCATTTTGATCTACTTCGGAAATCGACCGGTTTTTATGAAGCTGAAGGTTTAATTTTCCTAATTCCTCTTCCTTGATTTTTAAAAGCTGTTCCCAACTGAGTTCTTCAGTAACGTATTCCGGTAGTAAAACCCGGTTGTAAAAAGGATGTTCTTCTTTTGAAAATACGTGTAATTCATCAGCTTTATTATGATCGCGATAATTCTGAATAAATCGAAAAGCAGCCGCTCCGGCCCCGATCATAATGATTTTTTCAGCAGGTTTTTTATATTTTGAAACCGAAACCGTGGTAAATTTAAAATCGGGTTCTTTTGATTGCGGGTCAACACGATTGAAGGTTAGGTTGTTAGCCCGGTTTAAGTCACTTTGCAACTGTTTTCCCCAATGCATCGGTAAAAACACCACGCCCTCCCGAACATCCTTGGTGATTTTTGCGCGAACCCGAACATTTCCGTTTTCACTCTTTACTTCAACTACATCGCCGGTTTTAATAAAATTAATCGTGGCATCTACCGGGTTGATTTCCAATACTGGGGAAGAGTAATGCGTACGAAGCCGTGAAACTTTCCCTGTTTTGGTCATACTATGCCACTGATCCCGAACCCGCCCCGTGGTAAGTATTAACGGAAATTCATCCCCGGGTTGGGTAGAAGAATTGTACAGTGAAGCCGGGATATTGAAAATCGCCTTTTTTGAAGGTGTATAAAACTGATGGTCTTCAAATAGTCTTTTAGTACCCGGATGTCGATATTCCGGCACCGGCCACTGTATGGTCCCCTCATTTTTCAAGCGGTCATAATTGAGGTACGAAATATCGATATTCGTGCCTTTGGTCATTTCGCAATATTCCCGGTAAATTTCTTCTGAAGAATTATAATCAAATTCAGAGAAACCCATTCTTTGAGCGAAATCACAAAATATTTCTACATCAGCGCGAGCTTCGCCGGGTGGCGGCAAGGCTTGGGGAAGGTAGGAAATTCGTCTTTCAGAATTGGTCATGGTCCCTTCTTTTTCCATCCATCCTGCAGCGGGCAATACTAAATCGGCATATTTTAAGGTATCCGATTTATGCGAAATATCCTGCACCACCACAAATTTGGCTTTTTTTAGCGCTGCTTCCGCCTTGCGTACATCAGGCAAGCTTACCAGCGGGTTGGTACAGGCAATCCAGACCGCTTTTAATTTTCCGCTCTCCAAAGCGTCAAACATTTCGGTAGCGGTATAGCCCGGTTTTTCTGAAATTTTATCCACACCCCAAAAATCAGCCACTTCCTGTCGGTGTTCGGGATTCAGTAAATTTTTATGAACGGCAAGTAGATTTGCCATACCACCAACTTCACGGCCGCCCATAGCATTGGGTTGCCCCGTAAGGGAAAACGGTCCGTTGCCGGGTTTCCCGACACGCCCGGTGATAAGGGAAAGATTGAGTAAGGCAAAGTTCTTATCAGTACCTACTGAGCTTTGGTTAAGCCCCATGGCCCACATGCTGATAAAACCTTTAGAGCGGCCAATCATTTCCGCAGCTTCTTTAATTTCCTCTACAGGAACACCACATGCTTTGGCTGCTTTTTTAAGGGAAAGGGAATACGCTTGTTTTTTATAATCCTGAAAATTTTCAGTGTGTTCGCCTACAAAATCTTTATCTATATATCCACGTTCAATCAGGCGTCGGCCAATGGCGTTGAATAAGATTATATCGGTACCGGGTATAAGTTGAAGGTGCAGATCGGCAAAACGCGCCGAATCGGTTTTACGCGGGTCGGCTACAATTACCTTTACCCCTTCCGGATTTTCCTCTTTGTGTTTTTCCAATCTTCGAAAGAGAATGGGATGACACCAGGCCGGATTGGCCCCGGCGATTAAAAAGCAATCTGCAAGCTCAATATCATCATAAGCAACCGGCACCGAATCTTCCCCAAAAGTTTTTTTATAGCCTACCACCGCCGAACTCATGCATAATCTGGAATTGGTATCAATATTATTAGTCCCCAGGAAGCCTTTTGTGAGTTTGTTGGCAATGTAATATTCTTCAGTAAGACATTGTCCTGATACATAAAAGCCGACGCTATCGGGGCCGTATTTTTGAATTAGGGTTTTAAAAACCCGTGCAGCACGATCAAGCCCCTGATCCCAGCTTACCTTTTCACGCGGATGTGATTTACTCCAGCGCATTTCCGGATATAAAATCCTATCTGAGATATCATTGGCCACGTAATTAAGGTTCATGCCTTTTGAGCATAACATGCCGCGGTTAACGGGATGATCTTTATCTCCTTCAACCGTAATTTTATTTTCTGAATTTTTACGTGCTACAATACCACAACCTACCCCACAATAGGAGCAGGTAGTTTTTATTTCGTTTGTTAGCATTTTCTCCATAAATTCTGCTGCAAAAGATAATTAAACGCTGACTTCTAGATGCTTATAATTTATCAAAAGAAATAGTTTTTTCTGCTAAATCTTCATTGATTTCAGGTTTGATTTTAAATATATTCAGCCGTTTTGATGACTCAATTCAAGTGCAGCTTGCTTTTCATCTTCATGCGAGAAGCGAATAGCCAGGCTAACAAGTCCTGCTGCCAAAATACTAAAACCAATCCATAGGAATGCATCTGAAATCGCCGCGGAAGAGGCCGAAGCCCTTGCTGCTTCAATTACTTCTGCACTACGGCCTTCAGTAGCTGCAATTGCTGCTTCTTCTGCCGCTACCGATTTAATTTTTAAATACAGGGCTGCCAAAAAAGCACCTACATTACCGCCTGCACCAACAATTCCTGAAATTGAACCAATAGCTTTTTTGTTGATAAACGGTACTACGGCAAAAGTAGCTCCTTCAGCCATTTGTACCGCTAAACTAAATGCAGTAAGTAACATTACGGCTACAATAAGGCTACCTGCGAGAGAGAAAAGAGAAAGGATAACCCCTTCAGCAATTAAAATAAGGGTAAGAAAAAATACCCGGCCCCGCAAGCCTCCTTTTTTTCCGGATTTATCACCACAATATCCACCAAGAGTTCTTGCGAAAAGGTTCATAAGTGCAAAAGACAATACGATATTTCCTGCGGTAAGACGCTCAAGGTTAAAGGTATCCTGCAAATAACTATCCATTGTTCCATAAACGGTAAGTTCTATTCCGAAGCAAACGCCGTACACCACAAAAAGGATCCAAACACGATAATCTTTAATAGCGGTTAAAAAGCCATTTTCATCTTTTTTAACAGGAACCCTTTTCCCTGCTTTTTTTAAATCTGAAAAATTTCCTTCCGGGGTATCCTGGGTAAAGAAATAATAAATAATACCCATCCCGAAACAAACTATCCCGGCCACTACCATTGCGTAACGCCAAACTTCGGCTTCGGCCACACCAAAAGCAATTAGCCCGGCAGCAATTAACGGCATTCCCAAACGGTTGGCACCACCACCAAGATTACCCCATCCTGCGGAAGTGGCATTGGCTGTCCCCACTACATTTGAAGCAAACATCAGTGAGGTGTGTACCTGTGTAATCACAAATGACGCCCCGATAAAGCCCATAAATAAACGGCAAATTTGAAATTGCATGGGGGTTTGTACCAGTCCGCATAAAATAGTAGGTATAGCACCTAAAGTCAATAACCAGGTATAACAAATCCTGGGACCGTATTTATCACATAACTTCCCGATAAGTAAACGGGCAAAGACCGTTCCCGATACTGCTAAGATAACCGCATTCCATTTTTGAGCCGGGCTTAATCCCAGGTCTCTTTCCACTTCGGGCATAAAGGGCACAATTCCAAACCAGGAGAAAAAACAGATAAAAAAGGCAATAGCCGATATCCAAAATGTCCTGATAGGAATACTTCTTAAATTCTTTAAATTTAGTTTTGTTGCTTTTCCTGTAATAACTTCTTTCATAATACTTAGTTTTACGGTTTAAAATTAAGTATAAATACTTAAAAAACTAAGTAAAAAATGATTTATACGAAAATTAGAAAATGCAGCTTTTAGATTTTTAAATGCTTAAAATTCCCGGACTTAAATAATAAATATTCAAGAAATAAGTGATTATTAGATAGGGTATGATCTAAAAAATAATATTTTTAGATGAATTTACGTATATTTTTGTAGGGGTAAAACGTAATTTTATGCATAATTGAGTTATCTGCCCCGGAAGTTCGCTCCTCTAAATTAAATTTAGCTCTCTGGATTTTCGGGTGAGTTCCATCAAATTTTTTACTTCCAGCTTTTTCATCAAATTAAAACGATGGGCTTCGGCGGTGCGTTTACTGATATTCAGGCTTTCGCCAATTTCCTGATTGTTTTTTCCTTCCAAAATAAGTTTTAGGATTTGCTTTTCCCGCTTTGTTAAAATATCAAGGGCAGGTTCCTTTTTCGTAGCTTGTTGATTGACGGGTTGCGTCGGATTTCCGTTTACAAAATTATTTACGATAATAGCAGAAATATCGCCGGCAAAGTATTTACCACCATCGGCAATTTTATAAATTGCTTTTAAGAATTCTTCTTTGCTCGAGCCTTTTAATAAATAGCCATCGGCGCCTGCCTGCACACACTGCACTACGTATTCGGTAGAATCGTGCATAGAAAGCACCAGGGTTTTTAAAGCAGGAAAATCTTTTTTAACCTTTTTCACCACTTCAATGCCATTTAATTCTGGCATACGTATATCTACGATAAGTAAGTCTGGGATACTTTTTTCTATAATTTCCAGCGCTTCTTTGCCATTGGCCGCCTCGTTTACCACTTCAAGCTTGTCTTCATTCTCCAGTAAAGCTATAATGCCGTCACGAACCAGTTCGTGATCATCGGCTAAAAGTATTTTGGTTTTACCCATTTTATTTTGATTTTCTACGTACGAAAATACGCATTTTTAAGTAGAAGTTTTAATCTTGTTTTAACGGAAAGTTTAAAGTTACCCGGGTGCCTTCTGTAGGGGCTGAATTAATAAACAATCGGCCGTTTATAAATTTCACCCGTTCCTTCATAAAGGTAAGTCCCATCCCGCGACTTCCGTTCTTTTCTTGAGCAATTTTCTCCGGATCAAAACCTTTGCCATTATCTTCAATGCTAATGCTTAAAATTTCCTTGCTATGGCTTACACTAACAATAATATGGGTAGAACCGGCATATTTTATGGCATTATTTACGGCTTCCTGGGTAATCCGATATAAGTTGATTTCGCTAATATTCCCCAAACGTTGTGAAAAACCGGTTTTATTGAATAAAATAATTTCTTTCCCGGTAAGCTTTGAAAGCTCTTCGGTAAGTTTTTGCAATGCCGGAACAATTCCGTGGTCGGTAAGTTCGGGTGGGGTAAGGTTAAAAGTCGCCGCACGAACTCCCTGAATAATTTTTGTGCTTAATTCCTTTAAACTTTCAATCTTTTCTTCAGCCTTCTCAGGATACCGGAAATCTACACTTTCCAAATTGTATTTTAGCCCGGTAAGCATCTGGCCAATTCCATCGTGAATATCTTTGGCAATCCGGTTTTGTTCGTTCTCCTGATTTTCAATAATCTTTTTTGAAATCAGGCTTTGTTGCCGCATTTTCTCTTCGTAGCTTTTACGGGTAAGTTCTTCAATTTTAAGCTGGGCTTCTTTGTTTTTGGTAATCTCCACCCCTATTATAATAAGTTCAGTTCTTTCTTTTTCAGGTTGAAAAGGAACGATGGAAAGTTCCAGCCAAATATCTTTTTTATTTTTGGTAGTGGCTTTCACCTCCCCCTGCCAGCCATTTCTTTTATGAGCTGAAATGAGTTTTTCTATATTGAGTTGCTCGTTTTCCTTTGGCGAAAGGACTTCTGAAAATTTTGTTTCCAGGTTGAATTTTTTAAACTGAAAAAGTTTTGAAAAACGCTCGCCAATATGCAAAATATCACCATTTGGTGTAATACGGGCGAAAAGCAAAATCTGATCCATAGCCTGGCCAAGAGCTCGCAATTCCTTAACTGATTTCTCACGGGCTTCGCTTATTTCATCAGCATTTCGGGCCATTTTTACCGCCTGGGATTCAGCGTGAATAAGGTTTTTGATATTATTTTTAACTCCTTTGGCCGCCGGTAAAAAGATGAAGAAAAATTCCAGTAATAAAATGGAAAGCGTAAAAATGGTTAAAAACAACTCCCAATGCTGAAGTCGCTCTACGCGTTTATGTGCCTCCTCATCATATTGGTTTACCATAGCATCCATAATTTCAAGAAAAGAGACTTCATTCTCCTTGATTTGGGCTATTTCTGCTGAAAAATCTTCCGAAGGACGCTCCGGATTTTCTTCAATTTTTAAGACTAAAATTTGGGCGGCTTCCTGAATAGATTTATAATAAGGGCTTATTTCGGTAAACTTCTGTCTAATTTCATCGCTTTGTTCTGAAATAATATTTAAACTATCGCTGCCTTGCTGTAAAATTTTGTGAGAAGTCGTCCAGCGCTGAAGGCTTTTATCAAGGCTTTGAGCTAACTTTTCCCGCTCGCCCGGATCTTTGGTTTCAAAAAGCAACAGGCTTTCTTTGGTAAGTTTCTGACTCAACATTCGCTGACGTCCCGAAATATTAATTAGTTTGGAATCACCCTCCTGTTCTTCCAGGAACTTCCCGATAAATAACTGACTTATAAGTACAGAAAGTGCAATAGCCGTAAGGGCCAAAATGTAAAGCCTTCGTAATTTGATGAAGGTGTGTTGGTCTAAGGAGCTTCGGGATGCCATTATTTATTCTAAAGCTTCTTTTATCAGGCTTAGGCTGTGTTCTGAAAGAGGAAGTTTTGAGGCGGCTTGGTGCCCTTCGGGAGACATTTTCGCCCAGGTCTTTTTAACAATATCCACTACTTTATCATCCTTGTGTTTTGCGGCAAAATCTTCAAAATAATGTTCCAAAAAAACAAGGCAAACCACATCCTCCATAATTTGAGATTCTTCATCTTTTTTTATAAGCCTTTTTTGAATTAAAAAAGAAACTCTTTTTCGAAAGTCCTCGTCATAGCCTACTTCTTCCAGAATCCCATCGGTGATTTCGGCGTGTGTTTTCTTAAGTCCTTCCCGCCATTTCAAGTAACCCACACGATTCATAGGATAGGTGTGACGAGGCACTTTCCAACGACAAATATGTTGTGCTCGAGCCGCAATTTGTAATGCTTCGGAAGCCCGGGGATGAAAATCCAGTAATTTTTCAGTCATTCGCTGTGAGTATAACAACTCCTTTGGAAATTCTTTTCCGTTTGCTGTTTCCAAATTTGGATCTTTAGCGTTTTTATGGTCTATGCGCTTTACGGCTTCGTTAAATTTATTCATGTATAATTGACTTAATCTGTAAAACCAATATAGACATTTTCTGATTGAATCTTTACCGGATAAACCGCAATTTTATAATCTTCGCCATTTAAATTATTTCCGTCTTCCAGGGAAAAGGTTTTTTTATGTAAGGGGCAGGCTATTTTTGGAATCCCTTCTTTATCGCCGGTCATCCCGCGGGATAAGACCATTTCCAGTTTATGCGGGCAAAGGTTTTGGCAGGCATACCATTTTGAATCACGGGCAAAATTAAACACGGCAATTTGTTTGGTTTTATATTTTATACAAGCTCCCCCGTTTTTTGGAAAATCAGTAGTATTGCCTACTTTCACCCAGTTTAAGACTTCGGGTGCTGCTACGCTTTGGTATTGAGCTAATAGTTCTTGCATTGTTTTTAGATTTAAAAATTAAGGTTGATCGGACTGAAATTTAACTCCAGGCTTTCGGCATTTTTTGATCGCGAAGAGATACAAAACTGATATTGTCATCACCTTCATCTGAATTCACAAAATGTTTAAAACGTTTCATCATTTCAGGATCTTCAATAGCCTGTTTCCACTCGCATTCATAATTATTTACAAGTCCGTGCATTTCTTTTTCCAGCTCCTCTGCAATTCCTAACGAATCTTCAATTACCACTTTTTTAAGATGTTCTATACCGCCGTCTAGTTTTTCAAGCCAGGGTGCGGTTCGCATTAGCGGTGCGGCGGTACGGATGTAATACATCAAAAAGCGGTCGAGGTATTTTATACAGGTTTCATCATCCAAACCTTCAGCAAGTAAAATGGCGTGTTTTGGCGTGGCGCCTCCATTTCCGCATACATATAAATTCCAACCCGATTCTACGGCAATTATCCCAAAATCCTTTCCGCGGGCTTCAGCACATTCGCGAATACAACCTGAAACTCCGCCTTTTAATTTATGAGGCGAACGTAAGCCACGGTAACGTTCTTCAATCTGGATCGCAAAACTTACACTTTCATGCATTCCATAACGGCACCAGGTAGAGCCCACGCAGCTTTTAACAGTTCGTAGAGATTTTCCGTAGGCGTGACCACTTTCAAATCCGGCATCGATTAATTCTTTCCAGATTTCAGGAAGTTGATGCAATTCTGCGCCAAACATATCAATACGCTGCCCGCCGGTGATTTTGGTGTAAAGGTCAAATTTTTTGGCAACAGCCCCCAGGGTTATTAATTTATCAGGAGTAATCTCTCCACCCGGTACCCGTGGTACTATTGAATAGGTTCCGTTTCTTTGAATATTGGCCAAAAATTTATCATTACTATCCTGAATAGTCACCTGTTTATTGGCGGTTTCCATGGTAATACTCGCAAAAATCGAAGCTAAAACAGGCTTACATTTTTCACATCCGTGACCTTTTCCAAAGAGGTTAAGCGCTTCATCAAAATCTTTGATTTTATTAAGTTTTACCAAATCGTAAAGTTCCTGACGGTTAAAATCGAAATGTTCGCAAATCACTTCCTTTACTTCTTTCCCGAGAGATTTCATCGTTTCATTAAAGAGATCGGTAACCATAGGCTTACATCCTCCACAACCGGTAGACGCTTTGGTTTTTGCCACCACATCGTCTATTGAACAGCATTCCCCGCTTTCCAAGGGATTGCAGATATCCCCTTTGGAAACCGCTTCACAGGAACAAATTTGTGCGGTTTCCGGTAAATCGGTTACCGAGCCAAGATTGGAACTTTCTCCGCCGCGGCTGCCTAAAATAAGATCTTCAGGATTTTCCGGCAATTTCATTGCGTTGATATACACCTGAAATAAATTTTGATAATCCGAAGCATCACCCACCAAAATTCCACCGAGCAATTTCTTGCCGTCTCGCGTTACATTAATGCGTTTATAAATACCTCTTTGCTTATTTTCATAAGTGATTGCTGAAACCTCTTCATTTTCGATAAACGGATCGCCGAAACTAGCTACATCAGTACCAATAAGTTTTAGTTGGGTAGACATATCTATATGTTCGGCCATAGTTTTATCACCACCGGTAATTTGGGAAACAGCTACATCGGCCATATTATATCCCGGGGCCACCAAACCATAAATCGCATTGTTATAAAGCGCAGCCTCCCCAATAGCATAAACATCTTTTACCGAGGTTTGCATTTTATTATTTACATAAATTCCACCGCGTCCTCCGGTTTGTAAACCACCGGATTTTGCCAGTTCATCCCTTGGGCGAATTCCTGCGGAAATTATAAGCATATCGGTTTCGTGCTTGGTTCCGTCTGAAAATCGAAGGGTTTCAATTTCTTCTTCCCCGCTTATTTCTGATGTGGCTTTATCGGTAAGGATTTTTATTCCTAAACTTTCAATTTTTCGAATAAGGGTATTACTTCCTCCAGCATCTAATTGCCGGGGCATTAATCGTGGAGCAAATTCTACCACACTGGTTTTCAAGCCGAGTTCTTTGGCCGCATTGGCTGCTTCTAAGCCTAAAAGCCCGCCCCCAAGTACCGTAGCTGTTGATTTACCTTTTTTCTGAAGTCTTTCAGCATAGGTTTTTATAGCATCCAAATCTTCAGTAGTACGATATACAAAAACTCCGGTTTTTTCCGAACCTTTAATAGGAGGTACAAATGCCGAAGAACCTGTGGCAAGTACCAAATAATCGTAACTGAATTTCTCATTTTTATAAGTAATTACTTCTTTTTCTTTGGTATGAATTGCAGAAATAAGAGAAGAAGTACGTAGTTCAATTCCATTTTCTTCATACCAACTTCTGGGGGCGAGAAGTAGCTCGTCTTTTCCTTTTTCTGAAAAGTATTCACTAAGATGAACCCGATCGTAAGCCGGGCTTGGTTCTTCACCAAAAACCTGAATCTGATAGTTTTCCTTTTCAGGGTTTGCCAATAATTTTTCACAAAATTTATACCCCACCATTCCGTTTCCTACAACAATTATTTTCTTCATACCTACGTAATTTTGATTCAAATTTAAATAAAATTACGTAATAATACGTACTAAATAATAATTTCTTAGTAGAAAAACGGAATTATTAATTTTGACAATACAAAATTTAAGAGATGTGATTTTTAGGCCCTTAATTTTAAAAAAGAGTAAAAGCCCCCTAAGCCCAAAGAGAACTTATGAAAACTTGCAGGGCATTTACCCTGCGAGTTTTCGGATTTTTTCTCCCTGTGGCAAGACCACAAATATTTAGTAAGTTATGCTTAAGGAATATGTAGCTAACTGTTTTTAACTATTTTAAAATCTGCTAAAAACCTCCTTTTTTTCACTTTAACCGGAACTACTAAGTTTTGTCCATTAATTGATTTAGCGTCTTTTAAACTGAAATAATTTCTTAATTGAGTTCAATCCCAAAAAATAATAACAGAAAACTCTGGTTTATAAAAGAAGGATTTTTAAATTTGCCAACTGTGAAAAATTTAAAAGAACATATCAGTGCTGTTTTAAGTATTATTATACTTATTGCATGTTTGTTTCCGGCCTTACACGCTCTTTCACACGAAGACTCTGTTGTTGATGAAGGCATCACCTCAATTCATATTTCAGATATGGATACAGAAACTAATTGTGACTTGTGTTCTTTTAATTTAACCACTTCAGATTCTCCTGAATTTTATTCATTTACTTTACATACCCCTTTAAAAGAAGCTGTTTATATTATCGCTTTGGAAGATAAAGCAAATCAGCTTCCCCTTCAATTGTTTCAGCTTCGGGCTCCCCCGGCTGTGATTGGTTAATTCATTTATTTCAGGAAAGATACTATTTCCTGAAACATATTTTTTCCATTAATCACAGTATTTTCTCTATGAAACAATTCAGTATTGTTTTATTGCTTTTATTAATTCCGATAATTGCCCTATCCCAGGAGTTCAAGCTTCAAGGAACCGTAACCGATATGCAAAATGTACCGCTGGAAGGCGCTCATCTTCATATTGATAATAAGTTTGTCTTAACAAAAAACGGTGGGACTTATCAAATTAATTTAAAGAAAGGGGAACACCGTATCAGGGTTTCATATATTGGTTTTAAGGTTATTGATACGATTATTTCGCTTTCGGAAGATGCTGTGGTTAATTTTCCCATGAAAGAAACTACTTCAGCCCTAAGTGAAGTCTTAATTAGCGGGGTAGTTCGTAGAAAAACTTCAAAAAATATTGAAAAAGTAGATCAAGCCTACCTTCAGGAGCAATATGCCGGTTCCCTGGCCAAAAGTCTGGAAAAACTCCCGGGCGTAAATTCAGTAGAAATCGGTAGCGGGGCATCTAAGCCAATAATTCGCGGGCTTGGATTTAACCGAATTGCGGTGAGTGAAAACGGTATAAAGCAAGAAGGCCAGCAATGGGGGGCAGACCATGGTTTGGAAATAGATGCCCTTTCTGTAGAAAATATTGAAATTGTAAAAGGTGTAGGAGCCATTGAAAATGGAAGTGACGCCATGGGCGGTGTAATACGAATTACAAACGACCGGGTCCCACAAGATGGGTTTTCCGGAAATTTTGTAAGCTTGGCAAAATCGGTTAATCAAAGTCTAACCGCCTCTGCAAACCTGGCTTATAAAAAAAACAAGTTTTTCTATAAAATCAAAGCTACGGGCAGTGAATTTGGCGATTATAATTTACCTACAGATAATATTGTTTACCTCTCTCAAAATATTCCGATCTATAATGAGCGCCTAAAAAATACGGCCGGAAAGGAAAACGATATTATGGCCCAAATCGGTTATTTAAATGATCAGTATAAAGGGAGCCTTACTTTTAGTAATGTTTATTTTAAATCGGGATTTTTTCCGGGTGCCCACGGTATTCCTTCTAACAGACGGGTGCAGGATGACGGGGACCGAAGGAATATAGACTATCCCTTCCAACGGGTAAACCATCTTAAAATCATCAATAAAAACGAATGGTTTTTTCAGGATTCAAATTTAGAAGTTACTTTAGGGTATCAAAACAACAACCGCCAGGAATGGAGCCGTTTTCACACGCATTACAGCGGGCAGGAACCTCCTGAAGTAAACCCCGACCTTGAGCTTCAGTTTAACCTACACACCTTTGATGGGCAGATAAAATTCAGTAAAGAATTTTCTGAAAAACACCATAGCAGTATTGGCCTTCAAACCCAAATTCAGGATAATACCATTAACGGATTCAATTTTTTGCTTCCGCAATACAAAAGAAACAATTATTCTCTCTATGCTACTCATACTTATAAAGCCTCAAATAAAATAAGCCTAAATTTAGGGACACGACTTGATATTAGTAAAATAAGCCTTGATTATTTTTATGATGAATACCTCTATGATTATTTAATTGAACAGGAGAAAAATAATGAAATAGCACAGGATTACGCCACCCGAAGTCCGGCTGTTGACCGTGATTTTACGAATTTCAACATAATGGGAGGCCTGCTTTATAAAGTTGATAGTAATTGGGATTTCTCATTTAATACCGGCACAAGTTTTCGCCTGCCTACCGCTATAGAACTGGGTGCAAACGGAATTCACCACGGTTCTTTTAGGCACGAACGCGGAGATCCCGGCCTGGAAGCTGAAAAAGGTTTTGTGCTAGATGCCCAGGCTAATTTTAAGAAAAATACCTGGAAGGCTTCAGTAAGTCCTTACCTTTATTACTTTAATAACTACATTTTTTTAAATCCAAGCGGTGAATTTTCTGTACTCCCGCATGCCGGTCAAATTTATAAGTTTACGCAAAGTGAAGCTTTTATCACCGGAGTGGAATTTGATCTACATAAAACTTTTTTAGAAAAGATTCGTACTCAATTTACCCTGGAATATTTATATAACCGGCAAATTACCGGAAATAGTAAAAGAAACTACCCCTTGCCTTTTACGCCTCCGGTAAACGGTTTTACGGAAGTTGGTTATTCATTTTTAGAAAATTCCTCAGTTTTTTCTGATACAGAAATCTTTTTAAATGCCGCTATAGCTTTAGACCAAAACCGGATTGCACAAAATGAAAAAACCACTCCGGGATATGAAATTTTTGGAGGGGGGCTTAAATCAACCCTAACAATTGGAGACTTTGAAGCAGACCTCAACCTGCAGGCTACCAATATTTTTAACAAGCGGTATTATAACCACACCAATTTTTACCGGGCTCTTGAAATTCCCGAAATGGGGAGGAATATTCAGTTAATGATTCGAATTCCTTTTAATAGATAATGCAGAATATTAAAAAACATATCGCACTATTTTTGGTGACCTGCTTCATCTTTCCACAGGTAGCTATCAGTATGCATTATGTTTTTAATGAGCACCGGTCTTCAAAGAGTTCAATTCAATATGTAATCACCCAAAAAGACCTTTCTCATAGCTGCACCTATCACCTAAGCGGCTTGTTTTATCATTTTAAAAACCTGGGTTATTACTCCCAAAGTAATGGGTTACTAAAGCCAGGAAAGCAGAATTATTGCAGTTTGGAAAATTACGTTTACGAATTAGCCTTTAACTTTCGCTTAAGGGGACCGCCGAATACGGGGCATTTTCCAAAAAAACAGAATACCATTTAATATATAAAACACAAAAAAATTTATAATGAAACCGAATTTAATTTATCTATTTAGCATATTCTCAATCTTATTTTTAGCCTCTTGTAGTGATGACGATGAAAGTTTACCTGACAATGAAGCTCCCGAAATTGATATGGTTGATCCCGGTGATCATGAAGAGATAGCCCCGGGCGGTGAAATCCATTTTGATGCGCTTTTTACCGATAATGAAGAACTGGCTTCTTTTAAAATTAATGTTCACAATGCATTTGACGGCCATACTCACTCCAGTGCCGATTTAAAACAAGAAGCAAGCCAGGACAATCCGTGGAGTTATGATGAAGTTTTTGAAATAGAACCGGGACAAACCAGTTATGAAGCCCACGAACATATTGCAGTTCCTGCAGAAATTAATGGAGAACCTATTAGCGAAGGGCACTATCATTTTGGTGTATTTGTAACCGATGCTGCCGGAAATGAATCCCAGGCTTTTGTAGAGATTCATATAGAAGCTGGAGAGCACGACCACGACGATCACGATGATCACGATCACAACCATTAGAAATAAAAAATAAATCCGGGGGCAAACTATTACAAGCCCCGGATTTATTTTTTCTAATAATCAGGAAAAATCCCAGTTCCTCCACAATGATTTCCCAGGCCGGTTTATATTAATTAAGTCCTTTTAGTACTTATTTACCCCCCGGGAAGCTACTGTTATTTTTACAATAATAATCTGTGAATGAAAAACTTAGCATCACAGACAAGCTATTCTATGCCTTAACTGGCTGGAAATAAGTTTAACAGTAACATCTCAAAATTGAGCAAATCCAGATTAAAAAAACTAAATGAAAAAGAAAATTTTAACCCTCCTAAGCCTTATTATAGTTTCATCCTTTTTAAACCTTCAAGCACAGGGAGAGGACTTTGATTTTGGCGAAAGAACTATTAAACCGGGAACAAGAAAATCTTTTTTTGTCGAAATTTCTTCAGAAAAAGATAGTTTAAAAATTCCTATCAGCATCTTTCACGGCAAAAAACCCGGACCCGTTTTGGGAATTACTGCGGGCGTACATGGGATGGAATATGTACCCATTATTGCCGCTCAAAACTTTGCAAAGAAACTCGATCCCAATCAAATGAGAGGAACAGTGATTTTGGTTCATATTGCTAACCTTCCCTCCTTTTTAAATAGATCGGTAAGGATAAATCCCCAGGATGATAAAAACCTAAACCGGGTTTTTCCCGGCAATAAAAACGGAAGTATTACCCAGCGGCTGGCTTATTTTCTCAGTAACAACGTAATTGCTAAAAGTGATTATTTTCTGGATATGCATGCCGGGGATGCGAATAATGAACTACGGCCCTATTCTGGGTATTACAACTATTCTTCATCTCCCGAGATTTCCCAAAAAGCCCGGGATATGGCCAGGGCCCTGGGCTTTCCTTTTATAGTCCAATTTGGTAATACCGATAAAGTTGAGGGAGCTTCAAAATATTGTTCCCGGGAAGCTTTTGTACGTGGTATACCGGCCGTAGATATTGAATGTGGTCAAAAAGCTTTGGTTGAAGAAGATGCCGTTGCTCAGATTGAAGACGCTTTGGAAAGCCTTTTAAATCATTTGGAAATCAGCGTGGGAAAATCCAAAACCATCCCTGAAGATAAGGCTGTATTTATTGCGAAACGCACTACTGTAACAAGTAATCACGAAGGCTTTTTCTATAGCAATATGAGTAGCGGAGATTATGTTCAAAAAGGAATGAAATTAGGATATACCACAGATCTTTTCGGGAATAGACAGGAAACCATTTATGCCCCGGTAGAAGGATTTATTCTTTATAAAAGTTTTAATCCTCCAATTAAAAAAGGAGATGGTCTTTTTAATATCGGTCACCTACCTAAAAAATTAATTAAAAAAAACTAAAATGAAAACAAAATTTTTATACCTATTTGCGATACTAACATTTCAATTAATTACTTCCTGTAGTAAAGATGATGACAACGAAATTATCCCTGAACCCAGCATTGAAAATATTGAGATTGGCTCAGGCAACAATGGACAAGGCATTATTGGCCGTGATTTTCACTTTGATATGGACGTGGTAGCCGGCGAACTAATAGAAACTATTCAGCTTAAAATTGAGCAAAAAAATGATGAAACTTATTCCCGGGAATGGTCTTTTGAGATTAGCTGGGAAGAGTACAATGGCTTAAAAAACACCAATGTACATAAACACTTCGATATTCCGGAAGAAGCTCCGGAAGGCCATTATGATTTGGTAATCAAGGTAAAAGATCAAAATGGGACAAGCCTGGAAGAGAAAAGAGAGGTAGAATTAGTTGATCCGGCAAATTTGCCGGTAGATCCTGAATTATACCTCTGGTCCACTGCAAACAGCAACGGAGATTCCTATTTTGTGAATGAAACTCTCGAGAATCCCGAAAATATAGTATATGCCAAAAATGATACACTTACATCCAATATACAAATTCAAAATGTAAAAAATGACGGGATAATGTACCTCCTGCTCATAAAGAAAGACTTTAATCATCTTCCTGAAAGCGTAGATGCTATTAATTTTTCAAAAGCCATTGTTTTTGACGTATATGAGCACAAAGCTGAACAAGAAGTCTATACATTCTGGAACACCCCTTATAATAGTGAAATTGGGGATTATGAGCGCTGGCCGGAACTAATTATAGGGGCCGAAAATGACAATAATGCTCCCGAATCCAATCGAATTGAGGATGACAAAGCCTGGGAAAACGGCGAATATTATTTTGGTGTGGTTTATACAAATACTACGAATGACGTGAGTATACACCATTATTTAGAATTGGAAATAGTTGGTTTTTAATGGCCATTTACCTAACAAAAAAACAAAATAAAATTAAATCATGAAAACAAAATTTTTATACCTATTCGCGATAGTAACTTTTCTATCTATAACATCCTGTAATAATGATGATGATGATTTAGATGAAATATTATCCAAGTCCACCTTAAGCAATATAGAAATAGGGCTCAACAATAACGAAGAAGGAATCATCGGTAGAGATTTTCATCTTAATGCTGAAATAGTAGCCGGGGAAACCATAGACGAGGTAATAGTAGCTATTGTTCCCAGAGAAGATGGAGAATATGCCGGAGAATGGTCATTTCAAATAGCTTGGGACGAATTTAAAGGCCTGCGAAATACCACGGTTCACAAACATTTTGATATTCCGGAAGATGCTGTTGAAGGAACATACGACTTTATAATTACCGTTACTGATGAAAACGGTTCTTTTACTGATGAGAAAAGAACTATAGAAATTATTGATCCGGAAAATATAGCCATAGATCCTGGTTTTTTTATGGACATCCTCAACACTAATGGGGATTATTTCTTTGGAAGTGATGAAGACCCAGATTATGAACCTATAACACTATCAAAAAATGACACGATACAGTCCCTTGTCCAAATTAAAAATGTAAAGGATAATGGGGAGCTTTATGTGGTTTTAATTGATAAAGACCTTGATTATTACCCTGAAAGTACAAAAGACCTGGATCTTTCTAAAGTAATCGTATATGATGTATATAAGCATCAAGATGAGGAAGAAATCTTTAATTTTTCTAATCAGGTACCTGGTAATGAGCAGGGGCAAGAAGGCAGAAATACACCGAAATTGGTCATTGGGGCAGAACAAGATAATAATACCCCCGAACCAAATTCAATTACAGGTGAAAAAGCCTGGAAAAATGGAGACTACTATTATGCTCTCATCTATACCAATACTACACATAATATTAGTTTACATAACTATATAGATGTAAAAATAGAGGGTTTTTAATATTCTCATTATTAAGCATAAAGCAGGTATCCCCATGTACAAGTATCAAATTTAACAGAAGGAGACAAAGCCTGGGAAATCGGTAGCTATTATTAGGGAGTAGTCTATAATAATACTACTTATAATTCAAGTCTGTTCCACTATATTGAAATAAATATACCGGTTAATGATTAATGCTTAAGTTTTGTTAAGTTGCACTTATAAACTTCCCCTGCGCTCTTGCCGTAGGGGAAGTTTTGTTTTACAGGAAAATCAACTGTTAAAAATCACTTTTTAAAATCAGGAATACCGTACTAATTCCGAATAGATAGTATATTTGCAATGTGAAATTTTTGTTTCCCATCCTTGCCCTTCTTATAATGCTTAAGCCCTTTTCGCCTTATGCTGAATACCTATTGAATTATGAATATATTTCAGAAGTATTGTGTATAAATAAAGATAAACCAAAACTGGAGTGTGATGGTAAATGTTATCTTATGAAATCCCTGGCCGAAGCTTCCGAAAACACAGAAACTAAAGATTTCCCGCCTAAAAAATTAGACTTTCAATTATTGTATTTCACCGAGAGCTTTATTTCCGATAAAATTTTAGACCTTGAGTTTAAAAGTCGGCTTCATATAAACACTAAGTCTTACGAAACTTACCAATTACTTTCCCCGGGACAAGTCTTTCGTCCACCTATAAGTTAATTTCATTATTTATTGTATTTAATTGGTCTGCTTTGATACAAGCAGGCTAACTCTTATTTTAAAACTAAAGAATAATTATGAAACTAGTAAAAACCCACTGGTTCATACTTCTATTGCTCGGTATAGGTTTATTCTCATGTAAGAACCAATCGGATGCAGAAAAAAAGTATGAACAAGATTTTGATGAAATTCTTCGTATTCACGATGAAGTAATGCCAAAAATGGGAGCGTTAAATAGCCTCTCTTTGGCCCTGAAAAAGAAGATAGATTCTTCTTCAAACGAATTGGTAAAGTATGAGAACGCGAGAAAAGACCTTGAAAATTCTTATGACTTTATGATGGATTGGATGCACGGTTTTACTAACCAATACGTTAAAAACCAGCCTGCTCTAAAGGAACTTTCTGAAGAAGAAATCATCAAAAAGCATCAGGGTTTAAAAAGAGAATTAGATGAAGTAGCAAAAATGAGAGATGCGGTTAATTCCAGTATGGAAAATGCCCGCAAGTTACTTAATGAATAATTTTTTCTTTTGAGAAACCCTGCCCTGTATATCATCACTTTAATTATGTGCTTTAAACCTTTGTTTCCGGTTATAGAGTATGTCTTAAACTATGAACATATCGCAAAGGTTCTTTGTGAAAATAGGGATAAACCAGAGTTAGAGTGCAATGGCCAATGCTACCTAATGAAAAATCTGGCTGAAGAAGCTGGTAATGATATACCTGCAGAACGGAAAACCAAGCCTGGTTTTGAAGTTCAAATTGTTTTTCTCACAGATCCTGAACGCCATGAGATAGGCCATATCCCTCTTCCTGCAACTGGCCACAAAATCCCGGATAAACCTAACAGCTATTCGTACTTATTTAATCTTCAACTCTTAAAGCCCCCTATCTCCTAACAGGAAATAAGCGTTTTTTATCTGCAAACTATGTAAACCACATAGTGCAGGACTTGTAATGAAGGAATTTAAATAAATACACAAATGACAAATAGTTTTAAAACCCTAATTTTTTTAAGCCTCCTGATAGTCACTGCTTGTGATACCGATGATGAGACGGAAAGCCTTTCAGGTGAAAACAGGCTTACTTTAGAATTTGATAATAGTTTTTCAGGAGACGACCTTCTCCTGGAAACATCCTCCTATACCAATGCTAATGGGGAAACCCTTAGCATAGCACGTTTTAATTATATCGTAAGCAACTTTATGCTTATCGATGAAAATGGAGAAGAATTTCGTTATCCAAAAGATGAAAGTTATTTTATTATTAGTGAAGAAAATGGTCTTACCGAAGTAATACTTGAAAATATCCCGGCCGGAAATTATATCGCTTTAAGATTTGGGCTTGGAGTAGATCAGGAGAAATACCAACAAGGCGCAGAAGGCCAGGGTGATTTTTTAGAAATTGCTGAAGAAAATGAAATGATGTGGTCCTGGCAGGCCGGTTATAAATTTCTGAATTTTGAAGGTAGTTTTACTTCAGAAAGTAACTCAGAGCAAACCGATTTTAAAATCCATACGGGTAGCCACGGTAGTAGCTTGGATAATTACAAGGAAGTCCAGGTAAATTTCCCTTCAGATGCGGTGGTAAGTGCAGATTTAAGTCCGCTGGTTCATTTTGAAGTAGATGCCTCAAGCATTTTAACCGGCACCCATAAAATCAAATTATCTGAAAAGGCTGTTATTATGGTAGATGAAGAAAAATCGCCCAAAATAGCTGAAAATGCATTGGAAATGTTTAGCGTTCACCATATTCACAATGGAACAGGTGGCCATCATTAAGAAGATAATCTTCCCAAAAATAAATTTGGGGAGATTTTCCTTCTTTTTTAAACAAATGCTCCTGGTGTTTTATGGACTGGTATTATTCAGCTGCTCCAAAGAAGAGGCTGAATATATTCAAGTAGATGAAAATTTAGAGGTAAACATTCCTGCTAATTTTCCAAAAATATCCTATGATTTGGAGGCCAATCCACCGACTAAAAATGGGTTTGAACTCGGGAAAAAATTGTTTTATGAGGGGAAGTTGTCGGCTAACGGATTTATCTCCTGTGGCTTTTGCCATGAACAACGGTATGGCTTTACTCATCACGGGCATCAGTTTAGCCACGGAATAGACGATCTGGAGGGCATACGTAATACACCGGCGATTCAGAATATGGCTTTTCAGCAAGAATTTGCCTGGGATGGGGCTACTTCCCATTTAGATCTATTCCCCATTATTCCCATTACCAATGAGGTGGAAATGGGTGAAACGATGACAAGTGTAATCGCCAAACTTAGAAATGATTCAGAATACCGGCAGTTATTTGCCGGGGCTTTTGAGAATGAAGCGGTTAATCATGAAAACATGCTTAAAGCCTTGTCGCAGTTTATGGTGATGATGATTTCTGCCAACAGTAAATACGATAAATATGTACGGGGTGAAACCGGAGGTGATTTCACCGATAAAGAAAAGTACGGATTGGAGGTTTTTCAGCAAAAATGTACCCGTTGTCACACTTCTGATTTGTTTACCGATGATGCCTTCAGGAATAACGGTTTACCGCCTTATCCCGGAATTAATGATTTGGGAAGGGAAGCGGTAAGCGGTCGCCGCGGCGACCGCTATAAATTTAAAGTACCCAGCTTAAGAAATGTTGCCATTACCGCACCCTATATGCACGATGGGCGTTTCGGAAGCCTGAAATCAGTACTTAATTTTTATGATAACGGGGTGCAGGACTCGGAAACCCTGGATCCGGTTTTAAAACAAAATAACAGGTTGGGGATTGCGCTTAGCGAAGATGAAAAAGATGCTTTGCTGGCTTTTATGAACACCCTTACCGATAAAACTTATTTAAACGATGAACGATTTGCTGAATATTAAAATTATATCGATAATAGCCTTGTTATGGGTAATCCCAATAAAGGCTAAAGAAATAAAAAAAGATAGTATTCATGCTTTTGATAGCTTGAATTATTGGGAAGAATGTGATATTTGCGGGTGTAGTGGCAATGGCGGCAGTATGGGCTATGGCACCTTACTGAATAATGATTTTTTAGGTTTACGTTATATAACCCAGCAATACCGCTCGTTAGACGGGATTTATAACAATTCACCCTGGATAGATGAAAATTTCAATACTATTCAGGCGTGGGCACAATTTAAACTTAGTGAAAAAGTAAGTTTAAATGCCATTATACCTTATCATTTTCACAATAGGGATTTTGAAAACGGAGAAACTCAAACTATTTCCGGTTTGGGAGATATTAGTCTACTTGCTTTTTATAAAATAATAAGTCCGAAAATGGAGGGGTGGCTTCCTGAGCAAAATCCCATCTTTAAACATAGCCTGTCTTTAGGAGGTGGTTTAAAAGCCCCCACAGGAGTATACAACAGGGAAAACAACCAGGGAAGTGTTAATCCTGGTTTTCAGGTGGGTACCGGTAGTTGGGATTTTATTTTAGCTTCAGATTATTCGGTAACTTATAAGACTTGGGGTGCTGGCGCAATGGCCAATTATACGATCAAAAATGAAAACAAAGCATCTTATCAGTTTGGAAATCAATTAAATTACGGTATTACTATTTTTAAAAACATCAATACAAATTCAATGTTGGGTTTTACCCCTAGCCTTGGAATTTCCGGAGAGGTATTCGAAGAAAATAAGAGTTATGGCCAAGTAGTACAAGATACCAAAGGCAATATATTATTTGGTAAACTGGGACTGGAAACGGCTTATAATAGATTTTCATTAGGACTTAACCTGATGCTCCCTATTTCACAAAACTTAAATTCAGGAAATGTAGAAGCTGTTCACAGGTTGGGAGTACATTTAAATTATAATTTATTCTAAATAAAATATACTCCCAAAACTGGAGTTGTGGCAAAAACGCATGCTCAAGGCCGGCTCTGCAAAAAACTCAGAACCGGCCCGGGGCATGTTCCGCTATGAAAAAAAGTGATTGCATGAGGGCTTTCTGGGAAATTATAGTAACTTAACCGGGATAGCTATAAATTACTGAAATTAATTATGAAAGCCCATAATGTGCATTTAATAAAATAAATGCCAACCGGCATAAACAAAACAAAAATCAACGACTTGTAAATTTTCATATAGATGAAAAAAGATCTGGCAAAAATGAGATGTCTGGATATTTATTTATCCCGATTATCTTCAGAAGAGTATCAAAAAATAGAACCCTTAATACAACCAACCGGGCAAAAAGTAATGCCATTACTCAGTTGGGATATCTTTAGTGAACGTTATTTTGATAAGCTTGCCAATAATAAAAAAAGGAAAGATTGGAAGCTAATTGAAAAACTAGCTAAAGAATTTCACTGGGAAAATGACCTTGAAGAAATCTTCCGTGAGAACAATTTTGAAGCTTTAGTGCTAACTGATTTGAATCAAAGAATAATATGGGTTAATGAGGGCTTTAGTAGCATGACAGGCTATTCTAAACAATTTGCCAAAAATAAAACCCCTTCATTCCTTCAGGGAGAAAAAACGGCAAAGGATACAAAAGAAAAAATAGCCAGGGCATTAAAAAGAGACACTCCTTTTACTGAGGTCATTGTTAATTATAAAAAAGATAAAACACTGTATAAATGTGAGGTGAAAATTTTTCCTCTATACCATCATAAAACTACACACTTCCTTGCCTTGGAAAAAGAAGTTATATCGTAATAGGCAGTTAAGGAAATTTGCTATAACACTCCCCTATTCCCGAATAATCATTTCACTTTTATAAAAACCAATACGTTTTAAGGTGTCAAGCATAAGTATTTTCCTGTTTCGATGCAGAACAATCGGGAAATTAAACTAAAGGAACCGACAAAAGCGGAATTTTAAGTACATCTACCAGATCTTTTTTCTTATTTGCGGCAAAAAGGCTATACAGTAAATTTTTCTTTTTATGACCGGCTATAACCAATTCAATATCACACTCTTCAACCAGGTTTTTTATAGATTTTGCCACTTCTCCTTCAATTAAAAGACCTTCAGCACTTATGTTATGGTTTTTCTCTACATCTGCAGCCCATTTCGTAATAGTTGCTTTCGCTTCCTTTCGCTCTTCTGCCCTCTTTTCAAAAACATACTGCGGACCTGCCTCCCTGGCCAGAAAATAATCAGGATCAGCCTGGGTAACGTGAATAATCCAAATTTTGGCATTGGTTAATTTTGCTGTTTTTATAGCCTGTGCAATTAACGCTTCGGCATCTTTACGTTGATCTATAGCTACTAGTATGTTCTTCATTAATATGGAATTTATAATCCCTGAATTTAGGAAAATTTTATTCAAATATCAATTGATAACTACCTTTTATAAAGGTATACTTGAAAATAGCTAGTAGGCTGGCCGGCTTACACTTTATTGAATACTTCAAAAAAACTATATTTGATTTCCAATCAAATCGCATTCTAGATTGAAGCCCAAAAAAATATTTATCCTTCTTCCAGATGGCCTTGGCCTTAGCAATTTCGCTTTTACAGATTTTGTGAAAATCGGTAAACAAAAAGGTTGGGAGATCATTTTTTGGAATCAAACCGACTATAACCTGGAAAAAAACGACTTCAGGGAAATAAAACATCAGCAAAACCACGTACCACAACCGACCTTTTAAAACGGGCAAAAATAAATGCGGAGTTAAGTTGGTTTTCAGGTAAATTTAATGATTCGGTATATAAAACTTATAAATTCCCTCCGAAGTCAAAAGGACTTAAAGCAAAGCTCAAAAACCAAATTGTCACATTCTATGAAAGGCATGCAAAAGATGAAAAGGGCATTACCTGGCTACGAAAAAGTCTAAAAACTTCTGATCGTAAATCAAACTACTATCAGGATTGCAAAGACCTGCTTGAAAAAGATAAACTTTTGGTTTGAAAAAAAAGCACTCAAAAATGCCGATGCATTGATTTCGGTAAGCAAATTCACCGCGAAAAAAACCAGGGAGGTTTTTAAGCTTCAAAAAAAATTCACATTATTCCCAATGCCGTAGATACCGATTATTTTAATGCCAAAAACAATAAAATCAAGCCAAATAGCATTTTATATTTAGGTTCCTTTATTCGTAAAAAAGGAGTCTTGGAGTTTGCTGAAATCTTTAATCAAATCTTACAACAAAAACCGGAAAGCTTTTTAGTGATTGCCGGAAAAGATGTTGTGGATTCCCAAACGGGCATGTCAACCAAAGAACTTTTTCTAAAAAAATAAAACCTGAATACTCTAAAAATATAAGTTGGAAAGGGAATTTGCCTTATAGTGAAATTAAAAAGGACATCGCCAAGGCCTCGGTAATAGCTCTTCCTTCCTTTGCTGAAGCCCTTCCTATGACCTGGCTGGAAGCTATGGCGATGGAAAAAGCCCTGGTGACTTCCCATATTGGATGGGCAAAAGAAATTATGATAGATGGCAAAACCGGCTATACCGTTAACCCTAAAAACCATCAGCTTTATGCCGACAGGGTTACTGAATTATTAGAAAATCCGGAAAAAGCTCAAAAAATGGAAAAAGCCGCCCGAAAACAGGTACTCGAAAAATTCTCCACACAAGTGATTATACCAAAAAATATTGAACTTTATAAAAATTTGATCTCAAAATAAACCTCTAATCCCAAATTTTACGTTGGTCTCGAGTGTCCCGATGCAAATCGGAATGTATCGAGAATTAAATCCAGTTTTGAGAAGAAATACTGCAAACTTTCGAAAGCTTCATCTAACTGCTCACTGCTCACTAAAAACTACCTACTGTTTTTTAGCTCCTTTTCGGGCAAGCATTCGTTTAATTTCATTCAACTTCATCAAAGCCTCTACAGGGGTAAGGGTATCGATATCAATTTCAAGCAATTCTTCCTTTAATTCTTCCAAAAACGGATCATCAAGGTTGAAAAAACTGAGTTGCATCTCTTCCTCGGCCGAAGCCTTTAATTTTTCTCCCGATTCTTCCATTGCATGGGATTTCTCAAGTTTTTTTAGTATTTTATTGGCGCGATGTACTACTTGTTGTGGCATTCCGGCCATTTTAGCCACGTGAATTCCAAAACTGTGTTCGCTTCCGCCAGGCACCAGTTTTCTAAGAAAAAGCACCTTATCCTTTAATTCTTTAACTGAAACATTATAATTTTTAATCCGTGGAAAAGTCTCTCCCATTTCATTCAATTCGTGGTAATGTGTAGCAAAAAGCGTTTTGGGACGTGAAGGATGTTCGTGCAAATATTCACTTATCGCCCAGGCAATGGAAATCCCGTCATAGGTACTGGTACCACGCCCAATCTCATCCAAGAGCACTAAACTCCGCTCCGAAATATTATTCAAAATACTGGCGGTTTCGTTCATCTCCACCATAAAAGTCGACTCGCCCATAGAAATATTATCACTGGCCCCTACCCTGGTGAAAATTTTATCTACCAGTCCAATTTCAGCAGCTTTTGCAGGAACAAAACTTCCCATTTGTGCCATCAACACAATCAGGGCGGTTTGCCGTAAAATAGCCGATTTACCACTCATATTTGGCCCGGTAATCATAATTACCTGCTGATTTTCACGATCTAAATGCAGGTTATTGGTAATATAATCTTCCCCAAGCGGAAGTTGTTTTTCGATTACAGGATGCCGGCCTTCTTCAATATCAAGCGTATAGGCATCTAAAAGTTCAGGTTTGCAATAATTCTCGTTTTTGGCCTGTAAGGCAAAAGATGCCAAACAATCTAACTGGGCAATTAACTGCGCATTTTGTTGAACGGGTTGAATATAACCTCCCATCCATTGTACTAATTTTGAAAATAAATCCTGCTCCAGAACCAGAATTTTTTCTTCAGCCCCCAGGATTTTGGCTTCATACTCTTTTAGTTCTTCGGTAATATAACGCTCGGCATTGACCAGAGTTTGTTTTCGCACCCAGGAATCCGGAACTTTATCTTTATGCGTGTTACGAACCTCGATATAATAGCCGTATACATTATTATTGCCTATTTTTAAAGAAGAAATTCCGGTAGCTTCGGTTTCGCGTTGCAACATATTATCCAGGTAATCTTTTCCTGAAAAAGCGATTTTTCGCAACTCGTCCAGCTCTTCGGAAAAACCATCTTTTATGCAATTTCCCTTCTGAATATTTACCGGAGCATCATCATTAATGCTTTGTCCAATTTTATCCCGAAGCAACTTGCAGTCATTTAATCGATCTCCAATTACTTTCAGGGCTTCATTATCGGTTCCTAAAGCAAGCTTTTTTATAGGAACAATAGCATCGAGCGAATATTTTAGCTGAATCACTTCCCGCGGACTCACCTTTCCCGTAGCAACTTTTGAGATCAACCTTTCCAGATCGCTAATTTCTTTGATATGCTGCTGAAGTTCTTCCAGCTTTTCCTGGTTTTGCAGAAAAAAATCAACCACCTCATGCCTGTTTTTAATCTTTTCGGGGTTTTTTAACGGCAGGGCCAGCCAACGTTTTAATAAACGCCCACCCATTGGAGAAATGGTTTTATCAATCACATCCAGGAGCGTTACTGCATTGGCTGCATTAGAATGATACAACTCGAGGTTACGAATGGTAAATCGGTCCATCCAGACATACTCATCTTCAGCAATCCGGTTAACGGCATTGATATGCTGAAGCTTGTTATGCCGGGTTTCGGCCAGGTAATGTAAAACCGCCCCTGAAGCAATAATTCCTTCTTCCAGGTCTTCAATTCCGAAGCCTTTTAAAGATTTTGTTCCAAAATGTTCATTAAGGCTTTCTTCAGCAAAATCGGTAGTAAACACCCAATCGTCGAGATAAAAACAATGAAAGTCTTCCCCGAAATTTTGACTAAAGTCCTTTTTATATTTCTTCTGCACCAGTACCTCACTCGGATTAAAATTCTGAAGCAATTTATCCAGATATTCCCGGTCTCCCCGGGCGGTCAAGAACTCCCCGGTGGAAACATCTAAAAAAGAAATACCTAAATTTTTCTTTCCGAAATGAAGGGCGCACAAAAAATTATTCGATTTACTCTGAAGCACCTCATCGCTCATCGCCACACCCGGGGTTACCAATTCGGTCACCCCGCGTTTTACGATTTTCTTGGTCATTTTCGGATCTTCCAACTGATCGCAAATAGCCACCCGCTCCCCGGCTTTTACCAGTTTAGGCAGGTAAGTATTTAAGGAATGATGGGGAAAACCAGCCAACTCCTTACGCTCGCTCCCGTTATTTCGGTTAGTACAGATAATATTGAGAATGCGCGCGGTTTTTACAGCATCCTCTCCAAAAGTCTCATAAAAATCGCCAACCCTAAATAAAAGCAAAGCATCAGGGTATTTCGCCTTAATTGCGTTATACTGTTTCATTAACGGGGTAACTTTCGGAGATTTTTTCGGTGCCAAGGTATCGAGATTTTATGAACGCTAAAGTAAAGAATACGTAATTTTAATCGAAAGTCTAAGCGCTAAATTTATCAGCAGTTATTGACAATCAAATTATATTTCCTTGCCAATTGAGCCTTCTTCCTGCGGAAGTAATTCAAATACTTTATCGGGTTTCAAACCTTTTTCATCCCGGTGAGAGACAAATATTACAGCGGTTTCACTTTCGGCGGCAATTTGATTGATAAATGCTGAAATCCTCAATGCCCCGGCATCGTCAACCGAGGTGGTAGGTTCATCTAAAATTAAAAGCGGTGGATGCTTGATCATCGCCCTGGCAATAAGTACCAGGCGTTGTTCTGCCAGGGGCAGTTTAGTGAAAATTTGCTTTTCCTTAGTCTGCAATTTTAAAGTTTTTAACCATTCCCTTGCTAACCTTACCTGGCTATCCCCCGGATGTTTATACAAACCCACCGAGTCTACCAGCCCGGAAATTAGCATATTCAACACCGTATCCCGACGGGTAAAAAGCTGGGTTAGCCCTTGTGAAAAATAACCGATTTTTTGTTTGATTTCCCATACACTTTCTCCGCTGCCTTTCTTATTTCCAAAAAGGTATATTTCCTGGCCATATGCTTTGGGATTATCGCCATAAAGCATAGAAAGTAAAGTGGTTTTTCCGCTCCCGTTAGGGCCTTTTAGTTGCCAGAATTCACCTTTTTTAAGCGTCCAATTTATATTGCTAAGGATAGGCCGTTCTTCATATTTTACCGAAACATTTTTAAGGTGAAACAGGATTTCGGGAACCTCCCGAAACCTTGATAAAGGTTGTGGAATTTTAGCAACCGGTATATTTTTTTCATTTTCTGAATTTTTCAAAAATTGAGCAACTTTCTTTTCAGAAACAATTTCCTCCTTTTCAATTTCCAAAATTGAATCGATAAACCCTAGAATATCTTCCCTTCGGTTAAAAAGCTGAATAATCGGTATTTCCTCTGAAATTTGATTCAGGTTTTGCTGTAGCTCTCTTACTGAAGCCTTGTCCAAACTCTCAAAAGGATTGTCCAACACCAGGAAATCAGGGTTTTGGCTTAACAAATAATGCAATAAAGCTTTGCGTTTCTCCCCGCTGGAGAGTGTTTGAAAGGAACGTTTTGTGCCTTTTGTTAAAATAGAATTTCCGTGTCGGTAATCTTCTTCTATAAATTTATTCAGGGTAAATTCAGAATACAAAAGGCCTCTTCTATTTTCAAATTTTTCCAAGCCTGCCGGGGGCTTTCCTATTAATAAATGTTTTATCCATTGATCTTTTATTGAAATATTTTTACGCGAAATGGCATAATGCTTCACAACTATCCTTAATTTGGTTCTTTTGCAGCGATAAATATAAAATTAATCTCGTAAGCAGAGTCGCTCATTTTATTCGGAATTATCAGCTGCATTACGAAATCTTATAGCCCTTCAGGCTGATCAATTTTTAATTTCAATGCCGGAACTTTGCCCCGGGCGGGTATGCTCGAGCTTTTCAGGCTCTGGATCTTATTGATTTCTCAGGCTAAAACCCGACCCAAAACATCGCTACAGGCATGCATCTTCCAAAAGAATCTATATTTTTGCGCTATGGAAAACCGAAAATTAAAAAATAGCGAACTCGATCGAAAATCGGTAGCGGAATTTAAATCGGCAGTAAAGACTCCGATTATTGTAATCCTGGATAATATTCGAAGCCTGAATAATATCGGATCGGTTTTTCGCACGGCAGATGCTTTCTTGATCGAAAAAGTTTACCTCTGCGGCATTACCGCCCGGCCACCACATAAAGATATTCAAAAAACGGCACTCGGTGCTACCGATACCGTAGCCTGGGAGTATATTGAAAATACGGAAGACCTTATAAAAACACTTCAGCAACAACAGATAAAAGTCTATGCCATAGAACAAGCTGAAAATGCGCAAATGCTGGATGAGTTTACACCCGGTTCAGAAAAAATTGCAGTGATTTTTGGCAATGAGGTAAAAGGCGTTCAGCAAAAAGTGGTTTCGGTTGCTGATGGCGTAATTGAAATCCCGCAACTGGGCAGTAAACATTCCTTAAATATTGCAGTGAGTACCGGCGTAGTGCTTTGGGATTTATTTTTAAAAGTCCCGAAACCTTAAAGGTTTAAATTCTCGGGGCTTTTATCTCTTCCAGCAAACTCAAATAATCTTTCCGGTTATTTACAAAATCTTTTTCAGAAATATCAATTACCTGCACTTTGAGCTTGGTTTGGGCTTTTATAAAACTCAGGTAACTCTGATTGATTTGCATTAGATAGTCGGCCTGGATATTCTGCTCATATTCACGGCCGCGGTTTTTAATGTTCTCCAGTAAACGATCGGTGTTTTGATAGAGATAAATATACAAATCGGGCTTTACCAACTCTTTATACATCAAATGAAACAGCTTATGATAAAGTGCATATTCATCTTCCTGTAAAGTGATTTTTGCAAAAATAAGCGATTTAAACACGTCATAATCAGATATAATAAAATCACTGAATAAATCATATTGCGCCAAATCATCAGAAAGCTGTTGGTAACGGTCTGCCAGAAAAGACATTTCCAGGGGAAAGGCGTAGCGTTCCTTATTCTCGTAAAATTTTGGTAAAAACGGATTGTCCTTAAAGCGTTCCAATACCAATTTGGCATTAAAATCTTGCGAAATCATAGTGGAAAAACTGGTTTTCCCCGCGCCTATATTTCCCTCTACGGCAATATAATTACAGGAAGTAAACGCATATTTTTTCCCGGGAATTTCTAGTTGTGCCTCAATAGCATTTATTTCTCCAAAAGGCTTTAATCGTTCCAGCAAATGTGCTATCGAAACTTTAAATTCGGGATGAATTTCATGAGCGGCGATATCATTCAATGGTAGCAAGACAAAATCGCGTTTTTGCAGGTGAGGATGCGGAAGAATCAATTTTTTTGAAGTAATTACCGTATCTTCCATCATTAAAATATCCAGATCCAGACTTCGGTTTTGATAGTTTTTAGCATCACTCCTAACCCGTCCGGATTCATCTTCTATCTGAAGCAATTTATCCAGAATTTTTTCAGCAGAAAACCTGGAAGAAACCGCAATACAGGCATTCAAAAAAGCATTTCCCTCAAAACCCCAGGCGGGGGTTTCGTAGATTTTAGAAACGGCTTTAACCGCTCCAATTTCTCTATAAATACGCCGCACGCCCTGTTCAAGCAGCGCAAAACGGTTGCCAAGGTTACTGCCCAGGGCTATATAAACTAACTTAGGGGGTTCCAAACTGAATTTAGAAAAGTTTAATAAGGCTTCGCCTGTAAATTTCACAGCAAATTAAGCAAAACAAAACCACATACCCTTACATTTGCTGAAAGACTTAATAACATAATTTGGGAAAACTTTACATAAAAGACAAGCTTGCGGCAGAACGAATTTATTTAATCCTGGGCGGATTGTTTATTGCCTCCCTGGTAGTTTCAAACCTGATTTTTCAGAAGTTTTTTTCCTGGGATTTCTTCGGAATTTACACTTTTGAGATTTCAGTTGGCGTATTGCCTTATCCCATAACCTTCCTAATTACAGATATTATCAGCGAGGTTTACGGAAAACGAAAGGCCAACAGAATTGTGACTACGGGAATTTTTGCTTCGTTCTTTTCTTTATTGATTGTTTATGTTGCCGATGCGGTACCCGCCACAGAGTGGTCTCCTTTGGATAACGAACTTTTTAATAAAGTTTTTGGAGCAACGGCCATTGCAGTTTTTGCCTCTATGGTAGCCTATTTGCTGGCACAATATATAGACATCCAGCTTTTTCATTTTTGGAAAAAGTTAACTAAAGGCAGGCATTTATGGCTTCGGAATAACTTTTCTACATTCCTTTCGCAGTTTGTAGATACGTTTTCGGTTTTGTTTTTGCTTTGTAGCTTTGGCAAAATTGACTGGCAGCTTTTTGGAAGTCTGCTTCTTAGTGGCTTCCTGTTTAAAGTAATTGTGGCCGCGCTGGACACTCCGCTGCTTTATGCTTCGGTTTTTGCTCTAAGAAAAAAGTTCGGTCTAAAACAAGGAGAAGAATTAAAATTTGAAGATTAAAAAGATTGAATATCCGTTATAAATCATAATCGTATTGTCACTCTGAACTTGATTCAGGGTCTAATCACATAGCTTTCTGATTTTTGAATATAATTAGGCTAAAAGGAGTTCAGTACGACGTAAAAATGAAAAATATTACTAATAACGGATAATCATTTAAAAAGTTAAGAAATATGAAAAAAGCTTTTAAAATTATAGGAATAACTTTATTGGTAATTATAATCGTACTGATTGCCGCACCCTTTTTATTTGAATCGCAAATAAAAGACTATGTACGTAAAACCGCCAATAAAAGCGTAGATGCACAGGTAGAATTTAGTGATATCAACTTGAGTTTATTACGCAGTTTTCCGCAGGCTACTGTAGTTATAAAAGATTTAAGCATTATTAACAATACTCCTTTTGAAGGTGATACGCTTGCTTTGGCTGAAGAAGCCTTACTGGAAATGTCTGTTAAAGAAATTTTTAAAGCTGCCAACGAGCCCAAACGTTTAGACAATATAAGACTTAATAATGCTTATTTAAACATACAGGTAGATTCGCTTGGCAATGCCAGTTACGATATTGCCGTGGAAGATACCACGTCGACCTCAGATGGCTCCACTGCCGGTTTTAGCCTTGATTTAAAGCATTACGAAATCAATAATTCCCGTATAAAATACGCGGATAAAAACCAGGGCTTATTACTGGATGTAGAAGAATTAAACCATCAGGGTACCGGTGATTTTTCGCTTTCAGAAAGCGAACTCGATACAGAGTCTGATGCTGTGGTTTCATTTGATTATGATGGAGTTAATTACCTAAGCCGCCACAGCGTAGCCCTGGATGCGATTATTCAGATGGATTTGGAAAATATGCGCTATACATTTCTGGAAAATGAAGCCAGAATTAACCAATTGCCTCTTACTTTTGATGGTTTTATTCAGATAAATGAAAGCAATAACGAACTCGACTTGAGTTTTAAAACTCCTTCTTCGGATTTTAAAAACTTCCTGGCCATAATTCCAGAAACTTACGCTAAAAACATAGAAAATGTAGAAACCTCCGGCGATTTTATCGTAAATGGAAAACTGGCAGGGATTATTGATGAAGAGCGTATTCCCGAAATGGATATTAAAGTTAGTTCTAATAATGCACGTTTTAAATATCCCGATTTACCAAAAAGTGTGGACGATATAAATATTGACCTTCAAATCCTAAACGAAACGGGCATTATGGAAGACACTTATCTCACTTTTGATAATGTAACTTTTAGAATAGACCAGGATCAATTCAGCACGCATGGGAGTGTACGCAATTTACTCGGAAATATGCTGGTAAATATGGATTTGGATGGTACAATTAACCTGGCAAACCTTGAAAAGGCTTATCCCCTGGATTTAGATATGGCCCTCAACGGGATTTTAACCGCTGACCTTTCTACGGCCTTCGATATGAATGCTATTGAAAACGAGCAATATCAAAATGTAAAAAGTTCAGGATCCGCAGCAATAAGGGATTTTAGTTACAAATCGCCTGAAATTCCCAATGAAGTAAAAATTGCAACGGCAAAAATGAACTTCAACCAGGGAAACGTACAGGTTCCGGAACTTCAGCTCACCACCGGGCAAACCGATATTTCAGCAACCGGAAATATCCAAAACCTGATGGGCTTTTTATTTACCGATCAGCAACTAAAGGGAAAGTTTGAGGTAAACTCTAAAGTTTTTGCCATCAATGACTTTATGATTGCCGAAACTGAAAATAATAAAGGAGCATCCGAAGAAACTACTGAAGAAGAACCTCAACAAGCTAACTCAACCCATGAGGCTGTAAAAATTCCTTCTTTTCTGGATACCGAATTAAATTTCAACGTAGGAACGGTAATTTATGATAATTTGGAATTAAAAAATACCCGGGGAAATATCGTATTACGAGATGAAACTGCCAGCCTAAACGAGATTTCCACAGATATTTTTGGGGGCAATATCGCTTTAAACGGAAACGTTTCTACTAAAAGTAGCACTCCTACTTTTAAGATGAACCTCGATTTAAACTCGATGAATATCGCCCAGTCTTTTAACGGACTGGATATGTTACAATCATTGGCCCCGGTAGCCCAGGCTTTGGAAGGCAAATTGCAAACACATTTAGAATTGAGTGGAAATCTCAACAACGACCTTACCCCGCAATTGGCCAGTCTGGCCGGCAACGCCCTGACACAAATTCTTACCGCTGAAATTAATTCTGAAAAAATGCCCCTGGCAAACAGGTTAGACGAGCAATTAGAGTTTATTAATCTTAAGGATTTAAACCTGGATAATTTAAAAACCTACCTCACTTTTAATGATGGAAAAGTAAATATCAAACCATTTAATTTTACGGTTAAAGGTATAAAGGCTGAAGTTACAGGAAGCCATGGATTTGATATGAATATGGATTACAAATTAAATCTTGATGTACCGGCAAGAATGCTGGGCAGCCAGGTAGGCAATGCCCTAAGCCGGTTAAGTGGTGAAGAATTGCAAAATATGACGGTTGATCTTCCCATTGGTTTAAGCGGAACATTCCAGAGTCCTAAAATCAATATTCAGATGGAACAGGCTGTAAACAATCTTAGCCAGCAAATCGTAGCTAAACAAAAGGATAATTTAAAAGATCGTGGTGAACAAGCCCTTCGTGATATCATAAGTGGTGACCGGGATAAAAACAAACAAGATACCACACAAACCGAAGCTACCGATACTACTGCAACAAAACAGGAAGAAACCAATACTAAACAACAACGGGAAGAAAGTGTTAAAAATGCCGCCCGGGATATCTTAGGAGGTATTATGAACAGGAATAAACGCGAAAAGGATACTACCGATAATAATTAAAGCCCCCAGCCCCGAAGCGGGAAACCCATACAATGTTTTAAAATTAAAGTGTTGAGGAGACAAATATAAAATGCTTCTCCTCAACACTTTTTATTTATCGTTAAACTCGAGTGGCTTTATAAGGCGAGAGCGGAGCAAAACTTTGTTGAAAACCGAATGAATCCAATCGGCGGCAGCAAGGCAAGGTTAATTTCAACAAAATACAAAGTATTCAGTCGTATAATTTTTACTATGAACTGCTAAATGTTACTACCTACTTACAATCTACCTACTATAATTAGGCGATTCTTTAGTAATGGTTACATCGTGAGGATGGCTCTCGTGAATCCCGGAAGAAGTAATTTTTACAAAGCGTGCATTTTCCTTTAAGTCTGCAATATCTTTTGAACCGCAATATCCCATTCCTGCCCGTAGTCCTCCTACAAATTGATGAATACTTTCTTCCAGGTCTCCTTTATAGGGAACACGCCCCACAATTCCCTCGGGGACTAATTTTTTAATATCATCTTCCACATCCTGGAAATAACGATCTTTCGAGCCTTTTTTCATAGCTTCCACAGACCCCATCCCCCGATAAGATTTAAACTTTCTTCCTTCGTAAATTATAGTTTCCCCGGGTGATTCTTTAGTTCCTGCAAGTAAAGAGCCTAACATCACACAATCGGCTCCTGCGGCAAGAGCTTTGGGAATATCACCGGTATAACGTATTCCACCATCGGCAATTACAGGCACACCACTGCCTTTAATTGCTGCAGCTACTTCAAGTACCGCTGAAAACTGTGGAAATCCAACTCCGGCCACTACTCTCGTAGTACAAATTGATCCAGGCCCAATTCCAACCTTTACAGCGTCAGCCCCTGCTTCTACCAGGTATTTGGCGGCATCACCGGTAGCTATATTTCCTACTACCACTTCCAGTTCCGGAAATTTCTTTTTCACTTCTTTTAACACATAGACCACCCCTTTGGTATGCCCATGTGCAGTATCGACTATTACCGCATCAACGCCGGCATTAACCAGGGCTTCTGCACGTTCTACCGCATCGGCGGTTACACCAAGGGCTGCCGCAACACGAAGCCTTCCGTAAGAATCCTTATTGGCAATGGGTTTTTGAGTAAGCTTGGTAATATCGCGAAAAGTAATAAGCCCAACAAGTTTGTAATCTTTATTGACTACCGGAAGTTTTTCAATTTTATTTTCCTGAAGAATATCTTCAGCCTCATCAAGCGACGTACCCTCGCCTACCGTTACCAGGTTTTCTGAAGTCATCACTTCAGAAATTGGTCGTTCATTATTTTTTTCAAACCGCAAATCACGATTGGTCACTATTCCAAGAAGTTTGCCCTGATCGTCAACAATAGGAATTCCACCGATACTGTGCTCTGTCATACTAGCTTTGGCATCGCTGACCTTAGCTGAAATTGGAAGGGTAACCGGATCTATAATCATCCCGCTTTCAGCACGTTTCACCTTACGCACCTTCAAAGCTTGCTGCTCGATGCTCATGTTTTTATGCAACACACCAATACCACCTTCACGAGCCATGGCAATTGCCATTCTGGATTCTGTAACAGTATCCATTGCTGCTGAAACAATGGGTACGTTTATCCGTATATTTTTGGTAAATTGAGTGGTGATATCAACTTCACGAGGAAGGATTTCTGAAAAGGCAGGAACCAGGAGTACATCGTCGTAAGTTAGACCTTCTCCTAAGATTTTTGATTCGTGTGCGGTCATAGCAATTAAGGATTTAATTGCGTGCAAATATACATTTTTTATCCTAGAATGCCGCTTAAAAGAAGATAGTTATGGATGAGATTTTTTGTCGGCTATTATTTCGGAAAAAATATTCCGGTTCCAATTTGAATCATGTTCAACCTTCTCATTGTAAAAATACCAAAGCCCTTCAATATCTTTTATACCTTGTAGGGTTAAACTTCAGACTTTCCAGAGTTTTCTATAACTACTCTTCAAGTTTTTCATATTTATAAACACAGCCTTCAATACACTGAGGCCGGATTACCAGTAATTCTCCTTCAAATTCATAAAACCATGTAAAGTTTTGCTCATCACAATTCACCTCAAAATACTCATCGGTGATTTCCACTTCAACGGGAATGGTAGTTCCGCAAAACTCATCATCGTCCTGTATAGTAGCGTTTTCTGTATTAATAAGCAGCACCCGCCCGTCTTGCACCGGCTCTAGGGTACCACTGCCATCTCCGGGGTCTACCATTCTTTCTATCAACTGCCAGCTTCCGTCCAGACTCTTATCCTTAGGATTTCTTCCTTCGGAATCTCCATCTACGGAACAGGACTGAATAATAAATACTACTACAACCCAAAGGCTAAATGAAAAGTTTTTCATAAGAATGCTTTCTTTACAGATGTAAAAATCTAAAAATGGTTGCGTGTAATTTTAAAACTTTTTTTGTAGGGATTGAAATGCTACAAAAGCTTAAGAAGGTTTTTTATCACATCTCATCGCCAAAGAAAATCGCATTCATCAATAGTTTATTAGTTCCAAACCAAAATGCACGAAAATTGGTGTTATCGGTAAACAAGATTACATTCCCCCGGCTTAAACCGGTATGTTTAAAAGGCACGGTACCCGCAAGGGAATCGAGTTTGGATTTACTAATATATCCGCTAAGCAATGGCTGTTCCGTATATTTTATGGGGTTTTTATAGCTCTGCTCATCGGGTTTTACGAAAATGGTGGTATTTCTAAACAATGCCAATTTGTTATTTTTATATCCAAAATTTACCGGATGGGAACGATCAATTTCAGCTTCAAAAATCGCCCCGCCAATACCCTGAGCCCCCCTAAAGTCACGCTGTTCTTCAAAAGAAATGTCTTTAGCTATCAAATCGCTTTCCTTGATTTCCAGGTCTAAAAAATCGTGACGTTTAAACCAGTTTGCAGCATTGCGATATCCGATTAATGTCCCACCACGGCGAACCCATTCTTTCAATTTACCGGCTTCGTTTTCACCAAGTCCACCTCCCCATGAATTCGGAAGGATAATATCGGTATACCGACTTAAATCGGTCCGGGAGAAATCACCCAAATCGAGTTTGGTAATTTTCATATCATAACGCTGATCGAACAAATGCCAGATTTCACCCGCATCATAAGGGGTAATTCCTTCCCCGACAAGCAAAGCTACTTTTGCAGGTTTTAGAGCACGAAACTGCCTGCTGCCCAAATTTACTCCACTGGTTAGGCCGGTACTTATCGCATCAATTTGAACATGGCTTTCTTCGGAAGCTTTCTGAAGAAATTCATACAACTCCTCCTCATTTAATTCTTGGTTTTGCACAGGAATCATGATACTTCCGTAGTCATAATTTTTATTATTTAGGCCAAACTGCTGCATCGCGACTTTAGCCCGCAGGCCTTTTTCAAGAATCATATTGAGGGCTTTAGGCGCATAGAAATCGTGCCACTGCATCAAATACGCATATTCCGATTTTTCTACGGAAGGAATGTCAGGCTTTTCAAGCTCGGAAATTTCTTCACCTGCGAGGTGCATATTTACCTCCTCAGCGAAATCTAAATCAAATGCCAACGGGAAAGTCCAAGCCGAAATATCATAAAACAGACTATCCTGAAATTCGGTTCGTTTTTCAAACATCGCTTCTACCAGTCGGTGTTGTCGTTGATTTTTGGGAATAATATAAGTGTATTCTTTTTTGAATTTAATGCCGTTTGTTTCAAAATCACTTGCCGCACGATGTATTTTAATTTTATGCCGATCAAGGATTTTAGCAAGCTCATAAGCTGAAGAAACATCTTTTTCATCACCAAAAGCCCAGGCGCCATTTTCTGTAGAATTACGGGCGTTTTTATAAAAATCACGTTGATAATCCAACAATTTTACACGCATATTACGAGCTGCTTTCAAAGTAGAAAGTGCCGCGGTAAACTGATTTCGGATGGTAAACGGAAATGTTAAGATGCCATTATCGGTTTCCTGAGCGTGGCCGCGGGAGCTGCCCTGTTCAAAAAGTATTCCGATGCTCCCGTTAATATCAGGAAAAGTTGAACCTTTTCCATAATAGAAATCATCGTAATTTTCTTCAGTAAAATAAAAAGATCCGAGTTCATCAAGGGCTTCAGCGTGATAATTCCCGATTTCTTTGGTAAGTTCCTGATTGAGATCGGGCGTAAGCGGGTGGGTTCGGGATGGAATTCCGGGTTGAAAGAAAAAACTGGAGTTCGAACCCATTTCATGATGATCGGTTAAAATATTCGGATACCATTTATGAAAAGTTTCCAGGCGTACTTGTGATTCCGGCAACTGTACCGGTAACCAGTCGCGGTTCATATCAAACCAGTAATGGTTGGTACGGCCACCCGGCCATACTTCATTGTATTCACGATCTTGCGGATCGGGATTAACATTTTTGCTCTTATTGGTATTTGCCCAATACGCAAAACGCTGTAAGCCATCGGGATTAAAAACGGGATCAAAAAGGATGACGGTATTTTCAAGCAATGCTTCAATTTCAGGGCCTTCCGCGGCAGCTAAATAATAGGCCACCAGGAGTGCAGCATTAGCACCGCTGGGCTCATTACCATGAATGGAAAACCCCTGATTTACCACAATAGGCATTTCTTCTGTATTTAAGGCTTCTGCATTTTTACGGGTTAAATCAACATGCCGTTTTCTAATTTCTTCTAAATTCTCGTGATTTTTTTCTGAAGTAATACTAAGTAAAACCAAGGGTCGGCCTTCATAGGTACTGCCCCGATTTTCAATAGTAATCCTGGAAGAAACCCGGGCAAGTTCCCGCATATAATTCAGAATTAAATCGTGGCTGGCGTGCCATTCTCCGGGAACAAAACCAATAATATCCTGAGGTTTTGGAATTTGATCCTTATAGGAAACATCCTGTGGCAGGTAATATTCCAGTGAAATTTCTTCTTCCTGGCCGTAAAAAGACACACAAAAGAAAAGCGAAAGCAAGGTAAAAATATATTTCATAATGCGGTGGTTTGGGGGACATAAGATAAAAAAACCGTCCGGAAAAATCGGGACGGTTAATGAGATTAAAAAGGAAGCATTTTTTTAGATGTCGTCAAAACTTACATCGGTATACTTCTCGGCAGGTTCTTTACTTTCCCCGTTTTGCTCGTATTCCTTTTTGAAGTCTTTTTGATGACGTTCACTAATTACCTCTTCTCCTTTTTCGTTGATGATGTAATCTGTCATTTCTTCAAGAATCTCTTTAAAGCCGTCAAAATCTTCTTTATAAAGATAAATCTTGTGTTTTTTGTAGTAAAAAGAACCATCATCATTGGTAAACTTTTTACTTTCCGTAATAGTTAGGTAGTAATCACCGGCGCGGGTTGCACGCACATCAAAAAAATAAGTCCTTCTTCCGGCGCGTAAAACTTTAGAGAATATTTCTTCTTTCTCCATCATTCCCTTGTCACTCATAAAATAGATTCTTTAATGGTTTTGATTTTATCCGTCTCAAAAATCTAAAATTTTTTAACATCCCCCAAAAAAAATTCACATTTCTTTTTCATTTAGTTGTTTTGCGTACAACTCTTTATAATATCCTTCTTGATTTATGAGTTGGGTATGACTGCCCTGCTGTACGATTTCGCCATCTTCAAGGATGATAATTTTATCGGCATTTTTTGCTGAAGAAATACGATGACTCACAATAATTGTGGTTTTCTCCCTGGAAATTTTAAACAAATTACTCAAAATCTCCTCTTCAGTTTCGGTATCTACCGCTGAAAGGCAATCGTCAAACAGCAATATTTTGGGCTCGTGAATAATGGCGCGGGCAATAGACACTCGTTGTTTTTGCCCTCCGGAAAGGGTAATTCCACGCTCACCCAGCACGGTGTCGTATCCTTTACTGAAATTAACAATGTTTTTATGGACTGAAGCATTTTTAGCTGCGGTTTCAATTTCAGCATCAGTAGCATCACTTTTTCCAAATTTGATATTGTTTTTAATAGAATCACTAAATAAAAACGCATCTTGTGGCACATAGCCGATACTCTCCCTGAGGCTCCCCAAATTCAGACTTCGAATATCCTTTTTATCGACGCTAATTTCTCCTTTATCAACATCGTACAAACGCCCGATGAGTTCAAGGATTGTAGATTTCCCGGCACCGGTTTTCCCGATTATGGCCAGGGTCTCGCCACTACCTACTTCAAAAGAAACATTTTTTAGTGCGGTAATATTCGTATCGTCATAAGTAAAGCTCACATTTTTAAAAGCCACACTTCCTAAAAGTTGATCTTTTTCTTCCTTAGGATTTGTAATTTCAGGCTTTTGATCTAAAAATTCGTTGATACGCTCCTGGGAGGCCGCTGCCTGTTGCACCTGTGAGGTCACCCAGCCAATAGAGGCGATGGGCCAGGTAAGCATATTTACATAGAGCAGGAATTCCACAATAACCCCAAGATCTACCTCGCCGTTTATGTATTGATTCCCGCCTACGTAAATTACCAGTACATTACTAATCCCGATAAGGAACACCATAAGCGGAAAGAAAAAAGCCTGAACTTTTACCAGATGAATGTTCTTATCCCGGCTGTGATTGGAAAGTTCAGTAAAATTTTCATTGGTTTGCGGCTCTATTCCATAAGATTTTATAACGGCAATCCCGCTAAAGCTTTCCTGGGTAAAGGTATGCAGTTTTGAAAGGTATTGCTGCACCATGGTACTGCGTTTATGAATGGCCACACTTACTTTATAAATGGCATAAGCCAACAGTGGCAACGGCATAACGGTATATAGAGTAAGCATAGGTGCCGAACCCACCATAAATATCAATACTACTACACTTGAAGTTAAGGTAGACACACTATACATAATGGCCGGGCCAAGATACATACGCACTTTGGTTACATCTTCACTAATACGGTTCATCAGATCCCCTGTGCGATTTTTCTTATAGAAATTCAGCGAGAGTTCCTGATAATGTTTATACACCACGTTTTTCAGGTCGTATTCAATATACCTGGAAACCACTATAAAGGTTTGCCGCATCAAAAAGGTAAAAAAGGCCGCGAGTAGCGTTGCCCCTATTATCAGGAAAATATTCCAGAGCAATTCACTTTTCACCATTTCTAAATCGGTGATTTCACCTTTGATATAATCCTCAATAATATTAGTAGATTCTCCGGAAAGTGGAATGTAGAACAAGGCAAAAATCCGGGCAGCGACGGTAACGATAAAACCAAAGAATAATCGCCATTTATATTTGAGGAAAAAAGTATTGAGGGTTTTTAAGCTCTTCATCTATAAAATTTCTATTTATTACGAATTTAATATTTTAACAAGCCTTAAAGGCCTTTAAATTGAAAAATTCATTATTTTTGCCAGTGAATTTCAGGATTAATTGAAATTCTCAACTTTAAAAACTTAACGATATGCAAGTGGACGTACTTACCGCAAAAGAATTAAAAAGAACTGCGCCTGTATTTGGCCAGGTCTCTTTTAAAGACCACGAACAAGTGGTTTTTTGCAACGACAAAGATACAGGATTAAAAGCAATAATAGGTATTCACAATACCGTTTTAGGCCCTGCCCTTGGCGGTACCCGAATGTGGAATTACAACAGTGAATGGGAGGCTTTAAACGATGTGCTTAGGCTATCCCGGGGCATGACTTATAAAAGTGCGATTACGGGATTAAATCTTGGTGGTGGAAAAGCGGTAATTATCGGGGATGCCAAAAAAGATAAAACACCTGAATTAATGCGGAAATTTGGAGCCTATGTAGATTCCCTGGGTGGAAAATACATTACTGCCGAAGATGTAGGTATGGAAACCGCAGATATGGATACCGTGCGCGAAGTAACTCCATACGTAACCGGAATTTCTGAAGAAAAAGGAGGCTCGGGAAATCCGTCTCCAATTACAGCTTACGGCGTGTATATGGGCATGAAAGCTTCTGCCAAATATAAATATGGAAGCGATAACCTTTCCGGGAAATCGGTTCTTGTACAGGGTATTGGCCACGTAGGTGAAACTTTGGTTGACTATTTAAGAAAAGAAGACGCCAAAGTTTTTATCAGCGATATTAACGAAGAACGTCTGGAGGCGATAAAAAACAAATATGGCGCCATTATTTTTGAAGAAGAAGATGTGTATGCTGCCAATGTAGATATCTACGCCCCCTGTGCCCTGGGAGCTACGGTAAACGATGATACCATTAACCGTTTAAAAGCAGGTATTATTGCCGGAGCAGCAAACAATCAGTTAGCCGATGAAGTTCGCCACGGAGATATTTTAAAAGAAAAAGGCATTGTTTATGCTCCCGATTTTCTTATCAATGCCGGGGGAATTATAAACGTATATGCCGAACTTGAAAATTACGATAAAAAAGAAATTCTACATAAAACCGAGAATATCTATAATACCACACTTGAAATCTTAAGCAAAGCCGAAAAAGACAATATCAGCTCTCATTTTGCCGCGCTTAAAATTGCACAACAACGCATTAACGACAGAAAAAATCAAAATTTGAAATAGCCAGTTTTAAAAGTTTGGTATTTTTGCAGGGTGGAAGAAAGAACTTCCACCCTTTTTAATGCTAAAAAAGTTCTTTTACAACCTATGCTAACAAGAAGACATATTCGGGTTAAAGTAATGCAATCGCTATATGCGTTTAACCAAAGCCAGAATGATAACCTGGCCGTTGAAGAGAAATTCCTGCTTAAAAGCATGGAAGAAATGTACGACCTCTTTTTACTACAACTAAGTCTTATTACCGAAATAAGGGAACATGCTGAGACTTTTTTAGAAAAATCGCAAAAGAAGCATTTGGCTACCAGTGAAGACAAAAACCCCAACCGTAAATTTATAGACAATAAGGTTTTTGAAAAGTTAAATGAAAACAACGCCCTTCAAGAAGCCCTGGAAGACCGTAAAATCACCCATTGGAAAAATGATGATGAATATGTAAGCATCATTTGGAACGATATACGCCAAAGCGATTTTTATGTGGAATATATGGCCACCCGGGAATCTGATTTTAATGAAGATAAGGAATTTATAATTCAAATGTTCAGGGAGTATATTGCTCCTAACGATAAACTTTATGAATATCTTGAAGATAAAAAACTAACCTGGCTGGATGATTTACCATTGGTTAATACCGCAATTGTAAAATTGCTTCAGAAATTAAAAGCGCAAAAAGATTTCAAATTAAATAAGCTCTATAAAGGCGAGGAAGATCGTGATTATGCCAAAGAACTTTTTAGAAAAACATATTTGAACGACGAGATGCTGGCCACAGAAATGCTGGGCAAAACGCCAAACTGGGACAAAGATCGTATTGCTGAAATCGATATGGTTTTAATTAAAATGGCAATTTGTGAATTCCTTAAATTCCCAAGTATTCCGGTTAAAGTAACTATTAATGAATATCTGGAACTCGCCAAGGAATACAGCACACCTAAAAGCAGTATTTTTATCAATGGCGTACTCGATAAACTCAGTAAAGAATACAGCCGCGACAATAAGCTAAATAAAATAGGACGCGGACTTATGTAATGCCGATATTTTTATTAATTTTAATCTTTAAATTAAAAACCACAAAACCATGAAAAAAGGAATTTTAATGATAGCAGCAATCGGGGCGATGGTATTCACTTCTTGTAAAGATAATAACAATGCCTCAGAAAAAGTTAAGGCTGAAAATGTAGAAGCTGCCAGTGAACGCGATGCCAAAGAAACGGTTTATCCTAAATTGGTTTTTGCGGAAAGCGAGCACGATTTTGGTAATATTGCAAAAGGGACTAACGTAGAGCACGTATTTAAATTCACCAATGAGGGGGATGCGCCTTTGGTTATTACCGATGCAAAAAGTTCTTGCGGTTGTACCGTGCCTTCTTACCCTAAAAACACATCTATTGAGCCGGGCGAGACCGGTGAGATGACCGTTAAATTTAATGGTTCAGGAAAAGGGCAGGTAACAAAAACCGTAACGGTTTCTGCCAATACCGAAAAAGGTAAAGAACGCATTAGAATTAAAGCTTTTGTTGAAACTGAAGAGAATGCCAGTTAAATAAATATTTTTATAAAATTCCGGCAAAATTGCCGGAGTATTTTTTAATCCCATTAAATAATTAAATGGAACAAATAACACAGTTTGCCCCAATAATATTAATGTTTGTGGTAGTGTATTTTTTTATGATACGCCCGCAAATGAAAAAAGCGAAACAAGAAAAGAATTTTGCCGCCGAACTAAAACGCGGCGACCGCGTGGTTACCAAAAGTGGAATGCACGGTAAAATTGTTGATTTTAGCGAGAAGAACAATGCGGTAATTATTGAAACCGGTGCCGGGAAAATCACTTTTGACCGCTCCTCCATCTCTATGGAAATGAGCCGAAAACTCAACGAACCCGCAAAACCTGAAAAAGAAAGCAAGGCAAAGGCTATTAACGAAAAGAAATAGTTTTTCTGCTTTTATTTTTATCCCCCAAAAGCTGTTTGGAAGTTTAGCATCGTCATTCTGAACTTGATTCAAAATCTATCATGTTAGAACCTGAATCAAGTTCAGGTTGACGTAGACAGAAAAATATTCCAAACAGCTTTTTATATTTATCATGTAAACGACTTCCAGGCAAGTTCATGAAGCACTAAAATCTAGATATCGAATACCCCCTAATCAGTGAGATAATCTTCTCAAATCGTTTTTGTTTGGATCTTTGTTAGTTCGCTACTAGCCTGTAGCCCGTATTTCGATTATATTTCTATCGCAAAATTCTCAATCGTGACAAGTCTAGGAGTCTTAAATGTCCGGAATAAAAAGGTCACAGAGCCCTCATTCTCAAGTGCGTTTTATAGAAATAGCCTTGCCTATTTCTACAATTTTCACTCCTCCTCTTTCTTCACCAGAATATAGTGATAGCTATTCGTCTCCTTATGGTTAGTTATATAACTATCTAAATATTTATAACCGTGTTTGTCCATAAAATTTAAGGCATCTACCATAGAGTTAAAAAGGACACGATTTCCATCCTCATCTTTAATTTTTGTGTTTTGAGCCCCCATTAAATTACCTTCCTGACCAAACTCAATCTCAATATTCATTTTTTTACTCATGGTGCGTTGGTTACCTATAACCTCTATGTACTTTACCTTTATATCCTTTATCGGAACATCATTCACAGTTTGTGAAAAAACAGGGGTAAGGGCCATCGCGCAAAAAACGGAAAGAAAGAAGATAGTTCTATACATAGGGTGAAATTCAAAGACTTATATACGGGAACACTAAAATAAAAAAATAATTAAGAGAAAATCATCTCAGACCGGGATACATTCAGTAAAAACTTAAAAAATTGAAAGCCTGCCCGGAGCCATACCGGAATAAAAGCTTATAATTTGTTCACCATCACATATCACCATCGCCATAGAATGCTTAGAGATAAATGCTTATGTTAGTCTAATCACTTTCTGCTTTTGACAATATTTCAAGTAATAAATAGTCAACGCTATATGGGTTGGCTTGAATCTTTTTCTTCAAGCTAAGGGTATATTGGTATCCTTCCTCATAATCAAAACCATCTATTTCCGTAAGTATCAGCTTTTTTGAGTTATCGTCATTTTCCTCCATATACAGGGCATCATAAACTTTGGGCTGTTCATATACTTCTCCATCTTCAGTTTCAACTTCTTCGTATTCCGTAGGATAACGAGGCATAAATTTTACCGGTTTATCGGAAACACTTACTTCTATACTTGTTTCCATATCTTCGGTAATAACTTTTTCTTTTGATAACATTTCTAAGAAAACATACTTAACGGAAGAAACATCCTGAGGCGGTTCTTGCATCCAAACTTTTTTCACTTTAAGTGTATATTCATACCCTCTTTCATAGCTGAAATTCTCAGAGTTTTCAAAAATAATATCAACTAACATTCTTTTTCTACTATCCTCACTATCTGAGAATAGTAAAGGTTCTGTCCAAATTTCGCTCATAACATTCGCCCCAAATCCTGTATGAGGATAAATTGTCATCTCAACAATTTTTTCGTGATCTGCTTCATCTTCTATGGAACAGCCGAAAAAAAGTACGCTAAAAGCAATAGAAAATAAAAGTGAATTTAATTTTCTCATTTTAAATTTTTAGTAATTTATATAATAAAGATGCAAAATATTCCCAAAGGTTGCGTAAGATTACCTTCTTTTTTTAATGCAATTTGTAAAAGCCCCTAGCCCCCAAAGAGGGAACTAATCGGTAAAATAGTTCCTCAAATTTTACAATCCTTGTGTCATTTTCTACGATAAAATCAATCCGATGATCCATTGAACCTCCATTCGTATAATATCCGCCACCGCTTATTTCTTTTTTCCGTATACACGCGTAAAAGTCAGTGAGTAAGCTCCAACAGATTTATCTTCTCGAAATAAATTCAATTTTTATTTGGAACAATCATTCTAATATTTGTATGTTTGAAAAACAGAACAATCGTTCCAATATAATTAAAAAATAAAAAAATGAGTAAACTAAATGGAAAAATTACCGTTATTACTGGTGGTAATAGCGGTATTGGTTTTGCATCTGCCAAGAAATTGAAAAGTCAAGGTGCAACTGTTATCATTACAGGAAGAGATTCAGATAGAGTTCAATCGGCGGCTCAAGAGCTTGGTGTTAAAGGCATTGTAGCGGATGTTAGCAGGCTATCGGCAATAGATGATTTGGTAGCACAAGTAAAATCAGATTTCGGAAAAGTTGATGTATTATTTGTGAATGCCGGAATTTTTCAACCTGCACCAATCGGTCAAATAAACGAAGAAATATTTGACAATCAAATGGACATTAATTTTAAAGGGGCAGTATTTACCACTGAAAAGTTTTTATCAATTTTAAATGATGGAGCTTCCATTATAAATTTGTCATCAATAAACGCCTATACAGGTATGCCCAATACTGCAATATATGCTGCATCAAAAGCGGCATTAAATTCCTATACTCGAACTGCTGCAACAGAATTAGCACCTAGAAAAATCAGAATAAACTCGGTTAATCCCGGTCCGGTATCTACGCCAATATTCAAAAAAACGGGAATGGCAGAAGAACAGTTAAACGGATTAGCAGAAACTATGCAAAATCGTATTCCGTTAAAACGATATGGTCAACCAGAAGATATAGCTAATCTTGTTTCGTTTTTAGCATCTGATGATGCTTCTTTCATTACAGGAAGCGAATATAATATAGATGGAGGGGCAAATATAAATCCGCTTGTGGGTTAATTTTTTTATCATAATTTGGAATGAAAGTTCCGAATACTTATTTTTGTGGGAGCGTGCAATTAAGCACTCCCACATTTTTTTATGCCAAGAGTAAAACAGTTTGATGAAAATGAGGTCTTGGCCAAAGCAATGAATTTGTTTTGGAAACAAGGTTATTCGGCTACGTCTGTTCAAGACTTGGTTAGCTGCCTGGGTATTAGCCGAGCAAGTCTATATGATACTTTTGGTGACAAAGAACAACTTTTTAAAAAGTGTTTTGCACTTTATAGAAAATGCAATATTGAAAGTTTAACGAAGTTTTTTCAAAGTCATCCGAATGTAAAAAATGGATTTTCAGATCTTTTTAATATTGCTATTCAGGAAGCTGTTCATGATAAGGAAAAAAAAGGTTGTTTTGTTGTAAATATTACCACAGAACTTATTCCAAATGATGAAACTCTATTACAAGTTTTAGAAAGTAATAAACGAGATATTGAAAATCTCTTTTATGAATATCTCAAAAAAGGTAAAGAAAAGGGACAATTAAAAACCGACAAAGATTTAAAATCTATTTCTTCTCTTTTTTATACGATATATAGTGGTATTAAAGTGGTTTCTAAAATTGAGGCAAATAAAAAAGAACTTAAAGATTCCGTCAATATAGCCTTGTCGTTGTTAGTTTGACCCAAATAAATATGTGTGTAGCGCCTGCTACCCGAATTAATATATCCAGTTGTTAAATCATTAAATTTCGAATAGCAGAACCCCTGGCATCAAATCAATTCATAAAATTTCCCTTCAATGGCGGAAAATATTGTTAGCGTGATTGTGGGAGTGGCAGGCGTGTGGTAATCTTTTTGAATTCATTATGATTGTTTCTTCTTTTTCCATCCTTGAAAGCCTTCGGCAGGCTAGGAGAACCAAAAAAGTATAGGCTTACGAAGCCTTATTTAAATTTATCGTTCGGCCTTAAAATCACCAACTTGACAAGCTGGCTTTTCACTAAAATTAATCTACAAAACTATTCTTTTACGATCAACTCTACTTCAAATTTTAAGATTTTAAGATAATATTTTAAGCTCGGCCTCGTTTTTGATTATAAATAAATTCGTGATAAAAAAGAATACCTAAATCTATTAATGTAACCTTGCGCCTTTGCGCAAAAACCAATGTATTATGAATTTTAAACATGTATTTAAACCTGGATTATTAATTATATGTATCGGACTTTTAATGATGTCTTGTTCTGATGACGATAATGATTTAAATTCAGGGGAAACTTATGAGACCAATGTTTATATCACAGATTCTCCATTAGATAATGCCGAAGTGGAGGGCGTGTTTATAACCGTGGCAGAGGTAATGGTGAATGGAGAAGCTATTGATAATTTCTCAAAAACTACTTTTGAAATAAGTAGCTTGCACAGTGGCAGTACTGAGCTATTAGGAAGCTTAAACCTAGAAAGCGGAGCAACATCTGATATTAGCCTGGTACTCGATAACGAGAGCGATGCCAGCGGAGATTCCCCCGGGAATTATGTACTTACCGCCGATGGGGAAGCACATGCTATCACCAGCAGTTCATCAGAAATAGTTGTTAATGATGATGTTGAGATTGCAGAAAATAACGATAATGAAATAGTCCTTGATTTCAACTTGCGAAAAATGCTTACCGCTAATGAAGGGGAGTATGCATTTGTTTCCGATAGTCAACTTAGTAATAGCATAAGGGCAGTACAATCAGCTGAAACCGGAGTGATTTCAGGTAGCGTGACTGACTTTGGGGAAGCCGAAAACGAAACTGTAGTCGTGTATGCCTATGAAGCAGGAACCTATGAAGAAAGTGAAGCTGAAGCTAATAATGGACTTCGCTTTGCAAATGCGGTAAATAGCAGTATAGTTGCTGAAAATAGCAGCGATTTCTCTTTACATTTTATGGAAGAATCTGATTATGAACTTCATTTTGTTTCTTATACCGATTCCGACCAGGATGGACAACTCGAATTTGAGGGAGAGATTGAAGCTACAGCAACCGGGGAAACCGACCTTAGTCTACTCAATATTTCACTGGAATCAAATACCGAAGTTGAAATAAATGTGGTTTTTAGCGGCCTGCTAAGTATTTAGAGAAGAAATTATTTCAGTAAATATAAAAACTCCCGGATTAAATCTCCGGGAGTTTTTTTATTGGTTCTCAATATTTTTTTTGAATCGCCCAATCTCGAAATATGCGGAGAAACAATCCCGAATACGGGACTAGGCATACGAGTCTTTATCCAAATCTATCGTTAGTATATAAATTTCAAAACTAGTTATATGAAGAGTGCTATTGGTTTACATTCGTTATAACTAGGCACCTGAAAAACTTCAAAAACCAAGCGTCACAAACAGTCCAACCCCATCTACAACATGTGATGTATAGGTAGCTATTATTGTTTAGATATCAACAACTTAAGCCCTAATCCAATAAAAATAAGTCCGCTTAGTTTTTGCATCACCTTTCCCATTTTACCATTTTTTCGTAATGTCCCGGTAATCAATGAAGATGAATAGGCGAGAAATAAGCACCAAATGGTTCCGGTTGCCATAAAAGTCAAACCAAGCAGCAAAAACGGAATTGTCCCTTGTGCATATTCTTCATTGATAAATTGAGGAAGAAATGCAAGAAAGAACAAGGCTACTTTCGGATTCAATACATTGGTTAATATGCCTTGTCTGTATATCTTTTTCAAGTCCATTCGCTCTATATTACTTTTATCATTCTCAAAAACATTCGATTTATCAATCAGCATTTTTATACCAAGATATACCAAATAAGCTACTCCCATATATTTTATAATTGAAAATGCTACTGCTGATTTTGCAAGAATAATCGATAATCCAAATGATGCAAACAAAGTATGTATTAATCCACCTGATACGATGCCATAAACAGAATAATACCCTGCTTTTCTTCCTTGGGCAATGCTTCTTGTCAATATATACATAGTATCAGTGCCCGGGGTTAGATTTAAAATAGTCCCCGTGATTAAAAATCCAATATAATTTTCAATTCCAAACATTATTCGTCTTTTAAATAGTTAATTTCGGTATCTAAGTCAAAATATTTCCAAATGCTTCGATTTTTATTGTTTTGGCAGGGCGCTCCCCCTCCAAATAATCCAACTTTATTTGAATCGGGCATAAACACTATATCCGGATGATTTGTCGTTCCAAAATCCAGATATTTTAAAGGCTTATCAGTCGCCGTATTTTTAAGTTGATGGACTCCTTTTTCTCCGGTTGGAAACCTTAAAAAGTCACCTGACTTAACCTTCAGAGTTTTATCTTTTATCCTCAGTTCGCCTTCTCCGTCAATGATGTAAAAAATCTCCTCATTGGCAATGTGGTAATGAAAAGGCCAACTTACTTTTCCGGGAGGGATTTCATAGAGACTTACAACCATTTTATTGGTAATCAAATTCTTAGTGAAATCTTTTCTTTTATGCTCAATCATATCACCGTGGCACCAAGACTCCCACTCTAATTTGTTTTCATTCATTCTTAAAGTTTCATCTTCCATAGTTATTCATTTTAAATAGGGATATAAAGATAGGACTGCTGCAAGGCACTTTCACCAATGATTCATTGGTGAAAAAATAATTTTACCGTTAAATATTTCTTATTTTTACAAAAATGCAAAGGATTAGCAAAATGGATAAACTAGACTGGAAAATATTGGATTTGTTACAGGAAAACGCACGCTATCCAATAGCTGCACTTGGTAGAGAAATTGGATTAAGTGCATCAGCAGTTGCTGAGCGAATACAAAAGCTAGAAGAAAATGAAATTATAGAAAACTATACCATCAGGATTAATAAAAAAAATATAGGTCTACCTTTATCTGCTTATATTTCTATAAGCCTAAGAAATATCTACTTTAAGTCATTTATTAAAGAACTTGAAAATTTTCCTGAATTGGAACACTGTAGCAGGGTAACAGGAAAAGACTGTTTGATTATGCGCTTTAACCTTCGTGATAGCGAGCATTTGGAAGACGTAATAGATCATCTCGCTAAATTTGGCGATCCTTCTACTTTAGTCATTCTTTCAGATCTTATAAAAAATAAACCCATAACTCACATCATAAAATAACTCGTTCTCGCTATTTGCAAGATTAAAAGAATATCAATTTTTAAAAGATAATCATATAAAGAGAGATAGAATTAAAAACATAATTGAATTGATTAAGGCGCTAAAATCCATAAAATAATAAACGCTTGAACAACACCGCTTTTGGCATTTTGGTTTTTATTTTCCAATCAGTACCTTATACTCTTTTGGGATTTCAACCCCGCTATAGCCATTTGTCAATCCATAAAATATTACCAAGGTTAATAGTATACCTATTATCAAAATAACTTTTGATTGTAGTCCTATTGAGAATCCTAAGACTTCGTTTTTCATTTTCCGGTAGTGAATTGCAGAAACGTGACCAAAGAATGAGATAATTGCAAGTCCGTAATAAGGTATAAAGAATAGATTTAATGGGAATGTATTCAGACCAGCAACACCAAAATAGAAGTTAGTGTTAAGATTTAAAAAGTATCTCCCTATTAATACTGCTCCAACGTGAATCAGTAAAAAAAAAGCTAAATATAAACCCGTCCAAATTTGTAATTTTTCGTAATAATTATTTGCTGATTTATGTTTTAAAAAAAATAACTTTAAGCCTGAAATGATTTGAACAGCTATGGCGATTAATAATATCGTTTCTACCACGAAATTTCTATAAATAAATCTCAAACTATTCATAAATTCTATGTGATATTTTGCTCCAAAGACACTGATAAAGTGATTGAGAAGATGCAAGCCTATAAAAACTGTTATGATTAATCCTGAAAAATAATGTACTCGTTTCATTTTTTTCTTGCAAAGTTCGAAAAAGATGCAGGTCTTTCATTTGACCTATGTCAAATTCGATCTCTTTGGGTTTCTAATTCTACTTAAGGTTTCAAGTGTTATACCAAGATAAGAGGCAATATGAGTTAGAGGAATCCTATTCGTTATATTTGGATGAGTTGCTAAAATGTTTTCATATTTCTGCTCGGCACTCTGAAACTGGCTGGAAGCTATCCGCTTTTGTTGACTCAGCATCGTTTTAGTGACTACCACTCTTATTAAATGTTCAAAGTCATGATATTTGTCAGATAACATTTCAATTTGCTCTCTTGAAAATTCTATTAGTACTGAATCCTCAAGTAGTTCAATAAAGTGAGGGCTAGGTTTATTAGTGAAGAAGCTAACTATTGAACTAATAAACTCATTTTCACATGCAAACCAATCAGAAATATCTTTTCCATCTTTTAAATAATAAGCTCTTGCACAACCCTCAATAATATAGTATGTTTTGTCAGAATACGTCCCTTCCCGAACAAGGATAGTGGCTTTTTTTAATCTTAAAATTTTTACTAAGTCTATTAGCTCCTGTTTACATTCATAAGTTAAGGGAGAATACTTATTACTAATTGTTTTTATAGCATAGTTTTTATCCATAAGATTGTTCTAAATATCACTCAACCAGTTATACTCGCATCAATATACCCAATTTAAAAAACTATTGCGGTATATCCGTAGGTTTCCTGCTGGTCTTGGTGATGCTCTTAGCACTCTTTAAATTATTTAATCTATAAAACTGGCACAATCTATCAGTAGAATATCCAAAGAACCTACCCCCCAATAGTTAATCGGCAAAGAACTGGTATAATTAACACTAGGTTCATGTTGGACTCCCGAAAGGGGGACAGCCTGTACCGGTCACACGAACGTTAGCTATTAGCAACTGATTTTTTCGTTCTCTTTTATCTAATAATGTCAGTATCTATTGGAACATAGCCTAAATGCCTGCTCAATGATAAAATTTGTCCTTTGTGATGAAACTCGTGTGTTATCACGTGGGTAAATAGCTCAAATGCAGTTATGCTCTTTATAACCCCATTTAATTCCAAGTCAAATGCGTCAAATTTTGATAATTCGTACCTATTTGAAAAATTAAAAATTTCATTATCGATCGAGCTAAACAGTTCTACTACTTCGTTTATTGTATTTTTAGTTATATATTCTGTAAAATGTATATCTTTATTTAGAGCGTGCTTAACAATCCAATATTCATAAGTATTGGCAATATGGACGAGTAAATTTCGAATACTTCCGCCACGTCCGAAAGAGTTATTTTGATTTAAAAAATCTTCATTGGAAATTGTTCTGCAATAATCGAAAAGCGTTCTTCTTGATTGCTGGATTAATTTATATTGGTATTTGAAATATGGTTCCGTCTCTTTCATTATTTTCAGCTTATTGCAACGGTTCTCGTATAACCGCCAGTTAGGGTTTTAAGTTACTACTTTTCGGTTAAGCACAGACGGTATCAGTCTTTTCGCGTGGTTTCTTGCTTTATTTCTTACTTCTTCCATATATCTTAGAACTGTTGATGTTCCGTAAAAATAGACAGATCCAATATAGTTCATTTGTACATAATAAGCCGGCTGCTCTATATTATTACAAAACTCATATATTCGGAAATGATGTTTTTCTAAGGCATTGTAAACCTCTTCGGGCGACCCAACAGTAAAACTCAGAACACCCAAACAACCCGATCTACATATAGCAATTCACCGGCAAAAAACCGGTTCAGTCAACATTGCGTTCATGTTGGGCTCCCGAAAAAACGGGACAGGCTATATCAGCACCATAAATCATAGTTATTAGCAGTGACCTATTTTTCAAATAGTTGTATTGTATAGTCAAATAATTCAGTATTACCCCATTTTCCATGACCCGGAATCACAATTTTGGCAGTAGGATATTTCAGTTTCACTTTTTCTACTGTTTCCGACCATTTCTTAACATTAGCATCTCCTAAATATCCTTTACCCGCTCCAAATTCCTTTATCAAGCATCCACCAAAAACCATATCATCATCTGGAAAATATCCCACAATATTATCTTTTGTATGACCTTCTCCAAGGTATTCTGCATAAACCTTCTTCTTCCCAATATTTAAGGTGAGATTATTATCAAAACCTTGTATTGGGTTAGATAGTATTTGCCTGGTTTTTAATAATTCTATAGTTTGGTTAGAAGCGTAGATTGGAATATTATGCCCTTCAAATTCCGCTAGCCCACCAACGCAATCTTTATGAAAATGAGTGGGGATTATTGCCGTTAATTCACATTTCAGTTCATTAGTAGCAAAATTTATTAATTCTAAAGAACTCTTGTTGTCCGTTGGTGTATCAAAAACAATCCCTTTATTTTCATTTACAATCAAAACCCCATTACAGGCAACTTTTCCAAAATCGTCCGTGTTTAAATAGGAAATATGCTCATAAGTATGATTTGATAATCTCTTAATTATCAAATTTTCCGTTTGATAAACTATCAAACTATCATTTAAATACTCCGTAACTGATCCTTTATCAGCTTCCTGAATTGTCTGATTATGTTTAGATGATGATTCTTTACACGAAATAAAGGTTAATCCTAAAAAAATAAAAAATGCAAAATATAATTTCATATGAATTTTGTTTATTGTATTTGTTTTTCTGATTTTAACCAACGTATTTTTGGAGACAAAGGGTCTATTAGGGTCTATTTTAGTCGTGCAGACGGCATTATCCATATAATATTGGCGATTCGCTTTTATCTTTATTGATTTTTCAACAGGCAATTTAAGGTTATTTCCCATTCCGGGTATATGGTTAATACAAACTTTCCATTAGGTGTATGGTAATTTCTCCACCTACTTCCTTGCCTATGGCTTTTCGAATCTCTGCTTTAACGGGCAGCTTATGATTACCGTCTCCCAGAGGCATAAAAGAGCTTTGAAACGGATACCCGTCTATTGTTCCTTTAACTTTAACCAATCCTTTAGTGCCAAAAAAGAAAGTCGATTCAGGCCAAATAATATAAGTATGACCACCTTTAGCAGGGCTTTTCTGTAATTCAGCTTTGAATGTTTTGTCGAGTTGCTTGTCCATAATCATACTTTTTAATTATTTGTTTTTTTAATGTCTCCAACCAATAATTATTGAAAAAACAAGCAGTTTAACCAACCAATCACTTGCCTGGATTAATAATGCCAGTCCAATCGGATAATTCTTATATACATAGAGCCTAAAAGCCCCTACCCCCCCAAAGGGAGAACTCATCTGTGAACAGGCCGTTCCGGCTACAATATCTTAGTTATTATGGCCAGTTTTATTCTTTTGTCAATTTAAACAACTCAAATGCGTCCAATTGTGGTCTATATCCGACTTTCTCTTTAGATTCTGTTATATCCAATCGTTTGTACCTGTTTTCTGAAATAGCATTCAGAACTTCGTATTTAATATTTTCTGCCTCGATACACCCAACCAATAACTGGTTAAAATCGTCTGGATGCAGATATGCACTTAAATCTCTTGCGTTCATTTCAGTGAAGTCTTTTGGAAATTCGTAAGCCCCAATTCGTAGGCAAATTGCTGAAATCTCATTATTATATGCGTGATATGCTGCTAAAGCTTCTCCAAAGCATTTTGAAACTCCATAGATATTTTTAGGCTTTACAAGCATATTCTTGTTTATTTGGATGTCGGTCGGATAGCTTTCTATTGTTTGGGCACTACTTGCGAAAATCAATTTTTTACAATTTTTTTTGACAGCTGCCTTAAAAATATTTTGGCTTGTTTTAATATTTGTGTCCAAAATTTGGTCAGATTCAGAAACTGGGTCAACTATTCCAGCCAAATGGATTACCGTATCAATTCCTTCACATAGCTTCAAGCAAACCGAAAAATCCAATAAATCAGCCTGTTGAATTTGGACATTGCTTGTGAAGGTCTCGCTATTTGTTGCAATATCTGCAGCAAGTATTTGATATTTATGATTGTAGTTTTGGATAAAATGTTTTCCAATTTTTCCAAATCCTCCAGTAATTAGAATTTTTCTCATTGTTTTATACGTTTTGTTTTATTTCGTTATATTCAAATATATAGATATATTATGGTAAATTTTTTTATCTTAAAAAATCTGTATATTCTTTTATAAGTTTTTCATTCCTTTTCAGATAACTCCATTTTCCGTGTCTTGTTAGAATAAGTAATCCGCATTTTTCCATATTTGTTAGATATGTGGAAATTGTTGATTGTGAAAGCCCAGATTTATCTTTAATATGAGTTATACAAACCCCATCATCAAAATTTCTTAAAGATTCGTGTGGGAGAAAATTGTTTTCAGGGTCTTTTAACCATTCCATAATTTGAACTCTGGTTTGGTTTGATAAGCATTTACCTATTTCTGTAGCTAATTTCAAAGTCATACAGCAAATATATCTATATTTCTCGATATGTTGAAATTTATTGAAATTTTATAAATTGGCTAGTAGCCTAGCGCCTGTTACCCACATTAATATATTTACCTGTTAAGTTATTAAATTTCAAATAGCAAAAACCCCGACATCACCTCATACATAGTTCAAACCGAAACACTTCAACAAATTAGCGGAAAGCAGGAGCTATACAAAGAAATTATTGCGAATGCCTATTCGTTTTTGAATTTAGCGATTATTATCATAGCCCCCGGAAGTTATTTCGGTTTTTTATTGAAAAATGATATAATTTTATTGAATGTTCGAGATAAGACATAAAACGCCTCATCCATCATCACCCTGAGGTCTGAGGTTAAAAAGTTTTATCTAGCGGATAATAATGACAGGTTAACATGATATTACTGAATTCATTAATGGAGCTGAAATAGATTGGTGTTCTGTTCTTTTTCATCAATGGAAAAAGAACCAAAAAAATCTAGGCTTACGAAAATGGATCTAAATTTTCGATAGGCCGATTAAACTTTCTACTGAGTATTATATTATACTTCTACTCCTTTAACTCTCAAATAAACAATAAATTATATCTCTGTCAATGGTAACTTGATTCAGGGACTGATTATGTATTTTACTAACTTTCAATGTTATTAGATGCTGAAACGAGTTCAGCATGACGTAGAAATTTATATTATTACTAATAACGGATATTCAGTACCTTTAAATCTTCCTGGCTTCAGAGAAATTATTTTGCCGGGATTTTAATGTGTTCAGTTAGCGTAAAACCTTAGGTTGAAGTTTCATTTAAGACAAAAGAAAGTTTTGGTTTCTATTTTTTACTTTTGATTTTCTTAAACTGCACGGAATGGAACAGCCCATGATAGATCAGGATTTTGTAAATAAAGATTTTACTTTGGAAAGTATTGAAACCAAAGATTACGAGGCCTGTACGTTTACCAATTGTAATTTTCGTGAGGCAAATTTAGGCGGGATTCTTTTTATTGATTGCGAATTTACCGATTGTGATTTAAGCAATGTCAGGATTTCAAAAACCGGGTTTCAGAATTGTGTGTTTACGGGCTGTAAAATGATGGGGCTCCCCTTTTATTCCTGTGAACCCTTTGGATTTTCGATAGCGGTAAAAAACTGCAACCTCAACCATTCTTCTTTCTTTGCCATGCGCTTAGCTGCCACTTCCTTTTTTAATTCGGCACTGCAACACGTTGATTTTGCCCGGGCGATTTTAACGGCTTCAGATTTTGAAAAATGTGATTTATTAGCAACTAATTTCGAGGCCACCAATTTGGAAAAAGCCGACTTTAGAAGTGCCAAAAATTACACTCTCGATCCTGAAAACAATAAAATTAAAGGAGCTAAGTTTTCTACTCCCGAAGTTGGGGGTTTATTGGAAAAATATAAGATAAAAATTGATTAAGGGACTTTAGTTCTGAAGTTATAATCTTATACTCATAGAGCCTATCTCCAAACTCATCTTTTATCTCGTTTTTTATGATTTCAACACTATATATTTATCGCGTTTCACAAAACTTATAGCCCACTTTTTAATCGCTTAGCAGCTTAATCCTTTTTATTTTTTTCAGTAGCACTAAAGTCAAAATAAAGCGTCGCTCCCCATAATCGCTGGTAATCATCTCTATGATGAAATTCAGTTTGCTGACTTTGAGGGCCTAGTTCTTTTGGCTTTTTAAACTTGGTACCAATTGGACTAATAACATCCATAAAAGAAATATCACCTTCAGGGAATGCCGGGTTTGTATTTTCGTTATTCGAATCTTTAGGGGTGAATAACCTTAAAAACACATCGTCTGTAGCCGAAACTATTGTAATAGGCGATTCTTCCGTATCGATAACTACCCAATACATACGATCGTGATAGCCTTTAAATTCCGGATACTCCCAATCTGATCCTGTAACTGTATTATTATAATCTTTTTGATGCACCGCAAATCTTTGACCTTTCATCCTGTTCTTCCAAACTCGATATGGCCCTTCACCGAGCCATTTTACGCCTTTTACTTTTTCTTCAGGATAATCAAAATTGATTCCCATAAAATCTTTTCGCCCTCTCAGCAAATAAGAATAATCCAACTTTAACCATCCGTTAGCTTGCATGGTATACACCATTTTTCTAATAGGTCCTTCATACTCCATTTCTACTACCTGATCGTTTCCTTTTTGATAATGCTTTAGCGATTTAAATTTGCTGCGATCATCGGTTAATTTTGGCCCATTGTTGAAGGAAATCGGACTTTCTTCATTTTTCACAGAGGTAATTAGTCCGTTTTCAGTATTAAAACTAACTTCCACGCCATTTGCCGAAAGCCTTAGCACACCCTCACTTTCAGTAGCAGTGGCCGGAGTTTTTGAATCGCCGGAAACAATAGCTTCCGCAGTTTTCTGTGGAGTTTTTACAGGCCAGGACCATGTCATAATCTCGCGACTGTGAGGATCTGTCGCCTTTAAATATAAAGCATCACTTTCTTCCCAATGCTCTGGCAAATCAAGCTGAAGATATCCCGATAAATCCGGTGCAATATCCGGCGAATTTGCCTTTCCGGATTTCATTATTTTATTTACTATAATTTCTGATTCATTTGGCGTTGAAAAATTAATTAGCTGCCATTCAAAATCACATTCAGATAAATTAGTAAAGTGATAACGGTTTTCAAGCTTTAGTTTTCCATCAAATTGAGGTGTAATATCCATTTTATCGATATATACCGGAGACCAGATTTCTTTAATAGCATAAAAACTACCTTCTTTTTCGCGATATGGCCCTACGATGCCATCTGGCGCCCAGGTTTCCTTATTTTTAACGTCTATAAATCCATTTTTGTCTGTCCTTACCACACCTTCATCGGCAAAAACCCAAAGGAATCCCCCGGCCGATAATGGACTTTTTTGCATGATATTCCAATAATCCTCCAGCCCGGCACCATGCCCCCCATCATATAAGCCATGTAAAAATTCAGTAGGAAAATAAACTTTATCACCATTAGTTAGTGCTTCATACACATAATCATAAGAAGTATAATGTAGCGTATTGGTTTCACCTAATGTATTCCAGGGATGAATCACAACTCTATTCTGAATGTCATATTTAGGATATTCATCGAGTAAATCATAGTTATTACCACCTTCGTTTCCATTGGCCCACATCACTATTGAAGGATGATTACTATCACGAACAATTAATTCTTTCACTAGCTTTTTACCAACTTCGGTATCATATTCGTTTTGCCATCCGGTAAGCTCGTCAATCACAAATAGCCCTAAAGAGTCGGTAACTTCAAGAAAATGCCGGCTCGGCGGATAATGAGACATTCTAACGGCATTCATATTCATTTCCTTCATTAATTCAACATCAATAATACTCAACTCCCTGCTTGTTGAACGTCCAGAAGAGGGCCAAAAACTATGGCGATTAACACCTTTAAATTTTATCTTTTCCCCATTTACATAAAAACCATCTTTTGTCTTTAACGCAACTGTTCTAAAACCAAATTTCTGAGTAATTCTATGCACAACCTCATTTCCATCTTTTAACCTAACTTCAACTTTATAGCGATTTGGAAATTCCGGAGACCATAAATCTGGATTATCAACTTGATTTGTGAGGCGTGCCTTTTCTTCTTTTCTATTTGCTTCAGCATTAAAAACTTCACCTAGCGGATTATCATTTAGATCAAAAATTTGAGCTTCAATACTTCTGCCTCTTTTAATATTCTCGGTATAAACATCCATTTTAAAAGATCCGTCTGCCTTAGCATCTATCGCCACTCTATCAATAAACTCTTTAGGTTTTACCTCCAGGTAAACCGGTCTGTAAATTCCGGCAAACGCCCAAAAGTCGGCATCTCTTTCCGCTTTGTTTACCGATTCATTATCAGAAACATTCTTCACCTCAACTTCAAGTATATTTTCTTCCCCAAAATCTAAGAAATCACTTACCTCATATTTGAATCTGTAAAATCCTCCCTGGTGCACAGGCCCCACCAGTTTTCCGTTAATTTTTACTTTGGTGTCGGTCATTACTCCTTCAAAAACAAGTTCGATTACTTTAGATTTCCATTCTTGTGGAGCAGAAAAATTATATCGATACTGCCCTACTGCATCGGATTCCGGTAATAAACCACGCCAGTCGTGGCCATAGGTATAGATTCCAAAACCTTCCAGCTCCCAGTTGGATGGAACTGCTATTTTAGACCATTCGCCACTTTTACGCCCTTTATCGATCTTGAAATCCCAGTCTACCCGATGATCTTTATCGGTACCCGAGAGATAAATAGTCTCTGTTTCTTGAGCTAAAATTTGAAAACAACTACAAATGCTTATGACCAGAGATACTGTTATTTTATTTATATTCATTGGTTCATTCCTATAGGTTAAATTAGATTATCATAAAAAAGAATAATTATCCCGACTATTATTTTTAAAAAACCCATTGAGATGTTTTTGAAAAGAGTTGATTGAAGTAGTTTTCCATCTTGAATGAATTTATTTGATGTATAAGTTTCTATACCACTGTCTCTTATCCAACAATAAGGATGAGTAATCTCCTTTTCATTTTTGTCACAATGAAATATTTTTTTATAAAATGAATAATCTGATTGTGTATTCACATTATCGAACCGTTCATTTTTTTTTCGAGATTTCTTGAATGGTAAATCACCAATCTTCTTCAGGATTTAGACGACCATTTTTCATTCTTTCAGTACTTAAAAAACTTTAGGGTTTTATGTTTAATCAGATATGACTTAGGTATAAAAATGTTCATCTTTAAATTTTTACCAACGTAAATCTAACTGATGTAGGAACATTTTAGCAACTGGCTCTTCCAATCCCATTCTTCTCAATCGTTAATTCCTGTTTTATCTATATTTTTTTGGTTATCACTTAGATTGGTTACAGTAATATTTTTATCTTTTCTATGGTTTTCAAACATTTCGATTACAGTTTTCAAAAATCCAAACAGTCCCAAACTTAACACGATAATTCCCACAGATGTTTCTTTTAAAAAGCTATTATTTGCATTGAAATATCCAATCAATCCCGAGCTTAGAAAAAACAGAATCAAAAAGCATATTATCATGATGGCAGTTTTTCCTTTTTTTGGATTTTCCCAGATTTTTTTTGAAAACTTATTCTGTGTTTTAGTAGTATCTTGTAATGACGAAAAACTTATTGCCAGGCCCATAAAAATCAATACAGAATTTAGGTTTTGGGAAATAAAATCAGAGTTTTCTTTTAATTTATCGATTCCTAACAGAAATGGACTGAACAGAAAATAAAGTACAATTACCATTAATGGATATTGCAGATAACTTACATAATGAAACATTTTTTTGAAATTCATTAGTTTATACTTTGGCCTTTTCGATTTTGTATAGTCAGGAATTCATTTTATTAAATCAGCTTCTTTTCTGGTATTTAGTTCAGATTTTATTTTCTTCATATTGATAAACTGTAAAGGAAGGATCACGCTACATGAAATAGCAACAGCAATCAAAGCAATAAATATTGAGTTGCTTTCTTTTGCTATTAATCCATAAACTGAGATAACCAATAAAAAGGTCAAAAGTCCAATTAATGCTCCAGTAATAATTTTAATTATTTTCAACTTGCCTTCTAATTTTTCAGTCGTTTTTTTGTCCATATTATTTTTTTGCATTTTCGAGTTTCAGCTTGTTGCCACCGGATTCGAATAACTTTCAGTTGCGTAGGATTAAGCTAAAAATAGTAAAAAGAACTTATTTTTGCGCCTGTGCGGTTGTTTCCCTGGGAAACAAAGCGCAACAATTGAAGGCATACGGTGTTGAACTAAACCTTAAGATAGCTTCAAGAGATCACTAAGTCACTATTCACTACTTGTAATATTTAAAGTTATGAAAAAAAAGTAGTACCCTCATTGACAGGGCTTGTATTTCTGTACCTGAGTTCGGCGAACTGTACCAAAAATAAAGCGTTCATGTTGGGCCGTACCGGCCACACGAACGCTTAGCTATTGTGCTTAGTTTTTTTCTGTCTCTTGGTTCTATTAATTCTGTAATTACAAGACCTATTCTCTACATATTCAATTTTATGTTCGGATAGAAGTTGAACAATTATTTCTCTTGTTTCATCTTCACTAAGCCCAAATTTCTCTCCAAGGTCAATTTCATTTAGTTGAGCGTTATTTTCGATAAATGCTTTATAATATACTTCTTTAATTTCCATAATTTTATTTTTTTTGAACTGCTATCATCATATGTGGGCTAAAAGGTAAAAGATAATTGTCGTTTTCTGTTAGCTGAACAAGTTCTAATAATGTTTTCTGTTTTTTGTCATCCATCATATTGGTAAAGTAATCTTTGTCCAACCAAGACATACCTTCAACTGCGTAAGTATTAAGATGAATTAATTCTTGATTTACAAACTCGTCTTTCAGCTGTTCAGGTTTATGATAATATGCCTCCGCCAAAAGCCAGGGAAAATCATCTGGTGGATTATGAATTCCAAATGTTAATTCTTCTTTGCACATTTCAAAAAATGATTTTTTGTGAATTAGACCATTGAGAAGTCCTACCAAAGTTGATGCAGTATAATTAATTGCAAACCCTAAAATAATTCCGTTATGTTTTAGGACTCTTTTCGCTTCGCAAATGGTTAAATCTCTGTCTTTCTTTTTTTGAAGATGGTAAAGTGGTCCGTGTAAAATTATAAGGTCTGCAAAATTATTAGGGAATTCCAATTTTCGTGCTTCGCCTAAGTGAACCGAAAACTTGTTTTTCAGTTTATAAGCTCTGTTTTGAGCTAATTTAATATGTTTATAAACGGGTTCTACCAAATGAACTTGATGCCCTTTTCTGGCAAGCCATTCAGAATATTTTCCCGTTCCACCTCCAATATCAATTATTTTTGAAGCTGAAAATGGAATATGTTTATCTATGAGCGATTTAATTCTTTCAAATTCAAATACCCCCATTCCTTTATCAAGTCTGGTTTCTTCAGATGCTTTATTGTAAAAAATTTCTATGTTTCTACTTATTAACTGTTTACTATTCATTTTTAATCACTGAATTATCATCACGTGAAAAATGCAGAGCATTTTGTAGCGTGATAAAGTAATCGATATATAATCAATTACTGTTGTTTAAAATTTATTGAAATAATGGGATATGATTATCTGCGCATTAAAAATGCGGAGGATTTCTATGCGTTTGTTACTCGTTTGGACGAGTTTATCCTTTTGAAAAGGATACAGATAATATGTTATTTTAGTAAAACAGACTTCAAAGATAGAAATTCTTGTTTAATTCTATTCGAGATGTCGGTTTTATTTGCAGGTTGGTGACGATTAATCCATGATGAGTGGAGTCTAAAAAGCACTAAGTTTGCTATATACACAGACTTAACATTCAGATAGATATATAAATTGCAGCTAACTTCTCCCAAAGGGATTCCCATGGGGCATGTACCGCCAAAATTACCTGACCGATGAAACCATATTCATTTATATGTGGTGTTTCACAGCACTCATATTGGGTAGTGCCGACCACACGAACGCTCCTTAGTTATTAGCGGTAATCTTTTTTTAATTAAACAATGCTCTGTATTGCAGGGGAGTTTGTTGCGTCTTTTTCCTGAACATTGTACTAAATGATTGGGAGTATTCGAATCCCAAATCGTAAGCTATTTCCTTGACGCTTAAATCGGTAGTTGAAAGCAGTTCTTTAGCTCTGTCAATTACAAATTCCTGAATATGTGTTTGAGCATTTTTTCCTGTACTATTTTTCAACAAATCACTCAGATAATTGGGAGACACATTGAGTTTTTCCGCAAAAAAGTTAACTGTTGGCAGCCCCGAAAGTGTAGCATCACTTTTTAGATATTTATCAATCAATTCTTCCATTTTAGCAACTAAATCGTTATGTACAGCACTTCGTGTCAGAAATTGCCTATTGTGAAATCGCTTTGCATAACGGAGCAGCAGGTCGATATGGGAAACAATTAGTTCCTGGCTATAATGATCAATATTATTTTTTAGTTCCTCCTGCATTTGATGTAGGAGAGTCATCATAATTTTGTCTTCTTTTTCAGAAAGATGCAGGGCTTCCGAAGTAGAATAGGAAAAGAACCCATAATTTCCAATTACCTTTCCCAATTCATAATGCCGAATAAGATCAGGTTTAAAGATAAGCATATATCCTGACACGGGATCATCTGCAACATTCGTGACAGAAAAAATTTGACCTGGTTTGGTAAAACTCATAATGCCCTCATCGAAATCATAATGACCTTGCCCGTATTTGAACTTTCCTGAAGATCCTTTTTTACAGGCTACGCAATAGAAATCATAGAAAAAGCTCTCCCAAATTTCATTATTGTCGAATTTCAGAAGTTCAAAATCAATAACACTTATCAATGGATGATCGGGCTTTGGCAAGCCGAATAAGCTATGAAGTTCTGAAATAGACTGAATTCTATGAGGAGCAGCTTTTTTCATGCGATAATTAGTTAAAATCTGTAGATAAAGATAAGGCTTTCCATTTTTCCATTTCTTTTTCCTCATTTTTGCGTACCTCCGAAATAGCGTTGTAACTATCAGAACCTAATGGAAGATGCAGGGGTGGATTTGACATTTGGGTAATTTGAAGTAACACTTCTGCTAATTTTTCAGGATCACCTAATTGTTTGCCATCAAATCCCGTAAACAATTCAACCTGTTTATCTAAATCATAGGCGTCAATTTTATTTTTCGCAACATTAAGACTGTCCTTGCTCATAAAACTTGTACGAAATGTTCCTGGTGCAAGAATCGTTACTTTTATCCCAAAAGGAGCGACTTCTTGAGCAAGAGCTTCTGATAATCCGATAACAGCAAATTTTGATGCATTATAGCTTCCATTACCGGCATAACCCATATAGCCCATCATAGACGAAGTATTAATGATATGACCTGATTTTTGCCGGCGTAAATGTGGTAAGACTTTCCTAATGATATTGGCCATTGCAAAAACATTTACATTCATTGTTTCTCTAAACTCGGTATCACTTAGTTCTTCGATATTCCCTAATAGGTTATAACCTGCATTGTTGACTACAACATCTATTTGACCAAATTTCTCTATGCCTTTAGATATCGCATTTTCAACATCCTTTTCATTGGTAATGTCCAACTTTACAGGAAGTAAATTCTCCTTGTAATCCACATTTTTTTCTAAAAGCGTTTCCGTATTTCTGGAAGTTGCAATTACTTTGTCTCCGTTATTTAATACTGCTTTTGTAATTTCAAGCCCCATCCCTTTAGACGCTCCTGTAATAAACCAAACCTTCTGTTTACTCATAATATTTGTTTTTTTACAAAACTACAGGGAACATAGATTTATGAAGTTTTCAAATCAAGGATAAACGTATTTAAATTCAAGATTACAGTTGGTGTTATATTCTGACTAACATTCAAATATAAAGCAGCAGCGGATTAAAAAGCACTGCCCTTTGATTTAGCAGTGCCCCCGCTATTTCTTATAGCTGTTAATGACTGGCAATTTATTCAGTCACATAATTCAGATACCAATGGATTCCGAACTTATCTATTACGCAAACCAAATTAGTATCAATGGTCGTTTGAAAAAAGTCAAAAATTACGTTTCCGTCAACGCTTAGTTTATCAAAAACCGACTTGTGCTCATCAAGATTGTCAAAAGTTACGGTCATACCGATACCGTTTCCAAACCGAAACTTCTTTTTGAAAACGGAATGTTTCTTAAAGGTTTTCTTGTAAAAATGTAATGGAACACTTTTTTGCATTGGACGAAGCCTTGACGTAAAAGTGTGTGGAATGGCAATCAACGGAAATTGTATCTTTGTTAAAGAGATATTTTTAATAAAATGGATAAAACAGAACGGATTTTAAACGCTACCTTGGAAATAATTATAGAGCGTGGCCTTGAACGTACACCTATGTCCAAAATTGCCGATAGAGCTGAAGTCGGGATTGGGACCGTTTATAAATATTTTGAAAATAAAGAAGATATCATTAACGGCATCTACGTTAAAATCAAAGAAGAGGAAGCTGAAATGATTTTTGTGCATAATGGGTTTAATCCAGATGTCAAAGATACCTTTATGGATTATTATGGACGGATGATTGACTATTTTATTGATAATCCGCTAAAGTTCAATTTCATCAGCCAGTACGCTTTTTCACCCATCATCAAATCAAAGACTCAAAAGGAAGCGATGGCAAGGTTTTATCACTTTGATGAACTATATAAAAAAGGGCTTGAAAAAAACCTGTTTAAGGAAATCAAGCCAGAACATATTACTTTCTTTGTATTTAGTGCCATCGCCTATTGGATTAAAGCCGCCACCGAATTGAATATCAAAATAGATAAAGCCTACAAGAAAGTCCTATTGCAAATGGCTTGGGATGCCATAAAAAAATAGTTTTATTTTTTTTAACACTCACTGAATGAATATTCAGTCTGATACTTTTAGTTTTGAGTAAAACAAAAAAATATATCACTAATTATGGGAAAAATAGATTTAAAAAACAAAGTAGTATTAATAACAGGCGGTGGCAAAAACCTTGGAAGTTTAATTAGCAGAACCTTTGCAGCAAAAGGTGCAAAAATAGCTATTCATTATAATAGCAATAGTTCAAAGGTTGATAGTGAAAAAACACTTGCGGCTGTGAAACAAGCAGGTGGTGATGGATTTATCTACCAAGCAGATTTAACAAAAATTGAAAATATTACCAAACTTTTCGATGAAACAATTTCTCGTTTAGGCGGAATAGATATAGCCATAAACACCGCAGGAATGGTACTCAAAAAGCCATATGCCGAAACAACCGAGGAAGACTACGACACGATGTTTGATATCAACTCAAAAATTGCTTATTTCTTTATACAAGAAGCTGGTAAAAAGCTGAATGAAAATGGTAAAATTTGCAACATAGCCACTTCTTTATTGGCTGCTTATACAGGTCTCTATTCAACCTATGCGGGCGCAAAAGCACCTACCGAACATTTTGTAAGAATGGCATCCAAAGAATTTGGCGAGAGAGGAATTTCTGTAACAAATGTTGCACCAGGACCTATGGACACACCGTTTTTCTACGGTCAGGAATCAGACGATGCCGTAGCATACCACAAAAGTGCATCTGCCTTGGGTGGTTTGACGAAAATTGAAGATATCGTTCCAATCGTTGAGTTTTTGGTGACCGATGGTTGGTGGATTACCGGTCAGACCATTTTTGCAAATGGTGGTTATACTACAAGATAATTTTTAACATATTGTTCCACAAAGGCAGACTAAAAATGTCTGTCTTTTTTAATTTATAAGAATGGAAGGATTTGCAAAATACCTAAATATTGTTTTAATTCTTATAGCTGTATTTATGGGATTTAAACAAGGTTGGGCAATGTTATCTGGCAAACCTGAAATGTTGGAACTTTTTGGCAAGTGGAATTTCAGTAAATATGCGGTAATGCTTGTTGGCGCAATAACTATTTTGAGTGCTGTTTTAATCGTAATACCCAAAACGTTTGTTTGGGGCAATTTTTTAATGGCAACAGGAATTTTAATGATTTTGTGTTTTCAACTTTTGGATATGAATTTGAAAGGTGCGGCCATTGAACTTCCGTTTTTGATCTTAAACCTTATAATCATATATCTTCAATATCCTTTTAAAAACTGGATACAATGAAAATCTATTATTCTATCAGTCTTATTTTTACTATAAAAAATTGTTGGACAGCATAATGAACATAATTCTAAACAAGAAATCAAACAACTAAATATAATACCTATGAGTACTAATAATGAAAATTCACAAAATAACCCAGAAAATGTAATTAAGGCACTAATTATAGCAATGTCTGAAAATGATGCCGAAAAAATCCGTTCGTTGTTTCACGAAAATGCGCAACAGGCTTACGGAAGTGGTGAATGGAAATCAGGAAAAGATTTTTTTAGTTGGTTGGAAAGCGACATCATCGAGCGAAAAGGACAGGTCGATGATCCCCAATACAAAGTAGATGGTAATGAAGTGGTAGTAAAGGGACAATACAGTAGCCGTGGCTATACCAATAAAGCCAACTTTTTGTTTACGGTTGAAGGCGATAAAATCAAGAGCTGGCAAATGAGATACTGATATAATTTTTATGATGTCGGTTTGAATACCTAAGCTTAGTTTTTGTCACCTTAAGTTAAGCGCAGTCGAAAGGTTAAACAAAAACGTCTCGACTGTGCTCGACGTGACAATTTTATGGTTCAATTTTGCTTTTTTGACCTTCTAAAAACAGACCAATCTCCGTATATGGAAACGGCAAAGAACCGGTGTAGTCAAACAAGTACATTCATGTTGGGCCGTTCCGGCCACACGAACGCTTAGAGGTAACTTTTTTTTCAATTAAACAATGCTCTGTATCGCAGGGGAGTTTATTGAGTCTTTTTTCAGCCGGTTATTGTTAACGACTGAATAAGCCCGTCTTTCAATTTTAAATGATAAGATAGAACAATCGGACTTCCCGGAAAATTGCCCGAAACTTCGGCTTTCAGCATTTCTTCTTTCGCTGAATATTCCAAAGGTTTCATAAGGGTTTGGTATTCTTCATTGGCTTTTTTAATCCATTGTTGAATTTCAATTTTACCGGTGTATGTTTTTCCCTCGTCAAAAACTACGGCTGTTTCAAAAAAACAATTAGCATAAGCCAAGCTGTCAAAATTGTTTTGTGCATTTACTAAATCAGCGATTACATTTGGTAAGTTCATATTTTTATTTTTTAAAATTATTAGATAGTTGGTATTGTTCCACCATCGATGACATATTCTGTTCCTGTTAAATAATTGGCTCTTGGCGACACCAAAAAACCAACCAATTCTGCAATTTCTTCGGGTTGTGCCGGTCGCCTAAAAGGTATTCCGCCTAAACCGTCCATTACGCTTTGTATGGCTTGTTCGATGCTTGTGTTTGAACTTTCGGCTATTCGCTCCATCATTGCTTTTGACGAGCTAGTATTTATCCAACCTGGCGAAACAGTCAATACACGAACACCTTTTGGCGAAACCTCGTTGGATAAACTTTTGCTGTAATTCAATAAACCCGCTTTTGCAGATGCATACGGTAACGTGCTGTCGAATAAAGGCAATCTTGCTTGAATGGAAGCAATATGAATGATAACACCACTTTTTCTTTTTATCATCTGAGGTAAAAATCCACGGTCTAGCCGAACAGGAGCGAGTAAGTTTGTTTGTAAGCTTGTTTCCCAATCGGCATCAGTTAACACCGCAAAACCGCCACCTTGTGTTTCCGAACCTCCAAGATTGTTTATAAGAATGTCAAGTTTACCATATTTCTCTAAAACTTCCGTAACTACTTTTTTTGTTCCTTCGGCTTTGCTTAAATCTGCTGAAATAAAATATAGATTTTTGTTTTCATTTTCAGGTTCTTTTCTTGCGGTAATGATAACGGTTGTACCTGCCTGCAAAAGTCTTTCTGCAATTGCTTTTCCGGCACCCTTTGTGCCTCCTGTAACCAAGGCTATTTTGCCCGATAACTCCTTATTGAAATTAAATTGTTCCATTTTTATAATTATTTAAGGGCAAAATTGATGCATATATACGGTTTGCACAAGTACGGAATATTGAATTGCATAGGGTTAAATTTTTCCCATATTGCACCATTTGGTACATTGAACTAAATTTGTGCTATGAAAAATAGAAAAATACCATTGAACCTAAATTGTGGTCTTGACTTAATTGGTGAAGTACTTTATGGCAAATGGAAAATTCGCTTGCTATGGTTTATTAATGAAGGGCATAAACGCCCAAGCGAACTGCAACGTAAAATTCCCGATGCTTCAAGACGAGTATTAAACATTCAGTTGAAAGAATTGGAAGCACACGAATTGGTTTCAAAAGTCATTTATCCCGTTGTTCCCCCAAAAGTTGAGTATTCACTAACCGATTTTGGGTTATCATTAATTCCTGTGATTTCAGTTTTAGGAGATTGGGGCGATAAAAATGAAGAACGCTTACGAAATGTCATTATGCAAACGACTGAAAATTTATAAGTTGAATAAATTTATCGTTTGTTTGTTATCAGCAGGGTGCTTCGGTTACAGCTAACAAATTTGACCTTCTAAAAACAGACAGTCCCCCTATGGCTAAGCGGCAAAGAATCGGTGTAGTCAAACAGTACATTCATGTTGGGCCGTTCCGGCCACACGAACGCTTGATTATTTTAGCCAAAGTTATCTTGTTCACTCCTTGCATTCTCTGTAACTTCTGATGGATAATCATACAATTCTAAAATTTTGATGGCATTTCCACTAGTAGGTTTTCCCGGTTTAATCCTATAATCAAAAGTTAAACGTTCATTCTCAATAGTTTCGGAGAAATGATATAAATCAAAATTCTTTTCTTTCAATAAATCTGTTAGTTCAAGATCGTGAGTGGAAACCATCACAATATCATTATTTTTATTAAGATAGGATAATATAGATTTGCCCGCTGCTATCCTCTCCACTGTATTGGTCCCTTTGAAGAGTTCATCTAATATAAATAAGCAATAACCTTCATTATTTGAAGCGTGAACTAGTTCCTTAATTCTGACAACCTCTTCTAAATAATAACTTGTACTATTCATTAAATTATCTGATATTCTAATTGATGAATAAATCCTGAAAAAGGGACATTCATATTTTTTTGCAAAACATAAATTCAACGTTTGTCCTAAGATCGCATTTAAACTAAATATTCTAATAAAAGTGGTTTTGCCGGACATATTGGATCCCGTTAGTAGTAAGCTTTTATTTTTTAAGGTGAGACTATTAGGAACACAATTCTCAATTAAAGGATGATATATATCTTCTACAAAAATTGCTTTTCTATCCTTAAATTCCGGTTTACAATATTGAGAATTACCAGCTTTCAATGATGCACATGATATCGCAGAGTCAATTTCACCAATTAAGATAAAGAGACTTTTGATATCTTTTCCCTTATTTTCTAATGAATTTTGAAAACTGTGGAATAATAGTGGTTCTATAATGAAGGTTATTTTTATAATTTCAGAAACAAACCAAAGCAAGAGTGCGTATTCATTATCTAATTTTCTCTCCCATTCAATAAATCTGATTTTTGACAGAACAGATTTTATATTTTTCAAAAAACCGAGGTCTCTATAATAAGTTTTTATTTCTTCTAAGGAGCTCAAGTTTTTGGCAACTTTATAGCTAGCAGCCAATTGCCCCACTCCGTTTAAATAATATTGTATTGAAGATTTGTTTTTGTAGTGAAAAATTAGATTGACGAAAAATATTGGAATTAAGAAAAGAATTAATATTTGATTAAAAAAACTTAAGGCTATTGATGAAATTGCAGCTATCAACAGAAAGCGAAACAGCCATATATTATTAGATTTCTCTTCATTTTTTTCTCTAAAAATTTCTTCTAAATAGTATGCCTTGGTCGTTGATAAATTTGAGAGCTCTACTTGACAATTTAATCTTAACCTCTGATTTTTAGAAAATATTTCAGTAAGCTTTCCAAACCGCTTTAAATCAGATATTTCAGTTATTGTTCTCAACTTAAAATAAAGATATTGCTGACCTATTCTGGAGGTAGTTCTATCAATAAACTTGAAAATTTCATCAAAATCTAGATCTTCCCAAGTGTGGTCGGATATAGTTTGAAATACATTTTTTGGAGACTTTTGGTTTCTAAAAAATAGGTTGATCAACTCAAAATTAAAATATTTTTCTTTTTTAGGTTTGCCCCAATTTTCAATTAAGATCTTTTTTGTTTTTTTATTCCTATTCTTTGTTAATTGGATATCAATTATGTACACCACAATTAAGACCAAGATAAATCCTAAAATCCAATTCATTTATAAATATAGTTCTTCATTATTAATTTTGGCTAACGTAAATCTAACTGCTATAGGCGCATTTTCGCGGCTATTGCAGTTAGTGTCCTGCTGTTTATCAGCCTTAAAGATAAAATAAAACAGGAACAGTTGCTCGCAGCGGCAATAATAAAATGACTTTTTTGGCTCCGTGCCCCGTGGATATACTGATGATGTTGCCCCCCAAGGATTTTGGTCAAAAAGATAAGATAATGTTACAGTTTTTTTCTAAGACTCTTTACCTTGGGAGGTTATAATTGCCTTATTCTCATGAATTTCAATGTCGCAGTCTATAAATTCCATCTCATATTGGATTCTGGGATTAACGGTTACACTAAAGCGGGAAACCGAATCCGGTTCAAAACATCATTTATTGTAGAGAAACTTCTGGAACCGAATAAGCGAGATTACTTTCTGTACTAGTCATCCCCCGAGATTTAATGTATACCTGCATTTGGGATAATTTTGACAGCCATAAAATTGACCATATTTCCCCTTTCTTTTAACTAGTTGATTTCCACATCTTGGACAGATTTTTAGTTTTTCCTTTTTCTTTCGTTCCTGAGTCCGTTTTTTTACTTCTCTTAAATGATTTTTACTTATTTTTCTATCAATGATGTTATGTTGATGAATCTTATCTGAAATCAATTTCATTTGATTATAGGATAAGTTTTCTTCTACATTCAGGTTCTTGATTGTGCTAAGAAGCTTTTTTAAATAAACAACAGGAAGAGAAGACGTTATATTCTTTAATTTCCCACTTCCTGCAAAAACAACTACCGGAAAATATTTAATATGACAATTTTTCGAAAGTAATTTTTTTATGGCATATACATGAACCCAATTTTGTTTTATTGGATTTCTAAGTTTATTCTTATGTTTAAAAATTGTTTGTCTCCAATATTCAGAATTTTGATGACCATGAATCCAACCCTTATAATATTTGGTTTCAATAACGATAACCCCACTTTTGCAAATTACAATATGATCAATTTGAGTAGTCGAATTCCCGTTTTTTAATAAAATATCATTCAGAACTATATACTCTCTATCTTTGAGATGTCTAAGCTTAATAGAAACTTTATATTCTCCAAGAGCACCCTTAATTTTAGGAACAAATCTTTTTCTTAAATAGAAAAAAATTCCATAAAAGATTAAAATTAAAAGGATGAATAAGAGTTCCATTTTTAATTAGTACAACGGTTTTACTCAACGACAAGTGATATGGGTTTAGGTATGCGGACTTGTTGGCTTAACCATCTTTCACTGGTTACTAAAATCACACTTTTTTCGACAAAACCTGCGATTAACCGAGTTCGTTGGGCACCGTCCTTTGTTAAGATTTCCTAATAGGTAAAATTTTTTTATAGGTAAAACATCTCCAAATCCACTCTAAGGGTCCAAATTTGAAGAAAGTTAACCATATTTTACTAAAAACTACTTGAAAACAAAATACAGCCAGCGCACTAATTAATGTTTCTGAAGGACTCAATGTTTCGTAAAGAGCAAAACCTATGGATGAAAATATGATTAGCCCTATCAAGCTCTGCATTATGTAATTGGTTAGCGCCATTCTTCCTACATACTTAAAAGGTTTTAAATAATATTTCAATTTTGTATTATACCATAACCAACCAATAATCCATAAATAGAATATGCCAGTTATTACATCTGAAACTACCATTAATTTAATAAAGTATGGTCTGAAATTTTCGTTATTATAAATTTCATATTGCGGCAACAAGAATAGGAAAGCCATCCTATAAATATTGGTCAAAACTGTTATAATTATTACAAGAAGGCTTATTTTCTTAATAAAGCTTTTTAGTGATTTGTAAATTTTATTTTTCCCTAAATAGATTCCCAATAGAAACATGGAAAGGGCTATCGGACCTAAAAACCCAAAAAGCATAGGAATATTTGCCATATATTCTAGAACTCGAAGTTTTATTCCTTCAGAGTAAGTTCCCTGACTAATTACTCTATTAACCTCCGCCCCATTATAGTTTTCTAAATAACTTCCTGGATTATAATACAGTATCTCAAAAATGGAAGAAAATATTTGGTCGTAAAATGGGAATAAAAGGAAAAATCCAGACAGGATTAATATGACTTTATTTGATCTGGAAAGCAGGAAAGAGACCAATAAGCCCAATATGGCATATAAATTTAAAACATCTCCTGACCAGATAAATATTATATGAAGTACTCCTATTACAAATAAAATAAACATTCTTCTAGCCAAGAAGGAAAATGTCTTGTTATTTTCTTTTAATTTTAAAGCTTGCATAGAAATCCCCAAGCCAAATAATAAAGAGAAAATTGGGAAAAACTTGGTATAGAAAAAAATTTGCAATATTTTCTTCGAAACCTGATCAATATTTGAAGTCCATTGTTTAGCGAATTCATCCTGATTAAGGAATGTTGAATTCATTATTACAATGTTTACCACAAATATTCCGAAAATTGCAAATCCTCGGTAAACGTCTAATAAATCTATTCTATTATCCTTTTTTGTTGGTTTAGTAAGGCTAGAATTTTCCAATATTTATTTTCTAATTTTGAATCCTTTTAGGGAATTTTTAATAGCCTTCCCTAAAAATTGGGTAAAGCTACACTACTACATTACCCAAGCTACTTTCACTCATTTTTGGTAAAGATATGATCAAACTCCTATTTTGCGTACCTCATTATCGTAAAATGTTAAAAAATGAAAGGTTATATTAGTTTAATCAAATACTATAATCGATGAGTCTCCCTATCGCACCGCTGTATAAAGCCTGCCCCGAATATAGGGAAGAACCGAATACCGAAAGCTTTCGGGAGTGGTGTGAGAGGCGCACTACGTTAATTAACGGTGGAGCCGTCTACTCGATTGGCATTTCGTTATTCTTTTTCAGTCTCAAATATTCTTATCCATTTTACTTTATTAATCCCAAAAAATATTCCACCAAGAAGCATAATTCCACCAGTCGCTATTCCAACCATTCCAAAAAAAGGTGTTTCCGGAACTCTTGTCAAAATTTCTGCGGCAAAAGCTGCATAAAGTCCAATAACCGACCAATACATAAATGAAAAGTGAAGATATTTCCATTTATTTACAGGTTTCTTTGTCCAAATCGGAACCATTCCAAGGGCGATTGTCAATAAACTTAAAAGAGCTAAGTAGTGAAATATTGCCCATCCTTTAAATAATCTATAAATCATAAAAGCAGTCAGAATTAAAATCCCCATACTAATAAGATATAAATATCCGATTTTCACGTGTTGCTTAGTTCCCTTTTTTAAAATCAGTATAAAAGTTCCAAACAACAAGGCAAAACAAGATGAAATCAAATGAATTAATCCAATTTCATTTCCGACTAAATTTTCCATTTAATTATTAATTTCTTTAACAAATTGAGTTGAAATTCAAAATTCCGACTATTCTTGTGTCTTATATATTTTTTAAATCCGAAATGTAGTTTATTGAGTATGAACTGTTTTTTAATGAATACGTAGAATAGAGCCTAAAGTCATTGCGGTCATATATACCGAATGAATTAGCCCTTTAGTTTTATTAGAAATTGGATTTGAGAATATTCTCTTTATCGCCACTAACAATGGTAATTCAATTAGATGATAAGAAAATACACTCATTTTAAAATTTATTGCAATGTTGTTATTGCTAAGATTTACACGCAAAACAGTTATAGCAAACTCGTGTAGTAAGAAGAATGTACCGCTAAAGTTTACCCATAGGCACCTTCTTTTTCCCTGAAGAAAAATCATAAGCTATACCTGCCAGGCAACCCCAAGAAAAATACCAAATTAGTTCGGTAATAGGGACATTTCCAAAAACGGTTATTCCGTAAGAAGTTTCCGAAAGCAACCCGTATGAGTCCCAATAAGTAGGAGCTATAAGGTTAAAAATAATCATATAAACCGGGATAGTTATAAGAAGAGTAAGTATGCCCGACCCTAATAAAGGCATCCACAGATCTTTTCGGATAAGCGCCATGGTTACTGAAAAGATAATAAAGGCAATTGAACTCACAAAAATAGAGTTAAAGCCTAATCCGTTATTAAAAAGAAAAAGAGCAATTACCCCTATTAAAAAAAGAAAGCCAAAGAATTTTTTTCTCGGTTTTTCGCCATTTGAATTGGATTTTCGGAACACCACATCATATACTGAAACAGCTATACCTGTAATAAAGAAGCCAAATAAAAAATCTTCAGGAGAAACAGAAGCAACACCTACTGAAGAAGGGGGACGCCAATAATCGCGGAAATACCAAAATTCTGCAATAAAGCCTGCAAAACCTCCTATTACACTTGCTTTTAAAATTTTCCTTTTTAAACCGGGCCTAAAAACAATGAAAAGAACCCAAGGAACACATAAAAATAAAGAAATAAACAGGTAAGCATACTGGTTCATGAGAAAAGTTTAGCTTTTTCGGATTTAAATTTAAACTAATTTTCTAAATTAATCTTTTATTTGCTAAGTAATTTAACGATACTGGATAAGTCTTCAACAAGAACATACCATACTCGACACAAGTTACAATCGCGCACCAGCAAAGGCAATTACCGGCCAATTTAAATCCTCAGTAAAAGTCTCAAAGCTCCTAACATTTTTCCTTCAAGGCCAACAAAAATTTTTTAAGCTGAAAGGCTAGCCTTCGGGCATCAGGAAAAATTTGAGCACCAACATCGCTATCAATATTTTCCGAAGACCATGCTCAGCCACAGGTATATAGACACTGTACACATCCCGGCCATCTTGTGGTTTTGGTTCTCTGTAAATTTACATCACACACGTCATTTCCTTCGCTAGATAATTTTTATCTCAAACCCCAGCTTCGACAGGCTACCTCAGCTTGACAGTTTACTTCAAAATTACTGTATAACTTTGATCGAATCCCCCGCTGTCAGGCTGAGCCCGACCATCGGGAGGAGATGTCGAAGCCGGGTTTTTTGGTAACGCACTTCAACATACCACTTCAGTTCAACACCAGCTTCGACAGGCTCAGCTTGACATTGCTTCGTCAAGCTCAGGAGAAGCAAAAAATCCAGGCTTACTTTTAATTTCTTGAAAACACGGGCTTGTCTATTTAAAAATCATATCGTGGAGCGCTTCATCAGCTTCCATTACTTTTTTGGCATAAGGACATAATGGTATAATTTTCACTTCTTTTTCTTTGGCGTATTCTATTCCTTTCATCACTAATTGTTTTCCATATCCTTTTCCACCAAATTCTTTATAGGTTTCGGTATGGTCAATAATGAATTTGTTCTTACCTGCCCAAACGTAGGTCATTTCTCCTGCCGGTATGTCATTTTCTAAAATGACGAACTTTCCTCTTCGTTCATTTTGTTCTTGTTTAAATGTTATCATCCTTTTTTCGATATTTTTGGTTTTGGTAATGGCACAAAGTCTTTATTGTCATTTGGTATTTTTGGAAAAGCTTCTAAATTTTGGTTTTTCCAATTTTCTTTAGCCTGCTCCAAAATGCTTTTATCGGAGTTGACAAAATTCCAAAACATAAAACGTTCTTCATCAAATGGCTCACCACCAAATAGATAAAGTGTAGTTTCGCCATTGGTTTCAAATTCGCATAATGAAGCGTTTTTGGAAATGAGCAATTGTTTGCTGCCATAATCATTGTTTTCAATTTTTACGGTTCCATTTAAAACGTACATGCCCACTTCGCCAAAAAGTTTGTTTCCAATGTTTATTTTTTGAGCCGATTTGGTTTTAATTTCGATAAAGTACAAAGGACTATGCACAGGAACTGGTGATTTCTTATCCTTTATTTCGCCCGCTATAAGTTTGTAGCTAATGTTGTTTTCCTCCCAGGCGGGGATGTCTTCTTTATTGAAATGATAAAAACTGGGTTCACATTGCTCCAATTTTTTAGGCAAGCCAATCCAAATTTGAAGTCCGTGCAGAAATTTATCTTTTTTTCGTAAATATTCGGGGGTTCTTTCTGAATGAACCACGCCTTTTCCTGCGGTCATCCAATTCACTTCTCCCGGTTTGATTTCAATGTTATTTCCCAGACTATCACGATGAAAAATTGCTCCCTCAAAAATGTAAGTTAAGGTAGAAAGTCCAATATGAGGATGCGGAGGGACATCTAAATTTTGATATTCTTTAAGGCAAGCAGGCCCCATATGGTCTATAAAAACAAATGGACCTACCGCTCTTTTCCGGCGAAACGGCAAGAGCCGCCCCACCATAAAATTGCCTATGTCGGCAGCTTTTTCTTCTAATATTAGCCCTACGTTGGATTGCATATTAAGCGAATTTTAATTTGGATAACATTTTATCGGCAATGCTGTTGAGTAAACACCACAGGCATTGACTATTGTAATTTTTAACTCGTATTTTAATCGTTAATTCTTTTGACCAGGTTGTTATAACTTATCATATGCTTTAAACCGCTTGTCAACAATTCGTTTCCATTCCGGGTGTTTTTGGATGTATGCAAATACATAGGGACAAAAGGGCAATAAAGTTTTGTGATTTTGTTCCAACCAATTGAGTGTTTTCTCAACTATTGCCGATGCTGCTCCCGTACCTGCAAGTTCGGGTTCCACTTCGGTATGTACCAAGGCGATCTGGTCTCCCATTTCACCATAATTAATAAATGCAAAATGTTGGCTCACTTCTATTTCAAAACGTTTTTTCGCTTCGTTTTTTATAAGTGAAATGTTTTTAAATTGCTCTTTCATTTTTTTACATAATAAAAAGGTGATAAGACTATTATTAGCTACTCTAAATTTAGTTCAATCTTCTAAATAATCAAATTTACCTGTGTTGAAATCATTGCATGCTTGAAGGAATAGTATTGAATAAAATTTCCAATTATTCCAGGGAAGCCATAGATTCTATTATAAGTCATTCCTGACAACAACTTCCCACAATAATCATCTTTTTGGTAGTTTCTAAAATACGCTTTTTCGGCAATACCCGTCCTTGGTATACCTGTTATTTTTGCTCCATTTTACCTGCTAATAACTCTTTAAAGAAATTCGATACCATTGCTTGTCCTGAATCCATTCTTGAATCTACATTCGATAAAATTGTGATGGTATAATCTGATTCTGGTAAATAGATGATTTCCCCGCTGATTCCATACCATCCTCCACTATGACCGAGAATAATTTCATCATACCGCTGATCTATATCAATCCCATAGCCTAAATGCGTATTGTAACCTTTTACTCTGGGTTCGGTCATTAATTCTAATGTTTCCTGGCTAATAAGTTTTGTCTTGAACAGGGCTTCATTAAAGTTAAAAAGATCTTCCACGGTGGAATAATGAAAACCTCCTGGGGAAGCTTTTGATAAATAGAAAATATTGTTCCTCAAGGGTTTGGTTGTATCGCCGGCAAAAGTATATCCATTTGCTTTATTTTCAACAATCGCGTCTACTGTATAGGCTGCAGTATTTGACATTTTTGCTTTTTGGAAGATATTTTCTTCCAGGTAATTATAATAACTCGTGCCGGTTACTTTTTCTATAATAAGACCAAGTAATACATAACCTGCCGCATCATAATTATATTCCGCTCCAGGTTCTGCTAACAATGTGTCATTTTCAAACAGCGGTAAGAAGTCTTTAACTTCCTCAAATTTAAATTTACATCTATCTAAAAAGTTAGTTACGTAAAAATTGGGGAGTCCTGCAGTATGCGTTAATAATTGAGAAACTGTAGCAGCCTTTCTAATTTTCTCGTTAGGATAATCTTTTAAGTATTTTCCTATCGGTGTGTTTAAGTCAATCTTTCCCTCCTCGTACAATTGTAGTATGGCAACCGCAGTAAAGGTTTTAGTAATCGATGCAATATTGAATTTTGTATCAACCTCGTTCTTAACATTTAGTTCTTTACTGGCTAGTCCATAAGCTCTCTTTTGAATAATGCTATCTTTTTTCGAGACTAGTATTGTTCCTGAAAAATCTTCTCCGGATAATTCATTTAAAAATGAATCTATTTTTCCTTCTACCTTCGAACTGTTTTGAGCATAATTAATTGAAGTGGAAAATATTATGAACAGAGCTATTAAGACTTTTGGAGCTTTCATAACTTTTATTTTAATTCTTTCATTTTAGTAAGCTTTGACTTGAAAAAATTAGAAACTTCTTCCTTACCATCATTATCGATATTAGATAAAATAATCACCGTGTAGTTAGAATCTAAGAAATCCATCCATTCACATCGTATTCCATACCAACCTCCACTATGTCCAACGATGGTTTCTTCATATTTTTTATCGATATCAATACCGTAACCCAGAAAAGTATTGTATCCTTTTACTTTAGGCTCCAACATTAAGTCAGTTGTGTTTTTACTCAACAATTGATAATTTCTTAAAGCTTTGGAAAACTTAAAAAGATCTTCGGCAGTTGAGTAATGTGCAGATGCCCCTGAGGCCTTTGATATATAATAATAATTATGAGCCAAAGATTTATCCTTATTTATATAAATTGAATAACCTTCAGCTGTATTATAATTTATACCATCTATTTCAAGTGCTTTTGTATGGTTCATACCCAAGGGATCAAAAATATTTTTTTGTAGATAATCATAGTAATTTTCCCCTGTTACTTCTTGTATTATTAATCCTAATAATACAAAACCTCCTCCATTATATTCATATTTACTTCCTGGAGAAAATGCTAATGAATCATTTGCAAATAATGGTAAATAATCTTGAAGCTTTCTATATCTATCTTTATTAGAATTTTGATATTTCTCTCCATAGATGGCTTTTGTTCCGGCCGTATGAGTAAGTAATTGATGGATTGTAACTGAATCTAATACTTTTTGGTTTGGATAGCTATCCAAATAATTTCCAATTGGTTTATTTAAATTAATTTTTCCCTCTTCGTAAAGCTTAAGAATACCAACAGCCGTAAACGATTTTGTAATTGAAGCAATGTGAAATTTAGTATTATTATCAATCTTAATCTTATTTTCGATATTTGAATAGCCGTAAGTTCTTTCCTCGAAAATGCTATCATTCTTTCCAACTAATATTATTCCTGAAAATGTTTCTGAGTTTAATGTATCTAGAAATGAAATTATTTCTGAATCAAGATCTTGATTATTCTGAGAATAAAAATTATGAATAGAAAATATTATAAGTAAAAATAGAAATAGTCTAAATTTTCGCAGCATTAGAAGTTTGAGTTTATCTTAAAATTATTTGGCAGAACGCTCTCCGTTGGCACGAGTAGATTGTAGTAAGAGAAGTGGACTTACCTTCTTAATCATTATCTTTCTTGGTTATTAAAATTACACTTTTTCAACCATACCCATTATTTGCGATGACTTATTGACTTTATCTGCAGGCTTAATTATGCTCCTTCCTGTTTTTCGAAATTTATACTTTTCAGCAATACACACCATTTGCCATTAGCGATGTAGAAATAGTATTTTCAGAACAATCTTGTTTGATATTCAAATTTTGGGTGAAATGTTCCAATAATCATAAATGGGTTATGAGAAACATAATGATGAAGTTGGGATGTCCCTAAAAATAAGTACAAATCTTTAGTTTTAGCAAAATCTTCAAAATATTTTTTCTTTACATCCGCTACTGCTTTTGCTTCATTTCCTTCATAACGTTTTAATAAATTCCAGTATAACGCACCGATTTCCCAATCTTCTATCATCATTTTACTCTCTTTGCCTTGATCATCTTCAAGGACATAGACAAATTTATAAGGTAACTTATCTACTACTTCGAGAGAATCTTCAGGTTGCTCAAAAAGTTTAGCTTGGTCTCTTTGAGCCTTAATTTTTTCCAGTTTTTTACGATCCCAATTTCTTTCAACCTCTTTGATTAAAAAGTTTTTAATTTTAGTTGGTTTGAATACTGCAAGTGAAGTGCATATTTTTTGGTTTTTTGCCTCAGCAATTAATTTCGAAAGATCAGTATAGACATTTTTTAATACGATTTCTTTTCGTTCGTACCAATTATTGGATGTATCTAAACGATTTAAAACTGTTATCTCACTTTCTAGTGAATAAGGTCGAAAGCTCTCAGGTCTAAAATCACTTTTATTCTTTACAAGATCTATTTCAGTCCATTCGTACTTTTTATACTGTTGGGCATATGCTTTTTTACGGAATGGTACGGGATAAATCCGAACCCATTTCCCATCCTCTGTAAATCCTGCGGTACAAACTAATTCATCATATTTTCCTGAAATAGCTGGATAAGTCTTTACCGTAATTAAGACTTTAGTTTTTGGCATAAGTGTAAATTAGATATGTTCTATAATCAAATCTCTTTTAAGCTTATGTAGGGATTGAGCTAATGGTAATCTGTGGCATTGACAAATGTTTGACTCAAAACAAGTTAATGCAATTCTATTGTACTTATTGAGTAAGTCTAAAATACTTTTTTGGTCACTTACTGTTTCTATTAAAGTTGTATTTTTATAATCCTCAAATAAATTATCGTAATCTTCTTGATTCTCTAAGGATTGCCGCTTATTTGATTTTATACCAACTTCTGGGATATGAATATAATCAATATTAAGACTATTGCAATATCTTTTTAATAATGTCTTGCTAAATCCGAATTTCATACTTAGCGGATTTTTTCTAACATCAACCAATAATTGAATATTATTTTTTACTAATTTATTTAAATAGTTTTCTAGCGAAACTCCTTCATACCCAATAGTAAATAAAGTTTGGTCTGTTTGTTTTGGTGTAGCATCCTGAACTCTTTTATATAAATTTTCATTTAGAAGTCTCTTCGCTATAGTACTATTAATCGCATAATAGGGAAAATTAATATAGGTGTGTCGAATTAAAGTATCATTCCTCATATCTCCATAATTCTGCACCGTATCAAGCAAAATTTTCTTATCTGAAGCTTTTATAGCCTTCAAATAGTCAGTAGCATCTTTCTTGTGAAACCCAGTATCAGTCTCCAACAAATAATCCTTTTTAAGCATAGTTACCAAATCTGCATTTGCAGAATATGAATAACACCCAAATTTGTAAGGAACGAATTCGTATTCCGGTTTTTGCTTCTTGGTTGAAAATAAAAACAAAAGTTTTTGAAGCTTTGTTTTTTCTATTTCTCCATTAAAAAGCTGAATGAGCGCTAATATTATCTTCCTTCTATAAAACATTTTACAAATGTATTATATTAAAGAGGCTGATTAAAATATTTTAGCTTGTTTAGGTATAAATGCCAAATCTTATCTTAGTACGCAGCGGGATTAGGGACGCTAACTTCCCCGGCTTAACCATTTTCATTCCTGGTTTCTAAAATCACACTTTTTCACCAAAACCCGTTATTTGCGATGAATCTTTATTAGGCATTAGTTAACTTGTGAAAACTACCAGAGTCAATCAATTTTCTATTATCAAAGAATCCTTATATGTTTCAGTTCCACTATTATAAAATGTTTGATATTTAATTTTAGAGCTAGATGAAATTTCATTTAACTCATTTGCGCCAAGTAATGCAGTTAAAATAATCTTATCTCCCTTTATTTTAGATTCAATATATCCAATGTTGGATCCTCCTTTGCCCTCAATTTTCCAAATGTTTGTCTGCGTATATTTAAGAATCTCACCTTCCTTTTGTTTTTCTTTCTCACCTTTCCAATTAGATACAGAGAGACAAAGGTCATAATTTCCATCATTATTATTATCAAAATAAACTCCCCACTCATACTCCCTAGCATTGTCTTTTAATCCATCACTATTAAATCTAAGATGTGTTGGCAATTCTTTAAGGCTCAATTCACATACTATTGAGGAATCACTAATTGTAGTTTGACCATTAACAATTTCCATATATTCAGGTAATGCAGTATTGTCTTTTATATTATATTGATTTTTACAAGCACTAAATAAAAGCACTGTTAACATAGTAAATAATTCCTTTTTCATATTCAATTAATGTATGACTATTATTTTTAAAAATATATCTAAACTATATAACTCATTTAGTATATAAATGTATTTTATCCTTCTCAAATTAACCTCCAAGTTTTGCATTAGTAAATCTAATACTCTTGTTATCTTTTATATATTCCAATCATATTAAATCATCGTAATCAATTTGTATTAACATATTATATCCACACAAAATACATATTTACCTAAATAAATTACGGGATATTCAAAGTTTTCCGTAAAAATACCATATTACTTTTATCAAAAAAAGTGGGAAACCGTAATTACTCTAAATTAATCCAATATCTCGATTATCAAGTAAAAAGATTGCAGCGGTATGCCTTACTGGGAAAGGAAAGCCCCAAATCAAGACTAAGTTGTCTGTCCTATATAAAATAAATACCCGGAAATTTCAAATAGTTTTACAAAGCCCTTACACTTTTGAAGTGGAGTCTTCGTAATGTAATTCCTTTTGTTCGGTTTTGACTTTTTTGATACTTCGGTTTAGCATTAAACTGATAATTAGCGCTACGATAATGAGTCCGGTAAAGACATAGAAAACGGGAATATAACTTCCGGTTCTGGTATAAATTTGCGAAACTAAGGTAGGGCCAATAAGTCCGCCCAAAGACCAGGTAGTTAACAGGTAGCCGTGAATAGCACCGAGTTCTTTTGTTCCGAAAAGATCGCCGATAAAAGCAGGAAGGTTAGAAAATCCTCCGCCATAGCAACTAACCACAAGAAAAATAAAGATTTGAAAAATTAGGGCACTGGTAATAATAGGCAGGGTAATAAATGCAGCCAGCTGAATAATAAAGAATATAATAAACACTTTCGGTCTAGAAATATAGTCTGAAATTGCGGCCCAGCCTAGCCTGCCACCCCCGTTAAATATTCCCATAATGCCCACCATGGTTGCGGCTGCCCCGGCGGAAAGACCTACGATATTCTGGGCCATAGGCGAAGCCACCGAGATCATCATAATCCCGGCACTGGTATTAATAAGCATCATGGTCCAGAGCATCCAGAAATGTTTGGTTTTAACCGCTTCTCCCGATGTAGCCTGGGATAGATCTTTTGTGATTTTTTTTGTTCCGGCTTTTACGGCTTCTTTCATTCCTTCGGGCATCCAACCCGCCGGTGGCGGGGCTATATAAGATGCCCCCAGCATCATTAAAGTGAAATAAGAAGCTCCTAAAATATAGAAGGTATAATTAATTCCGATAGACTCTATTAAGCTTGCGGCTACGGGAGCCGTTATCAACGCCCCGGTACCAAATCCTAACACGGCCATTCCTGTAGCCAGGCCTCTTTTGTCCGGGAACCATTTTACCAGGGTAGAAACGGGGGCTATATAGCCAATTCCCAGTCCGAACCCACTGAGTAAGCCATAGCTTAGTAAAAAACCGGTTAAAGAATCCATAGAAATGGCGAATCCTGAACCTGCCTGCCCTAAACCAAATAAGACTGCAGCTAGCATAGCCGATTTCCTGGGACCGCTTTTTTCTACAAACTTCCCGAACAAGGCGGCAGACCCTCCTCCTAAAACCATCATGATGGTAAATGCTGTGGTTACTGAAGCTACAGACCAGCCTTTGGATGTTACCAGCGGTTGGGTATACACACTATAGGCATAGGCAGCACCTATGGAAAGATGAATAAATATTGCAGAAGCGGCAATGAGCCACCGGTTTTTCTTCGGAGCGTTCATTTAGAAATAATTTTACAATGAAATAATACTGTTATAATCAATACGACAACAAGTATAAGTTTTTATTATGAAAATATAAATAAAAAGCACTTCTTATTAGGAATTACAGGCTGAAAAAGTTTAAAATAGTGCGGAAATGGTTTTGGTTTTTCTCAATTTCAAATATTGATCATCCGGTATTTATGATAATATGCTAAAGGCTCCAACTAAAAACGTCTCGACTGCGCTCGACGTGACATTTTAAGCCTCTTCTTTTTGGCTTGGGGTATAATATTCGATGGTATTAACTCCCACGCTTATTATGTTTTCTTAGAAAATCTTTGAATAAATTTTCGGTAGTAATTACTTTACTTGAAACTTTTCTCGTTTAGACCATTAACTAGCCTCAATATTTTTTCTTAAGATTGAATTTTTAGAGAAGATTCGGTTAATAAATCAACTTTTCTTTGGAAGAATTCTTCTAATTTATCCCAGATAGCAATCAATTTTTCTCCTCTTTCCAGGGGATCATGCTCTTCAATCTCTATCAATAAATCGATATCAATTGAATCTTCATTAAAATTATTTGTAGTGGTAGAACCAAAGGTATATAGATTTTTCACATTGTATAATTTACACAATGCGATGCGGTGAAGTCGATTAATTTAGCTTGTATGCTATCCTTTATCTTCATAAAGCTAATATAATCATTATCCTTTTGAATTAAGTATTGTTGAAACGTCTTAACATAAGCGATTCCTTACAATTAACAGGAATTATACAGCCAGAATGTAGTGTATTTTCCTAAAATCTTTTACAATTAAATACTGATTAAATCTTCGAAAAGCACCAAAAAACCAATTAGTCACCATTGACTTCAATAAGATCAACCTCAAAAATTAAAACCGAGCCTCCGGGGATACCCCTGTAATCCTGGTTGCCATAACCAAGGTGGGCGGGCACGAACAGCATTCCGCTACCGCCTTCTTTAAAATAAGTAATTCCTTCGGTCCAGCCCGGGATTACCTGTTGTAAATTAAAGGAAACACCTTCTGAGTCGCTTTCATCGAAAACCTCGCCATTGGTAAAGTAGCCTTTATACGCCACCTGCACCTGGTATGTATAATCCGGTTGGGTACCCTCGCCTTCTTCTTCAACAATGTAATACAATCCGGAAGAACTTTTCTCTGCCTGCAGTTCATTTTCTTCTAAATAATCCTGGATTTCCTGGTCGTTAGAACTTCTATAATCCACCGGTTGATCATCATCCCCACAGGAAATAAAAAAAACAAGTAGCAGTGCAAAGAATTTGGTTTTCATATTTTTTTTTGGCAAATATACCTAAGTTTTGATTTTGGAATAAGCATAAGCAAAAATTTTATCTATTCGCTTACAAAAAAAGGAAATGAAGATAATACTTTTTAAGTACATACTTTTGCTTCTTAGGAAGAAAACTTTTACCCGTTTGATCATTTTCCAGGTTGGTTCCCGGAGTCTTCCTGATTTAATTTCCGGTAGATTAATTGAGCTGAAGGATCGGGATTATCATAACGTTTCCCCTCTATTATAATTCTTGAATGTTCTCCTATTTCAACCTCAGCTGATTTCACTTTTGCACTCCAGAAGTCCATTTCTGAATGTTTTGAAACTTTTCCTGCTACATGTTTGACTGAAATTTGAATTGAGGAACGAAAGGATGAATTATTTTTCAGATCAACATCCAGACTGTCCATAAACTTAAAATTTGTGTCAATATCTGAAAAAATAAAAGATGCATTTGAACCTTTCAGGCTTAACCTATTAAGGCTTTCCGTTTTACAGGCCAATGTCACACTCATGGAATCAATAATCAGCTCAGGTCCGGATTCTCCTAATTCCAGTTTAAATTCCTTACAACGTGCCGTTCCATTCATTTTATCAATAATAAGCGTATCGCCAGATTTATGATACTCAAGATTCGGTATTTTCTTCTCACTATCTCCAAATACTGTAAACATAGTATTCCGGTTTTCACCAAGCACAACAAGACCAGATTGACTTATTTTATTTATTTTCAACACCTTAAATGAAGGAAGGGGAATCTTCGTTTTATAATTTGAGGAGCATTTTTCTTCAAACCGCTGAACCGGGTTATAGGAAAACATATTTTTCTTTTCGCCTCTTAAGCGTATTTCTGCACAAACTCCAAATAAATAAACTATGAATAAAACTGAGAATGCGGTTAGTATGATGTTGCTAAGTTTCATTTTCTATTGGTCTAGATGGTTAGATATTCAAATGCTTCTTTAGTTCTTCCGGTGTAATCCCTAATTGAGAAGCTTCCTTGATAAATTGAGGTAAAATCTTCTCGAAAAATATCTTTTTTCTTTCCTTGATTATACATTCAGGAGCTATAGAAGTAACAAAATAACCAATACCTCGTTTATTTTCTATTATCCCTTTAGATTGCAATTCATTATAGGTTCTCATAATCGTATTTGGATTCACGCCTACCTCCGAGGCCAGTTCGCGTACAGAGGGTATCTTTTGGCCGGGTTCATATTCTTTATTAATAATCTTATCTGATAAATTATCAGCGATCTGGATAAAAATACTTTGATTGTTTTCAAACTCCATGCTACACCTCCTTTTCTCTTAATTTAAAAAACGACGCCACACTAAAGGTTAGTCCAAAGCACAAAATACAAATACTAAAAAAGTTTATTACTACTTGATCGTTGCCGAAACCTGCACCAAGCGGCGATAAATAGCTCTCATTTTCTAATATTCGATAAGTGCTCCATCCTAATACGCCCATCAACCAGTAGATTATCCAAATACACAAACCAATGTAGGCGGCCAGGCCTAACAAAGTTTTTAACATCGCATATTTTTTAAAAGAAGCAGCTCCCAGAAAGAATGCCATGGCCAAAGAAAAGCTTATGGAAACAAACAATATCCATATATGTAGTTTCCCAACGACTATTTTTTCTCCATATTCAAACCGGGACACATCCGACACCATTATTTTCCCGATTTCACCAATAAGATCAAAGGCTATAAACTCCGGCACTATAATACTTATAAAAGATGAACTTAACTGGTAGGCTGTTACATACAGGATTGGGAATAAAAGCAGGTAAGACAAAGGGTAAAAAATAATTTCCACCAGATATTTTTCCAAAATAGACCCCGGTATCATAAGATAGGCCTGTGCTTTTTCCTTGTTACGAAATGATGAAAAGGCTGAACTGATATAAAAAGCCCCAAGGATAGCGTAGCTGAAGATGAAAATTATAAAATATTCCTGAGTATTGCTTTGATCGTTTCGACCTAAATATTGAAAAAAGGCAATTACCAGGAAGGAAATCCCAAAAACTACGAGCAGACTTAACAGCAAAGCCGAATAATTATGGAGAAGGTGTCGCCTTAGCAGACTTCCAAATCGCTTGATATTAAAAATGGCATTTTGTTTCATAACAACTAATATAGTTTTATGCCTTTTGTAGCGGCGTTAAACAAAAGTTCTATATCTATTTGTGAATCACCACCCCCCGGCAAAATAGCACGGTAACCGCCCGGGCTGGGTTCATGATATATGGGGTTAGTAGCATTAAGGTCTTTTACACTGGTAAATTGAAATTGGTCTGAAATCTCCAGGATTCCCTTATCCATCATTACCTGCCCGTTGTTTAAAATCACAACCCTATCAATCAGGTTTTCTACATCTTTAACCTGATGTGTGGAAATAAGCACGAGTTGTTCTTTGGTTAAAGCCCCCGCCAGCAATTTTCTAAAAGTTGCTTTTGACGGAATATCAAGCCCGTTGGTTGGTTCATCCAGTATGAGCAGCTTGCATTTAGTGGCCAGGGAAAAAGAAATCAAAAACTTTTTTTTCTGGCCATAAGACATTTTATCCAACCGGTTCTCCACAGGAATTTCAAATTCCTGCATCTGATACTTCATTAATTCCTGATCAAAATTTGGATAAAAACCACTATTGGCTTTAAGATAATTTCTTACGGAGGTAGCTGGTAAATAAAATTCTTCAGGAAGGTAATAAACGAACTTTAAAAAATCAGGCTCCCGCTTTTTTGGCTGATGCCCGAGTACTTCAATTTCACCTTTTCCGGGAAAAAGCATACCAGCCATTATTTTTAATAAGCTCGTTTTCCCTGCTCCGTTTTTCCCCAAAAGGCCGGTAATACTCCCCGGCTTTAGACTAAAGGAAAGATTTTCAAATAATTTTTCACGCTTTCGATGTGAAAATTCTAAAGACTGAATATTAATCATTTTACTTGTTTTACTGTACTACTAAACTAATACAGTACAATAATATGGATTTTTTTTATTTTTCTAATCATTATTTTTGTTTTTTAATGTTAGGCGCAATTTTTAAATCCCAATTCTTTATAAAAACTTGTTGCCTTATAAAAGTCATTTACATTTGGTAATTTCAATTCAAGTTTATTTATAAAAGATATCCTAACTATAATCCGATGAGAATATATATCTTAATTTTAATCTCCCTCCTTACATTTTCTTGTAAAGAATCCGGGAACCGACAAGCCTTAAAAACCCAATCTTCCAAAGCCTTAGTTACATCAAATGCCATGGTAGTTTCTGCCCGGGAGGAAGCTTCGCAAATTGGGGTGATGATGATGCAGAAAGGAGGGAATGCTTTTGATGCTATGGTGGCTACAGAAATGGCTCTGGCGGTAACTTATCCTTTTGCCGGCAACCTGGGTGGCGGGGGATTTCTAGTATATCGTGAGGCAAACGGGACTAAAGGTTCTTTAGATTTTAGAGAAAAGGCACCTTTAGCAGCAACTAAAAAAATGTACCAGAATGAAAAAGGAGAGGTAAACAAAGAGACTAGTCAATATGGGGGGTTATCTGTTGGAGTACCTGGTACTATAGCTGGTATTTTTGCTATACACAAAAAATTTGGTTCGCTTCCTATAGATACTATCCTGGCTCCGGTAGTAAAACTGGCACGAAATGGCTATATAGTTACCGTAAATCAGCAAAACCGGTTAAGTAAATACCGGGAAGAATTTTTAAGGGAAAACCAGGATAGTATATTATTCAGCAAGAATTACAAAGCCGGCGATACACTTAAAAACATACCCCTTGCCACTACCCTTGAAAAAATTATTAAGAATGGAAGAGATGAATTTTATGATGGTGAAACAGGGAATAAAATTATTGATTTTTTAGACCAGAACGGCGGGATTATTACAAAACAGGATTTACAGGATTACAAGGTTCGTTGGAGAAAACCAATTGAAGCTGATTATAAAGACCTTACTATAATATCAATGCCTCCCCCCTCTAGCGGAGGTATTGTATTAGGGCAAATCCTAAAAATGATAGAACCCTATCCCCTCGCTCAATATGGTCATAACAATTTAGCGTATATTCAGGTACTAACAGAAGCCGAAAGAAGGGCTTATGCCGACAGGAGCTATTATCTAGGTGATCCGGACTTCGTTGAAATTCCCACCGACAGCCTTCTTTCAGTTGAGTATTTGAAAAATAGAATGCAATCTTTCAATCCTAAAAAAGCCACACCTTCAGATAAAATAAATTATGGAAAAATTAGCGGGTTCGAAAGCAAGGAAACCACACACTATTCTATTGTTGATTCCCTGGGCAATGCAGTTTCTGTTACTACAACCCTTAACGGGGCCTATGGTTCTAAAATGTACATAGAAGAACTCGGTTTTTTCTTAAATAATGAAATGAACGATTTTAGCTCCAAACCAGGAGTGCCTAATATGTTCGGTTTAATTGGGGCGGAAGCTAACTCGATCGCTCCCGGAAAAAGGATGTTAAGTTCTATGACCCCAAGCATTGTAGAAAAAGACAATGAACTTTTTATGGTGGTGGGAAGCCCCGGAGGTTCTACTATTATTACCTCAGTACTACAAACAATTTTAAATGTAGAAGTTTTTGATATGAGCATGCAAGAAGCCGTAGATGCCCCCAGGTTCCACCATCAATGGTTGCCAGATGAAATCTTGTTTGAACCCAATGCTTTTGATAATCAATTATTGGATTCTCTTAACAGCAAGGGATATAATGTTAATGAACAAGATTCGCAAATTATAGGAAAAGTAAATGCCATTAAAGTGCGTGCCTCCGGCAAATTAGAAGGTGGTGCAGACCGCAGGGGCGATGAAGCAGCACGGGGATATTAACGAAAACGTTTAAAGTTAAATTATAAATACCCATAACATATAGGATTACTAGGTTTTTAATTTTTTGTATCTTTGTTTTCTTAAAATAAGATATCATGATAAAGTATTACTTAGTAATTTGTTCCCTCTTACTGGGAACCATAGTCTTTGCACAAGAGCAACAAATTTCGGGAACTATAGTAGATGATCAATCTCAACCTTTACCAGGAGTATCAGTTGCAATTAAAGGAACTAACCAGGGAACCGTTACCGATTTTGACGGTAATTATTCCATTAACGCTTCCCTGGGGCAAACCCTGGTTTTTACATTTGTTGGATTTGAATCACGAGAAGTAGAAATAGACCAAACTACCATAGACGTTCAAATGGTAGCCGGCACTGCTTTGGAAGAAGTGGTACTAATAGGATCCAGAAACCGTAGTCGTACCGTAGTAGAATCTGCCGTACCGGTAGATGTGCTGGATATCCAGGAAATACAAACCGCGGTACCACAGGTTAACCTTAACCAAATGCTTAATTATGTAGCACCTTCATTTTCTTCTAATACCCAAACAATTGCTGATGGTACCGACCATATTGATCCGGCTTCTTTAAGAGGCCTTGGTCCGGATCAAGTTTTAGTCCTTATCAATGGTAAAAGAAGGCATAATTCTTCATTAATTAATGTAAATGGATCATTTGGTCGTGGAAGTGTGGGAACCGATTTAAACGCGATTCCGGCTGCAGCTATCCAAAGAATTGAAGTTTTAAGAGATGGCGCTGCTGCTCAATATGGTTCTGATGCCATTGCAGGGGTAATCAACATAATCTTAAATGAAGAAGTTGAAAAATTAAGCCTAAATGTAACTTCAGGAGCAAATTTCACTAAAAACGCAAACAAACAAACCGGAGGAATAGATGGTGAAACGGTAAACGTAGCTGCCAGTTATGGTATCGCCTTAGGCGAAAATGGCGGTTTTGTAAATTTTTCCGGAGATTTTGATTATCGCAAACCCTATAACAGGATGGCAGAATGGGAAGGTTCTATTTTTAATGCCTATAATGCAATAGAACGTGTTGCTGCAAATAATGGAGCCGATATCTCCAATCTAAGCGATAGCCAAATTCAGCAATTTGCTCAGGAAGTTTCTTATTTTGATTCTGATTTTCAAAATGATATCGCTTCAGCAGAAGACAGATCGGTATTACAGGAGTTACTTGGTATGAATGTTACGGAAGCTGAACTTGACGCCCGGGGTCAACAACGCAGCGATTATAATATGAGAGTAGGCCAATCTGCACTTCGTGGGGGTAGGTTCTTTGCTAACCTTTCGCTCCCTTTAGATGATAATGGCACTGAATTATATTCTTTTGCGGGTATTAGTTCCAGAACTGGTGAATCTGCAGGATTCTATCGATTACCAAACCAAAGTCGAACCTACACTCCGATCTATATTAACGGATTTCTTCCAAGAATTAATTCAAAAATTAAAGACAAATCTTTAGCAGCCGGTATTAAAGGAATGGTAGGCGATTGGGATGTAGATTTCAGCAATACTTATGGACAAAACCGCTTCGATTATTTAATTTCAAATACCTCCAACGCCTCCTTAGAAGGAGCATCCCCTACAAGTTTTGATGCAGGCGGATTTTCATTTGCACAAAACACAACTAACCTTGATATTTCCCAATATTTTGAAAGTGTTTTTGAAGGTCTAAATATTGCTTTCGGTGCAGAGCATCGTTGGGAAAAATATGAAATCACAGCAGGAGAAAAAGCCTCTTACGAACAATATACTGAAAACGGAGATGTAATTACCAACGCATCTCAAACTCCCCCACAAGATTTCTTCGGAAATCCCAGGGCCGGCGGCTCTCAGGTTTTTCCAGGATTTAGTCCGAAAAATGAAATTTCCAGAGAACGTAGTAGTGTAGCCGGATATTTTGATATAGAAGCCGACTTAACCAATAAGTTTCTATTAACCTTTGCTACAAGATATGAAAACTACTCAGATTTTGGTTCGACAATAAATTTCAAACTGGCTTCCCGTTACAAACTTAATGACAATATAAACCTTAGAGCCGCTGCAAATACTGGTTTTAGAGCACCTTCTTTACACCAGTTAAATTTTAATTCCACCTCCACTATTTTCAATGACGAAGGAGACCCGGTAGAAGTGGGAACCTTTTCAAATGATAGCCGTGCAGCAAAATTACTTGGTATTCCGGAGTTAAAAGAAGAAACTTCCCGCAGTGTGAGTCTGGGGCTTTCCGCTAAGATTCCTGATGCTAACCTTTCCTTTACTGCAGATGGATATTTTGTAGCCATAGACGATAGGGTTGTTTATACGGGACAATTTAGAGGTCCCGGAACAGGTACAGAATTAGATCAGTTACTTTCACAGGCCAATGCAACAGCAGCAGCATTCTTTGCCAATGCAATAAATACAGAATCTAAAGGTATAGATGCAGTGGTTACCCATAATGCTTATTTTGGTAAAAATCTGCGATTAAAATCAGATTTGGCAGCCACGTTCTCTAAAACTCAACAGGTTGGTGATATTCAGGCTTCTCCTGAACTGGAACGCGCCGATTTAGTAGCTACTTATTTTCCTGAAGATAGCCGTATTTATTTAGAAGAGGCTGTGCCAAGAACAAAAGTTAATTTAAGCAATAGTCTTACTGCTGGAAAATTTAATTTTTTCCTTAGAAATGTTTACTTCGGAAAAGTGACAGAAGCAGTTTCAGATCCTTTAAGACAACAGGAATTTGACGGAAAAGTAATTACCGATCTCTCTGTAGGTTTTAAAGCTACTGATGCCTTAACATTAACGCTTGGATCAAATAATATTTTTGATATTTATCCTGAAGCAGCCGACCCGGCTTTTGAAAACCGCAGTAGTGGAAGATTCGATTGGTCAAGATCCGCACAACAATTTGGATTTTCCGGAAGGTTTTTATTCGCCAGATTGAGTATTAACCTCAACTAAAACTTTTGCAGAAGTAGCAAACAAGCCTCGGAATCTCTCCGAGGCTTGTTTTTATAAATTAATTTATCTACTAAAAAACTGAGATTACGTATTCCGTACAATAAGAAATCAACAAGCTCAGGACAAGCCCGCGAGATATATTGAATAAGCTTTTCTCAACCAGATAATAAGAATAAAGCAACCTGATAAAAACACGAATACTAAGCTAATAAAGCTTTTTACCCCCTTAAAAATCAAAAGTTTTTCAAACCCACAAACTATTTATATATTTGCATTTATCAATATATAAGTTCGAATTTTGAATCTTAAACAGGTAGAAAAAATATCAAAGGCTCTTAGTGACAGCAATCGGCTAAAGATCATAAAGGCGATACAGACTGACGGTGGAAAATTGGAATGTACGGCTATTTCTTCCTTTTTAAACCTGGCGCAGCCTTCTATTAGCCATCATATCAAAAAACTGGTAGATGCCGAGGTAATCGAAGCACACAAAGAAGGACGTTTTTATTTCTATTCCCTGAACCAGGAACGTTTAGACGGCTACTTAAAGGCTTTGAAGAAGTTATAATGAGCTTAAGCGAAGGCGGGAACTTAAAAAAAAATAGATTTCGGCTCCGCTAAAGCTGATCAGACAGATAAAAACTGCAAGTACATATAAAAATAAGTTCTGCGTTAATAATTTAAAATATAGCATAAAACGTAATTACTGTAAAATAATCACGACAATACATTGAAATATTTAGATATATGAATAAACAACCTATTGCCTATTCCATTTTAGAACTTGCCATTGTTTCGCAAGGAGATACTATAAAACAAACCCTGAATAATTCTTTGGCCCTGGCTAAAGCGGCTGAGGCTAATAATTACGAGCGCATCTGGTTTGCCGAACACCATAATTCCGATAATATTGGGAGTAGTGCGACTTCAATTCTCATAGGTTATGTAGCCGATAACACCCAAAGCATCAGGGTAGGTTCAGGCGGGATTATGCTGCCCAATCATTCGCCCCTAATCATAGCCGAACAGTTTGGTACCCTGGCTCATTTATACCCCAACCGGATTGACCTGGGTCTTGGCCGGGCTCCCGGCACCGATCCGCAAACCGCCCGTGCCATCCGTTCCGATTTTATGGAGGCTGCCCATTCTTTTCCGCAGGAAATAGCAAAAATTCAGCAATATTTTTCCGTAGAGAATAAAAGCGCAAAAGTAAGGGCTGGTATTGCAGAAGGTACCGATGTTCCCATTTACATCCTGGGATCTAGTACCGATAGTGCTCATTTAGCTGCCAAAAAAGGATTGCCTTATGCCTTTGCCAGTCATTTTGCAACCACCCATTTGCATAATGCATTGCGCATTTATAAGGAGGAATTTCAACCTTCCGATGTTTTAGAAAAACCCTATACCATAGCCGGTATCAATATTGTGGTTGCCGATACCGATGAAGAGGCACAACGGCAATTTACCTCATTAATCAGGATGTTTTTGGGCGTGGTAACCGGGGCCCGGGAGCCTTTACAGGCGCCAACAGCCATGACGGCAGACTTAGAACAAACCTTCAGGCATCCTACGATACATCAAATGCTAAAATATTCCTTTGTGGGGAGCAAACAAAGCGTAAAAAAGCAAGTACAGGAATTCCTGGACGAAACCGGAGTAACCGAAATAATAGCGGTTTCCAATATGTATGCGATAGAAGACCGGATAAAATCGATTAATATCTTTGGGGAAATTATGAAGGAAATTAATAGAGGGGAGTAGGCAAATGGGAAATTGCTTTTTGTATTAGAAAGTTAAGCTTGAAATCAATTGCAGAAAGCTCCACATTAAAACAGCTAAACAAATGTCTCACATTTGAGAAATAATTATATCTTTGCCTTATCTTATGACTGATACAAAAAAAAGAATAATAGAATCTGCAATCAGGATCTTTAACGAAGACCTATCGGCCCCATTACAGAAAGTAGCTGATAATGCGGCAGTAACCAGGAGAACATTACACCGATATTTTAAAGACCGTAATGAACTTGTGACGGTCTGTAAACAAGCCATAGAATCGAGTTGTAAAAAAGCCATGATAGCGGCAATTCAAAGTAGCGATACCGCAATTATTCAGTTAGAACGGATGCTCTACGCCGGAATTGATTGCGGAGCAAAATATTCCGTTTTTTATAAACTGCACCAAAGTAAAGATCATAAGCATACCCCCCAAAATAAGAATTGTGCGGATTATGATTACATCTACAGCCAATTCCAACGTATTATCGTCGAATTACAGAAAGAGGGAAAAGTGAATCCGGCAATGTCCCCGGAATGGATTCAGGTCTTACATTCCGGAATTATTGAAAGTACGGTTAATGCCAGAGAGACCACAACTAAAAGTTTTGAGGAAGTCAAGAATCTCGCCTGGACTTCTTATATAAAAGCGATTGCACCCTAAAAAAATTTAAACAAGAATGTCTCAATTTAGAGACATTATAATGTAACCCTTAAAACAATAAAACAAACCTTATGAAAACGAATGTAAGATTGACAACATTGAAACCTCTGCTTCTTGCTGCATTTTTTATGACAATGGCGAGTTGCAACCAAAAGGCCAACACGACAGTCGAATCCAAAAATCAAGCCTCGCGCGAAACCTTAACATCAGAAAAGCCGGACTATTTTCTATTGCGTCCAGATTTAGAAAAAATGTACGGTTATACACAAGCTGTAAGAATTGGGAATATTGTAAAAATTGGAGGCGTAATAAGTATTGATGAGAAAGGTAATCCAATTAGTAAAGGTGATTTTAAACAACAAATGAAAAATTGCTACAATAGTATAGAAAAAGTTTTAAAGCACTACAATTGTACTTTTGATGATGTAGTACTTGAAAATTTATATACCACAAGTATGTCCGAGCTACAAAAAAATGCTGTCTATCGCCACGAAATCTACAAAGACCATTTCCCAACGGGAAGTTGGATAGGCGTAAAGGAATTGGGCCTTCCCGAAATGATGATTGAAATAGAAATTGAAGCACTTATTCCTGAAAAATAATGAAAAACAAAAAATTTGACGTGATTATAATCGGTGGCAGTTACGCAGGACTTTCCTCAGCAATGGCCTTAGGACGTTCCTTGCGAAACATTTTAATTATTGATAGTGGCTCGCCCTGTAACCGGCAAACACCCCATTCTCATAATTTTATTACACAAGATGGCGTCCCTCCCTCAGAAATAGCGGCAAAAGCTAAAGAACAAGTCCTAAAATACAAGACAGTAGATTTTATTGAAGATGTTGCGCTTAGTGCGGAAAAAATAAAAAACAGCTTCTCTGTTTCCACTAAATCAGGAGAAAAATTTACAGCCAGGAAAGTTGTCTTCGCTACCGGGGTAAAAGATATGATTCCCAAAATCGAAGGTTTTGCAGAATGTTGGGGGATTTCAATGATTCATTGCCCCTATTGTCACGGCTATGAATTTAAAAATAAGAAAACAGCTATTATGGCCAATGGGGAGCGTGCTTTTCATTTAGCCTCACTGGTAAATAACCTCACTGATAATTTAAGCATCCTCACAACCGGGAAAGCAGATTTTAAGCCTGAACAACTGGCAAAGCTGGAATCACATCAAATAGCTATTATTGAAACTGAAATTTCAGCAATTGAGCATCAGGATGGCTATCTACAAAAAGTAATATTCAGTAATGGAGAAAAGATATCTTTGGAGGCAATGTATGCAGCATTTCCCTTCACCCAACATTCAGACATACCGGTTTCTTTAGGCTGTGAATTGACAGAACACGGTCATATCCAGGTCAATGAATTTCAACAGACAACCGTTGAAGGAATTTATGCCTGTGGCGATAATTCGACACCGATGCGCTCTGTAGCTACAGCCGTTGCCAATGGAAACCTTGCCGGCGCGATGATTAATGCAGAATTAACCAGAGAACATTTTTAATAAAATTCAAATAATGATTGAAGTATTCACCACCAATATTCCAAATCAAATCCAAGGAAATAAAGTAGTTAAAAGCCTTAAACTATATTTCTCAGAATTACAGATCGACTTTGATATAGAAGCGCCAATAGTAAATTATCCTCGTGATCATAGCATTTTGCGTGTTGAAGGAAATACAATTGATGCAGAGCATATAATTTCTATTATAAACAAAAAAGGATATAAATGCCACATTTTAGAAGATAAAATATGTCACTAGGCGAGCCAAGGCATTATCAGGAAAATGCACATTGATTTCAAGGCAAGCAGAGTATTTAATAATCTCAATTATAGAGTAAATAAAAAGTCTATGAAAGAATTTTGGGAATCCAATTTTCAGGATAAACAAATGATGTGGGGGTTACATCCCGCTGATGTTTCGCTAGAAGCGAAAGTCTTATTTCAGAAAAATAACATTAGAAAAATTCTAATCCCCGGTTTTGGATACGGTAGAAATGCAAAACCTTTTATCGATAGCGGATTTGATGTAACGGGTATAGAGATTTCAAAAACGGCCATTGACTTAGCTAAAAAACACATTAGAGGTGATTATAAGCTATATCACGGATCTGTAGCCCATATGCCTTTTGGTCAGGAAAAGTACAAGGGTATTTTTTGTTATGCCTTAATTCATCTATTGAATAAAAATGAACGTGAAAAACTGATTCAGAATTGCTACAATCAACTTCAAAATAACGGTATTATGATTTTCACAACACTTTCTACAAATGATGCCCGCTATAAAAAAGGTGATAAAATCAGCAGGAATACATACCTCACTAAACACGGGATAGAACTATTCTTTTATGACTCACATTCATTGGAAAAAGAATTTGGAGCATACGGATTAGTTAAAGCTGAAGAAATAAACGAACCTCAAAATAGTAAGGGAAACAAACCCTCCGAGAAATTTTGGAAAATTATTTGCAAAAAAGATGGATAAACATCCATTAACCAAAAAGTTCCTTTCTAAATTATTTTTTAAAATAAGGCAAAATACTATTTACTTTTTTAGCTCTATTTGTAAAATATATTTAACATTATGGTGAGAAATAGTACTATATTATTGCCTAAAGACAAGAAGCGTTTACAAACAGTAGGAGAAAATATTAAGTTAGCACACTTACGTAGGAAACTAACAATGGATCAGGTTTTAGAATGAGCAGGGATTTCCCATCCCACACTTTATTCCCTGGAAAAAGGAAGTCCTTCAATTTCTTTAGGCATTGTCCTCTAAGTTTTAGGGGTATTAGGTCTGGAGAAGGATATATTGCTTTTGGCCGACGATGATGTATTGGGCAGAAAAATACAGGATGCCGATTTAACTGTTAAAGAGCGTGGTTCAAAAAAGCATAATAAATAAAAATGAATGCTAGTTGATATAGTAAAAGCTCCTTAACTCATCTGTAAAAACATTGCAGGGCATTTACCACCCTGCAAGTTTTCGGATTTTTTTCTGCCTGTGGCAAGACCACAGGGCGTAATATTCACTAAATAAAATTTAGGGGCAAAAAGTATTTAACACTATCGGATTGGTTATTATTGAAATCTCCTATTGCCCCTCATTTTCATTCCTTCCATATAATAGCTTCATAATTTTATCAAACGAGCTAGCTAATTCCAATTGCTCAGATTCAGATAAATGCGAAATAATCGTTTGAATGGAATCAGAAGATAGTTCATCCAGTTTTTGCTGCTCCCTAATCCCTATAGTTGTTAACATAATTTCATAACAACGTTTATCCGTTTTGGATTGTTCTTTAGTTAATAATGAATTTGAAATCAGTTTTTTTATGATCCGGCTTAAATAACCTTCATCCAATTTCAAGACCTTATTAATGGCAGTGGCAGTGGTTTTTCCTTGTTCTTTTACAAGGAAAATCACCTGGGATTCCGTAAGCGAGTAATCTGTATTCAAAAAAGTTTTTTCCAATAGGCCAATACTCCTTACATAGCTACGATTAAATTTCCTTATCCTCTTTATGATTTCAATTTCCTTCATTCCATTTACTTGCTTCAATCAAGTATTTTTAATTATATTTGCTTTTGTCAAGTAATATACAAAATTAGTGTAAATATACAGTTCAAAAATGATCACAATAAAAAATATAACAACTGATATGCACCATTATCAAGCTATGAGGGAATTACGAAATAAAGTATTATTACGTCCATTAGGTATTTCTGATAATGCTTGGGAAATGCACGATGATAGATCCTGGCATTTTGTGGCACTTGATAATAATACAGTTGTAGGATGTGCGGTATTGGTTCCCGTAGAGGGAAATTTAAATCTAGCTCAGTTAATTCAAATGGCTGTCGATCCGAATATTCAAGGAAAGGGAATAGGAAAATTAATCCTGAATGAAATTATTGCATTTGCAAAAATAAAGCAATTCGATGAAATCGTTTGTCATGCTAGAGAGTATGCTGTTAACTTTTATGAGAAAGCCGGCTTTAAAAAATATGGAAATTCTTTTGTGGAAGTTGGGATGCCCCACAATCACATGAAATTAAAATTAGGGTAATGAAAATCAGAAAAGTAAAAAAGGAGGACAACCAAACATTAGCAGATTTAATCAAAGAAGTTTTTGATGAGCATAATGCGCCACGGGAAGGAACTGTATATTCAGATCCAACTACTAATAGACTCTATGAGTATTTTAAAAGAGAAAAAGCTGTACTTTGGATAGCTGAAAATAAAAAGAAAATTGTAGGCTGCTGTGGAGTTTATCCTACTGAAGGATTACCTGCAGGTTATGCAGAACTGGTAAAGTTTTATATTTTAAATGAAGCAAGAGGACAAGGTCTAGGAAAAAAATTGATAGAATTGACTATTAAATCAGCAAAACAATTTGAATATAAGTATTTGTATCTTGAAAGTTTACCTGAATTTTCTAATGCGGTAGCTTGGTATGAGAAATTGGGGTTTCATAAATTAGATATTCGCTTAGGAAATTCCGGACATCCTTCCTGTAACATATGGATGCTTAAAGAACTTAGTGAGTAAAAAAAACTATATTTTTCTTAAAAAGGCTTCGATTTACCAATTAAAACCATTTTATTCCAAAAAAGATAAAGATGAGTAAATGTTTTACCTGAGCAGAATTCAGGGTACTAAAAAAGGGTTTCAATCTCTCGAAACCCTTGTCTTTGCTAGTAGCGATAAAAATTGAAATATCGAACGAATTTATTGGAGACTTAGTCGCAGTGGCAAGCCTTCCTTAAAATTGACTTTAATTATCTTCGCTATTGACAAATATGGTGGTAATGTCACTTGTTTCGCTTGTTTCATAAGTGGCACCTACTATTTCTAATTCTGTTAGCCTTGTAGAAGTACAGCCTCCACTACTCGATTTCTCCAGGGTAAATACAATATTAAATTCTATTTCTCCACTAATGGTAACTTTATAAGCATCAGACTTTGACTCCCAGCCTAATAATACGTCAACTACATTTCGCTCTGTTTCAAAATCAAACTCTACAGTTTCTCCATTATTATTTGCTATTTGCAGTTGATTTTCTTCAAACAATTCGTCCTCAAACAAATTTTCACCTGTTGTTTCATTGACGACTTCAAATGTGAATCCAACGGGTCCCGTATCACAAAGAACCCCTTCATCTGTGGTATCGCACCCCGTTAATACTAAGAAAATAAGAAATAATGTAAATACACTTTTCATTGTTTTAAGGTTATAATTTTGGGGATAGGATAGGACTTTTCCAGAATGGTGAAAATTAGTAAACTGATTATTTTTTCAGCATTGAAATTGTCTCCTTCAATTCTCAAGATAGTGTATCCACAAGATACCGTTTTTCAGTTTCGTTAAGGTCATAATTAATTTTTAGTTCAGGGCTTTCTGTTTTGATTGAATTCAAAATTTTGTTTGCCTGAACTTCGTTTTGAATATCTGTAATAAATAGCTCTATTATAATCTAAATAATTTTGTTTGTTGTCGAGTTGTATCGTTTTAAATCGTTTTTAGCACTCCTGAATCTGCTCTTAAGGAAGCTCCGTTTGTAGCAATGGACAGAGGACTTGCTAAATAAGCTACTAAATTTGCTATTTCACTTGGATCAATGAATCGCTGCAATAAGATATGCGGATTAGATTGCTGTATGATGGCTTTTTTCATTTCTCCAATTTCCATATTTTGACTTGCTGCTATTTTTTCTACAGTTTCTGCAACGCCATCAGAATAGGTCGGTCCTCCCAAAATAGTATTGACCGTAATCTCGGTTCCTTTTGTCAATTTAGAAAGGCCATTTGCAATGGCAGACATAGACGCTTTTGACATTCCATAATGGATCATATTTTCAGGAACATTTACACCTGATTCGCTACTGATAAAAATGATTCGTCCCCAATTATTATTTTGCATTTGTGGTAATAATTTTCGAGATAAACGAACAGAACTCATTACGTTTATCTCAAAATATTTGTACCAATCTTGATCGGTTATGTTTTTAAATTCTTCAATTTCAAAGATTCCAACATTGTTTATCAAAATATCTATATCAGTTAATTTTTGAAGTAAGTTTTCAACTTCATCCTTCTTTGAAAAATCTGCTGAAATTGCCGAAATTTGAGTATTAGGAAATTGTTCTTGTAGTTTTTGTTTTGCTTGTTCCGTCTTTGATTTTTGTCGTCCATTAATTATCACAGAAGCTCCTTCATCTAATAATTGTTGTGCGATAGCAAAACCAATGCCTTGTGTTGAGCCACTAATGAATGCTCTTTTCCCTTTTAATTTTAAATTCATTTTATTTTTGTAATGATTATTAAATAAATAAATAAAATTTTTTAATTGATTAGCTGTAGTTGTAATTCAATTTGTTGTTTCAAAATTTCTTTATCCGGATAAACTCTTCGTAATGTGTTAATTCCGCACCAAAGGGTAATTAAATGCTTTCCTAAAGTATGTGCCGGTATTTTTGATTTGATGTTTCCCTTTTTTTGTTCTGCAAGAATAGCCGTGGTGTAAAGTTTTTCTGTTTCTTTTAAAATTTCTATTGCTTCATTTTCTAGTTCTTCATCTATAAAAGTCATTTCAACTATTGTATTTGCAACAATACATCCTTTCAAATGAGATTCTTTCGATTCAGTTGCCACGCTTATGAAAAAGGCTTTAATTAATTCGATGGGATTATCGCTATTTCCTAGTTTGATTTTGAAATCTTCTAAGTCTTCTTTGCGTTGTTGAAGCGATTTTTTGAAAAGCTCTCTTTTTCCACCTTTAAATGTGTTGTATAAACTACCTGCTCCTGCTCCTGTCGCAGTACTTAGTTCAGATAAAGACGTGGCATTATATCCTTTTTTCCAAAATAGTTCTTGAGCATTGAGCACCATTTCCTTGTCTTTAAAGACTATCGGTCTTCCTTTCATTTATTTTGTAATGAACGATACAAATATAATCAAAACCTTTAATTAACAATTTTAATTACTATATTTTTTGGTTATATTACCGGGTAGATTAGAACCCACTATCCCAATTAATATATCTAATTACTAAGTTAACGACTCATCACCCTTCTCTCAAGTTAATTCCTGCCTATATAAGATCCCGCTGAATAATTTTACCGAAAATGATACCTAAAATGATTTTTCATAGACTATTTTATAATCATTTTCAGTATGTGTATTGTACCCATAAAAAACTAAGGTACTATCTGTGACTTCTAATTTTTCGCATGTTTCATTTTCAGGTATACTAAAAATCAGGTCAGTAGAATTAGTTCTTTTTATATTATTTACATCAAATGGGCACTTATTAGAAATTTCAAATTTCTTAAATCTTGGTTTTTTCACTACGCCTTCCTCAGTAAACTTTACTTCCTTCCTTTTAAATTCTACCGTTCGGTATGGATACTCCGGCTCTTTCCATTCTCCTTGTAGAAGTTCAATTATTTTATGACTATTGATTGGAGGCTCCTGACTTGTTCCTTCTTTAGTCTGTGATTTTTCTTTTTCGGGATTTGAAGTTTGATTCTTGCAGGAAAAAGTTAGAAAAACAATTAAAATGATTAAAGCAGCATACCTTTTCGACATAAGCTAGCATTTGTTTTAATTAATATTTAAGTTGATAATTATTTTTTTGAAATGCTTCAGTCTGATTTTTCATTCCTGTGGAAATTCTCACAGTCAATTTTTTTAATTGACGTGCCTAGCCCCAATTCTCTTTTACCACCCTCAATAATTGCCTTATCCTTTTCTAAAGTTATGGATATAGTGGTTGAATCCTTAATACCTTCTTGAATATATGTATATTTTGCTTCTACAATATTATTTTCAACTTTACCCTTTAAAGTACCCTCACGTTGGTCTTTTTCTGCCGGTAGCCAATTATATATTCCTGTTACATTACTCTTATCATCAATCTCCAACATCAATTCTTGAATATCTTTTATCCTCGGGTTCTTTTTAAATAGATACTCATTTCTAAAGCAAAATGATTGCTTTGTTTTTTCATTAAAATTGTACTTTTCAGACTTTAGCCTTTGGGGATCTTTTTCCCGGTTTGAATTCTTACATCCATTAATTGCAAAACCGATTAATATACCTAAGACAGCTATACTGAATGATTTTTTCATAGTTTTATTATTTTTGGTCTTTATGCATGTTGGTCTTCTTTTCAGAAAGGTGCAGGGCTTCCGAAGTGGAATAGGAAAAGAACCCATAATTTCCAATTACCTTTCCCAATTCATAATGCCGAATAAGATCAGGTTTAAAGATAAGCATATATCCTGACACGGGATCATCTGTAACATTCGTGACAGAAAAAATTTGACCTGGTTTGGTAAAACTCATAATGCCCTCATCGAAATCATAATGACCTTGCCCGTATTTGAACTTTCCTGAAGATCCTTTTTTACAGGCTACGCAATAGAAATCATAGAAAAAGCTCTCCCAAATTTCATTATTGTCGAATTTCAGAAGTTCAAAATCAATAACACTTATCAATGGATGATCGGGCTTTGGCAAGCCGAATAAGCTATGAAGTTCTGAAATAGACTGAATTCTATGAGGAGCAGCTTTTTTCATGCGATAATTAGTTAAAATCTGTAGATAAAGATAAGGCTTTCCATTTTTCCATTTCTTTTTCCTCATTTTTGCGTACCTCCGAAATAGCGTTGTAACTATCAGAACCTAATGGAAGATGCAGGGGTGGATTTGACATTTGGGTAATTTGAAGTAACACTTCTGCTAATTTTTCAGGATCACCTAATTGTTTGCCATCAAATCCCGTAAACAATTCAACCTGTTTATCTAAATCATAGGCGTCAATTTTATTTTTCGCAACATTAAGACTGTCCTTGCTCATAAAACTTGTACGAAATGTTCCTGGTGCAAGAATCGTTACTTTTATCCCAAAAGGAGCGACTTCTTGAGCAAGAGCTTCTGATAATCCGATAACAGCAAATTTTGATGCATTATAGCTTCCATTACCGGCATAACCCATATAGCCCATCATAGACGAAGTATTAATGATATGACCTGATTTTTGCCGGCGTAAATGTGGTAAGACTTTCCTAATGATATTGGCCATTGCAAAAACATTTACATTCATTGTTTCTCTAAACTCGGTATCACTTAGTTCTTCGATATTCCCTAATAGGTTATAACCTGCATTGTTGACTACAACATCTATTTGACCAAATTTCTCTATGCCTTTAGATATCGCATTTTCAACATCCTTTTCATTGGTAATGTCCAACTTTACAGGAAGTAAATTCTCCTTGTAATCCACATTTTTTTCTAAAAGCGTTTCCGTATTTCTGGAAGTTGCAATTACTTTGTCTCCGTTATTTAATACTGCTTTTGTAATTTCAAGCCCCATCCCTTTAGACGCTCCTGTAATAAACCAAACCTTCTGTTTACTCATAATATTTGTTTTTTTACAAAACTACAGGGAACATAGATTTATGAAGTTTTCAAATTAAGGATAAACGTATTTAAATTCAAGATTACAGTTGGTGTTTTAATACCGCCAACGTATATGTATAACCCTCAATTGTGGGTTTTAAGAGTTCGTAATTCTCAGTTTAGCTTTATTATTCTTAATATTCTAAAAACACACTTTTTTAGTTCAAAAGCCCACAATTTCGGATGCGTTATTGTACGGTCGCACCTTTCTATTTAAATTCTTTATGTTTTTTAGCCCATTTTTCAAGTTCGTTGATTATTGGTTTAAGTTCGTAACCAATTGACGTTAATTTGTATTCAACACGTGGTGGAACTTCGGCATAAATTGTTCGGGTTAAAACTTTATCTTTTTCTAATTTTCTTAGCTGCAACGTAAGCATTCTTTCCGTTATGTTTGGTAGAAGCTTTTTTAATTCTCCAAATCTTAATTTACCATTTAACAAGGCGTAACAAATCGGTAGCGTCCATTGACCGCCAATAATATTGGTAGCATAAACTTCTAGGCATTCATTGGATAATACTTGTTTATTGGCAAAGTTGGTAGATGTTACTTTTATTTTTGACATTACTTACATTTTTGTTAGTACCATACAATTAGTTGCTAACTTACAAAATTGAGAACAGGTATTTATATTTGTAAACGAAATTTTAAGTTGACAAATAATGAAAACATTAGTAATTGTTACTCACCCTGATATGGAAAGCTCAGTAGTCAATAAAAGATGGATTGAGGAATTAAATAAATATCCAGATGAATTTGATATTCATCAATTGTATAAAGCTTATCCCGATGAAAAAATCAACATATTGGCAGAACAAAAATTGATAGAAAACTATAGCAAAATTGTATTTCAGTTTCCATTTTATTGGTTTAGTTCTCCTCCGCTTTTAAAAAAATGGTTTGATGAAGTATTAATCTATGGATGGGCTTTCGGTAGTAAAAGTGGTTATAAATTAGAACATAAAAAAATAGGTTTAGCGATAAGCTCAGGAGCCGCGCAAGAAGATTATTCATTAAAAGGTAATTACAGGCATACATTAAAAGAATTAATAGTTCCATTTGAACTTACATTTAAGTATGTAAAAGCTAATTATCGTCCATTTTTTGCATATTATGGGCTTGATTCAAGTACACCAACTCAAGAAATTGAGAAAAGTGCCTCTAAATATTTAGATTTTCTAAAAAAAATTTAACCCAATTCTATGTATGACGCACAACATCTATAAAAACAGTGGCGATTGCCAGCGTTGATTTTCTACAAGAAAATTAGGCGCAGTAAGTACATTCTCACTCTCGATTTGATACTAGAATACAATGTAATCCGCTGGCTTTTGTTGGCTTAATGCAAATTGCACAAGAAAAAGATCTATCAATCCGTTACTTGTGCAATTTAATTTTTGCAATAGTATTTATTGCTTATTTATTTTCTTGCAAAGGTGGTGTAGCCTCCGTCAACCAATAATTCTGTTCCCATTATAAAACTTGCTTCATCTGAAACTAAGAACAATACCGCTTTTGCAATTTCATCAGGATTCCCTAGTCTTTGCAAAGCTGTTGCCGAAGCCAAATAGTCTTTTGTTTCTTCGGTAGGAACCACACTGTCAAGACCTTCTGTTTGAACAGGGCCGGGACTCACAATATTTACCCTAATCTTCCTGTCAGCCAACTCATTTGCTGCAATTTGGGCAATCTTATTAAGTGCCCCTTTAGTGGCAGAATATACACTTGACCCCAAATTGGCAGCTGTTGCTACGGTTGATGATGTAAATAGTACTGCTCCACCATTATTAATATTGGGTAGCAGTTTTTGCAAAGTGAAAAAGCTTCCTTTTACATTGGTGTTGAATTGCGCATCAAAATCCGCTTCTGTTACTTGATCAATTGGGCTGAAAACAGCTGTTCCCGCATTTAAATAAAGAACGTCTATTTTCATTTGATTCTCTTCAACAGCTTTTTGTAATACTTCAATACCTGCTAAATTTGAAGTATCTGAAACTACCGTATTCAATCGTTGGCTGTCTATTTTTGCAGCTGCTTCTTGAAGATTTTCTGCACTTCTTCCGGTGATCCATACATTTGCACCGTTTTCTATAAAAGCTTTTGCCGTTGCAAATCCTATTCCTGTGCTTCCACCAGTAATTACTACATTTTTATTTTTGAAATTCATTTTATAATTATTTATAGTTTAGATGCAAACTTAAAACAGTTTTATTTATTTTTGTTATCAAGTAACAAAAAGTAACAGTAACCTTGAAGTAACAAAGTAACTTATGATGGAGTGCGAAGAATTCAAACCAAACGAACACAAAAAAGAAATGATGGCCGTTCAAGATACGATGGATGTGCTGCGGGGTAAGTGGAAAATAACCATCCTATCATCTATTTGTTTTTACAATAAAAGAAGATTCTCAGATATTCTGAACGATGTAAATGGCATATCCAACAAAATGTTGAGTAAGGAATTAAAGGAACTCGAAATCAATCAGTTAATTACGCGTACCGTTTTAGATACGCATCCTGTAAGCATTTATTATCAGCTTACCGAGCACGGAAAAACATTACGGACAATTATTGATAATTTGACCGAGTGGGGAAAAAGACACAGAAGGAAGATTATTGGTGAATAAAAATTGTTTTACGTTAGCTCTGACAATTGATTTATCCAGTATATCCACAGCTTAGTTAAAATTCTTAAAATTGATAGTTTATTTCTCTATAATTTTTAATGGGCTGGTTATTCAAGCAAAAATCCTTTTCTGAGTGAAAAGGATTTTTGCTTGAATTTAAAACTAAATAATTCTTTATACTACTGCTAATGAGCCACCATCAATGTGATAAATTGCCCCTGTAATATATAGCGCTTCCGGAGACACAAGGAATCGCACCAAATTGGCAACTTCTTCAGGTTCAGCCGCTCTTTCAAGCGGAACATAACCTGTTTTGTCTAATACAAGTTTTGTGGCTTCATCTACTGTAATATTTGAGGATTTTGCCATATTTTCCATAGCACTCTGCATCTGTGGTGTTCTCACCAAACCCGGTGAAACTGTATTTACCCGAATCCCTTTACTTCCCAATTCGGTTGCCAATGCTTTACTGTATGTATTTAATGCTGCCTTAGCGGCGGAATATGCCATAGTCATATCCCAAATGGGTTGTTTTGCTGGATTCATAGAAATATTTATAATAACTCCGCTTTTTTGTGCAATCATAGTGGGCAATAATGCCTTGTTGATACGAACAGCAGCCATTAAATTTAATTGAAATTCATTATCCCAATCATCGTCGGTAAGTTTACTATAGCCACCGTCAGGAGATAAATTAGCCCCTGCATTATTGACAATAATGTCTATTTTGCCATATCTTTTCAAAATTTCTTTTGCAACTCTTTCTGCACTTTCGGATTCAGAATGATCTGCTGCGATAAAATAATGCTTGCTTTCGTCATTTTTTGCTTGTGTACGTGCAGTTATCACTACATCGGCTCCTGCATCACTTAACTCTTTAGCAATAGCTTTACCTATACCTTTGGTTCCACCTGTTACCAAAGCAATTTGCCCTTTTAATGAATTATTCATACTTATTTTTTAAAATTGAATTGTAAAATTATTGATAATACTTTACTTTTGAAAGTAGTAACACTTATGTATAGCTATAACATAAAGTAAAGTCTTACTGAATATCAATAAGTTATGAGTGATAAAAAAATAAAAAAATTAGAGGAACCATGTTCTCTTATAGAAATTTTAAATATAATAGGAGGAAAATGGTCAATGTCCATTATCTATGTTTTATTTTCGGGTAAGAAGCGTTTTAGTGAAATTGAACGTAGTATTCCGAATATCAATACAAGAATGTTGGTCAAAGAGTTAAAGAATATGGTAGAAAATGAAATAGTTACTAGAGAAGTTTTTGCAACTGTCCCACCTACCGTCGAATATAGCTTAACTCCAAAAGGTAAAAAGTTAGAGCCAATTATCAATGAATTACATAAGTGGGGTCTTGAATTTATTTATTAGTTAACCTGGATTTGAAAGATCATATATACTAGTGTTGTTTTAATCGTCCATTGTGGATATGTGCCTGCACTGCTCATTCAAAATATGCAATTCTATCTCTGCCAGATTCAACCAACTCCCATGTTTGGGCGTGAACACAAATTCAAACCTGTTCCATAGCCTTTTGACCTCCTCTGGCTCGAAAGTTTCATAAAAGGCGGAGGCTGCGTGTGCTGAAGTATCATTACTTTTTATGGCTGTTTCCCAAGTTCCCAATTCAGTTTGTGGTTTCAAATTTTACAACGTCTCGCGTATAACGTAAGTAGCAAACCTAAAATGTACTAACTTTTCGGTTAAGGTTTTACGTTTTTAAAAATACACTCTCGAAGCTTCGGAATCGTTTCAGTGGATACACTGGACTAAGCTGACCCCCTTAACAGTCTAGATTTAGCGTGCTGTCGTTCTGGCGGATGCTGACCCCCCTTAGAAAAAGAAGATAGCTAAATTTTTAAAATTATTCTGGAGCATGTTGACCCCTCTGGATAATTTATTCGGGAGCATGCTGCCCCCCTTGGCTATTTTCTTTCTGGTTTTGGTTTATTTGGTGGTATCCACCAAAAGATCAGAGATGTCCGGAAAACCAAAACTAATGAGTCAAGTAAAACAAATACTTCGTCTGCACCAACAGGGAAAGGGAATAAAAACCATTGCAAAGGCGCTGTCTTTGAGTAAGAATACTGTCAAAGGCTATGTTCGTAAAGCTGATGCGGGCAATCTTCCCATAGAAACTTTGCTGGCTTTAGAGGACCCTGTCCTGGAGGGTAAACTATGGCCAGGAAATCCAGCCTATAAAGATGAGCGCTATGAGCAGCTCAAACCTCATTTAGCCTATTATTGTAAAGAGCTGGGCAAAGTAGGTGTTACCCGTTTGCTGCTCTGGGAGGAATATAAAGCCGATAACCCTTATCCCTATAGTTATGCGCAGTTCTGTTACCATATGCTGCAACACCGTCGTAGCGGTAAGCCCTCTATGGTACTGGACCATAAAGCCGGAGATAAACTGTATGTGGATTACGCGGGTAAACTTTTATCTTACATCGACCGGGAGACCGGGGAAGAAATTAAAGTCCAGGTCTTTGTGGCCTGCCTGCCGTACTCTGACTATTGCTTTGCCATGGCGGTACCCAGCCAAAAGCTTGAAGATTTTATCTATGCCCTGGGCTGTTGTTTAAAAAATTTGGGAGGAGTTCCGTTAACACTGGTACCGGATAATCTTAAATCCGCGGTAACTAAAGCCAATCCTTATGAACCCGATATCAACCAGGCACTGGAAGATTTTGCCAACCATTATGGTACTTCGGTGACCCCGGCCCGTCCCAGAAAGCCCCAAGACAAATCCCTGGTTGAGAATCAGGTAAAGCTGATCTATAGCCGGGTATACGCGAAACTTCGCAAGCTTACTTTCTTTGATCTTCCTTCTCTAAACCAGGCTATTGCTCAGAAAGTCAGGGAACATAACCAGACCCGTATGCAACAGAAAGACTATTGCAGGGAAGAGAAGTTCCTGGCCGATGAGAAACATACCCTGCAGCCTTTACCTGGCGAGCCCTTTGAGATCAAGTACTATAAAGAACATAAGGTGGCTAAAAACAATCATATTCAACTGGGTATGGACAAGCACTATTATAGCGTACCCTTCACTTATATCGGGATGAAGGTCAAAGTGATTTACACCCGATCCCTGGTGAAAATATACCACAAAGCCAACCTGATTGCCACACATCCCCGGAGTTACCGGAAAGGTAAGTATACCACCCGCAAGGAACACCTGTGTTCCCACCATCAGTACTACAAAGAGCGAAGCCCCACCTATTACATGCAGCGCGGCTATAATCATTCCGAGACGTTATACCAGTATATGGAGGCCTTGTTCAAACAAGATAAATATCCTGAGCAGCTTTACAAAAGCTGTGATGGTATCTTAAACCTGGCTCGAAAAACAAACCTCGAACCCTTTACCAAAGCCTGTGAGATGGCAATGGAACATCAGAATTACTCGTACAAGTTCTTAAAACAAATCCTGGAAAACAGGATGACCGAATACCCTGAAGAGCCTGTAATAAAATCCAGATCCCCTCACGGGAATATCCGTGGAGCATCATCCTATAAATAATATGTAATCTATTAAAAATCAATATATGAACACCATTGAAAATCAATTAACGAAACTTCGGCTACATGGTATGCAAAGCAGCTGGAAAGCCATGGTGGAGACCCGGCAACATCACGAACTCTCCTTTGGGGAAGGCCTGGAAGTCTTGTTACAGGCGGAAGCAGAAGACCGAACACATCGCCGTTTTGAACGCCTGAAAAAAAGTGCATAGTTCAGATACCAGGCCAGCGTGGAAGAACTCAACCTGGATGCCACCAGAGGGATCAATAAAACGCAAATCACAGAACTTACCAGTGGTGCCTATCTAGAAAAAGGGGAATCCATCTTACTGACCGGGGCCACGGGTTGTGGAAAAAGTTTTCTTGCTTCAGCCCTTGGACACCAGGCCTGTAGCCAGGGCCATAAAGTCCTCTATTATAATACTCAAAAATTAATGATGAAAACCAAAATGACCCGTCTTGATGGGAGCTTCCTGAAATTCTTTGATAAGCTGGCAAAAGCTAAACTGCTGATCCTGGACGACTTTGGACTGGCCCATTTAGATGGAAAACAACAAATGGATCTGATGGAAATCATTGAGGATCGCCACGGAAGATCATCAACAATAATCGCTAGTCAACTTCCCGTAGGAAGTTGGTATGATATCATTGGCGAGGCAAGCATTGCTGACGCAATTTTGGACCGTTTGGTACACACCTCACACCGAATAGAATTAAAGGGGGAAAGTCTTAGAAAAAAACTGTAATATTGTCATTATCTTATCTTTTTGACCAAAATCCTTAGGGGGGTCAGTATGGCCAGTACGAGGGGTCAGCATCACCAGAATATCCAGTTTCAGCGCAAATCTCGCGATTCTTGTTGTGTGCGCTATTACCTGCTGGCTTTTTTTAACTTATTTCTGATAATTTCAACACTCGATTATCAACAAATATTTCGGGATCAACCTTTCTTTTCTTTTGTATAAGCTTTCCGTTGTCCATTTCTATTTTTTCGATTTCGCTTATCATTTTTTTTAGATTAACCGAGCGGTTTATTTTGTCTATTAAATAAAAATCGTCTTGGTAAAAATCCTCCTCTTGAATAATTCCTTTTGCTATACAATCTTTTACAATCTTCTTCATTAAGATATTCACCTCTTTGTTTTGTTTTCCTCCAAAATATTCAGATACTAAAAATTCATACTTTGATTGAAACCACTTCGCGTGCTCTTCAGAAATCAAGACGATTCTATTATCAACTATTTTCAATCCACTTAGAAACCATAAAATCTCCTTTGTCGAAATCTTCCCAATTTGAAACAAATCTCTTAGCGTATAATCTATTCTATCTGCTGATAAATTTGGTAAAGGATATTCTAAAACCTGATAGTTTTCAATTTCAATGAATTTATTAATATCAAATCGATATTTTTTGAGAACATCGTTTAGCTCTTTATCCCTTAAGACTTCTTCAAACCTTTTTTCGTGATAATCTTCTTCTTCGATTTCTAATACGTAATCAATTAAATGAGAGAATGCAGTATGCGAAATATCGTGAATTAATCCGGCTACTTGTTCTTCAATACTTCCGCCTAATTTTTTTATGAGCAACATCACTCCGATTGAATGTTCAAATCTCGTATGGTTTATTTTTGGATTGACTAGAAATATTGCTCCTCCTTGATGGATTCTCTTTAATCTTTGAAATACACTCGTATTGATCAACTCTTCGATAACTCCTGTGATTTCGACATCTCCATAAATTTTATCTATGTACTTCATTTTTTAGCTTTCAGGTAACTTTTTATATTGTAAGTGATGTGCAAATGGATGAGAACCTTTCCACTGTAAAACAAGCCAAAACCAATTTTTTGGTCTTTCTTATTCACCAAACAAGTATAAAGTAAATAAATTGGTTTTTGGCGACTTCGCAAAAAAGCGTGAACTTCCGTTTTAGCACCAAACATTTCCATTTGCTATATACGGCAAAGTAGTTGCACGTTCCCATGTTGATTGTTTTTATTAAATTTATGAACCTTATTGATATTTTTTAAGCTGGTTTTTATCTAAAAAATATCGATAATATATTTCCAAAACTAGATTTTACCCTAATTTTGAAACTTCAATTTTGTAATTTTCCAAGGATAAATTACCTGTTGAAAATTTTATATCTAAAAGTCCTTTCTTTTCATCAATTGTTAATTGCCTCTTATATATAGTTTCTATAATTTCTTCCTCATTTTCGAGGGGCTTTAGAATACTTTGTTTTGTTTGAAAACTTTCAAAATAACGAATCCCAAAAATTCTTTGAGAATTTGCGTTTATATGAATTCCATCAGGATTAGCGTTTAAACCTGAAGCTGTCACAAAATAACAATTTTCATTATTTTCAGCGAATTTTTCTAATTCTTGATTTACAATAGTATAAGATTCGAAATACTCTCCGTATATCCCTTGCGTTAAAAAATCTCCAAGTCCTCCAATTATTAGTGGAATATCCGAAACCTCAAGTTCATCTCTTAAAGCTTGAATAATTGTAGAAAATTTTTCCCTGTAATGGTTGGCATTATTTAGTTCGCAATCACTTTCGCCTTGGTGCCAAAGAATACCTTTTAATGTACTTGTCTTTTGAGCAAGTTTGGCCTGAAAAACAGCGTTTTTGAAAAGAACTCCATCTACATTCCAGTCATCTAGACTTGTCCCACCATCTGCACAGGGGATTAATCCAATTTCACTTGTTTGGTTTTTTAACTGCCACGCTGCCGCAAAAGATGCAGCAAGGCCAACACCTGCATTGGGACGATCATAGTTTATGGGCTCCCACATCGTTTGCCAATTTCCGTTTCTTAGCATTTTGATATTATGATTGTAAATAACAGGAACTTCCTTTATAAATCCACGACCCGCCATATTGGATTGACCAATCATTAAGAATGAATTTTGCATATTTAATTTCAGATAAGATTAGAATTTTTATTTTGAAATTTTAAATTTTCTTGAATATGGTTTTCTATTTTCACAACGTGTTGTCAGCTGCCTTTTTCTATTCAAAGAGTTTTATTGTGTAGTCAAATAATTCAACTCCGCCAGACTTTCCGTGTCCTGGAATCATAATTTTAGCACTGGGATATTTTAATTTTATTTTTTCAACCGTTGCAGACCATACTTTAATACTAGCATCTTCTATATTTCCTTTATTCGCATCGATTTCTTTTATTAAGCATCCACCAAAAACTGCGTCGTCGTCTGGAAAATATCCCACAATATTATCTTTGGTATGTCCTTCTCCAAAGTACTTCGCATAAACCTTCTTGTTTCCGATATCTAATATGAGATTTTTGTCAAATGTTTTTATTGGTTTAGAGAGTTTTTGACTATTCTTTTTTAATAATTTTATAGTTTGATTAGAGGCATATGTTGGAATATTATGATTTTCAAATTCCGCTATTCCACCAACACAATCTTTGTGAAAATGAGTTGGAATTAGCCCTATTATTTCACTTTTTAATTCATTTGTCACAAAATTAATAAACTCTAACGAACTTTTGTCGTCTGTTGGTGTATCAAACACAACCCCTTTATTTTCATTTATAACCAACATTCCATTGCAGGCAACTTTTCCAAAATCATCCGTATTTAAATAGGAAATGTGTTCGTAAATATGATTTGATAGCCTGTTAATTATTAAATTTTCTGTTTGATAAAATAAACTATCCCGCTGTCAATTAAAGGTTTATTGGTTATCTCTTTCTTAGTTTCTTGATTCGTCTGATTTTGATTGGATGATTATTTCTTACACGAAATATAGGTCAGACTTAAAAGAAGAGAGATTGGAACTAATATTTTCATAATAAATTTTGTATTATCCTGAAATAGGTTGACCTTTCTTGGATGTTACAAGGTTAAAATACTTTTCTTTTCATATTAAAAACAAAGATAACAGAAAAGAACTTACCCTATAGTTTAGCTCTTTTCTGCTATTTTTTATTTACATTTTTAGTAGCTGGGTTTTCTGTCAGCTACTTTCCTTCTTCAAAAAAACGTTTGTGCATTGAGGTAATTACTTTATCAATTCCTTCTTTTTTCAACCATTCATATTCTGTTGTCGATAGATTTCCTGCTGTATAGTGTAATTGTTTCTTGTTATCTGTCGCTGCTTGAAAAACTACATCGGCAATACTTTCCGGAGAATCCTTTTTGGTACTGGAATCTGCTTTCATTGTGGTGATGTATTGATTAAAAACTTTCTGATAATCTTGATGAGAAACCATTTGTGCATTACTTCCGAAATTGGTTTGCATATAAGCAGGAACAACTGTTTTGATATTTATACCAAAGTCGTTTAACTCATAACTCATTCCTTCTGTCCACGTTTCCAATGCAGATTTTGTTGCTGCATAAACTGCCACAAATGGATATGGAATATTAGCAGTAGAAGATGTTACAGTAATAATTATTCCGTTTTTTCTTGCTCTCAAATAAGGGAGAAATGATTTTGTAACAAGCACTGTCCCTAAAAAATTGGTATTGATTTGTTGCTCTAACTGTTCGTCAGTTGTTCCTTCAAATGCACCCATAAGTCCATAGGCTGCATTGTTGAATACTACATCTATCTGACTTATTTTTTCTGCTTCTGAAGCTACTTCTGCGATTTGTTTTTTATTACCGATGTCCAACTTCAAGAGGTGAATGTTTGGCAATTGTATAAGTTCTGTTTCTTTTTCGGGTTGTCTCATTGTAGCAATTACGGTCCAACCTTTTGAAGCAAATAATTTTGCTGTCGCTTTTCCTAATCCCGAAGAAGCTCCTGTGATAAAAATTGTTCTGTTCATTTTTTTAATCTTTAAATTGATACTGCAAAAATGCATCCTTAAAAAAAGAACCTGTTTACCATTTGGTAAAAAGCAATTTATTGAATATTTTTTCTTATTCTACTTAATGATTGCTGTGTAATTCCCAAATAAGAAGCGATGTATGACAGTGGAATACGGTTGACAAGTGTTGGATATTTTTGCATAAATTCCAAATAGCGTGTTGTGGCGTCTTGTGAAACTAATGGACTTACTTTTTCTAACTTTTGAGCAAGTGCTTTGTTGGTGATTTTTTGAATAATACTATCCCAATCGATTATGGTATCAGAAATTTCTTTCCAATCTTGATTTGAAAATGTTAGCAGTTTACAATCCGTAGCAGCTTGAATATATTCGGTTGAAGGAACATTTTTTAAATTATAGAGCAAATGCTTTTCTTCAATGAATATTTTAGTTATTTCCTCACCTTTATTGTTATAATAGCAGATACGAAGAATACCGTCAACGATAAAACCAACTCGTTTCAGTACTTTTCCTGCTTCTGCAAAATAGTCGTCCTTTTTAAGTTCTGTTTCCTTTGCTTTACTTGTAATAAGACTTATTTGCTGTTTATTGAGATTGCCAAACTGTAGAATGTATTCTATAAATTCCTTCATTACTACAAAATTAACAATAGTCGTTTTGTATTATTTACCATTTGATAAAAAGTGCTTTTTTTCGGGTGCATCATTTAGTCTTGATGCCAACAGCGGATTTTATGCACTTACTGTTCGGTTAAGCACAAAGATAGCTAAATGGTAGAAACTTTTAGTTTGGCACTTTACCCGCTATTGCTTATAGGACACATTGTTGGCGGTATGTGGCTTTCAGTTGTCTACTGTCTACTGTGTCTGCCGAAAAAATAAAAAGTTGAGAAAGAAAAATTTAATTAAACGATTGTCTATACTTCAAAGGTGACATTTCGGTTTTCTTTTTGAAAAGTCGGTTAAACGATTGTGATCGCTCAAAACCTAATTCATAGGCAATTTCACTTACGGACAAATTTGTCGTTAAAAGTTTTTCTTTTGCTTTTTCAATGAGTTTTTCGTGAATGTGTTGTTGGGCGTTTTGTCCTGTCAGCAAACGCAACATATCGCTTAAATAATTTGCAGAAAAATGGAGCTTGTTGGCTAAATATTCAACTGTTGGCAATCCGCTTTTAAGTGTTTCTACGTTATCAAAATAATCTTTTAGCAACTGCTCCATTTTGGAAAGCAAATCATTGTTTACGGCTTTTCGGGTAATGAATTGGCGTTCATAAAAACGATTGCAATAATTCAACAGCAAATCAATTTGCGACAGAATAATGTCTTGTGTGTGCTTGTCAATATGCTGACATTCCATTTCTATTTTTTGAAAAATATCAACAACATTTTGCTCTTCCTGTTGCGAAAGGTGCAACGCTTCATTTATGGAATATGAAAAGAAACCGTAATTCTTGATTGTGCTTTGCAGTGGGTGCTTTTTCAAAAAATCAGAATGAAAAATCAATACATATCCTGTCCCAATCGTTTCGTTAAAAGCATTGGTTTTATCCACTTCAACAGATTGGACTTGTTTAGGGGCAATAAAAGTCATTGTCCCCTTGTCAAAATCATAATATTGTTGCCCGTATTTCACTTTGGATTGGATATTGTTTTTTAGAGAGATAGTATAAAAATCGGTAGAAAAATATCGCCACAAATCAGAATTTACAGCGTGTATTTCTGAAACCAAAACCACACTTACCAACGGATGCAAAGGCGGTGGAATGGATAGTAAACGATGAAATTCGGATAAAGAGTTAATGGTCTGCATATCTATATAAAATTCCGAAGATGATGAAAGCTACAATTTCTATGGTAAGCCAAAGTAATTGTTTTGAAAAAAAGCCGTCTAAAACAAACCCGAATAATCGCGCTGTGATAATCCCCAAAGTTAGAAAAAACAATAATGCACACACCGTTAATTTCCAATCACTCCATTGATTGTAAAAAATGAACAAAATCCCCAATCCAATTAGAAATCCCCATTTAACCCGCACTTCAATCATCTGATACGGGTTTTCGGGTAAAGGGGTGTTGCTAATTAAGTTGGGCTTGTATGTTAGAACACAACCTGCGATAAGCAAAACTGTTCCGATTATTTTTAGAAAAACTGTCATTATTCCTGCAAAAGATTTTCCCGAAAAAATGGGACTAATTTTTCCAATGCTCCTGCTGTTGCTTCGGGTTTATCGTATAAATCATAATGACCCGCACCATTTACAATATGGATTTTTTTGTTTTTGGAAGCGGCTTTTTTGTATAAGTCAAAACCATCTCTGTATGAACCAAAAGCACCAACTTTGTCGCCAACGATAACCAATAAAGGTTGTGTCAGCAAAAAATCAGCAAGATGAAAAGCATCAAACATTATTAAGTTCGGCATACTTGCAAAAAGCAATTTATTGTTTGAAGTCGGAAATTCGCCTCTTGGCGTTCTGTAATAATTAATAGCTTCTAACATATCCAAATCGTTTATGCCTGCCTTTTTTGCTTCTTCGGAAGAATTGGGTGTCCAATTTGTAATAATCGATTCTGCTCCGTTGACTTCCGCAGTTCGTTGCGAAGAAACAACTTCTAATGTTTCTAAAAAATTTGCTTCTCTGAATGCTCTGCCTATGTTCACTCCTGAAACCGTTGCCACTGCTCTTATTCGCCTTTCTTTCAATGCTGCATTTGCAGCGTAACCACCACCTGCACAAATGCCCAATAAACCGATACGGTCTTTATCTACAAAATTTAATGTAGTAAGATAATCTACGGCATAGCGTATGTCTTCTACACGGGTGGTTGGGTCTTCCAAATATCTTGGCTCTCCACCGCTTTCACCCTGAAAAGAAGCGTCATAAGCCAACGCAATAAACCCCTTTTTTGCAAGCTTCCCTGCATACAAACCTGCAGTTTGTTCTTTTACGCTACCTCCCGGATGAACGCAAACAATAGCCGGATAATTTTGTGTTTCATCAAAATTGTAGGGCAAATGAAGATTGGCTGCCGTGTCCCAATTTCTATTTTTGAATTTTACTTTTCGCATTGTTTTATTTCTTTTAAGTTTAACAATGCAAAATTCGTCTTCCTTTAAAAAGTAAATGTTTCCAAATCAAGGTTGTTTGTAGCCAAATCAGAGTTAAGATGTCGGTTAGTGTGTCTCTTGTCGTTTGGTTAGGTGTTTGCCTGTCGCGTTGCCATTACTGCCATCGGTCTCCTTTATTAGCTGCTGGCTTTTTAATTCAGAATTAGTTTCATCATTATGTCGGTCTGTTCATCATTTCCGAGTTTAAAAATATGTTTGTCAAATGCTACAAATCCATTTTTTTCATAAAAGCGAATTGCTCTTGGATTTTTTTCCCAAACGCCCAACCAAACATTTTCTAGATTTTTCTCTTTCGCCAACTCAATTGCTTTGTTGTATAAAACTTGTCCGACTTTTTTTCCGTAAAATTCTTTTAGCACATAAATCCGCTCAATCTCAAGTGCGTTTTTGTCTTTTATTTCGGTCTGTGATTGTCCTACGTTTACTTTTAAATATCCTATTGTTTTTCCGTCAAGTTCTGCAAAGTAAAATTCAGCGTTTTGGTCGGTCAGTTCTGCCGTCAGTTTTTCTGTTGAAAATTCGTTTTCCAAATATTCTCTCATATTTTCTTCGCTATTTCCTGAAGAGAAAGTTTCAGCAAAAGTTAATTTTCCAATTTTTTGAAGTTCAATGATGTCGACTGTTGTTATTTTTCTTACTGTTATTTGTTGCATCTTAATTATATTTTAGTGGTCTAAATTCCATTCATAGTTTAGCCAATCGTTGTTTTCTTTGGCTCCCAATTTATTGTAAAACCTTATTCCACCTTCGTTCCAAGGTGCAACAGTCCATTTTATTTGCTCACAATTATTTTCAACCGCTTCTTCTTTGAGAGCTAACATCAATTTTTCGCCAATTTTATGTCCTCTGTAAGTTGTGTCGACATAAAGTTCTTTTATGAATATGGCAGGTTTGTTTTGTGCTGTAAACGGCAAATAATAATAAACCAAAATTTCCGCTATTTTTTGATTGTCATTTGCAACGAAGCAATAAAAGTCTGGTGGATTTTTGTTAAACCCGCTTTCGCTCACGATTTCGGGCGTTATAGCAAATATGTCAATATATTTTTCAAAAATGGCTAACTCTTTCATCAGTTTCCAAATTCCGTTTGAATCAGATTCTATGGCTTTCCTTATGCTTAAATTCATATTTTTTGAAATGTTATTTAATGTGATGATACCGCTTTTAATCCTACAATTGAAGCGATTAATGTTGTGAGAAATAGTATTCGCAGAAATGTTGCAGGTTCTTTGCATACTAATATACCTACGAGAACAGTACCTACTGCTCCAATTCCTGTTCAAATTGCATAGGCACTGCCTATTGGTAATGATTGAGTGGCTTTAATTAAAAGCCACATACTAATTACAAGTGTGATTAAAAAACCACCATACCATAGATACATTTCATTTCCCGATGTTGCTTTTCCCAAACAAAATGCAAAGGCAACTTCAAACAAGCCTGCAATAACCAAAATCATCCAATTCATTATTTTCTAACTTTCGGACAAAGGTTTTAATAAGGTTTAAAGAAAAATTTATCAAATGATAAAAAATAAAACTTATTTAATATTTGCTCGTATTCTGCTTAAACTAACTTGTGTAATTCCTAAATAGGAAGCAATAAGACCGAGTGAAACTCTTTGTATTAAAGTTGGATGTTTTTTTATAAGTTCTATGTAACGTTCTGTTGCTGTACCGAATTGATTTGATATAAATCTTTGTTCGGCTTTTATAAGTTCTTGTTCAGCAAATTTTCTACCCCAATTTGCAATATCAATATCTTTTGAGAATAAATTTTGAAGATTTGTAGAGCTAATTTTGTAGAGTTCGCAGTCTTCCAATAATTCTATATTTTCATATCCTTTTTGATTAAGAATATAACTTTTTAGTGAAATAATGGTGTCGCCTTCTTCGCCAAAAGCAATCGTTACCTCAATGTCATCGGTATTTGAAAATGTACGTGCAATTCCCTTTTTTATAAAATAGATGTTTTTTTCAACTTTGTTTGAACGTATTATTAGCTGATTTTTTGGAAGAATTATTTCCTCAAAACTTTCAATCAGTTTGAGTTTGGATGAAGCATTAATTGGGCGTATTTTGTCCAGAATTTGGTCGATATTCATTTTTTGGTAAGCAGTTTTTTCAGCTTGTAGCTAACTCATTATATAAAATATAAAAATAATATTATCCCTGTCATTTATTAGGGATGACATAACATTTTTCATTCCTATTGAAATGTAGAGCAGACTGAATAGACAATTTTGATGAATGATCAAGTGTTCTTCTCCAGCATAGTAGGAAAAGTTTACGCAATGGAAAGGAAAAATTGGGAATACTCTCCAATATTTTTTAGGGAAGCGCTGCCGCCCGGAATGCAATTTTTCCCGGAATGGAGGATAATGTGCTGAACTATTTATGCTCCTGAAGTAGGCTTTAAATCTTGCTTGACTTCAAATATATAAATAGGAATAAAGCTTCTGCGGAATGCTTGGGTATCATTAGAATATAGCTTTAATGGAAATATTTTCCAGTAATTTATTTAAAATATGAATGCCATCATTAAGTCAATTAAACGACTTCCTAAATTCTAAAGGAGATTGATTGGTCCAAATACTTTGGCTCATCAGGATGTAAAAACAACTTCAGGCATATCTAAAAGAAATGGATGCAGCTATTTTTCATTAAGCTAGTGAATTATTGATGCAGCAAATATGAAGATCAAACATACTATTTTATCAAGCAGGCTCAATTAGTAATTATTGATCATCAAACTGCATCCAGTTTTCATCAGCTATATCGATTAGATTTTCTTGATCCTTTGTCCATTCTTTTTGAACGTCTTTATTATAATTAAAATATAGTTCCCCTTCTACAATAGACCATGTATCAATCTCCACAGGTGCTTTATAGCCTTTGGACATTCCGAAAGCGCAATACCCTCCGTATTGTGGCTGATATTTCTCGGGGTTGTTTTTGAACTTATTTAAATTGCTTTCCGAAGCAAATAACCATAAAGCATCATTGTAGTTATATGGGAATTCTTCTTTTCCTAAAACTGGTTTATGCTCTGTAAAAAAAGCTACCGGATCATATCCTTTTAAAGCTTTTCCCTCTTCAGAGAACACCTTAGGCTCTTGTGCATCTTTACATGAGATAATCATTAAAATTACGGTAACCAGGAGGAATCTTAAACAGTTTGTCATTTTATATAGGTTTAATTATTTAATGAATGGTATATAATTACATGGATCGATGAGCTGTTGCTCGATCCTCCAGATCAGCATAAATTTTTTCCACTTTTTTATCGAATTCTAGGGGGGCTTCAAAATTACTTTTTCGATCCTCTATACGCTGTTTACCTCCTAAAATCACTTCAATTTCTTTGTTAGTCATTCCTTCAACTGTTTTTTGAGCAACCAGCTCAGGTGAGTCCATCGCTGCTGTGTTTGCAGACTTCATCATGGGTGTGTCTGTGCCGGTAGGATAAACCGTCATCACGTGAATAGGAAAATCTTTTAACTCTCGGCGTAGCGCTTCAGAGAATTGATGTACGGCTGCCTTTGTAGCTGCATAGACGGCATAAAATGGTAAACCGATTAAACCCAGTCCAGAGGAAACATTGATAAGCATGGCCTCTTTACGTTCTTTTAATAACGGCAACAAGTATTTGGTAAGCAATATCAGTCCGGTGACATTTATATTTAGCTGTTCAATAATATCTTCATCGCTAATCGTTTCCAAGTGACCGGCACTTACTACCCCGGCATTATTAATCAACATATCCAACATTCCCCATTCCTGATGTACTCGTGAATAGATTTTTTGGATATCTTTTAACTGCGAAATATCTCCTTGTATACAAAGAAAAACTCCTAGCGGAAATGTTTCTTTCAAGGCTTCCATCTTTTCAAGATCTCTACCGACAACGGCAAAATCTCTTGTACCCCTTTTGTACAGCTCCCCGATAATTGCTTTTCCGATTCCGCTAGAGCCGCCCGTAATTAGTATTTTTTTGTTTTCGTAATTCATGGTTCTGTTTTTTTTTAAATTTTACAATCTTTCTGTTTTGAATAAAATGTGCTCGTAATTGTTTTACGCCCTCTTCATAATTTAGATAAGAAGCGCTTTTTTGTCTATAATTTATTCTACTAATTTGATATAAATAGGTGATGTGTCTGGCTAATACTCTCCAAGCAAAAAATAGGGAATGATTAGGATCATACATATGAACAGGTTCACTTTTTGCTCCGTTTAATTCGACAATCATAAAGTTTTCTCCTGCTTCCAATTCTTCAATAGAACGGTACATAATATCCAATCTTCCATAGTAAAAGCCCTTAATTTGCTGGCAAACAGCATCAATTTGCGAAGTTAATTTTTCGGTAATCAAATGACTGGAATCTATAAATTTTGCGCCCCGGGAATGGCTTCCGTACGGCATCAGGTTGAGTTTTTTACCTTGGGGTAAAACACGTTTCAATGCTTCTTTATATTCTTGTTCTAATTTTGGAAGTTGTATATGAAATCGCGGTGTTTTTTTTATTAGGTCAGCGATAGTCAATATTCCATCTCCTATTACACAAAGAGGTTCCTTTGAGACTATTCCGGTAATTTTTCCTTTTTGTTGATTTGGATAGCGTACGTAGAAAACTCCTATTTCATTCGGATATGGAATAAAATCCTGAACTAAATAATCAAAACTGGCTTTTTGATGATAGCTTTTTAATGCGCTAAAGGAATGAATTTTTCGGACTGCAGCACCACGTAAGCCCACATCGGGCTTTGCAATTACAGGATAACAAAAACCCGCCGTAGCCATGTGATTTTCTAATGTGGAAGTTTTACGATTTTGAGCAATTAAACTTGTTTTGGGATAATAGCGCTCCGGAATTAATTCATAGACTTTCTTTTTTGATTCCATCACAAATCCACCGTTTTTAATGGAAGGATTTACGGCATTGAAAAAGAAAAGTGATCTTGCTTTTATCGAATAGTATATCCACAGTATATAAATAGGCGCATACGTCAGCTGAAAAGGCCAATATTCCCAATGAGTGAGTTTGTGAAATGTGAGATAAAAGGGCTGCTTTTTCATATAATAAAGCACGTTTGATGAAATGATTGTTTAGAATTTAGATCTATATAATTAACTTCAATTTTATTTTTTTGTATTACACCTTGGGTAATACTTAGTGTTTTCGTTAGATTTTTACGATTGATTTGCAACCCATTTTCTTGATCATCAGCCTGGGTATTTTCGTGAAAATCGAGTATTTCTTTTGCTGAAATTTCCTTTGTTTTATTTATAAATTCTGCAAACCATTGTTCGCGTTTTTCTCGAACAGCTTTTAAATATAACGTAGTTGACGACCAGATGTACTGTTTGTTATTTTTTAACCGAAGCTGCTTTTTATCGATTCCATTCCAACGCAATTCAAATAATACTGAATTTTCTAAAAGAACAATAGTAAATGGTTCGATATTAGTCAAATCTATAGTTGCCCAGTATTTTATAGGAGAATCATTTCCTATAATTTCCAGTAAAATCAATCCACGGCTTTTTCGATAATTTCCTTTAGAAATATGTTTCTCCTCGGCACCATTTAACAAAACGGCGGTATTGGCGTGTTCATCTACGGTAAACCAACTTCCACCAGAAAGGGAATCTTTAGGAAAAATCACTTTCTTTTTTTCTAACACATAGACTTTCGGATTAACTGCCATTGGTCGTGTTGATTTTTCATCTCGATTAGAGGTGATTATCATCTGATCTCTATGTTGAATAACACTTACTGTACACATTTTTCACGATAGGTAATGGTAGAGCTTGCAACTCCAAAATTCTTACTAACCCTTACCGATTTATAATTCAACACCCCTATTTTGATCAATGCCTGATGATGAATAGAATGTTCTAAATTATAAAGCAATTCTCGGTAATAATTGCTTTCGATCTGTAGTATTTTGTGCTCTAGAACCTGTTCTAATGTTATTTCCTTATTCTTTTTTGCAATGGTATTGAATATATACTGAAGCTTTTCAAGGGCCATAGCAGGTTTTGTTTGGAGGTCAATATCTCGATTACGATTGTCATAATTTATCGACCCAATCTGGTAACCATCTAGCAAGCAGGTGAAGAATTCGATAATATGTCGGTAATGACCACCAATGCTGGAACCACTCAATATTTCCTGAGGCTCAGAGAATTGGACTTCTTCCAATTGATCGAGCAATTCTATCAATTCCTGTATATTGTCTTTTATTGAGGTGACTAACATAATTCTAAATTTTAGGATGCAATTTTTTTTCAAATAACAAATAAAGCCCACAAAAGCCGAAAGTGATAAGTGCTAAAATAAAAAGGGTACCCCCATCATTTTGTACCACAATTCCCAATACAAAAAGATGAGAAAAAATGGCTCCAACCATCAATACCAAAGCTATCAAGGTACCATAGAAGGCCGTCTTTGGAATCAATATCAAAATGGCAGTAATCAATTCAATTACTCCTAATCCTATTCTGCTATACGGTTCTCCTCCTAAGGAAGAAAATATAAAGACCGATTCCGGCGCAGCACTAAATTTAAAATAAAGCGTTTGCAGTAGAATTATCGCTGGAACAATGCGAAGTATCCAATAGAAAATTTTTGTCTTCATATTCTTATAATTGAATTAACGAATTAACTTTTTCCAGTTTTTATCTGCTTCTTGTTTTAAGTGCCTTTCATCTTCATTCCAGATATTTAGAGTATTAGAGAAGAATGTGTGGTAAAATAAATACAGTTTCCCATCTAAGATTTTAAAAGTTTCTGGATCTATACTCACTTTTTCACCAGAATCACCCATAGCATAAGCACACCAACCGCCGTATTCCGGAGTATATTTTTCTGGGTTTTCTTTGAACAGATTTTTATGTTCTTCTGAAGAGAAGTAATAGATAGCACCGTTAGAATCGGCTTTCAAGCTTTTCTTACCTTTCATAGCTTTGTTTTTGGTAAAATAGGCAACTGGATCGTAGCCTTCAATAGCAAGTTGACCGTCCAGGTTTCTACTTTCAGTTTGGGCTTGCACCGAAATTGAAGTCGTAAAAACCAGTAGTACAATAAAATTAGAAATATACTTTGTCATAATGATCTCTTTAATACTGTAAAACTACAGGAATAAGAAATCAGAAATTGTCGGCTACTTTACAGTTTGGGTAAAAAAGTTTATATTTTGGTAATATCGGTAATGATAATTTCTTTGCGGGTATATTCAATTAGCCCATTTTCCTTAAGCTCATTAAGTAATTGTGTGGTTGTTTGCCGGGTAGTACAAATTATTTGTGAAATATCGGTTTGGGTAAGATAATTTTCTATTGTCACCTTATTTCCATCAAAAACACCATCTTTTTCAGACCAATCTTTTAAGAATTGCGAAAGTCTAGTTCTAGCGTCTTTAAAAATTAGGTTGGTATAACGATTCTTCAGACGCTTCATCTTAAAGCCAATAAACTTAGTATAACTAAGTGCTAATTTGGGATTCTTTTCAATCAGCCGTTCAAAATCTTCTAATAAGAAGCTACAAATTGTAATTTCGTCACTAAGGGCTTTGGCGTATTCATTTACAGATGCATCTTCTCTTTCTAATGAAAGTTGGCCAAACAAATCCCCTTTTCGTAATATTTCCTTTATGGATTCATTTCCATTATTATCAACTTCTACAATTTTAATATTTCCCTTTTTTAAAAGAAAAATACGCGGAACTTCACTATCAGAAAAATAAAGAATTTCTCCTTTTCTAGCATTTTTAAATCCGGTAATAATACAAAGCTGTTTTATCTGGAAATAATTGAGGGTCTTAAAGAGCTTATGATCTCTTAAATACCAATATTTCAACTCTTCGGACATAAAGGTTCTAAATTATATTTTATGAGTCAGTATATAAATGATTTGCTAATAGCCATAAAAGACATACTATTATAAACCCATTGGGTGTAATTATTTATGGTGTAAAATATTGATTAGCTACCGTACAAAATACTGAAATCAAGCATATTGAAGTTAAAAATAAAGAAATTTCATATGCTAAATATAGTCAAAAAATATTTGCTGCCTATACAGAAAAAGACCGTAAACGATTGCTGAATGATGCAGGGATTACCCGCAACAAAGTGAAAATGAATGCTACGATTGAAAATGCCGACACCATTTTAGGATTATAAAAGAATTCGGTTCTTTTAAAAAATGGCTGGAACATCATCATCTAAAAACCAAAGAAGAATAGATAAAACTGTTCAAAAAAACATTCAAGTTTACAAGAGGCAAAATTGTGGGTGAATTTCCGATGAGCATTGGATATTTAAAGAGGAGTACATTCAGAAAACTGCCCCGTTCACCAACAAATTCTAAAACAAAAACCAATGTGGACAAAACAAAAATAGAATGGAAATTGAAAAATTTACAGCAAATTTTATTGCAATAAGCAATACTTACGACACCAAAAACTATTTAGAAATATGGCATAATGATGCCGTTTTAGAGGGCCCATCTGTCGGTAGAAAATTCATCGGACATACTCGTATCAAAGACTATTTTGAAAGTTACTTTATTGGTTACAAAACCCAAACCCGATTGGTAAAACTCGGCATCATCAACGAAAACGAGGACCAAATTGAATTTGAATTCACAGGTGACTTTCCCAAGAGGGAAATAGGCGGAACATTTGAATTTATCTTTAAAAATGGTAAGATCGAAAAGGCAAAAGAGGATTTAATCCACTAATAACCTAATGCCCTATAACTTTCCTTCGGTGCTGCGTTTCCCAATGTTTGGAGGGCAGCTTCGGGAAAAACAAGGAACACTACCACCTCAAACGGGTTAGAGCTCGCACCAAGGCCACCGAAACCCTATGGATATTTTTCGGTATACATACCGGTAATGCCTTGGAGATAGGAAGTCGCATCTCGGTGGCTCGGCTGCAACAAGCGGCCTAAAATCATCATCTTGAAGACTTCCTTGGGAAAAGGATGCCTTGTCGGTAAAAAAATAGGCTAGCATACGCCAATTTTATCTAAAATTATCCTGTACTTTATAAAAGTCATAAAAAAATCCGATAGGAAAATTGTATTGGGAATTTTTTGATCTATGACGCAGTAAATAATATCTTACTTCTGAATATGCATAACAAAAGAGGTTTGGTTCCAAACTGTTTTTATCACTTTAATACTTTTGAAAGTACCCGAACTAAGCTTTACTTTAGATGGTTTGTACTTCTATTTGAGTTTTCAAATCCAACAATTGAAAAAATATAAATTTGTGCATTTATGGGTTGAACACAGCATTGAACACAATTTTAAATATCGTAATAAATAGCTAAGCCTTTATTCTTTTTTTCCCTTTAATATAAGCATACATAACCATTGCGTGACCATGACCTAGCTCAAACTCTTCTTTTAACCAATTGGTTATTTCGGTAGCCTTAACAGCCAACTCTCCATTATTTGTAAACCCTTTTTGTTCAGCTAGTGTTTGAAAGTCTTCAGCAGATTTACCTGTTTTTTCTTCTATGTTTTTGATGTATGTTTTAAATGACATTTTGCTTGTTTTTTTGAATTTAATTTATGGTAATAAATATAAGAAACCATTAAAATTGCAAGTATAACCAAAGGAAAAAATGATTGTGCATTCAAACCATCTACAGCAAAGTGGCTAATGGTGGCGAATAAAAAATTAAAAATAAAACCTGCATACGCCCATTCTTTTAGTCGATTAGGTACTTGAGAAATGATTAGTGCTAAAACACCCAAAATTTTAAACACTACTAAGGCAACTCCAAAATATTCTGGATATCCTAAGTGATTGAGACCTTCTTTCGCCAATTCTGTTTGAGAAGTTAGAGCAGGCATTACGCCTTCTTTTTTATTCATATCGGGAGTGTAATTTCAAGTTGAGCACATTCTTATAATCCTCCTATAATTTGTGCTTTTATGAATTTATTACCCCGCTATAATTATTGGTATCGCTATTAGATTTCTCATCTGGATGTCTTCTAGACCAGAGTTAACCTTAAAACAAAAAAATTAATATGTGGGCTAGGTTTTATACTTATTACCTGCGGTTTATTTTATTTTGCATAGAATGGCCTTCTGTAAAACCATATCTAATTAGCTCCTTTTATTCGACTAACTCCTAACCTATAAATTCAGTATATAACTGGTGCTTCTTCCTCCACCCTTTTTTATAAAGGCTCCCAAATCTAAAAGATCCTGTAAATCTCGAGTAGCGGTAGATTTAGAGGTTCTATTGATAGATATATATTTCCTGGCATTCATTCCTCCTTCAAAACCGTTGAATCCTTCCTCCAACATGCGTTTTACTGTTTTCAACTGTCTTTCATTAAGTTTATCTTGAAACTTATCAAAGAATTTTGCTTTTTTAACCGAAAAATTTATAAGCTGTTCAGCATTTTCTTGGGCCTCCAGGGTCGTTTTTACAAAATAATTTATCCATGGAGTTATCTCGTTAGATCGCTGTGCCTTTTTTAAAGCCTGATAATATTCCTTTTTTTTCGCTTCTATAGCTTGCGATAAACTAAGCAGCACAGGCCGATTTAAGTATTGTGAAAGTGCCTTCTCTGATATGGCTCGCCCTATTCTACCATTTCCATCCTCGAAGGGGTGTATGCTCTCAAAATATAGATGAGCCACAGCAGCTCTAATCACAGGTTGCCTTATTTCTCCTGGGGATCCGGGAGCAGTTTTATTAAACCAGGAAATAAAAGTTCCCATTTGCGTAGATACTTGTGAAGAAGGCGGCGCCTCATAGTGGACTACTTCTTTCCCCATTGCCCCGGATATTACCTGCATAACTTCCGAATGGGTTCGCCAGACTCCAACCTCTATTCCCGTACTTCCTTTCATTAACATGCTATGCCAATTAAATAGAATATTTTCTGATAAAGGTTTCTCGAAAAATTTCTGAGCATCAACCATCATTTGAGCTACTCCCTGGGCCCGCTTATCATTTACTGGTTGCTGTTTGGTATTAAGTCCCAGGTTATTTCTAATGGATGACATTACATCCTTTCTACTCAAATACTCTCCCTCTATCTCTGATGTTTTCATAGCTTCAGCTACTAGTAAATCAACAATAGATTCAAACTGAAGTTCCTCTGGCAGCACCTCCATTACTCCACTTAATCTCCCTGCTTTTTCAGAAAAAGCATATAAATCCTTTTCCACTTCGTCTGAAGAATATTTAAAATTGGGCCAGTCTTTTTGTTGCCAATTATATCTCATGAGCCGAATAGATTATTTATTTGGCTCAAATATAACAAAAAAATGAACCGAATAAGATCTTTAATCGGCTCATGTTCATTAACAAAATTTGTTTCTAACGGATATATAAATAGTTTCCTACATTCATCAAAAATTTCATATGTATTCGGATTTACATTATTTGGTATCAGAAAGTGCTAAATGACGTGGAGTAAAATTACAAATTGAAAAATGTATCATTCTGTACTAATGGAAATAAAAGAAAGGCTTCACAGAAATGTGAAGCCTTGTCATTGCTAGTAGCGGGAACTGGACTCGAACCAGTGACCTTCGGGTTATGAGCTGAAATTAGAGGAACAGTAAAATCCATCAAACACCCATAAACACTATGTTTTACAGGATTTTACATTTTTATTGATATTAAAAAATAGCGGGTAAAATGGAATTATTCTGTACCTATTCTGTACCCTTTTTGAAAAAATAACCCTATATTTAAAACATTAAAAATTAGATGGTTATGGCAAATATTCAGATAGTCTTACGGTCCAATAAAATGAAGAAAAATGGCACCATTCCTCTTGCCCTTAGAATAAGTGAAAATTACAAGACCAATTATTATTTTTTGAGCCATTCGATTTTGGAGAAAGATTGGGATGAAACTTTGAAAAAAGTAAAAAAGACCCATCCAAATCACAAAAAACTAAATTATTTTCTCAATAAGAAAATGACCGAGGCCCAGGATTTGTATTTTCATTCAGAAGATGATTTGACACCCAGACAAATTAAAAACAAACTGAAAGGGCCGGGAGGTTCTCAATCTTTCTTTGCAGTAGCGGCTGAACGTGTAAAGCAAAAATATGATAAAGGAACTTATTCTGTCGCGAAATCTGAAATGTCAATTCTCTATAACCTGGAAGAATTTCTGAACCTCAAAACCAATCAAAAGAAAGAGGAGGTTATAAAATCAATTAAAGAGCGAAGACGAATACGAGTGAGTAAGACCAGAAAAGGTCAATATTCCTTTGAGGATGCCATTACCTATTTTAAGAAAAATACGCGACTGGAGTTTCGGGAAATGAATGAATCATTTCTAAATAAATACAAAGCCTTCTGCTCCACTTACCTGGGGCAAAAGACCCGTACCATCACAAACCAACTTATTTTTATTAGAACCCTCTTTAATGTTGCTATAAAAGACGGGATTGTTTCTCAAAAGTATTATCCTTTCGCGGGCGAAAAAGAAAAAATCAGAATTGGCTCAGGAAATAAAATTGGACTGACTGCTGAGGAAGTTACCAAAATAGAAAATCTTGCAGTGGAAAGTAATTCTTCGATATGGCACACCAGGAATGTCTGGCTTGTTTCCTTCTACTTTGCAGGTATAAGAATTTCAGATGTTGTAGCCTTGAAGTGGACAGATATAAAAGATGGCCGCCTGTACTATGTGATGAATAAGAATGAAAAACCATTGAGCTTTAAAGTTCCGGACAAAGCCAAAACTATCTTTAATCTCTACCTGATGGATAAGAAGGAAAACAATGGCTATATTTTTCCATTTTTAAAAGATGCTGATCAACAGGATCCTAAAAGCGTATTTCTTAAAATGAGGAACGCTACTAAGGTTTTAAATAAATTCCTGAAACGAATAGCTGACGAGTGTGAAATAGACAAAAACCTCTCAAACCACATAGCCCGTCATACTTTTGGAAACATAGCCGGAGATAAAATACACCCCTTAATGTTACAAAAGCTTTACCGCCATAGTGACCTAAAAACCACATTAAATTACCAGGCCAACTTTATTCATAGGGATGCAGATGATGCATTAGATAGTGTAATCAATTTTTGAACACAAGAAAATTGCCTGTAACGGTTACGGTTCGCCGGTGTGCGGAATTTAGCACTCGGATTTGTCGGCTTGATTGTTTTGTTTGTTAGGGAAACTAATTTAGTTCTTTTCTAGAAAACCCGCCATTTGCGGTAACCATTTGTAGGGTTCCCCAAAAATTGTAAATCGTTTATTTAATGGATTTTATAAGATCACGTAGATCTTTGATATTTGAATTCTCTTCATTTATTTTTTGAATTGTAAACTCTAAAATCTTTTGAACAGCTTTTGCTTTACTTAAGCATTCTTGCTCTTCTATAGAATGTAAACCTTGTGATGTTTCTTTATATAGAAGCTTAATCGGATTGTCACCTAGAACTTTTAGTGAATGTGGTAAATGCTCGAATATATTATCATAGATAGTGCTTACAGTTGGATCTTCTTCATGAGCTTTTAGTAATTTCTCAATTTCTGATTTATGTGAAGATGGAAGATCTTTTATGTCTTTGATAATGTTTATCAATTCTCTTTCAATAATCCTTCTGAAATAAGCATATGCTCCTATACCGTAATTTTCATTTATGCAATTTAATCCTTTATAATACCATTGATTTGTTTTTCTCGTAAAGTATTTCGTTACAGATATATTTGGCTCAATTTTTTTGTCAGGATTGGCTCCAACTTTTTCTATAAATAGTTTTGCATCTGGATCTTCTTTTTTAGCAACCATACCTGGACTATGCACAATCGGTCTACTTATTAATGTTCTAGAAACGAAGTCATCCGAATAGATATGTAGGAATAAGTCAATATGGTATTTCTTACATGAAGTACATTTCCCAACTACCTTAAATGTGTAATCCAATTTATTATCAATGAACAATTCCTTTTCTAATTTCATAAGTGAGTTGAAATAGTTTTCAGAAGCTTTTTCTAACTCTAATTCAAAAGTTCTTACTTCTTCTTCGTGTTTGCATTTATAATCAAATGTTTGACCTACAAAATCGATTGGTAAAGAGAACTTTTTATCTGATATTTTAAAGTTCTCATGTATAAGATATGGCTTATAAAGACCAAAATTGGATAGAAAATCTCTCATATAAATGTTTTACAACGGTCCTTGTTAACGACTAGTGTCGCGGAATTATGGATGCGAATTTGCTTAACGATTTGGTTTTTTATGCAAACTAATGTAGTTCTTTTTTGTAAAACCCACCATTCGTGGTAACCGTTACTAGGCGCAGTTTTATAATAAGTTGTTCATATCAATCTCATATCCGGATTTTCTCATTTCTTTAGCGAGTTGAAATCGCCAAGCATCTCCTTTATCCATATCTATGTATACTACACCGGAAATATCATTTGGAGTCTCAATTTCTGATTTGACTAATGCACAAACATTTTCTCTACCTATCTTGCCTATTAGAAAACCATGTTCAAAAACTACATTTTGTCGAGCACGATCTTTTAAATCTAATTTTTCTTTTTTTACTGCTCCTACATCGCAAGGAGTATATAAAACTATTCCAAATCCAACATCCGAATAACTTTCAATTTTTTCAATTATGGTTTTACCTGAACTAGCCTGTTCGTGTAAAATTATTGGCGTTAAATTAAGTTTTTCAACGAATCTTGCTGCTTTTATTTTGGATTCATTGTCATGTCCGTGAACTATAAAAACTTCTTTTTTGGAAAGAGGTTTATTTTTATTTACAATTTCTGGAGCTTTAGATTTAATTAAACCGGCTTTATTTTCCAGTTTGATTAGATCTTCTATTTTATCTTCTAGGTAATTATTTAGAGTTAAAATTCTGTTTCCGTCCTTTCTTCTATTTATTTCGCCAAAATAAGTTAGACCAGCACTACAGTAATTATCCCAATACTCATTCTTTGGATCATCAAAAGATTGTTTTAGAAACTCTATATTATAATCATTCCAGCGAACAAATTCTCTATCTAATTCTTCAAAATTTAAATTATCAGAATTTATCTTTGAAAGTAGTTCTCTTCCACTTTTTTTTCTCTCATTCAAAGCTTTTTTAAAATCGGGTTTTGTAATTGTGAGTTTACTCATTTATAGAATCTATGTTTTGAAATTGCACCTAAACGTATTATTTTCATACAGTTACCGAATGAAAGGACGCGGATTTGTCGGCTTAGTATGGGTTTGTTGGTCAAGTTAATTATTTTCTTTTTTACGCTGCCGGCTATTGGCGATTAACCGTTGTCGGCAGTAGTTTTATTACTTCTCATCATCTACTGAAAGGAGGGAATTTGCTATGTTGCTGGGATAAACATTATCAAATAAAATTTTGGAAAATATTCCTCCGGAAATTAAAACATCGTTTTCTCCATATTGGTTCAATTTCATTGCTATAGCCTTTTGATTAATTATAACTAAATCCTTTCTAATCTGTTTTTGTTTCGCCTTAGCCGTTTCTTTCTTGCTTAACCATCTAGTATCAATTCCTAAATCATTAAATAACTCAATTAATCTGTCTACGTTTAAGCCTATAATAATTTTAATTTTTCCGGTTAAAACATCAATTATAAAATCAGGATCAAATGGTTTGGCAAATATCGGTTGGGATAAATTGTTAGTTATTGATAACCAATCAACAATCGCAAAATTTTCAGTTTCTTTTTTTAGTATTATTTCAATGGTACGTGCCATTGCCAATCCTTCGTCTCTATACATGCCAACATATAAACAATCCTCTACAACATCATAGGCCCATATTTTTTCCTCCAATCTTTTTCTCAGAACATTGAATAATTCATGGTAGCCTATAGTAGGAATATTTGGCGTAGATACAGTTATTTTTTGTCCGGACCAGGGATCTGTACCTATATCTTCATTAATTACTTGAGCGGCGTTCTCCGCTCTTACTTTTTGGCGGAGCATCCTTTTGGCTTGTTTTATTGTAGTCTCGTCAAAAACCTCTTCTAACTGTTCTTCATTGATTTCTCTATCCTCACTTTCCATTTTTCTAAAGAAGTCATTAATCTGATCATTAACTTTTCCTTCTTTTAATTCCATTATTCCAAGCTTATTTCCGCTTTTTATTAATAAATCACCAATTTGAATATAGCTGGTCAAATCTGAGAGTAAAGCAAAATTAAGAGGTTTCTCGTTTATTTGATCTGAAACTTCAATGGCATGTTTCAAATTGGATGAATCAAGGAAATTCATAGCTTTTTCTCCAATATGGAATCTTCGAGCTATGTGAATTTCTCCGCCTATTAATTGCCATGCAATCCCATCGGCTAAATGTGATAGAGTATATAATCTTTGTTCTACAATACCTATCTTGTCCTTGAGTTTTTCTTCATTTGTTTTATCCCGTTTTCTACGATAATCCTTTAAGTCCTTTTTCTTTTTTCTGTATATATCTTGGTATAGAAGAACTTCTTGTATTATTAAATTTTGAGCTTCTTTGAAACCTTCATGAACTTTAATTATAAATTTTTCTCTTAATTCGTCCGTCCAATCCTTTGGATTTGTTTTCTTAAACTCTTTAAAGGACTCAGAATTCATAGCATTAGCAAAGGCTAAATCTGCCATTTCTTTAATCTTTATTCTATGTTCTTCAATCGTCTTCATAAAATTAATGCCGACTCGTTATATCCTGCTTATATAGTTTTATAATAATAACTGATCCGGGATAAAGCAGGTTCCGCTAAATATAAAACATTAAAATAAAAGGAGGTTACGGAAAACCGTAAAGTCTCAATTTTGAAAGATTCAGAATTAGTTTTAGAGATAATTGGATTTTAAAAAATAGATCCCTCTATCTAAATTTTTGCTTCCGGAAACATATTTTCTACTTCAGAGAAGAATTCCGAAGGACTAATATTTTCCCCTTCACAGATTCTAAAAATTGTAAGTAAACTAATTTGATAATCACCTTTATTAAGAATATCTCGTACGGTGCTATCTTCTATAAAATGAACTTTAGCAAACTTTCGTTTGGATAATTCAGATTTTTTGAAAAGATATTCTATGTATTTATATATAGCGTGATTGTAGTCCATCCTTAACAAAGGAAACGGATGAAAAATAAATTAATGCGGTCTGTAGACCGCATTAATAAAAAAATTATTATATTTACTTCATATTAATATATTTGCGAAACTTCTTAAAGTAAAATATTAGAAGCATTTCGCTTTGAATCTCGATCTAAAAACTGGTAATTTTAAGCAACGAGAGGATAAGCATAATGCTCACGACCCGGGCGTGGGCTTGCTTATTGTTGCGTGGTATACCAGTACCTTAGATCGATAAGTTGAGTCTCCACGCCTTTTTTGTTTGTAGGAAACAGGCACACTTCTCAACCCTTTTCAAAGCTATCTTCTTTCTATAACTTACAAGAATTCGCATAGGCTAAATCCATTTTAATTCTGGAGGTTTTTACTTCCGGCTTAATAACAACTGCTTATGTTACAGCGTATTTTTAAATTATTACAACAAGGGCATCCTGGTGCTTTGGAGTTTATTTATGCTAGGTACCACCACAGAATCTTTTGTTTAGGAAAGCAATTGATAAAGGATGAATTCGTTATTGAAACCATTCTTCAGAATACTTTCTTAAAATTATGGGAGAATAGAGATGCTATAGAAAATCCTGAACATATTTACTTCTTCCTTCGCCACGTCATGAAAAGGGATTGTACCTGTTATTATACCCGCCCTAAGAATAATTTTTACCGGACCACAAGAAGGTTAGAATATTACGAAAATTACCAGGAATATATGTACGGTTATGACCCGGAGAAAGAAGATGAGCATCTCCTGAGGCAGGAAGCCAACCAAAAATCTTTCGACCGGATTCAGAATGTCCTCCCTTTGCTTAGTAGTGAAAGAAAGCTACTTATCGAACTCTGCTTAAAATACGGTTTTCAGTATAAAACCATTGCCCAGGCAATAGGATCCAGCATCACCAAAACCAGTATCAAAGTAAAAAGCGCCATTGAGGATATTAAAAATATCATTAACACAGGTAGTTCGCTTGAAGCTAAACCAAAACCGATGTTGGCCGTAAAGATCCAGGGTACTATGACCCGGGAACAGGAAAAGGTGTTACAGCTGCGTACAGAAATGCAATATTCCTTTGCGACTATTGCTAAAGAACTGAAACTTTCCGAAAAGGAAGTCCACAAGGAATTTATGACCGCCTATAAACTGACACTCAAACACGAGCAACAACAATCAGCTTAGTCATGGGAAAAGATACCATAAAACTCACCCGGAAGATCCAACTGCAGGTGGACGCCCCGACCAAAGAAGAAAAAAAGGAGGCTTATGATGCCCTGTACCGCTGGCAAAACCGAAGCTTCAGAGCCGCCAACCTCATTGTTTCACATTTGTACGTTCAGGAAAGGATCAAGGAATTCTTTTATTTATCGGAAGGAATAAAATATAAGTTAGCGGATGAAAAAAAAGCTGAAGACGGCATACTCAATCGTTCAAAAATTAATTGCACCTACCGGGTGGTATCCGATCGTTTTAAAGGGGAAATTCCTACCAACATTTTAGCCAACCTGAACAATAATATAATCAATAACTTTCGTAACAACTTGCCGGAATATAGGAGCGGAGAACGCTCCCTCGCAAATTTCAGAAGAGATATCGCTTTTCCATTCGGACCAATATGTATTCTAGGCTTCGCTTTTAAAGAGGAAAAAAAAGCCTTTTGTTTTCGTTTGTTTTCCATCCCCTTTAAAACGTATCTAGGGAAAGATTCTACGGATAAACGAAGGTTACTGGAACAAGTAGTAGCCGGCAAAATCAAGCTATGTACGTCTAAAATTCAGCTGAAAGGCTCAAAAATTTATTGGTTAGCCGTATTTGAAATTGAGAAAGAAAAGCATAGCCTAAAACCGGAAGTAATTGCAGAAGCTTCTTTATCTCTTGAGCATCCTATTATAGTGAAATCCGGAAAGAAAACACTTAGTATTGGCAGTCGAGAAGAGTTTCTATATAGAAGGCTAGCCATACAAGCTGCTCGCAAAAGGGCCCAAAGCGGAGCCACCTATTGCAGACCGGGAAAAGGTCGCAAACGTAAAACAAAAGCTGTGAGAGGATTCCATGAACAGGAAAAAAACTATGTGAGTAACCGCTTGCATGTATACAGTCGAAGGTTAATTGATTTTTGCATTAAACATCAAGCGGGGACACTCATTTTGTTAAACCAGGAAGATAAAATGGAAATTGCCCAAAAAGAAGACGGATTTCTTTTAAGGAATTGGAATTATTACGAACTGATGACCAAAATAAAATACAAGGCCGATAAAGCCAGAATTGAACTTATAGTAGATTAAATTATGAGGGTGCTTGTACACCCGCAAGGTGAGGTCCCTATTAGCACTCACTAAATGCACGCAGCATATACAACCCTTCCCTTTAAGATTAGAGGAACTGGAATTATTACGAATTGATGACCAAAATAAAATACGAGGTCGAGAAGGCCGGTATTGAACTTATAGTAGGTTAACTTTAATGATGAGGGTGCTTGTACACCCGCAAGGTGAGGTCCCTATTAGCACTCACTAAATGCACGCAGCATATGCAACCCCTCCCCTAAAGATTAAAAGGAACTGGAATTATTATGAACGGATGATCAAAATAGAATATAAGGGCGGTATAGCCGGTATTGAACTATTAAAAGCAATAATGAGGGTGCTTGTACACCCGCGAGGTGAGGTATTTAACGATACTCACTAAATGCACGCAGCATATACAACTTAATTCAATTAGCCTTCTAGGCTTTGTTAATTCGAGAAGAAAAACTAATCCGAAAAACGATTGCTATTACATATAATTCACTAGGTGATTTTATTTATGCGTTTATTTAATTGATTTAACTTATCAATTAAATCTTCGAATGGTTCAGTTTTACCATAGAACATACTTTCCTCCATTGCAGAATAATCTCTTTTATATTCTTCCATTATATTTTCTGGTGGCACAAATTTTAAGGTACCATAATTATGTTTGGAATAATCTACCCAAGAAATTTTAGTGAGCTTACTTCGGTGATCAACAATTGTAGCATACAAATCTTTATCTCCTAAAGCTTGGTCTAAGTGTGTTGTTTCCATCAATTTAGAAATATCATATAAATGCCTTGTCATACGAGCACTTCTAATTTTTCGATCTTTTGGTTTTTGAAATTCTTCGTGAAGTAAGAACATTTTTTCTAATAGCGTTCGAGAAGGAAGAACAGTAGGAATTTCAATTTTATTACCACTAAATTTTTGATCTGGATAAACCATACCAATTAAAGATTTTAATTCTCTTAATTCATAAGGTTCGATTAAGGATCTTGAACTAATTTCGATTAATATTCTGGGGTGAAGATATTCCTGCTTTTCTACTAACGACTTATACCGTAATTCAATTGCTAGCGGATCAGTATCTGACTCTTCGAATTCTGTAATGCCTATTTCAAATTCCTTCACCCCCTGTTTTGTTAGCGCTTCATTTAATTGTTCTTCAAACTTTTCGCTTATATACTTACAGGATGCTTTTCTTAATTTTTTTACTTGAGTTCTACTTAGATCTCCTTCAAATCCAAAAAATGATCTATCGATTGCTAAATCAATATCTTCTGAAAACCTTTCAATTATACTCCAGGCCTTACTTAATGAAGTTCCACCTTTAAAAACTAAATAGTCTTTTAATTCAGTACTGAAAATTGCTCTCAAAGCGATCATTACCCATAGATCTTTTTCAATAGCCACAGGGAGTAAACCTTTTTTCGAACTAACTTGATCTACAATTATTTTTCGATCCTTTTCACTTAACTTAAACCATTCTTCCATTTATTCATCGTTATTTTTAACAGACTCCCTAATTATCTGATTAATCCATGCCGGCACTAATTGAATGTCTTTTTGGATCACCCCAGGTTCAACTTGTTTTAGTACTTCCTTTATTTTTTGTTTAACTTTTGGTGTAATGTTTTCCTTACCTAATTGTTTCAATGCCTGAATTATAAGAATGATCTTGTCGCTTTTAACTGAAAAAATTTTTGGCGAAGCTGTTTTAAACTTAATACTTCCATTATTAATCTTGATTGATCGGGAAGAGCCATCGGTTAAATAGACTATATTCATTGGTACTTGAGTTGAAAGACCGAGTTTATTAAGGGCTTGATTTCCTGTAGGAATTATCCGAGCTCTATCTCTTTTTGCAATAGCTAATGCAATCTCTTCTGTTGTAGGTATTAATTCACCTAAAATAGGATGTTCTTTAGGATACAAATAAATTCCGTGAGCTAATCTAGTTAAAAACCCATCTTCTTCTAATCTATTTAAGGCTTGTCTTATAGCTGTTGAGGAACCTAAATTAGTAAAATCAGACGGGAAAAAAATTTTTCCTCTCTTATAATCACCAATCTTCTTTTTCACTCTATTTTCAATGGATTCAGACATTTTTTGCACAAAATTCTGTCACAAATATCTTAAAAATTTGTGACAAAACACTATTACGGATGAGTAAATTAAATTGAAGAAATGTAAAGGGCAGTTAAAAAGTGTTTCACACTTTTTAACTGCCCTTTACTATCTTGTTTATTGCTTACATCTTGTAATCTTTTAGCGATTTCATCGCGATTACAAGATGTAAGCGAAGTTAGTTGTTTTTTTTAACAAAAGCAACCTTCGAATTACAGCTCGATTAAAAAAATTAGTCTTTCGAACGGAGTTCTCAAATACCAAGTCCAGAAAGTCTACTACCTTTCTTTCCTACCCATTAAAATAAACTCTACGTTGGAAATTGTAACTATAGCCTGGTATTTACTTATTCAAAAAACCGGAATATTTAAAGTAAGGCTACATTTTGAAGAGGAAACCCCCTCGGAGTTTTTAAATTGAGTATTTCTTAATTCGTTCAGCTTTTTACTTTTAATAAACGTTACAAGAAAAAGTTTATACTTGTATGCATAGCGACTAAATTAATACCCGTTCAGCCCATTTCCACTACATTCCGCGAAATGCTTCATTCCGGGAAAAGCGCTTCTCTACAAAGGTCTTGGGCATCCTTTTCATTTACCACGAAATTCCTGCTAAAACAGTAGTGACCACTTAGCATTTAAATTTTGGCTGAAATTGAACCATTAAGGAAGCCCGCCGAATCGGATTTTCATTCTTGCATTTACTTCGCTTCCGATTGCTTTTCAATTTCAGTATTTCCATTTCCTTCCCGGCCGTTGCTGTCCCTACCTTTTTTGTAATGCAAAATACCAATATTTAGAAGTTAGTACAGGTTGCATAAGCCAGTCGTCCCTCCTTTTTATAAACCTTCCCTAATTCTAAATATTGAAAATGTATAAGCATCAAAAAAGGTACTGCGATAAAAAACAAACTATTTGTTATTTTTTTACATAGATTACGTGGCATTGTTGAAATGGAACAACTCTAAATTGGAGTTGTTTCCAGTCCAACAAGCATAACACCAAAATCATTATTTCTAATGTGAAAACGAATAATCTGGATTATACTCTGATCCATTCTTCCAAATAGTATAAATAAGTATCAGTAGTTTCCTTGCTACTGCGGTTACCGCAATCTTCTTAATACCTTTGCTCTCAGATAGACGTTCATAAAACATCTTTAGACTTGGATTATGCTGTAGGGAAGATAATGCAGGCATATATAGGGCTGATCTTATAAAACTATTCCCCTTCTTGCTTATAGTTGTCTTTCCCGCATATAGGCCCGATTGTCGATGCTGGATATCAAACCCACAGTAGCTTACCAATTGTTTGGAATTGCGTACGAGTGCAAAAGCATTTGTCTCGCCCAAAATACAAGCGATGGTCATAAACCCTACTCCTGGTATGGTCTCCATCTTTTTGATCCTTTCGTCCAGAATGCTATCTTTTTTAACAACTAGCTTGATCTCAGATTCCACCTGTGCAATCTGCTTTTCCAGTAATTGGATTTGTTGTTTTAGTCTCTTACCAACTGTGGGGGGACATTTATGGGAATTATCCTTCGCATGTAATTGGTTTTTGGTCATGGTAAGTTTAGCTTTAAGGCTACGGTAATCTCTTGTTAGAATCTTTAAAGTTCTCATTTGAAGCGAGGGAATTTCCCAATGATTTAATTTCCTTTCCAGGCCCATCCTGCACAAAAGCTTAGCATCTACACTATCGGTCTTTGTCTTTATGTTATGGCTCTTGGCAAAGTAGTTTACTTTGTTGGGAAGTACTACCGATAAGTATAAATCCCTCTCCTGAAGCCAATAAGCCAAATTCTCATAATAGACCCCAGTGGCTTCCATCACAAAAAAAATTTCTGCAGGATCTTTTTTCTTCTTCAACCATTCCAGCAGTTTTTTAAAACCTTTAATGTCATTTGTAAACTTCTGCACCTTAGAAAATTGTAATTCACCGAATTCGGAATACAAACCATAGGAACATTCAAGGGAATCTTTTGATACATCAATTCCCACACAAAATTGTACTGTGTTCATAATACTAGGATTTAATGAGGCAGGAAGCTTCTTATGATCTATTCTCGTCTTTACGCGGGATGCATAAAAGCTCCCTAAGTACTGCCCAGATTCTGAGAAACGAATGGGAACAGGGTATGTGTCTTTTTTACGGTATATCTCAAGGACTACCTGGTAACAGCTATATCTCCTATTCCCACTGCCTTTTTCTCCAAAGAAACTAAAAGAACCTTAATCAATTACAAACGTACGAGGTAACAGCAATCGGCACTATAGGAAGTAAATCAAAAAATAAAAATTATGAAATCATTTCAAAACAACATACCCGGAAGCGAAGTAAAAAAATCAAAAAAGGAAAACGCTCCGGATATAAAAAGTAAATCAATGTTTAACCAACCTGCTTAGAAGGCAGGTATCTAAATCTTTTAATTATGAGTAATCTAAGAAACAACGTTCAACTGATCGGAAATGTGGGGAATGCCCCTGAAATCAAAAACTTTGAAAGTGGTAAAAAAGTATGCAGTTTTTCACTGGTTACTAATGAGTACTATCACAAAGAAGGCGAGAAAATTCAACAAACCGACTGGCACAATATAGTGGCCTGGGGAAAACAGGCCGAGCTTATTGAAAAATATGGCAATAAAGGAAAAGAAGTTGCCATCCGCGGCAAACTGACTTCGAGATCCTATGAAACCCAAGACGGAGAGAAACGATTCGTTACCGAAATTTTAGTAAGTGAAATCCTCCTCCTTGGAAATAAGGAAGCTATCGAAAAGTAATTAAAAAAAGCAAAGAGGGCGTCATCGTCGAAAACAGCGCCCTCTTTTAATTATTAACCCCTAAAATGTGTCAATAATGAATACCAAAGTTAGTGAAATAAAAATATCCTACCGCAGCAGAATAAAACTTAGTGAGACCCCAAAAATAAAATCTTCCGCTACCGCTGCAGAGGTTTTGTATTCGAACTGGGATAAAGATGAAATAGAAGTAAGCGAGAGTTTTAAACTCCTATTGCTCAACAACAATAACCGCGTAAAAGGGATCTTTGAAGTATCCAAAGGAGGAATCACTTACACCCTTGTAGATTTACGTCTGATTTTCGGGGTTATTCTAAAGAGCCTTAGTACTGCAGTTATCCTTACTCATTATGTAGAGTAAATTATTATGTAAAGTTTTTTAGATAAATCAATGCTATTCAATGTTTTGTTAATCATCCACTTTACATAACAGTATTAGTTTACACATCGATCATTTTATTTTGTGAATAATATTCACATAAAATTTAATGATTATGATCAAACAAATTACAGCGTTCAATGAGCTAACAAACAATGCTGGCAATTATCTTGAACAAGAACTTGGCTATGCTTTAAAGACCTCAGGTATGTACAGAAGAATTTGGAGGCAACTTAGAGAGTTCATGTTTGCCAATGGTATTGAAACTTATGATGAAAACGTTGGGAAGAAGTATTTATCCAATAAGTTTGGTGATAAGGCCAAGCAAGATTTAACAAGAAATCAGAGTGTTACTTACAACGGCATTAAGATGCTGACTGAATTTTCTAAGACGAAGAAGATTAATGTTCCGGCGCGACCGTCAAGGTATCCATTGGAATTTAAAGGTCATATAGGCAAGGCCATTGTGAAGTTTTTACATCATAAGAAACAATCAAACCCTTCCAGAACTACCTATCACAATTACCAGCGTCATCTTTACGAATTCATGATGTATTGTGAGAAGCAGGGCATTTCCAGAATAGCAGATATTGACTTGGTACTATTGCTACATTTCATCAATCAGTACGACGCTTCCAAGAAAACGGTTGTTATAATTACCATTACGACATTGCGTGGCTTCATAAAGTATCTTTTTGAAGAAAATTATCTAGATATAGATTATTCTGAAAAGATTCCCCGTCATAAAATAGTACAGCAACCAAAACTTCCTTCCAATTACACTAAAGAAGAAGTTAAGCATTTGATCGCTTCTGGAGATAGGGCCAGTTCCACAGGAAAACGCAATTACGTTATCATCCTAATAGCAGCAAGACTTGGACTCCGAGCTTCTGACATCTCTCGGCTTAAGTTTGAACACCTGAACTGGGAAAACAATACGATTGTAATACCACAATACAAGACAGGTAAACAGTTGGTGTTACCGCTACTTCCAGATGTAGGAAATGCTATTATCGACTATCTAAAACATGGCAGGCCAGAATCTGATGAGCCTTACATTTTACTTACAGCACGCCCACCTTACAGCAGATTTACAACAAGTAATGTTGTTACTCATGTTGTACAGCGAGCTATGAGAAAGGCCGGTATTGATACCAAGGACAGACGCTTTGGTCCACATGCCCTGCGCCATAGTCTGGGACTGCGTTTGTTGGAAAAAAGCACAGCACTTCCCGTAATATCAGAAGTGCTGGGTCATCAGGACACTAATTCCACAACATATTATCTCAGGATAGATCTGAGATCCATGCAACAATGCATGCTCGATGTGCCACCAGTGAGTACTGACTTTTATACGCAGGGAGGAGGTAAATTCTATGGCTAAGAATTACCACAGTATTTATGGGCAGCACATAAAGCAGTTCATACAACTCAAACGAAATTTAGGCTTTAGATATGTTACTGAAACCTTTGCATTATCAAGAATAGATGAACTGGCAATAACAACCAACCAGTCTTCAAAAGGCATTACAAAACCCTTTGCGGACTTAGTTGCAAAAAGGCGACAGAATGAATCCAAAGAATACCACTACCATAGGGTTCTGATGCTGGCCAAGCTCTCTTCATATATGAATGATATGGGCATTGCTTCTTATATTCCCAAGCTTCCGTCTTGTCCTAAAAATAATTTTGTTCCCTACATCTACACTAAAGAAGAAATAGATGCACTGCTTAAAGCTTGCGATGAATTAAGGTTAAGGGTCAGGAACCATAATACAAACTTATTTTGTATGCCAGTTCTTGTGCGGGTGTTGTATGCTACAGGAATACGTATTGGTGAAGCACTTGACCTGAAGGATGACGACATCAATCTCGAGAATAAGTATATCCGGGTAAATGACTCTAAAAACGGAAAACAACGTATCATTCCAATTGCAGAATCTTTGGTACAGGCCTGTAGCGACTATTTAGAGTACAGAAACCGACTTCCATCTATAAGACCATGTTACTTCTTTTGTAATCTTGAAGGCAATAAATGTAAACAAGGTATACGTAGTTGGTTCAGAAAATGTTTAGAGCTTGCAGGGATACCATATCTGGGCACAGGACAAGGCCCCCGGATCCATGATCTTAGTTATCCAAACAAAAATAAAATCCAAACCTTTAAGTATAATCACCTGATTTAAAGGCTATACAATTAATAAAGGTTTGGATAAATTCACTTCTTTTGTATTTCATTTACTCCACAAAATGAGGAGAGCTTACTTAAATTAGACTTCCATTTCTTTGATATCTCTTTTTTGCCTTCATCTTCTAAAGTTGCCAGAGCTTTGGCTTCTTGCTCGGTGGTAATGTCCAAATACGCCATCGTTGTTTGAATATTAGCGTGCCCGAGTAAGAAAGAAATTTGTACGATATTCATGCCATCTTCCAACCAATGTGACGCTTTTGCATGACGAATCTGATGAGCATGTAATTTAAGCGGTACTTCATCACAAATAGCATGGGCACATAGGGCGTACTTTTTTAATTGCTTGTCTACAGCTACTTGGCTCATCTTGCCTTTGACACCTGTATTTCTGGAATAAAACAAGTACGAATCAGGATATTTCACAGCGTGAAATTCATCCAGGTATTTCTTTAAATGTTCGACCGCTCTTGGTAAAAGATAAAGGGTCCGGATTTTATTTCCTTTTCCAATAACTGTTACATAAGGCTTAATGGTCTCCAAATGCAAATATTTAAGTTTTATTGATAATATTTCGTCTATTCTTACCGCTGTGTTGTAGAGCACAATAAGGAATACCAGGTCCCTTCGGCCCGTCTTTGTAGAAATATCTGGAACGCTCATTAAGGCTTGAACCGCTTTCTTGCTCATGCCATTTACTTTTTTTCTAATCGTCTTTTGGCGAAGGATTTGAGCAGCCTCTAATGATAAATGCAAGAAGGAGATCTCCTTACTACCGAGGTATTTCAAGAATGCTCTTAATGATGCCAACCGATTATTACAGGTTTCAGGGCTGTTATCTCTGTGGTTTTTCAACCATAAAATCCACTGTTCTATGTAATCCCGAGCGAAGTATTTAGAGCAGAAGTCTGAAGGCTTCACTTTCTTCTCTACTTCCAAGAAATTAATGAATAAAGATAGTGTCTGGGAATAGGATTTTATCGTATGTGAACTATTTGATTTAAAGGTTAGCGTATACTCCTTTAGCCAGCTGTGGATGTAATAGGCAATCACATGAGCCTCTTGGTTTGATTTTTTCATTTTGAATCTGGAATTATGTTGTTAAAGGAGTCATTGGTTTTGTCTTGTATCACATCAGAAAGCCCCGGGGTCAGTGAATAGTAATATTTAGTGCTCTCTAAAACGCTATGTCCCATGCTTTTGCTCAAGTACAGGAATTTTGAATGAAACTCCATACCTTCTCCTATCCAACGATTAATATTTTCTGTTGCATAGTGATGCCGAAGCTGATATGCTGTGGCGTAAGCGGTATTTTTTTTGTCCCATAATTCTCTGAAATTCACCTGAACCCAGCTACGTTTATGGCATTTATTTTTACGGGCTGAAAAAAAATAAATGCGGTTGGTGTAGATTTGGCTGATAGCTTTGTCGAACGCTCTCATAAGTTCGAGCATGCTATCATGGAGAACTACAAAGTGCTGGTCATAACCTTTAGAATACCGAATATTTAGTACACCATCCTTAAGATCCACATCTTCTACTTTTAGCAACCTGGCTTCAGTGGTTCTAATTCCGCTGCTATATAATAAACGGAAGAATACCGGAATGGTGACTTTTCTAGCCCGCTGCTCCTCAGTCCGGGTTCCGGTAATAGTATCACAGGCCTTGAAGAATTCTAATAGTTCTTTGTTTGTGAAAGCATGAGGAATATAGGTTCTTGGCGTTCTATATGGTAGTTCTGGCACCACAATATCTATTTTATCTCGACTCTTAAGATACTTGAGAAAACTGATGACGGGATAAATACGTGACCTGCAAGAGTTGTTTTTTTCCGTGTCACGTTTGCTGCACCATGTATCAACCATTTCTTGAGAGAGGACTTGAGCATGTGGGTACGTTTTCAAACAATACCTGTCAAAGATAAGTAGGGTCGCCCCGTAAGACGATTCATTCCAATAATCGGATGCTCTTCGATAAAAAATATATTCTTCGATAAGTGGACCTGCTGGGGATTGATATTTACTCATAACAACACCTCCTTCTGAATTGGAAAATTCTCAATACTTAGTGAACATTCTTTCAAATGTAAAAAATCGGCACTCAGATATGGATGTAGAGAAGCGGGTGATTGGTGCCCCATGGTCTGACTGATAACTGGCTGTGAAATCCCATTTTCTAGCAATGAGATTGCCATATGGTGTCGAAAGAGATGAAAACCTTTTCTGTCTCCGGGATTTGTTCTAATGTTTCCTGCTTTCATGATTTGCATGGAAATACTATACAGGCTTCCACTCTGTAGTTTTATAAATGGATGAACTTGGGTTAGAAAAACATTCTGACATTTCGTCTCTGGCCTTTCGTTTATAAGATATTCATAGATTGCATTACCAACTATTGCCCTGAGCGGTAAAGTGAGAGGAACTTCTGTTTTCTGTTGCCTTATATGAATAAGGTCGCTATTCCAATCAATATCGGATAGTACTAACCCTGCAATATCACAGGAGCGTAAACCAGTATAAAAAGCAAGTAAACCGATAGCTTTATCACGCAAACTAAGGGATGAATTCATGCCGGTTAATACCGTCTTGATTTTAGAAGTTTCTTCTTTGGTAAGGTATTGTATGTTTTTTCTTCTTTCACGAAGGGCCGGTAGGTAAGACAAAACTGTAGCACAAATATTGTTTGGGAAATAAGGGATACAGGCTTTGATCACGGCTGCAATATTCTTTTTATAGGAACAGCCTCTGCGTAGCTTACCATTTTGATAGAAGGTGTCCAACACCGCTTTTTCCGTGATAGCTATCAGTGAAAAAATATTATCCTCCTGCAATGACAATAGAAAGCTTGTCGCATTATGTGATTCAGTATAAATAGTATCTTCCTTTTTACCTTTCTTTCTTTCCACACTACAATAGGTCGTGATCACAGCTTTAAATTCCTCAGACAAAAGATCATAAGCCGTTTTCTTGAATATTGGGCTTTTATACGATCTATCAGGATAGATATTTTCTAAGTCAAACCTTGCAATAGCACCAATAATTCCTCGTTTTTCTTGAAGAACAGAAATAGACTTGGTTCTTTTTGTATGAAATAGGTAGACATCGGTGTAGGAGTTCCACTTTTCAGATTTTGCTTTGGAAAGAATACATTTTATCTCCCTTTTAAAACATCCAATATAATTTCGAGAGTATTGGTTTTCTTCTAGAAATGTAATGAGTAGGGGATACTTTTCCCGTAAATTTTGTACATCCATAATTGTTTTTACTTCTTTTAGTGAAGCATACAATTTAGATTAAAAATCCACACCTATATTTATTTTGTTGGCTAAAAATCAAGTAATTACACTTAAAGGTTTGGATTTTATTTTTGTTTGGATAACTAAGAAAATCCAAACGTTTGGATTTTACCTGACATACATTTGCAGTCAGGTCTCTGGGAAAGATGGCAGATACAGGAATGGATCTATACGTATCACTGCCTATACTGTCCAATTATCTTGGTCATCAGTCCATTGAGTCAACCAATCACTACGTAAGACTTACAGCTTCTATATTCCCAGACCTTATCAATGATATGGACAGAAGCTGTATTGATGTCTTCCCAAAATTCAGCTGCTATGAAACCGACTGATTTTTCTAGGTATATCTCTGATTTTTTATCAAGGTACCTTACAGATGAAAGAGGTGCTTCCATAAACACCATAAATGCGTACCGGGACACTTTTGTATTGCTGCTCAACTTTATGGAGACCCAGCAGCAAATAAAGCTGGAGAAGTTGACCTTGAAAGATATTGACAAGAACACTGTCATTGCGTTCTTGGAGTGGATACAATCTAAACGAGGCTGCAGTGTTGCCACGCGTAATTTACGATTGGCTGCCATACATTCCTTCTACAGATACTTACAGTATCAGAATTTAGATGTCATTTACGAGTGTCAAAAGATACTTGCCATAAAATCCAAAAAGCTTCCAAAAGAAACAATGGTGTATCTTACGGTTGAAGGTATCAAATCGTTATTGAAACAACCGGATACTACAACAAAGAGAGGTAGACGGGACTTGGCTTTGTTGTCGTTGATGTATGACACAGGTGCGAGAGTTCAGGAAATTATTGACCTTACGCCATCAATGCTGCACCTTGGAAGTCCTTCCTCAATTAAAATTATTGGTAAAGGCGATAAAGCACGATTGGTTCCGATGATTGAAGCACAAACGGTCCACTTGAATAACTACATCAGGGAATATCAAATGGACCGTCCCGAAAAAATGTTGCACCCTCTTTTTACCAATAGTAGAAAAGAAAAACTGACACGTTCGGGAATCACCTATATCTTGAGGAAATATGTTATAAACGCAAGGAAAACAGATCCATCTGTAATCCCTAAAAACATGAGTTGCCATTCATTGCGCCACTCAAAAGCGATGCATTTACTGCAAGCAGGGGTCAATCTTGTATATATCCGTGACATTCTGGGACATGTGTCCATACAGACCACGGAAATCTATGCACGGGCCGACTCTAAACAGAAGCGATTGGCTCTGGAAAAAGCATATGTGGATGTAAGCCCCAAAGAAGAACCTGATTGGGCAAACAATCAGAATCTAATCGATTGGCTCAAGAAGTTCTAATAATATTATGTAGAGTAATCTTTGATATAACTCAATAAAAATGTGCTGTTCAATGGATTACTCTACATAATAATTTACTCTACATAATGAAGTAAAATAACTGCGGTTGTCAAGCTCTTTAAAAGTACGGCAAACAGGATGCGGACATCCACTAAAGTACCTGTGATACCTCCGTTTGAAACCTCATAAATTCCTTTTACCTTATTGGCGTTGTTGAGCAGTATTATTTTAAAAGTTTCGTGCAGTTCAATTGTTTCTTTGTTCCATTGGCTGTAGGCTATATCGGCAGCACTTTGGGAACAGGTTACTTTGGGAAGCAAATTTGCCTTTGTGCTTCCGCTGTAACTTATGGCTATTTCATTAACTTTGCTTTTCATTGTTTTTAAATTATTTGTGAATGATGAATAAGAGGGCGCAACTTTCGACGGGAACGCCCTCTTAAATTTTAAGGATTACTTATCATTTTTATTTCCGAGCAAAAGAATTTCCTTTGCTTCCACTTCGGTTACATAGCGTTGGTTACCATCATCGGTGGTATAGGTACGGGTTCTCAATTTTCCCGTAATGGCAATTTCCTTTCCCTTACCTACATAATTTTCGATAATCCCCGCAGTCTTGCCCCACGCCACAACGGTATGCCAGTCGGTGGACTGTACCTTTTCGCCCTTGTTGTTTTTGTAGTGTTCATTTGTGGCGATTGAAAAACGGGCTACTTTTTTACCGCTTTCAAGGTTGGTAATTGTTGGTTCTTGCCCAATGTTTCCGATTAACTGTACGTGATTTTTTAAAGTACTCATAATAAAATATTTAAAGATTAATAATGCTATCTGAACCATTCAGACAGTTTTTGTTTCTATTTTTTTGAAGTGATTTACTTATTATATCTTGAGCGTTTTCCTTTTTTGGTTTTTTTGGTGCCGCTTCCTTTTTGATGTCTTTGTACGATTCCATAAGATTCATTTTGGATTTACTTCCCATAGCGTATCCTATGGTAATTCCTAATTTTTAATCATAAATTTTACCTATAGTTTTGATTTCTTGCCAACGAATTTGAACAGACTTACTTATTATATCCAGAGCATTTTCCTCTTTTTGATTTTTTTTGTGTCCTTGCTATTTTCTGTATTTGTATTGATTTCATGATTGTTTATTTTGACTTACTTCCTATAGTGCCGCCACATTACCTTTTTTGATGCTTTTATTTTACAACATCCGGGATTGGTAAAGCGTATAAAAAGAGCAGGCGAAGCCGGAACGGCTTTATGCCGCTGTCCAAGAACGGATTTTGTTTTTTTGCAGTTTAAAAAAAGGGATAGTGGGAGCTATGGATATAGTAAGGCAAATATGAGCACTGAAGAGGAACAAAGTTCAGAGCAAGGGCACAAAACGCATAAAGGCTTTCTTTGCTGAAACGGGAATAGGTTACGTTTAAGCAATATTTTTCTTCATCCACTTTTTTACGCTGAAAAATTAGTTTCAACCAGTGGATAAAATTCAGTTTCCTTTATTACTGTTATTACCTAGAAAACAGTAAGTATTTTTTTAAGAAGCGTATTTCATGATGTTGACATATGGTGTGCCTCTTGCAACTACGGCAAATGCCCTGGCCACCAATTTGTTCCTGATGATGTTCAGCGTGCTCATCTTGCTCTTTCCGATATCGAGCCTGCGTTCGTAATAGTCTTTCATTTCAGGATTGCACTTTATTGCAGATAGCGCACATTGGTGCAAAAGGGTTTTGCCTTCCAAGTTTGCCAATTGGCTAACTCTTGTCCTGCCTCGCACACTGGTTCCTGAACTGTGCGGGAAAGGAGCTATGCCACAATAAGATGCGAACTTTCTCCACGATTTAAACGCGCTGAATCCCAACGTATAGACAATTAGGAATCTAGCAGTTACACTGCCTATTCCTTTGATACCGACCAGAAGTCCGAACATCCGTGCCAGTTCTTCATCTTCTCTTATCAATCTGTCCATCTCCCGTTCGAGGTCATTTATACGCCAACTAAGCAGGTTGATGATGTCCTCCTGTACCCAGTAGAGCAAAGCTTCGTCGCCCAACACTCTTTTCTGTTCTTTGAGCGTAGCCATATGGCCGGCACGTTGAACGACCAGTTTTCTTCGCATTGACATCAGGCGTTTCAGTTTTGATAGTACTGCCTTTGGAACTTGAAGGGGGTCAATCTCCTCTCGTTTCCGATAACCATATAGGGCAATGCGCTTTGCATCGGCCTTGTCATCTTTACCTCTGGTAATTCCTAGAGACCGTTTTATTTCAAGTCCTGATACCACGTGGATATGGCAATCCTGGTCGTCCAGTTGTTTCAATAATTGTTCTGAATAGAGACCCGTATGCTCGAACACGAACAGTAGCATTTCCTTACCGACAATACTTTTTTTAACTGACCAATCCATCATCCTTTCAATTCCTTCCCGATTGTTCTTGAATTTTTTTTGTACCCCATTTTGGTGGGCACAGCAGTCCAATGTCAATTTGCTGACATCGATGCCAATAACATCTTTGATTTCCATAACTTTATATTGTTTTAATTAGGTTGCTTAAACTAAGACCTTTACGAGCAAGGGCTAAAATCCTATATGGTTCTGGCAACCTGGTTATAAAGGACGGGGACTGATACGCTATAAAGGTCGTGGACCTAGCCGTCGCCTTTACGAGCAAGGGCTAAAATCCTATATGGTTCTGGCAACCTGGTTATAAAGGACGGGGACTGATACGCTATAAAGGTCGTGGACCTAGCCGTCGCGAAAGTTCACCCCGTTCTTTTTCAAATTATTACTTAAAGTTAACCATATCTTCATCTATTAAATATTATAGTTTACAAAAAGGATGGGGACAAAAACTCTATAAAGGTCTAATTTCCTAGCCGTCGCGAAGGGTCACCCCATCCAATTTTAAACTCTTAGAGGGTTATCAACAAAATCCAAGGTTATGAGTCTCCCCCAGACCCCCTCTTTTCAACATCATTATCATAATAGATTTCATCTATAGAACAAATCTAAAGGCCCTCGCTGTTACCTTTTTTTGTTGCTGATACATTTTCAATATTTGGAATTGATAAGAACTTATAAAAGGGAGGCACGACCGGTTATGCAGTCCGTTCAACTTCCAAATATTGGTATTTTGCTTACAAAAAAAGGGAAGAGACAGTGACGGCGCGGAAGTGGGTCTAAAGTCTATATGTGAAGTACAAAAACATTGGAAGCGGGACCAAAAGCAAGGATGGAAATCCGATTAAGCGGACTCCATTCCCGATTTCGAATTGGAATGAAGTGCGTTTCCCAGCATAGCGGGAAGGGCTAACGAAATGGAAAGGAGAAATTGCGGATGGTGTCCAAGACTTTTTATAGTGAAGCTCTTTCCCCGCAATGGGGCTTTTTCTGCGGAATGAAGTGGGAATGTGCTGAACGGGTTATGAAATTGGAAATCCAATAATTACCACTATTGCAATAAAGTGGCAAACATTTGAATTTATAATGTAGATGGATTATTAAATATAAAATCACCAATCCAGCGCTCTTATTCTTCCTTCTAATTTGGTAAGAGTGTTACGATGGCATCCCACGAGAGGGATTCCCTGTAAACATACTTTCTTTCATAACATTATAATCAGTTGCATAATTTTTGATGACTATATCAGGCGGTATTATCTTAATTGAGCTTGGTATATGATTGGTATAATCTATTCCTTTTAATGGTGAAAAAGATCTTCGATGTTCAGCTATATGGTAAAACAATTCTTTATCCTTTAATGCTTTTTTTGCGTGGTCAGTATCCATTAACCTTTCCAAATCATGTAGATGTCGGCTTAGTCTATCAACTCTTATATTATCCTTTTGCCACTCCTCATGCAACAGGAATATTTTTTCCAAAAATGTTCGTTGTGGTTCAACAGTTCTTACTGCAAAGGTTGGATTGGTAAAGATAGCCGATTCAAATTCTCTCTCTACAATAGATTGAATGGACACATCTTCGCAAGGTTCCCTATGCGATCTGCAACTGATTTCTTAAAGTATTCTGGGTTTCAGATATTCGCTCTGTTTTGTCAATGGGTCATAGATAACATAAATCCGTAACGGGTCAGTATCGGAATCTTCAAAAGGTTCGACGCCTATTGAGGAAATAGGTAATTTTTGTTTCTTTATTGCTTCGGCTATATCCCCAAGTAATTGTGTACTAATGAATTTGGCATTTTTCTTCCGAAGTTTCTTTATTTGTGTCCTGGACAGTTTACCTTCCATATCAAAATAGGCACGATCAATGGCCATTTCAAAGGATGGTGTATGCTGTGGATTTAAGTACAGCATCCTACAACGTCACTATTACCATTTCAATAAATCAGGAAAAGCATGGATAATGTATTTTAATAATTGGAGTGGTTTTATTTTTGATCAAAAAGACCCATACCAGTTATATGAGAAGGGCAAAAGAGCAGTTTATACTGAACAAACCGAGGGGCTAAGACTAGGTTCCAGAAGCTTGCAAGAACAAACTGATAGTATTCTTCGGGAAAACAGAAAAAAGAAAGAAAAAAAAGCTTGAAATAGAAAAGGCCCAGGACAAAATACTTCTTAAAACCTACGATTCAATAAAATAATTGGTAAATTTGAGAACAAGTCGGTAAAAACATTCCCACCCGCCAAGCGAGAGGAGATATTAATTGCAATGGCCAGAAAGTTGATCTTAAAAAGGGGACCTTCATCCTATCATGGTTTTATGAGGCCCCTGAAATTGAGTACCTTAAACTGAATGAGATTAATTTACCTGCGATGGCAAGTAAGAATTTCGGAAAAATGGCATATGCCGTAAACTTTTACCAGGGTTTGATTAAAGAAGAGATAGATTATATCATTTATATATTGGAAGATACTGGCCAAAAGTACTTATTAAATAAGAATGATTGGATGAAATTGCGACAATAAGTATTTTCTGTTCTTTGTAAAAACCCAAGTTAGTTAATCCTATCCTGAACAAGACGGGATTCTATTTTAATTGCTAAATGAAACGAGAATGATGACCGCGTAAAAGGAACCTGCTTTGACCATAGAACAAAAGATGTCCCAAACCGAATATCGTGCAATAATAAATAAATATAAAGGTCGGGACTTGGCTAGGCTTCCAAGGGCTACCCGCGATTCTTTTATCATAGCTACCGCCAAAGATGCCCGATTCCCAAATAGTTTAAAGAATGCAATGTCTGACATAGAAAAAACTCCTGAAGGATCGTTTCTTTTTAATAAGCGGTTTTATGCCGAACCGGTTTATACCGTCACTTTTTATAAAGACAAGGAAAAAAATCTTCTCGGCTGGACCGTATATGTCTCTGAAAAAGTGGATGAAGTGCTTAATTGAGGTTTATGAGGGCCATGAAAAAGTTCACTAAGAGCCTGTTATAATCAATTTTATTTATTGTAAATTCAAAAATATATTGTCGATAAATAAATATTCTGTTTAAATTTTATAGAGGTCAGTAGTTAATTACCTATAATTTGGGATTGATAGGTGACATTGCCTTGAACCATTTTTGTGATCAGGTTATTGAATATTGTAGCTTTGCTCTGAGATCGGTTGATCCTAAAACAAAATTCGCTAAAATACCTGTTCAGGTTTTTATCGCTTACCCAAGAATAAGTGGTCCTTATCCAAGATTTTACTTGGTGTATCATTGTATGGATCGCCTTAAAATTCAATCCTTTATTGCTTTCTATTTGTGTAATGTCGTATGCTTTGCCAATTGGTCTATAACCCCGCCATTTATCAGTGGTCACCTTAGCTTCACGGCTTATATGATTGATAAAAATGTACTGAAGGGACTGGGCTGAAAAATCATCGATTTTCATAGTGTACATCCGCTTTACCTTGCCTTCTTCAGTCAATTGAACTGCCGTGACTGCTTTTTTTTTCTTACCATCATAACTTCTTCCTATTTTTCCCTCGTCTTTCCCGCCCAGAACAAATTCATCCACGTGAACATCACCATCCATGGGATTGTTCCCACTCGAAGCCATAGCCTCCCTGACCTTCATCATAAATAGCCTCGCCGTTTTTTCTGTGACCCCATAACGCACGGACATATAACTTGCCGATAAACTTTTGGTTGTCGTGGCCATCTCAAAACAAATGAAAAATGCTTTGCGCACACCAAATTTCACTTTGTGAAAAAGCGTATTGGCAGTAGCAGATTCGATATGGTGGCAAATATTGCATTGTCTGGCAAAATCCTTGCGCACTTGACAAGCATAGTGGTTACATCTTGTACATTTAAAACTGGTTTTGGACTTGATTGAAGCAAGGTATTGCTTACAATCCTGGTCGGTTTTGAACCGATCAGAGAACTCCAGAAGATTTTGACCCTTAAAAATATCCATTATTTTAAATATTTACTGGCAATAAAGATACGTATTTAAATACTGACCTCTAATTCAAAATTTTATAAGGTTTATTGATTTCCTCCTCTTAATTTACTGATATCCCCCTCCCGCCCAAAGCCACTTATTGGTAAATTGTGGTAAATTTTAAACCCAACCTTATGAGAAAGCACTACTATTTATTCTTTTTAACCTTTCTGCTCCTGGTATATTCCTGTGAACAGGAAGTTTTAGAACCCGATCTTCAAAAATAAGGTAAGGACATTATAGATAAGGAGGAAAAGGTTAATGCCACTAAATCCCCGGACAATCCTTATTACCAAGCTACTTTGTCCATTACATCTAATTACCCTCTAATTGTTGGAGGGTCTATGGACATAGACCTTGAATTGGAGATGAAATATATTTACGAAGGAAACCCTTATGATTATGAGCGGGTTGAGTATGAAGTGGTAAGGCATGGGGAACAATTTGGTATGAATATGGGATACTTGGATTGCAATGATATCTGGTGCAGTAATGTGCTCGCTGCACAAGCCGGGGAATGGGATATAAGGGCTTATATACGCTATAACCACCCCACGTATGGGTACCAATTTGTTTATTCCAACGTGGTAACGCTAGAAATCTTTTATCCCGAGGTTGATAATATAAAAGTTGATCCTACTATTGTAAGTGAGATGGAAGATGCCTGGAATGCTGCGGTAAATGCCTCGGGCCCGGGGAATTTAGAAGAAAGGGGGTTTAGTATTTATGGAAATACCACCTCTGGCAGCCTGGTTTATGAGGTAAAGTATGGCAATCCTTCTCCGGGTGGCTCTAGTGAGGAAACTGAGATTATTATAAATTACACAGGTGAATCTAAAGTTTACCCCAGGAATGGAGTAAAATTTTCGGTGGCGTGGTTCCATACCCATCCCCCTCATAGATGGTGTACCGGATGCAGGCGAACCGGTATACCTTCCCCAGAAGATAATACAATTAGTACCAATAAGAAAATACCGGGCATTTTAATGGACTATAAAGAATTTAGCTTATGTTATGACCATGATCTGGATCTTAACACAGGCCTTAAAACATTTGGACCGGGTAGAAGGATTTATGATGAAAACATTCTTAATTAAAAAAAATCTAAGATTATGAAAATACCTCAACTTACTATAATATTCGTATTCCTATTGATCTGTAATTTGTTTTTTGCGCAGGACAAAGAGAACAGTCAAAAGAAAGAATGGGAAAAACAAGAGGAAAAATTCAAAGAAAACGAGATAAGAGAAAAATCAGGAGAAAAATTCAAAAGTAAAACTTGAATAAAATAAATATTTTAACAATTGTTTTGATTTTAAAATCCAACATTATGAAAAAACAATACCTTTTTCTTCTGTTAATCCTTCCTTTTTGCAGGGGTTTAGCCCATAGCGATTACTTTTATAATCGTGAGTATGGAAATGTTAAGGTTTCTATCTTAACAGGATTTCATTATGAAGAGATTAACAAAATTTTTATCCTGGGCCAGCTGGCCGCTAAAATGTCTGTAGAACTTAACTATAACAAACCCATCTTCTTATATTTCAGGCACCACTACTCCACTGACGATAAACCGGAATATTTCATCTCTTATGGCCGGGGGAAGGAAGATCGTAAAAGCATAAGAGACGAAGAGGATTGGCAGGAACACAACCATTTAGAAGAAGATGCAATTGTAATACATCAAAAAGGCGGTTCCTTTGATATTATCTCTACTTTAAAACTAATGGAATATGCTATTAAAAACGTTCCTTTTATTAAGGAAGACCAACAAATGCTGGTGTATGAAAGGGAAAGGAAATATCCTACTTTCCGCTATAGATTTTATTCCATAAACAAAAAGCCTATTCAGGAGCAACTCCTCAAAGAGCCCGGTAATTTGATTGCTGAGACATTACAAAACAAGGTTTACAGGCCGGAGAATTTTTCTGAGAGGGAATTTACAACATGTTGCTCTTACTATTGGCAGGATAATAAATACCATATTTTCTGGAGATCACGGCATTACAACAATACAACCAACGAACCTGAATTTCAGGAAACGCACCTGCTCACGCTGGACAATATTTATATTCTGGAGGAAATAGAACATTTGGATTATGTGATTTTTGATACCAGAAACAGTTTTTATTATACAGATCAACACCACCAGAAGGAAATTTCCCAAAAACAAACCATAAAAAACCTGAATGATTACTATTGGCCTTTTAAGGTAAAAAGGATCGCCCTTGATAAAATTTCTCTGAGCGTTACTACCCAGATATGGAATACAAAAGATAAAATCAGGACCTTAATTTATTTAACGGAAAAAGACGAATTGATACAGGACCTGGACCGGTTGATTTTAAACGCAGCAGAATAATCCTAATTAAAGTTCCTGATGAGTGGATTCTGATTTCTATTATTTCGGAAATGATGATGTTTTTGCTGCGTCTTTTTATCATTATCGAAATTATTATTGTGAGAGAAAATTTAACTTATTAAGAAGCCGATGAGGATTTTGTTATAAACCATCTGCACAGATGTTGACGCCCCTTGAAAAAATTATTTTACCGTCTCCTCCAGAAGACACTATTAATATAATTCTATAAAAAATAAGAAAATGAAAGTAATTAAAATCTTAATCGTCGCATTTATCTTTATTTGTTCCCCTGTATTTTCCCAGGAAAATCCTTTTCCTCTAATCCAGAACCAGGTAGAAGAATTATTTCAGAAAAATAAAAAAATCACAGATCAGTTTGCCGGGGAAACTGGGTATAGCCAGAAAAACCTATCGGCCATGTCCAAAAAAGACAGGGAAACTTTTATCATCGCCAAAGCCAGATAGCTTGTCTTATGTTATGGCCCTGCATATTATCGGGATTATAGAGAACCGATAATAGAGGAAAGCGTTTCCACACAAGAAGAGGAAGAAGATTTTAGAAAAAAACGCTATATAGTGAAATTCCCTTACGACCCTTCGAAGGAAAAGTTTTCAGGAAAATTCTCTGCAATAGTAACTTTTCTGGAAAACAACAAAACACGCTCGGTAAGGTTTGGGGGCAGTACAATTAGCCTCATGTATTTACCCATATTAAAGATTTAAAAGACTTAGATGAAAGACTTAAAACTGATTACCAGCCTTTAAAAGAAGGAGAGATGTGAAATTTAGCAACTAATAAAATCCGGGATTCCAGTTCCTAGGTTTTTGGAAGGCAGGAGAAAGGTTTCATGATTTATGTTAATACAACCACCGGTAATGGGAACTATTCCTTTGAAAATCCCAAAGGTAGCGAAACTGGGCCTACCGTTCAATGTTGAACCAAAGCCAATATAACAATGCAATGGGTTCTACTGACGACCCAAAACAAAGTTATGAAGATAGGGGGAATTTTTTTGTTGCCCTGTTCCACACGCATACCCCCGGTTTATTATTGTAATGGATATTCGAAAGATACCGGACCATCAGATCCTGATATACCTAGAATAAACGCCGCTAAAGCCCCGGGAGTCGTTACAGATTACAGCAAAGATACAATTTACTGGAACGACCCGTTAAATAGCCCTTCGACCACTGAATGTTATGGAACATATAACCCAAGAGAATTATAAAGAACCTGCCTTGATCACAGAACAAAAGATGGCCCAAGCCTAATATCGTGCAATAATAAATAAATACAGGAGTTGAGACCTGGCTCTTCCTGAGGTTACCCGCGATTCTTTTTACTATCGCCACTGCCAAAGATTCCCGATTTCCAAATAATCTTCTGTCCGGTTTTGAGGGAATAAAATTTTCGGTAGTAGATTCGTCCAAAAATGATAATACTTTGCATACCACCATCGGGATTGTGGAAAAAAATGCTAAGGCCTTAATAAGGATTGTTCTCTCTAACTATACTTGAATGAAATAAATTTCTGTAATTTTTTACATGATACATAAAAGTTGATTCCATATTGTAAGTGAGATGGATGTTGCCTGGGATGCTGCAGAAAACGCATCGGACCAGGAATTTAATCTGCATTATTCATGATGTTTAAAGAATTTCTCTGACCATGCAGGTTAACCTCGACTTAGTTTTACCCATTTTGGAATATCAAAAATGTTGGTAAAACTTTGTCGCAAAAAGACATATAGTTGGATCTAATGAATATTCTGGGTTAAAGGAAAGAGTGGCAGTATTTATGGAGATACCACCTTGGTAGCCAAAGGTTATGAGATAGAGTGCGGAGGTCCTTCTTCTGATGATTACACTCCCGATATCTAGAATAGAGGTATATTCCACAGGTGACCCAGAGCCTATCATAAAAATGAGGGGAAATTTTCGGTGGCATGGTTTCGTCCCACACCTTTCATAAATGGAGTGTGGGATGCAGAAGAAGCTTTATTTCCATCAAATCCATTTGTTGTTTCTTGTCCAGGTGAGACAGACCAAAGTCATCCAGGATTAACAGGTTGGCCTTGGCCAGTTTATCAAAGAACTTCAGGAAGCTGCCATCAAGACGACTCATTTTGGTCTTAATCAGTAATTTTTGAGTATTAAAATATAGTACCTTATTTCCCTGACTGCAGGCCTGGTGTCCTAATGCTGAGGCAAGAAAGTTTTTTCCGCAGCCTGTGGCCCCGGTAATCAACACTGATTCCCCTTTTAGAGGTCTTTATTTAATTACATAGAATTTGTGCGTGATAAAGTTTATCGGCATTCACCATGCGCTTGATTAGATTGTTGAATATCGTATTCTTGCTTTGGGACCTATTGATTCGATAACAAAATTCATTCAAATACATAACTGCTCTGTAATGCGAGTAGATCCATAAGTAGCATGACTTGCATCAAATTCTTTCTTGATTAAATCTGTAAACAAACTATACTCTATAGCTCGTTTAGATGGTCCATGACTAAACCACCGGTAATAACTACTGCGACTTACTTTTAAAACCCTGCACATCCTTTCGATGGAATATAAATGGCGGTGCCCCGCTATAAATTGGTAGATCTCCCATCGCTCTTGGAAAAGATGTGAACGGCCTTTTTTAAAATCTCCAGCTCCAGTTCTTTTTCTCTAAGAGTCTTACGTAATTTTTTAACCTCACTTGATTCTTCCGGTACTGTTGCTTTTACAGTTGTCGTTGGAGTAGAATCAGCCCATCTACGCCACTTATACAATCGCTGAACGTTAAGTTCATCTGCCAGTTCTTTTATATTTTCTCGCTGATGACTTAAACGTACCGCTTGTTCTTTAAATTCTTTAATGTAAACACGTTTTTTCATTTTTCTAAGATATTTGTTTATCAGCAAACAGTCTTAAATTTTGTGTCCGAGTAAAGGTAGCAACTCCACTTATTCAGCTGTCGGACAGTTTTCGCACTAAATTGATCTCAGAACTTATAACCGCCACATCCTCCGTCTTCATTAAGGTCATGCGTTGTGACGGTGAGCCGAATGAAGACATAGACAAACTATTTTTCGAAGAAGAGGTTTGTTTGTCTTTTCAGTGCACCTGAAGAGTCCATATAATTATTTTTTATGTGCAAACCAAAAGGGGGCTCAGGCTCTTTTAATTTCAACTTTCGGATATTTTTGTGTTTAAATAAAATATTGAATTCAATAACCTGAGTTTATCAATTAATTTTTAACATTCTTGTTCCAAAGTAAAATCCCTATCTTAAACCCCATCTAGGAATAAATAAATGATTTTTTTAAATATGGTAAAATTTTATTCTTAATTAAAGTTTTTTGTATATATGAAATTAATTTTAAAAAACAATAATATTCTTTTTTTTTACAAGCTTATAGCCACAATTTTAATTTTTACGACGACCCAAATTTTAATGGGTACGACTTTCCCTTCAGAAATCACTATTAACGAATACACCGTCCAACATTTAGATATCAAAGATGGATTATCGCACAACTCTGTGACCTCATTACATAAAGATAAGAGAGGCTTTTTATGGGTGGGAACTTATGATGGAATCAATCGATATAACGGATATGAATTTGAAGTCTTTCGAAATCAACCTAAAGATTCCACCACGCTCATTAATAATCGAATCGTTAGTATATATAGCAACAGGAATGAAGTTTGGGTAGGTACAAAAAGAGGAGTTAGTGTTTATAGTTATTTAACCGGAAAATTTACCTCAAGATATAGAATTGATCCATTGACAAAAAAAAGAATCATTCTTGATGCTCCTATAAATGCGATAGATGGTAATGGTGGTAGAACGTATATAGCCACTGCGGGAAATGGTCTGCTGTATAACACTTCTCAAAAAAAGAACCTACAACCAATCCCTCTCAGGATAGGAAATGAAATATTGTGGAATTATCATGCTCAAGCGATTGAAACTGATAAAGAGGGGGTAATGTGGGTATTTATCCAAGGGCAGGGAATAGCTGTACTGAATTCTGAAAAAGAAGAACTTCAACTGATATTTTCTGGAATTAAAAGTGGTTCGAGTTTAACTTTTGATGATGAAAGTAATTTGTGGGTAGGCATGGACAATGGTGTTTTGAGATATAATATTGAAAGTAAATATTATGAAATATTTTCTCAAAGGAATATTAGGCACCCCATAAAAGATCTTGTTTATCTACCAGAAAAAAATCAAGTGTGGGCTGCTACAGATGGTAATGGTATTGTTAAATACGATTTTAAAGAAAGAAAATTTTCTGAACTAGAGGAAGGATATGGGGGAAAAAAAATAAGCAATAAATCTGTTTTCGCCCTCCTTCGTGATGATGATAGATTATGGGTTGGTTCTAGAGATGGACTCGATTTACTATTAGATGAAATGAGTCCGTTCACTACAGTCTCAAAGACTAATTCTAATAACTCTTTGCCCAGTAATCTTGTCCTATCTTTTGCTGAACAAAATATTAATAAAATTTGGATAGGGACTGATGGTTATGGAGTGAGCTTATGGAACAGAGCTGAGAACGACTTTTCCAACTTCGCACATGATCCGAAGGATCCATCCTCACTGTCTAATGATTTTGTGACCTCTATCGTAACGAATGATAAAGGAGTTTGGATGGGGACTTATGGTGGGGGTATAAATTTATTTGATGAAGAGAAGGGTGAATTCAAGAAATATGAATTATACAATAAAAAATATAAAAATTACCAAAATAATGTATGGGTCTTATTCATAGATAGAGACGATCAATTATGGGCGGGAACTTCAGACAGGGAAGGGTTATTCAAGTATAATCTCATCCTTGACGAATTTGAGTATGTGGAAACAAATCTTAACGGTATAATTTCCATGTCCCAGGATGAAAAAGGAAATTTTTGGGTAGGAAGATTCGGGGAATTAGTTAAGCTTGATCTGGAAAATCTTGACCATAAGGTGTTTGATATGGAGTTTCCAGTGAGATCGATAATTTTTGATTCTAACGATAATCTTTTCTTAGGTACTGAGGGTGGAGGTTTAATTCACCTCGATCCTAAAACAAATCAGAAAGAAGTTTTTACTGAAGTTGATGGGCTTCCAAACAATTCAGTTTTAAATATTCTTCGTGACAATAAAGGTAAACTTTGGATGAGCACCTACAATGGAATCTCAAAGTTCAATCCAGATACAGAAGAAATTAGTAATTTCTCTGATGCCGACGGCCTACAAAGCAACCAGTTTAACTATAATGCAGCACTAGAGCTTTCCAACGGCAAATTGTTAATGGGTGGAATAAAAGGGTTCAATATAATTAATCCCGAATTTCAAAATTCTCCCCACAGTTTCCCTGAGTTGGTAATTTCTGGTATTAAGATCAACAACGTCCCACTGTCCAATTCTGAGAAAACAGCATTTGCAACTAGTGAGCTCGAACTCCCGTATGACAAATCAATGCTGTCCATTAAGTTTGCTGCTCTTGAATACAATCTTTCTGAAAAAATTTCTTATGCCTATATTCTTGAAGGATGGGACAGGGAATGGCATTATGTGGGAAACAGCCGAGTTGCTAATTACTCTAAACTTCCTGAAGGTAATTATACATTTAAAATTAAATCTACTAATGGAGATGGGATCTGGAACGAAGAGGTTACCAGTCTTTCAATTGTTATTTATCCTCCCTGGTTCCGAACCACTATAGCCTATTTTATATATTTTATTCTTGGAATAGGGATTTTTTATGGTTTCTTCCTTTATTATCGCAACCAGGAAAGAATGAAGTACGAAGTCCATTTGTCAAGGGAGAAGATTAAGCAGGAAAAAGATCTCAATGAAAAAAAACTTAATTTTTTCACGAATATTGCTCACGAATTTCGATCTCCACTAACGATGATAATTAATCCATTAAAAGATATGATCTATGGAAAAAACTCAAAAATGGATGGTGGAGAAATTGAAATTATTTACCAAAATTCACGAAGATTATTAAGCTTAGTGGACCAACTTCTACTTTTTAGAAAAACCGACAGTGATACAGGAAATCTTAAAATTGTTCATTTAGATCTTGTCCACTTATGTAAAGAAGTTTTTACTTGTTTTATGCAGCATGCATCTTCAAGAAATATTAATTATAATTTTCAATCTGAAGAGAAGGAAGTTTTTATTTTTGCAGATAGGCAAAAAATTGAAATGTCTCTGTTTAATCTCATTTCTAATGCTCTTAAATTCACTCAGAAAAACGAAGGGAAGGTATTTGTAAAACTTTCCTGTAGTGATAATGAAATTTTACTTCAAGTAGTTGATAATGGAGAAGGAATCTCAGCTAAAGAGAAAGAAAAAATATTTGGCCTCTTCTACCAGGCGGATACGAAAAATAGGATAAATAGAAATGGTTTTGGAATTGGATTATATTTAGTGAATAGTTTTATAAAAAAGCATAATGGTAGTGTAACCTGTTTCGATAATGAATATGGAGGCACAACGTTTGAAATAAAACTTAAGCAGGGAAAGAATCATTTTAAGGATAGTATAATACATGAAGAGTTAGAAGAAACACACATGATTTCGGAGAGTCTCTTGGTTGAAGAAAGAGACGACAATTCTGGAAAAGATTTAATAGAAAGAGAGGGAGTAATTCAAGATTTTGCCGAAAAAAACCAAACTATTTTAATAATCGATGATAATCCCCAAATTTTGGCTTATCTAGTAAAAATACTTTCAGAAACTTATAAGATAGTAAAAGCAGAGAGTGCAGAAGAGGGAATGGAAACTCTTAATAGATGTATCCCTGATCTAATTGTTTCGGATGTTGTTATGCAAGAAATGTCCGGGGTAGAATTTTGCAAGACTATAAAGACTAGTACCAACTTCAAACATATTCCGGTAATTTTGCTTACAGCCGGCAGTTCAGAAGAAATTAAACTTAAAGGAGTTGAGGTAGGTGCTGATGACTATATCACCAAACCATTTAACAAGGAATATCTAAAAGCAAGGATTAAAGGTATACTCAAAAGGCGGGAAACAATTAAGAATCATTTCCTAAATAATGTGACAAAAAATATAGCTGACCAAAAAATTTCTCAGGAGGATAAAGAATTACTAGACAAGATTGTGGAAGCAGTAGAAGCTCGCATTGAAGAAGAAGAAGAAGAAGGATTCAACTTAAAAGATGTAGCTACAGAAATAGGTATGAGCCATTCTCTTATGTATAAAAGAATAAAACAGATAACTGGAAAATCTGCCAGTGAGTTTGTTCGTTTTATTCGTCTTCGCAAGGTGGCGACCTTGCTCATTATATCGGGTATGCGAGTGAGCCAGGCTGCATCTATGGCCGGATTTAGGGATTTAAAATATTTCAGGAAGCAGTTTCAAAAACAATACGAAATGAATCCATCAGAATTCCAGAAGAAATATAAAAACGTTAGAGATAAAAATTATATTTTGAATGAAACTTTCTGGAAATCGGACCAGGTGAAGTAATTCGGGCTATTCGTATATTTTTACATTCCAAACTTTACAGTCTTATTAAACAAGATTTAGTTTCAGACCCACCAGCAAATGAGGCTTAAAACCTGAAGCTTAATGGTGTGTGAACCATGGAAAGCAGAATCCTATGAAGACTTAAGGTACAGACTCCAAAGATTGAGGTCGTTATATTTCCCGGTAAAATAGCAAAAATGAGAGTGTTAACCCAGTTTAGATCCGGTAAAACCTTTTTAATGCAGAAGTGCTTTTGCATCGATACGAATATGACAGAGAAAGCTCTTCATGCAGAGATGGACTCCCATCTCAATAGTGATGAACGCTCCAAAGGAAATAAGCGTAATGGCAAGGGAAATAAAAAGCTTAAAAGTGGCTTTGGCTCCTTTGAAATTGATACCCCTGAAGACCGTCAAAGCAGTTTCAAACCGGAACTGGTCAAAAAACGACAGACGATTCTAGCAGATAATCTTTCAGAAAAAATCATCGGTATTTATGGGATGAGCTACCGTGACATCTCCAGTCATATCAAGGAACTGTAGGATGGTTTTAAGCCAGATCACCGATCAGATCATCCCGATATCAAAGCCTGGCAAAGCCGTCCTTTAGAGCCTCTTTACTGCATTGTATGGCTTGATGCCATGCATTATAAGGTTAAGGTGGATTGAAAGATCACCCATAAAGCACTCTGTAACATCCTGGGTATTACAAAAGAAGGAAAAAAGGAAATCCTGGGCATGTATATCTCTGAGAGCGAAGGTGTTAATTTTTGGCTACAGGTGCTCATCGACCTCTATAACCGAGGATTACAGGATATCCTTATTGCCTGTACCGATAACTTAAGGGGTTTTACCGAAGCGATCTTAAGTGTATATCCAAGAGCACAGGTGCAGCTTTGTATCGTTCACCAGATTCGTAATTCACTTAAATACTTGGCTTCAAAGGATCAAAAGGAATTCGAAAAAGGTCTATAGAGCTGTCACCAAAGATGCACTATTGAACCTGGAAGAGAAATGGGGCAGTAAATATCCTGTGGTCATTGAAAGCTGGCAGCGTAACTGGGAGCAGTTATCCTAGTATTTTCTAGTACCCTGAACCTATTAGAAAGATCATTTATACCACCACTGCCGTAAAGGGCTTCCATCGCCAGATCAGGAAAGTCACCAAAACCAAAGTTGCTTTCACCAATGATATGTCACTACTCAAACTGGTCTACCTGGCCACAAGAAACATTGAGAAAAAATGGACCGCTTTGCATAATTGGAGCCTTACGATTCAGCAATTTTATATTAAATTTGGAGACAGAGTTTAATTTACAGACCCGGACAAAAACTTAATATTGGCTTTGGCTTCTTTGCTATTGAGAGCGGCTTTGAGCCTGAACTGGTTAAAGCATCAAACCATTCTTGCTAATAGAATTGCCCTCATCATCTTAAAAATGTCCTATATTTTAAAGTTCTTCTTTCTCCTGACAATTTGCTTATTGCTTACCTCCCATCACTGCCAATTGATTAGGTTAGGTATTGTAAAAAGATCAAAAGGTTAACCTAATCTTTATTTACTTAACTTTCTCTTTCCTGGTTCTCCTCTTCTACTTCCACTTCTAAACTAAAGCTGTCAAGGAATACATTTCCATCTAACAACCATGTGTCATCTACCGGAATATCTAACCAATAAAATATTTGTGGCGGTATTGAAACATTTTCAACAGATACATCCCCTGGACCTAAATTACAGGGTAAGCTGTTTGTACTTGTAATAAATTCCCTCCTATTTTCAATTACCAGATCCGGACTTCCATCTATTTTGTTTTCAAAGATATCTCCCTCAGTTTGGGCAGGCCAATAACCTATAAGATGATTATATTCCCGATGATCTTCAGGTATTTCAGGTAAACAAGCGTTCTCAGCAATCTGGAAATCACTTAAAGCACTGTCCCATATCCTAATTTCCGCAATATTAAAATCAACACCTGATCCCCCTACTACAAAATCACCTAAATCTGTTAATGCACCTCCAAAGACTTCACTAACTACTGTGGTCATTAAGGCTCCATCGTAGTACATTTTAAAAGTCCTTGTATCCATTTCAGGTTGTGTTGTAATTACCACTACTACAGAGTGCCACAAGCCATCCGAAAATGTATTCCCCATTCCTAGTTGTACAGCACCACCCTCTTGATCTATATTTACACGCAAGTCAGTACCATTAAATGCACGATAAATACCCCAGCTGTCTTTACCTAAAATTCTATTCCAGTTGCCATAATCATAGGAGCCATCTGAAAGAGGGTTCACCTTAATATGGGCTTCAATAGTGAGATCTCCATCACCTAATTCAAGAAGTCCTTCATCGTCCTGGGCTACTGCCACAACATCATTATTAAAACTTGTTGTAAGCAATTTTTCACTTTCCAATTCCAAAGATTCATAATCTGGATGGTAGAACATGCTGAAGGTGTTACGTTCTGGTTCAGAGCTCCCACCATAAGTCGTTTCTATACCCCCATGGTTTGAAGACACGATTACGAGCCATTCCTCTTCTTCATATGTTTCACGTTGTTCTATTGCCGTAAGGACCTCCCCGATATATCCATCAACGGTATTTAAGGCCTCCACGTAACCAGAATTTTCTTTAGAAAACCCATTTTGCAATCCGGCATTAAGTACCCCTCTAAACCCAACAACATTCAATGCAAAATCAGAACTTTCCAATTCGTTAATTACCGTGTTTTTAGCTTCCTCATCAGAGGATACTACTATACGCTCATTCGCATAGGTAAATAAACCTTCACTTAATGGGTCCCACGAAGTTACCGCCAGTGAAGTAAGAGCGGGATTTACTGTATTAACTTGATGAAAAATCGTTGGAAAATAAGGAATATTAGCTTGGGTATTGTTTAGGCCGGTATTGGCAATAAAAGAACTGTCCATGATTTCGTGTTTTTCGGCATAAACCCCTGTTAATTGACTTGCCCAGGTGGTTGCATCATTCGAATTAGCTTCGCTCAATCCAGTCCAAGTATATTTGCTATTGGCCATCATTTCTTCAATGGTAGGCGGCATTATATCTTTTACCTCCTGGCCTACCGCTCCTTCAACATTAATAAACATTACCTTCTTTTGGATTGTAGAGTCTACCTCTGTATTGATTTCATCAAATACCCCCACTGGATTATCGTATTTGGTGCAGGATACATTTAAAAACACTAAAACACTTACTGAAAGTATCTTAACTATACTATATTTTATTATTTTCATAATTTCACTATTAAATTTAATATCATCATCGGTTCTTAAACGTTCCGATTTCGGTTAATGAGCTATCACTACCATCACCATGGTTGCTATGAATGATGATTTTGAAAAACCTAAAAGTTCTTTCTGCAGAAAGTTCAAAATATTGTTTATAAACTCTATCCTCCATTTCAAAATTCCCCAGGGATTCCCAGGTGGAGTTATCGTTACTTACGGAAATCTCTATAGTCTCAGGACGTCTGTGCGCTGCGGCCAAATAAAAACCAGACACTGAATTTGTTTCTTCCATATCTACTGTAATTTCATAAGGCATTGATGAATTGGATGGGCAACCACTCCAGCACGAGTGCCAATAGGTACCAAGATCGGCATCGTTGAGTGCCCCTGCTGCAATTTGATTTGCAGCCCCCTCGTTTGTTGCCTCGCTATTAGTGCGAAATATCCAGTTTGTCCTATCATGATAAATTTTTTCAGCAATATAATGCCTATCTCCTCCTAGCTTGGTTATCGGGTTGTACTCCCAAAGAGCTTTATCTAAAGGCGTATATTCTTGTGCAATTGCCCTTGCATAATCTCTTATTTGCATTCCCCAAGCATCAAAAAAGCTGGAATAATCTCTTTGGGTGAATTCAGAAAGGGTGATGAAAAAGAAATTCTTCTTAGCAAGATCTCCCGTTGCTGGGAATTCGGCTTCATCGAGTTCATTTAATAAATGGGTATAAAAATCCCAACCATCCTCTCCGGTGTCGGGATTTTCTATGTTATGGAATAACTGTATAAAAGGTGTAAGTTTAAATATCCAATTAGAAACTTCCCCATCGTTTTCAAAAGATTTTTCCTCATTCTGCATTGCATATTCAATTGCCTGGGGAAATACATCGTCGACTCCATTTATTTCTCCTAGTGAGGGAAGGTCGCCTTCTATTCCTGATATTTTAAAGGCATGAATATTTGGTCCTGCTTCTCTCATATCTTCCCACCAGGGAGATATAGAAGGTACATAGTTATAACCTAAAGCCCTAAAGCTTCCCCAGGATTGTCCATTTTTTATTTTTTCCAAATCCGTCCATTCATTAAACCAATATTGATCTTGTTGTGCCACTATAGGTTGTCCGCCGTCCTTCACATATACCCCATTCTCCAATTGGGCATCCAATACCATCCGTTCAGGAAAGTCAGGAATATTATCACCATCTCCACCATCCATTCCCACAAAACGGTAATAATCTTCTATCATGATTTCATCCCAAGCCTCCATTACCTGATCAATATCGTTTAATTTACCATTATTGATACTCCTTAACACTAAACTTCGAGGAACTGAAAATGCCATATGGCTAGATCTTATTTCAAACCAGGGTACAGAGGTATTTCTTACCTGGTTCTGCCATTCGGCAACACTTGTTTCACCTAAAACAAAATCTGGTGCCTTAACCCCACCAGTAACCTGTATCTCTGTTTCTCCACCAGAAAGGTTTTTCCCTTTAATCCAAATATATCCTCCAAAAGGATTACGAAGTTGGTTAACCCCAGGAAACAATTCACTAACAGTATATATCAGAGGCTCTCGTCTTGAAGGGTTAAGTCCTGTAAGGTCTTCCGTATGGAAACCAATTTGTGCAGTTAATCCATATACCCCAGATGGAACCCTTATTTGAATTAACTCACCCGGTGGAGCATAAAGGCCAGTACTAAAAATCGGCAGTGGTAATGTTGAAAAGCCAACATCTTGGGGCTCTAAATTTCGTCTTCCGAGATCCAAACTAATAATAGCATTTTCTAGTCTTACTTCGCTCGAATCAACCAGACCGGGAAAAGCCCGTGCTTTATCATACATGCTCATATCTACCTCAAAACCGGTAGTATCTATACTTACATTTGAAGAATCTGCAGATTCCATATCGTAACCAGGTTCGAAATCATACTCATAATCAACCTCGCAGGCTGAAAAAAGGACTACAATAACCCCTGCAATCATTTTTAAATAAAAAGCTTCATATTTCATTTTTATTTTATTTTATTTTATTTTTAATACGGTTTTATAGAAACAATATTAATATAGGATTAATCATTAATCTTCTTCAATTAATATACTCAAGGTGTTATGTCATTATATTGCGGAGACCAACCCTTTCCTTCAAGTTCCCAATTAGGATCTATTCTTGTTTCTAACCATTGAAAGATTTGAAAAGGAAGATCAACTGAATTAGGTACTAACCTATAAAAAGAATCATCTGGTATAGGGCATAAATTAGTACTACTCTCTTCAAATTCCTCCCAATTATAAGGTCCACTCATTACAAAATCGGCATTCTCCCCCATTTTTCCTGTTCTCTCGTTAAGTATATGTTCATCTCTATCATTCCCAGGCCAATAACCGATCAGATTTTCATAAAAAGGATGGGTATCATTAACTTCTGTTATACAAGAAATACTGGCTATATCATCATTAGTTAAAGCTTTATTATAAATTTGAAGATTTGTAAGAAAAAGATCGGGGCTGACATCCCCATCATTTGGTATCCGTCCAATACGTAAAGGGACATCATTGGATACCTCATCCTGGGTATGATCTATAATTGCTTCGCTATTAAAAACCCCATCTGTGAATAACCTTACCGTACTTGAAACACCTGCTTCGCGATCAAAGACAACAGTGACTACGTGCCAATCTCCATCACTTACTGTTCCTCCACCAAGTTCCCAGGACATTGAGCTATTTATCCAATAATCATCTCCTTTCAAGAAAATATTCCACCCTGGACCTCCAAAACCCCTGGATCGTTTAGAAAGGATTGTAGGCCAACCATAAGTCCCTGCGCGATTTTTCATCAAAAACTGAATAGTGTATTCGCTATCTTCCTCTATATTAAAAAGGGTAGAGTCTTCTAAAATAGCATTAACGTTTCCATTGGCATAGTTATATTTAACCCCATAACCCGAATATTTTGCTTCAGTGGCAATAGGTTCTTGTATGAGATTTGCATTGAAGCGAGTGTTATGAATTACCATGAAGGTATTTCTTCTATCATCATCAAATGGATCAATTCCTAGAGGTTCCTCTTCCAATTCCTCACCTTTATTTGAAGTAATTATAACTAACCAGTCTTCATTATTATATTCCGGCCTCGATTTTAAAGCTTCCATAATCTGGCCTATATAATCATCAGTTTTCATAATCTCATCAGCATATTCCGAATCATCCAGCTGAAAACCAGCACGCTCACCAGCCGTTTGAACTCCGTGAAACTGTCCTACTACAATATCTGGATCCTCATTTTCCAGATTATCAATTATTGCATTCTTCACTTCCTCATCATTGAGATTGAAATTTTCATAGATATCAGCATTAGAGGTAAAATAGCGGGAGAATTTTGGTGATGAAGAAAAAGCTGCAGTATTCATACTGGAAGAAGATTCTTCAATTAAACTTATAAAGGAAGGATATTCATCTAAATTGTTATTTTCAAAATCATTAGATACTACATTATGCTTATTCACATCCACCCCAGTTAATTGATTGGCCCAACCTTCTGCTTCCGTCACTTCTCCTAAATCAGCGTTAGCAAGACCGTTAAAAGTATAAACTGACTGGGTAGTAAGTTGCATAATATTAGATGGAGCCGTTTGCCTAATAGCATCTCCACTAGCTCCATCTATGGTTATAAAAAGTACCTTATTAGATTTATTCTGATAATTTTCTGAATAGGATTCTTTTAACAGGTTAGGAAACTCTTTTTCGCAAGACACTAATACTAAAGAGAAAACTCCAATAATCGTAAGTATTATTTTTCGTAGATAAGTAAATTTTACTGTTTTCATTTCTGCGTTGTTAAAAATTATTCCTGAACTTCTATCTGAACGATATTCCCCACCGATTGATCATCAAATCTAGATATTGACCCCATAAGTATTAATGCAGGCCGGTCTAAGGCAGAAGTGGTTTCAATTACTTTAGAAATTTCCCCTCTAAATTGGCCAGCCATATTAAAGTATTGTTGTACCTCGCCGTTACTCTCCAGAATTAAGAATCCTCCTCTGGTAATCCCATCATAGTTTTCAAAATTTCCAGAAAGCACTATCCTTCCGTTATCTAATGCCGCAGCAAAATTGGGCCGCCCACCAGAATATTCTCTAAGTTCAAACTCTTCGTCGATTTCCCCATTTTCCTTCAAAACAACCACACCATTATGAGGTTCCCCATTAAAGTTATTGAAGTTTCCTGTAATAACCACCCTTTCAGCTACACGATTATATTCCACTGAATTAATACTTCCATCGGCTCCTGATCCCACCTTGAAGTTCTGATCATAATCACCGTTATGATTTAATCGAACTATACCACCTGCTGCTTCCCCATCAAAATTAGTAAAGTCTCCTACCAGCACGACTTTACCATCATCTTCCATATAGGCATCTAAAACTGATCCATTGGCTCCAGCTGCATCTGCATGATAAGATTCTTCCAAATCTCCATCCTGATTTAATTTCATTACAGTATTGATATCTGTATAATTATAGCTGAGGCTGTAGGCTGTAGATCTGGAATAATCAACTTTTCCGTAAGCACTTAAATCTCCAACTGCAATTATATGGTCATCAGGTGTAACAAATGATTTAACAATTACCTGATCTGGTGCACCTCCATTAAATACGGGGGCTTCCGTGATTCCATTTTCGGGATTTTCAGGAGTTGGGTTTCTTACCCTTACTTCCTCTGAATCAATCGTTCCATCCTCATTAATACGAGTAATCCCACTCATACCGGAGATACCATTGTATTCATTAAATGATCCGGATATGATCATTTCTCCATTTGACAATCTGGATACTGAAAGTATATATCCCATGGGACCAACTTGCATATCCCTCATTTCATTATTAAAATCCTCTACAACCTGTCCACCAGAGTTTATTAATGCCATACCATTAAACCCACGCCACCAATCATTCAAATTTTCAATATCGTTAAAAGAGCCTACGAGTAAATAACCGTTAGAGTGTTCAATATAATCATAAATAGGTCCTTGGGTACCTTCGACCAAACCAAAATTGGGATCTACAACCACATTTCCTTCAACCTGAAACCTAGGACCGAAAAAAACCTGCCCGTCCATAATTATAGAGGACTCTCCTGAACTTACCTTATCGGGGACCTTGACGGTAACGGTTGAATCTGTTACATTTAAAACCTCTGCGAGTTCATTATTTATAAAGAAATCAAATTGTCCATTCCATCCCACCAGGCCTTCAGAGTGGAAGGTGACTTCTGTTCCAGGAGGTCCACTAGGCGGATCAGGCAAATCGTTAAACAATTTAATGCCAAAAGGCTCTTTTCCTCCAGCATAGGGATCCTCTAAAATATTCTCCTCCTTATTACAAGAATAAAAAGATAATATTACACCTAATATGATTAAAATATTTTTTAATTTCATTTTTACTTTATAATGTTTCATAAAATTCCTATAATTAATCATCTTCTTCTTCCCGAATACCGGCAGATATTGCACGGGAAACAAATTCACTTGCTCTAAACCCGAAGCTATGCTCTTGGTATCTTAACACATGAACAGCACCATTATAGGGTTGAATATCTGATGAAGCCACTGGTACATTAATCATAGCATCCTCATCATTGGAGAACTCATTAATATAAGAAAAATAAAGCTGCCTATAACCTGCATATTGGACTCCTCCAGCATCAAAATAAACAACACCAAGGTTCATGGGACGGCCGCTGAGAGAAATAAATCCCTGCCCACCAAAGGCGTCTAATTGCGTGGTATCCAACTGAGGGATATCCCTTGCTAAATATTTACCTTTAATTATATAATTGGAAAGTAATTCTCTCCATACTTCCCCATTAACCTGACCTAAATCGGATACTGTATCCCTACCTCTACGATATAGATTCTCATTAAGCGCGTACAAAGATCGATTAATACTTGGATTACTTGGTGCAAAAAAGGTTATGCTATCTTCGATAAACAATTCCTCCATACCCGCTAATTCTATAACTTTAGTAAGGGAGTCAAAATGAACAGGTTTATCATTAAGATAGTCCCAAATTGTCCCTTCATAATTAGCCTCGTGAAGTCCAGTATCCAATAGATAATCATCATCTGTACAACTCCAAATCGTTAGGCAAAAAAGTACAGTTCCTAATACCTTATACATAAATTGATAATATTTTTTCATAACTAAACTCTTAATTCCAATATTGATTTAAAGTCATAAACGGATTGTTGTTTAAAGCATCTTGATGAATGGGCCAGGTCCATGCGCCCTCATTAAAGGCAGAAAGACTTATAGGAGCATAAGCATAAGCACCGTCTACCACCTTACCCGTTCTTACTAGGTCATAGAAATAATGTCCTTCGCCGATTAATTCTCTTACGCGTTCCCAGTAAATCTCATTTACAAGTGCCTCACCAAAAGCTTCCACAGGTTGAGCCTCGGCACGGTCTCGAATTAAATTAACCAAATCCAAAGCCTCCCCATCCCTTCCTAATTCAGCAAGCGCTTCAGCACGTAATAAAACTATGTCAGTATATCTAAAAACAATTTGATTACCGGCATTACTAGTTTGACCTCCACCAGGATCCTGAAAGGGATTAACAAACTTTACTACTTGCATGGTTCCATCAGTAGAATAAAGATTTTCGAACCAAAGTTCTTGACGTCGATCAAACTCATTAGGAGGATAGATATCTCTAATAAATTCGACATCAAAATTAATTATTGGATTGATATAGTAATTATAGGGTTCCATCGTCACAAAATTCGAATAAACACTATTTTCATTAAATTGTTCTCCAGCATTAACATTTTGAACAATTTCAAATAGGCCTTCTTTAGAACCTCCCGAAAATATATCCTCAGTATCTTCCAGGGGTAATAATTCATAGCTACCCTCATTTTCCTCCATAATCTCCCTTCCTAATTCTATCACGTTTTCAAAATAAGTCGCTTCATTCTGATCATCAAAACCTGCTGCCCACATATTCATGTGCATCATTAAAGCAATGATACTTCCTCTTGAAGCACGAGTACCAACGTTGGACTGATCCTCATAGGTCCATGGAAGATCGTCCTTATACACAGCTAATTCTTCAAGGCCATTTTGTAACACCGCAATCATATCCATCCTTGGTAAAGCTTCTTCACTAAAAGCTTCTGTATAATATGGGACATCCCCATAGGTTCTTACCAATAGAAAGTAAGTTAAATTTCGCATAAAAACTGCTTCTGCTTGATAACTATTTATTTCTTCGGTAGTTAAAATACTTTCACTTTCAGGCAATTCTTCGACTTGTTCATAAAGAATATTGGCCAATTGAATTACTTCGTAAAAATCTTTCCATTGAGTTAAGGGTATGAATTGATCATCTGAGATTAAATCTCCTAAAGAATTATTCCTTAATCTCTCTATTTCCGGTCTATCGTGTTGATCATTTTCATTTACAGGCGCTGTACGTAGATCACCTGTAGCAGGAAAAAAAGGTTTATTAATCATTGTTGCCTGCCGAAGGCGGTTATACATACTTGTATTAAATGCTTCCACATCATCTTTTGTTTTCCAGAAATTATTTCCAGAGAGATTATCAATTGGCACCACATCCAAAAAGTCACTACAACCAAAGCATGTAAGAAATAATAATGAAAACGCTAATTTAATTACTACTTTTTTCATTTTATCATTTTATAAATTATTATTCATCCTTCTATAATATCCTATTGCTAAAACTGGACATTTAAACCGATTGAAAAACTTCGACTATTCGGGTAACCTCCTGAAGAATCCCTACCTAATCCCGACACACTTTCAGGATTTGGACCAGAGTATTTACTGAATGTATAAATATTATTAATACTGCCATTAATCCTGGCTGATGATATACCAAAACTTTCTGTCAAATCTCTATTCAGGTTGTATGACAGGCTAACATTATTTATTTTTAAATAAGAACCATCTTCCTGAAATAAAGTTTGGTCAGTCCTAAATGGTGTATATAACTCATACCGGGTATAATGATAGGGATTAGGATATTCATCAGTATCAATATTCTCCCTTGTCCAAAAATTATACATATTTATAGGAACAAGCGCAGTTTCTGATTCGGGGTTTTCAAAGCTTCTAAATCGTTCTGCTATGGCGTTATTTAGAATATCTCTTCTCCAAGTTATGGAAATACTGGTCCTTACGGAAAAAGGTCCATATCGTAAATTTGTACTAAGTCCTCCTACAAACCTTGGTTGCGAATTTCCTACAATAACCCTATCATTGTCATCTAAAATATAATCCCCATTAATATCAGTCCATATAGGATCTCCGGCTCTAAAATAACGTCCTTCAGAAACAGTCCCCCCATTTCTATATCTTAATCCAGTAAGTGGATCAACCGGAACATCAAGATCATTATTATAAACACCTGCATAATGAAACAAATAATTAGATAGAGAATTACCACCAAGTCTATTTACAATAAGTTGATCTGCAACATCCCCCCCTTCAGTACCTCCAGTAAACAACTGCCTTGCCCCATCGGGTAATTTCGCCAGAACATCTTGGTTCAATGCTCCATTTATATTCACACTCCATTGCCATTTACTGGTAGGAGGTAATAAATGGGCGTTAATAGCCATTTCATAACCGTAATTTACCATACTGGTTTCATTGGTATTAACCCCTAAAAAAGCATTGTGATTTGCAATCTCTTTTCGTCTCAAAATGTGATCTGTTTGTCTATAATAAGTATCAAAACTTAGGCCGTATTTTCCATCTAAAAAACTCATATTCAGACCCATATTCCATGAAGTATTTGTACTAGGAATTAAGGAAGTATTAGGCATATCCGCTAGTTCTAAGGAAATAGATCTTTGATTGTTATACCCTAATGGATCTACATTATACCTACCATAAATGTCATATATATCACCAGAAGGAACAATAGACTTACCCCAGCTCGCCCTGATAGAAGCAAAACTCATAATGTGGTCAATCGCATCGAAGAAGGCTTCCCGGTGTATATTCCAGCGAAGCCCTACGGAAGGGCTTTTTGTCCAAGGCACATCAGGACCTTGAGTAGATCCTCCACTAAGTCTATAAGTAAAATCTGCTACGTATCTTTGGGTAAAATTATAAGATAGCGAACTGGAAAAACTCACAGATCTTGACTCCTGCCCAGTATCTGCCGATCCCGAAGAGAGTCTTTGGCTATATCCAATAGGTCCCCAAATTTGATCATTAGGCAACCCGGCCTGAGTAATACTATTGCTTTTTCCTTTTCGAAAATTAACCTCTCCAAAAACGCTTGCACTAATATTATGATTTCCAAAACTTTGGGAATAATTAATATTGCTCCTGTTATATAAACTTTCAGTTGTAGAGTTATATGCAAATATTCTAGCCATATCATTTTCCAATAATCCCGGATAAAAGGTATCTTCAGTTCCTGTATTATAAGTATACCCCATCGCTGAGTTTAGTCTTACCGTCGGAAATAATTCGTATCCAATATTTAGATTAGCTCTAACAGAAATAGTTTTATTCTCGTTGATTATAGACATCGCCCCCAATGTCTCGTTACTTGCAGAGTATAGCGATGGAGATGGATATAAGGAACTTGTATTACCTGCATCGGCTATCCCGGTTTGTGCAAGTGCATTACCACTACCCTTACTATTTTCTCCCAAACTAGTATTTATATTAGCTCGAAGATTAAATTTATTTGTTGGGCGATATCCCATATTCATATCTAAAGTGTATCGGGTAAACCCGGTATTCGCAATAATTCCCTTACTATCCTGATATCCCGCATTAATTTTATAATTAAATTCCTGGTCTCCACCAGAGGCATTTATATTATGAGATTGATTATAAGTAGTACGATAAAATAGGGCTTGCCAATCTGTAGCATTATTATAATATGGGTTCAAACTATCTGCAAGCATCTCATTCCGGTTAATCAAATTTAACCCCCGTGCACCGGTTGCAGAAGTATCATATGCAATTATTTGGTTAATTCTATTCATTCTTTCATCTCTTCCCACAATAACATCCCTTAGCTGTGGTGGGGTATTTACAAAAAAGCTACTTGAATAAGAAATAATTGGTACTTCGGAATCACCTCGCTTTGTTCTAATAAGGATAACTCCATAGGCACCAGCAGAGCCATAAAGTGATGTAGCTTGGGCATCTTTTAAAACCGTAATATCTTTAATATCTTCTGGAGGAATTAATGACAAAGGACTAATTCCCGGTCCAGCCTGGTCAAAGCCATATTCATAGGATGATGGGTCTTCCAAGGGGATACCGTCAATTACAAAAAGTGGTGGAGTTGGTGTTAAAAGTGCCTGATCACCCTCTCCTTGCACATTAATTGTTGAAACCCCCCTAATTACTACTTGGCCCATCATTCCGGGTGTACCATTGTTATTTTGTATATTTAATCCCGGAACTCTCCCTTGCAAAAGTTCCATAACATTATCTACGGGAATGTCTTGTAATTCTTTACCTTCAATCACAACGGCAGAACCGGTAACTTCCTCCCTGGATTTCTCTTGGTAATTTGTAATCACCGTTTCATCAAGTTCTGAAGCATCAGTTTTCATAAAAATTTCGAGGTCATTTGTAGATTTAGTAATTTCCTTAGTAATAGGTTTATAACCTAAATAAAGGAATTCAAGAGAAGCACCTTGAGGTACGACTATACTAAACTCACCATCTTGGTCACTTACAGTACCCCTATTTGTTCTTTCACCATCTATCAATAAAACTACAGAAACACCTTCCAACACGATTTCATAAGCTTCCCGATCATGAATGGTCCCTTCTACAGAAAAGCTGGTATTCTGAGCTATACCCTTTGTGGTCAAGAAAAAATTCACCATAAATAATAGGAATAATGTATACTTATATTTCATATCTAAATCTGATTTGTAATTCAACATTAAAGAATTAATCATTTTCGAAATTTGGATTTTCCTCTGGAAAAACTACTATAATTTCCCAATGACCTGATTGATAAATCGAAAATTCAAAAACAATTTCTGCTACTTCTCTAAAGCCGCCAGCATTAATTCTATCATAGGAAAATACTGTACGAGCTTGTTCACCCGTTGAATTGGTATATTGTGTTTGGGTTTCTACTAGAGGAATTGGATATGCTACCTGGTAACGAACATATTCCTCTGTAAATTCCATATCAAAACCGTGAACAAGATTTTCCCAGTCAGTGAGATTAAAATTATCAGGATCAATAGGATTATAATCCTTATCAAGAAATTTAAAAGTTAGAGTGTTGAAATCATTGCTCAGATCTTCTACTTCATTAAAATAAATTTCAATATCTTCTAATGATAAATCAAACCGACTTTCATCGCTTTCTACATTAGTCACTGACAACGGTCTTACATATTCATCTTCTGCAATTCCCAGTAAGGGATCATAATTAGAAGGTTCATATGGACGCTCTCTTTGCGGTATCAACCGCATATCCTCAAAAAACTTATTACCACCTGCATTCGCTACCTCCACATCAAATACATAACCGGAATCAGGTTCAGTTTTAACAAAAGAAGAATTAGCACCATTCCACATAACAAAATCACCTGAATGCTTTCTAATTGAAAAAAGAGGGCGGTTTTCAATTGTTCTTTTATCTTCAATTTCTTCCAAGGATGTCTCATTCCCCAAATACGGCTTTTCCCATACCTTAACAGGATGGTTCTCGGTCAACTCGGTAGCGGGTGACCCATCTACCCTTCTTAGGTTGATTATTTCCATATCAAATGGACGCGATGAATTGGCCGGATTAAAAACATTGTTCATTAAATTATTTCTTCCAAGAATTGGTCTGAAAACAGTTTGATTAAACCTGGTATCCTCATCAAAAACCTCAAGTTCTTCAGGAAGAAAATCTTCTGCACACGATATACTTATTAAAACCAGACCCAATAAATAGATCCACCTGGATTGAAATTTATTATTCATCTTCTTCATTTATTATTTTGTTAAACCTAAAAACAAACTCTTCGAAACCGAAGTTATGGCCTGATGATAATTTATAAACCAAACCATTATTAGTTTCTATATTCATAGACTCGGCATATGACCTTGTCCAATTACTTGTCAATACAGAGTTATTAAGGTCGCTAAAAATTAGTCGTTGCGATCCATTCTCAACATGTCCTGATGCATCTAGATATTCATGTGCTATGTTCATTGGATATTCATATTTATAGCTGTTAACTTCCAAGCCAGCCCTATTCACTTTTATTCTCTCCACTTCGATTAACTCCTCAAAAACATAGCGAGAAATAAGAGTGTCTAAATCGGCTCGATTAAGGTTTTCCAAATAGACAGGTTCTGCGAGGCTATCACCTCTAAACTTATTTAATTCATTTAACACATTTTCAAAACTTTCGTTTGGAACTGCAAACAGTGTAATGTTATCTTGATGAAGTGTTTCTCTTAATCCGGGAACCCGGTTTATAACCACAAGCAAGGAATCATATACTCCTTCATTAGCCTCCAGGTAATCGAGAGTACTACCTTCATAAGGTTGTATCTCATTACTATAATCATAAGAGTCATCGGTCTCGCAGGAGTAAAAGAATAGAAAAGCCACAAGTATCCAAATAAGGTTAACAACATATTTATTTGTCATATTTATTATATTTTTTCCCTGTATTTTCATTGCCAATAATCATTTTGGTTTATTAAAGAATTGTTTCGCAAAACTTTGCTGGAAATAGGCCAATAAATTCCATCCTCTTCAATGAGTTCTACCATTTCGGAATCATTTTTCTTTAACCTTTGATGCCTTATTTGGTCATACCATCTCCATCCTTCACCCAGAAGTTCCCTTCTTCTCTCTTCAAAGACCGCATCCAAAAGATCGCCACTTTCCCCAATTACAAATGAAGGTAACCCTCTCTCATTCCTAATACTATTTAATTCCGAAACAGCCTCTTCCTGCCTACTAAGGACAGCTAGTATTTCTGCTCTCAACAAGATTATTTCTTCTAATCGGGTGAAAATTAAAGTAGAACCATAAAGTGCATAGCTACCTTCCGTTTGACCATCACTTTGAACCTTTATCTTACTAAAGACTGGAAATTCTCCATTAAAATTGGTAAAGTAGTTAGTAGTATGTGTTTGTGAAACAGTATCAATACCAAACCGATGGTCATATCCATGGTCGAAAATTTCATTAATATAATCCTTAGGCACATATATGTCAGGTACAGGTCTTGCTGTAAATGGTTCAGCTAAGGTTAAGTCTTCAATATGTCCTGTTGTAGTAGACTCACCATTTGAATCCATAAAATTAAATGCTACAATATGATCCGAAGAACGCCCTGCGAACAAGCCTGTAGAAGAGGACAATTCAGCTGTGCTCGAACGCCCTATATTAGCTTGCTCATAATTATTCATTATAAATTCCGAATAAACATCTGCATCAATATAATTCCCTTTCCAGGCTGAAAGGTGCGCTAAAATCGCATATGCTGAAATTTTATTGATTAGAACTCCACTCCAAAACTCCTGACCCTCACCATAATACTGCGCTTCACCTCCCCCATAAATATATGGTAACGTATTTGCAGCTTCCAAAAGTTCATTTTCAGCAAAATTAAGTACCTGCTGTTGATCTGTTCTTGGTTTTTCATCGAATGACCCATTATCAAATGAGGATGTTATTAAAGGCACATCTCCCCAAATTCTACTCATATAGAAATAAGCAAATGCTCTTAAAGCTCTGGCTTGTGCTATATCTAACTCTAAATTACTATCAGAATATCTTTCATCTTCTTCATTTACCCTTGGAGCGTTTTCAATAAAAACTGATGCAGCATTTATGACTGCATAGAACCTACGCCAATCGGATAAATCATGTAGCATGTTATAAGAAGAATTAAGATCATTGTTAATAACAGCCTTAATATCAGTCCTATTAGAAGATTTAAAATCCCCCTTACGAAGTTCTCCGTAAACCCAATGGGCATTCTCATTGGCTGCAGCCGCTCTGAACAAACCGTATACTCCCATTAATGCGGATCGTGTATCGGTTAAACTCTCCCATTGTTTATCCTCTGATGCTACATGGGTAGACTCAACGTCTAAATAATCGCTACATCCTGTTATTAAAAAAGTGAATAGTAGAACTATCAGAATCTTTTTTATACAATTTCTTTGGAGTAAAGTTATTAGTATTGATTTCATTATTATATAAATTTTATAAGTCAAGTTTTAATCCTAAACTAATGATCCTCGGAATTGGAAGGGAACGCCCATCATAATATCCATTAAAGCCAACTAATTCGGGATCCTTTCCACTAAAATCCGTAAGAGTTAATAGATTGTTTCCATTTAAATATATATAAGCCTTTTTCAGCTGTGAAATTCCATTATTATTTTCAGTGTCTTTTTTACTTTTTCCAAAGGAAAACTTATATCCCAACCTTACCGATCTTAGTTTGATATAGGACAAATCTTCGAGAAAAAGATCCTGATCCACACGATAAGGATCAACCTGACTTAATGGATTATATAAAGGATATTCCCCAGCATTATCATTCTCTTGCCAGAAGTATATCTCTGAAACACTACTTATTGACCCTTGAGAATCCAAATTGGTAAAATTATATCTATTGGCAGCTCTGGAATTTAATGCCTTATGCCCCATAGCGAAGAAAACATGAAAATTCAAATCCCAATTCCCAGCAGTAAATTGATTAATCAGCCCACCAGTAATTTTAGGAAAAGCATTCCCCCTCAAAACTTTATCATTATCATCAATTGTAAAATCCCCATTTTCATCGGACCATATTGGATCACCATCTTGGAAATTTAGCCCGTTAATATTTAGAGGTCTTTCATTATCAGGATTTACCGGCACATCATTTTCCTGATTATATACACCTTGATTTTTATAAACCCAAAATTTATCTATAGCTTCACCTACCTCCAATTTTCTATTATCCAAAACAAGTTCATCTCGTCCATCCGGTAAGCCAGTTAAAGTATTTTTATTATAGTTGGCATTAAAAGATGTACTCCAGTTGAACCCGCCGCTGTTTGAAGAAGAAATGAAATCAACAGAAAGTGTTAAATCTATTCCTTTGTTATTAACATCCATACCACTCATAAATTCCTGAGTAAATCCATATTCAGAAGGAACCGGAACCGCCACAAGCATATCCTTGTCCTCGTTATCATAAAAACTTAAAAAAGCATTTAACCTCTTATCGAAAAAAGATCCGCTAATATCAAAGTTCATTTTTTCTGTATAGGGCCAACCAACATCATACCCTATCCATCCCGAAGTATAGGGTCTGGAGAGAGCAGCCATGCCATTGTAAGATGGCACCCTTTGTTGTTGGTTCCAGCCCAAATCTACCGTGTATTGCGGTCCGGCAGCAAACCTGTCGCTTTCAATGAGTTTCCCTAGTTTTGCCCAGGAAAACCTTGCAATAATTTCCCTACTGGCTTCAGGCTCTATTAGCTTTGCCAGATTTACTTCAGCATATAATGCAGGATTGATTCTCCAACTTTTATCTGACTGTACATTAGAAGAACCATCATATCTTAAAGTGCCCCCAGCATTAAAAATATCCTTATAAGTATAATTAAAAGTACCCCCAAGTGACAACAATCGCATTTGCTCCCTATCGGTAAATCTAGATGTATTAAATTCGGAATCATTTGAACTTTTAATAAAATCATTAGGTCCATTGAATGCCTGAGAATAATTATACCTATGTATATCATTCTGAACAGCACCAAAAGCTTGAAGATTAAATTTATGATTATCATTTACACTAAAATCATAATCAAGACTATTGTTCCATAATAAACGCTGGTTATAACTAAAGAAATTAGAAATATAATTTACCGTTTCCATTATGGTAGAGGGCCAAAAAACATCCCTAATTCCTTCGTTATAATCAAAATTAAACCTACTACTAAAATTTAACTCCCCTGCGTTAATAGTTGCTGCTATATAGCCTCTTACAATATTGTTAATATTATCATCAATACTTTTCTCATGTTCCTCCAGATATTTATTATATACAGCTTTATTTGGAGCTATTGGGGATGATAAATCTGGTAAATATTGGGTCTCAGCGTACCTGTCATGAAAATTTCGATTTCTTGTCCTGTCTGTTGTTGCACCACTTACCATTGTAGATACCTTTACCCACTCAAAAGGAACCATATTGATCAAAAAAGAAACGTTATTCTTATTAAAAGAAGTATTATCAGCGTTTCCTGCATCCGATGTTCTGCCCATTGTAAACCGAAAATTTGCATTTGCAGAACCACTAGAAAGGGCTAGATTTGTTTTATAGATTGGTTTAGCCTGATAGTAACTCTCCTTCCAATTGGAAGGTCCAAAATAATTGTCGTTAGAATAATCATTTAAATACCTTGGAGCTGAGTGTTCCGTTTCAGAAATATCATAAAGATTGTAAAACTGATTTCTGAACTGATTTTCATAATGTCCATTTGTGGGACTTACGCTTTCAGGGACTGTCATACCCACATAACTATCTACAGTAACCTCTCTATAAGAAGTTGCAACGTCTTTAAGTGTGATCCAAATTGCCCCATTAGCCGCATTTGGCCCTAATTCTGCCAATTTAGCGGGATCTTTAATCACTTCAATTGACTGAATATTATCTGTATTTATCCCAGCTAACAAATTTGAAGCAGGGCCAATGGGAGCCACATCATATTCCTGGATATTATATACAAAAGGATGACTGGTAATTAAAGGAATACCATCTATATACACCATTGGCTGTACGCCCCTTATATCCCTATTTTTAAATACAGGCGATGAAATACCTCTAATAGTGAAGTTTTGAATAACCCCTGGTTCACCAGATTTTTCCTGAACATATACTCCAGAAGCTCGACCTTTTAATAGTTGTTGTATTGAAATATAAGGAGAGAAAACAGCATCCTTAACATCTATGCTATCTCCCATACTTTGTACCAAGGTTGCTGATTCCTTCAAATAAACTGTATTTTTTTTATACGATGTATCGATATCATTCCTAGCTGTATCTGCTGGAATTATGGAATCCTGCTGAAAAGTTGTAACAATCTCGGCCTTCAAATTATAGGGAGAGAAAACCAGAAAAAAACAACCTAGAAAGGCTTTAAAAAACCACCGTAATTCTTTCTTCATACCATTTGATTTATTTTTATCCACTTAAGAATGTTAATTTATCTTATATTTTTTTATGATTTCATAAAAACACATAACCGTACTTTTTACATTTACACAAAAGAAAACGTTTTCGTCCTAAACAATGGGGGATAAAATGATAAAAAAGCAGGGTGTAAATCGTATTTTTCCAGTCAAAGTCTAATTTTATTGGTTTGTTAATAAATACAAAAAATAAGTTTAAATATTTTAAAAAAATTGGTTGATGAAAAAGTAGGATTATTAAAAAATTTAAAAAACTATACCATGAAGTTGATTTAAACTTTTTCCCTTTATTATTGATTTATTGAGCCATACCATACCAATGCATGCTATAGTTAAAACCCTTTCCAACTAGTTGTTCTAGTGTCGAACCTATTTAGCCATGAAAGTCAATTATCCCTCCATGCATTAGTAAGCTTTATTGCATACCTTATTTCGTAGGCCTATTACCAAAATACTCCTCTCTACCCATAGTTCCATTACGCATATTAAAAGATATTAGTGTAGGTATATTGTTGACCAAATCCACCATCGACGTTTAAGATGACACCATATCCACTGGTTTTTTACGCTTTTCAGCGTTGCGATCACGAACTCGAATTGTACTTCGATATCATAAATGCCGCTATGATTCCCAGCCACAGGCTCCATCATGGTTAGGTCGAACCTTTCTAAGTAAGGGTTAGAAAGAGCCGTTAGTTGGCTTTTGCTCTTCCTATCTTCGTATTCTACTTCTCCCCTTATTGCAGAGTGTGGCTAACATCGAGGTCGATGCTTGAAAGGTAAAATTCAGTTCCATGCCTATTCAAAACCCCACCCAGCATGATTTCCAAGATCCCCACAAGTACCATTTTTGTTTATTATGAGCCAACACCGATTGCCAGATCCGTTGAAGAGTGATAAGAAGACTCTTGTAACTGGGTATAACTAAACCACTCTGCACCCTCCTCCTATCCGCCGAACACGGTTCCGTCCACCTCGGCCGTACCGGTTATGGGATGGTTGCCCGAACTCTTCATGGCCTTCATCACCTTGCGCTTGAAAGCCCAGCAGGTCTTCTGCCTAAGGCCGAGCTTGCGGACGAGCTCCGTCGAGGTGATGCCCTTTTTATTGGTCGAGACGAAGTACACGATATAGAAGGCCTTTAAAATGTCGAACTTGATCTTGTGGAACAGGAGGTTGGTCGTAGGCGACTCGTCGTAGCGGCACGAGGTGCAGCACTGGCGCGAATACTGCAGCCGCCCTTACAACATCTACCGTGCCCGCATTTCCGGCACTTGAAACCATTTCCCCACTAAGGTCCGATAGGTGGGAAAGACAGCTGTCGCCGTCGGGGTAACGTTCTCAGAATTCGAAAAGGGAAAGGCTCTTGAATCTCAGCTCCATATTTCTTGTGTATTTTTGCCCTAAAATAAACTACCTCGGAGCAAGCCCACGAGGTGTTAAAATAATTTGAGCTGTCCAGAATGGATTTTTTCATATTCTTCTTCTTTTCCCTGATTCTGAACATATTTTTGAATTACTTCTTTGCTCGCATATAACCCAACCGTATTTGCATAAAATCCACTCGTCCAAAAATTTCCGCCCCACAACTTTGCCTTTATTTCTGGATGCAAACGAAATATTTCCCTTGCCACTATACTTTTTATAGTCCTGACCATCTCACTTACACACATATTGGGAACACTTTGAACAAGAAAATGAACGTGATCAGATTCATAGCCTATTTCAATGAATTCAACTTCATAACGTGCCGATATTTCTTTACAAACATTCACTAAAGTTATTCCCGATTCCTCAGTAATTACACTTTTTCTGTACTTCAGAGGAAAAACCAAATGGTACATTAATAAAATCTTATTATGGCTCTTGGGTATATGTTCATCTTCCACAACCCGAATATACGCTTTTCCAAAGCGTTAAGAAAAACCATCCGTTTTTCAAACTTTTCCTTTTCTACATCCCGAGGCATGCCTCGGGGAATTCTTTAGATTAAATACTTTAACGCTCTTGGCAAAGTGCCTAAGTCAAAAAAAGAATTAAGGAATTCTATTATTCATCAACCATAGAACTATTAATTGCCCCCGGAGGAATGATGAGGAAACTAAAACCAGTAGCCCCCCCCCCATTATTTTCTAAACGAACAAGAACTTTGTTCCATCCTTGCCGAAATTGAAAGGAGGTAATATGTTCATCGATATTATACCAGCTTGCTCCAGTATCTTCCCATACATTCTCACCATTGATCCATAAACGACCACTGTCATCAGTTCCTATTGCTACCAACATGTTTGTAGCTTCATCAAAATACAATTCTGTATAAGCATAGTAAGCCGAGCTGCCCGTGGTTACCGGTACGGTATTATGCATTGATTCGCTTTGCATAAATTCCCATTCAAGTTTTCCGTTAAGTTCAACTTCCTCTCCGGTAATTCGTAAGGGATCAGAATCAGTTTCAACTGTTCCTGTTCCTTTTTTACCATCGGTATAGACGGCATCAAGATCTACTGATATTTCAGGTTGATGAGAAATTGCAAAATCATCTCGCCCATGAGTTTCCCAAGGTCCAATTATATACCAGGTATTAACATACAGCCAACCTTTGCGATCGGCTGATTTAGAAAAACGACGACCAGGGAGGGCTTGGGCTTCTACAATTTCTTTATCAAGCCTGGCACCCTTGTATTCATTCATTCGGGTTTTATTATTGTTATTCTCATAATCCACATCCATGCCACCATCCCCATCGCCAGATCCATCCTGAGAGGATTCTAAGCCGGCCTTTTGTGTTCCAACTGGTCTGGAAGTACCTAATAATCCTTCTAAACGGGCTCCAGCAAGGCCAGCTTGGCGGGTGCTTAGACCAAGTAATTCCCGGTAATTATTCAGGTCATTTGTGTTTTTAATTTCCAAACCAGCACTTGCCCTACTATCTGGTGAGCGTTTCCATTCTTTCCCGTTTGTTTGTTTGTCAATGAGCTGCTCGAAGGTCGACATTTTTGAAGAACTTTTTTCTAGACCACCATATACCTCAGGAAAAGAATAACCTTGTGAAAGCGCACGTTTTGCAGCAATCATTGCTAAATGGTTTTCCTGAATTTCAGTTTCATAACGTTTTAACATGTCATTAAGTTCTTCTACTGAAGGATCGGTTCCCAGTTGCGTATCCACCTGTGAAATATTTCGTGCCGAAGATGTATTATTGGCATCAGCCGGGGCAGAAGCTGAAAGTTTTCGGTCTTCGACCTTTGTAAGAAGATTATTCTTTCGCTGCCTAACTTTTCCTGAAATCTCTTTAAAAATTGTTAATTGTCTTTGTAAATTTCTCTTAACCTGTACTTCTGATTGCCTAACCAGTTTTTTTGAAAAATCATCGGGTAAAGGCCGCTGCGATTTCTCTTTATTTTCTCGTCTGGACTGTTCCTCTTTTTTTCTTCGATCAATTTCACGTTCTTGAGGTTTTTCTTTACTGGAAAGATCAAGCACCTTATTTTCTGGTGTTGGAATCAGCCAAAGCAATAGTATTATTGCAATAGCAATAACACTCGCGATGACCCATGAAAGAATAATGGTAGACCGACTAGTTTTTGTTGTAGTTTTCGTCATAAGTTCGTATTCCTATATTACTCAAATTATAAAATTGACAAGCATCCATTACTTCAACGAAACGGCCAATAGGAGTATCCTCATCCATATCAATCCTTATACGACGGTCTGGATTGGAAATACTAATTGAACGCAATTGCTCATGCAAATAATTGGTTGTGCCGGGTTGCCCGTCCCAGAACAGGTTCCCTTGAGAATCCAAGCCTACTACTGCTTGTTTATCATCAGGTCTAAGTTTCACAGCAGATTCGGAAGCAGGCAAATCAATTGGTATATCTTTATTCTTAACCTTAGTCATGCTTGATACTAAGAAAAATATGAGTAAGAGGAAAACACAATCAATCAGGGGCGACATAGAAACCTCTGGTTCTTCTTCACTATTATTTAACGGTAAGTTCATGGTTTTGCTGGTTTACTCCCTAGACGGACACGTGTTTGTGTGAATCCTTCTAGTTGAAATTTATCAAAGACATCGATTACCGTCTTAACAGGCACGGTTTTGTAGGCTGCAATATCTATTGGAACTTCTGTTCCCTGCTGGTTCCGTAAATCAGAAAGGAAGGAGGATAGATCATCAATTGAAACAAAGTCTTGCTGCCCTGTATAGGCATCATGATTAATTACCTGATATACATCACCTCCTTCATCTACGGTAATGATAATTTTCTCATCTCCAGACTGCGTTGTAGACAAGCTGGAAGTAATTGGAGGAAGAGAAATAGGAATTTGCATTTCCCATTTCTTCATCATGGTGGTCACCAGAAAAAAAATCAGCAATAAAAAAACACAGTCAATTAAAGGCGACATAGGGACCTCCACCTTTTCTTCATCATTAAATGGTAGACGCATGATTTTTATTTTTAGATTTCTCTATTTTTACCGCATCTTCATTTAAATAAAGCATAGTAATAGCGTTTTCAATTTCAACTTCAATAATTGATGCTAATCCCATAATTCTTTTTCTTATAATAAAGTAAACTGCAATTGAAGGAGCGGCAATAATTAAACCAGTCGCAGTAGTAATAAGCGCTTTAGAAATAGCATCAGAGAGTACAGCTGCACCACCCTCGTCACCATACATAGCAACCAGACCAAATGCCTCTATCATACCTACAATGGTACCAAGTAGCCCAAGCAAAGGAGAAAGAGAAGCAATTACCGAAAGTGGATATATTCGGTTAAGATGATCTTTAATATCACGAGCAGCAATGTCACCAGCGGTCTCACTAACTACTTCTCTGCCTGCTTCTTTATGTTTAAAAATAAAACCCAAGGCTTCACCCAATGGAGAAGGATGTTCCTCACATGCCTTAAGCGCACCGCCCACATCATCTTGTGAAAGATTATTCCTTACAAGAGAACGCAGTTTCTTAGGCGCTAGATGTTCTTCTCGTGAAGTCATAAATCTTTGTACCGAAATTACGATTGCTACCAGACCTAAAATATACAAAGGATACATCCAAGCTCCCCCTGCCTTTATCTGAGCCGCCCAATCTATTTTCACACCATTTTCCTCAGCTTGCTCTTCTGGACTGTCCCCCGCAATATCACTGGATGAAATACCACTATTCTCTTCTTGAACATCTACTGACTCAGCAATTTTATTAGGAAGAATTCCCGGCCCACCTTCAAGAGCCTCCAAATTTTGAGCAAGAAATAAAGCATCAAACCCAGCATCGCGGGAATCAGGACATATAAATGAAACACCCTTAAGTGTGAAATCGCCAAAATCTTTCCAGAGATCACGGGTGATAGAGGTCCAGTTACCGGGCCCGTTATCGTTAATCAACAATGCACCTGGAATTGCCTTACCTTCTCCGGCCTTATATGTATAGTTATATTCTTCTCCTATTCGATTGTTAGAATCACCAATTAGTTGATGGTCAAAGTGCATACCTATCTGCAAGTCATCGCCCCACTTGATCCATTTAAAAGTAATAAACCGAAATTCTCCGGGGCCAGGATTTTCCCGAATGGGAATCGACAGACCTGACATTTTAGCTGGACTATTGGATGATTGAACATAAATATAATTAGCACTTATTGTATCTGAACCTCCTGCATGTACAAATTCTTCTTCACCTTGCCAATAAGCACCACTAGGTATTTCATCATTAAAAATTCCAAATTTAGTAGTATCACCTTCAGTTTCGGTTTTGTTATTCTGACTTGTTTGGGAAAAACAGGGTATAGCAATAAATACTAAAGCCATAACAAGAAGAAAAGCAAGTAGTTGGCCATTTGATAATAGTTTCATTTTTTTTGTTTTTATAAATATCATGTTAAAGATTTAATAGGCTATATATTTTCAATTAATATTCCCAGTTACCCTATTACAGGTTCTCGTAGAAACTTTTCCAAATATTAAATTTATACAAAAATTGAAGTAGAAATAATAAATTATAAAATTTAATATAAAAATTAAAAATCGCGCAAACGATAGAGTTCAATTCTTTTAAGTTAGCAAATAAACGAATAAATCATCATAGCGATAAGGGGGTAATTAAGCTATTAAGAGGGGCGAATTGAATTTTTAATGAAAATACAGCACAATTACACTTGAAGTATTAAGTTTGTATTAATTATTAAATTGAATGCCCCTATTAGATTTTTAAGAAATATTTTATTGTATATCCGTTTAGTGTCCACTTGCTGTAATGCTTGCTATCACTAACCTGTCAAATATTTTATCCCCAAAATACCGTCTATTTAACTTGTAAATGAATTCATTGAGGTATAATTGCAGGTATTTTTTCTTGATTTTATGATATGTACCGGCGAAATTCCGCTTTGCATTACTAATGGCAATGTGTACCCATTTAAGAGTTTCTTTGGTGGTTGTCTCGTTTGATTTTTCAGTCATATGTAGTTCTACATAATCTGCGATATCAAGGTAGGAGGTGCTTTTATCAGTAAAAACAATAACTTGTTCCTCATCAATTGCCTGTTTAAAGGTCTGGTCCGTTCCTTCCGCTTTGTGATCATCAAGAACTTTTGCCTTAAAATACCTGCATTGCCTATCAACTTTACCAGTATCGATATCCTCTAGTACAGTACTTTCAGCCATTACCATAACATTGGATTTTGTTTTGCTGCCGCGGCTGTTTATTCCAATTGAAAAGTAGGCCACTATTTCAGTTGAAAAGTATACCATTTTCTCTAAAGAATAAAGTTTTTTTCCTGTGGCGTACCCCACAGGAAAAAGTGGTCATAAAGACGTAGTTCTGTGATTTTTTGATTTTCATTTTTTCATCTTTTCTTTGGTTTCTTTTAGGCGGTAGGATTCCCCGTTCATATTGACCAGGTAGGCTTTATGGGTAAGGCGGTCTACAAGGGCTGCTGTGAGCACAGGAAAGGTCTATTTTCGACTGGGTTTAATTTTAATATTAAAGTTGAACCCTTACTTCATAAGGAAAAGTCGAAACTGAAAAACAAACCTAATTAGTAATATTTAAATATTTTTCTAAATTTCTAGACGATTAAAGAATCCCCCCTTTAAATTACTAATTTCCCCCTCTTATAATAAGCAACTTCTTTTTAAATTGATTTAGAACTTTTAAAGCCATTAATATGAGAAAACTTTACTATTTATTTTTCTTGCTTATGCTATGTGCTTGCGAGCAGGAACAATTAGAACCTGATATAAAGGAAGAAAGTAAAGATATTAAAAATAAGAAGGAGAAGGCTGATAACAATAAATCCTCAAATAATCCTTTTTATAAAGCTACCTTACAGGTCTTTAGCAGTAATCCTGTTGAATTAATGGAGCCTATATATCTGGACCTTACTTTGGAAATGAATTCGACATACCCGGGAGATCCCAATGATATCCAATCCTTGGGTTATCAAATTGTTAGAAATGGAGAGCCCTTCGATGAAAATGATGGGGATACTTACTTATCCTGCGGGGTTTTTGCGACCCGTTGTACAATTGACGCGAAACAACCCGGGAAATGGAAAATAAGGGCAGTAGTGTATTATGATAGCCCTATCCATGGGTGGCAAACTGTATATTCTAATGAAGAAGAAATAGAGGTTTCTTTTCCTGAAATTAGCGATATTTTAGCAGATGGCGGGATACAAAGCCAGATGAATACCACCTGGCAAGATACCAAAGATGCCGCATCCTCTTCAGGTAGGCATGAAAAAGGCTTCTACATATATGCGAATACTGAAAATGGAAATCTGAATTATGAGGCTGGCAATATTGAAAACGGCCCAACCGTTTCTTGTGTTGAGAATGCCACGATAACTCCCGGCATACTCAATGAAACCTTCAATCCAGTCTTCGAAGATGGAGGAGTTTTTGGTGTGGCTTACTATCATTGCCATACCACACTGGATTACTGCCCTGGAACCACCTGTGACAACGATACTTATTTTGCGAGAGAGCCCACCGGGCCCTCTGGAGCAGATTATTCTTGGGCTACAAATTACCTTATTCCCTTAATCGTTAGGGATTATAGTGCTAATAGAATTACCAGTTGTACAGATGTAGATGCTCCTTCACAAAATTATTTTTCTGGTCCCTCCAGGAGATATTACAATTAATATTAAACATAAAAAAGACAATAAAAATGCATACAGTAAAAATTTTAATAACCGCATTTATCTTCCTGAGTATTCCGGCAATGGCCCAGGAAAACCCCTATCCCCTATCCCAGCATCAGTTAGAGGAATTGTTTCAGGAAAATAAAAAGATAACCGATCAGTTTGCCGGAGAAAACGGGTATAGTCGTAAAAAATTATCGTCCATGTCCAAAAAGAACAGAGAAGCCTTTATGACCGCCAAAGCCAAGCAACTCGTCTTGATCTATGGTTCCGCATACTTTCGGGAATATAGAGAACCGGTAATTGAAGAAACAATCTCAGGGGATGAAGAAGATTATGGAGAAAAACGCTACAAGGTTAAATTCCCTTACAACCCTTCTAAAGAAAAGCTTTGGGGAGATTATGCCGCAGTGGTCACCTTTTTAAACAATGGCAGGGCCCGATCGATTAATTTCGGTGGTCATAGTTTAGGCATAGTGAACCCGAAATTAGAGCATTATAAAAATAGTGAGATTATGGAAATGAAATATCAACCCGCAACCTCTCCTAAATTCAATTTGCAAGCACAAACTGATAGTCTTATTCAGGAAAACAGAAAAAAGAGAGATATACAGCTTAAAAAAGAAAAAGCCCGGGATAAAATATTTCTTAAATCTTATGATGCAAAAATTGGCGATTACGAAAACAAGCCGGTGAAAACTATCCCTCCCGCCCAGCGAAACAACATATTAATTGCAATGGCAAGGAAATTGATTCTAAGAATAAGAAGAGAACCATCCTCTTATCATGGCTTCCATGAAACACCTGAAATTAAGCACGTTGAATTGAATGAGAATAATTTTCCCGCTATGATAAGCAAGAACTTTGGGAAAATGGCATACCGCGTTAGTTTTTACCAGGATTCGGATAAAAAGGATATAGATTACATCGTTTATATATTAGAAGAAACCGGCCAAAAGTACCTATTAAATAAAAATGATTGGCTGGAATTGCAACAGTAAGTATATTGCGTTTGTATGGGGAAAACCAAAAAGTACGACTATTCTGAGTTTTGTTGAACAGTTCCGTGATTAAATATCGTGACCAGACTACACAAGGCACAGCCGGAAGAAAGCAGGAGTGGTGTGCAAAGAGCTGCGAAGGCATTGAGCATTGCTATCTCAACGTCAAATGAGGAAGCCTGGTTTATGAGGTAGATTATGTGGTCCCTATTCCAGGATTGTTATCAGGAAGCTAAAATTATTATACCACTAGAGTTTGAATCTGAAACTTACCACAGGGAGGGTGTGAAATTTCCGATAGCATGGTAGAAACACCCTTATACCTTCCCCACAAGATAATGGCCGGCGATGAGGGTTTTTGATGAAAATGTAACCAACTAAAATTTTTAATTATGAGAGTACCAGGGTACCATATTCACCGAGGAAATAAATTATGATAATGAACATAATGGTAGACAAACCTATTTACTGGATTGTTGAAAAATTTAAGAAGAAAAAAATCCTATCACACTGAATTTAAAAAAGACTTTACCATTTTACTGGAAAATGGGGAAGTGTTATGGTATAGAATTATTTTTAGAGCTCATTTAAGACATCTCTTAAAAATATACAACTTACAATAAGGGTTTAATTTTAATATTAAAGTTGAACCCTTACTTCATAAGGAAAAGTTGAAACTGCCCCCCTGATTATAATTATCTAAATATTTTGTGTAACTTTTAGACAATCAACCAAGCCCCCCCCTTAAAATTACGAATTCACCCCTCTTATAAAAAGCAACTTCTTTTTAAATTGAGTAAGAATTTAGAGCCATTAATATGAGAAAACTTTACTATTTATTTTTCCTGCTTATGCTATGTGCTTGCGAGCAGAAACAATTAGAACCTGATATAAAGGAAGAAAGTAAAGATATTAAAAATAAGAAGGAGAAGGCTGATAACAATAAATCCTCAAATAATCCTTTTTATAAAGCTACCTTACAAGTATTTAGCAGTAATCCTGTTGAATTAATGGAGCCTATATATCTGGACCTTACTTTGGAAATGAATTCGACATACCCGGGAGATCCCAATGATATCCAATCCTTGGGTTATCAAATTGTTAGAAATGGAGAGCCCTTCGATGAAAATGATGGGGATACTTACTTATCCTGCGGGGTTTTTGCGACCCGTTGTACAATTGACGCGAAACAACCCGGGCTATGGAAAATAAGGGCAGTAGTGTATTATGATAGCCCTATCCATGGGTGGCAAACTGTATATTCTAATGAGGAAGAAATAGAGGTTTCTTTCCCTGAAATTAGTGCCATTCTAGCAGATGGTGGGATACAAAGCCAGATGAATACCACCTGGCAAGATACCAAAGATGCCGCATCCTCTTGAGGTAGACATGAAAAAGGCTTCTACATATATGCGAATACCGAAAATGGAAATTTGGATTATGAAATATCAAGTTCTATTATTGAGGGTCCAACGGTTGGTTGTTATGGAAAACCAACTATAGTTCCCGGAGCAACTGTTGATGAAGCAACCAACCCACAATTTGAAGAGGGTGGCGTTTTTGCCGCGGCGGTTTTTCATACCCATACACCATTAACATACTGTTCAAGCCATCTTGATAGAGATGTTGGACCTTCTGATAACAACGGTCAGGGTGATATAGATTTCGCAAATTCAAAGAATATTCCTGGTGCTGTCATGGATTATTCCACAACAATTCAAGGAGGGCATGATATAGATCAAAATTCTGAAGTATATACTTTTGGCCCTAATAGAAGAACATACTTTTAATATATAAAAAATTAATCATGAAATATTATCAAAACCTCTTAATTGCATTCGTACTAATTGGTCTCCCGGCTTTTTCACAAACTAAAACTGAATTAAGCCAGGAAAGGATTGAAGAGAAAGTCGATACCATCCAGGAAAAACTGGCTGCTCTTAGTATTGAAAATTGGATAGATTTCTCAAAAGAAGAAAAGTCAAACTATTTAAGGTTAAAAGCCGAAGAAATAGTGCTGCTCCTGGGCCCAGGTTTTTATGACGAGTCCCAAAAAATCATTATCAACAAGGACGTTGTTGTAAAAACAGGGGAATCCAGAAATGATGCCTTATTAGGTAAAAAAGTCTACGAAGTAAACTTTCAGAATGCACCTGATGAAAAAAACTCTAAAAATTATGCGGCGATCGTTACCTTTTTGAAAAGCTCTGGTAAAGCATATCATATCTCCTTTAGCAATATGATGGGTTTGTGGTTTGGTGAAGAAAGTCCTTATGAACTTTTCAAGAATGGAGTCAAAATAAAGAATGAAACAGAAGGATTAAAAAGTGCTCCAGGTTTCAATTTGCAAGCACACACCGATAGTCTTATTCAGGAAAACAGAAAAAGGAGGGATATACAGCTTAAAAAAGAAAAGGCCCGCGATCAAATATTTCTTAAATCTTATGATGCAATAATTGGCAATTACAACTACAAGCCAGTGAAAACTTTTCCTCCCTCCCAGCGAAACGATATATTAATTGCAATGGCAAGGAAATTAATTCTTAAAAGAGAGCCCTATTCTTACCATGGCTTCCATGAAACCCCTGAAATTGAATATGTTGAATTGAATGAGAATAATTTTCCCGCTATGGTAAGCAAAAACTTTGGAAAAATGGCATACCGCGTTAGCTTTTACCAGGATTCCGATAAAAAGGATATAGATTATATCGTTTATATATTAGAGGAAACCGGCCAAAAGTACCTATTAAACAATATTGATTGGCTGGAATTGCGACAGTAAGTATATTATGTTTGTATGGGAAAACCAAAAAGTACGACTATTCTGAGTTTTGTTGAATAGGTCCGTGATTAAAAATCATGACGAGACTACACGCCGGGAGAAGCAGGAGTGGTGCGCATACAACATTGGATACTGCCCTGGACCACATGCTATTTGGAGATAATTAATTTGCGAGAGAGCCCACTGGCCCATCAGATGATGGTAAGGGCTAATATAAATAATACAAAAGCCCCTGGGATATTAAAAGACTATAACAAAACCCCTAAAATCTATTGGTATGATCTTTTAAAATCTTCTGCCAAAGTTTATGAATATGGTTCTTCTAAAAGAACTAGACCTTTACAAATAAATAATTAAATCCTGATTTTATGAAGACTCTATTATTAAATATTTTTCTTTTATTAACCAGTATACTATTGGCTCAAGAGCGGGATACTGCAACATTGCAACAAGAAAAAGATTCTGTTGCCAAATATAATGCTATTATTCAACAATATAAAGGAGAGAATTTAGCTTCATTACCAGAATCAAATAAAAATGAACTTATCATGGCAAAAGCAAAGAAAACCAGGATAGAACAAGGTTTTGGAATTACCTCCTGGAATATCCAGAAACACAGGGAAATGTTTGCCACAACTGGGGGAGAAAAACACCTTCCAGGCTTTGAGGGAGATAAAATATATTGGGTGAAATTCCCTATCAAAGATACCCTGAAAAAAGATAATACTTCATTTTCTACCATTGGGGTTGTGGAAAAAAATGGGGACGTATTAATTAGAATTGTTCCTTCGGAAGTGAAAGTTGATTAAAGTAAAATTAAATTTCCAGGTTGTAAAACCCTTTTAAATAAGGGCGGTAAAAAAGAATTCCGGTTGAACCGTATATGTCTTTGAGAAAATAGATGAAGTTCTCATCACAGTTCATGAGAAAGATGATAAGTTCCATTAGATTTTCAAACCAACGGAAGTGATAGTATTGTTTAAACCGGTTTTGTAGTGCACAAGCCAACTGTAATTTATTTTTGTTGATAGCACGGAAAATGCAATAATTTCTGGCATAATAATCTTCAATTCCTTTTTCGAAGAAGATTGCATTTATTCCAATTGCTGCCGGTATTTACCCCCTTTAAAATACGGATTTACCCCTCAACATCTTATTGACTTTTTTCTAATTTACGAGAGTTATTGTCAAAATAATAATTGATTATTACATGAAAAAACTGAGCTGCACCTTATTCTTAATCGTGATTATTCCTTTTCATACTGCCCTTGCCCATGGCGATTATTTTTATGAAAAGAAGTATGGAAATGTTAAGGTTTCCATCTTAACAGGATTTGATTATGAGGAGATTAATAAAGTTTTTATCCTAGGTAAGCTTGCCTCTAAACTGGCGAAAAAACTTAACTACAACAAGCCAATCTTTTTATATTTCAAACATCACTATTTAACGGAGGATAAACCGGAATATTACATTTCTTCTAGCCGGGGGAAAGAAGACCGGCAAGATATTAATAATAATGAGGACTGGCAGGAATTTAATCATTTAAAGCAAGAAGCTATCGTTTTACAGCAAATGGGCAATTACTTTGATATTGCATCTACCCTAAAACTACTGGAATATGCTATTAACAACACTACTTTTATCAAGTCAAATCAAGAACTGATAGAATATCATAGGGAAAAAACTACATTTCGGTATAGATTTTACTCCATAAATCAAAAGCCCATAAAAGAGCAATTAGCCAAAAAATCCAGTAAACTAATTGCTGCTACTCAAAAAAACAAGATTTACAGAACCGAAAATTTTTCTGAAAGAGAATTTACAACAGGTTGCTCGTATTATTGGCAGGATAATAAGTTTCACCTCTTTTGGAGGTCTCGTGACTATAACAGTAATACCAATAAAGCCGAATTTAATGATAATCACCTGCTTACCCTGGACAGTTTATACATTTTTCAGGAAATAGAAAATTTAGACTATGCTATTTTTAATACCAGAAAAAGTTTTTATTATACAGATCAACATCAGAGGAAAATCTCGAAGAACCATATTATAGAAGATGCACAGGGTTACTACCGACCATTTAAAGTTAGAAAAATAGCCTTTGACAAAGTTTCCCTTAGCATGGAAAAAATGATGTGGTCTCAAAACGAAACAGCAAGAACATTAATTTATCTAACCCGAAAGGATAAATTAATACAGGACCTGGATGAAAGGTTAGCCGAATGAAATTAACTCTCTCAAGATAAAGAGCGGACATATCAGAACAAAATAGTCTATAGACAGCGCAGGTATAATTTTTAAGACCATATTCCTTATGAGCATAAAATATAACTTTCTAATCTAAATTCTAAATATTATGGAACTTATGACTTTCGATTGGAATATCTTTATTTGGCAAACGCTTATGGTTTTTGCGATTGTTTTAATGGTTTATTGTCTTTATGATATTTTAACCCATTCCTTTGAACAAGAAGACAAGCTGGTATGGATTTTAGTGATTTTCTTAATTCCTTTGTCGGGTTCCATTTTCTATTTGATTTCGGCAAAAAGAAAAGATAAAATAGCTTAAGAATGAGGTCTAAGAAAGAGGTTGATTCACATTTTTTAGCTTATGCTCGGTTTGTTTATTCCAATTGAAAAGTAGGCCACTATTTCAGTTGAAAAGTATACCATTTTCTCTAAAGAATAAAGTTTTTTTCCTGTGGCGTACCCCACAGGAAAAAGTGGTCATAAAGACGTAGTTCTGTGATTTTTTGATTTTCATTTTTTCATCTTTTCTTTGGTTTCTTTTAGGCGGTAGGATTCCCCGTTCATATTGACCAGGTAGGCTTTATGGGTAAGGCGGTCTACAAGGGCTGCTGTGAGCACAGGAAAGGTCTATTTTCGACTGGGTTTAATTTTAATATTAAAGTTGAACCCTTACTTCATAAGGAAAAGTCGAAACTGAAAAACAAACCTAATTAGTAATATTTAAATATTTTTCTAAATTTCTAGACGATTAAAGAATCCCCCCTTTAAATTACTAATTTCCCCCTCTTATAATAAGCAACTTCTTTTTAAATTGATTTAGAACTTTTAAAGCCATTAATATGAGAAAACTTTACTATTTATTTTTCTTGCTTATGCTATGTGCTTGCGAGCAGGAACAATTAGAACCTGATATAAAGGAAGAAAGTAAAGATATTAAAAATAAGAAGGAGAAGGCTGATAACAATAAATCCTCAAATAATCCTTTTTATAAAGCTACCTTACAGGTCTTTAGCAGTAATCCTGTTGAATTAATGGAGCCTATATATCTGGACCTTACTTTGGAAATGAATTCGACATACCCGGGAGATCCCAATGATATCCAATCCTTGGGTTATCAAATTGTTAGAAATGGAGAGCCCTTCGATGAAAATGATGGGGATACTTACTTATCCTGCGGGGTTTTTGCGACCCGTTGTACGATTGACGCGAAACAACCCGGGGAATGGAAAATTAGGGCGGTGGTCTATTATGACAATGAAACCTATGGGTGGCAAACTGTATATTCAAATGAAGAAGAAATAGAAATTATTTTTCCAGATATAACAGAAATTTCAGCGGATGGCGGGATACAAAGTTCAATGACTTCTGCCTGGTCCCAAACCAAGCAGGCGGCTTCCTCCTCCGGAAGACGGGAAATGGGTTTTAGAATTTTTGCCAATACAGAATCCGATAATCTACAATATGAAACGAATTTAATTCAATTAGGACCTGTTGTAAATTGTCTTGAAAACGGGGAGATGACTTTAACCGGAAATTCAACCTATTCAAGCTATTTTGAAAATGGAGGAAAGTTTTATGTAGCCTCCTTTCATACCCATACCCCACAATTTTACTGTCATTGCAGCCCCTGCAGGGGCACCGGCCCATCCGGCCCAGATTACAGCTGGGATATGCCCGGGCTGGTTTATGACTATTATGGCCCTATTTATGCTTACTATCCTCTAAACTCTTCTGCCAAAGTTTATGATTACGGTCCTTCCCGGAGATTGCGTCCATTTAATTATTAACAAATCAATTAATAAAAACAACATTATGAAAACTATCTTTTTATGTCTCTTTTTAAGTCTTAGTGCAACTATTACCGCGCAGGAGCAAAATCCCTGGACCCCGCAACAAAAAAAGGCCAAAGCCGAATATATGGAAACTATAAATAAGTATAAAGCCAGCGATGTGGCAACTTTACCACAACCTGCCAGGGATTCCTTTATAATAGCCACGGCAAAAAATGCCCTCTTCCCTAATAGTCTTAATTACCCCATGTCTGGGATAGAAAAAACTTCAATTCCAGAGGGAGCATTCCTTTTTAATAAGCGTCTCTATGGTGAGCCGGTATATACAGTTACTTTTTATAAAGACAAAGAAAAAAAGGATCCCGGCTGGACAGTATATGTCTTTGAGAAAATAGATGAAGTTATTATTGAGGTTCATGAGAAAGATGATAAATTCCATTAAATTTTCTTGGCTCACGTTTGCGATTGGACTGGCATTTAATGCACACTGATTCTTCTATGACTAAGAAAAAGTATCGTAATGAAAGAGAGAGAGATTCTATATAATTAGTTAAGTAGTTATGAAATACCGATGATTTAGCGCACGCAAACACCGATGAGTTTTTTGCTTAAATTTAAGTGATGTAAAAAACTTATGGGTATGAAATCAATTGACTACGAGCAACTTATTTCCGTGGGATGCGGGATAGATGTTCACAAAAATGTTATTGTTGCTACTGTTACCTTAAATCAATTAATAAAAACTAGTATTATGAAAACTATCTTTTTATGCCTCTTTTTAAGTCTTAGTGCAACTATGAGCGCGCAGGAAAAAATTTCCTGGACCCCGCAACAAAAAAAGGCCAAAGCCGAATATATGAAACTATAAATAAGTACAAAGGCAGTGATTTGGAAACATTGCCACAACCTGCAAGGGATTCTTTTATAATAGCCACGGCCAAAAATGCCCTGTTCCCTAATAGTCTTAATTATCCCATGTCTGGGATAGAAAAAACGTCATATTTTGGAGCTTTTAGTAAGTACAAAGGAAAGCCGATTTATACAGTTACTTTTTATAAAGACAAAGAAAAAACAGATCCCGGCTGGACAGTATATGTCTTTGAGAAGATGGACAAAGTTTTTATAAAAGTTCATGAAGAAGATGACAAGTTCCATTAAATTTTCAAACAAACCGAAGTAGTATTATTTGTTAAAGCCAGCTTAATGGCACAACAGTTGTAATTCATTTTATATAATTGCGGAAAATGCGATATTTCCTAGCAGAATCTTCAATTTTTTTCATAAGGAGATGGATTTATTACTGTAGGTCACCTATCAGAAAGCCTGAACTTTTAAAGAATTCTAACAGTAGATACTTATGAAAACAAATACAACAAGTTTAAATAAACGAATCCTGTTACCTATCCTCTGCATCCTTGTATTTTCTGAGATATGGGCACAAGATCATCCCGTACCTATCCAAAAAAATATTCTTGGGTATAATAATTCAGGACGGGAATATTATGAGCAAGTAAATAAAATACTTCTAAATAACCTCTCCCGACCAAAATTCCAAATTCTGGTACTCCCTTCATTTTCCAGAGGATACGTGATCTATTTAGAAGATTGGGATAGCCTTGTTAAAAAGACTGCAGAAGAAGTCATATCTAAAGAGTCCAATCCTAATAAAATTACAACTTCTGAAAAAAAAGTCGCACTCCCGGGAGGTTTTGGATTAAAATTAAAGAAATTAATTTTGAAAGTATTGAGTGAGACAAAATATCCTGATCTTAATGAAACGGTAATTCGCCAGGACGGAGTTTCTTATTATTTAATAACAGAAAAATCCGGGTTTGGGCTATTATCTGGAAAAATCTGGTCTCCTAAAGAAGGTACAAAAATGAAAGACCTGGAGAATATCATTCGTCTGCTTGAAGAAATGACCGACGCTCAAGATCAAGAATTAGTTCCTGAAGTTTTAGAACAAGTAGACCGGTTGATGGCGAGGCTAGATCCGGTAAAATTTGAACGGCAAAGAAGAAGAATAAATCAAAAGCTAGACAGTATTACTGCTTTTCTGGAATTGAATGAAGAAGAAACCCTCCTACTCAAGAATAATGATACCACTATTACAATTGTAAGCAAGGCTATAAGGAAAGGAGTATCCAAAGATACCATAGAAAAAAGATTAGGTAGCTACTTTTTCCAAAACAAAAGATTAGAAATTCTTGGCTCTCGTCTACGATTGGACTGGCATTTAATGCGCACTGATTCCTCTATTACTAAGAAAAAGTATCGTACTGAAAGAAAGAGAGATTCTATATAATTAAGTTAAGTAGTTATGAAAACAATATTTTTATTCTTTTTTTAAGTATACGTCCGATCGTCATTGCTCAGGAACAAGATGCCCTAACTCCAGAACAAAAGCAAGCCAAAGTAGAATATGTGGAAACTATAAATAAATACAAAGGCCAGGACCTGGCAACCTTGCCACAACCTGCCAGAGATTCATTTGTAATTGCCAGTGCGAAAAATGCCATATTCCCTCATAATTTCCAATACACAATGTCTGAAATAAAAAAAGATACCATTAGTAATTTTTTTTCCCGACGATACGCTGGAGAGCCAGTTTATAGAATTACCTTCTATAAAGATAAGGAAATGAAGGATGCCAGAGGTAAGGTATATGTCTTGGAAAATTCAGACCGGGATCTTGTTGAAGTTTATGAAAACCCTGGTGTAGTTGGCTGGTAAAACTATAGTAAAACCAATCACTGTATAACGAAACTTTTTAAAAAGTCATAGAGAAACCCATTTAATATATCACTTCATTACTGTCCAGTTAAAATAGACTGAGTGACAGTTGGTTATAATCAAGTTCTTTGACATTACTATAATCTATATTCATAAAAAGCTCATTTATAGGGGTTTTATCTAATAATGAGATGCCCAAAACCTGTAATATTTCGTAGGCACTTATCGCGCAATAAATCTGGATTTTTACGGCATTTTCAGATGTTCCCCAGAAGGATTTTATTTTCAAGTGTTGTTTGACCCATTTAAAGAAAAGTTCCACCTGCCATCTTTTTTTGTACAGTAAAGCAACCTCCTCGGCAGTAACCTTCATGTTGTTTGTCAAAAAGATAAAGGTTCGGTTCGACTCCTTATCATAATATTTCACCTTGCGAAGTTTTTCTGGGTACTCCTGGGAGGTGTAAAAACCACTTAATTTTCCAATCTGGTCACATCGAATCCCAGTTAGCTTATCGACTTTATTAGAGTACATCCGCCTGAATTTGGTATTCGATTTTGCCCGAACCATAAAGTAGGCTGAGCAACGTTCTATTTTGTACAACCTAGTGTAATCAAGATATGCACGATCAAAATATATAGTGGGCACCCGCTTCATAAACCAGCTCATCCATTGCCTTCACGTCATGAACATTAGCAGGGGTAATATGCAGAAAGGCTGGTATCTGGGTGTTTACATCATATAAGGTGTGAAGTTTAATTCCTCCTTTTTCCTTGCGAATTTTCGCCCACCAAAAGGCATTTAGACAAAGATCACTGGTGGAGGAATCAAAGGCATAAATGTTTCCTTCTGCTGGTAACACTTTTGCCCAATCCAAGATGATATGATTTTCCACTATGAGCATCAAGCGCAACGATTAGGTCTCGGAGGCTTTCTCGATTAGTCAGCTGACCGAATAGCATACAGAGTAGTTGGTTCCAGCAAGTAAAATGTTTTACATACCTGTTTCCATCGTGCTTTTTGACAAACCCATCAAAAAACCGTTGGGGTAAATATCCCGTCAATTGGGAGAAAACGTATTTTCCTTGATTCATGGCCGCCAAATTTTAGAGGCTAAACCTAATCAATTCAAATCGTCACGCACCTATGAGGCTTGTAAAGTATAGATTATCAGTAATTTCAAAGGACAATTAAAAATTTTTAATGGACACTAATGATATCACTTCAAAAATTATTTATTATGGAAATTATAACTTTAGAATGGAATACATTAATTTGGGAAGTTTTCGTTCTTTTTTCAATTGTTTTAATGCTTTATTGTCTTTATGACATTTTAACCCATTCCTTTAAAGGAAATGAAAAGCTAGTATGGATTTTAGTGCTCTTCTTAATTCCATTGGTGGGGCCTATCTTCTATTTGGTCCTCGGTAAAAAAAGGCTGATGCATTTTGAAAATAAGAAAGATCATGTTTTTTTCAAAAAGCACTTGAGCCCTTTGAATTACATCATTTGTTTTTTCCTCCCCTTTTTGGTTTTTTCACAGGACAAGCCTGTGAGTGCCCAGGCTGCCCTGGCCGAAAAGGTTTATCTTCAACTGGATAGTCAGGTCTACACTACAAGCCAAACCATTTGGTTTAAGGCTCTGGTGACAAGTGCTGCCAATCATAGGCCTAGTTCCCTGAGTGGAGTACTACATGTTGAACTAATTAGCCCTGACCGCCGGATTATCGAAAAAAAACTGGTGAAAATTAAGCAGGGTTCAGGCGAGAACTTTTTCGAACTCCGGGACAACTATCCCCAGGGGAAATATCTTATTAGGGCATATACGCATTGGAACAAGAACTTTTCTGAAGATTTTATCTTTAGAAGTTACATAGATATTTTTTCCTCTTCCACAGAAGAAACGGAATCAGCGATCACCAACGTAAACCTGATAAAAAAAGAAAGAGGGGAATACGAACTTGAGGGTCTGCTTAAACCTCGCCTTATCGATAGCCTGCACCGTAAGGAACTTGATGTTTACCTCTCTCTTGATGGTAATAACGATACCCTGTCTCTCAAAGAAAATTCCGCTGGCACCTATGACTTAAATTACGAAGTGCCGGCTGATATTCGCAGGGCGAGTATTAGCTTTAAAACAAATAATGATTTTCACCGAACCCGTGTTATTGCTCTTCATGAAGATACAGACCTTCAGTTTTTCCCGGAAAGCGGGGAACTGGTGAATGGCTTAATGAACAAAGTGGGTTTTAAAGTTTCAGGACCTGACGGAAAAGGATTTAAGGCAAAGGGTAAGATCATAGGCCAGAATGGTAAACTAATTACTTCTTTCGAGAGCAATCGCCTGGGTATGGGAAGTTTTCACATACAAGCTGATACCAGTACAACTTATTTTGCCAGATTGACCTCACCTCGAGAAGATCCCGAAGAAAAATACCCCTTACCTACAGTAGTACCCAAAGGCAACAAATTATCTTTACTTAAAGCACAGGGAAATATAAGAATAGAGGCTTTCTCCAATAACCACGAATCGGACAGCATATTTATTAATGTAAGCTCTAGGGGAATCAATTATTATCTGATTAAAAGTCGCCTCAAAAATGGCAGAGACCTTTCCATCATATCACCAGAGAAATTACCTCAAGGCATTATTGTTTTTACAATGTTGGACCATAAGAAGCGCCCTCTTGCAGAAAGGTTGTTTTTCAACGAGAGACGAGATAAAGAGCTTAAATTAAATATTACGGCTGATCAGACTTCCTATGAGAAACGGGGAAAAACGAAGTTAAAGGTGCAGGTCACCAATAGCAAAGACCAAAAGGTAAAAGCTAATATTTCTGTATTAGTAATAGACAATTCCGACATGGGCAGGATTCAGGAAAGACGTGAAAATATCTTATCATATTTTTTACTCAGTTCGGAAATAAGGGGAATAATAGAAGATCCGGGCTACTATTTCAGGGAAACAAATAAGAATAGCCTGAAGGATATTGATGCGTTACTCCTCACCCAGGGATGGCGCAAATATAATTACCGGAACCCTGTGGGTGACAGTCTTTCTTATTCTCCTGAAACAAGCTTAAAAGTAAGCGGAACCGTTGGCGGAATTTTTTCTAGAAACAAATTGAAAGAAGGAATAGGCTTAACGCTTCTTACCTTCGGAAAAAACAGCGATATCTATACCTCAAAAAGTGACTCTACTGGACATTTTCGTTTTAACCTGGATGATTATTACGGACGTAATCTGAATATCTTAGTACAAAGTAAAAATGAAGCAGGAAAAAGAAAGAACTATAGCGTTTCACTTGAGGAGCACAAGCCGCCTGAAGTCCTATATGATGATGTTGAGGCCATAGTGAAGCCGGACAGTACCATGATTAACTTGGCCAAAAAACAACAAGAAAAACAAATGACCGAAGAAGCCTTCAAACTTGCCACAGGTGTTACTGAATTGGAAGAGGTGCATATCGACGCCTACAATTTAACTCCACAAAGAAAAGAGATGATGGAAACCTACGGAAAACCGGATATTGTAATTGATGGTGACAAGATAAGGGAAAAAGAAGAAAAGTGGTCTTATGGCCTTTATAGTGTCTTGCTCTTCAATTTTCCTGAAGGACTTAATATCGATGGAGGATTTGAGGGCCCTTTACGTGCAAGTGTGCTTGAGGGGGGTAACAACCGGGAGACCTTGGTTGTTATTGACGGCATTCCCGTACAAGGACATGACTACCATCTAATACCTAATATTTCCCCCAGCGAAGTACGCAGTGTAGAAATCATAAAATTTGCCCAACGTTTTCAGCAGCTTTACAGAGAGGTTTACCCTGATAATCTGACGGCAGAATTACCTACAGAAGGAAGCATTATTGCCATCTACACCTATGGGGGCAAAGGAATTTTTGGGACAAATTCACCTAAAGGAACATTGCACACCTCTATACCCATTTTTTCCCCATCAAAGGAATTTTACGCTCCCAATTATCAAACCATAACTGAAGAGCGGCAAGAAAAACCTGACTTACGTTCCTTAATCCACTGGGAGCCCCAACTAAAAACTAATGAAAGAGGGAATGTTAAATCTCACTACTTTAATTCTGATGGGAATGGTAAGATTATGATTGTGGTTGAAGCCATTTCTGAAAATGGAGAAATTGGATATAGAGAGCTAATTTATGAAGTGAAAAAATAAAGTTTCTCCGAGGCAAGCCCAGGGAGCATTTTTGTGGAACATGTTTTCAAACTATAAAACATTTTTACTAACAGGTAAGCCTCGGGGGTCTTTACCCTCTTAGAATAAATTTCATCAAGCCTCCTACAGTTCCTTGCTTCTTTGCTTATCCATTTCTCTATGTATAATTTGTTTATTTAAAGTATCATCAGAATTAGAATCTGCCTGCATTCCTCAAGCTTATTGTCGATATATTGAAGATGGTATTTGTTTTTTTGTTAAAATTGTTCTTCTTGCTGTTATTAATAGGTAACTTTTTCCTATGAGGTTATCTTTTTTAAAATTGGAATGGTATTTTAATCTAGTGAAAACTATGGGAAAAGCCACATCACTTCAAACTCTATTTAAATTCAAGCTCAGATCGAAGTCGATTCATAAGATCAGTAGATAAATAGTTTGAGTAGTACTCCAAGAAGGTAAGCTGGCTTTTCGTCTGGGAAATGTAACCGAATTCACCATGATGCTATCTACAAGATGTCCTTAGCTCTAACCTCATAGCATGCAGATAGATTTTCAGTGTGAAATATACAATAATCAAATTGAAATGTAGGGCATCTCTATATTAATATATACACTGAATTGATGCAAACCAATATGCTGCCAACTTTACTAATCAGAAAGACTTATTGCCTGGGAGAGTGCACGGCAATTCTTTGGTGAATTCCACTCCATATTAGGGGCTACGAAAACAAGCGTAGCCGTACCAAAGTCTTCGAAGGGATAGCAATTACTGGAAGGTTTGCAATGTGCCGGTTCCACGGTTTTTGTTAACGATAAGTTAGAAATTCTGAGTTTCGTTATCATGCAAGGAAAAACGACACCAGTGAATCTTTTAATGAAGATATAGGCACAGAAAATTTAGTAATTTCCTAACAAACATCGTAGCAAGTTTGATTAAATTATTTTGGCTATTTGCCTAGGTTGAACTCAGGTTTAAAATAATATTCGCCCGAATATGATTCTATCAAAAGGGGGCATATTAAGAAAATAAAAGGGGCAAATCCGTATTTCAACATATTCGGTTCTTCCCTATGATTTTTAAGCTTATTTCTTTCATAAGTTTATCAAAAAAATATTCTTAATGGCTTCAGATTATTTACTCCACAAACCAACGCTTTTAATTTAAGTAATCAACAACGAAGTATAAAAAGAACAAAACCCGCGAAATCGATTGATAATTAATGCCATTCCAATGTTAAATACAAAACCACCACTCAATAATTCTAAAAGTTGTAAAATGAATTTTATAGATAATAAGCAGCTCAGCAAAACTTTTGGTATTCTCCTCCTTTTTCTGTTGATAAGTAACAGAATGGATGCCATTGAAGATTTTGCGGAAATTAAATCTCCATACCTCCAACAGACTGTTACAGGTGTGGTATCTTCTGAAGATAATATGCCCCTGGCCGGTGTCTCAGTATTTGAAAAAGGAACAAACAATGGCACAGTGACAGATTTCGATGGAAATTATACAATTGAAATTACAGGATCTTATGTGAATTAAACCGTCAATATTCATATTAACAAAAATCAAAACCAACAATTTTTAAAATTATTTAAGGTACAGCGGTAGGCTTCTTCTGAAAAAGAAGTAGAACTCCCCCAGTTAAAGAATTATGAGACCTGGGGGAGTATCATAATAATTGAAAATAAAGAAAAGATAAATCATGAAAAAAACCATATTGATTCTATTAAGTATTGTAAGCATTGGTCTTTGTGAAGCTCAAGACAAGCGAAACGAATGGGAAAATCCTAAAATCCTGGATAGAAATAAAGAACCCGCCCATGCACAGTTTGTATTGTATAAAAATGAGTCAACTGCAAAAAAAGCCATAAAAGAAAACTCTGAATTTTATCAAAGCCTTAATGGCACATGGAAGTTCAATATAGTAAAAACTCCCGGGGAAAGGCCGGAAGATTTTTATAAAGTTGGGTTGAATGACAACAAATGGAAAAATATTTCAGTCCCTTCTAACTGGGAGCTGGAAGGGTTTGATATCCCAATTTACACTAACGTCACCTATCCTTTTCCGAAAAACCCGCCTTTTATAGATGAAGAGTACAACCCTGTTGGAAGCTACAGGACAACTTTTACCGTACCACAGGATTGGGATAAGAAGGAAATACTCCTTCATTTTGGTTCAATTTCAGGATATGCGCAGGTTTATGTAAATGCTAAAGAAGTAGGGATGACCAAAGCTTCCAAAACCCCGGCAGAATTTAACATCACTCCTTTTTTAAAGAAAGGAGAGAATCTTTTAGCGGTGCAGGTTTTTAGATGGCATGATGGCAGCTATCTGGAGGACCAGGATTTTTGGCGTTTAAGCGGAATTGAGCGCGATGTTTACCTACAGGCACTGCCAAAAACCACCATCTGGGATTATGGGGTAACCGCTAATCTGGATGATCAATATGAAAATGGGATTTTGAACTTGAATGTTGACCTTCGGGAATTTAAAGGAAGTAATATCAACAAACCAGCAGTAAAAGTGGAATTTTTCAGTCCTGATGGTGAAAAGGTTTTTTCAGAAGAAAAAAAGAAATTATCCGCTAATGAAGATGTGCAATTTAGCTCCATCATTCAGAATGTGGAAAAATGGAGCGGTGAATTTCCAAATCTCTACACCTATACCATTAGCCTTTCTGACAGAAAAGGAAGGACTTTAGGTGTGGTTTCAGGGAGAACAGGTTTTAGAAAAGTAGAAATTAAAGATGCCCAGTTGATGGTAAACGGGGAGCCTATCACTGTAAAGGGCGTAAACCTACATGAACATCACGGCACCAAAGGCCATGTTCCTGACAGGGAAATGATGATCAAAGATATCGAGTTAATGAAGCGCAATAATATCAATGCCATCAGGATGAGCCATTATCCTCACGGGATAGAATTGTACGAACTGGCAGATAAATACGGAATGTATATAGTAGATGAGGCAAACATTGAAACCCATGCTATGGGCGCCGAATGGCAGGGCAATTTTGATAAATCCAAGCACCCGGCTTACCTGCCCGATTGGGCTCCTGCACATATGGACAGGATTAAAAGAATGGTAGAGCGGGATAAAAACCACTCTTCCATTATCATTTGGTCCTTAGGTAACGAAAGTGGGAACGGCCAGGTCTTTTATGATGCCTACGATTGGATAAAAAAAAGGGACACTACCCGAATGGTTCAATTTGAACAGGCAGGCGAAAACCGTAATACCGATATTGTGGCACCCATGTATCCTGGCATCCGCAATATGAAAGAATATGCCCAAGATGAAACCAAAAAACGCCCCTATATTATGTGTGAGTATTCGCATGCTATGGGAAACAGTAATGGGAATTTCCAGGAATACTGGGATATAATAAACAGCAGTAAGCATATGCAGGGTGGCTTTATATGGGATTGGGTAGACCAGGGATTAGAAGCGGAAACCAAAGGCGGGGAGAAATTCTGGGCCTATGGTGGTGATTTGGGAGGAGCACACCTGCACAATGACCAGAATTTTAATGCTAATGGCCTTGTTGATGCCGGCAGGAATCCTCATCCCGCATTACAGGAAGTAAAAAAGGTACATCAAAATATTAATTTTGAGCTAGGAGACGGTAACATCTTAAAAATTACCAATAGATTCAATTTCACCAATCTTAGTAACTATGATTTTCAATGGGAGCTTATAGGAAACGGAGAGGTGGTTGAAACAGGAAATTTTGAAGTTTCTGTGGAACCAAATGAGCAAGAGACAGTTAATCTAAACCTGCCCCGGCTTCAGGATAGAGAGTATTTCTTGAATGTGTATGCTTATACATCAGAAGCTACAGAACTTGTTCCTGAAGACCACGAGATTGCCCGTGAACAATTTTCTTTAGGAGATAACAATTATTTTGCAAACAACGCCCAACCTGCTTATGAGGACAACCTTGAGTACATTGTTGAAAATGATATTTTAAGATTCAGCACGAATAATATAATGGGGGAATTTAACCTGGAATCTGGTAAACTTCAAAAGTATCATTTCAAAAATGAAGAAACCGAATTAATTTCCCAATTTCCTGAACCTTACTTCTGGAGGGCGCCAACCGACAATGACTTTGGCAACAAGATGCCAGAACAGCTAATCGCTTGGAAAAAAGCCACCAATGAAGAGCCGGAAGTAAAGAACGTTGAAGTGGGGAATAAAACGGGGGATGGACTTCCTGTAACAGTGCAATATCAATTAGCTGAAGTTGATGTGCCTTATACTGTGGTGTATTTAATAAAACCTAACGGGGCTATTCAGGTAACTTCAAAAATAGATATGACGGGCAAAGAGCTTCCGGAACTACCACGATTTGGAATGCGCATGGTACTGCCCGGGGATTATCAGAACCTCTTATACTATGGAAGAGGACCGTGGGAAAATTATTCAGACAGGAACACGTCATCTTTTATAGGAAAATATGCAGACAAAGTTGAAAATCAATTCACCTGGACCTATATCCGCCCCCAGGAATCCGGTTACAAAACCGATGTGAGATGGCTGGCGTTAAGGAATAATAAGGGGGAAGGAATAAAGATAGAAGGCGAGCAGCCGCTGGGCTTTAGTGCCCTTGATATTCCTACAGAACAACTAGATCCAGGTAAATGGAAATCTCAGAAACACCCTACAGGCCTGGAGCCTGAGGATAAGGTATTTTTGCACCTGGATTTGAAACAGCGGGGGCTTGGAGGTGACAATAGCTGGGGGGCACTACCCCATGAGCAATATCGCCTTTTAGACGACATATACCATTATAGCTATACTATTTCACTGGTAAAATAAAAAGATGATAAATTTAAAAATAGGATTAATCCTAGCGATAGCGTTTACAGGCATGTCTTCTTTTGCTCAGGAAAATCTTATCATCAATACTGATACTAGGGAAGGCTTTTCCCTTAACGGAACCTGGCATTATATTGTGGACCCCTATGAAACCGGCTTCTATAATTACCGATGGAAAGAACGAAATGAAGATGATCCGGAAGCTTACTGGAACCGCCCTGTTGTGAAAAATATATCAGACAGGAAGGAACATGGATATGCTGATCCTTATACTATTCAGGTACCCGGCGACTGGAATTCCCAGGATGACATTTTCAAATATTACGAAGGAACAGTTTGGTACCAGAGGGAATTTGATGCTCCAAGGATAGAAGAAAATGAAAGTGTTCATCTCTATTTTGGAGCTGCCAATTACGAAGCACATATTTACCTGAACGGCAAAAAGTTAGGAATGCACAAAGGTGGTTTCACTCCTTTTAATTTTAAAATTCCCAAAGACCTTCTAAAAAAGGAGGATAACTTTCTTGTGGTAAAAGTGGATAATAAGAGACATCCCGAAGAAATTCCAACAGTTAATACCGATTGGTGGAATTATGGCGGAATTACCCGAGATGTGAAGCTACTAATACTGCCGGAGATTTTCATTCAACAATATTCCCTTCAGTTGGATCCCGAACAGGATATTATGGCTGCAAAAAAGAAGCAAAAATTTAACCTCGAGGGCCATATAAAGTTGAATGAACCTCAAAATTCTTCAGAATTGATTGTAGAAATTCCCGAACTTAAAATCAGGGAAAAGTTTCCCATTCAAGGAGATAGTGCTCGTTTCAATTTATCGGTAAAGAAACTCCAACTATGGTCCCCTAAAAACCCTAAGCTCTACGATGTTATATTCAATTTCAATGGTGAAAAACTCAGAGATAAAATCGGTTTCAGAAAGATTGAAGCTTCAGGGAAGGATATTCTTTTGAATGGAGAGAAAATTTTTCTTCGCGGGATCAGTATTCATGAAGAAATTCCGCAGGACGTGAGAAGGGCATATAGTAAAGCAGGTGCTGAGCAATTGTTTGGTTGGGCCAAAGATTTAAATGCCAATATGGTAAGACTTGCCCATTACCCGCATAACGAACATATGACCAAAATGGCCGATTCCATAGGAATGCTGGTATGGTCTGAAATCCCTGTGTATTGGACGATTGATTTCGAAAGTCAGGAGGTATATGAAAAGGCGGAGAAGCAACTTAAGGAAATGATCATTAGAGACCGCAATAAAGCCTCTGTTATTATATGGTCTGTAGGTAACGAAACGCCGGTAAGTGAAGTTAGGACCAGTTTCATGAAGAATCTTTTACAAACCGCCAGGTCCATGGACAATTCACGGCTGGTTTCAGCAGCTTTGGAGGTGGGCTATAACCGAAATAGAAATTACGTGAACGATCCTTTAGGCAAATATACGGACATTGTCTCGGTTAACGAATATTTGGGCTGGTATGGAGATTTACCTCATGCCAAGGAAAATTCTAACTGGGCTGTTGCATACAACAAACCACTCTTCTTTAGTGAAACAGGGGCCGGTGCTAAAGGCGGTTACCATGGGAAAAAAGAACAGCGTTGGACGGAAGAATTTCAGGAATGGTATTTTGAAGAGACAATAGAGATGATGAAAAATATGCCAGATAATTACACCGGCATGTCGCCATGGGTCCTGGCAGATTTTAGATCGCCTAAAAGAAATCATCCAGAGTATCAGGAAGGTTGGAATAGAAAAGGTCTAATTGATAACGAAGGAAACAAGAAAAAGGCTTTTTACGTACTTCAAGATTATTACCAGAAGATGAAAGAAAAATATAACTAAACCTAAAGAATCAAAGTTTCAACCTTCCTCCTCAAGAGTAGATGTAAGAATTAAAATGTAAAGCTAGGATGTTCCTGAAAAAGTCCTGCACAAAACCATAAGGTTCATTTTTAAAATACAATGAAATGATAAAATTAGACCCCATAATTAGAACGCGTAATATCTCATTTTTGACAGCTTTTTGTTTGCTTTCATTAGGTTGTAAAACCAGCTCGCGATCGAACAGTGCTAGTGCTTCCAATAAATATGATGATGGATATGAAATGGTATGGGCTGAAGAATTTGATTATAAGGGGAAGCCAAACCCAGAATTTTGGTCCTACGAAAATGGCTTTACTCGTAATGAAGAATTGCAGTGGTACCAGGAAGAGAACGCAAATGTCAAAAAAGGGCTACTAATCATCGAGGGACGACGAGAAAAAATAAAGAACGATAACTACGAGCCAGACAGCAATAACTGGAAAAAAAACAGGGAATTTGCTGAATATACTTCTTCAAGTATAAATACCCGTGGCAAAAAAGAATTTAAATATGGTATTATTGAAGTACGGGCAAAGATAGATACAGCAAAAGGTAACTGGCCTGCCATCTGGACCCTGGGGATAAAAAATCCCTGGCCTTCTAATGGGGAAATCGATATGATGGAATATTACATGGTCAACGAAAAACCTCATATTCTTGCCAATGCCGCCTGGAAAGGCTCAGAAGAATATGTGAAGTGGGACAGTGAAAAGGTCCCTTTCACGAATTTTCTCGATAAAAAACCCGAGTGGCCGGAAAATTTCCATATCTGGAAAATGGAATGGACTAAAGAATATATCCGTCTTTACCTTGATGATGAATTGTTGAATGAAATTGACCTGACCAAAACCGTAAATCCGGATGGTTTTAATCCTTTTCATCAACCGCATTACATTTTATTGAACCTTGCTTTGGGATCAAATGGTGGGGATCCTACCCAAACGGAATTTCCTCAGGAGTATTTAGTAGATTATGTAAGGGTATACCAGAAAAAGAAATAACTATTATAAACAGGAAAAACGAAAAGTAGGAATGAATAAGTTTAAAAGTTTAAAAATAATAATATTAATTATTTTCAGCAGTGGTAATATAAACTGCCAAAATAATACGGAGAAATATTCAGCTTTTCACCCAGGTAAAATCTGGAAAGATAGTAATGGGACCCACATAAATGCCCACGGAGGAGGTATTTATTATGAAAACGGTACTTATTACTGGTACGGTGAGCATAAAGGGGATGACAGCAAGGCCCGCGTAGGAATCAATGTATATTCTTCCCAGGATCTATACAATTGGAAAAAAGAAGGCGTAGCACTAGCTGTCGAAAAAGATCCTAACTCTGAAATTACTGCAGGAAGCGTTATGGAACGCCCAAAAGTGATCTATAACGAAAAAACCGGGAAATATGTGCTGTGGTTTCACCTTGAACTAAAAGAGCAGGGATACAGTGCAGCAAGGACCGGGGTGGCAGTTAGCGATAATCCCATAGGTCCTTTTAATTACATCCGGTCTTACCGCCCTAATGCCGGTAAATGGCCTCAAAATTTTAAAGAAGAGTGGAAAACAAATCCCGTAGGGGGAGATCCTGAAAAATGGTGGACCCCTCAATGGCATAAAGCTCTTAATGCAGGCATGTTCGTACGCCGCGATTTTGAAGAAGGGCAAATGTCCAGGGATATGACCGTTTATGTGGATAAGGACGGTACCGCCTACCACATTACCTCTTCAGAAGAAAATCAAACCTTACATATTTCTGAACTTACTGACGACTTTTTAAACTTTACTGGAAACTGGGTACGGGTTCAACCTGGCGGACAAAATGAGGCGCCTGCGATATTTGAAAAAGATGGAACTTATTATATGATCACATCAGGTCTTACCGGATGGGATCCCAATCCTGCCCGCTCCTTTAAGGCAAAATCAGTGATGGGGCCCTGGGAGCCACTTGGTAATCCAGCAAGAGGAATAGATGCTGATAAAACCTTTTATTCTCAAAGTACTTTTATATTGCCGGTACAGGGAAAAGAAAATGCACACATCTTTATGGCTGACCGCTGGAACCCCAAAAATCATATAGATGGACGATATATATGGCTTCCCATAGAATGGGAAAACGGAAAACCAATTATCAAATGGAAGGATGAATGGGGCCTTTCGTTCTTTGATGAAAACTGATATATAATTCAACTGGGGAAATATCAAGATACATGCCATTGATGCCTTAAAATATGTAGACAGAACAACTTTAAATTTTAAAATAAAATTTTGAAGAACTCGCAAATAAATAATCGTTCGAGATTCAAATTAGAGTAATTTAAGAAACTTGATATAATCAAGCACTAGTAGACTATTAGAGAGGACAACTTATTGTGGATGAATTTACCATTAAAATCTATTGATCAAATTAAAATGCGAAACATTATTTTTTCCAGATTTAAAGCTTTTGGAGTTTTCGGCTTGGTTTTTACGTTATTTTCCTGTGTTGCTTCAAAAACTGATAAGGAATATACCGCTTATCTCTTTTCATATTTTGACGGCAATGGTGAAGGCGAAGAAGCTATAAACTATGCAATTAGTAAAGATGGATTCAATTATTATGCTTTAAATAATAATGAACCTATAATTGCTTCAAATACTATTAGCAGGACCGGAGGTGTAAGGGATCCGCATATTTTACGTAAAGAAGACGGCAATGGGTATTATATGGTGGTAACAGATCTTTTAAGTAAAAACGGATGGACCAATACAGCAATGACATTATTAAAATCTGATGATTTAGTAAACTGGTCCAGTACAATTATCGATATTCCCGAAACTTATACCGAATTTTCTGAAGTAATGAGAGTTTGGGCACCACAGACCATTTACGACCCCCAGGCAGGAAAATATATGGTCTATTTTTCTATGCTGGAGCCGGGCAGTTACGATAAGATCTATTATGCATATGTAAATGAAGATTTTACCGGACTGGAAAGTGCACCAAAACAATTGTTTTTTAGTCCTAACGAGAAAGCAACGATAGATGGCGACATTATAAAAAAAGACGGCAAATTTTACTTGTTTTATAAAACTGAAGGAGATGACGACAAAGGAATTAAAGTTGCCATTTCAGATTCCATTACTTCAGGTTATGAACCTGAACCGGGAAATGTAGATCAGACAGAGAAAGCTGTAGAAGGTTCTGGTGTCTTTAAGCTTATTAATTCTGAAGATTATATCCTGATGTACGATGTGTATATGGATGGCAGCTATCAGTTCACTAAAAGTTCAGACTTAAAGAATTTTGAGGTAGTAGATGAAGACATTTCGATGGATTTCCATCCAAGACATGGAACTGTCCTGCCTATCACTACAGAAGAATTACAGCGTTTAATGGAATCTTTTCCATCAGATAGCCTTAGTGAAATAACAGGAGCATCAAATCCTGAAATTAAATCGAACAATATTGTCATTAATAAAAATGAACAAACTATCTACCTGCCTGTAAGAGCAGGATCAAATTTGGCAAATTTCGACCCAGGCTTTAATACGCTCCCGGGAGTATCAATTACTCCGGAAGGAGCTCAGGATTTTTCGAATGGACCAGTAACTTACACTATTTCGAGAAGTAATAATTCAGAAACTTTTGAAGTTATAGCCCAGGTGGCCAACAATCCGGTTGTAGAAGGCTATTACGCCGATCCTGAAATAATTTATTCGGAAAAAAATAAGAAATATTATCTGTATCCAACCAGTGATGGATTTACCGGCTGGTCCGGCACCTACTTCAAGACCTTTTCTTCAGATGATCTGGCAAACTGGAAAGATGAAGGCATCATTTTAGACTTGGAAAAAGATGTTTCCTGGACAAGCAGAAATGCGTGGGCGCCAACAATGGTAGAAAAGGAAATCGACGGAGAGTATAAATACTTCTATTATTTCACTGCAGCCCAACAAGTGGGCGTGGCAACTTCAGATAGTCCTGCAGGTCCGTTTAAAGATTCCGGCGCACCTCTCATTTCAGAATTGCCTGAAGGAGTGAATGGCGGACAGAATATTGATCCTGATATTTTTGTAGATCCCAAGAGTGGCAAGAATTATTTATATTGGGGAAATGGATTTCTGGCAGTTGTAGAGCTTAAGGACGACATGACAACCATAAAAGAAGGCACTCTTAAATTACTTACTCCGGATGAAACCTTCAGAGAAGGAGTCGAGGTCTTTTTCAGAGATGGGAAGTATTATTTCCTTTGGTCTGAAGATGATACCCGCAGCCCGAATTATAAGGTGCGGTATGCAACTTCAGATAGTCCGGTTGGGCCATTAGATATTCCAGAAGATAACATTGTAATTCAAAAAGATGATGAGCAGGAGATTTATGCCACCGGTCACAATTCGGTTGTTCAGGTTCCTGAAAAAGATGAATGGTATATCGTATATCACCGGTTTACACGACCAGAAGGAAAAGACATGGGACGGGCAGCAGGTTTCCATCGCGAAGTTGCTATTGATAGCCTGAAGTTTGCAGAAGACGGTTCCATCATCCAGGTTAAACCTACATTAGAAGGAATTTCACCAGTAGATTAGTTGAACAACAAAACTATTTATGTGTTATAATAAATACCCTGTACCCTATAAATAATGAAAACAATTCGCAATTCTTTTTTAGTGTGTCTGATAGGAATTTTGACTTCCTATACTTCTATAGCACAGCAAACCGAAACGATTAAAAGCCCCAATGAAAAAATTGCGGTGGAACTTCAGTTAGAAGATGGCAGGATTTTTTATGATGTCAAGTATGAAGAGGATCAATTTCTGGAAGAATCCCCTCTTGGTTTAGAGACATCGCTCGGAGACTTATCAAAAGATCTCGAGTACGTTTCTTCCGATGCTTCAATCGTAAAATCCTCCTACGACCTAAAAAACGCCAAAGTGAGCCATGTCGATTATTTGGCAAATGAGCTGGTTTCAACGTTTGTAAATCCTAATAAAGATACGCTGGTTGTCATCTTTAGAGTAACTAATCGTGACCTTGCTTATTCTTATGGAGTCAAATCAAAAGAAGGTAAGAGTAACATCAAAATTTTCAACGAAGTCTCGGGCTTTAATCTTCCTAAAACCACCACCACATATATCACTCCACAAGCAACACCCATGATAGGTTGGATGGAAACCAAACCATCTTATGAAGAAGAATATACGCTTGGAGAGCCCATTGGAACACCTTCAACTTATGGTGTAGGATATACATTTCCTGCCCTGTTCAAGCTTCAGAATAAAGGATGGCTACTGATTTCAGAAACAGGTGTGGACACTCATTATCCCGGCTCCAGATTAAGCGAAGGCACAAAAGATGGTTTGTACCAGATTGCTTTTCCGCAGGAAGGTGAAAATAACGGAATTGGAGAAACCTTTGCTGCCCAGTCCTTACCAGCTAAAACACCGTGGCGTACAATTACTCTGGGAAATTCTTTGAAGCCTATTGTAGAATCAACCGTTGCTTTTGATTTAGTGGAACAAAAATATGAACCATCTATAGACTATGAGATGGGAAGAGCCACCTGGAGCTGGATTGTTTGGCAGGATAACAGCATTAACTATGAGGATCAGATAAAATTTATTGACCTGGCAGAAGAACTGGATTTCGAATATGTTCTGGTAGACAACTGGTGGGATAACAACATAGGCCGGGAAAGAATCGAAGAATTAGTAGATTATGCCGACTCTAAAGGAATTGGAGTTATCCTTTGGTATAACTCCAACGGTTACTGGAACGAAGCTCCACAGACCCCTAAAAATAAAATGAACACCGCTATTGCCCGTCAACAGGAAATGGAATGGTTGCAAGAGATAGGTGTGAAAGGTTTAAAAATAGATTTTTTTGGTGGGGACAAACAAACAACCATGAAGTTGTACGAAGACATCCTGAACGATGCCAATAACTACGGACTGGCGATTACTTTTCATGGCAGTACCCTTCCCAGGGGTTGGGAGAAAATGTATCCTAATTTCGTGACATCCGAGGCAGTTCTTGCTTCTGAAAACCTGGTGTTCCGTCAGGAAGCTTTGGATAAACATGCACTCAATGCCACAATATTACCTTTTACCAGGAACACAGTTGGTGCTATGGACTTTGCTCCGGTTTTTCTCAACCAAAAGCTGTCCAGGACCCAGGAAAACGGAACGGTTCGAAGTACAACAGATGCGTTTGAACTTGCAACAGCTGTACTTTATTTATCCCCTATTCAGCACTTCGGTATCACCCCGAATAATATTGAAGAGCAGCCGGAGTATGTGCTGGATTTTCTAAGAAACGTTCCCACAGTTTGGGACGAAACAGTTTATATTGGTGGTGAACCAGAAAACTATGTCGCTCTTGCAAGACGTAAAGGTGATCAATGGTACATAGCAGTTGTCAACGGTAAAAAACAAAAACAGACTATTGAACTTGAACTTTCAATGCTGGCGGGGCAGGAAGTTAAGCATATCAATGACGCAAAAAATGGAGCTACCGGGATTAAAAGTTCAAAAATAAATAATAATGGTAAAACTACAGTAGAACTGATGCCGGAAGGCGGAGCAATATTGTTTAATTAGGAAGAGCAATTAGGAGCCTGGAAGTTGGTTGCACTGGGAAAGCAAATAACATCGGGTTACTTGGTTTTCCGTTCGTTTTGATAAATCCGCGTCAACCATGATAATCCTAAAAAAATATATTAGTAACCAGTGTGATAAAATTCTTCCCATAGAGTGCTCCAAAGTTAATGTAGTAAATGGTCTCCACTCACTTTAACAAAAACTGATGGCAGAAATCTCAATGTCAGAACAATCCGGTTAAAAATAGCAAAGTACTAACAATGTATAGAACATATAAACAAATGAACGCAAAAATATTAGTAACAGGAGGATTAGGATTTATAGGTTCTCACACAGTGGTAGCCTTGCAAGAAATAGGCTTTAATGTAGTAGTTATTGATAATTTATCCAATTCTTCTATAGAAGTACTGGAGGGAATTGTAAAAATAACCCAACAAAGGCCTACTTTTGAACAGATTGATCTTCGAGAAAAGGACGCGGTTAATCGGTTTTTTGAAAAGCATAAAGATATTGATGGAGTCATACACTTTGCTGCATCTAAGGCAGTGGGAGAAAGTGTGGAAAAACCTTTGTTGTATTATGAAAATAATCTTTCCACTCTTGTTTACCTGTTACAGGAATTGAAAAAGAAACCCAATGCAAATTTCATTTTTAGTTCTTCTTGTACTGTTTACGGTCAGGCAGATGAACTACCTATTAATGAGAATGCACCAGTGAAGAAAGCGGAATCACCCTACGGTAATACTAAGCAGATTGGAGAAGAAATTATTAGCGATACTTGTAAAATCGAATCAGGTTTAAAAGCCATTTCCCTTAGATATTTTAATCCAATAGGAGCTCATCCCTCAGCTGAAATAGGAGAGTTACCAATTGGAAAGCCACAAAACCTGGTGCCTTTCATAACGCAAACGGCGATAGGCATGAGGGATGAATTATCTGTTTTTGGTAACGATTATCCTACACGCGACGGTACTTGCATTAGAGATTATATTCATGTGATGGACCTTGCACAAGCTCACGTGGAAGCTTTAGAACGGCTTTTAGGAGATAAAACAGAAACCAACTTTGAATTATTTAACCTGGGAACAGGAAATGGAAATACCGTATTAGAAGTAATCAATACCTTTCAAGAAGTTACAAAAGTAAATTTACCTTATAAAATTATCGGTCGCCGAAAAGGCGATGTAGTAGCTGCCTTTGCTGATACCGAAAAAGCTAATAAAATATTAGGATGGAAAGCAAAACGTGATCTATCCGAAGCCTTAAAAAGTGCTTGGAAATGGCAGCAAAAGCTTTCGATGGGTAAAAATTAATATATGCAACTTTTTTCTAGTTTAAATTCCAGAGGCATTTTGATTAGAAAATTGTTCTTTAACTTAAGCTAAAGGTCTGAAACTAGCACAGAAATAAATCAAATACATAATGAACGTATTTTTTACATTTATTATATTTACATTCTAATTTCATTAAATTTTAGCTTTTGGAAAATTCATTAAATAAAACTTCGTTTATCGAAAAATTTAAAACTGAAGTCAAAATAGCTTCTCCAGGAAGAATTAATCTTATTGGAGAACATACAGATTACAACAAAGGCTATGTTATGCCTACGGCTATTGACAAAAAGATATTTTTCGATTTCAGAAAAAATGAATCCGACGATATTTGCAAAATTTATAGCCTCACCTTCGACAGTTATTATGAGTTTAATATACACAGCTTTTCAAAATCTGACGATTCTTGGAAGAACTATTTGCTAGGGGTAATTGATGAAATTCAGAAACTGGGGAAAAAACTTAAGGGCTTCGACTGTATTATTGAAAGTGAACTTCCCATAGGTGCAGGAATAAGCTCTTCTGCAGCCCTGGAATGTGGATTTGCAGGCGGTTTAAACCAACTTTTTAACCTGGATTTGTCCAAACAGGACATCGTGGAACTTTCCCAGCGCGCAGAGAACAACTTCGTAGGTTCAAACTGTGGAATTATGGACCAATTTGCTTCAGTAATGAGCAGAAAAGACCATATTATACTTCTGGACTGTAAAAGCTTAGATACCGAATTTATTCCTGCCGATTTTAAAAACTGCAAATTACTACTGCTGAACACAAATGTGTCTCATAGTATTGCAGATAGTGAATATAACACCAGGCGTGCTGAATGTGAAACAGCGGTGCGAAAAATTCAACAGAAATATCCCGAAGCAACTTCATTAAGGGAAGTAAGTTTTTTCATGCTCGAAGAATTTAAATCCCAATTACCAAAAAAGACATACCAGCGCTGTGTATATGTCCTCAGGGAAAACGACAGAGTTGAAAGAGCTGCTGGAACCATGAAAAGTGGAAAATTAAAAGAATTTGGAGAATTGATGTATCAATCCCATGCAGGTCTTCAACATAATTACGAAGTGAGTTGTCCCGAATTAGATTTTATGGTCGAATATTCCAGGGATAAAGATTTTATATATGGTTCCAGGATGATGGGAGGCGGTTTTGGTGGCTGTACCATTAATTTAATTGAAACCGACAAAATCGAGGCATATTCTGAAGAAATTTCTAAAGCATATTTTAAAGAATTCAACAGAAAAATGGATGTCATTTCGGTATCAGCCGGAGAAGGGACGATAATTGAAAAATTTAAGGCATAGCAAAGAATCCAAATTATGAGCAAAGAATTAAACAACAATCCGCATAGACGATATAATATTTTAACCGGAGAATGGATCCTGGTTTCCCCACATCGCACCAAAAGGCCATGGCAGGGAAAGAATGAGAAAAGTAATTCTGAAAAAGGACCCGAATATGATCCTTCCTGCTATTTGTGCTCCGGAAATACCCGCACCAGCGGAGAAACCAATCCCGATTATGCCGAACCTTTTGTTTTTACCAATGATTTTTCAGCTTTATTGCCTGATACTCCTAAAAAAAAGTTGAATAACGGCCTTTTAAAGTCCGAAGCAGAACAGGGAATATGTAAAGTGGTCTGTTTCTCTCCAGATCATTCCCTTACACTTCCGTTAATGCAGATCAGAGACATTCAGAAGGTAGTAAAAATGTGGAAAAAAGAGTATGCCGAATTAGGAGCCAACGAGAGCATCAATTACGTACAGATATTTGAAAATAAAGGTGCTGTTATGGGGTGTAGCAATCCGCATCCACATGGCCAGATCTGGTCTCAATCTTCAATCCCAACAGAAATTCAGAAGAAATCGAAACACTTTAAGGAATATTGGGAGAAAAATAAACGAAGCCTCCTTACCGACTACTTAAATCAGGAACTTGAACTAGATGAGCGAATCCTGGTCAAAAATGAGCATTTCGTAGTACTTATTCCTTACTGGGCAGTTTGGCCTTATGAAGCAATGATAATACCACGGAAACATTACCAGCATATCGGCCAGCTAAACGAGGAAGAAGAACAGTCTTTTGCCAAAGCAATAAAGGAACTTACGATTAGTTATGATAATCTTTTCGAAACGTCCTTTCCATACTCATCAGGAATTCATCAAATTCCTACCGACGGAAAGAAATATCCTGAATGGCATTTTCATATGTCTTTCTATCCGCCGCTTCTAAGATCTGCAACAGTGAAGAAATTTATGGTAGGTTACGAAATGTTTGCAGGTCCCCAACGAGATATTACTGCAGAGATGGCAGCAAAAACTCTTAGAGAATTGCCAAACAAACACTACTCTATGCTGAATAAATGAAATGATGCAGAAATATACTTTAAAGGATCTCGCTAAGCTGCTCAACGTATCTGTTTCCACGGTCTCAAAATCTTTAAATGACAGTCCAGAAATTAGTACAGAAACTCGAGACAGGGTTAAAGAATTGGCTCTACTAAATAACTATATTCCTAACGGAATGGCTCAAAGTCTTAAAGCTAGAGAAACTAAAACTATTGGTGTTATTATTCCAAATGTTCTGGACAGTTTCTTTGCAAAAGCTCTGGACGGAATCGAAACTATGGCTAGCAGCCTCGGCTACAGAATAATTATCTGTATTTCTAATGATTCCATTAAAAAAGAAGCCGAAAGCCTCTCGACCTTTTTAAGCGCACGTGTGGATGGATTAATCATTTCGTTGGCAAAAGAAACGCAACGGAATAATGATTTTTCACACATTATAAAAGTAATAAATTACGGAATTCCCGTAGTGTTGTTTGACAGAATTACTACTCAGCTCCCATGTGATTACGTTTCTATTGATGATTTTAAAATAGCCAAAAAAGCTACTCTGGAAATGTATGAATCGGGATGCAAACAAATCGCCTACCTATCTACAATTTATGATACCAGCGTGGATTTACACAGGAAGAAAGGCTATTTAGCAGCTATGAAAAGAATAAATGTAAAACCTTGTATTATTAATATTAAAGATTATGGGGTATTCGAAAAAAATCTACTATCAGCATTAAAAAGAAACAGCATCGACGGAATTCTTGCTGCAGACGAGCTGTCGGCAATTTTCACTATACGTTCTGTCATTAAGAACGGCTATAAAATTCCGGAAGAAATCTCGGTCATTGGTTTCACCAATGGTTTTATGGGAGAAAAGTTCCTTCCATCATTAACAACCGTGGAACAATATGCTGGAAAACAAGGAAAGCTTAGTGTAGAAACACTTATAGCGAGAATCCGCGGGGAGCTTACCAAAAAGAAAGTATCAACAGTGCTGAAATCAAAAATACTCTATCGTGATTCAACCAAGTCTTTGGAATAGAAGTTAGTAGTACTTTAAAAGGGAAAATCAAAATTTACAATTTCGGCTTTCCCTTTTTATTTTTGCTATTACCAGAACAAGGCATATAACATTGCTACTATCAACATAATCGCAAAACTGCATATATTGAAAATAGGACTTGTTTTAAACAGCTTCTTAGAAATTATAATTGCCTTTTCGTGATCTCTTCCTTTGGTTTCTGCATAACTTATACCTACCATAATCAGCATTGTTAATATCCAGGTAATAAACATTTGATGCATAAATGGTAGCTCCACAAATAACAGATTATCAACCCAGTTATTTGGTCCAACTTTAAAGTAAAGTGCAATTGGCATAGATAACAAAACGCCCCAGATAGCAGCTTTGTTGGTTGTTTTTCGCCAAAACAATCCTAGCATAAACACCGCCAGGATACCAGGGCTTACAATGCCTGTATATTCCTGTATATATTGAAACACCTGCCCCAGGTTGTTGAGTTGCGGAGCAAGAATTACTGCAATAATTAAAGCAATTGTAGCAGAAAGCCGTCCTACCGTCACAAGATTTTTATCTGCACGTCCTTTATTGAAGTAAGGCTTGTAAATATCCATTGTAAAGATAGTTGCGGTAGAATTGAGCATCGAAGCAATGGAAGATACAATCGCTGCGGCCAAGGCTGCCAGTACCAAACCTTTAAGTCCAACCGGGATAAATTCTTTTATTAGCCATGGAAATGCATTGTCATTTATTACCCTTCCTCCTTCGGCAATAAAAGAAGGGTCGGTAAAAGCTGGAGAAATTTCACCGTTAGGACCAGTATTCATCACGTAAGCAATAATCCCCGGTACCACGACGATTAGCGGAATTAAAAGTTTAAGAAAACCAGCCAATATAATCCCTTTCTGCGACTCCCTAAGACTTTTAGCAGCAAGGGTACGCTGTATGATATACTGATTGAAGCCCCAATAATATAGGTTGGCTACCCACATCCCACCTAACAAAACAGCTAAACCCGGCAAATCCCACCAGGCATCTTTTCCATTAGGAGTCATAATTTCTCCTTTCTCAAGGATCATGGAGAACTTTTCTGGTACTTCTTCATAAATAGAAACCATCCCAGAAATAACGCCCCCATCCTCTGCAACATGGGAAAGCCCAATATAGGTAGTAATTAATCCTCCTGCAATTAGGAGAACGACCTGCACGACATCTGTCCAGGCCACAGCGGCAAGTCCGCCGTAAAGTGAATAGGCAGCCGCAAACAGTGCCAGTCCTATAATGGAATACATAAATATGGATCCATCTCCAACACCTATAATAGTATCCAGGGCTGTGGCACCTAAATAAAGGACTGAAGTAAGGTTAACAAAAATAAAAAGTGCAATCCAGAAAATGGCCAATATCGTCTTGAGGTTAGTCCCATAACGTACCTCAACAAATTCAGGAATTGTATATAATTTTTTTTCAATAAAAATGGGTAAAAAGAACTTCCCCACCACCAGCAAAGTAATTGCCGCCATCCACTCATAAGAGGCTATAGCAAGACCAATAGCGAAACCCGAACCAGACATCCCTATAAATTGTTCTGCCGAAATATTGGCAGCAATTAGAGAAGTACCTATGGCCCACCAGGGTAATGATTTACTCGCAAGAAAATAATCTTCTGAAGATTCTCCCTTTCCTCTAGAAACCCATAGACCAATACAAATAATTAATAAAGCATAAGAAGCAAAAACAATCTGATCGAGTAATTCAAATTCCATATCTACGTTTAATATTTTGTTAAATATAGAATATTATTTTTGAATGTAAAACATACATTTAAAAATAATGATCCTACGTAATTGCACCAGTAAATAATTTTTGTTAGTTTATAGGAAAAGTACAATTTATGACCATCCTAAAATTTGTAGAACAATTCCCTGATGAAATTCCTGCCGTGACCATATGCGTAAATCCCGTGAAAATGAAGGCATTGTATGTAAACGGTGCCGGGGCAAAAAGCGTTACTGGCTCAAGGCCAAATGGGCTTGGCAATGTGCGAAATGCGATTTCAGGACCTCCCTTCGTAGCGGCACGGTAATGGAAAATTCCAACCTTCCCATCCGTACCTGGTATTTGGCCATGGCCTTTATGAGCTTCACCAAAAAGGGCTTATCTGCCACCGAACTTCAGCGCCAGCTGGGACATTCATGCTATCAAACGGTATGGTCGCTGATGCACAGGGTTCGTGGAGCGATGGGCAAACGGGACGACTGCTATGGGCTTGAAGGAATGATCGAGTTCGATGAAGGTTATTTTGAACAGGCAACCAAGGAGGATGTGCACCAAAAGTTAAAGCGTGGACGTGGGAGCCAACGCCAATCCAATGTAGCGGTAATGGCCGAATCAACAAGGCTGGAAGGTCCTAGAACGGGCAAAAAGGATAGCCATGTGCGGTATTTCAAGATGAAGGTATTGGAATTCCACAAAAAAGAAGAAGTCAATGGACTGGTTTCAAATACTCTTGAAGACAAAAGCATTGTATTCAGTGACAGAAGCACCAGTTATGTCGATATTGCCGATTATGTGGAAATGCACCTCAGTGAAAAATCAAATAAAGAGACAACGAAGGATACCTTAAAATGGGGCCATTAACCTCACGCAAAGACTCAGAAACATATTCAATAATGCAAAATCAGTGGAAGTGGCCTATACACAACTTGCCCACTGGTACAAGGATGTGGAAGATACAGGATTTAAGGCATTCAATACTATAGCCAATACCATAACCCTTAACTACAGATCCATTCTCAATTACTTTATCAACAGAAGTACAAATGCTTCAGCAGAATCTTTCAATGCAAAAATAAAAGCCTTCAGGGCTCAGTTCAGAGAAGTGAAAAATGTAGAATTTTTTCTATACAGATTAACCACAATTTTAGGCTTGATCCCAAATAATGTTAATTAACATTACTTTTTATGAAACTTTGAATTTCTCAAAATGTTGTACCTATGTTGTACCCACTCCATAAAAAAAGGCTTCACATTTCTGTGAAGCCTTGTCTTTGCTAGTAGCGGGAACTGGACTCGAACCAGTGACCTTCGGGTTATGAGCTTGACACTTAGCATCATTAAAACAACACAAAACCCCTCATAATCAATTGTTTTAAAGATATTTAATATTTTATATATTAAAATAAAATCATCCAAAATCAAATTATTCTGTACTTATTCTGTACTAGTTTTTAGTATCTTTGTGTTATTCTAAAAAAGTTATTATGGCAAGTATCAAAATTGTATTGCGTAAAAATATGATGAAAAAGGATGGCACTATTCCTTTGGCTATTAGAATTAGCGAAAACTACAAGACAAACTATAAATGGCTTGGTCAATATGTTTTCGAAAAGGACTGGGACAAAGTTGCCGGAAAAGCTAAAAGGACTCATCCTAATCACAAAAAGTTAAATAACTTTTTGATGAAGAAATTGACAGAGGCAAACGATCTCTATTTTGATTCTAAAGATGATAGTATCACGCCCAAACAAGCTAAACAAAAATTGAAAGGACCTGGAGGCTCTAAATCATTTTTTTCAGTTGCTGCTGAACGCGTTAAAAGTAAATATGACCGTGGAACTTTCTCAGTAGCCAAATCTGAACTTTCTATATTATATAACATTGAAGAGTTTTTAACGCTTAAATCCTCATCACCCAAAAAGAAGGTGATTTCAGATATACAACAAAGAAGAAAGGACAGGGTTAGCAAGTCTCGTAAAGGCGAATATTCTTTTATGGATGGCATTAATCATTTTAAGAAAAGTAAAACCTTAAAATTCCGGGATATAGATCAAGCATTTATTGAAAAATATAAAACTTTCTGTTCAGTTTATCTAAATCAGAAAACTCGCACTATTACAAATCAATTAATTTTTATAAGAACCCTTTTTAATATTGCTATTAAAGATGGGATTGTTGCTTCTAAATTTTATCCGTTTGCAGGAGAAAAAGAAAAGATACGGATTGGTTCTGGCAACAAAATCGGTCTTACGATTAAGGAAATTGAAAAAATAGAATCATTGGAATTTGAACCTCAATCATCAATCTGGCATACACACAATGTATGGTTAATTGCTTTTTATTTTGCTGGAATACGCATCTCTGATGTGGTAAAATTAAAATGGGCAGATTTTAATGATAATAGGCTTTACTATGTTATGAATAAAAATGAAAAGCCCTTAAGTCTTAAGATTCCGGATAAAGCCAATACCATATTAAATTATTACAGAAAGAACCAAGCGGAAAATAACGGATATGTCTTTCCTTTCTTAAGAGATGCCAATTCTCACGATGATGAAGATGTTTTTAGGAAAACTAGAAATGCGACAAAACTATTTAATAAATACCTTAAGCGTATAGCTAATCAATGTGGTATTGACAAGAATTTATCAAATCACATTGCCCGGCACAGTTTTGGAAATATTGCTGGAGATAAAATACACCCTTTAATGTTACAAAAATTATATCGCCATAGTGATTTAAAAACAACTCTAAATTATCAAGCTAACTTTATCTATAAGGATGCAGATGATGCTCTGGATAGTGTAATCAATTTTTAAATACAAGGAGTTCCATTAAGATTAAATTCCTGATAAAATAATCCTGAAGTAAATCCTTCTTGAAATAACACTTCTTTTTTAAAAGACCTAGTTATTCTTTTTCCTCATTCTTATTAAGCCATAAAACTTACCAATAGGAATTAATAAAGAGCAAGCCTAAGGTTGCTCTTTATTGTATGAGATTAATTCTATTGCTTATAAGTTGGTCTCCACCAGAGCCTATTTCCTCTTCGAATCAGAGTTAAAATAATCATTATATCTGTAAAAGCTACCAACTATTTTTGACCTCATTACCTATTTTGAAATAATGATAAAATAGCGGTATACTATCTTCAATCTAAAAAAACAATCAATAGTTTTAATTCATCAAATCGTTGTTTTGATTATGTAGTTCGTTGATATGGATATTTTTAATGCCTAATCAATCGCCAACTTTGCAGTGTAATAATTTAACACTAAAAACTTAAAAGATGAACACAAAAAAAATATGGTTTATTACAGGTGCATCAAAAGGTCTGGGATTAACATTAGTCAAAAAATTATTAGCAGAGGGATTCAGTGTTGCCGCTACTTCAAGAAATAAGCAATCCTTAATTACTGCTATTGGAGAAGAGAATAAAACATTCTTACCCATTGAAATGGATTTAACTAAAAACCAAGATGTTAAAAAAGCTATTGAAGTTACAATTAACCATTTTGGCAAGTTAGATGTTTTAGTCAATAACGCCGGCTACAGCCAGATTGGAACATTAGAAGAACTTTCAGAAGAAGAGGTAGAAAAGAATTTTATAGTAAATGTATTCGGTTCATTAAACGTTATTAGAAATGCCACACCGTATCTACGCAACCAAAATTCTGGACATATTTTCAATATCGCATCCATTGGTGGCTATATAGGTAATTTTGCTGGTTTTGGTATTTACTGTTCCACAAAATTTGCGGTTGCTGGTTTTACCGAAGCATTAGCTGAAGAAATGAAACCGTTTGGCGTACACACAACTTTAGTTTATCCAGGTTATTTTAGAACCAATTTTTTAGCCGAGGGTTCTGTTCAAACACCTGCTAATCCCATTAAAGCTTATAAAACTGCTCGAGAAATGGAACAGGCACACTTAAAAGATATTAATGGGAATCAACCCAATGACCCAGAAAAAGCAGCTAAAATTTTTATCGCTTTAAGCAAAAAAGAGCACCCCCCCGTACACTTTTTTATGGGAGAAGACGCCTATCATTATGCAAATCTTAAAATTGAAACCATTCAAAATGCGATGGCAGAGAATAAAACTTTAGCAACTTCAACAGGATTTAATAAATGAAAACTTCAATAGCAACACAATTGTTCACCTCTATGTTACTTTTATTAGGTAACACGGCCTGTAGCCAAGAAATGAATCAAGCGGAGAGGAATAAAAATACGGTTAAATTAGCATTTGAGAAATGGACAACTTCAGAAAGTAGTTTTTTTGACTTGTTAACCAATAATGTAGAATGGACGGTGACTGGGAAATCACCTTATTCTGGAATTTATAAAGGCAAAAATGATTTCATTCAAAAAGCAGTGATTCCAATTACATCTAAATTAAAAACCAATATAAAACCAGCATTAATAGCAATTACAGCAGAAGATGATGTGGTTTGGCTAAATTGGAAAGGAACGGCAACCACGATAACAGATGAAACATACGAAAATCATTATGCTTGGATGCTTATTTTCAAAAACGACTCTATTGTAAAAGTTACCGCTTTTTTAGACACTTACGAACTTTCTAAATTAAAAGATATGTCAAACAACATTATTGAAACCATTGAAGAATCCAAAGCATACATTGGTATGTGGGTAACAGAAGATGGTAATATCCGTCACGAATTATTGCCTAACAATCGCTATGACGAAGCAAGAGGAAATAAGAAAAGTTCTTACCAAGGCGACTATAAGGTTACTGGAAATCATATTGATTATAAAGATGATACTGGATTTACAGCAGATGGAGAATTCAAAAATGGAATTTTGTATCACGCAGGAATGATACTGTACAAAGAAAATTAATGCTTAAATTTATTGAATAAAAAAAATGCATCAATTTAAATCCCTTAGTGAATTTCATAGGTTTAGTAATTTACCAAAACCAGAACATCCATTAATTAGTTTAGTAGATTATAGTAAGGTTAATTACCCTACAGATTCAGATGAAATTAAGTGGGTACAAGAATTTTATTCTATTGGATTAAAACGAAATGTAAGTGAGAAATTTAATTATGGTCAGCAACCGTATGATTTTAATGAAGGTGTATTGTCGTTTGTGGCACCACAGCAAATTCTAAACATTCAAATAAACCAAAATATAGAAGTAAAGTCGTCTGGGTGGTTACTTCTTATTCACCCAGATTTTTTGTGGAATACCCCATTAGCCAAAATTATTAAAAATTACGATTTCTTTGGTTATGCTGTGAATGAAGCTCTTTTTTTGTCAGAAAAAGAAGAAAATATTATTATAGATATTTTAAAAAATATACAAAGAGAATACCAGGCAAATATTGATAAATTCAGTGAAAATATAATTATTACCCAAGTAGAGTTATTGTTAAATTATGCTGAACGTTATTATGAAAGACAATTTATTACTCGGAAAATCAACAATCATCAAATCCTTGTAAAGCTCGAGGAAAAATTAGATAGTTATTTTAATAGTAGTGATATTCTAATTAATGGAGTTCCAACGGTTACACAAGTAGCAAACGATTTAAACCTTTCGCCTAATTATTTAAGCAGTATGTTGAAAATAATTAGCGGCCAAAGCACGCAACAACACATACAGAACAAGATAATTGAAAAAGCCAAAGAAAAATTATCGACCAACGAACTTTCGATCAGTGAAATTGCCTATGAACTTGGTTTTGAATATCCGCAATCCTTCAGTAAATTATTTAAGCAAAAAACAAACCAAAGCCCGATGGCATTTAGGGCGAGGTTTAATTGATATGATAAACTATACTGAAATTTTCCCAACCCGCCAGGAATTAAGACCTTACATTGAAAGTTATGTGATATTAGCCCTTCATACGACCAAAATAAATACTAAGGTCTTTTTGTCGAGACCCGGGGCCACTCTGTTGGTATCTTCTATTCCTTTCTCCGCTAACAAGCAAACCATAGAAACGGGGGTGCTTTTAGGTATATCCGACGGTTCCAAAATCTTAAACTGGAAAGAAATGGCAACCGCACGGGGACTTATAGTAAAATTTTCTCCCTACGGTTTGAGTCGCTTTACGGATATTCCTATGGAACATCTTGGCAATGAAGCACTATCGGCTTCTTCAGTTTGGGGAAATTCTTTTCGAAAAACGCAAAACGAACTCATGGAAACAGCACATGTTACTACTCAAATTGAAATAGCAGAAGCGTTTTTGATGAAACTATTCATCAAACCAAATGAAATTGACAAACGCATCTTTAGGATAGCGGATAATATTAAAACAAAGGACACCTTCAATTCGCTAGAATCCATAATAAAGGAAATACCATTAAGCCAACGCCAAATAGAAAGAAGGTTTAAAGCACTTATGGGTGTAAATATTCAAACATTCAATAGAATCTGCCATTTCGAAAATGTAAAGTCCTTGTTAATGGAAAAACAACCAATAAGCCTTACCGAAGTTGGCTATCAGGCAGGCTATTATGACCAGGCACATTTTATAAGAGAATTTAAGCGGTTTACAGCTTACAGTCCCAAGAGTTTTTTTGAGAAAGCCCCTTTTTACAGGTACATTTCAAAATTAAATGACTAATAAGGAAGTCGTTCCTGTACAATTTTGATAAAAAACCTGTTGCTTTCTTTGCCCTAAATAAAAAGTGATATGGGAAAATTAAACATTGTTATGACAGGTGGCACCTCTGGTTTTGGGGGGATCACTGCAAAAGAGTTAATAAACAACCCGCATACAAAGGTGTTTTTAGGAAACAGGAACAAGGAAATCCAAGGTGCAGAACACATTCCGCTGAATTTAAATAGTTTGGAGAATGTCCGTTCATTCGTTTCAGAAATCACAAAAAAAATCAAATCTAAAAAAATTCAGGTACTTATTTGCAATGCGGGTTTGAACCATCCTGATATTAATTCAAGAACAGTTGATGGTTTTGAAACGACTTTTGCGGTGAATCATTTAGCTCATTTTTACTTATTAAGATTATTGATGCCGTATTTGGATACCAATGCTAGAATCATAATGACTACAAGTGGCACTCATGATCCTTCTGAAAATGCGATGGTAGCGCCTCCCAAACACGCCAATGCGATTTGGTTGGCATATCCTGAAAAGGATAAAACTTTGGATGAAAAAATGACCATCAACGCACAACGTGCCTATTCGTCATCAAAATTATGCACCATTCTCACAATACGACACCTTGTTTCCACAGCTGAGGCAAAGCAAAACAATTGGCAATGCATCGCCTACGATCCCGGGGCAACTCCCGGCACAGGTTTACTTCAAAAAGGGACATTATTTATGCGGTTGGCATGGCAGGTTTTTACCATACCCTTTTTGCGCAAACTCATGCTTCCAAAATCAAACAGCATTCAAGATGCCGGTATCACTTTAGCCCACTTGGCATTGGGAAAAGTGGAGGTGCCGGCAGCAAATTTTTATGTGGCATTAAGGGCTGGTAAAATAACTTTCCCACTACCTTCTAAACTTGCACAAAATGACACATTGATGCAGGAGCTTTGGCGAGATAGTGAACAACTTTTACTGGAGACTAAATTTATTTTAAAATAATGACCATGGCATAAAATACGAGGCTGATATAAAGATTATCTTTCATTTTAAGCGCTACTGACGAATACATTAATATTGAGCTGCTGAACAAATAAATTTGAGCTCCTGAGCAAAACGATTAAAAAGCCTGCCATCTAACTTTGTAAAAAAAACAGGCCAATGAATAAAGTAGCATTAATAACAGGAGCTTCTGCAGGTATTGGCAAAGCAACCGCCATTCTATTGGCAGAAAAAGGATACAATGTTTACGGTGTCGCCCGCAGGTTAGATAGAATGAATGATTTGAAAGAATTGGGCATCAAACCTCTTGCTCTGGATCTTACTAAGAATGAAAGTATGATTACTGCGGTCGATCAAATTTTTAATGAAGCTGGGCGTATAGATGTGTTGGTAAACAATGCCGGCTTTGGTTCTTACGGTGCTATTGAAGATGTAAGTATGGACGATGCCCGCTATCAATTGGAAGTAAATGTCATGGGGGGTATGCGATTAACTCAATTGGTGCTGCCCAAAATGCGGGGACATGGCCAAGGTAAAATAATCAATATCTCCTCTGTTGGAGGGAAAGTAGCATTGCCCATGGGTGGATGGTACCATGCGAGCAAATTTGCCCTGGAAGCCCTTAGTGACTGTATGCGGATGGAAGTTAAGCCTTTTGGAATAGATGTCATTGTGGTAGAACCGGGAGCGACAAAATCGGAATGGGGCAACATTGCTTTTGACAGCCTGATGAAGGTTTCGGGCGATACTCATTACAAAGATCTGGCTGGCAAAGTCTATAATACTTTCGAAAAAGTAGCCAAAAATGTTTCCGCTCCTGAAAACATAGCCCAGCTTATTCTTAAAGCCATCGAATCTAAACGTCCTAAGGCTAGATATGTGGGTGAAAAGTGGGACGCGAAATTTTTGTTAACTTTAAAAAGGATTTTGTCTGACAATATGATGGATAAATTAATAATGAGGCAGGCAAAATAAACACTTATGGAAAGTCATCAAATAATACAACATAACATTTTATACTCCTGTTCTTATCAAAAAGAGCAGAGTTCTGAGCAATTTTTACCAGAACATAGTCTGGGAATTACATTGTCAGGGGAAGCGGAATATTTCACCAATGAAGGCTCTTATATAGTGAAGCCAGACACTATAGGTTTGATGCGCAGGAACCAATTGGTCAAAAAATACAAAAAGCCCTCGTCTACCGGAGAACCCTTTAAAATGATAGGTGTGTTTTTTGACCAGCAAACACTGCGACGATATGCTGCTGAAAATGCCATGGAGGAGCAACAACCCTATCGGGGAAAAGCAGTCATCCAGCTTACAGGAAATCCGGTCATCAAAGGTTTTTTTGATTCACTCATCCCTTATGAAAGCCATCCCGAGAAGCTCTCAATCCAAATATGCGAGCTTAAAACTAGGGAAGCTATTGAGCTTTTGTTGCAAATCGATTCTTCTTTCAAAAACTTTTTGTTTGACTTCAAGGAGCCTTATAAAGTAGATCTGGAAAATTTTATGAACCTGAATTATCAATACAATGTACCTGTAGGCACTTTCGCCAAACTAACGGGGCGGAGCCTTTCTACTTTTAAAAGGGACTTTTCAAAGATTTTTGATTCACCTCCGGAAAAATGGGTACAAAGGAAACGTTTGGAGATGGCACATTATCTCATGGCCCAAAAGAAAAAACGACCAACCGATGTCTATCTGGAAGTTGGTTTTGAAAATCTTTCGCATTTCTCATTTGCCTTCAAAAAGCACTATGGTTTCCCGCCAAGTGAGGTGTGCAATTAAATAGCGGCAATTCGTCAATTATAATCTCCCTAACCCTTATCTGAACGTTTCAACAAACAAATAAGGACTTTTCAAGAAAACAGCCAGCCTCCATCCCATTGTAACTTTGCTGTTCATTAAACAAAGAACCACAATGAAAAAATTAATTGTATTATCATCGATGGTGATGCTTTTGTTATCTGGCTGTGCTTATCAAGTCAAAATCTCTGATCCCAAACAAATGGCTCACATGAGTCAGCAAGCGCAGGATTCAATTAAGTCATTCAAGTATTACCGATTTCCGCTCATCAACCTCAACGACAAGCAAAAATTGATGGCCAGAGAACAGTGGCATGCTTATGAAAACTGGATGTTGGAAGATATGCACAAACGCTTTGAGTTTACAACAAAAGACACTTCAATAGCCAATGTAAAAGTTGCTATCATCCAACCCAAACACATTCAACCCGGCAACGAAAACACCATAGGTTTCCACCTACACGGTGGAGGATTTATGATGGGTACGCCTTACGAAAGAGCTGCCATGTTGATGGCAAATGAATATGGTTATCCTATTTTTTCGGTCGATTACTCATTGTCGCCCGAAGTAAAGTACCCAGTGGCTATCAATGAATCTCTTGAGGTTTATAAAGCATTAACCCGACAATTTCCGGACAAAAAGATAGTAAGTTCGTCCATATCTGCCGGTGGGCAAATCTTACAATCTATGTTGCTCAAAGCACAATCTGAAAATCTCAGGATGCCTGATGCGAATGTATTGTTCACTCCTGCATTGGATCTTAACTTTGCAGGAAATGACTCCTATTATTTTAATGATGGCCGGGATGTTATTGCTTTAAAAAACAGCGCTGATAAACTTTTTAAGAATTTATATTTACCGGAGGATGTAAACGTAAATGATCCGTTGGTATCACCGGTATTTGCAGATTACAAAGGAAATTTTCCACCCACTATTTTATCTACCGGAACAAGGGATCTTTTTCTGAGCATTTCCGTGCGAACCTTTTGGAAATTAAAAGAAGGTGGGATCAATACTGAACTCTTAGTGGGAGAAGGAGGATGGCACGCCTATCAATACTATCCCGGAATACCCGAGGCTATAGCAGCCAGAAAAGCTGTTTATCAATTTTTGGATAAGCATTTGAAGTCATTATGATAAATACAGTTAAGAACGCCCGATTCCAAAATAGAACAGTATTAAAAATGCAGAGATGACTTTAGCACATTTGGCATTAGAGAAAGTGGAAGTGCCAGCGGGAAAAATTAATGCAGCATTGAGAACCGGTAAATGAACCTTTCCACTGATCTCTTTATTGACACAAGCTGATGCGCTGATGCAAGACCTCTAGTTGACTAGTGAACAACTTTACTTTTAAAGGACACAAAATTTAAAGAGTATAGCTAGCCATTTTAATCTATTTCGAAAGTTCTTCGACCTTGGTATGAGTGATTATAGAGGCTCAAGAATCGTGGATTTGGAGGTTTTTAAGGACTATCCCCCAGAAAGAACACTTTTAAACAGGTAAAATTCGAAAGGAATAAAAATCACTAACTTGCGGCTATGAAAGAATTTATCGAATATATCTTACATTTCGGACAATTAAACGAACAGCAAATAGCATTTATTTCCGAGAGGGTAAAAGAGTTAGAGTTGAAAAAAGATGAGTACTTTTCAGAAGCAGGAAAAATTGCACAACAAGTAGGGTTTATTGTCGAAGGTGTGGTGCGGGTTTGCTATTACAACAATAAAGGCGAAGATATAACCCGCTATTTCTTTGATGAAAACCAGTTGGTGGTAGAAATGAAAAGCTTCGAGAGCCATATGGAAAGCTCCGAATACATACAAGCGGTAACGGACTGCAAACTAATCGTTATATCGAAGTCCGATTGGGAAGCATTTTCTCAAAGCATGCCCGGTTGGGATAACCTCGTGAATAAGATGATACAGAAAATCTTACTGCAAAAATTGGAAAAAAGAAGTCCGTTGATCGAACAAGATGCGACCACCCGGTATTTGACATTTATAGATAAATTCCCGCAGCTTGCCAACCGCATTCCATTATCACATCTTGCATCTTATTTGGGCATTACACCTTCTTCATTGAGCAGAATAAGAAAAAATATCCAATAAAAACGCTTTTTGCCAAATGACAAGTGGTTTCATTTCTGAAATATGCAGCTTTGTAATATTAATTTAAAAATCAGAAATATGAAATCAGCATTAGTCACAGGAGCTAACAAAGGCGTGGGCTATGAAACGGCACGGCAATTATTGCAAAAAGGACTATTTGTGTACCTGGGCAGCCGCAAAATAGAAAACGGTTTGAAAGCTGTAGAAAAACTTAAAGCCGAAGGTTTGGACCATTTAAAAGCGATACAAATAGATGTCACCGATCAGGAATCCATAAATGCTGCCCGTATTGAGATAGGCAAAAGCACCAAAGTACTGGATGCACTCATTAACAATGCAGGAATAAGCGGAGGAGGTTTCCCCCAAACATCAATTGACTCAGGCATAGATACTTATAAAGAGGTTTTCGATACAAATTTATTTGGAGTGGTAAGGGTTACCCAATCTTTTATTGATTTGCTAAGAAAATCTCCCGAACCCCGAATCGTCAATGTATCTTCAAGCGGATGCTCCATCACTTTACACAGCGACCCAAGCTGGGAGTTTTATCATCATAAGGCAGCGGTTTACGGCCCTTCCAAAGCAGCATTAAATATGTACACCGTCTGCCTTGCCTATGAATTACAGGAAACTGCCTTTAAAGTAAATGCTGTTGACCCCGGCTTTATCGCCACTGATTTCAACAACCACAATGGCACTGATACAGCTGAAAATGCAGGGAGGCGCATTGCTAAATATGCCATCATTGGTCAGGACGGACCAAATGGGAAATTTATCAGCGAATTTCATAATCCTGAAACAGGGGAGATTCCATGGTAAGAACTAATTAAAGCAATGCTAGTAATATCATCGGTTTTGCATCAGTCTGGAGGGTTAAGAGTTCTGTCAAAGGTTTTTTTAGCTTGGGAAATGGCTGCGGAATAAATACCACAGATTCCAACGCAAACCGACCAAGTAACCCCGAAGACACTCAAAATATTTTCCAAGACTCTTTAAGCATTGGAAATATCCCTGCCGGAGACCTTAGTAAAATATTTTGATCAAGAAGAGCCGTATGAATTCTAAGGTCCACTTTCGGTTGTATGGGCGTTTAGGGGATGAGACTCCCCCTTACCTACTCGACGTTCATTTTTGTTCGCTCAAAATAGTAGCCTTAGTACTGGAATAATATTGAGACAAATGTTTGTCAGTTTGAAATTCAAAATTTTGCAAAACCATCGGCAAAATCCATTTCCTATTTTTATTGAACTCTCAATATTGCTATTATTCAATGAGACTACAAACCATTTTGATTAAGAAATACATTCGGACAAAGTCTATTCAAAATTGTAGGCATTTTGAATGTATCTACAGATATGGTTTTTACTGTTTCTAATGTTCTAAAATTTATTTATCAATAGCTTAGCTAATTTATTCAGAAATTTAAGTGTCAACATTGGGAACAACTATTGGTCAATTTATTATTTATAAGAGTTGATACAATCCTTGGACTTATGCCAGTTTTATTATACTCGCATTAGTGATGATCGGTTTATGAGCAATAATTGAACGAAAGCAAAATATGAAAAAAATTATTTAGAAACAGAGTTTAATTTTGACAAATGAAATACAACATATACTTGATGAATGTAAGTTGGCTCTTGATGATGTTAACGATAAGAACCTAAATGAATTTTCAAACGTCGAAAAAGGAATTAAATTATCTCGAAAATATCTACAGCAACTAAGAGTTGTACTGCGCAAGAGAAATTTCATCAATAAAGAAAATGAAATCCTCTTTTTTAAAAAACAAAAACCATTTATCTACGGACAACTTAAATTTTATGCTAAGTTATACAAGTATCTACTTCAGAAACCAAGAGGCACTGATAAGTCAAAGCGTAATTACTTAGATACAGAAATAAAAAAACTACAAGAATATTACTACTATAATAGTGAGTTTATTAAATATTACAGACAGAATGCCACCTTTCTAGATGAGTTTTATTTTTTACGCGGTAATGATAACATAGGTTTACTGTCCGACACTTCCCATTTTTATACAGATGCTGAATTCTCTACGAGCCACGATAATGCTGTTGCAAAGATTTTAGCATATGACCTATTATTAAACCACTACACTAACGAATTGAATGACTTGAAAAAATCAACAAGAAAAATTTCTAACAATGAAAAATTATTAGAAAGTTTGAGCCTTACCTGGACTTCAAATAAAATTGATTTAATTGAACTTATTTATTCATTAATAGCATCTGGAGCCGTAAAAGGAGACATTAAGGATTTAGCGACCGCTTTTGAAAAAATATTTGACATTGACTTAGGAAATTACTACCGAAGCTTTTTGGAAATCAGAGGTCGTAAAGAAGATTACGCTAGATTTTTAGATTTATTGAAAATAAGCCTCCTGAAAAAAATTAAAGAAGCAGATAACTAAATTAAAAGCAATCATTCACAGAATAGACACCCAAGTTACAACCAACTTGGGTGTTTCTTTTAAAAGTAAATTTAAGCCCATTTTGTATAATGGAATTAGCTTTTAATCAATTAAATTATCTCAAAAAACGCTAAATAATAGAATGTTAAATCTTCACCCAACTTGGGTTCGACTTGTGAATAAAACCCAATAAAACTCTTCAAATTCGTAGAACGAAAGTTAAATCAGGTAAAAGTCTACTATTTAATTTATTGAGGCTTTTCCATAAATCGTTCTATTATGCCAACAAGTATTATTACCACAGACGATCTTCGGGAATTCAAAATGGAATTGCTCGATGACATTAAAAACCTTCTAACCAAACAATCTTCCGGAAAAATCAAGAGGTATCTTAAATCCTCTGAAGTTATGGATCTACTCCAAATAAGTCCAGGAACACTTCAAAATTTACGAATTAATGGCACTCTTCCCTACACCAAAGTAGGCGGCATTATTTATTATGATGCGGAAGAGATTCAAAATGTTATGGATACCAATCGTGTACAGCACGATTTAAATTCATAAGAGATGAACTACATAAAGCTATTGAATTCGGCTTTTGAGAAGTTCTATTTTGATGACCGCCTTAATCCAACACATATCAGCCTGTATATGGCGCTGTTCCAAGAATGGAACAGTTGTCGCTTTTTGGATGAATTCTATGTGAACCGTAGGGATTTGATGCGCTGTGCAAAAATAGGTTCTAAATCAACTTATCATAGATGTATCGTCGAGTTAGATTCTTGGCAATACTTAACCTATATCCCTTCCAACAATCCCTACAAAGGCAGCAAAATCAAGATGGCCATTATTGGGACAAGTGATGAACCAGTTATGAGACAGTACCATCCCGAATTAGAACAGCTTGCGGAACAGTACCATCCCAGAAGTGTACCGCTTGAGGGACACCACCATCCCACAAATGGACAAGCTGTGGACTCGCACCGTCCCATAGGTGGACAAGCATTGGTATCTACTATAAACAATAACAAACAAGAAAACAAAATAAAACAACCAAAGGGCTGGCAGGCCGTTTTTATTTTTTTTGAAGAAAAAGGTTTTGATGCTGATGAAGCAAAAAAATTCTTTGAGCATTACCAAACCAGAAATTGGAAAACAGGCGATGGAAAAGAAATCAGAGATTGGCGAGCCGTAGCCATCAACTGGATGGACAGAACCGAAATATTTGACGAGGAAAACAAACCAAACAAAAAACAACCGTCCCAAAAACAGGACAACTTGCGAACCACTAAAAACAAAGATTATGGACAACCCCTCTAAAATAACCGAAGGTGGCATGGAATATTCGCTTGGTAAATTCGATGGCAAAAGTGTACTATATGATTTTTCAAAAATCTTAATTTATCTGAATGCCAAGGGGAAACTACTCTTTGGAAAGAAATTTAAAATTTATGAAGAGGACAAGGATATTTTATTGAAACTCTGTTCATACTTCATTAAAGACAAGGAAAACTGCCAAAAATATGAAATTGATGTTGACAAAGGAATTTTGCTTTCAGGACCCGTAGGCTGTGGCAAAACCAGTTTGATGAAATTGTTACGCCACATCGTTCCCTTGCAACGTCCATATGAGATGATCCCTTGCAGAAATGTCACTTTTAGCTTTAACCATCTTGGTTTTAGAACCATTGAAGAATATGGCAATACCAAATTCTTCTGTTTTGATGATTTGGGCATTGAACCCCCTGGACGGTTCTATGGCAAGGATCTGAATGTAATGGGGGAAGTACTGTTATCCCGCTATGAACTTTACCAACAAACCAAACATAAAATTAAAACCCACGCCACCACCAACCTTAATGCTGAGGAACTGGAAGAACGATATGGAAATCGCGTTCGTAGCCGGATGCGGGAATTATTTAATTTGGTTGCTTTTGATAAACAGGCTGGGGATAAAAGGAAGTAATCCAAATAATATTAGTGCATTTCAAAACTATTTTTCATATTGAGAGCAGAATTTTAACATTCCGGACTATGAAGAAACCAAAACCAATTGAAATCATAGAAATCAATAAAAATCGCTTTGACATTTTTATGCTTTTTACTAGGCATCCTTTTATAAATTTTCTAGCCAAAGAACTCCACTATTATACTAATGACTCAAACACACTCTTGGGGGTTGTAATTCTTGACTATACAGACCAAGATTACAACTATATACTAATGGCACGAGATGAAAATAGGCAATTTAGAGCATTTGAAATAAAGACCGATTACACTACTGAAGAAAAATGCATAGCCGCACTTACTAATTCTATGAAATGGCATAGCTCTCAAAATCTAACTATAGTAGAACAAGGAGGGCCTCCAAAAGGTCTAAAATTATTCGAAGTGAACCAACAACCAGAAAAGCTTCATCCTTATTTCAATAATTTAAAAAACAGCAAAGGCTCAAAAGCTTCAAAGCAGGCAATCATTGAAATATCAAATCACTTAGACGATATCGATGGTAATTTTGTAGAACAGTTTCAATCCATAAATGGATTTGATGCACGTCTTTGGGAGCTATATCTTTTTGCTTCATTCATAGAATTAGAATTTGAAATGCTTAGAGAATTTAATAGACCTGACTTTTTGATTAAAAAAGATGACTTAACTATTGCTGTAGAAGCAGTTATTTTGGGCCGTAAAAATGATCCTCCTAAACTAGTCCATATACAACCTCATTCGACTACTCTACAGGACATTGAAGAAAAGCTAGAAAATGAAACTCCGCTGCGTTATGGTAGTGCTCTTTACTCTAAATTGAGAAAGGAATATTGGAAACTTGACCACGTAAAGAACAGGCCTCTTGTTTTTGCAATTGCAGATTTTCATAGCGACGCCTCTATGATATGGTCTTTTGTTGCTCTTACAGAGTATCTATATGGTCATAAGCAAATTTTTGAGAAAGATGAGAAGGGTAAAGAAATCATCAAGTCTGTAAAAGCAAATAATTACACCAAGCCTTCAGGAGAAATAATCCCAACAGGTTTTTTTGACCAACCTGATACTGAATATGTAAGTGCGATACTATTTTCAGCTACAGGTACCTTAGCCAAATTCACACGTATGGGAATTCAAGCTGGGTTTGCAGAAGAAGGACAGATAGTTATTCGAATAGGAGATTGTGTAAATCCAGACCCACAAAGTTTTGACCCAATGTCATTTAAATATAAGGTCTCAGAGGACACAAAAGAGACTTGGCGAGAAGGTTTAAACTTATTTCATAACCCAAAAGCAAAACACCCTATTGATATGAAATATTTTCCAAACATAGGTCATCACAAATTTATAGACGGAGAATTAGTAAGTTATACACCAGATTTCCACCCTTATGCATCAATGAATTACAACACAATCACTAAGTAATGGACTTCCCAATAAACGAAATAAGAGAAAGTCAAAAATCACTTGCACCTCACATCAACTTTGATGAAAAATGTAATTTTTTCTATGATGAATCCAATAATCCAAGGAAACTGTATACGAGAGAAACAGATTTTAACACCTCTATAACTGGTAGTTTTGTTTTGGGAGGGGTAGTGGATAATGGAAGTGTGTTCAATTTTAAAGAGCTATGGAGTTCTTTGCAGTTACAAAAAAATGTAAAAGAATTAAAATTCAAACATTTAGTCAGTGGTGATTTTATTAGTTGCCTAAAATCAAGAAAACTGAATACATTTTTAAAGTTTATAAATGATGAAGATATACTCGTTCATCTTTCTTGTATCAATCTTTTGTACTACTCAATAGTCGATATTGTAGATTCTGCTCTTATGAATCACAAAGAATTATTTGAGCTTGGACCTCAATTTATTGCAGAATTAAAAGACACAATGCATCAAATACTTAGGGAGAATTTAGACGAAACTAGAGCTTTGTTTTTTAAGTTCAATTACCCAAACCTAAACCCTAAAGATATTCCAGAATTTATTAGAGAAATTATAGTCATTGTAAATTATGAGAATGGGAATATAAAAAATCAAAAAAGTTTAAAAACGCTAAAAGAAATGCTCAGTTTTTCAGGAGATAAACAAAAGATGCCATTTCTGGGAGGTGAAAAAAACAATGTACTAATCGAAGAATTTTATCAATTTTATATCAAACAAGTTTATATGTTCAAGAACTCGAAACATATATTTGACAATGAAGATACTATCCAAAAAACAGTAGGCACCTTCAATCTTATAAATGGTAAGAGAACATTAAAAAACTACACATTTAAAGACTCTAAAACAGAAATAATGATTCAACTTTCTGATGTCATTGTTGGTTTAACTTCTAAATATCATAGCTTTATAAATAACCATTCTGAAGAACTAATCCTTTCAGAGTTTGAAAAATTAAATGATTTGCAAAAAAGTAATCTTCAGTTATATGTCAAGATTATTTCTAAATCCGATAAATACAATCCAGGTTTTTTTCATCATATAACTGGCTTGACAGAACTAAGTAGGATGAACGTTCTTAATAATCTTGTTAAGTAAGAATAACTACTTTACCTTTTTTAAGGTATTATATACGTTCTAATTGGGTTAACATAATTTCCATTCTTCGTATTAAATCATCATAGGTGAAAATATCTATTATGTTTTTATACTTTCTTTTGATTATCTCAAAATCTGAAAGCTGACTTTCCGTTAGCTTATTATCCCTTCCCATAATGATCATGCCATTGGGATTAGTAATTTTAATTTTGACATTTTCTGGTAGCCGGTCTTTGTATTTTTCGGTCAACTTTTTCTCGCCAATTGCACCTGTTTTATTTAAGTAGAATATGTATTTCTCGATTTGCATTATCGTTCCAGATAAATCTCTATTTGGTATGTGATTATCTCTATAAGGGTTGGCTGATACTATGTTCTTATCGAAGGGGATTTTTATTTCCACAATATCTAGATTCCCCATAAAGTCAATTATTCCATAGTCTAATCTTCTAGTTTTATTATTGTAGATGTCTTTAAACTTTACTTCGTCAAATACAGCAATATACTTAGGAAAGAGTAATAATATAATTTCAATTATCTCAGCTTGCCATTGATGTTCCGAATACTTTATCTCATTTGAAAGCATATTTTTTAGTTTCTCTAAAAGCGTTTGATACTTTATAATATCAGCTTCACGAAAAGTTTTTCTTAAGTTACTACCATAAGCAGGTATTTTCTTGTTTAGATAGTTTTGATAAGACTCTTCTTTGTCTGAAATATGGTCAAAATAATTCTTTAGAATCGAAGTAACTTTCGCCTGGCGATACAAGCTAATTTCGTGGGTATTAGGAAATATTTTAATGAGATTTTCGAACTCTACAATTGGTAATATGGTCTCTTTTGGACCGCCAATATAAATATCATCTTGCAAATGTTTATCAATTTGTAGAAGGAGTGATGACTTGGATTTTACGAAAAAATAATTAAGTTGTATATCCAAGGATTTATGAAAGAAAAAAGTATTGTTAAGTCCTAAAACTTCCCTGTAAACTCCATAATATTCGTCCTTTAATTCCCCAATCTCAAAAAAGTATTCAGATTCCTCAAATTCATTTTCCACCCTTTTGAGAAGTGATGCACTATTTACATTAAAAATGTGCTTTATTTTAAATGGAAGTTGCGTTTCAAGTTTCTTATCTAACCATTCCGTAGGCTCATAATCAGAATAGTATTTTAATACAAGTTTTGAATCTATTTTTTCTATCTCTACCAAATCTCAGTATTTATTAGTTTTAATTCAATTTATCTCAGAAAGAAGCTCAATCAAGTCCATCGACTCTTCCTCTACCCAGATATCATCTTGAATTAAGTTGTTGATTATTTCTTGTTGATGTACGGAAAAGTCCTCCCATTTCAATCCTGAAAGTTCCTTTTTACGCCATTTACTTTTATGGTGAGGGGAATTTACAGGCAGGGCATCATCTAATGTAGTAGGTTCGATTAAGGTTATTTCTTTTCCTTTTTCTTTAAAGATTCCCTTTATTCTCGAAAAGATGGATAGTCCGTGATGGTCCCAATCGCAAAAGTAAAATAGAGGTAATTCTATTTTTTTTGCAGGAATATCTTTTAAAGGGTTGGTATTGTTACCACCTACATACCATAGTTCTATATTGTTCTGTTTGTATTCGTAGGGTACTTTTAAGCAAGCTATATTTTCGCAAATAACAACCAGCTTAGGGTTTTCACAATCTACTACGAATCGCCATTGTGCATTCTTCGGATCCTTCTCTGGGAACTCGTCAATATCCAGAAGCTGTAATACTGCATTTCTTAAACCGGGCTTATTTGTCAAATATTTTGCTCCTTTCCCTTTAAAAACTCGTGCTGAAAAAGTGTTTTCAGTTGTGAGATTCTTTTTGAGTTGATCTTTTTGATAATAAATAAAAGCCAAACTTTTTAAGTCATCTTCGTTATAGGTTTTATGGGCGTTACTCTCTAATCCTGCTTTATAAAAGAAGTTGGAATAGTATTCAAAATAATCCAAAAATTCTTTTTCGTAATATGTCTTAAAACCATATTTAGCTTCTAGAACCTTAGGATTACCCATTTTGGGCTTTATCAGCTTTTTTTGCTTCATTAGTATTTGTTTAATGAAGCTATTATTACCAATCTTTAAGTTGGTCTTTTCGTTTTTATATAGTTGGTTAAGACCAATCAGATATTTCCATTCAACATCTTTTTTCATTCTTACTTAAACATATTAGCGATTTACGTATTAATTGCTATTGTTCTCAAAATCCCCAAATATTGGAACTGGCTCATAATTTACCTTGTTAGTTTCTTCCAAATTATTATGAAGCAAATAGATATATTGGTTCAACATATCTACTTTATATGGCTGTATTGACAACGATATAATCTGGTAATCATTTGCCTTAGCAATGTCGTAAAGCATATCGAAGTTACTTCCTAGTCCTGCTGCTTCGTCAATAGGCATAAACCTAATGCCATCCCTTACTTTATCCTTAGCACCTCTATTAATTAAAGAGAGTCTAGCAATACACAAAAGGGCAATCGCTGCATAGGTTTGGCTTGTACTTCCAGGGTTAGTTTTTCCGTGGAAGGATTGAATGGTAAAGTTCAATCCATAATATGATTTTGGATTGAGTAATTCTAAAATTTTAGGTTTTAGGTTTCTAGAACCACCGCATCGATAAAAAGCTTCTTGCATTTTCTCTTCTAGAGAGGTGTACTTTTCCAGTTCGTTTGAAATACCTTGTAAATCATTGAATAGATTATTCTCACTCGAAACTCTAATATCCTCACGTATTTTATCAATAAAGTCTTCCATCCAACCTCTAGGGTAGCTGTTTTCAAAATTGATGGACAGTTTTGCCTTGTGACCACCTGTAATCGTCTTATCATCGGCATCAATGAAATCCCTAATTTTTCTTGAGTAATATATCTGTTCGCTTACCTCTGTATTGACCTTATCAACGATGCTCGTTAACTTTTGAAGCTTTCTAATGTTGAGCTTTTTATTTTTAATGTTGATATCGTCAAGCAACTTTTTAATACGTGGGATAATCTCATCATCTTCTAAGTCCTTTTCCGAAAAAATCTCTGGGGGTAAAATTTCAGAGCATATCTCTTTAAAATCATCTGTTTCTAAATAGCGGTTGGCCTTTTCTTTCAAAAATTCCTTTATAACAAGAACATATTTATGATTGTATTGCTTTTGGCATTCTGAATTAATTGCATCTTTCGCGTCTAATGTTTCTGAGGTCACTTCTCGGTCATCGGTATTAGTTTCTAAAGTAACCTCTGGGTGATCATCAATTAATTTTTGTAAATCCACTTTAAAGACATCTATTGCTTTATCTTCAAACTTCAAGTCTTCAATAGCAATTTCATTTTTTGACTCTTTATGAAGGATCGTAACAAAAGCATCGTAGAAATTCTCTTGTTTGTTAAGTGTTGTTTTTAAACTCTCAAAACCATCCGTGTCTTTTACTTGGTAATTATACTTGGCGATTAACTGTTCGGCATCATCATCGATTTCGGGAATTGAAATCGTTTTTAGATTTGTTTTTAGCCCTTTAATTACAGAAGAGTTATCAGAACGTTTTTTGTCTATTTTCTTGTAGGTCTTGTTTGCCTTTTTGAATCCCTTATCTATCTTTTCGTCTTCATCTAGCAATTTTAAATAACGCTTTATGGCGTCTGCTGTTTCCTCGTACAATTCGTGCTTATCAAACTTAGAATTAGCATCTTTTAATTCCCAAGACAAAAGGTAAGCTGATTGGTTTTCTAGCTTATTTAGCAATTCTTTTAAAATTGTCCAATTCTTAAATTCCTTTTCTAAATCCTTGATGTCATTATCCAAGGTTGCCTTTTGGTTTGAAAAATATTCCTTGATTTTATCTGAGTTGCCAGTATCAAATATTGGTTCTTGAACATAAGGGATATACTCACGAACGCCACCTAAATCCAACCAAAAACCATCATCTTCATCTTTTGTGACTTGAAGGTTTTCAATCAACAATTTTGGATCTGGAATGTACCTTGACTTTATACCATTTATTGGTTCTTTGGTAGTAATATTATCGTTTTGATATTTGTGTACTACACTTTCCTCTTTAGGGCTCAATTTTCTTTTAAGATTTAAAGCCCAATGTGCAAGCGACGAAGTATCATCTAGATTATTGAGGACTTTTAGTTTCTTTTTTTCTTCGAGTGACTTCTCGATTGTATTGACTGTTTCTGCTATATTCAATAATGAATCCTTGTTGAGCATATCATTTTTTCCAAAGAAACTGTAAATACCACTATCTTTTAAAAGTGACTTAAACTCTTCTATTCGCTCAATGTCCAGCTTGTTTTTATGATAGTTTTGATAATGTTCTGATAGTTCCTTACCCGTTTTTTCAAAGTGCTGCATCCAAGAAAAATACTTTTTCAGGTCATTGCTTTTTCTTAGCCATAACATTCTTCCTGAAGAAGCTTTATCAAATTCTTCGTCTAAAGCAGGTATATTCAATTTCAGTTCTTCAACTTTAGTTTCGGCAAAATTTTTAAGTCCGATTAAGGTGTTTCGATTATTGAAAAAGGAATTTAATCTTTGGACCATTTTCACATTAGATTTTTCAATCTGCTGATTTAAGTATTGAAATTTTGTGTTTGAAAAATCGCTTTGAGCCTCGTCTCTATCTTTTTTTAAACTAAGAAGTTCTTGTAGTTCAGTCTGCTTATGGGTTAACATATCAATCTCATCTCTATTAGATTCAAATTGACGTATATCGCCACTCAATTCTTCAACAGCCTTGTCAAAATCTAGCTTAAGCTCTTTTTCCTTATTATTTCCGAAGAGAAATTCCTGAATTTTCTCGCTTTTTTTGATGTCCAATGATTCTCTAGAAAAAGCCTGAATAATTTTAGCATAGCTTTTTAAAGACTCACGGTTAATGGATAAGTCAACTGGAATGATATAATTTTCAAACAGTAGCTTATGAAACTTATCTAATACTGACCAAGATTCGCATACATATCCTTTAGTATCGAATATGTGGTTTTTTAAATCCTCTATTGGTAAAATACTGTTGTCTTTCAGGAAATCCGAAAAACTAAGAGCTTTACTAAATGGAAGCAATTCATCTTCTGGTTCAAAATCTTCGCCGTGCTGAATAATAAAAGAGCGCGAGCTTCCGGTACTTTCAAGATAAATACCAATAATTACAAATGCGTCTTTTTTAAGTTCTACATTGATAAAGGCATAACCCATATCTGTTCCTTTGCCATCGGTCCTTAACACCATTGTTTTAGGCTTTCTTGGCTCACTACTATCGGTAGGCGAATGAAATGCAGCGGAACCGACAAAAATAAGTTGCAGAATATCTGCAATCATACTCTTACCTGAGCCACCTTCGCCAACAAAGTCTGTTCTAAAGGGGTTGAAATCATAATCAAATGATTGATGATGTACGATGCCCAAAGTGGATAATCTTTTTATTCTAGGGTATCTTTTCATTTCAATTCATTTAGGGTTTCGTCTATATTATTTATATGGTCTTCGTGTATGGCAATCAATCTATCAAAAGCCGGTAATAGGTCGAACTCATCATCATTTAATGTTACCCAACCTATTTTTTTGAATTCTCTAAGCGCTGATTCTACAGTTGAATCAATGGCATCATCATTTAAATTTCCAGGGTTGGTATTTCGAGATTTTGCAATCAATCTGTAAATACCTGGTTTTAAACCTTCATAATCAGTTCTAATCTTCTTTTGCAAGTCTTTTACAGAAACCACATCTATTTGATTGTCTATGAAAAAAATCTTGTAAATAACGAAGCCGATAATAACGTGTTCGCTCTTCATATGATATCTATGTCCAGCGTCAATTTGACCTCTAGTATTACCTATAAAGTCCAAAAAATAATATCCTCTTGTTTCAGTTCCACCAAAAGCCAATTCAACATTAAATAAAGACTGGTAGTAAGCTTTTAAGCTATCTATATTAGAATAAATGTAGTTGTAGAATCTTGCTTGGCTTCCTTCCCTTTGAAAATGAACGCCATCTTTTAACATATAGTCCAAAGAGGCAAATAATTCTTCTGTGTCAGGATGGTCTAAAAACTGTACCCTTATATCTTTTGTATGTTCATCTTCCATAAACTTATATGCTCTATTTTGCTATTGGTCTGTTTGGTTTTATTCATTTTGAAATCAAAACTTTTTGATTTACGTGCTTGTTGTATTGAGCTGTAGATTGCACTTACAGCTATCTGTCCATCATTTGTTTCTTCCATAATCTTGAAAAATGTTTCGGACAGATCAATGCTACCCCTTAATTCTATTTCGGCAATGATGTGTTGTTCCCATTTTCTAATCAAATCCTGTTGAGTGAGCACCTTTAAAATACTTTGTGTGTTTTCCTCAATCTTCACTTCGTTTGATTTATAGGAAACTCTCTTTTTGGGTTTAGAAGGGAATAATTCTCGTTCTCTCTCAACTATGGTAAAATTAGGTGTGTCTATATGTAAAATCGGATTTTCAACCACCTTTGGAAGAATTGTTTCCTTTTTGCTGGTCACGGTACTTTTATCCAATAGAAAGTGTAGAAATTTTTCAATTTTACTGTTAAATTGAGGTCTATTTAAAATAGAGAACAAATGCCTAATCTTTGGCTGAATTCTATCGAGTTTTCCATCGATAGAATCTAGTCTTTCGTTAAGATATTTGATAAAGAAGTGAACGTCTGCAATTAAATCGTCTGCTTCAGAATCTGTATCTTCTCGTTTTTCTAGAATTGAGCGTATCACTTTAGTTTCAGAATAGGCTGCTGCTAATTCTCTACTCTGCTCTTGAGCTTTATCTAAATTACTTTCTACTTCACGTAAAAGGTCTATAAACTTCTTATCGGAATTGGTGGTATTGTTTTTAAGTTTATTTACAGATTCTATGATTTGCCTATCTAAAAAATCTACCTGTTCCCTGAGATCTGGCTCATATTTTTTGAACTCAGAATTAAGCCAAAACTTTAAATCCTCCAAGGATACCCTTTGTTTCAATGAGGCTGTAAGAAGACTACAAATCTTTTCTATACGGGTTGGACTAAAGTTTCCCTTTAAAGTCTCTTTTGCATAGGCATAAAATCTATGCGCATAATCCTTAAAATAATATTTCTGAGTTTCTTGGTTGTAGTCTAAAAAATATTCCTGAAGATCTTTTATGTGTTCACTATAAATCTCTTTTGGATATCTTTCGTTCGGTTTGCTTATCTGAGCGAAAGCATTGTGAAGGTCTTTTTCGACGAACTTTCCGTCGGGTAACGATTTGTTTTTAATTTTCTCAAATAGAACCATAACTGCCAAACCGACTTCCTTCTTTGGGAAAAGTAGTTGGTAAACACCAGGTTCTTTAATCTCTTTTACAAAATCAAAACTTATTTTATCGTTTTCGTTCAATTTTTATGCTTCATCCATTTTAAGGGAAAAATCTCATAAAGATAATTAAATGATTTTTTCTTTATTTATGGTTATCCGCATTTCTAATAAATAATAACTTTATTTCTGAAAACAAACAGCTTACCGTTGATTTAATACAGAGAATTACTTCTTTAAATAGTTCTTCCATTTTTCTATTTTATTGATTCATATATAAGACGAGCTAGAATTTTAGTTCTTTTCAAATTTGACAGGTATTTATTTTCATCCCTATTACTCAAAAAGCCCAATTCCAATAGCAAGGAAGGGCAACAATCAACAGTTTCCCGCAACACCTGAAAATTCGCAAACTTCACCCCTCTACTTTCAAACCCTAATTGCTTTTTAAACTGGTTCTGTAATTGATAGGCAAACCAAATAGATTCCTTGGAATATTCAGAGTGGGTTTCGCCAACATATACCTCAATCCCTCTTGCATTTGGATTAGGAGAATGATTGCAGTGCAAGGAAATAAACACATCAGCACTTAGCTCCTTTGCCAGTTTAGTCCTATCCGATAAGGAAATAAGCTTGTCATTATAACGGGTCAAGTAAATATCCATTGGTGTGTTTGACTTTTCGTTAAGCCTTAAAATTTCCAAGGCAATATCCAATACCACATCCTTTTCTTGGATGCCATTTATGCCGATTGCACCAGAATCTTTTCCGCCGTGTCCAACGTCAATTATTATTCGGTTTTGAGCACTCGTTTCTTGTCCAAAAATGAAGCACATTTTCAAAAGTAAAATCACAAAACTGACGTTTTTGAGCACTTTTTTTATTTTCACTTTTCGAGTTATTAACAACCTATCTTCCAAATTTCATAGAATTTGATATTAAATAACAGCATCAAAATCCAAATAAACACAAATAATATTTTATACACAATTACCTGATTTACAATTATTTAAAAACAAATATATGTACTTTTCTCATAACGAAAACGAATCAAAAATTTAAACCGTTCCGTTATGAAAAAATCAATTTACCTAGCGACCTGTCTTTCGCTTCTCTCAAGTTCTCTTTTTGCTCAAATTGGGGGAATTGAAGATTCTGTTGATGATGTTTCGAATACCATTAGAACCATTTTTCCAATCCTTCTCGGGGTAATTTTCCTTGTAGGTTTCTTATTTAATGCCGGACATTTCTTTGGAGAGAACGCAGATCTAAAAAAAGGGATTACCCGTGTGCTTGTCTTTGTACTTATTGCAGGTGCCGTAGTGGGTATTTTCACCTACCTCATTGGAATCGTAGTATAATGAAACGGTTCGAGGTCTATAAAAACATCAGGAAAAGGGCAGTCATTTTTGGATTGCCCATTTCCCTCTTTGCCGTGATGATGATTTTCATAGTTGTTTCTTTATTGGTCATTATCTTCTCGTTCAGTTTTGGAGTGATCATTGGCGTATTGGTTCTTAATTCAGTCTTATATATCGCTCTGACCCGAATTCCGAGCAATCCGCAGCTATTCCAAATGGCGAAAACCTTCCCAAAAAGCATCAGTAACAAACGAAATTCCGGTCTTGATTATGAATAAGATTAACCTTTCTACCTACCAACCCCTTGCAGATATTCAGGGCAATATCTTATTTGCCAACAATGGTAATGTGGTTTTATGCTATAAAGGAAACCTACCTGAAATCTATTCATTGTCGGAAAAGGATTTTGAAGATATGCACGGTGCCTGGTTTCAAGCATTGAAATCGTTGCCCGTGGGAACAGTAGTTCACAAGCAGGATGTCTATCTTAAAAAGCGCTATACAGCTGAACAGCTTTCCAATAGAACATTTTTAGAAAAGGCCACAAGCGATCATTTTAAAGGCCGCAAGTATATTGACCACAAATGCTATCTCTTCTTCACTCTGACCAAAAATAAAGCGCTGAATAATTCTAAATATGTCAATCCTTTCCGCAAGGTTTCAAAGAGTATCATACAAGAATTGAATGATAATGTACAGCGTTTTATAAATGCCGTAAGTGATTCAGTTTCCTTTATCAATAATAGTAGGAAAATGAAATTTGTTCCACTTGACTCTAAAGAAATTCAAGCGATAACCAAAGAATACTTCAATGGCTTCAACGAAGGTTTTGACACCGATATCATACTGGACAAGAAAAACGTCAATATAGGCGAAAACTATTTTGATGCCCTTGCCATCAACAGCGAACTGTGCTTTGGCGAAAGTGTACAGAGTAGCAAAACCAATGATAAATTCACTTCTGACGATTTTGTATTTCATCAAGGGTTTATTGATGGCTTAGGGCTTACGCTAAACGAGAACCATATTGTTAACCAAATCTTGTACCTGGATGACAAACACAAGTGGCGCAAGTTGCTTGATAAGAAAGTCGAGGAACTGAACAAGAGCTCAAATTTCGGTTCACAAAACAAAGTGGTTCTTGGAAAAATTCAGCACATCCTGGATCAGATCAATACCGATGACAACGCCCGGATTATACGCGGGCACTTAAACATCATTTTCTGGGATAAAAACCCAGAAAATCTCAGCCGCATCAGCTCTAAAATCAAAACGGAGTTTAAAGAATTGGACATTATTCCTTATTACCCGAGGGGGGAAGAGCGGAAGAATTATATTCTGAACAGCTACTGCTGTTTTTCTTCTAATTTTTCGAACAATGATTTATATGTAACCGATCTGAAACACGCACTTTGCCTGTTTATCAATAATAGTAATTACAAATCAGATTCCACCGGAATCATCTTTAATGACCGGGAATATAACATTCCTGTTCTTAAAGATGTTTGGGACGAGCAAAAAAAGCGCATCAAGGCAAGAAACTTTGCCATTTTCGCTCCGACTGGCGAAGGGAAATCCTTCTTGGCTAATAACATCCTGCGCCAATATTTTGAGAGTGGTGTGCGCTTGGTCATTATAGATTTGGGAGGTTCGTATACCAAATTTGCCAAACTTTATCCTGAACAATACACCGTACTCCGCTACGAAAGTGGAAAAAACTTGGGCATCAATCCATTTTACATCAGCGATACCAATGACCTGACACCAGAACGCCTTGAAGATTTGTCGGTATTTCTATTTGAACTGTTTGCTTCTGATTTAAAGGTAACCAAGGCACAATCGGTTTCCGTAAAAAAGATATTACGCCATTATTACAATAGTGTTTCTGAAAATCATTCGTTGGATGGTTTTTACAACTTTATTGAAAGCAATCAGAAAGACCTTCTTGACACCCTTAAAATCCATCCTGACTACTTCAATATTACCAGCTTCTTGCACGTAATGTCGGAGTATGTTGGCGATGGTCTATATAGTTTCCTTTTTGAAGTCAGCGAAGACCAGACCTATAAGATCGAGGATAAACGATTGATTGTATTTGAATTGGACGAAGTAAAGGACAATAAAGAAATTCTCTCGGTGATGCTCAAGCTGATTAAATCTGCCATTCAACGAACCATTTGGAAAAATCGAGCTGAAAAAGGAATCATCCTATTCGATGAATTTGCCAAGCAACTGAAGTTTGACAATGTACTCGAAAGTGTCGAGTTCTACTATCAAGCGATCCGGAAACAAAATGGTGCGATTGGCATCATCCTGCAATCCATCAATCAACTTCCCAACAATTCCACTTCCGCAAGTATTCTCGAAAACACACAGGTCATTTATAGCTTAAACAATGAAAAAGGCTACGACGAATTGGTCAAACGGCTCAACCTCTCTAGCCACGATTTAAACCAATTAAAGTCCATCAAGAATAATCTTTCTGGCCCAAGGAAGTATACCGAAATGTTTATCAAAATTGGAAAGGAAAGCAACATTTTCCGGCTTGAAGTTCCGAAGGAAGTTTATGCCGCTTACTTGACCGATGGACAGGAAAATGAGGCCATAATGGACATTTATAAAAAGACCCAAGATATGGAAAAAGCCATCAAAGAATTCATCGCTAAAACATAATATTATGAAGACAAAAATCTTAATTATCGCAACGGCATTCCTTTTTTTATTGCCTACACGCGCTGCGTGTCAAGGGATGCCCGTTTATGACAACACCAACTTTGTAAGCTTGGTGAAATCACTTGTTGAGTCTGCAAAACAGACTTCAAATCTTGTAAAGACCGTAAAATTTCTGAAAAACCAAAAGGAAAACCTTGAAAAGGTCAATAATGTCGTAAAGCAATTAAAAGCAGTGCAAGAAATAGGACAAAACAATCAGCGGCTCATCAATGTGATGCAAAATGACCTTCAGGATATTTTAAACTCTCCCTATATCAAACCCGATGAGATTAACCGGGTCACGGAATCCTTCAACAGCATCATAGATAATTCTTTGGAAACAATGGATTTTATTGACCAGGTATTGTCCAGCGATTACCTAAAAATGAGTGACGCCGATCGCGCTGAAATCCTAAAGCAAAAAGAAATGGAATCGAAGGAAATGGTCTCCAACATAAGGGTGAAAACCAAACGTTACCGGGAGATTATTTCCTTTCGAAAAATGCAGGATAAAATCAATAACAGGGAAACAGGATATTGATGATGAATGCGGTAATTATTTTAGGAATTGGTCTTGAATATGTGGACACCGTTTTTCAGACCATTCAAAACAGTGATTTTTCCCAATATACCATTGGCGGAATGAAAACCCTTGCGGTACTTTTCTTCCTGATTAATATTCTAAAAAAATATAATGAGGGCGTAGCTGATAAAGATGGATATACTTGGGGATTGAGCCCGGCGGAACTCGCCAAGAATTTTGCGGTTGTCGTCTTAGTTATTTTTTCCACACAAGTATTGGGCTTTTTTGATAGTATTCTTGTTTCCATCGAAGGACAATATAGAGACACAGCTCCCGCTTTGCTCCCCTTGCAGATGCAAGATATTCCTATTGAAGAAGATGTAAGTCTAATAGATGCTGCTAAAAATGCAATGACATTGCTTTATGAAGCTCTAGTTACACCATTATATGGTTTCAAGTTAATCGCCTTTGTCGGAGGTGTTATTTTGTGGATTCTTGATTTATTTATCTATCCATTATTCTTGGCTGAGCGCTTTTTCCTTCTCGGGATAATGCAGGCATTTTTCCCGTTGGTTATCAGCCTGGCCGTTTTTGAAAAATTCCGCTCACTAGCGTATACATTTTTTAAGCTCTATGCTGCGGTCTATATGTTAGTTCCCGCCTTCTTTCTGGTCAATGTTTTTGTCAATGCGCTCTATACCGAAATCAATACTAATTTTTGGACAAACCTATTTGGTTCAGATGTCAGCCAGGGAATTTTCGCCCCTGTAGTACAACTCGGGTCAATAGGGTTCATTGTTTTTCTGAAGTTCAAATTGTACCGCCGTGCGACTTCCTTTACCCTTAGATTATTTACCAATTAATTAATGCTCAATGAAAACATATTATAAAAATATCTATACTGTTTTAAAACTGAACCGATTCATCGTTTTAGCTTTGATCGTGTGCAGCTTGCTTTCCAATATTTTTGCTTTATGGATGGCATTCTCAACTCACAAAAAAGCCCTGAACAATGCTTTTGCCATCAACACCGATGGCAGTATCATCCCACTAAAGCTTGTTACCCAAAAAGAAAACTTTAAAGTAGAGGCTTTAGCACATTTAAAGCTCTTCCATAATTATTTCTACAATATCGACGCAAGCAATTATGAAAAGAATTTAGAAAAGGCGCTGTGGCTGGGCAATAGCACTGTGGATAATTTATATCGTCAAAAAAAGGCAGATGGTGTTTACAATCGACTTTTGCAATATTCCCTAGTTCAAAAAGTACTGAGTATCGATTCGAAAATCGAAGAAAAAAACGGTGACTATATCTTCAGGACGGTTACTGTTTTTGAGATCAACCGGGGGTCGATAATCGACACCTATCAATTGGTTTCTACCGGAAACCTAATTACCGTAGACCGAAACTTCCCCAACAATCCACACGGATTACTCATCACCGATTACTTTGAAAAATCCCTTAAAAAACTAAACGATGAAAACCGATAATGGATATTTAAAAAACCAATGATTATGAAGATAGACAAAAATAAAATAGTTTTTGCGGCAGTACTCGCCGTAGTAGTCATTTTCCTGATATCCTATTCTATTATGGTAATGGGCGATGATAAAAGTGAAGATACAAACCTAAAAAAAACATCGGTTCCTGCACTGGAAGAAGACCAAAAGGAATATGATTCCAAACTGGATGCCATCAACGACCTAAAAGAAGTACGTGAAACCAATGCCCCCAGCATCTATGACGAAAAACTGATTGATTCCCTTGGTTTTTACGATGAGGACTTCGCCGAAAATGAAAAAGAACGTATTGTGGATAGTATCTACTCCGCAGGGAAAATCAAGTATTCCAAACAAAATTATCAGCATATTGGTGATAGGAAAGCTTCTCCCAAGGTTGAAAAGGTTGTGGACTCTGCAGAAATAAAAGCGGAACAAAAAATTGCTGCTAAAAAAATGGGATTGGAACACCAGTTGTTCTTTGCCTCAGATCCAAAAGAAAGTGATATTTCAATTTCCGGTAGTACCGATGCATTGATTTACGCCGTTGTGGATGGTGACCAAGTCGTCAAAGCCAATTCCCGTTTACGGATGCGCCTGACCAAAGCCGCCACCATTAACAGCAAACAGATTCCAAAAAACACCCCTATCTACGGTTTTATTAGTTTTCAGCCCAACCGGGTTTTAATAGAAATCGAAAATGTCAAGAATCATCCAACCAAATTAAAAGCCTTCGATCTTCAAGACGGAAGCGAAGGGGTTTATGTAGAAAACAACTTTCGCGCCCAGGTTTCAACCGAGGTTATCGGTGATATGGTGGATGATATCAATATTGCCGGTGTGCCACAAGTAGGTGGTTTTAAAAAGATATTTCAACGTAATAACCGAAATATTAAGGTTACCGTGCTCAACAATTACAGGCTCATCCTGAAACCTAAGTTATAGACTCAAAACAACATTAAACCTATTCTTATGAAGAATTTTATTTTTATCTCAATATTTCTGTTTGGTACAGTGCTCACTAAAGCACAAACATCTTTTTACCTTGATACCATTTATGCGAACGATCAAAAAAATGTAGCACTATTCTTCCCAGAACCTATCCGTCAGGGAATAACAGGATCTGAAAATTTTGTCTTTACCTATAATCGTGAGAAAGGACAATATTTCGGATTGCTCCAGGCAAAGCCTGGAAAGGAAAGTAATCTTCTGGTAGTCAATAAAAATGGCGCTGTTTTTTCGTATATTGTAAAGTATAGGAAAAAACTAAATCGGCTGAATTATTTTATACCGACGTCTAAAAGCATCGGTAATGAAAAGCCTATTCTTGCTGATTCAACTATTTTTGTTAAACGTGAAGACACAATAGATAACAGAACCTATTATTATAATAAATTTTGTTCCTATCTAGTTGGTCGAAAACAACGAATTGGCAGAATAAAAAAACGGAACGAAGGCATCGTTTTGAGTGTTGAGAATATTGTTTTTGACAAAGAGGAACTCTATTTCGTGATTCAGGTTGAAAACAAATCTTCATTGGATTATGACCTCAACTTTCTGAAATTATCAGTTGAGACAAGAAAAAAGGGCAAAAAGAAGTCTTTACAACGGCTTTATCAAGAACCGGGTTTTAAATATAATTTGCCGTCAAAAGTAAAAGAAAACGAAACAGCGAGATTGGTTTACGTATTGCCAAAGTTTTCGATAAGCAATGACCGAAGGGCGGTTTTAGAGCTTAACGAAAAGAACGGAGAAAGGAACTTACAATTAAAGATATCACATAGATTTATCAATAACCCAAATTAACATTGTTATGAAAAAAATAGCCGTTTTTTCTTTAGTAGTATTATTTCTCTCTTGTGCCGGAAAACAAGATTTATCACCTTCAGAAACGGCCAAAATCGTAGCTGAAAGTTTTTATCACGGTGATAAGACAACTTTAAAGGAATATACTACAGAATCCGGGTATGCAAATCTTTCCAGTATACAAGAAATGTTTACCGAGGATAAAAATTTTGAATCTAATTTTAAAGTCGTGGATGAACAAAAAGAAGGTGGAGTAACCTGGATTAAGTATTCAACATCCTACGACCCCAAACCAGGTATCTTTAAACTGGTTGAGGAAAATAGCCAATGGAAGGTTACCCATAACGAGCCGAGGGATAGAGGGCCGTTTTAATATTTTAACAAAAATTTTTAATTATAGCCTGATTTTGAATATTTTAGTGGTTTTTAACTAGAAAAACCACTATATGGAAATAAAAATTAGAGAAATAGCTATTCATTATTTGGAAAAGGAACCAAAAAAAATGGAGGCTGAAATTGATTATTCTAAGGAACCTCTCGAAAAGAATGAATTTGCTTTAAATCTAACCGAACAAGTCCATAAAGCAATTAATACAAGTCCAAGCCTTAAAAACGCTTCTTTTAAAGAGGATGAAGAAAATAAATTTACCATTACGCTCCAAAAATATATTAGTGAACCCTCTGAAGAGAAATTTACTAATTTCACGCATTCTTTGGACTTGCTAAAAGACAAAGTAAAAAAAGAGCCTTTTGCCAAAGGTGGGTACTATTTATTTTCGGACTACACTATCGATAACCAAAGATATTTAGGTGTTATATTATTACGAAAAAAATCTGGAATTAATATTATTAAGAAGAATGGAACATATATTCTAGATAGTACTGAGAATATTAATATTGAAAAGATTGCTATGGGAGTTCGGCTTAATTTTACTATTTATAATTCGAATTCTGATGACAGAAATTATTTAGCTTTGATTACTACTCAACAAGATGGGGAAGTTTCTGAATATTTTAAAGACTGGATCTTAGCAGCAGGTTTAATTAAAAATTCAGTCAACACTGAAAATATGATTAACATAATTAAAACCATCCCATTACCATTAGATGAAAATGGGAAAGAATTATTTGGGCGAAGTGAATTCAATAAAGCTGTCTTTGAACACGTTAATAGTAGAAGAGATAAGCGTATAAATTTATTTGAATTGGGTTCTACTTTCTATGGAGAGGAAAACAAAAACTCATTCAGAGACTTTGCAGATTCCAATGGTATAACGATAGATTCGGAATTTAAAAGAGATGCACCTAAATGGAAAACACTTATCTCCATAAAAGCTTCTGTTCCTGGAATTAACATAAATGTAGATTATGATAAATTTGGCCAAGATGGAGTACAAATAAAAAATGGTAAAGTGATAATAAATTCTAAAGATTTAGCTGAAGCTATGCAGAAACAATATGAACAATATTAATACTGGAAATAAGGATATTGATAGATTTTTAGAGACTATAGCTCAACAACACTTGAAGGATAAAAAAGTTGAGTATAATGGTAGCAAACTTATATTAAAAACTGAGGTTGAATTTTCTCAATTAAAAGAAGCAGCTGAAAAGATTTTTGATGATGTAAATACTCTTTTAAGTGATACTCTAGAAATTAGATTATCCTCTTGTAAGATAAACAAAATAAGTGTTTTTTATAAAGTAGAAGATTTCCTACAAAAATATGAAAAGGTGAAAGAAGACTTTGTTTTACAAACAATAGTCATAATTACTGCAGATGGGCGCTACTTAATTAAAAAACCTAACGCCACTTATAATCAGACCAATAAGGCAATATTTAATATTCACGAATACAAACAGATATTATTTTTTTTCTTAAATACTCCTGAGTTCACACCATACATTAGTGAAACTGACAATCAGTTTACGCTTATTAGTAAAATCCACGGCGTATTTAATATAGGTTATCAATTACCAAAGGTTAATTTTTTTCAAGAAGTTGACTTAAATAATTTGTTCAATCGTTTTCAAAAGGAGTTTAAAAAGAAGGAATTTATACAATTTTTTAAAGAGGTACTAATAACTGGAGTTCACAATACTGAAGAAGAAAATAGGTTTAATAAAATAATAAAAGAACACAATACACTTTTAAACCTAGCAAAAAGAGATTATGAAATCTATGTTTCAAATTTTGCTTTTGATAAAGTGAAGTCTGAATTCAAAGAAGAGCGTGGAATGTATTTCGATTCAATCGACAAAAACATAGCTTCAATAGGAAAGCAAGTTATTTCATTCCCTTTAACCTTTGGTGCAACCATTTTTGCAAGCTATAAAGTGAAAGATCAACCTGCACTATTAATTTTAATTCTATCAGCTTATTTTCTCTATACAATAATTGCTTTCCTTGTTCTTAATATGACTGCGTATAATATTAAGTGCTTAAGAAAAGACGTGAAACAAGAAGAAGAAATTATTCAAAAATCATATGGTGTAATTTATGACGATTTTAAAAATGATTTTAAAAAAATAACTCATAAGATAACTAATCTTCGTATAATAATAGGTTTTCTCTATTTTATTTTAATTTCTTTATTGAGTTTATTTATAATATTTACACTTCATCAAATTAATATTTTAGATTTATCTGATTTACTTTCTTCAAGTTGATATTATTAAATTCTATAGCGCTTCTTCTAATCTTAAAATTCGGTTACTTGTAAAGTAGCTTTAAGAAAAGGATCTCCATTATTTGAAGCTCGTTTAAAATTATCATTACTTCTTAATAAATCCCCTTACTTCATCATTTTTTTTAGGAATTAGCTTGCTCTTTTAAATACGTTCACTATATTTGACTGTTCATTGTCACTGAACAAAATTAAATAATGAACATAAAGAGCTATGTATCGCAATAACGACTTCATCTACGAGGCTGCTTCTAAACTGGAAGAACTAACCAATGTTTCTATTCAGGTAGAAAGTAATAGCACTGATTATGATGCACTTTTGACTGTAAACAAAACACAATTTATTGTCGAGAGCAAATCTGCTATTCGGACATCTAACCAAGGATTTATCTTATCTCAATTAGAAGAACTGAAAAATAATAATAGCAGACCTATTATTTTAATAGCTGAATATATTTCAAAAAAAGCAGCCCAGGAATTGAAAGAACGTGATATTAATTATATCGATGTTGCCGGCAATGCGTTTATAAAACATAAAGATTTAACGATCTTCATAGAAGGTCAAAAGAATGCAAAGAAAGACAAGACAAATCAATCACGAGCCTTTCAAGAAACAGGCTTAAAAATTATTTTTCATTTATTAAATAAGCCTGAAAACCTCCAAGATTCTTACCGAAGAATTTCGGAACAAGCTGACGTATCCGTAGGATCGGTAAGCAATGTAATGGCTGAACTTGAAGCCTTAAATTACTTGTTAAAAACAAGTAATAAACGTGTTCTTAAAAATAAAAGAGAATTATTAGAGCGTTGGGTGGTCGATTTTAATGCAACGCTTAGACCTCGAATTCTCAGAAAACGAATGCGTTTTATAGATCAAGAACAATTAAAAAACTGGCGCACTATAGATTTACATTCAGAAAATGGTTCTATTCTCTGGGGAGGTGAACCTGGAGGGGCGCTTTATACAGACAATTTAAGACCTGAGCAATTTACCCTATTTACAGATTTAGAACTTTCTCAAGTCGCCAAAACAATACGTTTAATCCCAAGTGAAACCGGTACTGTTGAAATCTTGCAAAAATTCTGGAAAGATAACGAAACTAATAACCAAGCCGCCCCTCCACTTTTAGTGTATGCAGATTTAATTAACAGTGGTTATGGAAGAAATATTGAGACCGCAAAAAAAATACTAGAGAATGAGCTACAGTATATCTAGCGAGAAATTTACGCATCCACTATTGAAACCTATTCTGGTAGAACTTACAGAATACTTCAAAGAAGCGGGTATTTCTTTTTTTGTGATCGGTGCCACAGCACGGGATATCATTATGGAATTACACGACGCAAAGTCAGGTCGTTTAACCTACGATCTTGATATCGCAATTACAGTAAACGATTGGGAACAATGGTTAAGTGTTGAACAAGAGCTTGTAAAGCTTGAAAATTTCACCAAGGATAAAGATCAAAAACAACGTTTTATCTACAAAGACAAATTCCAATTAGATATTGTGCCTTTCGGAGAAATAATGAAAAAAGAGCACAAAATATTTTGGCCTCCTAACGAAGAAATAGCAATGTCCGTTTTAGGTTTTACAGCTGCTGATGAAGCTGCATTGCCTGTTCGAATAGACGATGAAGCCGAAATCAAGATTGCGACTCTCAGTGGGATTTTCATTTTGAAAATAATCGCTTGGAAAGATCGCCACCAGCGCAACAATAAAGATGCAGATGATATAGCTTTTATTTTAGAAAACTACCTATCAATCCACGAAGAAAGAGCTGCAACCCATTATTATGATGCTGTATATGGCCAAGAACCATTCAAGAATACTACCGGAGGAGCGGTTCTTTTAGGAAAGGATAGTAAAGAATTATTAGAAAAACACACAGAAACAGTTGACTCTATTCTTAAAATCTTAAACGAAGAAATGGATAAAAAGGAAGAAAGTAAACTATTTAATCAAATTATAGAAACCCATAAATCCATAAACTATGACGAAGTGCTACAATGCATTCAAAATATAGTTAATGGATTAAACGAAAAATAAATGACTCAAAATTCGCATTCTAAACTTATAGCTTTTATTTGGTCTATTGCGGACGATTGTTTACGCGATGTATATGTACGCGGAAAATATCGTGATGTTATCCTACCAATGGTTGTTTTGCGCCGACTGGATGCTCTACTCGAACCATCGAAAAAAGAAGTAATGGACGAAGTCCAGTTTCAAACTGTAGAAGCAGGGTTTACAGAGCTGGAATCTGAAGGACTGAAAACGGCAGCTGGTTATGAGTTTTATAATACCAGCAAATGGACACTTCAATTACTAAAAGATACCGCTTCCAACAATCAGAGCATACTCTTGGCTAATTTTGAAGATTATATCCTCGGGTTTAGTGATAATGTCAAGGAAATTATTTCAAAATTCAATTTGGTGCGCCAAATCAAACATATGGCAACCAAAGATGTGTTGCTCGATGTACTGGAGAAATTCACTTCGCCTCGAATTAACTTGACCCCGTTTGAAAAAGAAGACCCCGATGGCTATAAACTTTCGGCACTATCCAATTTGGGAATGGGGTATGTATTTGAGGAACTCATACGGAAATTCAACGAAGAAAATAACGAAGAAGCCGGAGAGCACTTTACACCTCGTGAGGTAATTGAATTAATGACGCATTTGGTATTCGAACCTGTTAAGCATCAACTCCCACCCGTAATGACTATTTACGACCCCGCCTGTGGCAGTGGCGGAATGCTCACGGAAAGTCAGAATTTCATCAAAGATGAAGCTGGTGCCATTCAAGCTAAAGGAGATGTCTATTTATTTGGAAAGGAAATCAATGACGAGACCTATGCTATTTGTAAAAGTGATATGATGATTAAGGGAAATGACCCTCAAAATATCAGATTAGGATCTACGCTTTCTACCGATGAATTTTCCGGAAAGAATTTCGACTTTATGCTCTCAAATCCGCCTTATGGAAAAAGCTGGGCCAGTGAGCAGAAATACATCAAAGACGGAAAGGATATTATCGACCCACGTTTTACCATTCAACTTTCCAATTATTGGCAAGAAACAGACACCGAAAAAGCCATCCCGAGAAGCAGCGATGGGCAATTATTGTTTTTGATGGAAATGATTTCCAAAATGAAAAATCTAAAACAAAGTCCATTGGGAAGCCGAATTGCCAGTGTTCACAACGGCAGTAGTCTTTTTACTGGTGATGCAGGTAGTGGGGAAAGCAACATTAGACGTTATTTAATTGAAAATGATTTGCTGGAAGCCATTGTGCAACTACCCAATAACCTATTTTACAATACGGGTATTACCACTTATATATGGTTGCTTAGCAATAATAAAACCAAAGAACGTCAAGGCAAAGTACAACTCATCGATGCGCAGCCGCTTTACCAAAAACTAAGAAAAAACCTGGGACAAAAAAATTGTGAATTTACCCCGGAACATATTGCGGAAATCACGCAGACTTTTCTCAATTCAGAAGCAAGAGAAAGAGAGGAAGACGACCAATTGGCAAGCAAAATTTTCAACAATACAGATTTTGGATATTATAAAGTGACTATTGAACGTCCCAAGCGCTTGCGATCTCAGTTTACTTTAGAGGCTATTGAAAGTTTACGCTACCACAGCCAATTGCAAGAGCCAATGGAGTATGCATATAAAACCTTTGCTAAAAAGGTTTATACAGAATTGCCCAGTATTAAAACAGAAATCTTAAACTGGTGTGAGGCTAATGATATCAGTTTAAGCTCTAAAAAGAAAGCTCAGCTTACCGCAAAGAAAACTTGGGAAGATGCTAAATTCTTGGTAGATACCGCCACCAAATTATATGAGGCTATTGGAGACGCAGTGTTTATGGACTTTAACCATTTTTCAAAACAGGTCAATAAAGCACTCAAAAAATTGGAAATCAAACTAAGTAACGCTCAGAAAAAAGCCATTTTGGATGCGATGAGTGTTTACGATCCTGAAGCTGAAAAAGTCATCAAAGCTACCAAAATCTTAAAAGGTGAAAAACTGAAAAGACTTTGTGCCCATTTGAATTGCACCGCAGAACAACTCTCGCATTTTGGCTATTTCCCGAGCGGAAACATAGACACCTACACCATTTACGAGTGTGAAAGTGATCTACGGGATTATGAGAACGTTCCCTTAGACGAAACTATTTATGATTATTTTTTACGGGAAGTTTTACCTCACTTGGAGGAAGCTTGGATAGACTTGGATAAAACCAAAATTGGGTATGAAATTAGTTTCAACAAGTATTTCTATCAGCACAAACCCTTACGCCCGCTTGATGAAATTGATAAAGACATACGTGAACTGGAAATAGAAAGTGAAGGTTTGATTATGGATATTTTAAACAGCGTGAACCTATGAAAACCTATCCGAGATATAAAGACAGTGGCGTAAATTGGCTGGACAAAATTCCTAAGGGCTGGGAAAGTTATAAGTTTAAATATTTATTTAAAGAGAAAAAAAAGGAAACAAATATTGGTTTGAATTGTGGGTCAATCAGTTTCGGCAAAATCATTTATAAAGATGATGACAAGATTCCTTTAGCGACAAAAAAATCTTATCAAGTTCTTAATAAGGGAGAATTTCTAATTAACCCATTGAATCTAAACTACGATTTAATTAGTCTTAGAATAGCTCTATCTGACAAAGATGTGGTTGTAAGTTCAGGTTATATAGTTATTAAAGAAATTGTAGATATTGATAAAGACTATTTTAAATTTTTATTGCACGTATTTGATGTTTCTTATATGAAGACCTTAGGTTCTGGTGTGCGACAAACATTAAGTTTTAATCAAATCTCCAATAGTGAACTTCCATTACCTCCAAAACCCGAACAACAAGGTATCGCTAATTTTTTAGACAAAACCTACGGAAAACTGGACACGGTCGTAACGCAAAAAGAAAAAATGATTGCCTTACTGAAAGAACGCAAACAAGCATTGATACAGAAGGCAGTCAACCGCGGTTTAAATGAAAACGAGCCGATGAAAGATTCGGGAGTAGATTGGATTGGGAAGATTCCTGAAAATTGGAAGGTAAAACGATTAGGAATGTTCGGTTATTTCTCGAAAGGAGGCGGTTTTTCCAAGTCTGATTTAACTGAACAAGGCATTAAAGCTGTTCTTTACGGTGATATATATACTAAGTACAATTTTGAAGTAAAATCTGCGGTGCGTACTATTGATATAAAAACAGCAAAAAGAGCAAGAATTCTTAAAAAGAATGAACTGCTTTTTACAGGATCAGGTGAAACTAAAGAAGATATTGGAAAATGTGTGACTTTTCAATCGGATGAAATAACGGTAGCTGGTGGCGACGTAATTATATTTACCCCGATTTCAAATAATTCAAAGTATTTGAGCTACGTAATGAATTCCGAATTGGTGAAAGCAGAAAAGGCAAAAACTGCTAAAGGGGAAATTATAATCCACACCTATGCATCTAAATTAAAAGATATTCATTTACCAATCCCACCTAAAGAAGAACAAGAAAAAATTGTCAATTACATTGACGCGCAATCCCAAAAACTAGATCAAGCCGTTAAGCAACAAGAGCAGGCTATTATAAAATTAAAAGAATATAAGGCAAGCTTGATAGATAGTTGTGTATTGGGAAAAATTAAAGTGAGTTGAATAACTAATTTTAACTAATGAATATGGAAATAAGCCTTAAAAATAATCAATCAATTATTCTGAATGCTGTAAAGAGTTCATCCAATGATTCTGGAGATATTCTATTAAAAGACGAAAATGGCAGAGATTGGATAATCATTCAGGTAGAAAATAATGAAACCTCTATTAAATTTCAAGATGATGAAATTTCCGAGCAAGAAGAGGTTTTAAGAGAAAAAATAGATGCAATCTTCATTGACTTTATAGAATCGGAACAACAAGGAACAGAAAAAACTGATATTGATAATGAATCTGACATACAACCTTTTGATCCCGAAGACATTAAAGTTCACGCCAAACAATTTAGCCTTCGCCTAATTTATGATATGATCAAAGATGAGGATATTGACTTATCACCAGACTTTCAAAGAAATGTTGTGTGGACTTCAAATCAGAAATCAAGACTAATTGAAAGTGTACTTCTAAGAATCCCTTTGCCAATGTTCTATTTTGCTGAAGAATCAGATGGACGAATCACTATTGTTGATGGATTGCAGCGACTTACAACAATTAAAGAGTTTATGGAAAATAAGTTTCCTTTAAAGGGTCTTGAATACTTAGATGAAACTTGTGGAGGTAAATATTATACAAATGAAAATGGCAAAAAAGGATTAGATAAAAAATATTTCAGATGGTTTAATCAAACTCAATTTTCTGTCAATGTAATTGATCCTTCTTCTCCCTCAAAAGTAAAATATGACATATTTAGGAGAATTAATACTGGAGGAAAACCCTTGAATAACCAAGAAATCAGAAACTGTTTAGCAGGCAAAGGCTTAAGACAAACCCTCAGAGATATGTCGGATTTGAAAGAGTTTAAAACCGCTACTAATTATAGTATTCGATCTCGCAGAATGGATGATCAAGAGATTGCTTTGCGCTTTATTTTGTTTAGAGAGTTGTTTGATAAAAATGGAAATGTGGAGGTGTATTCTGGATATATGGAAGCTTCATTAAATGATTTAACTGAAAAGGTTCGAACTACCGAACTAATCAATTTAAAACATCATACTGAAAATTTTAAAAAAGCAATGATTAATTCAGAGTATCTTTTTGGTAGTAGGTACGCATTTAGGAAGATCAGAACGAAAGATTTAGAACCTGAAGCCCGAAAACAACTTATTAATAAAGCCTTATTTGTGTCCTGTTCTGTTTTATTATCATATGAAAATCCAAATATCATACAACAAAAAAATGAAGAAGGCGCTCTTTTACAACCTTTAGCGAAATTGATCGAGAATGATCAAAATTTGTTAGATTCTCTTTCATATGGGACAAATTCTAGAAACAACCTGATATATGTTTTTGAAAAGATTCAAGAACTAATCGACACGAATTTAAAAAAGTAATTATGACTAGCCTTGAAATCAAAAACTTTAAATGCTTTACCGATATCTCTATTCCAATTAACCGATTAACAGTTTTTGCTGGAGGTAACGCAAATGGTAAAAGCTCGGCTATTCAAGCATTATTGTTCTTGAGAAGAACAATCGAACATTGTGCTATTTGGACGGATGATTCGAATGATACGAATTATCACTTTAATAAGTCAAATGGTCTTTCTGTAGAATTGAATGGTTCGTATGGCCTTTCTTTGGGGACAAGTTCAGAAGTGATATCGTTCAATGCGAATGAGCAATGCATTCAACTAGGTATAAATATAAAACAATCAAAACTATTGGTTGAATATGACGTTCCAGCTGAAGATGTATTATGGCTTAAACCCGATAATGTAAACAATAATCTTAAAAACGATTTTTATTTATTCAAGCAAGAGTTTTATTATCTAAACGCTGAACGAGTTGGACCACGAGTAAACAACGATATTAAATTTTATGACTTTCCCAATACCGGCTATAATGGATCTCTCTGTGCACAACTATTAGGAGATCCTTCCTTTGAATATGGTTTTAAAGTAGATGAGAAGAGGAAATTTGAAAATACCAATAACCTACGATTAGGAACACAAGTAAATAAATGGCTAAACTATATTTTACCAGGAAATGAAGTTGAAGGGGTTTTCAACACCAAATTAATGTCTTCTCAAATTAGGATGAAAAACTCGTTTAGTAATAATGAATCTGTTTTAGCTACAAATATTGGATTTGGTTTAAGTTATGTATTACCTATTATCCTTACTGCACTTATCGCTAAACAAGATACACTATTTATTGTAGAAAACCCTGAAGCTCATTTACACCCATCTGCCCAATCCCGAATAGGAAAGTTTTTAACCAAAATGGCTTCAACTGGAATTAATATAATAATTGAAACTCATAGCGATCACGTTTTAAATGGAATCCAAATTGCTGTCACAAAAAATGATTTACCTCCAGACCAAACTACAATTAATTATTTTTCTAATGATGGTAAAAATACTCAACCAAGTATAGAAAGTATTAAAATAAATAATAAAGGTGAATTATCGAAATGGCCTTCTGGCTTTTTTGATCAATCTCAAAAAGATTACGCCACTCTTCTAAAATTAAGGAAAAATGACTAGATTATTTTTGCTAGAAGAGTCTATGCAAAACCTTAAATTCGATGAATTTCAAAAAGGGCTGGATGACTTAATACTAATTGATAAAGAGGAAAATGACATCTTCTATAAAAATAATAGTATTAATCAATTAGAGAATTACTCTGAATTATATCAAAACTATTCCCAAGAAAATCAATTTAGAGCAACATTTTTAGAACAAATTGAAAGATCTGATTCCAATCCAAAATCCCTAGATGAATTGAGTGAGATTTTTCCAAATACTGCAGTAGGCTTTTTAGGAATAAATTTTCCACAATTAGAGATTGATAAAAATCTTTGTGTTGAAAACGACGATAAGTTTAAAGAATTTAAAAAGTATCATCTTGTTTTATTAAATCACTCAAATATCTCATTTCTTAAAGAAATTTGTTTCCCAAATATTATTTTTTGTGATAATTCAGAACAACAATTAAAATTATTTGGAAATGGGCAGTATTTTCAACAATGTGTAGAACAATTATCTATTCTCAATGAATATGTGCAAAATTGGAGCGAAGGTAATTTCAATTATCAAGATGTAAATAATTCTACCGCAATAACATTAAGCCCAGAGTCAGTTACAACGATGAATAAGTTTAGCCAAGATCGCATCTTTTCTTTACCTGATGGAGGAACCGACATATTTGAATTACATATTAAACTAGGAAATATTCGTATTCATATTTTAGAAGACAATGCTTCCAAAAAAATTATGGTAGGATATATCGGAAAACATCTACCTATTTAAAAAGTATGAAAACCAACACCAACGAACAAGCTTTAGAAGCTGCTATTCAAAAATGCTTAACCGGGGTTTCACTAGAAACACTCAAAGAAGAAGGCACTTCAGTTGCAGAAGCTAATGCAGTATATAGAACAAGAAACGGATATTATAATGGAGAACGTTCTCATTTTGATTCAAAATATGCACTAGATACCGAGCGGTTTTGGGATTTTTTAGAAAGCACACAGGAGGAAGAACTCAATAAACTCAAACGCAGTAACGATTGGAAACTTAAAATCTTGCAACGTTTGGATCGCATTGCCAAAAAACAAGGGGTGCTGCACATACTCAAAAAAGGTTTGGGAGTTGATGATGCACACTTTACTTTATTGTTTCCCTCACCCTTGGGAAGTAGCAGTGCACGAGTTGCTAAAGATTTTAACAGTAACCAATTTAGCGTAACTCGCCAAGTGCCGTATTCAGAAAGTAATCCGCGCGAAGAAATTGATATGGTAATTTTTGTCAATGGTTTGCCTCTTATTACCCTTGAGCTCAAAAATCAATGGACAGGTCAAAATGCCCGATTACACGGTCAAAACCAATACCGTAAGCAGCGTGATCCCAAAGAAACCCTGCTCAATTTTGGACGCTGTCTTGTACATATGACCGCTGATACCGATGAAGTCTTTATGACGACTAAACTCAACGGTACAGATACATTTTTCTTGCCTTTTAATAAAGGTTATGAAAATGGTAAAGGCAATCCGCCCAATCCATTTGGTCATAAAACAGCCTATTTGTGGGAAGAGGTATTTAAGCCAAAAAGCATAGCCAATATTATTCAGCACTTTGTTCGCTTAGACGGAAAGTCTAAAGACCCTATAAATAAACGTACTTTATTTTTTCCTAGATACCATCAAATGCGTGTAGTACGGAAAATTATGGCACACGTGAGCGATAATGGAACCGGCTTCCGTTACCTAATACAGCATTCTGCCGGTTCGGGAAAATCAAATTCTATTACTTGGGCAGCTTACCAGTTGATAGAAACCTATCCAGAAAATGAACAGGCGGCTGGTAAAAAAGAAATAGACAAACCTATTTTTGATTCTGTTATTGTAGTAACCGATCGGCGTTTATTGGATCGGCAGATTCGTGAAAACATTCGCAGTTTTTCGGAAGTCAAAAATATTGTAGCCCCGGCTTATTCCAGTCGGGGTCTAAAGGAAAGTTTGGAGCAAGGCAAAAAGATCATTATTACTACGATTCAAAAATTCCCTTTTATCGTAGAAGGCATTTCTGATTTAAGTGATAAACGTTTTGCAGTGATTATTGATGAAGCACACAGTTCACAATCGGGCACCACGGCAGACAACCTTAACCGGGCTATTGGACAAGAGCCAACCCAAGAAGAAGCCGAAGATGTTCAAGATAAAATAGCGCAGTTGATGCAATCCCGAAAGATGCAAACCAATGCTTCTTATTTAGCCTTTACAGCAACACCCAAAAACAGTACGTTAGAAAAGTTTGGAATGCCACAAGAAGATGGCAGTTTTGAGCCTTTCGATTTGTATGCGATGAAACAAGCCATAGAAGAAGGTTTTATTCTAGACGTACTGAACAATTACACCACATTTAAAAGCTATTACCGTTTAACGAAGTCGGCAGAAGAAAATCCGATATTTGATACCAAAAAAGCCCAAAAGAAATTAAAAGCCTTTGTTGAAAAAGACCAGCAAACCATAGATACCAAAGCTGAAGTGATGCTGGATCATTTCACTAAGCACTTTGTGCAAAAGAAAAAATTAAAAGGAAAAGCCAAAGCGATGATTGTGACGCAGAGTATTGAGTCTGCAGTTCGATATTTTAAAGCTATTCAACGTTTGTTGGAAGAGCGTGGCAACCCATTTGGAGCCATCTGCGCTTTTTCAGGGGAAAAAGAAGTAGACGGCATTTCCTTAACCGAAGAATCTCTCAACAACCTACCCGCTCATTTGGATACCGCCAAGTCATCTGATCCCGATTATATTCAGGACAAGATTGCACGTTATTTTGATATGGACGATTACCGTATTTTGGTAGTCGCCAATAAATACCTTACAGGATTTGACCAACCAAAACTCTGCGCTATGTATGTCGATAAAAAACTGCAAGGCGTAATGGCTGTGCAAGCCTTATCTCGGTTAAACCGTTCAGCTCCAAAACTGGGAAAAAAGACCGAAGATATTTTTGTGTTGGACTTTTTCAATGACAAAGAGGATATTAAAAAATCTTTTGACCCCTATTATGCAGTAACAACGTTAAGTAGTGCAACAGATGTAAATGTGTTGCACGATGCCAAAATGATTTTGGATGAAGAAGGTGTTTACGAATGGTCTGAAGTGGAACTGTTTAACGACTTATTCTTTTCAAATGCAGATACGGAAACCTTGGGAGCCGCTCTAAGCAAACCCCAAGCCCGTTTTGATGTGGAATTGCAGTTAGACCAGAAGCAAAAGGCAGATTATAAAATCAAGGCGCGGCAATTTGTTAAAATTTATGGGCAGGTGGCAGCACTCTTGGATTTCGATAATCCGGAATGGGAAATGCTATATTGGTTCCTAAAGTTTCTTATCCCTAAAATGATTGTCAAAGACCCCGATGAAGACGACTTGGACAAATTATTGGATGCCGTTGACTTGGCGACGTATGGATTGGAACAGCGTGATAAAATAGGGGTGAAAATAGGTTTGGACGAAAGTGACTCTGAGCTCGATCCACAGAACCCGAGCATTCGTGGTGCTCACGGAGAAAATGAAGAAGATGAACTGGAAGCCATCATCAAAACTTTTAACGAACGTTATTTTCACGGTTGGGATGCCACCCCGGAGGAACAACGCGTAAAAATGCTGAGTTTGCAAAAATTTGTGGAAGCCCATCCCGATTTTGAAGAAAAAGTAAAACAAAACCCAGACGAGCAGAACAGCGATATCGCCTTACGCCGTATCATTCAAGAAGTCTTGTCCAGACAACGGAAAAATGAATTGGAACTGTACAAATTGCACACCCAAGATAGTGCCTTTCAACAAGCTTTTTTCGATACGCTGAAACGGATGGTTCAATTGGATGTGCCGACAAATAAATGAAATCTAAAGTAATATCACATATCGGAAAGCGAGAAACCAATCAAGACCGAATATTGGCTAAAAAAATCAATATTGATTCTTATATTTATTTAGTTGCAGACGGAATGGGGGGTTATGATAATGGCGATATCGCTGCGGAAATGGTTATTGACAGCTTGACTACTTTCCTATCCAATAGCGATCAATTTAACGTAAATGTCATCCATAAGGCCATAAACAAAGCAAACTTAGCTTTACGCCAATACCAAGAACAACATCAATCAAAACTTGGATCTACCCTTGGCGGAATACTAATCTCAGAAAAAAACGCTAAGACGTTTTGGGTGGGAGATGTGAAAATTCTTCATTATTCAAAAGGCAAGCTTTGCTTTGAAAGCAAATCACATAATCTGAGTAGTGAGCTCTCTGAAACTGAAAATTCAAATGACAGCGTAAATTTTTCTAAATACAATCACATTGTTACCCGTTCCATTCAAGGTAATTTTCAGAAATCTGTGCCTTCCTATCACGAACTCACCTTGAATAAAGGAGACAAATTGTTTATTTGTTCGGATGGTGTTCACAACATCATAGATCCAAACACGCTTCAATATTTACTCAATAAAGAGGAGTCAACCGGTGCTCTCATTTCAACTATTGACCAAAGACTTCAAAAAGAAGCGAGTGATAATGCTAGTTTGATTTTGATAGAAAGTTTTGATTAAATTATGCGAGAATTTTGCATTGTCGATGAAGGAGATATAAAAAAATCAAATTTTAAAAGATATGGTACAGAATTGCAACCTTATAAATGAGTTTGAATTTGGAAAACCTGTTAATGATTAAATTAACTACTCAAATATCGACCTTGCTTCATCATAAATCCGCTCAAAATTAGTTTCTAAATCAGTCTGAGAATATTGTTTTGGCTCTATGGGAATCTCACGATAAATTTTCTTCAACTTAAATTGAACTTTCTTATCCATCCCATCAGCATACGTAATAAACTCCCCCTGTTTTAACCGAAAGAAAATATCTGCCCTGATTTTTGGAATTTCTTTTTCACCCGTAGTTACTCTGGTATCAAAATCCAAATTATGGCCACGGCTCACGCTCTTTGTAGGGTCTTTTATAATTTCAAAAAAACGTTCATAATATTTCGCGGTGTCCGGGTCATTGACCTTTCCAAAAAATTGATAGGAAAGATTGCTCAATATCGCCTTGCTCGCCTTATCGCCGTACATCATATCGTTCTGGATCTTGTCCTGCATCACATAGACCGTTGAAATATTATAGCTTCGAAGAGTCGCAGGAATACGATGCATATTCAATAATCGAATAGTAGGCGCTTCTTCCATTAATAAGAAAGAAGGTTTGGAATTCCGCACACTCATTTGTTTGGTGATGGTATGGACAATCGTAGCAATCACCGGTGAATACGAAGTCTCAAATTTCGGATTGTTCACAATTGAAATTACCGCAGGATTTTCTTCACTATTGATATTGAGCGGGACTTCATCTGCGGACAATATCATAAAAATCCGTTGCGTACTGATGCGTTTGAGTGCATTGGCTAAAGTGCTTTTTACACCAGCGGTTTGTCGTTCCGAATCCTTACCACTAATGAAGGCATCTGCCATTGCCCTTGATGTGGTATTGGTTTCCAAAAACTGTATCAGGCTGTCGGTGTCCAGGTATTGATAAATAGCAATTAAATGCGGCAGGGTACAGAATTTTGGATAGGTTGTTTTCAGTTTCCAGATGAGTCCGCCAATCAAACCTTCAGCAGCATCATTGAAAAATTTGGTTGTTCCCGTTGTTCCAGATTCCCTTTGTTCCAAAAGGTTCTCGATCAATACCCGAGAAACCTCATTCACGCTTTCCTCGTTCTCTAAATAGCGAGGTGCAATAGGATTGACCCGATGGATGGTTTTATCAAAGGAAATCACCTTAAATGGAATATCGCTATCTTTAAAAAGCGGATACGCCATTTCCGTAAGCTCAAAATCCTTGTAATCGTGGATAATGCCACAAAAGCCTTCTTTCCGGAAATGTTTCAGGAATCCATACACTACACTTTCGGTCTTTCCGCTTCCCGCAGAACCGATGATGGATGCTCCACGTTTGATATTGTCCAGTTTGAACTTTCCCTTGGTAGTGGCAAAATCGACTTGATACCTATCGTCGCCATTTTTTGGCACCTCCTTTTTATGCAAGAAAGCATACAATGCCGTATTGATCAACAAAAGCGGACAGACCACATTTAACAAAACTGAAACCAAATTGTTCCAAGGTTGTAAAAAATAGGCCAGGGCAAACAAAAAAAGGCTGTTTGCAAGAAATGCATATTTGGACACCTGATACAATCCATAAAATATGGCACTGGTCAGACAAATGGTTAAAAGAGCGGTAAAGAGATTGTCTACTTGCATACGTTCGGATTAGATGCCTATGGAACTTGATTTAATGGCCACTTCCACCCCACGGCGCAGTCGGTTGAATGCTTTCATTGCCAATTGCGCCTGTGTTACCGGAATGCTTGGCAGCATTGGAACACCACTTTCCTTCATCATTTTAAAGGCAATCGCCTTTTCATTGGTGGGCAGTTTCATCAGCGATGCAAAATAGACTTTCGGATTCTTAACAAAATCCTTTCTTGCCTTGTAGGTCTCGACAAAGTTTCGTTGGTAACCGAAAGTTTGGTCAAAGGTCTTCTCCGCACTCTGGAAAAATTTATCACGGTCAAAGCCCCGTTTAACATTCTTACCGTGCATCTCAACTTCCGATGCCTTATGCTTGCTCCCCGGTGAAAGGCTGAAGGTGTTGGAGGCATCCTTCCGGCTTACGATGATATGGATATGGCTTTGATTTCCCGCCTTTGGCATTCCCTGGACGACTCGCTTCCCATCCTGTTGGTGTGGGGCTTCCTTTTCCAATCGGTCAACTTTTTGCTGCAATAGTTTATTATTGCCTTCAGTCCGCCCATCTTCAATACTTCTGATTTCTGTTTTGAGCTGAAGGATTTTCGTCGCATAAGGCTGATTTTCCTTGATTTGCCAATCCGTTCCCTTAAAGGTGCGTTGGTGTTCAATTTTTGCGTAATATTTTATATCATCGATGGTAATGGGTCTTCCGTTGATTTCACGGTTAAAGGAAGCTACATAATCCTTCATCAGCTCACGGGTGTATCTTTTTAAATCTTCACTATTGTTCTGTAACCGGTTCAGTTCGTATTTGGAAGGGCTTACCGTAATGGAATAGAATTTCGGTTCGGTCTTTTTGAGTTTGGCACCATTGCCATCGATATCCTTCACCACTTCTTCAGCGGAAATTTTATCTCCATATTGATTGAAAAAATGCTCCATCTCTTCCTGTTCCAGCCCTTGGTTTTCTTTCTCCAGATAACCGACAAAATCGCCTGAATTTTGTGAATAATTTCCTCCCAGTTTTTGAGGTGTAATTGTGATATACATAGCTCAAAAATTTAGAATTCGTTAGTATGGTTTTGCTTTTCCCGGAACCGAACTTCCTTTTTTTCTTCAATGATTTTCTTTTCCAAAATCAAGGGCTTCTTTTTGGGTTCTTCGGTCTGAAAAAGAGATTCTATCATTGCGACCGTGGGTTTGGTCTGTGTCTTTTCCATATCCCGCATTATAGCAATGACTGCATTGATACGTTTCTTTAGGGAAGCTTCGATCGTCCTCCCTGTAGGCCCCAATTTTTCCTTTGGAGAAATCTCGTTATAGAAGAAAAAGTCGAGCATTGTTTCCAATGCTTCGGTGTGTGATCTGAAGTGTGTTCTTGAAAATTCCTGAAAACGTTTTGCCGTTTCCTTTTTGAACCTAATGCCGATAAATGAGTCCATAATTCGCCGATTTGTCGCAAATCCTTCCCTAAAAATGGGCGTTCAGAGGGCATTTGTCGCAAATTGTAGGAGGTCGAGAATTTTATATTTTTTCAAATTACTGAATATCAGTAATTTGAAAATAAAAAGGAGTGCTAAACATCGCATCGCGTGTTACCCTCTTGCTACTCCTTTTCGTCCCGCCCAGCGGGACAAAATTCCGTACAATTTGGCTAAAAGCCAATTGCCAGTTTCAGGGAAATAATTTCCTGTTATATAATTTTTCGATGGGTATGGTTATCGGCGAAAGTCAAAAAATGGATAACCCTACGTAAAATTGAATGCTGAATTTCAGCGAAATAAAGATAATGATTTTTATTGAATTGGAATTAATCAAACAAAAAACACCTCCAAATATTTAGAGGTGCTTGACTATAAAGTTTAGAAAATCAGATGTTGAATACAAACGTATAGGAATACAAATTGCGTAATGCTTCTTCGGCTATCATCGTTTCAAAAGAAGCGTGATTTTTTCTTACGTATTTGCGGATGTCCTCCCCAAATTTTCGTTCCACATCCTTTTTGGAATTCTCCAAAAGTCGGTTTTGAGCCTCTTCGCTCAAGTCTGTAAAATTTAGATAAATCATAAGCGTGATTTTAAAGGATTCCATTATCTGCAAAACTGTAATAGTCGCCATCAGGGGAAAGTATCAAATGGTCGAGGACTTTTATATCAAATAGCTCCCCAGCCTTTTTGATTTTCTCGGTTAGGCTCTTGTCCGCTTCACTTGGTCTTAAAGTACCGCTCGGGTGATTGTGGACGTTATGCAAAGCTTTGCATAAATTGCATTATGTAGAGTAAATTATTATGTAGAGTAATCCATTGAACAGCACATTTTTATTGAGTTATATCAAAGATTACTCTACATAATATTATTAGAACTTCTTGAGCCAATCGATTAGATTCTGATTGTTTGCCCAATCAGGTTCTTCTTTGGGGCTTACATCCACATATGCTTTTTCCAGAGCCAATCGCTTCTGTTTAGAGTCGGCCCGTGCATAGATTTCCGTGGTCTGTATGGACACATGTCCCAGAATGTCACGGATATATACAAGATTGACCCCTGCTTGCAGTAAATGCATCGCTTTTGAGTGGCGCAATGAATGGCAACTCATGTTTTTAGGGATTACAGATGGATCTGTTTTCCTTGCGTTTATAACATATTTCCTCAAGATATAGGTGATTCCCGAACGTGTCAGTTTTTCTTTTCTACTATTGGTAAAAAGAGGGTGCAACATTTTTTCGGGACGGTCCATTTGATATTCCCTGATGTAGTTATTCAAGTGGACCGTTTGTGCTTCAATCATCGGAACCAATCGTGCTTTGTCGCCTTTACCAATAATTTTAATTGAGGAAGGACTTCCAAGGTGCAGCATTGATGGCGTAAGGTCAATAATTTCCTGAACTCTCGCACCTGTGTCATACATCAACGACAACAAAGCCAAGTCCCGTCTACCTCTCTTTGTTGTAGTATCCGGTTGTTTCAATAACGATTTGATACCTTCAACCGTAAGATACACCATTGTTTCTTTTGGAAGCTTTTTGGATTTTATGGCAAGTATCTTTTGACACTCGTAAATGACATCTAAATTCTGATACTGTAAGTATCTGTAGAAGGAATGTATGGCAGCCAATCGTAAATTACGCGTGGCAACACTGCAGCCTCGTTTAGATTGTATCCACTCCAAGAACGCAATGACAGTGTTCTTGTCAATATCTTTCAAGGTCAACTTCTCCAGCTTTATTTGCTGCTGGGTCTCCATAAAGTTGAGCAGCAATACAAAAGTGTCCCGGTACGCATTTATGGTGTTTATGGAAGCACCTCTTTCATCTGTAAGGTACCTTGATAAAAAATCAGAGATATACCTAGAAAAATCAGTCGGTTTCATAGCAGCTGAATTTTGGGAAGACATCAATACAGCTTCTGTCCATATCATTGATAAGGTCTGGGAATATAGAAGCTGTAAGTCTTACGTAGTGATTGGTTGACTCAATGGACTGATGACCAAGATAATTGGACAGTATAGGCAGTGATACGTATAGATCCATTCCTGTATCTGCCATCTTTCCCAGAGACCTGACTGCAAATGTATGTCTAAGAAAATCCAAACGTTTGGATTTTACCTGTTATCCAAACAAAAATAAAATCCAAACCTTTAAGTATAATCACCTGATTTAAAGGCTATACAATTAATAAAGGTTTGGATAAATTCACTTCTTTTGTATTTCATTTACTCCACAAAATGAGGAGAGCTTACTTAAATTAGACTTCCATTTCTTTGATATCTCTTTTTTGCCTTCATCTTCTAAAGTTGCCAGAGCTTTGGCTTCTTGCTCGGTGGTAATGTCCAAATACGCCATCGTTGTTTGAATATTAGCGTGCCCGAGTAAGAAAGAAATTTGTACGATATTCATGCCATCTTCCAACCAATGTGACGCTTTTGCATGACGAATCTGATGAGCATGTAATTTAAGCGGTACTTCATCACAAATAGCATGGGCACATAGGGCGTACTTTTTTAATTGCTTGTCTACAGCTACTTGGCTCATCTTGCCTTTGACACCTGTATTTCTGGAATAAAACAAGTACGAATCAGGATATTTCACAGCGTGAAATTCATCCAGGTATTTCTTTAAATGTTCGACCGCTCTTGGTAAAAGATAAAGGGTCCGGATTTTATTTCCTTTTCCAATAACTGTTACATAAGGCTTAATGGTCTCCAAATGCAAATATTTAAGTTTTATTGATAATATTTCGTCTATTCTTACCGCTGTGTTGTAGAGCACAATAAGGAATACCAGGTCCCTTCGGCCCGTCTTTGTAGAAATATCTGGAACGCTCATTAAGGCTTGAACCGCTTTCTTGCTCATGCCATTTACTTTTTTTCTAATCGTCTTTTGGCGAAGGATTTGAGCAGCCTCTAATGATAAATGCAAGAAGGAGATCTCCTTACTACCGAGGTATTTCAAGAATGCTCTTAATGATGCCAACCGATTATTACAGGTTTCAGGGCTGTTATCTCTGTGGTTTTTCAACCATAAAATCCACTGTTCTATGTAATCCCGAGCGAAGTATTTAGAGCAGAAGTCTGAAGGCTTCACTTTCTTCTCTACTTCCAAGAAATTAATGAATAAAGATAGTGTCTGGGAATAGGATTTTATCGTATGTGAACTATTTGATTTAAAGGTTAGCGTATACTCCTTTAGCCAGCTGTGGATGTAATAGGCAATCACATGAGCCTCTTGGTTTGATTTTTTCATTTTGAATCTGGAATTATGTTGTTAAAGGAGTCATTGGTTTTGTCTTGTATCACATCAGAAAGCCCCGGGGTCAGTGAATAGTAATATTTAGTGCTCTCTAAAACGCTATGTCCCATGCTTTTGCTCAAGTACAGGAATTTTGAATGAAACTCCATACCTTCTCCTATCCAACGATTAATATTTTCTGTTGCATAGTGATGCCGAAGCTGATATGCTGTGGCGTAAGCGGTATTTTTTTTGTCCCATAATTCTCTGAAATTCACCTGAACCCAGCTACGTTTATGGCATTTATTTTTACGGGCTGAAAAAAAATAAATGCGGTTGGTGTAGATTTGGCTGATAGCTTTGTCGAACGCTCTCATAAGTTCGAGCATGCTATCATGGAGAACTACAAAGTGCTGGTCATAACCTTTAGAATACCGAATATTTAGTACACCATCCTTAAGATCCACATCTTCTACTTTTAGCAACCTGGCTTCAGTGGTTCTAATTCCGCTGCTATATAATAAACGGAAGAATACCGGAATGGTGACTTTTCTAGCCCGCTGCTCCTCAGTCCGGGTTCCGGTAATAGTATCACAGGCCTTGAAGAATTCTAATAGTTCTTTGTTTGTGAAAGCATGAGGAATATAGGTTCTTGGCGTTCTATATGGTAGTTCTGGCACCACAATATCTATTTTATCTCGACTCTTAAGATACTTGAGAAAACTGATGACGGGATAAATACGTGACCTGCAAGAGTTGTTTTTTTCCGTGTCACGTTTGCTGCACCATGTATCAACCATTTCTTGAGAGAGGACTTGAGCATGTGGGTACGTTTTCAAACAATACCTGTCAAAGATAAGTAGGGTCGCCCCGTAAGACGATTCATTCCAATAATCGGATGCTCTTCGATAAAAAATATATTCTTCGATAAGTGGACCTGCTGGGGATTGATATTTACTCATAACAACACCTCCTTCTGAATTGGAAAATTCTCAATACTTAGTGAACATTCTTTCAAATGTAAAAAATCGGCACTCAGATATGGATGTAGAGAAGCGGGTGATTGGTGCCCCATGGTCTGACTGATAACTGGCTGTGAAATCCCATTTTCTAGCAATGAGATTGCCATATGGTGTCGAAAGAGATGAAAACCTTTTCTGTCTCCGGGATTTGTTCTAATGTTTCCTGCTTTCATGATTTGCATGGAAATACTATACAGGCTTCCACTCTGTAGTTTTATAAATGGATGAACTTGGGTTAGAAAAACATTCTGACATTTCGTCTCTGGCCTTTCGTTTATAAGATATTCATAGATTGCATTACCAACTATTGCCCTGAGCGGTAAAGTGAGAGGAACTTCTGTTTTCTGTTGCCTTATATGAATAAGGTCGCTATTCCAATCAATATCGGATAGTACTAACCCTGCAATATCACAGGAGCGTAAACCAGTATAAAAAGCAAGTAAACCGATAGCTTTATCACGCAAACTAAGGGATGAATTCATGCCGGTTAATACCGTCTTGATTTTAGAAGTTTCTTCTTTGGTAAGGTATTGTATGTTTTTTCTTCTTTCACGAAGGGCCGGTAGGTAAGACAAAACTGTAGCACAAATATTGTTTGGGAAATAAGGGATACAGGCTTTGATCACGGCTGCAATATTCTTTTTATAGGAACAGCCTCTGCGTAGCTTACCATTTTGATAGAAGGTGTCCAACACCGCTTTTTCCGTGATAGCTATCAGTGAAAAAATATTATCCTCCTGCAATGACAATAGAAAGCTTGTCGCATTATGTGATTCAGTATAAATAGTATCTTCCTTTTTACCTTTCTTTCTTTCCACACTACAATAGGTCGTGATCACAGCTTTAAATTCCTCAGACAAAAGATCATAAGCCGTTTTCTTGAATATTGGGCTTTTATACGATCTATCAGGATAGATATTTTCTAAGTCAAACCTTGCAATAGCACCAATAATTCCTCGTTTTTCTTGAAGAACAGAAATAGACTTGGTTCTTTTTGTATGAAATAGGTAGACATCGGTGTAGGAGTTCCACTTTTCAGATTTTGCTTTGGAAAGAATACATTTTATCTCCCTTTTAAAACATCCAATATAATTTCGAGAGTATTGGTTTTCTTCTAGAAATGTAATGAGTAGGGGATACTTTTCCCGTAAATTTTGTACATCCATAATTGTTTTTACTTCTTTTAGTGAAGCATACAATTTAGATTAAAAATCCACACCTATATTTATTTTGTTGGCTAAAAATCAAGTAATTACACTTAAAGGTTTGGATTTTATTTTTGTTTGGATAACTAAGATCATGGATCCGGGGGCCTTGTCCTGTGCCCAGATATGGTATCCCTGCAAGCTCTAAACATTTTCTGAACCAACTACGTATCCTATGAAAAGCACTAATCCAGTTCTTTAAATATAATATTTTATTTTCAATTATCTCATAATGATGATATTGTGGTGTTGAAATGTTGATAATCCTATCGGAATTATCAACATTTCAATGCCTTTAAATAACTTGCTCCGCATCCTATATGTGATCAACCCGTATTGGTCGTCACCAGCATCTGTATGATTATAAGTTATAATAAACCCGTCCACTTGCTATAAAAATGTGATTCCAATACCTTGGATCACCTACGGTGTTTTGTGGTACGAGCTTTTAATACTTCTTTGTGAGCTTTGTTATTAGTTATTTCTTTATTCTATGACCCCTATCTCATAAGGAATTTCTGTTTTGATTACTGCCAAAGTCCTGCTCAATAACTTTCGCGCGACCTTGATTATTATTGACTTGACGTTCTTCCCCAAATGCCGGCGGTAATACGCCTGCATTATAGGATCCGTTCTGATGGCCTGCCAGGAGGCCTCTATAAAATAGCTCCGCATCAATCGATGGGCGCGCATTGTAATGCCTGTGCTCTTTTGGTTGTCGCCACTTTGGTGTATGCTCGGTGCCAACCCGACATAGCCCGCCAAATGTTTTATATTATTGAAGCGTCGCAAATCACCAAGCTCGCAGATGATGCCGCAGGCAACAATCCCCCCGATGCCCGGAACACTTCTTAAAAGATAGTAGTCTTTCTTGTAATTCTTGCGGCAATAGGCACGCATTTTTGATGAGACATCACGCAGCTCCTGGTCTATGAACCTGAAGCTTCGCATTCTGCTATCCAGTGTCTCACGTGCCGGAGGATATTTAAAAATTACCCCGTCAACCCAATCACGGAACTTATGGCTCCAATGGTCGTTGTCGAATTCATCGGGAATGGCAATGCCAAAGTACAGCAACTGCATCTTTATAAAGCTCTTTACGCGCCTGTAGTCCTTGACCAAATCGTTCCTTCTCCTGAAAAGGCTGCGCAATTGCTCCCGCTCCACATCGGGAACGTGAATACCGTCAAGCCAGCCATCTTTAAGCTCCCTGCTTATCAACTGGGCATCTATTTTATCGGTCTTGGTATATTTTTCCTTGCCCTTGCGATGGATATCGGCAGGGTTAACTACAAGGGAATTCCAGCCATATGTTTCAAAGCTACGGTGGGCGTAATACCCACAACAGCCTGCCTCATAGGCCGTAGTAATCTCGTGTTCGGGAAAATGTTTGGCTACATACTCATATAGTACTTCAGGCTTCGGGGGCATAGCAAAGGATTTGCCGCCGAATAGATCGGTGGCGCAATGAACTTTCCAGCTCCGCTTGTGAATGTCGATGCCAATGTATAACTTTGGTTGGGCAGTGGGTTCTAATTTCATATCTTATTGTTTTGGTGAACTTTAAAGATACGAGACTCGCTGCTTTTTCATAGATGCTCCTTGTTTACATTTATTGCCTTCAAGATTACAAAAGAAGTAACATGGTCTTATAGATGGAAGTCGGTTTCTGTACTCTAAATAGTCGCTACAGGCCTGTACCAAAGATTCTGCAATTGGAATGATACGTTGTTTTCCGTTTTTAGAGTCATTTACCCGGATATACTTATTCTCGAGATTGATGTCGTCATCCTTCAGGTCAAGTGCTTCACCAATACGTATTCCTGTAGCATACAACACCCGCACAAGAACTGGCATACAAAATAAGTTTGTATTATGGTTCCTGACCCTTAACCTTAATTCATCGCAAGCTTTAAGCAGTGCATCTATTTCTTCTTTAGTGTAGATGTAGGGAACAAAATTATTTTTAGGACAAGACGAAAGCTTGGGAATATAAGAAGCAATGCCCATATCATTCATATATGAAGAGAGCTTGGCCAGCATCAGAACCCTATGGTAGTGGTATTCTTTGGATTCATTCTGTCGCCTTTTTGCAACTAAGTCCGCAAAGGGTTTTGTAATGCCTTTTGAAGACTGGTTGGTTGTTATTGCCAGTTCATCTATTCTTGATAATGCAAAGGTTTCAGTAACATATCTAAAGCCTAAATTTCGTTTGAGTTGTATGAACTGCTTTATGTGCTGCCCATAAATACTGTGGTAATTCTTAGCCATAGAATTTACCTCCTCCCTGCGTATAAAAGTCAGTACTCACTGGTGGCACATCGAGCATGCATTGTTGCATGGATCTCAGATCTATCCTGAGATAATATGTTGTGGAATTAGTGTCCTGATGACCCAGCACTTCTGATATTACGGGAAGTGCTGTGCTTTTTTCCAACAAACGCAGTCCCAGACTATGGCGCAGGGCATGTGGACCAAAGCGTCTGTCCTTGGTATCAATACCGGCCTTTCTCATAGCTCGCTGTACAACATGAGTAACAACATTACTTGTTGTAAATCTGCTGTAAGGTGGGCGTGCTGTAAGTAAAATGTAAGGCTCATCAGATTCTGGCCTGCCATGTTTTAGATAGTCGATAATAGCATTTCCTACATCTGGAAGTAGCGGTAACACCAACTGTTTACCTGTCTTGTATTGTGGTATTACAATCGTATTGTTTTCCCAGTTCAGGTGTTCAAACTTAAGCCGAGAGATGTCAGAAGCTCGGAGTCCAAGTCTTGCTGCTATTAGGATGATAACGTAATTGCGTTTTCCTGTGGAACTGGCCCTATCTCCAGAAGCGATCAAATGCTTAACTTCTTCTTTAGTGTAATTGGAAGGAAGTTTTGGTTGCTGTACTATTTTATGACGGGGAATCTTTTCAGAATAATCTATATCTAGATAATTTTCTTCAAAAAGATACTTTATGAAGCCACGCAATGTCGTAATGGTAATTATAACAACCGTTTTCTTGGAAGCGTCGTACTGATTGATGAAATGTAGCAATAGTACCAAGTCAATATCTGCTATTCTGGAAATGCCCTGCTTCTCACAATACATCATGAATTCGTAAAGATGACGCTGGTAATTGTGATAGGTAGTTCTGGAAGGGTTTGATTGTTTCTTATGATGTAAAAACTTCACAATGGCCTTGCCTATATGACCTTTAAATTCCAATGGATACCTTGACGGTCGCGCCGGAACATTAATCTTCTTCGTCTTAGAAAATTCAGTCAGCATCTTAATGCCGTTGTAAGTAACACTCTGATTTCTTGTTAAATCTTGCTTGGCCTTATCACCAAACTTATTGGATAAATACTTCTTCCCAACGTTTTCATCATAAGTTTCAATACCATTGGCAAACATGAACTCTCTAAGTTGCCTCCAAATTCTTCTGTACATACCTGAGGTCTTTAAAGCATAGCCAAGTTCTTGTTCAAGATAATTGCCAGCATTGTTTGTTAGCTCATTGAACGCTGTAATTTGTTTGATCATAATCATTAAATTTTATGTGAATATTATTCACAAAATAAAATGATCGATGTGTAAACTAATACTGTTATGTAAAGTGGATGATTAACAAAACATTGAATAGCATTGATTTATCTAAAAAACTTTACATAATAATTTACTCTACATAATGCATTAAAATAACTGCGGTTGTCAAGCTCTTTAAAAGTACGGCAAACAGGATGCGAACATCCACTAAAGTACCTGTGATACCTCCATTTGAAACCTCATAAATTCCTTTTACCTTATTAGCGTTATTGAGCAACATTATTTTAAAGGTTTCGTGCAGTTCAATTGTTTCTTTGTTCCATTGGCTGTAGGCTATATCGGCAGCACTTTGGGAACAGGTTACTTTGGGAAGCAAATTTGCCTTTGTGCTTCCGCTGTAACTTATGGCTATTTCATTAACTTTGCTTTTCATTATTTTTCAATTATTTGTGAATGATGAATAAGAGGGCGCAACTTTCGACGGGAACGCCCTCTTAAATTTTAAGGATTACTTATCGCTTTTATTGCCAAGTAAAAGCACTTCCTTTGCTTCCACTTCGGTTACATAGCGTTGATTGCCATCATCGGTGGTATAGGTACGGGTTCTCAATTTTCCCGTAATAGCGATTTCCTTTCCCCTGCCTACATAGTTTTCGATAATTTTGGCTGTTTTGCCCCAAGCTACGACGGTGTGCCAGTCAGTGGACTGTACTTTTTCGCCCTTGTTGTTTTTGTAGTGTTCATTTGTGGCGATTGAAAAACGGGCTACTTTTTTTCCGCTTTCAAGGTTGGTAATGGTTGGTTCTTGACCAACGTTTCCGATTAACTGTACGTGATTTCTTAAAGTACTCATAATAAAATATTTAAGGATTAATAATGCTATCTGAACCATTCAGACAGTTTGCGTTTCTATTTTTTTGAAGTGGTTTACTTATTATATCTTGAGCGTTTTCCTTTTTTGTTTTTTTTGGTGCCGCTTCCTTTTTGATGTTTTTGTACGATTTCATAAGATTCATTTTAGATTTACTTCCCATAGCGCCCTCGCTGTTACCTTTTTTTGTTGCTGATACAGTTTCAATATTTGGAATTGATAAGGACTTATAAAAGGGAGGCACGACCGGTTATGCAGTCCGTTCAACTTCCAAATGTTGGTATTTTGCTGTCAAAAAAAGGGAGGGACAGTGAGGGTGCGGGAGTAGGTCTAAAGGCTCTTGTGAAGTACCAATACATAGGAAGCGGTACCAAATGATTAAATGGAATTCCGATTGAGCGGACTCCATTCACGATTTCGGATTGGGAATGTAGTGTTCCTTCCCAGAGTATCGGGAAGGGTTAACGGAATGGAAAGGAGAAATTGAGGATGGTGTCCAAGACTTTTTTTAGGGAAGCTCTTTGTCTGGAATGGAGCTTTTCGCGAAATGGATGGGAATGTGCTGAGCGGATTATGAAAACTGATTACTCATTGAGGTAAAGTATATGAAATATAATATTATCTGTGGAATAATCTAGTCTTAGTTAAAGGTTACCAATATTGAAAAGTACTGATATTCGGAAGAATATAATTTTAAATAAATATATTCGTGGCCTTATAACTAATTAGCTCTCATTTAAACCAAACTCAGTGAATATGACAAAAAAAGAAGGCATTAATCAAGTATTTGGTGGTGGTGGGCACGTAGTTATTTTAGGTGCAGGTGCTAGTATTGCTTCCACTTATCGAAATGATGAAAAGAATGGTAAAAGGTTACCATCTATGGATAACTTTTCTGAATTACTAAGCTTAGAAAATATTATAAAACAGATACCAGAGAAATTAAGAGAAAATAATTTTGAAAAACTATACGGAAATCTCCATCGAGAAAACCCGAACTCAGATATTTTAAAGGAGATTGAAGATAAAATCCAAAATTATTTTGGAAATATGGAACTTCCTGACGAACCAACTATTTATGATTATATGGTTTTATCGCTTAGGGGAAAGGATCTTATTGCAACATTTAATTGGGATCCATTTCTTTACCAAGCTTGGGTTAGAATCCGAAAGTTCACAAACGACTTGCCGAGACTCTCATTTCTTCACGGGAATGTTGCAATTGGATATAGTAAAGAAGACAAAAGATGTGGACCAGTAGGAATGCAAGTTAGAGAAGATGGTGGATTTCTTGAACCAACAAAATTATTATATCCTGTAGAGCAAAAGAATTACACTGATGACGAATTTATTAATTTAGAATGGGATAGAGTTAAATTTTGGCTCGCAAAAGAAAACGGAACGGTCAGAGCAACAATTTTCGGATATGGTGCTCCAGTTTCTGATGTCGAAGCTGTTTCTTTATTAAATGACGCTTGGGGAACTCCAGATGATAGACAAATGGAGCAATTTGAAGTTATTGATATAACTCCCGAAAAAGAATTACGTAAAAGATGGGATGGTTTTATACATAGCTCACACTATGATGTGACGTCTAATTATTTTGGATCTTCATTAGCACATAATCCAAGGCGAACGAGTGAAAGCTATTTCAGTATTTACCAACCTTTAACCCCATCTGAATCTATAAGAGCTAGTAATCCTGTACCTCAGAACTTTAAAACGTTGGAGGAGTTATGGGAATGGCATAAACCTCTAATAGAAGCTGAAGAAAGAGCTGAAAAGATAAAAAACGAAAGCTAACACTCCCCTAAATTATCTACTTAAACCACATAAATAATCTTACAAAACGTTAACTGCGAAAATCAAAAACTCAGCTTAAAGAATTAACCCAAAATTTATATCTTAGCAATCTGTTTTATTAATTTCACATATTATCTAAGTCTTTCTCAAAAGACAGTCTCGACAAAACGAGTACTTAACGCTTAGAAATCTTCCGATTTTTTATGCGTAGATAATCATATTCAATTATTTCATCAAAATTTTAAACAAGAACAATTGATTGTGAATCGGTTGTTTGATCACTTTACGATGTATTCAACATTTCAATAAGTGATAATGCAGTGATTAAAAATGAAAAGTAAACAGTTAATAAGCAGAAATATAGAAGTATTTTATAATAATGCATCAGAAGAAACCAGACTTGATAAAGGAATGGGCATATTTGAATTTGAAAGAATTAAATCCCTCGTAGAAAAATATATTCCTTCTTCATCTTCAAAAATAATTGATATTGGCGGCGGCACGGGAAAGTATTCAGAATGGCTTGCTAAAAAAGGACATCAAGTTCATTTAGTAGAACCCGTACCTAAACATATACAAATTGCCCAAAACAGAGCTAATAAATTAAAGAATAAGTTTTCTGTTCACTTGGGGAAAGCTCAAAGCTTAGATTTTCAAAATAATTTCGCAGATCTAATCATTTTACACGGGCCTCTTTATCATCTTCAAAAAAAAGAAGACAGAGAATTAGCTATTAAAGAAGCGAAGCGAGTTCTAAAAAATGGCGGAATCATTTTGGGTTTTGCAATTAATTATACCGCATCGACGCTAGTAGGTCTTTTAAACGGGTTAATTCATAAAAAGACATTTTTTGAAATGTGCGAAGTAGAATTAACAACAGGAGTACACAATCCACCTGATGATTTTCCCTGGCTTTTGGCTGAAGCGTATTACCATAACCCAGAACAACTCAAAGACGAGTTTATAAATCAGGAATTAGTTCACCTTAATACTTATGCGGTTGAAGGAATGGCTATTTCGGAGTGATGACGCCACCTGTTTCGGTCAAATTGCGCCACTTTGAAAGATCTTACAATTATAAAAAAAAATTAAGTTTATATACTCTTTAAAGTTCCTTTTCTTAGACTTTCGCCTTTGAGATTGATACGGTGTGAGGAGTTCGAAATCCTATCGAGCAACATATCGGCTTGAGTCCCGTCTCCACCAATAATTTCGTACCAGGCGGACACCGGTATCTGAGTGGATATAATGGTTGATGCTCTGTTATACCTGTCGTCGATAATATCTATTAAGGTTTCCCTGGCGTGGTTATCAAAGCTTTGCAAGGCAAAATCATCCAGGATTAGTAAGTCCGCTTTTAGCAGTTTCCCCAGTTCTTTTAAATACGTACCATCTACTTTACTTAGCTTCAATTTTTTCAGCAGCCGGGCAGTATTGGCATAAATAGTTTTATATTCCATCATGCATGCTTGATGCCCTAAAGCTTGAGAGAGATAGCTCTTGCCGCATCCACAAAGACCGCAGATGATAATATTTTCATTTCTTTTCATAAAATCCAGCGTACCCAGTCGCAAGAACATATTTTTATCCAGGTCCCGGTTATGCGTATAATTCACATCTGCCAGAGATGCCTGCTGACGAAAGCCAGCTTGTTTTAAAAGCCGACTGATCTTACGATTTTGCCGATCTTCCCATTGGTGATCGATAAGTAATGCCAGGTATTCATCGGCTGTCATATCACTAAGTTGATTATTGTTTACATGCTGAAGGTGTAGCTCGGCCATGGCCCCCAGTCGCATTTGTTTTAATTTTTCAATGGTCTGATTGTTGTTCATAATATTTGGATTTAATTAATATACAGTTACTTATAAGCATCGGCTCCTCTTTTATTTTCGTGTTCTGGAATATGAGGTTTATCCTCTTCCAGGTCCTGGTAAAATAAGGAGCTTTTGTCCATGTTGTTTTTCAGTATGTTTTTGATATGTCTATAGGTGGCGGCATCAGCCTCCAGAGCTCGTTTACAGGCATTGTCCAACCTTTCGCCACCGTAGGCTTTATGGAGCTGGATGAGCCCCATAGCCCGTTTATAGCCAATCTCAGGATAATCCCCGGTTTTAAGTATTTCTTCTATACACCCAAGTACATGCTCACCGTGCTTACTAGCCATCTTTTTGAAAAATTCAGGGTTCCAGTCGGAGTAAAACTTATGGGTGCTGCTAAGGTGATCCCGGTTGGTATTGTAATGTCCTTTGGCGGGATTGCGCTGATGCAGGGCTATGCGCTCATGGTAAAAATAGACTTCTACGACACTTGCCGTGTAATGGATCATGGTTTCTTTTCCTATATACCGATACGGTACACTGTAGTAACTTTTATCCGGGGAGAAATACACATAACCCATTTTCTGCACCTTGGCCCTGCGATAATCTTTAAGCTCATAGGCCGTGGAAGGCAAAGGTTTTAAGTGCTCGCGTTCCACGGATTGAAAGAGCTCCCGGCGACTGGCTTGTTTTCTCTTGAACAATAAGTTGTTGTAGGATTCCAGTAAGCGTTTTATCTCCCTGTTGAGATCCTGCAAGGAGAAAAAGGTCATATTGCGAAGGGGATAATAAATACGCTGGTAGGCCAGGTTAACTGCATTTTCAACTAAGGCCTTGTCTTGAGGTGCATATCCACGAGTGGGATTGATCACGCAGTTGTAATGATGAGCAAAGTCCTTGAAACTCCGGTTGATATCGGCCTCATATTTACTGGCACGTTTCACGGCGGACTTGAGATTATCGGAGACAATGGCCTTGGGGACACCCCCATAGAAGTTCAAAGCATTGGCGCAACAATTAATCAGGTCTTCGCGTTTCTGGCTTTTACAGGCTTCTACGTAAGTGTAATGGCTGTTAGGTAGAATAGCGACAAATACCTCCACCTCAATAATCTCACCCGATTCCCGGTCTACGATATGAAGCTTTTTACCAGTAAAGTCAATGAAAAGCTCATAGCCAGGGGCATGTTCCAGCTTCATAGAGCCTTTGACCTTTGCATATTTACGGTGGTAATGTTCCATAAACTGCGTGTAGCTATAAGGGGCTTTGACCTGTTGCACATACTCCTGATAATGATAGAGAAACGTAAACCCGGGATGGTTTTTGGCCTTGTTCATCCGCTCAAAATAACGGGTTAGCTGATCAAAACGTTGATTATCAATAGTGGTATGAGAAGTGAACAAGGCCTCCAGAATGGCATTATCACAAGCCAATAATGCTTTCAAGGTATAATCACTGGCTTTAAAAGCCCGCATATAATTATTTACGGTGTTTCGTGCAATTCCTAGAGTGACGCTGATCTTGCGGTTACTAAGGCCATCCACCTTCAGAGAAATGATTTGTTTTAAGTCCATAGAATCAAGTGTGTTTGCCATATCGCTATATTTTAGCGACAAGGTATTAGTACTTGATCTTTCAAAGTGGCGCAAAACGAACCGAAATCACTTCCGGATTATTGGAAGTGGCGCAAATTGAACCGAAATCACTGGCGCAGTTTGACCGAAATGCCTGGCGCAATTTGATCCGAAGTATCCAGAAGGAATAGCTTGGTTAGACAAAGATTACTTTATTAGTATGTTGAATGACAAAAAGAAGAGCACTTTAATAAAACTCATACATATGACACAAAACGACAGCTATCTTTTAGCTTTTAGTCCGCATATGATGATAGCCGTTAAAAAACAAACAATTTATGGAAAATAAAGAAAGATATTATAAAGCATTAATTGAAGACAATGGTCAATTGAATGAAATAGACCTTGGAGAAAAACTTGGATTTGATGAAAACGAAACAAGAGAAATATTAGTTCGACTTCTATCTGAACATAAAATTGAATATATGGAAAACAGGGCTTGTAATTATAGGCTTATGAAAATTTCAAAAAGGAAAAATAAAAACAGTTAGTTTAGTAGAAAAAGAGAAAGTCTACCACTGAGTTCTCTCAAAACCGCATAAATTCAGTTATACATTTTCATTCTGGTTTCTTCATTAATATTTCTTGCTAGAAAATAATATCATTTGAAATCAAGATAAATGTCAAATCGAAAATACTACGATTCTGTACTTATTCTGTACTATGTGAAATAAAAAAAGGCTTCACATTTCTGTGAAGCCTTGTCTTTGCTAGTAGCGGGAACTGGACTCGAACCAGTGACCTTCGGGTTATGAGCCCGACGAGCTACCTACTGCTCTATCCCGCGATATATATTGTAAATATCTTTTTTCAGTATGTCTTGATAGCGCTCATTGCGTTATCGGACTGCAAATATAAGATAGAATTTAAGTTTTCACAAAGCTTTTTCGGGAAATTTTTAGCATAAAATTTAGCCCTTTGAATTTTATATTGAAAATCAGTTATTTGGCATACTTTTATTGTTCTATGGAGTTGACTTCAAATAGCTGTAACTCATTTTCGTGGAATTCAACCCTGAACTCAATAGGATTACAGCAGTTTTCACAATCTTCAATATAGGTTTGACGGCTTACTGAAGGGTCAAGCAAGACCGAAATTTCTTCCCAGCAATACGGACATTGAAAAAAGTGTTCCAGCATTATAGTTCAATATTTAATAATTGGCCTGTAAGTTGCAAAAGCTCTAATTCGGCTAATTTAGCATCGTATTTTGCTAAATTCAGGCTGGTTTGGGCATCGAGTAAATTCACCTGGGCTTGGCGGAATTCAATAGAAGTGATACGCCCTAAATTAAACTGTTCTTCCGAACGCTCAAAATTATCCCGGTTGGTAGCCACATTTTCCTCCTGCACCCGATAGATATAAAGTTTGTTTTCGTAATTCCCCAGGGCATTGGCAATATCACGCTTTACCTCCAGTTCTATTTGCTTTTTCTGTAACTCCTGATTCTCATAACGAATTTTGGCATTTTTGACTTGTGTAACAGTAGTACCGCCATCAAATAAGTCCCAGCTTAGGCTTACCCCGCCCGAAATCCCATCAGAACGTTGGGAACTGCCCGGAAAAAAGGCCGTAGCTGCACTTCGATTAAAATTCCAGCCATAAGAGCCGTTTAGCCCCACCGTGGGTAAATATCCCGATTTACTGATTTTAATATCATATTCGCTAATATTCAGGTTTTTTTCTAATTGCAAAAGTGAAACATTATTCATTTCAGCTTCATCAACAAAACTTTCCAGCTGTAACTGCGGAATAAAACTTACCGTGGTGTCAACCTCAAACTCCTTATCGGTAATTTGCCGGTTTAAAAGCACGTTCAAATCCCGTTTGGTGTTATTTAACTGTTGCCGGGCTTCAATTAGGGCAATACTATCGTTATTTACATCAACCTCGGCATTCAACACTGCCAAATTGTTCTGCTGCCCGTATTCAAACTGATATTGTGCACGGGTTACCCGCTCTTGGGAAGTTTCCAATACATCTTCTAAAACCTTCATATTTTCACTCAACCGGGCGATTTCATAATATACCGTCATCAATTGCAGCATGGTAGTTTCAATGGTTTCCCGGGCCTGCAATTCACTAAGGTCATATTGTTGTTTAAGGCTTTGGTAATTATAATAACGCCCCAACCCGTCAAACAAGGTATAATCTATATTGATAGATGCCCGGTAGGCATTGCTCTCAATACCACGTTGATCTAAAGGCTCCCCTTCTTCAGGATCGGTAAAACGGTTGTTTAAGTCATAATCGGCACCGGCCTGCCCTGTTACACTGGGTAAGTACCCTAAATTCAGGACACCCTGATTATTTTCAGCAATCTCCACTTCGTTTTCGGCCATTTTGATTCCGTAGTTATTTTCCAATGCCAAACGTATAGCCTCTTCTTTAGAAATAACTTCCTCCTGTTGTGCGTAGAAGGCAACACTAAAACAACAAGCAATTACAAACAATATCTTATCGCTGTTCATGGGCCTCTTCTTCTTTTTGTTCTTTTATAGCTCGTTCTACCGATTCCTGTGTTTTTTTTCTGCCGGTTACCAGCCAGCCGGCACCTACTTTTATATTATTGCTAATAGAAAGTAGCAATGGTAATAGTAACAAGGTTAATACAGTGGCTATGGCTATTCCGTAGGAAATGGAAATTGCCATAGGTTTTAAAAACTGTGCCTGACGGCTTTTTTCCAATAAGAGCGGGGCCATTCCGGCAATAGTGGTTAGGGAAGTCAGGAAAATTGCCCTAAACCTCGCCCGACCGGCTTCATATAACGCATCATTAAATTTCATTCCCTCCCGCAGGTTTCCATTAAATTTACTAATAAGCACCAGGCCATCATTTACCATAATCCCAACCAGGGCAATAATTCCCAGGGCAGAAAGTACGTTAACGGGAAAATCGTGAAACCAATGGCCCCAGGCAACCCCAATAATACTAAAAGGGATCATAAGCATTAATAAAAACGGCTGGCTATAACTGCGGAAGGTAAAAGCGATCACTGCATAAATTAGGAATAAAACCACGGGCAATACCCCTTTTGCTGAATTGGTTAATTTATTGGCTTCCCGGTTTTGACCTTCGTAAGAAACCGAAAGACTCGGGTATTTCTCCAAGAGTTCGGGCATTGCATTATTCCTGATATCGGCCAGAATATCAGTAGAGCTTCCATTGGGGTCTTCCATATCTGCACTTACCCTTATTTCCCGCATCCCATCTAAATGACTTATAGATTCTGTACCACGAATAATCTCGTAAGTAGCTATTTCATGAAAAGGCACCCGGTTTCCCGCAGGGGTAACAATACGCATATCGTCTAAATCGTTAATGGAAGAACGGTTTTCCAAATCATAACGTACCCATACACGAATTTCATCCTGTCCCCGCTGGAATCTTTGCACGGCAGTCCCAAAAAAACCGTTTCGTACCTGTCGCATCACTTCATTGAGATCTAAACCTAAAGCAAAAGCATTATCCCGCAATAAAATATTGATGTTTTTTATTCCCTTCGGGTCGTTATCTTTTACATCTTTCAGCAAAGGATTATTTTCAAATTCGGTTTTTAATTCTTCCTTGGCTGCTTCCAGTTCTTCCAGGTTGTTGCCCAATAGGGAAACCGACACCGGGTCTCCCCCAAAATTTCCCCCGGAACCAAACGTGATATTCTCCACCCCGTAAACCGGGCCAACTTCATCCCGAATAGCATTGGTGATTTCAGGCGAACTGAAATCGCGTTCTTCCCCAGGCAATAAATTTACCTGTAGAGAGGCTTTATTGTTTCCGGGGCCTACGCGCTTAATGGTATTTTCAATAACCGATTTATTTCCCGATTGTTTTTCGGTAAACTCTTCATTTACCCGCCAGGCAGCTTTATCTACCATGGTAATTATAGAATCGGTTCTGGCAGGATTCACCCCTTCGGCCATTAATAAATCTATGCTTACCCGATCACTGGCAATACTCGGGAATAAAGTCACTCGAATCCAGTCTCCGCCAATTGCACCAATAGTTAAGATTAAAATTGCGGTTAAAATTCCCAAAGCCAATATTTGTTGGCGTAACACGAAATGCAGAATCGGACTGTAAAATTTATCCCTTAAAAAACGCATAACCCGGTCTCCGGTTTCATTTATAATACGCATTTTTGCAAAAAACCGACCAAAACCGGTTCTGGCCTTTTCATTAATTGGTTTTTTCTGAAGGGCTTTTGAATGTGCGATATGTGCCGGAAGAATAATTAATGCCTCAACCAGGGAAACCGTAAGTGTAAGGATAACTACCGTAGAAACCTCTCCAAAAAATTCCCCAATCCTACTGTCTAAAAACAGAAAAGTTGAAAAGGCCAAAACGGTGGTTAAAATCGCCGAAATAATGGGTGGAATTACTTCCATGGTTCCGTCAAGGGCTGCCTGAATGGGTGATTTTCCCATTTCGTAATGCTGATAGATATTTTCGCCAATCACAATCCCGTCATCTACCAAAATACCGATTACAATAATCATCCCGAAAAGGGAAAGCACATTGATGGTTACCCCAAACTGGCCGGCAAAAATAAACATTCCCAAAAAGGCTACCGGTAAACCAAAAGCCACCCAAAATGCCAAACGGGTATTTAGAAAAAGAGAAAGGAATATCAAAACCAGGGCAATTCCCATCGCACCGTTTTCTAAAAGCAGACGGGTACGTTGCCCAAGTGTAATAGAAGAATCAGAAACAACATCCAACCTTATATTACTACTTTTAGAGTTATATTCTTTAATGTATTTTTTGACTTTTTTTGCCGCTGAAAGCAAATCTTCATTATTTGTATTACTTATCGCCACATTTACGGCAATATTTTCGTTAAAATAAGATGCGTTAGGAGTGTCTTCAAACTGGTCGCGCACTTCGGCTATATCATGCAGACGTGTGGTTTGGCCACTGGCAGAAGAGCGAATTACAAGATCGTTTAAAGCATCGGCATAATACGAACGGCTATCGGCCCGGATAAGATAATCTTCAGCATCGGTTTTAATAGTTCCCCCGGTACTTAAAATATTGGCTGCGGCCACTTTTGCCGCAACTTCCTCAAAGGTGAGGTTATATGCCAGCAAATCGTCCTGACTCACGGCAATTTCAATTTCTTCTTCGGGAAAGCCTGAAATTTCTATTTGCGAGATTCCGTCTAGCCGTCTGAGGTCATTTTCAATTTGTTCACTGATGCGTTTTAGGGTTACCAGTGGCACAGCTTCCCCACTTATCGCAAAACTAATGGAATTCCTTACCTGCTCTTCTTTTGAGACTACCAGTGGCTCCATTCCACCGGGGAAAGTAGGTACGCGGTCTACCGCGTTTTTCACCTCGGTAAGCATCACGTCAATATCTTCATCCTGTTCAATTTCAACGGTAATTGAACCACCGCTTTCCCGGGCTACTGAAGTTACCCGGTCTATACCCACCAGACCTTTCAGGTTATCTTCAATTTTAAGGATTATCCCTTCTTCAATTTCTTCAGGTGCTGAACCGGGGTAATTAACATCAATATTTATAATACGGGAATCTTCCAGCGGAAAAAAAGAGGAATTAAGACTAAATACCCCGATAAGTCCGAAAATAAGGAAAGCGATAATCACCACGTTTACGGCAACCTCATACTTTATAAAATAGCTTATTAATTTCCTCAAAACTATTCGGTTTTAGGGGTATCGCTTTCTGCCTGAACTTCCACTAACATTCCGGGATAAGCCCCCGGAACATTTGCTGAAATAAGTTGTGTACCGTCTTCCAGGCCTTTTATTATCACACTTTTTTCTGAAAAATAAACAGGATTTATTTCTTCCAGGGCCAACATACTGTCACGAACCACGTATACTTTTGATCGGTCTACCAGCAATTCACGAGGTATTTGGATCGCATTTTCTTCATCGCGGGCATCTAAACGGGCCTCAAGGTACATCCCTTCCCGAATATCGGGATCTTCGATTCTGATAAAAACCTGAATGGTTTGCGAATCGCGATCTACCCTGGCATTAATCCTACTAATGGTACCGGTGTAGGTTTTTGTAGCGTCAAGATTTTCCAATTTCACATCTTCTCCTATTTCCAGCAAATCAGAAAAGCGTTTTCCCACCGCCACTTCCAGTTCATATACCGAGGTATCTATAAATTCACCAAGTTTTTGACCGGGACGTACCAAAGTACCGGGGTTAACTGCTGCTTCGGTTAACACCCCGTCATAAGGAGCTACGATATTGAACTTTCGAAGACGTTCTTCCAGGTTTTTAATTTCATAATAGGCAGAATTTATACCCCGTCCGGTGATAAAGTATTTCTCCTTATCAGAATCGGGCTCTGGAAGTGGAGGGGTCACATGATCATTTACATCAAACTTATTAAGATATTCCTGCCATTTCTCAAATGCTTTGGGATAATCCATACGTAAATCGGGCATAATAGATGTGATATTATTGTATAATTCACTTTTAGCCGATAAAACGCTGGCAGCATATTCTTCAGAATTAATACGAAGCAGGAGTTGTCCCTTTGTAAACTTTTGACCCGGTCTAAAATCTTTACTACTTTGCTGAAAAACCCCTTCCACTTCAGAAAAAAGTTCCATTTTCCTTAAAGCCGTTACATTCCCGTTTGCCGGCACTACAATAGGCACGCTTTGGTTTTTAACAGTATCAACAAAAACCCTGGCCACCGTTTTTGAAGTTTCGGGAATTTCCTGCACATTACTGTCTATAATGGCTTTCGCCCCGAAAATTGCCAGCACCACCAACAAGATTCCTAATATTGAGAGGATTATTTTTCTTATGTCCATAGGTAGTATTAGACGTGATTTCACGGCCGGGGTTTAATTATACTGGATATTTATCTAATTTTTCCTGCAGGGCTTCCCATCGTTCCATCAAACGCTCTAGCTCCTGCTTCTCGTCGTTATAGTTTTCAAGGTAACCTGTTCTAGCAATGGTCTCCTCATAGTTTATAGCCAATGCTGTATCTTTTTCCTTTAATTTCTTTTCGAGTTTGGTAATTTTCGCTTCGGTATTGCTCAATTTATTTTTAAGTGATTTTATCTTTTTTTGATCCTGATAAGATTGTTTTCCCGAGTCTGATTTTTTCGCATCGGAAGTTACTTTTACTTCATCGCGTTTTTCCACTGCACGCATATCCTGAAGTTTACGCTGGTCAAGGTAAAAATCAATATCACCTAAATACTCTTTTAAATGTCGGTTTTTGAATTCATAAACCGTATCGGTTAAGCCTTGAAGGAAATCCCGGTCGTGAGATACCAGAATCAAGGTTCCTTCAAACTTTTTCAAGGCTTCTTTTAAAACGTTTTTAGACTTTATATCGAGGTGGTTAGTGGGCTCATCCATCACCAGCACGTTAAACGGCTGAAGCATTAATTTACATAGCGCCAAACGGTTTCGCTCGCCTCCTGAAAGTACTTTCACCTTCTTTTCTACCTCATCACCGCGAAACAAAAACGAACCCAACATATCCCGAACTTTAGTCCGGTTTTTTTCATTGGCAGCATCAACCATGGTATCGTGAACACTTTTTTCACCCTCAAGATATTCAGCCTGGTTTTGGGCAAAATAGCCTAACTCTACATTATGGCCCAATTTCAGATTTCCCGAATAAGAAATCTCATCTACGATTATTTTAGCCAGCGTGGTTTTTCCCTGCCCATTCTGGCCTACAAACGCAATCTTACTTCCGCGTTCTATGAGCAAGTCAACATGTTCCAAAACCTGGTTTTCACCATAGGCTTTTCCAATATTTTCAGCTTCAATTACTACCTTACCCGGTTGTACTGAAATAGGAAACGTGATATTCATTACCGCATTATCGTCCTCATCAACTTCAATGCGATCTATTTTATCCAGTTTTTTGATAAGCGATTGTGCCATAGAAGCCTTGGTGGCTTTCGCACGGAATTTCTCGATAAGTTTTTCAGTATGTTCTATTTCTTTCTGCTGATTTTTTTGTGCGGCAAGTTGCTGTTCCCGAAGTTCATCACGAAGTTCAAGGTATTGAGAATACGGTTTCTTGAAATCATAAATCTTGCCAAGCGAAATTTCTATAGTCCGGTTGGTCACATTATCGAGAAACATTTTATCGTGGGAAACAATAACCACACAACCGGCATAATTATTTAAAAAACCTTCCAACCAGATGATACTCTCAATATCAAGGTGGTTGGTAGGCTCATCCAGTAACAGGATATCATTGTTCTGAAGCAGGATTTTAGCCAGCTCGATACGCATACGCCAGCCCCCGGAAAAGGTTTCGGTCAATTTATCAAATTGTTCCCGCTTAAACCCGAGTCCCAGCAAGACTTTTTCCGTATCACCTTCATAATTATAGCCCCCAATAATCTCGTAGGTATGGGTGAACTCACTTAGATCTTCAATTAATTTGGAATACGCTTCACTTTCATAATCGGTACGCGTGGCCAATTGCTCGTTTATTTCGGCCATTTTTTTTTCAATAACTTTAATTTCAGTAAAAGCCTGTTGCGCTTCCTCTATAACCGAACGTCCCTGTTCAAAATCAATATCCTGTTTTAAGAAACCGATTTTCAACTCTTTATCCTTAGCAATCTGGCCTTCGTCATGTTCCTGCTCGCCGGCGAGTATTTTTAGCATGGTAGATTTCCCGGCCCCATTTTTACCGATAAGGCCCACACGGTCACCTCCGTTTAATCTAAAAGTAACTTCTTCAAATAAGTATTCGCCTCCAAAGGAAACCGACAAGTTATGGATATTCAGCATGCTGTGGGTTTATTTCTGCAAATATGCTTAATTTTAGCGTGCAAAAAAAATGCTATAAAAGCCTATATTTGTGATCCCGATATCGGGGGAGAGCAGATTGGGCATTAAAAACAATAATACCCAATACCAACGGGTAAAGCAAAATCTCCTGAAGCATACGGGATCAAATGTTTAACCTAATTTAATTCGTGTGAAATTACTTAAAGGCCAAAAAATATACAGTATTCTTACCGGCACCTGCCCGGTTTGCCAGGAAGAAAGTATGTACCGCGAAACCAACCCGTATAAGCTCTCTAAAATTTTTGAGATGCACGAGCGCTGCTCGCATTGTGGAACAAAATATAAAATAGAACCCTCTTTCTTTTTTGGGGCCATGTATGTGAGTTATGCCGTAGGAATAGCTTTTGCAGTAGCTGCTTTTATAATTTCTTATGTTTTCTTTGGTAGTGAATTAATGACCGCTTTTTGGATAATTATTGGCACCCTCGTGGTGTTTATGCCTGTTATTATGCGACTTTCAAGAAATATTTGGATTAATTTTTTCCTGAATTACAAAGGTGCTTCGGCAGTGAAAGAGAACCATAATTCTTCTATAAATTCTTAAAAATCAACACCTAATTCACATATTCATTTCTGATTATCCGTTATTGGTAATAATGAACATTTTTACGTCATACTGAACTCGTTTCAGCATCTAATAATAAAAATCCGTAGTATATGAAATTGGCCCCTGAATCAAGTTAGATAATTTTTTTATCACAGGTCTCAGGGTGACGATACGATTATAACTCATTACAGACATTCAATATTTATTATTTTTTCAATAACTCCTTTTCAAATCTTTTAATATCTATTTCAGAAGCTAATGGTTTGTTTTCTTCTGAAAAATCTATGAGGTTTTTTGCCATTTCAGGTCCCATCAAAACCCCGCGGCTCCCAAACCCGTTACAGCAAAATAATTGTGAGTATTTCGGATGCACCCCAAGCAAGGGTTTTCGATCTTTGGTGGCCGGCCTTATTCCCGCTACCTGATCTACCACCTTAAAATCACAGGTAATAATATCCTGAAGCTTTTTAAGCAGGTAGGTTTTTGAGCTTTCGGAAGGTTGCGGAGTGGTATCTCGATTATTGTAAGTAGCACCTACCCGATACAAATCATTCCCCAGTGGAATCACAAATACCGAAGCCTTTACAATCACCTCTAATTTAAGCTTTTCTGCAAAAATAGTGAGGTACTCTCCTTTATTAGGTCTTAAGGGCAAATAATCAAAAAACGGGTTTTTAGCCAAACCAAAACCTTCACAAAACACAATTTTCCTGGCATGAAAACCTTTATAAAGAATTCCACTCCCTTCAATTTTCAAGACTTTATAATCAAAACTTTCCTGAGTTAAAACCCCGTTATCTTTCAGGTTTTTTCGGTATTCCTTTAGCATTGTATCGGTAGCAATACTGCCGGTATGTAATACTTTTCCATAACCGAAGGGCGCCGGGATTGCCGGAGAAAGGTCTTTTTCTATCGTTTCGGAAAGAAAGTTAGAGAGCCGTGGTTTATCGGTAGCTTCAAACCAATTATTTTGTTCTTCAACATTGTGAAATTTCCGGTAGATATTTCCCGGGTAAATCAATTTCAATTGTAATTTCTCCTCGATTTTTTTATAAAACGGAATAGCACTTTCCAGGTGTTCATCGGCACGCCATGCCGGCGTAAAACGTTTTAAAATAACGGGATTATATAGACCTGCAGCTACCAGTGAAGATTTTTGAGAATGATTTTCAAACACTTTAAAACTAAGGTTTCGTTTTTGCAGTTCTTCGCAAACTGCCAACCCGCTAAGCCCCAAACCAACTACCAGATAATCTACCATTGTTTAAAGATAAAAGTTATTGTCTTGTTGCAAAATTTTATAGTAACTGCTTCGGAACAAACCCGGGAGAACTTATTGGGAAAACACATTTTAATTTCGAGACGCCTTAAAAGCAATACATCCGATATCGAGTAAAACATAAAAAAGCGCCCTAAAAGGACGCTTTAAGTACTTTAAATAATATACAGGTTTAATAATTCCACATATCCTGTTCCATATTACGTATTTGCTCTTTGATCCGTTCTGATTCCAGCAATTGCATAAAGGCATTATCTACCACATATTCATTGACTTCCCGGTCCCCCTGTACGTTTTCAGCCTTATAAATTACAGCATTGAAACGCCTTGCATTCAGTAAATGATCAAAGGTTATTTTCTGTGCCGAATTACTGTCGCCAAAAGCCAAATTTTCGTGAAGCACTTCACGGGCATCAGGAAACCAAACCCAGAATAACTCAACCATATCAGGATTATCAGAATCGATAAAGTTAACATCGGGAGCTACCGGGGCAATACCTAAAATACGATACTTCAGTTCTGCCTGTCGCTTATCAAAATACCACATCCCACGGATATGATATTCAGCAATATCGGCAGCAGAAAGGTCTCGTCTGTCAATAAATTGTCTATCTACTTCTTCTCCTGCATTATATTGCTCAATACCAAGATCGGTAGTATCTACGCGGGAAAGGGTAGCTTCAACATCATTTAGTTTGCGTTCTTCGGTAAAATAGGAATCAGCATAGATTCTTTTGATTTTTCCATCTTCAATAGCTTTGATCAACACATCATACAACGAACGGCGGTTGTTTCCAATAGTGTTATCAACAGGATAATAGAGCGGAAAATTCACACGTTCATCAAGATCTATTACTTCCCAAACATTTTTAGACCATAGCACATCCCTGTCTTCAACATACCCGTATTCCAGGGGTTCATCATTAACAACATTTTCAGTTTGGGCTTCTGTAGGCTTCCCAATTTCGTCGGGGTTTTTAGCATTAAGAATATTGCTCTGCCCGTAGGAAACCATGGTAGAACCTATCAAAAAAACTACAAATAATCCTTTCCAGCTCATGGTCATTATATTTTATTAATTAGTCAACTCAATAAATACAGGAGCCACTTTTTTAAGTTTATAGCCTGAATTATTGCTAAGCCCTGCCTGAATATCAAAAATCTGAACGCTCTCTCCTCGTCCTGCCCGCCTAAGCGCAGCTTTAGCACGATCATCAAGACGGCTTCCATTTACCCGAATGGTTGGCTGCCCCGGCACTTTAAAACTAAAGCCGGTAACATTAATACTAAGGTCAAAATCAAAATCTGGTAAAGCCGCTCCAATTGTAGAAGCTTCAAGGCTGTTACGTTGCATTTGAACGTTTCCGTCTTCCCCTCTAATAGTACCTACAGGGCGTGGAATATCCTTAATCCTAAAGGTAGAACTTGAAGGATAACTCTTCCCGTCTATAGTTCCGGTTACATCAATTTTAACTTCCCTGGCCCGCAAACTGGTTACATTTATCATATAACTACTACCAGAAGTCTTTCTTAAGCCCGGTGCATTGGCACTAATATTATTGTCGGGTACACCGGCCATAGAAATAGTCAACGGATTATTTACCCCGCGATAAAGCACATTCATCTTATCGGCAGATATGGTAGCCGCATTTGGCTTTGGAATTACTGAGAACTCTTGCAAAACGCCAACTTCCCTTTCCTCTCCATCTTGATTAAAAACCAATTTCCCTTCCAGTTTATGTTGTCCGGCATTGCCGGCATTAACATTCAGTTTAACCTGACCGTCTTCAATGGTATAATCATTTTCATCAAGCGCATTACCATCTAAGGTTAATTCCACACGGTTAGGTTTTGTAGTGGCATCTGTCCTACCCAAAACAATAGAACCGTCAAAGTTCTCCCCCTGATAATAAGCAGACTTGGGAGTTTCCAATAAGGTGGTATAATTATCCATAGAAACCTCACTTTGCAACTGCCCGGAAAGCATTGCTGAAAGAATATCGGTTTCGGTAGATTTCACATCAGCCTGGGTTTGTGTCATTTTGGTAAGTGAAGCTATCAATGGATATCCCTGATAGTGATACATTAACCAGGGTTTGGTTACTCCGTCTCCATCTTTTACTTCTTCAGTCGCAAATTCTTTTTTAACCTGCTCGGCTATTTCAGGGTATTCATTTTGAATCTCTGCAATAACCCCTTCACGATAAGTATCTATTGCTGCAATAAATTCTTCTCCTCTAGGACTTACCCTACCACTGGCAAAAAACTTAGTATCCAAATCATCAGATTTATCCATAGCTTCATAGTCCTGCTTATCCTCTTCATCCAATCCGGCAGTCAAATCATTTTTAACACTTTCAATATAATCATTAAGCTTTTGAGAAAGCTCGTCAATTCTACTTGCTTTTTCTTTTAATTCAACATATTTTTCAGGCTGTTCATTGGCTTTTTCTTCCAGCCCGGCCATAAAAGCATTATTACGTTCGGTAGTGGTTGCATTAGAGGCATTGAGTTTCTCGTTCATCAGGCCAAAAGCGGTAAGCACCTCTTTAGACATGTTTAATGCCATCATAGCGATGAAAACCAGATACATCAGGTTTATCATCTTCTGTCTTGGTGATTGTTTTCCAGACGCCATGTAATTATTTAGTTTTTTGTTTAAAAATTGGCTTTTTAGGCTTGTTTAGCGTTCCGGTTTTTTTAATTGGTCATTGCTTTTTGCCCGTTCATAGCGGTTAACATACCACCATACACACCATTTAGAGAAGACAAGTTATTAGTCAAAGAATCCATCTGTTCTTTAAGCCTTCCTGCATTTTCAGCCACTTCTTTATTCACCTCAGCCTGTCTGGAAGCCGATGCTACCTGTACCTTATAAATATTGTTTAAAGTTTCCATTTGCGCAGCGGCAGTAGTTAATTCTTCGCTATACTTTTTTTGGGAAGCCATAGCGTCTACGCTTGGAGAAATACCTTTGGCTGCACCTTCAAAGTTACGAATACTTTCCCCCAGGCTATGCATAAGGCTGGCATCAATTTTTGCTTCTTTCAACATTTCATCAAGCTTTTTAGACAATTGCCCTTCAGCTTCTTTATCATCTTCAATAATTGTTGCGCTTCTACGGTCAACCCCGGTACCATTGGCTAATTCAGGATAAACCAAAGACCAGTCAAGTTCATCGTCTATGGGTTCAAAAGCAGAATACGCAAATACAAGCGCTTCTACAACAAGACCAATGATAAGCATTTCGTTACCACCCGGCCAGTGCATAATTTTAAAAAGCGCACCTAAGATTACCACTGATGCACCCAAACCGTACACCATATTGGTTAATTTTTTTGTTGATTTTGAAGTTGCCATAATTAAAATTGAATTTTCTTGTTCTTAAAATAGGTTAATAGTTAAGGCTAGGTAGTATTTATTAGTTAGATTGATTAAGGGTTACATCGGTACCAAGGTAATCCTGTACAGTCCTGAAACCTATATAACTTCTTGCCGAATCTGCATATTCATAATCCCTGGAGCTTACCTGAAGGAAATATGCAACATCTTTCCAGGAGCCACCCCGAACTACTTTACGCATATCCTGCATATTGTTTACCGTAGGATTCATAGAAGACATATATTCATAGGAGGATGGATCATACGATGAGTTCACCCATTCCGAAACATTCCCCGACATATTATACAGGCCATAATCATTGGGATCATACGATTTTGCCTCTACCGTATATAAGGCCTGGTCTGCTGCATAATCGCCCCGCAAAGGTTTAAAGTTTGCCATAAAACATCCGCGGTCGTTTTTAGTATACGGCCCTCCCCAGGGATAAGTCCCCCCTTGAAGACCGCCACGGGCTGCATATTCCCACTCGGCTTCGGTAGGCAAACGATAAGAGGGTACATTATGATCCCCTTTTGCCCGGCGATAAACGTTGTGATAGATGGTTCGCCATTGGGTAAAAGCACGGGCTTGTTTCCAGGAAACCCCCACTACAGGATAATCATCAAAAGCACTATGCCAGAAATAATCATTATGCATGGGTTCGTTATAAGAATAATTAAAATCCCTGATCCAAACAGTGGTATCCGGATAGATTTCAATTTCTTCCGTTTGAATATAATCTGAACGATTTCCCTGAGCACGTGCGGCTTCCTGAACATCCATCCAGGAATATTTAAACTTTAACTTATCAACATCAATAGTGCGCTGGCCATTGTATACCTCATCCATCGGAATATACATACTATCCATCACCTCGGCATAATATGTATCCGGGTAATCTTGCGTATCCCACTCAATATCAATGTTTTTATTCAAGCGTCGGTTTTCGTAATCGTCTGTAGGACCACCTTTTCCATACGTATTAAGCATATATTCTTCATAGGGTGTCATTTCACCTTCTTCTGAATCGGCAAAGGCATATTCACCAATCCCGCCATTTCCAGGGGTTTCCCCCATATCTTCAGCCATAATTGCCAGGCGAACCCTTATGATAGAATCTTTCACATACTCCACAAACTGCCTGTATTCCGCATTGGTAATTTCAGTTTCATCCATATAAAATGAACGTACTGTTACTGTTTTTGTGGGCGCGTTTTTTTGGTCGGCCATATCATCATCAGATTTCCCCATGATAAATGCTCCTCCGGGAACCAGTGTCATCCCGTAAGGTTTCTCAGGATTCCATTTTTTCCCTTCCGCACCAACAAGCTGTCCCCGGTCACCCCTACCACAGCTGGATAGCAGGGCCAGAACAGCAATTAGCGAAATATACTTCTTCATAATTTACCTTAAGTTAAGACAAGTTGCTTTACGGCAGTAAACCTATCTATTTATTTTTTAAATAACAATATTTTTGGTTAAAATACAGTAAACACAATAATGTCTGAAAAATTATTTAAACTTCGTTTTTTCTTTTTGCCTTATACCACCTTTCCGGAATTACCTGATTGCAGGCTTCCAGATAATCTTCTTCGCTGCAAGGTAATAACGTATCTCGTTTTAATTTAGTATTGAGCTGGGGTAAAAATGGAATTTCTATCCACCACCTTCCGCTCACCGGACTTTTATAAAAAACCAAAATTTCATCGTCTATGGGGACCTGATATTTTATAAACTCTTTTTTTGCTGAAATAGTATTCTCATTGGTCCGATAATTTACGCCCTCAAAGAAATACCATAATAGTTGCGCCACCAACATATTTCCGGTTTCGCCTATCTCCGGCAGGTATTCAAATAAACCAAACGAGGAAACTTTATCGCTAATACCGGCATATCGCGAAAGCATGCAAATCTCTTTGCCATCAAAACCATTTGGAGAAGCCCCGCTTTTTATCGCCGATGCGTTAACAGCACCAATATCCATCCCAACCATATTAGCATCACGCATAACAGGTTCTATCAACTTCGGATTAGCATTAATTTCACCTAAACGATAAGCATCAAAAAACAGGCGCTCCATTAACTCAATCTCATCCTGGGAATTAAAATAAGTTTGATAACCAATATTGGAATAATTAAACAAATTATAAGGCTCTGTAACCACAATTTTCCCAAGATAGGAGTGATTGCTGATTGGTTTTTCGGTATCTCCCAAATCAAATTTATGGTCAATATTCACCAAATTCACCATTTGGTCTAAGGTATCGTAAGCCCGGTATTGCGCATACATCAAATCCTGGCTTCCTCCTAAAATCACGGGAATAATATCTTTTTTCACCAGTTGTGCCACTAAACCCTGTAATGCAAAATATGTATCTTCTACACGGTCTCCTTTTTCAATATCACCTAAATCGGCTATTTTTAGGTGCCAGTTTCCCGGGTAGAGACTGTAAAGCGAACGCCTAACAGCATCAAAATGAAGTACGGTTTCTCCTGTTTCCCGTAAGCGGTTTTCTTTTACTCCCACAATAGCTACATCCACACCTTCTAAATCGGGTAGCCCCGAAATTGCACTATTTGCGTTTATAATTGCTCCTAAACGCTGTTGATTTTCATCGGTGTATTCTGCTAACAATTCAGAATTTACCGGACTCAGAAAATCCAAATCCATATATTACTTCTTTTTAGCCGTTTTTTTTGTGGTTTTCTTTTTGGTAGTTTTTTTCCTGGTGGTTTTCTTCTTCCCCCCTTGCTTTTCAATAATATCCTTCACTTCTTCCAGGCTTAACTTTGCAGCGTCTACTGTTTTTGGCAATTCGATCTTTGTTTTGCCTTTTATGACATTAGAACGTCCCCAACGCGCTTTCTCAACCCGAATACCTTCATCTTCCCAATTATGAATAACCTTTTCTTTTTCTTTTCTAATCTTATCCTTGATTAAAGTTTCAATATCATCATCAGAAAGGTTATCAAAATCATATTTTTTATTGACGTTAATAAACATTCCGTTCCATTTTAAATAAGGCCCGAAACGTCCTACCCCTTTTTGCACCGGTTTTTCATCAAATTCATAAATCGGGGCATCCGCTTTTTCTTTCTCTTTGATTAATTCCAAAGCCCGAGCCCAATCTACATTCATAGGGTCTTCGCCTTTTGCCAGGGAAACATATTTTTTTCCAAAGCGCACATAAGGCCCGTAACGGCCATTATTCACTTCAACTTTTTCGCCTTTATATTCGCCTACCTCCTTCGGAAGTTTAAAAAGATCCATCGCTTCTTCGAAAGTTACTGAATCCAAAGTCTGATCCGGGCCCAGACTGGCAAATTTTGGTTTTTCCTCATCTTCTACCGACCCGATTTGCACCATAGGGCCAAATTTCCCCAAACGTACGCTTACCGGCTTTCCGGTTTCAGGATCTTCACCCAAGATACGCTCGCCCACTTCCCGGTCGGCATTTTTGGCCACGTCTTCTACTTGTGGATGAAAATCTTCATAAAAATCTTTCATCATCCTTTTCCATTCCTCATCTCCTGCCGCAATACTATCAAAATTTTCTTCCACTTTCGCGGTGAAATTATAATCAAGAATATTTGAAAAATGGTTTACAAGAAAGTCATTCACCACCATTCCTACCGCTGTAGGCACCAGTTTTCCTTTATCGCTCCCCACGGTTTCTTTAAGGTTTTTCTCCTGAATCTTCTCTTTGGAAAGCACAAACTGAATATATTTTCGCTCAGTACCTTCTACCGAACCTTTTTCGATATAATTTCTATTCTGAATAGTGGAAATGGTAGGCGCGTAGGTTGAAGGACGACCAATGCCCAATTCTTCCAGTTTCTTTACCAAGGAAGCTTCCGTATAACGATATGGCGGCCGCGTAAACCGTTCTGTAGCCGTGATAAAATCGTTTACCAAAGGTTGATTTTCTCTTAAAGCCGGCAACATTCCACTTTGTTCTTCATCATCCTCATCATCATGGCCTTCCAGGTATACCTTCAGGAAACCGTCAAATTTAATCACCTCTCCGTTAGCTGTAAAATATTTATCGTGCTTATTGGCTTCAATTTTTACATTGGTACGCTCCAACTGAGCCTCGCTCATTTGAGAAGCGATAGAACGCTTCCAGATCAGCTCATACAAGCGCTGCTGATCGCGATCAGCATTTACGGTATGATTTTCAAAATTAGTGGGGCGAATTGCTTCGTGAGCTTCCTGCGCCCCTTTTGATTTCCCTTTATAATTACGGGTTTTTGCGTATTCTTTTCCGTAAGCCTTTAAGATTTCAGCATTGGCACCTTTTTTAGCATCGTCAGAAAGGTTAACGCTATCGGTTCTCATATAAGTAATATGACCGGCTTCGTAAAGACGCTGTGCCATCGTCATTGTCTTGCTTACCGAAAAATATAATTTCCGGGCAGCTTCCTGCTGTAAGGTGGAAGTGGTAAACGGCGGTGCAGGCGATTTTTTGGCCGGTTTGGTCGTAAGCTCGGCTACTTTAAAATCGGCGCCAAGATTATCCTTTAAAAACTGTTCGGCTTCTTCCCGGGAATCAAAATTCTTTGGAAGTTTGGCTTTAAAAGATCTTCCGTCTTCGGTAGAAAATTCAGCATCTATCCTAAAAGAAGCTTCCGGACTAAAATCCAGAATTTCACGTTCTCTTTCAACAATTAAACGTACTGCAACCGACTGTACACGGCCTGCTGAAAGCCCGCCTTTCACTTTTCGCCATAAAACGGGTGAAAGCTCATACCCCACCAAACGATCCAGAACCCGACGGGCCTGCTGAGCATTTACCAGGTTATAATTAATACCTCGCGGATTTTCTATAGCTTTTAAAATAGCCGATTTGGTAATTTCATGAAAGACAATACGCCGGGTTTTCTCGTCTTTCAGTTTTAATTCTTCGGCAAGATGCCAGGCAATTGCTTCTCCTTCGCGGTCTTCATCACTGGCCAGCCATACCATTTCAGCATCTTTAGCCATTCCCTTAAGCTTGCGCACGACATCTTTTTTATCCTTGGAGACAATATATTTAGGAGTAAAATCGCCCTCGGTTTCAACGCCAATCTCTTTGGTGGGCAAATCGGCAATATGCCCGAAACTTGAAGCTACCTTATAGTCTTTACCAAGAAATTTCTCAATGGTTTTGGCTTTGGCAGGGGACTCAACTATTACTAAATTCTTTGCCATAATTCTTTGTTTTGGAAGTGCAAAAGTATATCATTTTTTTTGTAACACACAGCATGCCTTAACAAAACAACAACATAATTACCGTTTTAGGCCTTTAAGAATGGGCTGTTTAGACTTTAAAAATTTCTATTTGGCCTTTTGGTTAAGCAGTTCCATTAAATTTACATCATTTCCCAATAAAACCTCTTCTGAATCGATTCTCCCATCGGTACTTTCGTTTTCGAGTTTAAGCACGCCACGCGGGCAAACGGCAGAACAAATTCCGCAGCCCACACAACTGGACCGTACTATATTCTGTCCTTTTTGTGCATAAGCCCTCACATCAATTCCCATCTCACAATAGGTTGAGCAATTCCCGCAGGAAATACACTGCCCGCCGTTTGTGGTGATCCTGAATTTTGAAAAAAGGCGTTGCTGCATACCTAAAATCGCTGCCATCGGGCAACCAAACCGGCACCAAACCCTGTTACCAAAAATAGGATAAAAGCCAACGCCAATCACCCCCGAAAAGGCCGCTCCAATTAAAAAACCATACCATTCCCGAAGCTGATAACCGGCAAAAAAGAAAATATTATTGTTTCCGCTGAAATAATTAATGCCGATAATTGCCAGGATAATCACCAGATAACCTATCGCGCCGTATTTTGCATCTTTTGCCAATTGTTTCCTTTTAAAAATCATAATTGCGGCAAACAATAAAGTGAGAAACCCGGCGCTACCCCCAAGGAATACATCTTTGGTAAGCCAAAACTCCGTAGGGGTTTCTCCCAAAAAAGAATACACCACCGCAATGGTCATGACCGTTACAAAAACCAGTACGCTGTGAATTACCCAACGTTCCACTTTCCAGGCAAAAAGCGATTTATCGGAAAGATGGCGGTAAGGATCGCCCGCAGTTTCGGCCAGCCCCCCGCAACCACAAACCCAACTGCAATACCAGCGTTTTCCATATTTATAGGTAAGAATTGGGGTAATCACAAAAATGGAGATCAAACCAAAAACAAACATAAAAAAACCGAGATTTCCTGCGGAAAAGAATTCCTGGAGTTTGTAGCCTGCAAATAAATCGTAGTTCAGCGGCCAGATATTTGCAGGGTTGTAATAAGGCTGATTTAAGCGTACCAGGATTTCAGGAATAAGAAAAGCGAACCCCAGCTGAAAAAACATCACTGAAAAAGTGCGTAAACGTTGATAACGATTATGGCGGTATTTCAGCAAAAATTTATAGCCGAAAATAAAAATCGCCAAGGTATATAGCGTACCATAGACAAACCACTGACTTGCAGGCCCGCCGTTAATCAATTTACTTAAAGGATCAAAAAGCGCAATTAACCCGGTATTTCCCCCTTCCGGATTTAAGCCCAGGAAGTGCGGAAGCCAGTACAACACCACGTAAAACAAAGTTAAAGCTATTCCGGTAATCCAGGCCCAGATTCCCCGGGCGGTCATCGATTTAAACCAAACGCCGTCATTTTTAATACCGGCATGCTTCCCGCTATACAAATCCTTAGCAAAAATTACGGTTCCCAGCGTCACCAGTCCAATAGATAGACTTAAAAACAAGGTTTTATTCGGGAAATTAACATTAAGAAGTGCCAGCAACAAGATAAACAGGCCCAAAATCCCAATCCCCGAACTTATTTTTTGGGTTTTGGAAAGCGCCGCAGGAGCTTCCCCGGTTATTGCCATATTTTTTTGTGAATTTGCCATAAAATATTATTTGACTCACAGGTTTCGCAAGCCTGTAAGGCGTATCCTAAAACCTAGCCTTTGAAACTTTTAAAAATCGCTTTCTCATAATTATCATAAAATTCAGGATCAAAATTAGCCAGGCGCAGGTTTTGTAAAACGAAAACAATATCCCGATTTTCATTCAGCCACCGATCTACTACCGGGTGCCGCATCCTGATGCCAAAAGTATTTATTCCCAGAAAACGTTTATTTTCAGGATTAAAAGCAACAGTTACCGCTTTGGTACCATCCTGATGTTGCCAGTGAAAATGCTGTTCTTCCTTATTTTCTTCAGGATTTACACGGCCATAAGTTTGGTACTCAATATCAAAAAATTTAGCTGAATTAAACCAATTTCCGGGATTATATTTTTGAACTTCTCCGGCTAATGTTGCTGCCAGGGTTTCTCCCATCATCCGGCCCACATACCAAACCGCTTCATTTCTTTTGCGGTGTGTAGGCGGATTCCTAAGCTGTGCGCAATCGCCAATGGCATAAACATCTTCAATATTGGTCGCTAAAGTTTCATCGACTAAAATTCCGCGATCGGTTTCTAATTTCGAATTTTTCAGAAAATCGATATTTGGTCGTACCCCGGCACAAAGCCCTACCAAATCGCAAGAAATTTTCTCACCGGTTTTAGTATAAATAGCCGAGGCACGTCCGGTTTCATCGGCTACAATCTCTTCAAGTTCAATCTCGTGTTTTACCTCAACACCATGGGAGCGGATATGTTCTGAAATCATTTTGGCTTCGGGAAACGGCAAAATATTATTCCAAAAGGCTTTTTCCCGAACCAACATCATCACTTCGATATTTCTGGTACTAAGCATTTCGGCAAGTTCTACACCAATCAACCCACCCCCTACAATTACGGCTTTTTTGCAATTTTTGGTGTTCTTTTCCAGTAATTCCAAATCCTGTTTGCTTACTAAACCCTGCACCCCGGGTAAATCCTCACCCTTCCAGCCAAATTTATTATATACCGATCCGGTGGCCAGCACCAACTTATCATAGGTCATCTTTTCTCCGGAAGAAAAATCCAGTTCTTTTTTGCCAAAATCTATAACTTCAACAAAACCTGTTTTTAATTCGATACGGTTTTTTTCCCAAAACCAATCTTCATAAGGTTTTAGATGCTCCCATTTCATATGGCCCATATACACATACATAAGCGCGGTACGGGAGAAGAAATATTCGCTTTCAGCAGAAATCACCGTGATTTTCTTATCTGAAAGTTTCCGGACATGCCTAGCGCAGGTAATTCCGGCAATCCCATTTCCTATGATAACGATGTGTTCCAAATTAAAGGCTTTTTACCACCGATTTAAACAAGGTAATCATATCGGGTTCTGCTTTTTCTGCCATCGCAATAATATCTTCAACCTTTACAGGCTCCAAATTATCAGGATCGCCCTCATCGGTAATTACCGAAATAGCCGAAACCGGAATTTCCAGATGATTTGCCACAATAATTTCCGGTACGGTACTCATTCCAACGGCATCGGCTCCGAGAATTTTCAACATTCTATATTCCGCACGGGTTTCCAGTTGCGGGCCCAAGACCGCAGCGTATACCCCTTTATTTAATTTAATATTATGTTTTTTTGCCGTTTTCTCAATTAAAGCATTCATTTCAACATCATAAGGCTGACTCATATCTACAAAACGTTCGCCCAGGCGTTCTACGCCATGAAAAGCCAATGGTGAACCGCCTAATAAATTCAGGTGATCATCAATTAACATGAGTTCCCCTTTTTTATAATCAAGGTTAATGGAGCCCGAGGCATTGCTTACCAGCAAGCGCTTAATCCCAAGCCGTTTCATCACGCGAACCGGCCAGGTCACATCCCGCAGCGTGTAGCCTTCATAATGGTGGAAACGCCCCTGCATAACCACCACTTTTTTTCCTTCCAGGGTACCGAAAATCAGTTTTCCTTTGTGAAATTCTACGGTAGCGGTTGGAAAATAGGGAATGTGGTTATAACTGGCTTCCACCTCAACCTCTATTTCAGAAATTAACTGGCCAAGGCCGGTACCCAGGATTATACCGATTTCCGGTTTATCAAATCCGCGGGAAATCAGGTAATCAACAGATTCGTTAAGTGCTTTTATCATTTTTTATTCAGGAATTTTCTCAAAACCGAATTCGGCTCAATATCTTCAATAGTATCGATATCGTTAAGCGGTTTCAGGAGTTTTACAGTCTTTTTTTTGGAAATTTTCACCAGGCTTTCTTCCAAAACCGTAGCGGTACTCCAGTTAATATTTTGAAACAGGGCTGAATGTAAGCATTTCATTCCTAATAAATAGTAGCCGCCGTCTTTGGCCGGGCCAAAAACATAGTCATTTTCATCTAAAACCCGGAAAGCTTTATTAAGGAGTTCAGTAGTAATTTCGGGTAAATCGGTGCCAATTATCACTACTTTTCTGTATTTTTCAAGGAAAGCGTCCCGAAAAGCATTTTCCATGCGCTCGCCCAAATCTTTTCCTTTTTGAATTTTCTTGCTGAAAATTTCATCGGAAAAAATACCGGTTTTTGAGATTTTTTCTGAAAAATAAAGTCTTTTACCCACAGAAAGTTTTTCGGTTTGCACAGCAGTATACTGAAGCAGGAACCGGTAGATTTCCAAAGCTTTTTTATCACCAATATCGGCAGCAAGACGGGTTTTCACCTTTCCTAATTCGGGGTTTTTAGCAAAAATAATTAAGAGCGAATCCTGCATATAAAAAGATTAAGCCACACTTCCCTGGCAGCTACTACCGGCACCGGCAGTACAACCGTAACAATGCTGGGAAATTTTAATTTCACGTTCCTGAAGTGCTTTCTCATCATAATCGCTAATGTGCTTTGCTGATGAAGCCACTTTTAAATCAAGCATTTGGTTAAAATCGCAATCGTATAGATAACCGTCCCAACTTACCGAAAGCGTGTTGGTGCACATCACACTTTTTACTGCTTCGGGGTTATATGCATTTACCAACTCATACATATAATCTTCATAATTTTCAGAAGCGATTAAATATTCCAAAAACCGACTGATGGGCAAGTTGGTAATGGCAAAAAGATTATTAAAATCGATATTAAAATCTTCTTTCAGGGCTTTTTTAAAATCTTTTTCCATCGCCTCCTGATTGGTTGGTAAAAATGCCCCCGCAGGATTGTACACCAAATCAAGTTTTAAACCACCATCGGGCTTACCATAGCCCAATTTATTAAGCATTTGCAGGGCTTTAATCGATTTATCAAAAACGCCACTTCCCCGCTGGCGATCGGTTTTCTCCCGCTTGTAAAACGGAAGCGAAGAAACGACATGCACGTTATATTTTTTGAAAAATTCCGGTAAATCGTGATACTTCTTATTGGCAAGAATAATTGTGAGGTTGGACCGTACGATAAAATCCTTAATTCCGGCTTTGGAAGCTTCCTGTACAAACCACCTGAAATCAGGATTCATTTCAGGTGCACCACCAGTTAAATCTAAGGTATGTGCACTGGTCATTTTTATTACCTCCAGGCATTCTTGCATGGTTTCCCGGGTCATAATTTCCTTTCGGTCGGGACCGGCATCTACGTGGCAATGTGAACAAACCTGATTGCACATATAGCCCAGGTTAATTTGCAGGATTTCCAGCTTTTGAGGTTTTAAGGGAATTTGCCCTGTTTCAGCAATTTTATCTTTAAAATACGGCAATTCCCCTTCCCGGAAAATCCCATTGCTTAATATTTCCAGTTGCTTTTCAGGATTGGAAAGATCATCCTTTCTGGCAAGCAAAGATTTATGGGACATATTTTTCTGAATTTAAATTAAGTCGGTTTTTAAGGTCGAAGCAAAAGGCAATTACTTTTCTACAATAACAGGTTTTTGTTTTAAATCTTTGGAGAATTTAAAAATCTCGTTCATTGTGCTGTTCAGAAAATTTTCAGAACCTCATCGGCAGGATGAGATTCTGAATCAAATTTTCCAGAATAACACGTCCAAATTTATTGACTTTAAAGCGGCTTGTTGTTTTCAACAATATTTCTTCAAATCACTTCTTAAAAAGAAATCAAAATTCAAGAACTGAAGATCCCGATTTGCCTCGGGATAAGCGACTTCTATATCACTGCTGCGCGGCTCCCTGAATCTGCTTACATACTCAGCTTTTTAACTTTATTCATCATTTGAACGCCGTGTACCAGGCTGGCACCCCCTTTTATGGCTGCGCCTACGTGTACGGCTTCCATCATTTCCTCCTTTTCTATCCCGCGTTCCAACCCGTCTTTAGTATAAGCATCTATACAATAGGGACATTGTACCACGTGGGAAACCGCTAAGGCAATTAATGATTTCTCACGGGCAGAAAGCGCACCTTCTTCAAAAACTTTTCCGTAGTAATCAAAGAATTTTTCACCGAGTTCTTCACTCCACTCGGTGATTTCCCCAAACTTTCTTAAATCGGCAGGATCATAATAAGTTTTACCCATATCTTTTTGCGTTAAAGATAAGGTTAAAGATGAGAAATCCCAGCTTTGAATTCTTAAAAGCCACCTGCAAAAGCAATCACAATTATGCCTATAATTATCAAAACGATGATAAGGCCAACTATTTTCACATTACTTTTACTTCGGTTTACCTCGGTAGATTGATTTCTGCTGTTTTCTTTTTCATCTCCGCTTTTAGGAACGGGACTGGATTTTTTTTCTTCTTTCATAACTGGTAATTTTCATATGCACTTAAAGATAAAAGAAAAACCCCGATTGTAAAATTAATCAGGCTAAGAGATTGGTTCTAAAATAGTTAAATACAGGTTAAATAAAACCTACTGCTTTCTAAATATATTTACTAATCTTTTTGATTAAGAAAAATGTGAGTCCGATGCCTATGGGTCACTTTCAAACCGAATAAAATATAGAGTTGTCTTATACCAACATAATGATAAGCTCAGTATTTAAAAAATGAAAAAGAGCTTATAAATTTCGCAAACCTAGTTCACATAGCTTAAAGACATTAACAGGGAAGGTAACACTTTTAAATAATCTTAAAACTCCTTTTATGGCCAACAATTGACAAAACCACTGCACACTAACGTTTTTCAAACTACTATTAGCTGATATGGCATGGAAAGCCTTAAAAGCAATGTTAAATGATAACTTTACGTCTCGATTAAAAGGTTAATTTTTCCGTAATTAACTTAATCTAAAGAAGACAGCTATTAAATTTAGGTGGACAAAAAGAATATTTTTAATCAAATATGAGAATAGACGTAAAAACCTTACCCGTTAATGACATAATTCAAGACATAGCCAAAAACCTTGATGCTACGGTTTCTTCTAACGGAGGTGAATTAACGCTTCGGCTTCCTGAAAAAATTGGAGAAGGTATTATAAAAGGATCTAGTTTTGATTCAGGAATAGGATATATTACTTATAACTGTAAATTTTATAAAGATGTACAAATTCATTTTTCCCTCAATACCGTACATCCATTAAAATTTATATTCTGTTCCCAGGGTAGCGTGGGCCATTCGTTTCAGGCGCAAGAAAAAATCCATGAAATTGATCCCTTTCAGAATATTATTGTTTCCAGTAACGGATATAACGGACACGTATTATATTTTAAAGCCAACGAACAATCGCATGTTTCCAGCCTGGAAGTCATCAGATCAATTTTCACCCATCGTTCCAACCATAATTTTAAAGATTTAGATCCTACCTTAATTGAATTGTTTAAAGACGCAGTATCTAAAAAACAATTTTTCTATCAGGGAAATTATAGCATTAAAGCGGCAGACCTGATGGATAAAATTGATACGCTGGAATACAGCGGATTTTTACGCTCTTTATTTCTTGAAGGTAAAGCATTTCAAATGATGGCAATACAAATTGCCCAATACCAGGATGACGAAAATGGCGATAAATTACCTCAAATTTTAAGAAAATCTGATATTGAAAAGGTTGACTATGTAACCAAACGCATTCAGGGGGATCTTGGTAGCAACCTCAGTGTAGAAGCGCTAGCCAAAGAAGCCGGTACCAATGTAAACAAGCTACAGGAAGGTTTTAAATATATTTACAAGCTTACGGTTAATAAATATATGCAACATAAAAAACTGGAAGCAGCCAAAGAAATGCTCATGAATTCGGAAAAAAATATTTCTGAAATCGTGGTGGCCATTGGCTTGAATAACCGAAGTTACTTTTCTAAAATCTTCAAGGAAAAATATGGGGTCAACCCAAAGTATTTTCTAAAAACCCGGAAAAAACAGGATTAGACATTAGGATTTTCAAAAACCTCTGGAATTTCTTCGGGTATAAAACCCCAAATATATGGCAAGAGAAAATATATCAAAATACTTAGTAAAGCAATGGAAATGATATTCATCCAGATTCCCGTTTTAATCATATCGGGAATGCGCAAATAGCCCGAGCCAAAAACTACTGCATTGGGCGGGGTAGCCACCGGCAGCATAAACGCGCAAGAAGCTGCCAGGGTAGCGCTAATTAGCAACAAATAAGGATGTAAACCCAGGGCCAGGGCCATAGGCGCCAAAATAGGAAGTAACATAGCCGTAGTAGCCAAATTGGAGGTAACTTCAGTTAAAAAATTAACGACCGCTACCAAAACCAATACCAATAAAAACAGGGGCAGATTTTCCAAATTGGTAAGCTGTTCCCCAATCCAAACTGCCAGACCGCTGTCACTAAACCCTTTGGCCAGAGCCATCCCGCCGCCAAAAAGCAAAATGATTCCCCAGGGAATTTTCACGGCTTCCTCCCAGGTTAAAATACTTGATTTTCCTTTTCCGGCCGGAATGGTGAAAATCACGATCGCTGCCGCCATGGCAATAATAGTATCATCGATAAATGGAATAAATTGCTGCAATAAAAACGAGCGACTAATCCACAGAAAAGCAGTGATAATAAAAATAACAAGTACTCTTTTTTCGGCCGTTCCCATTTTACCCAGAGCTTTTAATTGACGGTTAATCTCTTCCCGCCCCCCGGGAAATTCCTTTTGTTGAAAATTAAAGGCAAGGCCGATTAGGTATTTCCAGGATATAAAAAGTAAAATTGCAGAAATAGGCAGGCCGAGCATCATCCACTTTAAAAAACCGATTTCTATGCCGTATAATTCTTCTACAATTCCGGCAAAAACCAGGTTTGGCGGGGTACCTATTAACGTAGCTACCCCACCAATAGAAGCGCTATAAGCAATAGCCAGCATCAGGGTTTTCCCAAAGATCTTATTTTCGTTTTCAAGGGTGTCGGGATTATCTTTTAACTGGATAACAATTGCCATTCCAATGGGCAGCATCATTACCGAAGTAGCGGTATTTGAAATCCACATAGAAAGAAATGCCGTGGCCAGCATAAACCCGAGAATAATCAATTTTATATTCGTACCAATAAGTTTTATAATGCTTAATGCGATACGTTTATGAAGGTCCCAACGCTCAATAGCTGCGGCAAGGATAAAACCGCCCAGGTAAAGAAATACATATTTATGCCCGAAAGCAGCTGTAGTGGGTTCAATTTCCAAGGCTCCGGTAAGTGGAAAAAGCACAATGGGAAGCAAAGCTGTAACTGAAATAGGTATCACCTCGGTCACCCACCAGAGTGCCATCCACAGGGTTACACAGAGTACATCAAATGCAGCATCGGGCATGGTAGCGGGTTTACCGATAAGTTGCAAAATCAGGAACAATAAAGGGCCTGCAACTAAAACTGCGGCTTTTGAAGTTTTTTTCATTAATTTCAGCTATTAGTCGCTTCCGAAGATATTAAATTTCCAAAGCTTCTTTGTTATCCCACTAAAAAAGCAGGTTATTCGGATGATCTTTTTAATTTTGGCATTGATTTTATAAATATCCGTAATAACTCATAAGGACAAGGTGTGGCCAGGTGTGGTCACCCTTGCTTTAGAGCCTGCCCTGATTTATTTTTCATCGGAGAGCTCATCATAACAGTTTGTTGATTTTTAAATATCAGTAGTAGATACTGATACAAGTCAGAATGATATAAATGTATTATTGATAATAACGGATAATTAACTAATTTTACTATCGATGAAAAAATTACTTCCGGTTTTAGCCTGTTTCTTTTTAATTGCTTGCAAAAGTGAGAAAAAATCGGTTGATTTATTTAAAATAGCACCTCAAGAAGCCACACTATTGATACATTCCTCAGACATTAAAGGCTTTTATTCCACTGCAAAAAAACTGAGTTTTATTGCTAAAAACCCTACTCTGTTTAAAGAGCTACAAAACCAACTGGATTTTTTAAATTATACTGAAAATACCGGTGAAACTTTGTTGGCTTTTATCAAAAAAGAGGAGAAACAAAACATATTCTTGCTTAGCCGAAAGCCTGTAAAATTTGATTCTACTTATTTTGATGCTTCGGAAAAAAGCAAATTTAAAAACCGGGAAATTCAGCAATTTACTACAGAAGGGCAAAACTATTTTTCCGCTGAAAAATCGGGAGCGTATATTTTTACCGCCTCCCGAAAAATATTGGAAGATTATTTAGAAACCGACCGGGAAGAAACCGATGCTGATTTAGAAAAAATTAGCAAAGCAGCCGATGCCGGTAAAACTTCCATTTTTATCAATCATAAAACCACAAATAAAAAATTAAACCCTGGGTTTCCGGGTTTAAGTTTGGCAGAATTTGGCAGCTGGAGCAGTGTTGATGTTGAAATTCAGGAAGATGAAATTCATTTTAACGGACTTAGCCTCTGGGACAAAAATAACGGGATTCAGGAGCTTTTTAAAGACGTGGGAAGCAGTCCGCAGGAAATTGCCCAAATAGTGCCGGGCAGTGCGACCGGATTTTTTTCATTCGGTTATTTGAAGTTTGAAGTTTTGCGAGATAACTTTCTAAAAAGTCATCAAAGGGAATTTAGCGACTATCAGCAGGAAATGTTAGAAAACAGCACTGAAGTTGCCAGCCTACAACTTCAAGATAAAGAGCTTCTGATTTTAAACAGTCTTAACCCGGACAACCTGCAACGCATTATAGAACCTTATGCTAAAAGTTCTGAAGAATTTAGAAGTATCCCCATTTTTGAATTTACAAAGCCCGATATTTTTGCTGAAAGCCTAAAGCCTTTGATAGCTTTGGATAATTTAAAATTCACAGCCCGCCTTGACAAGTTTATAGTTTTTAGCCCAAGTACAGAAATTTTAAAGGACGTTATCCGCGCATACAGAAACGGGGAAACCCTAAATGCAAAGGGTTATCATCAAAAAGCTGCTGCTAATTTTTCTAGTCGAGGCAATATGCTTTCGGTGCTTTTGGTTAATAACTTAGATCAAAAAACATCAAATTCATCAAATAATTTTTCAGCCGGCCCCTACAAAATGTTAGCGCTACAAGTGGTTACCGAACAAAATTTCTCGCATTTACATGGGGTTTTTCAACCGGATCCGGGAAATACAATTTCCAATAAGCCTACCCAGATTTCGAGTATAAAAACCGAAGCTGAAATTCTAGGAAATCCGATGTTTTTCTACAATCACGAAACAGGCGGACAGGATATTGCGGTACAGGATATCAATAACCAGTTGTATTTGTTTTCTTCAGAAGGTAATTTACATTGGAAAAAACAAGTAAACGGTCCGATTTTAGGAAAAATAAGAGCGGTAGATTTGTATAAAAACGGCAATTTCCAACTGGCTTTTGCCACGCCTAACCGGCTAGAGGTAATTGACCGGCGCGGGAAGAGGGTAAACCCCTTTCCACTAAAATTCAAGGATGAAATCACACAAGCCCTCGCTCTTTTTGATTACGACAACAATAAAAATTACCGGTTTTTGATTACCCAGGGTAACGAGCTTTTTATGTATGACGGGAAAGGTCAAATTGTTCGCGGATTTACCTTTAGAGAAGCAGAAAGTGATCTAACACAGGCCCCCAAACATATCAGGATGAACAATAGGGATTATATTGTTTTTCCCAAAGCTAATGGCAAACTTTCCATTTTAAGCCGACAGGGAAAAACACGGGTTAAAGTTTCTGAAAGTTTTAATTTAGAAGAAGGAGAATGGTATGGTAATGAAGGTTATTTTATTGCAGTAGAAAAGACAGGCAATCTTATTAAAATTAATCACAACGGAAGGGTTTCAAGGGAAACCCTGGGGCTTTCCGAAGAGTTTCAATTAGCCGCTACCGGAAATTTAAGAGTAAGCCTTTCAGAAAACAAATTACAAATCAGGGAAAAAGAATTGGAACTGGATTACGGCCTGTATTCCAAACCTCAAATTTTCCTTATTAACAACAAATATTACATCGCCCTAACCGATACCCAAAGCGAAAAAGTATATGTTTTTGATTCCAAAGCTGAAATATTACCCGGTTTACCGGTTTACGGTAAATCTCAGGTAGATATGGCAGCTGATAAAAATGACCGGCCGTTATTATTGGTAAAAGGAGATAGCGATGAAGTTTTAGTCTATACCTTCTAAATTATTACAGTTTAGAATTAAACTTTAACCGCTTCAAAAAGCTCTAAAAAATGCTTTAGCAATTTTTCCTGCACCTCGGTTTCGTCTATTTCTTTTTTACCTAATTCTACATTTAGGGACGTAACCGCCTTTCCTTCAATTCCGCAGGGAATAATATGATCAAAATAACCTAAGTCGGCATTTACATTTAAAGCAAACCCGTGCATGGTAACCCAGCGGCTGGCCCGTACGCCCATCGCACAAATCTTTCGGGCAAAAGGAGTACCTACATCCAGCCAAACGCCGGTTTCGCCTTGGCTTCTTTCAGCTTTAACATCATATTCGGCAAGGGTTTTTATTACCATCTCCTCTAAAAATCGAAGATATTTATGAATATCGGTAAAGAAATTCTCCAAATCTAAAATAGGATAGCCTACAATTTGCCCCGGCCCGTGATAAGTGATATCACCTCCGCGATTAATTTTATAATAAGTAGCCTGTTTTTTTTCTAATTCGGGTTCAGAAATGAGTAAATTTTTGATATCACCGCTTTTTCCCAAGGTATACACATGCGGATGCTCAACGAAAAGCAGGTAATTTGGAGTCTTTAGGTTCGTGTTTTCCCGCCGATTTTTGATCTTAAGCTCCAAAATTTCCTTAAAAAGCTGTTCCTGATAATCCCAGGTTCCCTTATAATCTTTTTTGCCCAGGTTTTCTATGCTTATTTCTTTATTCATTTGCAGGACGATTTAAAATAATCAAGGCTGCTATTACCCCCGGTACCCAGCCTAAAAGCGTGAGAATCAAAACGATTAAAATAGAACCACAACCGCGGTCATAAACCGCAAGGGGCGGAAAAAGGATAGAAAGCAATACGCGCCAAATACTCATGAATTTCTTCTTTATTATGCAAAGATAAGATTAAAATTTGGGCTGTTACACGCGTTGGTTGGTAGCTTGATAACCACTATATTTGCACTCGATTTGCCCAAAGCAAATAGCTAAACATCAAAATTACAACATGCAATTATCTGAACAGGAAATCGTAAGAAGAGAGAAGCTTTCCGCATTGCGAAAAGCAGGTATTAACCCCTATCCGGCCGATTTGTTCCCGGTGAAGAATACCAGCAAGGGAATTAAGGAAGATTTTGAAGAAGGAAAAAAAGTGGTTTTGGCCGGAAGATTAATGTCCCGTCGTATTCAGGGAAAGGCCTCTTTTGCTGAAATTCAGGATTCCCATGGAAAAATTCAGGTTTACTTTAACCGGGATGAAATCTGCCCTGGTGAAGATAAAAGCAAGTATAATGATGTATATAAAAAATTACTGGATATTGGCGATTTTATCGGGCTTGAAGGTGATTTATTTAAAACCCAGGTTGGTGAAATGACCGTGATGGTGAAAGATTTTACCTTACTAAGCAAGTCTATTCGTCCCCTCCCACTTCCAAAAACTGATAAAGAAGGAAATACTTACGATGGTTTTACCGATCCCGAACATCGGTACCGCCAGCGTTATGCCGATTTAGCCGTAAATCCAAAGGTTAAGGAAACTTTTGTTAAGCGAACAAAGTTGTACAGTTCTATGCGTAGCTTCTTTAACGAAGCTGGATATTTTGAGGTGGAGACTCCAATTCTTCAATCAATCCCTGGTGGGGCCGCAGCAAGACCTTTTATCACGCATCACAATGCCTTAGATATTCCTTTGTATTTGAGAATCGCGAACGAGCTTTATCTTAAACGATTAATTGTAGGTGGCTTTGATGGGGTTTACGAGTTTGCTAAAAACTTCAGAAATGAAGGAATGGATCGAACCCATAATCCGGAATTTACCGTTATGGAAATCTATGTAGCCTATAAAGACTACAACTGGATGATGGACTTTACCGAAAAGCTACTGGAACATTGTGCCCTTGCGGTAAACAATACCACGGAAGCAGTTTTCGGAGAACATAAAATAGATTTCAAAGCTCCATACAAACGTGTGACCATGACCGATTCCATTAAAGAATTTACCGGATTTGATATCACCGGAAAATCGGAAGCTGAAATTAGAAAAGCAGCTGAAGATATGGGCATTGAGATCGATGATACCATGGGTAAAGGAAAACTTATTGATGAGATATTTGGGGAAAAGTGTGAAGGAAATTATATTCAGCCTACCTTCATAACCGATTATCCTAAGGAAATGAGTCCGCTTTGTAAAGAGCATCGTGAAAATCCCGATTTAACCGAGCGTTTTGAGCTGATGGTTTGTGGAAAAGAAATCGCCAACGCCTATTCTGAATTAAACGACCCGATAGACCAACGTGAGCGTTTTGAAGAACAGTTAAAACTCGCAAAAAAAGGAGACGACGAAGCCACTGAATTTATAGATCAGGATTTCCTACGTGCTTTAGAATACGGAATGCCTCCAACTTCAGGATTGGGCATTGGGATGGATAGGTTAATTATGTTCTTGACCAATAATCAATCTATTCAAGAAGTGTTGTTTTTCCCGCAAATGAAACCCGAGAAAAAAGCGGTGGAATTAAGCGATTCGGAAAAAGCGATTTTTGAATTATTGAAAGATGATGAAATCCACGGCCTTGATGCCATCAAAACCGAATCGGGCTTAAGCAACAAAAAATGGGATAAGGCCCTAAAAGCCTTACGTAAACATAAAATGATTGATGTTTTTAAGGAAGATGAAGTTATGAAAATAAGAGCGGTTTAAACCGCCCTATAAACTAAAGTTGTCTAAAAAGTTTAGTCCAGTACGTCATTCTGAACTTGTTTTCAGCTTGACAAGACGATAACTTTTTAGACAGCTTTTTTATTTCTTACCAAACATATCACCGATACCTCCTAGGGTATCGCCTAAATTATTTTCCCCTCCATCGGCTTTCAGGTATTTATCAACCTGACCGGCCATAGGCTCAGGCATACGATCTTTTAAGAATGAGGCTACCGTGGTAACGGCAAGCTGAGCCTGGGACTCACTAATTCCGGCTTTATCAGCAACTAATTTTACAATTTTTTCCATATTGATTAGTTTTTAAGGTTAATAGCTGTAATTTAAGAATTTAAGCTGTTTTTACCTTAAAATATTGAATAAAATATTGAATATCCGTAAAGAGTCATAATCGTGTCGTCACCCTGAACTTGATTCAGGGTCTAATTTTGTATATTGCTGACTTACAATCTTATTAGGTGCTGAAGCGAGTTTAGTATGACGTAAAAATATCAATTATTACTAATAACGGATAATCAGCTAAAATACCAAGGTTCACCTTCCTTAGGTTAATTTTCTCATAAAAATATTTCAACTACATTTTAAACCTTTTGCTTAATATTTTGTCAAAAGATTTGGAGAAAGAGTGGTTTTGCAATTTAAATTTTAAAATTTTCTACAAAACACCTTATTTCTTAACTAAATCACACCACAAAAAATCTTTTATGACCAAATCGTTATCGCATAAACTTTTACTGATAACCCTTTCACTATCGGTTTCAGGATGTGCAGTTTTTCAACCAAACAAAAAGGAGGACGCCCAGGCTTCATCAGAAAAAAAAGATGAGAACGGCTTAAAACCCTACAAAAAAGTAATCACCAAAGAAGCTAAATCGGATAAAGGCCTGTTCACCGTTCATCAAGTTGACGATAACTATTTTTATGAAATTCCCGACAGCCTTTTTAACCGGGAAATGCTTACCGTAACCCGAATTGCAAAAACCGCTACCGGAATTGGTTTTGGTGGGGGAAAGCAGAACACCCAGGTACATCGCTGGCAACGAAAAGGCGACCACGTTTTATTACGTGTGGTTTCCCACGAGATTTACGCAGCCGATTCCCTACCGGTACACGAAGCGGTGGTTAACTCTAATTTTGAACCGGTTTTACAACGTTTCCCGGTAGCTACCGAGAAAAAAGATTCCCTGCAAAACACTACGGTAATTGATGTAACCGATCTTTACAACAAGGATGTCCAGGCTTTAGGCATGCACGACCGTAGCCGTAAACAATACAAAATACAGCGTTTAGATGAAAGTCGTTCTTATATTGATACCATCAGGAGTTATCCTGAAAATATTGAAGTACGGCATGTAAAAACCTACAATGCCGGTGAACCACCCTCTAATGCAAGTACGGGTTCTATTTCAGTAGAATTTAGCAACTCGATGATCTTACTTCCAAAAGAACCTATGAAACGTCGTTATTTTGATGAACGCGTAGGATGGTTTGCTAGAAGCCAAACCGATTATGGTTTGGAAGCCCAAAAAAGTAAAGAGGTTCGTTATCTCGATCGGTGGAGACTGGAAGTAAAAGAAGAAGACCGCGAAAAATTTGAAAACGGAGAATTGGTAGAACCCAGGGAGCCTATCGTTTATTATATAGATCGTGCCACTCCCCAAAAATGGCGTCCTTTTATTAAAAAAGGAATTGAAGATTGGCAGGAAGCTTTTGAAAAGGCTGGTTTTAAAAATGCAATTATTGCCAAAGATCCGCCAAGTTTGGAAGAAGATCCCGATTGGAGTCCGGAAGATGTACGTTATTCTGTAGTGCGCTATTTAGCCTCTCCTATTCCAAATGCCAATGGCCCACATGTTAGCGACCCGCGTTCAGGAGAAATTTTAGAATCAGATATCAACTGGTACCACAATGTAATGAGCTTATTGCGCAACTGGTTTTTTGTACAAACTGCAGCCATTAATGAAGAGGCACGCGGAGTTGAATTTAAAGATGAAGTTATGGGCCGCTTAATTCGATTTGTATCATCCCACGAAGTTGGACATACCTTAGGGCTTCCCCATAACATGGGAAGTAGCGCGGCTTACAAGGTAGAAGACCTACGCAATCCTGAATTTACCCAGAAATACGGTACAGCTCCCTCTATTATGGATTATGCCCGTTTCAACTATATTGCGCAACCCGGAGATGGTGACGTTGCATTAATGCCAAATATTGGCCCATACGATAAATATGCAGTTGAATGGGGATACCGCCCAATACTAGGTAAAACCGCTGAAGAAGAAAAGGAAATCCTTGACAAATGGATTCTGGACAAAGCCGACAATCCGCTTTACCGCTTCGGGAAACAACAAGGAGGTGTTATTGACCCGAGTTCACAGACTGAAGATTTAGGGGACGATGCTATGCTGGCCAGCGAATATGGCATTAAAAACCTGAAGCGTATTATGCCAAAACTAATTGAATGGACAGCAAAAGACGGTAAAGACTATGATGATCTGGACGATATGTATGGACAGATTTTAGCGCAGTTTAACCGTTATATGGGCCATGTAACCGCAAACATTGGCGGGGTTTATGAATATTACAAAACCTACGATCAGGAAGGCGCGGTCTATTCTCATGTAGCCCGGGAAAAACAGCAGCGGGCCATGGACTTTCTTCAGGAACAATTATTTGAAACCCCGGAATGGCTTATTAGTCAGGAAATTTTCAACAAAATTGAATTTGACGGAAATATTGAACGCATCAGGAATATACAGGAGCGAAGTTTAAATAATCTTCTAGACTTCGGAAGAATGGCACGGCTAATGGAAAATGAAGAAGTAAACGCCGGGGAAGCCTACTCGCTTTTAAATATGATGAGCGATCTTAGGGAAGGTATATTTAGCGAATTAAACCGCGGGCAGAAAATTAAGCGTTACCGCCGAAACCTGCAACGTGCCTATATCGACCGGTTAAAATATCTTATGAACGAAGAACAGGGAAATATAAGTTCCTGGTCTTACAAAAGCAATATAAATGTTGCCCAAAGTGATATTCGCCCGATAGTTAGGGGCGAACTCAAAACATTACAAAACCAGTTAAGGCGTGCCAATCGAAATGCAGACACCTTAACCCGTTATCATATTGAAGATGCTCTTGAGCGCATAGATTTGATACTAAACCCTATAAAAGGATAGTATTTTTTCTGATTTGTTAGTTTAGTTTTTAATCCTGCCGGGAAGTAATTTTCGGCAGGATTTTTTATTTTCCCCTTTGGTTTTAAACCTTTTAGTAAATTACAAGTCTAATAATTAAATCCGCTTAAACATTTGTTAGTTCTCATATGTTTATAAAAGGATTGGTTATTAATTCTTTGTTTGCAGTAGTGGCAGAAAAAGTACCCGAAAATCTGAATTTCATACGGCTCAGGTATTAAAATCCTTTTTTGCCCTAAACACAAGGCCGTCTAAATTTTTCAATGTAGACGGCCTTTATTTTTAAAACTATTGCTAAGAACAGGCTTAATCTCTTCCCATATAAATACTTAAAAAATACAGCAAGGTAGCCAAAGAACCAACGGCGGCAACCACATAAGTTCGTGCGGCCCATTTTAGGGAATCTTCAGCGGCATCATGTTCACGGGTAGAGAGCATATTTTCATTTTCCAGCCAGACCAGCGCTTTTTTACTCGCATCGTATTCCACCGGAAGAGTCACAAAACTAAAAAGCGTTCCCATACCAAACATGATAATTCCTATAAGTAAAATAGTGCTTCCCATAGCGGTAGTGGCCATCAGTATCAATCCGCCGAAAATCACCCATTGTGAAAACCTTGAAGCCACACTTACCACAGGAACCAGCTGGCTACGTAATTTCAACCAACTATACGCCTGAGCGTGCTGAATTGCGTGACCGGTTTCATGGGCCGCGACAGCCGCCGCAGCTGCATTACGCTGGGTATAAACCCCTTCACTTAAATTAATGGTCTTTTTCTGCGGATTATAATGATCGGTTAACATTCCTGGGGTTGAAATCACTTTTACATCATAAATACCATTATCAGCCAACATTCTTTCGGCGATTTCTTTTCCGCTCATTCCATTCTGCAAATGCACTTTGGAGTATTTCTTAAATTTACTCTTTAAGCGATTGCTTACATACATACTCACAATAAAAATGAGTCCTGCAATAATATAATATCCTAACATTTTCGGTTTCTTTTTATCAAAAATTAGTAGTTCAAAGATAAACAAAAACCTGGCCACTTCAGTTTTTACCAATTTTCCGACTGGTAAAGATTTCTTAAAATAATATTCCTTTGCTTTATGTTATTTTCCAATTTAAGATATTACCTATATTTGCATCAATCACTATGTGAGGTTAATGCTCCGAACCTGTTTTATTTTATTGAAAAGGCTTTCGGAGTTTTTAAAAAAAGTTACTACAAAACCACTATGCAATACAAAAGAATTCTACTTAAACTATCGGGAGAAGCATTAATGGGTAAACGCCAATATGGCATAGACCCTAATCGCTTGGCAGAATATGCCGAGGAAATCAAATCGGTTACCCAAAAAGGCATTGAGGTCGCTATTGTAATTGGCGGTGGCAATATCTTTAGAGGTGTGGCCGGTGCAAGCCGGGGAATGGATCGTGTGCAGGGTGATCATATGGGAATGTTGGCCACGGTTATTAACGGGCTTGCCTTACAAAGTGCCCTGGAAAATGCAGGGGTACAAACCCGTTTGCAATCGGCAGTAAAAATCAATGAGGTGGCCGAGCCTTTTATAAGAAGAAGAGCCATCAGGCATTTAGAAAAAGGTCGGGTAGTAATTTTTGGTGGCGGCACCGGAAATCCATATTTTACCACCGATTCTGCAGCGGTATTACGTGCTATTGAAGTTCATGCCGATGTAATTATGAAAGGCACCCGCGTAGATGGAATTTACACCGCCGATCCTGAAAAAGATGAAAAAGCTACTAAATTCGATTATATTACCTTTGATGATGTAATTCGAAAAGGTCTGAAAGTTATGGACACCACGGCTTTTACTTTAAGCCAGGAAAACGAATTGCCCATTATTGTTTTTGATATGAATACTCCGGGGAATCTGTTAAAGGTAGTCACCGGTGAAAATATAGGCACTAAAGTAAACTTATAGTTCAAAAAACCAGCAATAAATTTTTAACGATGGAAGACGAAATTGAATTTATAATAGACACCGCAAAGGAAGGAATGGATAAAGCCATTGCCCACCTCAAAAAACAACTGCAAAATATTCGTGCCGGAAAAGCCAACCCTTCTATGTTGGGTAGTGTAATGGTTGAATATTACGGTTCTATGACGCCCCTAAACCAGGTAGCCAATGTTAATACTCCCGATGCCCGCACTATTTCTATTCAGCCCTTTGAAAAAAGCCTGATTGGCGAAATAGAGAAAGGGGTTATGCAGGCCAATCTCGGGTTTAACCCTATGAACAATGGTGAGAGTGTAATTATCAACGTTCCTCCACTTACCGAAGAACGTCGTAAACAGCTTACAAAACAGGCTAAAGCTGAAGCTGAAGACGCGAAAGTAGGGGTCAGAAATGACCGTAAAACTGCCAATCAGGAATTAAAAAAACTTGACATTTCTGAAGACCTGTTACACGATGCAGAAAACGACATCCAGGAATTAACCGATGAACATATCGTTAAAATAGATAAAATCCTTGAACATAAAGAAGAAGAAATCATGACCGTATAATATAATACAAATACGGCTTGAAATAATTTTATGAAAATGCCGGAATTATCTTAAATTTCCGGCATTTTTATTTTTGCCCTATTTTCCTCAATTTTACCTGAAGTCAATAAATTATGCGTCAACTTCTCTTTATTGTCCTCTGTTTGATGAGCGTTCCAAATATAAGTTATGCACAGCAAATTTCAGGCAGGCTTATAAATTCCGAAAACAGGGAACCCCTTCCTTACGCAAAAATAACTACCGAAAATGAGGAAATACTTACCAATATTGACGGCTCTTTTAGCATCCAAATTGAGAAAAAGCGTATAAAAGTCAACATCTCTTATATAGGTTTTTCCTCGCGTGAAATTGAACTTACTACCGCTACCCGCTTTATTGTGATTCAGCTAAATCCCGTCAAAGAAAATTTAGATCCGGTGCTTATTTCCTCTAAAAGAAACCCTGCTGATGAAATTATCAAAAAAGCTATAACCCGAAAAGATCAAAACGCTCCCCAAAAAGCGCTTCAATCCTTTCAATTCAAAAGCTACAATAAGTTTTTAATCGATAACGAACAAAATCAAATCAAGCTGCAGACCGATAGTACCAACCTGGAGGCTTCAACCATAATTAACACTACCGCAGCCTATCTCTCTGAAAAGGTTTCGGAATTTCAATATCAACAAGGCAAAGATTTAAAAGAGAAAGTACTGGGCATTAGAAATGCCGGTTTTGAAAAACCGGTTTATGAATTGTTGAGTATTTCAGCAAATCCTTTTTCCCTTTATAAGGATGACTACCAGATTTTCGAAACCCATTATGCCGGCCCATTAGCTAAGTCGGCTTTTAAAAATTATTCTTATAAAATTCTTGATACTACTAAAACTTCAAGACCGGCCTATCTAATCTATTTTAAACCCAAACGCCGGCAGGCTGTAGCCGGATTAGAAGGAATTTTGTACCTGGATACTAAAACCTATGCTATTCAAAAAGCAAAAGCACAATTACTGGGCGCAATTAAATTGGAAACCCAACATGAGTTGGAATATATTGAAGAAGAAAAGCTTTGGTTTCCCAAAAAACAAACCACTACGATAAGGCCCGGCCGGGGTGATCAGGAAATTGCGGTTTTTGGCGGAGTAATTTCAACGGGGAGGCTTCAGGGTAGCGGCGATCTTATCAGTACTGTTTTAAGCGGAGGAAAGCCCGGTGAACCACAGCTTCTCCTGAATTCCGTTACTGAAAATTATGATTTACGGTTTAACACAGAAGAATCCATTGAAAATCCTTCTGCTGAAATTGAAGTTACCGAAACGGCCTTTTCCCAGGATGAAGCTTTTTGGAAAAAAAACAGACAAAAACCTTACACTTTTTTAGATAAGAATATCGAAAAACGCGTAAGTAAAATTGTAAAAGAGAAAGAAGTCGAACAGCAGATTGAAATTAAGAATTCTATCGCCACAGGGTTTTACCCGGTTAAATTCTGGGATTTTAATTTGGGGAAATTTTTCAAATTTAATAATCATGAAGGGATACGCCTGGGGTTTGGCGGAAAGACCAATGGACAAATCTCAGATAAATTCAATCTTAATGGCTTTTTGGTTTACGGCACCAAAGATGAAGTTTTTAAATACAGCCTGGGCACCCAAATTTACCTAAATAAAGCCACCGGCACGAATTTCAACTTCAATTTTACCCGTGATATGGCTGAAGTAGCTGAATTTAAATATTTAAAAGGCATTAACGAATTTTCCATAATTGAGCCTCGTTTTGTAAACATCAATTTCTTTTATGATTATCGTAAATGGAGCACTTCACTAAGTCACCGTTTTACTTCAAAATTTGATACCGAACTTCAGCTAAGTCATACTGATATATGGCAACGCGGAAATTATTCTTATCGATATAGAAATCAGGAATTAAGTAATTACAGTATTTCAGCAGCAACGCTCTCCTTTTTATGGAGGCCTTTTGCTACTTTTTTACATACCGGGCAAAAAAATATTATTACCAACAAAGGTTTTCCGAAATTCACCGGACAAATAATAAAAGCTTTTGACGGCTTGAACGGCGATTTCAATTTCACCCGTGCCGGATTAAAAGTAACCCATGAAATAAAATACCTGAATCAATCCCGTACTGAAATTATTTTGGAGGGCAATTATGCCTTTGGGGACTTGCCACTCACCCACGCCTTTCATGCATTTCCAAACAACGCTAATAGAAAAGCTATTTTAAGGCGTTTTTCCGTAGCTGGAAATACCGCTTTTGAAACCATGTATTACAATGAGTTTTTTAGTGACAAACAAGCGATGTTACATTTAAAACATCAATTCAGACCATGGAAAATCAACCGATTTATGAAACCTGAAATAGTGCTTATTTCCCGGCACGTGATTGGTGATTTTGAAAACATTGAAGATCATTCAAATATTTCATTCAACACCCTTGACCAAGGCTATTCTGAAGCAGGTTTGGAAATTAACAATATCCTTGCAGGTTTTGGGCTGGGCACGGCTTATCGCTATGGGGCTTACCATCTATCTACTTTCGATCAAAATTTCGCTTTTAAATTTACATTTCAACTTCAATTATAACCTACCGACTTTAAAGACTAAAAGCCCGCTATTTAGCTCCTGTTTTTATACCTTTGCACTCGCTTAAAAAACACCCATGTCCAAGATTTTCAGCTTTGGTTTCTGGAATTCCGTTGCCAGCTTAATTTTACGCAATCGTATTATCATTTTATTGCTTGTTTTAGCCACTACAATCCTCCTGGCTACCCAGTGGAAAAATATGCGCTTTTCCTTTACTGAAGCTAATTTACTTCCAGATGATCATAAGGCCAATATTGCCTATAATGATTTTCTTGACAAGTTTGGAGAAGAAGGCAATTTGATTATTCTCGGTGTTAAAGATTCTACTCTTTTCACCCCGGAAAAGTTTAAAGCCTGGGAACAGCTTTCCCTAAGTATAGAAACTTACGCAGAAGTAGATTATGTGATTTCCGTAAGCAACCTGAAAAAACTTAAAAAATTCAACAATCCCAAGCGCTTTGAAATGGTGCCGATTATAAAGAAAGGCATCACAAACAAAGACAGTCTCAAGGTTCTGGAAAATGAATTGTTCACCCAACTCCCTTTTTACGAGAATTTAGTTTATAGCCCGCATTCCAATACGGTTCAAACGACCATTTATCTAAATAAAGAGATTGTAAATTCTAAGGCCAGGAAAGATTTTGTAATAGACGAACTGGTACCGCTCATCGAAAACTTTAATCAGGAATACCACCTGGATGTAAAGGTTTCGGGAATGCCGTATATCCGCACACTTAATTCGCAGAATATCATTGATGAAATCGGGTTATTTATTGTGGCAGCCCTGGCTATTACCTCGCTTATCTTTTTTTTCTTTTTCCGTTCGATACGAGCTACGCTTATTTCCATGATTACGGTTTGTATTGGGGTAATGTGGGCCTTTGGAGTAATTGGTTTATTGCACTATGAAATCACGGTTTTAACTGCACTAATCCCGCCCCTAATAATCGTTATAGGAATCCCTAATTGCATTTTTCTGATTAACAAATACCAACAGGAAATAAAAAAACACGGGAACCAGGCAAAGTCTTTACAGCGGGTTATTACCAAAGTAGGAAACGCAACCTTAATGACCAATGTTACCACTGCTTCAGGTTTTGCTACGTTTATTTTAACCGATAGTAAATTGCTGAAGGAATTCGGCTTGGTTGCTTCTATTAACATCCTGGCCATTTTTATCCTCTGCTTGCTTATTATTCCCATTGTTTACAGTTATATGCGTACGCCACGACGTAAACACCTTAAGCATTTAAACAAACAGTGGATTAGTACTTTTGTAAACTGGATGGAAAATATAGTTCGCCATCACCGTATTGCGGTTTATATTACTTCGGTTATTTTACTGGCAACAAGCATTATTGGAATCTATAACATAAAAATTTCAGGGAGCCTGCTTGAAGATATGCCTCAGGATGCCGGTTTTTTTGAAGATATCAAATTCTTTGAAGAAGAATTTGATGGGGTGATGCCCCTTGAGGTTTTGGTAGACACCAAACGAGATAACGGGGTTTTAAAATTATCTAGCCTAAAACGTCTCGAAAAACTGGAAGAGGAAATTAATGACGTCCCGGAACTCTCGCAGCCGCTTTCTGTAGTTCGCCTTGCAAAATACACCAAACAGGCCTATTACAATGGCAATCCCAAATACTATCAACTCCCCAGCTCGCAGGAACAGAATTTTATTGCACCTTATACTAAAAATATGGAAGGCGGCGATGATATATTAAATTCCTATGTAGATCCTACCGGCCGTTACGCCCGGGTAACTACCTTTATGAAAGATATCGGCACCGATAAAATGGAGCGGATTGAAGAAAACCTGTGGCCTGAAATCAATAAAATTTTTCCGAAAGAACGCTACGAGGTTTCCCTTACCGGAAAAGCGTTTATTTTTCAGAAAGGCACCAATTACCTGGTAAAAAACCTGGTCATTTCACTCTCGCTGGCCATTTTGCTTATCGCCTTGTTTATGGCCTGGATGTTTCGTTCATTTCGAATGATTTTAATTTCTCTGGTCCCCAATTTATTGCCTTTACTGGTTACAGCCGGGATGATGGGCTTTTTGGGAGTCCCCATAAAACCCTCTACCATATTGGTTTTTAGTATCGCCTTTGGGATTTCGGTTGACGATACGATTCACTTTTTAGCAAAATACCGGCAAGAACTCAAAGCCAATAACTGGAAAATAAAACGCTCGGTTTACGCCGCGCTTCGGGAAACCGGGCTGAGTATGTTTTATACCTCCATTGTCTTGTTTTTTGGATTTTCAGTATTTATGATTAGTAGTTTTGGTGGCACAGTAGCACTCGGCGGGCTCGTTTCTGCGACTTTATTATTTGCCATGCTTTCTAACTTGATTTTACTTCCTTCGCTTTTATTAAGCCTGGAACGGGCGATTGCCAATAAAAAAGTATTAAAAGAACCAGCTATGCGGATTATTGAAATTGAAGATAATGATTTAAAATCATCAAAAAATCAATAAGCTCAAGGCAGCCCCATAGGGCTTTGTTCAAAAATATTTTTAAATTCGAGACAAGCCTCTGCGTATTCAAACCCAATTATCGAGCAAACTAATAAACCCGCCGACTTGGTTGGCATAAGAGTAAAATTTATCTTTGTTCCTTTCTAAATCTAACATTGATGATACAAGCAAAAATTGCTGAAACTTTAAACAGCAATCAGTTTTTACAGGAATTTGAAATTAAAGGTTGGGTAAGAGCCTTTAGAAGTAATCGTTTTATCGCTTTAAACGATGGCTCTACAATTAATAACCTGCAATGCGTGGTAGATTTTGAAAATTTTGAGGAGGAAATCTTAAAACGTGTCACCGTTGGTGCGGCCATCAGGGTTTTAGGAACTTTAAAAGAAAGTCAGGGTAGCCAGCAACGGGTAGAAATTGAGGTAACAGAACTGGAAATTTTAGGCGATGCCAATCCTGAAGAGGTAAAGCTCACCATACTTTCTCCAAAACGCCACAGTCTTGAAAAACTCAGGGAACAAGCCCATTTAAGGGTTCGAACCAACACTTTTGGAGCCGTAATGCGTGTGCGTTCCAGACTTTCGTTTGCAGTGCATAGTTATTTTCAGCAAAATAATTTCCACTATGTAAACACACCTATTATTACCGGAAGTGATGCCGAGGGTGCCGGCGAAATCTTTAAAGTAACTGCGCTGGATTTGAAAAACCCACCCAAAAAAGAGAATGGGGAAATTGATTATAAAAAAGATTTCTTCGGAAAAGAAACCAATTTAACGGTTTCAGGGCAATTAGAAGGCGAGGCTTACGCTATGGGGCTTGGTCAAATTTACACTTTCGGGCCTACCTTTAGGGCTGAAAATTCAAATACTTCCCGGCATTTGGCTGAATTCTGGATGATCGAACCCGAAATGGCCTTTTGTGACCTGGATAGGAATATGGATTTGGCTGAAGATTTTATTAAATACGTGGTTTATGATGTGCTGAAACATTGCAAAGATGATTTGGAATTCTTAGAACAACGCCTTGAAAACGAAGAGAAGCTAAAACCTAAGGCAGAACGCACCGAAATGAGCCTGCTGAAGAAATTAAATTTTGTATTGGAAAACAATTTTAAACGGGTAAGCTATACTGAAGCCATTGAAATCTTAAAGAATTGCAAACCAAACAAAAAGAAAAAATTCGACTATATAATTGAAGAATGGGGCGCCGATCTACAAAGTGAACACGAGCGTTATTTAGTTGAAAAACACTTTAAATCCCCGGTAATTTTATTTGATTATCCGGCCAATATCAAAGCCTTTTACATGCGCCTGAATGAAGATGGCAAAACCGTAAGAGCTATGGATATTTTATTTCCGGGAATTGGGGAAATTGTAGGTGGCTCACAGCGGGAAGAACGCCTTGAGGTCTTACAATCTAAAATGGCCGAACTTAATATAGATGAAAAAGAACTATGGTGGTACCTGGATACTCGAAAATTCGGCACCTGTGTTCATAGTGGTTTTGGCCTTGGTTTTGAGCGTTTGGTACAGTTTGTTACCGGAATGGGAAATATTCGTGATGTAATTCCTTTCCCGAGAACCCCACAAAACGCCGAATTTTAATTGAAACTTATAGAAACCCATATAGTTCCTGCAGGTGTTTCAACTATTCGCCTGCAGGAATACCTGGTTGCTATATTTGAGACTATCCCCACAAAAAGCGGGATTAAAAAAGCCATAAAACGCGGTGAAATTTTACTAAACCAACAACCAGCCAATACTGGTGACTGGATCTATCCCGGACAAATTATCGAATTGTATCAAACCGAAGTATTAACAAAGATTTTCAAATTAAAACTGGAGATAATTTATGAAGATGAATATCTGGCTGTGGTTAAAAAACCGGCTGGCTACCCTACCAGTGGTAATTATTTTAAAACCATAGCGAACGCCCTACGTTTTAACCTCAAAAAATCTTCAGCAAAAGATAGCATTGCCCCAACACCAGCCCACCGATTGGACAATCCCACTTCAGGATTGCTTTTAATTGCAAAAACCGGAAAAACACTTCGGGCTTTAAACCGCCAATTTGAAAGGAAAGAAATTCAAAAAGAATATAAAGCGATAGTACACGAAAAAATTTCAGAAGACAAAATCTTAGATAAAGCGCTGGATGAAAAAGCCTCACAAACTATAGTAAAACCCATATCCTTTATCGAACATAAATCGGGAAACTTCAGCTTAATTTCCGCTCAACCTTTAACAGGAAGAACCCATCAAATAAGAAGGCATTTAGCAGGTTCCGGATTTCCTATTCTAGGCGATACACAATACGGAAAGAAAAGTACTATGGATTTTAAAGGTTTATTCTTAACCGCTACCGGACTGAAATTCAACCACCCCGAGACCAGAAGATTTATGGAATTTGATATTCCGCTTCCTAAAAGCTTCTTAAAGCTACTTGAAAACAAGTCGGCTACTTAACAAAATTTTACCACAATCATCTATTGTGCCAAAGCTTGTGTAGCGATGAATTGCTTATTTTTGTAATAGGCAAAAAAAATTATATGCTAAAACAACAATTAAATCTCAAACTCTCACAGAAACTTTCTCCTCAGCAAATCCAGCTGATGAAATTGATTCAGCTTCCTACCCAGGCTTTTGAGCAACGGATAAAGCAGGAATTAGAGGAAAATCCTGCACTTGAAGATGGAAAAAGTGAAGCCCAGGATGAGTATGAGCAATATGAAGAGGATTATGAACACACCAATGAAAGGGAAGATGACGGTAATGAAACCATTGAAACCGAGATTGATGTTGACGAATATTTAAGTGACGACGAAATACCAAGTTATCGACTTCAGGCTAATAATTACAGCCCAGATGATGATGAAAAACAAGTGCCTTATGCCGCCGGGACATCTTTTACCCAATTTTTAAAAACCCAGCTAAGCACGATTCGTTTTGATGAAATTGAAGAACAAATTGCCGATTTTTTGGTAGGCAGTATAGATGAAAGCGGTTACCTGCGCCGTGAATTACAGGATGTGGTTGACGACCTGGCTTTCACCCAAAACGTCTATACCGATGAGGCCACTGTAGAAAAAGTACTTAAAAAAGTACAGGATTTAGATCCTGCGGGAGTGGGTGCACGATCGCTTCAAGAATGCCTTGTACTCCAATTAGACCGAAAAGAACACAGCCGGCCGGTTCAGCTGGCCCAGGATATTTTAGAACGCAGTTTTGAACATTTCAGCAAGAAGCATTACTCTAAACTGCTTAATAGGCACGATATAAGTGAAGACGATTTACGTGATGCCATTGAAGTTATTTCACATCTAAATCCTAAACCCGGCGGTGCTTATTCGGGAAATACACGAATTGTAGAACATGTTATTCCTGATTTTACCATAAAAATTGCAGATGGTGATTTGGAGCTTAGTTTAAATGGCCGGAATGCACCACAAATGCATATTTCAAGGGATTACAGTGATATGCTGAAAGGCTATAAAGAATCTAAAGAAAAGACCAGGGAGCAGAAAGATGCTGTGATGTTTATCAAACAAAAACTGGATGCGGCGAAATGGTTTATTGAAGCCATAAAACAGCGGCAGCAGACCCTTATGGTTACCATGAGTTCGATTATGAATTATCAAAAGGAATACTTTCTTACAGGAGATGAGCGTAATTTGCGGCCTATGATTTTAAAAGATATTGCCGATGAAATTGAAATGGATGTTTCTACGGTTTCCAGGGTAGCCAACAGCAAATATGTTGACACCCCCTATGGGACTAAATTGATTAAAGAATTCTTTTCTGAATCGATGAAAAATGATCAGGGTGAAGATGTTTCTACACGGGAAATAAAGAAAATCCTCGAGATGTCTATCGAAGAAGAAGACAAAAAGAAACCCCTGACTGATGAAAAACTGGCCAAAGTTCTAAAAGGAAAAGGCTATCCTATAGCACGGCGCACGGTAGCAAAGTACCGTGAGCAATTAGACATTCCCGTTGCCCGCTTACGAAAAGAGATATAGAATTTGATGCGGTTTATCTTACAGCTTGCTTCTTATATTTTTCACCCGCTTTGGATGCCCTTTGCGGGAAGTTTGCTTTATTTTATACTTACCCCCCGGTTTTTTCCTCCGGCAGTAATAAAGGGTAAATTATTAGCCATTGCCATACTTACTATATTTATACCTATAGTATTTTACTTTTTATTAAAAAACCTTCAAAAGGTAGAATCGCTATTTTTAAAGAGTGTAAAAGAGAGACGTTGGCCCCTCTTCTTCTTTTTAATTTTAATAGTAATGGTCTTACGCCAAATTCTAAATGTGTATAATTACCCTGCACTCCATTATTATTTTCTGGGGATTTTAGTAGCAACAGTACTTGCACTGATTTTTAGTTTTTTAGGCTTAAAAATCAGTTTACACATGATGGGCCTTAGCGGTTTTTTTATCTTTTTAGTAGCTTTAAGCCTTCATTTTAGAATCAATATGGTTTATAGCGTCCTGTTTTTTGTACTTGCTTTGGGAATTACCGCAAGTTCCAGGCTACATTACAAAGCACATTCTACCGGTGAATTGATCTTTGGTAGTTTATGCGGGATAATCCCGCAATTGATATTCTGGCATCTATGGCTATAAGATATAAAAAAGCAAACCTACCCTAACCGGTACGATCCCCACTTTTTGACTATCAATATATGCGTCTTTAAAAAGTGTATTCAATCCGTAGTATAAATGAAAATTAAAAGTATTAAATCCGAAATTGATAGTAGCACCCAGTCGTAAACGTTCTAATTCTTCAACATTATTTTGTACCACCTGATTATTGGGCTGATCAAAATTAGATTTAAAATGATAAAGATACCCTAGTCGGAAACCACCATATATACGCCAGAATTTATAGGTTTTTGCAGTAGAGCTTCTCCAACGAAATTCAATGGGCAATTCCACAAGCTGACTTGTAAAACGGTTAGTATCGTAATTCCAGTCCCTGTCCAAACTTCTAAAAATAGATTCCCCGTTTTCTTCCTGACCGATAAACAAGTTATGACCAAAAGTATCTATAGCCCAACCAAGGCCTATCCCCAGGGCGACATTCCTTTTTTTATTTAGGGGAAAATCACGTATAAAACCAAGCTGAAAACCTCCTGAAAAACCAGATTGAGAAATTGAGGCTGGTTTTTGATCGATAAAATTAAAGGTAAGTCCTAAATAAAATTGATCTTCCCGATACAGGCTATCGATAACCTGAGGTACAGAATCCGGAACTTTGGTTAGCTCCCGCAAATCACTTTCTTCCTGGGCCTGGACTCCCCATGAAAAAAGTAAAAAGAAAACTATAGATTTAAAGCAGCATCTCATAAGCAGGAATTCCCGACAGTTTAAATATAAAAAAACATCCTGTCTTTTAGCAAAACAGGATGTTTCAATTTTTATAGCTCAACAAACAGTTAACTACATATTATCTGCAGCATCACCCTTACGGGTAGTATAATTGATTTTTAAAGCTTCTGCTTTACGAAGTTCCTGTTTAATATCAGACACGAGCCCCATATTAGTTTCTTCATCAACTTTTAATGCTGTAATTAGGTAAGGAACTAATTCTTCTCTTTTCTGTTCCCTTTCAGAAAAAATAAATTGCTGCACTTCATCTACATCGGCAAATTTATCATTAAGCTGAATTCGGGCTTCAGTACCAAACCTTTCTGCATAACGCGGACTAGGTTTTCCAGCATAAATATACATTACCAAGTCCTTTTTCTGCAATTTCTCAACCTGATCGGCAGAAGGCAGCGTATTTTCAACCATAAGGCTAGTATCACGCATTGTCGTTACCACCATAAAGAAGAATAATAGCATAAATACAATATCTGGTAAGGATGCTGTACTAATGGCAGGCTGCCCTGCTGATGATTTCTTTTTAAACTTAGACATAATTTAAATTTAGTTTAAAGCAGATTAGCTTTTTGGTTCAGCTTCTGAAAGTTTTTGAGGAATTAAATCTTTAATAGCCCCAATTTTTTCTTTCAAAGCCTCTTTGTCTCCATTATAATTAGGATCATTATAAGCATTTTCCATTTCGGTATAAGTAACCCCGAAAATACGTTCAGCTTCCCTATTTCTCAACTGGTTATATGCTGCCACCAATTCATTTTGAACAGCGATATAGGTCCCATATTCGGTCCCACGGTTATTTACCAATGAAATAATTGCTTTTTGAGGATTTACAGAAGACTCATCGTCTGCAGCTCCCTGACAAAAATCACAGGCTTCATCTCCTACACCTCCACCATTATCAAGGAATTCAAAAGCTGCCTCCCTCAAATTACTAATATCCATTGCTTCTTCTTCTACAAGAAGCTCATTATTACTGTTCACCTCAACAATAAACAGATTTCGCTGCTTAATGTTTGGCGGCTCCTGCTCTTCTTCCTGCCATGGCGGCAACTTTCTGCTAATTCCTGAATCGGTCTCAATGGTTGTGGTAACCAAAAAGAAAATCAGGAGCAGGAAAGCGATATCTGCCATCGAACCGGCATTCACTTCTGGTGCATCTCTTTTTGCCATAGTTTTATTTTATTAACTTTTGAATTCCTGAGAATACCATAGCTAAAATTGCAAAACCTGCAAGGATATAAAATGTAACCAATCCTGCACTCACCCAATGTGCACCGTTGGCAGAAAGGGTATCTCCCCCTCTAAGCTCAACTTCACTACCACTGGTAATAAGGTATGCAATTAATACTACAACTATAAAACTTCCCAGAGAAATAAGGGTTGTCTTAATATTACCGCTAAAGAGGCCTTTTATCGCAAATATGGCTACTAGAACTATTACCGCAGCCAATACAAGATAAGAAACCCACATGAACGGATCGAGGTAACTGGCTTGCATATCGCCGGAGGCTTCAATAGCATCACCACCGGTAACAATGATTCTGGCTAATAGGATAAGACCTATTACACCAATTACTATTGCCAAATATTTTAAAACTTTATACATCATAAATTGTTTAAGCTGGTCTTATACTCTTTTTTTATTCTTGTAAGCCACTAGCATATCGATAAGAACGATAGAAGCATCTTCCATATCATTAACAATCCTGTCTATCTTAGCGATGATATAGTTATAGAAAATCTGTAATATAATAGCAACAATCAAACCAAATACCGTAGTAAGAAGGGCCACTTTAATACCACCGGCCACAAGTGAAGGCTGCATATCCCCTGCTGCTTCAATTCTATCAAAGGCTGTAATCATACCAATTACCGTACCCATAAAACCAAGCATTGGTGCAAGTGCGATAAATAAAGATATCCAAGATACGTTTTTCTCTAACTGCCCCATTTGCACACCACCGTAAGCAACAACTGCTTTTTCTGCAGCTTCAATGCTTTCGTCGGCACGATCAAGCCCCTGGTAATAAATAGAAGCCACAGGACCACGTGTATTACGGCAAACTTCTTTCGCAGATTCAACACCACCACTGTTAAGGGCATCTTCTACATTTTTAGCTAGTTTACGGGTATTGGTAGTAGAAAGATTTAAAAAGATAATTCTCTCTATGGCCACCGCCAAACCAAGAATTAAACATAGTAATACAATCCCCATAAATTCGGGACCACCTTCAATAAAACGTCTTTTAAGCTCCTGGTGGAAACCTACCGTTTCTTGTTCTGCTTCGTCTGCAGCTGCTCCAGCTTCTTCATCCTGAACAAAAGTGGCAATAGCACCCTGCATTTCGTTTACATTATTGGCCGCGTTAAGGTTTCCGGTTCCTAACACCATACCTGCGGCGATTACCAAAATAGAAAATAATCTTTTCATTACTGTTTGTCTTAATTTAATTAGTTAAAGGGTTTAAAGATATAAAAATAATTTTTTATAAAAATACTATAAAAATTCAGCAGAGAGGAAGGGATTCGAACCCTCGATACGCTTGTGACGTATACACACTTTCCAGGCGTGCGCCTTCGACCACTCGGCCACCTCTCTTTGACTTATTTTTTTAACAGTGCGCCAAATAACAAAAAAAATTATATTCCGTCAAGTACTTAGCGTTAATTTTAAGAGATTTCCCCTCTTAAAGAGGTTTCAAATATAGTCTTAAAGACTTTCGGGCCTAAATCTTTACCCAAAAGATACATTAATTTAGCAATTGCAGCTTCCGTTGTAATATCTTTTCCAGACACTACCCCAATCTTTTTTAACTGAACACTGGTTTCATAATGCCCCATGGTTACACTTCCCGCAATACACTGGGTTACATTAATCACATACAACCCATCAGCGATTTTTTCTTTCAGAATATCGATAAACCATTGAGCTCCCGGTGCATTACCACTGCCATAGGTTTCCAAAATCACTCCGCGTAAATTTTCTTTTGAAAGCATATGCCGCACCGTACTTTCACTAATCCCGGGAAACATTTTTAAAATTAGCACCTCATCATTAAAAAAACGATGCAATTTGGTACGCTGCCGGCGGTTTGGCTTCCATAAAGCACTATGGTCTACCGAAAGATAGACTCCAGATTCTGCCAAAGGCGGATGATTCATAGAAGCAAAAGCTTCAAAATGTTCTGCATTAATTTTGGTAGTTCGGTTTGCACGATATAGCTTATATTCAAAATACAATCCTACTTCGCTAATTACAGGCCTTCCATTTTTTTGTAAACCTGCAATCTGAATACTGGTAATAAGGTTTTCTTTGGCATCGGTACGTAAATCTCCTATCGGAAGCTGCGAACCGGTAAAAATAATTGGCTTTGTTAAGTTTTCAAACATAAAACTCAGGGCTGAAGCTGTGTAAGACATGGTGTCGCTCCCGTGTAAAACCACAAACCCGTCATATGTCTCAAAATGATCCTCTATAGTATCGGCAATCTGCAACCAGGAAGCAGGATCCATATTTGAAGAATCTATAGGTTCTTCAAAACTGAGCGTATCGATAGTATGCTCAAGAATCTTTAATTCCGGAATTTTCTGCAGCAACTCATCAAAATTAAAGGCTTTAAGCGCCCCGGTATCATAATCCTTAATCATCCCGATAGTTCCTCCGGTATATATAAGCAGGATATCAGCCTTTTTTTTCACACAAACAAAATTACATTAAACATTACATAAATAACAAAGCAACGCCAACTTTAAAAAAATAATTTTTATTGAGCGGTCATCATAGCTTAATAAATCCTTCTTTCAAGGTTTTTATTTACAAGCATCGATTTTATTTGTTTAAGATTACCGGCAATAAAGACTACAGGCTTTCAAACACGCTTTCCTTATTAATTACAGGATTGGCATACATTAAAAGATAACTATTAAGCTCAAGGGCATTACTCATATCTACACGCCTGCTCACCCTACGTTCAAATTGTCGCTTTTCCTTTTTTGTATATTTATCGGAATAAGTTTCTGAATTTTTCAATAAATCATGGGCAATATAATTAGCAGGCCAAAGTCGGTAATTCCTATAAACCGCTTCATCAATTTTGGCGGCAATTGCTTTTAATTGTTCGTTTACCGAAGCTGTTTTCTCTGCTATTCCCTCAAAAGTTTCTTCACCCAACACTTCACCGGCAGCAATATGAATACGGCCTTTATTACCTGTAGCCCCCTGAAGGATACTATTAAAATCTTCGTTGGCCGATTTTACATATTCCTCTTTCATACGTTTGGCCATTAACTCAGGCATCTTGAGAATATCGGTAGGATCAAACTCATAAGAAATGGCCACCGGAACAATCTTTAACTTTTTGAAATAATCGGGCAGGTTAAATTCATCTTTTGCCATCGCAATCATTTTCAGCACGCCTTGTTGGGTATGATCGCTCCCATCTTTTGTACGCCCTTCACGCTGTGCCATCCAAACCGAACGATTTTCTTCCTGTAACAGATGTTTTATATAGTGAGAAAGCGTATTAGAGCTCCGCAACATTTCACGCGGGCCCAGACCACGTTTTACCAGAAAATTCCGGTTTAGCCGGGAAAGCAACATCAAAAAGGGTTTCTGCACCAAATTATCTCCAATAGCTGAAGCTGTCATTACCAAATTTTGTTCATAAAGCGTACTATTCAATAAAGAAGTATCCAGTACAATATCGCGATGATTGGAAATATAAAAATAAGCTTCGTTTTTGTCCAGTTTTTCAAATCCTGAACTCGAGAGACCTTCTGTACTTCTACCCACAACCTGTTGTACGGTATTGTATATAACCTTAGTTTGAAAATCCCGAATTGAGTGACATTGAGAAATAATAGGACTAATTTCTTCTAAATCTTTCTCAGGGAAAGTAAACTGAAGTAAAGCCTTAATCATGGGATGCTTCAGGTTTTGTTGAAGTGCTTCCTGCACCTCATCGTCTCGGTAGAATCTTATTTCTTCAAAATCTCTCACTAATAATTTGGTTTTCCTAACAAATGAACAAATTTTAATTCTAATTTGCTTTAAATACCGAAAATATCTTTAGAATTTTGGGTGGTTTGCAAGGCAATTTCCTCAAGTTCTTTAGCGTATATTTCTGAAAGTTTTTCAGCTACTTTTAACAAATATTCAGGCTTGTTTCGTTTACCACGAAACGGTGCCGGAGATAAATAAGGCCCATCGGTTTCCAAAACAATTTCTTCTAACGGAATTTCTTCTAAAAACGTATCGATTTTTCCGTTTTTAAAAGTTACCACCCCGCCAATTCCAAGTTTCAAATTATAAGAAAGTGCCTGTTTAGCCTGCTGCAAAGTACCGGTAAAACAATGGAAAACCCCGAAGAGCTTTTCGTCTTTTTCACTTTCGAGCACTTCAAAAACTTCATCAAAAGCATTTCGACAATGAATAACAATAGGCAATTGATATTTTTTAGCCAGGCGAATTTGCCTGCGGAAAGCATCCTGCTGAATTTCAAGAGTAGATTGATCCCAATATAAATCAACACCTATCTCCCCTATCGCATAAAACTCCTGAGTGGCTTCAGAAAGCTGTTTTTCAACTTTTTCAAGTTCTTCTTCATAATTTTCTTTTACATGTGTGGGATGCAAACCCGCCATCAAAAATACATGCTCAGGATATTTTTTCTTTAAATCATACATCGCCGGAACATATCCTGAATCTATGGCAGGTAAGAAAAAGCGCTTAATATTTTGCTGAAAAGCTTCCTTTATTAACTTTTCCCGGTCTTCGTTGTAATCTTCGCTATAAAGATGAATATGTGTATCAGTAAAAATCATAAATGCAAAAATATTTATTTTGAACAACTATCTTTGTCAAAAAGCAGAGAATGTCTTTAAAGAAATTGCTAAAAGAAAAAGGATACAAGCGTATCAAGTTGGAATTCACGAAAACCAACCACCTGGAATTGGTAGCAAAAATCAATAACATAGAAGGGAATTTCATTTTAGACACCGGTGCTTCAAGCACTTGTGTCGGGATGGAATCGGTAAAACACTTTAAGCTATTGGCCGAAGATAGTGACATAAAAGCTGCCGGTGCCGGAGCTACTGATATGCTTACTCAAATAGCACAAAAAAATCAAATTGAAATAAAAGGCTGGAAAAAGAAAAAAGTAGACCTGGTACTCTTTGACCTACGGCACGTAAATGAAGCGTTAATAAACCATGATGCCGAAAAAGTTCACGGGATTATTGGCGCCGATTTATTAAAACGTGGCAAAGCCATTATAGATTACAAGAATAAATCGCTGTATTTAAAGTAACTAAGCATTTTAGGGGAAATTTCCCCCTTGCCCCGCCTGCAGGTATTCGCTAGATTTGAAACAAAGTTAATGTTAGCATGCCAGTTGTGTTCAAGAAAAACTCCCATAAATCATTATTTTTTACCGCATTGGTATTACAGTTATTGGAGTTTTATTCTTGAACATTGTCTCTTTTGTTTTATTTTAATTTGTTATTGTAACAAACTAAAAAGGAGGATTTTCACGAATCCTCCTTTTTTTATGATCTGATAAAAACGGCTTTTATAACTCCAAAGCCCGTTTTATGTCGTTATCCATCAATAATTCCTCCGGATTCTCAATAGCTTCTTTTATCGCTACCAAGAAACCAACAGATTCTTTCCCGTCAATAATTCGATGATCGTAGGAAAGTGCCACATACATAATAGGACGAATTTCAACATGGCCATCTATAGCCACAGGACGTTCTACAATGTTATGCATTCCTAAAATTGCACTTTGCGGAGGATTGATAATTGGCGTAGAAAGCATTGATCCAAACACACCGCCATTAGTAATGGTAAAGGTACCTCCGGTCATTTCATCAACAGTAATTTTCCCATCTCTGGCACGAAGAGCAAGTCGCTTCACCTCATCTTCGACACCTCTAAAGCTTAAATTTTCAGCATTTCTAATTACCGGCACCATAAGTCCTTTAGGTCCTGAAACCGCAATACTCACATCTTTATAATCGTAAGTAATTTGATGATCACCATCTATCATAGAGTTTACATCAGGATACATATCTAAAGCCCGAACTACAGCCAGGGTAAAGAAAGACATAAAGCCCAAACTTACTCCGTGTTTTTCTTTAAATTCTTCCTTATACTTTTTGCGAAGCGTAAAAATTGGTGACATATCTACCTCATTAAAGGTAGTCAGCATAGCCGTATCGTTTTTAGCAGAAACCAAACGTTTAGCCACTTTACGCCTTAGCATAGACATTTTTTTCTTTTCTTCTCCTCGTTTCCCCTTACCAGGAGAGCCCATAGAAGCCTTAGCCTGGACCGCATCTTCTTTGGTAATTCGCCCATCTTTACCACTTCCTTTTACATCTTTGGCATCAATTCCTTTTTCATCAAGAATTTTTTTGGCCGCAGGCGAAGGAGAACCGGTTGCATAAGTTTCTTTTGAATCCTCTTGTTTTGGTTCAGCCTTTTCACTATCCCCTTTTTGATCTTTCTCTTCCCGTTGTTTATCAACATCTTTTTCGTCACCTCCATCAGAAGCGTCATCTTTTTTCTCTTTAGCGTCATCACCACCATCGGGTTTTGAAGCTTCGGTATCGATAAGGCAAACCACTTCGCCTACTTCTACCGCATCACCTTCTTCAGCCTTTAGGGTAATAATCCCACTGGCTTCAGCAGGCAGTTCTAAAGTAGCTTTATCGCTGTCAACCTCAGCAATCGCCTGGTCTTTTTCAACATAATCACCATCTTCTACCAGCCACTGGGCTATTTCAACTTCGGTTATCGATTCTCCCGGAGAAGGGACTTTCATTTCTAAGGCCATGATCTTGATTTTTTATTTTTTGGTCATTGCTACAAGGCAGAAACTATTGAGTTCTGCCCGGTAGTAACAGATTTTAATTTAAGTTTATTCTTCTAAATTTTTATCGAATACGCATGCGATTACTTTATCGTGTCGCTTTTTAAACCGAACAGCACTTCCGGCCGCCGGCGAACCGTAAAATTTACGGCTGCAAACTCTAAAGTTTTTCGCTTCATCAAAATGAAGCAACATATGCCCATAAGCCCCCATATTTCTAGGTTCTTCCTGAGCCCATACAATATCGTCCGCGTTTTTGTATTTTTTAATCGCTTTTTTCATTTCACTAACCGGAAGTGGGAATAACTGTTCTACCCTTACCAGGGCAACATCATCCCGTTCATTCTCTTCACGAGATTTCAACAAATCGTAGTAAAATTTACCGGTACAGAATACCAGGGATTTCACTTTTTTAACATCAGCCTGCTCATCATCTAAAAACGGTTTAAAACTTCCGTTAGCAAATTCTTCTTTACTTGAAATCACTTTAGGATGCCTAAGCAAACTTTTTGGAGTAAAAACTATTAATGGTTTTCTAAACCCGGCTTTCATTTGCCTACGCAATAAATGAAACATATTTGCAGGGGTGGTAACATCGGCTACATACATATTATCTTTAGCACAAAGCTGAAGAAAACGCTCCATTCTTGCTGAGGAGTGTTCTGCCCCCTGGCCTTCGTAACCGTGGGGAAGCAACATCACCAAACCGTTTTGCAGTTTCCATTTATCTTCAGCAGCAGAAATATACTGATCTATCATAATCTGGGCACCGTTTACAAAATCCCCAAATTGCGCTTCCCAAATGGTCAAGGTTTTTGGGCTGGCCATAGCATAGCCATAATCAAAACCTACCACTCCATATTCTGAAAGCGGTGAATTATAAATAAAGAAATCACCATCCCGACCTTCAATATTATTATGCAGGATCACTTCCTCTTCACTATCTTCAACTTTTAATACCCCATGACGATGTGAGAAAGTACCACGTTCACTATCCTGCCCGCTTATTCTGATGTTATACCCCTCGGTCATTAAAGCACCGTAAGCCAAATGCTCGGCCATTGCCCAATCGAGCTTATTGGTCTCAAAGTACATTTTCTTACGGGCATCGATCAATTTTACAATTTTTCGAAGAAATTTTTTATCCTCCGGAAGCTCAGAAACGGCTTTAGCTACTTTATCGAGTTTTTCTAACTCGAAGCTAGTATCTACCTTTTCCATCATCCGGTCTTCCAGCACATTTTCAAAACCTTCCCACTCATCCTGCATAAACGGAGTTACATGGGTAGTATTTTCCTTTCGGGAATCTTCAAGGTCTTCTTCAAGGCTGGTTTTATATTTTTCTTCCAGAGATTTCACATAATCCGCATCAATAATTCCCGCCTCTTTGAGTTTTTCAGCATAAATATCGCGGGTATTCTTATGTTTGGCAATAGCTTTGTATAATTTTGGCTGTGTAAAACGAGGTTCATCACCTTCATTATGCCCATATTTTCTATAGCCCAGCATATCAATAAACACATCACGTTTAAATTTCATCCTAAAATCCAATGCAAAAAGGATGGCATGAACCACAGCTTCCGCATCATCGGCATTTACGTGCAATACCGGAGAAAGGGTTACTTTGGCCACATCGGTACAATAGGTAGAAGAACGTGCATCAAGGTAGTTGGTGGTAAATCCAATTTGGTTATTCACTACAATATGAATAGTCCCGCCGGTTTTGTAACCGTCTAACTGGGCCATCTGAACCAGTTCATAAACTACACCCTGAGCAGCAATGGCTGCATCTCCATGTACCAATATAGGTAACACCTTACTATTATCCCCTTCATACCGCCGGTCTTGCTTTGCCCGGGATATTCCTTCAACCACAGGACCTACGGTTTCAAGGTGAGAAGGATTTGGCGCGATATTAATATTGATTCCTTTTCCTTTATCGGTCAATCGGCAGGAAGTCCAGCCCAGGTGATATTTTACGTCACCGTCAAAAATATCCTGTTCATAATCCTTTCCGTCAAATTCACTAAAAATATCTTTGGCGCTTTTACCAAAAATATTGGTTAGGGTATTTAATCGCCCACGGTGGGCCATTCCCATTACAAAGTCTTTTACACCGTATTCAGCGGCTTTTTCTATAAGAGAATCCAAAGCGGGTATTAAACTTTCTCCACCTTCCAGGGAAAAACGTTTTTGGCCTACATATTTAGTATGTAAAAAGCTTTCAAAAGAAACTGCTTCATTGAGTTTCTTAAGAATTTGTTTCTTGTGTTCATTATCGAACTTAGGCTGATTTTCATTGATATTAAGCTTATCCTGAATCCATTCTATTTCTTCAGGTGTTCTAATAAACATATATTCAATACCAATAGAATCGCAGTATATCTTCTCAAGATGGGTTATAATATCTTCAAGACTGCTTGGGCCAACACTCAAAATATCACCGGCATTAAAGGTGGTTTTTAAATCTTCTTTAGAAAGCCCAAAATTCTCGATATTCAAGGTTGGGCTATATTTCCGCCGTTCCCTTACCGGATTGGTTTTTGTAAACAGATGGCCACGGGTACGATACCCGTCTATTAACCTGATTACCTGAAATTCTTTAATTACGTGATCGGGAATCTTACCTTCTTCAAAAGCAACCGGGGCGCCTTCCAAGACTTCCTCAGGAATCCCGTTTTGCTCCATCCCGAAATCAAAGCCCTGAAAAAAAGCCCTCCAACTGGGCTCAACACTATCGGGGTATTTTAGATATTGATCGTATAAATCGGCAAAATATGCAGTATGTGCAGCATTTAGAAATGAAAATCTATCCATAAGGTGGAAACTAATGTCTCTTTAAAGTATAAAACAGTGCAAAAATACAATTTTTAAAAAAAAGAGCCTTTAGTAAACCATATATTTATCTTATGCCTTATAAGAATTTTAACATTGAGAGCGCTCAATTTAACGTGAAAAAGCCAAGATCTCTTATCAAATTCTTAATTATCTGGTCCTATTCATTAATCGTTCCCCAAAAAGCCGAAGCGGTTCTTTCTTTTCTTCAGAAATATTCATTTTTTCCAATACTTTGAAAGCTTTTTGGGTATATTTTTCAATTTCCTGCCGGGTTAAATTGGCAGCCCCGCTACTTTCAAACAATGTTTTTACCGCTTCAATTTTCCCACTATTATCGTCTGGGCTTATACTATACAAGTGTTCAAGCTCACCGGCCTCATTCTGCCCGGCATATTCCACAGCTTTTAAGTACAGAAAAGTTTTTTTGTTTTCAATAATATCGCCCCCGGTTTGCTTTCCAAAGGTCTCCGGATTTCCAAAAGCATCCAGATAATCATCCTGGAGCTGAAAAGCAATACCTAACAATCTTCCGTATTCATAAACAGCTTTTTTACAATCTATACTGGTTTTAGCTACAATAGCCCCCATTTGTAAAGAAGCTCCCACCAATACCGCGGTTTTAAATTCAATCATTTTAAGGTAATCCTCAATACTCACATCTTCGCGGGTTTCAAAATCAATATCATATTGTTGGCCTTCACAAACCTGCATGGCCGTTTTAGTAAATAACTGCGCTAACTCCTTAAAAAGCGATCCCTCATAATTTTCAAACAATTGGTAAGCATTAATCAGCATTGCGTCACCAGACAAAATACCGGTATTAACATCCCATTTTTCGTGCACGGTTTCCCTCCCCCTTCTCAAAGGCGCATCGTCCATAATATCGTCGTGTACCAAAGAAAAATTATGGAAAATCTCTATAGCCAGAGCTGCATCTAAGGCTTTTTTATAATTGGCTCCAAAAATTTCAGCAGCCATCAACACTAAAACAGGTCTCAATCTTTTTCCTCCCAAACCAAGAATGTACACCATTGGCTCATAAAGATTTGCTGGCTCTTTAACGCTTACCTGATTATTGAGGTATTTGATAAATTCTTTCCGATAATATAAAATGTCTTGCATGCCCCAAAAATAATGTAAATCTATACACAATAACAACTTAAAAATTAGCCTTATTTAAATTCATTTTCGATGTTTCTTATTAATTTTTCAGAAAATTTTAAAGTAAAAACTATTCTGATTCGTCTTTAATAATATAAAGCCGGCTAAAGCTATAAAATGTCCCAACAAAACAAGGAGAACATAATTGAAGATACTGTAAGCAATTACAGTGATAAGTTACTGGCATTTATAAAACCCAAGGTTAAAAACGATGAAGATGCCGAGGATATTTTACAGGAGGTCTGGTACCAGTTTAGCAATCTCACCAATATTTCTCAAATTGTAAATATAGGAAACTGGCTTTATCGCGTGACTCGTAATAAAATTACCGACAGCTACCGGAAGAAAAAAACCGGCAACCTGGAAGATTATGATTTTGAAGATAATGATGATTTTTCTTCTATAAAAAATCTCTTGCTCTTAGACGAAGCAAAAGATCCTGAACTTAAGTTCTTCCAGGAAGAAATATGGAAAGCCCTTTTTGAAGCACTGGAAGAACTACCGGAGGATCAGCGATTGGCTTATATGGAAAACGAGATTGAAGCTAAAACCTTACAACAAATTGCTAAAGAGCAAAATACAAACATAAAAACCATTATTAGCAGGAAGCATTATGCAGTTAAACATTTACGCATACGCCTACACCAGCTTTATAGTGATTTAAAAAATTATTAAATAAAAAGTTATGCAGAGAAAAGGAAAATTTAGGGCAAAATTCATACTGATTCCCCTGGTGATACTTTTTTTGGTCACCGCAATTGTAATGTGGCTATGGAATGCCATTTTACCCACGGTACTGGACGTAAAAACAATTACTTACTGGCAGGCTATGGGAATTCTTGTACTGAGTAAAATCTTATTTGGAGGGTTCTCCGGATGTAAGAAAGGACAAGATAAACATCGAAAAAATCTAAGAAAAAAGTTTAAAAGTATGTCGACTGAAGAAAGGGAAAAATTCAGAAAAATGTGGAAACAAAAATGCAAAAATAGTCCCTTCCATTAAGCTTAAAAAACTACGGAAACTTTTTTTGTTTTTAAAGTTTCCAAGACTTATATTTGCACCCAAATTTTCATGCAGTGAAGAATAAAATTATAGAACAGGCAACAGAAATGTTCCTTAACATAGGCTTTAAAAGCGCTACTATGGATGATATTGCCCAGAAAATGGGAATATCAAAAAAAACTATTTACGCTTATTTTAAAACAAAATCAAAACTCGTGGAAGCAAGTGTCCAACTCATTTTTAATGAAATAACCACCGCAATTAGCGATTTACAAGAAGAGGAATTAAACCCTGTAATAGAAATTTTCCAGATGAAGGAACTCGCAAACAAAATGCTAAAAAATGAGAAAACCTCTCCTCATTTTCAGCTTCAAAAATATTATCCCAGAATTTACGATAAATTTCGCAACAAACAATTTGATGTTACCCAACAATTTGTAATCAACAACTTACAACGAGGGATTACTACGGGACATTACCGAAGCGATATTCCTATTTCTTTTATAAGCAGGTTGCATTTTGTGGGAATGTTAAGCATAAAAGACCAAAATTTATTTCCGGAAGAAGAATACACCAATCTTAAGTTGATGGAATATTTTTTAGAATATCACCTACGGGCTATCGTTAACGAGAAAGGTCTGAAAACATTAAATAAAATCCTTAAAAATAAAGAGCAAAACAATGCGTAAACTATTAATCCTTCTTATTTTTATAAGTGGAAGCCTGGCAGCGCAACAAGCCGATTCTACCTACAGGTTTTCTATGGAAGAAGCCATAAAATTTGGCATAGAGAATAATTATTCTTCAGTAAATGCCGAGAAAGATGTAGAAATTGCCTTAAAACAAAAATGGGAAATTATTGCTCAGGGACTCCCGCAAATTGACGCGACAGGAGAATATCAAAACAACCTGAAACTTCCCGTACAATTACTTCCAGCAGAAATTGCCGGCGGAGAACAAGGCGAATTTATCCCGGTAACTTTTGGCCAGCAGCACAGTGTAAATGGTACTGCTACCTGGAACCAACTCATTTTTGACGGGTCTTACATCGTGGGTATCCAATCATCCAAAACACTGCTTCAGATTTCCAAAAATTCAAAAACAAAAACCGATCAGGAAATTAAAAAAGCAATTATCGATGCCTACGGTAATGTCTTACTTGCTGAAGAGAACATTGTTATTCTGGAAGAAAACCTCGAGAACATTCAAAGTAATTTAAAAGAAACCCGGGCTTTATATGAAAACGGAATGAGTGAGCAGGAAGATGTACAACAATTAGAAATTACCGAGCTCACTATCGACAATAATTTAAATCGGAGCCGCCGCATGCGTGATATTGCATACGAAATGTTGAATATCACCCTGGGATTGCCAATAACGGCCAATGTAGAACTTACCGAGCAACTCGAAGATTTATCGATGGAGTATTTTGACCTGGCCCTTTTGGAGAAAGAAATTCCTATTGAAGAAAACATAGATTATCGAATTGCTAAAAACACAGCTGAATCGGCAGAAATTGAAGTCAAATTGGAAAAAGCCAAAGCTCTGCCTACCCTTAGCGGATTTCTAAATTACGGGGTCCAGGGTTTCAATCAGGATTTTACATTTTTTGACAGTGAACAAGAATATTTCACCCAATCCCTGCTCGGAATTAGCCTGAACATCCCAATTTTCAGCAGCGGGATGCGAAGTGCTCGCACACAGCAAAAGAAAATTGCCTACGAGCAAAAACTTGAAGAACTGGAACAAACCGAAAATGAAGTAAAAAACAAAATCAATACCGCCAAAAGCGATTACGAATTCAGTTTAGAGAACTTTTCAGTGCAGCAAAAAAACCTTGCATTATCCGAAAGAATTGAAGAAAAAAACCAGGTTAAGTATTTTGAAGGTGTAGGCAGCAGTTTTGAATTACGGGAAGCCCAGCAACAACTCTACACCGCACAACAGGAATATTTAGAAGCAATGTTAGAAGTAATTACCAACAAAGCTGAACTGGAAAATTTACTGGACACCACCACTTATGAAGAGTAAACCACTTAGAGGCAAACCCATGAAGCATTTAGAAGAAATAATTTTCGATTTCGAGGGAAACCTCAGAGCATTTAAATCTCGATTATTGAGTAACACTAAAATGACCTATCACAGCAATACAATCATGAAAAAAGCAGCATTATTATTAAGCATTCCTTTTCTTTTATTCTCCTGCGGAGGAAATAATGAAGAATCGATAGACGATATTATTGAACGTGGCGACCTTCAGGAAATAAGGCAACACAAATCAGAGTTAAGTCAGCTACAAAGCGAACTTACCGGTAAAATTGACAAACTGGATAATGCGATTGACAATCTGGATAAGAATCGCAGACTGGATTTAGTAAATACCCGCAAAATTCAGGATACTTTATTTAAGCATTATGCCGAAGTTCAGGGAGATGTCGCGACCGATGAAAACATTATTATTTATCCTGAATTTACCGGGATTCTCACTGAAATACTGGTAAACGAAGGGGATCGAGTTTCCCGTGGACAAGTACTCGCCAGAATTGATGACGGCGGTTTAAGCAGTGAGGTTGCTCAACTGGAAACCCAGGTAGCCCTTTCAAAAACCACTTTTGAACGACAAGAGCGATTATGGGAACAAAATATTGGTTCTGAGATGCAGTATTTAGAAGCAAAAACCAATTACGAAGGCAATCAAAATGCACTAAAACAACTCAAAGCTCAGGTTGCAAAAACGGTGGTAAGAGCCCCCTTTAGCGGGACTATTGACGAGATTATTTCTGACCCTGGTGAAGTAGTTAGCCCGGGACAAAACCAATTGTTCCGTTTGGTTAGTCTAAAGAATATGTATGTAGAAGCTGATGTTCCGGAAAATTACCTTAATACAATTAGCAAAGGCACCGGAGTAAAAGTTGAAATAAACACCCTTAATGACGAGTTTGAAGGTGAAGTTCGCCAGGTGGGAAACAATATTAACCCTAACAACCGAACCTTTAAGGTGAAGGTAGCTGTACCCAATAAAGATGGCTTGTTAAAACCAAATCAGATTGCCACGATTAAACTAAACGATTACACATCAGAAAAGGCTATTATTATTCCTGAAAACGTGGTGCAAAGAAATGCACACGACCAGACCATTGTATATGTTCTGGAAGATTTTTCAGAAGAAGAGCAAACCGGCGTAGCCGTTAAAAAAGTGGTAAAAACCGGGCTGTCTTATCAGGATAATATTGAAATTACCTCAGGACTTAACCCCAATGAAGAACTCATTATTGAGGGTGCTAAAAATTTAAGAGACGGACAAGAAGTAAAAATTAGAAACGAAGAACAATAGTTAATATGAAACTGGATAAAGAATTTAAACTCTCGTCCTGGGCTATTGGCAACAAAATGACGGTTTACGTTATTATTGCCATCATTATGATAGGCGGACTTATGTCTTATTATAGTATGCCTCGTGAAGCTTTTCCTGAAATAATAAAAACAAAAATTTACGTGAGCTCGGTCAACCCGGGAAACTCAGCTGAAGATGTTGAGAAGTTTATCACTGAGCCACTGGAAGAAGAATTCAACGATATTAGTGGCGTTAAGGAAATCACCTCTACAACACTTCAGGATTACTCCATTGTAATTGTTGAATTTGAAGAAGACGAAGTGGTAGAACTTGCCAAACAAAAGGTAAAAGACAAGGTAGATATGGTAAAAGCCGAAACTACCTGGCCAACACTTGATAATGGAGCCAAAGTTGAACCCAATGTTTTTGACCTTAATATTTCAGAAGAACAACCCATTCTAAATATCAATTTAACCGGTGACTATACAGTTCAACAGTTAAAAGAGTATGCCGAATACCTACAGGAACGTATTGAATTACTACCTCAAATTAAAGAGGCCGGAATTCGTGGTGCTGAAGAAATGGAGGTTGAAATTGCCGTTGATATTTATAAGATGACCGCCTCACAGGTGGGTTTTGATGATATTGTGAATTCGGTTAGCGCTGAAAACCGCACAATTTCCGGTGGAAATATCATCACAAGCGGCGTACAGAAAAACATTAGGATTATCGGTGAAATTGAAGATCCCGATGAACTTGAAAATGTGGTGGTAAAACGGGACGGCGGTAATATCTTTTTAAAGGATATTGCCAATATAAATTTCAAGGAAAAAGACCCCACCACTTTTGCCCGTGAATACGGCGATCCCGTGGTAATGCTCGATATTAAAAAAAGGGCCGGTAAAAATATGATCGAGGCCGTTGATGAAATCAAACAAATTGTAGAAGAAGAACAGGAAAGCTACCTACCCGAAAGCTTACATGTTAGCCTTACCAACGACCAGTCTACCAATACCGAAAGCCAGGTAGACGACTTGGTAAACAACATTATTTTTGGGGTGATTTTAGTGGTTTTGGTATTGATGTTTTTTCTCGGTTTCAGGAACGCACTTTTTGTGGGGATTGCCATTCCGCTATCCATGTTACTTTCTTATATCATTCTGTCCAGTCTCGGTTTTTCCCTAAACACCATGGTTCTTTTTGCCCTGGTTATGGGACTCGGAATGCTGGTAGATAATGGAATTGTAGTGGTAGAAAACGTCTATACCCTTATGGATGAAGGGATGCCACCCCTTAAAGCAGCCAAACAAGGTTTAGGGGAAATTGCCTGGCCAATTATTGCCTCTACGGCTACCACTCTAGCCGCCTTTTTTCCACTTGGCCTCTGGCCCGGGACCATCGGTAAGTTTATGATGATTTTCCCAATGACCCTGTCTATTGTTTTAGGCTCCTCACTTTTTGTGGCTTTAATTATCAATTCTATGCTTACTTCCCAATTTATGAAAGTTGAGGAAGAAGAATTCACCAAGAAAAAACTTATAAGATTCAGCCTTATTTTGGGAATTGGCGGGTTAATCCTGCTTTTTGGCGGATTTGCCCTTTCCGTAGGGGGTATGCGTGCCATTGGTAATATCATGATTTTAGGGGCAATTTTGCTATGGCTCTATAAATATGTACTTTCAAAAGGGGTGAAATTCTTTCAGACACGGGCATTAAAAAGCCTTGAAAACAAATACGAAAACTTTTTAAAATATGCGCTTCGCGGAAAAAAAGCCTATACCTTTTTCTTCGGAACGCTTCTTATGCTGTTTATCTCGTTCGCACTAATTGGTATAGTACAACCTAATGTGTTGTTCTTTCCTGAAAATGAACCGAACCAGATTATAACCTATATTGAATATCCGGAAGGTACCGATATCAAAAAGACCAATGAGCTTACCAAGAAAGTAGAGCAACGCATTTTTGAGACTATTAAAAAATATGAAGACGAAGATGGGCGAAACTTTATGGTAGAATCGGCTATCTCTCAGGTTGGTGAAGGTGCCGGAAATCCGCAAACCGATGGGGGGCAGCAAAATGAAATGCCTCATAAAGCGAAAGTCACCCTTTCTATGCGGGAGTTTACAGAGCGTCGCGGAGTACGAAGTAGCGATGTATTAAGTGAAGTTCGGGATGCGGTACAAGGTTTCCCGGGCGTTTCAATAATAGTTGAAAAAGATGCTGCAGGCCCGCCTTCAGGCTACCCTATTAATATGGAGTTAAAAGGGGAAAATTATGAGCAAATGCTGGCAGAAGCCGAAAACCTGCGTTCTTATATCCAGGAACTAAATATTGCAGGAATTGAAAATCTTCAACTTGACGTAAATAAATCAAAAGCTGAAGTTGATGTAAAAGTAGACCGTCGTAAAGCAGGACGGTTGGGGGTTTCTACCTCTCAGGTTGGCCAAACTTTACGACGAGCAATTTACGGGGAAGAAATTTCAACTTATAAAGATGGTGACGACGATTACGAAGTTAATGTTCGGTTTAACGATGAGTTTCGATATAATGAAAACGTATTGTTTAATCAACCTATTACTTTTAAAGATCAAAACACCGGTGAAATTATTCAGGTTCCAATTTCATCTCTGGTAACCAGCGAAAAATCATCCTCTTTCAGTGCGATAAAACGTAAAGATTTAAAACGGGTAATCACTATTTATTCCAATGTTTTAGAAGGCTATAATGGAAACCAAATTGTAGGCCAGTTAAAAACTGAATTAAATAATTACGACCTGCCACAAGACGTTAGCCTTGAGTTTACGGGCGAACAGGAAGAACAAGAGGAAAATATGAGCTTCCTTATTAAAGCTTTGCTCATTGCCGTTGGAGGAATTTTATTGATTTTGGTAGCGCAATTTAACTCGGTCTCCAAGCCTATTATTATTGTAATGGCAGTGGTATTGAGTTTGGTTGGAGTATTCTTAGGCCTTATTGTTTTCCAAATGGACTTTATCATTATTATGACGATGATGGGAATTATCTCCCTGGCCGGAATTGTAGTGAATAATGCTATTGTATTGGTAGATTATACGCAAATTTTAATTGACCGTAAGAAAGATGAACTTGGCCTTGAAGATGATGAACTTTTAACCCGCGAACAATATTTTGATTGTATTGTAAGAGGTGGTAAATCAAGGTTACGACCGGTATTGCTTACAGCCATTACCACCGTACTGGGATTAATTCCCTTAGCCATCGGATTAAATATAGATTTCTTTGGATTATTTATAGACTATGATGCGGGATTCTATATTGGTGGTGATAATGTAATTTTCTGGGGACCATTGGCCTGGACGGTTATCTTCGGTTTGGTATTTGCCACTTTCCTTACCCTGGTGGTAGTGCCGGTGATGTTTTACCTGATAAACCGTGCCAAGGTTAAAATAGCCGATAAGCGCAAGGAAAGAAAACAGAAAAAGCTCGAAGCCAGGGCTTAAATCAACAAACTCAGGGGCAAGCCCCTGAAGTATTAGAAGATATATTTTAATCAAGGCAAGCTTTGAAGTATTTAAGCTAGATTATCAAGTCAAATAGTAAATTAAAAAAGGCCCCGAAATTTTTAAATTTCGGGGCCTTTTTAATTTTTAAAACGCCAGATTTAATCGTTGCTCACAATATTAGCTTCGCTTTTCCAGCTGTTAACATTGGCAATCTTATTATTGTCATAATCTACCTCAGTCAACTTGTTATCATTCCAAAAAAACCATTTACCAGCTTTTTTACCATTGGCGTACTGCGCGATGGCTTCCTTATCACCTTCTTGGTTGTAAGAAATCCACTCACCGTGGAGTTTCCCGTCCTTGTACGTTCCTTCTTGTTTAACACTTCCATCTTCATAATAAAAAGTACCTTTTATTAATTCTCCGTCTTTCTCGAAAACAGGCTCAGGACGCTCCTGGCCTATCACACTGCCTCCTGCTACAAGCAGGGCAGCTATCATTAGTGATTTTATCCTTTTCATAATATTTTTATTTAAACTATACTTTACAAATATAGCAATATTTTTACATTAAATCAATAATTACATAACATTAACTTAACATTGCAATTATTAACAACTGTTTTACAGCACTTTAAATACATCCCTTCAAATAACATATAAACAAAAATCTTTACTTTATGCTGATAATTTTCGGTTTTACAGCGAATAACTTCTTACTTTTGCAGCCACAAATTTTAAAGGGATATCATGTACAGAAGTCATACCTGTGGAGAATTAAATGCATCACATATTGGCCGGGAGGTAAAACTTTCAGGCTGGATTCAAAAAATAAGGGATAAAGGCTTTATGGTTTGGGTAGATTTACGCGACCGTTATGGCATTTGCCAGCTTATTTTTGATGAAGAGCGTTCAGCTTCAGCATTAATGGAAAAGGCGCAGAAATTGGGACGGGAATTTGTAATTCAGGTTACCGGTGAAGTTATTGAACGAGAATCTAAAAATCCAAATATCCCAACCGGTGAAATCGAGGTTCTGGTAAAAGAGCTAAACATTTTAAATACTGCCGAAACCCCTCCTTTTACTATTGAAAATGAAAGTGACGGTGGCGAAGACTTGCGAATGAAATACCGCTATCTCGATATTCGCAGAAACCCGGTAAAAAACAAGTTGATGTTTCGCCATAAAGTGGGAATGGAGGTTCGTAAATACCTTTCTGACCAGGAATTTATTGAAGTTGAAACCCCTTATTTAATAAAGTCTACCCCTGAAGGTGCCCGCGATTTTGTAGTACCCAGCCGTATGAACGAAGGCCAGTTTTACGCCCTGCCCCAATCGCCGCAAACCTTTAAACAATTATTGATGGTAGGCGGAATGGATAAGTATTTCCAGATTGTAAAATGTTTTCGCGATGAAGACCTTCGGGCAGACCGACAACCGGAATTTACCCAGATTGACTGCGAAATGGCTTTTGTAGAACAGGAAGATATTCTGAATATTTTTGAAGGCTTAACCCGATATTTACTAAAAACCATCAATAAAGTAGAGGTTTCGGAATTTCCCAGAATGACCTATGCCGAAGCGATGAAAAAATACGGCAACGACAAACCTGATATTCGATTCGGGATGGAATTTACCGAATTAAATGAGCTTGCCAAAAACAAAGGTTTCAATGTTTTTGACCAACAGGAATTGATCGTCGGAATTGCCGTTCCAGGGGCAGCTTCTTATACCCGGAAACAAATAGATAAATTGATTTCCTGGGTAAAAAGGCCTCAAATTGGGGCTAACGGACTCGTTTGGGCAAAATATAACGAAGATGGAAGTTTGAAATCTTCCGTAGATAAATTTTATTCCGAAGAGGATCTTAAAACCTGGGCTGAAGCTACCGGAGCAAAACCCGGCGATTTAATACTGGTAATGGCCGGTGATGCCAATAAGACCAGAGCCCAGCTAAGCGCACTAAGAATGTATCTAGGGAATGAATTAGGTCTGAGAAAACCCGATGAATTTGCTCCGCTTTGGGTAACCGACTTCCCACTTTTAGAATGGGATGAAGAAACGGAACGCTTCCACGCTATGCACCATCCGTTTACTTCACCCAAAAAAGAAGATATCCCCTTGCTGGATTCTGAACCGGGAAAAGTACGTGCCAATGCTTATGATTTAGTACTTAACGGAAATGAAATTGGCGGTGGCTCCATTAGGATTCACGATAAAGAAACCCAGGCCAGGATGTTTGATTTTCTTGGCTTCACACCAGAAGAAGCCCGGGAACAATTTGGCTTTTTAATGGATGCTTTTCAATACGGCGCCCCACCCCATGGCGGAATTGCCTTTGGTTTTGACCGCTTAGTAGCTATTTTAGGCGGCCGGGAAAGCATTCGGGATTTTATTGCATTCCCAAAAAACAATGCGGGACGTGATGTAATGATAGATGCACCGGCAAAACTGGATAAGACACAGCTAGATGAGCTGCATTTACAGTTAAAACCCTAAGCTTAAATCGCCTCTGGTGAGAATAAATGATGTATAAGAAATCCTGCTTTTAGCGGGATTTTTTATCTTCACAAAAAATTACCTCTTGTGGTATGGTCATAGGGAAAAAATTGAAAACCTGCAGGTTATAGACCCGAAGATGTTTTCACCATTGAATTCCCCTTTTTAAGATTAAGGGCTTTTATACTAAAATATTTTTTTAAGTGGCTAACAAAACAAAAAAATTATTAATCCGTTTATCCGATTGGAGTAACAGGCATCTCAGTCATCAGCAGTTTTTAATGATATTGAGTGCCATTATCGGGTTTACCGCAGGGCTTGGTGCTGTAGCCATTAAAAACCTTACACATTATATTCAGCGTTTACTTGAAGGAGGCTTAATTGTTAATTACCACCATGCTTTTTATTTTATATTTCCTGTAATCGGCCTAAGTCTTACTTTACTCATCATCAAATTTGTTTTCAAAAAAAAGATAGGTCATGGAATTCCCTCTACCCTGTATGCCATATCCCGCCGTAAAGGGATTATGCGTTCTTTTCAAATGTACGCCTCCCTTATTACCGCACCATTAACCGTTGGTTTTGGAGGATCGGTTGGGTTAGAGGGGCCAACCGTGGCTACCGGATCGTCTTTAGGTTCTAATATTTCGCGGTTTTTTAAAATGAACCAGAGTTCACGAACCCTTCTTATAGGTTGTGCAGCCGCAGGTGCCATGTCATCAATTTTTAAAGCCCCAATCGCAGCGATAATTTTTGCTATTGAAGTATTTAGCTTAGACCTTACCCTAATTTCAATGGTACCGTTACTTATTGCATCGGTTTCGGCAATTCTCACCTCATATTTTTTCTTCGGCTCAGATATTATTCTGCCTTTTGAACTGCAAGACAATTTCACTATTTCCGAAGTGCCATTTTATGTTATACTTGGAGTGCTTGCCGCCGGATGCTCTATGTACTTCACCAGCATGTATTTTAAAGTCAGTAGTTTATTTAAAAAGATAAATTCTCCTTTTTATAGACTCCTAGTTGGTGGAATTGGATTGGGAATCCTCATTTTTTTAATTCCGCCATTATATGGTGAAGGCTACAATGTAATCAACAATTTATTGGCAGAAGATTATCTGGAAGCCCTGGGCACTAATTTTTTTAATGCTTATCTTGATAACATCTGGGTTGTGGTTATGCTTTTGGCAGGTCTTGTAATTTTCAAAATTTTTGCTACCTCGCTTACTTTTGGTGCCGGTGGAATTGGCGGGATTTTTGCCCCGGTTTTATTTATGGGAAGCGCCATGGGGCACTGTTTCGCCCTTATTATCAACAACCTGGGGATTTTAAAAAACCCTATTTCAGTAAGCAGTTTTACCATGGTGGGTATGGCCGGGTTAATGGCCGGAGTTTTACACGCCCCACTCACAGCTATTTTCCTTATTGCTGAACTTACCGGAGGCTATGAACTTTTTGTACCTTTAATGATTACCGCGGCAATTTCGTTTATGATTACCAACCAGTTTCAGCCGCATTCGGTTTATACCATGGAGCTTGCCCGTCGTGGTGATTTATTAACCCACAACAAAGATCAGGCAGTACTTACCCTGCTAAATATTCAGCAGGTAATCGAGAAAAACTTTATTCCACTTAAAACAGATATGAATTTAGGGCAGGTTATTAAAGAAGGCGTAATTAAATCTTCTCGGAATATTTTTCCTGTTATTGATGAAAACCGTAACTTCATGGGCATTCTTTTACTGGACGATATCAGGCCAATTATGTTTGAGCAAAAAATGTATGAAGAGGTAAAAGTTACTGAAATCATGCAGCGTGCCCCGGAAATCATTGATTTAGATAAAGACCGAATGAAAGAAATTATGCGTAAATTTCAGGAAAGCAACGCTTGGAACCTACCTGTGGTTCAGGATAAAAAATACGTGGGTTTTATCTCAAAATCAAAACTGCTCACCGCCTACAGACAAAAACTAATTGAAGTAACTGTATAAAATATGATAAACACTGTAATGAAAATATTAGGCATTCTTATCGTAATCGCTATTGGGGTTGGTTTTTATATTAGAACCTTTGAGAATCAAGAACAGGGCGATATTATAATTGGCCTGTCGGTCCTGGCCAGTGCTTTTATATTAATGCCTATCTTTCTATATGTCAGGTGGAAAGGAAAGCGATTAAAAGATTATACTCTTACCAAAGAGAACATGGATAAAATGCGCGACAAGGGTATAGATTAGGCAAATGAATTAACGACTTTTCAAAATAAATTAACCTTTTTTAGGGCCATGTCAATAATATTGTAGTATGTTTGTACTTTATTAATTATTATTATTTTATTACAATGGAAGGTACAGTTAAATTTTTCAACGAGTCTAAAGGTTATGGATTCATTACCAACGACGAAACAGGACGTGACATCTTTGTACACGTTACCGGACTTGATGGAGAAACCATCAACGAAGGTGACAAAGTAGAGTACGAAGAGTTAGAAGGAAGAAAAGGAATTAACGCAAGCCAAGTGCGCGTTATTGAATAATATATTATTCTAATTTCGAACTGCTAAAGCCGCTTTTTAAAGCGGCTTTTTTATTAACTTAAAGTTTGCTTAGGCGTGTGCCCATAATACTTTTTAAAAGTATTTATAAAATGTGGTACACTTTTATAACCTAAAATCCCCGCTATTTCGTTTACGGTGTATTTTCCTACAAGGCTCCTGGCTTTTTTCATCCGTAATTCAATAACAAAACTCCTTATTGTTTTTCCATATACTTTTTTAAATCCCTGTTTTAGCTGAAGTTCGTTGAGTAAAACGCTCCTTGACAATGCCTTAATGGTAGGCGGATTTTTATAATTTTCAAGCAACAAGGCCTGTGCGGTTTCTACTTTTTCAAAATGTTCTGTCGTAAGTCCGCTATTTTCAGCAGCAGTATTTTCACATTGACACACATGAAGGTAAAGAAACAATTCTTTCAACTTAAGTTCTAAATAGTATTTTTTTAAATCCTGCTTCCACTCACATTCTGTGATTTCACTAAAAAGCTGATGTAATTTATAATTTACTGGGTACTTACACTGCCCCATTCTCAACCGCTCTCGCATTTCTATTTTTTTATAAAAAATATTTTGCCCTGCCCATGTCTCATATTTCAATAATTCAAGGTAATAAGCTTTAGACAAAAAAATTGCCTGATAATGGGTTGGACATAAGGCTGGCATCTCCATGTGATTCTCTGTATCACAATCATAACAGCATTGAATACTCCCAAAACCGATCGCCGTCCTTTCTCCTGAATAAATCATCTGCGACTCCCCTCTTCCCAAATACGAAATTTGAACATACTCGCCACAAATACTAAAAATATCGGTGATTTTTTGTGTACTTTCAAGCACGGTATCCACACTAAAAAAATCCATCCCACATTGAATTTTACTATTAACATTAAGGCCAGAAGGCGTTTTTAATATAATCTCATCTGAAGTAATTTCGGCCCGATTTATTTTAGAGAGATCAAGACTAAACAGCATTCTATCAACCTCTTTTAATTTAGATTCAATATACATAATACGTTTTCCGCTATTTTTATTCCCGAAACAGAAATCCCTTCATCTCGGTAAAAGATATATTTGCCGCAAGTTATTTAAAATTAGTTTAAATAAGAACAATAAACCTGAATTGTGCTGAAAAATTTTACCAAAACTTTTGTTTTCTTATTGCTTTCAACAGCAATTTCTACTTTAAATGCCCAGCAAAACGAACCTAAAAGATTCAATATTTCAGGAATAATTGAAGACGAAAACGGCGATGTAGTAAAAGGAGCAAAAATAACCGCCTCTAATCTGGATGAAAGCCGAAATACCAAATCAGATTCAGCGGGGAAATATATCTTAAAGAACCTCCCGGAAGGAATTTATTTACTTGAAATTCATAACGGTAACTTTATAGATCATCAACAGATTGCGGTAAAAAAACAACACTTAAAGCATAATATTGTTTTCAATAATTCTGATCACGAATTAGGTGAAGTCCATCTTCGGGCTGAATCATTCAAATCCAAAATAGAGAAAAAAGGTTTTGCACTTAATGTTGTAGAAACTAAAAAAGCAAGTGTTAGAAATATTCAGACAAATGAATTATTGAATACTACCGTTGGGGTAAAAATTCGCCAGAATGGTGGTCTAGGTTCTCGTGCGGAATACAGTTTGAATGGGTTATCGGGAAGTGCTGTACGCATTTTTATAGACGGGATTCCCATCTCTACATTCGGTTCTTCATACAACTTAAACAGCATCCCTCCTTCAATGATCGAGCGAATTGAAGTCTACAAAGGAGTAGTCCCCGGACATTTAGCTGACGATGCCCTGGGTGGCGCTATTAACATTGTGCTTAATAAACAATCAAGCAAGAATATTAATGCCTCTGTCTCGTACGGATCATTTAATACTTTTCAGACCAATGCAAATGGGCTGTATCGCTTTGATAAATCAGGGCTTACCATAAAAGCCTCTGCTTTTCACAACTATTCTGATAATGATTATGAAGTTTCGGGCCGAAGTGTGGTAGTAAAAGGATTAGGCGGACAACAAACTCCTATTACCGCGAGAAGGTTTAACGACGCCTACAGATCTACAGGGGGTATGGCTCAGATAGGATATACCGATGTAAAATGGGCCGACCAGTTTTTTCTTGGCTTTACAGGGTCTGATGATTATAAGGAAGTACAGCACGGCGCTTTTATGACCGATACCCCATATAAAGGAAGATTCCTTGAATCAGATGCATCCCTGATCAATTTAACTTACCAGAAGAAAGATCTTTTTACCAAGGGTTTAGATATTAATGTAAACGGATACTACGGTACGCGCAACCGCCAGGTGAACGACACGGTTCCTTGGGCTTATAGCTGGAACGGAAACCGAGCGATTAATTATGAAGGTGAGGAATTTAAATATACCCGGCGTTCACAACAAGAAGGTGGACCCACGCTTGCTAAAATAAACCGAAATGTAGCCTCCATTAGAACAGGTTTGGCTTATGCTATAAGTGATCATCACACAGTTTTGGCAAACCACGTGTATAGTGGAATTGATAGAGAAGATAGTGACAAGCTAAAATCTGTCTTAGAAAACACTTTTTTAGGAACAAGGGATTTACACAAAAACATACTTTCTTTAACCTATGAGTTCAATGCTTTTGATGACAAGCTAAAAGCAAATTTATTTGGCAAATACTACCAGCAAAAAACTGTAAGTGTAGATCCTGCCATCCAAACAGGTCCAGATGGAAACAGGCAGATTGTAGATGAGGTGGTAAGCAGCAACAAAGAATATGAAGGCTATGGTTTTGCAGCTTCTTACGAGCTTAGTCCCAATATCACGTTCTTAACCTCGACCGAAAAAGCCATACGATTACCAAACGAAACCGAAATTTTTGGGAACGATGGCGATAATGTGGTAGCAAACTCAAGCATTAACCCCGAGCAAAGTAACAATTATAACTTAGGGGCTAAACTGGGAAGTTTTAATCTAAAAAAACATCAGGTTTCCGTTTCAACCAATCTTTTTACACGAAACATTAAGGATAGAATTGGCTTACCTATCCAGACATCCTCAAATATTAATGAAGAATTAATTCTATACGAAAATCAGGGAAGCGGAACTTCTAAGGGTATAGACGCACAATTAAATTATACCTACAACAATAATTTCGGGCTTAATTTCAATATGTCCCGATTCGATTTAAAAATTAAAAACAAAGGTGTAGAAGTAGCTGTTCCCAACACACCATTTTTTACAATGAATGGCAACTTACGTTATTCATTTAAAGATTTAATTCAGAAAAACTCCCGGCTAAATCTATTCTACACCATGTACTTTACTGATGAGTTCTCCTACCTGGTTCCCCAGGGATCCAACACCGCAGGAAATGATTTCTTCAAAGTACCTCAGCAATTAGCACAAGATCTTGGGCTTAGCTACACCTTCCCAAATCAAAATTTTATAATGAGTTTTGATGTGAAAAACATCTTTGACAAACCTGTTTACGACAACTTATCGGTACAAAAACCGGGAAGAGCTTTTTATCTAAAATTAAACTATACAATCAATAAATTTTAATTACTAAACACTAAACAACATGAATCGTATTTATTTTAACATTAAAACTTTAGCAAGCCTTGCCATAGCAACAGGATTACTAGCTTCCTGTAGTAACGATGACGGCCCTGTAGACCCCGGCCAGGAACCAGGCGACAATGAAGGCGGCAGATGGATTACTGTTGCTGCTGCCCGAATGGGGGATAATCCCGGGGATGGTAACGGGGGAACATTGATTTATTCGGTAACCAGTGAAGAAGCTAAAGACCCAACGGTAGCTATAGAGCCCTTTGATAACGGATTTACAGCCCCATCAAACAGAACTGCGAGATTACAATCTTCTGAAGACGGCAACACTATATTTAACATTAGCTATGCTGGCGAAACAGGTGGTAGATATACAAAATATAATGTAGAAGGTGGGCAGAACTTCTCAGAAGCCGGTTCTCCAATAAGTATTAGTGAATATGTAGGTTCTGCCCCTCGATGGATTAAATTATTTGACGGAGACAAAACAGGAGCTGCTGTTTATGTAGATACCGAAAATCAATTTAATGATAATGACACTCCAGAGGATGAGAGCGATGATTTTTATGAGCGTACCGAAGCTACTATGGGAATTGTCACCTTAGATTTACAGAATTCCGTCATAAATAAATTTGAAGAATCGAGCCTTCGGCTAAGCGAAGAACTGGAAGCACAAGGGTATTACTTTGGCAGAATCGATATGCCTGTCTTAAATGCTGCCGGCGATAAGTTATATATTGGAGCACGTTTAAGCAAAGTAAACCCCGAAACTACCGAATCGGACAGGGATTTTGAAGCTTTAGCAGCTAAAACCATTGTACTGGATTACCCATCTTTAGAAAACCCAACAATTATTACTTCTGAAATAGGTAAAGGAAACACCAACGGATATCGAAGCATTAATGCTTTTCTTGTAAACGGAAGTGTTTATCAGGCAAACCAGGGAGACCCGGAAGGTTCTCATATCTTAAAAATCGATGCTGATAACGAATACGATAATTCATATGACTTTAACCTTGATGAAGCTTTAGGTGTAGACGATGCTTATATTCTTGCCTGGAGACCTACAGCCAATGGTAAAGCTGTTGTAGCTTACCGCCACGCAGGTTCTGCCGAAGGTGTAGCAGGAGCTCAGGGGTACTTTGCCCTGGTAGATCTAGAGGCACAAACAGCGCAAAAAATAGACGGCATCCCATATAATGAAGATTTTTACTTATTCCAATACCAGGGCTTTGTGGTTGATGGAGATGAAGTATATGTAACAGAAGCTCCCGTAGGAGAAAACGGTAATATTTATGTTATTGATACAGAAACTGGCGAGGTTACAAAAGGAGCTGAGCTGGTAAATGTAGAAGGAAGCCACTTTATCGGGGTATTTTAAAATATTTAATTAGCCAACCAAATAACAGGGCTGTCCTTCCTGGCAGCCCTGTTTCTTTTTTTATATCTCGTAGCTTAAACCTTCAAAATAAATTCAGTCAAGAGTTTTTGTCCGGTCCTGCACTCTTTTTGTGAATCTTAAAGAATTGGACATTAATCCGGTTATTAAAATCCATTTTCCGCTATTATTATTACCAAAACAGATATTATTTTTTCTGTTTCTTTATATTTTTGCAATAAATTATTTAGATTTGGTTTAAATAAAAACGCTTAACTTAAAAGCTTTAGATGATTTTAAAATAAAAACCTGTTATGATAACACTTTCCATTCTATTTATCCTGATAGGTTTTCTTTTGTGCTATAGTACTTCCAAGAGGGCAAAGCCCGCAGTAGATTTTCGATACATAAAACGAGTATTTAAGCAAAAGAAAAATGCCAATATTACAGGGCTTTTAAGTATACTATTCGGCTTAACCTGTTCTATCATTATTTTAGGCCCGGGAGCCGGAGTTTTTTCTTTTTTGGTGATTTTAATGGGCATTGCGAGTTTAGTAATCTTACTTACTCCACTAAATTACTTTTCACTACGAAGTGTAAGCATTTTGTTTTTGGTCTCTTTTATTATAGAATTTTTAATCCAAGCATATGCCGGCAAATAAAAAATACTTAACTAAATCTCCCTGGTACCGCTTATTAAAAATAACTGCAGGTTTTATTGGCGGTTATATAATTACCCAGGCTTTTTTTATGCTTTTAATCAATCTTTGGAACCCATCCAAGGCTATGGTTACCTTGCTTTTTGGAGGTTTTATCCTTTGGGTAAGCCTTATGGTTTTAGCCTTTTTGGCTAAAAACCCATTCAAATTATGGGGTATCTATCTCTTTATTACCCTCCTGCTTTCACTAGCTCTTTATTTAACCCGATAAGAATTATGTCCAAAAGGATTTATAATATAATTTTTCACACCCACACTATAAGCGGTATCATTATAAGCGCAGCCTTATATGTGATTTTTTTTACCGGTTCTATTGCATTTTTAAGGGATGAAATTAATGCCTGGGAAAGAAATCAGCCCATTGAAGAGGAATATTTTAATAAAATTGATTTTGACGGGGCTCTAAATTCCCTTAAAGAAGAAAGTAATTTATACGGGCGTGACCTCACTTTCTCTCATCGATATTTTGAAAGAAGAGTTGGTGCCTCAATGACCGCTTCTAAAGATACAACTATAGTAGATGAAAAAGAATCGGGCCAAAGAGGGAATTTCTTCTATATGGATATGAATTCCTTTGAAACCAAAGATTATAATTCCAATTATTCCCTGGGAGAGTTTTTTTACCGCCTGCATTTTTTTGCGCAACTTAACTTCTTCGGAACATCAGGCTATATCCTGGCCGGGTTAGTGGCTTTTTTCTTTCTGTTTGCCGTAATTACAGGGGTCGTTGTTCACTGGAGAAAGATTGTCTCCAGTTTTTATGTGTTTCGCCCTGGTGCAAAATGGAAAGCGATATGGACTGATGCACACGTAGCTTTAGGAATGATAGGCCTCCCCTATCAATTTATGTTTGCCCTTACCGGGTGTTACCTCATTATTGGCTATTCGGTTATGCTACCACCGGTTCAAAATTTCCTATATAATGGAAATCAGCAGGAGCTTCAAAAAGAAATGAAGCTAGAAGATGTGGCAACCTACGAATTCACAGGAAACAAACTGGAGAAAATTCCTTCCGTAAATAAACTAATAGAAAAGGCCGAGACTGACTGGACCGATTTTACGATTTCACAATTGAATATATATAATTACGGTGATGAAAACATGCACTTAAAGTTAACTGGTTCTCCGGGCTATGATAAAAATTTCTTAAGTGATGCCTACCGTACTTACAGGGTGTCAGATGGTACTTTGATCGCTTCTAAAAATCTGGAAGAAAACTCCTCTTATGCCAAGGGTGCCATTAATCTGATTAAAAGATTACATTTTGGAGATTTTGGCGGATATGGCATGAAGTTGATTTATCTCACTTTGGGCTTTATCACCTGTTTTGTAATTCTCTCCGGAGTTTATATATGGCTCGTAGCACGAGATAAGAAAAGCGTTTCTAAAAGCAAACGTACTTTTAATGCATGGCTGGTTACTATTTACACTGCAATTTGCCTAAGCCTCTACCCGGTTACCGCCATCACTTTTTCGGCTTTAAAATTATTTGGAGATTCTTACGGTGACGCTAGAAAGGCATTTATGTATCAGATTTTCTTTTGGTGCTGGTTACTTTTCTCCTTGATATTTATCATAAAACGCAATAACTATTTCACCAATAAAGCCTGTTTATGGTTAGGAGCTGTATTTGGATTTTTGGTTCCCGTTTCTAACGGAATTATGACTGGAAACTGGCCCTGGGTTTCGTGGCAAAATGGATATGACCAGATTTTGGTAGTAGACCTGTTTTGGATTCTTTTATCGATTACAGCACTTAGCGTAGCATTAAAATTAAAAGCAAAAACAAGTAAACGACTTCGGGGTAAGCCTCGGAGCATTTAAATCTCGATTATCAAGTAAAATTTTAACATAACTAAAAATTAAATAAAAAATGAAAAATTTCACACTCTTATTTTTTGCCTTATTAATACAAGCTACTGCTTCCGCCCATTACCTGTGGGTAGAAACTAATCCCACCGGCAAACTGAATAAAACTCACGAGGTAAAAGTCCGCTATGGGGAATATACCTACGGTGCGATAGAAAACACAGACAGCGAGGCATTTGAAAAAGTCAATAATTTTAAACTTTGGTTGCTTAATCCCAGCGGGGAAAAAATCGAATTACAAACCGAAAAAGGGAAAGATTATTATTACACTCAATTTACGCCGGAAGAAAAGGGAGCTTACACCGTGATTTTAAACAACGACCTTGTTGATGTTTTAGATTATACGGAATATGATTTCGGAATTTTTAAACCGCAATATCATGCTAAAGCTACGGTATATATAGGTAACGCAAATAGAAATACAAAAAAATCAACTAACGAGAAGGGGCTGGAATTAATAAATTTAACACAAAAAGCCTTTAAAAAGGGTACTGAAGTGAATTTAAAAGTCTTGTTTAAAGAAGAAATTCTAAAAGAGCAGGAAGTGGTTATTTCCATAAGCGATTTATGGTCCAAAACCCTTACTACTGATGAAAATGGTGAAATTTCATTCGTATTACCATGGGACCAAACCCTATATACAATTGAAACTACTTACAACGAAGGCACCCCGGGTAAGTTCAATGATGAAGAATATGAATTTATTTGGCATTGTGCCACATACGCTATAAACCTTTAAACCAGTTTTTATGAAATAAAACCTTTGTTAATTTAGTTTGAATCATGTCCTTAAGTGAAGCCATCTCATTTTTATAGTGAGATGGCTTCTTTTTTCAAAACAAATCAACAAGCCCGGGGCAAGCCCACGAGATATGTATTGGAAAAACTTTTCTCGATCGAGACAAGTCTCGGGGTATGAAATCGACTGGTGGGAATAAAAACTATTCAGCTATTTTCAACTGCTCAGCAACCCCGGCAAGCATTTTTTTGGTAAGCCCATCTAAATTATACTTATGTTTCCAACCCCAATCTTCGCGGGCACGGGAATCATCAATATCCGATGGCCAGGAGTCGGCTATTTCCTGTCGGAAATCGGGTTTGTAAGCTATTTCAAATTCAGAGATATGCTTTTTAATGCTTCCAGCTAACTCTGCCGGGCTAAAGCTAATAGCGGCTAAATTGTAAGAAGAACGAATTTTTACTTTTTCTGCAGGAGCTTCCATTAAATCTATCGTAGCTTGTATCGCATCGTCCATATACATCATGGGCAAAGCTGTATTTTCACTTAAAAAAGAAGTATATTTTTTATTTTTTAAAGCCTGGTGAAAAATCTCGATAGCATAATCGGTCGTGCCCCCGCCGGGCTGAGTTTTATAACTTATTATACCCGGATATCGCAAACTGCGCACATCAACCCCGTATTTTTTAAAAAAGTAATCACACCAACGCTCCCCCGCTTGTTTACTAATTCCATAAACCGTTGCAGGTTCCATAATGGTAGCTTGCGGAGTATTATTTTTTGGGGTATTGGGTCCAAAAACCGCGATACTTGAAGGCCAAAAAACCTTTTTTATTTTTTTCTCACGGGCTAAATTTAAAATATGAAACAGTGATTCCATATTTAAATCCCAGGCCTTCATAGGATGCTTTTCAGCGGTAGCACTAAGCATAGCTGCCATTTGGTAAACTTCGGATATATCGTGCTTTTCAACAATTTTGGTAACCGCCTGTAAATCGGTAGCATCCAAAACTTCAAACGGCCCCGATTCCATCAAAGCTTCAGTTCCTTCACGAATATCGCTTGCAACTATTTTTTTATTGCCATAAATTTCTCGAAGTTTCAGTGTAAGTTCGGTACCAATTTGTCCGCTGGCACCTATAACCAAAATTGATGTTGCCATTTTATTGAATTTTCGGCAAATATACTTCATTACAAAAAGGTATTCGTAAGTATTCTTCAAAAAACCATCTATTGTTTAAAAATATTTCAATCATCAATATAAATTGCCTTCCAAATCATATCTTTGGGATAATTTTGAATTATGAGGCTTTTAATTGTAATTTTAATAGGATTAAGTATTGTTTCCTGCAAGCAAAAAAAAGAGACTGAAAACCGGGAACAGGAAATTGACACCACGGCATTGGCTCAAACAATAACTATTCCCAGGGAACAAGTGATTTTATTGCCAGAGGCCCGGGAACAAGTGGTAAAATGGGTAAACTATATCACTGCTCAAAATGAAATCACCAATTTAAGATCGGCTACTTTAAACCAGGTGATTGAAAACGCCCGTCCCCTGGCCCAAATTATGGAATCACTTCAAAATTCGGTACCTGATACTTTACAGTCCAAAGCGGTAAATACCCGTATTAATGTTTTGGTAACCAAAGCTAAAATCCTGGAACAGTTAGCAGCAAGACGTAAGAAAGATCCTGAAGAAATTAAAAAAACCGTAGAAGAAATTCCTGTTGAATTCAACAATTTTAAAATTCAGCTGAATGAGCTTTTCCTAAAAAGCCTGGAAGATTTTGAACAGGAACTCGATGAAATGGAAGCCCCGGCCAGGGATTCCATTCCTGAGACCCCACAGGATAGCTTATAAAATTTCAGAAAAATATTGGTTTTTTAAAAACCCTAACTCAATTGAAAAATTAATTGTTTACTCTAATTTTTATTCGTGTGAAAAAAGCCATTCTATTTACTCTGCTTAATTTCATAGTATTCTTTGCTTTTTCCCAGCAAAATTCTGAAGAAAATCAAATCGATGCGGTTTTGGATAACTGGCACCTTGCTGCCGCTGAGGCCAATTTTCAAAACTATTTCGATTTAATGACCGAAAATGCGATTTTTATAGGTACCGATGCTACCGAAAATTGGAATAAAGATGAATTTATGGCCTACGCAAAACCACATTTTGATAATGGAAAAGCCTGGAATTTCACCACACTTACACGCAATATCTTTTCCGAAGAAAAGCATGCATGGTTTGATGAATTACTGGAAACCCAAATGGGAATTTGCAGAGGTTCAGGCATTCTTAAAAAAACCGGTGGAGAATGGAAAATCGCACACTATGTCCTTTCTATCAGTATTCCTAATGATAATGTTGAAGAAATTACCAACTTAAAAAAAGGCTTTGATAACCAATTAATTACTACACTTAAAAAACAATAAAATCAACTACTCTATTCAAACATCTTAATTCATTTTAATGCAGCAACCGGGGATAAACCACTTTAATAAAGTTTAAACCTTCTGGACTATTTTCTGTCAAAATACCAACACGCTTAATTTTCAAACCCAATATGATTAAAAAACTATTTTTCCTCAGCTTGCTTTTTTCCTTCGAAGCCTTCTTTGCACAGGACAAAAAGCCTCTTAGCCACGGTGATTATGATTTATGGAAAAAAATCGAAAACCCTCAAATTTCTAAAAACGGAAACCTGGTAGTCACAAGTTTAACCACCACCACAGGGCACGGTGATGGATACCTGAAAATCTACAATACTAAAACCAATCAGGAATTTGAATACCACAATGGCGTAAATGCCCAAATTTCAGATGATGGAAAGTATGTATTTTTCCTGCAAAAACCAGATTATAAAACCACAAGACAGGAAAAGAAAGACGAGGTAAAAGAAGAAAAGCAATCTAAAAATGTTTTTTTGATTTATAAGGTTGCAGAAAATAAGATCATCGATAGCATATCACGGGTTAAGTCTTTTAAAGCCCCTGAAGATTTTAATGCATGGGTTTTCATTGAAAAATACAAAGATCTAAAACCCGAAAAAGATTCTACAAAAATTGAAAAAGAGACCGAAAAAGACAGTCTGAAAATAGAAAAACCTGCTTTTGAAGGAGCTTATGGTTTAGTTTATGACCTTCAGGAAAAAGAAGCCGATACTCTTTTCAATCTAAAAGATTTTGCCTTAGCTGAGAAAAATCCCCGTTTAATTTTTACCAAAAGCAAGGGAGAAAAGAAATCTGATATTGGACTTTTTGAATACGATTTTCATAAAAAACAGGAAAAACTAATCGATTCCGGCCGGTTTGCTTATCGAAAACTCGCTATAGACAAAGTGGGAAAACAACTTGCCTATCTTTCGGCCAAAGATTCTACAGACAAAGATTCGCTGCAATACGAACTTTTCTTTAGTAAAGAAAATCAACTTAAAAAAATTACCGATACGCTTGGCAAAAATCTTCGGGAAGGTTGGAAATTAAGTGAGGTTGAATCACCATATTTTTCCGAAAACGGAAAACGACTCTTCTTTTATTCACGTCCGGTTCGTGAATATAATTTAGACACCACTTTACTGGAAGACGAAATCCCCGATGTAGATGTTTGGAACTATCAGGATAAACGTATCCAACCCGAGCAAAAAGCCCAATTAAAAGATTTAAAAGACAAGGCCTATTTATCGTTTTTCAATACCGAAAATGAAAAAGTAATTGAACTACACGATGAAAAGCTGGAATATGTGCGTTTAGATGAAAATGCTGAACAGCGTTATATATTAGGATATACTTCCTCGCCTTACGATGTTTCACGCTCATGGGAATATCCCTGGCAACGCGATTATTATATAATTGATACCCAAACGGGAGAAAAGAGCCTGGCTTTAGAAGGAATTACAGGAAGTCCAATGCTATCTCCCAACGGAAAATATGCCATATTCTTTAATGCTAAAAACCAAAATTGGTGGAGTTTAGATCTTAAAAACAATAGAAAGACAAACCTTACCAAAGATATTCCCACCAGATTTGAAGACGAAGAGAACGATGTCCCCGCCGATGCCCGTGAATACGGATTTGGCGGATTTTTAGATAACGGAGAAGTTTTGTTTTATGATCGCTATGATATCTGGAAGGCCCAACCCGGTAAAACTGCTTCAGCAGAAAAACTATCCAAAGATGGTCGGGAGAAAAATATTGAATACCGAAGCCTGCGTTTAGATCGTGAAAATCGTAGCCTGGCCAGTACTTTTAAAAATGATTTACTGGTGCATGCCTTTAATAAAACCGATAAAACCAGCAAACTGGTTACAATAAGCTCAAGAAATGGAAAAATCCGTTCACTTATCGCACCGGAAGGAATGCGCCTTAGCCGATTTATAAAAGCCGAAAATGCCGATCGCCTGCTATACCGTAAAGAAAATTTCAGGACATACCCCGATCTTTTTCTATGGAAAAACAAACGTGAAAACGAAATAAAAATCACCAACGCCAATCCGCAACAAGACGAATTTAAATGGGGAACCTCCGAGCCTTTTAGCTGGACCGCTTACGATGGTACCAAACTAGATGGAATTATCTATAAACCCGATAATTTTGACCCTGATAAAAAATACCCGATGATCACTTATTTCTATGAAAAACGAAGTGACAATTTAAATTCATATTACAGTCCACAGCCCAGCGCATCTATAGTAAATATGTCTTATTTGGTTAGTAACGATTATGTGGTTTTTGTACCCGATATTGTGTACAAAGAAGGCGAGCCCGGAGCAAGTGCCTACAATGCAATTGTTTCAGGCGTTGAAGCGGTAGAAAAAGAAGGCTATATAGATTCAGATAATCTTGCCATTCAGGGGCAAAGTTGGGGTGGCTATCAGGTGGCATACCTGGTTACAAAAACCAATAAATTTAAAGCCGCAATGGCCGGGGCACCGGTAAGCAATATGACCTCAGCTTATGGAGGAATTCGTTGGCAAAGTGGATTAAGCCGTGCTTTTCAGTATGAAAAAACCCAGAGTAGAATTGGTAAAAACCTTTGGGACGGTTTTGATAAATATATAGAAAATTCCCCGCTTTTTGGAATTCCCAATATTGAAACACCGCTTTTAATGATGCACAATGATGCTGATGGTGCAGTACCTTACTATCAAGGAATAGAGATGTTTATGGGAATGCGAAGGCTAAATAAACCGGTTTGGCTTTTGGTGTATAACGATGAGGCCCATAATCTTAGAAAAATGAAAAACCGCCGGGATTTAAGTATCCGGATGATGCAATTTTTTGATCATTATTTAAAAGACATGCCCGCACCGCTTTGGATGAGCGAAGGTCGTCCGGCGGTTATGAAAGAACGGGATTTATATTACGACCTTGATGAATAAATCTCACTTAAGGAACAAATTTTTTAAAAATAAATATTGTTCTTTTAGTACATTAGCATAAATTTTAATCATTAAACAAACCACACATGAAAAAAATAACCAATATGTTGTTTTATTCGTTTTTAGGAGCGGCTTTGATAACCGGCTGTAAAAACGATAGCAACAAGATAGAAAAAGACGAACCACGTGGCATAAACCTGGCGTATATGGATACCACGGTAAGTCCGCAAGACGATTTTTTCAGATACGTAAACGGAAAATGGGTAGAGGATACTGAAATTCCGGGAGATCAGACTACCTGGGGAAGTTTTATGGAACTCAGAGAACGTACCGACAGGGATGCTTTAAATTTACTTGAAGGTGCTTCAAAAAGTGACAGTCTAAATGCTTCTACAGATCGTGCAAAGGCAGTTTTTCTCTACAATACTATTATGGATACTACTGGCCGTGATAAAAAAGGTGTTGAACCGGTAAAACCCTATTTGACCAAAGTTGATAAAATTCAAGATAAAGAAGACCTCCAGGCTTTTCTTACCGAAATGGAACAATACGGAGGAGCGGGGTTCTTTTCATTCGGGGTTCGTGCTGATGCTAAAAACAGTAATATGAATGCCGCCTACCTTTACCCGGCCGGATTAGGACTTCCTGATCGCGATTATTATGTAAAGGATGATTCTGATTCAAAAGACATCAGAGAAAAGTATAAGTCACATATTGCCAGAATGCTTCAGTATATTGATTATTCTGAAGAAGAAGCTACCAAAACAGCTGAAACCATCCTGGAGTTTGAAACCGGTTTAGCTGAACCGCAACTTGATAAAGTAGAACGCCGTGATGCCCGAAAAACCTATAATCCAATGACCGTGGCAGAATTGCAAAATTCAGTATCGGCATTTAACTGGGAGACTTATTTTAATGAAATTGGCGCTGAAGATTTAGATACTATTATCATATCGCAACCAAAATATATGGAATCGCTTCAGCAAACCTTTGCACAAAACAATGTGGAAGATTGGAAAACATATTTGAAGTGGAGTATTTTTAACGATGCAGCCGCAATGCTCTCCACCGAAATTGAAACCGCAAACTGGGAATTTTACAGCAAAACCCTTCAAGGCGCCCAGGAACAACGCCCAAGAAACGAACGTGCACTTCAAACCATAAACAGAAGCCTTGGCGAAGCCCTTGGAAAACTTTATGTCGAAGAGCATTTCCCGGCTGAAGCCAAAGAAAAAGCAGAAGAAATGATTGCCAATATTGTTACCGCTTTTGAAAGCCGTATTGATAACCTGGAGTGGATGAGCAAAGACACCAAGGAAAAAGCAAAACAAAAATTAAACACCACCACTATAAAAGTAGGTTATCCTGACGAGTGGAAAGACTACAGTGATGTGGAAATTGCCGATGCCGGAGAGGGTTCTTATTTCCAAAATATGATGAATGCAAGTAAATGGCGAACTGCTGAAGATATGGAAAAACTGGGCGAACCGGTTGATAAAAGTGAATGGTTTATGGCGCCGCAAATCGTAAACGCATACTATAACCCAAGTTATAATGAAATTGTATTTCCTGCCGCAATTTTACAACCCCCGTTCTATGATTATAAAGCTGATGCCGCAGTGAATTATGGCGGAATTGGCGCGGTAATCGGCCACGAAATTTCGCACGGATTTGATGACAGCGGAGCCCGCTTTGATGCCGATGGAAATCTTAATAACTGGTGGACCGACGAAGACCTTGAGCAATTTGAAGCCCTTGGTGCCGATTTGGCCGATCAATACAGCAATATTGAAGTTTTAGACAGTGTTTATATTAACGGGGAATTTACCCTTGGTGAAAATATTGGGGATTTAGGCGGAGTAAATGCGGCTTACGACGGACTTCAGCTCCACCTGAAAGAACACGGAAACCCCGGTGAAATTGATGGGTTCACTCCTGAACAACGTTTCTTTATGTCCTGGGCAACAGTTTGGAGAACCAAAATGCGTGATGAAGCTTTAAAAAACAGAATCAAAACCGACCCGCATTCTCCCGGAATGTATAGAGCATATGTCCCACTTCAAAATATCGATGCTTTTTACAAAGCTTTTGAAATTGAAGAAGGAGATAAAATGTATGTAACTCCTGAAGACCGCGTGGTTATTTGGTGATACACATTATAAAATTGAAAAAAGGCCGCAATTGGCGGTCTTTTTTTAATTTAGAACTAATTGAGAGCTGCAGCTTGTGAGACCTTGAATCAAGTTAATTGGCATATTTTCAAAATACTGCATTTAGGCTTGTGGTCTATTATTTTTTAGTAATTTAAATTAAAGGTCATCTTAATTTGGAAGTTCTTTTTTCATTTTTTGCTCTCCCAAAAAATACGCATCTGGACCTTATTTTTTTACAAGGCTTCAAAAATATTTAACGGTACCGATTCGCTACGCTCGCTCTAGATCAAAATCCAGCACTAGGTAATTCTTAATCACAGGTCGCAGGGTGACGTAATAAACTAATTAAACAGCCATTTTTTATTGAAAATGATAAAAAGCATTTTCAATATGCTCCAGTTCTTCTCCTTTTTTGTTAATGATTACCGAAACAATATCAAAACGTGCCTCTACTTCATGCAGCTTATTATCGGTAATATAAAAGTCAACAGCTTTAAGAAGCTGAGCTATTTGCTTTGTTTTCACAAATTCCTGCGGAAGCCCAAAATCAGGGGTGCTTCGGGTTTTCACCTCCACAATTACAAGGATATTTCCTATTCTGTCAATAATATCAATTTCCGCTTTTTGATGCCGGTAATTTTCGGCCAGAATCTTATATCCTTTTTTCCGAAGTGCTGCCACCGCAAGTGCTTCTCCCCGTTCTCCTAAAATATTATGTTTGGCTATTCTGAAAAATAAAGTTTTTAATTTTCGTATTTATTGGGGGGAAACCATTAAAAAATAAAAAGAAGCTATATAAAAATATTTTTCTAATCTCCATAGTTTTTGGGTTTATGACCTATTTCCAAACCAGAACCGCCCTGTTGCGCTAACTTCTATATTAAATTAACCAAAAAATATACAAGCACCCGAGCTTTTAAAACTATTTAACTGCTTCTGCCAAAAGTTGCTTAACTTTGCCGCTTTCAGAAAAAACCTAGATTTCCTAATGAATACTCCACAAAAACGATACACCATTACCGCCGCATTACCATACACCAATGGCCCAATTCACATTGGTCATTTGGCAGGGGTTTACGTCCCGGCCGATATCTATGCCCGATTTATGCGAATGCAGGGACACGATGTGGCCTTTGTATGTGGTAGTGATGAACACGGAGTTCCAATAACGATAAAAGCCAAAAAAGAAGGGGTGAGCCCACAGGACATTGTAGATAAATACAATGGGGTTATAAAAAAATCCTTTAAAGAATTCGGAGTCTCGTTTGATAATTATTCACGTACTTCTGCCCCTGTACATCATAAAACAGCATCGGCATTTTTTAAAAAAATGTACGATAAAGGCAAATTTATAGAAGAAACCACCAAGCAATTATTTGACGCGGAAGCCAAACAATTTTTAGCCGATCGGTTTGTGACCGGAACCTGCCCAAAATGCGGTAACGAAGAAGCTTATGGCGACCAATGCGAAAGCTGCGGTTCTTCGCTTAACGCCACCGATCTCATCAACCCGAAATCTACCTTTACCGGTGCTACCCCAACCTTAAAGGAAACCCGCCACTGGTTTTTACCTTTAGATCAATATGAAGACTGGTTGAAAAAATGGATTTTAGAAGGGCATAAACACGACTGGAAAAGCAATGTGTATGGCCAGGTAAAATCCTGGATAGACGATGGCCTTAGGGCCCGGGCCGTTACCCGTGACCTGGACTGGGGAATTCCCGTTCCGGTTGAAGGTGGTGAAGGAAAAGTACTTTACGTATGGTTTGATGCGCCTATTGGATATATATCTTCTACTAAAGAATGGGCTGAAAAAGAAGGTAAAGACTGGGAACCCTATTGGAAAGATGAAGATACTAAGCTCGTTCACTTTATCGGGAAAGACAATATTGTATTTCATTGTGTGATTTTTCCGGTAATGCTAAAAGCACACGGCGATTTTATCCTGCCAGAAAACGTACCTGCCAACGAATTTTTAAATCTGGAAGGCAAAAAATTGTCGACTTCGAAAAACTGGGCGGTTTGGTTACACGAATACCTGGAAGAATTTCCAAATCAACAGGATGTATTGCGGTATGTACTTACCGCAAATGCACCTGAAGCCAAAGACAACGATTTTACCTGGAAAGATTTTCAGGCCAGGAATAATAATGAACTGGTAGCTATTTTTGGTAATTTTATTAATCGTGTAGTAGTGCTTACCAATAAATATTACGGGGGAAGTGTTCCCGAACCTGGAGATTATTCTGATATAGATAAAAAAACCATTGCCGAATTAAAAGCTTATCCTGCTGTAATTGCCAGTTCTATTGAAAAATACCGATTCAGGGAGGCCCAAGGCGAATTAATGAATTTAGCCCGATTAGGAAATAAATACCTCGCTGATGAAGAACCCTGGAAATTGATCAAAACTGATGAAGACCGGATAAAAACCATAATGTATATAGCCCTTCAAATTGCTTCGGCTTTAGCGACTTTAAGTGAACCATTTTTACCATTTTCTTCAGCAAGACTTAAAAAAATGCTGAATTTCAGCGATGCCGAAAACAATCTAAATAAAGATGAATATTCGCAATGGGATAAAATTGCTACGCGTAATTCCCTGTTACCGGCCGAACATCAAATCGGAAAAGCGGAGTTGCTTTTTACCAAAATTGAAGATAAACAAATAGAACAGCAATTGGAAAAACTGGAAGCTACCAAAACCGCTAACGCTGCCGAAAATCAGAAAATCGAGCCGCAAAAAGATACCGCGAGTTTTGAAGATTTCACCAAGATGGATTTGCGTGTGGGCACTATTCTCGAAGCCCATAAAATGCCAAAAACCAAAAAATTGATGGTGATTAAGGTCGATACTGGTTTAGATAAAAGAACCGTGGTTTCAGGTATTGCCGAACATTATAAGGCTGAAGAAATTATCGGAAAAAAAGTAACGGTTTTAGCGAATTTGGCCCCGAGAAAACTCCGTGGTATAGAAAGCGAAGGAATGATTTTAATGACAGAGAATTCAGCAGGAAAACTGGTTTTTGTAAATCCTGATGAAGAGGGGGTTGAGCCGGGAACTACGATAAATTAGTTCTTGTTCTCGACGCCGTTCGAACCGACAGCAAAACCCAAAACCTCACAGGTTATGGAAACCTGTGGGGTTTAAATTCCCGAAATGCTCAAAATTGCCTATCATCCCATCTATACACATCCTTTGCCGCCAGGGCATCGTTTTCCGATGGAAAAGTATGAGCTTTTACCAAGGCAATTGCTTCATGAAGGCACTTGTAATAAAGACAATTTCTTTAAACCCGAATTCCCTGATGAAGAATACATCTTAAATGTTCACCAAACCGGTTATTTTAATCGTCTACGCCGTTTAGAACTCAGCGCAAGGGAAATTCGAAAAAGTGGTTTTCCACTTTCCGAAGAACTGGTTAACCGGGAAATGATTATTACTGACGGGACGATGAAAGGCGTACATTATTCTCTGCGACACGGAATCTCCTTCAATATAGCCGGTGGCACACATCACGCCTATTCCAACCGTGCGGAAGCATTTTGTTTATTAAACGACCAGGCAATTGCTGCCAGATATCTTCAGCAGAAAAATCTCGCAGAAAAAATCTTAATTGTGGATCTTGATGTTCACCAGGGTAACGGCACCGCAGAAATCTTTCAAAATGATCCCACGGTTTTTACTTTTTCCATGCATGGCAAAGGAAATTACCCTTTTAAAAAAGAAAAATCAGACTTGGATATTGAAATTCCCGATGGAAGTAGCGACAAAGAATACCTGAAGATTTTAAAGGAAACCTTACCGCAACTTATCAAAACTGAAAAACCGGACTTTATCTTTTACCTAAGTGGTGTGGATATCCTGGAAACCGATAAACTCGGCCGACTTTCCTGCAGTATTGCCGGTTGTAAGGAACGTGACCGGTTTGTATTGCAAACCTGCCACGATCTTCACATTCCGGTGCAATGTAGTATGGGTGGCGGATACTCTGAAGAAATCAGGGTAATTATTGAAGCTCATGCCAATACCTACCGCCTGGCCCAGGACATTTATTTTTAACCCATCAATAACAATTCATTACATACTACCTCTGTTATATAATGCTTTTTACCTTCTTTATCGTCCCAGCTACGGGTAGTAAGCTTCCCGTCAATTCCAACTTCTTTGCCTTTATTGACATATTTTTCAATCAAATCGGCGGTTTTATCCCAGGCAATAATATTGTGCCACTGGGTTTCGGTGATACGTTCGCCGGCAGCGTTTTTATAACTATCATTGGTAGCCATAGAAAACTTTACCAGCTTTTTACCGGATTCCAAATTCACGATTTCAGGTTCTTTTCCTACATTTCCGATTAACTGTACTTTATTCTTAATAGTACTCATAACTAAAAATTTTAATGCATTGAAAATCATTTGTTCATTCCAACAAGACAAACTTAACAGCAACAAAAAGTATTTTTCGGTTGGGAAGTGTTTGTTTGCGTTTATAGGCGTTTGTAAACGTTTGTAAATAGTTTATTTCCGCCAGTAGATTAATCCCTGAGCTTACAAAAGGCTTACCTTGGGAAAAGTTTTCCAATACATCCCTTGTGGACTTGCCCATTATTAATCTTTTAAAATTAAAGTCAATATTTATGCAGAAGTTTTGGAATTCGATACCGGTTTCTGTAATATTCCGTCCTAAAACATATTTTAATGACCGATTATGTCTGGTATGCCTGCTACGGCTCTAACCTTTTAACAGAAAGATTTTCTTGCTATATTGGCGGTGGCCGGCCGGCAAATGCCAAACGCATTTATCCGGGTTGCAGCGATAAAACACTTCCGAAGAAACAAAAACCAGCCTACATTCCGTATGAACTTTATTTTGCAAAAAGCTCTAAAACATGGAGTGGCGGAGGTGCCGGATTTATAAATTCCGAAAGAAAATCAGAAACATCCACCCTGGGAAAAATGTACCTCATCACCCAACAACAATTTGTTGATTTGGTGCAACAGGAAGTTAAACTTGAAGGTGAATTTGATATAAACTTAAATGAGGTAATAAATGCAGGACAACTTGATATGAAAAACGGCACTTGGTACGACCGGATTCTTTACCTGGGAAAAGAAGAAAATGCCCCTGTTTTTACGTTTACCAATTCAATGTATCTTAAAGAAGAGATCAACCCGCCACATCCTTTTTACTTAAGAATGATTATTGAGGGATTACGGGAAACTTATCAACTTGAAAATTCGGAAATAGGAAACTATCTGAAAACCAGAACCGGAATAAAAAACACAGAAATCGAAAAAGATTTATCTCGATTAATTGGCAATTAAAATTTCTATTTTCACCAACTCACCAAGATCAGAAAACTTATGAAAGCAGCCAATGTTAGTCAATTAAAAAAAGAGCTTACCTTCCGGTCTCAAGACGAACTCCTGGAACTTTGCCTCAGGCTTTCCAAATTCAAAAAAGAAAATAAAGAGCTGCTTACCTATCTTTTATTTGAATCTGATAATGAAACTGAATTTATTTCGGAAGTAAAAAAAGAAATCGACGAACAATTTTCTACCATAAATACCAGCAACTGGTATTTTATAAAAAAGAGTCTCAGAAAAATTCTGAAAAATCTAAAAAAACACGCTCGTTATTCAGGAAAAACAGAAACCGAGGTAGAGCTGCATATTTATTTTTGCGCAAAGATGAAATTTCTCGCAAAGCCCATACACCGCAACAAAACACTACAAAATCTTTATGATCGTCAGCTTCTGTTGATTAATAAAAAAATGGAAAAACTTCACCAGGACTTACAATTCGATTTAAGGCTGCAAATGGAAGAAATGGGGCTGAGTTAATTCATTTTGCAGAAAAGATACAAGCTCCAAATAATTGAAGTTCAATTAATTTGTAGCTTTTTGTTATATTTAGCCTATGCAAAAATCCTGTTTGGAATGTGGCGAGAAAATCGTGGGTCGCGTAGATAAAAAATTCTGCAGCGATTATTGCCGCAATGCCTATCATAACACCAGAAATAAGGATCGTAAAAACCTGCTAAGAAACATCAATAACCGACTTCGGAAAAATTATCGTATTCTGGAAGAGTTAAACCCCAACGAAAAAACCACGGTCTCTAAAAACAAACTTTTAACCCGCGGTTTTGATTTTGAACATCTCACTAGTATTTATACCACAAAAACCGGTAAAGTTTATTATTTTGTTTACGATCAGGGTTACCTTCCTATTAATAAAGGTTTCTACGCCCTTGTAAAAAGAAATTAAACTCCCGTCATAAATGTGGTAATGCCCATTTACCAACCTCAATCAATAATACTTTATATATAAATTTGTAACACTGATATCAAGTATATGAAACATATTTACGATATGGCTGTAATTGGTGCCGGACCCTCCGGTGCTTCTGTTGCTTTTCATCTTGTCAAAAAGGGAATCAAAACCATTCTTAATGAAAAAGAAAAACTGTTGCCCGAAATTCGTATTGGTGTTCGTTTGGCAGAACTATTTTACAGACAGAAAACCTTTCGCAATTTGCTCTTGCGCAAATACGGGCAACGTACTACCAATTTGACCGATATTTTTATGGGCAACCGCTCTTTTCCGGTCAACTTTATGGAAAAAATAAAAGAGAAAATCGGGGTTTTAATATTTTTGGCGCTAATAAATGCCCCGTATTTCCCAAAGTAAATTCGGGCTAAGCTCTTAAGGATAAATCTATTAGAGAAAACATCACAACGTGTAATATTCTGTTAAGCACCGGCATTAATTATTTTAAAACTACGACTTTTAAATATTGCTTTTAGCATTATATGTTAGGGGTTAATATAAACAAAATAGTAAAAAATCGGAAATGAAAAAAATACTGATGATTCTTAACGGACTCCTATTTTTGAATTGCTTTAACGGACAAGCTCAAAGCGCTCAAACTTCTATAACAGAAGCACAAATCAAACTGATTTATGAAAAAACAAAATCCTTTCCTGAAAACACGCAACTTTCCATCGCGATTATCGACAGTGGTGAAATCAATTTTATAGGAATAAAACGACAGAATGACTCAATTCTTCAAATTGAAAATCATAGAAATACCTTTGAAATTGGTTCGATTAGTAAAGTTTTTACTTCAACTTTACTTTCAAATCTTGTAGTAAACAATCAACTTAAATTAGAACATAATATTCAGGATTATATTGATTTTAAACTTAAAACTACCAAAACAATAACTTTTAAGGAACTTGCCAATCACACTTCGGGTTTACCGAGATTACCTTCCAATCTTAACTTAATGCATACTGACCCGAGTAATCCTTATAAAAATTATGATGAGGAAAAATTAAAAATATACTTAAAAGAAAAATTAAAACTTAATCAAACACCGGGTGAAAATTATGAATACTCAAACCTCGGTGCAGGATTTCTTGGATATTTATTAGCAAAAATTTCAAATTCTAATTATGAAAAAATGCTTCAAGAAAGGATTTTTTCAAAATACGGAATGTCAAACTCTACGGCAGACCGAACTATAATAAATAGTGAACTAGTTAAAGGTCTTGATGATAAAGGAGAAGAAACCCCTAACTGGGATTTAAACATTTTGGCAGGAGCAGGTGGAATGCTATCTACCGTAGACGATATGACTAAATTTGCTTTAGCTCAATTTAATGATGAAAATTTTGAACTAAAACTTACACATCAGTCAACTTTTAAAATAAATGAAAATATGGAAATGGGTTTGGGTTGGCACATCATAAAAGCAAGTGACGGAAAAGATGAAATGATTTGGCATAATGGAGGGACAGGTGGTTACACTTCATCAATAGCATTAAATTTAAAAAATAATAGTGGTATTATAATTTTATCAAATGTTTCGGCATTTAATAAAAGTATGGGAGAAATCGACAATTTGTGCTTCGAACTAATTAAAACAATGGGGAAAGAGAAATAACACCCCCAACATCTGTACTTACTTGCATTTATAAATTGTAAGCCAAAATTACTCCCAAGTTAAAATATTAAGAACGCCAATTATTAGCTTTTAGGCGAACAGCAGCTTGCAAAACATCACTCTGACTTATTTGCCCTATCAATTTTCCATTTTCCACAATTGGGAAACGCCTATACCGTTTTTCAATAAAAAGTTTCGTAGCATCCATCACATTCATATTCCCATCAATAGTCTCCACATTACAGGTCATACGTTTTCCTACGGTAAGGTCATCCATAGGCATATTATAGTAGCGGCTATCTGAAATTTGTTTCATACAATCCCCTTCAGAAATAATTCCGCGCAGGTTATTTTCTTCATCTACCACACATCCCCCGGATATTTTATGTTTAGTGAGTTTTTCAGCAACATCCATAATATTTTCACCTTCCCTAAAAGTAATTAGTGAAGTGGTCATATAATCCCGTACCAACATCGGAGTGCTTTTTGGCTTTTCCGGAGCTGCTCTTTTTCCTTGAAAACTTTTAATACCCATAATCGTAATTTTTTGAGAGTTAACCTTTTAAATATAGGGAATTTTTATCGATTTCTAAAACAGCTGAATTTCTTGAAATCTTGATTATCTTTATTAGCTGAATTTCAAGCCTTATTTATGCTGAAGAATTTACCGCCAATTTTCTCCATTATCCTTTTATGTGTTGCCAGCTGGTATACTTTCTACAGCACGCAACCTAAAGATATAAACCGGGAAAAACCTGAAATCGAATTTAGTACTACACGTGCTTTTAAACACGTTGAAGCCATAGCCAGGAAACCCCACTTTACGGGAAGTGAACAGCAGCCTAAAGTGCGAAATTATATTGTGAATCAACTCCAGGATATGGGACTTCAGGTAGAAACCCATGAAGCTTATGTCCTTAATAAAAATGCTTCACTGGTACGCCCTCAAAATATTTTAAGTCGAATTGAAGGGTCCGGAGAAGGTGAAGCCCTGGTTTTAATGACCCATTACGACAGCAATCCACATTCTTCTCTGGGCGCTGCAGATGCCGGGAGTGGCGTAGCAGCCATCCTGGAAGGTATGCGTGCATTTTTGGCTAAAAATGAGGCACATATCAACGATATCATCATCCTTTTTACCGATGCGGAGGAGATTGGTTTAATGGGGGCTGAATTATTTGTAAAAGACCATCCCTGGGCAAAAGACATTGGCCTGGCCTTAAATTTTGAATCCCGTGGCAGCGGCGGTGATTCGTTTATGTTTCTGGAGACCAATTCCGGAAATGCAGGTCTAATTAAAGAGTTTAAGCAGGCAAATCCTGAATTTCCAGTTACCAATTCCCTGGTATATAGCGTTTATAAAATGCTACCGAACGATACTGACCTCACCGTACTGCGTGAACAAGCCAATATAAACGGATTTAACTTTGCCTTTATAGACAATCATTTTGATTATCACACCGCCACGGATACTCCTAAAAACCTCGATAAAGAAAGCCTGGCGCATCAGGGCAGTTATTTAATGACACTTTTACATCATTTTAAAGATAATGAGCTCAGCCAAACCCGTGCTAAAGAAGAGGTCGTGTTTTTTAGCCTGCCCGGCGGGGAAATCATCAGTTATCCTTTTAAGTGGAATTACCCTTTACTACTGGTAGCCCTTATTCTATTTATTGGAATCGCCGTGTATGGTTTTTTTACTAAAAAATTACAATTCAAATCAGTCTTTAACGGACTCTGGCCATATGCAATAAGCCTTAGTGTAGCCGGACTTTTGGTGTATGGTTTATGGCAATTTTGCCTGTATATCTATCCTGAATACGGCGAAATACTTCAGGGATTTCCCTATAACGGCTATTATTACCTTACTGCTTTTATTTTTCTTGGTTTTAGTATCGCATTTTTCACTTATAACCGGTTTCATAAAAATTCCCAACCGGCTTCTCAGTTCACTTTTCCATTGTTCTTCTGGTTGATGTTTTGCGGATTACTATCCGTATTTTTACCTGGAGGTGCGTATTTTATCATTCCGCTTTATTTCGGCTTATTACAATGGTTTATAATGCTTAGGCAAAAAAGACCAAGCCCGTTATGGATGGCCTTTTTAAGTCTGCCAGCCCTGTTTATTTTGTTACCGTTTATAAAGATGTTTCCGGTTGCACTTGGATTAAAAATCGGGTATCTCACGGCAATTTTATGCGTGTTACTTTTTACTTTGTTAATTCCTGTTTTTGGATATTTCAGACGAAAAAAAGCATTGGCTTTACTCGCTTTTATCCTGTTTAATATTTTCTTTTTTACCGCGCATTTTAAATCGGGGTTTACTGAAGAAAGGCCTAAACCTAACTCCCTGGTATACCTTTATGATGCCGATGAAAATTCGGCTTCGTGGCATTCGTACGATAAAATGCCGGATAAATGGACTGAAAAATTCTTCGGAAAAGAACCGGTGGAAATCCCTTCGGAAACCAAAACTTTCAACAGTAAGTACAACACCGGTTTTACCTGGAAAGCTGAAGCGCCGGAAATTGATTTAAAAGCACCCACTGCAATTTTTGACACCTTATATACTTCTGAAAAATCCACTGAGTATTCCTTAAAAATTGTTTCCAACCGGAACGTCCATCGGTTAGAACTTTTTGCAGAGCAAGGAGTTGATTTTGAAAAATTTGAAGTCAACGGCTTAAAAGCCGATTCAGTGAAACTCGGGCAACAGGAATTTCATGTACATACCCGCCGTTGGCACGAACGTCTGCTCACTTATCAGGTTTCAAGCCGTGATACACTGCGAATAAAATTCAGCCTTGAAAATTCAGAAAAACCTGAATTTATACTTTACGAATCCAGTTACGATTTACTTAAAAATCCTGAATTAAACGTTCCGAAACGTCCAAAAACAATGATTCCGAAACCTTTTGTTTTAAATGACGTCGTCATATTTAAAAAAACCTTAAGCATTGAATAGCTTTTGGTTTTGTAGCTTTGAGTAAAGTTTGATTCTGTTTGGTTTTCTAGCCACGAATACAAATATTTTTATTTGAATTAAAAAAAGAGGTGGTCTATAAGTTTTCCATACCCCGTCAAGCTGAAACACGTTCAGGATGACGAAGACAATAAACTCTAAGATAACCTCCCAGAAGAATATTGACTATGAACATATCTATATTAGGAACCGGTTGGTTGGGATTGCCACTGGCAACAACACTTCAGGAAGTCGGGCATCAGGTTAAAGGTTCGGTGACCAGTCAGGAGAAAATGCAAAAACTTCGCGATGCCGCAATTGCCCCCTACCAAATTAAAGTTTTTGCTGAAGGCGTTCAGGGTGATCTCACTTCTTTTTTTGGCCACGCTGAAATAGTTATTATTGATATCCCGCCAAAACTACGCCGCGATCCCGAAGCCGATTTTACAGGAAAAGCCAAAAGAATTATCACTTATTTGGAAAAATCACCGGTTGAAAAGGTGATTTATGTAAGCTCTACTTCGGTTTATGAAGACCAGGAAGATTTTCCTACTTACACTGAAAAAGACACTCCTAACGCCTCTTCAAAAGCTGTAAAGCAACTTATTGACGTTGAAAAAATGTTTTCCAAAAATGAAAACTTTAAAGCCAACATTTTACGCTTTGGTGGACTTATAGGATCAGACCGGCATCCGGTAACACATCTTTCGGGAAGAAAAAACATCAAAAACCCAAAAGCCCCGGTAAATTTAATTCAGCAGGAAGATTGTATTGTGATTATTGAAAAAATCATTGAAAAAGAAGCCTGGGGAGAGACTTTTAATGCTGCCTATCCCAAACATCCAACAAAGGAAGAATATTATTCCAAAATCGCCACAAATCGAAATTTGGCCCTCCCGAAATACGACCAAAAATCTCCTTCAAAAGGGAAAATAATCGGTTCGGTGAATTTAGAAGAAATTTTGGAGTTTGAGTTTAAAGAACCTATTTAAACCAGCTTAGATCCTGAAACAAGTTCAGGATAACGTAACAGACCTCACAGAAAACCTGTGAGGTCTAACTTCGAGAGACTAAGAGGCTTCCACTTCTTCCTTCTTTCTTAAATCTATGGGCTCTAGAACCTTTAAGGCTCTTTCAATCGAATTTACTTTTTCAAATATCAGCAACAACCGCAAGCCGTTTCGGGTCTGTTTTTCCTTCATCTTGCATTGTTGCGGATGGCTTTGAACATACTGCAATACTCTGGTAAAATTAGCAGTTTGATAAAAGCGCGACTGTTGGTCGGAAATAAAATAACCAATCATTTTTCCTTTTTTCAGCAAGACTTTCTCAAGTCCGATAGCCGCGGCAATCCATTTTATCCTCACACTATTCAATAAGTCCTCTGCTTCGGTCGGCAATTCACCAAAGCGGTCTACAAGGCGGTTTTCAAAAGCTTTTAATTCTTCTTCTGTTTTTAATTTATTGAGTTCGGTATAAAGATTTAATCGTTCTGAAATATTATTGATATAATCATCAGGGAATAAAATCTCAAAATCGGTATCGATTTGCGTATCCTTCACAAATTCTTTTTCTTCAATATTTTCGGTTTCGGCATATAATTCTTTAAACTCATTTTCCTTTAATTCCTCAATGGCTTCACTCAGGATTTTCTGATAAGCATCAAATCCGATCTCATTGATAAAACCGCTTTGCTCGCCACCCAGCAAATCGCCAGCCCCTCGAATTTCCAAATCTTTCATCGCGATATTAATTCCGCTGCCCAATTCAGAAAATTGTTCCAGAGCGGTAATTCGTTTTCGGGCATCTTCGGTCATGGCCGAATACGGTGGCGTGATAAAATAACAAAATGCTTTCTTATTGCTTCGGCCCACGCGCCCTCTCATTTGGTGTAAATCTGAAAGCCCGAAATTATTAGCATTATTGATAAAAATGGTATTAGCATTGGTTACATCCAGTCCGCTTTCCACAATAGTCGTAGAAACCAACACATCAAATTCCCCATTGATAAATTTCAGCATCAACTTTTCCAGTTTTTTACCTTCCATTTGGCCGTGGCCCACGCCAATTTTCGCATCAGGTACCACCCGCTGAATCATGCCAGCAACCTCCTGAATATTTTCAATACGGTTATGAATAAAAAACACCTGTCCGCCACGCTGAATTTCATAAGAAACTGCATCGCGAATAGTTTCTTCAGAAAAACGAATCACGTGGCTCTCAATAGGATAGCGGTTTGGCGGCGGCGTGGTGATGGTAGAAAGGTCACGTGCAGCCATCAAACTAAACTGAAGCGTTCTCGGGATTGGCGTGGCCGTAAGCGTAAGGGTATCTACATTTTCTTTGATCGTTTTCAGCTTATCTTTTACCGCAACTCCAAATTTTTGTTCCTCATCTACAATAAGCAAACCGAGATCTTTAAATTTCACCGCTTTATTTACCAATTGATGCGTACCGATAATGATATCGACCTGTCCATTTTCAAGATCGGCCAGGGTTTCCCGGCGTTCTTTGGCCGTTCTAAAACGGTTTAAATAATCTACCCGCACCGGAAAATCTTTTAACCGCTCAGAAAAAGTTTGATGATGCTGAAAAGCCAAAATGGTGGTTGGTACCAAAACGGCAACTTGTTTTCCATTATCAACCGCTTTAAAAGCAGCCCGAATGGCTACTTCGGTTTTTCCAAAACCAACGTCACCACAAACCAACCGATCCATGGGCCGTTCGTTTTCCATATCAGCTTTTACTACTTCGGTCGCGGTACTTTGGTCAGGCGTGTCTTCATACATAAAAGAAGCTTCCAGCTCGTGCTGCAAATACGAATCGGGCCCAAAAGCAAAACCTTTCTGAAGTCGGCGCTTGGCATATAATTCAATTAAATTATAAGCCACATGTTTAACACGTGCTTTGGTTTTCTTTTTCAAGTTTTTCCAGGCATTACTGCCTAGTTTATAAATTTTTGGTGCCTGCCCGTCTTTCCCGTTATATTTTGAAATTTTGTGCAGCGAATGAATACTGAGGTAGAGAATATCACGTTCTCCATAAATCAGTTTTATGGCTTCTTGTTTTTTGCCTTCCACATCAATTTTTTGAAGGCCTCCGAATTTCCCGATTCCATGGTCAATATGCGTTACGTAATCGCCCACTTCCAAATTGGTTAATTCCTTTAGCGTAATCGCTTGTTTTTTAGCGTAGCCATTTTTTAAATGAAATTTATGGTAACGCTCAAAAATTTGGTGGTCGGTATAGCAAATATTTTTGGCGGTTTCATCAATAAAACCCTGAAATAAGGAAAGTACAATAGTTTCGTATTTCACTTCCTTATCCTGATCTTCAAAAATATCGTGAAAGCGTTTCGCCTGTTGTTCGCTAACGCAAAAAATATAATTGGTATACCCATTTTCCTGGTTTTCAATCAGGTTTTCGATTAATAAATCGAATTGTTTATTAAATGAAGGCTGGGGTTTGGTATTGAACTCGATAGCTTTACCCTGAACCTCTTTCAGGGTCTCATCCGACTTAGATCCTGAATCAAGTTCAGGATGACGAAAATAAGATTGACTACTCAATTCAACTACTGTAAAATCCAGTAGTTGTTTTTTAATAAGTTCGCCATCACAAAACAATTCTTTAGGCTCGGCATGTTTAATTTCTTCGGAAAGCTTTGTAAAAGCTTCTTCGGCTTTGCTGAAAAGTTTATCGGTTTGAGCGGAAAAAAGGTCAAGATTTTTTATAAAAATTACCGTATTCTCTGAAATATATTTAAAAAATGAATCGCGAATCTCATCCAGTTGCTTGTTTTCCACATTCGGCATTACTGAAATTTTCTTCACCTTATTGGTAGAAAGCTGAGTTTCCACATCAAAACTGCGAATGCTGTCTATCTCATCGCCAAAAAATTCAATTCGATAAGGTTCATCGTTGCTGAAAGAAAAAACGTCAATAATCCCGCCTCGCACTGAAAATTCGCCAGGTTCGGTTACAAAATCTACCCTTTTGAATTTGTATTCAAACAAAACCTCGTTTACAAAATCTATAGATAGTTCTTCGCCTATATTGATTTTTAAAGTACTGCGATTTAGTTCTTTTCTTGTAACCACTTTTTCAAAAAGAGCATCAGGATAAGTAACAATTATTACCGGTTTTTTTCGAGAATTAATACGGTTTAAAACCTCGGCACGCAACAATACATTGGCGTTATCGGTTTCTTCTATTTGGTAGGGCCTTCGGTAACTTCCCGGGTAAAAAAGAACATTTTCTTCCCCGATAAGTTGTTCGAGATCGTTCAAATAATAAGCTGCTTCTTCCTTATCATTAAAAACCAGTAAAAATGGACGGTCACTTTCCTTAAAAGCATCGGCAACCACAAAAGAAAGTGCTGATCCTACCAGACCTTTTACGTGAATTTTCGGGTTGTTTTTTTCAGAATAGGCAAGGGACTCTTGCAATTCCTGCCGCTGCAGGGATTGTGCAAAACTTTGGGCGATAATAGATTTACTCATTGCGGCAAAGATAATTCGTGATTTTTTGCTTCGCAATAAAGCAACCGATTTTTAACGTTGGTATTTTCAATTCAACTTTACCATTTCCATAACAGCAAAATTCTTTCCAGTTACTTAATTTGAGGGAAGAAATTCAAATTATGGCTTTTAAACATTTTGATATTTTTGTAATCGGTACGGGAACGGCAGGAAAAAGAGTAGCTTACGCCTGCGTTGATGCCGGATTAAAAGTTGCCATTGCTGATAATCGGGAATATGGCGGCACCTGTGCCAATCGAGGTTGCGATCCTAAAAAAGTGCTGGTGAGTTTTACCGAAACTTTAAACAGCGCTCAGAAAATGCAAGGAAAAGGTATAACCAAACTTCCCGAATTTTCCTGGGAAGATTTGATGACATTCAAAAAAACCTTTGTTGATGCTGTTCCTGCAGCTACGGAAAAAGAGCTGGAGAAACTCGACATTGAAATGTACCACCAATCGCCGCGTTTTTTAGATGAAAATACACTTTCGGTAGAAGGAAAAACCATTACCGCTGACAAGATTGTGATCGCCACCGGGCAAAAGCCCATGGAACTACCGATTTCCGGTAGAAATTATGCTTTAGACAGCGATGATTTTCTAAACCTTGAAAAATTGCCAGCCTCAATGCTCTTCATCGGTTCGGGCTATATTGGAATGGAGTTTGCTCACGTGGCTGCCCGCCTTGGTGTAAAAGTAACAATCGTTGATATTATGGACCGGCCTTTATCAAATTTTGATAAAGATATGGTAGCATACATCCAAAAGCTTTCCGAAGAAGAATTAGGTATAAAATTTATTTTTAATGCTAAAGTCACCGAAATTGAAAAACTCCAAAAAAACTTCAGAGTTACTGCTAAAAAGGATGAGAAAAAGATTTCAGTAAAAGCGGAATTGGTTTTTAACACCGCCGGTCGGGTACCTTCTATAGACGATTTGGATTTGGAAAAAGGCAAGGTAGAATTCAATAAAAAAGGAATTGTAGTGAACGAATTTTTGCAAAGTCCGTCAAACAAAAAAGTGTATGCCTGTGGCGATGTTTCCGATAGCGAAGGCTTACCACTCACCCCGCTTTCTTCCCAGGAAGCCCGGGTAGTTGCAGCAAATATCCTTAACAAAAATAAACCCGAAAAAGCATATTACCCACCGCAACCAACAGTAGTTTTCACTTTACCGAACTTAGCTTCGGTAGGACTTTCAGAAAATGCAGCCAGGGATAAAGGCTACGATATTGTCGTAAAAGAAAAACTGGCCTCAAAATGGTTCTTGGCTAAGCATATTAATGAAAAACTATACGCTTTTAAAACCATTGTAGATAAAAAAACCGGACTGATTTTAGGAGCGCATTTAATTGGCCCGGAAGCCTCGGAAGTTATCAATATGTTTGTCATGGCTATTTGCGGAAAGCTCGATTGCCAAACTATTAAACAAATGATTTTTGCCTATCCTACCTGGAGCAATGAAATTAAGGGAATGGTATAAATATTTATTTCCAGCCTCCTCCAAGACTTCTATACAGCTCAATATTGGCTTGTGTTAGTTGCATTTGAATACGTATTAAATCCAATTTACTTTCCAAGGCGTCACTTTGTGCGGTAATAACTTCAAGATAATTTGCAAAGGCACTTTTAAACAGGAACAACGCATCTTCAAGCCCCGATGTGGTTACCACTATCCTTTCTCCGGCAATTTTTTGTTCTTCCTCAAGCTTTTCGATAGTGACCAGTGCATCAGAAACCTCATTAACTGCGGTTATTAAATTATTTTTAAAATCAAGTTCAGCCAACTGGCGTTCGGCAAGGGAGATTTTATGATTGGTTTTTAATTTTCTATTTTGAAAAATAGGTTGAAATACGGCTCCATTTAAAAGAGCAAAACCAGAACTAACAGGATCCAAGACTTTATTGAGTTGAAAAGAATTTACTCCCATTGCTGCATTAATACTAAGAGAAGGATATTTCATAGCTTCTGCAACCCCTGCCCGTGCATTGGCAACCTGGAGTCTGTATTCTGAAGCTGAAACATCAGGTCTATTTGCCACAAGCTCTAGGGGCACACCAGTATGATATTCATTATTAAAAGTAGTTTCTTCCAGATTTTTTTCAATTTCAATAGGTTCTGGCGTTCTTCCCAATAAACGGTTAAGTCGGTTTTCCTGAATCGCATATTCCTGCTCCAATTGAGGAATAAGGGCCTTGGACTTTAGTTTTTGCGATTCGGTTTGCTTAACGGCCAGAGAGGTCACCTCACCCGAGTCATATTGAAGTTCAATAATATTTAATGTATTCTCGTTCAATACCAAATTTTGCCGAGCGACATTGAGTTGGGAATTAAGCATTAAAATATTATAATATGTTGAGGCAATCTCTGAAATTAAACTCGTTTGTACTGCTTTTTTAAATTCTTCAGACTCCATATAAGCAGCCCTGGCAGCTTCCTTTTGCCATCTAAGCTTTCCCCAAATATCAAGTTCCCAGCTAGACTCAAGGGAAGAAGTATAAGCGAGACGCTCGGTATAAAAACTGGAGGGCGGGTTGTCGCCATGATTCCTTCGGGAACGGTTAGACCCGTAATTATTATAATTTTCAGAATAAAATTCACGAGAATACCCTGCTGGCCTGGCATTTAATGATGGATAAAAATTCGCTTTAGACTGTAGCAATTGTTGCCGGCTAATTTCTATATTTTGCATGGCCTTTTTCATATCAATATTATGCTGTAATGCAGTATCTATTAAGTCAATAAGAGTAGAATCTTTAAAAAATTCATGCCACTTCACTTCGGCCATATTCAAACTGTCGTTCCCTTTTCTTTCTGTTAAAGAATCTTTTTCATAAAAACGATCAGGAGTATCTAACTCAGGGCGTTCATAGGAATCTCCTACTTTACAGCTAACTACAGTTATAAACAATATGCTTACTATAAATATTCTATTAATGTACTTCATCAGTAGTAGGTTCTTATTATTTATCACTTATTCCAGTGGATTTATCTTCATCAGGGATTTCTATGTTAAACCGATCATGTAATTTCTGGAAAATATAGGCCAACACCGGTATAAAGACAATTCCCAGAATAATTCCGAACATCATTCCTCCGGCGGTTCCAATACTCACCGATTTATTCCCCTGAGCTGAAGATCCGGAAGCAAACATTAAAGGCACTAAACCAGCAGTAAAAGCCAATGAGGTCATCACTATCGCCCTTAAGCGTAAGGCACTGGCCCCTAACACTGCATCGATTACAGAGAGACCGGCACGTCGTTTTTGGGCCACAAATTCTACAATAAGAATAGCGTTCTTAGCCAAAAGTCCAATAAGCATAATAATCCCCACTTGTACATAGGTATTATTATCAATTCCTGCCAGATTTATAGCCACAAAAACTCCAAGGATACCCACAGGAAGCGAAAGTAAAACTGCCAGAGGCAACCAAAAACTTTCATATTGCGATGCCAGTATAAAATATACGAGTATTAAACTCATTGCAAATATCATAATGGTATCCCCTCCTGAATTTTTCTCTTCTAAACTCATACTGGTCCATTCATAACTTAAACTGGCAGGCAACTTATCCTGAGCTAAGTTCTCAATAACCCCCATCACATCTCCGGTACTGTAGCCTTTTGCCGGGGTAACGTTTAATTTTGCGGCATTATATAAATTATATCGGGTAACGGTTTCCGGTCCAAAAGTCTCTTCCAGGTTTATAAGGGTATTAATTGGCAGCATTTCTCCTTCATCATTTTTAACAAAAATGGAGTTGATACTCTCCGGACTTTCCCGGTAAGCAATATCCGATTGCATATAAACCCCGTATTGCCTACTAAATCTATTAAAATCTCCGGGTTGAGTACGTCCAAAATAAGACTGAAGTGTAAACATCATATCTTTTACACTTACCCCCATATTCTTAGCTTTCTCATAGTCTATATTAATTTTGTACTGCGGAAAATTTGCATTAAAAGAAGTAAAAGCATTTTCAATTTCATCTTGACGCATCAATTCGACAATAAACTCATTGGTTAATTGACCAAACTCTCCAAAACCACCATCAGACCTATCCTGAAGCATAAGCTGCACCCCATCAAAATTACCAAAACCTTGTACGGTTGGACGAGGGTACATATTGATTTTTGATTCGCTTATGACCATTAATTTCTCAGACAAGTCTTTTACAACTTCCTCTATATCCTTTATCTCCCCTCGATCACCTTTTTCTTTTAACTTTACATACCCCAAACCTGAAGAAGGGCTATTTGCGTTAACTACCACATTAAAACCTGAAACAGTATTAATGCTTTCTACTGCCTGATGTTTTCTCAAAATAGAATCAGCTTCCTTTAAGGCTTCATTTGTTCTGTAAAGTGAAGAACCTTCTGGCATGGTAAGAGCAAAAATCAAAAAATTATCATCCTCTGTAGGAATAAAAGCCTTGGGGGTGATACTCATTAGATAAGCAGTTAAAACGAAAATCCCTACTAAGCCTCCCATAGTGGCCCATTTATAATGAATCACCCATTTTACTACCCGAAGGTATTTTTGAGTAAAACGATCAAACCAAGTATCAAACTTTCGTAAACCTCTATATTGAATTACCCTCGATTTACGAAAAGTGCGGTTTCTTGTTAATTTTGAAAAAGATTTTCTATTTGAACTTTTCTTCTTTTTCCCATACAATATTATACTTAACACAGGTCCCAATGTAAGTGATACTACCGCTGAAATGACCACAGCAAAAATAATGGTATAAGCAAACTCTTTATAAAACACCCCTACCGGACCCTGCATAAAAGCAACCGGAACAAATACTGCAGTAATAACAACAGTTATAGAGATTATAGCACTGGTTATTTCATCCATGGCTGCCATAACCGCATTCTTAATAGATAGAGAGTGATGTGTTATTTTCTCATGAATTGCCTCTATAACCACAATGGCATTATCTACCACAATCCCTATGGAAAGAACCAGTGAGAACATACTTAAAACATTCATGGAAATCCCGGCCATCTTCAAAAAGAAGAATGTTCCTATAATAGAAATAGGAATAATTACCGCGATAATGACGGTCGCCCTTATATCTTGTAAAAAGATAAAAACTACCAGAAAAACAAGAATAAAGGCTTCTACAAGGGTATGGGTAACCTGAGTCATAGATTCATCAATCTGATCACGAACACTATAAGATATATTATAATCAATTCCGGGAGGGAAAACTTCTGCCTGCTCTTCAAGCACCTTTCTTACTTCTTTATCAATTTCACTGGCATTAGCCCCAGTTTGTTGTACTATATCCATGGTAACCCCTGCTTTCCCATCCACTCTGTTTTGACTGGTATAGTTCGAAGCCCCAAATTCCACCCGGGCTATATCTTTTAAGTGAAGTAAAGAACCATCTTCATTGGTTTTCATCACAAGGTTTTCGTATTCTTCAGGTTCCTCAAACCGCCCGCCATGCTTCATTACCATTTCAAAAACCTCCTCGGAATTTTCCCCGAACTTTCCAGGTGCCGCTTCAAAATTTTGATCTTGTATCTGATTGTATACGTCTCGAGGAGTCAGCCCATAGGCTGCAACTTTTTCGGGGTTTAACCATATTCGCATGGCATAATCCCGAGAGCGTAGGATAGAGGCTTCTGCAAGACCATCAATCCTTTTTAACTCACGCCTGATATTAATTCTGGTATATGCATTAAGAAAGGTTTCATCATAAGTATCATCTTCACTAAAGATATTGATAGTCATAATGGAGCCTTTCATCCGCTTCATCACAGAAATACCGGCTTCAACAACTTCAGCCGGAATTATCTCTTTAATTGTCGAGATACGGTTTTGAATATTCACCGATGCAATATCAGGGTCGGTACCCGGCTCAAAATACACCGTTACACGGCCTTTACCCGAGTTTGTAGCGGTAGAATTAGCGTAGGTCATATTTTCGGTACCGTTAATTGCTTCTTCTATGGGAAGCAATACCGATTTTGCTACCGTTTCTGCATTTCCACCGGGGTAATATACCTGTACACTTACACTAGGCGGGGCAATCTCAGGAAAACGTTCAACCGGTAAGGTTGAGATACTGGCGGCACCGGCCAGCACTAGAACTATTGAAATAACAAGTGTGAAAACCGGGCGTTTAAGAATATTCTTTAACATGTTGTCTATTAACTTTAAAAGATTAGATGTGAATTAAAAGAAAAAAGGGCTATTCTTTATTAGTTAAAAGTTTCCCTCTTTCCACAGGTTTCACTTTAATACCTTCAGCTAATCTATTCAAACCCGATACAACAATCCTGTCCTTTTCCTTAAGGCTTTCTTCACTAACGATATAATTCTTACCGGAACGCCCTTCAATATTAATTTCTTTACGATGCGCTAAATTATTTTCATCTAAAACAAATACAAACTTCTTATCCTGAATTGAAGTAGTAGCTCCCTGGGGAATAAGTATGGCTTTAGGGTAAATCTGCTCCATAAGTACTTTCCCTGTATTTCCCGATCTCAACAAGGTATCAGGGTTTGGAAATTTTGCTCGTAAACTTATAGAACCTGTATTTCTATCTATTTGTCCCGAATTAGCGTCTATTGTTCCAGGACGTTCGTACACAGAACCATCAGCAAGCACCAACTTCACATCTGGATTTAATTTTCGGGAAGTTGAATCTTCTTTCATGCGTTCGTAATACAGATAATCGGATTCACTCATTGAAAAGTATATATAGACATCTTCAACATTTGATAAAATGGTTAAAGGCTCGGAATCGGTTTTCTTTACCACATTCCCAATCGATTTTGGAATTCTTCCCATAAATCCACTTACAGGGGCTTCAATGGTGGTAAAATCTAAATTAATACGCATATTGGCTGCCTGCGCTTCTGCCCTTCTCAAGGAAGATTGTGCCACTTCATAATCGGCTTTCGTGGTTTCCATTCGAACTTCAGAGATCACCTCATTATCAATTAATGGCTGAAGACGTTCAATTTCAGTTTTAGCCTTTCTTAGCCGAGCTCTTTCCAATTCAACATTTGCCATTGCATTCTTATAATCTTCCCTATAAGGCTGACTATTAACTTCGAATAAAATATCTCCTTTCTTTACAAAATCCCCCTCATCTACATAAATTTTTTCCAATATTCCATCAACCTGAGGACGAATTTCCACATTTTCAACACCTTCTATTGATCCTAAATACTGGTAGCCCTTAGCAGCTCTTTCTTCTTTTAAAGTAATAACCGGTAAGGGCAGACCTTCATCTTTTTTCTCTTCTTCTTTACATCCTAAAAGAACAATAGAGCAACATACAAAGACTAAAGCCTTCATACTTGTAATAGGCAGTGTGTTTAAAACAATATTCATTTACGATATCTTTTTAAGATTCAGGTTTCTTCATAGCAACTTTAATGAAATAACTTGCTATCGAACAAAAAAAATCATAAAACACTAATCTACAGTAGATTGAATTTAAAGAGAGTTATATAACAAATGAATATATTGAGTATTTCACACACTTTCTTGTAGAATTATGCTACAGCCGATAAGCGCTTTCCTTCGGCATCTTGATATATGTTGCACATTTTTAATCGAGGCAAGTCCCAAAATATCTGTTTACCCGGCGGAAATAGATGCCACCTTAAAGTAAAATAACTTAATCAGCAAAATTTCCTGATTCTTACAACAAGTAGCTCCGCTCGGGTGGAGTTCAAAAGTTTGGTTTTGGAGGTTTAGCCTCATCTGAGAAATGTAGCCCCACAGGTTTTGGAAACCTGTGGGGCTGTTATTTGCCTTTATAATTTATGCAAAATCTCTGCGGCTTTTTCCAGGGTTTCATCGGTTTTGGCAAAGCAGAAACGCAATTGTTTGTTGTCTTTTCCGTCAATATTAAAAACTGAAACGGGAATAGTTGCCAGACTGTGTTCTGTTATTAATCTTTTAGCCAAATCCACATCGTATTCCCCGGTAATTTCCGAATAATCCAGCACCTGAAAATACGTACCTTTTGCAGGTTTTCCTTTAAATTTTGTGTCTTTAATCAATTCCAGGAATTTATCTCGCTTTTCCTGATAAAAATCGCCCAAACTCAAATAGTGATCTGGGTTTTTAAGGTATTCGGTAAAGGCACGCTGCATAGGATGATTTACACAAAAAACCGTAGCCTGGTGTAGTTTAATAATTTCCTTCATCAAAACCTCAGGAGCTACGCAGTAGCCCATTTTCCAGCCGGTATTATGAAAAGTCTTTCCGAAAGAAGCACAAACTATAGCCCTTTCTGCTAAACCCGGAAATCTGGAAGCGCTTTGATGTTCTTCTCCATCAAAAATTAAATGTTCATAAACCTCATCGCTAAGCAGGATAATATTGGTAGATCTTAACAATTTTTCCAGCCGCTGCATATCGCTTTTATCCAAAATGGTTCCGGTTGGATTATGGGGGGTATTGATTACAATCATCCTGGTTTTGGAAGTGATTTTTTCTTCAACTTCCTGCCAGTCGACTTTAAAATCTTTTCCTTTTAATTCAATTAAAACAGGTTTTCCACCGGCCAATTTAATATCGGGTTCATAAGAATCGTAAGCCGGTTTAAAAACAATCACTTCATCGCCCGGATGCACCAAAGCGGTTATCGCGCAATACAAAGCCTGGGTTGCCCCGGCTGTAAAAATAATTTCGGAAGCTTTATCGTATTTCTTTCCGTATAAATTATCGATTTTCTGAATAATTTGCTCTCGCAATTCAGGAACACCGTTCATAGGCGGATATTGATTATAGCCTTTCTTCATCGCTTCATAAACCAATTGTTTTAGATGCGCATCGGTTTCAAAATTTGGAAAACCCTGCGACATATCTATAGCTTTATGTTCCCGGGCCAAGCTAGTCATTACGGAAAAGATACTGGTTTTACCCGCGGGCAGTTTTGAAGGAAGATTATTGAAATTGGACATATCTTATTGATTGTTTTGAATAAAATACAATAAAAAATCCCGGACTGCAAAGCCCGGGATTTGGATTATCATTTATTTAGCACTGGCTTATTTTACGCTGGCTTTTAAGTATTCCCTGTTCATCCTTGCTATATTCTCTAAAGAGATGCCTTTAGGGCATTCAATTTCACAGGCACCGGTATTGGTACAATTTCCAAAACCTTCTTTATCCATTTGATCTACCATAGCTAGTACACGCTCACTGGCCTCTATCTTACCTTGTGGCAATAAAGCCATCTGACTAACTTTTGCTGAAGTAAACAACATGGCACTGGCATTTTTACATGCGGCTACGCAAGCCCCGCAACCAATACAAGTTGCTGCGTAAAAAGCCATATCGGCATCTTCTTTTGGAATTGGAAGCGAGTTGGCATCTTGGGTATTTCCTGACGTATTTACAGAGATATACCCGCCGGCCTGCTGAATTCGATCAAAAGAATTACGGTCTACCACCAAATCTTTAATTACCGGGAAAGCTGCAGCACGGAAAGGTTCGATAACGATTGTATCTCCATCTTTAAATTTACGCATGTGCAACTGGCAGGTGGTAATTCCGCGATCCGGACCGTGGGGTTCACCATTTATCTGTAAACTACAGGTCCCGCAAATTCCTTCACGACAATCGTGATCAAATTCAACGGGTTCTTCTCCTTTTTCTATCAGGCTATCGTTTAAAACATCTAACATCTCTAAAAAAGACATATCAGGGGAAACATCGCTAATATTATAGGTTTGCATGCTTCCCTTAGCCTTAGCGTTTTTCTGTCGCCAAATTTTTAATGTTAACTTCATTGTGTTAAAAGTTATGGGTGATGAGTTAAAGGTAATGAGCTATACAACTTTTAACCTTTAACTTATAACCTAAAGCTATTTATAGCTTCTTGTTTTTACTTCTATATTTTCATAAACCAGGTCTTCCTTATGCAATACTGCATCGCTGGGATTTCCTTTATATTCCCAGGCAGCCACATACATAAAGTTCTCATCATCACGAAGAGCTTCTCCTTCTTCGGTTTGATATTCTTCTCTAAAGTGACCTCCACAAGATTCATTACGGTGTAGGGCATCTTTGGCAAATAATTCGCCAAGTTCAAGGAAATCGGCTACGCGGCCGGCTTTTTCCAATTCGGCATTCATTTCATCTGTTCCACCGGGGACACGAACATCTTTCCAGAATTCTTCCCGTAATTGTTTAATCTCCTCAATGGCTTCTTTAAGGCCTTGCTCATTTCGGGACATTCCAACTTTATCCCACATAATTTTTCCTAAGCGCTTATGGAAATAATCTACCGGTTTGGTTCCTTTTAAATTAATAAATTTTTCCAGTTTTTCCCGCACTTCCTTTTCAGCATCTTCAAACTCCTTGCTTTCTGTTGAAATTGCTCCGGTGCGGATATCGTTAGAAAGGTAATCCCCTATAGTATAAGGTAATACGAAATAACCATCGGCCAAGCCCTGCATCAATGCCGATGCCCCTAAACGGTTAGCTCCATGGTCAGAGAAATTAGCTTCTCCTGCTGCATAGCATCCGGGAATAGTGGTTTGCAAATTGTAATCTACCCAAATTCCGCCCATTGTATAATGTACCGCAGGGTAAATCATCATCGGGGTTTCATAAGGATTTTGATCTACAATTTTCTCATACATCTGGAATAGGTTTCCGTATTTAGCTTCCACGGCTTCTTTACCTAATTCCACTATTTTTTCTTTCGAAGCATTTTCAATCTTTTTTGAAGTTGCGGCTTCTTTCCCATAGCGTTCAAAAGCGGTGCTAAAATCAAGAAAAACTGCCTCTCCGGTTCGGTTTACCCCAAAACCGGCATCACAACGTTCTTTTGCTGCTCTAGAAGCTACATCACGCGGTACCAAGTTACCGAAAGCAGGATACCTGCGCTCTAAATAGTAATCGCGATCTTCTTCTTTTATCTCAGAAGGTTTCAGTTTTCCGGCACGTACGGCTTCAGCGTCTTCTTTTTTCTTCGGAACCCAAATTCTTCCATCATTCCGAAGGGATTCCGACATCAAGGTTAGTTTAGACTGATGATCTCCCGACACCGGAATACAGGTTGGGTGAATTTGTGTATAACACGGATTTGCAAAATAAGCTCCGCGTTTATGGATTTTCCAGGAAGCAGTTACATTACTTCCCATGGCATTGGTAGAAAGGAAGAAAACATTTCCGTATCCTCCTGAGGCGATAACCACAGCGTGGGCACTATGCCTTTCAATTTCGCCGGTTACCAAGTTACGGGCAATAATTCCGCGGGCTTTTCCGTCTACCAATACTATATCAAGCATTTCGTGACGGGTGTAAGATTTAATTTTTCCGCGGTTAATCTGACGGTTCATCGCCGAATAAGCTCCTAACAACAACTGCTGTCCGGTTTGTCCTTTTGCATAAAAAGTACGTGAAACCAGCACTCCCCCAAATGAACGGTTATCTAAAAGTCCGCCATATTCACGGGCAAAAGGAACCCCTTGCGCCACACATTGATCTATAATATTTGCGGAGACCTCAGCCAAACGGTAAACGTTGCCCTCCCGGGCACGGTAATCCCCCCCTTTTACGGTATCGTAAAAAAGCCGATAATCTGAATCGCCATCGCCCTGATAGTTTTTAGCTGCATTAATTCCTCCCTGAGCGGCAATAGAGTGCGCACGCCGGGGAGAATCCTGATAGCAAAAAGTTTTTACATTATAGCCCAATTCGGCAAGGGTTGCTGCGGCACTACCCCCGGCCAATCCCGTACCTACTACAATAACATCTATATTTCTTTTATTGGCAGGATTAACGAGATTAATATCGTTCTTGTGGTTGGTCCACTTTTCTGCCAGGGGGCCTTTTGGTATTTTAGCTTCAAATTTTCCCATAGCTTAAATTTTTTCGAGTCCGAAGTGAATATATATCGGAATTATGGCAAAGGCCAACGGAATTAATATCGCAAAAGCGTATCCGAATTTCTTTATGAAATTGTTGTATTTAGGATGATTTACCCCTAAAGACTGAAAGCCACTGGCAAATCCGTGTGAAAGGTGAAATGCAATCGCAATCATCGAGATTACATACACAATCACCCAAATCAACCCGTATTCGGCATCCTGAAAAGATTGAATGGTTAGGGTATAAAGGTCTTTAACCTGAGCCCCACTTGCTGTGGAATAGGCTTCCAACGAGCCAAATTTCATTTCGGCCCAAAACATCTGCATATGAATTACAATAAAAACCAATATAACAGTCCCAAGAATCCCCATATTTCGGGAAGCCCAACGCGTATTGGTTGAAGGCTTGAAATTCACATATTTCTGCGGGCGGGCTTTACGGTTTCTAACAGTGAGTACAATCCCGTCAATAGCGTGAAAGAGAATACTGATATAGGTAACATACGATAAAATCATCACCGCCGGATTGGTGGTCATAAACAAAGCGTATTCATTAAATTGATCTCGTGCTGCCTCGCTTACCGGTAACAACAATTGCAAATTCCCTAAAAGGTGTCCTACTAAAAAGGTGCAAAGAAATAGACCCGTGAAAGCCATCCAATACTTTTTTGCTAAAGATGACTTTAATAGCGCAGATTTTGCCATAAATTATTTGATTGTTTGATAAAAGTAGCGCAAAAATACGCCACCATTTAATTTTTAACAAACTTTCCCTCTTAATTTCAGTCCAATTTAGAACTGATTTAAAGTAGAAAAGTATTTTTGATCAAAAAACGCTGTAATCGATTACATTTTTAACTTCAAATCAATCTAACAGAAATTAAGGAGATTTAGTTTTCATTTTTGGAAAGGCTTAACGCTAATCAGGTATATTTTTTAGTAATTTCAGTTCTGAATTTCGTACAAAATTCGCCACAGCAATATGAATTTTATAGACTACTACAAACTTCTGGAACTCGATAAATCTGCCAGCCAGGCCGATATAAAAAAAGCGTATCGAAAACTGGCCAGAAAATATCACCCCGATCTCAATACCAATAATAAGGAAGCACAACAAAAATTTCAGCAAATAAATGAAGCCCACGAGGTTTTAAGCAATCCTGAAAAGCGAAAAAAATACGATCAATACGGAAAAAACTGGCAACATGCCGAGCAACAAGAACAAACTCAACAAAAACAAAGCTCAGGAACATATCAAAACAGCGGATTTGACGACTTCGGAAATCAGGGCGGTTACTCCTATTCTGGAAACTTTGACGATGACACCTTTTCTGATTTTTTCGAACAAATGTTTGGCGACAGGGCACGGGCACAAGGTTCAGGACGCGAGCATCATTTTAAAGGCCAGGATTTTAATGCTGAACTTAAGCTAAATTTGAGCGAAGTATATCAGAAACACAAACAAACCCTCACTGTAAACGGAAAAAACATCAGGCTTACTATCCCAGCCGGAGTAGAAAACGGACAAACCATTAAAATAAAGGGACACGGCGGACCGGGAATTCAAGGAGGACCAAAAGGTGATCTCTATATCACTTTTAATATTATCAACAACACCCCATTTAAACGCGAAAAAGAGAACCTCTACAGCACCATAGAAATTGATTTATATACAGCACTGCTTGGAGGCGAAATTACCGTAAACACCTTTAACGGAAAGGTAAAATTAAAAGTAAAGCCCGAAACCCAGTCGGGAAGCCAGGTAAAACTAAAAGGAAAAGGCTTTCCGAGGTATAAAAAAGAAGGGCAGTTTGGTGATCTTTTCCTCACTTATCAGGTGAAGATGCCCACCAATTTAAGCGAAAAAGAGAAAGAACTTTTTCGTCAACTTCAAAAATTACGCTCATGAATATAGAAGATCTTATAAGTACCGAAGAAATTTGCACGCGATACCGGGTAGAACGAAGATTTATCCACTTACTTTCCGAAAGTGGTTTCCTGAGGATTGTTCAGATTGAAAAAACCGACTATATCCCTTCTGATGATATGGCCGAATTTGAAAAATTACGCCGGCTGCATTATGAACTCGACATTAACCTGGAAGGCATAGAAGCCATTCAACATTTATTGCAGCAGATTAAACAATTGCAAAAACAAAACCGCAAGCTTAAAAACAGGTTGAGGCTATATGAGTAAGGGCCCTAACTTTTTACTCTGGCAGATATTGATAACTTTGCAGCATAATATAGAAACCAGAGATGCTGTATCAATAGTTATGTTTTTCGTCAAGTTGAACTTGTTTCTGCGTCTAACTTTTATTTAATACCAACAACTTAGATCCTGAAATAAATTCAGGATGACGTTTTTCACCTCTAAAACAGCATCTTACATAAACAACAATATGAGATACGATCAAATAGACAGTAAATTATTTATAAAAAACCGTAAACGCTTTATGGCAGGGATGAAACCCAATAGCCTTGCCGTATTTAATGCCAATGACATTTACCCAATAGGCGCCGATAGCACTATGCCATTTCAGCAAAACCGAGACCTGTTTTATTTAAGCGGTGTTGATCAGGAAGAAGCTATTTTAGTGCTCTTTCCCGATGCCCCTAAACCCGAACACCAGGAAATTTTATTTTTAACCGAAACCAACCCACACATTGCAGTTTGGGAAGGTGCAAAATTAGATAAAGAAAAAGCTTTAGAAGTTAGCGGCATTAAAACCGTTTACTGGCTCCAGGATTTTGAGAAGGTATTTTTTGAAGTGATGTCGCAATGTGAAACGGTATATTTCAACACTAACGAACACTACCGCGCCAATGTTCAGACAGAAACCCGTGATGACCGGTTCATAAAATGGTGTAAAGAGAAATATCCCGCCCATCAGGTTGCAAAAAGTAATCCGATCTTACAAAGGTTGCGCTCGGTTAAAGACCCAATTGAACTGGATCTGATGCAAAAGGCCTGTGATATTACTGAAAAAGCTTTTCGCAGGGCTTTAAAATTCACAAAATCGGGCGTTTGGGAACACGAAATTGAAGCTGAATACTGGCACGAAATGATAAGAAATCGTAGCCGCGGATTTGCCTACACACCCATTATTGCCAGCGGTAATAATGCGAATGTGCTGCATTACACCGAAAACAACCAGCAGTGCAAAGATGGAGATTTAATTTTACTGGACACCGGTGCCGAATATGCCAATTATTCCAGTGATATGACCAGAACTATTCCAGTCTCCGGAAAATTCTCTGATCGCCAAAAAAAGATTTACAATACGGTAAATAAAGTTAAAAAAGAAGCGACTAAGTGGTTAGTTCGGGGAACTTTGTGGGCAGAATACCATAAAGAAGTCGGTAAATTAATGACTTCGGAATTATTGGATTTAGGATTGCTGGATAAAGCCGATGTTCAAAATGAAGACCCGAAATGGCCGGCCTATAAAAAATATTTTATGCACGGTACCGCGCATAACATTGGTCTAGACACCCACGACTATGGAATTTTAACCGAACCGATAAAAGCCAATCAGGTTTTTACCGTTGAACCCGGCATTTATCTGCCCGATGAAGGCTTTGGAATTCGTTTGGAAGACGATGTGGTAATTCAGGAAGAAGGAGAACCTTTTAATTTGATGCGCAATATCCCGATTGAAATTGAGGAAATTGAGGAGGTTATGAATTTGCAAGAATAATTTATCTTTACCAGCTTTATGAAAAAGAAAATACTTCTTGTTGAGGATGACCCAAAAGTTTGTGATTTTGTCAATCAAGGATTAATCGAAGCTGGTTTTGAAGTAAGCATTGCATTCAACGGAGATCAAGGGGTTAAAATGGCAACTGCGAAAGATTTGCATTTTGACCTCCTTATTCTCGATATTATGCTTCCTGGTAAAAATGGCATTGAAATTTGCACACAGGTTAGAGAAACTAATGCTAAAACACCTATTTTGTTTCTCACAGCAATCGGTAGTTCCGAAAACATTGTATTAGGGTTAAACAGTGGAGGGGATGACTATCTAACAAAACCGTTTAAATTTATTGAGCTCATCGCAAGAATAAACAGCTTACTTCGCAGGTCTTCGAATTCCAACATACAGCCCGAAGAAAATCCCAATGTATATCGCTTCTCTTGTCTGGAACTGAATAACACCACAAAAACCTTAAAAGCTAATCAACAGCCGGTTAAGCTCACTTATACCGAGTATAAACTTATTTTGGTTTTTATACAGTCCCCTAATAAGGTATTCTCTCAATCAGAATTATTGGAAAAAGTTTGGGGTATGGACTATGATATAGGTACCAACGTGGTGAATGTTTACATTAATTACTTGCGCAAGAAAATTGAAAAAGCCGGTAGCCCAAGGTTAATTCAAACAGTAATAGGTTTAGGTTACGTATTAAAAGAAGAATGAAAACTCAAAACAAATTAATTTTTTTCTTAACTACTATTTTCTTCTTTTACTTGCTTATATTCAGCGGGTTCATTTACTATGCCTTAAACAATTATTCCTACACCGATTTCTATAAACGTCTTGAAATCAGAGCAGCCACAGCGGCAAAAATAGAACTTGAAAAGCATAGTGATATTGACGCTGTTAGAGAAATAAGACAAGATTATCTCGAACTACTCCCTGAAGAACAAATTATTATAATCGATCCTTCAGACGATTTAAATAATGAGCTAAAGAACCTGAAATTAAGCAAGAATTTCTTTAGTAAAATTGAGAGCCAAAACAGGGCTTCTTTTAATCGTCAGAATCGGTATTATTCAGGCATAAAATATAAAAGCGAAGGAAAAAATTACTATATAATTGCCAGTGCTGTAAATTACTACAGTTCACATCACAGCTTGTACCTGAGGAATTTATTAATAGGGGGATTATTAACCTCCTGCCTTATTATCTTTGTTATAGCCTATTTATTTTCACGAAAGGTGCTTAACCCTGTTGAAGTTATGGTAAAGGGCATGCGCAATATTAGCACCCAAAATCTTAGTGAACGCCTCCCCTCTCCAAAGAACAATCACGAACTTGCCGCCATAGCCAATTCCTTCAATGAAATGCTAAATAGACTGGAGACTTCATTTGAAACTCAAAAGAATTTTATTAGTAACGCCTCCCATGAACTTAATACCCCGTTAACTTCTATAATTGGACAGGCGGAGATAGCCCTTTCAAAGCCTCGCCATCCGGACGCCTACATAAAGAGCCTGTATGCTATTTTGGAAGATGCCGAAAAGTTAAGCAGAAAAACCGAAGCTTTATTATCTTTAGCACAAACCAGCTACAACAACAGCCACGAACTTTTTGAGGAAATTCGTATCGATGAACTTCTAATTGATGTAAAGGAAAATATATTAAAATTATATGCCGAAGCTAAAATCCATATAGATTTTAGTCTCTTACCGGAAAATCCGGAAAAACTAAAATTCAGAGGTAATGAGCAATTACTCCATCTTGCGCTATTTAACATAATAATGAATGCCAGTAAATACTCCAACCATCAAAAGGTTCAGGTAGCATTAGCGGTGAGTAGTAAAAATATTGTTATTGTAATTAAAGACCAAGGAATAGGTATTCCTGAAAGGGAAATAAGCAACATATACGATCCTTTTTTCCGTGCTTCAAACACCGGAAGTTTCAAAGGCTATGGAATTGGTCTTCCCTTAAGCAGAAATATCATAGATATCCATCACGGAATTCTTAATGTTTCCTCAAAAGATGAAAAAGGCACTACGGTAGAAATAAAAATACCTCTGATTTAACATCGGATTAACTCTTTCTTATCTAATTCTAATCCTATTCTAAAACCAGTATTAGATGCTCAGGGTAGTTTTGTGAACAAACAAAATAAAACTATCATGAAAAACATTTTAATCCCGACTGATTTTACGGTAGACTCCTTAGAATTATTGAAAATAGCACTTCAAAATGAAAAAGAAGACAAAATTAAAATCACCCTGGTATATGGGGTTAGCCTTTCTAATTCTATTTGTGACCTCCTATTTTTTTCGAAAAGTGCCTGTATAGACAAATTGCGTGAAGATGATTTTTGCGAGGCACTTTCAATAATAGAAAACAAACATTCAGACAAAATTTATCGAATTGATACTGAATTATTTATAGGTCACACAGTTGCTGCATTTCATAACTTTTTGGAAGGCAATCAAATTAATAAAGCCTACGTACCCTTAAGAAATGATATTCTTAAAATAAACAAAGCTAAAGGTTTCAACCTTGTTCCTTTTCTAAAGAAATCCAACATAGAAACCCAGGAAATCGATTACCGAAAAGCTACCAATACCTCCGAAGGCCTTCACCTTTCCCGATTATTAATTCCATAAGCATGAAAAAGCATTCTTACATCACAGGTTATATTGTAAGTTTCCTAGCACTTATATTGCTTTTTTGTTTACTACTTTCTTCAACCAGCACAAGGAACGATATCATCATAGGAGAATGGAGAGAGGTAGAATGGAAATATGAAAAAGCACCTCAACGAGAAAAAAAAGACCTCACTAAAGATGAGAAGAATGCTATTACCAAAAATTTGGTGATACATAAAGCTGAAGAATGGCAATTTTTGCCCAATGGAGATGTAATTCTTAGAATGAATGGAAAAGACGATAAATTAATGGAATGGACTCTGAAAGGAAGGGGTAATATTTTAAAACTTAGTCAAAATGACAATTCAGAGCATTATAATTTATACAAAATAAATGACGATGAACTAGTACTTTATTTTCACACCGATTTACAGGCAAAAGGTATAGTAAAATTAAAGTTTCAGCGAATAGATAAGGGGCAATATGCTAAGAAAATATAACAAATACAGAACAGTTAAAGACAATATCCAGCTAGGAGGACTTACCGCTTTTTCAGCCGGGATGGTAAATGTGACGTCAGTGATTATATTTTTCGCTTTCACTTCTAATGTTACCGGCCATTACGCTATTTTAGCTGAAGAAATCGCCAAAGGAAACTGGCATGAAGCTTTAATAGTTTTTGGCTGGATTTTCATGTTCTTTTTTGGTAATTTTTTCTCCAATTTCATCATTATTAATTTTGATAGAAAGAACACCTATTTAGCACATTCCACTCCGCTGGTAGTTGAGATATTATGTCTTTTCGCGGTAGGCACCTACGGCCATTTTTATTATGCCGAAACCCTTAAAGAAACTGAGATAATGGTTGGGCTTATGCTTTTTGCAATGGGGGTACAAAATGGTTTAACTGCAAGTATTTCCAATTTTTCAGTAAAGACCACCCACCTCACCGGACTCACTACTGATATTGGATTATTGGCCTCTATGTTTACTCAAAAGAGATTCAGGGAAAATAAAGACTTAATTGCAAAAAAGAATGTTCTGCTTACCGTTGCCACTTCCTATTTATCAGGTGGTATTTTTGCAGGAGTAATTTATTTAAAAATTGGTTTTTTGGTGTTTTATATGGTTTGTCTGGTAATAGGTTTAATTATTGGATACGAGTATTATAAATTAAAATTCACCAAAATCATTAGGCGTAAGCGCGAAGTTAAAAGACTCAAAGCAATTGTTTCATCCGAGTGATTAGTTGGTTATTGTTTGAGTTAATTGCCCCTTGCCAACTCACCGGCAAGGGTTTTTTATGATTATATTCAAATTCGGAAGTCAAAAAAACAATGAGAAAGGCTTAAAATATTTGGTGTATTTATGGCTTTTGTTATTTTAAACAGCAATGAAAACAACCTATAAAAACACACCTATTGCATACACCTCACAGGGAACAGGAAATCCTCTAGTTCTTCTTCACGGTTTCCTGGAATCAAAAGAAATTTGGAAAGATTTTGCTGATGAACTTTCTTCAAAACGACAGGTAATTTGCATAGACCTGCCCGGCCATGGAGAAAGCGGCTGTTTTGCCGAAATTCATTCGATGAGCGAAATGGCAAAAACAGTAAAAGCTGTTTTAGAAAAACTAGATACCAAAAAAGCCTTTTTCGCAGGACATTCTATGGGTGGTTATGTGAGTTTGGAATTTCAAAAAAAATTCCCTACTCTTCCCACCGGTTTGGCACTTATAAATTCCACTCCGGAAGCTGATTCTTTAGAACGTCGCAAAAATCGTGATCGGGCTTCAGCATTAGTAAAAAAGAACAAAAAAGCCTTTGTAAGTATGGCTATCTCAAACCTGCTTACTCTGGAAAACAACAAAAGGTTCAAACCGGAAGTGGAAAATTTAAAAAAGAGGGCACTAAACTTTCCGGAAGAGGGAATTACAGCAGCGCTTCAAGGCATGAAAATTCGTACAGATCATACGGAACTATTTAAGGCTTATACCAAACCAAAATTTATTATTAGCGGTAAAAATGATCCGGTTTTAAACTATAAAACCACGAAAACTATCGCAAAATATTGTAATAGTGATTTTATTGAGTTCCCGGACGGGCATTTAAGCTTTATGGAGAACAAAGAGAAATTAATGGAGTTTATCAGAAAATCAACTTTTATTTAAAAAAGTTGATTTATTTTTTCTATTTTTAAAAACTTAAAAAAAAGAATATCAAGCTTTTATGAAGAGCCAACACCCTACAAAATTTAAGTTCGGAAAGCTTTTATGTAAAATTTTCGGACATAAGTTACTGGTTTCAAAAAACGTTACCGACCACGTTCATGAATACAAATGCACCCGTTGTGGGATGGAAATGACCGATACCGCCAACGGATTATTAGCAAGGCTTACCCCAAAATTTAAAGAAACCAATAATTACCTCGAAAAAATCCACCAAAGAAGAAAACGGCGTTTTGCCCGGGCTTCTTAATCTTTTTTCTCCTCACTTTCTTCATCATCAGCGTTCATCGCATTCCACCCACGGGCAATTAACGGGATTTTTGTGTTAGCACGGGTAATAAGATGCATCCCCTCATTTTCTTCTGCCATATGCCCGATTACCGTCAGGTTTGGATTTCCCTTAATTTTTTCAAAATCGTCTTGTGTAATAGTAAACAAGAGTTCATAATCTTCACCTCCGCTAAGGGCTATTGTAGTGCTATCTAATTCAAATTCTTCACAAACATTGATTACTGCCGGGTCTAAAGGAATTTTATCTTCATATAAGTTCACACCAAGTTGGGAGTTTTTACACAAATGAATTACCTCAGAAGAAAGCCCATCACTAATATCGATCATAGACGTTGGTTTTACTCCTAGTTTCTTTAACAGAGGCGGGATATCTTTACGTGCCTCCGGTTTCAACTGACGCTCTATCAAATAAGTATATTTATCAAGATCGGGCTGGGAATTAGGGTTCGCTTTAAAAACCTGTTTTTCACGTTCCAATATTTGCAAACCCATATAAGCCGCTCCTAAATCTCCCGTTACCACTAAAAGTTCGTTAGATTTCGCCCCATCACGATAAACCACATCTTCTTTTTCTGCAACACCCAACGCGGTAACACTTATTAGCAAGCCTGAAGTTGAAGAGGTGGTATCGCCCCCAACTACATCAATATTGTAAAGTTTAGACGCAAGGTCAATTCCAGCATAAAGTTCTTCTAAAGCTTCTACAGGAAATCGGTTAGAAACCGCCACAGAAACCGTGATTTGTGTAGCCGTACCGTTCATGGCATACACATCGCTAAGGTTTACCATGACAGCTTTATACCCCAAATGTTTTAAGGGCATATAAGCTAAATCAAAATGCACCCCTTCAATTAAGAGGTCGGTAGTTACCAGGGTTTGTTTAGATTGAAAATCCATCACTGCAGCATCATCTCCAATCGCTTTTACGGTTGAAGAAATCTTAGGTTCAAAACTTTTGGTAAGATGGTCTATCAATCCAAATTCACCCAATTCAGAAAGATTGGTACGCATGGCTTCATTGTCCTTAAACATAGGCTTCAATTTTAAAATGCAAAATAAAAGAATATTATTCAACTTACGGCATAAAGCTTGAAGTTATTCTAAATTAGAAAAAGAAGTCAAACAATTTGATTTTCAATAAAATAAACCTGAAATTTAAGTAAAATAAAGAATTGAGTACACTTATGATTATATTCTTAAAACATATGCCTGCTCTATGGTAAAACACTTGTTTTATAGTATATTTGTACCCAATTTAGAAATAATCTTTTAGCTATGATAAAAGTAAGTGAAGAAGCTAAAAACAAAATTGCAGGCTTAATGAGCGAAGAAGGCTTTAACAGCAGTAGTGATTTTGTAAGAGTAGGCGTTAAAAGCGGCGGCTGCTCTGGGCTTTCCTACGAATTAAAATTTGACAAGGAACAAGCCGAAGGCGACAAGCTATTTGAAGATAACGACATAAAAATTGTAGTAGATAAACGCAGCGTATTATATCTGGCCGGGACTATTTTGGAATATTCCGGCGGATTAAACGGTAAAGGTTTTGTGTTTAACAATCCTAATGCCCAACGCACCTGTGGCTGCGGAGAGAGTTTTTCACTGTAAAACGGTTTAAGGTTTTACCACTAACGTTCGCTGAGAAACTATCCGCAAAAAATGATTTAAAAGGCACAAAATTTCAAGAACAGAAATTAAACCTTGAATTTTGAACCTTAAATAATTTTAGAATAAAATTGAGATGGCATATACTGAAGATGATTTAAAAAAAGAGCTCGAGACAAAGGAGTATGAGTATGGATTTTATACCGATATTGAATCGGATACACTTCCTGTTGGATTGAATGAAGATATTGTTCGGGCAATTTCAAAGAAGAAAGAAGAACCGGAATGGATGACCGAGTGGCGCCTGGAAGCATTTCGCCATTGGAAAACCATGAAAGAACCGGAATGGGCAAATGTTCATTATGAAAAACCGGATTTTCAGAATATTTCCTATTATTCGGCGCCTAACAAAAAACCTAAATACGACAGTTTAGACGAAGTTGATCCCGAATTACTGGATACTTTTAAAAAATTGGGAATTTCGGTAGATGAGCAGAAAAAACTTGCCGGTGTAGCCGTTGACGTGGTAATGGATTCGGTTTCAGTGACTACAACTTTTAAGAAAACCCTGGCCGAAAAAGGAATTATTTTTTGCTCCATTTCCGAAGCGATTAAAGAACATCCTGAACTGGTTAAAAAATACATTGGTTCAGTAGTTCCAAAAACCGATAATTTTTATGCGGCTTTGAATTCTGCTGTATTTAGCGATGGTTCATTTTGCTATATTCCAAAAGGTGTGAAATGTCCTATGGAACTTTCCACCTATTTTAGGATAAACCAGGCAGGAACCGGCCAGTTCGAGCGCACACTTGTTGTTGCCGAACCCGGAAGCTATGTAAGTTACCTTGAAGGCTGTACCGCGCCAATGCGCGATGAAAACCAGCTTCACGCTGCCGTAGTGGAACTTGTAGCTTTAGATGAAGCCGAAATTAAATACAGTACCGTTCAAAACTGGTTCCCAGGAAATAAAGAAGGGAAAGGTGGCGTATTTAATTTTGTTACCAAACGTGGACTTTGCGAGAAGAACGCAAAAATTTCCTGGACTCAGGTAGAAACCGGTTCAGCGGTAACCTGGAAATACCCATCCTGTATTTTAAAAGGCGATAACTCTATCGGTGAATTTTACTCCATCGCGGTAACTAATAATTTCCAGCAGGCCGATACGGGTACTAAAATGATCCACCTTGGCAAAAACACAAAAAGCACCATTATTTCAAAAGGTATCTCGGCCGGAAAATCACAAAATTCCTACCGCGGGCTTGTGCAGGTAAATCGCAGGGCTGCAAATGCCAGGAATTTTTCCCAATGTGATTCGCTGTTAATGGGTAACAAGTGTGGAGCACATACCTTCCCTTATATTGAAGTAAACAATACCACCGGTAAGGTTGAACACGAAGCTACGACCAGTAAGATTGGAGAAGATCAGATTTTTTACTGTAACCAACGTGGAATTGATACCGAAGACGCTATTGCCCTAATTGTAAACGGCTTTAGTAAGGAAGTTTTAAATAAACTCCCGATGGAATTTGCAGTAGAAGCCCAGAAATTACTCGAAATCTCACTTGAAGGTTCAGTAGGATAAAAGTTTGAAGAAAAAACCAATGAGAAAAATCTTATTGATATTTGGATTGGCAGTAAGCTTTTTAGCCTGCCAGGACGAAGAACGCCAGGAAGTGCTAAATGCTACAAATGAAAAAGAGACCGAACAGGACAGTATTCAGGTTTTAACCGGCGACTTTATTTATGTATCAGACGAGGCAGTTTTTAGGGGTGAGAATTTCGTGTATGGTGTAACCATAGATTCCCTGGCCGAAGTACTGGCTAAACAAACAGCAGCCTATAAAAAAGAAGATTTTGATGTAGTTTCAGTAAAGATAAAGGGAAAAATAGTTCCTAATTCCTCCCGGAATAATTGGGATGAAAATATTGAAATACAAGAAATTATTGACATTCTGGAGGATAAAAAGACTTCAGAAAATAATAGTGAAGAAGAAAACGAAAAATAAAATTTAAACCTATCCCCTTTTGCGGGATGCATACCTAAAATATATGCTTACAATAAAGAATTTACACGCAAGTATAGAAGATAAGGAAATCCTGAAAGGGATAGACCTGGAAATAAAACCCGGTGAAGTTCATGCGATTATGGGACCAAACGGTTCCGGAAAAAGTACACTTTCTTCGGTTATTGCCGGAAATGAAGATTTTGAACAAACTGAAGGGGAGATCATTTTTGAAAATGAAGAAATCTCTGAACTGGCGCCTGAAGAACGAGCCCATAAAGGACTTTTTCTCTCTTTTCAATATCCTGTTGAAATTCCCGGTGTTTCGGTGACCAACTTTATGAGGGCTTCAGTTAACGCCCATCGTAAAGCACAGGGTAAAGAAGATATGCCGGCCAATGAAATGTTGAAACTTATCCGCGAAAAATCTAAAATGCTGGAAATTGACCGTAAATTCCTTTCCCGCTCACTAAACCAGGGCTTTTCAGGCGGTGAGAAGAAACGGAACGAGATCTTTCAAATGGCAATGTTAGAGCCTAAACTGGCTATTTTAGATGAAACCGATTCAGGTTTGGATATCGACGCGCTTAAGGTAGTAGCAAACGGAGTGAATAAACTTCGCAGCAAGGATAATTCTGTATTGCTAATCACCCACTACCAACGTTTATTGAATTACATCGTACCCGATGTAGTACATGTAATGATTGACGGGAAAATAGTGAAATCTGGTGGTAAAGAATTAGCTTTAGAACTAGAAGAAAGAGGTTACGACTGGATTAAAACGGAAAAGGTTTAAAATTCGGTTTTGACCACAAAGAATATTTTAGGCCTTTTCAATAAGAAAAATGTTGTTTAAAACGTCATTCTGAATCTACTTCAATACCTAAATTATTGATATTTAAAGTAATTTAAAAGCTAAAAAGTTCAGCTTGACGATGACTTTTAGACAATTATAAAAGCATTAAAAATGGAATTAAAAGATAAATTAGTATCGTCTTTTCTGGCATTTGAAGAAGAATATGGTGGAGAAAATGACGATTTACATAATATACGCAACCAGGCGATAAAAGATTTTGAGCAATTCGGTTTTCCGGGACGCAAGGAAGAAGCCTGGAAATATACTTCGCTTAAATCGGTATTAAAACACGACTATAGCTTTTTCCCGAAAAAGAACGACAGTATAGAATATCGCGACATTAAAGAATATCTTATCAACGATATTGACACTTACAATTTAGTGTTTATCGATGGGGTTTATGCTTCACATTTATCAAACACCACGCACGATAAGATTGATGTTTGTTTAATGTCTTCGGCCTTAAACAAGTCGCCGTATAAAGCGGTAATCGACAACTATTTTAATAAAATTGCACCTAAAAACGGGATTAACTCTCTAAATACGGCGTTTACCCGTGAAGGAGCTTACATCCATATTCACAAAAACAAAATGGCCGACAAGCCTATCCAAATTGTGAATTTTTCTACCGGAAAAGAAACGGCAATGTTCCTGCAACCTCGAAACCTAATTGTTGTAGACGAAAACTCGCACGTACAAATTATTGAAAGACACCAGAGTCTGACTGATAGTCCGGTATTAACCAATTCGGTTACTGAGATTTTTGCCGATAAAAGGGCTATTGTAGATTATTACAAAATCCAGAACGACAAATCGGATGCTTCATTAATTGACAATACTTTCATTGAACAAAAAGCAGAGAGTTTGTGTTCTGTACATACCTTTTCACTGGGCGGAAAACTCACCAGAAACAACCTTAATTTCTATCAAAAGGGAGAACGCATAGATTCTACTTTAAAAGGTATTACTATTATAGAAGGCAAGCAACACGTAGACCACAACACACTGGTACACCATATTGAGCCTAATTGCGAAAGCCATCAGGATTATAAAGGAATTTTTGATGAAAATTCTACCGGGGTTTTCAACGGTAAGGTTTTAGTTGAAAAGGAAGCACAGCAAACCAATGCTTATCAATCTAACAATAATGTATTGTTGAATGATAAGGCAACCATCAACTCCAAACCGCAATTAGAGATTTTTGCTGATGATGTGCGTTGTAGCCACGGCTGCACCATTGGGCAATTAGATGAAATTGCGCTACATTATCTACGTTCCCGCGGTATCCCTAAAAAAGAAGCTCAGGGTCTTTTAATGTATGCGTTTGCAAATAATGTGTTGGATAGCGTAAAAATTCCTGAACTTAAGAAGAGGATTAATACGCAAATTGCACATAAATTAGGCGTGGAAGTCGGATTCAACTTATAAAATCCCTTCCCCTTTTCTGAATCAAAATTTTAAGCCAATGAACCCGGTTACCAAAAATATAACTTTTGATGTAGCAAAAATCCGTGAAGATTTCCCCATTTTGAAGCGGAAAGTAAACGGGTATCCGCTGGCATACCTTGATAATGCAGCCACCTCGCAGACACCAAAGCCGGTAATGGATGTTATTATAGATTATTATTCAAATTATAATGCAAACATTCATCGTGGAGTGCACAGTCTTTCGCAGGAAGCCACCGATAAATATGAGCAGGCTCGTATTAAAATTCAAAAACATTTTAATGCTCAAAAAGCCCACGAAATCATTTTTACCTCAGGCACAACCCACGGAATTAACTTGGTGGCCAATGGGTTTTCTGCAATTTTAAAAGAAGGTGATGAGATTTTGGTTTCGGCTTTAGAGCACCATTCCAATATTGTGCCCTGGCAGATGCTTTGCGAGAAAACCGGTGCAATTCTAAGAGTCATTCCTATGAATGAAGAAGGTGAATTGATTTATCCGGCTTTTGAGGAATTGATTTCAGAAAATACAAAAATGGTGTTCTTAAACCATGTTTCCAATGCATTGGGAACGGTAAACCCTATAGAAAAAATCATCAAAAAGGCACATTCAGTTGATGCAGCTGTGCTTATTGACGGAGCTCAGGCAGCTCCTCATATCAAAGCGGATGTTCAGGAATTGGATGTTGATTTTTATGTGGCTTCTGCGCATAAAATGTGTGGTCCTACCGGAGTTGGGGTTCTTTACGGAAAAGAAGAATGGCTGGAAAAATTACCTCCATATCAGGGAGGCGGCGAAATGATTGATACGGTGACTTTTGAAAAAACCACTTACGCCGGACTTCCGCATAAATTTGAGGCGGGAACCCCAAATATTTGCGGTGGAATCGCTTTTGGAGCAGCCATAGATTACCTCAATCAAATAGGTTTTGAAAATATCGCCAGTTCAGAAAATGATCTGTTGAATTACGCTACCAAAAAGTTGATGGAAATTGACGGAATGAAGATTTATGGTGTTTCCAAAAATAAAACCGCAGTGATTAGTTTTAATATTGAAGGGCTTCATCCGTATGATATTGGCACCCTTCTCGACAAAATGGGTATAGCGGTACGAACTGGGCATCATTGCGCCCAACCGATTATGGATTTTTATCGAATCCCGGGTACTGTTCGCGCATCTTTTTCGTTCTATAATACAAAAGGAGAAGTTGAGCGTTTTATTGAAGCTCTAAAAAAAGCTAAAAGCATGCTATCTTAAATCAAAAAATAATGAAAAAGTTTCTCGCCTTAATCGGCATTTGTACCTTATTATTTTCCTGCGGGAAAAATGTTTCTAAAGATGCTACCGATCTTCAGGAAAAAAGTGGAAAATACAGCCTTCTTGAGATGGATGGTAATGATATTTCAGGTGAAAATTTCACATTTGAACTAGATGCAGCCAATCAGCGTTTGTCAGGTAAAACCGGTTGTAATAATTTTGTAGCTTCTTACGAAGTGGAAGAGGATGGCAGCCTTAAATTTAACCCACCCCTGGGAACAAAAATGTACTGTGAAGGGCAAATGGAATATGAAGAAACCTTCGGGGAAATTGTTCCAAAAATTGTGAAAGTTGAAATATCAGCAGAAGAATTAGTGTTTTTATCTAAAGCTAACAAAACACTGCTAAAACTTCAAAAACAACAAGCAAGTGAGTAATATAAAAGAAATTCAGGAAGAGGTTGTAGACGAGTTTTCTATGTTTGACGACTGGATGCAGCGTTATGAATACATGATTGAACTCGGAAAATCGCTTCCGCTAATAGACGATAAATATAAAATTGACGAAAACCTTATCAAAGGTTGCCAAAGTAAAGTGTGGGTTCACGCTGAACTTGATGACGATAAATTGGTTTTCACCGCCGATAGCGATGCGATTATCACCAAAGGAATTGTTGCGATTTTAATTCGTGTTTTTTCCAATCAGCATCCTTCAGCAATTATTGAAGCTGATACGCACTTTATTGATGAAATTGGCCTAAAAGAGCATCTCTCTCCTACCCGTGCTAACGGATTGGTGAGTATGATCAAGCAATTGAAAATGTATGCCGTGGCATACCAAACACAGCTCAATTAAGATGGAACCGGCATGATGCCGGCCACAAAAAACAAGCAACACACCGGGCTATGAATATTGGCCTGACATAAATTCCCGCACTGGGAACAAAATTGAACAGATGGAACAGGAAATAGATACCCAGGAACTGGGCGAACAAATAGTTAGGGTGCTTAAAACCATCTATGACCCCGAAATTCCCGTAGATATCTACGAGTTGGGGTTGATTTATGATGTGATGGTGAACACCGATTCTGAAGTAAAGATTTTAATGACACTTACCACGCCCAATTGTCCCGTGGCCGAATCCCTTCCGCAGGAAGTAGAAGAAAAAGTAAAATCTATAGACACGGTAAAAGACGCTGAAGTAGAAATCACTTTCGACCCGCCGTGGACACAAGAATTAATGAGCGAAGAAGCGAGACTGGAATTGGGGTTATTATAGGCCTCTTAGCCTCCGAAGGGAGAATCACCTCCCACTCTCAAAAAGTCATAAAACAAATAACTTTTAACCCTTAACTTCATTCAATGGCTGAAGAAATTGTAAATCGCGTAGCGCAAAGCAAACTCGTGACTTTTAATCTGGAAAACCATTATCCCGAAGGAGAACGAGTGGTTTTTGATGTTAAAGACTGGTTATTGGAAGGCTTTGTGCTTCGGGAAAAAGACTTTAGGAAAGAAGCGCAAAAGCATAACTGGGAAGCTTATACCGGAAAATTTGTAGCACTCACCTGCTCCAGCGATGCAATTATCCCGGCCTGGGCTTATATGTTGCTAGCTACCTACCTACAGCCCTATGCAAAAAAAGTAGTTAGTGGAGACCTGGAAACCCTGGAAACCGTACTCTATACAGAAGTTATTCAAAAATTGGATGTAAGTGAGTTAAAAGATAAACCGGTAATTGTAAAAGGCTGTGCTCACAAACCGGTTCCAAAAAATGCATATTTGCTCTTGATTGAGAAATTACAACCGGTAGTAAAAACATTAATGTACGGCGAGGCTTGTTCCTCGGTCCCGCTTTATAAAAAACCTAAAAATTAAAAGCCAAAACTGGCTTTTTTTTACTTTTACATACTAATCAACCGGAGCTGGCAGCTCTAAAAAATTATTATCATGAAAAAATGCCTATGTCTTTTAGCGCTTTTTTGCGCATCTTTTGTAAATGCCCAGGAAGAAAATGAAGAAAAACAGCCCGAGGGATGGAGTTCCGAAGGAAATATTTCACTTCTTTTTAACCAATCGGCTTTTAATGCCGAATGGACCGGTGGAGGAACTTCCAATATTGCCGGAAACCTCTTATTCAATTATGATTTTAACTATTTAAAAGACAATTTTACCTGGGAAAACAAAATCCTGGTAGATTATGGTTTAACCCGTCAACGGGGCGATAATTTTCCCCGAAAAACCAGTGACCGTTTAGAACTAAATTCCATTGCTGGAAAACAGGTTCAGGACTCCAATTGGTTTTATTCCCTGTTTCTTAATTTTCGTACACAGGTAACCAAAGGTTATAAATTTAGCGAAGATGCAGAGACCGGTGAAACCATACGTACAGAGTACACTAATTTCTTTTCACCTGCCTATCTACAATTTGGTCCCGGTATGCTTTGGAAAAAAAGTGAAAACTTTTATGTAAATATTGCCCCTGCCACCGGCCGGCTAATCTTTGTAGATTCTGACTTCACCACCGGCCCCGATTACACCAATGGTGATTATTTTGGGATAGATGAAGGGAAGTCCTCTCGCTTTGAACTGGGTACTTCAGTTTCGGCTTATGCAAAGTTCGATATCGTTAAAAATGTAAGAATGGAAAACTTATTAAACCTTTACTCCAACTATCTCGAGGAAGCACAAAATGTAGATATTGATTATACTATGAATATGAAGATGAAGATTAACGATTACCTCTCTACCAACTTGATTTTTCAGGCTATTTATGATGATAATGCCGTAAAAGGTTTCCAAATAAGGGAAGTTTTTGGTCTCGGCTTTAATTATTCATTTTAGAATAATTTCTAAGTTTATTTATTAATTTCAGTTATTAACCCTTGCAGGGTTTTAAACCCTGCAAGGGTTGTTGATTTTAAGCCCAAATTGCGTTAAAATTATGTTGAAAGCCGTGCAACTCAACAGATTGATTTTCCACTTTTATGTACCTTTGTAGTTATGCTTGAAAAAACCGATCTAACACACGAGAAAGCCGTTTTAATTGGTATTGTTACCCAACATCAGGATGAAGAAAAATTAAAAGAATATCTTGATGAGCTGGAGTTTTTAACCTATACCGCCGGAGGTGAAGTTTCTAAACGCTTCAGCCAAAAACTGGATACCCCCAACCCGAAAACCTTTATTGGTTCAGGAAAAATGAACGATGTTCGGGATTTTGTTCAGGAAAATGAGATTGGTACTGCTATTTTTGATGATGAGCTTTCCCCCGCCCAACAAAAAAACATCGAAAAAATATTAAAATGTAAGGTGCTGGACAGAACTACACTTATCCTGGATATTTTTGCCCAACGCGCCCAGACCAGTTATGCCCGTACCCAGGTTGAACTTGCTCAATATGAATATTTATTACCACGCCTTGCCGGGATGTGGACCCACCTTGAACGCCAACGTGGAGGTATTGGGATGCGCGGCCCGGGGGAAACCGAAATTGAAACCGACCGTAGGATTGTACGCGATAAAATTGCTTTGCTGAAGAAGAAGCTCGCCACCATCGATAAACAAATGGAGGTTCAACGCGGAAATCGTGGACAATTGGTTCGTGTGGCTTTGGTAGGTTATACCAACGTAGGAAAATCTACTTTGATGAATACCATAAGCAAAAGTGAGGTTTTTGCCGAAAATAAGCTTTTTGCCACTTTAGATACCACCGTAAGAAAAGTGGTTATCCGCAACCTGCCGTTTTTACTTACCGATACTGTAGGATTTATAAGGAAACTGCCCACGCAACTGGTAGAATCTTTTAAATCCACTTTAGATGAAGTACGCGAAGCCGATTTACTATTGCACGTGGTAGATATTTCCCATCCTAATTTTGAAGAACATATTGAGTCGGTAAACCAAATTATGAGTGAGATTAAGAGCAATGATAAGCCTACCCTTATGGTCTTCAATAAAATTGACCAATACGAACCGGTAAAAATAGACGAAGACGATTTAATTACCGAGAAAACCAAAGAACACTACAGCCTGAAAGACTGGAAACAAACCTGGATGAACCGCATGGGCGATAATGTGTTATTTATTTCGGCTTTAAACAAAGAGAACATGGAAGACTTCCGCAGAAAAGTTTACGAAGCTGTACGCCAAATCCATATCACCCGTTTTCCCTATAACAATTTCCTTTACCCGGAATATGATAAATATGGGGAAGAGAAATAGTAAAAGCCTCCTATAACTCCCAAAGGGGGGGAACTCATCTGTAAAAACATCCCAGGGCGTAATATTTAGTAAAGTACCGATCCCGGGGATAAATCCACTAGCTATTTACTTATCGAGCTTTTCCTTATTTTAAAAAAGTGTTAGATTCATGCAATAAGAATCAAAAACTCACTGAATCAACAAAAATTCCTCAAGGATATTGAGGAATTTTTGTTGATTTCCCGTAACTTAGAGTCAAACCAAGACTTAAAAATCATGAAAAAACTACTCCTTTTACCAATGCTGTTTTATTTTTGCCTGCTTTCGGCACAAATAGAACTGGAAGGTTCCTGGAAACTTATTGAAAAAGACGGGGAAGTGGTAAACGACCGTGAAGTGATCAAAATTATACAGGATAATTATTTTGCGTTGGGCAGCAAAGAAATCGGCTCAAACAAGTTCTTGGGCGCTGCCGGAGGTGAATTTAGCGTGGAAGGCGAAACCCTCACCGAAATCAGGGATTTTGATACTTATGATAAAAGTGAAATTGGCGTAACCCACGAATATAATATCATCTGGCAGAACGATGATAAAATTGAAATTTCAGATGGATTGGAAATCAAAATCTGGGAACGTGTTTCTCCCAAACACGATGAACTTACCCGCACTTGGGTAATTACCGGTCGTGAACGTGATGGGAAAATGAACACCATGATGCCTGGAGACCGCAGAACGGTGAAAATTTTAAGTGGAAATCGCTTTCAGTGGATTGCCTTTAACTCGGGTAGCAAAGAATTTATGGGTACCGGTGGCGGTACTTACACCACGGAAGATGGAAAATATACTGAAAATATTGAGTTCTTTTCCCGGGATAACAGCCGCGTTGGCGCCAGCCTTGAATTTGAATACGAAGTAAAAGACGGACAATGGCATCACAAGGGCAAAAGCTCTAAAGGTGATAATATTTACGAAATATGGTCTCCGCTGGAAGAAGCTTATCAGAAAAAATAAGAATATCAGGATACTTTTCCCCTTTCTATACGAAAAGAATTTCACGAAAATCAATAACCTGATGAGCCTGCCCAAAAAGTATATCGGAAAAAATTTTCTCGTTCGAAACAAGTCTCGAGGTATTAAACTTACTGGCACAAATAAATTAACTGAATATTGCGCATTGTGGCCTTGCCCTGACTTGACTAAGGTTTAGGGTTTTAAACAAATGCCAGTTAATGGATACATCAGGTTTAAAAATTATATGATTGTCCACTTGAATACCTAAGCTTAGCTTTTATCACCTTGAGCGCAGTCGCAAGGTTAAACAAAAACGTCTCGACTGCGCTATCATTGACAGAATTTTATAATCAACTGAATTATAGTGATTTCTCCAGGGCTTCATGATTTTTTTAACGCAAAACAAAACTTATACTGCGGAAAAAGATTTCAAAGCGCTGCTTTGTAACGTCAATATCCATATTTTTTATGGGGTCTACCAATGACGTATTTATATAAGTATCTTATAATTAGGTTTTATATCAAATTCGATCGGAGTCGATAACCAGCTAAATCTCGACTCCGATCGATGATAAAAAATGGTATAAACGTCACTTTTGATTGAATAAAACTTGCAAAATTTGGAGGCTCGACGTAACAATTTTAGTTCAAATTTGTTTTTTTAGGTGCTTTACCAGACAAGCATAAAAAATAAATAGAAAATTATCGGGTACCGGTTATTCTTATATTATCAATATCGTAGGTAGTGATTTTATCTGGGGCGCTACCTAAATACCGGAAACCTACATGGATTTTATTTTCGAAGCAAGAAATATCTATTGCTGAAGGCTCATACCGCAATCCGTAATGATTGGTGGATCCTACTGGAATATTTGCGCTCAGCGGAAGCCAAATAGCGGTTTTCAGATTCCCGGTAAAGTCTTCGGAAATAAAAACATCTAAAATTGTAGTATTATCATAAGAAGCCATAATATCAAAAGAGAGTACTATAGAAATGTAGTTGCTTAAATCAATGGGCGGACTTACCAACCAGACTTCCAAAAGCTTTTCTTCTGAATTAAAAGCTGAAATCCTAATATATCGATCGCCGTCAAAAGTGCCGGTTTCAAACCGGGCTTCCCCGCCATTTAAATTGATATTACTCCAAGCTTCATTTTCTAATTTTGTCTGACTGGTAACTGCAGAAAAAATCTCTTCAATGATGACTTCATTACCAGCTGAAGTATTTTCCCCGCACTGTAAAAAATCAGGATCGCAGCGTTCTTCCTGAAAACTTATATTTTCAACCGAATTAATAGCCAACACAAAATAATCGTCATAAAAATTACGAGAAAGAACCCCTTTGTCCAATCCTGGAAAATATGTTAAAAACGGGCTGGGCACACTGGCTTATCGCGATAGCTGGAACCTATTTGATTAAATTATACTAAGTGGCAGGTTTTTAGAAGAAGATTATTCAACCTACCAGTTTTATAAAGCCGGTATTTTCAACAAGAACTATTTGATTACCCCAAGCGGACAATATCGCGGTTATCCAATCCGAAGTTATGGCTATGGAGGCTACGCCGGTGGCTACAGCGATCATTTTCCGGTGTATGTTTTTCTGGTAAAAAAAACCCTCACCCTCGCCTCTCCCTAAGGGAGAGGAACTCTCTTCAATCTTCGTTAGAGCGAATATTTTGAAAAACTAAAACCAGGCGTTCCAAGGAATTCGGCTTAGTATTAAAATTAATGCGATTGTATAAAAAATCGCTAATAATTTAAATTTGGGTTTTGAGGTAAGTTTCTTTTTATGTTTTGAATATCCAATGGTAATAAGTGCCACGGCAATAATCATAACAAGCGGATGTTCTACATTATAAAGACGCAGAGTAGGATCTTTCATCACTCCGCCCATTCCAACTTCGCTGAACATCTTAAAATAAGGCGCCGTAAAATAAAGTACAATTCCTATAAGTAGCTGAATATGGGATGTTATAAGGCTAAAAAGGGCAATTCTAAAATGGCCTGCCCCATATTCTTTATTAGAAGCATAGCCCACAATAGCACTAACCGAAGCAATCAATAAAATAATAAGAACAAGATAAGCCCAGTAGGAATGGATAAACTGGATAATTTGATAAACCATAATAATTTCTTTTTGGCCGCATAAAGATACGGTTTTAAATAAAAAAACCACCCCGGAAAATGGGGTGGTTTTTAGGAAAAATGTTATTTCTAATATTAGAAGTTGTACTTCACGCTAAGACTCCATTGTCTGTCAAAGCCAAAGTAACCCCTGTTAGCCGTATTAATTCCTCTATATAAATCGTCACCTGCTGCAGCCGGTCTGTTTGTAGCAAGGCTGGTAAGGTAAATTTCGTTAAAAAGATTTTCTACATTAGCTCTAAAATCCAATGAAGTAGTTCTTGTTAAAGGAAGGTTATAAGAAGCTCCAATCCTTACTAGATCATAAGAAGGTAATTCTACCACTTCACCACCTTCTTCAGTGAAAGATACCGGATCAATTCCTGCATTAAGATCTGCATAATAGAACCAATCAGCATCAACCGAAAGGTTTTTCAAAATGGCATAATCAACACCTAAACCGAGAGAAGTTTGAGGAGCATCTCCTACTTTTTGTCCATCAATAAAGGAAGTCACATTATCAAAACCCTCTACTACACCTTGAGTATCGGCATAAAACAAAGTTTGAATTGGATTATCTGAATAGGTCCAATCACCGATAGAAGCTAAACCATTAATAGTCAAAGCATCTGTTGGCTTAACAATAAAATCTAATTCTACCCCCATATGGGTTTGTTCCAATAAATTAAAGTTGGCTAAATATTCCTCATCTATACCATCTTCATCAAGGTCTAACCTTTCTGTGCTAGTATCAGTTCTATTACCCCATTTGGTATAGTAACCATTAAGGTTTAAGCTAAAAAATTCGCTTTGAAAGCCATAGCCTAATTCAATCCCTGTAATCTCCTCATTTTCTGTTAATGGATTTATATCATTCCTATTATTAAGAAAAATATTATCGTGGAAAGGTTGCCTTGAATAATAGCCTGCATTGGCAAAAACATTATGCTGATCGTTAATATTATAATTAAGCCCACCTTTAACATTATAACCAGTATTGGTTATTTTATCAGTTTCCTGATCTTCTGGCAAGGTGTAATTAAAATAATCATATCTAATATGAGATTGACTTGATAAAGCGCCTTGAAGGAAAGCTGAGAAGTAATCATTTTTGTATTCAACTTGACCAAAACCACCAATATAGGCAATATCTTCAGAGTTACTATAACCTATCTGTTGATCAGTTCTTGCACGGTTGAAAGTAGGATCAAAAAGATTTACATCATAACTCTCAAAAACAGTTTGACCTCCCGGAATAGATCCATTGTTACCAACATACCATCCATCAAGCCCCATAAAATCAACAACCTGGCGGTAATGATCTCCGTGGTAGAAACGATAATCAGCCCCTACATTAAATTCCCAGTTATCATTAATCTCGTGGTTAAAGTTGGAAACTGCACCTAACCAATAGTGATTATTCATAGAAGCCCTGGTTATATATCCATTTCCAAGTTCTTCATCAAGACCTGGATGGTCTCCTACCCTATAATTAGTACCATTAATTTCGGAAGTCGGTAAACTTCTGTTATGAGCAACTATCCCGTCAAAATCTATCTGCCCATTATTATATTTATTTGCATAATCTCCTAAAGGACCTGTTCCTCCACCACTTCCGGTAGAAGCATACACCACAGTAGAAAGATCTGTTTTACTGTTAATATTCCAGTCCCAGTTAAAATTGATTACCGGTTTATGATAGAAATTTGTTCTTTCATTGTAAAGCTCTCCATCCCTGTAACCCCAGTTTGAGTTATAATCTCTACCATAGGTAAGAGCGTCACCTATACTTCCCTGGTATGATTGACCATGAGTCTGGGGAGCACCTGTGATTAAAAGGTTAAAGGCGTGTTCATCTGAAGGCTTATAACCTACAGAAAAGAAATAAGTAAGCCCCTTTCCTTCAGTTCCTTCATAAAAGTTACCATCTCCCTGCCAATATGAAAGCATATAAGTAGAAGACCAACCTTTATCATTTTGTCCTGTGGTATAATAAGCAGTAGATTTTGTAAAATTATTATTACCAAGTTCCTGCTTTACAAAGCCACGTTCAACATTATTGTATGTTTGGGTCACAATGTTTACTGTACCCCCAACTGAAGAAATAGCTAATTTAGAAGCCCCTAAACCTCTTTGTACCTGTACTGCGTTGGCAATATCCATTACCCCCTGCCAGTTACTCCAGTACATATTACCATCTTCCATCCCGTTAATGGGTTGCCCATTTAAAAGGAAAGCGGTATTACTTTGGTCAAAACCACGGACTCTCATTTCAGAATCACCGTAACCACCTCCCTGTGTATTGGCATATACTGAAGGAACAGACCTAAGTAATTGCGGAAATTCCATATTTCCTGAAGATTTCTGAATCTCCTCTGCTCTAATTGTACTAACAGCTACCGGAGTCTCACGACCAATAGCCACATCTACTACTCCTTTACCAATTACAACTATTTCAGAAAGGGCATCGGCATCAGAACCGATTTGAATATTGCCTAAGTCTTGTGTTGCTCCATTTACAACACTAAAGGGAACTCTTACGGTTTTATAGCCTACAAAACTAATTTTTAGTTCCCCTGAGGCCTCTTCTACTTCAATACTGAAGTTCCCGTCAAAATCGGTAGTAGTACCGGTATTGCTCCCCACTATCATCACGTTAGCTCCCGGAAGGGGGCCATCCATTTCAGAATCGATTACTGTTCCGGTAATCGTTCCCTGAGCAAAAATTGTAGCTGATGTTAAAAACACCGCCAATGCTAATAATTTCCTCATGCTTTAGTTTGTTTGATTTAATTTGATTTTTAATACGTCGCAAAAGAAGCTAATAACTAAACAATAAAGATTACCTAAATGTTAAGAAATTTAACCTTTTATGACGTATCAAAATTATAAATAAATCACAAACCTGAAGGAAATATCTCAGAGATATTTTACATTCTATTCAAAAAAACAAACGAAAACGTTAGAATAATCTATTTATCAGGTTTTTTGTAGAAGCGTCATGCTCAGCCACCTGGTTATTTTCAATTTCATTTAAAATTGTAGAAGCCAGTTGTTTCCCTAGCTCTACACCCCACTGATCATAACTGAAAATATTCCAAATAACTCCCTGTACAAAAATTTTGTGTTCATACATCGCTACAAGTTTACCAAGACTTTCAGGAGTAAGCTTATCAATTAAAAGACTATTAGTTGGTTTGTTACCTTCAAACTCTTTAAACGGAAGTAATTTCTGAAGTGCTTCACCCTGCATTCCTTTTTCTTTAAGCTCGGTTTCCACTTCTTCTGAAGTTTTTCCCTGTAGCAAAGCTTCGGTTTGAGCAAAGAAATTTGCCATTAATTTATTATGGTGATCTTTATCCTGAAAGAGGCTTTCTTTAAACCCGATAAAATCGGAAGGAATAAGTTTCGTTCCCTGATGAATCAACTGAAAAAAGGCATGCTGCGAATTGGTTCCGGGTTCTCCCCAAATAATAGTCCCGGTTTGGTAATTCACTTTTTCACCATTTCTATCGGTACTTTTTCCGTTGCTTTCCATCGTAGCTTGTTGCAAATAAGCCGGTAAACGATGTAAATATTGGGTATAAGGAATTACCGCTTCACTTTCAGCCTGAAAAAAGTTATTGTACCAAATAGAAAGTAAAGCGAGTTGCACCGGAATATTTTCTGAAAAAGGTTTTTTTTCAAAATGCTCGTCCATTTTTCGGGCACCTTCTAAGAGCGCGGCAAAATTATTATATCCAACAGCCAGACTTATAGACAGCCCTACCGCACTCCATAAAGAAAAACGACCGCCAACCCAATCCCACATCGGGAAGACATTTTCACTGGAAATACCAAATTCGTTTACTTTTTCCAAATTGGTAGAGACCGCCACAAAATGTTTGGAAACCGCTTCCTGGGGTGCCGATTTTTTAAACCAGGTTCTTGCCGTCATGGCATTGGAAAGCGTTTCCTGAGTAGTAAAACTTTTAGAAACTACCAAAAACAAGGTGGTTTCAGGATTAAGGTCTTTTAACTGTTCGTGAACATGGTCGCCGTCTACATTTGAAATAAAGTGAACTTTCAAATGATTTTTATAGTATTCCAGGGCTTCGGTTACCATTACCGGCCCAAGGTCTGAACCGCCAATCCCGATATTTACCACATCGGTAAAAGCTTTCCCGGTATGTCCTTTCTTGCTTCCGTCAATAACCGAATCACAAAAATTCCTGATTTTTTGTTTCACTTTTTCAACTTCGGCCATCACATTTTCGCCCTCGATTTCTACTTCTTTATTACTATTGGCGCGAAGCGCTGTATGCAATACAGCCCGACCTTCTGTTTGATTGATAGACGCTCCTCCAAAATAATCGCTAATCGCTTCCTCAAGCCCGCATTCTTCAGCAAGTTCCTCCAATAATTTCTTGGTTTTGGAAGTGATTCGGTTTTTGCTATAATCAACGTAAAAATCTTCCCATTCCAGGGTAAATTCATCAGCCCGCCCGGAGTTTTCTTCAAACAGCCGTTTCATTTCCAGGTTTTCTACCTCATTATAATGCTCTTTTAACTTACTCCAGGCTTTAGTGGTGGTTGGATTTACGTTTTTCATTTTTCTTTTTCTGTATTTAGCAATTATATTTCATTGTAAGGAATACTGTCAAGCCTTTCTTTTAAAGGTTTTATAGCAGCCAGGTATTCCTCTTTATTTTCATCTTCAATATGTTTGGCAGTAGGTAGTTCCTGGCGATACGGATCTACCTGTTTGCCATTTACCCAAAAGCGGTAACATACATGTGGCCCGGTAGCCAAACCGGTACTTCCTACATAACCAATAACATCACCCTGCTTAACCGATTGCCCCTGCCGCACATTTCGTTTAGACATATGCAGGTATTGCGTGGTATATTTACTATTGTGCCTAACTTTTACATAATTCCCGTTACCAGAGGTATAGCCGGAAGCAATGATGGTACCGTCTGCCGTACTCATAATTGGAGTGCCATGAGCCGCTGCATAATCAGTACCCAAGTGGGCTTTCCATCTTTTTTGAACAGGGTGGAAGCGACGTTTGGTATATCGACTGGAAATACGGCTGTACTGCAAGGGTGCTTTTAGGAAAAAACTTTGTAGCGATTTTGCCTCTTCATCATAAAAACTGATTTTATGATTAATCGTATCTGCTTCATAACTAAACGCATAATAAGGCCTTCCTCCATGTTTAAAAACCGCTGCCTCTACATTTTCGACCCCCACAAAAACGGTATCATCTATATAGCGTTCATTATAAACCAATTTAAATTGATCGCCTTTTTTAAGTCGGAAAAAATCTATAGTCCATTGGTAGATATTGGCGAGTTCATAAGTAACCAACTGACTCAATCCTGCGTCCTCAATAGATTGAGTGAGGGAAGAATTAACAATTCCGGAAACTTCGCGCTCTTTAATAGTAACCGGACGTTTATCACGATATGCTGAAATACTATCCAAATTTACTACGGTATAATTTACACGGTCATTTTCATAAATAAAGTATTTAGCAGTACTTGCAGAATCCCTGTCTTTTAGAATCATGAATTTTTTTCCCGCTCTTATCTTTGCAGGATTAAACGTATCTTTTAGCGTAGTGGCAATTTCATGCACTTTCCCCCGGGAAACCCCGTGCTGATCTAATATATAGCCAAAACTATCCCCCTGATTTACGATATCCCGTACCACCTCATAATCGTTCAATATAAAGCCATATTCTTTGACTTCTGGTGGTTTTTTTATTTCAGCTACTTCCTCATGGGTTACAGCCTTTTCCTTCATATCTTCATTACAGGCTGTAAAAGCCAACATCAACATCAACAGGTAACTTAATTTTTTCAAGACGCTTTAATTGTTTGGTTTATTTGTATTAAACTTATGAATTATCCATTCTTTGCCCCAGTCTTCAAATTCTTTTTCGGACCACAAATTCGGAAAAAAAGTGTTTTTCTGAAAGCCCGGCGGCAGAAATTCTTTCCAGTTTGTTCCTCCGGTTGCCGCTACTGCTTTATTATCTTTATTTAAATGCCGGTATGCAGCCCCCATATGCATTAAGGGCCAGTTAACATTTACCAACAGGTCAAAATCACGTACCACCTTAATTAAACGTTCGCTTTTTTGAATTTCTTGTGGAAGTTTTAAAAAATGATGATACAGGGTACCTCCTTTAAACTCGTGGGCCAGCCGTAAAAAACGCGGAGTATATCGTTCTTCAAACTGTTTAAGGGTTAAGGTTTTCTCACCGGTTTTGAGATCAATCCCTCCCTTTTTCCAATAGATATTTTCCAGCAATTCTTCTATGGGATCTGCTTCAGAAAAGTTATCCCGAATTTCAACAGGTATTAAATGATTTAAAGGGGTGGAAAAAATTTCGATCATCCTGAACTGCGCCGATTGGAATCCACTGGCAGGCAATAAAGCCATTCTGAATTTAAGAAACTGTTCCCGGTCCATTCCTTTGATCATCACATCAAAAGAATCGGTAAGTATTTCAAAATAGCGGTTTATACGGGTATATTTTTCAATATAAAATGAAGCCGGTTTATCAAATGCTTCAATTATTTGTTTTTGCTCGTGAATTACCAGCTGAAAATACAATTCGGTAATTTGATGGTAAGAAATAAAAATTTTCTCGTCGGGAAAATGTGTAAGTGTTTTTTGTAAACTCAGCAGCGTGTCTATACTTATATAATCCCAATAGGTAAGGTACCTATCATAAAGCAAACCGTCTAGATAAGAACCAAGGTCCTGCCCAGAATTTTTAAATTTTTCTTCTAACTTTTCTATGCGCTCGGCAATCTCGGGCTTAATTTCCATAGTTTATTCCACACTTATACGGAATGAATTTTTAAGGCCTTTATAGGCCTCTAAATCGGCATCGAGTGAGCCTACCGCAAGATCGGCTTTAATTTTTACAGGAATCCGGTTCTTATCGTCTGTAACCCAAAAGGTCAAACTTTCTTTTTCTTCAAAAACCCGTCCGGCCATTACCAATGGCCTGAACTTAAGTGTCGGCACTTTACCAAATTTAGTTTTGATAACTTCCCTACCTAAAAATCGTACCTTAAAATTCATGTTCTCATCGTCAATAAAAAGATTGAGACGCATTTCATCTCCGGGACTCAGCTCCTCGTTTTTAATATTGTTGCGAAGATAATAAAATGCTGATAACATGTCGTGCACATTATCTTTGGTAGTATAAATATGATTTTCCTGATGTTTTCTATCAAAAACATAAGCTTTATTGGCATTATGATCAAAATCTATCTCTAAGTTTTTGGTATACCCACCTTCATTTATATCTCTTATAAATTTATAAGGTTTCCCGCTATTTCTATCGATATAGGTTTGATAGTCATCATCTACCTTAAAGAATAAATGAAGTAAACCGGTAGATTTTCCCCGGCCTTTTACGTGATAAACAGGTTTATTATCAAGACTACTTTCTTCTATTTCAAGTGTTGCATAACTGGCATTAAACATTCCGTAGTGGATGCGGAACTTAAGCCATTCCCCGGCCTGAAAAGCTTCCTGGGCATTAATTTGAGAAAAGAAAGAAAAGAATAATATAATTGCAAATAACCGCTTCATAGCTTGTCTTTTATCTGTAAAACTAAGGTAGTTTTCACGCTGTTGAAAGGATATTTACAATTTCTATTCCAAATGTATTAAAAGAAAAAACCCCACCAAATAAATGATGAGGTTTTGTCTTATTAACCAACTAAAACTTAAATTATGAAAAAAATTAAAATCACATTATTGGTAACCACTCCAAAAATGCGAGTGCAAAAGTCGATATAAAGTCCAGGCAAAACAACCTTAACACAGACTTTAACTAAACCGATATGATTTTATTAATATTTCAACATTAAAATTTATAAGTCGGTAATTTCCAGGGGTTAATTTAGTGTTCCACGTAAATCCTGCTCTCTTTCAATAGCTTCAAAAAGTGCTTTAAAGTTTCCTTTTCCAAAGGATTGCGCTCCTTTTCGCTGAATAATTTCAAAAAACATGGTTGGCCGATCTAAAACCGGCTTGGTAAAAATTTGCAATAAATAACCTTCATCATCACGGTCTACCAATACGCCAAGTTCTTTTAAAGGTTCTAAATCCTCATCAATTTCCCCCACCCTGTCTAACAAGGTCTCGTAATAGGTTTCGGGAACATATAAAAATTCCACTCCCCGATCCCGTAAAGCAGTTACTGTTTCAATAATATTATCGGTTGCCAAAGCAATGTGTTGAACGCCCGCTCCATTATAAAAATCTATATATTCTTCAATTTGAGATTTCTTTCTGCCCTCTGCCGGTTCATTAATCGGAAATTTAATTCGGCCATTTCCATTACTCATCACTTTACTCATTAAAGCGGTATAATCGGTAGAAATATCTTTATCGTCAAAAGAGACCAGCTGCGCAAAACCCATCACTTTTGCGTAAAATTCCACCCATTTGTTCATCTCATTCCAACCCACATTCCCAACCATGTGGTCAATAAACTTCAGCCCGGTTTCAGTTGATTTCGTTCTGGGGACATAGGTTTTATAGCCCGGCAAAAAAGCCCCTGTATAGTCCTTACGCTCTACAAATAAATGTACGGTTTCCCCATAGGTATAAATTCCGGAAATTACGGCTTTCCCGTGTTCATCTTCAATTTCGTATGGATCTACATAAGAATTCGCTCCACGTTTAGTGGTTTCTTCATGGCTTTTTCGCGCATCGTCTACCCATAGCGCAATCATTTTCACACCATCACCATGTTTATCAATGTGCGCATTTATATCTCCTTCGGGTTGCAAGGGCGAAGTGAGCACTAGCCGTATTTTTCCCTGCTGCAAGACATAAGAAACACTGTCTTTTCTCCCCGTTTCCAAACCGGAATAAGCGACAGGCTTAAAACCCCAGGCCTGTTGATAATAATAAGCCGCCTGCTTGGCATTGCCTACATATAATTCTACAAAATCGGTCCCGAGAATCGGCAAAAAATCTTCCGCATCGGGGACTACTTTTTTTAATTTTAAAGAAGTGTTATCAGTTGACATTTTAATAATTTTAAATTTTTATTTGATTACTCTCCCCTTCCTGCGGGAGGGGTCGGAGAGGGCTTTTACTCCAACCACGAGGTATGATAGGTCTCATCGGCGATTTCCATCGCGTCTTTAGTAAGTTTCAAAGGTCTAAAAGTATCTACCATCACTGCCAGCTCTTCGGTTTCAACCTGCCCAATACTACGCTCTACAGAACCGGGATGCGGCCCATGTGGAATTCCTGCAGGGTGTAACGAAATATGCCCGGCTTCAATATCGTTTCTGCTCATAAAATCGCCATCTACATAATACAAAACCTCATCGCTATCTATATTACTGTGATTGTAAGGTGCGGGAATACTTTCAGGATGATAGTCGTATTTTCGCGGACAAAAACTACAAACCACAAAGGCATCGGTTTCAAAAGTTTGATGTACCGGTGGCGGCTGGTGAATTCTTCCGGTTATGGGTTCAAAATCGTGAATGGAAAATGCATAAGGATAATTATAGCCGTCGTAGCCTACCACATCAAAAGGATGCGTAGCATATACCACATCAAAAATATCGCCTTGCTTTTTTATTTTTATTAAAAAATCGCCTTTTTCATCATTGGTTTCCAATTCCTGGGGCTGTCGTAAATCACGTTCACAAAACGGGGAATGTTCGAGAAGTTGGCCAAACCAGTTTCTGTATTTTTTAGGGGTATAAATTGGTCGGCGTGATTCTACAATAAATAAACGGTTGTCTTCATCATCAAAATCAATTTTATAAATCGTTCCCCGCGGAATCAATAAATAATCGCCGTATTTAAAATCCAGGTTTCCCATATGGGTGCGCAATTTCCCACTCCCTTTATGTACGAATAACAATTCGTCAGAATCTGCATTTTTATAAAAATAAGCCTCGGTTGAAGCCTGTGGAGCGGCAAGGCTGATATCTACATCGGCATTGGTTAAAACCACTTTGCGGCTCTTCAGGAAATCGGGATCCGGTTTCACCTGAAAACCTTTAAAACGATATGATTTAAGGTTGTTTTTTAACGCAATTTCAGGCTTTGCCGAATAACTACCCTTTATCTCTTTCACTTGCGTTGGCCGGTGTTCGTGATAAAGGTTAGAAGACATACCGTCAAAACCGATAGTCCCGAAAAGCTGCTCATAATAAAGGCTTCCGTCAGGCTTTTTAAAAACAGTATGGCGTTTATGCGGAATTTTACCGAGTTTATGATAAAAAGGCATACTATTAAGTTTTAAGTTGAAGTAAAATCACAGTACCTAAATTATGAATTTAATAAAAATTAGGCAATTATTTTAACATTACACAAATATCGGGAATTTAATTCATTTTTTTCTTAAATTATTTTAAAATCCGGGAAGTACGTGTTACAAAATTTCACAACTCAAAATTATTCTTTTAGCCCCTCAAAGTACTGGAAACTTTGAAGGGTTAGGAGAAGACTCATAAAACTTCTGAAGTTTGTAATGCTTCTAAAGAAATTCCAATAAACTCACTCCCTATTTTGATGTTGATGAAATTATGCTTTCCACAATGAGTTTTAGCAAAGAATTACGTTTGAATTAATTGCTGAAGCTTTTAATTTAAAACCAGAACCCTAAGCTAAAAAACCAAATGTTTTCTTTAATTTCCGGAGACCAGGAATATTTTACTTCCAGAGGGCCTAAAATAGTTTCCATACCATAACCAAGGGCATAACCGGTATAATCAGGCATCGAAAACCAATTTCCGGTAGAATATAACTGATTTTCAACATTGGCAAAATTAGCACTCAATATCAAGTGATTTTTTCTGAAAAGCTCATAATCAAACTCAATTAAGCTTTTTATATAACTATCACCTGAAATACTAATAAAATCATACCCATAAAAAGGCACAAAATTATTGATAAGCTTGTTGCCATACCCTCCAAGGAAAAAGTCAAGGCTGTTAGAGCCGTCATTTCCAATTTTAAACCCAGTTTCACTAGAAATCCTTGTGGTAAAACGTTTAAACGGACTCACGGCATAGCCCAACTTTCCTTTAGCTATAGAATGTTCTAAGAAATTATTATTATAATCTGAAGAAAATAAATAAAGATGAAAATCTCCGTCAAAATACACGCCTTTTGAAGGAAAATATTTATCATCGTAAGAATCAAATTTTAGATAACCGAAGCTGCTGTAAATATTGCTATTTTCAAATACATTGTCGGGAACATCTGAATTTACTCCAAGGCTTTCTGAAGCCGCTTTTAAATATTTATGCTCTCCGCCCAGGCCAAAAGAAAAAACCTGCCGAAACTGAGTTTCAAAATATAATTGATTGGTAAAATCACGATAATCAAGTTCAAACCGGGTACCGGCATCAGAATTTCCATCGGCATTTTCAGTAGCAAAATCAAAACCCACTACTTTGTCAAATGTATTATAACGGGAACGCAGGCCAATACTCCAGTAAATTCCTTTATCGATATAATAATCAAAATTATACCTAAAATTGTCCCCGACCACCACATCAAGTGAAGTCACATCATTGGTGAAAAACAAACCTTTTCGGGTAAGATTAACCAAGGCACTGCTTCGGTATAACTCGTCATAATGAAGACCAAGACGTAAAAAAGTTCTATTCTCACTCTCCTCCAACTGCAAAGCCAGGGTATAATACCGGTCGTCCTCATTGGGAATGAACCGGTAATTAATACGGTTGAAATTTCCAGTAGCAGAAAGATTATTGATCCCACGATTAAGGTCTTCAAAGGTGAATTTTTCAAAATAATTTAGTCGAAGTTTCCCCAAAATATAAGAGCGTGGATAATTCTGGTTTCCTTCCAGGGTAAGGGTACTAATCTGAATGCTGTCACGTTGTGGCACCAAAAACGTACTCTCGCGTGGCTGCTGTCGCTCTGCTATTTTTTTCAAATCGTCAAAACGCTTTCGGGTGGCTACCTCTCCGGAATCTATAATCGCTTCCCCACGATCAAAAGACAAGATAGAGAAATTTGTAATATCAGGTTTAATGTAGATATCGGTTTTTGGAATTTTTTCCTTCATATCACTTATAGTCCTGAAATTACTTACCTGGGTAAGGATATCAAAAACACTTTTTAACTTACTGCGATCCATCAAACTATCCTGCACATCAACTCCAATAATTACCTCGGCACCGCGTTTTCGTAACTCTTCTACGGGATAATTATTGGCTACACCCCCATCGGTTAATAAACGTCCCCCTATTTTTACCGGACTAAAAAAAGAAGGAATAGCCCCGCTGGCAGAAACCGCTCGTGGCAAAGAGCCACTATCTAAAATAACTTCTTCCCCGGTTTCTATATCGGCAGCTACGCAAAAAAAAGGAATAGGTAATTTTTCAAATTTATCTATATTCCCCACGTGCATAGTTAAACGCGACATCAGGTTATAAATATTTTGCCCTTTAGAAAGCCCGGAAGGAAAGCCTATTTTAAAATTATCAAAAGGCAGGCTAAGTGCATATTTCTCATCATCATCTTTCTCATAAAAAGTTTTAGCACTACGTGGAAGATTATCCTGAATTAGGATTTCAAAGTTAGTTTCGTGAAAAACAGAATCTAATTCCTGAGCCGAATATCCTGAAGCATACAAGCCCCCAATAATAGCACCCATGCTGCTGCCCCCAATGTAATCTACTCTTATCCCTGCTTCTTCCAGTACTTTTAATACACCAATATGTGCCAGGCCTTTTGCGCCACCACCGCTTAAAACCACTCCTACTTTAAGGTCTTCCTCCTCCTGGGCATTTGTGAAGAAGAAAAAAAACATTAACAAAAAAGGAACTATTTTATTCATGTTTACAAAAACCTATCATTTGTTGATTTGACTATAGCGGTTGGCATTGACCCTTTTTGCTAGAAGCCATTATGGATTCTCATTGATTTTCCGGATGGTAATAAGCATGTATGATTCCTGCTTTTGAATTTCCTATTATCTCGCTTAATTCTTTTTTACTTGCTTCCTTAACGCGTTTAACCGACCTAAAATTTTTCAGCAATTCCACAACCGTTTTTTCTCCAATACCGGGAATTTTATCAAGCTCGGTATCCAAGGCGGTTTTGCTACGTTTATTACGATGAAAAGTAATCCCGAACCGGTGTGCTTCATTTCTCAACTGCTGAATGATTTTAAGTGTTTCTGACTTTTTATCTAGATAAAGCGGAATGGAATCTTCGGGATAGAAAATCTCTTCCAGTCTTTTCGCAATACCAATTATCGCAATTTTTCCTCGTAAACCCAGGATTTCCAGGGCTTTTACCCCCGAAGAAAGCTGTCCTTTTCCGCCATCAACAATTATGAGCTGCGGCAGGGATTTCCCCTCATTTAATAAACGGCGGTACCGCCTAAAAACCACTTCTTCCATAGAGGCAAAATCGTTAGGCCCTTCTACGGTTTTGATATTAAATTTACGATAATCTTTTTTACTGGGCTTACCATTTTTAAAAACCACGCAAGCCGCCACCGGATTACTCCCCTGAATATTGGAATTGTCAAAACATTCAATATGCCTTGGCTCTTGGTTTAAACGTAAATCCTCTTTCATTTGAGCCATCACCCGATTTACATGCCGGTCTGGATCTACAATTTTCATTTGTTTAAACCGTTCCTGCCGGTAATATTTCGCATTCCTTGCTGAAAGTTCTACAATTTTTTTCTTATCTCCCAATTTCGGAATGTTAACTTTTACATCCTCACCGGCATTAACTTTAAAAGGCACGTAAATTTCTTTGGAATTTGAATTAAACCGCTGGCGAATTTCAGTAATGGCCAATTGCAGCAACTCCTCATCGGTTTCTTCAAGTTTTTTTCGCATTTCAATGGTATGACTGCGAATAATTGCCCCATGGGAGAGTTGCAGGAAATTTACATAGCCATAACCTTCATCGCTTACAATTGAAAACACATCCACATTGCTAATTTTTGGATTGACCACCATAGATTTGGACTGGTAATTTTCCAACACCTGAATTTTATCTTTTATCCGCTGGGCATCTTCAAACTCCATTTTTTCAGCATGGTCTTTCATTTGTCTGCGAAATTGTTGCAGCGAATCTTTAAAATTTCCTTTTACAATTTGCCGAATGGCTTCAATATTTTGGTTGTACACTGCTTCAGCCTGTTTACCTTCACAGGGGCCTTTACAATTTCCCAAATGATATTCCAGGCAAACTTTATATTTTCCGTTTCGTATCTTTTCTTCGGAGAGATCGTAATTACAAGTACGTAATTTATAGAGCCCTTTTATAAGGTCTAGCAGCGTATTTACCGTTTTAAAACTGGTAAAAGGCCCGTAATATTCACTGCCATCTTTTATGAGTTTTCGGGTAGGAAAAACCCTGGGAAAGCGTTCGTTTTTGATACAGATCCACGGGTAGGTTTTATCATCTTTCAGCATCACGTTAAACCGCGGCTGATGTTTTTTAATCAGGTTGTTTTCAAGCAGGAGTGCATCGGTTTCAGAAGCTACCACGATATGCCGTATTTCGTGAATTTTCTTTACCATCACACCAATACGGTGACTATCATGATGTTTGGTAAAATAAGAAGTTACCCGTTTTTTAAGGTTTTTAGCCTTACCCACGTAGAGCATTTTCCCATTTTTATCAAAATACTGGTACACCCCGGGGTTTTGGGGCAAGGTTTTTAGCTGAACATCAATTGGTGCTGCTTTCATCACCCCAAAGGTAAAATTTTATTAGCTTATTGAGGGATTAATATAAAAATGCACAAATTGAAAATCTAAAATGGCCTTACTAAAATATGAAGTTAGCCTGAAAATTTAAGGTTCAAAATCTAAGATTACTTTCTTACAATTTACATTTAAAAATATGCTTGTCTGGCAAAGCACCTAAAAAAGTAAATTAGAACTAAAATTGTCACATCAAACGCAGTCGAGACGTTTTTGTTTAACCTTTCGACTGCGCTAAAATGACAAAAACTAAGCTTAGGTATCTCGCTATGGTTTTATATTTCCTTTATCACAATGTTTTTCCAAATAACCTTTATTCCCCCTCCATCATGAATTTGAAGGGCAATTTTCCCATTGGCTTCTCCTATTTTTGTGTCGGTAAAACTCACCATTTCCTTTCCATTAAGCCAGGTAGTAACCTTATCTCCCTCAACACGGATTTTCATTGTATTCCATGCTCCATATTGAAGGACTTCTTCCTTATGGGTTTCAGGTTTAACAAGCCAGCCTCTACCATAAGATTCATAAATCCCTCCGGAATGAAGATCGGGGGGAGCAACTTCTACCTGCCAGCCGGTAATTTTTGTTCCTTCTATTTCCGAACGAAAGAAAACACCACTGTTTCCTTCAGCCTCCTGAAGAAATTCAAGCTCAAGTTCAAAATTCTTATAATTCTCTTCTGTGGCCAAATAGCCATATTCTTCATCAGGGCCACTTTCAGCAATCAATAAGCCATCTTCCACATACCACTTTTCAGTGCCGTATATCTGCCAACCTTCAAGGTTCTCCCCGTTAAAAAGCTTAGTACCGGAATTACACCCGTATAAACATATCAAGATAAAAAGGGAAAAAATTTTAATTATTTTCATCGCCTATAATTTTTTGATTTTTATTTCCCTGAACCAGGTAAAACTACCGTGATCCTGAAGTCCTATAAGTCCGCTTACTGCTTTTCCATAATCGGGAAAATCTTTCCATTTCCCCTCATCTTTTCTTTTTTCCCAATCTTTTGACCAGGGTCTAAATGTTACCGTTTTTTTTCTATTAAGCCAATAAGTCACCTTATCTTCAGTAAACCGTATTTTGGTTGAATTCCATTTCCCTATTTCTTTTAAATCATCTTCATCGTATTTCGGGGCATACATGCCATAATCTCCTCCTATAGATTGCCAGGGTTCAAGCTTATGTGGGAAATTCTTTTGATCGATAATCTGATATTCGGGAGCGGCAAAATACGGAGCCTCATATTTTTTATCTTCAATAACATGATAAAAAACCCCGCTATTTCCTTCAGGAGAAATCTTCCACTCCAAATAAAGTTCAAATTCATCAAACTCCTCTGCTTCATAAACAATATCGCCCCCAATATCGCCACCTTTCCCGAGGGATTTGAGGGTGTTATTTTCTATTACCCAACCGGCAGGCAAGCCTTCGCCTTCTTTTCCATTATAGGCCCGCCAGCCATCAGCAGAAGTTCCATCAAAAAGATATTGCCATTCTCTTTCTTGATCAACCTGACTCTCTGTAGTTTCTTCAGCAATATTTCCAGCTGAAGTTTCAGAATTTTTTGTTGAATTTTTACAGGAAAATAAAATAATAACTGCAAAAAAGCTTAAGACTATTTTTTTCACACGAATAAATTTAAGTTAAAAATTTGATTATCAGAGTATGTAAAAAACACGGTAATAAAAGTTACTGTTAAAAAATAACTTCATGTCATTTTGTTATGCGATTACCATGCCTTAATATCCCTCTATGAGGGTTTCATTTTTACGGGATCCCACTCAATAAATTTATTTTGTCTATAACTATCGTTACACAGCAATGCAGGAGCAGCAGCACGAAATCCAAATACAGGATCTTCTATCACCTTTCCATTGGTTCTTATGGCGTGAAAAAAGTTAGCAAAATGATCGTAATGCGCTCCTTTATATCCTTTTTCCACCTCATAAAAAGTTTCAGCCGGGGGAAGGATTTTTTTACGATTAGATTGAGCAGAAGATTTCCCATCCTTATCTTCTAAATAAGGATCACTATCTACATTCCTGTTTTGTTTTAGCATTACGTCATCCCAGGTAATATCCATCGAGCCCTTACTACCTACAATCTTTAAAAAAGTACTTCCGCTTGTACCATCAACAAAATTGCAACGTAAAGATAAATTGAATCCCGGATGTTGTTCGGTTTCAGGATAATCAAACATACCCAAAAGAACATCGGGTACCTCCCTCCCATCTTTCCAGTATCTCAAACCCCCGGTAGCTGAAATTTTGTTGGGGCCTAATGAACCTGTAATAAAATGAAGGCTGGAAAACAAGTGTACAAAAAGATCGCCAGACATTCCTGTTCCGTAATCCAGATAATTTCGCCATCTAAAAAACCGCAGCGCATCAAAATCATGTTTTGTTGTATTGGATATAAATCTTTGCCAGTCTACGGTCTCAGGAGAAGCATCTTCAGGAATAGGATATTGCCAGGCACCAAAAGGTGAATTACGCGCCCAAAAACCTTCGGCATAATTTATTTCTCCAATGGCTCCTTCTGCTAAAAGTTGTTTTGCTTTTTCATTTCCAAGGGAAGATAACCCCTGACTCCCAACCATATAAATTTTTCCTGACTTTTTCCAGGCGTTAATAATCTCATGGCCTTCTGCTACTGAATGTACCATGGGTTTTTCACAATACACATGTTTTCCTGCTTTCAGAGCATCCAGGCTAATTTGTTTATGCCAATGATCCGGAGTACCAATAATCACCGCATCTACCTCATCACGTTTAAGGATTTCCTTATAATTTTTAGTGAAAAATATATTATTTCCCCAGCGTTCCCTTGATTCTTCAAGCCGACCGTCATAAAGGTCACAAACAGCAAGTAATTTTACATTTTTGTGTTCCAGGGCAGTTTTAGCATCAGCAGTCCCCATTCCTCCGGCTCCAATTAAGGCTATACCGATTGGACGATCCCAATCCTGAGGCTTATAATTTCGATAAAGAAATTCCTGTGGTGCGTTTTCAGCTGCAAAAGCAGATGGTAACAGCGTAGCTGTGGCACCGGCAAGACCGAGTTTTTTAATGAATAAACGTCTGTTTTTTTTCATAAAATATCTTTATTAGGCTTCTAAGAATAAGGCTTTAAAAATAATAAAATCCGGACTAAAAGAATTCTTTAGTCCGGATTAAAATACCCCTATTAGTTATCATAACCCGGGTTTTGCTTCAGTACCGGACCTTCTGCAGTAGTACTCAAATCAATTTGCCGTAGCGGGATTGGAAAATAAATATCATTTTGTCCAAAACTACCACCTCTGACATCAGTAGTGATTTGTCCTTCATATTCTACAAAATCATTTATCACCTCCTGTGCAACACCCCATCTTACCAGGTCAAAAAACCTGTGGCCTTCCATAGCCAGTTCTACCCGGCGTTCAAACATAATCACCTCCATCGCCTGCTCTTCTGAAGTAAAATAACCATCGGGATATCTTGAAATATTATAATTGGCAGCATAATCGTTACTAAATCCTGCCATAGGATCAGTAGGATCGGCATAATCTTTTAACCAATTTTCGGGATTATCAGCCATTCTACCGCGAACCCTATTTACATAGCCCAGAGCAGTATCAAAGTTCCCCAATCTGGCTTCTGCTTCTGCAGCCATTAAAAGCACATCAGCAAATCGAATTACGAGTACATTGATTGCATTACCCGGTGCCCATAAGCTCTGATCTGAAAATTCATCGGCATGATATTGCCAATAAATATGCTTTTTAGGCGCATAAGGTCCTCCTGAAGACTGTTCTCTAACCCAATCATAGCCAGGGTGGTAACCCCAATCATGATAGGGGAGATCCCTTCGACCTACGGTCCAGTCCAAGCGTGGATCCAGAGATTGTGTATCCGGGCTAAAGGCTTCATCCGACTGGATTCCCATATCGTTTTTTACAGGATTCTCGTTATAGGTATTCAAATATGGCAAACCTGAAGACTCATCAGTTCGAAAAGCATTTACCAGGTCCTGGGTAGGTTGATAGAAACCACAACATCTAAAGGGGCTGTTATAGGGATAATTAAGCATTAAAGCCTGGTTTGAATTAGCTATGGTATTTGTTCCATCATTTGCCACCATTTGAATTGCAAATACCGATTCTTCGTTATTTTCAAATTCCGCATTAAAATTATGGTGGAAATTATCAATCAAGTCATATGATAAACCATTAGAAGTTTGTCCCGAATTTATAACTTCGGTAAAAACAATTTGGGCTTCAGAAAATTTTTCCTGGTATAAATAGGTTTTTCCCAAATAAGCTCCTGCAGCCCATTTATTAACTCTCCCTACCTCATCCTGGGTATTGGGAAGATTATCATAGGCATATTTAAAATCATCTTCAATATTTGGCCAGATATCAGTATCATTCGGCACATTAGTATTTTCGGTGTTTTCATCCACCCAAGGCACCATATTATACATCTTCTTTAACTCAAAATAAAAATGACCCCTTAAAAACCTGGCCTGTCCGGCTAAATTTGATCGCTCTGCTTCCGGTATATCTTCAATTTGACCAAGTAATTTAAGAACGGCATTTGCACGGGTTACTCCTTCGTATAAAGCTTTCCATTTGGTATTAAAAAAACCATTACTGGGATCTACGTTATACGTAGCTATGGCATTTATAGGTGCCTGGTCGCCCCCATCACTTCCTTTATGGGCATCTCCCCCTGTTATATCCCCATAAATCCAGTTCGAAGGTGTAGCTTCCCAGGCATTACCACCTCCCAGGGCAAGTACAGTCCCATCGTCTTCGTCCTGGCCGTCAAGTGCGGCATAGGCTCCAATTAAAAGGGCATTTACTCCTTTTTCATCAGAAAGCACCTCGTCACTTAAGGCACCGTAAGCCGGCTTATCCAGAAAATCTTCGGTACATGAGTTGAAAAATACACCTATGCTCAAAACCGAAAATATTATTAAATATGTTCTTTTTTTCATTTTATAATTTTTTAGCATTATTAAACCCAAATTATAGTGTAAGATTAATACCTCCTATAAATTGACGTGAGGTAGGATACGCGCCTTCGTCAATTCCAAAAGCTGTGGCTGTTCCGGTTAATTCGGGATCAACACCAGAGTAGTTGGTAATTGTAAAGAGGTTAGTAGCCTGCACATAAATTCGCAGCCTGTCTAAACCTATTTTCTCCAGAAAAGATTCCGGAAAACTATAACCTAAAGTCATGTTTTTAGCCCTTAAATAAGACCCGTCTTCCACAAAATAAGAATTGGGGACATTTGCAGTACTAAAAGTACCTCCCGTTTCCTGGATTGGTGCTGTGGCATTTTGGTTTTGAGGTGTCCAGGAATCATACACAGCGGTATTACTTTTAGCTCCTCCAAAAGAACTGTAAAAGTCATGCCACCATTTTACCTGATTCCAAATGTCATTTCCATACACTCCATAGAGAAAGGTACTGAAATCAAAATTCTTATAAGTAAATTCTAAATTAAGTCCACCGGTAAAATCGGGATTGGGATTTCCAAGGAAAGTCCGGTCTTCACTATTAATTACGCCATCTTCATTAACATCGGCATAACGAAAGCGTCCAACACCTATATCTTGTTGGTACTCGGTATCGGGATCTCCCGTTATTTCCCGCGCATCTGAATTTGCAGCATTTACTTCCTCCTGGCTATTCCAAAATCCATCAATTTTATAGCCAAAAAACTGTCCTACCGAATGACCTACGGCATTTCTCACAATTGAATTACCCCCAAATCGTCTCGCTTCCTGATCAAAATAATCGACACCATCTGCAACATTTACAATCTCATTTTCATAAGAAGTAAAAGTAAGGGTAGCATTCATCCTAAAATCTGAAGTTATATCTACAAAAGTGGTGGCCGACAAGTCTAAACCACTGTTTTTCATTTCAGCGATATTCACATATGGAGCAGTTGAAACTCCTGAAGTTCCGGTTAATTCCGGATTATACAAAAGGTCTATAACATCCTTACGGTAATATTCTGCTGATAAAACAAGTTTTCGTTCAAACAACTCTGCATCAAAACCTATATTTCCATTCACATTTTTTTCCCAGCTTGCGTCAGGATTCCCAATACGTGTTCTCTGGAATCCCTCAACAATAGAATTGTTGGACCCGCCTAAATCATAATAAGAAGAAACCCTACTGCTTCCGTAAGCCGTAAATGCATTAGCAGGATCAACATTATTTTGGTTACCCATTACACCGTATCCTCCCCTTATTTTAAGATCGCCTATCCAGGTAACATCTTCCATAAAACTCTCCTGAGAAATTCTCCAACCGGCACTCACCGCTGGGAACCATCCATGACGGGGATTGGTAAATCTTGAAGTGGCATCACGCCGAATAGTGGCCCCTAAAAGGTATTTTTCATCGAAAGCATAATCCACTCTTCCGAAAAGAGAGAAGAGCGCATCTTCTGTATAAAAACCAGAATTGGTTTGAGTTCCCGAACCGGTACTTAGATTCACATAATCCGGATCAAATGAATAAAAACCCTGGGTTACTGCAGAAACTTCTTCATATTGATTATAAAAAGCTTCAGACCCCACCAGCATGGTTACATTATGTAAACCATTAAAGGTGTTCTTGTACTGAATAGTGTTAGACCAGGTCCAGTCAAAGCCTGTATAGGCATTTTCAGTTAATTGATTAACCGTGGTATTTTCCTGATTCTCGTAGGTAGGATACGCAAAAACCTGTCCGTTGGTATTAAAATAGTTCCCGCCGAAAGTAGTACGAGCGGTAAAATTTTCAAGAAAATCAAGCTCTGCAAATACATTACCGAAAACCCTACTGGTCTTACTAAAATTATTTCTGTTTCTTTCCAGAATAGCCACTGGATTTTGGGAATTTCCAAGCGAAGGCGCCTGTGTTCCGGCAAAATTACCTCCTATATCATAAACAGGAATAATTGGCTGGCTTCGGTAAGCGTGGTTAATTGGGTTTTCTCCAATAATGGAAACCCTGTTCCCATCAGAAATAGAAACTGCAAGGTTTTCCCCTATTCTAAAATTATCAGAAATATTAAATTGACTGTTTGCCCTTGCGGTATACCGCTCAAAATAAGTATTTCTTAAGGTCCCTTCCTGATCGGAATGACTTAAAGAAAAAAGAAAATTCCCTTTTTCATCACCTTTACTCACCGAAATATCGTGATTCATAATTGGAGCAGGATTAAAAATCTCCTGAAACCAATTTGTCCCCTGATGGTTGGCTCTCATAATTTGATTAAATCCATCTACTGCTCCACCATCGGTATAATAAGGGTCTACATAATACGCGGATTCATCTACTGCCCCTTCACTGGCACCCCCGGGCAAAATATAATAAGGAAGGCTCGGGGACTCCCCGCTTCCATATTGCCTATCGGTAATAGGCTCCCCGGGATTAGAGTTTTGCATAGCGGTCCATCTTAACTCTGCATGGTCTTGAGGAGAAGCAATATTATAAACATTCCCAGAAGCTACTCTTTGAGTACCGTAAAAGCCGTTATAATTCACTTTCAAGTCCCCTTTTCCTGACCTGGTAGAGATAATAATCACACCATTTGCTGCACGCGCACCATAAATAGAGGCAGAAGCTGCATCTTTAAGCACCTGCATATTTTCAATATCATTTGGATTAAGGTGATTAATATCCTGTGTAGGCACACCATCTACAACATACAAGGGATTACTACTCCCAAAAGTATTAATCCCACGAATTCGTACTTGCGGCGGTTCTCCCGGCTGCCCCGAACTGGCCACTGTCACCCCTGAAGCCTGCCCCTGTAATTGCTCGGTAACCTGTGGAGAGGGTTGCCTCTTTGCTGATTCCATGTCAACCACAGAAACCGCTCCGGTAAGGTCGGCTTTTCGTTGCGTTCCGTAGCCTACCACTACCACTTCAGATAATGCAGAAGCTTCCGGTTCAAGGGCAATATTGAGTGGTTCAGATCCCTCTACTTCAACTTCTACTGTTGCATATCCAATAAAGCTAAATTCAAGTACAGCACCAACCGGCACTTCAATAGCAAATTCTCCGTCAAAATTTGACAATACACCATTTGAAGTTCCCCGCTCAACTACATTTACACTGGGAACAGGCATATTATTTTCTGCATCTACTATAACACCCTCTACAATAACGTTTTCGGATTGGGCATAAGAATTTATTTGAATAAGTAGAAAAACAAATAAAACAAGTAAAGATTTTCTCATATTTAAATATTTTAATTAATTAATTAAAAACTAAAATTTCTTTTAACAAGAATTAATAATAAACTAAGTAAATGAAAAAGTTTGTTAAAAACAAAAAATAGTGTATATGTTTTTATACTTCTTGTAATTTTTTATTAATAAAATTATTGTATTCTTATTTATTAACCGGTGTTTCCGCAGGCTCATCAATCAATATGTGCAAACCAAGAGTTGAAAAACTTTTTTTGAGCAAGATTAAGTTTCGCTAATTATACCCAATAATAAATATAAACAACCAGACAATGAGTTTTCTATTCTTTTTTTCGCACTTTCTTAAGAAAGAAAATTTATCATTTTCTTATCTTGCAATATGGAGAAAACCATCATCGGGCGTTTTGACAAGGCAGACTTCCCTTCATTACACCTTCACGATATCGCCATTAAAATTGATACCGGGGCCTACACCTCTTCCATCCATTGTGAAAATATACGAGAAGAAGATGAAGTTTTACACTGCACTTTTTTAGATGAAGAGCACCCGCTATACAATGGTAAAGAATTCGCTTTTAATGAATATGATATTGTGTTTGTACGCAGCAGCAATGGTATGATTCAGAAAAGATATCAGGTAGAATCTACCATTAAAATTTTTAATAAAGTGTATAAAATTTCCCTTTCTTTGTCCTCGCGACAGGAAATGCGATTTCCAGTGTTAATCGGCAGAAAATTCTTAACAAAAAAATTTATAGTAGATCCCGAACTAACCGACGTTTCTTACAAGCAATCAAACAATGAGAATAAAAATATTATCCCGTAATCCCAACCTGTACTCAACAAAGCGTCTTGTAGAAGCTGCCAAAAAGCGCAAGCATGATGTAGAGGTGGTAGACCCGCTTAAATGTGATATTGTAATTGAAAAGCGCCGACCCAACATATATTATAAAGGAGGTTATATAGAAGACGTAGACGCCATTATTCCACGTATTGGAGCTTCGGTTACTTTTTACGGCACCGCGGTAGTTCGTCAATTTGAAATGATGGGCGCCTTTACCACCACCGACTCTGAAGCTTTGGTACGCAGCCGTGATAAATTACGAAGCTTACAGGTGCTTTCGCGAGCAAAAATCGGTTTACCAAAAACGGTTTTCACCAACTATTCCCGAGATGTGGAAGGTGTAATAAAACAAGTGGGAGGCACGCCGCTGGTCATTAAACTTCTGGAAGGCACCCAGGGCATTGGCGTGGTTTTAGCTGAAACCAGAAACGCTGCCGAATCGGTTATTGAAGCTTTTAATGGTTTACAGGCCAGGGTAATTGTTCAGGAATTTATCAAAGAAGCCAAAGGTGCAGATATTCGGGCTTTTGTGGTAGATGGTCACGTAGTAGGTGCAATGAAACGCCAGGGCAAAGAAGGCGAATTCCGCTCAAATCTCCATCGCGGCGGAAATGCCGATGTGGTAGAACTTAGCGATGAAGAAGAAATTGCAGCCGTGAAAGCTACCAAGGCTATGGGGCTTGGTATTGCGGGAGTTGATATGCTACAAAGCTCCCGGGGGCCACTTATTCTTGAAGTTAATTCTTCCCCCGGCCTGGAGGGCATTGAAAAAGCTACCGAAAAAGATATTGCAAAAACAATTATAAGATATATAGAAAGGAATATATAGCCTATGCCAAAAATCACCAAAGATAATGTACTGGAGATTTTAGGCCAACGAGTACTACCCGGCAAAAGCGCGACCATTAACTTTAATATGGCAAAGCTTTATACTACTACCTCGGTAGATGTTCCGGTTATTATTGAACGCTCTAAAAAACCAGGACCTGTAGTTTTACTTACTGGCGGAATTCACGGCGACGAAATAAACGGTGTGGAAATAGTCCGACAGATTATATCCAAAGGAATTAATAAACCACAAAAAGGCACTATTATTTGTATTCCGGTAGTAAATATTTTCGGTTTTTTAAACCTGTCCAGAGAATTCCCCGATGGTCGCGACCTTAACCGTATGTTCCCGGGCACCAAAAAAGGCTCTCTGGCGAGTCGCTTTGCCTATCAGTTTGTGAAGGAAATTTTACCGCTGGCAAGTTTTTGTATCGATTTTCATACTGGTGGAGCCAGCCGATTTAACGCTCCACAAATCAGGGTGAAACGCGGCGACGAACAAAGCATAGAATATGCAAATATTTTTAATGCCCCTTTTACCATCCATTCAAAAACCATTACCAAATCATTTAGGGAGACCTGCTCTAAGCAAGGCATCCCGGTTTTACTTTATGAAGGTGGAAAATCCCTTTCCAGTGATAAAGAAATTGCGCGTCATGGGGTAGAAGGCACTATGCGTATGTTGAGCCATTTAGAAATGTTGGGGGCTAAATTTAATTACCCCAAGCCTATTGCCAAAACCGTTCTTATTAAAAACAGCTTTTGGATGCGCGCCAAATACAGTGGCCTTTTACATGTGAAAATTCCCTGCGGAAAACATGTTGAAAAAGGGGAATATGTTGGCACCATCACTGATCCGTACGGAAAATTCAGGCATAAGATAAAAGCCAAAAATACCGGTTATATAATCAACATAAATGAATCGCCAATTGTTTACCAGGGTGATGCTATTTTTCATATTTCAACGCCAATTATCCCTTCTCAAGATGAATAAAACCGAACTTCGAAAAAAATATAAAGCCCTGCGTTTAGCACTTTCCGAAGAAGAAATTGAAGCATTAAGCCTGGAGATTGCAAACCAAACCCTTGAACTCTCTATCTGGGATTTTGATTATTACCATCTTTTTTTAAGTATAGCCGAACAAAAAGAAGTCAATACCCAATATTTACTTCATATTTTGCAGGGCAAAGACAAGAATGTAGTGGTTTCAAAAACCGATATCAAGAACCAGAAATTAGATCACTTTTTACTTACTGACAATACAAAAATCAAGAAGAACCGTTGGAATATCCCCGAACCGGAAGACGGAATTCCTATGGAAACCCAAAATCTTGAAGTGGTTTTTATCCCCCTACTTGCTTTTGACCTCCAAGGGCATCGTGTAGGCTACGGAAAAGGGTTTTATGATACTTTTTTAAAAAAATGCAAGTCGGATGTTATAAAAGTTGGTCTTTCCTTTTTTGAAGCTGAAAAAGAGATTTTAGAATTGTTGGAAAGCGATATTCCGCTAGATTATTGTGTAACCCCAAAAGGCAGCTATTCCTTTAAAAATCAAGAATAATATCTAATAAAGAGAACAAAACAACAATGCAACTTAAGCTTTTAAGCAGAAGCTTTCTCTTTTTTCCCGCTTTGTTTGCCTCCCGATTCTTCTGCGGGAAATGCCCGCTTATTGAATAACAGCAAGAGTATTACACCAATGCTTATAGCACTATCGGCAATATTGAAAACGGGTTCAAAAAAAGTAAAGTAATTTCCGCCCCAGAATGGAACCCAATCCGGGAGGTTACCTTCCCATAGTGGAAAATACAGCATATCTACTACTTTTCCGTGAAATAAAGTTCCATACCCCCCCTCTTCAGGCATAAAAGAAGCGATTTGCCCGTAACTATTGTTAAAAGTAATCCCGTAAAACACTGAATCAATAATATTTCCGAAGGCACCGGCAAAAATAAGAGCGATAGAAGTAATAAGAATTCGAGAGCCATTTTTACGCACACTATCCCACAACCAATAGCCAATTCCTACAATAGCAAGCAATCGGAAAAGGGTAAGAAAAAGTTTTCCGTATTCACCGGGAATCTTCGCTCCCCATGCCATTCCTTCATTTTCTACAAACAAGATACGAAACCACTCAAAAACCCTAATTTCATCACCTAAGGCAAAATTGGTCTTAATATAAAATTTAGAAATCTGGTCTATTAAAAGGACCAGAAAAATGATAATACCGGCTTTTTTTAGGGACATGAAAATAGATTGCGTTAAAACGCCTCAAAAATACAATTATTATTTACTTTTCAGCTCAGCAGTTTAGTATAATCGCTTTACGATAAAAAATGTCCTTAGCTTGGACACCAAGGACACTTTGAAGGCATTTAACAACTTGTTTTAACGTTGCATATTTTTTGCTTCGATACTAAGCGTGGCGTGAGGCACCAGTTTTAAGCGCTCTTTACCAATTAGTTTTCCAGTTACACGGCACACCCCATAAGTTTTATTTTCTATACGCATTAGGGCGTTTTTTAAATCCCGGATAAACTTTTCCTGACGAATGGCCAATTGTGAATTCGCCTCTTTGCTCATCGTTTCACTTCCTTCTTCAAAAGCCTTAAACGTTGGAGAGGTATCATCGGTACCGTTGTTTCCGTCGTTTTTATAGGCATTTTGATAAATTTCCAGCTGTTCACGAGCCTTATCTATTTTTTTCTGGATAAGCTCTTTAAACTCCGCCAACTCGGCGTCGCTATAACGTTCTTTAACATCTGCAGACATGGCTTAATGTTTTTTTATAAACAATTTAGTGGTAATATCATCAAAGGCTATTTCACTACCTTCTTTTACCACCGCTGCAACTTCGAGGTTTGCAGTTAATGTTTCGTTTTTAATATATGTTATATTTTCGTTCACGGCATCCTCGACAATACCGTTTTGTTGTAGGGTCACATCTATGGTGTCGGTTACTTCAAATCCCGATTCCTTTCTCAGGTTTTGGATTCGGTTTACCAATTCCCTTGCCACTCCTTCTTTTTTTAATTCCGGAGTAATACTAACGTCTAAAGCTACGGTTATATTACCGCTACTCGCTACCAACCATCCTTCAATATCCTGCGAAGTAATTTCCACATCATCGGCCGCCAAAGTAATCAATTTTTCGTTAAGTTCAATATCAATACTACCCTCCCGCTCAATAGCGTTAATATCTACGGCATCAAGGTTATTTATCTGCCTAACAATCAACTTCATATCCTTTCCAAAACGCGGCCCGAGGGTTTTAAAATTCGGCTTTACCTGCTTTATCAATATTCCTGAAGCATCATCAATAAGCTCCAGTTTTTTCACATTCACCTCACTTTTTATAAGATCTTCAACCGCTTTAATCTCTTCGCGTTGTTGTTCGTCAAGCACCGGGATCATTACCTTTTGAAGGGGTTGCCTTACTTTTATTTTCTCCTTTTTACGCAAGGAAAGCACCAAAGATGAAACCGTTTGGGCCTTTTCCATTTTACGTTCTAAAGATTTATTAACAAAGTTTTTATCAAATTTTGAAAACGCTGCCAAATGTACTGACTCAAATTGCTCTGTTTGTGAAGCCTGGTTTAAATCTTTGTAAAGTCTGTCAGCAAAAAATGGTGCCACAGGAGCGATTAATTTTGCCACTTCCAGTAAACAGGTATAAAGCGTTTGATAGGCTGAAATTTTATCCTGCTCGTAATTGCCTTTCCAGAAGCGTCTTCGGCTAAGGCGAACATACCAGTTGCTTAAATTCTCCTGAACGAAGTCGGAAATAGCACGGGTGGCACGCGTTGGCTCATAATCAGCATAGAATTTATCCACTTTCTCAATGAGTGTATGCAATTCTGAAAGGATCCAACGATCAATTTCAGGGCGTTTCTCCAACGGAATATCAGCTTCCTCATAGTTGAAACTATCGATATTAGCATATAGCGTAAAGAATGAATAGGTATTATAAAGAGTTCCGAAGAATTTACGGCGCACTTCCCCTATTCCTTCAATATCAAATTTCAAGTTATCCCAAGGATTAGCATTGGAAATCATATACCAACGCGTGGCATCGGGACCAAAGGCTGCAAGGGTTTCAAAAGGATCTACTGCATTCCCGAGACGTTTAGACATTTTCTGTCCGTTTTTATCTAAAACGAGTCCGTTAGAAACCACATTTTTATAAGCTACATCATCAAAAATCATCGTGGCAATGGCATGCAGAGTATAAAACCAACCTCGGGTTTGATCAACGCCTTCAGCGATAAAATCGGCCTGTCGGTCTCCTTTTTCAACTTTTTCCGAATTTTCAAAAGGATAGTGCCACTGCGCATAAGGCATAGAGCCGGAGTCGAACCAAACATCTATTAAATCGGCTTCCCGGTTCATAGGTTTTCCCGAAGGTGAAACCAATACAATTTTATCTACCACATTCTTATGAAGATCTACTTTACCATAGTTTTCTTCACTCATATTGCCCGGCTCAAAATCGGCAAAAATATCGGCATCCATAAAACCGGTTTCCACCGATTTTTGCATTTCAGACTTTAATTCTTCAATAGAACCGATTAAAATTTCTTCTTTTCCATCTTCGGTTCGCCAGATGGGCAACGGAATTCCCCAATAACGGCTTCTGGATAAATTCCAGTCGTTGGCGTTGGCCAACCAGTTTCCAAAACGGCCTTCGCCGGTAGCTTTAGGTTTCCAGTTGATGCCTTTATTTAACTCGTGCATTCGATCTTTGAATTCGGTTACTTTAATAAACCAGGAATCCAATGGATAATACAAGATCGGTTTATCGGTGCGCCAGCAATTAGGGTAACTGTGCACGTATTTTTCAACTTTAAAAGCACGGTTCTCTTCCTTCAGCTTAATAGCAATCTCAACATCAACTGACTTCTCCGGGGCCTCCCCGTCATCGTAATATTCATTTTTAACATACTTCCCGGCAAACTCACCCATTTGAGCCCGGAATTTACCCTGAAGGTCTACCAGGGGAACTAAATTTCCATTGTCGTCTTTCACCAACATTGGCGGCACTTGCGGAGTGGCCTGTTTCGCAACCAGGGCATCATCGGCACCAAAAGTTGGTGCGGTATGCACAATCCCGGTACCATCTTCAGTGGTTACAAAATCTCCGGCGATTACGCGGAATGCATTTTCAGGATTTTCATAAGGTTGGGCATAAGGTAATAATTGTTCGTATTTTATACCCACCATATCTTTTCCTGAAAAAGTCTCCCCAATAAGAAAGGGAATTTTCTCCTTTTTCTCTGCAGAATACGCTTTTAGTTCTTCCTGAGTTTCAACTTCTTTAAACTTCTTGTCAAATTGTTTTTTAGCAAGGGCTTTAGCAACCAAAATGGTAATTGGCTCAAAGGTGTACTGATTATACGTTTCAACCGAAACATAGTCAATTTTAGGGCCAACGGTCAACGCCGTGTTTGAAGGAAGTGTCCACGGAGTGGTCGTCCAGGCGATAAGAAAAAGCTCGCCAAAAGCCTCCTTCCCAACTCGCCTTAAAGGAGAAGAGTCCAAAACACGGAACATTGCAGTTACCGTAGTATCGGTAACATCCTGATAGGTTCCTGGTTGGTTAAGTTCATGAGAACTCAGGCCAGTGCCTGCTTTTGGTGAATACGGCTGAATAGTATAACCTTTGTAAATAAGGTCTTTTTTATAAATTTCGGAAAGCAGCCACCAAACCGTTTCCATATATTTTGATTTATAGGTAATATATGGATTATCCATATCTACCCAATAGCCAATTTTTTCGGTAAGATCGTTCCACACATCGGTGTAGCGCATTACCGCATTTTTACAGGCTTCGTTATATTTTTCAACGGAAATTTTGGTACCGATATCTTCCTTGGTAATACCGAGCTCTTTTTCCACACCAAGTTCAACAGGTAATCCGTGGGTGTCCCACCCTGCTTTTCGTTTTACCTGATAGCCTTTTTGGGTTTTATAACGACAAAAAATATCCTTAATGGCACGAGCCATCACGTGGTGAATTCCAGGCATTCCATTTGCTGATGGCGGGCCTTCAAAAAACACAAATGGCTCACTGTCCTCTCGAGTGGTCACACTCTTTTCAAAAATATCGTTCTCCTTCCAGTAACTTAAGATTTCCTCGGCTACTTTAGGCAAGTCAAGTCCTTTATATTCAGGGAACTTATTACTCATTTTTTACAAATTTCCAATGAACCGCGAAATTAATGATTTTTGACAAAAGAGCGGGGTTGAAAGTGCGGAAAATGGTGATAAAGAAATCAGTTTATTAAAAAAACTCCTTAAGCTTCCGAAGTAAATCCAGCACAAACGCTAAAGAGCAGACAAGCTACCCCATAATCCCTAACACCTATCATCACAAAACACAAATAAACACACAGAAAACTGATTACCAAAGCTCTTCACCTTTTACCTTTCATCCAATCAACGGTATTGTGCCAGGCAACAAATATTACAAAACAAAAAACCGACTCGTAAAAGTCGGCTTTTCTTACTTGCGCTGATTTTATTTAAAAAAAGACTTTAGTCACTCAATAAAATAAATCAACAAACCCGTGTATTAAATCCACTGGTGAGAATCAAAATATCAGTGCCATCCAAATATTTAGAGTTTAACCATTTTTTCCTGTTTGGAAAGCGGGATGACATAAGCTCCGTTTTCCAGAGGAAAATTCAACTTAACATTTTGATTGGTTTGCAAGTAAGCCTTTTGTGTAAACTCATCAGCAGGAGCCAGCCAAATTTTAAGCTCCCCGGTATTTTTATTATGCACTATTTTATTAATCTTTCCTGCGTCTAAAGTCAACCATAATTTTTTGTGGGCGATATATAATTTATTCTTTGCCGCTGTAGTAAGGGAAACTTCAATTTCTTCATTATTTTCTGAAAGGTTTCCCCCGAAGGTCAGCCATCCAAAAGTTTCATCTTTTGTGATATAAGTTGCAGAATTAATAGCATAACCAAAGAAGCCCGAACCATAATCACCGGAATGATAATCCATTCTTAAAGTAGAAGGATAGGAGTGGAAAGCAGCAGGACCAAAACCATCTTCAGTAATATTAGAAATAGCTCCCAATGTGCCTCCGTATCCTACTTTTAATAAATAGAAATCAGGATTATCCCGATAAGCTTTTAAAACCGGAATAGCATTTAATCCCGAACCATAATGATGAATTTGTCTTTCTACCCGTGATAATTTACCGCCGTATAGGAAATCCCAGTACCGCCTTGCATTTCCATTATAAGCCCAGTGTGGCATCGTAGGCATATAGGCTAAAATAGCATTTAAAGTAATTGCCGCTTTTTCATCATAACCAAAATAATCACTCCACATAAATACTTCTTCCTGGCCTGTAGAATCCCAGGGCATTTCACTACCGAACGGATAATTTAACGATTTCCAGTGATCTGCTCTTTTCTTCATTGATTTTTCTAAAGCAGTAGCCATTTCAGTGAGACCCTCGCGTTGTAAATCTTTAAGGATCAACAAAAATACAGTTCCTTCCATCTGCCCGAATTCAGCATACCAGGGGGCCAATTTTGACATAGTAACCGCAGTATGATAAGCATGTTCTAAATACCATTCCCACTCCCGGTTATCGACTAAGCCTTCATTATATCTTGCCAGGCGGTACATCACCCAATGTGCTGCAGCTACGTGAGGATAATTATAAGACCTACCGGGGTCATCCGCTCCTTTTTTATTCCAGGCAGCCCAGGTATTATAATTAATGGTATCGCTATAAGTTCCTTCGGGCATTTCATCGGGTTCGTAGTAAAAAATACTTTTCTTTACGCCATATTTCTTTTCACCATCTGCATATTGAATTCCGCCCCACATCGTTTCATCAATAAACTTCTGAAGTTTTTCAATTTCGGCTTTTTCAGGTTGGATTAACTGCTTCATCATAGCGCCCAACCAGCTTCCTGCTCCACCCTCGTCACTTAAACCCGGAATCCAGGCGCGGCTATCCTGAGTGATTTGTTTTTTGAGTTCATAATCATAAGAAATCACCGAATTTGTTCTCCCGAAAATACTATCCGGCTTATCAAACCATTGTTCATTTAAAAGAAAATCACCAAAATCATCTACCACTTCGGTTTCCGGTTTAATCACTTTATAGTTTACACTCTGTTTTAAGCCATCCTTATAAGTAATTACCGCGCGGGCTCTTCCCCATTTTTTCCCCTGCACTTCATATTCTACAAAGCCATCAGATTTCTTTCCGGTTTCAGCAATTGTTAATGCCCCGGCAGGTTCAATTTTTATATCTGCAACTTCTTTCCGATAGTTAAGGAATAATTTTGCTTCTACATCCATAGGAAGCACATACCCCGGAACGCCCACGGCTACCGGACGATTTTCTTCTAAAAGTTTATCCTGAATTTTTTTTATTTCCGGAGCTAGAACAAATTTTAAAGCAAAATTTTTGCTTTCCCCGGCTTCCAAAACCATTGAAGTAGGGTTATTCCATTGCTCCACCCCTTTCCACTGATTTTCCGCATAAGCTTTGGTTAGCGGCATCCACTCGTGTACTCCTTCAAAAACAATACTTCTATTAGTGAGATCATCTAACAAAGGACGGTAGGCTTCAAACGGCATATTTTCTTCGGGCAAAACCAATAAAGCTTCTCCTTCACCGGTAAGATGCTTTACCTCCAAATACCCCGCATCCTGCCCGATGTACGGATCAAAAAATACGTTATCGGCATGGGTCTCATCCAAGGATTTACCTTCCAGTATATTATTAAAGGCCATAGGAACTCCAAGGGCTCCAATTTCCACTACTGAATTTGTAGAATTAGTAATTTCAAACCTAAGGATTAATTCCCCTGCTTTTTGTTCGTAATATCTTTTTATAGTCAGTGGAAGATTTTTCGGTAAAGTATTGCTTAAATCTGCAGCAGCCAAAATCGCACCCGAAGCCGGTAAATTTTCTACTTTTTTACGCGCATAAGCTGTAGAATACTTTTTCCAGCTTCCATCATCCGACTTAACTTTAAAATTCAAATCGCCCAGGTAATAAATACTGTCTTTATCACGAATATCTATACGCTCACCGGGAGTAAAATCAAAATCAGGATCGGAATTAGGATAAAGTCCTGCTACCGTTTGCGAGGCTTTTACAAGTTTTAAAGTAAATTCTTCAGTTTTAACTTCTATAAAACCATCTTCCAGTCCCAAGGTTGATTCCCTGTCCTTTATATTATCCCAATAGGTTGGCTCATCCTGAGCCGTAGCGGTTGCCACTATCAGAAACAAAAAAATTATAGTTTTTAATGTATTGCTCTTCATATCTATTATTTTTTTAATTTAAATCTATATATGCCTGCGCTCTCCTTCGGAATTTCAAGTTTATTTCCTGCAACCTGAATATCAGATTCTACAATTTTAATCCTGTCCTGATTTTCCTCATCATTATAAACCATATCATTTTCTCCGGAAATAAGATAAGATTCCCCAGTTATGCTTATAAACTTATCAGATTGCTCCAGCTTTAAATCCTGATTTTGATGTGTCGCATTTACTACTGAAATCGTCAAAAATTCACCATCTTCGGTAATAGTAGCTGCAACATCTAATGGCTCAGGATTTCCTGATAAGGTAACCGGTTGAGTGCCAAATTCCTTTCGGTATAATTTTAAAACCAATCCCGTTCCCTCCAGCCAGGCATCGGTTTTGTTTGTTTTTATAGCTCCGATTACATTTACGGTTTGCGCGTAATTGGCCATATAATAAATATCTGATTGGCGGGAGAATTCGTTTAATCCGGCGGCAATACCCAGGGCATCGCGAAGATAGTAGCGGGTACCCAGCAGCCCATACACGTGAGGGCCGTACCAATAATTCCATTCATCCATGGCTATTTTTATATCTTTTTCTTCTATTTCAGGAATTTCCCTTCTTGCCCTGCGATGTTCTTCAGCAACATCTTCAATCACTTCAGGCATTTGATTAACATGGGTTAACAAGCCACCTGCATGCCAGTTCTGCTTATAAAAATGCTCACTGATATAAGTCATATATTCAGCTGAATGCTCATACATCATATCGTTCCAATTGCCCGGATACCCCACAGCAATCAGATTTATATCAGGATCTACCTCCCACATCGCTTTGGAAACTTTATTATGTTTTTTTACATACTCTTCAATGGGCATATGCCCAAGCTGCCAACCCCCAAACATCTCATTACCAACTGCCCAAAGTTTCACCCCATAGGGTTCCGGATGACCATTTTCTGCTCTCCATTTTCCCATCTCCGTATCCTGGGAACCATTTACGTATGCTACTTCATTAGCAGCAAGCTCTGCCGTTCCCAAACCGGTGTTAACCGCTATATTGGCTTTCGTATCTAAAATTTCACATAATTCCATAAATTCGTGAATCCCCACGTCATTATATTCCAGGCCATTCCAGGCACGTTCATATTTAGTAGGTCGCTTATCCGGGTCACCAAGCCCATCTTTCCAGTCATAACCCGAAACAAAATTTCCTCCGGGCCATCTATATATTGGGGCGTCTAGTTGTTTCATCAATTCTATTACATCAGGCCTAAACCCTTTAATATTATCCTCAGGCATCAAAGAAACAGCGGCTAAAGTAAGTTCACCTGTTCCTTCAAAATTTAATGCCAAACCAGCATTTCCTGTATTGGATTCCGAAGAAAATTCAAATGGTATATTCTGAAATTCGTTATTGCTTCTAATTTTAAATGTCTCTTTATTACCATGTAAAGAAATCGCTACGGTTTTCAGTCCCTTACTACGAAATACCAGACGTCCTATATATTTTTTTCCTGTTTCTATGGCTAAGGTTTCCTGTTTCAGGCTCAAATTGTCTTTGACCTCAACCACCGGAAGTTTTCCCTGGGCATAGGAATATGAACTATCAATTTTCACCAGATTAGTATCTAATGTAGCTCTCCAGGGCGATTTTGAAGTTCCGGGGATATAATAAAACTTGCGATCTTCGAGCATTTCTGCCCACATCCCCCCGTAAATAGATTTACCCATATGCTCTATAAACTGCCCGTATATATATGGGGACATCGGCTCAAGCTTGTTTTCCAGGTTAATTGCTACAGATGGATTTAATTCTTTTGCAGAAATTTCTTCCAACTCAAGTTTATCGAAATAAACTTTCCCTTTTGCTTTTCCTTTTTTTCCCAGTAAAAGTTCCAGCATAAAGCTATCATCCATTTCCGAAGAAAATTCCATCATTATTTTTGTCCAATCGGTAGTGCCTCTAAAAATAGTATCGCCACTAAATTTGAATTTACCTATACGAAAACCTGCACCGGCATTATTGTTTTCGCCTTCTACATCAACTGTTTTTATATAGCCGGAAATCCTGTATTTTGCATAAGGTTTAATTTCAATCTTCTTAAACCAACGTTCAGCAGTAAGGGTATCGGAATGTAAAGTTAAAACCCGGGTATCGTAATTTACTGAAGCAGTATCGGAATATAATTCCGTAGGACTCCATTCTTCAAACTGCCAGCCACTCTCTTTTACATCTCCCTTCTTTTGCGGAGAAATCAGTAGTTTATTGTCTTCCTCGCTGCAGCCAACCACAAAACAGAGAAACAACGCAAGAAGTTTAAACGTATTTTTTTTCATTTTTATAAATATTAATTGCTTATTTAAAATCGGTAGAGAATTTCCAGTGTGCTTTATAATTTTCCGGTATTTCCTTCTTTTGTAAAAGCAACCTGAGTACTGACACCGGCATCATATTCTCTTTCATAACCCGATCGTGAAATTGTTTTTCTGTCCAGCCCTTTTCTAATAATTCATTTCGTAGCGCATAAAACTGAAGTCCGCCAATCATATAGGCCAACTGATACAATGGCGGTGTATAGGGAGTCGCAAAAGACCGGCGTACTTCAGCTTCGGCATTAGCATATTCGTGCCCTACTTCATCTACCAGCATATCAATACACTCCTGTGGCGTCCATTCTCCCAGCTGGTATTTCAGGGAAAAAATAATTCTCGCACAACGGTGAATTCTCCAAAACAACATCCCCATTTTTTCCTCAGGGGTTCTCGGAAAATCTTTGTTCCATAGATTAATTTCCCAATAAAGTGCCCAGCCTTCCATCCAGAATGGAGTACCGAAGACACTTCTATAAGGTTTATTTCGGGCATTCATATAAAATTGAAGGTTATGTCCCGGGTGTAGTTCATGTTGTACCGTAGGAAAGGAGAAGTTAGGATTGTTCCCACGCATACTCATCAATTTATCTTCATGAGCCATTCCTCCGGTTGGATAAGAAATACTTATCTCCCAACCACCCGTAAAGAATGGATTTACTTTCTGGCGCTCGGGGGTCATCATAATCATTCCCCAGGTTTCTTTTGCCATATCGGGAATTGTAATGAGATCTCGCTCTTCTATAAAAGCAACAGAATGATTATATAAATCATTAATGGCTTCCGGTTGTTTCCCCGGTGTCACATAGGTATTTTTCACATGTTCTAAAGCGGCCTTCCAGTCTTTACCATAACCCATTTCTTCAGAGGCTTTAATCATTTCCTCTTTACACCATTCAAATTGCTTTTCGGCCGTTGTTATAAGTTCCTCCGGAGTATAGGGTATAAACTCATATTCCAGGTTTTTGATTAAAGTTTTTCTACTAACCGGCTTACCAATAATCCCACTACCATCATCTTTTATGCTATTTTCAGAATAATTTTCTTTTAAAAATTCTGAATATTCGGTAAGCTTTTTATCCAGAGAATTATAAGGTGCTTCCATCCACCAGGTAAAATCGGGATCATAATCAAAATAAAAATTATAAGCTTCTTTTAGGCCTCTTTGAAAAGATGAAATAATTCTGGCTGCTTTTTCAGCTTTAAGCCAATCTTCAAATTTATCATTTTCAAGTTTTTCCTTTTTCGCTGCTATTGCCTCCTCGGCTTTTTTAAAACTCTTTGCCAGCGCCTTGGCATCAGGCCTTCTACCCCTTCTTCGATCTTTAATAAATTGTTTTAAATCTTCTGTAAAATCGGCTACTGAAGCTACCTCTTCATAGGCCTGGTAGTCCTGCTTTAACAGATAGGTTTCCTTTTCAATCAGGTTTCTTAATAAGACATAATCAACTTTTTCTTCTTGTGAAAGCTCATTGAATCCAATCGCTTTTATTTTAGTATTCCAATTTTCATAAAACTGAAAAAATCGCTGATAAAACTCTTCAGACTCTCTGATTTTATAAGTATCCCTTAAAGCATTTTTATCGGCTTTAAAAGTATTTATAACATCTATCATTTCGTTTGCATAAGTAAGGCTGCACACGGAAATAAAAATAATGAAGGTACTTATAAGCTTTTTCATGATACTGATTTATTAATATTTTCTGATTATCTGTAATTAGTAATAATATCATTTGTGTTCTGCTGAACATATTTCAGCATCTAAACTGACATTGAAAATCAGCAAGATGTATGATGAGCCCCTGAATCAAGTCCAGGATGACGATACACTTATGACTTATCGAGGACATACAATTAATATTCTTAAAATTCCCGACTATTAAAACCCGGGATTATTTTAGCTCAACATCCAGGTACACCGAATGACGGCCATAAGTTTCATAAAAGGGTTTAAAAACAACGCCATCAATTGTAAATTCCAGCTTTTCCGGATTACCCGCTATCGATTTGCTTATATCTTTCACATCCAAGGTAACTTTACGCCAGTTTTCCCTTGGTTCAGTCTCCTGTGCAGCCAACAAAACCGGACCGTAGAACAGGCTGGCAATATTTTGCTGATCCATAACCGGATCAAGGTGAAATTGAAATGGCATCTGCATTTCTACAATATCTCCATCTTCCCACACTCGGCTAAGACTAAGATAGCTTCCCGGCTTAGCACCAACTTCTTGTTTTTTTCCGTTTATTTTTACAAAAAAGCCTTTGGTTGCCCATTGTGGCACACGCACATTGAGATTAAATTCTCCACTGCCTTTAATAGTTAAGCGTGTAAAATCTTCTTGTGGAAAAGCTGTGGCCTGTTCCACTTTTATATTGCGCTCAGTCCAGTGTAAAGTTGACGGCACGAAAAGGTTAACATACAAGGCCGTATTATCTTCACTTTTAAAATAAATAGAATTCTGAAGTTTGGTACTACTCTCTATCGCCGTTCCGTTACAACAGGTAAATCCTGTCATATCCGGGTTCGAAAAATGTTTTGCCGAACCTGGCCTAAGCGGCACATGGTACGTATTTGCAGGACTATTTTCAGCTACAGAAGCCAGAATGTGATTATACAATCCCCGCTCATAATAATCCATCAATTCGCTACGCTGATCATAAAGAAACAAGTTCCTGCTTAATTTAAGCATGTTGTAAGTAGCACAAGTTTCATTTTGGCCGCCGTCTGAGAAACCATTTTCATAAAGTGTGGCCGGCTGGCTCACAAAACATTCGGCATTTACCGGATTACGCGCCCCTGCTACTCCGCCTATACTATACATATAATCGTTTTTTGCCTTAAACCAAAAGTTATCGGCTACCTGATAATATTCCGGTGCTTTGGCTCCACGATAAGTCTCGAGAGCACCCACAATTTGAGGAATATGCTGGTTGGCATGCAAGCCTCTAAAAGAATCAACATTTTCTGCCAGGCCATGAGAATGAGCAGCATCACCAAAAAATACTTTAATGTTATCAAATAATTTCGCGCCTTCCAGGTAATTTGGTTCATTAGTGATCCTGTACAAACGTGCCATGGCTTCATTCATTCCCCCATACTCACCGGCAATATAGGTATTCCACATGCTAATTAAGCTATCGGTTGGCAACTGGCTAAGCCGTGCATATACCCAATCACTCATTCCTATGGCAACTTCCAGAGCTTTTTTATTACCACTTACTTCATATATATCCATCAATCCGGCTAAAATTTTATGTAAGGTATAATAGGGAGCCCACACCTGATTCTTTTGTCCTCCGTATTTTGCGCCGTGTTCTAACATAATAAACTGGTCAGGCGGATAAGCACTAATATATCCTTCGCCCCAGTTCCAGTAATCTGTTCGAATCCCCTCTTCACTCAAATCGGAATTATAATCTGATTTCCCCGGGCCGGTTGGTACTGCTGTAGGATCAGAAACACATTCACCCCCCGTTTTTTTTGGTTTTCCGGATATCTTTGACAATTTGTAAAGGGTATTGACCATATATTCCATCTTTTCCTTAAAATTGTCCTGGAGCGTTTTATCATAGCCGGTACCGGCATAGGCTTGTGCAATAGCTGTTAAATAATGTCCCGTTGCGTGACCACGTAATTTAGTTTCCTGGCTATCCCATACTCCCAGGGGCTTTGTACCTTCAGGTTGTTCCTGACCAAAAGCATTACGAAACATATAAAGAAAGGAATTGGGATCGGTTTCAGCTAGGGTTAAAACAAACTTGTCACGATTTTTCATAAACTTTGAATCACGACCATGCGTATCGGCATTTAGAAAAACCTGAGCTAAGTCAAAAGCTTCCAATTCGCGATTAGGCCTGCTCTTATTTTCAGCTTCTTCTACTGTAACGACGGCTTTAGGTTTATAATCCGTACCGGAAACACGGCCAGTCACTTCGTACCTGCCCGGCTTCAATACTGCATTATTATTCTCTGGTGCAGGCCACAGCACCCGTACTTTAGGCCCATCTATATTTCCCTGATAGACTCCTTCAACATAACGCGGTAATCTAGGGAGCTCTCCAACTGCTGTTTTCACTTCAACATCAGCTACCTCTGTTAGATATTTAGTATAAAGTTGTGGACTATTTTTTGAAAACTGAGGCAGGTCATCTTCCGACTTTTCCCCTTCATTTACAATACTTTCATTATCTCCTGTTGAATTATGGTAAATTCTACCTATCTGACTTTGGCTCAACGGAATTCGGTATATTCTAAAATCATGCAATTTCGCATCGAGATAAGGATCTTCGGCCACCAATGATTTTCCAATATAAAAAAAGTTCGACTTTGATTTACGATCGAATATTTCATTTAAATCCAGTTCTATATCATCAACCTGAGCTACTAACTCTCCATCGAGATAAGTGCTTATAGATTGCGATGGAAAATCAACTACTATTGCCAGATGCACCCACTGATTAGTGGTAACTGGTGATGAAACCGGTACGTCTTTATTTTTATTATCAATATTCAGCACTGCCTGGTAGCCTTCCTGAGTTTTGATCCCTGTGGGTGTAGAAAAAAAATGAGTTCCCGCATCTTTTCCGAAATCAAAAAAACGTTGACCAGTCTTCGAAGAGCGCAAATACATCCAGCCCGTAACACTAAAAGATTCTTCACCTATCAAAGCATCCCCGGGGATACGCACATACGCTTGCTTTTCTGCAGAAAGAGAAAGTACTTTACCAAATTTTTCGTCATTCATAAAAATATTCTCTCCTCCATGTATTTCCGCATGAAGGTTATTTCTAGACCAGTCTCTAGAATCTCCGTCTAGCAAATAACGTGCTATTAGACCGGTTTCCCCAATCCCGTCAAGTATCTGATCTCCGGTTTGTGCCTGCACCGGAATTAAATTCCCCAGACATACGAACATTGTGATGGTGATACAAATAAGTTGCTTATTATATAATTTCATTGTTAAGGTTTTTCAGCTAAGATTATAATGGCTTATTTATAAATTTTGTCCCAGGAAGGGGGATTTACATTCAACAAGTGTTTTACAAAAAAATCCCTTCTCTTGCGTTCTCCGAATTCCCCACCTGAAGTATGTGATTCTCCCGGCAGGACCACAAGTTCAAAATCTTTATTTGCTTTAATTAAAGCATCTGCAAATTGCATAGTAGAAGCTGGATCTACATTATCATCTACTTCCCCTACCATCAACATTAAATCTCCTTGTAGTTTATCGGCGTGCTCTATATTAGAAGATTCGGCATAATGAGGACCAATTGGATACCCCATCCACTGTTCATTCCACCATATTTTATCCATACGATTATCGTGACATCCACAAGAAGCAACCGCCACATCATAAAAATCGGAATTAAAAATTAAAGCAGCTCCGGCACTTTGACCTCCGGCAGAAGTTCCTCGAATACCAACTTTTTCAGCATTCATATAAGGATATTTTTTAGCCGCAGCTTTTATCCAGAGTTTTCGATCGGGAAACCCAGAATCTTTAAGGTTTTGCCAGCAAACATCGTGGAAGGATTTGGAGCGATTAGAAGTTCCCATCCCATCAATTTGAACTACAACAAAGCCTAATTCTGCTAATGGTTGTAAAGTTCTATATTGAGACTGGAATTCTTTTGGAACAAAAGAGCTATGCGGTCCTGCATAAATATATTCAATAACCGGATAAGTTTTTGAGGGATCAAAATTTGTAGGCCTAACAATTAGCCCCCAAATATCGGTTTCCCCATCTCTTCCTTTAGCGGTGAAAACCTCCGGCATTTTCCAACCTGTCTTTTTTAATGCAGAAATATCCGCGGTTTGCAATTCCATTATTGGTTTCTTCTTACCAACTTCTTTCACTACCGCTACTGCAGGTAAATCTACCCGGGAATACCGATCGATGTAATAGTTGTGGTCGGGAGAAAAAGTGACTTTATGATTTCCATTTTCTGTAGTAAAACGAGTAAGGTTTTTTCCATCGAAGTCAATCCGGAAATAATGCATTAAATATGGATCCCGATCTTTATCCATTCCGCTGGCCGTAAAATAAACTTGTCGATTCTCATCATCAACTTCAAGTACTTCCCGTACCGGCCATTGGCCTGAGGTAATTTGATTCTTTAGCTTACCGGTATTCGAATTATACAAGTATAAATGATTATATCCGTTCCGCTCTGAAGCCCAGATAATTTCACGTGCTCCTTCCACATCATACCGATATCTTTTTCCACTATAGTCAATAAAAGTAGGGCTGCTTTCATCAATTATTGCTTTTACGCTTCCTGTTGTGGCATTCACCTTTAGTATACGGTAAACCTGATGGCCCCGCTGGTTATATTCAAAGGTAAAAGCAGAGCTATCATCAAACCATTCATAATTAAAAATCGAATATTGAGCATCAAACAGCTCAGTAGAAACCGGGATATGTTCTCCCTCTTCAACATCAAAGAGTTGCGGACTTTTAAAATCGAGTTCATCACCGGGTTTTAAATAATCCCTGGATTGCAATTTTGGCTGCAGTTGATCTTTAGGACTGGACTCTACAAAATAAATTTTATGATCCTGGCCCGGTTTTACTTTATAGGCCATTATCTTCTTACTATTTGGTGACCAGAGAATACGAGAAGCATAATAAAAGCCTTTGGAGCCATCAAAACTTAGCTGTTTCTCCCTTCCGGTTTTTTTATTTTTTATAAACAGGTTAAAGTTTTTAACAAACGCAGTGTATTGCTCATTTGGTGAAGGCACGGGATCCGTTTCTTCACCTTTTTCACGGCTTCCCCAATATCCTTGTCCTCTTCTATTTCTCTTTATAGTATCAATTACAGAAATCTGGTAATCAGACAGGTTTAAACTAAATTTCAAAGAATCATTCTGAAATTCAAGCTTAGATTTATCTTCATTAAAATTTAATCCTGAAATTTTAATCCTTGAAGATTTAATATTCTCTTCTAAGACCTCACTCAATTCCTCAGCAAGCTTGGTGTGATCAAAAGCCGGCTTCTCCGACTTTAAACCTGCATTAACCAATAGATATTCATCTGCGTTTTCTGCATTATTTTTATACCAGAACTCTGTTTCATTTAACCAATGAAAAGACTCAGGAGTATTAAACACCTTATTTTTAAATAAAGTATCAACGGCATTTGCTCTTTTGTAATCCTCAATTCTACCCTGAGAATATAAAGGTTTTGACAACAAAAAATTAAGTAGGATAAAAATTAAAACGTAAAATCTAAAATTTGTTTGCATATTCTAAAAGTAAGATGGAACTGACAGATTCACCCACCAAATATTATCAGGATATAATACAATATTAACATACCTTAAAGTTCAATGGAATTAAAAGCTCAATTATAACACACATAGATAGTGTTAAAAAACAACGAAGTGCTAATCACACTTCGTTGTAAAGACATAAATCAAACTAAACTAAAAATCATCTAATATAACCTGGGTTTTGTTCCAGGTTTGTATTGGTATTTAATTCTTCCAAACCAATAGGGAATAAGACGGTATGTTCTCCCTGAGGCTGATGGTTATACCAATTTTTGGTCTGGTAAACACTGGAATAATTGGTTTTTCATAATCGTAAATATTATTTGTTTGACAAAAGGAAAATTTTTTACCGGCTTAATTTCCCCATTCTGTTATTGTAAACTTACGACTACCAGAGGTAAAGAATTAACAAAAAATTACCTATAGTTAATACTATATTAACGATTACATTGCACAGTATTAAAATCGATCTACTTTAAAAGGTCGCAGATAAATTGAAGGCTTTTGATCTGAAATTATTTCTGCAATTAGTTTCCCACTTATTGGCCCAAGGCTCCATCCCATCATGGCATGACCTGTAAGCACACTAAGATTATTATATTTTTGAGTCTTTCCTATGTAAGGTAAACCATCAGGAGATAGCGGTCTTAACCCACTTGCAGCAGCCTCCTTTTCTTCGCTGGTTAAATTTAGACCTTTATAATAACTACTAGCTGCATTAGCAATGGCTCCAACCCTTACCGGGGACACCTTCGAACTACTGCCTGAAATCTCCATAGTTCCTGCAAATCTTGTAAACCCATTCATAGGTGTTACCGCTACTTTTGCTTCTGTTAAAATAGCCGGTAATTTAATACCAGTTTCCCGTGAAGTATTTATACTATATCCCTTACCCGCTTGTATAGGAATATTCAAGCCTATTTGTTTAGCCAATTCAAAGGTCCAGCTTCCCGCTGCCAAGACAAATTCATCGGCAAAAATTTCCTTAGTTTGGGTATGTACAGATTTTATGGCTTTACCAGCTATATCAAACCGGGTAACATTTTCTTCCAATAGAAATTGCACCCCATTCTTTTTCAACCAGGATTTTAAGTTTTTCATAAAAAGATTAGGCGTGCTATGGGTATCACATTCATAATGCACCCCCCCAATCACATCGTCTTTAAACCCAGGTTCTAGTTTATGAAGTGCAGCAGTATCTAAAGCCTGTATCTCCAGACCAAGCTCCTTACCTCTTTCTGCTAGCTTTAATTCGTGATCCTGATTTTCTTCGGATTTATAAACCATCAAAAGGCCCTTTTTCTCCATATGAAAGTTAAAATCCATGGTGTCCAACATTTCCATATAGAGATCACGACTTTTTATGTTTATTTCCTTAAGCACAGGAATAGCCTTTTCAACCTTTTTATTGGTAGCCGATTTCTTAAAATTCCAGGCCCATTTAAAGAAATCAGTATCCCAACGGGGTTTTACATAAAAAGGGCTTGAACTATTAAACATCCATTTTATTCCCTGGTTTATCATTCCCGGCGCAGCAAACGGAATAAAATGGCTGGGAGTTACATAACCAGCATTAACAAAAGAGGCACCATCTGTTATGCTGCCCTTGTCTAAAATAGTCACTTCAAAACCTGCTTTTACTAAATAATAAGCTGAGCAGAGGCCATTAATTCCACCCCCTATAATTGCAATCTTCTTCATAATTAAATATTACAACACCTGAAACCCATGGGCATAAGGGTCATCATCATCAATAATTATATTGTTATAGCCTGTAACCATGGCCCAACCTTCAATACTAGGTATAATTGCTTTTTTTCCTTTTAGCTCCGTTTCTTCTTCTATTCTACCTATAAAACGACTTCCTATAACACTTTCATGCACAAATTGATCACCTTTTTTCAATTTACCTTTGGCATACCACTGGGCCATTCTTGCAGAAGTTCCGGTTCCGCATGGAGAGCGATCTATTGCTTTATCTCCATAAAAAACCGCATTTCTTGCCGTAGAATTTTCATCCAACACCACACCCGTCCACTGAATATGGCTCAACCCATTAATGGTAGGGTCTTCGGGATGAACAAACTCGTGTTCCGCATTTAATTTACTTCTCAATTCCCGGCTCCAACTAATCAATTCACTGGCATGATAGTGTTCCAGGCCTTTAAAATTTTCCTGAACCTCAACAATAGCATAAAAATTTCCCCCATAAGAAACATCAACTCTTAGATCTCCAAGAACGTTACTTCTTACACTAATATTCTTTTTGGCAAGATAAGATTTGATATTCACGAGTTTAACCGACTTCACCTTTTTACCTTCCTGGGTATAACTCACTTTCACCAAACCAGCCGGGGTTTCAATTCTTAAGCTTCCGGGAGTTTTTGGTGAAACCAGGCCTTCTTCAATGGCCACGGTAACGGTTCCTATTGTACCATGGCCGCACATTGGCAAACACCCACTGGTTTCAATGAAAAGAATTCCACAATCATTTTGAGGATCTGATGGCGGGAACAAAATGCTCCCACTCATCATATCATGTCCTCTTGGCTCAAACATCAATCCGCGTCTGATCCAATCGTATTCTTTCATAAAAGTTTGCCTTTTTTCACTCATGGTTGCTCCTTCTATAAAGGGACCACCACCCGCTACTACTCTCACCGGATTTCCACAAGTGTGGGCATCTACACAAAAAAAGGTTTTTCTTGCCATTAAAATTTATAAGCTATCTGTTGTATATTTTCCATTTACATTTCTTAAAATTCCCAGGGGATTTTCAGTTTTTAAAGCTCCCGGAAGCAAAGTTTCCGGCCAATCCTGGAATGAAACCGGACGTATCCAACGCTGTACCGCCGTTAAACCGACTGAAGTAAATTTAGCATTAGAAGTTGCCGGAAAAGGACCGCCGTGGGTCATTGCAGCACAAACCTCAACTCCCGTAGGAACACTGTTATAAATAATTCTTCCCACGGTTTCAGTAAGGGAATCAATAGCCTCTTTATACTCCTGAAGTTCTTTTTCATCTGCATTTAAAACAGTACCGGTAAGTTGACCTTCTAATTGCTGAAGCACCTCATTTAACTGGCCTTTATCTTTACATTTTACCACTACTGAAAAAGGACCGAACACTTCCTTGTGAAAATTAGTATTCTGAAGAAAAGTTGCACCAGGGACTGAAATCACTTCCTGCCGGCCATAATTAGGCTGAAGCTCTCCTTCAAATTTACTAACCTGAGTATAGCCATCCTGAGATAAAACTTCAGATTTAGAATTTTCGTATTGTTTTTGAATTTCGGGACTTAGCATCACCCCCGGAGCAAGTTTCGCTATATCTTCTCCTAATTTTTCAATAAAAGCATCTAAGGCTTCCCCTTCAACACCAAGAATTAATCCCGGGTTAGTACAAAATTGTCCGCATCCGGCCGTAATAGATCCGGCATAATGTTCAGCCCAAACCTCTCCTTTTTCCTCTAAAGCTGAAGGCAGTGCTAAAACCGGATTAATACTTCCCATTTCCGCATAAACCGGAATAGGCTCAGGCCTATTAGCTGCAAGTTTAGAAAGCGCCATTCCCGCTTTAAAACTTCCGGTAAACCCAACTGCTTTTATTTTCGGGTGTTTTACAAGCCACTCACCTACTTCAATTCCCTTACTATTAAGATTGGAAAACACACCATCTGGCATTCCGGTTTTTTTAGCGGCTTTAATAATCGCTTCGGAAACCAATTCTCCTGTTCCTGCGTGTAGTGGGTGTGATTTTACCACCACCGGAGATCCTGATGCCAGGGCACTTGCCGTATCACCACCAGCAGTAGAAAATGCAAAAGGAAAATTACTTGCCCCAAAAACAGCTACCGGTCCAAAAGGCACCTGCATTCTTCGAATATCAGGCTTCCCTTCAGGATTACTTATTATTGCCTCAACCCAACTACCTTCTTTTAGCATTTCTGCAAATGCTCTTAACTGGCCGGCAGTTCTTGCAAATTCACCGTTTGAACGACCTTCCGGCAATCCGGATTCTGCTCTGTAAATTTCTTTTAAGGCTTCAGCATTTGCTTCAAGTTCAGTGGCAATAGCCTCTAAAAATTCAGCTCTTTCAATATCTGTCTTCTTTTTATAGCTTTCAAAGGCTTTTGCAGCTTTTTCTACTGCAAAACTCACTTCTTCTTTTGTAGCCTCAAAAAAAACAGGTGCTGTCTCTTTATTTTGATTTGGATTAAAGGTTTTAAAAGTAATATTTCCTTTATTGGAAAGCTCCTCTCCTAAATAATTTTTTCCTGTGATCATGCTTTCTTTTTTTCCTGATTTATAAAGATTTGTATTCTACTAGTTTTGGTCTTTTAGCCATCGCTTTGTCAATAACTGCTTTAACTCTTTCCCTTTCTGCTCCCTGCAGGGGTAACCTCGGTGCTCTAACATATTCTGTCCCAAGGCCGGTTGCAACTTCGGCTAATTTAATATTTTGAACTAATTGTGGCGAAATATCCAACTCTAATAATGGCATAAACCAACGATAAACTCTTAAGGCTTCCTCGATATCCCCAGATTTCACCAATTTATAGATAGCTACAGTTTCTTCAGGATAAGCAGCCACCAGACCGGCAACCCAACCATCTGCACCGGTTACCATACTTTCAAGGGCCAGTGTATCTACACCACATAAGATTTTAATACGATTTCCGAACTTATTCTTCATACGGATTACATTGCTAATATCACGAGTAGATTCTTTTACTGCCTCAATATTATCACAATCTGCTAAAAGTTCTTCAAACATTTCTATTGTAACCTCGATTTTATAATCTACAGGATTATTGTAAATCATAATAGGCAATGAGGTACTTTTTGCAATTTCCTTAAAGTAAACCACAGTTTCGTGATCTGTAGCTTTATAACGCATAGGTGGCAAAAGCATAAGGCCTTGTGCTCCCCATTCTTTAGCATCTTCAGCTACCTGGATAGCATCTTTTGTAGACTGCTCTGCTATATTGATAATTACCGGCACTCTACCGGCCGTAATTTCCAGTGTTTTTTTAACCAGCGTTTCCTTTTCATCAGGGGTAAGAGTACTGGCTTCACCCAAAGTTCCTCCTAAGATGATTCCGTTTACACCTGCTTCCAGTTGTGCGTTAATATTCTTTTCAAAGGTAATTAAATCCAACTCGTCATTTTTGTTGAATTTAGTTGTTACTGCGGGCATAACCCCTTCCCATTTTATTGACATGATTATATTTTTTAACAAAATTAAATCGATTAATAATCTTTCCATTTGTAGTCATTAACCAAACATGATACAATATTATCATATATATTGATTTATTGGATTTTTTTTAATAATATTTACAAAAGATTCAATGATGAAAGTCCTACCCTTTAAAATACCGAAACCTGAAAAAGAAGCACTTGTTTATCAGGAAGATCACGAAATAATCTTCTATGACAAGTTACACCAGCACGAGGAAATACAGATTAGTTATATTATTGAAGGCAGCGGGTCTTTAATTGTGGGTGATAGTATAAATGAATATCAGCCCCACGACATCCTGATTATAGGCGAAAACATTCCGCATGTTTTCAGGAGTGATATAGAGTCACACCCAAAATCAGTTATGTATAAGTTATTTTTCACCAAGAAATCTTTCGGAAAAGAATTTTTTAATTTAACAGATTTAACCGGGGTTCAAAAATTTTTCGAAGAATCTGAATACGGGATGAAAATAAAAGCCGATGAAAGAAAATTTCAACTTTTCAACCATTTAAAATACGAAAATAAAATTGAAAGAATTGCCACCCTCCTGCACCTATTAAATGAATTGATCCACGCTGAAAAGCAAGCTTTATCCTCCTTTGTTTATCAAAAAAAATATACCGAAGATGAAGGAAAGCGTATGAACGATGTTTTTCAATATGCAATGGATAACTTTCAGGAAAACATCTCTTTAGATGATATCGCGGCTATTGCTTTTATGAGTAAAAATGCGTTTTGCCGATATTTTAAAAAACGAACCAATAAAACATTTTTTCAGTTTTTGATCGAAATACGAATAGACCACGCCTGCAAATTGCTATATAAAGATCACGACCAATCCATATCGGTAATTTCAGAATTATGCGGTTTTCAGAATATTGCTAATTTTAACCGCAAGTTTAAAGAACTAAAAGGGATAACCCCAACACAATACCGCCAACAGGCAGAATAAATTTAAATAACCAAGTCTTATCATTTCCCCCTGATAAAATACGTACATAATAATACATAACATGTCAATTTAATGTTAGAAAAGGAATATATAGTAGAAGCTTAAGTCTTGAACTATTTTTACTATTGAATAATCAATTAACTTATTTAATAGTAAATTTTATGTATTTAGTCAAAAATATTTTGTTTTTGCTTGTTTTTTGTGTTTTCACTTCGAGTTGTTCCTCTGATAATTCATTTAATGATAGTAACCATGAAGGGGAGAGTTCCGAAGAAAAAGAAGAAGAAAAAAATAACGAAACTGAGGGGGAGGGTCAGAGTGAAGATGACCTTAAAATTTATATCCCTAATGAATTTAAGGATATGGATTTTGATGATAATGCCAGTACGTGGAGTTATGATCGAAGTCAGGAATCTGAACATTTTATTGTTTTTTGGGATGCGGAATATGGCGATCAAAACCCTGGGAGTGAAAATATTCCTGAACAATATCGCGTAGATATTAATGACCTTTTAGAAAAGTCGGAACTATTTTACGACTTAAACATCGAAGCGTTACAATTTGCCGAAGTCGGAACCGGAAACTCTAATCTTGACGAATATAAAATGATGATTTTCCTATTTCATCAGGAAGAGTGGCTGGCAACGGGATCTGGATACGACGATACAATAGGCGCACTATGGGTCAGCCCTAACACCTGCCAACCTGTTGGTCATACCATAGCACACGAGATTGGCCATAGTTTTCAATACCAGGTTTATGCTGACTTGGAAAATGGCCATGGATTTCGTTATGGTTTTGGTGGTAATGGCGGTAATTCATTTTGGGAACAAACAGCACAGTGGCAAGCATTTCAAGCCTATCCAAATCAAGTTTTCACATCGCACGATTTTAATGTATATATTCAGAATTACAACAAACATATTCATCATGAAAATTATCGTTATGCTAGTTATTTTATTCATCACTACTGGACGTCCCTGCATGATAAAGATTTTATAGGTCGGTTATGGAGAGAAGCAAAAGAACCAGAAGATCCTATAGAAGCTTATATAAGGCTTACAGGAATTGATGCCGAACAATTTAATGATGAAATCTATGATGCAGCCACCAAGTTTACAACTTGGGATATAGATGAATTACGAGAATTGGGAGAAGATTATATAGGAAATCAAAAATATGATTACACCAGTCTTGAAGATGGCAGCCACCTCGTAAGCCCAGAGTTTGCTCCACAAACAACCGGGTATAACGTTATCCCCCTAAATGTTCCTGAAGAAGGCACTGAAATTGCTGTAGATTTTACCGGTTTACCAAATCAAACAGGATTTAATCCCGTAGATGCATCAATAGCAGGGTGGAGGTATGGATTTATAGCATTACAGGAAGATGGAACCAGAATCTACGGCGAAATGAATCAGGGAATAACTGGAGAAGTTAACTTTAGCGTTCCAGATGATTGTACTAATTTATGGTTTGTGGTAACTGGTGCGCCAACAGAATATTCATCTCACGCCTGGGATAATGATAATAGTAATGACGATCAATGGCCGTATAAGGTTGCATTTTCTGAAACTAATATTCTTGGTATAGTAAATCTTCCTGAAGACGGAGAGCCTGAAGATCTAACCCTTACATACGATATATCTTTTCCGGTAGACACAGAGGCTTATACCGGAGGCACCGTTACTATTGACGCCAATGCTATTGCTAATTCTTTTATGCTCCAACCCAATGAAATCACCCAACAAATTGGTAATGTCATTCAATATTATGCTGTAGAAAGCAATGGAAACCTGAACAATAACCCCACAGCAAATGGTTACGGATATTGGTTTGATGCTTCAGGAGACGTAATTAATTGGGGAGACCAAGCCGTTGTTTTTTCAGAATTTGATGAAACTAATTTTAGCTTTAGTATAGGACAGTATCCCGGCCATTCATTTACAGGAGATTCTTATACCATAAAACAGGCATTGGTTTATGAATATGAACCCGGCAACTCTGTACAGGCAACTATTATTTTAAATATTACATTGGAATAGACCCATAGATTCTCTTATCATTAAAAAATTTCTTGGAGAAATTTTGAATTTCTCCAAGAAATAAATCAAAATCAATATGCTCGGATAAGTCCACGAAGAATGTATCGGAAAAACTGTTTTTGGTTTTAAGAACCCTCCAAGTATTAGAGACACTGGCGGAAATAAATTCATAAAGAGCTAAAACTTTAAGGAAACTACCCTTGTTCGTTTAGCAAATCATTTCTAATTTCTTCCTGGAGTTTATTTTCAGGATTAATCTTAATTAGCTCATAGTTTTCTTCGATAATCTCAGTGTCTTTATTATCGTTTTCAGATAAATCCAGCGCTAAACCTCCATATTTGAGATACTTTCCATAATTTGGCTCTACAGTAATCTCTACATAATAGCGAATTTCTTCTAAAGGTTTTCCTGAAATAATTTTGTATTGCTTTCCAAAATTCGCCCTCAGTATAACCTCTTCCCAACTCCCGGTAATAATGATTATACAAATACCTCATTACATCATCCAAGGATTTTTTGTTTTTGGTTTCGTGTCTAATTGAAAGATCTGAAACAAATTTTTGTTCCTTCAGACCTTCTGGAGTGACAATAGAAAGTGTTATGTGCTTTCCTAATTGTTGAAACTCAATCATTTTTTGATTTCCCAAATACAAAGGGCTATCATACAGAATATTAAAATTTTCGGCAAAAAAAGTGCTATCATTCAATTCCTTTAGCCCCGTTGCTATTTCTTTCCAGGATTCCGGCAAGTTAACCGTTAAATTTATCGGGATATTAACTTCATTTTCTGGAAACATAAACAAATCTGTAGGCGCTAAAAATGCTTTCTCTTTAGAAATATTTGATACTGCTACAGATGTGCGATTGGCATATACACTATAGTTAATAATTACCTCTTCATTTTGGCCATTTTCCACAACCCATTTATTTTTTGAAGATTTGTGCCAGCTAATAGTCTCACCGGGGTTTGAAACTTCAAAATCTAATAATATGCGCAGGATTATCCAAAATCTTGTAATAGCCAGGAGTCCAAACTGGCAAAATCAAGGTCTTTTCACCTTGTTTCAGGTTTTTATAACGCAGGCTAACCTCAATAAAATGTTCTGAAGGCTTCTTATAAAATTTCATAATTAAGAGCTGTACTCTGTTGAAACGCAAAAACATTTTGAATTACAAAAAAAAATCAGAATGAAAGACTTCTATTTTTCAACAAGGAAATAAAGGTTTTGAACTTAGATTTTGGTTAAAATCACTTCGGTAGTATCTATTTTATTAATCGGTATTTTTAATGATGATAATGTTTGACTACGGAATACTTGTTTAGATAACCTCTTCCCAGCTACCCAGATAACATAGGACCCTTCCATACCTTTAATATCAAGCACAGCATCATGTATGTCTGCTGTTCGGTTCTCGATAGAGAATTTTATTAAGTTACCAGATAGTTCAAAACTTACAGGCTTTTCTTTTGCAAAACCATCACGATTTAATTGTAGGTCAATCTCCAGGTTACCATTTCTGTAGAAAAACCTCCTCCTTAAACCATCTTTCGGAATCACCTTTAGAAGATTTTCTTTTTCCAAAAGAACTCCTCCATAAGCAACTAATCCAAAAATAGGATCTTTTGTAATAATAGTAGCAGCCATACGTGTAGCCCCTCCAAAACCCAAATCGATTTCTCCATCATAATACCAGGGACCCCGCTGTTGAGATTTTCCAATCCAAGAGGTGACTTGCTTTTGCGGTTCAAAAGCCCACCCAGCGGCGCCATCATTAGCTTTACCGGGATACCAGTACCCATAATTAGTCTCTTTTGTACCGGAATTAATCAAAGCAAATGAACTTAGATAAGAAGCATAACCCAGACGAATATAATTAGCCGGCTGTTTACTAAAATTTAAGGCGTAATCGAGAATAGCCCATCCTCCCATCTGAGACATGTAACTTAAAGTGTATTTATCGCTATTACCCCTAAAGTCACTCCCCAAATAATAATATGCGGATTCAAGCCAGCCCCTACTGGCAATATTTGCGTTTATCTGTTTATCCATAAACTTATCCGCATCTGCAGGTTTAATTTCAGGGTGAGAATACCATTTTTTAAGATTTTTATCATACCAAAGATTAGTATCTGGTTTCATTGTGTTATTTAGTGCATATTTAGCCAGTGCGTGGGTTGACTCATAAGCAGTAGCATCTACAGCATATTCAGACCGAAAGGGATAGGGATCATCATAAATAAAGTATTTCACCTTTTTTTCCCATTCAGCCCTTAGCCAATCAGCATCCTTTTGATGTCCAGTTTTTTCTAGTTCAGTTATTAAATCTACTATTAATAATTCATTATAACATCCCCATTTATAAGTTTCGTACCAGGGAAGAATATCATATGGGTAAGTAAAATAAGCCTTTGCTGTTTCTGTCGCTCGCTGCAAGTATCCCTCTTTATCAAGATAAGTAGTCATATCGGGATACAACTTAGCAATTTCATACATATGGTAATAAAGCATCATAATATGAGGATAATCGTAAGAACGCCATATATGCATTTTATTCCGGTTAGGATCCTTCAAATTTTCACTTCTTTTCTTCTGATTTCTATTTACTTTCCAATTAGGCGTACCATATATTCCATAGGGATTAGGGATTTCTTCATCTGTTCGCTGAAGACCTCCCCAAACAAAATGCTGAATATGATACTCCAATGCAGATATCTCTTTCTTATTAGGATAAAAAAGATTCTTAGCCGCCACATAAGATGCCTTACCTAATATAGGATCATCAGAGGCCAACACATAAACTAATCTGCTCTTATCAAAACCATCTGCGTTTTCCGGTCCTCGAAGTTCTTCAGTCTTCATATCCCATATTCCAAACAAACCGTTATACCATTTCGTGGAATCTCGATGTTGTTGAGTATTTACAATGAAAGATGCACGCTTTTTATAGAGCGTTTCCAGGGGTTCTGTTACAAAAAATTCAAGAATAGTTTCCAGATCTTCCCCATAGTGTATGGTTACTTTATTTTCTCCCAAGCGATCGAAATGAATATCATATAAAAAGGTACCTTTATTATTCTTTCCTTTATATACAATTTTGGTTTCTGATGGATATTCAGGTTTAAGTTCAAGTATTTCCTGCTTTGTTCTTAAGGCCACTTGTATAGACATATCATTTGAAATGGTCATACCCGGTATTACCTGGACATCTATTAACCCCTCTTCAACTAATATATCACGAACCTGACTATAGTCTTCAGCCCATCTAAACTTAAATCCATAATTCAATTCTTCGTCTTTGTTAATAGTAGCTGCCGTATGCGGCAGCCTCCAGTCTTCTTTAGAGTCTTTATTTCTTAAGGCTGCTGAATGGATAAACACCTGAAAAGCTCCTGGTTGGATTCCTACTGCCGAAGTTGAAAAGTATTCAAGCGAAGTATCTTCCAGTGGTGTCATTACCAGGTAGGGCCCTAGCCCGGATGGTCTTTGCCAAAATATAAAAGAATTGTCACCTGAAATAAAATGATGTTTAATTACTTGTTCTTCAAAGATTTCTTCTGAATTTTCTCCTCCTTGATTGTTATAAAAAAAAGGCACTATCATATCCTCTACACTAATAGGTCTATTTGTAGAGTTTTTCAGGTTTATATCCCAGGTTAACGCCTCTTCTGTCAGGGTATAAGTTTCTACAAGCTTTATTCCAGAAGTATCATTATTCACAGCATATCGAACTTGATTCTCCTCTCCTTTTTTCAAAACGGTTAAAAAACGTTTTTGTAATGAGGTCTTTAAAGAATCTAAGCTCCCATCAGCATAGCTATAGCGTAAGAGCAATTGACCAAAAACTTTATCTTTTTGCACATAATCTGTAGGATAAATATCAGCTGTTTTCTGTAAACTAGAAATCCCCTGGGAGGTAAACTGAAGAACAAAACGATCATTTTTCACCTTATACGCTTCAGCAAAATCACTTTTTTCAGATTGTCCCAATACAGAAAAAGAGACAACAAGAAAAAGCAATACCGTAAAAAAAAGGGTTTTAAAAATTTTTATCATATCCTTAATTTTCCCATTCAAGAAAGTCAAAATTGCTTTCCTGTATCGCTTTAATCACTCAAAATACCGACTTAGATAAACATATAGTGAAATTAATACCTTTCACTCTATCTCGCCTGTATACCCTTTTTTCTATTCAACTATAAATACAACTCGTATTGTTCGATTAAAGAATAATCAAAAATATTTCCCATTTAATAATTTAGCTAAACTCAAAACCTATCTGCGCCATTCATTAACTCCATCTCTAACCCTGTTTCTCCAGACTAACTGACTAGAAACTACGGTATAAAAATCATAATAAGCATAATCAATTCTATAATGAAGAGTAAAAGTACTGTTCTCTTGATCATAAGAATTTTCTTTTTCGGTTAGTAAAGTAACACTCTCTACTGCAGATTGCTCTTCTACACTTGGCACAGGAGTACCCCAAACCTTCCATTCTAATATTCCCTGAGATGCTGTAGCAACAAAATTCATCCTAATTTTATTAGTGCTTACAGATAACTCAGTATCGTTATACTTATTGGCATCAGTTCCTACAGGGTCTTCAGATCTTACCCAAGCTTCTGTTTCCAAATCCCAATATTCAATATAGGCATCATAAGGAATTAAAATTCCGCCATTATCTGTCCACCAATAAATCTGGGATAAAGAAATATTATAAACATTTTCTCCAAAGTCATATTGCACCCAGTTCCATACATCATCATTAGGCCAGTTGCCGTATGCACCGTCTCCTTTATCGGTACTACTACTAGGATCATATCCATCCTTAATCGCTTCCAGACTCTCCCAACCTGAAACATAAGATGTTGAAAGCTGAACATCTTCATCTGTAATTGCAATATTCTTGGGAGCATTATCCGGATTGGGATTGGGGTAATATTCCAAAGAAACATTTTCATTATCTGATGGATTTACGCTCATCATATAATCATCTCCTTTAAAAATCATTCCATCTGTTAAGAACCGATCTTTTTCTACTGTAGTTGCATTAATAACATTTTCTATCTCTCCAGAATTAAGTTCTGTTCCATCTGGATTAAAAGTAGTATAGCTGGCCTTTTGATTATAATAACCATGGTATTTATTAATATACTTCAATACTAATAATTTTGTATTCTGGCCTTCCAATATAGAATCTGCATTGCTTTCTGTTAATCGAAGAGGAAGAGCATAATGTAAATCTGCCGTTAAAGGATCATCCAAAAATTTAGTGGAATCTAATTCTATGTTGATTTTTCCCAAGATATCTCCAGATGGGATTATAAACTCATTTGGATTACTCAGTGAATAATAATCTGCAGGAAGTAATTCATATGACGTTCCTTCGAGTAAAGAATTATCAATTTCATAGGAAATATATCGTTCTTCATTATTATTAATAACTCCGGCAAGGTAAACACCAAAATCTAAATTTAAACCTTCATCTTTCACCACGGTTCTCCATAATTCCTCGTTTGATCCTGAATCACCATCTGCAGTAGAAAATGCCACAGTGGTATAAGAGTAATCTACTCTGTAATCTTCGTAACAACTGGTAACAAAGATTACTACAAATAATAATAAGACTATTTTTTTCATAATATAAATATTGTAAGAATTATTAATTCCACCCTTCATTTTGAAGCAAATTATCCATAATAAGCACTTGTTCAAAAGGAAGGGGTACGTATCTCATGTACTCTTGAAATTGATGTTGCTCAACTGTTATATAATCGTAATCATACCCATCACTAGATGGAGTAATTTCCACACCTTCTATAGTATGGCTTAGAGGCTCATTCCAACGTCTTAAATCCCAGAACCTAAAACCTTCAAATGCGAGTTCCAATCTTCTTTCATTATGAATAAATTTTCTAAAATCATTTTTCCCACCCATAACCTGAAGGGATAAATACTCATCTTGATAACCTTCGGTAAGGCTATCAGAATCAATACCCGCTCGTTCTCTTATTTTAGCCATTACATCTGCGGCAGAAAAGCCTAAAGAAGCATCATCAGGCCCCAGGGCTTCGTTAGCAGCTTCTGCAAAATTAAGGTACAACTCTGTTCTACTTAAAAATACATAAAACTTAACGTCTGTAGTTACATCCCCTGGAGTTAAACGTACATTTTTACTTAATAATTTTTTCAAATAATAACCTGTTCTCGTACCTTGCTGACTTAAACCGCCGGGGGCATCTTCTCCTCCTTCAAAGGTTTCTATTATATTTCCGTTGTAATCATCGCCATTATAAAAGATAAACCGTTCAAACCTTGGATCTCGGTTTTCATAAGGTAATGTTTCACTATAATTGTTACTCTCACCTATCGGAAATCCATCTATTGCAGGAAAAGCGTTTACCAGGTTTTGCGAAGGGTTTAAACTACCATCCCCGAATAATGATGGTGGATAATATGTATTTTCTAAACCATTACCAACATATGTCGGTTGAATCCAGATATTGTCAAAATTATTCGCATCATTAAAATTACCATAATTTGTTAAGTTTGTTAGACCATCTGATGCATTTATAGCTTCTGCAGCGGCATTTGCTGCCCGCAACCATAAATCCTGGGTAGAGCCTCCATATGCGGGACTTGCAGCATTCAAATAAACCCTGGCTTTTAAAGCCATGGCCCCTAAGCCTGAAGCCCTTCCCCTATTAGCTAAACCTGTAAAATTATCACTTCCGTTATTATATTTTAACGGTAAACGGGAAATTGCTGAATCACAGTCTTTCGTAATCTGCGCAACCACCTCTTCATAAGTATTTCTTGGTAAATCAAGATCTTCTACATCATCCAGAGAACTTGTTACCACAGGTATCCCCTTCATTTCTCCATGGACTTTACCTGCATAATTTTTTAGTAATTCAGCGTGGTACCAGGCTCGTAAAAAATAAGCTTCACCTATACGCTGATTATTTTCGATATCATTTTGGGTAGGATCTGAAACTGAGTAGATCAAATCTTCAGCATTTTCAAGAAATATATTTATATATTTTAAATTAGTATAACTATTATCCCAATTACCTATAGAATTCCCCTCTAATGTCCAGTTACCCAGTGCTAAGGAATTCTGACCTGGAGTAGATGGCACTGCATTATCTGTATAGCTATCCATAGTAATTGGATAGGAGGCATTTAGCCCAGTGTAGGCTCTTGTTAACAAACCTTCTCCAAAATTAGCATGGCTCCATAATTCTTCATCTGACTGATCTTGGATCGGGTAAGGTTCTACATAATCACAAGATATCATCATTGATACTATACTGGTAAATATTAGTGTTTTATAGATTTTCATAGCTTTTAAAATTTTGTACTTAAACCAAAAGTTACTGTTCTTGAAATTGGATACATCGAAATTCCGGAACTTAGATTCTCCGCATTTAAGCCATATTTTTTATGAATTTTTGAAAATGATGCAATATTTCTCCCCCTTACATAAAGCCTTAATTGCTGCATATTTAATTTTCTAGAAAGAGCAGAAGGAAAAGTATATCCTAACTGAACGTTTCTTAAATTAAGATAAGTCCCATCTTCCAACCAAAATGAAGAATCCTGATAGTTATTCTGCGATATTGTGGTTAATCGCGGCATAGTATTGGTAACCGGCCAGCGATCTAGCATAACTTCAGAATAATTATCGGTAGTTGAATTGTTTTGAAAATAAGAATTATTCAACATCACTTTTCCATTTGCCCTCCCATTAGCCAAAACATATAAATCAAAACCTTTATAGGCCAATGAAATATTAATACCATAGGAGATTCTCGGTACATGACCCCCAAAGTAATGCATATCCTGTTCATTAATCACCCCATCATCATTATAGTCTTCATATTTAATATCTCCCGGGGCTAATGTCCCCCAGCTTTGTGTTACACCTCTTGAGTCAATTTCTTCCTGAGATTGATATAAACCTAAAGCCTTATATCCTATAAAAGCATCTGCGTCTTTTCCTGCTTGTTTTCTATAATTAGCAAGAGCCACCGGTTCATCCACAACAACATTCTTACTCCTTAAATATTGAGTGTTAAGCCCCAAAGAAACTTTAAAATCACCAAATTCATCATTATACTGTATCATTCCATCTACACCATATTTACGGGTTTCACCGAAATTCTGAACAGGTAAAAATCCTCCTGTTCCGTATAAGGATGGTGTAAAATTACTCTTCACTGAAAGGATATCTACATCATTTTGATTAAAATAATTTGTTTCCAGAGCTATTTTTCTATCTAAGATTTCAGTTTTTAGACCAATATTGAAATATCTTCTTTCAGGCAGGGAAAAACTGCTACTGGCATATTGTAACACATTATAGATATTATCTGCTCCACTTTTTTGTCCTTCTATACCGGTGGTCCATGTTCCTGTATTTTGCCATAATGTTTGGTATAAATAATATGAGTTATAGTTTCCGGGAATATTAAAATTATTAACTCCCATCACTCCGTAAGAAGAATAAAGTTTTAGATAATTAATAAAACTACTATTTTTAAGAAAAGATTCTTCACTTACATTCCAGGCAGCCCCTACTGTAGGATAAAAATTAAATCGTTCACCTTCTTTTAATCTCATATTACCCGTATAAGATCCATCAAATTGAACTACATATTTTTTATCAAAAACGTAGTTGGCTCTAAAGGCTAAATCCTGTATCCTATTAGGTTGGTAATTACTTATCGTAATTCTTTCTTCCTGAAGTGCATGATAATAAGACAAATCCATATTCAATTCGTTATAATCATCGGCATACTCATAACTTAAATTAGCCATTCCTGTAAGACGTCTATCATAATAGTCATTCCCATTTTGCATAGAGGGCTCTACAACCTGCTCTACCACCCGTTCTAAAGCATCATTATCACCTACTCTCCTATATAAAGCGGCTGTTCCTCCTTTATTATTTACCAAAACATTATTGGCATCTAATGCGGCACTAGCATAAAATTCCAGCCCCTTGGTAATATTATCAAGGTCTACTAGTAGTGAAACCAGGTTTTGCGTATTTAATTCGGTACTTTCTGCATACCCCCCATAAACTAGTTCATTGGTCAGGTTTAAAGGGTAGTTATCACTTATAATTAATTTATCATCATGCCAAACAGGTGTTGCATTAGAAGGATAAGTAGATAATATATCAAACATATTAAAACGTCCTGCCCCACCCTCTGCGTTTGGATATTCTGCTCTACCATAAGTTCCTGATAAGTTTACATTCATTTTCATAAAATCATTCAATTTTATGTCTACATTCCCACGAATTTTATATCTATTATAAGTTGTTTCCTGACCTACATCTTCGTAGCCTCCAGATCCTACATAATTGATATTGGAAAAATATGTCAGCTTTTTATTCCCTCCCTGGAAATCAACATTTGCTCTTGTAAAACGAGAATAATCTTTCACATATTTATCGTAGTAATTTATATTTGGATGTCTTAAGGTAGAATTTCCTGACTGATATGCCTCTAAATCCTCCTGCGAATAAAATGCTGACAATCCATCATTTTCCAGTGCCTCATTATATAGAGTAGTATAATTATAAGCATCTAAATAATTTGGTAAAGCTACAGCCTCACTTATACCTGTTTCTGCTGTAATATTGATTTCATTAACGTTTTCCTTTCCTTTTTTTGTTGTGATCCAAACAACGGGACTTGCTCCACTTATCCCCAAAGCAGCTCTACCGGATAGATCTTTTATTACCTCAACTTTATCAATTTCATAAACAGTTAAATCTTTCGGGTTTCTTTGTATTCCATCAATATAGTAAACCGCAGCTTCTCCTCGAATCGAACCTGTCACCCACTCTGCACCCGGAGTATAATCATCTTGCGACATCACAAGTCCCGGGAGGCGTCCTTGCAAGGCTTCTAAAAATTGAATGGAAGGAAAAGATCTTAATTCATCCCCTGTAATGGTATTGATAGATGAAATGTTATTTTTAGGCTTTAGTTGCAGATAAGGAATCTCTAATTGATTTGTCCCGTATAAATAAGGAACATTAACAAGTTGAACAGGTTCATCTATATTATTCTCTACAAACATTGAGCTAGTTTGGTAACCTTCTTTTTTAAACCTTAGAAAATTAGATTGTCCAGATATAATCTTGATATTAAAACCTCCATTTTCATTCGTTAAAACTTCGTCTTTAGATAAAAGCGCAATCACTTTTACATTACTAAGAGGGTTGTTGTCTGCATCAACCACTCTTCCTGATATGTCCTTAATTTCTGAATCATCCTGAGCATTCATCTTTTGATGAAAACCAAAACAGAAACTAAAAATAAATAGTAGGAATATTGTATTATTTTTCATCTACACAAAATTTATAAACCATTGATTTTATTTCGCTTATACCGGTTGGTATTCAGCATTCTTATATTCATTCACCCAAGTTGCTTTGTTCATTAGGGCTTTTTTTATTTTTTAAATGATATATCTATCCATTTAATTTTTAGTTACCAACCCGGGTTTTGATTAAATTCTGGGAATATTGTAGCATCTTCTAAAGGAATTGGCCACCTATAATGCTTATCGCCAAAAGTTAAAGTAAAAACAGGCTCCGATGATTTGCTTAAATAATAACCAGTAGGCCTGGAACTATCTTCAGTGATATCCATCCCATAAATAGCTTTATGCTTTAATTTACTAGCATCACCCCATCGTTTTAAATCGAAATAACGTTTACCTTCTAAATAAAGTTCTACCGCTCTTTCATTTTTAATTCTTTCCCTAAAAGTAGATTTATTAGTTAGGTATTGGGTATCCACTCCCGGCATATTAACTCTGTCTCTCACCTGATTTACAGCATCTAAAGCTGTAAGACTAGCTCCCGGAACACTATAATCTGGCCCTCCAATTTCATTAGCAGCTTCAGCATATTGTAGTAAGATATCTGCAAGTCTAAAATAAATAACATGTGTAATTGGAGCTGTTGCTCCCGACCATTGATCTATATTTTTACCCCAAAATTTTCGGGCAAGATATCCGGTAAACGAATAATGAGGTTGCCCAGTACGTTCTTGACCTCCTTCAAATAATTCCATATAATTTCCTGTTTGGGAAGTCCACCTTTCCTGATTGAATAAAATGGAATGATAGAACCTAGGATCTCTATTTACATAAGGATTTTGCGGGTCATAACCTGCATCATCTCCAATTGCCAACCCATTTTTAGTTTCAAACATATCTACAATATTTGCACTTGGACTAAAGCCTTGTATTACTCCCCCGGGGGCAAGACTCGGCACACTAAAAACATTCCAGGTATCTGTAAGCCTACTTGCAGCATAATTTTCCCAAATAATTTCCTTATTTGTGGGTTCATACATAAATATACTATCGAAACCGCTGGCATATTGTATACTTTTCTCTCCTTCTGGAGTAAGGTATTTCACTTCATCTGTACCACTTGAAGGAACCAATGAATACCAGCCTTCATTGGCATATTCAATTAAATCCCAGGAAGCCTTGGCTGCAGCTTCCCATTTTGATTGATCATTGCCAGGATTATTATTTGGACTTGCATCAAATAGTAAAGTAGATGCTTTTAATGCCATTGCAGCTCCTTTTGTAGGTCTTCCTATATTTGCATTATCCCATTCTGAAGGCAACATTGTAGCTGCAGTATCCAAATCTGCCACTATATTCATTGCTGTTTCATGATAAGAAGGCCTGGGTAAAGCAAAATTATCTGAAGCACTAAAGCTGTGTGTGATATAAGGCATAGCCCCTTGTCTTTTTAAAAACTCATAATAATACCAAGCTCTCATAAAATGAGCCTGCCCCTTTAATCGATCAATTTGGGTTGCGGTGGCATCTTCTAATAAGTCAATATTTTCCAAAGAAATATTGATAATTCGTATGCTTTCCCAGGAACCCCAAACACCATCCCAATTAAACTGAAGGGCCTGAGCAGTATTATATGCTCTTAAATAATCTCCATTCTGAATTACGGGAAGGGTCTCCCAGTCTGAACTCATATATCCCTCATCTGATACGGCTGCGATATACGAATAATCCCCGGCAGATAAATAATTCAACAAATCCTGATACATACGATCCTGAAAACTGCGGAAATTAGAAAACTCAGTAAATACTTCATCCCCCTGCATTCCATCAGAGTCCTGAACCTTATCCAGATAATCTTCACATCCTGTAAAAATTATTATAACGGCAAGAAAAAATAATAGTCTTTTCATACTTAATGTTTTTAAAATTCAATAGATAAATCGAGTGAATACCTTTTCATTTGCGGGTAGGCACCAAAATCGGCCCCGAAGTTAAAGCCTTCAGGGTCCCCCCCCCATCCTCTTTTAGACCAGGTAAGCAGGTTTGTTCCAGTTAATCCAAAATCTACTTTATTTATACTAAGCTTATCAAGAAAACTTGATTTTAAGGTATAACCCAAACGAACATTCCTTAATCGAATATATTGGCCATCAATCATAGAAAACTGACTAATACGATAGTTATATTGATTGATAGCCACCGAATGTACCGATGGAAATTCAGCATTAGTATTAGTAGGAGTCCAATGATTAGCATGAGCGGTAAACGCATTATTCTTACCTTCTGTAAAGGGATAAAGAAAGAACATACCACCCTGTCGCATTGGCTGTTGCGTTTTACCAATACCATAAAGCTGCAAATCCAACGACCAATTTTTATAATTCGCACCTAGGGAAGTATTCCAGTTAAACTCCGGTACAATCGGATATTCAGAAACTATTCTATCCTGTTGGTCTACACTTCCATCCCCATTAAAATCCATAAAAGCCAGATCCCCTACAATAGGACTTCCTCCTGAAGCGGTTGGATACATAAACAACTCATCAAAACCTTGATAAAAACCATTATCCATAACACCTGTACCAGGCGTATACCAGCCAAGTCTCCTCGCAATTTCTACCGGTTTTCCCTCGGCTTTTAAGTGGAATGGTCTGGAAGCAGGTTCGTCATAAGAGACGACCCTATTCTCAGACCAAGAGATATTCGCGTTCCCGTATACTACCCACTTATCATTTAATGCTTTATTAAAGCCTAATTGCATTTCTACACCGTGGCTTTTGGTCTCTCCTAAATTTCCTGAAATTCCAGAAACCCCTACATAAGTTGGTACAGATTGTCTGGTTTGCAACACCCCTTTCCTTCTTTCATCAAATAAATCCACAGATAAGGTTATTGCACTCTCAAAAAAGCCAAGATCTACCGCTATATTAGATTTATAAGCTTCTTCCCAGGTCGCATCGGTTACCGGAATATTACCCTCATTAATAGTAGGATAATATTGAATCGGGTTACCAAAACCAATCCCTAGATCACCATCTGTATATTCAGAGATATAGAGCCATCTGTCTATTCCGGCATCACTACCTACTACCCCATACGAACCCCTTAATTTTAAAAGGTCCATCACTTTACTTGTTTTGGAATCCTTATAGAATTTTTCATTTGAAATTGTCCACCCCCCTGCGAAAGCAGGAAAGGTTCCAAAACGTAATCCAGGCGCAAATTTTTCTGATCCTGAATGTGTAATACTAGCTTCTAAAAAATAACGCTGATCATAGTTGTAAGTCCCTCTTCCGATCCAGTTTTCTTCGTAATGAGTAAAATCTGAGATTCCCCTGGACTCCCTTCGGGTAAAAACTCCCGTTAAACCGACATTATGCTTTCCAAAACTTCGATTATATAATAGTTGGCCCTGTACAAAATGACTTCTATACGCATCGGAAATATTTTCGTTTTCGTTTACATTTAATGGAGGTTGCGGAGTATCAAGATCTTCTGTTCCCCAATTGTCGTACCTAGACCATTGCTGAGTATTTGGATCCAAAAAATAACCAAAATATAACGGCAACCTATAATATTTCCTGTATTGCTGCAATGTATTATAAGAATAAAGAACGTTTGCAGATAAACCTTTTGTAATAAAATCTAATTTTTGATCAAACTTCACATCTACATTTAACTCATTCGATTTTAAACGCTGAAAACCTTGCCCTCCTTGCCAGTTTAACCTAACCTCACCCATATCAGGATTTATATAGGGCCTTATACCGCTTTGATTATAAGGAATTAAATCATCGGGATAGTGAGATAATGCTTCTTCAGGATAATATGGCATTGCCGTTACCGATTGATACCAGTTTTCCTGGGTGTAATCATCTATTGGTTTATTCCAAACTTTTAAATTTCCACCTAAATTCAGTGTTAATTTTGTAGACTCTGTTAAGGTAAAATCCAGGTTATTTCTAAAATTATAACGTCGATGCCAATAATGCGCATTCTTCTCATCATAATCATATGGAAAAACATGCCCAATATCAAAAACATCACCCTCTTCCAAGAACCCTACTGAAACAAAATATTTAACAAAATCGGTCCCTCCACGTGCATTTAGATTATAATTTTGATCAAAACCTGGTTTAAAATAATAATCCATCCAGTCAAAATCAGGATATAAATATGGCAAATCCTGATCTTTATAATGATTTAACTCTTCATCACTTATCAGCATATTCCACATACCATCATTTTTGTATGCTTCATTCCTAAGCATCATAGTTTGATAGGAATTCATATACTCTGGTAATTCAGTTGGCGTTTTCATTGAAAGCTGGGAAGTGAAATTTAATTGCAATGCACCTTCAGCTCCTCTTTTGGTATTTACTATAACTACACCATTTGCTCCCTTAACCCCATATACAGCCGTTGCAGAAGCATCTTTTAGAATAGAGATAGATTCAACATCATTAGGATCTATATTAGAAATTGGCCGCTCAACCCCATCTACAATATAAAGTGGCGCGTTATTTCCCATAGAAGAAGTTCCCCTTATAATCATTGACAAACCACCCATCGCTTCTTCCCCGGGAGTTGGGTCGGTACTTACCACGGTTAGCCCCGGTAAATTACCTTGCATTGAATTTTCTAAACTTCCTCCCATTTTAACTTTCTGCAAGGTCTCTCCTGTAACCTGGGAAATTGCCCCGACCACAGATTCTTTCTTTTGAACACCAAAGCCTACCACAACAACCTCATCCAGAGCTCCTGAATCTTCTTCCATTTCAACTTCCAAAAATTGTGCGTTACCCATCACAACTTTTTTTGTTTTCAAGCCGATAAAAGAAAATATTAAAACGTCTTCCGATTCTGCTTTAATTGAAAATTCTCCTTCCCAATTTGTGGCCGTTCCAACATCAGTCCCTTCCACCTGAACATTTACTCCAGGCAGAACAATTCCATTAGCATCCTTCACTATTCCTGAGACCAAACCATCATTTTGAGCCTGAGAAAAAATAGAAACAAAAACACATATAAGAAGCAGAATTTTCAATCGATCTTTCTTATTAAATATGACTCTCATTTTAACAATATTATTTAATAATTAATACTTAAATAAGAAGTGAATATCTTACCTATTTAACACTTTTATACTACTTAAATTCTTGATAAAATCGAAATCAACTAATCAATCAATCAAAAACCTTAACAATATTAAATATTATTCAACAACATCCTTGATATTATATTAACACAACCTTATCTTATATTATGATAATTTTTCATAAAAATTATTTTGCTGCCTTTTACTATGATTAATCAACAACCTCAGGGAAAGCCACAAGGTATCTATCGGAAAAACTTTTTTCGATCGAGACAAGTCTAAGGAGGATTAAACCCACTGGAGGGAATAAAAAAGTCTGACAAAATTTGCCAGACCCTTCCTTAGCTTAATTTAAATTGGTATATATGCTAATTTGCTATTAACCTACCTACCCAACCACCTCCTGAATGCATCTGAATTTCTATTTGGTCTTCCGAAGTAACTTCCTTAACCGATTTACGGTAATCACGGGCTATATTATCAGAATTCACTCCATCTTCTATCCACTCCAATTTATAGGTAGTATTTTTATCCAAAAATGATAAATCTATGGTGAAGTTTCTTGCGGTTTTGTCTGTAATCCCACTTAAATACCAAACTTCGTTATTTCTACGAGCCATTACCAGATAATCTGAAATCTTAGCTTCTATTATTTTTGTTTCATCCCAGGTAGTGGGTATTTTTGAAATAAATTCAGCAGACTCTCGGTTGTTATAATAATTGGATGGGGCATCTGCCAACATTTGTAAGGGGGATTCGTAAATTCCATATAAAGCTATTTGATGAGCTCGGGTTCCCAGCGTCATAGGACGAAAATGCCTGGCCATAAAATTCTTTTCATGAACATTATCCATTCCGCCCGGAGTATAATCTATAACTCCCGCTGTCATTCTTGTAAAAGGAATGGTCAAGTCATGCTCAGGAGTAATATTATCTTCCCATTTATTATTTTCCAGACCCTTTACTGCTTCATAATTTATAATATTAGGATAAGCTCTTCGCATTCCTGAAGGCTTCATACCCCCGTGATAATTTACCAGTAAATGATATTTCGCTGCAGTTTTAGCCAGTCTTTCGTAAAAATTAGTGACATACTGATCAGCTCGCTGTATAAAATCCACCTTCACTCCTTTAATACCCCATTCTTCATATTGGGATAAAAGTGCTTCCATATTTTGATCCAAAGGACGCCAGAGACTCCAAAGAATAATTCCAACGTCTTTATCTTCTGCATAAGCAGTTAAGGCTTCCATATTGATGTTAGGATTAGGCTCCATAACATTTAGTGTGGATTTAGACCAGCCTTCATCCAAAATAATGTATTCTAAACCGAAATCAGCAGCAAAATCAATATAATATTTATAGGTTTCCGTATTGAGTCCACTTTTAAAATCCACTCCATATATATTATTGGCATTCCACCAATCCCAAGCTACCTTTCCGGGCTTAATCCAGGAAACATCTTTAAGTTTTAATGGAGCTGCCAATTGATATACAAGATTGTTTTCTACAATTTGTTTATCATTCTCAGCAATCATAAACACACGCCAGGGAAAAGTCCTTTTCCCACTTGTTATGGCAATATATGGTGCAGTTTCTTCAATTGCTTCCAACCGATCCTGACCTTTTTGTAATTCCTGGGTTTTTAAAACATAATTTGGAAAAAGACTTTTAAAACCAGAACCTGATTTTTGTAGAAACAAATTAGGGTAATCAAATAAATTAGATTCTGTTATTGAAACACTAAGGCCGTTTTCATCGGTAAAGAGAGTAGGCAACCCGGCTATTGTTCCTTGTTCTATTTCAGAAATCGGTGATTTTTTATAATAATTTTCAAAATGAGAAATAAGGCTTTCTTCTTCCGGTAAAAAACATTGGTAATCTATGGCAAACTCAACATTCATTTGCTCTTCAACAACTTTCACTTCTTCGCTTAAATCAGAAATAAACCGGTAAGCCACACCATTATTATAAGCTCTAACTTCAAAATCATAATTTTTAAACTTTAATCGAAGTATATTATATTCATCCGGAATTTCAGCTGATTTTCCAGGGACAATTGCTTCTATAGTTTCACTAACCTCATCTTTCTCTACTTTTCTTACTGTATTATCCCCAAATATTTCGCCGTTGTCAAATTTCATCTTGGGCTCTACTTTTTTCACCACTACAGCATTATTAACACTTATATTTAAAGACAATGTAGGTTCCGTTTTCACCTGAACCTGGATATGTTTATCAGGGGAATTTAACTGTTGCTGGGCACTTAAGCCTGCAGAAAAAGTCAGGAAGAATATTAAATTCAATAATTTTTTCATGTATCTATATTTATGCCCTCAAAGTGGGGATTTATCACAGTTTTATAATCACTGCCCTCCCCAGCTGTTCGAGATAAGTGGTGTGTTGCCACATTTACGTCCAGTACCATACTGGCTTTATCAATTCTTAATTTTGGTGTTTTCCAATCGGAATTTATAGGGCCATTGTTCGTCGTTTGCAGGATCGCCATCAGCTTTATGCACATGATGTTTTTTTGGCGCTCCACTTACAACAAGCCATAAATAGGCTGTTTCCTCCGGGATTGAAAACTTAATTTTATTCTCAGGTTTATTATACATGTTACCATACACCCGGCTACCGTCTTCTTTTACCGCTACAAAACCATACCTCCAGCCAGCTTTATCTACATGCTTAATATTAAAAATATTACTATTTGTAATTCCTTTAAATTCAAGCTCAACCGCTCCAGATTCAGGCACCACAAGTTCTATAGCGTTATAACCATAATTTTGAGGCGCTTGTTTTTTTGTTATACGATACCAGCCATCTTCAATTTCATCTAAATCAGTATGGTGCATATTGGCATAGGATTTTGATACTTCTTCGATCCTTTTTAAATCCCAGGTCACAAATCTCCTGGAAGCATCAAAAATTTCGTTATTAAAAGATTCCTGGTCTACTTCTGTTAATCGTTTATAAACCATCACCGGGTCTTCTCCTTTTTTTGATTGTCGCCATAACTTGCCTATAAAGTCTATTCCATGTTTTTCGGACCAATATTCCAAAACAAAAGGCGAATGATACATATTGTTTTCATGAAGAAATGCCAGATAAGTTTTATCTAAATAACCTTTTAAATGATAGTTTTCAAACTCAATCCAACTAGGATATACTTGCCATAGCATCCATTGGGAAGTCATCTCCCAAATGCTGCCCCCGCCACTAAATCCAAAATACCCGTCTGCATGAACAAGATATTGAAACGAATGTCCCAGCTCATGGGCTAAAGCCCCATAAGGTTGTTTACTTACACGCACGGCAGGAGACCACAGCATTCCCACACTGTCTTTTCCTGCTCCATAAGCCGTAGCATCATCACCTCCAAAGATATACATCAAGATTTTTGTGCTATCTGTAGTTGATTTCCCTTTTTCTAAAAATTTAAGATCATCAACATAGTAGTTAAAAAAACGTTCGCCTTCAGAAACAAGGGAATCCACGTTAAATCTTTTTAATTCTTCTTCATTTTGTAACGGGTCTTTACCGTAGTTTTTATCCCAGAAAATTCCGAAATTCTCTGATTCCCTATGCCTGGAAAAGCTGTATTGACTTTCAGGGTTTTCATAATCATTACTATCGGGTACCTTCCAGACTTTTTCCGGAATTCGTAGTTTTTTTGCAACAAATTCAGTTTCAACACTCTTATTGTTATTACAGCTGATAAAAATTCCAATGAACAAAAAAATAACAATAATTCTAAACATCTTAATTTTATTTAAGTCGATTATGCTTTAAAAAATAATTGGTAATCAGGGTATATAAATGCAAAGAGGTATTTTTTCCTTCATGAATGCTATGAGATCGATTGGGATAGGCCATCATATCAAATTGTTTATTATTTCTAATCAATTCATTTACCAGGTATTCCATATTTTGATAATGCACATTATCGTCTCCGGTACCGTGAATTAACAATAAGTTCCCTTCCAGGTTTTTGGCATAAGTGGCCGGTGAACCTTCTATAAATTTTTCTTTGTCCTCCTCCGGCAAGCCCATATAACGTTCCTGATAGATATTATCGTAGAAAAGCTGATTTGCCACTCCAGCAACGGCAACCCCTGTATGATAAATTTCCGGGTAGCGGAACAACAGGTTTTGCGTCATAGAACCTCCACCGCTCCATCCCCATACATTTACGCGGTTTTTATCTAAAAAGCCATATGTCTTCAACACTTTTTTCGCTGCTTGTGCCTGATCTTTGGTATTAATTACTCCCACTTTTTGATAAATACCTTTTCGCCAATTACTGCCTTTTAGACTTGGGGTACCGCGATTATCCATGCTAATTACCACGAATCCTTTTTGTGCCATAAAAATCTCATATAGTCCAATCCATTGGTCGGTAGCCACCACCCCCCAGGGCTCTCCATAGACATGGAATAAAACCGGATATTTTTTGGAAGCATCAAAATTCAAAGGTTTGGTCATTCGCCCGTCCATTTTAACGCCTTCTTCCGTAGTTACTTTAAAAAAAGAGGTTTCAGGTAAATCAAAACTATTTAATTTCTCCTTTAACTTCTCATTAGCGACTAAATTCTTAATAGCTTTATGTCTGGGAAGATTCACCAGGCTTACGGTTCTCGGCGTATTTACATTGGTGAAAGTATGTAGGGCATATTCCCCGTTTGGTGAAACATCATAAGTGTTCACTCCTTCAAATTGCTGCGGCGTGATTTTGGTTAATTTCCCATTTCCATTTAACGGAACGCTATACAAATAGCGTTGTGTTGCATTTTCAGGAGAGGCAACCACATACAAATTTTTACCATCGATTTGATAATAGGCAGCAACATCATAATTACCCGGAGTAAGTAATGTTTTTTCACCTGTTTTAAGGTTTATTTTATAAATATGGCGCCAGCCATCATTTTCAGTCATTCTTAGAAAACTTTTATTCTCATCCACAATTAACTGGTCATTACTCCCCCACTGATTTGAAGAAATATCAGGATAACGTAAATCTACCCAGGTTTCTTCGGTTTCGGTGTAGACTTTGTTAAGTCTGAAAGAAGAAGGCTGATAGGTGAAAATATTAAGTTCATTTTGCTTTCGGTTCATTTGCTGAATCAATAACAAATCTTCATTTACCCACTGCATAGCGGGTAAATAGTGCTGTACGGGATCGCCGGGTATTGGAATCCAGCTAATTTTTGAACTTTGGGCATCAATTAAACCAAGTTTTGCTAAAGAAGGATTAAAACCTGCTTTTGGGTATTGAACGGGAATGGGTTTGGAATATACCGAATCGGTATTATTCATCATATAAAAAGTTCCAATTTCTGAAGCATCTAATTGCCAGAAAGCAATCTTTGAAGCATCAGGACTCCATGTAAACCCGTCTCGCATGCCAAATTCCTCTTCATACACCCAGTCAAAAGTCCCGTTGATGATATCGCCGGTCCCATCTTGGGTTAATTGCGTGATTTCTCCGGTTTTAAAATTTTCTTTGTAGATATTAAAATCCTGAACATAGGCCACAAATTCATTATCTTCAGAAAACTTAGCAAACATTAAAGAAGAGGCAGGAAAGTCTTTTCCCAATTGTTTTAGCGTATTGGTATCAAAATCATACACCCAAAAATCTCCTTTAGTATTCGATCGCCAAACCCGACTGGAATTTGTGAAAATCATCACTTTACTTCCGTCAGGCGATAAAGAAAAATCTTCAATAATTAAATTTTCATCATTTACTTTCAGTTTCTTAGCAGAAAGATACGTACTGCTTTTATAGCTTTTACTCTCATATTTTATCAACTGGTCATCCCCTCCTTCACTTGTTTCTATACTAACAAAAGCGTCACCATCCTCAATCCAGGAAATCGGGCGTTGATATTCACTGCTAAATTCTCCCGAAGCATAAATTTGTTCTAAGCTTAGCAATGAATTATTTTCCTGTGCGAGGACAGAAAATGGAATACATAGAAATAAAACTATTCTAATAAGGTTATGCTTGATCATTTTTTTAATAATTATTGACTTTTAATCATTCCAGTCATCGTCAAACTCTCCCGAAGTATTGGGAGGTTTCGAATCAAAATATTCATCTTATAAAATGCCTCACGGGCTTGCCCCGATGTAGTTTACTCTCGATTATCCACTACAGGCTTGATATAATAACTATAGTTATAATTTTCGGGCTTCAACCGATAATTTTCATAGGTTTTTGCGCCCCAACTATTATCGCCACCCACGCCCATTTGTTTGTAATCCATATTTAAATAAACCACATCGCGAGGAACAATGTCTGTGGTATGTTTTTGGGCTTTCTCGAGACCGGGATCAAAATCTGAAGTAGGGTTTCGAAGCGCACTAAAAGAAACTTTGGGCAAACCTATAAACTGAAGGCCAATGCCTGAAGCATCGGTTAATTTTACCCAGCGATTATCAGTGCGGTAGCCATTTTCTTGTGGGCGGATATACGGCACATACAAATCATCTATATCAGACTCATAAATTCCCACAAAAGCTGAAATTTTACGATCCTGATAATTTTCATGCGGTCCTCGCCCATACCAGGAAACGTTCTGGTATTCCAAAGGAAGTACCAGCGAATTTCCAAACCGGGGCAAAGAAGTTATGCTTGCGACATCACCGCCGAATTCAAACTGATTATTCACTTTTATAATCCCGTCAGCATAAATTTGATAAACCATATTCATTAGTGAAGCAACCGAATCTAATTTATAGCTGGTTTTCACTTCAACAAAATCTCTATTTCTATCTACTTCAAAAGACGATAATACAGGATGTTGGGTAGCTTCTTTCCAGGCGCTTGCCCTTTTCTGAAAACTATTCCCAAAGTCATTATCTGTCGGGGCACGCCAAAAATCAGGTTGTGGGCCTTTTTTTATCAGTTCTTTTCCTTTATAAGTATAAGCGGAAAGATACCCGGTGCCTTTATTAAAAATCACCTCAAGGCTGTCGTTACGAATTACAACTTGTGATTTGTTCTTTTTTGTTTTTAGTTTTCCTGAAGCAAACTCCAAAATTTCGGGTTTCCCTTCCTGAAGCAGGATTTGCTTTCTGGCAATTACGTGTCCTTCAGGAATCAGGTTTTTAGATTCTTTGGTTTTAAAATAAAAATTGATAAAATACTCCGCATTTTCATTTTCTAAATTAAAGGTAAGACTAAGACTTTTTCTATCTTGAGGACTTAAAGAATGCATACCTAATTCTTTACGCTGAATTACTTTACCGTTTTTTAAAAGTTCATAATTTATTTCAAATTCTTCCAGATTGGTAAAAAAGAAATGGTTTACGATATCAAACTTAAATTTTTCAGCTTCAAATTCTTTAAATTTGATATCTATATTCTGATAAACATCTTTTACCTCATAAAGTGCAGGATGTGGGGTCCTGTCAGGATTTACCAAGCCGTTAAGCACAAAATTACCGTCATTTCTATACCGATCCGGTCCAAAATCCCCACCATAAGCCCAATATTCTTCTCCATTTTCATCTTCTTTCACAAAACCCTGGTCTACCCAGTCCCAGATAAAACCGCCTTGCATCTGAGGATGCTCATATACAAAATCCCAAAGATCAATTAGGTTACCAGTGCTGTTGCCCATCCCGTGAGCATATTCGCACCAGATAAAGGGACGCTCAGGATATTTCCCCAGGTAATGGCTTTTTATAAAATCAAGGCTTGCATACATCCAGGGAATAATATCGGTATGCAGCTCCTGAAAGTTTTCCCCGCGCTCTGCACGTTCATACTGTACCGGACGGCTTGGATCATTTTGTTTTAACCAGTGATAATTTTTTATAAAAGCAGGCCCATCGCCGGCCTCGTTCCCCATAGACCAAATAATAATGGAAGGGTGGTTTTTATTGGTTTGCATCATCCGGGCGATACGGTCGTGATGCATGGCTTCAAATTCCGGTTTATTAGCAGGAGTTTTATCTTCATCGTAACCAAACCCGTGACTTTCCAGGTTGGCTTCGTCTATCATATAAATACCGTATTTATCACACAACTCGTACCAATAAGGATCTGCCGGGTAATGGGAATTACGTACAGCATTAATATTATATTGCTTAAAAAGCTTAATGTCCTGAAGCATCGATTCTTTGGAAATCACATGCCCTTTATATTGATCGTGTTCATGGCGGTTTACGCCCTTTAGCAAAATAGGTTTGCCGTTTACCAAAAGTTGTCCGTCTTTAATTTCTGAAGTTCTAAATCCCACTTTTAAGGCGGTAGCCATCAAGGTTTCATCTTTATCCTTTAGACTAAGACTTAGCTGATAAAGCTTTGGGGTTTCTGCCGTCCAGTGTTTGATATCCAGGTTTGAAATTTCAAATTTCAATGTATCATTTTGGGCATTTTCAATGGGCTTTTTTATTTTTGAAATCACTTCACTTTCACCCCAGAGTGATACTTCTAACTGAAGTTTATCTCGTTTTTTTTCAGCATCAATTACTGCATAACCTTTTAGAATTCCTTTTTCATAATTTTCATCTAAACCAGGGCTGATAAAAAAGTCCTGAATTCGATTTTCAGGAGTAGTAAAAAGATACACTTCCCGCTCAATCCCACTTAAACGCCAAAAATCCTGATCTTCCAAATAACTCGCCGAAGACCAGCGATACACTTCTACCGCAATACTATTTTCTCCTTCCTTTAAATAGTCGGTAATTCTAAATTCAGCCGGAGTTTTGGTCCCTTCTTTATAACCGACTTTCTCACCATTAATCCATACATAAAAAGCACTATTTACTGCCCCAAAATGAAGAAAAACTTCTTTTTCTTCCCAATCTGATGGCAAACTAAAGTTTCGTTTATAAGAACCTACGGGATTGTATGTACTATCTACAAAAGGCGGATTAATATCAAAAGTGAAACCGGCACTTACATACAAAGGAAAATCATAGCCCTGCATTTGCCAGTCACCGGGAACTTCTATTTCATCCCAATTATTTACATCGTAATTGGATTTATAAAAATCTTCAGGTCTTTTTTCGGGAACTTTGGCAAAATTAAATTTCCAGGTTCCGTTCAGGCTTTTATAATTTCCCGAGTTTTGAAAATCCCCTTCAAGAGCTGCTGTTTCACTATTAAAATAATAAAAACTTGCCCTTGGTTTTTCCGTATTTACCGAAAGAACGTCCAAACGTTGCCATTCAGGATTTTCCTGTGCTTTTATGGAAAAAGAAAATACTATGAACGCAAAACTAAAATATAGAATAATCTTTATGGAAAAAAAACGGTTCATAGTATTTTCAGATTTAAGCATTTTTAAGTTCTTCTATTTCATCGGCGGTTTTTGCTAAAGGATTGCCCAATAATTCCTTGCCCTTGGTAGTGATTAAAAAGTCTTCTTCAACCCGCATCCCGCCAAAAGTTTTAAATTTTTCGACTTCATCATAATTCACAAAATCGGTATACTTTCCCTGGGCTTTCCAGGAATCGATTAAAAAAGGATTAAAATAAATCCCGGGTTCTACGGTAAGCACATTTCCTGCTTCCAATTCTTTTCCCAATCGAAGAGATTTTAAACCAAATTCGGTACTCTTTTTTACCTTATCTGTATAGCCTACGAGTTGCTCTCCAAAATTTTCCATATCGTGAACGTCCATCCCCATAAAATGGCCTAATCCACATTGAAAAAACAGGGTATGCGCACCGGCATTAACCGCTTCGTGCGTATCACCCTTCATCAACCCCAAACCTTTCAAGCCCTCAACAATGCGGCTGCAAGCCAGCAAATGTGCATCTCTAAATCGGTATCCCGGCTTTAAAGCCCCGACAACCGACTCGTGAGCATCTAGCACAATGGAATAAATTTCTCGTTGAATATCACTAAAACGCTCGGCTACGGGGAAAGTACGCGTCATATCCCCGGCATAATTCATTGCGGTTTCAGCACCGCAATCACATAATACAATATCCCCATTTTGCACTTTAGCTTGTGTAGCATGATTATGAAGATACTGCCCATTTTTGGTTAAAATAATCGGAAAAGAAATATTCCCCCCACCGGCAATAGCAATAGCTTGTAATTCTCCAGCAATTTGCTTCTCAGTAACGCCGTGTTTGGTGTTTTTAATAGCGTGGCGGTGCATGGCCGCCGTGATATTAACCGCTTTATGCAATTCTACTATTTCCTCATCAGATTTTATAGAACGCTGTGCAATGACTGCTTTTGTAAAGGCTTCAGATTTATTGACATCAACTTCATCAACCGGAATTCCGGTTAAATTGCTGATTTCAATAATGACTTTATTTCGATAAGGCGGCAGGTAATGTAAGGCCTGACCTTTTTGTTTTGCTTTTTGAATAAACCCCTCCAGTTTTGACATGGCCTGGACTTGAGCAACACCACATTTCTCTGCATGGATTGCCAGAGGGTCGGTAGCACCAACCCAAACCATATCTTCAGGCGTCAAATCATCTCCAAAAAGAATTTCTTTATCTTCATCTAAATCGATTACCACATAAAGATCGGGAAGATTAATTCCGAAATAATATAAAAAAGTACTGTCCTGGCGGAATGGGTACCAATTATCTTTATAATTCATACCGGTTTCCTTATTTCCGGGAAAAATCAGAATTCCGGACTTCACATTCTTCTTCAATGCTTCTCGTCGCCTAACATAGGTTTCTTTTGAAAACATCTATTCTTTCATTTTTTTAACTAATTCTACATCTATATAATACATATGCTCTATTCTCCAGGGAGTAAAGAGATATTGATTTTTATTCTGAATCGCTACACTTTGCCACGCTGTAGAAGGCTTGATCTTGATTAGTTCCTTATCATCCCTTAACACTAAAGGCAAATTGAAGCCCGCTACGCAATTGGTATAACGGTAAAACATTTTACTGTTTGGGGCATCTACGTATAATTGCAATTTTGGAACTTTTGTGGTGGTTAAGTATTGCTCAAAAACTTTAGAATAATCAAAACCCGCTTTCTTTGAAATATATTTCAAAACCTCACTTCCATCTACCGTTTTATTATGAAATGTCATATTCAAACCGGTAAGAATATTTTTGAAAAGCTTATCATCATCAATACTATGTCGTATAGTGTGCAGCATATTTCCACCTTTGGGATACATATCGCCACTACCTTGTGCATTTACTCCATAAGGCGGAATAATTGGTTTATCATTCTGAATACCACTTCTTATTCCGTAGTTATAATCATTTGCAGCTTCTTTTCCGTACACATAATCAAGGAACAAGGTTTCACTATAATTGGTAAAACTTTCGTGAATGTACATATCAGCTAAATCATTGGTGGTAATATTATTTCCAAACCATTCGTGTCCGCTTTCGTGAATAATAATAAAATCCCAGGTTAAGCCTAATCCGGTTCCAGACCCGTCATTTCCGCGGTACCCGCCTGAATAATGATTTCCGTAAGAAACATTAGATTGATGTTCCATCCCGGTATGTTCGGTTTCCACCAGTTTATAACCATCCTCATAAAAAGGATAAGGCCCAAACCAGTATTCAAAAGCATCCAACAAATTATGAACTTCCCCGGGCATATAATCTTTCGCCTTTTCTAGGTTATAATCCATCACCCAGTAATTCAGATCAAGATCGCCTTTAATACCTGTATAAACTTCCGAAAAGTTTTTATAATGCCCTATATACGGAATAATGGTGTAATTACTAATTGGATTTTCAACACCCCATTTATAAGAAATCGTAGCATCATTATGTTCAGTTTTATCTAACATCCGCCCGTTAGCAACTGCCATTAAACTTTTTGGAACTCTCATTGTTAATGAAGCCCCTCTATCGGGTTCATCACTTTGGTGATCTTTGTTCGGGTACCAGATAGAAGCACCGAGCCCCTGGCAGGTTACCGTCATCCAGGGTCTGCCTTTTTCGTCTTCAGTAAAAGTCCACCCCCCATCCCAGGGAGCACGAATAGCTTCGTGGGGCTTCCCGCTAAAATAAATTTTCACTTCATGTTCTGATTTGAAGTTATGAGTAGGAGTTTGAATATAATAAACATCACCTTTACGCTTAAAAGTTAATGACTGTTTTTTATCAAAAATAATACTGTCTATTACTAAAGGGGGCTGGAGATCAATTTGCATGACATCAGGATGCTCTTTCTCCACAACTTTATAGGTAATTTTATTAAATCCGGAAGTATATTTTTTTTCAAAATCGGGCCTGACAGAAATGTCATACCGCATCACATCCCACCAAGACCTTTCGGGGGTAATGCTTCCCCTAAGGGTATCAGCATGGGTAAAATCTTTTTCTTGTGCCTGAATATGCAAGCTGCATACAATAAGAAAAATAAGATTGAAGTAATTCTTCATGAAATGAGGATGATATACTAATTTATTTTGAAGACCTAAATTTGTAAATTATAACTCACTTTAGCAAGACTTTATACTTTCTTGAATAAGATAGTATCAAACTCGGGTAATGTTCTATAGGTTTCCGCGTATTACTAATTGAAAAAAGAAAAACCTTTTAAAATAAAAGCCCTGAAAAAGAGTGAAATTTAACCAGTGAATACACTGCTATCTAATAATTGATAACTGAATTTACGATTATAAATCACAAGAGCATTTATCGCTAAATAACTTGAATAAAAAAAGCCGACTCGTTAAAAGTCGGCTTTCCCTTTGTGTACCTTGGGCGGGAATCGAACCCGCACTCCCGAAGGAACTGGATTTTGAATCCAGCGCGTCTACCAATTCCGCCACCAAGGCAGTTCTCTTCTGGAATTGGACGGCAAAATTAAAAAAAGAAAATCACTTTTAAGGCTTTTTATTATAAAAAAATTCATTCAAAAATTCGTCTATTTCTTTCGGGGGATTTATGCAGAGAAAATAAGTCTTTTCTTAGCGTTTTTCAGCTTTGCATATTTCTGAATATATTGTACTTTCGGCATTTACAATAATAAACCCTACTATGTCCCAATTTTGGCTGTATTTCAGGCTCGGCCTTGAACACGTATTAGACTGGCAGGCATACGACCATATTCTTTTCCTGGTAGTATTGGTTGCAGCATATGGTTTCAATAGTTGGAAGAAAATAGTTGGGCTGGTCACCTTATTTACTATCGGGCACACCCTGGCTTTATTCCTCTCAGTATATGAAATTGTAAGGGTAGACTCTAATTGGGTTGAATTACTTATCCCGATAACTATAGTAATTACGGCTATTTACAATATTCTTACCGCTAAGCGAAAAGAACCTAATAATAATCTTAATTTATTATATTTTACTACTGTTTTTTTCGGGCTAATTCACGGACTTGGATTTTCAAGTTATTTTAAAATGGTAGCGGCTTCAAATACCAATAGTCTTTTCTTGCCTCTTATTGAGTTTGCTCTAGGTATTGAAACAGCACAAATTATTGTGGTATTAATTGTTATGATTTTGGGAGCTATTACCCAAAATATCTTTTCGGTTTCCCGTCGCGACTGGATTCTGGTCATTTCATCTATTGTAATAGGAATTATTTTACCAATTCTTCAGGAGAATTTTCTGGCTATTTAATAAATTAGCCACCGTAACCCAATAATTTTAAGTTCAACGGGTTATAAATTCCCTGAAATGGATAAGGATAAACAATTAAAATACGACAAAGCTTACCTGCGTATCGCAAGAGAATGGAGTAAACTTTCTCACTGTAAACGCAAACAGGTAGGCGCACTTATTGTAAAAGACAGAATGATAATTTCTGATGGATACAACGGTACCCCAAGCGGATTTGAAAATTTTTGCGAAGACGAAGAAGGTTACACTAAATGGTACGTTTTACACGCTGAGGCCAATGCCATTTTAAAAGTAGCCGGCTCTACACAATCTTGCCGTGGCGCTACCCTTTATATCACTTTGTCGCCCTGCAAAGAGTGCAGCAAATTAATTCACCAGGCAGGAATAACACGCCTGGTATACTACATAGACTATAAAGATAATTCTGGGTTGGAATTTCTTCGGAAAGCCGGAGTTGAGCTTATCCAAATAAATGAACTGGAAGAGTGAAAAACACTTCAAAAATATATACTCCAATACTTTTGGCCCTGGCTTGCGCCGCTGGCATATTTCTGGGCACAAAACTTAATTTCAGTTCTTCCTCAAAGGGTTTATTCTCTTCAAATCCCCGTAAGGAAAAACTCAATAAACTTATTGATTATATAGATTACGAATATGTTGACGATGTAAACAGCGACAGTATTGTGGATCTCACGGTAAATAAAATTCTTGAAAACCTGGATCCACATTCCATCTATATCCCTAAAGGTGAATATGCACGTGTCTCTGAAAATATGCAAGGAGATTTTGTAGGAATTGGCGTGAGTTTTTACAATATTAATGATACTGTAGTGGTAATTCAGGCACTGGAAGGCGGCCCAAGTGAAAAAATTGGTATCAAAGGAGGTGATCGTATTTTATATGCTAACGGTGAGCCCATTTTTGGACGCAATATTGGCAACGATTCTTTAACCCATTTTCTCAAAGGCGAAGAAGGCACCCACGTAAACCTCAAAGTAGAACGAAAAGGCGAAAAAAAATTACTTGATTTTAAGGTAGTTAGGGCTCGTGTTCCTTTAAAAAGCATAAATGCGGCTTATATGCTAACTAGTAAGCTCGGGTACATCAAAATTAACCGGTTTGCTGAAACTACTTATAAAGAATTTCAACAAGCCCTTAAAAAGCTGGAAGCAGAAGGAGCTACTGAAATCGCCCTTGATTTACGGGACAACCCCGGCGGTTATCTTTCTGAAGCTATCAATATTACCGATGAGTTTTTAGGAGATGAAAAACTGATTCTATACACCAAAAATAAAAGTGGCGCCATAGAAAGAACCTATGCACAACGCAAAGGCGATTTTGAAAACGGAAAAATTTATGTGTTGATTAATGAAAAATCGGCTTCTGCCAGCGAAGTGGTTGCCGGAGCGCTTCAGGATAATGACGTGGGCACCATAATAGGTCGCCGTTCTTACGGAAAAGGCCTGGTACAACGCGAAATGGAACTTGGAGACGGTAGTGCAGTACGCCTTACCATTGCCCGTTACTACACCCCTACCGGACGCTCTATTCAAAAACCTTATGAAAACGGAAATGAATCTTATTTTAAAGATTATATGCACCGTTATGAGAATGGCGAACTAAAAAATGTTGATAGTATTCAAATTGATGATTCTCTTCAATATAAAACTCCTGAAGGAAAACTCGTATATGGTGGTGGCGGAATTATACCTGATGTTTTTGTAGGCCGCGATACCAACCGCCACATGGAAAATATCATTCTAATGCAACAAAGTGGGGTAATGAGTCGCTTTGTATTTGATCAACTGGAAAAAAACCGTGCTTACTACAGCCAATTAAAAGAAGAAAAATTCAATACTGAAGTTGAAATAGAAGACAAAATGGTGCAGGACTTCTTACGTTACATCCGAAATGAAAACATAAACCCTGAAGCCTATCCTTATAAAAACACTTTAAAAAGATACTTAAAAGCAACTATTGCCCAGCAATTATATGGCACTGATGCTTTTGCTAAACTCATAAATGAAGAAGATAAAATAATTGAAAAGTTAATTGAATTATCTCATAAAAAATAAAGTAAGACAATCAATAAAAGCCCCCGGAAGCTCAAACCCATTAATAAATTTTATCGTGAATCTTGGTATGTTCCCCGTTGTTCCAAAGTGTAAGAATATCGGTAGCCACACTGGCGCCACTACCACAGGCTATGGAAAACTGACTGCGCCATCCGGCTAGGCTACCCGCCACGTATAATCCGGGCCTCACTAGATGATCTTCATTCTTTAGCTCAATCCTGTTTTTGGAAGCTTTGGCCTTTTGATGCGGAAAAATATATTTTTCAAGTCCCTTAATGCGAAGGTTATTAGCATAGCCCACAGCTACCACTACTATTTTTGCCGTATACTTGTTTTTATTAGTAATCACCTGAAATTCTGAATCTTCATCAGTAATTTCCTTTACTTTTTCTTTTTTAATTTGGTCTATTTCAGGATAGGTTTTTGAAAGATGCTGAGGCCCTGACTGCAAAATTTTTTCTCCGGGTGTACCTGCCGGCACTCCCAACACATTATTAAACAGGGCATTTTGCATATCGGAGGTTTTTTGATGTAATATAATCCCTGCCTTTTTACCTTTGCCAAAAGCTTTATTAAGCCCGGAGCCTATCACCAAAGCACAGGACATTCCCGCTGCGCCGCCACCTACAATCAACACATCAAAATCCATTATTATTCTTTATGTTTTTCAGCAATATTACGGGACACAAGTAAAATAAGCATTAACACCAACACGCAAAAACTAGCTAAAATACCAATTGCCGCATTAGCACTATCCCCTTTCAACAAATTATCAAAATCTAAAATGGTAAATAAATACCCAATTAACCCAAGGCTAAAGAGTATTACAATATAAATTACAAACTTCATGTGTGGCATGTTTTTAAAAAATTATTCTGTAAACAAACTCTGAATATTTGCAGCAAAAAGTTTAACCGCAATAGCCAGTAGAATAACCCCAAAAATCTTTCGTATTACACTTATCCCCTGGGCACCGAGTATTGACTCTATTTTACCCGAAGATTTCAAAACTATGTACACAAATATAATATTGATTACGATAGCAGCAATAATATTCAGGGTTTCATATTCAGCCCGCAATGAAAGTATTGAGGTCATGGTTCCGGCTCCGGCAATTAATGGAAACGCCAAGGGCACCACTGAGGCTGTTCCCGGGGTTTCATCTTTGTACAATGTAATGCCTAAAATCATCTCAAGAGCTAAAAAGAATAAAATAAAAGCTCCGGCCACAGCAAAAGAATTTACGTCGATGCCTATTAAATTCAGGATTTCTTTTCCTAGAAAAAGAAACATAATCATCAAAATTCCGGCAACCAGCGAGGCCTTTTCACTTTGAATCCTTCCCGATTTTTTACGTAAATCAATTATTATGGGAATACTGCCAATAATATCGATAACTGCAAAAAGCACCATCGTGGCGGCAAAAACCTGTTTGAGATTGAAAGTAGCAAACATAGCGCTTAATTTTCTGCAAAAGTAATTTTTAAAAGCAGGCTCCCAAGGATTTAGATTGCCAAAATTTTCTAAAAATTTCTGAATAAAACTTTCAGGAAAAAACATCAAAATATATCTTTGCTTTATGTTTCAAATTGGCAACACCATAGTATCAGAAGAAATTATAGAGCGCGATTTTTTGTGTAACCTTTCGGCCTGCAAAGGAGCCTGCTGTGTAGATGGTGATGCGGGCGCCCCCGTTGATACTGAAGAACGAACAATCTTAGACGCTATATATCCCAAAGTAAAACCCTATTTACGGGAAAAAGGCATTAAAGCTATAGAAGAACAGGGCACCTATATAACCAACGATTTTGATGAAATTGAAACTCCGCTTATTGATGGTGGGGACTGTGCTTATGTTACTTTTGATGAAAAAGGAACCGCGCTTTGCGGTATTGAAGAAGCTTATAATCAAGGGGTAATTGATTTTAAAAAACCGGTTTCCTGCCATCTCTACCCAATTCGCATCCAAAAATATTCTCAATTTTCAGCAGTAAATTATCACAAATGGAGCATTTGTGATGATGCCTGTAGCCTTGGTGAAGAATTACAGGTACCGGTATACAAATTCACCAAAGAAGCCCTGATTAGAAAATTTGGGAAAACCTGGTATAAAGAACTGGAAGAAAATGCAGCTAAAATTCAACCAAAAATAAAATAGGCGTATTTTCACAATACAATCAATTACCTAGGCATATTACTCCCTTGTGAGAATAATTTTCTTATCTTTAAGCTGTTATAAAGCTCCCCTTGCTTTTTTAACACGGTTCAGGCCGTTTCTCACCCCAACAATATTAGCAACTAAGCGGAAGTGTTTTTATGAAACACGGGGTTTCACTTAGTGATCAAGCAATTACATTTTTAACCTAAAAACCAGGATTATGAAAAAATTATTGATTTCAATGTTTTGTGTGGGGCTATTCGGATTTTCGGCCGAAGCACAATTTTTGAAAAAACTTCAGAAAAAGGTAGAAGCCAAAGTAGAAGAACGTGTCACTGAGAACATCTCAAACAAAGCAGCAAAGCAAGCCGAAAAATCCCTCAATAAAATGTGGGATACCAAGCTAAAAAGCTCGCCTATACCAATGAGTGGCAGCACGGTAGATTCAGAAAAAATCCCGGACATCTACAATTTCACCTGGGCTTATGAAATGCAGGTTGAAACCACCCAGGGCAATATGAATATGATCTATTACCTTAAAGAAGAAGCTCCTTATTTTGCAATAAGTATGAAGGAATCCGGAGATATGCATATGGTTATGGATACAGAAAATGAATTTACCGTAATGTATTTTTCTTCAAAAGGAAATAAATTTATAAATGCCTATTCCCTCGATCTTGATGACCTTGAAGAAAATGATGATGAAGATTTTTATAAAAATTGGGAAATTGAAGAGATTGAAGGCAAAAATATTTTAGGCTATAATTGCAAAGGTTTTAAAGCTGAAAATAAAGAAAGTAAGATGAAATTTTATATGACCGATGAAACCTCGGTGACTTTTACCGGTATGCAAACAGCCAAAAACAGTAAAATACCTAAAGGTTTCACCGCCGATTGGCTTAGGGATGGAAAAGGTCTAATTATGGAAATGCAGATGGAAAACCATAATAAACCCGAAGAAAATGCAACGATGAAATGCATCTCTTTAAAACAGGAAAATTTCAGTCTTAAAAAAGCAGACTATAATCAATAATCACCAGGCAAGTGGGGTATACAAAATCAACAAGCTTAAACATTATAGGTTAATTAGAAAAATCAGGGTTCATTTAATGCATAAAAATTCCGATTTTCAGTTGTTTTCAGTATTTATGCATAAGAAATATTTGATTTTATGAACTGGGAACAACTTTTATCCTTAAGGCGAGCTGGAGATACGCACAAACGCCTTAGAAAAGAACAAAATGAAACCCGCCTGGGCTTTGAAGTAGATTACGACCGTATTATCTTTTCTTCAGCTTTTAGAAGTTTACAGGATAAAACCCAGGTTATCCCACTGTCAAAAACCGATTTTGTACATACCCGACTTACACATAGCCTTGAAGTTTCGGTAGTAGGACGTTCCTTAGGTCGGTTGGCCGGAGAAAAGATCCTGCAAAAAAGACCGCACCTACAAACTGTACACGCATACAAAATGAACGATTTTGGGGCAATTGTAGCCGCTGCAGCCCTGGCACACGATATTGGGAACCCCCCCTTTGGGCATTCCGGAGAAAAAGCTATTGGCGAATATTTTAGCCACGGAAATGGCCAACGCTTTAAAAAGCAACTTAGTGAAGCCGAATATCGCGACCTGATAAAATTTGAAGGTAACGCAAATGGATTTAAAATTTTGACCGAAAACAAACCGGGTGTTTCAGGCGGATTAAGACTTTCGTATGCTACTTTGGGGGCGTTTACCAAATACCCCAAAGAATCTTTACCGTATCGCCCCACGCCAAACATTGCTGATAAAAAATTTGGCTTCTTTCAGGATCAAAAACAAACTTTTGATGATATTGCTGAAGAATTAGGTCTAAAAAAAACAGGAAATAATGAAAATATGGGTTATGCCCGGCACCCCCTTGCATTTTTAGTAGAAGCTGCCGATGATATTTGCTATACCATTATCGATTTTGAAGACGGAATTAACCTTGGTTTAATCGATGAAGATTACGCTTTAGAGTACCTTATAAAACTGGTAAAAAACAATATCAACACTAAAAAATATCATAGCCTAAAAAACACTTCAGACCGTTTGGCATATTTGCGTGCGCTCGCCATAAGCACCCTCATAAATGAAGCCGTAGAAACCTTTATCGCCAATGAAGAAGCAATTTTAGCAGGCGATTTTCACGAGGCAATTTTTGATAAAAGCAATTACGAGGCCCAGATAAGAGATATCATAAAAATAAGTGTGGAGCGTATTTACCAAAGTGATGAAGTAATTTCAAAAGAGATTGCCGGATATAAAATGCTTTCTTATTTGTTAGACACCTATACCCGGGCATTCCTTCCTGAAACTGAAGATTCAAATTTCAGTAAACTCGTTATAAAATCGGTACCGAAATTAGCCTGGCTTAAAGAGGAAACTTCGATATATAAAATTTTACTTGAAATCTGCTCTTATACCGCCTCCCTAACTGATGGCAACACGGTAGCATCTTTTGAGAAATATAAAGGCTTAAGTATTAAATAAGAAAGAGTTAAAACTCGTAAACCACACCCACACCAAGCATTTGTTTAAACTGTACCCGGGCGCCATAGGTTTCAAGTTCACCATCTTCATTACGGTCTTCTTTAAATTTCACATCATCATCATACCGTAAATGTGTACCAATGCTTGCTCTAATTAAATCATTCACCTTCATATTTACATTCAACTCCCAGTCAATATCAATATTCCCGAAATTATACAAATAGTCTGAATAAAGGCTCAAACGGTTCTCAAGGTTTACATTTTTAAGAATTTCATTTGAAAAATCACTTGTAAATATAAAACCTACTTCAGAGCGAACACTCTGCCCCTCTTTAATTAAATTACCTTCTTCATCATATTCTGCGCCTTCCACCCCAAAGTTACCTTCATTGGCAAGATGCTGATCTAAAACAAAAGTAGATTTTAAGGTAAGGGGTGAAATGTAAGTGTACAACTTTTCATTCGGACTATTATATTCTGAACCAACACCCAAAAACAAATAACCCGGGGCCATAAATCTAGAGATAGGTGTATCGCGATCTGGATATTTATACCCATCGGCAAACTGAGTCCTGAACTCTAATTTGCCCGAATAAAACCAATTTGATTTTTTATTTTTACGATAACCAAAGCTTGAATTCAAAGACAACTCATCATCAGATTTTCGAAGCCTTTGGCCTTCCTGTGAATTTAAACCATAGCGTATACTTGCCCGGTTTTTCCAATTCATATGGTCCTTGCTGTAATTCCTTTCAAAATTACCATGCAATAATGCGGAAATAGAATTATTACCACCTGAGTTCCAGTTAAAAAAAGCCACTTCATTCAGATTTACCCCAAGGGTATTTTTCTTACTCCAGTATACCACCATCGGTGGCTCTAGTTTGATGGTATCCAACACAATACTTTCTACTACTTCACTAAGTGTATCGGTATTGACTTCTTCAGGTACTTTAATTGTATCTGAAGGTTTAATAGTATCCTGGTAAAATTCAAAAGCTGAAGCATTCAACGCATATAAACACGCTAAGAAGCTTAATAGTTTAATTTTCATTAGATTATTTAGATTTTCGGAGTTGCAAAATTATAACTTTTGCAATTGAGATAATAACTGTTTTCGTATATTTTTAACGCTAATTCCTGCTTTTTCTTGTATCTCTTCTGTTTTTCCGTGTTCAATAAACGCATCTGGAAGCCCCAAACAGGTAATTTTAGAAACAAAACACTTGGCAGCGGCAAATTCTAGAACCGCACTTCCAAAGCCGCCCTGCAAAATGCCATCTTCTACGGTAACAATGGCTTTATACCTGTTGAAGATATGCTGCAGTAGGTTTTCATCGAGCGGTTTTACAAAACGCATATCATAATGGCCTATTTTTTCTCCTGAAATTTCACTCAAGGCTTCTGAAACATTCCTGGCCATGTTCCCGACACTGAGTACAGCAAGATTTTCACCTTCCTGCAGACAACGCCCTTTCCCGATGGAAATTTCTTTAAAATCGGTTCGCCAATCTATAATTTTTCCTCGTCCCCTCGGATACCTAATGGCCATGGGATGCTTTAAATTTAATTGAGCCGTATATAATAAATTCCTCAGTTCAATTTCATCGGCAGGAGTGGCAATAATCATGTTTGGAACACAGCGTAGAAAAGCAATATCAAAAACCCCGTGATGTGTTGCTCCATCTTCGCCCACCAGGCCGGCTCGATCTACGCAAAAGATCACCGGTAAATCCTGAATAGCCACATCATGAATTACCTGATCATAAGCCCGCTGTAAAAAAGTAGAATAAATAGTGCAAAACACTTTAAACCCTTTGGTAGCCATTCCTGCTGCAAGGGTTACGGCATGCTGCTCGGCAATTCCCACATCAAATGCCCGATCGGGAAAAGCCTGCATCATATATTTCAAAGAACTACCTGTAGGCATAGCCGGTGTAATACCAATAATTTTATCATCCTTTTCAGCCAACTCTACCAGGGATAAACCAAATACATCCTGAAATTTCAATGGAGGTTCACCCGTATCATAAGTCAAAAGTTCACCGGTTAGTGGCTCAAATTTTCCCGGAGCATGATATTTCACCTGGTCTTCTTCAGCTTTTTTAAGTCCCTTTCCCTTGGTAGTAATCACATGTAGAAATATAGGACCTTCTATATTTTTAAGCTTCTCAAAAGTTTGTAACAAACCTTTAATATCGTGCCCGTCCACCGGGCCAAAATACCTAAAATTCAGGGCTTCAATTATATTATCCTGCCTGGGTTTATACCCTACGCGAGCTTTTGTGAGATATTGCTTGAGCGCTCCCACGCTGGGATCAATCCCAATGGCATTGTCATTTAAAATTACCAGTAAATTGGCATCGCTAACCCCGGCATGGTTAAGTCCTTCAAAAGCCATTCCGCTGGCGATAGAAGCATCTCCCACCACCGCAATATGTTGCCGTATTGCGTTGCCCTCCAATTTAGAAGCAATAGCCATGCCCAAAGCCGCAGAAATAGCAGTTGATGAATGCCCTGTACCAAAGGTATCAAATACACTTTCACTTCTTTTCGGAAATCCGCTAAGCCCGTTTAATTGCCGGTTGGTATAAAATAAGTCTCGGCGGCCTGTAAGGATTTTATGGCCATAAGCCTGATGGCCAACATCCCAAACCAATAAATCTTCGGGGGTATTAAAAAAATAATGTATGGCAATAGTTAGTTCAACAACCCCAAGACTAGCACCAAGATGGCCTTCTTTGGTGGCTACGATTTCAATAATAAATCGTCGAAGCTCATCTGAAAGTTGTTCCAGTTTAGCTTCTGGTAATTTCCGGAGATCCTCCGGTGAGTTAATGCTATCTAAAATTGTATTGCTCATCTGCAGCAAATTTACATTTATTCAGCAGAAAAAACTTCTTAAAATAAAGCCACGCCAATGTTACAATAAGTTAAATATTAGTATTAATTACAGTTTTTTTGAAAAATTGCAAAAACCATTGAAAACTACCTAAAATGCTGCAAAACTTCACCCAGACATTGATTCTCTTATGCCTGCTGATTTCCTTTTCAGCTGCTTCACAAGAAAAAAAAGAAATGGCACACACCATTTACATTGCAGGAAACTTAGGAAATGATCTTCAGGGCGAAGCACAAAAAGTAATTAAAGCTTTGGTTAAATCTTCTAAAAAAGAAGAAAAGGAAATCACCTTACTTGTTCCCGGTAGTTTTCTACAACATATCGGTTTCCCAAAAAATAGGCAAGAACGTCGGAAACAAAAAGAAATCCTTACAAAATATCTTCTAAAACCTTTTAAAGATTTTAACGGAAAGATTATCCTTACTCCTGGTTATAACGAATGGGCCAACGGCAGCCAACAACAAATTGACGACCTGGAAAGCTTTTTACAAGACAATGAATCGAAAATTGAAGTTTGGCCAAATGATGGATGTCCGCTGGCACGTGAAAGTATTGCTAAAAACGTTGAACTTATAACCGTAGATTCTCAATGGTTTTTAGAAGATTGGGATCAACATCCTGAAATGAACGTGAAATGTGAAATTAAAGATCGCGAACGCTTTTTTACTGAATTTAAGGATGACATAAAAGACAATCATGGTAAAACCATTATTGTTTCGGTGCCCCACCCGGTAATGAGCAATACACGTAAAGGTTTTTTAGAAAAAATAAGTGGATTTGACCCTCAGGATTATCACAACAAAAATCACACTTACTTTCGAGGAAGGCTAGAAACCATTGCCTCCCAGTTTGATGATATTATTTTTGTGTCGGCTAATGATAGAAACCTGCAATTCCTTCAGGATGATAAAATACCACAAATTATTAGCGGAGCCATAGGCAGTAAACAAAAATCAAAAATTAAAGAAAACAATCATTTTGCTTCCACAACCACGGGTTTTGCTCGCATGGAAATATATAACGACCACTCTTCGCAGCTCACATTTCATACTCTGAAAAACAATAACACGCAAATTGCTTTTTCTACCGGTATTAAACGCCGTGAAAGCCGGATGGACGAAGTCTCTTATAAAACTAAAGAACAAGTAGGCGATACAGTTAGCGCTTCTATATATTCTGAAGAGGAAACCGATAAATCAAAACTCTATAAAATTATTTGGGGGGAACATTACCGAAAAGTATACAGTACAAAAATAAAAGCACCAGTACTGTTTTTAGATACACTGAATGGGAATTTAAAACCTCTTAAAGAAGGAGGCGGCATGCAATCGCGTTCGCTTCGTTTTATCGCTGATGATAAAAACGAATTCACCATTCGTGCCCTGCGAAAAAGTGCAACCCGGTTTTTACAAGCTGCCACAATTAAAGATCATTATATTAAAGACTATATTGAAAATACCGTAGCCCAGCGCTACGCTTTAGATTTATTTACCACTGCCCATCCTTATGCGCCATTTTCCTTAAACCGAATCAACCAATGCCTTGACATTTTACACGGGAAACCACAAATTTTCTATATTCCAAAACAAAAAACCCTGGGCACCAACAATGATGATTACGGTGATGAACTTTATATGTTTGAAGCGCATGTTGGTGATGAAAACAAGGAATTTACACGCTTTGGAAAATCCAAGGATATTTTAAGTACTACTGATTTTCTTAAAGCGCTGAACGAAAGCAAAAAAAACCAGCCTAATGAAGTTGAATATATAAAAGCCCGTTTATTGGATATGCTGATAGGCGATTGGGACCGGCATTTTGACCAATGGCGCTGGGCTGAATATGCCGGTGAAAATGATAAAAAAGTATATAAACCTATCCCGAGAGACCGGGATTTTGCCTTTCCAAAATATGATGGGCCCATCTTAAATTTGATGAAAGTAAGTTTTCCTTTGATTAGAAAAATGGAAACTTTCGATAATAACGTAGATAATGTAAAATGGTTTAACTTATCGGGTTATCCGCTAGACCAAAAATTATTAAAAACAACAAGTTGGAATGATTGGAAGGAACAGGTGATTTTTATTCAGGAAAAACTTACCGATGCTGAAATTGAGCAAGCTTTTAAAATTCTGCCCCGGGAAGTTCAGGATCATACTATCGCAGACATCAAGACAAAATTAAAAGCCAGACGTGGGAATTTGAAAGATATTGCCCGACGGTATTACGATTATCTTCAGAAGTTTCAGGTATTAACCGGAACAATCAAAGATGATGTCTTCAATATTGAACGTAACAAAAACGGACTTACTAAAATATCCCTTCAGAATAAAAAGGGCAAAGAAACTTTCAGCAAAACCTACAACCGTGACAAAACCGAAGAAATATGGATTTACGGGCTGGAGGGTGATGATAATTTTTTAGTTAAGGGCAAAGGTGATAATCTAATTAGAATCAGCGTTGTTGGCGGTGAAGGAACTGATTCTTACAATTTTAAGAATACCAAAAGAATAACTCTTTATGACCACAAAAGCAAGAAAAGCGAAATCAGTAATAAAAATTCTAAAAAATGGCTGGTAGATTCTTATAAAATTAATCAATATGATCCAGACAAACGCAAACGCAGTGAAAACAAACTCCTTCCTCAGGCAAATTATAAGGGAGATGAAGGGCTTTCCCTTGGACTTAGAAATATACATACTACTTATGGTCTGGCCAATAATCCTTTTAAAACCCAACACGAACTTGGTGCAGCTTTCTTTTTTGCCACTAACGGACTTGAAATAGATTATCAGGGAGAATTTGCCCATATATTTTATAATTGGAATTTAGGGATCTCAGCCCGTTACACCAGCCCTAATTTCACCCTTAATTATTTTGGCAAAGGCATAGAAAGCGAATATAATCGTGATGAGATGGGGCGTGACTTTAATCGAACCCGAACCCAGCAATTAAAACTTGCCCCCTCTTTAATTTGGAAAGGACGGGAAGGCCATAGCTTTTATACTAAACCCTACATAGAAGGGATAAAAGCTTATGATGACGACAACCGGTATCTGGGCCAGTTTTTTAATCCGGAAAATGATGTTTTTAACCAACAATGGTATGCCGGGGCCGAAGCCAATTACAACTATAAAAACCGGGACAACCCGGCTTACCCTACCCGGGGTTTTGAGACTAATTTAACCGCCGGTTACAAAAGCAACATAGACAATCATAATAATAGTTTTGCTTATGTGGAACCTTCAATAGCTCTAGATTACCCCCTACATCACAGCGATATTGCTGTTTTAGCCACAAAAATTGGTGGTAAAGCACTTTTTGGCGATAATTATGAATTTTACCACGCAGCTTTACTAGGCGGAAATGATGACTTACGTGCTTATCGTTTAGAGCGCTTTAATGGTAAACAATCTTTTTACCACAGCACCGATTTACGTGTGGGCCTAACGCAATTTAAAACCAATTTTATCCCCTTGCGAATGGGGCTAAGCGCCGGATTTGATTATGGTAGGGTTTGGACTGAAAATGATAATTCAAAAAAATGGCGAAATAATTATGGAGGCTCTTTTTGGGTAAATGGCTTTCATGTGGTTACCGCCAATGTAGGATATTATTACGGTGAAGATAGGGGCCGCCTTAGCTTTACATTTAATTTCAAATTCTAAAAAACGTACCTTTCGGTTTTAAATTTCAGTAAAAAATAAATGATTCAAGCTTACGACGACGAATATTTTATGCGCAAAGCCATAGATGAAGCGCATATTGCCTATGAAAAAGGTGAAATCCCCGTAGGTGTGGTAGTGGTTGTCAAAGACCGCATTATTGCCCGCGGCCATAACCTTACCGAAACACTAAATGATGTAACGGCTCATGCTGAAATGCAAGCCATTACTGCCGCAGCCTCTTCACTGGGAGGAAAATACTTACGGGATTGTACAATGTATGTTACTCTTGAACCCTGCCAAATGTGTGCCGGAGCTTTATACTGGAGTCAACTCGCTAACCTGGTTTTTGCCGCTGAAGATACCCAACGTGGATACAGGAAATTCGGGGTGCAACTTCATCCAAAAACCAAAGTGAAACAGGGAATTTTAGCCAAGGAAGCCGCTACCCTGTTAAAGCGTTTTTTTGTAGAAAAAAGGAACTTAAATTAAACAGGCTGTAGTTAAGTATCGTTATTTCATTTACGAATATTCGCTATTACCCGAGTAATTGAAATCAGTATCACTTCAATTTATATAAACCAGAACTCCTTCATGTTTTCTTTCTCTACCCAAATCCTGACAGAATACTCAGGAGAGAGAAAAGCAAAGGCACTTTTACTAAATATTTTCAGGCAAAGCTGAAAGCCAAATCAAATTCCAATTCTTACTCAGCCTGAAGTTTTTCTAACTCTAAACTCGCTAAAATAAACGGGCCGGTACCTTTAGGGTCATTAGGCCTAATTTTTTCATTTACATAATATTCAAAAGTACCATCCCGATACGGGTCGCCTCCAAGTCCCGCTACTGCACAAACCCGGTTTAGGTTTACTATTCCATCTTCCTCTACAGAAACAAGGTTATCCAACATTCCCTGATATGCCTTTTTTGCATCTTTAAGATAACTTTTATCCAGGTAACCCTTTCTAACTCCTTTTGCCAATGTATAGGTAAACATTGCAGAACCCGAAGCCTCTAGATAATTTCCTTCTTCACCCTGCCTATCTAAAACCTGGTACCAAAGGCCACTTTTATCCTGATAATTAACTACTGCTTCAGCAAAACTTTGCAGGTAACCGATTATTTTATCTCTTTCCTTATAATCTTCCGGAAGGTAATCAAGCACATCTACCAGGGCCATCCCGTACCACCCCATAGCTCGTGACCAAAAATTTGGAGAAGTTCCTGTTTCAGGATCAGCCCACTTTTGTTCTTTGCTTTCATCCCAGCCGTGGTAAAGCAAACCTGTTTCCTTATCTAAATGATGTTTTTGGGTAAGCTCAAACTGGTGAATGATATCATCATATATCTTTTGCGCCGAGTCTTTTTCAAATTCACCTGCATATCGGGCATAAAACGGGTGCGCCATATACAAACCATCTAACCACATTTGATTGGTATAGCGCTTTTTATGCCAAAAACCACCGGTTTTTGTACGCGGCTGATCGGTTAATTGGTTTCTTAACTTATCAGCCGCTTTCTTATATTTATCCTCACCCGTTTTCTCGTATAACCAGAGTAACACGTGTCCGGATTTTAGCATATCCAGGTTTTTCGTTTCCGGTTTATAAGTTTTAATAGTACCCGCAGAATCAATTAAAGCATCGGTATAAGAAAAAATATAATCATGATAAACTTCTTTACCTGTCTTTTCAAAAAGTTCTTGAGTACCTTTTAAAACAAGTCCGTTAGGATAACTCCATACAGGCTTATCATGAAAGTCCAATTGCCAGGCTTTGGGGAAACGCTCTATTTCAGAAAGCATCATTCGCTCCGACCAGTTTAAATCTTTGCTAATTAAAGCTTTTTCAGCGCTATTATCTTTCTCGGTTTCTTTTGTCTCTTTACAACTAAAAACACACAATAAAAAAATAAAGCTCAAACTGCTAATTAATCTCATAAATAATATTTAAGGCATTTTTTCTAGTCCTTCCCATTTTATCTCCCAACCTTCGTCAGGGAAACCAGGCGTTTCTCCTTCACTTCCGTCCCAACCGGCGCACATCATGGCCACAGTAGTAAGTAACCCGCCATTACCCGGCATATATAAAGTTAAACGTTCTTCCTGGTAATTATGTCCGTTTTTTAGATACGTATTTGTTTGGGCACCCATAAAAAGGGCATCAACCGCTTTCTCTGGTTGTCCCAGGCGTGCTGCGGTCATTGCCGTCATGGGGAAATCCCAGCCCCAGGTTTCTTCCCAACTCCAGGTATCCCAGATAAGATCAAAGGTATTTTGCATTATTTCTTTATCTAAGCGATCGGTTTCCGGCAACATTCCATAGGTTCCAAACACTGAAGGGTGATCGGTTTTATACTCAGGATTGGTATAAGAATCTGTAGCACTTTCAGTAGCTAAATAAACATCTTCCTGAACTGGGAATTCTGATAATTTTTCTAGAACTTCAACCCATTTTTCAGGAACTTCTTCATTTAAGCGTTCTTTCCAATCAATCGCAGTTTTTAATCCCCATTCCCAATAAGCTAACTCATAGGTTGGATTAAAGGTTTCTCTTGCAGGAAATCTTTCCTGTGCGGGAATTACCGGAGGGCCCAATTCATAACGGTCTTTTTCTTCATTATAATTAGGAAAAGAAGCCATTAAATCGGCCGTGGCAAATACGCGTTCTTTATATTTATTTAGCGTAGCTTCTGAAGAATCTGCCCTGTATAACAATTCTGAAAACGTAATAAAATGGGGTTGTTGCCAAATAAGTAATGCTGCAACCGAAGAAGGCGTTTCATAACCGGAATGATCGGTCATTTTTTGCCAACGCGCTCCTTCAAATCCCTGCCTTTCTGCTATTCCTTTGGCTTTATCAAACGCGGTATCATACCAGGTCATACTATTTTCCAACAATTCCGGTCGGCCCCAAAGTGGAAAGTGTACCCCGTGCCACCAGTGCATTTCAATATGTGGCTTTCCATACCAACTGTTGTAGGTAAGACCGGTTTCTTGCGGTGGTTGGCTTCCGGTACATTGTAATTTGGTAAGGTATTGTGATAAAACTACTCTTCTTTCCAACTCATTGGCGCGATTATCTCTACTTCCTGAAAAATCTACTGCTCCTCCACTTTTCCAGAATTCTTCCCAGCCACTTATAGAACTTTGGGTTACAGCGGCAAGATCGGGAACTTCAGAGATTTCGCTATTAGAAAATTTAGTAGTGAACTCAAAATCAGATTGATCTTGCGATGGTTTTAAAACAAAATAATGTGCTTCTTTTTCTTCAATTGCTGCATCACCTTTCCATTGCACTCCAATATTATAGGAAATCGAATCCATTTCTCGTTTAATATCAGCCCGATTAGTTTCGGTAGAAAGTTCACTGGTATAAGCTTCTTCTCCTTCCCATTTTGTAGCCAAGTCTTCCCATTCAGCAGTTGGGAAAGGGATTCTAAGCCTGATTTGCAAACGTTCCTGTTCAATCAAATCAGATTTCACTCGTACCCCTACCACATCATCATTTTGATGTACAGACGTATAGACATCAACCTGAATTCCCTCTATTTCAAAAGAACTCTTTATTTCACCAGTCCATAAATTTAATTCTTGTTGAATGTTTTGAAGATCTCCCGGTTTTACTTCGTCCCCGTTTTCTTTATATAATTCAAGTCCGAGATTTGCCAAATGAATACGGTGTGGATTTTCCCGATAATAATTAACGGCTTCCACACTTCTTTGCGGTTCTTTTCGCTGTATAGAATAGGTGACTTTTCTACCATTCTGGTCATATTCTGCCAGGGTTTCATCAAATCTGTAATTCTCAGGATTCGGATGGCTGTCCCAGCCCCATTCACTTTGGGTACCCAATGGTACTCCATATTGATAGGTTTCCGGAAAAGTTTGCAAACCGGTAGCATCTACCGTAAATGCAAAAGCTCCGTTTCCCACCGAAAGGGAAGCCAGGGTATCAATTTCCGTCACTTTCACATTATGACGGGTTACCAGGTCTTTTCGGTCTATTTTTTCAATATTTTCATCTGTGTTTTTCTCATTATCTTTATTAGATGAATTACAAGCTACGAGAAAAACCAGGCTTAGTAGTAAAATTATTTTTTTCATTTTAAATATGGATTAGCTGATTAAGAAGATTTTATTTTAAATATAAATGAAGAGGCCGTCTCATATTTTCCACCCTGAGATGCCGTAAATAAATAAGTGGGTTTTCCGTTTTGAAATAATAACTGTGGACGCTCTGCTCGACCATAACGATTTAAATGATCGGGTGCCGGAGGTTGCTTTACATACTTTTTAAGGGGCTGATATGCTATTTCCGGGTCTTTCCAGGATTTGCCATCTTTAGACTCCAGGTATAACCCATAATCCATCCCAAAAACTCCTAAATCCCGGGCTATCATTTTAAATTTATTGTCTTCATACCACACATAAGCATCTTCAAATTGTTTATTATTGCCCAAAACCGAAAAATCGACTACCGGATTTCCTTTATATTTTTTATAAGGCCCTTCAAGAGAATTGGCCACAGCAAGCCCGTATTGCCGGTTACCCCTCACTTTTCCTTCTTCAGTATTATACTTTTCAGCATTTAAGGATTTATAATACAACCAGTATTCTCCATTTGGTCGTTTAATAAAAGAGGGGTTTGTTGTAAGTAAATCGTCCCAACTTCCTTTATCTCCAGGTTCTAAAAGAGGTTTATCGGGGCGAGCCCAGGGGCCCTCTAAAGAATCTGAAGTAGCTAACCCAATTCGTTTGGTGTTCATACTACCATTGGAATTTCCCATAAAAAATAAAACGTATTTTCCATCAACTTTATGAATACTGGGATTGTGGCAGGTTGTCGCATCCCAAAAACCTTCCCCGCGAGGGGCCAGAATAGTGCTTACGTATTCAAAAGGTCCTTCAGGATTATTTGCAATAGCATGAGCAATTTCAGATTGATGAATCCAACCGCTCATCCCTTTTTCTTTTGGCCACCGCGAGTAAAAGACGTGAATTTTTCCATCCGGGCCTTCAATAGGACTGTTGCACCAAACGTAATAATCCTCTTCCTCCAAAGCCCGGCCAACCGGTACCAAACTTTTTTCAAATTTTGATAATTTTTGAGTAGAAAAATCACCAGAAAATACTGGCAGAGGCAAACACACTCCTGCGGTTGCCAAAGAAATTCCTTTAATAAAATCTTCCCGTTCCATATTTATCTTTTTAAAGTGGCCGCCATAAGTCCAACTATTACATCATTGGCAAGGGTTTTTACTTCTAAATTTTTTAACTCCTTTTTCGGATTTAAAGGTAAATCGAGAATAGTAGCCGCCCCGCCGTCTGTGCCATGATTTGTAAAACCTTTAATAGAAGAGTAATCGGTAAACTCTCTGCTAATCTCACCAGATTTTAAGTACAAACGCGGAGGCACCTGAGCATTTGTATCAAAAGCATATCCATCATTAATATAGTCCTGCTCTACGGGCCACCAGTTTTCAGGGTTTTTAAGTTCCAAAACTTCTGAAGTTCCATCAGCATAGGTTACTTTAACCTCAGCATTTACAAGCCGACTTTGCATAGCGTTTGTTGAACCGGCCATAAGCAAATAAACCTGAGAAGCAGGTCCGGAAAGCGGGATATTAACTGCTTCCGGGAAATTATCCCATAACGAAGTAAACACAATGTTTTCTTTGCTTTCCTGGGAAGGGGTTTTAAATGGAATCCCTTGGGGACTTTCAATTTCATTAGCTTCCCCGGCCTTTTTACGCAATCCGGAATCATCAATATCTGCTTTTACTGTAGGGTAGCACCAGTTTCCAATACCTTGTGTAGGCAACATTAATGTTGGTGAATCTGGGCGTGGAGATAGATATTCTTTTTCAAAAATCTCTGTAATTTTACTATTAAAGACACCACTTAAATCTACCTTTTCCCAATGGCTACCGGCATCTTTTATTTCCCAATTTTGAAGTTTAAAACTTTTTGTCTCGTTATTGGCTCCAATAAATTCTACTAAATTAGTTCCGGGCACAAGAAATTCTGAAGAAATTTCCATTTTCTGAGTTTCATCTGCTTCCAGGTTTATCGCTTGCTTAAAATCATCAAGAACTATTTTCCCCTCTGCTCTTTCTGATAAATTATTTTGAATGGAAAATTCCAGACCGGTTTCTTTTTCATTCATAGCAGTAATTTCAATTTCCGGTTTAATAATTGCCGAGATAGGAGCCCACCAGCTAATATCTCCTTGCTTTAATTGAACAAAAAATGTTTTATTCTTCTCCTCTTCTACCTTGTTTAAGGTGGCTGTAAATATATTTTCATCAATAGCCTTCGTAGCAAAAACTTTTTGCGGATCCTTAATCGCCAAAATTTGAGCTTCCCCTATTTGTAATTCAAATTTCTTGTCCGAAATCAATTCTTTTTCGAAAGGAAGCTTTAAAAGTTTTTCACCCCCCCATTTAATTTCCACATCATAGCTTTCTTTTTGTGGGCTTTCAATAATCAATTTGGGAATGCCTACTGCATCTTTTTGTATTTTCCAGTCAACATTTTCACCATTAATTGTTACCGAATTCACCTTGCTGTAGGAAACAGGTAGCTTTAAAGATAAATTCATTGGAACTGAAAAATCTGAAGTTATCTTATACCTTGACGTGGTACCATTTTGATTAAAATCGAAGGAAACATTTGGGATCTCTAGTGAGGCTTCCTTCCAGTCTTTAGGAAATCCAGGTTCAATTTGTAGTTTATTATCCAGGGCTTTAGGGGTAATTCCAAAAAGGCCCTCAACTAAAGTCCTAGCCGCTACGCCAACAGGATCTGCAAAATCGCGATATAATTCCCCACGAATAGCATCGTAAAAAGACAGTTGTTCAAAACCTCCGGGGGCAGCGCCTAAATACATACTTTCAATTAGGGCACTTTCCCAAAGTTCATAAGCTTGCTCAGGCTGATTCCCTTGCCAATAGGCCAGGGAAGTATGCAGGTTTTCAGCAAGCGCCACATTATTTACCGACCAGGTGTAGGGCTGCCAATTTGTAGTGGAAATAAGTTCGAGATCATCTTTTTCCAAACCTTCTGCTTTAACGGGAATATGTGGAATTTGCGTACTCACGTAATTTAACATAGCATGCGCCTGGAAAGCGTCTGGAATACCTTCATCCATCGCGTGATAAATGGTCCAAACTCCCGGTGTTTCATGTAATAACTGATTTCCCATTAAATCCTTATATTCAGCATAATGACCTTTTTCCGGCAACCATAATTCTTCCTGTACGGCCTTGTGTATCCTTTTGGATTCTTCTTTATAAGGCTCAGGGTTTTCGCCTAGAAGCTCTGCAATTTTTGCAGCTTTTTTATTAGCTGCATAATTATAGGCAGAAGTATAAGTCACCCCGCCACCATTATATTGCAATGCATCGCTAGCCCAAATTGCTGCATAGGCATCGTAAAGTCCATTACCATCACTATCGAAATTACGCTTTTCCCAAGCCAAATGGCGTTTAATAACAGGCCACATTTTTTCTAGAAAAGCTTTATCACCAGTCCAATCGAAATGTTGCAGTAACTGACTTATAAAAATAAGGTTCATATCATAATGATGTGCGACATCATTCCGGTTGGGATGCCTACATATATAACCACGGCTAAACATGGCATTACCTATTTCCTCTTTTTGACGCGCTAAGTTTAAAACAGTATCGCCTTCCACAGGACGACTTGGCGGATCGATTACCTGTGAATTTCCATAACTTTCAAAATGACTTTCCGCCCTATCGTGCCAGCCTAAAGGATTAGCTACTGAGGCTCCCCGCCAGGCATTGAGGTGCATTCGCCAGGCTACTGCGCCATGTAAATAGGCCGGAGCTTCCCAAATTGCATCCCCGGCATAAGCTAGTGCTTCTCCTAATTTATTTAAATACGGATCGGGTGTTTTTAAATTTACCCGGCCTTCATATTCTTCTAATTTCTTCTCAGCTTTTCTGAAATCAACTACTAAATCATCAGAATCAGTATTTTCTGTAGATTCTGGGTTTTCAATTTTCCAATATACCCCATCTGAGTTTAAACTTTCGACAGTTCCTGTAAGTACAGGAAGGGAGTCTGCTTTGGAATTAAATAATTCAATAGGAGTTTTAAGCTGATGAACACTACCTAATTTAACTTCCCCCTTAGGAAAACTTCCATTTAATTTTTTTGTTGTTATTTTCTCTTCGGAATTCCATCCATAATCTACAGTGAACTTTTGTTGATTTTCCTCTATTTCATAGTAATTATGGCGCGTATATTCAGGCAACATGTAAAACACGGTTTCAGGATCGGCGCCAATATCTCCGTTCCGGGAGAATCTTTTTCCGCTTGCTCCGCCAAAGGCCCAGATTAAGTCAGTTTGGTTTGGCAATGTGCCACTAACTTTTAGTATAAAGCCTTCGGAATTTGCCAGGGCCATAATTTCAATTTCAAGAGATTGGTTCTCCAGCAACTCATCCTGAATTTTATAAGTCATTTTCCCGGTGGTATAGCGGGTTTCAATTTCATCGGCTTCGGTAAGCCATTTACTATTATCATTTTTGATTAAACCGAGTTTAAAATTCCCGCCCATTCCGGGCATATACATGGCAAATTCAGGCACATCACCAGTTTCTACCCGAAACGCAGTATTTGTTCCGTAAAGTGCACGATTAAATTTTTGTGTTCCGTTTTTTAGTAAAAACCCCTCGCCATCGGGGACATAATGAATTTTTCGTTCTTTGTTATGCCAAACCTCCTCAGCCTTTTGGCCATAAAAATTAGGAAAGGAGAAAATCAAAAGCAATAAAAATAATTTTCTAATCAACATTCTAAAAGTCATTAATTTTTTCAACAAGATCTTATATCTTTAATGATTTAGTATCCTGCACATACCTGAGACACTAAAATCTAAGTTTACCCTATTTTAATTTTGGAGGAACCAATTTAATCTTAGGTTTTGGAGCTTTTTTCATACCTTTTCCAAAATAAAAACTTGTATGCGGAGGTTGGTTATAACCAACATTTTGCCAGGCTACACTTAAACGGTATTGCAAATCATGCATTAAAGTATATTGCCTTATTTGAGTAGGAATTGTTGTAGTGTATATCCTTAATTCCTTATTATCTGAACTTCTTAAAATTAATTCTTCACGCCAATCCCCCCAAATATCAGCTGAAAGTGTGGGCGTTGCTTTACTACCATTATTAGATTCCGCACCTTCTGCGGTAAATATTTTACCCACTCCGTATTTACTTATATAGTTTCTATTTAGTAATTCCCGACTTAAATCTCCGTCCCACCAAATAAGAAAATTGGAAGACTGTGGCTGTTTTCCTATCAGGTTTCCTTTACTATCGAACAATCCTTTGGAACCAGACCACCACATTTGCGCACCTGTATGTTCGTTACTTATATTTCCGGCAACTCCTCTTCCTATGTCCTGATTTTTAGCTGAACGAAAAAGCACCTCACCATTATCTGCAGAAAAAAGTGCTACTCCAGGACCGGTGGTACCAGCCTCATTTTCATGAATTCCAAACACTTCCAAACCTGGAACGTCAGGATCAAGATCTGATACATGAAGCGCATCTCCATGCCTAAATCCTGTGGTGTATAAGCCTTCTCCATCATCATCAACTATCATGGCTCCGAAAATGATTTCATCTTTTCCGTCTTTATCTACATCGGCCACAGAAAGGTTGTGATTTCCCATCCCGGAATATGGGTTTTCACCATTTTCACTATCAAAAACCCATCTCGAACTTAAGGTTCCTTCTCTAAAGTCCCAGGCGGCCAATACTGTACGACCATAATAACCTCTTGCCATAATTACACTTGGGCGCTTTTCATCTAAATAGGCTATACAAGCGGTAAAGCGGTCTACCCTATTACCGGTATTATCATTACCACCATTACCGCCAACTCCACCCCAACCGCTTATATCACCCCGACCGGGAATATAATCTGTCGTTGCCAAAGCTTCTCCGGTTTCTCCATCAAAAATTGTAAAATATTCGGGGCCTTCCAGTATTTTTCCAAAGGTTCTTGAATTCTCATCGGTATCCCTCCAATCTTTATTGGCATTTCCAATAATATTTCCCTGGGAATCTTTTGTACCATCTGCTGTTTTACAAGCAAATTCAGCTTTTCCATCTCCATCTAAATCATATACCATAAATTGGGTATAATGTGCTCCTTCCCGAATGTTCTTCCCTAAATTAATTTCCCACAATAGGGTTCCATCTAACTTATAAGCCTGAAATATAGGCTCATCAGCGAGTCCCTCATGCGAATTATCTTTGCTTACTCCAGTTTGATGCAGAATGATTTCATACTCCCCATCCTCATCTAAGTCGGCAACCGAGGCATCATTGGGAGTATAGCCTTCTATATACTTTAAAGGGAGTGAATGGTAATTTTTTATTTCAGAATTAGGTTTTAACGTATAACTTCCATGTTCATTAATTTCTTTATTATCCTTAATGGTTTTTACAAACCAGGTATTTTCTTTTGAAAAATCAACTGACTCTTCTTTAAAATAAGTTGCTCCGGTCAAAGGCACATCGTTTAATTTTTCCGCCGGATTTCCGTTGGATTTACGATATAGATTAAATTTCAGATTATCAGGATCATTTCCGAGAACACGCCATTGTACTACTGCATTTCCATCCTCCTGTGCAATAGCTACCAAACCACGATCTAGGTTTTCCATTTGTTTTTGCGCCCAGGTATTCAAAGTAATAACAAACATGAAAATATACAGGCAGCTTCTTAAGGATAATATAGTCATAGAAAGTTATGGATTTAAATAATTTTCTTCAGAAAAATTGATACCTGAGGTTTCATTGAGTTCTACTTTCGAACTATCTAATGTATGGATGGTAACATTATCTAAAGTCCAGTTACGGCTATAAGAAATTTGCCCAGCCGTTTCAGCTTTAATTTTTACGTTCTTTAGATTGAAATTATTAATATAAGATTCTTCTACTCCTTTTACATTAATTGCCCGCTTAACCCCTTTCACATTTATATTAGAAAGGTTAATATTTCTGAACGTTGGAATACCTTTTGACCTTGGCTCTACCTTTTTTAAAAGTGTTCGCCAACGTTGTGGGACCGAATCAATATCATACTCTTCAGGTAATTTTGTATAACTGTAGCTGGGATTCCAATTCATAGAAACCTCTATAAAAGTACCAACACTATCCATTTCTATATCCTGAAGATATATATCTTCTACGACACCTCCACGAGTTAAAGCAGATTTTATATTTAATCCGTTTGAAGTTCCTATACCTTTTACATTTGAAACAAAAATATTTCGAATAGAACCAGCAGTCTCACTTCCAAGTGTAAATAACCCGGCTCCTTTTCTGGCAATACAGTCACGAATTACCACATATTCTGTAGAACGGTCTACTCTTTGCCCATCCCAATCGCGACCAGCTTTTAAGCAATAATTATCATCATTACAATCAACATCGCAGTTTTGGACTAAAATCCATTTTGAAGAATCTATATCCACACCATCGGTGCTAGGGCCATGCCCACCAATATTATTTCTAATAGTCAAGCCATCTACGGTTACATATCCTGAATAAAGCACCTGCACCGTCCAGAATCCGGCACGTTGAATATTTAGATCTTTTAAAAATATATTTTCAGAATTTTGAATAAGGAAAGTCCGGGGCCGTTTGGCATCATAATCCACAATTGATCGCAAGCCTTTTGCTTCATATTCTTTTCGTAAATCCCAATAATAATCCCAATAAACCTTTCCCTGGCCATCAACTAAACCATCTCCATCTATTATAACGTTTTCCTGGTCCTTTACATTAATTAAAGCAGCGGGCCATTGCATCTCCACACCAGCTACACGAGTGTCAATTTCAGGGTAATCTTTTATACTTTCACTTCCTAAAATTTCAACTTCTTTAGGGATATTAAACCTAACCCCTTCTTTTATAAAAATAGATCCCGATAAATATTTACCCGGCTTAAAACTCACTGTCCCTCCCCCGTTTGCAGCACAATCATCAATTGCTTTCTGAATAGCTTCTGTAGTAAGTTCTGAACCATCGTTAATAGCATCATAATCGTTTACATAATAAATTTCATCTTTAAATTGAAAATCTTCAGCACCGACTTTACTCACCCATTCCGGTTCATTTTCAGGGGTATTATCTTGAGATAAATTGTTTTTCTTTTTATCACTCTTACAAGACAGCAGGAAGATTGACAGTAAAAAACTTAAAAAAATAGTGTATACTTTCATAATAGATTTTCGGTTAAAAAATACTGCAACAATTTCTTATTTTTAATATCAAAAAGCATCCTGCACATACCTGAAACAACAAAGCCACCTTAATCAAAAGGCGGCTTCGATGAACTAAATATAAGCAACTAAAAAACTGATTAATTACTTCCACGGCCTTTTTCGGCTAATTCTATGGAAGTAAGGTCTTGAATATTTATTGGGTCTCCTGTTTCAATACTTTTTCTTGCTGCGATGCCTATAAGAACAGACATAGCGCCATCTCTTAACCCGGCAGCACGCTTAAACGAGTCTTCCTTTTCAGGGTGCCTAAAAACCTGATCGTGTAAACGTTTATCTCCCCCACCATGACCAGAGCGTTCCATGCCTACCTGAACAGTTTCGAAATCTTCCCAAAGTTTGTGGGTAATAAGAGGTTCAAATGATATCTCTTCCTCCTCCTGAGCCATTTCAGCTTTATGTAATTCTTCCTGACTCATCTTCATCTCCTGTTGATAGGGGATATCCAACCAGGCTTCAATTCGGCCCTTTGTTCCATTGAACGCAATTCGCCATCCCTCAAAAGGGGAGTAAGTAGTTAGCGAATAATTTACAATGGTATTGCCTTTATATTTTATTTGAGCAGACATCTTATCATAAATATCGATTTTATCTCGCCAAAGACAATTATCTCTTATATAACCGTCATATTTTTCGTTTTCAACATACAATTTCATCATATGTTCACTTTCGGTAATATCCCAGTAAAAATCACATTTAGACTGGTGCTTACAGCCTCTACATTTATCGCCTTCAAAAGCATTGTTTGCTCCATAATACTCTAAATCTCCATAAGCGAAAACCTGTTCAGGATCTGAATCAAGCCACCAGTTCAATAAATCAAAATGATGGGTGGCCTTATGCACCCATAATGTGCCTCCTTTATCTTTTAGACCATGCCAACGCCTAAAATAAGACGCTCCATGGTAGGTATTTAAATACCAATGAAAATCTACCGAAGTTACTTTTCCTATAGTGCCCTGCTCTATTAATTCTTTAATCTTAGTATTATAGGGGCTCCAACGGTAGTTGAAGCCTACAATTAATTTCCTATCGCTTTTGTTTTCGGCATCTACAATCTGCTGGCATTTATCCTCATCTATAGTCAATGGTTTTTCCGATAAAACATCGCAGCCCATTTCAAGACCTTTTACTATGAACTCATGGTGCGTAGAATCGGTTGTGGCCACAATCAACAAATCCGGCTTTGACTCCTTTATCATTTTTTCAAGGTCATCATAAGTAGGACAATTTATATTCATATATTCTAGAGCATAACCCAATCTACCTTTATTATTATCACATAACCCTACAAACTCCAGAAGACCAGGATATTTTTCCACTAAACTTTTACCCCAAAAGCTTGTTCCCCTAATACCTACCCCAATTAAAGCTACTTTTAATTTTCTATTTCCTATCCCAAAACCAAAGGCCGGGTTAATCATTACCCCAGCCGCCATAGCGCTTAAAGCCTTGAGGAAATTCCTACGAGAATTTGTCATAATGTTTAGCAATTAAATTACACAGAATAAAGAACAAGTATGAAATCAACAATAATATTATTGTTTTTTTAAATTAATCGCATCCTGCACATACCTGTATAAAAAAAGCCATTATCAATTATGATAATGGCTTTCAAAACAAAATCAGAATAAATCAAACCACAACTCTCTTCTGATAAAATTTGCTAATTATAAGGAATAATATTCCACAGCCAATCCAGGCCGGGAAAGTCAGGAACGACAGAAAAATATCAAACTGAATAGAAATTGTAAAAAACACACCGAAACTAATTGCCCAGGCCCAAAAAACTGCCTGATTAAACTTAACTCCTGATTTTTCAGCATAAAAACTTTGTATCCCAGCTTGTTTTCCGAAGAAATATTCAAAAACTATTATCGCACCAATAGGGGCCAGAATAAAACCGTAAATCGCCACAAAATCTAACAGCTTCATGGCAAAAGCGGGAAATAAACCGGCAATTGTTGCTATCGATCCGGCAACAATGGTCACCCAAAAAGTAGACATTTTTGGCATAATGGCCTGAAATGCGAGTCCGGCACGGTAAATTGTGGGGTTAGCAGTAGTCCAACCCGCTAAGATAACCGCTAAAATCCCAAATACTCCAATCGCATTATATGCCAGCGGCCCGGGGGCTACTGGAGGAGCCTCTCCATTATCAAGAAAAACAGCTGCTTCAGGAGATTTTAAGTAAACAGCATAAAGCAAACAAGCGGCAATCCAGGCAATATAGTGACCTACATACATTCCTGCTGCAGAAGTCCAACCTACCGATGGTTTCTTGGCAAATCTAAACACCGATAAATCAGACATACCAATATGCATGGCGGCATTGGCAAACCAGGACCATAGCATCACGTGCCAAAAGGTGTACTTTATTTGTCCTGGAAAGGGCTCGCCGCCTTCACCCCAAATATTCCAAAAATCGTTAAAACTACTTACCTCAAGTTGAAATAAAGCAACAACTCCACTCACAATAAAGGCTAACACAATTATGGGTGACATCCAGTTGGCGGCTTTTGCTACCATACTATATCCTTTTGCCGCTATTAATGAAATCACTGCACCAATACAAAGCACAATTACTACCCAGGTGACACTGCTTGGCATAGTATCGGTTAATCGGGGCATTTCCATATCAAATGGAATTCCCACCGCTGTAGCCGAAATAGTGATCATTGCCCCGGCCAAAAAACAGAATAATAATCCGTTGGCCAAATTATAAAGCGTGACCAGACGTGTACCACAAATTTTCTCTAAATGATAATATAGCGTATACCGAAATTTCACCGCGATTTCTGCAGTTAAAAACCGCCAGCTTAAAACCGCTAAGAGGTTTCCTATCAATAAACCAAACAATAAATCGAAAGCGCTTACTCCTGTAGTTAAAAATAGTGGACCGATAACAAATTCGGTTCCTGCAGCGTGCTCACCGGCATACATTCCCAAAAAGCTTTTCCAGCTTTTCCATTTTGATTTTGGCACGCTTTGACGTTCAAATTCACCTGACACTTCTGTTTCTATGGCAGCTTCGCTCATATTAGTTTATTGTTTGATTCCTATTTAATGTGAGTTAATTTGTCTTAGTAAATTTATTTTACCAGGTAATTTGGCAAGTCGCTTACTTTTTCACAGCATACCTGCTCCATAACTTGCTGTAATTGCATTTTAAGCATGGCAATAGTATGATCTCCTCCTTTATCTCCTAAAGCCCCAACACCATACATGAACGATCTTCCTAAGAAGCTAAAATCGGCACCGCTACTCATCACTCTCGCAATATCCGGTCCTGAGCGAATACCACTATCCATCATGACAGTAATTTGATCCTTATATTTTTCGGCTAGATTAGATAAAGGTTTTATGGTAGATTCTCCGGCATCTAATTGTCGCCCACCATGATTGGAAACAATAATCCCATCAAAGCCAAGGCGGATAGCTTCTTCAGCATCTTCTTCAGAAACCACCCCTTTTAATACCATTTTACCTTTCCACATATCGCGCAGCGGCTTAATCTTCTCTTCATTAAGCCTTCCAGAAAAAGTGGCATCCATCCATTTCCCCAGTTGTTTAATGCTCATCCCCTTTTTCATATACTGCTTCATGGTAGCAAAATTTGGGGGACCATGTTTTAAAGTTTGAGCAGCCCAGGCCGGTTTACCCATTACCTGCAGTATATTTCTGAAATTAACCTGTGGTGGCATGGCCAGACCATTCCTGATTTCTTTCGGACGATATCCAAAAGTGGGTACATCACATAAAATAACCAGTACCGGTACTTCTGCCGCTTCAGCTCGTTTAAGTATATCGTCACGCAACCATTCTTCAGTAGGGTGATATAACTGAAACCACGCGCGGCCTTCAGTAAGCTCACTTGCCCGCTCAATACTGGTGGTGGTAACGGTACTCAGTATAAATGGGATATTGTGCTTTAAAGAAGCTTTTGCCAGTATTTCGGGCGCATTGGGCCACATTAGGCCTTGTAAGCCAATCGGAGAAATCCCAAAAGGTGCATCATACTTTATTCCGAAAAGTTCGGTTTCGAGTTTAGAAGCATTATAATTTTTCAGGTATCTTGGTTGCAATTGAATTTCCCTAATCTCATCAGTGTTACGGCGTATATTCATATTTTCATTGCACCCGCCGTCCAGATAATCAAAAGCAAATTCCGGCATTCGTTTTTTTGCACGTTCCCGGAGGGATTCAATAGAAGGGTATTCTGTATTAAAAGGAAAAGCCATAATTTTTATTCTTGATTAAGCATTAAAGGTAATAGCTTTTTCATCTGGTAGTTTTCTTTTAAAAAGGTATCTTTTACCTTCTTATTGGAAATTACCATTGAAGCTCCCAAAGCCGAACCTAAAGGTGATCTTGTAGAAAGCACCTTAAATTCACTAAAATGAATGGCCATCAATTTCATAAATACATCATTATCAGTAAAACCACCGTCAATATAGATAGTTTTAATACCTGATTTTCCAATCGCATTTTTAATAGTGTGAATTTGAAGTTCCATCAATTCAATCATCAATTGATGAAAAGCTTCTTCAAAAGTATCAAAGGGTTTTAAATCGGTTTTTTCCAATCTTTTACGCCGTAGGCTAATCCCTTCGAACTTAAAGTATATAGATGAGTTTTTGATAAGCTTTAAATATAATTCCTGATCAAACCGCACATTTCTGTGATAACCATATTCCTTATTGTAATACTTGCCCAGTTTTTCTACTTGTAAACGGTATTCATTGCCCATAAAAAAGCGGGAAGCTTTAACCGGTTTTCCGTCTATACGCAAATAGCACAGGCAATTCTCTTTTATATCTTCTTTTGATAATTTTTCTTTGCTGAAAGGATTCAATGAAATGCTCCAGGTTCCTGTTGAAAGCAGTAAAAACGGCGTGTCTTTACTCAAAATATAAGGCAATAATGCTGAAGAACTATCGTGAATCCCCACACCAATTTTCAACTTTTTCCCGCGGTAAGTGGTATTTAAACTCGAAGCCGTTGGAACTATTGGTGGCAATAATTTATCGATACCCTCCTCGTAAACCCAGCGGTGGTAATCTTTTTTATTATAATCCCACAGATTGGTATGGCAGCCAATGCTGGTATATTCACTTACCGGAATTCCGGTAAACAAATACGATAAGTATTGTGGCAGGTGAAGGGTATATTTAATTTTTGAAAAAATTTCAGGGCGGCGTTTCTTAAGCCAGTATAATTGCATTCCTGAATTTAAAAAACCCGATTGCGGCGAAGCAGTTTCAGAAGCAATAGTAAGTTCTCCTCCGTATTTATCATAAAATTCATCAGTCAGCGCCCTATCAATCGATTTCGTGTAATTATAAAGAGGGGTAAGAGCTTTTCCACGATGATCTAAATGCACCAAACTAGCCCCATAAGAAGAAAAGTTCACTGCTTTTATCTCATATTCATCCCGATCTAAAACCTCATCAAATATGGTTTTTATCCAGCGTTTTAAGGCACTCAAATCTTCGGTGGGATAACCATCCTCATCACGGGTTTCAGCCAGACGGGTATATTCCCGAAAAACTTCCCGGTACTTTTTATCGAAAAGAAAAAATTTCTTGTTGGTTTTCCCAATATCAAAAACCGCTGTTACTTTAGTTTTACTCATTTTATTGATATAATCTCAAATAATATTATTCATTTTAAACCCAGGTAAAAATGAATCGAGGTTTAGTATTTTGCTAAATCCTGAAACAAGTTCAGGATGACGCCTCAGCACCTACAATCCTGTGGCCCTGGTTTTTTCTCCGCGTTCTTTCACCAGGTTTTCCCGAATTTTAAGCTCTCTATAAGCCTGAAGCGGATTAATTGCCGCACCGGCTTTAAAGCGTGCTTGTTGTACCAATGGTCTAACATCGCTGCGATAAGCTTCCTGCAAAATTTCCTGGCACCGGGTTACATCATTTTGCTGTTGGGCTTCAGATAAAGCTTTTCGATCTACCAGTAAAGCCTGCGCATAAGCAATTAAAATAGCATCCAAGGATTGCAACAAATCTTCCAGTGGATCTTTGGTATTATGGCTTGCATCAATCATCCAGGCCAAATCAGGATTTTGAGGATTGTTTTTCATTCCATAAACCAACTCGTTAAAAATAAGGAAAAGTGCATAAGGTTTTATGGAACCCACAGTTAAATCGTCATCCCCGTATTTGCTATCGTTAAAGTGAAAACCACCAAGTTTGCCTTTCAACATTAACGTAGCCACGATTTGTTCTATATTGGTATTTGGCAGGTGATGCCCTAAATCAACCAAGGTAAATGCCCTATCCCCGCAAGCATTGGCCAGCGTAAACGAAGTTCCCCAATCCTGGATTACCGTACTGTAAAAATTAGGTTCGTAAGGTTTATATTCAATAAACATCCGCCAGTCTTGTGGCAAGTCTTTATAAATTTCTTTCAAACTTTTTTCAGTTTGGGTCAAGGCCGTTTGAAAGTTGCTTTGACCCGGAAAATTTGCTCCGTCTGCCAACCAAACCGTCAAACTTTTCGAGCCTAGCTCCCTCCCTATTTTTATGACTTCTTTGTTATGTTCTACCGCATAAGCACGGGCATCTTCTTTAATAGCACTTAAAGAACCGTGTTTATAGGTTTTTCGGGCATCGGGTTGATCCTGAAACGTGTTGGAATTCATCGCATCAAACTTAATATCCAAACTTTTAGCAAGTTCTTTTATAGCTTGCGGGTCCTGCGGAATATCCCACGGAATATGCAAAGAAACCGCCCCTGCAGAACCGGTAAGCGCATGTAACACCCCGATATCTTCCAGTTTCTGACTTAAATTTGCAGGTTCACCCGTATATGAGAAACGGCCAAAACGAGTTCCCCCGGCACCCAACGCCCAACTTGGAATGGCTACCTGAAAATCGGTAAGTTTTGCTACTACCCCTTCTACATCAACATTTTCACCACTTAATTTATTGGCTAAAAATGAATAATATTCTGAGGAATCGACCTGAAATTGTTTATTATAATCACTTAATTGCTCTTTATCAATTTTCATCTATTATTGCTTAAAACCCTAATAAGGGCAATTTCCATAAATATAGTAACATCTATGAAAATCACCCTTATACAGGCAAATTCAAACTAAACTATCTTACAAAGGCATTGGCCATGCCCCCGTCCACATTAATGGTATTTCCTGTGCTTTTGGTAAGCAAGCCTACACAGGCAAATACCCCATTGGCTATATCTTCAGGAAGGATAATTTCCTGTAGTAAATTTCTCTTGGCATAGTGTTTTGGAAGTTCATCTACTGAAATTCCGTGGGCTTTGGCACGGCCTTCGGCCCAATCCCCTTCCCAGATTTTACTTCCCACAATGACCCCATCGGGATTTACAATATTTACACGTATTTTATCCCCGCCAAGTTCAGCGGCCAACAGGCGTGACATATGCTGTTGTGCGGCTTTGGCCGTTCCATAGCCTACATTGTTTGGTCCGGAGACCAGGCCGTTTTTACTGGCAATACTGATAAAATCGCCACCTAAATCCTGCTTTTTAAGAATTGCCATCCCTTTTTGGGCGAGTTCAAACTGGCCTTTTACCAGGACATTCTGAAGCAAGTCCCAATCTTTTTCGGTGGTATCTTCCAAAGATTTCGAAATGGCCAATCCGGCGCTGTGAATAATAATATCCACCCCGCCGAAGGCTAAAATGGATTTTTTATAGGCCTTTTGGATAGACTGCGCATCGGTAACATCACAAATTGCCGTGGCGGCCGTATCTTTTCCGTAAGATTCCATCGCTTCATCCAATCGATCTTGTGAGAGATCGGTCAGGAAAACATTGGCTCCTTCTGCTGCCAGTTTATCGGCTATGGCTTTTCCAATACCGCCTCCACCACCGGTGATAAAGGCCACTTTTCTTGAAAGGGGTTTTTCCTTTGGCATCCGTTGAAGTTTTGCTTCTTCAAGCAACCAGTATTCAATGTCAAAAGCCTCCTGGCGTGGCAGGGAAGTATATGAAGAAATAGCTTCGGCCCCACGCATCACATTGATGGCATTTATATAAAACTCGCTGGCCACCCTGGCGGTTTGCTTGTTTTTGGCAAAACTAAACATCCCCACTCCCGGGAAAAGGATAATCACCGGGTTGGGATCCCGCATCGCCGGGCTGTTATCCCGTTTATGGTTTTCATAATATTCCTTGTATTCATTTCGGTACTGCTCAAAGGCCGGTTCCAGTTTTTTTAGCACTTCTTCCGGGTTGGAAAGGGCTTCGTTCGTGCCGAGGGAAAGCACCAAAGGCTGTATTTTTGTTCTAAGGAAGTGATCCGGACAGGAAGTCCCCATCGGTGCCAGGCGGGATAAGTCATTGCTATTGGCAAATTCCAATACCACATCACTATCGGTGAAATGGCCAATCATCCGGTTTTCAGAAGAAGCAAGCCCGCGAAGCAGCGGCATTAATTCAGCGGCTTTTTCCTTACGCTGGTCTTCAGGCAGGCTTTGAACTTTTTGGCCACCGAAAACCTCACCTTGTTCTTTTACCTTTTTCTCGATATATTCAGAAGCCGTTTCAATAACGTCAAGGCTGTTCATATAGCATTCATAAGAAGTATCGCCCCAGGTAAACAAGCCGTGGCTCCCCAGTACAATTCCGCGGATCCCCGGATTCTCCTCCAGGCATTTTTCAAGCATAAGGCCAAGTTCAAAACCCGGACGCTGCCATGGTACCCAGCCCATTTTGTCGCCCCAGATTTCTTTGGTCACTTTTTCACTGTCTTCAGCAGCAGCAACGGCAATAAGGGCATCAGGATGCAGGTGGTCTATATGTTTAAATGGAAGCAAACCGTGCAGTGGGGTATCTATGGAAGGCGCCTTGCTGTCTAAATCATAAATACAATGATTGAATAGGCCTACCATGCGGTCTTCATCATCAAGTCCGCCGTACACATTTTTAAGATTTCTCAGTCTTTCGGTATACAACCCGGCAATCCCCGAGCGGTCCAGGGTACCGATATCCCCACCGGATCCTTTCACCCACATTACCTCAACCTCTTCATTGGTCAGAGGGTCTTTTTCAATAGTCTTACAGCTGGTATTGCCACCGCCATAATTGGTAATCCTTAAATCGGCACCCAATATATTTGAACGGTACAAAAACAAAGCCACCTGATCCTCCCCCAACTCATCCGCTTTTTTATCATCCCATAGGTAAGCTACGTGCTTAAAAGTTTTCTCCATTTTTCTTTTTGTTACGTTTAGTAAACTCAAATCTATATTTTAATATTTAAACCACTATCCTGTGCTGTGCTGCTAGTTAAAATCTTTCTTTAACAAGCCATTAACCTAATTATTTCATTAATTTTACGTGACAAAAACCCTACAATAAAAGATGTCCAATCTTCTTAACATTAAAATTAACGAAAACTCAAGAGTTCCCAAATACAAGCAAATTGTAGACTCTATAGTTCAGGATATTTCCAATGGTAATCTAAAAGTTGGGGAAAAAGTCCCTTCCATTAATGAGTTAAGTGAACAATGTTATCTTTCGCGTGATACTGTAGAAAAAGCTTACAAACAATTAAAAGCACAAAAAATAATTATTTCGGTAAAAGGGAAAGGATATTATGCAGCAAAAACCGATCTCATTTCTAAAGTTAATGTGTTTTTTCTTATAAACAAGCCCAGTACCTATAAAATGATGATTTACAATCATTTTGTAAATGCCCTGGGAATAAACGGACATGTAAACCTTTCCATATATCATTGTGAAGAAAGCTTATTTATTAAGGCAATTGAAAAAAACCTGGGGGCTTATGATTATTACGTGATTATGCCCCATTTTAAAGATGAGCACTTAAATCACGTAAGTTTTACTTCTAAAGTGATAGATACCTTAGAGAAAATTCCCAAAGACAAACTGGTAATACTAGATAACGTTAAACCTCATATAAAAGGCAACTACGGGTCTATTTACCAGGATTTCAGTAAAGATATTTATAATGCTTTGGGAGAAGGAATTGAAAAACTACAAAAGTATGACCAGCTAATTTTAGTTTACCCGAGCAAAAGTGTTTTTCCTTATCCACGACGAATTTTAAAAGGCTTTAGACAATTCTGTGTTGAAAACGGATTTGATTTTGAAATCCTCGATGAGATTTATGAAGATATGGAATTACAAAGTCGTGATGTTTATATTACTATTCGGGAAACCGATTTGGTGAATTTAGTCCGCCAAATTAGAAAAAAGCAACTGGTTATGGGAAAAGATATTGGCGTAATTTCATACAATGAAACTCCACTAAAAGAATTACTGGGTATCACTGTAATTAGTACTGATTTTAAAGCAATGGGCGAAACGGCGGCCTATATGGTTTTAAAAAACAAAAAGGAAAAAGTAAAAAATGTATTTAAGTATATTGAAAGAAATTCCGTTTAAATAAAATCAGTTGTAGTTAATGTAAAAAAACAGAACTGAATCGAATAAATGAGTACCCGACCAAAAATAAAACCGAATTTAACAACGACTGATAAGATAATTGAATTTATTGGTTGGGTTGCCATAGTCGGAATTTGGATTTTGACTTTGACTAATTATTCTGCTTTATCCGAAACGATTCCAATTCATTACAATGGAGCGGGAGAAGCAGACGGATTTGGCAACAAAGGAAACATTTTGTCTTTACCAATTATATCTACAATAGTATTTATTGGATTAACAATCCTGAATAAATATCCACAGGTTTTTAATTATCCGAGTAAAATTACAAAAGAAAACGCTCTTCAACAATATACCAATGCGACTCGAATGATTAGATTTTTAAAATTTGCTATCGTACTAATATTTGGCTTAATCGTTTTTAAAACAATTCAAAATACAAATGAAAACGCGGACGGGCTTGGAACTTGGTTTTTACCATTAACTTTAAGCTTAATTTTTATACCAATAGTTTATTATTTGACAAAATCAATACGATTGAAAAAAGATAAAAATATTAGCTACTAACCTACTCATACAAATAATTATATTATAGATTTCTAGTCTTCTCTTTAAACTTTGCACATCACCAAAACAATATTAAAAAAGCAATCTTAATAAGCTTCCTTATAAATTATTCAAAATACAAAGGATATACTTTGGCTCTGGAACATTAATGGTATATAACTTTAAAGAAAAAAGGCAGGCAACTTCCTAAAAAGTCAACCTGCCCAAAAAACTATTATTGTAGTACATAGTAATTACTCTTTTATAACTCTAATAATACAGAAGTACTCTTCATCCTTTTTTTCTTGCAAATACCTTATTACCAAACCTATATTACTAAAGCAATCGATTTATCCTATTCCTCCACCAATCTATTAATTTCATTCAGGTAAACCTGTTTTGCCTCCTCGGTAAGTGGAAAGTAATAAGAGTTTCCATCATCGGCATCACTACCAAAACCGAAGTAGGTTCTGGGTCCGGCAGCAGACTCACCAGCGCCTGGGTAAAATTCTACTCCTGTATCAAAACGAGCAAATAACACGGCTCCACCTTCTTCCCTTTCAGCCTCACCGGGAGGAGTTACTGCTAAAAGATTAGCATTTGAACCAGGATTAATATAAAGAAAGTCGTCAGGGGTGTTTGACCAGGGAAGTAAATTATCCCGTTCCATTGTCACCCCTTCAAAAGCGGGGTCTCCAGGTTCCTGTACTTGCACACGCACTGCTCCAATGTCTGCTACTTTCACAGGACCATCAGAATGATCAAACCAGTTTAGACGGCTGGATCTTGCGGCCCATTGGGTATTTAGAATAAGAGGCACCGTTAACGAATTCCAGGCTATTTTTTCTTCTCCAGCAAAATCTCCAGAGTTACCACTACGCCCAATTATAATTAAGTCCTTAGAATTTAACATATCAATATCATCCTGAGAAGCCGAACCGAAGCCGGAGTTATAATAAATAGTAACATAAAAGCCCTGCTCCCGTAGCCATTCAATCTGCTCATCATCGCTGGAATCATCTGTAACAAATGCTATTTGAGACAGCTCTACAGGTGTAAATTCGTCATATTCGGTATAAAGAGTATCCAAAGACATAGGTGAGGGAATATACACCGACCGATAGCTAAATGCAGATCCACTTTTAAAATCGGAGATAGAAAGCGAACTTTGTTCTGAATTTAAAAACACTTCTACATTTTCTCCAGAGGTATTTTCATAAACAACCTCAGTACCAATAATCCCACTACTACTATTTACCGGACCATACGTAAGATCAAGATCACTATCTAATAAGAGATTAGAACTCAATTCCCTATTATCAAGACTACTTGAAAAATCTGAACCAAAAACTTTTGCACCAGCAACTACCGATTTAGAAGTATTACCGGCATCATCGGAGGTTTGAACTTCAAAGGTGTATAACTTTTCCTCAAGATCACCAATTTCTTCGTTAATAGTATCTGCCCCATTAGAGGCATTTACGGGTACAACTAGAGACTCTGATTTATCGTCCCAATAAATATTCACTTCGGAAACATTAGGATCATCAACCCAACCTTTTACCACTACCCTGTTAATTCCAGAATAGATTTCCAGAGATTGTATTTCACCCAAAGAATTCTGTTCATTATCATTTAATAAAAGTGAGTAATCATTTGTATCACAGGAAAATAAAGATAGATATAATAAAAAAGTAAGTAAGTATTTAAGGTTTGTGTATATTATTTTCATGATCTTATGTTTTAAGTCTGTTAGCGGAAAAAGCCTCGATTACATTACTAGTTTAAGATGTATTTATCTAGATTCAAATAGAGTAAAGACAATCATAAAAAAACTCATCACAATTTCTTTCAATCATTTTACATCTAGATAAATACTTTTTTATAAAAAATCACTTTAAATATAGACTACTGAAAATCAATCAACAAAGATCTATCTTCATATGATCCGTCCGCGTATTCAATAGTCCAAGCAATTGACATTTCAAAATATTCTTGGGGATCTGGAGCAGGTATACTACCTTGAATATAATTACTAGTGCTTGAATTAGAATATAAAGTTTCTATAGAGCTATTACTAATTTTTACAGCTTTAATAGTCATAGTTCTACCTACAACACTTGAACCTCCTCTAAGATGTGAATTTGCTTCACTTGATACGAACCAGGTTGAACTGTCTATGTCATAGTTAGTACTCATGGCGTAAAAGCCATCTGAACTAGTTTGGCTATCCGAGAGGATATTATAATCATTTTGTGAATACCCACTTGCATACACACCAATGAAACAAATAATCAAACTTAATTTTAAAAAATTCTTCATAATTACTTAATTTTAATTACGCCTACTCTCTTAATGGATTTTCGACTTACTCCTTTCTAAAAGTTTATTATAATGAAGGTTTAACTCATTCTTCATCTTCCCATTCAAATGGCAAATACCAATTTTCCTCATTCATAAGCCTTGATCTAACAGCACTTGCTTGGGAGTTTCCTTCAGCTGCAAGCTTTTTATATATCTTATCTGCCAAAAAGGAAGGATCATCACGACGAAGTGCTACACGTACTAAATCGCCCCATCGGTTACCCTCAAAAGCTAATTCAAGTGCTGCTTCCTCAATAATATTGTTTTCTATAGTTGTTAAACTATCTCCTACCACTTCAACTGGTCTCACATAAGCCTGGCCACGAACTCCTGCATTACGGTGCCATGTAGCCCGATAACGTGGGTAATCACCCCTACGAGCATCAAAATTATATGGAAAGGGTAAATTAGTTCGTTCAATATCTGTTACATCTACCACACCCTCAACTGTATAAGCACTTTCTATCCCACTGTTGAGTAAGGCATTTGCCAATTTATGTTGATTATCACGGTTAGCTGCCTCTGCAAATCGCAAGTGCAATTTTGTAGCCCTATATAAAAACCAGCGGCCATTGCGGTTAAAAACATCTACCGGCATTTGAGTTTCCAAATCAAGATAACCATATAAATATTTTTTTACTACAGGGTCTTCTCCAACCTTAAAATAACTGAATTTTCGTCCCCTGGCATCATAAGGAAATCCATTTACCTGAGTTTGACTATCCCAAAGATTTATAGCCTGCTGTGAGGGTTTTAATTGATAACTCCCTCCTTGCATCGAGAATAAATCTATAAATGGATTTTCCGGTGCAAAATTAGAATCAAATGGCAGAGACCAAATCCATTCGGTATCCCACAATTCATCACGGTCGCGCACAAACATACTTCCCCAGCCATCAGTTTTACTATTGATAAGGGACCTAACATCCTGATCCCTATATCTTAAATATTCTACAGCGAGACCTTCTTCTCCTGGAAAACCTTCTCTTAAACGATAGATATTCCAATCATCACCAGCACCATTTTCAAAGACCATTTTGTAATGCGATGCAGCCTGCAAATAGTTCCCTTCCCATAAATTTAAATCACCAAGTAAACATTCTTTATTTATAAAAAATTTACCGGTGTTATATGAATCGACATCGATTACCAAAGAATTATTAGTATCATATGGGGAGGTATAAGGAAGTGTACTGGTAAAGTTCACCAATTCACTAAGTAATTCATCAAAAGTGATCCTGGGATATTTATCCCTATTCTTTACATCATCAATATCTTCTATAGGTTCAGTAATATAGGGTATATCTCCATAATGGATTCCAACCTGTAAGTATAACCAGGAACGCAGTGCTCCAATATCTGAATATCGTTGATCATACTCACTTTCTTTCAATCGATTTTCAGCTAACATCCGGTCAAAATTCTTTAAAGCATCATTACAGTTATTAATTAACTCATAAAAATCACGTGGATTTGCGTAACTGTTATTCTCTTCTACCTGATGTATTTGCAACTCGTATAAATCAGGCTTAGAATTAGCGGTTGTGCTTAAAAGATCTGCTCTTAATTCATTTAGAACCACATGCTTTTCAGCAAGCGTCATAAATTTTCCATATATACCCGTAATGCTGGCATCGGCATCATAAACATCAAGGAATACCTGGTCTTCTGCAAGCTTGTCCTGAGGCTCTACATCTAAATAATCGCTACAGGAAAACATACTTCCTGCTGTTACCAACACAATAGAAAGACTACGAAAATTAATATTTTTAAAAAATCTCATATTATATTATATTTTATAAACCTAGGCGTAATCCTAGCTGAAAACTTCTAAATTGAGGAGTCAGACCAATATCGGCTCCCTGACCGAAAATGGAATTTGTAGCACTAAATTCCGGATCAAAGCCAAGATAATCTGTAAAGGTTAACAGGTTATTGCCTGAGGCATAAAGTCTGACATATTTTATAAAACCCCAGTCTTCTACCGGGAAGTTATATCCAAGTACAAGTGTTTTTAGGCGCAGATATGAACCATCTTCAATCCATCTATCAGAAAAAGAGGCATTACCCATAGGATCTTCCCAGACAGCTCTTGGAATATCAGTTTGCTGCCCCTCTGTGCGCCACCTGTTTTTTATAGCTATAGTCTGGTTTTCATGGTTGTTCATTTTTTCCAGATTATAGCGTAATCCGTTGTAAATATCATTTCCAAGAGAGAAAGTGAAAAGCCCCTGCAAATCGAATCTTTTCCAGCTTATAGTTGTATTTAAACTACCCGTAAGATCAGGATTAGGGTTTCCTATTATGGTACGGTCACTTTCATCTATAATATCATCTCCATTTATATCAACAAAGCGCATGTCACCTCCCTGGTAAGGAATTAAATCTCCATTCTCCATTCGTTTTGTCAGGCCTTCAGCATGGGCATCTGCTGTGGTAGCATATACTCCATCTGTTTTGTAGCCATAAAATAAATTGGCATCATAACCAACTGCTGTGATATAAGAAGCTCCTCTAAAATTTGTTAATATAGGATCCCCAGGTAAACCAGTAATTTGATTCTCATATTTGGATAAATTAATTCCCAAATCAAAATTAAAATCTTTAGTGTTTACAATTCGGCTATTTAAGGACAATTCAGCACCCCTGGTACGCATATCACCACTGTTAGACACCACGTATTGAAAACCGGTAACATCATTAACGGATTCATAAGTGATCATATCACTGGTTTGATTTTCATAAACATCAACACTTAGGTTTAAATGCTCATTAAAAAGCGCCATATCCGCTCCTAAATTTAATTTTCTCACCGTTTCCCATTTTAACTCAGGATTTCCAATATTCCCCCTCACAAGGCCTTGTAGCCCAAGAAGATTTTGGGAAACATATAGTTTTTGGGCCGTAAAATTCCCAATATCATCATTTCCACTATAACTTAAGGTAGCACGAAGTTTTAAAAGATCTATTCCACTTGCATTTTTCATAAATGGCTCAGATGAAATTAACCAGGCGCCGGATAAGGATCCCATTGCAGACAGACTGTTATCACCCAGTCTCAAACCTCCTTCATCTATTTCATTTCCAAATCGACTTGAACCATCGACAGAACCATTTAATGTAAGGTAGTACTTGTTTAAATAATTATATCTATTGCTTAAGTAAGCATTTATCCAATTCCACTCTCCTAAATGTCCACCAACATATCTCAAAAGATTACTCCCGGCTCCTACACTTGTAAAATCATCTGTGGCTGAATTGTAGCCTAAACCAAGGTCACTTTCAGATTGATTGGATTGACTACGAAAGCCCAGGCGAATATCTAAATCGTGCCGGTTATTAAAACGATTGGAATAATTTAAATACGTATCGGTAAATAAAGTATATAGTCTTTGTACTTCACTACCACTTCTATTATCACCTATTGCTGTAGGTAGTGTTACATCAGCTATACCTTTACCGGGAATAAAGAAATTTTCACGTTCCTTATCATAGGTTAAACCTATAAGGGAATTTGCTTCCCAGGTGTCATTAAATTCATATTTAAAATGAAGGTTTCCAAAGAAACGATAATTTTCATTTCTTCCAATTCCGTTTTCTAAAATAGCAAGCGGGTTCCCTACCCCTAAAGTATCAACATCAGCTAAACTAGGAGATACTTCTCCTGCATCGTTAATAGCATTAGTTGCCATAAACGGAGCTTTGGTTAATGCCAAATACAACGGGTTTGTTTTAAAAGCCAAGCCCTGGTCAAATTGATTTTGTTCATTACGAACAAAAGAAAAACGAGCATCCATGGTAAGTTTTTCTGTTAAGAGTAAAGAGGCATTTAAACGCATATTGTAACGTTCAAGGTTATTTTGTTCCATAACCCCATCACTTTTTAAATAACCTACAGATAAACCATATTTTGCAATGTCATCACCTCCACGAACTTTTAAGTAATAATTTTGATTTACACCGCCTCTAAAAACCTTATCCTGCCAATTAGTATTGTTATGGTAGCGATAATAATTTTCATTCTGAGGATCATCAATCATCCAAACCTGATTTTCCAGTAAATCGCGTCCGTTTTCCTGTGTAGAATATACTTGCGAAAGATAAGTACGAAAGTCTTCGCCCCCCATAACAGGTAAATTATCTGGTGCCTGATTAACTCCTCCATACATGGTAAAGTCAATTTTTGTACTTAACTGATCAGGACGGGTAGTAGTAATAATGATTACTCCGTTTCCTCCTTTAGTACCATACAAAGCAGAACCATCCTTTAAGACTGTCACATCTTCAATATCTTTAACATCTATATCGGAAATAGGGGAAGAACTTTGATTTTGGATTATTCCAGAACCATAATCTTCATCATCGTATATCATTCCATCAACAACAATCAAAGGTTTGTTGGTACCGTACAATGAATTTATACTGCGCAGAGTAATATAAGATCCTGATCCAGTCACACCAGATTTACGCACCACGTTAAGTCCGGCTATACGACCCTGTAAAAAATTCCCGACTGATTCCTGTACCGGGTTTCCCCATTGTGTTCTTTCAAAAGCTGAAACGCTAACAGCTTCAGGATTTTTGTATTGTATACTTTCTACACCTGAAAGATCAGCTTGTTGATAAAGCTGGGAATAATCTGATTCATATAACAAGATCTCTATTCCCTCAGTACGATGGTTTATCGGATAAACCTTTGCCTGATAATCCTGCCCATTTACAGATAATAACGCATCTAAATGTGGAACATAAATTTCAAAGGTTCCGTCATCCTTTGTGATTGCTGTCGCAGAATTACCTGAAGCTATATTAATACCTGATATTCCTAAGCCGGTTTCCGCATCCTTTATCGTCCCCTTTACCAAGGTCCCCTGTTGCTGCTGTTGTGTTTCCACAGAATCGGAAGCATTGTTAGCATTCTGTTCTGTTTGTGCATAGAGGTTATCCCTAAGGGTTCCCACAAAAAACATGCTAATCAAGCAGGTTAGTTGTAAAAATTTTCGCATAATGATTAGTTTCTTTAAAATGAATTTATTGAATGACTGGAACTAACTTAAGATAATCCAGAGTTAACGTATTATCACCACCTGATCCTGTATTAGCAGCAATTAATGATATGAGGTCAATTTTACCGGCTTCTTCAAGGGTGAATTCTCCTACATATACCTCCTCATACATATCCGGTGGCACATCGGTATAAGGAAGTGTAGCTATAGGTTCAATCTCAACAGGCTCACCATCGGGTCCGGTTGAAAATCCTCCGCCAATCTGTAACTGCTGTTGATAAGTATTGCTCTGTATATCGTTTACTGCTCTCCAGTATACCTTATAAGTAGTACTAAACATATCTTTTGCATTATAATTTATTCCAAACTTTGGCTGCCCGTGGTTTCGAACCGTAATATCATAAACGATATTACCCTGTGGATCAGATTTTTCCCTGTAAAAAATAAATTCTTCTTTATCATTTTGGCTAAAACCTATAGGCTCTTCTCCTTCAATTCTAGTTGTCACCAATCTTTTATCCAGGGGAACATCAACAGAACTCATTCGGTAAATAATACCATTACTCACAGGAATTTCTTCCAAAATTTTATCCTGATCTACCGGAACTTTCACCCCGAATTGAGAGACAAGCGTATCAGGTAAATTTTCTCTGGAATAAATTCCATGAAATGCCATATCCCTAAGTGCAAAATAGCGTGCAAATGCTTTTGTGGAATCAGCTTCACCTTTATTAAGATAGGACTCTAACTTAGTAGTTTCCTGGGCAAAACCCTCATCTTCAACAAGAAAGAACGTATATTTATTTTTCTCATTATTAAGGTTATAAACATTATTTAGATAAGAGTTTGTTAAGGAATCAGCATAAATTTCTTGAGCTTCAGGATTTGCCTGTGCGATGCTATCTTTCTCGTGATAGATATAAAAATCATCAAGGCTAGAGAGGTAACTACTCACATTAAACTCATCTTCATTTTCTTGAAGGTATTCCCAAATATTTAGCCTGGGCTCCAGGGCACGATCTATAGTATGGTATATCCCGTTACTAGCATACTGATCTGCTGAGACTACCTGTGAAGCAGCAATACGGCTTCCCTCTGTAAATAACAAATACTTATCACTTAACATGTGAACCGTAACCGTATCCACATCAGCTACGGAGGTAAAAGTGGAAAGTGCTATATGGTTTTTTATAAATAATTTACTTTTTTCAGTATCGTTTAACACTTCCTCATCTACCTGGTTCATAGCATCATTAGTTGGGACCCATACCGTAAAAGTTTTGGAAGCTTTTAAAATACTATCGTAGCCTGTTTCCACAAGTAATTGACCAAAAGAAGATGTTTCACTATTTGCTATTAAGCGTTCACTAAGGTTATCTTGAAGGTTGCTATCACCGTTATTCTCGCGATCGTCCCAGGGATCTGAACAACTAAAAACACTTGCTACTATTAGACCAGTAAGCACCAGTTTTATGTATTTATTTAATTTTATCATTCTTATATAATTATATATGTATTTTATTTATTCTCCTTCCTCTACAAGTTCCCCGGTGTAAGATAACTTGGGATATAGCTGGTCCATTTCTACAGGTCGGAACTCCACAACATCAATCCAGGATTGTTGACCAGAACTAACCAAAGAGTTAAACCTAATTGTATGACGGCCTGTAGTTTCTACCTCAACAATACCTAACATACGACTATTAAGCCTATCGGTACCGGTAACTGATGGCACTTTATATCCCTGGGATTCGATTACCCGTTCAGGTTGCTCTGTTTTAGCATACTCTGAAAAATCTATCGTCCTGGATAATAGCTCATCATTAAAATAGGCTTCCACTGAAGTTGTAGCATTAGGAGCCGTCCGGTAAGATACCCAAATCTTGTAACGACCTTTTATAATTACCGGGGTAGTAAAGCTAATGTTATTAACCCAGCCATCTCTTAAGCGAAAAATCTCCATAACATCTCCAAAATAACCGAAGCCAACTCCTCCCCCACCTGGGGTATCCTGAACATAGGTTATTTCTTCAGGGCCTTCCCAGTCTACATATTGTAAATCTTCTTTAGCAAAAGATGCCCGCTGTCCCGGGATTCTGAACACAGCGGCCAAACGCCTAATCTCAGGCTGATCGGCCACATCAAAATAAACTGGGGCCGGGAAGCGTTTTATAATTTCAAAATTGCCTTTTACTAAGTGTAACACTCCATTAGATGTGGTTACATCACTACTCTCCCTGCTTAATTGCACACCTTTTTCTAAAACGCCATTAAAAGTCTGTTCGTTAATTAAGATGGTATCCCTACTTAGCTTCACCCCAATAACTTCCTGTGGTGCTTTGGTACTATGCGCAGTATTGTTAACCAAATCGGCCATATATTTTAAATCGGGTAATACACGATAGGCCATATAAAGGTTTAAGCTATCTTCGGGGTTGGTAGGATCGTCTAAATGACTATACCTATTTTCTAAGGCGTCATAAGTATCAAATCCTGCACTGGCAAAAACCTCATCGGTTTGGGCAATTACAGAAAGGTGACTTGAGATACTATCCTGATCGTAAGTTACGGGTTGATCGAGCACATCATACCAGCCGGTTTCTTTAAGGGCCCGGGTGAAAATTGATAAAGATTCCCAAGATTCAATTTCTTCGGCCAGGGTATTTTTAGCGACGCGTAATACTTTATCAATCACATGAATAATTCCGTTTCCTACTTCAACATTTGAAGAAACAATTCTGGATTCTTTATTCACAACGATGCTTGAAGCCCCATCAATATTCGAGGCACCGGTAGTTAAGTATTGTCCCTGCATACTTGGTGTTGCAATCTTTCCATCATTAAAATCGGTAGTTAATTTTTTACTTTCGAGAATATGCAGCCTTACCACATCCTGTAATTCTTCTATGGGCACATCACTAACAGAAGAAGCCCCAACATCATTCAGGTACTGTTCCACGGCCTCATTTGTAGGCAGAAACACGGTATAGGTGCCATAGGTATTTAAAAATGAGGCATAACCAGTAACCTCCAGAATCTCCAGGAACATGGAATAATCTTCTCCACTACTCTTGAGATATTCTGTAATATTCACAGTTTCATCTGTAGTTTCCTTATATTTTTCAGAGGAACAACTAATGTAAAATAAGGTACAAAGGATTGTTATTACAAGCCGCATCCAAACAGGTTTAAAAAATATTGTCTTCATCTTCATGACTTGATTTTTTTAATTATAAAATGGGTTCTGTTCCAATTGTTTATTGGTAAACAATTCATCTTGATTAATTGGTAAGTAATGACTGTTAGGGTCTTGCAGTTTAGTTCTTATAGATTGTTGTTGATTTGGAGGTGCACTAAAGAGCGCCATGGTTAAAATAAGGTCTAAACGTTCATAATTATCGCGTCTTGCCACCCTTAAAACATCAAACCAACGTTTCCCTTCAAATGCAAGTTCACGGGAACGTTCCTCAAGAATATATTCTGCTATTCCTGTATCATCATCGGGAGAAGGGCTACGTCCTGTAATTTGAAGTGCCTCCCTGGTTTCCCGGAGGTCTTCGATAATTGTAAGTGCTTCCTCGCCACGATCCAGTTCATTAAGTGCTTCTGCTTTCATTAAAAGCACTTCCGCATAGCGATAAAAAAACCAATGCGTATCGGATGTAGCATTACTTTTACGTCTATCACTATTCAAGCCGGTAAATTTATATATTTCGTTTCCGCTAGCCACTATCGAAGCTCTTTCGCCTCTTATATCCTTATTATCAGGATTATCCCTGTCTACACCAAATACATCGGTCACTACTCTGCTAGAAGCGTTATATTCCGTAAGTCCAAAAAATAAAATAAAAAAGTTATTACGGTTATTCTCACTATACTGCAACTCAAAAATACTTTCACTAGAATTCCCCTCTCCGTAAACTGTTCCAAACCAACTGTTACTAGCTGGAATTAAAGCAAAGTTTCCAGATTGGATAACTTTATTAGTAGCATCTAATGCACTTTGGAAATCATTTAACCATAAATAAGCGTCAGCTTGCATAGCATTAATAGCGTACTGAGTAATTCGCCCTTTATTCTCCGGGATAGTTTGATAAGTTTGTACTGCATATTCTTCAGCCAGGTTCAAATCTGCCACGACCTGCATAAGAACTTCTTCCTGAGGTGAAGCTGGTATTTGAAAATTATCGTTATCGTTAAGCGTTGCTTCTAATTTAAGGGGTACATCCTTAAAGGTCCTGGCCAGAGTAAAATACATATAAGCCCTTATTGCCAAAGCTTCAGAAAGGTAATTTTGCAGTTGTTCTTCACTAAATGTAGGATCTTCTTCTAAAACCTGTGGTGCAAGGTCTATTACCGTATTACAGTAGTTTATGATTTTATAAAACATTCCCCAATCCGTAAACGAATTCGTAGGAAGAATATTTGTAGTATTTAGAAGAATTTGATTATCCTCAGCATTTTGGCCGGGTGTTACCATATCACCTCTTAACTCCCCATAAACAAACAGACGTTCAGAAAACTCAGGATTGCTTACCATTTCTGTATATATACCAATAACAGCAGCCTGAACATCTTCTTTAGTTTTCCAAAACTCCTGCCGCACCGTTCCGTCTTGAGGCCTTAGATCTAAATAATCATCACAAGAAGAAAAAGTGAAGATTATTGATATTATTAAAACTACTTTTAATTTCATAACTATATTTTTTTATTAAAACCTTGTTGATATTCCTAAAGATATCCGGCGGGTAGGCGGAGTTCTTGAATAATCTATAGAGATATCAAAAGGGTCTCCTCCAGGCAACTCTACTTCAGGATCCTGGCCGAGATAACTTGTTAGTGTAAAAAGGTTATCGGCTGTTATATAAATTCTTGCATCATCCATTTTTAAATTCCTTAAAAAAGAATCTTTAAAGTTATAGCTAAAAGTAACCGACCTAAAGCGTAAAAAAGATGCATCTTCAACGTACCTATCTGAGCCTAGCCAATTATAGCCTGCTCCATTTATTGCCCTTGGCATATCAGTTTGATCTCCCGGGTTTCTCCACCTGGAAAGGACTGCCGTACTCTGGTTATCCCAATTATACATATTGGTTGTTCTCATATCTGTACCATTAATCACATCGTAATCAAACCGGTACGTAAAAAACATAAGTAACTTAAATTGGTCATTAAAAGTTATATTTGGGCCAAAACCTCCTGTTAATTTTGGATTACTACTCCCCAGGTACACCACATCACGACTATCAATATTACCATCATTATTAATGTCTTCGTATATAGCATCTCCCGGTTGAAAAACATAGTCGGTATTGGGATAGTTAAATCGCATACGTACAATCTGTCCATTGGGTCCTACAATGACGTCTCCATTTTCGTCTCTCGCCTGGGTAGATTCCAAATCAGGATAAACCCCTTTAAAACGATAGCCATAGAAAGAACCAAAAGGATTATCTTCCTGTAAGAATCGCTTAAACTGACCGTTTTCAGTTACATTACCACTTTCATTAGGGAAAAATTCAGAGATTTCACGAACTACATTCTGATTATGAGAGATATTAAAATTAAAATCTATTTTCCACTTATCAGTTTTCAAAGGAGTGGTATAAAGACCAATCTCCCAACCCTGGTTATCAATAGTTCCTACATTACGATTTATATTATTATATCCAGAAACCGAGGTGAGCTCTAAGTCTTTAAAAATCAAGTCTGTAGTTGTATTTTGATACAAATCTACATTTAGCATTAATCTTCTATCAAACATTTGAAAGTTAAAACCAAGGTTTTTACCGGTTAAAGTCTCCCATTTTAAATTGGTTAACTGAATATTTGAAGGATATACTCCATTATATCCCAGGTACTGAGTATTATAATTCGTATAATTATTAAAATAACCATAATCATCTTTAGGAGCACGACCAGACTGACCATAACTTGCCCTCACACTAAGGTCATCAATCCATTCATACTGTTCCATAAATGGCTCTCCCGAGACCCGCCAACGTGTAGAAACCGATGGAAAAACAGCATAACGATTAGCAGGGCCAAATTTAGAACTTCCATCGGCACGAACCCCAACATTTACAATGTACCGGTCTAATAAGCTATACTGAGCATTTAACAAGCCCGCCACATTTCTTGATTGCAAACTACTGGCATTTAAATCTAATTCCGAATTCTGCGTTCTCGAAGGAACTGATGGATCAGTTAAGTTTGACGAAGCTGTATTAGAAGTCATCACGTTATGCGATTCATATCGATAATCGTTAGTCTGCAGCGATAAAATAGTTTGTAGGCTATGATCTTCTCCTAATTGAGGGGTATAAATAATGTTTGTCTTTGTAGTAACACTTGTAGCATCAATATCAGCATCAGTCGCTCTATTTACAACAGTTTCTGTAAAAGGCCTCCCCGTAGCCGTTTGTGGCAAAAAAGATTTACTCTTTGTACTGTTAAAGTCAAACTGCAAATCAAAAGTTGATATTAATCGATTGGGTATTAAATCTACTTTTAGATTAAAATGCGGAACAATTCGTTCCACTACCTGTTCATTAGTTGCATATTCAGCCATGGCCAGCGGATTATAAGTTCCCGGATAGAGACCCTGGATATTTTGAGCCGGTGTAAAATAATTTGGGGTAAGTTCCCCCTGTTCATTATACTCATAAACACTCATATTAGGCATTTTAACATATGCCTCCCCAAGCAAACTCTCGTCATTTATTTCAGGATAATTACGATCCCTGTTACTATGGGTGTAAGAAATATCCGTTTTAAAACTAATACGATCTGAAACTATATAATCCAAATTTAAACGGCCATTAATTCTCTGGTATCCTGTTCCTTTAGTAACACCTTTAGAATCATAGAATCCTACAGAAGTAAAATAACGGGCTTTTTCACCTCCTCCTTGTAGAGAGAGGTTATGCTCACCGGTAAGACCTGTTTGCGTAACAGCATCTACCCAATTAGTATTGTTTCCGTAATTTTTAAAAAAGTAAACTTCTTGCGGATCGTATTGAAACTCTTTATTATTCAATGTATTAAGAGGCACTCCAGTTCTGTTCATAAAAGCCTCAGGGATCAATTGAGAATACTGATCGCCATTTAACATTGGGATTGTTTTGGGTAATTTTGAATAGGTTCCCCTAAAAGTATAGCCTATTTTAGGTTTCCCAACAGAACCACGCTTGGTATTAATAACCAATACTCCGGCAGCTGCACGCGCACCCCACATTGCAGTGGCTGCAGCATCTTTTAACACACTAATATCTTCAATATCGGTAGGAGCTATATTTAAAAGTGCGGCATAGCCCTGTGAATCAGCACTTCCAAAATTAAAATCATCAGGTATTTCAGTTTCATATGGCATCCCGTCTACTACGATTAACGGATTGGAAGAACCGGTAAGCGAAGATGTTCCCCGAATACGGATCTGCATTCCGGCCCCCGGATCTCCACTATTAGCAACAATATCTACCCCGGGCATCCTACCCTGCAGGGCTTCATCAATTGAAGCTGCCTGGGTAGTTTCTATATCGCTGGCATTAACAGTAACCACACTGGTCGTTCGATTACGATCAGCAATATTGAGAAGGCCTGTTTCAGTTGCTTTCTGCGCACTAATCATAACCTCATCAAGTTGGTCAATATCAGGAGTCAACCTAATGTTCAGTTGCCGTTCATCGGTAATTTCAAATGTTTTTGATTTATAACCAAGGATAGAAACAACCAGACTATTACTGGTATTCTTTATTTTAATGGCAAAGTTTCCATCAAAATCGGTTACCACGCCCGTAACTGTTCTTCTTTCGTCATCTTGTTCTATAACAGTTGCCCCTGGAACCGGCACCTCATTGCTTGCGTCTATTACCGTTCCCCGAATTACTTGTTGTTGGTTTTGCTGTGCCTGAAGCACAGAACCATTTAACAATAGGATAATTAAAAATGAGAAACCGTAAATAAATTGGGTAATTTTATGTGTCATATTTATTTATTCGGTATATGAAAAATAATTGTCTATTAAATGGATTAAAGATCGGTCAGCAAGGTTATTACTCGCAGAAGGAATAATATCAGCTTGCCGACCATTGCTATCAGTAAAACTCAATTCTCCAGGCACACTTGAAGCAGTAAGGTATATCGGGTTACCAAGATCATCCTTTAACAAGGTTGGGTAATCACCGGTAGTCTTACCGTCATCAGAAATAATTTGCGTGGTAATAATATGGAGTTGGATAAATTCTGTAACCATTTGTTGATCTAATATTTCACTTGGATCAAAATCTGGCTCTCCCGTTTCGGTAGCAGGTAAAACCCCGTCGTCTACAGCCTGCTGTATAGCATCGTTGTTAGGTATTAAAAAGGTATGTTTGGTACCCAGGGTCACACCGGCAATAGTGCTACCATCCGAATCATAAAGCTGCGAGTTTTGTAAGAAATTAAAAAAGTATTCGTATTCGGAATCTGGCTCTTCTGCCAGCTCCTTTATATCAACTCCCGGAGCTTCTTCACTAAATTCCAGTATATTATCGGTAAAATATACCCGGCCATTATTTTGGTCTTCATAACCAGTAATATTCACAACATTCTCCAAGGCTTCATTACCGGCTGCGTACACCGTTCCATTTTCGTATTTAATGTATTCCCCAGGTAATTCATTATCCCCTGTACGCACTATTCCGGAACCTGAAAGGTCATTTAACTCCCCGTTTGGGGTAAATATTATATGATTAAATAAAACACGGATAATACGTTCTTTTGCCAGGCTACCCCTCACTTCATTCTCATTAATAGGAGAAACATAAACCCATTCTTCACGATCTATATCATAACTATACCCCAATTCATTGAGTACCTCGTCAGACATCATGAAAAGCGTCCACTGCCTATTTATATTACTAATAAGCCCTCTAAAGTCAGAACCCGTGTCATTTAACGCCCGTGTCATCAAAGTGTAGTCGGGATCTAAATAAGGCGATGTGTATACACTATAAAAATAATTAGAAGCCTGCACCTTATTGGTTCCATAGAAAAACCCGTTACTTAACAATTGAGCATCTACCACATCGCTTTCTAAATTAAACCGCGCCTCTTCTTCCAGACCGTTTCTTGTAGATTGATACCTGGAGGGCCATACAGCACTTGGCCACATATGGGCATTGTATAAATCCTGAAAAATATATAAAGGCAATTGATCCAGGGAGGAATAATGTTTTAGCAAAACGTTATCTATAAACTCCTGAAAAACCTCATTTTGAGGCACAAACATACTGTAGCCATTAGACTGACCATCATTATAATCCTCTATTAAATAATTTTCATTATTTGGCGAGAATGCTAAAGCCTGATTGTAGACCTTTACATATACGTCTTCAGAATTACCGGTGAAATTATAATAACTATCTGAGGCTTCTTTATTATATTCATAAGTTATAAGCTTGTCTTCCATTAAATTATAAAAAAGACTATACTCCTCATTCTCTTCAATATATTGATCTAAATTTACAGGCGGCAAAACCACCTTACTCACCTCGTGTATAATTCCATTTTCAGCAACAATATTGGTGTCTACCGCCATAGAATTCATTACATTAAGACTGGTAAGTTCCTGATTAGGATAGAAATAATTATAATCGTAAGCTCCTAAGCCTCGAGCTCTCATAAACTCTTCAGAAAAATAGCTGATGTATTTATTGTTATTATCTCCCGAAACATAATAGTTTTCTCCCTCAGCATCAGTATTTCGGTTAGAAGACACTACAACGATTTCGTTACCTTCTATAGTTTTTTTCTGAAAACCATCGTAATAGGCCGTCCTACGCTTAAAGGCTGCATTTTCCAGCCAACCACCAGAAGGCTGGTAATCTGGCAATCTTTCAGTTCTATAGGCATTATAAACAAGCGCATATTTTACTATTTTTACAGCCATAGTAGAATCGACATTATCTACACTTGAAATCCCTTCGTCCTGAAGAAAAGAATTAAAGGCCTCATCATTAGGAGCAAACATAGTCCAATAACCAGATTCTCCCAGAATATCTTTATAGCCTGCCTTCGCAATAACCGAAGTTAAAGTGGTAAAATCCCCCCGGCCTTCCAGCACCTGGTAAATTGGATCTTCTAAAGAATCAGGACGATCATAATACTCATTGAACTCCTCTTTAGTACATCCCACAAGACTGAAAAAAATCAGAAAAAATAAAAGAATGCGTAAAACTGTTTTCATTTTTTTGAATATAAATTGGTAAAAAGCTCTTATTGAATTTTTAATATATAATTAACAACAAACCTAAAAAAACAATAAAGATTAACCTCCCTGTACCATCCTGCTTTTATCTAAAAAAAATATTTATTCTTTATTTTTTTAGCAAAAAACATATCAAAATCAACAAATACGATTAAAAAAAACTAAAAAATAATTTAAAATATTTTCACAAAAAGAAGATGAAGTCAATATTTATAACATCAATATAAAAGAGAAGGAAAACCCGTATATCTTATTTTTTTGTTAATATATTTTCTGAATTATAGCTTGTAAATACTCGTAAAACGAGTATAATCTGGGCATATTTAAAAACAACAATAACCTAGCTTGAGCCATATAAAAAACCTATAACTGAAAACCGTATGCTTATATTTTTCAGAAAACAAAAATCACCTACCATAACAGTACAGGACACTCAATATATTTCAATATTTTATATTTAAATTTAATTTATACTTTATGTCCTTTTTCAAAAAACATCTTTTTACCAAAATCAGGATTAAAGGCTGCACCCTTATAATTTATTCTCCCAAAGTTGAGAATCCTGTAACTGTTCACTTTGCAAAGAAAAACACATCTGAACCTATTTTTTTTTATAAATAAGGACTCCCGGCCTCTCCATTCTGTATAAACAACCAACCCGGGGATGTATTTACTAAGTTTTTAACGTCATGAAAAAAAACCTCCTTACTTTATTCATTCTTTTCTTCATTTTACAACTAGCTACAGGCCAAAACCAGAAGGAATTTATTTTTAATTTTGGTACAGAAAATACAGAGACTCCAGGTATATCTATTGATTCTCCACTATGCATGGACAAAGCCAATTCTTATGGCTTTGATTTTGGAACTTCAGAAAATGTTCAGTTGCAAACGCAAAGTTTTACTTCAGAGAAACCCGTCTACTTTTCTATAAATATCCCTGAAGGAAACTACAAAATAGAAGTTGTATTGGGTTCAGGTAAAAAAACTTCAGAAACAACCATAAAAGCAGAATCCAAAAGAATTTTCCGAGATAGAATTCAGGTAAAAAAAGGAAAAAAAAAGACAGAAACTTTCATCGTAAATGTCCGAAACCCCGAAATAAAAGATGGACGAACCGTAAGTCTTAAAAACCGAGAGTTAGACGATTTGAATTGGGATAACAAACTAACGCTGGAATTTTTGGGAGATGTTGCTGTTCAAAAGATTTGTATTAGCCCGGAAAATAAGGTGAAAACTATTTACCTTGCAGGAGACTCGACTATGACAGATCAGGATTTGGAACCCTGGGCCTCCTGGGGACAGCTAGTAACACAATATTTTAATAATAGTGTAGCCATCGCCAATCATGCTTTTTCAGGTGCCTCTCTGGCTTCTTTTAAAGGTAGAAAACGCCTCGAAAAAATAAAAAAACAAATAAAATCAGGAGACTATCTCGTTATTGGCTTTGCCCATAACGATGAGAAAAGAACGGGAGAAGGTATTGGCCCCTGGGAATCCTATACCACACTTTTAAGAGCGTTTATTTTGGCCGCCACAAACAAAGGAGCCGAACCTATTTTAGTTACTCCGGCTCAAAGAAGGCTTTTTAACGAAAATGGAAAGCTAATCCCCACTCACGGGGATTATCCCGCAGCCATAAGAAAAGTTGCCCACGATATGGAAGTGCCGCTTATTGACCTGACTGAAATGACCACAAAAATGTACGAAAGCTGGGGAAGGGAACAATCAAAAAAAGCCTTTGTTCAATATCCCCCAAACACATTTCCCGGTCAAATAAAAGAATTAAAGGATAACACACATTTTAATAATTTTGGAGCTAACGAAATTGCCCTGGCATTTATTCAGGGATTGCGTGAGAAGAATTTATTACTTTCGGAGCACCTCAATAAAGACACCCCTATATATAATCCCGAAGATCCAAATAAACCCTCAAGCTGGAAAATACCCTTAAGCTCCCGCTTTGAAAATACTAAACCCGATGGAAATTAAATTTACGAAAGAAAAACAAGCCTATTTTAGACTTCTAAACTGCTTAATCCTAATATTACTACTCCCAAATCTTAAGGCCCAAGAAACCGAGAAAATATACCTCTCCGGCAAGAGCTTTGAAGAACCCGTGGAGTGGGATTTCAAGGTAACTGATGGCCGAAACAGTGATTCCTGGAGCTCTATTAATGTCCCATCCCAGTGGGAAGTAGAAGGCTTTGGCACCTATACTTATGGAAGATGGTATAAAGAGCTGGATTTAGAGGAACCGAGCAAAGAAGAAGGCTTTTATAAGTATAAATTTGAACTGGATGAAAATCATAAGAACAAATCAATCAACATCATCTTTGAAGGAGTGATGACCGATACCGAAGTGAAGGTAAACGGGAAAGTTGTCGGCCCAAAACACCAGGGCGGTTTTTATCAATTTGAATATGATATTACCGAGTTCTTAAACTACGGTGAAGAGAACCTGTTGGAAGTTCACGTATGGAAGCATTCTGAAAACCCTACGGTTAACAATGCAGAGCGCAAAGCCGACTGGTGGCTTTTTGGCGGAATTTACCGCCCGGTTTGGCTTGAAATTAAACCTACTACTCATATTGAACATTTTGCTGTAGATGCCAAAATGGATGGGAAGCTTACTGCTGACTTAAACCTTAAAAACATTCCAAAGAATACAGAAATCGAAGCCACGATTGTACCAGTTGGAGAAGAAAACAAAAACTTTAAGAGTTTTCGTTTTCCAATAAAAAAGGGAGAAGATTCAAAACAAATTAAGGCTAAATGGAAAGGTGTAAAAACTTGGGATCCGGAAAATCCGAATTTATATGAGCTACAACTTAAGCTTATTCAAAACGGAGAAACCCTTCACGAAACCTCAAACCGTATTGGTTTCAGAACTATAGAATTCCATAAAAAAGATGGGATTTATGTAAATGGCAAGAAAATATTGATGAAAGGGGTTAACCGCCATACCTTATGGCCAGAATCGGGTAGAAGCACCAGTAAACGTATCAGTATAATGGATGTAAACCTTATTAAAGATATGAACATGAACGCCGTGCGTTTTCATTACCCTGCCGATAAACATTTTATGGAGGTTTGTGACTCTTTGGGACTTTTTGTCCTAAATGAACTGGCTGGTTGGCAAAACCCGTATAACACTGAAACCGGTAAACAACTGGTTAAAGAAACCGTACAACGCGATGTAAACAGTCCTTCGGTAATTATTTGGGACCAGGGCAATGAAGGGGGTTGGAATTATGAACTGGATGATGTTTTTCATCAATACGACCCTCAAAAGCGAATTGTAATTCATCCCTGGGCCGATTTTAATGGTTGGGACACCCACCACTACCCCACTTATCAAACCGGGGTTCACCGTTTTGGTGCGGGAGAAAATGTATTTTTCCCCACTGAATTTATGCACGGCACCTACGATAATGGCCACGGTTCAGGTTTAGACGATTTTTGGAATAAATACAAGGAAAGCCCGCTATTTGCTGGCGGATTTATTTGGGATTTTAGCGATAATGCCGTATTGCGCAGTGATTGGGACGGTGAAAGAAAATACGATTCTAAAGGAAACCTTGCTGCTGACGGGATTTTAGGGCCACATCGCCAAAAAGAAGGAAGCTTTTATACCATCAAAGAAGTTTGGGCGCCTATTCAATTTGAACCGCGCATGATTACAAAGACTTTTGACGGCTCATTTTTAGTCGAGAACGACTTTCTTTTTAGCGACCTGAATTCTGCAAAAATGGAGTACCGGGTAATGAAAGCTCCGGGAGATGTTATGTACAGCGATTCAGAAGCTACCGAAATTACTTCAGGTGAAATAAATTTACCTGATGCCGAACCGGGAGAAACACGCAAAGTTAAGTTTGAACCGGGTGAGGAGTTCTTTGAAGGTGACTGGCTTGAAATTACGGCCTGGGACCAACACGAAAGAGAGATTTACACTTGGACCTGGCCTATTCACCGCGCCGATTATTTTGCCGATAAGTTTCTACTTAAAAAAGAGAATAACCAAAAAGCCTCTGTGAAAGAAAGCGGCAATACTTTTATCCTTTCCGGGGGAGAAATTGAAGTGCATTTTGATAAAAATTCAGGGCTTATCACATCTGTTTCCAACGGAAAAAATAATATCCCATTTCAAAACGGGCCTCGCCCTATAGGAATGAAAACTGAATTCCAACATGCTGAAATTAGCCAGGAGGATAACAAAGCTATCCTTAAGGCGAATTACGGCGGAGGAATTGACGATATTATCTGGACGATGCACCCCGATGGCCGACTACATATGGAAATGACCACTTTAAACAGGGCTCGTGGTGGTGACGGATTTGACGGTGCTTTCTATGAAGGTAATATTGATAAATTTGGAATTACTTTCGATTTTCCTGAAGAAGGTGTTGAAGGTTTTAAATGGTTTGGAAAAGGGCCTTACCACGTTTGGAAAAACCGTTTAAAAGGTACCGAATATTCGATCTGGCAAAAAGATTATAATAATACGATTACGGGAGAAAGTTATGAAAACCTCATCTATCCAGAATTTAAAGGTTATCATGCTAACTTTTTAGCCGGATTTTTAGATGCCGGCAACAACAGTTTCAGAGTGTTTAGTGAAAACGACAAAATGTTCATGCGTTTGTTTACGCCTGCCGAGCCAAAACACGCAGTTTCCAATGTACATCCGCAACCCGAATTTCCAGAAGGTGATATTTCCTTTATGTATGAAATCCCCGCTATGAGGGCATTTAAACCCTTATCGCACCAGGGACCCAGCAGCCAGCCCACCAATATCCGGATTAAAAGCGGAGATGATGGCATTACGATGAACTTATGGTTTGACTTTAGAGACATTCAGCAATAAAAACTGCAAAAATGAAAGTATTCAAAACGCTTTTCCTGTTGGTTTCAGGAATTATATTGATTAGCTGTAACCAGAAAACATCCACAGAAGAAAATTCCACAGTATATTTAGTAGGAGATTCTACGGTAAAAAACGGCCAGGGCGATGGTGCCGGTGGCTTATGGGGCTGGGGTGATTATATCGGCCAGTTTTTAGACACTTCACAGGTAAAAGTTGAAAATCACGCTTTAGGAGGTACTAGTAGCCGTACTTTCCAAAGCAAAGGTTTATGGGAACCTGTGAAAGAAGATCTTAAAAAAGGTGATTATGTTCTTATTCAATTCGGGCATAATGATGCCGGACCCATTAATGATGATTTTAGGGCAAGAGGCACCATTAAAGGGGTAGGTGATGAATCTGAAGAAATAGATAATATGCTAACCGGGGAACACGAGATAGTCCATTCTTATGGCTGGTATATTAGAAAACTTATAAAAGATGCCAAAGAAAAAGGCGCTACTCCTGTGGTAATGTCTCCAATTCCCAGAAATAGATGGGAGAATGGAGAAGTACCCCGAAATGATAAATCTTATGGAGGCTGGGCAAAACAAGTTGCTGAAGAAGAGAATGTAACTTTTATCGATTTAAATGAGAAAATGGCTTCCGCATTGGAGGAAAAAGGTGAAAAGAAGGTAACCGGAGTTTATTTTTATGAACGCGACCATACCCATACCTCTGCAAAAGGGGCTGCCCTGGCGGCATCATTAATAAGTAAAGGACTTAAGGAAAGCGACAACTCTCTCAAACACCATTTGCTTGAAGATCCTAAAATAAGCCTTCCGTCCAAGAAAAATGTTTTTCTTATTGGAGATTCCACCGTAGCAAATAATGGTGATGAGCAGGCCGTTGGCTGGGGTGTGGCAATTCCTAAATATTTTGATTCTACCCGGGTAAATGTAATTAATAAAGCCCGCGGTGGCAGAAGCAGCCGGACCTTCAGAAATGAAGGCTTATGGAAAAAAGTAAAAGACAGTTTAAAAAAGGGAGATTATGTACTGATGCAGTTTGGACATAACGATGGTGGCGATGTCACCAAACCCAAACACCGGGCTTCTTTAAAAGGGATGAGCGATTCCATCCAGGAAGTTACCAAACCAGATGGCTCAAAAGAAGAAATCCATACCTACGGTTGGTATATGAAAAAATATATTAGTGAAGCTAAAGAAAAAGGTGCTATTCCAATTATTTTCAGCCACATTCCCCGAAATAGATGGAATAATGGAAAAGTAGAAAGAGTAGATAATTCTTATGGAAAATGGGCAAAAGAAGCTGCTCAAGAAGAAAATGCTCTTTTTATAGATTTAAATGATTCCGTAGCTAATAAATATGAAGAAATGGGACCTGAAAAAGTAGCCAAGTTTTTCCCGAAAGACCATACCCATACAAATATAGATGGAGCAGAATTAAATGCTTTAACTATTGCTGAAACATTAAAACAGGTTAAAGCAACAGGAATTAGAGGTTATATATTTATTCCAAAGGAAAAGAAATGAGTTTTCAATCTATAAATGTAAAAGCCAGTCAAAAGCTTAGTATACTTTTAATTCTCCCACTATTACTATTGCCTCCCAGACTTTATAGTCAGAAAACTCAATTTAAAATTCGCACTAATAATCAACTGGCTTCCATACTATATAATAAAAATGGTAGTTCTTTAGATTCTATAAGTGCATACCTTTTAGCAGAGGACATCCATAAGGTAACAGGTAAAAAACCAGTAGTTACTACCAATAAAAAAGACATAAAAGGAAATGCAATAGTAATAGGCCGGCTCGGAACAGCAATCATTGATAATTATCTTGACGGAAAAAAATTCCCTAACAATTTCAAGAATCAAAAAGAGAGCTTCCTTCATAAAGTTGTAACTGATAAGTCTAACAAAGCTCTTGTGATTGCCGGAACCGACGCCAGGGGAACTGCTTATGGAGTCTTTGACCTCTCAGAAAAAATTGGGGTGTCCCCCTGGGGCTGGTGGGCCGATGTTCCCGTTAAAAAGCAGGATAAAATAGTTTTGGCACAGAAAGATTATTATTCCAAAGAACCTTCTGTGGAATTCCGCGGAATTTTTCTTAATGATGAAGATTGGGGATTACAGCCCTGGGCCGAGAAAACTTTTGAACCCGAAATTGGTGACATAGGTCCTAAAACCTATTCAAAAATATTTGAATTGTTGTTACGCTTAAAGGCCAATACCATATGGCCCGCTATGCATCCCAGCACCAAAGCTTTTTTCCATTACCCCGGGAATCCCGAAATGGCAAAAAAGTACCATATCGTAATGGGGAGTTCTCACGCCGAGCCTATGCTCCGCAATAATGTAGACGAATGGAAAAAAGATTCGATGGGATCTTTTAATTATCTCTCTAACAAAGAGAGTGTATATCAATATTGGAAAGACCGCGTAAAGGAAGCAAAAAAACTTGATGCTATTTACACCCTGGGAATGCGAGGAATTCATGATAGCGGAATGGAAGGTGTAGAAGGGATTGAACAAGCGATGGGAAATCTTAAAAATGTACTGGAGGATCAAAGAAAACTACTCGAAACCTATAACGATAAAGCAGTTACAGAAATTCCCCAGGCCTTTACCGTTTACAAAGAAGTTCTGGACGTTTATGACCATGGACTTGAAGTACCGGAAGATGTCACGATTGTCTGGACCGATGATAATTACGGATATATCAGAAGATTGGGCAATGAAAAAGAACGTACCAGGAAAGGTGGCGGCGGAGTTTATTATCACGCTTCTTACTGGGGCCGTCCGCACGACTACCAATGGTTGAGTACCACCCACCCGGCTCTTATCCGCGAGGAAATGATGAAGGCCTACAGGACCAACAGCAAAAAGATATGGATTTTAAATGTTGGTGATCTAAAACCTGCTGAATATAATATGAAACTCTTCCTCGATATGGCTTATGATATTGAAAAGTTTGAAAATCCGGAATATGTTGATGAACATATGAGCAACTTCTATGGGAATACCTTCGGAGACAAACTGGGGAATAGTATTGCTGATCTAAAAAAAGAGTATTACAACCTGGCCTTTGAACGCAAACCCGAATTTATGGGTTGGAGTCAGACCGAACCTACTACTCAAATTGATACCACCGCTTACAACCCGTTTGGCTGGAATGATGAAGTTAAAAGAAGATTAGATCGTTACACAGCCCTGGAAAATAAACTTGAAAAAATTCAGCCTCAAATCCCTAAGGCTGCCCTGGACGCTTACTTTCAATTGGTTTTTTATCCGGTAAAAGGAGCTTCTTTTATGAATAAAAAATTCCTTTACAGGGATCTGGCTATCAAATATAATCTGGAAGGACGTTTAAGTGCAGAAAAATTCAAAAAACTTGCTCATTCCAGTTACGATAGCATACAAGCCCTTACCCAAAAATATAACCACGAAATCACTGAGGGAAAGTGGAGACACTATATGGATATGGCTCCTCGTGGATTACCGGTTTTCGAAAATCCAGAAATAAATCTTGATCAAAAACAAAGTTCAGAACTAGTCGGCATTTCTGTTGAAAACGGCAAAAAGTCAGAAAACCTCACACTTCCGGTTTATTACCAGAATTCTGATGCACAATACTTTTTAGATCTTTTCCTTAAACAATCAGGAACAATTGGCTGGGAATTAAAAGAAGTTCCTGGTTTTTTAAACTTCTCTGGCAAAAGTGGAGAGCTTACCCCAAATCAGAGTGATAAGCGAATCTGGGCAGGTATTGATTGGAAAAAATGGAAACAGGCCGGAAAACCTAAAACTGCAAACTTCACCGTAAAATTGGGAGAAGAGGAACACCTTATTGAAGTCAAAACAAAGTCTTACAACCTCTCAAATATTGAGCGTAATATATTTACCGAACAAAATGGAATAGTAGTCATTTATGCTGAAAATTATTCTGAAAAAACCGATCGTAATAAATATAAGTGGCAAAAGCTTCCGGAACTGGGATATTCTCAGAATCTAATGCAGGCCGTTCCGGTTAAAGAAGTACCGCTGGACACTTTTCAGCTTAAAGAAAAAGCTCCGCATTTAAGCTATGATGTAATTACGGAAAGCAAAAATTCCACAGCAGAACTTATTTTAAACGTACTTCCAACCCACCCTGTAACCAGCACGCATAGCCTAAGGCTGGGTGTACAATGGAATGACGAACCGATTAAAATTGTGGATTTCAAGACTTATGGCCGAAGCGAGGAATGGAAACAAAATGTACTTCGTAATCTGGCTAAAGTTAGCCTTCCAATAAATGTCAAAGAAGCTGGAAAACATACTTTAAAACTTTATATGATAGATCAGGGTCTCTCTCTTGATTTTTTCTATATAAACCTTAAAAACAAAAAAATTCCCTACAGCTTATTGCCGGAAACGAGAATAAATTAATAACCTCATTTTCCTTTTTAAACATATTTCATAAAAAAAATGTTAAAAATATGACAAAGCCCCTATATACACTATTAATTTTTAGCCTATTTTTCAGTTGCCAAAATAAAGATGGTACTATCGCCATTAAAGAAAATAAAGTCACAGCTCCATTTGGAGAAGTTGTAATTAATGAACCCGATTTTAGCAATTCCGCCGAATATTTAATCACCGATTTTGGAGCTAAACAGGGAAGTAAAGACAAAACGGCCGAAGCAATAAAACAGGCAATTGATAAAGCCCATAAGAATGGAGGAGGAAAAGTAATAATTCCTGAAGGAGAGTGGTTAACCAAGAAATTACATTTTAAAAGCAACGTAAACCTTCATCTGAAAAAAGGTGCCATACTACTCTTCTCAGAAAGCCCTGAAGATTATCTCCCACCCGTTAAAACTACCTGGGAAGGAATGGAGTGTTATAATTATTCTCCCCTGATATATGCCTATGAGGCTGAGAATATAGCTATTACTGGAAAAGGAACATTAAAGGCCAAAATGGATATTTGGCAAAAGTGGTTTGACCGGCCTGAGTCTCATATGCAAAGCCTGGCAAGTCTTTATCATATGGCCTCCAGAAATGAGCCGGTTGAAAACAGGCAAATGGCAAACGATTCAGCCAATCTTCGCCCGCAGTTTATTCAGTTTAATCGTAGTAAAAACATACTGATAGAAGAAATTTCTATTGAAAATAGCCCATTTTGGGTGCTTCATCCATACATGTCTAAGAATGTGGTGATACGGGATATTAAGGTTAAAGCTCATGGTCACAATAATGACGGAGTTGACCCTGAAATGAGCGAAAATGTATTAATCGAGGATTGCATTTTTGACCAGGGTGATGATGCCATTGCAATAAAAGCTGGCAGGAATCAAGATGCGTGGAAGCTAGACACCCCTTCAAAAAATATTATTATGCGTAATTGTTTGGTAAAGAATGGGCATCAATTAGTCGCTATAGGAAGTGAACTTTCAGGAGGAATAGAAAATGTTTATATCGAAAACTGTGAAGTGGAAGATGGCGCCAAATTAAATCATCTTCTATTTATAAAGACCAATGAACGAAGAGGTGGCTATGTTAAAAACATCTATTTAAAAAATATTTTCTCCGGTAAAATTGACCAAGGGGTTTTAGGAATTGAAACTGACGTATTGTATCAATGGCGGGATCTGGTTCCAACTTATGAGCGACGGCTAACACCTATAGAAAATATACACCTTGAAAATATAACTTCTAAAGAAATAAAATTTATCTCTAGGATTTTAGGAGAGGCTGAACTACCTGTAAAAGATATAAAACTGAAGAATATTACCACTGATAAAATTTTAGAAGAAAAACATATTCATGAAAATGTTGAGAATTTTTCAATTGAAATTTAACATGAACATGCTTTAACCAAGAGTTTTGAGAAGAATTAAATACATACTACCTCAGCGGAGGCCAAAATATTCCTTAATATCCAAATTATTAATCCTATCCCTTGGTTTAATAACAATGATTTTTAATAGTTGTAATACTCCAAAAAAGCATATCGGCAGTGGAAGAGAGGTCTCTGATTTTAACGCTGCCTGGCAGTTCCAACGTTTGGAAGATAATAAAGGCACATGGAAAACAGTAGACCTCCCCCATACGCTTAAAATTGAACCTTTGGTGGTAAACAATCAATGGCAGGGAACTAGTCTATATAAAAAAGAATTTCAAGTTGAAAATTTAAATAAAAAATGGTTTTTTCATTTTGAAGGCGTGATGCAGGAGGCCAGGGTTTTTATTAATGATTCCCTCACAAAAACCCATAAAGGCGGATATTTACCTTTTACGGTAGATGCCACCCACTTTCTTAAAGAAAATTCAACAAATAAAATTGAAGTTGAGCTAATAAATAGAGATGATTCAAGCATTCCCCCGGGAAAACCTCTAAAAGAACTAGACTTCAACCTTTACGGCGGAATTTATAGAAATGTTCAACTTATAAAAACCAATAAAGTTTATATCACGAATGCCGTAGCTGCTAAAAAAGTGAACAGCGGTGGGATTTTAATCCATTTTGATTCAATTTCCAAGAACTTTGCTAAAGGAGAAGTGAAAACCCATATCAAAAATGAAAGTCGGGAGAAACAAAATCTACAATTAAAGATCAGTTTTGGGGATGAGACTAATAACGAAATTGAGCTTTCTTCAGAAGAAAAAACCCTAGAAGCAGGCGAAGAAATTTCATTTTCTGAAATTCTTAGTATAAAGAATCCTAAATTATGGTCTATAGATTCTCCCAATCTTTATAACCTAAACGTTGAAGTAATTTCAGATGGTGAACTTGTAGATTCTAAACAACTAAAAACAGGAATCAGAAAAATAGAACTTACAGAAAACAACTTCTATTTAAATGGAAAAAAACTGTTTATAAACGGGACTAACCGACATCAGGAATATCCTTATATCGGGTATGCCCTTTCTGATGAAGCCCAATATCGCGATGCGTATAAAATAAAAGAAGCCGGTTTTGATTTTGTGCGTTTATCGCATTACCCGCAAGCGACAGCATTTTTAAAAGCCTGCGATGAATTAGGTTTGTTAGTTATGAATGCCATTCCCGGTTGGCAATTTTATGAGGAAGGTGATTTCATAAAAAATGCATTGCAAGACATCAAAGATATGGCCCGGCGGGACCGCAATCATCCCAGTGTGATTTTTTGGGAAAATTCTTTGAACGAATCCCGAATGACTGAAGATTTCATAAAAAAAGCCAATACAATATTAAAAGCTGAACTTCCCTATAATGATATTTTTACCGCCGGCTGGATAGATCATCCTTCTTACGATTTATACATTCCGGCCCGGCAACATGCCAAACCTCCTCATTACTGGAATAATTACAGTAAACCAAATCGGCCAATTTTTATTGCGGAATATGGTGATTGGGAATATTACGCGCAAAATGCAGGTTTTAACCAAAAAGCATTTAGCGATTTAAAGAAAGAAGATCGCTCAAGCCGGCAATTGAGGAGTGCCGGGGAAAAAGGGCTGCTACAACAAGCTTTGAACTATCAGGAAGCCTTTAATTCCAACCTAAAAGGCAAACAAACCATTGGGCACGCCAATTGGCTGATGTTTGATTATAACCGCGGTTACAGTGACGATTTGGAAGCCTCGGGAATTTCAGACATTTTCAGAATCCCTAAATTCAGTTACTACTTTTATAAAAGTCAGAAAAAATCTTCAGAATATTTTGACCCTATGGTTTTTATCGCTAATTACTGGCAGAAAAACGCTTCAAAATCTGTAAAGGTTTTTAGTAATACCGAAGAAGTAGCCCTTTATCTAAACGATGAATTAATCGCAAAGAAAAAACCTGAAGAAAATGAGATTTCCAACCAACTTCCTTCTCCGCCATTTGTATTTCAATTAGAAAAATTTGAAGCCGGAGAATTAAAAGCAGTTGGTTTTATTGAAGGAGAGGAAGTGACTGAACATATCGTCAATACTCCCCATTCTCCTGATAGGATTGAATTGGAAGTTGACCTTTCCGGTAAAGAAATTGCCAAAGAAGGTTTAGATATGGTTTTTGTGTATGCCAAAATTGTAGATCTAAACGGAAGCCTCGTCCCTGACGCAGAAAATAAGATTGAATTCAAGGTGGAAGGAGAAGCTGAAATAATTGGAGGAAACTTAATAAAAGCCAAAGCAGGAATTGCCACTATTTTAATTAAAACACACAATTTAAGCAATCAGAAAATTACAATACACGCCACTAACCCTAAGCTTGAAAGCGGCACGGTAAAAGTCAATTGAATCTATTTTAAAGATTTATTACGGTAAATTCCAATAGAAAACTGGAACAGAAAAGGAGCATCAGCAAGCTCGGAGAGATAATTTTACGGGATTAGGAGTTAATCCTCTATCCTTAGATCCAGTCTAACTTGCTCATCACGGTTAGTTGTTATTTCTCCATTTTCTAATTGTAGTTCCGCAACCTGAATAGAGCTTCTTCGGGTTTCATAATTATCAACTCCCTTATTGGCTGGAATTCTACCAGGGTGAGTAAAATAAAAAACAAAAGCTTTTTCTCCCTGCACCACTATATCAGAATGACCTCCCTTAACCTTATCATCTTTTCCTTTTCCAGGTTTCTCTAGAATATTATTGGGTTGCTTTTTCCAGTTTTCAAAATCATCAGAAGAATAAACACTTAAACCATCCCAACTATCTAGAACAAGCCAGTTTTTATCCTTCCAGGAAAAGACTTTCGCACCCTCTCCCCTATCTTCAATAACTTTCTTGCCACTATCACCCCAGGTATACAAGTCTTCACTATCGGCGTAGTAAATAGATTTATTATCATTTTCATTGTTATAATACATACGCCATTTGCCGTTGGGCAATTTAAATACACTGGCATCTATAACTCTTTCTGAAGAAAGTTCCAGAGTAGATTCATATTTCCAGTTTAGAAGATCATGGCTAGTAAAATGAGCAATAGAACGGGGATGATACCAATCTTCAAAAATCCCGGGTACAATAGTAAGGTACATATGATAATTACCATTATTTTCAATAACATCTGGTGCCCAAAAAGTAGGCTCCTTTACCAGATTATATGCTATGTTCGCTATTTGTTTATACTCCCAGTTCGCCCCTCCATTAGAAGATTGAGCAATACCAATTTCTGTACCGTGTACCCAACTTACACCATCCAAATTGTCTGTTTTTGCCCTGCGATTGGTATAAAACATAAAGTGTTTTCCCTCCTTTGAATTCCATATAATAACAGGATCTGCCGTACCATCATAAACTGAATCTCTAAAAAGAGGTTTATCAGCAACATTTCCCGAATCTAATTCCTGTGAGTTTGTTTCAGTAAAAATAATGACACCAAGAGTGATAAGGATTAGTTTAATTATTTTCTGCATTAGCTTGTTATTGAACTTTACTATCCAAAGCTTTTTGTTGCGGCTTCTTTCTGGGTTTGGTTTTTTATTCCTTCAGTGTTTAGTATCTCTATATCACCGGAATCCTCTAATTGTAAAATAGCAGCGTTTTCAGCTTTCTGAATATCTACATTATGAAGTTCTGCATCCTGAACATTGTCAAAAATAATTCCAGGTCTACTCTCTTCACCTAAATGATAAACATTAATGTTATGCATTTCTATATTTCTCACGTGTCTTACAAAAAAACCATAAGATGGCATTACTCCAAATTTTGCCGGTTCTGGGTAAGCATCAATATGCTCTGGCACTTTTTTCTGAATCTGAACCTGCGCAGAATCCAATGGTTTATACCAAATATTGATATCCTTTAAACTTACCTTCTCTATATTATGACCTGGAATCCCGCTAATAATACTCGAAAAATGAGAATCGGCATTATAAACATTAATATTACTGATACTTACCCTGCGTAATTCCCCTGGCGCTACTCCATCGGGACCACGCATACGCGCTCCCAATCTTAAAAAGAATGGAGAGTTTGTGGTATTGCGCATAGTAATATTGCTGATGGTAATATCTTCCAACAGTCCGCCGTCTACAGTTTCCAGAGCCAGGCCTCGGGATCGATCAAAAACACAATTACTGACGGTTATATTTTTAAATCCTCCGTTCGATTCTGTCCCGAATTTAATCCTTCCGGTGGGTCCTTCCTGGTCTGGCACCAAATGACCTTCTTTTGTTTGGTAGGTACCATTTATCATAGTACCTACATCATAGCCAGAAACCTGGCAGTTGGTAATGGTCACATTTTCTGTTGCACGCGCAAAACCTAAACCGAAAGAACTCTTTAAAACAATGGCGTCATCATTGGGTGAATTTACCGTACAATTGGAAATATGTACATTTCTACAAGCATCAATATCTATCCCATCCCGATTGGTATCTATCTTTAGGTTATCTATAGTAAAATTATCTATTCCAGTGGCCAGAATTCCAAAGTGACCTCCTTTTATAATCGTAAAATCTTTAAAAATCACATTGGTACAAAGTTTAAGGGCAATGGCCTTATTGCCTCCTCCTTCCCACATAAGGTTTCCTGCAGGAATCCCTTTTTCATCCCATTTTTGAGACGCATAAAAACCTCTGCTCAAATTTTCACCCTGAATTATTCCCGGTCCTGAAATAGTTATATTATTTAGGTTTTCTCCCCAAATAAGGCTGTTTCGCCAGTAACTATGCCCGTAATCCTGATATTGATTTCCGGCGCCTTTCCCGGGATCGTCATATTGTCCACCATCACCCTTACCTGCGGCTTTTAAAACAGAACCCTGATCAAAATATAAGTGAATATTATTTTTTAATCGTATAGAATAGCTAAGATAAGTACCCGTTGGAAAATAAACAGTTCCTCCCCCGGCTTTAGATGCCGCTGCTATTGCGCTATTGATAGCCTCTGTATCCAGGGTTTGCCCATCGCCTACGGCACCATAATCCCGAATATTAAAATCTTCAGTTGAAGCCTCTGCTATTGAAGTACTGAAAAAAAGAATTATACATATACTTAGTAGTTTAATCGCTTTATAATTTTCCATTTATTTCTTCTTAGTCTCTTAAAATCATTTCATATAAAAAACCTCTTTTAAAGGCTTTTCCACAGGAGAATTATCATCATTAACCTTCATAATATCACTCATATAATCCCACCATTTCCGTAGGATAGGTTCTTCGCTTAAACCTGTTAAATTTGCTCCTTCCTTTATTTTTTGCACACCAAAAAGAGTGAGGGTTTCTTCATCCAAAAATATACTATAATCATAAACTCCTCTTTCAGAAAGCAACTTACTTAACTCCGGCCAAATTTCATCGTGACGTTTTTTATATTCAGCTTCGTAACCCGGCAAAAGTTCCATTTTAAAAGCTTTAATTTTCATAAATCGAATTTTTAATTGTATTTCCTGTTTAGCCAATCTTCCGGAACTGGTACAATGCAAATATTCATACTTCTTCCATCTTCTGAAAGCATTGCCGATTGAATTTGAATCTTGGTACCATCAGGTTTAAAAGTAGGATGAAGATGATCTGCAGCGGTCCTTTTGTGTCCGGTGGTAAGCATCTTCATTTCCCTGTTATTGCGATCTATAAGATAAAGACTTCTCGAGAAGTCATCTCCCACGGCCCAACGCCCATCTGGCGAACCATGTACATGCCAAAGCCCGCTACCGTTTTTTGTTTGCCCGGCAATGCGCATTTCCTTTGTTCGCAGGTTAACAATGGCCAGTCCCGTAGGTTTTTCACGTGTACCTGAAGGTCCCCAGCTACTTTCCTGCCCAGGATTCTCAGGGTTTCTAACTACAGTACTGTTTGTAACTTCTTCAAGAGGTTCATCTTCAATATCAATTTTTCTATGCCCCATAATAGCCATTGCTACTTCATCTTTAGAAATCACGGCCTCATGGGTTACCCATTCGTAGTCTGCTTCAGGATATAAAGGACGAAGGCCAGTTCCATCTGCCATAACCGTCCAGGTACGTTGTGGTGATTTCCCTCCTGTTTCCCAGGAGAAAATAATCTCTCCGGGATTCCAGAGATTAGCCTGAACATGACCTACCTGAAAAGGCACAGAAATCACGTGCTTGATCTCTCCTGTTTTTACATTCATACTTGCTATACCTCCCGGCCCAGCCCCCATATTTCTCGGGCCAAAGTTTTCTTCAATTTCAACATCGGGAGATAAATGTTTTTCGGCTTCTTTTTTACCTACTCGAAAATACACCCAATCTTCATCTGCATCAAGGGCCATATCACCACCGGCACCTAGCTCTGGTGGAATAATACCACAAACTCTTTCATAAGCTTCAACAGATTTCATTTCCCCTGATTTACTATCAATCAGAACTTTTGTCAAATCAGTTTCAATTACCTGCATAGTTCGATTTCTACTTTGAGTTTCCTCTTCCGAAGCTTCTACTATGGGACGTAAAAAATAGAGCTTCATAGATTTCTGGGCAATATTCAGCATTCCTGAATACCCTCCTTCAGTAACCTGCACCAAAACCCCTGTTTTTTCATTTACTGCTATCGCCTCTCCTTTTACCCGATTGGAACGAAATATAAGCCATTCCCCATCTGCTGTCCATTGTGGGTGGGTAGGATATATCTTGGAATCTTCTTCGGGTTTGCTTGTAAGAAAAATAAGTTCCGTACCGGTTAGGGGATCTTGCACTACTTTTCTTTCTGAAGGAAAACGAGTGCCTATTTGAGCGAAAACGAAAGAACCCTGCAGCCCAAAAAAGATAATGATTACAGAAAGAAATTTATAACATCTCATAAAAAGTAGTTTCTAATCCTTAAGCTGAAGGGAACTGTCATTAATTTCAAATTCTTGATCCTGGAGCATTAAAAGGATCTCGGCCCCCGCAAGCATCACCGGACCATAACCATGAGCAGCAAATTTATTCACCGGCCGGTAATAGTAAAAGGCAGGATCGAATCCCATTCCGGTTCCCACGCAGGTACCTTCCACCTGTCCTTTTTCATTCACTTTGGTACTCACGGCATTCCAGGCAAGAAGTGTCGCGGGAGCATAAGCTAGAGCATCTATATAGCCCCGGTTTATTGCTCTTGCCATAGCATAAGCATAAATAGCCGTAGCTGAAGTTTCAAGATACGTGTCATTTCTGTCAATCAACTGGTGCCAGAAACCTGTACCGTGTTGATATTTTACCAGACCTTTCACATGTTTTTGTAATTGATCAAGTACATCGGCATAGCCTGGATGATCTTTAGGTAATACCTCGAGAAGTTCGACCAGGGTCATTACCGCCCATCCGTTTGCACGTGCCCAGTGAAACTCAGGATGTACTTTCATGGCCTGCACCCAACCGTGCATATAAAGTCCATTCTCTTCATTAAACATTCTTTCGGAAAACTGCTTAACTTGTTTTACTGCATCATCAAAATATTTGATTTCTCCCGTATACGCACCCATTTGTGCGAGAGCAGGAACGCTCATAAAAAAATCGTCTAACCAGATAGTATTGTCTTGTGGACGGTTTCTGGCCAACGTGCCATCGTTCAAACGGAATTGTTCATTACTAATGTAACTTATAAAATTATCTATCAGCGGGTTCAGGTTTGCATCCAGACCATTTTTTTTAGCTTTAATCATAGCTGCGCAAATTGCTCCGGCATCATCTAAGGCATGTGGATCTAACACACTTCTTATCGGAGAATCTTTTAAGTTTCCTATTTTGTAGTTTTGAGCTAAATCGGCAAGAAGAGCCAGACGCTTATTAGTGTACCGGGCATACTTATCATCTCCTGTGGCTTCTGTAGCCAGTAACATTCCGGCGTAAGTAACACCCCATTCATAACTGGTCAGTCTAAAAGCACCATCTTCAAATTTAATCGGGTCTTTTTGTTTTTTTATATTGGAAATAGCTTGTCCTGTTTCAGTATTTACCATTCCTGCAGCTGAATTTTCTTCAAGATAATTGTACAGCCTCTCCAGTACTTCTTTTACGTTCTCTTGCTTTGGAGCACCATACACTGTAGGATAATCAGGTTCCAATAAATGTAGCGGAGTGTTTGTATCAGTAGTTTGCGCAAAATTGGGTATTCCGGAAAACAAAAGAATTCCAGCAACCAGGGTCTTAAATAAATTATTTATATACATCTTTTTAATTATTTATATACTAGTGTTATGTTAATCATCAATTGACGGATAAAGTCTTTTTAATTTTATCCTTGAGTCCTTGGTGGTAAACTGCCAATTTATCGATCCCCCTTTGTTATTCCGGCTGTCCTGCCAAGCATTTACCTCTTTTTTTATTTCATCCATTGTGGATATGTGCCTGTTAAGGCACTGCCCGTTCAAAACATGCAGTTCTATCTCTGCCATGTTCAACCAACTCCCGTGTTTGGGCGTGAATACAAATTCAAACCTGTCCCATAACCTTTTGGCCTCTCCCGGTTCGAAAGTTTCATAAAAGGCGGAAGCTGTATGTGTATTGAAATTGTCCATCACAAGTGTTATTTTATCTGCATCTGGATATTGCTCGTCCGCCAGCCTTTTGATGAATTTTGACCAGTCTTTTTTCTTCTTGAACTTCGTTACCTCTACCAAGCGCTTTCCTTTCAAGGGTTCGTTGGCCATGAATATATTGACCATCCCATGCCTTACATATTCATAATCCACACGGGCTTCCTGTCCTGCTTTCATTGGAATGGAAATTTGGCCTGCCGAGATCAATTGTTTTGGGGACTCATCCATGCAGACCACGGGGTTTTGCTTATCGTAGGGCCTTTTGTAAACATCCAGCACCTGTTCCATGTTCGCAACGAAACCGGCGTTGCTTTCTGGCGGTATCACCCAGCCCTTTACTTTCCAAGGCTTAAGTTCGTTTTTTTTAAAACCTTCCCTACCGAAACGTGGGAGATGGCCGGCACATATTCCAACTCCACCATCTTGTCTGCCAATAACCTAAATGACCATTTGGCAAAACCCGGAGGTGGTTCGCTACAACAAAGCTGGACCAGTTTCGCCTCCACATCGCCATCTATTTTCTTTTCATAGGCACGGCTACTCGGGCGGCGCTCAAGTACTGCTTCAAAACCTTCTTCCACAAATTTTTTCTTCACACGGTCTATAGTGCGCATACCGACCTTCAAGACTTTGCTGATTTGTTCATTGGTCACCTTTTCAGAATAATCGCCTTCATCGCAATTCAATAAAATGTAGGCGGCACGGAACTTCTGCGTGGTGTGCGAACCTTTGTTGATTATTGCCATCAGCGCGTTTACTTCTTCTTGGCTAAGCTTAACGGTATATCGTATCATTTCATTGATTTTTTTTAAAGATACACATTTCAAAATTAATACGTCATAATAAAGTTAACTTAACACTAGTTATCCTTTTCGTCTCCAATTAAAATAATATCGGGCATGGGCGGGGCTTCCATTTCCTCCCCCAAATAAAAATCTGGATGCGGAGGCTGATTATAGGATACATTCTGCCAGGCAACACTAAGTCGATATTGTGGATTGTGCATTAAGGTATAAATACGATGCTTAGTTGGGATGGTAGTTGTAAAAATAAGGAGTTCGGTATTATCTTCATTTCTAAAAATCAGTTCTTCACGCCAATCTCCCAGAATATCAGCGCTAAGATTTGGATTCGCCTTGGTACCGTTAATCTTTGTTGCTCCTGTACCTTCAAATACATTAAGGTTTTCGTGCGTATTGTTTTTGTAGTTCCATTTATAAAGATTGGCTCCATCTAATATCTCACGTATAAGATCTCCATCCCACCAGGCTGCAAAATTCATTCTGGGTTTTCTTGATGAAATTTTTTCTCCTTTTGCATTGTACAATCCCCCTGTAGAGCCCCACATTTCGTAACCTTTATATCGAGGATCCACATCTGCTGCCAAGCCTCTTCCTATATCGCCTGTTGCAGGGACGCCCCATAATTTTTTACCGGTTTTTGCATCTCTTAGCCAAAGTCCTTTTCCATCATAAGCGTTCTCATCTTCAAAAGCAGACCATATTTCAAGCCCAGGTCTATCGGGATCTAGGTCTGATACGTGCATTGCATCACCGTGCCCCAAACGGGAATTATATAGTCCGCTACCATCATCATCTATGGTCATCGCACCAAATACCACTTCATCTTTTCCGTCTTCATCAACATCTGCAATAGATAACTGGTGATTCCCCTGGCCGGCATAATTGGCATTACCTTTTTGATTACTATCAAATATCCAGCGGTGTGTAAGTTCCCCTTCACGCCAATCCCAGGCAGAGAGCACTGTACGGGTATAGTAACCCCTGGTCATTAAAAGACTGGGGCGTTCACCATCAAAATACCCCACTCCTGCAAGAAACCGATCTGAACGATTTCCGTATCCATCACCCCAAACTTTATCCAGCTGATCTGAAGCGGGATTTTCGGTTTCAGGATGCCTTGGCGGCAGGTAATCGGTAGTGGCCATCGCTGCTCCTGTTTCTCCGTTAAATACAGTAAGAAATTCGGGACCGGCAAGAATTCGCCCCTGCTTGTTACGGTAATCTGCAGCAGCATTCCCAATTATATTTCCTATTCCGTCTATAGTGCCATCGGCCGTTTTACAGGCTATTTCTGCTTTTCCGTCACTGTCCAAATCATACACCATAAATTGTGTGTAATGAGCACCGGCCCGAATATTTTTCCCCAGGTCAATTCTCCAGAGTCGAGTACCATTCATTTTATATGCATCCAGGTAAACATTTCCTGTATATCCATTATGTGAATTGTCTTTAGCATTATTAGGATCCCATTTTAGGATAATTTCATATTCGTCATCGCCATCAAGATCACCTACACTCACGTCATTGGCCGTGTAAGTATATCCAACCCCATCGGGTGTAGTTCCTCCCGAAGGGGGGTGAATAGGTATCGTCAAATAATGTTTATCCCATACTTCTACAACATCAGAACTTGTAATTTTATCCTTTTCTATAGCCTCGATCTTGTAGGTAGCCTTTTTATTGGTTTTGTCAATAAAATTCGTAGAACCTGTGATAGGCTTCTTATTCACTTTCCTGCTTCCTCTATAGACATTAAACTGAATATTTTCAGAATCAGTTCCTAAGAGTCTCCAGCTAATAAAAACTTCTCCTTTATTTTTTCTTACAACCACCGTACCCCGATCCAGGTTTTCCATCAATCTTTGAGCACTCGCTGAAAAAGCGATAAAAAGAGTTAGAGTTATTACAATATGTATTTTCATATTTAACTGTTTTTAATTCTATTATTTTGCTTTTTTAATTGATGCCTATTACTCATAAAACTCTACTTCAACTATACGTAATTGCCCTTTTGCATTAGCAGCTTCTTTGTCTTTGTACAGGTCAAGTTCTTTGGTTGGATCAATTTCGGTTATTTCATCAAAAGCATCATCTTCTTTATTGGCTCCGATTAGTTCAATTCTAATGTTATCGGTTTCTACCGGTTTTAAAGGAAGAATGATATATCCTAAACTCCTATCGGTTTCGCCTTTAAAGACTTCTTCTCCATTAGCGGTAACCCGTATCGGGTAACTTTTTGTTCTCCATCCAGTAAGTTTAATCTCACATTGGGATACTTTGGTCTTGCGCGCCAGTTTATAGTCTATCCAACCGGAACTTAATCTCCCGTCATTTGTCCATTCCGATAATTCATTATCATCAAAAGTTAAATAAACATCATCTTGGTTAGAACCAGCTTTTGCACTTCTAATAAAAACCTGCGAGCGTTTTTGAGAATATGATTTACCTTTGGGAGTCGGTCCTCTTTCCAAATTAGAAGGCAGGTTTTCTCCGGGGAGTTGTTCTGCCAGGCCATCTTCACTATTAAACGCTACTGAATTTATAGTGATTTTATCATTTTTTAAACCTTTGGCCTTTGCCTTTACGGTTATTTTCCCGGCATCAGGATGCGATTGAATCATCACTCTATTTATACCGTTAATTACCGGAAGGTCTTTTGATAAAATATGATTACCAGGCCCATCTGCTATACCTCCCAACCAATTTGCAGGTCCTGTTAAACTAAATTCTATAGTGGAATTATCAATAGGATGCCTGTTCCCTTCCTTATCAACTACTTCCACATCAATAAGGGCTATATCGGCTCCATCTGCTTTTAAACCTTTAGGTGCAGTCCTTGCTGTAAGTTTTATAGATTTAGGTTCTCCAACCGTGCTTTTTTCTGCCGTACATATTACTTCATCATTTTCATTATAACTTACGGCTTTTAATTGACCTGGTTCCCAGTCTACTTCATCAAATGTAAATAAGAACGTATTACTTCGGGTTCCAAATCCTAAAGATTCATCATTCTTAAAAAGTTCTACCTTTTCTCCGGTAGAAATCACATGAATATCTTTCGTAATGCTATCCGTATAATTCCAATGACCAATAATATGGGAGCTATGGTTTTCGATATCAACCCATCCATCCCACATAACCTTATGTGCAAAGAAATTATCCTTAGGAATTCTCATAGGATCCACTTCTCCGCTAGACCTATAGTTTTCTTCTCCCCTGTGATGGGTATTGGAATCTGAGAAAATAATATTTACTCCTCCTGAACTAACACGTTTACCGGTTCCTGGTCTTACTATAAAGTAATCGTTCCAACGCACAATATTTTCAATGGCGTGGGCATCCTGGTTATGGTTATATGCAGAGGCATCATTCCCCTTATATTTAGCCCCCTCCCCTTCTTTATGAAAAGGCGGGGTGTGTTCATCCCAGTATTTTCTTAAACCTTCATCGCGTGAGTATTCTGTAGCCCACATCGGTATATCTGCACTTTTATTTATGTACAGCATTTCCCCACCATATTCTGCTACCTCACTATCCAGCATCTCTCGAGAACCAATAGCACGTCCCCCGTGAGAATCGTAAGTATCTCTTATACTTTTCATCTCTTTCATATGGGGCTCACTTATTGCATCATTCCCACATTCGTAAAAAATAATACTCGGATTATTTCTATTGTAGATAATAGCATCCCGCATAAGCTCTACCCGCTGGTTCCAGTGATCGCCTCTTGAATCTCCTTCGGCATCCCCAGCAGGCATAGCCTGGATAAGGCCTACCCTGTCGCAAGACTCTACATCCTGTTTCCAGGGCGTAATATGCATCCATCTTACCAAATTTGCATTACTCTCCACCATCATTTTATTGCTAAAATCACTCATCCAGGCAGGCACAGACATACCTACGGCAGGCCATTCATTACTGGTACGCTGGGCATAACCTTTCATTTGAAGAACCCGATCGTTCAACCATATTTTTCCATCCTGAAATTTAGTTTTTCTAAAGCCTGTTTTTGTATTAACGGCATCTACAATTGTCCCCTCTTCTTTAAGAATCGTTTCAACATCATACAAGTAACCATAGCCCCAACTCCAAAAATTTAAACCAGATACCCGCTCACTAGCTTTAACAATCGTTGTTTCCCCTGGAGCTAAACTGAAAGTGTTTCCAGTAAAATTTGCAACTTCCTGCCCATCCATATCTCTTACTATCACCTCATACGAAAACTCTTTCTCTGCACTGGTTTCATTTTTAACTTCTGATTCTGCATTTATAATTGCCGATTTACCGGAAATGTCAATTTCTGAAGCATATATATAAACCCCGGTGGTTTCTAAATTAGAAAACAAAGGCAAGGTTTGATAAAGTTTGTTGGTAATATGAAGTGAAACATTCTTGGGAATACCTCCATAATTGGCATTAAAATTAATATCACTCCAACGATAGGTAGCTCCGGTTTCTTTTTGCCTGTAATCCCAGGAACTGTCAATCCGCAAGGCTATAGTGTTTTCTTCTGAGCCAAATTTGGCATATTTGGAAATATCTATACCAAAAGCCATAGCCCCGTTCTCATGTAAACCGACCTTTTCACCATTAATATAAATCTCACCGCCCTGGCGAATACCTTCAAACTCAAGGAAAACTTTCTTTCCCTGTGCTTCAGCCGGTAATTTAAAGGTCTTTCTATACCAGGATATACCTGTAGTTAATTCATCTATTGCTTTTTCATATGCTTCATTCTGGTTAAAAGCGTGAGGCAGGGTAACTGAGGTCCAGCTATCATCTTCAAATTCAACTTTTTCTGCTCCTTCAATATCGTCAAACTGGAGTTTCCAGTCTGAATTAAAATTATACTCCTTTCTTGAGAGTTCTTGCGCATTTAATGTGAAAGCCATCAACAAGCTCATCACAAAAAATACAGCCTTTATACATTTGATTTTCGGAATAACTAACATCATTTTTTAAAGGTTTATTTTTAAAATATTATTGTTAAATGAGGCTTCCCATTATATTTACAGACTAAACTTTAAAATATTAGAAGGAAAAAATGAGAAATACATATTCATTTTAATGATTTTCAATTTACCTTTTTAATCCCAGATTAACCTCTTTGGAATCTTTTGCAAATTCTTCTTCCAGATCTCCCTTCAGTTGTTTTGTTATATCGGGATGATGTTCAATAAGGTTTTCTTTTTCTTCCGGATCTTCTTCAATATTATAAAGTTCAAATTCTGCAGGATATTTAAGATATCTTGTACGAATCAATTTCCAGGGTTTTTGAATTAAACTTTCCTGGAGATGCCCTCTTATATAAATACTGTTTCCCCAGTCTGCTTCCTGTTCACTAATTGCTTTCCAGGCATTTTTTCCCTCAACGCTTTTAGGTAAAGATTTCGCACCGGAAAGATGTAAGATGGTTGGCATAAGGTCTCCCACCGAAATATAATTTGAGTTGGCCTTTTTAGTTAGTTTTCCATTCCAGTTTACAATTGCAGGGACTCTTATGGCGCCTTCATAATTTGAAGTCTTCCAATCGCGAAGGGGATCATTACTTCCCAAAACAGGATTAGGTTCAAATTTCCCATCGTACTGCTCTTTGGGGTACCAATCTTCCATTGCCCCATTATCACTCATAAAAATTACAACTGTATTTTCTGCAAGTCCTTTCTTTTTTAAATGATCTAAAAGCAAGCCAATACTATAATCCATATGGGCCATAGCAGCAGCATATTTTACCCTTGAATTTTCTTCAAAGATATTTTCATAAGGCTCCTGCCATTTTTCTTCTTCCTGAAGCGGAAAATGCGGGGCACTATACCCCACCTGCATGTAGAAAGGCGAACTATCTTTTTCTTCAAGCCATTTTATAGCTTCATTAGTAACTAAATCGGTGGTATGCCCTTCTTCTTCAATCATTTTCCCATTTCTATGCCAGCTCGCATCCCCGTTTTTATACTTATGGGTATATTGGTCTATCTGCCCGTGTAAAAACCCATATGAGTAATCAAACCCGTACGCCTGGGGACCGGTTTCAGATTTTAATCCTAAATGCCATTTTCCGAATAAAGCTGTATTATAATTTTGCTTATTCAAGGCTTGCGGAAGTGTGGTCACACTATCGGGTAAAGTTAATTCACTACGCCCACTAATCGGTGCCACAATCCCCATACGGCTGGCAGGTTTTCCTGTAAGCAAACTCGCCCGGGAAGGTGAACAGGTAGGCGCTACATAAAAACGGTCTAATTCCACCCCGTTTTGTGCCAGCGAATCAATTACCGGAGTTTGTATTTTAGAACCGTGATAACTAAAGTCATTCCAACCTGCATCATCAGCAATAATTACTAAAAAATTTGGAGCTTCTCCTTTCTCGGCTTCCTTTTCTACTTGATCTTTCTTCACCTGTTTACAGCCAACAAACATCAAAAGAACCAAACTAAAGAGAAGTCCCAAATTAAAATTATGCATACCTGATTATTTTTTATTTAAAATCACTTCAATGCTCTCACTACTTTTTTGCTCTGGAGAAACTACCAAGACATCATCTTCATAATTAATTACATCATCATTTTCAGAAAATGATTTATCATTGATTTGGATGCCGGAAAATTTTGTTTCTGAATGAACTCGAACTTTATAAGAACGGGGAGCAACTTCAAATTCTCCATCCGGAGTCTCGATTTCCAGGACAACTTGATTTTCATTGTCGTTTACTTTTATTTCCGTAATGCTGAATTCTCCATTTTGATAGTCGAGACTCTCACCATCATCATCATAAAGTTTAAAAGAAGATTCCCCTTCAGGATAAACATCCAGCGTAATTCCATCAATCTCTTTTTCTCCTACATAATTCACCACTTCCTGAGTTGGGATTATAGCCCCGGCTTTTACAAAAATTGGCATCTGTTCTATAGGTGTTAATACGTTTAAGTACTGCTTCCCTTCAAATTTTTCTCCCGTCCAATAATTTATCCAGTTTCCTTCAGGTAGATAAACCGTTCTGGTTTTGGCTTCTTTGGTGGTTACGGGGCAAATCATTAAATCGTTACCAAACAAGTATTGATCGGTAATTTCGTACACATTAGGGTCGTTCTGATACTCTAAAACCAGGGCGCGCATCAATGGCATCCCTGTTTTGTGCATTTCGTAAGAATTACTATACAGATATGGAATCAGGTTATACCGCAACTCATCATATTGTTTAAAAATCTTTTGGGCTTCTTCTCCATAGTTCCAGGGTTCTTTATAATTGGGATGTTCCATTCCGAATAAGTGAGCAATAGGACTAAACATTCCGAATTGCACCCAACGGATATACAATTCAGGATCGGCCACGTGCTCAAAACCGCCCATATTATGGCTCCAGTAACCCACACCCGACATTCCAATATTAAGTCCGGCTTTTATTACCGGTTCAAAATACTGCCATTCGCTTGGCCAGTCCCCGGCCCAAATAAAAGGATACCGCTGAATCCCGGCATATCCCTCGCGGGTATGGTTCATACCTCGCATATTGTTATGTTCCTGAAATTTGGTAAAAGCCGCTTTTGAATAGGCTATAGGGAATAAATTATGTAAAGATTTTATTTCTTCTCCCTTAGGGCCAACTTTATTACTTTCATTGGCTTTACGACCAAAGGCACTACCTTCGTCGGTTTTAAAGAACATAGCTCCTTCTTCTACTACATTCATAGCACCTTTCTCCCACCACCAATCAACACTTTCCTGATCAAAAAAGTTTACAAATTCTCCAGGGTTATCATCTTCAGGATATACATGACCTTCTTCTCTGGCTTCATCCAACAATCTTAATTTGTTTCCGTTATCGAAACGTGGACGTACATGCAAGCCCATCATATTAATATTCATATCATAAATACTGTCAAACATTTGTTCAGTATTATCAAAAGTTTCGCGCCATTCAAAAGTAGTTGCTCCACTTCCACCGTTTTCACCAAAAATTCTCCAGGTTGAATCAAGATGTAAAATATCTATAGGAATCTCCAATTCCCTGAATTTTCTTACTAAAGCTACAGGATAATGTTCTGAGGTTTTCTCTTCGTGACCCCAGGTACCACCACTGTATGTCCCTACGTGCAAGCCTAAAGCATATTTTGGCAACAGTGGAGATTTGCCGGTAATGGATGTGTAACCATCCAGGATTTTCGGGAATTTAGGGCCATAAATGAAATAATAATCTAATTCGCCACCTTCCGCTTCAAAAGAATAGCTATCGGCATCAGAAAGCCCCATATCCCAATGAGTCTCATATGAATTATGGAAAAATATTCCATAACCTTTAGTACTCATAAAGAATGGTACCGGAGCATAATTGGCCTCTAACACATTATAAGCACCAATAATGTGAGGTTTTCCTAATCCACGGCCCACATCTAAAGATACTTTCTTGCCTCTGCGGTCTAAAAAGTCCATACGTTCTCCAAAACCAAAGAAATGTTCATCTGAAGAGAGCTGTTTCCTGGCCCCCACTTTTTTATTATTATTGAACGCTCCTAAATCTTGAGTTGAAGATGATTCTGAATTCAAAAGCTCTCCGTCATTATTATATACATCAATAGCTAAAGGTGTTTTTTGAATTTGAACTTTTAAAGCCTCAGTTGTAAAAACCAGGGTTTCATCATTCTCCTGAACCTGAAAATCGGTTTCAGGCCAGTCATAACGGCTTACCATTAAATGTTCATTTTCTTCAAAATTCCCATTCCAACTGGTTCTAAAACGAACGATCTCCGGAGTACAGAATTGTACCTGAATTTTAGCATTTTCAGTAGTTATTTCTACTACATCATCTCTTTGCTCTTCTATACTTTCAAAATTCCCGACAGAGCTTTGGGCTATAGCGGTAATTGATACGTAAAAACATAATAAAGTAAGCGTTATTCTTTTCACACTTATATTTTTTTATAATTAATAATTTGAGTGAATTTCTGATTATAAAAAGGAATCCTTATTTCCATTAATATCCTCTCATTAGGTTGAAATTTTCTTGAATATATGCGGCATTGTATTATTTTTAAATATGATTGTCCGTAATACCTAAGCTTAGTTTTTGTCACCTTGAGCGCAGTCAAAAGGTTAAACAAAAACGCCTCGACTGCGCTCGACGTGACAATTTTAGTCCAAATTTGCTTTTTTAGGTGCTTTACCAGACAAGCATCTTTTTAAATTTTTTTCCCATTAATCTTTACATTTTTTAAAGCAAAGTTTTTCCTATAATCGGCAAATACCTCTAAGTCCTTATTCGCTTTAATATCCAAATCTTCGAATGTGAAATTTGTAAGCCTGTATTGATCAGATTTTTCGATATTAAAAAATGAATTACAATCAATACTTAGATTTCTCATAGTGATATTATCCCCGTATGACATCAGGTTACCAGAATGGCCCTTTAAGTCGTAAAACTGCGTCCAGGGTTTGATGTAAATAAAGTTATCTACATTACCAGAAATATCTTCAATCTGAATATATTCGTAGTTTTGAGGTGTATCAGGTCGCATTTTTAACCAGAAAAGGCGCTTAGCCTGATTGACTATACTACGACGGAAAATGATATTGCGATTATGAATGGATTCGCTACCCAACGTGAGTGCACTGTGGCAAAAACCATACGTATTATCTTCAATAATAATATTTCGGTTTCCACCGTTGTTCTCATCTTTATCCGCCTTGGGACCTTTACCTCCTTTTAGTGCCACGGCATCATCGTTTACTGACATATAACATTTTTTAATAAGAACATTGGAACAGGCATCAATATCAACGGCATCGGTACTGGGTGCTTTTACAGGTTCTTTTGGAGATAGGATAGTTAAATTTAATAGTTTTACATATTCAGATTTATAAAAATGAGTGGTCCAAAAAGGAGAATCTTTTAATGTAATCCCTGATAACTGGACGTTTTTGCTGTTAGAAACATAGACCAGCCGTGGGCGCATTTCATCCATATTTGTACAATCCGGATTAAATTCTCGGCGCAGCCAAAATGCTTTCCAATAGCGCAATCCGTTTCCGTTAATTGTTCCTTCGCCTGAAATAGTAAAACCGTCTAAACCATCAGCATTTACCAAAGCGGCGAAATATTTTAATGTTTGTCCTTCCATTCGGGTCTTAACTAGCGGGAAATTGCTAATATCATCGCTTCCTTTTAGGACACCGCCATTCTTAAGATGCAGATGTGTGCCTTGTTTAAAGAAAAGTGAACCGCTTAAGAATGTACCCTTAGGAATAACAACCACACCACCTCCAGCTTGATGGGCCCTGTCAATCACTGCCTGCAACTTTTCAGTTTGAATAATGGTACTGTCATTTTTCACCCCATAATCGGTAATATCAAACTGCTTTCCTAAAGCTTTTAAGTCGGTGAGTTCATTTTCATAAAACCATTTAGGAATAGTGGTTCCATCCGGGAATAAGTCCTGAGCCGTTAGATTCAGGCTGAAAGTAAAAATAAATAAAAAAAAGTAATACTTAATATTCCTATAGTTGTTTTTTATCATAATCTAGATTGTTTGAAAAAGCAGTCATACCCCTATGAAAGCTAGAATTTCATCTGCCACTTTATAGAAATATTTCTTTGTCCTTAACGCGTATGGATGTTTATTTTAAATTAATAGAAAATTTATTTATCATTTGGTACCTGAAGTATTACAACATATCCTCTTACACTTCTAAAACCCAAACCCTGAGACAAAATTTTCTTAAAAATATGGATTTCCAAATCCATTAGCATCCTGCACTATACTGCAAAATGGGAAGAATTAAATTTTATAGGATAGGAAAGCCAATAAAATGAAATTATTGGTTCACCTAACCATTAATATACCGTTCGATATTTAAATATTCCTTACCTTCTGAACTATACTTTAAAGCATCTGACGGATTGTTCGCATCAAGTCCTAATTTATTTTCCCACTTGTCTAAAATACCGTCTCCATCACTAGATTCTACGCACATAACTGCAATAAAACTCACAAAAATCTTTTATATATTATTAAAGTGAGCTTACTTTTTCCTAATTATTTTACGTGTTTAATTCCAGAGCTTATTAATTCATCATCTGATTTGACAATTGGCGAGTAAGAAAAAGTTATACGTTTTTCCTTTTCTAATGAAGCATCATAAATCATTCTGTTCATCAGTGAATTTGCCATATAGATTTCAACTGTATTTTCACCTGAATTGCTCCAAACAACGGTGGGTAGATCCTCATATTTATCAGAAATTATAATAAAAAAGAGGTTGCCTAAAAAGACAGCCTCTTTACCTCAAAGAAATATATTAGCTAATATTTTAATTATAACCGGGATTTTGCTCATAAAGGTCTTCTCTAACAGTTAACTGATCAAACGGAATGGGGTAAATAATCCAGTTGGCTTCCATTTCATCCGCCATCACATCTCTATCGTCTTCAGTAGGTAACCAGGCATTCATAACTTCTAAGACCAAACCAGAACGAACCAGGTCATGCCACCTTAAACCTTCTCCGGCAAATTCCCTTTTTCTTTCCTCCATCAACATTTCCAGGTCTACACCATTTACCGGCCCAAGACCAGCCCTTTCACGAACATTATTTACAATTTCATCTACTTCACCCTGAGAACCGGATGCTTCTTGTAAAATTGCTTCAGCTTTCATCATAAGTACATCGGTATATCGAATTAAAGGATAGTTAATACCCCAATCAAATCGATCTTGACCTGCTTCTTCCTCATCTAAGAATTTGCGATAAAAAGGTCTGGGGTCAAAATTATCGTTAATATCAGTATAGCCTTCCTGAATATTGAATTCACGACGAACGTCCCCTTCTCCGTAGCTTTCTAATAAATCGTCTGATACTTCTTTAACCTCAAGTCCTCCTGGAAATGGTATTCCTACAGCATTAAAGTAATTACTCGGTGCCATATAGCCTGGATAATAACTACCTACACCCAGTCCATCGCCCATAAACTGAACGTCAAAAACTATATCTGGATTATTTTCATTATTATAAGAAAATATCTCTGCATAGTCGTCTACCCAGGAATAAGGTCCGTTATTAATCACATCATTTAACAAAGTAAGTGCCTCGTCGTATTCATTTACTCCCAAGCCAGGCCCATTAATACCGTAATCAGGTCCTGAACGGGTTAAGTGCACTTTTGCTTTTAGAGCCATTGCCGCCCAACTTGTCGCCCTTCCTGTATCATCCTGGTTATTCGGAAGTAAACTAATTGCATCGTTAAGATCGCTAACAATTAAAGCGTAAACCTCCTCCGGGTTACTACGTGGAATTTCCAAAGCTTCCTCTGGCGAGACAAAGGTTTCAAAAACCGGCACAGCTCCATACCAACGAACAAGGTCAAAATAATATACTGCCCTTAAAAATTTGGCCTGGCCTTCCAGGTTATTCCTTACTTCATTATCCGACACTACATCTTCTGTTAACTGATCAAGAACTGTATTAGCTCTCATAATACCATTAAAATTATTATTCCAGGTATCAGTTATAAGGCTATTGGCGGCAAGAGAACGAGTAAAATTATTGATTTCTTCATGATCCCTCACCCCAACTTCTGTAGTAGCATACATATTATCAGACCTAATTTCAGAAAGATCAAAATACCTTTCAGCTTTAGGCATTAACTGGTTATAAATCCCGTTAACGGCATTCTGAAAATCACTCTCATTTTGATAGAAATTATTACTACCAACCTCAGATATAGGAGTTTGCTCAAGCTCATCTTCACAAGAAAAGAAGATTAAAGCTACTGCTACATATAATATTATTGATATTCTTTTCATAACGCTTTTTTAAAATGTAAGATTTAGTCCTAAGGTTATTGTTTTTGATAAAGGAAAAGCTCCATAGTCATCACCATTATAGTTTCGTGCTTCCGGGTTGTAACCTCCATCATACTCATCATCTCCAAACCAATTTTCTGCTGAAGCGTAAACCCTTGCGCCTGATAAAACATTACTTCCCTCAAGCAGATCATCAAAATTATAACCTAAGGTGATATTTCTTATTCTCCAGTAATCGGTTTTATAAAGCCAATCTGTACTTTTAACAAAACCAAAGCTAGAGTTTGCTTTTCCACGCTCACCTGACCCGGGATTCTCCGGGCTTCTCCACCTATCACGATGTATTCCAAGCGTATTTTCAACCAAGCCCTGTCCTGTACGATCCAGTCCTCTTCCGAAAAGTGAATACAAATAACCTCCTGTTTGCCCCTGAAGTAAAACTCTTAGATCAAAATTTTTGTATCCGAAGGTATTTGTAATACCATAAATATAATCGGGACTTGGATCGCCAGATAAAATTCGGTCGTCATACGAGATAACTCCATCCTCATTAGCATCTAAATATTTTGGATCTCCCACGGTTTGGTTGTCATTTACCAACGGCACCCCATTATCAATATCTTCCTGGGTTAAGATACCATCACGCTGAATTACATAAAAGCTATTAATAGGCTCTCCAACGGTGGTAATTTTATGTGGTTGATCGTGAGCTCCAGAATAAATAGGATTATTATCAGGGCCTAATTTTTTTACTTCATTTTCATTATGGGTAATATTAAAATTAGTTGTCCAGGTGAAGTCGCCTGTAAAATTGCGGGTAGTTAACTCAAATTCCCAACCCCAATTATCTACCTCTCCAATATTGGTAAGGGCAGAACTAAATCCTGTTGCGGTAGGTACCGGTATACTTAAAAGTAGATTTTTATTAGTTTTAGTATAATAGTCAAAAGAACTAACAATTCTATTCTGGAATAAACTAATATCAACTCCAAGGTTTGTGGTTTCAGCATCTTCCCAACCAAGGTTAGGGTTAGGGAAATTTCCAGGAACCTGGCCGCTTACAAAATTACCTCCAAAGGAGTAATTCGCAAAGCCTAACATAGCTATAGATGAATAGTTTCCAATTTCACTATTTCCGGAAAGCCCCCAACTTGCTCGTAGCTTAAGGTCATTTATCGCACCTAAACCTTCCATAAAATTTTCTTCTGAAACTCTCCAACCGGCAGAAAAAGAAGGAAACACTCCCCATCGTGTATCTTCACCAAACCTTGAGGAGCCATCTCTCCTAACTGTACCTCCTATAAGGTACTTATCTTTAAAGCTATATTGCGCCCTACCAAAATAAGACAACATAGCATATTGACTTTCAGAGGTACTAGAACCACTACTTATATCATTTGCCGCATTTAAAGTAGTAATATCATCTGTACCAAATCCACCGGCACTTGATAAATTAAAGTTAGCTATTTTTCCAAAGTTATACGACATACCTGCTAATAAAGACACATCATGATCTTCATTAAACACTCTATTGTAAGAGAGTGTATTTTCATTAACAAAAGTCTGTCTTCTATACCCATTATAACTACCCGAGGCCTGACGTGAACCGCGTTGTCCACTCACAAAAGAAGGACGGAAATTTTTATCGGTCATATCAGCATGATCCAGGTTTACTGTAGATTTAAAAGCCAGGTCTTCTAATATTTTATACTCAGCATTTAAAGTAGCTAAAGTTCTAAAAATCTCTGTTGTACCAATTGAATTTTGGATTACCCGTAAAGGACTGTTTCTTGACACACCCCATTGATATGGTATATTATCTCCGGTATTTACATCTAAACCAACATCGGCCTCCTGAACAGGAGTCATTCCAGAAGCTATATGCATTTGCTGGTCCTTACCTTCCACCCCGGGATCATTAGCAACTGAGAATGATGGGCTCACATTTAATCCAAAAGAAAGGCGGTCGTTAGCTTGTACTTCTATATTTGCCCTTGCCGAATAACGCTTGTAATCCAGGCCTACGGCTACACCTTCCTGATCTAAATAGTCTCCAGAAACATAGTACTTAACATTGTCTGTTCCACCAGATGCTGTTGCCTGATAATTTTGCATTACTCCGGTACGAAATATTTCATCCTGCCAATCAATTAAGGTTAAACCTTCATAATTTGGATCTAACCAACGTTCATCAAGCATTAATTGATTATTAAAACTACCGTGGATTGCTTCTCTTTGTGCAGTAGTTTGGTCAGCCGTACGTCCCTCTCCAGAATTTACCCAATTATGATTAACCATTTCTACCGCACGGTCAATCCATTCTTCCGGGCTTAATACATCCAGCTTCTTAACGGTTTGACTTATACCATTTGAAGCATTAAGTGTAATTCTGGGAGCTCCTGTTTTTCCCGATTTCGTATTAATAATCACTACTCCGTTTGCCCCTCGAGATCCATAGATCGCTGCCGCAGAGGCATCTTTTAAAACCTGGATAGACTCAATGTCATTTGGATTTATATTATCTAAAGGGTTACCGCCGGAAAAACCTCCACCCGAATTTTGGGACGAAACATCCAAAGGAAATCCATCTATTACATAAAGAGGCTGATCACTTGCTGAAATGGAACCGGTTCCACGAACCTGGATATTAAAAGCAGCACCGGGCACTCCACTGGTTTGTTGCACTCTAACTCCTGCCATTTGACCGATTAAAGCCTGATCTACCCTATTAATAGGGCGATTTTCAATTGCATCACTATCCATTACTGCAACAGCATTGGTTATACTACGCTCCTTTTGCGTACCATAACCAACAACCACCACTTCCTCAAGTTCCGAATCGCTTTCCTGCATGGTAACATCATACGAATCATCAGCTCCTACAGTAACTTCCAGGGTTTCAAGCCCCATAAAAGTGAATATAAGCACTTCTCCTTCTTCTGCTCCAATAGAAAATTCACCATCAAAATTGGTCTGGGTCCCTTCATTAGTTCCACCAACAACAATATTTACTCCAGGCAATGGCAACCCACTCTCATCGGTTACCGTACCTGTTACCGTCTTTTCCTGAGCCACCATACCGTAGCTAATGAAAAAGCTGCAAAAGCCTAATAAAATTTTCTTTAAAAAGTGTTTCATATCTTTTTGTATTATAAAATTGTTTTTACAATTACTTAGCATTTCAAATATATTTAGTGATTTACTACATAGCATCCTGTACTATGCTGAAGGCTTTATAAAAAAATACAATAAACGCAAAAAAACACCCTATTTATAGATAAAAAATTAATATACATGCAATTAAATGCGTATTTTTTTTATACTTTAAAACACATGAAACAAAAAAGCGCTATATCCTATTGACATAGCGCTTCGTTTCAAACAAACAAATTAAAATTTAACTTAATATCCCGGATTTTGCATTTCTTGTTTTTGTTCAGAGGTTAAAGGCTTTCCTGAACTATATACCGCATCTAAAAATGACTGAGGTATTGGACGCAACTTATGATAATCTTGGATATATGAAGCTGCATCTGGATTATAAGCTTTAACTCGATCGACAAGAGTTTCGGTTCTACTTAAAGTTTCCCAACGATGAAACTCACCACAAAGTTCTCGTGAACGCTCATTTAAAAGAAAACAAAGCATCCTATCGTATGTACTGGAATATCCCAATTTTGAAATAACCCGTTCATCTTCTTCAGGCATATTATCTATATCTGTGATTTGCAAATTAGTAGGCTCTTGAGTTGCACTAATATTCACAGATTCATAATAAGAGTTCTCCATTATAAGAGAGTTATTATTCGGATCCCAATCAAGCGGTGAAGATGGCCAGGCAGCAGCCCCATCCGTATAATAATCTCGTTCTTCACCAGCTTTATATGAAGCTCGCTCTCTAACAGGGTTAATATAAGCAAGTGCTTCATCAAAAGATCTTATTCCCATATCGGCCAATTTTATCAAGGCTTCAGCTCCTATAAGATAAGTCTCTGCCGATCTTGCAAGAATAGCATCTCGTACGCCCCTATTATCATTTATTGCTGTTCGGGCCGCATCATAATGCTTGGTTAATGAAGGAAAACGAGGTTCGTCTAATAAAGATCTTCCATCGCCAGCCTGTGCTACATATACTGAAGGAATTACTTTTCCCGTTTCGTCATAGGTAATTTCTTCAAGATATTTTGTTTTTTCAAACCTGTTGTCTCCAGGCTCATTGATAATAAACATAACCCCAAGATCGCCATTAACAAATTGATCGGAGCCATTGTTTAATCGATGTTTTGTCCTAAAACTCTTCCAGAATCGTGAATCCTTTTCCAGATCATAGTTTTCGTAGGTAAAATAAGTAGGAGCAAGCCTAGTGTAAGGTCTCATTCCTGTAAGGTCTCTTACCATATAGGGTAAGTCATCATATTTTGCTGTATAAATTACGTGGCTAAAGTTTCTACCTTCAGCTCCTCTATCTGCTGTAAACTGTGCTGAAAGAATAATCTCGGATAAAAATTCATTTTCACCATCTGGTTCGGTATAATTCCATAAATCACCATAATTAGGTGCTAAGGGATGATTAGCTATAACTTCATCTACCAAAGAAACAGCCTGCTCCAAATCAGATTGCTTGCTAGCCCCATTCCACTCATCATTTATTTCGCTCGCCCTGGAGAGATAAGCTTTTGCCAGATAATGAGCAACAGCATCTTTTGAAACTCTTGCTGGCGAGCCCTCGTTAGGCAATAGGTTATAAGCCTCATTAAAATCAGAAATTATTTGAGCATAAACCTCTTCTTCTGGGGCTCTCGTAAATTCATTTTCTACAGTTGTACTTACTGTTAATTTTAAAGGTACTGCTCCAAATTGTCTTACCAACCGAAGATAACTAAAGGCTCTAAAAAAATATCCCTCCCCAAGTGCTCTCTTTTTAATAGCATCATTGGTAGACTCAATTTCAGTAGCATATTTAATAAGTTGATTAGCTGAATTTATTCCAACATACAGATAATCCCATTGTTCTGCAGCACTCACGGTATTTGAATTTAATGAAGGAACAATAGATTGCAAACCACTATCATAATTATTCCAAACTCCGTTAGAATCATCTCCTCCAACAAGGAATTCATCTGTACCATAATTTGTGGATACGTATTCCAGCTCTGACGAAAACGGGAAGGCAAGTACCCTGTAATACGTTCCGATTGCTAAAGACAAAATACCTTCTTCTGTTTCGTAATATTCAAGATCTGGCTGCGTCTCTAAAGTTTCATCTAAAAAATCTTTTTCACAAGAAAGCAAGCCACTTATACACACTAAAAACAGGCTAAGCTTTATATTTTTTATACATATTTTCATAATCTAAATGTTTACACGTTTGTTAAAAATCAATATTAAGCCCGGTTGTGAATCCTCGATTCCATGACGGACTATTAACATCTAAATCTACCCAGTCCACATCTGAAAAAATCATCCCAGGATTTTGTGCCTGAACATAAAAACGAATGTTACTCAACCCAATACTCTTTGCAAAACCACTGGAAAAGTTATACCCAAGTGATATATTTCGAATTTTTATAAAAGAGCCACTTTCATACCCCAGGGTTGTAGCAAATGGATCTCCAGTTCCCGCAGTATAAATAGGCTTTTGATATTTAGAATTTGTATTTGTTTCGGTATAATAATCAATCTTACGCTGGTTAAAACGACCAGTTTGAGCTTCTCCTTCCGTATAATAAGTATATCCAAAACGGCCATACATGAAAACAGAAAGTTCAAAGTTTCCGTAATTAAAAGTATTAGTTAAACCAAGGATATATTTTGGGAGGGTATTACCAATAATGGTCCTATCGTTATTAGCATCAATTCTATAATCTCCATTTTGATCGACAGGTCGTGAAAGTCCGGGCGAGAAATTGTGGCCATTTGCATTAAACCTGGCTATTTCCTCAGCATCAGATTCCTGCCAAATACCATTTGACTCATATCCATAAACAACCCCCAATTGCTCTCCAATAAACCAATTGTTGTTGATGTCATCTTCCGTTCCATTAGCAAGTTCAACAATATGATTGTCCTGCCAGGAGGCATTTAAAGTACTTTCCCAACCAAATTTATCTAGGTCTAAATTTACCGTCTGTAAAGTTAAATCAATACCCTGGCTCGCTGTTTTCCCCACATTTTCATAAGTATCAACATACCCGGTTACTGTTGGAAGGGTCTTAAGTAATAATAAATCATCTGTCTTAGAATTATAATAATCTAAACTCCCGGAAATTCTATAGTTCAATAATGAGAAATCTACACCTACATTATACTGTGTTGTTGTTTCCCAACCAAGTTCTTTATTCGCAAAATTTGTAGACGTTATAGTTCCGCTAGACAAGGTACTTCCTGAAGGGTAAAATAAAGGAATCAGCCCTCCTTTTGTTGAGTAGGGGTCTATTGCAGAATTTCCTGTTGAACCAACACCCAAACGCAATTTCCCCTGGTTTAGCCAATCTGTGTTTTCCAAAAAACTCTCTCTATCAAAACGCCAGGCCAAAGCCATACTTGGAAAGAAAGCCCATTTATTCCCTTCGGCCAACTGGGAAGCTCCATCGTACCTACCAGACAAAGTCAATATATAACGCTCATCGTAACCGTAATTAATCCGTCCCATATAAGAGTCTAGTTGTCTTTCTTCAATTCCAGAATCCCAGGTATTCAACTCAACATTGGTATTTGACAAAGCATTCCATTTTTGACTTGGAAATGGGATATTATCGGCCGCCATATTATTAAATTCGGTTTTAAACTGAGTCCGGCTTTGCAGGAAAGTAAGCCCAATATCATGCATCCCGAACTCTTTATCATAAAACAGTATATTATCTAGAGTATAGGATAAGTTCTGTTCTTTATACAATGATGCATAACTAGACCCCGCACGTATTACAGATTGCGCATCTAAAAAAATACCATCCCTACCAACAGATATGTCTGGCCCAAAATTCATCCGATATCTTAATCCGTCTAAAGCAGAAGAAAAAGCTGAAAAATCGACTTCTGAATAGAAGCTACCAAATGTTCTTATATTCATTCTTTGATCCTGAGAAAATTTTTCCTCACCAATTACTGTTTTCACAGCATCATCCCCGCCGGGAAACTCGATTCTACTCCCTTCGTCATCATACGGAACAGCCCAGGCAAAAACACCACGTGCAGTATCATACAAGCCTTCCCCATTTACATTAGAATTTCGCCCTGCTCCAGATTGTCCATATTCGTTTACTCCATAGCTTGCATTTATCGTGGCACCAAAAGAAAACCAGTCGGTGGCATCAATATCTATACTCACTTTTCCTGTATAACGCCTGTAACTTTGTCCAATTACTGTCCCCACATTATCCAGAAAACCAAAAGACCCGTAAGCAGTCATTTTTTCTGAACCTCCACTAACGCTTAACGTATGTTGATTCGTTATTCCTGTTCTTGTAACAAAATCAGTCCAATCGGTAGACCGAACTTGAGAACCATCCCAGGCTCCTCCTTCCCAGCCTCTTAAAATATTTTCCCAGGAGTACGGATCTGCAGAACCTAAGAAAATATCAAAATCATTTTCCTGGGTAGGTTCATCTCCACGAGGAAAAGAATCTGGATCTGAATAATATTTAGCCCAACGCCTAAATTCAATATATTCTGATGCATTCATTAATTCACTTCTGTTTTCCAGGGTTTGAAAAGTAACCGCAGAATTCAGGCTTAAACTATAATTCCCTTCTTTTCCTCTTTTCGTAGAAACAATCACCACTCCGTTTGCTCCTCTCGACCCGTAAATAGCGGTTGACGAAGCATCTTTAAGCACATCTATAGACTCTATATCTGAAGGGTTTATGTTTTCAATACCTCCGGAAATTAATGGTATACCATCTACAACATACAGTGGAGAATTAGAGGCTGTTAAAGAACGAACACCACGAATTGTAATATCACCCACGGTCCCTGGTCTTTCACTGGTGGTGATATCTACACCAGCCGCTTTACCCTGCATGGCCTCAATAGCATTATTTACTGGCCTGGAATTTATTTCCACTGAACTAACACTTACAATGGCTCCTGTAACATCAGATTTCTTTTGTTCACCATACCCTACAACTACAACTTCCTCCAGGCTTTCATTATCATTCTGCATTACTACATCTATTTGATCTTCTACCCCAACTGTCTTCTCTACAGTTTGCATACCCATAAATGAGAAAATAAGAACATCTCCCTCACTAACGCTCAACGCATAATCCCCATCAAAATTTGTTTGGGTCCCAACACTTGTGCCTTTAACAGCTACATTTACCCCTGGCAAGGGAACACCATTATTATCAGTAATTGTTCCTGTAACTTCCCTATCCTGGGCAAGAATAGGAATGCTAAATAAAAGACACCCTATATACATTAATAATTTTCGTGTTAGATGTTTCATATAAGTAAATATATTTATGGGTTAAAAAAATATTAACAATCAAATATATTTACACCTTAACATTTAGCCATCCTGCACTGTACTGCATGCATTGAAAATATGGCAATCAATTATTAAAATAGTAATACTTTTGACAATTAAATGAAAATTAATTCGATAAAAATTTTCAAAACACCTATATTATTTATATTTCATATATAAATAATAAAAGAAGACTTCTGTTTTATGTTAACTTTTTTTAACTTTATCATTGGATTAAATAATAATTTTACCGATAAAAACACTTACTCCGAGAAATCATGTTAACACAATAAAATCTTTACAATTAAAGTTACCATCCATTATTGGTTTGTGTAAATTACAGGATACGGCAGGATGCTAAAACATCCGTAAATGTGTAATTTTATAATAATTTTACACCTTCTTCTTTCTAAGAAGGTTGTCCATATAAATCCGAATTTACCAATACGCTGATATGAGAAAAAAAAGCCTACTTGCTTTCCTTACATTTTTCATTCTCTTTTTTAATCATACTGTGAATTCTCAACAGGAAAACGATGAATCATCATTTGAATGGATAAAAAAGGAAAAAACTACAAAAACCTGGACCCGTTGGTGGTGGATGGGCAGTGCCATTGACAAAAAAAATGTAAAGCAAAACCTCATAGAACTCCATAATGCCGGAATTGGTGGTGTAGAGATTACCCCTATCTATGGCGTAAAAGGAGAGGAAGAAAATTATTTAGATTTTCTATCTTCTGAATATCTTGATATCCTGGAGTATACTATTGCTACAGCAGATAGTTTAAATATGGGTGTTGATATGGTACTCGGAACGGGATGGCCATACGGTGGCCCGCAAGTAGACCAGGAACATGCAGCAACCAAACTCGTCACAAGAATTTATGAATTAGAAAAAGGTGAGCGCTTAAAACAAAAATTACGACCAAAGGATGAAAGAGATCAAAAATCTGCTACGCTAAAATATTTGGTCGCATTTAATAAAAAAGGTGAGTACACTGACCTTACAGATAAAGTTAAAGATAATTCTCACATAAACTGGAAATCCAGAGCAGAAGCTCATAAGGTAATTGCTGTTTTTACTGGAAAAACGGGGCAAAAGGTTAAAAGAGCAGCTCCGGGAGGAGAAGGATTTACTGTCGATCATTATTCCCGTAAAGCATTAAGTCAATACCTGGAACCTTTTAATAAAGCATTTAATAAAATCTCCCATAAGCCACGAGGTATTTTTAACGATAGCTACGAGGTTTACGGTACTGATTTTACCCCAGATTTTTTTGAGGAATTTGAAAAAAGACGGGAATACGACCTTAAAACCAAGCTCCATCTCCTTTTAGAAAAGAATAGTTCAGAAGAAGGAAATAGGGTTAAAAGCGATTATCGCGAAACTATTTCAGATTTATTATTAGAAGATTTTAATATTCCATGGACAGAGTGGGCCAATGAAAAAGGAATGAAAACAAAGTTGCAAGCCCATGGTTCTCCAGGCAACTTAATCGATATGTATGCTTCTGCCAATATTCCGGAATGTGAAACTTTTGGCTCCATGCCCTTTGACATTCCAGGGTTAAGGAGAGAAAAAGAAAACATTAGAGAAGGTGATGCTGATAGAGTGATGCTTAAATTCTCATCTTCTGCAGCCCACATTGCAGGCAAGCCATTAACATCCTCAGAAACATTTACCTGGCTTAGAGACCATTTTAAAACCGCACTTTCACAAACTAAACCGGAAGTTGAAGAACTATTTCTAAACGGAGTTAACCACATTTTTTTACACGGCACTACTTATTCCCCCGATACAGCAAAATGGCCAGGTTGGAAATTTTATGCTTCGGTAAATTTTAGTCCCAATAACACAATTTGGCAAGATGTCCCTGAATTATTCAATTATATTGAAAATACGCAATCCATGCTTCAGGCAGGCGAAGCCGATAATGAAACACTTCTATATTGGCCTATTCACGACATCTGGGACAATTTCTATAAAGGAAACTTATTTTTTCAGCTAAAAATCCATTCTTTGGATGAATGGCTTCACGGAACTCCATTCTATGAAATAACTAACTATTTGATGGATAATGGTTATGCTACCGACTTTATTTCTGACAGGTTTCTTCAAAAAGCACGTGTAGAAAATGGCAAGATAGCGCTACCCGGCGGTACTTTTAAAAGTCTAATTGTACCTGAAAGTAAAAACATGCCCCTGGAAACTTTTGAAAAATTGATTGCATTAAAAGAAAAAGGAGCAAAAATCATTTTTAATGGCTTGCCCGAAACTACCCCCGGCTATAATGACTACAAGAAAAAGAGCGAGAAACTTCAACAATTAATCCACAATAATAAAACTACAACTACCAATATTGACGACTTGCCTGAAGCACTGAAACAGGCTGATGTTCACCCTGAAGAATTGGTAAAAACCGGGCTGAAATTTATTAGAAGAAAGTTGGGAGAGGATAAAATTTATTTCCTGGTAAATCATACAGCAAAAACAGTTGATGGATATATCCCGCTTCAAACAGAATCAGAAAACCTGATGCTTTTTAACCCGTTGAATAGTGAAACCGGAAAAGCCGATACTAAAATTGAAAATGGAGTAACCAAAGTTAGGGTTCAGATTAAACCCGGAGAATCATTTTTTATAAAAACAGGTTTTGAAAAAGATTTACAAGCCTGGCCGTATTACACGAAAGGGGAAGAATCTTATAAAATTAGTGGAGAATGGGTATTGTCCTTCGAAAATGGTGGTCCTGAGATTCCCGAAAATAAAAAAATCGATGAATTAAAATCCTGGACAAACCTAAGCAAAAAGGCCGAAGCATTTTCAGGAACGGGAGTTTATGAAACTACTTTTGAAAAACCCAATGTAGAAGCCGATAATTGGGAACTTAACCTGGGAGATGTTCGGGAAAGTGCTACAGTATATATTAATGATAAATATATTGGAACCGCCTGGGCTGTTCCTTTTAAATTAAAAACCGGAAAGCTTAATGAGGGAACAAATAAAATAAAAATTAAAGTGACAAACCTTGCTGCAAACCGGATAAAAAACCTGGAAATGCGCGGGGAAGAATGGAAAATTTTTCACGAAATTAATATGGTAAATAAAGATTATGAAAAATTTGACGCTACAAAGTGGGATCCTACCCCTTCAGGCTTAACCAGCCCTATTAGCCTTACTCCTTTACATCAAAACGAAACAAATAATTAAAAAATAGCTCAATAATTATGAAAAAGAATTCTTTACTTTTCTATCTGGTCATTTTTATCACTTCAACTTCTTTTGTTCAACAGTCTATAGATTTAGACAGAGATGAAGTTTTAGAACAAATGCAGTTGGCCAACACTTACTTTATGGAAAAATGGCCTGATGTTGGAAAAACCATTATCACAAATAAAGAACGGCCAAGCCATATTTGGACTCGTGCCGTTTATTATGAAGGGCTAATGGCATTGCACGAAATTTATCCAAAAGAAGAGTTTTATAATTATGCATTAGACTGGGCCGAATTCCACGAATGGGGTTTCAGAAGTAAAAATATCACCAGAAATGCCGACGACTATTGCGCTGCTCAAACTTATATAGATTTATATAACCTTGAGCCAAAGCCCGAAAAACTTAAAAACACCAGGGCGGCTATGCAAAAGTTTTTGCATACGCCACAAAATGGGGATTGGGACTGGATTGATGCCATTCAAATGGGAATGCCTGTTTTCGCAAAATTGGGTGTTTTAGAAAACGATGAACGCTATTTTGAGAAAATGTACGAGATGTATATGGCCAGTCGAAATAGTATTGGTGAAAATGGATTATTTAATCCTGAAGACGGGTTATGGTGGAGAGATGCAGATTTCGACCCACCTTACACCGAGCCCAATGGAGAGGATTCTTATTGGAGTCGTGGCAATGGTTGGGTAATTGTAGCCCTGGCAAAAGTCCTTGATATTATTCCTGAAGATGCTCCTCACCGAGATCAATATATAGAAGATTTACAAACTATGGCTGAAGCTTTGGTAGAAGTTCAAAGAGAAGATGGTTTTTGGAATGTTAGCTTACACGACCCTAATCATTACGGCGGAAAAGAGCTTACCGGAACGGCTTCCTTTGTATACGGAATGGCTTATGGTGTAAATAACGGATTGCTTGATAAAGACAAGTATATCCCGATTATAGAAAAAGCCTGGAATGCTATGATAGAAGATTCCCTACACGAAAATGGATTTCTGGGATACGTACAATCTACAGGAAAAGAGCCTAAAGACGGCCAACCATTATCATACGATAAAGTACCGGATTTTGAAGACTATGGCCTGGGATTATTTCTTCTTGCCGGTACCGAAATTTATAAAATGGAATAGTTCCAGATTTAAAACATTTCAAGCCTTAATTGGGAGGTTTAACAAAATGAAATGCTAATATCTATGGTCGGCAGGACAATGTCCTATTCTCAATAAAAACAGCAATTCTAAAAAGTGCTTTAGCTGTAATCAAATAAAACTTAAAAAATACATGAAGAAGAATTCTTTACTTTTCTATCTGGTCATTTTTGTTACCTCAACTTCTTTTTCCCAACAAGCTATAGATTTAGACAGGGAGGAAGTTTTAGAACAAATGCAGTTGGCCAACACTTACTTTATGGAAAAATGGCCTGATGCCGGCGACACAATTACACTTCCTCATAGAGATTATCCAAGCCATATTTGGACTCGTGCCGTTTATTATGAAGGATTAATGGCATTGCACGAAATTTATCCAAAAGAAGAGTTTTATAATTATGCACTTGACTGGGCTAAATCCCATAACTGGGGCTTTCATGGTAAAAACACTAATAGGAATGCCGATAATTATTGTGCAGCGCAAACCTATATAGATTTATATAACCTGGAGCCAAAGCCCGAAAAGCTAAAAAACACCAGGGCGGCTATGCAAAAATTTTTGCATACGCCACAAAATGGGGATTGGGACTGGATTGATGCCATTCAAATGGGAATGCCTGTTTTTGCTAAATTGGGCGTTTTGGAAAACGATGAACGCTATTTTGAGAAAATGTACGAGATGTATATGGCCAGTCGAAATAGTATTGGTGAAAATGGACTATTTAACCCGGAAGATGGCCTATGGTGGCGCGATGCAGATTTCGACCCGCCTTACAGCGAGCCCAATGGAGAGGATGCTTATTGGAGTCGTGGCAATGGTTGGGTAATTGTAGCCCTGGCAAAAGTGCTTGATATTATTCCTGAAGAGGCCTCTCACCGAGATCAATATATAGAAGATTTGCAAACTATGGCTGAAGTTTTGGCCGAAATTCAGAGAGAAGACGGTTTTTGGAATGTAAGCCTGCACGACCCTAATCATTACGGTGGAAAAGAACTTACAGGAACTGCTTCCTTTATATACGGTATGGCATATGGTGTAAATAACGGACTGCTTGATAAAGACAAGTATATCCCGATTATAGAAAAAGCCTGGAAAGCAATGATCGATGATTCTTTACACGAAAATGGATTTCTGGGATACGTACAATCTACAGGAAAAGAACCCAAGGCCGGGCAACCATTATCATACGAAAAAGTTCCAGACTTTGAAGACTATGGTCTGGGATTATTTCTCCTTGCGGGAGCCGAAATTTATAAAATGGAGTAATTTTAGACTAATAGTAACTTATAAGAATTATGCACAATACATTAAAACAAGGTTTAAGAGCAAGCTTTTTAGGCATTCTTTTAAACCTTGCTTCTTTATCACAAATCATTAGTCAGGAATCTTTAGAAATTTGGACAGATGGTGTACCGGGAGCTATTTCTTCAGAAACATATACTCAAACCAATCATAAAAATGACGCAGGAACAATTACCGGAATTTCCAAAGTAGTAACGCCCGAACTAAAAATTTTCCGAGCTGAAAACCCCGGCAAAAATGCATCGATTTTAATCCTGCCCGGTGGCGGATATTCACATCTATCGGTAGAAAAAGAAGGTAGAAAAGTAGCCAAATGGGCTAATTCTTTAGGACTAAATGCCTTCGTTTTACATTATAGGCTGCCTTCTGATGAAATTATGCAGGATAAAAGTCTTGCTCCCCTGGCAGATGCACAACAAGCTATGCGATTAATCAGAAAAAACGCCAAAAAGTGGAACCTTAACCCAGATCAAATAGGTGTTTTAGGTTTTTCAGCAGGAGGACATTTGGCAGCTAGCCTTTCCACTCGATTTGATGAAAAAATCACTTCAGATAATCAGGAGATTTCAGCAAGGCCAGATTTTAGTATTCTTATTTATCCGGTAATTTCTATGCGGGATCAATTAACTCACCAAGGTTCCCAGGAAAGTTTATTAGGTAAAAATGCCGGGAAGGAATTATTGGAAAAATTCTCCAATGAAAATTTAGTTTCAGAAAACACTTCTCCAACTTTTCTTGTTCACGCAACCGATGACAGAGCTGTGCCTGTAGAAAACAGTCTGGAATATTATAAAGCCTTAAAAGAAAATAATATTCCTGTGGAAATGCACATATTTCAAGATGGCGGCCACGGCTTTGGTTTAGGAAGAAAAGGAACTAACACATTTTGGTCCAAAAATCTTGAAAAATGGTTAAGTCAACACAACCTGCTTCCAAACAAGCCTATGGTTTTTTCTTATTTTACCGGGAATGGAGAAGATGGGCTTCATCTTGCATATAGTTATGATGCCTATACCTGGAAGTCTTTAAATGATGGTGAATCTTATTTAAAGCCAAAATTGGGCAATGAAAAGTTAATGCGTGACCCTTGTATTATCAAAGGTCGGGACGGCAAATATCATATGGTATGGACGGTAGGTTGGACTGAGAAAGGAATTGGTTATGCATCATCCAAAGATCTTATTAATTGGAGTGAACAACAGTATCTCCCGGTTATGGAACACGAAGAGAATGCCAGAAACACCTGGGCTCCGGAACTCACCTACGATGAAGAAAATGATGAATATATTATTTACTGGGCAACCACTATAAAAGGAAAGTTCCCCGAGACACAAATTAAAGCAGATGATGGCTATAATCACCGGATGTACTATGTAAGCACTAGAGATTTTGAAAACTTTAGTGACACAAAGATTTTATATGAGCCCGGTTTTAATGTAATTGATGCCAGCATAAAAAAATATGAAGGCAAATTTGTAATGTTTTTGAAAGATGAAACCCGGGAGCCTGCTGAAAAAAATATCAGAATTGCCACTTCAGATAATTTAAAAGGCCCCTACACGCAAGCTAGTAAGCCAATTACCGGTGATTATTGGGCTGAAGGGCCTACTTCGGTTGAAATCAATGGAGAGTATTTAGTCTTTTTTGATAAGTATACCGAAAAAGAATTTGGTGCTGTACATTCCACCGATCTTAAAAACTGGGAAGATATTTCAGATAAGGTAAGCTTTCCTGAAGATATTCGCCACGGAAGTATTTTAAAAATATCAAAATCTGAATTTGATAAACTTAAAAAGGCCAAACAATAATATTATTTTAAATACTTTACCCTTGCCCCATATAAAGCAATAATAATGAAGCAGGCCAGGGGCAGGATAAATGAAATATTCACCTCTGAAACTCCAAGGATAGAAACATCGGTATAACCCAAACCGCCAATATCTAAAATCATTCCCTGTAACGTAGGCATTAACGCCCCGCCAACGATGGCCATTACTAGAAACGCAGCTCCAAATTTGGAGTCTTCGTCCCGGTCTTCAAGAGCTATACCGTAAATAGTTGGAAACATAATAGACATAAAAAAGGAAATTGCTACCAGGGCATATAATCCTGGATAGCCTGTTATTCCAATAGTTAATAAGGTGCAAATCATCGCTCCTATGGCAAAATATAAAAGCAACTTTCCTGAGCTCACATAGCGTAGTAATGCAGTGCCAATCCATCGTCCTATAATGAAAGCAACTAATGCCGCGATACCATAATTTACTGCTGTGGCATTATCAATTCCAATCGCTTCGGCATATTGGTATAAATAGGTCCAACACATAATTTGTGCACCAACGTAGAAAACCTGTGCAATTACCCCACCCACAAATTTTGATGATTTAAAAAGCCTCACAATAGACTTTTTAATATTTACCTTAGCTTCCTGATCTTTATTTTGAGGCATTTTAGTTACAGCAATTACTATAAAAAATACTATAACCACCACACCTAATATCACATAAGGATCACGTATTACCTGTAAATCAGAAGTTCTAATAAGAGACTTTGCGCTTTCAGAAAGACTATCATATACAGGCTCTCCCTGTTCGTTCACATCATCTGAACGCAATGCAGCAAGAATATAATTTTGAGCCACGATAAGTCCTCCTAATGCGCCAATCGGATTAAAAGCCTGGGCCAAATTTAACCGGCGAGTAGCGGTTTCTTTAGAACCCATCGCCAATATATATGGGTTCGCTGTAGTTTCAAGAAAAGCAAGACCGAAAGTTAATATATAGAGCGCACATAAAAAGTAAATAAATTCTTCATAAGCTGCAGCCGGATAAAACAGTAATGCTCCAACAGCATACAGAACAAGGCCAATAAGTACACCTTTCTTATAAGAATACCGGTTTACAAAAATAGCCGCGGGGAGCGCCATAGTAAAATAGCCCCCATAAAATGCTAATTGCACCAGCGAAGCTTCAAAATTATTCAGCTCCAGCACTTTTTTAAAGGCTGAAACCATCGGGTTGGTAATATCGTTTGCAAATCCCCACAAAGCAAAAAGTGAAGTCACTAAGACAAATGGCAGGATAATATGCTTTGGAACAAGAGGAGCAGTTTCTGATTTCATAAAGTAGTTTATTTAAGCAGTGCCCGGTCTAAGTGTACATAGCCGCCATCCACAAAAAGAAATTGACCAGTGGTATGTGAAGAACGATTTGAAATAAGGAACAAAGCGGTGTCAGCAATCTCTTCGGGTGCTGTCATCCGGTTTTCAAAAGGAATTTTTTCCTGTATTGCCTGCAGTTTTTCTTCACCGTCTTCCAGGGTTTTTAACCAGTTGTGATAGGCAGGCGTTAAACTTTCGGCAATAATAAGCGCGTTTACCCTAATTCCGTCAGATATTAGATCTACCGACCATTCCCTGGTTAAACCAAGCACACCACCCTTGGAGGCTGCATAACCTGAGGTACCACCCTGTCCGGTAAGTGCCACTTTTGAACCGATATTTAGAATATTCCCTTTTACTTTTTTCAAAAGGGGTAGCGCATGTTTAACCACAGCAAAATAACTAATCAGATTGAGTTTAAGCGAGTTTATAAAATCATCTACAGAATCTTCCAGACTCACCCCGTCATTCACCCCTACATTATTTATAATCGCATCAAGCTGACCATATTCCTTTTTTACCCTTTCTATGGAATTTTCTATTTGTTGGGCATCAGCAAGATCGGTTTGGAAAAACCTGGCTGGAACTCCCTTTTCCTGAAGTTGCTTTTCATATTCAAAGCCTCTTTTATTCCTGTCAAATATCAAAGGAACAGCACCCTCTGCTGCCAGGGCAAAAACTATGGTATGGCCAATGCTGCCTTCAATTCCGGCACCACCGGTCACCAAAACAATTTTATCTTTTAATTTTAAATCCATAACTATATTTTATAGCATTCACTGGCGTTCTTCCACCAAAAATGATCTTGTTCTGCTTCTGAAAGTTTATCTACATAAGTAGCAGCAATATTTCTCACCTGTTCATATTCTGCAGCCACCAAACATACTGGCCAGTCGGAACCGAACATCAGGCGTTTTGCTCCAAAATGCTCAAAAACCCAATCCATATAGGGCTGAAGCTGACCATAATTCCAATTTTTATAATCGGCTTCGGTCACCATTCCTGAAATTTTACAATACACATTCTCGCATTTTGCAATTTCTTTCATTAAAACTGCCCAACCTTCAAAGAAGCTATCTTTTATATAAGGTTTAGCTATATGATCTATGATGAACTTTTGATTAGGAAATTTCTTTACAAATTCCAATACAGCACCTAATTGATGTGGAAAAACAAGAATCTCATAGACAAAATCATAATTTTTTAAGGCGGAAATTCCATTTACAAACTTTTCTCCTAAAATAAAATTATGGTCTGGTTCTCCCTGCACAATATGTCGAAAACCTTTTATTTTCTGAATTTCAGAATAATACTGAAGCCTTTCAGTTATATTTTCATTCTTAAAATCAACCCAGCCAATAATACCTTTTATAAAATCATTCTTTTCAGAAAGATTCAGCAAAAATTGATTTTCCGCTTCGGTCTGGTCGGCCTGCACGGCTATACAGCCATCTATTCCATTTTTATCAAAAACCGGGGCTAAATCTTCAGGCAGGAAATCCCGCCTGATTCTTTTCATATCATCATCGAGCCAGGCATGTTTTTCCGGCTCATACTCCCAAAAATGCTGGTGGGTATCTATAATCATAATTTCAGTTTAAACTTCAATCATTGCTTTTATCACATTGCTTTCTGCCAGCAACCAGGAATCAAAATTGTCAATCATTTCATCAAACTTCACCCGGTGGGTAATAAAAGAATCAGTAGGGAAGCTTTTCAAATTATCAGTTACAAATTTAAAGTCTTCTAAGGTAGCATTTCTACTACACATTAGGGTAGTTTCTTTAGCGTGAATTTTTGGATGTTCAAAGTTAAGTTCCCCTTTAAAAAGCCCCACCAACACAAATTTACCTCCATGGGCCATATAATCGGGACCGGATTCTAAGGCTTTTTTGTTTCCGGTAGCATCAAAGACAGTTGCAGCCATTTCACCTTTAGTAATTGCTTCCACTTTATCTACAGGATTTTCAGTAACATTTACTATATAATCAACCCCAATTTCCTTTTTCGCATATTCCAAGCGAGTAGGATTTACATCCATTGCAATAACTTTGGCCCCGCGAATCTGGGCCAGTTTCATAAGTCCAATACCAATAGGCCCACAACCCATCACCACAATGGTTTCTCCCTTTTTAATATCGGCTCTTCTAATAGCGTGCGCACCAATAGCAAGGGGCTCTACAATGGCCATTTCATCGTAAGTAAAATCATTTGCAGGAAGTAATAAATCCTGTCTAACTGAAATAACCTCCTGCATTCCGCCATCGGCATGAACGCCCAACACCTGGATGTTTTTACAGCAATTGGTTTTACCATTTTCACAGGCAATACATTCGCCACAACTTACGTAAGGCATAATAATTACTTTATCCCCCGCTTTAAGTCCCTGCTCGTTTTCTCCAATTTCAAGAATTTCAGCAGCAAGTTCATGTCCTAAAATTCTTGGATATTTAAAAAATGGCTGATTGCCGGTATAAGCATGCAAATCGGTCCCGCAAATACCAATTCTATGTATTTTTAATAACGCCTCCCCAGTCTTTTCGGTAGGTTCTTCTTTATCTCCCTTTGAAAACTTTAAAGGTTGTTCGCAAACTATATATTTCATAATTCAATTATTTTATTCTTCCACATCTATTTCAATTTCAGTTGAATTTAAACCATTTGATTTTGCTTTCAACTTAATGGTTTCATCTTCTCTATTTGATTGCACAATTACAAGGCATTTTCCATTAAAGGCTTTCCTGTAATTGGCTTTAAAAGGTTCTTCGCTAGCCTGGTAACCATTATCTACTCCTACAATTTTACCGCCTCCGGAAATTTCAAATTCTACCATATGGTCTGCCATAGGCACTAAATTGTTATCCTTATCTACAATATCTACAGTTATAAAGCTAAGGTCATAGCCATCGGCTTGAATACTTTCTTTATCTGCACTAAGTCGGATATCTGAAGCTTCATCAGCTGTATGAATTTCTTTTTCAAGAATTACTTCCCCGTTTTTTCTGGAAACTGCTTTTAGTTTTCCGGGTTCAAAATCTACCCGCCAGGAAACGTGTAGTTCATCACCTTTTTTACTTTTAATTCCTAAAGACTCTCCGTTTAGAAAAAGTTCTACCTCATCAGCATTATTATAATATGCCCAAACATCAACCTCTTTTCCTTCTTCCCAGTTCCAATGCGGGAAGATGTGTAAAACATCTTCATCACTCCATTCGCTTTTATACATATAATACGAATCTTTTGGAAAACCGGCCAAATCTATTACGCCCAAATAAGAACTCCGGGCGGGATATGGATAAGGCAAAGGTTCTCCCAAATAATCAATCCCGGCCCAAATAAAAAGTCCGCTAATAAAATCCCTTTTCTTGACAGCATTCCAGGAAGCCTCATGAGTGGCACCCCAATAGGCAGCCACATGATCATAAGCTGAAACCGTATAATCATCATTCCCGTCAAAATCTTCATTATGAGCAGGAGGCCAATACATAAGGCTCTCCGAAGGCATATCATAGTGACCTCGGGTAGCAATTGCAGAAGCACTTTCAGTAACGATTATCTTTTCGTTAGGATACCATTCCGGGAATTTCTCATAATCTTCATGCTTGTAATTAAAGCCTAATAAATCTAATGCCCCCGATTGATAAATATAATTTTCTTCAGGGATATTTTCACTTAAGGCACTGGTAACCGGTCTTGTGGTATCTATAGCTTTTACAATATCAACCAATTCCCTTGTGATTTCAACACCGGTACTATCAAATTGCTCTCTGATTTCATTCCCGATACTCCACATCATTACGGAAGGATGGTTTCTATCTCTTTTTATGAGATCTTTTAAATCTTTCTCGTGCCATTCATCCCAAAATATATGGTAATCTTTATCATTTTTCTTTTTCTTCCACATATCAAAAGCTTCATCCTGAACAATAAAGCCCATTTTATCGGTAAGTTCCAACAACTCGGGTGCAGGGGGATTATGAGCTGTTCGTACGGCATTCGCCCCCATTTCTTTTAGTAATCTCAACTGCCTTTTTATGGCATTTTTATTTACCGCAGCACCTAGCGCCCCTAAATCGTGGTGAAGATTAACTCCAAGAATTTTGGAGGGTTTTCCGTTTAGTGAGAATCCGCTTTCTGCATCAAAATCGAAATATCGTATCCCAAGTGGAGTTTTATAATTATCAGAAAGTTCTTCCTCATCGTACACTTTCGTTAGTACTGTATATAAATATGGATTTTCAGTATCCCACAGTTTTGGATTCCTGACTTCAAAATTCTGATCTAGCTTTATTGTCCCATTCGCATCAATATTTTGAGATGTTTCAGAATTGGCAACTTCATTACCGTCTTCATCTAAAATTCTAGATACCAGTTTAATCCTTTTCTGAGCATCAAAATCATTTTTCAGATTTAATTCAAGGTTGACCATGGCACTTTCATCATTAACTTCAGGCGTAGTCACAAAAGTGCCCCATTGATCGACCCTTAACTTTCCGGTAACAATCAATCTCACATTTCTATATATCCCCGAGCCCGTATACCAGCGGGAATTCGGCTGTTCTGAATTATCTACTTTTACGCTGATTATATTCTCTTCTTCCCCATAATTAAGATGTCCTGATAAATCGTGAGCAATTGAAATATAACCGTTAGGACGAATTCCCAAAGAATGTCCATTTATCCAGATTTCGCTGTTTCTGAAAATTCCGTCAAATTCTATTTTTACGGCTTTATCTTTCCAGGCTTCATCCACCTTAAAAGATTTTCTGTACCAGCCTTCTCCGGCCGGTAAAGCTCCTCCTTCAGGTTTTGTAGGATGGTCTTCACTAAATTCTCCTTCTATACTCCAATCGTGTGGAAGCGACAAACTTCTCCATTCTGAATCATTAAAAGCAACTTTCGCTGCTTCCGGATGTGCTCCTTTTTGAAACTTCCAGTCTTTATTAAAATCTTCTACAATTCGTGCTGTCTGTTCCTTATCCTCTTCACAACCTACAAAGGCAAGAAAAAGCAAGAAAAATGGTATGGCTAAAATTCTTTTCATTTTATAGTCTTTTATGCTTACTGAAATTCAAACCTGTTAATGCGTAAGCCCTTCATTTCTTCTGAAGTAATTCTTATTTTATAGGTCCCTGCATTAATATATCCTCCTGAGGTGGTATTTAAAATCCTAAATTTTTCCTCAGCAGGAGGAAATTCAATTTCACCTTCGTGTACTAAAATTCCATTAGCATCTTCAATTTGAAGTTCCACTTCAATGGGGTGTCCTGATAAGTTCATATACCGGTACCTCATAAGATACACCCCGGCCAATCCGGGATTTACTTCAAACTCCAACTTATTTTCTGTATTTTCAGTAAATTCTATATAATCGCTGTCTTTAAAGTTGCCATTAGTAATTCCTGATCCTGAAAAATCACCTTCCGGGGCTAAAAACTCATAATTGGGACGAGCTTCTTCCTCTTCGGTTTCTCCCATTTCATATTTAGGAACCAAAGCCAGGCTATACATCGCGTAATTTCCAGAAAGCTGCTTACTATTCTTTCCAAGTGTAATTTCATCAGAAGCATTTACTTCTTTTCTTAAAACTTTAAAAGTATCGCCCCGGTTATTAGCAGCGGTTTCTTCAATTTCCTCAAAACCTGAAAGCCAAGCCGGCAAATTGTTTACATCACTGTCGATCATCGCGTATAACCAGGCATCATCTTTCGAGGTAAAGGAGACTGAAAAATCCCGGGCACTTAATTCTTCGGAAAACTTCAACCATTCTGCACCATAAATCTGGTAAGGAAGTTCGGTAAAACTTACTTCGGAATCAAGATATTGTTGTTGACTAATATCCAGCCAACTCGCTTTCGCTACCAGATCTGCAGAAACATTATTAACCTCTAAGGAATTGATATTACCGGAAGAAGCCGGAGCAGGTTCAATACTCTCATCTGCCGTAGCAATTGCAATTCCCGAAATTACAGCCTGCCCTGAAGTTATTTGCGGAAAGGAAATCACTATTTTTCCGTCTTTGCTTTCCACATTTAAGGTTTTCTTCAAAGCAGTATCGTGACCGACTTCTTTCCATATATCCAAATTATCAATATGCACACTGTCATTTACAGCCACATCAAAGTTTCTCCAGTTGATGGCATCAAATCCGCCACCGGTGCCATACCATGGTTCAACAAAATAAAGTTCTACCTGGTATTCGCCATCGGGTACCGGAAATTCATATTTTAAACGGTCAGTCCCATAGCGGAATGTTTGAAATAAGTCCCAGTTTTTAGTACCTGCAATAGGATCAAAAACCCTACGTTGGCTGGCAAAAAAGGCCGGTAAATTTTCAAAATCATCGGTCCAGGATAAAGAACCCCAGGTATTTTCTTTGACTTTTTGAACATCAGCAGCCCATTCCTGATCAAAACTGTCTTTAAAAGCAGGGCCGCCACTATTCACCCTGTAGAGATAATTCAAGTCCTCTTCCCCTTTCAATACTTCTTCATCATCTTTATAAAATTCTTCAAAATTTGGAGATTCCGGTAAATTATCTAATACGATATAATCCTTAGCGACCGCCTCACCATCAACATAGCCAACTGCATAAAGCACATTATAGTTTATATCAACATCATACCATTCAAAATGCTTACCTCTTCCCGGGTTTTCCTTTTTCCCAAGCGACTCTCCATTTATATCATTAAACAACTCAACCTCATCTGTATTGGAATAAACTGTAATACTATCCTTAACTCCCGGTTTCTCCCAACGATTTGGCCAGGTGTGCGAAACAATATAAACCATCGGGCTATCCTCTTTGGAAATGTAATTAGCACGATACATATAATAAGCATCAACCGGTTCTGCCCAGGGAGTTACTAAACCTTTATAATTTACCGGCCCCACTTTATCAATATCACGATAACCTTCTCCATTTTGAATTCTTCCCGGGTTTTCGTGCGAATTGAACAACCAATTATATTGACCAACCACTTTATCTCTAACCGACTCTGCTTCTCTGACTTTAATTTCCATTAATTGCGAAAACCGGTTTTCGCTATATTCTCCATCCTGATCAAAAGGACCTTCAGTATGAAGATCGAGTGTTCGCCAAGCTCCATATTCACCGTTTAAAAGTTGTTCTGTTAACTCATTTCCATAATTATAGGGATCTCCACCGTAAGTTCCAGACCAGTTTTGAATAACATTCCAATCGGTTCCCACACCTCCGTTACAGGTAGTCACCAGCCTTTCTACGGCAGAAGTTGGATCCATTTCCCTGATAATCCGGGTACATTCTTCAGCAAATTCTTTAGGAATGGTACTTTCATTTTGAAGTCCCCACATAATTATTGAGGGACTGTTGCGACGTTCTTTAATCCAATTCCGCAACAACTTTTTAAAATTTTCCTTGAATTCCGGGGTATCATACCAGATATGTGCAGAAAACTGGCTCCAAAATGTAATTCCCGCTTCATCTAAATGTTTCTGATAACGCAAGTTATGAGGTTGATGGGATTCCCTGAACGAGTTAAAACCACCGGCAATCATTTGGTCTACCCTCGCTTTTACCTGCGTATCGGTAAAAGCATGACTCCCACCAATCAAGTGTTCGTACTCGCAGGTTCCATTTATAAAATGGGGTTCATCATTTATATAAAGTCGGTTGTCTTCTCCCTCCCGATTTATAGGCCAACTCACCCATCTAATTCCATAAGGGGTTTTTAATCGATCAACCACTTCGCCATTCTCTGATATAGTAGTAGAGAGTTCATACAAGTAGGAATTCCCCGGTGACCATAGTTTCGGGTTTTTGATTTCCGGTAAAACCTGTTCGATTTCTCTAGATTCTCCGGCATTAAGATTAATCTCATCTTCTACAGCTACCACTTCATTTTTATCAGCATCAAAGAATTCTTGTTTTACTGTATAATTTTTATCGCCACTCCCATAATTCTTCAATTCTGTTGTAATATTTAGAATCGCTCGTTCTTCTGAAATTTCATTATCACTCCAAATATGTACTCCAAAAGGCTCAATTCGGGTTTCATTGGTCACCACTAAAGAAACAGGCCTAAAAATTCCCAAAGGTTGCGAACCTTCGGAGAAACCCCATTCTCCTGAGCATCCTCCGCAAACCCAGGGAAGATCAGCGATATAGGCGGGATGATCGGCTTTTACCAAAATGGTATTTGATTCATCAAAATTAATCACTTCAGAAATATTTAAAGTAAAGGTGGTTCGCCCTCCTTTATGTTGACCTACTTTCTTTCCGTTTACCCATACTGTAGCATACGAACCTACACCTTCAAAAAATAAAAAATGCTGTTTTTTACTATCTTCTGAAGAAACTTCGAGCTCTCTCTGATACCAGGCGGTACCGTGAAGGTTACCATGTTCTTCCCTTCTATAGCCATAATATTGATCCCAGTTATGTGGTACATCTACCGATTTCCATACACTATCTACCTCAATTTTTTGAGGAGCTTCTGTATTTGGCAGGCTATCATTTTGAGCGGTTTTCCAGCCCTTGTTTAAAGAGATTTCCCTTCTTACCGATTCTTCCTTATTTTGTGTATTACAAGCAACAAAACAAAGTAATAAAATGAGATATTGTAATTTCATAAAATATATTTCTTAATAAAATAACCAGTCTATCGCTTTTTTATCACCATCTCCAGAATAACCAACATCTCTAGAAGACAACTCCTGGTTTGCTTCAATAAAACCTAAAATAAGTACCCTGCCTCTCTCCAGACTAAATGTATGTTTTCCAGGTTCATAATTATAAGTATGAATATTTACTGAGGGATACCCATCAGTTTGTATTGCGTTAACCAGAATTGCTTCTGCCTGACCGCGATTATTGGCCGCAGCATTTGTTTCTAAAGTTGGCGGAGAAAGAAAACCTTCTTCTTCTGAATTAAAATAGCCTACTACCATTTTAACCGGATTCTCGGTTATAAAAGACAAAGAAGTTCCTTCATTTTGTTGTTTTTCAGGATCAATTTTAATTCCGGTAAGGTTTTTTAATTCCGGAGCGATTTTTAAAACCTGTGCATTCATATCAGGATAAAGCAACTCGCCTGTTTCAAAAGAATACTTCTCAACACCTTCTGTAGAAACTATTACGTCATTAGCTTTTTTCCAGGGTCCTACATCCACTGGTTTTCTCTTACCGCCAGACTTTTTAAGTGCTTCCAGGTTATTTTTAAAATTAGACAGTTCTTCCTCAAAATGCGGTAAAATTTCCGTCCAATGTTTATTTTTTCCACCTTCTCCACTAATAGGAATTCTACGCATAGAAGTTTGCATGCTGTTTGCGTAATGGTAGGTATCCTTAGTAAGTTCGACTAAATCCTGATAATGCTCTAAACTTTTTTCTAAATAAGGCACAGCTTCTTCTAAATCGGAAAGTTCTCCCGATTTTTCATACCGCAACACCTTTAATGCTGCCTTTACTTTTTCTGAAAAGAATTTTGTAAAAGCTTCATAAGCATATACGTCATTTTTTAATCTTTCAAACTCCTTTTTTTCTTCTGAAACTAAAGGAGTGGCTTTGTCTATTGCATTTTTGGCTTCCCGGGCATGAGCTAAAATTTCCTCAATAATCTGAGGCGGGGTTTCCCCAAAATGCGGTTTATTATTCCACTCTTTATCGGCATACTCAATTAGAATTTCTCCAAGTGGTCCACAAGATTCGTAAAATCCAGGATAAACCCGCCATTTATAAGGATTCACCAACTGGCTCGCGAACATTCCTAAAAGCAAGGTCTGCCTATTCCCCTCGGTGATTCCAAATCGGCGTAAAGTTTTAGGGGCAATTTCTCCGGTTTCTTCGTAGGCTTTCAGGATATATTTACCACCTTCTTCCGAAGCTCCGAATTTCTCGGCTAAAAGATTGCTCCAAAACTCAATTTCCTCTTTACGATCACGGTCTTTTTCCCAGGCATAGCGTGACCAGGCCTTGTACCAAATCCAATCGCGCTCCATTTCCAGTAAGCGCTCACCATCTTGTGTTTTATCGGCCGAATAAGGCCAATCCCAATAAGATGATTGCGGGTATAAATGCAGGGCATTGGCTCCATGCTCATTATGCATTGCCTTTACACTTTTCTGAATAAAATCGGGAGAACCGAATCTAAAAGGTTCTAGATTAGCCAGAATATGCACATTAGAAATATGAATAGACCCGGCTGAGCTTAAATCACGATGAATTTGCGTCCACGGCCCTCTGGGCTGGTAAGTTGTTAACGATTCCCCGTTATACTTATGCGTAGTATACAGGTTTTTATAAACTTTAAGCGCCTCTTCCATGACCTTAGGCGCATCGGTATCGTGGGCACGTAAGATAATAGGTGGTTCTTCTTCGATATTTAAGGCTTTTAACCCATCTTTTACACCGGGAATAACCGTATTGGTAAACCAGTTAATATCATTTTCAATCCCGCTCATGGCTTCCCCAAGAGCTACCAATAACCCGACATTAGGATATTTCTCGATAAAAGCTGCAATAGATTTTCTCGTATAATCTTCTAAAAGCGGGGTAATTTCGCGACTTCGATCCTGTGTCTTAATATTATGATGTTCTGCAAAGGGCTTAGAAACAATAATATTATAAAACATTTGAATCACCCAAATCCCCCTTTTGTCGGCTTCTTCGGTAAGGAATTTAAATATTTCTTCATTTTTCTGGAAAGTTTCATCATCTACCTCAACGGCATAAGGATAATCTTCTAACTTTACTAAAGAAGCAAAAGGATGACCATTCCATAGGTAAAGAGAGTTCAAACGGTTTTCGACCATCATATCCAGATAATCTATCCAAAGTCCTTTATCGTAAAACCAGGGGAAATTTTCAGGAGTATACGGATATTCATAAACGCCCCGGCCTTCCATTAATTCGGTTTTTTGCAAACCAATTACACTACCGCGCAATACCATTTCGGGAGATTCATTAATATTGAATGAATTTGGGAATCTGCCCTCCTCTTCTATAATATCACCAAGCTGTAAGGCTCCATAAAGCACCCCGGAATTATCAGCCCCCTGAACTAAAACAATATTCCCTTCTGAGGAAATTCTATAAGATTCTTTTGTATCTAAATTTGATGTTTCGAGTCCAGATTCAGCTAAAATATCTGAAGAATCACCCTGACTCTGAAGGATTATGGTTTTTTCAAAACTATCTGGTTTTGCTTCTTTTAGCATACTAACATTATAACCTGAATTTTCAAGCTTTTCTGCCAGTTTTTCTCCACCAAAAGTAATTCTTGGGGACTCCTCCGGAATTACAATAGCTACATCCTGAGCATAGGAAATACTAAAAACCAATAAGAAAATAAAACAACTAAAAGTGCGCATAACCTGATTTATGAATTTTGAAAAACTTCTTTCATATAAGCCACATTTGCACCATAGTTAGCTTTTACGTTGTGAACCCTATCGGTATCCCGGGAACGTTCAATAATAAGCCAGCCGCTCCATCCCATCTGGTCAAGCGTCTTTTTAATTTTTGGCATATTAAAGGCCGGATCATTTTCAATCCACTCTCCATCGGTATTGCTACAATGAATTTGAGCTATATTTTTTCTCCCCAAAATTTTTAATTCATCACTAATATCCCTGCCGTTTTTTATTGCATTGGCAAAATTGAAAGAACTTTTAACATATTTGGAATCCACTTCTTCTAAAAAGTCCAGTTCAGCAGCGGCATCGTAAGAAGTTTCAACAGCAATTACGCCCCCAATTTTCCCAACTTGTTTACCGGCCCATTGCAGGCGTTGTACAATTAAGGGACGTAATTCCGGCTCTTTTGCCATATCTCCCTGGACTCCCAAAGGCAAATAGGCATTTTTTACTTTCATGGCTTTCATGGTGTCTATGGTATCCTGCACCATAACATTTACCGTAGGACGTTTAGCAAAAGATTGTGCGTAAAAACCAGACATAGCTATTGAACTTATGCCCACCCCGGTTTCTTTAGATTTTTCAAGAAATTCTTGTTGTGTTCCAGGAGTATCCAGTTTACTTTCAAAAGTTCTTCGGTCTCCAAGGCTGCCCATATCCATTTCAATCCCGTCGGCATTTATTTTTTGAGCAAGGTCAAAAGCACTAAGTTTTTGCCTTTGCAGAATCATCCAATCGCAAACTGCAATTTTATATCGATGCTCGCCCATAGAAGAACTAAACGCGAAAGGAGCATTGCAACCTAAAACCACCCCCGCTGAAGCAAGAGAAGACACTTTTAAAAAGTGTCTTCTCCCTTTTATATAACCTGATTTTTTATTTTCCATTTTTATTAGGATATTTAAGAATATTTACTTTTCACGATTTCTTTACTACTAAAAGAAACTTAATTAGTGTGAAAAATACTATAAAAGCTAATTAAAGCTATCCTGTACTATCCCGAAATCACACTGTTTTAAATCAAAGACTATTTTTGACCCCAGCTACCTTTTATTTTCATTTATGACTTATTTCCTTATTCACAATTAAACCAATATTATTCAACTTTTCACGAAATACATCAACACTTGTTAATTCTCTTTTAGGAATAAGTAGCGAAAGGCCGCTCGAAATTTTCAGGAAAAAATGATTTTCCGTTTCATCAATTTTCTCTACTTCAGAGATGTTAATTTTTGCTTCTCCAGTTTTATTTTTTGAAAAGATTGAGTCACTATTTATTTCTATAATTTCTTCTTGTCCAAATCGTTTTGAATAATTTTCTTCAATGTAAATTTTGTGATATTTTTTATACCTCCACTTGAAATATTTCGGATAAAATATTCCGCACGCAATGGCAGCAAATGCAAAATATATAGTCATAGGATTATTGTGGGTCAGGTAAAAGTAAAAAGCAACAAAGATTGACCCAACTGTCAAGAAAATCCAACCGTTTCTTTTTTTCCTATTTATCCTATCCGACTTTGAAGCTGTGAATAATTGAAAATCCAGGAAGTCCTGCTCTTCTATTTTATATTCAATTTTCATCTTTAAAATTTGTCACCACTTGGAATTATTAAATCCAATACTAGAACCTAAAGTTTAAAGTGTAACTTCCTGAACCCAGTTCAATTTTATTATAATTGGAGAACTCAAAAGATGATTTACCTATTTTTTTATTATTGATTTCAATATTGGATTTTCCGCTTGAAGGAACATATACCTGAGCAGTAGTATTGGCGGGTATTTCTATATTCCATTCAATTCTTTTTCCCTTACGCTCCCAGTGACTTTTAATTTCACCCTGCTGTGAATTATAGGAAGCTTTTACATAATCTAATCCATCAACAAATGAAGGTTTCATCTCAATTTCCTTAAACCCGGGTGCTGCACTTTTAATACCCGCCAGGTTTTCGTAATACCATATTATAAGATCTCCTAATAGCATCACATGATTATAGGAATTCATACTTGGTGCGGCTACATTTCCGTTCCATAATTCCCAAATTGTGGTCGCTCCATTTTCAACCATATAACCCCAACTGGGGAAAGTTGTATTTGTAGCAAGTTTATAAGCCAGGTCCGGACGGCCATTCTCGGTAAGACTACGCATTATCCATTGCGTCCCCACTACACCAGTACTCAAATGTCCATCGTTTCTTACCTCAATAATATCAACGACATTTTTAAATACCGCGTCTTTATGCCTATCCGGTATCATTTCAAAATAAAGAGGGAGCAAATTATCGGTAAGCGTATTTTCTCCATAACCAGCTTCATCCGGATTAAAAAACTCCTTATTAAACCCTTCTTTGATTTTTGAAGCCAGCTCTCTATACCCTTTAACATCGGCATCATTTTCTGTTAAACGAGCAAATTTTTGCATCATCTGTAAGTAATGATAATGATAAGCTGTTGAAATTAATTCGCTCGGGTGCTTTACATTAGCGGTCATTCCTCTACCTTCTTCAAGAGTTGCCGGAGGTGCAACCCAATCGCCATAACTATCTTTTTCCAGGATATAAGCCTCACTCATATAACGATCCTTCATATAGCGCAACCACTTCTTCATAGAGGGATAATGCTTTTTAATTACTTCTATATCGCCATATTGCTTATATAGCATATCTGCTACCATAAGATAAGTGCCCGGCCAGGTCATGTTATCGCTATAATAATTCCAGTAAGCAGGTGCAACGTCAGGAATAGCACCATCTGCTTTTTGCGCATACTGAATATCATCCAGCCATTTTGCATACAGCTTTGAATTATCAAAAACAAAACTCTCCCCATAGGCGCTGGTAGGGCGATCTCCTAACCAGGGTTGCCGTTCATTACGTTGCGGACAATCTATTGGCATTCCTTTGTAATTTCCCCTAATGCCCCAGTAGGCATTTTCAAAAACCTGATTAATAGTAGAGTTAGAAGTTTCGAAGGAACCCGTTTTATTCAGGGCATCATTTACTACCCGACCTTCAAAGTCTTCAATAGTCGGCTTGCCGGGATAACCGGTAATTTCAACATAACGGAAACCATGATATACAAAAGAAGGTTCCCATACTTCTTCCCCTTCCCCTTTCAAGGTATATTTATCGGTAACTTTTGCATCCCGGAGATTATCCATAGCCAATTCCCCATTATCATCTAAAACTTCTGCAAAACGCAAGGTCACCTGATCGCCTCTATTACCTCCTACTTTCATTTTAACCCAACCTACCATATTTTGGCCCATATCCAAAATATAGGTTTCGGGTTTAATTTCTTCTATAGAAACCGGTTTTATAGTTTCAACGACTTTCATATGTTCCGTCATCTGTGCCTCAAATACACCTTCGGGTGCCTGCACATATTCGGCTTCTATCCAGCTCTCATCATTAAATCCTACCTCCGTCCAGCCAGGCATCTCTTTTCTGGCGTCATATTCCTCACCGTCATATTCATTATTGGAAATTATAGGACCTTCAGCTGTTAATTTCCAGCTTGGATCGGTTTTTAAAGTCTCTGTTTCTCCATCTTCATATTCTATAACCAACTGCATAGCCATTTTTGGAAACCCAAAATTTTTTATTTTATAAGGCTTATAACGTTGTCGCATTGTAAAATACCTCCCGTTTCCGAGCAATGTTCCTATAGCATTATCACCTTGTTTTAATTGATTGGTTACATCAAAAACATTATATTTTACGTTATGGTTATAGTCAGTAGGAACAGGGGCAAGCACCTGATCTCCTATTTTATTGCCATTTATATAAAGCTCATATAAACCAAGCCCCATAATATAGACTTTAGCTTGTTTTATCGCTTTTTGTGCTTCAAATTCTTTTCTGAGGTGCCTTGCCGAAAGCCTGGAGTGCATACTAACATCATCCCACTGAAAAGCTTCATCCATTCCAATCCATCGAGTAGATTTCCATTCGTTATAATTGAGTATACCCATGCTCCAGTAGGCAGGCTTACTCCAGGAACTTTCTCCTTTATTAGTCCATATCTTTACTTTCCAGAAAGCTTCATCTTTGCTATTTAGTTCATCCCCGGCATACTCTATAAATTGATTTTTATCAGATTCAATTTTCCCGCTATCCCATAAATCTCCTTCATTATTTTTCAGTTTCTCCTCGGAAGAAGCCACAATAATTCTGTAAGCAGTTTGCTTCACCTGCTGTTGATCCGACTTCACTTTCCAGCCCAGCCTGGGATTTTTCACATCAATCCCTTCGGGGTTTTCAAGCATCTCGCACTCTAACTGCTCGGGAGTCTCAGAAAAGTTAATACCTGAAAAAAGAGTAAAAGCTACTATAAAAGAAAGCAGAAAATATTTCATCAATTATTAGATTTTAAGATTCTATTCAACGCTTAGCTTCTCCAGGTTTTCAGCAGAAACTACTTTCTCACCATTTTTAAAAAGCATAAAGCCTTTTCCCTTTCCATATTTTTCACCGGTTTTATCCCAGATTATTGTGAGAATATTTCCCTTATATTTTACATTATCAAGACAAAACCATTCCCATTTTTCCTGAGGAATTAACGGACTAACTTCTACCGCGTTTCCTTCTTTAGGCCGTATTCCTATAAGCCCGTTTATTAAAAGGTCATTAAAAGTAGAATGGTTATAATAGCGACTTCTTTCCCGGTCTCCCATAAGCCAGTAACCAGTAGTTTCATCTAAATATTCACCAATGTATGGACGCCCACGGTAACTTTGAGATTCTACATAGCGGTTAAAAAGATGATAATAATCTTCTTTATCTACAATATCCTGATCGTAATCATTCATAAAGTTTGCCATAGCCGTCATAGTTTGAGAAGTAGCAAAAGGCCAAACCGCCCCATCCCACTCACAGGTCCCGGTACCGTGACTTCTAAAACGCGGGCTACGCCTTTCGGCCGTTGTTAGTCCAAAAGGCCCTAAAAAACCTTCTTCATCCATCAGTTGTTCCCAGGCTTTATTATATGTAGCATTGTCTTCAGGAAGGTTAAAATACCACGGAATAAAACCAATCGCTTCCCTTACATTGGCTGAAGTATCGGCTTCTTTAAAGGTTTCAAAGAATTTATCTTCTTCATTCCATAAGGTTTCTTCAACAAGTTGTTGGAGCGTATCTGCTTTGGCTTTAAATACGGTTACCAGACTATCTTCTCCTTTCATTTCGGCAATTTTAGCAAGAGCTTTTGCATTACCATACATATAACTGTTAATAGTTGGGCGGGCATTCTTTTCGTGGCGGCTTCCACTAAGTGATTCTTCCATCCCGTCTTTCACATCATGTTGCCAGAAAAGCCCATCGTCCCTGCGTCTTATATTTTCCCACTCAAAATATTCATCAACTAAATCAGGATACATATCCAGCAGAAAATCTTTATCACCATCAACCAGATATTTATCATAAAGGGCTGAGGCTGTCCAACTGCTAAAAGACATTAATTTGTTCATTCTTCCACCGTCATTTCCACGATACCATACATGCACATTTTGATTGATATATTCTTTATCGTGCAACCACTTAAATTCCTGTACGTGGTGACCTAAAGCACAACTGATCAGATTATATTCATCGGAATAAGATCTTTCTACCAGAAACTCAGTAATTCCGTAACCGTGTGGAGTTTCCTGAATATGTTTTCTAAGGGTCCACCATCGATAATAGAACATTTCTTCAAAACTTTTCTGCGGACTTTCGAAAAGCGGAATGTTTTTTTCCATCCAAGCCCAGGCACTATCATTAGGAATGGCCTGAGCTATGTTTTCATTTTCCATTTTATTAAAATAGTCTGCATAATGCTTAAAATTCTCTTTTTCAAGTACCATTGGCCCATTTTCCTGATGCTCCCCATTTCCGGAAGTCGATTCACAGGATATAAAAACACCGAGGCTAAAAAGTAATATTAAACTTGATAAATATCTCATTATTAATTTTTTAAATTATTTTAAGTAAAAAGTATAAGTTTCACCGGTTTTGGTCTTCACATCATATTCGTGATAGTTCGGCAAGGTTACCGAAGAAATCTCTGCTTTTTCCGAAACCTCTGGTTCTTTTATTTGATTTATAGCAAAGAAAGGATTTGGATTATCTCCCCGGGATTTTTTAAGCTTTCGGCCTTTTAATTCACTTTCAGACCTCAACCTTAAATTACCGCCGCTTCGGGAGGTAACTTTTATTTTTTCTATTTTGTTATTCTCCCATTCCATCTCTAAAACAAAGCCACCTCTTGTCACCAGACCTTTTACACTGCCTTTTTCCCAGGCTGAAGGTAGTGCGGGTAAAATATGTACTGCTCCATCGTGGCTTTGCACCAACATTTCAGCTATTCCTGCAGTACAACCAAAATTACCGTCAATCTGAAACGGTGGGTGGGCATCAAACATATTGGGATAGGTTCCTCCATTTCCACTAGTTGCCAGCGAAAGTTGATTTTTTAATAATTTATGAGCACGGTCACCATCTAATAATCTTGCCCATAAATTTACCTTCCAGCCCATAGACCAACCGGTAGATTCATCTCCCCGATATTCAAGCACGGTTTTAGCTCCCTGAAAAAGCTCAGGGTTTCGCAATGGTGAAATTTGATTGCTCGGAAACAAACCATATAAGTGAGAAACATGCCGATGATTATCTTCGGGATCATCCCAGTCTTCCAGCCATTCCTGAAGTTGACCATAGCGTCCAATGCGCATAGGTGCAATTTTTTCTTTTGCTTTTTTTAGCTTTTTTGCGAACTCAGCATCTTCATTTAAAACTTCTGAAGCCCTGATTACATTGGAAAATAAATCGAAAACTAATTGATTATCTATAGTGGTCCCTGCTGCAATGGAAGCATTTCCCTCGCCACCTGCGTGTGAGTTTTCAGGCGAATTTGAAGGTACTACCACAAGATAACCTTCCTCAGGGTGAGGAATCATAAAATCAAGGAAGAATTCCGCGGAACCTTTAATTACCGGATAAATTTCTTTTAAATAATCCTGGTCTGCTGTGTAGAGATAACGCTCCCATAAATCCTGGGAGAGCCAGGCGCCTCCCGCAGGCCACATTCCGGAATGTGCCAAATCTATCGGCCCGGAAATTCGCCATATATCTGTATTGTGATGCAGTACCCAGCCATTGGCATCATACATTTTCCTGGCGGTTTCCCTTCCGGTTTCACTAACTTCTTTAGCAAGCTGGATAAAGGGTTCGTGCATTTCGGAAAGGTTGGTATTTTCTGCAGGCCAGTAATTCATTTCCGCATTGATATTCATGGTGTATTTACTTTCCCAGGGCGGAAACAGCATATCGTTCCAAATTCCCTGTAAATTGGCTGGCTGACCTCCGGGCTGTGAACTTGAAATCAACAAATACCTTCCAAACTGAAAATACAGCGAAGCTAGTTGCGGATCGTCCTGATTTGAAAAATCCGCAATACGTTCATCGGTAGGTTGATTTACTGCCTCGGTAGTACCCAAATCTAAAGAAACGCGGTCAAAGAAATTTTTATAATATTTAGTATGCCGTGATTTAATTGATTCAAAATCACTTCCCAGGGCTTCTGCTAAGTGTTTTTTACTCTTTTTAACCTGATCATCTTCCAGCGCTGCATAGTTTGTAAAATTGGTAGCTATAGAAATATATAGCGTAGCTTCATCAGCCCCATCAATAGATAACACCCCGTTTTCTGAAGTGATTTTTCCTCCTTTAGTTTTTGCGGCGACACGTCCATCAAATTTCACACCTCCACGTTGACCTTCGTGGTTACTACTAATCCCGTCTAACCGAATTAGATTTTCTTCCGAAACAGCAGTAGTTTTATCAAAAGGACTTTCCAAAAGGATATTACAGGTAATTTTGCCCGGTTGATCTGCCGAAAGTTTTACCACTATAACCTCATCTTCAAAAGCAGAAAGCATTTCACGTTTATAATTCACCCCATCAACTGTATAACTTACCGATGATATAGCTTTTCCAATATTCAAGTCTCGGTAATAATTGGAATAGTCACTATGTCCGGGAAATGAAATATATAGATTTCCGAAAGTCTGATAGGGCATCCCGTTATTGGTTTGAGAACGGATATCGCTGGTAGCCAAACCCTGTGCTTCCTTATATTTTCCTTCAAAAATAAGCTTGCGCACCTTAGGAAGCGCTTTTAGCGCTTTATCGTGCGCAATACTGTTTGGAGAACCCGCCCAAATGGTTTCTTCGTTTAGTTGGAGTCTTTCTACAGCAGGATTTCCGAAAACCATTGCTCCCAACCTGCCATTTCCAAGTGGTAGTGATTCATTCCAGTTGGCAGCCGGTTCTTCATACCATAATTTCAACAAATCCTCCTGTTCTGATTTTTGTCCAAACAGCGTGCTTCCGCTTATTAAAAGCAATAAGAAAAAGTAATATTGTAAAGGAGTTTTATTTTTCATTCTTCCTTTTATTTTTTTCACCGAACATGGCATATAGCTTATCAATATTTTTTAATGCATTTTTAGGTAGATTTTCTCCATTATCCCCAAAAACCTTCAGCTCGTTTTCCGATTCAATTTCCACATTATTCTCAACAATTTCCCCTGAATTATCTTGTACGTTCTTCAAGTCAAGCTCTAAATGTTTGGCCATAAAGGGATACATAGCCATTCTTTTTGAGACTCCATAGTCGTGGCCTTCTTCAGGAAAATGGGTATTTTTTACCAATTCACCTTTTCCGAAGAATTCATAAATATTTTTTATAAAAGGATATTCTACCTCCGGCACATTTTGTGTCCAGTCTCCGCCATCAGAAATAATTAATTGTGGACGTGGCGCCGCCAGGGCTGCAATTTCAGGATTGTTCGTTCCATTACCACACAGGTGAATGGGCTGCCCGCTCTCACAGGGGCAGCCCCCCGAATGATGCGCAGAAACCATTACGGCAGGAACTGAAACTTTTATCCGCTCATCAATAGCAGTTAAAAATAAAGTAGAAGAAGCCCCTCCGGAACCTCCGGTAACCCCCACTCTATCGGCATCGGTTTCGGGTAATTGCTCCAAATAATCCAACAATCTAAGTCCGTTTAATATTTGGATGGTTTGTGAAATACTATTACGATGTGTTTTTGAAGAAAACTGAAGTTGTGATTCTCCCCAGGCAAATAAATCGTAACTCACCACTACTGCCCCCATTTTGGCCAATGTTGCACACCGAAATTGCTGACTTTCACGGTATCTTCCGTCACCAAAATGCCCATTTGGTGTTAGTATAATTGCTAAATTATCTTCCAGGGGATAAGGTTTATATACTGAACCGGTAGTATAAACCCCGGGTAATATTTCCAGTGCAATATTTTCTACCGAATAGCCTTTATAAGTCCTTTTTTTGGTTAAAATGGGTTCTGAATCGGGTTTCTCAGGGGCTTTATCTAAAAGTAAAGCCTGTTTCATACAAGATTGTAGTTCTTGTTTTCTAACTTTCCAACTTTCTAAATCATTATACCTGTTAGATAAAAATGCAAGGCGCTGAGCCCCAATTTCCTGAGGAATTTTATGATATTGGAATTTTTTAATATTATAAACCGAATCTGATTCTTTGGAAAAACTTAAATCAAATGGAGAAAGTAAATTCGATAAAGAGACCTCCAAATTACCAGGGTATATTCTCCAATCAGCATATTCCAGCTCTTTTCCCGCTAATAATTGCCTTTCATCTTTAATATCGATTTTAAAAAATTCTTCGACTTTCTTTAAGCTCTCAGCAACTGATGTTCTGTAATTGGTGTCAGCGTTCTGGCTATTACCAACAGGGCAAACTAATAACATCCCGGAAATAGTTAGAAAACCAATTCCCTTTTGAAAAATAGATTTTATTTGTTGCTTTTTATAATTCACAGTTTTCCTTTAATCAAATATTTCCCTGAACCTAATTTGAAATCGACACCTTCTTTTAATTCCAAAGTTAATTCCGAATCCTCCAGCTCCTTGCCGTTAATGCTAATTTCCTTTACTTCTTCTGGTAATTGGAGCGTGGCGGTAGTATTTCCTGGAATTTCAACTTCATAGGAAAATTCACCTTCTTCTGCTCTCCAGTTGGAAATAATCTTTCCATACAGGGATTCATAAGAACTATTAACAAATTCAAGGTCTCCGGCCATTTTTGGTTTTAAATAAAAATGTTTAAACCCTGGATTTTCTTTATCGGGTACAATTCCTCCCAAGCTACGATAAAACCATTCTTCAATTTGCCCCATCATAAAATGGTTCAATGAATTTCCTTTTCTGGGATCCCATTGTTCGGTGAGGGTCGTTAATCCAAATTTAATCTGAAATCCGTAACCCGGAGTGTCATAGTGATTATGCATTTTAAACAACACATCATTCGCTCCGTTTCGTGCCAGGGTTTGATATAAATAACGGTTTCCCACATCGCCTGTGGTGAGTCTGAAACCTTTTTCTTCTATGTCTTCGAGTAAGTTTTCAAAAACAGCATCCTTATTTTCCGGGGCAACCAAATCCATAAATAGAGGTACAGCGTTACTAAACTGGCTACCAGTGCCATATTCTGCCTTTTCAACCTTAAAAAATTCGTTATTAAAGTCCTGCTTTATCTGCTGACTTAACTCGGTATATTTTTGGGCATCTCCTTCTTTACCCAGGAAATCGGCTGCCTTTGCAAGCAAACTGGTTCCAAAATAATAATGACTTGTAGCCGATAAAGCTATGGGACTGTTTTTTGAATACCCCGCAGCATGATCACCAAAATCGTACCAATCGCCCAAACCGTGATCTACAATCCCGTTTTCGGCCGTTTTAGTAAGATAATCAACGTAAGCTTTCATCACCTCGTAATATTCTTCAATAAGGCTGGAATCGCCGTAATATTCGTAATACATCCAGGGAAGTACTACGCCTGCTACACCCCACTCGGGCGAATCGGTGAAATCTCCGCCAAATACAATATATTCCGGGGCAATGTTTGGAATTAATCCATTTTCTCTTTGAGCATCAGCAATATCCTGCATAATTTTTGGAACCATGGCTTGTAGGTTGTAATTAAAAAACAATCCGGGTCCATTTAAATGAGTTTCTTCTAACCACCCTAATTTTTCACGATGCGGGCAGTCGGTAAAAACACTATGAAAATTGCTTTTGATGGCGTTATTAATAAGGAGATGAGTTTGATTGAAAATTTCGTTTGAACTTTCAAACGACCCTGCTTCCCCGGCAGAATTATAAACAAACTGAGAAGTTATATCGGTTACCAAAGGCAATTCTTTATTCTTTGTTTCCTGATAATTCGCTCCTTCAATTTGCACATATTGATAGCCGTAATAGCTAAACCTGGGTTGCCACTCTTCTTCACCGTCTCCTTTAAGGGTATATTCAAAATAATAAGGCTTTCCTGAACCGCCCTGATCTATTTTACCGTCATCATTTAATTTCTCACCAACCCAAAATTTTACTTTTTGACCTTTTTCTCCTTTAACTTTTATCTTTGGAAAACCGGAAAGATTTTGCCCCATATCAAGTACATAAATATCTTCTTCCGGCTCGTTAATTTTCTGAACTTTGTACTCTTTTTCTATTTTAACCGGCGGTGCGGTTTGAGTACGCAATTCACCTTTTGGTGCCTCTTGCACGACAACAGACTTCCAGTGTTCTGTATCAAAACCGGGTTTATCCCAGCCTTCCTGCTCTAAACGGGCATCATAATCTTCCCCGCCAAAAATAGTATTAAAAGTTATCGGGCTTTTATCATACTTCCAGCTGGAATCTGATTTCACCACCTGGGTTGAACCATCTTCATATTCCACATGAAGATTAAAAAATAAGGTTGGCGGGCCAAAACTCACATAAAATTTAGAATAACGCTCTCCAATAACATTATACATTCCATTACCCAACATTACCCCAATTGCGTTCTCTTCCTGAAGTAGTTTGGTGACATCATAAATATTATAAAAAACGGTTTTATCATAATCTGACCAGAGCGGAGCAAACTCGCTATTTCCGATTTTCTCTCCGTTAATGGTCAGTTCATAATGCCCCAGGCCACTGATAAAAACCTGTGCATTTTTAATATCCTTTTCAGGCTTAAATTCTTTCCGCAGCATAATACTACGGGTGGCCAGAGAATCTACAGCATCGATTAATTCCTGTCTTTTCTCTTTTTTTATGGTTGGGGTATGGAAATCACGACTTTCCGGTAAATTACTTTTCTCCCGGGTTATCGCCCCTATCCATTCGGCCTGAAAATCTTCTGAAGAAGGTGCAGTGAAAAAAGTTTCTGGTTCACTCCAGACAGAAACTTTATGTTCATCTTTAATCCAGCTTCTTACTTTCCAGAAATATTCTTTCCCGGCCTGAAGATCTTTGCCTTCATAAGTAACATGTTGACTTTGGGAAGAACTAACTTTGCCGCTATCCCATATAAATTCATCATTTTCAAGCTCTTCTTCAGAAGGAGCCACTACTATTTGATAGCTGCCTTGGGTAAGGTTATAAGCCTCTGAAACCAGCTTCCATCCAAACCTAATTTTCTCAGGCATAACGCCAACCGGATCTTCCATCATATTAACGGTTAATCCTTCGATATTCACCCCTGTTTCACTTTTTTCATTACAGCTAATGAAAAAGAAACCAACTATTGCGATAATGAAACAGTTTCTAAGCATTTATTAAAGTTTATCGGTATGCAGTGATTTTATGTAAAATGCCGCTTCAGGTATAGTTTTACCCGGATTTTCCAGATCTTCGTGATTTGCAGCAGGCGAATCGGGAGTTGGGTGATAACGCTGTTCACCGGTTCTAAACATAATCCGGTTAAATTCATGGACCGGTGCATAAAATATAAGCCTCTTTTCATCCCCTCCATTTACACTCACCCTGTAGGTTCTAATAGCGGGTTCCAGTTTTACAGTAATGGTATATTCTTTTCCCGCTTCATAATCAGTTAATTTTCTATAGCGATAACCCGCTTTTGCTTTTAATTCCCCATTTTCATCAAAAACCAGTTGTACAGCAGGCTGGCCTTTTTTATTCTGAAATTCTATCTGCAACATTCCGTGATCATTTTGATCTGCTTTCACGGTAAATTCGGTTTCCAGATCTTCGGTTACCGGAATCACCCTTTCTGCACGGGCGTAATCAAACGGATCTTCATCTTTTAACGACAGCCATTTTTCGCCATCTACATTTTCTATTCCTACCGGTGCTTGCTGTAAATCGTAAAAATTCCATTTTTTTAATTCTTCTCCATCAGCAAGTTTAGAGAATTCCTCGTTTGCGTGGCCCGCAGCTTCGGCAGTAATTGGCAAGGGAGTTGAAGCCACCCAAATATCTTCTTTATTCATACTGTAGGTCACCCACATATTTCCATCATCGGGATTCCCATTTCCTTCTAAAATTCCTCTTACATACTGTGGTCCGTAAGATTTATAATTCCCCCCATATCGCATTGTGCTAATTTCACCATGAATCAAGAGCAAATCGTCATAAACAAGTCCGTCTTCACTGGTTGAAACAGCCAATGGCCAACGGAATTCAGAAGGGTTATAAACCGTTGCATACTTTCCGTCATTCGTTTTTTGTCCCCAAATTTTAGCATTGGCATTTACAAATCCGGGCGCGCGAACAGGATTATATTCCCAGCTTTCACCACCATCATTACTAATGCTGGTAAGCGCGTGCTTCCAGAATCCTACCACACGATCATCGGGCAGGTGATAATAACTAAATGCTTTATATTGTTTCTGAAGTGGAATAAGCGGGTCATCCCGATCGGCTTCTTCAACCCATTGTTGCATCATCAACGGATCGTCCATTAATTCATTACAAGCAGCTATAAATTCACTGTCATCACTTTCTTCATAAAAAGGATATTCAGAATCTGCTTCATCCCAGGTCTTGTTGTACCTGATAAAATAAATAGGCCCGTAACTTCCATCTTTATAGATTTCTCTTACCACACGACCAATTCCTTTACCATCGTTGGGAGAATCCCTTTCGTCCATAGTAATTCCATAATAACCCACCCCGAGAAATTCACCGTTTTCAGCTTTATAAAAGCCCATACGCTGATGCATTACCGCATCTAAGTCTTTAGCCGGTTCTTCAAAGCCTTCTTTTTTATATCCGTCTGGAATTCGGTAAGGAGGAAAAAGCACTTTAGGCTTGCTCCACTCTTCTCCGTCTTTAGAAGTTATTACAAAACTTTGTCCCGGCGCAATATGTTCGCCCACCGGGTTACTTAAATATTGTACAAAAAAGGTATCGTTCCAATAAGCAATATTAGGCCCATGATTATAGGTCCATCCAAAATAGTCGGCGGTTTCGGGGTGTTCTCTACTGGCTCGAAGTATTTGCCTGGCGTGTACCCCTACCGCAGGTTGCAATTGCCCGTCATGATAGTCGATATTGGAAAGTGTTTCTCCTACATACTTTGCTGTATCCTGTGCCGTAACAGGTAATAAAATACTAAGACTACAAAGTATTACTAAACTTAATTTTTTATTTAATTTCATTTTCTAGTTCTCTTTTTCCTCCTGGGTTTCTTTCTTTTTACTCTCTTGCTTTAAAACTGCCAGATCTTTTGCAGAAATTTTAGCAATCGTTCCATGTTTATGGCCTTCGGGAAGACTTATTTTATCAGATATATCTTCAAATTCTTTAAAATCACTTGTTTTTTTAGCTTTATAGTTATCGTGACCGTAATTATCGTAATAAATTATCCATTCTCCATCCTGTTCAATCACGGTTGGCCCTTCACTTAGATGGCCGGTAAAAGGTTCCGAATAATCTTTCCAGGGGCCCAGCGGGTTATTACCAAAGGCCACACTAATATTTCGGTTAGGCCGGGTATTATCTTTTAATACCAGCACATAATCATCAGAATCCCTTTTCACAATCACACAATCTATTACACTAAAGCCCGGATCTAAAAATAATTTTGTTTCTGAAAATGTTTTAAAATCTTTGGTAGTGGTATAGTACATACGATGATTATTGTCTTCAGCCTCCTCTCCTTTTTCAAATCTGTGCGGAATAGTCGAAGCCCAGAAAATTATAAATTCTTCCTTCTTATCGTCATAATATAGTTCGGGTGCCCATACATTTACCACATCGGGCTCGTGTTGCATGGCAGGAATAAATTTCTGTTCAGACCAGTGTATTAAATCTTTTGATTTGGCATACCCAAAACCATTTCCGCCTTTCCAATCGGTGGTCCAAACCATATGATATACCCCGTCCGGACTTTTTATCAATGATGGATCGCGCATTATTTTACTCTCCCCGGCTTCAGGTTTAAGGTAGGGGCCTTTTAGATCTTCCCAATTATAACCATCCTCGCTATAGGCCAGGTATAGGCCATCTGTTGCGGGTTCCCGAAAGCTGGAAAAAATGTAATGTTCATCTTCTTCTGTCTTATTTTCATTACAGCTAACAAAACTGAAAACGACAGCTAATATTAATAAATTCAATAAATTATGTTTCATGGTCTTCGTAATTAATCTTGTTCTAAAATTGCATTATTTTGCATGTTTTCACCCTTTTCCACAGGAGTTTTTACATTTCTGAAAACATTATTTTTAAGAACTACATTTTGTGTTTTTTCACCTTCAACTTTTATAAATGTTCCAGCCTCTACCATTTGAAAAATATTGGTAATAAAAGCATTGGAAACATTATTTAGCTGAAGAATAGGTTCCCCATCAACCGGTTTATCGGTTTTAATATTATCTATAATTAAATCTTTGGTTTCTTCTATGGTAAAAGAAGGCCCCGACTCAGCATCAATTTTGAAATCATGTAATTCAACATTTTTTGCCGTGTGAATTTTAAAACCGGTTTCGGCCTGCATATTAATATTTGAAAAGCTGATATTTTGAACCGGCATTTCTTCTATCCCGTGAATATATCCCGCTTCCTTCACATTTGTTGCTGTAAGGTTACTAATATGAATATTTCTAAAAACAGGAGTACGTTCGGTTACCGGCTCGGGTTTGGTATCGGGATCATAAAACAAATTCATAACAATAGCCTGATCCTGGATATTGTTCATTACAATATTATCAATCCGAATTTCTTCTACGGTTCCCCCACGGCCTCGGGCAGATTTTAATCGAATCCCGCGATCAGTTCCATCAAAAACACAGTTGGAAATCGTGATTTTTTTTATTCCTCCGGAAGTTTCACTACCCATTACCACTCCCCCATGGCCATCTTGCATGGTACAGTTGGTAATAGTAACGTTTTCGGTAGGTGTATCCCATTTCCGGCCATTAATATCTCGGCCAGATTTTATGGTAATACAATCATCGCCCACACTAATATTGCAATTTGAAATACGTACATTTTTACAGGAAGTAGGATTAATTCCGTCTGTATTGGGAGACGGCGGATTACGAATAGTTACTCCATCTATGGTAATATTTTCACTAAAAGCAGGGTTTATAGTCCAAAAAGGAGAATTGACAAATATCACACCTTCAATCATGATATTTTTACTTTCAAAGGCCTGAAAGAAGGGTGGTCGAAAAAATTTGATGTTCATCGTTCCCTGATAGTATTCTTCAGTTTCAAGGCCTTCATTTTGTTCATCCCACATCTTTTGATACTTATTCAAAGGTAATTCCTCATCACCCTCAGGATATTTAATTTCGTACATTTTTTTCCACCATGCTTTGCCCTGGCCATCTAATTTTCCTCTACCTGTTATTGCGATATTTTCTACATTATTGGCGTAAATGAGCGGTGAAAAATTTTGCATTACGGTACCTTCCCAACGAGATTGCACAAACGGCAGGAAATCATCAAAATCAGTGGAGAACTTTATAACTGCTCCGGCATCTATATGAAGCGTAATATTGCTCTTCAATTTAATAGCCCCGGTAAGGTATTCTCCTGCCGGAAAATAAATGGTTCCCTCGCCTTCTTCAGCAGCTTCTTCAATAGCTGAATTTATTATTTCGGTACTTTTTTCTCCTTTGTTGCTCGCTCCCTTTTCAACAATATTTATCCAGTTATTTCCGGCAAAACCATACAATGGAAATAACATAGCTAAAAAAAGAACTACCCTAATTCTTTTGATTTTTTCCTGCATAATTCAAGCTATTTAGCTTCTAAAATCAACACCCAGTCATTTCCTTCTTCCTCATCTCCCGGAGGATTAAATGTATAGGGAGCTCCTTCTACTGTATCGATAGTTTCTTTTTCGCCATTTCTAGGGTTAAACCAGAAAGCTTCAACGGTATCGCCTATTTTGCTAAAGTCAACTTCTATTTCCCTACCGGTATAGGTGTAAATAAGGGCATAATCTTCTCCCCGGGTAGCAACAATATAATCATAACGCTCCCCAGAATTTAAAACCAAAGATTGATCGGGTACTCTTTCGAAATACGGGAAATCAAGCATTAGTTGTTTTAGATACTTCATTTGGGTAGCTCCCGGGTCGTCAAGAGCTTCAGTCCATAGTTTTTCATTGCCATACGCACCAACTTCTCCTTCTTCTTTATGCATCTGCATAATCGCACTATGCCCATAAGTATACCCGGCAGCACCGGCAAAAACTGACCAGTACCCGTAACGTCTTACCGCATCATCATCCCAAAAACCTTCTTCGGGATCGTGAAGTCCTTCCGGTATCCCTTCATAAGAAGGTTCGGTATCAACAGTAGGTTTTATGGGCTTCATATTATAATCTACTTTTACATAACGCCAGTTATCCTCTCCGTAATTTTTTTCTGTATCGTCCTGATCGTACCTGCGATGGCCAGATTGAAAAGAATTAAAGTCTAACCAGTCTTCGTTATGAAACCAATCGGACGATTGCGTTCTTCCCCTCGGATGAAAAGTCACAAGCTTATCGGGATTGTTTTCTTTTAAGGTCTTTCCCAGGGCATTCCAAACTTCAGTATATTCATTTCCAAAGGTATCTCCACCGTTAAACCATATAATGTGATCGGAATCCTTATAACGTTCGGTTAAAAAATCTCCGTATTGGATCACCTGTTCTTCGGAAACTTTCTCTATGTTAGAACCCCAAACCGGAACCAGGGCCATATACAATCCCATCTCTTCTGCTTTTTTAACTATATAATCTACGTGGTCCCAATAGTCATAAGCTTCCTCATTTTCAAAATCACTTCCTTCTGTTATAACAGGTTGGGCTACATTTTCCTCTTTCAGAGCCTTGTCCCCATAGGCGTTTTCAACATCCAAAGAATGCAGAACCATCGCCTGGATAACATTATAGCCTTTTTCTTTTCTATCCTCTAAATATTTAACCGCTTCTTTACGGTCTAATCTTCTAAATAGCAACCAGCCGGTATCTCCCAACCAAAAGAAGGGTTCTCCGTTTTCAGTTTGAAAGAACCTGTTGTTTTCACTAATCTCAAGTTTAGAAATACCTGTAGCTTCTTCTGCTTCCTGCCCGGTATTATCTGCTTCCTTTTTTTCGTTTCCGTTTTTACAAGCAGTAAAGACTAATGCAGCTGCAAAAATTAAAAACAGGTAATTCAACTTTACGTTTTTCATAATTTAGATTTTCTTTTGAAGAAATATTGGATTTCCGTCTAATTGGAAGTTTGTTTGTTCACCACCCGGAACACTTCCTTTCTCATCAATTTTTCCGGTGTCTTTATTAATTTCAAGTATTTTATAAGTGCCTTTATATCCTTTCAGGTTAATCTCCGCTTCCTGAGTTTCTTCAGCATAAATTAGAACACTTTTATTTTTATTGGCCAGCGCCCAAATATCATTTCCATTAGATACCAGCTTATTTGCAAATTCCATTTTGCTCAATTCAGTATAAAATTCTTCTATATCAACGTCGAGAATCGGAACCAAAGAAGCCCCTGCCATTAATTGAGACCAGGGAAACCGAGGTCCGGCATTAGTGGTATAAATCACTGCTTTTTCTGGATACTTTTCACGATATTCCCTAACCGCCTTATACACTTCTGTTGCGGTTTCTTTACCGCCGCTCATTTGGCGACCGTGTTGTCTTGGCGCCATATTCTTACCACCTTCCGGGGCATAAACACCACCCCCTTTTTTATAATGCCAATACCTGATATTGATAACATCCACTGTTTTTGCCCTTTTTTTATCTTTTAAAATGGCATCCTGCACATCTTTGGTGGCACTTAGCCCGATAAGCGGATCTTTCCCTGAATTTTCACTCCAATTTTCAACTTCATCTAACCAAAACTCCACAAAATGAAGTGGGCCGGTGTATTCCTTACTGGTTAAATGCAAGACATTTTGATGGTTTTCAAAACTCTCTAATGATTTTTGAATATATTTTTGATGTAATTTTCTACGGTTTTTATGGGTTATATCATAAAATATTTCGGCTACAAAAATTCGTTTATCTCCGGCATAAGGAGCGGGTTCGGGAAAACCGGTCTCATTAATATTATTGGCCGGCCTCCAGGGAGAGCTTGACCAATGTGCGCCCGCCTCTAAAATATTATGCTGAAAATATTGTTGGTGAATTAATAATTTACCCTCTTTTGCCGCCTTTTTTGCAAATTTATTTAAGCGATACCAATACCAATCATTATAATCTTCCAAGTTATATTTGCTTAAATGATCCCAGGCAATTTCCTTTCCACTCCTGTTAAAAGGTTGCTCATAAAAAGGAGGCCAAACATCGGCATCATAACGGCGCACTCTTTCGTGGTCATCCATACGGCGATCATACCACAATCCGTAATTATGCTCAAAAGCTACATAATCGTTCTCCTGCATATAATCAATCACATCTTCCAACCTATCGGTTACTCCTTTCCCGAATTTTCCCGGTGCAAACCGAGTTATATGCGGCGTATTTTTTTCAATATCATCGGGACGTAAACTACCACGCCACCACATATTTCTGAAAATATTTCCGGTCAGTAATTTGCCATCGCGTACCAGCAAACCATTTTTTAATTCAATTTTCGAATAATTTACTTCTGAATCTGAAGTTTGAATATCTCGTATTTCGGTAATTTCTTGTAAGCCTTCAGCAGAAGTTTGGATGTTATTTTCTTCGGAAACTATCTCAATCCAATCTGAAAGGGTTACCAATCCTTCTTTGGCAAGTTGGGTTAAGCGTTCGGCTTGCTCTAAACTCGGGCTGGTAGAGGCTTCCGCATTTAATGGTTGCACATAGGCCTTAAACGGTACTTGTTCGAGACGTTTTTCTAACTGTACATAAAACAAACTTCTGGGACTAATATGTGAGTTTGAACTCTTCCACTCAGCATTTCCTGCAAATTGTCCCCAGGTTCCAAAGGCCCAGTTAAATTTTCCCGGCGGAGCATAATTTTCAACTCTGGAAGCAGAACTCTCCCACATTACACTATTAATAGCAGTCCAACCCGCACCTCTCCCGTCCTGTCCCCGGTTTTTAAAGCTTAAGGCATCCCCATCAATATTTACAATATCAAATAGCACCCCTGAAGCATAACTACCAATAGCACCACTAAAGCTATAAGGATTGCGAGCCTCACATTGCACAAAAGCGTTTGGGCCAGTTGTACCATAGCCTCCTACTGCAAAAGAATGGTAAGCATTTTCAGAATAACAACGTTGAAAAAGTGTTTGCTGCCCTTCGGTATAAAAAGCGTGTCTTCTAAAAGCAGCTATTTCGGAAACCGGTGACAGATATTTACAATCTTCAACGGTTATTTTTTTTGAAGTACTTAAAATATTTACGCCACTCCCGGCCAGATGCTTGAAATTAACCTGGCGTACCCAGGCATTTTGTGCATTTTCAATGCTTATCGCACCCCATCTATGCTGTTCATCTTTGGGGTTTTCCTTATCAAAAGTAGATTCAACAGTAAGGTTTTCAACTCCGATTTTATTAATTCTTCCCGGCCAATTATATTTAAAAATTTTCAGGGAGTCTTTTTCGATGGAAAGCATATCGGTTAATGGAGCATCTAATTGAATTTCATTATCATTTATAGCCTGAACCTCACGATCCCAGGAAAGGTGCCAATCTTCAGGTTGCCAGCCAACCCAATCGCTTTCTCCGCCAAACTCACGCATTCCTAGTTTTAAAACAAAATCCTTTGTTAGATATTTATGAATAACAAGCTGATCCTCAACTTCTATATTTTGATTTTCCAAGCTGATTTTTTTAGTGCCAAGCGGAAAATAAGAATTGGAAAACTGAAGCGTATCTGTTATTTCCCGGTCGTTTTTTCCTAAAATCCTAAAAATGGGTTCACGTTTAAGCCCGGTACCTAAAACTGTGGTTTTATCTTTCCCGCTTCCGCGAATAACCACTCCTGAAGTTTTAATATAAATTGTCCCTTCAACTTTGAAAATTCCTTCATCTAATAAAACCGTCCCTCTAAATCCGTCATCATTAGGATTTAAAGAAGAAATATAATCTACAGCTTCCTGGATTTTTACAGTTGCATCCTCTTCTGAGACAGTAACTTTTACCTTAGCCTTTACTACAGGTATTGGGTTTTGAGAGCTTTGATATCCGCTATAAGAAAAGTCTGGAATTTTATTTCCCAGACTATCTGAAACATAAGTTATTTCCTCTCCATTGGTTTCAATATCAGGGTAAATTTCTTGCCCCAGCATAAAAAAAGGAAAAAAACATACCACTAAAAATAAAACTCCAAACCTCACTTTATACATTCTAATAAACTTATCTAATTATCGTTGTAATAGACTTCCCTGGTTTTTGGCAAGTTCTAAAAGGGTATCTCTATTATTACCGCTTTTGCTCCAATCTACCTTTTTAGTTGGATCAATCCCGTTAAAGTAGGTTTCAATATTGGTATAACCATCTCCGTTCATATCTTCTGTAGCGTCAGAAGCATCTTGTGGATTTAGTCCGTATTTCTCTTCCCAGGCATCAGGAATTCCATCTTTATCAGCATCCTGATAAGGCTCTCCATTATATTCCGGATAGCCTCCTACCTGTTCAATATCTACAATAATTCCATTTTTGTAGGAATCTTCAGGCATTCTGCGTTTTACATACTCTTTACCGGTATCCATTTCCAATCCATCAGGATAATTAATTTCACCGGTACGCACCTGGTTAATCACCCGCTCGTCTACCGGATCTCTTTTAGGAAGAATGGCACCTCCATAATCCAAAACAAAATGATAGGCTTCTTTAGCAGACATTAAATTAAAATCTGCAGTTCTAAATGGCTCGTCTTGTTTCATGTAAGCAAAATGATCTTTCTTTTCTTCTTCTGAAAGTCCTTCAATTTGAACACCGCCGTTCCAATTATCCAGAGAGACTTTAGGGTTACCTTCAACAAAATTTCCTGCTACATAGGCACGGCCATAAGTCCTTGGTTTTAACCATCCCGATTCCGGTTTTAAAATCCGATGTCTTACGTCGTCCTCTGGAGTTACCGGTCCTGGTTTAAAATAATTATTGATAATATTATACATGGAGCCGTAATCCCCGCCATCTACCGAGCGGTTCCACCAATTAAATAAAACATTATTAGCGAATGTGAAATCACCATGCATTCCGATAGAAGGATTTCTCCCTACATTATTTGCCCATAAATTTCTTATAAACGTGCTATTATGACCACCAATCGTACTTCCGAAGGCGTGGTTATAAGTATCTAAACCTTCAGCTGAAATTGTATTTTGGATAGTAATATTTGAGGTTGGTAATTTTTTACGATCAGAATCTTCATTGGGTCGGAACATATTTCTGTACATAGACATATTTTCATCCAGCCCCCAACTAACAGAGCAATGATCTACAATTATATTTCCCATTGGATCACCGCTTAAAGCATCATCACGTCGGGTGACCTCAGTTTCACCTCTTCTAAACCGCATATGCCTAATGATAACATCGTGCGTATCAACCGAAAAAGTTTCTCCTGCTACAACCACACCATCTCCAGGTGCGGTTTGCCCCGCAATTGTGATGTAAGGAGCACGAAGACTAATTGGAGTCTTCAACCTGATAATTCCTGAAACATTAAAAACAACCGTTCTGGCACCACCGGCTTCACAAGCCTCCCGAAGCGTTCCGGGGCCACTATCAGCTAAACTGGTTACTACATAAATATCACCACCACGACCTCCCGGCGTATAGGCTCCGCCCCCTTCTGCACCGGGAAATGCAGGAATATCTGCTCTAACAAAATCATTAGGGTTACCTCCCCAGGGAATATAAGGCCGTCCTTCCTTTCTTTCCTCAACGATTACAGGATAAACTTCCTGCTCCCATTTCTTTTCTAATCGTTGTTCTTCAAGATTCATTAAAGAATCTGTCTTTGCTTGCTCTTCTTCCGGAATCTCGGGATATTGCGCATAAGCCTGAAAGCAGCCAATTATCACGAAAACAACTCCAATTATCACCTTTTCCAATTTCATATTTCCAAATTTAAAATGAGAGGCATGCTATAAATCAACCTGTTTCCCACCCGATTTTTTTAAAATAATCATTAACAGCCTCATCGCTACCCCCGGCAAGTAGAATAAGCTTACAATGTTTTCGATATCTGTAATTTCAGGATGATACTTTTCTACCTACCACCTGGCTTTACGGTTTTTTAAAAACAAGCTACAATAAAGCCATCTCCTTAAACCACTAACCTTTATAAGGTTTTTTGCCCGGTTTCATTATAACCAATTTTCACAATTTCTTCCAATGGCTGGTCCTCAACCTCCATCTTTACATTGATTTTGTTTTGATCATCTACCTTAATTTTGGTTGTTTTATACTTTAAAAAGACAAATACCAAAACATCGTCTTCAGATTCCACATCAATAGAGTATTGCCCATACATATTAGTTACCGCCCCCTGGTTGGTTCCTTTAATTACCACATTAACGCCAGCAATAGGCAATTCATCATCTTCTCCCGTAACCGTACCACTAATATTTCTTTCCTGAGCCATTAAGATTCCGGAGAAAGAAAACAATATCAAAAAGCTAAATAGAATAATTTTTTTTGAAATCATATCTGCATGTTTAATTCGTTCATTTCAAATGTGTAGCTCACATTTATCCCAATCCAAATCAAACATATTAACTTAATTTTAGTAATGTATCCTGCACTATACTGCCTGAACATCCAAAAATTAACCCTTATTTAATTAAAAAATAAATTTATCATCATAAAAATTTGAATATTAACGCTTTAACATCTCCAAATTGTCACACCCACAATTCATAAGAAATCATTTTTTGGCAATATTTTTGAAAAAATTCACCCTTTTTATAAAGCCACTATTACATAATGCTGAAGCCTATTTAAAAAACTCATTATTTCTTTATAGTTTTGGAAATCTAAATTTTTGATTTACCAGATTTAATTTATTGAGATTTAGAAGTTTTAGGTGGGTCAATTTTTAGCGAAATCTATCTTTATACATAAAAAGTTACTCATGAAATCACTAAAACTATTATTACTCATATTCAGTATTTCTATAATTCAATCCTGTAAATATTCAAATTCAGAATCAGATTCAAAAGCTAATACTTCAAAAGATTCCACCGAGACACAGAAAGAACACAAGGCAGGAATTGTTTTAGAAGAATTTGTTTACAAAGAAGCTGATTTCCCGCAATGCCATTCAGCAACACTCCTGGAACTTGATAACGGTGAACTTTTATGCGCATTTTTTGGAGGAACTCACGAACGACATCCCGATGTGGAAATTCGTTTAACCAGAAAGAAAAATGGAGAGTGGTCTGCCCCCAGGAGTATTGCAGACGGTGTTCAATCTGAAGATAAGCGCCTCCCAACCTGGAACCCGGTTTTATATCAAATTCCCGGGGGAGATATTAAATTATATTATAAAGTTGGGCCAAGCCCAAGTGAATGGTGGGGCATGGAAAAGACTTCAAAAGATAACGGAAAAACCTGGAGCGAAGCTAAACCTTTAGGCGATAAAATTATAGGCCCGGTAAAAAACAAGCCTATTCAACTTGAAGATGGCAGCATACTTTCAGGATCCAGTACCGAAGATGAAGGCTGGAGAGTTCATTTTGAGCGAAGCACAGATAATGGTGAAAGCTGGGATTATATAGAATCTATTAACGATCCTGACGAAGTTGGTATTATTCAACCAACCCTATTAACACATCCTGACGAAAGTATTCAAATGCTCGCAAGAACCCGTACTGAGAATATGTATATTGCTGAAAGCTGGTCTAAAGATGGCGGGCGTAGCTGGTCTAAGGTTGAAAAAACCGAACTCCCAAATAACAATTCCGGTATTGATGCTGTTACCCTTAAAGATGGGCGGCACCTTCTTGTTTACAATCACTCTACAAGGAAACAACCTGATATGGGACACAAAGGAAGAGGGGTATTAAATGTAGCCATTAGCGACGACGGTAAAAACTGGGATGCCGCTTTGGTTCTTGACTATCTAAAAGAGAAAGACGGAAAACAATTTTCTTACCCTGCTGTAATTCAAACTTCTGATGGATTAGTCCACATCGCTTACACTTGGCATCGAAAAAGAATCAAGCACATAGTTATTGATCCTGATAAATTGGAAACCACACCAATTAAAGATGGAGAGTGGCCTAAAAAAAATATTCCTCTTGTTATAAGTACTGATAAATAACCCGTTTTTAATAGTAAAAGCCACCTACCCCAAAGAGGAAACTCACCTGTGAAAACATCCCAGGGCATTTAGCCTGCGAGTTTTCGGATTTTTTCTCCCTGTGGCAAGATCACAGAGCGTAATATTTAGTAAACTAATTTCGAGGCAAGCTTCGGCGCATTTAAATCTCGATTATCAAATAAACCAAGAACCCTTTCAATAATCTGAAGGGGCTTCTTTTTTCTTGATCTTTAATAGGCTTGTGCCTCACCAGGAATCGAACTAAGACCCCAAACCCCTTATTTTTAAAGGGTTAAGACTTTTTTAGGGTACTTATGTTGACGATTTGTGAACACTAACTGCTAACTTTTCCTTTCGAACTTTAAATATAATCATTTAACCTCAATTGAATTTGAAGTTAATTAATTAGGGTATCTAAGCATTGATTTTTTGAAAAAATCAACTCCGTTATGTGGAGAAGAATCAGATGAGGTTTACGAATTGGTTTGTTATTTTCTATTACACCCATTTATCCTTTTCACAGTTTGTAAAGCAGTCCGTGCCGTTTGCTTAATCCCATTCATAATCAAACATTAGAGCTAGTTAATAAACGTATTATAACTACAGAGGGTAGCCTTTTTCTAAAAGAAAACAAAGATTTTTCGAAACCGGCCAGGGAAATTCCCTTATATCGGATCGCAGCAGATATTTTAAATAAATATAATTATCAATTACCATTAAATAGTAATCAGGAACAAAATCGAGCTATTAAATCTATTTTACGAAAATTGGGTTTTGTACAGGAGGTAGAATTCTCACGAACTAAAGGAGTGGATCAAACAAGATTTATAAAGCCATTTTGTGATCGTGTCACTACACATACCGCCAGAAGGACTTTTGTCACGATACTTCGTAATGCTGGAGTAACAGATAAAATAATTATGAGCATAACTGATCATAAAGATATTAAGACTTTTAATGTCTATCATCAAGTAAGCTCATCTGCAAACATCAATTGCCGTAAACAAAGTATTTAGTGAATTATAGGTTATATGCAAATGCATATAAATAATAAATAGAGGATAATTTTATATGTATTTACATATAAATAACTATATTTGATTGATAATATACGTTTAAGCATATAATGGAAGAATTAGCAGATTTTGTAAAATCACGAAGAAAAGAAGTAAACCTTACGCAAGAAGAGTTCGCGGAACGGGCTGGCGTAGCTCTAACCGTGATAAGAAAAATTGAACAGAACCAAACAAATTTGAATCTGGAAAAAGTAAATCAGGTTTTAAAAATGTTTGGCCATAAACTTATTCCTGTAAGTTTTAAAGATATAGAAGATAATGAGGCAGGCTAAGATTTTATACGACTCCATATTCTGCGGAATATTGACAGAAACCAATGATGGCGAATTTAGTTTTAAATACGATGAAGAGTATGTTCGCGAATATCCCGATCAGTTTATAACCTTTACCATGCCAGTTCGGAACGAAGAATATAAAGATAAACGTTTATTTGCGTTTTTTGAGGGGTTAATCCCGGAAGGCTGGTTACTGGATATTGCTTCTAAAAACTGGAAGATCAATCCAAATGATCGTATGGGATTATTATTAGCCTGTTGCCAAAACTGTATAGGGACTGTAAGTGTTCAACCAATGCCGGAGCAAAATGAGTAAATGTCTATATTGCTATGGAGGAGTCTCCACTGGAGAAGATTTTCACGAAAAATGCAGTTTGAAATTCTTTGGAACAAAATCCCCACCTAAAATAGCATATTCTATTCAGGAAATGGGAGAACTAGCTAAGCAGGTGGTTGAGCGTAGAATATCTGTGCCAGGAATTCAGCCAAAATTATCGATGTCAGTTTTAGAAGATAATAGAAAAGATCAGCGCCTAACAGTAGTTGGTGCCTTAGGCGGGAACTATATATTTAAACCACCTTCTGAAGATTATCCAGAAATGCCGGCCAATGAGCACGTTACTATGAAAATGGCCGGAGTATTTAATATTGATGTTGTTCCTCATTCTTTGATTCGGCTTTCTTCAGGAGAGTTATCTTATATTACCAAGCGAATAGACCGTACAGAAGAAGGTTCTAAAATTCATATGCTCGATATGTTCCAGGTCGTAGAAGCTTTTGATAAATATCGAGGTTCTATGGAGCGTGTTGGGAAAGCTGTGCTTAAATATGCAGAAAATACGCTATTGGACATTGTACGGCTTTTTGAATTAACCGTTTTCAGCTACCTAACGGGGAATAACGATATGCATTTAAAGAACTTTTCTTTGATAAAAGCACCTTATGGTTGGACGCTAGCTCCGGCTTATGATTTATTAAATGTTTCGATTGTAAATCCGGACGACCAGGAGGAATTAGCATTAACCCTTGCTGGGAAAAAGAAAAAGATAAGTGGGGAATTATTAAGTGATTTTGGGATTGGCTTAGGGTTAACAAAAAAGCAGGTTAATGGTGTTTTTAAAAGATTTCACAAATCGAAAAGTGATGCTGTGGCATTACTTAAAAATTCATTTCTAAGTGAAGAAATGCAACAAGATTATATCAAAATGCTAGAAAAGAGATATGTAATGCTCCTTGATGAATAAAATACAAAAACCGCCTTTTGAGCAGTTCTTTGAGATATTGGATGTATTACCCTTAGTTAAACAACTTGTCAATTACCTGCGTTTCATTAGAACTCCCAATGGTTTTCAATAACTTCGATTTGCCATCAACCTTAGAAATTACCTGAACACTGATGATACCGCTTTTATTTTTCTTCTTTCGTACAAACACGCCTAAAAATAGTAAAATAAAGTACTGGGTCACCCAAAATTATAAATTTGAAACACTTATAAACCTAATATATAATAAGTTATGATTTTTACGGGAAAATTATGTCGAAGTCAGGAAAAAGGCCGCCCGGGGAAATTACCGAACGACCTTACTACAAACAAATACAAACTAAATTTATTTTTCTACAACTATTTCTGCAAAAACAGGAAGATGGTCAGAAGCATATTTTTCATCTATAACTTTATGAAATTTCACATTAAACCTATTTTCGGGATGCTTGTAAAAAACAAAATCAATAGTTTGATTAAGCTCATTTACCGGAATAGTAGGAGGACAGGTTCTACAAGTTCTTTCAAACTCAGAATCCATTAAATCAATTGTTTCCGAATCGGGGCTATCATTGAAGTCTCCTCCTATAATCAGCGGCAGTTCTTTACCATTTGAAAACTCAATAAGCTCCTTTACTTGCAAAATTCTACTTTTTGAATCTTTTCTATAATCCAGGTGTGTGCTTCCAAAAATAAGCTCAACATCTTCTATTTCAATCTCTGCTATGGCCAGCACTCTTTTTTCGGTATTTTCATCAGGATTATTTGGCAGTTTGTGGGTTTCAGGATTGTTTAGAGGATATTTTGATAAAATTGCATTTCCATATTGCCCGTTATCGTAGTCAATGGCTTTTGCAAAATAATATTGCATATCCAGGGCTTCTGCAATCAACTCTGCCTGATTCTCTTCCCCCGACCTTTCGGTATCAAAATCAACTTCCTGCAAAGCCACCAAATCAGGTTTCTCTGCTTCTATAACTTTAACGATAGCATCAATATTAATTTTATCTTCTTCGGAAGGTGGATTGGCGTGATGAATATTATAGGTCATAACCTTTATGGTTAATTCCTTGTTTTCTTCATGCACTTCCTGATCAGGATGATTTCCCAACTCTTCCTTTGTGCTTTTATTATTTTCACAACTACTAAGGAAGGAAACCGCCATACAGACGGCTCCCATTAAATACATTAAATTTTTCATCATCCTTATCGCTACCATCCTGGATTTTGTTCAAGGTCAGGATTTCTCTCCAATTGAGGTAATGGCACAGGCCACAAGTAATGTCTTTCCGGATCAAAAACTCTGTCAGTTAGTGCAATAATAAAACCTTCTTCATCTGTTCTTAAGTTATTGGCTATCTCCGGATTGGGCAACCAGCTCACATTGGCACCTTTTACATCTTTTGCTAATAATTCTCCCTTCCTCCATCGCTTAATATCGAAATACCTCTGACCTTCCAAAGCCAATTCAACTCTACGTTCTCTTCGAATTTCTTCTCTTATATCAAGTCCATTAGCTGTTAATTCAGCCAAATTCATATGTTTCATACCTACCCGATCTCGCAACAAATTAATGGTAACATCAAGATCTTCCTGGGTTAATTCACCCTGCTCAAACCTGGCTTCGGCATAGGTTAATAAAACTTCCGCATAACGTAATAGGTGGAAATCGTTAAAATCACGGTTATATGTGGGAACTGCACTAGGTTCTACATATTTCGTAAAGTAATAACCAGTCAGGCTCACAGCTCCTCTTCCATCAGATTGAAATTTAGGAACCTGGAAAGTATCTGGATTTTCATTATTTTCCCTTCCATCATATCTACCTCCCCATTCCGATCCAGGCTCTAAAATAGTTTGTACCATCCTAGGGTCTCGATTTGCAAAAACATCTTCATAATTCTCAACGTTATAAAGGGGGGATTTATCAATTGGCAAGCCGTCTTCCATTAAATATGTATCTACTAAAGATTTTGTAGGGTTCCATCTTATGACCTGGTCTGGCACCTGAACTTCCCTACTCATATTATGCATAGCTTCATCTTCTAAAGATAATCTCGCTATAATGGTTTCTTTATTATTACCATTAGCCAGTTTTCCGGCATAAGTAAATAAATCTTTATAATCGCTTTCCGGGTTTCCTGTGGAATATAGTTCATACACCCCCATATCCATCACTCTTTTTGCTGCATCTTCTGCTACATCATAGCGTTCATTATATAAAGCGATACGGGCTTTTAAAGCTAAAGCTGCCCCTTTATTCATCCGACCTAAGTTTTCACCAGTTGGTATTTCTTCCGGTAAATATTGAGCCGCATCTTCTAAATCATTTAAAACAAAATCAACAACTTCCTCTTTAGGATCACGAGGTATCATCAATTCATCAATATTAAGAGGCTCAGTAACCAGAGGCATATCTCCCCAGAATTCCGTTAAATAAAGATACATTAACCCTCTTATAACTCTTACTTCAGCAGCATACTTTTCTGCAATCATCGGATCATCCACATCAGCTTTCTGATAATTCTTTAAAAAAGAATTGGCTTGACGTATACCACGGTATTGGGTAGTCCATTCTGTATTCAAGGTATTTAAATCGGAATTATAATTCCCGCTTCCAATTCTTTGGTACATTGTAGTTGAAGGCCAAAGGGTGTTATCACCCATGTTCTCCATATCCACAGTATTTTTAGCTTTAACATTTGCATATAAAGCATTTGCAGCAAGCCTTAAATGTTCTTCATTTTCCCAGAAGGTTTCATCTGTTAATTCATCATTGGGAGCACGGTCTAAAAAATCCTTTTGACAAGCACCTAATAAAAAGACACTTAGAATTAAACTATATGTAATTATTCTTTTCATCACTTTTTTACTTTAAATTTATGTTTAAGCCTACAGTAAATGTTTTTATTTGTGGGTAAAAGCTTCCGCTACTTACTGGGGATTCGGGATCATAACCTTCAAAATAATCTGTAATTGTATATAAATTTTCCCCCGAGACATAAGCTCTTAAACGATCTACTCTAAACTTCTTTGTAAATTTTTCAGGAAGGGTATAACCTACCTGAACATTTTTTAACCGGATATACGAAGCGTCCTCAAGCCAATATGTAGACAATCTCTGGTTATAGGATTGCTGATAAGTTAATCTTGGATATGAAGCATCAGTATTTTCCGGCGTCCATCGGTCTAAATGCACAGCCTGGGGCATGGCACTTTCAGAAGTTAAGGCATGTCGTGCAGTACCTGTTAATAAACCGTTTACTTTTCCCACTCCCTGGATAAAAAGATTCAAATCAAAACCTTTGTAAGCAAAATCACCTCTAAATCCATAGGTATATCTAGGGATATGGCTTCCAATTACTTTTCTGTCATTTACAAGATCAACTTCCCCGTCGCCATTCAAATCTTTATATATCATATCTCCTGGCTGTACAGGATCACCTTCAATGTATGGAAAATTAGGCGTATATGTATCGGTTTCTGCATCATAGGTAAAGTCTGATTCCTGGGCAATACCTTCAGCCACCAACCCATAAAAAGCATCTAAAGGCTGACCTTCCATTCGCACTCTATCATCAATCGTAGGTTCAGTACCTCCTAGGTCTGTAACTTCATTTCGAACATCTGAAATATTAAAATTTAAATTATACGTAAAATCATCAATATCATCTCTCCAACCCATTTCAAGTTCCCATCCTGTATTTTCCACAGATCCGGCATTTTGATAAGGATAAGAAGGTCCACCAAATACATCGGGAATAGGTAATCTTAAAAGAATGTTATCTGTTGAATTTTCAAAATAATCTGCACTTAAATTCAAGCGGTTATCCAGAAAAGCAAGATCCAATCCAATATTCATCTTTTCTGCAGACTCCCAGGTTAATAATTCATTTCCTACAGCCGTCTGTCTGTACCCTATAGTTACATCATTTCCAATTGGCATCGTGCTTACGGGCCCTAAGACATCCATAAATGCCCAATCAGCTATTCTGTCGTTGCCCTGGGTCCCATAAGAAGCTCTTATTTTTCCGAAGTCCAGAATATCGTTTTCAAGAAATTCTTCTTTTGAAAAAACCCAGCCTAAAGAAGCTGATGAAAATAAGTTCCATCGAACATCTTTAGCAAATCTTGATGATCCATCATATCTGAAATTAGCCTCCACTAAATATTTATCGTTGAAGGCATAGTTCACCCTTCCAAATACTGATTGTAAAGCGTTTTGAGCATTACTTCCGCTATTGCGCTGGTTTTCTGTTCCTAAATTAATATGGCCAACTGAAGTAGAGGCCACATCAGTTCTTGAAGCAGATAAGTCATCATTTATAGTTTCTTCTTGAGAAGCACCCAAAAGAGCCTGAACACTATGTACATCATTAAAGGTTCTATCAAATTCTGCTGTTCCCACAAATGTCTGATAAGTTCCCTTATAGCTACTGGTTGTTATTTGACTTGGGTTATTGATTTGCCACACCAAATTTCCGGTATCGGCATCATAATAGTTTACGGTCCTGTCAAAAACATTTCTCCGAGAGTTATATTTTACCAAACCGTATCTACCGCGAATTTTTAATCCTTCAAAAATTTTAATCGCAGCATCAACATTTCCTGTAAACTCTTCAGAAGTAAAATCATTAGTTCCAGCTTCGTAAGCAGTAGCAACGGGATTACTTGAACCTCCTATGTACCCCCAGCCTCCGTTAGTGTTTCTAACCGGAACCAATGGTCTTACAGTTAATGCCTGATAAAGTGGTGCAGTTCCTTCTGAAGAACCAGTATAATTTCTGTCAATGTAACCAATGTTGGTATTTAATTCTATTCGGTCTAAAAGCTTTGTACTTACTTTAGCCCTAATATTATTTCGCTTGGATTCGAAATTATCCCCGACTACCAGTCCTCCTTCTTTTATCAAACCATAGGAAAGATAGTAATTGAAATCTTTCTCACCTCCATTTACACTTAAGTTATGACTTTCTTGAGGTGCATAGTCCTTGTAAACTTCATCTACCCAATTGGTATTTGCATAATAATTTGGGTCCGATCCTTCTCTGGCTATTTGTATTTCTTCTTCTGAATAGGTGGGATTCCTACCCACATTTACCTGAGATTCATTTAATAACTGCATGTATTCCGGGGAGCCCAGTTTCTCTGGCACCGCTGTAGGCCGCTGCATACCATAATAGGTATTATATGATAAGGAAGGTGCTCCTCCCTCTCCACTTTTTGTTGTTACAACAATAACACCATTTGCACCCCGAACTCCGTAAATAGAGGAAGATGCTGCATCTTTTAGCACAGATATACTCTCAATATCACTAGGATTTAAAATATCCAAATTCCCTCCAGGAACTCCATCAATAACGACTAGAGGGGAAGAATTCCCCCAGGTTCCTATTCCGCGAATCCTGATATCACCTCCATTATTACCCGGTGCTCCGGAAGCACCGGTGACAGTAACACCAGCCATAGATCCTTGTAACCCAGAGCTAACATTTGTTATAGGGCGATTTTCAAGCGTTTCAGAATCTACCTGACTTACAGCTCCGGTTAAGTTTGTTTTTTTCTGAGTTCCATATCCAACTACAATTACTTCGTCCAGCCCTTCAGAACTTTCTTCCATTGTAATTTCAAATTCTGATTGGTTACCTACATTTACTTCCTGGGTTTGAAACCCCAAAAAAGAAAATATCAGGATGGCGTCTTCATCATTAGATATATCTAAATCAAATTCACCATCCATATTAGTAACAGCTCCATTGGAGGTACCCTCTTCAGAAATGGAAACTCCAGGCAAAGGCAAACCTTCCTCATCAATTACTTTACCTGTGACTTCCCGGTCTTGGGCAAAACCAACCCAGGTAAACAAGCTGAGCAGAATAAACAGTCCGTTTTTTATTCGTTTTGTCATAATTTAATTTTAATAGTTACTTTAAATTTTCAGTTATTAACAAACAGTTTTTAAAATTTTCAAATATCGTCAACCACTTCACCTATTTATTATAGTTATCTTTAAATAATTTTAAATAAATCTTTTTGTATTGGTTAATTACAGAAGCCGTATGTTAATATTTCTCCAATACACTTTAATTCCACCACCATCATGGATTTGCAAAGCAATTTTGCCATTGGCCTTTCCAATTTTCTCCTCTGAAAGGTTTACCATCTTTTTACCGTTTAACCATGTTTACTTTATTGTTCTTAACCCTGATTTTCATAGTATTCCATTCGCCGTATTTTAAAACTTTTTCCTGTTTTGGGTCGGGTTTAATTAACCAACCCCGACCATACGATTCATAAATGCCGCCGGTATGTAAATCAGGCGGAGCTACTTCTACCTGCCAGCCGGAAATTTTAGTTCCTTCAATGTCTGAACGGAAGAACACACCGCTGTTACCATCGGCCTCCTGTTTAAATTCTAATTCCAATTCAAAATTCTGGTAATTCTTATCGGTAGCTAAATAACCATATTCTGCATCCGGACCACTTTCTGAAACTAATAGCCCGTCTTCTACGTACCATTTTTCAGTACCATGAATTTTCCATCCTTCAAGGTTTTTCCCGTTGAAGAGGCTAGTTTGACAAATACCGGAAGCGGTAGTTAAAAACAGGGAAAATGCAAGTAAAACTTTCATCTTAAAGTTTCTTGATTTTAATATTTCTAAACCAGGTATAGGTGCCGTGATCCTGAAGACCTATTAGCCCAGATTTAGCTTTTCCGTAATCAGGAAAATCTTTCCATTTTCCTTCATTTTTACGCTTTTCCCATTCTTCCGTCCAGGGTTCAAATTCTACTGTTTTCTTATCATTAAGCCAATAGGTAACTTTATCTTTTGTGAATCTAATTCGAGTAGAATTCCATTCTCCCACCTCTTTTAAATCATCTTCAGCATAATCCGGATCATACATACCATAATCGGCACCTATAGACTGCCAGGGTTCTAATTCATGGGGGAATCCTTGCTGATCAATGATTTGATATTCCGGGGCTGCGAAATAAGGGGAGTCATATTCTTCATCCTCTATTACGTGGTAAAAAACACCGCTATTTCCTTCGGAAGAAATTTTCCATTCCAGGTACAGTTCAAATTCATCAAATTCTTCCTCGCCATACACTATATCACCTCCAATGTCACCCCCTTCGCCAAGAGATTTCAGGGTCCCTTCTTCAATTATCCAGCCTTCAGGTAAGCTCTCGGCATCCTTTTCGTTATAGGCTCGCCAGCCATCGGCATTTTCCCCGTCGAATAAATATTGCCAGCCATCTTCTTCCTGAGCTGTAGTTCCAGCAACATTTTCAGAAGATTTATCAGTTTCTTCTTTTTCTGAATTTTGATTTCCGTTCTTACAGGCCATTAAGCTGGCAACAGTAAATAGGCCTACTATTAGTTTTTTCATTTTTTTAATTTTAAGATTAGACTATTTTCATCGCTTTTGGATCCCACTCAATAAATTCATTCTTTCTATAGCTTTCATTACATAACAGTGCCGGGGCAGCAGCCCTAAAGCCAAATACCGGATCTTCTACCACGGTTCCTCCTGTTCTAATGGCATGGAAGAAATTTGCAAAATGATCGTAGTGAGCTCCTTTGTATCCTTTTTCTGCTTCAAAGAATGTATCGGAGGGAGGAAGAATTTTTTTGCGATCGCGACGAGACTTATTCTCTTCCGAAGCTTTCTCAGCTAAAAACGGGTCGTCATTTTCGCCAGCGCTATTCTGCTTTAACAACACATCGTCCCAAGTCACATCCATTGAACCTTTACTCCCCACAATTTTTAGATAAGTGCTGCCACTGGTGCCATCGACAAAATTGCAACGTAGCGAGAGGTTAAATGCCGGATGAGATTCGGTATCGGGATAATCGAACATCCCAAGTAACACATCGGGAACCTCGCGACCGTCTTCCCAATACCTAAGCCCCCCTGTGGAAGCAATTTTATTGGGACCCTTAGAGCTGGTAATGAAATGGAGACTGGAGAAAAGATGCACAAATAAATCTCCAGACATCCCGGTTCCGTAATCGGTATAATTCCGCCATCTAAAAAAACGTTTTTCATCAAAAGGTCTTTTTTCTGCGGGTTGGATAAACTTTTTCCAATCTATAGTTTCTGGGGAGGCATCTTCGGGAATTGGATACTGCCAGGCGCCAAGGGGCGAATTACGAGCCCAAAAACCTTCTGCATAATTTATTTCTCCTATCGCACCTGCCTCCAGTAATTGTTTCGCTTTCTCATTACCAAGCGAGGATAAGCCCTGGCTACCTACCATATAAACTTTTCCAGATTTCTTCCAGGTATCTATAATGTTCTGACCTTCTTCAACAGAGTGGATCATTGGTTTTTCACAATACACATGTTTTCCTGCTTTAAGTGCATCGATACTTATTTGTTTGTGCCAATGATCGGGGGTGCCAATTATTACCGCATCAATATCATCCCGCTTTAGGATGTCCTTATAATCTTTGGTAAGATAAATGTCGCTGCCCCATCGCGCTTTTGCTTCCTCTAAACGACCATCATATAAATCGCAAACAGCCAGCATATTAATATTTTCGTGCTTCAGGGCGGTTTTGGCATCAGCCACACCCATTCCTCCCGCACCGATTAAGGCAATTCCAAGAGGATCATTCTTTGATTTGTTTTCGTTTCTTTTCAGAAAGTGTAGAGGTTTTGTCTCCGAGGCAAAAACCGAAGGAATTATTGCAGCAGTTGCTCCTGCCACTCCCAATTTTTTGAGAAAAGATCGGCGGTTATTCTCCATAGTAATTAGATAGATTATTAAATTAACTGCGTAAATCTAATTACCGGGGATGTAGTATTTGGGGTAATAAATGGGGTAAAAAACTAAATAAATTGAGATTTATTTAACTAATTTCAGAAACTCCCGATCAATTGTTTCATTGTAGTAACTTTCGTAAAGTTTTTTATAGTTTTCAACTACTTTCTTTGCAGAACCATATTTACCATCTCGTAATAAACAAGAAACTTTTTTCTTTACAGCAGTTTCAAAAAGTGGATCTACCGCTAAAATAGCTTCTATAATTTCCAGTTTTTCACTATTGTTCAGCAATTCGTTTTCAAGAAATGGCGTCAATAAATCTAAAACCCGTGAATTGTATTCAGATTTTATAGCATCAAGCCACTCTTCCTCAACTTGAGGCAATAAGGCGCCCCTGGAAACCACTCGTGCAAAATCAGTAACTTCAGTTTCAGAAAGCGAGGCCTTTTTAGACGCTAAAAAATCAGGAAGAATGGTATCCAAACTGAATACATCTATGCTGGCCGATTCCGAGATTTGAAGTTGCCATTTTTTATCTTCAAAAATAATTTCTGCGGAAACCTGCTCATTAAAGATTTTTCTAATTTCCTTGATTTGAGTACTTCTATTGTTTTTCTTGTTTTTGGGGGTAAATCCCGGCCAGAGAATATCACTAAGCTTTTTGGAAGTTATTCCCCCATCTCTTATTGTAAACAGCAAAATCAAAATGAGTAACTCCCTCCTTCTAGGAGAAAATTTATACGTAATATCCTCACCGTTATGGTTCCAAACCTTAAAACCGTTTAAAACCGTAATACTGTTCCTGCTAAAGTCTTTTTGAAAAACAGGTGCGGATTTCTCAGAAGCTTTTGCCTTTAACTGCGGATTTCTTTTTTTAGTAAAATAAAATATGCCTATCCCAAAAAGCCCCAAACCAAGTGCAAACACCCACCAATTGCCCGGAGCTAGAAAACCACTGTCTTCTTTATTTTCCTTTTCCAGATAAACATTTTCAATTTCTTCATCGCTTAAAGCACGGTCCCAAATTTTGAGCTTACTCATCGCACCCGAATAATATTGTCCCCATAAGTTTGTACCAATAAGCAAAGCGTGATCGGTTTGCCTGATATCTGATGCGGGGATTTCTTCTATAAGGTTGCCGTTAAGATAGAAATAGAGTTTTTGCCGCGGAACATATACGAAACCCACATGGTTCCATTTTTCTTTTTCAATTATGCTTTCTGAAGTGGCGTGGTCTTCAATTCCCGTAGCCGTAAATTGTAACCTTCCGTTATAAATTTTTGCAGAAAAAGCTTCTCCTTTGCCTACCAGACTAAGGCTTCCGTCTACTTCATCGGGTTTTACCCAGGCCGTGATACTTATTTCTTCTAATTTATTTTCCTCTTCGCTTCTAATATCGATATATGAGGAACTACCGTTAAAATAAGCCACTTCATCTCTTTCAATATCCTTAATGAATTCTACATCGGTGGCTGTAGATTTGCTCTCGGGATTAGCCAAATTGGAAAAACCATCCTTTAAAGGCAAAGAATAACTTAGCTCTTCATCAAGTTCATATTTTATAGCCCTAAAATTTTTTGGCCCTGAAATCTTGGTATTTTTATCGGTAAAATTGTAGATGTCGGGTGAAAACATATAGCCTCTTTTTTGAGGAGAAAGGGTAGAATCGCTGGTCCTGAAAACCCCGCAGGTTTCAAGATGAGGGAATTCTTTCCAGCTTATTTTTCGCAATTCTTCCCCATTGTATGTTACCCTGGCCTTATAAATTGGCTTTTTACAGTACTGCGATTTTAAATAGGGAATATCATCAATAAATGGCGAACCAATCACATCGGGCACAATTCCTCTCTCATAAAGCAAATGATCAAAAAAATCATCAATTTCCTTTTTACTCTTGAGGCTATCGGCAGTAATTAGGTTATAATCCTTACAAATACTATTTGACGAAAGGAAAACTCTGTCAGGCTTTAGATAATTGAACTGACTTTCACTAAGATGATAAGCTTGTATTTCTTCAGAGTTTTCAGAAAGATTATTGGAAATTTTAAGGGAGTCAGGAAAAAATTCCTTTGCCACCTTTTCTTTTCCCCCGATAAATAAGATTTTCTGGTTATTTATTAATTGCTGCCGGAAACTTTCTTTTGCAGTATCTGAACTCGCTAAAGAATCCAGGTAAAAGGCATTATATCCCTGTTGAAAATCTGAAATTAAATTGGGCCTCCCAGACTGCAAAACCCATAAAGAATCGCGTGATTTGTTTTGTCCTACACCACCTATACTCCATAAAGCAAATAGTAAGATGAAGAGATTCTTCATAGATCATAAGAAGCTTTAATAAAGGTGGAAGTTAGCAAAAATAGGTTACTTTTTTCCTTTTTTTGAACAGTCTTCAAATCTTTGTTTATTCGGTTATTAAGGTTTAAGATTTAGACTTCACACACTTCATTACAATGCTTTAATTACACGTTCGGGAAAATCGGTAATAATGCCATCAACCTCCAACTCAACCATTCTTTTAATATCGCTTTTCCGGTTAACTGTCCAGGGAATTAATTTCATTTCCTTGTTTTTAACCGAATCTACAAAAGCTTTATTTTTCACAAGTTTGAAGTTAGGATTATAATTATCGGGATGAAAATCCAGTTTTTCCAGGTTTTTTTCAATGCCTTCATTTGAGACAAGATATCCCAATTCTACTTCGGGATATTTTTCATTTGCAATATTCAGGATGTTTACATCAAAAGACTGAAGGTTAAAAGGCACCTCATATTCTTCCATAACCTCCATTACCAAATCGACAACCACTTCAGGTTTCGGCTGGTATTTTTCGTAATTATTTTCAGAAGATTTTATTTCAATATTATACTTTACCGCCTCCAGTTCTTTTTCAGCAATATAATTTTCAACCGAATCAACTACTTCGCTCAAAAGTGGTTTATAGGTTTTTTGTTTCTTTTGGTCTGGAAAGAGTTTATTTCCTTTTGAACCTGCATCAAAAGCCCGTATGCTGTCATACTCCATCTCGTAAAAATTATAGCTTTTTTGTCTTTCTTCAGAAATACTATCTCCTTCGGGAGTTAGCATATATAAGTTGTGCATATACGGCTCGTGGGACACCACTACCTTTTTATCTTTTGAAATCACCACGTCCAGCTCCAGGACATCAGCGCCTTTTTTTACCGCATTTATAAATGCAGGCAATGAATTTTCCGGGAAATTACCGCGATCGCCCCGGTGGCCCTGCACTTCAACCTGATTGAAAGCTTCCATATTCGCATCAGGTTCATTTTTTTCTGAAGTTTCATTTTTACAGGCTGTAAGCATTAAAACAGCAAACACTAAAATTTGAATTATTTTCATTTTTAAAATTTTAAAAAAGCCCACCCAAATAACAAAGAGAACAAGGCGGGCTTTCACAAACTAAACACAAATTATCCCAAATCAGTGGGGTTTCAGAAATTATTTTGCCGGTTCTTCCAGCCTATAAGAAGTTTCTGCGGTATGGGTTTTCCCGAACATATCGATAGCTTTTATTTCAATGCTGTGTTCCCCGACATCAAGTTTATACGGGATATTCCCTCGCCATAAATGTTGGCTTTTTATAGGGTTTGATGACCTCCTGCCGGGCATAAGTTCATCTGTTGCGTCCCATTCGTAAACCAGCTCTGCATAAGAAGGATCTGGCGCTTCTATATAGCTCATTTCTTTCCATTCACCATTATCAATTCGATATAAAACTTCATTTCCTTCGGCCCCCATAAAGAAATTCACGAAAATCCCCGCCTGGGTTCTTCGGTTATTGGCCACCACTTTAGGTGCGAAGACCTGCATTTGGTAATCTTTGGGTTTTCCGGCGACTTTATAGTCTATGTCATACTGGTTTCCGTTGAAATTGATAAAAGCATACCCTTTTGGGGTGCCGTCCCTCATAGTTGAAATCGGGATCCCTTCTTCATCAAGTTTCCCCGAATACCAATCACCTGAGGTAGTACCAACATTATAATGGTGATGTGGTTCTTTGCCTTTCCAACCATCTTCGGTTGTAAAGAAATCTTGTTTCTGAATGTGGGTATGTGCAGAAAGGGATAAGGTATTCGGAAAATCTTTTAGTAAGTTAAATAAAGCCTGTCGGTCTTCATCTATAAAAGCATCGCCATTTGGTTCGCTTAATGGGATATGAAAAGCCAAAACGATAAGATGGTCTTTCGGTACAAGTTCCAAATCGTTTTTAATAAACTGGAGCTGGTCTTTCCTAAAGCCGCCCCAGTATCCTTTATCATCCCGCGGATCGGGATAAATGACATCATCCAAAACTATAAAATGGACTTTCCCGTAATTAAAGGCATAGTTGGCCGGGCCAAAATGGGCTTCAAAGGTTTCATCAGACAATTCATCGGTCTCTGCATCAAAGTTAAGGTCGTGGTTCCCCAGGAGGTTGTACCAGGGAATTCCCACTCTTTTTACTGCATTGATATACGGGTTGAACAAATCAAGGTCATTGCCCACTAAATCTCCTAAACTGAGGCCGAAGGAAACATTTTTGATGCCTTCAACTTCAGCAACAATTCCCTTTGCAAAATAATCAACTTCTTGTTGGGTGTAAGGCTGCGGATCTCCAAAAATAAGGGCCGTGAATGCTTCATTTTCTTCAGAAGAAGTCAGACCAAAATCCACCGATTTCGGAAGTTTCCCGGTAGGGACAACTCCTTTAAATTCTGATTCAGGAGAGCCTTCTGGTTTATGAATATAGAAAAACTGAGGTAAATTATCCTCATTCTTCCCAATACTATACCCGGAAGGTTTTATGACTGAAATAATGTTATCCTGCCCAATAGGCAGTTCATATTTTCCGGCGGCATTGGTAAGTACCACTTCCTGCCCATTGGTTACCGCAACTTGGGGGATTCCTTTTTCCCTACGGTCTTTTTTACCATTTTGGTTAATGTCTTCAAACACGTAGCCTTTAACTGACGATTGTGCAGATAAGAATATTGAAAACAATATAACACTACCTGTAATAATATATTTTCTCATTTTTTAAGTTTAGTTTGACGCAAATTGCATATTCAAATTTTTATTATTTCCCTGGTCTTCCAATTTTGATTGTCCAGTAAATTTTGTATGACTTTTTTATTACCAACCGGGATTCTGTTCTAATTGTGGATTCAATACAAGTTGGTCTGAAGGAATGGGCCATAGATAGTAATGTTCCGGAAATTCAGCAGGTGGTTGACCATAATAATCTATGTATCCTTCACTTTCTCCGTTCAGAATAGGAACATTGTTCACCTCAGATCGCTTAATCCATCTACCAAGTTTCCGTTCTGTAACATAATCCATTCTTTTCCACCTTCTAAGATCATCAGGTCTATATCCTTCACCCATTAATTCAATAGCCCTTTCTCTTCTGATTTCCCATAAAACAGGATCAACGGTAGCGTCGCGGGTAGGATCATCAGGAATGTTGCCCACGTCCAGGCTAGCGACATGCCCACGTTCTCGTAGCCTATTAATGGTTTGATCGGCGATACTTTGGTCAAATTCCCCCAATTCAAATTTAGCTTCTGCATAGTTTACCAATACTTCACCCATTCTGAATATCGGGGCATCGGCTATATCTACCCAATTAACACCATTTAATATCACGTTGTAATTTTTCCAGTAGTAATAACCCGTATAGGTAATAATAAAGGCCTGACCTCGCCTATCGTCTACAAAATGTGGTACTTGTTGCAGTACTGTTCCCTGCCAATTAAGCTGAGGGAGTGTTTTATGTGCCGGATCTGAAATTTCATTCATAAGGTCAATATATTCTCTATGAATTGGTTCTTCGGTAAAGGACCAGTCATTACTGGTTGAGTTAGGAGTGTTTACGCTATAAGGAGGGGTTACCGTGTAATAAAAACGTCTGTCCCTATTGCGAAACTCTGTATAGGGGCTTTTATCTCCTTCAAAAAGAGGACTGGTCCATCTTGTTTGCCCATCCTTCATAAGATACATGTCTGCGGCTTTTTTTGTTAAGTCATATCGTCCTGAGCTACTTCTGGCTCTAGTGGTTTGCCCGTGGGTATATTGGTTGGGTTCATATGGCTTAAATAAAATAATTCCTGCAACTCCTGCTAATGACTCACTGTTAAACACTTCATCGAAGTTGGGATGCAAATCAGGAAAGGACGATATAAGCTTTTCGGATGCATCTGCACTGGCTCTTAAATAAAGCTCTTCTTCCCCGAGATTATGGTATTTTCTCCAAGTACCTTCAAAAAGTCCAAAACGAGAGATTAGCGCCCTTACAGCATGTATATCAATTGTATTGGGCCCATCTCCCTCAGGTTTGATATGCTCCTCTGCCCACTGAAGTTGTTCCAACATTGTTCTGGTGACCTCATCACGAGGAGTTCGAGGAGCATAAATTATATCCTCATCATCATCTCCTACTTTATGCTCTATCCATGGAACAGCTCCATATTTTTTTACAAGTTCTAAGTAATTGTATGTTCTAAAGAAATAGCCTACACTTCTCCAATGATCTATGTTTTCCTGAGTCATTCCAGAATCATCCAGATTATCCAACATAATATTGACACGTCGAATGTTGGAATAGGGGTCGTTCCAATCCGTAGAAGAACTAGGGACTGTAATTCGTTGCCATATCCAGTCAGATTCTGCATTTGCAGCTGCCCTTAAAAACAAATCTCCATTTCGTTCTGAAGTCGGAATACTGGGAACGAATCCCAGGAAGACATCATAGAAACTCCAGGAATAGGTTAAAATATTATCATAACTGGTAAAGGTTGTGGCTTCGGTCAATTCGTCTTTAGGTTCGAGATTGAGGAATTCCTCTTGTTGGCACGAGGTGAGCAACAACAGCAAGGAAAAAAAGAAAAATTTATTTTTAAAATATTTCATAACCGTAATGTTCTTGTTAATTAAAATGAAAGGTTAATACCAAAACTGAATTTCTTCAAAAAAGGATAATATCCCCCGGAAGTAATGTTCTGTGCCTCTGCGTTTAGGCCTTCCGGTAAATCATCGAAAGTGAATAAGTTTTCTCCTGAAAAAAAGATTCGGGCTTTAGTAATATTAATGGAGTTTAAGAAACTGGAAGGTAAGGAATAGCCGGCTGTGATATTTTTTACCCGAAGATATGCCCCATTTAATAAATATTTGGTTTGAAGGTTTCTGCTGATCTCAGTATTACCTGATGATTCAGGGTAGTATCGAGGATAATAGGCATCCGTGTTTTCAGGTGTCCAGTAATCTAACTGATTGGCAAATATTTCCTGAAATTCACTTCGGTACGGCCAAAACAAGGCTGTATTTATCCACCGGTCTCTTTTCCCTACTCCTTGAAGGTAAAAGGAGAAGTCGAAATTTTTATAGCTAGCACTTCCATTAATACCAAATTGGTACCTTCTGTTACCTTGATTTCCAATAATTGTCCTATCTCCAGGATTATCCAAAGTATTATCACCATTCGTTATTACTCCATCTCCATCCAGGTCCACAAAACGAATATCACCCGGGTTTTGCCTTTCTTCATAACCTTCAAAAGCAGCTATACCCTCTTTTAAGGTTCCTCCTGTTAAATCTTCATTCAAGCTTCCCTCTACAAAATCGTCTACTGTAAAGAATCCGTGGGTAACATAGCCCCACAATTCACCTATTTCCTGCCCTTCATAATAATCACTTAATAAGCCGGCCTCGTTTTTAAACCTTGTGATGAAAGACCTATTATCTGAAAGGTTTAATCCCAACGAATAATTAAAGCTTTTTATATTATCCTCCCAGTTAATTTCTAAATCCCATCCTTCTGTTTCCAGGTCTGCCACATTTTGTAGAGGGGCCGAAGCACCTACAACAGCAGGTAATTCAGATCCCGGGGCTAACATATCTAATGTTTTTCTACGGAATACATCAAAACTGCCGTTGAATTTATCATTAAACAGGCCTAAATCTATTCCTAGGTTAAATGATTGTACGGTTTCCCAAGTGAAATTATCACTAACCAGGGAAGGTGTTCCTAAGCTCACATATCTCAAATTGGTATTTGGATCGATCCATTGGGCATTATAGGGTGCCATTCCAGGAATATATGGATAATCATTTCCTGTTACCTGATTACCAACTTCACCCCAGGACCCCCTCAATTTTAAAAGGGATATCAACTGCTGGATTGGTTTCATAAAGCGCTCTTCTGATAGTACCCATCCTGCTGATACCGAAGGAAAAAAACCAAAACGATGTCCTGGAGGAAAACGAGAAGACCCATCATACCTGGCATTTGCTTCCAGCAAATATTTTTCTTCATAATTATAGTTAATTCGTCCGAAATAACCTGAAACAGCGTATTCGTTGAAATCATCACTTGCCGATATGGTACCGGTACTTGTAGAAATTGAAGGTACCTCACCGCTAATTAAATCTGCCCTTCTTACATTAAAATATTCATACTTACTACTTTCCTGATTGGTACCTATAAGTAAACCGAAATTGTGCCCGCCAAAACTTTTGTCATAGTTGGCGTAGAGATTTACAGCATGATAATCTGTGTTTCCACTAGATCTTCTGTAAAAAGTTTCATCACTAAGAAAATCCAGGTCATCAGTATCAGCCGATAAATATCGGTTTCTCAATGCCACCTCTCGAGCGTTGTCTTTAGACTTGTCAAAAGTATACTCTCCAGTAATTTTTAGGTCTTTAAGGGGTTTATATTCCAGTTTTCCATACAAGCGTATATCGTCCCCAAAATGTTCTGTAGCAGGCTCATATTCCAATATATTGTTTGAAGTTAAATAAGGTAATTCTTCTCCTTCCGGGGTTAAACCTGTACCTGTTGGGGCAAAAGAACTTAAATTTACAGCCCTTCCTATAATATTGCTAAAGCCTCCGGGCGTAGTTCTGAATTCATTTTTATAGAATACATTCACTGTTCCGGTTAAATCCCTGGTTAAATCTGTGTTCAAAAAAGCATTTAAATTAATTTTGCGGTAGCTATCTTTATCGGTAATCATAATTCCATCTGCGTCATTATAACCAACTGAAACCCTGTAAGAAGTTTTCTCAGATCCACCGCTAAAGGATAAATTATGAAGTTGTTCGAAACCTTTTTGAAAAAATTTCCCATACAGATCCGAATCAGCCAAAGGATAATTCATGCCATCTATGTCTGCGTAGCCCTCGGGATACGCTCCGGGATTTTGTTGGTATTCATTTAATAACGAAAGCCAGGTCGAAATCTCCTGTCCTGTCCAGGCATATTCGTTTCCAAAATCAGCTAAAGCTTGGACGTGTTGTAACGGAGAGGCTTTTACCGGCAGTTCTGTAGCGTTACTTACTGTAATATTAGAAGAGTAATTAAAACTAATCGGTTGTTTTCTTCTTCCTTTTTTAGTAGTAACCAGAATAACACCAAAGGCTGCCCGGGCTCCATAAATAGAAGCTGCAGCAGCATCTTTCAAGATGGTAACATCTTCAATGTCTCGTGGGTTAACATCAGCAATATTCATGGGAACATTATCTACTAAAACCAAAGGCTGCCCACCATTAATAGATTCAAAACCTCGTATCCTCATACTTAGTCCCTGAGCTCCGGGTTGTCCCGAATTAGAGGTCACCTGAAGCCCTGGTGCCGCACCTTGTAATGCCTCTGCTGCGTTGGCAACGGGACGATCGGCAACTCGTTCCCTCATATTTACGGTACTTACGGCTCCTGTTAAATTTGCCTTTTTCTGGGTTCCATAACCAACAACAACTACTTCATTCAATGCCTGGGCATCTTCTTCAAGGGTAATGACAAATTCTGTTTGAGAACCAATCGATTTTTCCTGAGGTTTAAAACCTAAATAAGAGAAAACAAGAATCGCTTCCCGGTCTGGCACCTCCATAGTAAATTCTCCTTCAAAATTAGTTACTGTTCCTATGGAAGAGTCTTTTATTTGTACTGTTACACCCGGCAACGGCATACCCTTTTTATCTATAACCTTTCCGCGAATAGCCTGTTGAATATCAGTTTTAGTGTTTTCAACTTTAACTACCGTAATGGTATTATTAAGTTGTTTAAATATAAAGCCGCCTTGTGAGGCTAAATGGTCTAAAAGGCTTTTCAAGTCCTTATTTTTCGCTTTTATAGAGAAAAGTTGTTTTGTTTGTGAAACGGAATTATTAAAAACAAAGGTGAAATTGGTTTGCTTTTCCAGCGCCGAAAAAACTTCGATGATGGTAGCGTCTTCCAGTGTAATAGAAATTTGAACACCTTCTAAATTCTGGTGGTATGCATTAGAAGCATAAGCTTTAGGTATAACTAGAAGCAAGCACAAAAATATCTGCTTTTTTAAGAAATTTGTATGTTTAGTTATTATTTTTGTATTCATTACAATTAGAGTATGGATTAATTTTTTGTAATCTTAACTTGATTAAGCCCATCTCTGGTTCCAGCAGAGATGGGTTGTTTTTGGCTAATTCGAATTTTCGGGTTTTCTTCTTATAAGAATTTGTTTTTTGTTTATGTATTCAATTTCTACCTGGTTTATTATAGAAATACTTTCCAGTACATTTTCCAGCTTTTCATCTTTAAATTTTCCTGAAATGCCGAGCTCTTTCAGCTCCTCCCTGTCAAATTCAATTTGAACGTCGTACCAGTTTTCCAGAATTTTCGCAGTTTTGCCTAAGCTGGTATTGTTAAGGATAATGATGTTTTCTTTCCAGGCGTTAAACTCATCTGAATTCCCGGAACTAACTAGAGGAGGTAAATTATCTTTAAAATGAGCCTGCTGGTTCTTTTTCAGGATTACTTTTTCAGCTCTTTTTTTTCTACTAACTTCAACTTTTCCGGTGTTAACACTTACCTCAATATTGTTGCTTTTATAAGCATGAATATTAAAAGAAGTTCCCAATACCGTGGTTTGTACTTCTCCAGTGGTTATAGTAAAAGGTTTATCAGGATTCCGTTTTACATTAAAAAAAGCTTCTCCTTTTAATTGAAGGTTTCTTTGTTCCTGAAAATTTTCAGGATAAGTAATGCTGCTATTGGAATTAAGAAATACCGTACTGCCGTCTTGTAGGTAAATTTCCCTTTTTTCACCTTTTGCAGTTGCCTGCGTAACCATCTTTTCTTGATTAACAAGAAAGAGGGAACTAAAAAAGGCGATACCTATAATACCAATGAAGGCAGCAGCAATAGATGCAGTTTTGTAGAACAGTTTTTTCTTTTTCCTAACCGGACCATTAACATTGTGGTATATCTTTTTGAGGATCCGGTCCTTTTTTTCTTCCGGTAATTCGGACGAAAGCTCCTTGTTGATGTCCTGCATATTGAAGAAAAAGTTTTCCACGGCTTCTTTTTCCTGAGGGGTGCATTTATTTTCTGAATATTTTAAGGCTAATTGAATGAGTTCTTCTTTCTTCAAAATATGATTGTTTGCCGGCAAGTCACATTTCTTGTAAGAAACACGTAGTGGGATTTTTAGTGTTAACGCTTTATTAAAGAATAGGAGATGATATTAACTTTAAAGAAACATTCCCACAACAATCAATGAGAATTGAAAGAAATCGAGTTGTGATTTTAACTGTTTTAGAGCCATGCTAATATGGGTTTCTACTGTTCTTATGGAAATATTCAGTTTTTCGGCAATTTCTGTATTGCTAAGATGCTCAAACCGGCTCAGTAAAAATACTTCTTTGCTCCTGGGGGGTAATTTCTCTATTTCGCTGAAAATTTTGCTTTCAAACTCCTGATATTCGAGAGGCTTTTCTGTTGTGGAAGGGGAGGGGATATAAAGAAGAGCGTCTATATGTGTTTGATTGAATTTAAGGTCTCTAATGTAGTTGGCTATTTTGTATTTAACCGCTCTTAAAAGATAAGCTTCCAGGTTCAGGATATGTGAATCTGAAGCTTTTTCCCAGAGGCTTATAAAAACCTCCTGAACAATGTCTTCACAAATTTTTTCTTCGGCATATATTCGAAAAGCGTAAGAATAGAGTCTTTTCCAATATCTGTCAAAAATCACCTCAAAAGCATCCTGTTTTCCTTTTTTTAAAAGGTTTAGGAGGTGGCTGTCTGGTAAATTAGATAAAGTCGGTTTCATTTGGCTGTAAGAAGACAAATGAAAATATTTCTTTTCTGAATTAGCTGAATTTAATTTTAAGACTTGTTTATTTAAAGTTTAAATCTGGAAACTTTCATTTCAGCTTAAAATCTGAATACATTCAAAATTTCAATCCAGCTGTTGAATTCTTTTAATTTCTCGAAATGATCAAGGTCTACTTTTTATATTAAAGGGATAAATTTGAAATGCCTTCCCCTATAGTTTTCCCGATGTAAATATAAAAGCAGGCTAAGGGAAACGTAAGCCTGCACAATCCAAACCGAAATAACTTTACATATAGGCAAACAGTAGAACTTAGTTGAGGTTGGGCATGTTAGGCGTTCTTAGATATTGATGTGAAACCGGCAGGATACAAAAAAGTGCCGAAACCCCTGTAAATTCAATACGTAATTTTATAATATTAACGCTTTTGAACTGGTTTGTTTTTATCGTTATAAAAATTATTGATAAAAGATCTTTTATCCCTTGACATATAAGAAAAATAATTTTTAAGCTATTGGTTTGGATTAAACATAAAGTAAAATATGGATAACTTTTTTAAAAAAATAGCATTAGAATTAAAATCAAATATCTTTAAAATCTAAATAGTCCAACTTCAAATTTTTGCCATCTTCTTTCTCTCCCTCCCAAGTGATTTTCAAAGTTTGAGTGCCGGATTCTAAAGTTACTGTTCCCAGAGTGCTTTTTTCAGTTTCCTGTTCTTCGGAATCGGTATAGAAATTCACCGATTGCAAATTGGTTTCATTTATTTGAAAGCTAAATTCCCCGCCATTGTTGGATTTTATAATATTGGCTTCTATTTCATAAGTACCGTCTTTAGGCCATTCGAAAGTGGTAATAAGCTCATTTTCATTTTCAGGGTTGGCATTCCAGATAAGGATTTTATGCCCGCTTACTACTTCAAACAAATCTTCGTGAGCCCAGACTTCAGTTGAGGCCCAACCACCTGAGTTTTCTTCAATATCCAAATTTTCTCCTTCTACCACCCCTTCTTCACGATATACTTCAAATTCGATTTCGTAATCGTAACGATCTTCCACAGAAACCGGTTCCAAAGGATCGTTACCGCCCGGTTCTAAATACCAATACACCACCGTAGAGTACTGCGTAGGCCATTCGTTAGGAAAATATTTTTCCATATAACCATCAAAAGATTCCTGAAAAGGAATATTATCAATAATATGCCAACGATTCATAGGCTGATATCCCATATTGTCCTGGTCAAGTGACTGACTGTGGAAGGGGTGTTCAAACACCGAAGGATCACACCAGGCATAACCAAAATAATCTTCGGTACCCGTTCCGAAAGTGGAAGGAAATAACTCCCCATCTATAAAAAACTTTTCATCGCCTTCTCCCCACCAATGCTGGCCGGGGCCTCCCAGGCTACAACTACCACCTTTAGGACTCCAGACATTTAAATGTGTACCCACAAAACGACCTTTCCCTTCGGTTTCCAATAAAGTCCAATCGGGCCAGCGTTCTTTTTCAAGGGGTTCAAGATCGCGATGCCATTTGGCGTGAAATCGGGCATATCCATCCGCATTTTCCAAAGATTTATGATCTACTTCCATAGACAATTGAATAGGTTCTTCATATTCGTTATGAATGATGATTTCAGCTCCCTCAGAAAAAGGCATAAACCAGTGGCTGTACATCCAATCTTCAGTCATACCCATCGTGAAGGTCTTATATTCGTTCCATCCGGGAGAAGTGCCGAAGAAATCTCCCAAAGGCGACCAAACGGAAGCTTCTTCTTCCCCATCCCACTTAATTTGCAAAGTGGTTTTTCGTAAAATCTCGGCAACTTTTGCACTGTCCTTTTCTGCAATAGAAGCTTTTAAAGAAGTAATGGCCCCGGCATCTTCGAGTTTTAAAACCTGTTTTTCTTCGCCAGCTTCAATAGTTTCTTTTATTTCTGAATTTTCTTCGGAAAGTTCCTGGGGATGTTCGCCCATTTCTTTAGCAAAAAAATCATTAACCTCAGCAAGGGCATCTAATCCGTTATCATCTAAATCGGGAGTAAATTTTGGAACTTTTGTATTTTCCGGAAAGGTGATATAATTGAAATGATAGTACTGTCCCCAACCCGGTTCAGCCACTATTTTACAGGATTCCTGATAAGTTATCGGAATATAATTATTAAACCCGCGGGCGTTGGTTTCGTAAACCAGTTCAGAGAATTCAAAAGCGGCCACACTGGGTTTAAAATAATCGATAAAACTTAAATCTAAAACCGATTCTTCCTCTCCGTCGATATAAATTTTCACCTTTCCATCGGCAGGACTGGCCGACCAAATTCGAACTATGGCACCTGGGCCTTCCATTTCAGCTAGGACTTCATTTTCATCTTCTTTTCGAATAAACTGGGGATTTAAACCATCATCATTCGCATCCCAATTGATAAATTCTCCGGTAGCCGAATCGACTTTACTTTCGCGATCATAACTGGACCACATTGCACTTTTCTCGCCTTCTTCAGGTAATTTGGCTAATGCTTCCAAATCGGTTAAACGGTTTACAATCTCAGGATAAGTAAGCTCTTTTTCTTGTTTTTCACAGGAGATAAGTAATAGTGATAAAACAAATCCTACGGTTATACGCTTTATAAACATAATTTTTTTAATTTTTATTTTCAAAGTTTAAGGTCTGGTTTTATCAGAATTCCTTAATATATTTAAATCGGCTTTCATTTCTTTTACAACTTCAGGATAGTCATTATAAACATTTATATTCTGAGTAGGATCTTCTTTTAAATTGTATAGTTGAGCCGGTGGTGCATCTGGTTTAATTTCTCCGTTTTCAATATCGCTATTTTTCTGACCAGTAAAAGGAAGCGTTGCTGCCCCTCCAAAATCATGCATTCCTACATGCTCACCTCCAAAACCTCCACTGTTTTGAGCTGAGATATACATCCAATCTCCTTTTCTAAGGGAAATATTATTTAAATCTCCCGGGCTCACAATTAAATGTGGCCTTATTTGTTCTGAAGGATTATCCAATAACGCTGGAAGCAGGTTAAAGCTATCTATAGCCTCATCGTCTTGTAAGTCCCTTTCAAAAAGCGCAGCGAGGGTAGCAGTTAAATCAACATTGCTAATTAATTGATCAGAAACAGAGCTAGCTTCGATCTTTCCAGGCCAGCGCGCAATAAAAGGAACTCGATGCCCACCTTCCCAGGCACCAAACTTAAAACCGAATAAATCGCCGTTTATACGATGACCAAAACTATAAGCATCCTGGCCACCCTGGTTTAACATTCCGCCGTTATCGCTGGTGAAAATCACAAGGGTGCTTTCAGTGAGATTTTCTTCTTCAAGTGTGTTCATCAGTTCTCCTACCATCCAATCAAGTTCGTGGATAAAATCGCCATATCGGCCGGCATCGCTGGAGCCTATAAAGCGTTTGGCGGGAGTAAAAGGGTGGTGGATATTAGTAGGTGCAAAATATAAGAAAAATGGGTTCTCTTTATTTTTCCGAATATATTCTACTGCTTTATTTTTTAGGGTGGTTCCTACCAAACTATCTACATACAACTCGTGGGCAGCATCGGCACCACCAATTTTTTGATGTCCCCGATTCCATTTTTCAGGATAAGGTGCGGTTTTAGCGTCTTTTCCATACTCCATAGGATCGTCTTCTGTTAACCCAACAACTTTATGATTTTTAACATACACAAAAGGCGGATGGCTATTAAGTACCGGCACTCCATAATAGTAATCGAAGCCTAGTTCCAAAGGCCCGGGATTTAGTTCTTCGTTCCAGTTTATAGGGTTTTTATCTCCAAAACCTAAATGCCATTTTCCGATAATTGCCGTCGCGTAATCCTGTTCTTTCATCACATCGGCAATTGAAAGTTTGTCAGGGTCAATAATTAAAGAATCGCGGGAGAAAACTGGGTAGGAATTATTTACACGAAAAGCATATTCGCCGGTAATTAAAGCATAGCGGGAAGGGGTACAAACCGCAGAGGCAGAATGCCCGTCTGTAAATCTTTTGCCTTCAGCAGCAAGTTTATCAATATTCGGGGTTTGTACTTTAGTAGCCCCGTAAACGCCGGTGTCTCCATATCCTAAATCGTCGGCATTTATGATAATTACGTTCGGCTTTTCAGGATTTTGGGCAAAACTGTTTATACTGAAAAACAAAAGTAAGACCAGAAAAAATAATGGTAATTGCATATTTGATATAGATTTCATAGCATTTATTTTAATTACTTTCTGAAAGGTTTTTAGTTCTTACCTCTACTTCCTGCAAAGCAGATAAATTACTGCTGGGTTTATCCAGGTAAAAATAGGCCGTTGCTGACACATCATCGCTACGATAGAAATTTGTCCAGCCATTCGGAAAATCCTGATCGTTTAAATCCGGTGAATTAGGAAGTTCCAACAACTTTGTAAATTCCGGGGCGTAGTCTATAGTAATGGGTATCAACTCGGCGCCATTGGCAACCAGGTCTCTTACCTTATCTCTTGGCGCACCGCCAATTTGTTGAATATCAACCTGAATCTCTTCATAAAAATAAACCGGATCCGGAATATGATATCGATAGAAGGCAAATTCCCCTTTTTCGGAATTGGCAATTAGTGAACCTTGTGTTTGATGATCGTAAGTTCCCTGTCCGTAGGCAGCACCCACGTAATCTTCGGTTCCTGATCCTACCAAGCTGGGAAATTCCGTATCCTGATCTAAATAGATTTTAACCTCACCTTCTCCCCACCAGGTATCTTCGTATTTTTCATTAGTGATTATACCCATATTTGTTCCTAAAAACCGGCCCTTACCCTGGATTTTAGGAAGGATTTTAAAGTCCTCTTTTAGTTCGGTAGCGAGATTTCTGCTCCAGTAAGTATGGAAATACAATATTTCCTCGGGATGTTCTTTTTGAACCAAATTTACATCATAGAAAAGAGCATTCAGATCATTATCAGATTCATTGGTAATTCTAATTATGGCCTCTTCTTTAAAAGGCATCGGAATAAAGCTATTGAATGATCTGCCTTCGGGATCGCTAAACAGTTCGCTTTCAAAAGGAACTTTTTTACCCAGGCCCACACCGAAAAAATCCCCGAGTGGTGCGGAAACTGCCGGCTTTTCTTCACCTTCCCAAAACATCTCAATTTTAAGGGAGCGAAGCATTTCCGGGCTTCGGTCACTCACCGTAAGCCATATACGCTGAATTATACCGCTACCTTCAATGGAAACCAAGTCAATGCTTTCTCCTGCGGGAAGTCGGTTAAAAGCGTGGCCTTTAGCGCCCTTATTTTCCTTACCGCCAACACCTTTTTCTCCTTTAGGATTTTCAAAGCTTGTCCAGGTGGTTTGTGTTTTTTGTTGAGGAAGCTCATATAAGGAGTTTTGACCAAAGCTGTTTATAGATAGTAATACGCCTAAAGCAATTATTAATTTTTTACAAATCATAAATTATAGTTACACGATTAAATTTAAAAATAAACAATTTAAAGAAATTAAAAATCATATATTAAAAATTAGAATCTAAATACTCCTTTCCATAATGATCCAATATTCGATTATAGGCTTCTGAAGCTGCTCCATTTCCCCAATCATAAATAGTGAATTCACCAATACCCAGGCCCTCCTTATTTGTAGTTCCATTATGCCCATAATTCTCCATCATAAACCCATAATCTTCTTTTGCGAAAAAAGGATATTTAGTTTCCCATTGTTTTTTAGTTATTTCATTTTCCGGTGCATACATCATAGAAAATGATGCCTTTAATGCTGCCAAACCACGCTGGATATATTCTTCTTTATTTAGTAGTTCTCCATAGTCAAGTATTAATTCTGAAAACAAGCTTTGTCTTGAATCATTCCATTCCGCATCGGCATTCATAACCCCAAACCCTCCTAAAACCGGCACGTGCATAAATGGGGGTTGCCATACGGCCTGGGTCATTAACAGCTCATCTATTGTACGCTTTCCATAATCCAAATATTCCTGTTCTTCTGTGATTTTGTAGCTAGCCAAAAGTGCCTGGGCAGTCCAAAAAATTGAAAAGTTATTCTGTTTATACATATTATTCCTGACTACTTTTTGATCCACTAAATCTTCTGAACCATACCTGCTGCATGACCAGTATGTTTCAAAATCTTCCCATTTTCCTATAGGAATAATTTCTGCGATGATCACATCCATAGCTTTTATAGCAGATAGGCGATATTTCTCCTCCCCTGTTAATTCATACAATTTGAGTAAAAATGTTACCGACATAGCCGTTTCTGGGGACTGATTGAGATGTTTCATCGGCTCTAATATTTCAACAGACAACCAGCCCGGAAAGAACCCGCTTTTATCCTGAACTTCAATAAGTGCATCTCCATATTTCTGGGCATAATTTAATAATCGCGGATCTTCTTCCAGTTCTTCAAACCAAATTAACATTTGGTAAGCGGTAAAACTCATATCTAGAATATGAAAGGGCGATTGTTTAGGATCGCCGGTATATGGATTCCTATTTGAATTACCAAAGTAGACCTCTTTCCAGGGAGCACCTGGTTTAGTTTTTTTTGTAGGTCCCACAACACTATAAAAGAATCCATTTTTTTGAGGAAAAGAAAGTGCGAGTTCTTTAGTTTTTCTTGCGTGGTCCAGTAGCTCCCTATCATTAACACGTTGAGCATACCGGAATAGGCCTGAAGCAGATCTTAAAGAGTTAAACCACGCCTGATTCCACACTGAAGTAAATTCACGTTCCGTCGGTTCTTCCGGAAAATTTGGGCTCTTTGTCACATTCACTATGAAAATTGGAGCTCCCACTTCATTCCCTTCAGTGTTTTTGTAATATTGCCAAACCTGATCTTTCCAATATTTAAAAGCCCAATTATAAGTATGTTTTACGTAGGGCTCCAAATCGTCCTGGGGTAAAGGATCTCCTTTTTTATATAATTGCTTGCCCCATTTGTTCCAAAAAAAAGCATTTAATTCCCTCCATGGATTGCCCATTCCTTCCTGTTTTTTCTTGGTCATGATATAAAAACCGAACACCAATTCTCCCGGAGGATAGAAAGCTCCGGATTCACGGGTATATAAAACGTGCTCTTTTATTTTTGACTGGCTTAAACCTAAGGTAAGTTCATTTTCAGGAGCATTCATATCCATGTACCATTCCACTGGAAATTCTTCATCTAATAAATCTATATCCGGCACAATGCTGAGCTGTTTTGTATCTGAAGCTACAATCAAGGCCGGTGACCTAAAAACGTGTTGCGGAATTATATGATCCTTAGTTGGAGTTAAATGTGGAGACCAGTGAAAATTGGCGTCAAATTCAGGTGAGATTTTTAGCCGCCAGTCATCCTGAAAAACTGTATCTTTTAAATTCCAAGTTAAAGACACCTTAGTTAAGTTCGAATCTATTACTTCATATTTAACAATTGGTGCTATTTCCCCTAAAGGCTCATATTCGATTGCCTTTATAAACTCCTTTACTTCTTCAGGATAATCATCTTTATCCTTTTTACAGCTAAACATTGATAATAAATATATTATGGATAAGGAATATTTTATACAGACAATTAAAATTCTTTTATGTTTCATTTTATAAAACCTTTCTTTAATCATGGCTATCAAAAGCACCTAAAATTGAGGGGAATCCTTACATATTTTGACTTATACCAAAATTATATTTTTTTGATCATCTGATTTTCACCCGGGTGTACATTCTTTTGATGCTCTTTCAAGAGTTTTTTAATTTCCTTTACCACTTCAGGAAATTCTTCAATAATATTGAACCGCTCAGATGGATCCTTCTGAATGTTAAATAATTTTAGCTCATCCAGTTTTCCAAGTTTTTCAGGATATCCATTTGGGTTATTTTCATAAAAATATAATTTATAATCACCCTTCCTTGCTGCAAAAACGTTAGTACCGTGGTAATAAAACATTTCCTCTCTGGAACTCTTTTTATTCTCAATTAAAGTAGCTGATAAATCATAGCCATCATAATTTCTATCTTGCGATAAAGATGCCCCTGAAATTTTTGAAATGGTGGGCAATAAATCTAAAGTACTTCCAATATCCATAATTACATCAGGTTCTATTTTTCCGGGCCACCAAAAGATAGCAGGTACTCGCATACCGCCTTCGTAAGAAGTAGCTTTTGCTCCATATAATGGCCCCGGGCTTCCTCCATTTACATTTAAAACTGTCCAGGGACCATTATCAGAAGTAAATACCACCATTGTATTTTTTTCCAAATCATATTCTTTTACGGTTTTTAAAACTTCTCCAACACTCCAATCCAACTCTTCAACAACATCACCATACAAACCCCGTTTACTGGTTCCCAGAAAATCATCGGAAGCAAACAAAGGAACATGGGGCATATTGTGAGCCAGATAAATAAAGAAGGGATTTTCTTTATTTTCAACAATAAATTTTTGAGCTTCCTCCGTATATCTTTTAGTGATCGTATTTTGTTGAGCCGGTCTTTCAATTATTTCTTCATTTCTCATAAGAGGGACATTAAAATATTCGATTTTTGGATCAGCATTAGCCTCGGCATGAGTGAGATTTGTGGTAGGATTCATATCATTACTGTAGGGTATCCCAAAATAGGAATCAAATCCCTGGTTAGTAGGCAAAAACTCAGGTAAATGTCCTAAATGCCATTTCCCAATAGCTGCTGTTTTATATCCCTTCTTTTTCAATATTTCTGCTATAGTAATTTCTTCAGGTGGTAAACCTCCAGCTGAATTTGGAAAAAATACACGTGCACCCTCGTTAGTATCGGTTCCACTTCTAATGGGCAATCTCCCAGTTAGTAATGCGGCTCTGGACGGTGTACAAACATTTGCCGCAACATAAAAATTAGTCCATCGTTGACCTTCCCTGGCCATTTGATCGATATAGGGTGTTTGTATACTTGGATGCCCCTGAATTCCTAAATCTCCATATCCTAAATCGTCAGTAAAAATGATTATTATATTAGGTGTCTTCTCTTGCTGGCAGTACAAACATTCAAAGAGACTATAAACAGCTATGAAGAAACTTATTAAGCTTGATTTGAAATGTATTTTCATACTGAATTTATTTATAAAATACTTCTAATTCCCTAATTGAAGTAAATGATGTTGATCCTCCGGGGATACCGATTATTCTTATTCCATCACCCCATATTTCATCAAACCTTAATTTATATTCTGCATCACTTTCAACTTCCAAATCATATGAATAGTCGGGAGAAATTTGAGTGTTTTTCACATCAATCCATTCAAAATCCTGTCTTACCTGAACCCTTAAATTTTTAAACCAGCCACCATTGGATGAAATTTCCCCGGTATGATAAATCACCTCATTAAAGTTATACGGCTTTGCAAAAGTGTAACCCCAATAATCATTTACCCGATTACCTGCTCTTTTACTACAAATATCCTGATCTAATCCATTATCATTAATTATAGTCAAATCAGCATTTTCTACCCCACCTGCTGTAATAGGAGAAACCTCTTCCAGGTTTATGGAAGAAGCCAGGTTCTGATTGTTTTTATTATTTTCGGGAGATTGGTTTGCATCATATAAACTTACCCACAATTTTCTAAATGACATATTATAATATTCTACTCCCCCGGTAAATGTACTTGAGGAAACCCACATCTTTTGTCCATCGTTGGAAATGAATTTAGAGGGAATTGTGGTTGCATAGCCCCCAAAATTCGTATCTGTCCATGGATAAGGTCCGAAATCTTTAGATAAAAATAACTTCCAGGGACCCCATGGTTTAGGCGCTTCATAGAATTCAAATGTAAATTCAGTCCAGGAAGTATAAATGTATCTGTCTAGAGGCTTATTATAGACAACACTACCTTGCGAAATAACACTAAAGTTATTGGAACTACTATATCGTCTTTCTTCATCTACCAAAACAGGTTGACGTTCTTCCATCACTCCAGGCGCTGACCACGAATCTGAACCCTCTAAATTACCCGTGTAAAACTCCCATTTGGATTCATCCAACATTTCACCTTTTGGAATGCGGGCTAAATAAAGTTTAGTGGGATCAGGAACTACATCACTAAAAGAATCCCGCCAGTTGTTATCCATTCCATAGGCATAGACATATCCATCAAAAACATTGTTTTCTCCTCCTTTCCCATAATCTAAGAAGAAAATTGTTGTAAAGTTATGATTGGTAAACATGGGTTTGTTTCGATCCCATTGCCAGGTTTTACCTTTGTTATCGGACTTTACAATTGTTGCAGATGGAACTTCATTAAATATATTAGGTCCCTCTCTCACTAAATCCTGAACAGCCATATAAAGGGTTCCATCCACAGCCGTAAGACCTGTAGGTTTTCGATTAAAAAAAGCAGGATCGTTCCAAATCTGTCCTAATTCATTACCACTTGCTATTCTCTCTCCTGAAATATTCTCATTTTCTGGATTACCGCTAATTTTGTTGAAAACAATATCGGACCACTCCGAATTTAAATTAAATCCTTTTCCATCGCCGTTGGCCGAATATAAAATATCATCATTTGCCCAGGCAGAAGGCCATAGATCTCCATCACTCGCGGGATCATAAGACGACTTTTGTTCAATATAGGTGGTTGCAAAAAAAGTGCTTTCTATGGGTGAATGTTCTGCTACCGCATCTGGTCGCGTTATTGTATCTTTTTCCTTTTTCTCTTCCTCTATCTCCTTTTTGTTACAGCCAAAGGCAATTAAAAAGGAGAAAAAAATAATATATATATTGAAAGTTTTCACTAATTATTAATTTATTTTGGTGAATAATATAAAAGGGCCTAACTATAAAAAGCAAGACCCTTTTCTTCAAACAAACCTAGTAGCCTGGATTCTGTTCCATTTCATAATCGGTTTGGCGGATTTGCTCAGCCGGAATTGGATACAATTCATTTTTACCAGCATCAAAACCTTGTGGAGCAAGCACTTCATTGGCTTGGCCAGTTCTCACCAGGTCATAGAACCTATCTTGCTCTCCGGCGAGTTCCAAACGCCTTTCAAACCAAATATCTTCAAAAGTTGGGTTTTCAATAGGAGGCAGATTAACCCTCTCTCGAACTCTGTTTAAGGGAGTGGCAGCATCACCCCCCACGTGCAAAGCAGCTTCAGCATTTATAAGTAAGATTTCTGAAAATCTCAGTAACCTAATATTTCGTTGGGGACCAAAATTTCCTAATCCATCAAACCTGTTAGGAGTAGGCACATAAGCCTTTCCATTGTACCGTGGTGTACCATCAATACCATCTAACCTTTCAGCTCCTTGAATGGTGTCCCCATCAGGAGTTACTTCACCTCTATAGATAATAGTAACCGCTTTTCGAATTGAATCCCCGGCCTGATCAAAAGCATTTGCCAAATCATCTGAAGGTACCATTGCTCCTTGCCCCCATTGGTCTAACACTCCTTGAAGATTAGAGGAAAAATTATTAGAGATATCTGGATTATTCGGTATCGCAGAAGCTGGCACTTCCAGTAAGGACTCTTCATTATATTCCTGTTCTTCCTTAAATTGCTCGTAAAAATCTGGATGTAGGTCAAAAGGCTCTCCCTTCATACTCAATCCATTATTTATTATTTCATCTGTAACAGCTTTGGCTTCTTCCCAATTTTCCTGGTACATCAGAGCTTTAGCTAATAATCCCATGGCACTCCACTTCGTTACACGTCCTAAATTTTCTGTATCATGAAAATCAGGTAATAACTCTACGGCTTCTCTCAAATCCTGGATTACAAATTCCAGGGTTTCTTCTTTTGTAGTTCGAATATTAGCTTCCGGCCCTACAGGAATTTGATTTACGATGGGCACCCCTCCCCAAATCCGATATAAATCAAAGTAATTCCAGGCCCGCCAAACTTTAGCCTCCCCTATTACCCTATCTTGAAGATTTGGATCCATATCGATACCGGGAACGTTTGTGGTCACCTGATTGCACATATTAATGGCCCAGTAACAAGCTCTCCAGTGAGCATCTAAAAGACCATCATCAGGAGAAACAGTGAAATTTTTATAATTGAACCATTCGGTAAAGCATCCTACACAAGAGCCTTTTTCAAGATTATCGGAAGCTAATTCTCCCGTAGCGATTAATGGCGACTCCACATGCACCCAAACGCGCATTTCTGCATAAATAGCTGTAGAAGCTTGCACTGCATCTTCTGCAGTTTCAAAAAATTCTTCTGCCGGCATAGAAGCTTCAGTAGGAAAATCCATATCCTCACTGCACCCAAGAATTGTAACAGAAAGAAAAATAATTAATATATATTTTTTCATAACTTAAGATTTTAAAAATTATAAATTGATATTTAATCCTATCAGGTAAGTTGCCGATATTGGATAAACGCCATTATCATATCCTCTATTGGTAGGGTTCCCTCCTGATATTTCCGGAGTATAACCGTTATAACTATGGAAAGTCAGAGGATTAGTAGCGGAAGCATAGATCCTGAACCGGGATAAGGCATTTCCGAAAAATGAATCCTCATTAAAAGTATAGCCTAATGTTATATTTCTTATCCTGAAATAATCTCCAGATTCTACGTTAAAAGTATTGGGGTCAGGATTTCTTCCTCCTAGTACGTCTCCGGAAGGATAGGTATTTGAAGTTCCCGGACCCTGCCACATATTATCATAAAAATTCTGATCTATGTTTTGGTTCCCACTCCTATCAATTCGTTTCACATTGAACACGCTCACTCCTTCGACACCCTGACCTTGAATGGAAAAGTCAATGTTTTTATATTCCATATTGAAATTTATTCCATACAGAAAAGAAGGAAGATAATTTCCGGCTGATATTTTATCCTGATCGTCAAGTCTACCATCGCCATTATTATCTGCATATTTAAAATCGCCGGGAACTGCATTTGGCATAATTAAATCACCATCATCATCGACGTAATTATCAATCTCTTCCTGATCCTGAAAAATACCATCAACTTCATATACATAAAATTCCCCTATTGGGCGTCCGACCTGGCTTATGGATGAACTCCTGTATCCGTTGTATAAGGCAATAGTCCCTGTTTGCAATGAGGATATTTCATTTTGTTGAAAGGTTGCGTTTGCGCTTAAATTATAATTAAAATTGTCATTAACCTGCTTGTTCCAGCCCATCAAAATTTCCAACCCGCTATTTAATATATCAGCATTATTATCCAGATACGCACGGTCATTACCACCACTCGGGGTAGACACTCCGGAAGTGGCACTGAGGATTACAGGAAAAATAGCATCCTTTGTGGACCTATAGAAATAATCCATTTCCAAGGACAACTGATTATCAATCCAGTTCGAATCGAAACCAAAGTTATATTCTTCTACTACCTCCCAGGTTAAATCGGGCTGTACTGCTGTAGTAATTGTTGCTCCCTGACTAATATTCGTGCTATCATATGGCCCAAAAACTGCCGAAAGATATGGGCGGTTATCTACCGGTAAGATATAAGTACCCTGTGGAATATCACTATTCCCCAACATACCATAACTAGCTCTTATTTTTAAATAATCCAGCACCTCCGATTCATTAAAAAAACTTTCTTCAGAAGCTACCCATCCCAATCCAAGTGAAGGGAAGGTCCCCCAGCGATTATCTTCCGGAAATGAAGATGAACCATCGGTTCTTAGCGTAGCATTTAACATGTATTTGTCATCAAAAGTATAAGATAACCTACCAAAATAAGATTGGTTCACCCTTTTCGACCCACCATCCGATGCTTGCTGCTCTGTAGTTTCATCCCCATTTACCAAATACAGGGAGGCGTCTGAAAAATACTCAACCCCGGTATTAAACCCATTTAAAAACTGACTGAAATAAGACGTATATGCAGAACCTGCCAGAACAGTAAAACGATGCTTATCTATTTCCTTTTCATAGGTAATTGTATTGTCCCAAACATAATTGAATTGTCTCCCATATTGACGGGTCAAAGCATTCGAATCATCAGTTTGGATAATTGAGACATTCCAAGCTCTTGCGTAATTTCTTGTGCTATAATTACTGATGTCTGCAGAAAAACTTGTTTTCAGGGTTAGGCCTTCTATAGGCATAAGTTCAAAATATACATTGGAGATATTTCGCGTGGTAAAAGGTTCTATATTATTCCACCGGTCTAAAGTTGCAGCGGGATTAGCATATTGCCCAAGTCCTAAATTATCCGGATTTGTAAAATCACCATCTTCATTTCTAGGTGAATATACTGGAGGATTACTATATGCTTGTCCTAATAAACCACCAGCCAGGTGGTCTATTTTTGTTACCGACATATCGGTACTTATTCCAGCCCTAAAATAGTCACTAAACTCAATATCATCGGTAATCCTTACATTAACCCGCTCATAATTATTCTTTTTTACAACTCCCTCTTGTTCAAAATAGTTTAATCCAACAAAATATTTATTATTTTCTGATCCTCCCGAGAGGTTTAAACTATGTTTTTGTGTAAATGCAGTCCTTAATATCTCATCAAACCAATTCGTATTATCCGGATAGTCATTAGGATCAAAAGGCACGAAAGTAGAATTATTTCTATCTGCGTTTGCTTCCAGTTTATTATTTGTAAAAGCAATATAATCTTGATTATTTAACAAAGAAAAATCACCGGGTGTAGCCTGCTGTATCCCTGCATAACCTTCATAAGAAATACTTGGTTTTCCCGTTTTACCTCTTTTGGTCTCGATAATTATTACTCCGTTTGCAGCCCTTACACCATAAATAGCAGCGGAGGAAGCATCCTTTAAAACTGACATACTTTCTATGCTATTCATATCCAAAAAACCGATATCCTTTGTAACAACGCCATCTACAACATATAATGGAGAAAAATCGCCTCTTACGGATCCTAATCCCCTAATCTGTACACTTGGCGTTGCTCCGGGCGCTCCATTATTGGAAACCGTAACTCCAGAAACCTGTCCTTGTAAAGCCTCGGTTGGTGATGCAGTAGGAATCTTTTTTAATACTTCATCGTCCACCACTTGTATTGGAGCAATTAAGTCTACCTTTTGTTGTTGACCATACCCCACTACTACAATCTCATCAAGCTCACCAACATTTTCAGTTAAGGTAATTTGTAAATCCTCCTCACCACCTACTTCAATTTCTTGGGAATTAAATCCCAAAAAGGAAATTAACAGAACCTCATCTTCAGAAGCCTCTATTGAAAAATTACCATCCATATCAGTGGTTACTCCTCTTGAAGTACCTTCTACCTGTATAGTCACACCTGGGAGGGGCATCCCCGAATCATCCACAACAGTCCCAGTAATGGTTTGCTGTTGAAAAGCAAATCCTGTTTGGTAAATTAACAGAAAAAGCAAAAAGGTCAAAGTTCGTTTCATTAAACGAAAATCCAATTGACAGTCTAATTTGTAATAGTTGTTTTTCATCATATTTTAATTTTTGTTAATCGATTAACCAAATCTGCAGAAATATTTTAGTTAATCGATTAAATTTTCTATGTTAATTAAATCTTTAACAAGACTAAGATAATCAACATTTATATATTAACAAATTTAATCGATTAAAAATATCAATAAAATAAAATTTTAATTGATGCATTGATATATTATAGATAAGATATCCTTTAGGTACCATTTGTGAATATGGCCGTACTGCCCTATAGATGAAGATTAGTTAATAATATTACGGTTTTTCCTAAGATTTTTTCCTTTTAAGTATAATATCATATCAGCTTCCCACCGCAACTGACTGGCAATAGTAATAGATGATTTGTTATACCTGCTCTCTATAATTTCACTCAAATCCGAATATAGCGAAAATAGAACATCAAAACCATAGATCTGCTCTTCTCAATCATTGAATGTACCAATGCCTGGATGAAAATTTACTGCTCATTGCTCAACAGGTTAGACGCCCTCTAAGCAAGTCGCAAAGGGTTAACCCGCTTTATTCAAGAGTGTAATTTAGGTGGAGTAATTTTTTTCGGTTATCTCAGTAGTTTTGATCATACTTTATCCTTTTCAAATCATCAGAGGATCATTTTGATACAATTTCATGGGTTTTATAACATAAATTGGAAGAAATTTTACAATAAGGCACACCTATCCAATAGAGATAAATTAGCAGGTGTTTTTCAGTTAACCGGAGAGCAGTTCAATCAATAGATTCTGATGTACAAAACCCTTGGAGAGTAAGTAATAAATTCTTTTTTTGGTTATTTTTATGGTAGCACCTATTTGAGAAGAAGGGTTCTAATGCTGCTAATCTGCCATTTCCTAGCCTTTTCAAAAGAAGTTCTTTGGATGTTGTTCTTTAAAATAAGAAACAGTTCATAGGCCGGATTAATGATCAGTAGCCTAAAGAAATTTGCCCAGAATCCTTGGTTGGATAACCGGTCAGAAAAACACACGTTTTTTACTTCTTGATGCGATTCTCGCTGGCTTCTCCTCACTTTACATAAAAGCCAAAATAAATCTCCCTGGCATCCCGCTCTTCCAGATTGCTCACTATATGGCGGATGTTCATGCCAAGGCCGGTACTTTCGATTTTGGAATAACACCGCTGGGGTTTGTGCCAGCTACCGGCTTTATAGTCAAAGCAGATAAAGTGTTGGTGCTTTTTTCCCCTACTTTGATAAAGATATTTTACCACGCGTGCTGCTCTTTTCACCCTTCTTTTGAGCACCTCATTACTGGGAAGACCAATGGCATACTTTAGATGGTGGCCATCTGCCAATTTATAAAAGGGAGCACAAGAGAACCCGCTATCAGCTCTTATAATGATCATCATCTCTGGGTAAACCCTACGGATTTTGGTAATGATCCTTTTTAAAATGCCGACATACCACTTATTGGAATGACTGTTTCCGGGCCGAAGCACAGGTACGATAATTTGGCCGGTCTCTCCATCATGGAAGAAAGGTTCATTATACATAAACTGCCCGTAGTATCCATTGAACGTGGCCAATTGTTGTTTTCCATGAGTGGAATCATCGGTTCCATCGATATCTATAATAATATGCTTTTTCCCCTTCAAACTGGAAACATACCGGTCTATCCAGCCGTAGCACAATCCAAATATAGCCTCCTTGCTCAAACTATTCTCAAAGCGGGAGATGGTATACTGGGAAGCCAGGTACCCCTCTAGGGTATCTTTATATAAAGGATCATGCTGAAGGTGGTGGACATCATTGGCATGTATCCTCATAGCCCTGCATCAACATAAATACCCGTTGCTTCAAAAGTTTTTCCACGCTATGGGAAACTCGAAGTGGGTTATGGTGATTGGGAAGAAATGTGCTAAAATAACGAATCAACTTGTGTTTCCGTTCCAGTTTCTCTAAAAGAACAAGGGAACCATCGGAACTAATTCCTTCAGCAGAAAAACTTACTGAAATTGATTTTTCACCTCGGTAGAAAACTGTGTTTTCAGCACTCAAAATTGGGTGGTTTTAATGTTGTTAAAGATTCCTGTCGGCCCTTTAAATATAATACTTTACACCCAATTTTACTTTCTATTCCCTGAATTTTCCGGGTTAAATCACCTCACTTTTATCGTCTTTGTATTAAAGAGTTTAAAAAAAAGTTAAAACCATCTCAATAATAAGAAATTGAAATTGGCAGGCATGGTTAAAAATATAGAACTTATTCCCAGATTATCTCCATACGATGATTTGAGTTATCATTCATATACCAAAGCAATTTCGGAGCACTTGAAATACTAATAATTTTTTATTATTCGGCTATAATTACTTCAATATTATTTTTTTCGAGCATTTCATAATTTTCTTTGCTAATATTTACATCAGTAATGACCTTATTTATTTTCTGAAAACCTTCAATAAAGGCTAAACCGGTTTTTTTAAATTTAGAAGAATCAGCAACTATAATAACTTGTTCTGCTATTTCTATCATAATCTGATTTAAATATGCCTCCTCCATATGATGTGTAAAAATACCTACATTTGGTCGGATACAATCTACACCCAAAAATAATTTATTACAATAAAGCTGACGTAAATTTCTTTCAGCCATTGGACCTACAAGTGACATAGAGAATTCTTTTAAAAAGCCGCCGGGCATAAAAACCTGAAGATTAGTATATTTAGATATATTATTTACAATATCTAACGCATTGGTAATTACTGTAATGTTATCTAACTTTCCCAAGTTGTTGGAGATCTCAAAAGTGGTTGTCCCTGAATCCAGTATGATAGAATCATTTTTCTCAATTAGTTCTATAGCCTTTTTACCAATGAGACGTTTATATTCCAAATTGAGGCTCTTCTTCTCACTTACCGCTAAGGCTATATTATTGGTTTTAAAAGCACCTCCATGTGTTCTTATTAAGAAATTATTTTTTTCAAGTTTATCCAAATCATTCCGGATAGTAACTTCACTCACCCCCATTTCTTCACTTAATGTATTCACGTTCACCTGTCCCATTTCATCCAATAATTTTATGATTTGAGATCTACGTGCTGCTGCTTTTTTCATATTACCAATTAAAAAAGTTATATTTAATACAAGATATAAATCTATAATGAGAAGTAATTAAACCTTCAAAAAAATTATTGCACTAGTTTAAAAATGTATTTACTTAAATATAATTAATTTTACTAAACTACTATCGGCTAAAGCCGACTAAAGTCAAACCACCGTCGTGAACTCTTCATTTCCTCCTTTATCAATATCTTGATTTTCGATATATTCTAAAATAACATCAATCGGTGATGTTTCCTTATATGGCTACAAAATATCCCTGAGCTCAAATATGTCTACGCAAAATTGAGGACAAATGCTTGTTCTCTTGCATCAATTTATATGAACTCTTCCCTTTCAGGTACTGGTACTGCACAAACTTACTCACAGCCAGATGTGGTGGGAGATAAACGAACAAGTGGACGTAGACCTTTGAAATATGCCCCTTCAATAGTTCCACCTCATTTCGTCTACAGATTTCGGCTACAAGCTCTCGAATCCGTCTGCCACCGCACCTGCAAGGACTTTTTTCCTTTATTTGGAAATCCACACTATATGATATTTACAATCATAGGTAGTACATAGGTAGTATGGGAGGTCTTTCGATAATTCTGAATATAGCCAAAACTAAAGTCTTCGCCTAAAGGTGGGGGATTTTCCCCCAGATCGATGCATTAAACTAGGAATTCCAGTCGATAAGAAACTCTTAGCGACTATTTAGTCAATAGCGCGCTTCCTGAAAATAACAGGAGTAAAAATAAAAGTCTAAAATAAGCTCCCTTAGGTGAATTATCCAAGCATTAAGCTTTTAGAATATTTGATTGATTCAGTCCAGAATTTTTTAAAGTATCTAATCTTATGACCTTTAGAAGCAAAAAACCAAATATACAGGTAACAGGGAATTACAATCCAATAGGCCTTTTGCGGGTTAAACGCATCGGCAAGCCCCCCGTAAACCAATGGTAAAATAGCACCACCGGCCAAAGCCATTATTAAAAAAGATGAACCCATTTTTGTAAATCTACCTAATCCGTTCAAAGCCAGGGGCCAGATTGCCGGAAAAACCAGGGCATTGGCCAATCCCAGTAAAGATACACATAACACCGAGACAAATCCTTCGGTAAAGATGGCTGCAAGGCCTAAAACTATACCTAAAACTCCCGAAACCTGCATAGCTTTCTCCTGACTGATAAACCTCGGAATGGTTACTGTTCCAATTAAGTAACCCACGATCATGGAGATTAAAGTGTAGGTGGTAAAAAACTTGGCAACATCCGTGGCGATATTTTGGCCATCGCGGGCGTAACTAATAACCGTATCGCCGGCAATTACCTCGACACCCACATATAAGAACATCGCTAAAGTTCCCAAAAGTAAATTCGGAAATTGTAAAACACTGGTTTTATTTTTATTGGCCGCGGCTACGGTTTCATCTTCGCTGTCGGTTTCTATTTCCGGCAGGGAAGAATAGTAAATCAATACCGCAAGACCGCAGAGAATTGCGGCCATTACAATATAGGGGGTGATTACCCTAGCAGAAAGCGCATCGAGTTCGGCAGCTTTTTCTGCGGTATTCATGCCGGTCAGGCTGGCTTCCACCTTGTCCATATTTTTCAGCAAAATCGCACCAAAAATTATGGGAGCCAGTGCTCCCGCCAGTTTATTGCAAATCCCCATAATGCTGATTCGTTTGGCCGCACTTTCAATTGGTCCTAAAATTGTAATATATGGATTGGCAGCCGATTGTAATAAAGCAAGGCCGGTTCCCTGAACAAATAATCCGAAGAGAAAGAAGGCATAATTTCTAACCAGGGCGGCAGGGATGAAAACCAAGGCTCCTATCGCCATAACTACCAGCCCGAGAGACATTCCCTTTTTAAAGCCGGTATTTTTTAAAACCCATGCGGAAGGAATGGCCATCACCAAATAAGAAATATAGGAAGCAAAGGCAACCAGGTAAGATTGAAAGTTATTGAGTTCATTAGCGATTTTCAGGTAAGGAATAAGTACCGAATTCAACCAGGTAACGAAGCCAAAAATAAAAAACAATACCCCGATGATTATGATTGGCTTATTATTATTTTTTAACATTAGGCTATAATTTATTAATATTTAATATAAGCATTTGAAGACCACAGCTTCAATTATTAACTTAACTGTTTGGAAATTTCAATTTTATTTATATCAATAGATTTAAATCTTTTATAAATGATTCATACCTATTGATTCTAATTATGTTTATAATTTAGTCGAATATTGATATTAATTTGCTCATTGACCTCAACGATTTTCTCTTCATAACCAGGAGCAGAAAAAATAAGAGTGTCATCAGTAAAAGCTTTGATGGCATATTCGCCATTTTTATCAACTTTTACTCTCTTTCCCATTCTAACAGCCTGAATATTTGCATTAGTAACTGGTGTGGCTTGTACATCTCTTATTTCTCCTGTGATTACAATACTTTTTTGAGAGACTGTTTTGTTTTTTTCTTTTTCCTTTTGTTTTTCAATAATTTCATTTAAATCTTTAGCATATTGATTCTTATCTATAATCGTAATATTTTTTTTAAGATGAATATTATCAGAGGCACTACCAATTTGAATTTCGAATTTTCCAGGTTCTACAACTTTTTTCATTTTTAGATTATATAAGGCAAGTTCGGAAATTGGTAATTTCAATATTACTGTAGCCGTATCTGCAGCTTGAATTGATGGCTTATCAAAAGCTTTTAACTCTTTTACCGGAGTTACTACAGAGCTTACCAGATCTCTTACATAAAGTTGCACTACTTCTTTTCCTTTTTTTGTCCCTGAATTATGTATTCTAATCTCTATATCAAGGGTGTCGCTCGGATTAAGTATAGTATCCGAAAATTTTACATTTAAGTATTCAAATGAGGTATAGCTTAGTCCGTGACCAAATGACCATGCCGGATCGGGACTTGAAAATACATAATCACGTCCTGGTTTACTGGGGCTACCAGGCTGATTATAATATCCTTTATCTGTAGGTAAGTGATTATAATATACCGGTAGGTGGCCCACACTTTGAGGAAAGGAAAACGGTAATTTAGCCGACGGATTGGTTTTTCCAAATAGCATTTCAGCTATAGCGTCTCCCCCGCGTTCACCACCATACCATTGAACAACAATTGAAGGGATATGTTTTTTTAACCAAGGAATTGCAAAAGGTTTGCCAGTTACCAGAACTACAATCACTGGTTTCCCAATTTTATAAATTTCTTTTATCATTTCTTCCTGAACTCCTGTAAGCTCTAAACTAGAAAGATCATAGCCCTCGCCAGAAGTAGCATTGCTATAATCTCTAGCTAAGGAAGCACTGGCAGAACCGACGAAAATAACACTTACATCGCTTTTTTTTGCAGCTTCAACCGCCTCTTTAAACCCAGTGCGATTATCAGTTATTAAATCACTCCCCTTGGCATAATGAATTTGGACATTATCCTTCAATAAGTTTTTCATCCCATCAAGTGGAGTGACCCCATCTCTATTATTGCGGCTCCAGGTATAATCACCAAATTGTACTTGATCTGCATTGGGACCTATTACTGCTATAGATGTGAGGTCATCTATAGCAAGTGGTAACAGTCCATCATTTTTAAGCAACACTATACTTTCATCAGCAATTTTTCGAGAAAGTTCAACAGCTTCTGAAGTATGAACTTTTCTCTGATAATCTGTAGTATCAGTATAAGGGTTTTCAAATAAACCCATTTTAAATTTTGTTCGTAGAACTCTTTTTACTGCTCGGTTAATATAGCTTTCATCCAAATTATCTTTCCTTACCAATTCTTCCAGTTCTTGATAGCATGTACTTGATGCTTCAACATCGTTACCTGCAATAAGGGCCTGTTTTGCTGCATCAGCATAACTTTTGGCAGTTCGTTGAAAATCATGCAACATGGCCACTGCTCCCCAATCTGAATAAACATATCCATCAAAACCCCATTCTTCCCTAAGAATATCTGTTAATAAAAATTCTGATGAAGAATTTGGAATTTTATTCCATGAATTGTATGAAGTCATTACTGCCATTACATCGGTAGATTTTACAACCATTTCATAGGGCTTCAGATAGATTTCTCTCACAGCACGTTCACCACTTTCTACAGAGGCCAGATTTAATCCTCCAAGTGGAGCCCCTCCCGGACCATATGGTTTTATCATGGGTGAAATACCATTATCTAAATATCCACGTACCTGGGCAGCCCCCATTTTGCCTACTAAATAAGGATCTTCACCAAAAGATTCTTCAACTCTTCCCCAACGTAAATCTCTAACTACATCTAAACCTGGTGACAGCGTTTGATTCATTCCCTGAGCTTTTAATTCTTTAGAAACGATAGTTGCCATATCATAGGCCAGACCCGGATTAAATGTGCTTCCCATTGCTATAGACTGAGGGAATATAGTTGAGCCGTCGTGCACTGAGCCGTGTAATGATTCAGTAACTGTTAAGATAGGTATACCCAATCTTGTTTCTTCTACCATATATTTTTGGATCGTGTTCATAGCCCTACTTGCATTTGTTCCTGTTAAGGTAAACCCCTCTACACAAGCATAGCTTTTGTTTCCTGCAACGTTTTTAAGCTTGACTTTATCCAGATGCTGTCCAGAATAAATTTGATGACTATGTATATGACTCAGCTGTGCTATTTTTTCCGCTAGCGACATACGCTCTATTAAATCATTCGTACGTGTCTCTACCGATCTTGTAGAATCCTTATATATTGGAATGGCAGGTTCCTGACCATTTTCCTGACCATTTACCACAAGGGTAAACAAAAAAAAGAAATACAAAAAATTAGAACATTTCATAAGATGATTACGTTTATTATATTTAAGTCTTTAATTACATCCATTAATTTGTACTATGGTATTGACTGATGATCAGTATCCCTCATCCGGTACCAATCTACCAGCTTTTCCTTAACAGGGAGTTTAAAATGCAATTTTGTCGCCTCGCTTTGATACCAATATGCGGTTGAGGAAAATTTAAATTCCTTAGCATAATCTTTAGGGTTGATAAATGCTATTTCCAAATTCTTTTTGAAGTATACTGCATCAGCTTCGTGAAAACGATACATAGAGATCATTGATCTTAAAGGATCTTTTAAAGGGACACCATGTAGAGCCCCATTAAACTCCCCATCCCTAAAATACCATCCTCCATTAAAGTAATCTTCTAAGCCTGTTCCAGTAAAAGTTGGAGATGTCTTATCATCAGTATCAATATAAAAATACTCTGGTGACTCCAAATATCCTAAATAATTCATCTGTTCAGCCTGCATTGATATACAACATCCAACAAAATGTCCAATGCCTGAAGTTCTAAGGATCGTCATAGGCTTCTGGCCCGGGTTTGTACCTGAATTATACTGACAATGAAATCTACCAGCATCCTCTGGCAATTCATCTAAAGCAGTATAATTAGCTCCTAAAAATACTGAAGGAGTTATATCTTCGTGAAAGTTTTCTACTTCTATGCGAATTTTTTCAAAAGGCATTGGAAAATAACTATAAAATCCTCCACTAGACATTCCAAGATATTTAGATAAGTAATGTTTATATTCACAATGTCCTATACCAAAAAAATCTCCCATTGGAGCTTCAACAGATGGGTAATCATTACCATCCCAGTAAATCCTTAGAATTAATTTTTTTAGAATAGTAGGATCTACTGGACTTTCGGGAGACCAACTTGTAAAAAACCACCCATGAAAAGTGGTCCATAATCTTGTTATTATACCAGGTTTATCATAATTAACTAAATCTATTTTTTCTCCCGGCTTAACAGATGGAGCTTTAACTTTGGTCTCAAGATCAAAAGTATCAAATTGCCCAGAAACCTGATTTTTGATAGTATAAAGCGCCGAATTGTTTAAAAAAGGTTGTTTTTTATCTAAAACTCCAGAACTCATTGATGAACTATAACCAGGAATAGCAAAAGTTGCTAAAGATCCCGCAGTGAATAAGGCTTCACGTCTTCCAATAGGTTTTCCTAATTTACTTTTTCCTTTTCTTTTCTTATTTTTCATAACTTATTTTTATACCAACAAATTAATTTTCGTTTTGTTTTTTACCATCTCGTAAAATTGATCTATTTATATATTCTGTACTTATTTTGCTCATACGTTCTCCTTCATTAAAGGTAGCCGCTTTAATAATTACAGGCTTATTTACAGGAAAAGGGTTTAGATACTCCAATTTTTCAGGAGTAGGTTCAGATCCATCCAGTGTATAATAGATTTGAGGATTATAACTATCAGTTTCAAAAGAAATTGTTGCAGTTTGAGCAGTTGTATCAACATCTACTCTGTGCCTCACATTATAAGCACTTTTAGCATAGTTAATTCCCATATTTTGATAACGTTTATACTGAGTTTCCATCTTCCTTTTAAAATTTTCCCATTCTTTATTCTCAGATTCTGTCCAAGCGATTTCCGCCAAGGCAGCTGCCCTTGGGAACCCCATATATTCTACATTATCAGGAGAATGAATGAACTCTGACCAAATGTTACCTTGTACTCCTTTAATATATTTTGCCTCTTGCGGGGTCAATTCTTCAGGAATAGGTTCATAAGAATACACTCTTTGCAAACTAACAACTCTACCATGAGGTATGGCAAAAGGTTCCAAGGTGGGATCTCCCTGATAATAATCAAAATACATATAGGAAGTGGGAGTCATAATTACATTGTGTTTTTGCTTTGCTGCTGTTATCCCACCTTCTATACCTCTCCAAGACATGACTGCGGCATTTGGTGCTAACCCTCCTTCAAGGATTTCGTCCCATCCAATGATATTTTTGTTTTTGGTTAATAAAAATTCCTCAATCCGTTTTATAAAATAGCTTTGCAATTCGTGTTCATCATTTAAACCCTCCTCCTCAATGCGCATCTGGCATTTCTCGCATTGTTCCCAATGCTTTTTTGGAGCTTCATCTCCTCCTATATGTATAATGGGACTGGGAAAAAGCTCTACCACTTCTGAGAGTACATTTTCCAAGAATTCAAAGGTTTTTTCATTTCCGGCGCAGTAAATATTTTCTTGAATCCCCCATTGAATTGGAATTTCAAAGGGTCCTTCAACACAAGACAACTCGGGATAAGCAACGAGGGCAGCCAAAGAATGGCCGGGCATTTCAATTTCAGGGACTACCGTAATGTACCGTTTTTTTGCATAATCCACCACTTCCCGTATTTGCTCCTTGGAATAATATCCCCCGTGCAGGTTTTCGTCAATACGCCCCCCTGGAGTTACCTGTGTTGCCTGACGCCAGGCACTAGTTTCAGTTAGTTCTGGATATTTGTCAATTTTAATACGCCACCCATGGTCTTCGGTTAAATGCCAATGAAACGTATTCATCTTGTGGAAGGCCAAATAGTCAATAAATTTTTTAATAAAAGGTACTGGATAAAAATAACGGCCAACATCCAACATCATACCTCGCCAAGAATAACGTGGTTTATCTATAATTTTAACTGAAGGTATTATAACTTCAAAATCTTTTGTAGATTCAAACGTTTTCGTAGGTAGCAATTGGTATATAGTCTGTAACCCATAAAATATCCCGTTCTCTTCTTTGGCTTCTAAAGATACCCTATCTGGAGTCACAGACAAAGAATAGCCTTCTTCTGATAAAGTATCTCCGGATTGTATTATAAGATTGAAAGCATTTTTTAAAGTTTTAGAGGTTTTTGTAATATGCATACTATAGCCGGTTACGGTCTTTATTCGGTACGAAAGCATATCGGCCAAAAGTTCAAGATTTGGGTTTCCAGGTTCAATATTTATTTTGGTATCGGAATTTATAGTGAATTCTCCAGTTAGTTCTTCTATATTATTTGGTTGCGGTATAATAGATAATTCACTTTTTGTTTGTGCATAGATGATGGGGTTTATAAAAACTATACACAACACCACTACTATTAAATTTTTCATACTTATTATTTTTATTACTTATAAAAAACCTTGTGCTTTTTTTGATTTGTTAGTTTTAGGAATTTATGCGGAACAAAATCCTTAACAATAAGTGTTCGCTGTTTCATTTGGAAGAAGGCTTTACTGTAATCTCTTTCACTTTTATAGCTTTTCTTACTTCTCCATTTTTGTTCAAATGTTTAAAATCAGAATAAATTACTAAAAAACTATCTGATCCTGTAGCTAGAAGTTCTGTATAACCACAAGAAACAGGATTTTTATCATAATTCTTTACGTCTTCAAAGGGCAGTAATTCAAATGGATCGGTCCATTTTTTCCCTTTGTTATCCATTGAAAAACGCAATTGAACACCGGGACGACCAGAGGATAAAACAATTACGCCATTATCTAATTGGAGCAATCGCGGCATTACCCCTGCACTAGTAAAGATTTCGGGTTCACTCCAGGTTTTACCAAGGTCGGTAGAACGACTTAAATACATAGGAGCAATTGCCAAATCTTCTGAAGATCGCATTACACAAAGAAAGCTACCGTCTGAAAGTATCTCAAAACCCGGCTCTGTAAAGCCGAAGCTACGGCGTTCATTCTGAATAGAGTCTGTCTCAAAATATGGCTTGTATGGTATATTACCTTGTATCTTCCAACTACGGCCTTCATTAGTGGAACGATAAAAACTAATTCCAAATGGATCTATTTTCCCATTTTCATTTAAATGAATCCCAGGATATTTACCGGCTATGATTGAACCATCGTTTGCAATATTCATATCTCCCCACCAAACAATCGGAATCATTCCGAAATCTTTATAACGTAAAGCTTGTGAATCTTTGAGTGTGGCTTGCTCAATTTTCCAGGTTGTATCCTCCCTTCCAAGGCGCTCAAGGTAAACCCCCTGTAAGACTTTAGGCAATTTGCTAATTTCGTAGAAGACAAACTCTCTTTCATAATTATCTACTTTTGATCCTACCGGTTCAGGAAGCTCAAACTCTTCTGCCTTACGGGGTTTAGGAGTATGTGTTTTAATCCTATCTCCACTTGGCAGAAGTAATCCTCCTCCCACCGGAGGTTGGCTTTCAAAAGAATCCCAGGATTTTCCACCATCGGAAGAAACGGCAAAAGCTAAGCCTTTTCCATAACTTTCCGGGTGATCGATAGCCATGTGCCAAGTGGCAACCAACTTGTTATCTCGACTACGGTATATAGAAGGAAACTGGAAAAATCCCCACTCTTGCGGCTCATCTGCAAGACTAACAGTATACGGATCTTTTAGATTTACAGTAAGAACTGATTGGCCATTACGCATATAATTAATTTTCCCGCCTTCAAAGGCTGGTATGCCTATTTTGACATCGTCCTTGGGATTATAGCCTTTCTCTTCCCATGTCTTGCAAGGAAGTCCTGTATTATTTGAAGTATTACATCCTAATAATGTAGAAAATAAAAGTAGAACAATTTGATTTTTTTTCATAAAAATAGCATTGATATTGTCGGTGTGTTCATTTACCAAAAGAATGAGACAAGTTTAAGGTTAGAAAATTTCATTTTACATTTCACTGTTGCATTATATTTGGAATAATTTCCGTCTTCATATAAATCCCATAACAGACATCCCCTTTACAGTGCTTATTATTAAATCAATCAAACTTATTTGGTCTATTTTAATATTATCTGAATTGTTTGAAAAGTTTAAGGCTATATATAGTACTCTTATATGTAGTTCTCTCCTTCAATTTCAAAAACAAAATTATACCAAAAACTCAGGTTACATATAGTCACCTATTTTGTTCCTATTTCTAATAATATTTGTTGATTATTTTCTTTCATAATCATCGCTATAGCGTTCGATATCCTTTTGCTCCCATTTACCAAAGGCCACTTCCAGTACTCTTACTGGTTGATCTCCTTTGCAACTTAGGCGATGCTTTTCATTGACCGGAATCCAAATTTCATTTCCTGCCTTATACTTTTTAATTTCCTCTCCTACCTGTATAAGTGCTTCATCATCAATTACAATCCACAACTCAGATCTGCGGCTATGTGATTGAAGACTTAAGCGCTCACCTGGTCTTACTGTCATAAGGCTTACTGTGCAGTTTTGATTGTTTGCAAACTGCTTAAAAGAACCCCATGGTCTTTCTACATATTCTATCTTTGGTCTATTTGTTAATTCTTCTTTCATCTTTTTTAGTGCTTTACATATGCTTTAATTAAGGCTAGTTTCTGCCCTTCACTTTCTCCATATGGACGTATTGTATATTCCTTTACTGTAGCAGGAACAATAAAAGTTTCAATGTAATTCACTATAAAAGGCTCAAAAGCATTGACAGGACTTTCTACGATTGCTTTCTGGCCTTCGACAAGGTTTAATACATTAACACTATTATTCGTCTGCTGATAAATCTGGCTTGAAAACCAATAACGGCGTGTTTCTATAAATTCCGTTTCGTGAAGCCCGGTTTTTTCTTCCGACCAATTATCCCCTTCTCTTATTTTTTCAATACGATTGATTAATTGTTCGTTTATCCAAGTTTCTTTACGTTCCCAATCAATTACCTTTTTACCACGTTCTATATTTATAGGGCGTGGCTTTCCATCTAATCCCAGACGCCCCCAGTCCCACAATTTGAACGTAAAGATATAAGGAGTTGCACTGATTTCCAGAACCATGCAGTTTTTCCCAGAACAATGCACTGTTCCTGCAGGAATCAATATATGGTCATGTTGTTTTACCGGCCATTTAGAAATATATTTTTTTGCTTCAAAAGTAGCGGATTCATTTTGTGCAGTCTCCAATTTATCAATCATTTCACTCGGGTTTACCGATTCCTTTAAACCGATATAAACCTCTGCATCTTCTTTAGCATCCAACAAATAATAACTTTCATCCTGAGTATAATGCATCCCAAAAGCTTTCTGTATATATTCCGTTGTAGGATGTACCTGTAAACTTAGGTTCCCCCCCTCCATAGTATCTAGAAGGTCAAAACGAATAGGAAATTCATCACCAAAACGGGCTTGCACTGGTTCTCCTAGCAATTTTTTGGATTGATAAAAAACAAGGTTAATTGCAGGTGTCTCCATAAGCAAGTCACCAAACTTTAAAAAAAGACTGTTTTCTTCAGGAACACAATCAAAACACCAAGCAAAGTTCTCTTTTTTTCGATCCAGATTACAAACTTCTTTCATCCATTGGCCGCCCCAAACTCCCGGATCAAAGAAAGGTACAACACGAAAAGGACGTGATACTGTATTTTCAAGAGCTTTTCGATAATCCTCTCCTCCAATAAGCTTCGGAGTAGAAATATCTGTAGTATCTAAAACATAGTCCCACCTTTTCAGGAACTCTTTTTTATGACAATCAGCAACTCTCCAATCTACAAAATACCCCCGCTTGAACTGTATCGATGCTTTTTCGTCCTTGTTTAAAACTCCTAGATTATTTATTTCATTCTTTCGAAACCGAGTCTGAATCTCCCAGCGTGGCATATCTGCATAAACTAAAACATCATTCATTGGAGTTAATAAAGAAGCTCCATAACCATATATAAGTATTAGGCCTTTAGCATTTTTAAGTTTTTGTTGAGCAATGGAAAAATTTTCTTTATCAAAAAAATCACTTATTTTAAGTCTTGTCATAAATCCAAAGACAGGATCATCCGTGACATCAGAAAAAGTCATTTCCCTTAATTTTTCTTCTGATTTAAAAAATTCCATTGTACAAAAATGATCTGTTGCTTCTAAGGGGTTAATCAAATGTTGTTTCAGCTCTTCCTCATATACTCCAGGGTAATAATCTATAACAACAATAACACGATCTTTTTTTATTTTCCTAATATGCTGATTAAGTACTTTTAAAATATTCTTCCAACCATCTACGGCTGTTTCTGGCTTTTTATGAATCTCAACAAAAGGGTACTTATCATAATTTGATGAACGGGCTTTTAAACATTTATTCTTATCCATTTATATTAAATTAAATATTATTCCTCAAACTATATACAGTTCCCAAAATTGCTGCATTATCCCAAAGTTTAGTTAGACGCAGAGAGGTTTCTCCCCAAGGAGTCCAGACATTTTCACTTATTTTCTTTCGTATGTGCGGAACAATTTTAGCTGCACTATTTAAGACTCCCCCGCCCAATACAACTACTTCTGGATCATAGGCATTTATATAGGAAATGACTCCGGCTGACCAAACCTCAAGACAATGTTCCTGCATTTTTATAGCCAATTTATCTTCAGTAGCCATAAAAACCGCTGCAAAGTCAATCTTATCTATTCCAGAAAGCACACTACAAGAAAAATCTGTATGTTCACGCAATTGTTGATCTATATTCCAGGTAGCAGCTTCAGCTTCAACACACCCAATGTTTCCACAGGTACAAACCTTTCCCTGATAATTTACAACAAAGTGTCCTCCCAAACATCCGGCCTTAAAGTGCTTTCCCCTGAGCAAGTTTCCTTCCATGACTACCCCCGTACCTACACCAGTGCCAAGCGTTACCATCACTAGGTCATTGGAATCTTTTCCTGCTCCATACTTCCATTCCCCTACCGTAGCCATGCGACTATCATTATCTATGAAAAATGGGGTACTCCACTTTTTACTATAATAAGAATGCAAATCGATTTCAGGACCGTCATCATATTTTTTATTAGTAGATAATATTTTTTTACTCTTTGGGTTTACTACTCCTGGAAAAGCCATACCAATACCACTCAATGATGAAAGCTTACTTTTTTTCATTAATTTCAGGATTCCTTTATCTATTAAAGGAAGGTAAGTCTCAAGCCCCTTATCTGATTCAGCATCTATCACCACCTTATCAGCCACTCCTTCCTTATTAACCAACCCTATTTTTATTCGGGTCCCCCCCAAATCAATACCGATATAATTCATTATGTTTTATAATAGCAAAGGTTTATTGTCTACTTTTTTCACCCTTTTACTAAAGCCTGTAGTGTTTATGGATGCATAATTATGTCCGGCATCTGCAGGCCAACAGGCCCCAAAACGAAGTACTTCACTTCCTGTATTTACTACTCTATGTGCAGTAAAACCCGGAATATAATGTATACTGCCAGGTTTTATATCTTCTCCGCGGGTATTACCTTCTTTATCCATCAATAATAACAAGCCTTTTCCTTCAATTCCCCAGTAATATTCTCCTCTGTTTTCTACTTTATGAAAATGCCCGTGAGTCATAAAATATTCATCCCCCACAGTACCTGGGTAAATATGGGTTACACCAAAGAACAAACCACCTTCTGTACCATCTGGTACTGGGCGCCATACATCTATATCATATACAACTTGTTCTCCAGACATTTGCTGAAAAGCATGCTTATCCTCAAATAATCCTTTTAATTGAGATAAGTGTTTGCTTTTATGTATAACTTCAGGTCCACTTAGTTGCCCATTAATAAACATAAAATCGTTACTTCTCATTAGCTTCTTTTTTATTGTACATCCTTATTTGATATTTTTTATCTTATCAAGATATTAATTCCAGTAAATAATTCGTTCAAGTTGCTATTTCCCAATTCAATAGAATAATTAATATTATATTTGTAATTTAGCCTTATTACCATCCTGGATTTTGTTCCAAATTCGGATTTAACTGTATCTGCTGTGTAGGTATTGGAAACAAATAATTCCGTTCATCAAATTCTCTGGTATCTAAAGGCTGAACTATTTTAAAGCCATCTTCATCTACAGCGAATTGCTCGGAAACTTCAGGGTAAATTTCATTCCAGGCTCCTGAACCAATATTAACTCCTTTTATAGGTTTATTCAACTCTTCAACAGCTTGTTCCCATCTTTTAAGATCATTTAACCTTTTCCCGTCCCAAGCTAATTCAACAGTTCGCTCTCTCCTAATTTCCTCTAACATATCTAATCCGTTTTCAGTGACAAAAGCATTTGACAAATGCGTTATCCCGGCTCTATCTCGCAAATTGTTTATAGTACGATCTAAGTCTTCATCAGAAATCTCACCATCTCTTTCATACAATGCTTCAGCAAGTGTCAATAGGACTTCTGAATACTTAAGAACATGTTTAAAATCATATGCCTGACCAGGGTTATAACCTTCAGTATAGCTCACCACAAGTTTATTTGCCCTGTAACCTGTTTCCTCATCCGCCGCAACACGCGGATATACAATATCACCTTGCTGATTATCCCTAAAAATTTGAACCGTTCCAGGAACATGTAATGTATTGGTCATTCTTAAATCCCGATTCTCATATTCCGAAGTCATCGTATTATAACCTTGAAATAAATCAGAGAATTCAATAGGTAAACCATCTTCAGCCAAATACATATCGGCAAGTTTTTTCGTTCCATCAGAAAGACCTCCACAACATACATTATTTACCCAGTTAAAGGGCATACCTGAAACATCAGGATGATATCTACGTGCCAAAATCTGTTCTTTAGAGTCATTTCCCATGATCCCATAAGATCTTTTATAGCTTAATGTGGGATTTTCAGAGTCCATATACAGTTCATATTCTGTTGAGTTAATTACTTTCTCTGCGGCATCTATTGCCTGATTTAAAAGAGTATTAGCATTTCCTGCAGTACCATGATACTTTACCCAAGTAGCCTCAAACAAAGCTACTTTAGCTTTTAAAGCTAAAGCTGCTCCTTGGGTGACCCTACCTTGATCGCTCCCACTAGTTTCACTTTCTAGAGGTAAATCTGGAGCAGCTTCCTCTAAATCTGCTAAAACATTTGTTATAACAATCTCCCTTGATGTTCTGGGATCAGTTAATCCTTCACTTTGAACATCTAATGGCTTTTCATAATAAGGTACATCTCCATAGCGCTGAACTAATCTAAAATATTCGTAAGCTCTAAAGAATTTGGCTTCTGCTACCGAAGTTGCAATAGCTTCAGAATTCTCATATTCCTCACTTTTTTGGAGCAGACTGTTGATCTGCCTTAGCATGGCATACCGATCATTCCAGAAAGCATCATTATCTGAAAGAATATTGGTTCCAGAACTTATTGCATTAAACCCATTTGCATATTGGATATCTGAATCATGGTCTGAGCCACCATGATTGGGCAATGTTCCATAAAAGTGATTAGCTCCTAATTTAAAGTCTTCCGGCGTTTCCCAAAAATTATCATTTGCCACCGCATCAGGGGGAGTTAAATTTAATTCTTCCTCACAAGAAGCAAGAGAAAGTAATAGAAATAATATTTTAATATATCTTAAGATATCAGCTTTCATAACTTCAAAAATTTAGATTTAGACCAATAGTGTAGTTTTTGTTATAAGGGTAGGTCAATGCAGCTGCTTGACCTACTTTTAAAGCTTCAACATCATAGCCTCCTCCTAGATTTTGCTTTTCCCAAAGATCATAACCTACGGCATATACTTTAGCTTTTTGTATTCCTATACGAGTTAATAGTCTCTTTGGCAAATTATAACCTATGCTTATGTTTTTCAGTCTCGTGTAGCTTGCGTCAATCGCGGTGCGATTGCTAATAGCATAATTCCAGTGCCTTATATTCCCATGTGTCTGCCTAGGATTGGGATTATTTGGTCTTTCTGGACTCCAGGTATTATGATACCATCTCGAATCTGGCTTGTGCCAGTCAAATACCCAAGGCATCCTCCAATCTCCATCCATTTGTATTTGTTTTTTTCCAACACCCTGAACCAAGGTGGAGAATTCAAAGTTTTTAAATTGGACACCTATATTTACCCCATAAGTATATCTTGGGGTGGTAGATCCTAAAGGGACCACATCCCCATCCTCACCATCCTCACCATATACGCTGATTTCACCATCATTGTTTAAATCTTTATATTTTGCATCACCTATACCAATATCTCCGGGCACACCCTCCAGTGCCGAGTAAGCATCCAGTTCTTCCTGACTTGTAATAAGGCCATCTGAAATATAGCCATGGTATGTATTTATGGGATATCCTTCCCTTACCTGTACGAGGCCGTGTGAATATGTATCCTGCCCCCCATATTCAATAACTTTGTTCTCCGAGTCTGAAATATTTAATCCAATATCATATGACCAATTCTCATTAATTTGATCCTTCCAATTCAAAACACCTTCCCATCCCCAAGCTCTTAAACTACCATTATTGCCTGCAGGAGCCGACGCTCCAAGTACTGAAGGCAAGGTTATAGGGGTAAGCATGTCTTCATTATTTTTGATAAAATAGTCAAAGGAACCAGATAATCGGTTATCCAATAAACCAAAGTCCAATCCTATATTTTGAGTTTTTATAGTTTCCCAAGATCTATTAGGATCTACTAGACCTCCCAATGAAGCATTTGCAATTCTTGCTCCATCCCCAAATGGGTAGGTCCCTCCAATATTAACATTCTGAACATAATCATACAATCCAATTCCGTCTTGATTTCCAGTTTCACCATAGGATAATCTCATTTTAAGATTGTCAAACACATTCAAATCTTGAATGAATTTTTCTTCAGTTAATCTCCAAGCTCCAGAAGCCCCCCAGAAAAACCCCCATCTAGTTTCAGGAGCAAAACGTGAACTACCATCATAGCGAAAATTCGTTTCAAATATGTATTTATTGTCAAATACATAGGAAGCTCTACCGAAAAATGAATTTATAACCCAGTCGGAACCACCACCGTTATTAGTTTGATCCTCCGAATCTCCAAGGTTTAAACTAAAATCACTATCATTAGTAGGAAACCCTGTACGTCTGGCTGAGAAAAATCTGTGCTTTTCTTTTTCAGTAGAGGCCCCTCCAGTAATGGATATATCGTGTAAACCTTTAAAATTTTCATCATAGTTAATGTAACCTATCGCAGTATAATATACATGATCGTTTTGCACTTCTTCTCCAGCATTTGGATCATTAATTACAGATCTTAAACTACCATTATGAGCATGATAGGTTTCGAAAGTTCTGAAAAAGCTTTTATGATGATTAAAACGGTAATTACTCCCTACCTGCCCTGTTAGTGTTAAGTTACTATGCACTTGATAATCCATCTTAAGATTTGCATCGAGCCGTGTATCATTAAAATTTTGCGTCCCTCCTTCATCTAACTCCTGAAGCGGATTCTCATATACCGAACCCCATTTAGAATCATCTTCCCAAACTGTTGGTGGCTGAAAAGGATACATTGTATTAATCCTAAACATCGCGTCCATACTTGGAGCTTGTCTTTTTTTTCTTGAGAAGGATAATCGGGTATCAATTTTTAGTTTATCATTAATATCATAGTTGTAGTTTAAGCGTGCATTTAATCTTCGATTATTATCATTACCGTAATTATACACACCTTCTTCTTCTATATAACCTACCGATGCTCTGTATCTGCTTGATTCATTTGCACCCGATAAGTTGATATCATAATTCTGTTGACTTCCTGTACCCAATACCAAATCCGTCCAATCCCAATTACCCGTAAAAATAGTATTCCACCCTACATCAACAGGATGAACATTTCCGGCTTCGACATCTTCAATAAATCCATCGGGAATCCAAGAAGTTTGACCTGCGTTCTCACTAGCTTCAATATGCATTTCCGCTACCTGGGCTGAATTTAATTGATCAAACATTCCCGTTGGCACTCTGTGAGAATAGGATGCATTAACCTGTATTCGAGGCTCTCCAATCTTGCCTTTTTTAGTTGTCACCAATAAAACTCCACCGGCAGCTCTTGCCCCGTAAATGGAAGCAGCCGCATCTTTTAATACCGTTGTACTTTCTATATCGTTAGGATTAATCTCTGAGAGATCACCTGGTATTCCATCAATAATAACCAATGCCTCTCCAGTTCCATTTACTGAGGAGAAACCTCTTACATTAACCGAAAACCCCTCATCACCGGGCCTACCACTTCCTCGTTGAATTATTGACCCTGGCAAAGTCCCTTGCAAAGCTGCAATTGGGTTTGAAATTGGAATATTTTCAAATACTTCACTACCAACCGATGCAACAGAACCAGAAAGTGTAGCTTTACTTTGCTCCCCATACCCCACTACAACAACTTCATTCAATTCCCCTACATCTTCTACCAAAGTAATATCAATAACTGAACGATCACCAACAGGTATTTCTTGTGTTTCAAAACCTACAAAAGAAACTACTAATATATCATCAGGATCCGCTTTTATGGAAAATTCTCCGTCCATATTTGTATTATCTCCTTCATTAACACCTTTTATCCTAACCGTCACACCAGGTAAAGGAAGCCCTTCTTCATCTGTAACTAGCCCCGTAATTGTTTGTTGAACTTCAATTAATTCTAATTTTTCATTTGAATTCTTAATCACAGAGGGATAACTTTCAATAAACATGAAAATAGAAAAAACAAACATCAACACAGGTCTTCTAAATCGTTTACTTCGCCCTCGCAACCACACACCTCTTAAAGACTCAAAATAATTATGTTCCATTTCTTATTGTTTTAATATTAAAAATGAATTTATTTTTTTTCGAAAAAAATGAATTTAAAAATTATCATTTAGTAAATTTAAATATTTCGAATCGTTATGCTAAATTACAATTTAATATAAAAAAACAAAATATAATAAGATTTTATTTCCGAAATAACACACTTAAACATATTAAGACCTGATAATTAGTATGATTTCAACTACACAATCATACTACCAAAAAAAAATCATTATGAAATTTTATCGATTATATAAAGCTTAAAAACAATGTTTGCATAAGTTTTTTATTTTCGTTTTATTTGTTTTCAAAATAAATCTCCTTATAAGAATTATTTTAAAGTGGATATTACAAAAAGGAATTTCTATGGACTATAAGGAGCAACCTCACTTTAATCAATTAATAAAATAATGAAAAACACTATAAAGAAGCCTGATAATTTATATACCAAAAGAGAAATTGAAGGGCAACCTGAATTATGGGATATTGTATTTGGGCAAATACTTGCAGATGAAAGACGGATAAAGAAATTTCTTTCTCCATTATTTGAGCTGAAAAATTTACAAATTATTTTAACTGGCGCCGGTTCTTCAGCATTTGTAGGAGAGGCTGCACAAGGTCTTGTACAGAAGAATACAGGTTGTACTACCCGTGCTATTGCCACCACAGATTTAGTAACACACCCTGAACTGTTTTTTCTAAATGATGATTCGCCGGTACTTTTGGTATCTTTTGCTCGCTCGGGTAATAGTCCTGAAAGTGTTGAATCGGTCAATCTTGCGGATAAATTTTGTGATAATATTTTTCATTTAGTAATAACCTGTAATAAAAAAGGAGAGCTTTATAAATATAGCCTGTTAAATACCGAAACTGCATTGGCTGTACTTTTACCTGAAGAGGCTAACGATAAAAGCCTTGCTATGACCGGTAGTTTTACTTCAATGTTATTTAGTATATTACTATTAAGCCATAAACAGAAAATAGCTGAATTACGAAACCAGGTTGATAGAATTATTCGTCAGGGTAAGTTTTTACTCCAAAATTTCAATGAATTAAAAAAACTTACGCATTTACATTTTGAACGCGTAGTGTTTTTAGGCTCAGGACCAATGTTAGGCATAGCCCGGGAGTGTCATTTGAAATTGCAGGAGTTAACAGATGGCCAAATAATCTGTAAACACGATTCTTTTCTTGGGTTTAGGCACGGTCCGCGGGCAGTAACCAATGAGAAGACTCTTGTGGTTTATTTATTTTCATCTTCAGATCATGTTTATCGTTTTGAAAGGGACCTTGCTATTTCTATAGGTAAAGATCCGAGAGATATTTTATCGCTTAGTGTGGGTCGTAAAGCCGAAGCTGCTATTAATTCCAAACTGACTATAGATTTAGAGTTTGAAGTTAATCAGGAATTTAATATTGTACCTGCAACCATAATTGGTCAGATACTGGGCTATTATAAATCACTTCAATTAGGGCTTAATCCTGATAACCCATCCGTATCCGGAGCTATAAGCAGGGTTGTGCAGGGAGTGGAAATTTACGAATACCCCGAAAAAAATAAATTATGATTCTTAGCCTTTGTCCTAATCCTTCCATTGATTCCTATGCTCGAATTTCAGGTTTTTTCCCTGGGGGAGTAAACCGAATTTCTTCTTTGGAAGAATTTCCGGGCGGAAAGGGCATTCATGTGGCTCTGGCAATAGCCGAACTGGGCGTGTCATCCAGGTTATTGGGTTTCTGGGCGGGTGGCTCAGGCGATTGGATTAGAAAAGAATGTACGAATAAAAATGTTGAAACTGCTGGAGTTGATATAAACGGAAATAATAGAAAATGTTATACGTTCATTTCAGAAAATTCCGAGCTGAACCATACAGAATTATTAGAGCCTGGTCCTAAGCTAACTGAAAATGATTTTGAAGATTTTGAGAAAGTCTTTAAAAAAGAAATAGCTCAAACAGATTTTATTTGTATGTCCGGTACCTGGCCGGCCAATGCACCAAAAGATGCTTATGCCAGGCTTGTAAAAATAGCAAATGCCAATCACAAAAACGTAATATTGGATTGCACCGGGGAACAATTGGATAATGCCTTGCAAGAAGATCTTTTGGGACTCCATTTGAATCATCATGAGGCAAAAGCTTTATGTGGATCTGAAGATATTGAGATACTTCGTCAATTTCTTGGAGAAAAAGTTGAAATGATTGCTTTAACACGCGGAAGTGAAGGCCTTGATCTCGCCTATAAAAATAAAATTATCAACGCCAGGATTAAGCTCGATCCTGAAGATATTATTAGTACTGTAGGGAGTGGTGATTGTTTAACGGCAGGTATAACCTACGCCTTAAGTGAACAAATGGAACTTACCGAAATTGCTGCGTGGGGTGCTGCTAGTGGTACGGCAAATTGTTTGAATAAGGATTTAGGCATGTTGAAAAAAAACGATGTCGTGAAATTGCTGAAACATGTACAAATTAAAGATTATGAGTAGAAAAAAAATCCTGGTAGTTGGGGAATTAAACATAGACCTGATATTAAATAATATTAAAGGTTTTCCGAAAATCGGCTCTGAAAAAATAGCTAAAAATATGGATTTTACCCTGGGCAGTTCTTCAGCTATCTTAGCTTCCAATATTGCGGCTTTAGGGGTGCAAACTTCATTTTGCGGACTTTTGGGAAAAGATAATTTTGGAGATTTTATTCTAAATGAATTACAAACCAAAAATATAGATACCCGTTTTATTCAATTTTCCGAAAAATATAAAACCGGGATTACCGTAGTGATGAATTATGATCAGGATCGGGCAAATGTAACCTATTGCGGGGCGATGGACCATTTGAGCATAGAACATATTCCCTGGGAACAAATTACCGAATTCGATCATCTGCATTTTTCAAATTATTTCCTTCAACCGGGAATGCAACCCTATATTACGGAGCTGTTCAAAAAGGCAAAAGAGACAGGTCTTAGTACTTCGTTTGATTTACAGGTTGATCCCGAAGATAAATGGGATTTTGACTACAAAACCTGTTTGCCTTTTGTAGATATTTTCCTTCCGAATGAAAAGGAGCTTTTAAGTTTAAGTCAGAAAAATAACCTTGAGGCTGCCATCGGAGAAATAAAGCCTTTTGCAAATATTCTGGCCATAAAATTAGGAGATAAAGGTGGTCGGGTGCTTCAGGGAGAAGAAGATATAGCCATAAAGCCCTATTTGAACAAAACCTATAAAGATGCCATTGGAGCAGGAGATTCTTTTAATGCCGGTTTTCTGAAAAAATTTCTGCAAGAAGCTTCTTTACGAGAATGTTTGGACTATGCAAACCTTACCGGGTCACTTAGTACTACAGCTGCAGGGGGAACGGGTGGATTTATCAATTCAAACGAAATTAATTCAAAAATTAATAAAATAAGGAACAACGAGTTATCAGAAAACGAACACGAAAAACTTTAATCAGATATTTCACACAGGGAAATGATTAAAATTTTTCATGTGAGAGTGCAGCAGTTCCTGAATGTGCAGAAATTTTTGGCACATTTTGGTCGGTGCAAAAAATTTTAAATAGATGAAACATCCATGACGGAAATGTGGACACACAGGGGGATGATTATTGGCGTCGAATTCATAAATTAAGATTAAAAATCAGCGAGTGATGGAACCAAAAGATCAAAACACAGTAGAGTTCGTGCAGCTTGTGGAAAGGGGCTGCGGGATAGACGTGCATAAAAGCCTTATCGTGGCTACGATAAAGGGTACTGGCATTAAGGAAGAAACCAGGTCTTTCGATGGACTTACCACATCGATCGAGACCTTGCGGGATTGGCTATTAGAAAATCAGATCACCCACGAGACAAATATTTAAAAACGCTTTTGGTGCAGTGTGCCTGGGCGACAACAAGGGCTAAGGGAACATACCTTAGAGGTAAATATGATAGTTTGGTCGTGAGAAGAGGCAAAAAAGGGGCAATGATCGCAGTAGGACATAAGATCCTGATAGCCGCCTACTTCATACTAAAATACAAAACACCCTATAAGGAACTCCTATATGAATTTTTGGAGAACAGAAATAAAGACCATAAAATAAAACGACATCTAAAGATGCTCCGGGAATTAGGGGTGGAAGTAGCTGTCAAAGAAACAACAGCAGCTTAAAAAAGATCGATTTTTACTGGAGGTTGAAATATCCATAGTTAAGATATGGAAACCCCGAAGATAAAACTGACAACAAACGTTAAGCACACAGGAGTATTGCCGTAGAGCGTGTAGATGAAATTTTAACTTTCTTAGCGTTAAAACTGCTTTTAATAAACAAGAATATGACAAAAAAGCGAAATATAAACAGATGAAACTAAAGGAAAAATTACAGCAATTACGAAGTGAAGGCCGTGGCATACTGGCTACCAATTTTTATAACCTGGAAACGCTACACGGCGTATTAAGTGCCGCCTCAGAAATGGATGAGCCTTTAATTTTACAGCTTACCCAAAGTTCTATAGACTATATGGGGTTGGAAACCGCCGTTAATTTAGGGCGAACAGGTTTAAAGCAATTTGGTGTAGATGGCTGGATTCATTTAGATCATGGTGGCTCGGTAGAATTGGCCCAACGCTGCCTTGATGCCGGATTTGATTCGGTAATGATAGATGGTAGCGAACTACCTTTTGAAGAAAACATTAAAATAACAAAAGAAGTCGTGGAACGCGCCAAGAAATACGGGGCACACGTAGAAGCGGAATTGGGTTATGTTGCCAAGTTAGGGCAATCTCACGATGAAGAAGTCTTTACCCAACCCGGCGAAGCAAAACAATTTGTGGAAAAAACCGGAATTGATGCGCTTGCAGTAGCCATTGGAACCGCTCACGGGTTCTATAAAAAAGAACCGGAACTACAGCTGGATTTATTAAAGGAAATAGCGGAAGTTACTCCCGCAAGCCTGGTTTTGCACGGAGGGTCAGGGGTGCCTGCTTTTCAAATGCAGGCCGCCATTTCGAGGGGGATCTGTAAAGTAAACCTCGCTACCGAAATCAAGAATATTTTTATGAAAACCCTGCAAACCGAACTACGTAGTAATGAGGAAATTGATTTACGTAAGGTTTTCCCGGTAGCGACCGGTGAAATCACCAAACTGGTTAAAGGAAAACTTGAGATTGTTAAAAATAATTAAGTAGACAGCTTGTTAAAAATTATAAAGCGCTAATTCGTGAATTAGTGGCGAAGATTAAACCGTAAGGAGAAAAATTTAAAAGTAAGTAATATGATTTCAAAATTTATAGATGCGCATGTTCACTTAAATACACTTTCTATCGAAAAAATGGAAAAGATGTTAGCGTATAATGCTGGTTTTCTATCTATTAATACAAATATCCCATTTTTTGATGAAATTGAAGAACAGGAAAAAATTATCCTGGAGTTTCAGAAAAAATATCCGGGAATGGTGAAATATTTTACCACTTTTAATTTTAAAAAATGGGGAACTACTGATTTTATAGATGATGCGATAGCGCAAATTAAGCGCGGATTGGATAATGGTGCGGTAGGAGTGAAAATCTGGAAAGATGTGGGGTTTGATTATCACCATAAAGACGGAAGCTTTGTAATGATAGACGACCCGCTTTTTGATCCTGTTTTTGAATACCTTCAAGAGAATAATATAATGCTCATAGGCCATCAGGGGGAACCCCGAAACTGTTGGTTACCGCTTGACGAAATGACGGTAGATTCAGACCGGAATTACTTCAGAGAGCACCCGGAATACCACATGTTTCTTCAAAAGGAATATCCATCTTATGAAGAACAAATGCGGGCTAGAGACCACATGCTTGATAAATTTCCCGGAATAACCTATGTGGGGCTTCACCTTTTTAGCATGGAATGGAGTATAGATGAAGTAGCTAATCGATTGGAAGCCTATCCAAACACCTTAACAGATGTAGCCGAGCGGGTATGTCATCTTCAGCTTCAGGCTAAGGAAAACTGGCAGGCCGTTCGTGATTTTTGTATAAAATATCAAGATCGGATTATATACGGGACCGATGTAATAGACGATGGTAACACGCCTGCCGAAGAAATTGCAGCACGGTTTGAACACTTATGGAATTTTCACTATAATTTTTTTGCCACCAATAAAAAACTTAACGCTCCCGAATTTAAAGGGGAGTTTAAAGGGCTTAACCTTCCTGACGAAATCGTAGAGAAGATTTTTTACACTAACGCCAAGAAAGCTTATGGGTTTAAAGAATTTTAAATCAATAATTTATATGCTAATGAACTCATTAAATATAACCAAAATAAATAGGAAAAACTCTTCTTTCCTACAGTGGGACGAAATATCTTACAGAAATGGGGCATTCGAAAATTTCAGTTATTCAGGGGGTTCATCATTCCGTTCCCAACCAACAAAGAATTAGAGGTTATAAGAAGGCTATGGCAGATGCTGGAATCCAAAATCTAAATATAACCGGAAATAATTTTAGCTTTCAGAACGGATTCTTGGAAACTAAAATCATTCTCCAAAAAAAAGATCATCCAACCGCTATCTTTGCTTTTAGTAATACCATTGCTCTCGGTTCTTTAAAGGCTATTGAGGAAGAAGATCTCAGTATTCCCGAAGATATTTCCCTTATAGCATTTGACGATCATCCCTATATAGATTTCTTATCTACTCCATTAACCTGTATAGTACAACCAGAAATAGATATTGCCAAATTAGCCATTCGTTTTTTATTTTCAATTATTAACGAGGATTCAACTGAAACGCAACAGGTGCTTTTAAAACCCCGATTGAAAATAAGGGAATCCGTAAAAAGTATTCTGAATTCTGCTTGACCGTGTAATTATTATAAAGATAGCACACATAATATTCATTAAAATATGAACAAAAAAGAAAAAAGATTTATTTCACAAAAGTATATTATCCGTATTACCATAGTAGCAGCACTCGGTGGTCTGCTATTTGGCTATGATACTGCCGTAATAGCAGGCACTATAGGCGCGCTTGAAGAAAAATTTAATTTGAATCCAGCTCTTGTGGGATGGGCAGCAAGTAGTGCTGTATGGGGATGTGTTGTAGGGGCAGCTTTTTCAGGTTATTTGAGTGATCGTTTTGGAAGAAAAAAAATTTTGATAATTACTGGACTATTATTTTTTGTATCGGCACTTGGGTCAGCTCTTGTAGGCAGTTTATCATATTTTGTTGCTGCTCGATTTATTGGAGGTCTCGGTGTAGGAGCCGCTTCTATGCTCTCACCCCTATATATTTCTGAAGCAGCACCGGCCAGGATTAGGGGCAGACTCGTAAGTGTTTACCAACTTGCTATTGTAATTGGAATCAACATCGTCTACGTAGTGAACTATTTTATCTCGACTGCGGGATCTGAATCGTGGAACGTGGAGTTCGGATGGCGCTGGATGCTGGGATCCGAAGTAATTCCCGCTGGAATCTTTTTTTTTCTGTTATTCACCGTACCTGAGAGTCCACGATGGTTGATTGCCAACGGAAAATCAAAAAAAGCCGAAGATATTCTCATTAAAATAAATGGCGCAACCGAAGCAGGAGTTATCGAACAGGAAATAAAATCGACACTGAATCAGGAGAAGGGGAGTCTTAAGGAGCTCTTTGGAAAACGCTACCGTAGGGCCTTGCTGGTAGGAGTTATCCTGGCCCTCTTTTCCCAGATCACCGGGATCAATGCGATCATCTATTTTGCACCCGAGATCTTCAAGAGTGTGGGGATGGGAGTGGAATCGGCTTTTTCGCAGACCATCTTAATTGGAGCTATCAATACCATCTTCACCTTCATTGCCCTGTGGCTTATAGATAAAGCCGGAAGGAGAAAACTGCTTCTTTGGGGAATCTCAGGAATGGTTATTTCCCTGCTCGGAACTGTGATTTGCTTTCATAATGAATACTTTGAAGGTCCCTGGTTACTCTTATTTATACTTTGCTTTATGGCCAGCTTTTCGAGCTCTTTGGGACCAATTCCCTGGGTAATGATTTCGGAAATCTTCCCAACCAAAACTCGCGGAATCGCAATGTCATTCTGTACGCTGATCCTCTGGGTAGGGGTGATCTTGATTGCTCAACTTACCCCTATGGCCCTTGAAGGTCTGGGAGGAGCAACCACCTTCTTTATCTTTCTGGTTAATTCAATCTTTTTGCTGCTCTTCACCTGGAGCTTTATACCGGAAACTAAACAACGGAGTCTGGAAGAAATTGAAAGAAACTGGAAGTAGCTAGAAATTGGTTTAGTTAATTCTAGAACCAACAAGGAGAAATTTGGTATTTAAATAAGGTTTTTGAAAAAAATCCTGAATTTTTAATGCATAACATAGAAGATTATTTTACACCTTCCAAGAGAGTATTTACAAATGAGATGTTCCTGCTCGAAATAGTTTATCTAGCGACAGGTGATTCTAGCGAATAATCTTTCAGAAAAAATCATCGGTCTTTATGGCCTTGGAATGAGCTACTTCCGTGACATCTCGGGTCATATCAAAGAAATGTACGATACCGATATTTCCCATACGGTTTTAAGCCAGATCACCGATCAGATTATTCCTGAGGCAAAGTAGTCAGCGCCGCTCTACTGCATTGTTTGGCTTGATACCATGCATTATAAAGTTAAAGTGGATGGAAAGATTACCCACAAAGCACTTTATAACATCCTGGGTATTAAAAAAGAAGGAAAAAAGGAAATTCTGGGCATGTACAGCTGCTTAAACTAGTCTACCTGGCTACAAGAAACATTGAGAAGAAATGAACCGCTCCTTTGCATTATTGGAGCCTTACGATTCAGCAATTTTATATTAAATTTGGAGACCGGATACCACTGGAAATATACTTTTCAGTTGAAATAAACAACTGGTCATAAACGCCAATTCCCCTGGGGCTAGCCTCAGGGGAATTGAAACATCAGACAGAGTTTAATCTCCCGACCCTTTTGCTGGCATCAAATACATTACCTGACCACCCCCGGAAGCTAGGTCTAATTTAATAATCTTTTTACTATCTACATTTTCGGTTTCTTTTTCTAAATCATTTGGATTGTTTTCAACATCATCTCCATCGGTATATATTTTAGCATTATAACTTCCTTCCGATAAGAAATCTAAAGGAATTTTCACTGTTCGGGAAGTGCTATTATTTAAGCTACCAACATACCAGTCATTTCCTTTACGACGAGCTATAGTAACGTATTTTCCAACTTCTGCATTTATCACCTTGGTTTCATCCCAAGTAGTAGGAACGTGTTTTAGAAATTCAAATCCGGGTTCACCTTCATAAGCTTCAGGGTAATCGGCAACCATATTTAAATAACTTTCCAATACTACATACATTCCCAACATGTGAGCTCTTGTGCCTCCCATCAAGGGTCGCGTATACTGTGTTTTAAATTCATCTTCTGGCACAGCTCTAAAGCCTCCCAAATGATAATCGGCAGCTCCAGCAAGCATTCGTGTAAACACAATATTTAAATCATGCTCTGGAGTAAGTGGTTCTTCACTCCATTTATTCTGCTCATAATTATGGGTTCCTTCACGCGTAAATTCATTTGGATAGGTTCTATGTAATCCTGTAGGTTTGAAAGAGCCATGAAATTGAATATATAACTTATGTTCGGCTGCTTTTTGTAAAATTTCTTCTTGTATATTTACCATTTCCTGATCATCACGATCCATAAAATCTACCATCATCCCCTTTATGCCCCATTCTTCAAACTTTGAAAATGCTTTTTCCAAATCAGGATAAATAGCCTTCCAATGTACCCATACATGAATCCCTACTCCTTTTTGCTTTGCATAATCCCTAATTTGTTCCATATTTAAACTGGGAACGGTTTGGGTGACATCTGTACTTGGCCCAACTACATTGTAACCTGTAGCATCACTTTTATACCAGGCAAATCCCCCGTAACCAATAACTGCGTGATAATCTATATTATTTTTGGCTGCAAAATCTATATAATATTTATTTGTTTCAAAATTGATTCCAGGCGCAAATGTAGTATCGGGTGTTATATCACCATTCCACCAGTGAAAAGTTGTTTTACCTGGTTTTATCCAGGAAGTATCTTCTATTTTATTTGGTTCATTTAAATTGGTTATAATATTACTTTCAATTAATGTCCCGATCCGGTCACCTATCATCATTACGCGCCAAGGAGTTTTATGAGGTAAAGTAGCTTTTACTTTTATATCGCTTTGTCCCTGAAGTGGTGAAAGTTGGCTTGTGAATGTTCCATTTCGTTTTTTTAAATACATCCCCGCATAATCTCGAAGATTAGCTTCTGTAATTGCCATATAAGTGTCATCAGAAAACTCAAACAGGCTGGGCATATCCATTAGTGTATCGCTTTTTATATCTTTGTAAGGTAGAATATTGTACAAGCCTTCATGGTTATTATTATAGTGTTCCCAAAACAAGGTATAGACCTTAGGATTTTGTGCAATATTGAAAGTGGTATTTTCCTCAAGCATTACATACGACTTCCACTCTTCCTGTTCGGGAAATTCATAACGAAAGCCTATCCCATCATTAAATGCTCTGACTACTAAATTTATTTCTCTTTTAGCGCCACTTTTCTCGGCTAATGGAATTACCATTTCTCGATAATGGCTACTAATATTTTTAGCCTTACCCACAATCAGTTTATAATCTTCTTCAACTTCATCAAAAACAGGAGTTCCCATTTTCAAACCTTCTTTAAACTCTCCATTTTCTTCAAATACAAGTCCTAATTCAGAATCATTAACGAGATTCTTTCCATTGAACCGAACATTATAAATTGGAGATTCATCAGTTAATTCAAATGAAAATATAAGCTGTTCGTCAGGGGATTTTAATTTTACAGGTTTTTGTGCTCTTATTGGTATAATCACCAAGAAAAGGATTACTATAATGTGTGTTTGAAATTTTCTCATTATTTTTAATTATTAAATTTTACAACTATGATTATAATCCCTTCCCCTAAGAACAACCTTTTCTCCACAAGTAACAAACTTCATCTATTTCACTATTATTTTAATTTTTAAATAGCTTTATCATACTCGCAACTTCAATATGGGTTTTATAAATTCGATTGTCCCTTTTCAGAAATAACCAAAATACAGATGCTAGTAATCCACCAGTTATAGGGGCTGAAATATATAGCCACAAATGGGAAATATTGCCAGATGCCAATGCAGGACCGACTGATCTTGCAGGATTCATTGATGCACCCGTAATTGGTCCAGCTAAATATGCCTCGATAAAAACAATAAACCCAACTGCTAATGAAGTAAATGACCGCAATTTCTTATTCTGACTAAATACTAAAATAATTAGCATCAATAGGAAAGTCATACTACTTTCAATAAAAAAAGCAAAAAATATTTTACACGCTGGTATGGTTGCGCCTAAGTTATCTTGTCCTGGAAATAAAAATTTTAATAATCCTGATGCCAGAATTGCTCCAACTAGTTGAGCAATTATATATGGAATTAAACTTTTCTTTTTATAAATCCCTGTAAGAGCAAAGCCTATTGAAACAGCAGGATTAATATGAGCCCCAGAAATATTTCCAAGAAAATAAACAGCAAGTGTTACTATCAAGCCAAAAGCTATCGCTATTCCTAATTGATTTAATTCAACAATAGCATTTTCATTAAGAATAATGGCTCCTGTACCACCAAAAACAAGAGCAAATGTTCCAACACATTCTGTGACATATCTTTTCATAATTCTTTTAGCATAGGTATTTAATCCTGCTAATTTTTAATTTTACCTAACTGATAATATATAACTTGTAGAAGGAATTAAGATATTAGATTAAAACACCCTTATTTAAAACATTACGTATTCAAAATTGGGGTTGTTCTATACATTCTGATTATTTTATTCGAAAATATTATGTATCCTTACCAAAGGCTAAAAAAACAGCTAAGTCCAGAATTTAAATTCTTCTAAAAAGAATATATTTCCACAATCACGAACTTATAAGTTTTCTACATTCTATTTTCCCACCAGATAATCCAAGGCATTCTTGGTGATTCGCTCTATATTGTTTTGATATAAATTATTTTGATCATTTTGATTCCATTCAAAAGCACCCAGACCTATAGCGATTGAAGTTCCATCGTAGTTATTGTTAGGAAGAGTTTCAAAGACACCCATCATCCAATAATCATTAATCCCGTCAAAGGTTCCAAGTATAGTCAATTGGTTTTCTTGGCTAACCTTACTATAAACTGCTTCATCTGTAGGGCCTAATCCATAGAAGCCAGGAAGATCAACAAACACCCAATTATGATCTTCCCTCCAACCGGGGCCTATCAAAGGAATAACCCTTCTTCCATCTATATCATTTATCTGTACTCCATCGTACAAAGGATGAGAACTTTCATCATAATTTCTTCCAATATTCACATTTACCCCCCAGGTAGCATTATTTGCAAATCCTTCTCCAGTACCGACAATAGTAGGATAATCAGCTGTGAACCTACCGAGGGTATTTAAATATTGAACTGCATGATTATTCAGTAATAATCCTCCTCCCTTTTTGTGAAATTCAGTAATAGCTGAAACTACAACCTCATTTTTAGCTATTTCTGGCAGAGTTGGATTATTTTGATCAAAATGCCACCAAATTACCCCATATTGCTCAAGATCCTCACCTGCTATTATATCATCAAAACTCACAAACGCCCCATCTGGATAATTTTCGAAAAACCAACGTGCAGATGCTCTTTCATCATCATCAATTATAGATTCCTGGTCTGAAGCAGTACTTAAATAAGCAATTTTCATTGGGCCTGGAGTTAAATTTAAATATTTGCTCACCGAAGGATTATTCTCAGTATCCAATACGTTCAACTTAAACTCATAGTCTCTAAATTCAACATTGTTCAAAGTATATGAAGTAGCGTCCGAAGGGAGCAAAATTTCTTCTGAATCGACTATTAAACGAATATTAGAAATATCAGTATCTGGTAATGTCCAGCTTAGAACTACGTTGTTCCCCTCCTGAACTCCTTCCAAATTTGTTACAGGATTCGGACCTTCACGAAATAAATGAACAGTTTTCCCTATCGAATAATTTCCCTCACCATCTCTTAACTTTACTGTAAAACTATAATCCGTATTAACATCAACGATACCAAATTTAAAACTTGCGGCATCATTGATTGTTGCCATACCTTTATTATGCTTTATCTGAGCACTTAAATTTTCCTCAAAACCAGTATATTCCCAAGCCACACGAGCTGTATCTCCTAACAACTCAACATTTAAGTTATTTACAGGCTCCACAATAACAGGCCTTGGCTCCTGAATCTCCATCGAACAAGAACATATTAAAATAAAGGTGACACAGAGAAGTGTAAATATTTTTAAAATTTTAAAACATTTCATAGTTGTTATATTTTATCGCTTCAGTTAATTGAATTTACTTAAACCTACCAACCAGGATTTTGAACTAGATTGTTATTCTTATTGATTTCGGCTATCGGTATGGGCCATAAATAGTGTTTTGGAGCTTCAAATACTCTTTCTTCAATCACTACTCTATTATAAAAAGTAGGGTCTTGCAAATACTCACCAGCAGTGATATTCAAACCATGAATGTATCCATCAGCTGTTTCATCTGCAATCATCCATCGTCGGGTGTCAAAGTACCGATGTGCCTCAAAAGCTAGTTCTATTTGCCTTTCATGACGTATGGCCTCTCGCATTTCATCTTTTGATAAACCAGTTTCTAGAGGGGGCAACCCTACGCGCTCCCGGATACGGTTTATATACGTATAAACTTCCGATACAGGGCCTTGAGCCTCATTTAGAGCTTCCGCATAGTTCAGGTATAACTCACCCAAGCGAAAATAGATCCAGGTCCTCTGGTTGAATTGATTTTGGATCGGGATCGAACTCGGGTCGACATATTTTTTCATCAAATAACCTGAGATACTATAATCTGATCCTCCTCTTGATCTACCATCAATTCCCGAATTCCATAATTCTAAACGTCTATCTTTCCAGATCGCTCCACTATAGTTGATACTTGCATAGAATCGAGGTTCCCTATTTGCAAACATATTACTAATGTCAGAAGGGTAATATCCATTTGGATGTGCTTCTTCTACAAAATCTTCCTCCATATATCCAGAATCAGGATTTATAATAGGAGAACCATCAGCATTATAACCGATAATTGGATTCTCTCCATTTTCCATTTGATAAGCATCGACTATCTCCTGAGTAGGGGACAATATAGAAAACCCACCCTGACTTAAGGGATTGGCCTGCCTTTCAAAGTGGCCGTAATAACTCAAGTTTCTAGCAAATAATACTTCATCATTCCAATTTTCTAAAAATAACTCTTGATAATTTCGAACAGGATTATTACTCTCAGAACGGTAAAGCTGATAGCCTCCTTCTTCTACCGTTTGGATGGCTTCTCTTGCAGCTTCGGCTGCCAAGTTCCATTTTTGGGGATCATAGTCCTGAGGGAAAAGGGATGTGCCGTCTCCATTTTGTAATTCTTTGAATGCAGCAGGGACATTTTGATTGTATAGCGGACTAGCTGCATATAAAAGTACTCGTGATTTTAAAGCAACTGCAGCAGCTTGAGTAGCCCTCCCGACCATTGTATTATTCTGATGCCGCATAGGCAATAATGCAGCAGCCCTTTCACATTCTTCTACAATAAAATTAACAACATCTTCGAGTGGTTGCCGCCTAATAGAACTAAAATCCTCATCAACTGTCCACACACGATCCATTATCGGTGAGGGACCATATATTTTCATAATTATAAAATGGTAAAATGCACGTAAAAAAATCGCTTCCCCAATCCATCTTTGTCTATCCTCTTCAGTAAACCCCTCTCCCAAAGGCACAAGATCCACATTATCTAAAAAGATATTTAATTTTCTTATTCCTTCATATTTGAATCCCCACTCCTGTGTCCGTGTATCTGCAGAATTCCAAGCACCGGAATTGAGTAAATGTGAATAAGCACCGGTAAATGTTATCTCCATTTCATCTGATGCCCCTGTGAAAGGATTATTCCCTGCATCATCAGCAGGATTCAACATTTCAGGTAAATTGAAATAAGCCGATGTTAAAAAGTTCTCTGCATATGAGCGTTCAGCAAAAACCTCATCTAAAGTCAAGTCTTCTTCAGGCCCCTTATCTAAAAAATCTTTTTCACAAGATAATATTCCACATAGCATTAGTCCTGAAAGGGCAAGTGATATTATTTTATTTTTCATTTTAGTTATTTCTTAAAATTATTTTTGATCTTTAAAATACTACTTCTACTCCAAGGTTAATTGCTCTTTGTAAAGGGTATCCCCCAGTTCCATAATTTGATTCTGGGTCTATGACATCTATTCCATCCCAAGTAAATAAATTAGTTCCATTAAGAAATACTCGTGATGAACTAATCCCCAGATTATTCACTAATCCTTCTGGAACATTATACGCTATTTCTGCATTCTTAAGTCGTAGATAGCTTGCATCCTGTAAGTAGTGAGTACTAGTGCGATAGTTATTTACATTTTCGGCAGTAATAACACCCGGATAGTATCCATCAGGGTTTTCCGGAGTCCAACGATTATCATAATATTCTTTAAGTATATTATGAGTTCCCAATCCCATTGTGAATGCATACATAGAGGGTCCATCAACAAAAAGACTGGTATTGGCAACGCCAGAGAAAAATGTACTCAACTCAAATGCTTTATACCCTACAGTCCCACCAAACCCATACATGATTTCCGGGGCTCTGGGGTGTCCAATAGCAACGCGGTCATATGAATCTATTACACCATCTCCATTCATATCCTGATACTTAATATCCCCCGGTCTTACAGTTTCCATAAAAGTCTGTCTAGGACTATTATCTATTTCTTCCTGGTCTTGAAATAACCCCAAAGAAACTAAACCGAATGGCTGATCAATTCGCTTTCCTTCCGTAGCCTGGTAAGAATATAAAGGTGTAGGTTCATCATTTTCTATAACTTTATTTCGTGCAAAGGTAAATGTCCCTCTCAATGAATAAAAGAATCCACTTGGGGTAGAATTTTTAATCTCAAGTTGAGAATCTATCCCCTTATTTATTACCCTGCCTCTATTTGCATACGGAATGATCCAAGGATATATACCAGTGACCCAAGGAACATCCTGTCTCTGTAATAATATTCCCTCACGATCTTCCAGGAATGCATCCACCTGAAGATTTATAATATTGTTGAAGAGCTGGAGGTCCATTCCTAAATTTGTCTTGGTAGCAACCTCCCAGGTGACGTTTGGGTTACCTATTAAAGCTTCATCAAACCCAGTCCTCCAATTCATATTTTCTCCAAACATGTACCCCTGTCCATTTCGGTTAATTGTAGTGTTGTAGATAAACCTTGGTCCAATTTGGTCATTACCGACCTGACCATAAGAACCCCTAAATTTCAAATGGTTAACAATAGACTCCGTATCCCAGAACTCCTCTTCAGAAACTATCCAACCTCCTGATATAGAAGGAAAAAAACCAAACCTTTTTCCTTCTGGAAAATTCTCTGACCCATTGTATCCAACATTCAATTCCAACAAATACCTATCATCGAAAGAATAAGTTAGGCGACCAGCTAAACCTTCACGCCGATATGGTAAGTTGGCCGTGGAATTTCCAGCGGTTAAATCTATATATTCACGACGGTTATATAGTGCCAAACCTGTTATAGTATGCTTGTCAAAGCTGCGTTCATAATTCACAGAGGCTTCATTGTAAACTGCCCTGTTAGCAGAGTTATTTTCTACGTAACCCATTGGTTGTTCTTCCCTAATTAAATTGTACATATCATTTCCTTCTGCATCTTTACCAACATATTGGCTTAGTGCATAGGGTTTGTTGCGATCAGTCGATGCAGCATAATAATGGTCATAAGCAAATCTTCCTTGAACATACAACCCTGGAGTAATTAAAGAAGACAAGTCCCATTTCGCCCCAAAAGTACCTTGAAGAGTATTGCGATCTTGGGCTGTATAACCGGATTGTGTTGCCTGTCCATAGGGATTCTCTCCTAAATATGACAAACCACCACCCAGAGTTCCATCTGGATTAAAAACGGGATATTGAATTGGAGAAATAATCCTTAGAGCATTAAAAATTCCAGGAGCGGAAACACCCGGGTAATTTCCATGCTGTATTATCCCCCCAACACCTAACTCCATAGTCAGATTATCAGAAAGAGTAATATCTACGTTAGATCGGTAATTATATCTTTTCATTTGAGCATTGGTATTATAGGGATTACTTTCGTCTTCCTTATAAATTCCATTTTGTACGACATAACCAATATTTGTATAATATTGTGCAACATCACCGCCACCTGAAACACTCAAATTATTTATATATTGCGAGGTATGTTTCTTAAGTACTTTATCTACCCAATCAACATTCGGGTAAAGATAAGGATCAGATCCAGTACGGAATCTTTCAAGCTCCTCTTGTGAAAAGCGAGGGCTCTGCCCCACATTTTCAAGGGCTTCGTTTATTAAACCAGCATATTCAGGTCCATTGATATAATCTGGCAGCCTCATAGCAGTAAGCATAGCAGACTCTGTTCTAAAAGTAATTCTTGGCTTACCTTTTACTCCCCGCTTAGTGGTAATAAGGATTACACCGTTAGCGCCCCTCACCCCGTAAACTGCAGTAGCTGAAGCATCTTTCAAAACAGAAAAAGATTCAATCTCTTGTGCATTTATACTATTAATATCCCTTTCTATTCCATCTACAAGGATTAAAGGAGCACGATTAACCCAAGTACCCATACCACGAATAAAAATTTGCGCTGCATCAAACCCAGGTTCTCCTGAAGCCTGTCTTGTAACAATACCTGGTAATCTTCCTCCTATGGCGTTAGATAAGGATGGAGTCGGAGTACGTTGAAGTTCGGATGCACTAACCGTTGAAATGGATCCTGTAACAGAAACTTTCTTTTGGGTACCAAAACCTACTATCACAGTTTCGTCCAATTCAGCCACGTCCTCTTCAAGCACTATATCGATTTCGTTCTGATCCTTAATTTGAATTTCTTCCGTTTTATAACCGATAAAAGAGATTACCAAAATATCATCTCTTTCTGCTCCAATAGAAAATTCACCGTCAAAATTTGTATTTACTCCAGTATTTGTTCCTTTTATTAGTACTGTAACCCCGGGTAAAGGCATACCATTATTATCTACTACTTTACCTTTAACTTCCTTTTGAAAGGTTGCGGAAAAAGCTGTTAAAGGTTCTAACATTATAAAAATTCCTATCAGGAGACTTACCCATTTATAGTTGTTAATACCCCTTAGAGTTATATCTATTAATTTTATCATTTTAGTATTTTTTTAACATTTTTAAATAATTTAATCGATTAAAATATCTGATATAAAATTTATTAATAATAAACTTTTAAATTTCTAACAACCCATTCTGTTCCGTGGGTATTAAATCCTATCCGTACAGGTTGCTCGGTTTTAGGCTGATAAGGAAAATTCTTGTAATTCACCTCAAAGTATTCACGAACACCATTAGTATCCAACCAGGTGACTGTTACCCATTTTGAAGAAGGACTACCATCTAATCTTCTGTTTACTTCAATTTTCAAATGGTTCGTCTGCGGGGAAGCCTTGGCTCCAGATCCCATCCGATTTGGCAAAAGTTCTCTAAAACTACCCTTTTTAAATCCCATACTTTTCATCGAATATCTTCCCGTTTTTTCTTCGTGAATATCTAGATTAATTGACCAACAATTGATTTTATCATCTCTACTCAGCCCATTTTGAATATTAAAATTTACAGCAAATGAATTAATACGAGAAGGAAAAGGATATTCAATATAAAAATCACATTCTATCGTATATGACCGCCTCTGATCGATTATTTTATCATATCTAACAACATGTTGGTTATTACCTTCAGCAGGACAATTTCCATAACCTCCGTCCAAATGCATTTTTCCATAATTAGGCTTTACTTCAAAAAACCACTTATTCCAATTGCATCCGGGAAAATAATCTTTTCCATACTGTTTTCTCCAATCCCCATTATCTGAAACACCATTAAATTCCTTAAAAATAATCTGATTTGAGGATTTACTTTCCTGAGAGTTTTGTTGGGCAAAGCAATTAAATTCAATGATTAACAAAATAAATACAATCCTTGGTAATTTGACCATGCTTCAATTATTAAAAATCCTAGTCAGCTTTTATACGACTGTTATATTTATACTATCTTCTTATAAAATCTTAACAATTACAGTTTGCATCACAATTCTGAGTATAGGCTTCGAAGATTTTTCCCTTTTCTAATTCTTCTTTATTTGCATGTCGAATACTATCTATAATAACTTCGAAGTAAAACTCATCATCCATACCAGGGAATCCATTTTCTGATGATATGACAAAGTTTTTCCGGTCTCCTGATTTTAATCCAGCTAAATTTATTTCCAATAGTGGCATTATTTGTCCTGTCCCATGCAAATAAGAAATAGGGCTACCATCCATAATGTCCTCTAATATTTCACCTTTACTATTTTTCATTCTATACCTTATTGATATAACTGATTTATTTGCAACCTTCATCTAGATGAAACTTTTTAAATTATCAATTTATTCTATGTAGGGGTCTGGGGAAGCCTGGTTGAAAAGCGGAAACTTTTTTCTCAATGATTTCACACTTGTATTGTAGTTTGATGTCATTGATAACTTCGAAAATCAAATTTCTCAATTGCATATGAGTAGTTTGCACCCTTGCATTAATTAAAATTTTTAATTTTTTAATCTTATAATTTTTTAAGTCGGAATATAGCCTCGGTAGACTGTCAGAAGTAAAACTCACTTTTTTTTGTTCTACCCCATCATCAACAAAGAATTTAAGATGGCCAATGGGTAAATGTTGTTCCATGATCTGCTCATATATCCTATTGATAAGTGCATTCCCTACTTCAGTTAAGTTTGTTAGCCCATCTGTCAACAATTCAATATCTGCATCATACCAAGCCAATTCTGCCTCTCCTGCCCCATAAATATCATAATTGAGATCAAGAGATTGTTTATATTCCTGTGATCGTGTATTATCCAAAACATTTAACCATCGCTTCACGTCTTCTTTATCCAAAGAATTCTGAAATAAAATCACTTTATCCGGAAATCGCTGAAAAATAAGTTCCTTTATTACTTTCAACTCGTCAACCTCCAATAGATCAGCTTTATTTAAAACTAAAATATCAGCTTCTTCCAGCTGCTTTTTATATATGTAACTAACAGCATTAGCGAATAGACTAGAATCCCGAAGGAAGTCAGGCAAAACACGAACATCAACAAAAATGGAAATAATGCTTTCTATTTCAGGATGAAATTTTGATAAAGGTTTTACCACAGTGGCCAAAAGATCTGTACAAGAACCTACGGATTCTGCTAAAATCATTTCACTTTTATTATTCTCTTGAAAAGACTGTAATACTTTAGTCAATTCCTCATATTTGCAACAAAAACAACCATTTGTTACTTCCATAGCAGGAACCCGGGAAGCCTGGATAAACTTACCATCAACCAATTGATCTCCCTGATCGTTAGTTACAACACCTACCCTTACATTTCTTTCTAAAAGTTCAGAAGAAGCTTTCTGGATTGCAGTAGTTTTTCCACTTCCCAAGAAACCACCTACTAAAAACAATTTCATAGCTATCCTAATTTAACTGGGTTTCATCCCCTGCCACTACAACTTTATTTACCTTGATTTCTCCCATTGCAACCTTCAACGAGGGTTTTCCATTTCTTAACTTTATTGTACCAAATCCTTTTTCTGTAGATAAAAAACTGGTAAAGTCACCTACTCTTGAATTTATATACAGCACCTTATCTACAGCATCATACCGTACACCAGTTAAGCCTTCAATCATACCATAGCTTGCTTGTGCACGGCCATACCAACTCCCACATTCATATTCATTAAAAGGGTTTCGAACACGACCATCATATCGATCTCTGCAGACCCTGGTTATTTCCAAACCTTCCTCGACCTTTCCCATTAACATTAAATGAGCTGCAACCTGATATTCAATACCTGTCCATACTTCATTACTGTACACAAATGGCAGGGAAAGCTTTCCTCCTTTTGGCCAGGAACATAAGAGCAATCCCCCTTCATCCCCCATTGCATAGGTGGGACGTTGTGGATTTACATGATCTGTTAAATCCTTTTTTAAATTATATTTATGAACTGCTATCAAGTGCTTCCTTGTTTTTTCTGTATCTACGGGATCTTCAAGTCCACACATATTGGCAATCCAACCTCCTAGAATACCATCTGAAAGACATCCTTTACCATATTGATATTTAGGCCCCTCCTTTTCCAATATTTTTAAAGCCTCCTCAGAATAGCCCGTATGAAAAGATTGAGCTTCTACTGGGTTGGGTGCTTCAAGCCCCGTCCACTGTATTTTTTGAATAAAATACTCCCCATTAAATAGCTCCTTTTCCATATATTTTTTTCCATTTGAGTAAAGTTTATTATATAAAGAAATATCCTCCTCTAAGTATTGACCAATTTTAGAAATAGCTTTCAGAGCTCCTAAATAAAAACTTGTACACATTCCATTTGGACCCCAAAACTCTATGTCATAGGTATTATGGTGAGGCTCTTCCAAAACACCTTTATGTTTAGGATCCCAAGTATTGATACAGTAATCCATACTGGCTTTCACCATAGGAAACATTTTTTTTATCCAGGCATTGTCACCACTAATTCGCCATTCACGGTACACTTTCATTACTCCCCCAAGCTGACCATCAGCGGCAGCATGGAATTCATGTTTATTTGGCGTAATTGGTAAGTTCGTTCGAAAAACCTGATGTCCTTTCTCATTCTGATCTTCACAGAATTCCGTATGCCGCAAGCTTCTTTCCATCCTGGGAAAAAGATGAGGAATAGCTTGAGCATAATTCCAAACATGGGTACAAGTACCATGGCAACATCCCCAATCGTCACTACACCCTTCCCAATTCCACATTCGTCCATCGTGTTGCCTCATAACAGTGGGAGATTTCAGAATAGTCAAATTAGCAGCAACTGCTTCCATTACTTCAGACGGCAAATCACTGGAATAGAACGCATCAGTAAATAGTTTGGATCGCCTTTTCAGGTCATTATAATTATTTTTCCAATATCGGCATAATTCATCTATATTTTTAAATTTACTACTATACCAGGGGCGGTAAGTATTACTAACTATATTTTCACTGTCATTTACAAGTCCAATAGATGCTGGGGAGGAACAACAATCAGCTGATGCTGCACACCCCTTATCCTTGCCAACTTCTCCTAATTTCAAATCTGATTCCGGAACATACCATGTCATCATCACCCGAATCGTTCTCGATTCACCTGGCTGCAATTTAAAGGGCACAAATAAAGAGGCACCGGGAGCATCTTTTTCGACAGGAGAATTGGATTTCATCTTTCCTTCCCGAATGGTCTCCCAAACCATAGTTAGTGGATCAAACCATGCACCTCGAAACCAGCAATGATCCACGATTGTTTTATCCTCATCAGTAAAAATGGCAAAATCGGCTTGCAAATGAGACTTTTCTTCTGCACCTTCCTGCGCAAGGACAAAACCATTTGGAATTTTTTTTACCGCCCCCTTATTATCACCAAATTGAACAAAATTCCTTGAATTATATGAAAAAACGGCATCCACCTCCTTATTCTCCCTATTCACAAATTTATATTCCAGCCCACCAACAGGAAGGCTTGAATTATCTTCATCGGTTGGAATGAACGGACTCCACCCCATAAATTCAACATCAAGAGGCAAATCTTCATCTTCTAATTTCACATAACCAAAGGGGAAACGGCCATTAAATTCAGCCTCATTGAATCGGGGCAACCCATAATTGGCTCCGTGAGCACCATTTCCTGTACCTTGAGGACCAAACATCTTCCAATCAGGTACAGGCCCTTCAAGCACTTTAGCCCCTTTTTCCTGTCCTTTCACAGAGATAGCAGCGAACATATTTGGTTCATGGTACATCTCGGGACGGTTGCGTATCGACATATGAGAAATTGCACCTGTACCCTCGAGACAAAACATACCGGCACCCATTCCTCCAATTGGAAATGCTACTTTATTTAAGTACTCCCCTCGATATGCACCATTATATTCATGCTTATTTTCCTTATTTTTAATGAAATTGGAATCCTCGTTAATATTCTGGAACTCGCAGCTAGTTAGGAAAGGAGCTGGCAACATAGATGCCCCCAACCCACCAATACTTACTTGCTTCAAGAATGATCGACGATTACTATTTGACTTCTTACCTCCCATTTAAGTATACTTTAATTTGTATTTTTTTAGATTCTTATAATCAAAAGCCCTTTTACCTATAAAAAAACGGAGCACATAACACCCCATCTAATTAACTATTTTTATAAATTAATCGATTAACTAATTAAGTATGTTAACTTATAATTAACAATGCTAAGGTATAAATATTTTTCAATTCACCAAACTTAATCGATTAAATTTAAGGATTGAATATTTTTTTAGTTAAAAAAAATTAGTTTATTTCAAAATTACTCGAAATACTAATAAACTACATAGAAGCTTTTACATTTATTTCGAGGTTTTTTGTTCCCAGAGGGTGCGTGGCTTTTAAAGAAATTTTCCCTGTACGGTTGGGAATTGTCTTTATCCAAACAGCTCCTGCCCCACCACTTTCTTTTAATTGGAATGGATTATCTCCAACTATTACTCCTGGACCATCAATTGACAAGTTAACTTCTCCTCCTATAAAAGGTCGTGCAGCACCAAATTCATCCACTATACGAAAAAACACTCTGGTGGCATCAGAGCCATTTCCAATCAATTCGACATCATCTGACTTGAGTAAAAGTTGATCTTTTGAGGAATCAGAGGAAAAAGAACGGGAAATCAACTTATCACCATCTACATATCCATCAATTCGAAGGATTGGGTTAGTATTACCATCTAATTTAAGGTCTGTAAAAAAGGGGGGATGTTTAAGATTAGAATATTTTTTAGCATCAGGATAAACCGTATCGTGTTTCTTATCATCAATGAATAATTCCAGACGATCACAATTAGAAAAAATGGCAACATTTTCTCCAGGACCATTCGGTGATTTAGGACCAAAGTCCCAGTAGAAATTCGGTTGAATAACAGGACCTGAATCTTTCGGGTCGCCCTGTGTTTCATAAAAGGAAGCGCCTAATTTTGGAATACGAAAAATATCTGCAACTCCAGGATATTTCACCCCCCTATAATGGTTAACAAAGCTAGCATATTCAAAACCACACCAGGCAATTAAACCACAATTACGTGGAGTAGAAGCAGCCTTATGATGGGCTTCAGCATGCCATAATGCTTGTTTCTGCTGCCGACCCAATTCTGCAGTTCGCCTATAAATACTACTAAAGCCGTGTCCATCAGTATAATCAAATTGACCCACAGCCTCAGAAAGCATATAAGGAACTCCTTCAACGGGATCCATAATACCAACACCTCCATCAGGATCAAGATGATAATCATCATATGCAAAAACATCCTGATTCCATTCCTCTTTCCAATTCTTACGTGATGGAGGATGCATTGAGCCGGAAGAAGGGCGCGAGTCATCGAGAGATTTGGCAAGTGCTTTTGTTTCCCGGTAAAGTTCGGGATTATTGTCAGATTCATTCACACGTGTCCCCCAAATAATAATTGAAGGGTGATTGCGGTCACGAATTACCATATCTCTCACATCTCGCATCAACAGTTTTTTCCATGGTGCATCACCTATATATTGCCAACCGGGAACTTCTTCCCATACCAATAATCCAAGTTCATCACAGGCGTTTAGAAATGCCTCGTTCTGGGGATAATGAGAACAACGAACCACATTGCAGTTAAATTGATTACGAAGGATTTCCGCATCTCTACGCATTACCCTCTCAGGCATGGCAAATCCTACATAAGGATATATTTCATGTCGGTTTAAACCAAATAATTGTAATCTCCGGCCATTGAGGAAAAAGCCATCTAATTCAAAGCGGGCATCTCGTAATCCTATTCTGGTTGTATGGTTATGCAAGGGCTTTCCCTCCACGATTAAAGTAGTCACTATATCATAAAGATGCGGATTATCAACATCCCAGAGGGTGATATCCTCGAGGTCCGACAGGGAAAGCGAAGTTTCGACCTGACCTGTTTTCTCGAGTCGCAAACTTTTCCTTGCACTGGAAACCACCCGATCACCCTCCATCATCTCCACCTGTATTTCTACCACTTCATCAGGAAGAATAGCAGCGTCTACCGAGCAAGAGATATCAACCCGGCGATCAGCTTCAAGAACTTTTACCGGTTTGGCAAAAACATCACTGATAAAGATCTGTGGCACAGCCTTCAAATATACCGAACGATGTATGCCGCCGGCCTCCAAATAATCTACACTAACCAATCCTCTTGATGAGCCTTGCGGGGGTACATTGCTCCAACGAGAATCTACTGCCACTGCCAATACGTTTTCTTTCTCCTCAAGCTGTTCGGTAATTTCATAATTAAATGGAAGATAGCCTCCTAGGTGGGGCGGAAGTTCATGACCATTAATTACAGGGGAAGCTCCTACCATCACCCCATCGAAATGCAAAAATATTCTCAGATCCTTTAATTCACGGGGCAGTGAAAAATGCCGACGGTAGGACCAAACATCCTGCCATTGCTCCGGTTCCCAATCCTGCCAGGAAAGATCTGTCACACAGTGTGGAAGGTTGATCCTCGAAAAACCAGAATCATCAAATTTGGGTGCAAGGGAAGAAGGTTCAAATTGCCCACCGAAAAGCCATCCCTGGTTCAGGGAAATATTGCGGCCGGCCGCCCCCTTGCTGGTGCTTCCTTTCGTGGTAAGACAACTCATCAGAGAACCAGTGGCCAAAAATATCCCTCCTAGGGTACAATTTTGAATAAAATCTCTTCTCGATATTACATTGTTTTGAGTGAATTTCTTATTATTTTCCATTGATGGGTTAACTTTTTAAGTTATCGTACGATCTACTTTTTTTAAGAATAAATTCCTTTTTCTTTGTCAAGAATTGATCTTAACTTATCAAAAAAGCTTCTTACGATTCAAATTTTTTAGTACTTTATCATAAATCACATTTACATTCAGGCCATATTTATCCATCAACTGAGCAGGAGTTCCGCTTTCTCCAAATACGTCTTTAGTAGCTACAAATTCCTGTGGAGCGGGGTGGTTTTCGGCCAGGGTTCGGGCTACGCTTTCGCCTAATCCGCCAAGGAAATTATGCTCTTCGGCAGTAACCACACAGCCGGTTTTCTTTACTGAATTGATGATGGCTTCCTCGTCTAATGGCTTTATCGTATGGATATTGATCACTTCCGCAGAAATTCCTTTTTCGGAAAGTTCTTCAGCTGCCTGAATGGCTTCCCATACCAAATGACCCGTAGCGATAATGGTTACATCTTCGCCTTCATACAGGTTTACCGCTTTCCCGATCTCAAACTTCTGGTCTTCCGGAGTAAAATTGGCAACTTTAGGTCTTCCAAAACGAAGGTATACCGGACCCTCGTGCTCGGCAATGGCGATAGTAGCCGCTTTGGTCTGGTTAAAATCGCAGGTGTTGATCACCGTCATTCCCGGAAGCATTTTCATAAGACCGATGTCTTCCAGAATCTGGTGGGTGGCTCCATCCTCTCCAAGGGTAACTCCGGAGTGGGAGGCACAAATCTTTACGTTTTTGCCTGAATAGGCAATCGACTGGCGTATCTGGTCGTAAACTCTACCGGTCGCAAAATTGGCGAAGGTTCCGGCAAACGGGATCTTCCCGCCAATGGTGAGTCCGGCAGCCATGCCCATCATATTAGCCTCGGCAATGCCTACCTGAAAGAATCGGTCAGGGTTTTCATCAATAAAGTCCTGCATTTTAAGCGAACCCACAAGGTCGGCGCAAAGGGCAACCACATTAGGATTGCTTCGTCCCAATTCGGTTAGTCCCGCTCCGAATCCCGAACGGGTATCTACTTTTCCTGAATCTGTATATTTTTTCATTCTAATTTTCTTTGTCATTTCCGTGGTTTGTACTGAATTTATTTCAGTCAAGACGGGAATCTAAATTTATTTGAATACCTAAATTAGGTTTAATAATCTCCCAGGGTTTCCGGGTTTTGTGCCAGGGCGGTTTCCAGCTGCTCATCGTTTGGCGCTTTTCCGTGCCAGGCGTGGGTATGCATCATAAAATCTACACCATTACCCATTACCGTGGTCATAAGAATACAAACCGGTTTTCCTTTTCCGGTGCGGGTTTTAGCTTCCTTTAGCCCGTCGATAACCTGTTGCAGGTCGTTACCATCTTCAATTTCCATCACATCCCAGCCAAAAGCTTCAAATTTGGCTTTCAGATTACCCATAGGCAGTACGGTTTCGGTGCTGCCGTCAATCTGCTGCCCGTTATAATCTATCGTGGCAATCAGGTTGTCTACTTTATTACCGGCGGCATACATAATGGCTTCCCAGTTTTGGCCTTCCTGTAATTCCCCGTCTCCGTGGAGGCTATATACCAAATGATCATCATTGTTGAGTTTCTTGGCCTGTGCGGCGCCGATGGCCACCGACATTCCCTGGCCTAAAGAACCGGAGGCTACACGTACCCCGGGAAGTCCTTCGTGAGTCGTTGGGTGCCCCTGCAGGCGGGAATCGATATGTCTAAAGGTAGCGAGTTCTTCTACCGGGAAATAACCGCAACGTGCTAAAACACTGTAAAATACCGGAGAAATATGCCCGTTAGAGAGGAAGAAAAGGTCTTCTTCTTTTCCGTCCATATCAAAATCGGGATTATGTTCCATAATTTCCTTGTAGAGGGCCGTGAAAAATTCGGTGCAGCCCAGCGAACCCCCGGGGTGACCCGAGTTTACTTTGTGTACCTGTCTTAAAATGTCCCTGCGCACCTGCGTGGCAAAGTTTTCAAGTTCTTTGATTTTCATACATTTAATGATTTAGCAATGTTTAATAATAAAGTAGAAATTCAACGTTTCTTATGTTCATTTAACATCAGGTAGGGAAATCCTTGATACCAATCCCTGTCCAAATTCATTGTTTACACAAATGGCAGGAAAAATTTTCTCTTTTTTTAGTCAGGAACTCAATAATCTAACGTTATCCCTGAACACATTAAAAGGGCTGAAGGTTTTCGCAATCAGTTAAATCGTTGTTTAGTATTATATTGATAAACTAAAAGAATTTTTTCATCATATAGTTTTTCAATAGTGATCCAGTGTCACTTCATTCAGAAACTTAGATTCCTAATCAAACCCAACAGCTTTTCCCGTATTGAGATCCAACACAAGGTTTTGAAAATTTTAAAAATCTATTCTAAATAGCCTGTTTTAAGTATTGGCTTTTACAAGATGACATTTCATATTTTACAACTACATAAAATACTCATCAAGAAGTTCACAAACTATATATTCCCCTATTAAAATTAATTCCCTATAGAAAAAATCTAATTAGAAATTATAATATTTTAGAGATTAATCTGCAATTTCCTATGGAAAGCCAGGAAACCTGAGATTACAATAAATATTGTAAGTTCTCGTGATATGGCTCTTCCAAAATCTCTAGATCCAATATCTGTTTCTAAAATTCACCTGGCTTCATATCTATTTACTATTAAAACTCTATAGTATTACCCAAGGAATAGAGTAAATCGGAAACATGGGGCTCTGTGGCATCATAATCTGCCATAACTTTTACTGTAAAACGATATTCATTAGCAGAATCATAAGGAATGTATGTATAAGATTCCGGGTTATCACTCAAAGTAATATTCCCTGCTTCCCGATTGCCGTTCACCAAAGTACTTATTTGAACAGAAACAGGCTCAATCACTCCCTCGGGATAAGATTGCGGAAGATCCCAAGTTAATATTACTTCATCTCCGGAAATTTCATAATTTAAATTAGAAACCGCTTCTAAGGAAGCACCCGGTTTTGATTCTATATAATCGTCATTATAGCATCCGGATAAAAAGAAGATGCTAAACAAAAAACTGTATAAGATATTTTTACTCATAATTCAAAATTTAAAATTAATATCCAGGATTTTGCACATATACTCCTTGAGACCAGTTCATTTGTGCTTGAGGAATTGGGAGATATTCATCTCGCCCCGCCGTAAAATAGGCTACATCAAGCCACGGTTTTCTTTCACTCTCCTTTTCAAAATATTCATTCATCACTTCTTCAGCAATTCCCCATCTTACCAAATTATAAAAACGTCTACCTTCCATAGCCATCTCCAGTCGGTTTTCCCACATTAAAGCTTCCCAGGCAGTTTCTTCATCCCAGGTAACATTTACTCCATCCTCATAAAGAGCAATGTCATAGTTTGTAGGGTATGACCCATCCGGCAGAGTAAGCATTTGCGTACTATTTGCAGCACGCGTTCTTAGTTCGTTTATTATAGGAAGTGCCTCTTGGTGTCGACCTAATTGGATCAGGATTTCCGCTTTCCATAATAAAACTTCAGCATAACGAACTTCTCTTTGATTCATTGAATTATACATCCAAAACTCATCCCATAGACCAGGGTCATCGGTTGGCACATTCTCTTTCATAGAATGAAAATGACCATAAATTCCCGGGTCTCTAGATCCTGAAAGTTCATAAGTGATATCCTGATATTTCCAGGGAAATCCCGGAATACCAACAGTATGACCCAAGCGTGGATCAAATGAATTATTATTAAAATATTCATCATAATTTTCAACTTCTACATCAAATTCATTGAAATCATCAAATATTGGTAATCCATCTTCACCAACCTTAAAGGCATTTACCATATTTACTGTAGCTTTATGAAAATCACAGCAACTGTAATAAGGGTTCCACCATGGAGCAGTTAAACCGTTACCTTCATTTAAATTACCCCGGGGGGTTCCATCATCTGTTGTGAATTGTAGTTCCCAAATAGACTCGGAAGTGGAGTTATCATATTCAGGTAAAAAATTATGGGCGAAATCAGAGGTTAAGCTAAAGCCTCCATTTTCAATTATATCATTCACGTAAGTTAATGCTTCGGAAAGCCTATCTGTATTTACACCTGTTACCTGGTGGTTCTCATCTTGCGGGTATGCCATCCAAAGTAAAGTTTTAGCCAAATATGCTTTTGCAGCAAAAGCATTAGCCCTGCCCACTTCTTCTTGAGTTGATGGTAGGTTATCTGCCGCAAACTTAAAATCATCATATATTTTTTGCCATAATGGAATATCATTTTCCATATCATCAGGCCTATTGGAAATTTGCGGTATTTCTTCTGGAGTTGCGGTTTCATCTATATAAGGAACCCATTTCCATCTTCTTTTAATTTTATAGTAAATCCATCCTCTTATGAATCTCATTTCAGCCAATCTTTCCTGCTTTAAAGGATAATCTGCTTCATCCACATTATTTATAGCATTTATGGCGGTATTAGCACGTGAGATTCCTTGGTACGCTCTGTACCAAACATTATCGTTATTTCCGACACTTGCATTAACTAATGAGAAAACCTCCATCTGATACCAGGGAGTTTGGTCATTTAATCCTCCGCCACCCTTATAGGCATCATCAGATCTTATACTATTAACCCAAGGATTAAGCGTTTCAAATGCGTGTGACCGGGGTATAAAAGCATATGCTGCAGTCACAAAACCGTCGAGCTGCTCAGGTTCCTGCAATTGATTTTCAGTTAGGACTGCTTTTGGATTTACATCTAAGAAATCCTCTTCACAACCCGCAAAGACGAAAACTACTATAATGATTAATAAAGTTTTATTAAGATATTTCATAACTATAAATGTTAAAGTGATACATTTAGACCTACTAAAAAGATTTGTGGCCTTACATATGAATTTGCACCTGGACTTTCTGGATCAATTCCAGTATAAGCATCTTCACCCCACCATTTATGAAGATTAACTACATTTTGGGCATTAGCATAAATTCTTGCACGATGCATATTTAAATCTGTTAAGAAGCTTTCCGGTAATGAATATCCCAATTCTATATGCCTAAGTTTTAAATAAGAACCTGATTCAAGAAAATATGATGAAGCTCTTAACTCATCATTGGGATTTATTAAGGAAAGTGCAGGGATATCAGAATCTGGATTTGAAAGGGACCAGGCATCTAAAACACGTGTAGGATGATTTAAATCCTTCTGGACATGCACATTCCAAAAATCGCTATAGGTCTTCCAGTCGTTCCACACCGTAGGGCCAACAACACCTTGCCAGAACATAGAAAAATCAAAATTTTTATATCCGGCTTCAAAATTAATTCCATATTCAAAATCGGGATCACTCACACCCAGCCAAGTTCGGTCGTGATCAAACGTAATACGCCCATCACCATTTAAATCTTTATATCTAATTCTTCCTAAGCCCTTACCTTGCTGTTCTGGAGAATTGTCTACCTCATCCTGGGAAGTAAATAAACCATCCGCTATAAATCCGTAGTGGGAATTAAGAGGACGGCCTAATATATCATCGTCCAAACCATTTCCGCCATATGTATATTTAACAGATTCCGGTAAATCATCAATCTTATTTCGGTAAGAACTAATATTTCCGGTAATACTATAAGTGAATTCTCTCCCCGGGTTGCTGGAATAAGAGGCAATAAACTCCACACCCTGATTTGTCATATTTGCTGCGTTAATCCATTGATAACCTCCTTCTCCAATAGCAGCTATATAAGGAGGTTCATATAACATTCCATCAGTATATTTATAAAAATAATCCACAGAGCCAGACAAAGCCCCATCAAATAAACCAAAATCAACTCCCAGATTTGTTTGTTGAGTTGATTCCCAACGCAAATTAGAGTTTCCTGTATGTAATTTCCTGTAACCAGAATATAAGTCTCCCGTTTCATTTCCCGCAAGCCCATAACTGGTCGCATTGTAATTTGCATCATAAATATTAACAAGAGCATTAGTAGGAATATTTGAATTACCGTTCACACCCCAACTAGCTCTAAGTTTTAAATTTTGTACTATATCACTATTTTCAAGAAAAGTTTCTTCACTCAATCGCCATCCACCAGAAACAGCTGGGAAAAAACCAAACTGATTATTTATACCAAATTTTGATGAACCGTCATAACGTAAAGTCGCTGAAAGTAAATATTTATCATCAAATACATAATTGAATTTTGAAAAATAAGAAAGTAAAGACCACTCATCACCACCTCCATAAACTTCTTGATTACCTGAAGCAGCATTTAAATACGCGTAATCATAATCTTCAATCTCAATATCACGACGGTAGCCACGAAGATCCTCAATCATATAATGTACGTTTTCTATGCCCAGTAAAAAATCAAGTTGATGCTTATCTGTTTCAAAACTATAATTCAAGGTATTAGTCCAGGTTGTTGTTAATTCCTGATCCCATCTGCTATTAACTCCATTATTCTCATCTTGACGCCCCCCGCCTTCTTCCCAGGTGAAGTCGATATGTCTAAAATTGGTAGCAGTATAATCAATTCCAAACGAGGTACGGAAATCAAAATTTTTTAAAACGTTTAAATTAGCATAAACATTACCTACGACCGTATTTACGGTATTATCATTATCTTTTTCCATAGTCAGTATCCTAACGGGGTTATTATAATCATCCATTCCTAAATTCATCGCAGTACCTCCCCATCCCCCATCAATAGTATGAACAGGAACAATAGAAGGCATTCGCAAAAGATTATTAGTCTGATTTTGATTATTCACTTTTATGTTCGCCAAGGAAATATTCTCCCCAATTTGTAACCTATCTTTAAGTAGCCGGAATTCTGAATTAAAGCGAAGAGTATATCTTCTAAATTTGGAATGTATTTGCGTACCTTGGTTTTCATAATAGTTAAGAGAAAGCATGGTATTCGATTTTTCACTACCATTAGAAAGCGTTATGTTATGGTTATTTTGTATACCTAATTGAGTTCCTTCCTTAAACCAATTAGTATTTGCCGACGGCATTGTTTGGTCTTCGTTTAACCATTCCACAGGTGTCACACTCTCTAAAACTGGAACTCCATTATCATCTTCATACCAGTCATATTCAAATATTTGAGACATAGCATTGGGATCGCTACCATCATTAACTGCAGCCTGCCAATAAGCCCGCCCATATTCTTGCGTATTTAACATCTCTACCTGATTCATAAAAGTTGAAACTCCGAAATACGCATCATAATCCAATTTGGTTTCTCCAATTGTTCCTTTTTTCGTTTCAATCAAAATTACCCCACTTGCGGCCCTTGACCCATAAATACTAGCAGAAGCAGCATCTTTTAGCACCTGAATAGATTCAATATCGTTAGGATTTATATCGTTTAAACTAATATTAGTCGGAAGTCCATCAACTACAATTAATGGAGGAGCTGAACGCATCGAGGTTATCCCTCTTATCTGGACGCCAACGTTGCCCGTGGGGCTTCCATCTCCAGTTACCCTCACCCCGGGAAGCCTTCCTTGCAGTCCCTGCATGACATTGGTATAACTGTTTTTTTCAATTTCATCAGAAGAAGCTGTTGCCACCGCCCCGGTCAAATCTGCTTTTTTCTGCTTCATATAACCAGTTACAATAACTTCATCTAAACGGGCTGGATCTTCTTCCATAGTAACGTTAATAACCTCGCTACCCTCAATGTCAACTTCTTGGGTTCTAAAACCTATAAAGGAAAACACTAATACATCATTTTCTCTCGCTTCAATTGAAAATTCACCATCCATATTTGTGGCTACTCCGGTTGTAGTCCCCTTTATCTGGACTGTTGTTCCCGGAACAGGCATATTATTTTCATCTACCACTGTTCCAGTAACAGTCTGTTGCGGTGATGCTATTGCTGTTTGGCCCAACAGAAAGAGGAATATTATTAACCAATACTGCTTTACCTCTTGCTTTTTAAAGCTATTTATAAATTTGCTGTAATTATAATCCATTATTACACTATTTTAATTAATCGTTTAACTAATAAGATATTTTTAATCGATTAAATAATATTGACTTAACTTGTTTTTAACATCACTAATATAACCAAGTTTTCTACATTCTCAAATTTAATCGATTAAAATTTGATGTATCTTAGTAATTTTATTTCATATTGATTTATATACAATAAAATTAGGTTAAAAATCATTACTTTGATAATTGAGCCTTCATTAAAACTACCGTGTAAGGATTCCAAGTAGACATTGTAAAGTAAATAGTAGTAGATGTGTCATCCCCGGTTGCAAAATGCTCAAATTGATAAGGACCATATTCGCCTCCCCATTCATTCTCCCTCCCAGGATCGTGGAGTTCATCACAATTTTGATCCTGCCAGTTTACGTGAATAAAATTACAATATCCATTATCTTCCCAAGGTTCAAATATGACCTGAGTCTCGGTCCAAGGCCCCCAGGGGTTATCTGCCGTTCTCATATTGACACCTCTGGGATTTTCACAATTATATAGCAATATCCATTTTTTAATAAATTTATTATAGGAGACTGAAAATTCTCCCACGCAGTCTATTTCCATATCAAAAACCGGAAGTGCATTAAACTCAGTGTTTTTCCATACAGGATTTTTATCTTCATCAACTCCTGCATAATACTTTCTTGACTGTGGATTCTCTATTTCATTTGCTGGTTGATACGCTAAATACACTTCACTCTGCCTATAAGTTCCGGATCCGAAAGTTATTAAGCCTTCTTCATTTTCTTCAGTAGGCAGACCTTCCCACTCGGAAGAATTTGATTGCACTACCGAAACATTAATAAATTTATTTGTGGAATAATCATATAAATATCTAAAAGTCCTGGCTCCGTCGTTATTTGATTTTGCCAGTACTGATCGTCCCATTGTAATTTGCGAACTATGATCAGTAGTATGGTATATATACATTTGATCTCCCACCATTACACCTTCCGTAGGAACCTCAAATTCATTCTGGCTAATTTCTGGAACTGTTAATGGATAATAACTACCATTTACATCTTCAACAAAATTAAGCTTGAGACCATCTTCAGGATTATCATCGGTAGTATAAGCCACAGTGTTAGGTAAACCTCCGCGATCTCCCCAGGTATCACCAAATAGTATAAATGTGGTATCACCTTTTTTAAATGGTACTCCCAAATCGGTGGCTTCCAAACCATATCGTGAATAAGTTTGGCTACGGGTTGGTTCATCCCGTTCCCTATCTATTTCTCCCACCAGTTGCTCCAATTTTTTGGCTCTTTGAATAATTTCTACATCAGAAGGGACGATATCCAGCGTTGTTGGTTCAACTTCTTCCTCTTTCTCATCAGGGGGTAAATCCTCATTATCATCATCCGAACAACTAAAAGTGAGAAAAACCATAATGAGCAGCATTCCAACAATTAAATAAATTTTTATAATAGATTTCATAAAATGACTTTTAATATAACGTTTTCGTGCTTAGATGTAAAACCCCATATAGATCCTATATTAATCGTTTTGATTTTTAAATTGGCAATCTTCTAAATTTACACTTCTACGAATCAAAGAGACCTGAATACAATTACATAAAAGATTTAGCATCTTCTAAAAATTTGGATAAGCCGGTTTCTGTAAGTGGATGTTTCAACAAACCGTCTATGGATGATAATGGACCTGTCATAACATCTGCCCCAAGTTTAGCACAATTAATCACATGCATCGTATGCCTTATGGAGGCAGCAAGAATTTCTGTTTCAAATTTATAATTATCATAAATTAGACGAATTTCTGCAATAAGGTTCAACCCATCTGTAGAAATATCATCTAATCTTCCTAAAAATGGGGAAACATAAGTTGCACCTGCCTTTGCTGCAAGGAGAGCTTGTCCTGATGAAAAGATTAAAGTGCAATTGGTTTTTATTCCCTTATCAGAAAAGTATTTTATGGCTTTTAAACCTTCTTTAATCATTGGAACTTTTACAACGATTTGCTCGTGCAATTTTGCAAGTTCTTCCCCCTCGCGTACAATTCCATCAAAATCAGTCGCTACTACTTCCGCCGAAACATCGCCATCTACGATTTCGCAAATATCCAGGTAATGTTGAAGAATATTGTCTTTCCCTGTAATATCTTCCTTTGCCATTAAGGAAGGGTTGGTAGTGACTCCATCGAGAACACCTAAGCCTTGCGCTTCTTTAATGTGAATTAAATTTGCCGTATCAATAAAAAATTTCATAGTATTCTAAATTTAAAAAATATCAAACCGTTTTACTTCTCATTTTAAAATCTTTCTCTTCTTTAGTAATCAATTAAAGCCTTTGCCGGTTTTCTGCTGATTCCAAAATAAAACTGCTGACCTTCTTCGTAATCTTCCCTTAGTTCAAAATTTTCATAAGCAGGTCCATTAGGTATCTTAATATAATGTGACTCATTTCTACTGCCACCAGCCCAATAAGTAGCCCTACCGTTAACTCTTACCCGCAATGAATTATCAGCTTCTTCAGCATCTTTTTTCCAATACTGAACTACTTTGAAAAAAGGGCGATACCGCCAGTTTTGATTGCGAAAATATTTATCCTTTTGTGGCCAGTCCGACAGTTCTGAAAAGGATTCATCATTTTCTATTAGTGCAATATATTCACCCTTCTGATTTTTAAAAATTCTTTCTTTTTCATATTCCTCTTTTTCTATGAAATCGATATCCGCATATCCTGAATACAATTCATTTGAATTTATTACTTCATCTTTTAAATATAGGTTTCGTGCCCTGGCATAATTTCCCATGGTAGCTGTAAGAACACATCGCTCCATTTCGGCGCTATCCTCTTGGTGAAAAATTTCAAAAGCAACCTCTTCGGGTTTATCACTTCTGATACTTACTTTGAAGTAAGGATGGGCGTCATTTTTAAATTTCTCCATAAAGACATAAAAAGACAATTCTTCAACCTCAGGATTGTCAGGGTCAGGATTTGATATTTTACCACGGGTTCTTGCTGCCGGGAAAAAACTACCAGGAATTTTATCTTCAGAGGCCCACATCAGTTTTCCCCATTTTTCGTCCACAAGTGATGGAGATATCTCACTAAACTCCATTTCACCATCAACCACGGGTTCAACGGCGATATAATTGATGTGGTGAACTTTACCTCCAGCATGATAGCCCATTCGAAAAAGTCCGCGAGGGCCACCAGTAGCATTTTTCCCAATTTCAATTGGGGAAGGCCACAAACCTATAACTATGCCTCCTTCAATTCCCCACACAGCTTCATCAAAATTATCACTTGGTCTAATCCATTTAATGTCATCCTTTTGCTGTGCAAAATTACTGCTACTAAAACCCAGTAGGGCAATCAATAAAATACAATAATGCTGAATGATTTTTTTCATTAGCCTAATTTTTACCTCGAGTAGGTCCGTCGGTATTTTTCATTTCTGGAATTCTATCTTCTACCGGTGGTAATGGTGGAAATTCAGCATGAGGCTCAGTTTGATACCAGTAACCTACAGTATAATAGTTATCTGATCGGTGATTGGCATGACCGTGTTCTATGGTCATTTTAATAGACTCATTGAAAACTACAGGCGACTCAGAATGAAACCGGTACACCATCCATTCGGCTCCACGATCATCACCACCGTTTAAAGGGTTTCCATATTCAGAATATGCAAAAGTTGGTTTCTCATGACCAAAAGCATTAATGCCGCAACCTCCATAACACCAGGCACCCAGATAATAATCTTCAGCACCTGTTCCGTTAATTTGTGGTTCTTCTGCACCATCAATATATATCATTTCATCACCTTCGCCCCACCAGTCACCCTGGTTTTGAATTAGGCTATGGGTTACTCCTATGAAATGTCCTTTGCCTTCTGCTTCCATGATTACATAATTCCCCTCACCATCAGCATTTTTATGATTGTTGATCTTCGGCTGTCCGTTTGCTTCCCAATCTTCAGTCCAGCCGTCAGTAGGCTCTGCTTGGCGGTATTGAGCATGAAAGTACCCAATATCTTCTGGAAGTGATTCATGTTTTTCCCAGTCAATATTATAATAATAAGCGTCAATAGGATGATCACCTTCATTAGTTACGGTAATTTTTGCAGATTTCTGAAACGGCATTGGAAAGTTTGCATTTAAGGCTTTTTGAGAACCTACGGAAAGAAATTTGGATTCATACATAAAATACCTTCCTAAACCAAGTCCGAAGAAATCACCAATAGGCGCCTCTACACTTGGGGTTTCTTCTCCATCCCAATACATTCGAAGTACAATTTTCTTAAGGTGATTAGGTTCGCCGGTTGCAATAGTAGTCCAAAAATGTTTGATAATTCCCGGACCTTCAATATCCCCAATAGTTCGGGTTTCACCCGGTTCTATTTTATTGGCCCAATTTCCATCGTCATTAGCTCCAGTACGGTCATAACTGGAAATACGCTCAGATGAATAATCCCGTAACTCCCAGATTTCTTTCTCTGCAGGATTCTGAGCAAACAAACTTCCTGTTAGGAGCAGAAAAATCGGTAAATAAAATGCTTTTTTCATAAAATTAATTTTAGTTATTGGTTCAGACTTAATATTATTCACGTTTTAGTATCCATCTCTTCACCCTTATTTTTGATCGTTCTTCATCTTCTTTGAATTTAAGGGTGATGGTTTTCCTAAAATCATCCAGTTTAATATCACTTAAATAAACCTCATTTTCATCCCGATTTTCTTCGGAATAAAATGACACTGATTCTGCAACTTCTTTTTGACGTTGCCAAATACTTATTTCAGCACCTTCAGGCCATCTTGCAATATCAGCATACAATTTATAATCTCCTTTTGGTACTTCATTTAAATCTATCCTGACCTGCCCGCCACTTGGAGATGAAAGTATTTCGCCTTCTACGCTTACCTTTCCTGCAATACTATATTTTAAAAGTTGTGGGTATAAGACAAAAGTATCGGGAATATAAGTTCCGGTGAGTTCATTGACAGGCTCAGCCTGATCCGGATGTACATGTGAACCCGAGTAATAAAATGCGACTGAAGTATAATCTACCGGTTTATTGTTTTCTTCCGGACCGTGTTCTATGGTGTGGTCAATACTTTCATCAAAGGGCATTTTATCTGAAATAAATAACCGATAACCTCCGGTTCTGGAATAGGGTAAAGAATAATCCAGTGAGCCGTGAAGCGGAAGACTAATCTTACGATCCCATCGATTCAAAAGTGCATACCAACCTCCATTAAAATAATCTTCAGAACCGGTACCATGCACTCGGATCTGCCCATCTATAGTTGTCACGTCATCACCTTCAAAAAACAAGGTCATTCCGGGTTCCAAACCTTGCGTTTGTAAAATAGTACCTACATAATGTCCTTTCCCTTCACCTTTCAGAAAAGTGTGAGGCTCCCCTAACGGGGCATTTATGTTTTTATTCCAATACGCATAGAATTTACCTTCTTTCTCAGGATTTCTCATTTTATTTGAAGCCCATACTTCTGATGTTATTTGAATAGGTTCGTCATTTTCCGGTTTCTCGGAAGGGCGATAAATCAATTCTATTTTTGCACTATGATCAAAGGGCATCGGATAGTAACAATAATTTATATTATTTCTAGAACCCAGCAAAAGGCTTTGCATGGAAATTTCACCAAAAGCATAACCGAAGAAATCGGCTACCGGCATATATACCGCAGGCTTATCTTCATTATCCCATGTAATTTTAATATCTACCTGTTTATTTAGGCCTTCGAAAGCTTTCGCATTTTCCAGTGTTATGCCCAAAATTCGACCACCCTTATCAAATTGGGCGAGAGTAAGGTTTTCTCCCGGTTTCAGGATTGTATCTGTTGTCTTATCAATTTCTGATTCTATATCTGCTATATTATTCCAGGCTTTCTTTAGTCTTTCCAATTCATTTTTAGCCTCGGTTGATATTTCTCCTGAAAAATTTTCCACCTCATATTCTTCAGGATAAGTCCTGTGCTGAATTTGATAAAACTCAAGTTTCCTGCCCCGAAGAACAATCTTACATCCATCTTCAAAGGGAATAGGAAAATAATTATAAAATCCTCCTATTTCGTTCCCTGCCAGCGGCTCTTCAAAAGGAGCTACTTCTCCGGAAAACAAATCAGAAAATTTAACAGAAAATGAAGGATTTTTCTCATTTCCGAAGTAAAAATCAAGCGTGTCTTCAGTGGGCGTTGGAGTCCATATCCGGTTAATGACTCCTTTTCCTTCTGCATCAAAAATCACTAAACTGCTATCAGGGTTTTTCCTAATAAATGAATATTCACCACTAAACCCATCATCATTCCCACCTGTGGTGTCATAAGAAGAAACCTGCAAAAGTTTGGTTTGTTCTATATAACCTGGCAGCTCCTCCACCTGATGAAGTTTTTTTAATTCTGAAGCTACCGTTACGGTTTTCTTTTGAGCATAAAGGTTTGATCCAAAAATCAGAACCATTAAAATCGTTACACAATTCTTTTTCATCATATTATTTTTCTAGAAACCCACAAACCGATTTATACTCCTCATACCTAAGGCTATAAATTTCATGCTTGTCTAAATCTGGTTGATATTTTTCCTCGAAACCATGTCCTAATTTATGCATGGCAACTTCAACATTTGGATAAATTCCTGCTACCGTTGCAGCAAACATCGCTGCGCCCGAAGCACAGGTTTGTTCCGATTTATGGACTTTAATAGGCATTCCCAATACATCGGCCATCATTTGCATAACAAACGGTGATTTTTTGGCAACCCCGCCCACTCCGATTATTCCCTTTACCGGAATTCCTTCTTCTTTAAATCGCTCTACAATTTTCCGGGAACCAAAACAGGTAGCTTCAACAAAGCTTCTGTATATTTTAGGAGCATCGCTACCCAAGCTTAGATTTGTAATGGCTCCTTTCAATAACTGATTGGCATCGGGGGTTCTCCGCCCGTTTAACCAATCAACAGCTAATTCAAGGTCTTTGGAAAGTGGAATTTTTGCCGCTTCAGCATTTAATTTCTTTAAAATATTGTTCTTTATTTCCTGCTGAAGTTTTTCAGCGGTTTCCTTATTGATTAATTCAGATTCAGAAAGCATATTCTTTACCGGCCAAAGCAACAGTTCTCGGAACCAGGCATAAATATCTCCAAAAGCAGACTGGCCGGCTTCCATCCCCTGCATCCCGGGAACCACTGAACTCTGTACCTGTCCACAAATACCACGAACCAGGGTTTCTTTCATCTCTTTTCCCGGAGCTACCATCATATCACAAGTAGAAGTCCCCATTACTTTGCTCAGGAAATAAGGCTCAATCTGTCCGCCTACAGCCCCCATGTGCGCATCCAGGGCTCCAACTCCTATCAAAACATCGGTAGAAAGCCCAAGCTTGTTTGCCCATTCCGCTGATAAGGGCCCTGCGACCTTATCAGCAGAATAAGTTTTATCAGGAAGGTTTTTTCTAATATTTTTCAGTGAGGTATCCAGTCCGGAAAAGAATTCTTCAGGAGGGAAACCTCCAAAATCTTCTGCCCATAATCCTTTATGGCCAGCTGCACAAATTCCCCTTTTAATAGCTGATGCTTTTGCACCACCTGTAAGTAAAAATGGCATCCAATCGCAATGTTCTACCCATGAAAAACAGGCCTTTTTAACAGCAGCATCGTTTCGTAGAGCATATAGCAACTTAGCCCAAAACCATTCCGAAGAATAAATGCCACCCACATACTTTAAATAATTTGTCTCAAATTTTGTTGCATACCTATTCATTTCCTCTGCTTCCTGCACTGCAGTATGGTCTTTCCAAAGAAAAAACATGGCATTAGGGTTGTCTTTAAATTCCGGATTCAAGGCAAGGGGAACACCCTTTTCATCAATGGCTACAGGCGTAGAACCGGTAGTGTCAATAGAAATCGCTTTCACCTTTTCCCTAACGTTTTCTCCCGCTTTTTCTATTAAATCTTTAATTACAAATTCGATCCCCTCGATATAATCCAATGGATGCTGACGAAATTGGTTTCGGGAAGGGTCACAATATAACCCCTGTTTCCAACGGGGATATAAAAATTCCGAAACCGATTTTTCCTCTCCGTTATCTGCATTAACCAATAAAGCACGTACGGAACTTGTTCCAAAATCTACGCCTATAACATATTTTTCTTCAGTATTCATTTTATTATTCTTCAAAGGTTTTTCCAGGTTTGAGACCGGAAGGTTGAATTTTATTTTGAATAATTGCATATAAAGCTACCACTGCAAAACAGAAGAGAGGCATATAAAAAGAAAGGTGAATACTTCCCGTCATATCGGAAATCTGACCCTGTACTGCAGTAAGTACAGCACCACCAAGAATGGCCATAATAAGGCCGGAGCCTCCAATTTTTGTGTCCTTCCCAAGTTTGGTCATTCCCAAACCATAAATTGTGGGAAACATTAAAGACATAAACCCGGAAATAGCCACTAAAGCAATTACGCCAGTTATGCCCCCGGTGTAAATTACTAACAGGGTGCTAATTCCGCCTCCAATAGCACTGGTAAGTAGCAATGCCCTCGGACTAAAATACTTCATTAATCCTGTGAAAATAAACCGAGATCCGGAAAATAATATGAGCGAGCCAAGATAATAGGTAGAGGAATCATCTTCATTAAGACCAAGTTCCTGCATTACATATCTAATGGTATAAGACCATACACCAATTTGAGCACCCATATAAAAGAATTGGGCAATAACCGACCAGCGGTAATTTCGATTTTGCCATAACCGCTTCAAACTTGCTGTTATTTGTAGGTTATTGTCTTCATCTGAAGCCTTGGGCATTTTAGTGAATTTTACTAATACCCAAACTAACAGTAGAAAAAAGGCTACACCAACGTATGTGCCCATCACCGAAGTTAATTCCTCCGACTGGATAGCCTGCAATTCTGCTGCTTCCATTCCGGCGCGTTCTTCTGCACTGGATAAATTAAGATGGGAGAGGATAAAGAATTTACTCAATAAAACTCCCGTAATCGAGCCGATAGGGTTAAAAGACTGAGCAAGGTTTAATCTTCTTGTTCCTGTTTCCTCCGGCCCCATAGCGATAATATAGGGATTGGCTGCAGTTTCTAATATTGACAAACCTCCGGCCAGAATAAAAAGTGCCGCCAGGAAGTGCCCATAAACCATAGTAATACTGGCCGGATAGAAGAGTAAGGCTCCAATAATAAAAAATCCGAGCCCTACCAGTACTCCCGATTTATAAGTATATTTTTTAATCAGAATCGCGGCTGGTAAGGCGAGCAAAAAATAGGAACCGTAAAAAGCCATTTGAATCCAGGAAGTCTGAAAATCAGACATGCTCATAATCCTTTTGAATGCAGCCAAAAGTGTGTCTGTCATATTATTGGCCAGTCCCCATAAAAAGAATAGACTCGTCACCAGGATAAATGGCCATGCATTCCCAGGCCTGATTAATGATATTTTCGAATCTTTGCCTACCATTTCTGACTATTTATAAAGTGGTCCATAATTTTTGCAGGCCCTATAATCGGCGCCTTCCTTATCCATACCGAAAGAATTCCAGGCAGTTGGTCTGAATATCTTGTTATCTTCCACGTTATGCATACACACCGGAATGCGAAGCATTGAAGCTAATGCTATCAAATCCTTCCCTATATGGCCATAAGAAATCGCTCCGTGGTTAGAACCCCAATTATTCATGACTTCATATACATTTGAAAATGCAACTTTGTCATTCAATTTTGGTACGAACCAGGTAGTGGGCCAGGTACGGTCTGTGCGTTCATCCAGCTTTTGATGAACATTTTCCGGTAGATCTATAGTATACCCTTCAGCAATTTGCAAGGCAGGACCAATTCCTTTGATTAAATTAATACGCGACATGGTAACCGGCATTTTCCCTTTTGTAAGGAAATTTGAAGAAAAACCACCACCTCTAAAATAACCCAAACTTGCCGGGTACCAGGTCGTAGCCTTCAAACAATCATGCATTTCTTTTTCTGAAATTTCCCAATAAGGTTTCATTACCGGTTTCCCGTTTTCTGTTTGCCGGCCGGAACCATCCAGGGTAGCCGAACCGGAATTGATTAAGTGGATAAACCCATTTTCAGCGGCTCCTTCCGGTTTCCAGCCCGTAACCCGCTCTACAGCATCAGGACTCCAATAGGTCCGAACATCAGCAAAAATTTGCGCCCGGTTGGTAAGCAAATAATTGAATAGCATGGAAACCCCATTTAAGGCATCGTTTTCTGTGGCCACCATATAGGGCGAACGGATTCCATTCCAGTCGAAAGATGAATTCAATATCGCTTCGGAAAAATCACCATTGGGAAGAAAATCGGTCCATTGCCGTTGGCCCTGAAATCCAGAAACAATTGCTTCATGTCCCTGGGCTTCTTCCCCGTAACCAAGATCCTTAAGCTTGGGATTACCTTGCATCAAATCACGAATAATCAAGGTCATTTTTACTACGAATTCCCAATCATCATCCTTCTGCTCACGAGAACGTTGCTTTTCCTTTTCATTGTAATCCTCCCCCTCTTTGCAGTGTTTCTTGGTCCAGGCAAGCGCCTTTTTGAATTCTTCTTTATCATAAATCTCTTGCTCTATCCTTCGCAAAACTTCCGAAGAATCCACATATTCATTACGCATGCCCAGGAAATCCTGAAAAAAATCAGGATCGACAGCCGAAGCGGCTATTCCCATAGAAACACTTCCAATTGCCAGATAGGATTTATTTCGCATAAGGGAGACTGCTAAACCAGCTTTGGCAAAGGTGAGTAATTTAGCCTCTACATCCTCCGGAATACCGCTATCGGATAAATCCTGTACATCGTTTCCGTAAATCCCGAAAGCAGGTAAGCCCTTTTGGTTATGTGCGGCAAGGGTAGCTGCAAGGTATACCCCCCCGGGTCTTTCGGTACCATTATACCCCCAAATGGCTTTGGGGATATGCGGATCAAAATCCATGGTTTCGGTTCCGTAAGCCCAACATGGAGTAACCGAAAGGGAAACTCCCACGTTTTCAGACTTAAACTTTTCATCGCAACTAACGGCTTCCTTTATCCCACCGATACAGGTATCGGCAATGACGCACTTTACCGGCTCGCCATCGGGATATCGCAATTGCTTTTCATATAAAGATGCCACTGTTTTAGCCATTTCCATGGTTTTGTCTTCCAAAGATTCTCTTACACCGCCTAAACGGCCATCGATAATGGGGCGAATTCCTATTTTAGGATATTTAGTGATTTTCAACATGCTTAAATTTTCAATTATTATTTATTTTTAAAAGCGGAGCTTATTTTATTCAGAGAAACTCCTAAAACTTGTTGTGATATCTCGTTTAATACTTTTTCGTTACCTGTAAAATGAAATACATTATGGCTATGACTTAATTTCTGTGAAGGTTCTAAAAATGCAGCAGGAGAAACACTTTCTATTTCATAAAACGGACCCATTTGTGAGCCATCTTCCAATGGACCATCATTATAGGCATTTACTGCATCTCCTTTTAAAGGATCTTTATTCGGTGTCCATTCCTGATTCAAATAAATGCCGTCATTGTCAACATCAAAAGTGGTAATAGTTAAAACTTTATTTTTTGCATCATAACTCCCTGCCACTGTTGTTGCTCTTTCCGGAGCAATTCCCAATTTTCCCCGGGATTTCCCATCAGCTTTAAAAAAAAGCTCTCCATCTTCATAATTAATCCGATTCTCCGGAATTTCACCGAAATAATCGGTAGTTGCTATTCGCCCTTCTACATCATCCTTGTAAGGAATGTAAATCACTGTTTCATCAGATGGGGTAAACATATCTAGAATCCAAATACAGGGGGCTCCAGTATCCTCATTCCAAGTATTATCACCAGTATTGGTTATACTGTTTTTTGTAGCGAAACCCACACTTTGCACATCTTCAAATTCGATATTAAGAAGTCTTTGGATCTCTTCCTTAGAAAGTATTTTAATTTCGCGATCAGCTTTAATTTTTAATTCAGTATCAGCATAATTTTGAAGCGACATTTCCTTGGTCATTTTAACCAGGCTGGTATTCTTATTTTCAATTTTCCAACTTTCCGTATCAATAGCCGAAGGAGTCTTCCAGTTTTCATAAACCATTTCGGTCCCGGGCTTAAAAAATAATGAGAATTTACTTCCCTCCGGCCCCAGCCAGAACCTATTCTCACCCCCGTAAGCATTCATATGAGGATCTTCTTCTCCTCGGAAAGCCTCGTAGTTTATCCATCCGTAACTTCTCCCTTTACTACCTGCAGAAGAGGAGGTAAAAACTTTAGCCTGGTATTTTGCTGAAACAGCAACCTTGCTATTACCTGACTCCAATACCACTAAATTTTCATCTTTTTCTTCTAAAAACTTTATATCATAGCCAAAACTCCCTAATTCATAGGATTTTTCTTCCATATTTTTTTGAGGTTTATCTTTCTTTTTTTCTCCACAGGAGAGAAAAGAAAAAAAAGTGAGTAATAGTATTTTTCCTAGGAATGTTTTTTTCATTTTAGTTATTTTTAGTTTACCTCCAATTCATCTTTGGCAGGTAGTTCAGGAAAGTCTGCATGCGGTTCTAACTGATACCAAAAGGACACTGAACTTATATCAGATTTTTGTTGCAAGTACCTGTGGTCACTTTTCCAACCTAAATCCTGAATAGTAACTTTCAGGTCTTCTTTGAAACGTATTGGATCCTGAATATGCCAACGGTACAAACCAAAGCGCTGTTGAGAATTGTACAGTCCATCCGGCCTGATAATTTGATGAAGTCCGGCAAAAGGAGTAGAATAGCGCTCGTATTCATTAGTTTTCTTATTCTCAAAATTATAAGATCCTAAAAAATAATCTTCCGTCCCTGTACCTGCTATAGTTGGGAATTTCCGGTCTCCATCCATGTAAAACTTAATTTCTCCTTCTCCCCACCATCCACGGTTGTTTACCTGCCAGGCCAAATAGGTACCTACATAATGCCCTTTTCCTTCAATACCATCAACCAAAGTATGTATAGCCCCTTCTGTCGGATTACTTCTTCGAAACTGCGCATGAAAGTATGCGGCATCTTCAGGCACATCCGTCAAGGCATAATTAATCTGGTAGTACAAATACATTTCATGGCTCCCTATATTCTCCATAGTGATTTTACATTCCCTTCGAAAAGGCATTGGCCAGAATGAATTAAATGCACTTCCGGGATTGACAACAATTGGCTGAGAGTTCAAAGGAGCATATTCACCCCAGCCCATTCCAAAGAAATCCCCAACCGGCACTTCAACCGAAGGTTCTTCTTCTCCATCCCAGTAAATTCGCAGAATAGAAAATCGCCAATTCCCTGTTGGGGTCATCCACATTTGCTGAACAACACCTTCATCATTAATTTCTGCAAGAGTAAATGTCTCTCCTGGTTTAATTTTTACTGAAGGACTCACCTTCCAGCCCTGGCCTAACTCTCGAGATGGCTCACTTCCAGTTCCTTCTTCAGCCATACCCGCTTTACCTTTTTCGCCAGTAAAATTCTCTGGACTTATTGATCGCGTTTCTGCCTCTGAAACTCTATAAATATTTCCAAGATTCAGGTTAACTCCTGTAAATTCTTCTTCTTGAGAATAAGACGAAACCGAAATAATTCCAAATATTATAAAACATATTAAAATCCTCCCTTTTACCATATTAATTTATTTTAAACGATTAACTTATAATTCAAATATATATTTAATCGTTTAAATAAAAAAATAAATTTTAGACTTTTATTTATTTTACACCTATTATTATATCATATTCCATTAATTTGCATCAAAAATCTACCCCTTCCTCAAATTTAGTATCAGGAACATGATTTTCTCACAATCAGCTGAGCCGATAAACAAATTTGCTCTTTTCGGGCTGAAGGGTTTTCAATTTTTCTAGTTAAAACTTTTACTGCATTTTTGGCCAATTCATCCAATGGCTGTTTCACATAGGTTAATGGACAATAGTAAAAATCAAAAGCTTCTCCCTGGTCAAAACTTATTATAGCAAGATCATCCGGGATCTTATATTTTAAAGAATCAATATATTTAAGCCCGATAACGGCAAGAGTGTTGGTAGCAAAGAAAATCGCATCAACTCTTAATTTACCCTCCAACATTTTATCGATTGCAGATTTAACTTCTTTTTCAATATTAAAAAAGTCGATTTCATGTAGCCAGTTAGTATCATCCTCAAGATTATTTTGCTTTAAAGCACTCTTATAACCATTAATCCTATCGCGCATATGATGCAGAGAATTTAAATACGCTAACATACCAATTCTTTTATGGCCCGTATCTATTAAACGGTTTACCGCACCAAAGGCCGCCTGATAATTATCTACTACTACATAATTTGTGTCAATTTCAGGAAAATAGCGGTCAATTAAAACAAAGGGAATATTTTCCTCCTGAAGATATTTTATCTGTTCCTCTGATCCTTCGGTTGGAGCAAGTATAAATCCATCTACCTGCCTGTTTGCTAAAAAATTAATTAAATCCCAGGACCTATCTGCCTTTTCATCGGAGCTTCCAAAAACCACAGTATAATTTAATTTTGTCGCTTCATCTTCAATTATCCTGGCAATGTGAGAAAAAAAAGGGTTTGAGATATCTGCTACTATTAACCCTATTGTAAATGTTTTACCCATCTTAAGGCTTTTAGCAATTTGATTAGGATGGTAATTTAACTCCTTGGCTGCCTTCTTTACCTTCTCGGCTACTTTAATACTAACTTTACTTTCTTTATCTTTTGAAAGAACATAGGAAACGGTAGCTGTGGAAACACCAACTTTTTGTGCTATATCTTTTAGTGAAATCTTTTTCTTCATTTTAATCGTTTAAATATCTAAAATAGTATATTTTTTTTAAAGAGAGGTAGATTCCTCATCAATAATGTATTCCTAACCGCTTAACTGAACTACCGCCCATTCTCTCTACATTTCAGAAAAACTTTATTCCGCAGCAATAACTACTTATTCATTCAAGTCTTGGAGATTCTTCATACATCAATAACTCTCCCCAGGCATACTATAGCTTTACTTCGATTTTAATCTTATACCAATATTGAAACATTCTGGGAAGCCCGCCTAATCGGATTTTCATTCTTGCATTTACTTCGCTTCCGGTTGTTTTTCAATTTCAACATTTCCATTTCCTTCCCGGCCGTTGCTGTCCCTACCTTTTTTGTGATGCAAAATACCAATATTTAGAACTTAGTCCGCACTGCATAAGCCAGTCGTTCCTCCTTTTTATAAGTCCTCCCTAATTCTAAATATTAGCAACTGTATCAGCATCAAAAAAGGTACAGCAAACGGCGCTATAGGAAGTAAATCAATAAATAAAAATTATGAAATCATCTCAAAACAACATACCCGAAAGCGAAGTAAAAAAATCAAAAAAGGAAAACGCTCCGGATATAATAAGTAAATCAATGTTTAATTAACCTGTATTGAAAAGCAGATATCTAAATCTTTTAATTATGAGTAATCTAAGAAATCAAGTACAGTTAATCGGAAATGTGGGGAATGCCCCTGAAATTAAAGACTTTGAAAGTGGTAAAAAAGTATGCAGTTTTTCACTGGCTACCAATGAATACTACTACAAAGAAGGGGAGAAAATCCAACAAACCGACTGGCACCATGTAGTGGCCTGGGGAAAACAGGCGGAGCTTATCGAAAAATATGTCGATAAAGGAAAAGAAATTGCCATCCGTGGCAAACTGACTTCCCGGTCCTATGAAACCCAAAACGGAGAAAAACGATTTGTTACCGAAATTTTGGTAAATGAAATTCTATTTCTGGGAAATAAGGAAGCTATCGAAAAGTAATCTAAAAAAGCAAAGAGGGCGTCATCGTCGAAAATTGCGCCCTCTTTTAATTATTAACCTTTTAAATGTGTCAATAATGAAAACCAAAGTTAGTGAAATAAAAATAGCCTATCGTAGTAGGGTTAAGCTTTGTGAGGCCCCGAAAATAAATTCTTCTGCTACCGCTGCAGAAGTTCTATATTCCAACTGGGATAAAGATGAAATTGAAGTAAGTGAGAGTTTTAAATTGCTTTTGCTTAATAACAATAACCGGGTGAAGGCTATTTACGAAGTCTCTAAAGGGGGTATCACCTACACCCTTGTAGATTTACGCCTGATCTTTGGGGTCATCCTAAAGAGCCTGACCACCGCAGTAATCCTTAGCCACAACCATCCCTCAGGTACCCTTAAAGCCAGTAATCCCGATAAACAACTGACCCAAAAAATTAAAAATGCTGCGGAATTATTTGATGTCAAAGTCTTGGATCATTTGATTTTAACACCGGATGGAGATTACTATAGTTTTGCAGATAACGGGATTCTCTGAAAATTAAATTTCATAAACCACCTTTTAAACACCTTTGAATCTCAAGGGTGTTTTTTATTACCTGGATTTTAGGGATAATTGCAATTAACAAAAACCAGATATAATTATTAAAAAAGGGAAAATCCACTATTACCTGGATTTTCCCTTTTCGGGATAGCTTCAAAAAACTACTACATAAATATACACAATTATTTTTATCTCTTTTCTAATTTTTGTCTCATATTTTAAAATTTCCGCTTACGGTTTATCAATAATTATTTGTACTTTTAAGGTGCTGGTGATGATCTTTCACCTAATTATGTAGTTACCTTTTTCTGACTTTCGCTGGTAACTATTTCTCAATTTTAAATATGTAAGTGGGATTTTTCCTACTATCAGGCAGACCAAGATTTGGATTTGACCTGGATTGATCTTTTATGTCCGGCCCTCCGGGCAAAAGGAAGAGCAAGAGGGCAACACGCATAGCGATGTTGAGGCTTCCTTTTCATTGTAAAGGATAGCAAATGCTTTGCTTTGGTGGCATCCTTTAGGATGCCTGTAAGAAAGGGTTGTGGTTTTTTCATAAAAAACCTTCGCAGCCCTATAAATACGGTAAATTTTTTATGAAAAAATGGATGAACAATTTAAAAATGAAACCTTCGCTGGCTTGAGAATCAAATCTTCCGTTGCCAGACGTTTCAGAAAATTCGCCCGTGGTATGGCCAGTTCCCAATCCCATACCCTGGACCTGATGCTGGATTTTTTTCAGCGCAACAAGCTATCCCCAAAAGAAAACCTGGGACCCAATATGAATTCCCTGGAGCACAATCTTAAAAAACGAATCGATGGCTTTATCGCCATCCTTCGCGATATCGAAAAAAATCAAACCAAACCTACCCAGGCGATGCTGGCCGCGCTCTTTGAAGAGCTCCCCCAGGATGGTAAAAAGCCAAAACGAATACCGGATATGGAAGATTTGATCTTTACCCCAACCGTTGAGCAAGAGCAGTCTGAACCGGCCTATCCGGAAATTAATCCAGACCTGCTCCTACTGCTGGAAAACCTGGAATATCACCAGCCCTCTTTTTCTAAAGCGTATTACCGGTTAAACCTGGATAGAAATAACATAGAACAACTAAAACAAAAATATCATGTACGTTAGCATTAGCCCACAAAAACTTGGCGGGAGTTATAGTAAAAGCGCCGCCGATTATGCCCAATACCTGGAAAAAGAAAACCAGGATAGATCCAATATCGATAAAGAGTTTTTCTTTGATTCAAATTCCGATAAGATCTCTGAGCGGGAGGTCATAAATAGTATTGATGCCAATACCGCCAAACTTAAAAGCAATGAACCTCGCTATTATGCCATTACCCTTAACCCCTCCCAGCGGGAACTTCGCCATATCCAAAACAATCCGGAAAAACTAAAAGCCTATACCCGCGATCTGATAAAAGACTATGCCCGCTGCTTTAACCGGGAGATCTTTGGTCGCTCTCCAAAAGCAAGCGATATCCTATATTATGGAAAAATAGAACAAAACCGAAGCTTTAAAGCCAGGGACCGGGAGGTCCGCGAAAACAACCCGTTTATTAAAGAACTGGCAGCCTTGCGCCATAAGGAAGTAAAAATCCGCCTCGGGGAACTCACCGGCAATGTAAAGCAGGTCCAAAATGAAATTCGCGCCACTGAAAAAGCCGCACCCCATAAAATTGATGGCAAGCTAATACAGGAAGGTACCCCAAAACCAGGCCCGCAAATGCACGTGCACCTTATCGTTAGTCGGAAGGATAAAACCAATTCGGTAAGCCTCTCCCCTGGTAGCAAATACATAGCTTCCAAAGTTCAGTTCCAGGGTAAAGAGGTCAAACGCGGTTTTGACCGGGACCGCTTTTTTAACCTGGCAGAGAAGCGCTTCGATAAAAAATTTAATTTCCAGCGCAATTTTGCCGAGCACTATGCCTCCCGAAAAACACTTCGCCAATCGCCTAAGACCTATTACAGCAGCCTTCTGAAACTCCCCACCTCAGAGCGGAAACTCGCGATGCAGATTCTTGGTAAATCCGGGGTACCCATTCCCGATGCCAAGCTCAACCTGGCCCTAAAGCAAGTGCGAAAGGCCATTAGTATTGGTATAAAATCAAGCAGTATCGGTTATTAAATTCAGAAACTATGAGCACTATAATCTCCCACTTTTTATTGGCCTATTTGCTTTCCTTTTTTGGACTTCGGCATTTAAATAATAGCTATCCCTATGGCTATCTTATGGGGCTTTTCTTCTCCGGTTTACTTTGCATCATCTTGCCCCATACCCTTAAAGCCTTCTTGCTTGGCCCGGCCTCCCTGATGCTCATTAGCCTTATTCTCCTTAGTATCGAGGAAGCCAACCCGCCGGAACACAAAAAATACCGGCTGCGTTTTCCACTGGAATCAGGATCGCTGACCATTGCCAATATCAGACGTGGTATTTCCATAACCGGGGCTGCCGGTAGCGGTAAGACCCAGAGCGTAGTCTACTCCCTGTTAAAACATCTTAGTTCCAAACAATTCTGCGGGGTGATTCACGATTATAAAGATTTTGAACTCACCGAACTGGCGTACCCGCTCTATAAGGATACAAAGCTGCCTTTTTATATCATCGGTTTTGATCCGCTTTATAACAAAGTCAATCCCATTGCTCCCCATTACCTGGAGGATGAAGAAAGCGTTAATGAAATTTCCAGGGTGCTCCTGGAAAATCTCCTGGAACAAAAGGATCAGCAACTTGCTGGTAGTAGTCGCTTTTTTAATGATGCCGTAGAAGGAATTCTTTGCGGGATGATCTGGAAGCTTAAATCCTCTCATCCTAAATATTGTAGCCTTCCCCACCTTATCGCCCTTTACCAGATTTTAGATAGTGATAAGCTCCTTAAATTCCTGGGGGAAGATGTTACCTCCCGGGCTATGGCCGATGCTTTTATCAGTGGGATTGATTCCGAGCGACAAACCGCTGCAGTAAAAGCCACCCTGGCTAATACCCTTAAGAAAATCACCACCCGAAAAATCTTTTATTGCCTTAGTGGACACGATCTTCCCCTGGATATCAATAACCCGGAACATCCCGGAGTGATATCCGTAGTTAATAACCCTAAATTTGAAAGCGCCTATTCCCCCATTGTAGCTACCATCCTGCACAGTATTATCAAGCAAATGAGTGTGCGCCGCCGAGAGAGCGCTTTTATCCTGATGGAAGAAGCACCCACCATAAGACTACCTCATATGCACCGCATCCCCGCTACCCTCCGCAGTTTTGATATTGCCACTATCTATGTGATGCAGGATAAGGTTCAAAATGACCTGCTCTATGGAGATAAAGCAAGCAAAGCCATCCTGAGTAACCTTTCCTACCAGTTTTTCGGAAAGGCCAACGACCCCACTACGGCTTCCTATTACGAACGCTTTTTTGAACTGGTTAATAAGGATATTGTGAGTGTTTCCAAAGGGGGTAACCTGAATTTTGATACCCGGGTGACCAAAACCAAAAAAGAGGTCTCCAAATTACGGGCCGACCTCTTTTTTAGACTAAAGCCAGGGGAATTTGTGGCCTTTGCCGATGGTAAAGACAGGCGGGTACAGTTCCCGCATTTTAAACTAAAACGAACACTGCCCGCTAAATTCAAACATCCCTCTAAAGCTGAAGTGGAAAAAACCTTCTTTAGAATTTTTGAAGAGGCCCGAAAAATTGCCAGAAATTATTAATTAATTATACTGCAGGGCGACCTGGCGCCTTCCCTGTCTTTCGGTGATCACCGCCTCAAGCCTGGTGGCCTTCGATAAGGTAAACCTGGGATAAACCACCACAAAACTTCGCTCCTCTTTGGGCCCAACCGCATCGGGGAGATTGTACTCAAATACCGGCCTTAAAGGAAGCTGCTGATAGGAACTCTTTCTTCCCGGTTTTCCCACCACCTGGCTAAGCTCCATATGGGCCAGGCGAAAAGAAACATCAGAGCGGTTTTTTAGACGGTAAACTACAAAAGTCTCTTCGCGATAATATTTGATATCTACAAGCTCCAGAATCAATCCCTGATTGCGTCCAACAGCCTTTCGTTTGGCTTTAGAAGTCACATAAAACCTGGCGAGCTTATGGTAATATTTCGGTGATTTTTTAAGACTGTCCAAATTGGTTCTCTTCTTTGGTTCCCCCTTTCTTTTGAGTGGCGGATTAATCCGATCTCCAGGTTTTAAAAAATAGGCGTGGCGCTTCAGGCTATCGCGATGCTTCAGTAAAAAAGTGAATAGTCCCCCATCACGGGTCCTTAGCACCAGATTTCCAGTATGGCCGGGCCGTCCCTGTAAAAGCCCCAGGCTATCAGGTTTTGCCTGGTTATAACTAAAAACAAAATTTTCAGATCCCGTGGCCGCCTGAACAATGGCGCTTGGGGTGGTAAGGATCACATTTTGGAATGCGTTGCAATAGATGGTATCGGGCCGCTGTTGGGCAAATCCGAAAAGGCCGCATCCGGCCACAATAAAAAATAAAATGGTTTTCATAATGTTGGTTTTAATATTAGCTCATACCTGTGTAATACTTTTACCCGAACCTTGCGGTTATCGCGCTGAAAGAGTCCCTTTAATCCCCGCACCTGCGGCACCCCTGAAATATTAACATCCTGGATCACATCATCCAAAACTTCCCGGGTAGCCTCACCCCTAAAACTATTCTCCACATAAATCCCGGGCTGGCCGTCGGACAAATCATAGCCCTCCAGGGTCCCCGCCCGACCAAAAGGCGCTTTTATTTCCAAAAGCAGTCGGTTAGCCTTAAAACTGCAAGTAGCATAGACCCGGCTATGCTTTTTTAGACTATCCCCGGCCAAAACCCCATCTTCCAGAAGCCGTAATACCAGGCGCTGATCCTGTCTTATGACCTGGTCGCCATCGACCATCGCCAGAATTCCCTTACCAGTCGCAGCTTGTACTGTACTACCGGAAGCTTCGGAAAGGAAAAATTCCGGGTGACCACTGCCAAGAGACAGCGACTGTTTACTTTTTATTTGACCGGGGGTGGAGGGAATACTATCTGGCTCCTTTCGACTTTGGGTTAGTGATGGCGGGGGCCCCTGGTAATCGGGCTCCGGTCCACTGGCTAAAATACTATCCATAAGCCGCTGTTTTTCCTGCTCTTCAAGATAGGGATCATACCTACCGCTACTATCCAGTAACTCAGGATCGTAAACAGAGGTGATTTGACGCTCGCGCTCCTCTTTTACCCCCTCTACAGCTTCCAGTCTGCTTTCATAGTCTTCCGGGGCTTCCTCTAATTGGGGTACCTCAGGATTTTCCTTAGGCTCTTTTTGGGGTTCTTCACTGAGCAGCAGTATTCCATAGGCCAGCATAGCCAGCACGAGCAACAGCATACCGCTGATAAATACCGCCTTTTTCTTATCTATCTTCATCGCTTATTTTTTTAAGTTCTTCTTCAAAAAACCCGGTAATTACAAATCCGTGGGGATTGTATGGAAAACTCCGGGCAATGCGCTCCAACTTGCCACTGGTTCGCAAATGGTAATAATCGGTGGTACTTCCACGTTTGATTTCAAATTCCATTCGCGTCTCAAAGGCATAGGGTTCCCGGCTTAGATCAATATTGGATTTCACTGCCGTTACTTTTTGCAACAGCCCGTATTGAAGGATCCGGTTGTAAATGCCATCAACCCGCTTTTGCCGATAGAGCTCATCGACCGACTGGTCGCCAAGCCATAAGGCCCGCTCCAGACTTTCTTTATAGTTGCTGGGACTTAGATGATAAAATCCGCGGTGGAAATTATCCAGATGGGCCTCGGCTTCCACCTTTAGGTTCTCGGCGCTGGCTTCCCTTTTTAAAGGATATACCGCGCCCTGGGGATCGATGGCAAAACTATTTTTCAAATGTTCCCGGTGGGCTCTATGGACCTGGAGCGCAGAAATAACACTACTCAAAAAGGCCATCACCAGCACGGCCAAAACGATAAAACGGTTCAGACGCAATATTTTATAAATATGGGTATAAGGTGTTTTCATAAGTTTTTATTTATTGGTTACTATTTTTTTAATGGGTAAATAATCGGAAAGTGAAACTAATAGCGCGGTGGTAGAGCTTGAATTTTAAAAGCACGATAAAGCCGATACTACCCAGTTGGACTACCGGGGCAAACACCCCGGCTTCACTACCTCCGGTAAGGCCAGGCCAGAATTCATTCATAAGGCCCTGGTAGAGCTCATTAATAAAGATATTGACCAGAAAAAAGGCTGGGACCACCATATACACGGCTGCATAGAGCCGGAAAAAACGATAGCCCATATCCCGGAATTTCTCAAATACTGCCAGGCTGATAATAAGAGGAAACAAAACCTGCATAAGGCCCAACAAAAAAAAGCGCTCGGCCAAAAACAAGGGATAGATAAACAGGTCCATAACCCAAAGGAATACTCCAATGACAAAGGCTATAAGCTTCATCGGATAAAACGGGGCTGAAAGATATTCAAAGAGTAGCGCCATGGCTTTGCCGCCGGCTTCCATAAGTCCCATATCGCGCTCTATCTCTAAATCCTGTAATTGCAGAGGAACTAGAGCCGGTGCCGTATCGATATAAGCCTCTTCAATACTAACAAGAATCCCATCAAAAACAGCCAGGACCTCACCGGAAAAGATGACCAGTAAGATCACCGCAAAGTTTTTGATCAGTTCCCCGGGACTAAGTCCCCAGGTATATCCGTCGGAATTCACCGCGCCTTCCTGGTACTTCTTTAAAAGGTTGACCAAGAAGAGCAAAATAGCCAGTCCCTTTATCCCGGTTATGGCATAACTGGCCAAATCGGTTTCCTTGATTGACTGAAAGACGGCATCTACATACTCCAGACCTAATTCCATCACCCTTAGTATTGCGCCTCCCGGCTATTAATGGCCTCGGTTATTCGTCTGAATTCAATAAGGTCCCGGTAGCGCTTTTTCTTTAAAGCAGCCTCCTGGCTCATCGCCCGGGAGCGATTCCTTCTTGCTTCCATCATCTCCATCCGCTCGGCATCACTCATCTTAAAGTACCCGCTGGTGAGCAAATTCTCTAAAAAGCTCATATCTTCCAGGGCGATTTCCACCATCCGGTTAAAAGATTCACTGATGCGCTCCACCTCCCCGGGATGGATATACGGGGAGGATAAAATATCCCTTAAATCATTTTGAATATCGGAATACAGAGCCTGGTTATTGGCAATGATCTCACGGGCGGCCTGCAACTGGCTTATCACCCCACTGACCTCTTCGATCCGCTCCTTTTGCTCTTTTAAAAATTGTACGGTTTTAAAAAGCTCAGAGGTCTGCTTGGCCGATTCAATTATAGACTGACCAAGGGCGATAAAATTGGTATTATCATATACCGGCATCCCCTGGCAGAAAGCGCCGGTGGGCCAGCTTAAAATTAATACCAAAACAATCAGAAAAGTTAGTTGTTTAAATTTCATTTTTGCTGTTTTAAAAAGGCATCGATAGCTTTTTCCATCGAGCCATATTGGTTATACAATTGGTCAATTTCCTGGCTTTGGGTACCATCGGTCAGGTAAGCGGCAAAAACTTCCGGGGGAACTTCCAACCGGTATACATTGCTCTCTTTGCCGATCTTGATAAAGATCTCCGTATAAGGCCGCTCGCCTTTTAACCGGTTCTGGATCGAGCCCAGTTGGTTAAGATCGTGGGCCGAAAGTCCCAGGCGCTCCTGCAGGGCACGGTAGCCCTTTTCATTATGCAGGCTGTAGATCACCTGGGTGTTTTCCAGGATACTGGCTGAAGTGGAGTTCTGGGGAAGCTGGTTTATGGATTGCAGAATAATCCCTATGGCGCCGTTTTGTTTGCGAATGGCCTGGTAGTAGAATTCTACGCTCTCCAGCACATTGTCAAACTTTAGCTGCTTGGCAAATTCGTCAAAAAGAATAATCCCGCGCTCTGATCGATTTTGCCAGATGGTGCGCTGAATGGCCGATTTGATAAGTTTTAGCATGACCGAAAGCAGCTCCCGGTTATCACGAACCTGATCCAGTTCAAAGATGATCATTCGCTTATCCTCCAGACGGTACACCTGGTCGCTTTGGTTTTCAAAAAGAAAACTATACATCCCCTCCCCTACATATTCCGAGAGGATATGCAGGAAATCCTGCACATCAAATTGCTGCCTGGAAAGTCTAAAGGTGTCCTCAAATCCTTCCAGGTTCCTCTCCATAAAACGGTAAAAGCCTTCCAGGGAATAGGGTGCAGCGTTTGTTCTATAATACGCAAGGATGATTTTCTTTAAAGCCACTTCTCTGGCCTTGGTGACCTTGGCTCCCGAAGCCGAGAGTTCCAAGAGGAATCCTGCCAGGTCCTCAACACGCTCCGGGACCAGGTCATCTTTGGATACCAGATAAAAGGGGTTGATACCAAGGCTCTTTCCCTCCTCATAGCGAAGGATAATATGATCCTCGGGATAAAGCCTGGCGAATTTGGAATAAGAACCGCCAAGATCGATGATCACCAGCCGGACACGTTGTTCAAAAAACTGACGTAAAATATTATTGGCAAAAAAGGATTTGCCTTCCCCGGTGGGGGCGAAAATGGCAAAGTTCCGGGCCTTGATCCGCCGCTTTTGTTCGTCCCAAACATCCTTTAATACCGGAATATTATTCAATCGATCATTAAATAAAATGCCCCTGGAATCACTGCGATAATTGGTATTATTAATCCATAAGCATAAGGCGTGTTTTAGGTCAGTGACATATAAATCATCATCCCTAAATCCATCGCTAAACCCGAAATACCCGTTTAAAAAATAACGCTGTAAGTTAGCCCCACCCGGCTGGTAAGGAGTAATATCAAGTTCTTTAAAAACTCCTTTAATCCGGTTGCCCAAATAATCCAACATCCGCCGGTCATTGGCAAAATACTGAATACTGGTTTGTCCGCGTATAATACGGGAATGCTCATCCCTGTTAATCCGCTCTAACAGGTTTTCTACCCGCTCCAGGTTTACCTTATTTTGGCTGCCAAAATTGACACTTTTGGAGAGTTCACCCACTTTAGCTTCTAAATGCCTAATCCATCGGGAACGCTCGTCCAAAACAAGGAGCTGATTGACAAGGTGGGTATGGCCCAGTTCCAATCCCAGGTCATCTAAAAAACCCTGATGAAAATTTATCTGGCCGGGTCCAAAGCCGCTATGCGGACGACTGGTTGCAACGGGGCCGTTAAAATTTTTCTCATTGGTAATAGCCAAAATACGGGAGCGCTGCCCGCCCATATTTAAATGGTCAGCTTCCATGATCACATCGGTATCCGCTCCCTGGTTAAAACCATTGAAATAATCATTCGTATGGGTGAATACTTCCTTCTGGTTTAACAGTCTAAGGTTAAAAGCCCCGGTATTATTCAAATAATTTACCGCATCCTTTACAGCCTGGACAAAAATGGAAATCCCAAAATCACCCTGCCGGGCAGGCCTTGGAACTTTCAAAAAAGGGTTGGCCGATTTGAGGGGCAACTTACTGGCCGGCCAGCTAAAAAACAGAAAGCTTCTATGGGATAAGTGCTCGCGCTGGTGAAAATAATTCCTGGTGGCCTGGGAGAGGTAACTATCCCCCGGAATCCTTGCCCCATCAAAAAGGGTTTTCAGGTAAAGGTCCTGCTTATGGACCAGGGTTTTGGCCGGCAGGGATTTCAGGGCCTGTAGCCAATGGCTGTGCAGCTTTTCGTAATCGGATTCTGAGAGGCTGTAAACCTCGGGGAGTTCCAAGCGGTAGCCCATCACCACATTACCCCGTGACATATAACTCAGGCCTTCTTCCCAGAAAATTATCGGGTAATACTGCTGAATATTTAGTCCCATAATCGTACTTGTTTATTGGTTATTGCATTAGGACCGCCGGAGGCCGGTAAAAGCCCCTGAATGGTTTTTATCTTTAATAGCCCGATATAAAGGGCTATATTCCACAGGGTCAAAAGCAGCAGCAGGATTAGATGAAATGAGAAAATTATCACTAAAAGCGAGAGGATCACCGAGCCCATAAGCCCGGCAAACCCCGCTATAGGCAATCCGAAAATCACTGCTGCGCGCCTGATATCACGATAGGTCTCAAAGCGCTTCATCAGACTACGATTCCAATTAAATACGTAAAGATGCCCACTACGGCCCCGGCAATAAGGACAAAGACCAAAACACGGGTGATGCCTTTTTTAAGGTCTGAGTTCTCCCCAAAGAAATGGCCGGCATTAAAAAGAAAACCGACTAAAAAAATAACACCCAAAATAATCGGGAAAATAGATCGAATGGTAGCAGCGATATCCGCTACCGAATCTTCAATACCACCAATTTGTGCAAAAAGCGAAGTGGCGGTAAGAAGGAAAAGACTTGTACATAAAAATCGTTTCATAAGTTTTTGGTTTAAAAATTCCACATTGATAATCGCCTTATCAAGGTAGCCAGCTAACCTTTGAAACCCCTTGTCAACACTGAATTTGTGAATAAATAAGTATTGGTATTATATGACGGCTTATGATATGATCGAGCGCTAAATTTTAGGAGCGTTTTGGCTGGGACTGTTAATAACCCGGGAGCAGCACTTAGAAAAAAGACGATAAAACGTCAATTTCTTATTGGAGCGCTTAAAAAATTGATTGTTTCACTTCAATTTATTAGGGCAGGATATGGGATAGTTTGTATGGTTCTACAGATAGTGTATTGGGAACTATTGACAAGACCATTATTTTCTTTTATCCGGACTGTTTTTTGCAAAGGAAATAAGGTTAAAAAGTTCCCGCATGCGGCTTCTAACTCTATTGCCATAACGGGCTTCTAATTCCTCCGCGTTCAGGTTGGTGGTAGCGTGGGTTTTGATTTTTTTGTTACTGTTTAGGTAGAGATCGTAACGCGAGAGCAGCACCTCCCCTATTACATTACAATCTTTACCATAAAACCGACCCGGAGGCTCTGCGCCCAAATCATCAAAACAGAAAAATTTGGAATTCCCGTAGTCCTCGATGGTCTTATACCCCAAATGATTAAAACTAAATACGATATTTCTGGAGGGGACCACCGTATAGGGTCGGTATTGCGGTACGATATAATTTAATAATTTCAAAATACTGGTTTTCCCGCAACCTACCGGGCCGATTACCAAAAGGCCTTTATCCAGGTCAATACCGAATTTCTCACAGGCTACCCGATCTCGTACTATGTAAAAGCAAAGTTTCCTGAGCAATTGATGGTCAATCTTGCTAATTTTGAAATGCTTGCCAAAAAGCAATTTTCCCTTAATTTCCAAATAGGTTAGAATTTTTTTGAAATCATAAGTGATCCATTTTCCATCAAAATCACCCAGGGTATAAACTACCCCACCTTCCGTTATTTTAGAGGGGTTGATCATAATCTTTATCCTTTGTGGTTTTTAAGTGATCTATGGGTTTAAAATATTCCCAGTCCTGTCTCGACCTTCGCTTGTTATTTCGGATCCAAATAATGGCCAGGGCCTTCCAGTCCTGTATTTTTCGCCCGTCTTTAGTATACCAGTTTTTATCCTGATAATAATTATAAAAAAAACCGCCTTCTTCTTCCTCCCCTCCCTGCGCTCTAAAATACTCCTGAACAATTTTTTTATTGGAAGGAGTAGAAGACTCTTTTGGTTTATGTTTATCATGTTTTCTCTTAGCGCCCATTTGTTGTTCATTTTTGGGATGGGTGTGTGCCGTTTGTGGTTCATTGTTGGGATGGGTCTGTCCCACGACTTGTTTCGATTTGGGCCGGTGGGATTCGGGCATCCCATCCCTGGGCTGGTGGCATTCCACTGCCTGTTCCCTATTGGGATGCCGGGATGCTGCTGTCCCTACCCTGGGATGCTTATTGTTTTTTATGCCCTCTTTCTCTGGTGCAGGGGATACTTTTTCTGGTTCGCGGTCAGGCTTCGGCTTGGAGTTCTCATTAGAATGGTAGAACCGGGCCAGGTTTTCCAGTTTAGGATCATAGCCATCCGAATCCTCCCCCTGATCGGTAAAACTGATCATCCTTACCTTGCTTCCGGTAAAGGCGTTATTTGAGGGAAAATATTCCAGATAACCCCATTTATCCAGGGCTACTAAACTCCGGTGGTAACTTGAAGTAGAACCGATCTTGGAGAGTTCCATTAGCTGCTGACGGCTGATACTAAATTCCGGAGCAAACCGGCTGGCATTCCAGTTCTGAAACAGGGCCATATATAAACTGAGATGCATAGGCCCCGGCCTGGGATCACTATAAAATTTTCCAAGGGCTCCCTGAAGTAGTTTGATGTAATTCATAACCTAATCTTTAAGGCTGTTGTGAACTTTATTTTCGGCCATCACTTTTTCAATATCCCGGACATCATAATAAATCAGACCGCCTACTTTGGTATAAGGCAGGGTGCCATTGACCCGTAGGTTTTGAAGGGTGCCCGGGCTGACCTGAAGATAGTCTAACACCTCGGAAGATTTCAAATAGCGTTTGACTCCCGGAGATTCTTGTTTTTGTAAAAGTGTTTTTAATTCTTCGAGTAATTCCATCTTGAATTCCCGAAGGTCATCGGTGGTAAGAATACTTGCTGGCATAATACTGTGGATTTAAAAAAGGGGACTATCCAGGTTAGAACTTTTTAAGGATAGCCCCCAGGGATTTGACTTTCGTTGCCTCAAAGTTGAAACAGATCCCTGGTTATTTTTCACAATGACCTTCGTAATTACGTAAAACTTTAACAATAGTCGCTTTTCCTACTAAATGAAGTCATTTTAAAGGAAAAAGTAACGGAAACGGTCCTAATCCCAGCCTGAAATCTGGCCGGAAAACCAAAAGTGGAAAAATCGTAATTACGTTTTACTTCGAAAAATTAAATGTTGTCGTCCCTATCCATTTTGTTTTCCAGTTTTAGGATAAGCCGGTGAAGATATTTGGTGCGGTCGCCCTTACGGGATTTCATTTCATAATAGGTTTTATAGCCCTGATCCAGTTTAGTATTTAAGAAATCCTCGAAGGAAGAAATGATGGTGCTGATCTCCACATTGCCGTGATTTAATGCCCCGTCTGCATATAAAGCATAAATTATCTCAATTAAAGAGGTTTTTGATCCCGTCCATTTTAAAAGCTTGGGCTGTTTTTCCAAATGCAGCGACTTATTGCCAGGCTGTAGTTTTTGAAGCTGGTCACGGATATAATGAATATATTTATACATGGCCTGGATCATCGCCCAAAGCATATCGTGGGAAGTAGAGAATTCCGGGTATTGATAATAATTTATCGTGGGAGCAAAAGGAAAGTTATCCAGATTGTTACGAGTGAAAAATTCAGGATCCAAATAATTCCGGGATTGCTCCATATAATTCACAAAATCCTTATTCTGGGCGAAGAACTTATTGATCTTTTTAATCTCTTTTTCTAAAAATCGTATTTTAGGTCGGGTACCTGCCTTGGGGATGTTAAGCTCACAAGACCTGACTTCGCTAAAATAAATAAGATAGCTCATCGGAAAAGGTTTGATATTACGAAAGAAATTGATCTCCTCCCCGGGGTCCTCAAAATCTTCTTTTTCCACCAGACGGTGCAACTCAGATAGCGTACGGTTACTTAAACGAATCCCAAGTTCGGCTTTTGTAAGTGGCGCCTTATCCGAATGGATAATCCGGTCTACCTTTTCTGTAAATGTTGACAATGTTTTCTCGAACATGGGGGTGGTATAAAAGGAAAGCAAATAATGCCGTTGTTGGGCTATTTTCAATGCGCTTAAAGTGTTTAGGGTTAATAGGAAAAGGGGGCTAATCGTTTCTTAGAAATTCCAATGCTTCCATGGCATAATTATCCCTGGCCTGGATATAACAACACTTTTGTTGTATTTGTGCGCCGACTTTTCGCTTTTCAAATCCTGCAGTCAGCCCGAAATCAATTCGCTTAGATTGCAGGTCTTTAGCCCGTAAAATAGTTTGATATAAAAGCTGCCGGTAGATATTAAACGATCTTGAATACTCATAATCCATTCCTACGACCGCCGGGGTATATACCTGGCTGGCATTCTTATAGCAAAACATAACCCCCACCGGATATTGATCTTTTTCTCTTAAATATATTAATAGGAATTCCCACTCCGGAGAGCTATTCATATGTTTAAACAATGAAAAAGGATAACTGAAAGTATTAAGGCCTAAGTTATTCTTCTTTACATTTAAATAGAGTTTATAGCAAGCTTCTAGTTCTTCATCTCCTAATTGATCGCTAAGCCTGATTTCAAGTTGATCTTTAAAGACCTGAATATCTTTTCGGAAGTGTCTTCGGGACCGGGAACTAAGACTTTCTATATAGGAAGCTTCATCATCCCATTGAAAGTTATGATATACAGCCGCTTCGGGCATAGCCACTTTAATAAATCCTTTGGCATGGAAAAAATCGTTCAGTCCCTTATCCTCAACCTTAAAATCCCGCAGTATCACATATTGAGGATCCAGTTTCTTTTCTAAAGTTTCCAATTCAGCAAGTAACAAATTCAAAGCTTCCTTCCAGCTATTATGTTCCCTGTTAAGGAATAAATGCTCACCCTCTGTTATCATCGAGCCCATACACAGGCAATAGCCGGTATGGAAATATGGATTGTTTTCCCGTTCCTTCTCCAACTTAACGGATACAGAGCGGGGAGCGAGCATGTCCTCTTTCCACAAACCATATGAAAAGAAAGTAGCCAGAAGACAATCTTGATTCTCATCCAGGATAATATAGTAGTAAAACCGGTAATTGTGCTGTTGAAGTTCATTAGCCCGAAAAACCTGTTCCAGGGATCTAAGGCCTTTCCAATCGTAAAATCCATGCCCACCCACCGTTTTGTTCCAAAGTTCCGGGGAAATATCAGTTATTGTTTCATAGCGGTTTACCTTAAGGTGTGATTTTGGAAGCTTACCATTAGATTGTTTATTTTTACCCTTTCCGAATGCAAAATAAATTCGCTCCAGGCTGGTATGGGTATCTTCCAATGCCTTTGGAAAATTATCGACAAGGGCATCCACCAGTCCCTGCATTTCCTCTTTCTGATTGTTTCTTGAGATGCTTATCCTAAGTCCTGTATTTTTTATCGGAACACCGGGGAAAATTCCGGTATTGACATAAAAACCTGATTCAATCAGGCTGTTAACCAAATTGAAACCGGTCTCCGGCATTCCCGCTCCTATATAAAATATAGGGGAATCGTTATCTACAATAACAGGAAGATTGGTTTGCTTCAAAGATTGGTTAAAAAAGGAGATGCGATCTGCAAGCTCCTCTTGCAGGGTATAAATTTCATCGCTCAAGTGAATTTTTGCAGAAGCAATGGCAGCACCCACGGAGGCCGGCTCCAACTGCACAGAAAAAGTAAGCGGTCCCCCGAAATTCTTTATCTTCTGCTGGAGCTTTTTATCACTGCACACCATTACCGCTCCACTTGCACCAAAGGTTTTGCTCAAGGTCCCGAACAATATCACCCGCTCGGGTAATTGCTTTATTTCGCTCATAACATATCCACTACCATGTTTGCCTTTCCAACTCATCCCGTGGACATCATCGAAATAAATATGGAGTTGGGGATATTTGTTAAGCAATTCCATAAGTTCTGCTATTGGAGCGTAATCACCATACATCGAATACATACCATCGGCCATATACCAGATTTTATCGCATTTCGATTGGAACTTTTTTATTTTGTCTTCCAGCATTTGCAGGTTGTTATGCCGTATCATTTCTACTGGGACAGACCGCAACTTCAATGGGTTTACGGCACTTTGAAGGCTCCAGTGCACCTGGTGGTCAAGTATTACGGCGTCTCCATCACCAACAACGGAGGGAACAACCCCTAAGTGCCCCAGTGTACTGTTTTTGGTAATGACCACCGGGCTATCATACATTTCACCGACTAGCGATTCCAATTCCTCATATAAGGGATGGGATACATAAGATTTGGAAACCGGGAACTGGGTTCCGTAGGCAGCTACAGCATCCATTGCTCCCTGTTTTAACCTGGGATCATGTTCCAGTCCAAGGTAACCGGTGGTTCCAAAATGGAAGAGCTTTTTTCCATTGATCTGAATTTGCCTTCCATTTAAACTATTTCCTTCGGCATATAAATGCAAAGCCCCTGAATCCTTTGCCTTAGTCATCACATCTACTACTGTGTTTAATAGATTATTGTGTCGAATTTTTGCCATAACTCAAATATTTTTGAACTATGAAACTAATAAAAGAAATTGGTAATCAATAGTTTATAAAAATAAAAGTCACCTGAGTCAAATCTGTTCATTTAAAGTCAAATGCTGGCATTTGGTATAGAATTAATCAGGGATCGGATTACAGCTCACCCTTTTTTAGCCGATAAACCATAAATTATTTTTTATTAAATTAGATCAAAATAGGGCCCATGATTAGAGTTAATGCGTATGCAGATCTCTGGATCGAAGAAGGTATTCTCCATTTTGTTTACAAACCAAATACAATTATCGATCTGGAAGCGGCAAGGAAAATTGTTAGAAGCAGGCTTCGTTTCCAAGGCGATTTTTCCTACCCTATTTTATGCGACATCCGGCATCTTACTCTCGCAGACAAGCTGGCAAGAGACTTTCTTGCCGAAAAGGGTTGTATCAAGGCAAGTGCTGTTGCATTTGTTATAGAAGAAGCGTATTCAGGCACGCTCATAAAGGCCTTTATTAATATAAGTAATCCCTCTGTCCCTACCAGGGAGTTTACCACAATCCCAGAAGCCTTAGAGTTTCTATCGGAGTATATATAAACTGATAAATTTACTTATTATGCACATCAAGAACTCTCAAAAAAGGGTAAAGGAGATCCTTGATTTTATTACTAAAATCACCTTGGGAAATTACGCTTACACCCTTCCATTACGCAAAAAGAAAGATGAACTGGAACAAATCGTCCTTTCGCTCAACACCATGGTGGAAGAAATCGACACCGCCGTACACCAGATCAATCACGAGCAAAGCAAAGAGGTGTTTGAAAACCTGATTTTTAACCTGGACTGCAATATGCATATTACCTCCTACTCTGAAAATGTACAAGAAATATTAAATTATTCCGGGGAGGACCTTCTATCAAAACCGGTGCAACTCCTGCTCAGTAAGGAGACAAAATTTCCAGATAACCTTTCAAAGCTTCTTGATCTTGCGATTGAGGAAAATATTTCCTTTAAAGTGGATTTCAAACATCAGAGCGGCCTGTTGTGGTCCGGCTCAGGCTACCTGCACCAACTGGTGTCTTCCGGAAAGAAAGATTATACACTTTCTGTTTTTAAGTTAGTCCATGTTAATGAAATACTTAGAAACCCAGGAGAATATAAAAAACGAAGGCATACCAGTTCTCCCACTACATATAGAAGTTTGATGTTACAGGACCAACGGGAACTAACCAGGGAACTTCATAAATTTGTAATGAATCGTCTTGATAGAAATTTGGGTAAAATGCCAGAGATTTCAAGGATTATTGGTGCCAGTACTACTAAAATCAGAACTATTTTTAAACGTGCCTATGGCGATTCTATTTATGCCTATCATCTAAAAAAGAGAATGGAGAAGGCACATACCTTACTTGTAGATACTAATCTTCCCATTAATGAGATTGTGGAAGAGTGTGGCTTTAAAAGCTTTTCCTATTTCTCAAGAACCTTTAAGAAAATTTACGGGAAGACACCTTCTCAGGTGAGAAATTCCTAAAAAATATGTGCGGCTGGTCAAATTTAAAATTGTCATAGGCAAATGGCCAATCCATAAATAATAGAACTTTATTCCATTGAAAAAGTAAATACAGCCCTCTGGCATAAGACTTTTACTATGGAAAGTAAACTAAAATATGAACTAAGCCTGGATTTCTTTAAAAAAAGATGGATTTTAAAGATTATCTCATTCTATTTCATTTTCCTTTTTGTCTATACCGGTCTAACTAAAATAATAGATCACCAATCACTACTAACAACCTTAAGGAACGCCCTCTTTTTTTAAAGGGATTCTTAGCCCTGTTTCTTTCCTGGGTGGTACCCATAACCGAAATCGCCCTGGCGGGGATATTGGTGCATCCTAAATCAAGAAAATATGGCTTTCTGGGTACAATTATTCTTTTGGCAATATTTACCATCTACACGGGCTGGATTGTATGGAGGAGCCCTTATGAACCATGTACCTGCGGAGGGTTAATGACGCTTTTGTCCTGGAAACAACACCTGACTTTTAATATTAGCAGCCTGTTGTTGGCTTATTGGGGCTATCGTTTACACATAAAAGAAACCAAAAATAAAGAAAAATTTTATCGCGATAAGAACAGGAATGTGAGCTGAACACCTGTAAAAGAAAGTAGGCAAAATAATAATTCATAAAACTTTATATTATGAAAATTAGAAATTTAATGTTACCGATGATGGCCTTTATTTGTGCCATAGGAATGGCTTTTTCCACTTCGAATTCTGTACAACAAGAACATGATTATGTCGATTTAGGAAATGGCAATTTTATGGAAATTGATGAATTGGATTGTGGAATTGGCAGCCAAATCTGTCAGGCTGAATTAGGAGAAGACGGACCTGTTTATCCCGTTTATGATGAGGAAACTTCAGAAAATCCCAAACAAAGCTCTTCTGAAGATCCCTTCACTGTAGATCCAGAGTAAGCAAGCCCATTTTCATTTATTTATACAGCACATCGTGATATTATACAGGATGTGCTGTTATTTTAAAATTCTTTTAGATCCATATTATCAATCATTAACAATTCATATTTATTCCCACTCCTATAATATTTTTTTGCAATTGAAGCGATGTCCTTTATAGTAATAGAGTTTAAAAACCTTTTAACCATTTCCGGGGCAATCACAGGTTCTCCATATCGAAATTTCCTATATAACCTCTTTTGAATTTTAAGGGGATGTTCTTGGGATTTAGTTTCATACTTACCATAAAGTTTTTCCATTCCCTCTTTAAAAATTACCGGGGAAATTTTGGCATCTTTTATATCATCAATAATTTGATATATCCTTTCTTTGAGCAACGAAAGTTCATCGGGTTCGCATGAAAACCGGAAATTCACCTCAAATCGGTTCATCACTCTATTATGATTTCCGGCCACACCAAAAGAATATAGGGAGAACCCGTCCTTGCTCCGAAGATCTTTAATAATTCTATTAGTAACAACTCCCAAAGCCTGAACCTTTAATTGCTCTCGCCAATTTGTATGTTTAGTCTCGGAATGTATATATTTAAAACCGTAATACGCATTTTCTGAACTATATAGGTCAGGAAGGTTTTCTCTTTGATAAATCGGTCCTTTTGGAAGGTCAGATTGGATTGTACTAACACCTGAACTTTGCTGGAAATTTTTAACATTTGGAAGGTTTCCAAGGTATTTTCTAGCTAATTGAAGCACCTGTTTAGATTTAAAATCTCCAGTAATAATGAACTGAAAATCTCCGGCTTGCGAAAAAATCTGATTATAAATCTCAAAAGCTTTTTTATTATCCACACTTGCTATTGCACTAATTCTTTTAGTTCCGAATGGAAGATTTCTATAATCTTTAGTTAGTGCTGCTTGTTTATCTATAAAGTCATTTATTGCATTCTTAGATTTCTCTAAAAATTTAAACTGGCTAATTTTCCAATCTTTGAAAGCCATGGAATCCTTGCGAGGTTCAGTAATATAAAGGTAAATTAATTGCATTAATACCTCAAGATCATCGTTAGACACCATCCCTTTTATTCCTGCTTCATTAAATCCTATATAAGGGTTAATATCTATGTTCAAGGATTTAGTAGTTTTCAAATACCGCTTCAGTTGGAATTTATTCATATCTCCTATCCCAGAATGCTTTATTAATAACGGGGAATAAACGGCTGAATAATAATCTTCTTCCGAAAAGCTTGAAGCTCCATCTTTACTAAATCCGTGTAAATAAACATTCCCACTTTTTACGGGGGAACTTCCAGGTTTTAAAAATAATTTTATTCCATTTTCAAGAGTAAATATTTGCCCGCCCGAAATAGACGAAGGAGTTTTTTGATATCCTTTTAATGGCAAAGAATCAAATTGTGTTTTTGATAATAGCTTTTTTGGTAGGTTAGGAATTTCAAAAGGAATGACTGCATTTTTAAAATTATCCCGTATGAATTTTCGTGTTTCCTTCTCCTTAATAAATAAGCCCGTATAATCTTTTGGTGCGATTACACCAATATCTTCAGGTACTTTAGATAAAATTCTCGTAGCGGTTCTATTTAAATCTTCTATGGATAGCTCTTGAATGAAATTTCGTAAAGATATTACCTTACCGGAAGGTAATGCTTCCCCCCGAACAAAATTTTGCCTTATTTGACTTATCCAGTAATTTTCACTTTTGGTAAGAGAAAGTCTCCAGTTTGCTAAGAATTCCTTTTTGGCCCAGTTCAATTCTTCAGGAAGAACTCCATATTTTCTCACCTGGTTAAGTATATTTATTGCACTTTCTACAGATTCCTCGTCTTTACCTCTTTGAGCACGGATTGTAACCCTTAATGCCCCCGGAGACTTGTCCAGGTTTTGAGTATGAATACTATAAATATTATGTTTTTTGATGTAATTGTGACTTTCAGCATCGAAGCGCTTATTTAAGATTCTGGCAAAAAGGTCACTCTTTACTTTTAATTTTATTCCCCGCCAACTTTCCAGGTATTTCTGGCTTTCCGGATCTCTAAAAAATAAATTAACCTGAACAGGAGTTCCCAAAACTGTGGATATTGTATCTTGTTGAAAGTTTACTACCACAAAATTGGGGGAACTTGAATAATAGGTATCATCGCAAGATGATTGAGAGGGTTTATCTAATGGTTTTTTTATGTCTGAAAGGATAAGCTTCACCTGTTTTTCCAGACTTTCCACGTTCTCTATATCCCCTACAACACTAACCCCCATTAAATCAGAGCGATACCATTTTTTGTAAAATTTCTTCAATTCAAGATGCGAAAAATTCTTATTACGTTCTTTAAATTGCTCATTATTTCTTTGACAGGGAAATAACTGAAAATAAAGCGATTTTTCACTTAAAAGCTTTTTCCTATTGGCATCATCCCTTCGATATTCCTGCATTAGGACTCCTCGTTCCCTGTCTATATTCTCTTTAGATAAAACTAAGCCATCAGCAATATCCTTAAACCACTTCAATCCTACATTAATTGCGCTAAAGTTATTATCAGGAATATTGAAAAAGTATTCAGTCCAAATATTATTGGTGTTTCCCATAATATCTGATTCGTCCATTCCTAAAGGAACAAGTATTTCTGGGGTATTATTGAGGCCTTTAGGAAAATTTTCGGTTTCTCTGAATGCCAAATGTTCTAAAGCATGAGCAAAATCTATTTCTTTAGCCTCTTCTTGTTCTGAACCTACTTTCACATAAAACCTTAATTTTAATCCAGAATTGGCGCTTTTTAATGGTTTTATATAGTAAGTTAATCCATTATCTAAAATTCCATATCTTACACTTTTGTCTATAGGTAGTGAATCTTCAGGGCTTTTATCAGTTTGACAATTTAATTTTAAAATGGAAAAATTTACTATTATTAAAATTATATAAATACGTATTTTCATTTTCTAATGCTTAACGTTAATAACCTGGATTTTGAGTTAAATTCGGGTTCTTCATACGTTCTTCGGCCGGTATTGGGAATAGTAAATCGGTTTCCTCCCATAAAGGTTTATCATTTCCTAATATTTCCCCCATTCTTCCTGTCCGTTTTAAATCAAACCAACGATGCCCCCATTCCGCAAAGAATTCCATTCTTCGCTCTTCTAAAATCTTATTCAATAATTCGGTCTGATTCATATTAGGGGCGGTATTGGCAATTAGATCCACACCGGCTCTGCTCCTAATTACATCAATATCACCAATCGCTCCGGTAAGATTATTTTGCTGTGCACGTGCTTCTGCTCTAATGAGATATTGTTCTGATAATCTTAAAACCATGGAATATTCGGAAACCGGTAATTCATTACTAAGCCATATTTTATACTTATAAACATAGTGCTCCTGTAATAAATCATTAAATCCTACCCAATTTAAAACCCGTTTATCCGTTTCGTCGAATAGTTCTAGAAAGTCCGCTCTAAGTGCGTTACTAACAAAAAAGGGCAACAGGTCACTGTGGATAAACAAATTACCTTCATTGGTTTGAGTGTTACCTCCTCTTCCTATGGGGGAAAGCTGCCATATAGCTTCTCTACTATTTGCTAAAAAGACCTGATTTAATTCGTCCAGTATCTCAAAATCTGCAGTATTGCCTATCACCTCAGAACTTAATTCCTCGGCCATTTCCCACTCTTCCATATATAAATAAAACCGGGCTAAAAATGCTTTTACTGTATAACTATTTACCTGTGTTCGTTCAGTAATCTCCTGATCATCACTCAATAATTCTGAAGATATAAGAAGATCGTCCAGAACTTGATTATACACCTCTGATTGAGGGATTCTGGAGGCTAACTCGTTTTCCCGATAATTGGAAGTTAGTAAAAGTGGAAGGTCTCCATATACATTGGTCAAATGAAAATATGTGAATGCCCTTATGAATCTGGCTTCCCCTTCTAATCGAATCTTTAGTTCTTGAGAAATTCCCTCAGAACCTGATACTCCCTCCAAAAATGTATTTACCATATAGATAATATTATATGCGCTTGACCATAGGTTTAAATTGTAATCGTTATCAGCAATAATCTCACTCTCTTCATACTGAAGACGATCTAGATTGGTAGTTCTAATATTTTTAATATTATCAGCGGATAATCCAGCTAGGTAAGTTATGCTACTTGATGACCCGTTTATATATGAAGCCTGGAATAACTGATTGTAAATACCGGTCATTGCACTCTCAGCTGTTTCATTACTACCAAATACTTCTTGCTGTACCAGTTTATTATTAGGAGGGGCTACTTCTACAAAATCTTCGCATGAGGAGAAACAGAAGCATGCAAAAAGAATAACAAAGCGATCTATATATAATTTAATTTCCATAATTTCTATTTATAAATTGATTTGAACTCCGCCACTTACTGTTCTGAGATTACCTATTTCTATTCCGGAAAGAGAAAGTTGGGGATCCATGCCCCCATAGGGAGTTATGGTTAATAAGTTTTGGCCGTGAATAAATAATTTGCACCTCTTAAAACCTATTCTTTCCAGTGATTTACGTGGTATATTATATCCAAAGGATAAAGACTGTAAACGTAAAAAAGAAGCATCCTGAATGGGAAAGGTCGTATTCAAAACATTATTGAATGCCGTACCTGCTTGGGAAGATTGTGATATTTTTTGAAACTTACTCTCTCCATCTAGATTACCTAAGATATCTACCATTGGATTAAGAGGTCTGCCAGCATTAAACAAAGAATGGGAACCATTTTTCTTTTCAAATTGCCAGAGAAATTGTAGAGAAAATTTTTTGAAGCTTAAAGTGTTATTTATCCCACCAAAAAATTCGCTGTTACGATCTATAATTACATTCCTATCCTGATAATCAAAACTTCCATCTTCATTAATATCCCTGATGGCATAAAATCCTGTTTCGGGGTCTAATCCATCATACTCATAACCCAGGTTTATATTTAAGGGGTGTCCGATGCGATATGTATTAGCATATGAAGATTGTTCAATATCAGGATAATCAATCAGTTTATTTCTGGGGAAACTAACATTAAAAGAAGTCTGCCAACGAAAATTTTTAGTCTCAAAATTTATTGTTGAAGCCTCTAATTCCCATCCGGAATTTTCTACGGTTGCAGGCAAATTAGCCTGAACGGAACTGAAACCGGTCATTGAAGGAAGGGCATAACCAACCAATTGATTAGAGGACTTATTGCGATACCAACTTAACCCCAATCTAATTCGATCGCTAAAAAATGCTAACTCTATAGCTCCCTCTAGTTTTTTGTTTACTTCCCACGAATAATCAGGGTTTGCCAGTGCGGAAGGATATAATCCGCCCGGTCCGGCCGTAGCTTCATAAGCATCTAGGTAGCCATAGTCCCCGATTTGATCATTTCCTGTTGTTCCATAACTTCCTCTTAATTTACCAAATGAAAGAAATGATAGGTTTTTCTTTATAACAGCCTCTTCCGAAAAGATCCAGGCAGCTCCCACCGCTCCAAAATTGGCAAATCGATTATTGGGACCGAATCGGGAAGAACCATCCCTACGTCCCGTTAGGTTTATAAAATATTTACGATCCCAGTTCATTCCTATGCGAGCAAAAAGTGCACTATACCTATACTCCGTATTTTCGCTGGCCGCATTCACAATTGTTTCCGCAGCGGTCAGGTTTCCTATTAAAGCTTCAGAAACATACCCATTAGCACGAAATCTTGAATTACTACTGGAATTTTCCTGTAAGGTTGCCCCCATAATGGATTGTAAATTGAGTTTACCAAAATCTTTCTCATAATTTAGCTGAGGCTCTAAAATCCAGGATTTTCTATTGGAATTTAAATGTGAGGAATTATTGGTTTGAACATCTGCCGGGCTTGATGACCTGGCAGGTAATTTTAAAATTTCCTCACTCCAGTTATTGGTGTAACCTAAACTCGTTTTAAAGCTTAGACCTGAATATATTTTATAAGAGAATAATATATTTGAGATAAAATTATTGTTATTGGTAGTACTGCTATTGTAATAACCATTAAGCGGATTATCCAAACCTGCCTCTGTCCAATCACTCCAGTTTAAAGTACCATCTTCATTAAAGATAGCAGGAGCATTAGGAGGTAAACGGGCGATAGAACTGAAGCCCACATTCCCCACTAAATTATTAATGTCTATACCATAATTTACTGAAAGATTGATATTAAACTTCTGATCATAAGAAGTATGGCGGAGACTAAAATTCCCTGTAACCTTATTGTAATCAAAATCACCTGGATAAACTGTTCCCTGAGAAAAGTAAGAACCTCCTAATCTAAACGAAGTATTTTCGTTCCCTCCTGAAAATACCAGGTTAGCATTGGTAGTGCTTGAAGTGCCGCCAAATAAAAATTCCTGCCAGTCAGTATACCTATCCTGATCCCATAATACCAAATCGTAGGCATTATTAGCATCAGGCTCCAAACCATCATTTTCAAAAGCTTTTCGTCTTACCCTCAGGTATTCTTCAGTATTCAATAAGTCTAACCTATTTGGTACTGTTGACGCTCCGGTGTAAACCCTTGCCTCTAAGCCGGTACCTCTTTGTTTATCGGTTTTGGTGGTAATCAATACAACACCATTGGCACCCCTTGACCCATAAATAGCTGTGGCATCTGCATCTTTTAAAACCTCAATACTTTCAATATTAGAAACATTTAAAGTATTGAGGGGGTCTAAACCAGCATTGAATGCTATTGAATTTGTCTCTACTGGTGTGGAAATAATCGGAACCCCGTCAATAATATACAGAGGAAAGTTTCCTTCTTCTCTCAAACTATTGATCCCTCTTATACGAATAGTTGATGCCGTACCGGGATTACTACCTCCTGGCGTAACCTCTACCCCCGCCATTCTTCCCTGTAACGCCTGTAAAGGACTCACCACCGGCTGCAACTCTATTTCTTCGGCCGTTACTCTCGAAATATTTCCGGTACGTTCTCGTTCTGTAGTATTATAATACCCCGCATTGATTTCTACAGCGCCCAGGGCCTGTACATCTTCTTCTAACTGGATATCGATTTCTTTCCGGCCATCTACGGCCACTTCTCTACTTTTAAATCCCAGATAGGAAATAACTAAAGTGGCCCCCGCTGGAGCGGTTATGTTATATGTCCCCTCCATCTCCGTAAGGGTACCGTTATTGGTATCTTTAATGGAAACGGTAGCACCCGGAACCGGCAGCCCGTCTTTATCGGTAATAATTCCCGTTATTGTGATATCCTGAAAATAAGGAAGTGGTGTGGTAGTGACCGCTGCCAATGATTTTATAGAAAATATAAGGAGCAGGCCAATTACTATTACCGCCACGATATACGCGCGGCTTTGGTAATTATTTTTCATAATTTTGCGTGTGATTTTAAATGAAACATTGTTTTATTTAAGCTTAGGCCTTCCCCACCAGACGCCAATCTTAGGGGAAGGTCCTTAGGCTTAATGCCATTATGGCCAATTCACTTTTCTTTTCATAAACAATTTCTTTTTTTATTCCGGTACCGAAGCCCTACCAACGGTACGTGCAAACCTATTAACCAATAATTTCCCAAAAGCCCACAGTTTTAGTTCCCCCATTTGGGGGTTAGGGGGCTTATCCCACCCAAAGCTGTTATTGAAAATAGGGCTCATAACAGCAACCCACGGGATTGTTTAAGAAATTTTCCTGATCCCGCAATCAGAAATTAGCGAATACAGCTGCTTAAGGCAACTGGCGGCCGCTTTGGCCTGATGGAATGTGTAGTTTTGTGATTTGAGACTTTTTTGGAATTTAAACTTCAACAAAAGGAACTTCTTAAAACAGAAAGAGAAATTTAAATTTCGTAGGTTTGGTTGAAGAACCAATATAAGCTAAACCGGATTTTTTGGCTTTTCTTTAAAAATAATATCAAAAATAGTTATAGCCGTTATAAAAAATTTAGTAAAGCTAGAAGGGAAGTTTAATGGCAAATAGAGTTGTCGAAAATTTCTTTCCTGAAATTCCGAGTAGCCTATTGATATGAAAACAAGATTTAACACTATTTGCTATTTTAATACTGCAATTAATTTAATTAAGAAATTAAATCAAAAAATACATAGTTGATTTTTATAGTTTTAAGGTTGACTTTTATTATATTTACAATAAAGAAAAAAAAATGATAAATGAAAACAGCAAAAAAGAGAAAAGTTCATATAGGTCGGAATATTTCTAAAATAAGAGGGATAAGAGGAATAAAACAAGAATCCCTAGCAATAGATTTAGGGTTATCTCAAGCTGAAATATCTTCTATTGAAAATTCAGATTCAATTGAAGAGGACTTACTTAATCAAATAGCGGCAACACTTAATGTTACACCGGAAATAATTAAAGGATTTGATGAGAATTTAGCTATTTTTAATATTAATAATCAAATTGAAAATTCTACTATAACAGAATCGTCTCAAGGTATTCATCAGGTTTTCAACCCACTAGATGAGGTAGTTGAATTATATGAGAGGCTTTTAGCTAGTGAGAAGGAAAAATTAGATTTATTAAAAAAAATAAATAAGATTTAAAAATTATTGAGTAATCATGGAAGATATAAAAAATACTTTAACGCTACATAAAGGCAGGAAAGTAGAGCGTATAAGAAAATTGAGAGGTTGGACACAAACAGAATTGGCTTCGCGATTGGGTGGTGTTTCTAAACAAGCGGTTTCGAAGATGGAACAAAGTAAAAATATCAGCGATGAAAAACTAAAAGAGGTTGCAGAAGCACTAGGTGTAACCTTCGATGGGTTGAAAAATTTTAGCGAAGAAAAAGTTTTATACAACTCAATTAATTTTTACGAAAATAGCGGTGTTAATGCCACTAACATTTCTGCCAATATTGAGACTGTAAATAATCCTTTAAAAGAAACTATCGAGATGTTTGAACGGCAATTAAAGGTGGTAAGGGAAGAATTAATTGAGGTTCTTAAGAAGAAGGAGTAAATAAGTAAAAACTACCTTACTAAACTAATATTATTTACATTGGAAGTGGAACAAAAATTGTATATTGAAGCTGAAAATTTATAGTTATGGGAACCGTTGAATTACGCGAAAAGTGGAAAAAATCTATAAAAACTGTAGATGTACGGTTTTTACAAATGGTTGATGCACTATATGAAGGTTATTTTAAAAATGAAATTGTTGCTCATCATCCGGATGGAACTCCTATGACACGCCAGGAATACAAAACAGCGATAGATGTTGCAGAAGCCCAGATAGATAAAGGGGATTTTATATCGGCTGAAGAATTTGAACGTGAAGAGAATTGATGCCCGGTAACATAAACCAAGTTGTATGGACAAGGCAAGCCAGGGAATCCCTTAAGGCTATTCTAGACTACAGATATAAAGATATTCCCTCAGCAAGAAAAATTGTCAGAAGTGATATTATTGGCTCATCCAAGGAAATTGTATTTTCTGAACAGTACCAGCGCGATGATATATTTCCCGAATACAGAAGAATAATCGTACGAGACTATAAAGTACTTTATAAAGAACTAAAAGGAGTTGCTTATATACTTAACGTAGTATGTACTAAAGCAAGTAACAAATAATTATACTCTTATAAAATACGCACGAAGTAAGAGGATTTAAGTATTAATACTCTTTAGACCAAATTAAAAATTTAGAAGGAGCTTTAAAGAACAGCAAAAGGGAAACACCAAGACCTTGAAGCAGCTATTAGAGTAAAAGAATAATTAAAATAAAATTTTCGAATCAATTTTAAATGATACCACTTCACGAGAATTTAAGATTATTCTGGATTAATTTAAGATAATTACGGTTTTCCATATTTTTCTTCTTAAAATTCTCGTATTTTTACGCAAAACTGTGAATATCCAGTAGATTTCCGTGTTATATGATTATTTTTAAAAATAAAGAATGTCTGAATCAAATTATTGGTTAGCAACTATTCAAGCTCCAAAGGAGAATAAAAAAGATATTCAAAAAATAAGATCACTATCTAAATTAGAATTTCAAGACTATGCTAAATGGATTCAGGAATTGAACGAATATCAGAAAGAAAATTTCTTATTTAAAATTCTTCCTCTAAATCATAAAGATTTTCATTCTAAAGTTGAATTTTATAAAAATAAATATGAGATGGATAGAAATAATGGTCATTCAATATTCATTGATTTAAACCGGCATATATTGAATTGTCTATTTTCATTTAGAACATATTTAGATCATACAGAATCAAGACTAAAAAAGAAATTTGGTAAAAACTCTAAAGAGTTTATATCATTCAAAGAATTGACATCTAATTGTTTTGATAATTATTTCTCATATCGGTTCTTATACAAACTAAGAAATTATGCACAACACTGCGGACTCCCCACCGGTTCAATTACTTTTAATGAAAATGCAAACGGAAAAAATTTAAGAATTGAGTTTTCGAGAGATGACTTACTAAAAAAATATGACTCGTGGGGCAAGCACGTTAAACCTGATCTTGAAAACCAAAAGCCAGAATTCGATTTAATTCCCTTATTAGATGAATTAGTTGGTCATATAGATTTAATTAATAAAAAAATGGATGTCCACTTGAAAAAAGACATTCAAAGACAAGCATTTCAACTTTTTTCTTTAATTGATGAGACTCAAAAAAAAGGATCAGGTGAACCAATAATTTTAAGGTTCTTGCCAAAAGAAAAAAGTTCAAATATGAAAATAGGGTGGTTTCCCTACGAAGTAATATCCAAGGTTACGGGGATAAAATTTAATTAGAACAATTAAAATTATTGTCAAGTCGGTCCATCGCCAATAGCCGGCAGCGTTAGAAAGAAAATAATTAACTTGACCAACAAACCAATACTAAGCCGACAAATCCGCATCCCTAATCTCGCAACTTGCGTTAGCGTGCCTAGCGAACAATGACCGGCCTTCAGGTGCTCATTAGGTTTCAATCTTTAGAATCCTTTAACATTAGAAAGATTTTTCCTAAATTGCTGCGGCTTCTTTCCCTACTTCATGAAGCTAATATATAATTACTTGTTATACCCGAATCTTAATGGCCAAAGAAAAAAAGAAAAAAGAAAAATCTATTGAAGAAAGTCTGTGGGATGCTGCCAATAAACTGCGGGGCTCTATTGAACCTTCAGAATACAAGCACGTAGTACTGGGGCTTATCTTCCTGAAATTTGCCAGTGATAAATTTGAAGTGCGCCGCGAGGAGCTTATCGCCGAAGGCAAAGGAAAGTACCTTGAAATGAAAGACTTCTACAATATGAAGAACGTCTTTTTCCTGGCGGAGACTTCCCGGTGGAATTATCTTATTAGAAATGCGAAACAGGACGATATCGCCTTAAAGATCGATACCGCCCTAAACCAGATCGAAAAGAACAACCCTTCGCTAAAAGGAGCTTTGCCCGATAATTACTTTTCCCGGTTGGGACTGGATAAAAGTAAATTAGGCTCCCTCTTAGATACCATCAATAAAATAGACACCCAAAAAGACCAATCCCAGGATGTTGTTGGGCGTGTTTATGAATACTTCCTATCAAAATTCGCTTTGGCAGAAGGGAAAGGAAAGGGGGAATTTTATACGCCAAAAAGTATTGTGAACCTTATTGCAGAAATGATTGAACCCTATAAAGGGATTATTTACGATCCGGCTTGTGGTTCTGGTGGGATGTTTGTGCAGTCTATCAAGTTTATAGAAAGCCACCACGGGAGCAAACAGGAAATATCCATTTACGGCCAGGAATATACCAATACTACGTATAAACTGGCAAAAATGAACCTGGCTATTCGCGGGATATCTGCAAACCTGGGTGAAAAAGCCGCCGATACTTTTAGCAACGACCAGCATAAGGATTTAAAAGCTGATTATATTATGGCCAACCCACCCTTTAATCAAAAGGACTGGCGTGGGCCGCAGGAGTTGGTAGATGATCCCCGATGGCAGGGGTATGAAGTGCCTCCAAAAAGTAATGCAAACTACGGCTGGATCTTAAATATGGTTTCCAAACTATCAGATGATGGCGTGGCTGGGTTTATTTTGGCCAATGGTGCTTTATCTGGCGGTGGCGAAGAAAATAAAATTAGGAGAAAGCTGGTAGAAAACAACTTGGTGGAAGCTATTGTAATTTTACCACAGAATATGTTTTATACCACTAATATAAGCGTAACTGTTTGGATTCTTAATAAAAATAAAACTGCACATACCCGTTCTATCGGGGACGAAGAACGCCACTACCGCGATCGGGAAGAGGAAGTGCTGTTTATGGACTTACGCCAGATTGGAGAACCATTTGAAAAGAAATTTATCCAGTTTAGCCCGCAGCATATTCAGGATATTTCCAAAACCTACCACGATTGGCAACAGGAAAATACAGATTATAAAGATATACCGGAATATTGCTACAGTGCCACCAAAGCAGCTATTGCAAAGAAGGATTTTTCCCTGGTACCCAGCAAATATATTGAATTTGTAAACCGGGATGAAAATATTGATTTTGATTCCAAGATGGTGAGTTTACAGAGTGAACTCACAGAATTATTGCAACAGGAAGAACAATCTAAAAAGGAATTGGTAGACGTTTTTAAAGAGCTGGGCTATGCAATCAAACTATAGGCCTATTGGGGATTATATCCAAAAATTGAAAGTCAGAAATTCAGAAATTAGATATTCTGAGCTCTTAGGTATTAATATAGATAAGTTCTTCATGCCTTCAGTTGCCAATATAGTAGGCACTAACCTCTCCAGGTATTTAGTTGTTAAACCAGGGCAATTTGCCTGTAATAGAATGCACGTTGGCAGGGATTATAGAATTCCAGTCGCACTTTCAGAAAATGAAAAACCTTTTATTGTCTCACCTGCTTATGATGTCTTTGAAATAAAGGATACTTCTATATTATTACCTGAATATTTGATGATGTGGTTTCGTCGTACTGAATTTGATAGAAATGCCTGGTTTTATACAGATGCCGATGTGAGAGGCGGTTTGGCCTGGGATGCCTTTTGTAGTATTGAACTTCCCATACCTTCCATAGAAAAACAGCGGGAAATTGTAAAGGAATATAATGTGGTTAACAACCGTATAAAATTAAATAAAGAAATAAACCAAAAGCTGGAAGAAATCGCGCAGGCACTGTATAAACACTGGTTTGTTGATTTTGAATTTCCTAATAAAGAAGGTAAGCCTTATAAATCATCCGGTGGAAAAATGATTTATAATGAGGAGTTGGATAAAGAGATTCCGGAGGGGTGGATCGCAAGTAGCATTGATGAAATTTGTGATATCGAAGATGGAGATAGAGGGAAAAATTACCCGAAAAAAGAGGAATTCTCTGATGATGGTTATTGCCTATTTTTAAATGCTGGAAATGTAACCAAATCAGGTTTTGATTTTAGTAATAATAGCTTTGTGAATAAAGAAAAGGATGAATTACTGCGAAAAGGAAAATTAAAAAGAAAAGATGTTGTGATGACCACTAGAGGTACGGTTGGGAATATAGGTTACTACAATGATAATTTAGATTTTGAAAATGTCAGGATTAATTCGGGAATGGTGATTTTAAGAAATCCGAAGATTTCATTCTTTTTATATACGAAAATGAAAAGTGCGGAAATGAAAGATCTTATTATGAATCATTTATCTGGATCTGCTCAGCCACAATTGCCGATAACAGACATTAAAAGGATGAAATTTCCAATGCCTGGAAAACAAAACAATCTAACAGAAAATTTTAATTCAAAAGTTACTCCATTGCAAAATTCAATAGATGGTAAAAATTTGCAAATTAGATATTTAAATCAACTTAAGAATCTTCTGCTTTCGAGAATGGCAAGTGTAGAAGAGAAAAAGGAAATAACCTAATTTTTATAAAGCGACAGGTTAATTTTAAAAATAAGATGACAATCTACCAACCTTTTAACTTTGACCTAACTTCATCTGGAGAACAACAAATAATTTTCTAAATATGTTAATTTTAAAAAAATGGATAAATATCTTACTAACACTAAGAAATTAGTTAATCATATTTATTGGTTCTATGAAGATTTAGAAACCTTTCCTCAAAAAGATCACTACGGTTTGTCCATAAATTTTACCGATTTAAAAGAGAGAAAGGATGATTTTTTATCGGAACTAATTAATACAGTTGTTAGCTGGGTTTATAATAACACTAAAGCTAAAGATTTGTTAGATAAAAGATTTGAAGAAACAGGTGATTATGGCAACGCTATGAACTTTGTTACGAATCAAGCCTATAAAAAATTTAGAAAAGGATATCCTCAAGGTCAGTTTGGAGAATTGTTATTGTTCAATTTAATTCAGCATTATTACAAAGCCGTGCCATTGTTGAGAAAGCAAAATATTACTACATCTACTGGTCATGAAAGGTTTGGAGCAGATGCTATTCATTATAAAAAGGAAGGGAGTCAAAATATTTTTTTATTAGGAGAATCAAAGTGTTATAAAAGCAAATATGGTTTTAATTCAGCATTTGAGACTTCATTGAACAGTATAGTTAGTTCTTTCAACTCACTAGATAAAGAAATTGATTTGTATTTATATGATGATTTTTTAGATCCCCATTTAGAAGAAATAGTTAAAGCATATAAGGATAACAAATTAACTGATGTCAAATTTGAATTGGTCTGTATGGTTGCATATAATGAAACTAATAAGATTTCAGGCAATAACGAAAATAGTATCAAGGAAAAAATTAAAGAAATAATTAAAGAAAGATGTAAAAATTTTGATAAAGGTAAATTTGATGAAATAAATGAGGCTTTGCTGACTAGAATAAATTATATCATTTTTCCAATTTGGGAATTAGATTTATTCTTGGAAGAATTTCAATCTAAAGTTGGTTCAGTATGATATTGGGCAGACATAGAGATATAGTTGATTTCTTACTGAATTTTGAACATACATCGATTGCTGTTAAATTACAGTTGCTCAATAAAGGGGAAAATTCTATTCCTGATGCTAAACTATACCAAGCTATTGGGGCAATAGATTATTATTCGAGAAACTCAGACGATAAGTCCAAGCAATTAGTTATTGTCTTATCATCCATATTGTATACTTATAAAAAAGAACATTGGGAAGGGCTAAATCAATTTTTGATTATAGTATTATCTAGAATCGGATTTGCTCCATCTGCAGTAATGGTTGATGAAGGATATGATCAAAATTCAAATACATTTAGTCCATTAAATAGCTTCATAAACCAATTATCTACTGCCGTTAATCATTTAAAAAATGAAGTTTCAATAAGGGATAAGATTTATTTGTTGACAGATTTTCAAAAAGAAATATGGAATAAATGTTCAGAATCAAAATTTATTGGAATTTCAGCCCCTACTTCTGCTGGCAAATCTTTTGTTATACTTTTAAAATGTATCGATAAGATAATTAGTGCAGGTGGTAATATTGTATATATAGTTCCTACCTTAAGTTTGATTAATCAGGTGGTATATGATTTTCATCGGAAATTAAAAGAATTCCAACTTGAAAAATATGAGATCCTTACTAATTACAATCAAAATAGGAACAAAAATATTGTTTATGTTTTGACACCTGAAAGAGCAATTTCAGCATATAATGAACAGAATAACCCTTTTGGTAATGTCAATTCATTTATTGTTGATGAAATTCAAAATATTGAGAGAATAGAGAATAAGGATGATGAAAGATCAAAAATACTTTTTGATAGTCTTGTAGAACTTAGCTTCAGTAACAATCCAGATTTAATTATTTTTAGTGGACCAAGAGTTTCTGGTCTTAAGAATATGGGATTTGACATTTTTCAACAATCCAGTTCTCAGGAAATAAGTACATTTTCATCACCGGTAACTAATTTCACTTATAGCATTTCAAAAAAAGGAAAAAAATATTTTTTCAATCAATATTCTCAGGTTAATGAGAATCATTCTGCAATAGAAATAAGAAACACTGATTATCTAAAAATTGGAGGAAAACGATATGATGATAAATATTTATCTTATTTGAACACGTTTCTTACCCTTCTAGTGCCCAATAGTAAAAATATTATTTTTTCTCCAACTTCTGGTACAGCAAGAAAAATAGCTATTTACTTAGCTAAAAATTCCAAAAATACAACTGATAATAATAAAATGAGAGATCTGATAAAGTATGTATCAGATACCGTTCATCCAAATTATGATTTATGTGAAACCCTGGATAAAAAAATTGCTTATCATCACGGAAAAGTTCCATTTCATATAAGAAACGTTTTAGAATATGGAATAAAGGAAAAAATGGTTGATAATGTTGTTTGTACAACAACACTAATGCAGGGAGTTAATTTACCGGCACAAAATGTAATTATGCGAAATGGATATCTTTCCACTAAAAAAATTCAAGGTATAATGCCTGAATTAACTAATTACGAAATCTCTAATCTCCGAGGACGTGCAGGTAGGTTGTTAAAGGATTTTATAGGAAGGACGTATGTATTAGACGAAAATGCTTTTGAGGAAGAATCTGAAAGACAACAAAACTTATTCAATGATGAAAACAAAGATTTGAAGTCAGGTTATGGTAAAATTTTCAATGAAAATAAATCAGAAATAACAGATGCTGTATTTAACAATAAAAGTAATGAAGAGCAGACTGATGAAGTAGGAAATGATAGTAAGTTCTTGATAACATATATACGGTTTAATTTACTGAAACATGGCCTGGATTGTTTGGAAAGATTAAACTCAGTAGGTATTGACTTTGATATTGATGATCTAACGTCGATAAGAAATGAATTGATTGAAGAATTAGTGGTTCCAGTTGAAATCTGTCTTAAAAATAGATATGTAGATCCATTAATAATTGATAATATTTTTAAGAATATTGATTCTTATGAAATTCCTACCTCTATTAATAATCCAAATTTAGCCAGTGACCTTTATATACTGGTTAGTAAAATAATGAGAAATTATCCAAATTACTATAGTAAATACTTCAACAGAGAATTGCCTGATTATTTCTTTTATACAGTAGTTGATTGGGTTAAAGAGAAACCTTTGCGAGAAATTTTAAGCGCAGAATATTTTAATGATTCTAATAATATTGATAAAAAAATCATTGAGATACAAAAAGATATTTGTTTTGATTTGAGTACAATGTTAAAGCCTTTTTACTCTATTAAAAATTTAGATTCTAATATAATTAGTTGTATTGAAATGGGAGCGTATAAACCCTTAACCTTACAACTTATCAGTTTAAATATACCAAGAGAAGTATCAATTATACTTAAAAATTCAATATTTCAAGAAATACAATTAACAGAAGGAGAATTTACAGACAACCATGTAACGCAGATCATTAAAGAGAATATGGATAAAATAAATTTTTGGAATCAGATTCAATTAACTCATTTAATTTAGTCATTAAACTACAGCACAAGTGAATACAAACGGCCTACAACATAACCTGATAGAGGAGCTAAGCCAGCTTATAGAACAGGGGAAACATCAAATCGCGGTACAGGTAAATAGTACCATGACTTTGGTATTTTGGGAAGTAGGCAAACGCATAAATGAAGAAATACTGCAGAATGAACGGGCAGATTATGGTAAAAACATTGTGACAACGGTGTCGTCACAATTGAAAAAGCGTTACGGGAATAGCTTTGGAACCCGAAATGTAAGAAGAATGATGCAATTTGCCGAGATCTATCCCGATATTCAAATTGTAGATTCCCTTTCAAAACAATTAAGCTGGTCGCATTTTGTGGAACTATTTCCCATAAAAAGTAAAGAAACCAGGAATTTTTATGCCCGCCAGATAGCAGAAGAAGGCTGGAGTGTAAGGGAAACCCGGAAGCAAATAGAACGAAAAGCTTTTGAGCGCAAAGAAATTGCCAAAAGTCAACTGTCACTTTCCGGTACAGAGATGCAACATAGTTTTAAAGACCTTTATTTTCTGGATTTCTTAGGTTTAAAAGAAGGCTATCTTGAAAATGACCTGGAAGCCGCCATTTTAAAAGAACTGGAGTATTTTATCCTGGAACTGGGGAAAGGATTTGCTTTTATTGAACGCCAAAAGCGAATGATTATAGACGGGGAAGATTTTTATCTGGACCTGCTTTTCTATCATAGGAAATTAAAACGACTGGTAGCCATCGAATTGAAAATAGGCAAATTTAAAGCGGCCTTTAAAGGGCAAATGGAACTTTACCTTAAATGGCTTGATAAGTACGAAAAACAAGACGGGGAAGAATATCCCATCGGGTTAATATTATGTGCTGAAGCCAGTTCAGAACAAATAGAACTTTTAGAAATGGATAAAAACGGGATCATGGTCGCTGAATACTGGACAGAATTGCCACCAAAGAAAGAACTGGAACAAAAAATACACCACGCCCTGATAGCAGCGCGGGAACGTATAGCACAGAAAAAATTACAATAAACCCGGCAGGAATGAGTAAAAAGTTTACCGAAGCACAACTGGAAAGCGTTTTTGCCACGCAGCTGGAACAGGAAGGTTACGAGCATCAATTAGGAGGTACCATATCCCGAAAGGAAGATGAAGTGCTCATTGAAAGTGACCTTCGGGAATTTTTGATGGCAAAGTACCGGGAAAACGGGATCACCAAAAATGAAGTAGAATCCATCATTCTTAGACTTAAAACCCTTCCGGCTTCAGACCTCTATGAAAGCAACAAAGTGTTTATGCAAATGCTTTCGGATGGTTTTGCGTTAAAGCGGGAAGATCGTTCCCAAAAAGACATCTGGATCTATTTAATTGATTATTCAGCAGAGAACAAGAACACTTATAAATTTGTCAATCAGCTGGAAATTACGGGAACCCAAAAACGTATTCCTGACGGGATACTTTATGCCAACGGAATTCCGGTGGTTGTTTTCGAGTTCAAAACCGCCATTCAGGAAAATACCACAATTTATGACGCTTTTATTCAGCTGACTGTTCGTTACGAGAGGGATATACCGGAACTTTTTAAGTATAACGCGTTTTGTGTGATCAGCGATGGCGTAAATACCAAAGCAGGTTCCTTTTTTGCACCTTACGAATTCTTCTATGCCTGGCGCAGGATCGCAGGATTGGCAAAGGACGTTGATGGCATAGATAGCATGTTCACCCTCATTCAGGGTATGCTTCAGCAAGATCGCATTCGGGATATCATTAAAAACTTTATTTATCTGCCTGATAGTTCCAAAAAAGATGAAAAAATAGTTTGCCGCTATCCACAATATTACGCAGCGCGGGCATTATTTGAGAATATTCAGAAAGCACAAAAACCAGCCGGGAACGGAAAAGGAGGCACCTACTTTGGAGCTACCGGTTCCGGTAAAAGTTTTACCATGCTTTTTCTGACAAGGCTTTTAATGAAAAGCGACCACTTTGAAAGTCCCACTATTATTCTAATTACAGATCGAACCGATTTAGATGATCAACTTGCAGGACAGTTCACCAATGCAAAATCATTTATTGGGGATGATGCTATTGCAAGTGTGGAGAGCCGGGCAGATCTACGGAAACGAATAAGAGGAAGAGAAAGTGGCGGGGTCTTTCTCACCACCATTCATAAATTTACAGAAGACACCGAATTGCTTACCCACAGGAGTAATGTTATTTGTATTTCTGATGAAGCACACCGAAGCCAGACGAACCTTGACCAGAAAATAAAAATTACCGAAAAGGGGGTACAAAAAACCTATGGCTTTGCGAAATACCTTCACGATTCTCTACCGAATGCCACTTTTGTAGGCTTTACCGGAACGCCAATAGATGCTACTTTAGATGTATTTGGAAAAGTAGTAGATGAATACACCATGACGGAATCGGTAAAAGATGAGATTACCGTTCGCATTGTATATGAAGGAAGATCGGCCAAAGTAGCCCTTGAAAACAGGGAATTAAAGAAAATAGAAGAATATTACCGGGTAGCTGAAGAAGAAGGTGCAAATGAGTACCAGGTGGAAGAGAGCAAGAAACAATCGGCAAGTATGAACGCCATTCTGGGTGATCCAGATCGTTTACAGGCTGTAGCGGAAGATTTTGTCAAGCATTATGAGAAAAGGCTGCAAGAAGGTGCTACTGTAAAAGGCAAAGCCATTTTTGTAAGTAGTAGCCGGGAAATAGCTTATGAACTTTATAAAAACATTATTGCTCTAAGACCTGAATGGGCAGAAATAAGAAAAGCGGCGGAAGGTGTTGAATTAAATGAAAAAGACAAAAAGCAACTAAAGCCTATTGAGCGTATAAAAATGATCATGACAAGGGGTAAAGACGATCCCAAAGTGCTATATGATTTATTAGGAACAAAAGAATATCGTAAGGAATTAGACCGTCAATTTAAAAATGAAAAATCAAATTTTAAAATCGCTATCGTTGTCGATATGTGGCTTACTGGTTTTGATGTTCCATTTTTAGATAGTATTTACATTGATAAGCCTATTCAGCAGCATAATCTTATTCAGACAATTTCCAGGGTGAACCGAAAGTTCCAGGGCAAAAACAAAGGTCTGGTGGTAGATTATATTGGTATCAAAAAGCAAATGAATTTAGCACTGGCCAAATATAACACAGGAGAGCAGCAAAATTTTGAGGATATTGAAAAGTCCCTGAAGATAGTGCGGGACCATTTGGATTTACTGGCTAAGATTTTCCACAAATTTGACAGTACAGATTATTTCCAGGGAAATCCTTTGAGCCAGTTGAGCAATCTTAACCAGGCGGTTGAATACGTACAACAAACCAAAGAGCTGGAAACACGTTTTATGGACTTAGTGAAGCGCTTAAAAGCTGCCTATGATATTTGCGCGGGAAGTGAAAAGTTAACACAAAAAGAACGTGATTATATACACTTCTATTTAGCTGTAAGATCTATAGTTTTTAAGCTTACGAAAGGAACTGCACCGGATACCGCCCAAATGAATGCCAAAGTAAGGGAAATGATCAAAGATGCTTTAGCAAGTGAAGGCGTGGAGGAAATTTTTAAGATGGGGGATGAAACCAATAGTCAGCAAGATATATTTGATGAGGATTATTTGGCAAAAATTGACAAGATTAAATTACCCAATACCAAAATCAAATTGTTACAGCAATTATTGACCAGGGCTATTGGCGAAATTAAAAAAGTGAACAAGGTAAAAGGAGTTGATTTCTCTAAAAAAATGGAAGGCCTGGTCTCCCGATACAACGAAAGAAAAGGGGATGTTTTACGAGGGGAGGTCTATGAAGAGATGGCAGAACAGCTCACCGATCTTATTTGGCAGGTGCAACATGAGTTTTCAGCCGGAGAAAAGCTGGGAATTGATTTTGAGGAAAAAGCTTTCTACGACATTTTAAAAGAACTATGTATAAAATATGACTTTCAATATCCTGAAGTTAAGCTTATCGAGCTTTCGAAAGCTGTAAAAGATTTAGTGGATGAACAAGCGAAATTTCCAGACTGGAGTAAAAGAAACGATATTAAATCTGCCCTAAAAGTCGGACTTATTTTATTACTCGATGATCACGGCTATCCACCGGTGGAGCGAGATGAAGTATATGAAGAAATATTTGAACAGGCAGAAAACTTTAAGAAAAACAGAACAGTTTAGAAGAGTGCCAATTCTTTAAAAGCTTAGTTCTACCTGTTTAAATTTTTAACTGCCAAACAGTAAAAGTAAGCTATAGAAAGTTTTGGAACTTATAACTTTGGCTTGCGAAAAGACCATTTTGGAAATGGTTTGTAAATTCTGAGTTTTTCCATTAGCCTTTGCTGGTTTCTATATATATACCAAAGATCCCCATTAGCGTATAGATACTCTTCAATATCCAAATCCCAAAAGAAATCACGAAGTCTTACTATTTTTCTTAAAAACGGTATTTTTGATTCACCATCCAGCTGCTCGAGTAATATTAATTGACGATGTAGTTCAAGTAACTTATCAATGACTTCTTTTCTGGAATTATCGTGAAAGGGCACCTCTTTTAATGGCTCCTCCTCTTTTTCCTCCATAACTAATTAAATTTAAAATGATTACTAAATATACTAAATTAAATAGCATCTGGACATTCCGGACTAGGCTGATGCCTATTAGGTACTTGTCTTTCCGGCGAAAACTGCCCCATTATAAATTAAAATATGTCTGCCCGTACAATTATTCCGCAGCATACTGACCATTCAATCTCACATGAGAATTATATCATATGTCGCAGCAACCTCACACTCACAATTAATAAACTATAAAAAAAATTATTTATTTTTCACTAAATTTATAGTAGTGAAAAATTGTTTGACATGGATGAGTATGATGAAATTGAATTTACCCTTTCCGGTTTTTTACCTTTTGCAGAATATGTGAATGTGGAGAAATTAAAAGAGCTCCGTAAATTAGGGGAAAGACCTTCAGTTGAAGATTTGACCAATGGAATCCTGGACTGTTTTAAAACCCCATTTTTATTGCATCTGTTAGATGATGCAATAGAAATGGGTAATACCCCGGTTATAAGATTACTAACAAGGGAAGTTAATTATCGAATGATGCAAATGATGCACGAAAAAAAGAATCATAAACCAGATTGATATTTAATTGTCTTCCGTAGGCGTTACGCTGTTATTTCAACCTTGCCTAAATTGGCCAGACTCAACTTCCCTTACTTCGGTATTAATTTTTTGCTGAAGAATTTCCATATCCTCACTAACTTTCCTTTCCACCACCTTAGCGTAAATTTGAGTAGTCGAAAGCTTTTTATGCCCCAGAATTTTTGAGACTGTTTCTATTGGTACTCCATTAGACAAGGCAACAGTGGTTGCAAAGGTATGCCGGGCTATATGAAAGGTTACATTTTTTTCTATACCAGCTTTTACAGCAATTTCTTTCAGGTACTGATTCACTTTCTGATTTGAGATCGTGGGCAATAGGCTTTTATTAGCAAGACATACCTTATCGTCTTTATAAACTTCAAGTATATTAATAGCTTTACTTAACAAGGGAAGCTTTACAGCATTACCATTTTTCATCCTTTTAGTTACAATCCAAACCTTTTTATCAATACCGATGGTCAGGTTTTGTCTGGTTAGCAGCATTAAATCCCCGTAACTAATTCCTGTATAACAGCTAAATAAAAATAGATCTCTGGTTCTCTTTAAGCGGTCAATTTTTAATTCCAACTTTTCAATTTCATTCAATTCTTCAGAGGAGAGAAATTCCCTTTCTTTTGGAATTAATTGAGATTTAAACTTCGCAAAAGGATCACGTTCTATCCATTCTAAATGTAAAGCCAGGGTAATCATTTTTTTTAGCCGCTGAATATGTTTCATTACGGCATTGTGCTGAAGTTTCTTATTGTGGCGTTTGGGTTTTACCGATCTCAAATAACTCTCAAATTTCAGGATGAAATTAAAATCCAGCTCTTGAAGGTAATAATCATTTCTGCCAAAGGCCTTCTTTATAAACGCTCGAAGATAATTTTGGCTGGTTATGTATAATCTGCTAGTGTTCCAGCTTAATTTGGGAAAACATTGTTCATTATGGTAGGTAAAAATATCTTCCAGGGAAAACAGTTTTTCCTCCTGCCCAAAAAATTTTGCCTTGATATTTTCCAGGGATAGAACCTTTTTTTCAATTCTAAGCTCCTGATAACATTGAAAAAACCTAGAGTATTCCTGGTCTAAGAACTCATTTAGCTCTTTGGAAAAAGCATCCTTTCCTGCAAGCCTTTGTTTACTTTGATCCCAGGCACTTATATTGGCTTTTCGCTTTAAACTGATATTCATCCTTCTGGAATTCAGTGTTATACGAGCATATATAGTCGCCTGGTTATGGACTGCTCTTTTAACATAAAGCCAAAATAACACTGAAAATGTTGACTGTTTGCGCATGATTTGACATTTTAAATTAAACTTTATACGAAAGTCAAATCAGCAATTAGCGCGGGCTAAACAGCATTTAAGTTACGAATTTTCGCCGAAATTATGTTGACGATTTGTGAACCTTTAAATACCATTTCAGGTAATATCACTTAGCATCAAAAAAAATTAAAATATTGATAATCATATAATTACAAATATTTTGATTTTGTTAAAATGCTTTCAGTAGCCTCGCCAGGAATCGAACCTGGATCTAAAGTTTAGGAAACTTCTATTCTATCCGTTGAACTACGAGGCCGGTAAGTGGCTGCAAAAATAATAATGTTATTCAATTTAAATAAATTTCATCGTAAAATATTCCACAAACAAAACTCCTTTAGTACCTTCCCCCTTTAAAAGCTTTACTTTATGAAAACTTTCTTTTTTACCTGTGCATTTGCTTTAGTGTTTTTTGCAGACACCTGCTCAAACCAGGAGAAACTTATTGATGTTACAGGCACTATACAAGAACAAGGGATTACTTCCTACCAGTATGGGAGCCATACCATCTCTTCTGGCGAAACTACTTTTGCACTTAAAAGTGAAAAGATAGACCTCAACAATTATATTGATAAAAAAGTAACTGTCTTTGGTAAAAAAGTTGAGGGTTATCCTGTTGATGGCGGCCCTGAATTCCTGGAAGTACAAAAAATTGAAGATTAAATATAAAGTGTGATAATGCCGGTTTTCTGAAGAATTTTATCTTTACAGGCTAAATTTATCACCAATGAAAAAAATTGCCCTTACTTCTATTTTTATTTTTTGTCTTTTTAATGTTTCAAATGCTCAGGAAGTAGATGATTCGCAAACCGGCGCCTGGTACATGTATTTTTGGAATACGCAATTAGAAAACAGTAAATGGGGATTTCAGGGTGATATTCAGTATCGTAATTGGGATCTAATCGGAGATCTGGAGCAGCTATTGCTTCGGGGTGGTGTAACTTACAGCCCTAACAACAACATTAAATTCACCCTTGGTTACGGAAATATTACCACAGGCGAATTTGGTGATGGTAACGAAACAGTTTCAGAAAGCCGAATCTATCAGGAAGCACTTATTCCGCAGAAAATCAGTAATCATGTATATCTTACCCACCGGTTCCGATATGAACAACGCTGGGTGCAGGACCAAGACTTCAGGACCCGCTACCGCTATAATTTATTCCTGAATGTCCCGCTTAACCAACCTAACCTCAATAAAAATGCGATTTATATCGCTTTATACAACGAGCTTTTTATCAACGGCCAACGTGAAATCGGTAGTGGACAAACCGTAGAACTTTTTGACAGAAACCGGCTTTATTCAGCATTGGGTTATGCCATTAAAGATAACCTAAAGGTTCAAGCCGGCTATATGGAGCAAAGCAACGACAACTACAGTAAAGGTCAGCTTCAGTTAAGCTTACATCATACTTTTTAAGAAGGATTTAATTAACCTGCGTAAAGAGGAATTACAACAACTTATCGAATAAATTATAATTTCGTGTTTAGTTTATTTACCTTTAAACTTCAGGTCTTAAAACCCTAACTATGAAAACCCTATTATTAAAAATAACAATTGGCTTTATGATACTTTCTTCGGTAGCTTTAATTTCCTGCCGAGAAGAAACCAAACAAACCGAAGAAGAAGACCTTGAAAAAGCACCGCCTACTACACCTGCCGGTGAAATTGATGAAAATAATAAAAGTGATTCTGATAACAGCACTGCTAAAGTAAATCCCAAACACGGTGAGCCCGACCACCGCTGTGATATTCCGGTAGGCGCACCACTTGATCAGGCTACTTCCCAAACATCATCAGAAAATAATGAAATGAACGAATCTCCTATTCGGTTAAGAAGCTCCAAACCAAAAATCAATCCGCCCCACGGAAAACCCGGGCATGACTGCTCAGTTCCTGTGGGTGCTGAATTAGAAGGATAATTTTTAGTAATCATTTGATTTGAAGCAAGCTTCGCGGATTTAAATCTCGATTATCGAGTAAAGAGAGAGGCTTTTTAATCTGTGAAGAGCCGTGATTCTAGACTTGTTTCAGAATCCCAATAACTGAATCAAATTCAGCGTGATGGAATACATACAAATTAAACAGCCTCTTTTTTAAACTTTCAATTCAAAACCTTCCTAATCTATACCACCTCTTCGATTAGCATCTCTAGGTTCAGGCCATTGCATTTGTTCTCCGGTTCTTCTGTTTATCGGTAAAACAGCTTTTTCCCGGGAGGTAGTCTCAGGGTCTTCACTAGCCATATAGGTTAAAATTGCTGTAAGGATTACGTTGCTTTTCACATCATCCCAAACAATTTTATCATAAGTATCTAAGTTGGTGTGCCAGGTATAATTCCAGTAATTCCAACTTAGGGAACTCAGCATAAATCCGGGAGCACCGGCGGCTACAAACGAAGAATGATCACTCCCTCCGCCAGAAGGCGTCCCGGGAAAAGTAGTTTCAATTTCACCTTTAACTTCATCGGGTACCGGCTGTAACCATCGATTTATAAAGTCGTAGGAATGTAAAAAGCCCTGACCGCTAATACTTCCCACACGGCCGGTTCCATTATCCTGGTTAAAAAGTGCCTGTACGTTTTCAACAATTTCAGGATGGTCTTTTACAAATGCCCGGGAACCGTTTAAGCCCTGCTCTTCACTTCCCCAATGCCCGGCGATAATAGTACGCTTTGGATTTGGGTAAAGCTCTTTTAAAATCCGCATAGTTTCCATCATTACCAACGTTCCGGTAGCGTTATCGGTAGCACCAGTACCGCCGTCCCAGGAATCAAAATGAGCCGATAAAACAATATATTCTTCAGGTTTTTCCCTGCCTTCAATTCTGGCAATGGTATTAAAAGTAGGAACTTCACCCAAGTCTTCCGATTCTGCCACCACTTTAATTTCAGGAGTGTTTCCATTTTTAGCCATACGATACAACATCCCGTAATCTTCTAGCGCAAGGTCTACGGTAGGAATTCCTTCAGTATAAGCGCCAAAAACTTTATTAGCTCCAAACCCGCGGGACCAGTATGAAGTTATAATTCCAACCGCCCCTGCTTCTTCCAAGGCCTGGTGCAATTCGTCGGTACGATAACCCGTATTCTGAATTTGTTCTCGCCAGGCTTCTTCATGTTCCGCACGTTGTTCTTTCATTTTTTCGAAAGATTCTTCAGTAGCCCATTCTTTCCAATTTTCATCAGGTCTGCCGGTGGGTTGATAAATAGAAGCCAACACAAATTTTCCTTTCACCGAGCTCAGTTTTTCCTGAAATGCAAGCGAGTCTTCTGCTTCTGGAAGCAAGATTACTTCAGCAGTCTCACCTTTCTTTTTAGTTGCAGGACTCCAGGCCAATTGTCTCGCATGCAGGCTTTGTACTCGGGGAGAAATCATATCAACATGGGTAATACCGCGTTCCCAGCCTTTCCAGCTGCCCCATTCTTCATTTTCAGCATTAATTCCCCAACTTTTATACTTTCTCACTGCCCAATTGTGGGCGTTTTCCATTTGCGGAGTCCCTACCAGGCGTGGCCCTACCACATCTATAAGTTCATGACCAAGCCTTTCAATTTGGGAATTCTCCTTAACTTCCTGAATAATAGCTTCAATAGTTTGTTCTTTTTCCTGAGCCTGAAGCATGGCTGAAGTAAACAGCAATAGACACAAGAGGTGTAGTTTGTTAATCATACTAAATTCTTAAGGTTTATATTTCCTTCAAATATATTACAAATCGTTAAATATAACCGGACGGCTGCTTTACGGCATTATTCAAAATTTATTTATCTTGGCAGTTAAATCTGCCTGCTTTAACCAGGCATCGAAATCATTTTAACCCACACGCCCTATGAATAAAGGATTACTTTTTTTCCTTAGTTTTTTTATTTCCTGTTGCGGCTTAATAGCGCAAAAAAGTGAATTAAGTGTTCAAAAAATTATGCAGGATCCCAATTGGATGGGGACTTTCCCTGAAAACGTACAATGGAGTTCCGATAGCGAAATCATATATTTTGGTTACAATCCTGAAGAAAATCCGGCCGATTCCCTTTATAAAATCAGCCTGAAAAATACCTCAAACATTGAGAAAGTCAGTCTTAAGGAACGCAGGGAGCGTTTGCCCCGTTATGGTGATTTTAACGAAGATCGAAGTAAGAAAATCTATACTAAAAATGGGAGTTTATGGATTTTTAATACTGAAACCAAAGAGAAAGAGAAACTGCTAAGTCTTTCTGAAGCAATTGAAGACCCAAAATTTATGGCTGATGAAAGCAAAATATCCTTCAATATGGGGGATAATGCTTTTATCTACAATCCTGAAAAAGGAAAAATAAGGCAATTTACCCGTATCGAAAAAGGAACAAAAAAGGAAGATGAAGACAAAGATTTATCAGAAAAGGATAAATGGGTTCGCAATGAAAACCTGGAGTTGCTTGAAGTGGTAAATCATCGAAAAGAAGACACAGAAGCTTCTAAGGCCTACAGAAAAGCTACCGCACCCAAGGAAGACTTTATATTTTACCTTAAAGATCGTGATCTTTCTAATTTACAGGTTTCCCCAAACGGAAAGTATGCAAGTTTTAATCTTATTAGCCGGGAACGAGGTAAAAATACCAAAGTACCAAACTATGTTGATAAATCGGGATACACAGCCAATCTACCTGCCCGAAGCAAGGTGGGAGAAGACCTTACTAAAATTGAACTCGCTATTTACAATGCTGAGCAAGACACGGTCCATATTGTAAACACCGAAAACCTACCCGGCCTTACCGATTTACCCGATTATGTTACAGATTATCCCGATAAGGAGTGGGACGAGAAGAAACGTGAGGTGATTCCCTCCCGAGCCTATTTTTCTGAAGATGGCGAAAAAGCAGTGATAAATATTCGTTCTAAAGACAATAAAGACCGGTGGATTGCTGAAATTGATTTAAAAACCGGTGATTTAAAAATTCTTGACCGTCAACGTGATGAAGCCTGGATTGCCGGTCCTGGTCTTGGTTACAGCTACGGCGGAGGCACTTTAGGCTGGATGCCCGATAATGAGCACATTTACTTTCAGAGTGAAGAAACCGGATATTCACATCTCTATCTTTTAAAAATTTCCAACGGAAAAAAGAAAGCTCTCACCAAAGGTGATTTTGAAGTTTTTGACCCGTTTTTGTCTAATGACAAACAGCATTGGTATTTAACCACTTCCGAAGTGCATCCGGGGGAACGGCATTTTTACCGTATGCCTGCTGAAGGTGGGAAAATGAAAAAACTGACCCAAATGGAAGGCAACAATAATGTATACCTCTCCCCCGATGAAAAACACATAGCCATTTTATATTCGAACAGTAACACGCCGTGGGAACTTTATCTAAAACCAACTAATACTGATGCTAAAGCTGAAAAACTGACCAAAGGACAGTCAGAAAAATTTAGTGCTTACAACTGGCGTAAACCGGAACTCATAAAATTTAAGGCTAAAGACGGAGCAATGGTTCCGGCGCGACTCTATACTCCTGAGCAAAGTGTAAAAAACGATGCCGCGGTGGTTTTTGTTCATGGCGCCGGTTATTTGCAAAACGCGCATAAATGGTGGAGTAGTTATTTTAGAGAATATATGTTTCATAATTTGCTTGCCGATTTAGGTTATACGGTTATCGATATTGATTACCGCGGAAGTGCAGGTTATGGCCGCGACTGGCGTACCGGAATTTACCGGCATATGGGCGGAAAAGACCTTAGCGACCAGGTTAATGGAGTAGAATACTTAATTGAAAACCACGAAATAAATCCTGAAAAAATAGGAATCTATGGCGGAAGTTATGGTGGTTTTATCACCCTTATGGCCATGTTTAACGAACCTGAAACTTTTAAGGCCGGAGCGGCTTTACGTTCAGTGACCGATTGGGCGCATTATAACCACGGGTATACCTCAAATATTTTGAATGAACCCGCTAACGATCCTATCGCTTATCGCCGTTCCTCTCCTATTTATTTTGCAGAAGGCCTGGAAGGTGATTTGCTTATCGCCCACGGTATGGTTGATGTAAATGTTCATTTTCAGGATGTAGTGCGACTTTCGCAACGCCTTATCGAACTCGGCAAAGAAAATTGGGAAATGGCAGTTTATCCTGTAGAAGACCACGGCTTTGTTGAACCCAGCAGCTGGACCGACGAATACCGTAGAATTTTGGAATTGTTCAATAAAAGCTTGTTAGACTAATGGATATAGAATTTGTGAGAAAACAATTCCCCGCCCTCGATCGTGAATTTGTTTATATGGACAATGCCGGCGGCTCTCAAACCCTGGCCAAAGTAGCAGAAAGAATTAAAGGTTATCTTTTACATCATAATGTTCAATTAGGCGCGTCGTATAAAATTTCAAGGGAAGCAGGTGAGAAATTGACCTATGCCACCAAAAAAGTCGGAAAATTCATCAATGCAAACCAGCCGGAAGAAATAGTTATTGGGCCATCTTCCACTATGCTGTTGCGTATTTTGAGTATGTGTATTAGTCGGGATTGGAAAAAGGGCGATGAAGTAATCGTAACCAATACCGATCATGAAGCGAATGTTTCTCCCTGGACCGATTTGGAAGAAAAAGGAATCAAAGTTAAAATCTGGAAGGCCAATACCGAAACTTTCGAACTGGAACTTTCCGATTTGAAAAAACTCATCAGTAAGCATACAAAACTAGTTGCAGTTAGCCATGTTTCCAATATTTTAGGAACGATAAACCCGATTAAAGAAATTGCTGAAATCGTTCATAATGCCGATGCCAAAATTTGTGTAGATGGTGTAGCCTACGCCCCGCACCGTCAAATTGATGTGCTTGATTTAAATGCTGATTTTTATGTATTTAGCTGGTATAAAACTTTCGGTCCACATTTGGCGGTGATGTATGGTAAATACGATTTACTTTATGAAATGGATGGGATAAACCATGAATTTTTCGGAAAAGAAGATGTGCCTTATAAATTTCAACCGGGAAATTTTAATTTTGAACTCACCTATAGCCTGCTTGGAATTTTGGAATATTATGAAGAATTCTGTAAACACCATCACCCCGGGCAAAAACTCGATTTTTCAAGCCGGATTCAGAAAACCTTTGAAACCATTGCCAAACACGAAGAAAAACTCAGTCAAAAACTATTAAATTACCTCAACACTAAGGAAAAGGTGAAAATAATTGGCAGTACCGATTTTTCAAAAGAGAAAAGAGTACCTACTATTTCCTTTATACATGCCGAATTGAAAAGCGATGAAATAGTGGAGAAGATTGATCAATACAGTATCGGAATTCGATTTGGGGATTTTTATGCCAAGAAAATTATTCAGGATTTTAAATTGAAAGAAAAAAACGGTGTGGTGCGAATAAGTCTTGTACACTATAACAGTATAGATGAAGTTAAACGCCTTATTTGGGCATTGGAGAAGCTTTTATAAAGCCCCCTAAAAAGCGTAATACTTTAAAGAAAAGGCTGTCTAAAAAGTCAATTTACCTCGACCTGAACTCAATTCAGGTTCTCATCCTGATTGAGAAATCAATAAAGATGTTTTTTTAATTACTTCTCAGACAGCTTTGTTCTTATTATGATAGTTAAATTAAACACTTTAGCCCAGCGCCTGTTGTAAATCTTCAATTAAATCCTCTTCATCTTCAACACCTACACTTAAACGAATTAAAGAATCTACGACGCCGGTTTTTTGGCGTTCTTCGGCGGGAATAGAAGCATGAGTCATACTGGCAGGATGCCCGGCCAGCGATTCGACTCCACCAAGAGATTCTGCCAGGGTAAAAACTTTAAGTTTTTCTACGATATTTTTGGCACTTTGCAGGGTGTTTTCTTTAGTTGAAAAGGAAATCATCCCGCCAAAACCACTCATTTGTTGTTTAGCAATATCGTGATTAGGATGCTCCTCAAAACCAGGCCAATATACCTTTCCAACTTTTGGATGCTTTTTAAGGAATTTTGCCACCGCTTCACCATTTTCACAGTGGCGCTGCATTCTGAGATGAAGCGTTTTTAGTCCGCGCAGTATCAAGTAACTATCCTGCGGACCACAAATTCCGCCACTGGCATTTTGAATAAAATAGAGTTTTTCAGCCAGTTTTTCGTCTTTTACCACCAGTGCACCCATGACCACATCGCTATGGCCTCCTAAATATTTTGTGGCGCTGTGCATCACGATATCGGCCCCTAAATCCAAAGGTTGTTGTAGATATGGCGTGGCAAAAGTATTATCTACTCCTAATAGAAGCTTATGCTTTTTTGCAATATCAGACACCGCTTTAATATCGATAATATTCATCATTGGGTTTGTAGGGCTTTCTACCCAAACTAGCCTGGTATTTTCGTTGATATATTTTTCAATATTTGAAGGCTCATCCATTGAAATTAAATGAAACTTTATTCCGAAGTTTTCAAAAATCGAAGTAAACAAACGGTACGAACCTCCGTACAAATCGTTAGTGGAAATAACTTCATCTCCGGGTTTAAAAAGCTTTAAAACCGCATCAATAGCGGCAAGCCCGGAGCCGAAGGCCATTCCGTAACTTCCGTTCTCAATACTCGCCAGGGCTTTTTCCAGGTTGGTTCGGGTTGGGTTTCCGCTACGTGAATATTCAAATCCCTTATGCCCGCCAGGCGTACTTTGTTTATAAGTGCTGGTTTGATAGATGGGTGCCATCACCGAACCGAAAGCCGGATCTGCATTTTCCTGTCCGCCGTGTATGGTTTTTGTATTAAATTTCATAGATCAAGTATTTCAGAATAAAAGTTTTAGTGCAATCCTAACAAATGTAGCGCTCCTGTTGGGCAATAACAAAATTGATATTATCTTTATTCTTGAATTTAACACCTCCCATAATCTTGAAAAAATTTGCTGCTTTTTTATTGCTAAGCCTTGTTTTTGCTAGCTGTGAAACCGAAAAAGAATCCCTGGAATTCATTGACTATTCGGTGGGACGTTACTATGAAGATTGCCGTCCCGAAAATGGAAATTGCACCTTCATTAGCCTCACTTATCCTGTAGCTACCAATAAAACTGACCAAGCTAAAAAGATCAACCAAGCTATAAACGATCGCATTATAAGAATTGTAGACTATAGCGAGGAAATTTCTGCCGAATCTCCGGAAGAACTGGCCGATGATTTTATTACCGATTACAAAAATACCAGAGCCAAATTCCCTGACACTGAAATTCCCTGGGAAGCTTCTGTAAACGCAGCTGTAAGTTATTCCGGTGATAAGTTGATATCCGTACGTATTAATTCTGAACTTTTTACCGGGGGCGCACACGGTTATGCCGCAACAGGTTTTCTAAATTTTAACCCGGAAACCGGTGATAAATATGAACACTCAAATATTTTCAGGGAAGATTTCATCGATTTGGTGGAAAAAGCTTTCCGCGAGAAAAAAGAAATTTCAGAAGAAAAAGCTATCAACAGTACGGGACTCTTCTTTGAGGATGATAAATTCCACCTGCCCAATAATATTGGTTTTACCGAAGAAAAAGTAATTGTAATCTATAATCCTTATGAAGTTGCTGCCTACGCAGAAGGAGCAATTCGACTGGAATTTACACGGAAAGAAGTTGCTGCATATTTAAAAGAAAAATTTCAATAAAACCTTTACAATGAAGAAGATATTCCATCTGTCTACCTGTGATACCTGTAAACGGATTATAAAAGAGATTAACCCGCCTGAAAATTTCGAACTCCAGGAAATAAAAACCGAAGTAATTTCAGAAGAAGATATAGCCAAAATGCACGAACTTGCCGGAAGCTATGAATCACTTTTCAGTAAGCGTGCACAACTTTATAGAAAAAGAGGTTTACAAAATGAAGATTTAAGCGAAACGGATTATAAAAATCTGATTTTGGAACATTATACTTTTTTAAAACGGCCGGTAATTATCAATGATGATGAAATTTTTATCGGCAATGCGAAAAAAACAGTAGCTGCAGCCAAAATATCTATTCATGAATAAACGCATACCCGCCCTCCTGGCTGCTACGGGCGCCGGCACTATTTATGGCATTAATCATACGGTTGCTAAAGGCGTTATGCCAACCTACATTGAACCTTACGGGTTTATTTTTCTACGGGTATTTGGCGCTGCCATATTGTTTTGGGTAATCGGGATTTTCTCCCCGAAAGAAAAAATAGCAACTTCAGACTGGCCCCGATTTTTAATTTGTGCCATCACCGGCATGGCATTGAACATGCTATTTTTCTTTAAGGGATTAAATTTATCTACCCCTATTAACAGCTCGGTAATTATTACCCTCACCCCCGTAATGGTGCTTATTCTGGCTTCAATCCTAATTAGAGAAAAAATCACCTTGCTCAAAAGCCTGGGGATAATTGTTGGTCTGGCGGGGGCTTTGGCACTTATTTTATTTGGGGCGCCAACCGGAACAAATGCCTCTAACATTCCGCTGGGCAATCTTTTTTTTATAGTCAATGCCTTTTCATTCGGACTTTATCTGATTTTGGTAAAACCGCTCACTAAAAAATATCATCCTTTTACCCTGATGAAATGGTTGTTTTTGATGGGGGTAATCATCAATTTCCCGATTACCATTGTTGAATTTACCGAAGTAAACTGGTTAAATTTACCTTTTGAAGCCATTTGGCGTATGGCTTTTGTGGTTTTGGGTACCACTTTTTCCACCTATTTATTAAACACTTACGCTTTAAAACACCTTTCAGCCTCTACCATAAGCGCTTTTATTTACTTGCAGCCTTTAATTGCAATTTCTTATGCCATTATTTCCGGTGCCGATAAACTCAGCCCCATCAAAGTAGTCGCTGCTATTTTGGTATTTGTAGGAGTGTATATGGTTTCGGTAAAAAAGACAGAAATCAGATCTTAGAAATATCTCGAAGGCTATAACTTATCCGGGGCAATATTCTCCGGTTTATGTCCAAACCTTCGGGTATCTTCCCTGGTTAAAACCTTAAAATCTTCAGTATGGCCTAATTTATCCAGGTTTTCGTACAATTCTTTCGGCAAACTGGTAAGTTTTCGTTTTTCCAGGTCTATCCATGCGCCCATCATTTCGCAACGAGCGAAATTTTTTCCTTTATGATCATAAAAATTGTGCAGAAATTCAAAATACATCCCATCTTCAGAAAGCCCCTGTAACTGAAGGGTAACCTTTATTGGTTTTCCGGCAAAAACTTCTTTAAAATAATAAACATGTTCATAAAAAACCACCGGCCCAATATTCCTTTCGGCCAGTTGTTTTTGGCCAAAACCGTTTTCCATTAAAAAAGCCATTCGGGTGTGGCTCATAAAATTAATATAGGCCGTATTGGCTAAATGTCGGTTGGCATCAATATCGCTCCAGCGAACTTCAAATTCTTTGGTGTACATTTCAATAATTTTAGCCTAAAAGTAAACATAAATATTATGCGCGCATAATTATCAAGATTCAAATTTATTGTTGAAATTTGCAAATATGCCGTTATTAGCTAGTCATTACAAGCCACCCACAATTTTCAGAAACCCTGATTTGGCTACTATTTATGCCGCTAGCCTAAGAAAAGTAAGCTTTCCCTCAGAAAAACGGGAACGTCTTGATTTACCCGATGGGGATTTCTTGGATATAGACCACAACTTTGCTTCTGTGAAAACGGAAAAATTGGTCATTTTAATGCATGGACTGGCAGGAAATGCCCAACGCCCTTATATGCGGGGAATGGCAAAAATTTTTACAGAAAATAACTGGGATTGCCTCGCGATGAATTTTAGAAGCTGCAGCGGGGAAATCAACCGGCTTTACCGCAGTTATAATGCCGGCGCAACCGAGGATTTGAAGGCTGTTCTCGATAAAGTTTTAATCGAAAAATCTTACAAAAGCATCGCTTTGGTTGGTTTTAGCCTGGGCGGAAATTTATTGCTAAAATATCTTGGTGAAAATAAAAAGCTCCCTGTTGAAATTAAAGCTGCGGCGGCAGTTTCCACCCCTTGCGATTTAGGGACTTCTTTAAAGGAAATCAATAAAACCCGGAATTTTCTGTACTCCAAACGCTTTATCAAAAAATTAAAAAAGGCATTATACCTTCGGCAGGAGGTTTTTCCGCAGGAACTTCATAAAAAAGACATTAAATCCTGCAATTCTCTGTTGGCCATAGATGAACTTTACACCAGTAAAGCCCACGGTTACAAAAGCGCTTCAGAATATTATGAGAAATGCAGCTGCCTTCAGTTTTTGCCGAATATTGAGGTCCCCACCCTGCTTTTAAATGCAAAGAATGACAGTTTTCTTTCCCCGAATTCATTTCCGGAAAACGAAGCTGAAAATTCAAAAAAACTATTCCTGGAAATCCCAAAATACGGTGGCCACGTTGGATTTATTCAAAAAAACAAACCTTACTATCACGAAGAGCGGGTTTTTAATTTTATTATTGAAAACCTAAATACGAGCCTATAAAAATAGCCCGCAGCTAAACTTTGCACTGCTATAGAATTGATTATCTTTGCACAAGCTTAAATCAGACGCATGATCCAGTCAATGACAGGTTTTGGGAAAAGCCTTACGCAGCTCCCTTCAAAAAAAATTACCGTTGAAATCAAATCGCTAAACAGCAAAAACCTTGATGTAAACGCCAGAATCCCTTCACAATACCGGGAAAAAGAACTTCAGCTAAGAAATTTAATTTCCCGTAAACTTACCCGCGGAAAAGTTGATTTTACACTTTTTGTTGAAATTACAGGAGAAGAAAGTACCGCTGCGGTAAATAAACCGGTGGTAAAAAAATATATGGAACAGTTAAAAGACATTGTTTCCGCCGATGAAACCGAGCTTTTGAAAATGGCTGTGCGCATGCCCGATGCAGTAAGTACCACTCGTGAAGAAATTGATGAATCGGAATTTCAGGCCATTGAAGATGCTGTAAAAAACGCGCTGGAAGAAATTAATCAATTCCGGACCGATGAAGGCCAGGCTCTGGAAAATGACCTGAAATTAAGAGTTGGAAATATTGAAACCCTTCTGACTGAAGTTATTAAAATTGATCCGGAACGCGTAGAGGCTGTAAGGGAACGACTGCGCCGCGGGATTGCTGATATTAAAGAGCATGTAGACGAAAACCGCTTTGAACAGGAGTTGGTATATTACATTGAAAAATTTGATATTACCGAAGAGAAAGTCAGATTGGAAAATCATCTGAATTATTTTAAAGACAGCTTATCTTCGGAAGATTCCAACGGGCGCAAACTCGGATTTATTTCACAGGAAATGGGCCGGGAAATCAATACCATAGGTAGTAAATCTAATTACGCACCTATGCAGCAGGTAGTGGTGCAAATGAAAGACGAACTGGAAAAAATAAAAGAACAACTTTTAAACGTACTCTAAATGAACAATGGTAAGCTCATTGTGTTCTCAGCGCCTTCAGGCTCGGGAAAGACCACGATAGTCCAACATTTGCTAAAGCACAAAGAACTCAATCTGGAATTTTCTATTTCAGCTACTTCCCGGAAACCAAGGGAAAACGAAATTGACGGCCAGCATTATTATTTCCTTTCTACTGAAGATTTTAAAAAGAAAATAAAAAACGATGAATTCCTGGAATGGGAAGAAGTTTACCGGGATAATTTCTATGGAACTTTAAAGAGTGAAGTAGAACGGATCTGGTCTGAAGGGAAACATGTTATTTTTGATATTGATGTAGTTGGCGGCCTGGATATTAAAAATATCTATCCGGAACAGACATTAGCCGTTTTTGTAAAACCGCCCAGCATTGAGGAATTGAAAATCAGGCTAAAAAAACGTAAAACCGAAAGCGACGATAAAATAAATATGCGGGTGGCAAAAGCCTCTATTGAATTGGCCACCGCCCCGCAATTTGACTTTATTATCGAAAATCACCATTTGGGAACGGCATTAAAAGAGGCCTACAGTTTAGTGGCTAATTATGTAGGAGCGGTAAGAGAATGAATATTGAAATAGTGAATATTTTATAGTTGAAAACGGGAAGCAGTTGATAGAGAATCTACTAAATTTTTAAATGTTACACTAAATACGGTCCAGATGATTCTAAATTCAAATACGTCAATTGCGAGCAACGCAGGAGGGCGACAATCTATCTATTGCAACTCCAAATCTTACAAATGAACAGAAAAACAGGTTTATTTTTTGGCACCTTTAACCCGGTACATATCGGGCATTTAATCATTGCCAATCATATGGCCGAATTTTCTGATTTGGATGAAATATGGCTGGTGGTTACGCCTCATAATCCGCATAAAAAGAAAAGCAGTTTACTGGAGAATCATCACAGGCTGGAAATGGTTTATAAGGCATGTGAAAATTATGAAAATTTAAAACCCAGTGATATCGAATTTAAACTTCCGCAGCCTAATTATACAGCAACTACTCTGGCTCATCTTCAGGAGAAATTCCCCACCAATGAATTTTGCCCTATTATGGGTGAAGACAACCTGAAGACCTTTCATAAATGGAAAAATTATGAGGTTATACTCCAAAACCATCAAATTTACGTATATCCAAGGATTTCCGGGGGAAAAGTAGAAAATCAGTTTAAAGAGCATCCCAAAATCAACCGTATAGCTGCCCCGGTTATAGAAATCTCTTCAACCTTTATCAGGAAAGCAGTAAAAGAGGGAAAAAATATTAATCCCATGCTACCTGATGCTGTATGGCATTACATTAAACTGATGAATTTCTATAAATAAAAACTGTCTCGGGACAAATTCACGAGCTATTCTTAAAGCGAATAAAATTTTCGACACAAGCCCCAAAACGTTTCAAAATTCAAAACTCGATTATCGAGAAAAGACTGTTTAAAATCCAATTTTGACCATTCTGATTAGCTGATTGAACCTACTTTTTTCATGGTGGAGCTACAAGCTTTAGGACGTCGACTGCCCTCAATATAACAGCCTCAAAATTTTAAACAGTCTTTAGTGTTTTTCAAATTTCGGTATTCTTATTACAAATCCGGTTTCCGGTTTTTTAATATTGTTTAGCATAGGAGCGTTTGCTTTTAGTAAAAACCCCGCTTTACTCTCATCATTATAATGCGCTTCTGCAATGCTTTTTAGGTTTTCCTGTCGATCAATAGTATGAAAAAATGACTCCCGAACCGGTTTATTCACTTTTATACTTTCCTCAACTTTAGCGATTCCCTCGCAATTTCCGGTGGCCAGTATAATTTTCTCCCTGGTTTCCTGTTTATCTACTGCCCCCGAAACAAAAACTATATCTTCTTCAATTTTTAAATCAAAATCACGGATTTCCAATTTCCATTCCTGGATTTTATTTTTCAATACTGCAACGGCCTTTTCATTTTCCTTTTGAGCTTTCTCTCTTGAATTTCCAGTGTCTTCCGTGGGCTTTTCAGCTTCTTCTTTTTCAACTCCAAAAATCTTGTCGCCCACTTCTTTAATAAACGAATATACACTCATATTACATGTATCTTATTTATAATTAGAAATTTACAAAAGGAAAGTGATATTAATTAATCCTGATTTACTAAAATTTTGTTAGAATTTTAATTTACATAAAAAAACGCCGAAAGTTATAGTAACCTACGGCGTTTTTCAAACTAAATAACCAACCAAAAAAACTAAGAAATGTATCCAATTAAGGATTTTTCTCTATTTATAACGCTAAATTTTTTCATAAATTATTCGAAACCAATTTTTAACATATATTTTTTAGTAATTTTTTGACAAACCAACAAGTATAGACAGTCTTCTTTAGATATCTTCATAATTTGTTTATTTTTGAACAGCACAAAATTATTTTATGGATCAATCTCCTAAGTTTGCTGTTATTGGCGGAGGTAGCTGGGCCACTGCTATTGTAAAGATGCTAAGTGAAAACTTAAGTACTATTCATTGGTACATGCGAAGCGTATATGCTATTGAGCATCTTAAAAAGCAAGAACACAACCCAAATTACCTAAGTTCAGTTGAATTTGATACTAATCAGCTAGAACTCAGCAATGACATTAACACTACCGTGGCTTCAGCCGATTATTTAATTTTTGCCATCCCCTCGGTGTTTTTAAAACGTGAACTTGACGAATTAACCGAACCTCTTGAAGATAAAGTGATTTTTTCAGCTATAAAAGGAATTGTTCCCGAAACCAGCCTGATTGTAGGCGAACATTTTGAAAAATATCACCAGATTTCTTCTGAAAATATAGGGGTAATTACCGGGCCATGCCATGCCGAAGAAGTAGCCTTGGAACGTCTTTCTTATCTCACCATTGCATGTAGTGATGAGGAAAAGGCTAAAATTATGGTCAATTACCTTAGCAGCGAATACATTAAATGTAAGATTAGCGATGATGTAACCGGAACCGAATATGCCGCAATGCTAAAGAATATTTATGCTATTGCCGCCGGAATTGCCCACGGACTTGGTTATGGTGATAATTTTCAAAGCGTTTTGATGAGCAATGCTATTAAAGAAATGAAACGTTTTATTAAGAAAGTACATAAAATGAAACGCAACATTAATGATTCAGCATATTTGGGCGATTTACTGGTAACAGGATATTCAGTATTTAGCCGCAATCGCATGTTCGGAAATATGATTGGGAAAGGCTATACCGTTAAAAGTGCACAAATGGAGATGAATATGATTGCCGAAGGCTATTACGCAACTGAAAGCGCTTATAAAATCAATAAAGAAAAAGGGGCTAAAACACCAATTATCAATACGGTTTATGCTGTGCTTTATGAAGGCAAAAACCCGAAAAAAATGATTAAAAAATTAGCAGAGAAGCTGAATTGATCCTGGCCTATTTCGATACAGCACATCGGAAAATTAGCCCCGTTTAATGAAATTCGCAACGAATATCAATCAGGCTATTTCGCCAAAATTCCTTTATTCGGAATTAACGGGAGTTCACGTAGCGCATTTTCGTTTACCGTGTTTTTTCTGAAAAGAAATTTCTTTTCAAACATTTTTCCTTCAGCAAAAAAAGTAAGGGCAAACTCATTATTTAACTGCAATACTTCGTCCTGGAGGAATTCCACTTTAGCAAAAGATTTAGCCGGTAAGCTGTCAAGCTTATGCCGCATAATTGAAGTTTTGGTTTCCCCGGCATAGCCCCGGCTTACAATTAGTATCATTTCCAACGCATCGCTACGGGTATTAATAAGAAAGGCGTTCCATTCATCAGCTTCCAGAACTTCATTAAACTGCCTTACCGCTGCCAGGTAAACGCCTTCAGCTACTGGTATATCAATATCTTTTTTCACTAATCTTCAATCTTATTTTTGGCCCATTTAAACAAGCCCCAGAGAATAAGTGCGGCCACACCCAGTAAAATAGCACCGAATGCCAGCTCAATGATTTCTACCGCAACTAAAATAATAATTACCGCAAAGGCTAAAATACCCAAAATGATTAAACCAATTTTTTTCATTACTTTTTCTTACAAGTTAACCATCTTGAGGGAATAATTATACTGATGATTTAAACTGCTCTAAAAAACGCAAATCATTTTCATAAAACATTCTAATGTCACCTATTTGGTACAATAACATAGCAATACGTTCAATCCCCATTCCAAAAGCAAAACCGGAATATTCGGTAGGATCAATTCCGCAGTTTTTCAAAACATTCGGGTCTACCATTCCACAGCCCATAATTTCCAGCCAGCCGGTACCTTTGGTAATACGGTAATCGGTTTCGGTCTCAAGCCCCCAGTAAATATCAACCTCGGCGCTGGGCTCGGTAAATGGGAAATACGAAGGTCGCAACCTGATTTTTGACTTTCCGAAAAGCTGTTTTGTAAAATACAACAGGGTTTGTTTTAAATCGGCAAAACTTACGTCTTTATCAATATACAAACCTTCTACCTGGTGAAATATACAATGAGAACGTGCTGAAATTGCTTCATTTCTAAAAACCCTTCCCGGAGAAATAGTTCTAATGGGTGGTTTGTTGTTCTCCATATACCGCACCTGCACCGATGAAGTATGCGTACGCAACAAAATATCAGGGTTGGTCTGGATGAAAAAAGTATCTTGCATATCTCGCGCCGGATGATATTCCGGCAGGTTTAAAGCGGTAAAATTATGCCAGTCGTCTTCAATTTCAGGTCCTTCAGAAACATTAAACCCGATATTTGAAAAAATCTCTATAATTTGGTTTTTCACAATTGAAATAGGATGTCGCGAACCGATTTCCACAGGCTCCTGCGGCCGGGTTAAATCACCGTAAATTCCTTTTTCTTCCTGTTTGCTTTCCAAGGTTTCCTTAAGGGAATTCACCTTGGTTTCAGCAGATTTCTTAAGGGTGTTTACCGCCTGTCCGAATTCCCTTTTTTGTTCATTGGGAACATTTTTAAATTCAGCAAAAAAATCATTTAAAACACCTTTTTTTGAAAGATATTTTATCCTGAATTTTTCAATTTCTTCAGCAGTTTCAGCACTAAAACGCTCAACTTCAGCTATATGATCCTTAATTTTATCAATCATGGGTAGTTTCCTTTTTCAGAAAGGCAAATTTAGTAAAAATCAATAAGCTCGTGGCAAGTCCAAACACGATGATTATGAAAAACTTAATTTATATAAGACTTCTCGAGAAAATAATGTACAATAGCTTCTTTCATCAGCACACTTTGTTCACCAGGCTTAAGATTAGGCAATTCTTCCAGAATTTTAAAATGCGGCCAGCCATCATCATCGTAATAACCAAATTCATAATAACCATAAGGTTCTAACAACCTACAAATGGCAATATGCATCAATTCTATTTTTTGGTCTTTTTTAAAACGACGGTGCAATTGCCCGAGTTCCTGCACTCCAATAAGGTAAATAATGGCATCTAACTCCAGTATATCCCCATCGGCAAACTGGTCTGATAATTTTTTCTGAAGCTTTTCCCAACGTGTTTTTAATTGTTCATCTCTTAACATAATACAAAGATACTATCTTACTCGATAATCGAGATTTGAATGCCTGGGGTATTTTCTAAAAATCGAAATATTTCCTTATAAATACGCTAAGAATCATTCAAGGGTGGTTTACTTTCTGAAATTATTATATTTGAACTATGAATAGCATAGATATTATTTTAGCCCTTATTCTGCTTTATGGCCTGGTACGGGGTTTTTTGAGGGGACTACTAGCTGAAATTGCTTCATTAGTAGGCATTGTAGCCGGAATTTTCGGAGCTATTCATTTTTCTTATTTGCTAAGTGATTTTTTTTCTGAAAACTTAAATTGGGATAGCCGGTATGTAAATCTGATTGCTTTTGCAGTCACTTTTATACTCATTGTTTTTTTAATTTCTCTGGCCGGAAAAATACTTACCAAAATTGCCGGCTTCGCCGCTTTGGGGATTCTCAATAAGCTATTAGGTGGCGCTTTTGGCTTTATAAAAATGGCATTTTTAAGCAGTGTGGTAATTATGTTTTTTAAAGCCACTAATGAGGAAATTGAAATTATTGAAGATGAAACTTTAGAAGCCTCTTTACTTTACGACCCCGTTGAAGGTATTGCCCCTGCTATTTTACCATCTATACTAAGAGAAGCTCGCGAAAGGGATATTCTTGAAGAAGAAAAACCACTTGATAAAAAAGAAACCCGGGAATAAGCCCGGGTTTCTACAATCTCCTTTACTTAAAATTTAAACCGGAACATCAAGCCCGAAAAACTTTCGATAACTCTCGGGGTTTTCAACCGTTCCTTTATCTGATATCAATTTAATGGTAATATTTTTTCGCTTGGCCTTAATGGCAAATTCATCAAGGATTTCGAGCACATCATAATCTAATACCCTTGTTTTAGTTACATCCAACTCTACGTAAGAATTTTCGGGAATAGCCGTTAATTCTCTAAGAATCGCTCCTTTATTTAAGAAAGTAAGTTCTTCTGCAAGGGTGATTTTATATCTTCCATCATCAACGTCATAGCCTTCTTTATGTAAGAAGTGAGAGTTTTTGTAGCTGTTAATCAAAATAACAGAAATTCCAACGGCAAGACCAAGGCCTATACCCATTAACAGGTCTAAGAACACAACTCCTAAGATCGTTACCACAAAAGGCAGAAACTGTCCCTTACCCAATTTAAACATTTGTTTAAAAAGCGCGGGTTTTGCTAATTTATACCCCACTAGTAAAAGTACGGCCGCCAATACTGCAAGCGGTATCATATTTAAAATTGTTGGAATCGCAATAATAGAAATAAGAATTAAAAGCCCGTGTAGAATAGCAGAAAGCTTTGTTCTACCTCCTGATTGTTGATTTGTAGAACTCCTTACAATTACCTGGGTTATAGGAAGCCCTCCAATTAAACCTGAAATTACGTTACCTGCACCTTGCGCGTATAATTCCCGATTGGTATTGGTAGTACGTTTCCAAGGATCAAGTTTATCAATTGCTTCTACGCTTAATAAAGTTTCCAAGCTTGCTACAATAGCAATGGTAATGGCAACTATCCAAACTTCTGAATTAGTTATCGCGTTAAAAGTAGGTAAAGAAAACTGACCAAAGAAAGAAGCAGCATCTTCAGGTACTGGTACAGTAACTAATTGGTACTCTCTTATTCCAAGGCTACTATCTCCCATCACAACATAATAAATAACCCCCACTGCTACTGCAACCAGTGGCCCGGGCACGATTTTAAATATATTATGTTTATGAACCAATACTTTTTCCCAAAGCAATAAAATGGCTAAGGCTATTAATGTAATAATTATTGCCCCCGGAGAAATAGCGCTTGCAAAATTGCTAAACACCTCACTTATACCTTCATTATAGGCAAAAATTTCTTCGTCTTCAGCAATACCAAAAGCATTGGGAATTTGAGATAAAGCAATGGTAATACCAATACCGGCCAACATTCCTTTAATTACCGAAGAAGGGAAATAGTAGCCGATAATACCAGCTCTTAAAGCCCCCATTATAATTTGAATGATTCCCGCTAATACAACAGCTACAAGAAAAATCTCAAAACTACCTAAAGATTGAATAGCCCCAAGTACAATTACGGCCAAACCTGCTGCAGGTCCACTTACCCCTAATTGGGAATTTGAAATTGATCCAACCACAATACCACCAATCATCCCGGCAATTAGTCCGGAAAAAAGTGGAGCGCCACTGGCAAGTGCAATACCCAAACACAAGGGAATTGCCACGAAAAAAACCACAATACTGGCTGGAAAGTCTTTATTAAAATACTTAAACATAGAATTATTTTTTATTGACAAAACCGAATACCGATTTCGCCTGAACTTTTTAATTTATAAATTTTCGGAAATAAACTTAGATTTTTTACCCTCAATCAGGATTAAGGGAATACTGTAAAAACCTAAAAAAAGAAGAAAGCTATACGTGCTGAGGGGGAGGAGAAAGCACGTCTAAATCAACTACAGGATAAGCCTCGGTATAGAAATGCCCAGGTTCTTTTTGATCCTGTAAATAACAGATACTATGATAGTTAGACTGATTTTCGGTATAATGATATTCAAAGCTTATTTTTCCCTGGGAGGAACTTTCTTCTTCATTCACATTATATGCCACTGAAACATCTATACTATTATCAATATAGGCCACCACACTAGGTGTGGCAAGAAATACCACAAAAAGAAAACTTAGTATGTAAGCCAATCGAATCATAAGTTGCAAAAATAGAATTTTTTAAGAATGTTCAAAATACATTTTTAATACTTTATTGTTAAATAATTATCAAAAATACTATAGTTTTCTAATATCTTCACCAGAAATCCATCCCTGAGTGCCATCGGCGAGTTCAATCTTCACCCATCCCTGATAGTTTTCAAGCAGTTTGGTTTTAGTACCCTCATGAAGATTAAAGGCCGCTTCTTCACGCGCTGTAGGTTCATCCCGGACTTCAGCTTCTTCCACATAAACTATGGCAAAGCGGTTATTTTTCTGAATTTGTTGCTGTTTAAATGCAAAATAAACCGAACTAACACCTAATAATAATAGAAGTACCGAAACACCAAAAAAGAATCTTTTCTTTCGCGACCCGACATTGAAATAATAGGCTAGAAAAGTTATGGCAAATAAAATTGAAAAAGCAATACTTATTTTCCCCCAGGTATTGTAGGAAAAAATCGAAATAAGTTCATTAAGTCTTTTTGTCAAACCCGTGGTTTCCTGCTCGGGAATATCGTCAATAGTCATATTTCGAGCAAACTCAATATTATTTTGAACATCTTCATCACCTGGTGCCAGCTGTAAAGCTTTTTCAAAATAATAAATACTGGGCGCTACATTATTTAATTTATAATGGGCATTAGCCAAATTATAATAAACCGCCACAGAAGCTTCCCCGTTCTCGATAATTTGCTCGTATAAATTAACAGACTCCTCATAATTACCCTCACTATATTGGGTGTTAGCCTCTTCAAACAAATCAGTGTTTTGAGCGGGCAACATCCAAGTCAACAGTAACAGTAACCAAACTATTTTCTTCATTTTCATCTATATAAATTTATAAACCTAAAGGATGCTTCGGATTGCCCTACTTATCCCGTCCCGATGAGATATCGATATCATGGATTATAGGTTTTTCATAATTGTTTATCTAAAGTCGAAATTACACGCAACGCTTTATCGTAATCCTGTTCCATTGTAGATTGGGAAGCCGGCGTATACCGGGCAAACTCACAGCTCTCCAATAATTTTATAAAAGAGTTGATAGTATCTTCATCAATATTTTTTTCTTTTAACAAACCGGCAATACGGTCTTTCCTCATTTCACTGGTTTGAATTTGCAGTTTTGCTTTAAGGTAATTATGCATGGCACGTTCCAGGGCTTCATAAAACTGATTATGATCACCCAATTTTTTCTTTGCTTCAGAAAGGTACTTTTTTGCCAGTTTATTAGCCCGTCTCCTTTGATTACCAGCCACATCATCGGCACGCTCCCGACGTTTTCTTCCAAAAAGAATAAATAGTGGAATAGCCACTAAAGGTAAACTTAAAGCTCCCCAAAAACCAACACTGTTAAAAAACACCGGAGCGTCCAGAGGTTTTAAATTGGTTTTTAATTTTATATACCTAAACTGATCCGAGGTACGGGTTATTGCTTGCTTAGTGTTTCTTCCCGTTGATGAAGAACGAGAAGCCACCGGTCCAGTTTTTACATCAATTTGAATCCCTTCGGAAGTCAAGGTTTTATAAGCTTCACTTTGTGGATCAAAGTAGGAAAATTCTAAAGGCTGAATTTCAAATTTGCCTTTTTGGTTGGCTACAATGGTATAATTTTCTGAGATACTCCCTTCCTGCCCGTTCAAATTAGTGCTAAAATTCTCACTGCGCTCCGGATCGTAAACTTCCAGTGAAGAAGGCACATTTAACTTTGGCAAATTGAATAAGTCAAGATTTCCTTTTCCTTTAATTTCTACGCTAGCTTCTAAAGATTCAGAAGCATCCAATTCGGTTTTATCGGTAGAAACCTCAAGGTTAAATCGACCTACCGCTCCGGTAAAACTGGCAGGTTTTCCTTCTGAAGGTAATTCTTTTACATTGATTTTTCGGGTAGGGCTTGCTACGGTTTGGTTTATTGTTTTATAAATTGGCCGGCCAAATAAATCCCTTCTCTCACTGGGCACATCAACCGAAACTGACAAAGCAAGAGGCTCTAAGTCTAATTCGCCGGTTTTTTGTGGGTATAAAACACTTTTCTTTAAAACCACATAGCGATATGGCTCTCCTTTGTATTCTCCCTCCTCCGCACGAAGCTCCCTAATATCAATATTATGGCTCCAAAAATCGGTGAATTCAGGACTATCCATTTCACGCCAGTTGCTCACACTTATCCGTGGACTTACATATAATTTATAAACCACGGTAATGGCCTGGTTTAAGTACGGATTGGAATTAGAGACTTCGGCAACTAAATGCAAATTATCGGCTGCGGCAATCTCAGTACCATCAGCATCTTTTGGCTTATCTACCGCAGCGGTCACTTCAATATCTACCGGTGAGGTTTTATAGGTGGTCCCGTCTACCACTACTTCAGCCTGCTGAATGGTTTTATTTCCTGTTGATTTTGGCTCGAGAAAAAATGTATAGGTTTTTTTAAAGGAACGTTTTCCATTTACAAAACTCTGACTAACCGATTGATTGGGACCCCCTACCAGAGTAAAACCTTCAAACGATGGTGGACGAAAATTATCGCCGTCCTGGTTCATTTCAAAATCTATACGCAGCCGTTCATTCACGCCCAGCTTGTCTTTACTCACCTTGGCCTCAAAATTTACCTGAGCCTGGGCGACACTGCTTGCGAGTAACACCAATGCAATTATTATTTTTCCAACTACTTTCATCTTCTTCTATAGCCGCTTTTTGTGAAATTCTCTTACAAAAATTTTACCAATCTTTCTCCGACTGAGTTTTGGCACCTTTTGCTTTTTCTGCATTTATTTTATCCTGTACTTTCTTCTCTTCATTATTCATCGCATTAAGAATGTTCTGGATTTGCTCGGGAGAAAGTTTTCCCTGCTGTGGTTGGGGTTGGGGTTGGGGTTGTTCCTGCTCACCGTCTTCATTACCGCCTTCCTGCTCTTCATTTTCTCCTTCGCTTTCATTCTCCTGTTCTTCATTTTCTCCATCTTCAGGCTCTTGTTCCTGATCACCTTCATCTTCAGAATCCTGATTGTTTTCTCCATCTCCACCCTGGTCCTGGTCTTGTTGATCCTGATCTTGCTGTTCTTGATCCTGATCATCATTATTTTCACCGTCACCATCATCCTGATCATCTTGTTCCTGCTCTTGTTCTTCCTGCTTTTGCTTGGCCAGAGCTAAATTATATCGGGTTTCATCATCGGTAGGATTATTTCTTAATGCATCTTTATAAGCCTCTACCGCCTGCTTATAATTTTCCTGCTTCATAAAAGAGTTCCCTAAATTATGAAAAGCTTTATGTTTATCGGCTTTAGTTGAAGCTATTTCTGCAGCTTGTTTTAGACGCAGCTGCGCTTCGCCGGGCTTTTCCTTATTGTAATACAGGTTTCCCAAATTATAACGTGCTGTTGCGTTTTGTGGATCTTTGGCAATAGCTTTTCTATAGGAAGCTTCTGCGGAAGTAAAATTATTTTCAGCAAGGGCGTCTTCTGCTTCCGCCAAATAATCCCGGGCTGCTTCCTGAGCCTTGCGCTGTTCTTTATCGCTTTGCGCTTGTAACTGAAATCCGCTAAATATCACGAACAGAAAAATAATATGCTCAACAACCTTCTTCATGCTCACTGTTATTTTTTCTTTTTTTCGTTAAATAAGTTTAAGCGGCGTATCCATTCGGTTTTACGTTCCAGTAAAAAGACATCAAAGAAAAGCAAAATTGCGGCCAAACCTAAAAACCATTGAAAATGTGACTTATAGTCAGCAAATTGTTTAGCTTCAAACTCGGTTTTTTCAATATCTTGAAGGGAGTCCATTACTTCTTCTACTACTTCTGAAGTTATACGCCCTTCAATATATTTTCCGTTGGTTTCATTGGCAATATTCTGCAGGGTTTCAGGGTTGAGTTTTGTGATTACCGTTTCCCCATTCGAATCTTTTTTATAATTCTGTATCACACCATTTTTCTTTATAGGAATGGGCCCGCCTTTTTCGCTCCCCACGCCAATGGTGAAAACCGTAATACCCGCATTAGCTGCTTCTTCTGCAATCGCTTCGGTATTGCCCTGATGATCTTCCCCATCGCTGATTAAAAACAGTACCCGGCTGGTTTGTGAGTCTTCATCGTAAAAAGTAGTAGCCAGCTGGATGGCTTCACGAATGGCCGTTCCCTGCGAGGAAACCATATCGGTATTAAGCGCCTCCAAAAACATTTTAGCCGCTGCATAATCTGTTGTAATGGGCAACTGCGGAAATGCACTGCCCGCATAGGCAATTAAACCCACCCGGTCACTTCCCAGATTATCGACAATTTGTCTAACCAGCTGTTTTGATTTATCCAATCGGTTTGGAGCAATATCTTCAGCTTCCATACTTTTTGAAACATCAACCGCAAAAACAATATCCACACCTTCGCGCTTAACCGTTTCCATTTTTGAACCGACTTTTAAATCTACCAGCGCCACTACTATAGCTGCCATGGCCAAAAGCAATAGAATAAGTTTTACTACTGGTTTAAAAGAAGAACGATTTGGCGCTAAATGCCGTAACATCTCTGGAGTGGCAAATTTTTTACCGACTTTACGCTGCCATAATCGAAAGGCAAAAAACAGCAATAACACCAGCGGAATAGCCAGCAAACCCCAAAAATATATTTTCTCTTCAAATAGAAACATTATATAAATCCTCTAAATACGGTATATCGTAAAATTAATTCAAACAACAACAGCACACCGGCCAATAACGCAAAAGGACGGTATTTTTCATCATAATTATAATACCGAAATTCTTCAATTTCGGTTTTTTCGAGACTGTCTATTTCCTCATAAATCTCTTCAAGTTTTTCATTATCGGTGGCCCGAAAATAACGCCCATCAGTATCAGCTGCAATTTGTTGCAACAATTCTTCATCAATTCGAACCTCCTGGTTTCCATATTGGAATCTTCCGTTTGCCAAAACCCTCATCGGTGTTAAAGCCGTACCATTTGTACCCACCCCAATGGTATAAACCTTTATGCCATATTCAACGGCCAATTCACTAGCTACGGCAGGATCAATAAAGCCCGAATTATTTTCTCCATCAGTCATTAAAATAATTACCTTACTTTCGGCTTTACTATTTTTTAGGCGATTTACCGCAGTAGCCAAACCGGAACCAATAGCCGTACCATTCGCCAACACATTATCATACTGAAGTTCTTCCAGGGCGCGCATTACAATTCCTTTATCGCTGGTAACGGGAGTTTTAGTATAACTCTCCCCTGCATACAATGCCAGCCCAATCCGGTCTGCAGGACGACCCTTTACAAATTCTGAAGCCACCTGTTTCGTCGCTTCCAACCGGTTAGGCTCTAAATCACGAGCCAACATACTCGCCGATACATCAATTGCCAGCATAATATCTATTCCTTCTGTACTGCTTGACTGGGTAGATACATCTACAGTTCGTGGCCTGGTCATCGCAATAATTATAAAAGCAAGTACCAACAGACGCAAAACAAACAATACGGGCCTCATTTTAGCTAAAAGAGAAGTTTTGGCCTGAAAACCTCCAATACTCGACATTTTCAATTCTGCGGTTTGCCGGTGTCGTTTCCAAAAATACCAGACCGTAGCAGGAAGCAATAATAGCAACAGCCATAAAAACCCGGGATTTTCAAATGTGAGGTTTTCAAACATTAGTCTTCTCTATTAAATTCAACCGAATTAATAATTCTTCCTGAAATTTCTTCAGCATAGGTATCGCCTTCGTTATAAATTACCATAATTTGCTGAAAACCGTTATTTTCAGCAAAATTCAGGATTTCATATTCGTTAACCTGGGCATTTCCGGTAACCGGATTTTCCATCTCCAATGTTCCAAAAATCCTTATTCCCTCTACTCCGCTTGCCGTAGAAAATTCTTCATCCTTCATTATAATATTACGCGCACCTTGTTGCTCGAGCATCGTGTATATACCGTCTACCGATTTATCAAGGTCAAATTTGGTTTGTTGACTCATTTTAACCGTCGTTACCGTAGCATAAAAATTACTGATAAGGCTACCGTAGATAAAAGTCTCACTTCCCAACATCATTTGCTCGGCTTCTTCAGGCAGATCTATTTCTGAGCGCTTAAGCACTTGCGGAGTGGTTACAGCCACAGGCGGATTACCATATTCACTTCGTATCCATTCACTTTCCAACAGCTCTTTGGTAGGATGCCCAAGAAAGCTATCTTTTACATAAGTAAAACCTTTTGTGGCAATTAAGGTTGAAATTCCTATAATAACGATTAAACAAGCTGCAACTGCCGCAGTAATAACCCTGCGTTTTTTCTTTTTACGCAAGCGCTCCTCTTTATAAGCCTCATCCTTCATCAATTCTTCCTGAGTAGGCGCCGGTATTGAAGTTTTTACATCATTAACAATATGCTCGATTTTAGCCCTATCGTTTTTGGCCGTTATCATATCCGGACGGGAATTGGCAAATTTTGCCAGATCGGCACGATCTAAAATAAGTTTTAAATTCTTAAGCGTTTTACTATTCAGCTTCAGCTTACCTGCCAATTTATTCATTTCCAGGTAGGCAACCAATTCTGAAGTTGTACTCTCCAAGGCCCGGTCATAAATTTCACGGTCAAGGTATTTTCTTATTGAAAATGTAAGCTGTGAATAATATTCTTTAACTTCCCTACGCTCTAAAAGCGGGGAATGATCTAATTCTTTCAGTTCAAGCATTACCTGCTCATAAGGAGGTAATTCTTTTTCAGCCTCTTTTATTTTTCTTCTCCTGAAAAGATAGAAAACCAAAGCTGCAAGCGCTAAAATTACCAACAGCCACCAAATCCACGCAGGAATATTGAAACCTTTGGGGACCTCAACAGAAGGTTTTATCGGGTACATTTTTTGCCGGGTGGTATCCACCTCAACATCGGCAACCTCAATTAGTAATGAATCGGTAATAAATTCACGATCGTTAATAATTACTTTTTGCTGCGGGATAACATACTGTCCTGAATCGAATTGTGTAAGACTATATTCTTTTAGTAATTTAAAGCGGTCTTCAACACGGGTCGTATCCGGGTTAAAGCTCTCTACCACTTCCAGGGGAGAAAAAGTTTCCCCCTCAGGAAAAACAATCAATCTGGTAGAATCGGCTTCAACCGCTAAGCTATAGGTTATTTGCTCTCCAATTTTTATGGAAGAAGTATCTATTTTTGCAGTTACACGAGCATCTTGTGCAAATACGGCTAATCCGTAGAATAAAAACACAAAGACACCTAAAAGGCGCTTTGAAAAATTTAAATATGTAGGGCAAACTTTCTTCATTTTTCTTTATCGGCGTTTAAAATAGCCCAGCAATTTGGTAACATAACTCTCATCTACACGGTTGTTGATGGTACCCGCACCGCTTAACCTGAAACTTTCCTGAAAATAGTTAATTTGCTCCCTAAAATATTCGGTATAAGCATTTCTCACAGATTTTGAGCCGGTATTTACCGTGATATATTCTCCGGTTTCAGCATCCAACATTTGTACCAATCCCAAATTCGGAATTTCTTCTTCACGTTGATCATAGACCCTAATCCCGGTAAGGTCGTGCTTATTAGCGGCAATTTTAAGGGTTTGCTGATAATCCTTCGCAATAAAATCTGACATTAGAAAAACAATGGCCTTTTTCTTCATCATATTCGAAAGATATTTCAGGGCTCCGGCAATATCTGTTTTATTGCTTTCCGGTTTAAATTCTATTAACTCCCTGATAATTCTCAACACATGAAACCTCCCCTTTTTTGGTGGAATATAAAGTTCAATTTTATCGGTAAAAAGCATCAGCCCCACCTTATCGTTGTTCTTTGTTGCTGAAAAGGCTAAAGTAGCTGCAATTTCAGTAAGCACTTCTTTTTTTAGCTGGTTTTGTGTACCAAAAAGTTCAGAACCGGAAACATCTACCATTAACATGAGAGTAAGTTCTCGTTCTTCTTCGAAAACCTTTATAAAAGGCTCATTATAACGAGCGGTTACATTCCAGTCAATATTTCTCACATCATCCCCAAACTGATATTGCCGCACCTCGCTAAAGGTCATCCCACGGCCTTTAAAGGTAGAGTGGTACTCGCCGCCAAACACGTGATCGCTTAGCCGGCGGGTTTTTATCTCAATTTTTCTAACTTTTTTAAGCAGGTCTTTAGTCTCCATAAGCCCCTAGCCCCCGAAAGGAGTATTTATGATGATTAGGTTTGTTTGTAGGAATTTATGTTTCAAAAAGAATTTTTTAATCAGGTTTGGTTTAATTAGAAAGTGTTTTCATATAAAAGCCGGTTATGATTTAACAGGCTTTAAGGCACTTCTATCTCATTTACTATTTTATTGATGATATCTTCAGAAGTTACGTTTTCAGCTTCGGCTTCATAGGTAACACCGATTCTGTGACGCAAAATATCGTAGACCACCGCCCGAACATCTTCAGGAATTACATAACCCCGGCGTTTTATAAAAGCATAGCATTTTGCTGCTGTGGCCAGGTTTATACTTCCCCTTGGAGAAGCCCCGAAACTAATCAGCGGTTTAATATCTTCTAATTTATACTTTTCGGGCGTCCTGGTAGCAAAAATAATATCGAGAATATATTTTTCAATTTTCTCATCCATATATACTTCCCGTACCGTTTGTTGTGCCCGTTGAATTTGCTCTATACTAACTACAGGGTTCACCTTTGGAAAACTACCCTTTAAATTTGCACGAACAATAAGCTGTTCTTCGTCCAATTTCGGATAATCAATTACCGTTTTCAGCATAAAACGGTCTACCTGGGCTTCAGGTAGGGGGTAAGTTCCTTCCTGCTCTACCGGGTTTTGGCTAGCCATTACCAAAAAAGGCTTTTCCAAAATAAAAGTTTCTTCCCCAATGGTTACCTGCTTTTCCTGCATCGCCTCTAATAAAGCCGATTGTACTTTGGCCGGCGCCCTGTTAATTTCATCAGCCAATACAAAATTGGCAAAAATAGGCCCCTTTTTAATGCTGAAATCATTTTCCTTCATATTATAGATCAAGGTACCAATTACATCAGCAGGTAAAAGGTCTGGGGTAAATTGAATACGACTAAAACTACCGTGTACTGCCTGTGAAAGCGTGTTAATAGCCAGGGTTTTTGCCAAACCGGGCACACCTTCCAACAAAATATGGCCCTGCCCCAGCAAGCCAATAAGTAAGCGTTCTACCATGTGCTTTTGTCCTACGATAACCTTATTCATTTCTGCACTAAGGATATCTACAAAAACACTTTCTCTCTCAATTTTTTCATTTAATCCGGCAATGTCTACCGGAGCTTCATGCTCTGTCATTATTTATTTTTTATTGCGGGTGAATATACATGCTAAAAAATACGCGCGCAAATTGAAAAATCTTTAGCATTTTGCTTGTTAAGGTATGGTTAAAAAAGAAAAAGGCGCATCTTTACGAGGCGCCCTTCACATTTTGGTTGGAAATTTAAGTTTTTATTCTTCTAAATAGGTAGTCTCAAGATCTATTGTTCCGTCAGCTTCAACTTCTACGTCATTAATTTCAATTTCAAGACCCAGTTCGGTAATAATTGTAACTTTATAGGTTCCGGCAGGCACCGCATGTAAAGTATAAGCTCCGCTTTCATCAGTATAAGCCGAGATGGTATGCGTACCATTTGTAGCTCTAATCAATGTTGAAAGATTGGTTGGATGTACCTCTCCTACAATCATCCCGGTATCTTCGTAGGCCGAAAGGCGTATTGTTGGGTTTAAGATATAGCCTCCGTTTCCGGTTTCAACAATAGACTCATCTACATCAAAATCAAGTAGGAATTCATATTCTTCCCCGGCTTCCAAATCCTGCCCCACATTTAATTTTAGTCCTGATTGCTGGGCACTAGGAGTGGCTAAGGGTTCTTCTTCACCGTCTATTACCACGGTATTATCATTACCAAGCAGAAGTCGAATTTGACCAAGGTTCCCTGCGGGAATTTCAGCTTCAGCAAGTAACTGACTTACGCCACCGGTTAACTCCAAAAGATCGTAACGGCCGGCTTGCACATTATCTAAGCTTATCCAGCCTTCTTCATCAGCTTCTTCTCCGGCTAATTCTGCATCGGTTTGAACCATTACATCCTGTACATCAACAAAAACGCCATCGTATTCGCCGGGTGCATCAGTCATCCTTACTGTAATACTTGCATTTTGTCCTTCATTTACCGCATCAGAATCATCATCACTGCAACTTACAAATCCCATCGTAAGCACAACTAGGAATAAAGCTGGTTTTAAACTCCATTTCTTTTTCATAAATAGATTGTATTTAGTGTTTGTAAGCCATATAACGATGATATATGCATTTAATTTCATTTTATGTTTTATTTTTAACATATTTTAACTTTTACAACTTCATACTTTACCCCCACATAAGCTTTACTTTTAAATTCTTTATTACATTTAAGCGAAGTAATTTTTGCCCAAATTAAAGGTGGTTACCTAATGATCAACAAAAGACTGTTAATCAAAAACCTGCTCGCCCATAATGACGAAAACAGTTTTTACGACAAAAAGCTGAAGTTGAATATGGGTCAAAGGGAAGGCAAAGCCAAATTTTTAAAACATGTTTGCGCCTTGGCCAATTCCAATCCTGAGAACAACTCTTATATTGTTATTGGTGTAAAAGATGATGATAATGAAATTCTGGGAATCGACTTTTTTGATGACAGCAAAATCCAAAATCTAATAAATGCCTATTTAAGCAATCCGCCAATTATCGCTTATGAAAATATTCCATTTCCGCATTTGCCCGATCATTTGGTAGTGGGCTTAGTAACGATAAGGCCAAATCATGGAAAAATTTGTTCCCTGCGAAAAAATATTTGGAAATATTACGGCGGATCGGTGTTTTTTAGGGATGGCAGCATTAGTATGCCAAAAGTTTTTGATATTAAAATCAAAGATGTGAATTCGGCACAGGTCGCTTCCATTGAAAACCACTCTCACAACAATATTGAACTTACCTTAGATGGTGTTTTTGATTTTATGAAAAAACGTCGGGATTTTAATGCCACGTATCGGGTTTTTAAAGAATATTTTGTGGTTTGCTGGGCCGGGAAAAAGAAGAAAACCAAAGATGAAACCTATTACTCCAGAGTAGATATTGAATTAATAAACGAACAGGTAAAACTTTTTTATTCAGATTTAGATGAAGTAAGCATTAAAACCAATAATAACGAGTTTAAAATTCAGGAGTTCGTACATTTAGGCCTTCACGATAGTTTTAAATATTATCCGCTGGAAGAGGTTACCATCAAATTCAAAGATAATATGAGTTATGATATAGAAAGTAAGTTACTATTTAAACCCCCGGAATTTGACAAAAAGGTACTTTACCACATATACAACAGTAATAACAGCCTATTAGAAAAACTTAAACACAACAGAAGTATTACAAAACAGGAAGAAAAAGATTTAAAAACCCTCCCTTCTACTTATTTACTCTGTCATTTTAATAATTTTGACCAGGCTTTGGCGAAATTAGAAGAAGCAAGACCTTATCTAAAAAAATATAACAGGCAGGTCTACAACAATTATAAGGAAACCATGCGTATTTTAAGAAAAGTAAAGTATAATTAATATGGGAAGAAACATTGCCATTGGCGATATTCACGGAGGTTTAAAAGGCTTAATCCAACTCCTGAGACGCGTAGATATTAAACCTGATGACGAACTTATTTTTTTAGGCGATTATGTAGACGGCTGGAGTGATTCAGCAAATGTGGTATCTTACCTAATCGAGCTGGCAAAACAAAACACTTGTATTTTTTTACGTGGCAACCATGATGACCTAACCCATAAATGGCTACAAACCGGTAATTTTAACGAAAAATGGCTTCAGCATGGCGGGCAATCCAGCATAGATGCGTATCGCAATTTCTCTGTCGAAGAAAAACAGGAACATATCAATTTTTTTAATCAAATGCTTAATTATTATATCGATAAAGAAAACCGTATGTTCGTACATGCGGGTTTCACCAATCAAAATGGTCCCGAGGCAGAATACCATGAAACCGCTTTTTACTGGGACCGAACCTTATGGGAAATGACACTCGCCTTAGATCTTAAAATAGAAAAATCCAACGATTTTTACCCAAAACGGCTTCAGCTTTTTAAAGAAATTTTTATTGGCCATACCCCTGTAACCAGAATTGGAAAGACAAAACCGGTACAACGTGCCAATCTATGGAATGTAGATACCGGAGCGGCATTTAAAGGCCCTATTTCAGGCATTGATATAAACACAAAGGAATTTTGGCAAAGCGACCCTGTTTACAACCTCTATCCCGACGAAGAAGGCAGAAATTAAGAGTATTTTATCAACTAAAGAGAAGTCCAACCCATATCTTTGTAATTCAAGTATTTTAGCTTTTATTTGTCTGCTAATTATCAGCATAAAAATTTCAGCATAGTTCTTGCAGAATAAAATATAGCGGAATATACTTTTCGCTCTTGAAAATTGAATAAAATGGCCCTAAGTAATGTACGTTTAGAAGTAATGAATACCGTTGAAAAGAAAGTAGATGGTTTTATAGACAAATATCTTATACCCGTTGAAGAGATATGGCAACCCACCGATTTACTGCCCGACCTTCAGCAAGAAAATTACGCTGAACAAATTGAACAAATTCGTGAAGAAGCCAAGGAACTGGAATATGATTTCTGGGTAGTTTTAGTAGCCGATATGGTAACCGAGGAAGCCCTGCCAACTTATGAATCCTGGCTTATGGATATGGAAGGTGTTGAGCAGCACGGCAAATCCCGCGGGGAACAAAATAGCTGGGCCAAATGGGTACGGCACTGGACCGGGGAAGAAAACCGCCATGGCGACACGCTAAATAAATACCTCTATCTTTCGGGGAGGGTAAATATGCGCGAAATTGAAAAAACCACGCAATATTTAATTAACGATGGCTTTGATATTGGAACCGGCCGCGACCCTTATCGTAACTTTGTATATACCAGCTTCCAGGAGCTTGCTACTAATATTTCACATAAACGCGTTGGACAACTCGCTAAAAAGAAAGGCAATAAAATGCTCTCCAAAATGTGCAATATTATTTCAGGTGATGAAATGCGACATTATATGGCCTATCGGGAATTTGTAAAAACAATCTTTGAAATAGACCCGAGCGAAATGATGCTGGCATTTCACGATATGATGAAGAAAAAAATAGTTATGCCCGCTCAATTTCTAAGAGAAAGCGGACAAGGTATTGCCGAGGCCTTTGAAAACTTCTCCAATGCAGCACAACGTCTTGGGGTTTATACTACTGAAGATTACGTTCAAATTCTTGAAAAACTAAATGCGTACTGGGAAATTGATAAAATGCGCTCTCTTACTGATGAAGCTGAAAAAGCCCGTGATTACCTAATGAGGTTGCCAAACAGAATGCGCCGAATTGCAGACCGGATGGCTATTCCACAAGATCAGCATACCTTTAAATGGGTAGAGGCCAATGGAAAGATCTAAGAATTGACTTTTTCTATTTCTTCTACTTAGGCATATTCAGCAGTAAGGCCTTATTTACTGCTTTATGCATCAAAAAATTCCCGATACGATTTTCCTATCGGGTTTTTTTATGCCGCTTATGAGGTACAGGATAATTTTAGGTGAAATTGGCGTATTTTAAGCTGTTTTTTTACCGACAAGACATACCTTTCCCAAGGAGGTCTTGGATGATGATTTTAGGCCGCTTGCTGCAGCCGGGCCACCGAGATTCGCCTTCCTATCTCCAGGGCATTACCGGTATGGATACCGAAAAATATCCATAGAGTTTCGGTGGCCTTAGTTCGGGCTCTAACCCGTTTGAGGTGGTAGTGTTCTTTGTCTTTTCCGAAGCTGCCTTCCAGGCGAGATGCTCGTTCCTTGGTAATGGCTCCAGCCAGGGTTCTTCTGTGTTTTTCATGCTTGCCCGCCTTCCCCTTTCTTTTAAAGTCAGTAGCTACCCCGTGAGCGGTTAAAAATTTTCGGTTCTTATTGGTAGCATAGAGGGCATCGGCCCCCACTAGTTTGGTTTTTGTCTTGGTCAGACGCTGGGCTTTGAAGAGGGTATCGATAAGCCGGTTACCCTCGTGGAAAGCATCAAAACTCAGGTGTTCTATAAAACTGATCCCATCAATTTGAAACTTATTGACCTTGGCCCCAAATTCAACGGGTTTTATCTCCTTGCCTCGTACAATAGGCCTAATATAAGGCCGGTCGAGACTCACGATACGATCCTTGGGCTTTTTTCCCTTGTGGAAGTAGGCATCTTGCTGAAGGAATACTTTTTTGGCTGTGGCTCTTCGCCGGTGGTAATGGATAGACAACTCACCAGCCATTCCTTTTTCAAGATGATCCAACGCTCCATTGAGTTTATTCAATAAAAGCAATAAACTCCTGGTGATCGCCTTTCGTTTTTTCCTGGTTTTGCGTCGCATTTTAGCATAGCTCACATAGCGTTTCTTCCATTTGAGATACTTGGTTCGCGGTAGGGGTACTCCCAATTCCCGGCAGCGCTTTTTCATCTTACCGTAAAGCCAAGCTACACATTCCCACAATAACTTCACATTGGTAGGATATCTCAGGTGGCTTTCATAACAGGTGGCATCCATAGTCACACTGTTGCGATCTTTCATATGCGGGGACCAATGATTGTAAAGGCTTTGTTGTACCTGGTCGATATCTAACTTCCCGGCCAGCTCACAACGGATCTCGCTTACGATCTTGAAATTTTCTAAACGCTCCCGGCCTAAATAGATCCCGCAGAAAAACTGCCACTCCAGGTTCCCGTTAAGCTGCCCTATAAGACGCTTGTCTGAGCAACAGCCATAGTGTTTTAGAAACATCAGGGCCAATTTGCCCTTAGGATCGAAGATTGAGGACGGCCCCATTTTTGATTCTGAAAGACCGAAGGAATCCACCAGGGTCTCCCAGGGAATGGCCTGATAAATTTTGCCTAAATCACTTTGCAGAAAACGCTCATAAAAAGAATCGAATTCTTCAGTGGGAGATAGAAAGGAAAAGCGGTGCTGAAAGATGGAAATTCTTTGTATTTTAGTCATCCTATTAAGTTTAAAACCCCGTTTTTTGAGCTTCAGACTCATTTTCGGGGTTTTATTATACCTAAATATACGACTTATCTATCTTATAATCAATATTTTAACACACTACTGAACCTGCCTACTTAAAATAAAAATCCATACCTCCCAGATTGAGATTACACTCTCCCCAGATTTTGATTTTGAAAACCTGGGAGGTTTTTTATAAAATATTTATCGCTACCCCTATCCTTCTTGCTTCTTCCAAACTTTATAAGAAATCAGGTCTTTTTCAATAAGGTTTAGGCAAAAAGCTATTACCGCAGCATCATCTAAATAACCTATCACAGGAATAAAATCAGGGATTAAATCTATAGGGGAAAGCACGTAAAGAAGTGCGCCACCAATTGCGGCCACTACATTAAAAGGTACTTCCCTGTAATTTCCCTTTGCATAATCTTTCAGTAAGCTAAAAAGTAATTGCGCATCCTCTATATAACGTTGCAATTTCCCTTTATTCTCAAACTTGGATTTTATTTTCTCTTCATCTTCTAAAACATCATTTATATCCTCCTCTTCAAAGTTTTCCTGGCGCTTTTTATGCTCTTCCTTAATAGTTTCTTTATCTATTTTACTCATATAGTTTTTTTGAATAGCAGCAAAATATATAAATTCCTTCATTTCACAATCGGTTTTTCATTAAATAAACACTAATATTTTTAAAGCAATGGTCAAACGCTTATTTTTGAATACCAAAATCATTGCTATGGAAAATTCAGGAATAAAAATTAGTAATTATACCGTTTCCGGAGATAACACCCTGCTCGATAAACAAAACCATATTACCCCGGAAGTACGCAATATTGTTGAAGAAATCCATCCCGATGTTTTAAAAGGGCGTAACTATTTAATCAAAAAACTCAATAAACTTTGTCGGCAATATCCTAAAGTACCCGTTTTTAAAAATCTTCTTTCTGCTGTTTACCAGCAGAAGGGAAATATTCAAAAAGCCCGGGAAGTAAACCATTGGCTGGTAAAAGAGCATCCCGATTACCTCTTCGGAAAACTCAACCTCGCCGCTGAGTTTTTATTGGATGAAAAACCGGAAAAAATTCCTGAAATCCTGGGCGAGGTAATGGAAATTGGCTTGCTTTACCCTGATCGCAAAGAATTTCACATAGAAGAGGTTCTAGGTTTTAATAATATTGTAGTCGAATATTATTTACAAAAAGATAAGATAGAGCAAGCTGAAGAACGGGTAGAAATTATGAAAGAACTGGACGAAGATCACCCAAAAACACACAGCGCCAAAAACCAACTCCAAGCCTGGTATTTCAATAAAGCTTTTATGCGCGCGGAAGAAGAAAACCAACTTCGTAAAAATATAGAAGAAAAAGACCGACGTTCCCACCTGCAAACAGAAAAAGCACCCGATTTTCATTTTCCTAAAGAAATGCAGTGGCTTTATGAAAACAACCTCTCCATAGACAGGGGGAAAATCGAAAAAATATTGCAACTGGATAATCAATTATTGATTGAGGATTTAAAAAAAGTGTTGCTTGACAGTATTTACAGGTTTGATTTTTTCAGAAATAAAGAAGAAGAAGAAGGCTATCAAGATGATTTTTTTGATTTCCCCCAGCATGCTTTATTGCTGCTTGGCACCTTAAATATAGAAAAATCCTTAGAAGATATTCTTGAAATCCTAAAATTAGATAATAGCTATAAGGATTTCTGGTGGGGTGATTTTATAAATGATTTTTTAGAGCCCATAATTTACAATGCAGAAAAAACCCAGTCTGAAAAATTATTCTTCGAGTTTCTAAAACTCCCCAATATCAATGCTTATAACAAAGCCGTCGTGGGGGAAAACCTTGCTAAAGTTATTTCTTTTCAGCCCGAAAAGAGAACGTATTATATTCAGCAATATCGGGAATTGCTGCAACATTGTATTAAATATGCAGAAGATGAAGACCTCATTGATACTGAATTTCTGGGTTTTGTGATTAGTGATATTACCGATCTTGGTTTTCACGAGCTCTTACCGGAAATTAAGCAATTATTTGAACTTGAAATAGTAGGTTTTTGGATTTGCGGCCATTATAAAGATATTGCCAATGACATCAAAAAACCTAGGAATTTTAATCTTGAATTCACCAATAAAGATATTTATGCACGTTACGATGAGTTAAAAAAGTATGAGCAAGAAAATGATGAAGATTGGGATGATGAGCTCGAAGAAGTTTATGACGAAGAACTCTTAAATCGGTTTTTAGAAAACGACTTTCAACAACCCATTGAAAAACCCGCCAAAATTGGCCGTAATGACCCCTGCCCTTGCGGAAGCGGGAAAAAATATAAAAAATGCTGTTTAAATAAATAAACCTCACCGTTTCAAATGCTGTGAGGTTTACTATTTTCACCCCTTCCCTTTGGGGGGGCGGGAGGGACTTTTTTACAAATCAAATTTTATTCCCTGCGCCAGCGGTAATTCTGTAGTATAATTAATGGTATTGGTTTGCCGGCGCATATATATTTTCCAGGCATCTGAACCGGATTCACGGCCACCACCAGTTTCTTTCTCACCACCAAAAGCACCGCCAATTTCTGCGCCTGAAGTTCCTATATTTACATTTGCAATTCCACAATCTGAACCTTCTACGGAAAGAAAACGCTCGGCTTCCCTTAAGTTATTGGTCATTATTGCTGAAGAAAGTCCCTGAACCACCCCGTTTTGCAATTCAATAGCATTGGAAACATCGCCTGAATATTTCATAATATAAAGTACCGGGGCGAAAGTTTCGTGCTGTACAATTTCAAAATGGTTTTCAGCTTCGGCGATGGCCGGTTTTACGTAGCAACTGCTTTGGTAGCCTTCACCTTCCAACACACCACCTTCAACCAAAATATTCCCGCCTTCTTTTACCACTTTATCAAGAGCATTTTCATAATTCTTTACCGCATCTTTATCGATAAGCGGGCCTACGTGATTATTTTCATCTAACGGATTTCCAATGCGAAGTTGCTTATAAGCCTTTACAATTGCATCTTTTACTTTATCGTAAATCGATTCGTGAATAATCAACCTTCGGGTTGAAGTACAACGTTGTCCGCAGGTTCCTACCGCACCAAAAACCGCTCCGATTACCGTATTTTTAATATCGGCATCTGGAGTTACAATTATGGCGTTATTCCCACCTAATTCTAATAACGATTTTCCTAACCTTGCCGCCACAGCTTGGGCAACAATTTTTCCCATTCGAATAGAACCTGTAGCTGAAATTAAAGGCACTCGTTTATCATGGGTCATCATTTCTCCCACATTATAATCGCCGGTAATTAATGATGAAATTCCTGCCGGTACGTCATTTTCAGCAAAAACACGGGCAGCAATATTTTGACAGGCAACCGAAGTCAATGGTGTTTTTTCTGAACCTTTCCAGATACAGGCATCGCCGCAAACCCAGGCCAAAGCCGTATTCCACGACCAAACCGCCACGGGGAAATTAAATGCCGAAATAATTCCCACCACCCCCAGCGGATGGTATTGTTCATACATTCGATGCCCGGGACGTTCAGAATGCATCGTTAAGCCATGTAACTGACGGGAAAGTCCAACTGCAAAATCACAGATATCAATCATTTCCTGAACTTCACCCAAACCTTCCTGGTAGGATTTCCCCATTTCATAGGAGACCAATTTTCCCAGGGGTTCTTTTAATCTGCGGAGCTCATCGTTAAACTGGCGAACCACTTCTCCTCGTTGTGGAGCCGGCCAGGTACGCCATTCTTTAAATCCAACTTCAGCAGTGGTTATTACTTTTTCATAATCATCTCTGCTGGTGGCTTTTACTTTTCCGATTAAAGCACCATCTACGGGCGAATAAGACTCAATAACATCTCCGCTGCTAAAAAAGTCTTTCCCGGTAGAAGTTCCGTTGTTCTCTTCTGTAAGGTCAAGATCTTTTAGAGCCTGCTTTATTCCGAATTTTTCTGCAATTTCACTCATAAATCTATGGTTTTTATCTATTCTTTTGTGTGTCTTGCTAAAATATGAAAATGATTAGCAATTTTCCTATCATGAATTTCCTTTTCCCTAGCGGTTGTCCTTATTATAAAGAATCGTGCATATTATCTTGTCAAATTAAAAAAAGCTTTTAGTTTTGCAATTTATTTAAAACAAATCTAAATAAAAACAACAAACCATGAAATCATTATTTTCTTTATGTTTTAGTCTTTTAAGCTGTATATATGTTTATGGCCAAGAAGCAAAGCTTACAGGAAAAATCGTAGATAAAAACGAGCAGCCTGTTCCTTTTGTAAGTATTACAATTGCAGAACTTAATAAAGGCACAGCAACCGATATGAATGGAACCTATGAGGTGCCACTTAATACTACCGGCAACTACACTATTGATTTTTCAGCAATTGGTTTCAAAAAACTATCTAAAAAAATCACTATCGCACAAGGAAACAACACTCTAAACGTTTCTTTACAGGAAAATCTTGAAGGACTAGATCAAGTTGTTATTACCTCTAACAGAACACGGGAAACCTTAGACGAAGTTCCATCAGCAGTTTCCGTGTTAACCTCAAAACAAATCGAAAACCTATCTCAAACCAGTAATACAGTTGCTGATATACTTACGGAAGTTCCCGGTATTGCTCTAGGTAGTAATCAAACAAGTAGTACAGGACAAACCTTACGCGGTAGAAACATGTTGATTTTAATCGATGGGATTCCACAATCTACTCCGTTAAGAAAAGGAGGAAGAGATATTAATACAATTGACCCAAGTACAATTGAACGTATCGAAGTCATTAAAGGAGCAACCGCTATTTACGGAAATGGTGCTGATGGTGGTATTGTAAACTATATTACTAAGAAACCTAATGCTCTTGAAAAATTAAAAAGCACCACAAACATCAGTACTGAAGGAGGCCTAAGCAACTTTAACAATACCGTAGGTTCTAAAGTTGTACAAACTTTTTCTGGTAACCTAGACAAACTCTCCTATGTAACAAGTGGAAGTATAAGGCAAACCGGGGTTTATAAAGATGCAAATGGAGAAGTCATCTCACCATATTACGGCTTAGGAGAAACTAGTCAATATAGTTTATTTGGCAAAATAGGCTACACCTTCAACGATCAACATTCTATTGAATTTATGTATAACTATTTCAGCAGCAATCAAGATTCAAATTATATTGCTGATCTTGGAACCTACGGAGAAGAGCCAACTATTGGAGTTCTAGGAGAAGATCCAGGTGTAGACCAAGGAAATCGTTATAATCATAATGCCCAGCTAACGTATAATTATAACCAAATTTATAAAAATACTGATTTTAAGTTAAACCTCTACATACAGGATTTTAAAACTATTTATGGCTACACTGATAGTTTTTACGACCCTAACTTAAGTTTTGACGGAGGGCAATCAACCATTTCTTCAACTAAGAAAGGAGCTAGATTTAATTTTAATACTTCGTATAATATTGGAGAAATTAAAGGAGATGTTCTCTACGGATTAGATGCCTTAAACGATGTTACCTCACAAGCTTTAGTTGACGGCAGACCTTGGGTTCCAAAAATAGATATGAACAATATCGCTCCCTACGCTCAGTTAAAAACGATGTATAATAACTTTGTACTAAAAGGAGGTATTCGTCTTGAAAACATCAAAATTGATGTTCCCGATTACACTACCTTAACACGTTACAATGTTGGCGAAACAGAACCTAATAGCGGTGGTGTTGCTATTAATGGTGGAGAAGTAGATTATACTGCAACTACTTTTAATATAGGCTTACGTTATAATAAATGGCAACTTTTCAAACCCTTTGTAAGTTTCTCTCAAAGTTTTTCCGTGGCCGATTTAGGGAGAACCTTACGTGCGGCTACTGAAAACACAGTAAGTCAAATTAATTCTGAAGCTGTAATTGCAAACAATTACGAAGTTGGTTTTAACAGCACTCTTGGCAGAACACATTTAAGCGGCTCGTACTACATCAGCAAATCTGATTTAGGTTCTACTTATCGTGAAACAGAAAGTGGTGCTTTTGAAATTTTACGTCAACCAGAAAAAGTATACGGATTTGAATTAGCTTTAGATACTGAAATCACTGAAAATATAGGCTTTGGGACTTCTGTTTCTTATACCGAAGGAAAAATAGACGCAAACAATAACGACTCCTACAATACCTATATGGGGGGCGATAGAATTCCACCCTTAAAAACAGTAAGCTATATTTCGTATACATGGAACAATAGGTTTGATGCTCGCTTATCACATATTTACAGTGGTAACAGAGATAAATTTGAAGCAAACGAAAATGGTGATTACACCTATGGCAAAGGTCCCATTGAAAATTTCAATATTTTTAATTTAACCACAAGCTATCAATTAACAAATGCTGCTAAACTAAGTTTAGGGGTTAGAAATTTATTTAACGAAGATTATTACAACTTAATTTCTCAATGGGCGGCAAGAGACTCTAATTATATTAAAGCAAACGGAACGCAATTTACCCTTGGCTTAAGGCTAAACCTGTAAATTTGTAGCCAGATTGTTTTCTACATGAACAATAAAAAGCTCTTATCATATCACTCTATCAGTGGACTTATTGCCGGTATTTTCCTATTCATTTTAGGAATTACCGGTTCTATTTTAGTATTTAATACTGATATAGATAAAGCTTTATTTCGAAAATATGAAGTCCACAATTCTCCTGAAGCCTTTCATCTTGACCAGGCCATAAGCAACGTTCAAAACCGGTATAAAAAATGGAATACACGTATTATCCATTTTAAAAAAGGGGAAACTTTTATTTTTAATATTAGAAAACCTGATGCCAGAAAGTTGGTGTTTGTACATCCTGAAACAGGAAAAATACTAGGCGAAATAGATGAAAGTTCGCATTTTAGTAAGTGGATGTTAAAGCTGCATTACTCTTTGCACTCTGGTGCAATCGGTAAATTTATAGTCTTTTTTGCAGGGATATTATTTTTAATTTCATTGATGAGTGGAATTATTTTGTATCGAAAAAATATTCTCAAAACAATTTTTTTTCAAATAAAACTCAAGAAAAAAAACAAGCGGACATATTATTCCATTTTACATCGCTATGTGGGAGTTTGGGCGCTATTGCTCAATTTAGTATTAGCCTTTACCGGAGTTTTTTTAGGATACAAAGTTGCCATGGCCGGTTTAAAAAAAAGTAGTATTTCGTCTCCTCCAACGGTAGAAGCTTCAGTTGAAAGAACACTTCAAAATTTAAAAACCAATCAGCCTAATTTTATTCCAGAATACATTAGGTTACCTTCCTCAGAAAAGGGAACTATTATTATAAATGGGCCCTTTAAAAAAGACCCGTTCTATTACAGTAAATATTACAATAAAATTGAAGCAAATTACTTAACCGGCAATATTGAAAAAGTCAGGAAGACAACCGGTCAAAATTTTTTATACCGATTTAATAGCACAATTTTGCCTTTACATTACGGCCAATTCGCAGGGATTTTTGGTAAAATATTTTATGCTTTCATAGGTTTATCAGGGCCTTTTCTTTCCATAACCGGATTTTATCTTTGGTTTAAAAGAAAGAGAAAGAAGAAAAAATCAAAATAAATCAATCTTTACTAGCCACAAATCTATCGTCGGCAGGCATTACTTCGCCGCAATTATCACAGGTTCGCAAGTCTTTACTTTTATAAAAATGTTTAAAATGCCTTAAAAAATCGGTTTCTATATCTTCTAAAGGAAAATATACCTCATGCAATTTATGGTTACAATTATCGCAGAACCAAAGCAAGCCGTCTTTTCCTTCCAATTGTGTTCTTTTACGCTCTACCACAAGCCCCAAGCTATTTTCATGCCGAACCGGGGAATGCGGCACTTTTCCGGGATTTAAATACATATCTCCGGGACCGAGCTTTATTGTTTTCTTCTTGCCTTCGTCCTGAATATGCACTTCAATTTCCCCTTCTAATTGGTAAAATAATTCTTCTGTCTCGTTGTAATGATAGTCTTTTCGGGCGTTTGGCCCCGCCACAATCATCACAATATAATCTTCAGATTCTTTATATAAATTGCGATTTCCTACCGGGGGCTTTAAAGAATCCCGATTTTGCTCGATCCATTTATTTAAATTAAAAGGTTTATTTACAGCCATGACTCTTATTTTATAATGCTAAAATTACAATTTAAAGCTCAGAAAATTTAAATTGAAATCGATAACTTTCCTTCATCAGCTATAAAATGGTAAATTCTTATCTTTCGGACTAAAATCCTATTCCCATGAAAAAATTATTGCTCCTTTTTTGTTTAAGCCTCTTCTTAGCCTGTGAAAATTCAGCAGAAAAACAACTTCAAAGCAAGAGTAAACCCGTTGATTCTACTGAAAACTTTGGAATTGTAATCCACGGTGGTGCAGGAACAATTCTAAAGAAAAATATGAGCGATTCTTTAGAAAAGGAATATAAGGCCAAATTGGAAGAAGCCATAAAGACCGGACATAAAATTTTAGCTGATGGAGGGAACGCATTAGACGCTGTACAAAAAACCATAAACGTTATGGAAAATTCCCCACTTTTTAACGCAGGGAAAGGCGCGGTGTTCACCAATGCTGAAACCAACGAGCTCGATGCGTCCATTATGGATGGTAAAACCTTAAATGCCGGAGCTGTTGCCGGAGTAACCACTGTAAAAAACCCAATAAACCTGGCTTGGGAAGTGATGGAAAATTCAGAACATGTGATGATGGCAGGAAAAGGTGCAGAAAAGTTTGCTGAAGAACGCGGAATTGAGCTGGTAACCCCTGAATATTTTTATACTGAAAACCGGTTTAAAAGCCTGCAACGCCTAAAAAAACGCGAATCTAAAAAAACCGAATTAGATCACAACGCAAACGAAACCGCATTTACCGATCCGTTTATAAAAGATTCGAAATTCGGAACTGTAGGTTGCGCAGCTTTGGATAAAAACGGGAACCTGGCAGCGGGTACCTCAACCGGAGGGATGACCAATAAAAAATGGGGACGTATAGGTGATGCCCCAATTATTGGTGCCGGCACTTATGCAAACAATAAAACCGCGGCGGTTTCTGCTACCGGTTGGGGCGAATTTTTTATTCGCGGTGTAGTGGCTTATGATATTTCAGCCCTTATGGAATATAAAAACATGAGTTTGCAAGAAGCTGCCCGCGAGGTAATTCAGAAAAAAAACCCGGAATTGGGCGGAAATGGGGGGATTATAGCCATAGACCATGCAGGAAATATTTCTATGGAATTCAATACCGCCGGCATGTACCGCGCCCATATGGATAAAGAAGGAAATCTAAAAATAGGGATTTACGAAAAAGACTAACTTATTTTGAATATAAGTTAAATCCGGTATTAAATTTTCCGGATTTTTATGCTTAAAAATTAAACCCTCAACCTTCTTTTCCGTCTAAAAACACATTTAACCTGCTTAAAATTATATTAACAATTTTTTAGTTTTTTTGGTTCGGTTTTTTCGGAACCAAACTGTAATTTTGCGGCTTCAATTTTAAAGAAATGAATAAAACTGAATTAGAAGCTCAGAAAACCCGGCTGATTGAAAAGCTTGGGGTACAATTTGAAAAAGAACATCAATTGGCCCCGGTAGCAGCCCGGATTTTTTCTACCGTTATAATTACCGGTAAAAAAGGAATCACTTTTGAGCAGCTAGTAACCGATTTAAATGCCGGAAAAAGTACTGTTTCTAATCATTTAGAACATCTACAGGCGGCTAACCGAATTGAATATTATACCAAACCGGGAGACCGGAAACGTTATTTTATCGTCAAGCCCGACCTTATGGAAAAGCATATTGATGATTTAACAGAGAAATGGGAAGCTCAAAAATGTATTCACAAAGAAGTACTTGAATACAAAATGATGAGTAATAAATTGAATAAGGAAGACCCTCCATTTGATCTGGAATTCCAAAAAAGTCTGCTAGACTTCCTGGACGAAGCCACTGCAGCCGTAAATAAATTAAAGAAAAATATCAACAGTTAGTAATTACACACAAAAGCAATGAAAAAGATTATTTATTTCAGTCTATTTATAAGCATCGCTATTTTCATATCCTGCGCAGATAGCCAAGGAAGCCAGAAGGCACAAGCTGCAGGACCGCAACCTTTCCCGGTTTTAGAAGTACCGGTTAAAACAGTTACCGGCTATACATCGTACCCTACCAGTATTGAAGGTGTGGTAAACAGTGAAGTTAGAGCAAAAGGGACAGGCTATATTACCAATGTTTTGGTAGATGCAGGGGCTAAAGTAAGAAAAGGACAAAGACTCTTCACCCTGGAAACCGAATCCCTTTCCAAAGATGCAGAAGCTGCAGAAGCCAATGTAAATGCTGCCAAAGTAGAAGTTGAAAAGCTAAAACCTCTGGTAGAAAAAGGCATCATAAGCAAAGTTCAGCTGGAAACTGCAAAAGCACAACTTGCGCAGGCTGAGGCCAATTATAACAGTATTGCCGCCAATATTGATTATGCCAATATTAAAAGCCCGGTAGACGGTGCCATTGGCAATATCAATTTTAGAAATGGTGCGTTGGTTTCCCCCGGAGATCCCACCCCGCTTACCACAGTAAGTCAAACCAACGAAGTTTACGCCTTCTTCTCAATGAATGAAAAAGATTATATGGATTTTATTCAGCAAACCGAAGGAACCGATATAGAAGAAAAATTATCTAATTTTCCACCGGTAACCTTAATTATGGCCAACGGAAAAGAATATGCTGAAAAAGGAAAAATAGAAACCATTTCAGGGCAAGTTGATTCTTCTACAGGTACGGTTACTTTTAGGGCAAAATTCCCGAATCCAAATCAAATACTTTCTAATGGAAATAGTGGGCAAATACGTATTCCTAAAACTTATGAAAATGTAATAGTCGTGCCTGAGATATCAAGTTATGAACAACAGGGAAAAACTTATGTATATAAAGTTCAGGGCGATAGTATGGCGATAGCTACACCAATTACTGAAAATGCCCGTGCCCAAAATTTAATTATAGTTGAAGCTGGCATCAACAAAGGCGAGAAAATTGTTGCTAAAGGCACCGGACAATTAAGGAATAACACACCGGTTAAGCCACAACCTATTTCGTTTGACAGTATCGCAAAATCCATCAATAAAGTATTTAAATAAAATTCTACAATGCTTAAAAAATTTATAGAAAGACCGGTATTATCAACGGTTGTTTCCATCGTAATCGTGGTATTGGGTATTCTGGGAATTTCAACACTTCCGGTAACTCAATATCCCGATATCGCACCACCTACCGTTCAGGTTGAGGCTAATTTCCCGGGTGCCAATGCGCAAACGGTACTGGAAAGTGTAATTATCCCGCTTGAAGAACAAATTAACGGAGTTGAAGGAATGGATTACATCACTTCAACTGCCAGTAACAATGGTAGTGCCAGTATACAGGTATTTTTTGACCAGGGCATCGATCCCGATATTGCCGCCGTTAACGTACAAAACCGGGTATCCCGTGCCACTCCGCTACTTCCGCAAGAGGTAACCCAATCGGGGGTTACTACTCAAAAAGAACAAACCAGTGCTTTGATGTTCTTTACCGTAGTTTCAGATAACGAAGAATATGACGCGACATTTATTCAAAATTATCTGAATATTAATGTAATTCCTGAATTACAACGAATCAATGGCGTAGGTAATGTAAATGTTTTCGGAGCTAAAAAATACGCTATGCGTATTTGGCTGCAACCTGAGAAATTAGCAGCCTACAACTTAATTCCTTCTGATGTTATTGGTGCCATTAACGAACAAAGCCAGGAAGCTGCAGCAGGCTCTTTAGGCCAAAACAATGCTGAAGCGTTTGAATATGTTTTGCGTTACAGCGGAAGGTACCAGAGTGAAGAACAATACCAGAATATTATTATAAAAGCATTGGATAACGGCCAGTATTTACGCCTGGCTGATGTGGCCGATGTTGAATTAGATGCCGAGGGTTACAATGTAATAGGCTATACCAACGGGAAACCGGGTGTGAATATGGCGGTTTATCAAACCCCGGGCTCCAATGCACAGGAAATTATTGAAGAAATACACGCCAAATTAGACGAAATGGAAAAAGATTTTCCTTCAGGTCTTTCGGTGTATATAAATTTTGACACCAATGAATTCCTAACCGCTTCTATAGACAAAGTAATAACCACTTTAATAGAAGCTTTCATATTGGTATTTGTGGTAGTTTTCCTCTTTTTACAAGATTTTAGGTCAACTCTTATCCCGGCTATTGCAGTTCCGGTTTCTATTATAGGAACATTCTTTTTCCTCAACCTCTTTGGATATTCCATAAACCTGCTCACACTTTTTGCGCTGGTGCTGGCTATTGGTATTGTGGTAGACGATGCTATTGTAGTTGTAGAGGCCGTTCACGCCAAAATGGAAGAAGGTGCTAAATCTGCTTTATCGGGTACCCGTAAAGCCATGGATGAAATTACCGGTGCAATTATTTCGATTACCCTGGTAATGGGAGCCGTGTTTATACCTGTAACTTTTATTTCAGGGCCTACGGGAGTTTTCTACGAGCAATTTGGGGTTACACTTATTGTTGCTATTGCAATTTCAGCAGTAAACGCTTTAACTTTAAGTCCGGCACTATGTGCTATTTTCTTAAAGCCCCATCAGGAAGACGAAGAGCATAAGAAGAAGAACTTTTTACAGCGTTTCTTTAGTTCGTTTAATACAGCATTTAACGTAACTACTGATAAATATGTACGCTCACTTTCTTTCTTAAACCGCCATAAGTGGATTACCGGATTTATTCTTATAGCTGCGGTAGTTGGTATTTATTGGGGGGCCAAAACCACTCCAACAGGTTTTGTTCCCGATGAAGACCGCGGAATATTATTTGTAAATGTTGAATTACCTCCCGGAGCTTCTTTAGACAGAACGGTAGGCATTACTTCTGAATTAGAAAAAAAAGCACAACAAATTGAAGGGGTTCAGGGGGTTTCCCTCGTAAACGGATTCAGCTTAATTGGGGGTGCCGGTAGTAACTATGCGCTTGGGTTTATAAAATTAGACCCCTGGGGTGAACGAGAGGAAGACCATCTTTCGGTAGAAGCAATTCAGGGGCAATTATTTCAAATAGGTGCTTCTTTTGCTGATGCACAAATGCTGTTTTTCTCTCCGCCCAGTGTCCCCGGGTTTGGAGTATCAGGAGGTTTTGAGGCAGAATTACTCGATCAGTCCGGGGGTAGTTTTAAAGAGTTGGACAACCAAACACAAAATTACCTGGCAGAATTATCAAAAAGACCGGAAATTCAGTATGCACAAAGCTCGTTCAATACAAATTACCCGCAATATGAAATGGATCTGAATATTCCAAAAGCCAAAGAAGCCGGAGTAGATATTTCAACTATTTTTTCTACGCTTCAGGGATATATTGGAAGTATTTACGCAGCAGATTTCTCGAGGTTTGGTAAACAATATCGCGTATATGTTCAGGCCTATCCTGAAGATCGCTCCTCTACCGACGATTTAAATTCTTTGACGGTTAGGAATGCGGAAGGCGAAATGGCACCCTTAAGCGAATTTGTAAGTTTAAAACGCGTTTACGGACCTCAATCGGTAACACGATTTAACCTCTTTAACTCAGCAACTATAAACGGAGCTCCGGCACCCGGTTATTCTTCCGGTGATGCTATTACGGCTGTACAAGAGGTAAGTGAACAATCCCTACCCGAGAATTTTAGTATAGATTATGGAGGCCTTACCCGAGAAGAAATTTCGGCGGGTTCACAATCTATCTTTATTCTGCTTTTAAGTATCCTGTTTGTGTATTTTATCCTTTCAGCGCAGTATGAAAGCTATTTAATACCTTTTGCAGTATTACTTTCCCTACCCGTAGGAGTACTTGGATCTTACCTTGTTACCAAATTTGCAGGTCTCCAGGCTAATATCTATTTCCAGATTGCTTTAATCATGTTACTTGGACTACTGGCCAAGAATGCAATCTTAATTGTAGAGTTTGCCATGCAACGCCGTCGGGCAGGATTTTCAATTGTAGATGCGGCATTGGACGGTGCTAAAGTTAGATTACGGCCAATTCTAATGACCTCATTTGCTTTTATTATCGGACTTCTCCCCCTGGTTTTTGCCGGTGGTACAGGAGCCGCAGGTAACCGGTCTATTGGTACCGGCGCTGTTGGAGGTTTATTGATAGGAACTATTTTAGGAGTGTTTATAATTCCGATACTCTACATTATTTTCCAATGGTTACAGGAAAAAATAACCGGTGTACCAGAAGCAGTTAAAACAGAAAACAATACAATTTCTGAAAAAGAATAAAAATGAGAAAAAACAGTATATATAAATTATTGCTTGCAGGAGCCATTCCTCTTTTACTGGTTTCCTGCTTTGCAGCCAAAGAATACGAGCGTCCAGAAATGGAAGAAGTTTCGGAAGAATTGTATAGAACAGATAATCTTCCGCAGGATTCATTAAATATGGCAATGATTTCCTGGACAGAAATTTTTACAGATCCCATCCTAAAAAACCATATTGAAGAAGGCCTTGAAAATAATATAGATATCCGTATTGCCATACAGCAAATGCTAGCTGCAGAAGCCTATGTAAAACAAGGCAAGGCTGGCTTTTTCCCTACTTTAAATGTGGGGCCAGCTATAAACCACCAAATATTGTCTCGAAACAGTCAGTTTGGGTCTTTCTTTGATGGCAGTATTACCCAATATGATATCACAGGGAATCTTTCTTGGGAAGCAGATATTTGGGGAAAAATCAGAAGCAATGAACGGGCTTTTACCGCAGCTTACTTACAAAGTGAGGCCGCCCATAAAGCAGTAAAAACCCAGTTGATTGCAACTATGGCCAACACTTATTATCAACTATTAAGCCTAGATGAACAACTTAGGATTGCAGAAGAAACCCTAGAAACCAGAAAAAGCAGCCTGGAAACTACAGAAGCTTTAAAAGATGCAGGAAATGTTACCGAAGTTGGTGTACAACAAACCAAAGCACAATTACATACCGCTGAAGCTTTAGTTGTTGATCTTAAAAACCAAATTCGTTTACTGGAAAATTCGTTTTCTATCCTCTTGGGAGAAGGACCACAGCAAGTTAAACGCACCGATTTATCTAAACAAGCTATAAACACCCCGCTTAATACCGGTGTCCCTTCTCAATTATTAAGAAACAGGCCTGATGTAATCGCAGCAGAGTACGGACTTATCAATGCCTTTGAACTCACCAATGCAGCGAGAGCAGACTTTTATCCTTCGCTTACAGTAACGGCCTCGGGAGGTTTTCAAAGTTTGGAATTAGATAAATTATTAAATGCTAATTCCCTTTTTGCTAATTTAGGCGCCTCTTTATTACAGCCTATTTTCAATAAAAGGCAAATAAAAACCCAATACGAGGTATCACAGGCACAACAGCAGGAAGCTTTACTTAATTTTAAACAAACTATTCTTGTTGCCGGCAGGGAGGTTTCAGACGCACTTTCCAATTATAATGCTAGTGCTGAGCGTATAAGTATTTTGAAAAATGAATACGAAGCTTACAATAAAGCCTCCGATTATTCTGAAGAATTACTAAACAACGGATTGGTAAATTATCTTGAAGTTTTAACCGCCAGAGAGAATGCATTAAACTCCCAGCTTAATTTAATCAATGCAGAATACAATAAATTAAGCTCTATAGTTAATCTTTACAAAGCCCTTGGAGGCGGATGGCAATAATAATAATTAAGTTGATTTTCATAATTTGTTTTGTTAATTGTTGAAACAATCCCGGAAAGTACCTTCCCGGGATTGTTTTTTAAAAGATTTCCTGAATATTTTTTTATTCTAAAATTGATTAATTTTAAATGAAAAAATCTCAAACTATGAAAAGTAATTTTAGCGGAATAATACAAAGCGATAAACCTGTACTCATCGACTTTTACGCCGATTGGTGCGGCCCCTGTAAAAGCCTTGCCCCAATTCTTAAAGAAGTAAAAGCCGAATTAGGTGACGGTGTAAAAATCGTGAAAATTGATGTAGATAAAAACCAGGAACTGGCCGGGAAATATCAAGTACGTAGTGTGCCTACAATGATGCTTTTTAAAAACGGACAACAATTATGGCGACAATCAGGAGTATTGCAAAAACAGCAAATTGTTGAAATAATTCGCTCGCATTCCTAAAAATACAAATTATAAATAGTGGACAGTAACTTAGAAGGAAAGGCTTGAAAATTCATAACGAACTCAAGTTAAATTCAAACTACCAGCATAAACTTTAAACTCATTTCTAGTTTCTTTACAGATTTTCTAGGTCGCGGACTTTTAAATCCTGTAAAGGCCAACCCGCAAGTTTTGCACCCGCCTGGTAAGCACTTTCCAAAAAATCTAGCAAGGCTTTCCGAGGGTTTTTTTCTTTTTTTAAATCGGCATAAGTTAAAATAGCCATGGGACTGCCATTGCTCTCCTGCCATTTTGCAGTTTCAGGCAACAAATTTCGGTTACGTAAATCCGGAGGAGAAGGGTAGGTGTAAGAATAAAATGCAGGCTCCTTCATATTTTCGTCTCCTGCCCAAAAACCAAAACTAATACATTCGTGACTGTAGGCATCTTTGTCTGAAATTCGGGCATCTACCCCCATTTTGGGGCCACGTCCTCCCGAAAACCGAGTTACTGCTAAATCCATAGAATGCCAAAAAAGATGTACAGGAGAGGTTTTTCCGATAAACCTGCCGCTAAACTCTTTAAACACCCCGTTTACCCAAAGAAGGGCTTTCCAAAAGTTTTCTGTATAAATCTTATCGTACGCGTTGTAACCATCAAGTTTATCAAAGCCTTTTTCAATATTTAAATCATAAGGTTTATTGACAATTTTAATTTCAATTCCTGCATCTCTCTGTAGTTTCATCAAATCTGTATAGAAATCGGCTACACTTAAATTTTCAGATAATTTAAATGATTTACAGAAACCTTTGCTAGTTATTACTTCAAGTTGATGCCTTTGTACATTCAGCAAAATTTCAAAAGAATGAAATCCATTCTCAAAAGCAATACTTCCGGTTGATATTCCTTTAGGTGAAACATATAAAGTTGCAAACCACCAATGGTTTTTTCGGGGACCGGCTTTTAGCCGTAGTTTCCCCATTACCTGAAAAAATAAATGTAAGGTAAGTTTTTGCTGTTCGTGACCTTTATAATCTAAATTTGGTAAAAGAGCTTCCATAGTGAAAAAATCAGTTCAATTTTCCTCCCTTTGCAGTCCACCAGGGATACACCTCCACTTTTAAGCGTCCGGCTTTAACCATAGGATCTAAACGTGCAAGACTATCGGCTTCTTCTTTGGTGGCGGTATTATATACCGCAATACCACGAATATCACCATCACCCCCAAAAGGACCGATTAAACTGGCGTAACCTTCTTCTGCCATTTTGCCTAAAAAGGTCAGATGTTGTTCCTGTAATTTAGCAGTTTTAGTAGAGTCCTGACTGCGATTATCCCCTTTTTTCAGAAAAACCATATAGTATTGCTGCATCAAATAAGTAGTATCGCCGGCCTTATACTGAAACGTTTGATAGCCACGATCCTTCAGGTTTTGTTCTACAGAATCTACAGATAATGGAGCTTCCGTTTTAATTTTTGCTTCAGCAGGTATGCCACGGGTCTTTTCTACCGGTTGATTACACGATAATAAAAATATAGCTACAAGAAGAATTAACATTTTTCTCATAATTTCCTCCATTTTTTATAAGGGTTTTTGCTTAATTGTGAATTATAATATTCAGGTTTCCCGGTTACTTCTTCCCCCAACCAGGCCGGTTTTTTAAAACTTTCATTTTCTGAATTTAACTCAATCTCAGCAACAGTCAACCCCTCATTTTCTTCATAAAATTCATCTATTTCATAAATATGTTTTCCTGATTTTACTTTAAACCGGATCTTTTCAATCTTTCCAGGTTCGCATAAGTTCAACAAAGTTTTGGCCTCTTCAACCGGAATTTCCTTTTCCCATTCAAATCGGCCAATTTCTCCTCCTTTTGGCTTTCCTTTAATAGTTAAAAAACCGGTTTCTCCAGAAATCCTAACCCTTACGGTACGCTCGGGCAAGCTGTTTAAAAAGCCCTGTTTAATTTCAATTTCTGAAAATGCCTCTTCTTTATATGCTTCTGAAGTTACTAAAAATTTGCGTTCTATTTCAATCATTTATTCGGCGATTTCTTTAATTTCATCTGAAGCTATTTTTATTTTTTCATAGCCGTTTTTTGCCACTCTTTGCATGGCCTTCGCAATGGTATTGGCGTGAATGCTCCTGTATTTTTTAAGCGGGCCAAACATAAGGAAATTAGCCACTTTCATAAGCTGTTTTCCCAAAAACTCCATAGGTCGTTTTTCCTCCCGCTTTCCGGTAATAAGCGAAGGTTGAAAAATATAGGTATTTTTAATTTCCTGTTGCAACACTGAATTTTGCATCTCTCCTTTCAGACGATTATAGTAAATTTTACTGTTGGCATTAGCACCCAGCGCTGAAATCACCAAAAACCTATCAATTCCATTTTCTTTACACAATTTGGCTGCCGTTACCGGAATACCATAATCAACTTTTCGGTAAATTTCTTTATTCGGTGTCTTTCTCTGGGTAGTGCCTATGCAACAAAAAGCCACATCAGCTTTAAACGTATCACGATGTTTTCCTAACTCAAAAAGGTCGATAAGATGTTCTTCAATCTTCTCACTTTCCTCTGCTGTTTTATTACGGGAGAATAAAATAATTTTTCCATAATCAGCATCACTAATCAGTTGTTTTAGCAGATAATTTCCTGTTAATCCGGTAGCACCGAGAATTATTGCTGTTTTAGGCATTTCTAGATTTTGTTTTAAATCAACAACCTCATCCAAGCCCACGAGGTATGTATGGGAAAAATATGTCTCGATCGAGACAAGTTTCGGGGTATTAAACCCACTAGTGGGAATAAATGTACAACTTAATTTTCCCAATTATAAATCGTAAAGGTAAATTCAACTAATCACTTTCCCCACACCCGTGGCTTGGCAAAGTGAAGTTTCATTAAATTTGCAGAGTGGAGTATAATTTTCCCATACGAAAGATTATCCATATTGATATGGATGCATTTTATGCTTCGGTAGAGCAACTTGATAATCCGGAATTGCGCGGCAAAGCTATTGCAGTTGGTGGAAGTTCAAAACGCGGCGTAGTAAGTGCGGCCAGTTACGAAGCTCGAAAATTTGGTGTAAAAAGTGCCATGAGCAGTGTAATCGCCAAAAAATTATGTCCGCACTTAATTTTTGTAAAAACTCGTTTTGACCGCTATCGGGAGGTTTCTCACCGTATAAGGGATATCTTTTTTCAGTATACTGATTTGGTTGAACCGCTTTCTCTGGATGAAGCTTATCTTGATGTTACCGAAAATAAAAAAGGGAATCCCAGTGCCACGTTAATCGCACGGGAAATCAGGGGAAAAATAAAAGAAAAAACCGGTTTAAATGCGTCTGCTGGTATTTCAATCAACAAATTCATCGCCAAAATTGCCAGCGATTTTAATAAACCAAACGGACAAAAAACCGTGAACCCTGAAGAAGTTTTAGAGTTTCTGGAAGTTTTGGATGTTCGTAAATTTCACGGCGTGGGAAAAGTCACCGCTGAAAAAATGTACCGCCTGGGAATTTTCACCGGTAAAGACCTTAAGAATAAAAGCCTGGAATATCTTACCAAAAATTTTGGAAAGGGCGGGCAACATTATTACAATGTGGTGCGCGGTATTCATTTAAGCGAGGTAAAATCACACCGCATTAGGAAATCCCTAGGTGCCGAACGTACTTTTAACGAAAATATCTCTTCGGAAATTTTTATGCTGGAAAGGCTTGAAAATATTGCAGAAGAAATAGAACGCCGACTCACAAAAAGCAAGGTTGCCGGAAAAACCATTACCCTGAAAATAAAATATAGCGATTTCACCCTGCAAACCCGCAGCAAAACTATTTCCTATTATATTTCAAGTAAAGGATTAATTCTGGAGATCGCTAAAGGATTATTGTATCAGGAAAAAATGAAAAATTCAGTCCGGCTTTTAGGGATTTCCCTTTCTAACCTCAATACCGATAAGACAGAAAAGAAACCTGAGACCGAAAAGAAAATTGAAGTTCAACTAAAATTTGAGTTTTAAACCTTTTCAAACTAAAGTATCAACAAGCACAAAATATGAATTGAAAAAACTCTGTTTGATTGTGACAAGTCGTTAATACCACTGGTGGAAATAAAAAACCTGAAATTTTAATTTTTGTTATTGTGAGAGCAGTCGAAAATTCATACAAAAACCTCCCGACTGCTCTCAACAAAACATATTTATATTTTTAGTTAGAAGTATATTCAGAACTGTAAGCTCTAGCCACTTGCTTAGAAGTTCCAAGGCCTTCAATTCCCAGTTCTACCACATCGCCGGGTTTTAAGTAACGCTGGGGTTTTAAGCCCATACCCACGCCGAATGGTGTTCCGGTAGAGATCACATCTCCGGGTAATAAAGTCATAAACTGACTGATGTAACTTACCACTTTGGGAATATCAAACACAAAATCGGAAGTATTGCTTTGTTGCTTTATTTCACCGTTTAACTTTAGCCATAAATCTAACTTATGAGGGTCGGCAATTTCATCTTTGGTCGCCAGGAAAGGCCCTAAAGGAGCAAAGGTATCGCAGCTTTTACCTTTTACCCACTGGCCTGAACGTTCAATCTGATATTCTCTTTCGCTATAATCGTTATGTAGCACATAACCGGCAACATAATCCATAGCTTCTACTTCTTCCACATAAGAGGCTTTTTTGCCTATTACCACGCCTAATTCTACTTCCCAATCGGTTTTTTGACTTCCTTTAGGAATAATCAAATTATCATTTGGCCCTACAATAGCACTGGTTGCTTTAAAAAACAGCACAGGTTCCGGCGGAATATCCATTCCACTTTCTTCGGCGTGTTTTGCATAATTCAAGCCTATACAAACTAGCTTTGAAGGTCTGGCCATTGGCGGGCCCAATCTTACTGAACCGGCTATTTCAGGGCAATTCTCCTGATTGTCTTTAAGCCAGGCCTCTAATTTTTCAATACCACTATCTGCAAAAAATTGTTCTGTATAGTCAGCTACAAAATCTGAAACATCTATACGTTTGCCATTGGCTAATTCTATTCCCGGTCTTTCTGCACCGGATTCTCCAAATCGAATTAATTTCATTTTTATCCGTTTAATTTTATAAATCCACCATCTATAGGAAAATTGGTCCCCGTAATAAACGAGGCCTCATCCGAACACAAATATAAAGCTAAATTAGCCACTTCTTCAGGTTTTCCCATCCTACCTATAGGTTGGGTTTTTGATAATTTTTCAAACATTTCTTCTTCCTTTCCCGGGTAGTTATTAGCCAGAAATCCATCTACAAACGGGGTATGTACCCGTGCCGGGGAAATACAGTTACAGCGAATTCCGGAATCCAAATAATCTTTCGCTACCGAATACGTCATGGTAAGTACCGCCCCTTTAGACATAGAATAGGCAAAGCGATCAGAAATTCCCACTACCGAGGCTATACTTGCCATATTCACAATTACTCCTGAATTTCGCTTTTTAAAATGCGGAATGACTGCGGAAATACAGTTATAAATCCCTTTTACGTTTACCTCATAAACGCGATCCAGATCTTCCTCTGAAGTGTTTTCAATATTCCCAATATGGGCTATCCCGGCATTATTGATCAGAATATCTACTGAGCCGGAATTTGTGATTTTTTGAACGGCATCTTCTACTGTTTTCTTCTTTGAAACATCACAGGGATAAGAAAATGCTTTTCCGCCTTCTGAAGTAATTTCAGAGACTGTTTCTTCAGCATTTTCTTTACTAAATTCTAAAATATGTACAATTGCGCCGGCGGCAGCAAATGCTTTGGAAATAGCCTTGCCAATTCCGCTCGCTCCACCGGTAATTACGGCTGATTTTCCTTCAAGATTAAATAAATTCATAAACTAAATTAAATTGTTGAAATAACTCAAACATACTACTTCAAAAAAAACTTTGTGTCCTGTACCTACGGGTAGTTTTTACAAAATACTATTTCACAAAAACCCTCTTTAAATGTTTCTCATACAAATTATGTGTAACCGCTTCTTCTATTGATTTTCGGTATTTTTCAATAAATTTAAAAAAGTTTTCATCCTTTTCTGCGGCCAATTTATATGCACAATGCATCAATTGCCTGAAATGCGGATTAAAAAGTGGTTCTTCCTGATTATGCCGAAGTGCTTTTGCCATTTTCTCACATCCATTATTTCTAAATTCGGCTACTTTCGGGAGTTTACTTTTATCAATATCCAAAACATCGGGGTAAGGTGAAGTTAACTCGTCAAATCGATTCAAAGCCTCTTCATAAATTTCCAGAGCAAATTCAAATCCGTCTTCCCCGCTTTCAGCAATTACATTTATTTCTTCAACCCAGGTGGTGCCGGCGGTTTTTACATGTAAACCCGTATTGTGCTTTTTAATTAGCCGATTCATAATAGGATAAATGGAAAATTTATCGCTTCCGCTATGAATGCTGAGTTTTAAATCTGCAGGTAAACCAAATTCCTTTTTAGCAAAATCCAATACCAGTAAATCTTCCTCAAATTCTTTAGAAAATTTTTCCAAATCACCTTCGTAATCAATGCCTTTGTTGAACCTTCCTGTAAATTTGGGAGCGATAGTATTTACGGGAATTTCATAAAAAGCAAAAGTCGCCAGCACAAAAAATAACTCTTCCGGAGTCTGTGGATTTTCCACTTCATCCATCGAAACCTCCACCACAAATTCCTCTGATTTATTTTCTTCGATATAGCTATAAACTTCCGAAGCTTTTTTTGCGGCAAACAGAAAAGTTTCCAAAATTTCATCCAATTCTTCTTCGGAAATTTTAAATTCTGACTGAATTCCCGGAATATTAATCTTTTGCTGAAACTTTGCAATGAATTTTAAAAACTCATCTTTCTCTTTTTCCGCAGCACTTTTTCCGATATAATCGGCCACATCTATGGTAAAGAAATTACTTACCGGTAAATAAGCGTCTACTTTTTTAAGATCTATATGGTCAGCATCTACAAAATATTTTCCTGAAAAATTCAAGGCTTTTATCGCAGCATTGGCTTCCTCCCGAACCAAATGAGGTTTGGAATTTACCGTTTCGTGCTCTCGATGCGATTTATTCCAAACCGGAGTGACTTCAGCGCCATTTTCCCACGCCTGAAGCACCGCTCTTAACTGCGCCTCACCTTCTTTTCCAAATCGATCTCCTGTTCCGAATGAATACTTTCCTAAACCTGCCATAATACTATCATTTTAAATTTACCATTATGAAGTTCACTCTTTGGGGTTAAGGGCTTCGGGCTTTTACACGCCACTAAACGCACTAAATCCACCATCTACGGGAACTACAATGCCCGTTACAAAAGATGCGGAATCGCTGGCTAGCCAATTGGCTACCCCTTGTAATTCTTCAGCTTCGCCAAAACGTTTCATCGGCGTATTCGAAACAATAGTTTCTCCCCTGGCAGTTAAACTTCCATCTTTATTTAGTAATAAATCCCGGTTTTGCTCGCCGATAAAAAATCCAGGAGCGATGGCATTTACGCGAATTCCATCGCCATACTTTTGAGCCATTTCCACAGCCAGCCATTTGGTAAAATTATCTACCGCCGCTTTTGCCGCCGAATAACCTACTACCCGAGTAATAGCTTGCTGCGCAGCCATCGATGAAATATTGATAATACTTCCCTTTTTGTTTTCGGCCATTTTTTTAGCAAAAATATAAGTAGGCAATACCGTTCCTTTAAAATTAAGATCATTGACTTTACTAAAATCGTCCAAGGAAAGATCAAAGAAATTTTGATCCGGACTAATAACTGCCCCCTTTATGTTGCCACCGGCACCATTTACCAGAATATCGATTTTACCCCAGGCTTTTAAAATTTTGTCCCTGGCTTCTTCCAGGCTTTGTTTATCAAGTACATCGGCTACCAGGCTCATTGCTGTTCCGCCGGTCTCTTCAATTTCTTTTACACGATTTTTAACCGTTTCAGGAGATCTTCCCAAAATTCCGACTTTTACACCCTGTGCAGCAAGACCATGGGCCATCGCACCACCAAGCACGCCGTTTCCTCCTGTGATTATTGCTGTTTTTCCTTCTAAACTGAACATTGTAATTTTTATTTATAAGAATTTATAATCCCGGCTTCAAGACCTCGCAGCTCTGCCAGACCTCGCATTCTTCCTATTGCCGAATACCCGGGATAAAATTGCTTTTCCTGGTCATACATCATTTCGTGGCCGTGGTCGGGACGCATGGGTAATGATTTTCTACCTGTTTTTTGCTGAAGGTCGAAAAACGTCTTCATCAAATCATACATTCCGGCGCTGCCTTTCAAATGATTGGCTTCATAGAAATAATCTGATTTTTCCCGCTGTACCGAACGCAAATGCACAAAATGAATTCGCTCGTAGTATTTTGAAATAATCTCCGGTAAATTATTTTTAGCCGAAGCCCCTAAACTCCCGCTGCAAAACGTGAGTCCATTAGCTGTTGAAGGCACTTTCTCAAATAAATAATCCAGGTCTTCTGCATTACTAACAATTCTTGGCAAGCCAAATACCGGCCATGGCGGGTCATCAGGGTGAATGGCCAAATTCACCCCGCTTTGTTCAGCTACCGGAATTACTTCTTCTAAGAAATAAGCTAAATGTTCCCGTAATCTTTCCTCTGAAATCCCATCGTAAGCAGCCAATTCATTTTTTAATTTTTCAAGCGTAAACCCTTCTTCGTCACCCGGCAAGGCCATTAACATGCTTTGCTTTAGAACCTCCAGTTCTTCACTACTTTTAGCCTTAAAGCGTTGTTTGGCTTCCTGCTGAATTTCGTCGGAATAATCGCTTTCGGCATTTTCCCTTTTCAGGATAAACAAATCGAAAACAGCCAGTTCAACTTTATCATGAAGCAAAGCCGTACTACCATCTTCCAATTGAAATTTCACGTTGGTTCGCAGCCAATCTAGTACCGGCATAAAGTTATAGCAAACGGTGTTAACGCCACATTTTCCTAAATTCCTAAGGCTGATTTTATAATTTTCGATAAACTCATCGCGCTCAGGTTTTCCGAGTTTTATGGCATCGTGTACCGGAAGGCTTTCTACCACGTTCCAATGCAATTTGAATGGATGTTCTTTATTGCTTTCTTCTAATACGGTAATTCGCTTTTCTATTTCCCCTACACTCCAGACCTCTCCTACAGGAATATGGTGCAAAGCGGTCACCACGCCTTGTGCCCCGGCCTGTTTTATCATCTTCAGACTTACCGGGTCTTTCGGGCCGTACCATCGCCAACTTTGTTCAAATATCATTGCTTTATTTAATTTTTTGGTCAAGCTTTAAGTTACAAAGCTTCTCATGTTTTAATGTGAAATTTATTCTAAAAAGTCTTCCCGTAAGGGACTAAAAACGTCGATAAGCATCCCCGCTTCCAGGCATTTCACGCCGTGTTTTAAATTCGGCGGTACTAGAAACCCGTCTCCGGCTGACAGTACTTCCTTTTTTCCATCGATGACCACCTCAAATTTTCCGGTAGCGACATAAGTACTTTGGGTGTGAAAATGACTATGTTCATAACCTATTGCGCCTTCTTCAAATTTCACTTTCACCTGCATGATTTGGGAATTGTAATTCACCAGCTGTCTTTGAATACCTTTATCTACGGTTTCCCATTTATTTTCAGCTTCTTTAAAATAGTTGTTTTCTGAACTTATTCTTGCCATTTTCTATTCTTTTTTTGAAAAAACTTCCTTTTGTTTTACTTCTTCTTTAATATAATTTGCCAGGGGCAACTCCTGTTTTGCAATATCCTGAAGTGCGAGTGTAGCTACCAAAAGCGCACCCTTTCTGGATAAATGGGTGTTGTCTTCTTTGCCATTTTCGTAATACTCGTGCTCACCAGGTTTAAAATGGAGATGTAAACTTTTAGAATCTTCAAGACCATAGAAAAGTTCCAGTTCCTCGGTAGAACGTTGTAAATCTACAAACGGAACCTCCATATCCTTAGCTACAAGTCTGGCAACCAAAGGATATTCTCCATGAGTATCCATCAAAGTTCCATGTTCATTAAAATTTCTTCGAACTATAGAACTAAAAAGCACCGGGTTTGCTCCTTTTTCCCGGGTTTCATTTACAAATTTCTCGAGATTAGCCCGGTATCCTGTAAAAGGATTGGTAAACCGGCTTGGTGCTTTGTATTTTTGATCATTATGGCCAAATTGAATAAAAACATAATCTCCGGGTTGCAGTTTTTCCAAAACGGCTTTCCAACGGTCCTGACCAATAAAACTTCTACTACTACGGCCATTCTTAGCGTGATTATCTACCCCAATTTCATCTGTTAAAAGCTCAGGCAAAACCTGCCCCCAGCCATGTTCAGGATTTTCCTCGGGATTTTTTTTATCAGACATGGTAGAATCACCGATTAAGAATAGATTAAGCTCTTGAGCCTGTAGGTTTATTGTACCCAATACGAAGGGCACCAACAAAAAGAGTTTTTTGAAGATGTTCATGTTTTTTCTTTTATATTGAAAATTAATTTACTCGCTATTCGAGTTTTAATACTTCGGAAATCGCCCCGAAGCACTTTACTTTTTTGGATTCCAGGAATCTTTGTGCTTAAAAATATTGGAAACAGTGTATTTTTTCGCTTCTTTTTTACTGAGTTGCTTTGACCATTTTAGCCTCTTAGAAGTTTCAGCCCCGGGACCGAAATTATTGTATTCAGCATAGAATGTTGTCTTCTGTTTATCGGGAAACATTTCGTCCCCATGCCAGGGGTCCCAGCCTTCCGGTAAAATATGATCCCCAAATTCAGAATTGATAAAAACGGTTTGTGCATAAGGTCTCCACGGCCTACCGAGGTAAACTTCATTTACATCTTTAGCAGCAATCAATTTACAATCTGTAAAAACAAAACCAAATTCCTGGTTTGAAGTAGTGGCCGCTGCAGTGATATAGGAATTGCGCAAACTTTTAATCGTACAGCCTTCAAAAAGCACTGTGGCCTGCCCGAAAATAAAATCAGTAGTCCCTTCAATATAACAGTTCTTGTAATATTGTCGGCTGCTTCCTGTGGCAGCATAAATAGTGTCCTGACATCCCAGAATATTCACGTTTTTACTCATAAATTTATCACCTTCCACGTGCAAAGCTACCGCCTGACCTTCTCCACAGGAACTGTTTTTAACCGTAAGATTTTCCAACTCAATTTCATCGCCTGTAACAAGCAATGTGTAGGAAGTAAATGTTGAGAGTGTCTCCCCGGTAATACTATCTTTTTTTCCGGAGTAATCATTATTGGTGATTACAGTTTTTTCCCGGTCTTCACCAATTAAGCGAAGTTTATGCTTCCAGGTAGGGATTTCAACTTTCTCATTGTAAATCCCATTCTTAATATAGATTTCAACAAAACCCGGGCCTAAATCCCGGGTTGAATTAATTGCTTTCTGGATTTCGGTAAAATCGCCATCGCCAGTTTTATCTACGGTAATTTTTCGGTAAACTTCATCATTTTGTGCTTTTACAGCAACAATGAATAAAATCGAAAATAACAGCGAAAAAACTGCATTACTGCTCAGTAATTTCATCGTATTTTTTGCCGTTAATAGTTACATTTTTGAAGTTTATCGGCTCAGCATTCTTAACCGAAAGCGGCGTTTCCGCATTTTTGATATGTACATTGGTTAGGTAGATATCCTCTATCGGACGTTCTTCCCTACCATCAATAAGGAGTCCGTATTCTCCGCCATTTTCAACATTTATATCCTCGAGATGAATATTCCTGATTGTTGGCATATGCTCTCCTTCCTGATTATCATAAATGGCATAATGCGTATTGATTTTTAAAACGGCTTGTTTTACCTGCCCCACTTCAAGGTTTTTGGCAAAGATATTTTCTATGGTTCCACCGCGACGAGTATTGGTCTTAATACGGATAGCGCGGTCAAGGTTGGGAGAATTCATTTTACAGTTTCTGATATAAACATTTCGCACGCCACCAGAAATCTCGCTACCCATTACCACTCCGCCGTGGCCATCTTTCATTTCGCAGTTTTCAACCACGATGTTTTCACTACTAATACCTACGCGTCTACCATCATTATCACGACCAGATTTTATCGCAATACAATCATCCCCGGTATCAAAAAGGCAATTTTTAATATGCACATTCTGGCTATATTCCGGGTTGCAACCATCGTTATTTGGACCATGGCTTTCTACCGTAACACCATCTACAGTTACATTATTAGATTTTGTTGGGTGCATTACCCAAAACGGAGCGTTGATAAACTTAACATCTTTTATCAGTACATTTTCACATTCAAAAGGTTCAAAAAAGGTCACTCTAAATTGATGGCCTTCACCAAAAACACGCTCTTCCACAGGCACTCCATCTTCAACCATTTGACTTAAACGCGGCAAATTATGTTCATTACGCTGATGGACGTCTCCTTCTTTATGACCATATCGTTCGGCACCGCTCCAGGGCCACCAGTTATCATTTCCGGCCTGGCCGTTAAAAACCCCTTTTCCGGTTACTGCAATATTTTTTTGCTGATAAGCATAAATCAAAGGAGAATAGCTCATAAATTCCATGCCTTCATAAGAAGTATGAACTACGGGCAGGTAGGCATTTTTATCTTTAGTAAAAAGGATTTCAGCCCCGTCTTCCAAATGGAAATTTACATTGCTTTTTAGATGAATTGGCCCGGTAAGGTATTTTCCTTCAGGAACAACAACTTTACCACCACCTGCCTCATTACAGGCTTTGATAGCTTTAGCAAAAGCTTCAGAATTATCGGTTTCTCCGTCTGGTGTTGCTCCATAATCATTTACATCAAAAGTTTTATCAGGAAATTCAGGGACTTCAATATTCTTTACTATTTCATCGGCTTTTTTCCAATGTCCTGCTGTAGGAGATTCCTTTTCAGAGGATTCCTCATTACTCTTATTGTTTCCGTTCTTACATGCTGAAAATACTGCAAGAATAAGAAGTAAACTGTAAAATTTTAGATTTCGGTTCATGTCTTGTTATTTGTAATCGATTGCCTAAAATATAAAAGTATTGGCAAACCACCATATCAAAACATGTAAATTTATTTATAAAAGCTTATAAACAAGCTAACTTCAGTAAATAAAAAATCTTTTACCGAGCCCTGGGGGTTTTGTTAAAATTTATGGAATAAAAAGGTGTAAAATTTAATTTTTTATAGTATATATGTAATTAATTGCATTACCAGAATATACAATGAAAGAGAAAGTTACTATTTACGATATCTCCAGGAAGATAAAGATGAGTGCGGCAACAGTATCACGCGCTTTAAACGATCACCCTAAAATAAGTCAAAAGACCAAAGAAATAGTTCGAAAGGCTGCCCGGGAAATGAATTATAAACAAAACCGTTTGGCACAGGCTTTAAAAAGCGGACAAAGTAAAAATGTAGGGGTTATTGTGCCTTATATAAATCGCAGCTTTTTCTCGTCGGTAATTCGGGGCATAGAAGAAGAACTAAAGCCCAACGGCTATCACGTAATTATTTGTCAAACCCATGAAAACTATGAAAATGAGGTTGAACAAATAGATACTTTACTCAACACACAAATTGACGGTATTTTTATGTCTATTTCCAAAACCACAAAAGATACCGAGCATATTCGTAAGGCGCTGGATGAAAATGTGCCTTTGGTATTTTTTGACCGTAAAAAGGAAGTCCCCGGGGTAAGTTCAGTGGTTATCGACGATTATAAAGCAGGTTTTTTAGCCACTGAACATCTAATTGAACAAGGTTGTAAACGTATTGCCCACCTTTCGGGTGATTTAAACCTGGATATTTATTGCGAACGTTATAATGGTTATGTTGCTGCACATAAAAAACACGGTTTAAAGATCAACCCAAAATTTGTGGTGAAAATAAACAGCAAAATTGAATCGGGAATTTCTGCGGTAAAGAAGCTTTGGAAGATGGATGAAAAACCCGATGCCGTTTTTTCTGCCAGTGATTATACTGCACTTGGGGCGATTCAGCAATTAAAGAAAATGGGGGTTAAAATCCCGGAAGAAGTTTGTGTAATGGGCTTTAGTAATGAAATTTTCACCAAATATATGGAATTACCTATTTCTTCAGTAGACCAAACACCTGTAACAATGGGAAAAATCGCTGCCCAGGTTTTCCTTGAGAAAATCTCAGGCAGCGAAAACTTGAAAATTGAAAAAAAGGTAGTGTTAACCCCTAAACTCCAATTAAGAGATTCTTCTTTAAGGAGCTAGGAAAGATGCAAAAAATTTAAAAATACGGAATATTAACTTCTACTCCGTTTTTCTCTGCAGATAAATAAGCAGCGTAGATAGTAGCGGTAACAGCTGCTGCCAATTCACTATTACTCTCAATTGGTTCGTTAAAAGCAGAAGACCGGTAAAATGCCTCCATTTCATGTTGATATCCGTTGAACCAGGCTTCATCTGGTGAAATGTTAGACCAACCTTGTTTTGTACCGGTTTTTTCTACCACATAAATATCTTTAAAGATCTCATCTACAGGATTATAAGTTTGCATCGCGTTGTTAGGCGTGAGATTACAAACCGTTCTGTGATTGCTTGCATGAACCTCCAGATAGTTTTTCACACCCCCTTGTAGTAGTTCACTAGCCACCACATCGGCTACAGTCCCATCTTCAAAAACAATGTGGGTAAAGGCATAATCTTCAACATCGGTATAAGAATGCCTCAAATTTTTATCATTCTTATAATTTTCCAATCGGGTTATAGCGTGGGTTCTGCAACTAACACTTTTAGGCATTATGGGTTTACCAAATCGTACGCGACCCTCCACAGCCTTAAGATATAGCGCTCCAGCCAATGGATGACAGCCTTTTCCCATCAATGAGCCGCCCCCAGACAATCGCCACTTTCCGTAATCTAAGGAATGTGAACCTGAATGAGATTGTTGCGCCTGTATCCATAGTATCTGAGCTGCGGTCTTTTCTATAACTTCCCTTTCTTTCTGAATTGCCGGAGCATAGATCCAATTTTCCGCATACATTATAGAACCGTTACTGGATTTCTCTGCATCAAGCATACGCCTAATACTTTCCCGAGCCTTTTCTAAACCTGCTTCTTTGGAAAAATCATCTCCGGAAAAATCAGCACTCCCATCCCCAAAATAACCGGTAAAAGGTTTTTCAATAATCACATCCTTATCACGCCGCAGCACCTCAATAGCGATTTGCTCGTGGGTGACTGGTGGCGTGCAAAGATGAACGATATCGGAAGCATCAATTAAATTAGAAAGTTCAGAAAAGGGAGTAAGCCCACGTTCCTCAGCAAAAGATTTAGCATTTTTCGGGGTTCGTGAAAAAATCCCGCTGATTTCTACTTTACAACCATAGACTCTCTGAATGGCATCAAAATGGAATTTGGCGGCAAAACCGGAACCAACAATTCCTGCTTTTACAATCTTTTTTTCTGCCATTTGCTAAGTATATAAATTTTTTAAATTTTATTGCTTCGCTTTACAGGGAAACCCCACGTTTCCACGGAATGAAGTCATCCTGATTTAAGGCATCGGCTTTGGAAGTTGTTTCGCCGCTTGCTACTTTAACTACATATTCTAAAATCTCTTCGCCCATTTCTTCTATGGTCTTCTCTCCACGAATCACCCCGCCGGAATCAATATCTACAATATCAGGCATGGTTCGAGCTAAAGTAGAATTTGAAGAAACCTTAATTACCGGGGCAACAGGATTGCCCGTTGGAGTTCCTAAGCCTGTTGTAAATACCACAATACTCGCACCGGCACCCACCATTGCCGTGGTACTTTCCACATCATTTCCCGGTGTATTCAATAAGTTAAGTCCGGATTTGGTTACATAATCACCATAATCCAAAACGTCTTCGATTGGCGAAGTGCCTCCTTTTTTGGCTGCACCAGCTGATTTCATCGCATCGGTAATTAAACCATCTTTAATATTTCCTGGTGAAGGGTTCATATCAAAGCCTGAGCCGGAAGCAATAGCTGCCTGCTCATAAGCACGGGTAAGTTCTATAAAGCGATTGGCAGTTTCATCGGTTACACAACGATTCACCAATTCCTGCTCAATTCCGCATAATTCAGGAAACTCTGAAAGGATTGGCGAGCCTTTTAAGGCGGCCAGTAAATCTGAAGCGTAACCTAATGCCGGATTTGCAGAAATTCCCGAAAAACCATCAGAACCACCACATTCCAATCCCATTTTTAGCTTGGAAAGCGGAGCAGGTTTACGGTCTATTTCATTGGCTTTTTTAATTTCGGCAAAAGATTCACGAATAATAGTATTCATCATCTCGTCTACCGTACCCATCTGCTGCTGCTCGTATATCATTACCGGCTTTTTAATGTCAGGATTTATCCGTTTTAAAGCCTCTTTAAAAATATCGATTTGTAAGTTTTGACAACCTAAGCTCAACACTGTGGCTCCGGCAACATTAGGGTTATTCACGTACCCGGCCAACAATCTAGCCAGCGAAGCACTATCCTGACGGATACCGCCACAACCCCCTTGATGGGTAATAAATTTCACTTCAATATTATCAAAAACCGGACTCTCACGGGTTTCGGTTTCTTCTATGACATCGGTATTCTCTTCCCCGCTGATTAGGTTACGTAAAAGTGTTCTTTGTTTTGAACCTTTATGAAATGAAAGTTCTTTTTCAAAAACATCTTTTAAGAGTTCAATATTTCGGTTTTCACAAAATACAAGGGGGAAAAACAACCAGACGTTTTTGGTTCCTACCTGGCCGTCTTCACGATGATAGCCCTTAAAAGTACGGTCTTTCCATTTGGAAATATCCGGAGCATTCCAGGAGGTCACCTCCGTTTTTTTGTATGCCTGATTACTTTCGTGTTTTACATTATTTACGGTAATAACCTCGCCGCGTTTAATAGGCTTCATCGCTTTTCCTACCAAAACGCCATACATATAAATTTTATCATTTTCGGCAAGATCCTCCAGGCTTAGTTTATGTTTTGCAGAAACATCGGTAAGCAGTTTTACTTTATCACCTTCAACATCAACCGTATCATCTTTCCATAGATCAACCAGAGCAACGGCAACATTATCTCCGGGTTGAACTTTTATTGCTTTTAACTGTTCCATAATCTTTAGTTTTCTACTTGTACATTTTTTAAAAATGCAGCAAAGCCTTTTTCAATTCCTTTATGCTCAATCTCTTCAAGGGCATCAGCTATTTGCTCCTGAAGCTCAGGGATCTTTGTGAGGTCTTCATCCCAAAATTCAGTTTGGGAAAGCACCTCTCCCGCAATTTCCTGGTAGCTGTGCTTCTCCCAAACAATTTGAAAAAAGTTTTTAATAGAAGCATCATCCTGAACGGGCATTACATCATTGTCCCACTCACCACGATAAAACCTTATTAAGCAAGCGAAAGCAAAGGTTAAATGAGGGGGTAATTGCTTATTTTTCTTCTGAAAAGTAAGCAAACTTGGTAATACCCGTACTTTAAATTTCGAAATGGAATTCAGTGCGATACTAGCCAATTGGTGCTTAATAAAAGGATTTCTAAACCGATCTAAAACCTCTTCAGCAAATGTTTCCAATTCTTCTTTTGAAAGGCTAAGTGTTGGAATAATTTCTTCAAAAACCGCTTTTTTAATAAAACCACCGGTAAATTCATTATCTACGGTTTCTTTAACCGTTTTATTTCCGTAAAGTAGTGAAAATGGTACCATAGTGGTATGTGCCCCATTTAAAATGCGTACTTTTCGGGTTCGATAAGGTTGCATATCTTTAACCACCAGGATATTCTCATCAATCTTATCAAAAGGGATTTTCTTCTTTAATTTTTCATCACCTTCAATTACCCAAAGTAAGAAAACTTCAGCAGTAACTACCAGTTTATCTTCAAATTCCAGTTTTTCCTGATAGCTTTCAATATCATCTTTGGGATAGCCGGGTACAATTCTATCTACAAGAGTATTATGAAAACTACAGGCCTTTTCTACCCAATCGGCAAATTTATTTTCCAGGTTCCATAAATCAATATATTTAAAGATAATCCCCTTTAGGGTATCGGCATTGTAATTAATAAGCTCACAAGGAATAAGCGTTAGGCCTTTAGAAGTAGCACCTTCAAAATGTTTAAAGCGTTCATATAATAAAGCCGTTAATTTAGCGGGAAAACTATTATGTGGCCAACCCTTTAATTTATCTTTTTTATCAAAAGTGATCCCAGCTTCGGTAGTATTGGAAATCACAAGTTCCAACTCCTCTTCACGGGCCAGGGCAAGGTAATTTTCATAATCGATATAGGGATCGACCCCTTTAGTGATACAGCTAATGGTCTTTTGCTGCTGAATTTCCTTTCCACCGGACACACCGCGCATAAACAGATTGTAGAGGCCATCCTGTTCATTAAGCATATTAACAAGGCCTGAAGAAATAGGCTGTACCACGGCAACCCCCGCATTAAATCCTGCTTCTTCATTAAGTTTATTGATAATATAATCTACAAAGGCACGTAGAAAGTTACCTTCTCCAAACTGAACCACCTTAACCGGAAGTTCATTTTTTATACCTGCATTTTCTCTATTTAATCTTTCCATTTTACATTAATTTTCAGAACTATTTATTATTCAAATAATTGTGGCAGCCATAGGCTTATTTCGGGGACAAAAGTCACCAGCAACAGGACGATAAACATCACGATATAGAGTGGCAACAAAGGTTTGATCACCTTTTCAATGGTGGTCTTGGCCACCCCCACCCCAATAAAGAGCACCGAGCCTACCGGCGGGGTACAAAGCCCCACACAAAGGTTCATCACCATCATAATACCGAAGTGTACCGGATCTACGCCTAATTCCATCGTGATGGGCAAAAAGATGGGCGTGAATATGAGTACTGCCGGGGTCATATCCATAAAAGTCCCCACAAACAACAAGAGTAAATTAATGATGAGCAGGATTACAAATTTATTATCACTAAGTCCCAAGAGGGCTTCACTTACATTTTGCGGGATATTTTCAAAACTCATCACCCACGACATACTCATAGAAGTCGCAATAAGCAGCATCACAACTGACGTAGTCCCTACGGAACTTAAAAAAGTGTTGTATAATTTTTTAGGGTTCATCTCCCGGTAAATCGCTGCCAGGATAAGGCAATATAAAACAGCTATGGCCGAGGCTTCGGTAGCCGTAAATATTCCGGCTACAATCCCCCCGATTACAATAATGAGTAAAAGCAAACTGGGCAGGGCATCCAAAAAGGTCCAAACGATGCGTTTAGCACTACTCTTCTCCCCGGCCGGGTATTTCTTGATCTTAATCCATACCGCCGCGGTAAGCATCAGAGCCAGTCCCATTATAATACCGGGCAAATACCCCGCCAAAAACAAGGAGGCAATGGACACCCCGCCACTGGCCAGGGAATATACAATCAGTACGTTGGAAGGCGGTATCACCAATCCCGTGGTAGAGGAGGTAACATTAATCGCAGCACCAAACTCCCGGGAATAATTCTCCTTCTCCATTCTTGGGCCTAATATTCCCCCAATGGCTGAAGCCGCAGCTACCGCTGAGCCGGAGATGGCTCCAAAAAGCATCGCAGCAATTACATTTACATAAATAAGTCCGCCGGGCAAAGAGCCTATAAGCGCTTTGGCAAAATTAATAAGCCGGGTGGCAATCCCGCCCTGGTTCATAATCTGGCCAGCCAAAATGAAAAATGGGATCGCCAATAGTGAAAAACTGTCCAGCCCCGTGGCCATTCGTTGGGCCACTGTGGTATAGGCCGCCAGTGAATCTAAAGAAACCGCCAGGGTAAGTACGCAGGATATTCCGATAGACCAGGCTACCGGCACTCCAATACCCAGCAGGATTATAAACGAAATAACTAAAATGGCTACTTCTATCATCATACCAGGTAAGTTTTAGGGTTTAATAGTTCATTTACTTTATAAATCACCGTTAGCACACCACTAATCGGCAAAACGGCATATACTACTGACAAAGGCATTCCAAGGGCTGCAGAGGTTTGTCCCAAAATATGGTTGACATACACCAGGTTACCCCCACCGATAATCATCACCACAATACAAAAAGCAATAATGAGCAGGTTGATAAATCGTCTCAGGCGAACCCGTCCCTTGTCGCTTAACTTGGGAGCCAAAATATCGATGGCAAGGTGTTGCCGCTGGCCGGCAATATAGGCCGCCCCAAGCACACCTATCCATATAAGCAGGTAACGCGCTACTTCTTCGGTAAAGGAACTCGAAGCTTGTAAAAGGTACCTGGAAAATACCTGCCAGGAAACCGCCACGGTCATAAGGACCATCAGGAAGACCAAAAAGCCCCCTAAAATCTTATCTAAGGTTAATTTCATGGCTGTTCGTCTTGTTTAAATTCTGTATGCTCTATTTCTTCGATAACCGCTTTCATTTCCGGGTCTTTTTTAAATTCCTTGTACATCGGCTCCACCATAGCCCGAAATTCCTCCTGCTCAGGGTAGGTTACTTCCACCCCGGCTTCCTGGATCGCCTCCAGGGCTTCCATTTCGGCCTCGTGCCAGATTTTCTTTTCATATTCTGAAGATTCCATAGCAGCTTCCTTGAGCCACCCTTGTTCTTCTTCAGAAAGCTTATCCCAAACCAGGGTACTGATCAGAAGTTCATCGGGCAGCGCGGTATGCTCGTCCATCATATAATATTTACATACCTCATAATGCCTTGAGAGGTAAAAACTCGGCAGGTTGTTCTCGGCCCCATCAACAATACCCTGTTGCAGCGCGGTATATAATTCCCCCCAGGCAATTGGTGTCGGGGAACCGCCCAGCATATCGACCATCGTCATCGCGGTATTACTTTCCATAACCCGGAGTTTCTGGCCTTCCAAATCTGCCGGTGACTCCATAGGCTTGGTGCTGTAAAAGCTACGGCTACCGGCATCGTAAAATGTAAGCCCTTTTACCCGTTGGGGTAGGCCATCGTTCAAAAGTTTTTCGCCTACCGGGCCTTCCAAAACCTCAAAGCGGTGCTCCCGACTCTTAAACAAAAAAGGCAGGCCAAATACCTTAAGGCTGGGAACAAAATTTTCAAGTACCCCAGTAGAGACCTTGGTCATCCCCAGGCTCCCGATTTGCAAAAGCTCGATGGCTTCCCGCTCGGTGCCGAGCTGCTGGTTGGGGTAAATATCAATTTGAAGGCTCCCGGCTGATTTTTCCCGGGCACGCTCGGCCATAAATAACATCGCCTCGTGTACCGGATGGGAGGTGTCCAGACCGTGACCCAGCTTTATCACCGTCTTCCCGCCTACAATTTCCTCTTTAATATCCTTACAGCCCGATACCGTGAACATAACCAGCAGCAAGGCTAAAATGCCCAGGGATTTTATATGTTTGCTATTAAATCCCATTTATCCTTTTATCGTTTTCACTGTTTGTAAAGCTTCTTGTACGCTGACTTTAATTGCATTATAATCAAAGTCACCATTCTCTTTTTTCTGAAAGAGTTTGGAGCCAATACCCACGCAGTGGACCCCGGCTTCAAACCATTCTTTTAAATTTTCTTCTGTTGGGCTTACCCCGCCGGTAGGCATAATCCTACTCCACGGAAGTGGGCCTTTGACCGCCTTTACAAAGCCGGGGCCACCAACCTGGGCCCCAGGGAAAATCTTTACCACCTCGGCACCGAGCTCCTGGGCCTGGTTGATTTCAGTTACTGAACCACAGCCCGGCATCCAGGCTACCATCCTTCTATTACAGGTCTTGGCCATTTCCGGGTTTACCAGTGGAGACACCACAAAGTTCGCCCCTAACTGAAGGTATAAAGCCGCAGTGGCCGCATCAATCACCGAACCTACTCCCAAGACCATCTCGGGAAGTGCTGTTTCTGCATACTGGTTGAGGGCTTTAAATAGCTCGTGGGCATAATCCCCCCGGTTGGTGAATTCAAAGGTACGGGCGCCTCCTTCATAACAGGCCTTTAAAGCTTGCTTGCAGGTCTCCAGGTCCTTATGATAAAATACCGGGACAATCCCGGTCTCTTCCATCGTTTGCGTGACTTGTATACGTGAGAATCTTGCCATTTATTTTGTCGTGTTTGTTATCGTTTTATCCGGCCACCGGTATTACCCGAGGCTACTTCTTCTATTTCGGCCACACTGGCCAGGTTCGCATCGCCCAAAATCGTATGCTTGATGCCGCAGGCGGCATTGGCAAACTCCAATGTTTTCTGGTCATCAAAATGCCGTAATCCGTAGATAACCCCCGCGGCATAAGCATCCCCCGTGCCAATACGGTCGACCACATCGCTGATCTCCAACTCCTGGGTCCTCAGGTAGGCTTTCCCGGTCCAGGCCTGGGCGTATATCTTTTGCCAACTCGCACTAAGGCCCGTGCGTACCTTATCAAAGACTTTTTCAATCCTCGGGCATGCTTTAATTAATGCTTTGGAAGCTGCGATAAAGCCTTCTTTCGAAAATTCGAAGTCCGTTTTGAGCAGCTCGTTAATCTCGTTCACTCCGCCGATAAAAATTGTGGATAGCCCGGTGAGTTCTTTTAAGATTTTATCCCCCTCTTTTCCGTATTTCCACAGGTTACTCCGGTAAGCCGGGTCGGCGCTTACCGTAATGCCTTGCTTTTTTGCTTGTTCAAGCCCTGCTTTTAAAGTTTCATAAGCTCCTTCGGAAATACCGGGCGTAATCCCGGTCCAATGCAGGTGGCTACAACCCCTTAAAGCTTCTTTCCAGTTTACGGCTTTTGGGGCTATATGGGAAAAAGCCCCGTGGAGGCGGTTATAGGAAATTCGGCTGGGGCGCATCCCCGAGCCGACTTCCAAAAAATATAGGCCTAAGGGATGCTTGGTTTTATTGATATATTGGGCATCGATGCCATAGCTCCTGATGCTTGCCAAAGCGGCCTCCCCCACAAAATCATCGGAAACTTGGCTTACATAACGCGTGGGTTCCCCCAGTACTGCCAGGGAGGCGGCCACGTTGAGTTCGGTGCCGCCAAAATAGTATTCCAAGGTATTGTCCTGGCGAAGTTGGCGCTTATCCGAAGGCGAGAGCCGAAGCATGACTTCGCCGAAGCTTAGAACCGTATTGTTTGCTGAATTTCCCATTAAAAATCGAAATAATCTTTGGCGTTATGGTAACAGATTTTAGCTATCGTATCACCTACAAGCTCCATATCATCAGGCAATGCCCCGCTGGCGATTTCCTGGCCAAACAAGTTACACAATACCCGTCTGAAATACTCGTGGCGCGGGAAGGAAAGAAAACTCCTCGAATCGGTAAGCATCCCGATAAAGGTGCTGATTAGCCCCATATTCGATAGGGCGTTCAGCTGCTTTTCCATCCCGTCTTTCTGGTCTAAAAACCACCAGCCGGAACCAAACTGTACTTTCCCTTTAATGCTGCCGTCATTGAAATTCCCGATCATCGTAGCGAACATCGCATTATCGGCCGGGTTTAAATTGTAAAGGATGGTTTTGGTCAGTTTATCTTTCCCGTCAAGGGTATCTAAAAACTTCGAGAGGTTTTCTGCCTGTTTATAATCACCGATGGAATCCCATCCGGTATCCGGGCCAAGCTGGGCAAGCATCCGTTTGTTGTTGTTTCGAAGGGCGCCCAAATGGAATTGTTGGACCCAACCAAATTCGTGATACCGTTGTCCTAAATATAGTAAAATTGCGGTTTTAAACTGTTCCTGTTCTTTATGAGAAAGACGGCCTCCACTTCTTCTTTTGCTGAAGATCTTTTCGATTTCGGCATCGGTAAATTCTTCGAAGGAAACAAAGTTCAGGCCGTGGTCGCAAAGCCGGCAACCGTGGTGATGAAAATATTCAATACGCTTGCCCAGGGCATCTTTTAAGTCCTTATAGCTTTCAATGGAAATATCGGCTGCTTTTCCTAACGCATCCAAATACTCATTATAGCCATCGGCTTCGATCAGTATCGATTTATCCGGACGAAAAGCGGTGCTCATGGTTATGCTGAAATCGCTTTTCGCCATTTCCCGGTGATACTCCAGGCTATCCGTCGGGTCTTCCGTGGTACACAAAGATTCCACGTTCATTTTCTCAAGCAAGCCCCGGCAGGAATTTTCAGGCTGTTGCAACTGGGCATTCACATTTTCATAAATGGAAGCAGCGTTTTTTTCATTCAGCAGCTCATCAACACCAAAATAACGCTTCAGCTCCAAATGCGTCCAGTGGTACAACGGATTTCTTAAGGTATGGGGGACCGTTTTTGCCCAGGCCTCAAACTTTTCCTGATCGGAAGCCTCACCCGTGATGAATTTCTCATCCAACCCCATCGTACGCATCGCACGCCATTTATAATGGTCCCCATGCAACCATACCTGCGAGATATTATCAAAACTACGGTTGCCCGCAATCTCTCCAGGAGGTAAATGGTTGTGGTAATCTATGATGGGCTGGGGCGCAGCGTAAGTATGATACAACTCCTCTGCATACTTGTTGCTTAAAAGGAAGTTATTGGTTATAAATTTTTTTGAACTCATAATTTAAATTTTTCGGTTTGGTCGAGGCTATCTCCCCATCCATCCGCCATCGACAAGCATGGTGCTACCGCTCATATAATCGCTGGCTTTGGAGGCTAAAAATACTATCGGGCCTTTAAAATCTTTAGGCTTGCCCCATCTTCCAGCAGGGATTCTTGCTAAAATGGCTTCACTTCTATCTTCATCCTCTCTCAAGGCCTGGGTATTATCGGTGGCAATATATCCCGGGGCAATCGCATTTACCTGTACTCCTTTACCCGCCCACTCGTTGGAAAAGGCCATCGTTAATTGGCCAATAGCGCCTTTGGAAGCCGCATAGCCCGGAACGGTGATCCCGCCCTGAAAGGTAAGCAGCGATGCGGTAAAGATTACCTTTCCGCTCCCGCGCTTGATCATTTCCTTCCCGAATTCACGGGTTAAGATAAATTGCGAGTTCTGATTCACCTCTATCACCTTGTCCCAATATTCATCGGGATGTTCTGCCGCGGGCTTTCGCATAATCGTACCCGCATTGTTGATTAAAATATCAACTTGTTTGTTCTCCTCCTTTACTTTTTTAATAAACTCGTAAAGGGATTTTCTATCGGAAAAATCGCATTGGTAGCCTTTAAAGTTTCTTCCTATTTCCTTGATGCGTTGCTCGATTTTTGAACCTTCGGGCTCCAAAGAGGCAGAAACCCCTAAGATATCGGCTCCGGCCTCGGCCAATGCTTCGGCCATCGCAAAGCCTATTCCTCGTTTACAACCCGTAACTAAAGCGGTCTTTCCTTTTAAACTAAATAGTTCCTCTATCATCGCTTGCTTTATTTTAATTCTTCAGGGCTTACTTTATCCATATCGCCATAGTCCAGGTTCTCCCCGGCCATTCCCCATATAAAAATATAATTAGACGTACCGGCACCCGCGTGGATAGACCATTCCGGGGATATTACCGCCTGGTGGTTTTTCATAAAAATATGGCGCGTCTCGTGCGGCTGTCCCATAAAATGACTAACCGTTTGGCCCTCTTCCAGGTTGAAGTAAAAATACACTTCCATTCTACGGGTATGGGTATGGGGTGGCATGGTGTTCCAAACACTACCTTCCATCAGTTCGGTCATCCCCATTTGCAATTGGCAGGTATCTACAATACTATTTACCAATAATTTGTTGATCCTTCTCTTATTGGAAGTTTTACTATCGCCGAGCTCCACCACCTCTGCATCATCCAAAGTGACTTTCTTTACCGGGTATGCTTTATGAGCCGGAGCGGAATTCAAATAGAAATAAGGTTGCTCACCATCGGCCGTTTCAAAGAAAACTTCTTTATTTCCGCGGCCTACATAAAGGGCTTCTTTATGGCCCAGCTGATAAACCTCGCCATCTACCGTTACTTTTCCTTTCCCCCCTACATTGATTACTCCAAGTTCACGGCGTTCCAGAAAATAATCCGCTTTTAGGTCATCAATGCTGTCCAGTTTGAGCTTCTTGCTTACCGGAAAAGCACCACCCGCAATATAGCGATCGTACATCGTGTAGGTAAGCTTGATCTCGTCTTTTTTGAATAATTCCGGGATTAAAAAGTGCTCCCGAAGTTCTTCCGTAGTATACTTTTTTGCATCATCAGGATGATGTGCAAATCTGAAGTCTGAAGTAGTCATAATTTACGTTCGTTTTTGATTAATTTAAAAATTAATGCGGTTACAATATCAGGTTTTCTTACAATTTAAGTATCCTGTACATACCTGACAAAATGTAATCGATTACACAAATGTAATATTTACGTATTAAAAATCAAACTCTATAATGATTTCTTTCTCGGTATCTCACTTACTCTATGCTTATTACAGATTTCGAGACCTCTTTGTTTCGCTGAAGTTGCTTTTCAAGGTCTGAAAAATCACTTTTGCTAAAATTAATATTTTCAGAACCTTTTCCCATTACACGGACAGCAGGTTGATTATTCTTAACAAATTCCAATCCTTTTACCTCAACATTTTTACTATTATAAACCGTTAGCGCGGCATCTTTTGAGAGCACTTTTACATCGGTTAATTTCAAACCATCGGCATCAATGGCAGTAATACCTTCTTCAGCTTTAAAAACCGCATTTTCAAGGCTTACATTTTTTAAGCTCATTTCTGGTAAGCCCATAAAAAAGGCTGCTTTTTGCGAGCCAGTTGCCCTAATATTTTTAATTGAAATATTTCTAAAAGAAGGTGTTTCTTCAGTAACCGGCTCAGGTTCTTCATCCCGGGCTTCATCTTCAGCATCCTGATCTCCCTCAAGAATAGGGGAATTTCCGCCGTAAAACATATTAAAACGAATAGTTTCCGTAGGAATGTTAATCATATCAATATCACTGATAAAGATATCTTCAACTACACCGCCACGACCACGAGTACTTTTAAAGCGCAAGCCAACATCGGTCCCCATAAAGGTACAATGAGAAACATGAACATTTTTAACGCCACCAGACATTTCACTACCAATTACAAAACCGCCATGGCCATGATATACTATATTATTTTTTACAATCACATTTTCGGTTGGCATGCCCCGGTCGCGGCCATCTTTATTTTTACCCGATTTAAAACAAATCGCATCGTCACCTACATCAAAAGTATTGTTATATACCAAAGCATTTTTGCAAGATTCCAGATCAAGTCCGTCACCATTTTGTGAATACCAGGGATTACGTACATTTAAGTTCCTGATAATTACATTTTCACTCATTAGCGGGTGAATATTCCAGGCCGGGGAATTTTGAAAAGTCGGCCCATCCAGCATTACGGTTTTACTTTTTAAAATACTAACCATCACGGGACGTAGAAAATCTTTTACTGAAGCCAGTTCGTCATCATCAATTAAATCGGGAACATTGAAATTTGTACTGCTTTCATGTCCTTTTTTGGATTTTTCAGAAGGAAACCACATTTTTTCATCCTCGGAAAGCACTCCGCCTGAATTAACCAGTTTACTCCACTGACTTGAAGTCATTTTCCCTTTTTTAACCGGGCGCCATGCATCCCCATTTCCATCGACTGTTCCTTTTCCGGTAATGGCAATATTCTCTACTTCGCGAGCAGAAATTGGGGATTGGTTTCTTATGGTATTTAAACCTTCAAAACTTGTTTTCACCAGCTTATAATCATCAAAATCACGGCTAAAAAGCAATAAGGCGCCAGCTTCTATATGCAAGTTAATATTGCTTTTTAGTTCAATAGGCCCGGTTAGCCATATCCCGCGAGGAATGACTACTTTTCCGCCTCCATTTTCGTGAGCATCACTAATTGCATCGGCAATGGCTTTTGTGTTTTTTGTAAGTCCGCCGGCTTCTGCGCCAAAATCGGTAATTTTAACTGAATAATCTGGGAATTGTGGTTCGGGAACGCGGGGCATATCGAATTCTACACCTTCATAAACCTCGTTCATCATCATTTCCTGCGCATTCATTGTACATATAAAAAGTAGCGCCAATATGCTTAATCCTATTTTTTTCATTTTTTTATTTTAATTTGAATCATCTTTTATCTAAGGTTAAGTTGCCTTCAACCTTAAATCTTCCAGAAATCACTTCGGTTGTATAAGCATCATTATCCCCGTTAAAGCCAGGCTGTTCACCACCAACACTTATTTCAAACTCACCTTCTTCTATAACTCTTTGGTCATTATCATTTATCATAGAAAGTTGTCTTGGAGTAAGTGTAAATTCCACGGTTTTAGTTTCGGAATCATTTAATTGAATTCGCTCAAAAGCTTCAAGTTGTCTTATGGGTCTTGTGGTTGATGCAGACTTATCAGTAAGGTATAATTGAACAACTTCATCTCCAGCTCGATTTCCTACGTTTTTTACTTTTACTGACAACTCTACGTTTTCCCCAGCTTTTACAACCTCAGGCAAGCTTAAGTCTGAATATTCAAAATTGGTATAACTTAAGCCATATCCAAAGGGATAAAGAGGTTCTTCCTCATAATAGCGATAGGTTCTACCTTCCATATTGTAATCTTCAAAAGGCGGAAGTTCCTCAAGGGAAGTATAGTAAGTTACAGGCAATCTTCCTGCTGGATTGTAATCACCAAATAAAACATCTGCAAAAGCATTGCCTCCTTCTTCTCCCGGATAACCCACATTAACTATTGCATCTATGTTCTCTTTAGCCCAATTAATGGCAATAGCACTCCCTGCATTGAGAACTAAAACCACAGGTTTTCCTGTTTGTTTTACAGCTTTAAGTAACTCCATTTGTTCTTTTGGCAGATTTATATCTTCTCGATCTCCACCTTCTCCTTCAAGTCGCTGAGAAAGCCCCAAGACTACTATGGCTACATCAGATTTTTCAGTGATATCAATAGCTTCTTTAAGGATGTTTCGCTCTGGCATCGTCCACAATAATTTAGCTACAGCTTCAGTTTCATCGCTATGATATTCAACCTCCACAGGATATTTTTTACCTGCTTCCAATTCTAAAATTTCGGTAGTATATTTTTCGTGATGAACAGACCCATTACCATTGGAAATTTCCTGACCATTAATTAGCAGTTTCATTCCTCTTTTAGAAAATACACCAAATTCGTATTTACCTGTAGCAGGAGGAATAATATTACCTGTCCACCTCACCGAAAAATTATCTATAAGATCTTTTGAAATAGGCTTATGTTGCCAGGAGAAATCAATTTTATCATCAATTCGCTCCATAACAGGTGTACCTTCAAACTTTGTATTGTTATAATATTCGGCCTTTAAACCTTGTACACCTTCCGAAGTTTCAAAATATACTGATGGCACAGGTTTTAAATTATGTGTGTTTTCATCAAGATGCGATCCTTCTGAGTAAAGTACTTCAATTTCTGGTTCAACTTTATTTTTTACACCTTCCAAAAATGTTACGGGTTGTATAGGAGTTCCGTGATAATTTCCCACAAGAGACTCCCAGTTATCGGCATTTGGGCCTATTACTGCAATTTTTTTAACTTGTTCTTTGCGCAAAGGCAGTAATTGATCTTCATTCTTAAGAAGGACTATACTTTCTTGCGCCGCTTTTCTAGCTAAAGTATTATGCTCATCAGCACCAACTATACTAAATGGAATTTTAGTATATGGAACTTCCTCCTCAGGATCAAACAGCCCCATTTTAAATCTGGCTAACATCAGTCGCTTTACCGCCTTATCAATGTCATTTTCTGCCACCAGACCTTTATCTAAGGCTTCATTCAAAAATTTATAATAGCCTCCACAATTAAGATCACAACCTCCCTGAACACCAATAGTTGCAGCTTCCGCCTCAGATTCGGCTAAATTATGATTGGTATGAATATCTCTTATCGCACCGCAATCAGATACTACGTAGCCTTTAAAACCCCACTCATCTCTTAAGAGTTTATTCAACAAAAAATCACTTCCACTGGCAGACTCTCCTCTAAATCGATTGTAAGCTCCCATTACAGAATATACATTTGCCTCGACAACTGTTTTTCTAAAAGCTGGAAGATAGGTTTCGTATAGATCTCTATCGCTTACATCTACATCAAAAGAATGACGCAATTTTTCTGGCCCTGAGTGTACGGCAAAATGTTTTGAAGTAGCAATTGTTTTAAAATACTTGGGGTGATCTCCCTGAAGTCCTAATATAAATTGTGAAGCTAGTTCTCCTGTTAGGTAAGGATCTTCGCCATAAGTTTCATGTCCTCTCCCCCATCTCGGATCTCTAAAAATATTAATATTTGGAGACCAAAAATCCAGACCAGTATAAATTCCTCTCTTTTCATTTCTAACAAATTCGTGATGTTTGGCACGAGCTTCATCAGAAATAACAGTCGCTATATCCTTTATCAATTTCTTGTTAAAGGACGCAGCGACTGTAATAGATTGAGGAAAAACAGTAGCATAACCTGCTCTGGCTACACCGTGCAAACTCTCATTCCACCAGTTATATTCTGGGATTTTTAATCTCGGAATAGCATCTGCATCATTGGTTAGCTGACTAATCTTTTCCTCCACAGTCATTTGCGCCACCAATATATCTACCCGCTCATCAAAATCGAGTGTATGATCCAGAAAACTATAATCCGGTTCTTTCTGCTGGGAGATCATTATGCTAGGCATAATAAAAACCAACAGAGCAATGTGAAATGAAATTTTTTCTAATTTCATTTCACAATTAATTTTCAGAAAATCTGAACCAATCAAAATCGGCGTAACCGGAGTCGTTGATTATATTTTTCTTTTGTGCAAAAAGTCCAACTTTAGCACCAATCCATTTTCCTTCAACGGCCTTAAAAGCTTCATCATTAACTTCTTTAAACCTTCTTCCATTCTCACTATAGCTAAAAGTACATTGCGCGTCTTTGTTTACTTCAACCCTTAAATGCACAGTATTATCTTTCAATTTTGTAATTACCTCTTCCTGTTCTTCTGCTCCATTTTCAGCATCTTCATTATAAGCATACACAAGATAAAGTCCGTCTTCCTTACTTTTTACCGAGATGTAGGCATACTTCATTCCCATAACCAACAAACCGGCCTGTTCATTTACCAAATCTTCATTTGGATTAAATGTAAGTTTGGTTGTGGTAGTAAATTCTTCCGCGGGAAATTTTTGCAATAATAAAGCAGGAGCATCCCAAAGGTTTTCACTGTCATTTGGAATTTGCTGGGTATAAAGACGAAGTTGTTCTTTTGAAGGATTTAAGAACGCCCAGGTAGCATGTTGGTTTCCGTGCCACTGCCATTGAAGTCCAAGTTCATTCCCGTCAAAGTCATCAGAATCTGCAGGGGTTTTAATCGGATGATCGCCGGTATCGGGTTTTTGGTGCGACATTACCGGTTGGCCTGTACCATCGCCATCGGAATCTTCGCCCATTGTAGGCCAGCCGTTATTCCATTCCATAGGTTGTAAATGCACAATTCTTCCGTAAGCGCCTTTATCCTGAAAGTGAATAAACCAATCTTCACCACTCTCAGTATCAACCCAGGCACCCTGATGTGGGCCATTGATATCGGTTTCGCCCTGCGCTAAAGAAATATGTTCTTCATAAGGCCCATACACATTCTTACTGCGCAAAATCAATTGCCAACCGGTAGAAACGCCTCCGGCAGGTGCAAAAATGTAATAATAGCCGTCTTTTTTATAGAATTTAGAGCCTTCAACGGTTGGGTGATCTTCGTGGCCATCAAAAACTATTCTGCCAGCACCCGTAGTCTCTGTGCCTTCTTCATTCATAGGTTTTACCACCAAAATACTTTTAATGCTGGCACGACTTCCTGCATAGGCGTGAACCAAATAGGCTTTCCCGTCATCATCCCAAAGCGGAGCCGGGTCGATTAAACCTTTTCCTCCTTCAACCAAAACCGGTTCTTCCCAAGGTCCTTCCGGATTTTCACTTTTCACCATATAAATTCCAAAATCGGGATCGCCCCAATAGATATAAAATTCACCATCATGATGACGAAAAGCAGGAGCCCAAACTCCATTACCGTGTTGCGGAGTTTTAAAATGTTCTACCGGCACCTGACGGTCTAAAGCGTGACCAATTAATTCCCAGTTCACCAAATCTTTGGAATGTAAAACCGGTAAACCTGGTGCGGTATTAAAGGATGAGGCAGTCATATAATAATCATCGCCCACCCGAACCACATCGGGATCGGAATAATCGGCGTGAAGAACAGGGTTTTTATAGGTTCCGTCCCCCTGATCGGCCACCCAAACTTCAGAAACTTCTTTATTTTGAGCAGTGATATTTAAAATTCCTGCGGTTAAAAATCCGCAGATAAGCAAGCTTAATTTATAAGATTTTATTTTTTTCATTATTCTAGTGTTCCTGTATTATTCAAATTTTCAAGTTTTTCATTTAAATCGGCTTCAAAATCTTCTTTTGAAGTAATCCCACCGGGCTCCTGTTCCCAGGCCCCAAGAAAATAATAGGTCACCGGGGTTTCCTGTTCTTTAAAAACTACCAGGTGATCGTGCGGGCCTTCTGTAATTTCTTCTACTTCATTTTTATTATAGAACACAGCCATTCCCAGTTTATCTTCATCATTTACTAAAGTTTGAGCCCCGTAGGTTGCAATATAGCCCCAATCATCGCCTTCCTGTTGCATTAAATCAATATCTTCAAATTTTACAATTCCGGTGGTTAAGCCTGAAATCGCTTCAGAAGGAGAAAGTTGTACTTTGGTAAAGCGATCTTCTTCAAAAATACTTAAGCGAGCTAACAGATCTATGCTCTTATCGCCGGTTTTCCAGCCCTGATATTCAATTTTCACTACAGAAGAAATATCGGTATTGGCTACTTCAGCAATGGTATTTTCAACCTCTCTAAAATGGGCCACGGTATCATTCATATATCTACCATAACTACCAATTCCAAGAGATTTTCCCGCTTTAAGGATATCCATTCCCCAATCGGATTCTTCATGATAGGAATCAAAATTATCCTGACCAACCTGATGTAGCACCATGGTATCGGTCTTTTTTCCGAAGATATCTATCGCATTTCTCCAGTCCAAATACAGGCGATATCCAACCTGGGAGTTTTCCCAACCCGGACCTTCGTAACGGATATACCATGAATGATCGGTATGTTCCTCAGGCACTTCAAGACGGGAAACATTTTCAAATTCTCCGCCCATATATTCGCGGCCTTCCCATTCGCCGCCTTTCTTTGCAGAAATTTCAGCGTATGTGGCTTGCTCTTTTTCTTCTTTAACTTCGGTTTTCTTCTCAGTTTTTTCAGCCTCTTTTTCCTTGTTGTTTTTACAGGAAACCGTTAAAGCCAATACTGCCAGCGTTAATAATGTAAGTTTTAGTTTCATTTTAATCATTTTTATAGTTAAGTGGTTGCCAGTTATCTTCTCCTTTTAAAATATTCTCTACGGAATATTTTTTTGCTTCTTTTTTACTTAATTGTTTTGACCAGAAAACCCTTCCCTCTACATTTGCCCCTTTCCCTGCGGAATTATATTCTGCATAAAAAGCGGTTTTTTCAGCTTCGGGCTTGCTCCAGTTGTGCCATCCTTCCTTTTTAATATGATCGCCCATTTCAGTATTGATAAAAACGGTTTGAGCATAATTACGCCATGGCCTGCCAAGATACACGCTTTCTGAAGGTGCATCGCCGGTAAGTTTACAATTTATAAAAACAAAGCCGAAATCAGCACTTTCTTCGGTAGAAGCTGCTGTAATGTAATGCCCGCCTTCTTTAGAATAAATCTCACAATCTTCAAAAACTGCGGTAGACCATCCAAAAATAAAATCGGTAGTGCCTTCAATATAGCAATTCTTATAGTATTGCCGGCTGCCACGACCGTGTGGATAAAGCGTATCCTGAAACCCGAGAAAACGGCAATTTTCAAAAACCACTTTATCACCGTCTACCCGCACTGCCACGGCCTGTCCTACAGGACCTGAAGAATTCTCAAAAGTGATATTTTTTGCCTGAAAACCATCCCCAAACACGAAAAAACTACTTGAACCGGTAGTCCCCATTTCCTCACCGAATGTATTGGTTTTAGATGCATAATCATCGTAAGTAACAATAGTTTCTTTTGCATTTTCAGCGAAAAGATGCACATTAGTTTTAGATTCCGGCAGCACTAATTTTTCTTTATAAGTACCCGGTTTTAGGAGAATTTTAGTCGGTTTATTTCTAAAATCGGGTGCCGACATAAAAGCTTCCTGTAGTGTTCTAAAATCACCCGTTCCTGCAGCATCAACAACAATGTCATAAGCTTGTTCAACAGTATGACCTGTCTCAGGAAGGAAACTTTCCTTTCCTTTTTGTCCTTTTGTTATTTCCTTGACCAGATCGTTGAGATAAACTTCCACATTATCGTAATACTTGTTCAACTGCTTCTGCCCTGCATCTGAAGGATCATTTGGATCTAGTTTATGTTCCAGCTCCCATCTATCGGGCATACCATCTTTATCGCTATCAGTTTTTGTTTTTCCTGATTGTAAGTTGGGCCACCCACCAACATCTTCCTGTGAATCTATAATTCCCGGCATACCGGTTTCTGATCCATTATATGTAGCAATGCCATCGCGGACCTCCTTAATAATTCTCTGATCTACAGAATCTCTTTTGTAGGAGGCTCCTGCATAATCCAGGGTAAGGCCATAAGCCTCAGCGGCAGTATGGGTTGTAACAGGAGCGGCTGGAAATTCATCCTCCTGGTATATTAAAGAGGTATCAGCTATATGAACACCACCTTCCCAGTTATGATCACTTACTACCGGATTACCTTCTACATAATTCCCATTTACATAATATTTGCCTAATGGTTCCGAAGGCTCAATAATCCTGTTCTTAACATTTTCAGATGTAGCAGGTCCGGCCTTATAATAGTTATTAATCATATTTACCTGTCCATCTTCATTTCCATAGGCGCTGTTTGCTCCCCAATTATAAATAACATTATTTCGGTAATCCAAGTATTTGTTGGGAATATCATGATCATATTTAGAGCCTGAAAATCTTGGATTTCGGCTTTTATGATGTGCAAGCAAATTGTGATGAAAAGTTGCGTAATTACCACCCCAAATACCACCATAACCATGTTCTCCTTTAGTATGACCTGAAACGTTCAAACTTTCTGAGACGATACACCACTGCATAGTAAAATTCTCATTGGGATAAAAAGAAACGCACTCATCTATGGACCAACTCACAGAACAATGATCGATAATCACATTCTTCTGCTGCCTACCACCTAAGGCATCAGCTTCCAACTCATTTTCGTCACCCAGTCTTATCCGCAAGAACCGAAGAATAACATTATCAGCAGCAATGCTTACAGGATAACCTTTTATACAAATTCCATCTCCGGGAGCACTTTGACCGGCCACTGTTACATTGCCCTTCTCAATCCTAAGAGGAGCTTTCAGGTCAATATTTCCTGCCACATTAAACATAATAATTCGAGGACCTTCTTTTTCGATAGCAGCCCTTAGACTACCCTCTCCACTGTCGTTCAGGTTGGGCACAAAAATAACCTCTCCCCCTCTTCCTCCTGTGGTAAAGCGGCCATACCCTTCTGCCCCTGGAAAAGCTACTACTTTTGAATCCTGTGCAATTGCTGCTGTAGCTACCAGCATAAACAGATGAAATAGAATACTTTTTTTGACCAGAAACTGCATCGATTTATTTATTTAAGTCTTCATAATAAATAGAAGCCAAAATAAATGGCCCTACTCCCTTTGGATCATCAGCCCTTACAATTTCGTTAATGTAGTATTCATAAGAACCATCACGATAAGGATCACCGCCCAATCCGGCCACGCCGTTTACTTTGGTAAGGCTAATGGTGCCATCTTCATTTTCACGGATAAATTCTTCCAAAATACCTTCATAAGCTTTAATACCGGCTTTTTTATGATTTTCTGATAAATAACCTTTTTCCGCTCCTTTTAACAGAAAATAAGAGAACATACTTGTGGCTGATGCTTCGAGGTAATTACCTTCCCGCTCACCCTGGTCAACGACCTGGTACCAAGCACCGGTTTCATCCTGATATTTTAAAATACCATTAGCAAGTTTCTGTACTACTTTAATAATATTTTCACGCTCCGGATGATCTTGAGGTATAAAATCCAAAACATCTACCAGCGCCATACTAAACCAGCCAATACTTCTCCCCCAGTAATTTGAAGAAAGTCCGGTTTCCGGATTAGACCAGCGTTGCTCCTTGCTTTCGTCCCAGGCGTGGTGGAAAAGTCCACTCTCTTTGCTGTAATGGTATTTATTCACCAAAGAAATTTGATTAGCGACATCGTCAAATAATTCCGGTTCATCAAAATTTTTCCCATAACGTGCTAAAAACGGAGATCCCATATACAAACCGTCCAGCCACATTTGATGCGGATATACTTTTTTATGCCAGAAACCACCTTCTTCGGTTCTTGGATGCTCACGCATTTGGTCACGCAACATCTCAACGGCTTTTTTATACTTTTCTGTATCGGTCTCTTTATAAAGTCCGATTAGGAAACGTCCACCTTGAACGCGATCTATATTATAATCTGATTTTTTATAGGTTTTAATCGAGCCATCGTCCTCCACCATAAAATCGCCGAATTTTTTGATATAATCCAGGTATTTTTCATCACCAGATTCTTTATATAACTTCTCCATGGAAGTCATGATAAGTCCGTGGGTGTATTCCCATTTTGGCTTTTCATTAAAATCGAGTGTCCAGCCCTCCGGATTTCTTTTAATTTCCGACTCGGCCATCCAGGTGGAGTATTTTTTTGCTTCTGCAGTCTCTTCCTTTTCCTGTTGAGCGGCATCTTTCTTTTCTTCTTTGTTTTTACAGGAAAAAAGCATTCCGGTAAGCACGAAAAGAAAAATTGTTTTTTGAATGAGTCTTGTTGTTTTCATCACGATATTTATTTAAGGTCGTTTTTTAAAATTTTATCTAAAAAATTTAGGGTATAATTTAATGTTTTCTTAAACCATGGCTGCATTAACCAAAAGGAATGTGGTGTTTCAGCTATGGTATGTACTTCAGCATAAATTTGATGTTTTTCAAGGATTTTCAGCATATCATCCCTTCCGGCGTGAAAACGTGGTTGTGCGCTGTTTATAAAAAGCGTGGGCGGCGTATTTTTGTCTACATACTCTAAGGGAGATGCAACTTTCCAGTTTTGCGGATTTTCATTTTGTAAACCACCCAGCCACAATCCGGCAATTTCACTTTCTTCGGCTTCGGGATGAATAAAAGATACAATCCCGTCAATATTTACAATGGCCTGGACCTGGTCATGGTTTTTATATGCTTCTTCTAAAAACTTTTTATTTCCTGAAGTCACGCCCAAAAGAGTAGCGAGTTGCGCCCCGGCTGAAGTTCCCAAAACCGCAATTTTATCAGGGTTTATTCCAAATTTGGAAGCATTTTTTCGCATCCAGGCCAGGGCTATCTTTAAATCATGCACAGCTGCCGGAAATTTAGCTTCACGACTTAGCCTATAATTGGTCACCACCGCAACATAGCCGTTTTTAGCAAGATGTTGCCCCATAGTTTGCTGATTTTCTTTACTACCGGAAACCCAACCCCCACCGTGAATTAATAAAACCGCGGGGTGATTTTTCCCTTTTTTAGGTGAATACACATCGGCTTTTAATTTACTGCCTTCCACTGTTCGATAAACCTGGTCTCCCCGTGCTATAACCTTATCAGAATTTAAAGGCTGAATGGGTTTTATAAAAAAATAATCTTTTTTGAGTTTTTCATAAGTGGTTTCAATAGTATAAGGGCGAATCTCCGGCTTTTTCTGGGCATAGGTATTCCAACCGAAAATCGGCAAAAACACTAAAATCAATATTTTGCTCCAGCTCTTCATTTATTCCCTTGTATTAAAACTATAGGTTTCTCCTTTTTTCGTTTCTATTTCATATACGTTATAATCCGGAAGCTCATAAGCTTTTGCCTCTGTTTTCTTTGAAACTAAAGGATTCTTAATGAAATTATCTTTATAAAATGGGTTCGGATTATCCCCGGAAGCTTTTGGCAATTCATTACCATTTTCATCAAATAATTTACCTTCCAGTCTTATTTGACATACGCCCCCTAGGCCAGATTTAATTTTTAATTCCTGAAGTTTATTTTCCTGCCAGTCCATATCAACTTCAAAACCGCCACGGGCTTTTAGGCCTTTTATACTTCCCTTTTTCCAGGCTTCCGGCAGGGCAGGTAAAAGGTGAATAACTTTATCGTGAGATTGCATTAACATCTCGGCAATTCCGGCAGTACAACCAAAATTCCCATCAATTTGAAACGGCGGGTGGGCATCCAATAAGTTAGGATAAGTTCCGCCTTCTTCGGTTCCATTTTCAACTAAAGTTAATTGTGTTTTTATAAGATCGTAGGCTCTTTCTCCGTTTAGCAGGCGCGCCCAGAAATTCACTTTCCAGCCCATAGACCAACCGGTAGATTTGTCTCCGCGAAATTTCAAGGTTTGTTCAGCAGCGCTAAATAATTTCGGATTTTTAAATGGGGATATTTGATTAGAAGGGTGCAGACCATACAAATGAGAAATATGGCGGTGCTTATCTCCCGGATCGTCCCAATCTTTGATCCACTCCTGTAACTGCCCGTGCTGACCGATTTGCATTGGCGGAAGCCTTTTTCGTTTTGCTTTAAGTTCACTCACAAAATCGGGGTCTTCACCAAGAATTTCAGCTGCTTGAATAGCATTTGAAAACACATCAAAAACCAATTGATTATCCATCGTGGTACCATAACTCACTCCCACCCCATCCTGATATTTATTTTCAGGAGAAATAGATGGCCCAACAACCAACCAGTTATTTTCGGGCTCTTCCTGAAGCACATCGGCATAGAACCGAGCTGAAGATTGAAGCACAGGATAATATTCTTTCAGGAAATCTTCATCACCGGTATATAAGTAATGCTGCCAAATATGTTGTGTTAACCAGGCACCACCCATAGGCCAAAAACCATAAAAACCACCATCAATTATTCCAGTAACCCGCCAGATATCGGTGTTATGGTGCATATTCCAACCTCGTGCATTGTACATTTCTTTTGCACTTTCTTTTCCAGTTACCGAAAGTTCTTTCAGCATTTGAAAAAGTGGCTGGTGTAATTCAGAAAGATTAGTACTTTCGGCCGGCCAGTAATTCATTTCGGTATTGATATTTACCGTGTATTTACTATCCCAGGGCGGAGTAAGCTGATGGTTCCAGATCCCCTGAAGGTTAGCCGGTTGCCCACCTGGCCGTGAACTGGAAATCAATAAATACCTTCCGAATTGAAAATACAGGGAAACTAAAGATAAATCTTCAGTCTCAGCAAAATTTTCAAGGCGTTTATCGGTAGGTAATGTTGAATTTTCAGACGCTCCTATATCTAAGGAAACCCGGTTATATAGTTCCTGATAATCTTTTATGTGATTTTCTTCAAGTTTAGCAAGGTCTTTACTTTTAGCCTCTTCGAGGTATTTTTGAGCAATTTCTTCAGCAGAATTACTTAAGTCCTTATAATTCTTAAAATTAGTGCCGATACTTACAAATAGTAAAACTTCATCAGCATTTTCAACCTGGAGGCTATTTTCTGTGGCTTTTAATTCCCCGTCTTTAAGCTTTGGATAAACAAGGCTTTGAAATTTTACTTTCCCCTTTTTATCATCAAAATTGCCACTGCTACCATTCAATTTTAAAATATTGTTTTCGGTGCTTATTTGATTTTTTTCCTGCGGACTATCAAAATTAAGTTCGAATGAAAGCTGTCCCGGTATATCGGCAGTTAGATGAATTAGCATCACCTGATCGGGATAGGAAACAAAATATTTTCTACTGAAATGTACGCCATCAAAATCATATTCCACCCCGGCAATGGCCTTTTGAATATCTAGAGTCCTTCGGTAATTTTTTACGTCTTTATGCCCTTCAAAGTCAATAAACAAATTACCGACGGTTTGGTAGGGCATTCCGTAATTGCTTCCATCAGGCAGATTTCGCGGATAAGTAACGTTAGCAAGTTCCTGGGCTTCTTTGTTTTTGCCTTCAAACAGAAGATTTCTAATTTCTACTATTTTAGAAGAAGTGTTTTGCGGCACATTATTTCCGGGCTCTCCTGCCCAAACTGTTTCTTCATTAAGCTGAATCTGGTCTTTAGCAGGATTTCCAAAAATCATCCCACCTATACGCCCATTACCTATCGGCAAGGCCTCGTTCCAGTTATTAGACGGACTTTCATACCACAAAACGTGATTTTCGTTTTGTGCATTCACAAAACCAATTCCTATAAAGGAAAAGAGTAACAAGAAAAGTTTATTTTTCATTTTTCAGGTTTTTTTAATCCATCAAAAACCAATTGTGCTACTGTTTTAGCTCCTGCCGGTTGAAAATGAGTATTATCATCCTGACCTTCGGGATAAGCTTCATATTTTCCGACGGGCAGGTTCATAAAATAATTTTCGGTCACATAATCACGGCCTTTTTTGGTAAAAAATTCCTGTGATTTTTTATTTAAATCAATAAGCTGAACGTTTAACTCTTTGGCAACTTCTTTAACGGCAGGATCATACTCACCGTGAATATTACCGAGTTCTCCATCTTTCCACGGATAATTTCTGGCTACCGGAGTTAACAAAACCGGAATCGCCTTTTTCTCCCGGGTTTGTTTTACAAAAAGACGAAGAAATTCTTTATACCCCTCTAAATCTACATAGCGACCGGGATGATTTTCAGAAGCATCATTATGGCCAAATTGAATTAAAACCACATCGTTTTCTCCCAAATCCTCATAAATTGATCGCCAGCGACCTTCCTGGAAGAAAGTTCGTGTGCTGCGGCCACCCCGGGCTCTATCGTCTACTTTTACACTATCAGTTTTTATTAGTCCGCTAACTTTTTGAATACTATCTTTTACAAAAAACTGTTGAAAAACCTGGCCCCAACCGGTAACCGGATAACGGGTTTTCATATAATCTTTTCCGGGATCATAATTATCGGCATAATTGGCCATGGTAGAATCTCCGGCGAGGTAAATGTTGGTGATTTTTGTATTTTCAACCAATTCATTAAAGTACATCTCCAGGTTGGTATAACCCTCGTGCAGATTACAAGCCGCATCGTCAGCTTTTCCCGGATTCAGGTTATGGGCGATTTCCCATTCATCCGGCATTCCGTCGTTATCGGAATCTTTGGGGGCTTTTTCTGTTTCCAATTCAGGCCAGCCGCCAACTTCTTCCTGGGAATCTATAATTCCATTACCATTCAATACCCAGTTTTCTTTTATTTGATTAATAAGCCTTAAATCTACCGCATCACGGACTTTGCTTGCCCCTGCCGATTTAATCACCGAATGATAGGTTTTTAAAGCAGTTTCTGTATTTACATTATCGGCATTTATTTCTATCTGCAACTTTAATTCTTCAAGGGTTTTTGTAGCTACACCTTTCCAATTATCAGCGGTTACTTCGGGAGCATTTTCAACATAATTATTTTCAATATGGAATTTTCCGTAGGGCTGGTAAGGTTCTAAAATTCGTTCTTTTTTTGATTTTTCAGTAGCCGGCCCGGGTTTAAAATAATTATTTACAATATTATAACTCCCTTTTTCTCCGCCGTAAATACTATTTCCTTCCCAGTTATAAATCACATTATTCCTGAAATCAACAAATTCCTCATCAGAGTTTGGAGTAGTACTAGAACCGCTAAACCTTGGATTTCGGCTATTGTTATTCATAATAATGTTATGGTGAAAAGTAGCATTTTCACCGCCCCAGATTCCGCCATAACCGTGTTCACCTTTACTATGCACCGATTCATTTAAGGCTTCTGCAATAAGACACCATTGCATAGTAAAATTCTTATTCCAGTAAAACGAGGCATTTTCATCGGTAGCCCAGCTTATAGAACAATGATCGATAATCACATTTTCCTGATCGCGCCCGCTAAAGGCATCGTCTTCAACTTCATTAATATCGCCCATCCTGAAACGTAAATAGCGAATAATTACATTATTGGCCTTTACTTTTACCGGGTAGCCTTTTATGGTAATTCCTTCGCCGGGTGCTGTTTGCCCTGCAATGGTAAGGTCACCGCGATTTATATCGAGTCCCGATTTTAAGTTTATAGTTCCAGAAACTTCAAAAACAATTGTCCTGGTTCCATGTTTTACAATTCCTTTCCTCAAGCTACCTTCTCCATCATCATTAAGGTTGGTAACTTTATAGACCAACCCACCCCGGCCTCCGGTAGCATATCTCCCAAAACCTTCTGCAGTAGAGAAGGCCAGTTGTTGGGCTTTTAAACTAAAACTGCCCAGAATTACAAAGAGAACTATTTGAAGTAGTTTCATTTTATCTATTGTATTCGTTTTTCCCATTTTGGGTAGTCTTCTTTTAATAAATTTTCGGCGTAATTTCCCAGATAACTATAGCCCATACGACGTTCGTGTTCTATTTTACTGAGTTTATTTTTAGGTTCACCATCACGTCCCACGAAAATGGGCTGACCGGTACCGATTTCATTAAAACGCGCCCAAAGTGGACCGGCATTAGGATCGCTAATGACTACGCGATCTCTTCCACCGGGTAAATCGGGAGCATCTACCGTGGTTACTTTTTTACCAGTAATTTTATGTTCTTCAAACCAGGTAATTGCACTCCTAATTGATTTCTTAACTTCTTCGGAAGGATTTTCAATTTTCATTAAATAATAAACAATCCCTACACTTTCGGCACCGCTTAAAGAAGGTAGCTCATAAGCGCGGGCTTTTGCAGGGCTTAAATCTTTATTATGATGTTGTGCACACCAAATTGTTGGTTTTCCATTTACATGTACCTGGGCGGCAAGAATAACCTCGAGCCCTTTGCTCAGAGCTTTTTCAATGTTTTCCTGCCGGGTTTCATCAACAAAACTATATTCTTTTTCCAGGGAAATATCCCTGAGTAAATTCATTACCCCCATCATCGCATTATCATTGAAAGTGATATGTTCATAATACCCCTCTCGAATAGGATAATACTGTGGCCAGCCCCCATTTTCATACTGGGCTTCCAACAGGTAATCCAGGCCTTTTAAGAATGCCCGTTTATATTTTTTGATTTTGGTTTGGTTATAGACTTTTGCCAGAAAACGCATTTGAGTATGCGTAGCACCATTATCTATGGTGGTGCCTATTTTTTGTGATTTTTCTTCCTGTAAGGTATTTTTTTCTGCTGCAGACAAAGGTTTGGCCATGTCTACATTTTTAAGCCAACCTCCATTATTATGCTGATAAAGCAGCACATTATCGGCTATAGGTTGGGCTTCCTGGCCAGCATACCATTTCTTGTTTTGATGTTGCGCTTCTTTCCAGGAAATATTCTCTGATTTCTGACTAAAAATAGATCCTGAAATTAGGAAAGTTAATATAAAAACTGAAAAACGCATTTTGAACATGGCAAGGAGCTTTAAAAAGGTAAAAAAAGCCCCAAAAGCACGTTTGGGGCTTAAACAAACTAACTAATCCATAATTAAATAAATATGAAAAAAAGCAGGGTTTACACTCTAATAAACCCTGCCGGTAAAATTCTATTGATAATCCTCATTTTGAGTAAATTCATCCTTATTTACCACCGCATCAATTTGTGACTGCGGAATAGGTCTTAACATATGGTGAGCCTGAACATTTCCAGCAGCTTCAGGATTGTAATCCCTAACTCTTTCTACTAACTGCCCGGTACGTTTTAAATCAAACCAACGCAATTGTTCTCCTGCCAATTCCCTGGCCCTTTCATCTAAAATAAAATCAAGGGAAAGCTCTCCTTCAGAAACCTCCATTTCTTCTTCATTTCCGGGATACGCCGCCCGTTCACGGATTACATTTATATAATTTGCAGCAGTAGAAGCATCACCTTCCATAAAAGCTGATTCTGCAGCAATAAGGTACATTTCACCCAACCTGATCACAAAAGCATCCCGAGAACTTTGCATCTCTGCCACTGATGGCCTAGTCGGATCTAAAAATTTATTTAAAGCAATGTATTGTCGGTTGTTGTTATAGGTACCGTCTTCGTTATACATATTTTCTAAATCGTAAACCAGATAAGGACGGGAAAGCTCTTCTTCAGGAGATAAAATTTCTTTGGTTGCCCAAATTGCCGTATCTCCCAGTTCTAAAGTATATTCTCTTTCCTGACCATCTACAACTTTAGTATAAGTACCTGGATTGTTGGAATACCAAGTAGTTTCAAATGATCCATGAAAACGGGAATCAATATCTTCATCAAACAATTGAAGTAAGAAACGGGTAGGCATATATCTTGCAAACGGACGACCATTTTCAATGTCCCTGGTCATACCAACCACACCGTTTCTATCATAAGTACTTAAAAACATCAGGTGGCCATTGTGTGCCCCACGCGGGTGACCATTAGGATAAAGAATATCGTTTTGCTGATCGTTTAGATTTAAATCTTTGTGGTAATCTACATAAAAAATCACTTCCGGATTACTTACATTCTCCATATCCCAAAGATCATCGTAATTATCCATTAATTCATAATTATAATCTTCTATCACATTTTCAGCTAAGGCTTGGGCTTCGGTATATTCTTCCAAACCTAAATGTACACGTGCTTTAAAAGCCTCGGCAGCGGCACGGCCTACCCTTCCATCCTGGCTTGGAGTTTGAGGAAGATTAGCTATAGCAAATTCAAGATCATTCTTTATTAAATTATAAAATTCACTTTCATCTGTACGATTTGCTTCTGTTTGTGCAGTTGCCGTACGCTCTGTGGTAAAATGAACTCCCCCCCAGGTTTCAACAATATGCCAGTAAAAGAAAGCCCTTAAAAATTTAAGTTCGGCTTCCCTTTCGGTTTGTAATTCTTCTGGCAAGCCTGAATCTCCTACAAATTCAATTCCTGCGTTGGTTAAATTGATTGCCTCATAGGTTCTGTTCCATAAAATTTCTACCGAAGCCTGATCGGCCTGAAGGTTTTCGTAATGCAGCAAAGCTACATTAGCACCACCGTCAACCCCCTGTATCCACAGATCGGTACCCATTTCAGTTAAATTATAACCATCTTCTTTTCCATACCACCAACGGGTATAGGCATATGCGGCATTTACCAAAGATTCAAAGCCATCAGGCTGCGTGTAAACCCCTTCTGCAGTAATCCCGCTCGGATTAAATTCTTCAAGTTCCTTTTCGCAAGAAGTACTACCTAAAAGCACTATTACAACAAAGAATATTTTGAAATTGATATTTTTCATAATTGATATTTTATTTTTAAGCTTACAGTTCTAAATTGATACCTCCTACAAATAGTCTTGGAATAGGGTTGCTCATAGCCCCGCCACGCTCAGGATCATAATTATCTACCTCGCTCATCACCCACAGGTTTCTTCCGGTAGCATAGACTCTTAATTTGGAAATCCCCAGACTTTCAAGCACTGGTTTTGGCAGGCTATAACCTAAAGTCACGTTTCTTAACTTCAAGAAAGAGGCGTCTTCATATAAAATAGAACTGTAATATTGTGTACTTCCCTGAGTTCTCCCAGCATTAGGCCTTGGATAGGCATTTGTAGGATTTTCAGGAGTCCAATAATCATGACTATGACTATTTTCATTTCCTGACGGATCGTAAATATCATAAAACTCGTAATTCATCATTTGCCCCACACGTGCAAAAAGCTGCACATTTAAATCAAAATTCCCTACGGTTAAATCACTGGTAAGGTTACCACTCCAATCAGGTCTTGTAGATCCTAAAATAACACGGTCATTATTAGAATCTATTTCCCCATCATTATTTTGATCTACTACCCTAATTTCTCCAGGTTCCTGATCGTATTCTGCGGCTTCAGCTTCCTGGCCTAACTGCCAAATTCCTGCCTTCTCATAATCATAAAACGCCTGAGTTGGCTCTCCTATAAACCAACCATTGGCCACATCATCAGAACCCGTAGCTAACTCCAGGATTTCTTCATTATTTTTAAACCAGTTCACTCCTACATTCCATTCAACAATTCCCTGTTTAACAGGAGTAGTATTTAAACTCACCTCAACACCTCTGTTTCGGGTTGCCCCAACATTTTCGGTAATACGGCGCACACCTGATGTAGCCGGTAATAAACGATCTAATAACAAATCGTCTGTACGAGTATCATACACATCTACAGAACCACTAATCCTGTTACGAAGCAGACCAAAATCTACCCCTATATTATAGGTTTTTGAAATCTCCCAGCCTAAATCGGCATTTCCTATAGTACTGGCAAAAGCATATCCAATTGCTGCCTCCTCATTAAAGCCAAAAGGAATTCTATTCAACAAGCTTTGCGTAGAGTATGGCTCAACCGCGGCGTTCCCCGCTACCCCGTAACTGGCACGAAGTTTTAAATCGGTAAAAGTTTCACTATTAGCCATAAAGTCTTCTTCAATTAAACGCCATGCCCCGGAAACCGATGGGAAAAACGCCCATTTATTTCCTTCACTAAGTTGTGAGGCACCATCAGTACGTGCAGTAGCCATAAAAATATATTTATCCCTATAATCATACTGTACCCTACCGGTAAAAGATAAAAGACTTGTTTCTTCATAATTACTTTGAATAGCAAGTTGCTCACTGGCATTTCCTAAAGAATGAAACAACTGATAATCTAACAATTGGTTTCTTCCCCTGGCCGACTGTGCTTCATTCTGGCTACTTAAATAAGACTGGATACCCGTTAAAGTAAAGGAGTGATCTCCACCACCAAAATCAGTATTATAGTTAATAATGTTTTCCCAGTTAATCCCTACATCGTTTCCGGTCTGGTAAACCGCTTCAGAAGCCTGGCCGGCCCGATCTACCGTTTCAGAAGCACGGTAGATTCCCCTTCGACTATTTTCAAGGGTTATACCTAAATTACTCCTGAAATTCAAATCTTCAAAAATATCATAATCAAAATAAGCTGAAGTAAAAACCCGCGTAGTACGACTATTGTTTTCGTAATGCCCAGGCTCTTCATCAATAAGCGGGTTTACGTCTTTCCAGTTGTTAGGCTGAAATTCTACATTTCCATCTTCGCCATAAGGCGTTAACAACGGATTGATTTTATTGGCAATATTCATAGGGTCTCTATGAAAGTCCTGATTGTAATAGGTAATTTGGTTTTGTGTACCAATAGTAATTTTATCATTAATATCGTGATCGATATTTGCCCGTACACTGTAACGGTTTAACTCATCCATACGCATATTCCCCTGCTCATTAAAGTAATTAAGGGAAATATAAAACCGTGATTTTTCAGTTGCCGTTGAAACTCCAACCTGGTAATCTTGCTGTGCCCCCTGATCTAAGAACAGATCTGGCCAAACTGCACCACCATTGTTGTTAACAGCATCCATTTCCCAGTCGTTGAATATACTGGCATCATCCTCGGGGCTACTCCAATCTCCTGTAGCCCTACGTGCTTCCCTTCTTAAATTAGCATACTCCATAGGGGATTGTACTTCAGGGTAATTTACAACTTCAGAAACACCGGCATAAGCATTAAAGTTAACCCGGGTTTCCCCTACGGCACCTTGTTTGGTAGTTATTATAATCACCCCGTTTGCACCTCGGGAACCATAAATTGCCGTAGATGCTGCATCTTTCAGAACTTCCATAGATTTAATATCATTTGGATTTAAATCCTGAATATTACTGTACTGAATTCCGTCAACAATAAACAAAGGCGAGTTACTGGCCGTTAAAGAACGGTTACCTCTAACAGCGATATTAATGCCCGCACCGGCCTGACCGCTGGATCGGGTAATATCAACCCCGGGCAATTTACCCTGAAGGGACTCCATTACATTGGTAGATGGCACTTGTGTTAATTCTTCTTCACCTACTGATGTAATAGCCCCGGTAATATTACTTTTTTTCATAGTACCATAACCAATAACCACTACTTCATCTAAACCACCCATATCAGGTGACATGCTAACATTGATCTCGGTTTGGCCTCCTACTTGGATTTCCTGGGTTTCGTAGCCCATAAAACTTACCTGAAGGACTGCATTATCTGCAGAGAGTTCCAGGGAAAAATTTCCTTCAAAATCAGTTGCGGTACCATTATTTGTACCGCTTTCTACAACACTTACTCCGGGAAGCGGATCCTGGGTCTCACCATCGGTGACCACCCCCGTTACCGTCCTACCCTCTTGGGCAAGAAGAATACCAACAGGCAGAAACAACAATAACATCAGTATTGATTGCCTTCGAAAAAACTCTTTTTTTAAACAGTAGTTCATACTTAAAATTTAGTTTAGTTTCAATCGTTTTCGAACCCCTTTAGTTTCAAGGTTTGAATGCTCGTCTTGACTACAATTTTTTTGTAATCGATTACACAAACCTACAATTACATTCGTAAAAACAAAAATATTATGTCAAAAAAATATTAATTTTAAGATAATAAATGGGCTGAAATATCAAAACCAACCTTGAAAAGGCAATTATTTAAGCAGATAATAATCATAAAACAGCTTAATGCAATCGATATTCTAAACTTCATAAAGCAATACATGTTATAAAATACTGAATACCAAAAATTTAAACTTATCGTTAATTTTAGTTTAATTGCTTTTACTTATAATCCTATCCATATGAACCATGTTTTTTATAAACAGGACTATCAAATTCGGGGTGTCGGTTAATCCAGAATGTAAATTCGATACATTTATCCTGTTCTATAACTTATCCCCCACTTCCTCAATAACTTTTTTAGGATTCCAATTATCCTGTATCGGGGGATTTTCATAGGTAGTTCCCAAAACATTTGAAATTGAAAAACCTTCTGCTTCAGCAGATGATATTTGGGTTAGCCATTCTACTCTTTGATTTGGGGAGGCACCTTCTCCTGAATTCTGAAACTCAACATATCTGGCAGTTTCTTCATTTTCTTCATCACCCCAATTATCCCAACCTCTCGGCTCTATACTGGCAGACATTTCGGTATTTAAAAAAGCCACTGCAGCGTACGGCCGCCATGGACGGCCAAGTGTGGTAATATTATTGGCTTCGCCATTAATTTTACAATTATTGAAAACATAGCCAAACTCAACATATTCTTCGGTTGAAGCAGCTGTAATGGCACTCCCTCCTTTGGTAAAAAGCTCACAATTTTCAAAAAAGGAAGTAGAAGGACCAAAGATAAAATCAGTAGAGCCTTCGATATAACAATCTTCAAAATACTGCCGGCTACGGCCTGTATAAACCGTATCCTGCCAACCTAAAAAATTACAATTTGCAAAAACTGCTTTATCTCCATTGATATAAATAGCCAAAGCCTGTCCTACAGGGCCCGCCGAATTTTCAAAGCTTATATTTTCAGCATAAAAGTCATCCCCATAAATATAATTACTAGATGAGCCACTGGTTCCAAATTCTTCTCCGGTTTCAGGATTGATTTTTGAAGCAAAATTATCAAAAGTCAAGATCACTTTATCTGCCTCTTCCCCTATTAATACTATATTGTTTTTATTTTCAGGTAATCTCAGGACTTCTTTATAAGTTCCATTTTTAACGAAAATATAGGTCTTTTGATCAAGATTGAATTTTACAGCATCAAAAGCTTCCTGAACCGATTCAAAATCGCCACTTCCATCCTTTGCTACCACAAAATCGTAGGTTTCTTCTCCGTCTTCCTGCTCTTCTTCTGGGTTATTTTCTTTATCGCAAGCCCATAAGCAGAGTACACTAAATACTATTATAAAATAATTTTTCATAAAGGCTAATTTTGATTCTCTGTAATTTCTTTTACCAAACTATTAATATACACCTCAACATTATCGTAAGCCGTACTTAAATCCCTATCGTTAGCTTCATCTTCTTCAGGATCTAGCCCCATTTCTTCTTTCCAGGCATCGGGCATTCCATCTTCAGAAGAATCTAAAGGAGCTTCTTCTGTTTCAAGTTCGGGCCAGCCTCCCACATCGCTTTGCGTATCGATTATACCTGAACTGCTTCCATTAGAACCTTCATAGGTGTAACTGCCGGTTTCCACTTCTTCTGTAATGCGTTGGTCTACTGTATCTCGTGTAAGCGATGCACCGCCAAATTCCAATACTTTGGAGAACGCATCTTCTGCAACATGAGTCGTTACATTATCTTCTATATTGTGAGACTCATTAATTCGCATTGATTCTTTTTCAGCTTCAGAAACCTCGCCATAGCTGTGATGAAATTGGTTATATACCCCATAAGTCCAGTTATCCTGAGTTACATTGGGGCTGCCTTCTACGTAATTCCCCTCTATGAAGAATTTTCCCCAAATATCATATACTTCGGTTCCTTCATTTTTATTTTTATCGATGGAAATAATACGCTTGTTTTTACTAGTTACAGGACCGGGTTTGTAATAATTGTTTACTATGTTGATATTCATCGCCTCACCTCCATAGGCACTGTTGCCCTGCCAGTTGTAAACCACATTATTTCTATAATCAACCAAATCGGTTAATGCAAAAGCTTTTCCGGCTTCTTCCCCAAAACGCGGGTTACGGCTATCGTGATGCGCTATTAAATTATGATGAAAAGACGCATTTTTACCACCCCAAATTCCTCCGTAACCATGGGCTCCTTTTTCGTGTACAGAATTCCGCAAACTTTCGGTAATATAGCTCCATTGCACCGTAGTATTTTCATTGGCATATAAAGTTAAGGTTTCATCGGTAGCCCAGCTAAAGGAGCAATGATCTATAATAATGTCTTTATGAAACCTTGCTTCAAGGGCATCGGCCTGTTGTTCCGCTTCATCTCCCATTCTAAACCTTAAGTACCTAATAATTACATTATCGGCATCAAGTACCATAGAGTAGTTTTTTAAAGTAATCCCATCTCCCGGTGCGGTTTGTCCAGCAATGGTGATATCATTATTTCGCACGGTAATATTCGATTCCAGCTCAATATTGCCTGAAACTTTAAAAAGCACATAACGTGCACCCACGCTTTCTACTGCCTCCCTAAAACTCCCGGGGCCGGAATTATTTAAATTAGTGACATATAGTATGCGCCCCCCACGACCTCCAGTGGTTTTATTTCCAAAGCCCTCTGCACCCGGAAAGGCAAAGGCCTCTTCTTCTACCGGTTCAGGACCATTGTCTTCTTCTTTTTCACTTTCTTCTTCAGAAACACTATCATCACTGGCACAAGCCATAAATGATAAAAATGTTAGGCATAGAATACCCATTAAATATTTATAATTCATTTAAAAAAAATTTAATTTTTATAATTTTTCTATATTCTATAGTAGCAAATAAAAAGCTACGGCATGGTTTACCCACACCATAGCTTTTAGCTAACTCAAACAAACTTTATAATTCATCCCGCCATTGCGGATCTCCGGCATTTCGGCTACCGCCAAAGCTACCATCTCTAATATTAAAATCAAGATTATCGGGATCTACCCAAAGATCGTGGGAGTCTCCATCATAAACAGAGCTTGGAAATCCAGGAATATCATCAGAGTAAAGTTCCAAGTCTCCCGTACCCCAGTTATTATCTACACTGAAATTGGTGTCGGGAAGGTTATTATAACCTTTTATACCATAATCTTCTTCCCCGGCTTTGTTCCATCCACGGCCAAATATGTTATTTCGCAAAATAACACCATCGGTAACATTTACATCACTATTGTCCCAATTAAGAATATGATTTCCGGCCTCGGCAACTTCAAAGAATGTTGAATTCTCAATTATAACCGAACGAGTATCATTCGAATTACTACTCCTTATAAAACTACTACCAATTTTAGAAAAACTGGAATTATTGATATGGACATCATTTATTGTCCAATCTGAGCCTTGCATATAGACCAGGTTATAACTTTCAATACTATCTACTATCGTATTATTAAAAGTAATTTCATCAATAGTACCAGCACCCTCATTAATCCTTAAACCTCCGCGTAAGGGCCCTATTTGGCAATTTTCATAACGAACTTCACCCAGGGCTCCTTCACTATTCAGGTAGAAGAGGAATGAACCATCATAAGGCCCTTTGATAGCGACCTCATTAAATACTATAGAACCTACATTGACATCGGCAATATTGAAACCCTTGTGCTTTTGTGTGTATTCAAGGGTGGCCATTTCCGGTATAAGATCATAACCACTTCGAATTTCTACCGATTTCTCTATGGTAGGTCCCTCTGGAAATTCATAGGTCATCCCGCGCTTAAGAAGTATTATACTCCCTTCATTATAATTTCCATCTGCGAGCATATTATATAATATTTCGGGATCATCCTCCTCTCCGCGCAGGTCAATTACGTTTTCGCCTTCCGGAAGACCCTCTCTGGTAGTATAAGCTGCCCAGCCCCGTAACTCATCTTCACTATAAATGGCAATTTGATACTCCGTATCGGGATCAAGGCCTTTAATAACAACCTCTCCGGCATCCCGGTCTTCCTGGCTAACCGGAAATTCATCTAACAAGGGTTCTTCTTCCAGGTTTTCATCTTCACCTGCAAACACCTGAACCCCGGTTACCGGGGAACCAGCGGTTTCCCAACTTACCCTGGCGGCAGTATCAATTACATCGTGTTTCTCAGGCAGGTTTAGAATAGTTGGAAAACGCTGAGTCCTTACATTGCCCAATTCAGCAATTTCACTATCGTATTCTGGATTATCAGCGTGAGCTTTTGCCCTAATTTGGTAAATGGTATTCCAAAGCAGTTCTTCGCCAATTAGTTCTTCATCAATTTGAACAAAACTGGTATCAGATTCTATGGTATAATCGGTAGTTTGAAAAGTATCCCGGCTTACTTCCACTGTATAGTATTCAGCTTCTTTAAAATCACCCAGGTTTACAAAAATGGTATTTTCTTCAGACATAAGCCCTTCCTGAGTTAAGACCGGACTAAAAAGCCGGGTACGTTCAAATGTCTCATCATCTTTCTCACAGGCACTAAACATAAGCACCCCTAAAAAGAGAAAAATCAAGGTTTTTATATAGTTATGCGAATCAAGGGTTAAAATATTAAAGTTATAAAAGCCGCAGCCAATCTTCCATATGCATGTACTGTTAATCCCTTAGTAGATCTTGCCCGGTGTGCATCTTGTATATCGGATTTTTCAATGAGCCAATTAAACAATGACTCAATAGGCTGCCTTACTTTGGATACAGCCCTAGAGTATAGGTCATTGGCTGCCCTGTCAAAATTTTTTAAGGATTGTGGCATCCCTTTGACTCCTTTGACCGGTGTAAGCATGTGTGAATTATAGTGGTCTTCTATTCCTTCAAAGAACTCTTTGTTGTTATATATTTTGTCTCCTATGAATATCCTGTTTTCCATTGTGCTCCACTGCTCTTTGAACAGGCTTAGGTCATTTACCGATGCAGGTGTAAACATGATTTCTTCTGGATAGGGCATTTTCCCTTGTCGACGAAAACCCAGCGCATGTAGTTTCATTCCATAATAGTACATGGATTTGGTGGAACAATAGCCTTTATCTGTAATTTCCCTGGCAACTTTGCCAGCTCTTTTCCCGGAACATGTTATAATGGGCATGGAATCCAATAGGCTTTGGCTCTTTGAACAGTCTTGGGGATGGAATTCCTTAATGATTGCCCCACTAAGCTTGTCCAGCACACCGGACAACCTGTTGAGCCTATTGTTAAAAGCCTGATAAGTTCCCAAATTGGGGAACCAGTCCAAAAGGTAGTCCATGGCAAACCGATGAATTTGTTTGATTTTAAAATATTCTTGATAATACATCACGTATAGATAAATGGCAAGGATTTCCTCATCGCTGAGCTTGGGTTCTTTGTTGTTGCTGAAGCGTTCACATTCAAACCAAAGACCTTCTTCAAATTTTTCACATACATAACAATAAATTTTTACTAATTTAGAGTGCTTGTCGTTGGGATTCATTACTTATATGGTGTTTGAAATCACATATAAGTTACTGATTATCAGCGACTTGTGCAAGTCTAAGGCGTTGTTTTTCAACAAATTAGACTTGTTTTTTTGTTATTATTTCAACCCTTGATTAGCATTAGTTATTATATGTTTTCATAATTTGCTTAATTAAGGTTGGTTAAAATCCGTATCCATCGTTAGACAATACACCCCGGCTGTTTTCTATGGCTACATTAGGAATTGGAAAAATATACCTTACCACTCCGGGTTGTGGCCCATTGATATAGTTTCCCCAATCGTTAATTATAAATTCTTCATATTGGGTTTCATCATTATGCAGACTTAATAAAAATTGAGCCTGGTTCCAGGTATCATCTGGCGCCACAGAAACAAACTCATCAGGATTATAAACCATAAATTCACCATTTTCATCGGTTTTCCAATACATATAATCCGGTTCATCAGTAACGCCGTTAAAGGCTTCATCGGCTAGGTTTTTCAATTCTTCTACAGTTTCTTCCATTTTTTCGGAATAGATTCCCCAGCGGATAAGCTCGTATTTACGTATCATCTCGCCACCAAATTCCCAGGCGCGTTCATCTACAATTGCTTCAAAGAAATTTTCTTTTGAGCTGGAAATATCGGCAACATATTGGTCTACTTTTTCGGGCCAATCGGCATCCTCAAATGCTCTTTGACGTACGCGCTTAAGGGCTGCCTGAGCTTCAGCTGTAGGACCGTTTAATTCGTTCTCAGCTTCAGCAAACATCAGAATCACATCCGAGTAGCGCATCATTGGCCAATTAACACCGGTTCCTTTTGCTGAAGAAGCACCCGGAGGCGGATCTAACAATGCACGATTCCATTTACCCTGGCCAATATTATAACCGGGTTCAATAAATTCCTGCTCAAAATCCTCGTTAATTTGCATTAAACTCGTAGTCACATCCCGTCTCCTATCCTGAGGATCAAAAGAAAGATAATACGAAATTGGCATAGACATATAGTTTCCTCCCGAACCATAATCATGGGCGGCCGTTTCCCCCCCTTGAACATTCACTCCAATATTCCAGCCTACATCACCCTGGCCTTCACCAAAGGGGACTTCAAATAAAATATCATCATTCGCGGGAGATCTGGAATTATGCTGATTAACAAATACCTGGCGATAATCGGTAGGTAACTGCCGATCTTTAAGCTCCATTAGTTTTTGCGTATAATCTTTTGCAATTTGGTAGTATTCCTGATAATCACCCTCACGTTCCATAGTGAGTTCGGGAGTTAAATAATAACCGCCGCGTTGCAGGGAAAGCCTTGCAATCATTCCAAGAGTAAATTCACGGCTAACCTGCTCGGCAGCATAAGGTAGTTGATCAGCCCAGGACATATGCTCTTCTGCATCGATCATATCCTGAATAACCCCGGTAAGGATTTCGTTTCTATCGGTTTTAGGCTTAGAGCCTTCGTCCTCAGGCTTGGGAGCTTCGGTAATATAAGGCACATCCCCAAAATGATAAATCAACATACTGTACCAGTAAGCTCTTAAGGTGTAGGTTTCTCCAAGTAAATGATTAAAAGTTGACCTAATATTTTCGTCTTCAGACTCCAGGTTTCCAGAAGCCTGGATACCTTCTATGGCAATATTAGCATCACGAATTGCCCGATAGGCAAAAGTCCAAACGATTTCTAAATCACGATTAGTAGGCTGGGCATTAAGATCCCATATTTGATAACGATCTCCATTACTCCCCCATCCAGAAGAATGCTCAATATCGGTGTTTCCCGTCATATTATTAGATAAACGAGACCTAAAGGCATCCTGGTTAAAATGAGAATAGACAGCATTTACTGCATTACGTGCATCGTCAACATTAGAAAAGATATAATCCCTATCAAAAGTTGAGATAGAACGCGGCTCCATAAAATCTTCCTCACAAGAGGTAAACATCAGCACGCTAATAAGCGCAAATATTATTTTATTTTTCATAATACTACAATTTTTTATTAAAAGCTAAGGTTAACACCTACGGTATAAGTTCGGCTTCTTGGATAAGAAGAATAGTCTACCCCGGGGGTTAACCCGTTATTAGAGCTATTTACTTCTGGATCATAACCTGAATAGTTGGTCCAAATATGCAGATTCCTTCCTGCCGCATAAACTCTAAATTTACTAAGGCCTACTTTTGAAATCAGGTTATCGGGAAGGCTATATCCTAAAGTTAAGTTATTTAATCGTAAAAACGAACCATCTTCAATTGCCCAGGAATGTACCACCGCACCGGCAATTCCGTGGCTGGCGTGCGACCACATCTCCTTACCTTCATTTAATTCGGCAAGTTGTCCTAAATCAGTAACCACCTCTCCCGATGTTCCGGTATATTCCCCGTCTACATCTATATAGGTAAAGCGATTATCTGAATTCATAGTATTCAGCAAGTTTCCGTAAGTTACCCTTCTATATTGATTAAACTGAATTTTACCGGTGTTGTATACGTCATTTCCATACTGGAAGTTGAAAAAGATAGAGGCATCGAATCCTTTCCATTGTGCATCAAAACCAAAACCACCCTGAAAATCAGGAAGGGCATTTCCTATTACCTGGCGGTCTTCAGCATTAATTTCACCATCTTCATTTAAATCTTTCAATTTTAAAAATCCAGGTCTGATATCGGTATTTCCTACCACCGAACCCGAAGAAGGAACATCTTCTTTCAACACATATTCTTCTGATTCTTCATCATAACCTGCAAAGTCATCGGTACTGTAATATCCATCGGTAACATAACCGTAAATATCACCTACGGTTCCTCCAACCCTTAAGAAGTAATCATTAATATTATTAAGGTCGGTACTGGCCCATCCTGACTGGAAAAATCTTTCGTCGGTTCCATCTAATTCTTCAATTTTGGCGATATTCCTACCAATATTAAAGCTACCTCTAAGGGTGAAGTCGGAGTTATCTATAATATATGTATTTACACCAAGTTCAACTCCCTTATTGGAAGTACTTCCAATATTATTCCATTTTGTATTAAATCCTGATGATGGATCATAAGCAGACTGTAATAATAAATCTTTAGTCGTATTTTTATAAAAATCTAAACTACCTGTAATATTTTCATTTGCAAGGGTAAAATCCAATCCTAAATTTCGGTTAATAGTTGTTTCCCACTTTAGATCAGGATTATACAGGGTGCTGCTGCTGGGTGAATAATAAACCTGCTCCCTGCCGTTGAATCCCGGCCCTCTAAAGGTGTTAGGACTAAATAAGAACTGGGTAGCAGTAGAAGCTATCCGGTCATTACCGGTTTGCCCGTAACTTAAACGAAGTTTTAAGTTATTTACAAAGTTGCTGTCTTGCAGAAAATTTTCTTCTGAAATCTTCCAACCCAATGCCAAGGCAGGAAATAATCCTAAGCGATTTTCTTCTGAAAACTTACTGGATTGGTCGGCCCTGAAAGTTACCGTAGCCATATATTTATTTCTAAACTGGTAATCTAACCTACCAAATACTGAAAGCCGGTTGCTTGGTGTAGATTCTGAAGTTTCCAGTCTATCAAAATTTCCGAAGGCCATATTTGCAAAGAGTTCTTCAGGGGTAATAGAAAGCCTAAATTGTTCTGCCCTCATAAAAGTGTTTTCTCCTTCAGTTGAAAACAATTCCTGACCTAAAAGAAAATCAATTTTATGCCCTTCCCATTCATTATAAAGGAAGTTCAAAGTATTTAACCACCGGTAGGAGTTACTCGTATTCATGTTTTTTTGCCCTAAAGGCATGCTCCCACCATTGTTGAAAGATTCGCTGGTTAACGGGCCGTAAAATCTTTTATCTTCATAATAGTTATTTTGCGTAGTAAAGGTACTTTTAAAACGTAATTGCTCTATTATAGACCAGTTTAAGGCCGCATTTAAAACATAACGGTTCTCATTTCGCTTTCTCCAATCCTGTTCTGCCAATTCAACGGGACTAATCAAACTTAAAAGGAAAGATTGAAAATCATCATCAGAATTCACCTGATTTAGGTCGATATCCATATCATCAGCAATACCATTAACCGGCCGGGTTTGTATCGCATCGCCAATTTTAATTTGGCCATTGGAAGTACCAGCACCATCTGTCACCATATTGGTGATTCTGGTAGATACATCAATATCTAATTTATCTTCAACAATTTGTTGATTTAATTTGAAGTTAATTGCGGTACGTTCAAATGCCGAATTCAACATTAAACCTTCATCGTTGTTACGTGTAATACTTAAATTCATCTTAGTCATATCGGTCCCACCACCAATTGTTAAATTATGATATTGGGAAAGTCGCGGATCTCCGAACAGTTCATCCTGCCAATCGGTAGATTTTCGGTTATGATAAATATCCATATCATCGTAAACCCCAAAAAACCGTTCATAATTTTCCACAGCCGTTTGCGATTGAAGTTTAGCATATTCATAATTAGCTAAAACGTATTCGTGAGATGATAAAACATCATAACTCCTATCGGCAGGAAGGTTATTAAACTGAAAGAAGTTATTATAGTTAACCGTTACTTTACCCGCAACTGGATTTTTAGTAGTTACCACCACAACTCCATTTGCCGCCTGGGCACCATATACAGCAGTAGCTGCCGCATCTTTTAATACGTTTATACTTTCAATATCTGTTGGCGGGATATCATTAATTCCATCAACAATAAAACCGTCTACCACAAAAAGGGGTTCGTTAGATTGTGTGATAGACCCCCCACCACGTACTCTAATTCTCACTTCGGCCCCCGGTTGGCCATCGGCCGTAGTTACATTCACCCCGGGCAATCTACCACTTAAAGCCTCAGCCGCACTGGCTACAGGTATTTTTGAAAGTTCCTCACTTCCAATACTCGCTACCGAGCCGGTCATGTCTTCTTTATTTACTTTACCATAACCGTAATCGACAATAGTTACCTCATCCAATTGATCTAAATCGGGTTCCAGTTCAATATCAAGAACCTGGGATTCAACTACTTCAATTTCCTGGGTTTTATACCCTAAATAAGAAAACACAAGAACACCCTGTGCACTATTAAGCTCTATATTATATTCCCCATCAAAATTGGTAGTAGTACCATTATTGGTACCTTTTTCCACCACATTAACCCCGGGAACGGGCTGTTCGGTTTCAGGATCAATAATAATTCCTGAAACAGTGGGCGGGTCCTGTGCGTGTAAATTTGCACAGGTACAAAGAAATACCCCGAAAAAGAGTAATGGAAAACTTCGGGATAACCGCAGTAATTTTTGATTCATAACTGATTTGTTTTGGTTATTAAATATTAAAACACAAATTGGAGTCCATAGTAAACTTCAATCGTTTTCGTTAAACCCAGTAATAGCACGGGCTTAATGGTCGTTTAGACTACAATTTAATTGTAATCGATTACACAAACATACAATTATCATTAAGAAATCAAAAAAATTATCATAAAAAAATATTAATTTTAAGATAATTAAGGAACTAAAATATCAAAATCAACTTTTAAATGACAATTATTTAAGTAGATAATAATCATGAAATAACCTAATGCAATCGATATTATAGATTTTACAAAGCAATATATATTACAAAAAACTGAATATCACTAATTTAAATTTATTGTTGATTTTTAGTTTAATTACTCTAATCTATAATCCCTATTTTTAAAAAAGTGGCCCTACTAAACCGAGGTTACTTGTCAATCCTGCCCTATTCCCAAGTTGTCTTTAGCTTGTTTATCATTGCAGAAGTCCCTCCATTATATTGAATACCAAAGCCACCGAATGAATTGGAGGTAACTTCTTTTTCCAACTGCACTTCCCCAACCACTCCGGGCCGTTTAGTCTGGGGTTGGGAGATTGCTGGCGAGCTCATATGTGCCAGTAGCTTTTCACCTTTCATTTCTATCGTTATCGTACAAGGTGTAATATAAGAGCTGCTGGTTACTGCTTTACTAATTTCGACAACATCGCCATTATCATATTTTATAAGCATACAATCTACTGCATCCCCATATTTGGTGGTCCGAATTAAGCGCAAGGCATATCCACTCATAGTTTTCACATCAAATTTTATGAGTACATCCATATACAAATGAGCTATACTAAAACCCTGACCAGCCGTTTTAAAAGGAGAAACAGTTAGACTAAGCTTCATGTCATCATACTTTTTTTCAATGGGAGTATAAAACATACTGGCACTTCGCCCCTGTAAAAGCCCCTCCATATTTGCTGCTCCGTCTTTACCTTCCCCATAGTACCATGCATCACCTTCTTTTGTAATAGATCCGTTTTTGTCCTGATCTGCTGGTTTAAAATGCCAAAGAGTCCAGAAACCGGGTATAACCTCAGGTTGATTACCAGTAGGAAAGTTTCGAAAATCGGTATATAAAATTTTTGGATTTGAACGTACATCGCTGGCGGTAATGGGCTGCTTCAGCACAAAAGCAATAGCTTTTCCTTCGTGGGAGCGAATATGCCTGGGAACTACCGAAACCATCATGTAATACCCTACATCGCCGGAAGAAAGTCTATATTCCCGGAGTGGAGTATCTCTTGATACGGCTACTTCTATAGGGTTGGTTCCTCTGGCATCTGTACAGCGGTACCAACTCACTAATGAATGATCGGAAAAGTTCGTATCCAACTGATAGTTCAGTTTCAGTATTCCGTTTTTTTCTAAGGAAATAGCCGGTGAACTAGTAAATTTTGGCCCCTCTAGAATAGAAGGATGAACCTGTACTATACTCGCAGCTTGCAAACCAGATGGGGTAACGGCTCTTATCTCTATTGTCCTGCTTTCATTCTGTTTATTTGTAGGAATTACTTGACAAAGCTTTCCGTCTTCACTTACTTTTAATGCCACCAGGGCTGTATCTTTTGGTGCTACCGACCACTTGATGATCTCTCCTGCCGCCTCATAGTTTCCAAACCTCAGGAACTTCGCATTTAAGCCAGCGGTATCCTTGTTCGTTTCAATAGATAATTGCGAAGGTGTAATTTGCAACTTTACAGGAAGTTTCTGATATTTTTTTCCCTGCTCTTTTTCGGCTGCTAGCACATTCTTTTTTATTCCCATAGGATCCCAATCGTCATTCCCCTGCAAAAGATTGTATGTATTATATATCACCTTACCATCATGCTCTAAACGGTAAGCATCTAGTACCGACTCTCCAGTCATATCTACGGTAGTTTTCGGATCATTTTTACTGATTAATATTGGCTGATTGTTAAGCGTAACATTGTATTGATAATTTCGCATATTACCGGGTGGCACGTCACGCCAACCCAAATAAGTCTCAGATTTACTTGTAAAACGGGTATCTACCACTGCCACCTGACCGTTGGCCTTAGTAAAATACTGATTACCGCCGGTAAACAACCGGATATCAGAATTCAGAAATGCTGCTCCCGTACCGGTAGTATGGTAGAAGGGTTTAGAACTATAAAAATCAAGCGTACAATTAAGATACACTGCTGTGCCGCATAAGGCATCATCGGTTGACTCAAAATGACAACGGTCAAACAATACCCGTTTACCTCCTACAAAAGGATTCAGGTTGAGCCGGCTGATAAAGCGAGTGTTTCGAGCAACAATTTTATCACCATTACAATGAATTAGCTGAGCCTGCACAATGGCCGTGGCTCTTTTTTTTCTGTTCAGTGCCGGCTTTAGCGGATATTTCAAATCAACATTGCAATAGTTGCCAAAGGTTATATTCTCGGCGCTGGTTCCATCGCCATTAAATTTGAACATGGTAAAATTACCCTTCGCCCCAATGGTTTGTCCGCGGTTGCAGGCCAGCACCACATTTTCCGGACGATCGGATAAGCCGAAAAAGCGCAACCATTCGCATTTAATGACGAGACCATAAGGCGTTGATCCCTCTTCAGGAACCCGAATGTCCAGATCATCTGGATCGTCAATCCAATAAACATAAGGAGCAATAAAAAGAGTCATGGGCGCTTCCTCAGTCCCGTTGGTCAAGTGTTCAGCTGCCTGATTAATGGAATTAAATACAAAAGGATAATTGGCTACCACTTTATCCGAAAGTTGGCCATCTATAAAAAAGGCTTTTGGTCCCAACGTAATCGTATCTCCTCTATACACGATATATTCACCCCCAAAAGTAATAGGGTTGGTGCTATCGAGTGATTTATAACGCGACAGTTCTTGAGCAGAACAAATCAGTACGTTAAGAAAAAGGATTAGGCTGAAGAATAATGTTCTTTTCATTTCATTGTTGTATTTTAATTTTCATCAATTTAGATCCCAGATATAGGAATGTACAAATTGAGACATTTTCACTTTTCAAAGCGTGGTTTTACAATATTTATAATTTATCTAAATAAGTAACCCACTACAATGAAATAGTGGGTTACTAGGAATCTGTTTAACCAATTTGGATTTATTTATTGTGATGCATGTCCGTATCCCTGGGTAATATTTCCATTAGATTGATCCAATGTTTCAGATGGTATTGCTCTTATATAACGAGGTGGCTGACCAGAGTCATAATAAGAATCAGGATATCCCCTAAAAATATCTGAAGTATATTGACTTTCGTTTGAAATAATGTTAGAACCCCAGTCAGATTTTACATAACCATCTGCTTCCAGGGCAGCAGCCACAGGACCATCGGGATCTATATATTCATATAAGCCTCGGATAGCTAAATTAACTTTGTCACTTTCCAGTGTATTTATATAATCGACCCAAGTATCACTAGTCCCTCTCCAACCTGGGGCTAGTACAGGGTATGTAGGATCTTCTGACGACAGGCCGTCTGGTGTTTGAGTGGTAAGTAGGTTTAATGACGGATCTATTTCTTTTATATCAACATACTTAGTCCAGATATAATTGGAAATTGTCATTCCCGTTTCTGGAAATGTATAATACCCATTTGATTTTAATCCTTCTACCATCTTATTTTGCGTATCGCGAAGTTTAATAATCCTTTCTGGCATTGTACCTAAAAGAATCATATCCCATCGTGTTTTACCTTCGCCTGCTAATTCTAATTTTCGTTCAAACTCTATGGCATCCAATAAATCTTGTCCCGACTTTCCTTCTATATAGCTTGTTACAAATTCGGCTTGGTCCTCTGCATCAAACGCACGACTACGAACTTTCTCAAAATAAGTCTTAGCTGTAGCTTCATCACCTGTAGCAGCAGCGGCATAAGCTAAACGCAGCATAATATCTCCCATGCGTAATTGTTGCCAATTACATCCAGATCTACGTTGTGCAGCTTCATATGGATCTTGAAAACGGGCTTCGTCTAATTTATTCATAGCTAAACCTCCTTTTTCACGACTACCCGGCGCAAAATTTATTAAAAGCTCTGATGCCTTCCCTGAATTTGCTGTAACTGCTGCAGTTACATCGCGACGCTTATCGTTTGGTTGAAAATCGCCATAATAAAAACTAGAATAAATACGCGCCTGACCGTAATTTTTTGCCGGATAACCATTAGATCCGGGACCTCCTGACGGACGACCAAATGAATACGGAAAATCTGAATTAAAGCCCTGAGTATAACCTGATTCATAGATTGATTCAGGACTAACCTCCAAATTCATTAAATATTGAAAATTATACTGAAAAGGATTATTAAACCCTTCCCCTCTTGGATCGTTTTCTATCAAATATGCAGAACCTGAATTCTCAATGGTTTTTAAATAATACTCCTTAGCTATTGTCATATAATTTTGCCAATCACTACGCCTTACATATTTAGCTTGCCAAGTAGAGTTCTCTGTCCCTATCTGATCAAAAGTTACATTTCCGTAATCAAAATCTGTACGTCTTAATTGATATCCAGCAGCATCAAATGCTAATTGTCCAATTAATGCATACCCATATGTACCAGAAAAACGTTCTGCATTTATCCCACCCTGGCCCAAATTATACATTAAAGGCACGGCGTTTTTAAGTACATTAATTTCATTTTCATAGATTACATCTCTTGAGGTTAGGCCTAAAGTATCTGATTGAGACTTAGTTCTAAGTGGATAATCGAAATACGGAACGTCTCCAAAATATTTTATTAATAATTTGTAACATGTGGCGCGAGCAGCCAAAGCTTCCCCATAAAGTTGAGTCCAATCTCCGGCTTCACCGGATGTTTTCTCCGCTTGGTACTCTTCTTTTTCTTCAAAAGCTTCCAAAATAATATTACAACGATTAATTATGCGATAACACTCATTAAATGTACTACGTGAATTAGTATCATCAATATTAAATTCTTCAGCAAATAATCCCTCTGGAATATGACGTCCTTGAGAAGCATAATTTTCAGGATGCTTCTCAGAATCTGATCCTACTACTTCTGTTTCATAATACAATAACCTGTCTAAATCGTACCAGATTTCATAAATTCCCGCCAACACTTTTTGAGCATCACCAACAGTTGAAACTACTAAGTCTTCATCAACATTTGACGGTGCTTCTACATCAAGAAAATCTTTCTGACATGCCGTATTAATTAAGAGCACCATCGTTAACAATACATAAAATAACTTTTTCATAATTTACACAAATTAAAATTCAACATTTACTCCAAGCGTGTACGTACGCGAACGTGGGTAAGATCCGAAATCAAGTCCAGGAGTCGGGTAGAAATCACTTCTGGAATTATCAGCACTTACTTCCGGATCGAAACCACTGTAATTTGTTAAAACAAAAGCATTGTAAACAGTACCGTAAACACGAAAACTATTTATTCCCAACTTACCAGACACAGAGTCTGGTAATGTATATCCCAACGTGGCTGTATTAAGTCTTAAGAAAGAACCATCTTCAACAGCAAAAGTGGATACTATAGTACTCTCTGGATAAGGCAAGTGTGTTGTGGCATTCTCATTAAGAGCATCTAATGCTGCAGGATCCACAACACTCGTTAGTTGCCCGTCGATGATGTCGTAAATTTTATAATGCCCTGCTAATTCTTGAAATCTATTTCTATAAAGCCCAGCTTCTTTATTTCCCAAATAAGCTTGTTGATGCGTTGCGTTATAAATATCATTACCTACACTCCAGTTAAAATTAAAACCAAAATCGATAGCTTTAAAATTTCCTGTTAAATTAAAACCTCCCGTGTGATCTGGATTGGTATCTCCTATAATTCTAACATCCTCGTCATTAATTAAACCATCGCCGTTATAATCTACGGCTTTTTGAACCCCTGGATATGCTGTCTGATCACCAGGTTTATTCTGAACTGTTCCATAAACAAAACCTAAAACACCACTAGCATAATCAGGCACACCGTCTTTTAGTGTGTATACTTGAGTCTCTGGGTCGTAATTAAAATCATCTGTTGTATAATAACCATCATGAGTATATCCTCTAATTAAACCAACTGGTTTACCAACTTCAAATGCATAATCTTCTCTTGGATTTTGAGCAACTCCTCCCCAGCCTGCACTATAGGAATTATTAATGCCATCAGCTAATTCATCTATATTTCCTCTATTGAAGTTTATGTTAAAACTTGCGTCCAGATTAAAATCTTCAGAAGTTATCAGATTTGCATTTAATAAAATCTCAATACCCTTATTACTCGTAGAACCTATATTTTCTTGAGTGAATTCAAATCCAGTTAGACCTGAAACAGGCGATACCAATAATAAATCTTCAACAGTATTTTTGTAAACTTCAACTGTACCCGATAATTTTCGATTAAAAAGCGAAAAATCTACACCTAAATTTCTTGTAATAGTAGTTTCCCATTTAAGGTCTGGGTTAGCCAGTAATGCTGAGGCCGGCGTATAATTGGGCTGTAATACTTCGTTTATTGAATAGCTACCCACTCCAGATGCCCAACTTTGTTTCCATAGCTCTGAACTAATCGCATCACTACCTACAGAACCATAAGCTAATCGTACCTTTAGGTTATCCAACCAGCTTACATCTTTTAGGAATGCTTCTTCAGATGCCCGCCAGGCAATTGCTCCCGCTGGAAAATACCCCCAACGATTAGACGGTGCGAATCGAGAAGAACCATCAGCTCGAAATGTTCCAGTAAATAAATATTTATCCAATAACGAATAATTTAGACGTCCAAAATAAGAATTTAACCTATTTGCCGGAGACACATTGGATTGAAAGAAATTTTGATCACCTCTAGTTACATCATAATCTCTCAAATTAGCAAAAGCACGATCAGCATCATAAGCTTTATCATACCTAACACCTCTAACATCAACACTCTCAGAACCAGAATCAAGAACTTCCATACCTGCAAGAACAGTTAACTCATGATTTTCTCCTAAACCGTTAACCTCGTAAGTTAATGTATTGGCAAAACGTAGATTCCAACCTTCAGAAGACACTAGCCGCGCATCACCTCCAAAAGTTCGCTCTTGAGTAGAAGGGTTTATATAATTATTAGCATATGCGCCACTCCAAATTTTTCTTCTACTCCAATTAACACCTAATCCCAAATCGGATCTTGCAGTTAGACCGTTTATAATCTCCCAACTTAATGCTGAATTAGCTACTAAAGATCGATTTCTGCTTAAATTAAAATTATCATTTATTATAGAAACTGGGTTAAACGCATCCTGAAGTATACTATTATAATCACCTAATTGCGTGTTGCTGGTAACATCTAAATCTCCTAATACATCATCCCTATCAACAGGTCGGAAATAGTAACCTGTTGAGTTTCCTGAGTTATCTAATTCCTTTTCCTGTGAAAACCTAGTGTTTAGTGTAAAATCTAGCTTTTCACCCAATTTTTGATCTAAATTAAGCGACAGGTTAGTTCTTTCGTAACCTGAACCAACCTTATTTCCTTCTTGATCTAAATGGTTTAATGCTAATAAATATTTTGTATTTTCATTGCCACTTGATATATTAAAATTATGGTTATGCGTAAATGCACTATTATATAATTCCTTAGTATAGTCCCGACTATTAACATTTCTGTAATAATCTATCCCTTCAGAATTACTGCCATTTTGAGATCCTATTAACCACAATTTTTCCCAAGCATCTCTATATTGTTCACCAATGGCATCTGCGTATGCCCAGTTATATTCTATATAATCATAAGCCTCCATAACTGGTATATAATTAGGTATAACACTATATTGGGCATAACCATCATAATTAACGGTTGTCCTACCCGTTTTACCACTTTTAGTAGTTATAATAACAACCCCATTAGCTCCACGCGCACCATATATTGCTGTTGAGGATGCATCCTTAAGTACATCGATGCTTTCTATTTGGTTACCAGGAATATTACTAATTGAACTAACCGGAAATCCATCTACAATAAATAAAGGCTGGTTACTTTGCGACACAGAACCTCCTCCTCGTACGCGTATAGCAATATCTGCACCTGGACGGCCATCCTGGGTAGTAACATTAACACCAGGCAGTCTTCCTTGTAGAGCTTGAGCAGCATCGGGTACTGGAACAGCAGCCAGGTCTTCTCCTGATACAGAAGCAATCGCCCCGGTAACATCTCTTCTGGATGATGTACCATACCCTACTACTACTACCTCATCTAATGCATCACTATCTTCTTCCAGGACAACATTAGAGAAATCAGCTTGCCCAACCACTAACTCAATCGTTTTCGTGCCTATGAAAGAAAAAATCAAAACCTCCCCGGGAGCAGCATCTATACTAAAATTTCCATCAAAATCAGTTTGGGTTCCTCTATTGGAGTTCTCTACTAGGATATTTACTCCAGGTAGCGGCATACCAGATTTGTCTGTAACACTTCCTGTTATATTGGACGTATTTTGTGCGTAAATTGGCAAACATAATAGTACTCCCAATAAAAGGGAATAATACCTAATACTCTTTTTTGCTTTCATTCTTTAATTGTTTAGTTAGTTTATTTTTATTACAATCGAAAATTTTAATAAATCGCCGTAGATTTAAAACTTAAATTTAACAATAGCAACTTCATCCATTGATCAAGGTCAGGCTCCAGACTCACATCTACAATGGCTGAACCATTTACTTCCATCTCATTCGTATGTTTTGTACCACAAAAATACAGCACCTTGCCTAGTTATTAAGTTCAATACTATATTGCCTGTCAAAATTAGAAGCAGTACATTTTCAATCACATATACACCGGGAATTGGCTGCTTCGTTTCCGGGTCGGTAATTGTTCTTGAAACAGTAAGTGGATCCTAGGCATGTAAATTAGCACAGTACAAAAAACACCCCGAAAAAGAGTAATTGAAAACTTCGGGATAACTACAGTAATTTCTGATTCAGAACTGATTATTGTTTTTGGTTATTAAATATTAAAATACGAATTGAAGCATTCAATAAACTTCACTCCTTTTCGTCAAACCCAGTAAAAACACGGGATTAATGGTCGTTTAGACTACAATTTTACTGTAATCGATTACACAAACATACAACTCTTATTAATAAATCAAAAAAATTATCATAAAAAAATATTAATTTTACTTTTTAGAAGACACATAATTCACATATTAATTTATTTTTTGCTTTAAAATAGCCAATAATCATATGTGATTACTGAATATGCAATCGATATCATAAAATATAATAATCAAAGAAAGAGAATTAAACCGTACTCCATTCATTTAAAGTTTTTTATAAAAAATGACCTGAGCTTACTTTTATTAACATTTCATTAGTAAATAAAATCTACACTGCTCCTAATTGCAATTATATTAGAAATTCCCTACTTGTTTAAGATAAATCAAGCGCATTAGTTATCATTGATAAATAAATAAAGTGGAATTTAAAAGATCCATCCCTAAAATATCACCCTTTAATTATGTAACAGGAACTTAAGGAGTAAAATCTATAAAAAATTCCTGTGTTTTTCCTTAAACACTTTTTTAGGAATAAAGCCACAGACAGCACAATCGATTATTACTGAAGCTTCACAAGAATATAGTAAAACACGCTTTAAAGAAATGAACCTTTAAGTAGAAAAGATAAACTCCAAATTATCGGGTTTTAAGCCAGCCTGTTATGCTTAAACGAGATTTTTTTACAGGCCTTACTTCGTGTTCCAGTACCTGACTTTCAAAAATAACCACCCGTCCGGCTTTTGGGTAAATACTTTTAGTTGTTTCCTGCCCGTTCTCTTGCTGGTATATCACCAGTTCTCCGCCATTTTCAGGATTCCAACCTTCTTCATTTAAATAGCAAACCAGAGAAAGTTTGCGGCGCCCGTCGTTTTGAAATGTATCAAGATGGCGTTTATAAAAAGTCCCTTCAGGATAAAGGGCATAATGAAATTCTTTAGTTAAAATCCCTAAAAAGCAGGTTTTATTAAGATAATCAACCAGGGCATTTATTTTCTGAAAAAAAAGGACTTCTGCCAGTCCGGCATTAGCTTCATCAATCCACAAAATAAAATCTCCACGTACCGATTTTGCAACCAGTTCATTGGTTTTATTGCCTATGGCCGCTTTTTTAAATTCATTTTCTCTGTATTTTTCCTTCAGGGAATTTCTAAATAGCAAGACTTCTTCCGTAGTAAAAAAATTGTCGGCAATACAATACTGATTTTCTACCAGTTCGGAAATAACCTCTTCAAAATAAGGGTTTTCCTGAAATTCAAGCTGCTCATACAATTCATTCTCCTTCATCTTCAACGATCAAAATTAAGGCTGTAAATTTACGCCTTTTTATTATTGGTAAGCATATTAAGCCCTCCTTTTAAGTTGTAAAATTTGTTCTTTGGGTAGAACTTTTTCAATAGGGAAATGGCCGCCTGACTTCTTTTCCCCGAAGCACAATATACCAACACGGGATTTTCAGTATCAACCTCATCAATATTTTGTTCCAATTCTGCAAGAGGAATATGTTGCCCTCCAATATCAAATACTTCCCGCTCCTCAACACGACGAACATCTAACAAGGAGAAAGTCTTTTTTTGTTGTTTATAATCTTCAAAAGAAAGTAAATCTTCAGGTATTTGACAACCTAGATCCAGCTCTTCAAGAATTTTGATTTTTATATTTGGGTTTTTGGAAAACGGAAATATTTGTGCTTGCATATCAAGGGTATTAAAAAGAAATAATTTCCCGGAAAGCACCTCTCCTACTCCAAAGATCATTTTTAAAACTTCGTTTGCTTGTAAATCCCCTATAATACCCGGCAGAATGCCTAAAACCCCAACTTCACTACAAGTAGGCATGGATTCTATACTAGTAGGTTCTGGAAACAAACAACGGTAAGTGGGACCATTTTGATAATTAAAGACCGAAACCTGGCCTTCAAATTTAAAAATAGAACCAAAGACCAAGGGTTTTCCTGTAATTACAGCAGCATCATTTGCCAGATACTTTGTGCTAAAGCTATCGCTACCTTCTACTATAATATCATATTCAGAAAAAATAGCTTTAGCATTCCTGGTCGAAAGACGTTCATAATAAGCCACAACTTCCAAAAACGAATTCATTTGCTGAAGTCGCTTTTTCGCTGCATACACTTTTGGTAATCCAATATCTTTTTCAGCATAGAGAATTTGGCGCTGCAAATTAGAAACCTCTACCACATCATCATCTATAATTCCAAGTTTCCCCACACCTGCAGCAGCAAGATATTGCAAAACAGGACAACCAAGCCCCCCGGCACCAATTACGAGTACCTTTGCCTGCATAAGCTTTTCTTGTCCAGCTTCCCCTATCTCATCAAGCAGGCTGTGCCTTAGGTAACGTTGTTTTTCTCGCTTGGTTAGTCTCATACAATTGTATTACCAGGATTTTTCCCAATCTTTCCAAACCGGCTCTATTCCATTTTGATGGAGCATCTCAGCGATAACTTCAGTACTTCTTTCATCAGAGATTTCAAACTGTTCCAATGATTGGGGCTCTACGACATAACCTCCCGGATTGGTTTTAGATTCTGCACTCATAGAATTAATACCCAAATGGGCCACATGATCACGAAAAACCTCGCTCTCCCGGGTAGAAATTGATAGTTCTACATCCTCATCCAGCAGACGGTAAGCGCAAATAAGCTGAAGTAAATCAGCATCGGTCATTTCAACTTTAGGCTCAAGTCCGCCGCTAAAAGGCCGAAGCCGGGGAAAAGAAATTGAATAGCGGGTTTTCCAGTAGGTTTTTTGTAAATATTTAAGGTGTAAAGCGGTAAAAAAACTATCAGCACGCCAATCTTCCAGGCCAAAGAGCGCTCCTATTCCTACTTTATGGATTCCTGCCCTTCCTAATCTATCGGCAGTCGCCAAACGATAATCAAAATTCGATTTTTTACCTTTTGGATGATGGATTTTGTAAGTTTCCCTATGATAGGTTTCCTGATAGACCAGGGTTGCATAAAGTCCATCCTGAATCAATCTTTCGTATTCGTTCTGATCCAACGGCTGGATTTCTATAGAGATATTTGAAAAATATGACTTTAGGATTTGTATAGCATTGCTCATATAATCTACCCCAACTTTGCTATTGGCCTCTCCGGTTACCAAAAGGATATGATCGTAACCTTTATTTTTTAAAAATTCAGCTTCCCTTTTAATTTCGTCATCGGTCAGGGTACGGCGGGGAATTTTATTCGTTAGGCTAAAGCCACAATAGGTACAAATATTTTGGCACTCATTGCTCAAATACATAGGCGCATACATTTGCATGATGTTCCCAAAACGATTTTTGGTAATCTGCCTACTTTGTTTTGCCATTTGTTCCAGGTACGGTTTGGCAGCAGGAGAAATAAGCGCTTTAAAATCATCCAATCCGCGCTTTCGGTTTTGCAGGGCAAATTGAACATCAGCATCGCTTTTAGCAAAAATGCTTTCCAATTCCCGATCCCAGGAATATTCAGCTAATAACTTTTTAAAACTATTCATATAAAAATTGAGTTAAAGGGCTACTTGCCTCAGCTTTATCACGTTGTGGTGCTAGTTGTGCATTAAAAGCCATTCTTCCCGCTTCCACCGCTTTTTTAAAAGCCTTGCTTATTTCAACGGGATTTGGGGAAACCGCAATTGCAGTATTAACCAACACGGCATCAGCCCCCATTTCCATGGCATGTGCAGCGTGAGAAGGACTTCCTATTCCGGCATCTACAATTACCGGCACACGACTTTGCTCGATAATAATTTCTAAAAAATCTTGTGTTTTTAAACCTTTATTACTACCAATAGGTGCCCCAAGAGGCATAACACATTGTGCTCCTACCTCTTCCAGGCGCTTACATAAAACCGGATCGGCGTGGATATAAGGCATGACCACAAAACCTTGTTTAGCCAGGGTTTCACAAGCTTTTAAGGTTTCCACCGGATCGGGTAATAAGTATTTGGGATCGGGATGAATCTCCAGCTTTATCCAGTTCGTTTCCAATGCTTCCCGGGCCATTTGAGCCGCAAATATCGCTTCTTTGGCATTTCGTACTCCTGAAGTATTAGGAAGCAGGTTAATATAAGGGTCTTTTAAAGCCCCCAGCATTTGGTCGTTATCATTCTCTAGTTCAACCCGCTTGAGAGCCACGGTTACCAGTTCACTTCCTGAAGCCAAAATGGCCTGCTGCATAATTTCAGAAGAGCTAAATTTACCTGTTCCCGTAAATAACCGGGAGGTAAAAACCTTATCTGCTATTTGTAAATTATCTTTTTTCATCTGTACAAAATTTATAAATCATTGCTATCGTTTCGAAAGACTCTGTTTATACCGGTTAATATTGACCTTTCCTTCCGAATTCACTTCGGGATGCTCATTAGGGGTTTCCGTAATAGTTATATGAAAATTGATTATATATATCCTGAATTATTTCTTCCGGTTGCTCATAATCGGTAAGACATCCTGAAACTGCTATTCCATCAATACCAGCTTTTCGAAGCGACGGAAGATCTTGAGGGGTGATACCCCCAATGGCAATTACAGGAATTCCAACCCCTTTATTTCTAAGATTTCTTAACAACTTTTCATACCCCGAAACCCCAAGTATCGGACTTAATTTTTTTTTGGTTGTTGTAAACCGAAATGGTCCTAAACCTATATAATTTACCTGCTTCTTTACCAAAAGTTCACAATCCTGAAACGTATTGGCTGTTCCTCCAATAATTTTATCCGGGCCTAAGACTTCCCGGGCCTTCAGCACACATTGATCCTGCTTTCCTAAATGAACTCCGTGAGCATCTATTTTTTTTGCCACTTCGGGAAAATCGTTAATAATAAGTTTGACCTGAAAAGCTTCACAAATCTCCTTTGCGGTTTCAGCTGTTTTCAAAACAACTTTAAAAGATTCATCTTTAAGACGTAATTGAATCCAGTTTGCTCCGGAAGCACACATCCGCTGAATATTTTCCAAATGTGCTTCCGGGGTCCCCCCTTGTGATATGTAATGTAAATTTGAGATCATAAAATGTGTTATCCGACTAAACTAATATTTGATGCCAAAAATTTTCTGTATAAGCTTTAGTGGTTTTGCCAGGTTTTAATCTCCGCCAAAAGCCCGGCCCCAGCTGTAGAATCCATCCCCACTAGGCTAAATACAAAAAGACGTTTAGGTATAGACATTCTGATACGTTTTATAGATTTCTTCAAAACTTTGCACAGGATCTTCAGCAAGCCAAACAGCCCCAAGCACCGCCATTCCTTTATAGCCCATAGCTTTGATTTTTTGTATATTTTCCGGCCGCACCCCGCCCAGGGCAATCAATTTTTCCCTACGACCATTTACATTAAAATTTCGGCCTTGATAATTTTTTTTGGAAACAGAAGTGAACACCGGACTTAAAAAAGCATAATCAAATAAAATCGCTTCTTTTTTTAGTTTCCCCAGCTCGTGAAAAGCAGAGCTTACACTTAGGTTTTTTCTTCTGAATTTTTCTACATAAACTACTGTTTCCCTGTTTTCCAACCGGAAACTTTCTTTAAGATGAATTCCCTTAACGGGGAAAACTTCAGCACATTGGTGATGCTGATGAAGCACCATTTTCTGAAGGTATTTTTCTTCAAAAAAAGAAAGCCATACTTTAAGTTCATTTTCACTTATCCCGGGTTTTCTAACATGTAAAAGAGACAAGCCATTATTAAAAAAATAAATGAGTTGTTCCTTTTCATTCATCAAATTTTCTTCCGCAGTAAACAAAATGAACATCCCAGAGGTATTTACAAATAAACTTCGCTTCCTTTTTCCTTAAATTCTTCTGCTTTTTTCTTCATCCCTTCCTCAATAGCTTCCTGTGTATCCAGTCCATTTTCTTCAGCATAATTACGAACATCCTGTGTAATTTTCATTGAACAAAAATTCGGGCCACACATGGAGCAAAAATGGGCTACTTTGGCATTTTCTGAAGGCAGGGTTTCATCGTGATAGGCTTTTGCCGTATCTGGATCTAATGCAAGGTTAAACTGGTCTTCCCATCTAAATTCAAAACGAGCTTTACTCATGGCATCATCTCTGTGCTGTGCACCCGGATGTCCCTTAGCAAGATCGGCTGCATGGGCTGCAATTTTATAAGTAATCACCCCTTCTTTAACATCTTCCTTATTTGGCAGTCCCAAATGTTCTTTTGGAGTTACATAACATAGCATGGCACATCCGTACCAGCCTATCATTGCCGCACCAATGCCACTGGTGATATGATCATAACCGGGAGCAATATCAGTCGTTAACGGGCCCAGGGTATAAAAAGGAGCTTCACCACAGGCTATAAGCTGTTTATCCATATTCTCCTTGATCATATGCATAGGAATATGGCCGGGGCCTTCAATAATACATTGCACCTCGTGCTTCCAGGCAATTTTAGTAAGTTCCCCAAGAGTTTCCAATTCTGCAAACTGTGCATAATCATTAGCATCAGCTATACTACCCGGGCGCAAGCCATCTCCAAGAGAGAACGAAACATCATAAGCTTTCATGATCTCACAAATTTCTTCAAAATGGGTATAGAGAAAACTCTCTTTATGGTGTGCCAGACACCATTTAGCCATTATTGAACCCCCGCGGGAGACAATTCCCGTAAGCCGCTTTGCCGTATGAGGGACATATTGAAGCCGTACCCCGGCATGAATGGTAAAATAATCTACCCCCTGTTCAGCCTGTTCAATAAGCGTATCTCTAAATATTTCCCAGCTTAGGTCTTCTGCTTTTCCATTTACTTTCTCAAGCGCCTGGTATATAGGTACTGTACCAATAGGAACGGGTGAGTTTCTGAGGATCCATTCTCTTGTTTCATGAATATTCTTTCCGGTTGAGAGATCCATAATGGTATCGGCGCCCCATCTACAGGCCCATACGGCCTTTTCCACTTCCTCTTCTATGGAAGAGCTTACAGCAGAATTTCCAATATTGGCATTTATCTTTACCAGGAAATTACGACCAATAATCATGGGTTCACCTTCGGGGTGGTTAATATTTGAAGGGATAATTGCCCTTCCCCGAGCTACTTCATCCCGTACAAACTCTGGGGTAATTGTTTTTGGTATACTGGCACCAAAACTATGGCCCGGATGCTGCCTTACAATCTCCTCTATTTCTTCAAGCTTCTGGTTTTCCCTAATAGCAATATATTCCATCTCGGGGGTGATAACACCTTTTTTAGCATAATGCATTTGAGTGACATTCTGCCCCGATTTGGCCTTTAAAGGTTGGTTTTTTCTTTTAAAGCGAAGTTCATCCAATTTCTCATTACGTTCTCTTTCTTGTCCATAAACAGAAGAAAGTCCCGGCAGCATTTTAACGTCTTCCCGGGCGGCAATCCATTTGGTGCGAACAGGTTTCAATCCATTTCGTACATTAATCTCTGCTGAAGGATCGGTATAGGGGCCGCTGGTGTCATAAATCAATATGGGCTCATTTTTTTCGGTGTTGCCGTTAAATCGATCTACCGTATCACTCAGGTTGATTTTTCGCATCGGCACCCTGATATCGGGATAAATTTTCCCGCTTACATACAATTTTTCTGAATTTGGAAAGGGTTCCCGACTAATACCTTGTTGCTTGGGAGTTTGGTCTTTTTTCATAATTACTTCCTTTTAGTTATTTTACATGTTCAGGAGAAAAATTTCCGTTCAATTAATTTTACCCGCCCTGGGTAGCTCTAATTATGAGTATGTTCTCACCTTCTGCCAATTGATATCGGCTCCAGTTTATTTTGGAAATAATTTGATTATTTACAGCTACAGCAATTCCTTTATCAGAAATATCAAGCTGGGTTAGCAAATCCTGAAGATTAGTATTTAAATTAAATTTATGTGCAGTATTATTTACGTTTACAGTTATCATTTTTTAAAATTTAATAGCTGTAAACCCAAGGGGAGGTTCCTAAAGAAAAAGTAAGTTCAAAATCACCAAACTCGCGAAATGAGTGTATGGATAAATACAAGAAACACTTTTCCCTTCGCCGGTATTACCCGGAATCAGGTTCAAAGGGTTTTATCTCAGCCAAAAAGGCACCCCTAAAGTTTACGATTTCAAATATAAGGGATTTTTAACGGGATTTAAAAACAAATAATCCAGAATCTTTTTATGAGCTTAATCACTTCAGTACAAACCCATAACGCATTCAAAATAAGTCTTAACCTGTTTTAATGCAGCCCTCAGGAAATAAAATACATTGAATGGGATTTAATACCTTTGTAAAAAATTAAAAGATGTCTAAAATAAGGATTACCAAACAATTCTCTTTTGAAACCGGCCATGCCCTTTACGGTTATGACGGGAAATGCCGTAATGTTCACGGCCACAGCTATAAATTGAATGTTACGGTAATTGGCACGCCGATAGGCGATAGTGATCATGTAAAACTTGGGATGGTAATTGATTTTGGTGATTTAAAATATATTGTAAAATCTGAAATTGTAGATAAGTTTGATCACGCCACGGTTTTTAATAAAAATACCCCTCATGTAAAACTTGCTGAAGAATTAAAAAACCACGGGCACAATGTAATTCTAGTAGATTACCAACCTACCAGCGAAAATATGGTGATAGATTTTGCTGAAAAAATCAGCAAACATTTACCAGCACATGTTCAGTTACATTCTCTAAAGCTACATGAAACCGAATCGAGCTTTGCAGAATGGTATGCAGCAGATCAAAGAGTACCAAAAGCCCCCCAGCCCCCTAAGGGGGAGTAACTCAAGAAAAAGGGGTTTTACACTCTCAGCCCTCACAAGTTTTGAAAACCTGTGAGGGCTACTGCTAAATTTTTTATATTTACCATTCACAAATTACGCAATGACCATCCCAAAAGGCAAAAAAGTTTATTTTTCAAGTGACAACCATCTTGGTGCTCCTACTCAGGAGGAAAGTCGGCCGCGAGAAGTCCGGTTTGTAAAATGGCTGGATGAGATAAAAGAAGACGCTGCTGCTATTTTTTTATTAGGCGATCTTTTTGATTTTTGGTTTGAATATAAACATGCTGTTCCTAAAGGTTTTGTAAGGGTTTTAGGAAAACTTGCCGAAATAAAAGACAGCGGTATACCGATATACTTTTTTGTTGGAAATCACGATTTATGGATGCGAAATTACTTTGAGGATGAGCTAAATATTCCCGTCTTTCATAAACCAAAAGAATTTCAATTTAACAACAAAAATTTTCTAATAGGCCACGGTGATGGACTCGGCCCCGGTGACCATGGCTACAAACGGATGAAAAAGGTTTTTACCAACCCGTTTTCAAAATGGCTCTATCGTTGGCTTCATCCGGATTTGGGCATTCCACTAGCACAATATTTTTCAGTAAAAAATAAAGCGATTTCCGGAGATGAAGAACAGGAGTTTTTAGGGGCGGAGAAAGAGTGGCTTATTCAATATTGCTACCGTAAACTGGAAGAAAAACATTACGATTATTTTATTTTTGGCCATCGGCATCTGCCTTTAGAAATTGATCTAAACGAAAAATCTACTTACCTCAACACCGGAGATTGGTTACATCATTATACCTATGCGATTTTTGATGGCAATAAATTAGAGTTAAAGAAATTATAAATTGCTTGATAATCGAAGAATAGTTTATTTTCCCTCTTTTTCGACGAATTATAATTTCGCTGAAGTCATTAATAAGCTTATCAAACCAATGCCTTATATCGAAGCGTACTTAAAGTTTAATTCCTTCCACATCCATTTACATATTCTTCCAGATTTAATTTGAACAATGTACCTTCAATTAGGTCTGCAATTTCCATAAGTTCGGCACGGGTTACGGTAAAATCCATTTTATCCAAAGGTGACCTCAACAGGATATTACGGCAATGTTTTCCTTTTGGACAATATCCGCAAAAATAAGTTTTGGTGGTTTTTATATTTTCTGAAAACAATTTTATTTCACCAGGAAACAGGTAAAAACCCATATTTTTAATTACCATTTGTACCCGGCGCGAATCGGTATTTGGAACATGCTTTTTCCACTTAAAAGCGATTCCGGTTTGATTATGGTATATGATCTCAACATCATCCATAGTTGAAAACTTTGCTCATTAAATGAGATTAAATACGCTCAGGCATTCTGAAAATAAAGAATGATATTTTAACTCATCCTTTTGAACTTAACCTGAACTTCTTGATTCAAATATAAAATTTTTATTTAAAATGAATCTAAATAGAAAGGGTTTATTCACTGACATCCTTCAATTTTAACTGAATGGAAACACTTCCATTCCACTCATTCTCATCTAAACTGTATACCGCTTTAAACTTTTTACCCTTTTCAATAACACCAATTTTATTGCCCAGGTTAAAGCCAATCATATCAAAAGCGGGGCTTTCAGGCCTTTGTTTTACCGCACATTTAATATGGTTTTTTTCGGCACCCACACATTTTCCGAAGCCGGTATCTGTTAAATTTTCACTCATAAATACCGGGTTCATATTTCCCGGACCAAAGGGGGCAAATTGTTTCAGGATACGAAAGAATTTAGGCGTAATTTCATCGAGTTGCAATTCGGTATCTATAGAAATTTCAGGAGTGAGCAGGCGTTTATCAATAGTTTTAGCAACAACAGCTTCAAACTTTTGCTTCAAATTCTCATATTCCGAAGCTTCCAAAGTCAGCCCGGCGGCATATTTATGCCCGCCAAATTGTTCGATATGTTCACGACAGGCCTCCAGGGCATTGTAAACATCAAAACCCTGCACCGAACGAGCCGAAGCAGCCATTTTATCACCATTTTTTGTAAAAACAAGTGTTGGCCGATAATAGGTTTCTGTTAAGCGCGAAGCCACAATCCCAATTACTCCTTTATGCCAATTTTCCTGATAAACTACCGTAGTAAAACGATCCTGCTCCTGCAATTCTTCAATTTGATGCAAGGCTTCTTTAGTAATACTCTTGTCGGTGTCCTTTCGTTCTGAATTAAAGGACTCAATTTCCCCGGCAATTTCTCTCGCGCGTTCGTCATCAACTTCAATCAATAAATCAACAGCGTGCAGGCCCTGTTTCATCCTGCCGGCAGCATTAATTCGCGGAGCAATGATAAAAACCACATCGGTTATGGTAATTTTTTCCTTTTTGAGTTGTGTCAAAATAGCTTTAAAACCAGCTCTTGGTGCGGCGTTAATTACCCGTAAGCCGTGATAGGCCAAGATCCGGTTTTCTCCGGTAATAGGCACAATATCAGCCCCAATGGCCGTGGCCACTAAATCCAGATAAGGCAAGAGCAATTCTATAGTTTCGCCCCGACGAGAATTTAGGGCCTGAATCAATTTAAAACCCACTCCGCAACCGCAAAGCTCTTTATACGGATATTCACAATCTTTTTGTTTAGGATCCAAAACCGCAGTGGCATTCGGAATTTCTGCCCCGGGGCGGTGATGATCGCAAATAATAAAATCGATGCCCTTTTCTGCAGCATAAGCTACTTTCTCAACCGCTTTAATTCCACAATCCAAAGCCACAATTAAGGAGATATCATTATCAGCGGCAAAATCAATACCAGCATACGAAACCCCGTAACCTTCGGCATAGCGATCAGGAATGTAACTGGCCACGTTGGGCGTAAGGGTTTTTAAATAAGAACTCATTAAAGCCACGCTGGTCGTGCCATCTACATCATAATCGCCAAAAACCAGGATATTTTCTTCGGAAGCAATTGCGGTTTCTATTCGATCTACCGCCTTTTCCATATCTTTCATTAAAAACGGATCGTGCAAATCTTCTAAATTAGGGCGAAAAAATTTTTTTGCCGCTTCAAAAGTGAAAATGCCCCGTTGTACCAGTAATTTAGCAATAATTTCACCCACCCCTAGAGATTGGGAGAGTTGAATAACGGTTTCTGAATCAGGTTTGGGTTTTAGCGTCCAACGCATATTTACTTGAAGGTTTTTACAAAAATAGGGATTGTAAGCTTTCAGAAATACCCCTGAAGTCCATTATTTTTTCACACTTTTCAATAAAAGATAAAAGCCCGATTCGCTAATAGAGAAAGCCAAACAACCAAAGTGTGATAATATTTATCGCTCCCACTTCCATATCATCACGAACTACAAATGCATTTTTAATCCACTTATCTGACTTTTCCCTTTTGATTTACCACCAACCTCAAATATATACTTTTTGTCAATTAAAAAATCCCCTTTTTCAGCAAGGTTTAGTTGATGCCTGTACCCCAATTGGTTTGCAAAAAAAGTCTCACGCATACTTCCTTTTTGAGCACTTTCTTTTCCCAGGGCATAAATGAGGTTCGCATTGTACAGATAGATTTTTCAGGTTTTGTAAAAGCGCCAATTCCCTTATCGGGTTTAAATAATTGCAAAAGCAAATCTCCCCGCTCCAAGAGTTTTATAGCATTCAACAAAAATTTACGGTTTACGCCCAAGCGCTCGCTTAATTTGGTGATATTGGGCGTAAACGGCACACTTTCGGCAATAGCAATAAGTAACTTTTTAATTTTAATACTATCTGCATATATCACATTTTCTACCACATTCATATCATTCTCAATAATTAAACTCACCGTTCTTATAAGTTTATCATGGTAGATTTTTTTATCTTCCAGAAAATAAGGGTAGGCGCCAAATTTCAGGTATTCTTTAAAATGCTTTACAGGAACCTTAATTTTTTCTTTTAATTCTGAGGCGATTTCCTGATGGTTCCCCAAAATATCTGCCAAGGAAAAAGCCGAAAGTTCCAGGTTTTCTTTAAACATCAGAAACTCCCTAAATGAAAGCTCATTTAGATTATAGGTAACTGCGCGCCGACTTAAATCGGATTCTCCTTTGTAAATTTCAAGCATAAAAGAAGAGGTGAAAACCAGGTTCAATTATGGAAAACGGTCGTAAACCAGTTTTAATTCGCGGGACCAGTTGGGGTATTTATGCACTTCATCTACAAAAAGATGTGTGCCTCCGTTAAGTACAAATTCACGCGTCATTTCCACCAGGGAATTTTCCAAAAAGTACAAATCATCCAGAGTAATGTATAACGGCTGAACTTCTTTATCCGGTTGCAGGTTAAATTTAATATGCTGAAGCAATAAAGTGGTTTTTCCAGTGCCACGAGCTCCTTTTATTCCAATTAAACGATTTTGCCAGGATATATCATTGATAAGCGAACGCTGGTAATTGGATACCTGCGCAATTAAATCAGTCTGAAAAGCAAATAATTCCTCCATTTTGTTCTTCACATAAACAACTAGCTCTTTCCTGCCACAACCACTACAATTTCCCCTTTAGGAAGCTTTGCTGAAAAGTGGGCTAAAACTTCAGTAATATTTCCGCGAATTGTTTCCTCGTGAAGTTTACTAATTTCCCTGGAAACCGAGACCTGCCTATCTTCTCCAAAATATTCTAAAAAGTGGCCAAGGGTTTTTATCAATTTATGGGGAGATTCGTAAAAAACCAGGGATCGGGTTTCTTCGGCAAGTAATTTCAACCGGGTTTGACGGCCTTTTTTTACCGGCAAAAAACCTTCAAACACAAATTTATCATTTGGAAGTCCGCTATTTACCAAAGCGGGAACAAAAGCCGTAGCTCCGGGAAGGCAATCTACCTCAAGACCTTCAGCAATACATTCGCGAACCAGTAAAAAACCGGGATCGGAAATTGCCGGGGTACCGGCATCGCTAATAAGTGCCAGGGTTTCATCTGCTTTTATACGCTCTACCAAGGCTTTCACCGTTTTATGCTCATTATGCATATGGTGACTTTGCATAGGCGTGGAAATTTCAAAATGTTTTAAAAGTTTCCCGCTATTTCGGGTGTCTTCGGCAAGAATGGTATCAGCTTCTTTTAAAATACGCACTGCCCTAAAAGTCATATCTTCCAGGTTTCCTATGGGCGTGGGCACCACAAATAATTTTCCCATACCGTTTATTTTTCGAAACGGTTTTCAATTTTATCCATAAACCGTGCCTCGTATTCTTCTTTTCCCTCCCAATTATTATAATCGGGTTTTATGATTTTTTCAATAAATTTTACCGCTTCCTCGTGAGAATCTATGGTATTAAGCTGTGAAAGAACCCGGTTATAATCGGCTCCATTACCATCAAAAAGATGTTTTATAAAAGCAAGGCGCTCGTTTAAACCAATATTAATTCCTTTTTTGAGTCGATCGTTCAAAGATTTTGGGCGATTTTCCTTTTGCCGATTATTAAGCGGTTCAAAATCTGGCAGGTTATCGTAATCTACACCAATATCCCGAAAATCATTTTTAGATGCTGAATGATTAATTGCTGCATCTTCCTTTTTACTTGCAGGATTTTCTTTTTCAGGTTTCGGTTCTGGATTAGGTACGTCTGGCAGCGGTTCCGGTTTTGGCATTTCCTCAGAAACAGGATTTGTTTCTCCTTTATCTTCCGGAGGCATTTCAGATACTATATCTTTAATTTTTTCAGTAGCAGGCTCAGTAATGGCTTCTCCTTCACGATATTCGGTTCCATCAGGGGCAAACCTATCAAATTGAGATTCCGGTTTAGGCATCGGTTGCGATTCTGGTTTTTTTTCTGCGGAAGCAGGTTCCGAAACAATTTGTTGCTCCACAAATTCCAGTAAAGTCAGCTTTTCATAAATTTTAAGGCTTTCGGCTTTTAATTCAGGAATATTATAATCCTCTTGAAGAATTTTTTGTGCCAGTTTCTCTAACTCGGTTCTTATTTTCTTTTTCATCTATGCAAAAATTTATAAACCATTAATCCCAATGCGGGAAGCTTTATTTATATTGATTGACAAAGGTTTTTTAAAATCCCCAATTTATCCCAAACCTGTTCCCTGATTTAGGGCTTTCATAACTCATTTTATTAAAATTCAGAAGCTTTATTAGCCTAAATTTCGCAAATATCATTCCTATTATTTCCGATTTTCAGGCTTTTATAAGTTTCCGATTTTGCCCGTATTCCGGCTTGTATTTTTAATAAATTTGTTCCACCTTTATCAAAAAGGGAGTTTCCTTTTCCAGACTTGAAAATTACAAAATGTTTCTCGAAAATACGGTAAATCACGAAGAGCAATTTGGTTGGATTGAAGTTATTTGCGGAAGTATGTTCTCCGGAAAAACCGAAGAGCTTATTCGCCGACTCAAACGTGCGCAATTTGCCAAACAAAAAGTTGAAATCTTTAAACCGGCCATAGACCGTCGTTATGATGAAGAAATGGTGGTTTCTCACGATTCCAATGAAATTCGCTCTACGCCAGTGCCTTCAGCATCCAACATTCCCATTCTTGCCGATGGCTGCGATGTGGTGGGTATTGATGAAGCCCAGTTTTTTGATGATGAAATCGTAAGCGTTTGCAACGATTTGGCCAACCGCGGAATCAGAGTAATTGTAGCGGGCCTTGATATGGATTTTAAAGGAAATCCTTTTGGTCCGATGCCGTTTCTAATGGCCACCGCTGAATATGTAACCAAGGTTCATGCGGTTTGTACGCGTACCGGAAACCTGGCGCAATTTAGCTACAGAAAAGCTGTTAATAATGACCTGGTATTTTTAGGTGAGACCGAAGAATACGAACCTCTAAGCCGGGCTGCCTATTTTAAAGCAATGAAAGGCGAACGTCTAAAGCATTTTGAAGTTAACGACCCCGAAGAAATCAACCCGAATTTAAAAGAAAAAAATGCCTGAGGCTCAAGAAACACTTTTGGAAATAGACCTTGGAGCCCTGGCACATAATTATAAAACCATTAGGGCCAGGCTTCCCGACGAGGTAAAATTTATGGCGGTAATTAAAGCCTATGCTTACGGAAATGATTCGGTAATAATGGCAAAAAAACTTCAGGACCTGGGTGCCGATTATTTTGCTGTAGCCTACACTTACGAAGGAGAAAGGTTGCGGGAAGCCGGAATCACTATTCCTATTCTTATCTTACATCCACAACCGGTAAACTTTAAAAATATAATCGATAATTGCCTGGAACCCAATTTATACAGCGAAAGGGTTTTAAAAGATTTTATTAGCCTTGCTGAAAAATTAAACCAAAAAGACTATCCCGTCCATTTAAAATTCAATACCGGGATGAACCGGCTTGGTTTTACACCAAAAAGTTTTAAAAATATCCCCGAATTACTGCAAAAAAGCAGCTCAGTTAAGGTAGTCTCGGCTTTTTCGCACCTTGCTGCCAGTGAGGCCTGGAAAGAAAGGGAATTTACTCTCACACAAATTTATAATTTTAGAAAAATCGCTGAAGGTTTATTAAAACAGCTCGGGTACCAGCCAATGTTTCATATTTGCAATACTTCAGCAATTTTTAACTATCCTGAAGCTACTTTTGATATGGTGCGATGTGGACTTGGTCTTTATGGTTTCGGGAACGGGAAAAGCATTGATGAGCAACTAAAACCGGTGGGTACCTTAAAAACCATAATTTCCCAAATTCAGGAATTAGACCAGGGCGGGACAGTAGGATATGGCAGGATTTTTAAAGCCACTCACCCCACTCGTATAGCCACACTCCCCCTTGGTCACGCTGATGGTATCAAACGCATTTTCGGAAGAAAAAAAGCAGGGGTTTATGTACAGGGTGAGTTTGCTCCGATAATCGGAAATGTATGTATGGATATTTTAATGATAGATGTTACGCATATTGATTGTAAAGAAGGGGATGAAGTAATTGTTTTTGGCGGCCCGCAACACGCTACCCAATTTGCTAATGCCGGAGGCACGATTACCTACGAATTAATTACCGGAATTTCCCAACGGGTGAAGCGAAAAATCCTGCACGACACTTAAAATTTTTGTATTATTTTAGTTGACATGAAACTAAAACCTATACAATTATGGCATTTTTAAAAGATTTTAAAGCCTTTATGCTAAAAGGCGATATTATTGCATTAGCTACTGCGGTAGTAATTGGAGCTGCATTTAATAAAATTGTAGCCTCTGTGGTTGCTGATATTATTATGCCTCTTATTGGGGTAATTACCGGAGGAACAGATTTTTCACAGAAATTTATAGCTCTGGATGGTGGTTCCTACGAAACTCTTGAAGTCGCTAGGGAAGCTGAAGCTGCCGTAATTACTTACGGAAATTTAATTGACACTATTATTCATTTTGTAATTGTAGCATTTTTTATATTTTTGGTATTGCGTGCATATGAAAAAACCAAAAAAGAAAAAGAAGCACCAAAACTTGTGGAACCCAAAGGTCCAAGTCAGGAGCAATTGCTTACTGAAATTCGGGATGAACTAAAAAAACAGGGCAATACACCATAAAAGATTCAAAAAACGAGCACCGCTATACTGCTCATTTTTAAATAAATCGTAATTTAATTAAACCCCGTGGCAAACCGCGGGGTCTTTTTTTAACTAAAATTACAAATTGGTTTAATTATGATAATTCTTATTAATTTTAGCGACTGATACTGGGTTAGTTAAGCTATGGATAATAAATTTGCGGCTGATTTTTTAAAATCTTGAATAGAAAAACAAGACAACGTATAATAGTGTTTTCCGTCAAAATTTACACTGAACGCAGTTGAAATACGGGAAAGACAAAAATTTGATTATGAAAGTAGCAGTGGTAGGTGCCACCGGAATGGTAGGCGAAGTTATGTTAAAAGTACTGGCGGAAAGAAATTTTCCCATAACCGAATTATACCCGGTCGCTTCCGAGCGTTCCGTAGGAAAAAAAATTCAGTTCCAGGGTAAAGAATATGAAGTAATAGGCCTGCAAACCGCAGTAGACCTTAAACCGGATATCGCCCTGTTTTCAGCAGGGGGAGATACTTCCCTAGAATGGGCCCCGAAATTTGCCGAAAACGGGACTACCGTAGTCGATAATTCTTCGGCCTGGCGAATGGATGAAACCAAAAAACTGGTGATTCCTGAAATTAATGCTTCAGAATTAACCAAAAAAGATAAAATTATCGCCAACCCAAACTGTTCAACCATTCAGTTGCTTATGGCCCTTAAACCGCTTCACGATAAATTCAAAATTAAACGCGTCGTGGTTTCTACCTACCAGTCGATTACCGGCACCGGGGTAAAAGCCGTTGAGCAGTTAGAAAATGAATATAAAGGTGAAAAAGGCGAAATGGCCTATCCGTATCCTATCCATAAAAATGCATTGCCACATTGTGATGTGTTTCAGGAAAACGGCTACACCAAAGAAGAGATGAAACTTACCAAAGAAACCAAAAAAATCCTTGGTGACGATTCGGTTTTAGTTAGCGCCACTGCAATTCGAATTCCCGTAGTAGGCGGCCATTCAGAATCGGTAAATATTGAATTTGAAAATGATTTTGACGAAACTGAAGTCCGTAAAATTTTAAGCGAATTCCCGGGAGTTACCGTACAGGACAATCCTGACACCAATACTTATCCGATGCCGATTTATGCTGAAGGAAAAGACGATGTTTTTGTTGGCCGAATCCGTAGGGATTATTCGCAAAAAAATACCTTAAATATGTGGGTAGTGGCTGATAACCTTAGAAAAGGAGCAGCAACTAACACCGTACAAATTGCTGAATATTTAATAGAAAATAAACTGGTGTAAACCTCTTTTGCATAAAAATTCAAACAAATGCCTGTAAATTGTAACTTACAGGCATTTTTTATTACTAATTTTATGCATCAAATCACAGCTTATGAAAAAAACAATTCCCGGAATCTTTGTATTGGCCATCCTGGCTTCCTGCAATAATTCTCAAAACAACACAGATTTGGCACTAGATTATCCTGAAACTAAAAAAGTTGATACCGTAACCAATTATTTCGGTACCGAGGTTAAAGACCCTTACCGCTGGCTGGAAGACGACCGCAGCGAGGAAACCGAAGCCTGGGTGAAAGCCCAAAACGAGGTTACTTTCGATTTTCTTGAAAACATCCCTTACCGGAAGCAACTGGAAGAACGCCTTACCGAAATCTGGAATTACGAGAAATTAAGTGCTCCCCGAAAAGAGGGCAATTATATCTATTATTCCAAAAACGACGGCTTACAAAATCACAGCGTAATCTATCGTAAGAAGAAGGAAGAAGACGAAGGAGAAGTATTCTTAGACCCGAATAAATTTAGTGATGACGGCACTACTTCCCTAGCCGGTTTAAGTTTTTCCGAAGACGGGAAAAAAGCAGCTTATGCTATTTCTGAAGGCGGTAGTGATTGGCGAAAAATCATCATTATTGATACAGAATCCACAAAAACCGTTGAAGATACCATTCGGGATGTGAAATTTAGTGGCATTTCATGGAAAGGAAACGAAGGCTTTTATTATTCCAGCTACGAAAAACCAAAGGGCAGTGAACTTTCGGCAAAAACAGATCAGCATCGGTTGTTCTATCATAAACTCGGCTCTTCGCAGGAAGATGATAAAATAATTTTTGGGGATTCAGAAGAGCAAAAACACCGTTATGTGGGTGGTAGTGTTTCAGAAGACAATCGTTATTTATTTATTTCGGCCAGGAATTCTACCGCCGGTGGAAAATTATTTATGATGGACCTTCAGCAGGAAGATCCAGAGCTGGTTACTATCCTTGATAATGAAGATACCGAATCTTACGTACTTGAAAATGAAGAAAATAAACTCTTTATTGTAACCGATTTAGACGCGCCCAACAAACGCGTGGTAAGTGTTGACGCTTCCAATCCGAAACCCGAAAATTGGGAAGATTTTATTCCTGAAACCAATTATGTGTTAAGTGCCACTACAGGCGGGGGCTATTTCTTTGCCGAATATATGGTTGATGCGGTTTCTAAAGTAGAACAATACGATTACAACGGGGAAAAAATCCGAGATATCGAATTGCCCGGAATTGGTTCAGCAGGCGGATTTAACGCTAAAAAAGAAGAAGACGTTTTATATTATTCATTCACTAATTACGTAACTCCAGGCACCATTTACAAATTTGATATTGAAGAAGGCACTTCAGAATTATACAATAAGCCAAATATTAAATTCAATCCTGAAGATTACGAAAGCAGACAGGTTTTCTATAAATCGAAAGACGGCACTGAAATCCCGATGATTATAACCCATAAAAAAGGGATTGAGCTAAACGGAAAAAACCCGACCATACTTTATGGTTATGGTGGTTTTAACATCAGTCTTACGCCTTCTTTTAGTACAGCCAACGCAATTTGGCTGGAACAGGGTGGTATTTACGCGGTACCAAATCTTCGGGGTGGTGGCGAATACGGCAAAGAATGGCACGATGCCGGTACCAAATTGCAAAAACAAAACGTTTTTGACGATTTTATAGCTGCTGCTGAATATTTAATTGACGAAAATTATACTTCCAGCGATTACCTGGCTATCCGGGGAGGTTCCAATGGCGGATTGTTGGTTGGAGCAACCATGACCCAACGCCCTGATTTGATAAAAGTAGCTTTGCCTGCAGTTGGTGTGATGGATATGTTGCGTTACCATACTTTTACTGCAGGTGCCGGTTGGGCTTACGATTATGGAACCGCAGAAGACAGCAAAGAAATGTTTGAATACCTGTATGGATATTCTCCGGTTCATAATTTAGAAGAAGGTACAGAATATCCGGCCACGATAGTTACCACTGGCGATCACGACGATCGGGTGGTACCCGCACATTCTTTTAAGTTTGCCGCTGAACTACAGGATAAACACGAAGGTGAAAACCCGGTATTAATTCGTATTGAAACTAAAGCAGGACACGGTGCGGGAAAACCCACCAAAATGATTATTGAAGAATATGCCGATATTTTTGGCTTTACTCTTTATAATATGGGTTTTCAAAGCCTGCCATATAATGTTAACAAGGTAAAAGGATAAATTTTCTTTTTTAATAGATTTAGCAAACCTCACAAGTTCTAAAACCTGTGAGGTTTTTTAAAATAGGTCTAAAAAGTTATCTTACGTGCTATGTTAAAACTCAAAAATGTTTCCTTTACTTACGATAAAAACCCGGTACTCAAGAGTATTGATTTTCAACTTAAAAAAGGAGAAAATTTATCGATTATTGGGGAAAGCGGCTGTGGAAAAAGCACCTTGCTGAAGCTTATTTACGGGCTCCTACATACTGATGGGGAAATCTTTTGGGAAGACAAAGAACTCCTGGGGCCAAACTTTAACCTTGTTCCCGGTGAACCTTTTATTAAATACCTTGCCCAGGATTTTGATTTGATGGGACCTTTAAGTGTAGCTGATAATATTGGAAAACACCTGAGCAATCAGTTTCCCAAAAAGAAAAAAAACCGGGTAAAAGAGCTAATGGAAGTAGTTGAAATGGCCGAACTAGCCACAACAAAAGCAAATTTATTAAGCGGGGGACAACAACAACGTGTTGCTCTGGCAAGGGCATTGGCCAAAAAACCCGAATTGCTTTTATTAGATGAACCCTTTAGCCATATTGATCATTTTAGAAAAAACAATTTACGCCGCAGGCTTTTTGCTTATTTAAAAGAACAAAATATTGCGTGTATTGTCGCTACCCACGACAGTACTGATGCACTTTCATTTGCTGATGAAACCATTGTACTCAAAAATGCTCAAATTTACGCGCAAGACACCCCCGAAAACCTGTATCAAAATCCGCCCAATAAATATGTAGCCTCACTTTTTGGCGATGTAAATGAGATTATACTAAAACAAATACTTCCCGAAAACAATAGCAAAAAACATGTAATTTTATATCCTGAAGAAATAAAAATAAAGCGAAATTCAGCAATAAAAGCAAAGGTTTTAAAGTCCTGGTTTCGGGGTGATTCTTATCAAATTGAAGCCGATTTGAACGGAAAGATTATTTTCTTTAAAAGTCTTAAAGCACTCCCTAAAGATAAAATTGTTGGGATTTCTGTAAATAAGAAATTAATTAAAGAGAGGCTGAAGAATTAAAATTCGTAGGAATTATAATAAAAAGGCTGTGGTTTGTCCCCACAAGCTGGACTTGTTTCAACATCTAAACTGGTAAAACAGGTTCTGTTTTTTAATTTTTTATATCAAAAAAATTAAACCTAAACCACCTCCAAAATTTTAGTCGATTTCCCGTTAAAAACAATCTCCTCTCCGGCTTTTTTCTGTTGAAATAATTGCGCAATAGGTGAACCTGGGCCAATAGCAAAATATTCACCTTCTTCAATAATTATCTTTCCTGCAGGAATAGCAATAAAGTAATTAGCCGCATTGGTTTTCACCAAACTGCCCAAACCGGAAACTTCTCTATTAATCCGGTTTTTAGCTTTTTCTAAAAGGTCTTTTTGAACTTTGAATTGTTGCAACTGATTGGAAATTTTATTCCACTCCATATTAATCATTTCCCGTCCGGTTTCATATTTGTCGCCGGCACTGCTTTTGCTTTCATTTTCAAGATCTATCTCCAGACTCTTTAATTCCGCAGAAAGCCTTGATATACGTGATTTCAGGTAATCTTCACAAGCGGTAAATAATTTTGATTTTATTGAATTCATATAGAATTTACTTGAAATTTTTTAGACCTAACTGGTTTCTTGTTTCACTTAATTTAAACTAAATGTTCCATAATTTTTCATCTGCCTAATAATCCAACTTTTTCGTTGTTCAATATACGAACTGGCAGGATTAGCCGAATATTCCCGTGGATTGGGTAAAATAGCGGCAATAGCCGCAGCTTCAGAAGGCAATAAATCTGCTGCCGATTTTCCAAACCAGGACTGTGAAGCAACCTCAGCGCCGTAAATTCCACGCCCCATTTCAATACTGTTTAAGTAAACTTCTAAAATCCGTTCTTTGCTCCAAAAGACTTCGATTAAAAAGGTAAAATAGACTTCCAGGCCTTTACGAAGCCAGCTACGCCCCGGCCATAAAAAAACATTCTTAGCAGTCTGTTGCGAAATTGTACTGGCGCCGCGCAGTCTCTTCCCCTGCTGATTTTCTTCAATAGCTTCCTTTATGGCTTTATAATCAAAACCATTATGCTTTACGAAATCCTGATCTTCACTGGCAATAACTGCCAATTGCAGATGTGGCGAAACTGCTTCAATAGACACCCATTCGTGACGAATTTCCTCTTCTGAATACTCCAAAGCCCGCAACCCCATAAGTGGCGTAAACGGTACGGGAACCCATTTAAATAACAGCACCAAAAGCAGGGAAAAAAGAAAAAGCCTCAGTAGCAATTTAAAAACAATTTTGAATAGTTTTTTTATCATTTTATAAGTTCTGAAAATTCTTTTCCGTTAAACTACTAATAGCAATTCCACTACTTCGCTTTCTGAATCTGAATTTATATCGTCAAGAATTTCAGAAATACTGCTAAAAAAAGTAAAACTGGCACTTATCACTTATAGTACTGGCATCATTTGGCAGCAGCCCGCATTCCAAAACCAGGATTTTAATTCCAGAAAGGTTTATTACATTCGTTAATCTTCAATGAAAATTACAAAATAAAAAACCTCACAGTCTCGATTTAAATCAAAATTGTGAGGTCTAAATTATATAATTGAAAGAAAACTTAATCTTCTTCTGGAGGATTCATTTTAAAATCTTCCATAAACTTAGTAGTGTAATTTCCTTCAATATAATCAGGATGATCCATAAGTTGCCTATGAAACGGAATAGTGGTTTTCACACCTTCAATTACAAATTCGTCCAGCGCACGTTTCATTTTATTGATCGCTTCTTCACGGGTTTGTGCCGTAGTAATCAATTTGGCAATCATAGAATCGTAATTTGGGGGAATAACATAACCGCTATATACGTGGGTATCAATTCTCACCCCGTGCCCACCCGGTGCATGCAGGTTATTGATCCTTCCCGGGGAAGGTCTGAAGCCATTATAGGGGTCTTCAGCATTAATTCTACATTCGATTGAATGCAGTTGTGGAAAATAATTTTTTCCTGAAATAGGCACTCCCGCAGCAACCAAAATTTGTTCCCGAATCAGATCGTAATCTATTACCTGCTCGGTAATGGGATGTTCTACCTGAATACGGGTATTCATCTCCATAAAGTAGAAATTTCGATGCTTATCTACCAAAAACTCTACGGTACCAGCTCCTTCATATTGAATGTATTCTGCAGCTTTTACGGCTGCTTCTCCCATTTTTTTCCGCAGACTATCAGTCATAAACGGTGAAGGGGTTTCTTCAGTTAACTTCTGATGACGGCGTTGAATAGAACAATCCCTTTCTGAAAGATGACAGGCTTTTCCACTGCTATCTCCCACGATCTGAATTTCAATATGGCGTGGCTCTTCAATAAGCTTTTCCATATACATACCATCGTTGCCAAAAGCGGCACCCGCTTCCTGACGTGCAGAATCCCAGGCGGCTTGTAAATTTTCTTCTTTCCAAACGGCACGCATCCCTTTTCCTCCACCACCGGCGGTAGCTTTAAGCATTACCGGAAAACCGATTTCCTTAGCCAGCTTTAAACATTCATCGTAATCTTCCAAAATACCTTCAGAACCGGGAATACAAGGTACACCAGCTGCTTTCATTGTTGCCTTTGCGGTGGCCTTATCTCCCATTTTGCTAATCATATCAGCAGAAGCACCGATAAATTTAACATCGTGCTCTTCACAAATCTTGGAGAATTTAGCATTTTCTGAAAGAAATCCGTAACCGGGATGAATAGCATCGGCATTGGTAATTTCAGCAGCAGCAATAATATTTGAAATCTTTAGATAAGATTCGTTACTCGGGGCAGGACCAATACAAACGGCCTCATCGGCAAAACGCACATGAAGGCTCTCAGCATCGGCGGTAGAATATACCGCAACGGTTTTAATACCCATTTCTTTACAGGTGCGCAGCACACGCAAAGCGATTTCCCCTCGGTTGGCGATTAATATTTTTTTAAACATACCTATTATTTTTTAGCTGAATTATAAAATTCAGTTAGGAATTTATGAAGGATCTACCAGGAATAAAGGCTGGTCAAATTCTACCGGAGAAGAATCGTCTACCAATACTTTTACAATTTTTCCGGATACTTCGCTTTCTATTTCATTAAAGAGTTTCATCGCTTCAATAACACAAAGTACATCGCCTTCTTTTACACTATCTCCGGTTTCAACAAACACCGGCTTATCTGGAGAAGGTTTACGATAGAACGTTCCTATAATAGGTGATTTTACGGTAATATATTTTGAATCGTCTTCTTCTGAAGATTTTTTGTTCTCTTCTTTTTCTGAAGCTGAAGGTGCTTCCTGAGCAGGAGCAGGAGCTTGTTGTTGTGGCTGAGCCGGCATTTGCGGCATTTGGCCACCCATTGGCACTTGTTGTACAATGGTTTCTTTTTCGTCTGAGCCTGTTCTGATGGTAATTTTTACATCACCGGTTTCCAGTTTCACCTCGCTGGCGCCGGATTTGGCAACAAACTTGATTAAATTCTGAATTTCCTTTAAATCCATAATGTTAGGGTGTTGGTTTTTAAGAATTATATGCCCATTTTAACCAGGTGGCCCCCCAGGTGAACCCTCCTCCAAATGAGGCAAAAATTATATTATCTCCTTTTTTGAATTGTTTTTCAAAATCGCTAAGCAACAAAGGCAAGGTAGCTGAAGTGGTATTGCCATAGCGTTCAATGTTCATTAAAACCTTTTCTTCTTCAAGATTTATACGACTTGCCGTTGCCCCCACAATGCGTTTATTGGCCTGGTGGGCAACCAACCAGTTTATATCATTATTGCTAAGCTTATTGCGCTGCATAATCTCAGCACTTACGCCCGACATATTGGAAACTGCAAACTTAAAAACAGTTTTACCGTCTTGTTTTACAAAATGAAGTTTTCTGGCAACGGTTTCTTCGGTAGGAGGCATTAACGAGCCACCGGCTTCAATTCGGAGTGATTCACGACCTATCGAATCACTTCGCAAAATCTCATCCTGAAGACCGTAACCTTCGGTATTGGGCTCCATTAAAACAGCTCCTGCACCATCACCAAAAATTATACAGGTAGTTCTATCGGTATAATCAATAATTGAAGACATTTTATCGGCTCCAATCACTAAAACCTTTTTATAGCGACCTGATTCAATATAGGCTGAAGCCGTAGACATTGCGTATAAAAACCCGGAACAAGCAGCCTGTAAATCGTAAGCAAAGGCATTAATAGCCCCTATTTGAGTCGCGACATGTACCCCTGTAGCAGCTACCGGTAAATCGGGAGTGGCACTTGCTAAAAGCACCATATCTATTTCGGCCGGGTCTAAACCCGATTTTTCAATTAAGTTATTGGCGGCTTGAATGCCCAGATAAGAAGTTCCTTTATCAGGATCTTTTAAAATTCGGCGTTCTTTAATTCCGGTACGACTGGTAATCCATTCATCATTGGTATCCACCATTTCTTCCAACATTTTGTTGGTCAACACATCTTCGGGTACATATGCACCCACAGCGGTAATAGCTGCTGTGATTTTGCTCATAGAATCATTTTTAATCACCTATTGCTCTTGCTTTGAGCCCTCAAAAACATCTGAGAAAAGTACTAAATTAATCTTAGATGCGGGGTGCAAATTAAGGCCTTTTTAGGACTTATTCAACTTAAAACAAAAAACTCCCACTTGGGTGAGAGTTTTTGTAAAAGTTTAGGCTTAATGAAACCTGCCTGATGCCAGTCGAAAAAACTGGAAAACCTAGTTTATTGCTATAAAATTCCAGTACAAATTTTCATACCGAAAATTATAAACAGGTGTAATTATGCCTCTATTTCTTCGGTGTTATCTATTAGCACCTGCCCGCGGTAGTATAATTTACCTTCGTGCCAGTGTGCTCTGTGATATAAATGCGCCTCTCCTGTTGTAGGATCGGTTGCTACTTTTGGAGCTGAAGCTTTATAGTGTGTCCTTCTTTTATCTCTTCTGGTTTTAGAGATTTTTCTCTTTGGATGTGCCATGGCTTGCTGTTATTTATCGTTTAATAAGTTTTTTAATTTATCCCAACGGGGATCTGTCTCTTCGTTTTCTTTTTTGTTATTTTTTAAACTGAACTCTTCCAGTTTATCAAGTACTTCAGACTTTAATGTTCCGTCTTCAACACCGGGATGTACCTTTTTTAAAGGTACAGAAAGTACGACAAGCTCGTAAATATATTGCTGAACGTTAACCTCAAATTCCCCGTGGGGTATAATAAGCAGGTCTTCATCCTCATCATTATATTCCTCACCAAATTTTACCACCAAAAACAATTTCCCGTCAATGGGCTGGTCGTAAGCTTCGTTTGTGAGATCACAATTTACATTTACCGTTCCTGAAACTGTAAATGTAAGCTCCATCATGGTAGTTTTCTTTTCAAAAAGTAAATCTACCTTCAGGTTGGCATTGTTAAACTCTTCGTACTCAAAATGCTCAAAGAACTTGTTATCTATCTCGTACTCAAACTGGTGTTTGCCCAGCTTTAATCCCACAAAAGGGATTGTATATTCAGCTAGTTTCCTCATCTCATCGTCAGTTTCGAGTGCCTTTCCCCTCAGGATAAGGCGGGTGCAAAGATATAAAAATTAATAAAGTAACTATGATTTATAAACAATTTTTTGTTTATATCTTATTTAAATGTGTTTTTGGAATAAGGTTCAAAAGTCTACATCCATTTCCCTGCCTTAAAAGCCTATAAGTTCACAAAGGAAAACCTATACAGTTAAGAGTTATGTTTAGTAAATAGCTCATCAAACACAGATTACTTTAAAGGCCGCTTTATTTTAAGATTTTCCCTTTACCCTGCTAGATAATATCCAATGAAAATTAATTTTTGTTAACGTTTTTCGGGTTTAAGTTCGCACTTAACTATGCCCTTTCTTCAAATTTACAGCTTTTTTCTTTGTTTTTGAAGCGGGTTCTCCGTCAGCTTTTTATATTCTTCACGGCATTTAAATATCTCAATTCCTTTAAATACCGCTTCTTTAAAGGAGTTGATATTCGCTTCATTTTTTCCTGCAATTTCAAAGGCGGTACCGTGATCGGGTGAAGTTCGTACTTTGCTCAACCCAGCGGTGAAATTTACACCACTTCCGAAAGAAAGCGTCTTAAACGGAATTAACCCCTGGTCGTGATAAGAAGCTACCACGGCATCAAAATTTTTATAATTTTTAGAACCAAAAAAACTATCGCCAGAATAAGGCCCAAAAACCAGTTCACCTTTTTCGCGTAATTCTTCTAAAGCGGGCTTTAAAATTTCCTCATCTTCTTTACCGATAATCCCCTGATCCCCACTATGCGGATTAATGCCCAAAACTGCTACTTTTGGCTTCTGCACCCTAAAATCCTGCTTTAAACTATTTTGAATCAGGCTTATTTTCTTCCGAATTAACTCGGGCGTGATTACACTGGCAATATCTTTTAATGCCACATGGTCTGTAAAAAGCCCCACCCTTAATTCATCGCTCACCATAAACATCAAGCTCTCGCCGCCACCCAATTCCTGGGCCAGGTAATCGGTATGGCCTGGAAATTTAAATTTCTCACTTTGGATGGAATGTTTATTAATAGGTGCGGTTACCAAAACATCTAGATCATCTTCCTTAAGTGCAATAGTAGCTGCTTCCAAAGATTTAAATGCATATTCTCCCACTTTCGCATCTTCTTTTCCAAAATCAATTTTTACATTTTCACGCCAAACATTTACTACATTAACTTTACCGTCAATAGCTTTTGAAGGATGATCTATACCCTGAAGGTGTACTCCAAATTTATAGTGTTTCTTCAAGAAATTAAGCACTTTTGTAGAAGCGAAAATCACCGGAGTGCAGAAATCAAGCATCCGGCTATCGTCAAAGGTTTTTAGGACAATCTCACTCCCAATTCCGTTCAGGTCTCCAATACTAACTCCTAATTTCACCTTTTCAGCCTGTTTCATATACTTCCCAACTTTTTATTCTTAATTTTACACACAAATGTAACCAATATTCTACAACATGTTTACCGGAATTATTGAGGAAATAGGACAAGTAAAGTCGATAAACCCCGAAAACGGCAACCTGCATCTAAAAATAAAGGCCAACTTTACCCCCGAATTAAAAATAGACCAAAGTGTGGCCCACAACGGGGTTTGCCTTACCGTGGTAAGTATAGATGAAAATGTTTATTCTATTACGGCGATTAAAGAAACCCTTGAAAAAACAAATTTAAGCAAATTACAGGTGGGCGACCCAGTAAACCTGGAGCGCGGCATGGAACTCGGCGACCGTTTAGACGGGCATATTGTACAGGGCCATGTTGATCAAACCGCTGTTTGTAGAAGTGTAAAAGAAGAATCCGGCAGCCATATTTTTACTTTTAATTATGATGCCTCCCTTAATAATATTACCATAGAAAAAGGCTCCATTACTATAAACGGTGTGAGTTTAACCGTGGTAAATTCAAAGAAAAACGAATTTAGCGTAGCAATTATTCCTTATACGCATAAGCATACCACTTTTAAAAACCTAAAAGAAGGTGATACCGTAAACCTTGAATTTGATGTAATAGGAAAATATGTAAAGCGGTTACAGGAGCTAAAAGATTAATTTTTGTTCTTATTTTTAAGGTGAAAAACCCCAAGGCCTATTCCTGCAGCAATCAAAGCTGAAATCCCGAAGTCAATGGGGAGTCCAACCGGAGGAGGAGGTAGTCCGTCGCTCATACTTTCCATATTTGACGCGGGTGGTGACTGGGCGAAAATTTCACCATAACCCAACAAAAGCAATAAGCCTGAAAATAGAAGAATAAAAATTACCCTTGTCTTCATATTTATAAATATTAATAGCCAAAAAGTGTTGTGGTTACTGGATTTCAAAATACCGATTTAGGTAGCGGGGATATCCTACAAAGATAAACCAATTTTTACATCATTGGGGCTGACTTATAACTTGGCTTCAGTATTTTATATAAACCTAATAAACATGTGTTTATAATTCAATAAAAATCGACAAGATATTTAAAAATGTACTAAAATTCTGACTTTCAACGAAATTATCTTCAGAAATTTATATACATTATTAGGAATAAAGCCCATAAATATCTTATCGGGACAAGTTGGGCATCTAAAAACAGGCGGGCAATACCCTTCCCTTGATCATCACGCTCTAATCGAACCAAACAGCTTCTTGAAGGGGAATTAACCGAATATTTTAATAGAAAATACTTTTAAACATACGAATTTATAATTAACAAACTCTGGGGCAAACTACAATATTAAATCCGCCGGGGGAATAAAAGAAGATTCGGGACAACAATTTATAAAAAAGAAAACCCCGCTTTCGCGGGGTTTAAAGGGAGTGGAGAATATCGGAGTCGAACCGATGACCTTTTGGCTGCCAGCCAAACGCTCTAGCCAGCTGAGCTAATCCCCCATTTTGTGCAGCAAATGTAATAATAATTTTCTTTTTTTAAAGCAAAAATATTTAAACCTTGATTTTAGAAATAGTAATGCCCACAAAAAGTAAACATCCTTTTTATTATTCCAGGCCGCCCATTTCTTAAAGGCTCTTATCTTTGCGCTTTAATTGTAGCCTTTGGAATCTTCAGTAAGCTTTAAAAACATCAACCGGATCGCCATTCCTGCCATTATCGCCGGGATTGCCGAACCCCTAATTTCCCTCACCGATATTGGTGTAATCGGAAATGTGGAAAAAAATGCCGTTGAAGCCTTAGCAGCAGCAGGAATTGTAGGTTCATTTCTTTCGGCCATTATTTGGATTTTGGCGCAAACAAAAACGGCAATTTCAGCCATTGTTTCCCAACATTTGGGCGCCAACAGGTTACTTGCGGTAAAAACCCTGGTTCCGCAAGCCATTTATTTTAACCTGCTTTTCAGTCTGGTGATTTACGCCCTTACTTCATTTTTTGCCGAGCTCATTTTTAGTGCCTACAATGCCGAAGGTTTAATTTTAAAATACTCAGTAGATTATTATCAAATTCGAGCACTGGGTTATCCGCTTACCCTGATAACTTTTGCAATTTTTGGGGTTTTCCGCGGATTGCAAAATACGCTTTGGGCAATGAAATGCAGTTTAACCGGAGCAGCTGTAAATGTTGCCTTGGATTATTTGCTGGTTTACGGAATTGACGGTTTTATTCCAGCAATGCACTTACGCGGTGCGGCATATGCCAGCCTGGCCGCCCAGACCACAATGTTGATAATGGCCTTATGGTTTTTCTTTAAAAAAACACCTTTTCACTTAAAATTAAGCTGGAATATCAACCCCGGAATGAAAGGTCTCTTGCTAATGGCCGCCAATCTTTTTGTTCGAACAGCAGCACTTAATTTTGCTATTTACCTGGCGAATGCCTACGCTACAGATTATGGCAAAAACTATATTGCCGCACAAAGTATTTTGATGAATATCTGGTTATTTTTTAGCTTTTTTATCGACGGTTATGCCAATGCGGGCAATGCAATTGGAGGCAAACTTTTAGGAGCTAAAGATTATAAAAACCTGTGGGAGCTCAGCAAAAAAATAAGTAAATATGCTATTTATATCGCCTTGATCCTAATGGCCTTCTGCGGAATTTTCTATAGTCAAATCGGATTGATTTTTAATAAAGAAGCAACAGTACTGGCCTTGTTTTCTTCGGTTTTTTGGATTGTTTTACTAATGCAGCCCGTAAACGCCATCGCTTTTATGTTTGATGGAATTTTTAAAGGCCTGGGTGAAGCAAAATACCTTCGGAATTTATTGCTTGTGGCTACTTTTCTAGGTTTTACCCCTGCTTTGCTAGTTTCCGATTATTTTGGGCTGGAACTCTATGGCATCTGGATAGCTTTTTTCGTTTGGATGTTGATAAGAAGCAGCGCCCTGGTAATTAAATTCCGAAGGAAATACCTACAAAAAGAAGTCTGATGTTATAGTGGCCGGCCTCAGTGTTAAATAAGCAGCTAAAGCACTGAAAAATTATTTCAGATCCTCTCCCGCCGATAAACGAAATAAAAGATTTTACGTATAAATTAGTTTAGCTTCCGCCCAGCGTTAAATTTACACCAAACCCACTAAATTCAGCCTTAAACTTTATAAATTTGATTAGTTAACTCATAAAAAAAATTGTATGACCACAGAACGTGAAAATGGCAGTTTATATATTACTATTGAAAATGGTATTGCCCATCTGGAATTCGGTCATCCGGCCAGTAATTCTTTTCCTTCGGTTTTACTCGAACGACTTGAAAAGGAAATCGAAGATCTTTCAGAAAACGATGAGGCCAAAATTATTCTATTAAAATCGGAAGGAGAAAAAGCTTTTTGTGCAGGCGCTTCGTTTAACGAATTGGTTGCTATACAAAATATGCAAGCCGGAAAACGATTTTTTTCAGGATTTGCAAATGTGATTAATGCAATGCGTAAATGCAAAAAGCTAATTATTGGCCGTGTACAGGGTAAAACCGTAGGCGGCGGGCTTGGCCTAATTGCAGCTTGTGATTATGCCATGGCTACCGAAGCCGCCGCCATTAAACTTTCAGAATTAAGTATTGGAATAGGCCCTTTTGTTATTGCTCCGGCCGTAGAACGCAAAATGGGCATTGCTGCTTTAGCCGAACTCAGTTTAGCGGCACATGAATGGAAAAATGCATATTGGGCAAAAGAAAAAGGCCTTTATGCACGTGTTTTTGATACAATACGCGAGCTGGATAAAGAAATTGAAATCTTTACTGGAAAATTAGCTTCTTATAATCCCGAAGCGCTTTATGAAATGAAACAAGCTTTATGGAAAAACACGGCTCACTGGAATGAATTACTAGCTGAAAGAGCCGCAATTTCAGGAGAACTTGTACTTTCTGATTTTACCAAAAAAGCTTTGGACAAATATCGAAAATAACCCACTTCAAGGCTTTAAATTAAAAAACCTTTAAAACAAATATATCGTTCGTATCCTCAGCCTGATTTCTTTACATATTAAATTCTCTGGAGGAAATAAAATTTCAATAAGGAATTAGCAAGATTATAACAGCAGCTCTAGAGTTAAAAACGTAACTTTACGTAAACTACTCGTGGGGCAAACCCACAAAGTAGTTAGAGAAAAACAATCTGATTTCGAATCATTCCGGTAGTTCGGGAAGGAACGATTATCGGATAAATTCAAAAATTATGAGCTTGCAACAACAACACTTACCCAAAGACAGGCCGGCTAGCGAAGTAGAAAGTTGGGGTTTTACCCTATGGGAGTTTATAGCCGATAACTGGCTCTACCTGTTGGGAATTCTAATAATTTTAGGAATTTTTATCGCAGCCAGAATAAGCTGGAGAAAACGACACGAAAAAGATAAAATTGATCAATGAACGAAGACACCTGGGAGTTTTTTAACTTTTTAAGTGGAATGGGGTTTTGGCTTATTTTAGCTATAATCCTGGTAATTGTAGTTATTTATAGTCGTTTTAAAAAATAACGGAAACTTCTTCGCCTTCAATTCTCCCTATACAGATTAACCACAATTTACTTAAACACAACAATTAGGCTTGATCCATGTTGTCCCTATGTTGTACCCACTAAAACAACAAAGCCTTTCGAGAAATCGAAAGGCTTTGTTGTTATTTTGCTCCTCCTCTTGGGCTCGAACCAAGGACCCTCTGATTAACAGTCAGATGCTCTAACCAACTGAGCTAAGGAGGAGTGTTTTACGCTTTTGCGGTTGCAAATATAAACCAATTTTTAAATCACCACAAAACAAATTTCATTTTTTTTAGCTTAATTTTTCAATCAAACTTTATCATTCAAATAACCAACGGTATACATCATTTCCGTTAGCATAAAGCACCAGAGCAATAAGAATAAAAAAGCCTATCATTTGTGCAATTTCCATAAACTTATCGTTGGGTTTCCGGCCGCTAACCATCTCATACAGTAAAAACATTACATGCCCTCCGTCTAATGCCGGGATAGGTAAGATATTCATAAATGCTAAAATGATGGAAATTAATGCCGTGGTTTCCCAAAACTGATGCCAGTCCCAAGCATTGGGAAACATCCCGCCAATAGCTCCAAAGCCCCCTAATTGTGTGGCTCCCTTTTTAGTAAATACGTATTTAAATTGATATACATAATCCCTTAGTGTCCAATAGCCGTAATCAAAGCCTTCTTTTATACTTTCAGTAAATCCGTATTTTTTGTTTTTTACATCAAAATCCCGGGCGAAGGTAATTCCTAATTTACCATCCTCATTTGGAGTAGCAACTGCAGTCTCAATTTCTCCATTACGTTTATAAACTATTTCAATTTCATTCTCTTTATTTTCTTCAATAATTGGAGTAAGTTCGTGCCAATAACTTATATCCTGGTCATTAATAGAAATAATACTGTCACCTTTTTTTAATCCTGCAACAGAAGCTGCTTCTTCAGCTACTACGCTATCGAGTACCGGCCGTTGTATGGGAGCAAAGGGCAACATAATCCCTTTTTCAAACATTTGTTCTCCTATATTTTCAGGAAGACCATACGTAGCTTCTTCTCCATTTTGATGTAGAACTGTAATATTATCAACATCACGCATAAATAAATGTTTGTTGATATCAATACTGTTTTCAAAATCTTTTCCGTTAACCTGTAATATGCGATCACCATCTTTAAAACCGTATTCCTTAAATTCTTCAGCTATGGCAAAACCTTTCGGCATTTCATCGGGACCTACATAATTAGAACCCCATACAAAAACAATCATCATATAAATCAAAAACCCAAGCACCAGGTTTACGGTAACACCGCCTAACATGATAATTAAACGTTGCCAAGCCGGTTTGCTTCTAAATTCCCAATCTTTTGCAGGCTGAGCCATTTGCTCCTTATCCATGCTCTCGTCTATCATCCCCGAGATCTTTACATAACCGCCCAGGGGCAGCCAGCCAATTCCATATACAGTACCGCCAATTTTCTTTTTAAAAAGGGCAAATTTCACATCAAAAAACAAGAAAAATTTCTCAACGCGGGTTTTAAAAAGCTTGGCCGGGATAAAATGCCCTAATTCGTGTAAAACTATTAACAATGAAAGGCTTAACAATAATTGTATTGCCTTAACTAAAAATGGATCCATTCGTTATCTAACTTCAAATTTTAAATCGCACAAAAGTAACCTTTTATAAACTCCTACAAAAGTTATTCGAAAAGCCTGAGGTTTTATGCTGAAATTTTATGATTCTGTATGCGACTAATTGCCTGCCGCAGTTTAATTTTGCAGTTATGATTCAGTTTTTTGCCAAGTACAAAACCTTTGCCATAGTATTCTTTATACTCTCGGTAATTATAATATCGATTATATACACCTTGTTGAAACCTAAAGAAACCCTTCCGGTTTTTCAGCCTGATATGGTAAATACCGAATTGGTAGATTCTACCGTTCAAAATGTTAGAAAATATCACACTATCGGAGATTTTAAATTGATTAATCAAAATGGTGACACCATTACTCAGGATTTTTACAAGGACAAAATTTACGTGGCCGATTTCTTCTTTACTACCTGCCTTAGCATTTGCCCGATAATGACCGACCATATGCTGAAAATTCAGGAAGAATTAAAAAATCAGCCCGATGTTTTACTGCTTTCTCATACGGTATTTCCAAAAACCGATTCAGTGCCGGTTTTAAAAAAATATGCTGAAGAGAAAGGAGTAAATGATAAAAAATGGAATTTGGTTACCGGTAATAAAAAACACATTTACGAACTGGCCCGAAAATCTTATCTCGCCTCTAAAACCAATGGTGATGGCGGCCCTTATGATATGATTCATACCGAAAATTTTGTACTGGTAGATAAGAAAAAAAGAATTCGTGGATTTTATGACGGTACAGATGAGGAAGCCATAAACAAGCTCTTGCACGATATAAAAGTCTTAAAAACCGAATACACCAACTAAGTTTTTAAGCTTCAAACTTTTCTATTGCTGTATTTTCCATTACTTTTGCCTTGTTTAAAATCAATCTAAATAAAAGTGAAGCTAACCCTAGGGCATTTAAAACGCGGGCAGCGTGCTATAATCAAAGAATTTTCAGCAGAAAAAATTCCACTAAAACTATTGGAAATGGGCTGCTTGCCCGGGAATGAAGTCCGGCTTTTACATATTGCGCCTTTTAAAGATCCGCTATACCTTGATGTAAATGGCACTCATCTCGCTATTAGAAAAGAAACCGCTTTACATATAGAAATTGACTTGATCGATAATGAGTAAACAGATTAATGTCGCCTTAATAGGAAACCCTAATACCGGTAAAACTTCGGTTTTTAACCAACTTACCGGCCTGAACCAAAAAGTAGGAAACTACCCGGGCATCACCGTTGAAAAAAAAGAAGGGATTTGCAAATTACCTCGTGGTTTAAAAGCCCATATTCTTGATCTTCCCGGCACCTACAGCCTTAATGCTTCTTCGCTTGACGAAAACCTAGTTATTGATTTATTACTGAATAAAAACGATAAAGATTATCCTGATGTTGCCGTGGTAATTAGCGATGCCGAAAACCTAAAGCGTAACCTCCTCCTCTTTACCCAAATTAAAGACCTGGGCATTCCTACTATTTTGGTGGTAAATATGGCCGACAGGATGAAGCGTAAAGGTATTTCCCTTGATATTGATATACTTGAAGAACGCTTAAAAACTAAGGTAGCCCTGGTAAGCGCTAGAAAAAATACCGGAATTGACGAATTAAAAGAACTCATTATCAATTACCGGCATATCCCTACTGAACCTTGTGTAAATGCGTCGATAATTGATACTGAGTATTTTAACAGTTTACGGCAAGCTTTTCCTAATCAAGCTGTCTACAAACTTTGGCTTGTTATTACACAAGATGTTAATTTCGGAAACCTCAACCGCAACGAACTGGCCAAAAGTTCAGATTTCAGTACCAAATCAGAAAGTGATCTCAAACGCCTTCAGCAAAGAGAAACCATTTTACGCTATCAGTTTATAAACGGGGTCTTAAAAGAAGCGATGAGTGTAGATACAAATGCTGCCACCGATTTACGTTCCCGTTTAGACCGCGTTTTAACCCATAAAGTTTGGGGGTATGTTATCTTCTTTGCCATTCTATTACTCATTTTTCAAGCTATTTATAACTGGTCAAGCTATCCCATGGATATGATTGATGTTAGCTTTGCACAGCTTAGCGAATGGGCTAGGAATACACTTCCGGCAGGGGCTTTCACCAATCTTATTGCCGAAGGAATTATCCCCGGCCTGGGAGGGATTGTAATTTTTATTCCTCAAATTGCCTTTTTATTTTTCTTTATTTCCCTTTTAGAAGAAAGCGGATATATGAGCCGGGTAGTCTTTTTAATGGACCGTATTATGCGAAAATTCGGCCTAAGTGGAAAAAGTGTAGTACCACTGGTTTCCGGAACGGCCTGTGCCATTCCTGCAGTTATGGCCACCCGGAATATCGAAAGTTGGAAAGAACGCTTAATTACTATTTTAGTCGTGCCATTTACCACTTGCTCGGCTCGTTTACCAGTGTACCTTATTATTATTGCACTGGTAATTCCAGATCAAACCTACTGGGGTTTTAACCTGCAAGGACTTACCTTAATGTTGCTTTACCTTATAGGTTTTGGCGTTGCCATAGGTTCTGCCTGGCTTCTAAATAAATATATGAAGATTAAGAATCGGAGTTATTTTGTAATTGAAATGCCCAATTATAAGCTACCAATTCTTAAGAATGTAGGAATTAATGTAGTTGAAAAAACCAAAAGTTTTGTATTTGGTGCCGGGAAAATCATATTGGCTATTTCAATTATACTCTGGGTTTTGGCTAGTTATGGCCCAGGTGAAAACTTTAGCAATGCTGAAGAAATTGTTACCACTGAATATGCTAATCAAAATATTGCACAGGAACACCTGGATGAGGAAATCGCCTCTTTTAAACTGAGAAATTCCTATATCGGTATTATGGGAAGAGGAATAGAACCGGTGGTGGCCCCACTTGGTTACGACTGGAAAATAGGAATTGCCATTATTAGTTCTTTTGCAGCACGTGAGGTTTTTGTTGGTACTTTGGCCACTATTTACAGCGTGGGAAGCGATGAAGAAGAAACCATAAAAAACCGAATGGCTGCAGAAACCAATCCGGTTTTGGGCGGACCCTTGTTTACTTTTGCCAGCGGAATTAGCCTGATGTTGTTTTATGCTTTTGCCATGCAGTGTATGAGCACCCTGGCCATTGTAAAAAGAGAAACCAACACCTGGCGTTGGCCAATGTTCCAATTAGTAGGGATGACTATTTTTGCTTATATTATGGCTTTATTGGCATTTCAGGTTTTAAAATAAAAGTGTAAAGTTTCAAATTTAAACCGACATAAAGAATATAATATGGAATTACTTCAGGAAATTTTAGTCTTAATTACGTTTTTAATCGCTTTAGGTTATATGATAACTAAGTTCATCTGGAAACCGGCATTTTTAAAACCCAAGAAGAAAACCGCTAAAGCTTGTGGTGTATCGGGATGCGGTTGTAGTTAAATTTTTACTATCTTTTGCTAAACCCCCACTGAAGTTGGTAATCTTCCGATTGTGTTTTTTTCAAGGTACCGGGATAAGGAAGCAAAGCCAATCGCTCTACATTCAGTTTTAAACCCGAAAATAATTCCGCGGTATTGATTACGGGTAACTATAGTAGTAATGTTGCAAAAATCAACCCAGACCAACATCTAAAGTCATCATCACCATAAAACCAATGATAAAGCCCATGGTGGCAATATCGGCAAAACCTTCCTGTTGCGCTTCCGGAATAACTTCTTCAACCACAACAAAAATCATAGCTCCTGCCGCAAAAGAAAGCGCATAAGGCAAAATAGGTTCAAAAGTCATCACCGCCCAAGCACCTAAAACAGCCGCAACAGGCTCAACAATAGCAGAAAGTTGCCCAAAATTAAAGCTTCTCAAGCGGCTCATCCCCTGCCGTCTCAATGGCATAGCCACAGCAAAACCTTCAGGAAAATTTTGCAGGCCAATACCAAGAGCAAGGGCTACCGCCCCGCCAATACTGGCACCTTCAAATCCATTGGCAACACCACCAAAAAGCACCCCCACGGCTAAACCTTCAGGAATATTATGCAAGGTAATCGCCAGGGTGAGTAAGGTAGATTTATGCCAGGGTGTTTTAATTCCTTCCGTTTCGCTCATCTTAAAATTTACATGCAAATGCGGCAGAATTTTATCCAAGCCAAAAAGAAAAAGCGCTCCCAGTCCAAAACCTATTAATGGTGGTACGGTTTTTTCAAAACCTTCTCCAGGGCTCATTTCAATGCCCGGTGCCAACAGGCTCCAAAAGCTTGCGGCCACCATAACCCCGCCGGTAAACCCTAACATTCCATCAAAAAAAGGCCGACTCATATTCTTAAATAAAAACACCAAAGAAGCTCCTAGCGCGGTTAAGCCCCAGGTAAATAATGTAGCCAAAAAGGCTGCCAGAACCGGATCAATCCGGCTAAAGTAAGCTATAATTTCATCCATCAATTTAAATTTTTATATAAAGGTTGGCCGAAATAGTATTCGAAATCCGTAATTTCTCTCCATCAATTTCAACCAACATTGATTCGTCAAAAGGTTCTTTATCCTTTACCAAAATAGATTTCCCAAGAGATATTTTATTTTTATCTAAATAGCGTAAAAAATCAGAGGAAGAATCTTTTACCCCAACACAAATCCCTTCCTGCCCCTTCTCCAGCTCAGAAAGCAATAATTTATTGGAAACCGAAAAATTACCTTCTGCATCCGGAATGGGATCACCGTGAGGATCCCGGCTTGGGTGTTCCAAAAACCGGTCGAGTTCCCGGGTCAGTTTTTCCGATTTTATATGCTCTAACTGCTCGGCAATCTCATGCACCTCATCCCAGTTAAAATTGAGTTTTTCCACCAGAAAAACTTCCCAAAGTCTATGTTTTCTAATCACCTCTACTGCAGCATTTCGTCCTTTTTCACTCAATTTCACACCCTGGTATTTTTTATATTTTACCAGTTTTTTTTCCGAAAGTTTTTTAACCATATCCGTTACCGAAGAAGCTTTGGTGTCCATTTCCTCAGAAAGTGCATTGGTACTCACACCTGCCTGATATTTTCGCTCCAAATGAAAAATGGCTTTTAAATAATTCTCTTCAGATAAACTAAACATACTTCTAATTTAATATCGCCAAAAATACATTTTAAAAAATAAAAATCCTATTTTTAGTCTTATCTAAATTTAATTTATACATTTGGCTAAATTTAAATCAAAATAAATCATTGAATTTAAATGCTAATGAAACAGCTATTTTACCTTCTATTATTAATTACTTCTACTTCTCTAGCCCAAGATCGCCAGGCTACAATTTCAGGTACAATTACGTCAAATGGTGAAGTTGTGCCTTTTGCAAGTATTTATATTAAAAATGGGGCTACTGGAGTCGATGCAGATATTAATGGGAATTATAAATTAGAAGTTCCTAATGGGGAATTTACTCTTGTAGTACAAGCTCAGGGATATCGTACTCAAAACAAAAAAATAAACTCAAAAAAGGATGGAAACCAAATAATAGATTTCCCCTTAAAACAAGATGCATTGGGTATAGAAGAAGTTGTAGTAAGTGCTACACGTAACCGAATTAGCAAAAAAGATGCTCCGGTAATTGTTAATGTGCTTAGCCCTAAATTATTTGAGGCCACACAATCTATTTCACTTGCAGACGGACTTAACTACCAACCTGGAGTACGGGTAGAAACAAACTGCCAAAACTGTGGCTTTACCCAGGTTCGACTTAATGGATTAGGCGGAGAATACACGCAGGTATTAGTAAACAGTCGTCCTGTTTTTAGTGCGCTAAATGGAGTTTACGGCCTGGAACAAATACCAGTTAGCACTATTGAACGTGTTGAAGTAGTGCGCAACGGTGGCTCTGCACTTTTCGGCTCTAATGCCATAGCAGGCACTGTTAACGTTATCACTAAAGAACCCATAAACAACAGTTGGGAAATAAGTTCAAACTTCGCTCTTATAGATGGAAAAAAACCTGATCGGAATGTAAACCTCAATGCTTCTGTAGTAAGTGAAGATTTAACCAGTGGAGTTACTGTCTATGGAATATTCCGTGATCGCGACGCCTATGACGCCAATGGTGATGGATTTAGTGAAATCACAAAACTCACTAACAACTCCCTTGGTGCAAAAGCCTTTCTAAGACCCAATGATAATAGCCGTATTGGTTTTGATTTTACCGGAATTAGAGAGTATAGACGTGGTGGAGACCGTATTGATTTGGCACCACAATTTACCGATATTACCGAAGAACTGGATCATAACACTATTTTTTCGGGACTGGACTATGAAGTATGGGACGACCAACGCAAAAATAATGGTTCCGCATATATTTCGGTGCAAAACACCGATAGGGAAAGTTATTACGGTGGTTTAGGTGGGGGCCGCACAGAAGCCGATTCAATTGCAGCCAACAGTGCTTTTGGTAACACCACAGACCTTGCCGTTGTGTCGGGAATAAAATATAGCCATAACTTTAACAACGATGATGTTTTTACCACCGGGCTTGAGTATCAACTTAATAAAACAAACGATGCAATTGCCGGTTACAACCGCATCATAGATCAAAAAGTGAATAGTATTGGCCTGTATGGGCAGTACGAGTGGAAGCCTATTGAGGATTTTACGGCGCTTGTTGGGGCACGTTTAGATCGCGTTGCAGTCGATGGTTTTTACGCTGTACAGAATATCGAACATTCCTCACAAATTAATGAAACAGTACTAAGCCCGCGCCTAACCATTTTGTACGACATTACAAACGACATACAATTTAGGGGTGGTTATGCACGTGGTTTTCGCGCTCCACAGGCTTTTAATGAAGACCTGCATATTTCATCGGTAGGTGGGGAACAACGGTTTGTAATTCTTTCTGAAGATCTGGAAAGTGAATTTTCTAATGCCTATACTGCTTCGTTAAATTTTACTAAGGATTATAATAAGGTTCAAACCAACTTCTTGGTAGAAGGTTTTTATACCAACCTAAAAAATCCGTTTACTATAGTGAGTACTGGAACCTCTCTCCCAAACGGATCAATTTTAGAAGAAACCCGTAACGGTTCCGGGGCTTATGTTACCGGAACAAATTTAGAATTTAGTGTGTCACCAAGCGCCGCATTAATGTTTCAGGCGGGTGCAACAGTACAACGATCAATTTTTAAAGAAGAGCAGGTTCTCTTTGAAGCCGATGGCAATACTCCAGGTGAACAAAACGTAGTCTTAGACGAATTCGTTCGTTCGCCCAATGTCTATGGCTTTTTAAATTCGAACTGGAGCATTAATGAAGCTTTAAACCTGGATCTTACGGGCAGTTATACCGGCACAATGATTGCCCCACGAGTTATTGGCGAATCTGGATTTATAGATCTTGTTGATACGGAAGCTTTTCTTGATATGACTACAAAAATAACTTATCACTTTGACCCAATAGAGAATTTTCACGTAGAAATTAGTGGTGGTGTACAAAATTTATTTAATAGTTACCAGGATGATTTTGACCGTGGCCCATTAAGGGATTCAGATTATATCTATGGCCCCAATAGGCCAAGAACGGTATTCATTGGACTAAAATTTGGCGACTTTTAAAAACGAATGTCATGAAACGAGCATCACTAAAATTTAAACGTGTGAAAAAATCAGGCTTTTTCTTATTCATCTTTTTACTGGCATTTTCTATTTCAAAAGCACAAAATGATGATCAGATAAACTGGAAAACCTGGTCTGAACTGGAGCTAGCTTTAGAAAAAGAGCCAAAGCCGGTGTTCCTATTTTTTCACGCAGCGTGGTGTGCCTATTGCAAAAAGATTAAACGGGAAATATTCACTAATAAAAAAGTAATAAAAAAGATAAATTCAGACTATCACGCTGTAGAAATGGATGTTGAAACTACCGATACCATAAATTTTGATAATATTGAATTTATAAATAAACAAGCGCTTATCAAGCGAAATGGGGTTCACGAATTACCACTTTTGTTGGCTACTCGCGATAGCGTCCCTTTTTCACTACCGGCAACTATTATTTTGAATAAGCAATTTGTAGTGAAAACTCGAATTTTTGAATATTACACCTCAAAAGAATTACTCAATATTTTATAAATCAAGTACCTTGATGTAAGTATACGAGGTATAGTTTGAAAATTGAATCTTAAACTTTTTTAGTGATTAGTTTAGTTTTTAATTCAGAGCGATCCCACTTTCATATTTTGGAAGTCGGGATTGTTCATTTTATAATACCTTTTTCTTATCAGGATTAAGTTTTTAGGTTTTAAATTCCGCGTTCTTTTTGAATTTGCTCGTAGGCCTCCTGTACTTTGTTGAATTTTTCCTGAGCCCCTTTCCGGTAAGCTTCGTCCATATGGCCAAGTTTATCGGGATGGTATTTTTTTACCATTTGGCGATAGGCCTTTTTCACTTCAGCATCAGTAGCCGATTTTTCGATTTCAAGAATTTTATAAGCATTATCGGCCGATTTAAAAAACATCGCCTTTAGACTTTCAAAATCCATTCGGCTAATTTGCAGATAGCCTGAAATATCTCGTATTATACGGGCTTCGGCCTCACTTACCCGGCCATCAGCCTGGGCAATTCCGAAAAGAAAATGAATAATTTGCAACCTTGAAGGATAACGCGTTCTGGCAGCGAGATAGCCCGAAATTCGGGAGGCAGAAAGTTGTCGGTCTTTTATAAGTTCATTAAATGTTCTAAACGTAGCATTGGCACGTTCTTTCCCATAAGCCTGAACAAAATAGGAACGCACATAATCCATTTCAGTTTGGGAAACTTTTCCATCGGCTTTAATAACCAACGAACAAAGCGAGAGCAAATTGAGTTCAAAATCGCCGGGAGAAACCTTTTGCTCCTGCTGCTGGCCAAATATACTTTGAAAAAATCCGCCACCCGAACGTGTCCAATTATCAATTACACTACCGATTATAAACCCTAGAATTGCACCGCCAAACCGGAAATACATATAGCCTAAAACCGCGAGAATCCACTTAAACATTGAGGCAAAAATTTACTAAGCGGCAAAGATACTATTTTACTCGATAATCGAGAATAAATGCCGGGAAGCTTTACCTACTAACCTGAAAATTAAAAACAACACTCCAAAAAAGCCTTGTGAGTTTACCGGGATATGATTTTTGGAGTTTTACAAATATGTGGTAAATGCACAATTAATTTAACCTATTCGCTTATAGTTATTTGAAATATGCTCAGCTGCACTTAATTTGGTATCTTTGCTATTCACTAAAGTTTAATAAAAAAACAAGATATATGTATCCAGCAGAATTGGTAAAACCTATGCGCGAAGACCTTACCAGCATTGGTTTCGAAGAATTACACAGTGTAGAAGATGTAGATGCGGCAATGAAGAAAGAAGGAACCACGCTGGTTGTGGTAAATTCGGTTTGTGGTTGTGCAGCTGCTAATGCCCGGCCGGGAGCAAGAATTTCACTACAAAACGCTAAAAAACCCGACAACCTTGTTACGGTGTTTGCCGGTGTAGATAAAGAAGCTACCGACAAAGCCCGTGGCTATATGTTACCCTTTCCTCCTTCTTCGCCATCAATGGCCATTTTTAAAGACGGAGAATTGGTTCATATGTTAGAACGCCACCATATTGAAGGCCGTCCGGCTGAAATGATTGCCGAAAACCTAATTGGTGCTTACAACGAGTTTTGCTAAAAAACTTTAAAAACCAGAAACAGAAGCCGTTTGTAAATCAAGCGGCTTTTTTTGTATATTTTCTAAAAGATTTAATTAATCATGAGACTTTTGGTTTTTCTTTTTCCGATTTTATTTTTGAACTGTAGCCCTACAGAAAGTACTCTAGAAGATGATCGCAAAACGCTTAATAAACAACTTAGCGAAATTAAAGCTCTAATTGCTGAAGGAGCATGCGATGAAAATACTTCTTGCTACGCTATTGGAGTGGGTAGTAAAGCATGTGGCGGTCCAAAAACTTACCTGGTTTATTCTTCTTCGATTGATGTAGATGCGCTGGAAAGCAAAGTTGAAGCATATAACAGGGCTGAAAATGAATTTAATGAAAAACACGGTGCTACTTCTGATTGTGCAATCGTTTCTCCACCGGATAATATTGGTTGTAAAGATGGCAAGTGTGTGATGCTGGAAGAATAAAGCTAATTTGCAAATTTCCCGCTTAAATAAGTATTTTAGCCAAATAAATCAATTCCCTTGGAGGCAAGTCCACAAGGTGTTCAACACAAACCCCTAACAAATTTCGATGTAGAACATCGGAAAATAAAACCCATTTAATGGGATTTACGTAATGAAGAAACTACTTTCCTATCCACTTTCGGTTATATTTTATATTTTCTTTTTTATTACCCTTTTGCTGTTTCACCCTATACAGTGGCTTTCATTACAATTAGGTGGTTATTCGGCGCATAAAAAAAGTGTGGACATTTTTAATTTATTTCTAATGCGCTGCCTCAATTTATTGGGTACAAGTTTTAGTTTTGAAAACCCTTATGATATTCCCACAGATAAGCCTATAATAATTGTCGCTAATCACCAGGGAATGTACGATATTCCACCTATTATTTGGTTTATGCGAAAACACCATCCCAAATTTGTCAGTAAAAAGGAATTGGGCAAAGGTATTCCTAGTATTTCTTTTAATTTACGTCACGGGGGTTCTGTTTTAATCGATCGTAAAAATCCCAGGGAATCACTTATGAAAATGGCAAAATTTGCAAAATACCTCAACAAGACCAATCGTTCCGGAGTGATTTTTCCTGAAGGCACCCGTAGCCGTACCGGAAAACCCAAAAAATTTTCCACCAGCGGATTACAAATTCTGTTTAAACAAATGCCCGATGCGCTTATCGTGCCCATAACTATTAATAATTCTTGGAAATTATTTAAAAGCGGGGATTTCCCGATGGAACCCGGTGTACACGTTACTTTAAAGGTACACGAACCCATCCCGGCCAACTCCGATAATCACGAAAGCCTGGTTGCCAAAGTGGAACGGACTATTACTGCAGATATTAGGTAAAATCCAAGAGATTATCTGAAAAGGCTTACTTTCGTCAAGCTGAACTTGTTTCAGTTTCTAACATATTTTGATCATCAACAAATTATATTCTGAAATGAATTCAGAATGACATCTAAAAAACTTTTCGGTAAGGCATTTTATTAAGAAATATGAACAAATCTCAAATCATTACCAACACCAAAAATTTTGTAAAAGAAACGCTTAAAGATGCTGAAGGAGGCCACGACTGGTTTCATATTCAGCGGGTTTGGAAAAATGCACAACTTGTCGCCGAAAAAGAAAATTGTAGTTTTTTTGTAGTAGAATTAGGCGCATTACTACACGATATCGCCGATTCTAAATTTCATAATGGAGATGAAAGTGTAGGGCCTAAAGTTGCTACTGATTTCTTACAAAAACAACAGGTTTCCCAGGAAGTTATAGTTCATGTGGTAAAAATTATAGAAAATGTTTCTTTCAAAGGCGGAAAAGAAGCACGAAAATTTAGTTCTATAGAACTCGATATTGTTCAGGATGCCGACAGGTTAGATGCCATTGGAGCTATAGGCATTGCCAGAACTTTTAATTACGGTGGCTTTAAAGGACGTGTACTTTACAATCCTGAAATTAAGCCCAACCTCAATATGACCAAGGAAGAATACAAGACTTCTACCACACCTACCATCAATCATTTTTATGAAAAATTACTTCTACTGAAAGATCACATGAACACTAATACCGGACGGGAACTTGCTCAAAAACGCCACGAATTTATGGAACTTTATCTGCAACAGTTTTACGCCGAATGGAATGGCGAGGTTTAAAACAACTTCATCTGCCCGTCTTTAAATTGTTCGTGTAAATCGCAGTTTAGCATCGGCCTTTCCCTACCTTTTAAATATTTAGCCCGGGCTATTTTAAATTGTTGTGCCACCTGATTGGCAAATTCGCCTTCACCTTTCATCCGGGTACCAAACCGGCTATCGTTTAAACTTCCCCCATGAACACTTTCAATTTGATGTAAAATTTTATCAGCACGTTCGGGCAGAGTTTTACGTACCCAATCGGTGAAAATTTCTGCAATCGCACCATTTAGCCGAACTATGGTATAGCCTACTCCCAAAGCGCCCCGATTTGCTATTTCCTTTACCAGCGCCATAATTTCATGGGAATTTATAGCCGGAATTATAGGTGCCATCATTACGCTCACCGGAATATTGGCTTTAGATAGCATTTCTACAGTTTGCAGACGCTTTTTAATACTCGCGGTACGCGGCTCTAAAATTCGTCTTGTTTCTTCCTCAAGCGAAGTTATCGAAAGATTTACATGCACCAGGTTATCGGCTGCGAGTTTTTTTAGCACATCTAAATCACGTTGAATTAAGGCGTTTTTGGTAATCATTCCTACCGGGTGCCGGTATTTTAAAAAAGTTTGCAACAATTGACGTGTAATCCCCAGTTTCTTCTCCGCAGGCTGATAGCAGTCGGTATTTCCCGATACCACAATGGGTGATGCTTGCCAGTTTTTGTTTCGCAGTTTCTTTTCCAGTAGTTCTACAGCATTTTTCTTGACCAGGATTTTTTGTTCAAAATCCAGCCCGGCACTATAGCCCCAATATTCGTGTGAGTTACGTGCATAGCAATAAATACATCCATGCTCACAACCCTGATAAGGATTTAAAGAATACCCCATTCCCACATCGGGGCTGGTTACTTTATTGACAATGGTTTTAGGAAAGGTGTCAATAAAAACCGTTTTTCGGTTTTCTACCTCATCGCCTTCAGCAGCGCAATAATTCTTGAAATCATCCCGAAATTCGTGACTGTTTTCTTCGAATTTATTGGAAACATTTAATTGTGCACCACGACCTTTTATATATTTATTTTTATTGGACATATTACAAAATTATGGAATATATCCTTAAAAACAGAAAATAAACAAGTTTTATTCTCCTGGAAAATCGGCCTTTCGCTTATTTAAAAATGCCGAAGTACCTTCTTTAAAATCTTCTGTGGAAAAGGCGTGCCCAAATTCATCAATTTCCACTTTAAATCCGTTTACTCCTGCTTCATAATTGGCATTGATTGCACGAATAGCGCCACTGATGGCTACCGTAGAATTTTTCAGAATCTTTTCGGCAATTTCAAGTGTAAATGCTTCTAAATTTTCAGGTTCGGTTACGTGGTTTACCAAATTGTACTGAAGCGCCTGATTGGCATCAATCATTCCGGCAGTCATAATCATTTCCATGGCGCGGCCTTTACCCACCAATTGTGGTAAACGCTGGGTGCCTCCATAACCGGGTACCACTCCCAGGGAAGTTTCCGGAAGCCCCATTTTTGCACTATCGCTCGCAATTCTAAAATGCGCAGCCATGGCTAGTTCGAGCCCGCCGCCTAAAGCAAACCCGTTAATTGCGGCAATAACCGGTTTCGGGAAATTTGCGATATAATCAAACAAAATCTCATGTCCTTCTGACGAAAGTTTTCGACCTTCTTCCGGGGTGAAGTCGGCAAATTCGGCAATATCGGCACCGGCCACAAAAGCTTTCTCTCCGCGGCCGGTTAAAATGACCAGTTTTATATCGTGATCATCGCGCGCATCAGCAAAAGCCTCATGTAATTCAGCAATGGTCTCGCGATTTAGTGCATTTAATTTTTTAGGCCGATTAATACTTATAGTCAAAATGCCGTTCTCTTCTTCAGCAAGGATATTATTAAAATTCATACGATTTAATTTTGTTGGTTATTTCGGAAAACGCACCTTAAAGATAGTGCCTTTATTTTGTTTTGAAGTAAAATTGATGCTACCCTTATAGGTTTCCACAATGTTTTTCACCATCGCCAACCCGAGTCCCATTCCGCTGGATTTAGTGGTAAATTTTGGCTCAAAAACTTTTTCTTTGTTTTCTTCAGAAATCCCAACACCATTATCGGAAATAGAAACACATACCTGTTTTTCTTCTTCTAAAACATTTACCAAAATCTTTGGATCTTCAACTTCCTGACAAGCCTGAATAGCATTTTTTACCAGATTGGTGATTACTCTAATAAGCTGCGTACGATCAAATTTAGCCAGGATTTCGTCCTTTTCAGTAATAAAAGTAATATAATCCTCATTAAAAATATCAAGCGCCAATTTTACTATTTTCGGCACATTAAGGGTTTCATTTTGCTGGGCCGGCATTTTTGCAAAATTTGAAAAAGCAGCAGCAATAGAATTCATCGTATCAATCTGGCTGATTAAAGTGCCTGAATATTCAGCGACTTTTTCATCGATATTCGGATCGTCTTTATCAAAATTACGCTCAAAACTTTGCACGCTCAACCGCATAGGGGTTAAGGGATTTTTAATTTCGTGGGCAACCTGTTTTGCCATTTCCCTCCAGGCCTGTTCCCGCTCACTGGTGGCCAGCTTTACCGCGCTTTCCTCCAGTTCATCAATCATAGAATTATAGGCCGACACCAGGGCATAAATTTCTTCAGAAGCATTATTGATTTCAATCTTTTGGTTCTTTTTATCCAGCCTGGTTTGATTGATTTTTTCAGAAATTATTTTAAGAGATTTGGTGATATACCTGGAGAGAAAATAAGCCATTACAATGGCCAAAAGCAGCATAAATAAATACACTTCACCCATTTTCACCAGAAAATTTTTAAGATCTCGATTTAGTAAACTATCATCCTGGACATACGGTAAATACAAAATCGCCAGGGGTTTGAATTTGCCGTCAGTGATATAAGAATACGACGATTGGAATTTATCGCCGTTAACTTCGGTTTTCTTCTGAATACGCTTACCGGGAGAAGCTTCAAGTTCAGCTACTATAGAAGGCTCCAGTTGGGTATCGGTAGTATCTTTAAAAAAAGATTCGTTGGATTTTACCAAAAGCTCCCCTTCCAGGTCATAAATATTGATTTGCATTTCGTGAACCTGCGCCATCTCGTAGATTTTGCGCCGCTCCATAAAAATTTCATGAATATTCTCAGTAACTATATTATAGGTGGTACTGGCCAGCACAAACTTTATGTTTTCCATAATAGCCTGCTCTTTTCGTTCCAGGCGTTCCTTATGGTAATTTTCAGCTTCCTGCTTGTATTGATAAACGGTAACCCCCACAATTAAAATAGAGGCCCCCAATACCAAAAGCAGCATGGAAATAAAAATTCGGGTTCGTAAAGAGAGTTTTACACGTTTCATGCAAGGCCGGTTCAGGCATCGGGGTTTTTATTTCTAATCCGCTTATAAATTTTTATTCCAAGCATCAAGATTCCTGCCAATAGGAAAATACCGAGTACGCCAAAAATCCAATTTAAGGAATCGCGTACAATTACCAGGAAAATTACCGAAAAAAGGATTAAAGTTGAAACTTCATTCCATAAACGCATTTGCCCTGAAGTCCATTTAATTACATCACGCTGAAGTTGCTTAAAAACCAGATGGGTTTTAATATGATAAGCAAAAAGAAGGAGGACAAAGGCAAGTTTTATATGCATCCAGCCCTGTTGCAACCAGGCGGGGATAATAATTAAAAGCAAAATTGCAAAAACAGTAGCCAGGATTGCAGAAGGCCAGGTAATGATATACCACAACCGCTTTGCCATAATTTTAAACTGATTGCTAAGGATGCTTTTATCTGGCTCAGTTTTTTCTGAAGCCTCAATATGATAAATAAACAAACGCGGAATATAAAAAAGCCCGGCAAACCAGGTAATTACAAAAATAAGGTGTAAAGCTTTGATATAGGGGTAAAGTTCAGTCACAAATTAGGGTTTTTGGCTTGGGTTTTGATGAGTATTAATATTGAATTTATCAAAATAATATTTTCTTTGATCTGGTATATTACCAAATATGGAAAATCATAAAGGACAGCATTTTTAGAATCATTTTTTAAGTTTTAAATTCGGTTGAGCTTAATCTTCAACTTCTAAAACCCTTGCTATTATTTTCATCTTTAATTTTTCTATTTTCATAATTCAAGCTATTTTACAAAGATAAATAATTATGTGCTTGAAGATTCATTTTCAACAGGTTTCAGCTTTATCCGCATTTCTCGGTGTAAAAAATAGGCGGTTACGATGGTCGAAAGTACATCGGCAATCGGAAAGGAAATCCACACGCCCAGTTCGCCAAAAATCCTAGGTAAAATCAGGATAAGTGGAATAAAAAAGAAGCCCTGCCGGGAAAGGGTAAGCAGCAAGGCCGGCATTGCCTTGCCAACCGCCTGAAAATAAGCCGCACCTATAAGCTGAAGCGCTACAATGGGGGTGGCCGCAAAAACCCAGCGCATTGCCCGAGGTGTTTCAGCAACAATATCAGGGTTTTGGGTGAAAATCATTACAATTTCTTCAGAAAAAAAGAAAATCCCTGCAAAAACCAGTAAGCCCAATCCGCAGGCATATAAAATCGCAGTATTAATACTTTTCTTGACGCGCTGATATTTTTGGGCTCCGTAGTTAAATCCGGCAATAGGTAAAAACCCTTGTGTTACACCCAAAACCGGGAACAAGGCAAACATCAACATTCGGCCGATAATGGCGTACATCGCCACCCCGTCTTCTCCGCTTAAATTATACAAGATATTATTCATTAAAAGATAAATAATACTTACCACCGCCTGCCGGGCCAGGGTCACGAAGCCTAAAGAAGATATCTCACTTAAAATAGGAAGCTTAAACCCAAAATGCGACCAATTAATTTTAAGTTCGGAGTTTTTGGAGAGAAAAAACCAAAGTACATATAGAAAACATAGACTATATGAAATAGTCGTAGCCCAGGCAGCACCCCACATTCCCCATTCCATTTGATAGATAAAAATATAATCTAACACCAAATTCCCTACAGAAGGAATTATCATGGCCACCATGGCAAATTTAGGCTTGCCTTCTGCCCTAATCACGGTATTACCCATCATACAAAGTGCCAGTAATGGCACACCGTATAACACTATGATGTAATACACACGGGCGGGATCAAATATCTCACCTTTTCCGCCAAAAGCGGGAATTAACGTATCTACAAAAGCCAGGCCTATCAGGCCAAAACCAATAGTTAGAATTAAAGTTAAGCTTATCTGGTTTCCGAAGGTACGATAGGCTTTTTCTTTTTCCCCCGAACCCAGTGCTCTTGAGATTATTGAGGAACCACCAATACCAATAGCCATTCCCAAAGCCGCGAGAAAAAAGGTAATTGGAAGCACCACATTTATGGCTGCGATAGCAGTAGAACCAATCCAATTTCCCACAAAAATGGTATCGATTAAAATATTAAGGGACATCACCAAAATCCCCACCGAAGCAGGTAAGGCCTGCTCTATAAGTAATTTTCCAATAGGCTTTTCTCCAAGTGCCGCTGAATTTTTTCCCCGCATTAAACTTCTACCGGTTTTTGGTGTGCCCATTCATCTATCCAACGGGAAAGGACCTTCACCCAATCGGCACGATCATTTAAACAAGGGACCACGTGAAATTCTCCGCCGCCAACTTCTTCAAAAATCTCTTTGCCTTCCATTGCAATTTCCTCCAAAGTTTCCAGGCAATCGGAAACAAAAGCAGGTGTTACCACAGCCAGTTTTTTCATTCCCTGTTTTCCGAAGCGTTCTATAGTTCTATCGGTATAGGGTTGAAGCCACGGGTCAAAACCTAAACGGGATTGAAATGAAACACTAAAAGTATTTTCTTTTAATTCTAAATATTCGGCTACCAGTCTTGTGGTTTCAAAACATTGATGACGATAACAAAACTGATGCGCTTCTGAAGGAGTTTTACAACAACTACCGTCTATTTTGCAATGTGATTTAGTGATATCACTTTTTCTGATATGTCGTTCGGGCACACCATGATACGAAAACAATAAATGCTGAAAATCTTTGCCTTTTAAATGTTCGGCGATACTTTCAGCTAAAACCCTTATGTAATCAGGATGTTTGTAAAAAGGCGGCACGGTGGTAAATTTCATCTGCGGAAAATGCACTTTCCGAAGTTCTTCTGCCAATACTAAAATTGTTTCTGTAGTGGCCATCGCAAATTGCGGATAAAGAGGAAAGAGCAGTACCTCATCAACTCCTTTATCGTGTAATTCCTGCAAACCTGATTTGATTGAAGGTTTTCCGTAACGCATCGCTAGGGCAATTGGCACCGAAGTGATTTCATCAATTTTTTCCTGAAGTCTTTCTGAAAGGACAATTAACGGTGAGCCCTCATCCCACCATATTCGCTCATAAGCCTCAGCCGATTTTTTAGGGCGGGTATTTAATACAATCCCTCTTACAATTAAGCTTCGTGCCCAAAAAGGAACATCGATTACGCGCTCATCCATCAAAAATTCATCTAAATAGCGCTTTACATCTTTAGGGTTGGTACTATCGGGGGAGCCCAAATTAACCAGCAGTACGCCTTTGCTCATAATTTTTCTTTTTCAGCACAAAAATACGCTTATAATTCTGAAGCACCACAGGCTTACTATTACACTTATTTATTAATCTATAGAGACCTCTTCATCTAATGCAAATTTTATACATCTAAGCAAATGTTCCTGAAATTCCAGTTCCCAATACGATTCACTAGTGTGCCCGCCCCCGGTATAAATGGCCACGCCGCCCGCGTCTAATTCACGATACCAGGCTATAGGATGCTCTTTTCCATTAGTGCCGCCTTCGTAAGAATTTTCATCTAAGTAGAGTAAGATTTTATTATCGGGATTTAAAGTTTCGTAATTATACCATTCATCTACGCGGCTCCATCTCTCAGGTAAGTGAGAGACCGTGGGATGATTTGGGGCATTGTTAATCACATCGGCAGATTGTACTGCCGGGTGGCCTGCAAAAAACCCGCCTACCAGTTCGCGATACCATTCCCAATCGGGTTCGGTATCGGCAGCAGCGTGAATTCCGAAGAAATTTCCACCTTCTTCCATGTACTTTTTAAAACCGGCTTGTTCTTTTTCATCAAAAACATTTCCAGTGGTACTTAAGAAAATCACCAAATCGTAGTCCATAAAATCATCTTTACGAAAATCAGCGGCATCCTTGGTGATTTCGGTTTTAAAACCATGATCTTCGCCTAAAGATTCGATCATATCACAACCTGTTGGAATTGATTCGTGCCAGAATCCTTCGGTTTTATAAAAAACAAGTACACTTTTTTCTTCTTTTTCTTCCTCATTTTTTTCCTGTGCCATAAAAATGCCAGGCAATGAAAAAGTAAAAACCATCATAAAAAATAAAGTTTGTAAACAACCCATCGACTACATATTTGTTGAAAGAGACATTAAATATTTCTTTGGCGTAGTACCAAATTTCTTCTTAAATGCAGCAATAAAATGGCTCGCAGTGCTATACCCAAGTTTTAAACCGACTTCATTTACATTATACTCGCCGGTATCGAGCAGCTGCCGGCCATATTCCATTTTATAATCAAAAAGAAAACTATATACTGAATCGCTATAAATCTGTTTGAAACCTTCCTTCAATTTTTTTAAACTTAATCCAATTTCATCAGAAAGTTCCTGTAGAGAAGGCGGTTCGGCCATTTGAGCAATAACAATTTCTTTAGCTTTCCTGATTTTAAGAATATTTTCTTCATCGCTTAAATACGGACATTGCTCCAAATCAGGATTTTCGGTACGATTAAAATACAGGCTTAACAATTCATAAGCCTTGGCTTTAAAATAGAGTTCTTTGATATTTTTAGCCAGATTAAAGTTTAGCAACTGATTTAAAACAATGGCCATAGGTGGAGAAACTGCAGTTTCTTTATAATATTTTTTATCGCGATTTTCTTCGCTTAAAAAAGGGATATAACTGGCTTCTTTTGAAAATAGAGCATGAAATTTTTTAATCGAAATCACCAATGACACCACCCATGAATCAGGAGCCAAATTTAAATGCAGCGGCAAATCCCGTTGCGGGTTATAGAGCAGCAATGCGCTTTCTTCTGCTAGGGGCAACTCATAACCGCCAGCGTTAAACAAAAATTTACACTGGCCTTTTACATTAAAATGAAACTGAATAAAACTACTGTCTATCTTCCGTTCAAAAACCTGTGTATTCACGGTATCATTCTGAAATTTAAGTACATAAAAGCCCTCTTCAATCTTTGTACTCACAAAAGCACTTTCAGCGATATTTTTATTAGCTGTATCCATTCTTTTAAAATAAATCTATTTAGAATCAATCTAAACAAAACAATGTTAAACAGTTGAATTTACTATAAATTGCAGAATTCCCCCAAACAAATAAAGGAAAATTATAATTAAAATCATATATCGACACATTTAGTACTTTCAGCGTTATATTTTCATTAAGCTATGTTATACTTTTGTCCCGCAATCCTTAGAAATATACATGGACAATTTTCATATTTCCGGAGCAAAGCATTTTTACACCATCGGACTGAGTTACAAAAAGGCCGATGCGGCAATCAGAGGCCATTTTAGCCTTGATGAAGAAGCTAAGCTCCGCTTATTGCAACAGGCAAAGGCTGAAGGCATCGATGCTATTTTGGCTACCTCTACCTGTAACCGTACTGAAATTTACGGCTTTGCAAACCACCCTTTTGAACTTATAAAACTGCTTTGCGAACATACTCATGGCACGGTTGAAGAGTTTGAAAAAGTGGCCTATGTTCATAAAAACAAAAGGGCCATCGCACATATGTTTCGGGTAGGCACCGGGCTTGACAGTCAGATTTTAGGCGATTTTGAGATTATAAGTCAGCTTAAACATTCATTTATACTTTCAAAAAAAGCAGGACTTACCAACGCATTTTTAGAACGTCTTGTGAATGCTGTAATACAGGCCAGTAAACGTATTAAAAACGAAACCGAAATTTCAAGCGGTGCCACTTCAGTGTCTTTTGCTTCAGTACAATATATTCTGAACAATATCCAGGAAATTTCTAAAAAGAATATTTTGCTTTTCGGAACCGGGAAAATTGGGCGGAATACTTGTGAAAATCTGGTAAAACATACACAAAACAACCACATTACTTTAATAAATCGCACCAAAGACAAGGCGGAAAAAATAGCGGGGAAATTTAATTTACTAGTTAAAGATTATGCCAATTTACAAGCTGAAATCAGAAACACAGACATTCTAATTGTAGCTACCGGTGCTCAAAATCCTACGATTTCCAAAGAATTGATCTATGCCAAAAAATCTTTATTGATATTAGACCTTTCCATCCCCAAAAACGTGACCGATGATGTGGCGCAATTGCCAAATGTTGAAGTGATTCACCTTGATCAACTTTCAAAAATAACCGATGAGACTTTGGAGCGCCGACAGGGCTTTATTCCTGAGGCCGAAAAAATTATTACTGAAGTAGAAGCTGATTTCACCAAATGGCTGGAAACCCGAAAATTTGCACCTACCATTAAAGCTTTAAAGAAAAAGTTAAAAGGGATGAAAGATGCAGAACTCGACTTTCAGCGTAAAAAAATTGAAGGTTTCAATGATGAACAGGCTGAAATAATTAGTGATCGTATTATTCAGAAAATAACGAAACACTTTGCCAATCATCTAAAAGGCGATTCAGAAACCACCGATGAGAGTCTGGAGCTTATCCAGAAAGTTTTTCAGCTTGAAGAATTGCGAAAATGAACAAGGTAATTCGCATAGGTACCCGCGATAGTGAATTAGCATTGTGGCAAGCCAAAACTGTCCAAAATGCTTTAGAAAAATTAGGTCATAAAAGCAAGTTAGTACCCGTAAAATCTACCGGTGACCTTAATCTCGATCAGCCACTTTACGAAATGGGCATCACAGGAATTTTCACCAAAACCCTGGATGTGGCGATGATTAAAGGTGAAATTGATATTGCCGTACATTCTATGAAAGACGTGCCAACCCGTTTACCAAAAGGCATTGTGGAAGCTGCGGTATTAAAAAGGGCTGCACCCCAGGATATTTTAATCCATAAGAACCTGGATTTTCTTGAAGGTAAAGGCAGTATTGCCACCGGAAGTCTCCGCCGAAAAGCGCAATGGCTTAATCGTTACCCACAACACAAGGTTTTTGACCTGCGTGGAAATGTAAATACCCGACTTAAAAAGTTGGAAAATAATAATTGGGATGGGGCTATTTTCGCAGCCGCCGGCCTGAAACGCATTAATCTAACCCCTGAAAACCACATAAAGCTTAATTGGATGATTCCGGCGCCGGCACAAGGTGCAATGCTTGTAGTGGCGATGGAAAACGATAAATTTTCACTCGAAGCCTTACAAATGCTAAACCACCGGAAATCGGAAATTGCTGTTCATATTGAACGCGAATTCTTACAAACTTTGGAGGGTGGCTGTACGGCTCCCATCGGTGCTTTGGTTAAAGTAACCCAGGAGCTGATTTACTTTAAAGGCGCACTTTTTAGTTTAGATGGAAAACAGAATTTTGAGGTTGAGAAAACCGGACAAATCTCAGAAATTGAAGGTTTTGGAAAAAAATGTGCAGAAGAAGTCCTGAAAAATGGAGGTGAAAAATTGATGCGAGAAATTAAAAAGGAATTGGAATAGTAAGGCCATCTAAACCAAAAAACCAAATAAATTGTGGATAGCTTAGACTTACATACCTGTTTTAAGGAGAAAAGAACTATCCTTTCCACAAAAACACTTTCCTCCTCACAAAAAAACCTTTTATTAAACGCTAATTTACAATTTGTTGAATATAATGCGATTAAAATCGAATTTTTAGATTTCCATTCTACAAAAACTATACTTGAAAACGCTATAATTACCAGTAAAAATTCTGCAAAAGCGATTCTGGATAAACAAATTGAGATAACAAACTGTTTTTGTGTAGGCGATAAAACAGCAGCATCCCTTCAGGAAAACGGCTATTTTGTAAAAGAAACAGCAAATTACGGAAGTGAGCTGGGAACAGTAATCGCTGAAAAATATAGGGAAGAAAAATTTTCTTTTTTCTGCGGAAACAAGCGCCGCCCGGAATTGCCTTCCATTTTAAAAGAAAACAAGGTTGATTTTGAAGAAATTGAGGTTTATAAAACAAGCTTAAATTTCAGGGATTTTGAACAGGAGTTTGACGGCATTTTATTTTTTAGTCCGAGTGCGGTAAAAAGTTTTACTAAAGAAAACAAGCTGGCCGGGATTCCGGCTTTTTGCATCGGGAAAACTACCGCTGCTGAAGCCGAAAAACACACCAAAAAAATTATAACCGCCACCAAACCAAGTATTGAAAACGTAATTGTGCAGGTGGTAAAATATTTTAAAACATGATAAAAAACGATCTCTTTCTAAAAGCTTTAAAAGGCGAAAGCGTAGCCCGCCCGCCCGTATGGATGATGCGCCAGGCCGGTCGTTACCTGCCCGATTTTATGAAGCTGAAAGAAAAATACGATTTCTTTACCCGCTGTCGCACCCCCGAACTGGCTACCGAAATTACTGTGATGCCCATTCGCCAAATCGGTACCGATGCGGCTATTCTATTTAGCGATATTTTGGTAATTCCGCAGGCGATGAATATTGAAGTGGAAATGAAACCCGGCCTTGGTCCCTGGCTTCCAAATCCTGTAAGAACCCAGGAAGACGTAGATCGCGTAATTGTTCCTGATATCGAAGAAACCCTTGGTTATGTGATGGACGCCATTAGAATGACCAAACAGGAACTTAATGAAGAAGTTCCATTAATTGGTTTTGCAGGTTCCCCGTGGACCATTCTTTGTTATGCCGTACAGGGCCAGGGATCTAAGAATTTTGATCTTGCCAAGAAGTTCTGTTTTACCAATCCGGTGGCAGCACACCAACTTTTGCAAAAAATCACCGATACTACTATTGCTTATCTAAAAGCAAAAGTTGAAGCCGGTGTAGATGTCGTGCAGATTTTTGATTCCTGGGGAGGGATGTTAGGCCCGGTTGACTACCAGGAGTTTTCCTGGAAATATATTCAACAAATTATCGATGCCTTAAAAGATGAAATTCCGGTAATTGCCTTCGGAAAAGGTTGCTGGTTTGCTTTGCACGAAATGTCAAAATCAGGTGCTTCAGCTTTAGGACTGGATTGGACCATTACCGCCAGAAATGCGCGTTATTTAACCGGTGGAGAAATCACGTTACAGGGAAATTTTGACCCGGCACGTTTGTATTCGCCACCTTCGGAAATCAGGAAAATGGTACACCAGATGATTAATGATTTTGGAAAAAATCGTTACATTGTTAATTTGGGTCACGGAATACTTCCGGATATCCCGGTAGAAAATGCCAAAGCTTTTGTAGATGCAGTAAAAGAGTATTAGAGAATGGCAATTTGGGCAAGAATTAAAAACCTGGAACCTGCTGAATTTTATCAGTTGTTTCAGGTTTTTGTAAGTCGGCCTCTATTTCTTGTACCCACTTATCGCGCTACCCGAGAAACCTTAACTATTGCCGATAAGCTCTTCGGAAGGGATCATCATCAAGATAATCGAACGAATGCTTTTCGACACGCACTATGGAATTTCAAAATTTCTGAAGCCTGTTTTTCGGTTTGCAATTCGGTAGAAAAATCGGTGCAATGGAGTAAAAAAATCACCGATTTACACGAAAAACTCTCGCCAAACGAAACGCTTTCCAGAGAAATGGATTTGCATAATAACTGGATTGGGCGTGTAGCATTCGAAAAGTTTTATGTTGAAGCAGGGTTTGATTCTTCAGCCTTTTTTCAGCAGCAAATGCAAGAAGCTATAAAAATATCATCAATTGAAGAAATTAAAAATTATCCTGAACATCAGGTTTATATAGAAAACAGAACATGAGAGATAAATTTTACGCCTATATCGAGCAATTGCAAGATAAAATCACTTTAAAACTGGAAGAAATTGACGGCAAGGCTAAATTTCAGGAGGATTTATGGAAACGCGAAGAAGGCGGTGGCGGCCGAACGCGCGTGATTGAAAATGGGAATATTTTTGAAAAAGGTGGGGTAAATATTTCGGCTGTTCACGGTCCTTTGGCGCCGGCTATGCAGCAATATTTTAATGTTAGTAATGTAGATTTTTTCGCCTGCGGCCTCAGCCTCGTACTTCACCCAGAAAATCCGATGGTGCCAACCGTACATGCCAATTGGCGGTATTTTGAAATGTACGATAAGCAGGGAAATACCGTAGACCAGTGGTTTGGTGGCGGCCAGGATCTTACACCCTATTATTTATTTAAAGAAGATGCAGAACATTTTCATCGAATTTCAAAAACAGCTTGTGATAAACATTCGCTAGATTTTTATCCAAAATACAAGAGAAAATGCGATGACTATTTCTGGAATTCCCATAGAAATGAAGCCCGTGGCATTGGCGGATTGTTTTTTGATCATTTAAAGCCTGCTGAAAAAATGACCATAGAAAGCTGGTACGATTTCGTAACCGAAGTTGGTGACAGTTTTTTGGAAGCTTACGTACCCATTGTTGAAAAACGCAAAGATTTGGCCTATTCTGAAGAAAACAGAACCTGGCAGGAAATACGCCGTGGCCGGTATGTGGAATTCAATTTGGTTCACGATAAAGGAACACTTTTCGGCTTAAAAACCAACGGCCGGATTGAGAGTATTTTAATGAGTTTACCGCCCCACGTGCAATGGATTTATGATCACCACCCCGAACCCGGAAGTGAAGAAGAAAGGTTGGTGAAGGTTTTGGAAGAACCGCGGGAGTGGGTATAGGAGTTTTAAGCCAAAAGCATTAAATTTAAAGTTTTTCCTTTATTTATGGTAGATTATAAGAATTATAAAGTTTGGCAAAAATCTCATCTTTTGGTACTGGATATTTATCAAGTCACAAAGAAATTACCTTCTGAAGAAAAGTTTAATTTAGTTTCCCAATTAAACAGAGCCGCACTCTCTATTCCAACTAATATTGCAGAAGGTTGCGAAAGGGAAACTCAAAAGGAATTTTTAAGATTTTTATACATTTCTTCTGAGTCAGCCTTTGAATTAGAATATTTATTTTTTGTTTCAACTGAATTAAAATTTATAGACCTGAATACTTCAAAAAAACTTTCAGGAGAAATCAGTGAAATCAAAAAATGTTATTCTCTCTAATAAAGAAAATTAAAACCACACTTTAAGCTTAGCGCTTAATACTTAAAACTAAAAATATGTACCCACTAAATAGAAACCGAAGATTACGCACCAACGAAGCTATTCGTAGCCTGGTAAGAGAAACAAATATAAGTCCGCAGGATTTTATGTTTCCTATGTTTATTACTGAAGGAAAAGGTGTAAAAACCGAAGTTCCTTCTATGCCGGGAATTTACCGGCAATCAATTGATGGTACGGTAAAAGAAGTTAAAGAATTATGGAGTTTAGGCATAAAGGCCGTGAACCTATATGTAAAAATCAGCGATCATTTAAAAGATAATACCGGAAAAGAGGCCTGGAACAAAGACGGGTTAATGCAGCAAGCCATTAAAGCCATTAAAGATGCCGTACCGGAAATGGTGGTAATGCCCGATGTGGCACTAGATCCATATTCCATTTACGGACATGATGGCATAATTGAAAACGGAGAAATTTTAAACGATCCAACGGTAGATGCACTTACCAAAATGAGTATTAGCCACGCCCGGGCCGGAGCAGACTTTGTGGCTCCAAGCGATATGATGGATGGTAGGATTTTAGCCATAAGAAACGGACTGGAAGAAAACGGTTTTCATAATGTGGGAATCATGAGCTATAGTGCTAAATATGCTTCGGCATTTTATGGCCCTTTTCGTGATGCCTTAGATTCTGCCCCAAAAGATACTAGAGTAAAAATTCCTAAAGACAAGAAAACATACCAAATGGATTTTTCCAACCGTATTGAAGCCATAAAAGAAGCCATACAAGATGTAGAAGAAGGAGCAGACATTGTGATGATAAAACCGGGGTTGTGCTATTTAGACATTGTACGTGAAGTAAAAAATGTGGTAAATGTGCCCGTGGCAGTTTATCAGGTTTCAGGAGAATATGCAATGATTAAAGCTGCTTCTGAAAAAGGTTGGTTAGATCAGGATGCCGTTATTTTAGAACAGTTAACTGCCATTAAAAGGGCCGGTGCCAGTATTATTTCTACCTATTTTGCAAAAGAAGCTGCAAAACTTCTCGGTTAGGCGCGTTTTTTGATAGTCTTTTTCAGATTTTTTAATTAAAATGAAAACCTTTCCTACAGATTTTTCTTTTAAGTTATTGTTGAGCATAGCGGTGTTTAGCCTGTTTTCACAGGCTATAATTGCTTTTCCGGTTTCTGAGAAGAATTATCAACAAAGAGAAACCCTTAAAGAGTCTTTCCCGGTTAAGACTGTTTTTATTGAAGAAGTCTCCTCAAACCTCAGCTGGCTTACCGAAAATGAAAATGATGCTTTTCCATTTTATTATGCTGGCTTTGGAACTATTGGTTTCAAAAATTTCAAAGCCTTAACCTCAGGCAATTTTTATCTTTTTTTTCAGGATAAAAAACTGCTTTTAAAACATAATATTTTCCCTTTCCACTTTTTTTGGTGAAGCCTTGAAATACCCAAGCAATTTTAGGCGATACATTTTATCGCCAATTTAATTATTCACCAAAATTTTTAAAAAAAATGGATACCACATCAACCCTTATGGGGCTTGGCCTGCTACTTGTGTTTGTAGGCCCGATTTTCTTATTGATTATTCAACAAAACCGAAAAGAAAAAAAGAGAAAATCAGCTTTTCAGAAAATTAGTAATCAGGTAAAAATTCAACCGTCAATCACCGATTTTTCAGCCTCACTTTTATTGGGACTGGATCAAAAATCGAAAAAACTGCTGGTGATAGAACCTGAGAATAATATGCAATTCCAGCTGATAGATCTGCAGGAATTCAAATCGAGCGAAGTTAATGCAAGGGAAATTCCCGGAAAGCAAGGAAAATTAAACCACATTAGCCTGACTTTATTGGGAAAAAACGGCAACGGTAAAATTTCAGAAATCATTTTTTACGATGAAGACGATACTATAAACAACGATGCTGAAAGCCAATTAATGCTCGCCAAAAAATGGCAGAACCTTCTAAAAATCGCTTAAAACAAACCTATAAAGAAGGGGAACGCTAAACCCGTTCTCCCTTCTTTATAATATCTTTGTATGTTTTTCAGGTAAATATCCCTAAATTAGTTGTACGAAACAACCGTTAAACCAATTATGGGATTACTCGTTTTATACGCCCTTTTATCCATTTTTTTTTCATTTATGTGTTCAATTTTAGAAGCAGCTTTATTAAGCTTTACGCCTTCTTACATAAAAATAAAAAAAAAGGAAGGAATGGGTTATGCCAATACCTTAGCCAAATTTAAAAAAGATATAGACCGCCCCTTAATTGCTATTTTAACTGTAAATACTATTGCCCATACCGTTGGAGCAATTCTGGTGGGTGTACAGGCTGAAAAAGCTTTTGGTGACGGCGGAAATGCTGTTGGAATTGTCTCTGCAGTAATGACAATTGCCATTCTTGTCCTTTCTGAAATTATTCCTAAAACCATTGGTGCCACTTACTGGCAAAGTTTAGGAAATTTCACGGCCAAATCCTTAAGGTTTATGATTTTCCCATTGAAATATACCGGAATTTTATGGCTGATGATGCTTACTACCAAACTTATTGGCAAATCGGCACATGTAAGTACGATGAGCCGGGAAGAATTTGCCGCTATTGCTGATGCTGCGGAAGAAGAAGGCGTTTTTGAAGAAAGTGAAACTACCGTAATCAAAAATCTGTTGATATTCAAATCGGTTGAAGCTAAAGATGTCATGACCCCATTTTCAGTAGCTATTATTGAAAGTGAAGATACTTCTATTGAAGATTTTCATAGAAGCCATAGAAATTTAAAGTTTTCCAGAATTCCGGTTTATAAAGATAAGTCTAACAATATTACCGGCTTTATCCTGAAAGACGATGTCTTGGAAGAAATGATTGATGATAAAGGCCCCGAACCTTTAAAAAACTTAAGAAGAGATGTATTTATGACCCCGTCTCACACCCCAATTCCCGAGCTTTTTGAAACCTTTGTCCAAAAAAGGGAACACATCACCATGGTGGTAGATGAATATGGCAACACCGTTGGCCTGGTAACCATGGAAGATATTATCGAAACCCTGTTAGGCCTTGAAATAATGGATGAGAGCGACAGCATAGAAGATATGCAACTTCTAGCTCGTAAAAACTGGGAACGTCGCGCAAAACGCCTGGGACTTATTCAACAAAAAAACAATGAAGAGCAACAAACCGAACCTATTGAAAACCCACCTAAAAACTCCGTTAGGGATAAGCGAGATTAGCGGTTCAGAATTAGGAATTTCCTCTATAAAAATATTAGAAGAAAGTGAGTCCGCAGAAATATCAAAAACTCCTCCCGATTTTCTAAAACCGGCTGTAGAACAACTTCAGGCGTATTTTTCAGGAGAAATAAAAGACTTTAATTTAAAGCTTCAGCCGCAGGGCACCGAATTTCAGCAAAAAGTTTGGCGGGAACTTCAAAATATTCCCTTCGGAAGAACCATGTCTTACCTTGATCTGGCTAAAAAACTCGGCGATGCAAAAGCCATTCGGGCAGTAGCGGCGGCAAATGGTAAAAATCCGCTTTGGATTGTCGTTCCCTGCCACCGTGTAATTGGCAGCAAGGGTGAACTTACCGGTTATGCCGGTGGCTTGCATCGAAAAAAATGGTTGTTGGAACACGAAGGAGCAATAAAACAGATTAGTCTTTTTTAAAAAATGCCTAATTTTAGGAGAAATCTAAATTTTCCCAATGACATTATTTCGTAAAATCCTGGGCAGCATCTTAATACTTGTGCTGGTTTTTATTGCTTTCCTCTATATTTTTAATTACGAGTATATTCTAAAGGGCCTAAGTGTAACCTATCTGAAAGGTTATTCAACCGCCTATATCGACGATTACCCCTATTTTGATAATCGGGTAATTCAAGGCTCTAATAATCCGCAAGCCTGGCCAAAACACCCTGATTTTCATCAGGAAGAATCACAAAGCCTGGCCAGTTTTAATCAAAAAATGGAAACCACGGGTTTTCTGGTTATAAAGGATAATCAAATTTGGTTTGAAAAATATTATCGCAACTACACTGCCGATTCGCTTACCAATTCCTTTTCTATGGCAAAAAGCATGGTAAGTGCAATGCTGGGAAAAGCCATTAAAGATGGATATATCAAAAACCTGGAACAACCCGTAAGCGACTTCTTTCCGCAGTTTGATTCATCTTTAAGCGTAGGCGATTTATCCAGTATGGCTTCTGGTTTAAACTGGAATGAAAATTATTATAATCCCTTCGGAATGACTGCCCGGGCTTATTACGATAATAATATTAGGAAGTTATTGCTTAATTTAGATGTAACCGAAGAACCCGGTAAAGAATTTAAATACCTCAGTGGAAATACGCAATTATTGGCTATGGTTTTGGAAAAAGCTACCGGTCAAAATCTTTCCAATTATTTAAGTAAAAACTTCTGGAAGCCTTTGGGTACTGAGAAATACGCACTATGGCAGTTAGATAGTAAAGAGAGCGGAATGGAAAAAGCCTATTGTTGTATTTCTTCCAACGCCAGGGATTTTGCACGTTTCGGTAAATTATATAAAGATTACGGAGAATGGAATGGAAAAAAGCTACTCGATTCGGCATTTGTGGTAAAATCAGTACAACCGCGTTTTAAGGAGAGTCCGCAATACGGATATGGGTGGTGGCTAAGTAGTTATAAAAACAAAAAGATTTTTTATATGCGTGGTGTTTTAGGGCAGTATGTAATTGTAATTCCTGAAGATGACCTTATTATTGTACGGCTGGGCCGAAAATTCAATCGGGCAAAAAATGACGAAAAACACGCTAAAGATTTTTATCGCTATATTGATGAAACCTATAAAATGCTGAATAATGCTACATAATTTACAACTTGAAAACATCCTTTTTCTCGATATTGAAACTGTTCCTGAAGTAGCTTCTTTTAATGAGATTTCTGAAGAAAAACAAGGTTTATGGGATGAGAAAACCCAATATCAGCGGAAAGGAGAATATACCCCTGAAGAATTTTACGAACGAGCGGGAATTTGGGCCGAGTTTGGTAAAATCGTTTGTATTTCGGTAGGTTTTTTCAGTTTTTCAGGAGACAAAAGAAATTTCAGGTTAACCTCTTTTGGCGGCGATGAGATAGCATTACTTCAAAAATTTTCCGATTTACTCAACAATCATTTCAATCAGGTCCAGCATCTGCTTTGCGCGCATAATGGGAAAGAATTCGATTTTCCGTTTATAGCGCGTAGAATGCTGATTCATAATATTTCGCTTCCGGAAAAATTAAACCTTTTTGGCAAAAAACCATGGGAAGTTCCGCATCTTGATACGCTTGAACTTTGGAAATTTGGTGATTATAAACATTTTACATCCTTACGCCTGCTAACAAACATTTTAGGCATCCCCTCACCTAAAGATGATATTAGTGGCAAAGATGTGTGTAAAGCTTACTATGAGGAAAATAATCCTGCCCGAATTATAAAATATTGTGAAAAAGACGTAATTGCCATTGCACAAATCATCTTGAGATTAAGGCAAGAAAAACTGCTTGAGCCTTCTGAAATCACCACGGTTTAAAACATAGTGGCAATCATATTCCGCTAAACTTCAGTTAAAAGCCCCTGCTATGTGGTTTAATAATTTGTACCTTTAAGATACTTCAGGATATAGAAATATCTGAAGGTTTTGCTAACCATAAAATCTTGTATTATGTATTTATACGTTGAAATGTGGAATGTAACCCGTAAATGGATTAATCTTTCTAAAGAAGAACGCCGTGATGTAATGTCAAAAATGGAAAGCAGGATTAGCGACATGAAAAGCAAGGGCATTAATAATTTAGGCTGGACTCGCAACGAGGAACATACCCCCTATCGTAGCGATTATCGTTACCTTACTGTTTGGCAAATGCCGGATATTGATGCTGCAAAACAATTAGAAAAGAACTTAGAGGAAGCCAATTGGTATGAGTATTTCTCCCAGGCCAATTCCCGGGGAAAAATTATTTCCCGAGAAGAGGCTATGGATTTTCTCATCAATTTAGAGGAGACATCTACCTCGTTTCTTGATGCATAAAATAGTGGCTGTTTAAAGGTTAAAGCGGTCATTAAACAGTCCATAAAGAGGACAACTTGATGGAAATATAAATTTTTGAACAGCCATTTTTATAGTTTTATAGCTGCATTTCAGGAATGCCGTCTTCAACTAGCAATTTTCCTTCCGTGGCTTCTTTAATTTCTTCAACGCTTACACCCGGAGCACGTTCTAAGAGTTTAAAACCCTCTTCTGTAACCTCAAGTACTGCCAGGTTGGTCACAATTTTGGTCACACATCCTACACCGGTTAAGGGCAAAGTACATTTTTTCAGCAATTTCGATTTACCGGCTTTGTTGGTATGCATCATGGCAACGATAATATTTTCTGCGGAAGCCACTAAATCCATCGCGCCTCCCATGCCTTTTACCATTTTTCCGGGAATTTTCCAGTTGGCGATATCGCCGTTCTCAGCTACTTCCATAGCACCCAAAATAGTAAGGTCTACGTGCTTACCGCGAATCATCCCAAAACTCAAGGCCGAATCAAAAAAACTTGCTCCGGGCAAAGCTGTGATGGTTTGTTTACCTGCGTTAATTAAATCAGGATCTTCTTCACCTTCAAAAGGAAAGGGTCCCATTCCCAAGATCCCGTTTTCACTCTGAAATTCAACTTCTATATCATCGCGCACAAAATTGGCCACCAAAGTGGGAATACCAATCCCGAGGTTCACGTAATACCCGTCTTTAACCTCTTTAGCGATACGCTGTGCTATTCCTTCTTTTCCTAAACTCATCTTCTACTTTTTTGGTCTAACGGTTCGTTGTTCTATACGCTTTTCATAGTTCTTTCCTTCAAAAATTCGCTGTACGAAAATACCGGGAATATGAACAAAATTAGGATCAAGCTCTCCGGGTTCAACCAGCTCTTCTACTTCGGCCACGGTAATTTTTGCCGCCCCGCACATCACCGGATTAAAATTTCTGGCTGTTCCTTTAAAAATAAGATTTCCGGCTTTGTCGCCTTTCCAGGCTTTTACAAAGGCAAAATCGGCTTTAAAAGCTTCCTCCAGCACATACATTTTTCCGTTAAATTCACGGGTTTCTTTATTTATGGAAACCTCGGTGCCGAATCCAGCGGGGGTGTAAATGGCAGGAAAACCCTGCTGGGCAGCCTGGCAGCGTGCTGCGAGTGTTCCCTGCGGAATAAGCTCTACGTCCAGTTCCTCACTTAGCATCTGCCTTTCAAACTCGGCATTTTCGCCTACATATGAGGAAACCATTTTTTTGATCTGTTTTTTATGAAGTAACTGACCCAGGCCAAAATCGTCTACGCCGGCATTATTGGAAATACAGGTAAGGTTTTTCACATTGCGTTTTACCAATTCTGAAATGGCATTCTCAGGAATTCCGGAAAGGCCAAAACCTCCCAGCATAAATACCATGCCGTCTTCGACCCCCTTTAGGGCCTCTGAAACATTTGCAAGGTTTTTTGTAATCATCGGTTAAATTTTACCGAAAAATACAAAAACAAACGCAGTGTTACAATGCTAATATATCTATATATTGAATTTTTAGGAAAAAATGAAGCTAATTGTTATCAATTTAAAAATCGATCTCATCTGAAAAATCATCGTCTTCATTTTCAGTAGCTTCATCATTGTCATTACAATTTACATCAATAGAAAGGTTTTCAGGCCTGTGAAAATCCTCTTGAGAAATTTCTAAATCCTCATCAGCATAAAGATCTTTCATATACATTCCCCAAATGGGCAAAGCCATAGTAGCCCCCTGGCCGTAAGTTATGCCGGGAAAATGCACTGAGCGATCTTCGGCACCCACCCATACACCGGTTACCAAGTTGGGCACCATTCCCATAAACCAACCGTCACTCTGGTTTTGGGTAGTTCCTGTTTTTCCGGCAATAGGATTTTTAAAATCGTAAGGATAACCGGTAACCGCCCGTTTGTAATGCGGTAAATTTTTAGCATAAGTACCGCGTAAACGCACGCCCGAGCCGTTTTGTGTTACCCCTTCCAAAAGATTTACCGTAACATAAGCAGCTTCCCTACTTAAAACATCCCGGGTTTCGGGAATATTCTGAAATAATACCGTTCCGTTTTTATCTTCAATACGGGTCACAATTACGGGTTTTACATAGACCCCTTCATTGGCAAAAGTACTGTAGGCCGAAACCATTTCATATAGACTCATATCCTCAGTTCCCAGGGCTATCGCAGGGCCTTCTGAAAAGCCTTCGGTATCCACTCCTAATTTGGCCAATAAATCAATTACAGGCCCAGGACCGGTTTTATCAATTAATCGGGCAGTAATACTGTTAACCGATTTTGCCAAAGCTTCTTTAAGGCTTAGCATGCCTTCATACTTATTATCGCTATTTCGGGGCGACCAGTCTTTACTATTCCCGTATTTCCCTTCTTCAATGGTAAAACGGTTTCGCGGCATTATATCACAGGGCGATAATCTTAGCTGGTCTATTGCCGTAGCATAAACAAAAGGTTTAAAGGTAGAACCAACCTGACGTTTGCCTTGTTTTACGTGGTCGTATTTAAAATGTTTAAAATTGGCGCCCCCTACCCAGGCTTTTATTTCACCGGTTTGCGGCGCCATGGAAAGTAAACCGGCCCGCAAATAGCCTTTATAGTGGAAAATAGAATCTTTAGGGGTCATGATGGTATCCTTTAGTCCATCCCAGGTAAAAATACGCATCTCGGTTTCTTTATCAAAAGAGGCCAAAATTTCCTTTTCAGATTTACCGTTTTTTTCCATTCCTTTCCAACGTGCAGAACGTTTCATAGCAGAACGGATTATTTGATTTACTTCTTGTTGTTCTATATCCCGAAAAGGAGCCGTAGCATTATTTTCATTCTGGCGATCAAATTCCTTTTGAAGATTTGAAATATGGGCCACTACCGATTTTTCAGCATATTCCTGCATTTTAGAATCGATACTGGTGTAGATTTTTAATCCGTCGCGATAAAGACTGTAATTAGTACCATCGGGTTTTGGGTTGTCTTTAATCCATTGCTTCATTAAAGCCTGGAGATATACCCTGAAATAAGTAGCCATGCCTTCATCGTGGCTTTCAGGGGTAAAATCGAGTTTCATTGGAAGCTCCTGTAATGAATCTTTTTTCTGTTCAGAAACATACCCATTTTTATACATTTGCTCAAAAACCTGATTTCTTCTTGATTTAACCATATCAGGTCGTCGAATGGGATTATATAAAGATGCATTTTTGAGCATGCCAACCAAAACCGCCGATTCTTCAATTTTAAGGTCCTTGGTTTCTTTCCCAAAATAAATACGAGAAGCTGAACGCACACCCACTGCCTGATACACAAAATCGTATTTATTAAAATACATGGTAATGATTTCCTGTTTGGTATACTGGCGCTCTAAACGGGTAGCAATCACCCATTCTTTAAATTTCTGAAAAACCCTTGGTACAAATCCCCGGGCCACATCTTCGGTAAATAAAAGCTTGGCCAATTGTTGGGTAATAGTACTTGCTCCCCCGCGTTGTCCTAAAAATACCGCAGCTCTAATGGTCCCTTTGGCATCAATTCCTGCATGTTTATAAAAACGTTCATCTTCGGTGGCCACCAGAGCCTCTACCAAATGATCAGGCAGATCTTCGTATTTTATAGGGGTACGATTTTCACTATAATATTTCCCCAGGGTTTCCCCATCGGCCGTGAAAATTTCAGTTGCCAGGTTGGTTTCTGGATTTTCAAGTTGTTCAAAGGAAGGCATTTTCCCAAAGGCACCCCATCCGGCTAACAGGAAAATAAAAGCTACGGCTACCAGGCCAAGGACAAAAAGCGCCCAAAAACCTACAATATACTTGGTATTATTTCTTGTAGGTTTTGTTTTCTTTTTTTGATTTCGGGACATTGTATTTTATTGTTGATCTGTTTTATTTTCTATTCTGAAACCCACGTGGGTAATTCCCTCAAGCTCTTCAAGGCCTTCTACTTCTCCATTCTTTCGCATAGCTTGTTTGATATTGACTTTATACTTTCCCGGTTCATTAAAACTCACATTTTCTTTATACCAAAGTTTGCTTTCTTTTACATCACCAAAACCCTTGCCAAGCCATTCGCCACCAGGTGCTGCCATTTCATATTCCAAGGTATCGGTAATCACTTTTCCCTGCGGAAACTGGATTTCAGTAATTAAAAACAGGTTATTGTATTTAAAATCATTGTTATTCCTAAGGTTGATAAACAAATTATAAGTTTTAAGCGAATCTATTCCGTCCAACTCAAAATTGACCACCGAATCTTTATGCCATTTTGCATTTTTTATAGGTTCATATTCATCAAAAACCCTGTTTTTGTCACAACCGACAACTACAAATACAAACGCAAAAAAAACAAAAACAGTACTACGCATTTTTAGATGGTTTCCCTCTTCGGTGTTTTTTTCGGTTTTTACCTTTTGAACGTTTTCTTCCGCCCTTGGGTTTGTCAAAACGCGTTAAGCTATCCTGGCCTACCACATTATTAAAATCGGGTTTTTCTTCTACCTGTTGCAATTCGCTTTCAAATTCTTCCAGACTGGCCACATCTTCTTTCTTCTTATTGGAATTTATAATTTTATTTGCCTGCTCAGCGGTAATCTTGTGCCAGTTCATCCACTCACCTTCATAGGCATACCAAAGCAAGCCTTTAAAAATGTCAATCTTTTGACAAACTGCTGTTCCTTTTTTGGTGTATAGTTTAATATCGGTTTTTGGAAAAGATTTTAGAGCTTCCAGATACGTATCCAACTCGTAATTGAGGCAACATTTTAACTTTCCACACTGGCCGGCCAGTTTTTGTGGATTTAGTGAAAGTTGTTGATATCTAGCTGCCGAGGTACTCACCGACCTAAAATCGGTTAACCATGTTGAGCAGCATAATTCCCTCCCGCAAGAACCAATTCCGCCTAAACGTGAGGCCTCCTGGCGCAGGCCAATTTGTCGCATTTCAATACGGGTATTGAATTCCCGTGCAAATTCTTTAATAAGTTGCCGAAAATCCACCCGATCATCAGCTGTATAGTAAAAAGTAGCTTTTGAAGCATCACCCTGAAACTCCACATCGCTAATCTTCATACTTAAATTTAGTCGGATAGCAATTTCTCGGGCACGCTTTTTAACTGCGTTTTCGCGATTGCGGGCAGTTTCCCACACTTCTATATCTTTCTCGGTAGCTTTTCGATAAATTTTTAGGATTTCATCACTTTCAGGATCTACTTTTTTCTTTTTCATCTGTACCCTTACCAGTTCCCCGGCAAGGCTTACCATGCCTATATCGTGACCAGGAGAAGCTTCAGCAGCTACCACATCGCCCATGCTTAAGCTTAAATTCTCGGTATTTTTATAAAAATGTTTACGCCCGTTTTTAAAGCGCACCTCAACAAAGTTGAAAGGTGCTACGCCCTGGGGGAGCGACATATTTGAAAGCCAGTCGAAAACTGAAAGTTTATTACAACTATCAGTTCCGCAGGTGCCATTGTTCTTACATCCTTTTGGCTGACCATCTTTGGTTGAGCAACCGCTACAAGCCATATATTTATATATTCTGAAAGCTTGCCTAACTTGGTTTTTCCTAATTTATTCAGAAAAACTTCCGCAAATTATTTTTGAATTAACATTTTTTCAGTAGCAATAATTTGAGGCTTAGACAGGCTTTTTGGGTTCATATTTCAGTCTAAAAGGTAAATATACCAATATTAATTGGCACATAATAAGAACGTCTGCCTAGCTTTTATATTTTAAAACTTCAGAACGTCCTTTTTTAAAAATCTTATTGCTGTTATGTTTTCCTTTTCGCAGGGCTTTTTGTTCCTCATAAGGCAGGGCAGCAATTTCTTTACATTTTGTTGAACAGCAATTATCCATTTTTGCCGCACATTCCTCACATTGAATAAACAGCAAATGGCAAGCTTCATTGGCACAATTTACATGGGTATCACAGGGTTTTCCGCATTGGTGGCATTTTGCAATTACTTCATCTGAAATCCGTTCGGCACGGCGATGGTCAAAAACAAAATTCTTCCCGATAAACTTATTTTCGAGCTTTTGTTGTTCTACCTGCCGGGCATATTCAATAATACCACCTTCCAACTGGTACACATTTTTAAACCCGCGGTGCTTGTAATACGCGCTGGCCTTTTCACATCGAATCCCACCGGTACAATACATTACCAGGTTCTTGTCTTCTTTATGTGCTGCCAAATCTTCTTCAATTATTGGCAAAGAATCCCTGAATGTATCCACATCAGGCGTTATTGCCCCCTGAAAATGACCGATTTCACTTTCATAATGATTTCGCATATCTACCAAAACGGTATTGGGATCATTCAACAGATCGTTGAATTTTTTAGCATCAACGTGTACGCCTTTATTGCGAACATCAAAGGTTTCATCGTTTAAACCATCGGCCACAATTTTATCACGGACTTTCACTTTAAGTTTCAGAAACGATTTTAAGTTGTGTTCAATGGCAATATTCAGGCGAACACCTTCCAGAAAATAAATCCCGTCAATAAAAGCTTTAAATTCATTAAAGCGTTCTGCAGGTACTGAAAGTTGCGCGTTAATGCCTTCATGGGCCACATAAATCCTACCTAAAACTTCCATTTGATCCCAGGCGATAAACAAATGATCCCTGAATAAATCGGGATTTCCGATTTTGGCGTAGGCATAGAAAGAGAGCGTAAGGCGGTCTTCTCCGGCCTCTTCTAACAAGGCTTCCCTTTCTTTAGCGCTTAGTTTATTGTACAGTTGCATGCTATACTAATTTGTAAGGTTAAAGAAAATTTTTGCAAAGATACGTTTTTATATAGCTCAAAAAAATTCCGCCTAAGCACTCGTAAGTATTTATTGTAAAACTAATTTGAACCGGGCCTTTTAAAAAATCAAACATTATTTAAAAAAGCGAATACCTGTGTTTTTTAGTCTCAAGTATAAACACCACTATCCTTTCCTTGTGATTTTTTTTAGCAATATCGTTTAGAATAAAAAATGCTTTCGACAATAAATTGTACTACACCAAAACTTATACTAATTTAGCAACTCTTAGAAAATAATTAAACCATGAGCAACGATAAAGAAAAAGAAGCGAAACTAAAGGCCCTAAAGCTTACCCTTGACAAAATGGATAAGACCTATGGAAAGGGTACGGTAATGAAGATGAGTGACCAGGCTGTGGCCGATGTAGATGCTATTTCTACCGGCTCTTTAGGAATGGATTTGGCCATGGGTGTAGGCGGTTATCCCCGCGGAAGGGTTGTTGAAATTTACGGCCCTGAATCTTCAGGAAAAACCACCCTTACGCTGCACGCCATTGCTGAGGCTCAAAAAAAAGGGGGCATTGCCGCATTTATTGATGCCGAACACGCTTTTGACCGGTTTTATGCTGAAAAACTCGGGATAGACATTGAAAACCTAATTATTTCACAACCCGATAATGGTGAACAGGCTTTAGAAATTGCCGATAACCTAATCCGTTCGGGAGCAATTGATATTATTGTAGTAGACTCCGTAGCTGCGCTTACGCCAAAAAGCGAAATTGAAGGTGAAATGGGCGATTCTAAAATGGGTCTTCACGCACGATTAATGTCTCAGGCCTTAAGAAAATTAACCTCCTCTATTAGCAAGACCAACTGTACCGTGATATTTATTAACCAGTTGCGGGAGAAAATCGGTGTGATGTTCGGAAACCCTGAAACCACAACCGGAGGAAATGCATTAAAATTTTATGCCTCGGTACGGGTAGATATCAGGCGTTCTACACAAATTAAAGACAGCAATAGTAACGTATTAGGAAATAAAACCCGCGTAAAAATTGTAAAAAACAAAGTTGCCCCGCCTTTTAAAACCGCTGAATTTGATATTATGTACGGTCTGGGAATTTCAAAAATCGGGGAGATTATTGATATTGGTGTAGACTATGAAATCATAAAGAAAAGCGGTTCGTGGTTTAGCTATCAAGACACCAAGCTGGGCCAGGGACGCGATGCCGTTAAAACCCTCTTGAAAGACAATCCCGATTTAATGGAAGAATTGGAAGAAAAAATTAAAGAAGCTATTGAAGTAGCAAAAGAATAGGCATTACATAACAACTATAATTTTTAAAAATCCCTTTTTTAGGGATTTTTTTTATTTTTAGACGCAACCTTTTTATACTTTATGCATCTATAAATTAGATAACAAATTTTTTATAAACAAAAACAAAGAAAAAGAGATGAAAAAGTTATTTGCTTTTGCATTAATTGCAGTAGGAGTATTAAGCTTGACCAGTTGTATGAATGATGACGGCCCGAATATTAATTATGAAGTAGCAGAAATCACCGGGCACGATTTACCAGAATACTTTGAAGAAGGAGAAGAATACGAAATCAATGTTGATTATTTATTACCTTCAGCCTGCCATTCTTTCTACGGATTCCAAACGGGAAATGAAGAAAACGAAGATGATGAAACTATTTTCGAATATTACATCCAAGTGCAGACTTCGTATGATCCTAACCTTACCGAGTGTACCGAAGAAGATGATGATTTAGAAAAGACAGCTGAACTCATTGATGATTTTGAAATTAAATCTGAAAATGATTATACCACCTATCGTTTTAACTTTATTACCGGTTACGATAGTGATGGCAATCCTGAATATCTAACCGTTGATGTTCCGGTTGGAGCACCTGATGATAACGGTGATGAAGAAGAAAATGGTGATGAAGAAAACAATGATGATTCTAACGAATAACACCTTTAACCTTAGTGGGTTTAGAAAAACTCATACATCAATGTAAAAAACAGGATATCAAGGCACAGGAAGAACTTTACCGTTTGTACTCCGGTAAATTATTTGGCCTGTGCCTTAAATATTCCAGCAGCTACCAGGAGGCACAAGACAACCTCCAGGATGGCTTCCTAACTATCTTTAAAAAAATCAAACAATACAAAGATAAAGGCTCTTTTGAAGGATGGATGAAACGCGTGGTAATTAATACCGCGCTTCAGAAATACCGAAAAGAGAAATTTTTTGAAATAATAAATGAAAATCAGGTGGAAGATCCTGAAATTGAAATTCAGGAGCAAGGCCCTCAAATGGATTTTTTATTGAAAACCATTCAGGAACTACCAGAGCGCTATCGGGTGGTTTTTAACCTGTATGCTTTAGACGGCTACTCCCACCAGGAAATTGCAGAATTACTTAAAATATCAGTCGGAACCTCAAAATCTAATTTGGCACGGGCCCGCAATATTTTAAAAGAAAAAATTGAAGCACAACAAAAAAACACGTCGGTGCAATCATTATGAAGGAGAAAAAGAACATAGACCGGCTTTACCAGGAGAAGTTTAAAGACTTCGAAGCTTCCCCTCCTTCCCATCTTTGGAAAAATATTTCCAAAGAATTAAAGGAAGAGCAAAAAATTATTCCGCTGTGGTATAAATTAGCCGGAGCTGCAGCTGTTTTAGCCCTTGTACTGGCCGGAAGCTGGTGGGCAAGCACCAATTTTAAACCTTCGGGAACGCAGGTTGTTTTTGAAATAGATGAAGACCAAAAACCACAATTTGAATTTCCGGGAGAAAAAAACGAACTTTTAAAACAAAGCGGCTCACAACTTCAGCATATTATAGACGGAAACCGGGAAAACAATTCAGAGAAGCACAGCAGGATTGCAGAAAACCACGGCAGGAAAACCGAGCAGGATGCTGAAAATAATACCGTAGAAAAAGAAAATACCTCAAAACAAGAGCATAGCGCCATTGCCCAGAATGAGCAAAAAGAAAACAAAGAAGCTAAAGACAGTCTAAAAAATATAACTAAAAAGATCGAAGAAGGAATTGCTGAAAATAAACCGGAAGACAAAACTTCAGCAGAAAATGAAGATGAAGAAGACACAACCGGGCTTGCTTTATTGGAAGAAGATAAGGAAGATAATTCCCCTACCGACGAAAAGGAATTTTCAACTACAAGAAAAAACAGGTTAAGCCTTAAAACCTTTGCAGCACCTATTGTCTACAACAATATGGGCAACGGTAGCGCTATAGACCCACAATTTGCACAAAACCCTTCTTCGTCAAACCTTTCTATGGCGTACGGGATGAATATCGCTTATGCAATTTCTGAGAAGGTTAAAATCCGCTCAGGGATAGGAAAAGTTTCTATGAATTATGATATTCAGGAGGTAGGTTTTAACACAAGTGTAAATACACAAGCTATATCTACTATTAATTACAACCGGGAAAGCTCTAATTTACAAGTTATGAGCACACATTCCAGTGATTCTTATAGCTCTCCTAACTTCCCTTCCAATAATGATTTTTCTCCTGAAATAATTGCCTCTCGTACTATGACCGGGGAATTAAACCAGCAATTTGGTTATATAGAAGTTCCTTTAGAAATAGAATATAAGCTTATTGATAAAAAAATAGGCCTAAATATTATTGGGGGAGGCAGTAGCCTGTTTTTAGATGAAAATGCCATTACCCTTAACGCCAACAACCAAAGTACGGTTTTAGGCGAGGCGAACAACCTTAACAAAACGAGTTTTAGTACTAATATTGGACTTGGGCTGGATTATAACCTGGGTGATAATTTTGGTATTAACCTGGAGCCTATTTTTAAATATCAAATCAATACTTTTGATAATGCAGGTGATGTACAGCCTTTCTTTTTCGGGGTATATTCCGGAATTAGTTATAGATTTTAATTTTTGACCAGAGGCTATCTGAAAATAGCTAAACTTGTTTCAGGCTTTATCCCAAATTTAATTCGGGGTTCCAGTATATTTTGATTATCAAAATTTTAGTTGAAACATACCTGGTCTGGATGTTTATTCTTTCATTTTTTGATCGTTTTCCAAGTCATTTAAAATTAATCGGTGTACCTCTTCCCTTAAGGTTTTTCTATCTTCTCCGGTTCTTCCCTGCGTATAAATAAGCGAATGGACCTTAACCCGCAATCTTCCCGGACCACCAGTAAAAAACCGATACGAAAAACGCTTTTTACTATCGTAAAAAGTAAATGGCATTATTGGAATTTGGTGGGTAATTGCCAGGCGGAATGCCCCGTCTTTAAATCGGTCAAGCACCAATGAATAATCGTCGGGAACACCACCTTCAGGGAAAATACAAATGCTATTGCCCTGTTCCAACCTTCGCTGCGCTTCTTTAAAAACCCTTTGCCGGCTTCGGTTACAACTTCGATCTACCAAAATACAGGTACGTTTATAGAAGAAGCCAAAAATCGGAATTTTTGTCAATTCCTTTTTTCCAACAAAAATAAAAGGATGTTTTACCACGGCAAGCATCAGCATAATATCAATCATAGAGGTGTGATTGGCCACCAGCATATAACTTTTTCCTTTTTCAATTTCAGGAGAATTCAAGAGAACGGGATATAAACCCATTCCATAGAGAATAATTTTCGCCCAAATTCGGGAACACACAAAAAATTGCGGGTAAAACCTTTCCGCAGAAGTAAACAAAATCAAAAAAGGCAACATTATTATTATTGGCACCACCATCAGGATATAGAACCAAAGACGCCAAATTAAAATTGCCATTTTTTTTAAAAAGCCCATAAGCTTCAAAATTACTAAATTGACACTAGTGTATGCTACAAAAATGTACCTTTGTGAAAAATTGAAAAAGACGATGTCCAGAATTCTTACCGGGGTACAAAGTACCGGAACCCCACATCTTGGAAACCTGTTAGGTGCGATTTTACCTGCTATAGAAATGGCTAATAGCCCCAATAATGAATCTTTTATTTTTATTGCCGATATGCATTCGCTTACACAAATTAAGGATGCTGAAACCCTTCGGAACAATACCTATTCGGTGGCCGCTACCTGGCTTGCCTGCGGGATAGATATTGAAAAAACCGTGTTTTACCGGCAAAGTGATATTCCACAAACCGCTGAACTTTCGTGGTATCTCAGCTGTTTTTTTCCATACCAGCGACTTACTCTCGCACATTCCTTTAAAGATAAATCAGACAGGCTGGAAGATATTAATGCCGGGCTTTTCTCCTACCCAATGTTAATGGCAGCTGATATTTTACTTTATGATGCTGAAATTGTTCCCGTGGGAAAAGACCAGCTACAACACCTTGAAATTACCCGTGATGTAGCTTCCCGTTTTCATAATAAAATGGGGGAAGTCTTTGTAATCCCGGAAGCTAAAGTTCAGGAAAATACGATGTACGTACCCGGCACCAATGGCGGAAAAATGAGTAAATCTCAAAACAACACCATCAATATTTTCCAAACCGATAAAAAACTGCGCAAGCAAATAATGGGGATTGAAACCGACAGCACCCCGCTGGAAGAACCCAAAAACCCCGATACCTGTAATGTTTTTGCCATATACAAACTGGTAGCTTCGAAAGCACAAACCGCAGAAATGCGAAAAAATTATGAAGCCGGCGGCTTTGGCTATGGCCATGCAAAACAAGTTCTTTTTGAAGTTATTAAAGAGAAATTTGCCGAACCCAGAGAAAAATATGAGTATTATATCAATAATCCTGACGCTATTGACCAAGCTTTAGCTGTTGGTGCCAAAAAAGCTTCGGCTGTTGCTAATGAGGTATTACAAAGGGTTCGAAAAAAAGTAGGCTATTAAATCACTTCAAAAAGTTTGCCCGGCAGGGGGCGCACAGCCCCTTTTAATTCTAAATTCAGCAAAATACCGGCAGTTTTAAAAGTGGGAAAACCACAATTTAAAGCAATGGTATCTAACTGAGCTTTTCCTCGTTTTTGCAGAAAATTGTATAAGGTTTGTTCATCTCCTTCCAGGTTGATAAAAAGCTGCTTTTGCACCGGTTTTGCAGCCTTATTTCCCAAATCCCAATTTAGCATATAGATTAAATCGGCTGCTGAATTTAGCAAATAGGCATTTTGGGATTTTATAAGGTTATTGCAGCCTTTGCTATAGGTATCAATAGGCCGTCCGGGCACAGCAAAAACTTCCCGGTTATAAGAGTTGGCAATATCTGCGGTAACCAGTGAACCTCCTTTTTCAGCGCTTTCAATCACTACCGTTGCTTCGCTTAAGCCTGCAATTATCCGGTTTCTTTTTAGAAAATTTGTACGGTCAAACTTATCGGTACTCCAAAAATCAAAAAGCCGCCGTTTTCTTCCACGTTTTTCACATATTTTTGATGTACTTTCGGGTAGATTTGGTTAAGTCCGTGAGCTAGACAACCTATGGTTTGTAAGTTGTGCTTAATCGCAGCTTTTTGGGCGGTAATATCAACACCATAGGCAAACCCCGAAATAATAACCGGATTTAATACGCTCAATTCTTCAATAAATTTCTCACAAAAGGCAATTCCCTGTGTGGTGATTTTTCGTGTTCCCACCACCGAAATAATCCATTGATTCTTCAAATCGATATTCCCTCTTGAGAACAATAAAACCGGGCCGTCAAAACAGTGTTTTAATTTTTCGGGATAATTTTCATCTTGAAAATAATGGGTGTTCACTTTATTTTGCTGAATATAATTAAGTTCTGCTTCAGCGGCTTTTAAATGTTTTTCGGCTTTATATTCACTTATCTTTTTCTTTCCGATTCCGTCAATTTTCAAAAGATTTGAAGGTTTCTCTTTTAGAATTGCCTCAGCAGTGCCCAAATGTCTAATTAGTTTCTTGGCAGTGCTATCTCCCATATTTGGAATGTGTTGCAAAGCTAAAACATATAGTAGGTCTGTCTCGGTCATCAGAAGATTTTCCCTAAAATTACAGAAAAAACATTTGTTAATAAATTTTCTTTAGCTAACTTTAGCAAGCTTCTAAAAACCCGTTATTTTTGCACTAATGAATATAGCCAATCACATACAGGACTTACTTTACCGCTACGAATGCGTAATTTTGCCCGGTTTTGGGGCTTTTCTTTCCCAAAAACAACCGGCATATATCGATGAAGTTTCAAAGGCATTTTATCCGCCCAAGAAGGTAGTTTCCTTTAACAGCCGACTTATCAAAAGCGACGGGCTGTTGGCCAATTACCTTAGTGAAGCCGAAAAGCTTTCTTATCCAGAAGCGGTACATACATTGGCTGAGTTTGTAGATAACCTGGAAAATTCATTAAAAACCGATGGGGCCGCGAGCCTGGAAAATATCGGTAGTTTTTCTTATAATGAAGAAAGAAGCCTACAGTTTGAACCGGTAGAGAGTATTAATTTCCTAACCGATTCTTTTGGCCTGGACAGCTTTAAAACCACAAAAATCAATCGGGAAGTTTACCGTGAAGAAGTTGAAAAACTGGAAGAAAAAGCGCCTATCAGCTTTACACCCGAACGTCGCAAAAGAAGAACTCCTGCTTTTCTTAAATATGCAGCTGTTGGGATTATTGCTTTGGGTATTGGTGGGTTTACCGGACTTAACATATACAGCAATCAGGTAAGCGAACATAATATTGCTGAACAGCAGGAAGCACAAAACCAACTTCAGCAACAAATTCAACAGGCCACTTTTGTAATTGATAATCCACTGCCTGCCGTTACCTTTAAGGTTGAAAAACAATCGGGTAATTTTCATATTGTTGCCGGGGCGTTCCGGGTGGAAGAAAATGCTCAAAAGAAGGTGCAAGAATTAAAGGAAGAAGGCTATAAAGCCCGCTTACTTGGTGCCAACAAATTTGGTTTACACCAGGTAGTATACAGTAGTTTAGAAACCCGCACCGAAGCTTTAAAAATGTTACGGGAAGTAAAACAAACCAACGAAGGGGCCTGGATACTAATACAGGAACTTTAAAAGCCCATCCCCGGCCCTTCCCCTAAGGAAAGGGAACATTTGCTGTAAAGATAAATTTTCTACAAAACTATCTTATCTTTGCCAAAAATTGGCAGCATGCAAGCAAAATACCCAAAAGATTCCCGTACCACCTTAACCGATTTGGTTCTTCCCAGTGAAACCAATCCTTTAAACAACCTTTTTGGTGGAGAATTACTCGCCCGTATGGATCGTGCCGCGAGTATTGCTGCCCGTCGCCATAGCCGGCGAATTGTGGTAACGGCCTCAGTAAACCATGTGGCTTTTAATAAAGCTATTCCGCTTGGAAGTGTGGTAACTGTAGAAGCCGCTGTTTCCCGTGCTTTTAAATCTTCTATGGAAATTTTTATCGATGTTTGGGTTGAAGATCGTGAAAGTGGAGAACGATCCAAAGCCAATGAAGCGATATATACTTTTGTGGCCGTTAATGAAACCGGCGCACCGGTAAAAGTGCCACCTATAGAACCCGAGACTAAAATTGAAAAAGAGCGTTATGCGGCTGCTTTACGCCGAAAGCAACTTAGCCTTGTCCTCGCCGGAAAAATGCCGCCAAAAGACGCCACAGAGCTTAAGGCGCTGTTTGAGGATTAACCTCCCGGATTCTGGAAATTAATTCGTACACCAAAGCCAAACAGGAGTAAACTGTGTTTGTTGAAATAATCTTTAAGTGCCACCGGGCTATTAATTTTTAACCTATCCCAGCGTATTGTTGCTTTAACAAAAAATGCTGCTGTACGATCCAGGCGATAAGCCAATGTATTTCTAATAAAAAGATTACTGCCATTTTCGGTAAATCGGGAGTCGGGACTATGGTTAGTATTGCTAATTTCTCCAAACCCTATTTGTCCATGATAATTCCATTCCCGATTAAATACGTGATAATAACCAGCATGAAAACCAAAAAAATGATTTCGGACTTTACGTATATTTCCGGTTTTAGTGATTTTAGATTCTTTTAAACCACCGCCCATATAACCATATTGTGCCCCGATAGTTAAAAACGGAAAAGCAAACCAATTAAAATCTAAACTAAAGCCACGAGTTGAGAAATTTCCCCAGGATGAGTTGTTAAAACTTAACATTCGGTGAAAATCAAACTCCAAAAATACAGTTTCAGGATCTTCTGCTACATATTGATTTGGGTGCGGCTCGGGAATACTATCCTGTGCCTGAAGACAGGCAGAAAATAAAACCACCATAAGAAAAACCCTAATTAGTGAACTCATATACCGGATTTTCAGGGGTTATTTCTATATTTATTGTATCATTTTCAACTGTTTCAGATAATTTATACTGAAAACTAAGCTTACTGTTTTCTAAACTTTGGATTTGCACTGTATCTGAATCGCCGTCAGGTAAAATTCTTCCTCCCGAACTAAGCTTATTCCTTAACTCAAAGCCTATAGGAAATGAACTTTCAGAGAATGGCTTGTATTGTTCGGTATTTTCATATTCATACCGATAAAACAAAGTATCTTCTAATGAAACATTGTGTATTTCTAATTGAAAATTTTGTATGGCAGGTATTACAACCTCATCAAAGTTGAAAGCTATTCCTCTTGTTTCGTTTCTTAGCGTATCAACGAAATGCAAGCTCAGGTATTCTTCCCGGTAGTTTTTATCTTCAGGATGGTTAATACTTATAGCATAATAACTATTGTGAGTATCGAGGCTTACAAAGGAAAATACTCCATCAGTTCCGGTTATGAATTCTCCTAAAAGCTCTCGAGGAGTCGCGTTTATGCTATAATAATATTCAGCTCCTGAAGCTTTTATACCTAATCCATCAATAGGATTTTCCTGATTATCCACAACTTTCCCTTCAATTTGTAACCTTTTATCACCAACAACCCCAATATTATGCTCTGAACAAGCTATTAAAATGGGAATAAACAGGAAAAAAAGAAACTTTTTCATAGTAACAGGCTTACTATAATAAGATGCAAAAAACCCAAAAAGGTTGCGTTAAGACATTACATTTTCAGAATCCAGTCGGCGGGATTCATCTTTTGCGTGTTTTTATACACTAAAAAATGCAGGGTGGTTTTTCCGTTGCTTCGGCTGGTGGCTACCTCCCCCAATTCCTGGCCTGTAGTTACCTTTTGGCCACGCTTTACATTTACTTTAGCCAAATTATTATAAATGGTAATATAATCACCGTGGCGAACCATAACCGCCTTATTTGCGCCTTTTACTGCCTGAACTTCACTCACCGTTCCGTTAAAAACCGCTCGCGCTTTCCCCCCGGCGTCGGTATCAATACGTACCCCGTTATTATTAATAGTGGTACTTTTTACAATAGGATGCGGTTGTTTTCCATATCGCATAGTTACCGTACCATTTTTAACCGGCCAGGGTAATTTCCCTTTATTCTTAACAAAATCGTCAGCAAGAGCACGGGCCTCCGGGGTGAGTTTAAACGTGCTTCGGGACGTGCCACCGCTTTCTTCATTATCTTTTGCAATAGAAGCCCTAATCATCTCATCGATTTGCTGGTCTATTTTATCAATTTCCTGCTGTTTCTGACGAATTTGAGAAGCAAACTGACTTTCTTTGCTTCTGATATTCTGTATTAATTCCTGCTGGGATTTGCGGTTTTTCTCCAATTCAGCACGGGTTTGACGATTTTCGACAATCAGTTTATCCTTTTCCTTTTTCTGTTCTTCCAGGGCTGTGTTAAGTTGCTCTAATTCCTCCGTTTTTTTCTGAATCTGTTCCCCCTGTTGTTGCCTATAACTGGTATATTGCTTCATATATTGAAGCCTTTTATAGGCCTGAAGAAAGTTTTCTGAAGATAATAAAAACATAATCCGGCTTTGACTGGATTTGCTTTTATACGATTTTTCAATCATTTCGGCATAATCTTTCTTTAGCACTTCCAATTCTTCTTTTAAAGTGGCTATTCGTGAAGTATTTTCATTGATTTCTTTGGTAAGTAAATTTGCCTGTTGATTGGTAACCCGAATCAGGTTTTCAGTGCTTTTAATTTGCTGGTCTAAATCTTCAACCTGACTTAAAACCGACTGTTGCCTTTGGCGGTTGCTGCTACGCAACTCATTAATCCTGCTTATTTCCTGGCGCAATTCACGGCGGCGTTGTTCCAACTCTTCGCGGGAAATCTGTGCCGAGCTGTTTACTGAAATCAGCAAAAATAAGGCGATAAAAAAAGTCTGTAAAACCTGCTTTATATTCATTTATAAATCAATTTCTTCGTAACCGGAGGGAATTTCAAACGGAAAATTAACCTCCGGATTTACTTCAATAGAACGGTAGCTAAGATCAATTTTTGTGCTTCCGGAACCCTCATTCGCTATAATCTTGATTTCCTCCGGAAAAAATCTTCCTGATATTTCCTGATATCCTGAATAAGTTACTGTAACACTTCGGTTTTCATTTTCCTGGGCGAGCTGTTGTGCTTCGGCTTTTAGATTTTTGGGATCCAGTAAAAACATTTTTTTAAAGCCTTTATTTTCTACCGGTATAAATTGGTACCCACGGGCGGTTTCTAAAAAATCAAATTCCTCTGCCCGCAAATCGTAAATAGCCTGCCCCATCAACAAATTCTGAAGTTTTTCAAAGTCTAATGGAGTTCCTACAAGATTACTTAACAAGCTAAAATCGCCATCAAAATAGGTTTTACCTACTTTTTCATAATAACTTACGCGGCGAGGGGTTATATAGGCACGGGCCACCGGAAAGCCCATAACTGTAGCACTCAACCAAATGGCTTCATCCTTTTTCATCCTAAAACTTAAATTCACCGATTGGCTTTTATCTTCGGTTTGATAAGAAGTTCGCAATCGGCCTGCAAGCGTTTTAAAATCGGCAGCATTGGCATAATGCTTTTCAATAATACCGGTTGCTTCAGGGTTTGAAGTTGCTATTTTACCGGTTCCCTTTCGGCTACCACAAGAAACAATCAAAGTAGCCAAAAGTATTAATCCAAAAATCTTTCGCATCATCTATTCTTCTAGTTTTTTAATTAATTCACCGGCTTTTTCTCTAAATTCAGCCGCTTTTTCATTTTCCCCCAATTCCTGACAAGCTCGGGATAACTGATTATAAAAATCGATTTCCATTCGCAAATCGTCTATAAGGTAGTCAAGTCCAAAAGTAAGTATTTCTTTGGCGTCATTATATTTTTTAAGCTCGTTTAGCGCTACACCCTGCAATAAATAAAGAATAGGCTGTGCAGGGAAAGTTTCCTGGGCCTCCCGGCTTAATTCCAGGGCTTTCTCATTCTCCCTAACTTTAATTTGAAGTAAAAGCGTGTTTTTCACCAATTCAAAATTTCCTGAATCCTGCTGCAAACCGCTTTCAAAATATCTTAAAGCCTGTTCTTTATTTTCATTTTTCAGGTAAAACTTACCCAGTTGTTCGTAAAGTTCAGGAGTGTTTTCGGTTTTAATCAAGCCTTCACTCACCTCTTTTAATTGGGCATCATAACCTTCATTTTCATTTACAAAATTCAGAAAATCGTTAAGAACTTTAAACTTGGAGTCATAATCTATTTCTTCACTTTCAAAAACAATTTTCATAGAATTTACCGCCGACTCTGCTTCGTTACGGTTTAGGTAAAACTTATAAAGTGCGAGATGAACCAAATCGCTCCCCGGGTTTGTTGCCAACAATTCCTGTGCAGTTTCAAAAGCCAGTTCATCTTCTCCCTGATTGCTGTATATGTATATAAGGTTCAGGTAATTCTGTTCATTTTCAGGATCTGCCTGAATATCTTTTTCCAAATCGCCTATCTGCGCATCGGTATTACCTGTTCGCGCATAAATTTGTCTGCGCATCTCAGTGCGATAACTACTAGTACCGCTTTCTTTGTCAAGTTCATCAAGGGTTTCCAGTGCCAGTTCATAATCTTCATTCAGCATATATAAATTGGCGAGGTCTTCTTTATAAGCCTTATCAGATTCAAGTAATTTCTTTACCGAGGCTATCGCTTTTTCATAATCCTTTTTATCACGGTACAAATGGTAGATTCCAATCAGGACACTTTCCTTTTCCGGCGCTAACTCATGTGCTTTTTCATAGTTTTCTATCGCCCGGTCAAATTCTTCCAGAGCTTTGTAATTTTTACCGAGTTCAAAATAAACCACTGCTTTTTCCGAATCGGTTTCCAGACATTTTTCCAAAGCTGAAATTGCCTTTTCATAATTCTCAATGCCTTTTTGTTTAAGGGCTTCAAAAAAGTTCTCCTGAAATTCGTCAGTTACATTCCCCAGGTCGTCTTCATTGATTCCCTGCAAAGAATTTTGCTCCTCCTGCGCAAATAAACCCAGAGAAAAAAAGCAAAGCAACACTATGTAAACCGATTTTTTCAATTTTTTGTTTTTCTGAAGCCCTTAAGGCTGTTATTCCAATACCGAATAATCGCCGATACTTATCTGTGTAAATTCACCGTTGAATTTCGCATGGTTACCAATCATCGCGTTATCGAGTTTCGCATTCTTTATTTCTGAAAAATTCTGAATCAGACTGTTTTTAATAGTAGCATTTTCAATTTTAGTACCATTTCCAATGGAAACATTCGGGCCAATTTTGGCATTGATCAATTCTACATTTTCACCGATAAAACAAGGCTCGGTAATTTCTGAATCTTTAATTTTCACTGAATCGGAAATAAGCTTTTCCCCATCCTGATGTAGGAAATTTAACATCCGGCCATTGGTTTCTACGGTTACATTTTTATTTCCGCAATCCATCCATTCATCAACAGTCCCGGTTTTGAAGATTCTATTCTCGGCCATCATTTTCTTGATACCATCGTTAATTTGGTACTCGCCCCCGTGCATCAGTTTTTCTTCCAGTACCTCTTCCAGTTTTTCTTTAAGCACGGCAATATCTTTAAAATAATATATCCCGATAACGGCCTGGTCACTCACAAATTCTTTTGGTTTTTCAACCAGTTCTATAATTTCATCCTTTTCATTAAGGTTTACTACCCCAAAAGCTTCCGGGTTTTTAACTTTTTTGGTCCATATTACGGCATCGGCATCTTTCTCGAGTTCAAAATCTGCTTTTATAAGTGTATCGGCATACGCCACTACCGCCGGCCCGGAAAGAGACTCCTTAGCACTCATAATAGCGTGACCGGTACCCAACGGTTGATCCTGACGATAAATAGAAGCTTTGGCATTTAGGCCTTTTGCCAGTTTTTTTAAACTCTCTACCACATCCTCTCCAAAAAAAGCAGGATCCCCAAGTATAAAGGCAATTTCGTCTACAGGCTGGTCCAAAACTTTTGCAATATCTTCTACCAGGCGGTGTACAATAGGTTTTCCCGCCACAGGAATCAAAGGTTTTGGAACGGTTAAGCTGTGAGGGCGAAGTCGCGAACCACGACCTGCCATAGGTACTATAATTTTCATAGGTTTTAGTTTTATTTCCCGAGGGAAATATCATTCATATTAATTTTCCGCACAATTAACCCTAAGGTTAAAAATTAGTAAGGCATCCTTCGGTAAGGGTAAGCTCAGGATGACAACAAGTTTTATTTATTTCCTGTACTTCCAAATCCGCCGGCACCACGCGTGGTTTCTTCTAAAGTCTGCACTTCTTCCCAGTTGATTTGCTCGTGTTTGGCAATAACCATTTGCGCTACGCGTTCGCCGTTTTCTATGGTATAATTTTCATTGGAAAGATTTACCAAGATCACCCCTATTTCACCACGGTAATCGGCATCAATAGTACCGGGCGCATTTAAAACGGTGATTCCCTTTTTTGCGGCCAAACCGCTTCGGGGTCGAACCTGGGCTTCAAAACCCACTGGAAGTTCCATAAACAGTCCGGTTTTAACTATAGCCCGCTCCAAAGGTTTTAGTTCTATAGATTCAGGAATATTGGCCCGTAAGTCCATTCCTGCCGAGGCTTCAGTTTCATAATGTGGCAGTTTATGTGCCGATTTATTGATAATTCTCACTTTCATCTGTACAAAAATTTAAAAAGCCATTGATTAGCCCTTGTTTATATAGGTTGATAATGATTCTTTTGCTAGATACTCAACTTGTCCTGAACTTGTTTTATGGATTATGAGCTTCATCTTAACAATTGTTTTAACTGCTTTTGTTCTTTAAAAAACGCAATAAGCAGGAACAAAACTATAAAACTTGTTCCTACTATATAATTCTCCCTGAAAAACCAGAAAGAAATTATTGAAAAGCCCGTAGAAAGCAACAGGTAAAAGACTATTTTTTTAACGTTATAAGGTACAGGATAGTATTTTCTTCCGAGGAAATAAGAAATTATGGCCATGCTAGCATACGCAGCTAAAGTTGCCCAGGCTGCTGCCATAAACCCGATAACCGGAATTAGAAAAACATTGAGCAAAATGGTAATCATCGCTCCAAAAATAGAAATATACATCCCTACCCGGGTTTTATCGGTAAGCTTGTACCAAACCGAAAGATTATGGTATATCCCTAAAAACAGGTTGGCAAGCAAAACCACCGGTACAATGGCGATGGTGACCCAATATTCATCATTCCTGATGATTAATTCCTTAAAGAAGTCAAGAAAAGCTACCAGGAATAACAAAATAAAACTACCCGCAATAACAAAGTATGTAAGAATTATCGAATAGGTTTGCCGGGCATTTTTTTGTTGGGCCTGATTAAAAAAGAAAGGCTCGGCACCAAGTTTAAAAGCCTGTACAAAAATGGTCATAAACACTGCCAGTTTATAGCAACCGGCATACGCCCCCATAATCTCGTCGGAAAGCATATCTTTTAGTAAGAGTTTGTCAAGGTTTTCATTAATAACAAAGGCGAGGCTTGCTACCATAACCGGCCAGCCGTAAGCCCACATTTTTTTTAAAATAGGCAGACTGAAATTTGCTTTCATCCTAAAAAAATACGGCAATAAAATTAAGAAAGTCACTGCACTGGCTACGAGATTAGCAAGAAAGATATAGCCTACTTTTGCTGAATCAGAATAATTATCCAAAATAATTTGCGGGGAATTTTCAGGGAATTTAGATACAAACCACAGAAAATAGAAGTTCAGCAGAACAACAATGCCAATATTGATCAGTTTTACCCCCGCAAATTTCATAGGGCGGTTAGACGCCCGTAAATAAGCAAAAGGTACTACCACCAAGGCATCTAAAGCTAAAATACCAACCAGGATATTAAAATAAAAAGGCTGAAGGTCTAAAAATTCGTGTAAATAATCGCGAAAACTGAATACCAGCACAAAAAATATAATCGTAGTTGCCGTAAGCGAAATAAAAGCGGTAGAGAAAACCTTATTTTTCTCTTTAGACTGACTGAAAAAACGAAAAAATGCGGTTTCCATCCCGTAAGAAAGCACCGCATTAAAAAAAGCTGCCCAAACGTAAAAAGTAGTGTTTATAGAATAATTGCCGGTATCTAAAGCCCAAACATGCAGCGGCACTAAGATAAAGTTCATAAGCCGTGGCAAAACCGTGGCAAAACCATAAATAATTGTATCCTGAAAAAACCGTTTTAGAGTACTCAACCGCCGTTTTTATTTGAGCGAAAGATATTAATTTTCTTTTGCTATGCCTTCAATTTTATAGTATTTGGTTTTCCCGTTTTGAGTAAACACCAGAACAGCTTCATCATCAGCAATCGGAAAGGGGCTTTTTTGGGGTTTCTGAGGTGCCTTATTGGCGCTTTCTTCCCTTGGATCAACGTGCATTACTTTATCAGCTTCACCGATGGCAAAATGAGCCGTAAAGAGATTTTTCCGTTCATCGTCTTGCTGAAGTTCCGAACGCATGCCGCGAAAATAAATACTATCTAGCTCCAACCTATTATTCTGAATAACGGCCACCGGAAGATATAAGTTAAGGCCTTCACTATTACTATTGTAATACGCCTGTTGAAATTGTGCCGGAGAACGTTTCTGAAGATCTTTACTATTACCACAACTCATTAATAAACCTATAAAAACAAAACTGAAAATAATCTGAAAAAATTTCATAATCAAAACTTAGGTGTTTAAAGTTACAAAAACAAAGCCTATACCAAAATAAAGATATGTAAAAGCCCCCTGTGGCAAGACCACAAGGCGTAATATTTAGTAAATCACAATTTTTAGATAATTAACAACCGAAAAATAAATATCGTTTTTTTCGATGAAAGTAAGTCCCGAGGTAGTAAACCCACTGGTAGCAATAAAAAACCCGCGGTCATTTGCCGCGGGTTTTAATTTTAAACTTATTGTTTTTATCCGTTTAATGCTTCGGCACCACCGACAATCTCAAGAATTTCGTTGGTAATAGAAGCCTGACGGGCTTTGTTGTAAGACAATTTAAGATCATCCTTAAGCTCTTTGGCATTGTCGGTTGCTTTGTGCATAGCCGTCATACGGGCACCGTGTTCAGAAGCGAAAGAATCGCGCAGGGCTTTGTAAAGCTGCATTTTAAGTGATTTCGGAATCAAGTCTTTTACAATTTCAATTTTTGAAGGCTCAAAAATATAATCGAGTTGCTTGTTCTCCTCAGCTTCAAATTGTTCAATAGGAAGAAATTGTTCGTGCTGAACGATTTGTGTAGCCGCATTTTTAAATTGGTTATACACCAATACAATCTTATCGTATTTTTCATCAAGAAATAACTGCATAAGCTCTTCTGCAATTTCTGAAGCTTTTTCATACGTTAGCTCGTCAAAAATTTCAGTATTAAGCTTATGGATATTGTACTTCTTTTTAAGAACATCATTGGCTTTTTTCCCAACAGAATAAATATCGACTTCTTTAGTCTTATAATCGTTCTGGATCTTATACCTAACCCCTTTAACAATATTAGTGTTAAAAGCCCCGGCAAGCCCCTTATTAGAAGAAACTGATACCAGTAAAACTTTATTCACTTCACGTTCTTCGGCATATTTACTACTGGCATCATCGTCTAAAGTCGCACTTAAATCCTGTAGCAATTGCGTAAGTTTTTCAGCATATGGACGCATTTGTGTAATCGCGTCCTGCGCCTTGCTCAACTTTGCAGCCGAAACCATCTTCATGGCACTGGTAATCTGCATGGTTGAAGAAACCGAAGTAATCCTGCTACGTAATTCTTTTAAGTTTGCCATTTTATTTAGTATTGAGTATCGCGTACTTAGATTTTAGAAAAATACGCGATACCTATTTATTTAGAGTTTAATATAAACTTCAGTGTCTAGTTACTCAAAGTTCAATACTCAATACTATTTATACTTTTCTGAAAGCTCTTTAGCTACTGAAGCAAGGGTATCGGTAACCTCATCGGTTAATTTACCAGCTTTCAGAGTATCTAAAATATCTCTATGTTTGTTATTTAAATAATCAAGGTAATCTTTTTCAAATTCCCTAACCTTCTCTACAGGTACATCTCTTAACAAGTTTTTAGAACCGGCAAAGATAATCGCTACCTGGTTTTCTACAGGAAACGGATCATTTTCACCTTGTTTCAGAATTTCAACATTGCGTTTTCCTTTTTGGATCACACGTAATGTGGCAGGATCTAAATCTGAACCGAACTTGGCAAAAGCTTCCAACTCACGGAACTGTGCCTGGTCCAATTTCAAGGTACCGGCAACTTTTTTCATAGACTTAATTTGTGCCGAACCACCTACACGGGATACTGAAATACCCACATCAATCGCCGGACGTACCCCCGAGTTAAATAAATCAGAAGTCAGGAAAATCTGCCCATCAGTAATCGAAATTACGTTGGTTGGGATATAGGCCGAAACATCTCCCGCCTGGGTTTCAATAATAGGAAGGGCCGTTAAAGAGCCTCCGCCTTTTACCTTATCTTTTAAAGAATCGGGAAGATCGTTCATTCCCTGAGCAATAGTGTCATCAGCAATAACTTTTGCTGAACGCTCCAACAATCTGGAGTGCAGGAAGAAAACGTCTCCGGGATAGGCTTCCCGTCCCGGTGGACGACGAAGCAAAAGCGAAACCTCACGATAAGCAACCGCCTGTTTAGAAAGGTCGTCATAAATAATTAAAGCAGGGCGACCGGTATCCCTAAAATATTCACCAATAGCTGCACCTGCAAAAGGAGCATAAACCTGCATAGGAGCAGGGTCTGATGCATTTGCTGCTACAATAGTGGTATAATCAAGTGCCCCGTGATCTTCAAGTTTTTTAGCAATACCTGCTACAGTAGAAGCTTTTTGCCCAATAGCAACATAAATACAATATACCGGCGCTCCGGCATCGTAAAATTCTTTTTGGTTAAGAATGGTATCAATACAAACAGTAGTTTTACCAGTTTGGCGGTCACCAATTACCAACTCACGCTGGCCGCGACCTACCGGCACCATTGCATCAATAGATTTTATACCGGTTTGAAGCGGTTCGCTTACCGGTTGGCGATAGATTACCCCGGGCGCTTTACGCTCCAAAGGCATCTCTATAGTTTCTCCTTCAATAGCTCCTTTTCCGTCTATTGGATTTCCAAGGGTATCTACAACCCGGCCTACAATTCCTTCTCCAACATTAATAGAAGCAATTCGTTTGGTTCTTTTTACTACAGAACCTTCTTTAATTTCTTTTGAAGGCCCTAAAAGTACCACCCCAACACTATCTTCTTCAAGGTTAAGTACCATTCCTTCAAGGCCACCGTCAAATTCAACCAACTCACCGTATTGGGCGTTGGCCAAACCATAAACATTGGCAATACCATCACCCACGCTTAGTACGGTTCCTACCTCGTCTAAACTAGCTTCTGATTCAAAACCTGATAATTGTTTCTTTAATATTGCTGATACTTCAGCAGGATTTACTTCTGCCATAATTATTTAGAATAAAATGCTGCACCACCGGCACAACGGTTTTTTATTAAATTTTTGAAACGTATGTGTTATTTTTGAGTTTTCGCTCCAGGCGATTAAGATTGTTAGCAACACTGGCATCGTATTGCAAATCTCCAACCCGTAGTACAAACCCGCCAATCATATCTTCATCTACCACATTCTTAATGCTGGCTTCGGCTCCGGTTAATTCTTTAATTTTAACCTGTATTTTTTCTTCCAATTCAGGAGTTAGAGTAACAGCACTTGTTACCACGGCTTCCTGTGTTTGGTTTAGCGCATTATACATTGCTATATATTGCCGGGCCACCAATTGCAGGATATTTGCCCTGCCATTATCTACAATAAGCTCAAAAGCACCGGTTATAATAGCATGAGAATCTTTAAAAACAGCCTTTAAAACAGATTTTTTTTGTTTTTCAGTTATTACCGGACTTTTCAAGGTTGCGCTAAGTTCCCCGTTTTTTAAAAGGGTTTCAGAAATTTGCTGCATATTATCAAAGACCTCTTTAGTGGCATTTTGATCTTTTGCCAGGCTAAGAATAGCTTTTGAATAACGTTGTGCTGCCCTGCTTCCTTTCATTTTATTTAGTTTAAAGTAACATCATCAAGCATCTTATCAATTAACTGATGCTGTTTTTTTTCTTCTGAAAGTTCTTTTCGAACAACTTTTTCGGCAATTTCTATTGAAAGTGTAGCCACCTGGTTTTTTAATTCTGCCATTGCAGCCTTTTTTTCACGCTCAATACTTTCATTTGCCTGCTTCACAATCTTATCGGCCTTGGCCTGAGCTTCTTCTCCGGCATCAGCAATAATTTTTTCTTTTAGTTCCCGGGCATCCTTCAGAATCGCATCCTTTTCTGCACGGGCTTCTTTTAGCAATTCCTCATTATCGGCCTTTAGGTTTTGCATTTCTTTCCGAGCTTCTTCGGCAGAAGCCAGGGCATCATTAATAGACTTCTCCCTGTTATTTATTCCACCAAGAATTGGTTTCCATGCAAATTTTGCCATGACAAAAATAAGTACAAGGAAAACTATTGTTTGCCAGAAGAACAAGCCAAAATCAGGAGTGATTAAATCCATAATATCTTTTGATTAAAATAAATAGCATTAACATCATTTCATTAAAACCCCTTTCGCAACCAACCGTTACGAACAGGGGTTTTTCTGAATTTTCTTAAGTGGTCAATACACCTAACAAAGCGGCTACTACCCCAAAAAGGGCAACCCCTTCTACAAGTGCAGCAGCAATAATCATTGCGGTCTGGATTTTCCCAGAAGCCTCTGGCTGACGAGCAATAGCGTCCATTGCTGAACCACCGATTTTACCAACGCCAACACCGGCTCCCAATACTGCTAATCCCGCCCCAAGAGCTGCAAGACCTACGTGTAATAATTCCATAATAAATAAATTAAAAATTAAAATTAATGATGCTCATGTTCCTCAACTGCCATCCCGATAAACAGGGCCGACAAGATAGTAAAAATGAACGCTTGAAGGAATGCTACTAGCAATTCCAATATAGTAATGAAAAGTGCAAAGGGTACCGAAATTCCGGCCACGCCATGACTTTCCAATATAAAAATCAGTCCTATTAAACTCAATATAATAATATGGCCAGCTGTAATATTGGCAAATAAACGAATCATAAGCGCAATAGGCTTAATGAAAATCCCTGCTCCTTCTACAATTGCAAGAATTGGTTTTACCCAGGTAGGAATACCAGGCATCCAAAAGGTATGTTTCCAGTAATCTTTGCTTCCATTAACCAAAATAAGCACCAGAGTAAAAAGCCCCAAAGAAACCGTAACAGCTATATTTCCGGTTACATTGGCAGCACCGGGCAAAAGCCCCATCAAGTTGGTTATCCATATAAAGAAGAATACTGTTAACAAAAACGGCATAAACTTCATATATTTTTTCTCTCCTATTTGCGGTCGCGCAATTTCGTCACGTACAAAAAGTACTAAAGCCTCCAAAGCATTATTGAAACCTTTTGGTGCATGTGCCTTCTTTTTATGAAAACTCGCAAGTCCGAAGAAAAACCAAATCATCAAGATAACAGTTAAGAACATTGCCGCCACGTTTTTGGTGACAGACAGGTCTAAAGGTTTACTTGCATTAAGCGGGTGATGCTCTTCATCAAACTCAACGGCTTCGACGCCTTCTTCAAGTTGGTAAATGTCTTCGTGATAGTTTACAAAACGCTGCCCATCTTTTTCTACGATATGATGCCCTTCAGTGTCATGATGAAACTCACTAGACATAAAACTAACCAGCCCATTATCTGTCCAAAGTATAACAGGTAAGGGAAGGGTAACCGAATTATCGCCAGATCCAAAAAAGTGCCATCCGTGGGAATCGCCAATATGATGCATGATCATATCAGTTGGATTAAACTCTTTTTCTTCAGATTCTTCAGCTACCTTATTGGCTGAAGCAAAAGCGAAAAAAGGAAGTAAGACAAAGGCTAGTGTTAATGTCACTATAATCTTAAAAGATTTATGTGCTATCATAGTACCTGTTCTGCTTAAAATTATGGGCTCTAAATTCGGCTGCAAAGGTATACTTTTAATTTTTATCTGAAAGCCCCCTCTGTATTTTTTTTATCAAATACAGGGAAGTACAAGACAGTTGATTCACAGCAGCTTATTTACTGTTTATTAACCTAACTGCAAAGTAAGTTTCCAGAAATAAATACAAAAAATATGGAATAAAGAAAGCTAGCATGTTTTCAAAAGCAGTTTCTTTGGCATTAAGCAACGCAGGCAGTAAGAATAAAACCGCCGCCAGCATTTTTAACAATCCCATACCCATAAATGCAAACCCGGTTTTTTCTTTAAAATTTTGATGTATAAAAAGCAAAAAAATATAAATCAGGCCTGTTGCAATAAAATGAAAAATATAAAATACCCAAAGGGGATAATATAGGTTTAGGTTAAAAAAATAATGAGAAACGGCATAATGCACCCCCAATAACAAAACTGAAAATGGAAGTAACACTTTAAAAAAACGAAAAATTCCTGACTTCATGTTAATCGTCGTTTAAATCTTTTAAGCCTCGAAACACCTGATATAAAGCAATAAAAACGCCCAATAAGGAGGTGCCAATAGTAAAAGCAGAATATTTGTTCGGAAATTTTTCATCAAGCCATATCCCTCCAAAAACTCCTGCTGCAATAATTATTGCCATTTGAAAGCCTATATTTACATAGGCCAATGCTTTATTAGGCCGATTGTTTTTCATTTTTCTTTTTTAGCTTTTTAACCCCGGCTTCCATCTGGCATTTAGCATTAAAAGTAGCTCCGGTTTCAATATTGAGTTTCCCGGCTTCTACCTCGCCGTCAAAAACCGCCGTACTCCGTAAGCACAAAATTTCAGTTACCTTTACATTTCCTGTAATTTTCCCTTCAACATCAGCGCTTTCACATTCCAGGATTCCGTTTAAAAAACCGCTTTCGCTAATCACTACTCTGCCGGTAGTATTTAAATTGCCTTCAAGAGTGCCTTCTATTCTAAATGCACCTTTACCTTTAACTTCACCGGTAATTTCGGTGCCTGCGGCAATTCGGTTTTGTTCCTGATTAATTTCTTTCTTTGAGTTGGTCTTTTTTTGATCTGAAAACATAAGTTGGTTTTTAATTTTCGGGAGGTTGATAGTTGTCTAAGTTCTTGTGAATCTGAACAATACTATAATTTTCTGTAGAAATTTCTATAAATTCATGTTCAATTTCATAATCTTCATTCTGGAGCAATTCAGCAAAGCCAAGTGTCCGTTGTCTATTTTCCAGGCCGTGCACCACCACCAATAAAGTACTGGGATTATATACATCTATTGACGTGGTAAAGCTGTATTCCAACTCTTCAATAGCTCCCTGAATTTTTTTCTTTAAATCTTCAGCACTATCTCTGTTGGCACTTTTAAAACCATATAATAGTTTAAAGCCTGTTACTGAAGTATCCCGGTTGAAATCCCGTTTTCTTTCTAATTCTGGAAGGGTTTTCTCATATATTTCTTTAGCTTTTTTTCCTTCTTCGGTTTGCGGATAGGTAAGCACTACATGGTTTAAAGCGCTTTTATAGGCATTTATTCCCAACAAACGCCCGGTAGCCATGGCCTTTAAAAGTTCAAATTTAGGCAAAACCGCTTCTCCGGCCATTTCCCGAATATAAGTTTCACTTTCAGCTAAAACCTCGTCATATTTCCCATTTTCAAATTTTCGATAAACTTCAGCATACCTGGCTTCAGGACTGGTATCTTCTTCGGTAACCGAACGTGGATTTTGAATATAAGCTGCATAACGGGAATCGGGGTAATTGTTTAAAATATCCTGTTTTATTGTTTCGGCCCGTGCATTTTCCCCTAAAGCACCATAAATTTCATATAAATTGAATTTTGTCGGCACAATCAACCGATCTTCAGGACCGCTTTCAAGCAACTGTTCCAGGCGATTGGCCGCCATACCATATTCTCCGTATTTTTCTTTATAAATCACACCAAGCTGAAACCAGGCATAATTACGCTCTCCAGCCAGACTGTCTAACAATTCGGGATTATCAGGAATTTGATTTATATACGTCATCGGGTCAAACCTCGGGTCCTCCTCAAAATTAATAGCAATAACACCTTTTTCTTCTTCAGCATCGGTTTCTGTAAAACGCTGCTCTCCCCAGCGCCAGTTATCGCCTAATTGAAGATTCCCCCATTTTTGCCGGAATTCCCGGGCACCATCTTCTGCCCTGACTTTATTATAAAAATAAAAGCTCCCTGCACCTCCCGGTGTTGCAGAAGTTGCAGCACCACCGGTATTTTGCTGGAAATTAATTCCACCATCGGCCGATAAACTCTCGGCAGTGGCTATAGCTTTTAATGTTTCGGTATAGGCAGTAAAAAATTCTAGCTGTTTTTCTTCCGAAAGTGAAGCTAATCTGATAATACTATCTGTTTCTTCAGCAACCTCTTCATAGGCAATCACATCTTCCAGGTTATCACGACGCTTTTTGATTTGGCGGTATTCACGCAAACGTGGCGACATTTCAATTAGCGTACTGTCGTAATACTTACTCGCTTCCCGATAATTGGCCGCATCAAAGTTCATATCGGCCAAAATTTCATAATTTATCGATTTTAGATATTTATCGCTTTCAGGCGAAGCCAGAGATTTATTATAAAAATCTTTCGCTACTGCCAGCGAATCCTGTTTGTGGTAATAGCGACCCAACTGAAAATAGATTTTATCCAAAAAGGGGCGGTTTTCCCGATCTTCTGCCAAATCGTTCAATACCTCCAATAGGCGGTAATTTTTGCCTTCACCATAGTTAAAATTTTGAGCTTTTCCTATGTGGGCATTAATCATGTACACTCGTGGCGAACGGCGATTTAAAGCAATTACTTCATCAAAAGCTGCATTGGCTTGCGAAACTTGGTTAAGACTGTTATGTACCTGCCCTAGAATAAAATAATACCGGCCTTTTTCTTCATTATTTTTAGTTACTTCAGCTGCTTTTGCCAAAGGCGCGATGGCACTATCGGCATACTGAACATTTAAATAGGCCTGGGCCAGGGTAGCATTGGCATCAGCTAAATCCTGATGGTCCAGCTCTTCTAGCTCGAGAATTCTTTTTAGGTTTTTTATGGCCAGTTTATCATTACCAATACGCATATTGGTTTTTTCACGCCAAACCTGCGCATGATTAATATTATTACTTGCCGGATATTTATGCAAAATATAATTAAAAGCTTCCAAGGCCGGGATAAACCGCTGATCGAAATACCGGGCTTTTCCCAACAATAAATAGGCTTCGTCAATTTGCGGATTGTGCTCTTTTCCCTTAATAAGCATTGAATGCTTTTGAATAGCCTTCACTGCCTTTTCTTCAGCAATACCAAAATTTTCGTTCCTAATACTATCGGGCAGCGTGATGGCTTCATCAATATCCATACGCTCAATAGGCAACATTTGCCAGTAATTATCCTGATAATTCTGATTGATTTCTTTCCGCCCCTCTTTTAAAGCCAGATTGCCATGGTAGAGCGTGTTATATTCTGCAGTAACAGAATGCCAGTTCCTGCTTATAAAGTTATCTTTTTTTCGGGAACAAGCCAGAATGCACCCAAAACACAAAAAAAATATAAAAAATTTATAAAAGCTCTTCAAAATCAACCGGTTCTTGGTAGTAAAATTATTAATAATAGATTAAGTAAATCACTGATTCTCGATATAATTTTGGTTAATTCTCTTCAAAAATCAACCAAAAACGCAATAGGATAAAATAGCTAATACCTTTCACAATTTGTTCTTAACTCAAGTTGCATCGTCATCCTGAACTAGTTTCAGGGTCTAAATTGAGTTTAAATACCTTTCTTTTTAGATTCTGAAATGAATTCAGAATGACGATTTAAAATCTTTTTAACTAAAGTCCTATCGAAAATAGGCATTGAACTTACCTATTATTTACTTTCAAATAACTAAACTACCCATGTTTTAGTGCATAAAAATAAGTTTCTTTTTAGAAACAGCCGACAAATTGAAGTTTTACCTGACTTCATCAAGCTAAAGTCTGTTCTTCAAAATAAGTTTCCAGTTCTTTTAAGGTGGCTTCTGAGGTTTTGATATCTTTTACCACAGCTCCTTTATCAAGTACCACAATACGCTCACAAACTTCGGTCACGTGAATAAGGTCATGACTGGAAATTAAAAAAGTGGTTTCTTTAGTTTGTGTTTGCTCCTTAATTAATTTTTTTAACCTGATTTGAGTTGTAGGATCTAAATTGGCAAAAGGTTCATCTAAAATAACCACTTTCGGGTCACCAATTAATGCGGCAACAATACCAACTTTTTTCTGATTTCCTTTAGAAAGGTCACGCAGGTATTTATTTCGGCTTAAAATTTCCCCGTTGAAAAAATCTTCAAACTGCATTATAAAACTATCAACATCAGCTTTGTTATAGTTTCTAAGTTCACCAACAAAATAGAAGTATTCTTCGGGGGTAAGGTAGCCAATTAAAAAGCTTTCATCTATAAATGATGCGGTATGGGATTTCCAGGCTTCGCTTTCGCTTACGGTAATTTCATCATTAAAAATACGTCCTGTGCTGGGCTGGATTAAATCGAGCAACAAACTGAAAAATGTGGTTTTTCCCGCACCATTATTTCCTACCAACCCAAAATTTTGGCCTTCGGGAATTTCAAGTTGGTCTATATTCAACACCGTCGTGCCGCTATATGTTTTGGTAAGGTTGCTTACACTTATCATAATTTTCAAGGTTTATTCGCCGGTCTGTTTAAAACCGGTAAGCATTTGATATTTACGCTTTTTGTACAATCGGCAAATTTTCTCCATCAAAATATTCCTAAGTAAAAGTCCTAAAACTCCCAAAACGGCTAATGTATTTAAAGCAACTTCAAAACTTAGAAAAGTATTAAGCAGCCAAAATACCAAAATGGGAATACCCATTAGCGGAAAAACCATTAGCCACTGAGTAGCGCCGGTACCCTGGTAATTCATAAACGGACTTTTATCAAGATCTATTCTTTTTTTATTATACGCTCCGGCAAAAAGCAAGACTGGGACATTTACCCCAATATTGTATAGTCCGCATACCAAATTAATAAGAAATATATGCCAGCCAAAATAAAGATAAGGTGTGGTAAGAATAGTTAAAACCACCACGCTAAAGGTAATTAAGCCGGCTTTTGATTGCAAGTATTGTTTCATCGGGATGTTTTGCGACATCATAAGCGGATAATACGAAGCATCCCAGGCCGGGATAAACTGGCCGAAGTTAATCATAAAAATCCCGGTCATAAAAATTCCTGCAAAGACAAACATAGCATGGAAGTCTGCATAGGAATCATTGGTATAAAAAATCAACCCGTATAAAAGCAGCAAAAACGACATATAAATGGTGGTTTTTGGTCTTTTATTACGCCAAATCAATTTTAAATCCAGTTGCAGAAAAGGCGCGATGCTACCAAATTTCTGTGTCCAGCCAAAATTATGAGTATTTGTGCTTTGCTTTTTTCCTTTTAAAGCAGTATCAAGATAAAATTTGTTTTCCAAATTATATTGATTCCATTTATATAGTGTAATTACTCCTAAAAACGGAAAAACAGCCAGGTAAGGAAAATCAAAGAGGAAATTCATTAAAACCCCAAAACGCGGACTTATTTCAAAAACCTTAAAATACTCCAACAGGCCAAAAATTATAATTACCAGTATTACGGGAAGTAATGCTTTCAGGTTTTCGGTAAATTTCTTTTTGATAATAAAATTCAGGAAATTTACACATAAGCTCAGGAAAACCATGGCCAATATCCAGCCCAACATTCCAACTGTGCTATGTCCCTTATAAATAGAAAATATTCCAAAGGGAATTATCCACAACAACGACAATATATTGTAAAAGCTGTAAAGGGATTTCAGCAAAACAAAATTCACTACTTTTCGGCGGTTTATGGGTAAGATTATAAGCGGCTTTATATCTATTATCGGAAGGCTTTGCAACATAAACCGAAAACCCAATTCAAGAACCAACCAAATAAGTACAAAACGGTTTACAAACTCCGGCGGAGAAACATCAGGGTAAAATTTTTCAATTATAGGATAAAGCCCAAACCCCAGAAACAAAAAGGACAGACTAAAGTAAATAGCAAGAAAAATAAGCAGAATTTTTAAGCCCAGACTTTTTCCAAAACTCGCCGATCTGAAAAATGCTTTCCACTCCAGGAACAAAAATCGCTTAAACATACTACTAACTTTACCTATAGGTAAGTAAAATTACGAGGATGTTACACTAAAAAAAGCACATACTTTGTATTTTTGCACACAAATTAATTTTGAATGCAAGATTTTCACAGCTTAACTATAAAAGAAATTATACGCGAAACCCCCGAAGCGGTTAGCCTTTCGTTTGAAATTCCTGAAAAATTAAAGGAAAAATTCAATTTTAAGGCCGGGCAGTATGTAACGATAAAGACCTCGATAGACGGCGAAGAAATCCGCCGTTCGTATTCCCTTTGCTCGGCACCACAAAGCGGAGAATTCAAAGTAACCGTAAAAGAAGTTAAAGACGGTCGGTTTTCTGTACTTGCCAACAACAAATTAAAAGCCGGAGATATTTTAGAGGTCCACCCACCTGAAGGCAGGTTTACTTTAGAACCCGGAGATCAGCCAAAAAACTATGCGGCCTTTGTAGCGGGAAGTGGGATTACCCCGGTTCTTTCTATCATCAAAACCGTACTTACTGAAGAAACCAAAAGCCGTTTTGTACTCACCTACGGTAACCGAACTCCTGAAAATACTATTTTCTTTAAAGAATTGTTGGAGCTACAGGCTAAATATCCAGATCGTCTTTTTATTGAATTTGTATATAGCCGAAGCCGGGAAGAAGGTTCTCATTTTGGAAGGATTGAAACCAGCACGGTAAATTTTGTGGTTAAAAACAAGTTTAAAACGCATCCATTTGATGCTTTTTACCTCTGCGGACCTGAAGAAATGATTAGCCAGGTGACCGAAGTGCTTATTAAAAATGGGGTAGAAAAAGAAAAAATAAACTTTGAACTTTTCACCACAGAAGATACCGGCGCCATTGAAACGGAAACTGAAGGCCAAACCGAACTTACCGTAATGGTGGACGATGAAGAGACTACTTTTAGTATGGATTCAAAAGAAACTGTTTTGGATGCCGCACTGAAAAACGACCTTGATGTGCCCTATTCCTGCCAGGGGGGAATTTGCAGCAGTTGTATTGCACGAATTATAGAAGGAAAAGCCGAAATGCGGAAAAATCAGATTTTAACCGATGAAGAAGTTACCGAAGGTTTGGTACTCACCTGTCAGGCCCAACCTTTAACCCCCAAATTAAAGGTAGATTATGATGATGTTTAATCTTGTTTCAGGCCGGGTTACGCTGGCCTTAATGTGATATTTACAATAACTTCCAGAAATGTTTTATCCCTCTGGACTGAAAACACATTATCTTTTTTCCAAAATGTGTAAAAATTCGGTAGTTTTATTGGCCGTGTGATTTCGATTTTCGGTTTTATCAGCTTTAAAACGTTGATAATCTTTGGTCACCAAATCGTATTTTCCAAAACGGGCCATAATCGATTTTATTTCTGAAGGCCGCATTAAACCCTCGTTATTATAACTGAAAAACACATATTTAAAATAGGCGTTTTCCAGTAATTTTTCAAAATTCTGAAGCACTTCTCCCCGCTTGCAGTAAGCCGATTTATAATAAAGACGCAACCCGGTTTTCCCACGTGGTGAAAAGGTATCATATTTTGCAATAGTATTAAGCAGATGATAATTTGCGCCGTACTGCCGGGCATTATATGGTGGGTCTAAATACAAAATATCTCCTTCCAGTTGCTGAATCAATGCATTGGCATCTGCACGATAAACCTGATGTTGGTTTTCTGAAAGTTCAAAAATAGCAGGTTGAATTTGTAACTTTTTTTGTGCCGTTGCTTTTATCCTCTTTAAGAAAGCCCCGTAAACCGAAGCCGTATTTGCTATTTTATCGGCACTTTCCAATAAAGAAGCTAAAAGAAAAAAATACAAGCTTTCTCCTATTGTATTTTCATTTTTCCAAATTTCAATCTGTTGCCGGGCGGCATCGATTTTCTTTCCGTTTTCTTCGGAAAAATACAAACGCCCTGCACTTCCGTTTTCACTGTATTGCTGAAAAATAAAACCTTCCCGAGGTTTTACGTTGTTCAAAATATCTAAATAAGGCTGAAAATCTAATGTTGAAGAATTTCCGATATAATTTTTGAGCAGGGTATAACTATAAAATTCAATATCGTTAGCAATCAATTTTTTTACTAAAGGTTTAAAATTTCGTCCCACAATGCCGGTTCCGGCAAAAAGATCGCAAAAAACCAATCCGGAAAGATCCTCACCCACCACCCGATGTACGGTATCTTTAATAAAGGGAACGAGTTTGTGTTTAGAGCCTATGTAATTCATTGTACTCGATAATCGAGATTAAGTGCTGTTTGTCGCCCAAATAAGATCTGAAAAAGCAGTTTTTCCATTTTGGAATTCCAGCTTTTTCAATTTCGAAACTTCAAAATTAGCAACATAATTTTCAATTACACTACGCAAATACGAAATTTCAGCTTTTAATTTCCAATGCTCGCCGTTTTTGGCATACACTATTAGAAACAAGCGATTTTCTAGATGAAAACGCCCCTGTTTATTTTGGTTTTGATACAACCACCGGATAAGTTTTTCTTTTTTTCTTCGCGCTAATTTATAATTTCCCGGAAAACGTTTGGGAAAAATACTGGTTTTTAAATCGAAATCTATTCCGAAGAGATTAAAATCAACAAGTTTGTTTTTTGGATTTTTAGCTGATTTTATTCCGGGAATTGAAGTGAAAATTTGCTCTGTGGCCTTCGCACTCCAGAAGTTGTACCAGCGATTGATACAATATTGAAAATATTCCGATTTGTTTAATTTTTCAGAAGATATCCTTAGTACAATTTCTTCATTTAGCTTTTCCCAATCATTTTGTATATAAAAGAAGGCATTCGATCCCAGGCATCGTTTTGTTTTCTATACCAACAATATGGAAAATAAAGGCGTTTTTTTAATTCCATTTCTATGGCTTTAGGTTTCATACCTCGGGGAAAAAAGCGACCACAATAGGCATTAGGATAAGGATAGCCAGCAGTACTTCACGAAAAATTCTATCTTTTTTTTGTTCAAAAAATGTAGTGGCGATAATACTAAGTGGTACAAAAAAGAAAATGAGTTCACTCCCGTTTTTAGTGGAAGCAAAAACGGCCAGCAAAATTGCAATAATCAAGCTTATCATTATCATATTTAACGGAATTCGCATACTTATTCCGGCTTTTTGGGCCAGGGAAAAATAATTTGCAAAAGTCCATACCAACAACGCTAAAATTATACTAATTGGAATTAAAACTTTTACCGACCCATAGGTAGAAAAATCAAAGTTACTGGCTTGAAACCAACGCCAAAATCCATAAAGTTCTTCATAAGCCACCAAATTAAAAGTAAAGTTTAAAATCGCGACTGTCACAAAGGCCACCAACGGAACTAAAAAGTTTTTAAATTTTGGTAAATAATAGAAAATCCCCATATACACCACGACTAAAAACAAAATTGACCAGAAATAAAAAATAGAGGCTACGCAAATCCAAAAGGCAGCATCAAATACCTTTTTTTGCATCACTTTTTTGGTACGTAAACTTATAATTCGGCGTAAAGCGAATAATACACATAAATTGGCAAATATCACCTGGGTATTTTCCAGTAATTTCCAAAAAGAAGCGGTAAAAAGTGCAAAAAGTAAAAATTTATAGGCACTGCGTTGCGTGAGGTCATTTTTTTTGGCAATAAAATTAAGCACATACGCACTAATTAAATAAGCCAGTAATACCGCGAGTTTTTCAATAAACTCAGGAAAACTGAAGCTTAAAAACAATTCTTCAAAATTGGCCAGCAAAAAAAAGACGCTCATAAAAAGCGTAATTATAATTCCGGTTTCCGGTTTCGATTTGCCAAAAAAGCTTGTTAGCATTAGGGTTTTTTATATTTTTGTAACCTAGATTATAGCAAAGTTATTGTATTGGGATGGTTTAAATTTAAAAGCCTCCCCTAAATTTTAAAACAATGAAAGAAATTTTTGAAGGGATTGCATGGTTATTTGAAGAGATTTTATTTTATCCATTTGATAAGATCCGCGAGTTTGAATTAAGCTCCTGGTGGGGAGCCAACACACTAAATTTTGTTTTCATCTTGGTGGGTTTCGCTGCATTTTTTTATTGGATGAAACAACTCAAACAATACAATGATAACAACGAAGAAGACCGCGATCCTTCAGCTCATTCTTTCTTAGGGTAAGCTATTTGAGACATAGCCCTTCGATAAACTCAGGCCGGGCATTGGAGAAATAAATCCATTTATTTGATCTATAAATCGAAGCCGAGGTCTTTTCTAAAATACATCTTATCAAAATGTAGTTGCCCTGCATTTTGGTAAGATTTTTTTAGTGCTTGTTTGAAATCTTCACCAAAAGCACTTACTGCAATTACACGACCTCCGTTGGTTACTACTTTTCCATTTTCATTTTTGGTGCCGGCATGAAATACCACCGCATCTTCAATTTTATCAAAACCGCTAATTTCCTTACCTTTTTCATAAGCTTCAGGATAACCACCCGAAACTAACATTACTGTTGTTGCGGTTCTTTTATCAATTTCAAGGCTGATTTTATCTAGATTGCCTTCAGCGGTTTTTTCCAGCATTTCCACCAAGTCTGATTGTATTCGTGGCAAAACCACTTCGGTTTCAGGATCTCCCATTCGCACATTATACTCAATCACATAAGGTTCATTATCTACTTTTATCAAACCGATAAAAATAAAACCCTTATAATCAATTTCTTCCGTTTTAATTCCTTCTACCGTAGGTTTTACAATGCGTTCTTCTATTTTTTGCATAAAAGCGGCATCGGCAAAAGGTACGGGTGAAATCGCACCCATTCCACCGGTATTTAAGCCGGTATCGCCTTCACCAATTCGCTTGTAATCTTTGGCAGTGGGAAGGATTTTATAATTTTTTCCATCAGTAAGTACAAAAACGCTGAGTTCAATTCCGTCAAGAAACTCCTCTATTACTACTTTGGCACTGGCCTCACCAAATTTTTTATCGGCAAGCATATTTTCAAGCTCCTGTTTGGCTTTTTCTAAATCGTTTAAAATCAACACCCCTTTTCCAGCTGCAAGTCCGTCGGCTTTTAACACATAAGGCGGTTTTAAAGTTTCCAGAAATTTTTTTCCAGTCTCAAGGCTTTCTTCGGTAAAGCTCTCGTAAGCGGCGGTAGGAATCTTGTGCATGGCCATAAATTCCTTGGCGCGTTCTTTACTTCCTTCTAACAAGGCTCCGCGTTTTGAAGGCCCTATCACTTTTACATGTGAAATTTCAGGGTCTTCGGTAAAGAAATCGGTTATTCCCTGTACCAGTGGGTCTTCAGGTCCCACTACCAGCATATCGATATTCTCTTTCAGTACAAAATCCTTGATCGCTTTAAAATCGGTGACATTTATAGCTACATTTTCAGCAATTTCAGCAGTACCCGCATTGCCCGGGGCAACAAACAATTTAGTGTATTTTTTACTTTGCGCTATTTTCCATGCAAAAGTATGTTCACGGCCACCGGCCCCAAGGACTAAAATTTTCATGCGGATATTGATTTTTTGTTGTGCCAAAAATAATTGTTTGTAAATTGAAGCACTAACATTTTCCCATAAAAAAAGTATCTAGCCTTTGAACTGGTTTAAACTTTCTTTACAACTCAATAAATTTCCGATTAACCGGGCCCGAAAATTATTAGAAAAAATAGGAGAAATTCCTGAAGATTATTACGAGGATTATGTGGAAAGTAAGAAAAAGGAAACCCTTGAATTTCATTTAAAAAACAATACTTTTTACCGTGATTTCTTTCAAGAAAACAGCTATACCCGGTGGGAAGATGTTCCGGTACTCTCAAAAAGCGACCTTCAAATTCCATTGCAATCAAGGTTAAGTTCAGGGTTTAGACGTATAAATACTTACGTGGGAAAAACCTCGGGTAGCAGTGGCGCACCCTTTGTTTTTGCCAAAGACCGTTTTTGTCACGCCCTTAGTTGGGCGGGTTTTGATAGGTGTTACAATTGGCATGGAATAAACCTCAACCGGTCTTTACAGGCTCGTTTTTACGGTATTCCATTAGATCGCTACGGAAATATTCGGGAACACGTAAAAGACCGTCTTAGTTTACGGCGGCGTTTTCCGATTTTTGATCTCAGTGAACCTAAAATGGAAGGCTTCCTTAGGCGTTTTAAAAAAAGGAGTTTTGAATATATAAATGGCTATACCAGTGCCATTTTATTATTTTCAAAATTCCTGTATAAAAAAGGCCTGGTTTTAAAAGACGTTTGCCCCCGCCTAAGATTATGCATTGTTACCTCTGAACGACTTTTTCCGGAAGATAAAGTTCAAATTGAAAAAGCCATGGGAGTACCGGTACTTAACGAATACGGCGCAAATGAAGTAGGCCTTATCGCTTTTGAAAATCCCCTAGGTGAATGGGTTGTAAACGCCGAGGACCTGCACATTGAAATTCTTGACGATAACAATCAACCGGTACCCCAAGGAAAAGAAGGCCGGATAATAATTACCTCATTTTACAATATGGCACATCCTATTATTCGCTATGATATTGGAGATAGCGGCATACTTTCGGAAAACAGCAGTTCTAAAAAACCCATTTTAGAAAAGCTAATTGGCCGTACCAATAATGTGGCCTATCTGCCTAACGGAAAAGCAGTGCCCGGACTTACTTTTTATTATGTAACTAAAACTATTATTGAAGATACCGGAAATGTAAAGGAGTTTGTGATTTCGCAAACCGCCAAAGATAGTTTTAAGATTAATTACGTAAGCGAAATCCCATTTTCTAAAATACAAATTGAGAAAATTATCGCCGCTATTGAAAAATATGTAGGCAAAGACCTGAATATATCTCTTGAGCGAAAAACATCCTTAAAACGCACAAAAAACGGAAAATTAAAGCAATTTACCGTCGACTTCTAATTGTTAGAATGCCTTGACCTGTTTTTGTTTTACGAAAAAATGTTCTTTTAAAAACATCAGCATACAACGCAGGCTTTTATAAAAACTGAAACCAAGCACTTTATGATAAATATTGAAGTTATATTTTAGCATTTTAATTTTATTTCCTGAAACTGAATTTCTCCTAAGCCAGTAAACAGCCAGCGGTTCTATAATACTTCTTGCAGTACCGCCTTTTTTCACAGCTTCCAGCCAAAAGCCCCAATCCTGTCGTTTTCTTATTTCCGGACTATAGATTTTTCCGGCTTTTAGCGTGTCGTATATTCCGGTAAGGTTTCCGATGTAATTTGATTTTAGCAATTTTTGATAGGTCACAAAAGGCAGTGCTTCTACCAGTTCTTTTTTTCTCTCGCCGTTTTCTTTAATAAGCTCATAACTGGAAAAACAAACCGCAATTTTATTTTGCTGCATAAATTCCAGCTGAGTTTGCAATTTATTTGGTTTCCATACATCATCGGCATCTAAAAAAGCAATATACCGGCCTTTTGCCGCTTTAATTCCAAGATTTCTCGAAATCCCGGCTCCTTTATTTTTTTGATTTGTAAGCAATTTAACTCGAGAGTCCTATGTTGAAAATTGGCTGATTTGTGCTATGGTATTATCGGTAGAGGCATCATCTATCACTAACAACTCCCAACTTTCAACACTTTGTTTCTGTACTGAAATTATGGAAGTTTCAATAAATGCTTCCGCATTAAATGCAGGCATAATCACCGAAACCTGTGGGTTGCTTTCCATCTATACAAAATTTCATAAATCTTTAATCCCGATGTTCCGGGAGGTTTTGTTTATGCTGGTTGGTATTGATTATCCTTCCGAATTCACGTTGGGATGCCCAACTTCTCCCGTCCCGATGGGATATCAGGATCGTAGATTATGGACTTTCATACTTTATTTTGTCCAAAACTCGGAATTCAATACCGGGTTTTGATTATTCATCTGCCTGATAGCATTTATATGTCCAGCACCATGCTGGTTTTCCATTTATTTTTTGTTATGCAACGAAAAATCTTTGTGCTCACTTTTTTTTAGTTCTTCCTTACTTAAGCTTTTAAAATAATCATAAGTAATTTTCATTCCTTGCGAACGGGAAACTTTGGGTTCCCAATTCAGGATCTCACGAGCCCGGGAAATATCAGGCTGGCGTTGTAAAGGGTCATCTTTTGGTAAATCACGATATACAATTTTTTGATGAGTCCCGGTAAGTTTTATGATTTCTTCAGCAAAATCCTTGATAGTAATCTCTTCGGGATTGCCAATATTTACCGGTTCCGGATAATCGCTTAGGAGTAAACGATAAATTCCTTCTATTTGATCGTCTACAAAGCAAAAAGAGCGGGTTTGCAAGCCATCGCCAAAAACCGTAAGATCTTCTCCTCGAAGGGCCTGACCGATAAATGCCGGAATTACCCGCCCGTCATTCAAACGCATTCGCGGCCCGTAAGTATTAAAAATACGCGCAATTCGGGTTTGCAGACCGTGAAACCGATGATAGGCCATGGTAATAGATTCCATAAAACGTTTGGCTTCATCATAAACCCCCCGAGGCCCTATAGAACTTACGTTTCCATAATATTCTTCATTTTGGGGATGTACTAATGGATCTCCATAAATTTCAGAGGTAGAGGCAATAAGGATTCTTGCATTTTTTTCCAAAGCCAGGCCTAAACAATGCCAGGTTCCCACCGAACCTACTTTTAAAGTTTGAATGGGAATTTTTAAATAATCTATCGGGCTGGCAGGAGAGGCAAAATGCAAAATATAATCTAAAGTTCCCGGAACATGAATAAATTTGGTAACATCATGATGGGAAAACTCAAAATTTTCTTTACCAAAAAGGTGCTCGATATTCTTTAAATTGCCGGTAATGAGGTTATCCATCCCGATAACATAATATCCTTCTTTAATAAAGCGATCACAAAGATGAGAGCCTAAAAAACCGGCCGCACCGGTAATCAGTATACGTTTTGCCATAAATTACCACTGTTTTCGAGGTTAAAATACTTATTTTTAAGGAAATTCTCGTTTTAAAGTAGCTTTTAAGCTTTTCTGCCATTCCGGAATTTCCATCCCAAAAGTTTTTATAAATTTCGTTTTATCCAGTACGCTATAGGCAGGGCGTTGAGCTTTAGTAGGATAAAACCCGGATTTATTAAGTTTAATTTCATCAAAAGCTCCTGAAAATTCTATAATTGCTTTCGCAAAATCATACCAAGTGGCTTCACCCAAATTACTATAATGATATAATCCGAAATTTGTATTTTCTGAAGTGATAATTTGCAAAATCACTTCGGCCAAATCATTAGCATTGGTAGGCGTTCCCCTTTGAGAGGTCGTGATATTCAATTCCGCCTTTTCTGAAATTTTCTTTAAGATGGTTTTCATAAAATTATGGCCAAATTGAGAATACAGCCAGGAACTCCTGAATATAAAATGCTTCCGAGTAAGCTTTTTGACGTACTCCTCCCCTTTTAATTTTGAAGCCCCGTAACCATTTATGGGGTTTGTAAAGTCGGTTTCAAGATAAGGTCGGGTAAGCTGCCCGTCAAAAACATAATCGGTAGAAAAATGAATTAAGGTCGTTTCGTTTTTATCACAAATTTCCGCCAGGTTCTTAACCGCTTCTGCATTTATCAAAAAAGCTTTTTCTTTTTCTTCCTCTGCCTTTTCCACATTGGTATAGGCCGCGCAATTAATACAGTAATCAATTTTCTTAGCTGTAAAAACCTCTTTCAGGCCAATTTTATCGGTAATATCTAATTGCACAGCGTCAAAAAAATGAAAATCAAGCTTGGGATAATTAGCTGACAATTTTTGAAAACAACGCCCTAACTGGCCAAAAGCCCCGGTTACTACCACATTTTTCATTTATACAAAAACATCTTTTAATTTCGGTTGTTTAAGGTCTTTTTCAGAAATAATCATCTTCTGCTTTGGAAACTCCCAGTCTATCGCTAAATCGGGATCGTCAAAAATAATTCCTGCTTCTGAATCGGGATGGTAATATTTATCGCATTTATAAGCAAAAACCGAAGTTTCGGAAAGACTTACAAAACCGTGTCCAAATCCCTTTGGAATATATAATTGATGTAGGTTTTCATCATCTAAAATAGCTTTATAATGTTGTTTAAATGTAGGTGAATCGGGTCTTAAATCTACCACTACATCTAAAACCTTTCCGAAAATAGTCCGCACCAGCTTGGTCTGGCCAAATTCCTCTTTTTGGTAGTGTAAGCCCCGTAATACCCCCTGTTTGGAAACAGATTGATTATCCTGTACAAAATCTTTAAGGATTCCGGTAAGCTCAATAAATTTCTTTTTGTGGTAGCTTTCTAAAAAAAGGCCCCGTTTATCGTAGAAGATATCGGGTTTAATTAAAAAACAATCTTTTAATGGAGTTTCTACTACCTTCATTTTAGTTTTTAGGAATTGAAGATTTGTTCAATTATTTTTTCTGTGATTAAATAAGTAGGTTTTACACCAGTGGTTCCCAGACCCCCTGAAGCCAGAGTACTTCCTGTTTCCAAAGGATTATCTGAGGCATAATATGCATAGCGAACCTTTACATCTCTACGAATATTCCCTCGCAGTTTTGCCGCCGCCTGAATCGCTTTTTGATAATGCACCCCCTCCATTTCAAGTCCGCTAACATTCCAGGTAGAATCGTGGAAAAACTTCAAAAGATCACGGTTTTGAAGCGAAGTGCCCAATACGGTAATCATAGCGCCATCAAGCACTTTTATACCATGACCTTCCAAATCTTTTTTACGCAATTCGTTTTTAAAAGGATAATTATCGGCCGTACCTTCAAAAACATGGGCAGAAGGAATCATAATATCACCTTTACCTCCTTCAAGAATTCCGGCTTTTCCCATTATGGAAACCGAAGCTACATTCATTTTAATATCTTTCCCTTTAAAACTATAAGGCTTCAGGAGTTCATCCATAGTTTCGTATGCCTGTTCCCCAAAAGCATAATCCATCACGATAATTACGGGTTTTTTATCATCATCCAGCTTCCGATCCGGTTCAAACTTACTTTTAAATTTAGCTGTGTCAAAAACCTGTATATCGATATTAGTGCCGCTTTTATCCTCGAGAAATTTCATGCCGTTTGCGAGGGCTTTTTTCATCACTTTATTCCGAAGGGAGCCATTTCCACTATCGCTTAAATCTTCATAAACCTGAAGCGCTTTCTTCTTTTTAAGTTCTTCAGGCAAGGCCATTGGAGTAAAAAGAGTATTCATCACACTATGCATATTTGCGCTAATAATATGTACAGAGCGGTGCATCAGGTTTTCTTCAAGAAGGTATTGCTTAATATTATCGGCCCAAATCTCCCCGTGAATATGATGACCAAGCCGTTCCCGTAATACCGGACTAAAAGTTATAATGCGTTTTTGATTATCAACAGCCTCGCTAATGGCGAGTTTACCCAACCAGTAAATAATTTCAAGAAAACGTTCCTTATTTTCCCCCACAGCAAATTTAGAGTACACTGTGTTTACTTCCTGAAAAGTACGACCTAGAATATTTGCCGTATGGGTTAAGGCCACATCACGCTCTTCCCGGGTTAATTCTTCATTTTTGAGAGCTGCTTTTTCAAGTTTCTGCCAATCGCGGGTTACGTTACCATCTTCATCGTCAAGCAATACCCGGCGCATAATTTTATGCGATTCAATAAACAAAAAGGTTAAATGGGTAAGGATATCATATATCTCTGAACGCCCGCGGGTAATCTCAATGTTCATTTGTTCCTCATCTATACGATAACAATTTCTACGGCGTTTTGGCGGGACAATAGGTTTAAAATGTGAATTCCCATAACCTTCATCACTGGTTAAATTAATATAAGTACATTGTTCAATTCCAATTGGCAAGCGATCTACTACATACAATAAACCGTGGAGTTCTACCTTATCATCGGCAACAGAACCATAAATTTCAGGCCTCAGGGTGAGTAAAGCTTCCCTTAAGGTGTCTCCCGAAACCCCCATTGGTTTATAAAACCCACGATTAAACAGGTGCCGCATAGTAATATACATACGCTCAATAGCGTGTGTACTCTCTTGTGCACGGGTACGGCCCTGTAGTTTTAAATTTACCATAACCTATTTATTCTTTAAATTTCTTTCTAATATTTCAGCAATTTTTCTATCGTTTGAAAGACGTGCCATCTTAAACTGGCCTCCGAGCTTACCAATTGCCTTCATATACTGGTTAAACCCACCCTTCGGGATTTTAGTTATTTTCAAAGCCTGAAGGATCTTTCCGTCTATAAGGTCAAAGTAATAAGAATTCTGTTGCTGAAGGCTTTCATCTATAATTTTACTAAATTCGGCCAAATCATCGGGCTCCTTTTCAAACTCAACAAACCACTCGTGAAAGGGTAATTCATCATTTACAGGGGTAATTTGCGGGGCTACTGTAAATTCGCTTATTCTGGCACCGGTTTGTTTCAGAGCTTCCTGCATGGCTTCTTCAACTTCCTTTCCAATTACATGTTCCCCAAATGCCGAGATATAATGTTTAATACGACCCGAAACGATTAAACGATAAGGCTTAGTACTGGTAAACTGTACGGTATCGCCCAGGTTGTAAGCCCAAAGTCCTGCGTTGGTAGAAACCAACATCACATAATTAATGCCGGTTTCTACCTCGCCAATACTTAAACGGGTGGGGTTTTCATCATAAAATTCATCGGCTTTAATAAACTCATAAAACATACCGGCATCAAGTTGTAGGAGCATACCTTTTTCATTTTGCTTGTCCTGAAATGCAAAAAAGCCTTCTGAAGCCGGATAAAGCTCAATACTGTCTACCCTGCGGCCAATTAAATTTTCAAATTTAGAACGATAGGGTTCATAATGCACCCCTCCATAAATAAACAACTGGAAACCGGGAAAAAGTTCGCCCACAGGCTTTCCCGTTTTTTGTTTTAATTCTTCAAAGTACATCTGCACCCAAGACGGAATTCCGCTAATTACCGTCATATCCTTATCTAGGGTTTCTTCAATAATATGGTCTATTTTGGTTTCCCAGTCTTCAATACAATTGGTTTCCCAACTGGGCATCCGGTTTTTTTGCAAATAACCAGGTACATAATGCGCCACGATTCCTGAAAGTCGACCCATTTTTACGCCGTTTTTTCTCTGAAGTTCAGGGCTACCTTGCAGAAAAATCATTTTTCCGTCTACAAATTTGGTATTTCCGGTTTCGGCAATGTAGCATAAAATAGCATTTCGTGCGGCATTGATATGATAAGGCATAGAAGCTTTTGTAAGCGGAATATATTTTGCCCCGCTGGTGGTGCCAGAAGTTTTTGCATAATACAAAGGTCTGCCGGGCCAGAGTACATCGGTTTCACCAGCTACCATTTTATCTACCCAGGGGCGTAATTGCTCGTAATCCCTAATCGGTACTTTTTTTATAAAATCGGCATGAGATTGAATAGTTTCAAAATTATGTTCTTTGCCAAATTTTGTGTTTTTCGCCTCGTTAATTAATTCCCTGAAAACTTTTTCTTGTGTAGCCTCAGGTTTTGAGGCCCAGGAATTAATTTGTTTCCTGATATATTTCGCGAAAATCTTAGCTCCAATACTTTTTATTGACATACGTGTGGTTTAATCAAAATCTATATAATCTAACGGGTTTACGGGGACCCCTTCATTCCATAACTCAAAATGGAGATGTGGCCCTGTGGTAAATTCTCCTGTTGAACCGGCCGTGGCTATCACCTCTCCCGCTTTCACTGTTTCTCCCTGTTCCTTACTTAACGAGGCATTGTGTTTATATACTGAAAGCAGGCCATAATTATGCCTAATGATAATTACATATCCCGTTTCGGAAGTCCATTCTGAAAAAATAACCCTGCCTTCAGCTACCGATTTTACCGGAGTATTTTTAGGTACCGTGATATCAACTGCATAGTGTTTTTCTTCTTCGTTAAATTTTGCTGAAACCGAGCCTTTAACCGGCGGAAATAGGGAAAAATCAATATCATCGGTAGCGCCTGCCAAGATGTTGTATTTATCTTCGCGGGCTACTTCTTCCCGTAATAAAGAATCAGCACGTGAAGGTTCAATTTGTTCGAGTTCTTCTTCCGGAGGTGTTCCCAGTTCTACTGTAGAATCGGGATTTAAAGTACGGGGCTCTGCTTCCCCCCTTAAAACACTTTTAATAGAATTTAAATATTGATCATTAAGCTTTAAAACTTGCTGCAAAGAATCAGATTTATAGGCCAAATCAGCGGCGCGACGTTTTAATTCAGAAGAAGAGTACCCGGGAATATATTCCCTAAGGGGTGTAAATGCAATGATTACAGTTGTGGCCCCCACTAGTAAAATTGCACTTAACGTAAGCGTTATAAACACATTTAAACGCGTAAGCTTAAAGGCTAGCCGTTCTTCAAAAGTATCTTCATTTAAAATTACCAGGCGGTATTTATGAAGTAACTTCTTGGTGAATTTTTTCTTATTTCGTTTTTTTTGAGCCATAGACGTATATGCTTTTACAAAGATAATTTAAAATTCGGGGGACAGCTGCAGGAAATTAAATTCTGGTAAAATCGGTTTAAATTGCTGAATTCTTGTTAAGTTTGTAAAACAAAATTAGAGTTATGAATGCATTTATTTTACCACAGGTTATTGGAGCTCCACAAATTATTTTAATTGTGGTGATTATACTGTTGTTGTTTGGAGGTCGTAAAATTCCAGAATTGATGAGAGGCTTAGGTAGTGGAATCAAGGAATTTAAAGATGCTTCTAAAGATGAAGAGAATAACAACGACAATAAAAATAGCATACCGGAAAACGACAAAAAGTAACAACTGCCTAACAATAATCAAGAGCCCAACCAATTAAAGTTGGGCTTTTTTGTTCCCGTCAATGTAGACTTAATACCACTTTAGAATGCTAAGATCAAAAAAATTCCGGCATATGGCTTGTAAGCTTCCTCCAGGCTTATTGATTTTTTAGCTGTGCCGATTGAAAAATCGCATCGAGTTCAAAAATATTATCACGTTTACCGCGTGAAGGTTTAAACACAAAACCTTCTAAAATAAGATAGCGGTTATTCTCTACATCTTTTATTGCATAATTTAAAAACGGGCCAGCCATAAAAGCTCCTTTTACTTCCCAGGTTCCCCGGGTTTCGTAAGCAAATTTTTTGTCTATTTCAGTTTCAAATAAATAAGGGGCATAGGCCTCTTCGGTTATCATATGCGTACCTTCAGTGGGGCCGGGAATATGAGCATTCCCAATAGAATCCCGCATTTTAATAATATTTCCTACAATATTAGAATCTTTTTCAATTTGGTTGATAGGTACTGCATAAATAAGGATTTCCATATTGCCTTTCTTTATATCCTTTCGCAACCAAACAAAATTGTCTTCTTCAACCGCATAGCGATAGGCAGTTGGGAACTTAAGGCTAAGGCCAAATTTATTTTTTAGGCTTTGTGTTTTTCCTAAAGATTTTCCCATTCGGCGTTGCTTTTCTTTCATTTCAGTAGCCTTAAACAAGGCAATTAAATCTTCAGAAACTTCACCAATAGTAGTAATAAGCTCTTCCTCATTTTGGCCTGAAATAATTATTCCCGTTTGGGGACGGGCATATAAATTATTAACCTTTTTAATTTCTTTTTCCGCATTGTTTTTAATTAAAATAAAAGAACGGTTTCTACGGGCAAAACCTTCAAAACTTTCAGGAGGAATCTGGCTTAAGGAAAACATAGGCTCTTCCTGTGGTAAACCATCTACTATTGAAGCAAATTTATCTCTAATAGCCTCTCCTACTGACCCTTCCCAAAGGGCGTTATCTACCACTAAAGTAAGTTGATTAATATTTCCGGAAGATTCGGCTAAAATGCGTTCATTTTTTTCTTTGCCATTGTTATTACAGGATAGAAAAAGGAAGCTGCTGAAGACAAGGATTAAAATTCTTTTCATTGGTTTTTGGTTTAATTTTTAACTCCCTTCAGAAACCTTGAGTTTCATACCGGGTTTTAGGCGGTTTGTGCCCATGTTATTCCAAGTCCTCAAATTTTGTACCGTAATGCCCGGAAATTTTCGCGAAATACTCCAAAGCGAATCTCCGTGCTTTACCGTATAGGTTTTTGTTTCATTTTTTGGGTTAGATTTTGTCTCGCCCGATGAAGTAGCTACCGGTTTACGCGGATAAATAGTTAAGTATTGCCCAATACGTAAATTATTGCTTCTTAAATTGTTCCATTGCTTTATCTGACTAATACCCACCCCATATTTTCCGGCAATTTTTCCCAGGAAATCACCGCTTTTTACGCGGTAACGTATCCTGTCTTTAGTTTCTACATATTCGGGCAGTTCATCTTCTTTTTGGGCAAGATCATCAGATACATATTTATAAATTTCATCTTCATTATTTACAAAAACCCCGGTTACCGTAGCGGGCAAACGCAATGCATAATTTTTATCTTCTACATGGGGGATGATATCTAATTTGTAACTGGGGTTTAAAAACTGAAGCATTTCTTTTTCAACACCGGTAACTTCTGAAATATGGTCAAAAGTTAGCATTTCTTTTACCTGTATGGTATCGGTTTCAAAAAAGGCTATTTCAGGACGCTGGGGTTGAAACTTGTGTTTTTCGGCATATTCAAATAAATACATAGTAGCTAGAAAAGCAGGGACATAACCCGCGGTTTCCCTAGGTAAAAAGCGACGTAACTCCCAGTAGTTTGTAGAACCACCACTTCTTCTAATAGCCTTTGATACATTTCCGGGGCCCGAATTATACGATGCCAATACCAGATCCCAGTCTCCAAATACTTTATAAAGTTGCGTTAGATATTGTGCCGCTGCCTCGCTTGAACGTCTTGGATCCATCCGCTCATCTACATAAGAACTTACATCTAAATTATGCATTTTCCCGGTGGAAAACATAAACTGCCAAAGGCCGGTTGCCCCAACCCTTGATTTTGCCCGCGGGTTTAAAGCCGACTCTACAATAGCCAGATATTTAATTTCCAACGGAATATCATATTTATCGAGTTCCTGCTCAAACATCGGAAAATAATAATCGCTTAGCGCCATCAGGTTTTCCATTGCCTTTTTATTGCGCTTTAAGTATGATTTTATAACACTTTCCAGAACAGGGTTGTATTCTATATTAAATGGCGTACGGGCATTGAGCTTTTTTAAACGAGCCTTAAGGGTATCTGTAGGAAGGTTTTTATAAACCACCTCTTCATAATCCTGTTCAAGAATTTCCCGGTGAATTTTTTCTAAAAAATCAGAATTTAACAGCTGAACTTTCCAAACCGAATCGATTTTTGCCGCTTTGGGCATATCTTTCAGGGCTATACTATCAAAATTTCTAATCAATGCTGAAATCGGTAACTTATCCCGATATTCAGGATCGGGATCGTCAAGAATAATTTCTGTGTTATCTTGTTTTTCAAAAACCTGAACCCTAAAATTGGCTTTTTCCCGTCTTTCTCCTTCATTCTGAGCATAGCCCTGTAATCCTAAAAAAAGGATTGAACATGATATTATATATTTCAACATTACCTTCCTACAATTTTTTATAAAGAACGAATTTTTTACAAATTTCGTACCTATTGGCTAATAGCTGCTATTCCCGGCAGGGACTTCCCTTCTAACATTTCAAGCATCGCCCCACCACCGGTTGAAACATAACTTACCTTATCTTCAAATCCGAATTTTTTAACCGCAGCAACTGAATCTCCGCCGCCTACCAGCGAAAAAGCACCGTTTTTGGTAGCATTGGCAATCGCATGACCAAGTTCTATGGTTCCTTTGGAAAATTTGTCCATTTCAAAAACTCCAAGTGGCCCGTTCCATAAAATAATTTTTGATTCTTTAATTACCGCTTCAAAGTTTTTAAGGGTGTCCGGGCCCACATCAAGTCCCATCCAACCATCAGGAATAGCATCAACTTTTTCAATTTTGGTATTGGCTTCTTCAGAAAAACTATCGGCAATAACCGAGTCTACGGGTAAGTGTACCTGTACATTTTTTTCTTCGGCTTTTTTGAGGATTTCAAGTGCGAGTTCCTGCTTATCTTCTTCAACTAAAGAATTTCCAATTTTTCCGCCTTTAGCAAGGATAAAGGTATATGTCATTCCGCCACCAATAATCAAATTATCAATTTTATCGAGAATATTTTCAATCACGGTAATTTTTGAAGAAACTTTTGCCCCGCCCAAAACTGCAGTTACCGGCTTTTCTTTACTATGTAGTACTTTATCAAGGCTCTTAATTTCTTTTGCCAATAAATATCCAAAACATTTATCTTCAAAGAATTTGGCAACCACAGTGGTTGATGCGTGAGCACGGTGTGCTGTTCCAAAGGCATCATTCACATAAATATCGCCAAGTTCAGAAAGCTTTTTGGCAAAATCTTCATCCCCGGCTTTTTCTTCTTTATGGTACCTTAGATTTTCAAGTAACAAGATTTCACCAGGCTCTAAGTCATCTGCAGCGGCTTTCACCTCATCCCCAATACAATCATTTACAAACTTAGGTTCTACTCCTACTACCTCTGCAACTTTAGAAACCACATGTTTAAGCGAGAATTTCTCCTCACGACCTTCCGGACGGCCTAAATGCGACATTAGTACCACACTACCACCATCTTCCAAAATTTTTTCAATAGTGGGTTTTGCGGCTTCAATTCGGTTAGCATCGGTTACTTTTAAATCTTTATCCAAAGGCACATTAAAATCTACACGTATAAGTGCTTGTTTCCCTTTAAAATTAAAGTCGTCTACGGTTTTCATACAATTATTTTGTTGTTTATTAGTTGTTTTAACTCCGGGGATTTCCCATTTGTATAGACAAATTAAAGCTTTGCCCTGTTTACAAATATAATTTTTTCCGAAGATATAAAACGGCATATAAATTTTATATTTGCTTATGCTTTTTCAAGAAATTATTGGGCTACCCCATATAAAAACACACCTAACCACCACGGCCAATAATAACAGGATTCCGCATGCACAACTTTTTGTGGGAAACCCGGGCAGTGGTACCTTGCCAATGGCAGTAGCTTACGCGCAATACATTTTATGTAAAAATCAAAATGCTGAAAATAGCGGCGGGGTAGAAAGTTGTAACCTGAAATTTGATAAACTGGCCCATGCCGATTTGCATTTTGCGTTTCCGGTAGCCGCTAACGAGAGAGTAAAAAAACATCCGGTTTCCGCTAACTTTTTAGAAGAATGGCGAGCATTTTTTAATGAAAATCCCTACGGAAGTTTATACGAATGGTACCAAAAGTTGGGTATTGAAAACAAACAGGGCCAAATTGGGGTAGATGAAGCCCAGGATATTGTAAAATCGCTTTCCCTAAAGTCGTATGAAGGCGGATACAAAGTGATGTTGATTTGGATGGCTGAAAAAATGAATATTGCTGCCGCCAATAAACTTCTGAAACTTATTGAAGAACCCCCAAACAACACCTTATTTTTATTGATTGCCGAAGATGAAGAGCAAATTATTCAAACCATTCGCTCCCGTTGCCAGGTTTTACATTTTCCGCCTCTTCCGGAAGCTGAAATTGCTGAATTTCTTCAGAAAAAGAAAGCTTGCAAACCTGAAGAAGCACTTAAAATTGCCTATCAGGCCAACGGGAGTTATACCCGGGCTCTTAATTTACTGAATAAAGACTCAGGTGATGACGCTTTTGAAACCTGGTTTATTCAATGGGTTCGAAGTGCATTTAAAGCAAAAGGAAATAAAAGCACCGTGTTAGAACTCATTGCCTGGAGTGAAGAAATTGCCGGAATGGGCCGTGAAAGTCAGAAAAGTTTTTTGTTGTATTGTATTGAATTTTTCCGCCAGGCTTTACTGATGAATTACCAGGCAAAAAATTTAGTGTATATGGAACCAAAAACCAAAGGATTTCAACTTCAAAAATTTGCGCCCTTTGTTCACGGAGGAAACATCCTGTCCATTACTGAAGCTCTTGAAGAAGCCATTTATCATATCGGGCGCAATGCCAATGCTAAAATAGTACTCACCGATTTATCTATAAAATTAACCCGATTTTTACATAAAAAAGCCACTTAGATTATGGATTTTTTCTTCAGAAATATTACCGAAATTCTTATTTTATTATTTATTCTCATCACTTTTTTACAATCTGGACTTGATAAGGCCACCGATTGGAATGGAAACTTAGCGTGGCTTAGCGAGCATTTTTCTAAAACCTTTTTAAGCGGAATGGTACCTGCAATGGTAGGAATTATTATGCTTTTGGAAATTATAACCGGACTTCTTGCGGCATTGGGAGTTATTTCAATCCTCTTTTTCTCAAATACGGTCTGGGCCTTATATGCCTGTGTTTTAGCCGCCATTACGCTTTTAATGCTATTATTTGGCCAACGCGTAGCAAAAGATTATGCCGGGGCTTTTACCCTAACGGGATACTTTATCGTAGCCATTTTTGGAGTGTATTTATTGAGTTAAAATAAAAAAGTCTGTTTGAAAAAATTCAAACAGACTTACTTTTTCTTTAATAAAATCGATAAGGTTATTCCTCTTCAGTTTCACCTTCAGAGTTGGCTTCCGGCTTATATTCAGTATTTAGCTTTTTAAGGATTTCATCGGTTAAATCAAGACCGTCTTTAGCATACATAATGCTTGAATTCTCAGTAGATCCAAAAATATAAGTATAGCCGTTCTTTTGGCCGTATTCTTCAACATAAGCCTTTACTTTATCTATAATTGAATCTACGACTGCATCGCTTTCATTACGCAGAGCTTCTCCCTTTACTTGTTGTTGCTGTTGAAGCTGTTGTTGTTTTTGCATTAATTCCTGCTCGCGTTCCTGACGTTGTTTCTGCGACATAGATTGCATCTTTTCCTGATATTCCTGCACTTCTTGCTGAAATGTCCTTGCCTCAGCATCTAATTCTCCCCTAATTTTTTCAGATCGGGCGCTAAATTTTTCTTCCACATCTTTCATCTCCTTATACTCTTGAACAATTTTTGTGGTATCTACATAAGCGGTTTTTTCCTGATTACAAGAAATAAGTACTCCGGCAAAAGCCGCAATTAAAAATAATTTTTTCATGTTTTTAAAATTTTGCACTAGGCCAGACAAATTGGAAAAGGTTTCAATTATTTACCTGTAAGTTTCAATTTTTGCGTCCAGCATCATGCTTTGTTTCATTTTATTTTGAATTTGTTTGAAGCAAATGTAAAAAGTTAAAACCGGCTATTTTCAACATGTACAGGAAATTTTAACTCGCTATTCTTAAAAACTATATAACAAAACAACTCAATAAGTAATAACTATCAAAAACAGATTGTTTTAAAAGCATTTAAAGGCTCTTTGCAGTCAAATAGCATAAACACTTGCACGAGCTCGTAAAACCCTCGTAAAAGCTTTAAATTTGAGTTTTAGTGCTTTTTTCTAAAGAAATATGTTAAAGAAGAATACTCTTTGGTTTTTGAAGCTTGTTGATTAGATTTCCATCCATGGTAAATAGCTTTTAAAAAATTTTTCCTTCCGGTTTTATATTTTTCAGAAAGCAAGCTCACATAATAAGCATCAAAAATTAAAGGCCGGGTTTCTATAAGTTCAAAACCAAAATTAGAAAATAAGTCTTTTATTCCATTTTGAGAAAAATGCCAAATATGTCTGGGCACATCATAAGCCGCCCAAAATTCTTTATAGAATTCAGCATCGTAAGATTTATAATTAGGAACGGCAATTACCAAAATTCCATTTTTGGAAAGCAAGTTTTTAAATTTACCGATTTTATTTTCCAAATCAGGTAAATGTTCTAAAACATGCCAAAGGGAAATAACATCAAAATTATTTTCAGAAACCTCTTTCAGATTGGAATGAAGATGAATCTCTTTTTCGCGGGCTAAGGTTCTTGCTTTTTCATTTGGTTCTACTCCATGAATTTCCCAATTACGATTTTTAGCAAACTGAAGAAACTCTGCAGTGCCCGCTCCAAAATCTAAAAGTTTCGCCTTGAAAACATGCTTTTCAATCCAGCCCATTTTTTTCTGAAGCATATATTGTTTTACACGCTGATATAAATTTTCCATAATCCCTGCTGAAGCATCGGTGTGGGAAATGTAATCTTCGCTTTCATAATAGCTTTCTAACTTTTCAGGAACGGGAGTTGTCTTTAAAATTTCATAATCGGGTTCTTTGATTAAGTCAAATTTCTCTCCCGAAACCAAATAATCCTTACAGCTTAAAAAGCGATTTTTTTCCAATTGAAAATATAAGTTTATGACTGAATTTTAATGATGTTCCACGTGGAACGATTTTAATTATCGACCCATATAAACCAATAAAACTGAAATATCATTTGGGCTAACCCCTGAAATTCTTGAAGCCTGAGAAACACTTGTGGGTTGGATTTTATTTAGTTTCTCCCTTGCTTCAAACGACATCGATTTAATTTTAGAATAATCAAAATCAGATGGAATTTTCACATCTTCAAGTCGGTTTAACTTATCGGCATTATTTTTTTCCTTCTGAATATACCCCGAATATTTCACCTGGATTTCAGTTTGCTCCAGCATTTCCTCATTTAAATAATGGGAGGAAATAAACCCCTCTACCCCGGGGAAATTTCGAACATCTTTCATTTCAATTTTAGGGCGTGAAAAAACTTTAAAAATCTTATCGCTTTGTTTCATTGGCGAAGAATTATATTTTTCCAATATAGGATTTGCATCCTCCGGAGCAACGGATTTTTCTTTAAGGAAGTTGACAAAATCAAAAGACTTTTTCTTCTTCTCCTCCATTTTTCTCAAACGTTCTTCAGAAGCCAGACCTAATTTATAGGATTTTTCAGTTAAACGAAAATCAGCATTATCCTGTCTTAAAAGCGTACGATATTCAGCGCGCGAAGTAAACATTCTATAAGGCTCCTCTGTTCCTTTAGTAATCAAATCATCAATTAAAACACCTATATAAGCTTCATTTCTACTTAACACAAATTCATCCTTCTCCTTGATTTTTAAGGCAGCATTAATACCAGCCATCATACCCTGGCAAGCGGCTTCTTCATATCCTGTTGTACCGTTAATTTGTCCGGCAAAATACAGGTTATTGACCAGTTTGGTTTCCAGGCTATGCTTTAATTGTGTAGGAGGAAAATAATCGTATTCAATGGCATAACCGGGTCTAAAGAATTTCACATTTTCAAATCCCGCAACAGATTTTAAAGCTTTAAATTGTATATCTTCAGGTAGCGAGGTTGAAAATCCATTAACATAAACTTCAACCGTTTTCCAACCTTCAGGTTCTACAAATAATTGGTGGCGATCCTTATCGGCAAAACGATTGATCTTATCTTCAATAGAAGGGCAATATCTTGGGCCAATACTTTTAATCCTCCCATTAAACATTGGAGAGCGTTCAAAGCCATCCCGAAGGATTTCGTGAACCTCATTTGAGGTATACGTCATATGGCAGGAACGTTGTTTTTCTAATGGTCTGGTTTCATCTAAAAAAGAAAATTTACCAGGTATTTCATCACCAGGTTGCTCGGTCATTTTTGAATAATCCAGCGAGCGACCATCAACACGTGGAGGCGTTCCGGTTTTCATTCTTCCGGCTTCAAAACCCACATCAATTAAATCCTTTGTTATTCCGGTTGCGGCTCGCTCTCCTGCTCTTCCACCGCCAAAATTTTTATCTCCAATATGAATTAATCCATTAAGAAAAGTTCCATTGGTAAGAACAACAGATTTAGCTTTTATTTCTAAACCAAGAGAAGTTTTTACGCCTACAATTTTATTATTTTTAATTATAAGCCCGGCCACCATTTCCTGATAAAAATCGAGATTTGGAGTTTGCTCCAATCTATTTCTCCAATCTTCAGCAAATCGCATCCGATCACTCTGAACCCTCGGGCTCCACATCGCAGGTCCTTTTGATTTATTGAGCATTTTAAACTGTATAGCACTGGTATCACTTACCAAGCCACTATAACCGCCCATAGCGTCAATCTCGCGCACAATTTGTCCTTTTGCAATCCCACCCATAGCCGGATTGCAACTCATTTGTGCTATATTTTGTAAATTCATAGTTACCAAAAGGGTTTTACAACCCATATTGGCAGCCGCAGCAGCTGCTTCACTTCCGGCGTGACCAGCTCCTACAACAACAACATCATATTCCTTTTCAAACATAAATTCAGCTTATTGTTCCACGTGGAACATTGCAATTTTTTCTTCTTCCTTTTGTCGCATTAAAGCAGCTTCACTTTCAGTCTTATCTTTATATCCGCATAAATGCAAAACACCATGTGCAATAACCCTTTTTAATTCTTCATCCAAAGCAATTGCATAATTATCTGCATTTTCTTCAACTCGTTCTACACTAATAAAAATATCACCAGATAACAAATCGTTTTCGGTAGAATCAAAACTAATAATATCGGTGAACGTATCATGATTTAAATATTCCACATTTAATTTATGTAAATATTGATCGTCACAAAAGATATAATTAATCTCCCCTACTTTCTTTTTTTCAGAATGAATTACTTCAACAAGCCATTCAGAAAACAATTCCTGATTGGAAAGTGTAAAATTGGTTTCACTAAAAAAATTAATCTTATTCTTCTTCAAAATAAAACTTTACTTTATCCTTGTAAATTCCGCGCAAAGGTAATATTTGTCTGTTTAAAATTTCGGTAGAATTAAAATATTCTTTGGCCTTAGAATTTTGATCCTGAGCAGGCCGATCAAATTCTTCTTTACTGGTTTCATTTTCCCTTTTTTTATTTCTTCCCTGTTCTATAGTAGCTTTTTCATATTTTAATAAATCATGTATTAAATTACTCATATTTTCAAGGGTTTCGGGATCAAAACCTTTGTTTAAAATTTCATCTTCAATTCGCTGCATTTCATCCCTGACATTCTCTCCTTGTTTATCATCTTCTTGTTCATTAAGGATTCGCTGCATTTCATTTCTAAGCTCTTGTTGTTGCTTATAAATTTCAAATAACTTTTCACTTTCCATTTCTCCAGCACCACCGCTATCTTTTTGAGATTCTCCAGGCTTTTGGTTTTGTCCTTTCATTCCTTCCTTCATATTTTGCTGAAGCTTTTGTTGTTTTTTAATAATATCAGGTAGCTGAAACTCCCTTTCGCCTTTACCCTGTCCCATTTGAGGGTTTGCCTGTTGTTGAAGCGAAGATAAAATATCACTTAACAACAATGCAAGATTATTAGCACGGGTTACCACGTATTGCTGACTTGAAATTCCCTGCGGAATTTGATTTTCTGAAAGTCTTTCCAATGCTTTTTCTATATCAAATTCAATGTCGGTAAGGTTCTCGCTTATCTCCTCATCTATCATTGGATTTTTTAAAGCAAGAGTGTACAAACTATCATCAATATGCCTGAAATTTTCACGTAAATCACTTTGTTTATTCAGTCGGCTTGCAAACATAGGATCATCATTATTCATGCTTCCAAAAGCATCCATTAAATCTTCCTGCTGGAAAGAAAACCTAATAAGATTGTGCAGAATTTGTCGTAAAGTTTCAATATCGGCATCCAATTCTTCCCCGGCTTGCATTTGCATTTGTTGGTTCATTTTGGCGGCCATTTTTTTCATCTTCTTACCGGCATCTTTTTGTTTTTTTCCGGCTTCCTTTTTATCTCCTTTGTCTAACGATTCACCTGCATCTTTCTGATCTTTTTTTATTTCTTCTTCATCAACCTTATCGCGCTTTAATGGACTAGGCATTTTTAGATCAGCATTATCTTTTTCAAGCTGATCCATTTCATTCTTAAAATCTTCAAATTCTCTATTTAATTCTTCCTGCTTGTCTTTAGAATTTTTCTCAACATCTTCAGAAAGGCTTTCCTGCTTTTCACCGAGTTTTTTTAAATCCCGGGAAAGCTTACGCGACTTTTCTTCTACATAATAACGCTTGGTAAGTTCTAAAAGTTGTTTCATATTGCGTTGTTGGGCCTGGTTCTTTTTAGAAAGCTCTTCTAATTTATTACCCAATTCCTCTTTGCTAATTTTATCTGAAATTTTCTGTAACTCTTCCAATAAGGCTTCATTCTCCTCAAGTTCCTCCTCATTTTTATCAAAGCGTTTTTCTAAATTATTCTTGTAAGAATTTTCATCGGGAGTATCTTTTTCTTCATCCAAACTCTTTTTCAATTTTTCAGAATAATTCTTCATCATTTCCTGTTGTTGCGTTTGCCGTTCCAGGAAATTATTCAGTTTTTTCTGCTCATTATAATTGAATTCCTTACGCTCCATCCGGTTGCGGGAAATCTCTTCCAATTCACGCTTTGAATTTTCAATTTTCTCCATACTTTCACTCATTCCCCTAATAGATTCTTCCTGTTCCTTTAGGCTTTCAGTTTCAATTTCTTCCTTACTTTTTTCACGATAAGAAAAAGTTTGACTCTTACTGCTTTTTGCCCCGTTTATACCATCATTATCAAAAATCTCAAAATAATAATTATAGTTTGTAGCTTTTTGGAGGGAAATATTACCTGGAAAAGTAAAATGAAACTCATCAAAACTTTCCGAAGCTACCGGAATATCAACCCGGTTTAATTCATCTTCATTTTTTTCAGAAAAATAAACCAGCTGCAATTTGTATAAAGCATAATCATCGGTTACTTTTCCGAAAAAATATTGGGTAGTATTATTTACGGAATCAATTTTCTGTTCCACTTCAATCTTCGGAAATTCATCCTTAATTACTTTTAATTTATAATCTACAGGTTCAAAATTTTTGATTTCAGAATTAGAAGAACTAAGAACGTAATCAAAATCTTCAAAAACCTGTTTGCTAAAATCGGCACTGTTTTCTTTTGTTTTCAAATTCACCAGACTATCTGAAAAAACAAAATTGACATTTTTAGTATTTCTACTCTTAAAACTCCAGGTAACGCGGGTTCCTTCAGGAATACTGGCATTTCCGGTACCATTGAGTTTCTCATTTGATTTTCCGGTATAAACAGGATAATTTAATTGCATATCAAGATTGAGCAAAGCGGGAACCTTTAAAACTTCCAAAGTAAAAATTCCAGATGCCACACCATTTGAAATCATTTGAAAATCGATGTCTTCCTTTAAACGCTTAAAATTGTATTCAAATAATCCCGGTTCAATTTGTTTTAAAAAATACTGTTGGTTATCGTAATTAATTTGAACCTCTTCCGGCTGCACTTCTCCAATTGTTTTAACCCGAAGTTTAAAATCCCTATTTTCCTGAATTTGAAGCGAATCATTTTCAAGGCTAAAAGAAAAAGGCGCAGGAGGTTCAAATTCGGTATTGAAATCTACTACCCTCGCATAAGATTCAGTAAAAACAGAAGCATTTCCGCTTACAAAAATGGCCAGGAAAAACAACACGGGAATCACCGCCCATTTTAAATATTTAGTTGAAGATTTATAAGTCACGGCCGCGCTAAATGGAATTTTATCGAGTTCCTTTGATTTTTGCTCGATACTGGCCAAAAGCAAATCTGATTGCTGAAAATTTTCTCCTAACTGTAACAAATTAAGCAGTTTATCATTTACTTCGGGAAAATGGCGACCGATAATATTAGCAGCCTTAGTTTTACTAAGACCCTTAGAAATTTTAAAAAGCTGACTTAGCGGATATAAGATAAAATAGCCGAATAAGCTCAATTCTACTAGAACGAAAATCCAGAAAAGAATACGGCGTCCGGGAACATCTAACCAAAAAAAATGTTCTATTAGCGCGGTAAATAAAAGATATAGCAAACCAACGGCTACAAAAAGAATACTGCCTTTTAATACTTGATTTTTATAATATTTTGAAATAAAAGCTTCAAGCTTTTGCTTCACCAATTTAAATTTGTCCATCGTCTGCCTTGCTTCGCTGCTTAAAATTACAATTTTTAGCTTAAAGAAATTCAATTAATTCGCTGTATTGCAAACTTATAAAGTTTCAACAAAGAAAGCACAAATTGAAAACTTCACTTTAAAGCCTTTACAATGCTTTAGGATTGTAAGCAGAAGCTTGTATCTTTGCGTTAAAACAGAAAAACATGAGTGCTAAAACCAGAGTACGTTTTGCTCCCAGCCCAACGGGACCACTGCATATTGGCGGTGTTCGTACAGCTTTATATAATTATTTATTCGCAAAAAAACACCAGGGCGATTTTGTACTTCGAATTGAAGATACCGATCAAAACCGCTATGTAGAAGGCGCCGAAAATTATATAATTGAAGCTTTAAAATGGTGCGGAATTGATTTTGATGAAGGCCCGGGCAAAGAAGGTGGCGTTGGCCCTTATCGCCAAAGTGAACGCAAAGAAATTTACCGGGAATATGCCGATAAACTCCTGGATTCGGGTAACGCCTATTATGCCTTTGATAAAGCCGAAACTTTGGATTATCACCGGAAAAATCACGAAGCAGAAGGAAAAACCTTTATTTACAACTGGCACAACCGGGAGAAATTGGAAAATTCACTCGCCCTTTCTGAAAAAGAAGTAAAACAAAAATTAGATGCCGGTGAAGATTTCGTAATCCGTTTTAAATCGCCCGCTAGTGAAATTCTACATCTTCATGACGAAATTCGCGGAAAAATGGAAATTAACACCGAAACCCTTGATGATAAAGTTTTGTTTAAAAGCGACGGAATGCCCACGTATCATCTTGCCAATATTGTAGATGATCATTTAATGAAGATTTCCCATGTAATTCGCGGTGAAGAATGGTTGCCTTCATTGGCGCTTCATCAAATGCTTTATCGGGCTTTTGGATGGGAAGCTCCGAAATTCGCGCATTTACCGCTTATTTTAAAACCCCAGGGTAAAGGAAAACTCAGCAAACGCGATGGCGATAAAATGGGCTTTCCGGTTTTTCCTTTGGAATGGAAAGATCCAAATACCGGGGAAATTTCAGCCGGTTACCGCGAAGATGGTTATTTTCCTGAAGCCGTAACCAATATGCTGGCCTTTTTAGGTTGGAATCCCGGAACCGAACAGGAATTTTTTAAACTGGAAGAACTTGTTCAGGCTTTTGAAATTAGCCGTGTTCATAAAGGTGGTGCAAAATTTGATCCTGAAAAAACAAAATGGTTCCAGCAGCATTACATGCACGAAGCCGATAATGTCTGGTTGGCTGAAGAATTTCAGAAAATACTTAAGAAAAAGCAAATTGAAGGCGAAAAGGAATATGTGGAAAAAGTAGTTGAAATTGTAAAAGAACGCGCTGTCTTTGTTGCCGATTTATGGGAACAGGGATCCTATTTTTTTATTGCTCCTACTTCCTACGATCCAAAAAACACTAAAAAAGCCTGGAAAAATGGTACTGCAGAATTAATGCAGGAATTAAAAGAATTATTAAAAAATCAAGAAGATTTTTCCGCAGAAAAACTACAAACCGAAGTAAAAACCTGGATAGGTTCTAAAGAAATCGGATTTGGAAAAGTGATGCAACCCTTTCGTCTTACTTTGGTAGGTTCACTTCAGGGTGCCGATTTATTTCTAATTGCAGAAAGCATCGGCAAAGAAAACACCCTTACCAGGATTGAAAATGCGATTAAAACTTTGGGGTAAAAGCTCCCCTTAACCCCAAAGAGGAAACTCATCAGTACAACCTCGCAGAATAATACTTGCGGGGTTTTTTTAATTAAATAATAGTAAACTGCCCGGGCACCCAACGTAATTATAAAAAACAATTTAATTTTGAGGGATTTCTATCATTGATAATTTCTTAATTATGTTTTTGAGCCGCTTTTTGCAAGTGTAATACTTTCCCGACCTTAAAAATTTTCGAAATCCTGGAGAAAATTTAGGTAGAAAAGTGCGGTTCTGAATACGATAGCAATTCGGAAACACCTACAAAAGAGTTTATCAATAATGAGAAGCTCAAATAAGTTAGCTTAAGGCTAAGATTACTTTTTAGGCCTTAATTTTTTCCTTCCATTACTATCTTAATTATTCACTATCTTGTTGGAAAAATAAACCAACCATGATAACTTCTATTTTACTTCCCTTAATCCTGATAGTGGGAATGATTATTATATTCTCCGGAATATTTACCGTTAAACAACAATCGGCTGCGATTATTGAACGCTTCGGAAAATTTAAAAGCATACGGAATTCAGGCTTACATCTAAAAATTCCAATTTTTGATAAAATTGCCGGCAGAATTAACCTTAAAGTGCAACAACTGGACGTAATGGTAGAAACCAAAACCAAAGACAGTGTTTTTGTTAAGCTGAAAATTTCAGTACAATTTCAGGTAATTCGCAGCAATATTTACGATGCCTTTTATAAACTGGAAAGTCCGGCCGATCAAATTACCTCTTATGTTTTTGATGTAGTACGTGCAGAAGTACCAAAAATGAAACTCGATGATGTTTTTGAGCGTAAAGATGATATTGCTATTGCCGTAAACCGCGAACTCAACCAGTTTATGGAAGATTACGGCTACGACATCATTAAAACCCTTGTAACCGATATTGATCCCGATGTACAGGTAAAGAGTGCCATGAATCGTATAAACGCCGCAGAACGTGATAAGGTGGCCGCAGAATACGAAGCTGAAGGTGATCGAATTAAAATTGTGGCTAAAGCCCGTGCAGAAGCGGAAAGCAAAAGATTACAAGGCCAGGGTATTGCAGACCAAAGACGTGAGATTGCCCGCGGACTCGAAGAAAGTGTTGATGTGCTAAACAATGTGGGAATTAATTCTCAGGAAGCTTCAGCACTAATTGTAGTTACTCAGCATTACGATACCCTGCAGGCTATAGGCGAAGAAACCAACAGCAACCTAATTTTATTGCCAAATTCACCACAGGCAGGAAGCGATATGCTAAACAATATGGTGGCTTCATTTACCGCATCTAATCAAATTGGCGAAGCGATGAAAAAACAAAACGAAGAGAAAGAACAACAACAACAATCATCAAAAAGAAAATCTCGTCCAAGACCTCAGCCTCCAAGGGATATTTCAGCTGATGATACCGAAAGTGATGTTTAATTTTAAAATATGGTATAGATAAAGGACCGCTTCGCTGCAAGAAAATAGATTTTCAATAATCCAAAAAGAGAATTAAATTTCTATTTTTGAGTAAAAATTTATCAATAGGTTTCCCCCTCAACTTCCGTTGCGAAGAAACATTCGAAATCAACGAGATATTTAAAAAAATTCAAATAAAAAAGCTGTTTATAAGATAAGAAAACCTGAAAAATCAGGAACTCATTTTATAAACAGCTTTTAAGCTTATATAATGGCTAATTATCGTTTTACTGAAGCAGTAATCCTTTTTAATCCTGTAAGCTTGGTCACAGCCTTTAAAACCACCGCTTTTTCAATTATAGAGCCTAAAATACTACCTGCGATAGAAACCGGGGATAAACCTTTTTTGGTTTTCGCAATACTGAGTTTAATTTCTTCCTTATCGATTTCAGTTTGGAGCTTTAAAATCTTCAAATCACGGTTAATTTCTTCAAAAGAGCTATATTCCTGCATAATTAGTCTTCAAAAAAGGTTTTTGAAAATTTCTTCAACATAAGCTTTTCAATAGGTTTTTTACCAAAAATCAAGAAAAGTATAAACAGTAAAACATAAAATCCTCCAACAATAAAATATCCCGAACTCGGTGTCCCAATGGCTTCACTTATAGCGATGGCAACTGCAAAAGAAAGTAGGAAAAAAGCAACGATACTTATTGCGCCTAAAATGAGAAACCTCACTAGTGAGGTCGCTCCTTTCATACTTTCTTTAAAAAATTTTAGCTTGTAAAATTCGGCATTACTTTGTGCAAAGGCCTGAAGGCTTTCGTTAAGTTCGTTGATACCGTTGGATAATTTTTCAAATGCCATAAAAATTATACTACCGCTTTCTTGGTTTTATTCTTAGCTTCTTCTGTAGCATCTTTTTGAAGCTTGGCGTTTTGCTTTCTCAATTCTTCAAGTTTAGATTCCATAGCCACCAAAATATCATCAGCTTTGTAACTTGCTGAAGAAAGTGTTTCTTCCAAACGATCTTCAAAATCAAGACGGGCTTTTTTTGCTTTTTCACTTAAATTTGAAGAAGTCTCTTTATAGCGTTTACTAATACGATCCTGAGCTTCTTCGGCATCTTTACGTAATTTTTTACGGGTATTTTCACCACTTTCAGGAGCATATAATAAGCCAAGTCCTGCTCCAATTGCAGCACCTGTAATTAATGCTAATAATGTACTTCCAGTATTTGCCATAATAGTTTTTAGTTTAAAGTTATATGTCTCCCAAATATACGTGATGGAAGCGCTAACCGCTGTTAATAACCGGTTAATATGTTAAAATCCTTTACTAAAATATTCTTAAAGAGAATTTTAAAGGAATTATTTTTTCTTTTTAGCCCAGGAATCCCGTAAAGTAACCGTTTGGTTAAAAATTGGTTTTCCAGGTTCAGAATCTTTATCCACACAAAAATAACCAATCCGCTGAAACTGAAATTTATCCTGAATACCCGCATTTTTTAAACTGGGTTCCAAATAACCGGTGATTAGTTTTAATGAATCAGGATTTACAAATTCCATAAAATCTTTTTCTTTATCTCCATCGGGTGCCTCTACGTTAAAAAGTCGATCATATAATCTTATTTCAGCTTTAAAAGCGTGCTTTACCGAAACCCAGTGTAACGTTCCTTTTACTTTACGTTTTGATTCTTCGGTACCGCTACCACTTTTACTTTTGGGGTCATAAGTACAATGAATTTCAGTAATATTTCCTTCGGTATCTTTTACAACCTCCTCCCCTTTTATAATGTAAGCATTTTTTAAGCGTACTTCTTTTCCTAAAGTCAATCTGAAAAATTTACGATTGGCACTTTCTTTAAAATCTTCACGTTCAATATAAAGCTCTTTTGAAAAAGGAATTTCACGTTTTCCCGCATTCTCATCTTCAGGGTTGTTTTCAGCGGTTAACCATTCTTCCTTATTTTCAGGATAATTAGTAATCACCAATTTTACCGGATCTAAAACTCCCATTACCCGGGGAGCGGTTATGTTTAAATCTTCACGAACACAAAATTCCAAATGTGCTACATCTATCATATTTTCACGTTTCCCTACACCAATAGATTTGGCAAATTTCCTGATGGAATTAGGGGTATAACCCCTTCGGCGTAAACCTGAAATGGTTGGCATACGCGGATCATCCCAGGAATCTACAATTCCTTTTTCAATCAGTTGCATCAATTTTCGCTTACTTACCACGGTATGGCTTAAATTCCTGCGGGCAAATTCACGTTGTTTCGGTTTCAATTCGCCGGGTTTATTAACTTTTTCCACAAACCAGTTATATAATTCGCGGTGTGGTAAAAATTCTAGTGTACAAAAAGAATGGGAAACCTGTTCTATAAAATCACTTTCACCGTGGGCCCAATCATACATCGGATAAATTTTCCATGCTTCACCGGTGCGGTGATGGGCTTTATGTACACAACGGTACATTACCGGATCACGCATTAACATATTGGGTGAAGTCATATCTATCTTTGCACGTAAAACATGACCTTTTTCAGGAGTTTCCCCGTTTTTCATTTCTTCAAATAACTTCAGGTTTTCTTCTATAGAACGATCGCGGTACGGACTGGGTTTCCCAGGCTCGGTTGGAGTGCCTTTTTGTGCCGCAATTTCCTCTGAAGTCTGGCTATCTACATAAGCATCGCCATTTTTAATCATTTCTACCGCCCAGTCATAAAGCTGCTGAAAATAATCGGAAGCATAACATTCCTTTTCCCATTTAAAGCCAAGCCATAACACATCTTCTTTTATGGCATCAACAAATTCTTTTTCTTCTTTTATGGGATTGGTATCGTCAAACCTTAAATTTACCGGTGCGTTATATTTTTCACCCAAACCAAAATTCAGGTAAATTGATGAGGCATGGCCAATATGTAAATAGCCGTTAGGTTCAGGCGGAAACCTGAATTTTAATTCTTCCTTTTTATGGGTAGTTTGAAGGTCTTCCTCAATAATTTGCTCTATAAAATTAAGCGACTTTTTTTCTTCGGCCATAATTCACTAAAATCAAAAACCCCTACTTATGAGGTAAAATCAGACAAATATTATTAATTCGAATACCACTCGGAATAGTATGAGTGATAAAGTGCAAAGTTACCAAAATTTAGATGGCATAAACTAAGCTTTAAGCTATAAGAAATAATATATTTACCTTTATACTGGCTTTATTCGATAATCTAGATTTAAATACCGGTAGCTTGCCTAAAATATATTATTTGAAGTACGTGGCAAAGCTGCTTTAAAGTATTTTAAAACTAAAAATTATGGCGGAGGTCTTACAAATTATTCTTTATTCTGCTTTTTCGGGAATTACCGTATTTTTTGGTGGGGTTTTATCTTATTTCTTTGGAAAAAATTTTAAAGAAAACAAACGCAAAAAGGAAATCAATCATTTTATAATTGCCTTTGGGGGTGGAATAATACTTGCCGCGCTGGCACTGGTTTTAATTCCGAAGGGAATAGAAGAATTAGACCTTTTTCCCTTGGTTTTATGTTTCATTGCGGGAACATTTATTTTCTTCTTTTTAGACAAAAAGATTGAAAAATCGGGTAGCAAATTTTCACAACTTATGGCAATGTTACTCGATTTTATTCCCGAAGCACTTGCCCTTGGGGCTATATTTGCGACCGATAAAAAAACCGGAACTTTACTTGCTATTTTTATCGGTCTTCAGAATTTACCGGAATCTTTTAATTCTTATCAAGACCTTATCGCTAACAAATTTAAGGTTAAGAAAACCCTAAGTATACTATTTTTACTGAGTTTTATGGGAATTATTGGTGCTATTACAGGATTTTACTTACTTAGCGACTTACCTAAAATAACAGCCGGTATTATGACCTTTGCCAGTGGTGGGATTTTATATTTAATATTTCAGGATATTGCCCCCAGTGTAAAATTAAAACGAACCTGGTTACCGGCATTAGGTGCTAACCTCGGCTTTTTAATAGGAATTATTGGTGAAAAACTTATTCATTAATAAATTGATATAAAGCTGCGGCAAAGTTATCTTTGTAATCTAATACATCAAGGAAAACTTATTAGAAGCTAAAACAAGTTCAGCTTGATAAAAATAGACCTTTCAAAACAGTATTAAATCTCGATTATCGAGTAAAAAAATTATTTTGGGAAAAATAAAACTAAAAAATATCCGCGTGTTTGCTTATCACGGTTGTTTGGATGAAGAAGGAAAAATAGGAAGTGATTACCGGGTAGATTTAAATGTAAAAGGCGATTTATCACATTCAGCTAAAACCGATAAGTTGGCTGATACCATAGATTACGTTCATCTAAATAAAATTGTGAAAGAGGAAATGGCAAAACGCTCTAAACTACTGGAAACAGTGGCAGAACGCATTTTAGACCGGGTTTTAGAAGAGATTTTACTGGTTCAAAAAGTACAGGTGGAAGTGGCTAAAATAAATCCGCCAATTGGTGGAAATGTGGCCAGTGTAAGTGTTACCAGAAGCAAATCGCGATAATTGGTTTTTAAACTTAAAATTTTTATTACATTTGCCAACCGAAATTAATGGCATCGTGGCCGAGTGGCTAGGCAGAGGTCTGCAAAACCTTGTACAGCGGTTCGAATCCGCTCGATGCCTCAAAAAGCTCCTTTTTTAAGGGGCTTTTTTATTGGCCTTGTTTTATAGTTTCATTATTTTCAGGCTTAATTGAATCTGGAGGGGTTAAGGTTTCAATTTGGTTTTGAATACCATTAACTTTTGAAGGAAACAAGCCTTGAAAAATCAATACCGCTCCGAAGAAAATAAGCATAACACTTATTCCTTTTTTCATAAAATAAATCCGGTTTGGAGTTAGTTTTCTATTCAATTTTTTAGCTAACAGTATTTTAGCGATATCCAGTACCAAATAAGTAATTAAAATAGTACCGAAAAAAACCATAATCCTGTCGCTTTCCATTTCTAATTTTGGGCCAAAAACAATCACTAGCCCCAGCCAAAAACCTAAGACGCCTATATTGATAAAATTCAATATAAATCCTTTTGCAGCCAAGCCTAAATAATCGCTTTTATTTAATTTTCTAATTTCAGGGGTACCTTCTTCTTGTTGCAGTACTTTTTTGGTTTGAATAAAACTCATGACCCCGTAAGTGGCAAGAATTACACCTCCAAAAATAAATAACGCAGGATCATCTTTAATTCGGGAAAGTAATTTGGTAGTACTTAAATAGGCAATTACAAGGAAAACAACATCGGCGATAATTACCCCAATATCAAAGGAAAAAGCTGCCCGAAAACCTTTAATTGCAGCTGTTTCCAACAACACAAAAAAAACGGGGCCTAATAAAAAGGCAAGAAAAAAACCCAGGGGCAAAGCTGCTAAAACATCCTGAAACATATATCAGTATATTTTACAAAGGTAGAATTTTAGTTTTTCTTGTTCACTTTTCCGCCAAAAAGGGTATTTTCTTCAATCATAGAAGGATCACCATATACATTTACCGTACCTCCGGCACGTACTTTGGTAATTACTTCCCCCGATGCCGAAATATCAGCCACTCCTCCGGCACTAATGCTTATATCAATATCCTCAGAATTTAAATATCTAGCATAATACTGCCCACCGGCACGAATTTTTATATCCTGGGTACTGGCTTTTCCTTTTACTTCAATTTGAGCGCCGGTAAGGCTTTTTACGGAAAGGTTTTCTACTTCAATTTCATCGGTTAAAATCTTCCCGCCTTCAGAAGCTTCCAGGACTAGTTGTACATTGTTATAAGCTGCACTTAAGTTTATTTTTGCATTTTGCCGTGCGTCAATTTTACTAACTTCAACAAAATAAAGTTTAACGGAAGTATGATCATCTTTCCAGAGATTATCAATACTTTTTTTGACTTTTAAAATATTATTATCGTCAATTTCAAAAGTAACTTCACCCCTATTTTTACCAGTTACTACGGCGCGGTTTTCTTCAGCGGGAATCATTTTCAGCTTTAGAGCATTATACACCTTAACCTGAGAAAAATTCTCTAATTCATGGATTATTTCCTTTTCCTGAGCCAGGATTCCAAAGGAAATAAAAAATAAAAAAAGGCTTGCTATCTTTTTCATGTTCTGAATACTTTAAATGAAATAATAATTCAGCATTAATTATGCCTCAACTTCTGCTTTATTTCCAATCATATTAAAATCTAAATGACGCTTCATTAAATCGGCATCTTTTACACTTACATAAACTTCATCGCCCAGCTGATAAGCTTTTCCGGTTTTACGACCTACCACGGCATAATTCTCCTGGTCAAAATCATAATGGTCACCTTTCAGGTCACGCAAACGAATCAAGCCTTCACATTTATTTTCTATGATTTCTACAAAAATTCCCCATTCAGTTACTCCTGAAATCACGCCTAAAAATTCCTGGTCCTGGTGATCCTGCATAAATTTAACCTGCATGTATTTTATAGAATCACGTTCAGCATTGGTAGAAAGGTTTTCCATTTCACTGCTATGGTGGCACTTTTTATCATATTCTTCTTCATTTGCACTTGATTCTCCATCTAAATAGCGTTGCAATAACCGGTGAACCATAACATCTGGATATCTTCTAATTGGCGAAGTAAAATGTGTATAATAATCAAAGGCCAGCCCATAATGGCCTATATTTTCTGTACCGTAATAGGCTTTACTCATAGTACGAATAGTAAGCGTATCTACCAGGTTTTGCTCTTTTTTACCCTGTACATTTTCCAGTAGGCTATTTAGAGAACCAGAAATTGATTTACGGTTTTTAAGATTAAGGCTATGCCCAAATTTAGCAACCAGATTTCCTAAAGAATTCAGTTTTTCTTCATCGGGTTCATCGTGACAGCGATAGATAAAAGTTTTCTTTGACTCCTGTTTTCCAATAAACTCTGCTACTTTTCGGTTGGCCAACAACATAAATTCTTCAATAAGCTTATTGGCCTCTTTTGAAGTTTTAAAAAACACACCTATAGGTTCATTTTCTTCATTTAAATTGAATTTAACTTCAACTTTATCAAATGAAATCGCTCCCTGCCGCATACGAACTGAACGCATTTTTCGCGCTATTTTATTCATTTCTCCAATTGCGGTTACAATTTCGGGATGAACGCTGTAGGCTTTATCCTGAATAGAAATTTCTTTCGGAATTTCAGCTTTTTCGGTTTCAATAATATGTTGTGCTTCCTCATAGGCAAAACGGGCATCAGAATAGGTAACCGTACGGCCAAACCATTCGTTTTTTACCTTGGCATTTTTATCGATTTCAAAAACGGCTGAAAAAGTATATTTTTCTTCATTAGGCCGAAGCGAACACGCATTATTAGATAATACTTCAGGCAACATAGGAACCACACGGTCTACAAGATATACTGAAGTTGCACGTTCATAAGCTTCATCATCTAAAATATTGCCAGGTTTCACATAATGAGAAACATCGGCAATGTGTACACCAATTTCAAAATTGCCGTTTTTAAGAACCTGAAAACTAAGTGCATCATCAAAATCTTTAGCATCTGCAGGATCTATGGTAAAAGTAAGCACATCACGCATATCGCGACGTTTGCTAATCTCTTCTTTTCTTATTTTAGTATCAAGCTTATTGGCAAATTCTTCTACTTCTTCCGGAAAATCATGGGGTAAGCCATATTGGGCTAAAATACCGTGAATTTCGGTTTGGTGTTCGCCTGGGGTTCCCAGTACTTTTTTTATATATCCAAAGGGAGAATCGGCTTTTTCAGGCCATTCTTCTATTTCTACAACAACCTTATCACCATTTTGGGCCTCTCCTATTTTATTTTTCTGCACAAAAATATCGGTATACATTTTTGGGTCGTCTATAACCACAAAACCGAATTCCTTTTTCAGCTGGAGAATTCCAACAAATTCAGTGCGTTTACGCTTGAGTATTTTAGTTACTTCTCCTTCAGATTTTTTACTCCTGCGGCGATTGAATAGATAAATTTCCACTTCATCACCGTGAAAAGCGGTATTTAAATTATTTGGGGAAATAAAAATATCTTCTTCTAATTCATCAACCACCAAATATCCATAACCCTTGGTGGTCATATCTAAAATCCCGCGATAGTAATCGCGGCTATCGTTAATCTGATATTTTCCGCGATCTACCTGATTTATCTGTTTTTTAGCAGCTAACTGTGCCAATTTTCTAATAATATGATTACGGGTATTAGCATCGTCTACTCCTAACTTTGCTGCAATTTGCTTATGATTAAAAACCTGGTCTGAATTTTTTCTAAGAATATCTAATATACTTTTCGACAGGTTATTTGGTTGTTTTCCTTTATTTTTTTTCGTACTACTCATTTTCTAATTTAAAGTATAAAATTAAGGCTTATACCGCACATGCTTTCTATTTGAGTGTAAAGTTTTGTTAAGTAAGAATATATAATTTAAAATTTACATTTATTTAACTGATTTATAGACTACTGAAGCTTCATTTATTAAGTCATTTTGTTATAATTATCTTAAAAATTACTTAATTTTATATTAACCTTATTAAGGTCTATTCTCCATAAATTTGAATTTGGTTTTCAAATAGTTATGAATAAATCCCAGAAAATATCACTTTTATTTTTTTGCATTTTCTTTTTAGGAATAGCCGTATATGCAGGTATTATAAACAATGCACTCAATAAGAAAACACAAATTGAATCTCATTTTGAAAAAAATGGCACTTCTATACAATATTGCGCGCTTACTTTTTACAAATAAATTCTAATTTATCTGAATTTTTAAGATTACAAAATACTATTAATCAATAAAATAAGGTGAATTATAGAAGCTATATTTTTTAAAATTTTTCTTGATAGAGGCAAGCAGGAATATTAAATGTATTAAGAAGAATCAATGAGATCCCGAGAGTAAAGACAGTTAAAAATAGCTTTATAACCCATATTACAATTTTTAGACAAACTAAAAAATAAGATTCTTAGTCGAGTTATTCACATTATATATATTTATTATTTCTTTTCTCTTTTTTAAAAAATTAAAATGATGTTTATGATGGGCTGTTGATTTGTAGCATAATTTTTTCTCTTAAAATTTTGAAAGTTGTTTTATCTTGTTTCATAACATCTTATTAACATCCTTTGAAAGAGGTAAACCTCTGTAATTCTTTTAGATTTAATATTTAGTTAACAATTGTTGATAATGAAATCTAATTAGAATCTTTGATATTTTAATATTGTAAAGCTGTTTATAACCTGTTTTCAACTGCTCATAACTTTAGAAAAAATAGCTAACTTATAATTTGCTTTAGCCGTTTTAAATTATCTATTGAAATTAAATTTGAATACTGCAAAAAAGATTCTCATTTTCTCATCAACACTTATTCACATAGCCCTGTAAATTTTAAATGCCTGTAAATAAATGCTTTTAAAAAAGTAATTAACAATGGATATTTGAGGGGTTGATAAGGGCTTTTTTTACCTTTGTCATAATCTTAAAAACACAACTATGAAAATTTCAATTGGAAACGATCACGCAGGAACCCAATATAAAAAAAGCGTGGTAGAACTGCTTAAACAACGAAGTATTGAAGTTATTAATTATGGAACCAATACCGAGGATAGTGTAGATTATCCCGATTTTGTACACCCGGTAGCCAATGATGTTGAAAATGGCAAAGCCGATTTTGGAATTATTATCTGCGGTAGTGGTAATGGTGCCAACATGACGGCCAATAAGCATCAGGGAGTTCGATCAGCGCTTTGCTGGAGTGGTGAAATTGCTAAATTGGCTCGGGAACACAATAATGCAAATATTTTAAGTGTTCCTGCAAGGTTTGTTTCTATACATCAAACATTAGATATGGTTAAAATTTTTCTTGATACCGCATTTGAAGGAGGGCGCCATCAGGAACGGATTAATAAAATACCAGTTCAGAATTAAAAAATAATGAGCCACGGGCATTCAAATCAACATCATACGGCCGGACGAAACTTATTAATTTCAATTCTTCTTAATGTTGCCATTACCGCTGCACAAGTGGTGGGCGGATTAATTAGTGGTAGTCTCGCCTTGCTTTCTGATGCCTTACATAATTTTAGTGATGTAGTCTCGCTTATTATTAGTTATGTGGCAAATAAATTGGTAGGAAAAGATGCTTCTCTTAATAAAACCTTCGGTTATAAACGTGCTGAAATAATCGCGGCTTTTGTCAATTCGGCTTCCTTAATTGTGATTGCTATTATCCTGATTTTTGAAGCTATTGAACGTTTTAGGGAACCCCAAGTTATAGATTCGGGAATTGTGATCTGGCTTGCACTTTTAGCTATTGCTGGCAATGGTTTTAGTGTTTTACTGTTAAAACAAAATAGTAAAAGCAATATGAACCTGCGTTCGGCATATCTGCATTTATTAACCGATATGATGGCTTCTGTAGCGGTATTAATTGGTGGTTTACTCATTAAATTTTATCAAGTTTACTGGGTAGATAGTGTGCTAACTCTTGCCATTGCTATATATCTTATTGTTGTGGGTTGGGATTTGCTTAAAGATTCCACTAAAGTGCTTATGCTTTTTACACCTTCGGAATTGCCCCTCGAGGATATTGTTAAAAAAATTTGTGAATTGCCATCGGTTAAAAACGTACATCATATTCACGTTTGGCAACTCAATGAAGATGAAACTCATTTAGAAGCACATATCGATTTTGAAAAGGATATTTTGCTTTCCCAATTCGATAAAATTTTAGATGATATTGAAGCTTTGGTTTACAAAGAATTTGGCATAAACCACGTAAATATTCAGCCTGAATTTGGAAAATGCGACAGTAAAGATTTAATAGTACAAGATTGATGGAAATCAAGATCAAAAGCTTTAAAGAGTTAAATTTAGATGAATTATACGCTGTTTTACAGCTTCGTGCTGAAGTTTTTGTGCTAGAACAGGATTGTGTATACCAGGATATTGATGGAAAAGATCAAACCGCTCTCCATATTCTTGGTTTTAAAAATGAAAAATTAGTGGCCTACACGCGTTGTTTCAACGCCGGAATTTATTTTGAAGAAGCGGCCATTGGCCGTGTAGTGGTGAAAGAAAGCTATCGAAAGTTTAAATTGGGCCACGAAATTTTAGATGCTTCCATTACTGCTATCGAAAATCGATATAAAACTTCAAAAATCAAACTTTCAGCGCAACAACATTTAACCGCATTTTACGAAAACCACGGATTTCAACAAATAGGTGAAGGCTATCTTGAAGATGGTATCCCACATATTGCGATGCTAAAAGAGTAACACAAGTGTAGGGGAAATTTACGAGAGAGAATTTTACTACTGCCAATTGAAAATTATAAATATCCTTATCCAAAGTTACTGATTTTGTCGATGCATTCCCCTTTTGGGATTAGGGGGCTGTTTACCTTAAAATATCTTCATAGCTAGCTGGATTATTTAAAATATCGGCCGATTTCATAATTTCCGGATTATGTACTACATAATGTTCATAAAGTCCTTCTTTATAAAAATATCGCTTGATAATTTCATCGGTAAGCAGACTTATGATTTCAGGTTTTTTCTGGTCTATTTCACTGCTTTTTTCCGCTTCAATTTCTTTTAAAATCAATTTGTATTTTTCTAAAACCTCGTCTTTAAAACCTTCTTCTTTAGCAGAAACCAAAACTTTTTCCAGGTCTTTTTCAGTTTGGGTTTGGTAGCTAAAATCAATTTGTTTCAAATAATTCTTAAAATCAGTATAATCAGTATCGGTAAACCTAAAGGCTTCCGGATTTTCCAGCTTATTTTTATAATAATACTTAGTAGCGTAATCAAAAATAGCATCTTGCTGTAGCATGGCAGTAGTTACTGCGCTGTATTCTGAAGTTTCCAGTTTCACATCGGGAGAAATCCCACCACCGTCATAAACTTTACGGCCATTTTTGGTTTCAAATTCATTAAAATCTTCAAGGCTGTTCCTAATTGCACGGCCGTTTTCATCGCGATGCCTGTAATCCAAAGCTTGAATACAGCGTCCGCTGGGGGTATAATATCGTGAAATGGTTATTTTTAGCTGTGTTCCGTAAGCCAGTTCTTTTGGACGTTGTACCAAGCCTTTACCAAAGCTGCGTGCACCTACAACCACTCCCCTGTCTAAATCCTGTACTGCACCGGCCACAATTTCACTGGCTGATGCACTGCGACCATTTACGATAATCGTAAGGGGAATTTTGGTATCCAAGGGCTCATTTTTGGTAAAATATTCGCGGTTATATTTTTCAATAACCGATTTGGTAGTGGTAATTAATTCGCCTTTATCAAGAAAAATATTACTCACATTAATCGCTTCGGAAAGAAGTCCGCCGGGATTTCCACGTAGATCGAGGATTATTTTTTCTGCACCCTGGTTTTTTAAATCTTTTAAGGCTCTTCCGGTTTCTGACGATGCTTTGGCATTAAACCTGGAAAGTACGATATAGCCAATATTATCTTCAAGTAATTTATAAAAAGGTACTGCTTTTAAATCTACCGAGCCGCGGGTAAGTTTGGTGGTTTTTGTTTCTCCCTGGCGCTTAAATACCAGTTCTACCGATGTATTTGAAGCTCCATTTAGCAATTCTCCAGCATCTTCCCTAAAATTGGCTACTTTGATATCGCCAATCCGGACAATTTCGTCTCCGGCCTTTAAACCGGCTTTATCAGCAGGATAATCTTTATAAGGTTCCATTACCTTAATAGCCTTGGGAGTTGCTTTTACCAAAGCGCCAATCCCGGTATATTCTCCCGAATTATTGATTTTAGCAGCTTCTACATCTTGTTCGTTCCAGTAATTGGTATAAGGATCAAGATCGGTAAGCATGGCTTGTATGGCGGTATCCATCAATTCTGCCGGATTGGTATCATCAACATAATTCATATTGATTTCCTTAAAAAGCGTAGTGAAAATTTCAATTTGTTTGGCGATTTCAAAAAAATCGGATTTGAAACTCAGCGTGCTGAAAATAATTCCTGCACCCACCACCAGAATTCCTGCTTTTTTTATAATTTTTTTCATCTTGATATTTTTTAATTCCGGGTTTTTTCCTTTTCCGCTAATTCACGTAGTAACTCTTGCATTTGGTATTCCAGCTTTTTAAACTCGGTTTTATCTCTTGAAATATAGATAAACATTAGGGCATAACCCCCGGATAACTGATTGCTTACAAGATACTTATTTTTTCTGTAAGCTTCGCGCATCAGGCGTTTAATGCGGATACGGGCAGTAGCGGTTTTTATCAGTTTTTTTGGTACCGAAACTCCGGTTTTTATCAAATTTTCTTCGGAATGATTTAACGGAAGATAGACCAGTTTAAGCGGAAATTTTTTGAGGAATTGTCCTTCTTCAAAAACCTTTCCGATTAGTTTTTGACTTTTAAGTTTTTCTTTTTTGCTAAAGCGTTGGTTCATACTTCAAAAGTAAGGATAGCATTTATTCTGAAACAGAAACTCGACAAATAAAAACTGCCTGAAGTATAAAATACATTCAGGCAGTTCATTTTTCAAGCTATTCCTATTTGGATATTTTTATTTTTCCTCCTCTTCTTCTGCGGCTGAGTCTTCGGGAATAAAAATATTGTTATTACGGTCTGTATCGGCCATCAATTGGGTATCGTCAATTTCAATCATATCAATTTTATCCAGGGGTATATCAAGTTTTAACTCATAAGTTGGATATGCCCAGGCCCAATCGTTTTCAACTTTCCAGTTAGCGGTTTCGGCTTCTTTTTCCCAACGCATCATTTGTAATGGAATATAATGGATTGTGGTTTCACCTTCTACATCGGTAACTGAAACTTCAACCGGCATAGGCATATTCCCTATACGTTCTAAAGTTAGGGTAGTTTCGTTTTCACCAGATTCTTCCACACTGTCAATAGCATAATCTATTTTATTGGTGGTTTGTGTCCAATCTGTTAAATACCAGTCTAATTCAGCTCCGGAAACCTTTTCAGCAATGCGAATAAAATCATTGGGGGTAGGATGTTTAAATTTCCATTCCTCATAATAACGATGAAGGGTTCTTTGTAAATTTTCCTGACCAATTACATAAGCTAACTGGGCTACAAAAACGGCACCTTTTGAATACGCTGAAGCTCCATAAGCAGCATTCAGGTTATAACGGTCGGCGTGGGTGGTTTGTGGTTCTTCAACCCCTGAATTTGCCAATTGAAAGTAGGTTTGGTAAGAACCGGTATGCGGGTTATTGGCATTGGTTTGCATTATCTGGTTCATCGCTTTACCTGAAATGTAAGTGGTAAAACCTTCATCCATCCATTCGTGTTTACTTTCATTGGTGGCCAATAGATGCTGAAACCAGGCATGGGCCATTTCGTGAGCAGTTACGCCCACCAGACTTTCAAAACTTCGTTCGCCGGTAATTAAAGTAAGCATGGCATATTCCATACCGCCGTCACCTCCCTGTACTATGGAGTACTGGTCCCAGGGATATGGTCCTATGTTTTTATTAAAAAACAATAAAAGTTCTTCGGCTTTTGGCTGAAGGTCTTTCCAGTTTTGTTTGATTTCTTCATTGTCTTTATATAGAAAATGAAGTACCGTGCCGTCTTCAGCGGTAATTTTATCGTGAATATATTCCGGATCGGCGCCCCAGGTAAAATCGTGTACTTTAGGGGCTACAAAATGCCAGGTAAGCATATCACCACTGCGGTTTACCTCGGTGCCTTTTTCTTCATAACCATAACCGATTTCTTCAGGATTTTGGAGGTATCCTGAAGCTCCAATAATATAATCGCTGTCCAAGGTTAATTTGACGTCATAATTGCCCCAAACACCGTGAAATTCACGTCCGATATAGGGATCGGCGTGCCAACCTTGAAAATCGTATTCGGCCATTTTAGGATACCACTGGCTCATGGAGAGCGCTACGCCTTCAGCACTGTTTTTTCCCGAACGGCGAACCTGCTCGGGCACCTGGCCTTCAAAATCAAGTTTAAAAATAGCCTTTTCGCCGGGTAAGATGGGTTCTTCCAATTCAACTTCAAGAACGGTTCCTACTTCTTCAAAACTGAGTTCATTTCCATTCTGTGTAAGATTGGAAATATGTAAATATCCCTGGTTTTCTTCACTTAAATTGGCAATTCGGTCTCCCACTCTCCTATCCGGATCCTGAATAGTTCTGGAACGAATATCCATCTCGCTGTTGGGTTGAAAAGCGTTAAAAAAGAGGTGGTAAAACACCCGGTTTAAGGTATCTGGAGAATTGTTGGTATATTCCAGTTCTTGTGTGCCGTTATATTGATAGTTTTCAACATTCATATCAACTTCCATCGTATAATCTACGTGTTGTTGCCAGTATTTGGTGTTATTTTGGCCAAAAGCTATAGCTGTGACCAAAAGACTTAAACTATAAATTAATGTTCTCATGTATGTGGTTTATTTGGTTTGTGATGCTAAAATTAGGGCGTTATACAGGTTTACCATTTTTCCTGAAGTAGAAGTTTCACTAAACTCCAGTTTTTTCTGGCTTTCTTCACCTACAAAAACAGACTTTGAAACTGGCAGGCCGCTATCCATAATTATTTGCTTTACCTGGGCAGCAGTTAATTTTGGATAATAAGAGCGAATTATTGCTGCCACTCCTGAAACTGCCGGTGCTGCCATAGAAGTTCCCTGTAAAAATTCGTATTCGTTGTTAGGTGTAGTAGACCAGATTTTAGTACCGGGCGCAAACACATCTATATTTAGTTTTCCGTAGTTGGAAAATCCTGCGATGAGGTTTGAGCCGTATTCAAAATTAAGCGCGCCTACGCTAAGTACATTATCAACAAATTCTTCGGAATTATCGGGAGTTTGATCGTTTGGATAAACGCGTTTTTCATCAAGATTAATTCCTTCATTTCCTGCTGCATTTACGATTAAAACATCATGTTCTTTTGCATATTTTATAGCGTCTTCTACCCATTCCGGATTTTGGGAAAAATATTTTCCGAAGCTGGTATTGATAATCTTAGCACCATTATCTACTGCGTAGCGAATCCCTAAAGCTATGTCTTTATCGTATTCATCACCGTCTGGAACAGCTCGAATGGCCATAATTTCTACATTATTGGCCACTCCTTTTATACCAATTTCATTTTCACGATTGGCAGCGATAATTCCGGCTACATGGGTGCCGTGTTTTACGTCTTCTTTTTCAGGATCGGGGCCGGCTACGCGATTATCTCCGTAATTGGTATCGTTAATGTCGTAAGGATTATCGCCTACCGGTGCCCTCCCGTCAAGATCCGGGTTTAAATGAGTTTTTAGACGATTATCATAATATTCAATGGCTTCATCTAATTCTCCTAGAGCTTCAGGAATATTTTCATTTACATTATCCTGAATTTGAAGCAACATGCCTTTGTATTGAGCTAATTGCTGATCGTTGGTTTCCATGGCTTTTAATTCTTCGTTGGAATAATCTTCTTTTCCCAGTTGTGAAGAAACCGAACCATGAGCAGCAACCAATTGTTTTTTAATGGTCTGGTATTGATTTTTATTCTGAAGTGTTTCTTGCTTTTCCTTTTCAAATTCTTCTTTGGCATCCTGATAATAAATATATTCCTGACGGTCTGCTGTGCTTATAGAACTTGCTGCTTTACCTTCATATTTAGGTTTTAATCGTTTATAGATGCGTACATATTCCATATTTTCATCTACGGCATCACCCAGAAAGTTCCAGCCGTACACATCATCAATATAACCGTTATTATCGTCGTCTTTTCCATTGTTAGGAATTTCATCTTTGTTTATCCAAAGTACATCCCTAAGATCTTCATGGGCAATATCAACTCCACTGTCTAAAACAGCAACAATAACTTTAGTTCCTTTATTTTTTTTGATAATTTCTTCATAAGCGCGGTTTACGCTCATCCCGGGAATAGTATCTGAAAGTAAATCGGCGCCACCCCAACCTTTTAGCTGGGTTTCATTTAACTCGTTAACTTTAAGGGGAATGGAATCAATACTTTCTATTGGAGTTGATACAATTTTTGGGGCTGTAGAAGAACAACCGGTAAGCAGTGCCACTCCTGCAATTACCATGGCAGGTTTAAAAAAGGGTATTTTCATCTATACAAAAATTTACAAGCTATTGATTTATATTTGTTTATTAAATTGGTAATGGCCATTTTTATTTAACGCCCATTATGGCTTTCATTCTTTTTTGTGGTTAATTAAAAAGTTCGTTAAAGGTAAAGGTTTTGTCTAATCTAACGCCCTTTTCGGTATGTTTAAGGCTAAGAATTTCATTATGGGCATCGTGTTCCATAAAAAGATAATAACCTTCATCAGCGGCTTTTTTAAGGAATTTATCTTTTTCTGAAAGAGTTAAAAGTGGCCGGGTATCAAAACCCATCACATAGGGCAGTGGAATATGGCCTGCCGTTGGTAATAAATCGGCCATAAAGACCAGGGTTTTATCTTTGTAGGTCACGTGTGGTATCATTTGTTTGTCGGTATGTCCATCTACAAATAACACGCCAAAGGGCATTTCTGAAGTTTTAGCAAATTGATTGTCTTCTTCCCTTTTTATAAAATTAAGTTGGCCGCTTTCTTCCATGGGCAGGATATTTTCTTTTAGAAAAGAAGCTTTTTCCCGGGCGTTAGGATTGACGGCCCAATCCCAGTGTTCTCTATTGCTCCAAAATCTGGCGTTTGGAAAAGCCGGTTCATAACCGCTGCGGTCTTTGTTCCATTGTATGGCGCCCCCGCAATGGTCAAAGTGCAGATGGGTGAGAAAAATATCGGTGACATCATTACGATGAAAGCCATATTCTTTTAAAGATTTATCTATACTGTGCTCACCCCACGGATAGTAAAATCCGAAGAATTTTTCACTTTGTTTATTGCCCATTCCCGTATCGATTAAAATTAAGCGATTTCCGTCTTCAATAAGCATCAGGCGGGCAGCGATATCAATCATATTGTTTTCATCGGCCGGGTTGGTGCGGCTCCAAAGGCTTTTGGGAACCACGCCGAACATTGCCCCTCCATCTAATTTAAAATTGCCAGCTCGTATTGGATATATTTTCATCTCTATAAAATTTATAAGCCATTGTAAGGTTCGAAAGGCTTTATTTGTTTAGTTAATAATGTTTTTCCGATGTTCTTTTCGGGATACTATTATGGACTTTTATAAAATTTTGAAGGTTTTTCTGCTGATTTAAATAAAAAATCCCTCAGAAAGTTAGTTTAAATTCGAGTATTGCAAAATAATAAATGCAGGGAACATAGAACTCAAAATAAAGAAGATGTTTTTGGTTTTATGGACTTTTAAAGTGGGTTACTCAAGATAAATCACTTTTTCTCCTTCATCTATAGTGTCGTTATAGTGAAAGGGTCTTTTTACACCATCGGTATTCATAATAAAAAATGGTAGTATTGATTTTTCGCTGTTTCTATATTTTTTTACCCATTCACGGGTGGAAATTTGTTCGCTTAGGGTTTTAGTTTTTTCTTCAAATTCACCTTTTGATATTCTGTTGGCCCAAGGTTTAAGTTCGGTTTTTGAAGCAAAAAGCGAAGTCGCATTTATTTTATCCAACATATCTACATCGGCTCCGTTTTCAGTAGGAGAAACCAATACTATTTTATTGGGGATATAAAAAGCTTCTTCGGCCATTTGGGCGGCTAAAAAATTGATTTCATTGTTACCGGTAAGGGCAATTAATGTACCCTTTTCTATCGCATTGGCATCTTCAAAAGTTTCTTCTTTTAAAATATTGCCATACATAGCTTCAAAGCCTTTATTTTTAGCTTCAGCTACCATTTCACGGTTGGCATCAATAATAAGTACTTCGTTTTTATCATTTAAATGTGCAGCCATATATAAAGCTAAAGGATTGGCCCCAACAATAATATAGCCTTTTCTACTTTCCTGATGTACGAGTTCGCCGCGATTGCGTAACCATTTGGTAGTCCAGGTTAAAAATAGCGGTACGGTAAGGGTGGTAAAAATAGCCATGAAAACTAAGATGGAGAAAATTTCATTGCTTATAATACCCATTTGTAGACCAATACCGGCTATGATAATCTCAACAGCACCGCGGCCGTTCATTCCGGTTCCTACGGCAATTCCTTCGCGCCAGCCGTAGCCACTGGGCAAATAAAATAATGCAGTTCCAAAAATTTTACCTACCATAGCAACTAAAGTTACTACCACCAGTAAGATCAAATCGGTTTGAAAAACCTCGAGTGTTACGTTGAATCCTGCGGAAACAAAGAAAATTGGCGCCAGAAAACCAATGGAAATATCGTGAAAAATATGATTGATATCTTTTGAAATTTGGCGGTTAAAAACACCATCACGAATAAACAATCCGGCCATAAAAGCCCCTAAAATACTATGTAAGCCGGCAACTTCAGCTAATTCTGAAAAGCCTAACACAATAATGAGAATTAGGCTAAAGTGAAGCGTGCGACTGTTGATATTTGATTTCTTTAAAAACCTGCCCAATAATGGCAGGAGGTAAATTCCTGCTAAAGCCGTAAAAACAAAAAATAAAATGGCTTTTGCAGCTACCCAGATTATTCCCATAGTATCTATACTTCCGGCATCAACATAGCTAACAATCCCGGCAAAAATTACCAGGGCCAGGGTATCTGAAATCAAGGCACCGGCCATAAGAACATAGGCAATTCGTGTATTGAGGAGTTTTAAATCTACGAGAATACGGCTTTTGGTGGCCAGAGAGGTAACAGCTACGGCTATAGCTACAAAAATGGCGGCCATTTGTGTTCCTCCAAAATAAACAATAGTATAATATCCTAGGGCAAAGGGCACTATAAAGCCCCCAATTGCGGCTAATAAACCTGGCCAGGAAGCTTTACCTAAATCCCTGAAGTTAATTTCCATCCCAATGTAAACCATAAGCAGGATAATACCCACTTCAGCAAGGACGTTAATCATTTCAGAAAGTTCTAAAAGGCCAAGAATGGAAGGGCCTAAAATAATTCCTACCACCAATTCACCTAAAATAGCCGGATAACCAAGTTTTTTAGCTGCTGCACCTCCCACCCAGGCACTGGCAAGGATGATGAGTAAATTGAGGATATTTAATTCTTCCATAAATAAAGCATTGCCGGTTGAAGCTGTAAAATATCAATATTTATAGAATTTATGACTAAGATTAACTATTAAAAATTTTATAAAACTGAATAAATTTCCTTTAAGTCTATAGAAATCTGAAATCCTTGTAACTTTATGCCCCCAATACTAAGTGTATTTAAAAGCACTTAGTTTTTAAAATTAAACGCATGTTAGAACTTGCCAGCCTTGTTATTCTCGGAATTTTAGCCCAATGGTTAGCCTGGAAAATTAAGACCCCGGCCATTTTACCGCTTATTTTAATAGGCCTTTTGGTAGGTCCGCTTTCTACATTAGTTACCGAAGATGGTTCAAAGTGGCTCGAGCCTATCTGGAACGGTTCAGAAGGGCTTTTTCCCGGGGAGAGTTTGTTTTATTTTGTTTCTCTTGCTGTTTCTATAATACTATTTGAAGGTGGTTTAACCCTTAGAAAAAGTGAAATAGGGAATATTGGGCCGGTTATCGTTAAATTGATTAGCATTGGGACAGTGGTAACTTTTGTAGGTGCTGGTCTTGCTGCTCATTTTATTTTTGAACTTACCTGGCAAATTTCATTTTTGTTTTCAGCTTTAATTATTGTTACGGGCCCAACGGTTATTTCTCCTATTTTGCGGAATATTCCTTTAAAAGCCCATATTTCTTCTATTTTGAAGTGGGAAGGGATTCTTATCGATCCCATCGGGGCGCTTATTTCGGTATTGATGTTTGAATTTATAAGGGTTGAAGGCGGACAGGATTTTACGCAAACAGCACTCATTGAATTCGGTAAGATTTTACTTTTTGGCTTTACCTTTGGTTTTACTTTTGCCCATTTATTGGCTTTTTTTATTAAAAGACAAATTATTCCGCATTATTTGCTGAATGTTTTTACCCTTGCTACGGTCTTGGGCGTATTTGTACTTGCCGATACCTTTGCTCACGAAAGCGGACTTTTGGCCGTGGTAATTATGGGTATGGTAATGGGAAACAAAAAGCTGCCCAACATTAAAGAACTACTTTATTTTAAAGAATCCCTAAGTGTTTTACTGGTTTCTATCTTGTTTATTCTTTTGGCTGCCAATATTGAAATTGAAGATTTATTACTGGTATTTAATTGGAATTCCCTTATTCTTTTTGGGGTGGTAGTGCTTTTGATTAGGCCAATAGGTGTTTTATTAAGTTCGATGAAATCAGGCCTAAAAATCAATGAAAAAGCTTTTATAAGCTGGGTAGGTCCCCGAGGGATTGTAGCTGCCGGTATTGCTTCTTTATTTGGGTTAAGACTTGCCAGAGAAGGTATTGAAGATGCACAATACATAACGCCTCTGGTTTTTATGATTGTATTATTTTCTGTATTGCTTAATGCGGCTACAGCAAGACTTTTTGCCAAATTGGTAGGTGTTTTTATAAAAGATTCTCAGGGAATTTTGGTTATTGGGGCTTCATCTATTTCAAGGCTTATCGGTAAATATTTACAGGATAATAAACGTCATGTGGTTTTGTTGGATAATAATTCAGATAATGTAAAAAAAGCCCGTGATCTGGGCATAGAAGCCCTTGAAGGTAGTGTTTATTCTGATGATTTGATGAATAATATTGAATTAAATGATATTGGTTATGTAATGGCCCTTACCGGTAATAGCGATATCAACAAAACAGCGATTGCAAAATTCAAGAAGCAATTTGGTGAAAACGGTTCTTTTAGGGTTATTACTGCCGATGAAATGAATAATCCGGAGTTGAATCCTTCAGAGGGTCTTTTCTCACATACCGACGATTATATTAAACTTACTGAGGTCTCCAGGAAATACTCAAAAATACACGAACAAAATCTTAACAGTAAAGAGCATTATGAAGGTTTGATTGAAATATCAAAAACCGATTCTGAGATTATTCCGCTTTTTGTGAAAGCGGAAGACGGAAACTTAACTATTATTCCATCTAATAGTTCTGAAGTTGAAATTAAAGAGAATTATAAGTTGGTTTATCTGGGTAAAAAGATGCAGGTTGAAGAAAAGAAAAATGAAAACCAATAATCTTGATCTTCATATTTCTTCGGGATGCAACAAAGAGCATTTAACTAAAATGACACTGTTTAAAATAATTTCAAAGCCAGAAACTTTGAAAGGATAAAGTAGCATGCAAGCCAAAATTCAATATAAATTTTCTGCTCGTTTATGGCAACATAACTCACCCGGAGGCTGGTTTTTTGTATCCCTTCCTAAAAACATTTCAAAAGAAATTAGGGAAAACTTGCAATGGCAGGAAGAAGGCTGGGGACGGATGAAAGCTAGGGCTGTCATCGGAAAATTAGAGTGGAACACTGCTATTTGGTACGATAGGAAAAAGAATACTTATCTACTTCCAATAAAAGCTGATATTAGAAATAAAGCTTGTCTTACATTAGATAAGAGCATTACTGTAAGCATTTCAATTTAATTATGTGGGCTTGCCCGAGCTTGTTGATTTTATGCTCTGAAATTCCTTTCAGAAAAATATAGAATTAGCCTTCTTTCTCCATTTCAGCTACAAGCTCATCGGTGATTTCCAGATTGTGAAAAACGTTTTGGACATCATCATTATCTTCAAATTTTTCGACTAAATCCAGTATTTTTTTAGCATCGCTTACCGACAATTCAACCGAATTTAAAGGAATTCTTTGCACTGTAGAAGATTTAGGTTCAATTTCTAAGGTTTCTAGTTTTGAAGACATCAAACCGAAATCGGGAAAATCGGTGTAAATAGTTATTAAATCTCCTTCTTTTTCAATTTTGGTGGCCCCGCCTTCAATGAGTTCTAGTTCAAATTCTTCGAGATTCATTTCAATTTTCTCGCGTTCAATAACAAAAACCCCTTTTTTATCAAAGAGAAACTCTAAAGAACCGTTAGTACCTAAATTTCCGCCGTTTTTAGAGAAAATGGAACGAACAGCTGCTACGGTACGATTGGTATTATCGGTAGTACATTCTACAAAGATAGCGATTCCGTTGGGGCCATAACCTTCAAAAGTTACGGTTTCATAATTATCGGCATCAGCACCACTGGCCTTTTTTATTGCACGTTCAATAGTATCTTTGGGCATATTTACCCCTTTGGCGTTGGAAATCGCGTTACGAAGCCCGGGATTGCTTTCAGGATCAGGTCCGCCGCCCTCTTTTACAGCCACAGTAATATCTTTGATTGCCCTGGTAAATTCCTTGGCCCGCTTTTTATCCTGCGCGCCCTTACGATGCTTTATATTTGCCCATTTACTATGTCCGGCCATTGTATTTGGTTTTTCTAAATTGGTAGACTTACAAAATTAAGAAAATGCAGTGAATCTTAAAAGGTTGAGGGGTGCGGTAGTAGCCAAAAACCTTGAAACCTTTTACATTGGAATCTCCACCGGCTGAGACTTTAAGAAGTTTTCAAAAATCTGGGAAAATCCTTAGCTGTCTCTCCCGATCCTTTTGAAATATTTAAAGTCATAGAAACCGCTGCCCATCTGAATTGGGATGCTAGCGGTATATTTCTTCTTTAGAAAAATTTGTTATTGTATAAGTAAAATCGACAAAGTCCAGTGTTTTTTGGCAAACCACTAAATCTTCAAAATTGAATTTATATAATTGGGTTTCGAAATTTAGTTTACATCTTAAAAAATTTTACTTAGAAACTAACGAACGACGCATACCTAATACTAATCATTCAATTTTAACACCGCCATAAATGCTTCCTGGGGGATTTCAACATTTCCTACCTGGCGCATACGCTTTTTACCTTTTTTCTGCTTTTCCAGCAGTTTTCTTTTTCGGGAAATATCCCCGCCGTAACATTTTGCGGTAACATCCTTACGAAGTGCTTTTACGGTTTCACGTGAAATAATTTTAGAGCCAATTGCGGCCTGAATAGGAATATCAAACTGTTGCCTCGGTATCAATTCTTTTAGTTTTTCGCACATTTTCTTTCCAATATCGTAGGCATTATCCTGGTGCAGTAGGGCTGAGAGTGCATCAACTTTATTGGCATTCAGTAGTACATCTACTTTTACCAGTTTTGACTCCCGCATTCCAATTGGCGAATAATCAAAAGAAGCATAGCCGCGGGAAACGGTTTTTAACCTGTCGTAGAAATCAAAAACAATTTCTGCAAGGGGCATATTAAAAGTGAGTTCTACCCGTTCAGGTGTTAAATATACCTGGTTGATAATTTCGCCGCGTTTTTCAATACAAAGCGACATTACCGGGCCAACATAATCGGCTTTGGTAATAATAGTAGCTTTTATATAAGGTTCTTCTACCCGGTTTAAGGTAGAAGGTTCTGGTAAATCTGACGGGTTGTTTACCAAAATCACTTCATTGGGGTTTTTATTGGTGTAGGCGTAATAAGAAACGTTGGGAACGGTGGTAATTACCGTCATATCAAATTCACGCTCTAAGCGTTCCTGGATAATTTCAAGGTGGAGCATGCCTAAAAATCCACATCTAAAACCAAAACCTAAAGCTGCAGAACTTTCCGGTAAAAATACCAGGGAGGCATCATTTAGCTGAAGTTTTTCCATAGAAGCCCGTAATTCTTCATAATCTTCCGTATCAACGGGATAAATCCCTGCGAAAACCATAGGTTTTACATCCTCAAAGCCTGCAACGGCTTCAGTAGTTGGATTTTTAGCATCGGTAATGGTGTCACCCACTTTTACTTCACGGGCATCTTTAATTCCCGTGATGAGGTAACCCACATCGCCGGTTTTTATTTCTTTTTTCGGAAACTGGACTAATTTTAATGTTCCCACTTCATCGGCACTGTAATCTTTTCCGGTAGCCACAAATTTAATATGCTGGCCTTTTTTAATAGAACCGTTAATTACCCTAAAAAAGGTTTCCACCCCACGAAACGGGTTATAAACCGAATCGAAAATAAGTGCTCTAAGCGGCGCATCTTCTTTTCCCGAAGGAGCAGGAACTTTGGTGATAATTGCTCTTAAAATCTCTTCAATTCCCAAACCGGTTTTTGCACTGGCGGGAATCACTTCGTCACGGTCACAACCCAAAAGGTCTACAATATCATCGGTTACTTCTTCTGGATTAGCACTGGGAAGATCAACCTTGTTTAAAACCGGAATAATTTCCAGATCATGCTCAAGCGCAAGATAAAGGTTTGAGATGGTTTGTGCCTGAATACTTTGTGCGGCATCAACAATTAAAAGGGCACCTTCACAAGCTGCGATAGAACGGGAAACTTCGTAAGAAAAATCAACGTGGCCGGGAGTATCGATTAAATTCAGCACATATTCTTCACCTTCAAACTCATAATCCATCTGTATTGCGTGACTTTTAATGGTAATTCCACGTTCGCGCTCCAAATCCATACTATCCAGAAGTTGTTCCTGTTTTTCACGATCGGTTACCGAACCGGTAAAATCCAGTAAGCGATCGGCCAGGGTACTTTTTCCGTGGTCTATATGGGCAATAATACAGAAGTTTCTAATATGCTTCATAAAAATAATATAGGCTGAATACTAATTTTTTCTCTTAAAAAGATTTAAACTCCCTGCGTTTATATTGAAGAGGGGATCAAAATTTGTATCGAATTTAAGGATACAAATATAGGTTATTTCCACTGTTTTGCCTATTCCAGAAAATAAAGATTAATAACCCGGTTTTGCTGAAAGTTAAAGCGATAAATTTGGCTGATTTTCAGGAAATCGAATTGTTTTGAATGTATGCTGAATTCTTTTTTAAATTATTCAACCCCAGAAATAGTTTTCTAAATATTTAAAATCTTTACCGAACACTACTGATATTAATTATCTAATCGATAATTTGGCCGGCAAATGCGGATTTTATCTACTTCTTTAGCCTTGAGTTCCGGCACTTTTTCACTAGCCTGTGCAGGCCTGTTGTTAAACTTCTGGTCAATTTTATTCGAAATTAATTGATGATGCTGCACAACTATTCGTTTTATATTTACTTATTTTAAACTTTTAATTGCTATGGGCAGATTTAGGTTTTTAATTTTTATAAAACTCCTGAGAATCTATTTTATGAGTTAAAATTTATATAATCTGATCTTTATTCATAAAAAAATTTAAAGAAGTTAATACTAGTTTGAAAAAGTTTCTTTTTTTTGTAAAAGAAGATTTTGTTACAACAACATTAACAAACCTTATATTTCCAATAGTTAAAATATAAAATTATGGCAGAAGTAACTTCTCAGTCTAAAAACAGTACCAATAGGTCAATAATCATAATCGGGGTATTGTTTTTTATTTTTGGTTTTGTTACCTGGTTAAATTCGGTGCTTATCCCTTACCTTAAAACGGCTAACGAACTGAACAATTTTCAATCCTACCTGGTTGCTTTTGCTTCCTATATCTCGTATTTGGTAATGGCCATTCCTTCGGCCTGGGTCTTAAAAAATACCGGGTTTAAAAAAGGAATGTCTTTAGGGCTTGTGGTGATGGCCATTGGCGCTTTGGTCTTTATCCCGGCTGCTTTGGTAAGAAACTATGCTTTTTTCCTCTTCGGGTTATTTGTACAGGGAACCGGGCTTGCGTTGTTGCAATCGGCCGCCAATCCGTACATCACTATCCTCGGGCCAATTGAAAGTGCCGCCAAGCGGATAAGTATTATGGGAATTTGCAACAAATTGGCAGGAGCCCTGGCTCCTATAGTTTTTGGGGCAATTTTGCTGAAAAATATGGACAAAGTGGAAGCTAGCCTTGCAGGAATGAATGCTGTTGAAAAGGCCGCCGAACTCGATATGCTTTCGGCCCGCGTAATTAGCCCTTATATCATTATGGCGGTTATCCTTTGCGGACTAGCCATCCTGATTTATTATTCCTCCCTGCCTGAAATTGAAACCGATGGGGAAGATGACACCGTTGCGGCGGCCAATAAAAATAAAACCAGTGTCTTACAGTTTCCGAATTTACTTTTGGGCACTTTGGCGATGTTCCTATACGTGGGCGTTGAGGTTATTGCCGGTGATACCGTAATTAGTTACGCGCGTGACGGACAGGACATCGCTACCAATGTTGCGAAATTTTTTACCACTTACACCTTAATCGCGATGATCGTAGGCTATTTGGTGGGCACGGTTACGATCCCCAGGTTTATCAGTCAGGAAAAGGCGATGCAGGTTTCAGGGATTTTGGGAATAATTTTAGGCCTGGCCGCTATTTTTACCAATGGATTTATTTCCGTCTTATGTGTTTCCTTATTAGGTTTGGCCAATGCCTTGGTTTTTCCAGCTATCTGGCCACTTGCCTTAAAGGGGCTTGGGCGGTTTACCAAAATAGGCTCGTCTTTTTTGATTATGGCCCTGGCGGGCGGAGCAATTTTACCGCTGGTTTATGGTTGGCTTGCCGATGCGTTTAATCCGCAACAGGCCTACTGGATTGTAATCCCTTCATACCTCTATATTTGGTTTTTTGCCAAAAAAGGGCATAAGATTAGATAAAAAACGGAATATTCGTTATTATGCCAGTAATTGAGAGTTGTGTCACTTCGGTTTTGATGATAACCGAAACTGTATCGAGAAGCGTTTTATCAGAATAAAATTTTTTTAAATATGAGAGTTCTAAAATTATCCCTTGCTTTTTTCTTTCTCGGATTGTTGAATATTACAGCTCAGGAATCACGGGTACCTGCAATTATCCCACAGCCGCAGGAAATTACCTGGCAGGAAGGAGAATTTATTTTACCCGAAAGGGCTGTGATTTGTTATGGCCCCAACGCCAAAACTTCAGCAGAGTGGTTACAGCAATTATTGCTGAATACCAATACCGAGACTTATTCTATGAAAGGGGAAGACTGTCGTGGTTTTTCTTTGGAAATAGAGGAGAGTTTAAAAGAGAATTTGGGGGCAGAGGGCTATGAGTTAAAAATTGAAGACGATAAAGTTTCCTTTACCGCAGCTACAGAAAAGGGTTTGTTTTATGCGATTCAGAGTTTTCGACAAATTTTACCTTCAGCATTAGAACAGGGGCGGCTTAACGAAGAAATCAGGTTACCTCAGGTTACTATTACCGATAGCCCAAAATATGAATGGCGGGGTTCGATGCTTGATATCGCTCGAAGCTTTTTTGGCCCAGGGTATATTAAAAAACATATAGACCGGATGGCGCTTTATAAACTCAATCGACTTCATCTTCATTTAACCGATGATCAGGGCTGGCGTATTGAAATTAAAAATAAACCAGAACTTGCTGAAAAAGGCAGTATGGGAGCGGTAAAGGGAGGCCGCTCAGGCTATTTAACCCAGGCAGAATATAAAGAAATACAGGAATATGCCGCAGCTAGAAATATTATGATTATTCCTGAAATTGATATGCCGGGTCATATTTATGCCGCATTGTTGGCTTATCCTGAATTAAATTGTGATGATAACGCTAACCTAACGCCGAAACGAGCCATTCCACCCGGGCTTTTTCACGGCTATGAAGTGGGCTGGAGTAAATTTTGTTTAGATAAACCTGAAATTTATGATTTTGTAGCCACTGTTTTAGGTGAAGTTGCTGAAATCACTGACGGCCCGTATTTGCATATTGGCGGCGATGAAATTGAAGATGAACGTTACGAAGAATTTGTTGTAAAAGCCGATTCTATTGTTCGCGGACTAGGGAAAACCGCTATTGGTTGGGAAGAAGTGACCAAAGCCAAAGTAGATGAAAGTTTTATTAGTCAGCGTTGGCATGGTAAAACCGAAAGTGTGGTAAATGTAAAAATTATTGAATCTATTTGTTCTCATTTTTATTTTGATCACGCTAATGTGGAAGGGCAGAAGTTGACCAATAATTGGTGTAAGGAAGATGGTGTTTCCTTGAGAGATGTTTATGATTTTACTTCAGATAATAAAAGCGTAATTGGGGTAGAAGCACCATTATGGACAGAAAAGGTGCTTAGTGATGCTGCTGCCGATAACCGGTTTTGGCCAAGAACAATCGCCCTGGCCGAAATAGGCTGGAGTGAAGATGAAGACAGAGATTTTGTAAACTTCACAAAACGCTTGGGAATGCATGGAAAACGTCTTGACCATTTACAGGCAAATTATTTTCGAACCCCTGAAGTAGAATGGAATAGTGAAAAAGGAGAAGGAATATTTTCAGGATATATGCCTGAAAAAGAAGAAAAATAGCCAAAATACTACACAAAGAAGACAGAAAATGCAATATAAAAGCCCTGATACTGAGAAAACTTCCAGATATAATAATTTAGAGAAAATGAGCACTAAGGAGTTGCTCAACAATATAAACAAAGAAGATAAAAGCGTTCCTGAGAGCATTGAAAAGGCAATTCCGGCAATAGAAAAACTGGTAGACCAAATTGTCCCTAAAATGGGAGATGGGGGGCGTTTGTTTTATATTGGTGCCGGCACCAGCGGAAGACTCGGAGTTTTAGACGCTTCTGAATGTCCGCCAACTTATGGTGTACCAGCTGATTGGGTAATTGGTTTAATTGCCGGTGGTGATATTGCCTTAAGAAAAGCGGTTGAAAACGCTGAAGACGATACCCAACAAGCCTGGAAAGATCTTCAGGAATATAAAATTTCTAAAAAAGATGTATTGGTGGGAATTGCCGCATCGGGAACTACTCCCTATGTAATTGGCGGAATTAAAGAGGCCCGTGAAAAAGGGATAGTTACAGGCTGTGTTACCTGTAGTTCCGGAAGTCCCTTAGCTGAGGTAAGTGAATTCCCGGTAGAGGTGATTACGGGCCCTGAATTTGTAACCGGAAGCACAAGAATGAAGGCTGGCACTGCACAAAAACTAGTCTTAAATATGATATCTACCAGCCTAATGATAAAATTAGGCCGCGTTAAGGGAAATAAAATGGTAGACATGCAACTCTCCAATAAAAAACTTGTAGGCCGCGGGACCCGTATGATTATGGAAGAATTAGACATACCTGAAGAAAAAGCTGCTGAATTACTTAAAAAATATGGGAGCGTTCGCAATGCCGTAGCAAAACATAAAGACTAAACTCACTTATATAAAAAAATAATACAAGATACCTTAAAAATAAAAAAAATAATTAAATGTTTTTTTATTTTACTCAAAAGCATATCTTTATAATGTTTTTGAACTTAAAAATTATATAAGCTACATATTCAGGACATCCTGATAGTAGTATTTATTAGTTTAGTTATGGTTTGTAAAAGTCCTTCAGAATTCATTTTTTGAGGGACTTTTTTATACTCTCTCTTATCTTGCCACTTCTTAAATAATCAATACTTAAAAGTTTATCTTAAGCTTTCGAATTTCTAAATGATTTATTTCTTATAAAATTTGTAGTCCGGCTTTATGGTATTTTTCAAGATTAGGGGAGTCGGGATTCAATTCCGTAACCAATGTATCCGTGGCGATTATGTCACAAACTTTAAAACGATTGGAGGTATTGAGTTTTTTTGAAATAGTAAGGGAAATTAATTTTTTAGAAGATTTAACCATTGCCTTTTTCATTTGTGCAATTTCCCAATCCAGTTCTGTAATACCTTTTTCGATATCCATATATCCGGTACCCAGAAAACAAATGTCGGCAGTGATTTCAGATAATACATTTATGGTACTTCCTCCGGTGGCCAGTTGTGACCCTCTTAGCAGTTTCCCTCCGATAAGGTGAACTTCATGTTTGGAGGAATTGTTTAGTAGCTCAACTGCCATAGGTAAACTAGGTGTGAAAAAAGTCAGGTTCATCTTTCTGGGAAGTAGTTTAGCTAATTCCAAATTAGTTGAGCCGCCGGTAATTAGTACCACATCTCCGTGATTTAAAAGCGAAATTCCCTTCTTTGCAATAATAGATTTGTTTTCATACTCGTAGATTTCCCGTGTGTGGTCTAAATGAATATTAAACCCATTGGAAACTGCTCCTCCATGAACTTTTTTTAAATGCTTCAATTTATCAAGTTCTTTAAGATCCCTACGCACTGTATCTATCGAAACATTTAGGCTTCTGGTTAAATCGCTTAAAAGAACTCTATTATGTAAATGTAATTCATGGAGTATGATTTGATGGCGTTCTGTTTTCTTCATAAATAATATATAGTCAATTTATTAGTGTTTTTTACGTTAAAAAAAATAAAAAATAATAGAGTTTGAAAAATCTGATTTTACAGATTAAATAATAAATATGCAATAAAAAACAGCATATATAAATTATATAATCACAATAATAGCAAAAAAATATATTTTTTGCTATATAATATTGCTAATTATAGTGATAAATTATTATGTTTGTTTATGTAAATAATTGTTAATGAATAAATATGAAAAATCACTTTCGTAAATCAATTTTGATTATTCTCTCCTTGATTTCATTTCAAGTTTTTGCACAGGAGCGAGAAGTTTCGGGTACTGTGATAGATGAGGAAGGTTTGCCTTTACCAGGAGTAAATGTAATTGAGAAAAATACAAATAATGGAACGGTAACAGACTTTGATGGTAATTTTAGCCTGGAAATCGCAGACACGGAAGATGCCATTTTGGTATTCTCATCTATTGGTTTTGTAGAACAGGAAGTTGTTGTGGGAGATAAAACCACCTTTAATATTTCTATGGCAGTAGATACCGAAAGTCTCGACGAAGTAGTGGTTACTGCATTTGGTATTGAAAGAGACCAAAAATCTTTGAGCTATGGAGTGCAGGAATTAGAATCAGAGGAATTGGCAGAAGGTAATCAAACCAATATGGTTAGTGGATTACAAGGAAAAGTTTCGGGTGTAAATATAGCAAATTCTGGTGGCGCACCGGGGACTTCAGCAACAATCCTTATCCGGGGTGGTACTTCTATTACTGGAGATAACCAACCTCTGTTTGTGGTAGACGGAATTCCTATAGATAATACTACAGATTCTAGTGTTGAAGTTGCCAGCATAAACCGTGCAGCTGATTTGAACCCGGAAGACATTGAAAGTATATCAGTATTAAAAGGACCAGCTGCAGCAGCTCTCTATGGAATTCGCGCTGCAGAAGGTGCGGTTATTATTACAACTAAAAAAGGTAAGGCCGGAGTGAGTTCAATTACTTATTCTGGAACCTATTCGGTAGATGAGGTTTTGGGAACTCCAGATGTACAACAAACTTTTGGTGAAGGCCAGCAAAACCTTGATGGTGGTTTTGGATATACGCAACCTTCGCAATTTAACTGGGGTCCAGAAGTGGCTGAAGGCACACCTACTTACAATCAAATTAGAGATTTTTATCAAACCTCTCAGACGCAAAATCATAACGTTAGTTATTCTACCGGAACAGAGAAAAGTTCAATATATTTATCTATTGGAGATGTTTCTCAAGAAGGGGTGATTAAAACAACAAGTTATGATAAAACTTCCTTTAGGCTTAATACTAGTTCTCAAATGGGCGATAATTTAACTATTGGGGGGTCTGCAAATTATATTGTGAGTAAAATTGGAAGTGCCAAACAAGGTAATGCTTCGGGAAGTAGTTATACAAGTTTGCTGTCTTACCCAATAAATCAAAATATCCAGGATTTTTATACCGAGGACATGAATCAAAGAATGTTCTTTCCGGGTCAGGAATTTGATAATCCTTATTGGAGTTTAGAAAATAGTCCTAACAATAATAAAGTAAATCGCCTTATTGGACAGGTAAATTTAAATTACAGCTTTCTTGATGATTTCAATCTTTCTTATAAGTTGGGAACAGATTATTATAGAGAATTTGATAAGCGTGTTATAGGAGAAGGATCTTTGATACCTACTTTAGAAAATGGTTCAATCAACCAGTATGAAAAAGAGAGTCGAAGAACAACTTCCAACCTTATATTAAGTTACAATAAAGAAATTACTGATGATTTTACCATTGATGCGCTGGCAGGAAATATGATAGAAGACTGGCGTTTTCAAACGACTTACAGTTCCGGTATAGGTTTTCAGGCTCCCGGTATATATAGTATAGGGAATATATCTCAGGAAAATCAGAATATATCAGAAGTAATTAATAGAAGACGTGCGGTAGGAGTATTTGGAGAGTTGAAGTTTGGTTGGCAAGATGCATTATTTTTGAATTTCACCGGTAGAAATGACTGGTCTTCTACTTTACCCGAAGATGATCGATCTTTCTTTTATCCTTCTATAGGTTCTTCGGCAGTATTAACTGAGTTAATAGATAACCTTTCTTCAGATAATGGATTATCCTATTTACAATTAAAAGGTACCTGGGCAAAAGTGGGTAAAGATGCCGGTATAGGGAGATTACAAACGTTATTAAGTACAAATATTAATCCTTTGGCTAGTTCGGCTTATACTTATAATGGCGTTGATGTAGGTAATCCTCAACTTGTTCCAGAATTTACAAATAGTTATGAAATAGGTTTCGATTCCCGTTTCTTCCAAAATCGTTTAAGATTGGATATGAATTTTTATTATAGTAAATCTGAAAATCAAATCCTTCAGGATATTCGGGTACCGCCTTCAGCAGGAACTTTCTACGCAACGCTAAATGGGGGTTCTATAGAGAATAAAGGGGTTGAAGCTTTGTTAACAGCAAAAGTTTTCCCGAGATCAAACGATTTTCAATGGGATATGACCTATAATTTAGGGGTAAATCAAAGTAACGTGATAAATTTACCCGGACAATTAGATGAAGTATATTTATCAGACTCCTGGACTTTTCAAAATACGGCAGCCGGAGCGGCAATTTTAGATGGTTCTTTATTCGGTTTGAGGGGGTACCGTCCTACTCGAAATGATGAAGGAGAGCTTTTAATTGGTCCTGGAGGTATTCCATTGTTGGAAACAGTTGTATTTGAAGATGTAAACAGATTACCAGATTGGACCTTAGGAATAACGAATAGCCTTGCTTATAAGAATTTTAATCTTTCGTTTCTTTTAGATTTAGTTCAGGGGCAGGATGCTTATAATGCTACTAAATCTGCATTATCTTATTATGGACTGGCAGAGGAGACTTTAACTAGGAGTGCAGATGGCACAAGGGTAATTGAAGGCGTTTATGCAGATGGTACTCCTAATACTACAGTAATAACAGAACAACAATACTATCAGGAATACTGGTCGCAAAATGCTGAAAACTTTATTGAAGATGCTTCTTTTGCCAGATTGCGGTATGTAACGCTAAGTTATGGCTTACCCTCAAACTTTTTGGATAGACTTAATTTGACCTCAGCTGAATTATCTGTAACAGGAAGAAACCTTTTTACAATTACCGATTACAGCGGTGTAGATCCTGAAGTGAATACTTTTGGAGCAGGTGTATCCGGAGCAGGTTCATTAGGGATAGATAACTTGGGTACTCCTAACACCCGAGGATTTGATTTAGGACTTCGATTTAAATTTTAGAAACTATGAAAAAGAAATATACATATTTATTTGCCGCACTAAGTGTTTTTTCCATTTTTGGCTGTAGCAAAGATTATTTTGATGTAAATGAATCCGTAACCCAACCCACCAATACAGGTTTAGAACCTCAATTTCGTATTGAGGGCGCTATTGAGAATACAGTTGCAACTGCACAATATAGAGGTGTAAGGGAAGTTTTGGGAGTGGTTCAGTACGGTTCTCAAAATACTGCGGCCTATTATTCAGAATCCTGGAATACTTTTCTAACTACCGGGAGCTACTTTTTATGGCAAAATGTGTACGTGTATGCTTTGCCAAATACTGCTGACCTGATTTATCTTGGAGAAGAGTATAATTCACCACATTATACTGCTGTGGGAAAAATCCTTAGAGCCTATCTTTTCGGAATGGCTACAGACCAATATGGAGCCATTGTAACTACCGAGAGCTATGATCCTGAAAGGACTATAGAACTGGAGCCGGAATTTGTATCACAGCCAGAAGTTTATGAAACTATGTTTATCTTATTAGATGAGGCTATCGCAGAATTAGATATGGATAGTGAAATTTCTCTGGATGCTGCAGAAGGTGATATTCTTTATAACGGTGATCTCGAACAATGGAAAAGATTTGCCTATTCTATTAAAGCAAGATATCTAAACCATTTAACCAAAAAATCATCAGGTGAGTTTGCTTACGATCCTCAGGCCGTAATAGAAGCCGCTCAAAATGGTTTTGTTTCTAATCAGGATAATGCTTTAATCGAATATGGCGGAGGTAGTTCTGTAAACGACAATCAACCTTTTAGTGTGGACGGTTATGGTTCGACTCGCTTCGATTTCTTTTCAGATTTTTTTGTGGAGCTGCTTAAAAATCCATTGAATACTGATAGTGAGTTTACAGATCCGCGTTTGCCGGTTATAGTTCCTGAAGCTGAAAATGGCGGTTATCAGGGGGTTAGAACTGGTGCAGGAATTAATAACGCTGCCGAAGCAAATGATGCTGATAATTATTCAATAGGTTATGGAGGTTTTTATACTTCCACTGATTCGCCAACCTATATGATGACTTTTAGTGAAGTGAAATTTATTGAAGCCGAAGCAAAATTTAGAAGTGGAGATATAGGCGGTGCTTATAGTGCATACAAAGCAGGCGTAGAGGCCGATTTGCAAAAACTAAATGTTCCTTCAGAAGAAATTTCTGCTTACTTAGATAGGATTGATTCTGAAATAGGCCAGTCTAACTTTGGACTTTCACAAATATTTGTTCAGAAATATATAGCCAATATGCTTAATCCCGAGACCTGGGTAGATTTTCGGAGAATGGATTATAGCGAAGAAATTTATCCCGGACTTAGTCGTCCTGAAAATTTAAATGTTAGTCTTTTTCCTGGGGAAGACGATTGGTTAGAGGCAATGATGTATGAATACAATGAAGAGGACAGAAATTATGAAAATATGCCTGATAATAATCCGGCTATTAGGCTAACTACGCCATTATGGTGGGATGTAGAAGAGTAATATCCATTAAAATAATAACAGAAAAACCTGATTTTATAATTGGGTTTTTTTGTTAATTAGCGCCAAATTTAGCTATTCAGTGTTTAATAGTACTACATTTATCTAATGACCGGTAAATCCATTTTCTTTAAAATATTCACATTAACTCTATTCTGCTTAATTGGTTGTAAATCAACTAGGGAATCATCCCAAGTCTCAAAAAAACCAGTAGGGGTAGAATCTAGAGAATCTGAGAAAAAGGTTGAAACAATCTCAGAAGATACTCAACCCCAACCGGAAACCCCTAAAACCTCCGAAGAACCCGATCAGTCTGAAGCTGAAGTTCCTTCCCAAGAAAAACCCGAGGAAAAGGAGAAAATATGGGATCCCAACACCCCAAAAAATATTGAAGAATTTCGTGCTGCCTGGGTGGCTACCGTGGCCAATATTAACTGGCCTAGCAAACCAGGACTTTCAACTTCCGACCAACAAAAGGAGGCACTGGAATTGCTCGATTTTCTTGAAGAAAATAATTTTAATGCGGTAATCTTCCAGGTTCGTCCGCAGGCCGATGCACTTTATGATAGTGAAATTGAGCCTTGGTCGTATTATCTTACCGGAAAGCAAGGCAAAGCTCCCGATCCTTATTATGATCCTTTAAAATTCTGGATAAATGCTGCACACCAGCGTGGACTTGAACTGCACGTTTGGTTAAACCCTTACCGCGCGCATCACACAGCCGGAAAAGAGATTAGTGACCAATCGGTAATTAAGACCAATCCCGAATTGGTAGTAGAACTCGAAAATGGCATGTGGTGGATGGATCCCGCACAAAAAGGCACTCAGGATAGATCGGTGAAAGTGGTAATGGACATTGTAAAACGTTATGATATTGATGGTGTTCATTTTGACGATTATTTTTATCCTTATGATTCTTATAACGGGGCTAAAGATTTTCCCGATGAAAAGAGTTGGCTGGCTTATCAGGCTGCTGGAGGTGAACTTTCCCGTGGTGATTGGCGCCGTGATGCGGTTAATACTTTTATAGAACGATTATACGGAGAAATAAAGGCTGAAAAACCTTACGTGAAATTTGGTTTAAGTCCGTTTGGGATTTGGCGCCCGGGTTATCCGGAATCGGTGCAAGGCTACGATCAATATGAAAAACTCTATGCCGATGCCAGATTATGGTTAAACGAAGGATGGATTGATTATTTTACACCACAGTTGTACTGGAAAATCAATCAGTTCGGACAGAGTTTTCCTGAACTTTTAGGATGGTGGCAAAGCGAAAATACATTTCAGCGACACCTTTGGCCGGGAATGAATGTTGGGGGAGAAGGCAATGAAAAGCATATAGATGAGGTGATTAACCAAATTATGATTACCCGCGGCATGCTTCCGAAGAGTAAAGGTGCAGTACACTGGAGCATTGGCCCTTTGGTGAAAAATAAAAATTTGGCCAAAGCCATAAAAGAAGGGCCATATCAAAAAAAAGCTTTGGTTCCTCCAAGTCCGTGGATAGATAATACCCCGCCTGAAATTCCGAATGTAACGGCTAATGAAGATAATGGTGAAATTGAAATTACCTGGGGTGTAACAGATGAAGCCGATATTGCCCGTTGGGTGGTTTATTTTAAATATAAAGGAGGCAACTGGGATTATAAAATCCTTGATGCTGAAAAAAGAAGCCAAAACCTTCAAAAGGAAGTAGGGAATAAAAGTATAAAACTCGATAAAATCGGAATAACTTCAGTAGATCGTACCGGTAACCAAAGCGAATTTATTGAACTTGGAATAGAATAGGCTTCTCTCTCTAAGGGAGAGCCAGGTGTGAAGAGCTTCTTTTAAGCGTCATTGCGAGGAAGGCATTAGTCTGACGTGGCAATCTGTCGATTTACAATTCTTAGAGATTGCTTCAGTCGTTCCTCTTTCGCAATGACGATTTTGCTAATAACTTTTAACGAATAACTTAATTTATGACCCCAATATTAGTTTTTAGCGTAATTACAGGCTATTTTCTGCTGCTTATGGCCATTAGCCATTTTACGTCTAAACAAGCCGATAATAATACTTTTTTTACCGCAAACCGACAATCGCCCTGGTTTCTGGTGGCCTATGGAATGGTGGGGGCAACGCTCTCGGGTGTAACTTTTATTTCGGTGCCGGGGGAAGTTGGTAATTCGCATTGGAGTTACCTGCAGTTTGTGATGGGGAATATGGTGGGTTATGCCGTAATAGCTCTCATTTTGATTCCGCTTTTTTATAAAATGAAGCTAATTTCCATTTACGAATATTTAAAAGACCGCTTTGGAAAAAATGCTTATTATGCCGGTTCTAGCTTTTTCCTGATCTCTCAAACCGTAGGGGCCTCTTTTAGGCTGTTTCTAGCAGCTTTGGTCCTTCAAATTGCTTTTTTTGATGCTTTTGGAATTCCATTTTGGGTAACTGTTCTGGTTACTATTGCACTTATATGGCTTTATACTTTTAGGGGCGGGATTAAAACCATTGTTTGGACCGATACGTTGCAAACTACTTTTTTATTACTGGCGGTGCTAATCAGTATTTATATGATTACCGAGGAAATGAACCTCGATTTTGGCGGGGTTTTAAGTACCATTAAAGAAAGCGAACTTTCAACTATTTTTGATTGGGACTGGCGTTCTAACCATAATTTTTTTAAGAATTTTCTTGCCGGGATGTTTATAACCATTGCCATGAATGGCCTTGACCAGAATGTGATGCAAAAAAATCTCACCTGTAAAAATCAACGCGAAGCCCAAAAGAATATTTTCTGGTTTTCTATCGTGTTTTTTCTTTCCACCATGTTGTTTTTGGCACTCGGGGTTTTGCTTTATAAATATGCCGCCGATCAGGGAATTGCCATTCCTGAACGCACCGATGATTTATATCCTTTACTAGCCTTAAATTACTTCGGAATTTTAGCCGGGGTGGTTTTTCTTCTCGGTATCACTGCGGCAGCTTTTTCCAGCGCCGATTCAGCTTTAACCGCGCTTACCACCTCGTTTTGTGTTGATATTTTAGATATTCAAAAAAGGGGAGAAAAACAGAAAAAAACCAGGCTTTTGGTACATATTGGTTTTACCATCTTAATGTTTTTGGTAATTATTGTATTTAATGCCATTAATGACAGTAGCGTGGTGAGCGCTGTTTTTAAAGTCGCCGGATTTACTTACGGACCGCTCCTCGGGCTTTTTGCCTATGGTTTGATGAATAAAAATGCGGTTCGTGATAAATGGGTGCCGCTGGTTTGTGTGTTATCGCCCATAATTTCTGTAATTCTCGATTTTAATTCTGAAAACTGGTTTAACGGCTATCAATTCGGATTTGAAATTTTACTCGTAAATGCGGCTATAACCATGTTAGGCCTTTTCGGTTTGTATAAAAGTCGCCCGATTTCTAAAGAGATTGATTAATTTTGAAAAACTATGCAACTAAAATTTTATCCCTATAATCTCGAATTAAAAAACACCTTTACGATAAGTCATGGTTCGCGTGATTTTCAGCCTACTTTAATTGTGGCGGTGACCGACGGGGAGTACACCGGCTATGGTGAGGCTACGGCCACTTCCTATTACGGGGTAAGCGTAGAGAAAATGCAGCAGGATATTCAGAATCTGGCACCACTTCTTGTTGAAAATATCGATAAAACGCCTGAAGAAATTTGGGAGCTAACCTGGCCAAAACTAAAACATAACCCATTTGCACAGTGTGCTTTAGATATCGCCTTGCACGATCTCTACGGAAAACGAAACGGACAACCGCTTTATAAACTTTGGGGTTTGAATTTGGAAAATATTCCGCTTACCAATTATACTATCGGGATAGATTCTGTAGAAAAAATGGTTCAGAAAATTAAGGAATTTCCCTGGCCGCTTTATAAAATCAAACTCGGTACCGATGATGATGTGGCCATAGTAAAAGAGCTTCGCAAACATACCGATGCCGTTTTTCGCTTAGATGCCAATGCCGCATGGACAGCAAAACAGGCCATAGAAAATGCAAAAGACCTGAAAGATTTAAATGTAGAATTCCTGGAACAGCCGTTAAAGGCAGATGACTGGGAAGGAATGAAAAAACTCTATAAAGAATCGGTTTTGCCGTTAATTGCTGATGAAAGTTGTATTCAAGAGAGCGATGTGGTGAAATGTGCCGGTTATTTCCATGGAATTAATATCAAACTCACCAAATGTGGCGGTTTAACCCCGGGAAAACGAATGATTTTGGAAGGGAAACAATGCGGTCTGAAAGTGATGGTAGGTTGTATGACCGAATCTACTGTGGGAATTTCAGCAATTGCACAATTATTGCCACTTTTGGATTACGTAGATATGGACGGCGGTTTGCTCATTAAAAACGACATTGCCGATGGTGTAAAAGTCTATGATGAAAAAGTTCACTTTCCAAATCGAAATGGTACTGGGGTTGAATTATATAAGAAATAAAATTACACCGTCATTCTGAACTCGTTTCAGAACCTGCTCCGAAATTTAATGGGAGATCTAACTTTCTGAAGTAGTAAGAAATAATAAATATAACGAATGAAACTAATCACAAAATTTTATCTGCCATTTCTCCTTACTTTTTTCATCTTCACTTCCTGCGAGGAAAAAACAGAAAAAGAAGAAAATCCGCTTGAAAATTATATTACAGCGGTAGAGGAACAATACGCGCCCGACGGCCGGGTAGCACTTTTTGAAGTGGAAGCAGAAAAAAATGGCGATTCCTATATTCTAAAAGGAGAATCTAACAATCCTGAGGCGGTTAACATCTTAAAAGGAAAACTGAAATCGGAAAATATAAAATTCAACGATAGTATTCGGGTTTTGCCTGATTCAGAAGAATTAGAAGATAAAATTCGAGGCGTGGTAAAAATTTCAGTAGCAAATCTTCGGGATGAGCCCAAACATTCAGCGCAGCTTGTTACCCAGGCTACTTTGGGAATGCCTTTAAAAGTTTATAAAAAGCAGGGAAGCTGGTATTATGTACAAACCCCTGAGGGTTATCTGGCCTGGGTAGATTACGGTGGAATTGAAAATATGAGCAAAGAAGAACTGTCTAGGTGGAAAGGAAAAAATAAACTGATTTATCTCGCTACTTCCGGAAGTTCTTATGAAAATTCCCATAGTGGTTCCCAAACGGTTTCAGATTTGGTAGCAGGAAACATTTTAGCGCTTTCTGGTGAAGAAAATAATTTTTACAAGGTGAAATATCCTAACGGGAAAGAAGGCTTTGTAGAGAAGTCGGAAGCGCAGCCATATTCAGAATGGCTTTCTGAAGTGGAGGCATCGGAAGAAAATCTGGTAGAAACCTCCAAAACACTTATGGGCTTACCGTATTTGTGGGGAGGGACTTCTCCAAAAGGCGTAGATTGCAGCGGTTTTACCAAAACGGTTTTCTTTTTAAATGGAATGGTCTTACCGCGGGATGCCTCACAGCAAATCCATACCGGGGAAGAGGTTGATACCGATAAAAACTTTGAAAACTTGCAAAAGGGCGATTTATTATTCTTTGGAAAACCCGCCACCGATTCTACCGCCGAGCGCGTAATTCACGTAGGAATGTGGATTGGTGATAACAAATTTATTCATTCAATGGGTGAGGTACACATCAGTAATTTTGATACCGAAGCCGAAGATTTTGATGAATACAATTACAATCGTTATTTGAGAACTAAACGGATTCTGGGTAAAGAAGATCCTGGAATTATTTACCTTAAACAAGCCGATTTATTCACTCGATAATTGAGACTTAACTCTTCAAGGTTTTCAAATCTTTAAAGAGTTAAGTTTTTTTGAGATTAAGTGCTCGCGTTTTGCGCCGAAACATTTTTGGTTTTTCGATAAAACTTGTTGTGGCTATAGCTATTTTTAATTTTTATTAGCCTTCATTTTCAATGGCATCATATAACACCTGCTGAATATTTGTACGGGTATTTAAACTGTAAAGGCGTGTGTTTTCACGAGTAGGGGTTACACGATTAGATAGAAAAAGATAGAGCAAATCTTTTTCGGGATCCATCCAAACCATAATTCCGGTAAACCCGGTATGTCCAAAACTGGTTTTGCTCGCGTCTTTTGCCGTATTGCTACTTTCGCCTTTATACTCCAGGTAAGGTTTATCAAAACCTAGGGCGCGGTGATTATCGTTTTCCGGAAATTGGGTTTTTGTAAATTCTTTTAAGGTTTCTTCCTCAATATAGCGTTTCCCACCGTATTCGCCCATATTTAAATACATTTGAAGCAACTTGGCTAAATCGGCTGCATTCCCGAAAAGCCCTGCATGACCCGAAATGCCGCCCAGCATAATTGCACCTTCATCGTGTACGCGGCCGTGAATAGGTTTTCTTCTAAATAAATAATCGTGCTCTGTGGGCACGATTTTATTTTTAGGATATTTTTTAAAAGGATTAAAAGTAAGCGAACTTGCCCCGAGCGATTTATAGAAACTTTCGTCCAAAAATGTTGAAAAATCGGTGTTTATTTGACTTTCAACTACCCGCGGGGCGAGGATGAAAAAGAAGTCGGAATATTTATATTCTTTCTTTTCTTCCAAAGGTGATTTCCTGATTTTTTTTACAATCTTATCGGGATAGTTGCGGTGCAAATACATGTTTTCTGAAATTTTTATCGGAAAACGCCTGGAAGAATCAGGTTTGATGGTAAACCATTTGTAGCTACCATTTTTTCGACGGGTGTCCCGCCAAAATGGTATCCAGGGCTTTAATCTTCCCTGATGGGTCAAAATATCATATAGCGGAATATCTTTTTTGTTTGACCTGCGGAAAGAAGGTAAATAATTAGCCAAAGTATGGTTTACATTGAATTTTTCCTGGTCGTGCAATTTCATTAAAGCTGCCATAGATGCTGAAATTTTAGTAACCGAAGCCAAATCATACACATCGGTTTTTTTAACTTTCAGGGTATCACTATAAGAATGGAGGCCGTAAGCTTTATGCATTACCACTTTCCCGTTTCGCGCCACTAAAATTTGCCCACCGGGAATTGCTTTGGCGTCCATGGCTTCCTGCATTAAGGAATCTACTCCGCCAAAAAGCGTATCTGAATTCATTCCCGCGTCTTCAGGCACGGTAAACTTAAACCGAAGTCCGCTTTCGGTATCCAAACCATCGCCCGATTTAAATTTTTCACTAATACTTACTGGTAATCTTCCCGAAGCGCCAACCCCGCCAAATATTAATTGTGCTGCGAGGTCTTGGGTAATTTCATTATCTTGATAGGTTAAAATTAAACCGGGAGCATTTTCAATACCGTCAAGTTTATCCAACGAATACGGGTTTTTAAAATAAGCGATAATCGTATTTTCTTCTTTAGAAATATATTGAAGCAATTCCTGACCTTTCTCTGAAAGTTTCATAGTATTTAGCGGAAAACGGCTGTTGTCGTGTACACCGGCAATCACCAAATCATAATCATTAAGCTTTGCTTTTACTTCTTGAATTTTGGCTGGATTTTCATCATTTTTTATTAGAAAATGATTGACTTTTGAATACAAACCTAAAGTTTCCTGGAATTTGGTTTTCCTGTTGGCACCAAAAGAAACCGAGGCGATTTTTAAATCTTTCAGTTCTTTAACCGGTAACAAATTATTTTCATTCTTTAGTACAGTAAGGGAGGCCTCTATCAGTTTTCGGTTTAGCCATTTTGCTTTCGGGGTGTTTATTTCTTTATCGATATCTTCAATTTCGGTGGGTTTATAATTATTTAGGCCCACCCATTGTTTTACCGCTAGAATTTTACGAACACGTTGATCTATTTCTGCCTGGGTAATTAAACCCAGATTTACCGCTTTTTGAATTTCATCAATAGCTTTTGGAACATCTTCAGTAAATTCTAACAAATCATTTCCGGCTAAAATGGCATCTTTATCTACTACTCCGGGATTATTGCCTTGAGTTACCCCTTTCATATTCATTGCATCGGTAACAATGAGACCTTTAAAACCAAGTCGTTCTTTTAAAATTCCAGTAATGATGGGCTTAGATAGGGTAGAAGGGCCAGCCGCAGAATCGAGGGCGGGAATATTAAGATGCGCTACCATTACCCCGCTAATTCCGGCATTTATTAACTCTTTAAACGGGTACATTTCCAGTGAATCCAAGCGTTTAAAAGGATGATTGATTTGTGGAAGTGCATAATGAGAATCGGTATCGGTATCGCCGTGGCCGGGAAAATGTTTTGCTGTAGTTAGCAAATCGGCATCTTGCATGCCACGCATATAGGCAATTCCTTTTCTGCATACATTTTCTTTGTCTTCTCCAAAAGAACGGAAATTAATAACAGGATTATTGGGATTGTTATTTACATCTACTACTGGTGCAAAATTACCGTGTAGTCCGCTTCGCTTGATTTGGCGAGCAACTTCCTGTCCCATTTCATAAATCAAGCTGTCTTTTTGAATGGCGCCTAAAGCCATTTGGAAGGGATAACTAATGGTGTTGTCCAGGCGCATCCCAAGGCCCCATTCTGCATCAATAGCACCAAGCAGCGGGACATCAGCAGCAAATTGATAATCGTTCATTAGCGTAGCTTGCTTTTCTGCAGTTCCCTGAAAAAATATAAGTCCGCCAATTTTGTATTTCTCAATCAGTGCCAGGATTTCTTCTTTGTGCCCACGGTCGCGATTGGAATAAGCTGCCACCATAATAAGCTGGGCAATACGCTCTTTGGGCGTGAGTTTTTGCATGATGGAATCTACCCACTTGCTGTTTTGATATTCCAAAAACGGCGGATTTTCAGTTTGAGCCTGCATATTGGCCTGAAAAAGAATGATAGCCAGTAGTGAGAGAAGTGTAAGTCTTATTTTCATCTGTTTATATTTCGTTTTTTGTCATATCCTTGTTTATTAAAAAGCAGTTTTAACGCTAAGAAAGTTAAATTTTCATCTACATGCTCTATGGCAATACTCCTGTGTGCTTAGCGTTTGTTGTCAGTTTCATCTTCGGGGTTTCCATATCTTAACTATGGATATTTCAACCTCCAGTAAAAATCGACCTTTTTTAAGCTGCTGTTGTTTCTTTGACAGCTACTTCCACTCCTAATTCCCGGAGCATCTTTAGATGTCGTTTTATTTTGTGGTCTTTATTCCTGTTCTCTAAAAATTCATATCCAAGTTCCTTATAGGGTGTCTTGTCCTTTAATATGAAGTAGGCAGCTATCAGGATCTTATGTCCTACTGCGATCAATGCTCTTTTCTTGCCTCTTCTTACTACCAAACTATCATATTTACCCCTGAGGTATGTTCCCTTGGTCCTTGTCGCCGCCCAGGCACACTGCACCAAAAGCGTTTTCAAATATTTGTCTCCGTGGGTGGTTCTACTGCTTTTTTTTACCTGCACTCTCATTACTACCCGGACTCATTCCAGCCCAGGAGGCCAAGTGTTGTTCATTAGGGAACTGCTCCATATGGGTGCCTATTTCCGCAATAATATATTGGGCAGCCTCTTTTCCAACTCCCGGAATGCTTTCCAGTAGTTCCGCGTCCAATACCAGTTCATGGGCCTTTAATTGTGCTTCCAGCTGCCGGTCAAGTTTCTCTATGGTCTTCTCCTTCTCCAGGATGCTCTCCTTGATTGTTTTCAACATAAAACGATGGTGATCAGTCAGATTTCCCTTCAGGGAAGCGGCCAGATCCTCCACACTGCTTTGCATCTTACCGTGACGGAATTTCAAAAGTTCAGCGATATCCTCTTCTCCGGCTATCATCGCATCGATGATTTTGGTAGCACTCGCCCCACTCAGATTGCTTACCACGCTGGAGAGTTTGATGTTGGCATCTTCCAGTATTTTATGCAACCTGTTTTTTTCCGAGCTTATTTGCTGGACGATCTTACGCTTGTAGCGGGTAAGGTCCCTGAGTTCCCGAATCTCTTTGGGAGGGATAAAACTGCCCTTGAGCAATCCGCTAAGCAAAAGCTTTGCTATCCATCTGCTATCTTTCTTGTCCGTTTTCCGGCCCGGTACATTTTTGATATGGCGAGCATTTACTAAAAGAATCTCCACATGATCCTCCAGTATGTTGTAAATGGGCTTCCAGTAGACCCCGGTGCTTTCCATAGCCACGTGGGTGATCTGATTTTCTAATAGCCAATCACGCAAGGCTTCAATGGAGGCCGTAAATCCATCAAAGGACCTGGTTTGCTCTTTTATGCCAGTGCCCTTTATCGTAGCCACGATAAGGCTCTTATGCACGTCTATCCCGCAACCTCTTTCCACAAGCTGCGCAAACTCTACTGTGTTTCGATCTGTTGTTTCCATCTGAAGTGTTTTTAGCTCTAATTTACGATTTCGGCGCCAATAATCATCCCCCTGTGTGACGCCCTGCCGTCATGGATGTTTCATCTATTCAATAATTAATAAACCTTGATTTTTTATTAAATACCCAACTTGTCCTGTCCCGATGAAATATCGGAATCGTGGATTATGGGTTTATACCTTAATATATATCCGTTTTTTATCGAGCCAGTAACCCAGCAGCCACATCAATACCATATAGCTAATGGCAAAAGCCAGTGACGCATTATAGTTGCTAAGCCAGCTAAGGTAGAATTTTTCAAATAACCAGGGTTTCATTGCCCGGCCTTCAATATAAATTATATTCATTAGCATTACAATCAGTCCCGACATTACGAAGATAAACAATGGGTTTTTACCAAAGGCTTCAAAAAAGTATGTCCAGCCTTTCATTTTCCAAACTTCAATTATCAGGATCAATACGGAAAGTAATAATAAGGTCCAGCCGGTACTGTATAGTACAAAACTGCTGGTCCAGATACCTTTGTTAATAGGAAACCAAATATCCCAAATTAGTGCGATAATTAAAAAAACTACAGAAGCAGCAGCCAGTTTCCATACCGTTTTCAGGGTATTACCCGATTTTTGAATAAAAACCCCGGCTGTATAGCCAAAAATCACGTTGACAATTGCCGGTAAGGTACTCAGAAAACCTTCGGGGTCAAAGGCCATGCCAAAGCCTTTCCATAAGTTTTCCTGGGGAAGTAATAAGCGGTCAAACTTTAATGCCGCGTTATTTTCCAGGGAATAAGGAGCAGGATGGTTTCCGAAGAAATATAGCATTGCCCAGTACCCCAGGAGAATTAAAACTGCAATTATCAGTGATTTTTTCAATTTAAAATAATGGATAATTAATGAGGCGAAAAGATAACATAGGGCAATGCGTTGTAAGACGCCCATTATTCGCATTTGGCTAAGGTCTTTAAAAGCCAACTCCCCAGCTTCTCGATAAACAAAGGGAAAAGCCGATAAAAACAAACCGATTAGAAAAATAAGCACCGAGCGTTTAAAAACCTTTTTCAGAAAAAGCTGTGCTGAAGCGGTTTCGTATTTTCTTAAACTAAAACTCATGGCATTTCCTATTACAAACAAAAAAGCCGGAAAAACCAAATCGGTAGGTGTGAAACCGTGCCAGGCAGCATGTTTAAAAGGCGCATAAATATAAGACCAGCTTCCCGGGGTATTTACCAAAATCATTAGGGCAATAGTCATCCCGCGCAAAATATCTAAAGCAAAATAACGCTGATGTGGTTTGGAAGCTAAATTTTGATTACTCATTAAAGAATTGGTATGGACTGATTGACTTTGTTCTTAAACAATATTAAATTATGAAGATATAAAAATATAAAATTAATCTAAAAATATAATCTTTTATAAAAAAATAGAAAAAGTATTTTCTAAATTAATTTTTTTCTCTACTTTTAAAATTTAAATCTAGGCATCTTTTAAAAAAGATTTTATTTTCGGCTTTTAGAGTATAATTTTTAATCAATATCAACTAGTAATGCCAAAATATTTACAGGACTTTTTAATAGATGAAGAAAAACTCTCTAAAATTAGCAATGTAGAGCGGAAAAAGTTTCTTCAAAAACTAAAAATAATCAGACATCTGTTTTTAAATGGAGAAACTTCAAATGCTGAAATTTGCAATCGGTTTAATGTGAGTTTGCCCACTTCAATGTCTCTGCTTAATCAAATGATGGAAGAGGAGATTGTTAGCAAAAAAGGCCGCGGAAAGTCGGAAGGAGGGAGAAAGCCTGATCTTTATGGTTTACAGGAGCATAGCTTTTTTTTATTAAGTATCCATATTGAACGTTTTAAGATTAAGCTGGCAATTATTGATAACAATCATAATATTGTTCAGGAAGTAATTCATAATAGTGTAATCTCTCCCCAATCTAATATTGTGGAGATGCTTTACGACTGGTCTCAAAAGTTAATCGCATCTTCTAAAGTAAGTTGGGAGCTTCTTTTGGGAGTAGGAATTAGTATGCCGGGATTGGTGTCTACCGAAGTGGGAAAAAACTACACCTATTATCTTACTGAACAGGAACCCGAATCGCTTAAAGAGCGTTTTGAAAAGAAATTCGGAAAAAGCACGGTAATTCTTAATGATGCCAAAAGTGCCTGTCTGGCAGAATTTCGTTTTGGATTAGCACGGCAGAAAAAAAATGTGCTTGTTATCTCTATGGACTGGGGGATAGGCCTGGGAATTATTATGGGGGGTAAAATGCATTCCGGGGAATCTGGATTTGCCGGTGAGTTTGGCCATATACCTATGGTAGAAGATGGCTTGTTATGCCACTGCGGAAAGCGAGGTTGTTTAGAAACCGAAGCTTCAGGTTTGGCCCTGGTACGCAAAGCAAAAGAAGGCCTTCGGGAAGGACAAACTTCAGTATTAAACAAACTTCCAAAGGAAGAACTCGATAAGCTTGAACCGGATGTAATTATTGAAGCGGCTAATAAGGGAGATCAATTTGCAATAAATGTTCTTTCAGAAATAGGGATGAAACTCGGGAAAGGGATTGCTATTCTCATTCAGATTTTTAACCCAGAATTAATAATTCTTGAAGGGAAAATTGCTGAAGCCCAACAATTTATAACTACCCCCATACAGCAGGCTATGAATACCTATTGTATGATGCAGTTAAAAGAACGCACAAAAGTAAAATTATCTCATCTTGGTCCCAATTCCAGTTTATTCGGAGGAACCATAGAAGTTATGGAAACAATTTTTAAAGACCAGGTAGACCTGGTAAAATCATATATCAGTTAGAAAAATAAAGCATAAGTAATTATGGCCAGATTAAACCTTTTGGAAGAAACCCGTTTTGAGAAACTACCTGTAAGGGTATACGACGATGAATATATTGCTTCTAAAAAAGTAGCGAAAAAAATTGCAGGCATTATTGAAGCAAAGTGGAAAAAAGGAGAACAAGCAGTTCTAGGCCTTGCCACCGGGGCAACTCCAGTAAAAGTTTACGAAGAATTGGTTCGTTTACATAAGGAAGAAAACCTGAGTTTTAAAAATGTAATTACTTTTAATCTGGACGAATATTACCCCATGCAGCCGGATGCGAGGCAGAGCTATGTGAAGTTTATGGATGAAAACCTTTTTAATCATATTGATATAAAAAGGGAAAATATTCATATTCCAGACGGTACTTTGGAAAAAGAAGCTATTGCCGATTATTGTCTTGCTTACGAAAACAAAATTGAAGAAGTTGGCGGACTTGACCTACAGGTGCTTGGGATTGGTAGAACGGGGCATATTGGATTTAATGAGCCGGGTTCTGCGCCAAACTCCGGGACACGCCTGGTTACTTTAGACGATTTAACCCGTCGTGATGCTTCCCGTGATTTTGGAGGTAAGGAAAATGTGCCTACCAAAGCCATTACTATGGGAATTGGCACCATTTTTAAGGCCCGTGAAATTATACTTATGGCCTGGAGCCGAAAAAAGGCTCCTATAGTTAAGAAAGCGGTAGAAGGAGAAATTTCAGGAAATGTTCCTGCCACGTATCTGCAGCTTTCAGAAAATGTGGAGTTTGTTTTAGATGAAGATGCTGCTTCTGAACTTACCCGTTTTAATACACCCTGGCTCGTAAAGGATTGTGTTTGGAACAAGGAATTGATTAAAAAAGCGGTAATTTGGCTTTCTGCGGAAGTAAAAAAACCTATTTTAAAACTTACCGACGAAGATTATAATACCAACGGGATGGCACAGTTGGCTACCGATTATGGACCGGCTTATAATATTAATATCGATGTTTTTAATCAATTACAACACAGTATAACCGGCTGGCCGGGCGGAAAACCCAAAGCTGATGATACCCAACGTCCGGAAAGAAAAGATCCGCCACAAAAAAGCTCGTTAATTTTCTCTCCCCATCCCGATGATGATGTAATTTCTATGGGAGGAACTTTTATACGCCTGGTAGATCAGGGGCATGATGTTCACGTGGCCTATCAAACTTCAGGTAATACCGCAGTTTGGGATACCGATGTACTGCGTTATGTGGAATTCGCCATCGATTTTAATCGAAGTAGGGGTGAAGACGTGACCAAGCTGGAAACTACTTATAATAAAATGAGAGAGTTTATTCAGAAAAAACAACCCAATGAAATAGACCTTCAGGAGATAATGGATGTAAAAGCATTTATCAGAAAATCTGAAGCGATTGCGGGAGCGCGTTATGCCGGCTTGGAAGATTCCAATATTCACTTTATGGCCCTTCCATTCTACGAAACGGGAAAACGTGTTAAAAGTCCGGTTACTGAAAGAGATGTGGAGTTGACTATGGAATTATTGCAAAAAGTAAAGCCTCACCAGGTTTTTGCCGCCGGCGATTTTGCCGATCCGCACGGAACGCATATCGTATGTTTCCGAATAATTTTGGAAGCATTGACCCGTCTTCGAAAAACCGAAGCTTGGACTAAAGATTGTTGGTTGTGGATGTACCGGGGCGCCTGGCAGGAATTTCAAGTACACGAGATTGAAATGGCCGTACCACTTTCACCCCAGGAGGTTGAACGCAAGCGAAAGGCTATTTTCCAGCACCAGTCACAAAAAGACCGTCCGGTTTTTCCCGGAGATGACGAAAGGGAGTTTTGGGTACGTGCAGAGGAGCGAAACCGTGAAACCGCTGAAATTTATGATAAATTAGGACTTGCAAATTACGAAGCCATGGAAGCTTTTGTACGTTGGAAGTTTGAGAATTAAAGTATAGCTGAATTTGGTTTGATTATATTAAAATAAATGAAAAAGCTTATCGCCTGCTTGTTGCTTGTTTTGGTGTTGGCCTCTTGTGCCGGAAACCCCTATTCCAAAACCAATAGAGTATATAAAAAACAGGCAAAAGCCTATGCCAAAGAAATCACTAAGTTCCCAGCCCGGGAAAACGATAATGAATCCGCACTCAATTATGGCGACTACCGGGTTGGGACTACTAATTTTAATCTTCGCAAGCCCAATTATGTGGTTATTCATCACACCGCGCAGGATTCTACCGCCCAAACCCTAAAAACTTTTACCCTGACACGTACACAGGTAAGTGCCCATTATGTAATTGGCAAAGATGGAAAGGTTTATCATATGCTTAACGACTATTTACGGGCTTGGCATGGCGGAGTTGGACAGTGGGGCAATAACACCGATTTAAATTCTTCTTCCATTGGCATTGAGCTGGATAATGATGGTTCAGAAACATTTTCAGAAGCACAAATTGAGAGTTTATTGCAGGTTTTAGCACTTCTAAAGAAAAATTATAATATTCCTGCTAAAAACTTTATAGGGCATTCTGATATTGCTCCTACGCGAAAAGTGGACCCTAATGCTAATTTTCCTTGGAAAAAACTGGCAGAAAAAGGCTATGGAATTTGGTATGATGAAGCTTGGGTAGAAAACCTTCAAATGGAGCGGGAGTTTTTTAAGCCGTTTCCGCTTAAACTTTATTGGCCAAATAATCCAGCACAGCGTATTCCGTTTGTAGATCGACTGGTGTTTCCGAACGTAATTCCCAATGATTTTGATATAAACCTTGCCTTGAAAATTATCGGCTTTGATATTTCAGACCCAATAGCAGCGCGTAAGGCTTTCAGATTGCATTTTATTCAGGAAGATTTGGAAGAACCCTTTAGAGAGAAAGATTTAAAAGTGCTGTATGTTTTGTATAAAAAGTATTTGTAATTAAACCTCACAGGTTTCTGATACTGTGAGGTTTAATGCGGGTAAAAATATAAATGAATTCTTGATTAAATATGACGTTATGGGAAAAAGATGCGTATTTTATCCTTAATTCTTCTTTCTTGAATTCAGAGTTTTGCCTATTTCTGAAGTAAACTCCTGAAAACCTTTAGCTTGAAAAATTAAATTATTGAAGAAGTGTTTTAATTTCTTAATTTTGCAGCCCAAATAAGACCAAATGGCCAAAATAGGAAACATAGATGTAGGAGACTTCCCTTTGCTGCTGGCACCGATGGAAGATGTGAGTGACCCGCCATTCCGTGCGCTTTGTAAAGAGCAGGGCGCCGATGTGGTTTTTACCGAGTTTATCTCTTCGGAAGGGCTTATTCGCGACGCCGCGAAAAGTACGATGAAGTTAGACATATATGAAAAAGAGCGCCCTGTTGGGATTCAGATTTTTGGAGCCGATTTGGATGCCATGTTACAATCGGTGGAAATTGTAGAGAAATCCAATCCTGATATTATTGATATTAATTTTGGCTGTCCGGTGAAAAAAGTAGTTTCCAAAGGTGCCGGTGCCGGAATTTTAAAAGACATTGATAAAATGGTTTTCCTAACGGAAGCCATAGTAAAAAATACAAACCTTCCCGTAACCGTAAAAACCCGTTTGGGGTGGGATAAGGATTCCATAAAGATATTGGAGGTAGCTGAAAGGCTTCAGGATGTGGGTTGCCAGGCTATTTCTATTCACGGGCGTACCCGTGTACAGATGTATAAGGGCGAAGCCAACTGGGCGCCGATTGCCGAGGTGAAAAACAACCCGCGGATGCATATCCCGGTTTTTGGAAACGGCGATGTTGATACCCCTGAAAAGGCGGTGGAAATGCGGGATAAATTTGGATTGGATGGAGCGATGATTGGCAGGGCCAGTATTGGTTATCCGTGGTTTTTTAAGGAAGTAAAGCATTATTTTAGAACTGGAGAGCATTTGCCTTCACCAACTATGCAGGAACGTCTGGAAGCAGCACGCAGGCATCTGGAAATGGCTATTGATTGGAAAGGAGAAAAGTTAGGGGTTTTTGAAACCCGCAGACATTATACCAATTATTTTAAAGGGATTCCGCATTTTAAAGAATACCGAATGAAAATGGTAACCAGTGATGATGCCGCTGATGTTTTTGCTGCTTTTGATGAGGTAGAACGGGATTTTGCTGATTATCAGTTTGCTTAAGGTGGTGTTGCGAATTCATGAATGTGTAATCTAACTCTTCAAAGGTTTCAAACCTTTGAAGAGTTGTTCACCGTCTGGATTTTAACGACTTTCCAGCGCTTTTTTACTTCTTCCGGCGGCTATGTATGAAGCTATTAACCCCAGAATTCCTATAGTGAGGATTACAATTATGATATTTTCAAGTTTAAGGGCTACAGGATAAGGCAAGCTTGGGGTAATCATCACCAAATCAAATTGTAATTGTAAATAAATAAGGATAATGGCAAAAACGAGCCCAATACTTCCACCTAAAACCGTCATTAGCATTCCCTGACTAAAGAAAATCTTTTTAATTTGACCAGGAGTGGCTCCCAGACTATGTAGGGTTTTTATGTTTTCCCGTTTATCGAGAATAACCATAATGATAGAGCCAATTACATTAAAAAGAGCAATAATAAGTACCAGGGTAAAAATGAGATAAACGGCCAGGTTTTCCGTATTCAGCATTTTATAGAGGGTTTCATTTAGCTGGGCGCGGTTTTTTATAATTACTTCACCATCAAAAATATTTTCTACTGCGCGGCTCACTTTTGCAGGATTGGCGTCAGGACTAAGTTTTATTTCTATGGCCGATAATTCATCTTTATCTAGGCTTAAGAGATGGCTGGCAAGATCAAGATTAGTAAATACATATTTACTGTCTAATTCTTCATTCACACTATAAATCCCACTGGTAATTACTTGTCGGTTATTAAAGGCCGCATTAGGATTGGTAAGGCTTACCTGGCCTCGGCCGGGTTTGGGTACCCATAATTTCAGTAAGTTTTGATAATTAAAAACCCCAATTCCAAGTTTTCGGGAAATTCCGTGGCCTATCACCACCTGGGCTTCGCTGTGGGCAAGCCAGCTCCCCTGGATAATGGCACTATCAATTTGAGTAACGCGATTGTAATTTTCGTCGACCCCCTTAATATAGGCCCAGTCGTTTTTTTCTTTGTATTCCAGGAAAACCCGCTCTTCAATTATTTTGCTGAAGTTGGCTACACCATTAGTTCCAGTGAAGTTCTTCTGCCTGGATTCATCAAAATTGAAGGTTTTTCCGCTTGCCGGAAGTACCTTAAGATCGGGATCGAATTCATTGGAAAATTTCAAGCTAAAATCCTTTAAACCCGCAAAACCCGAAAGAACAATAAACAAAGAAAATGCCCCTGCGAAAACACCAATGGCCGCAATTATGGTGATAATATTAATAGCATTATTGCTGCTTTTCGTAAAAAGGTAGCGTTTGGCGATATAGAGCGGAAACTTCAACTTAAGATTTTTTCCTTTTGTCTAATAAATCGGGGTTATCAATTGGATTATCCTCTCCTTTAATTGATTTTTCGATGTTTTGGATGTAATCCAGTGAATCGTCTAAATAAAAATTCATATCCGGCATTTTTCGCAATTGCTGTCGGGTACGTTGGGCGAGTTCGTGTTTAATTTTAGATTTTATAGCGGTAATTTCTTCCAGTATTTCTTTAGAATATTTTGGAGGAAATATACTTAGGTAGGCCTTGGCGATAGATAAATCGGTAGTAACCCTTACTTTGGAGACCGAAATAATAATTCCGGTTTTTCCGGCTTCACGCAGTTGATTTTGTAAAATTTCAGCAAGGTCTTGTTGTAAAACCTTTCCAATTTTTTTTTGTCGGTTTGTTTCTTCCATACTGCAAAAATACTAATTAAATATTCTCTATTTTTATTAATAACCTTCTTGAAAGATTTATATCCTACAGATTTCCTCGGAAATATTTAATATTTTTATCATACTAGCTTGTAGGCTTGCCCTAAGGTAGCTTACTTTAATGAAAGTATAAACCCGGAATGAAAAAAATTGAACATATCGGAATTGCCGTAAAGAATCTGGAAGCGGCTAATGCTACGTATAAAGCGCTTTTAGGGCGCGCAGCTTATAAAACCGAAACGGTGGAAAGCGAAGGCGTAAGCACTTCATTTTTTAAGATTGGTGAAAGCAAAATTGAATTGCTTGCAGCAACAAATTCTGAGAGTCCCATTGCAAAATTCTTGGAAAAACGCGGCGAGGGGATTCATCATATTGCTTTTGCGGTAGAAGATATTGAAGCCGAAATTTCCCGATTGAAATCAGAAGGATTTGAATTGATTAATAAAAATCCCAAACCCGGTGCGGATAATAAGCTGGTTGCCTTTTTGCATCCGAAAAGTTCTAACGGGGTTTTGGTAGAATTATGCCAGGAAAAATAAGCTCCTTCAAGGGCCACTTTAATAGTGAGTAAATAAGCGATGTCGAAAATTGCTTTTTCATCTTGCAGGGCTTGAAAATATGTACTAATATTGCACTCCTGAAATTCAGGTATTGTTGAAATACTTGAATGGGTCCTATAGCTCAGCTGGTTAGAGCACTTGACTCATAATCAAGGGGTCCCTGGTTCGAGCCCAGGTGGGACCACATAAAAACCCTTGAAAACTCTGATTTTCAAGGGTTTATTTTTTATAGGGGGCAGGTTAGGGGGCTTAAATATATGTCTGAAACTATTCTTTTAGATCTTTTTAGAGGTAAATTGAAACTTTAATTTGTTCTAATTTGGAGATAGAACTTCCCCACTTGTAGCGGTGTAAAGAATAAATTGCTTAGCTCATCATTGGGTTTTATGTTTTTGTCTTTGTTTATACTTCAATCAGTTCCTATTTATTTGGTAGTGAAGTTTTTTATATTATCCAGTAGGTTTCAAATTTACTTCTGTATACTTTTGTTAACTATGATATCGTTAAAATTTGCTATAGATTCTTTATTTAACTTTTTCCAATTTTCTACGCTGTACATTACAATTATGGCATTTTTATCCTGTATATCTGAAATTATTTTGAACTCACTTGGTATTGATTGTTTATCAGTATAGGTATAAACTATAAGATCTACCAGAAAGAGTCCGAATGCATTTTCACCAATTTGATAAGTTGAGAAATATCCTCGTGAAAATTCATTTCTAACCTTGCACTTAAAAAAATAAGAATACAAACCTGTATCATCTCCTATTTCATCAAGGTTACTTAAGAGATTTGAATGTGAAATAAATAAATTTGTATTCAAAAACTCTCTTAATTTTTCTTCATAAGTTTTAGGGAGTTTATACTTTTCAAACAAAAAATGATTTGAAATACTTGCCCTCCAAACCATTGAATAATTAAAAAGCTTTAATGCATTCTGGGATATTTTGAAACACTCCAAAATGCTGTTTGAACCATCTGAATGAAGTTTAAAATTATCTTTTTCATTGGTATAATTATGTACGCTTTTTAATTTCAAAGAGAAATAATGTTCAATCCGGGCAAATCGTTTTTCACAGTTTGAACAGAAAATAAAATCTTCTTTAGGAATGCTTTGTATTTTACGCTGTTTGCCGGTAATGTCAATTTGAATACCTTGAGTCGATCGAGGCTTAGCTTCAAAAAGCCTTTCACCCATAAATTTTGGAATGATATGGGAATTTCTCTTATCGGCTTGAGCTTTTAAACAAAGGCTACATTTTGGCATTATTAACTAATATTAAAAAGGTAAATCTTCATAACCGTCATCATCTTCTGATTCCGTATTCCTTTGTATGGTAGAATCTTTTGTTATTTCGTTATTTTCATCATTATCGTACCAAAAATATATAAGTCTTATTGTTTTGTTGTCTGGTTCGTATTCTTCTGAGATACTCCCGCTCCGGGCACTTTAACATTTCGTACATGTCTTTATTTCAGGATTTTACGACTTCATTATCCTTTACTTCCTCCGCCGTTTCTCCTTTTTTGTATAGATTTTGGTTTTTAAGAGACTCTTGACACTCTTAAGATGACTTCCGTATTGGAAAAAAGTGGGAACCCAGTGTTAACTATTTTTTAAAAATGTTAAAAATTAATTCTTAATTGAATTCATAAAATTTCTCGTAATATACCTTTCATATATAAATTCTTTTCTAAATTCTATTAATTAAAAATACCGTTTTCTTCGGTGAGAAGTTTCATTTCTCTGCCTGCGTTTACTAATGAAAATTTCTCAATTTTAACCCAATCAATTTTATTGTCATCAACGGGTATGGGTAAATAAGTAGAAAAGAGATCAGAATTAAATAATTGATCATAGTACCTTAGAATTTTATGATTGATTTTTCTTTCTAAAATTTTCAAAGTCAAAAATTTATCTTCATTTATCATTCTAGAGTTTTCAATTTGTTTCCAAAGGTTAATGATTTTTGAAAAATACTGGCCTAAGGTTGTCCAATCATTCAGTATTTCAGCATAGCAGAAATTTAGATAAGGATAATATGATTTTCGAGTAAGTTCTGTTCTTGTAATTGAAGAAGAGTTTCTATTCACCCAGTCATCAATGAAATCTTCATTGTTATGGATATCTTTGAGTATTAGTATAAAAAAATAAAAAATGTCCAAACCGTTGCATTCCTGTTTACGATTATCGTATGAATGGGTGAGCGATACAATTTCCTTTTGAATAATTATTTTTTGGCCTTCTTCAGCAAGAGCATCTATCTCCTTCTCGAAATTTGGTTTAATATTTTGACTCAGAAATACTTCATTTTGTTTTTGTGAATTTCTTAAAGCTAAAAAATATAAAAAAACACTGATCAAGGTTATTATTGGCATTAAAATATAGTTTACTAACTCCCAATCAATTTCACACTCAAAACATATTTTCATGAATCTTAGTTTAAATTACTATAGTATTCCATATATTACCAAATTAACTTTTTTCAATTATCCCCTCATTCTCTACATCATACCGGTATTTCACAATTTCACCTGAAATAAATAACTCTACTACCCTCTCTATAATAGGAAAGGGAACTACAAACCATTCCCTTGGAGAAACACGCTGATTCCCTTGGTTTAAAATATCAATTTGAAGCTGAACATCTTTGAAGAAGCGGTGAATCAGGTTTTCAAACTTCTGGGTATTTAAATTTAGGCATCTAAAAGTAGCTATTATCTCTACATCGGCATTGAGATAGGTGGATTGGTTCGCGGCGTTAACGATCCTCCTTTTAACGTCAACCGTAGAGAAGCCGATTTTGTGAAGATTTTTTATAGAAGCTATTTGGGGGTTTTTTGATTTAGATCGTAGTACGTATATCCAGCCGCTTTCAACATCTTCAGGTTCAACTTGCGTAGCATTAGCTGCCAGTTCATATTCTGCGGCTTCATCGGTATCTGAAACTATCCTCCCATTTTTACTTAATATTTTTCCCAGGGAACGATAAAGCATATTGCTGTACGTTCCATTATCAAATACAGTACGTGTTCGGCCTTCTTTACGAAGTCGTTTCCCAGATTTATCACCCATCTCTACTAAAGAAATATCCGCCATTTCCAGGTAACAAAGCATTCCATCAATAATATAGAAATGCTTTTCTTTCAGGTTTTTATCTGCCTTTTTAAATTCCTTAAGGGTTCTCCTGCCCGATTTTATTTCTTTATGCACTTGCTTAAAGAGCTTTTGATAGGGTTCAAATTCCCGATCGGTTAAAGGCTTTCTCTGGGCTACAAAATCTGATTCTGCCCTTTCTGGATTCTTTGGAGTATGGTTAAATTCAAATATTGACTCAGCTTCAGCATCAGGATTTAGAATATCCAATTCATCATCATCAAAAATATCGGTGACTGATTTCGGAGTTTGCTTTTGAAATAAAAGATTATGCCTGTCGTAAGGCTTTAGAATTTCTTTTTTGTGATCAGAAGATCGAAAACCCTGTAGTCTTAATTGTAAACGCATTTCAGATATTCCGCTCCCCTGCTCCGGTTCTTTTTCATTGGAATCAATGAAACTGTTGATTTCCTCAAATGAGTCAACTAAGCGTTGATCTTCAGATTTAACCGAAGTCTTACTGGATTTAGATTCTAAAATACCTAAATCATCGTCCTCAAATATATCTTCTATACTTAATTTCTTTTTAGACATTCTGTTTCTGTTTGCGTTTTAATTCCTTCAGGAAAATAACGGCTTCAGCCATTCTTTTTTCTTTAGGATCTAAAGATTTAATATCAGGTTGGTTACCTGTTTTCTGAACCCAATCTTTTATTTTAGGCCACAAGATAATTGCCTCCTCTTCTGTCATTGTAATCCTGGAAGCATCGATTGTTTCTTGAATTGCCCTAAATACAGAAGCGGTAACAGATTTTGAAAGTATTTCAAAGGCCTTTTGAAATGGATTAATGCTATCTATTAAATCTATATGGATATCCTCAATATTCACAAAGCTATCAGCCATTTTAATAAACCGCTTATCACCTTGTTCCTCTATGGTTCCGTTTTTCACTACAGAATCTACCACAATATGCTGCCGAACTTCTTCAACTTCTTCTTCGGTTAAATCAGGATAAGTTTCCCTAATAATTTTAGGAATTAATACCTGGTTGATTACCTCCGGCTCAACATTCCCCGGCATCGCCTTTATCATATCATCATCCTGCAATACTTTCGCTTTAAGATCATTTAAATCAGACTCTATAATGTTGCTCACCTTTTGGGTAGAAGGTTCTTTAAAACCCCTTATATAAATGTGATTATCATCACCTTCCTTTGCTTCACTGATTTCATCATCATCTGAATCATAATCTTTAGTATCATCCTTTGTTTTGAACTTGAAATTAGGTGCAAGTACCTGTTCCATAAGAAGGGAAGCCGTGATAGCTTTCAGCATATTATTCACCGACAGCTTTACTTCGTCATCAGCTGCATCAGGTTGGGCAATCAAATTGGTAAACTGCGCGTGATTTTTATTTTTACTGTCCCTTGTGGCCCGGCCAATAATTTGAATAATTTCAGTTAAAGATCCTCTGTAACCTACAGTTAAAGCGTGCTCGCAGTAAGGCCAATCAAAACCTTCTTTTGCCATCCCCAGGGCAATGATTATATCAATATCATCTTCACTACTTATTCCTCGAAGATAATTTTGAATTTTATCCCGGTCTTTCTGATTGTCATTTACCAGATCGGCTATTTTTAAAGTTTTACCGGTGTCCTTACTTTTTACATATAAAATACCAGTTTTAGGATCTTGATAATCCAATTCTCCTAAGCTATCAATGATGCGGTTTACTTCTTCGTATTTCTCCTTTTCTGATTCACCGGAATTCACGCTCGGTATATGAATAATCGTTTTTTTACTTTCATCCAATATTTCGTGAATCGCACCGGTATATTTTCCTCTGTAAAAATGATAACCAATACCCAAAGATTTTAAGTATTCATAACCATTTAACTGCTCGTAATAATCATATTTAACCTTTATAAACTTTGCTTCATCTTCAGGAAGTAAAACCGGCACGCTATCACCCCTGAAATAAGAACCCGTCATAGCGACTATATGAGCATTGGATTTTTCCATTATAGTACGCAATACTTCTCCAAGCCGATTAGTAGCATCTGCAGAAACGTGGTGGAATTCATCAATGGCCAGCAACGTATCATTTAAATCTTTTTCTTCAATGGCATCAAAAGCAAAACGCAGCGTAGCGTGAGTACAAATAAGAATTTCTTCATCACTATTTAAAAAATTAATAAAAGCGTTCACTTTACTTTTTTCACCACCAGGCGTGCATAAATTGTAAATAGGATTAGGCTTCCAATCTTCAAAAAAACCATAAGATTTTAAGTCTGTAGCAGAAAAGGAATTTCCAATAGACCGTTCGGGTACTGCTACAATTACTTTTTTGATATCCTGATTCCTCAGTTTATCCAGGGCAATAAACATTAAAGCCCGTGATTTCCCTGAGGCCGGCGGTGCTTTAATTAATAAATACTGCGCTGTTCTGGCGTCATAAGCCCGAGCCTGCATTTCGCGCATTCCATATTCATTGGTTTTTTTACTCTTTCCGGTTTGTTTGTAAGTAACGTGGACTAAATCTGGCATAAGTTTTTTTAAAGATAGTGGGTGAAATTAATAGGTCTGAGCAAAATAAATTTAAGCCAGGGCAAAATCATCTTCGCTTAGACTAAGCTTAGGATTATCCAATTTTTTGATGGAAGTCTTGATTTTGATTCTTTCTTTTTGAGGTAAAAATGTTGGTACCAGATCAGTTAACTCAATTTTTAAAAGTTGGCTTATTACTACCAAATCTTTTAATGAAAAAGGACTCACCCCATTCATCAATTCAGACATATACGATTTGCTTGTATGACCTAAAATTACTCCAAAGTCTTGTTGTGAAAGGTCTAATTCCTTCAACTTAGTTTTGATCAACTTTTTCCTGTTATGGATAAAAACCCGTTCCTTTTCTGCAGTCTGTTCTGCCCAATCGCTCTCTTTTAGCTTATCTTCTGAAATTTCAGCATTATGTGACCAGGTTTTATTCTCGTAGGCCTCAATAAGATCGCGAAGCTGTTTACGAACAGTTTTTAGCTTAGGGTTTTCTTTTGCCATCACCCTTAACTTTCTGTCTGCAATCAAAGCCCTTTCAAAATCCAGTTCGTTTTGGATCTTTCCTTTTTCAAGGAAGCTATCTACATCAAATTGTGTTTTCATAACTATCTAGATTAAGTCCTTACTTTTTAACCAATTGGCAATGGCACTTTTATTGTTTTTGAAAACCCGCTCATATTCTTGGTGATCTCCAACCCATATTATGGTAGCTTCATTGTCCTCAAATTCAATAAGAATCATTGTTCTATGAATTTCTATATTGAAAAAATAGAAACCTTCAGAATGAACGCAATCTGCGTCCTTACGATCTTTCTTTAACTCTTCCTGGTTCTGCCAGTTATGAGTTTCAAAATCTTTAATCAGCAAATCAATTTCTGAAGCTAAAGAAGCATTTCCCCTTTTCTTCCTTTTGAGTTTTTCAAGTGCCTTTTTATTGATTAATCTCATTACAAAGATAATTAAAGTTCTGTATATTTCCGAACTTTTTTAATTTTGAATTTTTATGAATATATACCAGGGTTTGTTAGAATCCCTGAAACTAAGTTTGCAAGAACATCTGAACCAAAGCTTTTTAACTTACTGAATAACTGATCCCCATCCTTTTTGTTAATCACTTCTTTTATTTCATTTAATTGATCTGGATTTAATACTCCTTCAAAAGTCTTTTGAATAGCATCAACTTTAATTTGATCAAAATGAAAAACCCCACTACCCTGTGCAAACTGACCGATTCTTTCTGTATTTATTGTTGTGTTATAAGTGTTATGTGAGATATTATCTTCTTTAATATGAAAATTTTCAATCGGAGTTTGAGTTGCAATTAATTCATCTGAATATTGATAAAAGAGTTTAGTGGGTTTATAAGAATACTTTCTATGATTTTGGATAAGACCAAAAGCTTCAAGTTTATCAATAATAACAGATTCCTCTTCAGGAGTATCTTTGGTAGATGAAATTCTACCATTCGTTTTTAATGCTTTAAGAACTTTGGTCTGAGTGGTTTCCATATTTACTTTCTTTTGTTTGTAGTTTTCTTACTTCCCTTCTCCAAAAGTGTATTCTTATTAATCATTTTTTCATATTCCTTAAAGAGATATTCCAGGCGTTCGGTATCATTTTCGAATGGTTTTAGCCGGTAACAACGCTCTACTGCTTCATCTAGTTCTTTATGTGCTTTGCGTAAACCAGCTGGCATTTTATCAGGATCATATAATTGTGCCATTGTTTTTTCTGGATGATTTTCACGCTCTTCCAGAACAGAAAATACGTGTAAATTGATTCGTTCTTTTTCCTTTTCTGAAATTTTAGGAAATGGAAAAGTATTATAACAAAGAGTAGAAGAATATCTTATCCTATTATCCAATCGCCCCGCCACGGCTTTGACCCAAGTCATGTGCATTCTTGAATTTACTACCCCAAAAACCCAAAGTTCTGGATCATAAATAGCCTGGGCTGACGCATAAATTACCGGTCCATTCTCTAGAAAATCAATAGGAATATAATCTCTTTGTTCAGAAGTTACACAGGGAATTACAATCGCTGGCTTATTCATGTATCTGTCTTCAGCAAATTTATGAGGAGTTTCTGCTAATTTTACAGTCGCTTCTTTAGTACTATTTAAACGCATTTTCCTTACCCCTTCTAATCTAGATTGAATTTCTGGAATATTATTAATTAATTCTAAATCATCTTCTCTGATAATCAAGCACCATCTCTTTAGACCTCTGATTAGTTCTTGAGCGCCAACGAATTTTTTTATAATAGAATCTAGTTTTGGAATTTTAATTAAATTATTATATTCCTCTTCGCTTAAAATCAAATGGCCTCCGTCAGCAGGAATACTTCCCTTAATCATTGTAGTTAAACCATTTAGAGGCTTCGACTGTCTTCCAATCAAAATATCTGGACCTTCGACTAGATAAGGATTAATATTTTTGACTATTGTTCTTGAATGACTATTTAAAATGAATTTATTATCTTTATTTAAATTCCGAATTCCGATAATAACAACGGTTACCCCTGCATTTCCCTTGGCATTATTTGTCCACTTAAAGGGTTCATATGTGAAAAATATTTCTTTATTTTTCAGTACTTTATTCCATAAAATATTAAGTTGATCCCCTTGACAAATTGAATTAGTTGTTACGAAAGCGTACTTCGCATTTATTAAATCTATATAATGAGTCGCTTTATAAAACCAACAAGAAATGTAATCTAGAGATTTATAATTTTTAATTCCTTTAAATACAAAATACATATCTTCCTTATGCTCTTTTTGTTGGTTACGAGTACCATAATAGGGGGGATTTCCTAAAAGATATATTTCATCTTCAACTTCTTTTGGACAAATGTTTTCCCATTTTAAACGAGTTGCATTACCTTGGAATATGCGTCCAGAAGATTTTAATGGGAGAATAGGCAAAGATTTTCCCATTTCGAGCTCCTCTTCAAAATATTTATTCATTTGGTGTTCTGCTAGCCATAAGGAAAGCATTGCAATTTCGTGTGCAAAATCGTCTATTTCTATTCCGTAGAACTGGGTGAGTTTAATTTCAGAATAAATAAAGCTTTGTTGTTTTTCTTTTTCCAGAATTTCCTGCCAGATTTCAATCTCTAACTTTCGTAATTCTTTATATGCGATAATGAGAAAGTTTCCACTACCACAGGCAGGATCAAATATTTTAAGCTTACTGATACGGGTAATTAGTCTGCGGAGTTTCTTAGCACTGCCCTTAGCTTTCTCCAATTCCTCATAGAGTTCATTTAAAAATAAAGGCTCAATTACCTTCATAATATTAGGCACCGAAGTATAATGCATTCCCAAATTACCTCGTTCCCCGGGATGAACAACTGCCTGGATCATCGACCCAAAAATGTCAGGATTGATTTCTTTCCAATCGAGGTCGCCGCACTCTTCAATTATTCTTCGTGCTTCAGCATTAAATTCAGGAAGTATAATCTCATCTTTAAACAAACCACCGTTTACATAGGGAAATTCACTAAGGTATTTTGCCTCTTTACTGTTGTCCTTCGTATTAAGTGCTTTAAACAGCTTTTTTAAAAACAAATGAACATCGCTCCCATCCTTTTGCGTATGCTGCATTAAAGTGTTCGTAAACATTCCTTCTACCGGAAATATATCGGTGTCCTCTGCAAAAAAGCAGAATAAAAGCCTGGAGAAAAACACATTCAAGTTATGGCCGTAATCTTCGGCTACCTCTGGATTTTCAGTCACTAGTATATCATAAAGTTTAGCCATCCTATATGAAGCCTTTCGATCTGCTTCATTTTCATTCTTTGCAGCATATACTTCCTGGCCGGCCCAGGGCAAAAAGAAACTGAAATTCTTAGGTAAGTCTTTTAATGTGATGTCCAGGTTTTTCCCGGTTCTCGTGTCTTTAGCAACTAATTCTTTATAATTAGTCACCACCACAAAACGGGGATTATGCTTTAAATTCTCTTCTTTAGATAAATCATCAATAATCACTAGTAACTGGGCACTATCGGTTTCTTTGAAAAGTAATTTCTTCTTGTAAAGGATCTCCCCTTCATTCTTAGAAAGGTTGAAATCACCTTTTTGTAGTCGCGTTATGGAAGTTTTTGAAATTCCATAGGCTCTTAATAAATCATATATAAAATTCTCACGATCAAAATTTTGGAATAGCGTTTTTACTTTTTCCTCGATTTCAGTTGACTTCATAAACGGAATTGGATTTGGAGTCTAAAAATAGGGTTTTAAAATCAGATTAATAAAATGTATGGAGATTGTAATTTTTTCAACTTCCATTTATAAAATACCTCCAACTTGAAATTCCACCTACTAAATAATTTACTAAGAATCATTAACTTACCGGTATGCAATTTCCTGCATTTGAGGTTTAGCGTCTAAACATAAATTAAAAGCTTATGGATATTAATAAAATTTTAGAAAATCTGAAAAATGAGAACACTCCCATTGATATTGCAAATTATGCCACTAATTTGCTTTCCTATCATATCATAAATCACAATTATCTCCGGGCTATCTTAGAAGCCCAGGTAGAAATTCTGGTCAGGCTGAATGATAATTCGGATATTGATGCTGATGAACATCTTAAAATTATTGAAGACAAGATTGATAAGGAATCAGATAAAGATTTTATTGAGGCAATGCAGCAGATTATTAGAAAATAAGGTTTCCAGCTAAGCATTTAAATTATAAATCCTTCTTAACGTTCTTAGTACGCGGCAAAGTTCAAATTATTGTTAGTCATTTATTGAACCTACAACTTCAAAATCGTTCGAATTATAAAAGGATTTTGGAAAAGAATTTTCTTTTCCACTAATTGATGGCCATATTGGATTGGTGGAAAAATCTTCCTCGCAGTTCTCGTAAAAAAAAGAAATTAAATCATTCGCCACGTCACATACTGGAAAAATTGATTCTCGAAAGTATTCTTTGTACAATTCTGTGTGCTCTATTGATTTTTGATGAATTATTCTATTGCGTAAATGCTCGAGTCTATCAAAATTTGAAAAAAACTTTTCTTTTTGTATTGGATTTGTTTCATAAATATCAGGAAGAATTTCTTTAAGTTTAGTTTTTAATGGAAGTAGTCTTTCAATTGCATCTCCCTGAAATTTTGATTCGTAGTGAACCCCAGCTTCTTTTTTTATTCGATAATATTCGTAATCCCTGGGAATACTTAGATTAACAAAAGCTTCAATAGAGGTATATGCAAACACAATAGATGTTTGTATTTGTTCAATATAATCACAAATTATGGCAGAACTATCTTTAATTTCCTCAAGTGGATTTTCAATTTTCTTTCTTCTCTTGATTTCTTTCAGTAGACCTTTTGCTTCCTCTAAAGATTTATTCGAAACAGAAAGTAGAATTCCAATATTATTAGGAGTAAAATACCTCACCATTTTTGTTCCTATTTTTGCTTCATCTCCTTCTAACATAAGAGCTTCTCCTGTTCCCTCTCTGGATAAGAAATGAATTGGACGCTTAAGTCTATTATTAAAAATCTTGAACTGATCTGGATTAGCAGAGATAACTAATGACATTTTTTCCTTAGCAAGTTTTGATGAAGATTGAGGTATTTTAGGTTTATTTTTTTCGATTTCAATAATACCCTGCGTATGCTCAAATATTTCTGGCTTTGGTTTAATAATTTCATTAATGAATTTTTGGAGAATAATATTATGAAGATGAACGGGAAGTCTAGCGTACATTTGCACAAATAACACTAAAGTCATTCATTTTCAATTGATTACAATGTCTCTCAATTTCTTTGATATCGTTTAATATCAATTAATTTCAGCATTTGTTGTACCTATGTTGTACCTGGAAAGCCCAATAAAATTGTATCTTTAGGAAACTTTCTGGTAAAGTAACCATTCAAAATTGAATGTTGTACCTATGTTGTACCTGATTTGACTTTCGCTGTAAAAAAGGTCACTTATGTCGTCAAATGCAAAAATAGTTCTTCGCAAAAAGCCTAATAAAGTAGGCTTGTACCCTCTTGCAATTCGTATTACTAAAAATCGTCGATCAACATACCAGTATATTGGTCATTATATTGAGTTGGAAGATTGGGACGAAAAAAATATTCGTGTAAAAAAATCAAACTCGAATTTTGATAATTTAAACAGTTTATTATCGCAAAAGCTATCAGAGGCTAATAAAGCACTTATAACATTACAATCTGACAAAAAAGATACATCTGCAAACCAAATTAAAAAGGAAATATATTCCTCTGGAAGTAATTCAAGCTTCTTTGAATTAGCACAAGAACATCTTGACAATTTGGAAAATTCCGAAAAGTTGAACCGTTTATCGGCGGACAAAGCCTGGATAAGTTTTATACTCAAATTCAGCAAAAGCAAACAGCTTTCATTTCAAGAAATTGATGAACGTTTTCTCAAAAAGCTAATGTTAAATCTAAAGATCAAGCATTCCCTATCAGAAACCTCAATAATGAATATTATGGTGCTAATAAGGCTCTTGTTCAATAGAGCTATTAAGCATAAAATCGTAAGTCGAGAGTTGTATCCATTTGGAACTGATAAAATTCGGATTAAGTTTCCAGAAACCTCCAAAATTGGGCTTAACATTGTTGAGGTCAAAAAAATTGAAAACTTAAATAATCTATCTCCAAAAGAATTACATACTAAAAATGTTTGGTTATTCAGCTTTAATTTTGCGGGCATGCGGATTTCCGATGTTCTGTTTACCAGATGGTCGGATATTTATGACAATAGGCTTCATTATAGGATGAATAAAAACGCTAAATTGCTATCACTTAAAATTCCCCAAAAGATACAACAGATACTTGATCAATACCGCGGGGATAAAAGAAATGATATTGATTTCGTATTCCCGGAAATGAAAAAAGCCAATCTTGGTGATGCTAAAGATGTTTACAATAAGAGGAGAACAGCAATAAAAAAATTTAATGATAATCTAAAATCAATTTGTAAAAAAGCTGAAATCAAAAAAAAGGTAACGATGCACATCGCTCGTCATAGTTTTGGAAATATAGCTGGCGATACGATTCATCCTTTAATGTTGCAGAAATTATATCGTCATAGCGATCTAAAAACCACTTTAAACTATCAAGCCAATTTCATCCATAAAGATGCGGATGATGCACTTGATAGTGTTATTAATTTCTAGAAATAATACTTTTAATTCTCGACTATTTGATGGTCTTAGAAATTAGAGGTGCTGGTACCAATCAATTGCATTGCTATCTACGAAGTTTCGGAAGCTTTTGAAAACATCCATTCTATGACTTTTTCTATAGTATTTTTTATACGCTCTTTTCCTTCATCATTTTCAACATTAATTTCGCAGAAACTGCCACCGGCAGCGTGTGAATGCAAGCTCAGGTAATATACACCACCTAACAATAACGCATAAATTGCCCTTATATCATCATCCTTTTCTTTAAAAATTGGATCGGTCAAAGCAAACAATTTAGAACCCATAATTTCTCTTAGTGTGCTAACTTCCTTCATGAGTTCGTTTTTTTCACTAATTTCCCAAAGAATTATTTTTCGGGTTTCATCATCATTCATCAACTTATCAAATAAGTCTACCAAAGTTATAGAAGCAAGTGTCTTACCGTAATCATCTTTATTCAACTCTATTAATTGATTAACTTTTCCATTTAAGTTAGTCCAGTAGTCCTTATTTAAAACATAGGCTTCAATTAAATTTTCTACATTTTCAAAATACCTGTATATTAATTTTTTACTTACTCCTGCATATTTTGCTATATTATTAACTCCAAGACCGGTATATCCTTCGGTTCGGATAATAGCACCAACAGCTTCTATTAATTTTATTTTTGTTCTTTCTTTATTCCTTATTTGTCCATCTACTGTTTTGCGTACCATTTTTAAAATTTACAAAATTATCCTCCAATATTTAATTTTTTATCAACGAATTGAAAAGCGTTAAGAACTTTATCCAATTGTCTTTTTGTATGGGTTGCCGACAAACTCATTCTAATCCTCGCATCTTTCTTGGGCACGGCTGGATAGAGAATTGGGTTTGCATAAACCCCTTGTTTGAGAAGCATTTTCCCTGCGTCTCCAGTTTTATGCGGGTTACCGATCTTTACCGGGATAATAGCCGATTCTGTTGTTCCAATGTTCAAACCTAAGTCGGTTAATCCTTTTTTTAAATAACTAACATTGTCTTGTAATTTCCGTATCCATTGTGGCTCTTCATCAATTAATTCAATAGCTTTTACTATTCCCAAGGTGGAGGGATTGGAGGTAGCAGAAAATATCTGTTGCCTTGACTGAAATTTTAAAAAAGCAATATGTTCCGAGTCTGCTATTACATATCCACCCATATTTGCAAAGGTTTTACTAAATGTTCCAGTAATGAAATCAACTTCATTAAGAAGTCCGGCTAGTTCTAGCGCACCCCTACCGGTTTTACCCAAAACTCCAATTCCGTGTGCGTCATCTACCATAAGATACGCGCCATATTTTTTTGTCAAATATAAAATTTCTCGCAATGGTGCTATATCTCCATCCTGTGAATAAACTCCATCTATAATTACCATTTTTGTTCTGTATTGATCCTTTGACTTTTTTAGAATTCTTTCTAAAGATTCAAGATCATTATGTAAAAATGATTTCTTGGTAGTTAGTATGCAACCCTCGTGTATACTGGCGTGTACTGCCATATCGACAATTGCTATATCCTCCTTTTGCAACATAGCTAATAAAGAGGCACTGTTGGCTGTATAGCCAGTAGTAAAAATTGCTGCATTATCTTTGGTTCTACCAAAAAAGGAAGCAATTGTTTCTTCCAGCAATTTATGATATTCAAAATAACCGCCAATGAGAGGTGATGCACCAGCACCTGTCCCATACTTTTCTATACCAGCAATTGAAGCAGATTTAACCTTTGGGTGTTGTGTAAAACCCAAGTAGTCATTGGACACCAGACTAATGTATGTCGCACTTTCTTCTGTTCCCGGGAGCATTATTTTCATTTCTGGAGCACAACCGCTAATTGTCAATAGTCTATAATTCATATGGCCGTTATTCTTCATGAAGTTTAAAAATTCGGAGAAAATCTTTGCCCTCTGTTCGATATCCATATTGGGTATATTTTCAAAATCATTAAAAGTTGCTTTGTTAAAATCTATTTTCATAATTCTGTATTAGTTAATTATTGACAAAAATCAGGTTGCTTAAATAGTCATCTGGTTATTGATAAAGACTGACTATCTGAAAATTAAAATAAAGTTGACTTTTACACTTTCAGCAATTCAGTGCAAATAAACAAAAAACATTTAATATGTCACCACTTAGTAACAATTTGTTTTTTAAATTTGTATTGATATATAAAAATAAAGTAGCTTTTTAGAAAACATATATATATTCCTGAATATCCACTCAAATTTTGGGTAGAAAATCTTCAGCATTAGAAAGTTTTTATAGGAAGACTTTTTTTCAAGACACAATAATAAAATCAACGAAGTTTCAATATAATAAGAAGACTCAATTAACTAGAAATTACAGTATTATGAGAAAATCCATTCCCTCTTTACGACTATTGATTTTGACCTTTCCTTTATTTCTATTTCTTTCTTGTGAAAAAGAAGATATTCATTCATCGGATTCTCCTCCAAAGAACATTGCAGGAAAAACTTTAATTGACGATGTTTCCGTTGTTGATGCAAAAAATGTGGCGAGAAATTTCCTTAAAAATATAGAAGTTGATGCATATAGACCATTTAAAGACCGTTGCAAAACCTCCTTGAAATAGGTTTTCTTTTTTGAGAATTATTTTTTTCGGTTTTATGTTGGCTTAATTTTGCATTTAATCCTCCATTTAGCACTTACACGCTGCTTTTATAGGTTCAATTCCTCTTAATTTTCAGATTTGGACGCAAGTATCCCTGGACTCCTGTATAAATTATAGCTTAAAGCTTCCATTAGGTTTTGAGTATGCATTTTTTCTATTCCCTTATAACGCGCTATCCCTCCAGAAAACCATCGCTTTATACTGCCAAAGGTGCGCTCTACCTTAAATCTGGTTTTACCGATAAGTTTGTTGAACTTCTTTTCCCATTTGGTTAATGGTTTGTTTTTATAGGCTTTCTTTAAAATATGGTCCTTCAATTTTCTTTTTTTAAGTAGCTCCGTGTTTTTCTTGGATTGGTAGCCTTTATCGGCCTTTAGGGGGATATCCTTGGGTAAATCGGCAGTATTGAGTACTTCTTCTAAATTGGCAATCTCATTGGTACTTGCCTTTGTGGTCAATACCCCCAGGACCAAGCCCTCTTCATCTGTAAGGTGGTGTTTTTTGTAACCAAACCTGTACTTGCCCCCTTTCTTTAGCCAAGCTGCATCCTTATCTACGCTGTCCGAATAATCTTTGGTAACTTCAACTTCCTCTTCGTCCTTTCTGTCCTCTGTAACTTTATGCTTGGGCTTTCCTTTGGGCTTTAAAGGGGTGTCCACAACACTGGCATCTATAAGGGCTCCTGTCTTTACGATAATACCGTGAGATTCCAATTGCTTATTGATCTCTTCAAATAACGACTGGTAAGCCTTTGCTTTGGTCATAATCGTCCTGAAACGGGAAAGAGTACTGTGATCTGGGGCTATTTCATCGATGTGCAGCCCACAAAAATAACTAAAAGAGATACTATCGTTTACACGGTCTTCAACTTCATAATCACTAAGGCCATACCAGGTCTGTAACAAACTCATTTTAAAAAGCAACAGCCCGCTATAGCTTGGCTTACCGGTAGCACTTTTACCTTTGGTATAATATTTTTTAATGACCACTTCAATAGGTCCCCAATCTATAAGAACGCCTATCTGAGTGAAAAAAGTACGTTTTATCTTTCGAGAACGTAGGTCGCAGATGCTGTCTGCAAGGCTTGGGTGTTGTTGCTTTTCCATTCCATGAAATTAATCTAAATATCGTAATTATCATAATATTTTTTAAACCTACCGTGCAACGGTCTTATTTAATGCTTTAACTGTGATGAAAAACAGTATTCAACCCAATCGAGAAATAAAGAATATATCTCAAATTGATGACGAGAATGGATCTGCACTAATGCATATAATTAATTTCGAAAAGAAAGGTTTTTGTATAGTTAGTGCCACTAAAAAAATGGAACCAATCTTAGCCTACTCGGAGACAGGATATTTTGATAAAAATAAAATTTTAAATATCGGCTTAGAAATGTGGATAGATCATCTTTCTATGGATATACGAAATAGTCACAAATTATCAGAATCAGAAATTGTTTCCAACCGATTACAATGGATAGATTTTGAAAAAATCAACACAGCGACTAAATCGTCTAATTCAAATGAACAAGAGCAGAGAGTTCTAGCTTTTAATAAAAGACTAGGAGAACTAAGTGGAAATTCTAATACGACAATTCCCTTATCCGCTGCTGCTAGTTATCTGCCCTCAAACAGATTACAACACTTTAAGACTATTGCTTCGCAACATAATTCCCCTGAACACTTTACCATAATTGAGATTATTGATAAAACTCACTCAAAATCTATTGGTCCCTTAATCAATACCAATTGGCATCAAAGCTCTCCTTTTAATCAACTTGTTCCTAATGATTATGCAGGATGTACCGCGGTTGCTGCTGGTCAGATCATGAACTTTTATAATCATCCAAATAATTACGATTGGAATAAGATGTCTCCCAGTAATCTAAATGTTCACGATGATATACAATATTTAATGAAAGATTTGGGCATTTCGTTTGATATGGAGTACAAAAGTGATGGCTCTGGAGCTAACATAGATGATGTTAAAAGGGGATTAAGGAATGATTATAACTACCAAGTGGAAAAAAGAGATCATTTTCCTAGAGATGTTCGTAATTCACTCTTTAATGATCAACGACCTGTCTACATGACCGGCAAAAAAACAAAGGGTTTTATGGGATTAATATATAAAGATGGTCATGCTTGGGTTTGTGAAGGAGCTAAGGAATATCAACCAAATAAGGCATTTACAATAGAATGGCAAGTGAATTCAAATGGCTCTTATGGCTACGATTCGAATGGAATCATTTATAATGAGACAGCTCAGACAAGAACTGCTCATAGATATATGAATTGGGGTTGGGGAAGTAGTTATAATGGATGGTATGGAGTAGGTTCTACCCAACCAGCTCCTGGCGAAGACTTTCAGTATAAACGAGTTAACTTATATATAAACCCATAATAATATTATGAAAATCAAGAATTTCACCCTAGTAGCATTAATATTTTTCAGTTTTATTAATTGTTCTAAATCTAATGAGGATACTACTCCCCCTTATCTTTATACTTTTTTTATAAAATTTGTAGACTCAAACAACAATAATTATTTAAACAAAATAGATGAAAATATTTTAAAGAGTAATTTCTTCATCGCTAAGGAATCAGAAGAAAAGATTGACAAGCTTAAACTGGCTTATAAAAATATAAACGATGAGCGATATTTAGAGATAAGTGCAGCCTCAGTTCCAGATATTAGATTAAATGAAATAATTTTCAATCTTAAGAGTAAAGAGCTGTTTAATGATGATGAAAATCATAAAATTAAAACAACCTGGCAGTGGGAGAATGAATTTGATAATAAACCAAAAGAAATATACTTAGATAATGAACTATTAACAGCAGAAACCACAGAGCAATCTTTTGAATATTTCCTTATAGAAATATTTCTTTAGAAAGTCTATAAAAGAAAATTTGGACACTTTAGGGAGTGTTAGCTCGACTCTGTCTGTTTCTTCTCCCGGCGGTACCGCCGGGAGAAGAAAATTTCAGTTTTTCGTTTCATTGGTGGCCAAATCCAACGTTAGCCGCCCCTCAAATTTAATAGCTTACTATTGAACTACCAAACTCCAGTTCTGTAACGGTGGCGTTTTATTTCTTTTCAATTCTTCTGGTAACGGTAAACCAGCTTCAATAGTGCCATATCATTAGTAAAAGCCACTTTGGTCTTGGTTACTTTCATTGTCTGCCGATGATCGATGTAAACATTCTACGGCATTTCTGGTGTATATTAGCTTTCTGATTGGGTCGGTATATTTAAATAAGCACTCAATCGATCCCAGTGTAATTCCAGAAACGGATTACTATGGGATATCTCTTTCCTCATTTTTCGTAATTATCCAGCAAAGTCAATTCAGTCTAATGTTCAGTATCAACTTAAACCAAAAAATTAACACGTCACCTTTCGAAAAATACATCCCAAAAAATTTCCTTAACTACAGCTTTATTTATTCCTAGAATACTATACAAGACCTTATTTTACTTTCTATTTTGTGCACTTAAAAGGGCATCGCATCGAACCATTGGATGCTGCAATATACTAGTTTCAAGATGCGATCTTGCTATTTCTCAACCTTAAGAATTGCCTGGTCGGTGATATCATTTAGAATATGTATGGATTACTTGAAATCATAAAACTACCACCAATCACGAACAAGCTTATAATCTGTTTGTAAAAATTACGGCTAAGATACGCTGGCGCATCGCTACGATCTACGGTTCAAGAGTACCGTACTGAGCTTAATAGATATAAATATTAATTTTGTCTTTCTTAGCTGCTCTTCTTAAGCATTGTAGCAAGAGCACCATTCTTTCCGGCTAGGTATTCTCCTGATAAAAATTTTTTTAATACTTTTTTGCTCTATCTTGTGTCACGATCTAGTCTGAAACTTTTTAATTTAATCTCAAGTTCTAAACGGACTTGAGGTTAGACCCTCATAGAATTAACCGAAATAAAATATCGAGGTTTTAATAAACCTCGATATTTTCTTATTTCGCAATTATAGTTTTCACTTCAATAACGATTCTAAATATTCAGGAGTTACTTGCTGTACAGTTACCTTACCCGCTTGGGCCCTTTGTTTATTAATATTCTGATTCATATGGTCGAGATTATTTTTAAACAACTTAAATAAATCTTTTGATATGTTAATTTGGTCTGCACGTTCAAGAGTCGTAGAATAAATACCATCTTTTACTTCAACGGTACTATAGAATCTATACACAGCAGCCTTTAATTTCGCGACTTCCGTATCAGAAAACTTTTTTGCAAATTCTGGATCAGTTTGATCAATTTGAATATCCAGTTTTTCGTTACTATCTACAAATTTTTTAGCGCTTACTGAAGATTGTACAGAGCTAGCTTCTTCTAGATTTTTGTTTATATCAGTAGCACTATCATCTTTGCTACAACTCAACACCATTAGAGATAAAGCTAAAAAACAAATTGATTTTATTATTTTTTTCATAATAAATGATTTAAGATTAATATATTAAATTAAAGTGCCTGCCAAGTGGCTGTTATTAATACATTGGCTGCATCTGAATAGGTCTTAACAGTCCAACTCCAATACACCGGTAACTCGGCAAATACGGAATATTCTTTTGTTGAAGAACCATAAGGTAGCAATGTAACACTCCAGTTTCCTTGGAAAGGTTTTGGTTCTGGTACAGTCAAAAGTACACCTAAAAAATTACTATTTTTCAAGGTTAGATCGGTAATTTGATTTCCTTCTACTGACAGTGTAGTTGAACTGTTTGGTGGATTTACCAATACAGTACTTTTACTGTCCTGTTGTTGTCCATAAATATCATTTGATAGAAATAGGCATATAGCCAAAAAGGGAATTAGTTGTAAAACTTTCATTTTAAAAATTTTAAATTAATGAGTTTATCATTTGTGGTCTGATATAGACCATATTTTACTTTTGGGAAAGTAAATAAAGAGCATAACCATCGGCCAATGATAAAACAAACATAATAAAAATTATGTTACTATGTGGTGACATATATAATATTTACTGATTTAAACTTTTAATCCCTATCGCTACTCCCTCCTTCAGAATATAAAATAAATTCTTGAGGGATACATTTTTGATATTTTCACACGTTGTCGCTAATCTTCTATAAGATGGTACATCCACGTTTGGGCACAAATTTACTGACATGTCTTTCCGACCTAAAACACCTGCATAGCTTCTTCCTTCTAAACTTGCTTTGAGAAATACAGGATTTAACTTTATGTATAGATAGCTGTAATCTTCGCTGAGACTTAGATTACAAGAGGGGTTATTTCTTGAAAATAACTATTATGTAATTTACTTTTTTCATCTGGAGCATTTTCCTTTTGCTGGCGAAAAGAAAAGATATTGTATTATAGGATGAATTGGGTTTATTCCGTTATTTTCATTTACTTCTTCCAGCGCCATCGCATTACCTTTTGATGCTTTATCATCTTCAAGCTTTAAAATTATAGAGGAGCTATAAATAGCAAAGCGGTTTATGCGCTCCGGTTAATTTTAAAGATTGTTTTTTATACAGCAAAAGGTAAGGTGATGCAAGAAAATTTCTGAATGATAACTGAAATCCTGATTGGCCAATTTTAGTTAGGGTCGGGCGGACTTGAGACAAAAAGCTTTCTGATATTTTTCTTTTTTAGTTTTAGGCCTCAAAGCTTTTTGGCTCGTGTCCAAGATAATTTGGAATGAACCTCTTTTCCTGAAACGAAGCTTTTGCGAAGAAAAAGGGAATGTGGTGAATGGCTTAAAAGTGAAAAATATTCTTCTAAACTCATATCAAACTTTAATTCTCAAAATATTTAAAATCCTATATTTTCATCTCAATTTTTTAAGATTTGTCGCAAATTTGAGCCTGTTTAAAGGGGCTATCAGGGGATTTGTCGCAAATCTACTAAATATACACTTTTAAAAAGTATACAAGTTACTAAAAATGAGTATATTAAAGATATGTAACGTGGCTCTGCCCGTTACCCTCTTGCTGTGCGTCCTTAGTTATCCGGGGAGCACGAATGTTTGAATAACGTTCTTTGAAAACGGATAACATAACTTTAATTGTGATGGTAGCTTTTATGGAAGAAACAGTAACGAGCTGATCAGTTTTATACAACTTAAAATCAGAAGACTCACAGCCCCGTTTCCAGGAAAGATTGACCTACCGAACAAGCTGTCCAGGCGGATTGTTCAAACCAGCCTATGGTGCCTGCCTTAAGGGGCCGGGTATTGAGCGATAAGTATACTGCAGGTTTGCTGTTTTTTTTTTCAGGATAACAGGCAGTGGGTATGGATAAGTGGAGTTGAACGCAAGTGAACCTTTATCGACATGTCGAAAATAACCTTTATGATGTCCAAATCAAGGAGGAGCAGCTCCAAGAGATACAGGTGCAACGGGGAACCTGGTTACTGGTTGCACGGCATCCGGCATATAGAAGGCAAGACCCTTATCCGGGCGCAATTAAGGAAAAGGAGAACCAGGATGCAGGTGAATTAAGTGAAAACGGTGAAAGCCAAAGGACGGAAAGCCGGAAAGTAGCGATACTGCAATTTTGGGACGGATGAAGCCGTAGTAGCGTAAAGCTCCAGAGACCCAAAGCAATAAACTTTGGTTAGTGAAGGGCTTCACTTGATATGTTTATTTGTTGTATGACAACTTAAATTTTTAAGGATGATCTTTAATGAAGAACACAAAACATTACCTATTAAAAAGTCACAGGTTCAGAAGGCTTTCAAGAAGGTAAGAACGAACCGGGGCAGCCCCGGTGTAGATGGACTGATGATTCAGGAAGTGGCAAACAACCCGAGGAAGTATCTCTATCCCTTATGGAACCGGATGGCCAGTGGAAGTTATTTTCCAAAACCGGTCAAAGAAGTCCTGATCCCAAAAGGGAAAGGGAAGATGCGACCTTTGGGGATACCCACGGTCATTGACCGTGTTGCTCAACAAGTTGTAGCTACCGAACTGGAATCATTGGTAGATAAAGGGTTTAGCCCCCATAGTTTTGGGTACCGGCCCCATAAATCTGCCCATGATGCGATTGCCCAATGCCGGAAGCATTGTTTCCGTTACAGCTGGGTAATCGACTTGGACATCAAAGGATTTTATGATACCATCGACCATGAATTATTACTGAAGGCAGTAAGTCATCATACACAAGAGCGATATATTTTATTGTATGTGGAACGTTGGCTAAAGGCTTCTGTTCAAAAAGGAGATGGATCATTACACCATCCAAATGGTAAAGGTACGCCACAAGGCGGGGTGATCAGTCCGGTACTGGCCAATATCTTTATGGATATTGTTTTTGATAAATGGTTCGAGCGTCATTATCCGAAGCTTCAATTTGAACGTTATGCTGATGATATCGTTGTCCATTGCTATCACCAAAAGCAGGCGCTTAAGGTCTTAAACGACATTAGAAAACGCCTGTCCCAGTGCAGGCTGGAACTCCATCCGGAAAAGACCCGGGTGGTGTATTGCCGGCGTAACCAAAAGAAGCGTCCAAAAGGCAAGGTTGTCTATCAAAGTTTTGACTTTTTAGGCCACACCTTTAAGCCAAGGATTGTGCGCCAAAGGGGCAAACAATTCCTTGGTTTTTCACCATCGATGAGCCAAAAGAGTATAGGCCGGATCAATGAAGAGCTTTTTAGAATGGATATCCATAAGCGGGTGCAATCTTCCCTGGAAGACATTGCCCAGCTGGTTAACCCTAAAATCAGGGGTTGGGTCCGGTATTATGGAAAGTTCCGACTCTCAGGGATGCGTATGCTCTTTAGGGCGTTCCATCGTAGGCTTGCCAAATGGCTGCGCAATAAATACCGCAGGTACCATCGCAGGCCATGGGCTGTCTCGCTTGGGCATCTTCGAAAGCTTTCTAAATATTATTCAACGCTCTTCGAGCATTGGAAATATCCCTGTCTGAGACCTTAATGATATGTTTTGATCAAGAAGAGCCGTATGAATCGAGAGGTTCACGTCCGGTTCTGGGAGAGGTTTAGGGGTGAGATTCCCCTTTACCTACTCGACACTCATTTTTTATCCGCTTTGCTACTTAAAATGGTAGCTAATTATAGCCTACTTTTAAAGAATTATTGCTAAACAAAAAATTCCAAATGTTACACTGTAACTTCAATAAAATAAATACCATAGTCTTTTGATGAAGGAAGATTTATTAGAAGTCAAAATTGTAGTTATACTTTAGGATAATAAACTTCTTCTGAATAAAAAGATTTTAACTAGGCAGAATTTATCATCCTAACTTGTAATTGATAAAGATAAATGAAGAATGAAATTGTTTGATATCAATAAGAATGTAGTCATCAAAATAGCAAAATGTTGTACCTATGTTGTACCTAAACAAAAAAACCTCTCAAAATTGAAAGGTTTTATCACTGTAAACTTACAGTTGAAAAAGTGCGGGCGGGGAGACTCGAACTCCCACACCTCGCGGCACCAGATCCTAAGTCTGGCGTGTCTACCAATTCCACCACGCCCGCTTTTTCAATATTTTAAGAACTTTTATTTGTCTAACTCCTAAGTTTAGTTCCTTCAATAACACTTATTATATCATAAACGATTAACTGATTTTTCTTTATTCCAAGATGAACTATACCAGCAAAAATCTCTTTTTCTGATTTCTGCTTTAAATTTTTTAAATAAGGAGAAATGAAAGATACTACTTCCTCTTTTTTAAGATTATTTTTAGCTGCAAACTCTTTTGATTGTTCTTGATCAACCTTCCAATCCTTTACTTCTAATTTTTTCAAATCAGATATTATTGACAAGAACTGCGTTTTATTATTGAAATCAAGTTTAAGGTTTCTATATTTCCTCATTTAAAAAAGATTAAATTGTTTAAAAATCTACAAAATATAGAATTAAAACGGAAGAATATCAAAAATGCTCTTCATACATCATATAATTAAAAGGAGTTGATCAATTTCTTTTAAATTTTTAAATAATTCTCATCACTTTCCTCTTAACTTTCCCTTATATAGTATTCCCAAAATTTCAGAGCCATCTTTAGAAAGCACAAAGGTTTCAGTACGTTCCTGCCTGGTATTAATTTTTGGATTAAAATAGGAGAAAGTGGTAATAGACTTTTTTACTAATAATTCGTTTTCGTCTCTACCAGTGTATTTGTTTAAATATTTAGGTTGCCAATCCTGAACTCCTTTTAAATTTTCCTCTTTTTCATTTAATTCCCTCAGTAAAATCTTTTTTAATGTCTCATCGCTTAATTTATCCGCTTTTCTATTAAGAGTAGAAGCATCATTGGTATCAATTTTAGTGGTTATTTCATCAATAGATTTTTCAGCCCCGGCAACTCTACTTTCGGCAAAATTAATTTTGTTTATTTTCTCCTTTTCGTATTTTTTCTGGAGTATAGCAATACTGTCGGCAACTGTAATATCAGAAACTTCTAAATCTGTAATCTTAATTTTAAGGTCGGTTTTTACACCGTCTGAACTTGTTTCCAAATAATCTATAATAAGTTGTTCCTGAGCAATAGAATAGTCGGAGCAAGAGAAAAGAATCAGCGAAAGGATATAAAATAATTTTTTCATAGTTTGAAGATTTAAAATTGATGAATTGCATCCTTTTTTAGAAGGGTGGTGATGTATCTGATTTCGGATAAATTAAGATTTGAACATGGTAGTTTCTCTAAAATAGCTGTGGTATCTATTTCCGACCTTATTTTTTCAGGTATAGGATTGGGGTATTTTAAAATGAAATCACCAAGGTTTAGCTTAAGAATAGGGCGATTATTACTTCCCTGGGCTTCTACATACTCCCAAATACCGTCATTAAATAATTTCGTTACTACCTTTTTCATTCTACCCATCTCGTATTCACTTAAACCGGATTTTAACATGTCTTCCGCTTTAGCTGGGTCATGGGAGAATTTTACGAGTATCTTAAGTATCTCAAGTTCCTCAAAAGTGAAATTTAAATTTGCTAATTGATTCATAGGCTAAGTTTAAAAGTTAAGTCAGCCTTTGATCTTGAAGTTCGTGCATAAAAAAGCGTGGAACTGCAACTTGTCGGTACCAGAGGTATCGCCAGACACCCATCCACCAAACAAGAGCAGCCCACGCCGAGACGTGGGCGCCTTGCTTTGATATTGGTGGATTTAAAAACTGGCGATTTTCTAGTACCAAAATCAAAAGCTAAACGCTTAAGAATTTTATTTTATAAAAAATATATTTTTTATTCTATAGATTATATTTTAAGATTTTTAAAATTTAGTTTTTATTCTTTATTATATAGAATTCCCGTATAATTCCGGAATTCTTTATCAAATATAAGAATTGTTTTCAACCAAAGCATTGGCAGGGGTAAAACTTAGAAGAACCGGTAATTCGATGATCTTTATTCTTCGTTTTCGCCTTAATCTTACAATCCAGAACTTGCTATTCATCACGCTCTTGATTGAGCTCGTCTAATAAGGATTTTGTTTTATCAATAAATTCCTGTTCTTCTATTGGAATAAGATCTAAAGCGTGCCGGAGAACATCCGCTACACTTCTTTCCGGTTCTTTAATTTGTCTGTCGTTATGCATATCTCCTCCTTCTAGTGCAAGTATGCTAACCTTTATGATATCTCCAATTAAGAACATTAGGTAAAGATAGTTTTTGACCGGAAAGCTTGTAGTATGGTAATCTTTAATGAATGGATGTGGTCTTAGCTGTCTGATGTGTTCTGCCTCCATCTTTTTGAACTGCTCAAGTATTTTCTGCTTTTTCATAATTAAAATTTTAGGATATTCATTTCTATTGCTTCTGATCAGCGAAGTGGAGCTTTTTAATACGATCAAGTTCTTGAAATGCTTCCTCACTCGCACGACGAATGAATTCAACACCTAAGCGATATGCGCTTTCTACTTCTTTTTTATGGAGTTGAGTTTTCGTTTTAAATCGCATATGATAAGGGGCAGCTCTGAGTAAATCGTAAGAGTGGTGTTTTCTATGTGAACTCTTGTCAAAAATATATTCAGGAAGTCCTGAAAAATTTTTGCAAAGGTGTAATAGGTACGGAATGGAATAATGGGAAGGTTTGAACTCCCAGAAAACGTATAACATTCCCAAACAGACCTGTTCTACAGCACAATTAAGAATATGAAGTTTAGTTAAAGGCTCTTCAAGCATTTCCTGATATTGATCTTCTAGAGCTTCACAAAGAAAGGATGCCCTTTTATAACGTGCTTGCCATACCGTATTTATCCGTTTCCAAACTCGCTCGTGATAGCTTGGTTTATGAGAGATGGAGATAAAGGATTCATTAATGTGGTAAACGGGTAGGGCTTTGTTTAAAATATTATCTAAAAAATTACATCCTCTATCCAAAAGCTTGAAGACCATATTTTCAGTATACTGGATAATGAAAACTTTCTCTTTTTCCAATAGTTTATTGGTGACATCCATTAACTCAGAAAGAGACATTGGCAATTTCTTTTCAGTAATAATAAGTAGTGTATAGGAAATGAATACAGATATGTTTTCAGAAGGCGCTTTAAAATAATTTTTCTGAGTGTGCGCATCTTTATGAGTGCCAATTACAAAAACGGTATGTAATGCCACTTTGGTTTTCAGGATATTAATAATATTCCTTATTCGATGATCATCTTCTTCTGAAAGGTTCATTCCATTTGATTTTGCAGGTGTGTTTTTCTCTTTTTTAGCGGGTGAAGTCAGGTATTTCAACCGAAAATTAGATAAGTGCTTGTCTAAAATTGAGTGAACTAGAGAATCTAGCCAATCTGCTTTATCAATAATAATATTCAGGTCACCTTCAGTAATTTCAAAATTCCTGCTATATCTTACTTTTATATAAGCTTCATCCAGTAATTTTAAGACTCGCTGCTCATTTTCTATTTCTTCGTGAAATAAGCCCCCTAAATCTGGTATAAATCGATGTAAGAAAATTTGCTGTTCTTTAATGGAGTGACTTACTTTTTCTCTGCCTAATGCAAAAAGCCCTAATGACCGAAGTAGTAATTCCATATATTGGTGCAACATAAAACTGGTTTGTTCCAGGTTATTTTGTTCGATATAGAAGTTCGCGCCATCTAGGAATGAAGTAGCCTTGTTGAGTTCTTTGTTAATATTAGTTTTTATGCGGTCTATAATGTTTATATGAAAAGGCGGATTATTAAGCTTACTTACGTCCAAAGCTTGGTTTTGATAAACTATATTTTGAGGAAGACAATATTGAATGAAAAATAGATTCTCCTCTGCTAATTGCTCGTATAGGTAATCAGAAGAGAATATTAGATAATGAGAGATGTCATATTCTTGAAATATGCTTTTAATACTTCTTAATTGCTGTTCGGTTAATTTAGCGTGCTTTTTTTCACTGATTAAAATCCAGGTTGAAGCTTTCTGATCTGAATATTGGGCTTCTGAAATAAAAATCAATAATATTTCTAACTCCGCAACTATTTGTGTTATTATTTCCTGCTGGTTAGGTGTTTTCATCTTTTTAGTTTTAATCGGCACTCTATAAAACTTATCAAGTATTGCAGTTAGGGTTCAGCCTTGATTAGGAAAGCCTATCGTAAATTTTTAAAGCATTTTATCTATCTTTGAAAAACAAGTTTCTTTATTAGTAGCCGTATGTTATCGATTCTGGCTTCAAATTCAGAAATTTATAACCAGTACCGAACCAATAGTAATTGTAAAAAACAGTTAGCGGCTGGTAAATTACCAATTGCTAAAAGTCTTAAAACTTTGAAATGAATCCTTATCTTTGAGATTATGACAACTACCAAACCCAATCATATAGGCAGTAAAATTGCCCGCATTCGTGAACTACGTGGAATGAAACAGGAAACTCTTGCCGAAGAATTAGGCATTAGTCAACAAAGCGTGTCTAGCATTGAGAAAAGCGAAACCCTGGAAGAAGAAAAGCTGGAAAGCGTAGCTAAAATTTTGGGAGTTACTAAAGAAGCTATTGAGAATTTCTCAGAAGAGAATGTGATAAATTATTTTAACAATATTTACGACAACGATTTTAGTCATAGCACAGGAGCTTTAGCACAAAATTCAATCTTTAATCCTTTAGAAAGGTTGATTGAATCTTACGAAGAAAATAAAAAGCTATATGAACGTTTGGTTCAGGCCGAAAAAGACAAGGTGGTATATTTGGAAAAACTACTCAGTAAATAAGAATTCTTTCTTCTATAAGCAACTTTGTCTTAAATCCTCCTCTATGAATACAAAAACCCAAATAAGCATTCGTTTAGATAAAAAACTTATGGCTGCCTTAAAGGAGTGTGCAAAAGCAGACAATCGGAGTTTGAACAGTTATATAGAAAAGATATTAAAGAAAGATGTGGGAAATATTCCTAATGCTACTACTTTAGCGGCTATAGAAGAAGCACGAAATGGAAAACTGGAACGGATAGAAAATATTGATGATTGGTTTGAAAAACTTTAATTCAGGTACCATTTTAAGCTTTCCTTTGTTCAGGTTGAAAAAGAAAAGGTGGCTTATTTGGAAAAGCTACTCAATAAGTAAGCTTAGTTTTTTAGTGTCTGGCCGGATGAGTCCTCCTCCTCGTTTATAATTTGCATCATTCGATAATTGATTTCTTTGGCTAACATTTTTTGAGGAAGTTTTTCACCTTGTTCTATAAGGGCTGCCATAGTTCGTAATAGTATAGGTGTCTTAAAAACGTCCATAACGCCATTGGTGAAATCTTCCATATCAGGATTATCTCCTAATTTTTTAAGGTCTTCAATCTTTTCAACATTCATAAACCAGGATGGATCAAATTCTTTCTTAGCCATAATTGTAAGTTTTTGATTTGATACAAGTTACAAAAAATATATTTTTTATTCTATAATTTATATTTTTAGGATTTTTATAAATCTAATTTTTTCTAGAGTTCTCATTCTTGGTTCGTGATCCTGATATTTTTGGAAAACGAAGCAGTTCTAATTAAGGGAAGCTTACATTCCATATCTTAAAGATTAGATTAATCGGGTTTTGAGACAGTCTGACGGTCCCGGTTATCGCCAGATGGCGGAGTGAGGGACACGGACTTGTCGGCTTAACATTGGCTTATTAATCAAGTTAATTATTTTCCTTTTAATGCTGCCACCTATTGGCGATTGTTTGAGCGTTTTATTGGTCCTCATTTGGTTCTTCAGTACTTTTTAATTCGGTTCGAGTTTCGCGGAAATATTCTAAAAAATCAATTGTATTATTCATTTTGAGTTTTACAGATTCTGGAAGTTCTTTGCCTTTCATGTGATCTGTGAAAAGTCTTTTAATTCCATTTGCGCTATTTCTAAATGAAACATCATTATGTTCTCCTTTTAAAGGTCTAAATACGTGTTCATAGGAAAATGTTCCATTCTTAAAAGGTATTTTATATAAACAAATTTTTTGCTCGTAGATTAGATTGTTTATAGTACTATCCTCTACATTTTTTATAGCGCTATCATCAATATAGCATCCAGCATAATTTATGGATTCTGCTTTTAAATAGCTTTCAATTAATCCTTTACCGAAAAGTGAATAATTATAAAATTTACTTTCATTTCCATTATCTATTGTAAATGGTTTGAAATCAATTTCACCATGAATTAAACAACCACGTAAAGGAAAACTAGTTTGTAAACTTCTCCAGTAAAATGAATAACACGCTTTTACCATCTCAAGGAAATCTTCTTCTGTATCAGATTTACTCCAAAATATAATACTATCTGAAACGTGCAGGCAGTTCACTTTTTGATGTTCCATATCGGGAACAACCATTCCAGAATTTGTTTTAATATATTTTTCTCCGCTTACTGCAGATTGAGAATCACGAATCAAGTTTCCAAACATTCTTTGAGCGTAATCCATCTCATTATTATATATAAATTCTTTAAATCCTAATACGTCAAAAAATGCAATAAATGTTTTCATATTTTCTTTCTATAAAATGCGCTACAACGGTCTCCTTCTTTGTTGTTTTAGCCGGTTTTTATTTTCTTAGTTTGTGAGTTTCTAATAAATAAATTGCTAGTGTTGAACCTGCACCTACAGCTAATTTAGCGTGTCGTGGTTGCAAACCTTTAAAATCACCATCTTTTCCGTGGCCACTCCCATATTCATTTCTAATCTCTCCAATTCCCTGAACAACTGAAGATAAACTTCCCAATATTTGTTTTATTGATTTTGCAGCCTTTACTTCATCTGAAATATCATCAGGCGTTAATTTTAAAAGTTTAGTTGTCTCTTTCATTAATTTCGGAAGATCCCAAGATTTCTCATATTTGATTTTTCTGTCTTGAAAAATGGATTTACAACAAGTTTCAATTAATTCTTTTGCCAGTCCAATTGCTATATGAGGAGAATTTTCAATTGATGTTTCCATCAGGTTAATTTGCTGAGTTACATATTCAGCATTTAAAATTTCCCGGATATTCTCGGTTCTTTTTACTAGGGATTCTTTCCCCGTAATTTTCATTCTACCCACGAAAATTGGTCTACAGGAAATTTTGGTTTTTTCAACTATTTCAAAATTATCACTCCGGAGGTTGTCATTGAATATTTGTAAAAGTTTATTTACCTCTGATTTATCAGCTCTAACAATTGGATGTACCATCTCACATAAGAAATTCAAGAATTTTGAATCATCACACCTCATTAAATTGAATCTCTCATCATGAAAAATCCAATTATCCTCCCAATCATTTGGATTATTTAGACGATGTTGCCAAATATCACCAGCGGCATTCTCGAATCTGCTATCATAGGATTCCATTTCTTCTAAATTGAAAATTCTAGATAAGAAATCAATTTCTTCGAGTCTTCCTGACCACCAAAAACCTTCTACTTGAATGAAATCAAAAATATTCCGTCTTGTTATTTCTGAGATTTTATTGGCCAAAATTAATTTTCTTTAAGTGCAATTTCAAGAATAAGATAATTAGTATTTTGCCCAAGAACTAAGTTGAAACCTTCTTGATCACGACTAAATTCTTCCGGAATATCATCTACTTCAATTTCTTTTTCACCTTCTGCTTTTAAATATTCATTGAAGATTAGAATTACCTCACATTTTAATTCTTTAGGAAAGAAAAGTTTAATACTTCTCCATCTTTCTTTAGTGTTTGCCCAATATTCATAGCTGCTTAAATAATAGTGGTTTTTGAAATCTTGATTTTGGATTTGATCCAAATCCGAGCCAATAGGATAGGGAAATTCTAATTGAAATATTTCTTTATCTATTCCTAACTTTTCTGATAAGTAATTGGTAAGTGTAAAATAATCCATTTATTTTGTATTAGTTGTTCATATTTAAACCATGAAACAGTTCATTGGAATCATCCCAGGCATTAACCAGTTTCCGCTTAATATACTCTTTGTAAGCTTCCCTTAAAAATGAACTTTTTAAAAGTATAATATAAGTTTTTTATTCTTTCAAGGTTTTACAGAATTTAAAAAGTTCCTTATAAACATAAAGAACCTTTTAGATTATTAATTTTTTGGTGTTGGATGAAAGGTATGTCTTAGAATGTTTACATTTTCATTTGTGAAACCTAATTCTAAATTTTTAGCGCTATGATCATTCTTATAAGAGGAGGGGTAAGGTTTACCGGAAGTATTTCTATTCCATACTATCCAAAAAGTATCATACCCTTTCTCACTTAGTACTTGTAGCTTTCCATATGAAGCCTTTTTATTTGAGCTATCTAATTCAATAGCAATATCTTTCCCGTTGGGATTGATTATGATAAAATCAACAATTCCACCATATTTTCTTTTATAGGTTTTTCTAAAAATTTCTGGCATCTCAAATTCAACCTCGGGAACCACTCTCAAATTTAATCTTTTACTTGTTTGTAATATTGAAGCTGTCATGGTCTTGGTAAAATCTGATTTTAAAGGGATGTAATGGTAATCAAATCGACCAATGTCAATTTTCTCAATATCATCCATTATTTGATTCATTATTTCATTTGATGTTAATCCTGTTTTTGTCGAATTCTGGTCTTTCATAATGTTTAGATTTAAATATTTTCTTTTTTGATGCTGAACAGATTTACTCTATACAATCTTGATAAAGACGTATAAAAAATGTAATGGCTTTATGCCGTCTTCAAGATTGTATAGGGTAGTTTTGCGATCGAAAAAAGGATAAGTGAATCTTACTTTAGCCTGAATTATGTTACCAGCATCTAACAGGAATTTTGTTTGGTTAAATTAAAAAGAAGTGATTTTGAATTTGGAGGTGCTTTGGGAGTTTCCTATAAAATTAAGAACGGATTTTTTGGTGCGGTTCGTTATTTTCATGGGTTTACGAATGCTATCAATTGCTTTCACAACTACCTATACCAATAAAGGATTTCAGTTAGGTACCGGTTATATGTCTGTGGGCAATCACACTCGCCAGCCGTACTGTTTTTATGTGTGCCAAAAGACAAGCGTTGTATAGGCGAGGCTTTCAAACTACCTGAAGATGCTGTATTTTCAAATCTTTAAAGTATTTTCAGCTAATTTAATTTCCCAACCACTCTTTGTATTTCAGGGCTGTTTCTGGATGCTCATTGAAGAACCTAATGACACTTTCAGTTTGACTTTTAAGTTTATTGTTATCTTTCATTAAGTTTTCAAGCTGCGATTTATTAATTGAGTCGTTAAAAGTCACATATAGCATTGCGTTAGCAGATAAAAAAATGAAAATGTTTAAAACAGTTAGATATAGCAGTTTATTAGAGCTAACTTTTCTTTGGACACTGAGCAATTCTTTATTGTTCCTTATGGTTTGAGCATGGAAATTTTCAAAATCCTTTCTGAGAATTTGCCTATTAGATTGTTTCATTGCTTCAAGCTCGGCTACATTAAAATCTACTTTTAGGTATTTAAGCTTGGAGATAGAATTACTTAATATTTCATTCCGTTCTTTGGTTACCTTCTGAAATTCATCCATTTGCTGAATTAAAATCTCAACTAATTCTGAAACTTTCGGTTTTGCTTGTTTAGCCATAATAATTAGCGATTTCTTGAATTTCTCCTTCTTTTCTTTTTCGAGTTTTCATCTGGTGTCTCATCTACATAGTTTCCTAGTAGAGATAACAATGAACTGAACTTCTCGGTATTTAAACTATGAGCTTGCAATAGTTGCTCCTGATTTAAACCTCTATCCATACCAGGGCTCTCAGCAGTAAACAATTCATTCAACTTCATATTTCGGTCTACCTCACTAGCTTTTAAATTGATTCCCGTAGCATCGTGTATGAACCGAAACCCCTGAATATTTCCCTGCTTATTAATAGTTGGTAGTATCTGGATTCCACGTTTAGCCATTTCTGTTTGATACTTTTTCAGGTTTTTGGGTTTCGACTTTAATACGAGATAATTAGCTTTTTTAATGATGTTCTTCACCTCTTTATTAGAGTTTTTTCGCTTTCTCTCGGCAGCTTCTTTTAAATCTTTGGCTGAAGTAAGCCCATATTCTAATGCCGCTTTATGTGCGGCTTCCTGTGCATACTTGCTAATAAAATTATCCTTAAGTAATTTACCATTAGTCTTGACCCGGTTCATAAGTATATGCACGTGTTTATGGTCTTTTTCCGTATGGACAAAGGCTATAAATTGCCGCTGTTTAGGATCAAGATCCAATTCTTTCAAAAAATTTTCCGTTAGGTTCTTTAATTGGTCATTAGACATTTGGCTACCATCCTTTATGCTTGGGGATAAGACAATACTGATTGTATTGTTTGTGCACCTTAAATTCTGATTCTGAATGATAGTCATATCGGAATACAATTCCTTTGGCGTTATTCCAGAAAGGCCGTTGCGAAAAAGTTCATAGCCTTTTTGCTCATTAACTACGTAATTAAAAAGTGCTGTTCCTCCAGGGCAAGATTTGGCTTTACTAATCATTTTAATTTATTTAGATGTGATCGAATTAATTTTGCGGTTGCTATAGAGGTTTCTTTTACTCCGGTAACATCTCCTAACTTGTAAAGGTTTCCAATCCTTCTGAAATTGTCACTAAATTTATTTAGCTGCTTATAAACTTCTAATTCATCTGGACTGAGCTTATAAGTTATCGGGTAACTCATAGCTGTATTTCTAAGAAATTCAGATACAGTACACCCGGCTTTATCGGCTCTCTTTTTTATATATAAATGTTCAGTACGGGTAACCCTAAATTCTATTTTCTTTATTCTTTTCATTGTGTTTTATTTTGCGACCTTCGGGAGAAAAACGAGATGTGAATGGGCTGAAAATTTTAAAAATTTGTCAGGACATTGACACCTCTCGATATATTATTACGTTTATTTACCTGTCTTTAATGCTATTACAAATTCATTTAAGTCTTTATAATTCGGGTATAAAAGCCGATTATCCTTGGCATTTTTCCAGATATTTTTTAGAGCTTCAGTTGCTTTATTTCCAGCTTTGTCATTATCTAAAAACAGTTCTATCTTTTTATAATCTGGAAATTTATTTTTTATGCGATTTATGAGAGAGACAGAATTCAAAACCAAATAATCCGATTCATCAAATTCTAAAATCTCCTGGATTTGAAGAAAAGATAGATAGTCAAAGTAGCCTTCGAAAATGCAAAGTTTATCACTTCCTTTTTGGATAGTGGAGAGGTCTTTTTTGCCAAGGCAAACTTTAGCATATTTATTTCGAATCTCCAACCCGCAAGAATCATTTTCAAAACCAAGTCCGAAATAAGATTTACCACTGACGGTATAGTGAACCTCCTTGAGGAATCGACTTTGCTTAAATATTCTTCGTTTCTTCATATAATTGATAAGTGCTGGGTGCTGTACCGATTTAATTTCTCGAATCCTCCAATCTTCTTTTTTTCTTTCAAAAGCAACCTTCTTTACTGAATGATTATGCTTAGGAAAAGAAAAAGATATCTTTGATAGGTATTCCAAAGCTTCCGGCACAGAATGGCCTTTTACGGTTTTAACTAAAGACACATTATCGTAGGTTTTTCCGGTTCCAAAATCGTGAGCTTTATTTGTCTTAAAGTTTAAATGTAGACTAGGGGTCTCTTCCTCACGGTTCAGAGCAAGGTAAAAAGCACCATCTTTAGAGTTCTTGCTTGGGAAAAAAGAAAGAGATTCGAAAACTTTTTCCATTGGTATTTGGTTGGCTTGGCTGCAGTTCATAATTAGTGTTGTGTGTGATTTTTATTTTGGTGTTTTTTGTTGAATTGTTGAGAGTCCATCTTTACACTCTATGAATACCGGGTTTAGCTCCTCAACAGACTCTCAACAAACTCAACAAATTTTTAAGTTTCATTCAACAAACTCTCAACAAACTAAAGGGTGCTTAAGTTTGTTGAGTACTTCGTGGAACTATAAGTATCTTATTTATAGTTCCTTATATCTTAATTCAACAATTCAACAAATTTTTCGATGAATTTTTTATCAATTGTATAGAATCGGCCTACTGTAGAGTTAGAATAAAATTCTCCATCATAACTTAAACTTGTTTGGTCATATGTTAATCCGTTTTTCTGAGGTTCTAACATCCATCTTTCTTTGAGTACTTTTCTGACTTGATTCCGAGTAACGCTTCTCCAATTAAACATTTGTTTCAGCATTTGTACAATATCTTTTGGCACAACCTGTATTTGGGAACTCTCTGTTGATTGAAAGTATTCGAAAATCAATTCAGCCATTTTATTCTCTATTGGATTATTATTTTTGAATATTAATTTCTCCAATGCTTTGGTTCGAATTTGCGCAGGAGTGAACCACATTCGAGTTTTAGCCTCTGTAGAATAAGGTATCTCTTTAAGATATCTAAGAAAATAGGTGGCTTCTGATTTGAGCTTATTTAGTATATTAATATCCTCTGTTTCTATACTTTTGATTTTTCTAACCCAAAACCGAATTTCTTCTGGATCGATTTGAACAAAGGAAGTTTCATTGTTCGAGCAAAGAATAAATTTAGCGAAGAAGTCAACTTCCCTTCGGTCGATACCTTTCTTCTCTAATTTATCTCTATCAGTAGTGCTCAAAAATTTTAATCGTTCAGCCAATTGTTTATTATCTAGAAATGCTTCGTCGATGAGAACCAATAACTTTCCTGACCAGTCTGCATTAAATTGGGAGGCGAATGCATCTCCTTTTACGTAAGTGGCGTTCATTCCAAATAGAATTTGTAACCATTTAAGGAATGTGCTTTTTCCAGTAGATCGTTCTGTGCTGACCAAACTCAGAATTGGAAGTTTTTGTACCGGTCGTAGTAATAGAATCTTCAAGTAGTCCAATCCTAATTCAAGTTGCTCACCAAAAATGTGTTTAAGAAATGCTAAGCTGCTTTTAATCTTATTTCTAAATATTAAAAGATCTTGTACTTGTTTCGGATATATTTCTATAGGCAGTGGGTGATAAAGATTATAAAAATTTTCAACTCTTTTTTTATAATCCAAATGATCTGGTATAATCACAAAGCCATCTAATTTTTCGATATTACCTAGAATTTTATTCCCGTGATCCGTCTTGATATTATCTTTAGACCAAGGAATTAAAGTTTCGGTTTTATTTCCATAAATATCAGGCACTTCTGAAGTTTTAAAATATTTATTTTGTATACGTTTATAGGGGTATTTGTTTTCTGAGTGTTCCATTAATATTGAGGTATTATGGAAGCATAGAACAAAATTTTGTACATTTGCACTATACTTCCCAATTGAAGAGTAAGTATTACAAAGCATAGCTATTTCGAGTAGGTATGCTTTTTTTATTTTTAATCAGTGACTAGGTTTTGATTCTTAGAGGCAAACTCGGTGAGTTGTTTTTTTGAAAAAAGGGGGCGTCTACCTATTTGATAATAAGGTATAATTTTATTCTTCTTCCAATTGATAATAGTCTGAACGGTTCGTCCAAACATTTCGGCAACTTCCATTTGGGTCATTTGATCCTCTTTGGAAGGAAAATATTCTTTGGAGGTTATTGATTGTGGTTTTTCAGAATTTTGATTCTTCTCTAATTTCTCCTTTTTAAATACTGGCATGGTAGAATTGCTTTTAATGTGTTTTTACTTATTTCAACACAACAAAACACCAAATAATTAGAGGAAAATACTTTAGCCAGTATTAGCTTAATTCCATAACAATAAATTTAAATGCTGATAATGAGATAATTATGGTTTTATGTTTTCAATTCTTTTTCAACGTAAAAAATAGGATTTTCAGAATCTCTTCTGAAAAATCTTCTTATAGTAGCAACTGAGTAGCCATCTATTTTTAGATATTGATTAAAAATGAAAGGAAATTTTGTATTCCATCTTTTTGTAGCATCTTTTTCTTTTAAGTCATAAATCAATCGAAAGAAGCGGTTTTTAAAATCTGATTTTCCGCTGTGTAATAATTCTTTTATATATTCTCTTGTCCTTATTAAGTCATAATTTTGATATGATGGATAAGGTTCAGTAATCGTATTTAGAAAGATTTTCCCTAAGTCTAAATTGATTTTTTCCCAATATTTTTTTCCTTTAAGTATAGTTATCTCTTCGTGAAAAAGTGTTGAAAAGAGGTTTTCTACTTTCCCATAATTTTCAAAGTCTTTAACAGGATTTAAAAGCTTTTCTGGTGGAAAATTAGCTAATGGAACATTCGAGTTAAAATGATCTTCTTTATTTATAATGGTGTTTAATTCTTCCCTTGAAATCGAATTTTTTGAATTGCTAAATCTTATAATACCATTTTTTCCAGTTACAGTAATTTTCGGAATAAAATCATCCATTGTTGCTAATCTATCCATTAAGATATCAATCATCACCCAGTAATGCATAACTGAATCCTTATTTCTACGCGAATCTTTATCTTGTTGTATAATTTTTGAAAATTTAGCGGTAGCTTCTTCCTTTTCATACAGAAGGAACAAATGAAGTGAATTAGAAATATCAATTTTATTTTGAGATTCTATAGTTGTCTTAAGTACATAAATCTTCTTCGCAATAATCGTCCCTATAGTTAGTTGTAATTCTTGATATAATGGAAAATCTGTTATTTCACTTTTTTTCTCAGCTTTTAAATACTCCCCGCACAAAAAAGCTATTTGGTCTCCTGTATTTAAACTGTTTTCAGCAGCCTTAAAATCCTTGTCAAATTGATCTTCAATTTTTGTTTTAAACGTATAGTAAAGTCTTCCTGAATCATTGTTTACTAATTTATAGAACTCCTCTTTTAAATAAAAGGCGACTTTTGGAATTTGCAGGTTATTAATAAAGTATTTGAGGATTTTTTCTATCGCCTCTTCATCTTTGTTTTTCAACAAAATAATGGCCAAATTTTGGTAGTCGATATGCGGATAATTGTCCTCAATATATTCGATAATTTGGTCAAATATGTCTTTATATATAAACCTTTCAAACATTCTATACTTTTTTAGAAATTCCACTTTGTTAATTCATTCTCTTTGTATTCACTCGGGATATTTAAATATCGTTTAAAGCTTTTTTCATCTTTACTTCCAGTGTTTATTCTTAAAACTCTTTCATCTATTTTTAAAGCATAACCATTAGATATATAGGTCTTCCTTCCAACATGTGAAGTAATTATATCACACTTTCTAAAAGGTTGATCGATACGTTTTGAACCAATAAAACGTGTTAAAACCACCTCGTCAGTAAGCCCAATTTCTTCACAACATCTTTGAATGTTTTTATTCAATTTTTGAGAAGTAATCTTTGGGATAGGAGCAAATTTTGTGTCTTTATATTTAGATAAAATCTCTTTAGCTTTATTGTTTAAAAATACTTGATGATTTGTTTCCCTAGTCTTCTTCACTGTAAAATTAAGATAGTCTCCTTGCACATTAGCATCTTTAATTTGATGTATATCGCTATGTCTCTGACCAGTAAAACATAAAAAACAAAAGAAGTCTCGACTTCTCTCTAAAGAAGGAGTGGGAAATTTATATTCATAGAGTTTTTTTACTTCTTCAAGAGTCAAGTAAATTATTTCTATATCATCCTCTCTTCTTTTTATGCGTTTAAAATCTAAATGATCATGATAACCTCTATCAAAAGACCATTGCATAAATGCTTTAAGTGTTGAAATTAGTTTTCCATAGTAATTATTAAGAGTATTTCTTTCTTTAAAACAATATTCCATAAAAATTTCTTCAAAGCGAAAATTGATATTGTCGAATCGTAATGGGTATTGAGTAAAATCTGCAAAGGCTATTAAAAAGTTCCTTACGGACTTATATTTTATTATGGTGCCTTTTGCTCTTTTAAACTCGGAAACTCTTATATACTCTTCATAAGCATCGAAAAACGACATTTTTGAATGAACGTCGCTATGTCGATATTTTTCTAAGAAGGTATTCTTGGTAAATGGAATATTATTATACTCAAAAAAGTCAAAAATGTTTTCAACTTTATTTTTAACCAATCCAATCTCTTCATTAAAGTCTTTATACTGTTTATAGAATTTGTTAGTACTTGATCTCGGATTGATAATATGATAATCGGATTTGTCCCAATCTTCTAAAAGTGTTTTGGCAGCGATACTTTTTCGGAATCTTAGGCCATTATGGGTTACGATTAACCGAATTGGGATTAATCCATTTTTATTTTTCTTACTTGTTCGTAGTTCAAAAGAATAGTTCATTTTTTAATGTGTTTTAATAGGGGGGCAAACCAGGGGGCATTAATTTTTATATCCCAAGTTAAACTGAGTTAAAATCAATTAAAGACAATCATAATATACTGACTGTCAGTGAATAAAACTACATTAAATTGTATTAAAAAGCAAGAAAGGTCCAGGTGGGACCACCAACAAAAAAGCCTTACAGAGATGTAAGGCTTTTTTGTTTCTTCTTGGGTACAACATTTTGTGTTTTTTAAAGAATTCTACATTTTTTAATTCAAAGTTTTATTAAACCAGTCCAAGACATTATTAAAGAAAGATATTTCTGGGAAGGGATGGAGGAATTTATTGATTGATGATTAAGCCAGATGTCCTCTAAGTTGCGCTTGCACCATAGAGAAAGATTTTAAGTGGAAGTTCGATCTCTCGACTTTCAATTTCAAAGTAGTGCAATTTGACCACCATCACTTCGAAATAGCCAGCTATCTTTTAAGATGGGTTGTTGTTTGTTCTTGTGGCTTCAGTCTTATTATCCAGCATTCCAAAATTCAAGAGTCAAAGCAGTTATTAGAAAACTCAAAAAGGTAATTATGAAACCAGCAATGATTAGTTTCTTTCCAATTTGAGATTCAAACTGTTTTAACTTTAAATCCAAGTCTAATAATTTATCCGATTTAGCCTCTCTTTCAATTCTTTTAATACGTTCTTTTTCTAAATTCTGCTCAATCTTTGTAAATCCCCCTTTTTTTAAAAACGAATCGACTAAACCAGAAGGCGATATGGCAAATGGTTGTCCAATTACTTTTTCAATGTTTATCAGTTCAGGTTTTTCTTGAATAATTTCTCGAATTAAAAACTCAATTTCGTCTCTGTTGAGATCTTTTAAAATTACGGTATTTAATGATTCAGGTGTGAAAAATGTATCAGGATTTCTATTAGGGTTAGAAATCATTTGTTTTAAAATCAAATCTTTATCGTTCATTTTTTCAAATGGTGGCAACGGTTTCCAGTTATCGCCAGTTTACGGAGAAGGGGAACGCGTAGGTTTGTTCGTCAAGTTAATTATTTTCTTTCTAATGCAACCGGCTATTGGTGATTAACGTCTTTGTTAGGCAAAGTATTTTTTATGCTATCTCTTACCATTCGAAGAACATTTCTTGCGTTCTTGTAATTTTGTTCCTGAATATATTTCCATGTTAAATAGTTCATTTCATCCTTTTTCTGCGCTGCTGATAGATTGACCTGTTTTCCGTTTTTCTTTTTTACTTCTTTCTCCTTTTGGATTTTTTGATATCTATCCTTTATTAATTTTTCATCTATATCCAAGATTGTACAGCGATGTGATCCATCATTTCTAATCTCTCTTAAATGAGTAATCTTCCTTTTATATGACTTGTGTTGATCAAAGTAAAATTCTTTTTCAAATAAGTAAACGAGTGTGTTTATATCAAAGCTTCGAACAGTTTTAAAATTGTTTAGTTGCTTAAGTCTGTCTTCTTTGTTAAGTTTTTTCAATTTTTTAAATCTGTCTTGAAAACCAGGATTATTATGCCACATGAAATCTTTCAAATCATCAATTTCTGGGAATTTTTTCCAATAATAGAAATTCAGTAAATTTTCTATTTGATGAAATGCAGATGTACAGAATGAAATATATGTGTCATTTTTATTTTGATCATTTTCAAAGGCTATTCTCTCCATTTTCTCATTATCTTCTTCGATTTGTAAACGGACATTATCTTCTTCAATAAAACTGTAATCAAGAAGATTAACTAGAAAGTTATATCTAATTTGAAGATTTTGAACAACAGAGTTATTTTCACCTTTTATTAATTTTAGAAAAGATAAATGGCCAAGAAGAACTTCTTTAAAGTTATAGTTTATCTTTTCAATTGGTTGATGTTTTTTAAATTGAGCAATAGCGAATGAGAGTCCTCCTTTTTCCCAATTATTTATCATGGCTCTAACTTTTTGCAAATACTCCCTCTTTACATTCAACTTAGTATTTACAATTAAACCCGTGACTTCCTGCCTTTGCATAAAATTTCTAACTCTGGTTTTGTTAGGATTTACGTTGAAATTTTCTGATTCTATTATTGTTTCAATTTCTTCTATAACATTTGAATCGAATACGTTCCAATTTGATGAAAAACTCAAGTCATCAGCATATCTTGTATATTTTAATTTTTTCTCATTACAGTAAAAAACAACTTTTCTATCTAACTTTTGAGTAATTATGTTTGATAATATGGGACTTGTCGGAGCACCTTGAGGAAGACTGTTTTTGTAAGTCCCTAAATTTGCTATTAAAAACCCTATTGTTTCCCGATTATCCACTAAGTTGAAAGGTGAAAGCTCCAAAACTGTTTTGACTCGTCTGAAAGGTATAGAAGGAAAAAAGTCTTCAATGTCGATATTCAACAAGTAATTTTTATTTATATGAGGTAATGCATTTCTTTTAATATCTTTTCCAAAAAGAAATCCATTAGTTGAATAGTTGGAATGGCCTTCAAAACCTATTTGTAATAGAATGTTCAATAGACTTTGTACTCTTTTTAGTCTAACATCGGGGGATTTAATTTTTCTATATTTTCCGCTTTTTTTGGGGATTTTAAACTCTTCATATCTACTCTCTTTTGTCTTTGAAAGGTAATATAGATGTGGTACAGTTAATGGCTTTTGGCGATCTTTAAAAGCCCTAAGTTCAAGGTAATTGAGCAACGAAACAAACTCTGTCAAATTCTCTATTTGATTAAACCTTTTCCTTGTATTTTCAACTAAAAGTTTATCTAAAAAGACACCAGACATATTCACTTGTGTATGATTATTATTAAGTCATATTTCATAAAAGGATAAATATCAACTATAAAAAGTGAGGGAGAGAGCATTTAAAATGAGTTATTATTATAAAGATATAAATGTTTGAAAGATAAAAGTTTTAAATAACTTAAATCTAATTCCTCACCTTAGAGTTTACATTTCGATATCGCAATGCATAATCAATATTTCTCTGGTGTCTTTATGTTATTTTTCAAATCTAACCAATCTTTTTAAATATTTTGCCTAACGCGTTATATAAAGCACAAAATACCGGATTAACACTGTAATTTTAAGGGTTATTCGCAGTTTTCGTTAAAACTAACGTTTTTCTGGAAGGTTGAAATGTGGAAAACCGTAATTCCTTAAAATTAAATAGAATTTTTAAGGGATGGTAAATTATGAATTGATTTGCTTTCTTTTAGTTATATTTAGTAGCCTGAAGCCTTAGTAATTATGGAAAAATTTATTCTTAAATCTGGAAAAGCACTGGCTAGGTTAAGAACCGGAATAAATGATTTCATTGAGGATAAAATTGAGGGGAATGTCACCAACGTGATTCTTTTCATCCTTGCTTTTTTTATTCTTTTCGTGACCAGCTTCAGTTTAATTTTCGGAATCTAGACCATAATAGATGGTTATGTTTATTTTCTTGTCCTTCTTATAATCCTGGCGATAGTTTTGGTCTGGCTGGCCATATTCTATGAATCAGATAAACACCTGGAGACCGATCGGCATAATTTTAAGGTGAAACCTATTGATAAATACCGGATAAGATTTGAATACATTAATCTTGATAAAGACTCCAAAGAGCAATTCTTACGATTACTTGAAGGCAGGCTGGTGCAGCAGCAGATCAATTTCACCGTTGGAAATAAAAGCAAGGACTCTGCGAACCACCGAATGCTTTTTGTATTATTCGATGAATTATTCGTTGGGGGAATCCAGGATCTTTCCGGTGACAGGAAACAGGGTTTTTTCCAGTTGCTGATGACCTCCTTCCTGATGAACCTTGAACCTATCAAGGAGAACACTCTGAAAACCAGTTTTTCCACCTGGAAAAACGACCAGGAGAAAGACAACTCCAGGAATTAGCGAAAATTCATTCGCCGAATGCTGAATAAATAAAGAATAATTCCCTTCTTATTTGAGTTATCGTATTGATTTATAGGTATTTGATTTCATAGGTTTGTCCTGTACAAAATTGTAAAAAGCTTTTTACTAATCGTTAATCTTAATCGTATTGTTATGACAGAAAAGGAACAAGTAGTGGTTTTATTAGAGGATATCAAGGCTCTGCTATCCCACAACAAGAAAGTAATGAACGTGGATGACCTGGCACAATATACCGGGCTTTCCAAAAGTGAGATTTACAAGCTTACACATTTGCGATTTATCCCAATGGGGAACAACTAGTTACAATTCGATTTTCTTCCCCTAAGAACAAACATTTGCCTAAAAATTTCCCCATTTGCCTCAGGTGTCATTTATTTTCAAAAAGTATTTTTAGTCTCCTTTAAAAGGTATCTTAGAGTCAAACTTTGATCCTGAGAATTACAATTTTATTGTGTTACTTGATAAGTGAATATTACAGTTAATATTGCGTAGTAGAGGTCTGAATTGGTGTTTTTAACACGAAAAATTCAATAATTGACAAGTTGACTTCCATTTTGTATAAGTGTTTTTTGCCTACTTGGTGTTAACTTTGTTTTTATGACTTACAGACTTGTTTTTGAGAAAGTTTTGGAAGATGATGGAAGAAGAGTATATAAATATGTCGATAGAAAATGGTATTCTGTTTTTAGAATACAAGGAGGACCTTGACCTGAATCTGGAAAAAGCGCGGCAGATATTAAAAACCAGGCTGGTTTTTCAACAAGACAAAGAATACCCAATCTTTTGTAATACTTCAGGTATCCGAAATGCAGAGCCTGACGCTCTGGAATTTCTTGCTAAAGAAGGAAATCTACTTATCAAAGCCTTAGCATTCTACACCAAATCACCACTCGATAACTTACTCACTGAATATTTTATTAGAACTTATCGAAAAGAGAAAGATATTCCGGCTAAGGTTTTTAATCATACACACAAGGCCATTCAATTTTTAAAACCCTACACAAAAATGAAATAATCACTAAAACTAAGTTATGGAACGCGAATTTACGAGGTCAACATTACAAGATGTCTACCAAATGTTATACGAAATAGGGAAGGGGAATTTTGCTTTTCAAATACAACGAAGCGAATATCGCGATGAGCTCGAGGGATTAATTGCACTTTTTAATGTAACTGCCAAAAGGCTTAACCGAAGCCGAAACCAATTCCTCTGGGCAAACCGGTATAATGAAATGGTGGTAATTAGTACGGCTAGCTTTATACTAAATAGTAAGCTTAAAATTTTAGACTATAAATTTAAAGGTGATGTTTTTGAGGAAATTAACCAGTCACGACATTTAAACGATGCACTTTTTGAAACAGTTTTAGCTCCAGATTCCCAGGCTGAATGGAGGAATAACATCCAGCGTATGCTTAGTCAGGAAGAACATTTTTTAAATCTTCATCTCCAATACAAATTTTATCAGGGTTTATCGCTTAACCTGAAGACGGTAATAACCAAAGTATCCAATAAAGATAAAACGAGGTTTGTAATTAGTTCCTCTATGCTTGATGTCCAAAAAGATGACTTCTTTAACCTAAAGGAAAATGCTTCGATGAATAAAATCTCCATTTGGGATCAGCAGCTGTTTATAAATATAGAGGAGTATATCCTGGATCATGTTAATGAGCCTGCTAAGAAAAATTATGAACTGGCAAGAATTTTTAATACCAATGAGTATAAAATCAAGTCCGGTTTTAAAAAGGTATTCGGACTCACCCCGGGCCAGTATCATAAGAAACATCGTATCATACAATGTAAAATCCTGGTTGAAAATACCGACTATTCTATGCACGAAATATCGCTTAAAATGGGCTTTAAAACCTATCCCAAATTTTCCAGGTATTTTAAAAGGGAAGTGAAAATGACACCCAAATCGTACCGGGAACGATGTGAAAATCATAGCATTTAGGGCATTTTCTACCGATTTGATAAGTTTACCTCCACTTCTGTCATGTTTTATTCTGCAACTTTACACCATTGGAAAAAGATAGAAAGCTTTTCTAAACTAGAGAATTTTAAAAAAGATTAGGCATAAAGGTGAAAAAAAAGTGATTAGAGAACATTTTGGGGTCACTACAGAACATTTTTATTCCCGAAATTTATCCTTAGAAAATAAAGATAATCACTTTTGGATTTAAGACTATAAAATTCCGGAAGGAAAAAATATCAATAAAGTATTAAAAATATTATTGCGCGATAATTCAGGTTACAGCCGATTACCTGATTCAACGGCATTATTTATTAATCTTTAAAATGTAAATATTATGAAACTAAAAAAGTTAATGTTACCAATGATGGCCTTTGTTTGTGCCATAGGAATGGCTTTTGGCCCAGCCAATTTCAGTGTAAATCCTGAGAATGATTATATTGAAATTGATAATGAACCAGTCGAAATTGATGAATTAGGCTGTGGAGAAGGTGAAACTCAATGTCTTGTTCGACTTGAAGAAGGCGGCCCGGTATACGAGGTTTTTGATGATGAAGATCTTCAAGCTCCTAAGATGGGCAGTGGAGGAGTAATCGAACTATTCTAATTAGAGTATTTTGAATAAAATGAGCCGTCCAGTATTGCACCGGACGGCTTTTTATTTAAAATTTCACTCTCTATTTCCCCATATAAATTCATATTGATTTTGCTCTGTAAAATACTTATTTGACGCATTTACAATGTCCGCCAGACTTATGGATTTTACAAACTCCTCTTTAATTTCAGGATCTACCCAGGGGGTATTATGCTTGTAATGCTCATAAAGCTGTGTTTTAATCACTCGCTGCTCATTTCCTCTTCCCTCCGTTGAATAGATTTGTTGCATACGATTAAGTCCTTGTCTTACATGTTTTGCAGGTATATTGCCGGATTTAATCTTGGTAATAATTGTTTTAAATTCTTTTTGAATACTAGCGATTTCCTCAGGACTACAGTGAACATTAAAAGCGAGCTCATATTGTGCCCTATTGTTATTTAATTTCCCTGTGCCACCAAAATCATATATGGAAAATCCTTTTTTAAATCGCAAATCCCAAGAAAACGCATTGGTTATAGCACCTAGCGTTTCCACAAGAAGTTCTTCCCGCCAATCATTTATATCTGATGTTTTTTTTATAAATCGTATTCCATAGATTGTATTTTCAAGGCTATAATTAGTAGGTTCAGGAATTTCTACAATTGAGTTAGATGAAGGCAATTGAGTGCTTAATAAATCTCGATTTTTCCTCGAATTAATTTTTTCACAATTAGGTAGATTACCTAAATATTTTTGAGCTAGTGGGAGTACTGGTTCAAGGGGGAAATTTCCGCTTATTATAAAAGTGAAATTTTCAGCGTTTCCAAAAAACTCCTGATAAGCATCATAGCCTAATTCAAAGTTAGTGCTATCAAGAGATTCGAAACGTTTCGTGGCTTCCGGTGCTATGGTATTATCTCCTAAAGACCGAAGGATATAATTGTTGAAATCTACAGTTTCCAATGAGAAAGTAGGATTCAAATAGTCCTGATATTCTTTTTGTTTCCAATCCTTAAAAGCAATTTTATCCTTTCGCGGGGCGGTAAAATATAAGAAGACTAATTGTAACATTTTTTCAAAATCTTCCAATTCTGCTTTAGCTTCCATTCCTGTCTCTCTATAATTTATATAAGGGAATACTCCATTTTTTAAACTGGTGTTTGAAAAGTAGCGCTTCAAATCAAAGAAACTCAAATCTCTTACTCCAGAATGGCGAACGAAGCGAGGAGCGTTTAATGCGGCTATTTGTTTTTCTTTATCCATAATAGAGGATGCCCCGATATTTTTAAAGCCATGGAGAATAATGTCATCACTATTCATACCCGGAGAAGGTAGGTAGGATTTAATAACGAGTCTCACTCCGTTGGTCAATTCTAATTCCAACGCACCGGTTTCTCCTATTTGCTGCTTTACATAAGGCCTTATTTTCAATTTTTTAATTTCTTCTTTTGTTAATAAGGAACTGGGTACTGTTGGAGACTTATAGGATTTGGCTTTTTTACTAAAGGAGTTACGAATCAGTGAACGGAATTCTTTTTCTGTAGAGGATAAAGCCTTACTGCCATTTGGTGCAATCACTCCTATATCCTCCGGCATCTGAGGAATAGTGCTTTTGATAATCTCATTAAATTCGGATAATGAAAGATTGGATACCCATTTCTTCAATATGCTTTTCTCTTCAGTATTTATTGGTTTCTCATAGATATAGTGCGTTTTAATTTGATCTACCCAATATTTTGGGCTTGTTGTATCAGTATACCTTATTTGTTCAAGATATTTTGCCTTGGCTTTATTCCATTCCGCTTCTAACACTCCTTCAGTACTTATTTGGTGAAAGGTCCCAAATGCTTTCTTCAATGCTGTTTTTTCCGAAGAATTTATGGCCGAAATAACTAATTCCATTGAAGTAGCCGGAATACTTCTATTTTCTATACGCGATGTAATTTCGTAGGAAATATTATAATTGTTTTCCATCTCACGAAACCTCTGATTAAGGATTTGGTTCAACATGGCATCCGCAGACTTCCGCTTTAATTCTTCAACAGGCTCATCCTTTTCCATATTCTTATCTCGAAAATACATATGGATTTTTACGGTTTCATCTTTTAATTTCTGAAGGGAATCAGAACTTCTTTCTACAATTTCAAATTGTGGACTTCTAGTTTTATATAAAGAATCACATTTTAAATCATTAGATGGAGTCTTTGGTTGGGGGATATTAGAAAAGTTTTTTCTAATTTGATTTTCCATATCATCTAAATTATTAATATCCCCTACAACACTAATAGCCATCAAGTCAGTTTTATACCAGGTTTGATAGAATTTTTTCACTATATGTCGGGTGAAAGTCATTTGATCAAAATAGCTTGAATAATCATTTTTACAAGGGAATAATTTTGAGTGGAGTGCTGTTCTGGCAAAAACTTGATTTAAATCATTTCCTGACCCCATCAGAAGTTCTTCTCTTACGGTCCCTATCTCACTTTCAATATCATCTTCAGAAAGTCTTAAACCGGTTGCAATGTCTTTAAACCATCGAAAACCTGCATCTAAGGCCCTGGGTTTATCAACCGGGGCCTTAAAAATATATTGAGTCCAACTATTACCTATATAAGCTTTAGCATCAGAAAGACTCATTCCAAATTTTTCAAAGAGCTCCTTATCATTATAAATTCCCAAGGGGAAGTGTTTACTTTCTTTAAAGGCTAAATGTTCCAGGATATGTGCAAGATCTATCTGATCTTTGTCCACCATATTATTTCCAACTTTTATTAATAACCTCAAATCTAATTTTGATTGCGAACTTTCTATAGATTTGATATAATACTTCATTCCATTGGGTAGTTGGCCATACCTGAAATCAAGCATAATAATGCTATCTTCTGGAATAGTTGACAAAACCTGAGAACTGCTTACAAAAGGGAATAACGCAAACAGAAAGAGGAAGACCACGAGGTTTTTTTTGAAAATCATCAATATTTTCATTTTGAGATTCTTATATTAATAACCTGCATTCTGGGTGAGGTTTGGATTCTTTATACGTTCTTCCTCAGGTATGGGATATAGTACATCGGTCTCTTCCCAATACGATGTTTTGGAAGCTAACTTTTCTGTCGCCTTTTCTGTACGCTTTAGATCAAGCCAGCGATGTCCCCATTCTGTAAATAATTCCTTTTTACGTTCCTTAAAAATGCTATCAATTAAAGCTTCTTTACTAATTTCCAGGTTAGTTTCGGCAATGAGCTCTAAGCCTGCACGTTTTCTTATTATGTCCAGGTCAGCGATAGCTCCTGCTATATCGTCTTCCATGAGTCTGGCCTCAGACCTGATTAAGTACTGTTCAGCCAGACGAAGAACCATGGAATATTCTGATACGGGATCGGAACTACTACGAATTTTATATTTATAGGGGGAATAATCATCCCTACTTTGATGATAACCGACCCAATTAATTAAACGTTCGTCCTCGCCTTCCATCAATAAAACAAAATCTCCTGATAACTTTACTGGAGTTAAGGAAGCGATTATCGGATGAAAAATAAAGGTTGCACCTTCATTGGTATGTGTGAAACTTCCACCATCTCCTTCCGGTGAAATTTGCCAGATAGCTTCCTTGCTATTGGCCAGGAAAACACTATCCAAATCTTCTAATAATTCAAAGGTTTCAGTTTGTTCGATTATTTCGGAACTTAAGAGCTCTGCCTGATCCCAATTTTCCTTATATAAATGAACTCTTGCTAAAAAAGCGGTAGCCACTAATCGATTTACATAAAAACGTTCTCCTTCTGAATATTCATTGGTGAGAAGGTTTATTGATGCCTGGAGGTCCGCTATGATTTGTCCGTTGATAAGTTCTTTGGTGTCTCTTTCCGTCAGAGCATTTTCGCTATATTCCGTAGATAGAACTAAAGGAACCTCGCCATATAGGTTGACCAAATAGAAATAGGTAAAAGCCCTAACAAATTTTGCTTCTCCTGTAAGTTGATCCCTGATTTCCTCTGTTATTTCTTCAGAATTTTGCAATCCATCCAAAAGAGCGTTCACCATATAAATCATATTATAAGCACTGACCCATAAATTATTATTTCGAGGATTTGCCGGGAGTATTTCGTTTTCTTCAAATTGTTTATAGGTTTGGTCATTCACCAGTGTAGCCTGCAGTTCATCAGTAGATAAGCTGGAAAGTAGGGTAACACTACTAGTGCCACCACCACTAAATGAAGCTCTGGATAATTGATTGTAAATACCTTTCATAGCACTTACTGCGGTCTCATCACTGTTAAAAACAGTTTCCGTTATTATCTTATTATCAGGTGATTCAACTTCCAGGTAATCTTCGCAAGAGAATAATAGAAAAGTGCATAAAAGCATTACTTGAAATTTATAGTTATTCGTTTTCATAATGTTTATATTTTATAAATTGAACTGTACCCCTCCGGTTATACTGCGCAACTGTCGAAACTCGGTTCCTCCATAGGGCGATTCTGGATCCAGGCCTTCATAATTGGTAAGTGTGAATAGATTTTGGCCGTTCACAAAGAGTTTTCCCTCTCTTATACCTATCTTTTCTAAAATCCTCCCAGGAAGGTTATAGTTTAGAGATAAAGTTCGCAATCGCATAAATGAAGCATCTACGATGGGAAGATTTGAATTTAAAACCTGGCTATAAGCGGTCCCGGCGGGAGTAGATTGCGAAATAGTCTGAAATGAGCTATTTTCATCCAGCGCATTAAGTATCTCCCGACGTTGTATACCAAGTTCTCCGGCATCGAAAAGCGTTAAGGTGCCTTCTTGTTTTACAAAATCGAACAGGAACTGAAGGGAAAAGTTTCTGTACATTATATTATTGGATATCCCTCCAAAAAATTCCCTGCCTCTGTCCCATACTAAATTGCGGTCTTGATAATCAAAGGTTTCATCGTTATTCATGTCAGCTATCTTATAAAATCCGGTTTCTGTATCAATACCTTCATATTGGTACAGTAATCCTATATTTAATGGTTCACCTACGCGATAGGTGTTAGCATAAGAAGATTGATTTAAATTAGGATAATTAATTAATTCGTTTCTGGGAAAGCTGGTATTTAAAGAGGTTTGCCACCGGAAATTTTGAGAGTCTATGTTAAATGTTGACAGCTCTACCTCTAAACCTGTATTTTCAACAGTTGCAGGTAAATTTGCCTGAACCGAGGTAAATCCTGCTATGGCCGGTAATGGATAGCCTACTAATTGATTGGAAGACCGGTTACGATACCAACTAAGACCAAGGTTAATTTTATCTTCAATGAAGCCTAATTCTATGGCAGCCTCTATTTTTTTATTGACCTCCCAGGAATAATCGGGATTAGAAAGCTGAGTTGGATATAGCCCGCCTGGACCTCTTGTCGCTTCGTAGGCATCTAAATAGCCATAATCCCCAATCTGGTCATTTCCTGTAGTACCATAACTTCCTCTTAATTTACCAAAAGAAAGAAACTCCAGAGCGTTTTTAATAAAAGGCTCTTCCGAAAAAATCCAGGCTGCTCCGCCTGCTCCAAAATTAGCAAAGCGGTTGTTAGGGCCAAACCTAGAAGAACCATCGCGCCTACCAGTAAGATTGATTAGGTATTTTCCCTTCCAGTTATAACCTAGCCTGGCAAAGATTGCACTGTAACGGTATTTTGTATTCGAACTTGAAGAAGAACCGATATTTTCTGCCGCATTTAAATTGCCAATCAAGGATTCAGTTACATAACCTTCCGCAAAAAGAGACTGTTGGTGAACTAAACTTTGTTGAAAAGTACTTCCAATGAGAGCGTCTAATTTTCCACCTCCTATCGCAGCATTATATACTAGCTGTGGCTCAATAATATAAGAGTTCCTGTCACTTTGAACATGACCGGAGCGATTTTCAATATTTCCGGTATTAGCAGGATTATAAGATCTTAAGGGTCTTTTTACAAGCTCATCATTAATTAAGTTTGTGTAACCGAAATTTGACTTAAAGCTTAGACCCTTTGCCAGTTGATAAGACACAACCAGATTTGAAACTAAATTATTTGATTTTGTGGTACTGTGATTATAATAGCCTTCCAGGGGATTGTCCCAACCTACTTCACCCCAGTCCTGCCAATTTAAAGTGTTATCTTCATTAAATAGGGAAGGAGCATTGGGAGGTAATAAAAAAGCCTCGGCAGAGAGGTTTAAATAACCCACAAGGTTATTAGTATCAACACCATAATTTATGGAAAGATCCAGATTTAATCTATTGTTATCCGATGTATGACTAATTTGAGCTCCCGCAGTTACTTTGCTATAATCATAATCCCCAATGAATACTGTGCCTTGGGAGTGATAAGAACCACTTAAGCGAAATGTTGTATTCTCATTACCACCACTGGCATTTAAATTTACATCGGTAACCTGTGAAGTACCTCCAAAAAATTTGTCCTGCCAATCGGTGTAGCGATCTTCGTCCCATACCAAAAGATCGAAAGCATTAGCCTCAGTTGGTTCCACCTGATCATTTTCAAAGGCCCTTCTCCTTATTTGCAAATACACTTCTGTATTTAATAAATCAACCCGATTAGGGACAGATGAAGCACCAGAATACACCCGGGCTTGTAATTCAGTTTTTCCTTTTCTTCCTTTTTTTGTGGTTATTAATATCACGCCATTAGCACCCCGGGAACCATAAATTGAAGTAGCATCGGCATCTTTTAAAACTTCGATACTTTCTATGTTGGAAAGGTTTAATGTGTTGAGGGGATCAATTCCGCCAAATGTTAGGTTGCTATTACTTTCTAATGGTGTAGAATTTATAGGCACACCATCAATAATATACAGTGGAAAATTCCCTTCTTCTCGAAGGCTGTTGGTACCACGAATACGAATAGTGGATGCATTACCTGGTAAATTTCCGTTAGGAGTAATCTCTACCCCTGCCATCCTTCCTTGAAGTGCTTGAAGTGGACTCACTACAGGTTGCATTTCAATATCCTTTCCCGAAACCCTGGAAATATTTCCCGTTCTCTCCCTGTCAGTAGTACTATAATACCCCGTATTAATTTCCACAGCCCCCAGGGCCTGTACATCCTCTTCTAACTGGATATCGATTTCTTCCTGGCCGTCTACGGCAACTTCCCGGCTTTTAAAGCCCAGGTAAGAAATAATTAAGGTGGCACTGGCCGGGGCGGTGAGTTCGTAATTCCCTTCTATATCGGTAAGGGTGCCGGTCTTGCTGTCTTTAATGGATACGGTAGCTCCCGGAACGGGTAGGCCTTCTTTATCGATAATGGTACCGGAAATTTCCACTTCCTGGAAATAAGAATTGGGAAAGGGAGTGGCTGTTACTGGTTTTATAGAAAATAGCAGGAACAGACCAATTACTATAGCCGCCACGATATACGTGTGGCTTTGGTAATTATTTTTCATAATTTTGCGTGTGATTTTAATGAAACAATTGTTTTATTAAGCCCAGGCCTTCCCCACCAGACGCCAATCTTAGGGAAAGAATCCTTGACTTAATGCTAATTCAAACTCTTTTTACATAGCAATTTCTTTTTTATCATTCTACTACCAGTGCCCTATACACATAGCCGTAAATCTATTACCCAATAATTTCCCAAACCTGAGTTCCCAATGGTTCTTTTTTGAAATTTAGGCCCACCCAAAGCTGTAAAAAAATGTAGGGTTCCACAGCACCCACGGGATTGTTTGGATTTTGCTCTCCCCGCAACAAGCTTAGGATTAAACAAGTATTTTGAATGTTGTTTTGCGAAGTTCTTGGAGTTCCCCCTTAGGGGGTTAGGGGGCATTTCCAGCTCCCTATAGCGGAAATTACAAACCTATTACTAATGTTCCCAGGCCCCTTTAGTTCCCTCTTTGGAGGTTTGGGGGCTTTTCCCACCACGCTGTAAAAAATGTAGGGTTTCACAGCTCCCACGGGATTGTTTGAATTTTGCTCTCCCCGCAAAGAGCTTAGGATTAGACATAAGTATAGACTACCAAAATAGCTTATTTTGGTACTGCGAGACTTTATAATAAATTGTAGAAGATTACCTTGAAACTTATGAAGAGTATAAAACCAAAAAAGGCGTGACTCCACTTATTGTATCAGAGGTACTGGTATACCTTGCACACAGATAAGTCGGATGACACGCCCGGGTCGTGAGCATCCTTGCTTATCCTCTCGTGTGCTAAAAATTACCAGTTTTCTGATACGAGATTCAAAGCGAATGCTTCTAATATTTTTATATTAAGAAGAATCGCAAACTTACATTTTTGTAATGTAATGACTTGACAAATATAACAAAATTTTTATTCGATACAAATTTGTATCGAATAAAACGAGTCTTTTTTTGAACTTTTACTATATGAATGTTTATAGTAGAAAAGAATTAGATTTATTAGCTATTCAAGTCGGGTGTATGTTGAGACTGAATAGATTAAAGCTAAACCTTTCTCAAGAGGATCTTGCTCAACAATTAGGAATTAACTCTACAAAAATAGGAAGAATAGAAAGGGCGGAACACATATGTGCCTGGAATCAACTATTACAATTGTGGCAGAAACTAGAGATTGATCACCATAAACTATTTATACTTAAGGAAAAAAGTCAATTACTTTCTGTAATTAGCCAATCATATAACTTAGAAAAAAGGTTGAATCAAGACAAAAAAGATTATTATGCTTTTTTAACGAAAATAGTTGAAAGTAAATATAAAAATCTATCAAAGTCTTAATAATTAAGTCTTTTTCATAGCAAACACTATCCCACTTTACAAATTAAAAAAGTACCATTTTTAGTAAAATTTCAGCCTGAATGGAAGATCGAATTTTTTATCTCATAAAATTTAGTAAAGAAAAGTATATTAAAGACCTATATGACAACGGAACAATATTCCTTAATACATTTGATTACTTTCAATCTCAAGAAAATAACAACTTTAGAGGTGATCCGGATGAGGCAACTGTTCAAATCAAGAATTTTCCAAATCCTGAAAATTATATAATAGAATTAACCGATACAAAAACTGGTGAAACCATCAGAAAAACACCAGGGGAATTATATCTCAGCTATAAAAATTTGAGTCCTGGAAATTTATACTGTATGACCTGTATAAAACATAGTGATTTAAAAAAAAAGCCCTTTCAGATAAATCCAAGAATGGAAGAATTTGGCGAGTATGCATTATTGATAAAGAACCCAAAAGAATTCAAAGATAGATTAGAAAAAGAAATCCACAGATTAAATTTTGAATACGATGCTCGAGATGTTAGATATTATGATAAATGGAAGCATAATGGATCACTAACCCTGTTTCATAAAAGTTTGGATTACTCTTATCAAAATGAATATAGAATACTTATTCCAAATAAATCAAACGAGCCTATCAAATTAGAAATAGGCAGTCTATCAGATATATCTCAAATCTTAAAAACAGAAAAGCTAAAGGGGTTACGTTTCAATCTAAAATAGAGAAAACGGTACACAATAACTAAGATTCTGTGTGGCCGGAACAGCCTGTCCCGTTTTTCCGGGAGCCCAACATGAATGCACTGTTGACTAAACCGGTTCTTCGCCGGTTAGCCCTATATGGGGATTAGTTTGTTTTTAGGAGGGAATATTTGTTAGGTAGGACACCTAAACCCCTATGCTGGATGTCGGGTTTTGGTTATTGACCTAAGGTACAACTGCTTTTTACTATGTTCCTTCACTGGCACTTACAGGATTTAATGCCATTTTGATCGTTTTAAGCCATAGGTTTCCTGTTACGCCCGGAAGGATCATTTTTTATACTCATTTATTTGATTGTTTTTTTAGTTTTCCAGCCTGTGAGGGAAAACTTCATGCACGTTTTGATGAAGGGGGGTGCTGCTATCTGAAATTTAATAACTTAGCAATTGGATATATTAATTTGGCCCGCTCCAATCAACTGTTCCTGTTTTCTATTATCTTGGTCGGGTAAGGAAAACAGCAGACAACACCATCTAACTGCAATAGCCGCGAAAAATGCGCCTACAGCAGTTAGAAATACGTTGGCACAAGTTAAACTGACATTACGTTCATTAATTAATATATAGAAATCAGATGTTAACATATGACGAGTTTATAGAATTGAAAGACAAACTCATGAATAATGAGATTGGGATAGAACTTGCAAAAGAACAGTGTTGGAAAAACTTCAAAAAGGGACAGCGTTCTTGGCACTCAAAAGATTGGCAAAAAAGAAGACTGAAAATCATAAAAGAAAAATGCCAAATCTGCAGTAGTAATGAAACTTTAACAGTACAACATCTATCTCATCCAAAGAAATACAATGAATATTTGAGAGAGATAACAAGAAATTATACCAATCAATATATTAATAAAAATTCTGAAATTGATAAAACTGAATTTAGAAATCACGTATTAAGTGATTATGAATATATGCCGATACCATTGTGTCCAAATTGCAAAAATAAAAACCCAAGCGAAAGGGTAAGAAAAATGCCAAAATATCGATGTGCGGATTGTAAGCACGAATTTGATGAAGCGAATTATAGGACAGCCAGCGAACTGATTGCCATATTTTTCGAAGATGAGGACGCATATGAAGTGAGAGACAAGTGCTTTGTGTCAAAAGATAAATGGAGAAATAAACATAACCTATCAAATGTTAAGTATTGGTTTCAAAGAAATACAGCAAAGAATAATAACCCTGAATCTATTGAAAAAAAAGCGTTTTTACTATATCTAAACGACAATATAAAATACCTTTCATTTGAAGATACAATAACAGCTTGTAAAAAGTGTGCTTCTAATTATGACTTGTACAGGATGGAATTATGCCCAAAGTGTAAGGATTACTACAAGGGAATTCAATATCCAACTTGTATTCAGTGTTTACCAGAAGAAAAACGAAAAATAGTTGAGGAACAAATTGAGTTCGGTAAACAATTGCGAGAAGTGGAAAAAAGACTTGGAATTGACTAATAAAATAAAACCAGTTGCTAATAACTAAGACTCTGTTCTGTGTGGCCGGTAGAGCCTGTCCCGTTTTTCCGGAAGCCCAACGGACGCCTGGAGTCTTCCGGGATTAACTCAACCGGTTCTTTGCGGGTTAAGCATTTAAGGGGATTAGGTTGTTTGGACCTTTCGGGTATTGGTATATTGAGCTTATTTCGGTTTGAATCAGTGCCAGGTCTTACGGTTTTCCGTATTTCGTACTTGATATAACATGTTGTAAGTAATGCTGAAAAAACATTGTGCTTGAATGAAAAACATAGTTCTAATTTCTTGTGTCAGTAAAAAATTGGATAGAAAAGCGACAGCGGAAAAAATTTATACCAGTTCACTTTTTAAAAAGAATTTGACTTATGCAAAATCCTTGAAACCGAACGAAATTTTTATTCTTTCTGCAAAACACGGACTTCTAAAATTGACGGACGAAATAGAACCTTATGACAAAACGCTGAATAAAATGCTTGTTAATGAACGAAAGGAATGGTCGAAAGTAGTTGTTAAACAACTAAAGTCAGTGGCGGATTTAACCCGCATTATTCATGAGTAGTTTAATTGCAGGGATATTTCAGATCAAATTGAAACTCCTCGTATATCAGGAATTTTTTTCTTGTTTTTCCGTGCATTTTATAAACCGTAGGATACTTTTCCTTCCAAAAATGAGTGTCTCTAGGGCTTAAATTCATAAAATTTCACGACAAGACATAGGTATCCCAAGGCGGTTGAAGCCCGTAAGGTATCAAATTTATCCAGAGAGCAATTCCATCAGTAGGTCCTGATGCACAAAGGCCTTAGAGAGCCGGTAATAGACTCTTCTTTTGGTGATTTTTATGGTAGCGCCTATTTTGAGAAGATGCGTTCTAACGCTGCTTATCTGCCATTTCTTAGCCTTTTCGAAAGTAGTTTTTTGGATGTTGTTCTTTAAAATTAGAAACAGTTCATAAGCAAGACTGCTGATGAGCAACCGGAAGAAATTTGCCCAGAATCCATGGTTGGATAATCGGTCAGAGAAACACATATTCTTTACTTCCTTGATGCGATTCTCGCTGGCTTCCCCTCTCTTTACATAAAAACCAAAATAAATTTCCCTGGCATCCTGCTCTTCCAGGTTACTCACTATATGTCTGATGTTCATGCCAAGGCCGGTACTTTCGATTTTAGAATAACACTGCTGGGGTTTGTGCCAGCTACCGGCTTTATAGTCAAAGCTGATAAAGTGCTGGTGTTTTTCACCCTTACTTTGATAAAGATGTTTTACCGCGCGTGCTGCTCTTTTAACCCTTCTTTTGAGCACCTCATTACTAGGAAGACCGATAGCATACTTTAAACTGTAATTATCTGCCAGTTTATAAAAGGGGGCACAGGAGAACCCACCATCGGCCCGAATGATGATTTTCATCTCGGGATACACCTTACGAATTCTGATAATGATCCTTTTCAAAATACAAACATACCATTTATTGGAATGGCTGTTTCCGGGCCGAAGCACCGGTACGATGATCTGACCGGTCTCCCCATCGTGGAAGAAGAGTTCATTATACATAAACTGTCCGTAGTATCCATTGAACATGGCCAATTGTTGTTTCCCGTGCGTGGGATCATCAGTCCCATCGATATCTATAATAATACGCTTTCTTCCTTTCAAACTCGAGACATACCGATCGATCCAGCCATAACACAATCCAAAAATAGCAGCCCTGCTCAAACTATTCTCAAAGCGGGAGATGGTGGGCTGGGAAGCCAGGTCCCCTTGCAGAATATCCTTATATAAAGGATCGTGCTGCAAGTGTGCTACATCATTGGCATCCTCATAGCCTTGCATCAGCATAAATACCCGCTGCTTTAAAAGTTTTTCCACGCTATGGGAAACTCGAAGTGGGTTACGGTGATCGGGAAGAAATGTACTGAAGTAACGAATCACCTTATGTTTTCGCTCCAATCTCTCTAAAAGAACCAGGGAACCATCGGAACTAATTTCTTCTGCAGAAAAATTTACTGAAATTGATTTTTTACCTCGGTAGAAAACTGTATTTTTAATACTCAAAATTGGGTGCTTTTAGTGTTGTTAAAGATGCCGGTCAGCTCTTTAAATATAACACTTTACACCCAATTTACTTTGTATTCCATGAATTTTTCGGGTTAAAAGAATTGCCTTACCGGTTCCAAAACGGTTTTCAATTTTCTTTTCTAATGTTCTCTCAATCATATTCAGGGAATATATTCCCTGAATATGATATTTACTATTTGTGATGGATTCCACGAACTGGAAAAAAACTATGTAGGTAACCGCTTGCATGTATACAGCAGAAAGCTCATTGATTTTTGTATTGAACAACAGGGCAGGACACTCATTTTGTTAAACCAGGAAGATAAAATAGGAATCGCCAAAGAAGAAGACGGATTTATTTTAAGGAACTGGAATTATTACGAACTGATGACCAAAATAAAATACAAGGCCGAAAAAGCCGGTATTGAACTTATAGTGGATTAAATTCAATGATGAGGGTGCTTGTATACCCGAGGTGAGGTCTTTAATGACACTCACTAAGTGAGTTTAGCATATACAAGGGCGTGGGCATCGCCTTTTTTTCGGAATAATTGAGGTTGGGATATTTGGAATTCAGTATCATTTTTGGAAAGATAATATTTTAAAGCGTTAATTGATTAAAGAATAATATCTCTGTTTGTGTTCATATAAAATCCATAGAAGCATTGCCCAAATAAGTAGTGCAATTGGAAGGCCTTCAGGAGCCACAAAAATGTGTGTAAGCAATATACCTACCATAACAGGAAAGATCACTATTGCTCCCAAAGCTCTTGTTTTGGGAAAGAGAATAAGTAATCCGCCCAAAATTTCGGCAGAAGCAATTAATGGCATCAACCAGATTATTTCCATTAAAGCCTCATTATCTCTGGCAATTGCTTCAGGTAAATCTTCCGGGGTCGGCATATAATTAAAGAATTTATTTAAACCACCGTTAAGAAATAATAAACCCAGAAGCACAGACAGAATATTTAATACTGTTTTCTTCATTTATGGAGTATTTAAAGTTGATAATAACTGGTCTAAGTTTTTCAGTGCCATCGCAAAACCTTCTTTAAAGCCCATCTGAATCATCATTTCAAGATCGGCCTGGCTTTCGTGTTGAAGCGTGACATTTACTGTGGTAGTTCCATTTTTTTCTGAAAAAACATTAGTCCAGAAGGACCGTGGTTTTCCTAAAGTTTCATTACCGTATTCATCACAAAAGGCGTCCAGCCAGGAGATAGATTTTAGCTGTTCAATGGTTATATAATCTGCCTTGCACCAGTCCTTTTCGTTTTTTGGACTTACCATAGCGTACAGCCACTGGCCACCTTCTTCAAAATTTAGAGATTTGGTCTCGATATGATACGGTTTAGGAGCCCACCACTTATCAAGCAGTTTGGGATCGATCCAGGCCTGCCATACCAGTTGAAGATTGGCTTCAAACTCACGCTTTATATAAATACTGTTATCTGCCTTGTTAACGGAGAGATCTAAAAAAGAAGCATTTTTTTTCATTGTTCATTCTTTTTTAAGGTTGATAATACATTATCCAATTGGTCAAATCTTGATTCCCATATTTTTCGAAATTGTTCTAACCATTGGTCTATTTCTTTCATTTTTTCTACTTCAAGTTCATAGTAAATTTCCCGACCCTCTTGCTCTTTCTTTACTATTTCACATTCCTGTAGGATCCGTAAATGTTTTGAAACCGCCTGCCTGGAAGTATCAAAATGCTCAGCAATGGCATTGGGTGTAAGTGCCTGAACAGCGATCAGGGCAATAATTGCCCTACGGGTAGGATCAGCTATGGCTTGAAATATATCTCTTCTCATTTTAATAATTTAAGAAACCATTTGGTTGCAAATGTATGCGCAACTTTTTGGTTTTGCAACTTTTTATTTCAAAAATTAAATATTAGAACTTTATCAAATAGTAATGAGGAACGAGAGGATAACCCGCTTTGCTAGGTTGAGCTTCCAGTTTCATTTTCTCTGTAATTATTATGGTCAAAACCATATAGAATAAATGAGCTTGAAATTTGAAGGAGATATTTTTTACTAAAAAACTCCGGAAGCCCAGCAAATACGGTAATTTTTTATGAGGAAATGGAATTTATCATTGATAAAAGTGCCAGAACAACAGAAAGATATTATCAAAATTTTTAAATATCTTATGAGCCTTTATATTAAGACTTATAAGTCCAAAATTTGAGATTTAATAAAAAAATTAATGAAACTCCTTTATTCCAATACCTTATGGGGATTGGCAGTGTTTTAGTAATTTTATTGATTTCCCTTTTCTTTATTAATGTTATTGGCTATCACGTAGTTGCGCTTATACTACTCTTGGCTGTTTCTGTTTTAGCGATGTTTTTTGAAATTTATCCGGTGGTAACTGTAGCCATATTGAGCGCTATGGCCTGGAATTTCTTGTTTATCCCACCGCGATTTACCTTCAAGATAAATACCCCGGAAGATGCACTACTGTTTTTAATGTATTTTGTTATCGCAGTTATGAACGCCGTATTTACTACAAAAATAAGAAAAGCTGAAGCTGAAGCCCGTCAACGTAAGGAAAGAGAAAAAACTATTGCCCTCTATAATACGATGCTGAATTCTCTCTCCCACGAACTAAAAACCCCTATTTCTACTATTATTGGAGCTGTAGACACTTTGAAGGACCATCCCATACGACTTAGTGAAACACAAACTTCAGAATTATATACCGAAATCGAAACAGCCGGTAACCGACTTCATCGTCAGGTTGGAAATTTATTAAATATGAGTAGACTGGAAAGTGACTTCATCCAGCTTCAAAAAGATTGGCACGATTTAAATGAAATCCTTCATAAGGTTATTAACCTCAATATTCACGAAGCCACACAGCACAAAATTATATTTAAAGAAGATGAAGATTTACCTTTGGTTAAAATTGATGCAACCCTGGTGGAACAGATTTTTCAAAACATACTTCATAACGCTTTTCAATACACTCCGGGAAATAGTACAATCAAAATAAAAGCTGGGTATGAAAACAAAACTATTTTGGTTAAAATCGCAGATAATGGTAAAGGATTTCCTCAAGATAAGATAGAAAAGGTTTTTGATAAATTTTATAGGCTTCCTAATACTGCTACCGGTGGTACCGGGCTAGGACTTTCTATTGCACAAGGTTTTGCCCGGGCTCAAAATGGCCAAATAGTATTGAAAAACAGAAAAGAAGGAGGAGCAGAATTTACAATCTGTATCCCTGCTGAAAGCACACATCCAAAAAATTATAGGAATGAATAATGGAGAAATCTTGGTTATTGACGATGAACCACAAATACGGAAACTTTTACAGATTTCATTAGAGGCAAATGATTATAAGGTAATTCAGGCGGCTACAGCACAGGAGGGCGTTCATCTTGCTGCTAACCACTCCCCCGATCTTATTATATTAGATATTGGCCTTCCCGATAAAAGTGGCCAAAATGTTCTTACTGAATTAAGGCAATGGTATGATAAAGCAATTATGATTTTATCGGTGCAGAACAGCGAACAGGATATTATAAAAGCTCTTGATAATGGAGCAACCGATTATCTTTCCAAACCTTTTAGAACTGGCGAGCTCCTGGCAAGAATCAGGGCCTCTTTACGCAATAATAATAAAGAGGAGCTGAAGCCGATTATTGAGACCGGAAACCTGAAAGTAGATTTAATAAACCGAAGTGTTTTTAGAAATAAAAAGATTATAAAATTAACTTCGACCGAGTTTAGTTTATTGGCTTTATTTGCAAAAAATGAGGGAAAAGTACTAACCCATCAATATATTTTAAAAGATATTTGGGGTGTTGGTTCTCAAAACGAAACCCAATATTTACGTGTTTTTGTTGCTCAACTTCGTAAGAAACTGGAAGAAAATCCAAATCGACCTGAGCATCTTATAACTGAAAGTGGTGTTGGATACCGGTTTATCTAGCTTTATAACCTTTATAAAATCTTTATATCATAGCTTTAATTTTTATATTTTGCTTATATCCTTCAGGCTAACTTTGTAATTAACTATAATCTAAACCTTGTGGCAGCCCCTGAAGAAGAAAATAGAAAAAAACAATCGTACTCATATCTTAAATGGCCTGCCATAATACTGTTTATTCTTGTAATTTTACTTCTCGCAAGTCTTGACTATTGCTCCAGACAAGGTGAATTTTAATTTTTCCATCTAGTGAAAGTTTTTAGTAAAAAGCCAGGTCCTATTCAAAGTAAGATACTGCAGAAAGTACAAAACACATCCTTTCTCTTAAGTATCTTAGGAATTACCGTTTTAATTTTTGAGGTAGGTTTCCTGCATAAGGATATTAGTGAAGGTTTTTTTAGCCTTTTTTATTTCATAATACTGGCATTAGGACTTATCATAATTCTTTTTCGATACTTTTTTGAAAATGATAGGCCATCAAAAAAAGTACGTTTCTTCGATGTCTTTTTATTACTGCTATACTGTTTACTCCTACTTTCCCAAATTAATTTTTTAAGAGAGCAATTAAATTTGTTTCATCTATTTAATAAAATGGGGTGGGTATACCTGGGACTTATCCTTTATTGCATTCGGGAATTTTCAGCCACTAATATTAATCTAGACAGTAAACACCTAAACCCTGCACGTTTATTTATTGGAAGTTTTATCCTGATTATTTTTATTGGGACATTACTTTTATTGTTACCTAAAGCTACGCACAGTGGGATATCAGCAGTAGATGCTTTATTTACTGCCACCAGTGCGGTTTGCGTTACCGGGTTAATCGTGGAAGATACCGGCACTTATTTTACGGTTTTTGGTCAGGGAATTATTGCAGCACTGATTCAACTAGGTGGATTGGGAATTATGACTTTTGCCAGCTATTTCAGCTATTTTTTTCGTGGAAAAGCCAGCTATGAAAATCAGCTGGTTTTAAAGGATATTAGCAACACAGAAAAATTAAGTGAAGTTTTTAGCGTATTAAAAAAGATTCTGTTGCTTACGTTCGGGATTGAATTTATAGGAGCTATACTTATCTTTTTTTCAGTAAAAAAGAGCCTTTTTGATAGTTTTTCAGCACAAGTGTTTTTCTCGATTTTTCATAGTATTTCAGGGTTTTGTAATGCTGGGTTTTCTACCCTGGAAAACAGTTTATATGAACCCGGTTTTCGATTTAACTATCCGCTTCACCTTATTATTGCCGGCTTATTTATTCTGGGGGGAATAGGATTTCCGATATTACTAAACCTTTATAAATACTTGAAATATTATATCAACAGGAAATTTCAGAAAATTAAAAGCCCCCATCAAATACAATATGTGCCCTGGGTACTGAATCTAAACTCGAGAATTGTACTGGCTATGACTACTGTTTTATTGATTACTGGAAGTATATTGTTTTATATTTTTGAAGCCGATAACACCCTTGCCGAACATTCAGGGTTTGGAAAAGTGTTTACTGCATTTTTTGGCGCGGCCACTCCAAGAACAGCCGGATTTAATTCTATAGATATTTCAGCACTTAATTTTTCTACGTTAATGATTATTTTTTTATTGATGTGGATTGGTGCTTCCCCAGCATCAACTGGTGGCGGGATAAAAACAAGTACTTTTGCCGTAGCAACCCTTAATATTTTAAGCCTGGCTCGCGGGAAAAACCGCATTGAAGTTTTTAAAAGAGAAATATCCCCAATTTCCATAAACCGGTCGTTTGCAATTATGTCACTTTCATTAATGGCCATTGGTTTTGCGGTTTTCCTAATTGCCTCGTTCGATTCAGAAAAGGATTTACTAACTATCGCATTCGAAGTTTTTTCGGCTTACAGTACTGTGGGTTTAAGTTTGGGAATTACCGATCAATTAAGTACAGCTTCCAAACTGGTGATAATCGCAACGATGTTTGTAGGAAGGGTTAGCATGCTTACGTTTATGATAGCGCTGTTAAGGAGCGTAAAACACTTAAATTATCGCTATCCTTCTGAAGAAATTTTAATTAACTAATACTATGAAATACATAATAATCGGTCTGGGAAATTTTGGAGCTTCCCTCGCACAAAAGCTTACTGAAATGGGAAATGAAGTAATAGGGGTAGATAATAATATGGCCCGGGTAGAAGCTATAAAAGAAAAAATCACTCACGCGGTAAACGTCGATGCCACCGATGTGAGTGCAGTGAACAACCTTCCCCTTAAAGATACCGATATTGTTATTGTGGGTATTGGCGAAGATAAAGGTGCTAATATTATGGCCACGGCGCTTATGAAACAGCAGCACGTAAAACGGCTAATCAGCAGGGCTGTATCCTCCCTACAACAAACCGTACTGGAAGCTATGGGTGTTGATGAAATTATTCATCCCGAAGAAGAGACCGCCGAGCGTTGGGCTAAAAAGCTTAACCTCCAAGGCGTTGTAGATTCCTTTGAGGTAACAGGGAATTATAGCATTGTAGAAACAGAAGTTCCCAAAGAATATGATGGACGCTGCCTTGAGGAAATTGGATTAAAACGTAACCATAATATTATCGTTCTCACTACCATAAAAACTTCTGAGGAAAAAAATAGCATGGGAACTATAAAAACAACACCGCATGTTCAGGATGTGGCCTCGGGTAAAACCGTCCTGCACTTCGGGGATATTATGGTCATATATGGAAATAATAAAGACATCAAAAAATTGCTGATGGAGCATCGTAATTATTCCAAATCCAAATAGTGTAATTTATCTAAATAATTAAAATGAAAAGTGAAAAGCAAGAGGAAAATCTACGAAATATTACAAATTTTCAGCATCTCTCTTTTCGACAAAACCCCTGTAAAAGAGATGATTGCAAACTCAATTTGCAAAAACATCGAGAGCCATAGAAGTAATCAGCTGAATTTCAGTTACTTTTAATCGCCCGCTAATGAAAACACCCCTTGAATTTACTAAAATGGAATTTCTTTTATTAGGGATAGGCCTAGTTATAGCTTTTATTTCTGCCTGGGTAGCGGTAAAAGTATTCTTGAAGATTGTTGAAAATTATGGGTTCAAGCACTTTGGGTATTATCTTCTTTATTTAGGAATGGTATTGCCGATTTAATTTTGGAATAAAATCCCGTCATTCGGCCAACCATCCGGATCCTCAATCAAACGTTGGAGCCCAAATCTTTTTCCACTTTGATTGGCTGGGGGATTTTTTAACCAATAAGAGTATGAAATCCAGTCTGGATAGGTGCCATCCAAATCTTCACCTTTAATTATTCCGACGTGACCCCTGCCAATCCTAGTACTATTATCCCAAATAAAAGTTTGTTCCCTTTGCATCATTAATGTTCCACCACCATTGTACATATTGAGTCCATTTTTATCCAGGTAAGGGCCTCTCACGTTAGTGGACCATCCAACTCGAACTTCGTATGTTGCATTCTCTTCATGTCCAAGACCTGTACCCCAATTAACAAAAAGCCAATATCCATTCTGCCCGTTTTTATTTCCCGGGTATATGGCACCTGCCTCTATAGCACTGCTCGCTGCATTTGATTTTCGCGCTAAATCCCACATGTTTAAAAGTGTAGGATGTCTTTTTCCATCCGGAGCCAAACGAATTAATTTAATTCCTGAAAAATGAGAACCAAAAGCCAAGAACCACTCGTTTTCATGTGTCCTAACCGGACAGGGATCCAGAGCATTATATGATTCTCCTTCCTCAGTTGAAATAACTATCCCCTGGTCAACCCAATTATACTGTGGGTCATTCGGATCAAGTGTTGTATTAGTGGCTAAGCCGACAGCGGACTTAGTACTGCCTAAGCTGGATACACAATAGTACAATCTATATTCCCCTGAAATATGATGATAAGTTATATCCGGGGCCCATGCAGCATTGATCGGGGTATAATCTGACCAAAAATTCGGTCTTGTCGGAAAAACATCTGGCCCTGCATTCCAGATTCCACTTTCAGGATCTGAAGTCCATCTCATCCTTATTCCGCCTCCGGTAGAATACCAATAATATTTGGAACCGCATTTTATAATGCGTGACGCATCATTTAAACCGGTTAAACCGGTTAATCCTGAGCCGGAATTTTGTTTAGAAGTTGTTGCCTCGGCAGAAGATTTAATAGTATTCTTTTCACCAAGATTTAATATATCGGAATGCTCCTCACTAAAGGTGCAACTTAAAAAAGAAAAACAGAGAACAATTATAAAAGCTATTTTCATATTCAATATTTTAATGTAAAAAATGATTATTTCGCTTTTCTAAATTATGTATTCCAGCTCCTCGATTTCTGGACTATCATCCTAAAAACAAGGATAATTGTATAAAAAAGAGAAATTATCAGATGCAATTTTAATTAATTGCCTTAAAAATCTATCTTAAGGAGGTTTGAAAGCACAATTCCATAGATTCATTTATACTTAATATGTAATCGGCAGGAAGTCTGTTATAATTTTTTAAAAGCTCTGCTAAAATAATTCGGATCATTATAACCAACTTTATAAGCCACTTCAGAAATTAGCGTCCGCTTTGCATATATTCATAAGCTTTTTCCATATTATTTGTTGTATATAATCGGATGCATTCATTGTTAATGTTTTTTTCATTTTTAGCTTGCAAAGAAGACCCACTTAAATCCGCCCTGTTAGCTGCATCTTGGGTGTTGAACTTTAGGTCAGAATAATACTCATTAATTAAATTATTAATTTTCTTTACAAATTACATTTGAGCATTGGTAGCCGGAATTTTGCTACCGGACAAAACCGGAATACGTGTGGTTTTATTTCCGAAATTTTTATAGTTTGTAAGTAGATTTCGCACAATTAAATTCAAATTCTTCCAAATTGAATGACTTAACTAGATAAGAGTTAGCTACGACACTCAACCCTTTTATCCTATTGGATTAATTACTAAAAAAATACGCATGTGAAATTGTGAATTCTCTTCTTTGTTGATGGAAGAAGCGCCCATCATCTGTCTATTGAATATGCACCGCATTCCTGCTACATAGCTACAATTTATGTTATGCAGGACAAAATTCAGAATGACCTGATGTATGGTGAGAAGCCCAGTAGAGCTATTGTAAGCAACTTATCCTACCGAATTCTTCGGCAAAGTCAATGATTCTGATACGGTAAGATACTATGGACGTTTTTCCGAATTGATTAAACAACCCACTACTGCCTTTGAAGCAATGATTTCAATGTATTCAACTGCTTTTAAAAACCGTTGGTAAGGTTTTATTTCTTTTGCAGAATATCCGAAATATTTTTTTGTTTGATTTGGATATTTCGCTCTGTTTGGTCATTATCCCTGGCAGTTGCTTTGATGGGGTCTAAAGATTTTTCTTTAAAATTTATTAATTGTTCTGCAATTGTGTCACGCTTTTGTAAATACGGGGAGCAAAATTCAAGAATGTAGTTTATTTGCCGGTTTATATTATCAATTCTATCAAGTTCATACCACAATGATTTAAAGCAATTATCACTCAGTAGTTTATCAGGATTTATTGGTGAATTTTTAGCAAGCGAAATATTGCCAAAGAACCGATAAAACGCATCGTCTTTGAAATTGGCAACCAAAATTTTTGATTGCGGTGGTAACGAATATTCAAACACTTTCCTAATACAAGACATTTGTCAATTTCTATTTGTGTATTTTGATTGGAATTGAGTAATGTTTTTGTTCCGAAATTGAAAATCAAAATGGTTTGGTAAGAAGGTAATTAAGTTTTTGTTATCTTTTTCGTTGGATTGATTTTCGGCAAAATAGAAATGAGAAAATACGTTTTCATAGTCTGCCGGAACAGCTATTCTGAAATTGTTGTATGTTTGTATCCGTCCGTCTAAGTGCATCTTTTCTGCAACCTCTTTAGATTATCATTTAGCAGTCTAAATATACTTAAAATGACTCGATCTTCTACCTCAGAAATGCGTAAGCTGATAGCCAGCTGTTATGAATCAGAACAAAGCCAAACTGCATTTGCCCCTGCCCATGGAATTAGCAAAGGAAAACTATCCTATTGGGTAAACAAGTTTCTCAAGGAGGAAAGCAAAAACCCCTTAAAAAGTAATTTGTTTCTTTATCGGCCACCTTTCTTCCCAGCCAATATCCTCCCGGAGTATGCACATCCGGTTAGGCAATGGTATAGAAATTGAAATTCCCCTGTAATGTTTGCTTTAAGTAGAGTTTCCTCAGAAAGTCTGATTTTTACAAAAACTGGTTTTTTGAAATACCAACATCGTTTCTAAGGTTGTTTTTAGAGCAATAGTTAGCTTTTATACCAAACGTAGTGGTTTTTCTCAACCCTAATTTTGATAAATTTAGCTTAAAAACAAATATTTATGTTTGTATGAGTAAGCCCTTATTAGCGTAAGGCCGATCGGTATTTTTCTCCGGGCGGCCTTTTTTAAACCTTGAGCCGAGCTAATTTGAAACAAAGAGGGCTTTAAACTCTTCAGAATTAAATATGGCATTTGCATCGTGCCCTATATTTTCAATTTCAATTTTCTGATGATTATTTTCAGGATAAAAGGTTTCAAAATACCTAAAGATATTTCTACCACGTTCTAAGCGATTTGAGCCTAATAAAGTTGCTTCACAATCGGTCGTATTTAACGTACCTTCTGTTGCAGTATCTTCTGTACCCAATAAATAAATTGTATTCCTGGAAATTTGTTGTTGTAATAAATCCTCCGGAGTCATACCTTCAAGATAGGATGGAGAAAAATTATAGCCATAAGGCCAGTTATTGAACCCGTCACAATCAGTAGGCGTAAAAAATTCCTGCGTATTTTCGTTATATCTCCTGTCATCAGGGTAATAAAAATATTGATTGTTGGCCACTAGATAGCTAAATTCATATTCCGAATTATTTGATTCAGAAATATTTGCGAAAGCGTAATGTTGAACCATAGCTGCTCCAGAACTATGCCCTGCAAAATTAATTTTTTGAAGGTTAGGAAATTTATCCTGATTTGTAAGGTATTCAATTAAATTATCGAATACGGAAAATGAACTTATCGAGGTTTCACTGTTATCTGAATTTCCTCCTTCTCTCCAATTATTTCCCCAAAATAATTCATCGGGTTCAGCATCCGATTCAGATTTAAAAAAAGGAGAAATAATCAGTATATTTTCACGTCTATTGATATCACCCACAGAATTACTCATATATTCAAAATACTCATCGGCATTTCGGTTTTGACCATGGACCACAAAGATGACTTCTTCAATGTTTTCCCAAATAAATTCAGGGTTGGAAATAATATCATACGAGCTATAAAATTTAAATAGGGAATTTTCTGAAATTTCAATTTCCTCCATGCAGTCACCATTCCCCGAAGTACAAGGTGTTTTAGTTTCTGTTCCTTCTTCGGTAGCAGTGAATTCTTTCATGAAAGGAGTTTCCAGCGATTCTCCATTACCTCCTATAGGTCCAGCATTAAGATTAAGAGAGTAAACTGTATTTGGATTTAAATCTGAATACGATATTATAGCTTTTGACCCGGCATTTTGAAATGAGATTTCATATTGGGCTTCGCCCTGGGAGTTTGAAAATGAAAAAGCATTTTCAAAAGCTTCCGCATTTATATTGTGAGAAAAAGCCATTTTCACGGTGCCCTCTAATGCAATATCTTCCATATCTTCTACAAACTCAACTTCATTTATCATTGCTGAATAAATAGTTAATTCATCTGAGGGGGAGTCCTTATCACAACTTATCATTATACTTCCTAATAAAAATATGTATAGAAACTTTATTATACTTTTTTTCATGTTTTCTATTTTTTTCATGATTTTCTTGTTTCTTCTAAGGAAATAAAACGGGGGTAAGTTGCCCCCGTTTTGGCTAATCCTATTCACAAATTGGATAAATACATCCTGAATTTTGAGTAGTGGTAGAAGCCTCGGCACAATCAATTCCACCTACAGTCCAGGAACCGTCAATTTTATATCCCCAGGAGCCTGTATATTCCCAGGGCGCACCGGTTCCGTCAACATCAGCACTACCATAGGTTTCCACCACCACTTCGTTATTAAACAATTCTATTCCATCGTCTCCATTTTGACTAACTGAGCTGTTAGATTCAAGTATGTGTTCGAACTCATCAGTACAATCTCCAAAATAAGTAGCTATGGTGCCCGGTTCTCTAGCCAGTAAAATATCATCTCCTTCTTCTACCGAGATTTCCGGAAATTCATATTCCACTCCATCGGTTCCATTACCATTGTTGGGTACACCAATACCATAAATACTTAAATCTTCAATGTCTTTAGTGGCTCTTAGATGAATGGCTTTTCCGCCATTTACACCACTGCCATCCCATAATAAGGCTAAAACTCCTTTAAGTTCCAGCGCTTCATTACAAATTGGATATGGACAAGAAGACTCGCTGTTAAGTGTACTACCAGTACTACAATCTATTCCGCCGTAGGTCCATTCCCGGCCAACTTTGTATGCCCAGGATCCTGAATACTCCCAAATTTTGCCAGTTCCATCTACATTAGCATTACCATATACTTCAATTATGGTTTCACTACTGTATAACTCAATGGCGTCATCTCCATTTTGACTTATGGAACTGTTGGATTCCAGAACAACTTCAAATTCTTCGCCACAATCTTCAAAATATGCGGTCAATGCCTCGGGGTTTCTGGCGATCAATACATCATCTCCTTCTTCTAAAGAAATTTCAGGGAAGGTAAATTCAGGACCATCAGAGCCCTCTCCGTTGCTGGCAACTCCCAGGCTATATAAACTTAAATCAGCAATATCCTCATTGGCCGTTACGTGAACCGCTTTGCCATCATTGGTTCCAGATCCATCCCAGGTTAAAGCCATTACACCTTTTAAAGATAATGGAGGTAGTTCTTCTGTGATGTTTACAATAACTTCTGTGTTGTTATCGTTAGTAGCATTTTCTACGGACTCTATTGACATAATCACACTTTCATTATCGTCATTTTCCTGATCAGGGATGGTATTTAATTCAAAAGTGGTGGAAAGTTCTCCCGCCGGAATCAGCAATTCGGTTTCACTTACATTATAATCAGATTCCAAGCTTGCATTACCCGAGAATGCCAGATTTACCAGAACATCAGAATCAGTAGTTTTATCGAGTTCTGCAGTAATATTTATGGATTCTCCACTTTCACTGATTTGATCAGATTCAGCACTCAAAGTAATTACCGGAGGTACATAAGCAGCTGTTCGAAAAGTCAGGTTTATGGGATCCGGTAAAGTTTCTCCTTCGCTACCATAATCTCCTTCAGGAAGATTTAATGTATAATCTGATTCGTATTCCCATTGATTATTAGGAGTTATGGTAATTGTGGAATTTGTATTTGAGAAGTCAAGTGAAAAATCATTATCGCCGTCAGGAGAATTAAATTGAAGAGCAGTACTTATAGCTTCGGAATTTAAATTATGTGAAAAGATAAGTGTTATCTCTGAATTCACCGGGATATTATCATCGCCTTCTTCAAGTGGTTTTTCTCCTATTTCTTGTTTTAAAATTCGAAGTACTCCATCATCTGCCGGGGTTACATCATCGTCATTTGAGCACGCTAAAAAGAAAAGTGCCAGGACGATTAAAAAACTATAATGTGTTTGTAAAGCTATTTTATAAGTTGAAATATTTTTCATCATTAAGATATTTTCCGGGTTAATCTCTTTTATTTTTCTATTATAAATTGTTCACTGAAACCAAACGGATCAAAATCCCATATCAGAGGAAGCATTAAATACACCATTCCTGTTAAGATTAATATGGATATTAGGTTCATCCAGATTCCCGTTTTTACCATATCCGGGATTCGTAAATACCCCGATCCAAAAACTACAGCATTCGGGGGTGTAGCAACTGGTAACATGAAGGCACAGGAGGCCGCAACTGTAGTGGCAACCAAGAGCATATAAGGATTTAAATCAAGTTCTAAGGCTATTGGAGCAAGAATAGGCAATAGCATTGCCGTAGTTGCTAAATTGGATGTAAGTTCAGTTATAAAGTTTACACTAAATATTATAATTAAGATAAGAAGAATTAAAGGCAGAGCTTCAAGTAAAGTCATTTGAATACCAAACCATTCAGCTAAACCAGTAACTTCAAACCCTGAGGCCAAGGCCATTCCTCCTCCAAATAAGAGAAAGATTCCCCAGGGCATTTTCACCGCTTCCTGCCAGGAAATTATTTTTTCACCACTTTCTTTAGAATTCAGGGTAAAGAGGACAATTCCTGCAGTCATAGCAATAATGGTATCGTCAATCCCGGGAAGAAAACTTTCAAGAATAAAAGAACGCGATATCCAGCAAACTGCGGTAGTTACAAAAACAGCTAGGACGATTTTTTCTTCTCGTTTCATTGGGCCGAGTTCCCTAATAAGTCTTTGGATTTCACTTTTGCCTCCAGGAAATTCTTTTTGCCGAAAATTGAAAGCAAACTTAGTAAGGTAAAACCAGGCAATACCTAACAATAAGACTGAGATAGGGAGTCCAAATTGAAACCACTGATAGAAAGTGATTTCAATATCGTATACTTTCTCAATATATCCGGCAAAAACAAGGTTTGGGGGAGTTCCTATTAAAGTGGCAACCCCGCCGATTGATGCACCATAGGCAATACTTAACATTAAAGCCTTTCCAAAAACCTGGTTTTCATCTTTCTTGGTTGTAGGGTTGTCTTTTAATTGAGAGACTATTGACATTCCAATAGGAAGCATCATCACGGCTGTGGCAGTATTTGAAATCCACATGGATAGAAATGCAGTAGCCACCATAAATCCCAGGATTATTTTTTTAATATTAGTGCCAATCATATTGATAATATGAAGGGCCATACGTTTATGCAGGTTCCATTTTTCAATGGCTATCGCAAGCATAAATCCTCCCATGTAAAGGAAGATGTATTTATGCCCATACGAAGCCGTAGTGGTTGAGATATCAAGAGCGCCGGTAAGTGGAAATAGGATTATAGGTAATAATGCCGTTACGGCTATTGGTACCGCTTCTGTAACCCACCAAAAAGCAATCCAAATTGTTGCACATAAGATATCATAAGCCGGTTCCGGCATACCTTTAATTCCTCCAAGGGTTTGTAATACAAAGAAAATTACAGGCCCCAGTATAATAAAAATGTTTTTCCGGATTTTCATTAGTTCGTTTCTTTGTATGGTTCCAAATTAAATTCTTCAACTAGTTGTCTTAAAAAGTCACCAGTCTCAGGCAGTATAAAATTTAGGTAAAGTTGATTTCCTTCAGAATCAAGAGTAGCAAGCCTGTTTGGTACTTCCAAAACCGAATTTCCGGTGAAGTATTTATAAAAAATCAGGGCTATTAAGTAAGATCCTTCAGAAGAGGGATGTTTGTCGTCAAAATACAGGTTTAGGTCCGGTCTGGACTTTCTGGCTTGCATAAAGATAGTTCCTACTGGCACTACATTAGTATTCGTTTCTTTACCTAACTTTAAATAAGAATCTCCTATTGTTTTTTGCATTAAAGGGTTAGAATTATAAGCCCAGGTCATAGACAATAGTGGCTTAATTTCTTTTTCTTTTGCAAATTCAATAAAGTTAGTAGCATAGGATTGGAATCTTTCAGGTTCATCAATTGTACTTCGGCTATGATCTTGTAATACGATATATTCCCAGGACTTTTCTTTAAGCATTTTTCTGGTTTGAGTATTCTTTTCCTCTTCCCAATGCTGTGCTAAGTTACTTCCACCAACTGTGGACTGGGAAGTATTTAAACCTACCCCCTGATCTTTGGCCATAGCTTCCACCATTTGAGGCATGTTCCAGAAAAAAGTAAAACTATTTCCAATAAATAAAATCTCCTTATTCTCCTCCTGACTTATAAGAATAGCGGGAAAGAGAAGTAAGATCAGAGTAACTTTCTTCAGGTTTTTTATAGGAAGTATCTTCATTTTATTCATATTATAAGTTAACATCAGTGGGTTCAAAGAAATTTGGAATAGGGGAAGGGACGTTTTCATTCCTGTCAATTTCAGATTGCGGATATAAAAAACGTTGCGGGAGTTCATTACCGCTATTAGGAGTTACGGGAACCCGCACGTTGGTCTCATTAAGAGTTCTTCTCATATCATTAAAAGGATGAATTAGGCCGAAAAAAGTAATGTACCTTTCTTCAAGGATTTCCTTTAATAATGCATCATCTCTGCTAAGTCCATCCTCATTCTCCATTCCTCCAGTTTCAAAATCTGCAACAGTATAAGGTTCATATTCAATATTTGTAGAGTCTGTATTTGTCAAATAACCGCCACCGTCCATAAAATTTCTAAAGTCGTTCAGGGCTTCAAGTCCCGTTTGAAATCCCTGGGAACGCAAACCTGCTTCAGCAAGAATTAATAAATTTTCCTGGTAGGTCACTAAAGGGGCGGGAGCAGTTTGTGCTGCAAACCCGTCTTCAGTATTAGGTTGAATACCTATACTGGTTGTATTAAACAAATAATTAAATCGTGCTGTTTCATCAGTTTTGCTGTTCCCTCTGTAATTTTCAGGTTCTGGGTTTTCTGGCCCTGGATGAATCAGGCTTGTCATAAAATCAGAAACAATTACATCTGCCTGTCTTACTTCTACGGCAAAGAATTGGTAATTAAGATTGGAATTGTCTGCAGCCGTACCGTGAGGAGCGCTCATATTATTTTCTAATGTGCTTATGCCATTTTGAGCTGCCTGGTATGCCAAATCATATTGTTTGGTTTCCAGATAATATCTGGCTTTTAAAGTTTGCGCGGTTTCAATCCATTTATCAGGCGCTCCATCAAAATAAATCTCCGATCCTCCTACGGGTCTTCCATCGCCCATTTGTAAACTTGAAATGGCTTCATCTAACCTATCTTGAATTTTATTATAAACTTCTTGCTGATCTTCATAAATAGGACTGGTATTTTCAATATTACCAGCTTCATCATAAGGTACATCTCCAAATAATGAAGTGACCGTTCCAATGATATAGGTTTGTAAAACCTGAGTAATTCCTTCACTTACCGGGCCTACTTCGTCTTCAATAATCGCGTTTTCAGCTTCAACTGCATTTCTAAAGGCATTTACATAAGCATCAGACCATAGAGCGTTGAAATCATTTGCGGTTATATTGTAATCGTTAAAACCCAGGTGCTGCCTGTCAATACCGGTATATTGCCCTGCAAATATTGCAGATCTTCTGGCGGGCTCACCGGTTTGCAGGATAATATTTCCTACTTCGGCACCTGTGAGTATGCTTCCGTAAGAACTACTGGTTAGGTTGTTTGGGTCATCATTTATATCTTCTACAACTTTACTACAAGAGTATTGAAGACTTATAATTATAAAAAGAACTATATATTTTTTCATAACCGGTTTTTTAAAATTTTACATTAAGATTTAATAGGTAGGATTTAGTACCTGGGTTATTGAAATAGTCTATACCCCTTGCTGCACTTACTCCTGATAGGTTGGTGTCAGGATCATTTCCTTCAAATTCAGTCCATAACAGGAGGTTCCTTCCCGTTACAGTGATTTCTACCGATTGAAGTTTAGTGGTGTTTTTTAGCCAATCTGAATCCCACAGATACCCCAGGCTTACTTCTCTAAGTCTTGTCCAGGATCCATCTTCTATGTATACTTCATCAATTCCATTTCCAAAGAAACCACCGGGGCCATTATACCAACTTTCCGTGAGGGCTACCGGTCCATTACCAAAATCCTTAAGGTTTCCTCTAAAGGTTTCATCAATATTAATTACCGATCCGTCGTATTCAAGGTAATTCCTGTCAGTTGATATTCTATTTGCAGTATCATCCCAAGTTCCTAAATCTTTCAATACAGATTTGGTGCCTGCATAAATATCGGCTCCCTGGTAAGTTTCTAATAGAGCAGAAAAGCTGAAATTCTTGTATCTAATTGAAGTAGAGATCGCTCCCTGCCAATCCGGATTTGGATCTCCAATTACACCTTCTAATTGATCCTGTCTTGGAAAACCATTTTCGTCCAGCGCAATACTTCCATCTTCATTTCTTAAATACCGGGAACCCCAAAGTACTCCAAGCGGGTGTCCTTCTACCGCTCTTGAACTTACTGCTGAAAGTCCACCCAAATTAAAGGAGTCAATACCATTTAGACTGGTTACTTCATTATCTATAGTAGTGAAATTTGTATTTATGTTCCACGAGAAATCATCTGTTAGAAATAGTTGGTAATTAAGATCTAGCTCTATCCCGTTATTTTGAATTTCCGCACCGTTTGCGTAGATAGAAGTGTAGCCAGTTGAATTAGCTACGGGAAAGTCCAGTAATACATCTTCGGTCTTGTTTTGGAAATAAGTACCGCTAAAACGCAATCGATCATTGAAAAAACGTAAATCTGTACCGAATTCGATTTCCTTTTTTCGCTCAGGACGTAAATTTGGATTACCTCTGCTTGAACTGGGGACAAAACCTCCATTGCCATAAAGCGATAGGTCTAAACTGCCACCATAGCTGTCTCCAAATGCAGGAGAAACAAATGTATTTGAGGTATTATAACGAGAAGGCTGAACACCAACTTCACCATAAGAAGCCCTCAGTTTTCCAAATGAAAAAGTTTTGCTATCTAAATCTAAAAGTTCAGAAAATTGCCAAGCGAGAGAAGCCGAAGGAAATGCGAAGGTGTTATCAGAGCTACTTCCGAAAGTTGACGCAGATTCTACCCGCATTGTTCCTGTAAAAAAGAGCATCTCAAGAGCTGATAGCGATAGTGAAGTATATGCAGCTGCTGTTCTTTCATGACCTTCTGTACTGGTAACGGATCTGTTTTCGGGAAGGGCGTTATTAATATCACGAATTCCACTATCAACATCTACAAATTGAATAAAATTTGTACTAATTGCTCCTTCTACGATTCTGGATTTGGAATTATAGTTTACACCGGCTAGAAAATTACCACTAAGGTCATCACTCAGGGCGAACTGTGCCTTAGCAATATAATCCATATTAAAAATGGTATTTGTTGCTACAGAATTATTTAGGTAACCTGCACGATAAGCTCCTGCTGCAGAACCGGGTGTGAAAAATTGGCCTCTTTCTTCACTATAGTGGTCCAAACCAACTCGTGCAATTAAATCTAACCAAGTTGTTGGTTCCCCTGTTAACTCGAAGTTGGTAATAAAGCGATCTACTTTTGCCTCATTTTCTTGCTCATTAATTGTCCATAATGGGTTGTTATAAGTAGCTGTTCCGTCAGCTCCCAAAGGCTCTCGGTAAGATCTGTGCCTGTCTGAGATCGGGGAAGCATTGGGTCCCGCATGATAGGATCCTCTATACCCTGATATATCAAAATCGGGTGGAGTTCTAAGAAGGCCTAAATATAAACCGGAAGAACTTGAGCCCTTTCTAATTCTGTTGGAATTTGTTCTTGTGTAAGTAGAACTAAAATCTAAGCTCAGTACTTCATTAAATTTATGACGAGCATTTAACCGGGTAGTGGTTCTTCTATAATCTGAGTTATTTTGAATAATCCCCTGTTGATCTAAATCGCTGATGCTGAAAAAAACAGTACTTTTTTCGTTTCCTCCGCTAAGGCTTAGATTATTCTCGAAAAAATAGCCATTATCAAAAATCTGGTCGAAATTTGAATCTTCAAATGTTTGTTGTGAGTTTTTATTGGTTATAGGGTAATAAATTCTTCCGTCCTGATCCTGGTAGTATTCTCCTTCTGTATTGAAATCGTCTTGCCCTCCTGAACGTTCTGATATCCGATCTCCCCAGGAATCTCTGGAATATTGATCATAAAAACCATTATCTCCCTGGCCGTATTCGGTTTGTAACGGATACCTTTGGTTTATAATATCCATAGAAAAAGTAGATGAATAATTTATGCTAAGCCCATCATTGTAACTTCCATCTTTAGTGGTAATTATAATAACTCCTCCAAGTGCCTGAGTTCCCCATAAAGCGGCTGCAGAAGCACCTTTTAATACTGAAATAGTTTCTATATCATTAGGGTTAATATCGTTAAGCCTGGATTCCTGACTCACACCACTACCGGTAGAATTCCCCCTCACATCATTACTAATAGGAACCCCGTCAACAACAATAAGGGGTTGGCTATTTCGGGTAATTGAAGATAATCCTCTAATTTGCATATAGGCGCCTGCCCCAGGATCTCCCGAATTTCGGGAAATCCTTAAGCCTGAAGACTTTCCGGAAAGACCATTTAATAACGTACTTTCACCTGATTCAGTAACAGCCTCAGATTTTATGGTAGAACTGGCGTAACCTAATTCATCCTTATTTTCTTCAAACCCCAGGGAGTTTATCACTACACTTTCAAGCGATTCAACATCTTCTTCTAAGGTTACGTTTATATTGTCTTCATTAGGCTGAAGGGCCATTACCTTATGTTTAAAGCCTAAAAAACTGAAAGTTAGAGAGGTTTCTTCTTCGGCAACGCTTATGGTGAAATTACCATCAAAATCTGTGGCAGTTCCATTTTCGGTGTCGGTTTCTAATACTGTAACCCCGGGAAGAGGGATATTGTTTTCATCTACGACCGTACCGGAAATTTCTCGTTGCCCCCAAACATTTCCAGCCGATATTAATAGTAAAACTAAGGTAATTTTAAGCATAAGATATTTCATTGGACTGTGTTTTATTTTGTTCTAATTTTCTGGGATTCAACGAAATCGTTTTCGTTTTTATGTAAAAAAACTGTTTCATATTTAAATTAAATTTGAGAATTGAACTTCATTATACCTTAAGCTTTTTTAAAATTTAGATTGTGTTTTTGATGTAATTTTTTGATCATACTTAATATTTAAATAAAGCAGTTGTTAATAAATTGTACCTTTGAATTATGCCTGTAACACATAATTTCTTAATTGATTCGGTAACAATTATAGGGTATAAATATTAAATTGTTATTGCTTTATTGTTTTTTATCGATTTTTATCAAATTTTAGTGAAATAAATTAAGAATGTATCAAGATAACACCGATAAATACCACGAGGAATTTGTTTCAAAATTGCAAAGTCTCTACGGTAAATTTGATTCTACAAAGAAAAAATTTGAATCTACCAGTAATTCAAAAATTGCCAGGGATCTTTGCTATAGCGATTCCCAATTTTCACGTCTTATAAATAATACGGCTTCGGAAGGGGAATTTAAAAGGGCCTTGCGAAATGTGAATAGACTTTTGAATGAAACCAGTCTTCAAAAGAAAAGCAGGTTATCTCAAAAAGGAGGAGGTATATATTTTAAAAAAGTCTGGATATACCTAACGATAATAATTTTGTTAGGAATATTTGGAGTGTTGATTTTCCAGTATTTAAGTGAGGATGAGAAGGCACTTAATTCCACCGCTGCAACCTCCAGATATGATATGCTTCAATGGAGCTTTGAGAATAATTATATTCAACCCTATATCAAATTAAAGGATCTTCCGGCTGATTGTAACTTCCAGTGTTATAAATACCAGGGAAAGTGGGTGCTTAAAAATGAATATAAAATTCCTTTTTTTCGTGAAAGGAACGGTTTCCACTATGTGGCAAAAGAAGCGGTTATGTATTCCAGCTGTATTGAGGGAAATAATGAGAGCGGAAAATTGTTTGAAGGTTATGAATATCAGAAACACGAAATATGGTATGATAAGAGGGAATTTGCTATTGATTCTTTTTTGGTTGCAGACGATAAATCAAGAATAAGAAATTCTTATAACCAATCAGATTTTTCCAGTAATGAGAACTTTGTGAAGATTGCATACGTTCATACTTTTTTCCGAAATGAGTTTGCCCTAGATAATAATATGGTCTTTAGGAATGGAAAAGCTATTGGGAGGGATATTGAATTTCTGCCTAATGAAAAATTGAAAGAAAAAATTGAATCTCAGGCCTTGATAAGTGATTTGAAAACTGAAATTAATTCAATTGCAAGAAACAGGCTGGAAGATTTTTCAAAACCTATAGACTGCCAACCTGCTGAGGTTCCTAATATTAATTTCAATTACATAGAAAAAGGTGATGAACTGAGATTTAACTGTCAGTTCACCACCGGTAGGTTTTTAGTAGATTATGATAAAACTTTTGTTTTGGAAGAGCAATATATTAATAATATTTGCAGATAAACTACTTCATTGCAAGCTCATAAGGCATTTCTGAAAGGAATAATATACAAGCCTCCTTTAAATCTCGATTATAGAGTAAATCAATAGGCAAAACGTTGTGGGCCACCCCTTCGAATATCCTCATTGGCAAATTTTTCAAATTTCTTAAAATTCTGTCTGAAGGTATTTGAAAGTTTAAAGGCTGCGTCATAGTAAGCTTTATCATTATTCCAGGTAGCACGTGGGCTGAGTATTTTATCGGGAACCCCGGGACAATGCCTTGGTTGGGCCACCCCAAATACCGAATGAATGTGATACTGCTCATAAGTATAATCTGGTTCCAGGTTTTCGTTTAATATGGCATTTACCATAGCACGGGTGTAACTAAGCTTTATTCTTTTGCCAACCCCGTAAGCTCCTCCGGTCCATCCAGTATTAATAAGCCAAACATTCGCATTACTTTCCGCAATCTTTTTACTTAGCATTTCAGCATATACAGTAGGGTGTAATGGCATAAAAGGAGCTCCAAAACAAGCTGAAAATGAAGGTACCGGCTCTGAAATTCCTGCTTCGGTTCCGGCAATTTTGGAAGTATATCCTGAGATAAAATGATAAGCTGCCTGACTTGCGGTAAGTTTTGACATCGGAGGTAAAACCCCAAAAGCATCGGCTGTAAGGAAAAAAATATTTTTTGGGTTTTTACCAACAGATGGTATCTGGATATTCTCAATATGATCTATTGGATAGCTAACTCTTGTGTTTTGGGTAATGGAGTCATTATTATAATCTACCACTCCATTTTTTAATATCACATTCTCGATAAGTGCACCTTCTCGTATAGCATTGTAAATTTCAGGTTCAGATTTTTGATCCAGGTTTATGACTTTAGCATAACACCCTCCCTCGAAATTGAAAATTTCATTTTCGGGAGTCCATCCATGTTCATCGTCTCCGATTAACTTACGATTTGGGTCTGTTGATAATGTTGTTTTCCCGGTACCTGATAAACCAAAGAATAATGCGGTATCATTATCTTTACCAATATTTGCAGAACAATGCATCGTTAGCACCTGATGTTGAATGGGCAAAATAAAGTTGAGTACAGAGAAAATTCCTTTTTTTATTTCCCCGGTATAGCCGGTTCCTCCAATAAGAACAGTTTTTTCTTTAAAACTAATAACTGAAAAATTATGGTCCCGGGTATTATGTTTTGAAGGATTAGCCAAAAATCCCGGAGCAGCAATTACAGTCCAATCATTCTCAAAATTCTCCAATTCAGATTTATTTGGGCGAATGAACATATTATATGCAAAGAGGTTAGACCAAGAATGCTCTGTTACTACCTCCAGGCTCAGTCTGTATTTTTTTAACGCACCTGCAAAAGCATATCTTTTAAAAATAGTCTTTCCTTCCAAATATTTCAGGACATCATTTTTAAGTTTGTGAAATGAATTTTCATCAATCGGCTGATTGATGTCTCCCCAGTCAACTTGATTATTTGTAATCTGGTCTTTTACAATAAATCTATCTTTTGGAGAACGGCCTGTAAATTTTCCGGTTTTTATAGCCAGGCTTCCCGAAGCTGTAAGTTGTCCTTCCCCATTTTTTAGAGTGGTTTTTACTAATTTTTCCGGTTTTAATTGCTGATAAGTTTTGGATTTTGAAAAACTTAAGTCCATATCGCTGGTTTTTAAATTTTCAGCAATATGAATATAAAATTGCGAAAACCTTGTAGTTTATAAAATTTTATTGAATTTTATTAAAATTTAAAGGGATTATCGATTTTTTCTTTTTAAAAAAATGAGAGATTGACTGTTAATTTTGAGTAGAAATTAGAAAATGGTATAACTAAGAGAATATTAGTTAGAGCTCTTTTTCCTAATATCCTCAATCATTTTTTGGTATTTTTTAATCATTTCTGGATTTTCCTTGGCCAAATTATTTTGCTCTCCTTTATCTTTTGAGAGATTATAGAGTTGAGGTTCCTGTTTTAAACCAGATTCAATATCTTTATTCTTCATCCAATCAGGAATACTTCCGTCAATAAATGGTTCAATATATTTCCAGTTTCCATCACGAAGTCCTAAAGTGAAACCTTCTTCCAGCATTACTTTTCTACCGTTTTCTGTTTTGCCAAGCAAAGCATCAAGATGACTTTCACTATCAATTACTTTCTTTCCTTTTTTCATTCCCAGCATATCTGCAAAAGAAGCATAGAAATCGAGTTGGGTCATCATTGCATCTGATTTCCTGGGCTTAATGGTTCCAGGCCAGTAAACTATCATAGGCACCCTGGTTCCAGCTTCATAAATACTATATTTTCCTCCTCTGAAAGGGCCTGAAGGTCTATGATTTCCAACAAGTTCAACAGCTTGGTCCTCATATCCATCGTCCAAAACCGGACCATTGTCACTGGTAAAAATAATTATGGTATTTTCAGCAATACCTTCTTTTTCAAGTAACTTTGTTACCTCTCCAACCATATAATCCATTTGGACGATAGCATCACCCCGTTGGCCCATTTCACTTTTATTTTTAAACTTTTCATTTGGCGCTCTGGGTACGTGAATATCATGAAAACTATAATAAAGGAAGAAAGGATTTTCCTTGTTATCGGTTATAAAATTGGAAGCTTTTTCGGTAAAAACAAACGGAAACTCTTCATCTACCCATTCGGCACTCTCACCGCCTCCCATATAACCTATTCGGCTAATGCCATTTACAATTGTCTGGCTATGCTGAAGATCTGCTTCCATTTTTAATAAATCGGGACGTTCCGTTCCCAGTGGGCGATTCCCCACTTTTTTATCATAATTTACAGAAATTGGATCATTTTCAGAAAGATTGACAACTTTATCATTTTCAAGAAAAACCGTTGGAACCCTATCACCCGTTGCGGGAAGCAAAAAACTATAATCGAAACCAACTTCAGCTGGTCCCGGGGTTACAGACTTATTCCAATCTACTTTTCCATACCCGAGACCAAGATGCCATTTCCCTACCACACCCGTGGTATAACCAGCTTTTTGAAGCATTTCAGGCATAGTTACCAAACTGGTGTCTATTAAAAGTGGAGCATCCCCGGGAAGAATTTCTGCATTATTCCTAAAAGCATAATTGCCGGTTAAAAGAGAATACCTGGAAGGGGTACAGGTTGCGGCAGTACTGTGTGCATCGGTGAACATAATTCCGTTGGATGCTAACTTGTCGACATTAGGGGTTTTTACGCCTTTTGCACCATAAGCCCCAATATCAGCATACCCCAAATCATCGATATAGAGTAAGACTATATTTGGTTTTTTATCATTTTTTTCCGGATTTTGCGTTTCTGACGGTTTGTCCTTGCAGGCTATAAGAAGGAAGGGAATGAATAAGAAGATAATATTTTTCATAAATATAAATATATTTGATTGCTAATCTCCTTTAGAGCAAAATTGTTGAAAAAGCAGGGAAAAATGTTTAGTTGGCGTTGTCCTTGTTTGCGAATTCGCTCGGGGTTAATTTATATTCTTTTTTAAACGCCCTACTGAAATAATTAGGATCGTTATAACCAACCTTAAATGCTACTTCAGAAATATTTTTGCCTTCTCTGATAAGCCGGATGGCTTTTTTCATTCTTGCACGTTTAATATATTCCAAAGTACTTAATCCTGCTAGCTTTTTCATTTTGATATGAAGAAGGGACCGGCTAATACCAATTTCATTGGCCATACCTTCTACCCCAAAATTGGGATTGGAGTAATTTTCATTAACCAATAAGTCTATCTTCCTTAAAAATTCACGATCATGATTATTTTTGGGGATGGGAATTGAATCGTTATTATCTTTATTTGAGAATCTTTTCTCAAGGCTTTTCCCGGTTTCCAATAAATTATTTACAACTAAGTCAAGTTCATTTAAATTAAAGGGCTTTTCTAAATAAGCATTTGCGCCAGAACTCAAGGCTTTTAGCTTTAAGGTTTCATCATTTTTTGCCGTAAGTAGTATAAAGGGAATATATTTTGTTTCGTGAGCTGATTTTATTTTTTCACATAGTTGTATGCCGGAAATTTTTGGCATTTTTATATCAGAAATTATAACATCAGGAAAAACATCTTTTAGTTTTTCTAAAGCCTGTGCGCCATCTTTTGCCGTAATTACTTGAAATTTGTTAGAGAAATGTTTTTTCAAAAACTTCATCAGTTCCAGATTATCTTCAACAATAAGAATTTTGAAATTCGATTTTTTTTCAAGCTTCAAAAAATCCTTTGTTTCCAAATTTTTAGGAAATAGCTCTTCTATTTGTAAGGTTTTATTACCATTTACTAATTTGGAGTCCTCCTCATTTTTTTGCTTTAAGATTAACGGAAACTCAATAGCGATTTCAGTACCTTTTTTAAATTCTGAATGAATGGAGAGACTACCCTGCAGAAACTCTGTGAGACTTTTAACCAATGCCAGGCCCAATCCGGAATTTCCTCCGTTTTCTCCATTATTAGATTTATAAAACGGTTCAGTAACTCTCTCCGCCATTTCTGGGGACATGCCTTCACCAGTATCACTAAATTTGAGATAAATCCTGCTATGTTTTAATTCATCCAAGGAATTTGAGATTGAAACAGTTAAATTAATGTTTCCATTCTGTGGGGTATTTTTCAGGGAATTAGAAACAATATTGGTGGCAATCATCTCTACTTTTGCAGGATCAAAATAGCAGATATACTCTGAAAATTCAGATTTAAAATTGTAAGAAATTTTTTTGCTTTTGAATAAAGGCTCAAATGCCATAAAGGTATCTTTTAGAAAAAGAATTATATCGCCTTTGCGTAAATCCAGTTTTGCGTGATCGGTTTCAATTCTTCTGAATTCCAATAATTGATGGATTAACCTATTAAGTTTATTCGCACTTTTCTTAATGGACACTAATTCTTCTGGAGGATCGGAATTTGTAACCTTATCCTTAAAAAATTTCTCTGCGGAAGCAATAATGAGGGTGAGCGGTGTTTTAAATTCGTGAGAAATAAAGGTGAAGAAATTGAGCTTATGCCGATTAAGTTCACTTATTTTTTCCTTTTCCATACGTTCCAGTTGAACAGCTAACTTTTGGTTGTGTATAAATCTTACAAATTTCCAGTAAGCATAAACCAAAAGGAGGCAAAAAAGAAAGTAAATAAAATAGGCCAGGTCTGTTTTCCAAAAAGGGGGAAGTACACTAATAGATAAAATTCGTTCATTTTTATTATTGTTTAGCGGGAGCGTTTTTACTCTAAAGGTATAATCGCCAGGTGGGAGATTTGTGTAGGTTGCGGATGTTTTTCTATCTACTATGTTCCAATTATTGTCAAAACCATCTAATTTATAAGCATATTTTATCGCTTTTTCATTTAAATAACCAATCGCACCATATTCTATTGAAAAAACATCCTGATTATGTTTCAATTCAATTTGATCGATATAATTAATATGTTTTTTAAGAAGATTGTTTTCATCAATTGAGACTTCCTTATTAAATAGCTTTAATTCCGTAAAATATAAAGGAGGAGCAGGAGGTATAATGTTAAGATGTTCAGGGTCGATAACATTTAACCCGTTTACAGAACCAAAATATAATAATCCATTTTCATCTTTATAAAATGATTTAAAATTAAACTGGTTGGTGGTAAGGCCATCTTCTACATTCAAATGGGTCAGTTTTTCGGTTTCGGAGTTATATATACTTAACCCCTGGTTAGTAGACATCCATTTATTGCCGTTATTATCTTCTATTACTCCATAAACATTACTGTTTGGTAATTCATTATTTAAATGAAATGGTAAAAGTCTTTCTTTAGCTTTGTCATAAATTAGGACTCCTTCGTTTAAGGAACCAAACCAAATATCTCCACTCCTGGCTTCGTAAGCACTAACAATTTGTTTTTGTATATTCCTGTCAGAAAATAGTTCTAAACCGGGTTGCACTAATTTTTCGGATTTATACTCTAATTTGAATATTCCTGAGTTTCGGGTACAAAACCATAAGTTATTATCACTGTCTTCCAGAATATCATAAATAAATTTATCGCCTAAAACGTCCGGCATAAAAAGGTCAAAACCTTTGGTCTCATAATTATAAATATTAAGTCCGTTTTGTGTTCCTATCCATAATCTTCCTGAGTGATCCTGTAAAATGGAATATACATAATTGTTGGAAATAGAGGTAGGATCACTTCCGGAGTACTTATAAACGCTTATTTTGCCAGTTTCCTTTTCATACTTATTAATTCCTCCCAAGAAAGTTCCAATCCAAATATTGCCCCGATCATCCTCGTGCATAGAATGGATATTATTACTACTTAAGCCATCAGATGAATTGAGAAAGCTAAACTGATTAGACTCTTTATCCAGAATATTTATTCCTCCATCTTCGGTACCTATCCATAATTTTCTCTCTTGTAGACTGATTATTTCACTAACGGCTTTTCCACTTATTGATTTGCGATAATCACTTGGAGTATATTTAGTGATACCTTTTGATTTTGGACTGGTATAGTTTACACCCCCAAAATAAGTGCCTATCCAAACGATGTTTTCTTTACTTACAAAAATGCTATAAACAGCTTTATCTGAAAGGCTTTCAGGTTGATTATTAAAAGACTGTCCATAATGTGTTACGGTATTTGTATTTTTGTTATATGTAAAAATTCCACTTTCCGTTCCTAGCCACAATAAACCATTATTATCCTCTTTAATACTCCTTATAACTTCAGCTTCCCTTTCTTCTTTTTTTGTAAGATTGACGTATTGAAATTTTTCTGTTTCCTGGTTTAAATAAAACAATCCACGGGTTGTGCCTACATACAGGTTATTTTTACTGTCTTTATAAATCGAATTTATTGCATAAGTAGAACCGTCCTGATATTTTCCCGGGCTTTCAGGAATTTGATATTCTCTTATTCTCTCCCCTAGATCATTGATGAGTAAAATTCTTTTATTTAAGGCAACCCATAATACATTTGTTTTGAATGATTCAATTTCCTGAATCGAAATATCCTTTATGAGATGATGTATTTCTCCTGCTTTATCAATTTTAAAAAGGCCATTAGTTGTGCCTACCAGAATCTCATTATGTTTAGTTTCAAAAATTGAAGATACGGCTCCTTTTATTTTATTGTGAGCAAGTAATTTTTCAAATCTATTATATTCCGGTAGATAAATATCCAGCCCTCTGTACGTACCAACTAGCAAACCCTTCGAAGTAGATTTTACCACATTTATTTGATTGTTACTTAATCCATGTTCCTGATAAAAGGTTTGAATGGTTTTTCCATCATATTTATTTAGCCCTTCTCGAGTACCAAACCAAATAAAACCATCATCATCCTGGTCTATATCATAAACCGTACTATGAGATAGACCATCTTGTACCGTAATTTTTTCGAAGTTTTTTTCCTGAGAAAATAGTGTTATTGACCATATCAAGAAAATCAGGCCTATTGAAAAATTAATCTCTGGTGAAATGTTTATCGATTTCTTCATTTAAAGAGATTAATAGATAAATTATACAAAAGTGCTATGAAATTACACAAAATTATAGAAAGCTATTTTAATATTGATTTAACATTGTGTTATCAAATTTACACAAATAGATGGTAAAAACAGATAAATCAAAAAAATAATATATAAAAAATTATAAAAATGATGAGTAATGTGTTTTAAAGTTGAATTGTCCAATCAATCTATAAACTTAATATATAGATAATGCTAAAAACAATCGTCCTGAATTTTAAACTATTCTCGAATAATAATTTATAGAAAACTAATATCTAAAAATGAAAAAAAAAATTAATCCCCTGCTTTTTTTATGTTTCCTGCTTTTCCCTGTTTTAAATACGATTGCACAACAGGATAAAGAAGTTTTAAATTATTCTATGGAAACCCGCTGGACGGACGATGTTGATCCAGGCAATCTTTATCCTGAATATCCCCGCCCGCAAATGGCGCGTGAGAATTGGGTTAATTTGAATGGTTATTGGGATTATGCTATACAGGGAAAAGAAGAAAATGAACCTACAGAATACGATGGTGATATCCTCGTGCCTTTTCCAGCTGAATCTGAACTTAGTGAGGTAAAGAAATTAGTAGGGAACTCAAATTACCTGTGGTACAAAAAGCAAGTTGAAATAGATCAAAAAGATGATGGTGAAAAAACACTGCTTCATTTTGGGGCGGTAGACTGGGAAACCACCGTTTATGTTAACGGAAAAAAAGTCGGTTCCCATACGGGAGGCTATGACCCATTTAATTTCGACATCTCAGATTTTTTAAATAAAAGCGGGAATCAGGAAATTATTGTTCGGGTTTGGGATCCGACTTCCGAAGGAACACAAGCCAGGGGCAAACAACTCAATAACCCCAGCGGTATTTGGTATACCCCGGTAACCGGTATTTGGCAAACTGTTTGGCTTGAAACGGTTCCAGAAAATTATATCAAACGTTTGAAAATAACTCCCGATATCGATAAGGAAAAGGCCCATGCAGAGGTTCAGTTATCAGCCCTAAATCTTGATGGTGTTATAGAAGTTAAAGCTTTTGCCGGGGGAGAGGAAGTAGGAACCAAAGAAATTCCAATTGGCGAAAAGAGTACCCGGGCTAAGCTTGACCTTGATATCCCCAATCCTACCCTTTGGACTACAGAAAATCCATTTTTATATGATCTTATAATCACCCTTAAAGATAGTGATGGAAATATAATTGATGAGGTAGAAAGTTATCTCGGAATGCGAAAAGTATCTCTTGGTAAGGATGCAAATGGATATACCCGGATTTTATTAAACAATAAGCCCTTGTTTCAATTTGGCCTATTGGACCAGGGATGGTGGCCTGATGGATTGTATACTGCCCCAACAGAAGAAGCCATGGTGTATGATATTAAGATTACAAAAGAGCTGGGCTTTAATATGCTAAGAAAGCATGTGAAAGTAGAACCGGCACGATTTTATTACCACTGTGATAAGATGGGAATGTTGGTATGGCAGGATATGCCTTCTGGTTTTAACAGCAGTGAAAAAGAGGTGCAACACGTTAAGCACGATGCCAAATTAGACTGGGAACGACCAAAGGAATCTGCACTTCAGTTTGAAAAAGAATTGAAGTCCATGATCGATAATTTCTATGCTTTTCCTTCCATTATTCTTTGGTGTCCGCTAAATGAAGGCTGGGGACAATATGATACCGAGCGTATAGCAGAATGGACGAAAACTTATGATCCTTCGAGATTGGTAGATGCTCCAAGTGGTTGGGCCGACAGGGAAGTGGGCGATATGATAGATGTACATCTTTATCCAGGGCCAGGGATGGAGCTTCCCGAGAGTGAGAGAGCATCAGTATTAGGAGAATTCGGAGGTTTGGGATGGCCTGTGGAAGATCACCTTTGGTGGGATAAAAGAAATTGGGGATATCTCACTTATAATGATGAAAAAACTTATCAAAATGAATTTGCTGCCCTGATTAAAAACCTTCAGGGGCTAATTTCCTGGGGGCTTTCAGCAGCGGTTTATACTCAAACTACTGATGTTGAGGGAGAAGTAAATGGAGTAATGACCTATGACCGGGAAGTTCTAAAACTAGATAAAGAAAAGACAAGGGAACTCATAAAACCTTTATATGAACCTTGGTGGAATAAACGTGTATTGATTTCCGATTCTGAACACAAAGCACACAGCTGGAAAGTGAGTTTCGAAGAACCTGAGGGAAATTGGAAAGAGCAAGATTATGAAGATTTAGAATGGAATAATGAAAAAGCTCCATTTTCAGCAGAAGAGAATCCCTTTCTTCCAGAAGTTACAACTTGGAATACCGAAACATTATATGCCAGGAAGGTATTTGATTTAAAGGCTATTCCCGAAAAGATATTTATCAAATATTATGCTCCAAAAACGCAATTAAAATTATACGTAAACGGTCAGTTGGTAGAAGAATGGGAAGATGGTGGCGGAAGGAAAAGGCATTATACCCACATAATGTTGGATGAGATTAGTGAATTTTTAGAAGAAGGTGAGAATGTAATAGCTGTGGAGGCAAGCAGTAATGAAAAAATACGCGCTTTTGATCTGGGAATGTATACAACAGGAACTCTTAAAGATATAAAGGACTTTTAAAAAGATATTTATTATAAGAAGGATGAAAATAACTATAATCTAAATAATTAGAATATGAATAATCTAATATCAAATTTTAAAAATAAAAAACTTGTCTTGATGGTTTGTTTTTTATTTACAATAGGTGTTATAACCGCTCAGAAACAAACTGTGAACGGAGTGGTTTCAGACGCAGACGGAATTCATTTACCGGGAGTAAACGTTGTGGTGAAAGGTACAAATAATGGTACCCAAACTAATTTTGATGGAGAATACGAAATCGATGTAGCAGATTCGGGTGAAGTTTTGGTTTTTAGTTATATAGGTTTTCAAACTCAGGAAGTCCAGTTAAACGGTCGTTCAACAATTGATGTTAGTCTGGAAACCGATCAGGAATCTCTAGATGAAGTGGTGGTTGTGGGGTATGGTACGGTTAGAAAAAGTGATGTAACTGGTGCCGTATCTTCAGTAAAAGCAGAAGATTTAAATCCTGGCGCTAATGCTTCGGTCGACCAGGCCTTACAAGGACGGGTTGCCGGTGTTCAGATATCCCAAAGCAGTAACGAACCTGGAGGAGGGTTAAATGTAAATATACGCGGGGCGGGGTCTATTAATGCCGGTTCTCAACCTCTATATGTAATAGATGGAGTTATTGTTAATAACGGTTCTGTTGCAGCTACGGGAGGCCAGGGGTTTACTGGTAATAGGACCCCAAGAAACCCACTTAACTCTCTTAACCCTAATGATATAGAATCTATAGAAGTTTTGAAAGATGCTTCCAGTACTGCTATCTATGGTTCCAGGGGTTCTAATGGGGTTGTTTTAATTACCACCAAGAGTGGGAAATCAGGAAAACTGAAAGTTAATTACGATACTTACTACGGTTTTCAAGAAGCAGCAGAACGGCTGGACATATTATCGCCTACAGAATATCAGCAGGTATTAAATGATATTATTGAAGATGGTGGAGGAGATCCGGGGCAAGAAGTTACAGAAATAGAAGATGAAGGTACAAATTGGATGGATTTGATTTTACAACGGGCTCCTACTCAAAATCACAACCTATCATTTTCTGGGAATACAGAGAGTATAGATTATTACACGTCTTTAAATTATTTCAATCAGGAAGGTTTAGTAAAAGGTTCAGGAATGGATAGGTATAATGTGAGGGTGAACCTTAATTCAAATTCAGATGAAAAGTATAACTATGGCATTAATATGAATGCTTCTTATATAAATGATGATTTTGCTTCTACCGGGGTCGGAATTAATGAAAACGGCGGGGCAATTTATTCTGCTATTAGTTTTGATCCTACTATTCAACCTTATAATGAAGACGGCTCTTATAGAGAATCAAATTTTGTAAATATCGATAATCCATTGGCTATACTTAATGGTGCTGACGCCCGTGGAGAAACCTTTAGGTTTTCTGGGAATACTTTTTTTGAATACTTTCTAATGCCATCTCTTTCTGCAAAATTTCAAATAGGAGGAGATGTCCAGGATGTTAGAAGAGATATATTTGTTCAACCTTATACATTACAAGGCCGTGGTACCGGTGGTCTAGCCACTATTCAAACCGGTAGAAAAGATTATGTCTCACTTGAAGGAACTCTTAATTATAACAAAGAAATTGGCGATGATAATATTTCTGCTGTTTTGGGAGCTACCTATGAGTATTTTCAAACAAAATCTTTTTCCGGAAATGCAAGGGGATTTGCATTACCAGATTTAGGAACAGATGCTATAGGATCCGGTGATCCGTTATTAAATAATCTTGGTAGTGGAAGAACTCAGGCACGATTTATATCCTATTTAGGGAGGGTTAATTATAGCCTAAACAATAAATATTTATTCACAGCTTCAATACGAGCCGATGGTTCTTCAAGGTTTGGAGAAAATAATAAATTTGGTTATTTCCCATCGGGTGCAGTAGCCTGGAAAATCCATGAAGAAGATTTTATGGAGAACAATTCATGGATAAATCAATTGAAACCTAGAGCTAGTATTGGAAGTACTGGGAATGCAAATATTGGTAATGCTTTAACCTATCAAACTTTTTCAGCAGGTGCAAATTTGCTTTTTGGAGATGATTTCTATAATACAATTTATCCCACAAGGATAGCAAATCCTAATCTTACTTGGGAACGCGCTGTTCAGTTTGATGTAGGTCTGGATTTTGGATTTTTAAGTAATCGAATTAACGGAAGTCTGGATTATTTTAATAAAGAGACCAAAGACTTGCTTCTTAATGTACCACAAGCCCTAAATACAGGTTTTGAGGTACAGACTCAAAATTTAGGAGGAGTTAGAAATAGTGGCTTTGAATTAGGGCTTAATGTTTCCGCCATCACATCAGAGAATTTTAGCTGGGACATTTCCGGTAATTTAGCCACCTTAAAAAATGAAGTGCTGGATATTGGAGACCGCGGTGATATTATTCGGGGCGGCCAATCACAAATACCAGATTTTTCAATTGTAAGACCTGGAGAAGCTCTGGATTCTTATTATGGTTTTATTGTAGATGGGGTTTGGCAGGAAGGAGATGATTTTAGTGTCACAGAGGCTCAGGTTGCTCCGGGTGACTTTAAATACAGGGATATTAATGATGATGGTGTTATTAACTCATCTGATCGGGTAATTCTAGGAAAGACAATTCCCGATTTAACCTGGGGTCTTACCAATAATTTTAGTTTTTGGGACTTTAATCTGGATGTTTTAATACAAGGTGTAGAGGGTGTAGATCGTTTAAACGGAAATCTTATTAATACGTATTCTCCTAATGATTTTCGTCGGAATCGAATTGCTGAACCATTACTAAATAGATGGACTCCTGAAAACCCTACAAATCAGTATCCATCTTTTGTAAATCCTACCTCTCAGGGAGGAGCAAACGCATTAATAAATAGTCGTACTGTCGAAGACGCATCTTATGTTAGGCTGCAATCAGTAAGGTTGGGTTATAATGTACCCGTTAATAACTTCAGCCTGTTCAATCGTTTGTCAATATATCTTACAGGACAAAACTTGTTAACACTAACAGGTTATAGCGGTGTTGATCCTGCTAGTAATGCTAGTGGAAGTAATACTATTGCGTTGGATTTTAATGCCTATCCATTGCCAAAGACTTATCTCATAGGCTTAAATGTGGAATTTTAATAATACTTTACTATGAAAACTCTAATAAAATACATAATACTTTTAGTTGTTGTAATATTAACTTCTTGTGAGGCTGAACTTGATCTTCCTCCGGTTGATGAATTTGAGCCTGAAAGCTTATTCCAATCAGAAGAAGGGATAGAAGCGGTACTTTTTTCTGCATATAACTTTGATAGAATTAATACGGGAAGTGTTAAAAATGAAATTTTGATAAATGAAGTAACTACAGATATGTCCTTTGTGAGAATTGGTGCTGTAGAAAGGGAAATGACCCCATTCCTTGACTTTAACTGGGATTCATCAGACCCAATATTGCAAAATGCATTTTGGACTCCACGCTACAGGGCGATCAGGGATGCAAATACAGTAATTGAAAATATAGAAAACTCTGATGTTTCTGAAGATAATACCACTTTATTTCGTGCAGAAGCCAGGTATTTAAGGGCAGCGCAATACGCAAATTTGTATAAATATTTTGGTTTGGTTCCTTTAAGGACCACTACCAATCTCGATGAACAGCCACAAGCTTTGCCATTACCGTCAGAAGATGATTTCTACAATTTTATAGAAACAGAGCTTAGGGAATCGGCTGGTAATTTGCCCCATCCTTCTGAACAAACCCAACGAGGCAGAGCTACAAAAGGTCACGCCTATGCAATTCTGACAAAATTTTTTATGAATACCAGGCAGTGGGAAAAAGTTATAGAAGTTACTGATTTGTTGATGGAACTTAATTATTATGAATTGAACCCTGATTATAGAGGAACCTTTTTTGTTGAAAATGAAGGAAACAGAGAGATAATTGTAACTTATTCCTATAGAAATGAACAAGGACACGGACTGCAATTTCAAAATGGGGCCTTCCCCCCGGGATTTTTAAATACCCCTTCTGTTCCGGAATTTGAGTGGACTACCAGTATGGCTAATTGGCCTACTCAATTTAGCCTAAGAGACGATTTTGTTGAATCCTTTAATCCTGAAGATGACAGGAAGCAAGCTGTTATAGAACAATATCAAAATAGAGCGGGTAATATGGTGGATTTACGGACAACTCCTGATAATTCAAGAAGTTTAAAATTTTGGGATAATGATCAGGTGGGTAATTTTTCGGGTGCTGATTTCCCTTTAATTAGATATGCAGATATCCTACTTTCCAGAGCTGAAGCTTTAAATGAAATTAATGGTCCAACTCAGGAAGCAGTTGATTTGGTAAATAAAGTTAGGACCCGCTCTATTGATGATCCATATTCAATGGGTGATGCCGGAAGTACTGAGGCCTTCAGAAATATTATTCTTGAAGAAAGAGGCTGGGAATTTTATTCCGAAGGTAAAAGAAGAGAAGACTTAATAAGACACAATAAATTCATTGAGTTTGCCCGTGAAAGAGGATTAAATGCAAGCGAACATCAAATATTCTTTCCCTATCCCCAGGAAGAAATTAATGCAAATCCTGCATTGGAGTAAGGGGAGGGATATTAAAATTTGAAAAATATGAGGTGATTTAAAAAATTTATACGGTTTGTATCGGATAATGGAAATCGCATCTTTTATAAGAAAATATATGATGCCCTTATTAAAAACTGTCAGGAGCTGATTTCCTGGGGGCTTTCAGCAGCGGTTTATACTTAAACTACTGATGCTGAAGGGGAAGTTAATGGATTGATGACTTATCTAAAATAAAATTTTCGAATAATAAATAAATAGAATATGGATGAAACACTAATAACTTTAAGAAAAGGAAAAGTATTCCTGTTAATTTTTCTTTTTTTGGTAACTTTTAAAGTAGTTGCCCAAGCACAAACAGTAAGCGGAATAGTTTCGGACGAGGATGGAATACCTTTACCTGGTGTGAATGTGGTGATAAAAAGCACAAATGACGGAGTCCAAACTAATTTCGACGGTGAATACGAAATCGATATAACAGGGTCAAATAATGTTTTGATTTTTAGCTATGTTGGTTTTCAAACTCAAGAGGTTTCAATAGAAGGTCAAACAACACTCAATATTACTCTAAATACAGATCAAGAGTCTTTAGATGAAGTTATTGTTGTTGGATATGGGGAGCAACAAAAAAGAACTTTAACAGGTTCTGTTGCTCAAGTAGATGGTGAGGAAATAACAAAAGCCCCAGTATCTACAATGTCAGAATCACTGGTGGGTAAACTTGCTGGGGTCACTACCCGGCAGGGAGATGGACGCCCAGGAAATGGTACTTCATTGCAAATCAGGAATTTGGGAAACCCCTTGTATGTTATAGATGGTGTTCCTCAAGGCGAAGGTCAATTTAACAATCTTAATCCTGGTGATATAGAAAATATAAGTGTATTAAAGGATGCATCAGCTGCAATATATGGTGTAAGGGCATCTAATGGTGTAGTTTTAGTTACTACGAAATCAGGTAAAAAGAATCAGAAAAATCAAATAAATATACATACTTATTATGGTTGGCAAAGCTTAACTCGTTTTCCTCAGTCTGCCAGCGCAGCAGATTATGTTAGGGCAAGTGCTGAAGCAGATATTAATCAGAACGGAACAACTAATTGGACTCGCGAAGAAGTGGCTCTTTGGCAGGAAGGAACCCAGAAAGGCTATAGAGGATATGATTGGTCAAGTTACATTCGTGAAAATGTACCACAAAAATTTATTCAGGCAAGCACCTCTGGAGGTTCTGAAAAAATAAGTTATTATTCTTCATTAAGCCATATTGATCAGGATGCAGTGTTTGATGGATACAATTTTAACCGTACTAATCTTCAATCTAATGTTAGTGCGGATATAACTGATAGGTTGAAGGTGGGTGTTAGGATTAATGGTAAAATAGAAGCAAGGGAGTTTCCCGGTGTAATCGGGGGAGATAAATATTGGCAGCCGCTATGGGGGACATTTAGGAACTTACCAACTGAAAGACCTTATGCTAATGACAATCCCAACTATCCTAATACAACAACAACTATTACGACCAACAATGCCACCTTTGATCATGCAGGATATGAAGAAAGCAAGTGGCGTTCTGTTCAGACAAATCTGGATTTGGAATATGACTTACCTGTAAAGGGACTCAAATTAAGAGGTCTTTACTCATATTTCTTCAACAATCAGTTGCAAGATAAGTTCGAGTATAGCTTTGATACTTATACTTATAATGAGGCGGAAGATACTTATGAAGTAACAGGAGGGAAAGGAAATCGTTATCGAAGCCGTAGAAATCGACATATTACCAATAACGTGTTTAGGCTTATATTAAATTACAATAGAAATTTTGATGATCATACTATTAAAGCTATGGCTGGGGGTGAAGCTGAAGATAGGCTAGATAAAAATTTCGAAATTATTGCTGCACCCGCGACCAACTATATTGATTTAATTAGAGAGTTTAATGAACTCCAAAATGTAAATGATAATATATTTGAATCGGCTAGGGCAGGTTTTTTTGGTAGGATTAACTACGACTATAAAGAAAAGTATCTCCTAGAATTAGCAGCACGGTATGATGGCTCGTGGAGATTCCCTCCAGATGATAGATGGGGGTTTTTTCCTTCTGTTTCTCTAGGTTGGAGGATTACTGAAGAACCTTTCCTTCAGAACAGTAAAATTACTGATGTATTGAATGATTTCAAACTTAGAGCTTCCTATGGAATTATGGGGCAGGATGAAGTAGGAATAGGAGCGTTTGCTTATATGAGCGGATATAATTATGGAGCGGGAGATGCTGTATTGGATGATCAACTAATCACTGGTATAGTTCCGAGAGGGATGCCGGTAAGAACACTCTCTTGGATTGAGTCTTCTATGGCTAACATAGGATTTGATTTTCGGATGTGGGATGGAAAGTTATCGGGCGATATGGATGCTTTCTACCGCAAAAGAACTGGACTACCTGGAAGTCGATATGATGTTCTGATCCCAACAGAAGCAGCTCTGAGCCTGCCACCAGAAAATCTGGGGGCAGATGCAAATATGGGTATTGAAGGGTCTTTGCTTCATAGAAATACAGCTGGCGATCTAACCTATTCCGTGGGAGTAAATGCTACTCTTGCGAGAAGGAGAAACCTATATACTTATAAACCTCGGTTTGGTAATTCTTGGAATCATTACCGCCAATCAAATGAAGATCGTTGGGCGGCAGTTCAATGGGGACAAAACGTGATAGGGCAATTCGAGTCACAGGAGCAAATTGCAAATCATCCGGTAGATATAGATGGGAGAAATAATACCACCGTCCTACCTGGGGATTTCATTTATGAAGATGTAAACGATGATGGAGTGATAAATATTTTAGATACAAGGCCTGTAGGTTATGGGGGGGGACAATTACCATACATGACTTTTGGGTTGAATGCTGAAGCAGCCTTTAAAGGATTTGATTTATCTATTGCTTTTGCAGGAGGAACAATGCAAAGTCGTGGACGTGGTGCAGAAACCAAGGTACCATTTATGGGTAATGGAAACTCCCCGGAACATTTATTCAACGATAGATGGCACCGAGAAGATATTTTTGATCCAGAAAGTGATTGGGTTCCCGGAACATATCCCGCTTTGAGGAGAAGTCAAAATGCCCATAATCAACAAGGTTCTAACTTCTGGTTTAGAAATGTAACTTATTTAAGATTAAGAAATATTCAATTAGGGTATACTCTACCAAAGAGTATTCTAAATAAGTTAAATGTTCCACAAATAAGGCTTTATGTAAATGGTTTAAATCTCTACTCATTTGATAACTTAAAGGATATCGGTCTTGATCCGGAGTCGAACAGGCCAAATGGATTAGATTACCCACCTATGAAAGTTGTTAATGTAGGAGCCAATATAAGATTATAATAATTTTCAAATTTAAAAATGAGATTTATGAAAAATAATATTCGATATATATTGATAGCTATAGGAATTTTTACTCTAATTGGCTGTGAAGAATATCTTGATAAGGAACCTCAAGATATACTTTTGGATGATCAGGTATGGAGTGATCCTGAGTTGGCAACATCCGTACTTGCTAATTTATATAATAGGCTTCAACCTTTTGCAGGTTTGGAAGGTGGTTCTTGGGCTGATGTTACTGATACAGATCTTGCCATGTGGTCTGGACAGCCTATTCAGCAATGGAGAAATGAAAGACAAAATTTTCCTAATAATTTCAGGGGACAGTGGCGATACGGTTTGATCAGGGATATTCAAATTTTCTTGGAAAATGTAGAGGCCTCTCAGGAGTTTACGGATGAAGAAAGAACGCGTTTGTTAGCAGAAGGAAGATTTATACGAGCTTATGTGTATTTTCAACATGTAAGGAGCATGGGAGGAGTTCCGCTAGTCCTTCAAAGTTTTACTTATGAAGGACCTGATAGTGTTGAAGAAATGCAAATTCCACGAAGTACTGAAGAAGAAGTTTATGATTTTATTTCTACTGAAATAGATGAAATCAAAGACGAGCTTCCTCAAACTGGAGATAGCAAAACAAGAGCAAATAAATGGACCGCATTGGCATTAAAGTCTAGAGCTATGTTGTATGCAGCATCGATAGCGAAATATAACAACCTCATGTCTTCGCCCATTGAAACTTCAGGAGGAGAAGTAGGAATATCTGTCTCACGTGCAGAAGATTATTATAATCAATCCTTGGCAGCTTCTCAAGAAATAATACAAAATGGACCATTCGAACTTTATGATTCAAATCCTGATAAAAAAGAAAATTTTTATGAGCTTTTCACTAATAAGCAAGGGAATTCTGAAGTAATCTGGGCAAATGATTATACTTTAGAGGGTAAATATCACTCTTTTACTTTTGAAAATATTCCTCGTTCCATGCGGGAAAATCCTAATGGCTCCTCTGGTATTACCCCAACCCTTCATTTAGTTGAAAGTTATGACTATCTTGATGGTAGTGAAGGAATTTTGAATACCCAAACCGAGGATGGTGATTATATATACTACGATAACCCTGAAGATATTTTTGCGAACAAAGATTCCCGCCTATGGGGTACGGTAATTTATCCCGGTGCCGAATTTAGAGATACTGAGGTGAGTATTCAGGCAGGGATTATGCTGTGGAATGAAAATAATAATGAGTTTGAGATTGAAACATCCAATACTCTCGGAGACAGGTATTCTGATGGTGGTTTACTGGTTGGTGCTGATGGGCCTATAGGAACAACTCCATTTGCAACCAATACAGGGTTTTATTCTCGTAAATATTTGGATTCTAGAGCAGGTTCTGGTGTACCAAATGAAGGTAGTGATGTTTGGTGGGTTAGGTTTAGACTTGGAGAAATTTTACTTAATTCTGCTGAGGCTTCTTTTGAATTAGGCCAAGAGGATTTGGCACTTTCTTATATCAATCAACTAAGAGAAAGAGCTGGTTTTGGCCCTAATAGTTTAAATAGTGATGATTTAAACATAGATAAAATTCGTGAAGAGCGGATGTTAGAATTAGCATTTGAAGATCACCGTTGGTGGGATTTAAAGCGTTGGAGAATAGCACATGAATTATACGATGGAAATTCGGAATCTTCTATAGCTATGGCACGTGCCTTGTGGCCCTACCGTGTTGTAGATCCTGGAAACCCTGAACGGCATAATAAGTATGTATTTGAAAAAAGGAATGCTCCCCGGTTTAATCAACCTCTATTCTTCCAGATGAGTAATTATTACTCTGCGATTCCACAAGATGCATTGAATGCAAACCCATTACTTGTTAGAAACCCATTTCATTAAAAATTTGATCATTATGAAAACAATAATATATTCTATTGTACTCTTATTTGTATTTACATCTTGTGAATATGATAATTATGAACCTCCAAAATCTCAACTAACTGGGAGAATTGTTTATGAAGGAGATCCTGTAAACGTAAGGCAAGGAGTTAATGTTTTTCAATTGTATGAGCCAGGATGGGAAAATTTTGAACCTATTGGGCTAAATGTAAAACAAGATGGTACTTTTTCTGCACAACTTTTTAACGGAGATTATCAGCTTGTACTAATAAATGGGAATGGCCCTTGGACTAATCAGGCAGATACTATTGATATACATGTTGAGGGACAACAAGAGCTTGATGTTCCTGTGGAGCCTTTCTTTATGATCAGAAATGAAAATTTTGAGGTTAAAGCTTCAACCTTGAAAGCATCTTTTAATGTTGAGCAAATTGTAAATTCTAAAGAGGTGCAGTTTGTATCTCTTTTTATAGGAAAAACTATGCTTGTTGACAATCGGTTTAATGTAAATGAAGAAAGGCTTCCTTCCGGAAGGATTGAAAATCTAAACGAAACTATTAATTTGGAGATGGATCTACCTGAAATAAATCAGGATTTTATATTCGCAAGGATTGGAGTGAAAACTCAGGGAAATCCGGAATTAATATTTTCTGAAATTGAGAGAATTGACCTTTAATAAAGTAGTATCAATATTTTATTGTTCATCCCGACAAATAATATCCTTGAAGAAAGAGGTTGGGAATTTTATTCCGAAGGAAAAAAAGAGAAGATTTAATAAGACACAATAAATTCATTGAGTTTGCCTGTGATAGAGGATTAAATGCAAGCGAACATTAAATATTCTTTCGCTATCCCCAGGAAGAAATTAATGCAAATCCTGCATTGGAGTAAGGGAAGGGATATTAAAATTTGGAAAATATGAAATCAGTTAAAAAGTACCTCTTGTTTTTCTTATGTATATGCGGGAATATTTCCTGGGCTCAGGAATTAGGGGCAAATTTTAATCATAATGCTGAAATTATTGACTTTGAATATTTAGAAAAAGTTGATGTAGATTGGGTAAGGACCACACCCAGGATAATTGATTATGTAGAGGGAGAATTATCAGTTCAAAATGATCCTGCGCTTCAAAAAGTTATTGAAGCAGGAGAAAATGGATATAAAGTGGCTTTTGGATTTCGCTGGGATTTTAAAATGCATAATATGCAAATTCCGGCTTCAGGTTCTGACAAAGAAGAAAAATTATTTGATACTGCCCGCCAAATACTTCAAAAGGTGGGGCCTTATGTAGATATTTTTAAACTTGGAAATGAACCAAATTTAGAAACCCTGGCGGAAGATATGAACCTGAATTCAAATGGGGAAATACCCTTGTTGGAATTTACAGATAGGTTTTTATATCAGGTGATCTTACCCTATTTTAAAAAGGAAACTGAAAAAATCCCGGATATATACATAGGATCCTTTCCCGCTTTGTTTGAAGAAAGATTTCAAAAAAATGAAGCTGTATTAGGATTATTGGAATATACACATAATAATCCCGATATCTCAGGCTTGTCTCTCCATCTTCATATTGAAGATACTACCGAAATTGATGAGGCTTTTAAGTTTGTAAGGGAAATCGTAAAAGAAAAGCCTATAATTATCCCGGAATTTTCTCTTCACAGGCTTTATAAGAAAAAATTATCCGAATCATTAAACAGTACAGAAAAAGGAGAGGATTTTGCGATTAAATACAATCACGAACCTGGAATGAAACTCTTTGAATGGTTTTCTATTGCCAATACCAACCGGGTTGAAGTAAGACAGTGGGAAGAGTTATTTGAAAGCAGGGACTGGTTTACAAAAGATTTTTTTGATGTTTATTTTAACCGATTTCGAAAATACGGGGTGGTCTTAGCCACTTATCCTTTATTTCAACAAAGTTGTCCTGAGAATATGACTGTAGATTCCCCGGCCTGGTTTATTAATCCAATTTTTTGTCAAAAATCATTAGAAATAGCATCAGGTGGAAATTATTCAGAAAATCCTTTATGGTTTGAAAGTTTTCAAAAGTGGGTTGCAAATGGAAAACTTGGGGACTAATTTCTCTAATAGGTTAAACCGAATTCTAATAACAGTCATATTAGACTATTCGGTGGCATTGAAGAATTTATTTAAAAACTTAAAATTATGAAACGAAATATTTTATTTCCAAATTTCTTTAGCATAATAGTATTGCTATTTATAGCTCTTTCTTGTCAGAAGGGAGATGAAACACCCAAAGATGAGCAAGAGCAAGAAGAAGAGCAAGAGGAAGAGGAACCAGCGCCGCCGATGAGCGGTATTACCGGTTTAAAAGATACCTCGAGATTGATGAAATCAGATGGAAAAACCTTTTGCTATGCAACGGGTGGTGGCATTAAAATGATTTGGGCTTCTTCTATAGAATCAGGTGAATGGCAATCTGGGCCAGATGTTTTCCCTGAACGCCCAGAGTGGTGGGCAAATTATAGCCCTATAAATATTGCCTGGGCACCGGATGTGATCTTTGATGAAGATTCTTCGGAATATAGAATGTACTATTGTGCGTCTAAGTTGGGAAGTTCTACATCGGCCATAGGCTTAGCAACCAATAAGACTCTAGATCCTGAGAATCCGGAATATGAATGGAACGATAAGGGGATCGTAATTTCTTCAGTAGAGGGAGTGGATGAATTCAATGCTTTAGATCCTTGCCCAGTACAACGACCAGATGGAGAGTGGTTTTTATCATTGGGATCTCATTTTGGCGGGATCAAACTTATAAGATTAAATGAGGAGGGGAAATGGCATGAAGATGATACAGAGATTTCCGACTTAGCCAGAAAGAACACTAACTTTCGAAGTGCAATCGAAGCTTCTGCTGTTTATCCGGGAGAGAAAGATGGGGAAGAGGGATTTTGGTTGTTTGTTAATTGGGGTACGGGTAATTCAATTGCAAACGGTGAAAATGCTACTTATGAAGTTAAGATGGGATGGTCTGCTGATATTCGCGGACCTTATCTGGACAAGGAGGGAGATAATATGAACAAGGGCGGTGGAACGGTTTTTTTGTCGAATAACCAGGTTTTTGAATGGGATGGAAGTACCCGTATTGCTCCCGGTCATGTTGGTATTATTAGAGATGAAAAATTAGATGGAACTAACCCTGATTGGGTCAGTTATTCATACTGGTTAAAAAATCCTCCTGAAAGAAACGGTATTAGAATGGGGATCCAAAGGTTAAATAAAGATGAAGATGGTTGGCCGGAAGCAGGAGAGCTTTTAAAATATAATTCTAATTAATGAATAATTTTAAGCGTTAAAATTATTCAGCCAAGATATTTATGGAGTAGGATTAAAAAAGAAAATAAATTACAGGTGTCCGGAAAACAAAAGATAGGCTATATTGAAGAAACTTAAATATTAAATTACCAAAAATGAAGAAACAATTGCTAGTGCTTATTTGCATAAGTTGTTTAATAAACTGTAAAAGTAAGAATGAGAGTGAGCAGCAAGATGCTAATCCTCAAGAAGATGATGAAAATATTAAAACTGAAATTCCCTCGGGTATGGATGTTCCCAAAGGGATGGTATGGATTCCAGGAGGGAAATTCGCTCAGGGTGCAGTTGAAGGAGATGAAATGGCGATGGACCACGAAAAGCCAAATCATAAAGCAGAGGTAGATGGGTTTTTTATGGATAAAACCGAAGTAACCAATGCCGAGTTTAGAAAGTTTGTGGAGGCGACCGGTTATGTTACCGTGGCCGAGCGTGAGATAAAGTGGAAGGAGATGAAAAAACAATTACCCCCGGGAACCCCCAAACCCCATGATTCCATTTTGCAACCCGGATCGCTGATTTTTAAGAAAACCAAAAGTAGTGTTCCCAATCTTTATGATTATTCCCAATGGTGGGAATGGAAGATAGGTGCTAATTGGAAGCATCCACAAGGTCCGGATAGCGATTTAGAAGGTAAAGATGATTATCCTGTGGTGCATGTTACCTTTGAAGATGCCAAGGCGTATTGCGAGTGGGCAGGAAGAAGGTTGCCTACTGAAGCAGAATGGGAGTGGGCCGCAAAAGGCGGCCTTAAGAATGCCCGTTTTTCCTGGGGCAATGATGAAAATGAATTATCAGCGCATGCCAATACCTGGGAAGGGGAATTTCCCACTGAAAATACTACACAAGACGGATTTGAGAATAAAGCTCCTGTAAAAAGTTATCCACCAAACGGGTACGGTCTTTTTGATATGGCTGGTAATGTATGGGAAATAACCGGGGATTGGTATAACACCAGTTATTATGAAGACGTTAAAAATCAAACAATCCGAAATCCCAAAGGAGCCGAAGAATCTTATAATCCCAATAACCATCCCAATGTGCAGGAGAAGATAATAAAAGGAGGCTCTTTTTTGTGTAATGCTTCTTATTGTGCAAGTTTCCGCCCTTCAGCAAGAATGGGTAATTCCCTGGATTCTTCTCAGGAGCATTTAGGTTTTCGTACTGTGGCTGACCTGGATATGATTAATCAATAAAAAGAAAAAATATAAAATTACAGAATAATGAAAATGAAATTAACACTTGGTATAAGCTTATTCTTCGGATTATTATTGATACAAACTGTTTCCTCCCAGGAGTCGTCAAAACCCAATGTTCTTTTGATTATGGTTGATGATTTAAAACCAAATTTAGGGGCTTATGGGGATACTTTGTCCATAAGTCCTAATATCGATCAGCTGGCCGCGGAAGGGATGCGTTTTAATAATGCTTATAGCAATCAGGCGGTTTGTGGTCCATCCCGGTATAATATACTTATGGGCTCTCGTTCCACCAGTACGGGTCTATACAATTTTGGAAAGGAATTCCGTGATATTTATCCCGATGCGGTCACCATGCCGCAACATTTTATGAAGGCTGGTTATCATACCGAGTCAATGGGCAAAGTGTTTCATATTGGCCATGGGAATACCAATGACGAGGCTTCCTGGAGTATTCCTCATTTTAAAGAAAAATTGATTGAGTATGTAGATCCTAAAAGTACTGGCAGGGAGCTTACCCGTGAAGAAGCTCTTTTTGAGAATACCCAGATGTATATTGAAGACACTCCCCAAATTCATGATTTGCCGCGTGGTGCTGCCTGGGAAGCCCCTGATGTGCTTGATGATGCTTATGCCGATGGGCGTGTGGCCAATCACGCGATTGACCGTTTACGAAAGTTAAAAAATAAGTCGGGGCAGCCGTTTTTTATGGCAGTGGGTTTTGCCCGTCCGCATTTACCATTTAGTGTTCCGAAGAAATACTGGGACCTTTACGACCCGAAAGATATGCCGATGCCCGATTATGAAAAAGCACCGGAAGATTCTCCTGAGTTTACCAAAAAGCGGGATCACGAAATGTCTCAATTTTTCCCTGTTCCGGTAGGCAAAGATGTTTATGATAATGATCTAAAGCGGAAGTTGATCCATGGCTATTATGCCAGTATCAGTTATATGGATACCCAACTGGGAAAAGTGATGGACGAATTAAAGCGGTTAAAACTTGATGAAAATACCATTGTTGTGCTTTGGGGCGACCACGGTTGGCACTTGGGCGATCACGCGATCTGGACCAAGCATACCAATTTTGAGCAGGCCAATCGTATTCCTTTGATTTTTAAAGTACCGGGGGTAACCGAGCCTGGAAGTACAACGAATCAATTTGCCGAATCTGTGGATGTTTATCCTACCCTGGCTAGTCTGGCTGGCTTAAACAAACCTGAAGGGCCACAGCCCATAGATGGTATAAACTTAACCCCTGTATTAAAAGATGGTTCAAAAGAGATAAAGGATCACGCCTATCACGCTTTTCCAATGGGTGGCTATTTAGGGGAGGCTATTCGTACCGATCGCTATAGGATGATAAGGTGGATACCAATGCGTGATAATGGGAAAGAGATTTTGTATGAGTTATATGATTATGAAAATGACCCGAAAGAGACTAAAAACATTGCCGGGGAGAAACCAAATATAGTTTCAGAAATGACTGAAATACTAGAGGAGTATCCTGAAGCAAAGAAGAGAATTTAAGTTTTAATATATTAAATCATTTTATTATGAATTTAAATAAACATACAAAGCGATTTTTGCCTTTACTCCTCCTATTGATCATTTCCTTTGGATGCAAAGAGAAAACTGAAAATTCCAGTTCTAATGATGAGATCACTGAATCCAAAAAAAAGCCTAATGTCATTATGATCTTTATTGATGATATGGGCTGGTCCGATCTTTCAGGTTTTGGAAATACTGATGCTGAAACGCCACATATCGATCAGTTGGCTTCTGAGGGGATTAGTTTTGACCAGTTTTATGTAAATGCCCCTATTTGTTCCCCTTCCCGTGTGGCGATTACTACAGGAACATATCCTCAACGTTGGAATATCACTTCCTTTTTAAACAATCGTAAGCATAATGCAAAACGAGGAATGGTAAATTGGTTGGATACTTCAGCTCCGACCCTGGCGAAGGATTTGAACAATGCAGGTTACGCTACCGGGCATTTTGGAAAATGGCATATGGGAGGCCAGCGTAATGTAGATGAAGCCCCGGAAATCACGGAATATGGTTTTGATAAATCCCTGACCAATTTTGAAGGTATGGGGCCTAAGTTATTACCGCTCACCAAGGATGCAAAAGGAAAAGTAGGCCGAATTTGGGAGGGGGCGGAACGTCTTGGAGGTCCTTATACCTGGATGCAACGTTCAGAAATTACCAGTGGTTTTATTGATGCTGCCAGGGATTTTATGGATCAATCTAAAAAAGAAGAAAAACCCTTTTATGTAAATATTTGGCCTGATGATGTGCATAGCCCGTTTTGGCCTCCTTTTGAAGATTATGATTTAACGAAAGAAGATGGAAAAAGAGCCTTGTATTTTGCGGTGCTTGAAGCCATGGACAAGCAATTCGGTGAATTGTTTGACTATGTTAAAAATGATAAGGAACTTCGTGATAATACATTAATCGTTTTTTGTTCCGATAACGGACCTGAGCAGGGCGCAGGGAGGTCTGGCAACCTTAAGGGATATAAAGGCCATTTATATGAAGGCGGAATCCGTTCTTCCTTAATTGTCTGGGGGCCTAAGTTTATGCCTGAAGATGCTCAAGGAACACGTAATAATCAGAATTATTTTTCCGCAATTGATTTAAAACCTTCCATTTGGGAATTCACCGGTGTTGATACCCCTGAAGATGAACTAACCGACGGTGAAAATATATTGCCAACGCTGCTTGGTAAAACAGCTAAATCTAGACAAACCCCTATTTTTTGGGCTCGGCCTCCGGATAGGAAAAACCATAAAGATTTTGATAAGCCACTACCCGATCTAGCTATGCGGGATGGTGATTTTAAACTACTGTGTGATTTTGATGGTGGAAGGCCCGAACTTTATAACCTGATAAAAGATCCCGAAGAAAGTAATAATATCGCTCAACAATTTCCTGATAAAGTTAAAAGTATGACTAAAAAAGTCACAGAGTGGTACGATAAAATGCCACAGTTGGATGAGGATGAGGAGGAAAAAGAAGAGTAGATTTCAAAAAAGCAAGTAATGTTAAAATAGATTGGGAAATTGCTTATTTCTTTGACATAAGACGTGGCCCTGGAAACCTTCCCTCTGAAATAAGTAGAATTATGAAAAAAATATTGAGCAGTTTTCAAAAGAGACATCAAAGAATCTTAATGCTAATTTTGTTTAGTGTCATGCCTTCGGTCTCTTCGTATTCTCAGGAAAACTATAATGTTTTGTTCATTGCTGTAGATGACCTCAATGATTATGTTTCCTTATTGGAAGACTATCCCGGAATCAAAACACCTAACTTAGACAGGTTTGCCAAACAAGCAGTGACCTTCTCAAAAGCATATACTCCGGCACCGGTATGCAATCCTGCCCGGGCAGCTGTCTTAACTGGCCTTAGTCCTGTAGTAACCGGATTGTATGATAATCCTGATCATTTCCAAAATTCAGAGGAAGCCATGGCAGCAACGCTAATTCCTGAGCATTTTAAAGAAAATGCTTATCGAACCATGTGGTCGGGAAAATTGTTTCATACCGGAAGAAGAGATTATTTTTCAAGGCCTGGTAAGGAAAGAATGAATGAGATGTGGGACGATATGAAAGGCCACGACGGCGGCTATGGTCCCAATGCTAAAACTCCAAATATACCAAATAGTATTAATCGCCCTCCTTTGTTTGATTACGAATCTTGGGAGGGTCCAGATAAGGATTTTCCTGATGTCGTAAATACGGATTTAACTATCGAAAGGTTAAAGGCTGATTATGATACTCCATTTTTTATGGCATTGGGCTTATACAGACCTCATAATCCCTGGACCGCTCCCAACCGTTTTTTTGAGATGTATCCACTTGAAGAATTGCAAATGCCAACAGTTCTGGAAAATGATTTGGATGACATCCCGAAAATAGGAAAAAGTTGGGCTAAAGCTCCGGTAAATTTTCAGGAGATAAAAAAAGCAGGCAAATGGAAGCCCATCGTTCAATCCTATCTGGCTTCTATATCTTTTATGGATTATAATTTAGGTCGTGTTCTCGATGCCTTAGAGAACAGTGATTATAAAGATAATACTATTGTTATTTTATGGGCCGATCACGGCTTTCATATGGGAGAGAAAGAACATTTTGCGAAATATGCTTTATGGGAAAAGACCACCCATACACTTTTAATGGCCAAAATCCCGGATGGTCCTAAAGGAGAAAGGAGGGATCAGCCGGTAAACCTACTGGATATGTATCCTACCTTAATAGATTATTGTGATTTACCGCTACCTCCTCAAAAATTAAGTGGAAAATCCTTGCGTCCTTTAATTGAAGATCCAAAATCCAGAAGAGAAGAACCTTCAATTACATACTATATTAATGGAAGCTTAGGGATGCGCAGTAGAAATTGGCGGTATATCAGATATTATGACGGTTCGGAGGAACTTTATGATTCAAATAAAGATCCTAATGAATGGACAAATTTAGCTGGTAAATCTAAATATCAAAGTGTAATAGAAGATTTCCAAAAATGGATACCTGTTAAAATAAAACCCGATGTAGGGCCAATTAAAAACAAGTGGAATGAATAGAATAGATAGATTTTTAATAATTAGCTTTTTATTATTTATTAGCATTGCAGAAGCCCAGAATAAGGGAGGTCGTCCTAATGTGGTAATATTCATAGCAGATGATCTGGGAAGGAATGACCTTGGTCCTTATGGTAACCGGGTTGTTAAAACCCCTAATTTAGATCAAATGGCAAAGGAATCTATGGTGTTTAACCAGGCGTTTGCAACATCCCCTACCTGTGCCCCTTCGCGGGCTTCAATACATACGGGCCTTATGCCTTTTCGTAACGGTGCACATGCCAATCATACGGGAATAAAGAAGGAGGTAAAAACTTTACCAACTTATCTTCAGGCTGAAGGATATAAAGTAGGTTTAGCCGGTAAATTACATATAGGGCCTATGGAAGCTTATCCATTTGATCTTATTGAAGGCACAAACGTACGGGAACCAGGACATGAGGATGATGGGGTATTATGGACAGATTTGGAGTTAGGCCCGGTTGATAAATGGCTGGATAAAGCCTCAAACGATAAGGACCCTTTTGTTTTAGTGGTCAATGACCACAGCCCTCATGTAATCTGGCCCGAGGATTCACAATATGATCCTGAAAAGGTGGATATTCCCGCTATGCATATTGATACCGAAGATACAAGAAAATCAAGAGCGCGCTACTATACCGATATCACAAAAATGGATAAAAATGTGGGTGAAATGCGTGAATTAATAGAGAAAAATGGATTAGCAGATAATACCATTTTTATTTTTACTGCCGACCAGGGTCCTCAGTGGGCTTTCGGAAAATGGAATTTATACGAGTATGGGATGCAGGTACCTTTAATGGTGAACTGGCCTGGGAAAATCACTAAAAATCAGAATAATGATAATTTAGTTTCCCTTACAGATCTTTTACCAACCCTAATAGAGATTGCTGGGGGGAAAACACCTGAATCTATAGATGGTAAGAGTTTCTTGGGATTATTAAGGGGAGAAAAAACCGGACATAGAGAAGCTGTATATGGTTCTCACACTGGCGATACTAATATGAACCGTACGCCAATGCGGATGATTCGAACAAAGCGCTATAAGTATATCCTGAATTTAGCTCCCGAGCAAGAGTATCATACTCATATAGACAAAGCCATAGATCATGATGGGGGTAGGGAATATTGGGCTTCGTGGAGGGAAAAATCTTTTAATGAGCTTTCAGCTTCTGCGGTGTTGTGGCGGTATCATAACAGGCCTAAGGAAGAGCTTTATGATATTGTTAATGATCCTGGCGAAACAAAAAATTTGGCTGCCAACCCACATTATAAAAAAACCATAAGTGATTTTCGGGAACAGATGGAAGCTTGGAGAAAATCACAAAATGATTCAGAAACAGGGCCTTATAATCCGAAAGAAAATATAAATAACGGTAGCAAGAATAAAAAATCTGTTGCGCCTTATATTTTTGAATAGTAAATTAAGTTTTAATACTTCAATTTTATGAAAATAAACCCTGGGTGTTTACTATTTCTTTTAGTTATAACTTTCTTTTCTTGTAATGAGAAAAATCGGCAAGGGACTAAATCAGAACCCAAAAAACCCAACATCGTACTAATTATGGCCGATGATATGGGCTTTTCAGACATTGCCTCTTATGGAGGGGAGGTAGAAACCCCAAATCTGGATGCTTTGGCAGAAGGGGGGATCCGTTATACCCAATTCTATAATAATGCCCGTTGCTGTCCTACCCGGGCTTCTTTAATGACCGGAGTCTACCCGCATCAGGCTGGGATGGGATGGATGACCACGGCAGATATGGGCACCCCTGAATACCAGGGAGAACTTAATAATAAAAGTGTGACCATAGCAGAGGTTCTGAAATTAGCAGGTTATAATACTTATATGTCTGGAAAATGGCATCTAAGTCGTGTTAGGAATATTAAGGCAGGAGTGAAAGACAATTGGCCTGCCCAGCGAGGTTTTGATAAATTTTTTGGAATTGTAGATGGTGGGGCCAATTATTTTACCCCTGATATTTTTAGTAATAATGAAAAATATAAGACCCCGGAAGCCGGAGAAGACTTTTATCTTACCCACGCTATTAGCGATAGTACGACCATGTTTATGGATAAACATTTTGCTTCAGAAAAGGAAAAACAGAACCCAATGTTTATGTATGTGGCTTATACCGCACCCCACTGGCCGCTTCATGCTTTAGAAAAGGATATTGAAAAGTATGAAAAAATGTATGATATAGGCTGGGATAAGTTAAGGGAACAAAGGCTTGAAAGACAAAAGGAATTGGGCATTTTTAATGCTTCTGCTGAACTGTCCCCAAGAGATCCAAAAGTTCCGGGCTGGGATGAGTTGTCTAAGGAGAAACAAAAAGAATTCACAAAACGAATGGCCATTTATGCAGCGCAAATCGATGCGATGGATCAGGGTATTGGAAGGATTGTCAATAAGTTAAAAGAATTGGATGAGTTTGATAATACATTGATAATGTTTTTATCGGACAATGGTGCCTGTGCAGAATATATTAGTGGCGGGCCGAACAAGGAGGTTACTGGGGAAGCAGATACCTGGGAGAGCTATCGTATTCATTGGGCCAATGGAGGAAGTACGCCTTATAAAGAATATAAGCATTGGACCCATGAAGGAGGCATAGCCACTCCACTTATAGTCCATTGGCCTGATGGGGTGAATAAGGAATTGAATGGGGGATATGTAAGGGAACCGGGCCATATTATGGATATTATGGCCACTGTTATAGATGTATCAGGTGCTAAATACCCTAAAGAATACAAAGGGAATGCTATTACGCCATTGGAAGGAAAAAGCTTACTCCCCCATTTTTCCGGAAAGAAAACGAATAGGGAACCTATATTCTGGGAACATGAATCGAATATTGGAATGCGGGATGGCCAATGGAAATTGGTGGCAAAAACGGAAGAAAATACAGAATTTAATCCTGCTAATCTGGAGCTTTATAATATGGAAGCAGATCCTGTTGAACTTAATAATCTCGCAGAAAAAGAACCTGAACGCTTAAACCAGATGTTTAAAGAATGGCAGGAATGGGCCGATAAGGTAAATGTGGTTTATGATACGCGGGATTATGGGCAAAGGACCAGAGCATACTCAAGGGTAATCAACGGAGAATTTGATAATGAGTTTGCAGGATGGGAATTTGGTGAGAATTTCCCTGAAGCTCCATTTGAAATTGATTCTTCAGGTGTAATATCAGGAACTAATTCAGCCAAAATAAATGGGGAGGGTAGGATGTTCTGGCCTTTTCATGCTAATAAAGACGAAAGGTTTAAAATATCATACAAAGCCAAGGCGGATACCGAAACCACTCTGAAGATAAGGTTTGAATCGGTTCCAGATAAAACCGAATATTATTCAGAAGTGATAACATTGGATAAGGATATCAATTCCTATAATTTTAAGACCCCTGATTTACCTTCTTCAGGGAGGTGCCGACTTGTTTTTGAATTCCGGGACATCCAAAGCAAAGTATGGATTGATAATGTACAGTTAGAGCCCTTGGAATAACTTTTAATAGGAAGTATGATAGAGAATATTTTTATATGGTTCTTAAAATATTCTCATAGCGATAGGTCTTTTATTACAGGAACCTTTTAAATTAAAATATTGGAAATACAACAATTAAAAGTAAAGAGTAGGTTTAAGTATATTTGGAGGATAAGCCTATTAAATTTGATAATGATCCTATTCTTTTATTGTGGCTCCGGGTCAAATGAGAAGGAAAAAGACAGTGAAGAAATAAAATCCAGGCCTAATATTATTGTGATTATGGCCGATGATCTCGGAAATGGTGACGTAGGGTATCACGGGAATGAAATTAAAACTCCAAACATAGATAAGCTTTCTAAAGAGGGCGTTATTCTAAATAGATTTTATGTGACGCCGGTTTGTTCGCCTACCAGGGCAGGACTCTTAACAGGGCGGTATCCTAATCGTTTTGGACTTAGGGAAACTGTTATTCCGCCGTGGCGGGATTTTGGGGTAGATACTACAGAAGTTTTTTTGCCAGAAATATTAGCCGAGGCAGGCTATAAAAACCGGGCTGCCCTAGGAAAATGGCATTTAGGGCATTCCCGTAAAGCTTATCATCCTTTAAACCGCGGATTCACTCATTTTTACGGACATTATAACGGGGCTATAGATTATTTTACCCATAAACGGGAAGGAGAATTGGATTGGCATAGTGATTTTGAAACTTCTTATGATGAAGGTTATGCTACAGATTTAATTACTGAAGAAGCTGTTGAATCTATTCAGGATTATTCGGGAGATTCTCCATTTTTTTTATATGTAACCTATAATGCCCCTCATAGTCCTTTGCAGGCAAAAAAGGAAGATTTGCTCGAGTATGGTTTTGAAGAGGATAAGCCCCTTTTTAGCAATGAGAACGGATATGGAGAAATGGGGCGTGGAAATACTCGTAGACAGACCTATTCAGCGATGGTAAGCAGTATGGATAAAGGCATTGGAGAAATTATGAATACTCTCAAAAACCTGAAGATCGAAGATAATACCCTGGTCCTGTTTTTAAGCGATAACGGGCCAGCTCCAAATGAAGGAGGAACGACCGCTGGACTTCGGGGCCATAAATTTCATGAATGGGAAGGAGGGGTACGGGTTCCCGCCCTGGTAAAATGGCCCGATGGTTTTGAAGGAGGAAAGGAAGTAAACCAGGTAATGGGGTATATTGATGTATTGCCTACATTAAAGGAAATAGCCGGGGTAAAAACCAAATCTAAAAAAACTTTAGATGGCGTGAATATGCTCCCGGTTTTAAAAGGCGAAAGACAAAGTGTAGAACGGAATTTTTACCTGGGCTATGGTGCAATTGTCAATAATAACTGGAAATTAGTAAAAAAGAATAGCCGAAATTCTTGGATGAAAGTTAAAGAAAATATGCTGTTCAATATGGAGGAAGACCCCGGGGAAACTACCGATATAAAAGAGGAACATCCGGCAATTTTCAAAGAATTAAAGGAAATCGTAGATAATTATGATGCTATTAAACCTAAACAGAAAGTTCCTTCTTATCAGGAAGGTAAAAAAGGCTTTAAGGCACCAAAAGAATGGAAAATTGAGGATTATCCGGAACAATAAATTTGCTTTGGTAAAATAAATTTAGACTAGAAGGGTGTTTTCATTATTTAAAAAAGCAACTAAAAAACAGAAAGTTATATTCAAGGATAATTATTATAAAATAGAACTTCGAAAATAGTTCAATTTCATAATTAAATTCAGTTAAAATGATTTATAAGCTACTTACACTTTTTTTTGTAGCCCTTTCTGGCTTCAATGGGTTTTCTCAGGAGCAACAAAAACCCAATATTATCTTCATTTTTATTGATGATATGGGCTATGGCGACCTCAGTTCCTATGGAAACCGGAAGCTTAATACTCCTAATATTGACAGGCTTGTAGATGAGGGGATTAAATTCAATAATTTTTATGTAGGTTCCCCCATTTGTTCTCCATCCCGTGTTGCCGTAACCACCGGACAGTATCCTTCCAGGCATCGGATAACATCATTTATTGCAGGGAGTGAACAAAATAAAAAACGGGGAATGGTCAATTACCTTGATACAGATGCTCCTTCAATGGCCAGAACGATGCAAAAGAATGGCTATGCTACAGCTCATTTTGGCAAATGGCATATGGGTGGCGGCCGGGATGTGGGAGATGCCCCAAGGCCCCAGGCCTATGGTTTTGATGAATCCCTGGTTTCTTTCGAAGGATTGGGAGATCGGTTATTAATTAAAGGTGAAGGTCTTTCTGAGCAAAGTGCCGAATTAGGACAAGGTAAAATCACGTGGGTTGAAAAACATGAAATAACCCCCATCCTTATTGACCGTACAATAGATTTCATAAAAAAACAAAAAAATAGCCCGTTCTATGTCCACTTATGGCCGGGCGATGTACATGATCCTTTTAAGGCGAAAAGTGAACACCGGGCGCTGTTCAAAGAATTTTCGAATAATCATTACGAACAAGAATTTTTAGCCGTATTGTATCAACTTGATCGTGAGATAGGAAGACTTTTGGATGAGCTTGATAAAATGGGACTGGCAGATGAAACAATGATTGTGTTTACAAGTGACAACGGACCCACAGACTGGAAATTCTATTATGATGAAAACTTTCAGCCGCCAGGGAGTGCGGGTCCTTTTCGAGGACGAAAATGGAGTCTATATGAAGGTGGGATAAGAGAACCTTTTATTGTTCGCTGGCCTGGCAAAATTCCTGCAGGAAGAATAAATCAAACCACAGTGCTACATGCAACAGATCTTTTCCCTACCCTGGTAAACCTAACGGGAATTGAGCCGCCTAATATAGAATTTGATGGGCAGGATATGAGTAAAGCCCTAAAAGGTGAAAGACTGGATCGTGATAAACCGTTATATTGGGAATATGGAGGGCAACACGATATAACACCGGGAAATCCCCGCTATGTAAGCCCCAGACTTGCAATGCTTGATGGAAAATGGAAATTGCTTCTAAATGATGATGGGGGTGATGTAGAGTTATATAATCTCGAAAAAGACCAGGCGGAAACCACTAATTTAGCCGAAAACCATCCTGAAAGGGTGAAGGAGATGGCAGAAAGTCTATTAGAATGGAAAAGTGAAATGCCTTAATTCTTATTTCATATAAGATAATTTTTTTAGGCTTTTTTCAGAAGTGACTATGTTTTCTAGATGCGTTATTTTCTTAATTTACAGGTGTTTATTTTTACCTAGGAAAGTGCCTATTTAGCCTTAAACTATATATTTTTTTCCTTTTCAATAAATTCAGAAGGGGTCATGTTAAATTGTTTTTGAAAGCTTCTGCCAAAACTACTTTGAGACTTAAAGCCTACACTTTCAGAAATTTCGTAGATTTTGGAATTGGAGGTTTTAAGTAAATATGCTGCTTTCTTTAAACGGGTTGCATTAATTAATTCATTAGGCGATAAATTAGAAATTTCTTTTATTTTACGATAGAGTGTAGAACGACTCATATTCATAATATCTGATAGTTTTTCTACATTAAGGTTTGGGTTTTTCAGGTTCTCGTCTATTTTTTTATCGAGTTGGGTAATAAAGGTTTTTTCATTTTTTGCCAGAGAAAGTGATTTTAGGTGTGCCAGCGGAGAACTGCTATAATGATCCATAATAGACCTTCGGTTTTCCAAAAGGTTAGAAACTTGTACCCGCAAATGATCCATAGAGAAAGGTTTGGAAATATAAGCATCCGCTCCAGATTCAAGCCCTTCAATTTTTGCGTTTAGGGCACTTTTTGCGGTTAAGAGGATTACCGGGATATGACTTTTTGTAATATCTTCTTTAATTTCCTTGCAGAGCTCAATTCCGCTTTTAAAGGGCATCATAATATCGCTTATCACTATGTCTACCTCGTAATTGCAAACAATCTTCCAGGCTTCCTGGCCGTTTTCAGCAATAAGCACGTTATAATTTTCAGATAGTTCGTTATAGATAAAATCAGACAATTCATTATTATCTTCGACCACCAGGATTAACGGAACATTTGGATTGAATTTTTTCAGAATTTCCTCTGATTTGTGAATTTCTTTTGGTGGGTTTTTAAAGGCTTTAAATTCATTGTCCTGATGTAGCGGAATCTTTAGTACAAAAACATTCAGGGAAGTATCGCTATTTTCTATAAATAATTCACCATTATGAAGCTCGGCAAGTGAGTGGGCAAGAGAAAGTCCGATACCGGTGCCAGACTTTTTTGATTCTCCCGGAACCCTGAAAAAGGGTTCAAAAATACGCTGCTTTAGTTCCGCCGGAATAGCATCGCCATCGTTTTTTATAGTAATTTCAAAATGAGTATTGTTTTGATCTAAAATGACCTTTACCTGATTATCACAATATTTTATAGCATTACTAAAAAGGTTACTAAGAATTTTGCGGGTTGCTTCTTCATCAACATAGGCGTAAATAGCTGCTTGTTTCTTTATTACATTAAAATGGATGTTTTTTTCTTTTACCAATTGACTGAAACGAAACAAAGTTTCTTCAATTAACTGAGTGATATTCACTTTAATGAAACTCAGTTTTACATGTTTCATTTCTGTTTTTCTGAAATCAAGAAGTTCGTTTATCAGATTTAAAAGCCTGGAGGTGTTTTTCTCCATAATACCTAAGTTTTTAGGCACCTCTGGCGATTTATAGTTTAATTTTAATAATTTTTCAAGCGGACTTTTGATTAGGGTTAAAGGCGTTCTTATTTCATGAGCTATATTGGTGAAAAATTCGATTTTTGCATGGTATATTTCTTTTTCTTTTTCATTTTCAAGCTGTTCTATTCTCCGGTTATTTTTATTTCGGTTATAGCTGTGGTAGTATTGCAAGAGAAAGTATAAAATTAGGATAAGGAGGGTTGTGTATAACACATATGCAAAATTACTGGCCAAAAAAGGTGGGAGAATTTCAATATCCAGGCTGCTGTTTTCATTGCTCAAAACTCCGTGGCTATTCAGTGCCTTGACTTTAAATGTGTAATTTCCCGGGGGAAGCTCATTAAAACTTACTTTATGGTTTTTTCCAATAGAAATCCAATTATCATTTAATCCTTCAAGTTTGTACCAATACTTGGTCATTCCAGGCGCTGTATAGCTTAAGGAAGCAAATTCTAGCGTAAAGGTAGATTGTGTGTTGTCGAGTTTAATACGCTCGGAAAAAGTAATTGAAGTATCTAAGGGAGAATTTTCTTTTTTAACCGAAACATCTTTATTATCTATTTGAATATTGGTGATATATATGGGCGGGTGATATGTATTCTGTATAAATTTATCAGGATTGAAACTAATTAGTCCGTTGACACTTCCAAAATACATCTTCCCGTTCTCGTTCTTGAAAGCAGAGTTATAATTAAACTGATCGCTTAATAAACCATTAGATTTTGTAAAGACTTTTATTTCCTTATTTACCGTATTAAACTCTACTAACCCATTTGAAGTACTAATCCAAAGGTTGGAATCGGAATCTTCTAAAATTGAATACGTTACATTGCTTGGGAGACCATCATTGGTTGTAAAACGATTAAAATTCTTTTTTTCCGGATTATATAAATTTAATCCGTTTTCGGTGGTAACCCATAATTTGTTGTTCGAGTCTTCAAATAGGCCATTTATTACATTAGAACTTAAACTGGATTTATTTTTCCTGTCAAAACGATAAAATCCTTTATCTTTTGTCTTCGGGTTATAATAAAATAGGCCATCCCAGTAAGTTCCTGCCCATAAAACTCCCTGGTGATCTTCGATAAAAGTGGTGTAATGATAATTTTCCGGAAAGCCTTCTACTACTTCAAACGAATTGGTTTCAGGTTTATACTTATGAATACCTGAGGAGGTTAGTACATAAATTTCTTTGTCTTTAGTTTTATAAATATATAGGATAAAATCGCTTCTAAGACCACCCTCCTCTTTTGCAGTACTAAAATGATCTTTAATTTTACCGGTGTTAATATCCATAATGTCCAGGCCATGTTCAAATGTGCCTATCCATAGTTCATCGTTGCGTGCCAAAAGGCCATGAATATTATAATGAGAAAGGTTTCCATTATTCCTTACGGAAAAGTAATTTTCAAAACCCCCTGTTTTAAGATCTAATTTATTTAGTCCCGCATCTTCGGTCCCAATCCATAAATTTCCAAAGCTGTCTTTTATTATTTCCCTTATGGCATTACCACTAATTGAATTTTCTCCTACCCTGGGAAAGTACCGATCTATCGGGGTATATTGTTTAGGATAATAATTTACTCCGCCAAAATAAGTGCCAATCCATACGCCATCTTCTTTGTCCAGAACCAGGGAATATATTGCATTATCAGATAAGGAGTAGGGATTATTATAATTTTTTTTATAGTTCTGATAGGTTCCTGTTTGTAAATTATAAATGAAAATTCCTGATTCACTCGCTATCCAAAGTTCTTTATCATTTTTTTTTAGGAATTCCCTTACAAAAAGTGGATTTTCTTTTTCTTTTAAAAGGGAACTCAGCTTATTGGTGTTTTTGTTGTATAAAAGAGCTCCTTTATTTTTTGTACCTATAAAAACAGAATCTTTTCCCTGGGCTTTAATGGTTGTAATTATAATTTCATGCTCAGGAGAAGCATTTTCTGCAAATGCAATTCTTTTAAAGGAATTATTTTGTGGAATATATTTATAAAATACATCTGAAGAAGATACATATACTTCTCCATTATTATTACTGGTTACAAAAGAAGTATAAAACTGATCGTAAATTTCCTCTTCATTATTTTTAAGATTATACTTATGAAGGTTTTTTGAAGCGATAAACCATAAATTACCTTGTGAGTCACCTTCAATATCTAGTATTGGCTGATCTTTAGTACTTTTTATTAATTTAAAAGATTCTGTTCTGTTATTATATTGAAATAATCCTGTATCTGTACCCACCCAAATATGACCGTCAAATTGGTATAGGCATCGAATAAAATTACTGCCCAGACTATTATCGTTATCAGGTTCATTCCGGAATACTTTAAAATTATACCCATCATAACGGTTTAATCCATCTTTTGTCCCAAACCAAAGAAACCCATTATTGTCTTGCAACATACTTATCACCGAATTATGCGATAAGCCATCTTCAACTTTTAATTGTTTAAAAGAATGATTTTGTGCTTCAGATATAGAAAATGAAAGTATAAGAATTAAGAATATTCGGTAAGTCTTCATAGTTATACAAATGAAGTCAAATTACTCAAAATATGTTAAGCAGTATGTTTCAAAATTATACAAAATTGATCAAAAATAGGTTCGGTGTTAAATTTAGATTAAAAAAGACCAGAAATGTCGAAATATTGAAACATAAATCTTGCAATTTTTAATATTAAATTAACCTTCTTTGAAAAAGCGTAATTCGTAATAAATGCGCTTTGATATTAAATTTTTGATAATTTTTAATGAAGGAAAAAGCATAATTGATAAATAAGGGTTCTGTTAAATTATGCTTTGCACTAGAAACTTGTTATTGAATTATGTAGTTGTTTTCAAATTGTTTCAAATGGGGTAAAACTAACTAAATGAAATTCTATGAGAACTATTTTACCTTTTAATTTAATATTCATTGTGATACTCTTGTTTTGTCCCATACGCTGAATACAGCAAAAAACCTTTTAAATTCTTAATGTGTACGTGCATATTAAGAAAAATATAATAATAACTATAATTTAAAGTATGTTGAAAAATTTAAAAAATGACTCAGTACTACGTAACTTGATGTTTAGTTGCGTCTTTTTGTTCTTTTTCTTTACTGGTGCGAATTTAAATGCAGCGGTAAAAAATAATAGTGATTCTCCTCAGAACTTTGAAGTCTCGGGAACTATTATAGATAAAAGTGGTATGCCCTTGCCTGGTGCAAATGTTATGGAAAAAGGAACCCAAAATGGTACTCAAACAGATTTTGATGGCAACTTCATATTAGAGGTTGAATCTGAAGATGCTGTTCTTGTTGTTTCTTTTTTAGGGTTTGCTACTCAGGAAATTGAGTTGGATGGTGAATCCGAAATAGAGGTGACTCTTGTAGAGGATAATGCAGCCCTGGATGAGGTTGTTGTGGTTGGGTATGGAACGGAAAGGAAACGTGATTTAACTGGATCTGTTGCTTCTGCGGACGTTGAATCTTTTAGTGAATTTCCAAATCCAAGTATCGCGCAAACCTTACAAGGAAGTGTTACTGGGCTAAATGTAGGTGTAAATACTTCTGCAGGTAGAGATCCTGAAATATCTGTAAGAGGAAGAACATCAATTAATGGTAATCGAGATGTTTTTATTGTATTAGATGGTATACCTTATTCGGGAAATATCGCAGATTTAAATCCTAATGATATTGAATCCATAACGGTTTTAAAAGATCCCAGTAGTAAAGCTATTTATGGGGCTCAGTCTGCAAATGGAGTAATACTTGTGGAATCAAAGAAAGGAGCTCGAGATAACAATTCAAAACCTGTTATATCTTACTCAAGTTCATATACCACACAGAATCCTTCTAACGAACTTCAATTATTAGATCGAGACGGCTTTATAGAAAAGTCCTATGACTACGATTTTGAACAGGCTTATGAGGCTCCGGACTATACGGATTTAAAATCTGACATAAGTTATATGGATATTGTGAACGATCCTGAACTTAGACGAGGTTTTGAAAATGGAACAAATTATGATTGGTGGGATAATGCTACAAATCCAGGTTATATTTCAGAACATGATTTAAGCATTCAGGGGAATACAGGAGAAACTTCTTATTTGCTATCAGGTAACTTAACTGAGCAACAGGGGTTTATCATAAATGATAAGTTCAGTAGAAAATCAGTCCGTTTAAATATTGAAACCGAAGTTACCAATTGGCTCAGAGTAGGTGCTAGAAGTTCTGCCGTTTTTTCTGATCTTTCTGGAAACTCACCAAATCTAAACGCAATAAGGTTTATGACTCCACTGGTTGAACCCCGCGATGAAGAGGGGGAATTGATTCTTAATCCCAATGGGACCCAAATTTTGAATCCATTTGTCACTGAACTTGCTGACGACCTTGAACATAGAAATACACTCATAGGAAATTTTTTCGCTGATATTGACCTTGGGTTTATACCTGGTTTAAGTTATAGGATTAATTATGGTAATTCATACTATTGGAACAAATATTTTCAGAGTAATGAATATGCCAATGCGCGTGCCGGGTCTGCATTTAAAAGAAACACTAGTAAATATGATTGGACACTAGACAATATTTTCACCTATAAACGAAAGTTTGCAGAAAAGCATAATGTGAACTTAACTTTTTTATATGGAAGAAGGGGAGTAAGTTTTGAAGGATCTAAAGCGGAAGGTTCTAATTTTTCAAACCTTCGATTGGGATACAATGACTTAAACCAAGCGGGTGTTCAGGAAATATTTTCAAGTGGTTATAAAGAGGATTATTTATACCAAATGGGACGGATAAACTATACTTATGATGAAAAATATCTACTTACAGCTACTCTGAGAAGAGATGGTTTTTCAGGGTTTGCTAAAAATAATAAAATAGCAATGTTTCCATCATTAGCTTTAGGTTGGAATATAAGCCGTGAGAACTTTTTTAAGTCTGAATGGATCGATAATCTCAAATTTAGGGGTTCTTATGGTGTGAGCGGGAACCTCGTAAATAGGTATTCTTCTTTGGCCAGGATAAATACTTTTCCTGCAATTGTATTTGATGATGGAGGAAATACAGAATTTGGACAGGAAGTTCAGAATTTGTCCAATCCTAATTTGGGTTGGGAGAAAACAAAAGGATATAATTTTGGTGCTGATTTTTCTTTATTTAACTATCGTTTAAATGGGAGTATAGATTATTACCTTTCGCATACTTCAGACCTTATTTTTGATGTGTCTATTCCGCAGATAACGGGTTTTAATAATATAACCACAAATGTAGGAGAAGTAAAAAATCATGGACTTGAAATTAATTTAGAAGGTAAGGTTATAAGAAATAATGATTGGAAATGGAATGTGAATTTTAATTTTTCCCTTAATCGTAATAATATAGTTTCTCTTGTTGACCTCGATTCTGATGGTGATGGACAAGAAGAGGATTTGGTAAATAGTGGCTTATTTATTGGAGAATCTATAAATACTATTTTTGGATATGAATCTGAAGGGATAATACAGATGGGTGATGAGGTCCCTGATGGATTTTTAGTTGGTACTCATAGAATTAAGGATCAAAATGAGGATGGTAGAATTACGCCAGATGACAGAGTTATTCTTGGAAGAAGGGAGCCATCTTATAGATTTAGCATTTTTAACGAAATAGGTTATAAAAACTTATCATTACGTGTTTTCATCAATTCCATTCAAGGTGGCGAAAATGGATATCTGGATGGAAATAATATTAATGTTGGGGGAGGCGATAACGGAAGACGCCGAAACATGTATGAAGGCTTAGATTATTGGACGCCTTCCAATCCTGGTGCTAAATATCGTCGTTTGGATCAGGCGCCTGCAACAGATTTCACCCACTATGACAGCAGAAGTTTTATTAGGCTCCAGGATGTTTCTTTGGCTTATAATTTTGACTTTGAGTTTTTAAGAAGTAATGGTGTTAGAAATATGAAAGTCTTTTTCAGTGGGAAAAACCTATTAACCATTACAGATTGGAATGGTTGGGACCCTGAAACCGGAGCGGGAATACAGGTGGGTGCAAGACCTCTTCTAAAAGGATTATCTATGGGGGTGAATATTAGTCTTTAAATGAAAACAACTAATCTTTCAACGTGAATAAGACATTTAAATAAAAAAATTATGAAATATATATTTAAAAAAATTAATACACTTTTAGTTATTTTAACTATTGCATTGACTTTTTATAGTTGTAATGAGGACGAAATACTTGAAGAAGAACCTATTGATTTCTCTTCTCCAGAAAATTCTTTTAGTACAATAGATGACTTTAATTCTGCGGTCTATGCCTTGTATAATAGGACCCAAGATATCTTATCCGGGGGAGAATACAGACCATTAGATTATATCTATGGCACCGATCTGGGTTATAATGGAGCTAATCAACTTAATCAACGTTTTGGAAGTTATCCAGCTTATTTGACACCGCAGAATGGACAGATTAGTTATCACTGGGATAATTATTATAAAATAATTTCTTCTTCAAATATTATTTTAGAAAATTTAGAAAATTCTGAAATAGCGGAAGATCAACAAACCTTTATTAAGGCCAACGCATTAATATTTAGGGGGCTAGCTTATAGGAATCTGGCTTATTTATATGGAGGTGTTCCAATTGAATTAGAAGAAGTAACCTCTCCTAAAGTAGATTATACTAGAGCATCTAGAGATGATGTCTATGCTCAAGCCGCTAGTGATTTAAGTTTTGCAGCTGAGAATCTTCCAGGAATTTCCGAAGTAATGGATGGTAAGGTTTCAAATTTAGCAGCATATCATTTGCTAGCTGAAGTGTATGTCACTATGGGACGTTGGCAAGATGCAATTAGTGCGGCCTCTATAGTTATTAATGACCCCAATACACAATTAATGACAGAACGATTTGGCTCTAGAAGTAGTGAGCCGGGGGATGTTTACTGGGACTTATTTAGGCGAGACAATCAAAATAGATCATCTGGGAATACGGAAGGAATTTGGGTATGGCAGCAGGAAGTGGATATCCCTGGAGGAAGATTGTCTTCCAGTAGTAGGGATGGTAGCAGTGCTCAGTTAGAAAGAGATGTTTCCCCACGACCCTGGAGTTTCCCCTATCAGGATCCAAATGGTGTTAATCCATTTTTATCTTTAGGAGTTTCCGATAATACTGGGGGAAGGGGTATTGGTAGGTTTAGAGGAACCAATTACTATATTTATGATATATGGAAGGGTGATTCCGAGGAAGATGATATGCGTAATTCCCGTTTCAATTTCATTCGTGATGTAGAATTTAATAACCCTGAATCAGTGTGGTACGGTCAAAAGTTATCCGATCACAGAGATTTATTTCGTCAAAAAGCAATAGATACCATTCGATATTTCTATCCCTATCCATCAAAAGTTACTACTCCAGGAAACCATCCGCCAGAACTTTTTGTTAATCCAGAATTAAAAAATTTGAATTCCGCAGCTGCAGGTAGCACTTATACTGATCAATATTTTATAAGACTGGCTGAGACCTATTTACTAAGAGCTGAAGCTTATCTGGGTGCTGCTGATCTAAGCGCTGCTGTGGAAGACATTAATATGGTGAGGAATAGAGCCCAGGCAACTCCTGTATTGCCAAGTGAGGTTGATATAAATTATATATTGGACGAACGTGCACGTGAATTAGGGGTAGAGGAAAAACGTAGGTTGACTCTACAACGTCTAGGTTTGTTATATGAGCGGGTGAGTCGTTTAAATGAAGGAAATCCCATGTCAAGTAACTTTGGATTAGATATTCAGCCTTTTCATGAATTATGGCCCATACCAGCAAGTGAAATTGAAAATAATACAGGTGCAGAACTTGAGCAAAATCCTGATTATTGAGTGTTACGAGCAGCAAAGTGGATCCTTTACTATAGATTTTTTATAACCTGGTTAATTTAACAATTGGTACTTTGACGTGCTGATTAAATACATGAAATTTTAAATGATGAGAATTAAAAAATCAAATGATAAGAGTTTATTAATGGAAATAGCAAAAAGTAAAGCTATCGTTGCTTTTCTTCTGGTTATGCCATTATGCATTTCTTGTAATAATAATACTGATAGTAATTCAAAAGCTGAGGATAACTTAGAGGAAGGGCAAAGGCCAAATATTTTATTTGTTATTTCTGATGATCAGTCCTATCCACACGCTTCTATTTATGGAGAAAAATGGGTAAAAACACCTGCTTTTGACAAGGTGGCTAGCGCAGGAGTTCTTTTCAATAATGCCATTGCCGCTTCTCCCGGATGCAGTCCGAGCAGGGCGGCAATCCTGACAGGCATGAACGATTGGCAGATAGAAGATGCCGGAACTCATGCAAGTGAATTTCCTCTGGATTATACCGTTTTCCCTGATATTCTTGAAGAGATAGGATATAAAGTCGGATATACCGGAAAAGGATGGGGGCCGGGCAATTGGAAAATTAGTGGAAGAAAACGAAACCCTGCTGGAAAACCTTATAATGATAGAAAAACTGATCCTCTCACGAAAGGAATAAGTACCAACGATTATGCAGAAAATTTTAATGATTTCTTAGCTGAAAAAGAAGAAGATGAACCGTTCTACTTTTGGTTTGGGGCGCACGAACCGCATAGGGGATTTGAAAAAGGATCTGGATTAAAAGCTGGTAAAGATATTGAAGAAGTAACCGTTCTTTCCTTTCTGCCAGATGTTCCCGAGATCAGGGAGGACCTACTGAATTATGCCCTGGAAATAGAATGGTTTGATAAACACCTGGCAAAAATATTGGAGAAGCTGGAAGAAGTAGGTGAACTGGAGAATACGATAATCGTGGTTACTTCCGATAATGGCATGGCTTTTCCCAGAGCTAAATCCAATACATACGAATATGGAATCCATGTACCCTTAGCCATAATGTGGGGTGATAAAATAGGAGGAGGAAGGAAAGTAGATGACCTTATTAGCCTTATAGATATTGCGCCTACCTTTTTGGAAGCTGCTACAGGTGCAGGTTTTGCAGATATTTCAGAGAAATACCCGATGGAAGGGAAAAGTCTAATGAACTTGCTTTTGGATAATGATAATGATAACGCAGAATCAGATCCAATTAGAGCGGCTGCTTTTTCAGCAAGAGAAAGACATTCCAGCTCCCGGTGGAATAATTTGACTTATCCACAGCGTGCCATTCGGACAGAAGATTTTTTGTATATCCGGAATTTTAAATCGGAAAGATGGCCTGCCGGTGCGCCACAAAAGTATGAATCTGACGGAACATTGGGACCTAAGCATGGTGGCTATCATGATATTGATGCATCAGCAACTTTTGATTTTTTGTTAGAGCATCGTGATGATTCAGAGATCCGACCTTTCTTTGAATTAGCGGTAGGAAAAAGACCTTCGGAAGAACTTTATAATATAAAAAAAGATCCTTATTGCCTGAATAATCTGGCTGAGGATCAAAATTTTGAAAAAGAACTCTTGGAGCAAAGGAAGGCTTTAGGGGGCTACCTTATGGAAACCGATGATCCAAGGGTTACCGGGAATGGAGATGTTTATGAAACTTATGTTCGGTATTCTTTTATGAGAAAGTTTCCAAAACCGGATTGGGCTCAAAATGATTCTTTAGTACGTATACCTCAAAAGAATTTAAAAAAATGATAAAAAATCGAATAATTAAGAAAACAGGAATATTTATTAATTGTTTACTCAAAAATTCTTTGCCGTTATTTCGATAGGCTTGGATATGGTATTCTAAATTTATTAACAAGAAAATAAATCTTATGTTTAAAAACACATTATTATTAGTATTAGCGATATGTTCTTTTCAGTTTTTAATTGCTCAGCAGAATTCATTGACAAACTTTCCAAAGGGATCAACACCAAAAGAAGTAGGTAAGCGTTTGGCCTATCATTTTGTAGACAGCAGGCATGAACTTTACGCAGGGAGATGGATGCACTATGCAAGCGTATGTGCCTGGAATGGTGCGCTTGACTATGCAATAAAAACCAATGACCGTAAGCTTATCAAACTCCTACAGGATAAATTTGAGCCTTTTTTTGAGCATGAAAAATCGCTGTTGCCCCCCAAAAACCATGTGGATTACAATATGTTTGGAAGCCTGGCACTGAAGCTTTATCAAATAACTAAAGATGAACGTTATAAGGAAATGGGATTAGCCTATGCTGATACGCAATGGGAATTGCCCGACAACGCAAAAGCAGAAGAAAAGGCCTGGGCAGAAAAAGGATTTTCTTGGCAGACACGGCTATGGATTGATGATATGTATATGATCACCGTGGTCCAGAGCGAAGCATACAAAGTGACGGGTGACAAGAAATACCTTGATAGAGCAGCCAGGGAAATGGTGATGTATCTGGATGAGCTACAACGTCCCAACGGCTTGTTTTACCACGCCCCTGACGTACCTTATTATTGGGCACGCGGTGACGGCTGGATGGCAGTTGGCATGTCCGATTTGTTGGGTATAATGCCCGAAGATCACAAAGATCGTTCGCGTATTATGGAAGGATACCTGAAGATGATGGAGAGTCTTAAAAACTATCAACAACCTAGTGGTATGTGGAATCAATTAATTGATGAACCCGAATTTTGGGCAGAAACCTCAGGAACAGCGATGTTCACCTATGCCTTTATCGTTGGGGTACAGGAAGGTTGGTTAGATGACAAAGATTATGCTCCGGCAGCACGTAAGGCCTGGCTTGCCATGGTTCCTTATATTGACGAACGTGATAATGTTACCGAGGTTTGTATCGGAACCGGAAAAAAGAACGACAAGCAGCATTATTACAACCGCCCCCGTAATCCGGGAGACCTGCACGGACAGGCGCCGTATCTTTGGTGTGCTGCTGCATTGATAGACAATTAGTTCAACATGATACAGCTTATAAAATAAAATTATGTTTGTTAGTTTGCTTTTTAATTAGCCATTTAGGATAGAAATGTTGTTTGAAAAACTTTACATACTTCAGGCAACATTTTCTATTCTAAAGGGGCGTTATTTATCTAAGTTTTAATTTTTATCGGATAGTGCCAAAATCATTAAGATACGAGCCAATGAAATATTTCAAAATCATTCCAATTTTATGTTTGCTAAATATCACTTCGGTTTTAGCTCAAACTAAAGAAAAGCCCAATGTGCTTTTTATTTTTGTTGATGATTTACGACCGGAGTTAGGAGCCTATGGTAACGAGATAATTCAAACCCCTAACATTGATAAATTAGCATCTGAGGGGAGCGTATTTATGAAGCATTACGTGCAGGCTCCTACCTGTGGTGCATCACGATATTCTATTTTAACGGGGACTTTGCCGCAATCGCAAGATCAATTGAGCAATGAAGCTATAAGGAACTATATTTCAGAAAAACCGGAAACGGAAAAACCGGAAACCTTTATTCACCAATTGAGAAGAAATGGCTATTATACCGTAGGAATAGGGAAAATAAGTCATTATATAGATGGCTTGTATGGTTATAGTGAAGATTATTCAGAAGATGTTAAACCGGAACTTCCGCATAGTTGGGATAAAAATATTTTTGATGCCGGAAAATGGAAAGATGGTTGGGATGCTTTTTTTGCTTATGCAGATGGTAGTAGCAGGATAACAAAAGAGCGAAAAGTAAAACCTTATGAAAAAGGAGAAGTTGATGATGATGGATACCCAGATGGTCTTTCCGCAAATTTAGCTCTGGAAGAATTAGATTCCCTATCTCAACAGAGAAACCCTTTTTTTATGGCTGTAGGGTTTTTTAAACCTCATTTACCTTTTACGGCTCCTGTAAAATACTGGGATTTATATGATGAATCTAAAATGCCAATAACATCTTCACGCGATATTCCTGAAAATATAAGCAAAGCAAGCTTATATGATAATTCAGAGTTTAACCGCTATTTATTGGGAGAGGAAAAACCCAACTTAGAACAACCGGCTTCTAAAGAATATGCAAAAAAAATAAAGCATGCTTATTATGCTGCAGTGAGCTATATCGATGCTCAAATAGGGAAATTACTTGATGAGTTAGAAGATAAAGGATTAGATGAAAATACTATTGTAGTTCTATGGGGAGATCATGGTTGGCAGCTGGGAGACCATAGAGTTTGGGGAAAACATACTTTATTTGAAAAAGCACTAAGAAGTCCCCTAATAATAAAAGCCCCTTCTATACATGAGCAAGATCAAAAGATAGAGGAAATAGTTAGTTCAATAGATATCTATCCCACCCTTATGGAGTTATGTGGTACGGAAATGCCCTACAAAACCCAGGGTAAAAGCATGGTGGGACTTCTTGATGCCCAGAAAAGAGATAAAGATTGGGAGGAGAAATCCTATAGCTATTTTAATGATGGAATTACAGTTAGGGTTCCGCGATACCGATACACAAAATATTTTAGAGATGAAGAACCGCTTATTGAATTGTATGACCATAAAAAAGACCCTAATGAAAACAAAAACATAGCAGAAGATAAACCGGGAATTGTAGAAAAATTAGATAAAATACTGGAAAAAGGAAATACCGGTATTTATTCTAAGACAGATTAATAAAAACCTAATTAATATTAATATGAAAAATATTCTTACAACACTATTAGTCGTGATTGCCTTAGGCAGTTTAAATGCACAGGAAAGATGGAGCCGAGAAAAGGCTCAGGAGTGGTATAGTCAGCAAGATTGGCTATCGGGAGCAAATTTTAACCCCAGTACCGCAATTAATCAATTAGAAATATGGCAGGAAGAAAGCTTTGATTCTGAAACTATTGACAGAGAACTTGGGTATGCAGAAAATATCGGGATGAATGTAATGCGCGTTTATCTACATAGCCTTGCCTATAAAGCCGATAAAGAAGGCTTTAAATCCAGAATGGAAGAATATCTAGAAATTGCAGACTCCCACGGTATTAAAACCATGTTTGTGATATTTGATGATGTTTGGGATGCCAATCCTAAAATAGGAAAGCAGCCTGAGCCTGAACCCGGAACACATAATTCCGGATGGGTACAGGATCCCGGTTATCCTGAATCTGTAGAGATGGCCGATTCAAAAGAATTAGAAGCATACGTTAAAGACATACTCAATACTTTTGGGGATGATGAACGAGTATTGCTTTGGGATCTTTACAATGAACCAGGAAACAATGATAAGGGTAATGAATCTATGCCATTATTAAAAAATGTTTTCAAATGGGCGCGAGAGGTCAATCCCTCCCAACCTTTATCTGTGGGGCTATGGAAATGGAATTTAAAAGATCTGAACACATTCCAGGCTTTAAATTCGGATATAATTACATACCATAGTTACGATGAACCGGAAAAACACAGACGGGTTATCGAGTTGCTCAAAACCCACGGTCGACCAATGATTTGCACTGAATATATGGCGCGAACCAGAAACAATACTTTTAATAATACTTTACCTATGCTCAAAGAAGAAAATATCGGTGCTATTAACTGGGGATTAGTAAAGGGAAAATCAAATACGATTTATGCCTGGAATACTCCAATTGAGAGTGGGGAAGAACCTGTTGAGTGGTTTCATGATATATTTAGAAAGGACGGTACTCCTTATCGTCAAGATGAAGTAAATTTAATTAAAAAGTTAAATACAGAGACTCCCTAGTGAGGATGCTAGATCTGAATAAAAATCTGATCAATTTTAGTAGTGAATTAAATAGAAGAAAATTTGACATAATTAAAAAATGAAACAATACTTTTTAAAAGTGCTAACGATTATCGTTGTTTTACTGGGCATTTCATGTTCCGGTAGCAAAAGTGATTCAAGGTCCGATAATACTTCGGATGCTGAAAATGAGGCGAAAACCGATCAAATTGAACTTGCTGACCCCACCATTTTTCAGGATGGTGATATGTATTATTTATATGGCACTTCTCAGGGAGAGCTAACGGAGAGGGGGACAGGTTTTCTTGTTTATATGTCCAAGGATCTGGAAAACTGGGAAGGACCTGTAGGAAAGGTGGATGGAGGCTTTGCGCTAAAAAAGAGTGACGCTTTTGGAGATCAGGGTTTTTGGGCGCCCCAGGTTTTTGAATATAATAATACATTTTATATGGCCTATACGGCCAATGAAAATATTGCTATTGCTACTAGTGACAGTCCTTTGGGCCCCTTTACTAATTCAGGAGAAGCTTTAGAGGCTCCTGTTAAGCAAATTGACCCTTTCGTATTTTTTGATAACGGAAAGATTTATCTTTATCATGTTCGTTTAGGCGAAGGAAACCGAATTTTTGTTGCGGAGATGAATCAGGATTTAAGCGGTATAAAACCTGAAACCCTAACGGAGTGTATTTCAGCAGAAGAACCATGGGAAAACACTGAAAATGCAGCGTGGCCGGTTGCAGAAGGTCCAACAGTCTTAAAACGTAATGACATATATTATTTAATTTATTCTGCCAACGATTTTAGGAATCCTGATTATGCGGTTGGATACGCTACCAGTGATAGCCCGTTGGGACCCTGGGAGAAATCTGAAAACAGTCCAATTATTGATAAAAACATAACCGGCGAAAATGGCTCTGGACATGGAGATGTGATGTTTGATGAAAATGGGGAAATGCAATATGTTTTACATACCCATTTTTCTAATGCCTCAGTTCATCCACGAAAAACAGCAGTTATACAACTAGACTTTCAAGAGGATGGAGAAGGAAATGAAATTTTAAAAGCAGATGAGGAAACTTTTACTTTTTTAGAATCAAATAAAGAATAAATGTATTTTAAGTTTTTAGTAATTCCGGTGTTAATACTGAATGTTTTAGGGGGTTGTAGTCAAATGGATGAGAAAAGATCTTCGGACAACAATACCGATGATGGAATCTCCAGGTGAAGAAAATACCTTTACCAATCCGTTACTGTCTTCCGGGGCTACTGAAATTTATTGATATCCATCAAAATGGAGAATAGTGATTTAGGTTTCTCTGGGTAAGTTGAGAAAAGTATTAAACTGGAATTTCGGGAGGCATATTTAAAGTTTGAAAATTAGATATTACTAATTCCTTCTCTTGGAATATAGTTGAAAATTGAATTAAAAAGAAGTTGGCGAAAAATGAGTTAATCTGGGATCAAAACAGCTAAAAATTCATCTCGCTATTAAATAATCTTTTGAGTTCTGTACTCTTTTTAAGGATTAAATTTTAGCACAAAATTGTGTAAATCAGATTATTTCATTTTCTTGAGCTAATAATTGGAATTAAGAATTTATTCTCAATTCAGGTCCATTTCATTCAATATGAAAATAAACTACATTTTTTTTTATATAATTTTTTTGCTCCACGTTTCAGTTTCTCTTGCACAGGTACAACCGGAATTTAAAAATATAGATTATTCTGATGGTTTATCTAATGGAAAGGTAACAAGTATTGTTAAAGATACAAGCGGGTTTGTTTGGATTGGTACCCAAAACGGACTTAATCGCTATGATGGGTTTGAAACAAAGGTTTATACTAAACAAAACAGTGACATTAGCTCTAATGATATTTCTGATCTTTTCCTGGATGCAAAGAATCGATTATGGATAGCTACTTTTGGAGGTGGACTGAATTTATACAATGCCGAACAGGGTGGGTTTAAAGTGTTTAAATCTTCTGAAGATCCAAACAGTATTGGGTCCGATCAGCTTAATACAATTTTTGAAGATTCTAAAGGGAATCTATGGATTGGAACAGAAAACGGTCTCTCGGTTTTTAAAGAAGCCCAGAGTAAATTTGTGAATTATCGTCATTCAGACGAATTTAATAGCATTAGTCATAATAGTGTCAACGACATATTTCAAACTGAAAATGGGGATTTATGGATTGGAACTTTTGGTGGTGGCTTAAATAGGTTTGATTATAAAAAGAAACATTTTCAGCATATAAAACCTCCCGAACCTTATCTTTCTTCTTTTATTTATACTATCCATAGCTGGGATAATGAAAGTATACTTTTGGGCACCAACGGGGAAGGACTGCTTCTTTACAATACCACAACCGGAAAGTTCTCCAATTACCTTCAAGATTTAGGAGTAGAAAAGGATGTGGATATTGTTAGGGCTCTTGCCCGTGATCGTTTTGGAGTTTTATGGATTGGAACTGATGGAAACGGACTTTTTAGAATCGAGGGAGCCACAGGGAAGACCCCAAAAATTAAAAATTTTCTTTATAACTCACACTTAAATTCTTCTTTATCAGGAAATGCCATTTATGAAATTATGGAGGATGAGGATGCTAATCTCTGGATTGGGACGGCCTGGAATGGTATAAATATTCTTGAAAATGATAAAGATTACGATTTACTGTTCAGCGATATAATAGGAGAAAACCTATTTCCAGTACTTTCAATTTTTAAAGATAAAAATACCTTGTTATTAGGGCTTGATGGCAACGGGCTAACTACTTATAATGCAAAAAATAATAAAGTTTCCTATTTCAATAAAGAAAGTGAAAGTTATATCGGAGGAAGTTATTTCCAGCATATAGCCAGAGATATTACGAGTAGGAAGCTATGGTTGGGAACTTTTGCTAATGGATTAATTTCTTTTAATCCCAAAAATGAAAATTTTAAGCAGTATACTCATAAATCTAATGATTCCAATTCACTTAGCTATAATGATGTACGCTATGTTATCCCCGAAGATAACGGTAATTTGTGGGTAGCAACCTGGGGCGGCGGGCTTAATTATTTTAATTATGAAATTGAAAGCTTTAAAAGGTTTAGGGCTAATGAGAAGGATACTCAAACGATAAACAGTGATAATGTTATTGCCTTACAGAAACATGATGAAAAGTTGTGGATTGGAACTTTTGGAGGCGGGTTAAATTTATACGATCTTAAAAATTGCAATTTTCAGCATTTTGAATTCAGTGAAAACGACTGCAATTCACCTTCAAGCAACAACATTTTTTCATTACTGATGGATTCCTCAGAGAAGCTTTGGATTGGAACATCTGGTGAAGGAATTAATACATACGATCCCAAAACTGGAAAATTCAATAGGTTCCCTAAAGCAGAAAATTTAAAATACGCTACTATTACCGCAATAATTGAAGATGATAATGGGAATATATGGTTCAGTACTAAAGGAGGAATCTGGCAATTTAATAAAAAAGAAGAAGAGTTTAGGAGTTTCCCTGGCCTTGGGGGGGAATTTCATATTAATTCAACATTTAAAGATGAGGCCGGTTTACTTTATTTTGGAGGAATAAATGGTGTAGTAAGATTTAATCCAGCCCAGGTGAAATATACAAGTAGTGCACCTGATGTAGTACTTACCAATTTTAAATTGTTTAATAAAGAACTACCTGTTGGAGAAAATGAAATACTTGATAAAAATATTTCTTCTGAAGAAGTACTAGAATTAAAGCATAACGCTGATGTTATTACTTTTGAGTTTGCGGCCCTGAAATTACCGTTTTCTGATAATTGCGAATATGCTATTAAAATGGAGAATTTTGATGAAAGCTGGCGAAATATAGGCAAGGATAGAACGGCGACCTTCACTAACCTAGCTCCAGGTAATTACACCTTTAAGGTAAAGAGTAAGGAAACCTGGGCAGATTGGGAGGAGGGTTTTACTTCTATAAATATTACTATTCTTAAACCTTTTTGGTTGCAATGGTGGGCTTTTTGCATCTATGGGTTACTAATTCTAACCCTTTTTTATTTTTTTAGAAAGTATATTATTGCCTGGGAGCAAATGAAGGCAAATTTGCGACTTGAGAAATTCACTCATGAAAAAGACAATGAATTGTATACGCTTAAACAACAGTTTTTTACTAATATCTCACACGAGATACGCACTCCGGTGACCCTTATTCTAGGTGCAACAAATCGTCTTGTTGAAAGAGGCTCATTTGTAGAAAAAAAACAGTCTGTGCCGGTAAAGATTATTCAGAAGCATGGAAATCATTTATTGCAGCTAATCAATGAATTACTGGACTTTAGAAATCTGGAGCTAGCAAGTATAAAGTTAAAGGTGGGTGAAGAAAAATGGATAAGTTTTTGTGAAGAAATTTACCTTTCTTTTACTGAAAATGCTAAACAACAACGAATAGATTTTGAATGGGAAGCTTCTGCTGAAGAAATGTCATTATGGTTTGATTCCAGCCAAATTGAAAAAGTTTTATATAACCTACTCTCGAATGCTTTTAAATTTACGCCACAAGGGGGGCGTATAAAAATGATTATACTTGAGCAAGAGAATGGAGTGGTGCTTAAGCTTAGCGATACAGGAATTGGAATTGGAAAGAAACAGAAGGATAAAATTTTTAAGAGATTTTATCAAACAAAAAAATCAAGGGAATTTAATCAATCCGGTTTTGGATTAGGCTTATCGATTTCCAAAGAAATAGTTGATTTACACCAGGGAGACCTTTATGTAGAGAGTGAAAAGGGAAGGGGAAGTACTTTTACTTTGAAGTTACTTAAAGGACGAGAGCACTTTAAAGATGAACAGATTATTACTAGTTCGGGCAATGCCCGGAAATATTTAGTTCATCCAGAGATGGGAAAAACAGATTATAACTTTAATGAGGTAGATTTATCTATTCTAAAAGGGGAGTCCGTAATGATTGTAGAGGATAATACAGAGGTGCGGAATTACATTTGTGATCTCTTAAAAGATCATTGCCAGGTTATAGAAGCTACTCATGGAAAGGAAGCTCTTGCACTTGTTTTGAATCAGCAACCGGACTTGATAGTTTGTGATATTATGATGCCAGAAATGGATGGCGTTAGTTTAACCAGAGCTTTAAAAACAAATTCTCAAACCAGTCATATTCCCGTGATTCTTCTTACTGCCAGAGCTACTTCAGCACAGCGAATGGAAGGTTATGAAACCGGTGCAGATGCTTATATAACAAAACCCTTTAGCGAAGAAATATTAAAACAAAGAATAAAAAATCTTATAAAAAATCGCAATTTACTAAGGGAAAAATTTTCCTCAGAAAAACCGATACTTCCGGCAGATTTGGCTATTAACTCATTAGACGAGAAGTTTCTTGGAAATCTTATAAATATTATTAAGAATAATATAGATACGGAAAACCTAAATGCTGAATTTATTTCTTTGGAGCTAGGTATGAGTCATTCGGTCATTTATAAAAAAGTAAAATCTCTTACAGGGATGACCTTTGTAGAATTTGTTCGGGATTTTAAGCTGAAGATTGCGAAGGAACTAATAGAGGACAAAGGCTTTTTGGTGGGTGAAGCCTGCTATAGGATTGGATATTCTGATAGAAAATATTTTAGCAAGCTTTTTAAAAAGAAGTTTGGGAAGAATCCTTCTGATTATATGAAGAAATAAACTTCATCTTCTATTATTTTGAATCCTGTAATTTTACTAAAAAAACCTTTGACTGGCTGCAAAACGAGAAATTTCCCTGTTAAAAACAGATTTTTCCCCCTTTAATATTTACGAAAACGTTTTAATTGCAATTGATAGGAATTAGCAAGTTAGAAATACGCATTCCTAATTTATTTTCATAATCAAACAAACATATAATATTAATTATTGCATATAACCTTATGAAGTATAAGTACATTCATTTTCCCCCTCTTGCATTCCTCATTCTTGTATTTGGATTATTACTAGGAGCTCACCAAAGCACAACAGCCCAAAAGGGGAATATTAAAAATGATACGTTCTGGGATACCAAAAATGGGGAACCTATATATAGCCAGGGAGGTGGGATTTTCACCTTTACTGATCCAAAGGATGGAGTCGAAAAATATTTTTGGTATGGAGTCCATTACAGGGAGGCTGAATTATACCGTGAAGATCCTTCGGTAACTCAGGAGAGGAATTATATTAAAGCCGTTACGTGTTATACTTCTACAGATTTGGTGAATTGGGAATTTGAGAGTAATGCTCTTGAAAGATCTGAAGTTGTGGAACATTACGAACGGACTTTTTGGATGGGAAGACTGGGAGTCGCTTATGTAGAAGAGATTGATAAATATGCCATGTTCGTTCAGCATAATGATGGCGTGTTAATATCACTTTCCTCAACTCCAGCAGGACCTTTCGAGGTTCACAATAGATTAGATATGACTAAAAGAATTGGTACTCCCAATACAGGTGATCAAACGGTATTTACCGATCCCGATACAGGAATTTCATATTTAGTGTATTCTTACGGCCAGGGGAGACATAAAATATATTTATCAGAAATCGGGGTAAAAAATGGAAAAGTGGATCTGCTGGATGTTAATCAAGTATACAAAGGTAAAGGTCGGGAAGGAAATTGTATGGTTAAACACAACGGGAAGTATTATATTTTTGCTTCAAATCTCTATGGTTGGGATTCCTCCTATGCTTACTACCTGGTGGCCGATAATATTGAGGGGCCTTATGCCCCTGAGAATAAGATGCTAATTACCCCGGGTAGCTACGAAGATTATGCCCATATAACGCAAACCGGTTTTTTTGTAAATGTATTAGGTTCGGAAAAAGAAACAGTTGTTTACTGTGGAGATCGGTGGGCCGACTTTGCTGGTAATGGTTTAGGTTATAATCAATGGGTTCCGCTCTCATTTGAAGGAGAAACTCCTTACTTTAATTCTTTAAACTCCTGGAACTTAAATGAAAGTACTGGTACCTGGAATGTTGCCAAAGACAATAATTATGTGAAAAACCCAAGTTTTGAGGCTGATAGAAGAAAGATCCCAAGTCCTGTAAAACCAATCCAGGAACAATTGCATGCCTGGCATTCTAAAGTCATGCAAGGCAACGTAATTGTAATCGAATCAAAAGATTCACCAGAGTTAAACCATTTCAATTCTGAAGACGACAGAAAACATGTAATAGGTGAAAAAAGTTTGAACATTGCAGATGATATTGAATTCAAAAGAAATGTATTTCAAATAATAGAATCTTCCCCGTATGTAAAGTTAAAGGATGGCTCTTATAAATTAACTGCAAAAATAAAACACAACGGAAAGTTTAATAAGCTAGAGATGTATTCCGAAAGTTCTGGAAACAGAGAAGCTATGAAAGTTGATGTACCGGAAGATGAATGGATAACCATTGAAATTGATGATGTTAAGGTGAGTAATGAAAAAGTAGAAATCGGTTTTGTAGCTGAGGGTGAAGGCGGAGCAAGCTGCCAGGTAGATGATGTTTCGTTTGTTCAAAATTAAAACTTAAATAAGCTCTTTATGAAGAAAATTATTTTACTATTTCAATTAGTTTGTTTTTCGGTTACTTCTCAAATTGTTAAGACCAAAACAATTGATGAAGGTGGAAGTGGGCCATACAAGGCAATTGCGGCAACTGAAAAATCTCTTCCCGATTTTACGGTTTATCGTCCCGACAATATAAAATCCGCAGTTGAATCTGAGGGGAAATTACCGGTGATGGTTTTTGGTAACGGGGCCTGTGCGGACACTTCTATTTCCCACGAAAACTTATTATCTGAAGTGGCCTCCAATGGTTATATTGTTATAGCAATAGGAGCTTTGAAGATGGAAAATAGCCCGGAGTGGGAAAGTACAGAAGCCAAACTTCTTATCAAGGCAATGGACTGGATAGAAGATCAGGCTAAAAATAAGAACAGTGATTATTATAAAAATGTAGATATAAACAATATTGCGTCGGGAGGACAATCCTGTGGCGGTGCCCAGGTTATGGCTACTGCAAATGATAGCCGCATAAAGACATATTTAATGTTTAATTCAGGAATGGGAAATATGTCTATGGCCGGTGCGAATTCAGAATCAAAAAAATCCTTGCATGGCCCTATCCTTTATATTGTTGGTGGAGAAGAAGATATTGCAACCAATAATGCACTATTGGATTATGAGAGAATTAATCATGTTCCAGTTGCTTTTGCTAATATGCTAGAGGGTGATCACGGAGGAACATTTGATGAAAAGTTTGGTGGAACATTCACCAGAGTAGCACTAAATTGGCTCGACTGGCAATTGAAAGGTAAAAAGAAAAATGCTTCGGTTTTTTAAAGAAAGATATGTCCTCTTTTCCGGGGTGGACTATGCAAACTAAGAGTATAAATAATTAGACATGCAGTTGAAATTATTGATTTTTGCTTTCCTATGTTCTATAGATTCCTTTGGTCAAAACCTAACGGAAGTTGAAGTAGACCAGGGAAAATTACAGGGAATTCAGGAAAATAATCTTGCAGTTTTTAAAGGAATTCCTTTTGCTGCTCCACCAGTAGACAATTTGCGTTGGAAAGCTCCTCAACCTCCATCAAAATGGGAAGGCATCAAGAAAGCATATGAGTATGCGCCTTCACCTTATCAGCCTGGCGAAAATCCCGATATGAGTGAGGATTGTCTGTACCTTAATATTTGGTCTCCGGCAAAAGCGAAAGATGAAAAGTTGCCGGTCATGGTTTGGATTTATGGTGGTGGTTTTAGTTTTGGGACAACTGCCGGCTCAGTAACCGATGGTACTAATCTTGCCAAAAAAGGTGTTATAGTGGTGAGTGTAGCATACCGTGTGGGACAACTCGGTTTTTTGGCCCACTCCGAACTAAGTAATGAAAATGAAGTAAACACCTCTGGAAATTACGGGTTATTAGATCAAATTGCCGGACTGAAATGGATAAAGAAAAATATTGCTCAGTTTGGAGGTGACCCTGAAAAAGTAACAATTTTTGGAGAATCGGCGGGAGGAATTTCTGTTAGTATGCTTTGTGCTTCCCCTTTGGCAAAAGGCTTATTTAGTGCTGCTATTTCTCAAAGCGGGGGCTCATTTGGACCTACCCGGCCTAATACAACATATCCGGGGGAGAATATGAAAACTCTTGAACAGGCTGAACAACACGGTAAATCTTACGTAAATAATGCAGGAGCATCTTCAATTCAGGAACTTCGGGAGTTTTCAGCAGATAGCCTGCCTATGGGAATGAATGAGGGAGGAGCCTGGCCAATAATAGACGGATATGTAATACCCGAAGATCAATATGATTTATATAAAAAAGGGGATTACAATGATGTACCTGTGTTAATAGGCTATAACTCTGATGAAGGATTAAGCTTTACCAGAGAGAATTCACCGGAACAATTTATTCGAAGTGTAAAGAACAGATATGGAAAATTTGCTGATACCTTACTGAGTGCTTATCCTGTGGAAAAAGATCGTATACCTAAAAGTGCGCGTGATTTAAATAGAGATGCGGCCTTTGGATGGCATACCTGGACCTGGGCCAGGCTTCAATCCCGAACTGGAAATTCGAAAGTTTACTATTACTATTTCGATCAACATCCAGATTATCCGGAAGATAGTCCTAAATATGGTCACGGTTCGCCTCACGGGCAGGATGTTGCCTATGCATTTATGACGCTGGATAAAACAAACTCTAAAGAACTTACCAAATCAGATTTTAAGCTATCAGAGTTAATGGGAACATATTGGACAAATTTTGCAAAATATGGAAATCCAAATGGGGAGAATACTCCAAACTGGCCACAATTTACAAAGGGCAACCCTAAGGTGATGTATCTAAATAATAATCCTACCGCCGGGCCTGTAACAGATGAAAATTCAATGAAAGTATTAGACTCCTATTTTCAATGGAGATTTACTGAAAATGGTAGAATAAAAGATTAAAAATCTCTATATAAATAATACCAAATGCCTCAGTTTTTAAGCAATAAATTCTATGGGTTAAGTTTTCTACTAATTTCTGTTGTTTTTTTCTCCTGTCAGAATAATAAAACTACATCAACATCAGATAGTCGCGAATCCCGGCCAGGAGTTTATTCCGGCTATAGTGAAAAAATTTATGCTGAAGATTATCAAATAAACTCTCAGTATATTAAAATGAGGGATGGAAACAAAATTGCTATAGATATCTATAGACCAATAGACAAAAGTTCAGGTGAAGTAATTGAAAAACAACTTCCTGTCTTGTGGATGCATACGCCTTATAACAGAAGATACAACGGCGAAAATACTGATGCATTGACGGTTGAAAATTATGCTGGAAAAGCAGCAAATTTGGTGCCATACGGATACGTAGTAGCTACCGCAGATTTTCGCGGATTATATGCTTCTTATGGTCATAACGAGGGATACAACCGGGGTGAATGGGTAGGTGCGGCTCAAAATGACGCTTACGATATAACCGAATGGCTGGCACAACAACCCTGGAGTAATGGAAAAATAGGTATGTGGGGCTGTTCGGCAACTGGCGGGAGTCAAATGCAGGCAGCATCTACTGCACCTCCAAGTCTCAAAGCTATTTTTCCTATGAGTTTTGAATTTGATGCATATAGTTTTCGGGTTCCAGGAGGAATTTCTGGTAGTCGTGCTGGTGGATTAGAAGATACAACTGGAATGACAGCCCAGGAAAAGAGGGATAGATGGGCTGCTCCGGTAGAAAAAGATAAAGATAGCACAGCTCTTAAAAAAGCAGTTGCTGAACATTCAAACAATATTGAAAGTGCTGGTTATATTCCATATCGCGATGCATTTTCTACAAAATTAGAAGATGAAAATTCCAGGCAATGGTGGGTGAAGAGTAGTCCTTCCACTTATCTTGAAAAAATTAATAATTCCGGAATAGCCATGTATATGGCAGCAAATTGGAATGAGGGTTTTACCAAACACGGTCCATTTTTCGCATATAATAACATTAAAACACCCAGAAAATTAATTTTAGGGCCAGGAGCGCATTGTGACTGGGATGCTGTTGAAGAACTCACCAATTTGGATATTACAGTGGAAGAACTCAGATTCTTTGATTATTGGTTAAAAGGTATAGATAATGGCATTATGGAAGAACCTCCTGTTTACTATTTCACCTACAATACAGATGAAGACAAACAGTGGAAATCGGCAACGAATTGGCCTCTTCCTAATGAGAAAAGGTTTAAATTCTATTTGGGAGAGGGTTCTTTAAGTTTGACTAAAGAGGACGTTAATACCGGAACAGACAAAACTATTGTAAATTATGATGCTAATCCTGCGACAGATAGTATTGGAGTGATTATATATGAAACAGCTCCTTTAGAAAGTGATATGCAGGTTACCGGTCATCCCTCTATAAATTTATGGGTATCTTCTTCAGATAACGATGGTGATTTTATAGCTACTATTCAAGATGTATCTCCGGAAGGAGAAGTTTCATCTTATAATATTCAGGGGCAATTAAGAGCTTCAACACGAAAATTAACAAAACCACCCTATAATAATTTAGGGCTTCCATTTCATAGTTCATCTCGTCATGATATAATGCCTCTAAACGCTGAAGAACCTACACAATTGGAGTTTCCTATTTTGCCCACTTCTGTAATCTTTAAAAAGGGGCATAAAATTCGACTTGCTATTAGCTTCTCTACTCGTGGTACTGAAGCTAAAAACCCAGCGCCGGAAGTAACAATTCACCGGGATAATGATGAGCACGTATCTTATCTTACCCTTCCAATTATTGAATGAAAATAAATTTAAACAATGGATAATATTATACTTCGAAAAATGAAATTTTCACAAACATTAATTTTACTATTTATTTTTCCATTAATAGGATTGGCAGCAGATCCGCCAGATATCCCGGAGGGATGGACAAATAATTATGCCTATGTAAATGGAATAAGAATTCATTACTACCAGGCAAACCCGGCACCTGAAAAACCTGTTATGGTAATGGTTCATGGAATTACTGATAATGGATTGTGCTGGACTACTCTTGCTCAGGAATTGGAGCAGGATTACAACATCTTTATGTTGGATGCCCGCGGTCACGGGTTATCTGATCCTTTTACCTCTTCAGATAATGAAGAAACCTTAATGGAAGATGTTGTAGATTTTGTTGAGGTAATGGAATTTGAAAACCCTATTCTTATGGGGCATTCCATGGGGGCTGCCACGGTAATGCGTCTAGGCGCGGAATATCCTGATTTAGCTCAGGCCATTGTAATGTTAGACCCTTTTTTATCCCGTCCGCCTGAAACCAAACAAGAGCCTCAAAGTTCTGAGGAAGAAAAAGAAACAGAGTCTGAAAAAGCTGAACAAACAGAGAAAGAGAAAATTTCAGTGAGCATGCATGCGGATCCGAAAACATTGATAAAACAAAATAATTATGACTATGAGGAATTGGTTGATTTAGGTAAAAAACAATTTCCAAAATGGGATATTACTGATATTAAATATTGGGCATTATCTAAAAAACAATATCACGGCGCATATACAGAGACTGGATGGGAAACTATGAGTGGAAATATGAGGACTGGTGATGCGTTGAAAAACATAAAAGTACCTGTCTTAATCCTTAAAGCAGATCAATCTGATGTTCAGAAGGAAGCAAATATACAAGCAGTAAAAGATTTGAAAAACGTTGAATTATCACATTTGAAAGGTACAGGCCATAATTTGCATCATGACAATCTGGAGCTCACTGTTACAGCATTGAATGATTTCTTATCTAAATTATAAGCTTTAGAGCGATTAGTAGATGAAAATACATAAAGAGAAATAAACTAAGCAAAAAAATCAATCTCGTGCCATTAAGGAGTATAACTTTTAGGCTGGGGTTTTTAAGATTGTTGAAATAACAAATTATATCCTATCAAGAATGAAAAATAAATTACTATTCATATTAACAATATTCGCGGGTTTAACCCTACAAGCCCAAACTAATCAAAATCGTAAAATAATTAACTTCGATAATGATTGGAAATTTAGTTTAGGCGATTTTCCAAAAGCTTCAGAAGTAGGGTTTAACGATAGTAATTGGCGAACTCTGGACGTTCCACATGACTGGAGCATTGAATTAGAAAATGATAAAGACACCCCGGGAGGTGGAAATATTGGTTTCTTCCCGACCGGAATTGGATGGTATCGAAAGAAATTTGATGTTCCAAATTTTGATAAAGATAAAAAATATTCTATCGCCTTTGATGGTATCTACATGAATAGTGAGATATGGGTTAACGGTACATATTTGGGTAAACGGCTTTACGGGTATTCCAGTTTTTCTTATGATCTGAGTGATTTGCTGAAGAGCAATGGTAATATTATCGCGGTAAAGGTGGATAATTCAAAGCAGCCTAATTCACGTTGGTATACGGGATCGGGGATTTATAGACATGTGCGACTAATTAGTACTGAAAAATTACACTTTGAGAAATGGGGCGTATTTAATTATACCAAGGATGTTAAAGAAGATACTGCTACAATTCATGTTGAAGCATCATTAATTAACGATAACGAATATGCTTTTAAGGATGTCACGGTAAACCATACTATTTTCGATGCTGAAGGAAAGGAAATTGCTTCAAGTAATCAAAAAATGGCATTGAATGCAAAAAGTAAGTTCAAATCGAACCATGAAATTCAAGTTGCTTCTCCTCTTTTATGGTCTGTTGAGTCTCCAAATTTATATACCCTAAAATCGGTTATTTTGGTCGACGGAGAGGAAGTTGATAATGTGGAGAATAATTTAGGTATTCGCACTATCGAATATAATCTGGATAAAGGATTCTTATTAAATGGAAATCAAGTAAAAATGAAAGGCGTTAACCTTCATCATGATGGCGGGGCAGTAGGAGCAGCGGTTCCCAAAAGAGTATGGGAACGCCGCCTGGAAATTTTAAAAGAAGGAGGCTGCAATGCTATTCGTACGGCTCACAATCCCATGGCACCAGAATTTTATGATTTATGTGATAAAATGGGTTTTCTTGTGATGGATGAAGCTTTTGATGAATGGATTCATGGGAAAAGAGAATTCGCCTACCAGGTAGATTTTGAAGACTGGCACGAAAAAGATTTGAAAGCCATGGTTTACAGAGATAGAAATCATCCTTCAGTTATGATGTGGAGTATAGGGAATGAGGTGCCAGACCAATCTAGTGAAGAAGGACCCGGAATCGCCAGAAAACTTATTGATATTTGTAAAGAGGCAGATCCAACCAGGTTGGTTACGGCAGGAAATAATAATATTGCGGCGGACGATAACCCAGCATCTGAAGCTTATCTTGCGGCTTTTGAAAATGATATTATCGGATATAATTATCCGGATCGCTGGCACGATCGCAGGGAATTATATTATTATTTAGACAAACAAAAGTATCCTAATCGACGAGTAGTAGCCACGGAAAGTACCGGAATGGGCGGTGTACGTGGAGAATATGACCTGGGGGATAACCCAGATAAAGTTCAGGCTGGCTATACCAATGGTAGGCCAATAGATGTAGAGCAAAGGTGGAAATATACCTTGCTGTATGATTATGTAATTGGGGACTTTATGTGGACAGGAATTGATTATTACGGCGAATCCTGGAGGTGGCCATCTCGTGGTGCATCTTCTGGGTACCTGGATAACTGTGGTTTTCCAAAAGACGGGTATTATTTTTTCAAAAGTATCTGGACAGAGGATCCAACATTACATTTATTGCCCCATTGGAACAATGAAGGTCGTGAAGGGCAAATCATTCCTGTAGTGGCATACACTAACATGGATAGTGTAGAGTTATTTTTAAACGGGAAATCTTACGGCGAAAAATATCTGGAATTTCCGCGGAAAGGAAATACAGAAAGATGGAACCAACCAGAGGAAGGAAAAGTGAACACCTCTACCGGTGACCTCCATTTATCATGGGATGTGCCTTATGAACCAGGAGAACTAAAAGCAGTAGGAAAAAAGGATGGAAAGGAATATACCTATTCGATAGTCACTGCGGGTGAACCTGCAAAAATTCGTTTATCTGTAGACAGGGATGTAATTAAAGCAGCTTCTTCAGATGTAGCTCATATTAAAGTTGAAATTCTGGATGATAAGGGAAACCTTGTTCCAACAGCAGATAATCTGGTGGAGTTTGAAGTTGAGGGAGCTAAAATTATCGGTGTTGAAAGTGGTAATATGAGCGATTTATCTTCACCAAAAGCTAAAGAACGAAAAGCTTTTAATGGTTTATGCCTGGCAATAGTTCAGGCTGAAAGAACAGGTGATATTTCAGTGAAAGCGGTTTCCGAAGGTCTTACTGGCAGTGAAGTAAGTTTTAAAGCTGAGAAATAAAGACAAATTTTAATCTTTAAAGATCATCATTGTACCAGTTATTGCTTAATTGATAGGCAGGATTTTTCTGTCGTGATAGAAGATGTGAGAATAGGCCGTTAGATGCCTACATGCTCATTCAATACAATTAAAAGTAAATCCAGACAAAATTATAAGGATTGTTTGGGCCTATGGCCAATTTCTTTTGCTACAATACAATGAAATATATTCAATACTTCCTTCTCTCTGTGTGATAAGTAGTAAAGGGGAATTCAATTGCGGTGAGAAAACGAAATCAGCTTTTGCTGAAAAGAAAGTTTTAACCGATATACGAGAAATTAAATTTATTCCGGAGTACACCCACTATTAGTTTTTTTAATATTTATAATCCCTTATGATTATAAAATTTTGATGAACAGTACTTTGTTGTGATTTTCTTGCAAGAAGTATGTTCAAAAATGGATGATGACAGCCTGAATACATAAATTAACTCCATTATATATTAAGATCTATTTGACTGCTGCTCCGTCTCTGTCATGGTATAGCTGAAATTAACTCTGAATAATCTATTAAAAAACTGCTTAATTAATTATTTAAACTTTTAGTTAATAAGAACAATACTGTAAATAGCTAGTTAACAGGTTTTCGTGAAATTTTTTAGTTGTAAATCTGAGGATGAAATAATAAACAAAGATTTTAATTATTAATTGGTTTAGTTTCTAATAAATACTTGTTCTTCTTGTTAAGAATCTGTAATTCAGTTTTTTATTAGGTGTCATTTATTGAATAAAACGAAAAACACCCCCTCTAAAAACGAATTTTTCACACCTATAATTCTACGCAAACGTTTTAATTGCGAAAGTTAATATTTATCTAAAAAAACTTAAATAAACCTTCTTTTTGATAATAAACAGGGAGAGTTATTAAGGATAAGTGAGATGATTAACAGCTAAAGTGTCTTTGTAAAACAATCTACTTAGTTGATAAATTTAAAATGAATACTAAAAACTAAATTTTAATCAAATGAAAAACAAACTACTAAAAGCGCTAGTTTATTTTACCTGTATATGTCTAGGGTTTACAGCTTTTGCCCAGGATAAAAACATTACAGGTATTGTTTCAGATGAAGACGGACTGCCAATACCGGGAGTAAATATCGCGATTCAAGGAACGAGCGAGGGCACAATGACCAATTTTGATGGAGAATATAGTATAGATACTTCAGTTGGAGATATTTTGATTTTCTCTTTTTTAGGTACAAAAACCAAAGAAGTTACTGTTGGAAATGCAGATACTTATAATGTAACTCTTGAGCAGGATAATGCAGAACTTGATGAAGTTGTGGTTGTGGGATATGGAACAACATCTAAGAAAAACTTAACTACTGCAATTTCGCAGGTTGATCCTGAGAATATTCAAAAAGCTGCGGTAAGTAATACTTCCCAGTTACTTTTAGGTCAGGCAGCTGGTTTGCAGGCAACGGTTTCCAGTCCTCAGCCTGGTGGTGGCGTAAATATTTCCGTTCGTGGAGGTGGCACACCTTTGTATGTGGTAGATGGCGTGGTTATGCCCAGTGGATCTTTAGAAGCTGGTGGTGGAGGCTCTACGACGTCTCTTCCCTCTTCTATTGATAGGGGCGGACTTGCGGGATTAAATCCTGAAGATATTGAATCAATAGAGGTATTAAAAGATGCTTCTGCCTCCATCTATGGGATAGGTGCAGCTAATGGGGTTATACTTATAACTACTAAAGAAGGAAAAAAAGGGAAATTAAATGTTAGTTATAACGGTAGTTCTAGTTTAGTTAAAAACTATGATTACATTCAACCATTAGAGGCTCAGGATTATATGGGATTGGTAAATTCTTTTAGTCGCGAACGGTATTTATTTAATAATCAAATGGGAGCTTATGGAGATATAGCTTATGATGATGGCTGGAGTGCTCCGTTTAATGATAGTGAAATTGCCAATACTGAGACAGTAAATTGGGTAGATGAAATTCTTAGGGATGGTACTATCAATAATCACAATGTAATTGTAAATGGAGGTAGTGAAAAAATCAGCTATTATTTATCTGGAAATTATTTTGATCAGGAAGGTACTGTAGCGAATTCAGGCATGAAAAGGTATACGCTTAGAAGTAATGTCACTGCCGAATTGTTTCCGTTTTTAAAATTAACCTCTATTGCCAATATAAATAGAAATAGCTTTAGAAACTCTTCTGTTGGAGGGTCAAGTAGTGGTCGAGGATCAGAAGCCGCAGGTGCTCTAACGGCCGCACTTAATTATCCGTCGTTTATTCCTATAAGGAACGAAAATGGAGAGTATTCTCAATTTATAAATATTCCCAATGCTGTTGCACTGCAAGATATTGATGATGGTACTTTTTCTAATGGAACCTTCTTAAACTTTGTAGCAGATATTACTTTAATTCAGGATAAATTAAATGCCAGATTAACTTACGGTAATAATAAAGAGCATACAAGGAGATCGGTTTTTATTCCATCTCATGTTTATTTTGATCAACAATATATGGCAAGGGGTAATATTGCAGAAAATGACAGGGAAAATCAAACTTTTGAGGCTACTTTATCCTATAACACCCAGGTAGGAGAATTTATGGAAATTGATGCTGTAGTTGGAGCAGGTAAATATCTGAGTTCTGGTACAGGCTTAGGTGTGGCTTATACGGGTACTCATGACGTTATTGGTAACGATAATCTTAATGCAGTTACAGGTAACAGGAATTTAAGTTCCAACAGGTATAAAGATGAAAGAAGGTCCCAATTTGCAAGGGCTAATTTTGATCTTTTAGATCGTTATGTGGTATCGGGAACTTTGCGTAGAGATGGTACCGATAAATTTTTCCCTGAAAAAAAATATGCTTTTTTCCCTTCTGTTTCCATGGCCTGGAAAATGACAAATGAGGAGTTTCTTAATGATGTTGACTGGCTTGGGTTACTAAAACTGCGAGCTAGTTATGGGGTTACCGGGAATGATAACCTGGGAACATCATTATATGGTACTTATTCTCCTTCTTCAACTCAAATTCAATTTGAAGGTGGTAATGTAATTTATCCTACATATGTTCAAAATGGGGTGGATCATCCTAATGTATCCTGGGAAAAAACAACCATGAAGAACCTGGGAATTGATTTTTATTTATTTAATGATAGATTGTCAGGTAGCTTTGATATATTTCAAAATGATGTAACAGATCTTCTTGGAGATGCAAATAGCCCTGGATTATCCATGTTTGGTACTTATCCAATAAACGGCGGTCATATCAGAAGACAGGGTTGGGATGCCAGCCTTAATTCTACAAACGTTAAGACTCCAGATTTTTCCTGGAATACCGTGGTAACGTTGTCAAAGTTTAACTCACTTTGGATAGAACGATTCCCAAATTATGATTACCAACCTTTTCAAATTAGAAACGAGGAACCTACTAATGCAAGGTATTATTATAAAACTACTGGGATTATAAATCCAGATATGTCTAATGTACCTAATTCTCAGCCAGAAGAATTCCAGGTTCCAGGCTTTCCAATAATTTCAGATACAAATGGTGATGGGGAAATAACAGAAGACGATATATTAATGAATAACGAAGTGCCTGATATCTACTTCGGTTTCGGAAACACTTTTGCCTACAAGAATTTTGATCTAAATATTTTTCTTTATTCGCAAATAGGTGTTAACAGATATAATTACGCCTGGGATTGGGCGCAAGCAGCTCCATTAGCAAATCAAACAAATAGTATATCTACAGCTGCTTTTGACCTATTCCACTCTGAAAATAATCCTGGTGGTAAATTTCCCGGGCTAGCTTATGAATTATCAAGTACATCCCTTCCTGGGAATGTAGGAACAGATTTAAGGTTTCAGGATGCATCTTTCATGAGATTTAGAAATATCACTTTAGGATATAACATTCAAAAGGGAGTTTTAGGGAATGTAATTGATAATATGAGAATCTACATTGATGCACAAAATCCAATAACTATAACAAATTATGATGGTTTTGATCCGGAAATTGTAACAGGTGGCAGTTACAAAACCTTTAAGGCGGAGTATCCCCAGGCTGCAACTTATTCGCTTGGTTTAGAAATTAATTTTTAACTAAAAAATTGTTATAAAATGAAAAATAAAGTAATAATAATGTTTCTGGCTTGCTTAACTTTTTGCCAGTCAGGATGCGAGGAAAATTTTGAACCCAATATTTATGGAAGTTTAAGTACTACTAATTTCCCTACAACTTATGAAGATGCAGAAGCTTTGATGATGAGTGCATATCTGCCTTTCCAGTTGTTATGGTCATACAATTTATCTGGAACTACCCAAAGACAATTGTATAATCCAACCGGGGGAACAGTCAAACTTTTTACGGCTACTTCAGATATAATGAAGCCATGGACTATAGGCTCCTGGGGAGCAGGATGGTTGGAAATGTCCCAAGCTAATTTTAATAACACCATTTATTGGGGGCGTGGATCCAATGATAATGCACCAACAGATTTTGAGAAAATAAGAGATATTACACGATTCACTCAGATTATCGGAATTTTGCAGGATTCTGAATTTCTTTCAGAGGAAGAACGGAATGCATTAGTAGGAGAAACCCGGCTGTTAAGAGGCTTATTAATGTATTATTTAATGCACGTTTATGGTCCTGTACCGGTAATTGTGGATCCCGCTCTTGCAAGCAATATAGAGGTTCAGCAAGAACTTGTGAGACCATCTCTTGATGAGATGACTCAATACATAACCGATGATTTGGAATTTGCTATTGCGAATTTAACAGACGATCAGCCTAATGGCCGTTACACTAAAGATTATGCAATGTTTGCTTTAATGAAACATAGTTTAAATGAAGGAAATCATATGGATGGATATTATCAAAAGGCTATCAATCTGTATGGTCAATTAAGTAGTTCTGGATATAGTTTATATCAGGAAGGAAGCGAAGATGCTTATGCTAATCTATTCAAGCAGGCCAATAAATTTAATAGCGAAATAATAATGGCTGTTTCAGTTTCAGAAAACGGAAATGGTCAGGGACCCAACGGTAGTTTCAACCCATGGTCATATTACTTAGCTCCGGCTGATGCAGCACCATACGATGCAAACGGTAATCCTACTCCATTTGAATATGGTAAAGGATGGGCACAGGTTTATAATGTTTCTGCAGATTTCTATAATACTTTTGAAGAAGGTGATAATAGAGCCAATACTATTTTAACCTCTTATACACGTGAAGATACTGAAGGAAACCTGGAAGTTATAGATTCAGATGATTTGCAAGACCATTGGAATGGGTATATTGTAAATAAGTATCCCATCGAATCAGATACTCAGTGGCAACCTACAGATTTTCCAATTGCCAGGTGGGCTGATGTTCTTTTAATGTATGCAGAGGCCGTAGCAAGAAATACACAATCTGTCCCAACTGGAGAGGCTTTAGATGCTGTAAATAAAGTAAGGGAAAGAGCAGGTTTAGGGCCACTAACCGGTGATGCAGTATCCAGCTATGAGGGTTTTATGGATGCCTTGATAATGGAAAGAGGACACGAATTATTTTTTGAAGGCAAAAGAAAAATAGACCTAATAAGGTTTGAAAAATATCGTGAATATACTGAGATGTATAAAGGTCTAGAGCCTACACATCAATATATGCCATTGCCTAATTATGCTGTAGAAGAGGCCGCAAGGTATGGATACGATCTCGAGCAGACATTCCAGAGAGATAATTTTTAAGTCATGAGTTATATTTTATAAAAAAAGGGATTGAATTAGCCAAAACCCGGAAAGATATTATTGATATTTCCGGATTTTTCTTTCCTTTCTTAGAGATGGACTTCATAACTAGTGACAGGATTTCTATTAACCAATTGAAATAAATAAAAAATGTGTTATAAATTATTTATGTATAACCTCTGGGTTTTTACAACCCTTATTTTTCTTAATGTATATGGACAGGAAAGACGGGTTGAAAATTTACAAGAAGACTGGAAATTCTTAAAAGGAAATCCGGTTAATGCCAGTGCTGTTGAATTTGATGATTCTAACTGGGAGCGGGTTAGAATTCCACATGATTGGGCAATTAAAGGCCCATTTATAGTAGATGGAGATGGAAACACAGGCAAACTTCCTTGGAAGGGTGATGGCTGGTATCGTAAAAAACTGGATATAGAGCCTTCATATAAAGATAAGAAAGTACAGCTTATTTTTGATGGAGTGATGGCCTTTCCCGAAGTTTATGTGAATGGGGAATTGGTAGGTAAATGGGATTACGGTTATAATTCTTTTCACCTTGATATTACGGACCATCTTAATTTTGAAGGTGAAAATATACTTGCAGTTTATGTAAATACCAAAGAACACGATAGCAGGTGGTATCCCGGTGCCGGTATTTATAGAAAGGTAACTATGCAGGTAACGAATCCGGTTCATGTTAGTATTTGGGGCACGTATGTTACCACACCTATTATAAAACCTCACTATGCTAATGTAAGGATAAGCAATAATATCGTAAACAGCACTCCTGAGCCCGATTCGATACGGGTGGAACAGCTAATTCTTGATCCGCAAAAGAGAGAAGTTGCTAAGGGAAAGATAACAAGGTATATAAGGGCTGGGAATGATGAGGATTTAGAAGTTACATTAAGAGTAACAAACCCACTTTTATGGGATACACAAACCCCAAATCTTTACACCACCATAACAAATCTTTACAGCGGAGAGGAACTTATTGATCAAAAAGAAACAACTTTTGGTATTCGCTCTATTAAATTCACCCCTAATGATGGCTTTTATCTTAACGACAAAAGAGTACAATTAAAAGGAGTAAATCTACATCATGGTCACGGTCCTTTGGGGGCTGCATTTTACCCAAGGGCTGCAGAAAGACAACTGGAAATTATGAAATCTATGGGCGTAAATGCAGTAAGAACCAGCCATAACACGGCTGCACCCGAATTATTGGAATTATGTGATAAAATGGGCATTCTCTTTTTTAACGAAGTTTTTGATAAATATGATGCTAAAGCTGGTATCACCGATACTACCGATTTTGAAAGATTTGCTCATCGAAATATCAAGAATTATGTGCTCAGGGACAGGAACCATCCTTCTGTTTTTATTTGGAGCGTGGGGAATGAAATTGGTGATGTACAGGCCAATAAGCACAATGGATTTAAAAGGTTGCACACCATGCTGAATTATGTTAATAAATATGATCCAACCCGCCCCACTACCCTGGTTAATGACAATATGGCCAATGCTGCACTTAGGCATTTTGATCTCTACGACGTACATAGTTGGAATTATGGAAGACGCTATAGGCTTGCCAGACAAATGGAGCCAGAAAAATCCGTGATTATAAGTGAATCGGCATCTACGGTAAGTACTCGTGGTTTTTATGAATTTCCCCTGGTTGAAGAAAAAATCGATTTTACCGAGTCCTTGCAAGTTAGTTCTTACGATTTAAATGCGCCAGAATGGGCAGAAATTTCAGATGATGATTTTATGTGGCAACAGCAGGAAAATTATATTGCGGGAGAATTTGTATGGACTGGTTTTGATTACCTTGGAGAGCCTACCCCATACACCAATTCCATGGTAAAGAAAATGGGAATGAATAATAAAGCTGCTGCTCGTAGCTCTTACTTTGGAATTGTTGATCTGGTAGGTATTCCAAAAGATCGCTATTATCTTTATAAAAGCTATTGGAAACCGGAAGAGACTACAGTTCATATATTGCCTCATTGGAACTGGTCTGGAAAAGAAGGAGAAACGGTGCCGGTTTTTGTTTACACCAATGGTGATTGTGCTGAACTTTTTATAAATGGTGAATCGCAGGGGAAAAAATGTAAAGACCCTGTTTCTTCTAATTCCACTAAACGTTTCAGACTTATGTGGACCGATACCAAATATCAACCTGGGGAAATAAGGGCCGTAGCCTATAAAAATGGAGAAAAAATTGGAGAAAATAAAGTTTTAACAGCGGGAGAGGCTAAGTATATAAAGATTTCTCCAGACAGAAGTTCTATTAAGTCAAATGGAATGGATTTATCCTATATTTTGGTAGAAGCTTTCGATGAAAATGGAAATCCAGCTCCTCTTGCCGATAATTCTGTAGTTATTGAAGTAAATGGTAAAGGGTATCTGGCCGGTGCCGGAAATGGAAATCCGCAGTCTTTTGAGCCATTACAAGATGAGAAGGTGAACCTTTTCTATGGAAAAGCTATGATTATTGTAGGATCAAATTTTGAAAGTGGCACCATCCAGGTAACAGCTGAAGCGGAGGGTCTAGGAAAGGATTCTATTAAAATAAATGTAAAGTAAATAAATTTCATTAGCGAAGTAAGACATAAAAATCCCCTAGAATAATTATGAAAATTAAATCTAAAACATATCTCATCTTTTTTTTTACGGCGATAGGTTTATTAAGTAACCTCTCGGGTCAGGAAAGCGACCCAAAAGGTAATGTCTATGTAGATAATAACGGGAGGATGCGATGGGAAAATACGCATAAAGAGGTGAAAGGTTTTGGAGTAAATTATTCTGCTCCATTTGCACATGCCTATCGTAGTGCCGAAAAACTGGGTATTAATATTAAAGAAGCCATAGACAATGATGTTTATCATTTCTCCAGGTTGGGTTTTGATTTATATCGCATTCACGTCTGGGATACGGAAATAAGTGATGAAGAAGGGAACCTGTTGGAAAACGAGCATCTCGAGAATTTAGATTATTTGCTCAAACAGCTTAAGGGGAGAGGTATAAACTTTATAATTACCCCAATAGCTTATTGGGGTAATGGTTGGCCGGAACCGGACGAGGATACACCGGGCTTCTCTAATAAATACGGTAAAGCCAATAGTTTGACTGATTCTGGGGCTATAAAAGCTCAGGAAAACTACCTACGACAGTTTCTAAATCATGTAAATCCTTATACGGGTGTAGCATACAAGAATGAGCCTAATATTATCGCCTTTGAGGTCAGTAATGAACCACACCATGGTGGTGCTCCAGGTGAAGTCACAGAGTTCATTAATAAGATGGTGAAATCTATGAGAAGTACAGATACAGAGAAACCTATTTTTTATAATATTAGTCACAGTACTCATTTAGTCGAAGCCTATTTTGATGCTGATATACAGGGAGGAACCTTTCAGTGGTATCCTACAGGATTGGTCTTTGGACAAGAATTAAAAGGAAATCTTCTTCCTAACGTTAATCACTATAATATTCCTTTTGATAAGGTAATTAAAGAAAACAATGCTGCTAAAATCGTCTATGAATTTGATGCAGCGGATGTGAACAAATCGTATATATATCCTGCAATGGCAAGGAGTTTTCGTGAAACAGGAATACAGCTTGCTACTCATTTTGCCTATGACCCCACCTTTTTAGCGTATGCCAATACAGAGTATAATACGCATTATATGAATCTGGCTTACACGCCGAAAAAAGCTCTAGCATTAAAAATAGCCTCTAAAATATTTCATACTGTCCCATTAAATTCCAATTTTGGAATATATCCCGAGAACCTAAAATTTGATGATTTTAGTATAGATTATGAGCGTGACCTAGCAGTATACAATTCTGGGAAAAAATTTATTTATACCAATCACAATCAAGTCGAACCAAAGAATTTAGGTAATCTTACGCACCTTTCAGGTTACGGAAACTCCCTGGTGGTAGAGTATGAAGGGACAGGAGCTTACTTTCTAGATAAAATAAAACAAGGAATATGGCGTCTGGAAGTGATGCCCGATGCCTTTAATATAGCGGACCCTTTTGGTGACAACAGCCTTAATAAAATTATTTCCGTTATTGACTGGAAGACTAGGAAAATGACACTTAATCTTCCTGATTTTGAGAGAAAATTTTCTGTAATTGGTATAAATCAGGAGAATAATTTTAAAGATGAAGCAGAAGCGGGTTCTTTTAGTATTAGACCAGGAACTTATCTTTTAAGTGCTAAAGGAAAGAATTTTTCTGAAGAGGATTATAATCTGGCTAATGTAGGTCTTAAAGAATTTATTGCTCCAGAATCTACTGTTGATCGAACTTATGTAGTACATGATCCGGTTCAGGAAATTTCAGAAAATTCATTTTTGAACATTTCAGCAAAGGTTATTTCTAATTTTGATATTGAAAAAGTACACGCATTGCTTAGAAATGGGAATGAATCAGTGAATCTACAACTTAATCATAAGGCTCCATACGAGTATTCTGCAGCGGTGCCTGATGAACTTCTTAACCATGGTTTTCTTGAGTACCGGATAGTTGTAACTACTAAAAAAGATTCTTTTACCTATCCTGCGGATGTTAAAGGAAATCCTTCTGATTGGGACTTTCATGCCGATGCTTCTTACAAAGTAAGAATAGTGGAAAATAGTAAGCCTATTTATGTATTTAATGCTTCGGAAGATTCACGGGAAGTTATAGGACAATGGGTTCCGGGAAACGGTGTTGTGCCGACAGATAAGCCTGGAGAGGCCGAATATAAGGTACAAGTTTCCAATCTTGGTAAGCGGAAAATTAAAGATATCAATGGTAAGCCTGTATATGATTATTCTTTTCGGTATAATTTTCAGGAGAGGATACAAGGAAGGTTGAAAGAGTTACAGGAGAAGCAGGTCCTTATATTAAAAGCCCGATCACTCAAAGGTAAATCTGAAAAATTACAAGTTGCACTTTTAATGGATAACGGTGCAGCATTTGGAAAAGTTATTGAACTTAACACTAAAATTCAAGAATATCGAATTCCACTTGGGGATTTGAAAGCCGTAAGGACGGTGACTATGCCTAGGCCATATCCTTCATTTTTACCATATTATTTTAGCCATTCATATAAGGGTACGTTCCGGTTGGAAAATACAGAAAGCATACAGTTCTCTATAGGTCCAGGATTGAAGGAGGAAAAATTGGAGGAGGAGCATGGTATAGGAATAATAAGTGTTAGGTTGGAATAATTAATAATTTCCACTGACATTGAAAATTTACATATAAGGTGCTCCTAACGATGATGAACGGTTTCGTCTATACGGAGGAGCAGTTATTTCGTGTTTAATATACTTAATCTCTAGAGTTTGAACTTTGCAGTTGAGCCACAATATTAGATAATGTTACTATTCAAAACTTTTGCCCCTATTAGACACTCGTAAGTAATTTTTTATCAATACCACACCTTTTTGCTAATGGTTTTGAAATGTACTGGGAGATGTATCGCAGAAAACAAATGATTCGTTTTGGCACATAGGATAAAGCTTAGGGAAAGCGGCAACTGATCCATATTTAAGGGTTTTTGCAATTCCTCAGGAAACTATTGATGTAATTGACGGAATTAATCAAAATCCGGGATATTTACAATAGTTAAAATTGAAGTTTTAAGCTTTTATTTTTTAAGCCCTATAATCACTGTGCTTATAGGGTTTTTTATTCCGTTTTGTCTCGATTGAGAAAAGTTTTACCAATCATAGCTCGTGTTCTTTTCTCGAAGTTGTTGACTTTATGGTTACAAAGAATAATTACTCTATAATCGCCTCCAAAATTTCAGAAAATTCTATTTTTCCTGTTTCACGATCAAAAAGTGCAAATCCGTGGTTGCCGGTATGGCCGTTATCCCAATAAAAGGGAGCCAAATCTTTTTCTAGCGCAGTTTGTGTCACAAATTCTATATAGGCTTTTCGATATTGGTGATGATTTTCTACCTGTGATCTGTAAATGGCACCATATTCTCCTAAAATTACTCCCAGGCCATTATCAATAAACTCCGTTTTCATTCTTTCGAATTGTTCATCAACATAAGCTTCGTTGGCCCATTCTTCAGATTCCGGCGCATCTTCTCCCCATTGATAAACCTCAGTATTTTCATTTAACGCAAAATTATACGGATCATAATAATGCACTTCCATCAGTAGACGCTCGTCAATCACATCTTCAGGGATTTCAGCAAAATTTATGGTGTGATCTATATTAGTGTTAAAACCCTGTACCACCAGGTGGCGGTAATGATTTCGCCCACCGGTTTCCCGTACCGTATTTACAAAAGTTTGATTAAAACTGTTCTGAACGGTATAATATTCTTCAGTTGGAGTGCTGTAATCGCCTTCAACCATCACTTCATTAGTACCTGCAAAAAGTAAATAATCATTATAATCCCTAAACCGAATGGCAATTTGTTCCCACATAATTTCGAGTCGATTATTTACATAATCCTGCTCGTCATAAGTGGGTTGCATCCATCCATTATCCCAATGAATGTTAAGTACGGCATACATCTCGTTATCCAGTACATAATTTACCACTTCTTCCACGCGGTTCATCCAGTTTTCCTGAATAATAAAATTCTCTTCATCTGAAAATTTACTCCAGGCTACCGGAATCCGTACCGCATTAAATCCGGCTGCTTTAACCGAGTCGATCAATTGTTTGCTCACCATTGGATTTCCCCAGGCCGTTTCACCGCCAACGGCATCAAGGGAGTTTCCTAAATTCCAGCCTACTCCCAAATTTTTGGTCATTTCAACACTATTAAGGTTACGCATATCGGTTTCATCAGGGGGTAAAGTGCTTTCTACGGTTTCTTCGGCCGCATTTTGGCTCACTTCAATTTCTTCTTCATTTTCTGCGGAAATCACGCTAAAACTTCCCGATCTTTCTTCGGGGTTTTCATTGGTTTCAGCGGTCATCTGTATGGTCTTTCCGCTTTCGCCGTTTTCTTCGGAAAAACTTATCCAGTCCAGCTCATTTTGAATTTCCCAGTCGGTTTCTGTTTTAATTTGAAGGTTTTCTGAAGATCCTTCAGCATTAAAACTGAAAACCTGAGGTGAAACCTCTAGCGTAAATACCTTCGGCTCTTCAGGTTCCGGTTGAGGCGAATCATCTTCAGAACAGGAAAATAGACTGATAAAAACTAAAAGAAATAACATATTGCTTTTTATTGATTTCATAATGATCTGAATTTTTATAATTTTTTAAACCGGATGGCCGCTCCGCCGCTTTCTCCTAATTTCAGTTTTAATTTATCTTTAGCAGAAACTCTTTTATTGCTAATCTCAATTGCTTCCGGATTGTTGTTTAAGCCTGTGCCTTTAGTATCGGCATAGATTTGTGCTTCATAGTCTCCTTCCTCTAAAAAGTCCAGAGAAATTTGAAACTCCCTGCTTTCTTCGTTGGTGATACTGCCCAAATACCAGTCATCGCTGTTTAAGTCTTTTCTGGCAGTGGTGATATATTTTCCTATTTCCCCGTTTATAACTTTGGTGTCTTCCCAATTTGTAGGAACATCTTTTAAAAACTGAAATTCAGGTTTATCGATGTAATTTTCGGGAAGATCGGCCAGCATTTGAATGGGTGAAAATACCGTTACCAAAAGCGCCAGTTGTTTGGCTGCCGTTGAGTGTACCCTGCGCCCATCGTAACCCTGGCTGATTTCAACATCTAAAATACCGGCGGTAAAATCCATTGGGCCACCCAAAAATCGCGTAAACGGGAGAATAGTAACATGACTTGGCGGGTTGCCCTCGCTCCAGGCATTATATTCAATTCCGCGGGCACCTTCCCGAGCCATCATATTGGGGTAAGTTCTTCGTTCCCCGGTATCTTTTATAGGTTCGTGAAATAAAACCGTAAGATTGTATTCGGCGGCTTTTTTAAGTACATATCTAAAATAATTCACTCCGAATTGACCGTGATGCCATTCTTCCATATTTAATTTAGAACCAACGTGCCCAATTTTCACATCGTGAATTCCAACTTTGTTGTATAGTGCAAAGGCGCTGTCAATTTGCTCCAGATAATTATTAATATTAGAGCCGGTTTCGTGATACCCGATAATTCGTACATCATTTTCCGCAGCATAATCGGTGACCTCTTCGAGGTCAAAATTATCGGCTTCTTTGGTAAAACTAAACTGATGCATGGCACTTTCATACCATTGCGGTGTCCAGCCTTTATTCCAACCTTCAATAAGCAAATGATCAACTTCCAATTGCTTGGCATAATCTATATGTCCTTTGGCATTTTTAGTAGTAGCCCCCTGGTTTTCCCCTTCCCAGAAGGTGTATTTTCCTATGTGCATTCCCCACCAGATTCCTAAATATTTATAAGGTTTTATCCAGCTGGTATCTTCAATTTTATTCGGTTCGTTTAGGTTTAAAATTAGGTACGAAGTAATGAGGTCTTTTGGGGTTTCCCCAATTTGAAGGGTTCTCCATGGGGTGGTAAATGAACCAGTAGTACGCACTTTTACCCCATCGCTCCACGGTACCAAATCAGCTTTTAATGTTTGTTCTGAAGCTGCTAAAGTCATACTTGCAAAGTCGGTTAAATTGGCTTCGTGAAAGCTTAAAGTAAGTCCGTTTTTACTTTCTATGGTTAAAGGGGTATGGACGGTGTCTAAGGAACTTACGGGAGAATTTTCAAAAAGATATTCATAACGCTGTTCCCGGTAAGCGGGAATCCACCAGGCTTTTCCATCTTCTTTTAAATTGAAGGTGGTGAGCTCATCCATAATAAAGATACTGTCATTGAGGTCTTGCTCCGGAAAAATATATCGGAAAGCCACCCCATCATCAAAAGCCCGAAACTGTATCTCTAGCTTACGCTCCTTTTCTGACTTTTCCTGGAGTTTTACTGAAAGTTGATTATAATGATTTCTGATTTCTTTTTTTTCTCCCCAAACCTGCTCCCAGGTTTCATCAAAAGTAGTTTCTTCTACGTCGGTTATTTTGAAGTTTTTATGCAACGAATCATTATCCCGAAACACAAATCCCATTTTTGAAGGGCTTAGCACTTCTATATCCTTGTGCCGAACCGAATAAGCGGGAACACCGTTTTCCAATTGAAATTGAAATACATTATTCCCGTTTGGGGAAGCGAGCCTATAAGCTTCTTCAGTTTTGTCAGAAGAATTACAGGCTAATAAACTTAAACTGAAAGCTAAAAGTATAAATCGAAACATTTTTTGTAGTACTAGTTTTTAAAAAAGATTGCCTGAAAATTAATAAAACATCATTCTGAACACGGTTCAGAATCTCATCCATATCTTTTTGAAAATAATTTTCAGGCAGTCCTTTGGCTAATTATTTTGTTGAATTCGGGTAATGGTAAATTTGGTTTTGTTTTCTAAGGGGATTTTATTTAAGCTGAAATTATTTCCTGATTTTTCCAAAGAAACCTCCTGAAGCTCCTCACCTCCCGGAAGAAATACCTTTCCTGAAGCGGTTTGGGTATCGTTGGAAGCAAATACTTTTAATTCCAGTTTACTCCAATCCATATCCTGAGTCGACTGCGCTAATTCAATATGTGGAATTACACTGCCATTTTTTACCAATACCACAATCGGGATTTCCCCTGCCTCAATTGTATGCCAGCCTTTTTCATAAACTTTCCCGGTTTGATAATCTATCCAATCATCTTCGGGCAGGTAAACTTTCCTTTCGGTAACTTCTTCAAATAATGGAGCAATCAACATATCGCTGCCCAGTAAATATTGATTATCAATTAGCCAGGAACCGGCATCATCGGGAAATTCAACAAATAAAGCCCGCATCATCGGTAGACCTTTTTCTGAACTTTCCTTGGCTTGCGCATAGATATAGGGCATTAACTCATAGCGCATATTATCCGCTTTTCTAAAAGCTTGAAGGAAATCTTCGTTGTATTCCCAGGGTTCGGTAGGTGGTTCTCCGTGGCTTCTTACGTGAGAAGACAACATTCCAAAGGGTGTCCAACGGCGATAGAGGTCTTCAGGCGCTTTGGTTACAAAACCGCCAACATCATGGCTCCAAAAGCTAAATCCGCTTAAGCCAATTGAGAGTCCGCCTCTTAAGGTCGCGGCCATTGCGGTATTGGTGGTTGCAGCATCACCACCCCAATGTAAGGGATAGCGCTGGCTGCCCGTCCAGGTGCTCCTGGCCCAGATAAGCGAATAGCCTTTTTCTTTTTTGGTCAGATCGGCTACAGCTTTGTTGTATCGCAGCGGGTAGAGGTTATGCTCGTAAAATCCGCTTCTTCCTGAGTGGTATATTCCGTTTGCAGGAGCAGCTTCACCAAAATCGACTTTAAACACATCAACACCCTGGTCGAATAATCGTTTTAATTTATCCTGGTACCAGCTAATGGTTTCAGGATTAGAAAAATCAAGTACGGCATCTTCATAAGGCAGATTGCCTTTGCCATCTTTTACGGCTAATTCGTTTTCCATAATTTCAGAAAACAAAGTGTTTTTCGGTGTAAAATAGGGGAGTTGCCATAGCGAAACATGAAAACCGTCTTCTTTTAAATCCTTCATCATTTTTTCAGGATCATCAAAGCGATCGGGGGAGAACTGGTAATCATTACGCCAGTCTACATCAAACCAACCGGTATCAAAATGGATAACATCGGTAGGGATTTTATGCTTTCTGATATTTTCGGCTATTTCCCGGCCTTCTTTTTCTGAAAAATAGGTAATACGGCTCATCCAAAACCCAAATGACCATAATGGAGGCATTTCAGTTTTTCCGGTAAGCGAAGTATATTCATCTAAAATATCTTTGGGATCTCCCAAAAAGAGGAAAATATCGGCTTCATCATCACCAAGCATCATATTATTAGCCGCATTAAAGTATTTTCCAACATCTACGGTAATTGGCGAGGAGGTGTGCATAAAAACACCATAACCCCTGCTGCTCATATAAAATGGAATGGGTTTGTACATGGTCTCATTTTGTACGCCATTGGCATCGTCTACCCATAACACCACTTTTTGTCCGCGTTTATTAAACTGAGTAAAACTCTCCCCAAATCCGAAGATTTTTTCATCGGGTTCCAGGCTAAAAACCGCAGCCATACTGCGGGAGTAATCGTTATTTCGGCGAACATACGAGAATGGTAAAACCGGGGTATAGGTGTTTTCAAAATCGGTTTTATGCAGGCTGCTGGTTAAAAGTTTTCCATTTTCATCATAAACTTTAATATGCCAGGGTTGGGTTTGAATTTCGATTTTCCCGTGTTCACTGGTGTATTCGTAGCCGTTTTCTGTTGCTGAATATTCCCAGGCTTCCGGCGTGCTTGGTGCTTTGCCATCTACCAACATTAGCGATTCTTCCTGTTTATGAAATTGCGGTCCCGAGCTCATTTTTATTCGAATACTGCGGTCAGAAACAAACTGAATTTCAAAGGGCAACTCAGGCGAAGCTGCGTATTCTGTAGTGGGAAATTCGTTGGCTTCCACTTCTTCAGGCCGCATCAGCATATTGTTAAAGGCCTGACGACTTTCGTAACTATGCCTAATGTATTTTATTTTTCCTTTTCCGGTTTCAGGATCAAAATCAACCAATTCATCGGCAAAGTAGAAGGTGTTTTGATAATCCTCAAAATCTTTGCTTACATCTACCGGTTCATTTAATATACCTGCATTTTGAATTTGAGCTTCTCCGGTAAACGGAATTAAAAGTCCCAGGCCCAAAATTGATAAAATGCTTGTTTTAAAAATCTTTGTAGTCATTTTAATTGGTTTTAATACTTATCGTTGCTGCTTTGAGCCCTTCAGATTTTGCCGTTAATTCAAGATTCTCCGGATTTTTACCGGCCTGAACAATTACCAGGCATTTTCCATTTAAGGCGGTGTGGCTGGTGCCTTTAAAAGATTCATGATTGGTAGGATCTCCGCTGGCTACACCAACTATCTCCCCATTACCTTCCAGGGAAAAATGGATTTTGTTCCCGGCTCTGGGAGCGAGGTTCCCTTCTTCATCGTAAATAGCTACTGTAACAAAAGAGAGGTCATTGCCATCGGCCTTAATGCTTTCCCTGTCGGCTTCTAATGTTAATTTTGCTGGTTCTCCGGCGGTTTTGATGGTTTTTTCCAGTACGGTTTTTCCATCTTTTCGGGAAATTGCTTTTAGCATGCCGGGTTCAAAAGGAAGGCGCCACATCACGTGTAAATCATCTCCTTCTTTTTTCTTTGTTCCCAAAGATTCTCCGTTCAGGAATAATTCAACTTCATCGGCGTTATTGTAATACGCCCACACATCTACGCTTTGTCCTTCTTCCCAGTTCCAGTGCGGAAAAACGTGAAGTACCGGTTCATCGGTCCATTCACTTTTATACATATAATAGGTGTCTTTTGGAAAGCCTGCCAGATCTACCACTCCAAAATAGGAACTTCGGGAGGGCCAGGTATAAGGCGTAGGTTCGCCTAGGTAATCAAAGCCTGTCCAAATGAACATTCCCGATAAAAAATCATGTTTTTTTATGATTTTCCAGGTGGTTTCGTGAAGTGATCCCCAGGGTGACCGAACCTGGTCGAATGCTGAAACCGTGTTATCATCGTTTCCACCGGTAAATTCCAAATCCCAGCGTACCGGCCAGATTTTGGTAGTATCGGAAGGAAATTCATAATAACCACGAGTAGCCAACGCTGAATTGGTTTCGGTGGCAATAAATGGTATATCCGGGAAATTTTTCCGGTGATGTTCGTAGGTCTGGTGGGCATAATTGTAGCCAATGATATCCAGCGCTCCCGAACCGGCGAGTGCATTAGGTTTGGCGGACTCTTCAAACTGTAAGGTTACATCTTCTTCTGAAGTGTGAATAGGCGGGTTCATTCCCGCGGTAACCGGACGGGTACTGTCCAGGTCTTTTACAATTTTTGATAGTTTTCTCCCGATTTCAGCACCGCGTTCTTCCCATTGTTCAGGGATTTCATTGCCGATGCTCCACATAAATACGCTGGGATGATTGCGGTCCCGAAGTACCAGATCTTCCAGGTCTTTTTTGTGCCACTTATCCCAATCTTTAGCATAATCGAATTCGGTTTTGGGTTTTTCCCACATATCGTAGGCTTCATTCATTACGATAAAGCCCATTTTATCACATAATTCGAGAAATTCCGGGGCAGGCGGGTTATGGGCTGTTCGAATAGCGTTTACGCCCATTTCCTTCATAATTTCCAGTTGACGTTCAATAGCCCTGGTGCTTATGGCTGCGCCCAGTGGGCCTAAATCGTGGTGCAGGCAAACCCCTTTGATTTTGGTTTGTTCGCCATTTAGCAAAAAGCCTTTTTTAGTGTCAAACTCGAATTCCCGAATTCCAAAGGGGGTTTTATATTCATCTACAATTTCATCATTCAGAATAATTCGGGTAACAGTTTTATAGAGTTTTGGATTTTCTATTGACCATAATTCGGGATTACTGAGTGAAATATTTTGTAAAAATTTCTTTGTATTTCCTGCTTCCACATTAATTTCTTCGGAAGTTTGGGCAATCTCAGTTTTACCATCATAAATAAGAGTTTCCAATCTACCTGATTTTGTTTCGGCGTATTCGTTTTCTACAGTGGTTTCAATGGAAACTTCAACTTTTTCTTCGGTGATATTTGGAGTCGTTACAAAAGTCCCCCAAGGTGCTACGTGTAATTTATCGGTTTTTAAAAGCCATACATTACGGTAAATCCCTGAGCCGGAATACCACCGGGAATTTGGCTGCCTGGAATTATCGACTTTCACCAAAATCTCATTCGGTTCGTCCCCGAAATTCAAATATGGATTCAGGTCATATTCAAACCCGATATACCCGTTTGATCTTTTTCCGAGGTAATTTCCGTTAACCCAAACTTCGCTATCCTGGTAAACCCCATCAAACCTGATGGAATGTTGAAACGTACTGTCTTTAGCATCTATTTTAAAGGTTTTTTGATACCAGCCGAGTCCGCCGGGTAGAGCGCCGCCGCTAAAACCTGCAGGATGGTCTTTTCTAAAATCGCCTTCAATACTCCAGTCGTGGGGAATTTTAACCTCCCGCCAATTTTCTGCAGAAGTCTGAATAGAATCTCCCTGGTGAAATTGCCAGTTATCGTTAAAGGCCATTTCACGATTTATTGAAGATTGCTCTTTTTCTTCAGGATTACAGGAGCTAAGAAGGCATAATACAGCCAGTAAAGCGAGAAATGCTTTAGTTGTAGGGTTCATTTATTGATCCTTTTATAAAATTGAAATTGTAAATAACCTAAAATGGCTGCCAGATGTTTTAATCTTAAATGCAGTAACTAACTTTAGATTTTTGACCTTTTAAGTTTTTAAAGTAATTTTAGGCAGCCTTTTAGGATTCAGAGTTTAGATAGGTTTATAATGAAAAACCAACCATTCATCAGTTTCTTCATTGTAATTGGTGCCAAACCAAATGCCATCATCAAGATAATTTTCGGTGGCTTTAACCACCTTTATGGTATTTGTTGTTGGGGCCATCCAATTACCTTCTACACCAATTAGGGTATTCTCTTCCAGGGTGATTTCATTGGTTTCTTCATCAATGCTGAAGGTTCCTGTAGTTTCTTCACCATTTTGGTAACGGGTATAGTTTAAACCATTCCATTGGTCAAACCGAATCCAAGAATCTGCAGCTACGGCATCCCAGTCGGCATTCCACCCCCAGTCGCGGGAGCTGTCGGCATTTTCGGTCCAGCCAATTCCGGAAGCCAGCCAGTCTACCGGGTTGCCTTCGGCATCGAGTTCCCAAACCCGGCCTGAAGCCTTACCTCCGGTTAACATTTCTAGTAGTTCACCCTCTTCAAATTCGGGCTCAAAACCTTCATCTACACCTGCCTCTTCGGTTTCGGGTACGTAGTCTTCAACATAATCTTCTGAAATAAAGTTGTACGTAAGTAAAGCTTCCCCATCACAATCGGCACGCCTAAATACACCAAGTTGCATAGCGTCTTCAGTTAAAGAAAGAATACGGGTTTCAGTCCAGTCATTAACACAATCATCGTTATTAGCACTATGCAAAATTTCCACATCATTTAAGCTAAGTGTATGTTCATTTCGGTCTAAGAAAAAAGTGCCGTTTTGTTCCCCCAGTTCAGGCAGCATTAAGTGATTAGCACTAACATTCGGGCCACCCTGTAAATCGAAAGTGATAGAACCGTAATCTCCTGTTGGCATTAGCCAGGTATTACTGGAATACTCGGGTGCCCAGGTCCAGCAATCTTCACCGTAGCAGCCGGTGTCTCCCCCGTCCCAGGCTTCCCCGCCGGCAAGCCAGCCATTGTCAGTTCCGTAAAAATAAAGTGGACCAAGAAAGTATTTAGAATTTCCTTCTTCATCTAAATCAAGATACCAGGTTCTCGATTCGCCTACTCCACCGGTAAGGGCTTCCCATAATGGGTCACTAACATAGTTTAAATTGTCATCGGTAACTTCCACGGTTACAGGATCTAAATCTACAACCCCGCCTCGGGTAATGGCTTGCAGGTTGATAGTGTAATCTCCCTGAAAAGCATATTGAACGGTATCTACGGCTCGCGTAGATTTCCCGGTGCCGTAGTTCCAAACGGGAGTGGCGCCGGGGGTATTGAATTTTAATATTACGGTATTACCGCCCGCATCAGTATCGTAATCCTGAATTACTTCAAAATCTATTTCTGAAGGGGACAGGGTTTCACCCATGCTATACTCATCTTTTTGGCAGGACACGATAAAAAGCAGTGCCAAAAGAAGTGCTGAAATTGTCTTTATATTTTTCATAATTGAATGATTTTAAATATTACCAGCCTGGATTTTGAATCAGAACTCCGTCAGAAAGTGTTATCTGGTTATTCGGGATTTGTTGTAAACCTTCAGTGGATTGAATATTTGAGGCCGAAATTGTTTTGGTTACTTCATTTCCCCCATTTAAAAGAATGGTTTCTTCCGCAATAACCTGCGCGGCTTCATCTACCCCGCGGCGTAATAAATCCCAGTACCGAATTCCTTCAAGAGCAAATTCTAAGCGGCGTTCTTCCTCAATTCTGGCTTGTGTTACACTAACAGAAGAGAAATCATCACCATAAGCTCTTTCCTTTACCTGATCGAAATAATCCTGAGCATTAGCGCTGCCTAATTCGGCTGCCATTAGAAGTACATCAGAATACCGGATTACGTAAAAATCCTGGAATTGACCAATTTGGAAATCTTCACCACCGGCACCTATTACTACACTTTGGCCGTCTTCATCAGACAATGGCGTATATTTTTTGGTATAATAGCCGGTATATTCCCGTTGGCTATCAATTTTATCAAAAGGAATTTCCTCTTCTTCTACTGCAATAATTGAAGCCTTCTGACGGCTGTCGGCGCTATTATAAGCTTTATAAATTTTAGGATTTACAGTTATTCCCCAGCCGTTTGCATAAGGATAATGGGTGAATTCACGCATACCAAGCATTATCATCCAGTGATTACCGTCAGTATTTCCATTATAATCACTCGTATAAGTGTGTTTTACTGAAAAAACAATTTCTTCATTATCTTCACCGGCAAAATTTTCTAAAGATGCCGGCCATAGATTGGCAAATTCAGGTACCAAATCGTGACCGCTTGACTGAATAACATCTTCTACATGTTGTAAAGCTTCTTCCCGGGAAACCATTCCTACCAAATCAGATTGGTTATAATAGCCGGTATAATATAAATATACCCTTGCCAACATTGCTTTCGCAGCCCATTTGGTAACTCTGCCGGCCTCAATACTATTATAGGTTTCAGCCGGAAGATTTCCAGCACCAAAACTTAAATCTTCGGCAATAAGACTATAAACTTCGTCTGGCTCAGCTTGTGGGAGGTTTTCCGTAGAAGGCTCTGTGAGTAACGGGATATTACCCCACATTTTTACCATTTGAAAGTATAAATATGCCCTTATGAACCGGGCTTCAGATTCATATTGCATGCGCAGTTCAGGATCTTCCTCTTCCCATTCAATTTGATCCATATTGTTTATAAGCATATTGCAACGATAAATAGCACGATAATAGGCTTCCCATAATGGTTCAAAAAGATTTTGATCTACCGGTGAGCGGCTAATATCAAATTCATCTACTGCCTGAAATTCATAGCCATCGGCATTTCCGGCACCGCCAAAGAAATTATCTGAAAGTACCATACTGGCTATTGGGTAGCTTAATCCGGCTACTCCGCCGGAGGCCCTCTGTAAGCCATCGTAACAACCTACCAGGGCAGCATAAGCATCATCAGTAGTGGTATAGAAGTTCTCATTATTTAGTTCAGTAAGCAGTTCTACCTCTAAAAAGTCCTGAGTACAAGACTGTAAATTAAATACAGCAAGTAATCCCAGGCAATATAATGTTAGTTTTTTCATAATATTTTAATTAAAATGTTACGTTTAAGCCTAATAAAAATGTTCTTGGACGTGGGTAATAGCCCAGGTCTACCCCTGAGGAGAACGAATAATTATCATTTGAAATCCCATAGCCAACTTCAGGATCCATTCCGTTGTAATTTGTGAAGGTATGCAGGTTTAGGGCCGAAGCATAAATTCGTAATTTTTGAAGGCCAATGCTTTCACTTAGCTGAGCGATATCATATCCCAGGGTTATATTGCTTATTCTTAAGAAATCACCATCCTGTACAAATAAATCTGAAAAGCGGCTGTAATTTCTATTATCAAGGGTTAAGCGTGGCACCTCGTTAGAAGATCCGGGACCCGTCCAACGGTCAAAAATGGCTGTAGTATGGTTGGCATATTGGCTAGCCTGATTTCTATAGGATTGTACAAGTTGATTACCGGCCACTCCATTTGCCCGAACCGAAAAATCAAGACCTTTATAATCAAAGCCTAAGTTAATTCCGTAGGTAAGGTCAGGATTTGGGTCGCCAATATTAATTTTATCTGAATTGTTTATTGTGCCATCCCTGTTTTGATCTATATATCGTACATCTCCGGGCTGAGCATCAGACTGTATTTGTTGACCGTTCGCGGTATGTGCAGCAACTTCAGCTTCAGTTTGGAAAATTCCATCGGTTTCCAGTCCCCAGAAATAACCCAGGGGTTGCCCGCTTTCAGCACGATAGAATTCAGGAGCATTATCAAAAAGCTGATTGGTTTCTCCGTGAATTATACCGTCTTCCGAAGGAATATTTCCAACTTCATTCTGGTTATAGGCACCATTCACGTTTATAGTGTAGTTGAAATCGGATATATTATTGTTGTAGCCCAAGGCAAGTTCAATACCTTTATTTATTACATCACCGCCATTTATAAATGGGGCATCGGCACCAGCAATAGATGGAATAGGGGGGAGAATAATCCAATCTTTGGTGGTTTTATTATAAAAATCAAGTTCTAAACTTAAAGTGTTATTTAAGAGACGAGTATCTACACCTATATTGACTTGTTCAGAAGTTTCCCAAAGGAGGTCTGGGTTTGCCAATCTATTTGGGTATGCGCCGGGAGTTAATATTCCTTCTTCACCCCCAAAAATATAATTGGTATTGTCAAAAGTTACCGGTGCCAGGTATTGAAATGCCCCTGCATTTTGGTTTCCTACCTGCCCCCAGCTTGCTCTTAACTTTAAATAATTTATAGCCTCTGAATTGATCAGAAAATCTTCTTCTGAAATTATCCAGCCGGCAGAAATTGAAGGAAAATAACCCCAGCGGTTTTTTGCAGCAAAATTTGAAGATCCATCAGCCCTAAAGGTAGTGTTTATTAGATATTTATCTTTATAATTATAGTTAAGTCGACCAAAATAGGACATTCTTCTATTCTCAGTGTTTGGGCCTCCACTAATATCCATTTGAGCAACATCAGAATTGTTCAATGCATTGTCGAGCCAGGCATGGTCTAAATCGTTAAAGCTTAAATCTACATTGCTTCCATTCATATATGTTCCCTGGTAAGTATAGGCCGAAGAACCTAACAGGGTTTCAAATTGGTGGCCTTCACCCAGACTAAAATTATAGGTTAGGAGATTGTCCCATAACAAAGAGTGTCCTTTAGCCTGAGATTGGTACACCTTATCCCGATTTCTGAAAGAGTATTGAGATAGTCTGTAAATAGGCTCATAAGAGTGCCCTTCGGAAGCAAAATAATCCAATCCAAGAGTAGAACGGAATTTCAGGTCTTCAAGTAATTGAAACTCCACATATACATTCCCCAATAATTTTTGATTGTTGTTTTCATTTAGATTATTGTAAAGCATATCGGCATAAGGGTTCGACCACGGTGTTAGCAAAGGATTAGAATCGTTAGAGGTATCGTAAAAGTCGCCAGTTTCATCATACATGGGAAGCAATGGAGGGGTGTTAAAGGCACTTCTAAGGGTATTGTTGTATTGATTTCCCACACTTATGCCGTTGTTGTTGATGTAAGCGAAAGTGAGGTTTTCCCCAAAAGTTATAAAGCCATCGTATAATTCGTGTTCAGAATTAAGCCGGAAGTTTATTCGCTCGTAGTTGGAAAGATCTGCTCCGCCAACCACACCTTCTTCCCCAGTATAAGCCAGAGAAGAAGAAAAGGTAGAATTTTCACCACCACCCGAGAACCCAAGGGTGTAATTTTGAGTAACCGTATTATCTACAAACATTTCATTCATCCAATTAGTGCCTTCACCTAAATTGGCAATTTCTTCATTGCTGAAAAGTCGTTGGCTTCCTGAATTTAGTGCAGCTTCGTTAAGAAGTATTCCATATTCTTCAGCGTTAAGCATGTCAATTTTATCAGGAACACTTTGAAATCCATAATAAGAATCTAAAGTAATTCTGGAAGTTCCTTTTCTACCGCTTTTGGTGGTCACCAAAACCACCCCGTTAGATGCCTGAGAACCGTAAATAGCGGCAGAAGCAGCATCTTTTAATACAGAAATCGATTCAATATCGGCATTGTTGAGGTAAGAAATATCACCGGTTAAAACACCATCTACCACATAGAGCGGTGAATTATCCCCGGTAGAGCCCAGCCCCCTGATTCTTACATCAAGTCCCGAACCCGGTTGTCCTGAAGTTGAGGTTATTTGTACCCCTGGAGTTTGGCCCTGTAAGGCCTGTAAGGCGTTAGTGGTACTTTGGTTTTGTAAATCATCACCGTCAACCTGTACATTGGCGCCGGTAACAAGTGCCCTTCTCTGAGTGCCGTAACCTACCACCACCACTTCATCGAGTTCAGAAGAGTCTACTTCAAGGTTGACATTTATTTGGTTTTGACCATTAACCGGAACTTCCTGACTTGAAAATCCGATATAACTAAAAGTAAGAACAGCATCTCCAGGAACACTAATTTCATAATTCCCATCAAAATCTGTAGCGGTGCCTTGTTGCGTGCCTTTTACTAAAATAGTTACTCCCGGTACCGGCATCCCGTTATCTGAAGAGGTAACCGTTCCGCTCACATTTATTTCTTCCTGGGCTTGTAAAATACCGCAAAAGAAAAAGAATAAAAGTGATAAAGCGAAAGGAGACATTACATAATGAAAATGTGGCTTTCTTTTCATAATTATTAGGTTATTAATTTTATGGTTTTAATCTTGAAAAAATTCAAACGTTGTAGTTCAGGATTTCAAAAGTTAAATTTATCAAAAGAAGTAGGCTGGGTAGGGGTATAAAATCGTTTTGATAAGGGATTATTTGTTTACATGCTATGATTTTCAGGCTGTTATATTGTGGAAATCATAAAATTGAATCTAAAAATTAGAGGCCTGCAATTTATTTAGTGGTTTATTGCTGATGTTCTTCACGATAGGCAGACGGGAGAAGCTGGTATTTTTTCTTAAAATTGCGAGTGAAATACTTAGGGTTGTTAAAACCAACCTCAAAAGCAATCTCAGCGATAGTCATTTGGCTTTTTTCCAGAAGGTATTTTCCGCGTTCTAATCGGGTATCTCTTATAAACGCTTGCGGTGATTTTTCGATTTTTGTACGAATTTTATTGTAAAGATAGGTACGGCTTACCCCGAGTTTACCTGCCAGGCTTTCTACTGAAAAATCAGGGTTATTGATGTTCTCGTCTACTATTTTTATAGCAGAACGCATAAATTTTTCATCCTGGGAAACCACAGGTTGTTGGTCTTTTTCAAGTTTAACTTTCTTAGAATAAGCCTGCTGAAAGGCCCGGCGTTGCTGTATAAGATTTTCTACGCGGGATTGTAATACTTCTAAATTAAAAGGTTTGGAGATATAGTCGTTTACACCTGTTTTTAAAGCTTTTAGCTTTTCTTCATCTTTTTTATTGGCGGTTAGAAGAATAAAAGGAATATGTTTTGTACGGGCGTCACTTCGTATTTTTTCGCATAATTCCACCCCATCCATTTCTGGCATCATCCAGTCTGAAATTATTAAATCTGGTTTCGTCGATAGTGTTTTTTTCCAGGCTTCGGCCCCGTTTTCGGCAATAAAGACGTGGTAATTTTTTTTGAATTCTTCAGTAAGGTAATTGAGGAAATCTATATTATCTTCAACTATTAGAAGACTGGGAACACTTTCATCCTCAATTGATTTTGGTTTTTTACCTGAAGGAGTTTCCTTCTCTTCTTTTTCTGGAAGAGCTATTTTTGGAAGGGGAATAAAAATATTAAATGTAGTACCCTTGTTTGGAATACTGGAGACTTCAATTTTTCCTTTGTAAAGATCAACGTATTCCTTCACCAACGAAAGGCCAATTCCACTACCTGAGGCTGCGTTTTCCTCAGTAGTTTCAGCTTTATAAAACCGATCAAAAATATGCTTTTGATCTCTTTCTGAGATCCCTATTCCCGAATCCTGTATGCTAATATGAAGTCTTTTTTCATTTTTATCCTTAGCAGGTAGCACCTTACAATCAACTATAATTTCACCGCCGGGCGAGGTGAATTTAAAGGCGTTTGATAATAAATTAAAAAGGATTTTTTCTAATTTATCTTTATCAAAAGCGGTATAAAAATTATCGGTATTGGTCTTTAAGCGGTAATTAATTTCCTTTTTGGCCGCTAAACTATTAAAAGAGCTAAAAGTGCTTTCTATAAATAAAACAAGGTTGCCCCGGGAAGTAGAAAGTAAAGTTTCTTTTTTGATGTTTCCCAGGTCAAGAATTTGGTTAATAAGGTTAAAGAGGCGTTGGGTGTTTTTATTGATGGTTTCTAATTGCTGCTGTTTCTCACTTACCGTTTCTTTAATTTTCAGTTTTTCAATAACCGTCAAAATTAAGGAAAGTGGGGTCTTAAATTCGTGGCTGATATTGGTAAAAAACCGAATCTTCATCAAGTCCATTTTATGCAATTGGGCGGCTTCCCTTTTTTCTTGTTCTACCTGAAATTTTTCTTTTTGCCTTTTTATAATCCGTTGGCGGGAATACCATAAAACACCAATAATCAGGAGAACATATACAATATAGGCGTAGGCAGTTCTATAAAAAGGCGGTAATACTTCTATTTGTATGCTGGCGGGTTCATTGCTCCAAACCTGATCGTTATTTGAAGCTTTTACCATAAAGGTATATTCCCCGGGATCGAGGTTGGTGTAGGTAACTCGGCGGTTATCGCTATCGGTTTCCTGCCACTCACTGTCAAAACCCTCAAGTTTATACTGATAATTGTTTTTTGAAGGCTGAAAAAAATCGAGAGCCGCAAATTCTAAAGAAAAAAGGTTTTCGTTATGTTTTAAAGTAAAAGAAGAGGTTTCATTAATGGCTTCCTCTAAAATCATGCGATTATTTACTTCTTTGCCTGGCTTTACAGGTTGATTGAATAAATGCAGGGAGGTGAAAACCACCCGGGGCGGATCTTCATTAAAATTGAAGTTTTCAGGTTTAAAAAGGTTAAAACCGTTTAAACCGCCGGCCAGTAATTCTCCTTCGCTAGTTTTAAAAAGCGCATTCTGATTAAAGAGTTTACCCTGAAGTCCGTCTTCATCATCATATTTTCTGAAGGAAAGTTGAAGCTCGCCGGAATCTTCCTCCAGGTTTTTATGCATTTGGAATAATCCATAGGAAGAACTCAACCAAAGGTCGCCCTGGTCGTCTTCGGTAATTGCCAATACATTTTTACCGGGTAAACCCTCTTTTTCAGCAAAATTCTGAAACGATTCCGTATCGGGCTTATAAAGGCTTAGTCCCTTTTCGGTACCCGCCCAAATATAGCCTTCACTATCATTAAAAAGGGAAATGATATAATCGGTTGGCAATGAATTTGTATCTTCTTCAGCACTTGAAAAATGTTGGGTTTTACCATTTTCAGGATTAAAAATATCGATACCATTTACTCCGCCAACCCAGATGTTTCCTTTGTTATCTTCAGTAATACCGGCAATATAATTGGTGTTTTGCAGTAAAGGAATCCCTTCACTGGTTTGTTGTTGATAGAACTTCTCTTCTTCGCGATTAAAAATTGCCAAACCCGATTCCAGGGTTCCTACCCATAATGTGCCACGGGAATCTTCAAAAAGTTCCCAAACGCTGTTGCCGGTTAAGCTAAAAGGATCTTGAGGATTATGCTGAAACCTTTTAAAGCTAAATTGATTTCCGGTTTTTTCAAGTTTGTTTAATCCACCTAAATAAGTGCCAATCCATAATTTTCCTTGTGAATCAAAAAGTAAACTCACAATAATATTACTGGAAATGCTGGATAAATCTCGAGGTTTGTTTTTAAACTGGGTGTACTCCCCTTTGGCGCGGTTAAAATGGATTAATCCGCCACCGTTGGTGCCAATCCAGATATTTCCTTCTTTATCTTCTTCAAATACATTTACATCATTAAACGGAAGACTATTAGCCTGTGAGAATAAATTTTCAAAATGTTGAAAACGCACACTATTTTTATGAAAATAATCAACCCCGCTTTTAAAAGTCCCTGCCCAGATTATTCCGTCTTCATCTTTATAAAGTGAAGTGATACTGTTGTGGGAAAGGCTGTTTTTGATTTCAGGATTGTTTGAAATATAGGTGGTTTCCCGGTTTTCTTTGTTAATTACGGTAATCCCGCCGTGATCGGTAGCTACCCAAATATTGTTCTCGGTATCGAGCACTACATCTGAAATAAGGTTACTGCTCAATTGGAGTTGGGGACTTTCAGTAGTGTAGTTTTGTAAACTGTCTTTTTCCGGTTTATAATAAAACAAGCCGTGGTCTTCAAATAAATGAATCCATAACTGATTATCGCAATCTACCGCCAGCTTGTAGTTTTTCGATTTGTTATTGAAGCGTGCTGCCAGGGCCTTAAATTCTCCGGTAATTTTCAGGGTTTTTTTATCAAGTTTTTGAATTATTCCGTTATCGTAGGCCAGCCAAAGGCTTTGATTGGAGCCTTCCTGTAAATCGGTGACAGAATTCCCGGCTTTAATAGCAGAAGATTTTACTTTCTCTACCGATTGGTTGTCAGGGAAATATTTGTAGATGCCTTCCTGATCCAGGATAAACCAAAAATTGCCTTCCCGATCTTTTTGGATAAAAAGAACTTCTTTTATCGGCAGGCCGAGTTTTTTCAGAATGGCGTTGGAAGTAGTCGAAAAACTCTCGGTTTCAGGATTAAAAACATTCATCCCCCAGGAAGTTTGTGCCCAGATATTCCCAAAAGGATCTTCAAAAATTTTGTCGTAATTCTTAGCATACATCTGTATGGTATCTGATGCCTTGGGGTTAAAAGTGCGAATCTGATAACCATCGTAACGGTTAAGCCCCGAGGAAGTGCCAATCCATAAAAATCCCTTACTGTCTTTAAAAAAAGAATTAATAGAGCCCGGGGAAAGTCCGTCAGCAACGCTAATATGTGAAAAGCGATAATCGGTGGCGGAAAACTGCGTGTTTTGCGACCAGGCTTGCATTGAAAACAGTAGCAGGAATATAAATTTTATATGTAAAACAGGATTTTTAATGCTTAGAATTTTAAGGTAAGGAAGTTACTAAGTTGGTCCCAAAGATTAAAATTTGTTTTGGGTTTTTGTTTTTGAATAACCTGTTTACGGAAAACCACATACAACCACCACGTAAAGGGCGTAGTTTTATGCTGAATTTATTGAGTCCATTAACTTAAACCTCCACATTAATTTTCTTTATTTTCCCCTTTAGCAAAAGCCCATAATATTTAGTAATTTCCTTTTTTTGCTAAACTATGCGGTTACTTGCCTTCTTTTTACTTTTTAGCTTCGGTCTTTTCGCCCAGGAGTTGCCACCAATTACCAATTTTGATCCCGGAATGTATAAAGCCGGTAACCAAAACTGGATGATGGCCCAGGCCGCCAATAATCATATTTATATCGCCAATAACCTGGGCTTACTTAGTTATAACGGCGAGCATTGGAATCTGCATAAAGTTCCTAATGCCAGCACAGTTCGTTCGGTTTTAACCCAGAATGATAAAATCTTTACCGGGTCTTATATGGATTTCGGTTTTTGGGAAAAAAACAAAAAAGGGGAACTTGTTTATAGTAGTTTAACGCAACTTTCTAAAGATGAGGTTCTGGATGGCGAGCAATTTTGGCATATTGAAGCATTGGAAGAATACATTATTTTTCAAAGTCTGCGTCGCCTTTACAGCTACAACAAAAAAACTCAGGAAATAAACACCATCACCGCGAGCAATATTATCTCCAATTTATTTAAAGTAGACAACAAATTGTACTACCAGGTTGCTGAAGACGGACTTTATGTAATCGACAATGGTAAAATTGAACAACTGATCCCCAATACCGAAATTCAGGATAAACCTATCGTGGGGCTTTTTCCTTTTGAAGAAAATAAAATCCTGGTAGTTACACGGGATGATGGCCTTTTTACCATAGAAGATAAAAATTGGCAACCATTCGAATATGAAAGTTACCCCCTGGATGAGAGTATTTTTACGGCAAAACTGCTTGAAGACAAAACCCTGGTTTTGGGAAGTATTGGCAATGGTTTACATGTTTACAACCTGGAAAGCCAGGATAACTATCATCTTTTACAGCCGGTTATCAATAACAACACGGTTTTATCAATTATGGAAGATAAAGCCGGTAATATTTGGGCCGGGCTGGATAACGGCTTGGTTTTGATTAACCGAAAAAGTCCGTTTCGTCTTTTTACCGATATCTACGGAAAAGTAGGCACGGTATATTGCAGTTATCAGGTTAATGATAATTTGTATTTGGGAACCAATCAGGGTTTATATGTTAATTCAGCTTCTGATGGGTATGAGCTTGTTCCCGGTACCAGCGGACAGGTTTGGAGTATTGATGAAATTTCAGGAAAACTATATGTGGGCCACGACCGCGGGGTTTTCGTTGTTGAAGGAAACAAGGCCAGTCATATTTTTGATGGACCCGGAGTTTGGGAAATCACAGAGTTTAATAATGGTTTGCTTCAGGGGCATTACGATGGAATTAGCTTTTGGAAAGATAAAGACACGAATAAAGACCCGGTCTATCTTGAAGGTTTTGACCTTTCAGCAAGAAACCTGATAGTAGAAAATGATTCGATGATTTGGGTAGGGCATGACCACAAAGGGATTTTTAGACTTAAAACCAATGCAGAAATTAGTAAAGTATTAGCCGAAGAAAATTATAATATTTCCTCTCAAGGGGGAATGGGGCTTAAAGTATTTCAGTTTAACGATTCAGTGTATTATTCAACTGAAGATAAGGTTTTTAAATATGAGCCTGAAACCGGTAAATTTATTGATGGTAATGAACTAAATAATTTAATTACCGAGCCAAGACTTAGCGGAATAAGCCGGATTTTGCCCGATAATACCTGGTGGGGTTTTGCCCAAGATAATTTGCTTTACGTAACCCGGGATGCTTTTCAAAACCGCTTAAGCGCGAAAAAAGCAGCGCTTCCGTTGGAATATAGGAATATTGCTAAGGGTTTTGAAAATATTTCACGTATTGGAGAACGGGAATATCTGGTAGGTTCAAATGTGGGTTATGCAGTTTTTTCCACTCCCCTTGAATTCCCTCCAATGGAAAAACTTCTTATTAACAAGGTTGCCACAGCGGCGTTAGAAGAAAATTTCAGAAGTCATGAGTTGGGACTTGATCAATTAGAATTGCCTAATTCTGTGAACAATATCAATTTTGAATTTAGTATTCCAACTTATTCTAAACTGGCAAAACCCGTTTACAGTTACAGAATTAGCGGTTACAGTAGCGGTTGGAGCAAATGGCAAAGCCACGGTACTGCCACTTTTGAGAATTTGCCCGCAGGCGATTATATTTTTGAAGTCCGCGGAAAATACGATAACCAGCTTAGCGATATCGCAACTTATACTTTTAGTATTGGTCTGCCCTGGTATGCTACCAATATCGCTATAGTTGTATATGTTCTCATTTTTTTACTCATTATCCTGGTCTTACATAAAATTTATACCGGTTATTATCGCAAACAGCGCCAACGCTTGTTGGAGCAAAACCGAAAAAAACTGGAAATAGAACAGCTAGAATCCCGACAGGAAATAATCACTCTTAAAAATCAGAAATTGGAGTCTGACATGGCTTCAAAGAACCGGGAATTAGCAGCTTCTACTATGAATATTATTAAAAAGAATGAATTTCTTACCGAATTGAAAAACAAACTCACCGAAGCTAATAAACCTGAAGATATTCAGGAAGTAATTTCCATTATTAATAAAAATATTGCTGAAAAAGATAACTGGAAACTTTTTAAAGAAGCTTTTGATAATGCCGATAAAGATTTTCTACAATCGGTTAAAAAGGCACATCCAAATCTTACCTCAAATGATTTAAAACTTTGCGCTTATTTAAGGTTGAATTTATCTTCAAAAGAGATCGCTCCCTTGCTTAATATTTCGGTGCGAAGTGTGGAAATTAAGCGATATCGTTTGCGAAAAAAAATGAATTTAGACCACGATCAGGGTTTGGTAGAGTACATTCTCGAATTTTAAGCACTTAACATCCAGCCTATTTTCCTCAACATCACCTCAACATTTTATGTAAAAACCATAAAACCAGACTACAACAATATTTAATTTCAAATAGAGTATTCCACAGTTTTAGAACTGTTTAAATGCAATTTTTATAAAATATCATCTCTATTTTTTAATGTATACTAATTGTAAGGGTGGTTTTTTATTGCTGTTAATGCTTTCTTAATACATTGCTTCTCGAATTAAAATTTTCAACAAATGAATAAAACACTAGTATTGATTTTGTTCTGTATTGGAACATTTTCCCTGCAGGCGCAAACCTTTTCGGTTTCAGGAACGATAGTTGAAGCCGAGAGCGGAATACCGCTTCCCGGAGTAAATATTATCGTAAAGAATACTTCGAATGGGGTGGTTACCGATTTTGATGGAAACTATACCATAGATAATGTTTCGGCCGGCGATGTATTGGTCTATTCTTATTTAGGCTTTTTGTCTCAGGAAATTACAGTAGAAGAAGGTCAGGAGATGATAGATATCTCACTGCAAAACGATCAGGAGGCTTTAGATGAAGTGGTGGTAATTGGTTACGGAACGCAACAACGTAAAGATGTAACGGGCGCTGTATCGCTGGTTTCTAATGAAACTATTGAAGAATTAAACCCCATAAAAATAGAACAGGCCCTTCAAGGTACTGCTGCAGGTGTAAACGTAACGCCTTCTTCCGGGGCACCGGGAGCAGGGATAAATATCAATATTCGTGGTATTGCTTCCAATAGTGAAAATGGACCGCTTGTTCTTATAGATGGTTACCAGGGTGATTTAAATACGATAAACCCTAATGATATTGAGTCCATTTCTATTCTAAAAGATGCACAGGCGGCTATTTATGGTATTGCTGGTGCCAACGGGGTGGTTTTAATAACTACAAAGTCGGGGAAAAAGAATAGCGCGCCCACCATTCAATATGATACTTATGTGGGGATGCAGGAAACTTCAAGAAAACTTCCTTTGTTAAATGCCACCGAATACGGCTTGCTCTTAAATGAAAGTTATGCTAATAACGGTGAGGAATTGCCTTTTTCTGATGTGAGCGAATTAGGAAAAGGAACCGATTTTCAGGAAGAGGTTTTTGATACTTCTCCTATTATAAACCATAATTTAACACTCAGTGGAGGTTCAGAAAAAGTGACCTATTCTTTTGGGGTTTCTCACCTTGATCAGGAAGGAATAATTGGCGCTGAAAAATCTGATTTTCAAAGAAGCACTGCGAGATTTAATGTTGGCGTAGATATTTCAGATGAATTTAAATTTACCGCCAATTCTATTTATACCAGTTTAAACAGAAGGTCTATTAATGAAAACGGATTGGGTTCGGTACTTTTTAATGCCTTAAACATTCCGCCCACTTTTAATCGAGACCAGGAAGACCTTGATGGAAGATTAGGCAACGAGATCATTAACCCGCTTTCACAAGTTGAAAATACGTTTAATGACTATAACCTGAATAAATTTAACGGTTCTTTTAGCCTGGAATACACTCCAATAGAGCCTTTAACTTTTACTTCCCGAATTGGATATAATTTAACCAATTCCAAAGGCAAAGATTTTTCGCCAATTATAGATTACGGGCCGGGTAAGGTTTTTAACAACGTTCGTAGTACGGTAAACCAAAACCGAATTAATGATAACTCATATACCTACGACCTTTTTGGAACTTATGATAACACTTTTAATGATATCCATCATATTACCGGAACTGCCGGAATGACGGTAATTAGAAACTGGGGAGATGGTCTTTATGCCACCGGTTATGATGTGCCGAATAATTCCTGGGAATTTGCCGACATTAGCTTAACCACGGGAACAAATGATGGTTTAAATAATAGCGCTTATAAATACGATATCAGAAAACTATCCTTTTTCGGGAGGCTACAATATGATTTTAAAGGGAAATACTTTTTTTCTACGATGTATCGTAGGGACCAAACAACAAGGTTTAGTCCTCAAAACCGTTTAGGCTTTTTCCCTTCATTTACGGGAGGATGGATTCTTTCTGAAGAAAATTTCTTAGAAGATTCTAATGTAGTTTCTTTCCTGAAGTTACGAGGAAGTTTTGGTATTCTTGGTAATGATGAAGCCGGTGGAGCAGAATTTTATCGCTCGTTGTTAGATGGCGAAGCCACTTATGTTTTAGGCGGAAGCCTTGTAAATGGAACTGCTTTGGGTAGAATCCCAAATCGTAATTCAGGCTGGGAGCAGGCTGAAAAAACCAATATAGGTATAGATCTTAGACTTCTGAATAATAAGATTGATATTTCTGCCGATGTATTTAGGGAAGACCGAAAAGACCTTTTAGTAGCTGGAATTCCTGTTTCAGGAATTTTTGGTGGCGGAGCACCGGGATCGGGGGCACCAACTATTAACGCGGGAACTACCCGAAATGAAGGTGTTGAATTTGCCATAAAGTACAAGCAGAATTTGGGAGAAGATATTAATTTCAATATAGGCTATAACGCTACTTTCCTAAACAATGAGGTCACCGAAGTTAACGGAACTGAATTCATCCCAGGGGGGCAATTTGGCGTGGGCCAGCCACAGCCGGCACGGTTCCAGGAAGGATTTCCGGTAGGTTATTTCTATGGATATAAAACCGATGGAATTTTCCAAACCCAGGAAGAGGTAGATGCGCATCCCTCGCAAGAGTCTTTAGGTGCCACAGCTGCTCCCGGAGATATTCGTTACGTAGATATTAACAACGACGGAGTGATTAATACTGATGACCGTACCAATATTGGAGATCCAATCCCGGATGCAACAATGGGCTTAAACCTTAATTTTAACATTAAAAATTTCGATTTTACGGCTTATACCTATGCTTCTTTAGGAAATGATATGGTAAGAAACTACGAGCGTAACCAGCCAAATGTAAACCGTCACGCCTATTATTTAAATAGATGGACAGGGCCGGGAACCAGCAATGAAGTGCCGCGTGTAACAACCGGTGCTACTTCAAATGTTGCTTTTTCCGATTTTTATGTAGAAGATGCTTCTTACGTAAGAATTCAAAATATTCAGTTAGGCTATAGTTTGCCTGAGACCTTTTTGGAGCAGGTAGGGATTAACCGTTTAAGGATTTACGCTTCGGTGCAAAACCTGTACACCTTTACCGATTATAAAGGCTTTGATCCTTCAGCCTCAACCGGAGAAGCCATTGGCGGCGGAATTGACTACGGATTCTATCCTGTACCAAGAATTTTCCTTGCCGGATTAAACCTTAATTTCTAAAAATCGCATTATGAAAAGATATAACAACATACTTAAAACAATGTTGCCGGTACTTTTGCTGGGCTTTAGCTTTAGCTGTAGCGAAAACTACCTGGAAGAGACCGAAGAGTATAACATAGATTCTGAAAACTATTTTAATTCAGAAGAAGATTATTATAACGCGCTAATTGGAGTTTACGATGTGCTGCAATCTACTTACGTGAACGTATTATTGGGCGAAATCGCATCAGACAATACCCTAAGCGGTGGTGAAAGTGCTAACGATGTAATTGGGTTTCAACAGGTAGACGAGATGACGCATACACCTGTAAACGATAACCTTGATGATGTTTGGGACTGGAATTTTGCCGGGGTGCAACGTGCCAATTACATGTTGGAGTTTCAGGATAAAACCGAATTTGAAGGTCGCGAAACCATTATTGCTGAAGTTCGTTTTTTACGTGCTTATTTCACTTTTGAATTGCTAAAATGGTTCGGGCCAATTCCGTTAAAAGGGGATGAACGGTTTGCGCTGGGAGACGAAACTTCTATTCCACGGGCTTCCGAAGAAGAAGTTTATGCACAAATTGAAAGCGATTTGCAATTTGCCATCGATAACCTTGATTATACCGCTCCTGAAATTGGACGCGCTACCAAAGGAGCCGCAATGGCTTTACTTGGGAAAACGCATTTATACCAGGAAGAATTTGATGAATCTGCCAATGTTTTAACCGAATTAATCAATAATGGTCCTTATGCTTTAGCCGACTTTGAAACACTTTTTGAACAGGAAGGAGAAAATAATGAAGAATCGGTTTTTGAAGTACAATATACCGGGGAAGAAGGTGCCGGTTTTGGTTGCTTGCAATGTAGCGAAGGTAACGTAGCGGTAGGTTTCCAGGGAATTAGAAACTACTCGGGCCCTGTTTTTGAGTCCGGATTCAGTTTTAATCTTCCAACCCGGGAGACTTATGATATGTTTTCTGAAGATGACATTCGCCGGGACCTTTCGGTTTTAGATATTGAAGCCTGGGCAGCAGAAACCGGGGCTACTTATGCTGAAGGTTATAAACATACCGGGTATTTTAACCGTAAATACCTCCCGCGAGAAAATGACAACGTGGGTGATGCCAATTTAACACAACCCAATAATTACCGTGCTATCCGCTATGCCGATGTTTTACTGATGGCAGCTGAAGCTTTAAATCGTGGTGGAATTGACGATAGCCAGGCCAGAAACTACCTTAATGAAGTTCGTGAAAGAGCAGATTTAGATGAAGTTGATGCTTCAGGAAATGCCCTTACCGAGGCTATTTACGATGAAAGAAGAAAAGAATTAGTAGGCGAAGGCCACCGTTTCTTTGATTTGATAAGAACTGGAAGAGCAGCCAATAACATAGACGGATTTACGACGGGGAAAAACGAACTTTTTCCAATTCCGTTAGAAGAAATAGAATTTTCTCAGGGTAACTGGGAGCAAAATCCAGGTTATTAAAAATATAGCACTATGAAAAAATATTATAAGATACTATTATTGCTATTCACTTTTCCGTTTTTAAGTTGTGAAAGTGATGACAGGGAACTGGTAGATTTGGAAGCAGTTCAGGCACCGGCTAATTTGGGAGCTACATTTCAAATTACCCAGGATAATTCAGGTTTGGTAGAAATTACACCAACCGGAGAAGGAGCGGCTTTATATACTGTAGATTTTGGTGATGGCTCAACACCTTCCGAAGAAATTAAAGTAGGTGAAGCTGTAGAGCATATTTATGAAGAAGGAGAATATGAAGTTGAAGTTACAGGGGCTAATATTAACGGGAAAACCGCAACCGGAACCCAGTCTTTAACTGTTTCGTTTCTCGCTCCAGAAAACCTGGAAACCGAAATTGTAAAAGATGCCAACGATAATTATACCGTAACAGTGTCTGCCAGCGCTACAAACGCTACAATGTTCGAGGTTTATTTTGGCGAAGATGATGATGAAGAAGCAACTCCGTTAATGCCGGGGGAAAACGTTTCTTACACTTATAGCAGTATTGGAACTTACAATATTCGTGTGGTGGCCCTTAGTGGTGGCGCTGCGACTACCGAAGTTGTTGAAGAAATAAACATTACCGATCCGCTTTTCCTTCCCATAGATTTTGAATCGGAAACCCTTAATTACTCGTTTGATAACTTTGGTGGTGGTGAAGGAGCCGGGGCTCCGGTAATTGATAATCCGGATATGTCTGGTTTAAATACCAGTAATAAAGTGGCTTCTTATACCAAACCCGAAGGTTCTGAAACCTGGGCCGGAACTACTATTGCTTTAGACGAACCTATAGATTTTTCAAACGAAAGTTATATTAGTTTAGATGTTTGGTCGCCAGAAGCCGGAACCGAGGTTGTTTTTAAGGTTGAAAATCTTGAAAATGCCGATCTTTTTGTAGAAGCTACTGCAACAACCACAGTTGCCGAAGGTTGGGAGACTCTAATTTTCGATATGAATGAATTCGATCCTTCTATAGACTATGGAAGAATTGTATTATTCTTCAATCTTGATGTTCCTGGAACCGGGGAGACCTATTATTTCGATAATATTGAAACTACCCGATTAGAATTAATAAAACTTCCAATAAATTTTGAGTCAGAAAATATTGATTATGCCTGGTCCGGATTTGGAGGTGCAGGAGCAGGTGTTATAGATAACCCCGATAGGTCTGGCATAAATACAAGCAATAAAGTTACTGAACTTGGAAAAGGTGAAGGTGCTGAAGTTTGGGGTGGAGTTTCATTGAATTTAGATGAAGCTTTAAGCTTTGAAAACGGGACTACCGTAAAAATGAAAACCTGGTCCCCAGAAGCCGGAGTGCCAATTTTATTGAAATTTGAAGATTCAGATTCAGAACCAGATGGGAACGGAAACCCTTCTGTATTTGTTGAGGTGACTCAAAATACTACCGTAGCTAATGAATGGGAAGAACTTTCTTTCGATCTAAGCAGCTTTGAAGCCTTTGATGAAAATATAGATTACGATCGCTTGATTGTGTTCTATGATTATGGGAATTCAGGTGCAGGCACCAGTTTTTACTTTGATGATGTTATGATTGGTGATGTACAAACCGAATATATTTCAATGTTTAGTGATCTTGCCGATGATGTTGAAGTAGACACCTGGCGAACCGATTGGTCTGTTACAGATTATGAAGAAGTAGAATTTGAAGGAAGATTATCAAAACATTATTTCAACCTGGATTTCGGTGGAATTGAAACTATCGCTAGCCCGATTGATGCCACAAACATGACACATTTCCATACCGAATTCTATACCGATAATGCTACTGTTTTCAGAGTTAAGTTGGTAGATCTTGGTCCCGATGGTGTTTTTGGCGGCGGGGACGATTCTGAGTCGGAAGTTGTTATAGAAAATCCCGCCCAGAACGAATGGGTAAGTTTAGATATTCCATTATCAGAGTTTGAAAACCTTGCCGGTATGAGCAATATTGGGCAGCTTATTTACTCTGGTTTGCCTGCGGGAGGAGTTAATCTATATGTGAACAACATTTATTTTCATAATTAAAAAGCATAAAAATGAAAAATATAATTCAAGCAAGTCTTATGGTTCTTTCACTGGTTCTTACCGGCGCATGTTCCAACGACGATTATAATATTGGTGAAATAACTACACCTTCAAACTTAAGCGTTAACGCTGAGGTGGTAGGACAAAGCGAAGATATGCCCGATGGAGATGGCAGTGGAACAGTTAATTTCAGCGCCAATGCCGATAACGCAATGACCTATAAATTTATCTACGGTGATGGTTTTGAAGAAGTTTCTGCTTCAGGAGAAACCACGCATAGTTTTAATGAAAATGGTGTTAACGATTATACCGTAACGGTAATTGCTTCCGGCACAGGTGGGGCTTCGTCAAATATGACTACAACCGTAACTGTTTTTAGTGATTTTAATGATCCTGAAACTAAAGAATTACTAACCGGCGGAAGTTCAAAAATCTGGTACGTGGCAGCTTCACAACCTGCACATCTTGGCGTTGGGGCAAGTTCAGGAGAAGGTTTTACAGCTCCCGGCTATTATGCTGCCGCTCCATTTGAAAAGGACGGAGCCGAAGTTAGTTCCTGTTTTTATACCGATGAGCTTACGTTTAGTTTAGACGATAACGATAATATTGTTTATAATTATAACAATAATGGGCTAACCTTCGTGAATGTGGCTTATACCGGTGATTTTGGGGGAGATGGTTCTGAAGATCAGTGTCTGGACTTTGATCGTACGGGAGACTTTACGGCCTCCCTTTCGCCATCAACTTCTGGTTTACCTGAAGATGCGACCACAGGGACAGTGATTAATATTTCCGGTGGAGGAACGATGAGTTATTTTGTAGGCTCAAGTGCTTACGAAGTCCTTGAAATTACACCTACTACTATGCACGTAAGGGTGATTCCCGGTACTGATCCCGCTTTAGCCTGGTATTTAAAATTTACAACTTCTCAGGGTGAAGAAGAGGAGCCAGAAGAGTTCCAAACAGAGTATGAAAATCTGGTATGGGAACAGAGTTTTGATGCCGATGGGCCTGTAGATTCCAATATCTGGAATTTTGAAATTGGCAATAATAATGGCTGGGGAAATCAGGAAGAGCAATATTATACTGAAGATAACGCGATAATTGAAGACGGTAATTTGGTAATTACTGCCCGGGCCGAAGAAACTAACGGATTTGATTACTCCTCTTCAAGAATAACCACGAAGGATAATTTTGAATTTACCTACGGAAGAGTTGAGGCACATGCAAAGTTACCGGAAGGAGCTGGTACCTGGCCAGCAATTTGGATGTTGGGTTCTGATTTTGATGAAGTAGGATGGCCTGAAACCGGTGAGATCGATATTATGGAACACGTAGGGAATCAGCAAAATGAAATTCACGGTACATTGCATTATCCCGGTCGTTCTGGAGGCAATGCCGATGGAAGCTCTATAGAAGTCCCCGGTGTTAGTAACGAATTTCACACCTACACCATGGAATGGTCTCCAGAAAGAATCCTGTTCCTTGTAGATGGTGAGGTTTATCATAGTTACGAGAACAGTCCCGATTCGTCATTTAATAAAGACTTCTTTATTATTTTAAATGTAGCGATGGGTGGAACTTTTGGAGGAGAAATTGATCCTGAATTTCAGGAGTCTTCTATGGAAATTGACTACATAAGGGTTTATCAGGAATAAACAAACTAGATTAAAAATCACAAGCTGCCTGGATTATTATTTTTTACTGAATTTGATTTGACACTTATAGGATCTTTGTTTGAAGGCCACAAACACTTCTCTGTGCTGATACTTTCAGGCGGCTTATTTTATTGAAAAAAAAATGAAGAAAATAATTCTAAATATAACTGCTGTTTTGTTGCTTAATTTCAGCTTAACAGCTCAGGAATCCAAAGAGCTCATTTGGGAAGAAAATTTTGAAGGTCATTCGCTAAATATGGAAAAGTGGAGCTACGAAACCGGTGACGGTTGCCCGGACCTTTGCGGTTGGGGGAATAATGAGCGCCAAATTTATAGCGAAGATTATGTAGAAATAACCGATGGAAACCTGGTGATTACTGCTGATAAAGTGGGGGAGGATTATTATAGCGGAAAAGTAAATACCAAAGATAAATTTGAATTTCAATATGGAACTGTAGAGGTTCGGGCAAAATTACCCGATGGTCACGGACTTTGGCCAGCGATCTGGATGCTGGGCCAAAATATAGATGAGGTGGGATGGCCTGCTTCAGGAGAGATTGATATTATGGAATTTGTAGGCAGGCAGCCAGATACTATTCATAATGCATTACATACACCTGCAAGTCACGGTGAGACTGAAAATATTAAAACAACACCGGTGAAAAATGTAACTTCAGATTATCACGTTTTTAAAATGAACTGGACTGAAGATGCAATTACTTTTTATATAGATAATGAAAAAACCTATACGTTCTCCCCTTCAGAAAAAAGCGAGAAAACCTATCCTTATCGACACCCATTTTATTTCTTATTAAATCTTGCTATTGGTGGTGATTTTGGAGGCCCTGAAGTTGATGATTCTATTTTTCCGAAGCAATTTTTCATAGATTATATAAAGGTTTATAAGTAGCGGGAGTCCTGAATCGCTTTGCTTTAGCAAGAAAATTAATAAATTACAGAAAGATTGAATTTGTATCGAGAACTGCTTGATGTGCTACATCATCATACTTCTTGATACATTTTTTTATTCCCTGATGAACTTTTTATAGTATTTAGTAATTGCTTTCTTGTTTAGATTCTCATGAACCAAAATTTGATTCCTAAAGCTAATGGATTTATCTTTAGAAATAGACAAGGGTTCAGCGCCGGGAAATGCCATATTTTGCATGCTCTTCTCACTTCTTAAAATCCACCCCTGATAATTCGGAAGTTTTTCCGGTTCGCCCATAATGGTAATTCCGGTAGTTTTTCTGTTGCCTTCAAAATCTCCTTTAAGGTTCATCCATGGGCCTGCTTCTACGGGAAGGTTTTGTGGTGCTACTATTCCATCTTCCGATTCAAAGTTTATATTTTCGGGGAGTTTAATTCTGGGAGAAAACCCGCCGTAACCTTTGGCATCTTCCGAGCCGCCTATGGCCACGCCATTTTTTAAAGCAGTAAGCTTAATTTCAAAAGTAAGGGAGAAGGCTTTTTTAGTATGACGTTTAAAAGTTATTTGTAAATTTTCTTTGATAGCAGCTTCATTTTTTTGGTCGTTTATCCAAAAAACTTCAGCATTTATTACTGCTTTTGACTCGCTTATTTCAGTTTTTACATCTTCAACTTTCCAAGATATATTTTCACAAAGCCATGGATCTCCAACCCGTTTCCCTTCAACATAAAGTTGGTGCCAGGTCCAGAAAATACCACGTTGGTGTAAATGATCCTCAGGAAAGTCTTCAGTGATGCTTTTACCATCCAAACCGTAAAGTGGGTGAATATAATTAGCTCGAGGATATTTTCCTTCAAGACTTTTAGTTTCGGTTTGATAAAAATAGCGGGGTTTGTCATTTTCCAACAAAAGTATTCCCTCTTTTTGTTGACGGAATTCAAGATTTTGAGCCCTTAAAAATGAAGGGTTTAGAAGAATTAAAAACAATAAGAATCCACCGGTTTTCACACGATTAAAATTAGATTAAACAATACGACAAATAAATATTAAGATTAAAAAATTTACTTTATGTTCCTTTATTGAGCGATTAGTTTGTTTTAATATATTATTTATGAGGTTTTTATCTCTCCAAAACTTATAATCCATAGACACTTCAGGACGTTATTCTTCACAAAAAGCCACCATTTTCCGGTGGTTTTTTGATTTTATAAAGTTAATCATTATCCTCTTCTTCCATCTCCAGGTATTCATCGTAGGTTTCCTGCGGATCGGCTTCCAAAAATTCGTGGCAGCGGTTAAGTACATGCTGGAATTCTTTTGGCAATTCTTCCTTTTCCCATGGATGCGAGAGCCCGAATACGTGATTGGCATTTTCTACCAGAAGTAATTTTGAAGCATCACTCCATTCAAATAGATTTCCTGCATCAGCAATAGAAACCGTAGTGTCATTACTTCCGTGGACAATTAAATGCGGAATTTCAAGTTTTTCAGCTGCTTTTTTAATATTCAGCCGTTCTTTATTTTCTTTAAAATTCTTATAAAACTGGTAATGGTGTGGCAATTGCTGACCGGTTCTGGTGTTTACAATATATTGTACCCCTTTTTTCTCCCAGGCTTCCAGTTCTTTTTCTTTCGGAAAACGTTTTGCAAAGTCACTTACGGCGGCCAGAGTAATAAGTCGGGTAATCCGCTTTTCTTCAGCCGATTTCAATACGGCAATTCCACCTCCCCGAGAATGCCCGATAAGGTTTAAATCCCCCGGATCTATTTGGGTTAAATGTTTAAAATCGGGCAATAACATCCAATCTATAACCGATTGTAAATCATCTAATTCTTTGATAAAATTATTGTCACCAAAAGCTTCAATATCTATAAATTCAGTAGGTTTTTCAGGAGTAGTGCCATTATGTGAAAAATTAAACTTTACAAAGAAATAGCCTTTTTCAGCAAAGAACTCGCCCATTTTATCCCAACCGCCCCAGTCTTTAAAACCTTTGTAGCCATGGCAGAACAGAACCACAGGTTTTTGTTTATCGTCTTCGGAATAAAATAAATCGGCTAAAATAGGTTTGCCGTGTTTTCCTTCAATTTGAAGGTTGGTTTCTTTAATAATTTCCATTTTTAATTTCTTTTTCTACAAATGCAATTTCTGGATTGCAAATTTCGATGATTAATGCTTTTAATTGTTGCTGAAAAGCCTCTAAAGTTTCAGCATCTACTTCTGTTTTTTTGTTTTTACTTCTACTGGCATCCTTTTTGGCAAATTTTAGAAAGCCGCTTTTTAGATTTTTAAAAGAAATTACCCCGGCTTCTACCGGTGGTAACAAATTTAAATTTCCCGAAATAATACTGGCGTAAGTAAGCACCTGGAAACTCTTACTATACTTGTCATAATCGGTAGTCAACAAATCCCAATCTACAACTTCCAGCTGGTTTTGTAAGACTTTTCCGGTTTTGTAGTCAACAATCCTGGTAATACCGTCAACATTTTCAACACGGTCTACTTTGCCGCCAATTTTTACGGGAAAATCCAGCCCGGGAATACGTAGTTGTAAATCCAATTTTTTTTCAATCATAAGAATTTCTACAACAGCACCGTTTTTAATTCTTGTTAATTCTTCGTTTAAGAAATTATAAAGGTAGCGTTTGGCCACTTCAAAAATGAGCAGGTTTTTACCATATTTCATCGGGTTGGGGGAATAACTATTTTGAAATTGAAGCGCCACCTCCTCCGGTATTTTTTGAATAAATCCTTCAATATTGCTTTGGGTTAAGATTTTACCTTCAAGGGGCTTGTAGAAATTTTCAAGACTATCGTGAATAACCGTACCCAGGGTATTATAGGCCACGGTTTCTTCTACCACATCAGGATCTTTGATCTTTAAAATATATTGCGAATAAAAATCAATAGGATTACGCACATAAGTAGTTAAGGCTGAAGGAGAAAAACCTCTGGCAGCAATTTCTTTTAACCGCTCTATTATAGCCGGTGTTTTTGTTATTACATTCATCTCCTGCTTGATGGCAGGAACCTGCGGGCTTACCTGTATTTTTTTTAACTGGTGCGCAGGTTGGTTTTCGATTTCCAATTGGGTTATAAAGCGGCTTTTTTCACCATTATTCAGGCCATCAGGTTCGGTGTTATAAAGCAGGTATACGTTTTTTGCCCGCTGCAATAACCGGTAAAAGTGATAGGTATAAACTGCGTTTTTTTCCCGATAGGTTGGTAACTTATATTGCTGCTTTAGTTCAAAAGGGAGAAAAGAATTATTTGATTTTCCTGAGGGTAAAATCCCTTCGTTTACCGAAGTGATAATCACCGTTTCAAAATCGAGTGCACGAGATTCTAGCATGCCCATAAGTTGCAGACCTTTAAAAGGACGTCCCTGAAAATTGAGGTTTTCGGTACTCATCATTTCCCGGTAAAACACGTGCATGCTTTTAAGGCTTTTAATGTGCGGGTAATCCTGCAATAAGGTCTGCAATTTATTGAAAACCTGATGAAAACGATATAAAAATTCCAGTCCCAGCCTGTTTTGCTGTTTTTCATAGCTTTTTTTCACCATTTGGATGGTGATTTGAATTTGTGCTATAAAACTTTCAGGATGGTCATTGTTTTCTATAAAGCAGGCTTTAATCAAATCCTGGGTTTTTTCAAAATGGGGTATGATTTCCTTTGCTGAAAGGTAAACTGTATTTTCCTTTGAAAGTTTTTGGTTGAATTTTTCAGCTTCGGTTCTTAATAACTCATAAAGGGCGGGATGATTGATTATGGAGATAACGTCTTTGTAATAATACCCATTTTTTTCATTGAGATGAATATGAAAAATCTTTTCAAAAAGCGAAGCGAGCGGAGCATTTTTTAGCGGGAAGCCCATGGTAATATTGAGATCTTCCACATTTGGCGGTAAACTGTTCAAAACGGGCAATAACAGGTCTTCTTCGCCTAAAACCACGGCGGTTTTTTCAAGTTGGTCCTGGCTGAAATTTGCCAGGATCTCTCCCAAATATTTAGCCTGTCCTACATTTTTTGCCGTGCCGATAACATTTATATTTTTTTTACCTCGGAAAACATCAATTTTGCTTTTTGCTTTTTGATGTTCATAAAAAGACCATTTTTTTAAATATTCACTTATAAACATGGAAGCCGAGTGGGTTTTATCGGCTAGGAAAACATCGTCCAGATCCCAGTGAATTTCCGTGTTTTCTTGTGCAAGCATATACTGAATGATTTCCTGTTCAGCATTATTTAAAGCATTAAAACCCAGAAAAACATGTTTTTGCTGATTTTCCCGACAATAGGTTGAAATATTAGAGGCCGCTTCTCGATAAATTAAACCCTGATAGGCTTGCTGTTTATGATCTAGGCGTTCTTTTAAGCCCTCGTAATATTCCGGTAGTTTGTGCCAGAATTTAAGGTAGTTTTGAATGAGTTCGGTTTTTTCTGCCTGTAGGTACCAATGGTTAATATCCTGAATTTCGGCCAGGTAATTAAAAAACTTTTTATAGTCTATTAAATAGCGGTCTATTTCATTAAAGTCATGCAATAATGTTTGGGCCCAGGCGATAAAAGTTTCAAAACTTTCACGATTTTCAGGCTTGGTTTTTTCATAATAAACTTCATAAAATTCAAAAAGACAGTTGGTATTACCTATAAGGTCAAGACCTGAAACCTCCTGGGCAAACTCTTCAATACTATAGGTTTTTGGGGCAAATAAATTTTGGCCACTTAGTTTGGCGAGTTCATTTAAGAGAAAACTACCGGCCCTTCTCGAAGGCAATATAAAGATGGTTTCTGAAATGTTAACGCCTGATTTTAAATACTCTTGAAGAATTTGGGCTATAAATGATGTCATTGTATAAAAATAAAAAACGCCCCGTGAAAACGGAGCGTTTTTTGAGAAACTTTTAATAGGGATTCTTTACTCAGAATCTTTTATTTTTTAGTTTTCCTCTAAAGATATTTCAACACGTCGGTTTTCCTGTCTTCCGGCATCGGTGCTGTTGGTAGCGATTGGGCGTTCTTCACCGTAGCCTTCAGAAGAAAGCCTGTTATCTGCAATTCCTGCACCTCTTAGCCATTTTAACACAGCGGCAGCACGTTCTTTTGAAAGTTGCAGGTTATATTCTGCAGCACCGGTACTATCGGTATGACCTTCAATGTGGAATACTGAATTGGGATATTCTTTCATAGTATCCGCAATATTCTGTAAAGCTTCTTCAGATTCTGAACGAATGGTCGCTTTATTAAGGTCGAATAAAATAGTGTTTGAATACTCATTTAATTCTGAAATTGCTTCGGCAGTTGGCTCAGGGCAACCATCGTTTTCAACAGTTCCGGGCGTATCAGGACATTTATCATCTTTATCAAGAACACCGTCATTATCACGATCTTCATAAGGACATCCGTTGTTTTCTGCAGGTCCGGCTTCTTGTGGGCATTCATCTTTATTATCGGCTACACCATCACCATCGGCATCAGGGCATCCGTTAAGCTCTGCCAAACCGGCTTCTTCAGGACACTCATCTTGGTTATCGGGGATTCCATCACCATCGGTATCCGGACAGCCGTCGAATTCTGCAAGTCCTGCTTCTTGTGGGCATGCATCTCTACGATCTTCTATACCGTCACCATCAGAATCGGGACAACCGTTAAATTCAGGTAATCCTGGCGTTTCAGGACATTCATCGTTTTTGTCATAAACACCATCACCATCGGTATCGGCACCTCCAAACATAAATTTAACCCCTGCAACATGTTGAAAGTGTGAAGCATTATCAACATCAAAAACATGTTTGTAATTAGATTCAACATTGATAGCTACATTATCGTTCACCCAAAAGTTAAGTCCGAATTTTCCGTTTAAAGTTCCGGCGCTAAGTCCGGCAATCGGGATATTATCATTATCACCAATATTGGTGTAACCCCCACCAACACCAACTACGGGGTCAATCCAGCCGTGATTTAAGAGCGCGCGAAGACTATAGTTAAAAAATCCGTCTACAGAATAGTAAGCAAGATCGTTGGTACCCATATCTCCATAAGTATCGATTTGATTAACCGAACCACTCAGTTCAAAAACGACTCCGCCGCCAATATAGCGCCCAACACTTAGGCGTGAGAAAGCGGGAATGATATTATAATGATCTCCGGCATTAAAATATTGGTCAAAGGCGCCTCCCAAAGGTGCGTCACCTCCGGTAGGGTAGAAATCTACCGCATTAGCCTGAATCCCAATAGACCAGGGGTTGTTGGCATCCTGAGCATTAACCGAGACAATGCTAAATACCATAACGGCAGCTAATAAGAATTTACCAAAATGTTTCATATCAGATAGTTTAGTTTGAAATTAGTGTTAACAAATGTATATGCAAAAAACCTATTAAAAAAAGATCAAATAATAAATTTTTCTTAATAAAGCCTTGTATTGTGGCGGTTTTCGGAATTTTAGAAGTGAAATTTTATTGTTTTTTTACGCTAAATTATCTCTAATTCTTTCCCAACTTTTTTGAAAGCTTTAATAGCCTGATCCAGATGTACTTTTTTATGCGCAGCTGATAATTGTACCCGGATACGGGCTTTTTCTTTTGGTACTACCGGATAAAAGAACCCGATTACGTAAATACCTTCTTCCAGTAGCCTGTCTGCCATTTTTTGAGAAAGTTTTGCATCATATAGCATCACAGGAACAATGGCGGCATCACCATCAATAATATCGAAACCGGCCTCTTTGATTCCATTTTTGAAATATGCTGTATTTTCTTTTAATTTTTTTGACAGGCTGTTGTCATTCTCCAACATTTCAAAAACCTTTAAAGACGCACCTACAATAGAAGGGGCGAGGGAGTTTGAAAATAAATAAGGACGGGAACGTTGGCGCAGGATTTCTATAATTTCTTTTTTAGCAGTGGTATAACCGCCCATTGCTCCACCAAGGGCTTTGCCTAAAGTACCGGTAATAATATCTACACGGCCCAATACATTTTTTAATTCAGGGGTGCCAATTCCTTTTTCGCCAATAAAACCTGTGGCATGGCATTCATCTACCATTACCAGTGCATCATATTTATCGGCCAAATCGCAAATATCATCCATTGGGGCTACCAGTCCGTCCATAGAAAATACCCCGTCGGTGACAATAAGTTTAAAACGGGCACCTTTTTCATTTGCGGCTTGTAATTGTTTTTCTAAATCTTGCATATCGCCATTTTGATAGCGGTAGCGAGCGGCTTTACACAATCTTACGCCGTCAATAATAGAGGCGTGGTTTAAGGAATCTGAAATAATAGCGTCTTGAGCGGTAAGTAAAGGTTCAAAGATCCCTCCGTTTGCATCAAAACAAGCAGCGTAAAGAATGGTATCTTCAGTACCGTAGAAATCGGCTATTTTCTGCTCTAATTCTTTATGGATATCCTGGGTCCCGCAAATGAAACGTACACTAGACATTCCAAAACCATGGGTGTCCATCGTATCTTTGGCAGCCTGGATAACTTCGGGATGTGAAGAAAGTCCCAGGTAATTATTTGCACAGAAATTAATAACTTCCTGACCCGTAGAAATTTTTATCACGGCATCCTGTGGCGAAGTAATAATCCGTTCCTTTTTGAATAATCCGTTATCCTTTATTTCCTGAAGTTCATTTTCCAGATGGTCTTTTATTTTACCATACATAATTTTTCAATTTTAAAAAGTGTGTGATTTGATTTTTAAATTATTTTAAACTTTGTGTTTCATTCGTCAATTAAAAATTTTTGTTCTTTCACTTAATAATATATCGTGGCTTTTGTTTAGCACTTTACTGCAAAACTACAAGTTTTATAAAATAATAGAGGCTTTTAAATATATTGTAATTCAGGTTCTTTTTTAAGATATACCACAATTTTGTTAGTTACCGTGTATCCTATGTTTTCAAGGGCAATAGCATATTCGTTAATTTGCTTAGCATGTTTTTCTTGAAATTGTCCGGTTTTATAATCAATTATTTGAGCTAAAGTCCCTTCTATATTCAAACGGTCGGGGCGTAGGCGTTTTCCTTCTGAAGTTAGTATTTCACGTTCATTATAATTGATGCTGCCCTTTTTAAAATATGAATTTAAAGCGGGATGGTAAATGATTTTAGAGATTACCTTTTCAATTTTATCCAGGTTCTTTTTTGTTATCAAGCCTTCGTTTACGGCTTTTCCCAGCGCTTTTTCCAGATCGGCTTCGGTATTGATATTTGCAAGGATTTCGTGAATAATTTCTCCTTTTTCAATGGCTTCAGCTTGTTTGCTGTCCCAAAGCATTCCTGACCGGGTTACAATATTTACAGCTTTATTTTGCGTGGGGGAAGAATAAAATTTCTTTTGTATTAGCGTTGAAGTTGTTTCTGAAAAAATATTGTGTTGCGGAATTTCTCCAAATTTATAATGTAATTCGTTTCCTTTCCAAAGTCCATTTTTCTTCAGAAATGCGATTAACAATCCTGAAGTTTTTGCAAGGTTTTCATTACCATTTTTATCCAAATCTGCTTTTGAAAGCAGGTAGAGTTGGTGCGATGCCCGCGTACAAGCAACATACAGAACATTTAAAGTGTCCATTTCATTTTGATCCAGCAGTTCTCGAAATTGGGCTTCGGTATGTTTGTTCCAGTGTGTTAATTTTTTAGAAGCGCTGATGTAACTTACCGGTAATTCACTTAGCTTCTCGGGAAGCTCTATCCATAACGATTCCTGTCTTGTATTCTGAAAATCGGAATTGGCAAACGGATAAATTACTACCGGAAATTCCAAACCTTTAGATTTGTGAATAGTCATTACCTGGACGGCATCTTCAGCCTTGGGAACAGCAATGCTGAGTTTTTCATGATCATCTTCCCACTGCTGAAGGAAATCGGCAAGGCCGGTGATGTTTTTTTGGGTAGTTTCAAAAACATATTCCAGAAAAAATTGAACGTAAGCATCGGTGGTTTCCACAAGATTAAAACTCCTTATTATGTGTTCTGCAGCTTCGTAAAGCGAGAGGTTTTTTATCGCTGAAATCTTAAAATCTATTTCATATTCTTGCAACCAGGAGAAAAAATAATCTTCATTGGCGTCCAGGTTTTTCCTTAATAGCTCAAACGGATTTTTAATTTGAAGTTTTTCTTTAAGGAAGTTAAAAAGTTCAAATTTTAATGGTTTATCACTGGGTTTTAGTGAGAATTCCAGTAAATGCATTATAAAATTTACCTTAGGCGAATTGGCAAGAAGCAAAGTTTCTGAAGAAACTACTGAAATTCCGGCTTCGCTTAAGGCATTGGCCACTGTGACCCCTTCCTTTCGGGTGCGGGTTAAAATACAAATGTCTTTCTTAGGTGTGTTTTTCGCTTCCAGTTTATAAATAATTTCCAAGACTTTTTGCGGATAAATCTCAAATTCTTCTTCGCGTTTTCCGGCTTCAATAAAAGTGATATCCACATAACCAAAATCCCCTTTTTTAGGCTCCTGACTACTATTTTCAAAGAGGTTTTGGTAATCGGGATGATTGAGGTAGCCCGAAGCAAATTTGAAAAACCGGTTATTGAAATTCACAATTTCACTACCACTTCTATAATTGGCTGGCAGGTTAAAAATTTCCTGTTCTATCCCAAAAGGTTTCTCCTGCTTGTTATATAGTGCTATAAATTGTTCGGCCTTACCGCCACGCCAGCGGTAAATAGATTGTTTGGCGTCGCCTACCAGCATAAGGCCGGCGAGTTCTCCCGGTGTGGTGCCAGACAATTTATTGTCTATTAAAGGAATAATATTTTCCCATTGCATTCGCGAAGTATCCTGAAATTCGTCTATAAAATAATTGCCGTAACGTTCTCCAAGACGTTCGTAAATAAATGGGGCTGGTTGATGTTTTACCTGTTGGCTTATGGTTGCATTAAATTCAGAAATTAGCAAAAGGCCACGCTCTTTTTTAATACTTTCTACCTGTTGATTAATTGTATTGAGCAGTGAAAGTTGTACCAGATTTTTGCTAATTTCTTCTAACATTTCAAAATAGTAATTCGCCTGTTGCGATGTCCTGAAAATTTCACAAATTTGAGCTTGAAAAGCATCGAGAAGGTTTTGCTTATCCTTATCTACCCGCTTAGGGTACAAACTGGAAGTTTCAAGGTTTTCTATCCATTTTTTCTCATAATCATATGAATAATTTTCTGCCTTGATTTTTTCAAAATAGGTCCAGAGATATTTCCCGTTAAAATCACTTCTTTCAAAGTTATTATCCGCAGCAATTTCAAAAAATAAATCAGCGGAATCTTTTATAAGTTTTGCGGTACTTTTCTTTTCAAGCTTTAATTTTTTACTGAAAGCTTCAAAATCGGCCAGAGATTTATTTTTTAGTTTTTGGAGTGGTGCCTGATGGTTTTCATTGGTAAGCAGTTTTGAAATCTCAAAAAGATCACGGGTAATATCCCAACTTTTATCTTCATTGGCTTTGCTCAATGCAAAATCGCATAAAACTTTGGTGAGTTTTTTATCGGTGCCGGCTTTGGCAATAAGGCCTTCAACAGCCTCCATTAAAATTTCATCAGTGTTTAAGGCAACTTCAAAATTCACTGGTAATCCAAGGTCTTTGGCAAAACTCCGCAATATACGCTGATTAAAAGCATCTATGGTAGAAACTTCAAAAGCTGCATAATTATGAATGATATTCTTTAAAATTGCAGCCGATTTTTTTTGCAATTCGGTATCATCAAGTGAAACCTGCTCCTTTACCGCTGTCCATAAACCCTGATAATCTTCGGCAACCGGATTTTGAGAAAAAGCATGCAACGCATGTATGATTCGCGTTTTCATTTCATCAACAGCCTTATTGGTAAAAGTAATTGCCAGGGTGTTTTTATAAGCATCGTTCCGGGAGCTTTTTAAAAGAAGTGTCAGGTATTCTTTTACTAGGGTAAAAGTCTTTCCCGAACCTGCTGAAGCATTGTATATTACGAATGAGGTATTCAAAAATTAAGGTTTTTGTAATTAGTGTTAAAGGCAAGTAAAGAGTAAAAATAAATTTGTTGCACAAATATCCTAAGCTTTTAAGTAATTTATAACAAAAAAATATTTTGTTTAAATCCCTATATACCTAAATTTGAAGGGTAATTAATACTAATCACTAAAAAATATTACTATGTCTTTCGAATTACCGAAACTTAAATATGCTTTTGATGCTTTGGAGCCACATATTGATGCAAAAACTATGGAAATTCACCATGGAAAGCACCATGCTGGATATACCACTAAATTAAACAATGCAATTGAAGGTACTGATCTTGATGGAAAAACCATTGAAAATATCCTGAAAAACCTGGATAAGTCTAATAAAGCAGTACGAAATAATGGTGGGGGATTTTATAATCACCGTCTTTTTTGGGAAATTATGTCTCCCGATGGTGGCGGCAAACCTGAAGGTGAATTAGCAAAAGCTATTGATAATGCTTACGGCTCTTTTGAAGCTTTTAAGGAAGAATTTTCTAAAGCTGCAGCCGGCCAGTTTGGTTCAGGTTGGGCCTGGCTTTGTGTTCACGATGGAGGAAAAGTTGAAATTTGTTCAACCCCAAATCAGGATAACCCGTTAATGCCGGAAACCGGATGTGGTGGAACTCCAATCTTAGGGCTTGACGTTTGGGAACATGCTTATTATCTAAACTATCAAAATAAGCGCCCTGAATATATTGATGCATTTTTTAATGTAATTGACTGGAAAGAAGTAGCGAGCCGCTATGCAAAAGAAAAATAATTATTTTAATTGTTAGAGGTTTGAAAAGGTCGCCAAATGGCGGCCTTTTTGTTTTGAGAGTATTTGTGTTTTGTTGGAATTATAACAATAAAAAAAGGCGGATGAACAATCCGCCTTTTTTTTGCCCCAAATCTACCATAAACTTAACCTACTTAAGTTTATGGTGATACCAAATTAGGCAATTTGTGGTTTCGCTGAAAATATTTTAGACCAATAACATAGATATTTGTTAAAATGTACTTTTAATAGGCACGGTCTTTACTTCCTTCAAAAAAGTTAATAAAGGCACGGTTCACCACTCGGTTGCCCCCAAAAGTGGGGTAGTTGCCCGTAAAATACCAGTCGCCCAGGTTTTTAGGGCAGGCTTTATGTAAATTATCCACGCTTTGATAAATAACTTTCACGCTGGCTTTAACTGTAGGCTCACTTAGCAATTCTGAAATTTTATCTGAAATTTCCTCATCGCTAAAAGGCTCATAAATTTCTTTTACGAAATTTCTTACTTCCTGGTCTTCAAGTTCTACCTGGTCTTTACATTTTTTGTATACATCTTCAACAATATGATATAGGTTTCGCTCCTTTAGCAATTCCAGAGCTGCTTTAAAAGCCACAAAATCTTCCAGGCGGGCCATATCTATACCGTAGCAATCGGGATAACGTATTTGTGGAGCTGATGATACGACCACAATTTGTTTAGGGTTAAGCCTGTCCATCATTTTTATGATGCTCTTCTTTAACGTGGTCCCTCTTACAATACTGTCATCTATAATTACCAGGTTATCTTCGGGTTTTACTACGCCGTAAGTAACATCATATACGTGGGCTACCAGATCATCGCGGCTGCTGTCTTCGGTAATAAAAGTGCGGAGTTTTACATCTTTTATGGCAATTTTCTCGGTTCTAAGCCGGTGGGCAAGTATTTCTTGTAGGCGTGCATCGGTAAGGCTTTCTTTCTCACTTAAAATCGCCTGGTTTTTTTGACGGTTTAATTCGTCCTGAGCGGCTTCCACCATTCCGTAGAATGAAGTTTCGGCAGTATTTGGTATAAATGAAAATACCGTATTAATGGTATCGTGTTTTATAGATTTCAGCACTTCAGGCATGAGGAGCCTGCCAAGCATTTTTCGTTCTTTATAGATTTCGGCATCGCTTCCGCGGGAAAAATAAATACGTTCAAAAGAACAGGCCTTACGTTCTAAAGGTTCAATAATTTCTTTTATGGAAACTTCTCCATTTTTTTTAGTAATAATAGCGTGCCCGGGTGCTAATTCTTTAACATCTTCAAAATCTACATTAAAAACCGTTTGAATAACCGGCCTTTCTGAAGCAACTACCACTATTTCATCATCTTTGTAATAATAGGTGGGGCGGATTCCTGCCGGGTCTCGAAGTACAAAAGAGTCGCCATGCCCTAGTAAACCTACCATAGCATAACCGCCATCCCAGTTTTTAGATGATTTTCTAAGGATTTTAGCTACATTTAGTTTTTCTGCAATTATTGGGGAGGCTTCTACTTTTGAATAACCTTGCTTTTTAAGTTTTTTGTAATGTTTTTCAACTTCTGAATCCAGGAAATGCCCAATTTTTTCCATTACAGTAACGGTATCGGCTTTTTCTTTAGGGTGTTGGCCAAGTTCTACCAGATTATTGAAAAGCTGGTTTACATTGGTCATATTAAAATTTCCGGCCACAATCAGGTTACGGTGCATCCAGTTGTTTTGTCTTAAAAATGGGTGAACACTTTCAATACTGTTTTTACCGAAAGTACCATAGCGTACATGGCCTAAAAATACTTCTCCCAAATAGGGGATATGCTTTTTTTGAAGTGCTACATCCTCGGCTATTTCAGGCTGCTCTTTTATTTCCTGGTTTATACGTGTGTTTATTTGGGCAAAAATATCCTGAATGGGTTGCGGGGCATTAGAACGAATACGACTAATGTACCGTTCGCCCGGGGCAGTGTTAAGCTTAATACTGGCAAAGCCTGCACCATCCTGTCCCCGGTTGTGTTGCTTTTCCATCATTAAATACATTTTATTTACCCCGTAAAAAGCCGTTCCATATTTTTTCTTATAATAGTCAAGCGGCTTCAGTAAACGGATTTGGGCTATTCCGCATTCGTGTTTAATGGCATCACTCATAGTAAAAGATCCTGATGTTAAGGTGTGTGTTTAGTCACAAAAAAAGCCCTGAAATTACAGGGCACTTTTTATTAGTCGACTTCTATATCGAATTTTGTTAGTTTCTTAAATTCTTCCAGACGTTGCTGAACCTGCTTCCTGTCGAGTTCCTGCATTTGTTCAGTGCCAAATTTCTCTACACAAAATGAAGCGAGGTTAGAGCCGTAAATAATGGCATTTTTCATATTCTCGAAAGAAATATCTTTAGTGCCGGCCAAATAGCCTGCAAATCCTCCTGCAAACGTATCGCCTGCACCGGTAGGGTCAAAAACCTCTTCTAACGGAAGGGCGGGAGCAAAGAAAATTTGTTCCTCTTTAAATAGAAGGGCACCGTGTTCCCCTTTCTTTATTACCACATATTCTGGACCCATTTCCTGAATTTTGCGAGCTGCTTTTACCAGAGAATATTCTCCTGAAAGTTGCCGGGCTTCTTCATCATTAATAGTAATTACATCTACTTTGGCTACTACTTTTAAAAGATCGTCTAAGGCGTTGTCCATCCAGAAATTCATCGTGTCTAAAATCACGAGTTTAGGATTTTTGGTTTGTTTAAGTACGTTTAACTGTACCAATGGGTGTAAATTTCCCAGCACAACTATTTCTGCGCCTTTATAGGCTTCGGGAACCACCGGCTTAAAATCGGCCAAAACATTTAGTTGGGTGTCTATGGTGTCCCGGGTGTTAAGGTCGTTGTGGTAACGGCCCTTCCAAAAAAAAGTTTTTCCTCCTTTTACTATTTCTATACCTTCGGTATTAATATTGTTTTTCTGGAAAAGATCCAGGTATTCTGCTGGAAAATCATCTCCGACCACAGAAACTATAGCGCTGTCTACATTAAACTGGGCGGCTGAAAGCCCAATATAGGTACCGGCACCTCCCAGTATTTTATCGGTTTTTCCAAATGGGGTTTCAATAGCATCGAAGGCTACAGTGCCTACAATCAATAATTTACTCATATCGGTTTTTAAATATGCTGCAAATATACAGTTTGTTTTTCAAGGGATAAACCTGAAAGCCTTAAGGTGTACTTTTCTCAAAACCTTCATCAATTAACAAATGCTTTTGTTTTGAGGCAATTACTGCCAGGACATCGCAGCGTTCGTTCTGCGGATGGTTGTTATGGCCTTTTACCCACTTGAAACTAACCTGGTGTTTTCGATATTCTTTTAGAAAGGAAATCCATAGGTCGGTGTTTTTCCGGTCTTTAAAACCTTTCTTTTCCCAGCCAAAAACCCAGCCTTTTTCCACGGGATTGGCCACATATTTTGAGTCGGTAACCACTAACACTTTTAATCCCGGTTTTTTTAATTTCCGCAGGGCTTCAATTACCGCTAAAAGTTCCATCCGGTTATTGGTGGTGTGCTTGTAGCCCTGTGAGAATTCTTTGCGGTAAGTTTTTCCTACCCATTCCATAACAATGCCATAACCGCCCGGCCCGGGATTTCCCCTGGCCGCACCATCGGTATATATTAAAACTTCGGGTTGTTGCACTATTGACTGTCTTTTAGCAGGAGTTCTTCAATAATTTCAGGGAAGTGTTTGTGTTCTAATCGGTGTATTTTTTGCGCCAGGCTGTCTGGCGTATCAGTTGATTCTACTTTTGTACTGGCCTGAAAAATTACTTTGCCTTCATCATAATTCTCATTTACATAATGAATACTTATCCCGCTTTCCCTTTCCTTGTTTTTTAGCACAGCTTCGTGTACTTTGGAACCATACATTCCTTTACCGCCGTAATTAGGTAAAAGGGCGGGGTGAATATTAATTACTTTATTAGGAAATTCTTTCAGTATATTTACAGGAAAAACCCATAAAAAACCGGCGAGTACAATTAAGTTAGGTTGAATATCTTTTAAAACATGCAAGACTTCATTAGATTGATACAGGGCTTCCCGGTCAAAATGAAGGGCCTTAACTTCTAAATCGTGTGCTTTTTTTAAAACCGGTGCCGAACGTTTATTCGAAAAAACGGCTATTACGCGGGTTTTAAGCGAATTTTGAAAATATTTGATAATATTTTCAGCATTTGTGCCTGTTCCTGAGGCAAAAATCACAATTTTTCTGATTTCGTTGTTTGCTTTTTGGTTCAAAACAAGGCTGTTAACAATTATTAAGGTGTAAAATTAAGGGCTTTAAGTGAATTTTATGTAAATTACATTCACATTTTTAAAGTAAAAATCGGTTTTAAAATAAAGTTTTTTATTTTTGCCACCTAATCAAAATTAAAATAAAATATTATGTCAGACATTGCATCAAGAGTAAAAGCGATTATCGTTGACAAGTTAGGTGTTGACGAGAACGAAGTGGTTAACGAAGCAAGCTTCACAAACGACTTGGGTGCTGATTCATTGGACACTGTGGAATTAATTATGGAATTCGAGAAAGAATTTGATATCCAGATTCCTGATGACCAGGCAGAAAACATTGCCACTGTTGGCCAGGCAATTTCTTATATAGAAGACGCAAAAAAATAAAAAACCGACCACCTATATGGAGTTAAAGCGAGTTGTAGTCACGGGCCTAGGTGCCTTAACCCCCATTGGTAACAATATTGAAGAGTATTGGGATGGCTTGGTAAACGGAAAAAGTGGGAGTGCCCCAATTACGTATTTCGATACCGAAAAATTTAAAACCAAATTCGCTTGCGAACTCAAAAATTTTGATCCGTTAGATTATTTTGATCGTAAAGAGGTAAGGCGTTTAGATCGTTTTGCCCAATACGCTATTGTAGCTTCAGATGAAGCGATTAAAGATTCCGGCATCAACCTCGATACTGTAGACAAGTATCGGGTTGGTGTAATTTGGGGGGCCGGAATTGGCGGATTGGAAACTTTTCAAAATGAGGTAATAAACTTTGCTACCGGAGACGGTTCTCCAAGGTTTAACCCCTTCTTTATCCCGAAGATGATTGCAGATATTGCCCCCGGTAATATCTCAATTAAACACGGGTTTATGGGAGCAAATTACACCACGGTCTCGGCCTGTGCTTCTTCAGCAAATGCTATGATAGATGCGCTGAATAACATTAGGCTTGGGCATAGTGATGTAATTGTGTCTGGTGGTTCTGAAGCTGCGGTAACTATTGCCGGAATGGGTGGCTTTAATGCTATGCATGCGCTTTCTACCCAAAATGAAACGCCTCAAACGGCTTCAAGGCCTTTTGATGCTACCAGAGACGGGTTTGTGTTGGGAGAAGGATCTGGTGCACTCATCTTAGAAGAATATGAGCATGCAAAAGCCCGTGGCGCTAAAATTTATGCTGAAGTTGTAGGTGGAGGCTTATCATCGGATGCTTACCATATGACGGCACCTCATCCTGAAGGAAACGGAGTGGTTGCCGTAATGGAAAATTGCCTTAGAAATGCGGGAATAAAACCTGAAGAGGTTGATGCCATTAATACTCATGGTACTTCAACACCCTTGGGAGATGTTGCCGAGCTTAAGGCAATAGGAAAAGTATTTGGGGAACACGCTAAAAGCATAAATATAAATTCAACTAAATCTATGACTGGTCACTTGTTGGGAGCTGCCGGTGCGGTAGAGGCAATTTCTGCTATTCTTTCGATGGAAAAAAGCATTGTTCCGCCTACCATAAACCACAAATACCCAGATGAGAATATAGACCCGGAGTTGAATTTAACCCTTAACAAAGCTCAAAAACGAGAGGTAAAAACCGTGATGAGTAACACTTTTGGGTTTGGAGGTCACAATGCTTGTGTGATTTTTAAAAAAATGGATGAATAAAAAACCCTCATGAGTGTCATAAGAAATATACTAAATTCCCGTTCTTCAAGAGGCGGGAATTTTTTTATTGCACTCCAGAAAATACTGGGGTTTAATCCTAAAAATATAAGTTATTACCGAAAGGCTTTTACCCACAGATCGCTTAATATAAAGGATGAAAAAGGGAATGCCATCAATTATGAACGCCTGGAGTTTTTAGGTGATGCTATGTTGAGTGCGGTAATTGCTTCTCACCTGTTTAAAGCAGTTCCGGGAGGCAATGAGGGCTACCTCACCAAGATGCGATCGAAAATTGTGAGCCGTAAGCATCTTAATGAGTTAGGGAAAGACCTGGAGCTAATTAAATATGTAAAAACGAATATTCCAAAAGAGCAATTTGGAGTAAATATCCATGGAAACTTGTTTGAAGCCCTAATAGGCGCTATTTATTTAGACAGAGGCTATAAATATTGTAAAAGGTTTATATATGAGCGTGTAATTGAACCTTATATTGATATTGAACAACTGGAAGGGAAAGTTATAAGTTATAAGAGTTTACTTATTGAATGGTGCCAGAAAGAAAAGAAAGAGTTTGATTACGAAGTTTATGAAGATACCGGAAATGATGAAGTTAAACATTTTGCTGTAAAACTACGCATTAATGAGCGGGTTGTGGCCAAAGCCAGGGCTACTTCCAAGAAGAAAGCTGAGGAAAAAGCTTCAAAACGAGCTTATTATGCACTTCAGAATAAAATGTCCTAAAAATTTAAGATTTAGTCTAGGCTATAACGTTTTCGTAGAAAATTGTGAAATTTATAGGCCTTAAGGCTTCATTTTTCTTATTCTTATTTTATCTTTAACCCTAAAGTAAAAAGGACTATGCAGGCACATAAAATGTTGCTTGGAGCGGTTGAAGAAGATAGCTTTTGGCTTGCAGCTATATATACTAATATAGAGAGTTTTAAACTGGCTTTTTTATTAAATAAGCATCTTGGTTTGAGGCTGAAACGGGAAAGGGAAGATGTAGATTACAGCCATAAAAACACAGAGGCGTTTTATGAAAGGTATACTTTTAAAGATCCTTTAAACTCTCACATTTATAATCTGGTGGCTAATAAATATAAAGGTCGCCCACAGAAAGTCCTTAATTCGGGTTCGCTTTTTGAAGAAGAGTTAGCACCACAAGTGCTTAATCTGATACCCGAATATGAAAAGGTGAATTTCTTCTTTAAAGTGGAAGAAGATATGCCTGGTCATCTGTTCGCAAAACTCGTAAATCGAATAAGTCAGATGTCACGGGTAATTGCGGTACATCCTGTTGATGTAGACCGTTTAAAATCCAAACAAAATTTAATTTTTGAATAATGCCAACAAATAAAAAAACAAAAATTGTTGCTACCCTGGGGCCGGCAACCAGTTCTAAAGAAACCCTTGATAAAATGCTCCGTGCAGGAGTAAATGTCTTCAGAATAAATTTTTCCCACGCTAATTACGATGATGTTAAGGAGCGGATAGGTATGATTCGGGAATTAAATAAAGAACATGGTTATAACGCTGCTATTTTAGCCGATTTACAAGGGCCGAAATTGCGGGTTGGTGTGATGAAAGATGAAGTAGTAGTTGCAGAAGGGGATGAAATTACTTTTGCTACCGGAGAGGAATTTAAAGGTACGGCCGAACGGGTGTATATGAACTATGATACCTTTCCACGTGATGTAAGAGCCGGCGAACGCATTTTATTGGATGACGGTAAACTGATTTTTGAGGTTATACATACCAATAAAAAGGACGAAGTTAAAACTAAAGTCATTCAGGGTGGCCCGCTTAAATCTAAAAAAGGAGTAAACCTTCCCAATACAAACATCTCGCTTCCTGCCCTTACTGAAAAGGATGTGGAAGATGCCAAATTTGCCTGTGAAATACAGGTAGATTGGATGGCGCTTTCTTTTGTACGCCACGCTGAGGATTTGATGCAATTGCAGGATCTAATTAAAAAGCACAGCGAATATAAAATTCCTATTGTTGCCAAAATAGAAAAGCCTGAAGGTGTTGCCAATATTGAAAAAATTGTGGCTTACTGCGATGGGTTAATGGTAGCCCGCGGAGACTTAGGGGTGGAAATTCCTGCGGAGGAAGTACCTCTTATTCAGAAAAAATTGGTACTTACAGCTAAAAAGGCAAGAATACCGGTAATTATTGCCACCCAAATGATGGAAACCATGATCACCAGTTTAGTACCTACCCGTGCTGAAGTAAACGATGTGGCCAATTCTGTGATGGATGGTGCTGATGCGGTGATGCTTAGTGGAGAAACATCAGTAGGACAGTACCCGGTGCAGGTAATTGAAAAAATGGCTTCAATTTTACAGAGTGTAGAGAATTCCCCTTTAATTAAGGTGCCTCATGAACCACCACATATTCGCACTAAACGGTATATTACCAAATCGGTTTGTTATCACGCGGCGCATATGGCCAATGAAATTAAAGCAAAAGCCATTTGTACCTTAACAAATAGCGGATATACGGCTTTTCAGATTTCAGCCTGGAGACCTGAATCCCATATTTTGGTGTTCACTTCAAACACCCGTATTTTATCTCAACTAAATTTACTTTGGGGGGTAAAAGCTTTTCATTATGATAAATATGTAAGCACAGACGATACCATAGATGATGTAAACAGAATTGCCAAAGAAAATAAATTTGTTCAAAAAGGTGATTTCACAATTAACCTGGCTGCAATGCCAATTGCTGCAAAAGGAATGGTAAATACGTTGCGGGTTACCGAAATAGAGTAAGTTCGAAAAAAAATATATTGAAAAGGCCACGAAAGTACTGATTTTAGTGTATTTGTGGCCTTTTTTGGTTTTATAAAATAAAAGTAGTTTGACTATATAACTGAAGGCATTCCTTTAAACCTCTCTAAACAATCCCGTTTTTGTTAATTAAGTTGTTTTCTCTGATTTTATAACCAGTAACGGCAAATATTAAAATGATAATAAAGCAAAACAGCGGTACAAAATAACCTATCTGAACATCATTATTATTCAAGTCGATAAAAGTTCCCATAAGATAAGGTAAGACCGCTCCACCTACTATAGACATAACCAGTAAGGATGAACCGGCTTTAAGTTGCTCACCCAGATTTTTAACCCCAAGAGAAAATATAGTGGGAAACATAATAGACATAAAAAAGCCAATTGCGCCTAGAGAATAAATTACATAGGCCCCATCCCCAAAAATTGCGGCAAACGAAAGTGCAATAGCTATTATTGAATACATTGAAAGTAAACGTGGAGCAGCTATATAGTTAAGGAAAAATGTTCCGGCAAACCGGCCGCCCATAAATAACAAGCCATAGATGCTTAAGTAAAACCCGGCTGTTTTTTCATCCATTCCGCCGCCTTGCTTGGCCATATTGATAAAAAAACTGGTGATACAAACCTGTGCTCCAACATAGAAGAATTGGGCTATCACTGCCCAACGCAAATGTTTCTTTTTAAGTGCACCCCAAAACTCTGAAAGCTTGGTTTTTTTTACTTCGTCCTTCACTTCTGGAAGCTTAATAAACCAGGTAACGAGGGCGAAAAGCAAAAGAATGATTCCCAGGATAATAAATGGCCAAATTACAGCCGAGGCTTCTTCATTTAAATAAGATAATTTATCGGCAGAAGGCATAGCGGCAAGTTCAGATTTTGTGAACTCGGTACCTGAGAGAATGAAATTTGTACCGATAATGGGGGCAACGATTGCTGCAAGCCCATTGAATGATGCCGCTAAATTTAAACGTTTTGTTGCCCCTTCAGGTTCGCCAAGGACAGTGGCATAAGGATTTGCTGCAGTTTCCAGCACAGTTAAACCGCAACCAATAATAAAAAGCGCAATCAGGAAAACTTCATAGATACGAGTATTTGCAGCAGGAACAAAAAGAAAGGCACCAAGGGCGAAGATGATTAATCCGGTTATAATTCCTCGTTTATAGCCCCATCTTTTTAAAAAAATCCCTGCCGGGATGGCCATTAGAAAATAGGCTAAAAATACTGCGGTATCAATTAAAGTAGATTGCCGGTTATTTAACTCACAAGCTTTTTTTAGGTGGGGAATTAAAATGGCATTTAAGTTATGCGCAAGTCCCCATAAAAAGAAAAGACTAATGATAAGTAAGAAGGGAACCAGGTATTTTTTGGAAGTAAACCGTATGGCCATAGTTTTTATTTTTCGTGAGATTTGCGCTTAACGACCAGTAAATGATCACAAACCACTACTACTTCGCTTTTCTGATTTAAAATTTCCACGTGTTCTACAACCATTCCCAGTTCCGGTTTTTTTCCCTCTGATTTTTCAGAAATAGTAATTTCTGAATGGATGGTATCTCCTATAAAAACTGGCCTTACAAAGCGTAAGCGGTCATAACCTTTGGACATGGCTTCGGGATTGATTTCAGAAGCCGTCATCCCAATACCGATGCTGAAAATCATAGTACCATGAGCAATCCGTTGTTTAAAAGGTTGGGTCTTGCACCATTCTTCATCAACGTGATGAGGGAAAAAATCTCCCGTGTGTCCGGCGTGGATAATCACATCGGTTTCTGTAATGGTCCTTCCAAGAGTGGTTCGTTTGTCTCCTATTTTATAATCTTCAAAAAAAATAGATTTGAAATACATTTTATTTAAGTTTTAATTTAGGGTAATCATCTAACTGGTCGGCGACGGAAACTCCGCCTTTATCACTTGATTTATAAGCGGCTTCAACCACGGCCATAGTTTTAATTACATCTTCTACGCTGGTCTCCAGGATTTTTGTTTCTCCGGTTTGATAGCGCATTAGACTCGACATGGTACCAACGAAAGCATCAGGAAACCAGGAGCCTTCCAGTTCAATGGTTTTCCATTGCGGTTTATCTCCTTCCTGAATACAATACCGAAAATGATCGGGGACGCCATCTGGATAATCCATAAGTAATCCCATTTTTGCTTTAATCACTCCTTTTGTGCCTTCCCATTTAATAAAACTTTCCTGTTCATCAGGGCCGAAAGAGTGATCATGATTGGTGTTGATTACTGCATGTAAGGTGTCACCATAATCCATCAATAGGGTGGTTCGTGAGGAAGAAAGCTCTTTAGCCGGATGCTTTAAAGTTTTGGCAAGTACAGATTTTGGATTGCCCAGGAAACTACGAATTAAATCTACATAATGAATACTATGATATTGAATTTCCAATCTTGGATGCACCATGACATGGGGAAATAACTCCCAGGGCGTTTCAACCGTCACGCGAACTTCCATATCATAAACTTCCCCAATAAGCCCTTTATTAATAATATCTCTTGCTGCACCTACATAAGGAGCAAAACGAAGCTGACAATTAATAGCAGCATTAAGCTTTTTTCTTCTACATACTTCCAGAATTTCTTTGGACTGCCAATAATAATCACCCATAGGTTTTTGGATTAAAACCCCTGCCCCATCGGGAAGCTGTTCCAGAGTTTCCACAAACTTTTCGGGCATTATCGTGATATCATAAACGGCATTTTTTGGTGCTTTTTCAACAGCTTCGGTAACCGTATCATATACATTAGGAATAGTATATGCTGAAGCTAATTTTTCAGCTCTTTCCCGAGTTCGATTGGTAATTCCGTGTACATCAAAACCGGCCTTTTTATAAGCAGGTAAATGAGCATCTTTTACAATACCACCCGCTCCAATAATTACAATAGGCAAGCTGGTTTTTGGTAATTTTGGCTTATATGAAATCTTCATAGTATTGTTGTTTTTTAGCTGAGGGAATTTATTTTTTCCTGTCCTTGTTTTAAAATTTCCGAAATAGTTTTTCCAGTATTTACGGCTTCTAACACCACTTCATCAATTATTGAAGCTATTTTAGCCCAGTTGCTTTTTTGGGGTAAAGTCTGAGCGTTTTTATGCAATTCTGATAACTTATGATAGTATGGAATTAATTTGTTGATTTCAGGATCCTTCCAGGTAGATTTCCTACAGCCAATCCCCCCTTCTTTAGTTAATAATTTGTCGTTTTCAGCATTTACGGCAAATTTTAAAAATTGATAAGCAAGCTCTTTGTTTTTACTTCCTGAAGCCAGCGCATAGAGATAGTAAACATTCAGGGAAGCAGATGGAGAGGTAGGATTATGCGGAATACTGGTTACTTCTACTTTTCCTTTTACCTTTGAAGTTTCAGCGACTTCACAAACTGAAGCAAAACCAAACCAATTAACCATCATAGCTATTTCTCCACGGGCAAAAGCTTCTCCCAGGCCTACTGATTCAAGTTTCTTAGAATCAGGGTGTATAGCCTTTTTATTTTTAAAGAAATTCCTGTAAAATTCAAGACCTTCTTTTGCAGCTTCAGAAGCTATCGACACTTTCCCGTTAGGGGTTACAAGATCCCCGTTTCGTGTCCAAAGTTGAATGCAAAAGTCGAACACAGTATTGTGTCCATCCGGAAAGCCGGCAAAAGCGGTTCCGTAGAGGTTTTCTTCCGGGCGTTGGAAAAATTCGACTATTTTTCTGAATTGCTCCCAGGTTTTCGGTGGTTCTAATTTTTCACCGAACCTTTGATAATACTTCTCTTTTTCCTCTGGGTTTTCAAAGAGGTCTTTTCGGTAAATCAGGCATTCCGGGCCATCGTGAAAGGGAAGGCCGTAAATTGAATTTTCAAAGCTTTGTAATTCTATTAGTGAATTTGCCCAGGCATTAGGATAACCCTCCGGAGGATCACTTTCAAGAAAATCATTAAGTTTTTCAACTCCTGAATTGGTGTAAGTTTCAAAAATCCAATCGGTATTAATGATTGCCAGGTCAAATTTACCTGTTTTTAAGCCTTTTTCTGAAATGGTTTCCCGGTACAGATCTTCTAATTCCAGAGAAACTATTTCCAGTTCAACGTCGGGATTTATTTCACTTCTATATTTTTCTGCTATTTTTTGAACTGCATTTTCAAAAGGAGCAAACTTTCTTATCGCAATTTTTAAAGTTTCCATAGTATATGAATTTTTAACGGCTTAATTATTTCTGTAGATTGAATTCCTCGATAATCGCTTGTGTGTGTTCTCCTAATTTTGGAGAACCCAAAGCGTTTGTATAAGTCTCCCCATCAATTTTTATAGGACATCGGGTGGTTTGATAATTAAATCCGTCGCTCATTTTTACTTCCTGAACCATATCCAGGGCTTTAAAACCATTGTGTTCCATTAAGCGATCCCAGGTGAGTACATCTGCACACCAGATATCGGCAGGTTCCAAAATATCTAACCAATATTTAGTAGTGTTTTTTTCTAAGTGATTGCCCAGGATATTTTTAATTTCATCTCTGTGGTCAAAGGCCATTTTGGGTTCCGGGTATTTTTTAAGTTCCGGACAGTTTAATAACTCTCCAAGTTGAGGAATTATACCCATTGCCAACGCCAGATAACCATCCTTGGTTTTATAAATCCCGTATGGGGCTCCTAAATAGGCGTGTGCATTATTGGTAGCCGTGCGTTCCGGTAATTTGCCACCATCTTGTTGGTATGTGGTAATGGTTTCAAATTGAAAATCTATAGCTGATTCGAGCATACTTACCTGAACCAGCGCGCTCCCCTTTTTTATCGTTTGTTTTACCAGGCAGGCCAATATTCCCTGGGCGAGATGTGCTCCAGCCAATATATCGACTATAGCTAAACCCATAGGAACGGGGCCATCATTCTTATTTCCACTAAGCCAGGTTAGCCCTGTGAGTGCTTGTAGGAGTAAGTCCTGTCCCGGTTTATCTTTCCAGGGGCCTTTGTTACCATATCCTGAAATCTCGGCGTAAACAATATCTTTATTTGTTTTTTGTGCCGATTCATAGTCTAAACCGAGGCGTTTCATCACCCCGGGACGGAAATTATGCATCACCACATCAGCATTTTTCACTAATTTTTTGATGATTGCTAGATCCTCTGTGTTTTTCAGGTCAGCCTGAAGACTTTCTTTATTTCGATTAATGGCATGAAAAACAGAAGATTCTCCATTCATCACTACATTAGAAGTGTAGAGTTGCCTGCATATATCGCCGGTTTCGGGCTTTTCTATTTTAATTACCCTGGCGCCAAGATCGGCTAAACGCAAACTGGCAGAAGGTCCCGAAAGAAACTGACTGAAATCAACGATTAAATATCCTTCAAGGGGTTTCATAAATTTAATTTTGAAGTTTAAATTCCCGGTTTATTCTTTCATTGTCTTCGCCTACATTTGGCGCTGCTTTTTCAGAAAGAAAAATCGATTCATCAATACGAATAGGACACCGGGTGGTGGTAAGCTTATTCTTCCCAGCTTTTACCTGCTGAAGTAAATGAACTTTTTTAAAACCCTCGTGTTCTATCAATTCTTTATAATTCAGTATTTCACTACACCAAATTCCTTCGCTGTTAAGAAGATCAGTCCAATAAGCAGTATTTTCCTGAAGTAAACGATCGGAAAGTAATTCTGCTATTTCATCCTTCTTTTCAAACCAGGAAAATTTATCAGGATAATTTTCTATGGAAGAACAGCCTATTGTTTTTCCTATTTTTAAAAGATCGCCCATAGCCAAAGCCAACCAGGCATCTTTAGTTTTATAAATTCCGTAGGGCGCACTCAAATAAGCATGGCCACTTCCTCGAGTAGAGCCGCGTTGAGGTAATTTTCCACCATCATTTAAATAAGTGGTTAGGAATTCAAATTGAAGATCCAGCACCGATTCCAGAAGGCTTACTTCAACCAAAACAGCTTTTTTTGATTTCTTTCTTTTTAAAAGTCCGACAAGAATGCCCTGAGTAAGATGAGCTCCGCAAATCATATCGGCAACTGCCAGTCCAAAGGCTACAGGCCCATCTTTCTTAGTACCCGAAAGCCAGGTTAAACCTGAAAGTGATTGCACTAGTAAGTCCTGCCCGGGTTTTGAAGCCCAGGGGCCTTTATTGCCGTAGCCTGTTACAACGCCATAAACTATTTCGGAGTTGATTTCGGAAACTGTTTTAAAACCCAAGCCGATTTTCTCCATAATTCCCGGTCGGAAATTATGGGTTAGCACATCGGCTTTTTTAATCAGCTTTTTTACAAGTTTTAAATCTTCAGCATCTTTTAGGTTGGCTGCATACGATTCTTTATTTCTGTTAATGGTATGAAATACCAGGCTATCACTTTCAACAAAAAGATTTTTAATGGCAATTTGTCTTCCAGCTTCTCCTTTTTCGGGACGTTCAATTTTTATAACACGTGCGCCCATATCGGCCAGCTTCAAACCTGCTGATGGTCCTGCTAGAAACTGACTGAATTCTAATACTAAAAGCCCTTCTAAAGGTTTCATATATTGTTAGCTTCTTGTTCTTCTTGTTTCGATTCACGGTAGAGGGTATCTAGTTTGTCTAAAACCGGTTTCGGATTTCCCCCTTTCATCATGAATTCCCTAACATAATCACCTCCATTATCCTGAAAATACATGGAGCCGTGGTATCTGGGCCTTAGGTAAGCCCGGTCTAAAGCGGGTAGGGTATCTTTGAAATAATTATGGCTAATACGGTTGTTTTCTTCATCAAGCCAGGCTTTACGGTGTCCCGGCTGGCCTGCATTATGAGTGTAAATAGTACTTTGAACAGCTTCTGAATTAGCAAATTCAGCATAATTAACGGCTTCCTGAATATGTTTTGAAGCTGAAGAAATTGCCAAGCCGGTACCGCCTAAGGTACTTTGTAAAGGTTTTCCGTGAACCGTAATTAAATCGTGAAATTTTAGGCGTTTTCTTGCAAATCCATTGCGTGCATAATTAGAATAACCATAGGCAAACGGGCAATAAGCAATATCATCGGTCTGGGTCATGGCTTCATAGGTCTTAATCGGATTTCTTTCAAAGCATTCCGGATCCAGGTTTTTTCCGAGTTTTCTCATGGTTTCCAACACTTTGGTTCCGGTTTTTTCACTTATTACAATTTCGTCATTTACACATGGCTCTTCTCCGAAAGCGCAGCAAAACATATAAAAATTCATAAGGGAATCTATCGGGATTCCTGCGAAGGCAACCAGGCCTTTTTCTGCTAAAGCGAATAAATCGTCTAAAGTTTTAGGGGGATTAAGACCACGTTTTTTTAGAATATCCGGTCTGCTGGAAGCAACCGGGGCACAGGCATCTGTAGGTAAAGCCCATTGATGACTATTAAAAGAATAGCTTTCAAAAGATCTGCCTACTGAATTTTCATCCTGATCTTTCATAAACTCTTTAGGCAGGTATTCGTCTAATGGGAGGATATTTTTTTTACGGGAGGCAAAACCGGCCCAGGGATGGTCTATAATTAAAAGGTCATAGCGAGCCGCTAATTCCTCAATAGAATAATCAGCAAACTCCTGAAGGCTACGTTTATCCCATTTTACGTCAATATTAGGATGTAATTCATTAAATCTTTGCGAAGTAGCTACCATAGGAACCAAGCCGCGGCTATGGTCCCAGGTAATTCCTTTAAGTGTTATTTTTTGTTGTATTGGCATTTTTATGAAAAATTAAAACTTATAAAGGTTTGAAGTTAAGAAGCGGAAGCACTTAAAGTATCCTGTACTATACTGATTTAATGATTATTTATTCGTTTACCCGTAGGTGCAGGATACCTTAATAGATTTTTCAGAATAAATTAGAGGCGCCTACCTAAAGGAATATTATATTCAAGCAACTATTTAAGTCATTATGGATTTTTCATATTTTAAATCAGTCTTTTTATTATTAATTTTTTTCACAACGAATCTCCTTCTCTCCCAACAAACAGAAAAGAAGTACCTTTCCGGAACAGGTTCTGATGATACGGTAGAATGGGATTTTATGGTTTCTGAAGGAAGAAAATCTCAAAAATGGACTACTATTCCTGTGCCTTCAAATTGGGAGCAGTTTGGCTTTGGAACCTATAATTATGGTCTTGAAGACGATGAAGTCCGTGGAAAGGAAGTAGGAAATTATAAATATGAGTTTGAAATACCCAAAGCCTGGAAAAACAAACAAATTGAGATTGTTTTTGAAGGCTCGATGACCGATACCGAGGTAAAAATTAATGGAAAGTTGGCCGGTCCTGAGCACCAAGGCTCTTTTTATCGTTTTAAGTATGAAATTTCAGACCTGGTCAATTACAATCAATCAAACACATTAGAAGTAAAAGTTGCTAAACATTCTTCAAACGAATCGGTAAATCTTGCTGAGCGTCATGCCGATTACTGGATTTTTGGCGGAATTTTTAGGCCGGTATACCTCCAGGCAAAGCCAACTCATAATATTGAAAGATTAGCAATTAATGCGACTGCAGATGGAAATATTGAGGCTGAGGTTATAGTAAATAAACCGAAGCGTGAATACGAAATCCGTGGCCAGGTAATGACATTGAATGGTGAAAACGTGGGTGAAGCGTTTAGGGCTGATGTTAGCGGGGAGAAAAACAAGGTGCAAACAAGCATAGAAAACATAAACATCTGGAATCCTGAAAAACCTCATTTGTATCGGGTAAAATTTGAACTTCTTGATGGAGATAAGGTGGTTCACAAGAAAAGTACCCGTTTTGGTTTTAGAACCATTGAAATAAAAAAGCGTGATGGAATATACGTAAACGGGGTTAAAATTAAATTTAAAGGAGTTAACCGCCATACTTTTTGGCCTACAACCGGTCGTGCTTCCAGTAAAAAACGGAGTATTGAGGATGTTCAAACAATAAAGGATATGAATATGAATGCGGTACGTATGTCGCATTATCCGCCAAATTCTCACTTTTTAGAAGTTGCCGATTCGCTTGGGCTGTTTGTTATAAATGAACTGGCTGGTTGGCACGATGCTTATGATACTGAGGTCGGAAGCCCTTTAGTGAAAAAAATGGTACAGCGAGATGTTAACCACCCTTCAATTGTGTTCTGGAGTAATGGAAATGAAGGTGGACATAATACCGATTTTGATCCGTTATTTAAAAAATATGATATTCAAAACCGGGAGGTAATTCATCCCTGGCAGTCATTTAATGGGTTTTCTACTGAGCATTATCGACCATATAATTATGGCGTAGGTACCTATTGGAACGGTAATAAAATAGTGTTCCCAACCGAATTTTTACACGGCTTATACGATGGAGGTAATGCTGCTGGCTTACATGATTTCTGGGAGTTAATTTGGGATAACCCTCAGGCCGCTGGTGGTTTTATATGGGTTTTTGCCGATGAGGGAGTTGCTAGAACCGATAAGGACGGAGCGCTTGATGCTCATAAAGGTTCAGCAGCCGACGGAATTATGGGACCGTACCATGAAAAGGAAGGGAGTTACTACGCTATCAAAGAAATCTGGGCGCCGGTAAAGCTTGAAGAAAAACAAATAACTGAAGAATTCGATGGGAAATTAGCTGTTGAAAACCGCTATTTATACACTGATTTAAAAGAAGCTTCTTTTTCCTGGAAATTGAAAAAATTTCCTAATCCAAATGAAGATATCGAGGTTATAGCAGTTGATGGAAAAATAAAGTCTCCTGAAATTGCTCCGGGGCACAAAGGAAGTCTAAAACTTGACCTCCCGGATGATTGGACTATTTATGACGTTTTGTATATAACAGGGAAAGATCACTTCGGAAAAGAAATTTATACTTGGAGTTTTCCCATTACGCTTCCGAAGGAAAAAATTGAGGAACTTCTTGTTGAAGGGTCAGGAAATAAAAAGGAAATAAGTCTGGAGGAAACCGACTCGCTATTTAAAATAAACGCCGGAAATATTTATTATGAAATTGCTAAAAACAGCGGGAAACTTCTAAAAGTAAAGAACAGTAAAGGTGAAATTCCTTTTAATGAAGGGCCGCATTTAAGTGTCGGAAAAGTAGTATTTGATAGTTTAAGAGTTGAAGAACACAAAGATGAAATTCATATAATTAATAGTTTTAAAGAAGAATCCAGGTTAAAAGAATTCACCTGGACTTTTCATGCAACCGGCCAGTTAGAACTCGAGGTTTATTACAAACCCGAAGAGTACGATGTAGACTTTGATTATATGGGAGTAGATTTCTTTTATCCTGAAGACCTGGTAGAAGGAGTAAAATGGCTTGGAAATGGCCCATACAGGGTTTGGAAAAATCGAATGCATGGGGTGGAAGTGGATGTTCATCAAAAAGATTATAACAATACGATTACTGGCTTACCTCCCCACGAATATCCTGAATTTAAAGGATATCATTCTAACCTTTATTGGGCTAAAATCCAATCGAAAGATCAGTCTTTTACAGTAGGAACAGCTACTGAAGATGTTTTTTTAAGGTTATTTACGCCTGAGAATCCTAAAGGTGAAGAATTTGAAAAGCGAACTGCCCCCGCCTTTCCTAATGGCGATATCTCCTTCATGCAGGCCATTCCTGCCATTGGTAGTAAAACCAATCAGCCGGAACGACTTGGCCCGGCCGGACAGAAAAATATCTTTTTTGATTATGGCACCTTTGACAACTGGCGCATCAGAAGTAAAAAGATGAATTTGTTTTTTGATTTTTCTGAAGGGCAATAATGGTGTTAAGTATTTAGAACCTGCCTGCAGGTACCTGCAGGATGGCTTGTAGGAATTTAAGATTTAATTTAGAAAATATAAAATCTTCATTATAAATCCCTATGAAAAAAATTTCTAATTACCTTCTGTTTATTTTTTTCCTGATTGGTTTTCAGGAAATCCTCGCCCAGGAAAAAAATATTACCGGTGTCGTAACTGATGAAAGCAATGTGCCACTTCCGGGAGTAAATGTTATGGTTAAGGGCACGAATACAGGTACCCAAACCGATTTTGATGGAAACTACTCAATCGAAGCTGAACCTGGAGAGATTCTTGTTTTTTCATTTATTGGAACGAAAACGATTGAGTTGGTTGTTTCCGATAGTGCAAATTATAATGTTCAACTGGAAGAAAGCGCTGCCGATTTAGATGAAGTGGTAGTTGTGGGTTATGGTACTTCTAAGGTTAAAGATGTTACTGGCTCAATTTCACGAATTAGCGAGGAGTCCTTTAATAGAGGTGTAATTGCTTCTCCCGACCAATTGGTGCAGGGAAAAGTTTCTGGGGTAAATATTGTTAATAATAGCGGTGCTCCCGGCGGAGAAGTAAGCTTTAGAATTAGAGGTGCTTCATCGGTAAGATCTGGCAACCAACCACTATTTGTAGTAGATGGTGTTCCATTAGATGGAAGAGATACGAAGCCAAGTTCTCAAGCTCCTAATGGAGGATTAGGGAATTCAGCAGGTTCAAATCCTCTAAATTTTATTAATCCAAATGATATTGAGACCATTGATATCCTTAAAGATGCATCAGCTACAGCAATTTATGGTTCAAGGGGTTCTAGTGGCGTGGTAATTATTACTACTAAAAGAGGGAGTACAGGAGTGCCTACGGTGAAAGTAGATCTGAGTTCAGCAATTAGCACTTTTAATCGCAAGCCTGATATTATGAATGGAGATACATACCGAAGAGCTCTTGAAGCCAGGGGGATTGAAGATAACAATGGAGGTACATCTGTAGATGCATTCGACGAAATAATGCAAACAGCTGTTTCGAAAACTGCCGATTTTTCTATTAGTGGAGGAAAGGATGGAAATGTTTATCGGTTTTCTGCTGGTTATTTAGATCAACAGGGTATTGTAAAAGAAAGTGGAATTAAAAAATATACTGCAAACTATTCTTCAACCTATCGTTTTTTTAAAAATGACAGGTTGAAATTAGACTTAAACCTAATAGCCTCAAATACCATAGAAAATGGGGCGCCTATTGCTGAGGACTCCAATGTAAATGGAAGTTTAATTGGAAATGCGGTTGAATGGAACCCAACCGTCCCTTTTTATAATTCAAATGGGGATTTTGTGCAAAGAAGATATCAGGAAAACGGTGCCGATGTTGCTGGTTTGCCTACTAATCCTTTAGCTTTAATTGAGTATTATAATGATGAAAGTAATATAAGTAATATACTCGGAAATGTAGGGGTGACCTTTAAGATATTAGACAACCTGGAATATAAACTAAGCCTGGGGGTAAATCATTCTAAAGGAAATCGTGCAACAGACTTATCTGGCCGTTTGTTTTTAGACTTAATAACCGATCGTGGTGTGGCAATGGTAAGCAATTCTATACTTAGTAGTAGTACATTAACACATATCCTGAACTATCGTGAAGAGTTTGGTGATTTAAACCTTAATGCACTTGTTGGGTATGAATTCCAGGATTATAAAAGGTATCAAAATAGTATAAACGCAACCGGTTTTACTTCTTTTGAAGTTTTAGGTTCTGATATTTTACAGAACCCTTCCAAAGATAATGTATCGGTGAATTCATTTCGTGACCCGACCAATCAATTACAATCATATTTTGGAAGACTTAATTTAAATTTTTCAGATCGATATCTTTTAACAGCTACAATGCGGGCCGATGGTTCAACAAAATTTGGTGAGAATAATAAATACGGTTATTTCCCTTCATTCGCAGGTGCCTGGACAATTAGTGAAGAAGACTTTTTGAAAGATAATACTACAATTAATAATCTTAAGTTAAGAATGGGCTGGGGACAAACGGGAAACCAGGAATTCCCCACCGGGGCCAGCCAGGAGCGTTATTCATTCGGGACAGAGCAAATTTCTCTTGAAAATGTAGCTAATCCTGACCTTAAATGGGAAACTTCTGAAACTTATAACTTAGGATTAGATTTTTCACTATTTGAAGATAAATTATCAGGTTCCTTGGAATATTTTGATAAAACCACCAAGGACCTGTTATTCTTGTTGCCCGCAATACAGCCTGCTCCTTCAGCTCAATTTTGGACAAATTTGCCTGCGGAAATAAAAAATAGCGGTTTTGAAGTTATGTTGAATACTGTATTGACTCAAACCAGTGACTTTAACTGGGAAGTAGGGGTGAATGGAACCTACCTAAAAAATCGTCTGGAAAATTATAATGGAGCCGATGTTCTTACAGGTCAGATAAATGGAAATGGCCTTGGTGCAGGTTCTACTGCTCAATTATTAACCAATAACCAACCGCTTTTTGTTTATAATATGCTTGAGTTTCAAGGCTTAGATGAAAGCGGTCTAGCCACTTACTCAGAAGACAGGGAATTTGTAGGAGATCCTAATCCAGATTTTTTAATGGGAATTAATACCAATCTACGCTATAGAAAATTTGATTTTAATATGAGCTTTAATGGTGTTTTTGGCCACCAGGTTTATAATAACACGGCAAACGCGGTAATAACCGCTGCTAATTTTGGTATTGGTAGAAACGCTTCCCCGGAAATCGGTCTTGGAAATGAAAGCTTAAGTAATGCCAATGTAGTTTCAACCAGGTATTTGGAAGATGCTGATTTTTTAAGATTACAAAATGCCAGCCTTGGCTATAATATTGGAAAAATAAGCGAAGCATTTACCAATACACGAATTTCTTTAACCGGGCAAAATTTATTATTAATAACAAATTACAGCGGTTTTGATCCTGAAGTTAATACCAGTCGTGGAATAGGTGGGGTGCCATCGTTTGGGATAGACTATATAACTTATCCGCCAGCAACTACGATATCTCTTGGTTTTAGTACCACCTTTTAAAAAGAAAAACTATGAAAAATTTAAAATATCTTATTTATATAATTCCTTTCATCTTTTGGAATTGTACCGATTTAGAAGAAGAAATTAATTCTGAACTTACATCAGAAGAAGCCAGAGAAAATCTTCTTGAAAATGTTGATTTCAGTTCGCTTTTAGAAAGGGTTTACCGGGATTTTGACAGCAGGTTCATTCAGCATGAAGGTAGTGTTTGGTTATTAAACGAAGTAAGTGCAGATCATGCCGTAGTTCCTTCGCGTCCTTCAGGATGGGATAATGGAGGGTTGTTTAGGCAGTTACATACTCACAATTTCCAACCGCAAAACAGATATATTAATTCTGTTTGGGACGGAATGAACCAGGCCGTATTTGATGCTACGAACATTCTACAGTTTAATCCAGACGAGGAAACTGAGGCTGAAGCACGTTTCTTACGAGCCTATTTTATGGCAACTACTTTAGACCTTTTTAACCAGGTGCCATTTAGAGAACCGGGAGATAATTTATTAGAGCCTTCCAGGGTTATTAAAGGAACTGAAGCAGCCGATTTTATTATTCAGGAGCTAGAAGAAGTATTACCCTTTTTGCCAGATAACCAGTCAGCATATTTGGCTTCAAAAAATGCAGCAAGAGGGCTTTTGGCAAGGGTTTATCTTAATCGTGGGGTATATGAAAATAGAGAGAACCCACAGTTTGAAAATGCCGACCTACAAAAAGTTATAGAATATGTAGACGCGATTGAAGGTAAAGAAATCGATTTTTATTGGGATAGTTTTGGTCCTGATAATAATAGTGCTTCTTCTGAATTGATTTTTTCTATTGAAGGAGAAGGAGGCGTAAGATCACACTCTTTATGGGTATGGTGGCATGCCATTTTCCCTACCGAAATCAGTTTGCCAAATGGGGGTGGTTGGAATGGATACAGCTCAACTCCTGAACTTTATGACCTTTTTGAAGAAAGCGATATCCGTCGTTATTACGAGCATCCAATTACTGAGCCAAGAGGATATAATGTTGGTTTTTTGGCGGGGCAACAATACGATGCTGATGGTGAACCACTCCCAGAGGTGAACTTTACAAAAGAAGTCCCTACCTTAACCGGAGCTAGTCTTTGGAATGGATATCGTCCGGTAAAATATGTGCCGGATTACGAAAACCCGGGGGCCGCAGATAATGATATCGTTCTGTTACGTTATGCAGATTTACTACTTATGAAAGCTGAAGCGCTTTTAAGATTGGGCAATGAAGCTCAGGCTTTATCAATCGTTAATGAAATTAGGGAAAATAGAAATGTAGATCCCTTGACAGAATTAAATCTTGATAATCTTTTAGAGGAAAGAGGCAGAGAATTATTTTGGGAAGGCCATAGGCGCCAGGACCTTATAAGATATGGCAAATTTTTAGGAGAATGGACTTTAAAAGAGACTTCTTCACCTCAATATTTAATTTACCCAATCCCACCTGAAGATGTTTTAGCCAATGATAACCTGGAACAAAACCCGGGGTATTAATTAATAAAAGCTCCGTCCTGTAAGTACAGGATGGAGCTTGCTTTTTTTTTATTTAAAATTGGTAAATATTATCAATTTATTGGCTTATATAAATAACAATTTTATGTTGAAAGGCTATTTCTCAAAAATTTTACTAATTGTATTCCTTTTCGGAATATTTAAAGTTGAAGCTGCCGAATTATGGGTTGCAACTAATGGTGATAATACTAACCCTGGTACTAAGGAGAAGCCTTTGGCAAGTGTGCAGATGGCTTTGCGAAAAGCTCGGGAATTAAGGCGCTTAAATGATGCTTCCATTAAGGAGGGGATTACAATTTATGTTGGAGAAGGGGTTTATGAATTTTATGAGCCATTATTAATTAGGCCCGAAGATTCTGGAACAGAAGATAGTCCTACCCGTATAGTGGCCAAAGGAGAGAATAAACCGATATTTTCAGGAGGAGTTAAGGTTGAAAACTGGGAGAAATTTTCTGGAAATCTTTCCGGATTACCGAAAAACGCTGAAGTATGGGTGGCCGATGCGCCTAAAGTGGGGGGGCAACCTCTTAATTTCAGGCAGCTATGGGTAAATGATAAAAAAGCAGTTTGGGCAACCAGTTTAAATGATGGGAAATTAGACCGTATTCTTTCCGTAGATAATGAAGAACAGGCCTTTTGGATTCCAACTCCGGATGCTGATTTTAATAATTTAGATGATCTTGAATTTGTAATTCATCAGTGGTGGGCTATTGCTAATTTAAGGGTGAAGGGTATGGAAGTGCAGGGAGATAAAACCAAAATTTCTTTCCATCAGCCTGAAAGTTTAATTGAATTCGAGCATCCCTGGCCGGCACCTTTTATTGATGAAAACAATGAGTATAATGGTAATTCTGCTTTCTTTTTTCAGGGAGCCCGGGAATTATTGACCAAACCCGGCGAATGGTATCACGATAAAGAAGAGGGGAAACTTTATTACTGGCCCAGAAAGGATGAAAACCTGAACAATGCAGAAGTTGTAGCCCCTTTTTTAGAATCTTTAGTAGAATTTAAAGGGGATTTGGATAATCCGGTGAAGCATTTTACAATTTCAGGAATAGCTTTTCAGCACACAACCTGGATGCGTCCTTCAGAAAGAGGCCATGTGCCGCTTCAGGCCGGATGGTATATTTTGGAGGCCTATAAGTTGAAAGAACCCGGTACGCCCGATAAAGAAAGTTTGGAGAATCAGGCCTGGATTGGTAGACAGCCTGGAGGGATTGAAATTTCCAATGCTTCGCATATCAATATTGAAAATTGTCAATTTCAGCATATGGCTGCTACAGGGCTTGATCTTGTAACCGGGGTTTCAGATACTAGGATTCAGGGGAATTTGTTTCGTGATATTGGCGGCACCGGAATTCAGGCGGGATTTTTTGGAGGCCCTGACTTTGAGGCTCACTTGCCTTATAATCCTAAAGATGAACGGGAGATTGTGAAAAATATTCAGATAAAAAACAATCTAATTACCGATGCCACTAATGAAGATTGGGGTTGTGTGGGGATATCGGTAGGTTTTGCCCAGGGCGTAAATATTGAACACAATGAAATTAATGATATTAATTATTCCGGAATTTGTGTGGGCTGGGGTTGGACAAAAACCATTTCAGCCTCAAAAAACAACAGGGTACACGCTAATAAAATCCACAATTTTGCGAAGCAAATGTATGATGTAGGCGGAATTTACACCCTTTCGGCGCAGCCAAATATGGAGATTACAGAAAATGTGATCTATAATCTTAATAAAGCTCCTTATGCACATATGCTTCATCATCACCAATATATTTATTTTGATGAAGCTTCATCTTATATAAGAGTGCAGGATAACTGGACAGAACGCGCTAAGTTTTTCTGTAATACCCCGGGGCCGGGAAACGAATGGTTCTATAATGGGCCTAAAGTTTCTGAAGAAATAAAAAATAAAGCAGGTCTGGAACCTGAATTTCAACAATTGTTAGAAAGATAAGCAGTGAAACGTACAAATTATCAATTGTTTGATTTTTTAGATTTTGATCCTGAATTACAGGATTCAAAATTTTTATGGATTGCCGAAAATCCTAGCGGAATTGAGGAAAAAAATGGGGATGTTTTGGTTGAAATTCCTTTTCAAAAACAAAAGCCCGGTAATGATATTAGTCCTGATAAGGAAACACCTCGGAAATTATTTACACTTAAAATAAGCGCTTACGGGCCTTCTATTCTTAGAGCAACTATTCAGTTTGATGGAAATTTGAATAAAGAAAGTTCTGAAATGCTGCAAATAGATAGCAGTCTTAAAAAGCAGGCTTTAAAAGTGATAAAGAATGAAGATTCCTGGCTTATTGAAGATGAAAATAAACAGAAACGAGCCTTTTTCAGTTTTAAAGCTCCCGAGATAGATTATTGGAGTGATCTTTTACCGCCTCCGGAAAAACGTTTACAAATCAGTTTTTATCCCGATGGAGCGGGAGCAGTAAGTTTAAGTTCTTTCGACCAGTTTTTTCCGGCGAGGGTTGAAGCTATGCCCCTTGCTTTTATAGAAAATGAAGATAATGGTTTTTTTTGTACTTTTTCTTTAGGTACCCAGCCAGATGAACATTTTGTAGGTACCGGGGAGCGATTTTCTAAAATGGATCTTTCCGGGCAAACATTTCAGTTAAAAAATCAGGATGGGCAGGGAGTAAATAATAAAAGAACCTATAAAAATATTCCGTTTTATCTCTCGAGTAAAGGCTATGGGCTTTTTGTACATACTTCAGCATATACTAAACTTTCCCTCGCCGATCATTCTACCCGTTCGGCTCAGGTACTTGTAGAAGAACCGGTATTAGACTGGTTTTTAATAGGAGGAAAAAAACCGGATAAAATTTTATATCACTACCGGCAATTAACCGGTTTTCCTGAAGCTCCGCCAAAGTGGAGTTATGGGATTTGGATGAGTCGAATGACCTACTTTTCAGCAGAGGAAGTCAATGAAATTTGCCAAAGATTAAGAAAGGAAAATTACCCGTGTGATGTTATTCATTTGGATACCGGTTGGTTTGAAACCGATTGGCTCTGCGAATGGAAATTTAATAAAGAACGTTTTCTCGAACCTGAAAAATTTATCAGTGATTTAAAAGAAAGCGGATTTCGGGTGAGTTTATGGCAAATGCCTTATATCGCAGAAAATGCAGAACAATTTGAAGAAGCCAGGGAGCATAATTATATGGCGCCTTTAAAAGAAAATCAGAATAAAGAACGAGGAAGCAATTTTAGTGCGCTGGATTATGCCGGAACTATAGATTTCACCTTTCCCGAAGCAGTGGAGTGGTATAAAAATTTACTTCGCCGACTTTTAAAAATGGGCGTGGTTTGTATTAAAACGGATTTTGGTGAAGAGATTCACCTGGATGCCGATTATAAAAATATGAAGCCCGAACTTCTAAATAATCTTTATGGACTTTTATATCAAAAAGCAGCTTATGAAGTTACTAGAGAAGAAACGGGAGAGGGTATAATTTGGGCTCGGGCCGGCTGGGCTGGTTGTCAACGCTATCCTTTACATTGGGGAGGTGATGCTGCTGCTACCTGGGACGGTATGGCTGGTTCGTTAAAAGGAGGATTGCATTTAGGACTTTCAGGCTTTGGTTTTTGGAGTCATGATGTACCCGGATTTCACGGCGTACCTAATTTTATGAATTCGATTATTCCCGATGATTTGTATGTACGTTGGACGCAATTTGGGGTTTTTAGCTCTCATATTCGTTATCACGGCACTTCCAAACGTGAACCCTGGCATTTTCCAAAAGTAGCTGACACTATTAAAAAATGGTGGAAATTACGCTATCTATTACTTCCTTATATTGAAGAAACCGGAATAAAATTAGGTAAAACAGGATTTCCTGTACTACGGGCTTTATTGTTTCATCATCCTGAAGACAAAATGTGCTGGCATATTGATGATCAGTACTATTTTGGGGAATCATTTCTTGTAGCCCCGGTAATGAATTCTGATAATAAAAGAGATGCTTACTTACCTGAGGGCAATTGGGTGAATTTTTTTTCCGGGGAAAAATTTATAGGAGGAAAATGGCTTAAAGGCTTTAAAACTCCTTTAGATGAAATGCCAGTGTGGGTAAAGAGTGATAGTGTAATTCCAATATATTCAGAGGAAGTGAGTTGCACTGATGAAATGAAAGATTCAAAAATAATTCAAATTGAAATTGATAAAGATTTCCGGGGTATCTGGAATATTCTAAAGTAAAATGAAAAAATTAAAGTTAGGTATATTAGGCTTAGGAGAAGGGCGAAGTACTATTTCAGCTTCCCTGCATAGCGATAAAATTGAATTAGTTCAAATTTGCGATCGCAATCTTGATCTATGTAAGCAGCGGGCCAAGGAATTCGATTTTCACAATTATACTACAAATTATGAAGACATGTTGGCCAATCCTGAGATTGATGCCATTGGAATTTATACCCCCGATGTTCTACATGCTCAACATATAAAAATGGCAATGGAAAGGGGGAAGCACGTAGTTTGTACCAAGCCGTTGTTAAATGATTTAGAAGAGGCTAAAAGCTTAATTAAGCTTCAGAAAAAATCAGGAAAACGTTTATTCGTAGGGCAAAGCAGTCGGTTTTTTGAACCTATGAAGCGCCAACGAGAAGATTTTGAAAAAGGTCTTATCGGCGAGCTCATTACTATTGAATCGTATTACAATGCCGATCACCGGTGGTTTCTTTCCAAACCCTGGTCGCTGGAGTCTTCTTTTAAATGGTTATTTGGTGGATTAAGTCATCCGGTAGATTTTATCCGTTGGTATTTGCCTTCCATAGAAGAAGTAATGGGTTACGGCACATTAAGCCCGAATGGAAAAAACGGCGGATTAAAAAATACCGATACGCATCATTTTATATTTAAAGCAGAAGATGGGCGAATTGCAAGGGTTTCCGGGGCATATTCCGGTCCGGTTCAGCCTGCTTTACGCGATAGTGAAATGAGCTGTATTCTCCGGGGAACCGAAGGCTGTAGCCAGGGGGATTATATGGAATTACGCTATGCTCTTACCAATAAAGAAGGTGAAGAACAGGTGCTTACCTGGGAGCATAAATCGAAGCATTATTTCAGGTTCGAAGGTAAAAGCCACCACGCCGGGGAGTATAATAACTATTTAGAACATTTTGCAGATAGTATAAGAGAAGATTTTATCGCTTATCCCAATTTAAAAGAAGGGATTGGAACCATAGCTTTATTAAAAACTATGGAAAAGTCCCTGCAAACCGGTAAACCAGAAAAAGTTGCAGATATTTTAAAAGAAAACGGACTGGATGCCGAATGGATGTAAAAATGAGTATTAACCATTAAAAATTTAAATTATGAATTCAATTTTGTCTGATGAACAAATAAAACAGTATGAAGAAGATGGGTATTGCATCGTAAGAAATGTTATTCCTCCCAATTTACTAAAACGTTTGCAGGAAGAATGTGAGCGCTTTATGCGGGAAAAAGATGAGGAGATGGATCGTAAAGGAGTTGAAGTAGACGAGATAAACCATAAAGGGAAACGCTATTTTATCGCTTTGCGTTATAAAGACAGCCAAACCATGCAGAACCTTATTTTTGGTAAGGAAATGGAGGAAATTACCCGAAAGATTTTAGGGGATGATGTTTATCTGTTCCTGGAACAGTTCGTGGTAAAAGCAGCTGATAAGGGCATGAAATTTTCCTGGCATCAGGATTCAGGCTATCTGGATTTCGAGCATAAACCTTACCTATCTATTTGGTGCCCGCTGGATGACGTTGATGAAGAAAATGGTACGGTTTACTTGCTGCCTTATAAAGATGCCGGGACAAGAAATAGAATAGAGCATAAGCTTCAGGAAGGAACCAATGATAAAATAGGATACTTTGGAGATAATCCCGGGCAACCTGCGATTTTAAAAGCTGGGGATGTGGCCTTGTTTTCAAGCACCTGTTTTCACAGAAGTGGTTCTAATTTAACCAATAAACCCAGAAGGGTGCTGCTTATTCAATATTCTCCGGAACCAATTTTAAAGGAAGCCAGTAATGAGCCATTGTATTGGGCCGACCCTTTTGTGAAAAATAAAAAACGGGTTAAAAAAGAACCGGTATAAATTGAAAGGTAGTAATTAAAGCCTCTTATTTTAATGGATATTCATGAAATTTTAAAGCCTCTTGATTTTATAGTAGTTGGGATTTACCTGGTGGTTCTTGTAGGGATTGGTTATTGGGTAAGTTTCAAAAAAAAGCGGGATAAATCTGAAAATCTTTTTTTGGCAGGCAATAGTCTGGGATGGCCAAGTATAGGCCTTACAATGTGGGGAACCAATGTGGGGCCTTCCATGCTTATTGCCTCGGCAAGTATTGGTTATACTACCGGGGTGGTGGCAGGAAACTTTGCCTGGTATGCCTTTATATTTATCTTGTTACTCGCAGTGGTTTTTTCCCCAAGATATTTAGGGGCCAGGGTACAAACCCTGCCGGAATTTATGGGAAAACGCTTTGGAGATTCTACTCAAAATATTTTAGCCTGGTATACCATTGTTACTGTCCTGATTAGCTGGCTCGCACTAACTTTATTTGCCGGGGGGATTTTGATACGGCAAATCCTAAATTTCCCGATGTGGCTTTCTGTAATTGTTCTTATCCTAATTGCCGGATTTTTTACCATAGCCGGAGGCTTAAAGGCCATTGCTTACACCAATGTTTTCCAAATGGTGTTGCTTATTGTAGTTTCCTTGTTGCTGGTATTGGTTGGGCTTGATAAGGCTGGTGGTATAATGACGGTGGCTGAAAAAACACCCTCAGAATATTGGAATTTATTTCTTCCTGCAGATAATGAAAGTTATCCATGGACGGCTATTCTACTTGGTTATCCTGTTATGGGCGTATGGTTCTGGTGTACCGATCAGTCGATGGTGCAATCGGTGTTGGGAGCTAAAAACTTGAAACAAGGTCAATTAGGGGCGAATTTCACAGGTTGGCTTAAGATTCTGGATGTTCCTTTATTTATATTGCCCGGAATTCTGTGTTTTCTACTTTTTCCTGAACTTGAGAATCCCGATGAAGCTTATATGACCATGGTAACTAAATTATTGCCTGTTGGCATGACAGGATTGGTTATGGCTGTTTTGATTGCCGCTTTGGTAAGCACGATAGATTCAGCATTAAATGCACTTAGTACGGTTTTTACCATGGATATTTATGTAAAGCGCTTTAAGCCTGAAGCTACACAAAAACAGGAGATAAGGATCGGTAGGATTGTTACTGTTCTCGGAGCTATTATAGCTATCCTTATTACTCTGGCCATAGACAGTATAAAAGGCTTGAATTTATTTGATATTTTTCAGTCAATTTTAGGTTTTATCGCACCTCCTATGTCGGTTGTGTTTCTATTTGGAGTGTTGTGGAAAAAAACAACCACCAATGCGGCCAATTTTATTTTAACCTTTGGAACTTTCCTATGTTTATTGGTAGGAGTCTTTTATTTATGGGTTTTTCCTTCTGAAACTTATGAGTTCTGGCCTCACTTTTTATTACTATCATTCTATTTATTTGTATTCCTTTCTGTTATTATTTTACTCATTTCGTATTGGGAACGCAAAAGGAAGGACTTACATGTGAGTACGCTCGATTTTGGAACCCAACCTAAAGTTCCTCAAAAAGTTAAGTGGCTATGGGGTATGCTTGTAATTGTTATGATTGTACTCTATATTTTCTTTAACGGGCATTAACGCATAATTTTGGTTATAAAAATTATTTATATGAAATTTCAGAAAAATAGCTGGTTATTTCCTTTGTTCATTCTTGGCTTCTTTTTGTTTTTTACAACTTCAACAGTTGCTCAAATAAGCGAAGAGGAGGGTAAAGAAGAAGCGACCTGGATCTGGTATCCTGGAGATTTTGAAATTTGGCTTAGCAATAAAATGCAGGTGAGACGTACAGAGCGCGAGGCCGTATTTCCACCGCTATGGCGCTATTACAGTCCTTTTCCATTGGTTACCTTTCAAACTGAGGTAGATATTCCTGAACGAGATGAAGTGGAAATTCACACAGAAGGGCCTTTTCAGCTACTTGTAGATGGGAAGCAAATTTCCGGACAGCCTGAAAGGATCACGATCGAGCCTGGAAAACATAAAATCTCATTAAAAGTTTACAATCAGGAATTTCTGCCGGCTATTTATATTGACGGTACCTATATCAACTCTGATGAATCCTGGATCGTAACCAATGAAGATAAACTTTGGATTGATGAAGCGGGTAATGCCCAGCAATCGGGAACACCATGGAAACCCGTGGGTTCCTGGAAATTTCACTCACCAAATGAAAAGCCTTCTGACTTTCGATTAAAAACCGAACCCTGGACGGCAGAAAATACTGAACCTGTTGGTGAGGGTGAATTGGTAGATTTTGGTAAGGAAACCTTTGGTTATATTCGTGTTCATGGCTTGAAAGGTGAAGGCCAGCTTTCATTATATTACGGGGAATCCCGTGAGGAGGCCTTGGACTCGGCCCATTGTGAAACCCTGGATTACATTCAGTTTGATGGCAGTCAGCCTTCCATCTATACCCATGATGAATCAAAAGCCTATCGTTATGTGCAGGTTCAGGCCGATCCTACTATAGAATATGATTCCATTTCCATGTTGTACGAATATTTACCCTTGGATTACCGGGGTGAATTTGAATCTTCAGATGAACTGCTGAATGAAATTTGGGATGTTTCAGCTTACACGATGCATTTGACGAGTCGCGAATTCTTTATCGATGGGATTAAGCGGGATCGATGGATTTGGTCGGGAGATGCGCACCAGAGTTATTTAATGAACTATTACTTATTTTTTGATGAATCTTCAGTAGAACGAACCCTTTTGGCATTAAGAGGAAAAGAGCCCGTAACAGCACATATCAATACCATTATGGATTATTCATTGTACTGGTTTGTGGGAATCTACGATTACTATCTCTACACCGGTGATACGAGCTTTATTGAAACCTTTTACCCACGTATTAAAAGTTTAATGGAATTTGTTCTTGGCCGCCGTAATGAAGCCGGCTTCTTGGAGCCACTTGAAGGCGATTGGGTATTTATAGACTGGGCAGATGGTTTGCCCAAGACAGGAGAAGTAAGTTTTGAACAGATGTTACTTGCTCGTAGTTTAGAGGCAATGGCTGTAAGTGCAGAAATTGTTGGAGAGACTGAAGACCAAAAGCGCTATGAAGATTTAGCTGGAGAAATGAAGAATAAATTGTTCGATGTTTTTTGGGATAAAGAAGAACAAGTAATGTTACACCAACGAGAGGATGGCGAAATGCAGGACATAGTAACGCGTTATGCGAATATGTTCGGTATTTTCTTTAACTATTTTGATGAAAAACAAAAGCAAAGTGTAAAAGAAAATGTTATTTTGAATGATGACATTCTCCAGATCACAACGCCTTATATGCGATTTTATGAACTTGAAGCCCTGTGTGCCATGGGGGAACAGGAATTTGTTTTAGATGAAATCCGAGATTATTGGGGAGGGATGCTTGATTTAGGGGCTACTTCCTTCTGGGAAAAATATGATCCTACAGAAAAGGGAGATGCACACCTTGAAATGTATGGGCGGCCTTATGGAAAAAGTTTGTGTCACGCCTGGGGAGCCAGTCCTATTTATTTATTTGGAAAATATTACTTAGGAGTACAGCCTACCGCACCCGGTTACAAAGAATATACTATTGAACCCAATTTGGGTGGATTGGAATGGATGGAAGGTAAGGTGCCCACACCTAATGGTGAAGTGTCAGTTTATGCTAATCGAAATGAAATTAGAGTAAAATCTTCTGAAGGAAACGGGATTCTTAAATTTAAAAGCCGTCGAAAGCCTAAAACTTCTGAAGGCGAAATTCGAAGTATGGGAGATAGAGTTTATGAATTGAATATCAAGCCTGGAAAACAATATAGAATAAGCTATAAAGAAGTGAAATAGAGTAAAGAATCTAATTTTTTCATTTTAATACAAACCAATATAACTCGCTGGTAAAAAGGGGGTAAGTTTATAAAGTCTGATCTTAATAAAAATACAGAAATCTATTATTATTTTATGATTAAAAACACCAATGACGGAAGCGATAGAAATCCATATTTAAGGGTAGATATGAATTATATGGGGGTAAATAGGCTCCCTGAATATTCAAAAGGCCCAAAAGGCAGTGACCGCGAAAAACATAAGGCTATACAAGAGGCCGGCTTTAAAGGAATTCAGGATGGAGATATTTCATTATGCCGGGAATTGGGGCTTAAAGCTACTTCACATGCTCGAATCAATAAAGTAGGAGAATTGGGACATGTCTTGCCTCAATGGAAAGACGAAGGCAGAGAATGTGCCAGTATTCATTTAGGTTGGGGAATGGAATCTGATTCCGAAGTCAATAAATTAGTGGAATATGTATTAAATGAATCAGAAAAAGCTGATTTTCCTATTTATATTGAAACCCATCGATCCACAATCACCCAGGATATGCAACGCACGGTTTCCCTGGTTAACCGGTTCCCTGAAATTCGATTTAATGGAGATTTTTCACATTGGTACACCGGGCAGGAAATGGTATACGGAGGTATAGAAAACAAGTGGGAATTTATAGCGCCTGTTTTTGAACGGGTTCGCTTTATGCATGGGAGGATTGGAAACCCGGGTTGTATTCAAGTTAATATTAAAGAGGGAGGAAATCAAGAATACACAGCACATTTTAAAGAAATGTGGAAGCGATCTTTTAAAGGCTTTTTAAAATCTGCCACCCAGGGAGATTTTTTAATTTTTGCAGTAGAACTTTTACCGGCAGATATTTATTATGCCCGTAGTTTTGAAAATGAGGAAGAAGGAGATCGGTGGCAACAAGCTTTACTTTATAAAGATATAGTTAATAATCTATGGGCAGAAGTCAGCAAAGAAATCGATAGCTAAAAATTAACATGAATACCACAGGATAGTACGGGATGGTAAATAAGGGAGTTTACTTTAATTTTAGTCATAATAAATTAACAAATATAGAGAAGTGTTCTTATTAGAAGGGTGTTTTTAAATCCTATAAGTTGAAGAACTCGAATATATTTTATAAAAATTTATGTTTTAGTTGCTTATTTAAATGATTGAGAGGTTGTCTGAAAAGGCAGCCTCTTAATTTTGATAGAGATAGAAGTGAAAAACAAAATAACCTAACTATCACAAGAAAGTGCAGGATAGTGTTAGTAACAGAATAGGTTAAGTTTGTTTAACATAGCCTGATTTTTTATGAAAGATAACATGCCAAATTTTAAAGGAATAATACCACCTCTGGTAACACCATTGGTGGATGAAGAAAACCTGGATATACCCGGTTTAGAACGTTTGATTAATCATGTTATAGCGGGTGGGGTTCACGGTATCTTTATTCTCGGTACCACCGGTGAGTCAACCAGTTTGTCTTATAAATTACGTCACGAGCTTATTAAGCATACTTGTAAGTTTGTTAATAAAAGAGTTCCGGTTTTGGTGGGTATAACCGATACGGCATTGCAAGAAAGTTTGGCGCTAGCCGAAACTGCTTCAAAAGAAGGTGCTTCTGCCGTAGTAGCGGCGCCACCTTACTATTTTGGTTTAGGCCAACCTGAACTAATCGAATATTACGAACACCTTGCTGAACACTTGCCTCTTCCGGTTTTTCTATACAATATGCCTTCGCATACTAAGATAAATATTGAACCGGAAACAGTTCATACTTTATCTAAAAACCCAAAAATAATTGGTTTAAAAGATAGTTCAGCGAATACTGCCTATTTTAATAAAGTAGCTTACAAAATGAAAGAAAATGAAAATTTTTCGCTATTTGTAGGTCCTGAAGAAATTACTGCTGAAGTTGTTCTTATGGGAGCTAGTGGCGGAGTAAATGGCGGTGCTAATATGTTTCCTGAATTATATGTGAAATTATATGAAGCGGCTTCTTCAGGAGATCTTGAAACCACTCAAGAGCTTCACCAACAAGTGATGGAAATTTCTTCCAAACTCTATACTCAGGGTAAATTTGGTTCCAGTTATTTAAAAGGATTAAAGGCTTCCCTTAAAGTTTTGGGAATTTGTAATGATTATATGGCTTCTCCCCTGCATCAATTCCGAAGTAAAGAGAAGGAAATCATTGCCAAAAACCTGAAAGAAATCACCGATAAATCTAAATAGTATGAGTCTTCCCATTATAGACATGGTTATATTCTTCGCGTATATGGTGGGAATTTTATTTTTCGGAATCTCTTTTTATTTTAAAAAGGGCAGGACCACGTCCGATTATATGGTGGGCGGCCAGAAATTGCCTTCTTGGGCAATAGGGATGTCAATTTTCGCCACTTTTGTAAGTAGTATCAGTTTTCTGGCCCTTCCGGGAAATGCTTATTTAAGTAACTGGAATAGTTTTGTTTTTAGTTTGTCTATTCCCCTGGCAGCACTTGCCGCTGCTAAATTTTTTGTTCCACTTTATCGAAATGTACAAAGCGAATCTGCTTATTTCTATTTAGAAGAGCGTTTTGGCGGCTGGGCGCGAATCTACGCTTCAATTTGTTATTTGTTGACCCAACTTGCCAGAATGGGTACTATTCTTTATCTCCTGGCATTGCCTATGAATGCTCTCTTAGGTTGGGATATTGCTACAATAATCATTATAACGGGAATTGCGGTAATTATTTATGCTTCCCTTGGCGGGATTGAAGCGGTGATTTGGACGGATGCCATTCAGGGAATTGTACTGATAGTCGGCGCATTGGTTTGTTTGGGAATTATTATGTTTTCCATGCCGGAAGGGCCGGGGCAGGTAATTGATATAGGAATGGCCGATAATAAACTCAGCTTAGGAAGCTTGGGTCTTGAATTAACTGAATCCACTTTTTGGGTGGTATTAATCTACGGACTTTTCATCAATTTACAGAATTTTGGGATTGACCAAAATTACGTACAGCGATATATGAGTGCGAAAACCGAAAAGGAAGCAATAAGATCTACCTGGTTTGGAGGCCTGCTCTATATTCCGGTTTCCTTGCTCTTTGTGTTTATAGGTACAGCTTTGTATGCTTACTACCAGGTTTTTCCGGAAATTTTACCCCCCGATCTTCGCAGTTTGGATGAAGCGGATAAGATCTTTCCTTTTTTTATTGTTAACGGTTTACCTACAGGGCTTACGGGTTTACTTATTGCCTCAATTTTTGCTGCGGGAATGAGTACACTTTCTACCAGCATAAATAGTTCTTCTACCGTTATTTTAACTGATCACTATAAAAAATATATCAATAAAAAGGCAGGAAATAAGTCCCATTTCAGGGTGTTGTTTGTTTCCGGGATTGTCATGGGAATATTAAGTATAATTGCCGCCCTTGCCATGACTGAAGTGAAAAGTGCATTAGATGCCTGGTGGGCTTTGGCCTCGGTATTCAGTGGTGGAATTCTTGGACTTTTCCTCCTGGGATATTTTGCTAAACATGTCAAACAAATAGAAGCAGCAATAGCGGTAGTTTTAGGAATCCTGGTAATTGGATGGATGAGTTTGACGCCTTTTTTATTGGAAAAAGGGGATGCGTTACAGAATACTATTCACGCTAATCTTGCCATAGTAATAGGGACACTGGTTATATTTTTCACCGGTTTTCTTTTGTCCCTTCTTTTAAAAAGAAATAAGAACGACCTTAAAAAATAAATTATGAAACCAACACTCTTATCTAAAGATATAAATGAAAGTATCGGAAACCCGGTAATTGGGGTTTTTGCCCCATGTGATCCCAGAATAGATGAAGAAAGCAGGGAGCGCAGTAAAAACATTGTAGAAAAAGTAGCCGGTCAGCTAGCCGGGAAAATCAAGTTGCCTACCGGAGGATATGCAGAAGTGGTTTTTTCAGATATTTTAATAGATTCAGAAAAACAAGCTGATTTTGTAGCGAAACAATTCAAAAAAGCTGGTGTAAATGTGCTGGTTTGTGTGCCTGATACCTGGTCTTTTCCACAACTTACGACCATTTCATTGTTATCTCAATTTCCTGAAGATACGCCTATAAATTTCACTTCGGGAAATAGCGCTACCCGTCCCGGAGTGGTTTATACCCACGCAACGGTAGGTGCGATAGCGCAATATGGGCGTTTGGCACATATGAATATTGGAAAATGGCCCGATACGGGACAAAATCCCAAAATGAGCAGCAAAACTTTAGAAGATTTGACAGATTGGTGTTACGCGGCGGTAACTTTCCAGGCTTTAAAAGGCAAGAGGGTAGTGGTATTTGGTCACGACTCTATGGGAATGGAAACCGCACTTCCCCACGTAATGGAAACCAGAAATCAATTTGGTTTAGAGATTACGCGTTTGGATATGAAGCTTTTGGCCGATATGCTGAAAAAAGAATCTTATGATAAAGAAGAACTTCAGCGTTTAAAATCCTGGCTTTTTGATCACGCTAAAGACAGGATTGAACTTCCCGATACTAAAAAAGATGAAGACTTATTAGAGCAAAGTTTGGCTTTATATCTTATTGTGAGAGATTTAATTGAAGAATTAGATGCCATTGGTGGTGGCTTTATGAGTCAGCTGGAATGGGGATCAGATAACCGCGGAATACAGCTTCCGGTGGCCGATATCATGGAATCGCTCTTTAATAGTACCTTTGATCATAATGGAGAGAAACCTGTTATTCCATTTGCTACTGAAGCTGATGTTCAGGGGCTTTTAACCCAGGTATTTATGACTTGGCTTTCCGGTGGAAATCCGCCCTTATTTATGGATTTTAGAAAGGCATGGGACCGTGAAGATCTTCAGGCTTTTTCCAAAGAACACGGGTATGAGATAAAAGGAGATGAAAAGTGGATGGAAAAAGGCTTTGTAGACGGGGTGAATTCAGGTTCTGCATCCTTTAACTGGGCAGCAAAACCCGGAGCTTCGGAGAAGGAAATTATGAAGAAAATCAGCTTTCCAAAAGCCGTAGACTATTTTTATTACCTGGGGAATTCGGTTCATTTTAAATCCCCCGGAGAAATTAAAGGAATTGCAGCCCGTCTGGCTTTTAGCTCTCTTTCAGGAATGTTTAGTATGATTTGGGATGAAGCTGAAACCGTTGATTTGCCTGAAAAGATCGCGCAACAAATTTGTGAAGGGGCCAACCCAACCTGGCCACATACATTTGTAGTGCCTAAATACGCTTCAATGACCGAGTATAAACAATATGCTCCGGCCAATCATTTTCACTTTACATGGAATTTAAAGCAGGCAAGGTTACAATACTGGATGGATTTTACCAATGTCCTTTCTAATACTCCATGGGCTGCAAGAGCTGAGTTTATTGAGGGAGAAGATCGTCCTCTGCCTTTATTGTATCTGCTTAATGGAGGGGAAAAAGCTACTAAAAAATTAAAACGAGGGCGTTAATCTAAAACATTCGTAATGAAAATTTCCGGAAATCAATTCCTTTTAAAATTAGTACAAATAGCTTGTTTTGCTGTCTTGCTGGTTTCAGTTTCCTGTAAAGAAAAAACTGAGAATTCAGAAGAGAAAAAATTGGCATATTTAGATCTTGACAGCCTAATCACAAAAGATAAAGTTGGCGCAGAAAATATGCCTGATACTATTGCTCCTGTAGAGGCACCTTTTGATATGCCGGAGTTTAAAAAGCCTAATTTTCCGGATAGGACGATGTCTATAGAAGAAAAAGGAGCTAAGCAGGAAGAATTAAGTACAAAAGCAATCCAGGCTGCTATAGATGAGGTAAGTGAGAAAGGCGGAGGAAAGGTGGTTGTCCCTTCGGGAAAATGGAAAACCGGAAGAATAAGCCTTAAAAGTAATGTGAATTTTCACCTCGAAGAAGGAGCAGAATTATATTTTAGTGGAGAACTGGAAGATTACCGTCCCGCGGTTTTTACACGCCACGAAGGAGTAGAAGTAATGTCACTAGGGGCATGTATTTATGCCTATGAGCAGGACAATATAGCGATTACCGGAAAAGGTACTTTATACGGCCCGGAAGAAGGCCCGGTAAAAGACCAGATGATGACCGAAGATGTAACTGAAAAATTTGTACCCGTCGATAAACCGGTTGAAGAGCGCGTTTACGAAGGTTATGATGGGGAATCTATTTTCTTGCCGATGTTTATTTCCCCCACAAAATCTACAAATGTTTATATTGAAGGAATCACTTTAGAGCGAACTGCTTTTTGGAATATTGTACCTGTATATTGCGATGGAGTTATTATTCGTGGCGTAACGGTAAATAGTGTGGGGATTCCCAGAGGTGATGGAATTGATATAGAATCCTCCCGAAATGTTTTGATTGAATACTCTACTTTAAATAATGGTGATGATTGTTTTACTATGAAATCCGGACGGGGAAAGGATGGAATTCGAGTGGATAAGCCTACAGAAAATGTAGTGGTTCGGTATTGCCTGGCGAAAGAGGGGCATGGGGCGATTACTGTGGGTAGCGAAACTGCTGGAAAAGTAAGAAATCTATATATCCATGATTGTGTTTTTGATAACACCGGGGTTGGAATCAGGTTTAAGACCAGACGTCCCCGTGGCGGAGGTGGAGAAAATTTTTACTACGAGCGTTTGAGAATGAATTTACGGGGTACTGCTTTTAAATGGGATATGCTGGGGCAGGCAAAGTATGTTGGAGGTTTGGCCAAACGTAAACCAGCAAGGGAAATAAATGAACTCACCCCCAACTTTAAAAATATCCATATAAATGATATTCTCGTAGAGAATTCAGAAACTTTCGTGAAAATATACGGAATACCTGAATCTCCCTTGGAAAATTTAAAAATGGAAAATGTGCGTGTTGAAAACAGCGAACAATTTTTTACTGCTAATGATGCTACAGGACTACATTTTAAAAATGTTTCGGTAAGCAGTCAGGACTCGTTAATGAAGTTTTTGGATACACGAAATCTCCTTTTTGAGGATTCAGAATTTAAGGTAAATGGAGGGGAGATTCATACTCAACTGGAAGGGGATTTAACCAATAATATTGAGTTTAAAAACACTTCTCCTAGAAAACCTGTAGATTGGGAAGAAAGTGCTTATAATGTAGAAAAATAGAATCTCAAAAATGATCAGGACTAAGGTTTTCTAAGGAGGGAAGTACTAAGTTGAGCTAATGTACGCCCTTAATTTCTTTTACTTGTGAAGGAATTTTAAATTTGAAATACGCTGTTTCTGCCCCATTTTGATCCCAGGTTTTGCCTTCTAAAAATGTTCCATTTTTATACAAATCTTTTCTTTTTAATTTGCCATTTTTCCAATAAGTAACTAAGCTACCATGTAGCACAGAATCTTTTATTTTGAGGCTTAAGCGAAGTTGTTCATTCTCATAATATTCGGTATATCTCATTATGGAATATTCCTCTAGTTTCACAGAATCTTCATCAAATTTCGCGGAATTTTTATCTGAAAAGATTTTCTTATATTTTAAGGTTCCATTGGGGCGAAACTTGGTTATAATCGCTAGGGGAAATGAATCTTCATTATTATTAGCAACTACAATTTGAGAAGTCGATGTTGTTGGTAGTATTAATAATAAAGCTAGGATTATTTTCATTTGTTGAGATTTTGAGTTAAACACAAACAGTTTTATTTGATGAATCTTAAAAATACTGAAGCTTTACTCTTTAGTTTATCCTAGATTTTCCCTTCCTTTTTCTTCTTAAGATAACCGTAATAGGTAAGGTTTAAAGGTATTTCCTTTTTAGGAAATAAATAGCTGGCAAACCAACCCACAAAAAATAAGACTAGGTGGCTATAAACGCCCAGCATATATTTATGATGGGTGTAATTTAAAGCTCCCATATCCAGGTAAAGTTCTTTATTCTCACCTTCGCCGGTATATGAGGAGGTTAATATGGCATATGCAGTAAAGAGGATACAAACCACAATTCCAACGTACAGCCCTTGTTTATTGGCACGTTTTACAAATAGGCCCAGTAAAAACATGCCGGCAATTCCTCCGGAAAAAATAGCGTATAGCATAAAAACGGTAGCAAGAACCCCGGCATCTCCTGCTTTAACGTAAGCAGTGGCAACCAGTACGGCACCTAAACCGGCAATAACCACTATAAATCTACTAAAAAGCATGCGTTTATGGTCGAGACTGTTTGGCCAGAGCTTGGCGTAATAATCATCTACACCTACTGCAGCAAGACAGTTTAAATCGGAATCCAGACTGGAGATGGCAGCGGCTATCAATGCGGCTAATATTAAGCCTACAAGTCCGGGGGGAAGTTCATTCATAATAAAATAGGGGAAAACTTCATCAGCGCGGGTGCCTTCTGGCAAAAGACCGGGATAAATTTCGTAAAATGAAAAAAGTGCAGTACCGATAAACATAAAAGCAGTCCAAACAGGAAGGGAGAGTAAAATCCCCATTAATGAAGCTCTAATCGCTTTTTTATCGGTTTTTGCGGTAAGGTAGCGTTGTACTATTGTTTGGTCGGTTCCATATTTCTGAATACCGTAGAAAATACCGTTAATAGCCATTACCCAAAAGGTCAGGTTTACAAAATCCCAGTCAAAAGGCCCCAAGCCGATTTTGTCATTTTCCATTGCCACATTTACAATTTCAGAGAGACCGCCTTCTGTACTAAAAATTAAAACTGCTATTGAAATAATACCTCCCAGAATAAGTAAAAAACCCTGAACCACATCTAACCAAATCACGGCTTCCATTCCTCCTAAAAGCGTAAGGATCACAATACAAAAGCCTAATACCCAAATTATCCATAGGGTGTCAATCCCGATCATAGAAGACAATGCAAGTGCTAACAAAAAGAAAACGGAACCCATTTTTGAAAAATGGGCAAAGATAAAACCTAATGAGCCGTAAACCCTTGCCAGGTAACCAAAGCGCCTTTCAAAATACTCATAGGCACTCAGGCCTATAACTTTTCGATAGAGCGGAACGATAAACCCAATCATAAAGATAAGGACCACAGGTACCATAAGTCCCTGTACCAACCTTATCCAATTAGAAGTATAACCTTCACCGGGATAAGCCAAAAATGTAACACTACTAATTAAGGTAGCGAAAATGGACATCCCTATAGCCCAGGAGGGGACATTTCCTCCTGCTGCAAAATATTGATTCGTGTTGTTTTGTTTTTTAGAAAAACTAACCCCGATATAAATGGATACCAGGATGGAGATTATGATGATAACATAATCGATAATGTGTAGAGAAGGTTCAATCATAATACATTGGGTTTAAAATGGCCAAATTTTATCGGGCCAGGTGTAACTTCCTGGTTTTAGGGTTAAAATGAGCTGCTGTGGGGATTGAATTTGTAGTTTTATCACTCCGCGATCTACTTCTTCAACGGGTGTAAAACGGGTTATTTTAAGCTTTTGAATTATGGCAAAGGCAGTGGCTCCTCCTTCGATATAAATATGGCTGAAGGATAACTCATTTGTTAGTTTATAAACGAATTCTGCAAAGGCTTTTTCTATTTTAAGAGGAAGGTGATCAGGAGTACATTCAAGTTGATCTACAGCTGCAATAGCTGAATATTGTCTTTTAAAAATCTTAGTTATTGCCACTCTCCATTCCTTTTGAGTATCTTTATTTTCAGCACAAAAGTATTTTTCAGGCATATAGGCGACACAATTTTTCTCACTATGAGCCTTTCTAACTCTATTTATACTATCCCGGAATTTACTGCCACAAACGTATAATGATTTCCCTGCTGGTATTTCCGGTGTTTTATGAAAAGGTATTTCCCGTTTTCTATTTTGAATTAAAGCATTGAAAAAATCAGCACCACCCGCTGGAATAGTATCTTTATCAATTTTTTTAGTCCATTCTTCCAGCGCTTTGGAATCGGGTGTGTTTCCAATGAAAATCCCGTTTTTACATTGCTGCTCTTCAGAATATAACTTCGTCTGTTTTTTATGCTCTAATAAATCCAGCACTGCTGAAGATGATTTTTGCAAATTGGTTGCAAATGACTGTGATTCAGCTATAGGTTTATTATTGATGAAATATATCCCATCTTTGATTGTGCGGTTTAAAGAGGGATTTGCCGGAATAAGAAGGCATCGTTTTTTACCTGAGACTTTCATTTGGGCAAGAAGCTCTTCTTCTACATTTCCGCGTAAAAGGGAATCAGTTTTTTTATAAATAAATTCAGGCTGATATTTTAATAATTTTCTGGTGGTTTCTTCCGTAATCGCTATAGCTTCAGTAGAAATAAGTGCACGAGTGTTGGTGGCTATAATTAAAACTTCCGAAGTGCAATTATCAGGAAGTTCAGTGTAAATTTTTGCTGAAAAACCATTTCTAATAGCGACTCCTCCTATTTCAGCGGCCCCGGTAAAATCATCTGCAATTACAGCAATCATAATTCTTACCGGTGTTTGTGTAATCTAATAGCATAATCAATGGCCAAACTCATCGCATCGGGACTGGCGATTCCCTGTCCTGCAATTTCCATAGCTGTACCGTGATCTACAGATGTTCTAATAATAGGAAGACCAAGGGTTATATTTACGCCTCGAACGCTTTTCATTTGACCTTTTTCACGGTCCCAGTTAAAGCCAACTACTTTAAACGGAATATGCCCCTGGTCGTGATACATCGCAACGCAGCCGTCATATACTCCGCCCATAGCTTTGGAGAACATGGTGTCCGGCGGAACAGGACCTTCAACATTATAGCCTTTTTTAAGCGCGGTTTGAACCGCAGGGTCTATTTCTTTTTCTTCTTCCCAACCAAATAAGCCACCGTCACTGGCATGCGGATTTAAACCTGCAACTCCTATTTTGGGATTTTCCACTCCCAATTTTCTACAGGCATCATCAATAAGTTCAATAGTATCTAAAATGCGTTCCTTTTTTACCAAATCGCAGGCCTCTCTAAGCGAAACGTGGGTAGAAACATGGATAACCCGAAGATTATCTTCTACCAAAAGCATGGCATATTTTTTAGTATCGGTGTATTCCGCATAGATTTCCGTATGGCCGGAATAGTAATGCCCTGCTTTATGCAGGGATTCTTTATTTATAGGTCCGGTAACCGTACCGTCAATTTTACCGTCTAAGGCAAGTTGAATATTGGTGGTTACCGTTTTAAAGGCAATATCCCCGGCCAGGGCGGTTATTTCACCCATTTCCAGGTTAGAAATATCAGGGTATTCCAGGTCATAAATATCTATAGTGCCAAATTCATATTTTGCTTTATCAACGGCATCAACCTTATTGATTTTAGCCTTTTTCCCCATTTTTTTCAGGGAATTCTCTAATACGCCCGCATCGCCTACCAATAAAGGATAACATTTTTCGTAAGTTTCTTTATTGAGTAGGGTTTTAATGGCAATTTCAGGCCCAATGCTGGCCGGATCTCCCATTGTAATTCCTAAAACCGGTTTGTTCTTTGCCATAATTATAGTTGGTTTAATTCAGAGATATTCTGATTTAGTTTTTTTAGTTTGGCTTTTATTTTTTTGTTTATTTCTTCAGAAGCTTTTTGTAAAGGAGGAAGCATATTTGGTTCACATAAATCATACTCGTGAAGCAAACTTTTAAAAGCTGCAAGACTATTTCCCAGCGGTTGAAATTGCTGATAAATATTAGAAATAGCATCGGTTTTTTCCTGGGCAGCCCGGGCTTTATCGAAATTCTGACTTAGAATATTCTCATAAAGTATGTTGTAAAGATTAGGAGTTAAATTTCCCGTACTGGGAACAATACCATCCCCGCCTAACTTTAACGTGTCAAAAGATTTTGCGGCCCAACCTGAAAAATAGCTAAAGTCTTTCCGGTCTTTCCAAAGGGAAATAGCCTTTTTCATTCGTTCTTCCCCGCGTTCCGAATCTTTTAGAGCAACTATATTTTGATGTTTACTCAACCTGTCTATGGTTTCTAATGTTAATGAAATATTGGTGGTTTTTGGCATATTGTAAACCACTAGCGGAAGTTCTATTGTATCAGCCACTTTTTTAAAATATTGATATACTTCTTCCTGGTCTATTTCATAATAACCCGGGATGTGGGCTACGGCTACATCTGCACCAATTTCTTTGAATTTGATTGCAAGTTCTATAGATTCAGCATAACAGTTTGCCGATATACCTGCATATACCGGGGCTTTTCCCTGTGCAGTTTCCACAGTTTTTTTGACGAGCTTTAATTTATTTTGAAATGATAAAGAACTCGATTCGCCGGTGGTGCCAATCACAAAAGGCTGGCCGCTCTGATTTACCACATTTGAAGTTAATGTTCTTACAGCTTCGGTATCGATTTCCAAATTCTCCAGAATCGGACTTACCATAGGAATAATTACCCCTGAATATTTTTTTACTTCCATTTCTTAAAATGCAGCTTTATAAATTGCTTCGGCATCACTTTGTGTCACTTCCCGAACATTGTTTTTCAAAAGGCGTTGAACTTTTAAAGCACCTGTGGCAAGGGCGGGAATAGAATCTTTGGTGACCCCGGCTTTTTGCAGGGAAAGTTCAATGCCGCATTTCTGAATTAGTTCTTTCATATACTTTACTCCGTTAAGCGCTGTTTCTTTATCGGTTTTCCCTTTTTCGGCACCAATAGCAAGAGCAACTTCCTTATATTTTCCGTATTCTTTTTCGATATTAAATTCCATCACAAAAGGCAGTAACAGCGCATTTGATAGTCCGTGAGGTAAATGGTACTGTACTCCGAGTGGGTAGGAAAGTGCGTGAACAGCTGCTGTATTTACAGGGCCAAGACACATCCCGCCATACACACTACCCAGGGCAACCTGCGTTCTTGCTTCCAGATCGTTCCCGTCTGTACAGGCCCGAAGCAAGTATTTACTAATTAACCGAACTCCTTCAAGGGCATATAAATCAACAAACGGATGAGAAAACTTATTGGTATAGGCTTCCAGGCAATGCGTTAGGGCATCAATACCGGTAGCGGCAGTTAAGGAAGGAGGCAGGCTTATGGTTAGCTTAGGATCTACATAAGCAGCATCAGGAACTAAAAACGGACTAATTACACCCACTTTTTGGCCATTTTCGTCTACAAACAGGGCATTTGGGGAAACTTCACTTCCCGTGCCAGAGGTTGTAGGCATACACGTCAAATAAGTTTGTCGTTCTTTTAAATTTCCGTTTCCTTTTATTTCTTCAAGATTTTGAGTGTTTTGGAGCTGGGCTGCAATAAGTTTTGCGGTATCAAGAGCACTTCCTCCACCAATTCCAACTACACTATCGGCGTTAAAATCCTTAGCCTTAATTAATACTTCTTCAAAATCGGCAAATGACGGTTCTTTTATAATGCTTGCATCGCTAAGAACGGTAATGCCGTTTTGTTTTAGATCTAATACCAAATCTTCCAACTGCTGCTGAAGTTCGGGAATAGTCAGTATAAAAAGTCTTTTAAAGGAAGTTTCGAAGAAATCGTTCTTAAATTTTTCGAGTGCACCTTTGCCAAAAACAAATTTTTCCGGATAACTTATATTTAAGAGATTCATATTTTTAAGGTTTAATAACTCAGGGTAAAAATCACCCTTACAAATGAAGTGAAAAGCTTCTTAAATATCTGATACAAGGGCTATTATTTTGCCAAGTAAGTACAGGATAGTTGAAATAAGGTAAATGAGTAAATTGCGTTAAAAAGTTAAGATCCTGGCTACTTATCCTCCATTAAGGAAAAACATTTTAGGTATTAGAATAAAAACATTTGTCTTATTTTTATTTCTTATGAATTTTCTGTTCAGTTCTGCTCAGACTGAGCAACCAGAGAATTACAACCTGCCAGATCCGTTGATTTTAGAAGATGGATCTCGAATTTCAACTAAGGAGGATTGGGTTAGTAAACGCCGTCCAGAAATTCTGAAAATGTTAAAGGAGTTAATGTATGGTACCGCTCCTGAAGTTCCCGAAAATTTAAAATTTATTGTTTTTGATAATTATTCTGATGCTTTAGATGGAAAAGCCGTTCGAAAACAGGTAGCTGTTTATATTTCCGGGGAAACCGATTATCATTTGCTTGACCTTTTAATCTACCTGCCAAAAAATGTTCAAAAGCCGGTTCCACTGTTCTTTGGACTCAATTTTCAGGGGAATCATGCCATAGACTCCGATCCTGCAATACGTTTAGCTGATAAATGGGTTTGGATAGGCGCAGGTGGGTCAGTCGAAAACCATCCAACTGAAAAATCAAGGGGAGCCGTTTCCGGAAGATGGCCTGTAGAAATGATTTTGGAAAAAGGTTATGGTGTGGCTACGTTTTATGCCGGTGATTTGGATCCTGATTATTATGATAATTTCAAAAATGGAATCCATGCCCTATATCCTGAACTTCAAAATCGGGATGATAACTTTAGTACCATTGGCGCCTGGGCCTGGGGCTTAAGCCGGTGCCTTGATTATTTTAAAACAGATAATGATATTGATGAAAATAATGTGGCGGTAATTGGATTTTCCAGAATGGGAAAAGCAGCTTTATGGGCAGGAGCAAAAGATGAGCGTTTCGCTATGGTGGTGAGTAATGAATCTGGTGGCGGTGGTGCAGCGCTTTCAAAAAGAAAGGTTGGAGAAGATATTGCTGGATTAAATAATGGTAATAAACACTGGTTTAGTAGGAGTTTTAGGCAGTTTAATAAAAATGAGGCAGCTTTGCCGTTTGACCAGCATATGCTAATTTCTTTAATTGCGCCAAGGCCGGTCTACATTGCAAGTGCAGCGGGAGATCCGGGCTCAGACCCTGAAGGGGAATTTTTATCGGCAAAATATGCATCTCCGGTTTATAAGCTTTTTGGAAGAAAGGCATTTAAAAAGGTCTCTTTTCCAAAAATTAATCAGCCCGTAATGAAAGAAGCTATGGGCTATCATATCCGATCAGGAAAGCATGATATAACCAGATATGATTGGGAGCAATACCTGAAATTTGCAGATTATTATCTTAAATAATTTTTTCTTCAAGTAAGTACAGGATAGTAGAAAATTAACAACTCTTTATATTGCAGTACAAAAAGTTATAAAATTCTTTCTGTAAAGAATTAATTTAATTTCAAATAAAAAATGAAAAAAATATACCCCAAGTCCCTGTTCATGTATTTAATACTGTTAGGTCTTATTATTTCTTGTAATTCTAAGGCTGAAAAAAAGGAGATGAAGAAAAGAGAAATTACCGATGAGGTAATGCAAGAGATCTACGAAGAGATTAAAACTCCTTATAAATACGGTCTAGTAATGGTTCCTGAAGACAATTCTTATAAACTGGATTGCCCAAGTGTATTTCGTGAAGACGGCAAGTGGTATATGACTTATTTGATTTACGATGGTCGGGGTTATGAAACCTGGCTGGCAGAAAGTGACGACTTACTTAATTGGGATTACAAGGGGAAGGTAATGTCTTTTACCGATACTACTGATTGGGATGTAAATCAAAAAGCCGGATATATCGCACTACAGGATACCGAATGGGGTGGAAGTTATGAGTGGGGTGAATATGATGGTAAACATTGGATGAGTTATTTTGGAGGCGATAGTCGTGGCTATGAAGCCGGTGTCCTTTCTTTAGGTATGGCTTATACTGAAGAATCTCCAGCAAAGGTTCATGAATGGGACCGCTTAGAAGAACCTATTTTAAAACCTACTGATGAAGATGCCAGTTGGTGGGATAATAGTACGATGTATAAAACTAATGTCATTCGTGATAAAGAACGGGAAACCGGACATGATTTTATAATGTATTACAATGCTCGTGGTGATAGTATTAATCCTGGTCAGGGTGCAGAACGTATAGGTATGGCTGTTTCTGATGATATGAAAAACTGGGAGCGTTATGGTGATGATCCGGTGGTAAACCATCACGATGGAATAACTGGAGATCCTTACATTCAGCGTATAAATGATACGTGGGTGATGTTTTATTTTGGTGCTTTTTGGAAAGATGGTGCTTTTAACAGGTTTGCGGTATCTAACGATTTAAAAGAATGGAAACGCTGGGAAGGAGAAGACTTAATTGCTCCTTCTGAGCCTTACGAGGAATCTTTTGCTCATAAATCTTTTGTAGTAAAACATGAGGGTGTTGTTTACCACTTTTATTGTGCTGTAAATAAGGAATTCCAAAGAGGAATTGCTGTGGCAACTTCAAAAGATATTGGTAAGAGTGATATAAATTTCGTGGAACCCGATGAAAAAGTGGAAAAAGATGAGTAAAACCATTCTAAAAGTATTAGTTGCTTTTTTCTCTTTATCCGTATCGGTTTCTGCTCAAACAGTTACCGGGGAGCCCGCTGGTATTCCTGAAACTCCTAAAAAATGGGAGTTTGTCCCCTGGGAAGACCCAAAAATAACCAGTATAAACCGGGATGCTGCCAGGGCAACATCTTATTCCTATAAAACTATTCAGGATGCCCTGGAAGGCAATCGCGAAAAAAGCAGGATAAAAATTTTAAATGGAGAATGGGACTTTAAATTTGCTGTAAATTTAGATGAAGCCCCAAAAAATTTTTATAAATCCAGGGTTGATGGTTGGGATAAAATAGAAGTCCCCTCCAACTGGGAGTTAAAAGGTTATGGAAGGCCAATTTATAAAAGTGCGGTTTATCCATTTAGGCCTATAAATCCACCGTTTATTCCTAAAGACACCAATGCGGTAGGTTCTTATCAAACCGAATTTAAAATACCGGCTGACTGGGATTCTCAAAATATCACCCTTCATCTTGGAGCGGTGAGTTCAGCTTTTCAGGTGTGGCTGAACGGAGAATTTTTGGGCTATGGGGAAGATAGCTTTTTGCCTTCAGAATTTAATATAACACCTTATCTTCAGGACGGAGAAAATATACTTTCTGTTCAGGTGTTGCGATGGAGTGACGCTTCTTACCTGGAAGATCAGGATCAATGGCGGCTTAGCGGTATCCAACGGGAGGTAATGCTAAAGGCTGAACCGAAATTAAGAATCAAAGATTTTCACTGGCAGGCTTCTTTTGAAAATGATTATCAGGATGCAGTTTTTCAACTTAGACCGGAACTCGAAAATTTAACCGGAGATACGATTGCCGATCATACTTTTGAAGTTCAGCTTTATGATCCCGAAGGAGAACCTGTATTTGACTCAGCTTTAGAAAAACCTGCTGCAGATATTTTAAATGAAAGCTACCCGCGTTTGGATAATGTGAAATTCGGGATGTTTGAAAAAGAAATTTCCAACCCGAAATTATGGAGTGATGAAACTCCAAATTTGTACACGCTCACCATGAGTTTAAAGGATGAAGAAGGAAATCTTACCGAAGTAAAAAGCAGTAAAGTAGGCTTTCGCGAGGTGAAGTTTGATAAGAAAAATGGGAAAATGCTTTTGAATGGTAATGTAACATATTTATACGGAGTTAACCGGCACGACCATCACCATATTCTTGGTAAAGCACTCACCCGTGAAGATATTGAAGAAGAAGTGAGAACGATAAAGCAGCATAATTTTAACGCCATTCGTACCAGTCATTATCCCAATGATCCTTATTTCTACGACCTCTGTGATAGATATGGGATTATGGTTATGGATGAGGCCAATCTTGAAACTCACGGAATTGGCGGTAAATTAAGTAACGATCCCGAATGGACAAATGCTCATATGGAACGTATGATCAGGATGGTGGAGCGGGATAAAAATCATCCGAGTGTGTTATTTTGGAGTTTGGGCAACGAATCGGGTCGTGGACCAAATCACGCTGCTATGGCAGAATGGACGCACGATTTTGATATTACCCGACCGGTGCATTATGAACCGGCACAGGGAAATCATCGGGAAAAAGCTTATATAGATCCTGAAGATCCTGAGTATCCTGAGCCTGTGGAACATGCTTATCGATTAGAAAACCCCACCGATCAACCTTATGTTGATATGGTGAGCAGATTTTACCCCGGCGTTTTTACACCCGGACTTTTAGTAGAAAATAGCGGTGATAACCGCCCGATTGTTTTTGTAGAATATTCTCATTCTATGGGGAATTCTACCGGAAATATGAAAGAACTCTGGGACGAATTCAGAAAACAACCAAGAGTTATAGGTGGCTTTATTTGGGATTATCGCGATCAGGGAATTTTAAAAACCGATGCTGAATCTGGGCAGGAGTTTTTTGCTTACGGCGGTGATTTTGGAGAAAAGCTACACAACGGAAATTTTAATATAAACGGGATTGTTGCTTCCGATGGCAGGCCAAAATCAGCGATGCTCGAAAACAAATGGGTTTACCAACCGGTAACTTCTACTTTAAAAGGTAATGAACTAAGAATTGAAAATCGACATGCTTCCAAATCTTTAAAAGGGTATACGCCTGTTATACAGTTTTTGAAGAATGGGGCGGTTGTGAAAGAAAAAGAATTACCTGCTTTGAATCTGGCCGCAGGCAAGGATACGCTTGTTAACATTGAAGAACATCTTCCTGATTTAGATAAAAAACCGGAGTATCTTTTAAATATTGACTTTACACTTTCTGAAAATGAATTATGGGCACCCAAAGGGCATTCTGTAGCGCACGACCAATTTATCCTTCAGAAGAAAGGCAAATTAAATATTGAAACAGAATTTTCAGGTGAATTATCACTGCAAGAAAATTCAGAAGATTTTGAAGTCTTAGGAGAAAATTTTTCGCTTAAAGTCAATAAAAAAAATGGCGGTTTATCTTCCTATATATTTAATGGAGAGGAACAGGTTTTTAGCCCGCTGCTTCCAAATTTTTCGCGTCCTTTTACCGATAATGACGGCGGTTGGAATGCGGAGGAGAAAATGAAATCCTGGTATGAAGCCAGTCCAGATTTGCAGGATATTGAAGTAACTGAAAAGACTGCCGGTTTTATTGAAATTTCAAGCCAATATGAAATTATTAAAGATAGTGCTGAGGTAAGACTTGCTTATCAAATTTATCCCGACGGAGTGATAAAGGTAAATTATGAATTAAAATCTTCTGGAAGCTTATCAACTCTTCCAAAAGTAGGCATGCAAATGGGAATTAAGAAGGAGTATGACCAGATTTCCTGGTATGGAAAAGGGCCTTTGGAAAATTATATCGATAAAAATCACGGGTATAAAATAGGAAAGTATTCTTCCCCGCTTGATGAATTTATGGAACCTTATGTAAGACCGCAGGAAAATGGAAATCGCACTGAAGTCAGGTGGATGTCACTTTCAGACCAGGAAAAAAATGATGGTTTTTTGGTAATTGGAAACCAGCCGCTTAGTATGAGTGCTTGGCCTTATACTGAAGAGAACATTAATGAAGCCAGACATACTTTTGACCTTGAGGATGCCGGATTTATCACTTTAAATATCGATTTAAAACAAATGGGAATTGGCGGAAACGACAGCTGGTCTGATGTGGGTGCCCCACTGGATAAATATCAAATAAAGGCCGGGGATTACCATTACGGATTCTTTTTAACTCCATATAAATCAGGAGTTTTGAGGGAGAAATTAAACAAATTTAATTATTAGTATGAGGAATCGGCTACTACTTTTTTTACTCATAAGCTTTATTGTTTTAAGCTGTAAGAATAATGAAACCGAAAATTCTTCGGAGAAATATTCTGATTTTGAGCCTACCGAAGAAACAGCCAGGCCTTGGGTGTATTGGTACTGGATGCATAACGCCTATTCTAAAGAAGGAATTACCGCCGATTTAGAAGCAATGGCCGATGCCGGAATTGGTGGGGCTTATCTTATGTCTATAAAAGGCCCGACTGATCCGCCTTTAATAGATCCCCCAATTCATCAGCTAAGTGAAGAATGGTGGGAGATGGTGAGCTTTGCTATGGAAGAAGCCAAACGGCTTGACCTTAAAATTGCCATGCATGCTGCTGATGGTTTTGCCGTGGCCGGTGGCCCGTGGATTACTCCCGAAAACTCCATGCAAAAAGTAGTGTGGGCCGATACTTTAATGGATGGTGGGCAAAAACTGGAAGCCCGACTCCCGAAACCTGAAGATTACGAAGGTTATTATAAAGATATTGCCACTTTTGCGATTCCCCGGGAGAAAGCATATAGCAAGAGCTCGCAGGAAATCCCAAAAGTCACTTCAAGTTTAGAAAATGAGACTGTAGACTATTTAGCTTATCCTGATGAGGATGGAAATTTCAGGCTTTCGGAAAAAGGATATATTCAATATGAATTTGAAGAGCCTTTCCCTGCTAATTCTATTCAAATAGAAACCAAAGGAAATAATTATCAATCACACCGTCTTATTGTTGAAACAAGTGAGGATGGAAAGAATTTTGAAAAATTAACCCGACTTATTCCCCCGCGCCATGGCTGGCAGGACACTGATTTTAACTATACTCATAGCATCCCGCCCGTAGAATCCAAATATTATCGGTTTGTTTATGATCCGGAGGGAACTGAGCCGGGTTCTGAAGATCTTGATGCCGCCAAATGGAAACAATCTTTGAAAGTGAGTAAAATTACCCTTCAGGAAGAAGCTTTAATAGATAATTTTGAAGGAAAATCGGGTGCTGTTTGGCGTATAAGTCCAAGGACAAAAAACACCAACATTCCTGACGAAAAAGTTACCGCTAAGGAAGATTTAATCAATATCACTGAATATATTGATGAACAGGGAAATCTGGACTGGGAGGCCCCGCAAGGAAATTGGAGAATTATTCGTTTTGGGCATACTTCCACAGGGCATAAGAATGAAACCGGGGGAGCGGGAAAAGGTCTGGAGGTTGATAAATTTAATCCTGAAGCCATCCGCTTTCAGTTTGATAAATGGTTTGGCGAAGCTGCAAGACAGGCCGGCCCCGATGTAGCCTCAGAAGTATTAACAGTTTTTCATATCGATAGCTGGGAAGCCGGAAGTCAAAACTGGTCGCCGGTTTTTCAGGAAGAATTTAAAAAGCGACGCGGTTATGACCTTGTGGAATACCTGCCGGTTATGGCCGGAATTCCCATAGAAGATGTGGAAACTTCAGAACAGGTTTTAACCGATGTAAGGCATACCATTTCTGAATTAATTACCGATAATTTTTTCGGTGCCATGGCTGAAGAAGCTGATAAGAGAGGGGCGAAATTCAGTTCAGAAAATGTGGCACCAACCATGGTTAGTGATGCTTTATTGCATTTTAAAAATGTTGATTATCCAGCAGGGGAGTTTTGGTTAAGAAGTCCAACGCACGATAAGCCTAATGATATGCTAGACGCTATCTCAGCCGGGCATATTTATGGGAAGGATATTATCCAGGCAGAAGCTTATACGCAGTTAAGAATGGATTGGGATGAACATCCTGGAAGTTTAAAAACCCTCGGCGATTTACATTATGCACTTGGCGTAAACCGGTTTTTCTACCACGTTTTTGTTCATAACCCGTGGACCGACAGGATGCCGGGAATGACTTTAGATGGCATTGGGACTTATTTTCAGCGAAACCAAACCTGGTGGGAGCCCGGAAAAGCTTTTTTCGATTATGCCAGCAGGGTTCAGTATAAATTACAGCAAGGCAATGCCGTGGTTGATCTTGCGGTTTTTACCGGAGAGGAAATTCCTTCAAGGGCGGTACTTCCGGATAGGTTATTACCATTTTTACCGGGAATTTTTGGAGAAGAAAAAGTAGAAAAAGAAGAAGAGCGCTTAAAGAATGAAGGGCAACCGGTAGGTAGAATGCCAAAGGAAGTCTCGTATTCTAAAAATACCACCAATTTAACGGAGTGGGTAAATCCTTTAAATGGCTATAAATACGATTCTTTTAACAGAGATGTTCTTTTAAATGATGCTAAAGTAGTTAATGGCAAGGTGCGGTTCAAAGGAGGAGTAACCTATAGCGCTTTACTTTTTCCCGGATCCAGAAAAATGTCTCCCAATAAAATGGTTTCCCTTGAAGTTGCAGAAAAAATATCGGATTTAACCCAGAAAGGTGCTACGGTATTTTTAGCTGAAAAACCGGAGTATGCTCCGGGATATATTTCTTCAGAAGGGCAAGAAGCTTGGGAAGAGACAATTGCCGAATTATGGGGTACAGCGAGTGATTACAAAACTGAAAATGATATTAAGTCAAGGAATTTAGGAGAAGGCCGGATTATACGTTTACCATTTGCAAAAGAGAATTTTTCTGAGATTAATATTGCTCCTGATGTGGTTTTCCCTGAATTATCACGGGAGAAAAGTACCTCTTTTGCCTGGACGCATAGAAAAACCCGGGATAGTGATATTTATTTCATCTCCAATCAGGAAGAAGAACAAAAAGAAATAGCTGTTTCGTTCCGGGTAGAGGGAAAAACCCCGGAATTATACGATCCGGTTTTTAATAAAACTATTCCGTTGAAACAGTGGGAAACAGAAAATGGAAGAACAATTATTCCGCTTAAATTTTATGAAAATGCTTCCTTGTTTGTGATTTTCAAAGATGAGGATGTTGAGAATAAATCTTCTGAAGAAGGAAAAAACTGGCCTGAATTTGAAACCAGTAAAACCCTTGATGAAGACTGGAAACTCACTTTTGACCCTAAATATCATGGTCCTAAAAACCCTGTACAGACCGATAAGCTTTTTGACTGGAGTAAATCTGATAATGATTCGATTAAGCACTATTCCGGTACCGTGGTTTATGAAAAAACTTTTAACTGGGAAGAAGGTCAGCAAGATGGACTTTGGTTGCACCTGGGAGAACTTGCGAATATTGCAACAGTAAAATTAAATGGGAAAAATTGTGGTACGGCCTGGACTTTTCCATATCGTGTAGATCTATCCAATGCGATTAAAAAAGGGGGAAATACTTTACAAATTGAAGTCACCAATACCTGGGGGAACCGGCTTATCGGGGATCAGAACCTGACCGAAGAAGAGCGTCTTAGCTGGACCACCGCACCTTTTAGGTTAGATGACGAAGCCTTGAGAAAATCCGGATTATTAGGACCGGTTAAAATCATTAAAGAAACTGAAAATTCAAAAGAATGAAATCCGTAAACAAGAACTTTATTTTATTAATACTACTTCTCATAGGGATTTCTGCAAATTCTCAAATTGAAGTTTCGTCATTGTTTTCCGACAATATGGTGTTACAACAACAAGCTGAAGTACCGGTATGGGGTTGGGCAAAAAAAGGAGAAGAGCTTCAGATTGAAACCTCCTGGGATTCAAAAACCACTACTGTTAAAGCCGATGCAGAAGGTCGCTGGCAGGCAAATATTCAAACCCCAAATGCTGGTGGGCCTTATGAGATTACTATTTTTCAAGGTGAAGAAGAATTACAAATAAAAGATATAATGGCTGGAGAAGTATGGTTATGTTCCGGGCAATCCAATATGGAAATGCCTTTAAAAGGGTTTCCCGGTCAGCCGGTTGAAGGAGGTAACGAAACTATAGTTCGTTCGGCTAATAAAAATTTACGCTTTATAACTATTCCAAGAAATGCAGGAGTTAAACCGGAGAAAAACTTTGAAGGACAGTGGGAAATTTCTTCTCCTCAAACTACGGGGGATTTTAGCGCAACAGCCTGGTATTTTGGTAGCTTGTTAGAAGAAACTCTCGATGTTCCGGTAGGATTAATTCATGTTTCCTATGGTGGTTCCAGTGTGGAAGCCTGGATGAATAAGGAAATGCTTGTAGATTTTGATATTGCTATACCTAAAAGCGAAAACGATATCGATCCGCCTATGCGTACCGCCACGGCTTTATTTAATGGCATGCTTTCCCCGGTAATAGGTTATGGCATTAAAGGAAGTATTTGGTACCAGGGAGAAAGTAATTATGATAGGCCTTTTCAGTACCGAAAATTATTCGTAAAAATGGTACAGGAATGGCGAGAATTATGGGGACAGGGCGAATTTCCTTTCTATTACGCACAAATTGCCCCGTTTAATTACGCGCAATTCACCCCGGATAAAGTAATCGAAAAAAACAATTCGGCTTATGTAAGGGAGGCGCAATTAAAAGCACAGGAAGATATTTCAAATTCGGGAATGGTGGTTTTGATGGATTTAGGGAGAAAAAACAACATTCACCCTCCTGAAAAGCAAAAAGGAGGAGAACGCCTGGCTTTTAGAGCACTGGCCGAAACTTATGGATTAGAAGGATTTGAATTCCGCAGTCCGCAGTTTAAAGATTTAGAAATTAAAGGAAGTAATGTAGTGGTGGCTTTTGATCATGTTCCCAACGGAATTACTTCTTATGCTAAACCAGTTAAAGGCTTCGAAATAGCCGGAGAAGACCGGGTTTTTTATCCAGCTACTGCAAAAGTAAGACGGAAGTCAGTCATCCTTTCTTCCCCAGAGGTAGAAAAACCTGTTGCGGTTAGGTATTTATTTGAGGATTATGTTGAAGCCGAATTGTTCAGTACAGGAGGTTTACCTATTTCTTCATTTAGAACAGATGACTGGAACCCTGAAAAGTAATTTGATGAAAAAACCTCTTTCCATATTAGTATTTTTTTCCTGCTTTTTGCTTCAGGCGCAAGTGCCGGTATTAGAAGATTATAACCCGGTTTGGACCATACAAAGCAAGAATTCTTCAGAATCTATGCCTGTTGGAGGTGGGGATATCGGGCTTAATGCCTGGGTAGAAAACGGAGAGGTTTACTTTTATTTTTCCCGTAGCGGCACTTTTGATGAGCATAATACTTTTCTAAAATTAGGCAGGGTTAAACTTAGTTTGGAACCCAATCCTTTTAAAGGAAATGAGGGGTTTCAACAAGAATTAAAATTAAAAGACGGCCATCTTAGAATTGTTCAAAATGATACTGAAATCAAATTGTGGATAGATGTTTTTAACCCGGTAATTCACGTTGATATAGATAGTAAAACTCCGTTAAAAGTTACCGCAGCTTACGAGAATTGGCGTCATAGAAACCGAAAAGTAGAAGGTAGTGCCAATAATGCGAATTCTTATAAATGGAATCCGCCCAAAGAAATTATAACCTATAAAGACTCGGTGGATTTTCGGTATAAAGGGATTGAGTTCTTCCACAGCAATCGTGATACCACCGTTTTTGATGTTGCGGTAAAGCAACAAAAAATGGAATCGGTAAAGGATCAAATGATGAATCCGATAGGAAATCTCACCTTTGGCGGTATGATGCTCGGGGAAAATATGCAACCTGGCCAAATCTATAAAGCAACCTATCAAAACACCGATTTTAAAGGTTTTGAGCTGGTGACACAAAAACCTGTAAAAAGGCAAAACCTGCAAATTCATTTACATACTAAACAAACTGAAGATATTTCCATCTGGAGAGCGGGATTAAATAAGCAAATTGCAGATTATAAAAATTCTAAAATTCAAGCGAAAAAAAGTAAAGAATGGTGGAATAACTTTTGGGAACGCAGTTTTATTTTTACAGAAAACAGCAATAAACCTGCACAGGATTCTGTATTTCAAATAGGTAGAAATTACCAGTTGTTTCGCTATATGTTAGGCGCTAATGCCTATGGTGAATATCCAACAAAATTTAATGGCGGACTTTTTACTTATGATCCTGTTTTCGTAAAATCAGATATGAAACACACCCCCGATTTCAGAAATTGGGGAGGCGGTACCATGACGGCTCAGAACCAGCGTCTGGTTTATCTGCCTATGCTAAAAAGTGGGGATTTTGATATGATGCAGCCTCAATTTGATTTCTACCTGCGATCGCTTAAAAATGCAGAGTTACGCAGTAAAGTCTATTGGGGACACGGGGGAGCTTCTTTTACGGAGCAGTTAGAAAATTTTGGCTTGCCAAATCCCACGGAGTACGGTTGGGACCGTCCTGAAAATTATGATCCCGGAATGCAGTACAATGCCTGGTTAGAACATCAGTGGGATACCGTTTTTGAAATCTGTCTTATGATGTTGGAACAGGAGCGTTATGCCGCAAAAAATATAAGCGAGTTTATTCCACTAATTGAAAGTTGTCTTCAGTTTTTTGATGAACATTATCAATACCTGGCTAAAAACCGTGGTGCAAAAGTTTTTGATGAAAACGGACATTTGGTGTTGTACCCCGGTTCTTCTAACGAGACATATAAAATGGCTTATAATGCCACTTCAACGGTTTCGGCTTTAAAAGTTATTACCGAAAGAATGTTGGCGCTTGATAAAAGTTATGTAAATGGAGACCAGCGAAAGTATATTCAAGAACTTCAGGAAAGAATTCCTGATTTAAGTTTCCGGGAAATAGGAGGAAAAGAAGTTATTGCCCCGGCAAAGTTATGGGAACGAATAAATAATACTGAGGTACCACAGTTATATCCGGTCTACCCCTGGGGAATCTTCGGTATAGGCCGCCCTGATTTACAAACAGCAATAAATACCTGGAAATATGATCCCGATGCCCTGGAATTTAGAAGTCATAAGGGATGGAAACAAGACAACATATTTGCTGCACGAATGGGATTAACTGAAGAAGCCGCACATTTTACTTTAAAAAAAATGGCTGATTCTGAGCGTAGGTTTCCTGCATTTTGGGGACCTGGATTTGATTGGGTTCCAGACCATAATTGGGGAGGCTCGGGAATGATAGGGATGCAGGAAATGTTAATGCAGACCAATGCTGATGAAATATATCTTTTTCCTGCCTGGCCCAAAGAATGGGATGTACATTTTAAGCTGCACGCTCCCAAACAAACAATTATAGAAGCAAAATTAATTAATGGCACAGTTGAAATTCTGGATGTAGAACCTTCATCACGCCGAAAAGACATAATAAATATGATTAATTTTTCAGTAGAAGATAAGATACAGTTTAATGAGAAAAATAGATAAAATGAAACAAATAAGTAAAAGTTATGTAGTGGTTGTGTTAGCTGCATTGATGAGTATTCAATGCAGTACTAGTAATAGTGATTCCACCGATAAGCAGCCGCTGAAAGTAGATTTCGATTTTTCCGGGCGAAAAATTAAAGAAGTTCATCACCAGGATTATGAGTCATGGCTTATTGAAGGAGGCAGGGAAACAACTAAAGATTTTGGAGATATCAGTATAAAGCTGGAAGGTGATTTTTCTTCAAGTTGGTATAAAGCGGGAACTCAAAAACACGCTGATGGGAAATTGATTGCCGATGGGGTTAAAGGTGCCGATAGCTTACGGTTTACAATTAGCGGTCTGGAAAAGGGCAAGCATTCATTGTTGACCTTTCATAATACATTTGATAATCCTGAGAGCAAGACCTATGCCCCTGTAAATATATATGTGAACAATGAGCTGGTTAAAACAATAGAACCTTCAGTTAGGGAGTTGACAAGTCGAAATTCAAGAATGGCTTATATTACTTTCGAAGCTAATGAAAATGAAGATGTAGTCATCAAATTTGAAGTTGATAAAGATAATGGTGAAAACACCAATCAATTGGTGATAAATGCTTTCGAATTGGATTTACCCAATAGGATGAAACAAGCCGATAATGCTTCGCCTGCTAATAATGATGAACATGTAGAGACAGAAAATGGATTAAGTCTTTCCTGGGAAGTTCCTGAAGGAACAACTTCCAGTGAAATTTATTTTGGAGAAGATGAAGAAGCTGTGAACAACGCCACCAAAGATGGTAAAGTATTTAAAGGAGCGCTTAGCGAAAATTCTTATGATGTTAATGACTTATACAGTATGAATACCTATTACTGGCGGGTAGACCTTGTAGATGAAGAAGGAGAAACCACTAAAGGTACGGTATGGTCTTTTCGGCCTGCCCAACTGGCCTTTCCCGGGGCTGAAGGTCATGGGCGCTATGCTATTGGGGGTCGTGGCGGTAAAGTAGTAGAAGTTACTAATTTGAATGATTCCGGTCCTGGAAGTTTGCGCGAAGCAGTAACCAAAGATATAGGCCCAAGAACAGTAGTGTTTAGGGTTTCAGGAAATATAGAACTGGAATCCAGGATTATTGTTAATCAACCCTACATTACTATTGCCGGACAAACCGCTCCGGGGGAAGGAATCACAATTACCCGTGCACCGATTGGTTTAACCGGAAATGACGGGGTAACCCGTTTTTTAAGAGTTAGAATTGGAGCCGGGAAAACTTATGATGGCATGGGGCTAACCGGAGCAAACCATAGTATTCTCGATCACAGCTCTATAAGCTGGACCATTGATGAGTCTTTTAGTTCGCGGGGAGCCCATAATATTACTCTTCAAAGAACCCTGATATCTGAAGCATTAAATGTTGCAGACCACGGAAAATATGAAGAAGGTAAAATGCATGGTTATGCTGCTACAATTGGCGGAGATATCGGTAGTTTCCACCATAATCTTCTGGCCCACAACTACGGAAGAAACTGGAGTATGGGAGGAGGTGCCGATGGAGATGGTTATTATACCGGAAGACTGGATATTAGAAACAACGTAGTATACAATTGGGGTCATAGAACTACTGATGGTGGCGCCCATGAAGTGAATTTTGTAAATAATTATTATAAACCTGGTCCGGCAACATCGCTGTTCTTCGCTTTAACTATGAATCACGAGGGGGTAGGGTTAGGCTCACAGCGAGCTTATTTTGCCGGAAATATCATGCCAGGGACTTTTGGGTTAGAGAACCAGGAAAAAGGAAGGAGATCAGTAATTACTAATAATGAAAAAGTGGACTATGAAACCTTTGTAGATGAACCATTTTTTCCTTCTCATATTAATACACAACCGGCAAAACTTGCCTATAAAAATGTATTATCAGATGTAGGTTTTAACCTTCCTTTAGACGAGCATGACAAGCGTATTATTCAGGAGACCATAGATAGTTCGTACTCTAATATGGGGGCTAAAAGTAATTTACCGGGTATGATAGATACTGAAAAAGATTCCGGTGGGTGGCCCGATTATCCTTCAGAAGAACGCTCTAAAGATTGGGATTCAGATCACGACGGTCTGCCTGATTGGTGGGAAAAAGCGCATGATTTAAATCCTAATTCTAAAGATGGGGATTTTGCTGATACCAATTTGGATGAAGACAAAGATGGATTTACCCAGTTAGATGATTATCTTGACTGGATGTCAAAACCTCATTATATAATTGATTCTGAAGAAGAGATAAGTTTTTCAGTAAAAGAATTATTTAAAGGTTTCCAGGATAATCCACAGCATAGCCTGGATCATGTTGAAAACCTGGATGCTTCGTTAGAAAACGGAAAAGTAAGCTTTACTACAAAAGAGAATGGCTTTGCCCAATTAACCCTATCGGTAGAAGATGCAGAAGGGCATTCCATGGAAAGAGAAGTAATGGTATTTGTAAAATAGTAAATATGAAAAAGATTTTTTTAATAGTATTAAGTGGCTTACTCGGAGTAAATTTTCAAGCTTCAGCCCAGGATAAAGCATTGGTTAATACATCCTCAAGTCCTTATGCAAAGCTTAAAAGCATAAACCTTCAGGATGTAAATTGGACCGATGGATTTTGGAAAGAGCAATTTGATACCGAAACCCAGCAAACAATCCCTTTTATGTGGGATTTGTATAAGGATCCTGAAGTGACTCATGCTTATCGAAATTTTGAGATTGCTGCAGGATTAATGAAAGGCAAACACGATGGCCCTTCTTTTCATGATGGTGATTTCTATAAGGTTTTTGAGGGATTGGCATCAGCATATGCGTTAACCGGTGATGAGAAACTGGACAAACAAATGGATGAGGCTATTGAGCTTATTGCTAAAGCACAACGCGATGATGGCTATTTGCATACCCCTGTAGTTATTGAAGAACGATGGGGGACACTAGGAGAAGAATACCTGGAGCAGCAATTAGGCTTTGAGAAATACAACATGGGGCATTTAATGACGGCTGCTACCGTACATTACAGGGCTACCGGTAAAGAAAGCTTTCTAAATATAGCAAAAGGCGTAGCCGATTTCCTATACGATTTTTATAAAAAAGCTTCGCCTGAATTGGCCCGAAACGCTATTTGCCCTTCTCACTATATGGGAGTGGTAGAAATGTATCGAACTCTTGGTGATGAACGATACCTGGAGTTGGCAAATAATCTTATTAATATTCGTGGGACTACAAACGACGGGACCGATGATAATCAGGATCGCATTCCTTTTAGGGAACAAACCACGGCTATGGGCCACGCGGTAAGGGCTAATTACCTCTATGCCGGGGTAGCCGATTTATATGCGGAAACAGGTGAAGAGAAATTACTGGAAAACCTGGAATCAATTTGGGAAGATGTAGTTTATCGTAAAATGTACATTACCGGGGCTTGTGGTTCTCTATATGATGGAGTTTCTCCCGATGGAACTTCTTATGATCCTTCAGAAGTACAGAAAATTCACCAGGCCTATGGACGTCCGTTCCAGTTACCGAATGCCACGGCTCATAATGAAACCTGTGCCAATATTGGAAATGTATTATGGAACTGGCGCATGCTACAACTTACCGGAGAAGGAAAATATGCTGATATAATAGAATTGGCATTGTATAATAGTGTGCTTTCGGGAATCGGCCTGGAAGGACAAAGTTTTTTCTACAATAATCCTTTAAATGTGTCGGAAGAACTTCCTTTTGAACAACGCTGGGGAAATGAACGCAAGGGGTATATTTCGTTATCAAATTGCTGTGCGCCAAATGTTACTCGAACTTTAGCCCAGGTAAGCAACTATGCTTATAATTTTAATGAAGATGGCATTTTTGTGAATTTGTACGGCAGCAATAATCTGGACACTTCTCTGGATAATGGAGAATCTTTAAAACTTTCACAGGTTACAAATTATCCCTGGGATGGGGAAATCAGTATTTCTGTTGAAGAAATTCCAGAAAATTATTCTATGTTTTTGAGAATTCCCGGTTGGAGCGAAGGCGCTGTTGTTACTGTTAATGGTGAAGAGGTGAAAAATGAAATAAAGTCAGGGGAATACCTTCAATTAGAAAGAGCCTGGGAAAGAGGAGATGAGATAGCACTTGAATTACCTATGAAGGCTAAACTTATGGAAGCAAACCCATTAGTAGAAGAAGCCAAAAATCAGGTGGCAATAAAACGTGGTCCATTGGTTTACTGTGTAGAATCAGCTGACTTGCCTGAGGGGGTTAGTGTTAATGATTTACACTTAAACACCCAGGTAAGTTTTACTGAATCAACTAAAGAAATTAAAGGGCGTAAGGTGGTTTCTTTGAAGGGAAAAGCTTTTTTACCTGAAAATACAGAGTGGGAAAATAAGCTTTATCGTCCCGTGCAGAAAAACAATAATGAAATTGATTTAACACTGGTTCCATACTACTCCTGGTCTAACCGGGGAGAAGGTGAGATGACAGTATGGTTAGGTTATTAATTAAATAAAAACATATACAGATTATGAAAATTGAATTTAAAAGCATTTACCTCTTGTATGCTTTAATCACAGTACTCACTTTTGCTGCTTGTGGTGATAAAAAGAAAGATGGAGATGCTAAACCGGAAGATGAAAGAACAGCAGAGCTAGATACAGCAAATATCCCTACCGACTTAAAATGGTCTGAGCGGATGGCGCTATCGCAAATTAAGCGAAACCCTGAAGCCTGGCATATAGAGAATCCGCCTTTTCCTAAATGGGGTTATGTTAGAGGAACAGTTTTAGTAGCTTTTGAGAACTTATACGATGAAACCGGTAAAGAAGAATATTATAACTATGTGGCCGATTATGGGGATACCATTGTTGATGAAAACGGGGCTATACGAACCTATAAATTCAAGGATTTTAATATAGACCAAATAAATACCGGTAAAATTCTTTTCAGGCTCTATGAGGATACCGGCGATAAGGAATATAAAATTGCAATGGATTCTTTAAAAATTCAATTAGAGCAGCAACCAAGAACAACTTCTGGCGGGTTTTGGCATAAGAAACGTTATGAAAACCAAATGTGGTTAGATGGTTTGTATATGGGAGCACCCTTTTATGCTCAATATACCGTAGAGTTTGAGGATGGAGAAAACCTTGATGATGTAATTAAACAATTTGATTTAATTCAGGAACATACTTTAGATGAAGAAACCGGCCTGTTATATCACGGTTGGGATGAAAGTAAAAAACAAGACTGGGCAAATAACGAAACCGGAACTTCACCCAACTTTTGGTCAAGATCTATGGGTTGGTATATGATGGCTTTAGTAGATGTGCTTGACTATATCTCGGAAGACGATCCCCGTCATGAGAAACTGGTAGGGTATTTACAAAACTTGTCTGAAGCCCTTGTTAATTTTCAACACGAATCTGGTCTTTGGTATCAGGTTACCGATATGGGTGATCGTGAAGGCAACTATCTTGAAGCTTCAGGAACCTCTATGTTTGCTTATGCCATGGCAAAAGGAGTACATGAAGGTTATCTACCGGAAAAATATAAAGATGTTGCACATAAAGCCTTTGATGGCCTTACCGAAAAATTAATTAAAGTGGATGAAGATGGCGAAATCCATATCACTCAGGTAAATGCCGTTGCGGGTCTTGGTAATGGTCGTGATGGCTCATTTGAATACTATGTAAATGAGCGAATGAATGACAATGACCCTAAAGCAGTGGGGCCGTTTATAAATGCTGCCCTGGCTCTTAATAAGTAATTTTCGGAACAAAAATTATTATTTAATTTTAAGGACAGTATAGTACAGGATACTTCCTTCTTGAGTTCCCCCTATATTCGTAAGTGTGGTTTGGAAACCTTTAGGAAAGGCTAGGCCGGGCAACCGGCTCCTTTTCTTTTGGTTTTATTTTAAAATTGTTTTTTAACAAAGTCCAACTGCAGTTTTATTCAATTTCAAGCAAATTCACGAATTAGTGATATATACAATATAACAATGATTTTTAAAGGAAAAGCATTCGGAAAAGTTAGTCTGGGAGTAATTATAGGAAACAGGAATTTTTTTCCTGACAAACTTGTTTCTGAAGCAAGGAGTGAAGTTCTTGAAGTACTAAAGAAAAATGGGTTAAATCCTATTTTACTAAATGAAGAGCAGACAAAATTAGGCGGTGTTGAAACTTTTAATGATGCCGTAAAGTGTGCCGAATTATTTGAGGAGCACAGAAAAGAAATTATGGGAGTGCTTGTAGTACTTCCCAATTTTGGAGATGAAAGAGGAGTTGCCGAAACGCTAAAACTCGCAAAACTAGATGTTCCTGTTTTAGTACAAGGCTACCCCGATGATCTTGATAAGCTGGATGTGGCCCGAAGAAGGGATGCATGGTGTGGTAAGATTTCAGTTTGTAATAATTTATATCAATTTGGAATAAAATATAGCCTTACCCGGGATCATGTGGTAAGACCTTCTGATCCCGGTTTTGCTGAAGACCTTAATAAATTTGTTTCGGTATGCCGGGTGGTAAAAGGTCTTAGGACTGCCCGTATTGGTGCAATAGGCGCCCGCCCAGGAGGTTTTAATACCGTAAGATATAGTGAGAAATTACTCCAAAAACACGGGATTTCAGTCACTACCGTAGATCTTTCAGAAATTCTTGGTAATGCTAATAAACTCGATAATAATGAACAAAGGGTTAAAGAGCGTTTAGACAAGATTGCTGGATACACTTCAACCGGAAGAACTCCCCAAGATGCACTTTTTCAAATTGCAAAAATGGATGTGGTGCTTAATGAGTTTATGGATGAAAATAAGCTTGATGCCACGGCTATTCAGTGTTGGACCTCGGTTCAGGAAAATTTTGGATGTAATGTGTGCACCAGTATGAGTATGATGAGTGAAAATATGCAACCAAGTGCCTGTGAAGTGGATGTAACCGGAACCCTTACCATGTATGCCATGCAATTAGCTTCAGGTTCGCCAAGCGCGTTGGTAGACTGGAATAATAACTACGCTGATGATCCTGAAAAATGCGTATTATTTCACTGTGGGAATTGGGCAAAATCTTTCCTTCCCGATATTGAAATGAGTACAGCGCCAATTTTAGGAACTACAGTAGGTGAAGAAAATACATACGGGGCGTTAGATGGCAGAACTCCTGCATCTCCGCTAACTTATGGTAGAATCAGTACTGATGATCCACAAGGGGTAATCAAGGCCTATATTGGTGAAGGAAGTTTAACGGATGATCCCATAAACACTTTCGGAAACCGTGCTGTTTCAAAGATACCTAATCTTCAGGGCTTGATGCAGTACGTTTGTAAAAACGGTTTTGAACATCACGTGGTTATGAATGCTTCACATACTTCAGCAATTTTACAAGAAGCATTTGAAAACTATATGGGCTGGGAAGTTTATCATCATAATCCTGCCTCTGTGGCTTCAGGGAAAAATGTTCAAAAGCAAAAGGAGGAAGCTTTTCAGAATAAATAAAAGGTAGGGCCATGAATATTGAAGAACTAGAAAAGAAATCGATAGAATATCGTCAAAAATTACTGCGATATATAAAAAATGCAGGAGCGGGACACACCGGTGGCAGTTTGTCTTGTATTGATATTTTAAATGTCCTCTATAATGATGTATTGAATGTTGGTCCGGATAATTTTGAAGACAAAAATAGAGACCGATACATCCAAAGTAAAGGTCATTCGGTAGAAGCGCTTTATGTGGTTTTGGCCGATGCAGGCTTCTATCCTGAAAAAGAACTGGAGACCCTTTGCCGCTATCAATCCCATTTTATTGGTCATCCTACCCGTAAAGTCCCGGGAGTAGAGCAAAATACAGGAGCTTTAGGACATGGTTTGGCTATAAGTGTAGGAAGTGCGATTGCCGCAAAAAAAGATAATTTAGATTATAAAGTTTTTACCCTTTTAGGTGATGGAGAGTTGTTAGAAGGTTCTAATTGGGAAGCTGCAATGATTGCTTCACATTATAAACTAGATAACCTGGTGGCCATTTTAGACTACAATAAACAGCAAATAACCGGAGATAATGAAGCGGTTCTAAATTCAGCTCCTGTAGCTAAAAAAATGGAAGCTTTTGGTTGGGCTGTTAAAAATGTTGATGGTCATAACCTTGAAGAATTAGTTGAGACTTTAAAAAGGACTCCCTTAGATAAAGATAAACCCACTTTTATAATTGCAAATACGATAAAAGGTAAAGGGATAAGCTTTATGGAAAAAAATATAAAATGGCACCACAGAGTTCCTAACGATGAGCAGTACCTACAGGCCCAGGAAGAACTTGAAACCAGCATGGAAAATTTGTTAAAAGTATAAGCATTGTGAGTCAGGTAAAAACTACATTAAAAGAAGGAATCCCCAACTTAGAGGCATTTTCGAAAAGCGTGCAAGAACTCGCTGAAAATGATAAAGATATAATTGCCGTTACCAGTGATTCCAGAGGGTCGGGGAAATTAATGCCTTTTGCTGAAAAATTTCCCAAACAAATTGTAGAGGTTGGTATTGCCGAACAAAGCCTGGTTGGTGTTGCTGCAGGGCTTGCATCAAGTGGGAAAAAAGTTTTTGCGGTATCACCCGCCTGTTTTCTCACTGCGAGATCTTTAGAACAAATTAAAAACGATATAGCCTATTCTAATAACCCGGTAAACCTTATAGGAATTAGTGCCGGGGTGAGTTATGGTGCGCTGGGCTCTACACACCACAGTCTTCACGATTATGCAGCACTAAGAGCAATAAATAATATTATTGTTGTAGCTCCTGCCGATAATTATGAAACCGATAAGGCAGTTAAGTTTGCTGCAGAAAGTCCTTTTCCTGTTTATATAAGAATGGGAAAAAAACCTATGCCTTATTTAAGCGAAAAAGACGATTTTGAATTTGGCAAAGGAAGAGTGATTAAAGATGGCAAGGATGCGGTAATAGTTGGTACAGGCGAAACCGTATGGCCAGCACTTAAAGCAGCACAATATTTACAAAAGAGAGCAGGGCTGGAGGTAGGAGTGGTAAGTATGCATACTGTAAAACCACTGGATACTAATCTTTTAACTGAACTAGCAGAAAAGTACCCGGCTATTTTAACTGTTGAAGAACATTCGGTTTACGGTGGCCTGGGAGAAGCCTGTGCAGCATTTTTCCTTGAAAATGGATACAATGGAAGGTTTAAAATAATAGGAATTCCCGATGAATATACGGTTACGGGCTCCCAACTGGAAATTTTTGAGCATTATGGAATTTCAGGAAGCGGGATTGCCTCAGCACTTTTAAAACTTATCAAATAAAAGTAACTATGAAAACAAGGGGGGCGGTATATTTTAAAAGTTTATTTGTTGGCTTATTGCTTCCCTTGATCTTCATGGCTTGTAAAAAAGAAAATGATAACTCAGAACCAAAAATTGCGGTAGTGGTTTCAACTTTAAATAACCCTTGGTTTGTGGTATTGGCTGAAACTGCTGCTGAAGAAGCACGAAAATTGGGTTATGAGGTAAATATTTTTGATTCCCAAAATAATACGGCCCTTGAAAGTGAGCATTTTGAAAATGCCATAGTAAGCGGATACGATGCAATATTATTTAATCCCACTGATGCCGATGGCTCGGTAAGCAGTGTGGCACGGGCCAATGAAGCGGGTATTCCGGTTTTTTGTATGGATAGAGAAGTGAATTCTACTCTGGCCACTTCACAGGTGCTTTCGGATAATTATGCCGGGAGTGTATCTGTGGGAAAATACTTTGTAGAAGAACTTAATAAAAAAGGTAATTATGTGGAACTTCTCGGTTTGGTTGGAGATAATAATACCTGGAATCGCTCTCGCGGATTTCATAGTGTGGTAGATCATTATCCTGATTTAAAAATGGTAGCACAGCAAAGTGCTGATTTTGACAGAAATAAAGCCATGGAGGTTATGGAGTCTATTCTCCAGGTTAATAAAGATATTGATGCAGTTTTTTGCGGAAATGATGCAATGGCCATGGGGGCTTATCAGGCCTTAAAATCGGCCGGACTGGAAGCTGAGGTAAAAGTTTTTGGTTTCGATGGAGCCGAAAATGTTATAGAACGAATTCAGAAAGGAGATATCACGGCAACGGCCATGCAGTTTCCAAAAGTTATGGCTAAAACCGCTGCAGGACTTGCTCATAAATATATTGAAGGGCAAAGGGAATTCATTCAAAAATCACCTGTAGATGTAGAATTGGTGACAAAGGATAATATAGAATTTTATGCGGCCTATGGGCAAAAAGAATAATGCGAAAAAAGTGGGTTAATATAATTGGTTTAATGGTTTTACTGGGAATTTTTGCCAGTTCTGTTAGCATTGAAAGACTGGATGAGGTAAAGTCCAGAGCTGAAGGCAGTTCTTTTGATGCAGCTGCTTATGCCGGTAATTTTTGGGAAAACGAGCTTTTACCAAACCTTGACCAAGCGGTAGAAATCAACCAATTGTTTAAAGGCTTGGAAAATAACCCGGAAAGAACGTTTGAAGAGTATTCAAATGCGCTTGGAATTGGAAACATCCGTTTTTTTATGGTAAAAGGCAGCGGGACAGTTGCTGAAGTTCAGGATAACCATATAATTATCAATACCAAATCAGACTCTCTTTCTTCAAAAACCTATCCAGTTAAAATAGCTACGGAATATATTTTTGGAAATGCAGTTAGGGATGCTAGTGGTAAAATAAGTTTGACAGAATTTAAGGAAACCATGGATTTTAATATGGTTTCTGCTGAAATTAATAAATTGGTGCGGGAAGGTGTTATTCCACAGTTAAATGGGCGCACTAAGGAAGGGGAAATAATTAAGTTTGCCGGAGCCATTGAGATGAACAAAAGACAAGTTGATTTAAGAGCGGTGGAAATAATTCCGGTTCTTGTTCAATATAATTCTAAAACCAGGCGGAATGAGTAAAGAAGTTTCGGTTTTAGAAATAAGGGAAATAACCAAAAAATTTCCCGGGGTAGTTGCGTTAAACAAGGTAAGCTTTAAAATTGAAGCAGGCAAAGCAACTGTTATTATCGGAGAGAATGGGGCTGGAAAGTCAACTTTGATGAAAATACTTTCAGGGGTACATACAGATTATTCAGGAGGTATTTACTTTAATGGGGAAAAGGTTTGTTTTCAAAATACAACGGATGCCGAAAAACGGGGAATTTCCATTATTCATCAGGAGCTTAACCTTATTCAGAATTTAAGTATCTACGAAAATATTTTTCTGGGCCGGGAGTTGGAAAATGCCTTTGGGTTAATGGATGTTCCAAAAATGAAGTCGGAAACCCGAAAATTGCTTGCTGGATTAAAACTTGATCTTGACCCTGCCATGCCAATTTATAAATTAAAGGTTGGCCAACAACAAATGATTGAGATTGCCAAAGCTTTATCTTTTAATTGCAAGGTTATTATTATGGACGAACCAACTTCGGCTATTAGTGATAAGGAAGTGAAAATTTTATTTGAGGTTATAGAAAAACTGAAGGCTGAAGGAAAAGCGGTGATTTACATCTCTCACAAATTAGATGAGTTATTTGAGATCGCAGAGAATTATGTGGTGCTTAGAGATGGAGAGTTTATTGAAGACGGAAAAATAAAAGATATAGATGAAGAGCAGCTCATCAATAAAATGGTAGGACGGCAAATTGATATTTCCGGACGAACCGAAAATTATTGTTCCGAAGAGAAATTATTTGAAGTAAGCAAGCTTTACTTAAAAAACTCAATGCTCCCGGAAAGCTTTATTTTAAAAGATATTGATTTCCAACTGAAAAAAGGAGAAGTGCTTGGCATTTTTGGATTAATGGGGGCAGGAAGAACAGAATTAATGGAAACAATTTTTGGGCTTAATAGTGAACATAGACAAGGCAAAATATTTTTGAATGATATACCACTTGATTTAAGTTCTCCGGAAAAGGCAAGAAATGCCGGATTGGCCTTGGTGCCGGAAAATCGAAAACAGGATGGTCTTGTTTTGGGAATGGATATAAAACGGAATACAAGCCTTAGCGTTTTAGACAGTATATCGCTTAGAGGCTTTCTTAGCAGGAATAAAGAGGAAAACCTGGCTAACTCTTATATTAAAAAATTAAAAATTAAAGCCTCTTCAAGCGCTCAGAAAGTAGAAAAACTCAGTGGCGGAAATCAACAGAAAGTGGTCTTGTCTAAGTGGTTGGCAACTAATCCAAAAGTATTAATGTTGGATGAGCCTACCCGGGGAATTGATGTAAATGCTAAACACGAAATTTATAAGCTTATTAAAGAGTTTGCTGCAAAAGGTTTAGGAATAATTATGGTTTCTTCTGAGTTACCTGAGATTCTGGCGGTTTCAGACAGAGTACTGGTTATGGCTGAAGGCAAAATCACAGCTAACTTTAAAATAACAAATCAAACTTCAGAAGATATGATTCTTAAAGCAGCGATTCCAAAAAACAAACAACATGATTACGCTTAAGCAAAGCCTTTCATATTCTACAAAATTTCAATCTCTCATAGCACTTTTTGTGTTATGCCTGGTGTTAGCAGTACTTTCTGAAAATTTTCTTACCACTGCCAACGCCTGGAATGTATTACGACAAGTCTCTGTAAATATTTGTCTATCTGTGGGAATGACTTTAGTAGTGCTTACCGCTGGTATAGATTTATCAGTAGGTTCAATATTAGCCTTGTGCGGGGCCATTACGGCATCACTCTTAAAATTTGGAGTGGAATTAGAAGTTTTAAACCTCTTTATTGGTTTTGGCAGTTCCAGCGCAATTATTGTAGGAATAATGATAGGAGCCGGGATAGGTTGGTTTAATGGTTGGACAATTACTAAATTTAAAGTTCCTCCTTTTGTGGCAACCCTGGCTATGCTAACTATTGCCAGAGGGCTAACCATGTTATGGACAGATGGTTTTCCAATTAATGGACTTGGAGAAGAATTTGCTTTTATAGGAACCGGCTGGTTATTAGGTATTCCCATGCCAGTATGGATTACAGCAGTGGTAGTGGCATTAGCGGTAGTTCTAACCCGTAAAACAAAATTTGGTCGGCATATATATGCCATTGGAGGTAACGAACGGGCCGCGAGGCTTTCAGGAGTAAATATTAAAAGAGTTAAAACAAGTGTTTATGCCATTGCGGGAGCACTTGCCGCAGTAGGTGGAATTATAGTAACATCTCGTTTGGATAGTGCACAACCGAATGCAGGAATTAGTTATGAACTTGATGCCATTGCTGCTGTAGTGATAGGGGGGACCTCGCTTTCTGGCGGTAAGGGAAGTATAATGGGGGCTGTATTGGGGGGTATTATTATAGGGGTACTCAATAACGGCCTGGTCTTGCTTAATGTTTCCCCGTTCTGGCAGCAAGTTGTAAAAGGCTTGGTAATTCTAATTGCGGTAATAATAGATAAAGCCAATTCACGGGATTAATTGAAATCAGCATGATGCTGGACGCAAAAATGGTATCGTACAGGGAATGATTAAAAGTCTGTAGCGAATTTCCCGGTTTTTGCAGAAGTTAAACGGATGAAAAATATAAAAATATGGAAAAACATCGATACATATTATCAATAGACCAAGGAACAAGCGGAACCAAAGTCGTAATTTTTGATCATAAGGCAAACCAGGTGGTAAAAAGCCATGAACCTTTGGCATCTTCTTATAAAAAAGGAGGATGGGTAGAACAAGACCCTCAGGAAATTTATAATAATGTTATTGCAGCCGTAGATAATGCGGTAAATGCCTATCGGGTGCAGGGCTTGAACATTGACAATTTAACCTCTTGTGGAATAAGCAATCAGCGGGAAACTTTTTTGGTATGGGATAAGAAAGGAAAACCCCTTTATAATGCTATTGTTTGGCAATGTAAACGATCGGTAGAAATATGTAATAAGCTTCGGGAAGAGGGGAAAGAACCCATAATAAGAGAAAAAACAGGACTGATTATAGACCCTTATTTTTCCGGGACCAAATTAATCTGGTTGATACAAAATCAACCTAAAGTAGCAAAAGCTTTAGAAAAAGGAGAACTCTATTTTGGAACCATAGATACCTGGCTGCTGTTTAAACTCACTAATGGAGAGAAATATTTAACCGATTATACCAATGCCAGTAGAACCTTGTTCTTTAATATAAATTCACTTAAATGGGATCAGGAAATTCTGGAAGAATTTGACTTACAGGGCTTAAACCTTCCCGAGGTAAAACCTTCTTCTTATGCTTATGGAGAATCTGATTTTGAGGGGGTTTTTGAAAAACCTTTTCCTATAACGGCTATGATAGGCGATTCTCATGCAGCTGCTTTTGGTGAACAATGTTTTTCTCCCGGGACGGCAAAAGCAACATTGGGTACGGGATGTTCCGTATTAATGAATATTGGTGACAAACCAAAAAAATCAGTCAATGGGATGGTCTCTACAATTTGCTGGAGCACTGAAGACAGGATTGATTTTGCTGCTGAAGGGGTAATTGTAACCTGTGGGGCAACTATTGAATGGTTAAAAAATAATCTTGGCCTCATTAACGATGATTCCGAAACACAAAAAATTGCTGAATCTATACCCGATAATAATGGTGTTTACTTTATTCCGGCATTTAGTGGTTTAGGAGCACCTTATTGGGAAATGAGCAGAAAGGCTTCTATTGAAGGAATGAGTTTTGACTGTAATAAAAAACATATTGTTCGCGCCGCCCTGGAATCAATTCCTTACCGAATTAAGGATGTAATTAATGCCATGGAAGAAGATATGGACGTACAACTTGAAGGATTAAGTATTAACGGTGGGATTAGTCAAAATACTTTTGTTACACAATTCCTTACCGATTTGCTTGAATGCCCGGTGAGTTTTTTAGAAGTAACCGATATTTCTGCCTTGGGGGCCGCTTATATGGCAGGGCTTAAAACCGGCGTTTTTAAAGATATTGAACATATTAAGCGGCTTAATAATAGGGAAGAGATAAAACCCTCTGAAAATCGAAAATTAGCCTATGATGGTTATCAGGGCTGGAAAAATGCAATTAATAGAAAGTAAAAAGAGGGGATGAAGAAACAATTACCATTTTTTATAATTTTCGTAGGCTTTCATTTAAATTTATTAGCCCAGGAGTCGGGGGATATTCAACCTTATACAGAGAATTCCTGGTACTGGCAGCATAATGGTGAGCCACTGGTGCTCTTTGGAGGAAGTGATAACGATAACTTATGGCAATGGAAAAAAGAAAGGATAAAAGGGCATTTAGACACGTTGCAATTTCTGGGAGGAAACTATGTACGTAATACAATGTCAGATCGGGATCCCGGAAATACCTTTGCTTTTAAAAAAATAAATAATGATAAATATGATCTTAATGAGTGGAATAAAGAGTACTGGGAGAAATTAGAGTTTTTCTTTGAAGAAACTCAAAAACGAGGTGTCGTAATACAACTTACCTTATGGGATCATTTTGACCTTTCCGGTAATTTTAAAAGCCATCCCATTAATCCTGAAAATAATATAAACTGGGAGCGTGGGCTGGTTAAAGATTACTCCGATTATTATGGAGGTTCGTTAAATGCTGAAAATGATGAAGTTTTAAATCTTCAGAAAAAATATGTAGATAAACTTTTATCTATTGCGTTTAATTATGGCCATATCCTGTATAATATTAGCAATGAAAGTAGCCTGGGAGAAGATTGGGAGAAATTTTGGGCCGGGTACCTTAAAGATAAAGCTTCAGAAATTGATAAAAAGGTTTTTGTAACCAGTATGCACCTGGTGTCTTCTAATGGTGTGCGTTTTGTTATGAGTAATAATAAATTGTTCGATTTTGTTGAAATATCCCAGAATAGCCAGGATTCAAAAGGCGCAAGAGGCAGGGCACATTATGAAAATGTGGTAAAATGGAGAAGGATAATTGAGCTTTCAGAAGAAGGCCCGTTACCTATGAATAATGAAAAAATTTACGGTTCTGCCGATGGAAGAAATTACTCTGCCGGTCATGGCAAGGAAGCCGAAGACAGATTCTGGAAAAATATATTTGGGGGAGCGGCCTCCGCACGCTTTCATCGTTCAGAAGGCTATTGGGGTATAGGTTTATCAGAAAGGGCGCAGGTTAATATTAAAGCCATGAACATGTTTCTGGAAGAATTTGACATTTTTTCTGCAGGGCCTTATGAGGGAATTGAGTTTGTAGCAGAAGCTGAGGCCTATGCCCTGGCCAATATAGGAAAAGAATATGCTGTTTACTTCCCCGCAGGACGCTATTCTGTAGAATTAGATCCCTGGGAGTATGTGAAAAAAGTTTCAGTGAAATATCTTGATATTGATTCGGGAGAATGGTCTGAACCCGAAATTGTTGAGGTGAGCTGGGAAGAAGAATTAAGCCATATGTTTGGTTACCAACGGGGGGTTAGCATCACTACTCCCGACAATAAATCCTGTGTGGCAGTTATAAAAGTTATAGAATAATATAAAGAAGATGAATAGATTTAAAAATTATATACTTTTTCTCTTTGTGGTTTGTCTTACTACCACTTATGCCCAACAAGTAAAACTTACTGAAGAAACCTGGCATGGTAGAGGCTGTTACAAAATAGAAATGCCAATGGGGACGGTGTATTTTGAAAAGCATGACGGGGGTTCCGGATTTAAAAGTTTTATCGATAATGAGGGTAACGATTGGATAGCTTCTCATATGGAACCGGGTCCCAATGGGGAATTTAGAGGTTTTCCCAATACTGTGGGAGGATTTGGTCACGCCGGAATTGATAGTGGCTCTACGACAACAATTGTAAATGATAAAACGGAAGGAGATCTTGTGATTTTAGAATCTTCAAACGATGATTTTACTTTTCAGTATTGGTTTTTTCCTGATAGGGTAGTGGTAAAAGTACTTAAATCTAAAGGCGACTATTCCTTCCTATTTGAAGGTGTTGTCGGTGGCTCTTCAGAAGCAGAAGATTATTTTATGACGGCCGATGGTGAAAAGCATATCCCTATGGGTGAATTTAAAGATTTTTCTCCTGAATGGTTTTATTTAGGCGATCCCAAGGTTGAAAATCACCTTTTTCTGGCTAAATCCCCCGATGATAATGCTCCAAATGAAAACCACCGCCAGATAAGGGATAATGGTGCTCACAATATGGATCTTTATAGTTTTGGTCGTACCGGGCCTGAAGATGGCTATGAGATTTATGGAATGAACGGCAATGAACATATCTGTATAATTGGTTTTATAGATGCTGATAATGGCCACCAAGAGATAAAGAAAAAGGTTGAATCTTACCTTGAGAACCCTTTTAAAGAATAGGGAAAGTACTAGTTTGAAAACTTTGATTCTTCACCCTATGGTACAGGACAGTATTAATTAGGCTAAGCTTTAAATTTGAAAGGGTAGCACTGCTTAATAATGCGCTGAATAAGTATATCAATAAATTATGGAAAGGATTACTGCAAAGTATTATATAGAAACTCCCTACAATGTTGAGGAGTCGGCAGCTGTTTTGGCTGGGGAGCAATCTTCGGGAACTTTTGTTTCAGTACCGGGGGAAACCGAAGAGTTGAAAAAACGCTTTGCAGCTAAGGTAGAAAGTACAGAACTTCTTGAAACCGCTGACAAACCTGCAATTCCCGGGGCGGTTTCTTCCACCGGAAAATATAATAGGGCGCTTATTGAGGTGTCTTGGTCTATTGAGAATTTTGGGTATAATATTCCAGCTTTAATCTCTACTCTCCAGGGAAACCTATATGAAATAAAGCAATTTACCGGCTTAAAACTGATGGATTTTCAAATCCCTGAATCCTATAAAAACCACTTTAAAGGTCCGTGTTTTGGTGTTAATGGCTCCCGAAAATTAACCGGAGTTGAAAACAGGCCATTAATAGGTACGATTATCAAACCCAGTGTGGGAATGACCCCGCAACAAACGGCAAGCCTGGTTAGCACACTTGCTGAAGCCGGAATAGATTTCGTTAAAGATGATGAACTCATGGCCTCTACAACAAATTCAAAATTTGAAGACCGGGTAGATGCCGTAATGAAGGTGGTTAATGACTATGCCGATAAAACCGGAAAAAAAATAATGTACGCTTTCAATATTAGTGAAGAGATAGACACGATGTTGAAGCGTTATGAGTATGTTTTAAAAAAAGGAGGAACCTGTGCGATGATAAGTATAAACAGTGTAGGTTTTTCCGGAGTAAAGAAAATTTGTGACCAGGGAGAATTGGCCATTCATGCTCATAGAAATGGCTGGGGAATGTTAAACAGGCATCCCTTATTAGGAATTGAGTTCCCTGCTTATCAAAAATTATGGCGACTGGCAGGTGTGGATCAACTTCACGTAAATGGAATTCAAAATAAATTTTGGGAAAGTGACGATTCGGTGGTGCGTTCTATTGAATCCTGTTTAAAACCCTTTTTGAATGAAAAAACTATCCTTCCAGTGGTTTCTTCCGGCCAATGGGGAGGGCAGGCGCCTGAAACATACCGAAGAACACATACTACCGATCTGCTTTATATGGCCGGAGGCGGAATAATGGCACACCCACTTGGCCCGGCCGGTGGAGTAGTTGCCTTAAAGCAAGCCTGGGAAGCTGCAGTTGATGGATTGTCGGTTAAAGAAGCAGGTAAGAAATATAAAGAATTCGGCAAATCGATTGAAAAATTCAGCAAATAATGGCTAAAGAAAAGCAATTATTACTGGCCTATTATGGCGATGACTTTACCGGCTCTACCGATGCGTTGGAATTTTTGAGCAGAGCGGGAATTAAAACCGTACTTTTTATAAATGCGCCTTCCAAAGATCGATTGCGGCAATATGAAGGTTTGCAGGCTATTGGTATCGCAGGAATGAGCCGTAGCATGAAACCTGATGATATGGGAAAAGAACTTAAAGAAGCTTTTTCTGCTTTAAAGAAATCAGGAGCAAGACACGTGCATTATAAAGTTTGCTCAACTTTTGACTCTTCTCCTGAAATAGGAAGTATAGGAAAAGCTACAGATATAGGTGCTAAAATTTTTGAAAACTCATTTATTCCCCTATTGGTAGCAGCTCCAAAATTAGGTCGTTATTGTGCTTTTGGAAATCTGTTTGCGCAAATGGGGATTGGGAGCAAAGGAGAAGTTTTTCGCTTAGACAGGCATCCTTCAATAAGTCACCACCCTCTAACGCCTATGAAAGAAAGTAACCTCGCTCTTCATCTTTCAAAACAAACTACTAAAAATATAGGCTTATTCAATCTTTTGGATGTGGATTTACCTAAAAAAGATGCTGAAAAAGCTTTAAAAAACATACAGGAAAAAGGTTCAGAAGTAATATTATTTGATGCTGTTTATCAAAATCAAATGGCAAAAATTGGATCTTTAATAGATTCTCAAGCCAATTCAACACCTTTCTTTTCTGTGGGCTCCTCAGGAATTGAAATGGCTCTGGGAGAGTACTGGCAGGAAACGGGTAAACTTCAGCGAGGGAAAGAGTGGAACGAGCCTGGTGAAGTTAATTCAGTGCTGGTAGGGGCCGGAAGCTGTTCCCCGGTCTCCCGGGAGCAAGTAGCGTTTGCTATTTCCCAGGGATTTGGAGAAATAGCCCTGGAAACTTATGAAATGGTTAAAACCAATGATTTAAAAAGTCTTCTTTCTAAATATGTGAGCGAAGCGGTTTTAAAGCTTAAAGAAGGAAAAAGCGTAATTATACATACAAATTGTGCTGATGAGCCTGAAAAGGAAAAAGTGCTGGCTTATCTGAAAAAGAGTGGTTTTTCCCCGGAAGAAATTAGGGATAAAACAGCAAAATTATACGGGGAAAGCCTGGGTGAGATTATTAAACAGGTAGTTTTGGAAACTAAACTTCAACGGGTTGTTGTTGCCGGGGGGGATACTTCTGGTTTTGCAGCTAAAGCTCTTGAAATTGAAGCCTTGGAAATGATTGCCCCGCTCTCTCCTGGAGCCCCACTCTGTAAAATTCATTCTGAAAATAAAAAAATTGATGGTTTGGAGATTAATTTCAAAGGTGGGCAGGTAGGCGATGAGGATTATTTTGAAGTAGTACGTAGCGGAAAATATTTGTCAAATTAAAACATTTATAAATGAAAAAATTAGGATTAATACATACTTCGGCAACTTTGGTGCCGGTTTTTAAGGAATTATGTGATGAGTTTTTGCCAGAGGTAAAAGTGTTTAATATTGTTGATGACAGTCTGATTAAAGATGTGATTGAACAGGGTAAATTAACGCCACAGGTTTCACGTCGGGTAGTAGATTATGTGGGTTCTGCAGAAGAAGCAGGAGCCGACCAGATATTGGTGACTTGTTCTTCAATTGGTGCTGCGGTTGAAACTGCGGCTTCTATTACCGGAGTTCCTGTACTACGTGTAGATCAGCCTATGGCAGATTTAGCGATAAAAACAGGAACTAAAATTGGGGTGGTGGCTACGCTTCCAACCACACTTGAACCCACGAGCGATTTGGTAAAACGCAGGGCCAAAGTTTTAAATAAGAATATTGGATTAACTTCAAAATTGTGTGAAGGTGCGTTTGAAGCTTTAATGGGTGGAGATCCTGAATCTCATGATAAAAAAGTAGCTGATGCCCTTAAAGAACTTTCTGCTGAAGTTGATGTTATTCTATTGGCGCAGGCATCTATGGCCAGGGTGGTAGATACACTTGAAGAAGAGGATAAAAGAATTCCTATTATTGCTAGTCCGCCGGAAGCCATTAAACATTTGGCCAGTTTATAAACCATAATTCCCTATGCAGAAGTTTAGAAAGTTATGCCTCTTTTTTAGTGCCATTATAGCATTAGTGTTGATCGTGGGGCTATTTCTTGGAAATATGGCTGTTGTTAAATCAGGAGCGGTTGGGCTTGCTTTCTTTTTCTCAATTGGCATAGGAGGAATTACCAAATTTAAAGGCTATCAATATACCAGCTGGATTATTACTGCGGTAATTGCAGCTTTAATTTACCCGAATGCCTTTTTAAACTGGGGAGCAATAGATTTGCAACATCCCTGGTTGATTTTAGTAGTAGTGCAGCTGGTTATGTTTGGAATGGGGGTTCAGATGCGATTGGAAGATTTTAATGGTCTGGCCACTTCTGGAAAGGGGGTAATGGTAGGTTTATTAAGTCAGTTTTCAATTATGCCGTTAATCGGTTTTTTAATTACGGGAATTTTTAATTTTGAACCTGAAATTGCCGCCGGGGTTATTTTAATAGGAGCTTGTTCAGGAGGTTTGGCCTCTAATGTAATGGCCTATATTGCAAAAGCAAATTTAATGCTTTCCATAACCGTAACCGCTATAGCAACTTTAGTGGCTCCGTTAATGACTCCCCTTTTAATGAAACTCCTTGCGGGAACCTTTATCGAAATTGATTTTTCGGGAATGATGGTTCAAATTATTAAAATCGTGATTGTACCAATAGGTGCAGCCTTGTTATGTGATTTTCTTCGGAAAAAAGCCACGGGAAAACATAAGAGCGTTATGTACAGCATAGCAGCCTTGGGCTCGATTTGGTTAATTGTGCTTGGGCTTGGCGTATGGAATTTCTTCAGTAATAATTATTCCGGGGTATTCCTTTCCTATATTGAAATATTTAGTTTTCTGTTAGCAGCAGTTATAGTAGGTATTATTTACTATTTTCTTACAGAGAAATACAAATGGCTCGATGATTTTATGCCTTATTTATCTATGTTCGGTATTGTTTATTTTACGGCGGTAACTACCGCAGCAGGGAGGGAAGCACTTTTAAGAATCGGATTTTTATTATTTATAGCCTCAATAATTCATAATACTGTCGGGTATTTTCTGGGCTATTGGTTTAGCCGGGCGCTTAAGCTCGATCAAAAAGCTGCTCGTTCCCTGGCTTTTGAAGTCGGAATGCAAAACGGCGGGATGGCATCGGGTATTGCGGGAACAATGGGCAAATTAGGAACTTTAGGGCTGGCCGCCGCGGTTTTTAGTCCTTGGATGAATGTGTCCGGCTCCATTCTTGCCAATTACTGGAAACGCAATCCGCCAAAAGATAAAGATCCTCGAAATAAAACACTGGATAAACCGGGAGAAATTACAAATGCCCCGGCTCCATAATTTAAATATATAATCTAATGAAAAAAAAGTTATTGATTTGTTTTTCCCTGTGTATGGCTGTGCTTTTCGCAAGCGGAACACTTATGGCACAAAATTCAAATGAGAAAACAGAAACTGAAGAGCGCAGACAGAAGTCAGATTTAGAACAGGAAAAGAAAGCCCGGGAATGGGTGTCTTCTCTTGAGCTGGATAATGACGCTAAAGAAGCGCGTCTTGAAGAAGTTATTGCCACGCACCTTAAAACTATTCGTGACTGGCATAACGAACACCCCTATACCACTGTTCCGGCGGGAATAAATCCACTGGATGGCAAGCCGCTTAGTGAATTAGACCGGCAGATTATCGCTAATTCAGCCATACCAGGTTCGGTTCATGAAAATCTTATGAGTGGTTTACGAAAAGATTTGGAAGAAGAACAGGTGGTATCAATTTTAGATAAATATACCATTGGAAAAGTTGAATTTACAATGGGGGGCTATCATGCTATCGTACCCGACCTTACCAAAGAAGAAGAGGAAAAAATTAGGGGATATATGGAGGAAGCCCGTGAAATAGCAGTAGACTTTAAAAATATGGACCAGATTTCGGGTATTTTTGAAATTTATAAAACAAAATCTGAACAATATTTAAACTCAAGGGGGAGGAATTGGCGTGAATTGTATAAAGCCTTTGTTAAAAAAGTACAGGAAGAAAAGGCTAAAAAGAAAGAAGAAAAATAGAGGAAACTTTGAATTCAACAAACTGATTGCTTCAATCGTTCCGCTATTGCAATGATGCGGTGATTTGCTCTTATTTGACAATCCTGAAGAAATGGTGCCGATTTTTCAAAATAATTTCCTGTAAATCCTTAGTAGTATTCTTATTATTTTAACAAAAAACCAGAAATGTTAAATTTAACATTTCTGGTTTTTTGTTAAAAACAATACCGTAAACGAAAACGTTTTCCTTTATAAGCCTTGCTAAGACTGCGGTTGAGATGATTTTATCTGCATATTTAAAAATAGGAATAATTATATTTTTAATATATTTTTTTGATTTGCAGCATAGTGCAGGATAGGTTCAAGTTAAAAAGTTTATATGTTTGAATTAAATGTGTTAATAGCACTTGTATAGAGGACTAACATACATGTTAAACGAAAACGTTTGATGTGTTAGAAACTAAACTTTAAATTATGAAACAAAGAATTACAGAGAAATGTGCGGTATTTTGTTTTATACTGTTTGGACTCACGATGGGTTTTGCCCAGGAGGCAGACATTAGAACAATTACCGGTACAGTTACAGATGAATTGGGGGAAGTGCTCCCGGGAGTAAACGTTGTTGAAAAGGGAACCAGTAATGGAACTATTACAAATGGTGATGGGGAATATTCTATTAGAGCTGCTGAAGGAGATATTCTTAGCTTTAGTTTTATAGGGATGACAACCCAGGAAATTGAGGTGGATGCCGATAACAATGTTGTGAACGTGAACATGGCATATGATGATGATCAACTGGATGATGTGGTTGTTGTGGGGTATGGAGAAAAAAAGCGAGAAGAAATAACAGGTTCTGTCGCTACTGTTAACATGGATGAAATAGAGGATTTACCTGTAGGAAATTTAGGGTCTGCTCTGGTGGGGCGTGTCTTAGGGGTTGATTTTACCGGTGGAGATTCAAGACCAGGGGACGGTGCCAGAATCCAGATTCGTAATCCAGAAAATTTTGCAAAGGATGGGGGTACTAATGAGCCACTATTTGTTATAGATGGAGTGCTTCAGGTGGATGCCGATACAGGGTTTAACGATTCGACTTTGTTTAATAGCTTAGATGCCTCTGAAGTTGAAAGTATTTCGTTCTTAAAAGATGCATCTGCTGCTATTTATGGTGCCAGAGGGGCACAAGGGGTTGTGTTAGTGACCACAAAACGAGGTAAAAAAGGACCAGCAAAATTAAGTTATAGTGGTAACTATTCTATTGCAGATGAGTCTTACCGTACCGACGTTATGAACGCATACGAATATGGGCAGTATTTTAATATAATGAATGGGCCTAATGGGGCAGAGCGGCCTGCAGTGGATGCTGAACGTGAATATTTCTTTACTGAAAATGAACTGGATCATTTTAGGACTTTAAATTATACGCCCCTGGAAGATCAGTGGTCTCCTGCAGCGACCCAAAGGCACAATCTCAATGTGTCTGGAGGTAGTGATAATGCAACCTACTTTGCCGGAGTTTCGTATTATACGCAAGAGGGTAATTTAGGAACACAAGATTTTGATAGATGGACCTTTAGGTCTTCGGCAGATATGAACATTGTCAATGGCCTTAAAGCAGGAATTCAGGTGTCTGGTAATTTTTCGAAAAGGAAAAATAGCTTTACAAAAATAGATACAGAAAATGCCGACTATGGGCGACTTTTAAATAAAGTGCCTTTTTTACCAAATTATATAAATGGCAACCCAGTTCAAATTTTAGGGGCAGAAGAGGAAGAATCATTTTATCACTTCGCAGAGATACAACGAATGAATAATTTGGCAGAAACCGATGGGAACAGACTGGGTATAAACCTGAATGCGGAATATGATGTGCCTTTTATTGAAGGGCTAAAGCTTAAAGCTAGTTATGCGCGTAATGAATCTAAAGACAGGTCTACTCAAATAGGAAACGATTTTACCTTATTCCAGTATAATGGCCCCAATGATACAGATAGGTATGTATATTACCCGAGTGGCACAGGTCCTTTGGGCACAAATACACTTAATAGATCAGAAGAGGAAAGCGAAAGTAACCGGTTGTTTATAGAGAATGTTACTAGAACTACAGAGCAATTAAATGCAAGTCTTTCTTATGATGTTACTTTAGGGAAGCATAGTATTTCTGCTATGGTAAATTTAGAGCGCGGGGAGTCTTATTTTTTTAAGGATAGGATAAATAAAGAAGGGGTTCAAGATTATTCTAATGGACAGGTTTGGACGGCAACTGGAGATTTGAGTAATACGTTTAGTTGGGCCGATGAAACGGCAAATTTAAGCTATTTAGGAAGATTAAGTTATTCTTATGATTCAAAATATTTTGCAGATTTTTTATATAGATCTTCTGCATCTGCAAAATTTGCACCACAAAATTATTGGGGTGATTTCTACTCAGTATCCGGTGGATGGATTATATCTAAAGAATCCTTCTGGAAATCAAATACTATAGATTTTCTTAAATTCAGAGGATCTGTAGGGTTTCTGGGAAAAGATAATGTTAAGCAGTGGCAATGGCTGCAACGTTTTTCTGCCAGACCAGGAGATGGGGCTGTTTTTGGCTGGAATTCAAATAACTCAGATGGCGTTAGGATGGGGACTGCTGCAAACTTTGATGTAAGGTGGTCTAAGGAAACAAAAACAAATTTTGGGATTGAAACAAGACTTTTAGATGATAAACTATCAATAAATGCCGAAACCTATTATAATATAGGAACCGATATTCAATTAGGATTAACAAGAGGAGTTCCTTTTTCTACGGGAGGTCAGGTGCCCGCACAAAATTACGGTGAGCAAGATACCTGGGGTACGGAAATCTCTATAGGATGGAATGATAAAATTGGTGAAGATTTTAGCTATGGCTTTACTATAAATACCAACTGGTATAACAGTAAAATGATAAAAGGGAATTTCCCGGAAGATTTAAATGTACTAAGACCATGGGAGCAAAAGCCGGGTGATAAAGCTACCGATATGGATAGATGGGGCTATGACTATCAGGGCATGTTTAGGACACAAGAGGAAGCTAACCAATGGGTAGTTGATAATGAAATTGCTGAAATGTTTGGTTATGTTACGGGCTATGATATGGAAACCGGAAATTTTGATCCTTCGGAAAATGAGTTAAGACCGGGTATGCTATATTATAATGATGTTAATGGGAACTGGAATAATGAAACCGGTTCATTTGATGATACTGATGGAATTATTAATGATGATGACCAGGTTGTTTTACGTAAGGCAAGAAAAGGCCCTCAAGGCTTTAGTGCTGTGCTGCGTTTAGGGTGGAAAAACTTTAGCTTAAACACTGTATTGCAGGTAGGATGGGATAATTATTATGAGATAGACGGTGCGGCCAGAAGTAGGGTGCCTGAGGATGTAATCTATAATAATTACGAAAATAGAAATGCTTTTTGGGGCAATATTTATGACCCAAACTTAAACCCAACGGGTATATATCCAAACCCATATCATGAAGATTTATATGATAGGTCTTCTAGTTTTTGGAAAGTTGGGAACAGTATGAGTTATAGGATACGTAACCTTAATCTAAGTTACAATGCACCTAAAGAATTTGCAGAAAAATTAAACCTTAGTAGTGTAGGATTAAATTTTGTGGGTATCAATCCGTTTACCATATATAACCCATTTAGAGATGTAGATTTACCCGCACCAGAGAACGGAGCTTATGGAGCGGGTGGTGCATATCCTACTTTAAGAACATATTCTTTAGGGCTTAGGGTAGGATTTTAATTAGGTTAAAAATATTAAAAATATAAATATGAAAAATAATATAAAAATATCCAGTTTGCTCACAATCCTTATCAGTATGGTCATGGGAGGTTGTAGCACAGATTTTATCGAAGAAAAAAGAGATTTGAGTGCGGTAACCAACGAGGTATACGAGTATGAAGAGTTATCCAATCAGTATGTAAATGAACTTTACAATACATTTTTACCGGACCATAACAAAAACATGGTGAAGTGGGACAGATCTGCTGCTGACCATGGTGGTGATAATCAATTTAGCCTTGCAACCGATGAATTTGCAGAGGAAAGTGATTTAAATGCAGAGTATGCTACTGTTGATAATACACAAGATCATTGCATAAGGACTATAGGGGATCGAGCAACAACCAGTTATCGCAATGATCCTTATACCAGGTTGCGAAAGATAAATTTGTATTTTGATCAGGTAGATAATTTTACCGGTCTTAAAGAAGATTTTAAAGATCAGGTTAAGGGACAATTGTACTTTTGGAGAGCATGGCAATATTTTGAGTTAACCAAATTGTATGGCGGTGTGCCATTAGTATTAACAGCCCAGGATCCGATTATTGTTGAAGGAGGTGGAAGTGATATTCAAGTTCAAAGAAGTTCAGCATCTGAAATGATTGACCAAATTACTAAAGATTTAGATTCATCATATACGTATTTGGACCGAGGAAGACCTTATACCGAGGAAGATTATGGTAGAATTACAAAGGAGGCTGCACGTGCTTTTAAGGGGCGTGTGTTATTAACCTGGGCAAGTCCACAGTTTAATAGAAATGATAATCCGGCAAGATGGCAACGTGCTTATGATGCTTGTATAGAGGCAAAGGAAGCTTGTGATGCTGCCGGTAAAGGACTTCACCCGGATTGGAGACAGATGTTTTTTGATGGAGAAACAAATAGCAATATGGAAGCTATTATTGTTTATAATTTTAATGACAATCAGGCTTTTGGTGATTATTCTAGAAATAATGCCACTGAAAGGTATTCCCGCCCAAATGATTTAGGAGCATCAGGAGGAAATTCCCCTACTAAACAAATTGTAGATGCTTTTCCTATGAAAGATGGGACACCGTATGATGCTAGTGGGGATCTTACCGATTTCTATAAAGACAGGGATCCACGATTCTATCATTCATTTGTTTATAGTGGTGCTGAGTGGCCTTACGAAGAGGATCCTGATTATAAACATTGGACTTATTCCTGGAGCGGATCAACTGCAGGAGAATTAGACAGGTCAACACAAAATAATCCCAATGCCTCAGGAATATACTTGAAAAAATTTACTAGTGATGAAACAAGCGAGTTAGGGGGATTTAGATATGTGCCAACAAGTTATTTGGAATTTCGTTATGCCGAAGTATTGTTAAATTTAGCGGAAGCTGCCGTAGGGGTTGAACGATTGGATGAGGCTAAAGATTATGTTAGGCAAATTAGGGAAAGAGCTGGTATTGAACAGGGAAGTCAGGATTATGGGCTTTCTACAGTAATGACTAGAGATGAACACTTTGCAATGTGTATTAATGAAAGAAAAGTAGAGTTTGCTTATGAGAATAAACGTTTTTGGGATTTAAGACGTTGGTTACTTTATGATGATACATTTGGAACTGTCACTAGATTAAACCAGACACCTATTGCTGGTATGAGAAGAAAAGGTTATTATACGGTAGCACTAAACAGCGATGGAACTGAATATATTACTAATTCAGCTGGAGCAGACCCTTTTCAATATACAATGGTTGATGATAAGGAAGTGCCTCCTGGAATCATAGATAGGGATGCAAATCCGGAAGATTATCCATCAGGTGTTACTACCCATGAAGAATATGTAGACTACCTATATGATAACCATTTTAAAGTTATTGTTAGAGATGACCTGGAGGAAGATGAAAATTGGAGTTTTACCTGGTTTGAAGAATATTATTTTTTCGGTTTACATGAAAGTTTGTATAGTGAAGCCACTTATTTGGAACAAACCCAAGGTTGGGGAGGGGCTTTTGATCCGCTTCAATAATTTTACTTTGTATGGAATCTTTTTCATACGGAGAAGACTCTATGCGATATTTTTTTAACTTTTAAACAGCTTTATTATGAAACATTTTAAGAAAACTACATTATTTGTGCTTGGGTTATTAATCATTACTTTCTTAGCTTCTGGTACATCAACAGCTAGTGGAGAAACTTCTTTACCTAATGATGTAGAAGTAGACATTATTTTCCCCTATAGTGGTAACTATAATGATTGGTTTATTGAATTTAATCCGCCTATTTATATAAATGGAGGAGAATCAATTGAATTTGATACGGATAATAATACACAGAGTCTAGGAAATATTCCTGAAGGAACATATAATAGTATTACATTCGATTGTGGATATTTCCCATCGGAAAATTTTGAAATTAGAATATGTGGTGATGCAACTTTTAATTCCTGTCAATCAGAGTTTACAAGAGATACGGAGGTAACATTCTATAATGTGGAAATTGGTCCTGGTGCAAGAATTATAATTGATGAAGGTTATTGATCTTTTGATCCACTTTAATAAAGATTTGAATTAGCCAGTCAAAGGAACTTATCTCATTTTGAGATAAGTTCCTTTGATATTTCCGAAAATTTGAATTTATAAATGTTTTTAATGATGAAAAAGAAAAAAATAATCTTAACACTTGCCTTGCTGGGAGTCTTTGGTGCAGCACAGGCCCAGTACCCTGATCTTACAGAAGAGGACAGAGCCAAAGAAAAGGAGATTAAAGAAGAAGCTGCTAGGCATTCAGATGAAGTCTGGAAAGAGGCTTTTAAAGTAGTAAAGCAAGAGGTGCAAGAAGGGAAACCTTATGTACCCTGGGCTTATCGTCCTACTGATATACCGCAGGCAGAGATTCCCGCTTTTCCGGGGGCAGAAGGTGGCGGGATGTACACTTATGGTGGCCGTGGAGGCGAAGTTTACACGGTAACCAATTTAAATGATAGTGGTCCAGGTTCATTACGCTGGGCATGTGAACAAGGAGGTGCACGAACCATTGTGTTTAATGTGGCAGGTATTATCAAATTAAAAACACCGCTTATAGTACGTGCTCCATATATTACCATTGCAGGGCAAACAGCACCCGGTGATGGCGTGGTAGTAGCTGGGGAAACGATGTGGGTCGATACTCATGATGTGGTGATTCGACATATGCGTTTTCGTCGGGGGGAAACCTTTGTGGGTAGAAGGGATGATGCTATTGGAGGAAACCCCGTTGGAAATATTATGATTGATCACGTCTCTGCAAGTTGGGGCTTGGATGAAAATATGTCAATCTATCGGCATATGTACAGCCCGGGTGGCGATTATGACCGTGATAAATTAGGGACAGTAAATATTACCATTCAAAACAGTATATTTTCAGAAGGTTTAGATACCTATAATCATTCCCTGGGAAGTACTTTAGGTGGTGAAAACTGTTCTTTTATGCGAAATCTTTGGGCGAGTAATGCCGGTAGAAACCCTTCTATTGGATGGAATGGTATTTTTAATTTTGTCAATAACGTGGTGTTTAATTGGAGTCACAGAACTACTGATGGTGGAGATTATAAAGCAAAATATAATATTGTTAATAATTATTATCAACCCGGTCCGGTAACTCGTAAAGATCGACCCGTTGCCCATCGTATTTTAAAACCAGAAGGAGGGTTAAGTGACCTAGATACACTCTTATTCGGTAGGGCTTATGTTAACGGAAACATCGTAGAAGGCTTTCCAGAAGTTACCAAAGATAACTGGAATGGAGGAGTACAAATGGAAGGAAAAGACGGTGAGCTAATGACCTATGAAGAAGCAAAACATTTATTCCCGGCCATTAAAGTTGATAAATCACTGCCAATGCCACATTTAACCATTATGCAAACAATGGATGCATATAATTACGTTTTAAAAAACGTGGGAGCAACACTACCAATACGTGATGCAGTTGATGAGCGTGTGCTTAAAACTGTAAAAACCGGAGAGGCTATTTACCAAAAAGGCCTCGACCCGGATTCTTTTTACCAGTTTGAACACAGACGATTACCGCCCGATTCATATAAAGAGGGTATAATTACTGATATTAGACAGGTTGGGGGGTATCCGGAATATACCGGAGAAAAGTATACCGATACCGATAAAGATGGGATGCCAGATGCATATGAGAGATCAGTAGGCTTAAACCCAAATGATTATTCCGATGCAAAAGGCGATTTAGATGGAGATGGTTACACCAATATTGAGATGTATATAAATGGAATTGATCCCAAGGTAACCACAGATTGGACAAACCTTGAAAATAATGAAGATACTTTGGCAGAACTAAAAAATGGCTTAAATAAGTTTAAAAAATAATAAATAATGAAAAAGATAAAACAAGGAATTTGCTTACTGGTATGTGCATTAGCCATACCGATAGCATTTGCTCAGGAAGAAGATTTTGATCCTGAATATGTAAAAGTAACCAATGAGCGAGCCCAGAATATCGTAGATGATATGGATATTGAAAATCCAGATAAACAATTACGGGTTCTGGATATGATTGCCGGGCAATACAGGGCTCTGAGCAAAATTCATGAAACCAGGGATGAGAAAGTAGATGACGTAAGAGATAAATTTCCAAAAGAGAAATACCCGGAGAAATATGAGAAAAAAGCTCAAAAAATAAGAACAAAAGCAGACAAAAAAGTTGCAAAACTGCACGAATCTTATTTAGATAATCTAGCTAAAGAATTAGCTAAAGAACAAGTGGAAGCCGTAAAAGACGGGATGACTTACGGTGTTGTGCCAAAGACTTACCAGGCTTTTCAGGAAATGCTTCCTAATTTATCTGAAGAGGAAAAAGAATTTATTCTTTCTAATTTAAAAGAAGCCAGAGAAAAAGCTATGGATGCTGGTTCTTCTCATAAGAAACACTGGTGGTTCGGAAAATACAAAGGGAAAATAAATAATTACCTTTCAGACCGCGGTTATGATTTAGCAAAAGCCGGTGATGAGTGGCAAAAAAGAATTAAAGCACGTCAGGCTAATGAAGCCGGAAAGCAACCTCCCCATCCTCCCCGTTTGCCCGAAGAAGTTATTCCCGCCTTTCCCGGTGCCTGGGGAGGTGGAATGTTTACAAGTGGTGGCCGTGGTGGCAAAGTGATTGCGGTTACAAATCTTAATGATAGCGGTCCTGGGAGCCTTCGTGCAGCTTTAGAAACAGAAGGTCCCCGTATAGTGATATTTCGTGTAGCCGGTACTATCAAAATTGATGGAGATCTTAATATAGATAGTCCCGATGTAACCATTGCAGGTCAATCTGCTCCTGGTGATGGTATTTGCGTTGCCGGTACTCTTAATATCAATACACATAATGTAATTGTTCGCCATCTTCGGGTACGCCGTGGGGTTGCTTCGGGAGGACAGGGTGATGATAATATAGGCGGTAATCCAGACCACCATATTATAATAGATCATTGCTCTACCAGTTGGGGTATGGACGAAAATATTTCGCTTTACCGCCACATGAGACCATCTGCAGATGGTACGACCCGTATCAAAGATCCTGCTGAGCATATTACGATTCAATGGACTATTTCAAGTGAAGCCCTTGATGCCAAAGGACATGCTTTTGGCGGTACCTGGGGAGGAAATCCTTCAACATTCCATCACAACCTTTTCGCAAGTAACACGGCTCGAAACCCATCAATAGGAATGTCTGGTGCTTTTGATTACCGTTATAATGTTGTTTTTAACTGGCAGCATCGTACTACTGATGGTGGAGATGAAACTTCTATGGTTAATCTTATTAATAATTATTACAAACCGGGTCCTGCTACCAATGATAATATGCGCTCTATATTGGCCCGTATAGATAAACGACATATGTATTCCCCGGGTAGTGCCTGGGCTGATGGCGGCTGGTATGAAGAAGCTCCGGACCGTCCCGGAAAATGGTACATTGCCGGAAATATTATGCACAATAATCAAGAGGTAACCAATGACAATTGGAAGGGTGTACGTGGACTTGACGAGAATTCACCTGATGTAGATGAGCTTAAAGAACTTGCCCGAGTGAATACACCATTTGTAGGTTGGCCGGTAGCACCCCATCAAACAGCCGAGACCGCTTACGAAGCTGTTTTGGAAAAATCCGGTGCAACTTTACCCAAACGTGATGCTGTAGATACGCGTGTTATAGAAACTGTACGTACAGGGATACCGACAACTGAAACTGGTATTATAAATAATGTTGATGAGGTTGGGGGTTATCCAACTTTAACTTTCGATCCTAATCAGGTGCCTGTAGATTCAGATGGTGACGGTATGCCTGATGAATGGGAAAAGAAGCATGGCCTTGATCCTAATGATCCAAGTGATGGAGCTAAAGATGCTGATGGCGATGGATATACAAATATTGAAGAGTACCTTAATGGAACCGACCCCCAGGAAAATATCAATTACCGTAACCTGGGTAACAATGTAGACACCATTAGTTAAGTCATTTTGAGAAATAAAGAATTAGTGAAACTAAATATAGCGCTCTTGAGGAGCGCCAAAAGAAATTAAAGAAGCGGGAAAACTCGCAGTAGTTAATTTAGTTGATTTTTAATTTGGTTAAATTTCCCTGTCGGTAATATTCTGGCAGGGAAATTTTTTGTTTTGGGGTATAAAGAATTCTAAAACCCATACCGTACTGCCAAAATTAAATTCCTACCGGCTGCTGCTATTCCTGAGGAATAGGTGCGGTAGCGTTGGTTACTAATGTTCTCCAATGCAATAGTAGCCAGCCAATTCTTATTAAATTCATATTGGCCAGTAAAGTTTAATGTGTACCAGGAAGGGGAATACGGGTTCCCGTTTTTATCTAAAGCATACAAATGAGGTTTCCCACGTTCGGAAACGGCTAAATCTTCGTACTCAAATTTACCGTTGTATTCTGTAAATAAATCTAGTTTTATCCGGTTTTTATGCCAGGTTAAATGTGCATTTCCAAAAACCGGAGCGGCATGTCGTAACGGACTTTTTTTTCCATTATCATTTTCTTCGCCTTTAGTAAAGTTAAAATGTGAACTAAAGCGTAAAGCAACCGAAATATTATATTCAGCACCTGCTTCCAGTCCATAAACTCGGGCTTTTGCCGTATTTTGTATAGCCTGAACCCTGCTAGGTTCTCCCTGGTATTCAATTTCAGTTTCCCCGTTTAAACTGAAATCCCTGCGGACCAAAGCATCTTCTAAAAGCGAATAATATCCGGTAGCCGAAAAGCGTAAATTTTGGGAAGGCGTCCAATCCAGACCTAGTTCGGCGTTATAAGCATACTCGGGCTTTAAATCTGGGTTGGGCACTACTACTGCTCCGGGTTCAGAATCAAAAACTTTTCCTATATCGTCTATATTCGGAGCGCGAAATGCGGTGGAAAGATTAAATTTCCAACGGAAAAACCGGTTTTGTTTCCAATTAATTCCAGCATTTCCTGTAAGTGCACCTGTGTTAAGGTTAGCTTTTTCAAAAGGAAAATCATAACCCGAATTTATAAAATCGGCTTTTGAAAAAATATGATTATAACGCACCCCTGATTGAAAAGATAAATCGGTAGTAATTTTCCATTGATAACTGGCATAAGCGGCTAAAGATTGCCAAGTTGAAGCATCGGGATAGCGGGTAGCATCGGACTGTACCTCTTCTGAAAGAATATCCTGTACCGAAGCAGTGGAATTCACCAGATTAAATACATATTCCCCGCCATAAAAAAACTGACTTTCTTTAAAATCTTTTTCAAAATCAAGATTTAAGGAATAGGCATCAACATTTTCAGTACCGCTGTAAAGCCGGGTCTCCCCAAAACCACGATTATTTCGGCTTTCTTCAAAAAACTGATAGGCCGCAGTTAATTGCGCTTTATCGTACAAAGAACCGTGACCGGTTTTATTGATTTTGAAATTTCCCATAAACCATTTTTGTGGTCCGTAATACCATTCTACAGAACGAAATTGTCCCTCCCTTTTTTGGGTAAGCCGGTCGTACCTTGGGAAATCTGAAGTCTCAGAATAGATTAAGCCCAGGCTTAAATCCCAGTCGTCGTGGGGTATATGCCTTATTTTTTGTAATAAGTTTACCTGATTATATCCTGTGAATTTTTGTAAACGGGAATCTTCATTTTTTTTTGTTACATCATTTCCGTTTTCCCGAACTATATACTCTTCTCTTAAATAATCATCGGGTCCGTTAGCGCCCATTCGTAAATCATCAAAATCAGAATAGGTGATTCCGGTAACGAAAGCCCATTTTTCGGTGCTGTAATTTACATCGCCATGTATGGTTTTTTCATTATTAGCGGTGGCATATCGTGAATAGGCAGTCCCTGAAAAATTATTATTCCCTTTTTTAAAAGAAGGTTTCAGGGTATGAAAGTTCATCACTCCGCCCACGGCATCGCTTCCGTAAACTACCGAACCGGGGCCAAGAATAACTTCGGTTTTTTCAACCGCAAGCGGATCTACAGAGATGATATTTTGAAGGTTTCCGCTTCTGAAAATTGCGGTATTCATCCGTACTCCATCAACCGTAATAAGTAAACGATTGGTAGCAAAACCTCTAATCATAGGGCTTCCACCACCTAACTGGCTTTTTTGTACAAAAACCTGCCCACTGCTTTCTAAAAGATCTGCTGAAGTTTGAGGTGCATTTAACTGAACCTCATCCCGGGTTAATCCTATTATTTTCTGCGGAATCTCTCCGGGCTGCATTTCAAATCTTCCTGCCGAAAGCACCACTTGCTCCAGTAAGTTTTCTTCAGCTTCAAGAAAAATCTTATTATTACCGGCAAGAATATCCCGTTTGCTTATTTGAAGTTCTTTATGGCTCATATGCTTAAATATAAGCTCTTCTTCAGCCCTAAACCTGGAGATATCGGCTTTTCCGTCTATGTTGGTAGCTGTAGCCCGGGATTTATCGGGATTAAAAATAGCAACATTTACTATAGGCTCGTTTGAATTTTTATCGAGAACTACAATTTCCTGGGCAGTTAAGGCCTGAATGCTAAGTGCTAAGAAAAAAATAAGGTAGAGTTGACGCATTAACCGAAGATTTCGTTAAAAACCGAAAGTGATTTTGGCTTTTTAAAACCTTCGATATGTAATTCATAAAAAAAGATAAGCATATTCAGAAAGTTTTGTCGGCTGGATTGATTGAGTTTTATACTTCCAATTTCATCAAAATGTATGCCCAAAAATCTCTTTAAAATAGTAATATTTTCGCCGCCTACGCTGTAATTTCCAGTCTCCTTAAACTCAAAATTCCCTTCAAGTAGATTAAAATAAGGGAGTTCTTTTTGTGATTTTTCAGGATAAAAACCAAGATAGGCCGTAAGCTGTAATAGAAACCAAAGATGAAAATTCCCGATTTTTTCTGCTTGATCAAGATTTATAAAATTTTTTTCTAAAAAGTTGAAAAGTGCGGGATTGGGTTCTTCTTCTTTAATGGCATGGTGTAAAACTTCAGCTAAAAACATCAGTAAAGCCGATTTTACCACCTGGGTATGGAGCTCGCGGTAGTTATAAAGTACCCGCGCATCTTTCAGATACTCCAGTGTGTCTTTATCACGGTGATTAGCTACAATTTCCAGCGGAGTTAATACCTGAAACATAGAAGCCCTGAATTTACCTTTTTTAGATTTTAAAACGCCTTTTAGCATGTAGGATTTTAATCCGTCACTAAGGGTATACATTTTCACGATTAAATCGGCTTCACCATATTTAAGGGCACTAATAACCAGGGCCTTCGTGGTAATCAACATGGATGGGAATTTCTTTCGAAGATATAAAAAAAGCCACTGTAAAAGCAGCGACTTTTCTTGTTCTTATTATGTTATTTTGCCAAACAGGCTTTTAAACCACGCCTTGGGCAATCATAGCATCGGCAACTTTAACGAAACCGGCAATATTTGCACCTTTTACGTAATCTACATAACCGTCTTTATCCTTTCCAAATTCTACACAGCGATCGTGAATATTATTCATGATTTCATGTAGTTTTTTATCAACTTCACCAGCAGTCCAGCTGTAACGCATTGAGTTTTGAGACATCTCTAAACCTGAAGTAGCTACTCCTCCTGCATTGGAGGCCTTGCCGGGAGAAAATAGGATTTTAGCTTGGTGAAAAACTTCAATGGCACCGGCGGTACACGGCATATTGGCGCCTTCACCAACACAAATACAACCATTACCTACCAGTTTTTGAGCATCTCCTTTTTGTAATTCGTTTTGTGTAGCACAAGGAAAAGCAACCTCACATTTTATACCCCAGGGAGTTTCACCTTCATAATATTTTGCGGAAGGATATTCTTCAAGGTATTCACTTATACGACCTCTTTTTTCGTTTTTAAGTGTCATAATAAACTGAAGTTTGTTTTCATCAATGCCTTCTTCGTCATAAATAAAGCCTCCGGAATCAGACATAGTAACTACTTTTCCGCCAAATTCTATGGTTTTTTCAGCACAATATTGTGCTACATTTCCCGAACCGGAAATTACTACAGTTTTTTCTTCGAGTTTTTCATTTCGGGTGCGCAACATGTTTTGGGTAAAATACACATTACCATAACCGGTAGCTTCGGGACGAATTAGCGAACCACCAAAAGATATTCCTTTTCCGGTTAAAATTCCTGTAAATTCATTTTGAAGTCGCTTATATTGCCCAAAAAGATAGCCCACTTCGCGGGCGCCCACGCCAATATCCCCGGCAGGGACATCAACATCGGCCCCAATATGTCGGGAAAGTTCAGTCATAAAACTTTGGCAAAAGCGCATGACCTCATTATCAGATTTTCCTTTGGGATCAAAATCGGAACCGCCTTTTCCACCCCCCATTGGTAATGTGGTTAAGCTGTTCTTAAAAACTTGTTCAAAAGCAAGGAATTTTAATATGCTGAGGTTAACCGAAGGGTGAAATCGTAAACCACCTTTATAGGGGCCTATCGCCGAATTCATTTGAATACGGAAACCTCGGTTTATTTGGATATTCCCCTCATCGTCTAACCAGGGTACCCTAAACATCACTACTCGTTCGGGCTCGGCCATACGCTCTAAAAGCTTAAGGTTTTGATATTTTTCATTTTCTTCAATAAAAGGAATAATAGTTTCTGCAACTTCATGAACTGCTTGAATAAATTCAGGTTCGTTTTGATTTCTTTGTTTTACTAATTCAAGGAAATCATTTATTTTTTGTTCCATGGGTGTTGTTACTAAAGGTTTACAAAAATATACGGGTTTTCCCTTGCAAATATATGGGTTCTTTAAAAATTGAGAGTTATTTTTTATCTTTTGATATAATATTAACGTCCTTGTTTTTAGCTTTTATCATTTTAATTAGTTTAATGGAGTTTTATATATTTGCTATGACTTCAATTTCGGCCCGTATGAGTGCGAGTAAACCATTTTTACTTATTTGCTTTTTATTCTGTTAAGCGGAAAAGTGTCTGCCCAGCTTGGTTTATCACATGAAGTTGGCATTATGGCCGGTCCTGCTAGTTTTCTTATGGATTATGGAGAGCGGGGGAATGTGGAAAATAATATCAGAAATACGGGTTTTGGTATAGGCCTCTTGCATTTTGCCTATAATAAATGTGATTGCGATTCCTATTTTGTTGATCATTTTAGAATAAGAAATGAGCTTACTTTTTTACATTCAAATTTAGAACATTACGGGCCTGTTTCTAATGGTACCGGGGAGGGAGCCCGACAATTAAAAGCCATGCATGGTAAAACCAGCTTGTTTGAAATTGGTAGTCTGTTGGAATTCCATCCGCTGCATATTAGGGATTTCACCAATTTTGGATACGATTTTTCTCCTTTTTTAATGGGAGGTGCTCATTTTGTAACCTATAAACCCGATGCATATTCAGATCTGGGCTCTTTAGATAACCCTGATTTAGGAATGGTGGCATTAATTTAGACCAGGAACTACATTTTCTATAATAGGCGGGATTGGAACCCGTTATCGTCTGGCATGGCAACACGATTTAATGTTTGAAGCCCGATTTCATTTCTACGGAAATGACTGGATAGAAGGTCTTGATATTAAGGAGCCCCAAAATATGTATAATGATGTTATCATTTGGGTAAATGTGGGCTATATTTATTATATCAATTAATCGCTTTAAATTTTTTCTGAGTTTATAATTTTTCCGCCCTTTTGCCGAATTTCTTTTTTAGCCGCTTCAAAATCATCTTTTTCCAGGGGGCGGGTAGCATCTTCAATCAAAATCGTGTTAAAACCTTCATCTAAAGCATCTTTTACTGAAAAGAAAACACAATATTCAGCTGCCAAACCACAAAAATAGAGTTCTGTAGCTCCCTTTTCTTTTAAATAACCACTAAGGCCGGTAGCTCTTTGATGGGCATTATCATAAAAACCACTATAGCTGTCAATATCAGGGTGGGTGCCTTTTCTAAAAATAGCTTCTATTTTTGCCATCTTTAAATCGCTGTGAAACTCGGCCCCGGAAGAATTTTGTACGCAATGGTCTGGCCATAATACCTGATTAATTCCGTTTAAATCAATACTCTCAAAAGGTTTTTTTCCTGAATGGCTACTGGCAAAACTGGCATGTCCCGCCGGATGCCAGTCCTGAGTGGCAATAACCAAATCAAATTTTTCCTGAAGTTTGTTGATTAAGGTAACAATTTTATCTCCGTCGGGAACAGCTAATGCGCCACCGGGACAAAAATCATTCTGCATATCGATGATAATCAGTGTTTTCATTGATTTTATCTATTTATATTTTTCTTGATAATATATGAGCTTGTTTATTTTTTAAAAGCCGAAATTAAACGGTCGCGTTCTTCTTTCAGGTTTTTTGAAATTCCCACTTTATAGATGTGCGGATTGTTAAAACGTTTGTACTCTGAAGACATTTCAGCGAGGCGTTTTTTGCTGAATTTTGCTATTTCAGTTAAGCTGCGCTTCTGGATTAAACTTTTCCCATTTTCCATTACAGGTTTTAGCAGTGGCTCCAGTTTAAATTCAGAAATTTCCATCGATTTAAAAGGTTCGAAGGGATGAAACATATGCTCTGGTTTCTCTTCATCTCGAAGGGAAACCACATCGGCACCTATGGCATGGCCATTAGTATCTTTAACCCGATAAACTTGTTTTTTATGGGGCAGGGTAATCTTAATTATACTTTCTGAAATTTTAATTCGCGGATTTTCATTAAAAAAACTGAGTTTGTATACCCCGTCTAGTGCAGCATCAGCTTTACCGATTACCAGGTTGGTGCCCACCCCAAAAACATCAATAGGCGCGCCCTGTTCCAGTAAACTTTTAATAACATGCTCATCTAGTTGATTGGAAGCAGCAATTTTCACGTATTCCAGGCCGGCTTTATCTAAAAGTTTCCGGCTTTCCCTGGCCAGGTAAGCCAAATCACCACTGTCTAAACGAATAGCTAGAAGTTTTTCTCTTTTTTCTTCCATTTCTTTTGCCACGCTTATAGCATTGGGAACACCGCTTTTAAGGGTGTCATAAGTATCAACAAGTAACACACAATCTTTCGGGCGGCCCTGGGCAAAATCCCTAAAGGCGGTAAGCTCATTATCGTAACTTTGAATAAAAGAATGTGCCATGGTGCCTGAAATCGGGATGTCGAAATCTTTTCCGGCCATTACATTACTTGTGCCGTTAAACCCTCCAACTATTGCTGCACGGCTTGCATAATAGCCACCGGTACTTTGCGCCCGGCGTAAACCAAAATCAAGTAGGCTGCGTTCGCCGGCCACCATCCGCATTCGGCTGGCTTTGGTAGCTATAAGGCTTTGAAAGTTGAGAATATTCAGCAAAAGGGTTTCTATAATTTGGGCTTCAATAATGCCAGCTTCTACCTGTAATACCGGGCGGGTAGGAAAAACCACATCTCCTTCTTTAACCGAGTAAATTTTCCCTTTAAATCTGAAATCTTTCAGGTAAGCAAGAAAATCTTCATCAAAATCCTGGGTTTTGAGATATTCGAGTTCTTCTTCGGTAAATTTTAGGTCTTCCAGGGCGGCAAGTAAATCCTGTAACCCGGAAAAAACGGTATACCCTCCTTCAAAAGGATTTTTTCTGAAAAAATAATCGAAAACTGCAGTTTGGTTTTTTCGGCCCTGTTTGAAATATACCTGAGCCATGGAGAGTTGGTATAAATCAGTATATGTTGCGGTGTAATTGAGCATGATTATTTGTTTGAGCAAATTTGCCTAAAAAGGGATTCATAAATCTTCAGGTCGCCTTCGCTATACAGTACAAATTTAACTTTTTGCAATTGTTTTTGAGATGAAATTTCAGCTAAAGTAGTAGAAAGTGCAATTTGAGTGGCTTCGACAATAGGGTAGCCAAAAGCTCCGGTAGAGATGGCCGGAAGAACTACCGATTTAATCTGGTTTTCAGCGATAAGCCGAAAGCTGTTTTTATAACAATTTTTAAGTAATTTATCTTCGGGTTTGTCCTGCCCATATACTGGCCCAAGACAGTGAATTACGTATTTATTGGGTAATTTAAACGCAGGGGAAATCACCGCTTCCCCGGGGTTTATGGGCGCCATAGGTTTACAAGCTTTATAAAGTTCAGGCCCGGCTGCATCATGAAGGGCTCCGGCAACCCCGCCTCCGGTAGTTAACCGGGCATTGGCTGCATTTACTACTGCTTCTATTCCCGGTTGATATGCAATATTGCCTTTAATGAATTCAATTTCTACGTGTTCTACCATTGTTTTCATTTATACATTTTTTTATAAACCATTGTTTCCGATGGTTTTGTTTATTCCGGTTGGTTTTGGCTATTTTTTAATATCCAGCTTGTCCCGAACTTTTTTCATGGGTATGGGGTTTAATAAAAAATCATAGTAAAAGGTACAAATTTTTCAGGGGAGTAAGAAGATAGAAATAAAGGCTTCATCCCTAACTAGTGGGTTTAATACCTGGAGACTTGTCTTAATCGAGAAAATATATCTTGTGGGCTTGTCCCGATTGTTGGTTTAAAATGTCTTTAAATAAAAGCCTGAACCGATGTTTTTTAAAAGTATGTTAACTAATTATTAAAAGCTGCGTTGGGAATACGTATTTTAGACCGATTAAATTTCTAAATTTGCAAGGCAACAATTTCTTAACAACACTAAACAACACAACCCTATGCCTAATATTATTCCTGAGGCAAAAATTTTTAATTGTACGCAAAGCCGTGTCCTTGCTGAAAAAATAGCTGCTTCTTACGGTACCAAACTCGGTAATGTAATTACCTCTACTTATAGCGATGGTGAATTCCAACCCTCTTTTGAAGAGTCGGTGCGGGGTTCTCGCGTTTTTATTATCGGTTCCACTCATCCCGGCGCTGACCACCTGATGGAGATGTTGTTAATGCTCGATGCTGCAAAAAGAGCTTCGGCACGTCATATTACTGCGGTTATGCCATATTTTGGCTGGGCGCGCCAGGACCGGAAAGATAAACCCCGTGTGCCAATCGCCGCCAAAATGGTGGCCAGTATCCTGGAAACTGCAGGTGCTACGCGAATTATTACAATGGATCTTCACGCTGATCAAATTCAGGGCTTTTTTGAAAAACCGGTAGACCATCTGTATGCTTCTACGGTATTTTTGCCCTATTTAAGAAGCCTTAATTTAGACAATCTCACCGTAGCTTCTCCCGATATGGGAGGCTCTAAACGTGCTTATGCATACTCAAAAGCCCTTGAAAGCGATGTGGTAATTTGTTATAAGCAAAGGGCTAAAGCCAATGTAATTTCGCATATGGAACTTATAGGAAATGTAGAGGGTAAAAATGTGGTGCTGGTAGACGATATGGTTGATACTGCGGGTACATTAACCAAAGCCGCCGATGTGATGATGGATCGCGGAGCTAAAAGTGTTCGTGCGATTTGTACCCATCCTGTGCTTTCAGGCGAAGCATATGAGCGTATTGAAAATTCAAAATTACTTGAACTGATTGTAACCGACTCTATTCCCCTTAAAAAAGAAAGTAAAAAGATACGCGTAGTGAGCTGTGCCGATTTATTTTCAGATGTAATGAAAAGAGTACACGAAAACCAATCTATTAGTTCTAAATTTATTATGTAAAAGAGTGGATTTTGGGAAATTGGGTTTATTTCGCAAATAATTCATTTTTAAGTTTTTAATAAAAACAAAAAAGTTTACTTTTGCAGCCTAAAAATTTTCACACATGAAATCAATTACGATCAAAGGATCTAAAAGAGAAAGCGTAGGCAAGAAGTCAACTAAAGCCCTACGTAATGCTGGAAAGGTTCCTTGCGTACTATACGGAGGGGAGGCCAAGCCATTACATTTTTCAGCTGATGAAGTTCTGTTTAATGACTTGGTGTACACTGCCGACGTGCATACCGTGAAGCTTGAATTTGATGATGGTGAGAAATTTGATGCGATTTTGCAGGATATTCAATTCCACCCGGTTACCGATGCAATTTTACATGTAGATTTCTACCCGATTTATGAAGACAAGCCTATTACCATGGAAATCCCAATCCATACCGTGGGTGTGGCCCGTGGGGTGAAAAATGGTGGTGTGTTGCGTTATAACCTTCGTCGACTTAAAGTACGTGGGTTGCCGGGAGATTTGCCAGACTTTATCGAGGCAAATGTTACCAAGCTTAAAATTGGTCAGAAATTATATGTTACTGCGGTAGCTGATGAGAAATTTAAAATTCAGCATCCGGATAACACGGTTATTTGTCAGGTTAGAACTTCTCGTAATCTTGTTGAAGTTGATGACGAAGACGAAGATGAAGATGACGTGGCAGCAGGTGAAGTGCCAGCAACTGAAACTAAAGAAGAAAACGCCGAAGAATAGGGTTTTTAACTTTAAAAATCAAAAAGCACCCCATCCCGGGGTGCTTTTTTTTATCCAATTTAAATCCCGGAGATTTTATATTTCTTTACAGCTTCTGTAGAAATTGCGTTGTAAGAAATTCTAATAGTTTTATCTTTACCAAAACAAAACTATGCTTTCTTTCTTCGGAAGAATTCTTAGCAAAAAAAACTCAAGGGAAGATAAGGAAGACCCCATGAAAAAATTTTTGATTGCCGGGCTGGGAAATATTGGCCCAAAATATGAAAATACCCGTCATAATATTGGATTTAAAATATTGGATCGCCTTGCTGAAAATGAAGAAATCAGTTTTACTACTGAAAAGCTGGGAGATCTTGCAAAATTTAAATTTAAGGGACGAACGTTTATTCTGCTAAAACCTTCTACCTACATGAATTTAAGCGGAAAAGCAGTGAATTACTGGCTGCAAAAAGAGAAAGTTCCGCTTGAAAATTTACTCGTTGTTACCGATGACCTTAATTTACCCTTTGGGACCCTGCGCCTAAAGACCAAAGGTAGTGACGGGGGGCATAACGGGTTGAAAGATATTCAGAATACCCTGGGAACTAATAAATATAATAGGTTTAGGTTTGGTATAAGTAATGAGTATTCCAAAGGGCAACAAATAGATTATGTGCTCGGAGAATGGGATGGGGAAGAATTGAAAGAACTTCCTGAACGCCTTGAGAAATCTGCTGAGTTAATAAAATCTTTTGGTACGGCAGGTGTTTCCAATACAATGAATACGTTTAACGGCAAATAAAAAGGCAGTGATAGAGCACAAAGGAGCAAATGCTTTTACAGGTAAACGGCAAACGGCGGTAACTATTGGTACTTTTGATGGTGTTCATGCCGGTCATCAAAAAATAATTTCACGCCTTGTAAATGTTGCTGAAGCAGCAAATCTTGACTCGGTTATTCTTACTTTTTTCCCGCACCCGCGAATGGTGCTTCAACAGGAAAGTGATATCAAACTGATAAACACCATAGAAGAACGCAAGCAATTCCTTTTAGAATCGGGCGTAGATCATTTGGTGATTCACCCGTTTACCCGACAATTTTCAAGACTTACTGCCCGGGAGTTTGTTAAGGAAATCCTGGTAAACAAACTTAAGGCAAAACGAATAATTATAGGATACGATCACCGGTTTGGGCGTAATCGTACCGCTGATATAAGCCATTTAAAAGCTTTTGGCGAGCAATACGGATTTGAAGTTGAAGAGATCTCAAAAGAAGAAGTAGATGAAGTAGCAGTGAGTTCTACCAAAATTAGAAAGGCACTTTTGGAGGGACAGGTGGAACGTGCAAATAATTATCTTCAGAATACATTTACACTAACCGGGGTGGTGGTAAAGGGGCGTGGCCTTGGAAAAGAATTTAAATACCCTACCGCTAATCTTGAAATTACCGAAGAATATAAACTTATTCCTAAAAATGGGGTTTATGTGGTGCGAGCTAAAATTGATGCCCACTATTTTTTTGGAATGATGAGTATAGGGACCAATCCTACCGTGGGGGGCGAAGAACGCACTATTGAAACCTTTTTCTTTAACCTGGATAAAGACCTCTACGGAAAAAAACTTCAAATTGAAATGCTTGTTAGAATCCGGGATGAGAAAAAATTCGATTCTATTGAGGCACTAAAGCTTGCAATGAAGCAGGATGAAGCTTTTTCACGACAGTACATAAAGGAAAATTATGCTCAATAAATGGCTTTTTAAGCAGGTTGATAATTCGGCTCTGGTAGTTTTCAGGGTGATTTTTGGCTTGCTTATCACCATTGAAGCCTGGGGTGCAATTTTTACCGGTTGGATTAGGCGTACGTTAATCGAGCCTCAATTCACTTTTAATTTTATAGGTTTTGATTTCCTGCAACCGTTACCAGGTGCAGGAATGTATTGGTATTACGGAATATTGGGGCTTTTTGGTGTTTTTGTAATGCTCGGGTTTAAGTACCGCTTTAGCATGTTTATGTACGGTTTGATGTGGACGGGCGTATATTTAATGCAAAAATCATCTTACAACAATCACTATTATTTATTGATGTTGTTGTGCATTATTTTTACGTTTTTACCGGCGCACCGCTGGCTTTCTATAGATGCCTGGCGAAATAAAAAAATACGAAGCATAAGTATGCCTCGTTGGGTTTGGCTGGTAATTGTAGGTCAATTGTGGTTGGTATTTACCTATGCGTCTGTTGCAAAAATGTATCCTGATTGGCTGGATGGTACCTTTGCTGCTATTTTAATGAGAGGGAAAAAAGATTACTGGTTAGTAGGGGAATTCCTTCAGCAAGAGTGGATTCGCTATGCTATTGCTTATTTTGGTTTGTTGTTTGATTTGTTGATTATTCCGGCTTTACTTTGGAAACGAACAAGATGGGTGGCTTTTTTTGCCGCAGTTTTTTTTCATCTTTTCAATAGCTTTATTTTTCATATTGGTATTTTTCCCTATTTGTCATTGGCTTTTTGCTTATTTTTTTTCTCTTCAGAGAAGATCAATCAATGGTTTTTATTCCGAAGAAAGCCTTATTACGATGCAGGTGAAGTGATTGTGCCTGCATATAACAAAGCGCTAATCGGGATTCTGGCGGTTTGGTTTGTAATTCAGTTAGCTCTGCCGCTTCGACATTGGTTTTTTAAGGATAATGTACTTTGGACTGAAGAAGGACATCGGCTGAGTTGGCGCATGATGCTGCGTTCTAAATCAGGGCGTAGTACTTTTAAAGTGGTTGAAAAAGGAACTACCGATACTATTTACGTGAAAAAGGCAAATTATCTTTCTAGAAAACAATTGCGAGCCATAAATTCAAAGCCCGATATGATTTGGCAATTTGCCCAGCGCCTTCAAAAGGAATATGCAAAAGAAGGAAAAGATGTACAGGTATTTGTAAATGCAGAGGTAAGAGTGAATGGAAGGCCCAGAAAGCAACTTATAAACCCTAAAATTGATTTGGCAGCAGAAAAATGGACACACTTTAAACATAAAGACTGGATTTTAGCTTCAGATTTAGACTGAAAATTTTAACGGCTTTTGTTACATTTGCGGCTTAAACCGGTAGAATTTAAGCTATGTTACAAGTCAATCTTATTAGGGAGCATAAAGAAGCATACGTCAAAGCACTTGCAAAACGCAATTTTGAAGCTAAAAGTATCTTTGAAAAAGTACTTTTCTTAGACGAAGAGCGTCGAAATACTCAAACCCAATTAGACAAAACCCTGGCTGAATCTAACCGACTTTCAAAAGAAATAGGAAAGCTTTTTAAAAACGGTGAGCAGCAAAAAGCAAACCTTGTTAAGGAAAAAACCGCCAATTTAAAACAGGAATCTAAAACGCTGACTGATAAATTAAATACCGTTGCGGAAGACTTGCAAGACTTGCTTTATACTATTCCCAACGTGCCACACGAAACTGTGCCGGCTGGTGTTTCAGAAGATGATAACGAAGAGGTTTTTGCGGAAGGGGAAGTTCCGAAATTGAACGAAAAAGCCCTACCGCATTGGGAACTGGCTAAAAAATATGATATCATTGATTTTGAGCTGGGTAATAAAGTAACCGGGGCCGGTTTTCCAGTATATAAAGGAAAAGGTGCCCGATTGCAACGGGCATTAATTACCTATTTTCTCGATAAGGCCACTAAGGCTGGTTATACTGAATTTCAGGTCCCGCTTATGATTAATGAAGCCTCAGGGTTTGGTACCGGACAATTGCCCGATAAAGAAGGGCAAATGTACCATATGGAAACAGACGATTTATATATGATTCCTACTGCTGAAGTGCCTATCACCAATATGTTTCGGGATAATTTAATGACTGAGAAAGATTTCCCGATTAGCTGTACGGCATATACTCCTTGTTTTAGAAGGGAAGCAGGTTCTTATGGCGCTCACGTTCGTGGGTTAAATCGCCTGCATCAATTTGATAAAGTCGAGCTGGTAAGAATTGAAAAATCTGAAAATTCTTATGAGGCTTTGGATAAAATGGTGGAGCATGTAAAAGAATTGCTTCGCGATTTAAAATTGCCTTATCGTATTCTGCGTTTATGTGGCGGTGATCTTGGGTTTACTTCAGCATTAACCTACGATTTTGAAGTCTTTTCTACCGCACAAAACCGTTGGTTGGAAATTAGCTCTGTATCTAATTTTGAAACTTTCCAGGCTAACCGGTTGAAACTTCGTTATAAAAATAAAGAAGGCAAAAAGGAATTGGTACACACCCTAAACGGGAGCGCGTTGGCCTTACCACGTGTGTTAGCCGGAATCTTGGAAAACTACCAAACTGAAAATGGTATTGAAATTCCTGAAGTTCTAAGGCCTTACACCGGTTTCGATTCCATTAGCTAATAGATTTGTTTAGAGCCTTAAATTCATTTTAAGGCAGCGGGCAAATGCTTATCTTTACAAGATGCGTATTTTGCTTTTTATCGGTATTTTCCTGGGGGTTTTAACCACAGGTTTTGGACAATCAGAACAATTGGCCAGGAATTTTTTTGATCAGGGTGAATATGAAAAGGCTCTGAAAACTTACGAAAACCTCGCTGAAGAAAACCCGGGAAATATGAACATTTTTCTGGGAAGGGTTTCATCTCACCAGCAATTGGAAGAGTTTGATAAAGCTGAAGAATTACTAAGGAAAAAACTTGATAATACGGCAAACAGGCCTAGCTTGTTAATAGAAATCGGTCATAATTTTGCACTTCAGGATAAAGATGGGCGGGCCCGGGAATTTTACAGGGAAGCCCTTGCCGCCATTGAAGGGCGGCCAAATTACGCCGGAATTCTTGGTCGTGTCTTTCAAAAATATAATTTATTGGATGAAGCAGCTCAGGCCTATGAAAAAGGAATGGAGCTGCAAAACGATAGAAATTATAACCTGCAACTTGCTCGTATTTATGGGGAACAGGGCAACCTGGAAAAAATGTTTGAAAGTTATTTAGGTCTGATTGATAAAAATCCTGATTTTTTTGGGGTTGCAAATCGAGAGTTTGGCCGGTATATTACTGAAGATGGCAATAATGAAGCCAATCAGATGCTTAGGAAACTTCTTTTAAAAAGATTGCAACAGAATCCACGCATTTTATATAATGAAATGCTGAGTTGGCTTTTTATTCAGCAGGAGGAATTAGATAAAGCATTTGCGCAAGAAAAAGCCATTTATCGTCGCGGGGAAGGTAATATCCAAAAGCTTTTAAACCTAGCAGCACTTGCCAGTAACACTGGAGATAATACAGCAGCCAGAGAAATTGTGGCCTATGTTATAGAAGAAGCCCCTTCAGAAAATATAGTGCTTAATGGAAAACGTTTCCTGTTGAATATTGATGCTGAAAATGCTCGGGAAGAAGATTCTTCCGAAATTGTTTCAGAGTATGAGGCCCTTTTGTCAGAATTTGGTCGAGATTTAAAAACTTTGCAACTTCAGCTTGATTTTGCTGAATTTCTGGCTTTTAGGATGGGGGAACGCCAACGAGCAATTTCACAATTAAAAGAACTTTCAGAAAAAGCAAAAACCGATCGGGATATTGCCCGTACAAAAATGCTTCTGGCCGATGTGTTGGTGCTTGAGGAAAAGTTTAATCAGGCGCTTATTTATTATACGCAAATTCAAAACCTGGTTAAGAATAATGCAATGTCTCAGGAAGCTCGCTTTAAAGTGGCAAAAACCAGTTATTACAAAGGCGATTTTAAATGGGCCAAAAAGCAATTAGATGTTCTTAAATCTTCAACTTCACAGTTAATTGCCAACGATGCGATGGAGCTTAGCTTGCTCATAGAAGATAATTCTATTGAAGATACTACTCAAACTGCACTAAAATTATATGCTAAAGCTGATTTACTAGCTTTTCAGGAGAAAGATAAAGAAGCCGTTATCTTATTGGAAGAAATTAAAAATAAATATTCCGGAGAAGAAATTGAAGATGAGGTTTTGTTAAAGCAGGCACAGCTTTATGAATTATTGGGAAATTTTGAGCAGGCAGAAGTGAATTACCTACAAATTATAGATAAATTTAATGATGATATCCTGGCTGATAATGCCAATTTTTACCTCGCGGAACTCTATGCCAATCAATTGGAAAATGAAGAAAAAGCAATGGATTATTACGAGCAAATAATCTTTAACTTTGCCGATAGCATTTACTTTGTTGAAGCCCGTAAAAAATATCGTTTATTACGCGGGGATAATATGGAATAACTTGTCTTATGTATATTTATAACGTTACAATTAATGTAGAAGAAAGCGTTCACCCTCAGTGGCTGAACTGGATGAAATCTGAACATATTCCAGATATGTTAAGTACCGGTAAGTTTACAAAAGCCCTGATGACAAGGGTCATGGTGCAGGAAGAAATGGGAGGAATAACTTATTCGGTACAGTACAGGGTAAAAAACAAACAATTACTCGAGGAGTATTACCGAGATTTCGCACCTGCACTACGCAAGAAAAGCAAGGCTTTTGAAGGGAAATTTGTAGCCTTTCGAACTGAAATGGAAGTAGTTGAAGAACTCCATCACGATTAATAAAACCCGATTTGGTTAAATCCCCTAATCTAAATTTTTAATGAAAAAATACAAAAATAATAAATCCCCCCATGGGGGCAAGGGGACTTCCGTTAGGGCGAAAAAACATTTGGGGCAGCATTTTCTTAAGGATGAAAATACGGCAAGGAAGATTGCAAAAACCTTAAGTTTTTCCGGTTATGAAAAAGTATTGGAAATCGGGCCGGGAATGGGCGTGCTTACTAAATATTTACTTCAGGAAAATGTTGAAACACATGTTATAGAAATCGATGTCGAAAGTGTAGCTTATCTGGAAGAAAACTACCCGAAATTATCAGGCAGAATTCATCAGCAGGATTTTTTGAAGTATAATTTATCTGAGATTTTTGGAAAAGAAGAATTCGCTATTACAGGTAATTTTCCCTATAATATCTCTACACAAATTGTATTTAAAATGTTGGATTTAAGAATGCAAATTCCTGAATTCAGCGGGATGTTCCAAAAGGAAGTGGCAAAGCGTATTTGTGAAAGCCCGGGGACTAAAACCTATGGAATTTTATCGGTTTTGGTGCAGGCTTTTTATGAAACCGAATACTTATTTACCGTGCCGCCTTCGGTTTTTGACCCGCCACCCAAAGTAGAGAGCGGGGTTTTACGACTTAAAAGAAAAAACACCCTGAAATTAAATTGCGATGAAAAACTTTTTTTCAGAATTGTAAAAACAGCCTTTAATCAGCGTCGTAAAACTTTAAGAAATAGTTTAAAAAGCTTCAATTTACCCGAAAATTTAAGGGAAGATACTATATTTGGCAAGCGTCCCGAACAATTGGGATACCAGGAGTTTATTGAATTGACCCAAAAAATTCAGCCCTATGCAGTTTCAAATCAGTAGTGAGTTAATAGAAAAAATTAAACTTCTCATTGAGCAACAAAGTAATGAGGAGCTTCTCTTGCATCTTGAGGATGTGCACCACGCTGATATTGCTGAAATTTTAACCGAACTTAGCCTTGAGGAAGCAACCTATATAGTAAAACTCCTCGATAGTCAAAAAACAGCTGAAGCCCTTATGGAGCTGGAAGTGAACGTTCGGGAACGCATTCTTGATACGCTTTCTTCCAAAGAAATTGCCGAAGAACTTGAGGAGATGGATACCGATGATGCAGCCGATATCATTTCCGAACTTTCGCTGGAACGTCAGCAAACGGTAATTGCAGAATTATCTGATGAAGAACATGCCGATAATATTGTGGAGTTGCTTCGTTATGACGAAAATTCTGCCGGGGGGTTAATGGCAAAAGAGCTGGTGAAAGTCAACGAAAACTGGAGTGTTACCGGATGTATGACCGAGATGCGCCAACAGGCTGAAAATGTAACCCGGGTGCATTCCATTTATGTTGTTGACGATAAAAATAAACTCAAAGGCCGGCTTTCCCTTAAAGATTTGCTTACTGCTCCAAGCCACGCCAATATTAGCGATGTGTATATTCCGCAGGTAGATTATGTTAACGTACATACCGACGGGGAAGAAGTGGCACGCATAATGCAAAAATATGACCTTGAAGCTATTCCTGTTGTTGATGAAATGGGTAGGCTGGTAGGCCGGGTAACTATTGATGATATTGTAGATTTTATTCGGGAAGAAGCCGAAAAAGATTACCAAATGGCTTCAGGTATTTCTGAAAGCGTTGAAGCCGATGATAGTATTTGGCGTTTAACCCGAGCTCGTTTGCCGTGGTTGATACTCGGCCTCTTTGGTGGCTTGGGAAGTGTGTACATCATGCAGGGTTTTGAAGAAGCCCTATCCAGATTTCCTGTTCTTTTCTTTTTTACCCCGCTAATTGCCGCCATGGCTGGAAATGTTGGAGTACAGTCCAGTGCAATTATTGTTCAGGGGCTGGCCAATAATAATTTAAGGGGTAGTTTATTTAATCGGTTGATGAAAGAACTTAGCTTAAGTTTAATAAATGGCATTGCGCTGGGCTTACTAATAGTGATTTTCGGATTAGTAGTGGGGCAGGATCAGGCCGTTAGTTTGGCAATTTCTATTTCACTTTTAACTGTGATTATTTTTGCAGCCCTGGTAGGAACCTTTGTCCCTATAATTTTGGATAAGCAAGGTGTTGATCCTGCTATCGCCACCGGTCCGTTTATTACCACCAGTAATGATATCTGTGGAATTTTTCTGTTTTTTTTTATTTCAAAAATGATTCTCGGATTTTAAATAACAGCTTATTTTTCTTAAAAAGAACATCATTATTTACCTTTGTAGGTTGCAAAGTTGGGATAACTAATTTTGCATTAACTGAAATCAAGCTAAATAATTAAAAAATGATCATTTTACACGCCGATACCAATCATCCAACTTTAATGAAAGAATTGGAAGCGGCAGGCCATCATAATATTGAAGGCTATACCCAAAGCCGGGAAGAAACCCTGGCCAACCAACATTTGTACGACGGGATTATAATCAGAAGTCGTTATACTATTGATAAAGAATTTATTGATGCCGCACCCAATCTAAAATTTATTGGTAGAGTAGGTGCTGGCCTTGAAAGCATAGATGTAGAATATGCCGAAGAAAACGGCATCACCTTGTTTTCTGCTCCCGAAGGTAATAGAAATGCGGTAGGGGAGCATTCGCTGGGAATGTTGCTTTCCTTGTTTAACAAGCTTAACAAAGCCGATAGAGAAGTAAGAGACGGGCTTTGGCAACGTGAAGAAAACCGGGGCCTTGAATTAGACGGAAAAACCGTGGGTCTTATTGGATACGGAAATATGGCAAAAGCTTTTGCCAAAAAATTACGCGGTTTTGAGGTAGAAGTACTTTGTTACGATATTAAAGAAAATGTAGGCGATAAAAATGCACGCCAGGTTTCTTTTGAAGCGTTTGCTGAAAAAGTTGATGTGGTAAGCCTTCATACTCCTTTAACCCCGGAAACATTTCAAATGATAAATGAAGATTTTATCGGGAAATTCAATAAGCCCTTTTGGTTTATCAATACCGCTCGCGGGAAAAGCGTAGTGACCAAAGATTTGGTGGATGCATTAAAAGATGGCAGGATTTTAGGTGCCGGCCTTGATGTGTTGGAATATGAAAAAGATTCGTTTGAAAGCCTTTTTTCAAATAAAAAGAATGTGGCGTTGAGTATTGAAAACAAAATTCCGCCGGCTATGCAGGAGATGATGTTTTTACCAAATGTAATTTTAAGTCCGCACGTGGCCGGATGGACTAAAGAATCGCACGAGCGTCTTGCCAGTGTTATTGCTACTAAAATAATAGATAAATTCGGGAAAGGAGAGGGCAAGTAATTTCTGTTTTTTAGAGAGATATGATTAAGCGGTTTTGCTCCGGTAATTACATATTACGTCGGTTTTAGTAAGTTTTTTAGCCGGAAAGCATTAAAAAACCGTTTCTAGTATTCTCGAAACCTGTAAAAACCCTTGTCGATATAGTTTGGGTTATCATCAAAACTGAACTCAATTACTGGTATAATAGCGCATATTCATTTGGAATGATATAAACTCATAGTTTTTTGAAGCTGTGAGTTTTTTTTATGTACTTATCAATAGATAAAAAGAAAAATGCTTGTCTGGTAAAGCACCTAAAAAAGAAAATTTGAACTAAAATTGTCACTTCGAGCAGAGTCGAGACGTTTTTGTTTAACCTTTCGACCGCGCTAGGTGACAAAAACTAAGCATAGGTATTCAAACGGACAATCATAAAAAGAAATTTAAAGCAATGACTACTTTGGTTTAAAGTCATTGTAAATCAGTGTTTTATAAACGTTCTTGATATTAGTGATATATATTTTTCTAATTTAAGTTGAAATTTTTAAGAGATATTCTTTTTCTATTTTTCATATTAATCGTAATATTGCGATATATAAATAGTTGAATTATGAAAACTTCAGAATTATTTGATTTATTACAGCAACACAGTGAAAAGCCATTGCTTTTTGAATATGCACCAAATATGTTGGTTGGTGCCAATTACCATATTACCGAGGTAAAACATTTAAAAATCGATTCTGTAGATTGTGGTGCCGGCCTTGATGCCTGGAATGAAACTATTATTCAATTATGGGAAAGTCCTGAAGAAATAGGAAAAACCGAATTTATGAAAATTTCCAAAGCGCTTTCCATTCTTGAAAAAGTAGGCCAGATGAAAGCTTATAATGGGGACGCTGAGGTGAAATTTGAATATGGAAATGGACAATTTCATACTGCCCAACTTTCGGTAAATGGTTTTTTAGTAAAAAACGGAAACTTATTAATTAAACTAACAGCAAACCCAACCGATTGTAAGGCAAAGGAAACCTGCGGTGTTCAGGAGCCGGAAGTTGCACAAAGTGGAAGTTGCGCTCCGGGAAGCGGATGTTGCTAAAAATAAAAGGATGAAAAATATTTTAGTATTATGTACAGGTAATTCCTGTAGAAGTCAGATGGCCCACGGCTATTTGAAAAAATTTGCCGGTGAAAAAGCTCAAATTTACAGTGCAGGCATTGAAACGCACGGCTTAAACCCGAAAGCGGTAAAAACCATGCAGGAAGATGGAATTGATATTTCAGCACATACCAGCAATAACGTTGATGAGTATAGCGATATTGATTTCGATTTCATTATCACGGTTTGTGCCCACGCTTATGAAAACTGTCCTTATATTCCTTCAAAAAATGCTGAGCGCCTACATCAAAACTTTGAAGATCCTTCAAAAGTAGCAGGTAGTCCCGAGGAAATTGAAAATGCCTTTCGCGAAGCGCGTAATACGATTAAAAACTGGTGCGGTGAGTTTGTGGAAAATAAACTTTAACTCCGGATAAGTTATAAAAAAAGCCTGAAGCAATAATTTTACTTCAGGTTTTTTTGGTGTCTATAACCAGCAACTCATATAAATGTCAAATCGAGCGCAGTCGAGATATATTGGCTTTTTGACTGCATTCAGAGATCAACATTGTTTTAATTGTTCTGACTTAACTCTATCAATGCAGATTTTATAGATTCTTCCCCTTCAAGTGCTTCAAAGGCCATATTTTTAGCAAGTGGATCTGCCAGGCACATTACCAAGAGAAAAGCAACATCATCCCTGGAAATTTCCCCGTGTTTATTTAATTTGGGAGCCAGTTGAACTTTGGCCAGTCCAAGATCGTCGGTTAATGCCCCGGGACGGACTATGGTATATGGAATTCCGCTGTCGATTAAATAATCGTCGGCAACTTTTTTCGCTTTTAAATAATGTTCAAGATCGCCGGCTTCTTCAGGGTTTTCCGTTCCCATGGCGCTAAGCATAATAAACTTTTTTGTCTTGAACTTCTTGGCGGCATCTACCATTTTAATGGCACCTTTTTCATCTACGGCTGTAGTTTTATCAGCACCGGTTTTACTTCCTGAGCCGGCGGTAAAAATCAACCGGTCAATTTTATTAAATGCCGGTTCCACATTCCCCTCAAGATCAACCAATACACTTTCTACCTCCATATCATCAAAAACCTGCTTTTGTGATTCATCCCGAATCATGGCTATGGGTTTAAAGTTTTCAGTATTATTCAGGATTTCAATAACCCTTTTTCCTGTATGCCCTGTTGCACCTGCAATTAATATCCTTTCCATAATTGTTTCTTCGTTTTTTTGAGTTGATTCCGAAAGATAAGAATGAAATAAAAGCCTGCCTAAAAGCCTATTCGGAATAACAAGAAATTAACAGCCTTTTAGCTGTTTCGAGTGACCATTTGCACGGTATCCCGGGTGGTTTGGCGTAACAAAATTTCGCGGTTATTGGTAATACGGCTTATCGCTTCTTCATTAAAATGGCGAATGGTGTATAGTGAAACATTGGTATTATACTTTACCCGATATTGTGCTTTTAAATGCTGAATAAGTTTATCTAATTGTTTAAACCGGTTGTCAACACATACTGAAAAACTTATTGCTGAGTTTTGTATTAAATCTACTTTCATCTGGTAAATATGAAAAAGCCTGAAAATCTCACTGATATTTTCTTCAACCATAAATGAAAAATCAAGTGAAGAAATCGAAATCAAAACCAGGTCTTTTTTGACTATAAAACAAGGTGTAACTGGGCTTATGCGCTCCCCGCGACAAACTGCGGTACCTTTATCTTTGGGGTGAATAAAAGAACGTACATACAAGGGGATTTCCTTGCGTTGCAGGGGTTGAAGGGTTTTGGGATGAATAACTGAAGCTCCGTAGAAAGCAAGTTCTACTGCTTCTTCATAAGAAACCTGGTTAAGTAATTGTGGATTTTCAAACTCCCTGGGATCGGCATTTAAAACGCCTGGCACATCTTTCCAGATGCTAAGGCTTTCAGCATTTAAACAATAAGCAAAAATTCCAGCCGTATAATCGCTTCCTTCACGCCCCAATGTGGTGGTGAAATTATTGGTGTCAGAACCGATAAATCCCTGGGTAACATTTACCGAATGCCGATTTGTTTTTTGCAGAACCCTTTCCTGGGTTTCTTCCCAATTTACCTGAGCCTCCCTGTAAGTGCTATCGGTTTTTATAATTTCGCGAGCGTCTATCCAAGTATTTATAAAGCCATTTTGATTAAGAAAATCGCTTAAGATTACCGAAGAAAGAATTTCTCCGTAACATACAATTTGGTCATATACAAAATCATAGCGATTGGATTTATTGTATACCATAAAATTTTCCAGTTCTTCACAGTAGGCATTTATTTTTTTAAAAACGGGGTGTTTTATATCGTTAAATAATGCTGAAGCAAAATTAATATGGGTATTTTGAATTGGCTCCAGAAGCTCTTTTATTGATTGGTTATCAAGATATTGCTTGATCACCAATTCCAGTGAATCAGTGGTTTTGCCAATGGCCGAAAAAACGATGAGCAAATCTTTTTGGCTTGTATGTTTAAGGATATTTAAAACATTCTTAACGGATGCTGCATCTTTTACCGAAGCGCCGCCAAATTTATAAACCTTCATTAAAATATATCTTTAGCTGTACTTTGCGAACTTAGTTGCAGCAGTTTAAAATTAGTCGTACTTGTTGATATTTTTCTTTATTCCGTGCTCATCCATATGTACGGTATACCAGTTTTTTTTGATTTCGGCACCGGTATTTTCATAGAATTCAATGGCGTTTTTATTACCTTCTGAAACTACCCATTCTACCCGTCGAACTCCGTTTTCGTGTCCATATTGCACAACCTGATTATACAAAGCACCACCCAGGCCACTACCACGCATACGCTCTCTTACAATTAAATCTTCAAGGTGAACGGTGCGTCCCTTCCAGGTTGAAAATCGAAAATAAACCAGTGCCATTCCTTCAATTCCTCCGTCTACATCGGCCACGAAACATTTAAAATTTTTCTCGTCAAATCCTTCTTTTTCTAAATCGTCTACGTGTATTTCTACTTCATCAGATGCATTTTCATATTCGGCAAGTTCTTTTATAAGTTCCAAAACTGCCGGCATATCCTCTCTTTTGGCTTCCCGGATGTTATATTCTTTTCCCATAATTAAATGTTTCTGAAAGTCTGTTTAAATAAAAATAATTACAGATTTATCACAAAATTTGTCTTCAAAATTAAGCATTCCGATTGCGCTTAAGACTTAATTTACTGTGAATTTTTAAGAAAACGCTCCATAGCTGTTTCATCCATTTGTACGGTACACCAGTCTTCAAATACCGTAGCACCACTACGACTATAAAAATCGCGGGCGGGCTTATTCCAGTCTAAAACCACCCATTCGGTACGTTTTACACCTTGTTCTTTGGCAAATTCAATTACTCTTGTATACAATGCTTTTCCGAGACCTTGTTGCCGCATATCTTCCCGAATTACCAAATCTTCCAGATGTATGGTTTTTCCTTTCCAGGTAGAATATCGAAAATAACAAAGTGCCATACCCTGGATTTCCCCATCTACTTCGGCTACAAAACAAATGAAGGCAGGGTTTTCACCAAATCCGTCACGTTTTAAGTCTTCTGCAGCAATAATTACTGCATCGGGCTCTTTTTCAAAAGTAGCCAGTTCCTGAATTAATTCTAATACGGCTGGCATGTCTTGCGGGGTACTTTTTCTTATGTTAAATTCCATTTAAAATTTTTTTTACATGCAAAAATAAACAATGAATTTGAATGTCCGTTATAAGTCACAACCATATCATTACCCTCTTGATTCAGAGCTTGCCCCGATTTATTTATGATCGGGAATCTAATTGTATATTATTACTAATAACCGATAATCGGAACAATGAATTATTAAAATGTTGAGATAATAAAAAATAGGCCTAAACATTAACGATAAAAAAAATTAAAGGAAAGATATTTAGTATTTTCTATTTTTTAAATATTTTTCACGAAATCGTTATAGTGGTAAAATAAAATTAAATAATTTTGACTCAAACAACACTATTGATATATAATGGTTAAGAAAAATCAGACTTTAGGCGAATTTATTATAGAAAATCAGGAAGCCTTTCCTTATTCTTCCGGAGAACTTTCCAGGTTAATACGTTCAATTCGCCTGGGAGCAAAAGTGGTAAACCACGAAGTAAATAAAGCCGGACTTGTAGATATTGTTGGGAATTATGGTGAAACAAACGTACAGGGTGAAGACCAGCAAAAATTAGATGTTTATGCCAATGAAAAATTTATTCAAACCCTGATAAATCGTGAAATTGTTTGTGGGATTGCTTCGGAAGAAAACGATGATTTTATCATTATTCCTGGAAAAAAGAAAGATAACCGCAATAAATACGTGGTATTGATGGATCCGTTGGATGGCAGCTCAAATATTGATGTAAATGTTTCAGTAGGGACCATTTTTTCAATTTATCGACGTGTAAGTGAAATTGGAACACCGGTTACTAAAGAAGATTTTTTACAGCCCGGAAATAAACAGGTGGCCGCCGGGTATATAATTTATGGAACTTCAACAATGTTGGTTTACACTACCGGTAGTGGTGTAAACGGTTTTACCTTAAATCCCGCCCTGGGCTCGTGGTACCTTTCCCATCCCGATATGAGATTTCCGGAAGACGGCAGAATTTATTCGATAAACGAAGGGAATTATGTACATTTTCCACAAGGGGTGAAAAAATATATTAAATATTGTCAGGAGGAAGAAGGTGACCGGCCTTATACTTCACGGTATATAGGCTCTATGGTTTCAGATATACACCGGAATATGATTAAAGGTGGCATTTTTATGTACCCAAAAAGCTCTAAAGCCCATAAGGGGAAATTGCGGCTTTTATATGAGTGTAACCCTATGGCTTTTATCGTGGAACAAGCCGGGGGAAAGGCTAGTGACGGCTATAAACGCATAATGGATATTGAGCCTGAAGAGTTACACGAGCGAGCGCCGTTTTTCTGCGGAAGTAAAAATATGGTAGAAAAGGCAGAAGAATTTATGGAAAAATACAGGGATAAAGAGTAATTGGTTATGCTTGAAAATACTTGTTATTTCGGACTTAACCCGGAATCTTATTCTATTGCCGATTTTATCTAAAATAACAAAAAGGTATTCACAAAACGAAAAAGTATAACATTATGGAATTTGCGAAAATTTCAAAATCAAAGTTGAAGAGAATCTTCTTTTTTCTTATCGCTAACTTCTAATTTAATCTTCTTTCTCCAATAAGTACCGATAATCTTCAAAACTTAATTGTCCACTAAAAATTTGAATTGATCGGCGGATAATGGCTTGAGAAGCCTGGCTTGAAAAACCGAGTCCGATAGCATAGCGTTTAACAAGTTCTTCTTCTTCAGCATCTATACTGCTATCTGCAAAAATAATTTTAAACAAATCATGCAGGCGCTCCAGCCGTCGTTCAACACTACTATAGGAACTTAGAGGATAAGCCTTTGGGTTTTTCATTATTTTTTGATATTCATCTTCGTTGATATCCAGTTTTCGAGCAAAACGCTTTAACAGGATTTCTTCCTTTTCATTAATATCGCCATCTATCGCGGCTAAATTTACAATAGAGGCGAAGTGTCCCAAATTTCTAAGATGTTCTCCTGATTCAAATAGATCTAAAAATGCCATGTTTCAAACAGTTTAATACTACAAATATAGGGATAAGCCCAACGATTCTGATTTAAAAAAGCGCTAAAATAAAGTTTTTTTGCATTATAGTAGCTTATTTTTCTACTTAAGCTACCTGCAATTTTTTATGGAAGTTTTGAGAATCAGAAGAAGGTATGGCGCGTATGGATTTATAGCAGTTCATTGATACTCTCCTCTGGAAAAACCGGAATAGGTATTTTTAATACAAGCTAAAACCAAGTTAATGTAACTTATTATGAGTATTGAATTTTCGCTTTTTAAGTCGTTCGTTTGCATAGCTTCGCACCAATTCGGTCGTTACGCCAAATAACACATGGGCAAAAAGCTCGTTGGCCTGTGTTTTAAGTGGAATATCGGTTGGTTTTTTCTCTAAACCCAACAAAGACAGGGAAGTTTCGTGGGTAGAAAACCAGGTGCTGCTGCCCAAAATCACGCCATCCGTTAAATTTAATTCATCCTTATCTTTTTTTCCATATCCATAGGCTGCGCCAATACTGGCACCTACCGGAAAATTTACCAATTGTTCGGCAATGGCTTCATTTTCTACACTTATGGGGCCGCCGGTAAACCTGGTTGAAATATCGTCAAGAATTTTAATTTGAGCCGAACGTTCTTCTACTTTTCGTACCGGCAGAAAACGTTCAACCAGACTTTTAACGGCTATTCCTGCAAGGCCGCCTAAAACCCCGGAGATTAATCCGCGGGCTGAATTGGAAACATAAGCATCGTCACGAAGAATTTTTTCAGTATCCATAAATTGATTATTTTCAGATTAAAGCTATTTAATCGGTATTTTTTCTGCAATTGTTTAACAGGGATTTAGTAACAAACGCTTATAAATTTATAATTTTACTTGATAACAGAGATTTAAAAATGATGTCATAGGGCAGCCCTTGTATGAAGTGCTGGATTGATGAAATAAAAATTAGTTATGCAACAGACTTTAAAAACCGCTTTACTTCAGGTAGACCTGAAATGGGAAGACCCGCAGACCAACCGTAGTATGTTTTCAAAAGAAATCAAAGCGCTTTCAGAAGATATCGATTTGATTATTCTGCCGGAAATGTTCACGACAGGGTTTAGTATGAATGCCGAAGAATTAGCAGAAAAAAACGACGGCTTAAGTCTGCAATGGATGCGGGAAATGGCAAAACTTAAAGATGCGGCGCTAACCGGAAGCCTTATTATTACTGAAAATAACAATTACTATAACCGCCTGTTTTTTGTTTTTCCTGATGGCAGTTATAAGAGTTATGATAAACGCCACACCTTTACCCTAGCAAAAGAAGATAAAACTTACACGGCGGGAAAAGATCGCTTAATTATTGAATATAAAGGGTGGAAGGTTTGTCCGTTAATATGTTATGATCTTCGTTTTCCGGTTTTTTCCAGGAATACTGAAGAGTACGATCTTTTAATTTATGTGGCAAATTGGCCGGCAAAACGCGTTGCCGCCTGGGATACACTTTTAAAAGCCCGCGCCATCGAAAATATGAGTTATTGCATTGGCGTAAACCGTACCGGAAAAGATGGCGATGGTTATGAATATAACGGGCATACTGCAATCTACGATGTACTTGGGAAAAACCTAACCGGCGAAAATCGGGAAGCACCTTTTGTAACTGAAGTTTTGCTTGAAAAATCCCATATTAAGGAAAATCGTGAAAAGCTAAAATTTCTACAGGATCGGGATGAGTTTAATCTAACCGAATAGGTTCGTTGATATCCCAATTTGAGCGAACCTCTAGCGTATCTTGATAATAACGAACTTCTTCGGGTTGGCGTTTTTCAAGATGATTTCCTGTATCCCATTTGTGATTTTCATTATCATCATAAATCACTCGAACAAGATATTTTCCGGGTTTTAAATATTGAAAATTAAAGCGAGTTTTATTCTCTGAAATTTGTTCTGAAATAACTTTGCCCTCAGGGTCGGTTATTTGGACAATTATAGGAAAGCGGTTCACATTCTGAAAGGTTAATATCAAGTTTCCGTAATCGGAATACGGATTGGTTTTTACGGTTTTGGCGATGGTGTCGTTGGTCTCGCCAAACAAATCGGTAAAAGCGCCCGGTAAAGCCTGAATATTATAAGAATTGGCCTCTTTTTTTTCAAAATGCAGGATTACTTCATTTTGCAATGGCCGGAACTCGGTATTAAAATCTACCATAGCAGAATCGGCGTCGCGAATACTTATCAGATCGTCGTTATGTACTGTTAAGGGTGTTTTTCCGCGGAAAATAAAATCTTGCTCAAACTCAATACTGCTGCCGGGCTCGGTAGAAATACTTAACGAATCCCGTTCTATATTAGTGATTTCGGTATCTAAAGTATCCCGACGCTTTGGGCTTACTACTTCAAAGGCCAGGCTGTCGGTCTCTTCCATTTGATTGTACCATAAATACAGGGTATCGGTTTCAAGATCTTTTGTTATGCGGGTTTTAATATCATTAGAAGGCGGATTTAGCAAATTAATTTGAATACTGTCAAAATCAGTAGTCCCTTCATAACCAATTAAAATCTGGTTTCCTTTTAAAAGTTTGGGGCGTGGTTCAGGTTCAAATTTCAGTTTTTCTTTAAACATTGAAATTTCATGATATAGGGAATCTCCCGGCTTTACTTCAATAAAATCTTCTACAAAACCAATTTTTTCTGATTTTGGGTTGAAATTATAATTAGCATTGTCGTCTTGTACGGCCACCATTTGATAAGTGCCTTCCTTTAAATTTTCCAATTCAAAAGTATGAACACTGTCTTTGGAATAGGTAACATATCGCGGTGTTTTTTTATATACTGCAGAATCGGAAAATGCGGTGTCTTTTTCATATAAAAAGATAGAAACAATTTCTTCGGGCTCTTTTAAATAGGCATCACGAATTTTACCGTATACTGAAAGTGAATCCAAATAATCGCCGGTAGAAAATACGTATTTAAAATAGGGCAATTCGTTCCCTTCATTGTTGTCTACAATACTTTTTCCAAAATTGATGGTGTAGGTGGTATTTTCCTGAAGCGTATCAAGAATTTCAATTAAAATATCTTTTCGCGAACTTCCCATAGGTAGAATGCTAGGCTTGGTTTCCATAGGTGGTGAAATGAGAATCTGCTGCTGCGGGTTTTCCAATTTTAAATATTCATTAAAAAAAATCCTAATTTCTTCTTTATTGAAATTGATAGAATAATTTTCAGGCGTAGCCCTTAAAAATTTTGGAGGTTCTTCATCTTTGGGGCCACCTTCGGGCATCCCTTTTTTGGCACATTGTACCAAAGTGAAGAGAAGAATTAGCACTAAAATTATATTCGGAATTCGTTTAAGCATAGAAATGCGCAAATCTTTTGACAAAGAAACGATTATTTTAGCTTTTAAAGCAAGCCTCAAATAGTAATTGCCATAGTAGCCATACTAATTTTAACGCCATTTATCTTTTGCAATTTATGCGCACAGGCTTCCAGGGTGGCGCCCGTAGTAATGAGATCATCTACTAACAAAAGGTGTTTATTTTTCACTTTTTGTTCATTTTCTATCATAAAAGTCTCTTCAATCTGCCCCTAACGGGCCAAGCGTTTTTTAAGAGTTTGACTTTGGGTGGTTGATTTTTTTACCAAAACTTATCTTCATACTTAATTTCGAGTTTTTTGCAATCGCTTTACCAAAACCCTCCACCTGGTTAAATCCGCGGAATTTTAATTTTTTAGGGTGAAGCGGAACCGGGATTACGGTTTCTATAAAATTAAATTGTGAAGAACCGGCAAGTAATTCGCCGTACCGGTTTCCCAGATATTGCCCAATTTCACGGTGACCGCGGTATTTTAGGTTATGAATGAGCTCTTGAACCATTCCTTTTTTTCTGAAATATAAGAAGGCGGCGGCATTTTCTATATCCAATCTACCGCTAAATACTTTTTTTACTGCATTTTCGTTATTAAGGTGAAAGTCAGTTAACGGAAGTTTATGCAAACAGGTTGTACAAATTATTTTTTCTTTACCTGAAAGTTCGCGGCTACAACAATTGCAAATTTTTGGGTAGAATAGATCAAGTAAATCGTGAAACATTTGTTAACAGCTTACGGGTTCAGTAGGCAAAATCCTAAATTTACAAAGTAATTCATAAACTATTATGATGAGTGAGAAAAAGAATAATACGGCTTTAAAAGTCTTAACCGGGATCCTGGCGATAGCATTGGTAGCTTTGGGTATTTATACAATAAAGTTTTACAATGAAGAAAAGGAAAACCAGGAAATCCTTCAAAAGGAAAAGACGGTAATAGAAGATGAATTGAACGACCTGATTATAAAATACGATGAGGCTATAGAAAATAATGAAGTTCTGGATCAGGATTTGGTGAATGCCCGTGATCGGATTGAACGTTTGTTAGATTCGGTTGAAGATTATGAAGCTACCTATGTCTTAAATACACGCTTACAACGCGAAATTGCCAATTTAAAGGTAGAACGGGAAAAATTATTCAGAATTGTGGATAGCCTCAGTGCACAAAACCAACGTATAACTAATGCTTTAGACAGTACCAGTATAGCTTTGGAAGAACGTACACGGGTTTCTGATTCATTAAAAGAAACCAATACCAGCCTCTCAAATCAAGTAGATCGCGCGGCTCAACTTAAAATTACCGGACTTAGCGGTGAGGGGGTTATTGTGCGCAATAGCGGAAAACTGGTTGAAAACGACCGTACCCGTAGGATAGATCAAATTCGTACTTGCTTTACCATTTCTGCCAACGATCTTGCCGGTCCTGGAGAACGAAATATGTATGTGCAGGTATATAATCCTGATAATGAATTGGTAGGCGATAAAATTGTGGTAGAACACGAAGGTGGTGCCATGGTGTATAGTGCCAGCTCTAAAGTGTATTACGAAAATAACGAACTTGATGTGTGTCTACTTGCCAATACCGATGAAAATAAGTTAATAGAAGGCAATTACAAAGTATATGTTTATGCCGAAGAAGTGCTTTTAGGTACCGGTTCTTTTGATTTGCGATAACAACTTGCAAAATAAACCATCCTTTATATAAAAATATAAACCGATATACACAAATTTAAACACCGTCTTGATTGTTATCGGGGCGGTTTTTTTATTTTTGCGGTATGGCAAAAAAAGACGATTCCTTTAAAAATGTGATTTCCCATGCTAAGGAGTATGGGTATATCTTCGCTTCAAGTGAAATTTACGACGGGCTTAGCGCTGTTTATGATTACGGTCAAAATGGTGCTGAACTCAAGAAAAATATCAAAGAATACTGGTGGAAAAGCATGGTGCAATTACATCAAAACATTGTGGGGCTTGATGCCGCAATTTTAATGCATCCCACCACCTGGAAGGCCTCCGGCCACGTTGATGCGTTTAACGATCCTTTAATAGATAATAAAGATTCTAAAAAGCGTTATCGCGCCGATGTGCTGATTGAAGATTATGCTGAAAAAATCAATCAAAAAGCACAAAAAGAAATTGTAAAAGCCAAAAAGCGCTTTGGAGATAAATTTGATGAAGCGGAATTTGTTACGACCAACCCGCGGGTAATTCGATACAAAAAAGAGGAAAAGGAAATCCTCGAACGGCTGGCCAAAGCACTTACCGATGAAAACCTGGCCGATGTAAAAGCGCAAATTGAAGAACTGGAAATTGCTTGTCCTGAAACCGGCTCTAAAAACTGGACCAATGTAAAGCAATTCAATTTGATGTTTGGAACCAAGTTAGGAGCTTCAGCAGAGTCTGCTTCCGATTTATATTTGAGGCCTGAAACCGCACAGGGAATTTTTGTAAACTTTTCGAATGTGCAGAAAACCGGGCGCATGAAAATTCCTTTTGGAATTGCACAAATAGGAAAAGCGTTTAGGAATGAAATTGTGGCGCGGCAATTTATTTTCCGCCAACGGGAATTTGAACAGATGGAGATGCAGTTTTTTGTTCGCCCGGGTGAGGAGCTAACCTGGTTTGAACACTGGAAAGAAACTCGCCAAAAATGGCATGATTCTTTAGGTTTGGGCAAAGAAAATTATCGATTTCATGACCACGAAAAATTGGCGCATTATGCTAATGCGGCAACCGATATAGAATTTGATTTCCCCTTTGGGTTTAAAGAATTAGAGGGAATTCACTCCCGAACCGATTTTGACCTGAAGGCCCACGAAGAACATTCTGGGAAAAAACTACGTTTTTACGATCCTGAGTTAAAGGAGAATTACGTACCTTATGTAATTGAAACCTCCATTGGATTAGACCGGATGTTTTTGGCAGTTTTTTCGGCCTCTTTAAAAGAAGAGGAATTAGAAGGGGGAAATACTCGTACAGTATTGAAACTTCCGGCAGTGTTAGCGCCTACAAAGGCTGCAGTATTGCCGCTTGTGAAAAAAGATGGATTACCAGAACTTGCCCAGGAAATTGTAGAGGAGTTAAAATGGGACTTTAGCGTGCAGTATGATGAAAAAGATGCTATTGGCCGTCGATATCGTCGTCAGGATGCTGTGGGGACACCCCTTTGTATTACCGTAGACCATGATTCTCTGGAAGATAAAAGCGTAACCCTTCGTTATCGTGATACCATGGAACAAAAACGGGTAAAAATATCAGAATTGGCAAAGCTTATTCGGGAAGAGGTAGATTTTAAAAATTGGCTTAAAAAATAGTATTTCTTTGTATTTATATAAAAAGGGGGCGTTTAATCAATTTTTTAAACGTCCCCTTTTTGGTGTGGGTAAACCTATATTGATTATTTTTAAAAAATATTTCAATTTTGGAGTTCTGAATGGGGCGATATTTATTCTTAATATTATACTTAATTTTCCAGTCGGGGGCGGTAGGGCAGCAATGGGAAACTGCCGGTCCCGTATATATAGATTCAGCACAGGTTGTGCCATCTTCTTCTATTTCAAAGCGAAAACTTGTTCCTCCTTCCAGGGAATTTAAAATTTATAACCCGAGAAACCGGGGGATTAATAAAATAGTACCGGGAAAAGGTTTGCCTGCCGTAAAGGATGTTAGCGTGCAAACTAAAATGGGTAAAATAGCTTCAAAGGCTCCGGAGTTCTCATTTGAAGCCGTTTCCTCACAATCCACGCCTACCGATCCCACCGGCGTAGCCGGGCCTAATCATTATTTAAATGCCTGGAATTCTGGTTTTTCTATTTTTGATAAAGAAGGAAACCAAATTTCCCAACCGGCTTCCCTGGCCAGTATTGGTGGGGAATTTACCAATGAAACCCTGGGTGATCCTATTGTTGTTTATGACGAACCGGCCAATCGATACATTATTAGTCAGTTTAGCGAGACCCCTGAAAGTTTTTTGATAGCCATTTCCCAGGGGCCTAATCCTGTAACCGATGGCTGGTATACGTACCGTTTTACCACCAATGAAGTTTTACCCGATTATCCCAAAATTTCGGTTTGGAGCGATGCTTATTATATTACTACCAATAAAAATTCAGGCTCTGCTTCTGAAAGTCAGGTGATTTATGCTCTGGAGCGTGATGCTATGTTGGCGGGTGAAAACGCGCAAATTGTTTCTTTTCCGCTTCCGGGAATCAGGACCAACGGATTTTACAGTCCGGCAGGTTTTAGTGTTACCGGTCCGCAACTTCCAATTGCTGGCAATGCACCTGTTATTTATTTACAAGATGATTCCTGGGCTGGGATTAATGAAGATCATTTAAAACTTTGGCTGGTAAATGTAGATTGGAATAATCCTGAAAATTCAAGTATTTCCGAATCCCAGGAACTGGATTCCGATGATGGAGTTTCGGCATTTAATAGCACTTTTGATGGAGGGTCTTTTTCAAATTTAGCCCAACCTGATGGGGCTCCCGATGTAGATGCTTTACAGGGTGCTATGATGTATATGACACAGTATCGGCGATTTGGCAGTCATAATGCTGTGGTGATGAATTTTGTGGTAGATGTTGATCCAACTGCTGCTGAACATGCTGCAGTGCGTTGGTATGAATTACGCCAAACACAAGATGGTGCGCCCTGGCAGGTATACCAGGAGGGGACTTATGCTCCCGATGGCAGCGACCGGTTTAGCGGTAGTATAGCTATAGATCGTGACGGAAATATTGGTTTGGGATATACGGTTTTAAACGATAGTCCGTTGCGAACGGTATATCCTTCCCTGCGTTATACCGGCCGTTACACCGGAGATCCTTTAGGAAAAATGAGCCTGGAAGAACAAAGCATTATTGAGGGCTTAAGTCCAAACCCCAACTCCCGTTACGGGGATTACGCGCATATGAGTGTTGATGCCGCTGATGGATTAACATTTTGGCATAACGGAGAAATTTTTGAAGGAGTTGAACGTAAAAACCACGTCGGGGTTTTTAAAATTGCCCCCAACTTTGATAATGACTTAGGTGTTGTAGCCTTAGAATCGCCGCAAGATGCTGCACTTGATGAGAATGAGGAAGTTCGGGTACGAATTAGGAATTTCGGGCGTGATTCGCAGTCGGGTTTTGAAGTGAGTTACCGGGTAAATAACGGGGAAACCATTACTCAAACTTTTGAAGAAGAATTACCGGGGACCGCTGCCGCAGAATTCACTTTTGAAGAAAGAGCAGATCTTTCTGAAGTAGGGAAAGATTACGAATTTGAAGTAACTACTCATCTTGGAAATGATGAAGATCCTGAAAATAATACCCTTACTGAAATAGTACGAAATCTTCCGCCGGTAGATGTTGGGGTAACTTCAATTGATGCCCCAAATACGGGGCAGGGTTTTACTGCTTCAGAAGAAATTACAGTAAGCATTGAAAACCTGGGGGGCGAAGCTCAAAGCAATATTCCGGTATCGTATCAAATAGGGAATAATTCGCCGGTAGAAGAGGTGTATTCCCAAGAAATTCCGGTAGGGGGACAGGCGGTTTATACTTTTTCGCAAATTACTAATCTTTCGGCTACGGGCAGTTATAGAATTAGGTCCAGAACTAATATGGAAGGTGATTTCTTTCCTGAAAATGACGGCGAAGAAAAAACCGTGGCCAACCTGAATTGTATTCCTGGAAATAGTGATTGCAGTATTGGTGACGGGATTTCGTTTTTTGAACTTGAAAATGTACTAAACGAACGTATTCCCTGTGGAAACGGTTATGCCGATTTTATAAGCACTACGACAAATTTAGATCGTTCGCAAAGCAGTTTTGTGCTTAGGCTACAATCTTATTTTGCCAATGAAAATGATGAACAATTTTCAATGTGGATAGACCTTGATGATAATGGCGTTTTTGATGATGATGAACGTTTACTTTCCAGCGAAGTAATCCCTACCGCCAATACCTGGCACGAATACGAATTTAGTTTACCGGCCAATGCGCCTTTGGGGCAGCATATATTGCGCATACAGGCGGGAGATACCAGTTTTGAAGGAGATATTACCGAGGCTTGTGAACCGATGGATTACGGCACTACACACGATTATTCAGTAAACGTAACCGACAGCACATTGGATTTGGAAGATTTTATCCTGAATGAAGCTGAATTGCTTGTGCTTACTGAAGAAAATAAACAATTCAGGATTATTTTAGAAACCGAATTTGATGAAACCTTACGCCTTAGCGTTCATAATATGTTGGGTCAGAAAATACTTGAAAACCAGGTTGAGAATGATGGCAATGCCTATGTTTACGATTTGAATATGAGCCTTGCGGCCCGTGGGGTTTACTTGTTGCGTATAGGTACGCGGGATGTTGGGAAAGTGAAGCGTTTTATAGTAAAATAAACTACCTCAAAACAAACTCCCGAGGCATTTAAAGATAAATATATTTAGATTTGCAAGACATGCTTCGGACCGGAGCATTTAATCTTGATTATAGAGTAAAATAAATAGTTGTGAAAACCCAGGAGTATATAGATCAAATAGAAGAACTCAGTATAAAATTCAATCGTGAGTTTGGTAATCTTAATGAGGCTGCACTTAACTTTTGTTCCGATAAAAAATCCTGGAGCATAGGGCAGGTTTTAGAACATCTCGTTTTGGTAAACGAATCTTATTTTCCCCTGTTCAGGGAACTTCAGCAGGGGAATTATAAACTTCCACTTACCGGGCGTCTGGGGTTTTTAGTAAATTTCTTCGGAAAAACCATTTTAAAATCGGTGCAACCTGAAAATACAAAAAAGACGAAAACTTTTCCGAAATGGCAGCCGGAAAACAAAACATTTTCAGAAACAATTTTGGATGAATTCAGTAAAGTTCAGGAAGAATTAAAAGATTATATTGAAAAATCAGAGGTTTTACTTGCCCAAAAAACTATAATTTCTTCTCCGGCCAATAAACATATTGTTTACCGATTGGAAACCGCATTTCAAATTTTATTAATCCATGAAGAGCGACATTTTCAGCAGGCTATACGCATAAAATCAAATCTTAAGGAAAGTACTATCACGGATTTGTAATTAAATGGAATAGCCCTATTTTTGGGAAAATTAGAGTTTTCATGAAGATTATTTCTTATAACGTAAACGGAATAAGAGCGGCAATTCGCAAAGGTTTTTTAGATTGGGTGCAACAGGCCAATCCCGATGTGGTTTGCCTGCAGGAAATTAAAGCCCAGCCCGAGCAATTAGACCTAGAGGTTTTTGAGGAAGCAGGCTTCCCTTATCATTACTGGTATCCTGCGCAAAAGAAAGGCTATAGCGGGGTGGCCGTGCTTAGCAAAATTAAGCCTAAAAATGTGGAATACGGTACCGGCATAGAGTATATGGATTTTGAAGGTCGTAACCTGCGGGTAGATTTTGAAGGGGTTTCGGTAATGAGCTTGTATTTGCCTTCGGGCACCAATATTAAGCGCCTGGAACATAAATTCCAGTTTATGGATGATTTTCAGGAGTATATTAATACCTTAAAACAGGACTATCCAAACCTGGTCATTTGCGGGGATTATAACATTTGCCACGAAGCTATTGATATTCACGACCCGGTTCGCCTTAAAAATGTTTCCGGCTTTTTACCCGAAGAGCGTAAATGGCTCGATAATTTTATGAAAAGTGGCTTTGTAGATTCTTTTAGGCACTTTAATAATGAACCAGATCAATATTCCTGGTGGAGTTATCGTGCCAATGCCCGTGCTAATAATAAAGGCTGGAGAATAGATTATAATTTAGTAGCCGAGCCTTTACAAGAAAAATTAAAACGCGCCGTTATATTACCTGATGCCAAGCACAGCGATCATTGTCCTATTTTGTTAGAATTGGAATCAGAATTAAACTAAAACTCATTATCATGAAAAAAATAATCTTTTCACTATCTGCTTTATTACTGTTAAGCTCATGTGTTTCTTCAAAAGTTTATAACGAACTGGAAGAAGAACATGCCGATTTAAAACGGGAAAACCGGCAGATGGAATCGGAGTTGGAGAATTATCGTGATATGGAAACCGAATTTAAAGCTTTGCAGGAGGACTATGCCGAAGCAACTTCAGAACGGGACCGGTTAAAAAATGAACTGGAAAGTTTACACAGAAACCATGAGCAACTTCAGGAATCTTATGATGCCCTGGAAGAGAACAGTTCAGAAGCTATTGCTGAAAATTCAAGGCAAAACCGGGAACTTTTAGCTCAGTTGGAAGAAAAAGAAAAAGCCCTGGCAGAAGAACAATCCCGCTTAGATAAACTACAGCGTGATTTGGAATCCCGATCCCGCCGCATTGATGAGCTGGAAAGTTTGATTGCTGCCAAAGATGAAAAAATGAATGCCTTAAAAAATGCAATTTCCAATGCGCTTACCAGTTTTGAAGGAAAAGGTTTGACCGTCGAGCAGCGTGATGGAAAAGTGTATGTTTCTATGGAAAATAAATTATTGTTCAGCTCGGGTAGCTGGGCGGTAAATGCGGAAGGGAAACAGGCGGTACAGCAATTAGGAGCGGTTTTAGCTGAAAATCCGGATATTGCCGTGCTTATTGAAGGGCATACCGATAACGTGCCGTATGGTGGCAGTGGGGCGCTTAAGAACAATTGGGACCTTTCTACCAAAAGGGCTACTTCAATAGTTGAAATATTACGACAGAACAATGCGATTGATCCGCAGAACTTAACCGCGGCCGGTAGGGGGGAACATCTGCCTGTTGCTACTAATGAAACTTCTGAAGGCCGATCAAAAAACAGACGTATTGAAGTGATTCTCGAACCTAAACTTGATGAGGTTACCAAATTGATTAATGAAGAAGATTAGCAAGTTCGGAATGTAGTTTCTTAAATATGAAAATAGGCTTAGCACAAATAAAGCCCACTAAAGGAGATATAAAAGAAAATATTAAAAAGCATCTAAAATTTATTAATGATGCGGTACATTTTAAAGTAGATGCAATATTTTTTCCCGAACTCTCTTTAACCGGATATGAACCAAAGTTAGCTGAATCCCTTCACATGACGGTAGAAGACCGACGAATGGATAAATTTCAGGAAATATGTGACTCAGGGAATATCACTGTTAGTTTGGGTTTTCCAAGGAAAGTACATCGGTATACTGAAATAAGTATGCTGATTTTTCAGCCTAATATCCCCCGGCAAAGTTATTCAAAACAATATTTGCATACTGATGAAATTCCCTATTTTGTAGGTGGGAAAGAGCAACTTTTGTTAAAAATGCTAATCAAGGGTTGAAATAATAACAAAAAAACAAGTCTAATTTGTTGAAAAACAACGCCTTAGACTTGCACAAGTCGCTGATAATCAGTAACTTATATGTGATTTCAAACACCATATAAGTAATGAATCCCAACGACAAGCACTCTAAATTAGTAAAAATTTATTGTTATGTATGTGAAAAATTTGAAGAAGGTCTTTGGTTTGAATGTGAACGCTTCAGCAACAACAAAGAACCCAAGCTCAGCGATGAGGAAATCCTTGCCATTTATCTATACGTGATGTATTATCAAGAATATTTTAAAATCAAACAAATTCATCGGTTTGCCATGGACTACCTTTTGGACTGGTTCCCCAATTTGGGAACTTATCAGGCTTTTAACAATAGGCTCAACAGGTTGTCCGGTGTGCTGGACAAGCTTAGTGGGGCAATCATTAAGGAATTCCATCCCCAAGACTGTTCAAAGAGCCAAAGCCTATTGGATTCCATGCCCATTATAACATGTTCCGGGAAAAGAGCTGGCAAAGTTGCCAGGGAAATTACAGATAAAGGCTATTGTTCCACCAAATCCATGTACTATTATGGAATGAAACTACATGCGCTGGGTTTTCGTCGACAAGGGAAAATGCCCTATCCAGAAGAAATCATGTTTACACCTGCATCGGTAAATGACCTAAGCCTGTTCAAAGAGCAGTGGAGCACAATGGAAAACAGGATATTCATAGGAGACAAAATATATAACAACAAAGAGTTCTTTGAAGGAATAGAAGACCACTATAATTCACACATGCTTACACCGGTCAAAGGAGTCAAAGGGATGCCACAATCCTTAAAAAATTTTGACAGGGCAGCCAATGACCTATACTCTAGGGCTGTATCCAAAGTAAGGCAGCCTATTGAGTCATTGTTTAATTGGCTCATTGAAAAATCCGATATACAAGATGCACACCGGGCAAGATCTACTAAGGGATTAACAGTACATGCATATGGAAGATTGGCTGCGGCTTTTATAACTTTAATATTTTAACCCTTGATTCGCATTAAAAGTAAAAAAGCAAAAAATTGCGCCTGCTATTTGTTACGAAGCTTTACAATCTTCCCATTTAGAAAATGTTTTAAAAAAGGGTGCTGAAATATACCTTGCCAGTGTAGCCAAGTCTGCAAAAGGAATTTTAAGTGCATCTGAATATTTTGCTACAATAAGTAAGAAGTATCGGATACCGGTTTTTATGGTAAATAGTGTTGGTTGTTGCGATAACTTTTTAAGTATTGGTAACACTTCAGTCTGGAATGAGAAAGGGATACGAATGGCGTCATTAGATAAACACTCTGAAAGTTTGTTGATTGTAGACTTGCAAACAAATGAAATTTTAAAACACGAAATAGCGTAAAAAAATAGATGAAATACACCAAACTCCCGAAAACCGATTTAGAAGTTAGTAAAATATGTTTAGGCACGATGACCTGGGGTGAGCAAAACACCGAAGCTGAAGCTCACGCTCAACTCGATTATGCATTAGATCAAGGGGTGAATTTTATTGATACCGCTGAAATGTATGCAATTCCGGCACGACAGGAAACCCAGGGCAGGACTGAAGAAATTATTGGCTCCTGGTTAAAGAAAAATGGAAAAAGGGACGAGGTAATACTTGCCTCAAAAATAGCAGGGCCGGGAAATCAGGTTGCGCATATTCGAGAAAAACTGGATTATTCCAAAGAAAGTTTAGAAGAAGCTATAGATAAAAGCCTTAAACGTTTACAAACCGATGTTATAGATCTTTATCAACTGCATTGGCCGGAACGGGTAACCAACTTTTTTGGTATTCGTGATTATCAATATTCCGAACAGGAAAAATGGGAAGACAACTTTAATAAAGTGCTTTCAAATTTAGAATATTTCATTAAAAAAGGGAAGATAAAATATATCGGACTTTCCAATGAAACAGCATATGGAGTAATGAAATTCGTAGAAGAAAGCCGTCAAAATGGTTTGCCTGAAATTGTAAGTGTTCAAAACCCGTACAACCTCATTAACCGAAAAGATGAGGTTGGTTTAACGGAAGTTTTGCATAGAGAAAATGTGGGATACCTGCCTTATTCGCCTCTGGGAATGGGTGTTTTAAGCGGGAAGCATCTAGACGGAATTAAAGAGAATACCCGATTGAGTATTTTTCCGCAGTATAAACGATATTCCGGGGAGCAGGCGGTAAAAGCCACGAGAAAATACAGCGAAATCGCCAAAAAACACGGATTGGATTTCGCGCAAATGTCCTTGGCTTTTGTAAATCAGCAGCCTTTTGTGACCAGTAATATTATTGGCGCTACAAATCTCGAGCAATTAAAATCGAACATAGAAAGTGTGAATTTAGAACTTTCAGAAGAGGTTTTAAAAGAGATCAACACGGTGCATGAAAGTATCCCGAATCCTGCGCCTTAATGGGATTCTTTTGATTTACTGCTTAACTGGCGTTACGTGGTTTAGGAACTAAGATGGTTGAAAAATACAAGCCTTCATGCTTGGGAAAATATCCCGGAGAAAAGTTAGAAGCAATGAACTATAGTCGGTGTTAATCGTTTTTTATTTTATTTCAATTTATCGTTTTACCAAGTCGATGTAGGCGTTCTTTTTGAAGTCGAACCAATTTTGCCGATGAGCCGAGGAATCAATCAGAATCTTGAAGTTTTGAAACGGTTTTCGTCTTGAAAGCCGCTCTAAAATTCTGTTTCTGAAATTGGTGTCGTTCATTGAGTGGGCGAAATTCTCCATTATTCGAAATCCCTGGTTTGAATCCATTTTTTCAAACCTGTCGTATTATCCCAATCATTTTCAATTTTATTGATGGTGTCTTGCTAAGGTCCAGGATAAAATTCAATTGTTCGAGTGGGTCGATGGTAAAAACAAATCATTCTGCAGTTGAGGAGTTCGGCAATTTCTGAGATATGTTCATCGGTTAACGTCATTTGTTGTTTTAGCTTGTGCAACGAATAGTTGCGGGGGTTGGTATTTAACTTTGCAAGTATACAGCGAACTGAAAATCCGCGAATCCCAACCTTTTGGGATTCAGAAGTAGACGAGTAGAAGTAATTATTTATAGTATTGTTGCCACACGTATCTTATGATATCCAAGTTCCAATAATTTCATCTATAATCCACTTACCTTCTTTGGTTTTTCTAATGAAAATCCGGTAGCCAGAACCATTCAAAGGTGCCATAGAGTAACTACCATCAAGAACTCCAAAGGTTCTTGTTTTATCAAATAATATTCTAGAAAACCCGACATATGCAACTACATTATATTTATATTTAGTTCTCCAGAATTCTCGTCCTTCTGGGAATTCAGTCCGATATTTAAATTTGACTTTTTTATGATTTGTTTTAAGTTTATTTATCTCAAGAGCGAAATTTTTTGTGAGATCTAATGTGTTCGGTGAGATATTGTATTCTTTAAAATGTTCCTCAAATTGAGGTTTCGTATCTTTTTCAGTATAAGAAATTGAATCTTGGACTACTAAAAAATAAGAAGTTGTGTCTTTCACAATAGAATCTTTTACCTTTTCCCAGGTTCTCATTATTGGTTTGTAATCATCCGACCTTAACCATTTTTCATATGTCTTGTTGTAAGAATCAGATTCATTATTTATATCATGACCTTTTTCTTTTAGAAAGTTTGGCGGTGGTGGCGGTGGTGGAATCAACCTCATATCGGAATGAACGGAATCGATTATTGAAGGGAATATTTCATAGAATACAGATTGTTCAAATTCAGTTACAGACAACTCTTTATCTTCTTTACAATTTTGAAAGATTGAAGTGATTATTAACGTTAGAACTATGGTCGCAAATTTTTTCTTCATATGTTTTACAGTGTTACCCAGCGTTTTTATTCCACTAAGGTTACTATTCCGTCTTTTCCTTTTTTGAACACACTTTTCTCTTTTTTAATAATTCTCCCTTGAGGCCTTAATCCTCTATTAAGCTCAACAATTTTTACTGATTTTTCCTCTTTTATGAAAACTACTAAATCATAATAATCCGAATAGTGAATTCCGTTTTGTCTAATATTTGCAAGATTTAAGTTTAATTCTTCCTCGACATTTTCTACCGTTGTGTATGGTCCGAGAATTATTAAATTATCCCAATCAAAATCGGTCATTTTAGCGAAATCAACTGTTCCTATTTCAGAGTTTAATTGCCTTTCAACTTTTTCCGCCAATTTTTCATCGTTTTCAAGTTGGAATAAATATCCACAAGAAACAGTCGAAAGAAATAAAATTCCAATTCCGATTATTTTTCTCATAATTTTATTTTTTCAAATGTTGGGTAACCGTCTCGTATAAAAACAGTGCGAGCGGGAGAGCTTGATTGACAGCAGGACAATCCGCTAAGTCAAAGTGAGCAACAAGTTTCAATTTGAAACAGATTTAAGCATTATTTTTATATTGTTGGCTGTTGGTTTTTTTAATAATTTGGACCGTATATTTTTTTCAATTTTCGGTTCCGATAAATTTTATAGAGCGAAATAAGGAAAAAGAAACAGTTAAAACAGGAAAAACAACTAAGGAAAATTTATAAAAAACAAAATCTAAAATTATCCCAGGAATCAAAAAGAAGGAAATATAGAGAATCTGAGTTCTCCCCACCGCAAAAAGAAAATCCGTAGTATTGGCGCATAAAATCTCCAATTGGACGCACATAGTTTTGGAAATTAGAAATCACTTCATCGTTCGTTAATTGTCCATTTCGATGATTATTAAAATATTCCAGCAATTTCTTTTTCATCCGTACTTCACCGATTTCCTGAAGCCGAGTGTTCTTTTTTATTTAGCTGAGGATGTTTGACCAAATGATAAATAAAATTATCAACTGAATTATAATGAATCTTAGACTTTTCCTCCTTTTCTAATAAAGAACAAATTTCCTCAAATTCATTTAGAACGATGTTATTTAAATTCTGATTTTCCATTCTAACTTATTAGCTTGCAGCCAATGTTGAACGCTTAGTTATTGCCCACAGTTTTCATTTCATGCTATAATTTTCATTCGCCCATTTTATTGTCGGTTCAATCCATTCTTTTAAAGGTTTGAACAAAAATCCGTGTCCCATTCCTGTATTCAGCTCGATCTCTTTAAAGTGTTGTAGTTTACAGCTCGATGTCGTTTTTCTTTCCAATGCAGAAACTCCAAAAGGGTCGGACTTTTCGTAAATGGTTAATATATTACCGCAGTAATTGATTTCTGGAATATTTTCAATGTCGCTATCCCTAAAACTTGCTACAAAAACAAAATTCAAGTCAGAATTATTTGCCAATGTCGAAACATATTGAGCGATATATCCACCTTTTGAAGTTCCAATTATTGTAATCTTTTTTGGTTCAGTTCCACCTTTTATTAAGCTGTCAATTTGATTTACAATTACGACTGCGTAATCTCTAGCATTTGTGTTTCCGCTTCGTTTTTCACTTATTACTTTTAATCCACTTTTTTCAAATTCAGCGATAATTTCCTTGTATTCAGTCCGCCCAAATTCCGGGTGCAATTCATTCAGATTATGTTCTTCTAAAAATCGATTGTGAAGGAAGAAAATAAATCGGTCATCATTTTCGGTTTCGCACGCAAATAAAGTCGAGCAAAAAAGAAATCCAATTAATAGACTTATTTTCATTGATTTACGATTTTTTTCAAATTATGGGTAACCGGTATATAAATTCAATAGTACATTTATATCATTCATAAATCTAAAACAATTATCACCTTTTAGTAAGAATTTATTGTGGAGTAAGTGAAAATAGAAATAATTATTCGTCTTTTGTTGTGAGACACGAAATTTTTCTTACCCAAATAAATGGCTTACTACATCTTCTATTTTTGCAACTTTTATTATACTGATTTGAAAATCCTGGGCCGGAATTTTACTTTGCTTGGCGATCATAATTTGGGCAAAGCCCAGTTTTTCAGCTTCCAAAATGCGTTGTTCTATTTTTGGCACCGGCCTTATTTCCCCGGCCAGGCCAACTTCAGCGGCAAAACAGGTATCTTTTTCTACGGGAATATCTTCATTGGAAGATAAAATAGCGGCTACTACGGCCAAATCTATTGCGGGATCGTCTACGCTGATGCCTCCGGTGATATTTAGAAAAACATCTTTGGCGCCCAATCTAAAGCCGGCGCGTTTTTCGAGTACCGCCAAAAGCATATTCAGGCGTTTTACATTATACCCGGTGGCTGAGCGTTGCGGAGTGCCGTAAACGGCGGTACTTACCAAAGCCTGGATCTCAATCATCAACGGACGCATACCTTCCAGGGTGGCCGAAATAGCCGTTCCGCTAAGGTCTTCGTCATTTTTGGAAATCAGGATTTCAGAAGGATTGCTCACTTCCCGTAGTCCGCTGCCCTGCATTTCATAGATCCCGAGTTCGTGGGTGGAGCCAAAGCGATTTTTATGAGCGCGTAAAATACGGTACACATGGTTGCGATCACCTTCAAATTGCAGCACGGTATCTACCATATGCTCCAATACTTTTGGCCCCGCAATACTGCCTTCCTTGGTGATATGACCAATCAATATAACCGGGGTATCGGTTTCTTTGGCAAATTTTATCAGTTCGGCGGTACATTCCCGAATTTGGGAAATGCTGCCTGGTGAACTTTCAATGTAGTCACTGTGCAGGGTTTGGATAGAATCGATGATCACTACCTGTGGCTCCACGCTTTCAATATGCCTGAAAATATTCTGAGTCTTGGTTTCGGTAAGAATATAGCAATTGGCGGGGTGGGGATTGATGCGCTCTGCCCGCATTTTAATTTGTTGCTGACTTTCCTCTCCAGAAACATACAGCACTTTATAATTTAGCTGTAGGGAGATTTGTAACAAAAGCGTACTCTTTCCAATTCCGGGCTCTCCCCCCAGTAGGGTTAATGAGCCAGGTACTAGGCCACCGCCCAAAACCCGGTCTAACTCGGCATTTGAAGTTTGCCAGCGGTTTTGAGGTGTGGTTTCAATTTCATTTAAAAGTAAGGCTTTGGTGGCGCGTTTTGATTCTTTTTTAGCGGGCGATTTCCAGTCTTTAGGATCGGGTTTTTGTACCATCTCTTCAATAATGGTGTTCCATTCGCCACAGGCGGTACATTTGCCCTGCCATTTTGAATATTGGCTGCCACAGTTTTGACAGTAAAAGGTGGTTTTAACTTTGGCCATACATCACTCGATTTCCTGTCAAAAATAAGTGGATTTTAGGGTTTTTTAGTTTGTGATAGGTTTTAATTTCAAATTAGACCCTGAAATAAATTACCATTGATATATTTTTAAGTGCAATATTTAGACTTGTTTTCTATTATTTTAAAATTTTAGTTGAAACATACCTGGTCTGGATGTTTATGCTTTCATTTTTTGCTCGTCCAAAAAACAAAACAAAAAAGGGCGTTCTATGTGGAGGTGTTTCCGAATTGCTACGCAATCGGAACCGCAAATCAGCAGCTAAATTTTCTCTAAGGTTTCAAAAATTATTAACGCTGCTGATTTGCTACACTCACAAACGGAATTTAAAACTCGAAAACGTCAAAATCCTACGCTAGATAATTTTTTATCACGGGTCTCAGGGTGACGGCAAAAAATAACGTCATTCCGAACTTGTTTCGAAATCTCACATGAATTAAACCATTTTAATCGTCAGTAGAAAAAAAATGAATCATTTACGTTAACTCCTGAAATAAATTAAGAGTGACGATAAAGAGAAACTTTTCTGAAAAAGTTAATACCCAAAATCCTGCTGGATTTTCTCGGCTTTTTCCAGCATATAGTCAATGTTTAAAAAAGCAATATTTTCCTTTCCATAGGCATTTCGGTAGGCTTTTATGGCCTGTTTCGGATTGTTGGTTTCCTCTTCATAACGCGCTTTAAAAAAGGTGGAAAGCATGGTTTCGGGATAATGTTCCGTGGCCAATTTAGCCAAGGCTTCATATTCTTCCCAACGCTTTGTTTTTTCAATAGCATTATAAACCGCCATAAAATCGTTTATCCTTATTTTTTTCTTTTCGCCAAAAAGCTTGTTGATTCGGGCGTATTTTTCAGTGAGATATTGAACTGATGAAATTGAATCCTGTAATAATATTTCATCATAATCTTTTTGTGAAATTGGTCCGTAAACCTTAAACATTTTATGTAGCGCTGCGGGGATGGCCCGGGCTGCCAGGGTGTAATGATTGGTGTCTTCAAAATTATCGAAATGGTAGATCAGGTTTTGATTTTCTATATTTTTGAGCTGTTCATCAAAAGCAAGAATATTGTTTTTTAGCTTAGGAATATCATCACTCCCGGTGGCCATATAATACCATTTTGGGCTTTCGGTGCGTTGTAATGCGCTTTGTATGCGATTGTTCATCTCGGGTGCAAAATCAGGACTAAGGTTGATATAAGCGTCAAATACAGGGGTGGGTTTTAGCAAATAATAATTGATAAAATTTGCAGTAAAATTGTGACCGACTACAATTCTAAAATCTGAAATTCGGTAGTTGTTATCTATAAAATGCAGTAGTTCCATCCCCAGAAATTCAAAAAATGCCGCACCATCACCTGCGGGCAGAAAATTGTTTTCATCGTAATAGCCATCGTATTTACGGCTGCCATTTTGGTTAATGCCTACCACAATTATTTCTGGAGCGTCATCCCAATAAGAATAGAAATCAATATTCCCGGCAATGGGTTCAAAAAGATAATCGCCATCTAAAACCACCATAATGGGGTATTGGCGATCACTGTTTTTTTCATAATTACGAGGCAGCTGAATTTTTATTTCACGTTCTTCACCCAGTTTTTCTGAAGAAAGGCTTTTGTATATGGTTTGCCCGGAACCCATGACAGGAAGTGCCAGTAGGAATAGTACTAATAAAAATTTCATTTTAGAGGTTATAGTTGGTTAACTTCCTCTAAGATAGTTATTTATTTGTTTGGTTGAAAACGGGAAGTAAAAGAAACGATAAAGTGCCAAAAATTAAGACAACCAGGGTTTGGGTCCCCCAGGTAAGCCAACCAAAAGCTTCTCCCGATTGTTTGCTAATGTCAAAAAGAACCAGGATGGCGCCAATGGCCACAGGGTAGACTCCTATTCCTCCATTGGTTGCCGAAATTGCCAGGGAGCCCACAACAAATGCAGCCATAAGCATTCCGAGCCTTGGTGGGGTCATTTCAGGGACAGCAAAAGAAATTACTATAAACATTGCCACGTACATAAGCCAAATGAAAAACGTATGGAAAATAAAAGCCCATTTTTGTTTCATTTTGAAAATACTGCGCATTCCTTCAATTAAACCGATGGCCATTTTTTTTATTTTCAGCAAAAAGGGATGAGAAGATTTTTTAAGAAAATAAAAAGCAATTAATCCCAAAACTATAAGTCCGACTAAAAAAAGCACAGTAATTAGCGGGTTGATTTCATTGGCATTGAAGTACGCTAAGAGAAGTTCGGTTTGCAGGATAAGGGCGAAGCCTATAATGCCAAGCATGATAATAAAATCAGCAATCCTTTCTGAGATTATGGTGCCAAAAGCTTTTTCAAAAGGAATGTTCTCGTAGGTACTAAGTGTGGCGGCACGCAAAACTTCTCCCGATCGGGGGATTCCGAAGTTTGCCAAATAACCGGCCATCACGGCCATAAAGGAATTGGCAAACCTGGGCTTGAATCCTAAAGGTTCTAACATAAACTTCCATCGGTAAGCGCGAGAAAGATGTGCAAGTGTTCCAAAAATTAGCGAAAGCAATAGCCAAACGGGATTAGCGGTTAAAATATTGTTTAATAATTCACGGCGTTCTTCGGGACTGGCGCTTTGTATGGAATACCAAATAAAAATAAACCCCAGCAAGAGTGGGAGTATTATTTTTAATATTTTGGCAACTTTTTTATTCAAAAATTATGTGAGCAAATTGGTTTCTTCATTAGGAAAAACCAGGGAAGGTTTAAAGACTTTTGCTTCTTCAAGCTCTAGAATTCCGTATGCAATTATTATTAAAACATCGCCTTTCGCCACTCTGCGAGCTGCAGCCCCATTCAGGGTGATTTCACCTGAGTTTCTTGGGCCGGGAATTACATAGGTTTCCAGGCGTTCGCCATTATTGTTGTTTACAATCTGTACTTTTTCACCTTCAATAATATTGGCGGCATCCATAAGATCTTCATCTATGGTTACACTGCCAATGTAATTGAGGTCGGCGCCGGTTACTTTTACGCGATGAATTTTAGATTTTACTACGTGTACCTGCATAAGGCAAAGTTAATTATTGAGGGCCATATTATCAATTAAGCGTACATCACCTGCATAAGCTGCAACAAATGCGCGATATTTATGACCTTTTTCCTTTTTATTAATTTTTTTTAAGGTTTGGATGTCGGCAATTTCAAAATATTCCAATTTTAAAAAAGAACATTTTTTAAATTCTTTTTCTACCCAACTGTTGATAGAAGCTGCACTTTTTATGCCAAACAGCCGCTTCACTTTAAGAAGAGTTTCATAGATAAAAGCTGCTTTTTCACGTTCTTCTGTACTAAGTCGTTCGTTTCGGGAACTCCTTGCAAGTCCGTTTTCTTCCCTTAAGATCGGGCAGCCTACAATTTCTACAGGTAGTCCGGCTTTTTGAGTGAGTTTCCTGATAATTTGCAATTGTTGAAAATCTTTTTCGCCAAAAAATGCCCTATCGGGTTTTACGGCTTCAAAAAGCAATTTTACCACGGTGCCCACCCCGTCAAAATGTCCGGTTCGATATTTTCCTTCCATTACTTTTTCCAAGCCTTCAAAATCAAATTGTTCCGAAGCGATTTTGTCGCCGTATAATTCTTCGGGATTTGGCGCAAAAATAATGAGTTCTTTTTGGCTGTCTTTAAGAAGTTTTAAATCGTTTTCCAGGCTGCGAGGGTATTTCTTTAAATCTTCAGGATTGTCAAACTGTGTGGGGTTGACAAAGATGCTAACCACCACTTCATCGCAATCCTTTTCAGCATTTTCAACCAAAGAGATATGGCCTTTGTGCAAGGCCCCCATAGTAGGAACCAAGCCCAGGCTCTTTCCTTTTGATTTTATAGCTCTTACCGCTTTTTGAAGCGTGGCCTTTTCCTTAAAAACCTGCATCTTATTAAAAAATTAACAGCGTGCAAACTTAATATATTAAAGCCAATCTGCATAAATTTTTGTAATTTTGCATGTTTTTTGTTCGCAATCGCATTTAAAGCAATGATTTTATGAAAGATAAGAGGATATTGTACGTCTCATCTGAAGTTATACCTTACCTACCAGAAACCGAAATATCATCCACGTCTTTTGAAGCCGCAAAAATGGTAAATAACCTTGGGGGACAAATTCGAATTTTTATGCCCCGATTTGGGAATATTAATGAGCGCCGCCATCAACTGCATGAGGTGATTAGGCTTTCGGGGATGAATTTGGTAATTAACGATTTAGATATGCCGCTTATTATTAAAGTGGCTTCTATCCCTAAAGAGCGAATGCAGGTGTACTTTATCGATAATGAAGATTATTTTAAGCGAAAGGCAACTCTTTCTGATGAAGATGGGAATTTGTTTGAAGATAACGACGAACGCGCCATCTTTTTTGCTAAAGGGGTTATTGAAACCGTTAAAAAACTAAACTGGTCTCCAGATATTATTCACGTACATGGTTGGTTGGCTTCCCTGCTTCCACTGTATTTAAGACGCTATTATGGAAATGAACCTTTGTTTAACCAGTCAAAAATTGTGACCTCGGTGTACAATCAAAGTTTTGATGATACGTTAGATGAAAATATGCAGGAGAAAGTGCTTTTTGACGGAATGGAAGATATAGATGTAAAACACCTTGAAGATCCAACCTTTGTAAACCTGATGAAAACTGCAGCCGATCATTCGGATGCTTTAATTCAGGGAAGTGAAGAGATTCCCGAAGAACTTTCCGATTATATAAATAAACTTAAAAAACCGATGCTTCCTTATAAAAACCGTGAGGAATTCTCCTCGGCCTATCAGGAGTTTTATACTAGTGAAGTTTTAAAGTAATAGAATTTATACCGAATGATATTTAAAAAAATGACGTTGAAAATTACAACTCTTGTGGTTGTAAGTTTTTCTTTTTTGGCTTGTGATGACGATTTTAGTACCGTTGGAGGTGAAGTGATAGAGAATCCATCTGACTTAAATGTAGAGGAATTTGAGGTGCAGGCCTATAACAAGAAGATAAATGGGGTGCAAACCAATAATCTTACCGATTATTTGTTAGGGGTATATAATGACCCGGTGTATGGTCAAACCAATGCCAGTATTCTCACTCAACTTTCGCTCTCAACCGCCAACCCCACTTTTGGAGATGAGGTTAGTTTAGATAGTGTAGTGCTTACCGTACCTTATTATAGTACTGAAGAAGAGGTGGATGAGCAGGGAAATACAACGTATAACCTTGATTCTATTATTGGAAATGAGCCTTTTAAAATTTCTATTCAGGAATCAGGGTATTTTCTTAGGGATTATGATCCGGAAAGCAATTTTCAGGATCGCCAAAAATATTATTCAAATCAGGCTGATGACTTTGAGCAAAACCTGCTTGGCGAAGTGATTTATGAAAACGAGAACTTCCTCCCTTCAGCGGCGAGCGTAGTTACTTACGAAGAGAATACAGAAGGTGAGCTGGATACTATAACATCAGGCCCGGCCTTAAGACTTAAATTGCCGGTAGCGTATTTTCAGGAAAAAATTATAGATCGTGAAGGTTCTTCAGAATTGAATAACAATAATAATTTTAGAAATTATTTACGCGGATTATACATTAAGGCTGAACCTGTAAATAATAACGGTAGTCTCTTATTGTTTGATTTGCTTGAAGAGGGGGATATTAAATTGTTTTATACTACTGAAGAAGAGGGGAGCAATAATGATGAGGAGACCGTAACTCGGCAAAATAGCTATGCACTTTCGTTAGGCCCGGCGGCAGTAAATGTGTATCACAACAATTATCCGCAAGATATTGCTGCTGAAGTAGAAACTTCGGGAGAAGATGATGGCGTTTTAGGTGCAGAGCGTTTGTTTTTAAAAGGAATGGGCGGTAGTATGGCGGTTATTAAACTTTTTGAAGAAGGAGATGTTGAAATGCTACGCCAGGAAAATTTAATGATCAATGATGCCAGCCTCGAATTGTATGTAGATAAAAATGAAATGGGGAATGCCGATGAGCCGGAACGTATCTATATTTACGATTTGGATAATAATCGAATTGTAGCCGATTACAGTTTTGCCAGCCAAATTGGGGAATTGCGAAACCAGCCCTGGAATTCTTTTACAAATTTTTCTTCACCTTTGGAGCGTGAGGAAGATGAAAGCGGTATAAAATATACCCTAAGTCTGTCTCAGCATGTAGACGGAATTATTAACGGGGATAATGAAAATGTTCGGCTTGGCCTGGTGGTGGTCGATAATATTATAGAGGTGGTAAACTGGCAGCAAAGTCAGCAAGGAAGCCAGATTACGGGGTATAAGAATTCGGCACTTCGCGAAACAGCGGGTGAGACAGTGCCTTCTCCTTCGGTAATTTCTCCGCAGGGAACTATTTTACATGGGAATTTGTCTGAAGATGAAGAGAAAAGGCTTAAACTTCGAGTGTATTTTACTAAAACCCGGGATTAAGTGAATAAAAAATCCGGATAATCCCTGGTTATATTATGTTTATTGTGAGTGAATAATTTATTAACCAAATAACTAACTTATGTGCGGAATTGTAGGTTATATTGGCCATCGTGATGCTTATCCGGTGGTGTTAAAAGGGCTTCAACGTCTGGAATATCGCGGTTATGATAGTGCCGGGATTGTTTTATATGACGATAAAGATCTTAAATTAAGTAAGACCAAAGGCAAAGTTGCTGATTTAAAGGCAAAGCTTGAACAAGAGATTTCTACCAACGGAAACCTTGGAATAGGGCATACCCGCTGGGCAACTCATGGTCAACCTAACGATGTTAACTCACATCCCCATTATTCGAATTCCGGAGATTTGGTAATTGTACATAATGGGATTATTGAGAATTATGATGCATTAAAAAAAGAACTTAAAACCCGTGGTTATAAATTCCATAGCGATACCGATACTGAAGTTTTGGTAAACCTTATTGAAGATGTGCAGGTTCAGGAGGGAGTGAAGCTTGGAAAAGCGGTGCAAATTGCTCTGAACCAAACCGTGGGAGCTTATGCCATTGCGGTGGTGGATAAGAAAAAACCCAATGAAATTGTAGTGGCCCGTTTAGGAAGTCCGTTAGCAATTGGGGTAGGTGAAGACGAATATTTTGTGGCTTCAGATGCATCTCCTTTTATTGAGTTTACCAACAATGCTATTTATCTTGAAGATGGTGAAATGGCAGTGGTTCGACGTGGCAAAGGTGTGAAAGTACGTAAGATTAAAGATGATGCCCTTGTAGATCCTTATGTGCAGGAATTGCAGCTAAACCTTGAGCAAATTGAAAAAGGCGGGTATGAACATTTTATGCTGAAAGAAATTTATGAGCAGCCTAATGCTATTAAAGACACCTACCGTGGTCGCATGTTAGCAAATAAAGGAATAGTGAAAATGGCGGGTATTGACGATAATATTGATCGAATTGCCAATGCCAAAAGAATTCTTATTGTAGCTTGTGGAACTTCCTGGCACGCGGGGCTGGTAGCTGAGTATATTTTTGAAGATCTGGCCCGAATTCCGGTTGAAGTAGAATATGCTTCAGAATTTCGCTACAGAAATCCTATTATTTCAGAAAATGATGTGATTATCGCTATTTCCCAAAGTGGGGAAACCGCCGATACTATGGCGGCAATAAAGCTTGCCAAAGAAAAAGGGGCTTTTGCCTTTGGAGTTTGTAATGTAGTGGGGTCTTCCATTTCAAGAGAAACCGATGCCGGGGCATATACGCATGCCGGTCCTGAAATTGGGGTAGCATCAACCAAAGCCTTTACTACTCAAATTACCGTACTCACTTTAATGGCACTTAAACTCGGTAAATATAAAGGAACTATTTCTAATACTACTTTTATGTATCACTTACAGGAATTAAATACAATTCCTGATAAAGTTGAAATGGTTTTGCAGAATAATGAGCATATTAAAGCTATTGCCGATATTTATAAAAATGCTCGAAACTGCCTGTATTTGGGTAGAGGATTTAACTTCCCGGTGGCTCTGGAAGGAGCGCTTAAATTAAAGGAAATTTCATATATCCATGCTGAAGGTTATCCGGCTGCTGAAATGAAACATGGGCCAATAGCCCTGATTGATGAGCAAATGCCTGTAATTGTAATCGCAACCCGAAAAGGACATTATGAGAAAGTGGTGAGCAATATTCAGGAAATCAAGTCTAGAAAGGGGCAAATTATTGCTGTGGTTACCGAAGGTGATGAAGAGGTTCGTGACCTGGCAGATCACGTAATAGAAGTTCCTGAAAGTATGGAGTCTTTAAGTCCGTTGTTAACCACTATTCCGCTGCAGTTGCTTTCATACCATATTGCGGTTATGCTTGGTAAGAATGTAGACCAACCAAGGAATTTGGCAAAATCTGTAACAGTGGAGTAGAGAGATGACATCAAATTGGTTTAAAAAGTATTAAGTATAATTTTAAATGAATCCCTTCCGAAACAATAATTCAGAAGGGATTTTTTGTGGGTTACATCCGGGGTGTTTATTTTGGAAAGGAAAGTTAGCTCTTAGAATTTGCAAAATATTAGTTCATGCAAGGATAAAAAAATAATATTTTCCGGTAAATCCGCTATAAATGCAGCATATCAAAAACGTCAAAAAGTTATTTAGTCGGAAGTATGTTTTTATCTAGAAAAAACTATCTTTGCAGCCTGAAAATAAACCTGTTTGGGTTTTGAGATTTTTTTAAAACCCCAGGTGATTTTATAGACTTATAAATAAGAAAACATTAAAGAATTAAATAATGTCTAAAGTAACAGGTAAAATTGCCCAGATTATTGGCCCTGTAGTTGACGTATCGTTCGACGCAGAAAATACTGAACTACCAAAGATTTACGATTCTTTGGAAATTACAAGAAAAGATGGTTCAATATTAGTATTGGAGGTACAGTCGCATATTGGTGAAGACACCGTGAGAACGGTTTCTATGGATTCTACCGATGGCCTTAGCCGTGGAGTAGAAGTGCTCGCTACCGGAGCGCCTATTCAAATGCCTATTGGAAAAGATATTTACGGCCGTTTGTTTAACGTGGTTGGAGATGCTATTGATGGCCTTGGAAACTTGCCAAAAGCCGGTGAAGACGGCTTGCCAATTCACCGTGAAGCGCCAAAATTTGAAGACTTATCTGTTTCTACTGAAGTTTTATTTACCGGTATTAAAGTAATTGACCTTATCGAGCCTTATGCAAAAGGTGGTAAAATTGGTCTTTTTGGTGGTGCCGGGGTAGGTAAAACGGTACTTATTCAGGAATTGATTAACAATATTGCCAAAGGCCACGGTGGTCTTTCGGTTTTTGCCGGAGTTGGAGAACGTACTCGTGAAGGAAACGATTTGCTTCGTGAGATGCTTGAATCTGGAATTATAAAATACGGTGAAGATTTTAACGAATCTATGGAAGCCGGAGGCTGGGATCTGAAAAAGGTTGATAAAGCCGTAATGAAAGAGTCGAAAGCAACTTTTGTGTTCGGACAGATGAACGAGCCACCGGGAGCTCGTGCTCGTGTAGCGCTTTCAGGATTAACTATCGCGGAATATTTTCGTGACGGTGCCGGAGAAGGCCAGGGGAAAGATGTGCTTTTCTTTGTAGATAATATTTTCCGCTTTACACAGGCCGGTTCAGAAGTGTCTGCACTCCTTGGACGTATGCCTTCAGCGGTAGGCTATCAGCCTACACTTGCTACTGAAATGGGTGCAATGCAGGAGCGTATTACCTCAACAAAAAACGGGTCTATTACTTCGGTACAGGCGGTTTACGTACCTGCCGATGATTTAACAGATCCTGCACCGGCAACAACCTTTGCCCACTTAGATGCCACAACATCTCTATCGCGTAAGATTGCTGAATTAGGAATTTATCCCGCAGTTGACCCATTAGAATCTACTTCAAGAATAATGACCGCTGATATATTGGGGCAAGAACACTATGACTGCGCTCAAAAAGTTAAACAAATTCTTCAGAAATACAAAGAATTGCAAGATATTATTGCGATTCTCGGCATGGAAGAGCTTTCTGAGGAAGATAAATTGGTCGTTTCGCGTGCAAGACGTGTACAACGTTTCTTGTCACAACCTTTCCACGTAGCCGAACAATTTACCGGATTAAAAGGAGTGTTAGTTGATATTAAAGATACTGTTAAAGGCTTTAATATGATTATGGATGGCAAGTTAGATCATCTTCCTGAATCTGCTTTTAACCTTAAAGGTACGATTGAAGAGGCTATTGAGGCTGGTGAAAAAATGCTTGCTGAAGAGGACTAATTTTATTAGTTAGCAGTTGTTAGTAGGCAGTTAGCAGTATAAGTTAAGCCGAATATAGACTGTAAACTACAAACTAGAAGAAGAATATGTATTTAGAAATAGTAACTCCTGAAGCGGTAGTGTTTGAAGCCGATGTAGATGCGGTAAAAGTGCCGGGAACAGATGGAGAATTTCAGATGCTGAATAATCACGCGCCTATAGTCTCTACTTTAACTGAAGGAGATGTGAAAATTGATCTTAGCGCCGTGAATAATGAGCTTTTGGACAAGCTTTCTGATAAATTCAGAAAAGAAGGGCAAAAAACACTTTACTATTCCATTAAAGGAGGAACTCTTGAAATGAAGGATAATAAAGCTATAATTTTAGCTGATTAAGCAAAAGATTTTTGATATTAGAAAGCCGGAAGTTGATGCTTCCGGCTTTTTTATATTTGTACGTCTCTTAAAATTGCAATTTTATGCTTTTTATAGAACGTTAAATCTTTAGCTGATTGTAGAGTATTGACAGTCTTTTAAGAATCTTTCTAAAAAAATAAATAATTAAATTTTACTAAATTCAGAGTTTTTAAAATCGTGATGCAGTAAGGCGCTATTGCTATTAAACTTAAATAATAACTCTTATATTTGCTAGAAACCGAATTATCCCAATTAAAATATGCTAATAGCTGTACTCTTAGGTTTCTTATTTGCTCTGTTCCTCGTTTTTGTAGGGAAGTTTTTTAAAGGGAAATTAGCTGTAATTTCGGCGCTTGTGCCATTAGCACTTTTTATTTATTTTGCGAGTTTTATACCGCAAATAAGTAAGGGAGAAGTTATTTCTCAAACCCATAATTGGGTGCCTTCTTTTGGGGTTAATCTCGGTTTTACCTTAGACGGCCTTTCATTGCTTTTTAGTCTAATGATTACAGGAATTGGTTTCCTGGTTTTTGCTTATACCGCTTCTTATCTTAAAGGGCATAAATATTTAGATCGCTTTTATGCTTACCTAAGTGTTTTTATGGGCGCTATGCTTGGTTTGGTACTTTCCGATAATATCATTTCCATGTTTGTTTTCTGGGAGCTTACCAGTATCAGTTCCTTTTTTCTTATCGGGTTTAACAATACTAGTGAGGCTTCTCGAAAATCAGCATTAACAGCTTTGGGGATTACCGGTTTTGGCGGATTTTCCCTACTTGCCGGTGCATTGCTTTTAGGAAATATGTCGGGTACTTATAATATTGCTGAAATGCTTACTATGCGGGAAGCCCTTGTAGACCATCAATATTATGTGCTGGCCGTTATTTTTATTTTTGGTGCAGCTTTTACCAAATCGGCACAGTTCCCGTTTCATTTTTGGCTGCCCGGGGCTATGAAAGCCCCAACCCCGGTTTCTACCTATCTGCATTCAGCTACGATGGTGAAAGCAGGAATTTATTTATTGATGCGTTTTACACCCGTTTTAGGTGATACTCCAACCTGGAATACTACCTTAACAATTATTGGGGCAATTACGATGCTTTATTCTGCTATCCATACCCTTTTCAGAACCGATTTAAAAGGGGTTTTGGCCTATTCTACAATTTCAGCTTTAGGGATTTTAGTATTTTTAATAGGACTTGGCGGGCAGGCCGCGTTTTTAGCAGCGGCGGTTTTTATTATTGTTCATGCGCTTTATAAAGCCACGCTTTTCCTGGTAACGGGAATTATAGATCATCAGGCTGGTACACGGGATGTAACCCAGCTAGCCGGACTTAAAAAAATGATGATGCCGGTATTTATCGCAGGGTTTTTGGCTGCGATTTCCAGTGCCGGTATTCCGCCGAGTATCGGTTTTCTCGGGAAAGAACTAACCTATGAGGCCAGTATTCATTCTACCGGAATAATTATTTTGATAGCTGTTGCCATAGTACTCACTAAAATATTACTGCTCTATGCCGGGTTTGTGGCCGGAATAAAACCTTTTACAGGAAAACTCCCTGAAAAATTTTCAGAAGTAAAAATGCCCGGGCCGTTAATGTGGGTACCGCCAATTTTACTCGCGGTTTTGGGAATTCTTTTTGGTGTTTTTCCGGCTTTAATTGAATCTTCTTTGGTAAAACCGGTGGTAACAGCCTTAGGCGTTGATGCTTCTGATATTCACCTGGCCCTGTGGCACGGTTTTAATACGGTATTGGTGCTTAGCTTAATTACCATAGGTGTGGGGATTTTGCTTTATTTTATATTAAAACCTTCAGTAAAACTTGAAAATAAAATAGGAAAACTTGAACCGATTTCCCCCGAAGCTATTTTAAAACGTATTTCCTACTATTTTACGGTGCTTTCACGATTTTGGACTAATGTATTTCAGAATGGGTATTTACGGAATTATGTAACGACAGTTATTTTATTTTTAGTGATTTTGGTGGGATATATTTTCTTCGGAAATTCCCGTTTGGTTATAGACCATAATCAGCTATCAGAAATTACGGCTTATGAGATGGTGGTAAGTGTGATTTTGGTGCTTGGTGTTTTTTATACCGTATTTACAAAATCGAGATTGGCTGCGGTAGCCGCGATGGGTGTGGTTGGCCTGGCTATTTGTCTATTATTTGTATTTTATAGCGCTCCCGATTTGGCGATGACACAGTTTTCTATAGATACGCTTACGGTTATTCTGTTTGTATTGGTATTGTACCGCCTTCCGAAGTATTTAACCTTGTCTGATTATAAAATGAGGATTAGGGATGGGATACTTTCCCTGGCTTTCGGCGGATTGATTTGCGTATTGGCCCTGCAGGTTTTAGCCGAACCTCAAAACTCTGAAATTGGAGACTTTTATGCTAAAAATGCCTATATAGAAGCACACGGGAGAAATGTGGTGAATGTAATTTTGGTAGATTTTAGAGGAACTGATACTTTAATCGAAATTTCAGTGCTGGCTATTGCTGCCATTGGAGTATTTGGATTATTGAAGTTACGTTTAAAGAGTTCAGACCGAGCTAATTAAAAATAAAATGAACCAATTATGAATATATTATTGGTACAAGCTAACTCAACTAAAACAAATAAAACATCCCGACGTATCGGGATGAATGGTTTATAATTTTTTGTAAAGATGAAAACATTGATATTAAAAACAGCTTCTAATTACCTTTTGCCGGTATTGTTGGTGTTTTCCATATTTATATTATTGCGCGGGCATTATTTGCCGGGCGGAGGTTTTGTGGGCGGTTTAATTGCGGCAATCGCATTTGTATTGCACGCTTTTGCCAATGGCCTGGAAAACACCAAGCACCTTTTAAGGATACATCCCGGTTTTTTGATGCCGGTAGGTCTGGCGCTTTCTTTTGTAAGTGGGTTAGCCCCTGTTATTGGTTTAGACGATCCGTTTATGACAGGGCTTTGGTTACCACAAGATGTGCCGGTTATTGGAAGCGTGGGTACAGCATTATTTTTTGATATCGGGGTGTACCTGGTAGTGGTGGGAGTGACCTTAACCATTATTTTCACCATTTCAGAATCAGCTTAATTTATGGAGATTCTATTTGCTATAATTATCGGAGTGCTTTACGCGGCGGGAATTTATATGATTTTGCGCCGAAGTCTTGTAAAGCTTATTATAGGAATTATCCTTCTGGGAAATGGGGCAAATTTGCTTATTTTCTTATTAGGAAGAATTAGTGAAGGCGCGCCGCCAATTATTCCTGAAGATTCTAAAATGTTTCTTGAAGCCTATGCCGATCCTGTACCACAGGCCTTAATATTAACCGCTATTGTAATTAGTTTCGGGTTACAGTCTTTTGCCATTATCCTTGTAAAAAGGGCGCATAAAGTGGTAAAAACCGATGACCTGGATGAAATGAACGCAACCGACGAAGACTCATGATGCAACAGTTAATTTTATATCCCTTATTACTACAGCTTTTGCTAAGCATTTTATTGATGTTTTTCTGGAAGAAAATCAACTGGCAGCGAGGTATAAGTATTTGTGGGAGTATAGTACACCTTGCTTTAAGCGCCTATGTGTTTAATTACGTTTGGAGAAATGGTACTCAAATTATTGAAGCCGGTAGTTGGGAAGCACCTTTTGGGATTGTTTTTGTTGCCGATACCTTGGCCATAACCCTGGTATTGTTAACCTCAATTGCAGGCCTGGCAGTTTCTATATTTTCAGCGGCTTCCATTATACCAGATAGGTTAAAATTCGGGTATTTCCCTATTTTCCATTTTTTACTTTTAGGTTTGATTGGCGCATTTTTAACCGGAGATATTTTTAACCTCTATGTATGGTTTGAAATTATTATTATTAGTTCTTTTGTGCTTATTACCCTGGGTGGGGAAAAAGCACAATTGGAAGGTGCAGTAAAATATTTTACACTTAATTTTCTCGCATCTATGATTTTCCTCACGGCTATTGCCGTGCTTTACGGGCTCACAGGAAGCCTTAATATGGCCGATCTTGCCGGGAAAGTGGCTGCTGTTGAAAATCGTGCCCTCGTTGAAATAACTGCAGTCTTATTTTTAATCGGATTTGGGATTAAATCGGCGGTTTTCCCCTTATATTTCTGGTTGCCGGCTTCATACCATACCCCTCCATCAGCCGTTTCCGCAATTTTTGGAGGTTTGCTTACCAAAGTTGGGGTGTATGCTTTAATCAGGGTTTTTAGCCTTATTTTTGTAGAAGATGTTTTTCTCGATCAGATTTTGCTGGTAATAGGAATACTTACTTTATTTAGCGGAGGTGTAGGTGCTTTGGTTCAAAATAATGTGAGAAAGGTTTTCTCTTATCTTATTATTTGTCATATCGGTTATATGGTAGTTGGTTTGGGAATGTTTACCGAGGTAGCGATTGCAGGTACTATTTTTTATCTTATTCACGATATTACAGTAAAAACCAACCTTTTTATGATAAGCGGATTAATTTTTAGGATTAAAGGCTCAAATAGTATGCGCGCTTTAGGTGGTTTCTATAGTGAATACCCAAAATTGAGCTTGCTGATTTTTATTCCCTTGTTTTCCCTGGTGGGTATTCCTCCACTTTCAGGATTCTGGCCTAAAATTTCATTGATTACCGCCTCTTTTGATACCGGGAGTTACTGGAGTCTTGCGGCAATTATTTTTGCCAGTTTTATTACTTTAGTGGTTATCGCAAAATTATGGGCAGAAGTATTCTGGAAAAATCCTGGAAAAATCCCAAAACGTATAAAATTTGATTATTTTCATAATATTAAAAAGCCGCGTAAAATACAATTTGTAGTACCTATTGTATTTTTAAGTATCGTGTCGCTTTATATTGGTTTTGGAGCAGAAAATATTCAATTATTATCTTCCAGAATTGCAGAAGAATTAACCGATAATTCACAGTACATTGAAGCCGTGCTGGGAAATCCCCAAACCGATGAATAATGAAAAGTAGATTTGTTTCCAACATATTGCTAACTTTTGTTTGGGTTGCCTTAACCGGGAATTTCGAATTCAGTAACTATTTGTTTGGATTTTTGCTGAGTTTCTTTATGTTATGGGTAATTACCAAAGGAGACGGGCATGCAGGCTATTTTACCCTGATTCCTAAATTAATCGCTTTTGTCTTTTTCTTTTTATTTGAAATGATAAAAGCAAACTTGCAGGTAGCTTACGAAGTGAGTACCCCAAAGTTAAGAATGGAACCCGGAATTGTGAAAGTTCCTTTGGACGTAAAATCAAATATTGGAATCACCCTTTTGGCCAATTTAATTTCGCTTACCCCGGGAACTTTAAGCTTGGATGTGTCTAACGACAAAAAAGTGCTCTTTGTACATGCAATGTACATTAACGATAAAGAAAAATTTATTGATGGGATTAAACAAGGCTTTGAAAAACGCATATTGCAAATATTGAAATGAGTTTAACAGATTATTTATCTTATATAATTTTACCGGTGCTGGCCCTGGCGGTATGCCTTATCTTTTACCGTTTTTTGAAAGGCCCTAGTATTGCCGATAAAATTATTTCACTTGATTTGCTAATTACCACAGGAATTGGCATCATTGCCGTGTATTCTATTATCCACGGAAGGTCAACTTTTCTGGATACCGCAATGATCCTGGCACTTATTGCTTTTTTAAGTACCGTGGCTTTCTCTTATTACATTGAAAAACGAAACCGAAAGAAATGAGTTCTATTCTAATTGCCATACTTTCTACTGCAGGAGCCTTATTTGTATTGCTGGCCGCTATTGGAATGATAAGAATGCCCGATACTTATCTACGTATTTCGGTTACAACCAAAGCCGCTACTTTGGGGGTGGGCTTAATGCTAGTTTCAGCGGCTATATTTTTTAATGATCTTTCTACCACCACCCGGGCGCTGGTAATTATATTATTTGTATTGCTAACCGCCCCGGTAAGTGCGCATCTAATAGGAAGGGCATCTTATTTTATGGGAGTGAAACTTTGGAAAAAATCAGTTATGGATGATTTGCAGGGGAAATACCAAAAAAAATCCCACGTATTAAAAAGTGAAACTGACGATACGCCTGAAGATAATATAAATCATTCCAAATCTGATGATGATGAAGAGTTGGTGAAATGACTATTGCCCCTTTTCTTCCTTGTTATTTTTAATGAACTTTTTTTGAATAAAACTAAAGGCAAGGTTAATTATAACAATAGTAAGGCATACCACCAATAATTCCATATACATTTGTAAAGCCGCAAGACCTCCGGCAGCAGCGCTACACCAAATAGTAGCTGCTGTAGTAAGCCCTTTTACATTAGATCCATGCTGTAAAATAGTACCGGCACCAATAAAGCCAATTCCGGTAACTACCTGCCCAATAACCCGGGTGGTATCTACAAATTCATCACCTTCAAATTGTAGGGAGAGTAAAACAAAAACACAAGCGCCAAGGGCAACAAGTGCGTTTGTTTTTAAGCCCGCACTTTTACCTCTAAACTCCCGCTCGGTTCCAATAAAAAGACCGGCAATGGCTGCAAGTGCTATACTGAGACTAAAATTGACCAATTCCATAGTTGTTGGTTAGTTAAAATTGTAATTTTACTCGATAATTGAGATTATAATGCCTCGGGGCTTTCCTCGAAATCAAAAGTATTTTTATTTTAATACTTTGTCTCGAGGATTTACTTATGCAAAAGTTACCTTTAAAATTAGCGAAAAATTTAGAAATGAGAAAGCAGAAAAATGCTTTCCGAAGTCTGAGCATGTTTGAAAACGGGATTGATTTTTTTTCAAACGATTATCTGGGTTTTGCGGCTTCTTCTAAAATTGCTAAAGATGCTCAGGCAATTTTAAAGGAGTTTAGCCTGGGTAAAAACGGTGCTACCGGTTCTCGCCTGCTTTCAGGCAATAACAGGCTATTTGAAGCTACAGAAGCTTATCTGGCCAGTTTTCACCAAACGGGAGCCGCACTTATTTTTAATTCCGGTTATGATGCTAATTTGGGCGTTATTGGAAGTATTCCGCAGCGAGGCGATGTAATTTTATACGATGAACTTTCTCACGCTTCCATTCGGGATGCTATTGGCTTAAGCACGGCTAAAGCATACAAATTTTCACATAATAATATTGACGCTTTAAGAAATCGACTCAAGAAATTTAGTGAAAAAGCCGATGAAATTTATATCGTTACCGAATCGGTTTTTTCTATGGATGGCGATATGGCACCTTTAAGAAAAATAGCTGATTTAGCTGAGGAATTCAATGCGTTTCTTATTGTAGATGAAGCTCACGCTACCGGGGTTTTTGGTGAAAAAGGGGAAGGCCTTGTGGCTGAGTTGGGTATTGAAAATCAGGTTTTTGCCAGGATCAATACTTTTGGAAAAGCGATTGGCGCCCACGGCGCAGTGATTCTGGGGAGTGAAATACTAAAAAATTACCTGGTGAATTTTGCCCGAAGTTTTATTTATACAACGGCTATGCCACCTCATAGCCTGGGGGTGATTTTAGCAGTTTACCGTTATCTGGAAACTGAAAATTATGAGATCAAAAAACTCAAAAACCTGATTGTATTCTTTAAAAAAGAGCTTTTTTATAAAAATTTAGATCATGTTTTTCTAAAAAGTGAGACTCCAGTGCAGTCCTGCATTATTTCGGGTAATTCCAGGGTAAAAGAGGCAGCTTTACTTTTAAAAAAAGAAGGTTTTACAATAAAGCCTATCCTGTCGCCAACCGTGCCGGAAGGTGTAGAACGGCTACGGATTTGCCTTCATAGTTTTAATTCGGAAAAAGAAATAAAACAGCTTCTTGAAATTTTAGCTAACTTTATATAATGCAAAGAACTTTTATAGATATCGCCCGATTTCAATATTCTGCTGAAGCGCAAATCGTGAAAGGAAAATTGCAATCAGAGGGTATTGAAGTTTTTCTGAAAGACCAGGTGCTTATCGATACCGATCCGCTTATAAGTAGGGCTATTGGAGGGGTTAAGTTAAGGGTTCGTGCTGAAGATGAGCTGAAAGCCCTGAAAATTCTCGATGATATTGAACCTTATTCGGTTGACGATTCGGGGAATCGATTGAAGTGTCCCGAATGTGGGAGTGAACGCCTAATTTTTCAAACTTCAGTAAAAGACGTGAAATCCTTCTTGGCTTTTTTGTTTTCTTTCTTGACCTTCGCCTTACCTATCCATACACGGTATGATTACCGCTGTGAAAATTGCGGGAATCAGTTTTCAAATAAATGAAAAGGGCAAAAATCCTTCTTGGTTTTTTTGTTTTCTTTTTTAACCTTCGCTCTGCTAATTCATAAGCTGTCGATACAATTTAACCAACAGAAGCTAAAAAATGATAGAAATAAGATTTGAAGTTGGAAAAATTCCTAATACCGAACAAATAATAGAAGTTTATAATAGTTCGGGGATCAAAAGACCGACAAATGAATATGATAGGATTAAAAAAATGTATTCAAATTCAAATTTGATAGTTAGTGCCTGGAAAAATAATAAGCTAATTGGGATTTCAAGGTCATTAACTGACTTTTGTTACGCCTGTTATTTGTCAGATCTAGCTGTAAAAAAGGAATTTCAGAAAGACGGAATCGGTAGGAAATTGATAGAAATTACCAAACAAGAGATTGGAAACAAAACCGCCTTAATACTTTTATCTGCACCAACAGCGATGGAATATTACCCAAAAGTTGGTTTCGATAAAATTGAAAATGGATTTATAATAAAACGCCAAAGATAAATCCTGTTTAAAATATGCAATCATCCTGAGTTGATTTCAGGGAGTCAAAAATAAAAATGAAACACACCTATTTTGTAACCGGGATCGGTACTGAAGTTGGAAAAACAATAATTTCCGCAATACTAACCGAAGCTCTGAAAGCCGATTATTGGAAACCCATTCAGGCGGGCGATCTCGATAATTCCGATACACATAAAGTAAAACGACTGGTTTCTAATAAAAAAACTCAATTTCATCCTAATAGTTTTGCGCTCAAAACACCAATGAGTCCGCATGCCGCTGCTGAAATTGATAAAGTTAAGGTCACTTCAGAAAAGATAAATCCGCCAAAAATTGAAAATAATTTAGTTGTTGAAGGTGCCGGCGGTTTATTAGTGCCCATCAATAATAAAGAGACCATTGCCGATTTGATAAAGCCGGAGTATCGGGTGATTTTGGTCTCCCGGCATTATCTGGGGAGTATCAATCATACACTTTTAAGCCTGGAAGTTTTAAAAGCCCGTGGATTAGATTGTCTCGGAATAATTTTTAGCGGTGAAGAAAACAAAACCACTGAATCAATTATTGAAAAAATGGGTAAAGTTCCAATCTTGGGTCGCATAGAGGAAGAACCCTATTTTGATAAAAATGTGGTGTTGGAATATGCTGAAAAGTTGAGAAAGGAATTGGGTTAAAGAGAATAAGCGTATTGTCACCCTGAATTTGATTCAGGGTCTAAGTGTGTGAATTTCAATATTATTAGATGCTGAAACAAGTTCAGCATGACGTAAAATTATTACTAATAGTGTATAATCATTAATCTATCAAACCTCACAGGTTTCTAAAACCTGTGAGGTTTACTTTAAATAAAAGATCATGTCAGATTCAAACATAAATCCGGAATCAAATCCTCTCCCTTTCGGGGGGAGAAGTCTACAATTTCGCGATAAAAAACACCTTTGGCACCCGCTTACCCAACATAAAATTGCCCCGGAAGCTTTACCTATTATTAAAGCCAAAAACTGTATTTTAACCAGTGAAGACAAAAAAGAATATATAGACGGCATTGCTTCCTGGTACACGGCAATGTATGGGCATTGCAATGAGTTTATTATTGCAAAAGTCACTGAACAAATGCAAAACCTGGATCAGGTGGTTTTTAGCGGATTTACCCACGAACCGGCCGTAAAACTTTCAGAAGAGCTAATTAAAATTTTACCCAAAGGCCAACAAAAACTTTTTTTTAATGATAATGGGTCTACGGCTACTGAAATTGGGATTAAAATGGCTTTACAATATCACCATAATCAGGGAAATAATCGCAATGTGATGTTGGCTTTTGAAGAAGGTTTTCATGGCGATACCTTTGGTGCGATGTCCGTTTCAGGACTTTCGGTCTATAACGGTGCTTTTGAAGAACATTTTATTGAAGTTTTGCGTTTGCCGGTTCCTAATGGAAAAAATAATACGGAAGTTTTAGAAAAACTTAAAAGCTTGATTGCTGAAAATAATATTGCCGGTTTTATCTACGAACCTTTAGTTCAGGGCGCTGCAGGAATGAAAATGCACGATCCTGAAGGTTTGAATGAGATTTTAAAAATCTGCAAAGAGAATGAAATTATTTGCGTGGCCGATGAGGTGATGACCGGTTTTGGTAAAACGGGGAGATATTTTGCTTCCGATTATGTAGTGACCAAACCCGATGTGGTTTGTCTTTCAAAAGCACTTACTGCGGGTTTATTACCTATGGGACTTACCACTTGTTCGCAAAAGGTGTATGATGCTTTTTATTCCGAAGATATATCAAAAGGGCTTTTTCACGGGCATACTTACTCGGCTAATCCGCTAGCTTGTGCTGCGGCCTTGGCGGGGATTGAACTACTGGTTTCTGATGAAATTCAACAGAAAATTGAGGAAGTACAGCAATGGCATCGTGAATTTGATAAAAAAATTAAAAATCATCCTAAAGTAACTAATCAAAGGCAGCTAGGGGTAATTTACGCTTTCGATTTGAATGTGGAAATGGAGCGTTATGGAAACTTGCGAAACGAACTTTTTAAACACTTTATGGATTCAGGTATTTTTCTCCGGCCTTTGGGCAGTACGATTTATATTTTGGCACCTTTTACTATTTCACAAGAAGAAATGAACCACATATATGAAAGTATAGAAGTAGCGCTAGAGAAGTTTTAAGGCTGTGAGTACGAAATTTCATATTTTGGAATTATTTGCTAAATCATCCCGGGCTCCAATCTCGAATCTAAGTTGAATGGATTGATTAGCGGTAATTGATTATTGAAATTTCCAGTCTAAAATTGAGTCACCTGAGATTTAGCCCGTATTTTTGCTGAAAAACTTTTGTAATTGGAATCACCGATTTATATCAAAGCGATTTCAAGTGTTTCAGCACTTGGAAATTCTTCAGAAGAAATTTGGGGAAATTATCAACTTCCGAAGCATTTTTTATCTAAAAGAAAATTTGGGGAAGATGAAGTTTTTGCAGGATTTCTTCCGCAGCAATTGCAGGAGGAGATTGAAAAGCTTAGAACCAACCTCCCCAATTTTAAAAATCTTGATCCAACAGTGCTCCTTGCTATTTTTTCTTCCAGAAAAATTCTGGCTGAGGCCGGTTGGCAAAATGAAAAAAATATTGGGATAAATATTGGTAGCTCGCGAGGTGCCACTTCACTTTTCGAAAAATATCATCGGGAATTTATTGAAACCGGGAAAACTGCTGTAACTACTTCGCCAGCTACAACGCTGGGGAATATTTCTTCCTGGGTGGCGCAGGATTTACAGGTTCAGGGTCCTCATTTTTCTCATAGTGTAACCTGCTCAACCGGTTTACACTCGGTATTAAATGCTATTGCCTGGATGCAGGCCGGGATAAGTGATAAGTTTTTGGCGGGTGGAAGTGAGGCAGCTTTAACCCCGTTTACTATTTCCCAAATGAAAGCGATGAAAATTTACGCATCTGAAAACTTAGATTTTCCGTGCCGGGCTTTAGATATTGATAAAAAGCGAAATTCTATGGTTTTGGGGGAGGCAGCTGGGGTTTTGGCTCTTGAAAAAGAAAATCAAAATGCTTTGGCAAAGATTTCAGGTATTGGTTTTGCCACCGAGCAGGTGAAACACAGTGCTGCCATTTCAAAAAACGGGGAATCTTTACAGCAGGCTATGAAAATGGCTTTAGGTGAAAATAAGCATGTTGATGCGGTAGTAATGCACGCTCCCGGCACGATAAAAGGAGACCTTTCTGAAGTGAATGCAATACGAGCTATTTTTGATGATAAAATACCTGCTTTAACCACCAATAAATGGAAACTGGGTCATACTTTTGCAGCTTCGGGAATTTTAAACCTGGAGCTTGCCCTTTTAATGCTTCAGAAAAATAAATTTATTTCCGTACCTTATTCAACAACGAGTAAATCGCCGAAAAAATTAGAAAAAGTTTTGGTTAATGCCGTAGGCTTTGGCGGAAATGCGGTTTCCCTATTGATAGAGAAGGCTTAAGCCGGTTTGAAAAACTTTTTTTCCCGGCCTTACGGTAACGCGAGTTTTTATATTTTTGAACAAGAATTTGTATATTATGGCAAGACACAATTGGACTAAAGAAGAAATCCTTGAAATTTACAATAAGCCTCTAATGGAACTGCTTTATGAAGCAGCCACAATTCACCGAAAACATCACGACCCCAATACTGTACAGGTTTCAACCTTACTTTCTATAAAAACCGGAGGATGTCCCGAAGATTGTGGGTATTGCCCGCAGGCGGCTCGTTACCATACCGATATTGAAGGAAACGATTTAATGAGTGTAAACCAGGTGAAAGCCCAGGCTTTACGAGCTAAAGCTGCCGGGAGTTCCCGGGTTTGTATGGGGGCTGCGTGGCGAAATGTAAAAGACGGACGAGAGTTTGATAATGTGCTGGAGATGGTGCGTAGCATCAATAAATTGGATATGGAGGTTTGTTGTACCCTAGGAATGCTTACCGAAAATCAGGCGAAACGTCTTGCTGAGGCTGGTTTATATGCTTACAACCACAATCTAGATACTTCAGAAGAATATTATAAAGAAGTGATTTCAACCCGTGGCTATGAAGATCGTTTGAAAACCATAGATAATGTAAGAAAAACTAATGTTACGGTTTGTAGCGGTGGAATTATAGGAATGGGCGAGAGTATTGACGATCGAGCGGGAATGCTGGTTGCACTTTCCACTTTGAACCCACAGCCTGAGTCGGTGCCAATTAATGCTTTGGTGCCTGTAGAAGGTACTCCTATGGAAGAAGAAGAGCCGGTTTCTATTTGGGAAATGCTGCGAATGGTGGCTACTACCCGAATTGTGATGCCGGAAACCCAGGTTCGTTTAAGCGCCGGAAGAACCAAAATGAGCCGGGAAGGTCAGGCGATGTGTTTCTTTGCGGGTGCGAATTCAATTTTTGCGGGCGATAAACTTTTAACTACTCCAAATCCTGATGTAAATGAGGATATGGAAATGTTTAAACAGCTTGGCTTAAATCCGCAAAAAGCTTTTGAGAAAAAAGAAAAGCCGGAAAGTGTAAGTGCTGAAGAGTCGCAATATCAAAGTCAGGACGAAAAACCAAAATGGTCACGTCCCGGACATAAGATTGAACGCAATCTCGAGGCACAACAAAAGACAAAAACCGAAGCCTAAATCTAAATTAAGGCATCGTGAGACTTCAGTTAGAAAATATACCACGTGTAAAGAGACTTTCAAAAGAAGGCTTTCAAAAGGAATTTTTTTTGCCGAAAAAACCTGTGGTTTTTGAAGATTTAAGTAAAGATTGGCCGGCAGTCAACAATTGGGATTTTGAGTATTTTAGGAAAAAAGCCGGGGATGTAGTGGTGCCGCTTTATGATGGAAAACCTGCAAAGGCTAACGAAAAATCTCACGGTCCTGCAATGAAAATTCCGATGCGGGAATATATCGATATTCTTGAAAAGGGGCCAACCGATTTGCGGATGTTTTTCTTCAATTTATTGCAAAATTGCCCTGATTTGACCGATGATTTTAAATATCCGGATTTGGGGGTGAAGTTTTTTAAAAAATTACCGGTTTTATTTGTTGGTGGTGCCGGAAGTAGCGTAGTAATGCATTACGATATGGATTTGGCCAATAACTTTCATTTTAATTTTACCGGTGAAAAAAGGGTGATTTTATATCCGCCTGAAGAGACAAAATACCTTTATCACGTACCGCATTCCATCGTGAGTATGGAAATAATCAATATGGATAAACCTGATTTTGAAAAATATCCGGCCCTTGGCAAAGCCAAAGGTTACGAAACCCGGTTAAAACATGGTGAAGCACTCTATATTCCCAGTAAATGGTGGCATTATGTGAAATATGAAACTCCAAGTTTGTCTTTAACGCTTCGTTCTTTACCAAAGGAGCCGGGAAAAATTATAGAAGTGCTTAAAAATTTGGTTATTACTCGTAATTATGATAATCTAATGCGTAAATGGAAAGGTCAGGATTGGATTGATTACAAAAACCGAAAAGCCATTGAAAATACGCACAGAAGTGCAGGAATTGATTAATGTTGCTTGATGATGAAAGATAAATTAAATTTAAAGCCTGTCGAGCGGGTCAAAACCATTACCCGAAAGGATTTTATTGATAACTACGTAAAGCCTCAAAAACCTGTTGTGGTTGAACGTTTAGTTGAAGATTGGCCGGCTTTAAAAAAGTGGGATTTAGAGTATATAAAATCGGTTGCGGGGGAGAAAATTGTACCGCTTTATGATAACCGTCCGGTTTCGGCAAAATATAAATTTAACGAGCCACATGCTAAAATGAAAATGGCAGAATATGTTGACTTGTTAAAATCGGGCCCTACCAATTATCGTATTTTTCTTTACCATTTATTAAAGGAAGTTCCCGCGCTTCAGAAAGATTTTAAATTCCCTGATGTGGGACTTCGTTTTATCAAAAAGTTACCGACTTTATTTTTTGGGGGTGAAAATTCAAAGGTATTTATGCATTATGATATTGATTTTGCCAATATCCTGCATTTTCATTTCCACGGAAAAAAGCAGTGTATCCTTTATCCACCTTCGGAAACCAAATATCTTTATAAAGTTCCGCATGCGTTAATTTCTCATAAGCAGATCGATTATACGAATCCCGATTTTGATAAATTCCCTATGCTTAAAAAAGCTGAAGGTTTCGTGACTGAATTGAATCATGGCGAATGTCTTTACATGCCAGAAGGATACTGGCACCAAATGACCTATTTAACGCCGGGTTTCTCGATGAGTTTAAGGGCATTTCCACGTGGAGTGACTAATGTGTCCAAAGCGGTTTATAACCTGCTCTTTATGCGAAATTTTGATAATTATATGCGTAAGTGGAAAGGCCAAAAATGGATTGACTATAAAAACGAGCAGGCAATAAAGCGTACGGAGCGAATGAAAAACTAAAAGAAAGACGGGTTAAAATATGTTTTGTAAAGATCTTAATAGGTTTTTAAAATCTGTCAGGTTTTAGTTTTTTTAGTATTTAAGTCGGAATTGAATTATTGACCACTTCGTATACCAGGTTGCTTTCATAACCTTTTTGTGCAAGGTAGCTGATTAGTTTTTGCTTTCTTTTAAAAGTATCAGACTCTTTGGTTAAGGCCAATTTCTTTTCGGCAAGTTGCTCCAGGCTTTCGTAATATTCTGTTTCTTTAATTTCGGTTAGCGCTAATTTAATAATTGGAGTGGAAATTTCTCTTTTTTTAAGCTCTTGTTTGATCTTTATGCGGCCCCATTTTTTTATACGGAACTTTCCCCGAACAAAACTTCTGGCAAAGCGTTCTTCATTCAGAAAACCTTCTTCCATCAGTTTGATAATGATATGCTCCCGGGCTGCAGGAATCATATTCATGGCTTTTAATTTTTTTTCTACTTCTTTATGAGAGCGGTCGCGGTAAGCACAGAACTGCATGAGTTTAGCTGTAGCTTCTTCTAGTGTGTATGACTTTTTAGGTTTCGGGTTCACAGTTCAGTGATTCAAAAATAGCTTTAAAATTAGGAAAAATTGGTGGGGAAGCAAGGTTAGGATTTTAGGATATTGCATAAAAAAACGCCTTTCGAATTAACGAAAGGCGTTTAGTTTTATAGGGTTTCATTTCCTTCTTTATCGTGAAAATGATATTCCATGTACGTGTAAGCGTCTCTTGGTAAAATTTTAACCCAGCGCTTGTGGTCAAAAAACCACTGCGAACGGGGTGATGGAAAGCCTTTGGTTAAAAAGGCTGCAATAAATGGGTGCGTACTTAGCGTGATCTTTTTATGGTTTTTCCTGATCAGCTTTTCCAGGTCGGTTTTAATTTTATTTATTAAAATAATTGGTGCCTCAATTTCACCAACCCCGTTAGGATTTACCTCTCGGGTTTTAATATTCATTTCCGGCCTTACGCGTTGTCTTGTAATTTGTATCAGTCCAAATTTACTTGGTGGCAAAATCTTGTGTTTTGCACGATCGTCACTCATCTCATTTTTAAGGTGATCAAAAAGGGCTTTGCGGTTTTCGGCTTTGCCCATATCAATAAAGTCTACCACAATAATACCTCCCATATCGCGAAGTCGCAACTGGCGGGCAATTTCGGTAGCGCTAATTAGATTTACCTCTAATGCGGTATCTTCCTGGTTTTTAGATTTATTAGAACGGTTTCCGCTATTTACGTCTACAACATGCATAGCTTCGGTATGTTCAATTACCAGATAGGCGCCTTTGCTCATAGAGACGGTGCGTCCAAACGAAGTTTTTATTTGTCTTTCGATACCATATTTTTCAAAGATTGGGACTTTCGACTGATATAATTTTACGATTGATTCTTTATTAGGGGCAATCTCCCCTACATAATCTTTAATTTGCGTATAAAGCGCTTCGTCATCAACGGTTATAGAAGTAAATGTGTCGTTGAATATGTCCCGAAGCAGAGAAGAGGCTCTATTGAGCTCTCCCATTACTTTAGAAGGATAATGCGGTTTATACAGTTTTTTGCACATGGCTGTCCAGCGACCCATTAAATTTTGGAGGTCTCTATCAAGCTCTGCTACTTTTTTGCCTTCGGCTACGGTTCGTACAATAATCCCAAATCCTTTGGGTTTAATGCTTTTTACCAATCGTTTTAAGCGATCTTTTTCTTCCTTGCTTTCAATTTTTTGTGAAACTGAAATCCTGTTGGAAAAAGGTACCAAAACAATATAACGGCCGGGAATAGAAAGCTCTGAGCTTATTCTCGGGCCTTTGGTAGAAATAGGTTCTTTTACCACCTGAACCAATAGCGATTGATTTGATTTTAAAACGTCGGCAATTGCCCCGTTTTTATCAATATCTTTTTCAAAAGTAAAATTCTTAAGCGAATAATCTTTTAATTTACCTGTGCTTACACGTTTTATGAACTTCAGCAGGGAAGATACTTGAGGTCCCAGGTCGTGATAGTGTAAAAAACCATCTTTTTCATAGCCAACATTTACAAATGCAGCATTTAAACCTGGTACAGCTTTTCTAATTTTGGCAATAAAAATATCACCTACATTAAATTTATTGCTGTCTTCTTCCTTGTTGAGTTCAACTAGTTTTCCATCTTTTTGTAAGGCAAAATCTACAGCAGAGGATCCGGATCTAATGATCAATTCTTTATCCACTCTTTTAGATTTTTATCCCGACTTATCGGGATGGATTAAACATTCTTATTACTCACAGGGTTTTTAAAAATCCTGAAGAAATTCCGAAAGCATGCCGGAATTTCATTTTCAATGAACTTAAATCAAACAAAAAAAGTAGTATGAAAACTACTTTTTCTTGTGGCGGTTAGCTCTTCTTCTTTTCTTACGCTTGTGCGTGGCTACCTTATGTCTTTTTCTCTTTTTACCACTTGGCATAGTGTACTGTTTTAATTAATAATTTATTTTCTTCTTGCCGGTTTGAATGGCTTTTATTTTACTTCAACGTTAGATTTAACGCCTTCAACAAATATTTTAGCAGGTTTAAATGCAGGAATATTGTGAGCAGGAATCTTAATAGTTGTGTTTTTAGAGATATTTCTACCGGTTTTCTCGGCACGGGTTTTTACCACAAAGCTTCCAAATCCTCGTAGATATACATTATCTCCGCTTTCTAATGAAGTTTTTACTTCGTCCATAAAGGTTTCAATAGTAGCTTGAACATCACCTTTTTCCATTCCTAATTTTTCTGAAATGTTTGCTACGATATCTGCTTTCGTCATTTTCGTACTATTTAATATTACAATTGGGGTTTCTAAATTTTCAAGGGGGCAAATATAAGAATTAAATCTACAATATTTCAAGCCTAAATCATTAAATAATAACGGAATAAACTTTTATACTTGCAATTCTACAATTTAGCCTATGATTTTCTCTAAGATATTGATTAATTGGTATTTAAAAAACAAGCGCGATTTACCCTGGCGAAATACTACCGAGCCTTATAAGGTTTGGTTAAGCGAAATTATGCTTCAGCAAACCCGCGTAGCACAAGGAATGCCGTATTATTTAAGCTTTTTAAATGAGTTTCCCTCGGTTTTTGATCTAGCTGAAGCTTCGCAGGAAAAAGTCTTAAAACTCTGGCAGGGATTGGGATATTATTCGCGGGCAAGAAACCTGCATGAAACTGCAAAATACGTGGCTTCTGAGTTAAATGGGAAGTTTCCTGAAAATTATACTGAATTAAAAAAACTAAAAGGGGTTGGCGATTATACCGCTGCGGCCATAGCTTCTATTTGTTTTAATGAAGCGGTACCTGTGGTAGATGGTAATGTGTATCGGGTACTATCGCGTTACTTTAATATTGAAACCCCTATAAATTCTGGTTCGGGGAATAAAGAATTTAAAGCCCTGGCCGCTGAATTGCTGGATAAAGAGAATCCTTCTCTATTTAATCAGGGCTTGATGGAATTTGGTGCATTGCAGTGTAAACCAAAAAATCCGTTATGTGAAACCTGCCCGTTTAATGAGGCATGTTTGGCACTTAAATATGATAAAATTCAGGGGTTACCGGTAAAACTAAAAAAAACCAAAGTTAAAAAACGCTACTTTAATTATTTGGTCTTCGCTTCAGAAGATAATAAAACCCTGCTTCAGCAACGTATTGGGAAAGGTATTTGGGAAGGTTTATATGAATTTCCTCTCGTGGAAACCCCTGCACCGGTGGAGGAACACAGCTTGATTTCCGAAGAGAAATTTAAAGAAATTGTTGGGAACAAACCTGTGGAAATAAATATTTATAATGAAGCACCGATTGTTCATAAACTATCCCATCAACATATTTATGCCAGGTTTTGGTTGGTACAAATAAAAGAATTGAAAGGAAAAGCGGTATCCTTAAAAAATATAAGGAAATATCCTGTGCCGGTTCTTATTCAAAATTTTCTTGAAGAATCCGACTTTGATGACTATTGTTAAAAAATCTTTTGAATTTTAAGGAAGAGGTTTCGGTTGAAAACAGAAATTTTCAGTAATTTAGAATAAATTTAATCCTAATAAAATGACAGGTACTTTAAACAAAGTAATGCTGATAGGGCATACAGGAGATGATGTGAAGATGCATTATTTTGAAGGTGGGAACTCATTGGGTCGTTTTCCACTGGCTACCAATGAAGTTTATACCAACAGAACTACAGGCGAGCGCGTAACCAATACTGAATGGCATAACGTGGTAGTACGTAATAAAGCCGCCGAAATTTGCGAAAAATACTTAAAAAAGGGTGACAAGGTCTATATTGAAGGCCGTATAAAAACAAGAAAATGGCAGGACGACCAGGGCAATGAGCGCTATTCTACCGAAGTTCATTGCAATGAGTTTACCTTTTTAACTCCAAAAGGCGAAAGTAGCGGGCCACAACAAAATTCGCCTGAACAAAACCGCCCGGAGAATACAAAAAATGATAGCTTTGCAAATCAGTCGGTTGCAAAAGAGGAAGATGAAGACGATCTACCTTTCTAAGTTTAATTAAAATTTCAGCATTTGGATCCGGAACCTCCCAGTTTGTTATTGTTTTGGGCCTCATTAGACTTTTCTCAGGTAATTGGTATTATTACCTTATTAATTTTACTGTTATGCTCTGCCCTTATTTCGGGGGCCGAGGTGGCATTCTTTTCTCTGAGTCCGGCCGATTTTATTTCAGAAGATGGAAAGCGTAGCCGTAAGCAGCAAATAGTGGCGAAGCTGCTTGATAAGCCTAAAAAATTATTGGCCACCATCTTAGTGGCCAATAACTTTATAAACATTGCCATTGTACTCTTGTTTAATACCATAAGTGATGCCTTTTTTAGTGACATAGACACTTTGGTTTTGGGTCTCAATGTTAAGCTAATAATTGATGTTGGTGTAATAACTTTCTTGATTTTACTTTTTGGGGAAATTTTACCTAAAGTCTATGCCAGTAGAAATAATGTGGTTTTTTCTAATTTTATGGCATATCCGCTTAATTTTCTGGATAAACTTTTTTCACCCTTAAGTACTCCAATGCGTGCGGTTACAATCTTTATTCATGAAAACCTGGGTAAGCAGCGTTCTTTTTTAAATGTAGATCATTTATCACAAGCCCTGGAATTAACCAGTGAAGAAGATACTACCCAGGAAGAACAAAAAATCCTGAAAGGAATAGTTTCTTTTGGAAATACCGATACCAAACAGGTAATGCGGCCACGTATGGATATTTTTGCCCTGAACCAAGCACAACCTTATAAGGAAATTATTCCTGAAATTATTGAAAATGGCTACTCCAGGATTCCGGTTTATAAGGAGAATATAGACAATGTAGAAGGAATTTTATACGTTAAAGATTTATTGCCGTACCTGGAAGAAGAAGATTTTAATTGGGTTTCCCTGCTACGGGAGCCTTATTTTGTGCCTGAAAATAAAAAGCTTGACGATTTGCTGAATGATTTTAAAGATAAGAAAAATCACCTGGCTATTGTTGTAGACGAATATGGGGGCACCAGCGGTTTGATTTCCCTGGAAGATATTATTGAAGAAATTGTTGGCGACATTAGCGACGAATTTGATGATGAAGACCTTATTTTTTCAAAACTAGATGATTATAATTTTATTTTTGAAGGAAAGACCCCGTTAAAAGATTTTTATAAAATCATAAAATTAGAAGACCCTTTGGTTTTTGAAGAACGTAAAGGTGAAGCTGAAACCCTGGCCGGCTTTCTTTTGGAAATTTCAGCAGGTTTTCCGAAGAAAAATGAAGAAATTTTCTTTGAAAACTACACTTTTACCATTGAGGTAGTTGATGATAAAAGAATAAAGCAAATAAAATTGAGTATTACCCCTTTATGAGAATAAGCGCTCTTATTTTTATATTTTTTGTGTTTTTGGTAAGCGCATGTAATAATCAGGATGCCCAACCAAAACCAAGCGCTTTTCTCGCGCTGGAATATCCTGAAGTCAAATACGAACCAGCAAATTTAGATTGTCCCTATACCTTCGAAAAGAATGAGCAAGCTGAAATTAGGGCTTCAAGAAATAATATTCCCTGTTGGTTAAACCTTGGGTATAAAAGGATGAACGGGATGATTTTTATTACCTACCGCCCTGTGCAAAATAACTTAGATTCCCTACTAAAAGATGCTCAAAAGCTGCCTTTACAACATACCATTAAAGCCGACCAGATTGAAGGAGACCTTTATACAAATGAAAATCATCGCACCTACGGTATGTTTTATGAAGTTTCCGGAGATGCTGCTTCCCAGGCCCAGTTTTATTTGACTGACAGTATAAATCATTTTATTACCGGTTCAGTATACTTTAACCGCCAACCTAATTACGATTCTATAGTCCCTGCTGCCGATTACCTGAAAAATGATATAAAGCACTTGATGGAAACCGTACGTTGGCAGGAGAAGAACTGAAAACTCATCGATAAAAACCCGGCGCGTTTTTATCGATGAGTTTCCCTTTGAGTTTAGGGGGCTTTTTACGAATTTTGCAGGGCAAACCCTGCCTTATGTTACTACACAAATTCAAATGGATTTACCTTGCGTTGCTTTCCTTGGTTTGGGGGAGTTCTTTTATTCTGATTAAAAAAGGTTTGGTGGGGCTTTCGGCTTTACAAGTAGGTTCATTTCGGATTATATTTGCCGCACTATTTCTAATTTTAGTTGGCACAAAGGCTATTAAAAAAATAAAAAAGCACCAGTGGAAATGGATTTTAGTAGCCGGCTTTCTTGGTAATTTCTTTCCGGTTTATTTATTTTCCTTTGCTGAAACCGAAATTGACAGTGCTATTGCTTCTATCTTAAACGCTACAACTCCGCTACTCACCCTTATTCTTGGTGCTTTGTTTTTTGGTGCTGTTTTTACACAAAATAAACTTATTGGAGTAGTGGTTGGTTTTCTTGGAAGTTTTGGCCTGATTTTAAGCGGAGCGAGTATTAATCCTGATCAAAATCATCTTTATTCTTTATTGGTGGTTATTGCTGCCGGCTGCTATGCAATTAATGTAAATGTACTAAAAACTAAAATGAGCGCCATCTCGCCTTTGGGGATTGCTGCCGGTAGTTTTTTGGTAGTTGCCCTGCCTGCTCTTTTAATATTGTGGTTTTCCGGCTTTTTTGCTCTTGAAACTTTTACATCACAAATAAGACTTTCATTGGCTTATGTAGGTGTTTTGGGTGTTATTGGTACAGGAATAGCAATGATTATTTTTAATAAACTGGTACAGATTTCCGATCCGGTTTTTACAACTTCGGTAACTTATACCATTCCCGTTGTAGCTTTAGGCTGGGGGATTTTAGATGGGGAAGTCTTTAGCTTTTGGCAACTTTTTTCAGCAACCGTTATTTTGGCGGGCGTATTTATTGTTAATCGTTCTAAGAAAGTCTTTAGTAAATTTAGAAAGCAGGCTACATAAAAAAACCGGCGGGAATATCCCGCCGGTTTTTTTATCATCTAACATTAATAAAAATTATTGGAAGTCTTCTTCGCTTACCCCTTCGTTAAATTTTATTTCGCTTACTTCAAATTCAAGGGTTTGTGGGCCTAATGCCTGAGAAATGGTATGTGGTACTTTTAAACCATCTACTTCTTTGTAATTGGAATATTCCGTAGGGATTTCCATAGTTTGTCCGTTTTGTGATACGGTATTAACCGATTTTACCCTTAGCCCGGTTTCAGTATCGTAAAAAGCCTTACTGCTTTGGCCTAATTTAACCACGTAGGCATCGCTGCCATTTACATTTTCAATGCCATCAACCTCAGCGTTTTTAGTATTAAGTTCGGTGAACATGGTAATTTCATTTTTGGCGGCATTAATCTGGTCTTCGCTGTATTCGGTTTTTTGGCCCTGCACCATCGCGTATCCGTTTTCGCCGTCAAAAACCTGTTTTGAAATTACATTACCGCCCATTCCCACGCTGGTTAGGGCTTTATTGTCGCGGGTATATTTCATTTCCAGATTAAGTTGTTGCCCCTGAATGGAAGTCCTGGCCAGCATATGTACTGAGTTGATAGCTTCTAAAACCTCACGGCCACCAATGGTTTTCAGGTAATTTTGAAAAACAGTTTCAGCGGTTATTGAAGGATCGAGTTCTTTTCTACCCGCAGGTTCTTCGGTTTCATTCCCGTATTTATCAAAATAACGAATTGGGATTTCCTTTTCTTTGTAGGTTGTTTTTTTGAGGTTATCAAGTATCTCAGCGGCTTTTCCTACCACTACAATACGGGAATTATTTACTTTAAAATATTTTCGGGCCACACGTTGTACGTCTTCAGCAGTAACTGCATCTAATTTTTCAAGATAGGTTTCGTAGAAATCTTTATCTAAATCATCGGTTTCAATATTTAAAGCGAAACGGGCAATTGTAGAAGGTTGCTCTAAAGAAAGTACAAAATCCCCGGTAAATTTACTTTTGGCATTTTTAAGTTCTTCTTCGGAAACTTTTTCATCCCTAATTCGGTGAATTTCGTCTAAAAAAGCAACTACAGCACTGTCGGTTACCGTATTTCTTACACTGGCACTGGCCACAAAAGTAGAAGTGTATTTATCGTCCCCAATACTGGAATATGCACCATAAGTGTAGCCTTTGTCTTCTCTCAAATTTAGGAATAAACGGGCTTCCCCGCCACCACCAAGAATTTTATTGGCGATTTGTGCCGCAAAAAAATCCTCATCGTTTTTAGTAAGGTGTATCGTGTTAATAAGGCTTATTTCACTTTGTACTGCATTGGGCATGTCCACGAAATTAATTTGTGTGTATTCTTCGTTGGTGACTTCGGGAAGATTGAGTTCTGGTAATTTGCGTTGCTCCCAGTGGCTAAAGTTATCTTTTATCAGGTTTTTTACTTTCCCGGATTGAACATCACCAATCACTACCAAATAAGCGTTTTGTGGAACAAAATAGGTGTCGTAATATGATTGTACGTGTTCCAGACGAAGGCCTTCTACGCTTTCCTGGGTTGAAAACTCGCCGTAAGGATGATCTTTGCCATATGCCAAAGCTGAACGAACACGCCGGGCATTGTAGGCAACGTCTTTGGCATTACTTTTAAGATTTTCCAGGCTACGGTCCTTTTCTTTATCAAATTCTTCCTTGGTGAAGTTTGGATGTAAAGCTCCTTCAGCCATTAATTCTAAAACCCTGGGGAAATATTTGGAAAGGGTGTTTGCTGATGCCCCGGAAGAATGAAAGTTTAGCCGGGCACCCAGGTAATCGATCTCTTCATTAAATTCATCTTTGCTTATATTGATACTTCCAGCTCCTAAAAGCGAACCGGTAAGGCCGGCAACTCCTGCCTGTGCCCCTTCAGTAAAAGGCGGATTGTCCAGGCTTAGCGAAACGGTAACCCTTGGGAGTTTGTGATTTTCAACTATTAAGACCTTAAGGCCATTATCAAGTGTAAAACTTTCAGGTTTCCCTATGTTAATTTTTGGGGCAGGCCCCGGCTCGGGTTGTTTGCTTCGGTCTATCTGAGCCGAGCTGGTAAAACCCGCGATGAAAAAAATAACCGCAAATGCTATAATTGTATTTTTCATTGTGGTAATTGATTTTGTTTTTTTTATTCAGTAGTTTCTTTATCTTCTCCGTCTTCCGGTACGTAATCAAGTACAAGCCGTTGATTTGGATTGAGGTACTTTCTGGCAACTTCGCGTATTTCTTCACGTGTAATACTTCGATAAATATCTATTTCCTCATTTATTAAATCGGTATCGCCATAAAGCATATGGTAGGTGGCCAGAGAGCTTGCAATTCCTGAAATACTGCTATTGGAATTTACAAACTGATTTTCAAATTTATTCTGAAGCATTTCAAACTCACGCTCAGAAATTAATTCTTCCTGTAATTTTACAATTTCCTCATCAACTTCAGTAACCAATGTGTCTAAGGGGGTGCCTCCCATGGGAAGTCCAAAAACCACATATTGCCCGTAGTCTTCCTGGCTAATATTGAAAGCGCCAATTTGCAAGGCTTGCTTTTGTTCGTCTACCAGTTTTTTATACAATCTTGAAGATTTTCCATCAGAAAGTACAGAAGAAATCATATCTAAAACATAGGCGTCCCGATCTTTCATTGAAGGAGTGCGATAAGCCATAACAATAGCTGGCACCTGAATATTTGGGTCTTTATATTTTCCCTTTATAGTTTCAGTTATAGGATCTTCTTCAATTTTAACGCGTTCGACAGGTTCACCTTTGAGGATAGGACCAAAATAATCTTTAATCATTTTTTTGGTTTTTTCCATTTCAATATCCCCGGCAACGACTAAAGTTGCATTGTTTGGAACATAAAACTTTTCATTAAAAGCCTGGAATTCTTCTAAAGTCGCGGCATCTAAATGTTCCATAGAGCCAATAGTAGCCCAACGATATGGATGTTTTGTGTAGAGACGTTTTTTTACTTCAGCAAGAATCTGGCCGTAAGGCGCATTATCTACCCGCATTCTTTTTTCTTCTTTTACAACCTCGTTTTGGGTGTCTACGCCATCCTGATCGATTATTGGGTGAAGCATGCGTTCTGACTCCATCCAAAGCCCTAATTCAAGGTTATTTGAAGGGAAAATCTCATAATAATAAGTGCGGTCGTCGGTGGTATTGGCATTATTAGAGCCGCCGTTAGAAGAAACTACTTTAAACCAGCTTCCTTTTTCAATATTTTCGGTGCGTTCAAACAATAAATGTTCAAAGAAGTGCGCAAAACCAGTACGTTCAGGGTTTTCATCTTTAGCACCAACATGGTACATTACCGAGGTGGTAACTACCGGTGCCGAATTATCCTGGTGCAGGATAACATGCAGTCCGTTGTCTAGGTTGTATTCGGTAAATTCTACCTCCTGGGCAATTCCCGCCGAGCCAAAAAACAAGGCGCAAGCGACCATCGTAATTTTTTTCATCATGTTTTAAAGGTGTTAGTCATTAATGTTTGAATATAGGTAGTATAAATTGCAAAATTGTTACAGTAAGCTTTATTTTGATGAAAAAACAATATTATAAAATGCTTAATTACTAAAATTAACATGGCCTTAAGTGAAATAGTGCTTGTTTTTTTCGAAATTTACTTTAAAGGCAAATCTTTAAGGAATTAATTTAAAATTTGTGGAAAATTCCACAGATTATTTATTTCAAAAACCAACCTAACTATGAACAATTTTAGTATTCCGATTAAATATGGAATTGCCATTGCAATAGGCCTTATTGCTTATTTTCTGATTTTATCACTTTTTGGCGCACATATATACCCGCTGTTTAGTTTGTTTAATGTTGTGATTATGGCAGGAGGGATGTGGTTGGCTTTAAAAGCCTATCACAATTCAAAAGGCGCAAAGTTTAAATATCAAAAAGGCTTTATGGCAAGTTTGCTTACAGGCTTTAATGCAACTATTTTATTTACTATTTTTTTTGCTGTTTACGCTACTGAATTAAATCCTGACTTTCTGGATAACCTTATTAATATGTGGCGTACAGATTACGGTACTAGTATTGGTATAGTGCTGTTTGTTGTTGCAGTGATGGGATTTGCCACAAGCCTGGTGCTTACCCTGGCTTATATGCAATTGTTTAAAGATTCCTGGAATACCAAGGAAGGCCAAAAACATACGTTTTAAAAAAATCCAAAGACTTTGTGAATTAATTATTTAGAAGTATATTTGCACCCGCTTGCGTAAAAAGCAGGCGTTTGTATAGCATAAATTAATTAATCACAACACTATGTACGCAATTGTAGAGATAGCAGGGCAGCAATTTAAAGTTGCAAAAGACCAAAAGGTGTTTGTTAACCGTTTATCGGGTGAAGAAGGAGACAGCGTTTCTTTTGAAAATGTACTTCTTACCGGAGACGGAGACAACGTAAGCCTTGGCGCCCCGGCTATAGACGGAGCCTCTGTGGGAGCTAAAATAACCCGTCACCTTAAAGGGGATAAAGTAATTGTTTTCAAAAAGAAACGACGTAAAGGTTATCAAAAGAAAAATGGCCACCGCCAGGCTTTAACCGAGATCGTTATTGAAAGCATTGATGTAAAAGGCGGAAAGAAATCAACTTCAGCTAAAAAAGAAGAGCCTAAAAAAGAGGAACCTAAAAAGGAAGCCCCAAAACAAGAAGCCAAATCTGATGATAAATCAGGAGATTTAAGTAAGCACACTGTTGCCGAGCTTAAAGAAATGGCAAAAGAAAAAGGGCTTGAAGGATACTCTTCAATGAAAAAAGCTGAATTAATTGAAGCTTTAAGCTAAATTATTAATCTACTAAAAACCTAAAAAGATGGCACATAAAAAAGGAGTCGGTAGTTCCAAGAACGGTAGAGAGTCAGAATCGAAACGTTTAGGCGTGAAAATTTTTGGCGGGCAACCAGCCGTGGCCGGGAACGTAATCGTTAGGCAAAGAGGTACTGCACACAATCCTGGAGAGAATGTGTATGCAGGAAAAGATCATACATTACATGCTAAAATTGATGGTCTTGTAAAATTTACTAAAAAGAAGAATGACAAATCTTACGTATCTGTTGTTCCTTTTGAAGCATAGGCCCCTAACCCTCGAAGAAGGGACAAGCGGAGCTTAAAAATACTTAAAACCCTTTCTGAATTTTCAGAAAGGGTTTTTTTTGTATCTTTAGGTTAAAGATTCTTATTATGGATAAGAAACCTGATTTTTCTAATAAAAGGCGAAAACCACAAATCTCAAAATGGGTGCTTTTTCTTTTAGCGGCTCTGGTGGTTTTTATTGCTATCGTTCTATTTATTTGGTTTATGAGCGGGGAATAAATCTTTTCTGAAAAAATTAAAATATTATTTATTCTGTATAAAATAAAAGACCTCACAGATTATGAAAATCTGTGAGGTCTAATTAATTAGAAATGAAATTCCCGTCTAAATTTATACTAAGTATAGACCCAGGGCGGGAATGACAAAATTAGTATCTATAATATTCAGGCTTAAACGGTCCTTCCACTTCTACGCCAATATATTCTGCCTGGTTGGGTTTTAATTCGGTTAATTCAACGCCTATACGCTCCAGGTGTAACTTAGCAACCTTTTCATCTAAATGCTTTGGAAGCATATACACTTCATTTTTATATTTATCAGCGTTTTTCCAAAGTTCAATTTGTGCTAAAGTCTGGTTGGTAAACGAATTACTCATCACAAAGCTCGGGTGTCCGGTAGCGCAACCAAGGTTTACCAAACGCCCTTCAGCAAGGAGGATAATATCTTTTCCGTTTATAGTGTATTTATCAACCTGAGGTTTGATTTCATCTTTGGTTTCGCCATAATTGTTGTTCAGCCAGGAAACATCAATTTCGTTATCAAAATGGCCAATGTTGCAAACGATGGTTTTATCTTTCATCGCTTCAAAATGCTCGCCCCGAACAATATCTTTATTTCCGGTGGTGGTAATAACGATATCGGCTTTTGGTAATACCGTTTCCAGTTTTTTCACCTCAAAGCCGTCCATTGCAGCTTGTAAAGCGCAAATCGGATCTATTTCGGTTACGGTAACAATCGCTCCGGTTCCTTTAAAAGACTGCGCGGTTCCTTTTCCCACGTCGCCATAACCGCAAACCACAACCCGTTTTCCGGCCAGCATAATATCGGTAGCACGGCGAATGGCGTCAACCGCACTTTCACGGCATCCGTATTTGTTATCAAATTTCGATTTGGTAACCGAATCATTCACATTGATGGCCGGCATAGGCAAAGTGCCTTTTTTCATTCTTTCGTAAAGTCGGTGAACACCGGTGGTAGTTTCTTCTGAAAGTCCGCGAACATCTTTTGCTAATTCAGGATATTTATCCAAAACCATATTGGTTAAATCGCCACCATCATCTAAAATCATATTTAGGGGTTTGCGGTCTTCGCCAAAGAAAAGTGTTTGTTCAATACACCAGTTAAATTCTTCTTCGGTCATTCCTTTCCAGGCGTAAACCGGAATCCCGGCCTGGGCAATAGCAGCCGCGGCGTGATCTTGGGTGGAGAAAATATTACATGAACTCCAGGTAACTTCAGCTCCCAAAGAAAGCAAGGTTTCAATTAAAACAGCGGTTTGTACCGTCATATGGAGGCACCCGGCGATTCGTGCTCCTTTAAGGGGTTGTTCGTTTTTATATTCTTCACGAAGCGCCATAAGACCTGGCATTTCCGACTCAGCAAGCTCTATTTCTTTTCTTCCCCACGAAGCAAGGGAAATATCTTTAACTTTATAGGCCGTATAAGGCACTGTTTTAGTTGACATATTATTATATTTGAATATTAGCAAAATATGAGGAACAAAAATACATAATCTATAACAATTCTATATGCCACTTTACAAAACAATAACAGTAAAACCGGGAACTAAAGTCTTCATTTGGAAAGTGGAAGAATCTTACGATTATCTTTCTAAAGGCATAGAACTTACCGAGCATTGCCAAAAACGTGTTAACGGGATGAAATCTGAAATTCATCGCCGCGGGTTTATGAGTATCAGACACTTAATGGCCGAGGCGGGATATGTTGATCAGGATTTGTATTATGACGATTTTGGAAAACCGCATTTGCGGGATAGCAAGAATATATCAATTACCCACTCTTTTGAATTTACAGCCATTATTGTGAGTAATGAAAAAGTAGGAATTGATATTGAAAAACGCCGTGATAAAATCCTGAAAATCGCTAATAAATTTACTCCGCTTTCTGAATATCATACCCTGGCCAATGAAGAAGCTTTGATTAGAAAACTTGCTATTGTTTGGGGGGCTAAAGAATCGATTTATAAAATGTTTGCCGAACCCGGACTTGGGTTTTTGCAACATATAAACGTAACCGATTTTGACTTTGAAGATGCTAAAACTACAGCCAGGCTAAGTTTTAACGGAATGAAGCGTTTTTATGAATTGGAATTTCTGGAATTTGAAGGGTTTACCTGTGTTTATGGCTGGCCTAAAGTCGAGGTCTCAGCATGAGGAATCCTGTTTTTTTAAAATATGCTGAAAAGGCGGAGACTGGAAAACTTTATTCGGAAATCTTAAATTCAGCTAAAAACAATGGGAAACTACTAGCGGTTTTAAATGAACCAGACTAAAATTTTTCTGGATAAATTACCGGTTGAAACTTCCCATATTTTTGTTGGGGGAAGTACAGGGACTTATGAAGAAACCAAAAATGTGGTGGAAAGCTTAAAACGCAATACCAATTTCCCGGTTTTTCTATTTCCGGGAAGTTATCATCAAATTACAGAAAAAGCCGATGCTTTACTTTTTCTTAGCTTTATTTCCGGCAATAATCCTGAATATTTAATCGGACAGCAGGTAAAATCGATAGAGAAACTTAAAAATTCTTCCCTTGAAATTCTTTCTACAGGCTATATTTTAATAGATGGTGGAACCAAGAGTGCCGTAGCACGGGTAAGCGGAACAAAACCTATTTCTCAAAAAAATATAGAACAGATTGTGACCCTGGCTCTGGCCGGGCAATTTTCCGGCAAAAAACTGATATATCTGGAAGCTGGAAGCGACGCAAGATTTCCGGTTTCCAATACCATAATTTCCGCAGTAAAAATTCCCGTAATTGTAGGTGGTGGTATTAAAACCCTCGAAAAACTACAACAAGTATATCACGCCGGTGCCGATATGGTGGTTATGGGGACGGTTTTTGAAAGTTGAATAAATTCACACCCTAATACTGCTTTAAACACGGTAAATACTAACTCCAAATCTTTAAATTTGGAAGCGGTGAAAACTAATACTATTAATTGCGAATTATAACTAAAAAATCAAAAATGAAAATTTCAGTAGAGTTAACTTTGAGTCCGTTACAAGATGATTTTGAAGAACATATAATCAATTTTATAAAAAAAATGCGGGCATCTGGATTAACCGTAAAAGAGAACCCGCTAAGTACCCAGGTGTACGGCGAATACGATGAGGTGATGGCGGTATTAAATTCCGAAGTTAAATCAAGTTTTGAGGCGATAGACCGGGGTTTAATCTATGTGAAAATTGTAAAATCCGACCGTAGCGACTATGCAGCCGATTTTTGATTTTTTTCTTGATCCTTATCGGGATGCTCCTTTTTGGCATATCTTTTTGGAAGCCCTGGTCTTTGTTTTTGGGATTTTAAGTGTTTATTATTCTAAGCAGGAAAATATTTTGGTATACCCCACAGGCTTAATTGCTACGGTAATTACCGTTTACCTGCTTTACAAAGCCGGCTATTTTGGAGATATGATGATGAATTTTTATTACTCCATAATGAGTATTTACGGCTGGTATAATTGGGCCAGAAAAAGAGATGGTGAGTATGTAGTGCCAATTACCCGTACCAACCAACGTGAAAAAATTGTAGGTTTTTTGCTTTTTCTTCTCACCATGCTGGTTACCTGGGGGGTGTATAAAGCTTTTGGTCGTGAGATTGCGACGGCAAATTATATCGATATTTTTACTTCCGGTATTTTCTTTACCGGGATGTGGTATATGGCCATCAAAAAGCTGGAAAATTGGACATTGTGGATAATCGGTGATCTTATAACTATTCCGCTTTATGCTTATCGTGGGTTGGGAATGTTGGCACTTCAGTATGTGATTTTTACAATTTTAGCGATTCAAGGCTATAGACTATGGAAGAAAAACTTACACAAAGGCCATGTAACATCTTAAAAGTAGTGTTTTATGGTCCTGAGTCTACCGGGAAAACCACTTTGGCACAAATGCTCGCCGAACATTATAACACGGTATGGGCTTCAGAATATATGCGGGATTACCTGCAGGAAAAATGGGATGAAACCGGAGAAGTTTGCCAGCCTGAAGATTTAATTCCTATTGCTGAAGGCCAGATAAAACGTGAAAATGAACAAACCGAAAAAGCCGATAAAATCCTTTTTTGCGATACTGATTTGCTGGAATTAAAAGTGTATTCAGAAGCTTATTATCAGGGGTTTTGTCCTCCATCCCTTCTTAAACCTGCGTTAAAAAACCACTATCATCTTTATTTTTTGATGTATATTGATGTCCCGTGGGTGTCCGATGACCTTCGGGATAAACCTGACGATCGTGAGGGGATGTTCCAACGTTTTGAAAATGAAATTATTAAGACAAATAAACCTTTTGTGATTTTAAAGGGTGATTTGCAGGAACGGTTTGAACGTGCAGTAAAGGAAGTTGATAAACTCTTAAAAAAAAGTAAAAGTGGGATTTAACGAAACAGATATTTTACAAATAGAAGAAAAAGGTTTAACTGCCAGAGAGGTTGAGCATCAACTAGATATTTTTAAACGGGGAAATATAAAAGTTGATATTATACAAGCAGCTACTCTGGATGATGGAATTTTTTCTTATTCTACTGGAGAGAGGAAAGATTTTATTAAGCTTTTTGAACATAGAAAAGAAGATTTTGAACTAATAAAGTTTGTGCCTGCTTCCGGAGCTGCTACACGAATGTTCAAATCTCTTCATAATTTTGTTTCAAAATATAATCCGGAAAAGTCCGGGCTCCGTGAATACCTTGATTCTACTGATGATGAGGTGTTGCAACACTTTTTTGAAGGAGTTGATCATTTACCTTTTTATGAAGAAGCTCTAAGAATTGCTAAAGACAGACATCCCGATTTTGAAGAGAAATCGAATGGGGAAAAACATCTTATTTTAGTAAAAAGCATGTTGTATGAAGATGGTCTGAATTTGAGTAATTATCCAAAAGGCCTTGTGCCTTTTCATAAATATAGCTCCCGAATTGCCACGGCTTTTGAAGAACACCTTTATGAAACTTCAAGATACATGGCAGTTAAGGGGGTGGCAAAACTTCATTTTACAGTAGCTAAAGGCGATAAAGAAAAATTCGAAAAAGAATTTGAAGTCATAAAACAGCATTTGGAAAAAGACACCAATACCCGTTTTGAGATTTCCTATTCATACCAGGATCCTAAAACCGATACTATTGCAGTTGATGAAGATAATAAACCCTTTAGGGATGAGGAAGGAAATTTGTTTTTCCGTCCCGGTGGTCACGGCGCATTAATTGAAAATCTCAATAATATAGAGGCCGATCTTGTTTTTGTTAAAAATATTGATAACGTTGTGTTGGAGCAGAACCTTGGTGATTTGGTGGACTACAAAAAAATGTTGGGAGGGAAGCTTATTCGTCTTCAGGCACAAATTTTTGAATATTTAAACCAATTGGATGCCGGGAATAATTCAGAAAGCAAACTTGATGAAATTGCCGATTTTATTAAGAAAGAGTTGAAAAAAGAGATTCCTGATGCTTTTATCAAATTTACCGGTGAGGAGAAAACCCAATACTTGTACAGGTTGCTTGATAAACCTCTTCGCGTATGTGGAATGGTTAAAAATGAAGGCCAGCCCGGTGGCGGTCCTTTTTTGGTAAAAGATGAAACCGGAGCGGTGTCGTTGCAAATTATTGAGGGGGCGCAAATTGATAAAGACAATATAGAACAAGTGAAAATTCTTAATAACTCTACTCATTTTAATCCTGTCGATCTTGTTTGTAGCCTTAAAAATTTTAAAGGTGAAAAATATGATTTACATAAATATGTTGACGAGACTATGAGTTTTATCGCCTATAAAACCAAAGACGGGAAACCTTTAAAAGCCCTGGAGCGCCCAGGTTTATGGAATGGTGCAATGGCTGATTGGAATACTATTTTTGTTGAAGTGCCGGTAACGACCTTTAACCCGGTGAAAACTGTAGCCGACTTGCTAAAGGAAAGCCATAGTAATGGATGAGGAAACAATTCTAAGGGAAGTGACTTATAAGGCGGTGCGTAGTTCCGGGGCCGGAGAGCAACACGTGAACAAAACCGCTTCAAAAGTTGAACTTCACTTTGCAGTAAATATTTCAGAAGGTTTAAAAGAAGACGAAAAGCAGCGTATTTTTAAAAAGTTGGAAAATCGTATTACCGGTAGCGGCGAGCTTATTTTGCAGGATGAAACCCATAGGAGTCAGCATAAAAATAAAGAAGAGGTTACGGCCCGATTCCTGCAAATTCTAAGGGAAGCTTTAAAAAAGCCGAAGCCCCGTAAAAAGACCAAACCTTCGCGAGCAGCTAAAGAAAAACGCTTAAGAGCCAAGAAAAAACAGGGCGAAAAAAAGAATTTAAGGCAAGATCCTTTAAAGTCATAGCATCTTCTGTGTAAAAATTCCACACTTGTTTGTGGTGTTTTTTTATAATTTCTACACTTTCTATATTTTCTGATTTTCTTTTCTTTTTATAAAAGCTTAGCAATCAACAACCAAGTTGTTTGTTGGGTGTTTTTTGTTTCATGGCATGATTTTTTATCTATGATTTTTGAATTAAAGTAAGCTAAATGATGAGGAAATTAATTTTTATACTGTTGGCCTTCGCAGGAATATTTCTTTTTTCAGAAGATATAAGCGCACAGCAATCAGCTAATAATTTTAATTTTGAGGTTGAGGAAGTTGAAAATTCAGAAAGGTCAAAACTTATTTTGGATAAGTCTTTTAAAAAATCAAAGTTTGATGAAATGGAAATCGATTATTTACCTCAAGTAATAAAAGATGTACTTTCAAAAGATTTTAAGGGAGCAACTGCCAAAAAAGCATATGTAAAAAAGAAAGATGGGATTAACCTCTATAAAGTTGAAATTGAAGTAGACGGTAAAACCCAAGACTTATATTCTGATATAAACGGAAACTGGACCGACCAGAACGGTATTGAATATATTTAAAGCACAGCAGCCTAGATTACTGTTGTATAATTTAGATTTTCGGAAAGAAAGAGGGGCTCATAATCGAGCCTCTTTTTTGTTTATTATCTTGTGTATATAAAATAATTGAAATTTGGTACTGCGATATTTTACCAGTATAACTTATTTTAATTTTCTCTTCTACAGGGGTTTTAAAGAACTTTCTCTGTCACCTCGAGCGTGTCGATAGGTGTTTGGAACCAAAGTACTTATAAAAAAGAGGTTTCGACTACGACCTGACATTTATTAACATATAGGCTTAATTATAAGAAACCAATAAATCGAACTGAGGGCATTACTATTGAATGTGTGGTTATTATTCTACACTATGAGTTCTTAAAAAGTGGGGATTCTACATAAATAATTCTCAAAATCAAAACTTATTAAAGTGTAATGTATTCGAAATGAATAAATTACGTGTTTTTGGTTTTTATTGGTATGATATTTCTAATTACCTAGTCAAATTAAAACATTAAACTAAAAATTTATTTATTATGAAAAAGTTAGGATTAAGTCTAATGGCAGCCGCAGCAATGTTTTTCGCTACTGAAAATATGAATGCACAAGTTGAAGAAGTAACTGAAACCGAAGCTCAGGTTGCTGATAAAACTCAGGATCTTGAAGAAATTGATGTTGTTGCTCTTCCTCAGGCAATCAAAGATGCAGTAATGACCGATTTTAGCGGTGCTACTACTGAAGAAGCCTGGGTAAAAGAAAAGGAAGGTAAGAAAATGTATAAACTTCATTTAAATGTAGATGGTGAAAAGAAAAAAGTTTATGCAGATGAAGAAGGTAACTGGATAGATAAAAAAGAGAAGAAGGATAAATAGTCTTTTAAATCTTAAACTACAACTAACTAACCAGCAGAAGTTCCGCCGTGTTTTATGAAAATAAGATGCGGCGGATTTATTTCCATCAAGTGGGTTTCATACCCCGAGACTTGTTTTAATTGAGAAATTTTTTCCTATAAATACTTTACTTATAGGCTTGCTTCTAACTTCTAAGGTAATGATTATTAGCCGAATCTGTAGAGAAACCAACTCTTTCGGCAACGCAAGAAAGAAAAACTTAGTGATGTATAATTGCGATTTACCTCGATGATTAGTATTAAAGCAGGTATATTGTTGAGTGCCGATTATGAAGGTTTTTCGTATCTTTCGTAAATGGATGCCACCCAAAGACAATTATAAATTATAGATTTGTCTGGAAAGGAGGTCTTTTTGAGGCCTCTTTTTTTATGTGTACTTTTCACTTTATGAATATAAGTTTGTTAAATTTGCGCTTAGGCTTATAATTTCCGATTTTTATGACTAAAATCCTCATAGTAGAAGATGATGTACCCTTTGGTACAATGCTTAAAACATTTTTACAAAAAAGAGAATATGAGGTAAACCATGTCTTTACTGCAGGTGAAGCACTAAAAAAAATTAAAAATGAAGATTTTAGTTTAATTCTTACCGATGTAAGGTTGCCCGATAGCGATGGCCTGCAAATTTTAAAAGAAGTCAAGATTAAAAATAACAAAACCCAGGTAATTGTTATGACTAGTTATGCTGAAATTAGCATGGCGGTACAAGCAATGAAAGATGGTGCTTTTGATTATGTTTCCAAACCCTTTAGACCGGAGTCAATTCTACAAACCATAAAAAACGCTTTGCAACATAGTAAGGCTAAACCGGTAGAAGAATCCAAAAGAAAGCAGCCTAAGGAAAGTTCGCCTAAAATTCATCGCGATGAGTTTGTAAAAGGTGTAAGTGATGCTTCAAAAAAACTGAATGATTATATTGAGTTGGTTGCACCTACCAATATGTCGGTTTTGGTTATGGGCGAAAGCGGGACTGGAAAAGAACAGGTAGCCAAGAGTATTCACGAACAGAGTAAACGGAAAAATGCCGCTTTTATTGCGGTAGATTGCGGGGCAATTCCAAGGGAATTGGCCTCCAGCGAATTTTTTGGCCATTTAAAAGGTTCGTTTACCGGGGCAATTAATGATAAAACCGGTCATTTTGAAGCAGCAAACGGGGGAACTCTGTTCCTTGATGAAATAGGGAATTTAACCTATGAACTTCAGGTGCAATTGTTAAGGGCATTGCAGGAGCGCCGCATCAAACCTGTTGGAAGTAATACTGAAATACAAGTTGATATACGTGTAATTACTGCTACCAACGAAGATTTGGCTCAGGCGGTAAAAGATGGCGATTTTAGGGAAGACCTCTATCACCGTCTGAACGAATTTTCAATAAAAGTTCCTTCTTTAAAAGATCGTAAAGAAGACCTGATGCTTTTTGCCGATTATTTTCTTGATGAAGCTAACGAAGAATTGGAAAAAAATGTTATCGGCTTTACAGAAGATGCTCTTGAAGCATTTAAAAATTACAACTGGCCCGGAAATTTAAGGGAACTTAAAAATATGGTAAAACGAGCTGTTTTACTTACACAAACCGACCTTATCCCGATGAAAGTGTTGCCCCATGAAATTTCTATGGCCCCAGTTGGGAATACCGAAACCGAGTACGGTTTGTTTAAAAATAAGAATGAGGAACAGCTTATTCTGGAAGCTCTGGAAAAATCTGGTGGAAATAAAAGTAAAGCTGCCCGTTTACTGAATATTGACCGGAAAACCCTTTACAATAAGCTTAAACAATATGGTATTAAGCTGTAACTTCCAGTTCTAAATCATTCATCAGGATCTTTACATCTTGTTTCAATTCTTGTATTGAAGCTTTACTAAAGTTTTCCCGTTCCTCAATTGCGCTTAAGGTTTTCGCGATTTTAGTGGCCTTCATTTGCCGAAACATAGGAAGCATTTTATGAGCAATGGAAGCCATTTCATCTTTCTCACTCTTTTGATGGGCAAGTTCTAGGCTTTTTAGGTTACTTTCAGAACTGCTTAAAAAAGCTTTTAAAATTGTTTGAAGTGCTTTGCTGTCTCCGCCTGAAAACTGATAAATCTCATCTAAATTATAATCTACACGGCCTTTTTTATCGGGTACGCCATAGTTTGAAGCGTTCACTTCAACTTCAAAAATTTTAGCTAGTGTGAGTAATAAATCAGAAGGGTTATAGGGTTTGATAAGGCTTTTGGTAAAACCGGCTTCCTTGTACTCCTCAGGATTTACATCGGTACGCCCTGAAATTGCAATGGCAGGAATATGATTTATTTCAGCGCTATCTCTCACTTTTTTAATTAAAGTCAGCCCATCCATTTTGGGCATTTGAATATCGGTAAGTAGAACGTCAAAGTGCTGTTGCTTCAACTTATTTAAAGCATCATTGCCATTTAAACAGGTCTCACAACTCAGGCCAATAGATTTAACCAATTCCTGGGTTAAGGCTAATTGTGAGGGCTCATCATCTACAACCAATGCTATTTTATCTTGTAAAAGTTTAGAATTGAATTCTGGTTGTTCAGGCTTAAATTTTTCAGAGCCGGTTTCTTTTTCCTGTAATTTAATCACCGGAAGACTTACAATAAATTCACTGCCTTTTCCTGTGGTACTTAATAGTTCAAGTTCGCCTTTTAGTAATTCAGTTAGGCTTTTTGTTATGGTTAGCCCAAGGCCTGTGCCCCCGTATTTTTTCTCTATGTTACTGTTTTCTTGAGAAAATTCTTCAAAAATCTCCTGTTGTTTTTCCTTCGGAATACCAATTCCGGAATCTTTTACAGAAATAATAAGACAGTAGCTGTCTTCAATTTCCTTTTTTAAGTGTGTGCTAATTCTTATTTCGCCTTCATGGGTAAATTTATAAGCATTGGTTACCAGGTTAGAAATTATTTGTTTTATCCTAAAAGGATCGCTAAGTACCTGGCAATCGCTATCTTTGGTAGATTCGACTTTTATAGCCACGGCCTTGTCAATCTTACCGGGAAGGGAATTATATACCGTTTCTTCCACCAGAGTTTTAGGGTTAAAAGGTAATTTTTCTACCAGCATTTTACCGGCTTCCAGTTTTGAAAGGTCAAGCAGATCGTTCACCAGTCTCAGGATAAAATCTGAAGATTTCTTCACGTGTTGTAGATAGTGACTTTGTTTTGTGTTGAGGGCGGTTTTATGTATCAAATCGGTATAACCAATAAGCGTATTCAAGGGAGAACGTAAATCGTGTGTTATGGCGGCCATAAATTGTTCCCTGCTTTTTAAAAGCGATTCGGCAAAAGTTTTGGCCTCTTCCAGTTCCAGACGATAGCGATGGCTGCGTGTTATATCTTTAATAATAAGTATCGGGAAAATAAGCAGGATTAGGATACTAACCGAGCCGGCAATAATCATAATTATAGAGGTCTCTTTCAGCATTTTTTCTGAAGTTTCAGCCCGTATTACTGAAGCTTCCCGCTCTTCCTGTTCAATTTTGGCAAGTAAACTGCGCAATTGCTGATTAAGAACCATATCATTATCCAGCAATTCGTTTTCTTTTTGGTTAACTGTATTTCTGAATTCTTTATTAGCAATTTCGAGTTCGCTCAACACATTTTTTACTGATCCAATTAAAGAATCTGCTGTTCTATTGGTAAGGTTATTGGCATTATCTTCTTCTGCATATTTTAATAAACGCACTAAAACCCTGCGTTGGTGGGGTTCAAGATCAGCAAAACGTTCTTCGTAGCTATCACTTTCAAAAGATTCGTCCATCTTTTTAAGCTCATCAATAACCTGGGTGTAATAACTACGGTTACGGTCTTGTTCCCTGAGTCTCAAAAGTTCGTTTAAATTGTTGGTTTTTCGATCCAGTAGATGTGAAATGCTATCTAATTCAGAGCTCATAAGGGTATCGGCATACGATTCCTGGAGTTTTTGAATATCGGTTCTGATGGAGTCTATATGGTTTAGGTAAAGGTCTAAATCGGTTTTATAGCCAGTTTGTATAAGTCTTCGACTAATATTTTCGGTTTCGTAAAGATCGGTGGTGATATCCCCAACCAGAAAGAGTTTATCGTTATTGTTATTATTGTTTTTAGCTAAATTAGTGTAGGTAATTACCTGAGTATAAACAAACCATATCGAAACTGCTGCCAGGACAGCCAGTAGAACATAGCCAATTACTACCTTAAAAGTTATGGAGCGTTTTGTATTTCGCATAGCATTAATTATCGCTAAAATTACACCAATTCAACAAAATACAATAAAATTATTGAAAATCCCGAAATGCATATTACATTTGCCGCAAATCTCACAAGGGGTGCCGCGCTATGCGGCTGAGATCATACCCAAAGAACCTGGGCGGGTAATGCTGCCAAGGGATAGCGCAAAAAGCGCGAGTATGTACTCCTGAAAATGCCAAAATATGTAGTTGGCAGGTTCAGGATTTTTTATTAAAATAACCTTAAGAATAATCGCCCCTTTTATTCGTAAAATTTTTATTACGAATGAAATCTGTATTATTTTTTATTGGAATTTTCTTTATTTCTTTTCAAACAATAGCTCAAAGTTATACCTTAACCGGTAGGGTTACCGATGGGGGAGCTCCGTTGGAAGGGGTGGCGGTCATGGCTGTAGGTACAAGTGAGGGTGCCGAAACCGATGCTAACGGAAATTATAGCTTAAAACTGGAAGAAGGTACTTATAACATGGTTTTTATGCACGGAAACCAAAAACGGGTGAAAGTGGAACTCTTTTCAGATAAAAGCCTTAATGTAGATATGGCCGATGCCCAGGAAGTTCTGGATGAAGTGCTGGTCTCATCGGTACGGGCTAGCGCCCAATCTCCCATTACTTTTAGTAATTTAACCAATGAAGAAATTGAAGATAGAAACCTTGGCCAGGATATCCCAATCCTTATGAATTATATGCCCAACGTGGTTAGCACTTCTGATGCTGGTGCGGGCGTAGGTTATACCGGAATTCGCGTACGGGGTAGCGATGCCACCCGGGTAAATGTAACCATTAACGGAATACCTTATAACGATGCTGAAAGTCAGGGAACTTTTTGGGTGAATTTAGGCGATTTTGCTTCGTCTGTTGAAAATATGCAATTGCAGCGTGGTGTGGGAACTTCTACCAATGGTGCGGGGGCTTTTGGTGCCAGTTTAAATATACTTACCGATGGATACCAGGAAGAAGCTTCAGCTGAGTTGGCCAATAGTTACGGGTCTTACAATACACATAAACATACGCTTAAATTCAGTACCGGATTGATTGATGATCACTGGGAATTTGCCGGCCGGGTTTCGCAAATTAAAAGTGACGGCTATATAAACCGCGCAGAGAGTGATTTAAAATCGTATTTTCTACAAGGGACCTATGTTGATGAAAATACCCTGGTAAAAGCGCTAAGCTTTGGGGGTAGTGAGCAGACTTACCAGGCCTGGCACGGAATAGATTCTACCACACTTGCTAAGAACAGGAGATTTAACCCCGCAGGTCTCTATACTGAAAAAGATGGGGATACCTTATTCTACGATAATCAAACAGACAACTATAAACAAGACCATTACCAGTTGCTTTGGAACCAGGAATACAATTCAAACTGGTCTTCAAACCTTGCTTTTCATTATACTTATGGAAGAGGTTATTACGAAGAATATGAAGAAGATGCTACTTTAGCTGAATTTGGCCTGGAACCTTTTCAGGCTGAGGGGGAAGAAGTAACAACTTCAGATTTAGTAGGAACTAAATGGCTGGATAATCATTTCTACGGAACCACTTTTGGTGTGAATTATCAAAATGCAAATTGGGATGTTAATCTCGGTGGGGGCTGGAATAAATATATCGGAGATCATTTTGGGGAAGTGGTGTATACACGTTTTGCCCAAAATAACAACCCTTATGAACCTTATTACGAAAATACGGCTACCAAAACCGATTTTAATATTTACGGAAAGGCTAATTTCGCTATTTCAGACAAACTCGCTGCGTATGCCGATTTGCAATTGCGAACCATTACCTATGAAACCGAAGGGATGTTATCAGAAGGGGTGGAGTTTTTGGTCGATGATCGTTTTAATTTTTTCAATCCTAAAGCAGGACTTACCTATCAAATGAATACGGCCAATCAGTTTTATTTTTCTTATGCCCGGGCGCATCGTGAACCGAGTAGGACTGATTATGAAAATGGTGATCCCAAACCTGAAGAGCTAAACGATTTTGAATTAGGCTGGAGGTTAAATACCGCAAGTGTTCAGTTAAATACCAACTTGTATTATATGGATTACCAAAACCAATTGGTGTTAACCGGAGGGATTGATGATGTGGGGGCTTTTGTTAGGGAAAACAGTGGGAATAGCTATCGCCTTGGTTTGGAAATAGACGCCACTATTAGTCTTTCTGATAAACTACGTGTAAAGCCAAACCTTTCTCTAAGTCGAAACCGAAATGTTGATTTTATCTCTGCCTGGAACGGTATCCCCAGGGAATTTGGGGATACTGAAATTTCTTTCTCCCCTTCTATAGTTGCGGGAAATGCTATTGGATACTGCCTGATTGATGGTTTAGAGCTTCGTCTGCTATCAAAATATGTAGGGGAGCAGTATATGAGTAATATAGAAACCGAATCTTCTAAACTCGACAGTTACTTTATTAATGACTTTAATGTTCAGTATACCTGGAAAAATGCCTGGATGTTTAAAGAAATTGTTTTTACCGGCCTGATCAATAATATTTTTGGGGTAGAATATGTGTCCAATGGTTTCTACTACACTTATGATGTAGAAAATCCCAATTCAAATACTGGATTACAAACCTTGGATGAAGCCGGGTATTATCCCCAAGCCACCCGTAATTACCTGGTAGGTGCTACTTTAAAGTTTTAGTTTGTTTGTCTATAAGCCTTTCTCCTCCTTTGTGGGAGAGAGGCTTTTAGTTATAAATCTCAATCATATTTCCGCGGCGTTCTAAGCGGTAGGGTTTTAACGAATATTGTCCGTCACCTTCAGTAAGCTCGCCTGTAATAATATTGTATTCATTGCCGTCTTCACAATTGCATTTAGCGGTAATCCCTTCAACTTCCATTGCCGAGCAATCATTTGGCGGGTGATTGGGGTCACTTAATTCAAAAGCGGTGTATTGAGTGTTGTCGATGTTGTAAATTACCACACCGCGAATTCCATAGTTATAGGTAACATAAGAATTTCCCGGAAATTGCAAATTATTGTATTCTGGCAAATCCAGGTTAAGTTGCATTCTGAAATGTAAATCGGGTAGGTTTGGATTGTTTATCCGGTTTTGATCATCGCTCGAACAGGAGGTCAGTAAAATGGCACAAAGCAAATAAAAAAGAGGTTTTTTCATATAGAAATTTTTTCCGGTTTTCCGGAATATTCTGCAAAATAATAAAATTGCTTTTCACGCTTAAAATCTTTATATTTGTTTTAGCAAAAATCCCGTCGCGCATGGGATTTTTTGTATTTATATAAACGATGAAGTTATGAGCAAAGTATCTTATTATACTGAAGAAGGTTTGAAAAAGCTCAGGGACGAGCTTAATCACCTGAAAGATGTAGAGCGACCTAAGGCTTCCCAGGCTATTGCCGAAGCCCGCGATAAAGGGGATTTGAGTGAGAATGCTGAATATGATGCGGCCAAAGAAGCGCAGGGCTTACTGGAGATGAAGATTTCAAAAATGGAAGAAGTTGTGGCCAATGCCAGGCTAATAGACGAATCTAAACTGGATACTTCAAAAGCACTGGTACATTCTTTTGTACGTATTAAAAATCAGGCCACTGGCGCCGAAGTGAAATATAAACTGGTAGCCCAAAGTGAAGCCGATTTAAAATCAGGCAAAATCTCGGTAGATTCCCCTATCGGAAAAGGACTTTTAGGAAAAAAAGAAGGGGAGCTTGCCGAAATTGATGTGCCAACCGGGAAGATGAAATTTGAAATTCTTGAAATATGGAGAGAATAATAAAATTTCTTTAACACAAAAAAGAAATCCTTTTCCAATTCCTTTAACTAAAGGTTTTTGAAAAGGATTTTATTTTTATAGCAACTAATCAAATTTTGAAATTATGTCCACCATTTTTAGTAAAATCATTCACGATGAAATTCCAGCCTATAAGGTAGCAGAAGATAGTCAGTTTCTTGCTTTTTTGGATATCAGTCCAAATGCTAAAGGCCATACGCTTTGTATTCCGAAGAAAGAAGTGAATAAAATTTTTGATTTAGAGGAAGAAATGTACCAGGAGTTGATGCGTTTTTCCCGAAAAGTTGGAATGGCACTGGAAAAAACCATTCCCTGTAAACGAGTAGGTATGGCAGTGGTAGGTCTTGAAGTTCCACACGTGCACGTCCACCTTATTCCGTTAAATTCAATGGAGGATATGGATTTTTCTAATGAAGTGAAAATGAGTGAGGAGGAATTTAAAGAACTCGCCCAAAGTATTCATGTAAATTTATAATGAGCCGAACCGATTTTAGACTTAGCCTTGAATTACGCATAGACTGGAGTGATTTGGATATGTATAAACATGTAAATAACGTATCGTTTATGCGCTATTTGCAATCGGGTAGGGTGAATTTTTGGGAAGCTACCGGTATTTATAAAACTTATGAAAATACCAATAAGGGTACCATGCTGGTTTCTACTCATTGTGATTTTAAAAGCCCGCTTTTTTACCCCGGAAAAGCTATTGTAAAAACCCGGCTTGATTTTATAAAAAATTCCAGTTTTGGACTGGAGCATCATATTTTAAATAAAAAAGGGGTACTATGTGCGGTTGGAAAAGATGTAGTAGTTTGTTTTGATTTTTCTGAGAATAAAACTTTCCGAATCCCCGATGATCTTAGGGAAAAACTAGAGCAATTTTAACTTCCTGAAAGCAAAGTATATTGTGAATTATAAAAATTTCACATAGAGCCAGTCGAGATTTTTTGTGATTTGATTTTAAATACAATAAAGATCAGGATGTTGCTGGGTCCAGTTTCTTTAAAGCAATTCTAAAAGTAGTTCCCTTATTGATTTCACTTTGGCTCACTTTTATTCTTCCAAGATGATATTCTTCAATAATTCTTTTAGCCAGGGAGAGTCCAAGCCCCCAACCACGTTTTTTAGTAGTATGCCCGGGCTCGAAAATCTCTTTCCACTTACTTTTATCAATACCTTTTCCGGTGTCTTTTATATAAATATGGGCCCAATTATTATCCTGTTTAATTGCAATGGTCAGGGTGCCTTTTCCTCGCATGGCATCTATGGCATTTTTTACGAGGTTTTCAATGGTCCAACTGTAAAGTTGAGTGTTGAGTTCCACAAAAATAGGTTCTTTGGGTTTTTTAAGTTGAAATTTGATGAGGTTTGAAGAACGTACTTTTAAATATTCAAAACTTTCCTGGGTAGCAGTTACAATGTCGGTTTTTTCAAATAATGGAGCCGAACCTATTTTTGAGAAACGTTCGGTAATGGTTTTTAAGCGGTCAATATCTTTTTCCATTTCTTCTACGTAAGACGGGTTGATATTTTCAGTCTTTAAAATTTCAGTCCAGCCAATTAAGGAAGAAAGAGGGGTGCCTATTTGATGGGCGGTTTCTTTGGCCATTCCGGCCCAAAGTTTATTTTGATCGCTGGTTTTTGTGGTGGTATAAAAAAAGTAAACCACACCTATAAAGAGAAAGCCGATTAAAGTTAAACCAATGGGATAATACTTTAATTTATTAAGCGTGGGGGAGTTTCCGTAATAAACATATTGCTGTTGTCCTTCGCCTAGATTTATAATAATTGGCTCATTTTCTGCTTTTATACCGGCCAGGAAACGATTTGCTTTTTCGTCATCACTAATAATGGAGGGGTCAATATTGGTAGTAGAAATAATTTGCCCCTTAGCATTGGTGTGAATAATTGGAATGGTGGTATTGTTATTAAGGATTTCAAGAATAAGTTCCAGTTCAGAATCTTCGGTAGCTCTGTCAAGTTCTTTCTGCGCTTTGGCCCATATATTCATTTTAGACCTTTCATCTTCTTTTAAGCGCTGGAAGAAAATAGACGTATTCCAAAGCACTAAAACGGTTACCACCAGGCAAGAGACAATAATAAACCAGCGGTTAAACTTTCGCTCATCAGTAAAATCCATATGAATACGGTGAAATTCGGGTTTTAAAGATAAGCGTTTTTAAATAGAAATTATTGCAGGGTAGGTGCTTTTCATTTCGGGATGGGTTTCGTTACCTTTGTCAAAATTTAAAATATGCTGAGTATCGTTCCCGGTGAAATAAGTACCGGAAAATTGCATCAATACCTGCTTGGGGCGGTAGGGCCTAGACCTATCGCTTTTGCCAGTACCATTGATGAACAAGGCAGGCCAAACCTTTCGCCGTTTAGCTTTTTTAATGTTTTTGGTTCTAATCCGCCGACTTTGATTTTTTCACCGGCACGACGCGGAAGGGATAATACGGTAAAGCATACCTATAATAATGTGAAAGCCGTTGATGAGGTTGTAATCAATATTGTGAATTATGATATCGTACAGCAAATGTCACTATCCAGTACCGAATATGCAGAAGGGGTAAACGAATTTGAAAAAAGCGGGTTAACCTCATTAAAATCTGATTTAATAAAACCCTTTCGGGTAAAAGAATCGCCGGTTCAGTTCGAATGTAAAGTTAAGAAGGTTGTTGAGTTAGGGCAGGAAGGTGGCGCCGGAAATCTTGTGATTTGTGAAGTGCTGAAAATGCATATTAATGAAGCTGTTTTAGATGAAAATGGATATATCAATCAGTATAAAATAGACCAGGTGGCACGTATGGGGGGCAACTGGTACACTCGTGCCAATATGGGAATGTTTGAAGTACCAAAACCCCTGGCTAATTTAGGAATAGGGGTTGATGGAATCCCTTCGGAAATAAAAACCAGTAAGGTTTTAACCGGAAATGATTTAGGGAAACTCGGCAACATAGAAAACTTGCCTTCTGCTGAACAAATCGATATATTTATCGCAGAAAATAAAGAGGTTAGAATGCTTTTAAAAGAACAGCATACAGAAAAAATACATAAAAGAGCACAGGAATTTCTTGAGAAAGACCAGGTTTTAGAAGCCTGGAAAATACTATTAGCAAAATAAGAATTATGGAAGTACAAGGAAAGATTAAATTGATTGGAGAAACCAAAACTTTTGGGAATAACGGGTTTCAAAAAAGAGAGGTGGTAGTGACCACAGAAGAGCAATATCCACAGCACTTATTAATTGAATTTGTGCAGGACAAAACAGGATTATTGGATAGTTACCAGGTAGGACAGCCGGTGAAAATCGGAATAAATTTACGGGGTCGCGAATGGGTGAGCCCCCAAGGAGAAACTAAATTTTTTAACTCTATTCAGGGTTGGCGAATTGAAAATCTGGCGGATCAACAACCACAAAATGAGCAGGTGCCGCCTCCAGATCAGTTTGAGCCGGCCAATAATTTAAATGAAGAAGATTATGACGATCTTCCGTTTTAAGGTTTGAAATAATTTAATGTATTTTAAAGCCCGGTTTGTTGCCGGGCTTTTTAAATTTTTCCTATGATTTTTCTAAAACCTGAAGATGATTTCCCACCTGTATATTACGCTACTTCCGATGGTTTGCTGGCCGTGGGTGGAAAATTGAATGTACCGACTCTAAAACGGGCTTATAATCGCGGTATCTTCCCTTGGTACAGTGAAGGTCAACCGATTTTGTGGTGGAGTCCCGACCCGCGTATGGTGCTTTTCCCGGAAAAGCTGAAGGTTTCTAAAAGTATGCGGCAATTGCTTCGAAAAGAAGCTTTTCAGGTAAGTTTTAATACCGATTTTAAAAGTGTTATTGCGAATTGCGCAGCAGTAAAAAGGCTCGGTCAAAGCGATACCTGGATTACCCCTGAAATTCAAAAAACTTATTGCGAGCTTCATAAATTGGGAGTTGCCCACTCGGTTGAGGTTTGGAAAGGAGGAAAACTGGTGGGTGGATTATATGGTATTTACCTGAAAGAAAAATCTGTTTTTTGTGGTGAAAGTATGTTTTCCACTCATAGTAATGCCTCAAAATACGGGTTTATAAAACTGATTGAAAAACTCAAAGAGGAATATGTTAAGCTTGTTGATTGCCAGGTGTACACCCGGCATCTGGAAAGTTTGGGGGCAGAAGAAATTTCCAGGGAAGAATTTTTAGCGTATTTGGGATAATTTTATATTTTTAACAAAAATAGTTAATGAAAAGAGTCTTACTTTTTTTGATTTCGTTTTTTTTGATTATTGCTTGTAATAAGGATGAAACCCCTGAGAAAATAGAGGAGGCCAGGGTAGAATCGGAGCTGGAATATTTTAATTACGAAATGGACCTGGAGGCTGAAACCTTTACCATGGAATATAAAATTATCCATACCAATTTATCGAGTTTCGATGTTAAAGGGACTTCCCGCGTAGAACTCACTACTACCGACCCTGAAGAATTTACTGTTGCTAGGGTACAAATGCCACCTCCTTGCCCCGAAATAAAGGCCGGGGAAAGCTGTGTGGAAGCATTAAAAGAAACGGGAGAATTAGGAGTTGAAGAACTTGAAGATCCGGAAAATTTTCAGTGGGAAATCGCTGCCTATTATTTTATCGTAACTGAGGAAATCCGTTAAACCTTTTGGGGTTAGGAAGCTTTTACTGAAATCCCCGGGGAAGAATTCCTAAAATATGTAGGTAGTTCTATATAAATTGATTTTAGAGCATTAAAGGGATAAGGTGATTTCACTGGTAATAAAGAGCTCGCTACCCGGGTTGCCGGTATAATCTTCATAGCGGTATTGTAAACCCAAAGTAGCTTTGGTATTAGCCCAAATATCATTTCCTAATGCGATTGAAAATCGTTGTTCCAGTTTAGGACGTTCTTCTCTTCCCACACTAAATAAGGCCTCGGTATTGCCAATTATAAAAAATTCACTCTGATCTATGCGTTGTCCGCTTAAAGGCAATTCTGCCGAAAACCGGTACCGGGTTCGGTATGTAATGATTTCCCTTAATCGTTGTTCAAGCCGTATGCGATGTGCAATTTTTAAAGCATTGAATTTTCTTGAATGTCCAAATTGTTCGACAATCCTTATTTCATCCTGAATATCTTTATCAAAAATTTCTTTAAAACGATACCTGATTCCTAAACTTACTTTACTGTAAAAACCAATTTCATAACTGGTAAAATGCGAAAGTTGAAGGTGTTGTGCCTCAAAATTATAATCTTTGTTTTCAAAAAGAATATCCCTGTTGGAAAAGTTGAAATTGTAAGACCAGCGGGAGTTAGTGTTTATATTTAACGAAAATTCAGGATCTATAAGCATGCTAAAATCTTCTTGAGCACGTGTTTTCTTATAGCTCACTAGCGCAAAAAACAATAAAAGTCCGACTTGAAAGTTTTTAGAAGATAAGATAATCATAAGAATTTCGAATTATTTCCCGTTGGGTTTTAAATTTTCCATTCTCACTAAAAAACATTTCAAACTTTTTTAATTTTCCTTTGTTTTTAACGGCCACGATAATTTCATAATTATCAGGATGATGACTGGAAAAAGCAAGGGACTTTAGGAGCAGGTTTTTTATACTTGTTTCATCTGTAGGTAAATATTGTGCCTGTATTTTTTCAATTTTATGTCTTTCGTGGCTTGTTTTCAGGTATTCTTTAATTTTTTTAAAGCTTGGTTTGGGAAGTTGGTTCTTATCTAAAGTCACTTCAATATCCTGCAAGTTGCCTTCTTTCTCAAATTCAATACTAAAAATAGAGCCCTGGTATTTAAATTTAGCTTCATAACTTTCTTTTTCTCCATCGGTTTCATGAAAATAACGTAGTTTTCGGGCTTTCTTGGGAATATTATCAATAAGAATAGAGGAGGCTTCCGGCATTTTTGAGCGGTCTATGCGTTCTTCTTTTTCAATTTTCTTGTTTTGTGCCTGACTTAAAGTGCTTATAAAACAAAAAATAAGAATAGCTATTTTTTTCATGTTCCCATTTTTTTAATTTCATGGTGCCTAAAACAGGAAAGCTCGTGATCGTTCACCATTCCGGTGGCTTGCATATGCGCGTAAACTACGGTAGGTCCCACAAACTTAAAACCCCGTTTTTTCAAGTCTTTGCTTAATTTGTCGCTAATATTGGTAGTGGCGGGAGCTTCTTTATAATTTTCAATCTTGTTCTGAATCGGTTTTCCGTCTACAAAACCCCAGATATATTTGCTGAAACTTCCAAATTCTTCCTGGACTTTTATAAAAGCCTGCGCGTTGGTTATGGTGGCTCGTACTTTTAGTTTGTTTCTTATAATTCCCGGGTTTTGCAATAAATCTTGAATTTTTTCTTCGGAATAATTTGCGATTTCCTTATAATCGAAATCATTAAAAGCTTTTCTGAAATTTTCGCGTTTTCTTAAAACGGTAATCCAGCTTAGGCCTGCCTGAAAAGTTTCGAGAATAAGAAACTCAAAAATAGTGTTATCATCATACACAGGAATACCCCATTCGGTATCGTGATAGGCTTCATAAAGTGCATCGCCTTCACACCATCCGCATCGCTGTAACTCTGCCATTGTTATGGTTTAAAATTATAGGTAATTGTACCCGGTTGTTCATCTCGTCCGGGCAGTGACGAAAATACGGCATCTGCTGCATATTCCAGAGCTTTCTCTGTTAAGCATAGGTTATTAGATTCAGAACTTGCTTTATTAATAGCCGTTGCTATCACCATTCCCCTACTGTTTACGATAATATTTACTACAATTTTTCCGGCCCGGTCACAAGTGTAAACCGGGTTGGGAATATGTCTTGCACTTCTGCCTTTTAATGAATAAAATATAGAACTATTTCGCAGGCCACCTGATTGCCGGGAAATTTCTCTAGAGGTATTATTACCATCGGAAGCTTCCCGCAATTTATCTTCAGTGTTTATTGAATAATTTCCTTGTGAAGTGGTATTTTCCGAAGTCCGGTTTTCTTTCTGAGAGGCACTGTTTTTATCAAAAATTTCATCGATTTTTTGCTGAAAGTTTTCTTCCCTTTCTTTTGTGTTTTCGTTAAAAGCACGATGGGTTTCAGGAGAGTTTTGTGGATCTTGTTCTTTTTCTTCAGTTGTTTTTTGGGGTTCTTCAGTGATTTCTTCCAGATCAATTATCATTTCACTAAAATCTTTCCGGTTTTCTGACAAACGAAAATTTAGTAATGCCAATAGCATTATTCCGCAGAATAGGAAAGTTAAGATAAGCGCCTTATGTTTATCAAAGAAATCCATTACATGCATAACCCGAAAATTAGCGGATTATTTTGAAGGTTAAATAATTATACAAATATGGCTAAGCCTGTGTTGAAGGTAATAAATTTTGGAAAGAAGAAATAGTATAAGCTTCGGTAAGCTTAAATTCACCAATCCGGGTACGGCATAAAGCGCTAAGGTGTCCTCCGGAATTAAGTTCTTGTCCAAATTCGTGGGCCAAACTACGAATGTAAGTGCCTTTACTACATACCACTCGAAAATTAATTTTAGGAAAACGGGAAGCATCTATTTCAAAAACTGAAATTTCTACTTTTCGTTTTTTTATTTCAACTTCATCGCCTTTTCGGGCATATTCATACAGACGTTTTCCGTCTTTTTTTAAGGCTGAAAATACCGGTGGGGTTTGTTCAATTTCGCCTATAAATTTTTGGCGTGCCGTTTCGAGTTTTGTTTCAGAAATATGGTTGACAGGATAATTTTGATCTATTTCGGTTTCCAAATCAAAAGATGGCGTGGTACTACCTAAAGTTACGGTACCGGTATATTCTTTTTCGGCTCCTTGAAGTTCCTGAATGCGTTTGGTAAATTTACCGGTACAGATAATTAATAAACCGCTTGCCAATGGGTCTAAGGTGCCCGCATGGCCTACTTTAATTTTTTTGATTTTACAACTTTTCCTAATAAGCCAGCGAACTTTATTAACTACCTGAAAGGAGGTCCATTCCAGTGGTTTATCGAACAATAGAATTTGTCCTTCCCTGAATTCTTCAGCTGTAAATTTTTTTTCCCTCATTTAATTGTAATATCCAATAAGTATGGCTGCTATGCCTACTATAAAGCAATAGATAGCGAAATAGCCGAGTTTACTTTTACGAACAATGGAAATCATCCAGGTACAGGCGGCAAGACCGGCGATGAAAGCAGCTACAAAACCAATGATTAGTTGTGGTGCAGGCGTGGTGCTTTCTAAAAGATTTCCATCTAATAAGTCTTTAGCTATTTTTCCAAAGATAAGGGGAACAACCATTAAAAATGAAAAACGGGCAGCTTTGGTTTTATCGTTTCCTAATAAAACTGAGGTGGAAATGGTGGCACCACTACGGGAAATTCCGGGTAAAATAGCGATGGCTTGTGATATTCCAATTACAAAAGCATTGCTGTAATTCACCTTTTTATCGGTGTTTTTTGCCTTATCGGCGAGCCAGAGTAAAAGTGCTGTGATAATTAGCATAAATCCAACAAAAATAATATTTCCGCCAAAAAGGCTCTCGAGTTCTTCTTCAAAAAAAACACCTATAAGTACAGCCGGAATCATGGAGATTACTATTTTTAGGGAGAATTTGGTTTCTTCATTCCATTTAAATTGAAGAAGTCCGCGGAGGATTTCAGCCACATCTTTTCTAAAGACCACAATGGTACTTAGGGCAGTGGCAAAATGAAGTAAAACAGTAAAAAGAAGTGATTCTTCAGGAAGGCTGGTATCGCCTAGAATTGCTTTTCCCAATTCGAGGTGACCACTTGAAGAAACCGGCAAAAATTCAGTAAGCCCCTGAATTATTCCCAGGATTGCAGCATCAAATTCGTTCAATGATTAGTTTTTATAGGGGTTAAGTAATATAGCGTACACTTCTATGGCGAAACCAATTAAAACTAAGGTTGGTGCCAGACGAATTCGCCTAAAATTGTAAATAGCATCATTAAACGTATTAGGATCATCGCTGCCCCCGCCTGCCATAAGCAAAAAGCCCAGTGCTATAATTCCTAGCCCGATAAACATAAATTGGTAATTTTTTTTTGCAAAAATAAAAGCATGTCCGGGTTTGTTGGACTCTTTCTTTTTCATAGGCTTTGTTTTGTGTTCAAAATAAAGAAATTAAAGCGACTACCACAAATTATTAACGAGCCTGAGAATAAAAAAAGCCACACATTAATGTGTGACTTTTTCTTTTAAAGTGTTTTTCTTATGCCGCGTGGGTTATATCACTATAATGTTTGAGTATTTCCTCATAGAGCTTTAAACTCTTTTCGTCTTTACGTAAACAGGCTTTTAAAAATCGCTTTATATTCTGGCACTCAAAAGTAATACTGGTATATTGTTTTTTACCTACCGGAATTTGCATATCAACTGTTTGCTTGCTATAATTAATCTTTACATTTTTAGCTTCAAAGTATTTTTTGATAATTGCTCGATGCATTATATTAAAGTCTGGTTTCTCGTGCTTATTTGAAATACTGTATGCAATCAAATTTTTCACATCGTCCAGCAGGTCTTTCTGATTAGTAATAGTTTTCATAAGAATGGTTATTTAATTAGCACAGCTAATTTAGTACGAGAATTCTCTTTTGATGTTAAAAAAAAGCTAATAAATTATTGATTAATAATTATTTAGGTTAAGGATTGTGAGAGAAATATTACAACAAAAACCTTGAAATTTCTTCTTGTGCTATAAAATTTTAATTTGAAAGGGGGTAAGCGGTATCTATTATCAAGACAGAAAACATCCTAAAAAGAAGTTTTTTCGGGGGGGGGAGCGCCAAAATGTTTGAAGATTTTGTGGGTTTGCTTCGGGCTTATTGATTTTATTCTTTAAATTTAGCCTCTTTCTTCTCATTTTGTATACCCATATAATCTTTTTCCAGAGGAAGTAGTTTTGAAATGAGTTTAGTGATGCCAAAAGCAACAATTAGGGCTGAAACCGCAAAAAACAAGAACTTTATCAACAGGCTGTCACTAAAAGCCATGCTGTAAAAAGCCAAGAAAATTTCGGCGGTTATAAATAATATTTTGACACTTATTTTTAAAATCATTGCTTATTGCTGTCTCTTTTCAAAGATACAACCAAAAAACCTTATTTTTTGAGTGAAGAAAATGTTTGACTAAAATTTAACGCTATGAAAATGTGGGGGTTAAACTTATTAGTTAAAAAATCTTAAACTTAAGCGACAGATTTTTAATAATTGTAAATTGTTTTGAAAAAATTGTCTTATTTTGAAGAAAGCTACAAAGTTTATAGGGATAGGCCTCGGGATTTTCATCATTCTGCTTATTTTGTTGGTTATTATTAACAATCTTATTGAAATTGAAATAAAACAAGGCCTGGAAGAAACACTTTCACAAAATAACTTTACTTATGAAAAGCTTGATGTATCTCTTTTAAACCGAAAGGCCGAGGTAGAGAAACCTGAATTTGAATTGGAGGGGAAATCTCTTTCAGCCGCAAGGATAAGTATAGATGATATTTCCATTTTTGAATATCTTTTTAATAAAAAAATAGAAATTGGAGAACTGTTTTTAAAAGAACCAAACTTTAAATTGGATAAATCTCAAAGCCATAATGCCGATAAACAAAGCGAGAAGAAAGACTTTGCAGAAGATATCCTGATTAAAAAAATCAATATAGAAAAAGGTGAGCTAACTCTTACTGAAAACGATTCAGCAAAAGCTTTAATATATGGAAAATTCACGCAATTTCAACTTGAAAATTTTCAACTGAATAAAAAAACCATCAATCAAACACCGCCTTTTTCCTATGATGCTTATAATTTTAAAGGAGATTCCTTGTTTTTTCAAATGGATAGCCGCCACCATCTTACCGCTGGTGAAATCAATATTAAAAACGGGGCTACTACGGTTAAGGATATCAGGATAATTCCGCTTTACGGGAAAAAGGAATTTCAGCGGCATATTCCTCACGAATTAGACCGATTCGATTTAAAAAGAATCAAGGAAATCAGTTTTAGTAATATTCAATGGGAAATAAAGAACGACAGTCTTCAGCTTCGTAATACACTTACTCAAATAAACGGAGCCCATTTAGAAATCTATCGGGATAAATTGCAAAAAGAAGACACCAGGCAAAAAGAAATGTATAGTCAGATGATTAGGAATTTGCCTGTTAAAATAAAACTGGATACACTGCGATTGCATAATGTTTATATTAGATATGAAGAAAATGTTGCCAAAGACCGAAAACCTGGGGTTGTTGATTTTGAAAACCTTAACGCGAGTATTTATAATCTTTCAAATATAGGGATGAATAAAGCCGGTTTTCCTCAAACTGAAATAGATGTACAAACTGATTTTATGAAAGAAGCTCCGGTTAAAGTGAACTGGGTTTTTGACATAAGTAACAGGAATGATGCGTTTAAAATCTCGGGAACTATGGGCCTGCTTTCAGCTACTGCTATGAACCGTATGCTGCAGCCGGCTATGAACGTAAAAGCCGATGGTGACTTAGACGATATGGCTTTTAATTATGCGGGAAATAAAAATATAGCCTGGGGAGATTTGAGTTTGCTTTACAATAATTTTAAAGTTGAGATTTTGCGAAAAGATGGCACCAGAAAAAATAAGGTGTTTTCGGCTATTGCAAACTTAATTATCAAAAACAACTCAAAATCGGGTAATTTTGAACACAAAAATCTAAAGATAGAAAGAAATAAAACCCGTTCTTTCTGGAATTATCTTTGGCTTATGGTTCGTGAAGGAGCATTAAAATCTTTTATTTAGATTCTGAAAGTTACCACTGGACGTTTGGCATGATTTACGAGATCTTCGCTTATGCTTCCGTTAAAAAAGTGAGCCAGCCCTTTGCGGCCGTGCGTGCTAATACCAATTAAACCGGCATTCATTTTTTTTGCGAAGTTTAAGACTCCTTTTTCTACACTAACATCGTTATAAACGTGGGTGCCAGAATTTTCAATTCCCGATTCATTTGAAAAGCTCTCAAGGCGTTCGTATGCATCCTGACTGGTCATAAAATTATTAGGAGTATTTATATAAAGTAAGTGTAGTTTAGCCGATATTTTCTTTGCAAAATCAGCAGCTTTTTTAAGGGTATGTTTGTTAGAGTGGTTAGCATCGGTTGCAAAAACAAAATTTTCGATTATAAAATCGCCGGGTTGTTCATTTTTAATCACCAGTACCGGGATATTTGATGTACGAACTACTTTTTCGGTATTACTTCCTATAAACATTTCTTTAAAGCCGCTGGCGCCATGAGAGCCCATAACAATAAGATCGCAGTTTTTTTCTTCACTAACTTCCCTAATCCCTTCAAAAGCCTGATGAAATAAAACGGTTTCGTGTACTTGAATGTCTTTTAAATAAGGTCTTTTAAGGAGTTTGGCAAATCGCTGATGAGCCAATTTCATAAAAAAAATAGATTCAGGTAGATTGTGGCTTCCACTGCCTTGAATGGGGTCTATAAGTTGTAAAGGCAGCTCTAACATATGCAGTAAATAAATTTCACTTTTAAATTTTTTAGCCAGTTGCGCGGCTACTTTTAATGCATTTTCAGCCTGATCTGAAAAATCGGTGGGGACGAGTATTTTTTTCATCGGATTGGTGTAAATAATTTAAAATGATTGTGTTATTAAAGTTAAGAATAAATTTTCATTTACGGGTGGGTTTTCATTCTGTGAAATTATTATTATATTTGCAGCGTTGAAACTAAAAAAGTACAGCGAGGGGACGAAAGTCCCCTCTTTTTGTAAACTATGTTGAAGGAGAAGGTAGAGAAATTGCTGGAAGCAGCATTAAACAATTATAGTTCCTTATTTTTAATAAGCCTTGAAATAAAATCTGGTAATAATATTTCCGTAATTATTGACGGGGATAAAGGGGTTTCAGTAAATGATTGTATTGAAATTAGCCGGCAAATCGAACATAACCTTGACAGGGATGCAGAAGATTTCTCTTTAGAAGTGAGTTCGGCCGGGGTTTCCAGCCCTTTGCAAATGCCAAGACAATTCAGGAAAAATATCGGGCGTAAGCTTCAGGTGAAAACTGAAGACCGTGAAATTGAAGCCCAGCTTACCGAAGCTACCGATTCAGAAATAAAACTAAACTGGAAAACCAGGGAGCCTAAACCGGTTGGTAAGGGCAAGCATACGGTAAAAAAAGAAGCCGTGATCCCTTATTCAGAAATTGTAGAAGCAAAAGTTATGATAACATTTTAATCGCAAATTGATATGGAAAATATCGCTTTGATTGAGTCATTTTCAGAGTTTAAGGATGATAAGTTGATAGACAGGGTGACGCTAATGGCCATCCTGGAGGAAGTTTTTAGAAATGCACTCAAAAAAAAATATGGTGAAGACGATAATTTTGATATTATTGTAAACCCTGATAAAGGAGATTTAGAAATATGGAGAAACAGGGTTGTGGTTGCCGATGGTGAAGTGGAAGATTCTAATCAGGAAATTTCGCTTACTGAGGCAAGAAGAATTGAACCCGATTTTGAAGTGGGGGAAGATGTTTCTGAAGAAGTGAAGCTGGTAGATCTTGGTCGCCGTGCGATTTTGGCACTTCGTCAAAATCTTATTTCTAAAATACACGAGCATGATAATACCAATATTTACAAGCATTTTAAAGATCTTGAAGGTGAAATTTATACAGCGGAAGTTCACCATATTCGTCACAGGGCGATAATTTTACTGGATGATGAGGGTAATGAAATTATCCTGCCCAAAGATCGCCAAATTCCTTCTGACTTCTTTAGAAAAGGAGAAAATGTGCGCGGGGTTATTGAAAGCGTGGAGCTAAAAGGTAATAAGCCTTCTATTATTTTATCACGCACGGCCCCAGGGTTTTTGGAAAAACTTTTTGAGCAGGAAATCCCTGAAGTTTTTGATGGTTTAATTACCATTAAAAAAGTGGTTCGGGTTCCCGGAGAAAAAGCGAAAGTTGCCGTAGATACCTATGACGACAGGATAGATCCGGTAGGAGCTTGTGTTGGGATGAAAGGTTCCCGAATTCACAGTATTGTAAGGGAATTGGGTAATGAAAATATAGATGTGATAAATTTCACCAACAACGATCAGTTGTTTATAACCAGGGCCTTAAGTCCTGCGAAAATCACCTCTATAAAGTTAGATGAAGAAAATAAGACCGCCGAGGTGATGTTAAAACCTGAAGAGGTTTCCAAAGCTATTGGGCGTGGAGGGCATAATATCAGGCTTGCCGGGCAATTAACCGGTTATGAAATAGATGTTTTCCGTGAAGGAGTGGAAGAAGATGTTGAGTTAAAAGAATTTGCCGATGAAATTGAGGATTGGGTAATAGCTGAATTCTCTAAAATCGGTTTGGACACGGCAAAAGCAATTTTGGAACAGGATGTGAATGATCTTGTTCGTCGTACCGACCTGGAAGAAGAAACCATAAAACAGGTCATTCGGGTTCTTAGAGAAGAATTTGAAGAATAATTTAGAATAAACTATAGAGAATAAACCAAAACAGGTTAATTTAGAGGGCAATTTATGGCAGAAGCAAAAACAATGCGATTAAACAAAGTTTTACGTGAATTCAATATCTCGTTAGATCGGGCTGTAGAGTTCCTGAAGGAGCAGGGACACGAGATTGAAGCACGTCCTACTACCAAAATCTCGCAGGAAATTTATCAGGTTCTTTCTGATGAATTTGAAACCGATAAGAGTAAGAAGGTAGCTTCTAAAGAAGTTAGCGAGGAGAAGCGTAAGGAAAAAGAAGAGCTTCGTGTAGCCCGCGAGAAAGAGATAGAAGAAAAACGTAAGGTTGAAGAAGAAAAGGAAGAAGTATTTTCTTCAAGGGCAAAACTCGCAGGGCCTAAAAAGGTTGGAAAGATAGATCTGGAGAAAAAAGAGGAACCTCCCAAGCCTGAAGCCTCTGAGGAAAAGAAAGAGGAGAAAAAAGAAGAGAAGGAAGAAAAACCTGTTGCTCCTGCTGCCAAGCCCGAGAAAAAAGAGGAGCAACCTGAAGTTGAGAAAAAGAAGGAAGAGGTAAAAGAAGAAAAGGAACAGCAAGAAGCCAAGCCCGAAAAAGCTGCTGAACCTGAAACTAAAGCTGAAATTACTGAACCAGAAGCTCCTAAGGAAGAGAAAGAAGAAGAATCTTCGACTATAAAAACAAAATATACTAAACTTAACGGTCCTAATTTCACCGGTGAGAAAATCGATCTCTCCCAGTTCAAAAAACCTGAGCGTAAGAAAGACGATAAAAAAGCTGCCGATGATAAAAAGGACAAGCGCAAGAAACGCCGCCGTAGAATTAGTAAAGATGTAAAACCCGGAGCCGGAGCAGGACCTTCAGGAGCAAGAAAAGGACGTAATAAGCCGCGTTCTAAACCTATTGCCAAAGAGGAGCCTAGTGAAGAAGAAGTGCAGAAGCAGGTTCGGGAAACCCTGGAAAAACTTCAGGGGAAATCATCTAAAGGGAAAGGTGCCAAATATCGTAGGGATAAAAGGGATCAACACCGTCAACGTTCCGAGGAAGATTTGGCACAACAGGAATCAGACAGTAAAGTGCTTAAGGTAACCGAGTTTGTTACCGTAAGTGAAATTGCCACGATGATGGATGTGCCGGTAACCAAAGTGATTTCTGCCTGTATGTCACTAGGTATGATGGTGACCATGAACCAGCGTTTAGATGCAGAGACCCTTAGTATTGTTGCTGAAGAATTTGGTTATGAAGTAGAATTTGTAACTGCTGACCTGGAAGAAAATGTTGAGGTAATAGAGGAAGATCCGGGTACCTTGAAAGACCGTGCGCCAATTGTTACGGTAATGGGGCACGTAGATCACGGTAAAACTTCTTTACTGGATTATATACGTCAGGAAAATGTAATTGCCGGGGAAAGTGGTGGAATTACTCAGCATATTGGGGCTTATGGAGTGAAGCTTAAAAATGGTGAAAAAATGACCTTCCTTGATACGCCGGGTCACGAAGCCTTTACGGCAATGCGTGCCCGTGGTGCCCAGGTTACCGATATTGCGATTATTGTTATTGCTGCTGATGATGATGTGATGCCACAAACCAAGGAAGCGATTTCTCACGCCCAGGCGGCTGGTGTTCCTATTGTTTTTGCAATAAATAAATCAGATTTGCCTACAGCTAATCCTGAAAAAATTAAAGAAAAACTTGCCTCAATGAACTTACTTGTAGAAGACTGGGGAGGTAAAGTGCAGTCGCACGATATTTCAGCAAAAACCGGATTGGGAGTAGAGGAGCTTCTGGAGAAGGTATTGCTGGAATCTGAGATTTTAGAACTAAAAGCTAATCCCGATAAACTTGCTACAGGTACAGTCGTAGAAGCTTTCCTTGATAAAGGTAGGGGGTATGTGGCCACTATTTTGGTACAGGCCGGGACCCTTAAAATAGGAGATTATGTATTGGCTGGCAGGCATAGTGGTAAGATTAAGGCTATGCACGATGAACGTGGTCAGGAGGTAAAAGAGGCCGGGCCTTCAAGGCCGGTTTCCATACTTGGTTTAGATGGAGCGCCTCAGGCAGGAGATAAGTTTAAAGTGATGACTGATGAGCGTGAGGCAAAAGATATCGCTGCCAAACGTACACAATTACAACGTGAACAATCGGTTAGGACGCAGCGTCATATTACCCTCGATGAAATTGGTAGGCGAATTGCCCTTGGTGAGTTTAAAGAGCTTAATATTATCCTGAAAGGGGATGTGGATGGTTCGGTAGAAGCGCTGACTGATAGCTTCCTGAAGCTTTCTACGGAAGAAATTCAGGTGAATATTATCCATAAAGGAGTGGGGGCGATTACTGAAAGTGATGTGTTGTTGGCTTCAGCTTCAGATGCCATTATTATCGGGTTTAATGTAAGGCCTGCAGGAAATGCACGCCAGGTTGCCGATAAAGAAGAAATTGATATTAGAACCTATTCGATTATTTACGATGCGATTAATGATCTAAAAGATGCGATGGAAGGTATGTTATCGCCTGAACTTAAAGAAGAGGTAACCGGTACTGCAGAAATCAGGGAAACTTTCAAGATTTCAAAAATTGGTACCATTGCCGGTTGTATGGTGACTTCAGGAAAGATTTACAGAAATTCTGGAATTCGCTTAATCCGGGATGGAGTGGTGATTTACACAGGAGAACTTTCCTCATTGAAGCGCTTTAAAGACGATGTGAAAGAAGTGGCGAAAGGTTACGATTGTGGTATGCAAATTAAGAATTACAACGATTTAAAAGAAGGTGATGTAGTTGAAGCTTTCCGCGAAGTAGAGGTGAAGAAAAAGCTTAAATAGTATAGAATTTAAGCTGTAAAAACAAAAAAGCTGCCAGATTATCGGCAGCTTTTTTGTTTTAAAATACTTTTTAATTATTTTCTCCTTGGTTTAGGGATAAATGCTGAAGGGAAATCTTTCCGTATCTTTAAAAGGGCTCTGTCGGCTTCAAGACGGTTTCTGAAGTTGCCAACCAGAACTTTGTAATTGGGAGAATCATAAGTAATTGTAGAGGGGTATCTATACTTACTACGGTACTCTTTAATTACTTCATCGGCTTTTCCGTTGTTGCCATAAAAAAGTTGAACTTTATATCGGTCTCCAATTTCGTTATCCTTGCTCATTTCTTTCTTTAATTCTAAAAGATGATCTATTCTTTCTTGTTCTTTCGAATTTTCTTGTGCTTGTAGGTTGCTGAAAGTCAGAAAAAAAACCGTTCCTGATAAAATTAATAGTTTTGATTTCAATTTTTTCATTTTTCAAAATTTATAACAAAAGTAAAATATCTAAACATATCTTAGTCAATATTTATTATTTAGAACGCATATAAATTACCGATTAACACTTCTGTAACATTCCTAAAATCGACTTTAAGTATTACTTTTGCGTTCGAATTTAAAGGTGCGAAAACATTCGTTTTTTTGAGATGTGTTGTTAAAAAATCGTGCCAAAGTTTAGACTTTAATTCAACAAGATAATATGAAAAAGGTGAATTACCGCCATTCAACTTCACGATTGCTACTATTGATGGTGGCTTTTTTAATTTCATTTACATTCTCGGGCTTTGCTCAGGAAAGCGCTGAAGGTGGAGCGGTTTCGCAGGAGCAAGCTGAAAATCAGGAAAGCGAAGAGGGTGAGGTTTCTGCAGCTGCAGAAGCTTCAAGTCTTGGTGATGTAGATAACGGAAAATCGTTATTTAATTCATTGTGTGCTGCTTGTCATAAGCCTTATTCTGAATCTATCGGTCCGGCTCTTAATGGGGTGACCGATCGTCATGAGATGGAATGGCTGTACAAATGGATTAATAACAGTGCTGATTTAATTGCTAGTGGGGATGATGCGGCTCAGGAGATTTTTGAGGAGTATAATGAAACTCCGATGACTGCTTTTCCGCAGTTGAGTGAGCAGGATATTAATGATATTCTAGCCTATGTAGAGCAACCAAAACCAGAGCCACAGTCAAGTGGTGTGAATGATCCGGCTCAGGCTTCGGGTGGCGGAGATGGTGTTTCGGTAAACATTATTCTCGGTATTTTGGTTTTTGTGTTGGTAATGCTGTTGGCGGTGTTGTTCTTGGTGAACAAAACGCTTAGAAAGTTTGCTTATGCTAGCGGAGTGGTAATTCCTGAAAAACCTAAAGGGAAGCCAATTCATAAAGCTTTTATTGAAAATCAATTTCTTGTATTGGTAACTGCTGTGGTGGTGTTGTTAGGTGTTGGTTATTTTGCTTATGGGTTTGTGATGCAGGTTGGGGTAGATCAGGGGTATCAGCCTATTCAGCCTATTCATTATTCGCATAAAATCCATGCCGGTGATAATGAGATTGATTGTAAATACTGTCACTCTTCGGCGAGGACTTCGAAACAGGCTGGAATTCCTTCGTTAAATGTTTGTATGAACTGTCATAAAACAATTTCTGAAGTAGCACCTGAAACTGGTAATGAGGATTATTCTAAAGAATTTTACGATAAAGAGATCGCTAAATTATATGATGCAGTTGGTTGGGATCCTGCGCAACAGGATTATACCGGGGAAACCAAACCGGTAAAATGGGTAAGATTGCATAACCTGCCTGATTTTGCTTATTTCAATCACTCGCAGCACGTAACAGTTGGCGGAATTGAGTGTCAGAAATGTCACGGTCCTATTGAAGAAATGGAAGTGGTTTATCAAAATGCTCCACTTACTATGGGTTGGTGTGTGAATTGTCACCGTGAAACAGAGGTGCGTATGGAAGGCAATGAGTATTACGAGAAAATACATGAGGAATTGTCTAAGAAGTACGACGTTGAAGAGCTAACGATAGCTCAAATGGGTGGTTTGGAATGTGCGAAATGCCACTATTAAAATTTAACCGCGTTGTTGCGGCCTAATTAAGAAGTTAATATCTAGATATATATGTCATCAAACAAAAAATACTGGAAAAGTGTTGAAGAGCTAAATGAAAACAGCTCTGTTGTTGAGACGCTCCAACAAAAAGAATTTGCTGAAGAGATTCCGGTTGATGAGTTTTTGGGGGATAAAGATTCCCTTGAAGGTTCTAAAACCTCAAGAAGGGATTTTTTAAAGTATGTTGGGTTTAGTACGGCAGCAGCTTCTCTTGCTGCTTGTGAAGGGCCTGTAGTGAAATCCATTCCTTATGTGGTTCAGCCTGAGCGGATTGTTCCTGGAGTGGCTAATTATTACGCCTCAACTATTGCTGATGGTTTTGATTTTGCCAGTGTGCTGGTAAAAACCCGTGAGGGGAGGCCAATAAAAATTGAGAATAATGATCTTGCTGTAGCCAAGGGCGGTGCAAATGCACGCGTTCAGGCTTCAGTACTTTCTTTATATGACTCTAAAAGGGTAAAACGCCCAATGATTGATGGAAGAAATGTTTCCTGGGAAGAGTTTGACCGTGAGGTTGGTGGAGCTCTTGAAGATGTTTCCGGTGAAATTGTCTTGCTAACCCAAACTTTTGCAAGTCCATCAACTACAAAATTAATTAACGAATTTTCTCAAAAATACAGTAACGTACGTCACGTGGTGTATGATACGGTTTCAGAAAATGCAGCATTAAATGCTTTTGAAGCAAAATTCGGAAAAAGGGGGTTACCTAATTACGACTTTTCTAAAGCTCAAACCATTGTCTCTATAGGGGCTGATTTCCTTGGAGACTGGCAGGGTGGCGGTTATGATGCCGGCTATGCTAAAGGTCGTATTCCTGAAAATGGTAAAATGTCCCGTCATATCCAGTTTGAAGCGAATATGACTTTGTCGGGAGCGAATGCCGATAAAAGAATACCGGTAACGCCTTCTCAGCAAAAAGCAATTTTAGCTGCGCTTTATGGTTATGTTTCGGGTAGTTCTTCTACTAGTAACCTGCCTTCTGCTGTTGATGATGCTGTAGTTAAAGCAGCAACGCAGTTAAGAAGCGCCGGAAGCGGCGCTGTGGTAGTTTCTGGAATTCCGGATGATGATGCTCAGGCTTTGGTCTTGGCTATTAACGAAGCGCTTGGAAGTTCAGTGATGAATACCGATAATCCAAGGATGATCCGTCAGGGTAATACTGAAGAAGTAAATGCGCTAGTTGAAGAAATGAAAAATGGCAGTGTTGGTGCATTATTGATAGCTGGTGTAAATCCGGCCTATAGCTTACCAAACGGAAAAGAATTTGCTGAAGCTCTTGCGCAAGTGGAAGTGGCAGTAGATTTTGCTATGAAGCCCGATGAAACTGCAAAACTATGTAAATATGTAGCTGCAACTCCTCATTATTTAGAGAGTTGGGGTGATATTCAATATACCGAAAACCAGTTCGGTTTAATGCAGCCAACAATCAATCCGTTGTTTGATACCAGGCAGTTCCAGGATTGTTTGTTGAAATGGACTGATAATAATAACTCTTATTATCAATATATTCGTGAGACTTGGGACGGGAGTATAGATTCCTGGAATAATGCTTTGCATGACGGGATTTTTGAGGCCAGTGCACCAGAAGGAACCGTTTCCGGGACTTCTTCAGAAGTTGCTGTGGTTAATGCTTCTGCAGCGGCAAGAAGATTGTCTCAAAATGATGAAGGGGGTGGTTTGGAGCTTACCCTTTTCACAAATACTGCTTTAGGTGATGGTCAGCAGGCTAATAATCCCTGGTTGCAGGAAATGCCTGATCCTATTACAAGGGCCTCCTGGGATAACTACTTAATGGTTTCCAAGGCAGATGCTGAAAGTTTAGGCTTAGAAAATGAAAATGTTTCTAACGGAGCGCTTAACGGTAGCTATGTGAATATTACTTTGGGGGATAGCGTTGTGAAAAATGTACCGGTGATTATTCAGCCGGGACAGGCTAAAGGTTCTGTTGCGCTAGCTCTAGGTTATGGTAAGAAAGAAGGTATCCAAAGCGAAATGCAGGTTGGGGTAAATGCGTATCCGTTGTATAAAGATTTAAAATCTGTACAGCGTGTAAGCCTTGAGAAAACTCCTGGAATGCACGAATTTGCTTGTGTTCAGTTGCATAATACACTTATGGGGCGTGGTGATATTGTTAAAGAAACCACCCTTGAAATATTTAACACTAAAGATGTTCACGAATGGAATAGCACTCCTGAAGTTTCTTTAGATCATATTGAAAAAGAAGTAACTTCTCCTGAAGTTGATATGTGGGAAGGTTTTGACCGTAGCATAGGTCATCATTTTAATCTTTCTATAGATCTTAACGCCTGTACAGGTTGTGGGGCTTGTGTGATTGCCTGTCATGCTGAAAATAACGTACCGGTAGTTGGTAAAAGTGAGGTGAGAAGGTCACGAGATATGCACTGGTTGCGTATAGACCGTTATTATTCCTCAGAAGAAAATTTCAGGGAAGACCTTGATAAAAAAGAAAATATTGCCGGATTGGGAAGTTCGCTTTCTGAATTTGGCGAACTGGAAGAACCTGCCGATAATCCGCAGGTTATTTTTCAACCTGTTATGTGTCAGCACTGTAATCATGCGCCTTGCGAAACAGTTTGTCCTGTGGCAGCTACTTCACATGGTCGTCAGGGTCAAAACCAGATGATTTACAACCGATGTGTGGGTACGCGTTACTGTGCTAATAACTGTCCTTATAAAGTACGTCGTTTCAACTGGTTTAACTACACTAAAAATGAAGAATTCGATTACCATATGAACAATGATCTTGGACGAATGGTGATTAATCCTGATGTGGTTGTACGTTCAAGAGGGGTGATGGAGAAATGTTCAATGTGTATTCAAAAAACACAAAAAACAATTCTTGATGCAAAACGAGATGGACGTGTGATTGAGGATGGAGAATTCCATACAGCTTGTTCAGCAGCTTGTGATAAAGGAGCTATGGTGTTTGGAGATATTAATGATAAGGAGGCTGAAATTGTTAAGAAAAAAGAAGACGATCGTATGTATCACCTGTTAGAATATGTAGGTACCAAGCCAAATGTGATGTACCAGACAAAAATCAGGAATACCAGCGAAGCTTAAAAAATAACTATTAAAGAAATCAATTAAAAAGGATATGTCTCATTACGAAGCACCTATACGAAAGCCTTTAGTTACCGGTGATAAAAACTATCACGATGTGACCGTTGATGTGGCCGCACCGGTAGAAGGAAGGGCAAATAAATCCTGGTGGATTGTTTTTAGCATTGCGCTTGTTGCTTTTCTTTGGGGTGTAGGTTGTATAATTTACACTATTTCCACAGGTATTGGAACTTGGGGTCTGAATAAAACTGTAGGCTGGGCCTGGGATATTACCAACTTTGTGTGGTGGGTAGGTATTGGTCATGCCGGAACGCTTATTTCAGCAGTGCTTTTGCTCTTTCGTCAAAAATGGCGTATGGCGATTAACCGTTCTGCCGAGGCAATGACTATTTTCTCGGTAATGCAGGCTGGTTTGTTTCCGCTAATTCACATGGGGAGACCATGGTTGGCATATTGGGTAGTACCTATTCCAAACCAATTTGGTTCGCTGTGGGTGAACTTTAATTCTCCGCTGCTTTGGGATGTATTTGCGATTTCAACTTACCTGTCGGTTTCGCTTGTTTTTTGGTGGACTGGTCTTTTACCAGATTTCGCTATGCTTCGCGATCGTGCGATTAAACCCTTTCAAAAACATATTTACAGTGTTTTGAGTTTTGGATGGAGTGGTCGTGCAAAAGACTGGCAACGTTTTGAAGAAGTTTCGCTTGTTCTTGCTGGTTTGGCAACTCCACTGGTACTTTCGGTACACACCATTGTATCGTTTGACTTTGCTACTTCTGTAATTCCTGGATGGCACACCACTATTTTCCCGCCTTATTTTGTTGCCGGGGCTATTTTCTCTGGGTTTGCAATGGTAAATACCTTGCTTATTATTATGAGGAAGGTTTCCAATCTTGAGAATTATATCACCATTCAGCATATTGAATTGATGAATATCGTAATTATGATTACCGGATCTATTGTGGGAGTAGCCTACATTACCGAACTGGTAATTGCGTGGTATTCCGGTGTTGAATACGAACAGTATGCATTCCTTAACAGGGCTACCGGTCCTTATGCCTGGGCTTATTGGGCCATGATGACCTGTAACGTATTTTCACCACAGTTTATGTGGTTTAAGAAACTAAGAACAAGTATTATGTTCTCTTTCTTTATTTCAATTGTGGTAAATATCGGGATGTGGTTTGAACGTTTTGTAATTATTGTTACTTCGCTGCACCGCGATTATATGCCTTCAGCCTGGACGATGTTCTCACCAACATTTGTAGATATAGGAATTTTTATCGGTACTATTGGTTTCTTCTTTGTACTGTTTCTATTGTATGCGCGCTCTTTCCCTGTAATCGCACAGGCAGAGGTGAAGACAATTTTGAAAGCTTCAGGAGAAAAATATAAAAAGTTACGTGCCGAAAAAGGAGATGATGTAAAACATTACGATCCTGTTGTAAGAGAACCAAATTCAAATACCAGTGAAGGTGTGCATAAAAAAGTTCAGGATACTGAAGATTACGATGAAACTGACACAACAGATGATCATAACGAAACTGTAAATGTAGATGGACTTGTGGTTTCTGAAGTAACTCGTGATAGGCTTGATAAGATGCTTGAAAGAATCGGAACTTTTAATCCTGAAAATCAAATCCAGGATGATCTTCAAAAACTTGAAACGGTAGGACCTTTCCTTGAACAACGCTTACACCAGGTTGGAATTTATACCTATGTTCAGGTTAGCAGCTTAACTCAGGACGATTTTGAATTGCTGGATGAAGTGATTGAAAACTTCCCCGATGCCGATAAACGCGGTGATTGGGTAAACCAGGCAAGTAAACTAAAAAATAAGTAATTAAGATGGCATCAAAAGTTGTACACGCTATTTATAATGATGACGATTTGCTTTTACAAGCCGTAAAGCAGGTTCGTGAGGCCCATTATCATATTGGTGAAATTTATACGCCTTTCCCTGTGCATGGTCTTGATAAAGCAATGGGACTAGCACCCACGCGTTTGGCTATAACCTCTTTCCTTTATGGACTAGTTGGTTTAACTGTTGCCGTTTTAATGATGAATTTCATAATGATTGAAGACTGGCCACAGGATATTGGTGGAAAGCCAAGTTTTAGTTTTTTGCAAAATATGCCGGCTTTTGTGCCTATTATGTTTGAATTAACGGTGTTTTTCGCAGCTCACTTAATGGTTATAACTTTTTATATGAGAAGTAAATTATGGCCTTTTAAGCAAGCAGAAAATCCCGATGTAAGAACTACAGACGATTTGTTCCTTATGGAAGTGGAAGCAAGTAACCTTAACGTAGAAGATCTTACCGATTTTCTTTACAATACCGGTGCTTCTGAAATTAGATTAATAGATAATAAATAGTTGCAATGAGAAGTTTTTTCCATAAATCTATATTATTGTTAAGCGTTGCTGCTTGTTTTATTGCTTGCGATAAAGATAAGCCCAACTATCAATATATGCCCGATATGTATGAACCGATAGGATATGAAGCCTACGGGGAATATGATATTTTTGTAAATGGGCAGGAGGCCAAATTACCTGCTCCGGGGAGTATCCCGAGGGGATGGATGCCTTATGAGTATGAGAATACAACAGAGGGAAGGGCACAGGCAAAAGCAAAATTAACAAATCCGCTACCATATACTGAAGATAATGTAAATAAAGGTAAAGGGTTATATACCATTTATTGTGCAGTTTGCCACGGAGATAATGGAGACGGCCAGGGAATCCTTGCTGAAAGAGAAAAAATTCTAGGTGTTCCATCATACGATGATCCGGGTAGGGCAATTACCGAAGGTAGTGTTTATCATGTAATGTATTATGGACTTAACTCAATGGGATCTTATGCTGTTCAAACAAGCGAGGAAGAAAGATGGCAAATCGCTCATTACGTAATGAGCCTTAAAGATCAATTAGAAGGTAATGATGCCCGCGAATTTGTAGAAAAAGGAGCTCAAACTGATGTAGAGGAATCTGAAGTTGAAGCCGCTCAGGAAAATGTAGGAGAGGAAAACGTCCTTACTGAGACTGAAGACAGCGAAGAAGAATAAAACAATTAAGAAAAAGTATTAGATATATCAATATGTATACGTTATCCGGTAAATTGAGATTAACAGCAATTATTTTTATGATTGTGGGCGCCCTGGGACTGGTAATCGGTTTTATTCAGGCTCCTTCAACTGTTGATGAAGTTAAGGAAATGATGGCTGCTGAAGCACATCATGGTAACTCCCACGGAGCAGAAGAAGTCGAGGCAAAAGCAGAACATGGTATGATGACCGATACCGCAAAGAGGGGGGGTGAACATGCTGAAGCAGGCCACGATCAGGAACACTTAGAGCACACTTTACACCAATTACAGAATAAGCCCTGGGCTGCTACTTATGTTGCCGCTTTCTTCTTTTTTATGATTTCATTGGGTGTTCTTGCATTTTATGCTGTTCAGTATGCCGCACAAGCAGGCTGGTCTCCGGTTCTGTTCAGGGTAATGGAAGCTATTACGGCTTATCTGGTGCCCGGAGGAATAATTGTATTTGTGATTTTAGTAATTTCAACACTTCATCTAAACCACTTGTTTATTTGGATGGATCCTGAAGTGGTTGCACACGATGAAATTATTCAGAATAAAACAGGATTTCTTAACGTACCTTTTTTCTTAATTAGAGCGGCAGTTTATCTTGGAGGCTGGTTTGTCTTTAGACATTTTTTAATAAAAAATTCAAGAAGGCTTGATGAAAATGGCGATTTAGCTTTTTATAAAAAGAACTTTAAACTGGCAGCTGGTTTCCTGGTATTTTTTATTGTAACTGAATCTTTGATGAGCTGGGACTGGATTATGAGTTTAGACCCTCACTGGTTTAGCACGCTGTTTGGTTGGTATGTTTTTGCCAGTATGTTTGTGTCGGGAATTACTGTTATTGCAATGGTGAGTATTTACCTTAAATCAAGAGGCTATCTTCCTTTTGTAAATGATAGCCATATACACGATTTAGCCAAATTTATGTTCGGTATTAGTATTTTCTGGACTTACCTTTGGTTCTCTCAGTTTATGCTTATTTGGTATTCTAACATTCCTGAAGAAGTGGTATATTTTATCAGTAGGATAGAAAATTATCCATTATTATTCTTCGGAATGGTAGCCCTTAACTTTATTTTTCCGGTATTAATGCTTATGAATAGCGATTATAAACGTGTAAACTGGTTTGTAATACTTACTGGAATTGTAATTCTATGTGGGCATTATTTAGATGTATTTGTAATGATTATGCCTTCGACTGTTGGTGAATCCTGGTTTATAGGATTACCTGAAATTAGTGCTATTTTACTTTTCGGGGGCTTGTTTGCGTTTGTGGTATTTAATGCCCTTACCAAAGCACCGTTGTTGGTAAAAGGAAATCCGTTCCTTAAAGAAAGTGAACATTACCATTATTAATAAAAGATTGATTGTTTAAAGAAGAAATTATAAAATGACACCATTTTTAGTAATAATAGTACTTGCGCTTTTGGCCCTTACCGTATGGCAAATGTCAAAAATATTTGAGTTGTCTAAAGGGCCTGATGTTGAAGACAGCCAAATAGCTAATGATAAAGATAACCGCCAGCAAGCTAAAATTATGCTGGGTTTTATGATTTTCCTTTATGTGGGAATGGCTTACTGTTTTTGGCATTATAGCAAACTTTACCTGCCTGAAGCAGCTTCAGAACACGGGAGCCAGGTTGATACCTTAATGTTTATCTCTATAGGTCTTATTATGCTGGTACAGGTAATTACCCAGGCGCTTTTGCATTGGTTTGCCTATAAATACCAGGGAAAAAAAGGAAATAAAGCCCTTTTCTTTGCCGATAATGATAAGCTGGAATTTATCTGGACTATTATTCCGGTAATTGTTTTAGCAGGTCTTATTATTTATGGTTTGTTTACTTGGAGTGATATCATGAATATTGATGAAGATGACGATCCGATTGTTATTGAAATCTATGCCAAGCAATTTAGTTGGCAAGCGCGTTATGCCGGGGAGGATAATACACTAGGTGAAGCCAATGTAAGGTTTATTGATGGAGTTAATAATGTTGGTCTTAATGAAAATGATTCCTATGCAAATGATGATAAAATTACTACCGAGCTTCATCTTCCGGTAGATAAAAAAGTATTATTTAAATTCCGTTCCCAGGATGTATTGCACTCAGCTTATTTCCCACACTTTAGGGCGCAAATGAATGTTGTGCCGGGTATGGTTACTCAATTTGCTTTTACTCCCAGCATTACTTCTGAAGAAATGAGGAATAGTGAATATATGGTAGATAAAGTAAAGACCATTAACGAAATTAGAAAAGAGAACAGTAAACAATTAATGGCAGAAGGGGAACCGGCATTAGATTCTTATGAATTTGATTATTTTCTACTTTGTAATAAAATTTGCGGAAATGCACACTACAATATGCAAATGAAAATAGTTGTAGAGAGTGAAGATGAATATAACGAATGGTTGAGCGAACAGCAAACCTTCGAACAAAGTATGGACCAATAGTAACAACAACCATTTAAAAGAATATTATTTAAGATATGTCAGCAACAGCAACAGCACCGGCTCACGATCACCACGACGATCATGGACATCATCATAAACAAACCTTTATTACTAAATATATATTTAGTACTGATCATAAGATGATCTCCAAGCAATATCTTATTACCGGAATTATTATGGGTATTGTAGGAATTATGATGTCTGTATTGTTCCGTTTACAACTTGCATGGCCAGAAGAATCATTTTGGATTTTTGAAACTCTTCTAGGGCGCTTTGCGGAAGATGGAGTGATGAGTCCGTCAATTTACCTGGCTCTTGTTACCATTCACGGTACCATTATGGTTTTCTTTGTACTTACTGCTGGCTTAAGTGGTACGTTTAGTAACCTACTTATTCCATTGCAGATTGGAGCACGTGATATGGCATCAGGCTTTTTGAATATGGTTTCGTATTGGTTGTTCTTCATTTCTTCGGTAATTATGTTAAGTTCTTTATTTGTAGAAGCAGGACCTGCTTCAGCAGGTTGGACTATCTATCCACCACTTAGTGCATTGCCTGAAGCTATTGGAGGTTCAGGAGCAGGGATGACACTTTGGTTGGTTTCACTGGCTATATTTATTGCCTCATCGCTTCTTGGTTCATTAAACTATATTGTAACGGTATTAAACCTAAGAACAAACGGAATGTCTATGACCAGGCTTCCGCTTACCATATGGGCATTTTTTATAACGGCTATTATTGGAGTAGTATCTTTTCCGGTGCTTTTAGCTGCGGCACTTTTACTTATTATGGATAGAAGTTTTGGAACCTCTTTCTTTTTAAGTGATATTTTTATAAAAGGAGAAGTACTAAGTCACCAGGGAGGATCGCCAGTGCTTTTCGAACATTTGTTTTGGTTCCTTGGCCACCCTGAAGTTTATATTGTAATTCTTCCCGCAATGGGAATCGTTTCTGAAGTGATGGCCACAAACGCCCGTAAACCTATTTTCGGTTATCGTGCAATGGTAGCATCAATTTTAGCAATTGCGTTCCTTTCAACTATTGTTTGGGGACACCATATGTTCGTATCGGGAATGAACCCATTTCTTGGATCGGTATTTACTTTTACAACATTATTAATTGCCATTCCTTCAGCGGTAAAAGCCTTTAACTGGATTACTACTTTGTGGAAGGGTAACCTCCAAATGAACCCGGGGATGTTATTCTCGATTGGTTTTGTATCAACTTTTATTACCGGTGGTTTAACCGGAATTATCCTTGGGGATTCAACGCTTGATATCAACGTTCACGATACGTATTTTGTTATTGCTCACTTTCACCTGGTAATGGGGATTTCAGCTATTTACGGATTATTGGCCGGGGTGTATCACTGGTATCCTAAAATGTTTGGCCGAATGATGAACAAAAATCTTGGTTATGTCCATTTTTGGGTAACTGCCGTCGGTGCTTACGGAATTTTCTTCCCGATGCACTTTATTGGCCTTGCCGGTTTGCCAAGACGTTATTATACGAACACGGCTTTCCCATATTTTGATGATTTAGCCGATGTGAACGTGATTATTACTATTTTTGCCATTATTACAGCAGCAGTTCAGGTAGTTTTCCTTTATAATTTCTTTGCTTCTATGTTCTTCGGAAAGAAAGCTAAACAGAATCCCTGGAATGCTACAACATTGGAATGGACAACTCCTGTAGAACACATTCATGGAAACTGGCCTGGAGCAATTCCTTCGGTTTACCGTTGGCCTTATGATTATTCAAAAACAAATGAAGATGGGGAATATGTAATTAAAGGGCAGGATTTCGTTCCGCAAAACGTTCCGCTTCAGGAAAACGAAGAAGAATTAAATCATTAATTTTTCAGTATAGATATAGAAAAGCCTTTCCAAACCGGAGAGGCTTTTGTTTTTAATGTAATCATACCCTTCAAAGGTTTAAAACCCTTGAAGGGTTAAATTATTCAATATTCCCTATTCATTACACATTATAATTATCTTTGTCGAAGACCTTTTTGAGTAAACTGATTATGAACGAGAACCTTGATCCCACCGGAGAAAACTTTTCTCCCGAAGAATTTGATATCGAAAGGGCATTACGCCCCTTAAGCTTTGACGATTTTGCCGGTCAGGATCAGGTGTTGGAAAATCTAAAAGTGTTTGTTGAAGCTGCAAATCAAAGAGGCGAAGCTTTAGATCATACACTTTTTCATGGTCCTCCCGGTTTAGGTAAAACAACTTTAGCTCATATTCTAGCAAATGAGTTAGGAGTTGGTATAAAGGTAACATCGGGCCCGGTTTTAGACAAACCCGGCGATCTTGCCGGTTTGTTGACCAATCTCGAAGAAAGGGACATTCTTTTTATAGATGAGATTCACAGGTTAAGTCCAGTAGTGGAGGAATACCTCTATTCGGCCATGGAAGATTACCGTATTGATATTATGATTGAAAGCGGGCCAAATGCCCGTACAGTACAAATTAATCTTAATCCTTTCACACTTATCGGAGCTACAACACGCTCAGGCTTACTTACAGCGCCAATGCGGGCACGTTTTGGTATTTCCAGCCGTTTACAATACTACTCAACCGAACTGCTTTCAGACATCGTACAGCGAAGCTCAGATATCCTAAGGGTGCCTATCGAACTTGATGCCGCTATAGAAATTGCTGGTAGGAGCCGAGGAACTCCCAGAATTGCCAATGCCTTATTGCGACGGGTGCGGGATTTTGCCCAAATTAAAGGCAATGGCAAAATAGATATGAAAATCGCAAAATATGGGCTAAAGGCACTAAATGTAGATGCCCATGGTTTAGATGAAATGGATAATAAAATCCTGGAAACTATTATTGATAAATTTAAAGGAGGTCCTGTAGGATTAACCACTTTGTCTACGGCTGTTAGCGAAAGTGCCGAAACCATAGAAGAAGTCTACGAGCCTTTTTTAATTCAGCAGGGCTTTATTTATCGTACTCCCCGTGGCCGTGAAGTTACCGAAGCCGCTTATAAACACCTTGGCAGGGTGAAAGGTGATGCTCAGGGAGGATTGTTTTAAGAGAATTCTTTAAAATTAATTGTTTTCTTATATAGTGTGAATGCCATTTTGTATTCCCTTTTTTAAATTTTATTGATTTTTACTGGGAGATGCCGATTTATATGGATTTACATAAAGTGAGTGGAAGCATAGTTTTGTAACCGGAGATAAATTTTCTGTGTATATAATGCTGAAAATAAAGAGCTGGTGCGAAAACACGGGGAGCTTGGAGGTTTTCCTGTAACCCAAATTAGTGAGGTGGCTAATATCATTAGCCCGGAAAATGCAAGGAATTAATCTTAACCTAAGAAGCCTGTTGTTTATTTGAAAGTTTCTGAATCACAAAATTTGTTTATATTTTTTCTAGGAAAGTTGATAACCTATATTTGAAAATGTACTAATTTATTTATCTGTAATTTGTGAGTTTGTGGTGAGGGAAGGAAGTAAAAGTATATGGGCAAATCAAATTAAAGCCGAAGCCAAGCGCCTCGGCTTTTTGTCATGTGGTATTTCAAAAGCCGAATTCCTTGAAGAAGAAGCTCCACGCCTGGAAGAATTTCTAAATAAAGACCGTCATGGCGAGATGAAATGGATGGAAAACCATTTCGATAAACGCCTGGACCCTACAAAATTGGTAGAAGGCTCAAAAAGCGTAGTTTCTTTGTTACTCAATTATTATCCGGAAGAAACCCAACGAGAAGATTCTTATAAAATCAGCAAATATGCTTATGGTCGTGATTATCATTTCGTAATAAAAGATAAGCTGAAACATTTGCTTGGGTTTATTCGGGAAGAGATTGGTGAGGTGCACGGTCGTGCTTTTGTAGATTCGGCACCGGTTTTAGACAAAGCTTGGGCGGCAAAAAGTGGTTTGGGCTGGATTGGTAAACATTCTAATTTACTTTCTAAACAAACCGGTTCGTTTTATTTTATAGCCGAATTAATCATCGATCTTGAACTGGAATATGATACACCTGTTACCGACCACTGTGGAAGTTGTACGGCTTGCATAGACGCCTGTCCCACCGATGCCATTGTAGAACCCTACAAAGTAGATGGTAGTAAATGTATTTCGTATTTTACCATTGAGCTTAAAGATGAATTGCCAAACGACTACAAGAACCAGTTTGAAGATTGGATGTTTGGCTGTGATATTTGCCAGGATGTTTGCCCCTGGAACCGGTTTTCAAAACCGCATAACGAACCACTTTTTAATCCGCATCCCGAATTATTGAGCAAAGATAAAAAGGGCTGGGAAGAACTTACTAAAGAAACATTTAATGAAATTTTTCGGAAATCAGCGGTGAAAAGAACCAAATTTGAAGGTCTGAAAAGAAATATTGATTTTCTGAATAAATAAAGCGGCTTCAAATTATTTCATAAAAGAAATTGGAGCATCAAAAATAATTTTAGTTGCGGTGTAATAAATGAAGATTTATGTCACTAAACAAGAAAAGACCATTGTGAGCACCGATTTCTACAGCCAATTTATACTGCCTTACGCAGGGATTATTATTAAAATATGCAGGGCTTATACCGATACCGAAGAAGATTTTCAAGATTATTATCAAGAGGTGTGTCTGCAAATCTGGAATAGTCGTAAAAACTTCAAAGAAGAATCGAAATGGTCTACCTGGATTTACAGAATTTCCTTAAATGTAAGTATGAGCCTGTTGAAAAAGAGAAAAAGAAAACAGCCTCGCTCTGCAGATTATAAAGAAGTGCAAAATATACCTGACGAAGAAAATGCTTTTCAGGATGAATCTTTGCAACTTTTGTATAAAACGATTCGCCAACTTTCGGAACTGGACCGGGCGATTATTTTGCTTTACCTGGAAGAGAATTCTTATAAAGAAATCGCGACGATTATAGGAACCACACCCAATAACATTGGAGTGAGAATAACTCGTATTAAAAAACAAATTAAAAAATTACTCGATGGAAAGATCTATTGAAAATATCTGGAAAAAAGGATTTGAAGTTGAAGAAAGATTGTCGGCTCCGGTCATATCTAATTTGTACAAAAGAAAGTCTGGATTGGTGATTCAGCAAATTAACAGCACTTCAAAAAAAGATAATTTAAGCCTTATTCCTGTTGCTGTGGTTTTTTTTACGGTATTAGCTTTTATGGGAAAAGTTATCCTGGGCATGTACGTGGCTGTTCTTATTTTTGCCTTATTTTTTCTGAATAAAAAGATGCTGAAAGGACTTGAAAATCTGGATATAAAAGTTAATACTTATGAGTACCTTTTAAAATACAGAAATCAGTTAACAAGAATCACGAAATATACCACCTGGCTTATCGGATTGGGCTTACCTTTAGTAACTATCCCGGCTTATTGGATTTTTTTTGAGGGCACCATAGTTCTGGGAAAATTTGAACAACTCGATTTAGGATTAAAAATCTTGTTTAGTTTGGGGTTGGCTACATTTCTTTCAATAACCGGTATACTTTGTTATCGCCTAGCTTCAAAAATCATCTATGGTAGATTACTGGCAAGGTTGCAAAGGATTATTGAGGATATGGAAGATTTAATGAAGCCTTATTAAATACTAATAATGCTAATCAAGGGTTGAAATAATAACAAAAAAACAAGTCTAATTTGTTGAAAAACAACGCCTTAGACTTGCACAAGTCGCTGATAATCAGTAACTTATATGTGATTTCAAACACCATATAAGTAATGAATCCCAACGACAAGCACTCTAAATTAGTAAAAATTTATTGTTATGTATGTGAAAAATTTGAAGAAGGTCTTTGGTTTGAATGTGAACGCTTCAGCAACAACAAAGAACCCAAGCTCAGCGATGAGGAAATCCTTGCCATTTATCTATACGTGATGTATTATCAAGAATATTTTAAAATCAAACAAATTCATCGGTTTGCCATGGACTACCTTTTGGACTGGTTCCCCAATTTGGGAACTTATCAGGCTTTTAACAATAGGCTCAACAGGTTGTCCGGTGTGCTGGACAAGCTTAGTGGGGCAATCATTAAGGAATTCCATCCCCAAGACTGTTCAAAGAGCCAAAGCCTATTGGATTCCATGCCCATTATAACATGTTCCGGGAAAAGAGCTGGCAAAGTTGCCAGGGAAATTACAGATAAAGGCTATTGTTCCACCAAATCCATGTACTATTATGGAATGAAACTACATGCGCTGGGTTTTCGTCGACAAGGGAAAATGCCCTATCCAGAAGAAATCATGTTTACACCTGCATCGGTAAATGACCTAAGCCTGTTCAAAGAGCAGTGGAGCACAATGGAAAACAGGATATTCATAGGAGACAAAATATATAACAACAAAGAGTTCTTTGAAGGAATAGAAGACCACTATAATTCACACATGCTTACACCGGTCAAAGGAGTCAAAGGGATGCCACAATCCTTAAAAAATTTTGACAGGGCAGCCAATGACCTATACTCTAGGGCTGTATCCAAAGTAAGGCAGCCTATTGAGTCATTGTTTAATTGGCTCATTGAAAAATCCGATATACAAGATGCACACCGGGCAAGATCTACTAAGGGATTAACAGTACATGCATATGGAAGATTGGCTGCGGCTTTTATAACTTTAATATTTTAACCCTTGATTCGCATTAATATGCCATATTTGAACTTTTCAGGTTTTTAAATTATTTTTAATAGGAATATAATTTTTTTGATAAGTGGAAAGCAAACAATCAAATACCTGCCACTATTACCCGCCTTTAGAGGAAAAGCTTAACGTGGTTTCTCACGGTATGGGTTTAGCCCTAAGTGTTTTAGCATTAATTTTGTTGATTTTTCGCGGAATAGAATTACCGGGTTTTAAACCAATTATAAGTTTTGGTGTTTTTGGAGGAAGTTTGATTCTGCTTTATGCGGCTTCTACATTCTATCATGCTGCTACCCGTCCAAAATTACGCTATCGCTTAAATATTCTTGATCATGCCAGTATTTATGTGTTGATTGCGGGAACTTACACCCCTTTTGCACTGGTAACTTTAGAAGGTTGGGTGGGTTGGAGCATCTTTGGGGTGGTGTGGGGAATTGCCTTAACCGGAATTATCTTGAAACTTTTCTATACCGGAAAATATCAAACGCTCTCTACTATTATGTATGTGGCAATGGGCTGGCTTATTGTTTTAGCTATAAAACCTTTAATGGATAATGTAGCCCCCGGCGGACTATATTGGATTTTTGCCGGAGGTATGGCCTATACCATTGGTGCTGTGGTTTTTAGTTTAAACCGTATAAAGTTCAATCATGCTTTGTTTCATATTTTGGTTCTTATAGGTAGTTTCTGTCATTTTTTGGCTATTTATTACTATGTGCTTCCTCCGGAAATAGTTCTAGATTAATAAAGAGCCGTGCCGATTTTTATAGAAAATCGCAGGTATAATTTTCTAAGGTCGACTTTTTCTTCAATTTGTAATAATTCCCAAAGAGAATTTACACTTTACTTAAAACTTCATAAAAATACTTTCAGCCGTTAATTTTTAGAATAAGCTTCCTAACTTTGTAGGTTCAGCAAAGCATTTAATTATGAGCAGCAAATCCAGAAAACGTAGAGAAGCCTTAGTTTATCACGCAAAACCCAAGCCGGGAAAAATAGAAGTGGTACCTACTAAAAAATATGCAACACAAAGGGATCTTTCTTTAGCCTATTCACCCGGAGTGGCCGAGCCATGTCTTGAAATTGAAAAAGATAAGGAAAACGCCTATAAATATACCACTAAAGGAAATCTGGTTGCGGTAATTTCTAACGGAACCGCTGTTTTAGGCCTGGGCGATATTGGCCCTGAAGCTTCTAAACCGGTGATGGAAGGAAAAGGTTTGCTCTTTAAAATCTTTGCCGATATTGATGTTTTTGATATTGAGGTGGGTACCAAAGACGTTGATAAATTTATTGAGACCGTAAAAAATATCGCCCCTACTTTTGGAGGGATTAACCTTGAAGATATTAAGGCTCCTGAAGCTTTTGAAATTGAGAGGCGTCTTAAAGAAGAACTGGATATTCCAGTAATGCATGATGATCAGCACGGGACGGCTATTATTTCTGCGGCAGCTTTATTAAATGCGGTTGAGCTTGCTAAGAAAAAGATGGAAAAAGTAAAGGTGGTAGTGAGCGGTGCCGGTGCAGCAGCAGTTTCCTGTACCAAACTTTATCAGGCTTTTGGGGTTAAACCTGAAAATATTGTTATGCTTGACAGTAAAGGTGTAATTCGTGAAGACCGCCCCGGGCTTTCAGAAGAAAAACTGGAATTTGCCACCAAGCGAAAAATAGATACCCTGGAGGAAGCCGTAAAAAATGCCGATGTTTTTATAGGTCTTTCTATAGCCGATATTCTTTCGCCCGAGATGTTAAAGAGCATGGCAAAACGCCCTATTGTTTTCGCAATGGCCAATCCAAACCCCGAAATTGATTATCAACTGGCAATGGATACCCGCGATGATATTATTATGGCAACCGGTCGTAGTGATCATCCAAACCAGGTAAATAATGTGCTTGGTTTTCCCTTTATTTTTAGAGGAGCCCTAGATGTAAGGGCAACCAAGATAAATGAAGAGATGAAAAAGGCCGCGGTAAAAGCCCTGGCAGAAATGGCCAAAGAGCCCGTGCCTGAACAAGTAAATATTGCTTACGGCGAAACCCGTTTAAATTTTGGCCCAGATTATATAATCCCGAAACCTTTTGACCCGCGTTTAATTGCGAAAGTTCCGCCGGCAGTAGCAAAAGCCGCTATGGAAAGTGGTGTGGCACGGCAACCAATTCCAGACTGGGAGCGTTACGAAGAAGAATTATTAGAACGAATGGGCAGCGATAATAAGATAACCAGATTGTTGCTTAACCGGGCTAAAATGAACCCAAAACGTATTGTTTTTGCTGAAGCCGATCATTTAGATGTTTTAAAGGCAGCACAGATTGTTTACGATGAAGGAATTGGGGTGCCAATTCTACTTGGTCGAAGGGAAGTGATAAAAGAATTGATGGCTGAAATAGATTTTGATGATGAAAATATTCAAATTATAGATCCAAAATCTGATGAAGAGGAAAAGCATAGAAAAGGCTATGCTGAAGTTTATTGGAAAAGCCGAAGTCGTAATGGTGTAACCCTTTATGATGCTGAAAATTTTATGCGACAGCGTAATTATTTTGCCGCGATGATGGTAAATGAAGGTGATGCCGATGCCTTGCTCTCCGGCTATTCCAGGGCTTACCCAACGGTGGTGAAGCCTATGCTTGAACTTATCGGGATGAACAAAGGGGTAAGCCGTGTAGCTGCTACCAATTTGATGAATACCTCTCGAGGGCCAATTTTTATTAGTGATACCTCAATTAATATTGATCCGCCCGCAAAAGATTTGGCCAAAATAGCCCAAATGACGGCAAGAACGGTTCAGCTGTTTGGTTTAGATCCGGTAATAGCTATGATTTCTTATGCTAATTTTGGTTCTTCAAAAGATGAACACGCCAGAAAAGTTAAAGAAGCGGTGGCTTACTTACATCGTTTCCACCCCGAGTTAAAAGTAGATGGAGAATTACAGATGGATTTTGCGTTGAATCGTGAAATGTTGCAAAGTAAATTCCCGTTTTCAAAACTTGCCGGTAAAAAGGTTAATACTCTTGTTTTTCCTAATCTTGATGCAGCAAATAGTAATTATAAGTTGTTGAAAGAACTCAATAATGCCGATTCTATTGGGCCTATTATGATGGGTATGAAAAAACCGGTGCATATTCTTCAGTTAGGGGCAAGTGTAGAGGAAATGGTAAATATGGCAGCAGTAGCAGTGGTTGATGCCCAGGAAAAAGAGAAAAAGCAACAAAAAAGAAAACAGTAATCCCTGTGGAATTACTGTAATATCAGGGTTTCGGCCTTAACATAATTTTAGTACATTTGGGCAATAAGCCTGAATTGACCTATGATTCATCATTTAAAGGGGCAGTTGGTTGAAAAATATCCCACCCACCTGGTAGTAGATTGTAATGGGGTTGGATATTTTCTCCATATCTCGCTCCATACGTTTTCGCAGCTTCCCGATGCGGAAGCCATTAGTATTTATACACATTTACAAGTAAAGGAAGATTCGCATACCCTGTTTGGGTTTATAGAAAAATATGAGCGCGAAATCTTTAGGTTGCTCATATCGGTGTCTGGGGTAGGTGCCAGCACGGCTCGTACCATGTTATCTTCTTTGGAGCCATCCCAGATTAAAGACGCAGTTGCCACCGGAGATGTACCTACTATTCAAAGTGTAAAAGGAATTGGGGCTAAAACCGCCCAACGTGTAATTCTGGATTTGAAAGATAAAATCTTAAAAATTGAAGGAAGTACGGAAGTTTCTCTAAATCCGAACAATACAATTAAAGAAGAAGCGTTATCAGCTTTAGAAACTCTAGGCTATACCCGAAAGCAAGCGGGTAAAGTTGTAGATAAGATCGTAAAAGAAGCTACTGCCCCTACCGTAGAATCTGTAATTAAACTAGCGCTTAAAAACCTGTAATACATTGAGGCACAATTACCTGAAATTGTCGACTTCGGTCTTTTTTACTATGGTACTGTACGTGATGATTTCTTCACAGGTACAGGCCCAGGAAACCAGTACCCCCCAGGACACCACAAGAACAGCAGTTGATACCGGTAGTGTTGCGCTTCCCGAACCAGGCGATTTAGCTTCCCAATATGAATATGATCCAGTACTTGATCGTTATATCTTTACTGAAAGTGTTGGGGATATTCAACTTTCCCAGCCCCTTATTTTAACGCCGGCAGAATTTGAAGAATTGATGTTGGCTGAAGATAGGCGTGAATATTTTAAACAAAAAGGCGATGCACTTTTTGGTAAAAAGGAGAATGCTGAAGAAATTCAGCGCGATTTATTACCCGGGTTTTATGTAGATAACAGTTTTTTTGAGAGTATTTTTGGAGGTAGTGAAATAAATATTGTGCCGCAGGGTAGTGTTGAAATGGATTTAGGCCTGCTCTATACCCGCCAGGATAACCCCGCTTTTTCGCCCCGTAACCGCCAAAATTTAACCTTCGATTTTGATCAGCGCATTAGCTTGAGTTTACAGGGGAATGTAGGCGAACGCCTGGGAATTATAGCCAATTATGATACCGAATCTACCTTCGATTTTCAAAACCAGTTAAAACTGGATTATACCCCAAGTGAAGATGATATCATCAGGAAAATTGAAGTAGGTAATGTAAACATGCCTGTTAATAATGCCCTTATGCAGGGTGCACAAAGTTTATTCGGGTTTAAAACTGAGTTGCAATTTGGAAAAACAAGGATAACCGGTGTTTTTTCAGAACAAAAATCAGAGCGGCGTACCGTTAATGTGGAAGGTGGCTCTGCGGTAGAAGAATTTGAAAGATTTGCCCTTGAATATGATCAGGACAGGCATTTCTTTTTAGCACATTATTTTAGGGATCATTATAATGAAGCCCTTAAAGATTATCCTTTTATAAATTCTAATATTCAAATTCAACGGGTACAGGTGTGGGTGACCAATCGCACCAATAATATTCAAAATCTTCAGGACACCCGTAATATTGTAGCTATTCAGGATATAGGAGAAGCAGATGTTGAGAACATTGGTTTAAATAATCCTCCCGCAGGATTTATAAATCAGCCGGCAGGTTCATATCCGTCAAACCGGAATAATGATTTTAACCCACTGGGGATTTCCGGTACCGAAGAATCGGTTTTAAACCAAAACATCAGGGAGATGCCTAGAGTTCAAAGTGGTTTTGGTGGGGTACAGGTTTCGGAGGGTCAGGATTATATTACTCTTGAAAATGCCCGTCAGTTAAGCCCAAATGAATATACGTTAAATTCACAGTTAGGGTACATCTCTTTAAATCAACGCCTGAGTAATGATGAGATTTTGGCCGTGGCTTTTCAATACACTGTAAATGGAGAAGTCTACCAGGTAGGGGAATTTGGAAACGACGGGGTTAATGCTACCAGTTCAATTCCTAATACCGGAGATGAGCCCAATCCACAAGAAAATGTTCGTGCCAACCAGAATTTAGTGGTTAAAATGCTTAAAAGTACTATTGTAAATGTTGAGCAGCCGGTTTGGGATTTGATGATGAAAAACATATACAATTTAGGAGGGTATGATTTAGAACGGGAGGATTTTAGGATGAATATTCTATATACCGATCCACAGCCTTTAAATTATATTAAACCTGCCGATGAAGGAGAGAGCCCTTTGCCAGAAGATGTAGCAGAAACTCCTTTGCTCAGGGTCTTAAACCTGGATAAATTAAATAACAATAATGACCCGATTAACGGGGGTGACGGTTTTTTTGATTACGTTCCCGGCCTTACCATTGATCCCGAAAACGGAAACCTTATTTTTACTACGGTAGAACCTTTTGGAGAGTATTTGTTTGAGAAATTAAGTGCCGGTGGAAATCTGGATTATGAAAATCGCGAAACCTGGAATGCCAATCAACAGGAATATGTATTTAAAGCGATGTATGAGACCACCAAGATACAGGCAGAGCAGGAGGAAGCTGGTAAAAATAAATTTCAGATGAAAGGCCGCTATAAATCCGCTGAAGTTGAAGGAATCCCAATTGGGTATAATTTACCACCGGGCTCGGTAACTGTTACTGCCGGAGGGCGTGTTTTACAGGAAGGAATAGATTATGTGGTAGATTATGAATTGGGTCGTGTGCGGATTATTGATGATGCCTTGTTGGCTTCAGATACACCAATTCGGGTAAATACAGAGAATAATGCTCTGTTTGGACAACAAACCAAGCGATTCACTGGAATTAATGTTGAGCATCAGTTCAATGAAAACTTTTTGGTTGGTGCCACATATCTAAATTTAAAAGAGCGCCCATTAACTCAAAAAGCAAATTATAGTTACGAGCCACTTAATAATTCAATTTTTGGTTTAAACCTAAATTATTCTACTGAAGTACCTTTCTTTACACGACTGGTTAATAAATTACCGAATATTGATACCGATGTGGAATCTAATTTTTCGGTAACAGGAGAGTTTGCCTATTTACAGCCCGGAGCGCCAAATATTAACGATTTTGAAGGTCGTACCACTACTTATGTAGACGATTTTGAAGCTGCTCAGACTTCTATAGATATCAACACACCTCTTAGTTGGGAACTCTCCAGTGTGCCTGTTGGTTTTGGCGGGGAGCTGGCCAATGGTGATTTAAGTTCTGGTTATAAAAGGGCAAAAATGGCCTGGTATACCATAGATCCTGTTTTTTACAGTCGAAATCGTCCCGATGGAATTACCGATTCCGATCTTTCTTCTTATGCCAGCAGGAGAGTGTCTTTAAATGAAATTTTCCCCAATACAGATGTGGTACAGGGGCAACCTCAGGTGGTGTATACTATGGATGTAGCTTATACCCCGGATGAACGTGGCCCTTATAATTTTAATCCGGCTGCTTCAGGAGGAAATTCATTGCCAAATCCGTCAGAGAATTTTGGGGGGATAATGCGGGGTATAGACGCAACCAATTTTGAACAATCTAATGTTGAGTTTATCGAGTTTTGGGTGATGGACCCCTATATTTATGAAGAAAATACCGGACAAACCGGTGGGACTATAAATTTTAATCTCGGGAATATTTCTGAAGATGTGGTAAAAGATGGTCGCAAGCAGTACGAAAACGGCTTGCCGCGTGAAGGCGGAAACCGTAATACGGTAAATACAGATTTTGGTAAAGTCCCTTCAGATCAATCCTTGGTTTATGCTTTTGATACCGAGGGCCAGGAACGAGCCAACCAGGATGTAGGCTATAATGGATTAAGCGATGAACAGGAACGCCTGGAATTTCCTGATTTTTCTAATCTTGATGACCCGGCAGCCGATAATTATGAATATTTTCTCGCAAGGGATGGAAGTATCTTAGAAAGGTATCATAATTATAATGGAGTAGAAGGCAATTCCCCCACGAATGTTGGCGATACCGACCGTGGAAATACTACCTTACCCACTACGGAAGATGTGAATCGGGATAACACAATGAACACCATAGATAGTTATTTTGAGTATGAAGTACCGTTTTTTCCTGGTATGAATCCTGAAAATAACCAATTTATTACCGATGAAAAGGAATTGAATGTTACCCTTAGAAATGGAGATCAATTGCCGGTGAGATGGGTGCAGTTTCAGGTGCCTATTTATGAGCCAACCGATACCCAGGGTGGAATTGCCGATTTTAGGGCTATTAGGTTTATGCGAATGTACATGACCGGTTTTGAAGATCCCACGCTTTTTCGGTTTGGAAGTATGGAGATGGTACGGGGAGATTATCGGCGCTATAATCAAAGTCTAAATGATGAGGATGCCATGCCAGAGAATTCAAATACACTTTTTGAAGTTTCGGCCGTAAATATTGAAGAAAATGAAAATCGCGAGCCTGTTCCTTATGTGCTACCGCCGGGAGTGGTAAGAGAAGAATTATTTGAAAACAATACCAATATTCGTCAGAACGAGCAGTCATTAGCTTTGCGGGCCTGCGATTTGGCGCCCCAGGATGCCCGGGCAGTTTATAAAAACTTCCAATTGGATATGCGGCAGTATAAAAACCTGGAAATGTTTCTCCATGCTGAATCTTTACAGGGGCAAACCCCGTTAAAAGACAATCAGTTGGTGGCTTTTATCAGGATGGGAACCGATTTCACCGATAATTTTTATCAAATTGAAGTACCGCTAAGTCCAACTATGTTTGGTGCCCAAACTTCTGAAGAGATTTGGCCTGAGGTAAACCGACTTGAGATTCCGCTGGAAATCTTACAGCGGGTAAAAACTTCAGTATTGGGAAATCCTAATTTAAGTACTGTTGAACTTAATTTTTTTACTGAAAATCTTGATCCTGTCAATGCTGAGGATATTTATAATACCGATGAAACCCGGGTGGGAATTAAAGGAAACCCCAGTTTTGGAAATATTAGAATGTTGATGTTGGGTGTGAAAAATGGACTTGGGAAAAGCAGCATACAGGATTTATGCGGAGAGGTCTGGTTTAATGAATTGCGTTTAACCGATTTGGATAATGAAGGAGGCTGGGCAGGTATTATAAATATGGATACCAACCTTGCTGATTTTGCTGATTTTGCCGCGACCGGAAGGCGAAGCACAGTTGGTTTTGGTACCCTAGACCAGGGACCAAACCAGCGTAGCCGGGAAGATGTACAGCAATACGACATGGTAACTAATTTGAATATAGGGCAGCTTCTGCCCCAGAAATGGGGGGTGAATATTCCGGTTAATTATAGCCGTGGAGAAGAGTTGATAACACCAAAATACGATCAGGAATTTTTAGATGTAGAGTTGGAAACCCGGCTTCGGGATATTATAGACCCGGTAGAGCGGGATCGGGTTAAAAAACAGTCGCAGGCCTACACCCGGAGGCAAAGTATAAATGTAATTGGCTTGCGAAAAGCACGTACCGGGGAGGCTAAACCAAAACCCTACGATATTGAAAATTTTAACTTTTCAGCTTCTTATAATCAAATAGATCATCGTGATTTTGAAATTGAAAATGGCCTTGATCAAAATGTAAGGCTTGGGGGTACCTATGAATTCGGTTTTGAAAGTAAAGAAATTGAACCTTTTAAGAATATTTCTGTGTTAGACAGCAGTGATTATTTTTCAATATTTAAAGATTTTAATTTTAACCCGTTACCAAGCAGTATCACTGCAAGTTCGGAGATTTTCAGGCAATATAATGAGCAAAAATTCCGAAGCCTTGAGTTGAGTGATAATGATATTGGAATTCCAACACTATACCAGCGTAATTATTTGTTTGATTGGGAATATGCCATCAACTATAATTTAACCCGCGCGCTTAGCTTTAATTTTAGTGCTTCCAACAACCGAATGATTCGTAATTATTTAGATGAAGATGGTGAGCCCAACAATACTATTGGTTTATGGGACGATTTCTTTAATATTGGAGAGCCTAATTTGCATTATCAAAGCCTGCAATTAAATTATGAGCTTCCGTTGGAAAAAATTCCTGCCCTTAGTTTTATAAAGGCTACTTATTCTTATACTGGTGATTTTCAGTGGCAGCGGGGCTCGCGTATTTACCAAAACCTGGAAGATATTCCTGATATTGGTAATTCCATTCAAAATTCCAATGCACATCAAATTAATGCCAATTTAGATTTACAAAAGCTTTACGATTATGTTGGCTTGGTTGAAAAAAGCGGTTCCGGAGGACAAAGTATTAAAGAAAGAAGCGCAGGAGTGCCTACTTTAGATGCTTCTGGTAATCGGGATGCCGAAAGTGGATCTTCGCAATCCCGAGCCAATAAAACGAGCAAAGGTTTTAATACCTTGGTAGATCTTAGCACTTTTATAAAAAGAATTCAGATAAATTACCGACAGAATGAAGGTAGTTTTATGCCTGGGTATTTACCGAGTATAGGTTTTATGGGAAGTTTGAAGCCTACCACAGGTTTTACTTTTGGTTTGCAGGAAGATATAAGGTATATGGCAGCAAGACGTGGGTGGTTAACCCTTTTTCAGAATTTTAATCAGCAATATTCAAGGGTGAAAAATGAACAGATGGACTTGCAGGCTTCTTTGGATATATTACCTGATCTTACGATAGATATTAGTGCTAATAGGAACTATGCGGAAACCTTTAATGAGAATTACCGCGTAGACCCAAATTCACTGGAATATCAGTCGCTTTCGCCGTTTACCTACGGAAACTTTAATACCTCAACCATTATGTTGCGTAGTGCCTTTAATCAAACTTCAGAAGAAAGTTCTGAGGCTTTTGAAAGCTTTAGGCAAAACAGGTTGACTATTGCCCGTAGGCTAGCTGCACGTCAGGGCCTGAATCCAGCCAATATTGATGATGAAGGTTATCCCGTAGGCTATGGTAAAACGAGCCAGGCAGTGTTATTGCCAGCTTTTATTTCAGCGTATACCGGGCGTGATGCTGAAGATGTGCCTTTGGGGGCTTTTAGGGATATGCCGCTTCCAAATTGGGATTTAAAATATACCGGATTAATGCGTTTGGGTTGGTTTAAAGATAAATTCAGAAGGTTTTCTATAAATCACGGTTATCAGTCAAATCACACGATCAATCAATTCCAGACCAATTTAGATTACGATCCTGAAAACCCGTTTGAAACCAATCAAGCCGGTGATTTTAAGATTCCGGAATTGTATGCTAATATTGTTCTTACCGAATTATTTACCCCGCTTATACGAGTAGATTTTGAAACTAAAAATGCAATTCAGTTGCTTACTGAAATAAGAAAAGATCGGGCGCTTTCTTTAAATTTTGATAATAATTTACTCACTGAAACCAGCGGAAATGAATACCGTATAGGGACTGGTTACCGGATAAAAGATTTAAAGATAGCTACCAGTATAGCGGGAGAAAATCGTATTTTAAGCAGTGATCTTAACCTGAAAGCCGATGTTTCTTTCCGTAGAAATAAAACTATAATTCGTTATTTGGATTTGGAAAGTAGTCAGGTGGTGGCGGGGCAGGATATCTGGGCAATTAATTTCACGGCCGATTATGCTATTTCCAGAAACCTTACTGCTATTTTTTATTATGACCATAATTTTTCAGAATATGCCGTATCTACTGCTTTTCCGCAAACTACTATTCGCTCGGGAATTACCATGCGCTATAATTTTGGAAATTAAACAAACCCGGTTTGAACAATTGCCCGAAAAAATTACCTTTGCGCTTATATAAACCGAAATTATGAATGTTCCTCAAGATTTAAAGTACACCAAAGACCACGAGTGGATTAAGGTTGAAGATGACACCGTAACAGTTGGTATCACCGATTTTGCCCAGGGAGAACTAGGAGATATTGTTTACGTTGAAGTCGATAGCCTTGATGAAGCTCTTGAACGAGAAGAGGTTTTTGGTACTGTAGAAGCGGTAAAAACCGTTTCGGATTTATTTTTGCCGGTTTCGGGCGAAATCATTGAATTTAATGAAAGCCTGGAAGATGAGCCCGAAAAGGTGAATAACGACCCCTATGGTGAAGGTTGGATGGTTAAGATTAAACTTTCTGATGCCGGCGAATTGGATGATTTGTTATCTCCTGAAGAATATAAAGAAATTATTGGCGGCTAAATTACTTTTAATAGTAGCAAGTGTTTACACAGGTTTTCTTACCTTGACTTCTCTTATTAAAATAGGAAAAATAAGTGTTGGCGAGTTTAACCCCACCGATAAGCTCTTGCATTTTGCAGCTTATTTTGGGCTGGTATTGATCTGGCAACTGTATTTTATATTTCGCGAAGATAAAATAGGAAAATTTAAGCCTAATTTATTTAAAGTCTTGTTAGGTTCTTTAGCTTTTGGTATATTTATTGAGGTTTTACAAGGGCTGTTTACCACATACCGCACACCCGATTGGAATGATGTTTTAGCTAATTCTTTTGGGGCAGGTACAGCGGCAATCTTGTTTTTTGTTTTTAAAAACAATTTGCAAAGGTTAAAAACCAAGATTAATTTAATTTTTTAGAAAAAATATTTATTTTAGCAATCCTTTAATAACTAAAACTCATTATGCAACCTAAAAAGAATCCTAAAGCAGACTTAACCAAAAAGAGTGTTCTCTTTTTACAATTAGGTCTTATTTTAGTTCTATTTGTCACTTGGCAGGCGATAGAATGGAAAACTTATGATAAAGAGGATATAGATACCGGACAGGTAAATATGGATGATCTGGATGATGAAGAAATCCCGATTACCGAAATGCAAAATACGCCACCGCCACCGCCACCGCCACCTCCGGCACCGGAAATTATTGAAGTAATTGAAGATGATGAGGAAATTGAGGAGGATGAAATTGAATCTACCGAAACTAATATGGAAGAGATTGTTGAGGTAGAAGAGGTGGTTGAAGCTCCTGCTGAAGAAACAGTAGAAGATGTGCCTTTCTCTGTAATTGAAGATGTGCCAATTTTCCCCGGCTGTGAAGGTCTTGCTAATAATGAAGAGCGGAAACAATGTATGAGTAAGAAAATTCAGCAGTTTGTAAACCGTGAATTTAATAAAGATCTTGGTTCAGAGCTTGGCTTGTCAGGAATTAACCGGGTAATTGTTCAATTTAAAATTGATGAAACCGGTAAGATTGTAGATATTAAATCCCGTGCGCCACACCCAAGATTAGAGCGGGAAGCTGCCAGAGTAATTGATAAATTACCTGATATGACTCCCGGTAAGCAACGTGGTAAAGAAGTAGGAGTAATGTACTCCCTGCCTATTGTTTTTCAGGTACAGGACTAATAAAATTACTTGCATAGCATGAAAATCCCGGTAATTACCGGGATTTTTTGTTTCTATTTGTTGAAAAAATGTATATTTCAGGTGTTAATTAACCTGCCAGGTCTTCTATGAAGTCTAAATTACTTCTTTTAATAATTTTCCTCTCTATTTACCCGGTTTGCAGTCAGGCTCAAAACTCCTTTGAGGTTTATCCGTGTTTTCCTGAATGTGAAGGAATAAATTATGATGGTCAGGTCAATTGTTTTTACAATCAATTAACTGCTTTTGTTGAAAATAATTTCAAATTACCTCAGGTAGCAATAGCAGAAGAATATAAAGGCAGGATTAACGTAATTTTTACTGTAGATGAGGTAGGGGAGTTTCGGTGATATACATTAACGCGGCTTATAAGGAGTTAAAGAAAGAGGTGGAGCGATTGTTCAAAAACCTTCCAACTGTGAAAAGCGCTACCTATAATGCCCGTCCGGTTAAAATGAGGTTTAAATTAAATATTGATATTCCTTTAAATGTAGTGGTTCACGAAGTTAATTCCGAAGGGGATATTGCTCAAAAATCCATGTTAGAAAATAGGTAAAAGCAAGTTTCAAATCCGTTAACCGAAGAATATGAAAAAATTAAATCGAAAGCGTTTACTAAAAAGTCTTATCGTAGTAATATAAATATACCTCTTAGCCACGAGAATATTATTCGCGTTTTGATGCGGCTTTTAATAAAATCGGAACCAATACACACGCGGCTTCAAAGCCTTTACTTTTTAAAGAAGTGAATAGATATTTTGATTGTGAAGCTGCTGAATCCAAAATGCTAAAACCTGCTAGTTCCTGGTTGGGGCGTAAATTGTGGAACGAGCATCTTATTCAGTTCGAAACCGATGACTATTGGTTCAGTATTGATTTTGCAGTAGATTTTGCAACTGGGGAAAGATTTTCAGCAAACCGAACACGAGTTTACTTATAATAACACCCGGGCGGCCATTATTCGGGGCAGGCTGGGGAAAAACTTGAATTTTTATTCCGTGATTTATGAAAGCCAGGGGCGCTTTGCTGAATATTACAATCGTTATGCCGAATCTATCAAGCCTGATGGGGAAACCCTGCAATAATTCCCGCTCGCGGAATTGCGAAACCCTTTATGGATGGCGGTTACGATTATCCGTTAGCTGAAGGCTATTTGTCGTATTCGCCCGGTAAATATTTTAATATCCAATTTGGCCATGGCAAGAATTTTATTGGTGACGGATATCGTTCGTTATTAATGAGTGATAATGCTTCACCTTATCCCTATTTTAAATTAAACACTACCTTCTGGAAGTTAAAATACACCAATACCTGGATGTCATTGCGTGATGTTAAGCCTGAAGTAACTGCAGATGACTCTTTTCGAACTAAATATATGGTCAATCATTATCAATCATTATTTGAGTTATAATGTCACGAAACGCTTAAACCTTGGTTTTTTTGAATCGGTGATGTGGCAAAACGATAATAATCGTGGGTTTGATGTTAATTATTTAAATCCGGTCATTAATGGGTATTTAAAACCCATTGATTTTCAACTGTTTAATTTGCAGTTCTTTGACATTCTTGTAATCATATTTTGTAAGTATCTCTTTAACAGGTGTTTTATCCAGTAGAGATATGCTCATAATTTGTAATATTTCGTATATCCTTCGGTCTACCTTAAAGGTGTTCCCAACGATAGCCACGAGACAATATGCAATTACTGCACAGTATATTTGTATTTTCACGGCATTCATTGAAGTGCCCCAAAAGGATTTTATCTTCAAGTGTTGTTTCATCCATTTAAAAAACAGTTCGACTTCCCATCGCTTCTTGTATAACATCGAAATATCGGTGGCTTTGAGCTCCATATTGTTGGTCAGAAAAACAAGTTGTTTTTGGGTTTCTTGGTCAAAATACTTGATACGCCTAAGCTTTTCTGGGTAGTTTTTTCCAGAGTAATATCCTTCGAGTTTTCCAATTTGATCGTGCTTTACCCCAGCCGTCTTGTCCGTCTTTTTTGAATACATCCTCTTGAAGCGCATGTTTGTCTTGGCCCTGGTCACGAAAAAACTATCTTGAAGATGCATTGAGTAGAGTCTTGAAAAATCGACATATGCCTTATCGACTATGTAAAAACTTCCTTTTTCATATGGAATAATATCTAGGATATTAACATCATGAAGACTTGCCTTTGATATGTGAAGAAAGCTGGGGATGGCCCTTTTTACGTCAAATGCGGTATGGAGTTTTATTCCCCCTTTTGCTTTCCTGAACTCAGCCCACCAAAATACGCTCAAGCAAAGATCTATTGTCGAGGAATCCAAAGCGTAAACGTTGCCCTCGACTTCGACCTCAAAATCTTTTTGGTAACAGCTCTTCTTGGCCCGGTCAATTAGGACATAAGCGAATTCCTCAAAAATTTTATAATTGCGTTTTTGGTTTGCCTTACCAAAATTGCGCCGGGTAACGGTAGTCCCAAAACCTAAATGATAAAACTTCGATTGATGAGCTTCAAGGCTTACCATAAGGTCCCGCATGCTGTCCCTTGCTGTCAATTGTCCAAAAACCATACAGAGCATCTGGTTCCAACAAGTAAAAGATCTAACATATTTATTGCCTTCATGTTTTGAAACGATACGGTCAAAGACCCTACGCGGCAGAAATTCGGTAAGCTGTGCAAAAATATATTTTCCTTGGTTCATTGCTTTTTGTTTTAAATCACAAAAATCCAATTTCCCAATTCAAATCGTCACGGGGTCAAAACTCCCCGTAAATATGATATATAAAGAATTTCAAAGAACTATTTTTATTTTTTAGTACCCACTAGTGAAATCCGGTAATTTTTTATCGGGTAATTGAATTTTCTACCGGTGGCCGAGGGGGTAATGCCATAATTGGCCTTACTGCAAAATATAAATGGAGTGATAAGCTTAATTTTTACGGACAGTGGATTATTGATGAATTTTCAACTTCGGACGTGTTTGGCGGACAAAAAGCTGGAAGAATAAGTTGGGTTATCAATTAGGGATAAAGGCCTTTGATGTATTTTCAGTAGAAAACCTTTTTTTTCAAGCAGAATATAACCAAATTCGGCCCTATACGTATTCCCATAATAATGCGGTATTAAATTATGGGCATAATAATCAATCTATGGCTCACTTATGGGGGCGAATTTTCGTGAACTTTTGGTCATTGCGCGTTATAAAAAAGACCGCTGGTACGGGCATGTAAAATTGATTTATGGAAAACGGGGCTTTAATTTTAATGAAACTATAGATATGGATAATTATGGTGGCGATATATATCAAAGTGAGCAGGAACGCCCTTTAGAGACCGGGGTTGAAATTGGTCAGGGGAATACTACAAATTCTTTTTATGGGGAAACCGAAGCTGGTTATATTGTAAACCCTGCTACTAATTTAAAACTGTATGCCAGTTTTATTTATCGTGATTTTAAACCCGATGTGGAAACCGTGCCACATTTTGAAAATTCAACCACCTGGATCAATTTTGGGTTGAGGACAGATATTTTTAATTGGTACTATGATTATTAGAGATGCTATAGCTCTTGAAAATTAACATTTTTCCGCCCTTGCCAAAACCTAATTAAGGAGTATCTTTGCGCCAATTTAAAAACCCATTTTTTGAGTAGCTCCGGCGTACATAAGCCTTCCACATCAATCATAACAGACTTTAAGGAAATCACCAAATTGCGCCTGGCCGTAAGCGTGGTTTTCTCTTCGGTGGCGGGTTATTTTTTAGGGGCAGATACGGTTGATTTTGTAATAGTCTTACTTTTGGCTATTGGGGGGTATTTTATGGTTGGCGCTTCTAATGCCTATAACCAAATTATAGAAAAAGATTTAGATGCGTTGATGGACCGCACTAAAAACCGTCCTATTCCCGCCGGGCGTATGTCGGTAACCACCGCATTTGTTATTGCCAGTGTTTTTACTATTTTAGGACTTATAGTCTTGTATATAATTAATCCTCGAACGGCCATGTTTGGGGCGCTGAGCATTTTTCTTTATGTAAGTATTTATACGCCTTTAAAAACTAAAACCCCACTTTCGGTATTTGTGGGGGCATTTCCGGGGGCTATTCCGTTTATGTTAGGTTGGGTAGCGGCTACAGGAGAATTCAGTATAGAACCGGGAACTTTATTTATGATCCAGTTTTTTTGGCAATTTCCGCATTTTTGGGCCATTGGCTGGTGGTTGTTTGACGATTATAAAAAAGGAGGTTTTTTTATGTTGCCTACGGGAAAACGCGACCGTGGCACAGCTATTCAGGTAATTTTATATACGGTGTGGACAATCTTAGTATCGCTTATCCCGGCTTTTGGGGTTACCGGAAAACTTTTTTTAAGTCCGTTTGCAGCCGGACTTATTTTATTGCTGGGCTTGGGAATGTTGTATTTTGCAATAAAACTTTATAGGGAAAAATCGGCTTATGCTGCTAAAAAATTAATGTTTGCAAGTGTTTCTTATATCACCTTGCTACAAATAATATATGTTCTGGATAAATTTATAAGACAATGGATTTAACAAAAGGCTCTGATCAACATAAAATTGGCAGGGCAAAAAAAATGATGCTCTGGTTTGGGATGGTGAGTATGACGATGACTTTCGCCGGGCTTACCAGTGCCTATGTGGTGAGTAAAACACGCCCCGATTGGTTGGATGATCTGGTGTTTCCCAATGCTTTTATTTGGAGTACAGTGGCTATTGTAGCTAGTAGCATAACATTTATTCTTGCTAAAAAAAGCATTTTGGCCTCAAGGCGAAAAAATGCCACAGCTTTTTTGATAGGTACCTTGGTTTTGGCATTGCTGTTTGGAGCTCTGCAATTTCAGGGTTTTTATGATATTATTTCACAGGGCTTCTATTTTACGGGAAGTGAAAGCAGTATTACCGCCACCTTTATTTATATTTTGGTGGCCGTTCACCTTGCCCATTTGGCGGGAGGTTTAATTGTTTTGCTTGTGGTAATTTATAATCATTTTAAACAGCGCTATAAAAAAGGTCAAATGCTTGGATTTGAGCTCGCTGCAACTTACTGGCACTTTGTAGATGTGTTGTGGGTATTTCTGTTTTTGTTTTTATATTTCTTTAGATAATTAATTTGCGTATTTTTGCGCAATAGTTAAAAAATTAATACTACTCTTCTATGGAAGCTACTGTTGTTAGAACAGGCACCGAAGGTAAAACCTGGGGCGGTGGTAACGACCCTTTAAAAGCTAGCTATGGTAAAATGATGATGTGGTTTTTCATCGTTTCCGATGCGCTTACATTCTCAGGTTTTCTTGCAGCTTACGGTTTCTCACGTTTTAAATTTATTGAGTCCTGGCCAATTGCCGATGAGGTTTTTAATCACTTTCCGTTTTTACACGGTGTAGATGCTCCAATGTATTATGTAGCTTTAATGACCTTTATCCTTATTTTCTCTTCTGTAACTATGGTGTTGGCAGTAGATGCCGGGCATCAGCTAAAGAAAGGAAAAGTGGTTTTTTATATGTTCCTTACTATTATTGGTGGGGTGATTTTCTTGGGTTCACAAGCCTGGGAATGGAAAAACTTTATCCAGGGAACTTATGGCGCAGTTAAAACCGAAGGTGGAAACATTCTCCAGTTTGTTGATGCTGAAGGCCATCGTGTTGCCTTAGCAGATGTTGCTGAAGTAATGTCTACCGAACGTGTTGAAAATACGCGTGCTTCAGGAGTATGGTTTCAGCAAGGAGAAGCTTTGCCAAATTATACAATTGAAGAAATTAAGGCTGGTTTTGCCAACAGGGAAGATGTAGTGATTAGAACTCAGAAATTAACCGAAGAAGGAGAGAAGACCGTACTTTCTCGCGAGGAGTCTTTGGCGAAATTAGATGCCGAAGCTGTAAGTGTGGTTGAAGGCGCTAATCTAACTGAAAATGAATATGGCGTTCCACTATTTGCTGACTTCTTCTTTTTTATAACCGGTTTTCACGGTTTCCACGTACTTTCAGGGGTGCTTATCAATATTATAATTTTCTTTAATGTGGTAATAGGTACCTATGAACGTCGCGGAAGCTACGAAATGGTAGAAAAAGTTGGGCTTTACTGGCACTTTGTAGATTTGGTTTGGGTATTTGTATTTACTTTCTTTTACCTGGTATAATTTCAGTAGAAAAAACTAATTATGGCACACGATACAACACATCAACACGAGTCTAATACCAAAAGGATTTGGTCGGTTTTTGTAATACTTTCAATCCTAACCATTGTAGAGGTGGTTTTGGGTATTTTAAAACCCGGTTTTTTAGTACATACCGATTTTCTGAGTATGAGTATCCTTAACTGGATTTTCATTATTCTTACCATTTTTAAAGCGTATTATATAGCCTGGGCTTTTATGCACCTTGAAGGGGAAACTAAAGGCTTGCGCCGTGCAATTGTATGGACAGCAGTTTTCCTTATTGCTTACCTTATCTTTATTCTTTTGACTGAAGGAGACTATATTTTTGAAGTTTATAGAACAAATCATGTAGCCTGGGATTTTTAAAGAATTTAAAAAGTTAAAAGTTTTAGAAAAGACGGTTTTGTAAAACCGTCTTTTTATTTTTGTACCCGTTTTCGCGGTAAACCGCAGTTCCCTATGAAAAAGTTTTTTGTACTTATTGTACTTTTTGCTTTACCGATTATTGCTTACCTGTTTTTTGCTTCAGGACATAATAATTTTGCTAAACTTCCCGTCTTAACTCAGAAGGTAAAAGATATATCTCATTTAGAACATCCCGGAAATGAAAACCTTTCCTTTCAGGATAAAATTAGCATTGTCGCTTTTTTTGGTAAAAACCTTGAAGATATTAAAGGCCATACTTTTAATCTCGATCAAAAAATACTCGAGAAGTATTATGAATTCGATGATTTTCAGTTTGTGATTGTTTTACCTGAATCAGCCCGGGAAGATGTGGCTCAATTTGCCTTGGAATTCCAAGGTGTGGGCAGCCCCGATGAGTGGAAGTTTGTATTTGGTAATGAAAGTGAAGTTCAAAAGGTTTTCAATAGTTTTCAGGCTGAAGCTATAGAATTAAATAAAAATTTGTTTACGCCTAATGTGTTTATTATCGATAAAGAGTTGAACTTGCGTGGAAGGGACGATGATAAAGATCACGGGATTTTGTATGGCTACGATTCAGGCTCCATAGCTGATCTTAGTAATAAGATGAATGATGACGTTAAAGTAGTATTGGCCGAATATCGTTTGGCCTTAAAAAAGAACAATGCTGAGCGCTCAAAATAGTTTATAACATGAAAAAATATTCATACGTAGGAATTTCTTTAGTGATTTTGATCTTTGGAATTATTTTCATTCCCAAAATCATTGATCGCGTGAGTAGTGGAAATGTGGTTTCTTCCGATCGTTTAAGTAGTGATGAAGAAGATGCATCTAAGAAAGCTGCTAAGGATATGGCTTATATTGAAACCAACGGAAAACGTCGCAAGGCACCAGAATTTAAACTGTTAAATCAAGATGGCGATACCATTACCAATGAAGATTACTTGGGTAAGGTATATGTTGCCGAGTTTTTCTTTACCACCTGTCCTACAATTTGCCCGATTATGAATAGCAACTTGGTAGAAATTCAGGATGAATTTGAAGGGGAGGAAGACTTTGCTATAGCTTCTTTTAGTATAGACCCACAGTATGATACACCAGAAGTGTTAACGGAATATGCTGAAAATTATGGAATTACTAATCCTAACTGGCATTTGTTAACGGGTGATAAGGAGCAGGTTTACCAAATTGCCAATGACGGTTTTTATATCCATGCCGGAGTAGATCAGGATGCGCCGGGTGGTTTTCAACATCAGGGGATGTTTGCTTTGGTAGATAAAGAAGGTTATATACGTTCAAGAAAAGACCAGTATGGTAATCCTATTATTTATTATCGGGGTTCGGTATTGCGCAATAAAAGCGTGGTAGAAGGAGAAGAAACGCCGGAAATAGATATTTTAATCGAGGATATTAAAGCTTTGCTGTAAGTTTAGTTATATATAGATAGATGAAACATCCATGACGGCAGGGCGTCACACAGGGGGATGATTATTGGCGCCGAAATCGTAAATTAGAGCTAAAAACACTTCAGATGGAAACAACAGATCGAAACACAGTAGAGTTTGCGCAGCTTGTGGAAAGAGGTTGCGGGATAGACGTGCATAAGAGCCTTATCGTGGCTACGATAAAGGGCACTGGCATAAAAGAGCAAACCAGGTCCTTTGATGGATTTACGGCCTCCATTGAAGCCTTGCGTGATTGGCTATTAGAAAATCAGATCACCCACGTGGCTATGGAAAGCACCGGGGTCTACTGGAAGCCCATTTACAACATACTGGAGGATCATGTGGAGATTCTTTTAGTAAATGCTCGCCATATCAAAAATGTACCGGGCCGGAAAACGGACAAGAAAGATAGCAGATGGATAGCAAAGCTTTTGCTTAGCGGATTGCTCAAGGGCAGTTTTATCCCTCCCAAAGAGATTCGGGAACTCAGGGACCTTACCCGCTACAAGCGTAAGATCGTCCAGCAAATAAGCTCGGAAAAAAACAGGTTGCATAAAATACTGGAAGATGCCAACATCAAACTCTCCAGCGTGGTAAGCAATCTGAGTGGGGCGAGTGCTACCAAAATCATCGATGCGATGATAGCCGGAGAAGAGGATATCGCTGAACTTTTGAAATTCCGTCACGGTAAGATGCAAAGCAGTGTGGAGGATCTGGCCGCTTCCCTGAAGGGAAATCTGACTGATCACCATCGTTTTATGTTGAAAACAATCAAGGAGAGCATCCTGGAGAAGGAGAAGACCATAGAGAAACTTGACCGGCAGCTGGAAGCACAATTAAAGGCCCATGAACTGGTATTGGACGCGGAACTACTGGAAAGCATTCCGGGAGTTGGAAAAGAGGCTGCCCAATATATTATTGCGGAAATAGGCACCCATATGGAGCAGTTCCCTAATGAACAACACTTGGCCTCCTGGGCTGGAATGAGTCCGGGTAGTAATGAGAGTGCAGGTAAAAAAAAGCAGTAGAACCACCCACGGAGACAAATATTTGAAAACGCTTTTGGTGCAGTGTGCCTGGGCGGCGACAAGGACCAAGGGAACATACCTCAGGGGTAAATATGATAGTTTGGTAGTAAGAAGAGGCAAGAAAAGAGCATTGATCGCAGTAGGACATAAGATCCTGATAGCTGCCTACTTCATATTAAAGGACAAGACACCCTATAAGGAACTTGGATATGAATTTTTAGAGAACAGGAATAAAGACCACAAAATAAAACGACATCTAAAGATGCTCCGGGAATTAGGAGTGGAAGTAGCTGTCAAAGAAACAACAGCAGCTTAAAAAAGGTCGATTTTTACTGGAGGTTGAAATATCCATAGTTAAGATATGGAAACCCCGAAGATGAAACTGACAACAAACGCTAAGCACACAGGAGTATTGCCATAGAGCATGTAGATGAAAATTTAACTTTCTTAGCGTTAAAACTGCTTTTTAATAAACAAGGATATGACAAAAAACGAAATATAAACAGATGAAAAGAACCCTTACAAAAACCGATAGAATAGCTATTCCGGTTATCGTTGCGCTTTCTATTTTAGTGCCAATAATTGTTTTGGTGCTAATGTATTTGCCAGAGCGTTATAATATTTTGGGAACACAAAGTGGTACCTTTCCTTTGTTTCATGCTTTGCTTAACGGATCTACCGCAGTTTTATTAATGATGGGCTATTTCTTTATGAAAATTCAGGAATATAAATTACATCGTAATACTATGATTACTGCTTTTGGGCTTTCAGCAATTTTTCTAATAAGCTATGTAATTTCTAAGATAAGTAATGACCCTGTGCCGTATGGCGGTGAAGGAGCCTTGCGTTATGTTTACTTTTTTATTCTTATTACACATATCATACTCTCTGCTATTATTGTTCCGCTAGTGTTATTTACGATGTACCGGGGCCTTACTGCCGAATATAAAAAACATGCAAAAATTGCCCGTTGGACATTTCCAATTTGGCTATATGTTGCCATTACCGGGGTTTTAGTGTATATTTTTATGCTGCCATATTATTAGAACTACAAGATTTTGTAAATTTGAAATTGTTGAAGGGAAAATGATGAAAACACGATTTCTACTGATATTTCTACTGCTTATGTTACTTCCCGGTTTTGCTGAAGCCCAATGTGCTATGTGCCGTGCGGTTCTGGAAAGCGATGCCGACCAAAGTGCTGCAAAAGGAATTAATGATGGGATACTTTACCTTATGGTTTTTCCTTATTTATTAATTGGAGGTGTAGGATATTTTATCTATCGCTCCCGACGAAAAGCTAAAAGGGAAGAGCAGGTTTCCTAAAAACTATATACGCGCTATTATCTATCTTTCTTTGCGGATATTTAATAGCTTTCATTAAAATAAAATGCAGAAACAAAATCCTTTTCCGTCTCTTAAATTAAACATTATTATATTGTGTTATGAGAAAATAAGTTTTTCTGACTTGTAACATTTCCACTACAAAAGAGTCTTACCTTCAGAGTTTAAAAAAAGCTATTGGTTTTTTGTGACCATTTTTATAAGAAAAGTGTGCTTTTAAATGTAACAACTTTCACAAAATCAAGACATATCTTTTTAGAACAAGCATTATGAAGAAGTATTACTGCTTAGCCTTATTAATTTTTACAGTTTTTACAGGGGTTTCCCAAGAAAAAAAATGGACGCTTCAAGAATGCGTGGAATACGCTCTTGAAAATAATATTTCTGTAAAACAATCTGAACTTGATGTTGAACTTGCTGAACTTGATCAGCGGGATGCTGTTGGAGATTTCTTTCCTGATGTCAGTGCATCAGCCTCGAATTCCTGGAATACAGGGCTTACCCAAAACGTCACCACGGGAGTTCTGCAAACGCAAACTACAAGAAACTTTTCTGCGGGAGTAACTGCCAACATGAATCTTTTTGACGGACTTCGAAATTTTAAACGGCTCCAGCGTTCAAAAATTTCAAAACTTGCTGCACAATATGCATTGGACAAGATGAAGGATGATATTACCTTATTTGTGGTCGATGCTTATTTGCAGGTTCTTTTTAATAAGCAAAACCTTGAGGTGCTAATATCACAAAATGAAATTACCCAGAAACAATTAGAACGTACAAAAGCATTGGTAGATGCGGGAGCTGCTGCTAAAGAAGAATTACTTGAAATTGAGGCCACCAATGCCGATGAACGACAACGTATTATTGTTACAGAAAATGATATCAGGATTTCTTTGGTTAGTCTTGCCCAGACCTTGCTAATTAAAGACTATGAAGATTTTGATATCGTAGACCGCGATTATAATATTTTCGGTACTGAAATTATGGAAAAATCAGTCTATGATATTATTGAACGGGCAAAAGAAGAGCGTTTTGAAATTAAAACTGCCGAGATCAATCAGGAATTGGCTCAAAAAGATGTAGAGATTGCACGTGGGGCGTATGTACCTACTTTAGGTGCATTTTTTAATTATAATACCCGGGAATCAGGCCAAGGCCGGGTAGCAGGTGTTGAAATTGATCCTGATAATCCAACTCGTGAAATTGGAGTGGTTGAGAACACCGGAGAAACGGTGGTGGCTCCAAATACCGTAAATACTATAGGTAGTCCGTTACCGTTTTTTGAACAAATTCAGAATAACGACGGGATTACTTACGGCTTACAATTAAGCATTCCTATTTTTAGCGGATTTGCTACCCGAAATCAGGTGCAACGGAGCCGGGTGAATGCTAAAAGAGCAGAATATGAATTGGAACAGGCCGAGCTGGATTTGGAGTCTGATGTATACCAGGCCTATACTGATGCACAGGGCGCTTTTGAAGCATACGAAGCTGCTTTGGTAGCCGCAAAGGCGCAAGAACAGGCATTTGAATATGCTACCGATCGTTTTGACGTTGGTGTTATCAATGTTTTTGATTTTACCCAGTCTAAACTGCGCCATGAAAATGCCCAGCGTGAAGTAGTTCGAACCAAATACGATTATATATTTAAGTTAAAAGTTTTGGAGCTTTATTTTGGAGTTTCTGTCAACGGACTTAAATTTTAAAATAGGACCTCCTAAAATTTACGACCTCAATATTTTAATGGGGTAGTATAAGTTGGACAATAAAAAACTAAGGTCATTACCAGCCGGAAAATTATAAATCAATGGCTTTGTAAATTTTTATAAAGATGAAGAAAAAAACTTTGTTTGTTATCATAGGAGTGGCCATAGCGCTTATAATTCTACTAGTGGTAGGGAAAAAAGCGGGTTGGTTTGGTGACTCCGGAAATTATAAGGAAGTGGAGCTTACTGAAATTCAGCTTATGGATATTACTGAAACTGTTGCCGCTACCGGTAAAATTCAGCCTGAAATAGAAGTGAAGCTTTCTTCTGAAGTTTCAGGGGAGATTATTTCGCTACCTGTTAAAGAAGGTCAAAGTGTGGCAAAAGGAGATTTGCTGGTAAAAATAAATCCTGATATTTATAAATCAAGTCTACAGCGTGCGGAAGCAAATTTAGAAAATATGAGGGGCAGTTATAATCAGACCCGAGCCAGCTTAAAACAAGCTGAAGCCAACTATAACCGAAATAAAAGTTTGTATGAAAAAGGTGTAATTTCCAATGCCGAATGGGTTGCTATTGTTTCTGAATATGAAGTTGCCCAAGCTACTAAAGAATCTGCTTTTTATAATATGAAAAGTAGTGCTGCCGGTGTTACTGAGGCCCAGGATAATTTACAGAGGACAAATATTTATGCGCCTATGGATGGAACTATCTCGCGTTTAGATGCCGAGCTTGGAGAACGGGTGGTAGGAACCCAACAAATGGCCGGAACCGAAATTTTACGGGTCGCTAATCTTTCTAATATGGAAATTGAAGTGGATGTAAACGAAAATGATATCGTGAAAGTAGAAGTTGGTGATTCAGCCAATGTGGAAGTTGATTCTTACTTGAGCCGTGAATTTAAAGGCCTGGTTACCGAAATTTCAAATTCAGCAGATGTTGAGTTGACCTCTGATCAGGTAACCAATTTTAAAGTTAAAGTACGAATTTTAGAAGATTCTTACAGCGATTTACTAGAGGGAAGACCCGATAACTATTCGCCTTTTCGACCCGGAATGACTGCAACGGCAGATATTGTTACCGAGAGGGGAAAAAACATTATTGGGGTGCCTATTAGTGCTATAGTTGTAAAAACCGATGCTCCCGATGGTGAAATGATTGAAGGGGTTTTTGTAAAGCAAGGCGAAGAGGCAAAATTCAGAAAGGTCACAACCGGTATTCAGGATGGGAGTAATATCGCTATTACCGAAGGGCTTGAAGAAGGTGAAGAAGTAATTACCGGCCCGTATAGCACAGTAACCAAAAGTCTCAAAGATGGGGATATGGTAGAAGTAACTGAATCTTCAGAAGAAAAATAGTACTTTTACGGCCAATTTAAATTAGTGATTGTGGCCAGGATTTTATGTATTGAAACAGCAACCACCAACTGCTCGGTGTCACTTGCAGAAAATGGCAATGTTTTAGCCTTAAAAGAGGATTATAATAATACATATTCCCACGCTGAAAAGCTCCATGTTTTTATTGATGAAATCCTTAAAGAAAATAAATTAAAACTTGCAGATATAGACGCTGTGGCCGTGAGTAAAGGCCCGGGGTCTTATACGGGCTTGCGTATTGGCGTTTCAGCAGCTAAGGGTTTGTGTTTTTCTTTAGATATTCCGTTAATTTCTATTCCCACCTTAACATCTCTGGCAGCTCAGGTAAAAAATGAAGGTGGACTGATTATCCCGATGTTAGATGCCCGAAGAATGGAAGTATATGCTGCAGTATTTAATACCGGTTTGGAGCAAATACGAGACACTAAAGCTGAAATTTTGGATGCTATTTCCTATGCTGAATACCTGGAAAAAGGAAGGGTGGTTTTTATTGGTCCCGGGGTTACAAAGTTTCGGGAAATCTGTAGCCATACAAATGCTGAATTTATTGAAGAAAAACTGCCTTCAGCAAGAGAAATGTGTGCGCTGGCCGAATATAAATACAAAATAAGCGACACCGAAGATGTCGCTTATTTTGAACCTTATTATTTAAAAGATTTTATAGCTGGTTAATCTTTATTTTCTTTACTCTCTTTAATTTTTTTCTCGATTGTACCATTCATTTTGGTTTGATCGTAAAGATAAACATCGCGTTGTGGGTAAGGAATGGTCATTCCGGCTTCTTCCAGTCTTATTTTACCTTCTTCAATCATATACCAGTGCAAATCCCAAAAAACGCTGTTTTTAGCAAAATAACGTACCGAAAAGTTTACTGAATTATCGCCCAGTTCAGCAACAAGTACTTGTGGTTCAGGATCTTTCTCAATTTCTTCCCGTTCTTTTACCATATTCATAAGCACTTCTTTGGCTTTCTTAATATCATCATCGTAAGAAATTCCAAAAGACAGGTTCTCCCTACGGGTGCCGTTATAACTGTAATTTATAATATTATTATTGCTAAGCTGGCCATTTGGGATTACAGCCCGTTGGTTTCCAAAGGTGTTGATTTTTGTGTAAAACAGGTTTATTTCAGTAACTGAACCAGATTCTCCTTGAGCCTCAATCCAGTCTCCTACCTTAAATGGCTTTAAAACAATTAGAAGCACTCCACCCGCCAAATTCGCAAGAGATCCCTGCATGGCAAGTCCAATAGCTAAACCGGCAGCACCAATAGCAGCAACCAGCGAAGCACTTTGAACACCCAATTGGGTAATCACCAGAACAAAGAGTATAATGCGAAGCCCCCAACGAATGGCATTTAAAGCGAATAATTCCAAGGTTTCATCATAATCTTTTTTCTGAAAAAGCTTTTCAACATACTTTACTATTAATTTTATAACCCAAAGCCCAACAAAAAGTAAAAGCAATGCCCCGATAAGGGTAGGTAAGTAACTAATAAATTTGTCGGCGTATTCTCCGGCGATTTTGCCCCAATTGTCTAATTTGTCCATAATTTTTTAATTGATATTTTCTACAAAGAGAATATTTTTTCTAAAAAAAGCAGAATTATTCCTGTTTAATTTTTGTTAAACGTGTTTTATGATTTGTAGAGATTCTTCAACAGATTTCACTGGAAGTTCACATTTACCTTTACTACATACATATATTAAATTGTTTTTCTCTTTAAGTCTGTTTATTAATAATGGCATATCGCTTTTTACAGAAGTGCCGGCAACAACAGTATTTGGAATATAATTTTTCTGCATTTTTTTACTTATTTCAACTGCTTTTTTGCCTGTAGTGGCAATTTCGTAAAACGGATGGGTAAAGTTTAGCATTACATCAAGCCAGTTTGTATAGCCGCGCGGGTAACTTTCCATTTGTGCTTGAATGGCTTTTAGCATTAATTCTGCTCTTTCTTCATAAGATTTTTTACTTAAAAGCTTAGAGAGTTTAAATAGGTTCTTGGTCATAACCGAGTTGGAAGCGGGAATTACATTGTCAGTGCTTTCAATATTTCGTGTTACAAGCTGTCGATCGTGTTTTGAATTAAAATACAAAAGCGGGCTTTGGCCAGAGAAATCTTTCAAAGTAATATCGCTAAGGTTTTTTGCGAGTTGGAGGTATTTTTCTTCAAAGGTGATTTCATAAAGCTTTATAAAAGCTTCAATACAAAAAGCATAATCTTCCAGATACCCGTTTAACTTGCTCTCACCATTTTTATATGTGTGTTGCAAGCTACCATCTTCCTTGATAAGGTTTTTAATTAGAAAATCGGCATTTTTTAGGGCAATGTTTAGAAACCTGTCTTCATCAAAAGCAGTGTAAGCCTCTAAAAAGCCAGTTAGCATTAACGCATTCCACGAAGTGAGGCTTTTATCATCTAAAGCGGGCTTGTCCCGCTTATTTCTGTATTCTTTTAACTTTTCTTCAGCATTGCTTATTTTTTCTTCAAGTGTTTTTATTGAAATATTGAATTTACCGGCAATAGCTTCGAGTGTTTTGGTCCTGATAAAAACATATCGATTGTTTTCCCATTTTCCGAAAGAATTAATGTTGTAAAATTCAGCAAATACTTCAAAATTATCCTGTAGCTGGGTTTTTAATTCTTCTGCGGTAAAAGTGTAAAAAGCTCCTTCTTCTAAAATGCCTTGTGTATTTTTACTATCGGCGTCCAGTGCAGAATAAAAGGCAAAATCAGGCGCCATTAGTTCTTGCTGAATAAAATTTAAAGTTTTATAAACTACTTTTTTGTAAAGTGGTTCGGGATTTACTTTGTAGGCCTGGCTGTACAAACTTACCAGTTGGGCATTATCATACAGCATTTTTTCAAAATGTGGAATATGCCATTTTTGATCTACAGCATACCGGGAAAACCCACCACCTATGGGATCGAAAATACCACCATAGGCCATTTTGTTTAAACTAAGTTGCACAAAATCCATCAGGTTTTTATTATTTTCCTGAAATGCATACCGCAATAAAAATTGAAAATTATTGGGCATCATAAATTTTGGAGCTCCGTTAAACCCACCGTGGGTAAAATCAAACTGTTTTTTCCATTTTTGAAAGATTTTTTTATAAAATTCCCGAGTAAAAGCTGGAGGGTTTTCCGGCAATTCAATAATTTGAAGTTTTTGTAAGCCTTCTTCCAATTTTATAGCATATTCTTCCATTTTTTCCGGCTGGGTATCATATAGATGCGCCAGTTGAGTTAGGGCACTCATCCATCTTTCCTTTGGAAAGTAAGTACCGCCCCAAACCGGTCGCCCATCAGGAAGAGCCACGATGTTCATAGGCCAGCCACCGGCACCGGTCATTATTTGTATCGCATTCATATATACCAGGTCTACATCGGGACGTTCTTCCCGGTCTACCTTTAGGTTAATAAAATGCTCATTCATAAGTTTAGCTACTTCCGTATTTTCAAAACTTTCGTGTTCCATAACATGGCACCAATGACAAGCTGAATATCCTACACTAATCAACAATAATTTGTTTTCAGATTTTGCTCGATTAAGGTTGTCGTCATTCCAGGCATACCAGTTTACAGGATTATGGGCATGTTGTAGTAAGTAAGGGCTGTTTTCATAAATAAGTGCATTGGTGTGTTGAGGGTGGTTTTTCATTCTTTTTTATAAAATGTAGCTGTTTTTTAAAAATGCAGGAAACAACCTAACATAATTTAATTGATTTGAAAAGAGAGCTTTACATTTACACGATATTCGGTAATTTCTTCATTTCTTACCACAGCAGTTTGTTCTTTTACATATACGCTACGAATGTTTTTTATGGTTTTTCCGGCTTGTTTTACCGCTTTCCTGGTAGCGTCTTCCCAGCTCTCGGGAGAGTTAGCCATTACTTCAATAACTTTAACAATAGACATAATTAGTTGGTTTAAAGGTTGATAAAAATTGAAACTTCTTTTAAAGTTACAAAACCCGGAGTGGGAAAACAATTTAAAAGTTGTATACTTATCTTTCTGAAAGGATTATTATTTATAATATACCTTACCGGCGCTGATTATTAAAGTTTTAATAACTTTGGAGAACTAAAGAATTATATAAAAAACCACATTTTTGCAGATTTAAAGTTAATCTGGCCCTATGGAAGATGTATACATTGTAATGTTGGTGGCACTTTTTGCCCTTGCTATTACAGATTTGGTAGTTGGAGTAAGCAACGATGCCATTAATTTTTTGAATTCAGCTATCGGCTCAAAGGCAATTTCTATTCGTACTATTTTTATAGTGGCCAGTATAGGGGTAGCTGTTGGAGCAGTATTTTCAAGTGGGTTAATGGAAGTAGCCCGAAAAGGAATTTTTCTTCCCGATGAATTCTATTTTGAAGAGATCATGATCATTTTTATGGCCGTGATGATTACCGATGTGCTGTTGCTGGATTTCTTTAATTCTCTCGGTCTTCCAACATCAACTACGGTTTCTATAGTTTTTGAATTACTCGGGGCTGCCGTGAGTATTGCCGCGATTAAAATTTTTAATGATAGTGGGGATTTCGGGGAGTTGGTAAATTATATCAATACTTCAAAAGCTACCGAAATTATTGTTGGGATTTTACTGGCGGTGGTCATTGCATTTGTGGTAGGTGCCCTGGTACAGTACCTTTCCCGGTTGGTCTTCTCTTTTAAATTTGAAAAGAAAATAAAATATGTTGGTGCTGTTTTTGGAGGAGTTTCCCTTACGGCAATTATGCATTTTATTTTGATGAAAGGCCTAAAAACAGTAGCCTTTATTCCTGATAGTTTCAATGAGTTTGTAAATAATAATTCCCTACTGATTATTATAATAGGCTTTGTCTTTTTTACCCTAATATCACAACTTATTATGAGCATTTTTAAGATGGATATCTTAAAGGTGATTATTGTAATAGGAACTTTTGCCTTGGCCTTGGCTTTTGCCGGAAATGACCTGGTAAACTTTATTGGGGTGCCTATTGCTGCTTGGCAATCATTTGAAATTTGGCAAGAAGCATACGCTGTTTCAGGGGTTTTACCGTCAGAATTATTGATGTCCGAGCTTTCCGGAACAGTTCCCACTCCCGAATTCTTACTTATTATTGCCGGGGGGATAATGGTAGTTACTATTTGGTTTTCAGCTAAAGCGCAATCGGTAGTGGAAACCGGTGTAAACCTTGCCCGTCAGGGAGATGGGGCAGAACGCTTTGAACCTAATGTTCTTTCCAGGGGTATTGTAAGGTACTCGGTGATTTTAGGAAATGCCGTTTCGGCAATTATGCCGCTTCGTGTAAAACAAAAAATAGATACTAAATTTGATAAACCTACTACTCACCTACGGAGCAAACGTCTAAATGCCCCTGCTTTTGATATGGTAAGGGCTTCAGTAAACTTGGTGGTGGCCAGTGTTCTTATTTCTATAGGTACCAGTCTTAAATTGCCTTTATCTACTACTTATGTGACTTTTATGGTAGCCATGGGTACTTCGCTTGCTGATAGGGCCTGGGATCGTGAAAGTGCTGTATATAGAGTTGCGGGAGTGCTTAATGTTGTGGGAGGGTGGTTTGTTACTGCTTTGGTTGCTTTTTGTGCAGCCGCCGTTTTTGCTGGAATTATATTTTTTGGCGGAATGATTGCTTTGGCACTGCTTATTATTTTAGCGGTAGTCTTAGTGGTGCGTAGTAGTATTATTCATTCTAAGAAAACAAAAGAAGAGAAAAAGCGTAAGCGTTATAACCGAACCGATATTATTACCATTAATGAGATTACCTCAGAAAGTTCAGAAAATATTTCCAGTGTAATTAGTGGGGTGAATTCCATGTATACTAAAACCGTTGATAATTTAGGTTATCACGACCTTGGTAAACTAAAGAAAAACAGTAAAGCCATTAAAAAACTGGAAAAGCAGGTTGATGAGCTTAAAGGAAATATATTTTACTTTATAAAATCACTTGATGATGATTCGGTTGAGGCTAGTAAATTTTACATTCTAATACTCGATTATTTACAGGATATGGTGCAGTCTATTGGTTTTATAACCAGAAACTCCTACAACCATGTCAATAATAACCATAAACACCTTAAGTTTAACCAGATTCGTGACCTTAAAAAGGTAGATGATAAAATGCAGGTGCTTTTTGATGATATCAAGGATACTTTTGATAAGCATGAATTTGGGCGTATCAATGAAATTTTGCAGGAAAAACAGGAGTTACTGGATAATGTATCCGATCTTATTCAGAAGCAAATAAACCGTATTAGGACTTCAGAAACCAGCCCTAAAAATACCAAATTATATTTTGGATTGTTATTGGAGACCAAAGACCTGGTGAGTTCTACAATGAGTTTATTGCAATTATTCCAGGAGTTTTACAGCGAGGCTAAAAGTACTTTGTAGAAGTCCTGTCCCCAGGGAATTTAGCTGGGGATATCAAAAGTAAAAAACCTGTAGGATAGATGCCCCTACAGGTTTTTTTATTTTTTTGCTGTGAAAGCAAAAGACTATAAGCTGTAATTATCCGTTTACAGCCTCTACATATTGAACTTTGTCGCGTAACATATCGCGTAACATAGTTTCAATACCACTCTTTAAGGTCATTGTTGAAGAGGGGCAACCGCTACAGGCACCCTGTAAAATTACTTTTACCGTTTTACTGTCGGGATTATACGAATCAAAAAGGATGTTTCCGCCATCACTGGCTACTGCCGGTTTAATATATTCATCTAAAATAGCTACTACCTGTTGTGAAGTTTCATCCATATTTTCAATATCGGCAGAAATTTTTTGTTTTGGTGCTTCACTTTCTTTAGAAGGGGCTTGTCCCGCACTTTCATCGGTAATTACCTCGTTGCCTTCCTGAAGGAAGGTTGTAATAAATTCACGAAGCTCTAAGGTGATATCTTCCCACTCCGCAATATCATATTTCTGGATCGAAACATAGTTCTCATCTATAAAAATTTCTTTTACAAACGGAAAGTGAAAAAGCTTTTGAGCCAGTGGGGCGTCTTTAGCATCGTCAATATTTTTAAACTCAGCAGCTTGTAAAACCAGCTTTTTGTTGGCAACAAACTTTAAAACCGCCGGGTTTGGTGTGCTTTCAGCATATACGGTAACCGGAACGGTTTTGCCGGGGTTCTCTTCGGTAATTACTTCGCCGCCTCCATTTAGGTAGTCTTCAATTTGAGAAGCTACTTCTTCCTGCACATCAGTCCATTCTACAATGTTATACTTTTCAATGGCCACAAAATTTTGGGCGATATAAACCGTTTTTACAAAAGGCAAATAGAATAGTTGCTTGGCCAAAGGAGAATTTTTGGCTTCGTCTATATTGTTAAATTCAAAATTTTCATGCCGTGTTAAAAATTTGTCGGCTTCAAATTTTATAATGGCCGATTCGGTTGTAGGTTGTATATTTATCTTGAAGTTACTCATAGTGAATTTTTATACAAAAGTACTAAAGATTCATTAGCTAATCTATATCTTTACCTCTCTTATGGAGAATTATTTCCGATTAAACACTTGTTTTTCAATTAATTTGTCTTCAGTCTGTTTCTGGGTTTTGAAGTCTAAATTTTGTTTATTAGTGTTTCTGTTTTTCAATATTGCCTCAGCAAATGCACAGGAAGTTATTCCCACTTATTCCGATTATTTAACCGATAATCTTTATTTGTTGCATCCCAGTATGGCCGGTGCAGCTTCCAGAGATCAAATCAGGCTTACTGCAAGACAGCAATGGTTTGACGTAGATAATGCGCCTAGCTTACAAACATTATCTTTAAACAGTAGGATAAACAATAAGCTTGGCCTTGGTGGAATTATGTTTAATGATCAGAATGGAAATTTCTCTAAAATAGGGGCTTTTGCCACTTTTGCTTACCATTTAATGTTTTCCCGCAGTACGGCCAATTTAAATCAGCTTTCTTTTGGAATTAGTGCAGGGCTTATACAACATCGTCTTGATGAAAGTGGCTTTACCGAATTTGATCCGATAATAGGAAGGGATGATGTTGCCGATTTTTACGGAAATGTAGACCTGGGTCTTTCCTATTATTACCTCAATTTTTACGCTCATCTTGCAGCAAAAAATATTCTTAATATACGTAGGGAGCTATTTTATTCTGATGCTGTGCCCAGTAACCAGCGTAAGTATTTATTTTCAACCGGCTATGTTTTTGAAACTTCCGGCCGGTGGAGTTATGAGCCATCTATGCTTTATCAGTTGCGTGAACAAACCTCAGAGCAGAATATTGATGTAAATATGAAGGCTTATTATGATGTGGATTTTGGCCAGCTATGGGGTGGGATATCTTACAGAAATAGCTTTGAAGGATCAGAGTTTACTACAGATGGTGAAGAAATTTCGAGTCAGCAATTACGTTATATTACTCCTTTTGTCGGGGTAAATTATAAACGCTTTTTATTTGGTTATACCTTTAGTTACCAGTTTAATTCGCGGGTATTAAGCAATAACGGTTTTCATCAACTTACCTTAGGCTATGATTTTGGAGAAAGCAGGCAGCGTTACGACTGTAAATGTCCTGCCGTGAACTAAAAATCACAAAAGCTTACCTTGTAATTATTTTTTGCTGCGGCTATTAATTCAGCAAGGACTTTTGGTGAAGTATTGCTGAAAAATTCCGGTTGGGGTATATCATTTAAAGGAAGAGTAAATAAATCATTTTGCTCTAAAATTGCTTTGGTTTGGCGGGCAACCGCTTCGCCAGAATCGATTACGCTTAGGTTTGGAGGAAGGATTTTCTTCAGCATAGGAATTAAATAAGGATAATGGCTGCACCCCAATACCAGGTAATCTATATTTTGATCGAGCATTGGCTTAAGAAGATGTAATAAAAGTTGTCGCATTTCAGCTGAATCGCTTTTTCCAGCCTCAATAAGTTCTACCAAACCATAGCCTTCTACTTCTATGATATTAATGTCTTTTGAATAAAATTCTGATGCCTTGTGGAACAGCTGACTGGTTAAGGTGCCACGTGTGGCTAGAATGCCAACCGCTTTATTTTTAGACTGAAGGGCAGCCGGTTTAATGGCTGGTTCAATTCCTATAAAAGGAATACGATAGGTGTCCCTTAAAATTGAAATGGCGTTGGTAGTAGCGGTGTTGCAGGCTACTACAATAATTTTAGCTCCCATTTCCAGTAATTTTTCTGTATTTTTTTTGCTGAAATTTATAATTTCACTCACCGGTTTTAGTCCGTAAGGGGCATTTTTGCTATCTGCCAAATAAATGGTTTTCTCATTTGGTAAAAGTTGATGAATCTCTTTCCATATAGAAGTACCGCCTACGCCGGAATCGAATATGCCAATGGGGGAATTTCTGTTCATAACTACAAAAATAAAAACTGCGCCGGTTAAAGGCGCAGTTTTTAAAAATAATCTATAAATCAGGTAATTTTTACATTCCCAATTCAGCTTTTACATCGTCCATAAGGTTTTTTCCGTCAGCTAAGATAACACCGGTTCCGGTAGTTGAGTCTAAAACATAATCGAAACCTTGTTCTCTGGCTACTTTTTGAATGGCTTCACGAGCTTTTTCTATAACAGGACGAATTAGGTCGTTTTCTTTTTTCTGAAGATCCTGACGCGCTTTTTGGCTGTGTTCCTGGATTCTTCTTTCGGTTTGTTGAAGTTCATTAGCACGTTTTGCGTTCTCTTCTTCAGTTTGAGTCTCGGCCTCACTTTGATAACGCTGCATAGTATTTTGAGCTTCAGTTAGCATATCTTTGATTTCGGCATCATAAGTTTGCTCAAGTTTCTCTAGTTGATCCATTGCTTCAGCATATTCAGGCATGGTTTCAACAAGTTCCTGTGTGGCAATGTGGGCAACTTTAGATTGTGCGTTTGTGAAAGCAGTAGCACCAAGTGTTAACGCAAGTGCTATGAAAATGGTCTTGAATTGTTTCATTTCTAATTGATATTAATTGTTAAAGTGATTAAGGTTAAAATTTATTTAGTTTATTGTGTCTCTTTCTTGTCGTATCGTAGCAATAGAATCCCTTCTGCGTTGCCTTTCTTCTAAAATCCGGTTACGGCGTTCTTCAAATTCTCTTTGTCTGGCTTCTTTAATTGAATCACGCTGTCTTCTTCGCTCTTCGATTAATTGTTCACGTTCATTCTTTTTCTCTTCAATAGCTTGTTCTCGTTCCGAAATAGCTTCATCTTCTTCTACTGTACGCGCTTCATCGCGTTCCATTTCTTCAATTTCATCCTTTGAGTTGAGTTGGCGGCGATTAGAAGCCCGGTTAATACTTCTTAATACCTGATCGCTAACATCTAAAGCCTGATCGGCATAAATCATACCACTTTCAGCGGTACGGTCAAAAATCATATCAAAGTTACGATTATTGGCAATTTCCTGCACTGCGGTAAAAACCTGATCCTGAATGGGTCTTACCAGCTGTTTTTTTTGCAGCATATAATCACCGTTAGGGCCGAACCGGTTTTGCTCATATTCGGTAGCTTGTTCTTGCCGGTAAGCAATTTCTTCTTCTTTTTCTGCAATAAGTTCTTTGGTAAGTAAAGCTTTCTCGTTTTCTAAATCTTGCTTTAAACCGGCAATTTCTTCCCGGTTCTTTTCAGCTTCTTTTCGCCATTCTTTTACCCTGGCATCTAGTTGAGAAGATGCTTCCTGGTATTCCGGTACGTTTTCAAGAATATATTCCATATCAACATACCCAATCCTAAAAGATTTTTGCGCCAAAGAGCTGACTGTCCCTGCCAGAAATAAAACCGCTAAAAAGAACGTCTTAGATTTCATATTGTCGAATATAGAAAATATCGTGCCAATTTAAAATTGTTGCCCTATAATGAAGTGGGTTTCCCAGCCGTTAGGCCCTTGTGAGCCCGGTACTGGGTCAAATCCGTAACCGAAATCTATTCCCAATAATCCAAAGGCCGGCATAAAAATCCTAATGCCTGCACCTGCTGATCTATTTACCTGAAATGGATTGAAATTTCTGAAATCATCAAAAGTAGCCCCGGCTTCTAAGAATGTCAAGGCATAAATTGAGGCGGAAGGCTTCAGGGTAATAGGATAGCGTAACTCCAAAGAATATTTATTATAAATCGTAGCGCCATCGGTACCTAAATTTGTGTTTTGTTGTGTCTGCAATTCACGGTCTATAGGGGTTACCTGATTATTGGGATAACCTCTTAGCTGAATATTTTCACGACCGTCCATACTAAAGGCTCCAAGGCCATCACCGCCCAGGAAGTATCGTTCAAAAGGTGGAATACCCCTACTGCTGTTATAAGCTCCTAAAAAGCCATATTCTGCATTGGTGCGCAATACCAACTTATCGTATATTTGAGTAAACCATTCTCCACTGAACTTTACTTTGTAATATTCAAGCCATTTAAATTTTTCCTGATCAATTTTTCCCTGGTCGCCAACTGCATTTTCAGGAGTTACTCTTGCTCCGTCTTCATCGATTAAATTTCCGTTTTCATCTTCCAACTGAAATTCTCTTTGTTGGTCAAGGTTTTCATAGTCTACACTATTCCAAAGGGAATAGGGAGGGGTGAATTTGGCAGTTAATTTAAATTTAGAGCCTCCGGTAGGGAAGATCGGGTTGACATAGGTGTTGTCACGGGTAAGCCCGAAAGTATAGGTTAAGCTGTTTGAATTACCGTCTCCAAAAGAGAAGAGCCCGGTGTTATAATTGTTTAAATTGTAACGCTGAAAACCTAAAGAATGGCTTACGGTTATATATGGATCGGGTACGGTTAGACGTTTTGCCAAACCAACATTTACCCCCATAATATCAAAGCTACGGCTTCGGTCGGCCCGGTAGGTTCCATAGTCAAAATTAAACTGGCGGGTATATGAGAATGAAGTTTGAAGGCTTACCGGCTTTTCGCCGCCTAACCAGGGTTCCTGAAAACTCATGCTGTAAGTTTGGTAAAAAGTACTGGCTTGGGCACGAAGTGATAAGGTTTGCCCGTCTCCCATAGGTAAAGGCTTATAAGCATCTTTGTCAAAAATACCGGAAAGGGCAAAATTGTTAAACGATAAGCCCAGGGTGCCTATAAATCCACCACCGCCATAACCACCTTGTAGTTCAATTTGGCTGGCTCCGGCTTCAACCACATTGTATTCTAAATCTAAAGTCCCGGTTTGCGGGTTGGGGTCTATAAACTGAGGTTCTAATTGTTCAGCATCAAAAAAACCGAGTTGTCCAAGTTCCCGAACGGTAGCAACTACATCTTCCTGGCTGTATTTTTGGCCGGGTTTAGTTCGTAACTCCCTGTATATTACGTGGTCTTTGGTTTTGTCGTTCCCGGTTACTCTAATCTCATTAAAGTAGGCTTCTTTGCCTTCCTGGATTCTGACTTCAAAATCAATTGTGTCGTTATAAACATTGGTTTCTACAAGATCTATGGTAGAAAATAAATAGCCATTATTTTTATACATGTTTGCGATATCCTCGGCATTGGGGTCTGTACGGTCTTCAATTCGCTCATCCATAAGAACGCCGTTGTAGATATCCCCCTTATTGATCCCCAGGCGGTTTTTTAATTGTTGATCGCTGTAAACACTATTGCCAATAAAATCGATATCACCAATATAGTATTGGTCGCCTTCTGCAATATTAAGCTTTAGGGCAATATTTTTATTGTCAACTTCAATCAGGCTGTCAGAGACGATGCGGGCATCGCGATAGCCTCTCTCTTTGTATTTATCTATTAGGTTTTCTTTGTCTTTACTATACTCTTCAGGAACATATTTTGAGCGTTTCCAAAAGCGAAGAAAGTTTTTTTGCTTGGTATTTTTAAGGCTTCTTTTCAACTTCCAGTTAGAAAAATTTTCATTCCCTATAAAATCTATATCTGAAATTTTAACACGATCGCCTTTATCCACATTTACTACCATGTTTACCAGATTATTGGTTTTTAAAGCTGTCGTGTCACTTTTAGCCTCTGAGGTGTTTACAACTACTTTAGCGTTAAAGTAGCCATCTTCACGGTATTTGTTCTCAATATAGTTTTTAGTGGTGGTTCTTAGGTTTTCGGTAACCTTCATCCCGGTACGAATCTTGTTTTCTTCCAGTAATTCTTCTTCTTTACGTTTTTTAACGCCCTGAATCCTAATTTTGGAAAGTTTGGGGACTTCGGTAATTTCAAGTTCTAAATCTGCAACTCCGTTGTCAATATTTGTAATGTAAAAGTTAATGTCGCTGAATTGATCCAGATCCCATAATTTTTTGATAATACTACTTATTTTATCACCCGGAATGTAAATTTCTTCACCTTTTTTTAGGCCGGTATAGGCTATAACTGTTTCCTCGTTATAGGTGGTATTGCCTGTTACAATAATTTCACCAATGGTATATTTTTCGCCATCTGATAGGGGGAGATCCTGGGCAGTGGCAGAAATGTTTATAATTAAACAGAATGTTATAAGCGTTAAAATTCTTTTCGTCATAAATGCGCTAACTAAGTTGCTCACTGGTTTTTCCAAATCGTCTTTCTCTATTTTGATAATTGTAAATAGCCTCAAAAAGGTCTTCTTTTCTATAGTCCGGCCACAAGGTGTTTGTGAAGTATAACTCGGCATAGGCAATTTGCCACAAGAGGAAATTACTTATGCGTTGTTCACCACTGGTTCTAATCAGTAGGTCTACATCCGGAAAATTTCGGGTGTAAAGATGCTGATTTATAACCGATTCGTCAATAGATTCAGGTGTTAATTCACCTTTTTTAACTTTCAGGCCTATTTCTTTTGCTGCATTGGTCAATTCTTGCCTTGAACCGTAGCTTAACGCAAGGCTTACTACCAGGCGTTTATTTTGTTTGGTTTTCTCAATTACCTCCTCCAATTCATGTTTTACATTTTGAGGAAGACTGTTTAAGTCACCTATTGCATTAAGTTTGATATCGTTTTTTTGAAGCGTGGTAATTTCTTTCCGAAGCGAAGAGACCAAAAGTTTCATTAGGGTTTTTACTTCTAATTTTGGCCGGTTCCAATTTTCTGTAGAAAAAGCATAAAGCGTAAGGTTCTCAATGCCTAATTCAGCTGCGGCTTCGGTGACATCCCGTACAGATTTGGTGCCTTTTTCATGACCTTTTACGCGCAAAAAACCTTGTTGTTTTGCCCAACGCCCATTGCCATCCATAATAATGGCAATATGACGGGGCAGCTTTTTAGGGTCTATTTTTTCTCTATAATCCATATTAAAAATGACTGTAACAGGGTTTTCTCCCCCAGGTGAAGGTGAAAATCACTCCTGAAAAAACATACCAGTCGTTTGTATTGTGATTCCCAAATTCTTTAAGTGGGTCGCGTTCTCCTGATAGTTCCTCCGGCCAACTACCGTCCAGGTTATCAGTAAAAGTGTAGCGTGCCCCTATTTCAATTGCACCTGTAATATCTTCAGTAATACTTTCTTTATATCCTAAAACCATAGGAATGGCAAATGACCAATTGGTACCTTCGTTAATAAGCTCGCCATCCTGTAAATATACATGGTCGGCTCTAAAAAAAGTAGGACCGGTGTATAAGTATGGTGTGCTTTGCGGGTGGCCTTTATGTAAATTAAATTCCCAAAAATTATATTCAATACCTAAAGAAGCTTCGGCTATGGTGTTGCTGAAAGAATAACCTCTATCAACGCGTCGTGTTTCTGGTGATTGGGCATCATCTGCAGCGATTTCCCCAACTTTTACCGAGAGTCTGAATGCGTGTCTAGGGCTGCGGTTCCATTTGGCAATCCCACCAATAACCAGGCGATTCGGAAAAATATAATTTGTTCTGCCTACATCACCAATATAATTTGCTCCCCCTACAAAAGGACCTACTTCAAAAGTTTGTGCCCGGGTGTTAGCTACGTAAGCAAACAAGATTACAAAAGCTATTAGGTACCTCATAGGATTTTAAAAGTTTGCAAATATAACAATTATACTTGCCCCACAATAATTTAGGTAGATTTGTACATAGTCTTAAACAGTGTTTGTGAAATTTTATTGCTTAATTGCGCTTATCTTCACCCCACAGTAATTTTTTCCGAAGGGTGTATAAAAAGCTTTCCTGATTTAATTCTACCAGGTTTATAGTGAAGGGGGCTTTTGAAATGGTGATTTTCGTGTCGTTTTCTAAAGATGCTATCCGGGAGTCCATAGAAACTAAATGGGAGTCTTCCCTTCCTGAAACCCGAAGCGTTATTTTTGTATTGTCTCTTATTATTAAAGGTCTTGCATTTAAATTATGTGGGGCAATTGGGGTTATTACAAGAGAATCGGTGTTTGGAGTAATTACGGGGCCGCCGCAGCTTAAAGAATACCCTGTAGAGCCGGTAGGTGTGGAGATAATTAACCCATCGGCCCAATAAGTGGTTAAATATTGGTCGTTAAGCCAGGTGTCTACGTTTATCATTGAGGTAGTGTTTTTACGGCTTACGGCAATTTCGTTTAAAGCGACATACTCAAATGCAGAATCGACACTTTCCGGGTGGCAATCAACTTTTAAAACACTTCGGGGGGAAATATTAAAATTGCGTTTTAGTATTTCGTGCAGGGTGTCTTTAATTTCCTCTTTTTGAATAGTAGCCAGGAAACCCAATCGCCCTGTATTGATTCCAACAATAGGAATCCCAAGGTCGTGTATAAAGTTTATAGACTTTAAAATTGTACCGTCACCGCCAATGCAAAAAAACAAATCAAAACTGCTGTCTAAACTCTCAAATGTTTGGTATTCCAAATGCTTTTCGTCTATAGTTTGGTTGAGTTTTATAAGATCTAGAAAGTCTTTTTCAATAACCACCTCTACCTGCTTCTGGTGCAACAAATTTAAAAGCTGTCCGATATACTTGCCTGCGTTGGTGTGGTAAAATTGTCCGTAAATGCCAATTTTCATCTATACAAAATTTATATGCTATTGTCCCGATGTTTTGGAACGGTTAGTTTATGCCGGTTGGTAATGTCCATTTTTATTGCATGGGCCTTTAAAAATTAAAGGCTGATTTATTGAACGTCCAAATTCGGGCTTTTAAATTAAATATTAAGGTATTTGTCTAAATATTTAGAACGATCTTTAAGGTTTTTGTTGAAATTGTCTTCCTGATGTTCTGAGACGATGCGGTATCCATATCGTCTAAATGCCTGGATAATTTCATTGATTCCGGTAGGGGTGATTTTGATAGTGATTTGGGCCAGGTCATTTTCAAATTTTGAAACAAAAGCTCCTAAAATATGTGCATTGTTCGATTCAATAATTTGTGAAATTTCACTGAAAGAATAATCTTTAAAACCTTTTTCCACCACAATAATATTTCCCGATTCATTTAAAAAGGGGGTGTGGTTAAAAATGTCAATTATTTCATTAAGTTCAACATAGCCTAAATATTGATTTTCTTCATTCAGCACCGGTAAAATATTGGTGTGGTTTTGGGCAAACGTATCTAGAATGTCCAGCCAATAGTCTTGTTCCCTTACAAAAAAACCTTCCAATGCATATTGGTAATCTTCCAGCTTTTTGTCAGCTTCAAAACACCGAATATCATTTTCAGAAATACATCCCATATAAATGTTGTGGTTTTCCACGGGAAGATGAGAATAGGTGAGCTGGTTGAAAACCTCCTGTACCTCTCCTATTTTTTCAGAGAAATTTCTAATGGAAACATCGTTTATAATATAATCCTGTATACTCATATCGCTCGGCCTTATAGCTGCAAATTAATTAAAATAAAATTCATCAGAGCATTTGCAAGTTTGTATTTTTGTTAACCTAAAGCCAAAAATATGACTAAACTGAGCGTAAATATTAATAAAATAGCTACACTGCGAAATGCGCGTGGTGGGAATATTCCCAATGTGGCAGCTGCAGCCCAGAATATTGAAAAATTTGGAGGGCAGGGTATAACGGTTCATCCGCGGCCTGATGAACGGCATATTCGCTACAACGATGTTCGGGAATTAAAGCCTTTGCTTAGCACAGAGTTTAATATTGAAGGAAATCCTATTCCGAGATTTATAGCGTTGGTGCTGGAAGTGAAGCCTGCACAGGTAACTCTGGTGCCTGATGCTGAAGATGCTATTACTTCAAATGCAGGATGGGACACTTTAAAGCATAAAAGTTTCTTGCAAGAGGTGATTTCAGAATTTAAAAATAACGGCATTCGAACTTCTATTTTTGTTGATCCTGAGCAAGAAAAAGTTGAAGCCGCCGTAGCCACCGGGACTGATCGTATTGAGCTTTATACCGAAGCCTACGCAGTAAATTTTGCCAGGGGTAGGCATGATGCGGCTGAACCTTATGCGCGTTGCGCTGAAATTGCACATAAACTCGGTTTGGAAATTAATGCCGGGCATGATTTGTCTTTGGAAAATATTAAAAATTTTCAGGAAAAAGTGCCTCATGTAGCTGAAGTTTCAATTGGTCACGCCCTAATTGCTGAAGCGCTTTACCTTGGTCTCGAGCCTACTGTTAAACGTTATCTAGAATTGCTAAAGTAAAACCGATGATGGTTTGTTAAAGCTTGGGGTGCCTAATAAAAAGATGTGGAGAAAATTAAATCAATGGGGTATAAATTATTATATAAATGAAATTACATTCAAATATTATAGGTCAAGGAAAACCATTCCTTATTTTACACGGGTTTTTAGGAATGGGCGATAACTGGAAAACTCTTGGAACCCAATTTTCCGAAAATGGATATCAGGTACATTTAATCGACCAGCGTAATCATGGAAAAAGCCCGCATAGCAATGAGTTTTCTTATGAAATTATGGCGCAGGACGTAGTTGATTATTGTGAGCAACATCAGCTTTCCGAAGTTCTTTTAATGGGGCATTCTATGGGTGGGAAAACCGCTATGTTATGCGCTGCACTTTATCCTGAATTGGTAAAAAAGTTAATTGTGGTAGATATTGCACCAAAATATTATCCGCCGCATCATCAACAAATTTTAAAAGGTTTGACCGCGCTTGACCAAGCCGATTTAAGTTCTCGTCGCAAAGCCGATGAATTATTGCAGAAATTTATTTCTAATAAAGGTATACGTTTGTTTTTGCTGAAAAATCTGGAACGGGAATCGCAAAAAAAACTGTGTCTAAAGCTTAATCTTTCTGCATTAAAAGCGAATATAGAAAATATAGGGTCAGCTCTTCCTGAAGATAAAATATACGAAGGTCCTACCTTGTTTGTAAACGGAAAAGAATCAGATTATATCACTGATGAAGAAAAAGAACCCATCAAAAAACAGTTTCCGAAAGCTGAAATTATCCCGATAGAGAATGCGGGGCATTGGGTACACGCTGAACAACCTGATGAGTTTTACAAAATTGTTTCTAATTTTTTGTAATGGAATAAAAATAATGCTGATAATGTTTAAATAAATATTATGTACGCATAATAAATTGATAAAATTCATTGTAGATTTTTGAATTTATATTAAATTTGGGTTACATGATTTAATAAAACCTATTTTAAACCCGAATTTGTTATGAAAAAAATATTACTCCTGGGTCTTTTTGGCCTGGCAGCCGCAGTAACCTATGCAGGGGGTTATCGGGTAAGTTTACAAGGGCAGCGTTCGCTGGCTATGGGGCATACCGGTGTAGCGGTGGTAAATAGTGCCGAACTTGCCTTCTTTAATCCGGCTGGACTGGTATACCTGGAAGATAAACTAAACATTTCGGCTGGTGCCAGTGCTGTGTTTTCAGAGGTTTCCTGGCAAAATGATGAATTCGGGCAAACTTTTGATACCGATAGCCCGGTAGGTACTCCTTTTTATGTCTATGCTTCTTATAAAATTAGTGATCGTTTTAGTCTTGGGCTCGCTGCTTATTCCCCCTACGGAAGTTCGGTAGAATGGCCTGCAGATTGGGCCGGGTCTCACCTGGTGAATAACATTGATTTACAGGCTATTTATATACAGGCGCTGGCATCTTTCAAAATATCAGATAAATTAAGTGTGGGAGGTGGTCCTATTTACGTAAATGGAAGCGTGAATTTTAACCGAAACCTTAGTCGAAACCTTAGCGATTTGGAAGGAAACCGTTCTAATGTTACTGTTGATGCCGGCGGGGTGAGTGCTTTTGGTTGGTCGGCTAGTGCAATGTTTAATCCTACTGAAAAAATCAGGATTGGAGTAAATTATCGTTCAGAAATTATGATGGATGCTGAAGATGGTGATGCAACTTTTAGCAATATTCCCAATTCGCCGCTTACGCCTTTTGAAAATACTACTTTTAATGCTTCATTGCCTTTACCCGCAGAACTTTCTGCAGGTGTTTCTTATGAATTGCTGGATAAATGGCTCCTTGCTTTTGATTATAACAGAACGTATTGGGATGTATACGAATCTTTGGATATAGAATTTGCCAATGCGGTGCCCGATTCTCATAATCCGCGGAATTATAAGAATTCTTCTACTTATCGTTTCGGATTACAGTATCTCGCCAATGAAATGTTTACACTTCGGGTGGGGTATTATTTTGATGAATCTCCTGTGCAATCGGGATATTTTGCTCCGGAAACCCCACGAAACGATGCACATGGTTTTACCGGCGGACTTTCGGTAAATATTAGTAACAACCTGGCCATAGATGCAGCTTTCCTTTTTAACCGTTATGCAGAAGTTGACGAATCTTACGATTATTATGTAGATGAAAACGGGCAGACCATTCCCTTTGAAGGAACATATAAAACCACGGCATTTATTCCCGGTTTAGGCTTAACTTATAAATTATAACTTCATGAAGAATTATCTCAATTATATAGCGGTTTTTTTAGCGATGGGGTTTGCTTCCTGTGAGCCCGAATTTGATAATCCGGTAGATGAACCGGGTGCTTATTCCAGGGGGGAAGCAGATTTTAGTACTTATGTGGCTTTAGGAAATTCACTTACCGCAGGTTATGCTGATAATGCTTTATACCGAACTGGCCAGGAAAATTCCTTCCCCAACATTTTAGCGCAACAATTTGCAAAAACCCAGGAAACCAACGATTTTAGCATTCCCTATGTGGATGATAATACTGGCGGATTGCTGGCAGGTGGAGAGCAAATTACCCAGAACCGTCTGGTGCTTTCGGTAGTGGATGATGATACTTTGCCAAGACTATACACCGGTGCACAACCTAGCACCGATGTGCTCTCAGCAGTAGAGGGCCCGTTTAATAATATGGGAGTGCCGGGCGCTAAAAGCTATCATCTGGTAGCACCGGGTTACGGAAGTGCTGAGGGGCTTGCCACGGGAGCGGCTAATCCGTATTTTGTCCGTTTTGCAAGTTCGCAATCAGCTTCTGTTATGGAAGATGCTATGTTATTAGAGCCTACTTTCTTCTCTTTGTGGATTGGAAATAATGATGTGTTGGGCTACGCGACTTCAGGTGGGGCAGGCGAGGATCAAACCAATAATACCGACCCGGCTACATATGGCCAAAACGATATTACCGATCCCAATGTTTTTGCTTCGGTTTATAGTCAAATGGTAGAAAGCTTAACGGCTACTGCTACCGGTGGTGTTTTGATAAATATTCCCGATGTGACTTCGGTGCCGTTTTTTACTACTGTACCCAACAATGCTTTAGCTCTTAATGCAGAAACAGCAGATAATCTTACCGGATTTTTTCAGGCACTTTCTCAGGTTTTTATGGGAGTTTTAGTGCAGGAAGGCGTTCCGGAGCCACAGGCGCAGGCTATAGCTTCGCAATACGCTTTGCAGTTTAATGAAGGTCCAAATCGGTTTTTAATAGAGACGGAAGCCTCAGAAACTAATCCGCTTGGATTTCGTCAAATGACAGATGAAGAATTATTATTGCTAACAATTAATCAAGCCGATTTGTCGCAGGGCTATGGCTCGGTGCGAATGACTCCCGAAGTAATGGAAGTGCTTGGTTTGCTTCAGCAGGAAGAACAGCCCAACGAGGCTCAGGTGCAAATGCTTTTTGATGCCGTTGCAGCAATTGAAGATAAAGATGTTTTAGATAGCGATGAAATTGAAAATATTCAAAACGCTACTACAGCATATAACGAGGCTATTGCTGCTATTGCTCAGGCAAATGAACTTGCCGTGCTTGATTCCAACGCTTTGCTTGGCGGGCTTGCCGAAAGCGGTTATCCTTTTGATGGTGGTACCGTTACTTCAACCTTTGTAACCGGCGGTGCATTTTCTTTAGACGGAATACACCTTACACCCCGGGGTTATGCCATTGTGGCTAACGAAATTATTGCAGAAATTAATGATACTTACGATGCATCGGTTCCATTGGTTAATATTGGAAACTATGCCACGGTAACCTATAACAATGATGTGCAATAATCCTGATTGTTTTAATGATTTTTAATCCATAGTAAAACGCCGAAAATTTTCGGCGTTTTTTGCATATTTGTACAAACCAACTTATTATGAATTTTATTTTAAGAATTTTACTAACCGCTTTAGCTGTAGTTATTTTGGCCTACGTCCTGCCGGGTGTTAATGTTGCCGGATACGGTACCGCTATTATTGTTGCCCTTGTTTTGGCAATTTTAAACCTTTTGGTAAAACCTATTTTGGTGATATTTACCCTTCCGGTTACTATTTTAACTTTAGGGCTTTTCTTGCTTATAATTAATGCGATTATCATTCTTTTGGCGGATACTTTTGTTGGAGGTTTTTCGGTAAACGGGCTGCTTATGGCAATAATTTTTAGTTTGTTGTTATCCCTTTTTCAGTCCCTGCTCTTTTCGCTTCTCGGAAAAGATTAGAAACATGCTGAAATTCAGAAATTTAAGATTTTGTAACCTTGTAAAAACCAGCCGGAGGCAATTGATGGGGAATGGTGATATTTAATCTATATAAACAAAGTTAAATCAATGGCTTAAGATTTTTTGTATAGATGAAAAAAGTGTAATTTTGCACTCCAATTTTTATAACAACGTCAAAGGATGAATATTACCAGAGAGAATATTGATGAGTTGAATGCGGTAGTGAAAGTAGATATCGCAAAAGAAGATTATGCCCCAAAAGTTGATAAAATCCTTAAGGATTATCGTAAAAATGCCAATGTTCCCGGTTTCAGGAAAGGGCATGTGCCTATGGGAATGGTGAAAAAACAATACGGGCAGGCGGTTTTGGTAGATGAGGTAAATAAACTTCTGCAGGATTCGCTTAATAGTTACCTTACCGAAGAAAAACTCGATGTTCTCGGAAATCCTATTCCGAAGGAACAGGAAGATTTTGACTGGAATAAGGAGGAGTACAGCTTTGAATTTGAATTAGGTCTTGCACCTGAATTTAAAGTTAATTTGGAACTTGAAACGCCGGTAACGAAATACAATATCGTTGCCGATGAGGAGATGGTGAACAAGCAAATTGAATCTATGCAAAAGCAATACGGAAAGTTGATCTCAAAAGATGAAGTTGAGGAAGGCGATCTAGTGGCCGGTACTTTTAAAAATGAAGAAGAAGGTATTGAAAACGAATCTACCGTAGAGCTTGAAAAAATAAAAGGAAAACGTAATTTAAATAAATTTGTAGGTGCCAAAGTTGGTGATACTTTAAGTCTTAAGACCAAAAATCTTTTTGAAGACGATCATAAGCTTATTCAGCATTTGAAAATTGAGCACGATAAAGCCCACGAGCTTGATATTGAAGTAGAATTTACCATTTCAGAAATCAATAAACGGGAGCTTGCCGATTTAGATCAGGAATTGTTTGATAAGTTGTTCGGAAAAGATGAGGTGAAAACCGTAACCGAACTTAAAGACAAAATAAAAGAAGACGCAGCAAAACAATTTCAGCAACAAAGCGACCAACAATTGATGAATAATATTACCGAAGCACTGATCGAGAAAACCAATTTTGAGCTTCCGAAAGAATTTCTTCAAAAATGGATTCAGACCGTTGGCGAAAAACCGCTTACCGAAGAAGAAGCTAAAGAAGAATACGACAAGAGTGAAAAAGGGCTTCGTTATCAATTGATTGAAGGGAAAATTGTAAAGGAACACGATCTTGAGGTAAACTTTGATGATTTGAAAGCTTTTGCCCACGATAAAATTCGCGAGCAAATGGCGCAATTCGGGCAAATGAATCCTTCTGAAAAAGAACTTGACGATATTACGGCAAGAATCCTTTCAAATCAGGATGAAGTGAAACGTCTTTCTGAACAATTGATGAATGAAAAACTTCTCGAGTTTTATAAAGAAAATATGAAATTTGAAGAAAAAGAAGTGACTTACGATGAATTTGTGAAAGAGATTTATAACTAAGTCATTTCAGAATTTTATACCTATATTTAAGGCGTTAAACCGTTAGGGATAACGCCTTTTTGGGTTAAAGACCTTTAAAGAAAAATACTTTAACCTAAATAAGTAAAGGAATAATTTGAAATAATTAAAAAATATTTCGACAAATACGTTGAGAGAATTAAAACCTTATTTGTTGAGTAGAAGAAAAATAAAAAATTGATGGATTACGGAAAAGAATTTGAAAAATACGCCACCAAACATCATGGTATCAATAGCAATTATTATAACAACATTGTAAGTAGCATGACCCCAGTAGGGATGACGCCTAATATTATTGAAGAGCGCCAAATGAATGCAGTGGCCATGGATGTTTTTTCCCGATTAATGATGGATCGTATCATTTTTATGGGAACAGCGATTAATGACCAGGTGGCCAATATTATTCAGGCACAGCTCCTGTTTTTGGAAAGCACCGATTCGGCCAAGGATATTCAAATATATATCAATTCACCGGGAGGTAGTGTATATGCGGGACTCGGTATTTATGATACGATGCAGTTTATAAAACCCGATGTGGCAACAATATGTACAGGGATGGCGGCTTCAATGGGAGCGGTATTGCTTTGTGCAGGTCAGGAAGGAAAACGAAGCGGTTTACCACATTCAAGAGTAATGATTCACCAGCCTTTAGGCGGTGCTCAGGGCCAGGCCAGCGATATTGAAATTACCGCCAGGGAAATCTTAACCTTGAAAAAGGAGCTCTATCAAATTATCTCAAAACACAGCGGCCAAAGCTACGAGAAAATAGAAGAAGATAGCGACCGCGATTACTGGATGAAGGCTGAAAAGGCGAAGGAATACGGAATGATAGACGAAATTTTAACGAGAGAGGAATAAATATTCAGTGTTTTCTTACCAAGTTAAGCACTAAGAAAGCATGAATTTTTTTCAGATTTTAGAGTTTGAATCTAAAATCTGAAATCCCGAACTTGAAACTAAAAGAGATGGCGAAAGAAGAATTAGAATGTTCCTTTTGTGGACGTAAAAAACCGGAAACCAATTTATTAATTGCAGGTTTAGACGCCCACATTTGTGATCGATGTATTGAACAGGCTCATGGCATTGTTTTGGAAGAATTAAAACAGGGCGAAGCCCGAGAGCTTTCTTCCGATTTGATGCTAAGCAAGCCTAAAACCATAAAAACATTTCTGGATGAATATGTAATCGGGCAGGAGGCTACTAAAAAGGTGATGTCTGTAGCGGTGTATAACCACTACAAACGTTTACTGCAGCCAAAATCTGATGACGATATTGAGATTCAGAAGAGTAATATTATCATGGTTGGAGAAACCGGTACGGGAAAAACCCTTATCGCCAAAACCATTGCTAAAATGCTTAATGTGCCGCTGGCTATTGTTGATGCCACGGTACTAACTGAAGCCGGTTATGTAGGTGAAGATGTTGAAGGTATTTTAACCCGTTTGCTTCAGGCTGCCGATTATAACGTGGAAAAAGCTCAGCGGGGAATCGTTTTTATTGATGAAATCGATAAAATTGCCCGTAAAAGCGATAACCCTTCTATAACCCGTGATGTTTCAGGAGAAGGGGTTCAGCAGGCCTTATTGAAACTTTTAGAAGGAACTACAGTAAATGTACCGCCCAAAGGAGGTCGTAAACATCCCGATCAAAAGTTTGTTGAGGTAGATACCGAGAATATCCTGTTTATTGCCGGGGGTGCTTTTGATGGTATCGAACGAAATATTAGCAAGCGTTTAAATATGCAGGCGGTTGGGTTTAGTGCGTCTAAAGATGAAGATGCCATAGAACGCAACAATTTGCTGAAATATATTATTCCGAAGGATTTAAAGGATTTTGGGCTTATCCCTGAAATTATCGGGCGGCTTCCGGCGTTGACTTATATGAATCCACTGGATGAAAAAGTGCTTAGGGCTATTCTAACCGAACCTAAAAACGCCATTGTAAAGCAGTATAAAAAGCTCTTTGAAATGGATGAAATTGAGTTTGATATGACCGATGAAGCTTTAGATTATGTGGTAGAAAAAGCGGTAGAATATAAATTAGGCGCCCGTGGTTTGCGTTCGCTTTGTGAAGCTATTTTAACCGATGCTATGTTTGAGCTTCCCGAAAGCGGGGAGTCTAAATTAACCGTAAATCGGGAATATGCTGAAGATAAATTGAGAAAATCTACAATTAATAAATTAAAAGCGGTTTCTTAGATATTCGCTTTTAAAAATTCTAACCGCCTGTGAAGTTTATCTCTCAGGCGGTTTTTTATTCAGAAAAAATAAAGGTTTATTTCGGAAATTTCCATAATTTTAGTCAGTACTAACTAATTTATTTTATGGAAATTTTCTTGCAACCCGATACCTGGATTGCACTGCTTACACTTACTTTTATGGAGATAGTGCTGGGTATTGATAACATAATTTTTATTTCAATTGTAGCCGGTAGACTGCCGGCACATCAACAAAAGAAAGCGCGTTTGGGCGGGCTGGGCCTTGCTTTGATAATGCGTATTCTTTTGCTGTTAAGTATTGCCTGGATTATAGGTTTAACTGAACCGGTAATCACTTTTTATGATTTCGAGTTAAGCTGGCGCGATATCATCCTGGTGGCCGGTGGGGTTTTTCTCCTGGTAAAAAGTACCCTCGAAATTCACCATAAAGTCGAAGGCGAGGAGGAAGAATCTAAATCTGCTAAAAACGTAAAATCATTTGGTTACGCTATCTTGCAAATCGTATTATTGGATTTGGTTTTTTCATTCGATTCCATTTTAACCGCCATCGGGTTAACTACCGAAATCCTGCTTATGATTATCGCCATTACGGTTTCCATTATCGTGATGATGGTTTTTGCTAAAGCCGTGAGTGATTTTGTAAACAATCATCCCACCATTCAAATTTTGGCACTTTCATTTTTAATCTTAATCGGGGTGATGCTTATTGTAGAAGGCTTGCATTACCATGTGCCAAAAGGTTATATTTACTTTTCAGTATTTTTCTCTTTGGCTATTGAAATGCTTAATATGCGCTTTAGAAAAAATCGGAAAACGACTAAAAGCTAATTGATTATTTCATAATGAATAGGTTTGAAACTGCCATTGTTACTGTCTTCAGCAGAACAGGCGGTGAGTCCTATAATTAAATCCATTTTGGCTTCAAAAAGCACATAATCCCCCGCTTTATTTAGTGGGGGGTCTACGCTTATTTTACCTTTTTCGTCAAACTGTACGTTCATAAAAATATTAAAGGCCGTAGGGATTTCATCGGGTTTAATGCCGAATTCCTCTAAGTGGCTGTAAAGGTTTTCAAAACAGCTGGGGTGATATCCCTGGTAATCGTACAGTATACTAAAGGTTTCCGGGCTGCAAGGCGCCAGTAAAAAATCGTTTCGCCCATTGGTGTCTTCCAAAATTTCCATCATTTTATGGCTGCGGTTACTCCATAAATGATTTCCTTTTGAAATCAAAATGCTCTCTTCAAAATCAAGGGTTTTTCCCGACGATAATTTCTCTCTTTTATCTCCTGCATTAAACAAAACCATATCGCTTACCTGTTCGGCTTCCGGGGAAATAACTTTTAATTGTTGTCCCTTTTTTAGCCTGAAAGCAGTTCCGTTTTGTTCATCAATTTGTACTATCATTAATCTCCTTTATTTTGTTTTTTAGTATCCCGTCTCCGGGTAAATCGCGTTCTTTTAATTGTGTTCTAATTCGTTTTATATTATCGGCATCATGACCCTGGTGGAATTTGGCTATGGCTTTAGCTTCTATAACCTCGCCCCAAAATCCGGTGATTAATGGAAGATGGCTCTCGAACATTTTCTTTGGAATGTCTTTAAACCACAAGGGGGCTTTTTCTCCAGATTCAAAATGGTTGACTAATTTTTCTAAAGAGGTTGAGAGTTCTTCTTTGGTTTGGAGTTTTAGCTTGATATTTAGATGTACCGCAGCATAATCCCAGGTGCTTATGTCTTTTTCCCGGTACCAGGAAGAAGAAATATAGCCCTGTTCCGGTGCCTGAAAAATCAATAAAGCTTCTTTTTCGTCTTCTAAAAATTTACGTTGTGGATTATGATTGGCAATATGACTGTATATTCTGAAGTTTTCAGCATCGCCTTCCATCAAAACCGGAATATGCGTGGCTAATAGCTTTTCGCCTTGCAGCACAAAACCTGCAAACGGATTTTCCTGAATAAATTGAAAAATATATTCGGGATCTTCCTGTTTATATTTGGCTGGTTGGTACATCTATTTTTTGTGATGAAGAAAAGGACATTTCCACTCTTTTCCAACTTTTCGGCCACTATATTGCTTTGCTTCACTGTTTTCTCCAAAATCTTCCAACATCGGATTAATTCCACCCTGAAGGCTAGTGTCACGTTCCCTTATTTTATTACGAACGTTTTGATAAGCACCCATTTGTCGAAGTTTTTCAAATTGGCAATGTAAATTAAAAGTCAGCGTGGCATAAGGGGCCTGTCTTGACTTTCTGCTGCTATTTGGGTGCATACCTACCACATAAAATGCTTTTCCGGCGATGCTAAAACTAAAATCATTATTTTCAGGGTCATTGCTTACTGCTTCATCCCATGGTTCATTATCAGCCTTGTGAATATTTTTTAGCTGTTTCCATAACAGGCGTTCAAATTCAATTTCAGAGGCTTGTGTTTCTTCAGGAAAAACTGCAATAAACGTATAAAAATCATTCAAATCAAAATTGTAGTTTTCAAGATAGGTTTTAATATCTTCTAAAAGTCTTTCTCCCGTGTTTTTAGACCCAAAATTAGAATAGCTTTTAATTTCGACTTTGTCCATTTTAAACACGGTTTGCGCCATAATGCAGGGATGATCATTTTTCAAAATGAAATTCCGGAATTTCCGGTTTACAGCCGTTTTTCTGAATTGCTGCTTATCTTTTCTTTTAGCAGAAGTTTCCATAGGGTTGTTTAGAAGGATTATTATAAAATTACCATATAAAATGTGGAGGGAAATAAGGTTTAAGAATGAATTAATCCTATTTTAATGAAGATTAACAGCTCCTGTTATTTTCCCTTCTTGTAACGAATCATAAGATAGAGCATAAAGGCATTTAAACCCAGGGAAATTCCGTTAGTGGCGATAATGGGTAGGTCATTTTGGGTAAACCCGTAAATCACCCAAAGAAAAACGCCCAACATTAAAATACCGAACATAAAAGGGGAGACATCCTGCACCTTTTTGGTTTTCCAGGCTTTTCTAATTTGAGGGAGTATCGAAAGTGTAGTACAAATTCCGGCTACAAGTCCAAGAATATCTGTCCAGTTCAGCATACTATTTTAATGTTTTAGAACATCTTTGATAAGCCATGTCTCTAATTCCTGATTTTCGTCAGAGGTATGTAAAACCGAAATATCACCAGTAGTTTCAAAGACCACGGCGCGTACCTCGGAAAGTTCTATTATATTGGCTTCCCTTAATTTTGAGCGTAGATCGCCTTCGGTAACCCGGGCCTTTTTTAAATTTTCGTTTAAAATTGTCTGCCTGTTCATAAGCAGTAATGGCGAATTATCAATAGCTTTTTGAAACCAGGAATATCGCCTAAAAACTGCCGCCGATATCTGCAAAATATATACAGCTGCCAGGCCAGTAATCCCCTGTGTTAAACTTACTGAAGCAGAAAGAATAGTAGTTGCCAAAATAGAACCTACGGCCACGGTCATTGCAAAATCAAAGCTCGACATTTTGGAAAAACTGCGTTTCCCTGCAATTCTTGTAAAAATAATTATAGCCAGGTAAATTCCCGTAGTAGTTAGTATAATAGCAATAATAGATGTCCACGAAGCTTCAAACCATTTTTCCATAATTTCTTTTTATATTATTTATCCGCCAATAATTTCCCCGCCGTTTACGTGAATTACCTGGCCGGTGATATAACTGCTATCTTCAGATGCTAAAAAAACGTAGGCCGGGCCTACTTCACAGGGTTGTCCCGCACGTCCCATAGGGGTATCCTGCCCAAATTCTTTTACATCGTTAAAAGTAGCCGGGATTAAGGGCGTCCAGATTGGACCGGGAGCAACACCATTTACCCGGATTTTTCGTTTGGCCAACATTTTTGAGAGTGAGCGGGTAAAGCTTACAATCGCTCCTTTTGTACTCGAATAATCCAGTAAATGCTCACTGCCGCGATAAGCCGTAACAGAAGTGGTATTTATAATGCAATCGCCATCTTTCATTTGCTTTAAAGCCTCTTTGGCGAGATAGAAATACGGGAAAATATTGGTGTCAAAAGTTTCCTGAATTTGGTCAAAACCAATATCCTGAATATCATCTTTCGGGAACTGAACCGCGGCATTATTTACCAGAATATTGATTTTCCTGAATTCTGAAATAGTTTGTTGAACGACACTTTTGCAAAAGTCTTCCTGTTTTAAATCGCCTTCCAGGATTTCACATTTTTGGCCTTCGGCTTCTACCATTTTTTTAGTTTCCAGGGCATCTTCATTTTCTTCCAGGTAAATAATGCATACATTAGCACCTTCGCGGGCAAAATGAACTGCTATACTTCTTCCAATTCCGCTATCACCACCAGTAATTAAAGCAGTTTTTCCTTCTAATTTTTGACTTCCACGGTAATTTTCCTTTATGATTTCAGGTTCTGGCTGCATTTTGTATTCATCGCCGGGTTGTTTTTGTTCCTGCTCAGGGAATTCTTTTGGTTGGCCCATGATTGTAGTTTTAGTTGATTTCCATAAAGTTAATTGAGAGTTGTTTTAAAAAAATGTTAACTGCATATAAGGCTTTCTAAAGTTTATCGAAAATTACGGATATTGTTAATCTTTATAGCTTTATCACTAAAAAACTACCTTTGTCAATATGCGAAAAATATTGAAAATTGGGCATCGAGGTGCGAAAGGTCATTTAGCTGAAAATACCCTGGAAAGTATAGAAAAAGCCCTGGAGTTTAAAGTAGATGCCATTGAAATAGATGTGCATCGCTGCAGGTCGGGGGAATTAGTGGTTATTCACGATTTTACCCTAGACCGAACTACCGACGGAAGTGGCGAAATTGCCAAAAAGACTTTAGCTGAATTAAAAGTTTTAAAAGTTGAATATGAATTTAAAATTCCACTGCTTACCGAAGTTCTGGATCTTATTGCAGGAAAATGCGTTATAAATATCGAGTTGAAAGGTTTAAATACCGCAACAGCAACTTCAGAAATCATTAAACACTATATTGGTGAAAATAACTGGAAGTATGAAGATTTTATCGTTTCCAGTTTTCAGAAAAACGAGCTGTTTCAAATGCGCAAACTCGATAAAAAAGTTCCGTTGGGAATTTTAAGTAAAGCCAGCGTTACGGAAGCCATAGAGCTCGGAAAATTATTAAAAGCTTCGGCAATTCATCCTTCCCTGGGAATTATTACCCGAGACAATGTTAAGGCGTCTCATAAAGCCGGATTTAAAGTGAATGTATGGACGGTAAATGAGCCGGAAGATATTGAAAGAATGAAAGGATTCGGCGTAGACGGTATAATTTCAGATTTTCCTGATCGACTTAAAGATTAAAAATTCAAAGAAAATAGAAAAGGGACTATTATAAAACTCAAATGCAAAATTTTGATATTGTAATTATTGGCGGGGGTGCCGCGGGATTTTTTACAGCTATAAATGCTGCTGAAATGAATCCTGATTTAAAAATTGCCATTTTAGAACGGGGGAAAGAGGTGCTTACTAAAGTCCGTATTTCGGGTGGAGGGCGTTGTAATGTTACCCATGCTGAATTTATTCCAGGGGAATTATCCAAAAACTATCCGCGGGGTGAAAAGGAATTATTGGGCCCTTTTCATAAATTTATGACCGGTGATACCATGGAATGGTTTGAAAAGCGTGGCATTGAATTAAAGATTGAAGACGATGGTCGCATTTTTCCAGTTTCAGACGATTCTCAAAGCATCATCAATTGTTTTTTACGGGAAACCGAAAGATTAAAAATCCAGGTTTTAAAAAGTCACGGCGTTCAGGATTTTCAACAGAAAGAAAATTTATGGCAGTTAAAAACCAGTAAAGGCGGGTTTTCAGCAAAAAAAATCATGCTCGCTACCGGCAGCAGTCCTAAAATATGGAACTTGTTAAAGAAACTTGGCCATAAAATTATTGAGCCGGTGCCGTCGCTTTTCACCTTCAATATAAAGGATAATCGAATTAAAAATTTACCGGGAATTGCCACCGAAGCCGTAGTGAGAATAAATTCCAATAAGATAAATATAGGAAGTAAAGGCCCGTTATTGATTACCCATTGGGGAATGAGTGGCCCCGGAATATTAAAACTTTCTGCCTGGGGTGCCAGGGATTTGGAAAAACTGAATTATCAATTTGGAATAAAAGTAAATTGGCTGCCGGGCTTTACTTCGGAAGAAATTTTAAATCAACTGAAAGATTTAAAAACCGCACTCGCCAGACAACAGGTATTAAAATATGCACAATTTGATTTGCCTAAACGATTATGGAAAAAACTATGTGAAGCAGCAGAAATAAAGGATCAAAACTGGGCTGAGGTTAATAAAAAACAACTTTCTGAATTAAGTTTTCAACTTACTGAGGCATTTTTTCAGGTAAACGGGAAAAGCACTTTTAAAGAAGAATTTGTTACGGCGGGAGGTGTAGACTTAAGAGAAATTAATTTTAAAACTTTTGAAAGTAAATTGCATAAAAACCTTTTTTTAGCGGGAGAAGTGTTAAATATAGATGCGATAACCGGCGGATTTAATTTCCAAAATGCCTGGACGGGTGGTTACCTGGCGGCAAAGGCTATAAGTGTATAATTATTAAATTGTAAAATTAATTAAGCCACCAAACCTGAAAGTTTATACTGAGTACCATTAATACCCATACGGCATAAGGGACCAGTAGATATGCGGCACGAATATTTACTATTTTAAACCATTTAATGGTAAATAATACCAGGATAAATAAAGTAATTGCAGCCAGTAAGGCCCAAAATGGTTGCTGCAATCCGAAAAACAGCAGAGCCCAAAACCCGTTAAATAAGAGTTGAAATCCAAAGTGATAAAGTGCTGTTTTCACCCATTTGTGATAAAAACCTCGGGTCCAAACCATTCCGGCGGCAACGCCCATTAAAATGTACATGGCCAGCCAAACCGGGCCAAAGATCCAGTTTGGCGGGTCAAACCATGATTTTTCCAACTCTGCATACCAGGCCTCGAGGCCATTTTGTGTGGCCAGCGTTCCTATAAAGCCAAACAACAAACAAATGCCAATGGCAACAGAGCTTCGTATGAGGAGTTTTCTGGTCATCCTGAATTGGTTTTCCCTACTAAAATAGAAATTTATTTGAACAATCAATAAGTGGCGGAAAAACTTAAAAACTATCTTTGCGTAAAATTTTTGAAATGAAGGTTAAGGAATTTGTTCCGCAACAACTTAAGCCATTGCCAGAAAATGGAAAAGTAGCCTGGCAGGCACCCAGCAATATAGCCCTGGTGAAATATTGGGGGAAAAGAGAAAACCAAATTCCGGCAAATGCTTCGGTGAGTTTTACTTTATCAAACTGCCATACTCAAACCCGATTGGAGTTTAAAAGGAAAATTGATAAAAGTTTTTCGTTTGAGGTTTATTTTGAAGGGGAAAAGAACAAAGCCTTTAAACCGAAAATTCAGCAATTTTTTGAGAGGATTGAAGAATTTGTACCCTTTTTAAAAGATTATCACTTTAAGATTTATACCGAAAATTCTTTTCCACACAGCAGCGGAATTGCTTCTTCGGCCAGTGGAATGAGTGCTTTGGCTTTGTGTATTTTGGAATTGGAAAAGGAAATGAATCCGAAAATTTCTTCGGAATACTTTATTAAAAAAGCTTCTTTTTTAGCACGCTTAGGCTCGGGCAGTGCTTCCAGAAGTGTCGAAGGTCCGATAATTGAATGGGGTCTACATGAAAATATAGCAGGAAGTAGCGATTTCTTCGGAGTAAAATATCCTTTTGGGATTAATGAGGTTTTTAAAAGTTTTCAGGATACCATTTTATTGGTTGATAAAGGGCAAAAACAGGTGAGTAGTAGTGTAGGCCATAATTTAATGCATGGCCATCCATTTGCCAAGGCGCGTTTTCAACAGGCCAATTCCAACCTTGACAGATTGAAGCCCGTTTTTGAAAATGGCAAGCTTGAGACTTTTATTGAAATTGTAGAAAACGAGGCATTAAGTCTACACGCTATGATGATGAGCAGTACGCCTTATTTTATCCTGATGAAACCGAATACCCTGGAAATAATCAATAAAATTTGGCAGTACAGAAAGGAAGCCAAAGTACCGGTATGCTTTACTTTGGATGCCGGTGCCAACGTTCATATACTCTATCCTAAGGAATATTCAGAACAAGTTTTGGAATTCATTAAGGATGAGTTAGTTGGCTATTGTGAAAAAGGGCAGTATATTTGCGATGAAGTTGGAACGGGAGCTGAAAGGATAAGTACTGAATAATACTTAATTGAATTGTTACCTTTAAATGGCTTGCTAAACTGAGAATTTAATTTACTAATTGCTTTAGTAAGTTTTTCTGAATGGCAAATAGCTTTTTAGGATAAAAACCTTAGCATATGAAAGGACCTTTATTTTATTCAAAAATCCTCCTTTTTGGAGAATATGGAATTATAAAAGATTCCAAGGGCTTATCAATTCCATATAATTTCTATAATGGGGCTTTAAAGGTTGATGAAAAACCTTCAGAAACCGCAAAGAAATCGAATGCCAGCCTCCAAAGTTTTACTCATTATCTTGCGAAATTGGAAAGTGAAAACCCCAATTTGGTTCGGTTCGATTTAGCGTCTTTAAACGCGGATATTGAAAAAGGCATGTATTTTGACTCTACCATTCCGCAGGGTTACGGTGTAGGAAGTAGTGGCGCATTGGTCGCGGCTATTTATGATAAATACGCTACTGATAAAATTACCGTACTCGAAAACCTTACGCGCGATAAACTTTTAAAACTAAAGAAAATCTTTGGAGAAATGGAATCCTTTTTCCACGGAAAATCTTCAGGGCTTGACCCGCTTAACAGTTATTTGAGTATTCCTATTCTTATTAATTCCAAAGATAATATTGAGCCTGCCGGCATACCTTCCCAAACAGCTAAAGGACAAGGAGCAGTATTTTTGCTGGATAGTGGTAGTACCGGTGAAACCGGCCCGATGGTGAGTATTTTTATGGAAAATATGAAGCAGGATGGTTTTAGAAATATGCTTAAAGAACAGTTTGTAAAACATACAGATGCTTGTGTAGAAGATTTCCTTAAAGGGGATGTGAAATCGCTTTTTAAAAACGTAAAAAGCTTATCCCATGTGGTTCTAGACAATTTTAAACCCATGATTCCTGTAAAGTTCCATAAAATTTGGAAAAAGGGTATTGATACCAATGATTACTACCTGAAGCTTTGTGGTTCCGGCGGCGGCGGCTATATTCTTGGATTTACAGAAGATATTGAAAAAGCCCGTAAAGCCCTTAAAGAATATAAACTTGAGGTAGTGTACAATTTCTAAACACTACGGCCGCATGGCATCTCTCTCAAAAAAGCGTTTATTGCTGAAAATGTTTAGTTTGTTTTCGGCGGTACGCGGTTATAATATTCTGGTATTGGTATTCGCACAATACCTCACTTCGGCTTTTATTCTCGCACCGGAGTTACCGCTTCGAAAAGTTTTATTTGATGATAATCTTTTCTTTTTAATCCTTTCTTCAGCAACAGTAATCGCTTCGGGCTATATTATCAATAATTTTTACGATAGCGAAAAAGACCTAATCAACCGGCCTAAAAAAACCATGTTAGACCGGTTTGTAAGTCAGCGTACTAAACTTTCGGTGTATTTTATCCTGAATTTGCTGGCCATTTTTTTTGCCAGTTACGTATCTTTTAGGGCCGTGGTTTTCTTTTCAATTTATATTTTTGGAATTTGGTTGTATTCCCACCGGTTAAAAAAAATCCTTTTTTTGGGAAATTTGGTAGCTTCTATCCTTACCATTACCCCATTTTTTGTGGTTTTTGTGTATTACAAAAACTTTGAAACCGTAATTTTTATTCATGCTACCTTTTTATATTTAATGATTGTAATGCGGGAATTGGTAAAAGATCTGGAAAATATGCAAGGCGACTTATTGCAAAATTACCAGACTATTCCTATTGTATATGGGGAGCGACTTAGTAAGTTTTTTCTTTCGGTTTTAAGTATTTTGGCTGTGGTTCCCATCCTATTATTAATAGCTCGTTTTGACACCGGTTATATGGATTATTACTTTTACGTGTCACTAATTTTACTGGTTTTCTTTATGCTTTTTTTATATTTCAGTAAGGTAAAATGGCAGTTTTTACTGCTGCATAATATTTTAAAATTTATCATTGTAGCCGGGGTTTTTAGTATTTTGCTTATTGATATTGACGAGGTGCTAAACCGGGTTTTCTAATCATTTTATAAGAAATATGGAAAAAGACCATAGTTATTTTTTGAAAAGAGCCATTCAACTGGCTGAAGAAGGAATGGATAAAGGGGATGGTGGCCCGTTTGGAGCTGTAATTGTAAAAGATGGTGAAATTATTGCTGAAGCCAGTAATAATGTAACTTCTTTTAATGATCCTACGGCACATGCTGAAGTGGTAGCTATTAGAAAAGCCTGTGAAGAGTTAAAAAGCTTTCAATTAGAAGGGTGTATCTTATATACTTCCTGCGAACCCTGCCCTATGTGTTTGGGCGCAATTTACTGGGCCAGACCTGAGAAAGTCTATTACGCTTTAAATCGCCAGGATGCAGCAAAAATTGGTTTTGACGATCAGTTTGTCTACGATGAGATTGGCCGAGAAATGAACGAGCGAAAAATTCCTTTTATCAATATGATGCGGGAAGAAGGCCTGCCGGTTTTTCAAAAATGGGAAGCTAAAGAAGATCGGATTGATTATTAAGCTTTCTGTTTTTGAGAGAATTGCCGGTAGAAAAACTTTCAGGTAAATAGAATGCTACTCTAAATCAATAAAGTACCTTTGCAAAAAAATTGCGATATGAGCAGGAACGATAAATCTTCAAAAGGAAAACCCAGTGGAAGGCAGGGCGGCGGCAGATCTAAGAAGTCCTATTCCCGTGGTAATGCTCCGGTTAAGAAGCAATCTACGGCCAATACTTCTGAAGGAATTCGGCTTAATAAATATATAGCCAATGCCGGTATTTGTTCCCGTCGTGATGCCGATATTTTTATTCAGGCAGGAAATGTTAGCGTAAACGGTGAAGTAATTACCGAAATGGGCTACAAAGTAAAATTAACCGATGAGGTGAAATTTGACGGTCGTAGTATTACTCCAGACCGCCCTGAATATTTTTTGTTGAATAAACCCAAAAGTGTTTTTGTAACCGGAAATCCCGAAAGAGGCGGGCTTACCGTGATGGATATTATGGCAAAAGCCACTAAAGCAAAACTTGACCCCATTGGAAAACTTGACACTCAGGCTACCGGTTTGTTGCTTTTTACCAACGATGGAAAGCTTGCAAAAAAACTGGGAAACCCAAGAAACGGTATTCGACAGATTTATCAAGTGAACCTCACCAAGCCTTTTGCAGATGCAGATTTAGAAAAAGCTAAAAAAGGAGTTTATTTAGACAATGCTAAAGTTTTGGTACAGGATATTAGTTTTATCCCTAATCGTCCGCATAATGAGGTTGGGATTGAAATTCACAGTACGAAAAACCATATTGTGCAACGCCTTTTTAAAAGTTTGGGCTATGAAGTTGAAAAACTGGATCGGGTGGTTTTTGGCGGACTCACCAAAAAAGATCTTCCGCGAGGCCGTTTTAGAAAGCTCACTGAGCAGGAAATCATAAATTTAGGGATGATTTAAAAAAATAAAAATCATATCCTCTTTTTTAATACATTTGAACCCGGATTTGGTAAAAGCCAATTTCCGGGTTTTTTGTTTTAACTTTTTTAAGCCGTTGAAAAAAATATACATACAGCCTGTGCTAAGGCTGAAATTCAAAAGAAAAAGCCTTTATATGGTATTATTCTTAATATTTTTCTTTTTATCTTAACATTAATTTATCAATCAAATTTTTAGTCGGAATAAAATTATAGATAAATTTTTACCATAAAACTTTAAGCTACTACATTGAACACTAAATACAGCGATTTAATAGATCAAACCTATTATTTTCCGCAGGAAGAATTTAGGCTGGAAGATAACCAGCTTCAGTTTCACGGGATAGATTTGATGGAGCTTGTAAAAAAATACGGAGCTCCATTAAAATTCACTTATTTGCCAAAAATTTCAGACAATATTAATCGCGCTAAAACCTGGTTTAAAAGTGCTATAGAAAAGCACGATTATAAGGCTAAATATCATTATTGCTATTGTACCAAAAGCTCTCATTTTGAACACGTTTTAAATGAAGCGCTTAAAAATGATATTCATATTGAAACCTCTTCGGCTTTTGATATCAATATTATTGAAAACCTAAAAAATGCAGGTAAAATTTCAGACGATACTTATGTGATCTGCAATGGCTTTAAACGCGATCAATATATTCAAAACATTGCCAGGCTAATCAATAGCGGACATCAAAATTGTATTCCGATTATTGATAATTATGAAGAAATTGACCTGCTTACCGAAAATATAAACAGCGATTTTGAAATCGGAATAAGGATTGCGTCTGAAGAGGAACCAAAATTCGAGTTTTATACCTCCCGGTTGGGGATTGGGTATAAAAATATTGTCCCTTTTTACAACCGGAAGATAAAAGAAAATAAAAAGGTGAATTTGAAAATGCTCCATTTTTTTATCAATACCGGTATTCGTGATACAGCCTATTATTGGAACGAACTTTTAAAATGTTTGAAGGTTTATATCGATTTGAAAAAGGTTTGTCCCAGCCTGAATAGTTTAAATATTGGTGGTGGGTTTCCTATAAAAAATTCATTGCATTTTGAATATGATTATGCCTATATGGTTGATGAAATTATCAACCAGATAAAAACAGCCTGTGATGAAGCAGGGGTGTCCGTACCCAATATTTTTACTGAATTTGGCAGTTTTACCGTAGGCGAAAGCGGTGGGGCGATTTATGAAATCCTTTATCAAAAACAACAGAATGATCGGGAAAAATGGAATATGATTAATTCTTCATTTATCACTACGCTTCCTGATACCTGGGCGATTAGCAAAAAATTTGTAATGCTGCCTGTAAACCGGTGGAACGATGAATATGAGCGGGTTTTGCTAGGCGGATTAACCTGTGATAGCGACGACTATTATAATTCAGAGCAAAATGTAAATGCCATTTACCTCCCGAAGTATAAAAAGGAAAAACCGCTATATATCGGGTTTTTCAATACAGGCGCTTACCAGGAGACCGTAGGTGGTTTTGGCGGTTTGCAGCACTGTTTAATTCCACAACCCCGGCATATTTTAATCGACCGTGATAAAGAGGGGAGAATAAGCACCAAATTATTCCGAGAACAACAAAACCACGAAGAAATGCTCGATATTTTGGGCTATAAAAATGTAAATTGAATATCCGTTATAAACATAATCGTTATTGTCACCCCGAGAAACTTGATTCGGGGTATAACTGTATTTTGTTGATTTTCAATATTATTAGATGCTGAAACGATTCCGATCCCGCATAGCTATCGGGACTTTCGGGACAGCATGACGTAAAAATGTAAATTATTACTAATAATAGATAATTTTTAACTGGAACTAACTAAACTATAAACCAATTAAAATGAGTAAGAAGAATTATGCCGGAATACCCGATAAATACTCGCGTATAGACGATGCGAAAGTGGTATTGATTCCTGTTCCCTACGATGGGACCAGCACCTGGCAAAAAGGTGCCGATAAAGGCCCCGAGGCTTTTTTAGACGCTTCAGAAAATATGGAGCTTTATGATATTGAAACCCGTAGTGAGGTTTATAAAAAGGGAATTTACCTTGCTCCCCCGGTTACCGAAAACTCATCACCAGAAAAAATGGTTGATGCGGTTTATAAAACCGTGAAAAACTATATTAAACAGGAGAAATTTGTAACTATTTTTGGAGGGGAGCATTCGGTTTCCATCGGTACAATTAAAGCTTTTAATGAAAGTTTTGAAGATTTGAGCGTGGTACAACTCGATGCCCATGCCGATTTGCGACCGGAGTATGAAGGCAGCAAATGTAACCACGCCTGCGCGGTGCATGAGGCCAGTAAAACTACCAACCTTATTCAGGTGGGAATTCGTTCTATGGATGCTTCTGAAGTAGAATTTATGGACGAAAACCAGGTGTATTTTGCTGACGATTTATACGAAGATTGGATGGAAGACGCCATTGGCCAAATGACGCCAAATGTTTTTATCACGATAGATTTGGATGCTTTTGATCCTTCAATTATGCCATCAACGGGAACTCCCGAGCCGGGTGGACTATTTTGGTATGAAACCCTGGAATTTTTACAACTGATGTTTAAAAAGAAGAATGTAGTAGGTTTTGACATTGTAGAGCTTAGGCCTAACAAAGATGAAAAATCTTCCGATCTTCTTGCTGCAAAACTTTACTACAAAATGTTGAGCTATAAGTTCAAATATTTAGATTATTACGAAAATAACGAAGATGAATAAAGGAACAATTTCCCAATTTATAGAAAAATATTATTTGCACTTTAATGCAGCAGCTTTGGTAGATGCTGCCAAAGATTATGAAAAGCAGCTTCAAGTTGGATCAAAAATGCTGGTTTCGCTGGCTGGCGCTATGAGTACAGCAGAACTAGGGAAGATCTTTGCTGAAATGATCCGTGAAGATAAGGTACATATCATTTCCTGTACGGGTGCAAATTTAGAGGAAGATGTAATGAACCTGGTAGCGCATTCACATTACAAACGCGTTCCGAATTATCGCGATCTTACCCCAAAAGAAGAGTGGGATTTATTAGAAAAAGGCCTAAACCGCGTAACCGATACCTGCATTCCCGAAGAAGAGGCCTTTAGAAGAATTCAGCATAAAATTGTAGAAATTTGGAAAGAGGCTGAGGCAAAGGAAGAGCGTTATTTTCCGCACGAGTTTTTGTATAAATTACTACTTTCCGGAGCTCTGGAAGAGCATTATGAAATAGATATTAAAGATTCCTGGATGTATGCGGCGGCAGAGAAAAACCTGCCTATGGTAGTACCCGGCTGGGAAGATAGTACCCTTGGAAATATATTTGCATCTTATGTGCTAAAAGGGGAATTAAAAGCCAGTACTATGAAATCGGGAATTGAATATATGACCTTTCTTGCCGATTGGTATACCGAAAACTCTGATAATGGAATTGGATTTTTCCAAATAGGAGGCGGGATTGCCGGGGATTTTCCAATTTGTGTGGTGCCGATGTTATATCAGGATATGGAACGAACCGATACACCTTTTTGGAGTTATTTTTGCCAGATTTCAGATTCAACAACCAGTTATGGGTCCTATTCTGGTGCAGTACCCAATGAGAAAATTACCTGGGGAAAGCTTGATATCAATACCCCAAAACACATTATAGAAAGCGATGCAACTATTGTGGCGCCGCTTATATTTGCATATTTACTAGATATGTAAGAATACTGGTTTTATCTTTTAATTAAACTGCCCTTTGAGTATTATTAATGTATTCCCGGGGCAGGTTTTTATAAAAATACTGATAATATAGTTACACTTTTTTATCTCCGGGAGCTCAGAAAAGCTTTTTTTTGAAGAATTTCATAGAGAAGATATCCGCTAAGCGCAAAGTATTCTATTGCAATAAGCCATAAATTTTCCTTTACTTCAGGAAAAATATAAGCCGAATAACTCAGCATTACCATACATGACCATAAAATAGCATATCGAAATCGGGTGAAAACCGAAATTAAAAGTGGGGTGGCAATATACCAGGGGTGAACGGTAGTAGCTAATAGAAAGTAGGTTGTGATTCCAAATAACATCGTTTCCAGCAAATTTTTTAAACTTTTATTTTTTCTAAAAAATGTCAGGGCTAGAATGATTAAAAAAGTTAGGAATGGCAGTATTTTTCCTATGGTTTCAATCATATTAAACCCTTTGATTTGAAACCCTATCCAGCGCATGATATAGTAGATACTGGCATTAAATTCAAATTTCTGAAACCACAAGCTCAGGCTTGCGCTAAAGTTTTGAATTACTTCAGAAGATAAAAACGGCAAAAATGTTAGCAAAAATGTTACTCCCGTTATGGTATAGAAAATTATTAGTTTTTTTAGATTGAAATTTCTTCGAAAGAAATTTAGGAGTAGGGGTAAAAAGATCAGGGGGAATAATTTTATTGATATAGAAAGTCCAAAAAGAACAGCGCTCCAAAACCACTTCTTTTTTTGAAGTAAATAGAGTGCCCAAACAAAGAAAAAGAGCATTAGGCCTTCGAAATGTATATTTCCGGTAAGTTCAATAATTACAAATGGGTTTAATAAAAACCAAAAGATTTGGTATGTAGGTAAGTTGAGGTTTTTTAGCAGTTTTTTTCCAAAATAAAGAATACCGAAATCGGCCAAAATGATAAAAATTCGCATCATAATTACTGATCCCAAAATATTTTTCCCTCCCAAAAAAGCTGAAATAGCAAAAAGAAGCTGATTTATTGGCGGATAACTTGTAAAGTTCCCCGCGCTTAAACTGCCCATTCCCAAAACTAATTCCTGATTGACACGTCTAAATCCGGTTTTTGACAGTTCGAACGCAGTCGAGAACTCATTCGGGGTTGATAAATAAGGATTGATATTTTCCAAAATCAATTTCCCGTCCCAAATAAAGCGATAGAAATCTTGCGAAAGGTTTGGAATGGCCGGTAAGAAAATAAGTCGGCAGAGAAGTGCAAATCCTACCAGAAACCAAAAGTTATTTTTCTCTAATTGAATTAGGCGAAAACTGATTAAAAAAAGTCCGGTGAATAACCCGATGAGTTTTATAAAATCACTACGCTCAAGATGGTAGGCAAAAGCTCCGTAAAAAACAATACCGGTTAATACCAGGAGTATGGAAAACTTATGATATTTTAAAAAATGTGGCAAGCGTGTTTTTATTAAAGTAATCCATAGGTTTTTTAAAAATGTAAAGTCTGTTATAGTGTTTGATGTTTACGATATCTGTAAAGGGACCTTATTATATTCAAACTTTATTATATTTGGATTTAAATATCTATCTATAATGAGAAAAATCATTCCTGTTTTACTTATTTTTTTTATAACCTCTTGCAACTTACTTAGTTTTCAGAATATAGACAATGAGTTTAGATGGAAAAACAGAAAATTTGAAAATCCTGTAGAAGCTAATTTAGTTTTCACTCCCAATGTGGTAAAGAATTATGATAAAGAATCCCATTTTTTGGATGAGTATTTTGAAGACACTGAGAAGATTAATCAATTCAGAAAAATATTTAAAAATAAATTAAGTAAAAGGAATTTTAAATTGACAGAAGAAAAAACCAAAGTTAAAATTCAGGTAGATAGTCTTATTTTAACTGAGGATGTAAATGATGTAAATGTTTATTCTTATGGAGAGCAGGAATATATAGGCAATGGAGAAGAATATAAGGTGAAGTTAAAAGTTATAGGATCAATTATTAAAGAAAATACTACCGAAAGAATAGAAACTACCTCTAAATTTAAGTCGGCACCAAGAGAAGGTTTTTTGGTAAAGGGTTTTATCGCAAATGATAATATTACTGCTAATATGGATAAAGTTTTCAGTAATTTCTTAAACGAATTTAGTTACCATTGTTATAAATCTTTTCAATAAGATTATCATGGGTTTTATATTTATACTTTTAGTGATTTAAAAATCACAAAGCCAAACCCGGCAAATAACATTAGGTGAAAAATAACCAGGCTAAAATCATTCAGTATAAAAGCGCTAAAGAGGCCGAAACCGAAATATAGCCAAAGCCCAAATTCTGCAAATAATTGAGAAGAAAAACCAGAAGTAAGGTATTTATTTTTTTTCCAGGTTTTTGAAGCCTCAAGGTTAAATTTTGGAGTACGTATAAAAGCTGATTTTTTCCCAAAATGTCCTTCCAATACCGCGATAGAATTATGAAGGGAAAATCCCATAACTATGCTGAAAAATGAAATAAACATTCCTGAAAATGGAAGAACACTTTTAAATCCGCCGCCATGTGTTTTTCTCCAGACAGTATAATAGCAAAAGAAAAAAATAATTGTACTACTTAAAAAAATGCCTAAAAGGTTAAAAAACCAGTTGAGTCCTGGGTTTTCTGCTTTTATGTAAAGAACCGGTAAACTGAGGATAGCCAGGAGTAGAACAATCAAAAACATACTGGAGTTTAGTAAATGAAAAAAACCGTGAAATTTTGTGCTAAAAGAAACCGATTTATCCTTCATTAGTTTCAGATAATTTTTCCTGAAATTTTCGGCGGCTCCTTTATTCCAGCGAAATTGTTGCGATTTAGCTGCGCTTATCGCAATTGGTAATTCGGCGGGAGTGGAAACATTTTCCAAGTATTTAAATTGCCAGTTTTTAAGCTGTGCACGATAGCTGAGGTCAAGATCTTCAGTTAAGGTATCGCCGCTCCAGTTACCAGCATCGAGAATACAGGATTTACGCCAAATTCCGGCAGTACCATTAAAATTGATAAAATTACGATTAAAATTTCTTCCGGTTTGTTCCAGGATAAAATGAAAATCGAGCGCAAAAGCCTGAATTTTTGTAAGCCAGGAGTAATCCCGATTTAAATGCCCCCAACGCGTTTGTACCACGCCAATTTTTTCATTTTTAAAATACGGAACGGTTTTTTGAAGCCAGTCAGGTTCTGGCAAAAAATCGGAATCAAAAATAGCGATGAAATCCCCTTTTGCAATCTTTAATCCTTCTTTTAAGGCGCCTGCTTTAAATCCCGTACGGTTTTGTCTTCGGATATGTTGAATATCTAAGCCTTTTTGCTGTAGGTTTAATACTGTTTGAGCAATCAATTTTACAGATTCATCTGTAGAATCGTCTAGCACCTGGATTTCAAGTTTTTCTTTCGGGTAATGTAAACGGGCTATATTTTTCAGCAAACGCTCTACAACATACAACTCATTGTAAAGTGGAAGCTGAACGGTGACTTTTGGAACTTCCGAAGAAAAGTAAAAATCAAATTTTTCTTCTTTGGTTTTGGACTTTTTTGCCTTTAAATATCCAAGCAATAAGTGTAGTTGAGAGAGGCTGTACAGAAAAATGATAAACAGCAAAAATGCGTATATGAGAAGAATAAGGGTTTGCATTATTTAAAGCTGTATTTAAAGATCCAGGTAAGGATTTTAACTCCTGCAAAGATAGCACCTTTCACGGTGCCTGAAACTTTTGAGGTGCCAATACGATTTTTATAATGTACAGGCACTTCCCGGTAGGTGTAACCTTTTTTAAGCACTTTAAGCTGCATTTCTACCGTCCAGCCATAAGTTTTGTCTTCCATATTTAATTCGAGTAATTTTTTATATTTAATCGCTCGAAATGGGCCGAGATCGGTAAATTTTGAGTGAAAAAATAACCACATTAAAGTTGTGGCCAACCAGTTTCCAAAGATTTGAGGAAAAGTCATCGCTTCTTGTTCCCGCCATTTTTTTAGTCTAGCACCAACAACAAAATCTATATTTTCATCAATAATTGGCTGGACTATTTTATTCATTTCTTCCGGATAATCACTGTAGTCACCATCCAGAAAAACAATGATATCTGGTTTTTTAGATTGTTTTGCAATGTATTCTAAGGCTTTTATGCAGGCATAGCCGTAACCTTTGCGCTTTTCATCTACTACAGTTGCACCTGCATTTTTAGAATTTTTTGCTGTTGCATCGGTAGAATTATTGTTGGTTACCACGACTTCATCAACAAAAACGGGAATTTCGGCAATTACCTTTGCAATTGATTCTTCTTCGTTAAAAGCTGGGATAATAACTTTAATAAGAGGTTTCATATGCAGGCAAATATAAAATAGGGAAATGGTTTAGGAAGGAAAATAAAACATTTTGATTTTAGGTGTCCAGAGGTTATTGATTTAGTTAATTGCAGAACATAAAAATAAGCAGGGCTAAATTAGAGCCAATAATTTTTAAGATTGAGAGTTAATTAAATAAAAGCTGAATAAAGAACTATTATTTTTGTTGATTCATATAATATAGTTTGGTGTTGATTTTTTAAATACCATAAGGAGAATTAATATTAACGCGGGACTAAATTAGAGCAATAATAAATTAAGATAAAACTGGTATGAACAAGTTATTTTTAGGATTCCTTATATTATTTTTAGGATTTTGGCATGGAGGTTTTTCCCAGTCTTCCGTTGAGGAGGGGGAAGAGTATCTTGAAAAAGGGGAGCTTAAAAAAGCAAAAAACGTACTTTTGGAGTATGAAAGTGATGAACGTGCCCGTGAACTTTTGGGCGATTTATTCTGCTACCAAAAAGAATGGGATAAAGCGATAAATTATTATGAAAGCTTAGCTAAAGATTATCCCGAAAGCCCAATTTATCACTTTAAATATGGAGGGGCCCTGGGAATGCAGGCCCTTAAAGCTTCAAAATTTAAAGCTGCTTTGGTGTTGGGAGATATCAAAAAATCACTGCGAAAAGCAGCTGAGTTAGATTCGGGTTACGCAGAACCCAGGAGGGCGCTTGTAGAATTATATGTGGAATTACCAACTCTTGTGGGAGGGAGCCGTGAAACCGCTGAAGAATTTGTACACGAGTTGGATAAAATAAATAGTATTGACGCCCAAGTAGCACGTGAATTTATTTTTAAAAAAGAAGAAGATACAAGACAGGCCAAAGCTGCGGCTAGAAAGGCTTTACTTGAAGCAAAAAGAAATCCCGATTTAATTTCAAGGAATTTTTTACGTTATGAGCTGGGGGAATTCTCGGCACGCTATGAAACCAATCTACAAACCGGTGCAAAATTATTGCAAGATTATATTAAAAACCATAATTACAAAGACCTGGAGCCGCCTTCCCTTGCCTACTACCACCTGGCAAGAATATACCGGGCCAGAAATAACAAAGAGGCAGCTCTGGAAAATATAAATAAAGCCCTACGTTTAAAAGTTAGTTTCCCCGAAGCAGAAAAGGAAAAAAGGAATATTCTGCAGTTATAACCGGGTTTTTCTTCCCCGTAAATAAGTATATTTGCGCCAATTCAGTTTTTATAAAAGCTAGTAACCCACAATCCCGACATTGGGACGGGAGAAATTGGGCATTTAATAAACATACGCCTTTATTTATTTGTAAAAGCAATAAAAATAATGGCTGGAAAATTTGTATATAGATGAAGTTACACTTTATCGCTATTGGCGGTAGCTTAATGCATAGTTTGGCAATTGCTCTTTTAGAAAAAGAATATAGAGTTTCGGGAAGTGATGATGCTATTTATGGTAATTCGCGTCAAAACCTTGAAAAAGCCGGTTTGCTTCCTGAAAGCGCAGGATGGTTTCCTGATAAGATATCTTCAGATTTAGATGCGGTAATTGTAGGAATGCATGCCAAAAAAGATAACCCCGAATTGTTGAAAGCCCGGGAAATTGGTTTGAAAATTTATTCTTATCCTGAATTTTTGTTTGAACTTTCAAAAAAGAAAACTCGGGTTGTTATTGGAGGGAGTCATGGAAAAACCAGCATTACGGCTATGATTTTACATGTGATGGATTATCATGGAAAATCAATAGATTATGCCTTGGGTGCCCCGGTAAAAGGTTTTGAGCAAAGCGTAAGACTTTCCGAAGAAAACGATTTTATATTAATTGAAGGCGATGAATATCCTGCCTCGGCTATAGACCTTCGTCCTAAATTCCATTTATACCAGCCCAATATTGCACTTTTGAGTGGAATTGCCTGGGATCATATAAATGTGTTCCCTTCTTTTGAAAATTATACAGAACAATTTCAGCTTTTTATAGATTCTATAGTAAATGGCGGCATTTTAGTCTATAACGAAGAAGATAAAACCCTTGCTAAACTTGTAGAAGAAACCGAAAATCCAATTAGAAAGCATCCTTACCATACACCGGAATATCATGTTGAAGATGGGGCTTTTGTATTAGATACCCCTGAAGGGGAAATGCCACTGGAAATTTTCGGAAAACACAATATGGCCAATCTCGCCGGTGCAAAGTGGATTTGCCAGCATATGGGAATTGATGAAGACGATTTTTATGAAGCTATTATTGAATTTGAAGGAGCTTCACACCGCCTGGAAAAAATAAAAGATAAAGACGGAAATGTTATTTTCAGGGATTTTGCCCATAGTCCTTCAAAAGTGACAGCCAGCGTAAATGCTGTTAAAGAGTTATATCCCGATAAAAAACTATTGGCTTGTTTGGAATTGCATACCTATAGTAGTTTAAATAGTTCATTTTTAAAAAATTATAAGAGTGCTTTAAATGCTGCAGATGAAGCAGTGGTTTTCTATAGCCCGGAAGCTGTGGCGCAAAAAGGCCTTGAGGCAATTTCTGAAGAAGAAATCCGCAGGGCATTTGGCAGTGATAATCTAGAAATTTTTAAAAATTCAGTAGCTTTTAAGGGGTTTCTGGAAAGCAAATCTTTTAAAAACACAGTTTTATTATTAATGAGTAGTGGTGATTTTGGAGGGATTTCCCCCAATGATTTCCATAACCTGTTGTAAACTAAGAAAATTTACAGAAGCCGTTCCCTCTTCTTGCCTTTAATTTTTATATTTAAATAATGGCAAAAGAACCATAAAAAAGTTTTGGTATTAAAAGCTGGGCCGAAGATGATCGTCCCCGGGAAAAATTGCTACGCAAAGGCAAACTCAGTTTAAGTGATGCCGAACTTATTGCTATTCTCATTGGTTCGGGGAGCCGTAATGAAAGTGCAGTGCAACTGGGTAAACGAATTCTGGCTGTCTATAAAAACAATCTAAATCAATTAGGAAAGCTTTCCGTAACACAACTTTGTAAATTTAAGGGAATTGGGCAGGCCAAAGCAGTTTCTATTATTGCGGCACTGGAATTAGGACGCAGGCGTAGGCTTGAAGAAGCGGTTGAAAAGAAGAAAATCAGTTCCAGTAGAAGTGTTTTTGAAGTGATGCAACCCATTATTGGTGAACTTCCACACGAAGAGTTTTGGATTATTTACCTTAATAATTCCAATAAAATCATAGATCAGCTTCAGTTAAGTAAAGGCGGTATTACCGGAACCCTGGTAGATGTCCGATTAACGCTTAAAAAAGCGTTGGAATTAGGGGCCACGGCTATTATTCTCGTCCATTATGTAGAGTAAATTATTATGTAAAGTTTTTTAGATAAATCAATGCTATTCAATGTTTTGTTAATCATCCACTTTACATAACAGTATTAGTTTACACATCGATCATTTTATTTTGTGAATAATATTCACATAAAATTTAATGATTATGATCAAACAAATTACAGCGTTCAATGAGCTAACAAACAATGCTGGCAATTATCTTGAACAAGAACTTGGCTATGCTTTAAAGACCTCAGGTATGTACAGAAGAATTTGGAGGCAACTTAGAGAGTTCATGTTTGCCAATGGTATTGAAACTTATGATGAAAACGTTGGGAAGAAGTATTTATCCAATAAGTTTGGTGATAAGGCCAAGCAAGATTTAACAAGAAATCAGAGTGTTACTTACAACGGCATTAAGATGCTGACTGAATTTTCTAAGACGAAGAAGATTAATGTTCCGGCGCGACCGTCAAGGTATCCATTGGAATTTAAAGGTCATATAGGCAAGGCCATTGTGAAGTTTTTACATCATAAGAAACAATCAAACCCTTCCAGAACTACCTATCACAATTACCAGCGTCATCTTTACGAATTCATGATGTATTGTGAGAAGCAGGGCATTTCCAGAATAGCAGATATTGACTTGGTACTATTGCTACATTTCATCAATCAGTACGACGCTTCCAAGAAAACGGTTGTTATAATTACCATTACGACATTGCGTGGCTTCATAAAGTATCTTTTTGAAGAAAATTATCTAGATATAGATTATTCTGAAAAGATTCCCCGTCATAAAATAGTACAGCAACCAAAACTTCCTTCCAATTACACTAAAGAAGAAGTTAAGCATTTGATCGCTTCTGGAGATAGGGCCAGTTCCACAGGAAAACGCAATTACGTTATCATCCTAATAGCAGCAAGACTTGGACTCCGAGCTTCTGACATCTCTCGGCTTAAGTTTGAACACCTGAACTGGGAAAACAATACGATTGTAATACCACAATACAAGACAGGTAAACAGTTGGTGTTACCGCTACTTCCAGATGTAGGAAATGCTATTATCGACTATCTAAAACATGGCAGGCCAGAATCTGATGAGCCTTACATTTTACTTACAGCACGCCCACCTTACAGCAGATTTACAACAAGTAATGTTGTTACTCATGTTGTACAGCGAGCTATGAGAAAGGCCGGTATTGATACCAAGGACAGACGCTTTGGTCCACATGCCCTGCGCCATAGTCTGGGACTGCGTTTGTTGGAAAAAAGCACAGCACTTCCCGTAATATCAGAAGTGCTGGGTCATCAGGACACTAATTCCACAACATATTATCTCAGGATAGATCTGAGATCCATGCAACAATGCATGCTCGATGTGCCACCAGTGAGTACTGACTTTTATACGCAGGGAGGAGGTAAATTCTATGGCTAAGAATTACCACAGTATTTATGGGCAGCACATAAAGCAGTTCATACAACTCAAACGAAATTTAGGCTTTAGATATGTTACTGAAACCTTTGCATTATCAAGAATAGATGAACTGGCAATAACAACCAACCAGTCTTCAAAAGGCATTACAAAACCCTTTGCGGACTTAGTTGCAAAAAGGCGACAGAATGAATCCAAAGAATACCACTACCATAGGGTTCTGATGCTGGCCAAGCTCTCTTCATATATGAATGATATGGGCATTGCTTCTTATATTCCCAAGCTTTCGTCTTGTCCTAAAAATAATTTTGTTCCCTACATCTACACTAAAGAAGAAATAGATGCACTGCTTAAAGCTTGCGATGAATTAAGGTTAAGGGTCAGGAACCATAATACAAACTTATTTTGTATGCCAGTTCTTGTGCGGGTGTTGTATGCTACAGGAATACGTATTGGTGAAGCACTTGACCTGAAGGATGACGACATCAATCTCGAGAATAAGTATATCCGGGTAAATGACTCTAAAAACGGAAAACAACGTATCATTCCAATTGCAGAATCTTTGGTACAGGCCTGTAGCGACTATTTAGAGTACAGAAACCGACTTCCATCTATAAGACCATGTTACTTCTTTTGTAATCTTGAAGGCAATAAATGTAAACAAGGAGCATCTATGAAAAAGCAGCGAGTCTCGTATCTTTAAAGTTCACCAAAACAATAAGATATGAAATTAGAACCCACTGCCCAACCAAAGTTATACATTGGCATCGACATTCACAAGCGGAGCTGGAAAGTTCATTGCGCCACCGATCTATTCGGCGGCAAATCCTTTGCTATGCCCCCGAAGCCTGAAGTACTATATGAGTATGTAGCCAAACATTTTCCCGAACACGAGATTACTACGGCCTATGAGGCAGGCTGTTGTGGGTATTACGCCCACCGTAGCTTTGAAACATATGGCTGGAATTCCCTTGTAGTTAACCCTGCCGATATCCATCGCAAGGGCAAGGAAAAATATACCAAGACCGATAAAATAGATGCCCAGTTGATAAGCAGGGAGCTTAAAGATGGCTGGCTTGACGGTATTCACGTTCCCGATGTGGAGCGGGAGCAATTGCGCAGCCTTTTCAGGAGAAGGAACGATTTGGTCAAGGACTACAGGCGCGTAAAGAGCTTTATAAAGATGCAGTTGCTGTACTTTGGCATTGCCATTCCCGATGAATTCGACAACGACCATTGGAGCCATAAGTTCCGTGATTGGGTTGACGGGGTAATTTTTAAATATCCTCCGGCACGTGAGACACTGGATAGCAGAATGCGAAGCTTCAGGTTCATAGACCAGGAGCTGCGTGATGTCTCATCAAAAATGCGTGCCTATTGCCGCAAGAATTACAAGAAAGACTACTATCTTTTAAGAAGTGTTCCGGGCATCGGGGGGATTGTTGCCTGCGGCATCATCTGCGAGCTTGGTGATTTGCGACGCTTCAATAATATAAAACATTTGGCGGGCTATGTCGGGTTGGCACCGAGCATACACCAAAGTGGCGACAACCAAAAGAGCACAGGCATTACAATGCGCGCCCATCGATTGATGCGGAGCTATTTTATAGAGGCCTCCTGGCAGGCCATCAGAACGGATCCTATAATGCAGGCGTATTACCGCCGGCATTTGGGGAAGAACGTCAAGTCAATAATAATCAAGGTCGCGCGAAAGTTATTGAGCAGGACTTTGGCAGTAATCAAAACAGAAATTCCTTATGAGATAGGGGTCATAGAATAAAGAAATAACTAATAACAAAGCTCACAAAGAAGTATTAAAAGCTCGTACCACAAAACACCGTAGGTGATCCAAGGTATTGGAATCACATTTTTATAGCAAGTGGACGGGTTTATTATAACTTATAATCATACAGATGCTGGTGACGACCAATACGGGTTGATCACATATAGGATGCGGAGCAAGTTATTTAAAGGCATTGAAATGTTGATAATTCCGATAGGATTATCAACATTTCAACACCACAATATCATCATTATGAGATAATTGAAAATAAAATATTATATTTAAAGAACTGGATTAGTGCTTTTCATAGGATACGTAGTTGGTTCAGAAAATGTTTAGAGCTTGCAGGGATACCATATCTGGGCACAGGACAAGGCCCCCGGATCCATGATCTTAGTTATCCAAACAAAAATAAAATCCAAACCTTTAAGTGTAATTACTTGATTTTTAGCCAACAAAATAAATATAGGTGTGGATTTTTAATCTAAATTGTATGCTTCACTAAAAGAAGTAAAAACAATTATGGATGTACAAAATTTACGGGAAAAGTATCCCCTACTCATTACATTTCTAGAAGAAAACCAATACTCTCGAAATTATATTGGATGTTTTAAAAGGGAGATAAAATGTATTCTTTCCAAAGCAAAATCTGAAAAGTGGAACTCCTACACCGATGTCTACCTATTTCATACAAAAAGAACCAAGTCTATTTCTGTTCTTCAAGAAAAACGAGGAATTATTGGTGCTATTGCAAGGTTTGACTTAGAAAATATCTATCCTGATAGATCGTATAAAAGCCCAATATTCAAGAAAACGGCTTATGATCTTTTGTCTGAGGAATTTAAAGCTGTGATCACGACCTATTGTAGTGTGGAAAGAAAGAAAGGTAAAAAGGAAGATACTATTTATACTGAATCACATAATGCGACAAGCTTTCTATTGTCATTGCAGGAGGATAATATTTTTTCACTGATAGCTATCACGGAAAAAGCGGTGTTGGACACCTTCTATCAAAATGGTAAGCTACGCAGAGGCTGTTCCTATAAAAAGAATATTGCAGCCGTGATCAAAGCCTGTATCCCTTATTTCCCAAACAATATTTGTGCTACAGTTTTGTCTTACCTACCGGCCCTTCGTGAAAGAAGAAAAAACATACAATACCTTACCAAAGAAGAAACTTCTAAAATCAAGACGGTATTAACCGGCATGAATTCATCCCTTAGTTTGCGTGATAAAGCTATCGGTTTACTTGCTTTTTATACTGGTTTACGCTCCTGTGATATTGCAGGGTTAGTACTATCCGATATTGATTGGAATAGCGACCTTATTCATATAAGGCAACAGAAAACAGAAGTTCCTCTCACTTTACCGCTCAGGGCAATAGTTGGTAATGCAATCTATGAATATCTTATAAACGAAAGGCCAGAGACGAAATGTCAGAATGTTTTTCTAACCCAAGTTCATCCATTTATAAAACTACAGAGTGGAAGCCTGTATAGTATTTCCATGCAAATCATGAAAGCAGGAAACATTAGAACAAATCCCGGAGACAGAAAAGGTTTTCATCTCTTTCGACACCATATGGCAATCTCATTGCTAGAAAATGGGATTTCACAGCCAGTTATCAGTCAGACCATGGGGCACCAATCACCCGCTTCTCTACATCCATATCTGAGTGCCGATTTTTTACATTTGAAAGAATGTTCACTAAGTATTGAGAATTTTCCAATTCAGAAGGAGGTGTTGTTATGAGTAAATATCAATCCCCAGCAGGTCCACTTATCGAAGAATATATTTTTTATCGAAGAGCATCCGATTATTGGAATGAATCGTCTTACGGGGCGACCCTACTTATCTTTGACAGGTATTGTTTGAAAACGTACCCACATGCTCAAGTCCTCTCTCAAGAAATGGTTGATACATGGTGCAGCAAACGTGACACGGAAAAAAACAACTCTTGCAGGTCACGTATTTATCCCGTCATCAGTTTTCTCAAGTATCTTAAGAGTCGAGATAAAATAGATATTGTGGTGCCAGAACTACCATATAGAACGCCAAGAACCTATATTCCTCATGCTTTCACAAACAAAGAACTATTAGAATTCTTCAAGGCCTGTGATACTATTACCGGAACCCGGACTGAGGAGCAGCGGGCTAGAAAAGTCACCATTCCGGTATTCTTCCGTTTATTATATAGCAGCGGAATTAGAACCACTGAAGCCAGGTTGCTAAAAGTAGAAGATGTGGATCTTAAGGATGGTGTACTAAATATTCGGTATTCTAAAGGTTATGACCAGCACTTTGTAGTTCTCCATGATAGCATGCTCGAACTTATGAGAGCGTTCGACAAAGCTATCAGCCAAATCTACACCAACCGCATTTATTTTTTTTCAGCCCGTAAAAATAAATGCCATAAACGTAGCTGGGTTCAGGTGAATTTCAGAGAATTATGGGACAAAAAAAATACCGCTTACGCCACAGCATATCAGCTTCGGCATCACTATGCAACAGAAAATATTAATCGTTGGATAGGAGAAGGTATGGAGTTTCATTCAAAATTCCTGTACTTGAGCAAAAGCATGGGACATAGCGTTTTAGAGAGCACTAAATATTACTATTCACTGACCCCGGGGCTTTCTGATGTGATACAAGACAAAACCAATGACTCCTTTAACAACATAATTCCAGATTCAAAATGAAAAAATCAAACCAAGAGGCTCATGTGATTGCCTATTACATCCACAGCTGGCTAAAGGAGTATACGCTAACCTTTAAATCAAATAGTTCACATACGATAAAATCCTATTCCCAGACACTATCTTTATTCATTAATTTCTTGGAAGTAGAGAAGAAAGTGAAGCCTTCAGACTTCTGCTCTAAATACTTCGCTCGGGATTACATAGAACAGTGGATTTTATGGTTGAAAAACCACAGAGATAACAGCCCTGAAACCTGTAATAATCGGTTGGCATCATTAAGAGCATTCTTGAAATACCTCGGTAGTAAGGAGATCTCCTTCTTGCATTTATCATTAGAGGCTGCTCAAATCCTTCGCCAAAAGACGATTAGAAAAAAAGTAAATGGCATGAGCAAGAAAGCGGTTCAAGCCTTAATGAGCGTTCCAGATATTTCTACAAAGACGGGCCGAAGGGACCTGGTATTCCTTATTGTGCTCTACAACACAGCGGTAAGAATAGACGAAATATTATCAATAAAACTTAAATATTTGCATTTGGAGACCATTAAGCCTTATGTAACAGTTATTGGAAAAGGAAATAAAATCCGGACCCTTTATCTTTTACCAAGAGCGGTCGAACATTTAAAGAAATACCTGGATGAATTTCACGCTGTGAAATATCCTGATTCGTACTTGTTTTATTCCAGAAATACAGGTGTCAAAGGCAAGATGAGCCAAGTAGCTGTAGACAAGCAATTAAAAAAGTACGCCCTATGTGCCCATGCTATTTGTGATGAAGTACCGCTTAAATTACATGCTCATCAGATTCGTCATGCAAAAGCGTCACATTGGTTGGAAGATGGCATGAATATCGTACAAATTTCTTTCTTACTCGGGCACGCTAATATTCAAACAACGATGGCGTATTTGGACATTACCACCGAGCAAGAAGCCAAAGCTCTGGCAACTTTAGAAGATGAAGGCAAAAAAGAGATATCAAAGAAATGGAAGTCTAATTTAAGTAAGCTCTCCTCATTTTGTGGAGTAAATGAAATACAAAAGAAGTGAATTTATCCAAACCTTTATTAATTGTATAGCCTTTAAATCAGGTGATTATACTTAAAGGTTTGGATTTTATTTTTGTTTGGATAACAGGTAAAATCCAAACGTTTGGATTTTCTTAGACATACATTTGCAGTCAGGTCTCTGGGAAAGATGGCAGATACAGGAATGGATCTATACGTATCACTGCCTATACTGTCCAATTATCTTGGTCATCAGTCCATTGAGTCAACCAATCACTACGTAAGACTTACAGCTTCTATATTCCCAGACCTTATCAATGATATGGACAGAAGCTGTATTGATGTCTTCCCAAAATTCAGCTGCTATGAAACCGACTGATTTTTCTAGGTATATCTCTGATTTTTTATCAAGGTACCTTACAGATGAAAGAGGTGCTTCCATAAACACCATAAATGCGTACCGGGACACTTTTGTATTGCTGCTCAACTTTATGGAGACCCAGCAGCAAATAAAGCTGGAGAAGTTGACCTTGAAAGATATTGACAAGAACACTGTCATTGCGTTCTTGGAGTGGATACAATCTAAACGAGGCTGCAGTGTTGCCACGCGTAATTTACGATTGGCTGCCATACATTCCTTCTACAGATACTTACAGTATCAGAATTTAGATGTCATTTACGAGTGTCAAAAGATACTTGCCATAAAATCCAAAAAGCTTCCAAAAGAAACAATGGTGTATCTTACGGTTGAAGGTATCAAATCGTTATTGAAACAACCGGATACTACAACAAAGAGAGGTAGACGGGACTTGGCTTTGTTGTCGTTGATGTATGACACAGGTGCGAGAGTTCAGGAAATTATTGACCTTACGCCATCAATGCTGCACCTTGGAAGTCCTTCCTCAATTAAAATTATTGGTAAAGGCGACAAAGCACGATTGGTTCCGATGATTGAAGCACAAACGGTCCACTTGAATAACTACATCAGGGAATATCAAATGGACCGTCCCGAAAAAATGTTGCACCCTCTTTTTACCAATAGTAGAAAAGAAAAACTGACACGTTCGGGAATCACCTATATCTTGAGGAAATATGTTATAAACGCAAGGAAAACAGATCCATCTGTAATCCCTAAAAACATGAGTTGCCATTCATTGCGCCACTCAAAAGCGATGCATTTACTGCAAGCAGGGGTCAATCTTGTATATATCCGTGACATTCTGGGACATGTGTCCATACAGACCACGGAAATCTATGCACGGGCCGACTCTAAACAGAAGCGATTGGCTCTGGAAAAAGCATATGTGGATGTAAGCCCCAAAGAAGAACCTGATTGGGCAAACAATCAGAATCTAATCGATTGGCTCAAGAAGTTCTAATAATATTATGTAGAGTAATCTTTGATATAACTCAATAAAAATGTGCTGTTCAATGGATTACTCTACATAATAATTTACTCTACATAATGGCTATTATGCAAAGCTTTGCATAATTTTCATAATCACCCGTCGGGTACTTTGCTGGCCAGTGAACCCGATAAACAACTTACCCGAAAACTCAAAATAGCCGCACAAAGCCTGGACATTAAAGTACTGGATCACGTAATTGTGACTGAAAACTCCTATTTTAGCTTTGCCGATGAAGGTGTGCTTTAAAATATAGTGTTGAAAAAAGTCAACACTAATCAGGTAAGCTCAAAAATGGCAAATGTACTTACTTTAAACCTTGAACCTTAGTTTCTCGATATGCTGCTGATTTATACTCAAAAGATTACCCCGCGAATCATCTATATTTTTAAGCATATTTGTACTAATATGTTGGGAATTCCCGTGCGTTTCACTTCTAAAATTGAAGAATTTATCGCTCACGACGGCCTTAAATTATCTTACGGGAAACAAGCATTGGGGAACGAACTTTTTATTCAGAATAATGGGCTTCTACAGGAACAGGGGCTTTCTGAAGTTGAGATTAAGGTACAACCCTGGGGAGGGACGTTTTGCTTTTTTCCAGCCACCGAAAGTAGTGCATTGCCTTTTGATATTTTTGCAGCTTCTTTTTATTTACTTAGCCGGTACGAAGAATATCAACCTCACGTAAAAGATGAACAGGGGCGTTTTCCGGCTTCAGAAAGTTTAGCGGGACAGGAAGGCTTTTTGGAAAGTCCCGTCATTGATATTTGGGCATTAAATTTTAAGCAGGTTTTGGAAGCGCGTTTTTCAAATTTGGATTTGAATTCACGTAAATTTTCAGTACAAAGTATTATAACAGTTGAGTATGCTTTTAATTATAAAAATAAAGGCTTTGTACGAAGTTTGGGAGGTGGGTTTTTGGATGTTTTCCGACTTCAGTTTAGTAAAATTTTAGATAGGTTGCAGGTGGTTTTACATTTGAAAAAAGATCCTTTTCATGTGTATGAAGAACTTATAGAACTGATAAAAAAACATAGAATAGATTTGCTGTTTCTTTTTCAATTAAGCAATTTTTCAGTACACGACCGAAATATAAACCCCAACCGGATGCCACACCGGGTGGTGATAAAATCGGTGGCAGATTATACACAAGTAGGGTCTATTTTTGGATATTACGCAGTAGATAATATTAAGGTATTACGGCAGGAGAAAAGAAAGATGGAAGAAATTGTCCATTCGCCTCTCCAGGCAGGGATGAACTTTAAATACAATCTGAAATTGCCCGATTATTACAATAACCTGTGCGAACTTGAAATTTTTAATGATTATTCCATGGGCTATTCCCAAACGCCGGGTTTTAGGGCCGGTACCTGTAGTCCCTTTTTGTTTTATGATATCAATACAGAAATTACCACGCCTTTAGTGGTGCATCCGTATGCTTTTAATTCAAATATTTTTAGTGATGTTTCGCCTGAAAAACTGAAAAATCAGATAGGGAAAATGCTGCAAGAGGTAAAAAATACCGGAGGAACTTTTAAGGCAGTTTTTAAGAATGATGATTTTTCTGAATATTCAAATAAAGCGCTCTATTATTCACTTTTGAAACAAATTCATGGTATTCAATAACATTCAACATATCTATTTTGACCTGGATCATACACTTTGGGATTTTGATAAAAATTCAGCCCTTGCTTTTAAAGCAGTGTTTCAAAAACACGAAATAAGTATCTCGGTTGAAGATTTTCTCGAAGCTTATATTCCTATAAATTTAGGGTATTGGAAATCTTATCAAGAGGATAAGGTTTCTAAAGAGAAGCTTAGATTTGGCCGTTTAAAGGATAGTTTTGATATGCTTAAGATAAGTGCTGGGGAAAATATAATAAATGCTATGTCTGAAGACTATATTGATTTTTTGCCTGATAATAATTTTTTGCTTGCCGGGAGTAAGGAGTTGTTGACATATCTTCAGAATAAATATGTCCTTCATATTATTACCAACGGCTTTGAAGAAGTGCAGTATAAAAAATTAAGAAATGCAGGAATAAGCAATTTTTTTAAAACCGTGACCACTTCAGAAGAAGCCGGGGTGAAGAAACCCAATCGGTTAATATTTGAGACCGCCCTTCAAAAATCTGCTGCAAATCCAGCAAATAGTTTGATGATTGGCGATAATCTTGAAGCCGATGTGTATGGTGCGCGTGATTTTGGAATGCATCACATTTTTTTTGATTATTATGGGAAAAAAGAAAAGATAGATGTTATGCGTATTGAAACGTTAAATGAGCTTCAGTCTTACTTATAGCAATAATCTTTTGTTAATTTAGGTGGTTTGGTGGGGAACTTTATACAAATAACACAAAATTATGTGGTTCAGAATGTTTAGTTATGTTTTTGGGGTATGCCTGCTAAGCGGTTTATTTTCAGGTTGTGTGAAAGACGTAGACTTCGAACAAGCCGAGGATATCTCCCTAAGCCCCAACATTCAGCTTAATTTGCTTATGTATAAAGTAAATGAATACTATTTTCTAAACCCGGAAACCGGAAAACCTAGGACACGATTACGAGATACGATAAGGCTGGAGTTTTTAGATGATGAATATATTCAAAATAGCCTTACATCAGTAGAATTTAAGTTTAGGCATGTCAATACTTTTGAGCAGCCTTTTTATAAAACCATAAAATTTTTATCTATTTCCGGACATGAACAACTTCGGATAGAATATGATATTCCCGCTGGAAGTAAAACCAATCCTGAAGAAACCGAACACATTGAATTGATAGAAGAAGACCGTATTGAAGAGGTTCGAAATTCATTTTATATGGTTGTAGAATTAGGGGGGGCGAGAGTAGATCAAAACAACTTTTCGGGAGAGCTGGATTTTGCTTCAAAAGGTTTTTTTATGCTTGATTTTTAAATATGCGAACTTACTTTTGGCTATGTTTTTTAGGAATTTTTCATCTGGCTTATGGGCAACACCAACCCCTGCTTTATAATGTTGATGATCTCCCGCAGGCACTCATGCTAAATCCGGGAAGTCAGGTAGATTTAACCGGGCATATAGGTTTGCCTTTTCTTTCTCAAATTCATGTTTCGGCCGGAACTAGCGGAGTGAGTATTTATGATATTTTTCGAGATGATGGTAGTGATATTAATGCCCGTATTCGCGATGCGACGCATAAGATGAATTCTTACGACCATTTTATGATTAATGAACAAATGGAGATTATTACCCTGGGCTGGAAAATTGATCAGAAGAATTACCTTTCCGCGGGTATTTATCAAGAACTCGATTTGTTCTCTTATTTCCCCAAAGATCTTGCTATTTTGGCAAATGAAGGAAATAACGATTATATGAATCAAACCTTCGATTTTTCACAGGTTGCTTTTACCGGTGAAATTATGACGGTATATCATCTTGGACTTAATCATATTTTTAATGATAAACTTAGCCTTGGTGTTCGTACAAAGCTCTACGCAGGGGTAGCTAATGTAGAAAGTACCGGGAATACCGGTTTGTTTACTACATATAATAATCAACAAGGAACAAATTATTACCGTCATGTAGTAGAAAATATGAATTTCAGGCTAAATATTTCAGGATTTGAACGTTTCCAGGAGGAAACTGATATAAGCGCTAAAGATGTTGCTACCCATATGTTGAAAGGCTCTATGTTTGGCGGAAATATAGGTGTAGGTGCAGATTTTGGACTGAGTTACCAGTTAAGCGAAAGGTTTGTAGCCACGGCTTCGGTTTTAGACCTGGGAATGATGTTTCAGCGTAAGGATGTTGAAAATTATTTATATTACGGCTCATATGAAACTGAAGAAGTTGAACCGCTGTTTCCCGAGCTTGATGAAAATGACCAGGCCATATCGTATTGGAATGTTTTTGAAGAAATTGAAGCTAATTTGAAAGATGAGACTTTAGAAGAGGCCTATACTACCTGGCGCCCAGCTAAATTTAATACGGGAATTGAATATAGCTTTGGACGATTCTATCCCCCTTGCGATTGTCTTACCGAAACAAAAGTTAGTTATAAGAACCGACTTGGAATGAATCTTTCTGGAGTTAAGCGCCCGCGCGGACTTATTTATTCATTTACTTCTTATTGGGACCGGAAAATCAATGAAACACAACGATTTCGGGTGGCTCATACTTTAGATCATTTTTCCATGCTAAGCCTTGGTCTTATGTATTCGGCTAGAATTAACAAATTTAATTTTTATATTGCAGCAAATAACCTTTTGGCTTTTCCAGATTTGGGCGAAGCCCATGGGGCATCTATTCAGATGGGGATGCAATTGTTGTTTAAAGACTAAATTCAAAAAACATGCGATATTTAATATTTTTTATACTCATTTTAGGGGTTTCTAACCTGAAAGCCCAGCATTTAAACAATTACAAATACGTGATTGTCCCGGAAAAATTTGAATTTTCAAAAGAAGAAAATCAATATCAGTTAAACGCTTTGGCGAAGTTTCTTTTTGAAAAGGAAGGTTTTGAAACATTGATGAAGAAGGACTCAAGGCCTGAAGATTTAAAAAATGATGCTTGTCGTGGTTTAAGTTTAAATGTGGAAAATAACTCAGGATTATTTAGTACCAAGTTTGTGATTAACCTGGAAGATTGTCAGGGTAATATTGTTTTTTCTTCGAAAGAAGGCTATAGTCGTGAAAAGGATTATAAAACGGCGTGGCACGAAGCTTTTCGAGATGCTTTTGAGTCGGTAGAAGAATTGGGCTATAGTTATGATGGCGATGCCTCCGTGGCTTCTAAACCGCAATCGGATGAAAAGGAAGAACCCGAAGCTATAGAAGAACCGGAAGTTGCCAAATCTACTCCGGAAAATCAACAGCAACCCAGTGAAAGCAGAGGGGGGGAAGTAAATGTTTCAGAAGAAGCTGTGGGAGGTCCTGTAGCCTTAGATTTTGAAAAAGACGGTAGTAGTTATAGCCTTGAGGCAACTGAAAAGGGCTATCAATTATTGCATAAAGGCTCCTCAGAACCTTTAGCGGTTTTAATAAAATCACAAAACGGAAATAGTTTTATATATAATTCCTTAACCCGACAGGGAATGGCCTATTTTACTAAAAACGGCGATTTGGTGGTTGAGCATTATGATGCGCAACAAGGCGAAACCATTAAAAATATTTACCGGGTCAAAGAATAATAAGCTTAGTAATTATATTTTTTTTGCCAACGTTTTCTTAGGAATTCTCGTTGTGCATTTTCCCGTTGGTTATTTCCCGGGTCGTATAACTTAGTGTTTGCTATTTCATCAGGAAGAAATTCAGCAGGTGCGAAGTTATTTTCATAACTGTGGGCATATTTATAATCTTTTCCATAGCCAATATCCTTCATCAGTTTGGTTGGTGCATTTCGAATACTAAGGGGTACTGACAGATTTCCGGTTTTTTTCACTAAACTTTGTGCTTCATTTATGGCCATATAAGCTGCATTACTTTTAGAAGAAGTTGCCAGATAGGTAGTGCATTGGCTCAGGACAATACGCGCTTCGGGATAACCGATAGTGGTTACGGCCTGGAATGTGTTATTTGCAATTACCAGTGCTGTAGGGTTGGCATTGCCAATATCTTCACTGGCTAAAATAAGTAACCTTCGGGCAATAAATTTTACATCTTCGCCACCTTCAATCATTCTGGCTAACCAATACACTGCTGCGTTGGGATCGCTGCCGCGAATAGACTTTATAAAAGCCGAGATAATGTCGTAATGTTGCTCGCCGGTTTTGTCGTACAAAACCGTATTTTGCTGAACTTTTCCCAACACTAATTCATTGGTGATTTCCGTATTTGCTGGGGAAGCATTAACCAGTAATTCAAAAATATTTAAAAGTTTACGGGCATCGCCGCCACTTAGCCTTAATAAAGCTTCGGTTTCCTTTAATTTGACGCTTTTTGTTGAAATAGTCTTATCTTCTTTCATCGCCCGGTGAAGTAGGGCAGTAAGGTCTTCTCTTTCAAAAGCTTTGAGAATATAGACCTGGCAGCGTGACAGCAAAGCCGAAATCACTTCAAAGCTAGGGTTTTCAGTAGTTGCACCAATAAGGGTGACCCAACCCTTTTCTACAGCGGCAAGCAAAGAATCCTGCTGCGATTTGCTAAATCGATGAATTTCATCAATAAACAAAATCGGGTTTTGGGTAGTGAAAAGTCCGTCGCTTTTTTTGGCTTTTTCAATAACTTCTCTTACATCTTTTACTCCACTATTAATCGCACTTAGGGTGTAAAAAGGCCTGTCGGTTTCATTGGCAATAATATTGGCTAAAGTGGTTTTGCCCACCCCGGGTGGTCCCCATAAAATAAGGGAAGGGATGGTACCCGATTTTATCTGTTGCCGTAAGGCTCCTTTTGGCCCCACAAGATGTGACTGACTTAAATAATCTTCAAGGGTTTTTGGTCGTAATCGTTCTGCTAATGGCTCGTTCATTTAGCAAAATTAATAAAAAATGATTGCCCCAAAAGCCCCCTAGCTTCCAAAGGGAGAATATCTTCATTTGCTTGAAATAATGTTAGTTTCGGTTCTGACAATTTATCATTTTTGATAAAACTGGATGCTTTTTTGTAATATTACTTACTAAGTGAGATTTAAAAATCTTTCAGGATTTCGATAATTTATTTGTTTTTTAAATGCTGTAGGTGATTGCCTTTGAAGAGGTTTGTTAAAGGAGTAACTACTTTCAAAATTAACTACGTTGAAAAGAGATCAAACATTTGTTTTTAGTACCGGAGTAATTGGTTATCCTGTATTTTTTCTTTTAGCCATTTGGCTGGTATTTTGGTTTGAAATCAGGTTTGGATTTGATTTTAACGAGTTCGGCGTTCGGCCCAGGGAAATAATTGGTTTACGCGGTATTTTGTTTTCACCTTTTATCCATGGGGATATAAAACATCTGGCGAATAACAGTGTTCCGCTGGTGGTGTTAACCATGGCCTTATTTTATTTTTACCATAACATCAGTTGGAAGATATTACTGTGGGGACTGTTATTTACCGGCTTGCTTACCTGGCTTATCGGAAGACCATCTAACCATATTGGTGCGAGTGGAATAATTTATATGCTGGCTTCTTTTCTCTTTTTTAAAGGTGTTTTTTCCAAATATTATCGTCTGATTGCCCTTTCTTTAATTGTGGTTTTTCTTTACGGGGGAATGCTTTGGTATGTAGTTCCCATTGAACCCGGAATTTCCTGGGAAGGGCATCTTTCAGGATTGTTAACCGGATTTATACTTTCCTTAATTTATAAAAGGAATATCGCTAAAACCCCAAAATATGAATGGCAGCAACCCGGGTATAACGAAGAGGAAGATGAATTTATGAAGCATTTTGACGAAAACGGGAATTTTATAGAGAGGCGATTTGAAACGGATGAAGCGGAAGGTTCTGAAGATAAATCAAGAATTAGCTATCAATATTTTTATAAAAAATCTGACCAAAAAGAGAAAGATTAATTATACTCCGCATTCCCCCTTAGGGGGTTAGGGGGCTTCTCTGCCTTACTACTTCATATAAAAATACTCCGCAGGCTACTGAAACATTCAGGGATTCTATTTCACCAAGCATTGGTAATTTAGCTTTAAAATCCACACTTTTTAATACCGAATTCGATACACCTTTAGCTTCGTTACCCATCACGATAGCTGAAGCTTTCTTAAAATCAGCTTCGTAAATAGTTTGATTGGTCTTTTCGGTGGCAGCTACTATTTGTACACCTGAAGCCTGCAGGAAATAAACCGCATCTTTTATATGGTTCACTTTAATAATTGGAATCTTAAATACGCCACCAGCCGAAGTTTTTACGGTATCGGCATTTAGCGGGGCACCACCTTTTTCAGGAATAATGATGGCATTTACCCCTGTACATTCGGCAGTTCGAATTATGGCACCAAAATTTCTTACATCGTTAATTTGATCTAATAAGAGAAATAGAGGAGTGGAATTTTGTTTTAAAATTTCGGGGATTTTCTCTTCCAAAATTTCAAATTTTATCGGTGAAATTTTTGCAACTACACCCTGGTGATTCCCTTTGCTTAATTTGCTGAGTTTTTCCTGGGGAACAAAAGAAACATTTATATGGTGCTGTTTGAGTAAGCTTTGGAGCTCACTAATTAAGGAACCCGAAAGCCCTTTTTGAAGATAAACTTTATCTAAGGATTTTTCGCTTTGAATAGCCTCGATTACTGCGCGTATTCCAAAAATCGTTGTACTGTTTTCCATAGGACAAAGCTAAGTTTATTCTTTGAATTATGGTAAATAAAAAACCACCCGGTTAGGGGTGGTTTTAATAATATAAGTGGTTAATTTAATTAGTCTATATCCCAGAAAATCTTAGATTGTTGTTCGTCTCCTCCAATAGCATCACTTGCAGCATTATAGCTTGCGCTATTGTTACTTGCTTCGGTTCTTGGATAAGTAAACCTTGTAGGTACTGGATTGTCAGTAAGTTCTGCATTTGGAAGAATAGGATATCCTAGTTTTCTGTAGCTTGACCAAGCTTCAAATCCTCTGTTATATAGAGAAATCCATTTTTGCATTCCAATTTTTTCTTCCCAACTATCTGCAGCAGTAGAATAAGCTACGTTATTTTGAGAAAGATATTCATCGGCTTCTTCTGAAGTTCCTTCCCAGTATAAAATTGAAGCAGTGATAGCGTTATTGTAGTGCTCTTCGGCATCACCGGTTAAATAACCTCTTTCAATCCCTTCAGCGATTAAGAACTCTACTTCGGAGTAATCCATAATCACTCCTTCTAAAGCAGGGTTTTCTAGCAAAGAGCTATAAATTGTGCTGTTACTATGAGTATTTCCATTTGCCCCATAAACACCGCCGATATACTCTACTTCTTCAGTATCCGGGTCATCTTGGTTAGGTGCAAAGTAATCATCTCTTCTTGGGTCATCAAGTGTATTCATTTCATCAACTATAGTGTTGGCTGCAACGAAATCTGTTCTTCCAGATTGAACTAGATCTTCCCAAATTGGATTTGTGTTAGGAGCAGTATTTAAATACTGCATATCGGCATTATCATCACTTGAGGTAAATACTCCAGCTTCTACTGCTTCTTGTGCCATTTTACTAGCCATTTCATCATCAATTTCTGCATATCTTAAAGCTAGTCTTAATTTTAAAGAATTTGCAAACTTCATCCAACTAGAGGTGTTGCCATCATATAAGAGATCAGAACCACCGTCAAAACCGTTGGAATTTACGTCCATAAGAGCTATAGCTGTATCTAGCTGTGTAGAAATCTCATCATAAATTACCTTGTCATCATCATATGCAGGAGTAGTATTTTCAATATCCATTGCTTCGGTATAAGGAATATCTCCAAAGGTATCAACCAAAACGTGGTATGTGTATACTTTAAGTACAATTAACGCTGCTCTTTGGTTGTCCAATTCTTCTACCGTGAAGTCTACTAATAATTCTTCTTCATTAACATCGATAAGCCTTCTGGATTCTTCTAAATCTTTGATTACATCGCTGTATAAAATTGTCCAATGTTCACCGGTAATATTTCTTTCGTTTAAATTAAAGTTTGCCTCATCGGTATAGGTGGTTTCTGTCCAATATTGTGCTACCATTTTAAATATGTTAGTGTTAACATTGGTATTGACCATTTGGTCTACTAAATTCTTTGTTGCATTGGCAAACAAAGTTTCTGAAGGTACCTTATCAGGATTTTTATTATCCTGATTAATGTTAGACAAATCGTCTGAACAAGCAGTAGCCAAAACAGCTATTATTATTAATAAAATTAATTTTTTCATCGTGTTTTTTTTTAAAATTGTATTTTAACGTTAACACCATATTCCCTTACAGAGGGGTAGGCACCGGATTGGTATCCTTGAACGTTTCCTGAACTTAAACCAGCTTCTGGATCAGCGTAAGGAACATTTTTATCAATTATCCATAAGTTTCTCCCTACGGCTGAGAAAGTAACGTTAGATAAAGAGGCTTTTTCTATTAATCTTGTAGGTAACGAATAAGAAATACTTGCTTCCCTTAGTTTTACAAAGCTTGCATCATATACATGTAGTGCATTAGGAGCATAAGAATATCCTAAACCATTTGCATATGTTTCCATAGATGTTCTTGTTTCATTTGGGGAGCCATCAGGGTTAACTCCGTCAAACAATAAACCACCTCCGTCTGCAATAGGATCTCTTACTGGGTTGCCAAGTTCATTTAGTCCTGCTGTATTCTCTGTTACACCAGTAGCATAACCATACCATGTATCAAGAGAGAAAACATCTCCTCCTTGTTGAATGTCTATTAAGAAACCAAGTGATAAGTTTTTATAGCTAAAAGTGTTATTTATACCACCTTTCCAGTCTGGATTGATATCACCAATAGGTTGAGGCGTTCCATCAACAACATATCTTCCGGTGTTTTCATCAATAACTTTCTCGCCGTCTATATAGGTAAAGTTAGTTCCCCAAATACTACCATAGGGCTGGCCTACGGTACCGTTTATGGTAATACCACCTTGTAATTCAGCGAGTTGTAGGTTTTCGTTGTCGCCGTTCAATGAAATCACAGTGTTTTCGTTTGTATACCAGTTAACTCTTGTTCTCCACTCAAAATCTTCTGTTCTGATAGGGCTTACATAAGCACTAACTTCAATACCTTTATTCTCTAATTCCCCTGCATTAATCCATTGCCTTGTGTATCCGGTTGCAGCTGTAATTGGTGCGTCTACAATTTGATCTATTGTATTTGTTTTATATGCTGCTATATCAAATCCTGCTCTTCTGTTGAAGAAATTCATTTCCAATCCAATCTCATAACTCCGTTGAGTTTCATTTTTCAAATTTGGATTAGCTTTAGTGCTTTGCACTGATCTTAAAGGCGTGCTAAATGTAGTAGGACTATCATAAACATCATAAACCGTGAGTGGTGGTGCATAATTACCTACTTCGGCAAAATTTGCTCTTAATTTACCAAATGTTAACCAGTTAGAATCAAATAATTCTGAAAAGACAAATCCCGTTGATATTGAAGGATAAAAATAAGTATTATCTGACTCTGGCAAAGTGGACGATTGATCTACCCTACCTGTAGCATCTAGGAATAAGAAGTCTTTATATCCAAAAGATACATTGGCAAAATAACCATTGGCCTTCAAATTGTATGAATATTCATCTGGAGGAGTAAGTAAATTTAATGAATTCCTAAGTGCATATTCACCTGGAACTACTAATCCGCCATTGGTTTCGGCCCTCATTTGTCGTTCTGCAACTGTTCTGGATGTAGCACCTAAAATACCAGAGAAATCTAAATCTTCACTAATATCCTTGTCAAAATTTAATAAGAAATCATAGTTCATCTCCCTGTAGTCACCATCATATCGATTATAAAAAGGTACTCCAACACTTCCAACATTCCTTCTTTCTTCACGAAGGTCGGAATAAGTATCTATGGATGCTCTTGCTGTTGCACTAAGCCAATCATTGAATTCGTAATTTAAATTAACATTACCAAAGAGTCTATCCCTTTCATCACTTTGATAATTTTCGTGAAGAGTCCAGTAAGGGTTATCGGTATAAAGAGGTGATAAATCTCCTTCTGCACCATTGGCATAGTTCCAGGTTATATTCCTACCAGTTGCAAAATATGCCTGTTTCTGTTTTTGAAAATCAACGTTAGCTTGATTCCATTGTCTAAAGCTTTGCATGATATTTAAAGAACTGTATCCTGTCCCATACCTACCTTTACCGTTGGTTTTGGTGTAAGTGGCTTTAACTCCTACTGTAAATTTATCAGTAAAATCGTGTTTACCATTGAAATCAAGAGTGTTTCGGTCTATTTCACTATTAGGTAAAATACCTTCTTGCTCAAATTGAGTATAACTAACTCTAAATGCACTTCTGTCTGTACCTCCTGCTAAAGATATACTATTATTTAAAGCTACTCCTGTTTTGAATACAGATTCGGGTCCATTTTCAGCAGCAGTCCATGGTGTTGCTTGTAAATAATTATCAGATTCTGGATAAAATGCATCCCATTGAAATACATTTAGAGAAGGATCAAAACGTCCTCCAAAGGAAGCATCTTCTGTAAATGGAGCTACTAAATCTAATGTTCCATCTCCATCTATATCAGACTCATTGAAATATCCCGTATCGTAGTACGGTCCATATCCTGCTCCATATTCTTTTTGGTAATCAGTAAAAGTTGATTGGTCGTAACTTGAAAAAGTTACTCCTGAATTAATTGTCACTCCAATACCTTTACTTTTTGCACCTGACTTTGTAGTGATAATAATAGCACCGTTTGCAGCTCTGGAACCGTAAAGGGCAGCAGCAGCAGCACCTTTAAGCACATTAATTGATGCGATATCATCTGGATTAACATCCATAGCGGCATTACCATAATCATACCCGCCAGTTCCGGCGCTTTGTCCTGATTCATTGGTGTTTTGATTACTGATTGGCACTCCGTCGATTACAAATAAAGGCTGGTTATTACCCGTTAAAGATGTATATCCTCTAAGAATAATATTGGAAGATCCCCCTAGGGTGGAGCTCTTTTTAATGTCTAAGCCAGCTACTTTACCTGATAAGGAGTTAACGAAGTTTGCATCTTTTGCAGTGTTTACTTCCTCACCGCCAACTTCTTGTGTGGCATAACCAAGTGATTTTTTCTCACGTGAAATACCTAGTGCGGTTACCACTACTTCATCTAATTGCGCTGAATCCATAGTTAATGTCACATCAATTGTGTCATTATTACCTACAGTATATTCGGCAGTTTCCATTCCTACGAATGAAAATACCAATACATCGCCTTCAGCGGCATTGATAGAATAATTTCCATCAAAATCGGTCTGGGTACCCGTGCTGGTTCCCTCTACAACGACATTTACCCCGGGAAGCGGTAAACCGTCTTCATCGACAACCGTACCGGATATCGTTTGTTCTTGTGCAAAACCAATTTGCACAACTAACGCTAGTAGCAGCGTTAGAATACTACTAAACTTTGTTTTCATTTTAAAATTTGTTTGAATTAGCCATGTCAAAAGTGATAATTAATGCGTACCTATACAAGGATTTGTTATTAAAACTAAACTAAAAGTTTAATGAACTGTTAATAAATGCTTGTATATCGTTGTATTTCAGATAATAACAATAAATGTGTATTTTGTTAAAAAAAATGTAATTTATAGTTCGGAAATTACTTTTTAATGTTTTTCTTTCAATTATTGCCGTAAAAAATGATGAGAGAACTGCGGTATGATATTTATGGTATATATAATAAGGTGTTGTAGGAGAAGTGAATTTTATGAGGATGATTAATTGTCTTGAAAATTAATTAATTATACATTTGAAAGCTTGATTTTTATTTCTACATTTGCAAACCCTAAAAATAGGGTGTAAAAATTTAAGTAAAAATTAGGTAAAAGAAATTATGCCAACAATTTCACAATTAGTACGAAAAGGAAGAGCCACGATTACCAAGAAGAGTAAATCGGCTGCTTTGGATTCGTGCCCTCAGCGTAGGGGAGTGTGTACTCGTGTGTATACTACTACTCCTAAAAAGCCTAACTCGGCTATGCGTAAAGTAGCAAGGGTGAGGCTTACCAATGGGAAAGAGGTTAACGCCTATATTCCTGGTGAGGGACACAATTTGCAAGAGCACTCGATAGTATTGGTGAGAGGCGGAAGGGTTAAAGATTTGCCCGGTGTAAGGTATCACATTGTTCGTGGTGCGTTAGATACGGCTGGTGTTGAAGGTAGAACTCAGCGCAGATCTAAATACGGAGCAAAACGCCCTAAAAAGTAATTAAGAACTTTTAATGTAAAGAAATGAGAAAAAGACAGGCGAAAAAACGGCCGCTTTTACCCGATCCGAAATTCAACGATCAGCTTGTTACGCGTTTTGTGAACATGATGATGTGGGATGGAAAGAAATCGGTTGCCTTTAAAATCTTTTACGATGCGATAGCTATCGTGGAAGAGAAAAAACAAGACGAAGAAAAAACAGCTTTAGAGGTGTGGAAAGATGCGCTTTCTAATGTAATGCCGCACGTTGAAGTAAGAAGTAGGCGTGTAGGTGGAGCTACTTTTCAGATTCCAATGCAAATACGGCCAGACCGTAAAGTGTCAACCGCAATGAAATGGCTTATTTCGTTTGCGCGTAAGAGAAATGAGAAATCTATGGCTGCCAAGCTCGCTGCTGAGGTTCTTGCAGCTTCAAAAGAAGAAGGTGCAGCGGTTAAAAAACGTGTAGATACTCATAAAATGGCGGAAGCTAATAAAGCATTCTCTCACTTTAGATTCTAAAAAAATGGCACAAAGAGATTTAAAATTTACTAGAAATATAGGTATTGCAGCGCATATTGATGCCGGTAAAACCACGACCACTGAACGTATCCTTTATTATACAGGGATAAGTCATAAAATTGGTGAGGTGCATGATGGTGCTGCAACAATGGATTGGATGGAGCAAGAGCAGGAGCGCGGAATTACTATTACTTCGGCTGCTACGCATTGTTCTTGGAAATATAGGGATCAGGATTATACGGTGAATATTATCGATACTCCCGGGCACGTTGACTTTACTGTGGAGGTGGAGCGTTCTTTACGTGTTCTTGATGGGGTTGTAGCGTTGTTTTCAGCAGTAGACGGAGTTGAGCCTCAGTCTGAAACTGTGTGGAGACAGGCTGATAAATATAAAGTACCACGTCTTGGTTTTGTGAACAAGATGGATCGTCAGGGTGCAGATTTCTTTAATGTGTGTAAGCAGGTTAGGGAAATGTTAGGGGGTAACCCGGTGCCGCTTCAGGTTCCAATTGGAGATGAAATTGATTTTAAAGGAGTGGTTGACCTTATTTCTAAGAAAGCAATCATCTGGAATGAGGAAGATCACGGAATGACCTATGAGGAAATTGATATTCCGGAAGAACTGCAAGCTGATGTAGATAAATATCGAACTGAATTGGTGGAAGCTGTTGCTGAGTATGATGAGGCTTTGATGGAGAAGTTCTTTGAGGATGAAAATTCTATTACTGAGGATGAGATTATTGCTGCGCTTAGAGCTGCAACCATAGATATGTCTATTATTCCTATGATGTGTGGTTCTGCTTTTAAAAATAAAGGCGTGCAGGCTATGTTGGACGCTGTTATGCGTTACCTTCCTTCTCCTGTGGATGTAGAGGCAATTACAGGAACTAATCCTGATACAGAAAAAGAGGAAAGTAGAAAACCTCACGTAGACTCACCGTTCTCTGCGCTTGCTTTTAAAATTGCTACCGACCCTTTTGTTGGTCGTTTAGCTTTCTTTAGAGTGTATTCAGGTAGTCTTGATGCTGGCTCTTATGTGTTGAACGTACGTTCAGGTAAAAAAGAGCGTATTTCACGTATTTACCAAATGCACTCAAATAAACAGGAGCCTATAAGTAAGATTGAAGCTGGTGATATTGGTGCAGGTGTTGGATTTAAAGATATTAAAACCGGAGATACCCTTACCGATGAGAAGCATCCAATTTTATTGGAATCTATGACCTTCCCTGCGCCGGTAATTGGTATTGCTGTTGAACCAAAAACTAAGGCTGACGTTGATAAAATGGGTACTGCTTTAGCAAAACTAGCTGAAGAGGATCCAACTTTTACCGTTCGTAGTGATGAGTCTTCAGGGCAAACCATTATATCTGGTATGGGTGAGCTTCACCTTGATATTATTATAGACCGTATGCGGCGTGAATTTAAGGTGGAAGTTAATGTAGGTCAACCTCAGGTTGAATATAAGGAAGCGGTAACTAAAAATGCACCGCACCGTGAAGTTTATAAGAAACAAACCGGTGGTAGAGGTAAGTTTGCTGATGTTGTCTTTGAAATGGGGCCTGTAGATGATGATTTTGAAGGGGAAGGGCTTCAATTTGTAGACGAAATTAAAGGTGGGCGTATTCCTAAAGAATTTATTCCTTCTGTAGAAAAAGGTTTTAAAGAAGCCATGAAAAACGGGCCTTTGGCTGGTTTTAAAATGGATACGCTTAAGGTGACTTTAAAGGATGGTTCTTTTCACCCTGTGGATTCTGACCAGTTGTCTTTTGAGCTTGCTGCGCAATTAGGTTATAAAGAAGCTGCTAAAAAAGCCGGTTCTGTAATCCTTGAACCAATTATGAAAGTTGAAGTAGTTACCCCGGAAGAGAATATGGGTGATATTGTTGGTGACCTTAACCGTAGAAGAGGGCAGGTAAACAGCATGTCAGACCGTTCGGGAGCTAAAGTAATAAAGGCGGAAGTGCCACTTTCTGAAATGTTTGGATATGTAACTACATTAAGAACATTGTCTTCAGGTAGAGCAACTTCTACTATGGAATTTTCTCATTATGCCGAAACTCCTTCTAATATATCAGAAGATGTAATTGCGGCAACAAAGGGTACTGCTAACGAATAATCTTAGGAACATGAGTCAAAAAATAAGAATAAAATTAAAATCCTACGATCATAACCTGGTAGATAAATCGTCAGAGAAGATCGTGAAAACCGTAAAAACTACGGGTGCTGTGGTAACTGGTCCAATCCCATTACCAACTCACAAAAAACTTTTTACAGTTTTACGTTCTCCTCACGTAAACAAGAAGGCCAGAGAGCAATTTGAATTAAGCTCTTATAAAAGACTTCTTGATATCTACAGCTCTTCATCAAAAACAATTGATGCTTTGATGAAACTGGAACTACCAAGTGGGGTTGAAGTAGAGATTAAGGTGTGATGAAACTTGATTTTTCCGATTTTTATCGGAAAAATCTTAGTTCAATTGATTCCGAATTTGATTCGGGAATTACATGTCCTGAGCAGTTGGCGAGGGAAAAACGGAGAAAAATACATTTCAGGGTAGAAAAGTATTTTTCTACCCTGAATTTTTTTAATAAATAAGTAATAATCAATAATTAATTATGTCTGGGTTAATAGGTAAAAAAGTAGGCATGACCAGTATTTTCGACGAGAATGGGAAAAATGTTCCCTGTACCGTAATCGAAGCCGGTCCATGCGTAGTTACCCAAGTCAGAACCAATGAGGTTGACGGGTATGAAGCACTTCAACTTGGTTTCGATGACAAAAAGACCGCTAATAAGGCTGCTGAAGGGCATGCTAAAAAAGCGGGAACGGCTGCAAAGCGCCGGGTTGTCGAATTCCAGGGCTTCGAAGAAGAGTATAAACTAGGAGATGCTGTAACAGTAGAGCACTTTAGGGAAGGGGAATTCGTAGATATTTCCGGTACTTCTAAAGGAAAAGGCTTTCAGGGGGTTGTAAAACGTCACGGATTTGGTGGTGTTGGTCAGGCTACCCACGGTCAGCATAACCGTTTAAGAGCACCTGGTTCTATTGGTGGTGCATCGTATCCTGCGAGAGTATTCAAAGGAATGCGAATGGCCGGTAGAATGGGGGGCGAGAAAGTAAAAGTAGAAAACCTGAGGGTTTTAAAAGTGGTGGCAGATAAAAACCTTTTAGTAGTAAAAGGATGTGTGCCTGGCCATAAAAACTCTTACGTAATCATTAGTAAGTAATGGAAGTAGCAGTTTTAGATATAAAGGGAAAAGAAACAGGCCGGAAAGCAAAGCTTTCTGATGCTGTTTTCGGAATAGAGCCTAATGAACATGCTGTTTACCTTGATGTAAAACAGTATTTGGCCAATCAGCGCCAGGGAACTCATAAGGCAAAAGAACGTGCCGAAATTACGGGAAGCACTCGTAAAATTAAGAAGCAAAAAGGTACCGGTACAGCTCGTGCAGGTAGTATTAAATCTCCTATTTTTAAAGGTGGTGGTCGAATTTTTGGACCAAGACCTAGAAACTACGGGTTTAAACTAAATAAGAACCTTAAGCGTTTGGCAAGAAAATCGGCTTTGAGTTTAAAAGCAGGTGAAAATGCTGTAAGCGTTGTGGAAGATTTTTCTTTTGAAGCTCCAAAGACAAAAAGTTACCTTGAATTTCTGAAAGCCCTTGGTATTCAGGATAAAAAATCATTGGTAGTGTTGGGGGAGTCAAATAAAAACGTATATTTGTCGTCACGTAATTTTAAAGGCTCTGAAGTTGTAAATGCTTCTGAATTAAGTACTTATAAAATATTAAACGCGAAAAACATCGTGTTTTTTGAAGGGTCTTTGGAAGGAATTGAGTCGAATTTAAGTAAATAAGCCTTATGAGTATCTTGATAAAACCAATTATTACAGAAAAAGCTACCCACGATAGCGAGATAAATAATCGTTATGCGTTTGAGGTAGATAGTAAGGCGAATAAGATTGAAATTAAAAAAGCGGTTGAAGCTGCTTATGGAGTTTCAGTTGAGAAAGTTCGTACCATAAATGTCCGTCCTGATCGCAAAACCAGGTATACGAAATCTGGAATGATCACTGGTAAAACCAATGCTTATAAAAAAGCAATGGTACAGGTGGCGGAAGGTGAAACTATTGATTTATACAGTAATCTTTAAGATTAAAAAATGTCAGTTAGAAAGTTAAAACCAATCACCCCCGGGCAGCGTTTTAGAGTAGTTAATGGGTATGACGCCATTACTACTGATAAGCCGGAGAAAAGTCTTTTGGCTCCGATAAAAAAGTCTGGTGGTAGAAACAGTCAGGGTAAAATGACCATGCGCTACAAAGGTGGTGGTCATAAGAGACGTTACCGAATTGTTGATTTTAAACGTGATAAGGAAGGGATTCCTGCGAGCGTTGCAAGTATTGAATACGATCCAAACAGAACGGCCTTTATTGCCTTGCTGAATTATCAGGATGGTGAAAAGCGATATATTGTTGCTCAAAACGGTCTGCAGGTAGGTCAGAATATAGTGTCTAGTCAAGAGGCTGCTGCTCCTGAAATAGGAAATGCAATGCCGTTGGCTTACATCCCTTTGGGGACTATTGTTTCCTGTATCGAGCTTAGAGCAGGGCAGGGAGCAGTTATGGCCAGAAGTGCAGGTGCATTTGCACAGCTATTGGCGCGTGAAGGGAAATATGCTACTGTTAAGCTGCCTTCGGGAGAGATTAGAAGGGTGCTTTCGGCTTGTATGGCTACTATTGGTGCTGTTTCAAACAGCGACCATCAGCTTCAAATTTCCGGTAAAGCCGGTAGGAAGCGATGGTTGGGTAGAAGGCCAAGAACAAGACCTGTTGCTATGAACCCGATTGATCACCCCATGGGTGGTGGTGAAGGTAGAGCTTCAGGAGGTCACCCACGTTCTAGAAAAGGTTTACCTGCTAAAGGTTTTAAAACCCGATCAAGAACAAAGGCGAGTAATAAATATATTGTAGAACGTAGAAAGAAATAATAAGATATGGCACGTTCATTAAAAAAAGGACCTTACGTTCACTATAAATTAGATAGAAAGGTTGCTCAAAATGTTGAGTCTGGTAAGAAGGCTGTGATCAAAACCTGGTCTCGCGCTTCAATGATTACTCCAGATTTTGTTGGGCAAACCATTGCGGTGCACAACGGAAAACAATTTATTCCGGTTTACATCACCGAGAACATGGTAGGTCATAAATTAGGAGAATTTTCACCAACACGTTCTTTTAGAGGGCATGCAGGTGCAAAAAATAAAGGTAAAAGATAATAGGCTATGGGAGTTCGTAAAAGAGAAAGAGCAGCGCAAATTAAAGAGGCCAATAAACAAGTGGCTTTTGCAAAGTTGAATAACTGCCCTACTTCGCCTAGAAAAATGCGCCTTGTTGCGGATTTAGTTCGTGGTGAAAAAGTAGAAAAAGCGCTTTATATTTTGAAATTCAGCCAAAAAGAAGCTTCAGGTCGTTTGGAAAAGCTTTTGCTTTCGGCTATAGCCAACTGGCAATCTAAAAATGAGGAAGCTAGCATTGAGGATGCTGAGTTGTTTGTAAAAGAGATTCGTGTAGATGGAGGAGCGATGCTTAAGAGGCTACGTCCTGCACCTCAGGGTCGCGCGCACAGAATTAGAAAAAGATCCAATCACGTTACTTTGGTGCTTGGAGAAAACAATAATACACAAAGCTAAGTAAGAGTATGGGACAAAAAACAAATCCAATCGGAAATCGCCTTGGTATCGTAAGAGGATGGGAGTCCAACTGGTACGGAGGAAATGACTACGGCGATAAATTGGCCGAAGACGATAAGATTAGAAAATATATCCATGCTCGTCTCTCTAAAGCGAGTGTATCGAGGGTAATTATAGAGCGTACCCTTAAGCTTGTAACCGTTACTATCACCACTGCAAGACCCGGTATTATTATCGGTAAAGGCGGCCAGGAGGTAGACAAGCTTAAAGAAGAGCTTAAGAAGATCACAGACAAGGAAGTTCAGATTAACATCTTTGAAATTAAAAGGCCAGAGCTTGATGCGCACCTTGTAGCGTCAAGTGTTGCAAGACAAATTGAAAATCGTATCTCTTATCGTCGTGCAATAAAAATGGCTATTGCGGCTGCTATGAGAATGAACGCTGAAGGAATCAAAATTGAGATCTCCGGACGTTTAAACGGTGCTGAAATGGCCCGTAACGAATCATACAAAGATGGTCGTATTCCTTTGTCTACTTTTAGGGCCGACATAGACTATGCTTTAATTGAAGCTCATACTACCTATGGTAGATTGGGGGTTAAAGTGTGGATTATGAAGGGCGAGGTTTACGGCAAAAGAGAGCTCTCTCCTTTAGTTGGCATGACCAAGAAACAAGGAGGAGGAAAAGGCGCCGGACGAGGTGGTAACAAATCACGTCGTAGAAAGTAATTTTTAAAGTAATTAAAGATGTTACAACCTAAAAGAACAAAATACCGTAAGCAACAAAAAGGCCGTATGAAAGGAAACGCCCAGCGTGGTCATCGCCTTTCTAACGGAACCTTCGGGATTAAGTCTTTAGACTCTAATTTCGTAAACGCCCGTCAAATTGAAGCTGCACGTATTGCTGCTACCCGTTATATGAAAAGGGAAGGTTCGCTTTGGATTAAGATATTTCCAGACAAACCTATCACCAAAAAACCTCTTGAGGTACGTATGGGTAAAGGTAAAGGTGCTGTGGAATACTGGGCAGCTGTTGTGAAACCAGGGAGAATAATGTTTGAAATTGGCGGTGTGCCTATGGACGTGGCTAAAGAAGCCCTTCGTCTGGCAGCCCAAAAGCTTCCTGTGAGAACCAAATTTATAGTAGCTAGAGATTATCAGGCTTAAAATATAATTTTATGAAACAATCAGAAGTAAAAGAATTTTCTGTGGCAGAATTACAGGAAGAGCTTGAAAAGTCTAGAAAAGCCTATTCAGATTTAAAAATGGCTCACGCGGTTTCGCCCCTGGAGAACCCAATACAGCTAAGAGCTGTAAGAAGAACTATAGCGAGACTTGCTACAGAGTTAAATAAAAGAGAACAACAATAAGTGTTATTCTGCTGAACATGGAAAAAAGAAACTTAAGAAAAGAACGTATAGGTGTAGTTACCAGTAATAAAATGCAGAAATCTATTGTGGTTTCTGAGGTTAAGAAAGTAAAACACCCTATGTATGGAAAATTCGTTTTAAAGACGAAAAAATACGTAGCGCACGACGAAGAAAACAACTGCAACGAAGGAGATACTGTGAGGATTATGGAAACACGTCCTTTAAGTAAATCTAAGTGTTGGAGATTAGTAGAAATAATTGAAAGAGCGAAGTAATTATGGTACAACAGGAATCCAGATTAAAAGTAGCAGACAATACCGGAGCTAAGGAAGTTTTAGCGATTCGTGTATTGGGAGGTACAAAGAAGCGGTATGCTTCTGTTGGGGATAAAATTGTAGTGAGTGTAAAAGAAGCTACCCCTAACGGAAACATTAAAAAGGGAACCGTTTCAACAGCAGTTGTTGTTCGTACCAAGAAAGAAGTACGCCGGCCAGACGGATCTTATATTCGTTTTGATGATAATGCCTGTGTATTACTTAATCCACAAGGTGAAATGCGCGGTACCCGTGTATTTGGACCGGTGGCCAGAGAGCTTCGTGACAGGCAATTCATGAAAATTGTATCATTGGCACCAGAAGTGCTTTAATACATTAAAAAATGAGAAAGCTTAAAATAAAATCAGGAGATACCGTAAAGGTGATTGCTGGAGATCATAAAGGTCAGGAAGGTAAAGTCCAGAAAGTACTCCGTGAGAAAAATAAAGCCATCGTAGAAGGGGTTAACACAATCTCAAAACACGAGAAACCAAGTGCATCTAATCCGCAGGGTGGTATTGTAAAGAAAGAAGCCCCTATTCATATTTCCAACCTTTCTTTAGTAGATAAGAACGGGGATACTACCCGTGTTGGATATCGTGAGGAAGATGGGAAGAAAGTAAGGTATTCCAAAAAATCTAATGAAGTAATTTAGTTATGGCATACGTACCAAGACTTAAAGCAGAATTTAACGAAAGGATTAAATCTGCGCTTAAAGAAGAATTCAGCTACTCCAATGTGATGGAGATTCCAAGATTGCAAAAAATTGTAATTAGCCGTGGGGTTGGTGCAGCTGTAGCAGACAAGAAGCTTATAGATCATGCTGTAGACGAATTATCGGCAATTTCAGGTCAAAAAGCGGTGCAAACCATTTCTAAAAAAGACGTTGCAACTTTTAAGCTACGTAAAGGAATGCCAATTGGTGCTAAAGTAACTCTTAGAGGTTACCGTATGTACGAATTCCTTGACAGGTTAATAACTACCGCTTTGCCAAGGGTGCGTGATTTTAACGGAATTAAAGCTACAGGCTTTGATGGACGGGGAAATTACAACCTTGGGGTTACCGAACAAATTATCTTTCCTGAGATCGATATCGATAAGGTAAACCGAATTAATGGTATGGATATCACTTTTGTAACTTCGGCCGAAACCGATAAGGAAGCAAAATCATTGTTAACCGAACTGGGACTACCGTTTAAAAAGAATTAATTATGGCTAAAGAATCAATGAAAGCCCGTGAGGTGAAGAGACAAAAAATGGTAAAGAAATATGCTGACAAACGTGAGGCTTTAAAAGAAGCAGGCGATTGGGAAGCACTTCAAAAATTACCAAAAAACTCTTCTCCGGTACGTTTGCACAACCGTTGTAAATTAACCGGAAGGCCTAAAGGTTATATGAGACAGTTTGGTCTTTCCCGTGTAATGTTTAGGGAAATGGCTAATAAGGGCCTTATTCCGGGAGTGAAAAAAGCAAGTTGGTAAATTGTTAAATGGATGAAGGTTCTCACGGAAAGTCCGTAAGAGCAAAACCACATCCGCAAATTAAAATAGATGAATACAGATCCTATTGCAGATTATCTAACAAGGATTAGAAATGCTGTGGCAGCTAGCCACCGGGTAGTAGAAATTCCCGCTTCTAACCTTAAAAAGGAAATCACTAAAATTTTATTCGATCAAGGATATATTCTTAGTTACAAATTTGATGATAGTACTGCGCAAGGGACAATTAAAATTGCCCTTAAGTACGATAAAATCAGCAAAGACCCTGTAATTAAAGAAATCCAGCGAATAAGTACACCTGGTTTACGTAAGTATGCCGGAGCTGGCAAACTACCACGTGTACTTAATGGATTGGGTATTGCTATCGTCTCTACTTCTAAAGGGGTAATGACCGAGAAGCAGGCCAAAGCCGAAAATGTTGGTGGAGAAGTTTTGTGTTACGTTTACTAATCCTTAAAAAGACTTAAACAATGTCAAGAATAGGTAAAAGCCCAATTACAATACCTGAAGGTGTAAATGTAGATTACAAAGACGGGGTTGTAACGGTAAAAGGAAAGTTAGGAGAGCTTACACAGAAAGTAGATAATATCGCCGTTTCTATTGAAGACGATATTATTTCTTTCGAACGTTCTTCAGAAAAGAGTGATCAAAAAGCAAAGCATGGGCTATACCGTGCTTTGATTAACAATATGATTAAAGGGGTAACTGAAGGTTATTCTAAAGAATTAGAATTGGTAGGGGTAGGATATCGCGCTACTAACCAGGGACAAAAATTAGATTTGGCCGTTGGGTACTCTCATAATATTGTAATAGATTTGGCTCCCGAAGTTAAAGTAGAAACTGTTTCAGAAAAAGGTAAAAATCCTGTAGTGAAACTAACTTCTTACGATAAACAGCTTGTGGGCCAGGTGGCTGCTAAAATACGAAGCTTTAGAGCACCTGAACCTTATAAAGGTAAAGGGATTAAGTTTGTTGGTGAACAGCTACGTAGAAAAGCAGGTAAATCAGCTTAATAAAGTTTAGATATGGCAGTTTCAAAACAAGAAAGAAGATATAAAATAAGAAAGCGTGTACGTAAGTCTATTACGGGTACCGCAAGCCGTCCAAGATTATCGGTTTACCGTAGCAATAAAGAAATTTATGCTCAACTAATCGATGATGTTGAAGGGAAAACAATTGTGGCCGCTTCTTCAAGAGATAAAGATGTCTCAGTAGAAGGTGATAAAAGCAAACAGGCAGCGCTTGTTGGTAAATCCCTTGCTGAAAAGGCAGTTAAAGCCGGAGTGGAAACTATCTCTTTTGATAGGGGTGGTTATCTGTATCACGGAAGAGTTAAATCATTAGCAGAAGGTGCTCGCGAAGGAGGACTAAAATTCTAAGAAAGTTATGTATCAAGATTATAAAAACGTAGAACATGTAAAACCAGGAGGTCTTGAATTGAAAGATCGTTTGGTAGGAGTGCAACGTGTTACTAAGGTTACAAAAGGTGGTAGGGCCTTTGGTTTTTCTGCTATTGTTGTGGTAGGAGACGAAAATGGCGTAGTTGGCCAAGGATTGGGAAAATCTAAAGAAGTTGCCGATGCTATTTCTAAAGCCGTTGAAGATGCTAAAAAGAATTTGGTGCGAATTCCTTTGAATAAAGGTACCTTGCCTCATGAGCAGAAGGGTAAATACGGTGGTGCCCGGGTGTTGTTGCTTCCTGCAGCAACTGGTACCGGAATTATTGCCGGTGGAGCCATCCGTGCCGTTCTGGAATCTGTAGGGGTGCACGATGTACTTTCAAAGAACCAGGGCTCTTCAAACCCTCACAATGTAGTGAAAGCTACTTTTGATGCTTTGTTGCAACTTCGCAGTGCTGAAGCCGTAGCTAAACAACGCGGTATATCATTAGATAAAGTATTTAAAGGATAATTCGAGGATAAAATGGGAAAGATAGTAGTAAAGCAGGTTAAAAGTGCGATTAATCGTACTCAAAACCAGAAACGTACTTTAGAAGCACTTGGTTTAAGAAAAATGAACCAGGTGGTAGAGCACGATGATACGCCAAACATCCTTGGTATGGTAAATAAAGTTAAACATTTAGTTTCTGTAGAGGAAACAAAATAATAGGTTCACATGGATTTAAGTAACTTAAAACCTGCAAAAGGTTCAGTTAAAAGTAACAATAAGCGCGTTGGCCGTGGTGAAGGTTCAGGGAAAGGTGGTACATCTACCCGTGGGCATAAAGGAGCCAAATCGCGTTCTGGTTACTCCAAGAAAATAGGCTTTGAAGGTGGTCAGATGCCACTTCAACGCCGCGTGCCAAAATTTGGTTTCAGTAACAGGAATCGTGTAGCATATCAAGGTGTAAACTTAGATACCCTTCAGCGTTTGGTTGATGAAGGTAAAGTAGAAGACACTGTAGATGTTAACGTTTTAGTAGAAAACGGAATTGCAGGTAAAAACGAACTTGTTAAGATATTAGGTAGAGGTGAATTAAAGGCAAAGTTGAAAATATCTGTTCATAAATTTTCAGCCTCAGCAAAAGAAGCTATCGAAGCTGCCGGAGGTGAAGTTGATACTTTATAATAGATAACCAATGAAATTCATCAATACGATTAAAAATATCTGGAAAATTGAGGAACTGAAAAACCGAATTTTAGTAACCCTTGGGTTATTACTGGTATACCGTTTTGGTGCACAGGTAGTGCTGCCGGGTGTAGATGCTTCGCAGCTTGCAAACCTTGCAAACCAAACCGATGGGGGGCTTTTGGGCCTCCTTAATGCGTTTACCGGTGGTGCATTCTCTAATGCCTCTGTTTTCGCCCTTGGTATTATGCCGTATATTTCGGCCTCTATTGTAGTGCAGCTCATGGGAATTGCAATTCCTTATTTGCAAAAACTACAAAAAGAAGGGGAGAGCGGTAGAAGAAAGATTAATCAGATTACTCGTTGGTTAACCATTGCTATTACACTGGTGCAGGGGCCTGGTTATATTTATAACCTGTTTCGTACCTTACCTCAAGATGCGTTTTTGTTGGGAAATAGCGTAACCTTTGTGGCTGCTTCTGTTATTATCCTTACAACAGGATGTATTTTTGCAATGTGGCTTGGTGAGAAAATAACCGATAAAGGAATTGGTAACGGGATCTCCCTGTTAATTATGGTAGGGATTATCGCTACGCTTCCGCAGGCTTTTATTCAGGAATTTGCTTCCCGTGTATTTGAGTCCAACGGAGGTTTAATTATGATTCTTATTGAGTTGGTAATTTGGTTTGTAATTATTTTGGCTTCTGTAATGCTGGTAATGGCCGTGCGTCAGGTTCCGGTGCAATATGCCAGGAGAACTGCTTCCGGAGGCTACGAAAAAAATGTATTTGGTTCACGCCAGTATATTCCATTGAAGTTGAATGCTTCAGGGGTTATGCCAATTATCTTTGCTCAGGCAATTATGTTTATCCCGGCAGCTGTTGCAGGTCTTTCTGATTCTGAAACTGCACAAGGGGTGACTGCAGCTTTTAGCGATATATTCGGTTTTTGGTATAATGTTGTTTTTGCACTGTTAATTATTGTGTTTACTTATTTCTATACGGCTATTACGGTGCCTACCAATAAGATGGCAGACGACCTTAAAAGAAGTGGCGGATTTATTCCCGGGATACGTCCCGGAAGTGAAACAGCCGATTTTCTTGATCGTGTAATGTCTCAAATCACCCTGCCCGGATCAGTGTTTTTAGCACTTCTTGCAGTATTTCCTGCAATCGTGGTAAGTTTATTGGGAGTGCAGCAAAACTGGGCACTATTTTTTGGGGGAACCTCGCTTTTAATTATGGTAGGTGTGGCTATAGATACGATGCAGCAAGTAAATTCGTACCTGCTTAACAGGCATTACGACGGCTTGATGAAAACCGGTAAAAACCGAAAAACAGTAGCCTGATTATAGGAATACGGAGTTAGTATTTAGCTTTTAGATAAAAAGCATATACTCTAAAAACTATAACTAACAACTAAAACTAAATAACAAATGGCAAAACAACCAGCAATAGAGCAAGATGGGACTATAATCGAAGCATTGTCTAATGCAATGTTTCGGGTAGAACTTGAAAACGGTCACGTGGTGACTGCTCACATTTCGGGTAAAATGCGTATGCACTATATAAAGCTGTTGCCCGGAGACAAAGTGAAACTGGAAATGAGTCCTTATGATTTAACTAAGGCTCGCATTACTTATAGATATTAAAAACAATTTGAGCTATTTATAAAATTTTTGGTACTTTTGCAACCTGAATTTTTGATAGCTGAACAAATCCTGGGTGCGAATTAGGCCTCGCTTGCCGGGAGCACAAAAACAAAAAAGATGAAAGTAAGAGCATCAATAAAGAAACGAAGTGCCGACTGCAAGATTGTTCGCAGAAAAGGCAGGCTTTACGTGATTAACAAAAAGAATCCTAGGTTTAAACAAAGACAAGGCTAATTATGGCAAGAATTGCAGGGGTTGATATACCTAAACAAAAGCGAGGAGTTATAGCATTAACCTATATCTTCGGAATTGGCAAAAGCAGGGCGCAAAAAATACTTGCTGAAGCAAAAGTAGATGAAGGTACCAAAGTTTCAGATTGGACCGATGATGAGATTGGTCGCATTCGAGAAGCTGTGGGGAATTTCACCATTGAAGGTGAATTGCGTACCGAAGTTCAAATGAGCATTAAGCGACTAATGGATATTGGTTGCTACCGTGGGATTCGTCACAGAACGGGGCTTCCGCTTCGTGGGCAGCGTACCAAAAACAACTCAAGAACTAGAAAAGGAAGAAGAAAAACAGTTGCGAATAAGAAAAAAGCAACTAAATAGTAAGTAGTATGGCAAAGAAGACAACCCAGAAAAAACGTAAAGTAATTGTTGAGTCGAACGGACAGGCTCATGTTACTGCTTCTTTCAACAACATTATAATCTCTCTTACCAATAAAAAAGGAGATGTTGTTGCCTGGTCATCTGCAGGGAAAATGGGCTTTAGAGGTTCTAAAAAGAACACTCCTTATGCTGCCCAGTTAGCTGCAGAAGACGCGTCTAAAGTGGCTCACGAAGCCGGTTTGCGCAAAGTGAAGGTTTACGTTAAAGGCCCAGGAAATGGTAGGGAATCTGCTATTCGGTCACTTCATAACAATGGAATTGAAGTAACCGAAATTATAGATGTTACCCCACTACCACATAATGGCTGTCGTCCACCTAAGAGACGTAGAGTTTAATTACAAATTTATTAGCAACTTGGAGAGGAGTTAAGATTATCGAAGGAGTTATGCCTTAATTCATAATCCCTCTCTTTAAATATTATAAAATGGCAAGATATAGAGGACCAAAAACTAAAATAGCCCGAAAGTTCGGTGAAGCTATTTTTGGTGAGGATAAATCTTTCGAGAAAAGAAATTATCCCCCGGGACAACACGGTAATAACCGGCGTCGCGGTAAAAAATCTGAATATGCAATCCAGTTAATGGAAAAGCAAAAGGCCAAGTATACTTATGGTATTCTTGAGCGTCAGTTCAGTAATATGTTTAAAAAAGCAACCCGTGCACAGGGAATTACCGGTGAGGTACTTCTTCAGCTTTGTGAATCACGTTTAGATAATGTGGTTTTCCGTATGGGCATTGCCCCTTCACGAAGGGCAGCAAGACAATTTGTTTCGCACCGTCATATTACCGTTAATGGTGAGTTGGTCAATATTCCTTCTTATCAGCTTAAACCAGGTGATGTTGTAGGGGTTCGTGAAAAATCTAAATCACTTTCGGCTATTCAGGATTCATTGGCTAACTCAAGCAGTGTTTATGAATGGATTAGCTGGAATAACGAAACAAAAGAAGGTACTTTTGTTTCTGTTCCGGGAAGAGTTCAAATTCCGGAAAATATCAATGAACAATTCATCGTCGAATTATATTCGAAATAATAATTCACAGAAGTCGTAATATGGCAATACTAAATTTTCAGAAGCCCGATAAAGTTGTAATGATTGATTCTACCGATTTCGAAGGGAAGTTTGAATTCCGCCCTTTGGAACCCGGCTATGGATTAACCGTTGGTAACGCTCTTAGAAGAGTACTGTTATCTTCCCTGGAAGGCTTTGCAATCACTTCGGTACGTATTGAAGGTGTAGAACATGAGTTCTCTTCAATTCCCGGAGTAGTGGAAGATGTGACAGAAATAATTCTTAACCTGAAACAAATCAGGTTCAAAAGGCAAATTGATGAAATAGACAACGAAGCCGTTACCATTTCTGTTTCTAATGAAGAACAAATCACTGCAGGTCATTTTCAAAAGTTTATCTCAGGATTTCAGGTTTTAAACCCTGAACAGGTTATTTGTAACCTTGATAAAAAGGTAAACCTTAATATGGAAGTTACCATTGAAAAAGGCAGGGGCTATGTTCCGGCAGAAGAAAACAAAAAAGCAAATGCACCTTTAGGTACCATCTTTACCGATTCTATTTATACTCCTATTAAAAATGTGAAGTATAGCATAGAAAACTATCGTGTAGAACAAAAAACCGATTATGAAAAATTGGTTTTTGAAATTGTAAGCGATGGTTCTATCCATCCTAAAGATGCACTTACCGAAGCTGCAAAAACCCTTATTCACCACTTTATGTTATTCTCTGACGAGCGTATTACGCTTGAAGCTGATGAGATTGCGCAAACTGAAACTTATGATGAAGAATCACTTCACATGAGACAGTTGCTTAAAACCAAGTTGGTAGATATGGATCTTTCAGTTAGGGCTTTGAATTGCTTAAAAGCGGCAGAGGTTGATACCCTTGGAGACCTTGTTTCATATAATAAAAATGATTTGATGAAGTTTAGAAATTTCGGGAAAAAATCACTTACCGAATTAGAAGAGCTTGTAAGCAATAAAGGGCTTAATTTTGGGATGGACCTTTCAAAATATAAATTAGATAAGGACTAATATAAAAGTAGTTTTCCATAAAAAACAGTAGAAGTCTGTTTTTGGGAAAATGAATTAAGAACAGAATCATGAGACACGGAAAGAAAACAAACCATTTAGGCAGAAAGACCGCTCATAGAAAGTCTATGCTTGCCAATATGGCCTGCTCTTTAATCGAGCACAAACGTATCAATACCACAGTTGCTAAAGCAAAAGCTTTAAAAGTTTTTGTAGAGCCTTTGGTAACTAAGTCTAAAGAAGATACTACACACAACCGCAGGTTGGTGTTTAGTAAACTTCGTCAAAAAGAAGCTGTGGCTGAGTTATTCCGCGAGGTGGCTCCAAAAGTAGGAGACCGTCCCGGAGGATATACCAGGGTTATTAAACTCGGTAATCGTCTCGGGGATAATGCAGATATGGCCCTTATCGAATTGGTTGATTATAACGAAACATATAACGTGGATAAACCGGCCAAGAAGAAATCTACCCGTAGAGCGGGAAAAAAGAAAACTTCTGATAATGTTGCTGAAGCTCCAGTGGAAGCGGAAAGTAAACAACCGGATGAAAAACCAGCTGAAGAGCAATCTTCAGATAATAAAGAAGAAAAAAAGGACGAATAAAATGACATTCATTCTTCTTAACATTGAAAAAAGGATAAGCTTTAGGGTTTATCCTTTTTTTATATATTGAAGTGAGAGTGTCATTTCCGTAGCCTGTGCTGAATTTATTTCAATAGAGGCGAAAATCTGAACATAACAACACATACTATATTAAAACTATGAAATACCAAAGCCGAAGAAAAGCCTTAATCCTGCTGGAAGATGGTACTATTTTTCACGGAAAGGCAATAGGAAACAAAGAAGGTAGTGCCACCGGTGAAATTTGTTTTAATACCGGAATGACCGGTTATCAGGAAATTTTTACCGATCCTTCTTATTATGGGCAACTTATGGTAACCACCAATGCCCATATCGGAAATTATGGAACCAGTAAAGAAGAAAACGAATCTGATTCGGCTAAAATTGGCGGATTGATATGTAAAAACTTTAGCTATGTACCTTCCCGCGCAGCTTCAGATAATTCATTAGAGCAATTTCTTGAAGAGAGTGGCATTTTCGGAATTTCAGATGTAGATACACGTGCCCTGGTGACTTATATTAGAGAAAATGGAGCAATGAACGCCATTATTTCTACACAAACTGAGGATCTTAATGCGCTTAAAGCTGAATTAAAGGAGGTGCCTGATATGAATGGCCTGGAACTGGCTTCAAAAGTCTCAACAAAAGAGCCTTATTTCTTCGGAAATGAAGAAGCTACATACAAGGTTGCTGCTTTAGATATTGGAATTAAAACCAATATTCTTCGCAACCTGGCACAACGCGATGTATATGTAAAGGTGTTTCCATACAATGCGACTTATGAAGAAATGAGTGAATGGCAACCCGATGGATATTTCTTATCAAATGGTCCCGGTGATCCGCAGCCTTTGGAAGGAGCTATCAACCTTACCAAAACTATTTTAGAAAAAGATCATCCTTTATTTGGAATTTGCCTGGGTCATCAGGTTATTGCCCTGGCCAATGGAATTAAGACCTATAAAATGCATCACGGGCACCGTGGGATAAATCACCCGGTTTTAAACCTAAGAACCAGAAAGGGAGAAATCACTTCTCAAAATCACGGGTTCTCAGTTGATAAAGCAGAAACCGAGGCACATCCTGAGGTAGAAATCACCCATATGTGTATTAACGATGATACGGTTGGCGGAATTTCATTGAAGAATAAAAACTGTTTTTCAGTACAATATCACCCTGAAGCAAGCCCAGGGCCTCACGATGCCAGTTATTTATTCGATGAGTTTATCGATAGAATAAAACGTGTGAAAGTTTAAAAAATAACATACATAATTAATTTTAAGCTTGGAATTTAATGATTTCAGGCTTTTTTATATAGTTTAAAAACTTATATTTTGTCGCCCCAACAAAATCTAATCATGAAGAAAATTTTACTGCTCGTTTACTGTCTTTGTTCATTTCTATTAATCCGGGCGCAAGACCAGAAAACCTACACCACCGAAAAATTATGGAGAATTAACCGTCTTAATCCGGCCGGGGAATTAGAAGTACCTACCGGTGATTATTCTGTTTTTTCCAGTGCTCTTGGGGTGGGATATGGCGGAGGTTATCCTGATATAACTTTTGGAAGCCCAGGCTTTATTTATATTATTGCTCCATTTGGAGATTTGCAGCAAAAATGGTTTTATAACCTAAATAAGCGTTTGGTTTGGATAAGGGAAAAACAGTTCAAGACAATTCCGGTAACTTTATATCTGCAAGACTATTAACCCGCGGTCCTTCTATTGCAGAAAATGTTCATAGAACAAGTGATTTTCTTTCCTTTAATGGTTCAGGTTAATTTAGGTTTTGATTTTTAAATTATCAGGTGATTCTTAGGCTAATCTTATTTCTTGTCTGATTATCCGTTATTAGTAATAATTGACATTTTTACGTCATGCTGAACTCGTTTCAGTGTCTAATGGTGTGTAATTCAGTAATATACAAAATTAGACCCTGAATCAAGTTCAGGGTGACGATACGATTATGACTCTTTACGGACATTCAATTTCTTGTTTTCAAATTTCAAAAAGATCTTTTTTTACAGTATAATTTTAAAGCAAATATTACTAAAGGTGGAAAATCCAGACGATATTTTTTATGAATGAATTTTCTCTTTGGGGCTTAGGGGACTATTTTACCAAAGAAAACGATTGAGTTGAAAAATTCCTGATTTTTATGCTTTAAAGTCACGGTTTTAGCTGTTTTTTATGAGTCGTATTTGCTATCTTGCAAAACGAAACAATTAACTAATTAAAAAAAGATTATGAGCGTTATTATAAACATTCATGCCCGCCAGATTTTTGATTCCCGTGGAAACCCAACCGTAGAAGTAGATGTGATTACCGAAAATGGAATTTTAGGCCGCGCAGCCGTTCCATCAGGTGCTTCTACCGGAGAGCACGAAGCAGTTGAGCTTCGCGATGGGGGTGACGATTTTATGGGAAAAGGTGTGAAAAAAGCTGTAGAAAATGTAAATGAGCTTATTGCTGAAAAACTAGTTGGTTTTTCTGTTTTCGAGCAAAATCATATTGACCAGGCAATGATTGACCTTGATGGCACACCAAATAAAGGAAAACTCGGTGCCAATGCTATTTTAGGAGTTTCTTTGGCTGCTGCCAAAGCCGCAGCTAATGAGCTTGGTTTGCCATTATATAGGTATATTGGTGGTGTGAGTGCAAATACACTTCCCGTACCAATGATGAACATTATTAACGGAGGCTCGCACAGTGATGCACCTATCGCTTTTCAGGAGTTTATGATTATGCCGGTTAAGGCTGAAAGTTTCTCTCACGCGTTAAAAATGGGAACTGAAATTTTCCACAATCTGAAAAAAGTATTGCATGACCGTGGCCTTAGTACCGCTGTTGGTGATGAAGGTGGTTTTGCCCCAACTTTAGACGGAACCGAAGATGCTTTGGATACCATTCTAAAGGCTATTGAAAAAGCAGGCTATAAAGGTGGTGATGAAGTAATGATTGCCCTTGACTGTGCCGCAGCTGAATTCTTCGAAAATGGGAAATATGATTATACCAAATTTGAAGGTGATAAAGGAACGGTTAGAACCAGCGAAGAACAAGCACAATATTTAGCTGAACTTTCTTCAAAATATCCTATTATCTCTATTGAAGATGGAATGGATGAAAACGACTGGGAAGGTTGGAAAGCTCTTACCGATAAAATAGGAGATAAAGTTCAGTTGGTTGGTGACGATTTATTCGTAACCAACGTAGAGCGTCTTGGAAGAGGAATTGAAGAAAATATTGCTAATTCTATTCTTATTAAAGTGAATCAAATCGGTACACTTACCGAGACTATAGCTGCGGTAAATATGGCACATAATGCCGGCTATACTTCAGTAATGTCACACCGCTCGGGAGAAACCGAAGATAATACTATCGCCGATTTGGCAGTAGCCTTAAATACCGGGCAAATTAAAACCGGTTCAGCGTCGCGAAGTGACCGTATGGCAAAATACAATCAGCTTATTAGGATTGAAGAAGAATTGGGTGATGTGGCTTTCTATCCACAACGCAAAGCCTTCAAAATCTAATAGCTTTAGCATTTTGATATTTAAATCCCTTTTGAAAATTTCAAAAGGGATTTTTTTTAGAAAAGTTTAGCATAAAATAACTGATTTAGCGGGCTTTTCAATAAAATCTTATCTCGGCTTAATCTTCTATTAACCCGATATTTTGTAATTTAGCGACTCTTGAAAATCAGTTGAACAAAGTATATATAAATTAGTAATATGTCAAAAGTTGCTACCATTGAAGTAGACGGGAAAAAATATGAATTTCCCGTGGTAAAAGGAACCGAAAATGAACTGGGAATAGATATTAAAAAACTACGTGGCGAAGCTGGTGTTATTACACTAGATCGCGGGTACAAGAACACTGGAAGCTGTGAGAGTGCCATAACTTTCCTAAACGGGGAAGAAGGCGTGTTGCGTTACCGTGGTTATGCTATTGAAGATCTTGCTGAAAAAGCCGATTTCCTTGAAGTAGCCTACCTTTTGATTTTTGGTGAATTGCCAACTAAAGAACAGCTCAATAAATTTTACGATGATATCAAGGAAGAGTCTTCAGTAGATGAAGAAATGAAGAAAATCCTTGACGGATTTCCAAAATCTGCCCATCCAATGGGTGTGTTATCATCACTAACCAGTGCGCTAATTGCGTTCAATCCTTCTTCGGTAAATGTAGAATCTGAAGAAGATATGTATAAGGCTATTGTTAAGATTCTTGGTAAATTCCCGGTACTTGCGGCCTGGACCCTGAGAAAGAAAAACAGCCTGCCGCTTAACCACGGCGACGACTCTCTGGGTTATGTAGAAAACCTGCATAAAATGATGTTTGAAAAACCCGGAAAAAAATACAATGTAGACCAGGCGGTAATTGATGCCCTGGATAAATTGCTTATCCTTCATGCCGATCATGAACAAAACTGTTCTACCTCTACGGTACGAATGGTAGGTTCTTCACATGCCGGTTTATTTGCTTCCATTTCAGCAGGGATTTCAGCGCTTTGGGGGCCACTTCACGGCGGTGCTAACCAGGCGGTAATTGAAATGCTGGAACGTATAAAAGAAGATGGTGGCGATACCAAAAAGTTTATGGCAAAAGCCAAAGATAAAGAAGACCCTTTCCGTTTGATGGGCTTTGGTCACCGTGTTTACAAAAACTTTGACCCACGGGCTAAGATCATCAAGAAATCTGCTGATGAAGTATTAGGTCAGTTAGGTGTTGAAGACCCTGTCTTGGAAATTGCAAAAGGCTTGGAAAAAGAAGCCCTGGAAGATCAGTATTTTGTGGATAGGAAATTATACCCAAACGTAGACTTCTATTCAGGAATTATTTATCGCGCTCTGGGTATTCCGGTTGAAATGTTTACCGTGATGTTTGCCCTTGGCCGTCTTCCCGGATGGATTGCCCAATGGAGAGAAATGCGCCTTATGAAAGAACCAATTGGCAGACCCCGTCAAATTTATACGGGTGAAAATCACCGTGAATTTAAAAGTGTTGATGAGCGATAAAAATCATATCGTATACATTATAATATTCTCAAAAAGCTTCATTTTCAAATGGAGCTTTTTTTATATTTGCTCTAAAATTGCAGGATGAGATTAAATATCCGTAATGAAACTTCTCGTTTACGGGCAGTGGTTTTAGGTACTGCTAAAAGTTTTGGGGGAACACCAACTTTGGCCGATACCTACGACCCAAAATCGGCTGAGCATATTAAGGCTGGTACTTATCCTGTTGAGGCTAATATGGTACGAGAAATGCAGGCCGTGGCACGTATTTTTAAAAAACACAATGTACAGGTATATCGGCCAAAAGTGCTCAAAGATTATAATCAGATTTTTACTCGTGATATCGCTTTTGTTGTGGAAGATAAATTTGTGAAATCAAATATTCTTCCCAATCGGGATAAAGAAATCCAAGCTTTGAATCACGTTATTTCACAAATTGATCCTAATAAAATTATTCAGCTTCCGGAAGAGGCTCATGTTGAAGGTGGTGATGTAATGCCTTTTGGCGATTATCTTTTGGTGGGCACTTATCGCGGTGTCGATTATAAAGATTTTATTACGGCCCGCACCAATGTACAGGCAGTTGAGGCCTTACAAAAGGCTTTTCCGCATAAAAAAGTAGTCTCTTTTAATCTTAGAAAATCAAATACCGAAGCCCGTGATAATGCTTTGCATTTAGATTGTTGTTTTCAGCCGGTAGGGAAAAATAAGGCCATTATTCATAAAAATGGATTCTTGGAAGAAGAAGAATATAACTGGCTTGTATACCGTTTTGGAAAAGAAAATGTTTTTGAAATTACCCGTGATGAGATGTATGATATGAATTCCAATATTTTCTCAATTTCAGAAGATGTGGTAATTTCAGAAAAGAATTTTACACGGCTTAATGACTGGCTTCAGGAACAAGGAATTACCGTTGAGGAGGTTCCTTATACTGAAATTGCCAAACAGGAAGGCCTGTTGCGCTGTTCAACTTTACCTTTAATCAGAGACTAACATGAGACAAATAACCAATACTATTTTAATGGTACGTCCGGTGGCGTTTAGAATGAATGAACAAACTGCGGTAAATAATTATTTTCAGAAAGAAATTACCGGTGAAAATGTAAATGAAAAAGCACAGGAAGAATTTGATGAATTTGTTTCTAAACTGAAGAAAGTCGGGGTAAATGTAATTGTGGCTAATGATGTAAAAGAAGACAATACTCCCGATTCTATTTTTCCGAATAACTGGGTTTCTTTTCACGAGAATGGCGATATCGCTTTATATCCTATGTTTGCTGAAAATCGTCGAAAAGAGCGTCGATTGGAATATTTTGCAGAATTAGAGGAAGCGGGGTTTAAAATCAATAATATTATTGATTATACTTCTGCTGAGGAAGAAGAATTTTTTCTGGAAGGTACCGGAAGTGTATTATTAGACCGTATAAATCAAAAAGCTTATTGTGCAATTTCGCCTCGTGCCGATGAAGATTTGCTGATAGAATTCTGTGAAGATTTTGAATTTACTCCGGTAATTTTTCACGCCTATCAGGAAGTGGAAGGAAAGCGAAAATTGATTTACCATACCAATGTAATGATGAGCCTGGCTGAAGAGTTCGCGATAATCTGCCTGGATAGCATAGATGATAAAAAAGAGCGAAAAAATGTGATTAAGCATTTAAAGCAGGACGGAAAGGAAATCATTTCGATTTCTGAAAAGCAAATGCATGAGTTTGCCGGAAATATGCTTCAGGTGCAGGGTGCTTTTAGTAAAAAATATCTGGTTATGAGTAGTCGTGCCCACAAAAGCCTTTCCGAAGGCCAGATAAAATCAATTGAAAAACATTGCGAAATTTTAAGCAGCGAGCTAGAAGTAATCGAAACCTGCGGCGGTGGAAGCGCCCGATGTATGATGGCCGAAGTTTTCCTGCCTAAAGCGTAAATTCAGTGAGCAGTAGAAAGTGGCAGTAGGCAGGTGATAATAATATACAATTGCAGCCACGAATTCACGAAAATTTTTCGCGTCCTTTGCAGGAAACCAAGTTCAGCCGTATTCAGTACGCTACAAATTACAAACCTGAAACCAGGAATGTATTTGCCAACTATTAATTTTGACTGCCTACTGCGACTGCAAACTAACTCCTTCTTCGCAATTCCCTTAAAAACAAAGCCATAATTATTATTGTAAAGACAGCAAAAGGCAGGGAGCTGATGATTAGGAATTTTTGCATGGCAATAAGCACATCGGTTTCGGGCTTTACATTGCCTAAAACAATAATTGCTTCAGAAAAAATCAACAAAATTACTGCCCATATTAAACGATAAGCTTTCGCAGGATTTTCCCGGCCACGGTCGCTAAACATACTCAATACAAAAATTGCTGAGTCTACCGAGGTTATCAGGAAACTCGCCAAAAGCAATACTACCAGCATATTGATGAAACCTGAAACGGGAAAATGTTCGAAAAATTTGAAAATTGAGGTAAAAACATTGTCAAACTCGCCACCGTACTCCGGCATTTGATTCATAATATCAAAAGAAGCCGATCCAAAAACACTAAACCAGAAGAAGCTTCCCAATGAAGGAATTAATAGAACTCCTAAAATCATTTCACGAATGGTTCTTCCGCGAGAAATACGGGCGATAAAAATTCCGGTAAATGGTGCCCAGGCCAGCCAAAAAGCCCAGTAATAATAAGTCCAGTCGGTTAAAAAATCTTTTCCCGGGTTATAATCGCCTACCGCCAGGCTTAAAGGGATAAAATCGATAATATAATAGTAAAGAGAGTTGAAAAAGTTCTGTAAAACACTCAGCATATTAGCCTGAAAAAAGACAAATAAGAGCAATGCAATTGTGATATAAATATTCCAGGTAGAAATTCGTTTAATTCCTTTTTCTACCCCTGCAAATGCTGAAATAAAGGCAAAAAAGGAAATTATAAAAACCAAACCTAGGGTAAGCCAGAGGTTTCCCGGCGAGGTTCCTGTTAAGTGGCTAATGCCGCCTTCCATTTGGGTGGTGCCAAGCCCGATAGCGGCTACCAAGCCAAAAACGGTTGTGAGAATAGTTAAAAAGTCAATTCCAGACGGTAAAAATTTCACTTTTTGTATTTCAACTAAACTTTTACCAAGATTGATTTTGTTTTTTCGCACAAATAAAGAATAAGCAATTAGCAGTGCGAAAATTCCATAAAACGCCCAGGCGGTAAAGCCCCATTGGTAAAAGGTGTACTCTAATGCTATAATTTTAGCAGAAGTGCTTGTGGAAATTGGCGGATTTAAAAACATAAAAATCGGTTCCTGAACGGCACGTAATAAAATTCCCGCTCCCATTCCTGCGCTGTAGAGCATGGAAATCCAGGCAAGAAGACTAAATTCTGGTGGGGAATTGCCTAAGCGGATTTTTCCATATTTTGAAATTGCAATTCCGAGTAGGAATAAAGCACATAATAAACCCAGCCATAGGTAAAAGCCCCCAAAAATTTCCCTTACCCAGAGTGATCCGGTTTCAATAGCCGAATAGAATTCTGCGGTAAAGACGAAAATCAAAAAGGCGAAAATCAGCAAAACCGCGGTGGCTACTGCTAAAAGTTTATTTTTCTGAAGTAAGAAAAGGATTTTCAAAAAAACAGGTGGTTTTGTTATTTTTACTGATTATACGTTATTAGTAATAATGTGCATTTTTACGTCATGCTGAACTCGTTTCAGTATCTAACAATATTGAAAATCAAAAAGATATACAATGAGATCCTGAATCAAGGTGACGATACGATTATGACTTATAATGGACATTCGAATAATTTTTTAAAATGCTTGTTAAGCAAAAGGAATTTACATTAACATGTATTTTCAGCTTTAAATTACCAATTAATTATTACTTTCACTTACTAAATGAAATTTAAAATATTCCGGGGTGTTCACGGAAAATTAAAAATATAATCTGATTCCGGGTTCTGTAGGTTTATCTTGAGGTTTTTAATCTGTAAAACTTTATCAAATGAATAATGTACTGAAAGTAGTATTGCTTATTGTTGGAATTGGGCTTATTGGCTACGGACTTTACACTTTGTTTACTCCTGAATTTTCGTTTGATGCCGGCCCGCTAAAAATTGAAGCTCGAGGTAATAATACCCAGTCGCTTGCAATGATAGGTTTTGGGGTTTTGTCACTTATAGCAGGTCTTGCCTTTGGAAAAAGATAATTATGCTGAAAAAAATACTCTTAGTTTGTTTTTTCTTGTATAGCATATTGGGTTTTGCGCAAAATCATGCGGAAATAGGTCAAGTATTAAAAAAGAACCAAAATCAGGATACCATAAATGCCATAGCTGAAGAAGCCGGTTATAAACCCGGTGATGAAATTAGGGTAATAACCGTTTTTAAAGTTGATAAAAACGGAGAGGTGAGCGATGTAAAAGCGAGTGGTCCTGAAAAAACTTTTGAAGAAGAGGCGAAAAGATTGATTAAATCCCTTCCGAAATTAGAAGGGCAAAATTTCATAAATAATGAGATTGGGCAAAATTTTGCCTTGCCACTTATATTTAAAGTTGAAAGCAAAAAAGAACAACGGAAACGCTTAAAACGCAAAAGACCGAAATTTTAATTAGTTGTATCATCTTTTTTCTTTTCTCTAACAGCAGAGCGGTCTTTTTTTTAAACCGATACAATTTGTTTTTATAAATCTCCAACCTGGGTTGGTGCATTATCAGATTTATAATCCAGAATTTTCTTGAAATATTTGTGAATTGTCGGAGTGTTGGCTTTTACCTTTATATGATAATGATCGCGGTGAATAGAATATTCTTCGGCTTTTCCTTTATAAAGATGTAGTTTGTAAAAGGGAATAATAAGGGCAAAAGTTTCCAATAAAGACCTAAACATTACAATAATACCATTAGAACGCATTTCCACATTACATGTATTGACGTTATTGTCAAGTACCAGTAGGTTGTGAATATCAATGCTGCAGCTGGTAATATGCAATTTCGGTGATCCCGTACCGTTTAGTTTCATACGCTCAATAAGGGTAAAAGGTTTGCCCACTTCAGCGATGATTTTCTTCTTTACTTCAGGCCGGTTATACGAAATATTCAGCAGCATAGTATTTTTTGTAAAGATAGGCATTTGATAACAAACTATTTTGGGACAGGTACGGGAAGTCCTGGGTAAATGTTTGAAAATTGGCGTGAACCTTTTAATAAACTTAGCACAGGTTTAAATCTCACTTAGTGCGTAAAACCTGTTTAAAAACCTTATTTTCTGTTATCTTTGCGGCTCTTATTCCCTCACTGGGAGAGAAGTGTAAAGGGGCTATTTGCCTCGATTGTAAAAATAGTTTCCAAATTACCTCCTGGGCTTGTCCCGAGGTTTAAGATTTTTAAAACCCGGCAAAATGAGTTTGCAAAACCAACTTTCTGAAGCGGTAAAATCAGCAGTAAAACAGCTGTATAATGTAGAACTTGAAAGCACTGAATTTCAACCCACGCGTAAGGATTTTGAAGGGGATATTACTCTAGTGGTTTTTCCGATGCTAAAACAAATTAAGTCCAATCCGGCAAAATTAGGAGAAGAAATCGGGAATTACCTGAAAGAAAATATTGCTGAAATCTCTGATTTTAATGTGGTAAAAGGTTTTTTAAACCTGGTGATTGCCGATGCTTATTTTCTGAATTTCTTTACCGAAATAAAGCAACAGGAGAATTTCGGTTTAATTCCACCTGCCACTAATGCGAGGGGAATTATGGTTGAATACTCTTCGCCAAACACCAATAAGCCTTTGCACCTGGGGCATATTAGAAATATTCTTTTAGGCTATTCCGTAGCTGAAATTTTAAAAGCAGCGGGAAATAAATCTTATAAAACGCAAATCATCAACGACCGCGGAATCCATATTTGTAAGTCGATGCTGGCGTGGCAACGTTTCGGAAATGGTGAAACTCCTGAAATTACAGGTTTAAAAGGAGATAAACTGGTTGGAAATTATTACGTGAAATTCGACCAGGAATATAAGAAAGAGATTTCCGAATTAATAGAACAAAAAGGTATTTCAGAAGAAGCGGCAAAAGCTGAAGCACCAATTCTGGTAGAAGCCAAACAGATGCTTTTAAAATGGGAAGCTGGAGATCCTGAAGTGGTAGCGCTTTGGGAAAAAATGAACCAATGGGTTTATGATGGGTTTGAGAAAACCTATGAAGCTATTGGTGTAGATTTCGATGAAAACTATTATGAAAGCGATACCTATTTGCTTGGGAAAGATGTGGTAAACCAGGGTCTTGAAAAGGGTGTTTTTTATAAAAAAGAAGACGGTAGCGTTTGGATAGATCTTAGTGATGAAGGTCTGGACGAAAAACTGGTGTTGCGAAGCGACGGCACTGCAGTTTATATGACCCAGGATATCGGCACCGCCATTCAGCGAGTGAAGGATTTCGATATTAACGGAATGGTGTATACCGTAGGGAATGAGCAGGATTACCACTTTAAAGTTTTGTTCTTGATCCTGAAAAAACTCGGTTTTGACTGGGCCGATTATTTATATCATTTAAGTTACGGAATGGTAGATTTACCTTCCGGAAAAATGAAAAGCCGTGAGGGAACGGTAGTAGATGCCGATGACCTAATGGCTGAAATGACCGATACCGCCCGAAAAATTTCAGCAGAATTAGGAAAACTCGAAGGCTATTCCGAAGAGGAAAAAAAGGAGCTATACCGGATCATAGGTTTGGGCGCGTTAAAATATTATATTCTGAAAGTTGACCCAAAAAAGCGAATCTTATTCAATCCGGAAGAATCGGTAGATTTTCAGGGAAATACGGGGCCGTTTATACAGTATACTTATGCACGGATTCGTTCGATTTTAAGAAAAGCAGGGGATATATATAATAAGCCGGTTTCTGTAGGATATAAATTACATCTAAAAGAAAAAGAATTACTGAAGCAGTTGCAATTATACCCTGAAACTATTCAACTTGCTGCAGAAAATCATAGTCCTGCCTTAATAGCTAATTACGTGTACGATTTGGTAAAGGAATTTAATTCTTTTTACCAGCAAGTAAGTATCCTTGGCGCTGATACCGAAGCAGAAAAGCATTTTAGGGTACAGCTTGCCGCAGAAGTTGCCCGGGTTATAAAATCAGGATTTAAATTGCTGGGAATCGAGGTGCCTGAACGAATGTAAGGCCCCCTAACCCCAAGGGGGAGTAAAATTAGAAGTATGATGAGAGGAAGCTAGAAAAATACGAGGTGTCAGAAAAAAATAAATCTTGAATTAATTCCCGGGTAGGAATTTCAGGCTCAAATCATTAAATTTGCCGTTCGCCGCAAAAGGCGTAAAATAAATCACAGGAGAGATTATGTTTGATAGTTTAAGCGATAAGTTAGATAATGCCTTACATGTTTTAAAAGGTCACGGGCAGATTACCGAGGTAAACGTAGCTGAAACCTTAAAGGAGGTACGCCGTGCGTTGGTTGAGGCCGATGTGAATTATAAAATAGCCAAAGATTTTACCAAAACGGTAAAAGACAAAGCGCTTGGTCAGGATGTGTTAAATGCCTTGAAACCGAGTCAGCTAATGGTAAAAATCGTAAAAGATGAACTCGCCGAATTAATGGGTGGTGATGCTGAAGGCATTAATCTTTCAGGAAACCCCTCGGTGATTTTGATGTCTGGTTTACAGGGTAGTGGTAAAACTACTTTTTCAGGTAAACTCGCTAATTACTTAAAAACTAAAAAGACCAAAAAACCACTTTTGGTGGCCTGTGATGTGTACCGTCCTGCAGCGATTAATCAGTTGCACGTGGTTGGTGAACAGGTTGGCGTTGAGGTTTATTCCGAAGAAGGAAATATGGATCCGGTGGCTATTGCACAATCAGCTGTTACCCACGCCAAACAAAACGGCAATAATGTGGTAATTATCGATACCGCCGGTCGTTTGGCTGTTGATGAAGAGATGATGGCCGAAATCGCCAATATTCATAAAGCTATAGAACCTGAAGAAACCCTTTTTGTGGTAGATTCAATGACGGGGCAGGATGCGGTAAACACAGCCAAAGCCTTTAACGATCGCTTGAATTTTGACGGGGTTATCCTTACCAAACTTGATGGGGATACCCGCGGGGGTGCTGCGATTTCAATAAAATCGGTGGTGAATAAACCCATAAAATTTATTGGGACGGGAGAGAAAATGGAAGCTCTTGATGTTTTCTATCCTTCGCGTATGGCCGACCGGATTTTGGGGATGGGAGATGTGGTTTCCCTGGTAGAGCGTGCTCAGGAACAGTATGATGAAGAGGAAGCCCGGAAACTTCAGAAGAAAATTGCCAAAAATAAATTCGGCTTTGACGATTTCCTAAACCAGTTACAGCAGATCAAGAAAATGGGGTCTATGAAAGACCTGATGGGAATGATTCCAGGAGCAGGAAAAATGTTGAAAGATGTAGATATTGATGATGATGCCTTTAAGGGGATTGAAGCCATAATCCATTCAATGACGCCTGAAGAACGCAGCAATCCGAAGATTATAAACTCCAGTCGAAAGAAACGAATAGGAAAGGGTTCGGGAACTTCAGTGCAGGAAGTGAACCAGTTGTTGAAGCAATTCAATCAAATGGGTAAAATGATGAAGATGATGCAAGGTGGTGGTGGCAAAAAGATGATGCAAATGATGAAGGGGATGAAGTAAAGGCCAGTGAGCAGTCTCAGTTGGCAGTAAAAAGTTAAATATGGATTTTAAGTCACTACGTACTGCGTGTTTATGAGATTGGTTTTGGACTGGCTATGGAAATATTTGAAGTTTCCAGGAAGTTTCCTAAAGAATAAACATATTCACTTACAGATCAGATAAGAAGAAGTTCAAGGTCTGTTTGTGTTAATGTTGTGGAAGCTTACAGGAAAAGAAGGTATGAAAAGCATTTTATAAGCAAATTAACGGATAGTGATGCTGAAAATGCTGAAACTCAAGGTTGGTTGGAGTTTGCTTATTCTTGTGAATATATAGATTTAGAAATTAAAAACAGATTAATTGGCAAGAGTCAGGAAGTTGGAAAACTTTTAAACTATATGATTAATAACCCAGGTAAGTTTGGAGCTGGTATTAAATAAAAACTGCCAACTGCTACTGCCAACTGAATACTGAACATGACTATATTAGACGGAAAAAAAACGAGCAACGACATTAAAGATGAAATTGCTGTTGAGGTTGAAAAAATAAAAAAACGCGGGGCTAAGGTACCACATCTGGCTGCTATTATTGTAGGTAATGACGGGGCTAGCTTAACCTATGTAAATGCAAAAGTTAAGGCCTGTAAACGAGTAGGTTTTGAATCTTCACTTTATCGCTTGCCTAATACGGTAAGTGAATTGGAGTTGCTCGATAAGATAGAAGAGCTTAACCAAAATGATGATATAGACGGTTTTATTGTACAGTTACCGCTTCCCCCGCAAATCGATACGCAAAAAGTGTTAAATGCTGTTGATCCTGATAAAGATGTCGATGGTTTTCACCCAACGAATTTTGGGAAAATGGCATTGGATATGACTTCTTTTATTCCGGCTACTCCCTTTGGAATTTTAGAGCTTTTGGAGCGTTATGATATCCCAACCAAAGGAAAGCATACAGTAGTTATAGGCCGAAGCTATATTGTGGGGCGTCCTATGAGTATTCTGATGGGACGCAGTGGATTTCCGGGAAATTCAACGGTGACTTTAACCCATGAATTCACTAAAAATATTACTCAAATCACTTCGCAGGCCGATATTATTATTATTGCCGTGGGAATCCCCGATTTTCTTAAGACTGAAATGATTAAAGATGACGCAGTAATTATAGATGTAGGAATTACCCGTGTACCTGATGAAAATGCTGAAAAAGGCTATGTAATAAAAGGAGATGTAGATTTTGAAAACGTGAGTAAACGCGCTTCCCATATCACCCCTGTGCCTGGTGGAGTAGGACCTATGACGGTTTCTATGTTATTGAAAAACACCTTGCTTGCCCGGGAGCGCCACCATAAAAGAAATGGAGGAAAATAAAAGTCACCTAAATTTAGGATAGTTCAAAAACCGTCAGTTCGAGCCTCCATTCAAAAAAATTAAAAAGAAGCTGTTGTAAACCTTTCCTAATTACAGTCAACGCTATACTGAAAATCATTCTTCCAGGTTTTCCTCGAGTTTCCAGTCCAGGTATTTATGAAGATCGGTTTCTATAAATCGAAGGGAAAATGTCAGAACCGCAAAATCATCTATATAACCGATTCCCGGGATAAAATCAGGCATAATATCCATCGGGTTTAATACATATAAAAGTGAAAAGGCGATGGAAGCAATAGTGAACCAGGGCACATCTTTATAGATACCTTTGCGGTAATCCTGGAGCATTCCAAACATTACCTTTCCTAATTCAGTATATCTTTTAAGTGTGCCGGAATTCACAATTTTATCAGAAATTTCTTCCTGATTATCAGCAGCAACTTCAAGGTCACCATCTTTTATTTTAGTGGCACCACTTTTTATATATTCTTCGTTTATTTCTTTTTTCTTTTTACTTAGCATAGTCTTTCAATTATAGTATTAATTTACAAATAATTAGGCCTTGTAATCTTCTCACAATAAAAAATAAATTCTCCCCGGTATTTTCATCGAAGAGTTTCCTTTTAGAGGTTTTTATAATCTGTCGTGTGAATTTCCGTATTCTTTCTTATAGATTTTTAGAATTAAAAGAAACAATGAAATAAGTAAAGGCCCAAAAATAAGTCCGATAAATCCAAATAGCGGCACTCCTACTACTACTCCAAGTAAAGTAATTAATGGATGAACAGCCGCCAGCCGATCTAAAATATAAAGTCTTATTAAATTATCGGTGGCTCCTACTACCGTAAAGCCGTAAATTAGAATAGCTATAGCTTGCCAGTTGTCACCTTGGGCAAACATTAAGATGGTTACCGGTACGATACCAACTGCGGTTCCTACAAAAGGAATCATAGAACCTATGGCAGTGATGGCAAACCAAAAAAACGGGTCAGGCACTCCTAAAATAAGATAACCTATTAATGCAATTATCCCCTGAATTACTGCCACCAGTGGAATTCCGAGCGCATTTGATTTCACCAGTTGATCGCTTTCTTTCCCAATAATGTTGAGGTTTTCTCTCCCTAGCGGAATATATGAAATAAGGGATTTTTTCATCCCATCAGTATTAATAAGCATATAATACAGCATAAAATACATAATACCTATTGCAATAAAAGCATTGAAAGTACCGCCTGCCAAATCCTGAAGATTTCCTGATATCCAATTGGTAATCGAGGAAGTATCTATGGTCTCGCTAAGATTGTACCCAATATAAGTTTCAGCTTCAGCAAGTTGATCTTTTACAGCTCTTATTACCTGCTCTGAATTGGAGACTGCCTTGCCAATCTTAGAAGAAAGCATTATCACAATCATACTTATAGGTACTAAAATCCCAACAAAGGAAGCACTCATAAGAAGTGCGGCTGCTGTTCCAGATTTCCATCCTCTGGCAACCAGTTTTTTCATCCATTTTCGTAAAAGTACGTATAGGGTAATAGCCCCGAGTATTCCTGAGAGGTAAGGGATAATTTCCTTAAAAATTAAAACCGTTAAGAATAGGATAAGCAAGAGTACGAACAACTGCCGTACAAGTGCCGGTTTTAATCTATCCATATGTTTTTAGTTAGTAGTTATGATGCAAATAATTGATCGGGGTTTTTAAAAGCTTTGAATTCGAGTGCGTTGCCACAAGGATCTTTGAAAAACATTGTGGTTTGTTCACCAACTTCTCCTTTAAAACGAATATAAGGTTCAATAATGAAATTGATACCTTTAGATTCCAATAATTTTGAGAATTCCTGAAAAACTTCCCATTTAAGCACGACCCCAAAGTGTGGTACCGGTACATCTTTACCATCTACGGGGTTGCTATGGGTTTCTTCTGTTTCAGATTTAGGTTTATAATGAATAACCAATTGGTGACCAAAAAAATTAAAGTCTACCCAATGCTCACTACTTCGGCCTTCTCCACAGCCCAGAGTATCACGGTAAAATTTTCTGGCTTTTGGTAAATCGTCTACTGGAATAGCCAAATGAAAAGGCTGGATTCTCATAAAATTAATTATTTCTAAGTGCTTGAATTAATTCATCTTTGCTCATATTAGAACGCCCTTCAATTCCAACTTTTTTTGCCTGTTTGTATAATTCTTCTTTGTTGCGTTCTTCGTATTTATCAGCTTTACCACCTTTTTTACCGGCGTCCGGAGAATTTGCAATTCGGGCTGCTTTTTGTTTGCTGTAGCCTTCATCTCTTAAAGCATCGTACTGCTCTTCATTTTTGATACGGTTTTCTTGCTTGGCCATTTTTTATTTTAAAAATAAAAAGTATTCGCCTATAAAGCCAAAGATCTTCCCTAAGATACTGTTAAGATTTGTGTTTTCTCCTGTTTTTAAGTGGTTTTTGTTGCATTTTTCCTGATTTTATTTTTTCCTTAAGGCTTGAGGCTTCTTCTGTTTTACTTGAATTTCCGATTAATTTGTTCAGGCTTTGAAGTTCTTTATTGGTTAAATGGCGGTATTCGCCCACCGGGATGTCCAGGTTTATATTCATAATCCTGATGCGCTTTAGGGAGCTAACGCTATATCCTAAATATTCACACATACGCCTGATTTGTCTGTTAAGGCCTTGTGTCAATACAATTCTAAAAGTATGTGGCCCTAATTTATCAACTTCACATTTACGGGTTATCGTATCCAAAATAGGAACCCCATTTTGCATCTTTTTGATGAATTCGGAAGTAATGGGTTTATCTACAGATACAATATATTCTTTTGCGTGGTTGTTACGGGCGCGAAGAATTTTATTTACAATATCCCCGTCATCAGTAAGAAGAATAAGGCCTTCGCTGGGTTTGTCGAGTCGCCCGATAGGAAAAATACGACTGGGATAATTTATAAAATCAATAATATTATTTTTTTCCCGTCGAGTGTCGGTGGTACAAACAATGCCTACCGGTTTATTAAATGCGAGATAGGTGTTTTTAGTTTTGATTTCTTCAGCAGCAATTAATTTTCCATCTACCCTAACTTCATCTCCCGGGACCACTTTGGTACCCATTTCAGGAATTTTTCCATTTATGCTAATACGACCCTGATCTATGAGTTTATCAGCGGCCCGACGGGAACAATAACCAGCTTCGCTAAGGTATTTATTGATTCGTGTAAGTTTTTCTTCTGCCATAAGCTCACTTTCTTCAGCAAAGATACAAAGCCACTTTTAAAAGTATTTTCAGAAAAAAATAAAAGCACAGGCAACCTTTTGTAAATTTCAGTCGTCTATATAAATAGAGCGTCTTAAGAAATCGCAGTGAAGGTAATTCAACTTTTTAAAAACGAATCGCAACTTATAAAACGGGCCACCGATAAAAACCGGGCAGCCCAACGGCAACTTTTTGATAAATATGCGCCAAAAATGCTTGGGGTTTGCCGAAAATACATCAAAGATTTGCAAGGTGCCGAAGAAGCGATGCAAAACGGGTTTGTAAAAGTTTTTTTGAACCTCGAAAATTTTAAAAATGAAGGCAGTTTTGAAGGTTGGATTAGAAAAATTATGGTGCGGGAATGTATTTCGTATTTGCGGGTACAGCGTAAAACCGATTTTCTGGAAGATTCCTGCGGAGCAATACCTGAAATAAATGAGAATATTTCAGGGCAATTGCAGGCAGAAGAAATTCAAAATATTATTGATACCCTGCCTGAAGGCTATAAACTGGTTTTTGTGATGTACGCTATTGAAGGTTATAAACATCACGAGATTGCGAAAATGCTGGATATTTCTGAAGGGACTTCAAAATCGCAGTTATTTAAAGCGCGGAAACTATTACAGGAAAAATTAACCATTAACAACAAGGCTTATGGAAGCAGGGAAATTTGAAACGGAAGCGAGAGCAAAACTGGCCGATAGGGAATTAAAGCCCTCGGCCGGAAGTTGGGAAAAAATTGCAGGGAGCTTAGATGCTTCAGAAAGAAATACGGCAGGTAGGAAGTGGTATTATATTACGGCTGCAATGGTAGTTTTTGCTATAATTTCAGGAAGTTTTTTAATCAATAATAATACAAGGGAAAATAGAATTGTAGAAGAGCCGGTTAATGAAATTAAGACTCCTCCTGAAATTAAACAACATAATGAGGTTCCATTCCAATTCGTTGAAGTTGAAAAGGAAACTCAAGCTGGTAACGAGGTGAAAATCGCCAAATTTGAAACACAAGCGTCAAGAAAAACTTTACATCCGGTATTGGCGGTGCAAAGCGAAGAACTTAAGTTTGAAAAAGTGCTTATGCCTAAAACAGCGATAAAAGTTAGTCCTGGTTTTCAAGATGATTTTGAAGGATATTTGGTAGAAGCGATTAAAGTTAGTGAAAATAAAGATTTAGCCGAAACGGAAGTAGACCAGCTATTAGCTGAGGCTGCGGCAAGACTTTCAGAAAAATATAATAAGCCGAATTCCGGGAAAATCAATGCGGAATCACTTTTGGCCGAGGTAGAAAATGATCTCGACCAATCTTTTCGAAGAAAGGTTTTTGAACTTTTAAAAGAAGGTTTTGAGGAGGCCAGTTATGCCTTTAGCAATCGCAATAATTAATCAATTCATATTCATCACCTAAATAGGTCATTCATCAATCATTAAAATCAATTTATCATGAAAACAATTATTATTTCTCTGGCAATAGGTTTGAGTCTATTTTTAGTTGAAAACCTAAATGCACAAACAATAGAAAATCAGGATAAAAATAATCCGTTGGAATATTTCAATACAAAGAAGGAAGAAATTATTCAGCAGGAAAAACAAAAGTTAAAGGATGCGGTTGAAAGTATTAATAGCCGCCTTGAGAGGGGGAATATTAGCGAAAGTGAGGCTGGTGATTTAAAAAATGCCGCTGCCGAAAAACATGCTAAAAACATTGAAAATAGAATCGTTATTCTTAAAAATGAAATGGAACTCAGGGAGCGTAATGATGAGGTACAATATATTGCTATTGGCGAAAATGGAAAAGCATTCAATATTAATATAAATCGGGAAAAATATGATAAACGCACTGTGAGCGACCTGGTAATTGCTGCCGGCTTTAACAATGCCTTGGAAGAAGGTCAATCGCTAAATGATTCTGATTTTAAACTGGCGGGTAGCCGCTTTTTTGAAATTGGCTGGGCATGGAAAACCCGTGTTTTTCAAAAAACGAATTGGCTTAGATTTCGTTACGGACTTTCACTCCAGTTTAATGGGTTAAAACCAACGGATAATCGTTACTTTATTCAGGACGGGGAAGAAACTTTTTTAAGCGAATTTGATTACGATTTGGATAAATCTAAATTTAGAATGGATAACCTGGTAGTGCCGGTGCATTTTGAAATTGGTCCTTCTACCCGCAATGAATATGAAGATAAGGTGCGGTTTTCTACAGCCGGAAAACTTAAAATTGGTCTGGGTGGTTATGCCGGATTTAATATTGGGGAACGTCAAAAACTGAAATATGAAATAGACGGCGATAAACAAAAAGATAAGCTAAAAGCCGGCTATAATACCAACGATTTGGTCTATGGTCTAAGTGCCTATCTAGGTTGGGGCGGTGCCACGCTTTACGGAAAATATGATTTAAATCCCATTTTTGAATCACCAAATACCGAATTGCATAACTTTTCACTCGGGCTCCGTTTTGATGTGGATTAACCCAAGACCTCACAGGTTTCTAAAACCTGTGAGGTCTAATACCTATTAGCCGCTTATATTTATTATTTTTGTACGCCCGAATTTATTAGATTTCGGGTGTTTTGTGGTTGTGAATTGCTTTCAGAATCACATTAAGTTATATTTGATGGAATCCTGAAACAAGTTCAGGGTGATGTAATGCTTAAAGCGCCTAAAAAATAATCCAAATTTGATCTCAAAAACCACCATAGATAATGTTTTTGAAACTGCCCGGGTAGAGGAGGTTCTCGGCGATTTTGTTCAGCTTAAAAAATCGGGGGCCAATTATAAAGGTTTGAGTCCGTTTTCTGATGAACGTACACCGAGTTTTATGGTTTCGCCAGTAAAGCAAATCTGGAAGGATTTTTCCAGTGGAAAGGGTGGAAATGTAGTAGCTTTTTTAATGGAGCATGAACACTTTACCTATCCGGAAGCTATAAAATACCTGGCCAAAAAATACGGGATTGAAATTGAAGAAACCGAGCAAACCGATGAGCAAAAGGCGCAGGCCGATGAACGGGAAAGCATGTATTTGGTTTCAGAATTCGCAAAGAAATATTTTCAGAAAATACTTCATAAAACCGATCCCGGAAAGGCAATTGGGCTGAGCTATTTTAAAGAACGCGGATTTACTATTGAAACCATTAAAAAATTTGATCTTGGCTATTGTTTAGACGAATGGGATGCATTTACCAAAGAAGCCCTTGCAGAGGGCTATAAGCTCGATTATTTAGAAAAAACCGGACTTTCTATTGTAAAAGGAGAAAAGCAGTTTGATCGTTTTAAGGGCAGGGTGATGTTTCCAATTCACTCGATGTCCGGTAGGGTTTTGGGTTTTGGTGGCCGTATTTTAACCAGTGATAAAAAAGCAGCTAAATATTTAAATTCCCCGGAAAGCGAGATTTACCATAAGAGTAAAGTCCTGTATGGAATTTACTATGCCAAACAGGCCATTGCCAAAGAAGATAATTGTTTTTTGGTAGAAGGTTATACCGATGTTATTCAGTTTCATCAAAGGGGAATTGAGAATGTGGTGGCTTCATCGGGTACGGCTTTGACACCAGAGCAAATCAGGTTGATTAACAGGCTTACCAAAAATATTACAGTTTTATTTGATGGTGATGCTGCCGGACTTCGAGCTTCTATTCGGGGTATAGATTTAATTCTGGAGCAGGGATTGAATGTGAAAGTCTGTAAATTTCCCGAGGGTGAGGATCCTGACAGTTTTGCCAGAAACAATTCAGAAGAGGAGCTGCGGGAATATATAAAAGAGAATTCCTGGGATTTTATTCGATTTAAGGCTTCTTTATTAATGGAAGAGGCTCAAAATGATCCGGTGAAAAAGGCCGGGCTTATCAGGGAAATTGTGCAGAGTATTGCAAAAATACCCGATAATATTCAGCGGGAGGTCTACTTGCAGGAATGTGCCCGGATTATGGATATTTCTGAAGATGTTTTGTTTTCAAGCCTGGCGCAACTCGGTTCAAAACAGGGGCAAAAGACTAAACCACAATCTAAACCCATGGATGTGGTAAAGGAAGAAAGTAAACCTGCTCCAAAAGTTAATGAGCAGTTTGAACTGGAAAAGAAAATTATTAGTTTGCTGTTGCTTTATGGAAAAGAAGAAGAAGAATTTGAAGATCTTATTTTAAAACAAAATGAAGCAGGTGATATGGTACTTGAGCCTGAGGTTCAGAAAGCTAAAGTGTTTGAAAAGGTTTTTCTCGATCTTCAAGAAGATGAAATTGCTTTTGCCAATCCAGATTTTCAGCAATTATATAACGAGCTAATTACGCGTTTAAACAGTAATGAAGGATTTGCTGTTGAAGGTTTTATAAATGAAATGGATACTCAACAGGCTTCAGCAATTACCAGTATTTTAATGGAAGAGGAGCAATATGAACTGCATGACTGGGACCGGCAGAATATTTTTGTAAAAACAAAAGAGGAAACAATTTCACGTTTAGTTTCTGAAACTATTCTAAATCTGCGACGCTTTTTAGTTAATCAAAAAATTGAGGAATTGGCTGGAGAAGTTAAAAACCCGAATCCGGAAGAAGACCATAGCTCGGTTTTGGAAATGATTATAGATTACCAAAGTTTAAAAAAAGTGCTTTCCAATAAGTTAAACAGGGTTATGTAACGCTGTTTATTTCAAGTAGGCGGGATCGCGTAATCAAATCAGCTACATTATCTACATTTAATTTTTTTAGTAATCGTGTTTTATAGGTACTTACGGTTTTTTCGTTAATATCTAAAGCTTCAGCAATGTCTTTGTTTCGTTCTCCTGCTGAAATTAAGCTTAAGACCTCTGCTTCACGGGTAGAAAGTTTTTTATATCGGGCAATAACACTTTGGCCTTTGGAAATACCGGAATTCAATTTGTCGGAAATTTCCTTATTCAGGTAAATTCCGCCCCGGGCAACCTGGTAAATAGCCGATTCTAAAGTTTTTGGGCCGTTATTTTTTGAAATATATCCGGCTGCTCCGGCTTTAATGGCACTAAGGGCATACATTTCTTCAGCGTGAGAACTAAAGACAAGAATTTTTAGCGCTGGAAATTCATCTTTTAAGGTTCGCAGGGCATTTATGCCATTTATTCCCGGTAGGTCTAATTCTATAATTAAAACTTGTGGTAGTTTCTTCGCCAAAAAATCATATAATTCTTTCCTATTGTTAACTTTTCCTATAATTTCTAAAGCCGGGTTCATTCGAATGATACAACTAATACCCTCGTATACCACAGGATGGTAATCTGCAATTACTATTGTGTTCATAAAAATTGGTTAGCTTAGTGAAAAGTGTATTGAAGTAGGGTGATATACACTTTATTCTTAACTTAAAAGTACCCGTTTTCTTATTAATTAACACATAATATGCTGGTTTTTCGGTAAATAGCTTATTTTTTAAGATGAGTGGGAATTTCACAAACGGGGATAGGTTCCATTTTATGTTTGTTTGCCTGATGCCGCGATTTGTAAATTTTAAAGACTTCTTTCTCCCGCCCCGTAAAATGTTCAGATGTTTTTCCTTTTTCAGCCTGTTCCATAGCCCATTCCAGTTCGGGATAGTTGGCGCCAATTTGATCTTCATCACTACGGCTGTCTCCATAAAGTCCATCAGTTGGTTTTGCCTCTATAATTTTTTTAGAAATATTAAGGTACTCGGCAATTTCATATACTTCGGTTTTTAATAAATCGGCAATTGGGCTAAGGTCTACGCCGCCATCACCGTACTTGGTGAAAAATCCTACCCCAAAATCTTCAACTTTATTTCCTGTCCCCGCAACTAAATATTTATGTATTCCTGCGAAATAATATAAAGTGGTCATTCTTAAGCGGGCACGAGCATTTGCCAGCCCCAGATTTTGAGTTTCTCTGTCTTCAATTTCAGGAAAACTGGCTTCGAACTTATCAAAAACGGGGGTAAGGTCCACCTGTATATCGGTTACGTTGGCAAAATTATCTTTAAGGGCCTCAATATGTTTTCTGGCCCGGGTTACTTGCGAATGATGTTGATGAATAGGCATTTCCACACAAAGGCTGCGAAGTCCTGTTTTTGCACAAAGTGCTGAGGTTATAGCAGAGTCAATCCCGCCGCTTACGCCCACTACAAATCCATTCATGTTGGCTTTGGTAGCATAATCTTTAAGCCAGTTTACAATATGTTCTACAACTTTTTCAGTCTGCATAATTTTGGGTGAATTAGTTTCTAAATAATACCTTTGCACCAAATCTACTATTAAAAGGTAATTTTTAAAAGCCGCCGGCGTTAAAGCCTTCCTAAGAAAATACTATGATAAAGAAAATGTTGCTGTTTTTTTCGGTTTTTACTTTGCTTTCCTGCGGGCAGAAAGGCAAGACCGAAAAAGAGATAGAAGCAGTTGAGGTAGATTTGAAGGTGATTCGTTTTGATAAAAAGTTTGCTGAAGCCACTCCTGAAAGTCTTCCGAGGTTAAAGAAGGAATTTCCTTATCTTTTTCCCCGGCAATATAATGATGAAGTATGGGAAGAAAAGCTAAGCGATACTATTCAGCAGGAAATCAATGAAGAAGTTAATAAAGCTTTTCCCGATTTTTTAGAAGAAACAAATAATTTACAAAGCTTTTTTCAGCATGTAAAATATTATTTTCCCGAAATTTCCATTCCCGTGGTGATTACCATAACTTCTGAAGTTGATTATAAAAATAAGGTGGTGGTTTCGAAAGATAAACTTTTTATCGCCCTGGACACCTATTTGGGAGAAGAGCACCATTTTTATACCGGCCTACAGGCTTACCTGAGAAAAAACTTTAGAGAAGAGCAAATAATACCTGATATTGCCTTAGAATATGCCGAGAAACTCGTGCCCCGGCCTAAATCCAGAACTTACCTAGCGCACATGATTTACTATGGAAAGTTATTGTATTTAAAAGATGTGCTGATTCCGTTTGTTGATGATGCTGAAAAAATAGGGTACACAGAAGAAGAATTGGAATGGGCTAAAACTAATGAAGAACAAATTTGGCGCTATTTTGTAGAAAAGGAGTATGTTTTTGATACCGATTCTGAATTGTATACCCGGTTTTTATATCCCGCTCCTTTTAGTAAATTTTATTTGGAATTAGATCATGATTCTCCCGATAGGCTTGGCCAATATATAGGCTGGCAGATGGTGCGAAATTATATGGAAAAAAACGAGGTTTCAGTACAAAAACTTTTGGAAACCGATGCTGAAACTATTTTTAATAAAGCAAACTATAAACCCCAGAAATAATGGCTGAGTATAAAAAATCTGATATTAATATTGAAGTGGTTACCGATGAAAATAAGGTGCCTGAAGAAATAACCTGGAGCGCCAAAGATGGTAATATATACAAAGAAGAAGCCAAGGCCTTAATGCTTTCGGTTTGGGACAGCAAGCAACAGGAGACCCTGCGCATAGATTTATGGACTAAAGATATGCCGATAGACGAGATGAAAAAGTTTTTTCATCAAACGCTGGTTTCTATGAGCAATACGTATTACCGCGCTACACAAGACCAGAAAATGACCGATACCATGCGTGATTTCTGCGATTACTTTGCTGAAAAACTTGATATTACAAAACAGTAAACTCTTCGGAGCAAGTCTACGAAGCATTAAGAAGAAAGAATTTTCAATTTCGAGGTGGGCCTCGGACATTTAATCTCGATTATCGAGTAAAACTTTTATTTTGAGCAGGCTACTATTTATATACAACGCATTCTCGGGCATACATAACAAGGTGCTGGATGGCCTGCTTAAAATGGTTTCTCCAAAGTCTTATGCCTGTAAGATCTGTAAACTTACCTACGGAAATTTCAGTGAGAAAAAGGCCTGGAAAGATTTTAGAAAGAATTCTAAAATTGAGATGGAATTTTTACATCTCGATGAATTTAGAAAGCAATATGCTTCGAAATTTGGTCACAAATATTTGTACCCGATTGTTTTGTATGAAGATGAACAAGACCTGGAAATTTTTATTTCTAACAAGGAATTAGAGTCGATGCGAAATTTAGAGGAATTGATTAGGCTTGTGGAAAAAAGGTGTCAGGAATTATTTTAAGGGTTTAGCTCCTCATTAATCGATTCAATATACCTTAAAATTTCATCTTTTCCTAAAGCTGAAGTTGACGAGCTTACAAAAAATTCCGGCATTTCGGTCCAGATTTGTAGCATCTCTTCCTGGTAATTATTGATGTTTTGCTCCAGGGCTTTGAATTTTAGTTTATCGGCTTTGGTAAAAATAATACAAAACGGTACCTGATTTTCGCCAAGCCATTCCATAAAGTCCAAATCAATTTTTTGTGGTTTATGCCGGCTGTCTATCAAAACAAAAGCGCAAATCATTTGTTGACGGTTGGCAAAATAAGCGGTGATAAATTTTTGAAAAGTCTTTTTTGTAGATTTAGAAACTTTCGCGTAGCCATAGCCCGGAAGGTCAACCAAATGCCAGTTTTTATTGATTAAAAAATGGTTGATTAATTGCGTTTTTCCCGGTTTTGCAGAAGTTTTTGCCAATGCTTTACGCCCGGTAAGCATATTGATAAGCGAAGATTTTCCTACGTTACTTCGTCCAATAAAGGCATATTCGGGAAGTGGAGAATTTGGGCATTTTTCCACTTTGGTGTTACTTACAACAAATTCAGCCGATTTGATTTCCATGGAAAAAATTTTCTTTAGAATTTCTAAAATTCCCGCTTTTTCAACCAATCGTGTAGCAAGTCATTGAATAAATCGGGGTGTTCCATCATTGCTGCGTGCCCGCATTTCTCAACCCAGTATAAGTCGGCATCGGGTAAGAGGCGTTTAAAATCTTCGGCTACTTCCGGAGGGGTAACATTATCATCTTTTCCCCAAATTATGCAGGTTGGGGTTTTCATTTTAGGTAAATCCTTTGCCATATTATGGCGAATGGCACTTTTGGCAATAGCTAGGGTTTTTACCAGTTTATTGCGATCGCTTACGGTCTCGTAAACATCATCAACCACCTCTTTGGTGGCTACAGCCGGGTCGTAAAATACGTTTTGAGCTTTTTTCTTGATAAATTCATAATCCCCACGGCGTGGATAACTCTCGCCCATAGCATTTTCATATAAACCGGAACTACCTGTAATTACAAGCCCTTTTACCACTTCAGGGTAAAGTTTAGTGGCAAGTAAAGCGATATGGCCACCTAGGGAATTCCCGAGTAAAATTACTTCATCATACCCTTTAAAGTCTATAAATTCTTTTAGGTATTTGGCAAAAGTACCTACGCTGGTTTTTAAAAGCGACATAGAATAAAGGGGCAATTCGGGGATTACAACTTTATAGCCCTGTGAGGGAAAATAATCTACCACTCCATCAAAATTACTTAATCCACCCATCAATCCGTGTAAAATAACTAGCGGAGTGCCTTCTCCTTTTTCCAGATAGGTGAATTTACCTTCTTGCCTTAAATTATTTTTCATTGATACCCTTTGCGGTTAGCAATCGCAAATATAGCGATTTCGATACAAGTATAATCATTTTTGGGGAATGGCAAAGTCAATTCCTTCGTCAGTTTAACATCCGAAACTTCATTTTTTAACAAGTTTTTCTTGTAAAAAACCAAGCCGTTGAAACCTAACTGGATAGCGCTATTCAATAGGCTTTCAGGGCGATAGCCTGTAGAAACTTATCAACAAAGTGGTAAAAAGTGGTAAAAAGTGGTAATAATTTCAATATATTTGACTTTATAAAGAAGAGGAGTGGTAAATCTAATTGGAACATATGAGTGTAAAGTTGATGCAAAAGGCCGGTTAATGGTGCCTTCAGCGTTGAAAAAGCAACTCGCGCCTATGTTGCAGGAGGGATTTGTACTTAAACGTTCAGTTTTTCAGCCTTGTTTGGAATTGTATCCTATGGAGGAATGGAATAAACTGATGCAAAAAATGAACAGGCTTAACCGTTTTAAAGCCAAGAACAATAATTTTATCCGCAGGTTTACTGCCGGGGTAAAAACTGTGGAAGTTGATACCAACGGCCGATTGTTAATTCCGAAAGACCTGGTGGGTTTTGCGGAAATCAAAAAGGAAATCGTGCTGTCTTCAGCTATCAATATTATTGAAATTTGGGATAAAGATAAATATGAAACCTCTATTGATGAGGCTTCAGATGATTTTGCTGAATTGGCAGAAGAAGTGATGGGAAATGACGAAATGGATGATGTATCATAATCCGGTATTATTAGAAGAGTCGGTAGATGGCCTTAATATTAAGGAAGACGGGATCTATGTTGACGTCACTTTTGGTGGCGGTGGCCATTCTCGTGAAATCCTTAATCATTTAGGTGAAAAAGGACGCCTCTTTGGTTTTGACCAGGATAAAGATGCGATAGAGAATAAGATTGATGATGAACGTTTTACTTTAATTCAGGAGAATTTCAGGTATGTGAAGCGGTTTTTAAGATTTTATGGTATAAAAAAAGTAGATGGTATTTTGGGTGATTTTGGTGTGTCTTCATATCAGTTTAACGAAGCAGAACGTGGGTTTTCAACCCGTTTTGAGGCTAAACTGGATATGCGTATGGACCAGGATAGTGCTTTGAGTGCGTACCAGGTGATTAACGAATACGGTGAAGCAAAACTCAAAGATATTTTTTATCGCTATGCCGATTTAAAAAATGCACCAAAACTCGCTCGTATTATTGTAGAGGAACGACAAGGTTCGCCTATTGAAGATAGTAAACGATTAAACGATTTGCTGAGTCCGCATTTGTTTAAAGGAAAAGAAAATAAAATCCTGGCGCAAATCTATCAGGCTATTCGTATAGAAGTGAACCAGGAATTAGAAGTCCTGAAGGAGTTTTTAAGTCAAACTGAAGATCTGGTGGTGAAAGGTGGGCGGTTGAGTTTGATTTCTTATCACAGCCTGGAAGACCGTTTGGTGAAACGCTATATAAGAAGCGGTTTGTTTGAGGGGGAGCCTGAAAAAGATTTCTTCGGGAATATTTCAGTGCCATTTAAAAAGGTAGGGAAGCTGATTACACCTACTAAAGAAGAGGTTTCAGAAAATAACAGGGCACGCAGCGCAAAATTGCGTATTGCTAAAAAACTTTAAAACGCTTAACAAGATGAAAAAAGGCTTTTACAATCTTTTAAGGGCAAATTTTCTTGTAAGCCGCGACGCGGTTAAAAACTGGCGCTTTATTGTATTCTGTACGGCCCTTGCTATTATAATGATTGCTAGTTCTCATAGTGCAGAAAAGAAGGTGCATGAAATTGCAGAATTGCATAATGAAGTTAGGGAATTGAGAAGCGAGTTTGTAGAGCGCCGCTCAGCCTTGATGAAGATTAAAATGGAATCGACCATTACCCGAAAGTTAGGAGCGAGTGGGGTAGGTCCTTCAGAAACACCACCGTACAAAATTAAAGTGAATATCACAGAATAGAATGGCAATAAGTGAAAAAGGCATATTGAATCGGTTATATTTTGTAGCAGGCTGTTTGTTCTTGTTTGCCGCGGCCGTGTCGGTAAAACTTATGGATATTCAGTTTGTTGATGGCGAACATTATCGCAACCTGGCGGAAGAGCGCACGTATAAAAATTTTAAAATTCCCGCCAACCGTGGTAATCTTTACGATGTAAATGGAAGTCTTTTGGCAACTTCAATTCCTGAATACGATATTCGCTTTGATGCCGTAACAGTTTCAGAAAAGAATTTTCAGGCCAATGTGGGGCCACTTTCCAAATCACTTTCTGAGATGTTTGGAAAATCATCTTCTTATTATGCTCAAAAATTACGAACCGCACGAGCTAATAAGCAACGCTACTTGTTAGTTGCTCGTGGGGTAGGTTATTCAGAATTAGTACAGCTTAAAAAATTCCCGATGTTTAATCTGGGAAGTTATAAAGGAGGACTCATTGTTGAGCAGCGAACGGTAAGAGAGCATCCACTCGGAAAAATGGGAGAGCGAACCGTGGGTTACGAGCGCCAGGATGATCAGGGGTATTTTACGCGTGTGGGGCTAGAAGGGGCGTATAGCTCTTATTTACGGGGAACCGACGGAAGAAGGCTGAAACAAAAAATTGCTAAAGGACAGTGGAAACCTATTAGTGATAATAACGAAAAAGAACCCAAAGATGGTTATGATGTTATTTCAACTATAGATGTAAATATTCAGGATATTGCACATCACGCTTTATTAAAGCAATTGGAAAAATATGAGGCCGATCACGGTAGCGTAGTGGTGATGGAAACTGAAACCGGTGAAATTAAAGCGATTTCTAACCTTGGGCGTACCTCAAAAGGAACGTATTATGAAAAGCTAAATTATGCGGTGGGCGAATTGCATGAGCCAGGCTCAACTTTTAAGTTAATGGCTAATATTGCTGCCCTGGAAGATAAAGTTGTTGATACGGGAGATGTGGTAGATACTGAAAATGGCCGTATTAAAGTCAGAAACCGTTGGGTTCGTGATTCTCGTCACGGAGGCTATGGAAAGATAAGTGTTGCCCGCGCTTTTGAAGTTTCTTCTAATGTGGGAACGGTGAAAATTATTTACGACAATTATAAAAAGAACCCTCAAAAATTTATAGACCGTTTAAATTCAATGAGCCTTAATGAGCCACTAGGGCTTGATATTAAAGGAGAGGGGAAACCTTATATCCCGCAGCCGGGAGATAGTAAATGGTCTGGACTCTCCCTACCCTGGATGGCCTATGGTTATGGTAGTATTCAAATGACACCGCTTCAGATTTTAACATTTTACAATGCAGTGGCTAATGATGGGAAAATGGTGAAACCTCGTTTTATTCGCGAAATTAAAGAGTGGGATAAAACCGTGAAAAAATTTGATAAGGAGGTAATAAATCCGGCAATCTGCTCTCCAGAAACCTTAGCCAAAGTTCAGGAGATGCTAAAAAATGTTGTAAAACGGGGCACGGGAAAAAGCCTTTATTCTGAAAATTTCTCAATGGCTGGAAAAACAGGAACTGCGCAAACCGAATACTGGATGAAAGATTTTGCCTCTAACCCGAGGTATATTTCTTCGTTTGTAGGTTATTTTCCTGCGGAAAACCCAAAATATACCAGTATTGTGGTAATTCACAAGCCTAATTTCAGAAAAGGTTATTACGGTGCCGATGTTAGCGGGCCGGTTTTTAAACGTATAGCACAAAAAATATATACCGATACGCCTATAGAAGATACGCTGGATTCTTTTGAAGTTGAGAATGAGAAGGTACAAGATGATTTTGAGCAGTATTTCGCTAAAATTCAGGATGAAAAAGTCATTATGCCCGATGTGACGGGGATGCCGGCCATGGATGCTATTTCCTTGTTGGAAAACCTGGGTTTAAAAGTGAATTTTAGGGGAAAAGGTGTAGTTCGTTCACAATCAATTTCAGCGGGACAAAAAATTAAAAATAATCAACAGGTAAATCTAAATTTGAGTTGAAAGTCTTAAAAGACATATTATATAGGGTAGCTATGGAAGCCGTAACCGGAAATACTGCGGTAACGGTTAATCGAATTCAGTTTGATTCCCGAAAAGTGGAACTAAACGATGTGTTTGTGGCAATTCACGGCAGTGTGGCCGATGGTCATCAATATATTAAAAAGGCTGTTGATCAGGGAGCTTTGGCAGTGGTTTGCGAAGAACTTCCGAAGGAAATTATAAACGGAGTCACTTATGTTCAGGTTGAAAATTCGCAGGTGGCCCTGGCTTATATGGCTGCCAATTATTTTGATAATCCTTCTGAAAAAATGCAGTTGGTGGGGGTTACTGGTACCAATGGAAAAACCACTATCGCTACGTTGTTATATGAACTTTTTAGTAAGGCCGGGTTTAAAGTTGGCCTTATTTCTACCGTAAATGTGAAAATTGGAGAAGCTTCTTACGATGCAGTACGTACCACGCCGGATTCGGTCACTATAAATTCATATTTGAAGCAAATGAACGATGCGGGAGTGGAATTTTGCTTTATGGAAGTAAGTTCTCATGGCATTGCCCAACATCGTACCACTGCGCTTCAGTTTAAAGGCGGAATTTTCACCAACTTGTCACACGATCATTTAGATTATCACAAAGATTTTAAGGAATATCGCGATGTGAAAAAGCGGTTTTTTGATGAATTACCGACTTCGGCATTTGCTTTAACCAATGCAGACGATAAGAATGGCCCGGTGATGCTTCAGAATACAAAAGCACAAAAATATACCTACGCCTTAAAATCTTATGCTGATTATCAGGCGCAAATCCTCGAAAATAATTTCACCGGCTTATTGTTGAAATTAAATGATCAGGAGGTGTGGACGAAATTGATTGGGACTTTTAATGCCTATAATGTTACGGCAATTTATGCAGCCGCTGAATTATTAGGCTTGCAACCTATAGAAACCCTGAAAATAATAAGCAGCCTTACGTCTGTGAATGGGCGTTTTCAATATTTAATTTCAGAAAAGCAAAAAATAACTGCTATTGTAGATTATGCCCATACCCCCGATGCTTTGAAAAATGTATTGGAAACCATTAATGCTATTCGTACAAAAAATGAAAAATTAATTACCGTGGTGGGCTGTGGAGGTGATCGTGATAAAACAAAAAGACCAAAAATGGGGCATATAGCTTCTGCCTTAAGTACCGATGTGGTTTTTACCAGCGATAACCCGCGAACTGAAAATCCCGATAAAATTATTGAAGATGTGGAAGCCGGAGTTGAGCCGCAGAATTTTAAGAAAACACTTTCGGTAACTAGCCGGAAGCAAGCCATAAAAACCGCCTGCCAAATGGCTGGGGAAGGAGATATTATTCTGATAGCCGGCAAAGGCCACGAAACCTATCAGGAAATAAACGGAGAGCGTTCCGATTTTGATGACCTCAAAATTGTAAAAGATTTTTTAAAACAACTGGAAAAATAAACCAATGCTATATTACCTTTTTGAATATCTAGATACGCATTACGGGTTTCCCGGGGCACGTTTGTTCCAGTATTTTTCGTTTAGGTCGGCGATGGCAATTATCCTGGCCTTGCTTATTTCTACAATTTACGGAAAACAAATTATTAATTATTTACGCCGTAAACAAATTGGGGAAAGCGTACGGGATCTTGGGCTGGAAGGTCAAAGTGAAAAAGCAGGAACTCCAACTATGGGGGGAGTTATAATTATCCTGTCCACATTAATTCCCGTGTTGCTTTTTGCAAAACTGGATAATATATATGTGATTTTACTTATTGTAACCACCATTTGGATGGGTACGATTGGTTTTTTAGACGATTACATAAAAACCTTTAAAAAAGATAAAGGAGGCCTGCAGGGCAAGTTTAAAATAATAGCCCAGGTTGGTTTGGGGCTAATTATTGGTGGTACCATGTATTTTCATCCCGGTATAACGGTGAAAGAAGAAACCAATGATGCTAATGCTCAACAGCAGGAGCTTACTACTGAAGTAAATGAAATTGTGATGGGGCCGGAGGAGAAAGCCACGACTACTACAATCCCGTTTGTGAAAAATAATGAGTTTGATTATTCGGCTTTAATAAGTTGGATAAACCCTGCTCTGGTGAATTACGCCTGGATAATTTTTATCCCTATAGTGATTTTTATTGTAACTGCGGTTTCCAACGGAGCTAATTTAACCGACGGAATCGATGGCCTGGCCGCAGGGTCTTCGGCAATTATTGTACTCACGCTGGGGATTTTTGCCTGGGTTTCGGGGAATATCATTTTTTCAGACTATCTCAATATTATGTATATCCCGCGTTCGGGAGAGATGACGATTTATATTTCTGCGTTTGCGGGAGCCCTGGTTGGCTTTTTATGGTATAATACCTTTCCGGCCCAGATTTTTATGGGCGATACGGGTAGTTTGACTATTGGAGGTATTATCGCCGTGCTGGCCATTGCTACAAGAAAAGAATTGTTGATCCCCCTTTTATGCGGAATTTTCCTGGTTCAAAATCTTTCGGTGGTAATGCAGGTAGGTTGGTTTAAATACACAAAAAAGAAATTTGGGGAGGGCCGAAGGATTTTCCTGATGTCGCCGCTTCATCATCATTTTCAAAAAAAAGGCTATCACGAAAGCAAAATAGTAGTGAGGTTTTGGATTGTCGGGATTTTCCTGGCCATCCTAACCATAATCACGCTTAAAGTAAGATAAACCTGAAGTTAGAAGTTGGAAAGTCGGAAAGAAAATAGAATAAAGAGAAAAGAGTAAAGAACCAAGAAAAAGGAGATATAAAAACATTCGTGAATTCGTGGCAGGAGAAAATAAAAATATTAAAGATAGGAAAACTTCCCCTAGTTCACAGATTTATTGGGCTGGAGGGACTCCTTCTTTGGTAATATTGGGAGGGGGAGAAAGCGGTGCCGGAACAGCTATTTTAGGAAAAAAACAGGGCTTTGAGGTTTTTGTTTCTGATAAAGGAAAAATAAAAGATAAGTATAAAGAAGTTCTTGAACATATTGAAGTGGAATGGGAAGAGTTAAAACACTCTGAAGCCCGTATCTTAAATGCTGATGTGGTGATGAAAAGCCCCGGAATTCCCGATAATTTGCCTTTGGTTTTGAAGTTGAAGGAAAAAGGGATTCCGGTAATTTCTGAAATTGAATTTGCTTCAGAATTTACTTCGGCGAAGATTATTGGGGTAACTGGGAGTAATGGAAAAACAACCACTACAAGGTTTATTCATCATATTCTGGAAGCCGGTGGAATTTCAGCAGGGATGGCCGGAAATATTGGTGATAGTTTTGCCAAACAGGTGGCCGAGACCAATCCCGACTGGTTTGTGCTGGAATTGAGCAGTTTTCAGCTTGACGGGATTGTGAATTTTAGACCGAATATCGCAGTGCTCACTAATATTACTCCCGATCATTTAGACCGATATGAGTATAAGTTGGAGAATTATGTGGCCTCAAAATTCAGGATAACCGAAAATCAAGAGGAAGAGGATTTTTTCATTTTTGATGCCGATGATGAGATTGTCTGGGATAAGCTAAAAAGTTACCCGATAAAGGCGCAAAGGTTGCCATTTTCACTTCAACAAAAAATAGAATCAGGAGCTTATTTAGCGAATAAAGAAATAATAGTAACAACAAAAAATAACCAATTTAATATGCCAACATCAACATTAGGTTTGCAGGGTAAACACAATGCTAAAAATGCAATGGCCGCAGCAACCGTAGCACAACTTTTAAGAATCAGGAAAGAGACTATTCGGGAAAGTATGGAAAGTTTCCAGGGTGTGGAACACCGCCTTGAAAAAGTTCTTAAAATAAATAATGTGCAGTATATCAACGATTCTAAGGCAACCAATGTAAATGCTACATTTTATGCCCTGGAAAGTATGGAAACCGAGACCGTCTGGATTGTTGGCGGAACCGATAAGGGAAATATTTATGATGATCTTTTGCCTTTGGTGAACGAAAAGGTAAAGGCCATTATTTGTTTGGGAATTGAAAATTCAAAACTCATTAAAACTTTTGGTAACTGTGTAGACACTATGCTTGAAACACAGTCGATGAAAGAAGCAGTACATATGGCTTACGGTCTTGCCGAAAAAGGAAATTCGGTATTGCTTTCTCCGGCCTGTGCAAGTTTTGATTTGTTTGAAAATTACGAAGATCGCGGCCGTCAGTTTAAAGAAGCGGTGAGGAATCTTTAAAATATAGGAATTGCTTCGTCAAGTTGAACTTGTTTCAGCTTCTAGGAGGTTTTGATTATTATAACTTAGATTCTGAAATAAATTCAGAATGACGGCAAAAGAGGAATATTATTAAGAAATAAATGAGCAACTTTTTTTCAAATCTTAAAGGAGACAAGGTTATTTGGGCTACGGCCGGCTTGTTGGCAATATTTTCATTTTTGCCGGTTTATAGCGCCAGTAGTAACCTTGCATATTTGTATGGCGACGGCAATACCTTTAAGTACGTGGTTGTGCATTTTTTTCATTTGGTATTGGGATTCTCGCTTTTGTTTGCGGTGCATAAAATACCGTATCATTATTTTAGGGGGATTTCAATTTTAATGTTACCTGTAGTTATTGTTTTGCTATTGTACACGGCTTTTCAGGGAACTATAATTGACGGGGCAAATGCCAGCCGATGGATTCAAATTCCCGTCTTAGGGGTTTCATTTCAGTCGTCTACATTTGCGGCGGTGGTATTAATGGTTTACGTAGCACGGTATTTATCTAAAATGACCGATAAAAAAATCACTTTTAAAGAATCAATTTTACCGCTTTGGCTACCTGTAGGCGTGGTTTTATTATTAATTTTGCCGGCCAATTTTTCCACAACGGCCATTATTTTTTCTATGGTGCTGGCTCTGATGTTTTTAGGCGGATATCCAGTAAAATATCTTGGAATTATTGTGGCTTCAGGGCTATTATTGCTTACGATGTTCATCTTAACGGCTAAGGCTTTCCCAGGGCTTTTGCCTAACAGGGTGGATACCTGGAGCAGTAGGATTGAAAATTTTACAGATGAAGGCGATTCTGCAGAAGATTATCAAATTGAAAAAGCAAAAATCGCAATTGCCCGGGGAGGAATAACCGGGACCGGAGTTGGAAAAAGTGTGCAGCGAAATTTTTTACCACAATCTTCTTCCGACTTTATCTATGCGATAATTGTTGAAGAGATGGGTTTGATAGGTGGTCTTGGCGTAATGTTGGCGTATTTAATGCTGCTATTCCGTATCATAATTGTAGCCACAAAAGCCAATACTGTTTTTGGGAAATTGGTGGTTATGGGGGTAGGCTTGCCTATTATTTTTCAGGCGCTCATCAATATGGCTGTAGCGGTAGAATTATTTCCGGTTACCGGTCAAACCTTACCGCTCATTAGTAGTGGGGGAACCTCCATTTGGATGACCTGTATCGCGCTCGGGATTATTTTGAGCGTGAGTGCCAAAAGGGAAGAAATAAAAGAACAGGAAAATAAAATTGAAGAAGAAGAAAATCCGCTTGATATTTTAAGTGAAGCGATTTAAACGTATGAGGAATTTGCGCGTCATATTATCGGGAGGAGGCACGGGAGGTCATATTTATCCGGCAATTGCTATTGCCAACGAGATAAAAATGCGCTATCCTGAAGCCGAATTTCTGTTTGTGGGTGCAAAAGATCGGATGGAAATGGAGAAAGTGCCACAAGCCGGTTATAAAATTGAAGGGTTGTGGATAAGCGGTATCCAGCGGAAACTGAGTTTAAAAAATCTTGCTTTTCCATTTAAACTGCTGAGTAGTTTAGGGAAGTCAAGAAAAATAATAAAAAAGTTTAAACCTAATGTGGTAATCGGTACGGGTGGATTTGCAAGTGGTGCTTTGCTAAAAGTAGCTAGCGGGAATAAGATACCTACGCTTATCCAGGAACAGAATTCCCTGCCCGGAATTACCAATCGTATTTTAGGAAAAAGGGTTGATAGAATTTGTGCGGCTTATGAAGAAACCAAACGATTTTTTCCTGCTGAAAAAACAATAATTACCGGAAATCCGGTTCGGCAGGATTTGTTGGAAATTACTTCCAAAAAAGAAGAGGCAGAACAGTTTTTTAAGCTAAAAGGCGAAGAAAAAGTGGTCTTGATTTTGGGCGGAAGCTTAGGCGCCCGTCGAATTAACCAATTGTTGGAAAAATATGTTTCTCGCTTTGAAAAAGAGAAAATCCGGGTGATTTGGCAGGTGGGAAAATTATATTTCTCCGATTACAAAAAATATGATGGGGGATTTGTACAAGTTCATGAGTTTTTAAATCGAATGGATTTAGCCTATGCCGTTGCCGATGTGATTATTTCACGAGCTGGCGCCATTAGCGTTTCAGAATTGAGCATTGTGGGAAAACCGGTATTGTTTATCCCCTCGCCAAATGTAGCTGAAGATCACCAGGCAAGAAATGCTAAGGCCGTTGCAGATAAAGAAGCAGCATTAATGTTGAGGGAAAATGATTTGGATAAGCATTTTGAATCGGTGTTTTTCGGTTTGTTGAAGTCTGAAGAAGAACAGCAAAAATTGGGAGCAAACATCAAAAAACTTGCTTTGCCCGATGCAACCGCAAAAATTGTTGATGAAGTTGAAAAATTGGTAAAAATATAGACGATATAAACCTCACAGGTTTTCAATACCTGTGAGATTTGAATGAACATTAAAAGAAATGAAAGCGTCACCCTGTACTGTTTCCAGGATCTAACAAGAAAGCAACTTAGATTCTGAAACAAGTTCAGAATGACGATAGATTTTTTGAAGTAGAAAATTTAATGCAGAATTTAAAGCACATACAAAACCTTTATTTTATCGGCATCGGCGGAATCGGGATGAGTGCCCTCGCTCGCTATTTTAAATTTCAGGGGAAAAATGTGGCCGGTTACGATAAAACTTCAACTTCGCTTACCAAAACTTTGGAAGCCGAAGGGGTTACTGTGGTTTATGATGAAAATTGCGAAAGCATTCCTGCGGCATTTAAAAACAAAGAAAATACCCTGGTGGTTTATACGCCTGCGGTTCCTAAAACCCACGATCAGTATCAATATTTTTCCGAAAAAAACTTCTACTTAAAGAAACGAGCCGAGGTTTTGGGGCTGATTTCAGCAGGGAAAAATACGCTTGCGGTTGCGGGAACTCACGGAAAAACAACTACTACAGCTATCCTTGGGCATTTATTAAAAGAAACAGGCGCACCGGTAACTGGGTTTTTAGGTGGGATTAGTGAAGATATTCAAAGCAATCTGATTTTAAAAGGGGATGAGGTAATTGTGGTTGAAGCCGATGAATTCGACCGCTCTTTTATGCACCTGAAACCGAATATTGCCGCGATTACATCAATGGATGCCGATCATTTGGATATATACGGGGGCAAAGAAGAGCTGGAAAAAACATTTAGGGATTTTGCAAAACTCGTTCCTGAAAACGGAAAACTTTTTATAAAAAACGGATTATCGCTTCAGGGAAATACCTTGGGAATTGAAGACGAAGCTGATTATTCCGCAAAAAATATAAAAATCGAGAATGGCACGTATATTTTTGATATGAAAACTCCGGAAGGGGAAATAAGGGATTTAAAATTTAATCTGCCCGGGAAACACAATTTGCTCAATGCGGTAACAGCCTTGGCAATGGCTATCCAATACGGAACCCCACAGCAGGAGCTGGCCGAAGCTTTATACAGCTTTATGGGAGTCAAACGCAGGTTTACTTATAAAATAAAATCTGAAAAACTAGTGCTAATTGATGATTATGCGCATCATCCGGCTGAAATTAATGCGGTACACCAGGCGGTACGGGAAATGCATCCCGGAAAGAGAGTTTTAGCAATTTTTCAACCGCATTTATTTAGCAGGACAAGGGATTTTATTGAAGATTTTGCTAAAAGTTTGGCAAAGTTTGATGAATTGCTTTTGCTGGATATTTACCCGGCGAGGGAGCTGCCCATTGAGGGCGTAACTTCAGAATGGCTTTTGGCAAAAATAGAGCTGGATGCAAAAAAACGTATTCAGAAAAATGAAATATACGAGTCGGTTAAGAATTCTGAAGCGGAAATAATAGTAATGATGGGCGCCGGCGATATTGGAGAAGAAGTAGAACCTTTAAAAAAGAAACTGCTTTATGAAGACTAAGATGGATTACATAAAAGCTCTGTCATTGCTGGTTTTGCTGGTTTTTTTGTTCGGTTTTGCAAAACATCGGCATAACACCCGTAAAATCAATGATGTAATTGTGGAGTTTAAAGAAGGGGAAAACCTGTATGTGACTGAGCAAGCGGTTAATAAGTTGTTGAAACAAAATAATGTGGATACCACGAGTATACATAAAGAAACTTTAGATTTGAATAAGGTAGAATCCCTCCTGAACGACCACGATATGATTGAAAATGCTGAAGTTTACCTGAATCTCACCGGCAAACTCAAGGCCGATATTGTTCAGCGCAAACCTATTGGTCGTGTGGTAGGGAATTCATCGTTTTATATAGATAAAAACGGGCTGCCTATGCCACTTTCTTCGCATTACTCAGCACGTGTTCCGTTATTATTCGGGTTTGATAAGGAAAATGTAGTTGAAATTTATCCGTTGGTAAATTACATTGTTAAAGATAAATTTTTAAACCATCATATTACCGGTATTAGCCGGCTATCTAACGGAAAATATGATTTGGAAATGCGCAAGCTCGATTTTGTGGTGTATTTCGGGACTATTGAAAATATTGAATTGAAATTCAACAACTTTAAAGCCTTTTATAAAAAGGCCTTGAAAGATGACAAATTGAACGACTATAGAAAAGTGAACTTACAATTTGGAGACCAGGTTGTTTGCACTAAAAAATAGGATATGGAAAACAGCAACATTGCAGTAGGATTAGATATAGGGACCACGAAAATTGTGGCCATGATAGGCCGTAAGAATGAGTATGGCAAGGTTGAGATTGTAGGAATTGGAAAATCTAAAAGTCTTGGTGTACATCGCGGGGTGGTCAACAATATTACACAAACTATCCAGTCTATTCAACAAGCCATTCAGGAAGCTGAAGCAGATTCAGGATTGAAAATTAATGATGTGGTGGTGGGTATTGCCGGGCAACATATTCGCAGCCTTCAGCATAGCGATTATATTACACGCCCAAATCCTGAAGAAGTGATTGATGCCGATGATATTCACAGCCTTTGTAACCAGGTGCATAAACTGGTAATGCTACCGGGAGAGGAGATTATTCATGTTTTGCCCCAGGAATATAAGGTTGACGGGCAGGCAGAAATTAAAGAACCTATCGGGATGTATGGTGGCAGGCTGGAAGCCAATTTCCACGTAGTGGTAGGACAGGTATCTTCCATCAGAAATATTGGCCGTTGTGTAAAAAGTGCCGGTTTAAACCTTTCGGCAGTGACTTTAGAACCTTTGGCTTCGGCGAATGCCGTTTTAAGTCAGGAAGAAAAAGAGGCAGGGGTGGCGCTTATCGATATTGGTGGCGGAACTACCGATCTGGCTATTTTTAAAGATGGAATTATTCGTCATACCGCGGTGATTCCTTTTGGCGGAAATGTAATTACCGAAGATATAAAAGAAGGTTGCTCAATTATTGAAAAACAAGCCGAATTGTTGAAAATCAAATTCGGATCGGCCTGGCCGGGAGAAAATAAAGACAATGAAATTGTTTCTATTCCGGGACTTCGTGGAAGAGAACCGAAGGAAATAACCTTAAAAAACCTGTCAAAAATCATTCATGCCCGTGTGGTTGAAATTATTGAACAGGTGTACCTGGAAATCAAAAATTACGGTCACGAAGAGCAGAAGAAGAAACTAATTGCCGGAATGGTATTAACCGGTGGCGGGGCACAACTAAAACATTTAAAACAACTCGCCGAATATATTACCGGAATGGATACCCGTATTGGTTATCCAAATGAGCACCTGGCCGGAAATAACGATTCAGAAACCACCAGCCCGGTTTATGCAACAGCGGTTGGCCTGGTGATGAACAGTCTTGAACACGGCGAGAAGAAATTTCAGGAAGAAGCCGTGCTTAAGAGTAAAGAAGAACGAGAAAAGGAAGAGCGGGAACTTGAGAAAAGTTTTGAGCAGGAGCCGGAAGACGGGGAAGGCTTAAAGGAAGATCCACATTCCCCGAGAAGGCCCAGGAAAAGCATTTTTGATAAATGGGCTGAAAAGTTTAAAGATTTTTTAGATAACGCAGAATAAATTACCTCGGAGCAAGCTTACGAGGCATTTTAAGAAAATAAATTTTGATATCGAAACATTCCGATGGTTCGGGATGTAGGAATTCTCCCAAAGTATCGGGAGATTATCGAGTAAAAAAAACCAGTAAAATAGAATTTATGAGCAGTAAAGAATTCGACGACATTGCATTCGATTTGCCAAAGAACCAATCGAACGTTATTAAAGTTATTGGTGTAGGTGGAGGCGGAAGTAACGCTATAAATCACATGTTTCAGCTTGGGATTAAAGGTGTAGATTTTGTAATCTGTAACACCGATGCCCAGGCCTTGGATAACAGTCCGGTACCTAATAAAATTCAGCTAGGGGTAAGCCTTACTGAAGGCTTAGGTGCAGGAGCGAACCCACAAATTGGTCAGCAGGCTGCGGTAGAAAGTTTTGATGAAATTAAGCAAATGCTCGATACCAATACTAAAATGGTATTTATCACTGCAGGAATGGGTGGTGGTACCGGTACGGGTGCCGCGCCGGTAATTGCCAAGCAGGCCAAAGATATGGATATTCTTACGGTGGGAATTGTAACTATTCCTTTTCAGTTTGAAGGAAAAATGCGAAACGAACAGGCGCAACTTGGGGTTGAAAACCTTAGAAGCCATGTAGATTCGTTAATTGTAATCAACAACAATAAACTGCGTGAGGTTTATGGTAATCTTGGCTTTAAAGCCGGGTTTTCCAAAGCCGATGAGGTTTTGGCTACAGCTTCCCGCGGGATTGCTGAGGTAATTACCCATCACTACACTCAAAATATTGACCTTAGGGATGCGAAAACTGTTTTGAGCAACAGCGGAACTGCCATTATGGGTTCTGCCCAGGCTTCAGGAGCAAACCGTGCGCAAGACGCTATTAGGAAAGCGCTGGATTCTCCATTGCTGAATGATAATAAAATTACAGGTGCCCAAAACGTATTACTGCTAATTGTTTCCGGCTCTGAAGAAATTACCATTGATGAAATTGGAGAAATTAACGACCATATTCAGGCAGAAGCCGGTCACAGCGCGAACATTATTATGGGTGTAGGCGAAGACGAAGCTATAGATGAAGCCATCTCGGTTACCATTATTGCCACGGGGTTTAATGTTGAACAACAAAATGAAATTGTTAATACGGAGACCAAAAAGATTATCCATACGTTGGAAGATGAGCAAAAAGCCGAACAGGATTTAAATCCAAAATCAACCGGACTATACTCTAAAAGTGAGCCTAAGAAACAAGAAGAAAAACCAGAGGAACCTAAGCAGAAAATTGTTCACAGTTTAAACGATAAGGTAGAAGAAGTTGATGAAGTTGGCAATATTACTTCAAAGGAAGAAGATTTATTGCACACTCCGCCGGAAGCTAAAAATATGGAGGTGGATTTTGAAGAAATCAATCCTGATGATTTTGTGATTAATGATACTTCAGAAGAAGAGAAGCAAAACGATGATCAGTTTATGTTTACCTTCGATTTTCCGATGAATTCAGGACAGAAACAACCGGAAAATCCTGAGGTTCACAAAACTGAAGAAACCAAAGCAGAGGAGAAACGGCATCAGTTGCACGAGAATTCCAAAGAAATTGAGGTGAATGAACCGGTAGAAATTGTTCCGGTTACTGAAAGTTCTAAAAAGGGCATAAAGCGTTATAGCCTTGATGATTATATGGAATTGGAGAATTCTTTAGAGCAATCTAAACCGGAAAAAAAGGAGAAGCCAAAAGACGAAACCGTAGCTTTTGAGAAAAAAACCGTAGCCCCCAAACCTGAGGAGGATAATGGGCCTCAGGATGAAGACCCGTTTAATAATCCTATTTCACAGGTGCTTGTGGACCGCGCAGAAGAGCGTAGAGCTAAAATGAAGGAATTTAATTATAAATTCAGAAATAGTTCGGCGCAAATTGATGAAATAGAAAAGCAGCCCGCATATAAACGTCAGGGTGTTGATCTGGATGAGACCAAGCCCGGTGGAGAAAAATTATCACGAACCAGTGTAGGGAAAGATGAAAACGATGATCTTCAATTTAGAAGAAATAATTCTTTTCTTCACGATAATGTCGACTAACCTGTCTTAATTTCTTTATACTGCTCATTAAAAAGAGGCTCTCTTAATAGACAGCCTCTTTTTGGTTTTAATATCTAGTGTTAAGTTAACTTTATTATGACGTATTAATTTTAGAATTCGTATCTTTAAAAAAAATCAATGAAATGATACGATATACCGTTAAGCTTAGCCAAGAAGAAGTAAACGCGCTGATGGCAATAATCAACAAAGGTTCGCACACTACGCAGAAGTTCCGTGCCGCCTACATTTTATTGAATTGCGATGAAGGCGATTATTCTGAAAAGGTGACCAATGAACAAATCAGCAAAGTCTTGAAGGTCGGTATGCGCACTATAGACCGTGTGAAGAAAAAATTTGTGGAAGAAGGTTTTGAAGCAGTACTTGAGCGCCGCCCGAGTAGCCGTGCCTATGAAAAGAAAATAGATGGCGATGTGGAGGCGAAACTGGTCCAGCTTTGTTGTAGCGAACCACCTCCGGGTTTTGCCAAATGGTCATTGAGGTTATTGGCAGACAAGATGGTGGAGTTGGAATATGTACCGGCCATCTCCCACGTTTCGGTAGGGAAGGTTTTAAAAAAAACGAACTTAAGCCTTGGAAAGTAAAGGGCTGGGTGATACCGCCAGAAAGCAACGCCGAGTTCGTTGCGAACATGGAACAGGTGCTGGATGTTTACAAAAGGCCCTACGATAAGCAAAACCCCGTGGTCTGCATGGATGAGTCCCCAAAACAATTGATCTCGGCAGGCCAAATTTCCATTCCAATGAAAGCAGGACAGGAAGCCCGTGTGGATTATGAATATGTAAGGCATGGGATGGTCAATATATTCATGGCCAACGAACCCTTGAAAGGAAAGCGCTTGGTAGAGGTAACGAAGTTCAAGAAGAAAAAAGACTGGGCAAAATTCATCAAAAGGCTGGCGGACGAGCAATATCCAGATGCAGATAAAATAACACTTGTGATGGACAATTTCAATACACATACAGCTTCCGCCTTTTATGAAACTTTCGAACCGGGAGAGGCCAAAAGGTTATGGGACAGGTTTGAATTTGTATTCACGCCCAAACACGGAAGTTGGTTGAACATGGCAGAGATAGAACTGCATGTTTTGAATGCGCAGTGCCTTAACAGGCACATATCCACAATGGATGAAATAAAAAAAGAGGTGAATGCTTGGCAGGATAGCCGTAACAATAAAGGGGGGGCGATAAATTGGCAGTTCACACCCAAGGATTCAAGAATAAAACTAAAAAGACTTTATCCGTCAATTAATGATTAACATAACACTAGTATGCTTTTGTTGATTAGGGTTTTTTAACCCCAATAATCTATTGCTGATTTACAATAGATATTATCACGGTATGATTTTCTCATTTTAATCCCAATAAACCATAAAGTATTTAATTTTTGCATCATCGGGTATTTGAGAAGCCCTGATGCGGCTATCGGTATCATAGCGTAGATTAGAAGGTAATTCTTGTTTGTCTATAGTAATATAAATATTGACATCTTCCAGGAAAATTACTGCTGCATTTAATGTATTTTCAATACGGGAGATACTATAATTTTCAACAATATCTTTAAAAGTGCTATTAGTTGAGAGCCCTTTTTTGGTTTGGTAGCGGGAATCTAAAACCCTAATGTAACCAATGGTACTTGTAGAATCAAATTCCTGAAGCGGTTCAAGCCTAAGCAGGGGAGTACCACCTTTTTCAAAAACACGAATTTCATCAGTAGCGCGTAATTCTTGATTGCCACTGGTTTCCCTTACCAGGGAATCATTTGAAAAAACCGAATCCAATTGATTAATTGTAAGCTCTTTTTTTATAGTACCTACCTGATCTTTTGTAATTAGAAAAGGATCGTTTTTATCGCTTTGACAGGCGGTAAAACCTAAAGCTAAAACAGGAATTAAAAGGAATTGTACTTTCATTTATCAAGTATTATTTCATTAATTTATTTAGGATGCCCATCACTCCTCTAATAAAGGTAGCGCTGGTTAAAACTTTTATAATTTTTCCTTCTGTGTTATTGCCTCTTGCCGTACCCCTGGCTCGTCCTGAACTTTTTTTGTTTCGTTTCTGCTCATCTTCTTTTGCTTTTTTACGGGCTTTTTCGGCTTCAGCAATTTCAATTTTTTTATTCAGTAATTCATAGGCACTTTCGCGATCTATAGTTTTGTTATATTTCCTGCGAAGTTGGGAATTACTTATCAAATCTCGCAATTCTTCTTCTGTTAAAATATCCATTCGGCTCATAGGAGCGCGTAAAAGAGTGGATGCCAGTGGACCCGGGCGGCCTTTTTCGTCTAAAGCCGAAACCAGGGCTTCTCCTATACCTAACGAGGTTAGTTCGTTTTTGGTATCGTAAAATTCAGAAATTGGATAGTTTTCGGCGGTGAGTTTAATGGCTTTTCGGTCTTTGGCGGTAAATGCCCGAAGCGCATGCTGAATTTTAAGTCCGAGTTGCCCCAATACTTCAGAAGGTACATCGGCAGGGTTTTGCGTTACAAAGAATAGACCTACGCCTTTTGAACGGATAAGTTTGACGATGCTTTCAATTTGATCAAGTAAAGCATCAGAAGCTTCTTTAAAAATTAAATGGGCTTCATCAATAAATAAAACCAGTTTTGGTTTATCGGCATCGCCCTGTTCTGGAAATGTAGTGTAAATTTCAGCTAAAAGGCTTAACATAAAAGTAGAAAACAATGCAGGTTTATCCTGAATATCGGTAAGCCTGATAATGTTTATTATTCCTTTCTCGTCTTGATCTTTTCGGCATAGGTCATCAACCTCAAAAGAGCGTTCTCCAAAAAATAATTCGGCGCCCTGTTGTTCCAAACCTACAATTTTTCTCAAAATAGCACCGGTTGAAGCCGAAGATATTCGTCCGTATTCTTTTTCAAAGGCTTCTTTTCCTTCGCTGGTTGAAAATTGAAGGATTTTTTTTAAATCTTTTAAGTCTAGCAAGGGAAGGTGATGGTCATCGCAATATTTGAAAATTATGGCTAAAATACCGGCTTGCGTAGGTGTTACATCCAAAATCCGGGAGAGTAGAACTGGGCCAAATTCACTTAGCGTGGCCCTTAGCTTAACACCATTTTGTTCTGAAATTGTAAGAAATTCAACCGGGGAATTTTTAGTCTGAAAGGGAAAGCCAATTTTTTCATGACGTTCATCCAGTACTTTTCCACCTTCTGAGGGTTTTGCAATCCCGCTCAAGTCGCCTTTTACATCCATGAGTAAAGACGGAACTCCTTTTTGGGAAAGGTTTTCAGCTAAAACCTGAAGGGTTTTGGTCTTTCCAGTTCCTGTGGCTCCGGCTATAAGTCCGTGACGGTTTAAGGTTTTTAAAGGAATTTTAACTGCGGCTTCTTTATGCGCTTGCCGGTTTAGCATCCCCGCCCCCAAATGAATGAATTCTCCTTTTGGCCGGTAGCCTTCTTGAATGTGTTTGATGAAATTTTCTACTTGCTGCTCCACTTTTTATTTTTTATAAAAATAGGAATTGTATGGCAAAACCTTATGAAAAAATTAGCGCACGGCGGGATTTTGCAGCTGAATAGTTCCGGTATCAGCATCTATTTCGGCTTTTATTCCGTTGGGAAGCATTGCGTTATTATCAACATGACCTATCATTGCTCCGGAATAAGCAGGGATGCCAAGGGGTTTGATATAATAATCTATAACCTCTTCCAGACTAAGTGAGCCGTACCCGCTGCCGGGTTTGCAATTGGTACATTTTCCAAAAATAAAACCACTAATCTGTTCAAAAACACCACCAAGGTATAGTTGGGACATCATTCGGTCTACGGCGTAAATTTGTTCGCCAACATCTTCCAAATATAAAATTTTCCCTTGCCAGTTTTCCGGGAAATAGGGTGATCCCATTATTCCTGTGAGTACGGAAAGATTTCCGCCCAATAACTCACCGCTGGTTTTTCCGGGGGTAATGGTTCGGATACGATTTTTGGTTTGTGTAAGCTCATCGCCTTTATCTTTTGGGTTTTCATAAAAGACAGCCTTTTTTTCAAAAAGCAGTTCTTTTAAATATTTTGTGCTGAAAGAATTCCAGGTAGAAACAGCTATCGGGCCGTGAAAAGTGGTTAGCCCGGTTTTTTGATAAATAGCACTATGAAGCGCGGTAATATCACTGTAGCCAATAAAAATTTTAGGGTTTTTAGTTATAAGGTCATAATTGATTTTGTCAAGTATCCTTGCCGCTCCCGAACCGCCCCGAAGGGCAATTATCGCATCGATTTCAGGATTGCGGAACATAGCGTTGAATTCTTCGGCACGTTCTTTATCGGTACCGGCCAGGTGGCCATAGCGGCTTTTTGCAAACTCTCCGAATTTTACCTTTAAACCCAAAGCCTCAAATGATTCTTTTGCAATTTCATAAGGTTCAGTTTCAAAAATAGCACTAGACGGACTAACAATACCAATAGTGTCGCCTTCTTTTAAGGCTTTGGGACGTATGTTTTCTTTAAAAAAGGATTGTGACTGATTTTTTTCAGAAAAACTACTTAAGGATAGTGCCAAGCCACTCAGGCCTATATTTTGAACAAACTTTCTTCTTTGCATAGTGAGGAGTTTAAAATTGAAAATTAATAATTGTCGCGAATTTTTAGCAATATATTTTCCATTCCTTGTTTTAATCCTGAAGTGGGTACCGTGTAATTGCTGTTCATAAAACTAAAAATCAAAAGCCGTCCAGATTTGGTGAGCAGGTAACCACTTAGGCTGTGATTGTTGCGTAAGGTACCGGTTTTTGCAAAAATATAAGGTGCTTCGGCTTTGTAATAATTTTTTAGGGTTCCTGATTCTCCACCTGTGGCCAGTATATTGAGTAAGCGTTTTTCAGGAACTTCATTTTTAATTTTTTCTAAGAGCTTTACCATTGTTCGCGGTGTAAACAGGTTATATCGTGAAAGCCCCGAGCCGTCAACCCATTGTGGTTCGTCGGGAAGGTCTTTTAAATGGTTTTTTTTCATATACTTAATGGCGATGTTAGATTTAAGGCTGTCTTCCAGTTTATTAGCGACCATTAATAAAATCTGTTCAGCAATAAAATTATCACTAACTTTTAACATTCGCTTGTAAATAGAATCGGTAGGTAGGCTGTATAGCTTTTTATTGAGTTTTGGTGATTTTTTTTGAAAGTGAACCGGTTTGTGCAAGGTGTCGCTAAGCAGTTTTGCAACAATTTCTGGCGTATAATGATAAGGTACATTTTGGGTGTAGTTTTTATTTTTTTTGAAGTTATGGTGGGTGAAAATATTTGTATTGACTTCACGTTGAACTCTTCCCATTATACTGGTATCTTTGGAAATCACAAGTGAATCAGTAAAGATTCGAGGGGAAATTACAGGGGTTTCTTCCCCTTCGGTAAAGCCAAATTCAACAAGATTTCCGTACATAGGAAAGGGGGTGCGTTCGGCAGAATAATACGCATTATAATCATCCCAGGCCCAGCCGGGCCCCAGATGTTTTTCAGTATACACAGGCTGGACCATAACCAAAGTGTCAGATTGGTTTTTAAGAAAATTGAAGACCACAGAATTTTTAAAATTTGGATTGAGAAATGACGGATCTCCTGTGCCGGTAAAAAATAGGCTGTCGTTTCTTTGTGTATAACGAAGGGCGGGAACAGAATCGCCTAAAATTTTTAGTCCGGTGTAAAAAGTAAATAATTTAGTGTTTGATGCCGGAGTAAAATATTTATCGGCATTATGAGAAAACAGCATTTTCTTTTGAGCAGGATCGTAAAGTGAAAATCCGGAAAACCCCTGTTTAAAATAGGATGAGCTTTGAAAATCTTTTGTGAACTGACGTTCTAATTTGCTAGAAGCACAGGAGGATAAGAATAAAATAATACTTAGCAGGAGAAAATTCCGTAAAACCATTTTTTATAATTTATAAATTAAGAATGAAGACCTTTAATAATTAAAAAAATTGCTTTTCAAATATAGCTTATCTGAAATATTAATAAAACATTATTTTTTAGAGGAAGTAATGTGTTGAATACCTGTTTAATTCTATATATTTAACTTTTATTAGCAAAACTCTAACACAAAAAGGAATGAAAAACAAAATTTCACTAATAGCCTTTTTGGCTATTTTTCAGATTACAACTTTGTTTGCTCAGGAGAGAACCATTACCGGTCAGGTGACCATTGAAAGTGATGGTATGCCTCTTCCCGGCGTTAATATAGTTGTAAAGGGAACCAATCAGGGAGCGGTAACCGATATGGATGGTAATTATTCTATTGAAGCTTCCGATGGTGATGTACTGGTGTTTTCGTCTATTGGTTTTGAAACACGCGAAATTGAGGTTTCGGGGGATTCAGAAATCAATATAACGTTAACCGAAGACCTTGAAGGTCTTGACGAGGTTGTGGTAACTTCATTTGGTATCGAAAGAGAGAAAAAAGCATTGGGATATGCAGTGCAGGAAATTCAGGGGGAAGATATTACCCAGACCAAGCAGCCCAATATTGTAAATGCGTTACAGGGGCAAACTGCCGGGGTGCAAATTACCAATTCTGGTGGGGCGCCCGGCCAATCGGCTCGTATTATTATTCGTGGGGTAAATTCGTTAGACCCTGGTGCCGATAACCAGCCTTTGTTTGTGATTGACGGAGTGCCAATAGATAACTCTACCACAGAATCGGGATCGGGGAATACGCCTCGTGGATTGTCAAATCGGGCTGCCGATATTAACCCGAATGATATTGCTTCTATGAACGTGCTAAAAGGTGCGGCAGCAACTGCACTTTATGGGGTGCGTGCTGCTAATGGGGCAGTTATTATTACAACCAAAAAAGGTAAAGCCGGTGATGTGCAGATTAACTTGAGCAGTAGTATTGGTTTTGAAGAAGTAAATCAATATCCAAAAATTCAGGACACCTATGGACAAGGATTTGGAGGAGAATATGACCCGAACTCGTTTTGGCCAAATTGGGGTCCTTCTATTGATGAAATAAGGGAAATTGATCCTGATGCGGAAATCAATAATATTTGGAAAGATGCGATGCGTACAGGAGTGCAGTTTGATAATTCCTTTAATATTTCTGGTGGAAATGAAAAAGCTAATTTTTACGCTTCTGTAAGTAATCTTGATCAGGAAGGTATTATTCCATTTAGTGAATGGGGTAGAACTTCAGCAAGATTAAATGGAGAGCTTATATTTAGTGACCAGTTTAAGGTAGCCGGCAATATGAATTACGCAATTTCAGGGGGTAATCGTGTGCCGCACGACCGGTTTATGGAACGTTTGGTTTATAATACACCTATGCAGGATATTAATGACTACATTAATGAAGATGGAACAATGAAGAGTATTGGGACTAATACCAATCCTATCTATGATGCTCGTTTTAGCACTTTTGAAGATGAAGTAAACCGTATAACCGGTAATCTGAAGTTTACCTACAGTCCTTTTGAATGGATGGATGTAAACTACCTTATTGGGACAGACTATTATACCGATTCCCGTACTGAAATCACTCCAGGGCCACTTGGAATTGAAGGAGAAGTGCCTTTGGATTCTCAGGGTTTTATAACCGAAACCCGTATAAGTAGCAGGGATATTAACTCTAACCTGTTTGTTACTTTAAATAAAAGCTGGACTGATAAACTTAATACCACGCTACGAATAGGTAACGATATTTTTGAAAGAGATTACGAACGTGTAGATGCCACAGGAACTGAATTTGTAATTCCACAGTTTTATGATTTAAGTTATACTAGCCAGTTATCAAATTCTCAAGACAAAAGAAAACGTAGGTTAGTAGGGCTTTATGGAGATTTATTGGTAGATTATGACAGTATGTTGTTTTTAAATATAACAGCACGAAACGACTGGACTTCAACCTTACCAATTGGAAATAACTCATTTTTCTATCCTTCCGTGAATTTAGGATGGGTATTTACCGAGGCGGTGGAAGTTCCTGACTTTTTATCTTATGGTAAATTAAGAGGGTCTTATGCCGAGGTAGGTAAGGATACCGACCCTTATAAAATTGGGCAAACCTATACTGCCCCTTCTGTATACCCGTTAGGAGGTCAGGTTGGATTTACCCGATTTGAAGAGTATGGAGATTTAGGACTACGGCCCGAGCGAACAACCTCTATAGAGTTTGGTACTGATCTTAGGTTTTTTGAAAATCGTTTAGGTGTAGATTTTACCTGGTATAAATCAAATAGTAAAGACCAGATTATACCTGTTCCTATTTCTGAAACAACAGGATTCTCTGAATTTATAACCAATGCAGGTGAAATTGAAAATAGCGGTGTTGAATTTATCATTACAGGAACCCCTATCCATACTGAAGATTTCAGATGGGATGTAACCTTAAATGCCGCTTATAACCAAAATGAGGTAGTAAGCATTCGTGAAGGAATTGAACAAATTGAAGTGGGAAGTCAGTTTGGATATGTAGGTAGTACCGTTACCCAACAACTTATTGAAGGTGAAGCCTACGGTAACATTTTTGGTAGTAGTTACGAGCGCTTTGGAGCCGATGAAAACAGCTTACACTTAAATGAAGATTTACCGCAGGTAATAGGAGAAAATGGTTTTCCTGTTAGAAATGGAGATCAGTTAATTCTAGGAAACTCCACTCCAAAATGGATTGGAGGTTTAAAAAATGATTTTTCTTACAAAGGTTTTGATCTTTCTTTTCTGATTGATTTCAGGACCGGTGTTGAGCAATACAATCAGTACGATATGTTCTTTTCGGCCTTTGGTATTGCTGAATATACCTTAGATCGTAATGACACTAAAGTATTTGAAGGCGTATTAGAAGATGGTTCACCCAATACACAGCAGGTTTGGCTAGGGCAGGGAGAAGGCCCTGATGGCCGTGACTACGGTGCAGGTTTCTATAGAAATAGTCATCGTACAGTAAGTGAAAATTTTGTACATGATGCTTCGTTTGTAAAGCTTAGAAACGTTTCATTGGGCTATAACTTTCAGGACGGTATATTAGATGCGATTCCATTTGAGAGCGCTCGGATTTCCGTGGCGGCAAATAATATTATACTGTACACACCCTGGGATGGATTTGATCCTGAATCTTTTAGCGCAGGAGCAGGAGGAAACGCCACCGGATTTTCCGGATTAGGATATCCAGGCGTACAGAGTTTCTTTTTCACCCTTAATTTAGGATTATAAAATATTGGATATGAAATTAGTTAGAAAAATATATAATTACGCAATATTCACAGGGGTGTTGCTGTTTGCTGCATCTTGTGAAGACTATTTGGATATTAACGAGAACCCAAATAATCCCGTGGATGCACCCTTAAACGGGCTTATGGTAAATACGACATTCGAAACTGCCCAAAATACTTACAGGTTGGGAAGCACGACTTCCAATTATGTTCAATACCTGGCATCTCCGAACCAAGCCAGTTCCTCGGATATCATGGATGATTTGAGCTTTAACAATACCTGGTCTAATTTGTATAATGCAATGACGGACCTTAACGATATGATTTTGGAAGCCAATGAAACGGGAGCTAACCACTATGAAGGCGCTGGCCAAATTTTAATGGCTCTTAATTTAGCCATGACCGTAGATGCTTTTGGTGATGTTCCATTTAGTGAAGGTTTAAATTTTGAAACTCTTACCCCGGCTTACGATGATGATCAGGAATTGTACACGCAGGTATTTGAATACTTAGATAATGGAATTGCCAATCTTTCACAGGAAACTGATTTACCAATAGATGAAGATGATTTTTTCTTTGAGGGAGATACAGACCAATGGATTAAATTGGGAAATATGCTGAAAGCACGCTATCTAAATCATTTAAGTAAGACCGGTGAGTATAGTCCTGAGGAGATTTTAGCTGCAATAGATAACGGCTTTGAAAGTAATGAAGATGATGCACAAGTAGTTTATTTTGATGAAGAATATAATCCTTGGGCACAAGTGGCTATAGATAATGAAAACTTACTTTTAGGAGGCTGGATCTCAGAACAATTTATTGAAGCTACCGATGGCACTACCTTCGGAGTTGAGGATCCTAGAATTTCATATATGATAAGTAAAGACACTATTGGAGGAGAGTATATTGGAGTAGTAAATGGAGCCGGTAGAGGTAGTGCTGCAGAGCAGTATTCACGTTCGACTTTGGAAGTTGGAGATTTTTATTCATCTGAACTTTCTCCTTTGCTTATTGCGACTTATGCAGAACAAAAATTTATTGAGGCAGAGGCGGCCTTTGAAATTGATAAATCTCGTTCATACAATGCATACTTAGACGGTATAAGGGCTCATATGACCAAAATTGGCGTTGAAGATAGCGAGATTGAAGATTACATTAGTGATGATGCTGTAAGTATGGGGGAAGGTAATTTTACAATAGACCATATTTTTAAAGAAAAATGGGTAGCCTTGTTCCTTCATCCTGAAGCATGGGTAGATGCCAGAAGATATGATTATTCTTATGATAATTTTGATCTTCCTGAAAACCTTAATCCTGATTTAAACAATCAATTTATAAGAAGGTTGCGTTATCCAGATTCAGAAGTAAGCCGTAACAGAAGTAACCTTCCAGATGTTACCTTGCTTGATAGAATTTTCTGGGACGAATAATAATATAAAAAATCATACCTTTAAAATCTCCCGTGATTCGCGGGAGATTTTTAGTTTATAATCTATGAGAAAGTTGATGTTTTTTGCCTTTATTTTCGTCATTTTCAGTTGTGGCAGCAGCGGCGAAATAAACAGTAATATAATTGATCGGCCCATTAATTTTAATGAGGAGCGGGAAGAGCTCAGTATACAGTATATAAATGAGCACTATGGTTTGGAAAAAGATATTCCTAATATTCAGCCTAAAGTGATTGTTTTGCACTGGACGGCAATTCCAGATCTTGAAAGTTCTTTTAAAGCTTTTGATCCGGTAACTTTACCTAATGCTCGTGAGGAGATTCAGGGAGCGGGAAACTTGAATGTCTCTGCTCATTTTTTAGTAGATCGTGACGGGAAAATTTATCGTTTAATGCCAGAAACTATGATGGCCCGGCATGTTATAGGTTTAAATCATACCGCTATCGGTGTAGAAAACGTGGGCGGTACTGAAGATACACCTTTAACACAAGCACAGTTAAACGCCAATATTTGGTTGGTAGATTACCTAGCCAATAAATATGATATTGAATACTTAATCGGGCATCACGAATACACATTGTTTGAAAATCACCCGCTTTGGTTGGAAAAAGATGATGGCTACAGAACTCAAAAAACCGATCCCGGTGAAGATTTTATGGCTGCCGTTAGAAATGCTTCCGGTGATCTTAATTTTAAACTACTTCCTGAAAAATAGTTCCACATGAAAAAGAGTTTTGTTACCCTGGTTTTTTGCTTTTTAGTGCTAAACCTTTCCGCGCAGGATAAATTTTATAAAGAGTTAAATGAAAAATATAACAGCTATAAAGAAGAAGCGATCAAACAGCGACGCTTTACCCATGATGAGGTGATGAGCCTTATAGAAAAACAAGAAAACAATCCCAATTTTACTATTAAAAAGGTGGGAGAATCTATAGAAGGCCGAAGTTTAAATTTAATAAGTATTGGTGAAGGTGATACCGATGTTTTCTTATGGTCGCAAATGCACGGCGATGAGTCTACTGCTACTATGGCCATTTTTGATATTTTTAATTTTCTGAATTCTGAAGATTTTCAGCAGGAAAAAGAAACGATATTGAAAGAAGTGACACTGCATTTTCTACCGATGTTAAATCCTGATGGGACAGAGCGATTTCAACGAAGAAACCGATTGGGTGTAGATGTAAATCGAGATGCTTTGCGCTTGCAATCGCCTGAGGCAAAAACTTTAAAAAGAGTACGGGATAGTTTGGATGCCGATTTCGGTTTTAATCTGCACGATCAAAGTCGGTATTATAATGCAGAGGGCACCGAAAAACCGGCAACTATTTCCTATTTAGCCCCGGCTTACGATTATGAAAAATCGATTAATGAAGTGCGTGGCGATGCGATGAAACTAATCGTTTTGATGAACGATGTAATTCAGGATTATGCCCCCGGGCAGGTGGGTCGTTATAATGATGATTTTGAGCCCAGGGCTTTTGGGGATAATATTCAAAAATGGGGAACAAGCACGATTTTAATTGAAAGCGGTGGTTTTAAAAATGATCCTGAAAAACAGGAAATTCGAAAACTGAATTTTACCTCTATCCTGGCCGCGATTTTTTCTATCGCAAACCGTGAATATGATAGCGTGGAGATAGATCGCTACGAAGAAATTCCCGAAAATGATTCCAAGCTCTTCGATTTAAAATTAACAGGAATCACCTATGAATTATTGGGTAACGATTATATACTTGACCTCGGTATAAATCGTCGCGAAGCTGAAGGCGAAACTCCGCAAGACTATTATTTTAAAAGTTACCTATCTGATAGGGGAGATCTTTCTACAAATTACGCTTATGAGACTAAAAATATGGAAGGTTACCGATTTGAACCGGCAAAAATTTATCCGGAGACTTTAAAATCAGAAAAAGAAGTAGAGCAGCTTGATTTTGAAAAATTACTTCAGGAAGGTTATGCCTACATAGCTGTTAAGGATTTGCCGGAAAAGGATTTCACGGAATATCCAATTAATCTTGTGAAACCCGATTTTGAAGTTTTAGAAGATATCAAGGCTACATTTTTCCTAAAAAAAGATGATGATTTAAAATTTGCATTAATTAACGGTTTCCTGATTGATCTCTCTAATCTGGATTTATCCGATTTAAAAAACGCGTTGATTATAAAGTAAGCCGACTTAGATTTTGGCTGTAATAGGTCTGTAAGATTACGTATCTTTGCAGGCTATGATGACAGAAGAGACAAGAACCTTGGTAGATGAAGGTATTATGTTGCCACTTATGGAAGAGTTTTACACCATTCAGGGGGAAGGCTTTCATAAGGGAACAGCTGCGTATTTTGTGCGAATTGGGGGGTGTGATGTAGGCTGCCATTGGTGTGATGTAAAAGAAAGCTGGGATGCAGGGCTTCACCCGCCATCTCATATTGGGAAGATTATTGAGAATGCGACTTCTTATTCCAATACGGTGGTGGTTACCGGTGGGGAACCTTTAACCTGGGATATGACACAGCTTACCCAAGGCCTGAAGCGAAAAGGAGCACAAATTCATATAGAAACTTCAGGGGCATATAAATTAACCGGGATTTGGGATTGGATTTGTCTTTCGCCTAAAAAGAAAAAGCTGCCCACCGATGAGATTTACCCGTTGGCCCACGAACTTAAAATGATTGTTTTTAATAAACACGATTTAATTTTTGCTGAAGAACAAGCTGCAAAAGTAAGTGAAAACTGCCATTTATACTTACAACCCGAATGGAGTCGCCGCGATAAGGTAATGCCGCTTATTGTAGATTACGTAATGAAAAACCCGAAGTGGAAGGTCTCTCTGCAAACTCATAAATACCTTAATATTCCATAAAACTGTCTAAAAAGTAATAGAATCTTCATCCAGAACTTATTTTATATCTTGCTCGAAACTTTTGAAATCTCGAAACAGCTTAGATATAAAATAACAATAAAAAGGGGTTTTTTAATGTGCTTCCAGCCAGTTTTGTCCGGTACCAAGTTCAACATCTAACGGAACCTTTAAAGTGTAAGCCTGTTCCATTTCCGTTTTTATCATTTTTCGAACTTCTTCTAACTCCTCTTTGTGAGCGTCAAAGACCAATTCATCGTGTACCTGCAACAACATTTTGGTTTTATACTTTTGCTCGTTTAATTTTCTATTGATATTAATCATGGCCAGTTTAATGATATCAGCAGCACTACCTTGTATTGGCGCGTTTACAGCATTTCTTTCCGCAGCACCACGAACAACAGCATTTTGCGAGTTGATATCTTTTAAATAGCGCCTGCGGCCTAAAATAGTTTGCACATAACCGTTTTCCCGGGCAAAAGCTACCTGGTCTGCGATAAAATTGGTGAGTTTTGGGTAAGTTTTATAATAAGTATCAATTAAATCCTTTGCTTCACTTCTGGTAAGATTGGTTTGATTGCTTAAGCCAAAAGCCGAAACTCCATAAATAATCCCAAAATTCACCGTTTTGGCATTGCTTCGTTGTTCGCGGGTTACTTCTTCAATGGGAATATTAAAAACTTTTGCGGCGGTTGAAGCGTGAATATCTTCCCCTTCTTTAAAAGCCTTCATCATGGTCTCTTCTTCACTTAAAGCGGCGATAATACGCAATTCAATTTGGGAGTAATCGGCAGCGAGTAAAGTGAAATTTTTATCGCGTGGTACAAAAGCTTTTCTAACTTCCCGGCCACGTTCAGTGCGGATGGGAATATTTTGCAAATTGGGATTGTTAGAACTCAATCTTCCCGTAGCAGCGATAGTTTGTACATAATCGGTATGAACCCTTCCCGTTGTTTTTTGAACCTGTGTTGGTAATGCGGTGACGTACGTGTTTAAAAGTTTTACCAGGGCACGGTAATCTAAAACGTACTGAATAATTTTGTGATCTTTTGCCAATACCGAAAGCACATCTTCACTGGTAGAATACTGTCCGGTTTTGGTTTTTTTCGGCTTTTTAACCAGCTCCATTTTTTCAAATAGAATCACGCCAAGTTGCTTGGGAGAGCTTATTTTGAATTCTTCTCCTGCCTCTGCAAAAATTTCTTTTTCAAGTTTGGCAATATCATCTTCCAGGGCTTTGGTTAAAGAAGCTAAAAATCCTTCGTCTAATTTGATGCCTTCCAACTCCATCTCAGAAAGTACCCGAACCAGTGGAATTTCAATTTCATCAAAAAGTTTGCGGGTATTGGCTTCGGTAAGCTCTTCTTCAAAAAATTTTTTAAGCTGAAAAGTAATATCGGCATCTTCTGCGCCGTATTCGGTTTGTTGTTCCAAAGGTACCTCCCGCATCGATTTCTGGTTCTTTCCTTTTTTACCGATTAATTCTGAAATAGGCTGGGGTGAATAATTCAGGTAAGTTTCAGCCAGAACATCCATATTATGACGCATATCGGGATTAATCAGGTAATGCGCAATCATCGTATCGAACAATTTACCTTTTATTTCAATTCCGTATTTTGCCAAAACCTTAATATCGTATTTTAAATTCTGCCCGATTTTCTCAATGCTTTTATCTTCAAAAAACGGGCGTAATTCTTCAATCAGGGCCTGAGCTTCATCACGATTTTCAGGAAAAGGAAGATAAAAGCCTTTTCCGGATTCCCAAGAGAACCCAATGCCTACTAGCTCTGCTTCCAGTGCGTTTAAGCTTGTGGTTTCCGTATCAAAACATACACTCTTTTGTTTTTGCAAATTCTGAATAAATAGCTCACGGGCCATTTTAGTTTTCAGATTTTGGTAAAAATGCGGTGTGTTTTGTAGCGTTTTTCTTCCGCCGGTTTCGGTTTCAATCTTTTCTGAATTATCAGAGCCAAATAATGAAAATTGCCCGGCTCCTGCAGTTTGTGAAGTCTTTTTAGCGGTGGGAGAATTAGTGACCGGGGTTTGGGTATGCTGTTCTTCCCCACTGAATAATTTTATAAATTGGTCTTTTAACCGCCTAAACTCTAGTTCATCAAAAATTTGCTGCACTTTCTCTGCATTAGGCATAGAAAGCTCGTAATCTTCGGCGTGAAATTTTACATCGCAATCGGTGAGGATGGCTGCCAGTTTTTTAGAAAGAATGCCTTGTTCTGCATGACTTTCCACTTTTTCCTTCATTTTTCCTTTTAACTGGTCGGTATTGGCAAGCAGTTCTTCCATGCTGCCAAACTGCTTCAGGAATTTTTTGGCGGTTTTATCACCTACCCCTGGAAGGCCGGGAATATTATCTACTGCATCGCCCATCATTCCCAGGTAATCAATAACCTGCTCGGGACGTTCTACTTCAAATTTCTTCTGGACTTCGGGAATTCCCCAAATTTCAATACCGTTGCCCATTCGGGCAGGTTTGTACATGAAAATATTATCGGTTACCAACTGGGCAAAATCTTTATCAGGCGTTACCATAAAAACCTGGTAGTTTTCTTTTTCAGCTTGTTGCGCGAGGGTGCCAATAATGTCATCGGCTTCGCAACCGGGTAGCTCCACCACCGGAATATGCATGGCCTTTAAAATATCTTGAATTATAGGAATTCCCTCTTGAATAGGTTCTGGCGTGGCATCGCGATTGGCTTTGTACTCGCTAAACATTTCAGTACGTACTTTGCTGCCTTCTTTGTCGAAACAAACTGCCAGGTGGTCGGGTTTTTCACGGCGAATTACATCAAAAAGGGAATTCATAAACCCCATAATGGCCGAGGTGTCAAAACCTTTGGAATTAATTCTGGGATTTTTTATAAAAGCATAATATCCCCGAAAAATAAGGGCATAGGCATCAACAAGAAAAAGGCGTTTTTGAGCAGACATACTTGTATTTTTATTCACTAAATGAGATTTGAAATGCCCCAACTCCTGTGTCGGATTTTTAGTTTCTCACTTAATGCCCGGCAGGCTTTGCTCCGGGGATTTACTGTTCTTCAAAACTACAAAGATAAAATAAGATGTCGGCTGCTGTGTAAATGAAAATAAGCCTTGGACAGGATTTTTGTTTCAGTAGCCGGTATAATAACGCGTTAAATAATCTATAAATCCGCTATTTAAAGCGGTGATTAAAAGTATATTCGCGAAAAATTTAGCTTATTTCCATGCGTTGGATAATTTTAGTGATTATATATCTTGTTATTGATATTTATGCCTATCAGGCTTTGCGCAGTCTTACCCGAAATAACTGGATGCTTGTTTTTTACATCTTAATTTCAGTATTGGTGCTTGGTAACTTTTTCTATCAATGGATGCAACCCAGTGAGGGGAGTGTACTTTCCGGTTCCCGGGGCTATGCTTTTGGAATTTTACTGGCCGTGTTGTTGGCAAAATTAGTAGCAGCTTTTTTTATGTTGGGGGAAGATATTTTTAGGCTTGGTGCCGGAACTTTAAATAAAATTTCTTCGGAAGAATTTAGTATGCCTTCCCGGCGTAGGTTTTTGGGGCAGGTGGCTCTAGGGCTGGCAACCATCCCTTTTCTTTCGGTTTTATACGGAATGTACCAGGGGCGGTATAATTTTAGGGTTTTGCGTTATACTTTGTATTTTGATGATTTGCCTGATGCTTTTGACGGGTATAAATTGAGTCAGATTAGTGATGTGCATAGCGGAAGTTTTGATAACGAAAACAAGATAAAATACGGGGTGGAATTGCTGAATGAGCAACAAAGTGATATGGTAGTATTTACCGGTGATTTGGTGAATAATATTGCCGATGAAATGGAACCTTGGAAAGAACTATTTTCTTCAGTAAAAGCAAAAGACGGTGTGTATTCCATTCTTGGAAACCACGATTATGGGGATTATAAAAATTGGAATTCAGAAGAAGAAAAATCTCAAAACCTCGATAGGCTCAAGAATACCCATAAAGAAATGGGATGGGATTTACTGCTGAATGAAAATCGCTATATTGAAAAAAACGGACAACGAATTGCTTTAATCGGGGTTGAAAACTGGGGAGCCGGCGGATTTAAAAAGGCTGGTGATCTTGAGTTGGCAGCTGAAGGGATAAGCAAAAAAGACTTTAAAATCCTTTTAAGTCATGACCCTTCACACTGGCAGGAAATGGTGAAAAAAGATGAGAAAAATTATCATTTAACCCTTAGTGGGCATACGCACGGAATGCAATTCGGGATTGAAATTCCGGGTTGGTTTCGCTGGTCACCGGTACAATATCGTTATAAATACTGGGCCGGGATATATGAAGAGTTTGGCCGTTACATCAACGTAAACCGCGGATTTGGCTACCTGGCTTTTCCGGGGCGGGTGGGGATTTGGCCGGAAATTAGCGTTATTGAGCTTAAAAAAGGCCCAAAACCCGCATAATCAGTCCTACTTGCAGAGTTGCATTCCCGATTTTCAGTAACAAAATGATTTATAAGATTTTCCTATATTTGAGTAAGCTAGCACAACTAACTAAAACCAGAGTTAATGTCTAAATTTGGCGAATTAGTAGATGTAGAAATTCCGGTATTGCTGGATTTTTATACAGAAAGAAATGAGACTTCCAAAATTATGAATCCTATACTTCGGGAGGTGGCCGCGGCTTTGGGAAATACGGCTAAAGTAATCAAAATTGATGCAGAGAAAAATCCGCAATTAGCCGAAGCCCTGCGCATAAAAGATTTGCCCACACTTATAATATATAAGGCCGGGGAAATGAAGTGGCGCCAATCTGGTAATCAGGATGCCCAGACGCTTATTGAGTTGTTGAAGGAATATGTGTAATGTAAATATCCCCTATTGATAATTAAACTTCATTGCAAAGCCTTAAACCTAAATCCTTGTTTAGTATAATGTTCTAAAATCTTCGGCAGGGTATATTTTAGGTTTTTTTCAGCTTTTAAACTATCGTGAAAAACTATAATACTGCCTTCTTTTGTATTATTTACTACCTTTTTAAAACATTCTTCTTTACTTATTTTTTTGCTAAAATCCCAGCTTATCACATCCCACATTACAATTGTAAAACCTTTTTTTACCAGAGTATTTGCCTGGGAGTTTTTAATTTTTCCAAAAGGCGGGCGGAATAAAGGAGTAAAGTTTAAGGCTTCAGGCTTTAGGGATCTTGTTTCTTGTTTCTCGTTTCTTGTCTCTCTATTCTTTATTCTTTTTTTCCGTCCCTCGTTTTTTTCTTCATTAATAGCCTTTTCAGCTAAAAACGTATTTTCTATATATTCCTGATTTGAAGTTTTCCAACCGTTTAAATGATTGTGGGTATGATTACCGATTTGATGTCCTTCGGCCAATATTTTTTTGAAAACTTCAGGGTGTTTTTTGATGTTTTCACCGATACAAAAAAAAGTAGCTTTGGCCTGGTATTTTTTTAATTCAGTCAAAACCCAAGGCGTCACTTGAGGAATAGGGCCGTCATCAAAACTAAGATAAAGTGTTTTTTTAGAGGCTAGCCTTGATAATCGCTTAGGATAAAGCCATTTTAAAACCCTGGGATACTTTATCAAGAATGAATTCATCAGACGTTTCTATATGAAACCAGAATAAAAAAGGGCTGTCTAGAAAGTTGAATTTCCGTCAAGCTGAATTTATTTCGGCTTATAACATGTCTTAAATATCAGAAACTTAGATTCTGAAGTAAATTCAGGATAATGCTTTTACTTCTTTTTAGACAGTCTCTTTAAATTTATGGTTGTTGCTGCGAATCTATTTGGATACCGTTCTTTCCCTGCCGATTTATTTCAGGGTCTAACCCTGGTTGCATATTCTCCTGCATAGGTTGGGGGTCTTCAGCTTCAATTTCTTCTTCATCACCATAAAAGTGTTTAAAAAGCCTTAAATGCTTATTGAATTCTTCAGCTTTTTCTTCTACGATTTCCTCATCTTGCTGGCGGACTAAAATATCGACCAGGCTGCGATAACGTTCCATGTCTGAAATAATCTGGTCGGCATAACGGTATTGGCGGTCTACTTCCCAACTGCTGTACCAGGCCAGGTTTTCCTGATATTTTGTGGCTACCTGCTCCCAAAGTTCACGAGCTTTTTTAGGTTCGCCCACTTCATAGTAAGCACTAATATATGGCTCTAATAAACTGTAATATCCGTAATGTTCAACCGGCATGTTTTCCATCGCTAAATCAAGGATTTCCTTTGCCCTCTCGGTGTCTCCTTCGTTAAGCAAGTTTTCTACCAGTCGTGCGAGATTGCTACGGTAAGTAATAGAGTTTTTACGGGTTTCAGGGTCGTGATAAATATTATCGCTACCTATATTGCCCCAGTCCCAGCTGGTGACTTTTTTATACATTTCTTCGGTATCCACACGCCCCATATCATAAGGGTTTTGCGGATTTAAAGGGGTTTTAATCGGAACCAATTTGTATGTAATTCCTTCCAGTTGAAGGTAATCTTTCATCCATAGATAATCATCATCACCATAGCTTCCTCCGGTAAAATAAATAGGGCGCTCCCAGTTGTTGTTAGCAATAATATCTAACATCATCAAGCGGTTTTTATAAAGAACCTGCCCTTTGATTTCTATATCAATATAATCTACAATCTGGCTTGCAGAGTCACGATTCACAATTTCATTTTCAAGAACCTTTTCCTTATCTACGGGTATACGAGCATGTTTTGTAGGAAATGTATTCACCATCATGCCACTCTGTAACTCAGCTTTGGTTCGTTGATCATCATTCTGAATATATTTCAGCATGGTTTTAATAGGCAAAGTATCCTGAGTGATTTCCCTCAAGAAAACAAAATCATTTTTCCCCTCATAATCATTTTTCTCAAATTGTGACGGGATCGGGTCACTTTTAAAGGCTTTTCGCTTCATCTGGTCAATATACCAGTCGGTAGCAAAAAGGCTGGTATTGATTACCCGTACATCGGTACGATAACGTTCAATTTGCTGGGCATACCAAAGCGCAAAAGTATCATTATCTCCAATGGTAAAGAGTATCCCGTTTTCATCAACGGAATCCAGGTACATTTTGGCCATGGTATTGGCGGTATCCCGCCCGCTACGGTCGTGGTCGTCCCAGTTTTCAGCAGCCAGCAGTACAGGTACGGCTAGTAAAGAAACTGCGGTAACTACCGGTGCCACAATTTTTGGAGAGAGGAATTTTTTAGCCCAATCGTATAAAGCATATACGCCCACGCCAATCCACATGGCAAATACATAAAACGAGCCAACAAGCGCATAATCACGTTCTCTGGGTTCGAAGGGACGTTCGTTTAGGTAAATTTTAAGGGCAATTCCTGTAAAAAGGAAAAATACCATTAAGACCCAAAAATTATTTTTATCGCGTTTAAATTGGAAAACGAGTCCGATAAGTCCTAAAATAAGCGGAAGAAAATAATAGGTGTTCCGGGCTTTATTGGTTTTTACATCAGCAGGGAGGTTTTCCTGGGATCCCAGGCGCATTTCATCGATAAAACCAATTCCGCTAAGCCAGTTCCCGTTTAAATCGTCATATTTTCCCTGAATATCATCCTGGCGCCCGGTGAAATTCCACATAAAATAGCGCCAATACATATAACCGATTTGATATTCAAGCAAATAAGCAATATTAGACGCAAAAGACGGTTTCTCTATATCAAGGTACTGTCCGAATTGTTGAAGAAAACTATGATAGTCTTTATTATCAAGCCTGCCCTGGTCATAATCCCGTTGAAATTCGTTTACAGCAGCAACTAATTGTTGTTCGCCCTGGTACTCAGGTTTTATGGTATATCCCAGAGGGCCGGTAAACTCCATATAGTTAGCCGCATGTTCGCTGCTCCACATACGGGGCAGAAACCCCTTATGGCTGTCATCTAAATTCTGTTTAGCATTTTTATAATCGTTTACAATTACATATTCCCCTTTTTCTTTATCTTTTTCGTAGCGGGGTTTACCGTCTTTATAAGGGTTTTCGGGGTCTAAACCGCCATACATTTCAGAAAATTGAGGGCCGTAGAAAAGATGGGTTTCCCCATATTGTTCCCGATTGTAATAGGCTAAAAGTTCACGGGCATTGTCGGGGCTGTTTTCATTGATAACCGTTGGGGCATTAGCTCTTATGGGTAACATAACCCAGCTGGAGAAACCGATAAGTATAAACAGGATACAAAGAAAAAGGGTATTTAGCTGAATATAATTTTTCTTTCGGGTATAGTTAATGCCGAAATAAAATAACGCTACGATAACTATAAAAGCAATAATAGTCCCGGTGTTAAACGGAAGTCCGATAGTATTGGTGAAAAACAACTCAGAAGCTGCAAAGAAAGTAAGGGTGTAGGGCAGAAGCAGTTTAAAAATAAACATCAACACCGCTACCACTACAATATTGGCAATTATAAAATTTTTAACCGTAACTTTCTTGTAGTTTTTGAAAAAGTATAAAAACCCTATGGCCGGAATGGTGAGCAAGCCCATAAAGTGCACCCCGAACGAAAGTCCGATAACTAATGAAATTAAAATAAGCCATCGGTTTCCCCGCGGTTTAAACATATCCCGTTCCCATAATAAACCTAGATAAAACATAAGCGCCATAAGACAAGCAGCCATTGCATAAACTTCGGCCTCTACGGCGCTAAACCAAAAACTATCGGTAAACGTAAAGGCCAAAGAACCTACTAAGGCACTACCTAAAACAGCGATTTTTTTAGAAGGATTTAATTTTTCACGCGAACCGGCAATTTTCAAGATCAAAAGTGAAATAGACCAAAACATGAACAGTACAGCAAAAGCACTAGCTGCCCCGGACATAAAGTTGACCATAAGTGCGACTTGTGAATTATCTGGGGCAAACATAGAGAAAAAAGCTCCCATCATTTGGTAGAAGGGTGCTCCGGGCGGGTGGCCTACTTCAAGGTTTGCTGAGGTAGCAATATATTCTCCGGCATCCCAAAAACTTGCTGTGGGTTCTATGGTTAACGTATAGGTGGTGAGCGCAATTAAAAATACGAGCCATCCCAGTATTTTATTCCACTTGCTAAAGCTGAAGTCTGTCATTTTTAGTAAAGTTCTTCGATCTGCTGGCGAATTTACTAATAATTATAAGAATGTATTTACAACGTATGAAATTTGGCTTTATTTCTTAAAATCCTGATTTCCCTTAACATAAAACCTCCTTGTGGGAAAACAGGAAAAAATGAAGGAAATTTTTAGAAAAAGTTTGTGTAAATAAAACTTTGTTATAAATTTGCATCCGCATTACAGCAATGGCCTATGGTGTAACTGGCAACACGTCTGGTTTTGGTCCAGAAGAGTCTAGGTTCGAGCCCTAGTAGGCCAACAGAATTAACCGGGAAGATTGATTTCTTTCCGGTTTTTTGTTTTTAAGCAAGAAGTTTATCCTGATGTGGCGTTAGTAGAATGGTAGAAATGGATCAAGCCTAATTGTTGTGTTTAGGCAAAAATTGTAGATAATCTAGAAATGCTTTAGATTAACAGCATTGAAAGCCAAAAACATTTGAGAGGAAATTTAGTTTATTCTTTTACCGCAACTATCCTAATCCTTTTATAATCGGCAAACCATTTATTGTTGATCAAACATTTTTCTTTTACTTCCTCCTGTACTTCATTTTTGATATCTTCAACATGTTTTTTGTCAACTCCTTTAAAAAAGCTTTCGGCAAACATTGAAATCCAATCTTTTATTCCTGATTTTTCGTCAGCGAGTTCGGTGGGGCGGTCGTAGTGTTCTGCCAACACAACCCTAAACCCGGCCGATTCTAATGCCACGGTGTATTCGGCAATTGATGGAAAATACCATAGATTTAATTTTGACTGTTCAATATAGCCTCTTTTATTAAGAGAATCCCTTAATTGATTAACGATGGTTTCAACATTTCCTTTTCCTCCAAATTCCAACACAATTCTTCCATTTGGGTTTAAGTTTTCAAACATACAGGCTATCGCATTTTCCTGATTTTTTATCCAGTGAAGTGTCGCGTTGGAAAAGATAGCGTCGAATTTTTTATTGAATTTAAAATTCTCAGCATTTTTCACCTGAAATTCAATGGTTTTGAATTTTGATTTTGCATCAGCAATCATTTCCGCTGATTTATCAATTCCTATAGTTTCTTTTGCAGACTCACTAATCTTGGAAGTAAGTTGTCCGGAGCCACAGCCTAAATCTAAAATCCGTTCATAGGGTTTTGGATCCAATAACTTTAGTAAGTTTTTTCCGTAATTATAAACAAAAGAATGTTTGTTATTATAAAGTTCAGGTTGCCACCTGGCTGTTTCAGATTTCATTTTTACTTGTTTTAAGGCGGAAAGGCTAATTTACAGTTTCTTTTTTAGAGAAGTTTTCTTTATAAACAAAAAAAGCCTCTTTCCGTTAAACGGAAAAAAGCTTCTCATTGGTTGCCAAAAAGCCAGTTAAGACTCATCGGCTAACTACACTATCCCGAACTAATCGGGACAACAACACAACTATTTTTAAAATCTTTACAAAATGAGTCTTTTAGGGCATCATTTTTTGAACTTCCGCAGTAAAGCAGGCCGGCAAATATACAATTACTAATTATTTTCAGCCAAGTTTTTTAAAATAATTATTTGGGTTTGGGAGTAGGATGTGTGATAAATTAAAAGCTCTAGTGCAAAGCATAAGTGTGTAAATTCCAAAACTTTTCCTTCTTAATACTGTGTTGAATAATTTCATTTTGTTGGGAACTCTAAAAAAATATTGCCGGGAATTATAGGTGAATTTTATGCAATTTGATAGTTACATCTTTAAAAAATTAATCTTTACTAAACATTTGTGGTGTTCATAACATTTTGTTTACGGTATATAATGGGGCTGGAAGTATTAAACTCCAATTATTTTATCTCCATTCTTTTCAGGCTAAAAACCCTTTGTCTTTCTCATTCATTATTAAACAGTTTCGGTCACTATTTACAATTGAAATTAGGATGGTTTTATTGTCTTTTGCTAATCAAATATCCCTAATAATACCCCCTTTTTGCAATTTAAACTTAGAAATATTCAGCTAACATTTAATTAAAGGAAGCACAACTTTAAATCCAGGCTTCATTTTAAACTAAGTAAAATATTTGCAACCCCAACTTAAATCAACCAAAAAATCATGAAACAAATTTTACAGCGAATTACTTTAATAGCTTGTTTTCTTGTTGGCTGGGTTACCCAGGCCCAGGACAGGGAGGTTATCGGTATAGTATCCGATAAGGCTGGTATACCAATTCCCGGGGTTACTGTTCAGGAGAAAGATGCATCCAATGGAACGGTTACTGATTTTGATGGGGAATTTTCCCTTGCTGTTTCAGATAATAGGAATACCACCCTGGTTTTTTCCTTTTTGGGATATGAAACTAAAGAAATTAAAATTGCCTCGCGATCTACTTTCGAAATAACCCTGGAAGAGGATTCAGAAAGCTTAGATGAAGTGGTGGTAGTTGGTTATGGTACTCAAAAAGAAGAGAACTTGGTGGGTTCTGTAAGCAAAGCGAATATCGGCGACATTCAAACCCGTCCATCGGCCGATATTGCCAGTTCGTTGCAGGGAGTGGTTCCCGGCTTAAATATTCGGTCATCTTCTGGTGGTGATCCTTCGGCTACCCCTGAAATTAATATCCGTGGTTTTAACTCCTTAAATGGAGGCTCTCCTCTTATTATTATTGATGGGATAGAAGGCGATATTGCCAATGTGAATCCAAACGACATTGAAAGTGTAACGGTTTTAAAAGATGCCGGGGCTGCGGCCATTTATGGAGCCAGAGGTTCTTTTGGCGTGGTTTTGATTACTACTAAATCGGGAAAGGAGGGAGAGTTTAATGTTCAATATTCTAACAATACCGGTTTTACCACCAATACCGCCCGAACAGATTTTGTGACCAATCCGGCTACTTATGCCCGTTGGGTAGATGATGCTATTGGCTCTTACCACAGTGGTTGTTATGTATGTTATGAAGATGAAGATTGGGAAATAGCCCAACAGGTTGGCAATGGTGAGCGGGAACCTTTTTATGAGCAGCAAGCTGATGGTACCTATAAATTCTTTGGTAATACTGATTTCTACGATGTTTTGTTTAAAGATCGTCGCCCACACCAAATTAATAATATTTCTATTTCGGGAGGCTCCGATAAATTAACCGGCGTAATATCCGGTAGAACTTATGAGCGGGAAAAAATTCAGAACATCCAGGATGCTGAGATGCGCCGTTATAATCTTCAACTTAAACTAAGTGCTACCCCTTATAAGTGGTTAAAATTAACTGCTTTAAGTAGGTTTAGTAGCCGGTTTGATGAACAATACGCTGGCACCAAAAATGGTTGGGGCGATGAATTTGGCGTAAGTAAATGGCGTGATTTATTTCCAAATCATCCGGCCTTTGTAGATGGCTATGGGGTGAGTGTTGGACGAACCCGAAATGGTTATGTTGGTCGCCTTGGAGCTTTGAAAGAAGGGGCAGCACATCGGCAATGGCAGTATGAGAATCAAACTAATACCCTGGAGGCTGAAATTAAACCGGTAAAAGGCCTGGTGCTTAATATGAATTATAACTACAAAATTGACAGGACCGATCGCACTTTCTCATATAAGCCATTTAGTTACCTCTCCGGTGAAAATTTGGAGTTAGTTGAGAATGCAGGCCTTAATCGACATAATGAATATCGTTGGAAAGATTATTACACGGCTATAAATATTTATGGTACCTATACCAAAGCGGTTGCAGATAAGCATAATTTTAAGCTGATGCTTGGTTTTAATCAAGAGGAATTTGACCGTGATAGAGTAGGAATGCGAATTGAAAATTTACTTACTCAAAATAAGGCTAATATCGCTTTTGGTACTGAAATGTTGGATATGACAGGTTCAACCCTGGAGTGGGCTATTCAGGGATATTTTGGTCGTTTCAATTATGATTATGACGGGAAATATTTATTGGAAGTCAATGCACGCTACGATGGTTCGTCCCGTTTTCCGGAAGAAAACCGCTGGGGTTTGTTTCCCTCAGTTGCTGCTGGGTGGATCGTAGATAAGGAAGATTTCTGGACTGGTTCGGTAGCAGATGTGATGTCTTCCTTAAAGTTTAAAGCCTCCTACGGAAAACTGGGCAATCAGAGTGTAGGCGTAAATACCTTCCGACAGCTAATAGGCATGGGAAGAACTGCTTGGTTATTTGATGGGGAACAAAGCAATTATGCCAGGGTGCCATCGCCGCTGCCAGCTAATATTGGCTGGGAAAAAATCACTTCCACTAATGTGGGGGTTAACCTTGGGTTTTTACAGGATAAGTTAACCACTTCAGTAGAATGGTATCAGCGCTATACACGTGATATGTACTTGCCTGGGCAACCGCTTCCGGCCGTTTTTGGAGCTTCAGAACCAAGACGAAATTATGCAGCGATGCGTAACCGGGGTTTTGAGATAACAGCCGGTTATAATGATCAATTTGAGATATTGGGTTCGGAATTATCACTTAGCGTACAAGCTAATGTTTCTAATAACAGAGGGGTGATCACAAAATTTGATAATCCAAATGGCCTATTGAGTACATTTTGGGAAGGACAGCAGATTGGAGAGATCTGGGGTTATCGTATAGATGGTCAATTCCAATCGGATGAAGAAGCTGCTGCTTTTCAAAATGAATTTGGAAGGGATAACCTTTTTAGAGTTTATAGAGGAATACTTGACTATGGTTCCAATGGAGATTGGAATCTTTTAAGAGGGGGTGATCTTAGATATGTAGATACCGATGGAGATGGAAGTATAGACAACGGAAATAATACGCTGGAAGACCCGGGAGATCTGGTTCCTATCGGTAATGCCATGCCACAGTTTCCTTTTGGGTTTAATATTAATGCTTCCTGGAAAAACTTTGATGTTAATGTTATTGGCCAGGGGGTAGCGAAACAAGATTGGTATCCTAACGGGCCATTATATTGGGCAACATTCCACCGGCCTTATACCTCTTTTATAAGAAAAGACCTTCTGAACAAAGTGTGGGATCCCGAACAGCCTAATGACCCGAATAGAATATATCCTCAAAGACAAAGGGCATACAATGCTTTAAGTGGTGGTCGTATGTCATACAACTATAATGATCATTTTTTAAAGAATATCGGCTATCTAAGAATCAAGAATCTTACAGTGGGTTACACTATCCCTCCAACACTAACCAAGAAGATAAATATAAAAAGGTTAAGGATTTTTCTTAGCGGGGAGAATATGTTTACCTGGACTTTTGGAGGCCTAACTAAATATCTGGACCCTGAAGAGGTTGGGGCGCATGTGAGCTACTCCAATCCCAATAGCGTAAGCGGAAGATCTGCAACAGATACCCAATTATATCCTATGGGTAAGACCTTTTCGGCCGGAGTGCAAATCAACCTGTAATTTTCCCATCATAATAGGATGGTTATCAAAATACATAAATTAATAGTGATAAAAATGAAAAAAAACATAACGAAAAGGGCGGTTCAAGTCTCCGCGATAGTGATGTTAACCTTGCTAATTGCAAGCTGTGAGGCAGATATCCTTGAACAACCACCTGGAGATGCGATAACTGCAGATGAGTTTTTTAACACCGGTGCCGATCTGGAAGCATATACTAATGATTTATATACCGTCTTGCCAACAAAATCGGTCTATATGGATGATTCAGATTCAGATAATATTTTAGGGGTAAGTGCCGGAGACAGGTTAAGGGGCACCCGGATTGTACCTACCGATAGAGGAAGCGGTGGCTGGTCCTGGGGACATTTGCGTAGAATTAATTTCTTTATTGAAAATTATAACCGGGTAAATGATGAAGAAGCTAAGGCTAAATATTCGGGAATAGCGAAATTCTTTAGAGCTTATTTCTATTACGAAAAAGTAAAACGCTTTGGCGATGTGCCTTGGTATAGTGAAGTTATTGAACAGGATGATGAAGAATTATTAACGAAACCAAGGGATTCGAGAGAACTGGTAGTGGATTCAATCTTAGCTGATATTGATTATGCTATTGCTAATATACCGGCGGAGAAAGAGTTAAATCGTATTACAAAATATACAGCACTGCTTTTAAAAGCTCGAATTTCCCTTTTTGAAGGAACATTTAGGAAGTACCATGGAATGGGGGATTATGAACGATTTTTAGAAGGCGCATCTGCTGCTGCTAAAGAATTAATGGATTCAGGGGCGTATGAACTGTATTCCGGGGGTGGAGAAGACCAGGTGTATTTAGACCTTTTTGCCAGGGAAAACCAGGATATGACGGAGACAATCTTAGCGGTTGATTATGAATTTGGAATAAGAACGCACGATCTGGCCTACAGAATGACCGCGCCAACCCAGGGAAGATGGGGGCTTACCAAAGAGCTTGTCAATAGTTACCTAATGGCAGACGGTAGTCCTTTTACTGATCAATCTGGGTATGATACCATGGAATTTTATGAGGAGATGCAGCATCGCGATCCCAGGTTAACGCAAACTACTGCAGGACCTGATTTTACGACCTATGGCTCGGAAAATCCTGAGCCGGTAGATTTAGATATAACCAGAACAGGTTACAGGGTGATTAAAGCCTTGCCTCCAAAAGGACCACAATGGGGCTCGGGAGGATCGATTAATGATGTGATACTTTTTCGTTATGCCGAGGCATTACTGATATACGCTGAAGCTAAAGCCGAACTGGGAACGCTTACTCAGGGCGATATAGATTTGACTGTGAATAAAATCCGACACCGGGTGGGGATGCCTGTTTTGGATATGGCAGTGGCTAATGCTAATCCAGATCCATACCAGGAAAGTCTATATGATAATATAGGCCAGGATGCTAATAAAGGAGTGATACTTGAAATCCGCCGGGAGCGCAGGATAGAACTGGTTAATGAAGGTTTTAGGTGGAGTGATTTAATACGTTGGAAGGAAGGAAAAAAGCTGGAAGGCCCCATATTAGGGTTGTATTTTTCAAGCCTCGGGGCTCACGATTTTAATAACGATGGTGAATTTGACGTCTATGTACACGAAGGTGATGCTTCAGGTGCACCAGCCGAGGTGAGTACTATGATTAACACTAACGAAAGACAGCTTTCTGAAGGTACATCAGGCAATCTTCTTTTATTTGAAGGTGGTTCTTTTGAAGAACCTAAGGATTACTATTATCCAATTCCAATGGAAGACCTTGAACTTAATGATAATTTAGAACAAAACCCCGGTTGGGAGTAATGTTATTTTGCTTATAAAAACCCAGTAATTAAATTTTAAATGTCCGTTATAAGTTATAATCGTATCGTCACCTGAACTTGATTCAGGGCCTCATTATAAATCTTGTTGATTTTCATTAGGTGCAGAAACAGGTTTGGCATGATGCAAAATGTACATTGTTACTAATAACGGATAATCATAATAACTTTTATAAAATGATAAAAAAAATAATTTTAGGAATATGCCTTTCGGGAACATGTTGCCTCTCGGCACAGAAAATGGTTAGCGGAGTAGTTTTTGAAGATGCCAATGAAAACGGTAAAAAAGAACGTCGCGAAAAGGGGGTTGGAAAAGTAGCCGTAACCAACGGAAAAGAAGTGGTGCTGACCAATAAAAGTGGCAGGTACGAATTGCCCGCTAATGAGGATATGATTATTTCGGTAATAAAGCCATCGGGCTATGTGGTAGCAACAAATCCTGATAACCTACCGCAATTTTTCTATATCCATAAACCTAAAGGTTCACCAGAACTGGAATTTCCGGGAGTGGAGCCTACCGGGAAATTACCTAAATCGATCGATTTTGGTTTAATACCTTCTGAAGAAAAAGAGGAGTTTACCACCCTAATTTTTGGCGATCCGCAGCCATATACAAAAGAAGAGGTCGATTTTTTTGTAAAAGGGATAGTTGCTGAAGTTGAAAATATAGAAAATGTACCTTTTGGGCTTAGCCTTGGAGACCTGGTAGGGAATAATCTCGATTTGTTTAACCCTTATACACAGGCTGTAAAAAAAGCGGGAATTCCATGGTACAATTTGCTGGGAAATCACGATATCAATTTTGATGTAGAAGAAGATAAATATTCTGATGAAACTTACGAAGCTCATTTTGGCCCGGCCAATTATGCATTCAATTATGGAAAAGTCCACTTTATAGTTTTAGATGATGTGTTATATCCCGATCCCAGGGATGGCAAAGGCTATCAGGGTGGATTTAGGAGTGATCAACTTCAGTTTATAAAAAATGATCTGAAACACGTGCCTGAAGATCATTTGGTGGTTTTGGCTATGCACATTCCGCTTAGTGAGCCCGAAGGAAGAGATACTTTTAGAGATGAAGATCGGGAAGAACTGTTTGAGCTCCTGAAAAATCATCCCAATACCCTTTCACTTTCAGCACATACGCATATTCAACGTCAGGATTTCTTCAGTAAAGAAGATGGGTGGCAGCAGGACAAACCGCATCACCATTATAATGTAGGAACAACTTCTGGCGATTGGTATTCGGGGAAATTAGACGATGCCGGAATCCCTATTTCAACTATGCGTGATGGAACGCCAAAAGGTTATGCTTTTATCAATTTTGACGGTAATTCTTATGATATCGATTATAAAGTTGCCGGCAAACCAGCCAACTACCAAATGGAGGTTTTTGCACCGAAGGTAGTGGCTAATAACCGTAGAACTAAAGCCGGAATTTATGTGAACTTTTTTATGGGCACTAAAGGAGATGAGGTGCTTTATCGGGTTGATGATGGGGATTGGAAGCCGATGCGTTACGTGGAAGATTACGACCCTTCTTATGTTGAGAAAATTTATGAATGGGATTTAACTGAAGAATTGATGCCCGGGCGTCGCGGATCCAATCCTGTAAAAACCGAACACCTTTGGAGGGGTAATATTCCGGTAAACCTGGAAACAGGAGAACATAAAATCGAAATAAAAGCTAACGATATGTTCGGGAAAACGCATACTGCCGAAACTTCTTATAGACTGGAGGAACCGGCAAAATAATTTTTAAAATCCCACTTTATGGGGAAAATTTGTGTTTAGTTTGTAACAGCCTGCCCATGTTCTCTTTGTTTTTGGGTGGGCTTTTCTTTAAATTTTTAAAAAATGAAATTATTAAAAATTTTAGGTCTTGCGGTATTGTTGTTTGCTGCATGTAAGAATGAGGCTTCTAAAAAAGAAGATACAGTAAAGCAGAAAATTGAAATTAAACAGGTGGAAGTCCAGGGTCATCGTGGCGATCGTGGAAATTTTCCTGAAAATTCTATCCCTGCATTTATAAGTGCTGTTAAAAAAGGGGTTGAGGTGTTGGAGCTGGACGTGGTGATTTCCAAAGATAACAAAGTAGTGGTATCCCACGAGCCTTTTATGCATTCGCTGTATATGCTGAAGCCTAATGGTGATTCTATTTCAAAAGCCGAACAGGAGAGTTATAACTTTTACGAAATGAAGTACGATAGCATCAAAACCTTTGATGCCGGATCAAAAGGGAACCGACTTTTCCCCGGGCAGCGGAAGCAAAAAACCTATAAACCGCTTTTAAGCGAAGTAATTGATTCAGTTGAAAATTATATTGCCGAAAATAATTTAGAGCCGGTGAAATATAATATCGAGATAAAATCTTCTGAAAGTAAATACGACAGCCATCAGCCCCAGCCTGAAGAATTTGTTAAGTTGGTAATGAACGTTATAGACCAGAGCGAAATAGGTAGCTTTAATTTACAATCTTTTGATGTGAATATTTTAAATGAAATTAGCAATCAATTTCCTGAAGTAGAAACCGCTTATTTAGTGGCTGCTGAAGGAATTGAGAAAAACCTGGACTTGCTGAAGTATAGTCCCGAAATTTACAGCCCGCATTATGGTCTGGTGAAAGACAGCGCTTTTATAGATTCTATAGATCAAAAAAATATGCGTTTAATTCCCTGGACAATAAATGATACCGCGGATATTAACAACATGCTAAACCTGGGCGTAGACGGAATTATTACCGATTATCCGGAACGGGTTTTAGAGAGAAGACAATCGTTTTTAAATCAGTGATTTATGTAATTTGTGAAAAACAAGTTGAAAACTCATCTCAGACTTGTGTAAAAGCGGAGTTATAGCAACCTATCTTTACTTTTGTAAAATTCTGCAACCGAAAAGAATTGCCGTCCGGCGATAAAAAGGGGAATCGCGTGGAAATCGTGGGCTGTTGCGCAACTGTAAGTAACTTCGTTACAAGCCAGGTTACCTTACTTTTCGGAAAGACTTTTGCTTTCGCATAAAAAGTAAATGTCCCGGGCTTAAGTGATGTCTTCACTTACCGTGATACATTCTTTTATGCTTTTGAATTTAACCCAAAAACAAAAGTATTATGAGTATTTTCGACAAACGACTTAATTATAAACCTTTTGAATATCCTGAAATTTTAAGCTTTACCGAAGCGATTAACAAATCCTATTGGGTGCATTCGGAAGTAGATTTTACCGCTGATGTGCAGGATTTTCATTCTCATCTTAACGCTAACGAAAAACAGGTGGTAAAACGTAGTTTGTTGGCAATTGCCCAAATTGAAGTTGCCGTAAAATCTTTTTGGGGAGATTTATACCATCATTTACCGAAACCGGAATTTAACGGGCTTGGGAGTACTTTTGCCGAATGTGAATTCCGTCATTCCGAAGCCTATTCGCGTTTGCTGGAAGTTTTGGGTTATAACAACGAATTTGAACGACTTATAGAAACTCCTGTTATCAAAAAACGTATCGCCTATCTTTCTAACGCGCTGGCACATACAAAATCTGATAACAAAAAAGAATACGTGAGTTCTCTTATTTTGTTCTCTATCCTAATTGAAAATGTTTCCCTGTTTAGCCAGTTTGCCATTATCCTTTCGTTTTCGCGATTTAGAGGTGTGATGAAAAACGTGAGTAATATTATCGCATGGACTTCCGTAGATGAGCAGGTTCATGCTAATGCGGGAATCTATATTGTGAATAAAATAAAAGAGGAATTTCCCGATTTCTTTGAGGAGAATTCCAAAGCCGATATTAGAAAAATCGTGGCCGATTCTATGGAAGTAGAGGCTGAAATACTCGACTGGATATTTGAAGATGGCGACCTTGATAATCTAAGCAAAACCGATTTACTAAACTTTATGAAATTCAGGGTAGATGATAGTTTGCAAAAAATAGGAATGGAAAAACTCTATCCTGAAGCCGCGCAGGGGAAGCAACCCCTTTTGTGGTTTGAAGAAGAAATTTTTGCTAATAGCCTTGATGATTTCTTTGCAAAACGCCCGGTAGATTATACCAAACACGATAAGAGTATCACCGCCAACGATCTATTCTAAATCTCTGAAAAATCAGGGATTTTCTCTCAAAACTGAATTAAAAAATTTAAAATTTTCCTTATGGAAGTGCCTAGTAAACTCGAACCCCAAGTTGAAACTGAACGCCTGTGGTGGCTTAATGATGAAAGTCAGCAAATTTTAAATCGTGGCTATTTGTTAAAAGGTGAAACTGCGCAATCGGCTATTGAACGTGTAGCTAATGCGGCAGCAAAACGCCTTTATAAACCCGAGCTAGCCGAAGCTTTTATTGAAATGATAGAACGCGGCTGGATGAGTTTGAGTTCGCCAATATGGGCCAATATGGGAACCGAACGAGGGCTGCCTATTTCCTGTTTTAACGTATATGTGCCTGATAATATTGAGGGCATTACGCATAAATTGGGCGAGGTAATTATGCAAACCAAAATTGGAGGAGGAACTTCTGGTTATTTCGGTGAGCTTCGTGGCCGTGGCAGCGCGGTAACCGATAATGGTAAAAGTAGCGGTGCAACGAGTTTTATGAAACTTTTTGATACCGCCATGGATACCATTTCCCAGGGCGGTGTTCGACGGGGTGCTTTTGCAGCTTATTTAGATATTGACCATCCCGATATTCGCGAGTTTCTGGAAATCAAAAACATCGGCAACCCCATTCAGAATTTATTCAACGGGGTTTGTGTACCCGATTACTGGATGCAGGAAATGATAGATGGTGATATGGAAAAAAGGGAAATCTGGGCTAAAGTTTTAGAGAGCAGGCAGCAGAAAGGACTTCCGTATATCTTTTTCAGCGATAATATTAACCGCAATAAACCGCAGGTATATAAAGACCAAAACCTGGGAATTTATTCTAGTAATTTATGTTCTGAAATCGCTTTGCCTTCCAGTAAAGACGAATCTTTTATTTGCTGTTTGTCTTCTATGAATTTAGAACTTTATGATGAATGGAAAGATACCGAAGCTGTAAAACTGGCCATTTGGTTCCTGGATGCCGTATTACAGGAATTTATTGCCAAAACCGAAGGAAATCACTACCTGGCTTCGGCAAATCGTTTTGCGAAACGCCATCGTGCCCTTGGTTTGGGCGTTATGGGCTGGCATTCTTATTTACAGAAAAATATGATTCCCTTTGAAGGCATGGAAGCCAAAGGCTTAACCCATAAAATTTTTGAACATATTAATACAAAGGCCAAAAAAGCTTCGGCCGAGTTGGCACAAATTTATGGAGAGCCGGAAATCCTACAGGGTTACGGACAGCGAAATACCACGCTTATGGCCATTGCGCCAACCACTTCTTCTTCGGCAATTTTGGGGCAAAGTTCTCCCGGGATTGAACCTTTCAGCAGTAATTATTATAAAGCCGGACTGGCAAAGGGCAATTTTATGCGAAAGAATAAGCACCTGAAGAAACTTTTGGAGTCTAAAGGTATAGACAACGAAGATATTTGGCGAAGTATTATGTTAAATCACGGTAGTGTACAACATCTTACTGAACTTACTGTTGAGGAAAAAGCCGTTTTTAAAACTTTTAAGGAAATCAGTCAGTTAGAGATTATTCAGCAAGCCTCCATTCGTCAGAAATTTATTGATCAGGCACAGAGTTTAAACTTAAACATCCCTTCAAATTTACCTGTTAGGGATGTTAATAAACTGATGATAGAAGCTTGGCAATTAGGCGTGAAAACCTTGTATTATCAGCGTAGTCAAAGTGTTTCAAAAGAATTTATTTCAGAAATGGTAACCTGCGCCAGTTGCGAAGCTTAAAAGTGTTTGTGTCATCCTGAACTTGTTTCAGGATCTAATTTAAATGAGAGCTCCTCTCCCTCAGGGAGAGGCGGAGGTGAGGGGCTGAATATTCTAATGTATTTATTGCAATTACGGCCTGAAGCCCTTATTTTAGACAAATGCAAATAGAAAATTTACAATCGGTAACCAGGCTTCAAAACGGGCTTAAAATGCCTGTTTTAGGGCTTGGTGTTTATAAGATGAGCGATAAGGAAGCCTTTTCTTCTGTTAAATTTGCTTTGGAAAACGGTTATCGACATATCGATACTGCCAGTTTTTACCAAAATGAAACTGCGGTTGGGAAAGCAATAAAAGAATCAGGGGTTCCTCGTGATGAGATTTTTGTTACCTCTAAAATTTGGATTACCGAACAGGGTTATGATGAAGCCAAACATGCTATAGAAAACTCTTTGCAACGCCTGGATTCCAGTTATATAGATCTGTATTTAATCCATTGGCCTACACCGGGAAAATTTACCGAAAGCTGGAAGGCTATGGAAGAATATTACAAAGCCGGGAAGTTAAAAGCCATTGGACTTAGTAATTGCTTGATCCATCAGATTGAGGAAATTCGAGTAATGGCAGCGGTAATGCCTATGGTACTTCAGAATGAATTTCATCCAAGGTTGGTGCAACAGGAGTTACTGGACTATTGCAAAAATCAGAATATTCAATATGAAGCTTGGGCTCCTTTAATGCGCGGACAAATTTTAGACCACAAAATCATTAAAAACCTTGCTGAAAAATATAGGAAAACGCCTGCGCAAATTGTCATTCGTTGGGATTTACAAAAAGGCGTGGTAACTATTCCTAAAAGTGTACATGAAAACAGAATCATAGAAAATTCCCGGGTTTTTGATTTTCAACTTTCCGTAGAAGAAATCAAACAAATCGATGCCTTAGACCGCGAAGAACGAACCGGCGCCCACCCCGATGGTTTTATGGATTATTTTAGGGAAAAAGGAGAGATTTAGTCAGTTGGCAGTTAGCAGTAGAGAATAAAATATTTACGTCATTCGGGCCTTGAACCTTAATCTAATTTCCATTATAACTTTCTCGTAATTAATTAGCTTAAACTCCCGATAAATAGATCGGGGCAGGATCTGCATCAATCCCAATGCTTCGGCACAGGGTGACGATTGCTTTTTTAGGCAAAATAAGGTTGATTCATTCGTGAATTAGTGGCGTTTACTTCAGTTTTAAACCCTATACGCTAACACACCAAAACCTTCATCTATTTTTCTCAATTTTTAGACTTTAATTTTTAATATTTTAAAATAGATAGCATCCTTAATTCCTGTACTGATAAAAATTATTAAAATTACGTAATTTAATACGTAAATATACTTAATTATCTATTTAAATTCCTAAATTGCGCTTACAATTAGGACGTTATGATTCAGGTAGATAAGGCATTGGAATTAATAGAATCCTCCACTTTTAGAATGGAGCCAACAATGGTTGCGCTTAATAATGCTGCTGGAATGGCATTGGCTTTTGATATCTATTCCCCTATAAATATGCCACCATTCAGAAACTCGGCAATGGACGGCTATGCGGTAATTCTTAATGGTCGCTCTTCTTATAGGTTAAACACAGAACTCAAGGCAGGCGATTCGGCTAAAATTCAATTAAAACCCGGGGAAGCTACACGTGTTTTTACCGGGGCCGCTGTTCCTGAAAATGCCGATACGGTAATTATGCAGGAATGGGCACAGCCAAACAGCGATACCGTAGAATTTATAAAAAAGCCGAAAAAATACGCAAATATACGTAAGGAAGGCGAGCAGTTAAAAGCCGGGGAATTGGTTTTTAAAAGGGGAACCGTACTAAATGAGGCTGCAATAGGCTTGCTGGCAGGTCTTGGTATTAGTTCGGTTGAGGTTTATGCAAACCCAAAAGTGGGAATATTGGTTACCGGTAACGAATTACAGCAACCAGGCGGACCCCTGCAGCCCGGCTGTATTTACGAGAGCAACGCTTTAATGTTAGAGGTAGCCTTAAAAAAAGCCGGAGTTCATAAGATTCATACTTACCGGGTTAAAGACGATTTAAAAAGCACTACACAAAAAATAAACGAAGCTTTACAAGAAAATGATTTGCTGCTAATTTCCGGCGGTATTTCTGTAGGGGATTATGATTTTGTAAAGCTGGCGCTGGAAAGCAACCGTGTTAAAGAGGTGTTTTATAGAGTAAAGCAAAAACCGGGAAAACCTTTATGGTTTGGGAAAAAAGATCAGAAGATAGTGTTTGCCCTGCCCGGAAACCCGGCTTCGAGTTTAAGCTGTTTTTATGTATATGTGCTACCCGCCCTCAAAAAAATGACCGGAAAACCTTTTAAAATCAACTATAAAATAGCGATTTCAGCAGAAAAAATTACCAAACCGCTAGGGAAAACATTGTTTCAAAAAGCAATAGTGGAAAACGGAAAATTAAGTGTTTTAAAGGGGCAATCTTCGTCAATGTTACATTCTTTTGCTTTAAGTAATGCCTTGGCTTGTGTTCCTGAAAATAAAGAAGAAATCCCGGAAAACGGGGAAGTTGAATATATTGAATTAAACCTGTAATGCTATACCCCGACCTCAACATAGTATTTCTGTTTGTTCTTGTTATGGTTTCATTTACGTATGCAGTAGTGGGGCACGGCGGGGCGAGCGGTTATTTGGCGCTTATGGCTATTTGCGCGTTTCCGGTAAGCTTTATGAAACCTACTGCACTGGTGCTGAATGTGGTGGTTTCGGGGGTAGCATTTTTATTTTTCAGAAATGAGAGTTTTAACTGGCGTTTGTTTTTATGGCTGGTTGCAGGTTCGGTACCGGCTGCCTTTATAGGAGGATCTTTAAGTGTTCCGGTTTATCTGTTTAAATTGATTTTAGGCGGGTTTCTACTGGTAGGTGCCTTGCGTATTTCCGGTTTCTTCGGAAAAGAAAAAAGTAGCATTATAAAACCAAAAAGTATTGTAGTAGTTGCCACCGGAATTATTATCGGCTTACTATCGGGAATGATAGGAATTGGCGGCGGGATTATTCTGAGCCCGCTTATTGTGCTTTTAGGCTGGGGAAGTTTAAAAGAGGCCGCTGCGATTTCAGCTTTGTTTATTTTCCTGAATTCTTTATCCGGCCTTACCGGATTTTTCTCTCAAGACGAATCTATTCCTTTAGAGACTTTCTGGTTTATACCTGCGGTGATTGTTGGTGGAAGCCTGGGCGCTTATTTCGGAAGTCAAAGAATTCCAGCTATCGGACTTAAATATATCCTTTCGGGAGTATTGGCATTGGCTTCTTTAAAACTGGTTTTATTATGAAAAAAATGAAGATAAATACTTATATCTTATGCGGTGGAAAAAGTTCCCGGATGAAAACTGAAAAGGGTCTGGTTGATTTCTGCGGAAAATCTTTTATACAGTATATTTTAGAAGGAGTAAGCCTGCTTTCAGAAAATATTTTCCTAGTTACGTCAAATACTGATTATAAGAAATTCGGGTATGAATTAGTTAAAGATATTTATCCTGGAAAAGGCCCTTTAGGCGGAATTTACACGGCCTTAAAGCATACTTCAACAGAAAAAAATTTGATCCTGAGTTGTGATATTCCGCTTATCAATCAGGAAATTATTGAAAAATTAATAACAAAATCGGCTCAAAAATATGCTGAAATAAGTTACCTGGCTGATGCTGAAAATAATTTTCCACTTATCGGAATTTATGAAAAGCATTTGATGCGGGCTTTGGAATTTAACCTTCAGCATAACGAATTACGGGTACAACAATTTATACGCAGTCGGTATGCCCGAAAAATTAATGTAGCTGCTGAAGAAGCAAAATTTTTAAAAAATATCAATACACAAGCAGAATTAGCAAGTTTGATTTAACCTATAAACCAATGGAAACTTTAACTCAAATACCAAAATGTACAATAGTGGGCGCTGGTCCCGGAGATCCCGATTTACTCACCTTAAAAGCGGTAAAAGCCCTTAATCAGGCTGCAGTGGTACTGTATGATGCTCTGGTAAATCCTGAAATGCTGGAACATGCCCCACAAGCTGAAAAAATTTTTGTGGGAAAAAGAAAAGGTTGTCACGCCTACGCTCAGGAGCAAATTAATGAACTTATTGTAAAATTCGCTAAAGAAAAGGGACATGTGGTACGCTTAAAAGGCGGCGATCCGTTTGTATTTGGTAGGGGAAGTGAAGAAAAAAACTATGCACGGGAGTACGGGGTGGCAGTAGAAGTGATTTCAGGAATTTCCTCGGCTATAGCGGTGCCGGCTTTCGTAGGAATTCCGGTTACCCAACGCGATATTACCGAAAGCTTTTGGGTAATTACCGGAACAACATCAGGCCACAAACTTTCCAAAGATGTAAAACTTGCCGCAAAAACTTCGGCAACGGTGGTGATTTTGATGGGGATGGGAAAACTTGCTGAAATCGCAGCTTTATATAAAAAAGAAGCTAAAGATGAAATGCCGATTGCCATTATTCAAAACGGTACCCGAGAAAACCAAAAAGTGATTGCAGGAAGCATTGGCAGTATTGAGAACCTGGCTAAAGAATATGAGTTAGGCACCCCGGCAATTATAATTATCGGGGAAGTGGTAAAAGAATGTGAAGCTTATAAAAAGCAGTTAAGCACTACCGAAGTAGATGAATTTATTCTACAAAATCTTGGGTATTTACATATTCCAAAATCAGCTGAATTATGTTAAGGATTAAATATTTTGGGGTGATGGCTGAAGTTGCACGTTGTGATGAAGAGAAACTAGCGTTAAAAGACAAGAGTTTTTCAAGCTTAATTTCAGCATTGCATGAAAAATATGCCATTTATAACCTGCCGGTACAGGTAGCTGTAAACCGAAAAATTAGAAAACAAAACGAAAATTTCAATTTAGAAGAAAACGATGAAATAGCGGTTTTACCACCGTTTTCAGGAGGATGATTATGCAACGATACCAAAAACAAATCAGCTTGCCACAGGTTGGCAAGCAAGGTCAGGAAAAACTAAAAAACAGCAAGGTCCTTGTAATAGGAGTGGGCGGCTTGGGCTGCGCTGTTTTACCTTATCTTGTTTCGGCTGGTATAGGAAACATCGGACTTGTAGATGGTGATCGTGTTGATAAAAGCAATTTGCAGAGGCAGGTATTGTTCCGGGAAAAATCAGTAGGGAAATTTAAGGTTACCGAAGCCAGAAAGCAGCTTTATGCACTGAATTCTGAAGTGAAAATTGAAAATTATTCGGAGTTTTTAAGTGGTGAAAATGCCCCTGAATTGATAAAAAACTACGATTTGCTAGTAGATTGCACCGATAGCTTGGCAGTGCGGTACCTTATTAATGACGCCTGTGTGTTAACCGAGAAAAGTTTTATTTATGCTTCGGTTTATAAATTTGAATTTCAGGTTTCGGTTTTCAATTATAAAAATGGGCCGACTTATCGCTGTTTGTTTCCCGATGAAAAGGCGGAAGTACAAAATTGCGAAGAAGCCGGGGTGTTGGGAACCAGCGTTGGCCTGGCCGGAATGTTTCAGGCTGGGGAAGTGCTTAAAATTTTACTGGGCACAGGTGAAATACTTTCAGGGAAATTACTGCTATACAACACGCTTTTTAACCGTCAGGAGGTTTTCGAATTCGCAAAAGATGACTCTCTGAAAATCGATAAAGAATTTTATGAGCGGCAACATCAGCAATTTTTTTCCGAGGAAATTTACGCGGATGAAATAAATGAAAACGCCTTTTTTCTTGATGTTAGGGAAGCTTACGAGCAACCAAAAATGGATTTTCCTACAATGCTGGAAATTCCATTTTCTAAATTAGAGAATGAGCTTTGCCGACTAAATCCTGAAGATGAAATCCTTGTTTTCTGCCAAAGCGGAAAACGCAGCCTGGCTGCTTTAAAAATACTGAAAACTTATAATTTTAAAAATGTAAAAAGTATTTCCGGCGGAGTTCGGGCTTTACAACAATTGAAGGAAGTGGTTGTTTGAAAAAGCTCCTCTCCCTCTGAGAGAGGCGGGGTGAGGGTTTCGCCACGAATGTAGAAGGCCTCAATTATTAAATAGGGAGCCTAAGAAAGTTGCAAGAGATTGCTTCAGTCGAACCTCCTTCGCAATGACGATAAAGTTTTTTCGTCATTGCGAGCGATATCAGGAGCAGAGCAATCTGTAAAAATAAGTAATTAATTGAGGGATTAGATCCTGAAATAAATTCAGGATGACCTCGATTTATTATAAAAAGATTAATGAAATGAAAAAAGTATTTATAGAGGGAGCCATTCAACCTGGGTTTGTTGCCGAGGCTATTGCTAAACATCAAAGCAAGAAAAATATTGGAGCACATAATATTTTCCTCGGGCAAATTCGCGCCGATGAGGTTGACGGGAAACAAATGAACGCAATAACCTATTCAGCTTATGAAGAGATGGCCGCAGAGAAATTGCACGAAATTCGAGAAGATGCTTTTGCAAAGTTTAATCTTACCTGTATGCATATTTATCATAGCCTGGGCAAAGTAAAAGCAGGGGAATTATGCTTTTTTGTTTTTGTATCTTCAAAACGTAGAAAACAGGTTTATCAAGCTACTGAATATTTGGTAAACCGGGTGAAAAGTGAAGTGCCTATTTTCGGAAAAGAGATTTTTGCTTCAAAAGAATTTCAATGGAAAGTTAACGTGTAAGATTATGGTTGATATTACTCACAAAATAAAAACGCTTCGTTCGGCTACTGCAAAAGCGGTGGTGAAACTGGGAAGTGAAGCAACAAAAACCGCCCTTTTGGAAAAGAAGGTACCTAAAGGAGATGTTTTTGAAATGGCAAAAACTGCGGGGCTGTTTGCCGTAAAGAATACGAGTCAGAGTATTCCCGATTGCCATCCGCTTCCGGTAGAATTTACTGCCGTAACCTATGAAACCGAAGGCTTGGAAGTAACCATAAATGTTACTGTAAAAACGGTTTACAAAACCGGGGTAGAGGTAGAGGCGATGCACGGTGCAAGTATCGTGGCCTTAACGATGTACGATATGCTAAAACCCCTGGATAAGAATATTGAAATCGGGAATATCTCCCTGGTGAAAAAGTCTGGTGGGAAAAGCAGTTTTCAACAAAAGAACAGTCGAAAATTAAAGGCTTGTGTTATTGTTTGTTCCGATAGTATTTCAGAAGGTAAGAAAGAAGACCGCGCCGGGAAGGCTATTATTCAAAAACTGGAAGAAAGCGGCGTAGAAATTGCCTCTTACGAAGTAATTCCCGATGAAGCCGAACTTATAAGAAACAAAGCGCTAACCTATTCTGAAGAAAATGATTTGGTAATTTACACTGGTGGTACCGGACTTTCCTTTCGCGATGTAACCCCCGAAGCTTTGGAACCGATTATTGAAAGGCGAATTCCCGGAATTGAAGAGACCATTCGCAGTTACGGGCAGGAGCGTATGCCTTATGCTATGCTCTCCCGAAGTATTGCGGGAACTATTGGAAATTGCTTAGTCCTTGCATTGCCGGGTTCTACCAACGGCGCTCGCGAATCTATGGAAGCAGTTTTTCCCCATCTGCTTCACGTTTTTAAAATTCTAAGGGGAGCAAAACATCCTGAAAATGTCTAAAACCACGGAAGTCCTTACCGATAAATTCGGCCGAAGTCATAACTATTTACGTATTTCTTTATCCGAAAAATGCAATTTGCGCTGTAACTACTGTATGCCTGAACACGGGGTGCCGCTTACGCCTCGAAGCGAGTTGATGACGGCTGAAGAAATTTATGAGATTGCAAAAATATTTGTAAAAAACGGGGTTGATAAAATCAGGTTAACCGGCGGGGAACCTTTAGTGAGGAAAGATTTTAGAGAAATCCTTAAAAAACTTTCCACCCTTAATGTAGAGTTGGGAATTACCACAAATGCAATATTAGCCGATAGGTTTATTATCGATTTTAAGAAATACGGCTTAAAGAAAATCAATTTAAGCCTGGATACTTTAGATGAAAGAAAATTCAAGGTGATTACGAGACGAGATCAGTTTAAAAAGGCCTGGGAAAATATGCATTTGCTAATTGAAGAAGGTTTTACCGTAAAAATCAATGCGGTTTTGATGAAGTATTTTAATGAAGATGAGATTAATGATTTTGTGCTTTTTACCCGAAATTTGCCGATAAGTGTTCGGTTTATCGAGTTTATGCCATTTGATGGCAATCGCTGGAGCCGGGATAAACTGGTTTCTCAAGATGAAATTATGACTCAGGTAACCGAATTTTTTGGCGAAGAAAATATTATTGATTTAGAAAATGAAGCTAATTTCACTTCCCGAGATTTTAAAATAAAAGGATTTCAGGGCAAGTTTGGCATTATCAGTTCGGTTACCAATCCATTTTGTGATGCCTGTAACCGTATTCGCCTTACGGCCAACGGAAGGATTAAAAACTGCCTGTTTTCCAATAAAGAAACCAATTTACTTGGTGCATTTCGTAAAGGAGAGAATATTGAGCCTTTAATTGAACACAGGCTATTTAAAAAGAAAGCCACACGGGCGGGAATGGACAGCTTTCAAAAACTTCAAAATCCTAAAAAACATAACAACAACCGGAGTATGATTACTATTGGAGGGTAACTGTTTTTAAATCTTAGCTCTTGGATTAATAGATTGTTTCGGTTGTATCTCCATCACAATGACATATAAGTTCCCTAACCCCTAAAGGGAAATTAATGTGGGTGGGGTATTGTATAATGTAAGAGAGCATTCTTAAGTTGTTAAACACAAAAAAATCCGTTTCTCAATTGAGAAACGGATTTTCAAATCATATAATTTTCAAATCGGTTATCCCACAATATTTACAATTTTTCCAGGGACAACGATTACTTTTCTAGGTGTTCGTCCGTCTAATTGTTTTTGGGTACGTTCATCTGCCATCACGGTTTTTTCGATATCATCTTTTGGCATATCCAGCGGAAGCTCCATCGTAAATCGCATTTTTCCGTTAAAAGAAATCGGATAGTTTTTGGTACTTTCTACCAGGTATTTTTCTTCAAATTCAGGATATTCAGCAGTGACTACCGATTCGGAGTTTCCTAATTTATTCCATAATTCTTCGGCAATATGCGGTGCATAAGGTGCAATAAGTACTGCTAGAGACTCTAAAACTTCCCGGCTGTTACATTTTTGTGCTGAAAGCTCATTAACGCAAATCATAAACGTGGAAACCGAAGTATTAAAACTGAATTCCTCAATATCTTCAGTCACTTTCTTTATGGTTTTATGTAGGGTCTTTAAAGAATCGGCTGATGCTTTTTCTTCGGAAACTTCAAACTGTTCACCGTTGTGGTATAACTTCCATAGCTTTTTAAGGAAGTTATGTACGCCGGTGATTCCCGCGGTATTCCAGGGTTTTGCCTGTTCTAATGGCCCGAGAAACATCTCGTACATTCTAAGCGTATCGGCGCCGTAATCTTCACAAATATCATCGGGATTTACCACATTGTATTTGGATTTCGACATTTTTTCGACTTCACGACCAACAATGTAAGTGCCATCTTTTTCAGTTAAAAACTTTGCGTCTTTAAACTCAGGACGCCATTTTTTAAAGCCTTCAATATCCAATTCATCAGAATGGTTAACTAAAGAGACATCGGCATGAATTGGCTGTACATTATTTTCTCCTATTAGATTTTTAGAGACAAAAACATTCTCTTCTTCCAACCTATAAACAAAAGCACTCTGACCTAAAATCATTCCCTGGTTGATCAGCTTTTTAAACGGCTCTTCAACGGAAAGGTGACCGCGGTCGTGTAAAAACTTTGTCCAGAATCGGGAATATAATAAGTGTCCGGTGGCGTGTTCGCTTCCACCTATGTATAAATCTACGTTTTCCCAATATTTCTGGGCTTCTTTAGAAACAAATTCATTTTTGTTTTGCGCGTCCATATAACGGAAAAGGTACCAGGAGCTTCCTGCCCATCCCGGCATGGTATTTAATTCTAAAGGGAAAACTGTTTTATTATCTATCTTTTCATTGGTTACTACCTGATTAGATTTTGTATCCCAGGCCCAAACATTGGCTCGTCCTAAAGGTGGTTCTCCTTCTTCGGTAGGTAGGTATTTTTCAACTTCAGGGAGGTGCAGCGGCAAATGTTCAGCAGCTATCATTTGCGGCATTCCGTTTACATAATACACAGGGAATGGCTCTCCCCAATAACGCTGTCGACTAAAAACCGCATCGCGTAATCTATAATTTGTTTTACCATAACCCTGGCCGGTTTTTTCAAGTTCCAGGATGACTTTTTGCAGGGCCTCTTTATACTCGAGGCCGCTAAGAAAATTGGAATTTGCGATTACCGTGCCTTCTTTTCCTGAAAAAGCTTCTTCAGAAATATCCACGTTTTTAAAAATATTGGGAATAGGAATTTCAAAATGTTTTGCAAAATCATAATCCCGCTGATCGCCACAAGGAACTGCCATTACTGCACCGGTGCCGTAGCCGGCAAGTACGTAATCCCCAATCCAGATCGGGATTGGTTCTTTGGTGAACGGATGTTCGGCATAAGCCCCGGTAAAAACGCCGGTAATGCTTTTTACATCGGCCATTCGCTCGCGCTCGCTACGTTTTGCACTGGTTGCGATATAGGCTTCAACTTCCTCTTTTTGTTGTGTTGTGGTGATTTTCTTGACCAAATCATGCTCCGGCGCTAAAGTCATAAAACTTACGCCGAAAATAGTGTCGGGTCTTGTTGTAAAAACACCAATTCTGAATTCTGAATTTTGAATGTTGAAATCGACGTGGGCGCCTACTGATTTCCCAATCCAATTCCGCTGACTTTCCTTTAAACTTTCGGTCCAGTCCAGTTGATCTAAACCTTGTAATAGACGCTCAGAAAATGCCGAAATTCGCATGCTCCATTGTGTCATTTTTTTGCGAACCACGGGATAGCCACCGCGTTCGGAAACGCCGTTAACAATCTCATCGTTGGCTAAAACGGTTCCCAGTTGTGGACACCAGTTGACTTCGGTTTCAGCTAAATATGTAAGTCGGTATTTTAATAAAATTTCTTGTTTTTCTTCTGAAGAAAAAGCATTCCAGGCTTCTGCTGAAAATTCTTCTACATCATCATCACAAGCAGCCTTTACCCGCGAATTCCCTTCCGCGGTAAAAATTTCTTTTAATTCAGAAATAGGCCTGGATTTATCGGCTTCCAAATCATACCAGGATTCAAAAAGCTGGATAAAGATCCACTGCGTCCATTTATAATAGTCGGGATTGCTGGTACGCACTTCCCGGCTCCAGTCAAAAGAAAAGCCGATTTTATCAAGCTGTTCGCGATATCTTTTTATATTATTTTCGGTAGTTACTGCGGGGTGTTGCCCGGTTTGAATGGCATATTGTTCGGCTGGTAGTCCAAAACTATCATATCCTTGCGGATGCAAAACATTAAAACCTTTGTGGCGCTTGTAACGTGCATAAATATCGCTGGCAATATAGCCCAGCGGATGCCCCACGTGAAGTCCCGCGCCTGACGGATAAGGGAACATATCAAGCACATAATATTTTGGTTTGTCGGGTGAATTGCTGGCACGAAACGTTTGATTTTCTGCCCAGTATTTTTGCCATTTGGCTTCAATTTCGTTGAAGTTGTAACTCATTTTTATTCCCTGTTTGAATGGCTGCAAATTTACAATTTTAAACCAGTTATGAGAAGTTAAGGAGCGGGGATTAGTGGTTTTTATCCTGTTTATATTAAGAAAGTGAATTTATCTACTTTTTAAATTCATTGTTTTTTAAAACTGTATTTAATACAAGTGATACGCTTATTTTATTCCCACTAATAAGCTATTTACTCCTGGCTTCCCTTTCCATTGGCAGTAAACATTCATAAATTATTTTATTTATGGGTGTGGGGATATTTAATTTTTCACCTTCCCTAACAATATAACCATTAAAATTCTCTAATTCTGAAGCTTTGCTTTCCATTAAATCCCGTTGTGTAGAAGCGGTAGTCCCGGCAGGTTGACTATTGATAAGTTCAAAAGATTTTTTAAGATGCTCATCATTTAAAGGGATTTCCTTAGCCTTTGCCAGGGCTTTAATTTCCCGAGCCGTTTCCAGCATCATATCGTATAGATATTTACTTTCCCTGATTTTATCTATTGGCACACGGGTTAAACCGCCAATTCCGCTGATGGTAGCAATAAATAGGAATTTTTTCCAAATTTCAAGCTGAATGTTGTCAGGATTTACATTAGTGATTTTAGCCTTTTCAAAGGCCGTTTTTAATTGTTGAATTCTTGAAGTTTTTGAATTATCAATTTCACCAAAAGTGATACGCGGTTCAAAAGATACGTGTTTGATTTTCCCTGGTTTTTCTATAAAACTGATCAAATGGCAAAGTCCTGCCAGTACATTTTTCTTCGGAAGGATTTCCAGTAATTTTTCGGCATTATCGGCGCCGTTTTGTAAAGGCAAAACCATTGTGTCAGCAGAAATTACAGGTTTCAATTGCTTTGCTATTTCCTGAATTTGCCATGATTTTACCGCTAAAATCACTAAATCGGGCGTAGCTACTTCAGCTAAATTATCGGTAGCGAGTTTAGGCTGTACTTTAATGTTCCCGTTAATGCTTTCAACTTCCAGTCCGTTTTTTTGAATCGCTTCCAAATGTTTTCCACGGGCAATAAAACTAACAGGATATCCTGCTTTTGCTAGTCGGCCGCCAAAATAGCCACCCACGCCGCCGGTTCCGAAGATTAAAAATTCCATAGTTCCAGTTTTTCAGGATAAAAATAAAATTAAGAATCAGACCTGCCTAAAAGATTTGTGAGTTTGTGCCAAAAAAATATAAGTTGGGCTAATTTTTTTAAACTTTGAACGTTTTAAGGATAATGAAAGCTTATCTTTTTTATTTTTACAGAAAATCTGAGGTCACCTTATGAGCACATCTTTTGAAAAGTACCAGAAACGCCGATTGATCTCTTCTTATTTTTCGGTGGTTATTAGTATAGGTTTAGTACTTTTTTTATTGGGAATGTTAGGTATGCTGGTCTTAAATACCAAAAAGGTGGCCGATCATTTTAAAGAACAAATTGCTCTTACCGTATATTTAAAAGACAATGCCAAAGAGGTAGAAATTGAAGATCTCAAAAAGAGTTTGGCGATGGCTGAATATACCAAATCTACCGTTTATGTGTCTAAAGAAGATGCTGCCGAAACCCATAGTAAAGAAATAGGCGAAGATTTTATGGAGTTTTTAGGCTATAATCCGTTGCAAAATTCCATTGATGTGTATATGAACGCTGATTTTGTTTCTTCGGAACAGGTTAATGAGATTGCTACAGAACTCACCGCCAAAAATTTTGTTGATGAGGTGGTATACGATAAACCCCTAATTGCCCTGCTCAATGAAAATGTAAAGAAAATAAGTCTGTGGATACTCATTGCCAGTGGCCTTTTCCTTTTTATTGCGGTTTTGCTTATTAACAGCTCTATTCGACTTTCAGTATACTCCAAGCGATTTACGATTAAAACCATGCAAATGGTGGGTGCTACTAAAGGTTTTATCCGTCGTCCTTTTATCTGGCAAAGTGTGAAACTGGGAATGATTGGTGCTTTTCTTGCTTTAATAGGTATGGCGGGAATTTTATATTATCTAAATAACAGCTTTCCGGAACTTAATCTTACCGGCGATGTAAAACTGTTACTTTCGCTATTTATAGGCGTTTTTCTTATGGGAGTAATTATTACCTGGTTAAGTACATTTTTTGCCACTTCCCGCTTCCTAAATTTAAAGACCGACGAATTATATTATTGATTAAATGGTTAATTGGTGGGGATTCCTTAATTGGTTTCGCCACGAATTTTGTATCCCCCTCTCCCTCAGGAAGAGGTTGGGTGAGGGCTTTCCTTGAGCAATAAGTTTTATTCTATCCGGACTCAGTCAAGTTAAATCGGTAATCCGTGATTCGTTAATTGGTTTTGCCGCGAATTCACCAATGTTCTCTAAGCCTTTTGCGAAAAGCCTCACGCGCTTTACGGGAAAAAATAGATTTCTTGATCAATTTTATCTTCTAAATCATACCTGCCAGGAATTCATAAAATTTCTCTGTGCACTTCGCGTGAAATTAAATTCCTCAATCTAATTCTACGCTGTTATATTTTTAAAATATACTTTTTTTACTAAAATGAAAACGTTGTAGTTTCTCTAAACTATTGATTTTGCTTAGTTTTTTGTTTCTCATAACTTCAAGAGAGCGGGGTTTAAATCTTCAAAAACCTGATGCTCGTCATAAAAAACACAGTTGTTGTGCCGCAACTTTGTACCAAACTTAAAAACCTAATGTTATGAGAACTTTTGTAAGAACAAGCCTACTAGTTAATATGTTTTTCTTTCTGCTGGTCGCTGGAACTTTGCAAGCCCAAACTTATAAGATGCAATCTTCTTCTAAAATTATTGTAGAAGGAACTTCAAATATTCACGATTGGAAACTTGACGCTACAAAAAAACAGGGAACCGCTGAACTGCAAACCGAAGGGAATGAACTTACCGGGATAAAAAGCTTAAAAGTGATTATTCCTGCTGAAGGTCTTGATAGCGGAAAAAGCGGAATGGATAAAAATACTTATAAAGCTTTAAAAACCGATGACTATGAAAACATCGAGTTTCAATTGAAATCGGTTAATAGCATTGAAAGTAAAGGTAGTAATGCCTACGCCTTGCAAACTATCGGTAACCTAAAGATTGCGGGACAAACCAGAGAAATTCCAATAGCGTGTACCGCTGTTTTAAACGGCAGTAAGCTAGAACTTTCAGGAGAGAAAACCTTCAATATGACCGATTATAAAGTAGATCCGCCAACAGCAATGTTTGGTTCTATTAAAACCGGTGATGAAGTGACTATAAAATTTAAAACCTCATTTTCTAAATAAACATTCAACTTAAAATTACAAGACCATGAAAAATTCACTTAAATATTTCGGACTTATAGCCTTCGTGCTTTTTGGATTCCAAATGCAGGCGCAGGAACGTGACCTTGATAACTTCAGGCCATTAGATCAACGCGGATTACACATTTTTGAAGCCCCTAAGGATACCGTTTCTACCTTTGATGGTCTTCAGGTTAGGGTAGGAGGAGCCTCCACTATTCAGTTCCAGGCACTAGACCACGAAAACTCTGGGGTAGCCCTTATTAAATTGGGCAGCAACTTTAACCTGCCTACTGCCAACTTAGATTTGGATGTGCAGTTGTATGACGGAGTTAGAATGCACTTACGTACTTATCTTTCTTCTCGTCACCACCCAGAGCCTTATGTAAAGGATGGGTATATTCAAATTGATAAACTGGATTTTGTAAGCCCTGGTTTTATGGAAGATTTTATGAATAAAACTACCGTAAAGATCGGGCATATGGAAAACAACTACGGTGATGCTCACTTTAGAAGAACCGATAACGCCCAGGCTATTTACAACCCCTTTGTGGGAAACCTGATTATGGATGCCTTTACCACTGAAGTTGGTGCTGAGGTATACTACCGCGATAATGGATTTATCGGGATGGTAGGTGCTACCAACGGTAAACTAAACCAATCTCCCGAATATTCTGAAGCCAATGGTGTTTCCTGGTTGGCGAAACTAGGTTATGATAACCAGCCTTTTGCTGATGCCGATGATTTGAGATGGCGATTAACCGGGTCTGTTTATCACACTAATCAGGTAGCCAATTCTTATCTGTACAGTGCAGATCGTGCGGGATCAAGATATTATCTGGTAATGGAAAACCCCGAAGCCAGTGCAGCCGGAAACTTTAGGTCTGGCCGTTACAATCCTAACTTTGGCAATGAAGTAACTGCCTTTATGGTAAACCCATTTGTAAAGTATGGCGGTCTTGAATTCTTTGGAACTTTGGAGCACTCTAGTGGAAAACGCAGTACTGAAACAGACACCAGATCTTTCACCCAACTTGCGGGAGAATTGATCTACCGATTTGGACCGAATGAGAACTTTTATATCGGTGGCCGTTATAACACCGTAGAAGGTGAAGAAGCAAACGGGAATGACATCGATATTGACAGAACTCAGTTAAGTGCGGGTTGGTTTATGACCAAGAATATCCTGGCAAAAGTGGAATATGTAAATCAAAACTACAACGGATTTAATCCGGAAACCATCTTCCATGAAGGACAATTCAACGGACTTATGCTAGAAGCAGCAATTAGTTTTTAAGTTGAATACCGGCCCCGGATGCTCCCTCCTAACGAGTTTCGCCGGGGCTTTTTTGACAATAATTTATAAGTTCAATCGTCACTTCGAGTGATTTTAATGTAGCGAGAGCGGAATTAAAATAGTAGCGAGAAGTATTTATCAAAAACAAACCCCGGAATTATGAAAACCTACTTTTTGCTCTTCTGTTTATTTCTTTCTGTAGGTATAGGTTTTTCACAAACCAACCTGGAGACCCGGGAAGTGAAAATTCTTCCGGGAAGCAGTCTTAGTATCTCCGGTAATACCAATATCAACGAGTTTGAATGCGATTTTAATACGCACGAATTTCAGGAGGAGACTATTAAAGTAAATTTTATTAAAAAAAGTGGCACTTTTAATTTTAGTAACAGTGTACTTCCTTTGAAAAATGAAAAATTCGATTGCGGGAATCGGCGTATCAATAAAGATTTTAATGAGCTCCTTAAAACTGATAAACATTCGAGAATTTTATTAAAAGTCAAACAAATTCAAATGCAGGATAAAGAGAATGCCAGGGTGACTTTAAACTTTCAAATTGCCGGGGTAGATAAAGAATATACTTTTCCGGTAGAAGTTTCAGGCGAAGATGAACTTTGCTTTAACGGTAGCCTGGCTCTGAATATCACCGATTTTAACCTGGAAGCTCCAAGCAAAGTTTTTGGACTTATTGTAATTGAAGAAGAAATAGACATCAATTTTAACCTGAATATTAAAACCCATGCCAAATCTTAATATCGTCTCTGCCGCTGAAGCAGTACGTTGTGTGAAATCTGGTGACCGCGTATTTTTACAAGGTGCCGCGATGACTCCAAATACCTTAATCGATGCACTTTGCGAGCGCCATAATGAACTTAAAGAAGTAGAATTAATTCAAATTCATACCGAAGGTTCGGCAAGATATACCGAAAAACCCTATAGCGATGCTTTTATCACCAATTCCTGTTTTGTGGGCGGCAATGTGAGAAAAGCAGTAAATACTGAATCCGGAGCTTACATCCCTATTTTCTTAAGTGAAATTCATACCCTTTTCCGCAGAAACATTTTACCCTTGGATGTAGCATTTATCCAGGTTTCTCCACCAGATAAACACGGGTATTGTTCGCTTGGAGTTTCGGTAGATATTGCTTTACCGGCTATCCAAACGGCTAAAAAGGTAATCGCACAAATCAATCCACAGGTGCCGAGAACACACGGTGATGGAATTATTCACGTGAGCCAGATTTCCTCGGCAATTGAAGTTGATATACCCATTCACGCCTCACATATCACCGAAGCCACTGAGATTGAAAAGCAAATAGGCCACCACGTAGCCGGGCTTATTGAAGATGGAGCCACCCTGCAAATGGGAATTGGCGGCATTCCAAATGTGGTTTTAAACAACCTTAAAAATCATAAAAACCTGGGGATTCATACCGAAATGTTTTCCGACGGGATTTTACCGTTAGTTGAATCGGGTGTAATTACCGGGACGCATAAAAAGATTAAAACCGGGAAACTGGTTACCTGTTTTGCGGTGGGTTCGCCCAAACTTTACGATTTTATTGACGATAACCCCATAGTGCATTTTAAAGAGGCTGCTTATACCAATGATACCGCTATAATTCGACAAAACCCTAAAGTAACCGCTATCAATTCAGCCATTGAGATTGATCTTACCGGACAGGTTTGTGCCGATACTATCGGGAAGTTTCAATATTCCGGAGTGGGCGGGCAAATGGATTTTATTCGCGGGGCTTCCCTTTCTGAAGGTGGAAAGCCGATAATTGCGATGCCTTCGGTTACCAACAAGGGAATTTCCAAAATCGTTCCTTTCTTAAAAGAAGGGGCAGGTGTAACTACCACGCGGGCACACGTGCATTATATAGCTACTGAATATGGCGTGGTAAACTTATATGGGAAGAATCTAAAGCAACGCGCAAAAGCTTTAATCTCCATCGCACATCCCGATCACCGGGAAAACCTGGAAAAAGAAGTTTTTGAACGATTTAAAAGTTAAGGCTTGGTTGTAAAAAGCTAAAAAGCTTCTTCATTTATTTGAAGGGGCTTTTTGATTAATCTCAAAAAAATGTAAATCCTTGTTTATATGATTTTAATCATAAAAGTTTCAGGGTTTTCAGGCTAATTTTATCATAGAATTTAAAACCTGAAGATATGAGACTTTATAAGAATCTTTTAGCCGATTTTGAAGAAATGACTATGGGATATTCCGCGATTGGAATTATCGCATCCAGCTGTTTGGGATCTATTGCCGCTATGTTTATCTTGATGAATGGCCACAGCCTGGTAAATATGATCCAACTGTTTGTGGTGGTAATTGCCTGTATGGGCTTCAATACTACTATTTTAGCGCAATTAAAATCAAAAATTATTTTTAATTCCCTCTTGCTAAGTTTACTAATTTCCCTAATTTTTATTGTGATAAATCTATTTTAATGAAAGAGGATATAAAAACCCGGGAAGATGTTTATCGCCTTGTTTCCGGGTTCTATAAAAAAGTGAGAAAAAACCCTGAAATTGGTCATTTTTTCAATAAAAGCATAACCGACTGGGATGCACACCTGGAAAAACTCACCGACTTTTGGGAAAGCAGTTTGTTTTTTAAGGCAAAATACTTAGGAAATCCGCAAACTGCCCACGTGAAAGTTGATCGTGAAAATGAAAATAGCATTGGAGCTGAACATTTTGGCGTTTGGCTGAATCTATGGTTTGAAACCATAGATGAACTTTTTAAAGGTGAAGTAGCTTACCGCGCAAAAAACAATGCGAGAAAAATGTCTTCTCACCTACATCTGAAGATTTTTAAGGCAAGGGAAAGTCAATAAAAAAGAGGCTGTTGACAAATATTGTCAATAGCCTCTTTCACGTTCTAATAAAAGCTTTCAGTTCCCCTTTGGGGGCTAGGGGGCTTTTATAAAAAATCCACCTCTCCGGAGTCAAGATTGTAATAAGCTGGAACAATTTTCACTTTTCCGTTTTCGGCCGCTTCTTTAATAATAGTAGAGCGGGTTTTAAGCTCTTCAGCTGTAAGCTCTGCATTCTTTTTTACCACGTCGTTCACTCCGGCATTTTTATCTGAAGCTGCAATTGCAGGAGCAATATGAGATACCAGGTGATTAAGGTTATAGCCGTTATCACCCCCCTGCATAGCCGCGGTTACTGCACCACAACTTTCGTGGCCCATTACTACAATAATTTCGGTATTTAAGTGTGCTACAGCATATTCCATACTTGCGATTGATGAACTATTGGCAATATTTCCGGCAACACGCACGGTAAATAGTTCGCCCAGGCCAGTGTCAAAAGCCAATTCGGGTACTACACGACTATCGGCACAACTTAAAATGATAGCATAAGGTGACTGCCCGCCGGTAAGTTCCTGGCGACGCGAGCTATCCTGTAATTTTCCGTCTTTTTTATCGGCAGTAAAGCGCTTGTTTCCTTGTTTTAATCGGTTTAAAACTTCTTCTTTAGTCATAATTTAAATCTTTTTAAACTGTCGTTTATAGTAAAATTGAAAAGCAAAACCCAGAGGCTTTGCTTAAGCTATAAACATAACTATTTTGCTTAGATATTGCAAGATTTTCAGAAAATACAGTTCAATTTTAGTAATTTGAAATTGAACTTTAACCAAAATTCACAAATTAATCGTGTAGGATAAGTACTGGCATCTTTTGTCGTAGATGAGTTTCTTCAGCAGGGCGAAGTAAAAATGTTTCTGAAATTTTTAAATGGCGTGCCTTTAGCATAATTAAACTGGCAGATTTATTGGCTTTTTTCCAAAAATACAGTACAAATTCAGGAGAATCTTCGATCTTCTTGAAATCGGTTTTGAAACCACTCAGGATTTTGGTGAAAGTATTTTGGTGATCGGTTTTTTCTTCAACATTTTGACCACAATTATAAGTCCAGATGCTAAAATTTGTCCTGGAATGTACCGGTAGCTTTTTGAGCAGGTTTAAACTGGATTTTGGTATCGGTATGCGTGCGTCGACAGGAAAATAAACGGAATCCCAGGATTTGAAATCAAAATTCTTGGGTACCATAAGTACCGGACATTTCACTTTTTTAATAACATTGTATGAGTTTTCTCCGAGTCCTTGTAAATCGGAAAAATTCTTTGCTGAAACTCCCATAACAATCAAGTCAATTCTTTTTTCTTCTACTGTTTTTCGGATAGCGTTTATAAGGTTGTCAGTACTGCGTATGGCGTGAAAATTATGCCCCTTAGCTTTAGGGTTTTGAATGGTTTTTTGAGTGAAATCAATTAATTTTTGATCTTTTGAATTTCCTATATGCAACAAATAAAAATTAGACTTTTCTATTGAAAGATGTAATGCGTAATTAGCTGCCGAGTATGCTGCTTCAGAAAAATCGGTTAAAATTACGATATTCAGGCTCATAGTTTTTATTCCTAATTTGGGGTGAAACTACGGGCATTGGACTTGATAAAATATGATGGGAATCAGGTTAAGGGGAGTTTTTTCGGGAAAAGAATCAAGACAGTTCAGTTCTTTAAACCTTCCAGGTTTTTAATTTCTGGAAGGTTTTCACGCAATGTTTACCCAATTTGCTCTAGCTTATCAGCATTGAGCAATTTTACATTTCTGCCTTCAATTTCAATAAGGCCTTCTTTTTTAAAATCTGAAAGGGTTCTGATTAGCGTTTCTGAGGCAACTCCCGCAACACCGGCTAAATCGGCGCGGGAAATCCTGATACTCTGCAACGGGTTTTTCTTCAATTCACGGGCAAATTTCAGGATGGTTCGCGCTACTTTTTTTCGCACCGAAGAATAGGCAATTTCCATTAACTGATCTTTTACGCCAAATAAATTGTCGCTCATGACTTCCAGTAATTCCAGGCTAATCCGACTGTTTTGTTGTAAAACTTTCCGTAATTCTTCTCGAGAAACCGAATACAAAACCGAATCTTCCAAAGCCGTGGCAAATTCGCGATAAGCCGAGGTTTTATTAAAACTTAAATTTCCGAAGAAATCCTCTTCCTTATAAAGTTGCGTAATAATTTCTTTACCGCGTTCATCAAACTTGTGCGCTTTTACCACGCCGCGTTCTACCAAATAGAAATTTACCGAAGTTTTACCTTCTTCATAAATGTTTTCCCCCGCTTTAAAACTAAGGTGTTGCCCGTTTTTCATCATTTCCCGAAATGCCGAGAGATTGGGTAGGTTGTTCTCTTTTTCTTCAGTTGCCGACACCTGTTTTTTTAAAATTTCAACTTTGGCTAGCCTACTTTCAATGGCACTTAACAAGTCTTCTTCTTCAAAGGGCTTGGTAAGATAATCGTCAGCGCCAAGGTCCATCCCACGACGAACATCCTTATGTTCGGTTTTAGCGGAAAGGAAAATAAAAGGAATCGTGCTGGTTTTTGGATTTTTAGCCAGGCCTTGCAGCACATCGTACCCATCTAATTCAGGCATCATAATATCACAAATAATGATATCGGGAATTTCAGTTTGTGCTTTTTCAAGTCCCTTCTTTCCGTCTGGAGCGGTTACTACCTCATAGTCGGAAAGTTCCAGTAATTCTGCGGTGTTTTCCCGTACCGTTACATCGTCTTCTATTAATAGTATTTTTGTAGTTTGGTTGGTTGACATTGTACTTTGTGAATTTTATTCAAGTTTCCTTTTTGCCTTTATAGGGCAATTCCACAGTAAAAATTGAGCCCTTGTTTTCTTCACTTTTAAAATAAAGTTTCCCACCCATATTTTCAAGGTGGACTTTCGCGATATTCAGCCCGATTCCTGTACCCTGGTTTAAAAGTGCGTTTTCAGCCCTGAAATAGCGTTCAAAAATATGTTTCTGGTCTTTTTGCGGAATTCCGATTCCTTCATCTTCAACTTCAAAAATCACTTTTTCAGTTTCCGGTTTTACCCTGAATTTGATCAGGGAATCTTCAGGCGAATATTTGATGGCATTGCCCATTAAGTTAGACAAAATAAGCTCCACAATTTTTTCATCCTGATGCAGCATAATGTCTTTCAAATCCCGTGGATAATCAATTTCCTGCCCGTATTTTAAAGTCACGTTGGCATTGTATATCACATCGTTAATAAGCTTATTTAAGCTAAATTCACTGTATTTATAATTTACATTGCCTGATTCCAGACGTTCCAACGAAAGAAAATCATTTAAAATATTGTTGAGGTAGTGTACTTTGTTTTTTATGGTACGCAGGTGTTTTTCTCGTTTTTCCTGCTGTTCGGTTTTGGTGTATTTTTCAGCTAATGTAGCCGAACTCAAAATCCCGCTCAGTGGCGTTTTAAATTCGTGTGACACCAGCGAAAGAAATTTGGTTTTTAATTCGTTAAGTTCCTTCTCCTGCTTTAAGGATAGTTTCAAACGCTTTTCAGCCTTTTTTCTTTTAGAAATTTCTTTTTCGAGGTCCTGTACGGTATCACTAAGTTCCCGGGTGCGAATTTTAATTTTGTCTTCGAGATCGGCATTGAGCTCCCGAATTCGCCGCTGGTTTTCTTTTCGTACAGTAATATCTACAACCAAAGACATCACGAAGCGTTCCCCGTCAACTTCAAACGGGTTTAACCCGGCTTCAACAGGAAATTCACTGCCGTCTTTTTTTACTCCATATAGGTCGCGCCCGTGTCCCATTTGCCGTTTTTCACTGTGTTTTAAAAAACGCTTAAAGTGTTGTGAATGATCGGCTTTATAATTTATAGGGATTAAAATATTAAGATGTTCTCCCAGCAGTTCTTCTTTTTCATAACCAAACATTTGTAAGGCCGTCTTGTTGGCTGTAACAATTTTTTGTTCGCTGTTTACCACAATAACTCCTTCTGAAGCTGCTTCAAAAAGGGTGTGGAAGATTTCTTGGTGTTGCTGAAAAAATGCTTCTGCCAAAATTTAATATTATTTTGATTGTTCTCACTTCTGGCTCTTACCACTATAAATTCTATGCCGGGACCAGAAGTAATTTTCGAGGTATAAATTTACAAAGCTGTTGTTGTATTTCTTTAAAATTGATAGATTAATTTTTTTAAGGGGAATAAATTAATATCTTTTCAGCTAAATTTTATAAAAACATTTTTTTGATCCTAAAATTATTCCGAATGAATCTAAAAATTAATGATACTGTTCGAAAATCTAGTTTCGTACTTTTAGTAGGTCTTTTATCAGCTTGCGGGCAAAATAAAAATGATGATACGCCCTGGCGGGATATCACTCCTAAAGAAGATCTTGAAGGCTGGGAAGTAAAAGGTGGTAAAGCCGAATATCGGGTGGAAGATAACACCGTAATTGGTAAAACTGTACATAATACGCCCAATACCTTTTTAACTACTGAAGAAGATTACGAGGATTTTATCTTAGAGCTGGAATTTAAAGTACACCCAAGTATGAATTCAGGAATACAAATTCGCAGTAATAGTCTCGATGGGTATATGGATGGCCGTGTACACGGCTATCAGGTAGAAATTGACCCAAGCGACCGTGCTTGGAGTGGGGGCATATATGATGAAGCTCGTCGCGGTTGGTTGGTAGACCTGGAAGAACTGACCGAAGCGCGACAGGCTTTTAAGCAAAATGAATGGAATACTTATCGCATTGAAGCCATAGGAGATACTATAAAAACCTGGATAAACGCTGTGCCGGCAGCGCATTTGATAGATGAGATGACCGGGAAAGGTTTTATTGCCCTACAGGTACACAGTATTGGCGGTGGTGCTGAAGAGGGCACTGAAATTAGCTGGAGAAATATTAAAATTTTGACCGAAGATTTAGAAGAATATTCAAAGGAAAGTCCGCTAGAGCCTGTAACTACCAAAAACCAACTAACCAAATCAGAAGTTGATGCCGGCTGGCAAATGCTATGGGACGGAAAGTCTACCGAAGGCTGGCGTGGTGCTAAACTCGATGAATTTCCAAAACAGGGCTGGGAAATTGAAAACGGAGTACTTACCGTGTTGGCCAGTGGCGGTGAAGAATCGGCTGCGGGTGGCGATATTGTAACCAAAAAACGCTACGGCGACTTTGAGTTAAAACTTGATTTTAGAATAACTGAAGGAGCCAATAGCGGAATCAAATATTTTGTAGATACCGGTCTCAATAAAGGTGAAGGTTCGGCTATTGGATTGGAATATCAAATTTTGGATGATGAGCGCCATCCCGATGCAAAAAAAGGAAATCATAAAGGCAGTCGTACTTTGGCTTCGTTGTACGATTTAATCCAGGCTGATACTGATAAACCGGTTAATCCCATTGGGGAATGGAATACCGCCCGTATTGTTTGCGAAGGCAAGCGTGTAGAGCATTGGCTTAATGGTAAGAAAGTATTGGAATACAAACGAAAAACCAAAGATTTCAGGAAACTAATACAAGAAAGTAAATACAAAGACTGGCCAAATTTCGGTGAATTAGAAGAAGGTCATCTTTTGTTGCAGGACCATGGCAATCGTGTAAGCTTTAAAAACATCAAAATAAAAACCCCTGAAAATGAGTAGTAGAAGAGATTTTATAAAAAAAACAGGTTTGGCCGGAACAGGAATAGCTCTTAGCAGTTCGGCGATGGGCATGCCAGCCAGTATTTACAGGAATATCATTGGTTCCAACGATAGAATAAATATAGCCATTGCCGGTTTAGGAAGAAGGCTGGGCGCATATTTCCAGCCAATCGCCACGGAGTCTTCGAACGTAAAACTACTCTATTTATGTGATGTAATGAAAAGTCAACGGGAAAAGGCCCTGGAGCGCTTTTCAGAACATATTGATTATAAACCGAAACTGGAAAACGATTTTCGAAAGGTTCTGGAAGATAAAGAAGTGGATTTACTCATTAATGCTACGCCCGATCACTGGCATACACCGGGATCTATTATGGCTTTACAGGCTGGGAAACATGTATATGTGGAAAAACCCTCCAGCCATAATATGGAAGAAAACGAACTTCTGGTAGCAGCCCAAAAGAAATATGGGAAACTGGTACAGATGGGGAACCAGCAGCGTTCTTCGGCTCATACCATTGAAATAATTAAAGATATTCACGAAGGGAAAATAGGAACGCCATACAAAGCTGTGGCTTTTTATAGCAATGCCCGTGGAGAAACCCCTGTGCAGAAAAAAGCAGTTGTACCTGAAGGCCTGGACTGGGATTTATGGCAGGGGCCGGCCCCAAGGCGGGAGTATACCTCCGAAACCTGGGATTACAACTGGCATTGGTACGGATGGAATTACGGTACAGCTGAAACCGGGAATAATGCTACCCATGAGTTTGATATTGCCCGCTGGGCTTTACAGGTAGACTACCCGAGAAGGGTGGAAGTAGAAGCTGCCAAACGTCATTTTCTTGATGATGGCTGGGAAATGTACGATACGATGGAAGCCACTTTTAGATATGCTGATGATAAAATTATTCAGTGGGACGGGAAAAGTCGCAATGGCTATGACACCTATGGAGGTGGTCGTGGCACCATAATTTACGGTAGTGAAGGTAGTGTTTTTGTAGACCGTCAACGTTATAAACTCACCAACCGTAAAGGTGAGGTGCTTAAAGAATTCGATTCGAAAAGTGATGAGGCCGGTACGGCTCTTGGGGGAGGGGGCGATATGTCAACAGCACATATGGTGAATTTCTTTGAAGGGATAAGAGGTAAAGTTGATTTAAAAGCTCCTATTGCCGATGCCAATATCAGTATGGCTTTGGTGCACTATTCCAACATTGCCTACCGTATAGACAAAGGTTTTGATATTGACGAAAAAACAGGCCGTATGTTTGACCGTGATGCGATGGAACTTTGGAAGCGCGAATATGAGCCGGGCTGGGAACTTAAGTTATAATTTAAATGTTTCTTCCCGCCAGTGGATTTAAAAAAGCCGCCAATTGAGCGGCTTTTTCTACAATAACTATATCTCCTTTTTTGATTTTAAATAAGATTATATGATTGTCCGTTTGAATACCTAAGTTTATTTTTGTCATCTTGCGCAGTCGAAAGGTTAAACAAAAACGTCTCGACTGCGCTCGACGTGACAATCTTAGTTTAAATTTGTTTTTTTAGGTGCTTTACCAAACAAGCATATTTACCAGTATTTAATCTAGTAGCGTATATTCCTTAAAGCTATTGAAACAAAAGTTTAAATATAGGATTAGAATACTTAGATTAATTCCGTAATTTTTACATTAATTTTAATTCCCGATTAAACCAATAGGACATATCGTAGTCTTAAGAGTATAAGAAGATTCCGAAAATCTTTATTTATACTAACACCTATGATTTATATTCAATGAGATTTCTTAGCACTTTATTCCTTCTTTTAAGTTTTAGTTTTGCATATTCACAAAGTTTTCAAATCAGTGGTAAAGTAATAGATGAAAAGGGAAGACCCCTTGAATCGGCTACGGTTTATCTTGAAAAAGCAACGGATAGTAGCCTGGTAACTTATTCAATATCTGAACCCGATGGTAGTTTTGAACTAAACGGGAATACTTCAGCAGAAAACACCAATCTGTCTATTTCTTTTGCGGGTTACCAAACCTTTCGGCAGCAGCTAAAGCTGGAAGAAGAAATTGCCCTGGAAACTATTACCATGGAAGTTCAGAATAATGAATTGGATGAAGTATTAATTAATGCTACAAGTCCGCCAATTACATTGAAAAAAGATACTCTGGAGTTTAATGCAGATTCTTTTAAAACCCGGCCTGATGCCAATTTAGAAGAATTATTGCGAAAATTACCCGGGGTTGAAATAGACAGCGATGGTCAAATTACGGTAAACGGTCGGCCAGTTTCACGATTGTTGGTAAACGGCGAAGAGTTTTTTGGAGATGATCCGCAAATTGCTACTAAAAACCTTCCGAAGGAAATTATAGAGAAAATTCAGGTGACCGATACTAAAACCCGTGCCCAGGAATTTACAGGTGAAGATGGCGATCCCGATAATAAATCGATAAATATTACGATAAAAGAAGATAAAAACCGCGGGCTTTTCTCTCGGGCCACTGCCGGAGGTGGGACCAATGAGCGGTACGAGTTAAGTGCCATCGGTAATTATTTTAAGGATAATATGCGACTGAGTGTATTGGCGAGTTCAAATAATATAAATAGTTCAGGATTTAGTTATGATGAGGTTTTTGGTATGATGGGGCGTAGTGCCGGAAGAAATGTTTTTGGTAATAATGGTAGTGGGATTACAAAAGCCGAAACAGCAGGATTGAACTATGTTAATAAATGGAATGACGATAAGTATAAGTTAAGCGGAGATTATTTTTTCGGAAAAAATGATACTGAACGACGAACAGTAACCCAACGGGAAAATATTCTTCCCGATAACCGGTATTTTACCAATTCAGAACAGCGAAGTAACCTTGTGAATAATAGTCACCGGGCAAATACCCGTTTTGAAATAGAATTTGATACGCTTACCCGACTTTCCATCCGGCCAAGGTTTAATGCCAACTTTGGTAAATCAAACCGTTTTAGCAGTGAAGAATCCTTAGATGGCGACAGTGAGTTGATTAACGATACGGAAACATCAAATGAAGAAGATTTAAAGAGTATGGATTTTAGTAATAACCTTGATTTTATCAAGCGTTTTGGTAATAGGGGTGCTTTTTTTAGTGCTGAATTCTCCCATAGCCATTCCCGTCAGGAAAATGATAATTTTTTCTATTCTGAAAGCCGGTTTTACGAGGAAGGCGAAGAAGTAACCGAAGTCCAGGATCAGTTTATCGATGATAATGATAATAGAGACGCCTATTCCTTTGAAGTTCGCCAACGTAGCGTGCTGACAGATCAGTTGTTTCTGGACCTGTCATACGAACTTGAATATTCCAATACTAATAATGAGCGCTATGTTTATGAGGCCGAAAACGCTAATGGGGAATACAATAATATTAATGAAGAATTGAGTAATGATTTTGAGGTAACTACACGAAGGCATATCCCCAATGCCGGGTTAAATTACGAAGGCGATACATGGCGTATTAATACAGATGTTGGCTTATTGCATACCCGACTTGAAAATGAAAATTTCCTGGAAGATGTAAATTTTGATAATACCTACAATAATTTATTTTTACGGGCAAGGGTACGCTATGAATTAGAACGTTCAAAAAGTTTGACTATAAATTATAATACTAATGCCAATGTGCCGTCAATTGGGCAGTTACAACCGGTGGTAGACCGTACCAACCCATTGAATGTACGGGTCGGTAACCCCGAATTAAGACCAACCTTTTCCCAGAATATTCGTTTAAACTATCGAAATTTTGATTTCTCAACCCGTACCGGGATATTTAGTTGGTTTAATATGAACTTTACCGATAATAATGTGGTATCGGTAACCACAGTAGATGAAGATTTAAGGAGAAGAACAACCTATACCAATGTTAATGGGGCGATGAGTGCTGATTTGGGGACTTTCTACAATAAACAATATAAGAAAGATGCTAGGGAATTCCGTTATCGTCTTGGTTTGCGTGGAAATTATAACCGAAATATAGGATTTACCAATGAGGTACAATATATGGCTGAGCGCTATAGTGTGAGTCCCAGTTTACGATTTACTTTTGCAATTGAAGAATTATTGGATATTAATCCCAATTATGAATTAACTTACAATGATACCCAATATGATATAAATCCCGACAGGAATGAAGATTTTGTAAATCATCGAATTGGTATTCAAACTACTTCCTACTGGCCTGAAAATGTAGTTTTTGGAAATGATATCTCTTATAATTACTTCGGAAATGTTTCTCCTGGTTTTGATAATACCTCCATTCTATGGAATATGAGTCTTGGCTATCAGTTTTGGGATGAAGATGCCACTTTAAAAGTAAAGGTCTACGATTTACTCGATCAAAATATTGATACCCGCCGGGTAATTGGTGACGATTTTATTCAGGATACCAGCAACCTGATCTTAACCCGCTATGCAATGTTGAGTTTTACCTATAAATTTGAGAGGTTCGGAGGTATAGACCGCAATGGTGGTCGTGGAAGACGTTAAAAAGTATAAGGTCTTTATCCATAATCATCGGGATTGATTCAAAGCCT